>NZ_CP199855.1:0-4800000 GCF_052698165.1 Achromobacter sp. CF-sbj1-Ac2-l | reverse complement strand
CAGCCGCGCGGCCTGCGCGACCGCGCCATGCTGGAAACGCTGTACGCCACCGGCCTGCGCGTGTCGGAACTCGTCGGGGTGCGGGCACTGGACGTCAGCCTGAACGAGGGCGTGGTGCGCGTGGTGCTGGGTAAGGGCGGCAAGGACCGCCTGGTGCCGCTGGGCGCGGAAGCGGCGCACTGGATCGACCAGTATCTGAAGACCGCGCGCCCCGAGCTGGCCGCCGGCCGCGTCAGCGACGCGCTCTTCATCACCGGCCGGGCCGAGGCCATGTCGCGCCAGGCGTTCTGGCAACTGGTCAAGAAATATGCGGTGCTGGCCGGCGTGCATGCGCCGCTGTCGCCGCACGTGCTGCGCCACGCCTTCGCCACGCATCTGCTGAACCACGGCGCCGACCTGCGCGTGGTGCAGATGCTGCTGGGCCACGCCGACATCTCCACTACGCAGATCTACACGCACGTCGCGCGCGAACGCCTGAAGGCGTTGCACGCCGCGCATCATCCGCGTGGTTGACGCCGGCGTTTGCGCGCCGCCGTCCGTCTGCCTACACTTTTGCCTTCGTCTTTCCACCGCAATGCCATGAGCAAAGCCCGCCACGTTTCCGAAACGCCCGCCACCCAGTTCCTCAAGCAGCACAAGGTGGCGTACACCGAGCACACCTACGACTACGTCGATCATGGCGGCGCCGGCGAGGCCGCGCGCCAGTTGGGGCTGGATCCGCACGCGGTGGTCAAGACGCTGGTGATGGAAGACGAATCGGCCAAGCCGCTGATCGTGGTGATGCACGGCGACCGGGAAGTCTCCACCAAGAACCTGGCGCGCCAGGCCGGGCTGAAGAAGGTCGAGCCCTGCAAGCCCGAGGTGGCGCAACGCCACTCCGGTTATCAAGTGGGCGGCACCTCGCCGTTCGGCACGCGCAAGAAGATGCCGGTGTGGGTCGAGGCCGAGGTGCTGCAATACCCGGTCGTCTACATCAACGGCGGCCGCCGCGGCTACCTGGTGGGCATCGACCCGAACGTGCTGGTGAGCCTGTTGGGCGCCAAGCCGGTGACGGTGGCGCTGGAGTAGGGCGCCTGCCGCGGGCCGGCGCGGCGCGCGGCCGCGCATGAACGTCAGGGCGGGCGCGGTCCCGCTGCGGGGCATCCATCTTGGCGTGGTATCCCGTTACCACCCTCGCCTGCGCGGGCAGGCGCACAATGGACAGCAGAACATCAAGAACCGGCCGCCCGGCCCTCGGGCGCTGTAGCCGGCGATCCCCCATCCCCAGGAGACAATCATGAGCAAGAGACTGTTGATGCTGGTCGGCGACTACGCCGAAGACTACGAAACCATGGTGCCGTTCCAGACGCTGCTGGCGGTGGGCCATACGGTGCACGCGGTCTGCCCCGGCAAGAAGTCCGGCGAGAGCATCGCCACCGCCATCCACGATTTCGAGGGCGCGCAGACCTACAGCGAGAAGCGCGGCCACAACTTTGCGCTGAACTACGATTTCGACCGCGTCGAGGCCGGTTCCTACGACGGCCTGGTGATCCCCGGCGGCCGCGCGCCGGAATACCTGCGCCTGAACGAAAAGGTGCTGGAGATCGTGCGCGCCTTCGACCGGGCCAAAAAGCCGATCGCCGCCGTCTGCCACGGCGCCCAACTGCTGGCGGCCGCCGGCATCCTGGAAGGCCGCACCTGCTCGGCCTACCCGGCTTGCGCGCCGGAAGTGCGGCTGGCCGGCGGCACCTACGCCGAGATCGGCATCGACCAGGCCTACACCGACGGCAACCTGGTGACGGCGCCGGCCTGGCCGGCGCACCCGGCGTGGCTGGCCCAGTTCCTGGCCGTGCTTGGGACCAGGATCACGCACTGAGCCAGGACCGCGCGGCGAGCGCCCGTGGGCGCTGCCACGTGCGCGCCGGCGCCGCATTCCCATGAGCGCGGGGCGTTGCCGCGCCATGCGGGCGTTCCGTGCCGCCACAAAAAAAGGCGCCTGCCGCGGCAGGCGCCTTTTTGCACGGCAAGGCGCGCGGGTCAAGCCGCCATGTCGAGCACGATGCGGCCCTCGATCTGGCCGCGACGCATGCGGTCGAACACGCTGTTGATGTTCTCCAGCTTCTCGGTGGCCACGGTCGCGTGCACCTTGCCTTCCTCCGCGAACTGCAGCGACTCCTGCAGGTCCAGGCGCGACCCCACGATCGAACCGCGCACCGTCACGCCGTTGAGCACCATGTCGAAGATCGACAGCGGGAAGTCGCCCGGCGGCAGGCCGTTGAGCGCCACCGTGCCGCCGCGGCGCACCATGCCCAGCGCCTGCTCGAAGGCCTTGGGCGAGACCGCCGTGATCAGCGCGCCGTGGGCGCCGCCGATTTCCTTTTTCAGATAGGCCGCCGGGTCGGTGGTCTTGGCATTCACGACCACTTCCGCGCCGAGGCGCTTGGCAAAGGCCAGCTTGTCGTCGTCGATGTCCACCGCCGCCACGTTCAGGCCCATGGCGCGCGCATACTGCACCGCCATGTGGCCCAGGCCGCCGATGCCGGAGATCACGACCCAGTTGCCCGGCCGCGTGTCGGTCATCTTCAGGCCCTTGTAGACCGTGACGCCGGCGCACAGCACCGGGGCGATGTCGACGAAGCCGACGTTCTTCGGCAACAGGCCGACATAGTCGGCCGCCGCCAGCGCATACTCGGCGAAGCCGCCGTTGACCGAGTAGCCGGCGTTCTGCTGCTGCTCGCACAGCGTTTCCCAGCCGCCCAGGCAATGCTCGCAGTGACCGCAGGCGGAATACAGCCACGGGATGCCGACGCGGTCGCCTTCCTTGACGTGCGTCACGCCTTCGCCCACCGCCACGACGTGGCCCACGCCCTCGTGGCCGGGGATGAAGGGCGGATTGGGCTTGACCGGCCAGTCGCCCTCGACCGCGTGCAGGTCGGTGTGGCAGACGCCGCAGGCCTCGATCTTCACCAGCAGTTCGCCGGCGCGGGGGCGCGGCACTTCGACTTCTTCGATTTCCAGGGGTTTGCCGAATGCGCGAGCCACGGCGGCCTTCATGGTCTTGTTCATTGCTACCTCCGAAGTCAGATCAGTCTTAGCATGCTCGGATGGGGACGCGTCCGAGACCTTGATTTATATCAACGGCTCTCGGACGAGCTGCGCGCAAGAAACGTATCGTTGCAGAATCGGCGGGAATGCCCCGAGGCAGAGGCGTCTTGCCGGGCTGGCGGCTATCGTCGTACAGTGGCCCGCAAGCCTCATGTCCGCCCCAGGAGCTCCCATGTGTGAAATCTTCATCCGCGCGAGCGAACAGTCCTATGCGCCCGAAACCCGCTCTCTGCGCCTGCACGGGGTGGCCACCAGCCTGCGCCTGGAGCAATTGTTCTGGCAGGTGCTGGAGGAAATCGCGGCGCGCGATGGCATGCGGGTTACGCAGTTGATTGAGCGGCTGTACGACGAGCTGGTGGAGTACCGCGGCGAGGCCGCCAACTTCACCTCGTTTCTGCGCGTTTGCTGCCTGCGCTACCAGTTGCTGCAGGCCGAGGGCCGCATTCCGGCGGATGCCGCGGTGCCGATCCGCTCGCTCAACCCCCAGGCGGTGCTGGAAGGCCTGCCATCGTCGATGTACGACCCGCAACCGCTGCGGTCCAAGCGGCCGGTGGCGGCGTAGCGCCGCGCCGGCGCGGACACGCGCGGCTTGCGCCCGTCCGCATGCAGCCCCGTCGCCAGACGTAAAAAAAGCCCGATCGACGATCGGGCTTTTTCGTGCGCGGCAATGGTGGGATCAGCCGCCCGGCTGGGCCGAGGCCATGGCCACTTCGCTTTGCACGATGCGGCGGATGCGCACGGCATCGCCGATGCGCGACAGCTTGCCCTGCGAGTCCAGCAGCACGATTGCCAGGTCGCGGCCATTGATACGCGCCAGCATCACCAGGCATTCGCCGGCTTCGTTGATGTAGCCGGTCTTGGACACCTTGATGTCCCAGTCCGGCTTGCGCACCAGCAGGTTGGTGTTGCGGAACGTCTGCGTGCGGTTGTTGATCTCCACGTCGTACTCCGTGTCGGTGGAGTAGCGGTGGATCAGCGGACGCTGCGACGCGGCGCGCAGCAGGCGGGCCAGGTCGTGCGGCGACGACACGTTGTTGCTGGACAGGCCGGTGGGCTCGATGAAATGCGTGCTGGTCATGCCCAGCGACTGCGCCTTGGCGTTCATGGCGGCCACGAAGGCCGGCAGGCCGCCCGGATAGTGGCGGCCCAGCGCGTTGGCGGCGCGGTTCTCGGACGACATCAGCGCCAGGTGCAGCATGTCGCCGCGCGACAGCTTGGTGCCCACGCGCAGGCGCGAGGTGGTGTGCTTGAGGCCGTCGATGTCTTCATCGGTGATCTCCAGCATTTCGTCCATCGGCTGGTTGGCGTCCACCACCACCACCGCGGTCATCAGCTTGGAAATCGAGGCGATGGGGCGCACCACGTTTTCGTTCTTGGCGAAGATCACGGTGGAGGTGGCCAGGTCCTGCACGTAGGCGGTGCTGGACCGCAGCGCCGCGGCTTCGGCGCGCACCGACACCGCGGGCGGCGGCATGGCGGCTGCCGCGGCGGCGGCGGCCGTGCGCTGCGCGCGCGACGGCTTGTTGGGCTTGCCGTTTTTGCCGGCCGCGCCCTTCTTGGACGAATTCTGCTGGGCGATGGCCTGCTTGCCGCCCTTGGGCGGGGCCTTCTTGCCCGCGGCCTGCTTGGGCGCGCCCTTGGCGGCGGCCTGTTTGCCGGCGGCGCCCTTGGGCGGCGTCTTGGCGGCGGCCGACTTCGGCGTGGCCTGCTTGCCAGCGGCGGCCTTGGGGGCGGTCTTGCCCGCGGCCTGCTTCGGGGCGGCGGTCTTGCCGGCGCCCGCTTTGGCGGGGGCGGGGGCCTTCTTGGCTTGTTGCGCCTTGCAAGCCGTCGACTTGGCGTTGGTCTTGCAAGGATCGGTATTTTTCGCGGCGAGCGCGGCTGAGGGCAGGAGCGCGCACACCGCCAGCGCCGCCGGCGCTATCGCGTTCGCAATTGCACGTTTCCAGGTAAATGCCATGGTTTGAGCAGGCTTGTCAGTCTGTGATGAATTATTTCCCCGGCCGGGCTTGCTACGGTTCGGGAAAAGTCCAGATGAATTAGGGGCTTACGCGTCGAATTTAAACAGTAATTTCAAGTCGGGCGCAAGGCGATTCGCTATCATCGCCCAAAAAAATATCGGGGACGTATTGACGGGCGGCTTATTCGTCGCGCGCGGCGTCCCGAGACGCTACCGGCGCGCGGCGCGTGAGCGTAGCCCGGATTAACCCTCATCCGGCTGAACGCACGGGAATTTCGTGGGAGTCGACCTGCGGAACCGCGGTCGGGAGCGTGGCCTCGCCGGGTGGAATCGAACCACCAATTGACCCTTAGGAGGGGCCGGTTATATCCATTTAACTACGGCGAGACGGGCACGCGGGCTTTGCGCTGGAATTGCGCAGGGCCCGCGGGGAGCCTAGTGCCTTGATATTCCAGGGAAAGACCAGGGGCGCAAGTGTAACACCATTGGGTCGCTGCAGAAATTTAGTGGATTTAATCAACTATATGCCCTATATTTCCTGGCATGGCCGGACGCCGCGAGCGGCTGGCCCCATACCTAGAACATCCAGGAGCAGGCATGACCCCGACTTTTCACACGATCCTGCTGGACGTGCAGGACCGTGTCGCCACGGTGACGCTGAACCGGCCCGACAGCCGCAATGCGCTCAATTCCCTCATGTGCGCCGAACTGGTGCAGGCCATGCAGCATCTGGCGGACGATCCGGACGCGCACGTGGTGCTGATCGCCGCGGCGGGCGCCGCGTTCTGCGCAGGCGCCGACCTCAAGGAACGCAAGACCATGTCGAACGCCGAGATGACGGCGCGCCGGGTGCAGGGCTTCGCCGCCTATGCCGCCATCGAGCGCATGCCGCAGCCGGTGATCGCCGTGGTGCAGGGGGCGGCGTTCGGCTCGGGTTGCGAGATCGCCGCGGCCAGCGATTTCGTGCTGGCCTCGTCCGAGGCGACGTTCTGCTATCCCGAAGTGGGTTGGGGCACCGTCGGCGCCACGCAGCGGTTGCCGCGCGTAGCCGGCGCGCGCAAGGCCAAGGAGCTGCTATTCACCGGCCGCCGCTTCGACGCGGCCGAGGCGCGCGAGATCGGCCTGGTGAACCAGGTGTACGCGCCCGAGGCGCTTGCCGCCGAAGCCGCGCAGATGGCCGCGGCCATCGCGCGCGCCGCGCCGCTGACGGTCAGGCTGACCAAGCGCAGCATCGACCAGGGGCTGGCGACGACGCGCGAAGGCGCGATGGCGATCGAGCTGCTGGCGATCGAGGAGAATTTGCGCGGCACCGACTGGAAGCAGGCCATCGCCGGCTTCGGCACGGCGGGAGACAAGGCATGATCGGCCCGACGACCCTGTCGCAGGCGCTGGCGCGCCAGGTGGCCGAACGCGGCGCCGCCGAAGCCTTCGTCGCGCCCGGCGAACGCTTCACCTGGGCCGCGCTGCAGGACGGCGCGCGAGCCATCGCCCGCAGCCTGCATGCGGCCGGCGTGCGCCGTGGCGACCATGTCGGCGTGCTGTTGGGCAATGGCGGCACCTGGGTGCAGGTGTTCTATGCCTGCGCCATGCTTGGCGCCGTGACGGTGCCGGTCAACACGCGCTTCAAGACCGACGAACTCGCGTTCTGCCTGAAGCAGGCTGACATCAAGGTGCTGCTGACGGCGGATTCGTTCCTGGGCATCGACTTCCTCGACCTGCTCACGCAGGTGGAACCGGCGCTGGACCAGGCGCTGCCGGGCGCGGCGTTGCCGCTGCTGCGGCAAGTGGTGGTGTTGGGCGAGCGCTGCCCGCGGGGCGCGGGCAGATGGACCGATTTCCTGGGGGCGGGCGAGGCCGTGGATGACGCGACGCTGCAGGACCGCATGCGCGCGGTGGCGCCGGACGATGTGCTGCTGATTCAGTACACCTCGGGCACCACGTCGTTTCCCAAGGGCGTGATGCTGACGCACGCCAACATGCTGACCAATGCCTGGGCCGCGGCGCAGCGCATCGGCGTGCGGCCGGACGACCGCTATTTCAGCATCCGTCCTTACTTCCATGTGGCCGGGACCACGCTGTCGATCCTGGTCAGCCTGATGAGCGGCTGCTGCCTGCTGACCCTGCCCAAGTTCGACGTGGCCGACGCCTTGCGCATGCTCGACGAAGAACGCTGCACCCTGACATCCGGCAACGACACCATCTTTCTCATGCTGATGGGCCATCCCGATTTCGATCGCGCGCGCATCCATCTGCGCGGCGGCTGGGCGGCGGCGGGCCCGCAGGTGATGCAGAAGATCCGCGACGTGATGGGGGTGCCGGGCATCTGCAATGCCTACGGCCAGTCCGAAGCCTCGCCCAACATCACGCTGTCGGCGCACGATGATCCCTTTGAACTGCGCGCCATGGGCTGGGCGCTGCCGCATCCCGGCATGCAGGTGCGGGTGGTGGACCCGGGAACGGGCGAGCCGCTGCCGGCTGGCATGCAGGGCGAGATCCAGGCGCGCGGCTGGAGCGTGATGAAGGGCTACTACAAGATGCCTGAGGCCACCGCCCGCGCGCTCAGCGCGGACGGCTGGCTCAGCACGGGCGACCTGGGCGAAATGGACGCGGCGGGCCGGTTGCGCATGGTGGGCCGCCTGAAGGACATGTTCCGCGTGGGCGGCGAGAACGTCGCGCCGGCGGAGGTGGAAGAGACCCTGCACGGCCACCCCGCCGTGCGCATGGCGCAGGTGGTCGGCGTGCCCGATGCGCGCCTGGGCGAAGTGCCGGCGGCGTTCGTGCTGCTCAAGGACGGCCAGGACTGCACGGCCGAGGAACTGACGGCCTGGTGCAAGGCGCGCTGCGCCAACTTCAAGGTGCCGCGCTATGTCGAGATCGTCGACAGCTTCGAGCACATCGGCATGACGGGCAGTTCCAAGGTGCAGAAGAACAAGCTGCGCGCGCACGCGTTGGCGCTGTTCGGACTGGAGCAACAGGCATGAGCGCGCGCGACGTGGTGCTGTGCGAATGCTTCGCGCGCGATGGGCTGCAGCACGAGCCCGATTTCATCGGCACGGCGGTCAAGGCCGACCTGATCGACCGTTTCGCGGCGCTGGGCTTTGAACGGATCGAGGCGACCTCGTATTCCAATCCCAAGGTCGTGCCGCAATTCGCCGACGCCACCGACCTGCTGGCGGCGCTGCCGCGGCGCGCGGGCGTCTGGTACAAGGCCACCTGCGCCAACGCGCGCGCCGTCGAGCGCGCGCTGGTTGACCTGGATGCCGGTATCGGCGCCAACGAGATCAGCCTGCTGGTCTCGGCCAGCGAATCGCATTCGACGCGCAACCTGAAGCGCGAACGCGCCGCCCAGTGGGACAACATTGCCGAGATGGCGCGGCTGGCGAACGGCCGCTTTCGCCTGATCGGCACGATTTCGGTGGCGTTCGGCTGCCCCTTCGAAGGCGCGGTCGACCCCGACGTGGTGATGGCCGACGTGCGGCGCTTCGCCGCGCTGGGCGTGCGCATCGTCACGCTGGGCGACACCACCGGCATGGCCACGCCGGCCTCGGTGCGCGGCCTGTATGGCCGGATGGCGCGCGAGGTGCCCGAGGTGACGCCGGTGGCGCATTTCCACGACACGCGCGCCACCGGCCTGGTGAACTACGTGGCCGCGCTGGAGGCGGGCGTGACGCACTTCGATTGCGCTTTCGGCGGCGTCGGCGGCCATCCGGCCAAGGTGCGCTACGGCGGCGGTCATACCGGCAATGTGGCGACGGAAGACCTGGTGAATCTGTTCGAATCCATGGGCGTGCGCACCGGCCTGGATCTGGCGGCGATGGACGCGGTGTCGCGGCATTGCGAGGCGGTGCTGGGGCGCTCGCTGCACAGCCGCGTGGCGCAAAGCGGCTTGAACCCGCTGCTCGGCATCGCGCGGGAGGCGGCCGCATGAGGACCGCCGAGCGTGTTTGTATATCATGCGGGCAGCGGCGCGCGACCCGCGCGCACGCCGTTTTTCTCCGCATCTGAAGAGTCCGCCCATGGCCACCCGAACCGCATCCAAGTCAGCCACCGCCGCGCGTCCCGCTCCCCGGGCGTTGAAGGAACTGTTCTCGTACCGCCTGAACCGGCTGGCCTACGTGTCGAGCCGCATCGCCGCCGGCCTGAACGAAAGCCGCTACGGCGTGGGCCCACGCGAGTGGCGCATCATCGCGCTGCTGGGCGCGGCGCCGGACATGTCGCTGAACGCGGTGGCGCGCGAGGCCAACATCGACAAGAGCCAGGCCAGCCGCACCGTGTCCGAACTGATCGAGCGCGGCCTGATCCAGCGCAGCGCCGACAGCCAGGACGGCCGAGGCGTGAGCCTGGACCTGACGCGCAACGGCCGCGCGCTGTACGAGGAGATATTCCCGGCCGCGATCGAGCGCAACGAGGACATGCTGTCGGTGCTGTCGGAGTCCGAGCGCGAGGCCATGGAGCGCATGCTGGACAAGCTGACGACGCACGCGCTGGAGATGCTGAATGAATGCAAGGCGGAGGTGCCGGCGCGTCGCGGCCGCGGCGTGCAGCCGCGCTGAACGCCGGGCGCGAACTCGCGCCTTTTTTTACCTATATTGTTGATTTAATCAATCACTTTGCTTGTCGCCATTGGAAGAGGATATGCGTGATGTCGGAACTGATCATTGAAGACCTGGATGCGGTGCGGTTGCTGCGCCTGAACCGTCCGGAAAAGCACAACGCGCTGAACACCGCGTTGACCACGGCGCTGCTGGACGCGCTGCGCCAGGCCGACCGCGACGACGCGGTGCGCGCGGTGGTGCTGACGGGCAATGGCAAGTCGTTCTGCGCGGGCGCCGACACCGGCGAGTTCTCGGCCCTGACGCCGGAACAGCCGGACGCGGTGCTGCGCCGCGCCGACCTGACGACCGACCTGCACCTGGTGTTCTCGCGCATGGCCAAGCCGGTGATCGGCGCGGTCCACGGCAATGCGCTCGGCGGCGGCGCCGGCCTGGCGCTGGCCTGCGACCTGACGGTGATGGCCGAGGACGTGCGCTTCGGCTATCCGGAACTGCGCCACGGCATCGTGGCCGCGGTGGTCATGGCCAACCTGGTGCGCCAGGTCGGCCGCAAGCATGCCTTCGAGCTGGTGGCGATGGCCGAGCCGATCGATGGCGCGCGCGCATTGCAACTGGGCATCGCCAATCGCGTCGCGCCCGCCGCGCAGGTGCTGGACCAGGCGTTGGCGATGGCGCAGCGCCTGGCCGGCTGGGAACCGGCCGCGATGGGGCTGACCAAGCGCGCCTTCCACCGCGCGGCCGACCTGGGGCTCGGCGAGGCGCTGGGCGTGGGCCGCGACGCCAACGTCATCATGCGTGGTTTTCGCCAGGGAGCGGCGCGATGAGGCCGCTTGAAGGCGTCACCATCCTGGACCTGTCGCGCGTGCTGGCGTGCCCGTTCGCCTCGATGATCCTGGCCGAGCTGGGCGCCGAGGTCATCAAGGTCGAGCAGCCCGGCGGCGGCGACGAGACGCGCGGCTTCGAACCCAAGGTGCAAGGCGAGGGCGGCACCGAGTCGGCCTACTACCTGGCCTTCAACCGCAGCAAGCAGTCGGTCACGGTGAACTTCCGCCACCCCGAGGGGCAGGCGCTGATCCGGCGGCTGGCGCAGACCTGCGACGTGGTGGTCGAGAACTTCCCGGTCGGCACGCTCGCCAAGTACGGCCTGGACCGCGAGCACATCGCGCCGGACAACCCCGGCCTGATCTATTTCTCGTGCACCGGGTTCGGCATGACCGGACCGTACGCGCCGCGCAAGGGCTATGACACCGTATTCCAGGCCATGGGCGGGATCATGAGCCTGACAGGCGAGCGGGGCGGCGGTCCGGTCAAGCCGGGCCTGCCGGTGAGCGACCTGACCTCGGGCCTGTGGGCCGCCATCGGCATTCTGTCGGCGCTGGTGGGACGGGCGCGTTCGGGACAGGGCTGCCATATCGACTTTTCGATGCTGGACGGGCAGGTGGGCCTGCTGTCGCTGGCGGCGGCGCGCTATTTCGCGTTGGGCGAAGTGCCGCCGCGGCTGGGCACGGAACACCCCGGCCGGGTGCCGTCCGCCGCGTTCGAGTGTGGCGACGGCCGCTGGGTGCAGATCACCGGCAGCGACCAGCACTGGAAGCCGCTGTGCGAGGCGCTCGACCTGCCGCAGTGGGCCGACGATCCGGAGCTGGCGCGCAACGCCGTGCGCGTGGCGCGCCGCGACGAAGTCATGGCCGGCCTGTCGGCGGCCGCCGCGCGGCTGACGCGCGACGAACTGTGCCGCCGCTGCGATGCGCGCGGCGTGCCGGCCGGCCCGATCCTGGATGTGGAGGAGATCCTGCACAACGAGCACGTGCTCGCGCGCGGCATGGTGGCCAGCTACGAGCATCCGTCCATCGGCCGCTTCGGCGCGGTGCCGGTGCCATTCAAGTTCGACGGTTTCGACGATCCGAGGCTGGAGCGCCCGCCCTTGCTGGGCGAGCACACCGACAGCGTGCTGGCCGGCCGGCTCGGCCTGTCGCCTGCGCAGATCGAGGCGTTACGCGCGCAGGGCGCGATCTAGCCATCGGGGCCATGAGCCCCGGGGCCTTTCCCCGCACCACACATAAAACACAATATCCCAGGAGACAAACCATGAAGACTCTGAAGCGCCTGCTGTGCGGCGCGGCGGTGGCCGGCGCGTTGTGCGCCCCTGCCGTCGCCGCCGATTCCTATCCCTCGCAGCCGATCACGCTGGTCAACCCGTATGCCGCCGGCGGTCCCGCCGACGTGCTGGGGCGGGCGCTGGCGCGCGAGCTGGAAAAGCAGTTGGGCAAGACCATCATCGTCGAAAACAAGGCCGGCGGCGGCGCGGCCATTGGCGCCAACTTCGTGGCGCGCGCCAAGCCGGACGGCTACACGCTGCTGCTCGGCACGTCGGCCGCCCACGTGGTGACGCCGCTGATGCAGCAGACGCCGTACGACGGCATCAAGGACTTCGCCTTCGTCTCGATCGTCGCCAATCAGCCCAACATGCTGGTGGTGCGGCCCACGCTCAAGGCCGACAGCGTCGAGCAGTTGATCGCGATGGCGCGCAAGGAACCAGGGCGCATCAACTATGCCTCGGCCGGGCCCGGCAGCTCGCCGCACCTGGGCGCCGAGCTGTTCCGGGAACGCGCCGGCGTGGACATCGTCCACATCCCCTACAGCGGCGCGGCGCCCGCCATCAACGATCTGGTCGGCGGGCAGGTGGACATGGCGGTGCTGAACCTGGCCGCCAGCCTGCAGTTCATCCGCAGCGGCCGGCTCAAGGCGCTGGCCTACGCCAACGACCACCGCTCGCCGCTGCTGCCCGACGTGCCGACGCTGGCCGAATCCGGCGTGAAGGGCGCGGAGTCCGCCTCCTGGTACAGCCTGGCCGCGCCCAAGGGCACGCCGCCGGAGGTCCTGCAGCGCCTGAACGACGCGGTGGCCAAGGTCAACGCCAATCCGGAATACAGCAAGCTGATGCAGGCGCAGGGCGTGGACCTGTGGAACATGACGCCACAGGAAGCGACGGCCTTCGTGGAAAAGGACCAGGCGGCCATGCGCAAGCTGGTGCAGGCTGCGGGGTTGATGAAGAAATAGGACGATTCTGGCTGGGTGCGAGGGCGCTTGGTCGCCCTTGGTTGATCCTGACGCGCGGGAGAATTCCTGGGCGGCCTCGGCTACCGGGGGTTGTCCCGCCACTGTTAATGTAGTAACGTTACTACACATTAAGCAAGGATCAAAGGATGCGCGATGTCCATCACCACACTTTCCAGCCGCGAACTCAATCAGGACGTGACCAAGGCGAAGAAGGCGGCCCTCAAGGGGCCCGTGTTCATCACGGATCGAGGCAAGCCGTCCCATGTCCTGCTCGCCATCGAGGACTACTGGCGCCTGGTCGGCAAAAAGCGAAGTATCGTCAGCGCGCTGTCGATGCCCGGCCTTGCCGACATCGAACTCGATGCTCCCCGCTCACGCGAGCTGCCTCGCCCGGCGGACGTCGCGTGATGTTCCTGCTGGATACCAACGTGCTTTCCGAACTGCGCAAGGTGGGCGACGGCAAGGCCGACAAGAACGTGACCGCCTGGCTCTCGGATGAGGATGCGGCGAATTTCTACGTTTCCGCGATAACGCTCATGGAGCTGGAGATCGGCATTCTGCGCATGGAACGACGCGATGTCGGGCAAGGCGCGCGGTTGCGCGAGTGGATGCGTGATCGCGTCCTGCCGGAGTTCTCCGACAGGACGTTGCCGCTCGATGGGGCGGTGGCATTGCGCTGCGCCAGGTTGCACGTGCCGGATATGCGTCCCGAGCGGGATGCGTTCATTGCCGCCACCGCCCTGGTGCACGGCATGACGCTGGTCACCCGGAACGTGTCTGATTTTTCGGGTTGTGGCGTGGTCATCGTCAATCCCTGGGAAGCCGGCGCGTGAATCGCGCCGCCGCCCGGGCGATACCGGGGCAGGGCTGAACCGCGGCGACCTTCGTGCGGATGTGGGGCTCGATCCGCGCTTCACTCCGCCAGCAGCGCCGCGCGCCTGAGCGCTTCGCGCGTTTGCGCCACCAGTTGCTCGACCACCGCGCCCGCCGGCTGCAGGCTGTCGATCAGGCCCGCGCTCTGGCCGGCCTCGACCTTGCCGCCCTGCACGTCGCCGTCGAAGGCGGCCTGCTTCAAGGAACTGCCGGCGAACAGGGTCTCCAGCATGGCCTGATCGCCGCCATGTTCGGCCGCGAGATAGTCGCGGGCGAAGGCGTTGCGCAACATTCTCACCGGCGAACGGCCGCGTCCCACCAGCGTGGTGTCGGCCACGCCCGCCGCCAGCACCGCGTCCTTGTAGGCGTCGCATACGCCCGCCTCGGTCGTCAGCAGGAAGCGCGTGCCCAGTTGCGCGCCGGCCGCGCCCAGGCATAGCGCGGCCGCGATGCCGGCGCCGTCGGCAATGCCGCCGGCCGCCACCACCGGCACCGACACGCGTCGCACCACCGCGCGCAGCAACACCTGCAAGCCGACCTCGTCGGGGCCTGGGTGGCCACCGGCTTCCAGGCCGACCGCGATCACCGCGTCCACGCCGGCCGCTTCGGCCTTGGCGGCATGCTCCGGACTGGCGATCACCTGCAGCCATTTTGCGCCAGCGTCGCACGCGCGCCCAATGTGTTTCTGCGGTCCGCCCTGCGAGGCGATGATGACCGGCACGCCTTCGGCCAGGGCGATGTCCATGTGTTCCTGCGCCCGCTTGTTGTAGAGCGGGATGTTGACGGCGTAAGGCGCCTCGGTGCCGGCGCGAACCGCGCGGATGGCGGCCCGCAGCGCCTCGGGATACATGGGGCCGGCGGCGATCACGCCGAGCCCGCCGGCGCGCGATACGGCCAGCGCCAGCGCCGCGTTCGACGAGGCCCAGCTCATGCCGCCCTGGATGATCGGATAGCGCGTGCCCAGCAGGCGGGTCAGCGGAGTTTGCAGAGTCATGGCTGATCAGGATGGGGAAAATCCCATTCTGAAATAAATGGTTGATAAAATCAACTATATTGTTGAGCGCGGCGCGCGCCGTGGCGACATATGCGATGTGGCGACACGGGTATTGCCGGTGGCTCCGGGTTATTTGTTTATGATGTGCGCGTCTGGCCCACGGCCAGGCCGTCCCGAGGAGGGGGCGCCTTTCTCCATCAATAAGAACAATCATGTCGAGCACTACCGATACGCGTTACGTGCGCACCGTCATCCTGGGTACCCTGGTGGTGCTGCTGGCCATGGGCGTGCGCGCCACCTTCGGCCTGTTCATGCAGCCGATGGGCCTGGCGCACGGCTGGAGCCGCGAAGTGTTTTCCATGGCCTTCGCGCTGCAGAACCTGGTCTGGGGCGTGGCCTGCATTTTCATGGGCATCCTGGCCGACCGCTATGGCTCCGGCCGCACCATCGCGCTGGGCGCGGCGCTGTACATGCTGGGCATGATCGGCACCCGCTTCGCCACCGACGAAACCACGCTCTACCTGAGCGCCGGCCTGCTGGTCGGCCTGGGCCAGGCCGGCACCACGTTCCCGGTGATCCTGCCGGTGGTGGCGCGTGCCGTGCCGCCCGCCTATCGCAGCACCGCCATGGGCATCGCCAGCGCCGGCGGCTCGCTCGGCCAGTTCGCGGTGGTGCCGACCGGGCAGGCGCTGATTACCGGCCTGGACTGGCCGGGCGCGTTGTGGGTGCTGTCGCTGTTCGTCGCTTGCGCGGCGCCGCTGGCCTATTTCCTGCGCGGCCGTCCGCAGGCCCACGGCGGGCCGCAGCAATCGCTGACGGCGGCGGTGCGGCAGGCGGTGCGGCATCCGTCGTTCCATTTCCTGTTCTGGAGCTATTTCGTCTGCGGCTTCCACACCGCGTTCATTACCCTGCACCTGCCGGCCTACGTCACCGACGGCGGCCTGACGCCGGGGCAGGGCGCCACCGCGATCGCGCTGATCGGGCTGTTCAACGTGCTGGGGTCCTTCTACGCCGGCAAGCTTGGCGGCCAGTACAGCAAGAAGCGCTTGCTGGCGGTGGTCTACGGCATGCGCGCCTTCGGCATCCTGCTGCTGTTATGGATGCCGCTGTCGCCGTGGGTGCTGTATGCGTTCGCGGCCTGGATGGGCCTGTTCTGGCTGGGCACGGTGCCGCTGACGCAGGGGCTGATCGGCCAGATCTATGGCCTGCGTTATGCCGCGACCCTGTCGGGCATCGTCTTTTTGGGACACCAGGTTGGCAGTTTCATCGGCGTGTGGCTGGGCGGTTATGCCTATGCCAAGACCGGCAACTACGACCTGGTCTGGTGGCTGGGCGTGGCGCTGGCGGTGGCCGCCGCGCTGCTGTGCCTGCCGGTGCGCGAGCAGCCGCTGGCGCAGCCGGCGACCGCCTGATACGCGGGTGGCCCTGATGACCGACTCGCCCTCCGCATCGCCCGCCCGCCGCCATCGCGTCTGGCGCCTGGCGGGCTGGGGGGCGCTGGCCCTGGTGCTGGGCCTGGCCTTCTGGGGCTATACCCAGCCCGACATGCAGATCCATTGGGAAAACCTGGCGTCGCTGTGCGGTTTCTAGCCACGCGGGCGGGGCGGGGGCGCGGTATCCTACGGCGGTAATCGTTTTGACACCGCGTTTCCGTATCGCGTTTTGACGCCGCCCATGCAGGACGACCCGCTTTCCTACCCCGACCTGAGCCTGTCCGCCATCGGCGACATGCCCGCCGCCGACATGCTGGTGCTGACGGTCAACAACCGCCTGTCGCGCCGGCTCACGCTCGAGCTGGCCGGGTTGCTGCGCCAGGAGCGCCAGGTCAGCGAACTGCCGCGCATCCTGCCGTTGTCCGCCTGGCTGGCCGAATCCGCCAATGAACTGGCGTTCGAGGCCGATGACGACGTGCCGGCCTACCGGCTCGACGGCTTCGCCACCCAGTTGGTCTGGACCGAAGCCATCCGCGCCGAAGAGGCCGAGCGCGTGCTGCTGGACGCGAGCCAGGCGGCGCGCCTGTCGATGGACGCGGACCAGCTCATGGACGAGTGGGCGCTGCGCGTACCGTCCGGCGCCGACACTGACGAGTACCGCGGCTTCGCCCGCTGGCGCGAACGCTACCGCCAGGCCCTGGCCGCCATCGACGCCGAGGACGCCAACCAGGGCTATGCCCGCGTGCTGCGGGCGCTCGAGGATGGCCGGCTGGCCGTGCCCGGCCATCTGGTGTTGGCTGGCTTTACCGACATGTCGCCGCGTTTTCGGCGCCTGCTGCGGGCATTCGAGGAACAGGGCTGCCTGATTGCGCAATGGCGCGACACGCAGCGCGCGCCCGCCGCGCCGCGCCGCTACGAGGCGCCGGACCAGGGCGCCGAATGGCGCGCGGCGGCCGAGTGGGCCGCCAGCCAGCTCAAGCGTCATCCCGGCGGCCGCTACGCCATCGTCTCGCCCCAGCTCGAAGCCGAGTCGCCGTTCGCGCGGCGCATTCTCAGCCAGGCGCTGGCGGGCCATGACGGCGCGCCGGCGTTCGCCTTCAACGTGGCGGTCGGCCGTCCGCTGGACGAATGGCCGCTGGCGCGCGCCGCGTTGGCGTGGCTGCGCGCGCTGGCCGAGTGCGCGGCCGGCAACGGCTCCGGCGTCGAGGTGTTGGGCGCCGCGCTGCTGGCGGGCCACTGCGCGGGCGATGTCAGCGAACGCGCCGGCCTGGCCGCGCTCGATGCGCGCTGGCGCCGTCGCGGCCAGATCCACCTGTCCGCGACGGAATGGCGCAAGCAACTGTCGCAGTTGCCGCCGCTGGCGCAGGCCTGGGACCAGGCCATGGAGATCTGGACGAAGGGCGGCGCGCGCGCCACCAGCGATGTCTGGATGCTGCGCATGAAGGCGGCGCTGACGGCGCTCGGCTTTCCCGGCGAGGGCGTGCTGGACAGCGTCGGCTATCAGGTGCTGGGCGCGTTCGGCGAGGCGCTGGGCGGCTTCTCGGCGTTGGCGCCGGCCGCCGGCAAGCTGGGCGGCGTGGCGGCGGTCAACCTGCTCCAGAGCGTGGCGCGCTCGGCCGCGTTCCAGCCGCAGCGCGACCCGCTGGCGCGCCTGGATGTGCTGGGCCTGCTGGAAGCCGAAGGCGGTTTCTGGGACGGCGTCTGGATGCTGGGCCTGACCGACGACGTGCTGCCGGCCTCGCCCAAGCCGAACCCGCTGCTGCCGCTGGCGGTGCTGCGTCAGGCCAAGGCGCCGCGCGCCACGCCCGAGCGCGAACGCGAGTGGGCCGAGGGCATCTACGCGGCGCTGTGCCGCTGCGCGCCGGAGGTCATCGTCAGCCACGCGCATATGGATGGCGAACGCGAGTTGCGGCCGTCGCCGCTGATCGCCGGAGCTGCCCTGACCGATTGGCGGCCGGCGCCGGCCGCCGCCGTGGCCGCCTTGCCGCAGGAAACCCTGGACGACGCGCAAGGGCCGCCCTTGACGTCCGACGACCATGGCGGCGGCGGGCTGGATGTATTGGACACGCAGGCGCGCAACCCCCTGTGGGCGTTCGTGCGCCACCGGCTGGGCGGACGCGAACTCGCGGCCTATGCCGACGCGGCCACGGTGAACGTGCGCGGCCAGTTCCTGCACAAGGCGTTGGAACTGGTGTGGGGCATGCTGCCCGACCAGGAGGCCTTGCATGACACGCTGGCCGGCGGCCGCCTGCCCGCCTTGCTGGAGCAGGCGGTGGCGCAGGCCGCCGAGGAAGAACTGCAGCAGTATGCGCCGGCGCTGAAGGCGCTGGAATGCGCCCGCGCGCGGACGGTGCTGGCGTCGTGGCTGGACATGGAAGCCCAGCGCCTGCCGTTCGCGGTGGCGCAGGTCGAGAAGAACCACGAATGGCGCCATGGCCCGCTGCACCTGAAGCTGCGGCTGGACCGCATCGACACGCTGGCCGACGGCCGCAACGTCATCGTCGACTACAAGACCGGCGTGGCCGCCGCCAAGCCCGAGCCCGATTGGTCGCGTAGCCGCCCTGTGAACGTGCAGTTGCCGTTCTACGCCTCGGTGCTGGCCGATGCCGCCGGCGGCGAAGTGGCCGGCCTGGTGCTGGCCCAGATCCATGCGCGCCAGGTGGCGGCGCAGGGTCTGGCCGACGAAGACCTGGGCATGGAAGGCGTGACGCTGGCGGCCGAGAGCAAGTACTTCGACGGCCTGTCCTGGCCCGAGATCCGCCAGCGCTGGCGCGCCGCGATCGAGTCGCTGGCCGATGAATACGTGGCGGGCCATGCCGCCAACGTCGCCTACCGCCGCGACGACCTGAAATACTGCGACGCGCTGCCTTTCCTGCGCCTGCACCTGGATGACGAGGACGCCTGAGCCATGGCCGATATGGAACGCCAGCCCCAGGACCATGCCGCGCGCGCGGCGGCGCTGGACCCCGCACGCTCTTTCCTGGTGCAGGCGCCCGCCGGCTCCGGCAAGACGGAACTGCTGACCGACCGCATCCTGGCGCTGCTGGCCACCGTCAACCGCCCCGAGGAAATCGTCGCCATCACCTTCACGCGCAAGGCGGCTTCTGAGATGCATGCGCGCGTGCTGAGCAAGCTGCGCCGCGGCCTGGACGCGCCGCCCGAGGCCGCGCACGAACGCCGTAGCTGGGAACTGGCGCGCGCCGCGCTGTCGCGCAACGCCGAACAGGAATGGCACCTGCTGGAGCATCCGGCGCGGCTGGCGATCCGCACCATCGACTCGTTCTGCGCCGGCCTGGTCCGCAGCATGCCGTGGCTGTCCGAACTGGGCGGCATGCCCGAGATCACCGACGACGCCCGCGCCCATTACGAAGCGGCGGCGCGCGCCACGCTCGATCTGGCGGACGACTACGACGCGGTCCGCATCCTGCTGCAGCACATGGACGTGGACGTGCAGGCGGCCAAGGACGCCATCGCCGACATGCTCGGCCAGCGCGACCAGTGGCTGCCGCTGCTGCGCCATGGTTCCGACCGCGAGGCGCTGGAGGAAACCCTGGCCGAGGCCATCGGCGAAGACCTGGACGCGCTGTGCGAGGCCATGCCCTACGGCTGGGCCGACGCGCTGTGCGGCCCGGCGCGGCTGGCCGCGGCGCAATTGCAGGACGGCGGCGAGGACGACCGCCTGGCGGCCTTGCTCGACTGGACCGAGGAACTGCCGGCCGACGCCGAAGTGCTGGAGCAATGGCGCGCCGTGGCCCATCTGCTGCTGACCGGCACCGGGTCGCTGCGCAAGACCGTCAACAAGAACCTGGGCTTTCCCGCCAAGTGCGCGCATAAAGAACCCTTCGTCGCCTGGCTCGAGAGCGCCGATGGTGACGCCCCGTGGGTGCGGCGCCTGGCCGCGGTGCGCGACATTCCCGCGCCGCGCTTGAGCGACGCCCAATGGGAAGTGCTGGGCGCGCAGTTGATGACGCTGGCGCTGGCGGTGGCGCAATTGCGGCTGCGCTTTGCCGACACCGGCGAGGTCGATTTCATCGAGATCTCGCAGCGCGCCGCCTCGGCGCTGGGCAGCGCCGACGATCCGGGCGAGCTGCTGCTCAAGCTCGACGCGTCCATCCGCCATCTGCTGATCGACGAATTCCAGGACACCAGCCAGACGCAGCTCGATCTGTTGAAAACGTTGACCTCCGGCTGGCAGGAGGGCGACGGCCGCAGCCTGTTCCTGGTGGGCGATCCGATGCAGTCGATCTACCGTTTCCGCAAGGCGGAGGTGGGGCTGTTCCTCGAAGTCGCGGAAACGGGCGTGGGCGAACTGCAACCGGGTTTCCTCAACCTGACCGACAATTTCCGCTCGCAGGCCGGCATCGTCGACTGGGTCAACCAGTCGTTCGCGCAACTCTTGCCCAAGCGCAGCGACGCCGCCGCGGGCGCCATCAAGTACAGCCCGTCCACGGCTTTTCACGAGGCCTTGCCGGATGCGGCCGTGCGCTTCCACCCCGCCTGGTCGCGCGCCGGCGCCGCGCCGGCCGAGGAACAGGCCGAGGACATCGCCGTCGGCCTGGTGCGGCAGGCGCTGGCCGAACACGCGGGCAGCAAGCACCCGGTCGCCATCCTGGTGCGGGCCCGCAGCCACCTGGGCAACCTGACGCGTCGGCTGGCGCAGGAAGGCATCCGCTGCCGCGCGGTGGACCTGGTGCCGCTGGCGCTGCGGCCGGTGGTGGCGGACCTGGTGCAACTGGTGCGGGCGCTGTCGCATCCGGGCGACCGGCTGGCGTGGCTGTCGGTGCTGCGCGCGCCGTTCTGTGGCCTGACGCTGGAGTCGTTGCAGCGCCTGTTCGGCGCCGACCACGTGACGCCGGTGCCGGTGCTGCTGGAGCGCCTGTTGCGCCCGGCGCCGGCGAAGGCCGTGGCGGCGCCCTTGGCCACCGCGCCGGCGGCGCGTCAGGGATCGCTGTTCGACGACACCGAGAACCCGGCGCAAGGGGCCTTGTTCGCCGATGCGGCGCCTGATGCCTCGCGTGTTGATCCGGCGTTGACGCCGATCGCGGCGAGCGATGGCGAGCCCTCGTTCAGCGGCGCCGATACTCCGCGTTCGGCCGAGACCTTGCTGCGCCCCGATGAATACGCGCGCCTGCGGCAGGTGGCGGCGATATTGCTGGATACGCGCAATGCCTCGGGGGCGATGCCGTTCGCGGCCTGGGTCGAGACGCTGTGGCGCCGCCTGGGCGGGCCGGCGCTCTACAGCGGTCCGTCGGTCGCCAACGACGCCGAAAGCCTGTTCCAGTTGGTCGAGCGCCTGGCGCCGCACGGGGCCATCGACGCGGCCGCGCTGGATACCGGCATCGCGCGCCTGTTCGCGGCGCCCGACGCCGCCGACGAAGAGGCCGCGGTCGAGATCATGACCATGCACAAGTCCAAGGGCCTGCAGTTCGAGACCGTGATCCTGTACGGCCTGCATCGCGCGCCGCGCGGCGACCAGCCGCCGCTGGTGCGCTTCGAGCAAAGCGGCGGGCGCGTGCTGTTCGGCCCGGTCAAGCCGCGCGCCGAAACCGAGGCCGATCCCGTGTCGCGCTACCTGGGCGCGCGCGAGGCCCGCCGCGCCTCCTATGAGATTGACCGCCTGCTGTACGTCGCCGCCACCCGCGCCCGCAAGCGCCTGCATCTGGTCGGCCACGTCAGCGTCGACGAGGCCAGCGGCCAGCCCAAGACGCCATCCTCCGCGAGCCTGCTGGGCCGCCTCTGGCCCTGCTTGGCGACTCCGGTGCCGCCGGCCGCCGACGGCGACACGGCCGAGCCCGTGGCCGACGCGCCCGAGTGGCAGGGCGAACCGCTGCGCCGGCTGCACCGCGACGGCCTGGCGCAATTGGCGCGGCAGGCAGACATCGCCATCAGCCCCGGCTTCGCCGCCGCCGCGCGCGGCGCCTGGGGCGACAGCGCCGAACATCCGGCCTGGCAACTCGAATCCGGCTACGACGCCGCCATCGGCACCCTGGCCCACGCCTGGCTGGCCCGCATCGGCCAGGACGGCATCGCGGCCTGGCCGGCCGACACCCTGGCCCAGCGCCTGCCCGCCATGCGCCGCCAACTGACCCGCGCCGGCATCCCCGCCAGCCAGGCCGACGCCGCCGCCGAAGCCGTCCTGGACACGCTCCAGTCGACCCTCGCCGACGACCGCGGCCTCTGGCTCCTCTCCCAATCCGGCGCCCGCCGCGAATGGCCCCTCATCGACGCCGCCGGCAAGGTCTCCGTCATCGATCTGGCCCTCAGCACCGAAGACGGCTGGCTCATCGTCGACTACAAAACAGGCCGCCCCCAACCCAACGAATCCCCCGCCGCCTTCGCCCAACGCATGCGCCAACGCCACGGCGACCAACTCCTGCGCTACTGCGCCCAAGTCACCGCCCTGGACGGCCGCAAAGCCCGCGCCGCCCTCTACTTCCCCCGCGCCCGCGCCTGGATCGACCTGTAGCAGCCCCCCTGCCCAACCAGGGCAAGCCAAGCCAAAGCAAGCGAGGCAGGCAAAGCGGAGCAAGCCAAGCGAAGTAAAAGCAAGGCAAGCCAAGGCAGAGCCAGGCAAAGCGAAGCGAGCCAAGCGAAGTAAAGGCAAGGCAAGCCAAGGCAGAGCCAGGCAAAGCGAAGCGAGCCAAGCGAAGTAAAGGCAAGGCAAGCCAAGGCAGAGCCAGGCAAAGCGAAGCGAGCCAAGCGAAGTAAAGGCAAGGCAAGCCAAGGCAGAGCCAGGCAAAGCGAAGCGAGCCAAGTGAAGTAAAGGCAAGGTAAGCCAAGACAGAGCCAGGCAAAGCGAAGCGAGCCGCCAAGACAAGCGAAGCAACGTCTTCTCCCCCTCCCCCTCGGGGGGAGGGCCGGGGAGGGGGCGCACATACAGCCCCCCGGGGCCCGCCAAGCAAGAGGCTAGCCGAGCGAGCAACGCGAAGCTCTGCTAGAATCTTGCTTGGCGGGCCCCTTCGCATGGTTCGACGGTGAACCTGGTCAGGTCGGGAACGAAGCAGCCATAGTCGTTTAGGGTCAGTGCCGGAGTAAGGCTCGCCAACCGGTTTTCGCAAAGGGGACGGGGTTGTTTTCCAAGGGGATTTCCCCGGAAGATGATTCCGTCCCCTTTGCATTTCGCGCCGGCAATCGCATCGGCTCTTGCAAAGGCTCTACAATCCCGCCATGACTTATCTGGTACTGGCCCGCAAGTGGCGGCCGCGATCGTTCGATACCCTCGTGGGACAGGATCACGTGGTGCGCGCGCTGACGCATGCGCTCGACACCCAGCGCCTGCACCACGCCTGGCTGTTCACCGGCACCCGCGGCGTCGGCAAGACCACGCTGTCGCGTATCCTGGCCAAATCGCTCAACTGCGAAACCGGCATCACTTCCAAGCCCTGCGGCGTCTGTCGCGCCTGCACCGAGATCGATGCCGGGCGTTTCGTCGACTACCTCGAACTGGACGCGGCCTCCAACCGCGGCGTCGAGGAAATGACCCAGTTGCTGGAGCAGGCCGTCTACGCGCCGGGCGCGGGCCGCTTCAAGGTCTACATGATCGACGAAGTGCACATGCTCACCGGGCACGCGTTCAACGCGATGCTCAAGACGCTGGAAGAGCCGCCGCCGCACGTCAAATTCATCCTCGCCACCACCGATCCGCAGAAGATCCCGGTCACGGTGCTGTCGCGCTGCCTGCAATTCAATCTGAAGCAGATGCCGGCCGACTCCATCGTGGGCCACCTGCAGGCGGTGCTGGGCGAGGAACAGGTCGGCTTCGAAGTGCCCGCCCTGCGGCTGATCGGCCAGGCCGCGTCGGGCTCGATGCGCGATGCGCTGTCGCTGACCGACCAGGCCATCGCCTATAGTGCCGGCAATCTCACCGAGGACGCCGTGCGCGGCATGCTCGGCACCATCGACCAGCGCCACCTGGTGCGCCTGCTGGACGCGCTGTCCACCGGCGACGCCAAGGGCGTGCTGGCGGTGGCCGACGAACTCGCCACCCGCGGCCTGTCGTACGCCGGCGCGCTGGCCGACCTGGCGGTGCTGCTGTCGCGCGTCGCCATCGAGCAGCGCGTGTCCGGCGTGATGCCGGCCGAGGATCCGCTGGCGGCCGACATCGCCCGCCTGGCGCAGACCCTGCATCCCGACGCGGTGCAACTGTTCTACTCGGTGGCGGTGCACAGCCGCGGCGAACTGACGCTGGCGCCGGACGAGTACGCCGGTTTCATCATGGCCTGCCTGCGCATGCTGGCGCTCAACGGTGACGCCGGTCCGCAGACCGCCATCGAAGCGCCCGCCACGCCGGCCCGCCAGACGGCCGAGCCCGCCGTGGCCGCCGCGCAGCCGCCGCAAGCGGCGCCGGTCGCCGCCGCGCCGGTGGTGGAACGGGTCGCGCCGGTGGCGCAACCCGTTGCGCCCACGCCGGTCCCCGTGGCGACAGCCCCCGCGCCGTCCTCCCCCGGCAGCGTGCCGCAAGCGAACGTCGCGCCGGCGCCGGCCGACGCGCCCGCGGCTGTTGCGCCCACTGCGGTGGCTATACCGCCTGTCGCAGCGCCTGTTGCCGCACCCGTCGCCGCGCCCGCCCAGCCGGCCGCTGCCAGCGTGCCGCCTTGGGAAGATGCGCCGACCGCCGCGGGTTCCGCCCCGGCGGCCGTCGACGCCGCTGCCCAGCCGTCGTCCCCCATGAATACCGCCGCGCCGAGCGTGCCGGCCACGGCAGCGCCCGTTGCCGCGCCCGCCGTCGCGGATGCGTCCGCGGCGCGTGCCCCAGCCACGGAGGCCTCCGCCAGCCCGGCGCCCGCCAAGTCGGCCCCGCTGGCCGTGACGCCCGCGGCCGCCGCGGTCGCGCCGGCCGCCGATGATGACGGTCCGCCGTCCTGGGTCGATGAGGAAATCCCGTTCGAGGCCGAAGGCGGCTTCGTGCCTGATGCTGGCTTCGCGCCCGACGGCGGCTTCACGTCCGACCCCGACGACGATTTCGAAACGCTGGCCAGCGCGCCCTCTGTCGCGCCCGCCCCGTCGGCGGCGCCGGCCCGGCGCGAAGGCCCGGCCCCGGCCCGCAAGCGCCAGTCGCGCGCGCGCCTGGCCGACATGACCTCCGCCGCCTGGCCCGAACTGGCCGCGCGCCTGCCGGTCACCGGCCTGGCCGCCGAACTGGCGCGCCAGAGCGAATGGGCCGGCGTGCAGGGCGATGCCATCATCCTGCGCGTGGCCGTCAAGACGCTGGCCGAAAGCGAAAGCCGCGTGCGCCTGCAGACGGTGCTGTGCGAACACTTCGGCCAGGGCATCCGGCTGGACGTGGACGTCGGCGCGGTCGGTGAAGCCACGGCCCACGCCGTGGCCCAGGCCGAGCGCGCGGCGCGCCAGCAGGCCGCCGAGGACGCGGTCGCCGTCGATCCCTTCGTGCAGGCGCTGGTGGCAGACTTCGGCGCCCATGTCGTGGCCGGTTCGATCCGCCACGTCGACTCTCCTTCCGCCGCCGCGTAACGCGCCGGCAAATCCCTACATTCCCTCGTTCAAGGAAGCTCCATCATGATGAAAGGACAACTGGCCGGCCTGATGCGCCAGGCGCAGCAGATGCAGGAAAACATGAAGAAGGCGCAGGACGCGCTGGCCGAGATCCAGGTCGAAGGCGCCTCCGGCGGCGGCCTGGTCAAGGTCACCATGACCTGCCGCCACGACGTCAAGCGCGTCGAAATCGATCCGTCGCTGCTGGCCGACGACAAGGACATGCTGGAAGACCTGGTCGCCGCCGCCTTCAACGACGCGCTGCGCAAGGCCGAAGCCACCTCGCAGGAAAAGATGGCGTCCGTCACCGCCGGCATGCCGCTGCCCCCGGGCATGAAGCTGCCGTTCTGATCGAACGTTCCGGCCGCCGCCGCCCCGGGCGGCGCGGCCTTTGCCGTCCGCAAGTTGCCGTCGTGTCATGGACCCTCTACTGCCCGAACCCGAACCGCTGGTCTCGCTGATCGAGGCGCTGCGGCGCCTGCCCGGCGTGGGTGTGCGTTCCGCGCGACGCATGGCCTATCACCTGTTGCAGCACGACCCCCAGGGCGCCGACATGCTCGGACGCGCGCTGGCCGGCGCCGTGCGCGACCTGCGCCACTGCTCGCGTTGCAACAGCTTCGCCGAAGAAGACGTGTGCGCGACCTGCGCCAATCCCAAGCGCGATCCCTCGCTACTGTGCATCGTCGAGACGCCGGCCGATCAGAACATGATCGAGTCCAGCCACGGCTACCGCGGCCTGTACTACGTGCTGATGGGACGCGTCGCGCCGCTCGAGGGCATCGGCCCGCGCGAGCTGGATTTCGACCGCGTCATCCGCCGCGCCACCGACGGCGTGGTGCAGGAGGTTATCCTGGCCACCAACTTCACCGCCGAAGGCGAGACCACCGCGCATTTCCTGGGCGAGGCCCTGGGCGAGCGCGGCCTGCGGGTCACGCGCCTGGCGCGCGGCGTGCCGGCCGGCAGCGAGCTGGAATACGTGGACGCCGGCACCATCGCCTGGGCGCTGATGGAGCGCAAGACCACCTGACACGCCCCCACAATAGCGCGCCGGCAATGTACCGGCGGGCATTGGAAAAACGGCCCGCCCGCGCGGCGCGGCCTCCACGAGAGGAAGACAACCAACATGTCAGCCCTGACCGGCCTGAAGGTCCTGGAACTCGGCACGCTCATCGCCGGCCCGTTCGCCGCGCGCATCTTCGGCGAATTCGGCGCCGACGTCATCAAGGTGGAAACGCCGCACGGTCCCGACGGCACGGGCGGGGGCGACCCCATTCGCAGTTGGCGCCACCTGCATGAAGGCAATTCGCTGTGGTGGACGGTGCAGGCCCGCAACAAGCAATCCATTGCCCTCAATCTCAAGCATCCCGAGGCCCGCGAAATCGCCCGCAAACTGGCGCTGGACGCCGACGTGGTGGTCGAGAACTACCGCCCCGGCGTGCTCGAGAAGTGGGGCCTGGGCTTCGAGCAGTTGCGCGCCATCAATCCCGCCCTCATCATGGTGCGCCTGTCCGGCTACGGCCAGACCGGCCCGATGAAGGATCAACCGGGCTTCGGCGCCATCGGCGAATCCATGGGCGGCCTGCGCTACGTGTCGGGGCATCCCGACCGGCCGCCGCTGCGGGTCGGCATCTCGATCGGCGATTCGATCGCCGCGCTGCATGGCGTGATCGGCGCGATGATGGCGCTGCGCCACCGCGACGCCACCGGCGGCCGCTGGAACGGCGTGCAGGGCGAAGGATGCCAGGCGGGGCAGGGCCAGATGGTCGACGTGGCGCTGTATGAGGCCGTGTTCAACATGATGGAAAGCCTGGTGCCCGAATATGACGTGGCCGGCGTGGTGCGCGAACGCACCGGCGGCGCGCTGCCCGGCATCGTGCCGTCCAACACCTACACCACGCGCGACGGCCAGAACATCGTCATCGCCGGCAATGGCGACGCGATCTTCCACCGCCTGATGCTGGCCATCGGCCGCGACGACCTTGCCTCGGACCCGGACCTGGTGCGCAACGATGGCCGCGCCCGCCGGGTCGCCGAGATCGACGGCGCCATCCAGCAATGGTGCGATGGCCGCGGCATCGAGGAAGCGCTCAACACCCTGAAGGCGGCCGACGTGCCGGTCGGCAAGATCTACAGCGTGGCCGACATGTTCAGCGATCCGCAGTTCCTGGCGCGCCGCATGATCGAGCAGCACCACTTCGCCGACGGCAGTCCGGTCAAGCTGCCTGCGGTGGTGCCCAAGCTCTCGGAAACCCCGGGCGGCACCCGCTGGATCGGTCCGTCATTAGGGGAACATACCGAGGAAGTCCTGAAATCGCTGGGGTATGATTCAGCGGCTATCGACAAGCTGGCGCAGACCGGCGCTATCGGTATCCCCGCACCCAAGGAGACAACACATGTCAGTCACACGTCGTGATCTGCTCAAGATGGCCGGCGCCGCCGGCGTCATGGGCATGGCCCCCGCCATCGTGCGCGCCCAGAAGCTGGAGAAGACCAAGGTCCAGATCGCCGTGGGCGGCAAGCCCCTGATCTACTACCTGCCGCTGTCCATCGCCGAGGCGCGCGGTTACTTCAAGGACGAGGGCCTGGACGTCTCCATCGCCGACTTCGCCGGCGGCTCCAAGGCGCTGCAGGCCGTGGTGGGCGGCAGCGCCGACGTGGTCTCGGGCGCCTTCGAGCACACCCTTGCCATGCAATCGAAGGGCCAGGCCTACCGCGCCTTCGTGCTGCAGGGCCGCGCGCCGATGATCGGCGTGGGCGTCTCCAAGAAGAACCTGCCCAACTACAAGGGCCCGGCCGACCTGAAGGGCAAGAAGATCGGCGTGACCGCGCCGGGCTCGTCCACCAACATGGTGGTCAGCTTCTTCCTGGCCAAGCACGGCCTGAAGGCTTCCGACGTTTCCATCATCGGCGTGGGCGCTGGCGCCGGCGCGGTGACCGCGCTGCGCAGCGGCCAGATCGACGCCATCTCCAACACCGACCCCGTGGTGTCGATGCTGGAAATGCCGGGTGACATCCAGATCATCGTCGACACCCGCACGCTCAAGGACACGCAGGACATCTTCGGCGGCAACATGCCGGCCGGCTGCCTGTACGCGCCGCAGGCGTTCGTCGACGCCAATCCGAATACCGTGCAGGCGCTCACCAACGCCATGGTGCGCGCCGACAAGTGGATCCAGAAGGCCGGTCCCGACGAGATCGCCAAGGTCGTGCCGGAAACGTACCTGCTGGGCGACCCGGCGGTGTACAAGGCCGCCATCGGCAAGAGCCTCGAGGGCCTGTCGCCCGACGGCATGATCCCCGAGGACGGCGCCGCCACCGCGCTCAAGGCCCTGGCTGCGTACCAGGCGGATTTCGACGGCGCCAAGATCGATCCGTCCAAGGTCTGGACCAACGATTTCGCCCGCCGCGCCAACGAGAAGTACCCCAATGGCTGAAGCCGCGCTATCGCTGGAAAACATCAGCTGCACCTTCGTCTCCCGCGACGACCGCTCGCAGCGCTACACCGCCGTCAGCGACACGAGCCTGGCCATCGCGCCGGGCGAGTTCGTGTCGGTGGTGGGCCCCACGGGCTGCGGCAAGTCCACCCTGCTCAACGTCAGCGCCGGCCTGCTGGCGCCGTCGTCGGGCCAGGTAAAGGTCTTCGGCCAGCCGCTGTCGGGCATCAATTCGCGCGCCGGGTACATGTTCCAGGGCGAGGCGCTGCTGCCTTGGCGCAGCGCGCTCGACAACGTGGTGGCCGGGCTGGATTTCGCCGGCGTGCCGCGTGACGAGGCGCTCGAGCGCGGCCGCGACTGGATGCGCCGCGTCGGCCTGGGCGGCTTCGAGAGCCGCTATCCGCACCAGATGTCCGGCGGCATGCGCAAGCGCGCCATGCTGGCGCAGACGCTGATCCGCGACCCCGACATCATCCTCATGGACGAGCCGTTCTCGGCGCTCGACATCCAGACGCGCCAACTGATGGAAAACGAGGTGCTGGACCTGTGGATGGCCAAGCGCAAGGCGGTGCTGTTCATCACCCATGACCTGGACGAAGCCATCGCCATGAGCGACCGCGTGGTGGTGCTGTCGGCCGGGCCAGGCACGCATCCCATCGGCGAATTCGCCATCGACCTGCCGCGTCCGCGCGACGTGGCCGAGGTGCGCAACAACCTGCGCTTCGTCGAACTGCATGCGGCCATCTGGGCCGTGCTGCGCGAGGAAGTGCTCAAGGGCTATGCCCAACAACAGAAGCGGGCCTGAGGCCGTGCCTGATCCCGGCCACGCCCGCTTCCCCATGAACAGGCCCTGACCATGTCCAAGTCGTTCAAACCAGGTTCCGCCAGCCTGCGCTTCTGGCAGTTGCTGCTGCTCGTCGTCATCCTGGGCGTGTGGCATTTCGCCTCGCGCGATTCCAAGGTGGCGTTCTTCTTCGGCGAGCCCCTCAAGGTATGGGGCCGCATCTGGGCCTGGTTCGTCACCAACGCCGACATCTACACCCACCTGTGGGTCACGCTGACCGAAACCGTGCTGGCCTTTTTCATCGGCACCATCGCCGGCCTGGCCTTCGGCCTGTGGCTGGGCCTGTCGCCGCGCGCCAGCGCGATTCTCGATCCCTACATCAAGGCGGCCAACTCCATGCCGCGCGTGATCCTGGCGCCGATCTTCGGCATGTGGTTCGGGCTCGGCATCTGGTCCAAGGTGGCGCTGGCGGTGACGCTGGTGTTCTTCATCGTCTTCTTCAACGTCTACCAGGGCGTGCGCGAAGTCAGTCCGACGCTGCTGGACAACGCCCGCATGCTGGGCGCGCGCCGGCGCCAGTTGCTGCGCCACGTCTACCTGCCGTCGGCCACCAGTTGGGTGTTCTCCAGCCTGCACACCTCGGTGGGCCTGGCCTTCGTCGGCGCGGTGGTGGGCGAATACCTGGGCTCGGCCAGCGGCGTCGGCTACCTGATCCTGCAGGCCGAGGGCACCTTCGACGTCAACACGGTGTTCGCCGGCATCGTGGTGCTGACCGCGTTCGCGCTGGTGCTGGATTACATCGTCGGGATCGGTGAAAAACGTTTGATGAAGTGGCAGCCGAAGTCGGGCGAGACCGAGAAGATCTGACCCGCTGGCCGTCCCGGAGCCGCGCGCTGGCGCGGCCCGGCGGCTATCGCTGGCCCGGGCTCTGCAGGGCGCCCTGGTCCCGGAGCCAGGCGGCGAGGCTGTCGAACGCGTCGCGCGCGCCTTTCAGCGCCTGCGTTTCCTGTCCTTGCGCCGCCACGTCCAGGTGTTGCAGGAAACCCTTCCACAGTGGTCCGACCTCATCGCCATAGCCGCGCAGGTAGCGCAGCGGCAACGGCGGATCGGCGGCTTCGAGCCGCTTGGCCAGGAAGCGTCCTCCCAATTGCGAACCCTCGACCACGTAAGCCACGCCCAGCGCATAGGCGTCGGCCGCCAGCGGGCGCGGCGCATCGGGACATTGCGGAACCGGCGCGCTGTCGCCCGCCGCCCGCAGGTCGGCACGGATCAACGCGCTTTTGCCGTCCCGGTCCGCAGCCCGCAACGAGGCGGGCCAGTCCAGTTGCCACAGCCGGCTTTCCACCGGTTCAAGCCAGCCCAGCATGGCGCGCAGATAAGCCACATAGCGGGCCGGGCTGACGTTGCCATCGGCCAGCGCCAGCCCCATATCCAGGGCCTCGTGGCGGTCGCGCGTGCCGTCGCGCAGGAGTTGGTGCACCGGGGAGATCATGCGGGCTCATTGCCGGGGGCGGCGTTGCGGTGCAAGGACCAGATCTGCGGCTGCCGCTCGAAGCGCCAGCCTGAATCGGCGGCCAGCCATTCGATGTCGCGCGCGTCGAACAGCGCGGGCCCGTCCGGCGCCTGCGCGGGCACGGCGAAGCGGGCATGCCATGCCGAGGGGTCAGCCGTGTCGAGCTCCACTTCGGCGTCTTCGGGCAGCCAGGCCACCAGGCACAGCAGCCAGGCCATGAGCAGATAACGACTGCTGAAAGCGGGCAGTTCGAGCATGCCCGGGTCCTCGGGCCAGCGGACCCGGCGCTTGGACCACATCAATTGCGAGAACAGCAGCTTGCGGCATTCCTTGAGCAGCGTTGCCAGCGGCAGCATCGCGCCGTTGTCGCTGAACCACTGGTCGAGGTCGCGGATCACGCTGACGCTGTCTTCCAGCATATCGTTGAGGTCTCCGGCGAGCCGTTCGCAGCGCTGCTGCCGGGCCTCGGCATCCGCGCCTTCCGGCGCGTGGCCCAGCATCGCCGCCGCCAAGGTGGCGTTCGATAGCGGCGCGATGGCCTCATGGCGCAGCACCGGGAATATCTGCGCCAGCACCTTCAGCCGTACGCCTTGCGCGGCCAGCGCCTGGGCGGAAATATCGACTTGCATGGCGGTGTCAACCTGCCTGGCGCAGCACGGTCAGCAGCGCATCGGGGTCGGCGGGCTTTTCGATCCAGCCATCGAAGAGGGCGGTGGCGTCTTCGTGCCGTTCATGCCGCGCCAGGCCGCTCAGGGCGTAGATGCGCGATGACACATTGCGTTCGCGCAGCCGGCGGGCCAGCTCGTAGCCGTCCATGTCGGGAAGCAGGATGTCGACCAGCACTGCTTCGGGAGCGAACGTGGCGGCCTGCCGCAGCGCGTCTTCGCCAGTACCTGCGCAGCGCGCTTCCAGGCCGGACAGCGCCAGGAATTCGGCCAGCAGTTCCGAGCCCATTTCATTGTCGTCAACCAGCAGGACGCGTAGGGCGCGCTCGTCGTTCAAGGGGTGTCTCCAGATTCGGGGATCTGCGGCGCATCCTGGTCGCGCGGCAGGGTAACGGTGAAAATGACCAGGCCGTCGCGGCAGTCGACGGCGATCTCGCCCTGGTGGTCGCGCACCACCTGTTCGGCGATGTACAGGCCGAGCCCGAGGCCATTGCGGTTGCGCGACTGGCCCAGGGATTCGGGCTTGAAGGGCGAGAACAGGTGCGCCATGACCTCGTCGGGGATCGGCGCGCCATGGTTGGCCACGGTAAGTTCGATGGTGTCGCCACGCGGCATCGCGCTGACGTGGATCGGCATGCGCGGCGCGCCATGCTGGCGGGCGTTGCTCATCAGGTTGGTGACCACCTGGGCGATGCGGTCGGTGTCGGCCGTCAGCACCAGGTCGGGGTGCACGTCCGGCTCGATGAGCAGGCCGGGATAGGCCTGGCGCTTTTCCTCGATCAGACCGTTCAGGAGGTCGGACAGGCGGCATTCGCGCTTTTCGATGCCAAGCCCCATGCCGCCCTGCAGCCGGGATAGATCCAGCACCTGCGAGATCAGCCGCTGCATGCGTCCGCTGGAATAGCGGATGCGCTCGCCCATGCGCGCGCCGGCGTCGGTCCGCGAAAGCAGCGTGGCCGCCATGGAAATCGATTGCAGCGGATCGCGCAGGTCATGGCCCAGCATCGCCAGCAGCGCGGTGCGGGCGCGGTCGACGTCGGCGGCGCGGCTGGTGGCAATGTGCGACAGCTCGTCGCGCAGGTTGTCGGCCGCCTCGAGTTCGGCCGGCAGCCAGGGCGGGCTGGTGTCGCGCATGACCTCGCGCCAGGCCTCGAACGAGCCGCGCGGAGTCAGGCGCGGCCCCAGGTTGCCCACCGCGTATTGCTTTTCGGGTTTGCCGCCCCACACCACGGTCTCGATCTGTTCGCGCCGCAACCAGATCAGCCAACCATTGTTCATGGGATCGAACTTGCACGCCAGCAGGCCCGCATAGGGCACCAGGTCGGTCTGCAGCTCGGGATAGTCGCGCGCGATGTGGTTGGTGTGGACGACACGTTGCCCGCTCTGGTCCAGCGCGCACAGGATGCCGGCAAGTTCGCCGCGCGGCGCGATGCCTCCGAATACCGTGACGCTGTTGCCCCACAGGCACAGCGCGGCGTCGTTGGCGATCAGCGAGGCGGGCGTTTCCGGGCCGCCGGAAAGGGCCTGGTGGATGTTTTCGGAATCCGACGCGCGCTCGGTCAACCGGCTGACCAGCGCGGCATTGCGCCGTGTCTGCGCGGCGCGGTCGTTGCCCTCGATGGTCGCCAGCGCCGCGGACAGCACCTGCGCCAGCGCCTCGCAGGCCAGCCGGGCCGGGTAGGGGACCAGGCGCGGCGAATGGTGGTGGCACGCGATCATGCCCCAGAGCCTGCCGCCGATCACCAGCGACAGGCTCATGGTGGCGCGCACGCCCATGTTCGCCATGTATTCCAGATGGACCGGCGACACGCTGCGCAGCACCGAGAAGCTCATGTCGAGCGGCGCGTCGATGCCGTCCTGCGCCAGCACCCGCACCGGCCGGTACTGGCCGTCGGCGATCTGGCGCAAGGTATTCACGGTGTACAGGCGGCGCGCCTGGGCCGGAATGTCGCCGGCGGGATAGCGGCGCCCGACCCAGTCCTCGAGCGCGGGATCGCCGCGCCGCTCGGCCACGATCTCGCCGCTGTCGTCAGGATGGAAGCGATAGGCCATGACGCGGTCGAAGCCGGTGGCGCGTTGCACCTCTTGGACGGCGCGCTCCAGCAGGCCGGCGATGTCGCGCTGGGCCCGCACGCGCTCGATGCTGCGGTAGATCAGCGCCTGATCGGCGATGCAGGCGTCGTTGCCGCGGCGCTCGAGTTCGATCAGCGTCAGTTCGTCGGTGTTGCGGTGGGCGATGACGTCGTAGACGTGCCCGTCCAGCGAGATGCTGAGCGGATCGAAGACGGGATCGTCCTGAGACAGCCAGCCTGGCAGGTTCCGCGCCAGGCCCGGCGGCAGCGAAGCCGGATCGCAGCGATAGCCCAATGCGACCGGCATCCCCAGCACCTGCGGCGCGTTTTCGCTGGCGTAGCGCAACACGCCCGCGGCATCGAAGGCGAGCAACGCGCCCAGGGGCTGGATCGCGCCCGGGACGTGAATCGGTTCGCTGTCGCAGTTCGCGAGCGTGACTGGCGGATGCGACTGGGTGGGCGCATTCATTCTAGGCTTGTCCTGGAGGTGCGCAATGTGTTGTCATTATGTCAAAGTTCTTGCGAATGTGTGCATATGCAGCGTAGGGGATTTTGGCGCGCGCCGCCTCGTCTTTTGGGCGTCCACCATCCCCCTGGCCGTTTGGCGCAAGCGGCCGGATTATTCCGGAGTTTCCATGGCGCGTCTTCCCTACGCCGATCTGTCCCATCCCGAAGCGCGACCCCTGGTCGACCGCATCGTCGCCGAACGCGGCAGCGTGCTGCACTTGTACCAGATGTTGCTGCACAGCCCGGCCGTGGCCGGCGGCTGGCTCAACTACCTGACCTCGATCCGGCAGTTGTCGACCCTGCCGGGCGACATCCGCGAATTGGTGATCATGCGGGTGGCGGCGATCAACGGCGCGCCCTACGAGGCCGACCAGCATGCGCCGATCGCGCTGAAAGAGGGCGTGTCGCAGGCCCAACTGGACGCCTTGTCCGATTGGGAGGCCTCGTCCCTCTTCAGCGAGCGCGAGCGCGCCGTGCTGGCCTACACCGACGCCATGACGCGCCAGGTGCAGGTGCCCGAGCCGGTGTTCCAGGCGGCCCGCGCCGCCATGGGATCCGACAAGCTGACCGTGGAATTGACCGCCACCGTGGCGGCCTACAACATGGTGTCACGCTTCCTGGAAGCGCTGCAGGTGCATTCGCACGATCATCGCTGAGCGCGCCCGGCCAATGCCGGCCGGGCAAGCGGTCAGGCGCGTTGCGCTTCGATCAGCGCGTCCAGCTTGATGGCGTCAGCCACGAACGCGCGGATGCCTTCGGCCAGCTTGTCGCTGGCCATGGCGTCGTCATTGAGCAGGGTGCGGAACGCCACTTCATCCGAGGCGATGCGGGCGATATCGCCGCTCACCGCGTCGGCGCGCAGTTGCGCCGGGGCGTCGCCTTCGGTCTGCGCGAGCTGGGTCAGCAGCTCGGGGCTGATGGTCAGCAGGTCGCAGCCCGACAGCGCCAGGATCTGGCCGACGTTGCGGAAGCTGGCGCCCATGATCTCGGTGGCGATGCCGAAACGCTTGTAGTACTGGTAGATGCGGGTCACCGACTGCACGCCGGGGTCGCGCGCGCCGGCGTGGTCGGCTTCGACCCAATTGGCGCCCGCGGCCTTCTTGTGCCAGTCGTAGATGCGGCCGACGAACGGCGAGATCAACTGCACCTGGGCATCGGCGCAGGCCACCGCCTGCGGCAGCGAGAACAGCAGCGTCAGGTTGCAGCGCACGCCCTCGGCCTGCAGCGCGCGGGCCGCCTGGATGCCTTCCCAGGTGGATGCGATCTTGATCAGCACCCGTTCGCGTGGCACGCCGGCGGCTTCGTACAGGGCGATCAGGGCGCGGGCGCGCTCGATGGTGGCGCGGGTGTCGAACGACAGGCGCGCGTCCACTTCGGTCGAGACGCGGCCGGGCACGATGTCCAGGATGGCGCGGCCAAAGGCGACCAGCAGGCGGTCCATCAATTCGGGCGTGGGGGCGCCGCGGTGGTCGCGCGCGGTCTTTTCCAGCAGCGGGCGGTAGGCATCCTGCTGCACGGCCTTCAAAATAAGGGACGGGTTTGTGGTGGCGTCGGTGGGCCGCAGCGCCTTCATCGCTTCGAAATCGCCGGTGTCGGCGACGACGGTGGTGTGATTGCGCAGGGCGTCAAGTTGGCTGGACATGGACAATACGGCTCGCAGCATCAGGGTTGAAGGTGCTTTAGCGTATCACCGCGCCGCCGGCCGCGCTGTCACCGTTGGTAGGCCGGCGGCGGGCCGTGATCGGCCTGGCGCGGCGGCTGAAATCTCCGATCTCAGCCTTATTTGGCGCGGTTCCCCGGGAAAAACGCCCGCTCAAGGTATAATTCCAAGGTTTGATTATCGATTCTAAAACCGGGGTTTACTGTGCTGCCGCAACTCTTTCCCGAGGGGATCAACCGCTTCCCTCCTGCAATTCTGGCTCTGGCGGACGGTACCATTTTTCGAGGCGTGTCGATCGGTGCGCCTGGGCATACCGTTGCCGAAGTGGTGTTCAACACCGCGATGACCGGGTACCAGGAAATTCTCACCGATCCCAGCTATAGCGGCCAGATCGTCACGCTGACCTATCCGCATATCGGCAACACCGGCGTCAACGCCGAGGACGTCGAAGCCAACCGCGTCTACGCCGCCGGCCTGGTGGTGCGCGACTGTCCCGCCCGCGTGTCGAACTTCCGTTCCACGCAATCGCTGCCCGAGTACCTGTCCGAGCAGGGCATCGTCGCCATTTCCGGCGTCGACACCCGCAAGCTGACCCGCATCCTGCGTGAAAAGGGCGCCCAGGGCGCCTGCATCTTCGTTGGTTCGGACGCCGACCGCGCCGTCGAACTGGCCCGCGGCTTTGCCGGCATGGCCGGCCAGGACCTGGCCAAGGTCGTGTCCATCAAGGACAGCACCACCTGGACCCAGGGCACCTGGCAACTGGGCGAAGGCTACACCCAGCCGGACCAGTCCAAATTCCATGTCGTCGCCTACGACTTCGGCATCAAGTCCAACATTCTGCGCCTGCTGGCCGACCGCGGCTGCCGCCTGACGCTGGTGCCGGCCCAGACCAGCGCCGAGGACGTGCTGAAGCTCAATCCCGACGGCGTGTTCCTGTCCAACGGCCCCGGCGACCCCGAGCCCTGCGACTACGCCATCGACGCCACCCGCGTGTTCCTGGACAAGAAGCTGCCGGTGTTCGGCATCTGCCTGGGCCACCAGATCATGGGCCTGGCCGTCGGCGGCAAGACGCTCAAGATGAAGACCGGCCACCACGGCGCCAACCACCCGGTGCAGGACCTGGCCTCCAAGCGCGTCTTCATCACCAGCCAGAACCACGGTTTCGCGGTCGATGCGGCCAGCCTGCCGGCCAATGCGCGCGTCACGCACGTCTCGCTGTTCGACGGCACGCTGCAGGGCTTCGAGCTCACCGACCGTCCGGCCTTCTGCTTCCAGGGCCACCCCGAAGCCAGCCCCGGTCCGCACGACATCCTGGAGCTGTTCGACAAGTTCATCAGCCTGATGTCCGGCCAAAAGTAAAGATTGCATCATGCCCAAGCGTACAGACCTAAAAAGCATTCTCATCATCGGCGCCGGCCCCATCATCATCGGGCAGGCCTGCGAATTCGACTATTCCGGCGCGCAAGCGTGCAAGGCGCTCAAGGCCGAGGGTTACCGCACCATCCTGGTGAACAGCAACCCCGCCACGATCATGACGGACCCGGAAACGGCCGACGTCACCTACATCGAGCCCATCACCTGGCAGGCCGTCGAAAAGATCATCGAGCGTGAAAAGCCCGATGCGCTGCTGCCCACCATGGGCGGCCAGACCGCGCTGAACTGCGCGCTCGACCTGGCCCGCCATGGCGTGCTGAAAAAGCACAACGTCGAACTGATCGGCGCCAACGAGCACGCCATCGAAAAGGCCGAGGACCGCCAGAAGTTCAAACAGGCCATGACCGACATCGGCCTGGAATCGGCCAAGTCGGGCGTCGCCCATAGCATGGACGAAGCCTGGGAAGTGCAGCGCCGCATCGCCGCGGAAGTCGGCACCTCGGGCTTCCCCGCCGTGATCCGCCCCAGCTTCACCATGGGCGGCTCGGGCGGCGGCATCGCCTACAACGCCGAAGAATTCGAAACCATCTGCCGCCGCGGCCTGGAAGCCTCGCCCACCAGCGAGCTGCTGATCGAAGAGTCGCTGCTGGGCTGGAAGGAATTCGAGATGGAAGTGGTCCGCGACAAGGCGGACAACTGCATCATCGTCTGCTCCATCGAGAACCTGGACCCCATGGGCGTGCACACTGGTGACTCGATCACCGTGGCGCCGGCCCAGACGCTGACCGACAAGGAATACCAGATCATGCGTAACGCATCGATCGCGGTGTTGCGCGAGATCGGCGTGGACACGGGCGGCTCGAACGTGCAGTTCGCGGTCAACCCCAAGAACGGCCGCATGATCGTCATCGAGATGAACCCGCGCGTGTCGCGTTCGTCGGCGCTGGCGTCCAAGGCCACCGGTTTCCCCATCGCCAAGGTCGCCGCGCGCCTGGCCGTGGGCTACACGCTGGACGAGCTCAAGAACGAAATCACCGGCGGCGCCACGCCCGCCTCGTTCGAGCCGTCGATCGACTACGTGGTCACCAAGGTGCCGCGTTTCGCCTTCGAGAAATTCCCCACCGCCGACGCGCGCCTGACCACCCAGATGAAGTCCGTGGGCGAAGTCATGGCCATCGGCCGCACCTTCCAGGAATCGTTCCAGAAGGCGCTGCGCGGCCTGGAAGTCGGCGTCGACGGCCTGAACCAGAAGACCACCGACCGCGAAAAGCTGCAGGTCGAGCTGGGCGAACCCGGTCCGGAACGCATCTGGTACGTGGGCGACGCCTTCGCGCAGGGCTTCACGCTGGACGAAGTGCACAACATCACGCACATCGACCCCTGGTTCCTGTCGCAGATCAAGGAAATCGTCGATATCGAGCTGGCGCTCGAACAGAAGACGCTGTCCGACCTGGACTACGCCACCCTCTGGGAACTGAAGCGCCGCGGTTTCTCCGACCGTCGCCTGGCGTTCCTGCTGGACACGGTCGAATCCGAAGTGCGCAAGCTGCGTCACCAGTTGAACGTGCGCCCGGTCTACAAGCGCGTGGACACCTGCGCCGCCGAATTCGCCACCCGCACGGCCTACATGTACTCGACCTACGAGGAAGAGTGCGAAGCCGCGCCCACCGACCGCAAGAAGATCGTGGTGCTGGGCGGTGGCCCGAACCGCATCGGCCAGGGCATCGAGTTCGACTACTGCTGCGTGCATGCCGCGCTGGCGCTGCGTGACGACGGGTACGAGACCATCATGGTCAACTGCAACCCGGAAACCGTCTCCACCGACTACGACACCTCCGACCGCCTGTACTTCGAGCCGTTGACGCTGGAAGACGTGCTGGAGATCGTCCACAAGGAAAATCCGGTCGGCATGATCGTCCAGTACGGCGGCCAGACCCCGCTGAAGCTGGCGCGCGCGCTGGAAGCCAACGGCGTGCCGATCATCGGCACCAGCCCGGAATCCATCGACATCGCCGAAGACCGCGAGCGTTTCCAGAAGCTGCTGAACAAGCTCGGCCTGCGCCAGCCGCCCAACCGCACGGCCCGCACGGAAGCCGAGGCCCTGGCCCACGCCGCCGAGATCGGCTACCCGCTGGTGGTGCGTCCCAGCTACGTGCTGGGCGGCCGTGCCATGGAAATCGTGCACGAGCAGCAGGACCTCGAACGCTACATGCGCGAGGCCGTGAAGGTCAGCAATGACTCGCCCGTGCTGCTGGACCGCTTCCTGAACAACGCCACCGAAGTCGACGTGGACTGCCTGGCCGACGGCGAAACCGTCTTCATCGGCGGCGTCATGGAACACATCGAGCAGGCCGGCGTGCACTCGGGCGACTCCGCCTGCAGCTTGCCGCCGTACTCGCTGTCGGCCGACGTCATCGCCGAGATCAAGCGCCAGACCGGCATGATGGCCAAGGCCCTGAACGTCAGCGGCCTGATGAACGTGCAGTTCGCCATCCAGGGCGGCGATGTCTACGTGCTGGAAGTGAACCCGCGCGCTTCGCGCACGGTGCCCTACGTGTCCAAGGCCACCGGCCTGCAACTGGCCAAGATCGCCGCGCGCGCCATGGCCGGCCAGACGCTGGCGGCCCAGGGCGTCACCCGCGAAGTCGTGCCGCCTTACTTCTCGGTCAAGGAAGCCGTGTTCCCGTTCGTGAAGTTCCCGGGCGTGGACACCATCCTCGGCCCGGAAATGAAGTCGACCGGCGAAGTCATGGGCGTGGGCACCAGCTTCGGCGAGGCCTTCGTCAAGTCGCAGCTTGCCGCCGGCGTGCGCCTGCCGGAATCCGGCACGGTGTTCATCAGCGTCAAGAACCAGGACAAGCCCCGCGCCGTCGAAGTGGCGCGCGGCCTGCACGCCCTGGGCTTCAAGCTGGTGGCCACGCGCGGCACCGCGGCCGAGATCGAAGCGGCGGGCATTCCCGTGCAACTGGTCAACAAGGTCACGGAAGGCCGTCCGCACATCGTCGACATGGTCAAGAACGGCGAGATCGCGCTGGTCATCAACACCGTCGAAGAGCGCCGCAACGCCATTGCCGACTCGCGTACCATCCGTACGCAGGCGCTGGCTGCGCGCGTGACCTTCTTCACCACCATCGCCGGTGCGCGTGCCGCGGTCGAGGGCATGCAGTACCTGCGTCAAGGCCTCGGCCTGCAGGTGTATCCGCTGCAGGAACTTCACGCGTCCTTGTTGGACAAATAGCGCTTGGGCGCGCAGAGGGCGCGCCGCAAGTGAATTGAGGACAAAAGAATGAAGTGGTTCATTCTGGCGTTATTCATCGTATGCGCCACGGTAGTCCACTACCGTGGCCGCGTACGACACCGGTTCTCGCGGCAGGCATTGGATCACTCCACCTTCACGGCGCCGCTGAACTGTTTCATGTACGCGTTCTCCAGCGTGCCCAACAAGCCCTATCTCGACCTGGACCAGTTCCCGGAACTGAAGGTCTTGCTGGACCGCTGCGAGGAAATCCGCGCCGAGGCCGTCAACCTTTATGGCGACGGCCACATCAAGGCGTCGGACAAGTACAACGATGCGGGCTTCAACTCGTTCTTCAAGACGGGCTGGAAGCGCTTCTACCTGAAGTGGTATGACGCCGACCATCCGTCGGCCGAGGCCCTCTGTCCGGTCACGACCAAGCTGCTGGCGGGCATCCCGACCATCAAGGCCGCGATGTTCGCTTCGCTGCCCCCGGGAAGCCGCCTGCCGCGCCATCGTGATCCGTACGCCGGTTCGCTGCGTTTCCACATGGGCCTGATCACGCCGAACAGCCCCGACTGCTACATCAACGTCGACGGCCAGGAATACTACTGGCGCGACGGCGAGGCGGTCGTGTTCGACGAGACCTTCATCCATTACGCCGAAAACAAGACCGACCAGAACCGGATCATCCTGTTCGCGGACGTCGAGCGCCCCATGCGTTACCGCTGGGCCCAGGCGTTCAACCGCGTGGTCGGCGGCTTCCTGTTGCGCGCGGCGGCCGCGCCCAACCAGGAAGGCGACGCCACCGGCGGCATCAATCGCATCTTCGGCGCGGTGTATGCGGTGCGCCGCTTCGGCAAGGCGCTCAAGAAGAAGAGCAAGCCGCTGTACTACCTGTCCAAGTGGGCGCTGGTGGCGGCGATCTTCGCGCTGATCTTCCTGTAAGACTCGCGCCGACCTTCCTGTAGCATAGCGGGCGGGGCCTCTCTTGCGAGAGGCTCCGCCTTTTTTCATCCGACCCGGGGCGAGCCTCCATGGACAGAGTATTCATCACCGGCGCCAGCAGCGGCCTGGGCCGCGCGTTGGCGCAGCGCTATGCCGCCAGCGGCGCCACGCTCGGCCTGCTGGGCCGGCGCGAGGACGCGTTGCGGGAGCTGGCCGCCAGCCTGCCGGGCCAGCATCGCTGCTACGCGGTGGACGTGCGCGACCGTCAGGCGCTGCACGCGGCGGCGCAGGATTTCATTGCGTTCTGCCAGGGGCGGGTGGATGTGGTCATCGCCAGCGCCGGCATCAGCGCCGGCACGTTGACCGGCCATCACGAAGACTACGAGGTATTCAAGGCCATCGTCGACACCAACCTGCTGGCGACCGTGGCGACCTTCGAGCCGTTCGTCGAGCCGATGCGAGCCGCCGGCGGCGGCCGGCTGGTCGGCATCGCCAGTGTCGCCGGCGTGCGCGGGCTACCGGGCGCGGGGGCGTACAGCGCCTCCAAGTCGGCGGTGGTGACCTACTGCGAAAGCCTGCGGCTGGAACTGGCGGGCGACGGCATCCGTGTCGTCACCATCGCGCCGGGGTACATCAAGACCGCGATGACGGCGCACAATCCGTACAAGATGCCGTTCCTGATGGACGCCGACAAGTTCGCGCAGCGCGCCCAGGCGGCGATTGGGCGCGGCACCACGTACACGGTGATTCCCTGGCAGATGGGCGTGGTGGCGAAACTGATGCGCCTGCTGCCCAACGCGGTCTACGACCGGCTGGCGCGCAACGCGCCGCGCAAGCCGCGCAAGGCGGACAAAGCCGGCTGAGCCGCAGGGCGTCAGCGGCCAGGGCGTCAGGACGACACCCTGGCGCAGGCCATCACGGCACGACGTCGTTGCCGACTTCAGTGTCCACGTGGCCCACGTCGCCCCAATCCAGCACTTCCCACTGCCGGCCGCGCACGCCGACGCGGTTGATGCTGACGTTCAGCAGCGCCGCGTCGCGCGGCGCGTTCAGCGGCACGCCGCTGGCATGGCGCCAGATGATGTCCAGCACGCCGCCGTGGGTGAACATCAGGATGCGTTCGCCGTCATGGCGGCTGGCCACGTCATCCACCGTGGAGATGACGCGCGACTGGAACTGGCCCAGCGTCTCGCCGCCGTCCAGCGGGCGCAGCGGGTCGCGGCTGCGCCAGGCGGCTGCCGCTTCCGGCGCCAGCACGTCGATGCGGTCCAGGTCCAGCCCTTCGAGCACGCCGAAGCCGCGCTCGCGGATGCCGGGCTCGATCCGCACGCGCAGGTCCAGTTGTTCCGACACCGGCGTGGCGGTGGCGTGGGCGCGCTGCAGGTCGCTGCTGTAGATGGCGTCGATCGGCGTGCTGCGCGCGTCTTCGCGCAGGCGCGAGGCCAGCAGGCCGGCCTGGTTGCGGCCGAATTCGTTCAGGGGGATGTCTTGCCAGCCCTGCAGGCGGCGCTGGCGGTTCCAGTCGGTTTCGCCGTGGCGGATGAACCAGATTTCAGTCATTGCGGTGTCGATACGGTGGGGAAGGGCGCGGGTGGCGGACCGACCCGGCTCAGAGCGGCTCGGGCGCGACGGGCGCGCGCGGCTTCCAGATGGCTTGAATCACCGAGCTTAACGCGACCAGCGCGGGCTCGCTAGCGCGTTCGTAGGGCAGGATGAAGCCGAGGGTGGCGTCGGCCCGCGCCTGGCCCCACACCATGAAGTCGCCCGAGGCCGCGCCGGCCAGTGCGGTTTCCTCGCGCAGCAGCGCGCAACCGGCGCCGGCCCGCACCAGCGCCTCCAGATTGGCCTGATCGTCATTCTGCATGGCGATGCGCGGCGACAGGCCGTGGCGCTCGAACATGTCGCGCAATAGCAGGTGGGTGTGGCTGCCGGCGGGACCGTCCAGCCACGGCAATTGCGCCACCTCGCGCCAGCCGCCGCGCTTGAGCACGGCGGCGTGTTCGGTCGGCAGCGCGATGCGGTACCGCACGCTGCGCAGCGGTAGCCACAGCACGCCGCGCGGCGGGTGCGCGGCGATGGTCAACGCCGCTGGCAGCCGGCCGGTGCTGACCTGCTCGGCCAGCACGGCGGTGGGCTGGATCTGCGTCTTCAGTTCGATCAGCGGCAGCCGCTGCGTGATGGCCGCCGCCAGCTCGCCCAGCCGCAGGAAGTCGGGCTTCTCGCTGGGCAGGCCCAGTTCCACCACGCCCTGCAGGCTGCCTTGCAGTTGCTGCGCCTCGGACTTGAACTGCGCGCCCAGCACCAGCAGCGATTCGGCGGTGGGCAGCAGCATCTCGCCGGCCTTGGCCAGCGCCAGCCGCCCGCCGCTGCGGTCGAACAGCGCCACGCCCAGGCTCTGTTCCAGCGCCTTGATCTGCGCGGTGACGGCGGGCTGGGTCAGCGACAGCGCTTCGGCGGCCCGCGTCAGGTTGCCCAGGCGGGCAACCGTGACGAAGGCGCGGATCTGATAGATTTCCATGCCGCCTTTGTAGGGGAAGCGGGCTCAGGCGGCAAGCAGCCGTACTTGCGTCGGCTCCAACCCGATCGACACCGGCGCGCCCACCGGGAACGGCGACAGCCCCGCCAGGTGCGACTGGTCGGCCGTCAGGCGCTGTTCGCCGATCTGCACCTGGTAGCGGGTGAATTCGCCCAGGAACTCGCTGCTTTCCACCACGCCCGGCAGCCATACGTAGCGCGCGTCGCCCAGCCCGTCGGCCATTTCGATCTGCACCGTGTGCGGCCGGAAGCTGGCCGCCAGCCGCTGCGCCGCGGGCGCTTCGGCCGCCAGCGGCAGGTGCAGGTCGCCCACGCCTTCCACTGCCAGCACCACGCTGCCGCTGGTGCGCTCGCGCACCTCGCCCTCCAGCACGTTCATGGTGCCGACGAAGTTGGCCACGAAGCGGTTCACCGGATAATCGAACAGCGTGCTGGGGGCGCCGATCTGCTGGACCACGCCGTGGTCCAGCACCGCCATGCGGTCGGCGGTGGTCATGGCTTCTTCCTGGTCGTGGGTGACGAAGATGGTGGTGATGCCGAGCCGCCGCTGCAGGCTCAGCAGGTCCTGGCGCATCTGCACGCGCAGCTTCTTGTCCAGGTTCGACAGCGGCTCGTCCAGCAGCAGCACCTGCGGTTCGATCACGATGGTGCGCGCCAGCGCCACGCGCTGCTGCTGTCCGCCGGACAGTTGGTTGGGGCGGCGGCGTGCGTACTGCGACAGCCCCACCAGCTCCAGCGCGGCCTCGACCTTGGCGCGGATCTGCTCGCGCGGCAGCTTGCGCTCGACCAGCCCGAACGCCACGTTGTCCCACACGGTCATGTGCGGCCACAGCGCGTAGTTCTGGAACACCATGCCGATGTTGCGGTCCCATGGCGGGATGGCGCTGATGTCCTTGCCATCCACCAGCAACTGGCCGGCGTCCTGCCGGTTGAAGCCCGCGATCAGGCGCAGCAGGGTGGACTTGCCCGAACCCGACGGCCCCAGCAGGGCGAAGAACTCGCCCGGTTCGATGTGGATGTTGACGTCCTTGAGCACTTCCGTCTTGCCATACGACAGCCGGATGTTGCGGCATTCAACGCTGACTTTCTTCATGTCGATTCCCCTTGATTCAGGCCGTCTCGTCGTGACGCGCCGGGCGCTGGCGCGCCTGGGCGCGTTCCACCAGCAAGTGCGAGACATAGGTGCCGATGGCGACCGCGGCCACCGCCAGCACGCCCAGCGCGGCGCCCGGACCCCGGCCCGCGGCGCTCTGCATGTACAGATAGATGCCATAGCTCATCGGCGCCTGGCTGTCCTTGGTGACCAGCATGATGGTGGCCGACAGCTCCACCGCCGCGGTCACGAAGCTGGTCACGAAACCGGCCAGCATGCCGCCGGCCATCAGCGGCACCACCACCCGCCGGATGGTGCGCAGGCGCGTCGCGCCCAGCGATTGCGCCGCTTCCTCCAGCGATACGTTGATCTGCTGCAGCGCGGCCACGCACGAGCGCAAGGCGTAGGGCAGCCGCCGCACCGAGTACGCGATCATGATGATGATCCACGACGAGGTCAGCAGCGTGCCGGTGCCCGGGATCTCCACGCCGCGGAACGTGCGCAGCAGCCCGATCGCCAGCACGATGCCCGGGATCGCCAGCGCCGCCGACGCCAGGAAGTCCAGCCACTGGCGCGCCGGCAGCCGGGTGCGCAGCATCAGGTAGGCGATGGCGGTGCCCAGGATCACGTCCACGCCCGCCGCCAGGCCGCAATAGAGCAGGGTGTTGGCGATCATGCCCTGCGATTCGCTGAACACCGCGCTGTAGTGCGCCAGCGTGTAGCCGTCCGGCAGCGGCGCGAAGCTCCAGACGCTCGCCAGCGACAGCAGCAGCACCCCCATGTGCGGCGACAGTACCAGCAGCAGCACCAGGATGATCCAGCCATAGGCCAGCACGCTTTCGGCCGGGCGCAGCTTGCGCTTCTGGATCGAGTTGCCGCCCTTTTGCAGCGTGGAGTAGTCGCGGCCCTTGAGCACGCGCGCTGACAGCCACAGCGCCAGGATCGAGAAGGCGATCATGATGACGCTGATGACGTAGCCCAGCGGATCCTCCAGCCCCACCTGCGTGATGCGCAGATAGGCCTGCGGCGCCAGCATGTTGGTGGTGCCCAGCACCAGCGGCGTGCCCAGGTCGTCGAATACCTTCACGAACACCAGCGAGGTGCCGGCCACGTAGCCCGGCAGCGCCAGCGGGAAGATCACGCGGCGAAACAGCCGGAAGCCGCGCGCGCCCAGGTTGAAGGCCGCTTCCTCCATGGCGCCGTCGATGTTGCGCAGCGCCACCACCAGGTTCATCAGGATGAACGGGAAGTAGTGCAGCGCCTCGACGAAGATGACGCCGTTCAGGCCTTCCATGAACGGGATGGTGAAGCCGAACCAGTCGTTCAGCAGCAGGTTGACGCTGCCCGAGCGGCCGAAGATGAGCTGCATCGCCACCGCGCCGACGAAGGGCGGCATGATCAGCGGCAGCACCCCCAGCGTCTGGATGAGGAGCGCGCCGCGGAAATCGAAGCGCACCGTGAAGTACGCCAGCGGCACCGCGATCAGCGAGGCCAGCAGCGCCGACCAGCCCGCCACGTAGAGGCTGTTGAAGAACGCCTCCAGCATCAGCGGCTGGTTGAAGAACGCGCCGAAGTGGCCGATGGTGAAGCCGCCGTCGGCGTTGACGAAGGCGCTGTAGAACACCGTGCCCACCGGCACGGCCAGGAACAGCGCCAGGAAACCCAGCACCAGGAGCGCGGCCAGCACGGGGCCGGCGGGCAGGCGTGAATGGCCCGGAAGATTCATCGAGATTCCCGTAAAGGTTCAGGACAGGCCGCCCGCGGCGGGCGGCGGCCGGACGGGGCGAGCCCCCCGTCCGGCGCGAGCCGGGCTCAGAGCGCCGCGGCTTCCCGCGCCAGTTTCACGGCCTGCTCATAATTGCTCTTGGCCGTGCCGTTCCATTCGCCTTCCAGCTTGGTGATCTGCTGGTTGACCGCGGCGTCTTTCTTGTTGCCGCTGAAGATCTTCAGGAACTCGGGATCGGCGGCCTGCTTGCCGTCCACCAGCGGCGCCCAGGCCAGCTTGCGGGCCTGCGCCAGCAGTTCGGCCGGCTTGCCGCTCTTGGCCTTGTCGCCGAGCTTGGCCTCGGCGTCGTAGATCGCCTTGGTCGCCGCCTGCAGTTCCTTCAGGCGGAATGTGACGGTCTGGTCGTACAGCGACTGCACCACGTAGTAACGCGTCTGCGACAGGTCGGCGTTGAACTGCACCTTGCTGCGGCGCGCGATCTCGGCGGGATCCGGATAACCCTGCGGCACCTTGCCGCCCAGCGCCGAATACGGCAGCACCGGCAGGCGCGAGATCTTCGGTTCCAGCAGCAGTTCCTGGCCCGCCTGGCTGAGCGTGAAAGCGATGAACTTCTTGCCTTCCTCGGTGTTCTTGGCGCCGTCGATCAGCGCGATGTTGGCCGGCACGATGGCGGTCTCGGAGGGATAGACGAATTCCACCGGGAACTTCGAGTACTTGCTCGACAGGCCGAAGAAGTCGATCACCGGCCCCGCGCCGAACTGGCCGTTGTTGACGCCGTCCGGTACGCCGAACGAGCGCTCGGTCACCGCGCTGCTGTTGCCCGACATGCGCAGCAGCGTGTTCCAGCCGTCGTCCCAGCCTTCGCCCTGCAGGATGGTCTCGACCGTCAGGTGCATGGTGCCCGAGCGCGACGGCGAAGTGATGCCGACGTGGCCGAACCAGTGTGGCGCCAGCAGGTCTTTCCATTCGACCGGCGCGGGGATCTTGTGCGCGGCGATGTAGCGCGTGTTGTAGACGATGCCGTAGCCGGCCAGCGCCTGGCCCAGGTACATGCCGCCCGGGTCGTTGATGGGGTAGTTGCCGATCTTGTCCGGCACGTCCTTGTTGGCGACGTCCGAGGACTTGGCCAGCAGCTTGTCGCGGCCCAGCACCTCGAAGGCGTCCGGGGCGCTGGCCCAGAACACTTCCGGGCGCTGGCCGGCCGGCGTCTCGCGCACGTAGGCAATGCCGGACACGGTGTTCTTGTTGAGGATCTCCAGCGTGATGCCGGGGTTGGCCTTCTCGAACGCGGTCTTGTAGGCCTGGGTCAAATCTTTCGGGAACGACGTGATCACCGTGACGATGCCCGCCAGGGCGGGGGCGGCGCAGGCGGCCAGCAGCGCCCCTGCAAGGGCTGTGCGCATTGCATGCATGGTTTGTCTCCGTGGTTTTTCGATTTGTCCGGAGACCTTAGCGGCTGCATGCGCCGCCAGTCCAATCACAAATTTTGATGCGCGCCATCAGTGTGGCGGGCATTCGGGAGAACCCGCGCGAGCGCGCGGGCCTGGGGCGGCCGCCTAGGCCGTGGCGGACACGCCGCCGTTGGCCTTGGTCATCGCCTTGATCTTTTCGTTCATCACCTGCTGGATCTGGTTCATGATCTGCAGCGCCTGCCCGTTCAGGGCCTGCATTTGCGTGGCCTTCTGCTCCGCCGACGCGTTGCTGTCGCGCACGCGTTCGATTTGCTCCATGACGCGCTTGAGCTGGCGCTGCAGTTCCTTGATCTGCCGGGTGTAATGATCGTCGTTTTCGGACGATTCGGTTTCCTCGGCCTGGCCCACCTTCATCGCGCCGGCGTTGTTGACGCGGATCTTGCCGTCTGGCGTGACGCTGACGCCCGGATCGCCGGCCTTGGCATCCTTGGCTTCCTTGTTGGCCTGGATCTTCTGCGCCCACAGGTCGGCCATGCTGCCGATGCGCGAGGTGCCGCTGATGGAATCGATGGCCATGGAGGTCTCCTGGGAGGGAATTGACTGGGGTTTCCACTAATACGGCATTGCGGCGGGGAACTTAAGTTGCCGCCCGTTCCCGGCCCCCTTTACACTGGCGCCCGCTCACACCAATCACTCCCGGGGATTCCATGTCCAATTCCTATTTTCCGCGCTGGCGCCTGGCGGACGACGCCGAGCCCGGCGTCATCATCGCGCCCGACGAACGGCTGTCCTGGCCCAAGAACGTGGCCATGGGGGCGCAACACGTGGTGGCGATGTTCGGCTCCACCGTGCTGGCGCCGCTGCTGATGGGCTTCGATCCCAACGTCGCCATCCTGATGTCGGGCATCGGCACCCTGATCTTCTTCCTGTTCGTGGGCGGCCGGGTCCCCAGTTACCTGGGTTCCAGCTTTGCCTTCATCGGCGGCGTCATCGCGGTTACCGGCTATGCCGGCGGCGGGGCCAACGCCAACATCGGCGTGGCGCTGGGCGCCATCATCGCCTGCGGCCTGGCCTACACGCTGATCGGCGTTCTCGTCTGGATCGCCAACGGCCGCGCCGGCGGCGGCGCCAACTGGATCGACACCCTGATGCCGCCGGTGGTGACGGGCGCGGTGGTCGCGGTGATCGGCCTGAACCTGGCGCCTATCGCCGCCAAGGGGGCCATGGGCGCCTCGGGCTTCGACAGCGCCATGGCAATCGTCACCATCCTGTGCGTGGGCGGCATTGCGGTCTACACCAAGGGCATGGTGCAGCGCCTGCTGATCCTGGTCGGCCTGATCCTGGCCTGCGTGGTCTACGCGATCTTCGCCAACGGCATGGGCCTGGGCAAGCCGATCGACTTCTCGGCCGTGTCGGCCGCCGCCTGGTTCGGGCTGCCGCACTTCGCCGCGCCCGTGTTCAAGGCCGAGGCCATGGGCCTGATCGTGCCGGTGGCCATCATCCTGGTCGCCGAGAACCTGGGCCACGTCAAAGCGGTCAGCGCCATGACCGGCCAGGACCTGGACCGCTACCTGGGCCGCGCCTTCGTCGGCGACGGCGTGGCCACCATGGTCTCGGGCGCCGTCGGCGGCACCGGCGTCACCACCTACGCCGAAAACATCGGCGTGATGGCGGTGACCCGCATCTATTCGACGCTGGTGTTCGTGATCGCCGCGCTGATCGCCATTGTGCTGGGCTTCTCGCCCAAGTTCGGCGCCCTGATCCAGACCATTCCCGCGCCCGTGCTGGGCGGCATGTCGGTGGTGGTCTTCGGCCTGATCGCCATTGCCGGGGCCCGCATCTGGGTGGTCAATCAGGTCGACTTCAGCGACAACCGCAACCTGATCGTGGCCGCGGTCACGCTGGTGCTGGGCGCGGGCGATTTCACCGTCAAGCTGGGCAACTTCACGTTGGGCGGCATCGGCACCGCGACCTTCGGCGCCATCATCCTGTACGCGTTGCTGCGCCGCAAGAAATAGGGCGGGGCGGTTGCCCTGCCTGGCGCCCGTCCCTCGGGCGCCGCGCCCGGCCCGCGGCGGCCGGCCGCGAGGCGGCAGCTCCGCTGGCCGGGCGCGACAGGCCGGCGCCGCTCAGGAACGCGACAGCCGCGACGCCGGCGTCCGGCCGCCCACCTGCACCGGGGCCGCCTCGATCACCTGGCCCGACTGGGTCTTGAAGACCGCGGTCGCCTCCGCCAGGCGCCTGGCCTGATCCTCCATCGCCGACGCGGCCGCCGAGGCCTGCTCCACCAGCGCGGCGTTCTGCTGCGTCACCTCGTCCATCTGCGAGACCGCCAGGCTGACCTGGTCGATGCCGCCGGCCTGTTGCGCCGAGGCCGCCGAGATCTCACCCATGATGTCGGCCACGCGCTGCACCGAGGTCACGATTTCGTCCATGGTCTGGCCGGCGGCCGCGACCTGCGATGAGCCGGCCGCGACCGTATCGACCGAGGTCTCGATCAGGACCTTGATCTCCTTGGCCGCCTGCGCCGCGCGCTGCGCCAGGGTGCGCACCTCGCCCGCCACCACGGCGAAACCCTTGCCCTGTTCCCCGGCACGGGCTGCCTCCACGGCGGCATTCAGCGCCAGGATATTGGTCTGGAAGGCAATGCCGTCGATCACCGATACGATGTCGGCGATGCGCCGCGAACTCTCGGAAATGCCCTGCATGGTGGCCACCACCTGGCCGACCGTCTGGCCGCCGCGCTGCGCCACCTCCATGCTCACCGCCGCCAGTTGGTTGGCCTGGGCGGCGTTGTCGGCATTCTGCTTGACGGTGGCGGCCAGCTCTTCCATCGTCGAGGCGGTCTCTTCAAGCGCGGCTGCCTGCTGCTCGGTGCGGGTCGACAGATTGGCATTGCCGGCGGCGATCTCGGCCGCGCCGACATTGATCTCCTCGACCCCCTGACGCACCGTGGTCACCGTGCGGGTCAAGCCGTCCTGCATGCGCCGCACCGCGGAAAACAGCGTGCCGATCTCATTGTTGGAGCGGGCGTCGACCCGCTGGGTCAGGTCGCCCGCGGCGATCCGGTCGAAATGCCGGCCGGCGTCCTGCAGCGGCAGCAGCACGCCGCGGCGGATGAAGGCCCAGCACAGCACCGCCAGCAGCAGCGCCACCGACAGCAGGGCGATGGCCGAGATGCGGGCGGTCGAATAGGTGCTCTGCGACCTTTCCAGCACGCTGTCGCTGCGTTCCTGGACCCGCGCCAGGAACACCTGCATGTCCTTGGCGAAGTCAGCGTCAGCCTGGCGCACCCGCGCTTCGTTCTGCTGGTAGCGCGCGACCGAGCGCTCCTTGAGCGCCGCGTCCAGTTCGCCCAGCGCGGCGGCGTAGGCGTTGAAGCGGCCCTGCAGGACCCGCGCCAGCTCCTGGCCGCGCTCGCTCTTGGGCACCGCCATGTAGCGGTCGAAGCGCTCGCGCGCCAGTTTGAGCTGTTCGGCGGCGGCGGCTTGCGCGCTGTCCGCCTGGTCGTTGGCGCCGGACTGCAGGTCGGCGATGCCCGTGCCCAGCGACAGCCGGGCGCGCAGTAGCGCGGCATTGGATTCATAGAGCGGATCGACCTGATGCACGGCCACATTATTCAGGTCCTCGATTTCGTGCATGCTGTTTTCGGCGTTCATCCAGCTCAAGCCGCAAGCCAGCGCCAGGGTAATCACAAAGCAGGCCAACACCAGCATCATGCCCGTACGGACTTTCAATTTTTCCAGCATGGGAGCTCCCGTTCTTGAACGCGCTCCACCGCAGGCGTGGATCCTGTGCCCACCGGCGCTGCGGCAGAGGGACGAACGTCGCGCCGGATGACTGCGATGCGTCCGCCCAACCTGCAACACGCACAATCAATCGCTTTACGCGTGGCCGACATGGGCGGCTCGCGTATCCCTTCGCTTGAAACAGGAAAATGCCGGCTAATACCGGCATGTATTTAATTGTTATTAATGGGCCAGTTTGTCGGTTATACCTTTTTTATTGAGCACCACATCGCGTTTTTACATAAACCTCGCCGTGGTCGGGTTTGTCCTTACTGTTGAGTATCTTTTGTGCAACGCCGGCGCCGATCCGGGAAACGACGGGTTTTAGCGGGTTACGGCGGCGAAATGCGCCGAAAAAGCCGGTTTCTCCGGTGGCTTGCAATTCCGGCGGACTTTGACCACAATATGACCTTGATTGCCCCGGTTCCGACCCGAGCCGGGGTTTTGTTTTGGTCGCAGCTTGCCGCATTCGTCCGGCGGGCCGGCCCGAGCGGGCGCAAGGGGATCCATCGGGTTCAGCTTTGCCCGCCCCTGGCCGTTCCGTTCCTGGCGATGCCCGTCACGAGTCCGCTTCCGACGGCGCCCCATGCGTCAGGTCCAAGACCTTCACACCGAGAACGCTCCGTCGGGGGCGTTTTCTACTTTTGTTTGGGAAACGACATGTCTGCCATTCCTTTGACCGTGCGCGGGGCCGAGCGCTTGCAAGAAGAGCTCCAGCGGCTGAAAACCGTGGAACGTCCCGCCGTCATCAACGCTATCGCCGAAGCGCGCGCGCAGGGCGATCTGTCGGAGAACGCCGAATACGATGCGGCTCGCGAGCGCCAGGGTTTCATCGAGGGCCGGATCGCCGAGCTTGAGGGCACGCTTTCCAATGCCCACCTGATCGACCCGACTTCGCTCGAGGCCGAAGGTCGCGCCGTGTTCGGTGCCACCGTCGACATCGAGGACCTGGATTCGGGCGATCGTGTGACGTACCAGATCGTCGGCGACGTTGAAGCCGACATCAAGTCGAACCTGATCTCCGTGTCGAGCCCCGTGGCCCGCGCGCTGATCGGCAAGAGCGAAGGCGACGTGGTCGAGGTCAAGGCCCCGGCCGGTGTTCGCGAGTATGAAGTATTGAGCGTGCGTTACATCTGACGCTGGCTCTGAGCGGTAAAATCAGCAAAGCACCATAGCCCGCACCGGGTATCCGGCACGGCAACACTGCGGAACGCTATGGTGGATCGGGCGCGTAAAGCGCCCGTTTTTGTGCCCGGCGGAACTGCCCGGATTACCTTTTGGGCGACGACTTGCGGCTGGTGCCGCTGCGTGCTCCGGCGCGCAGGCTCAGCGCGCTGCCGGCGCGGCGCGGGATGCCGTGGCTGCCGGAGGCGGTCTTCTTGTTGCTGGGGCGCATCGGCTTGCCGTTCTTGTTGAGCTGGTCCTGCGGCACGAAGCGCGTCTTCGGCTTGGGCTCTTCGGTTTCGGAGCGGCGCGGACGCTTGGCCAGGGTCTTGCCTTCGGCGGCGAGCTTCTTGGGCGTATGCGGCTCGGAGGCGCGGCGCTTGGCGGGACGTTCCGGCTCGAGGGCGGCCAGCACGGGCGGTTTGATGTTGCCGGCCAGCGGGCGGAACAGGATCAGGGTCTTGCCCAGGTGGTGCACCGGGGCGCAGGACAGGGTGTCGCAGATGGTCGACAGCATGGCCTCGCGGGCCTCGCGATCGTCGCCGCCGGCCCGGACCTTGATCAGGCCGTGGGAAGTGAGTGCCAGGTCGATTTCCTTGAGCACGGCTTCGGTCAGGCCGTTGTCGCCGATCAGGACGACGGGGCGCAGAGGGTGAGCGGCGGACCGAAGGTCGCTGCGCTCACGAGAGGTAAGTTCTAATATAGGCATGCGTGGAATTGTACGGTAATGGCCAAGAATAAATTCTCCAAAGACTGGATTCACCAGCACATCAACGATCCCTATGTGAAGATGGCGCAACAGAAGGGCTACCGGGCCCGCGCCGCCTTCAAGCTGATCGAGATTCTCGACACCGAGAAGCTGCTGCGGCGTGGCGACCTGGTCGTCGACCTGGGCTCGGCCCCCGGCAGTTGGTCGCAGGTGGCGCGCGAGCGCCTGGCGGGCCCGGGCGGCGTGGTGGACGGGCGCATCATCGCCCTGGACATGCTGCCCATGGAGCCCGTGGCGGGCGTCGAATTCATCCAGGGCGACTTCCGCGAGGATGACATTTTGAAACAACTGGAAGACATGGTCGGATCGCGCGCGGTGGATCTTGTAATCTCCGACATGGCCCCCAACTTGTCAGGCGTGGGTATCGCCGACGCCGCGCGCATCCAGCACGTGTGCGAGCTGGCGATGGAGTTTTCCCTCGCCCATCTCAAGCCCAACGGGGCGCTGATCGTCAAGGCATTCCACGGAACCGGCTTTTCGCAGATCGTGGAGTCCTACAAACAGCACTTCAAGCGGGTGGTCGAGCGCAAGCCGAAGGCATCGCGGGACAAGTCCTCCGAAACCTTTCTGGTTGCGCGCGATCTGAAATAGCCCGCGCCGGGGCACGTGCCCCGGTGTCACAAGAACCCACCGGTCCGACGACGGCCGGCCTGCCGAGACAAAGACCAGCAAAATCACGAATCAGACGTAACTTAGCGGCCCCGCCCCTTCCCAGGACGCAACCCGGTCCGACAGGGTAGAATGGGCTATTGACATACTTGTGACTGTGCCATATGCGGGTGCGCGGTCGCCGGTCGGAATCGAAAGCAGGAGATCGACCTTGAATAATTCATTTTCGAAAGTCGCCGTCTGGATGGTGATAGCCCTGGTGCTATTCACGGTCTTCAAGCAGTTCGACGGACGCGCGCAGACCCAGGACGGCGTGACCTACACGCAGTTCATGGACGACGCCAAGGCGGGCCGTATCCGCAAGGTGGACGTGCAGGGCGGCCCTGGCGGCGACGTGCTCTACGTCACGCCGGACGCGGGCCGCCCCTACACGCTGACCTCGCCGGGCGACCTCTGGATGGTTTCCGACCTGCTCAAGTATGGCGTGCAGGTTTCGGGCAAGCCGCGCGAAGAGCAGTCGCTGCTGATGAGCATCTTCGTGTCCTGGTTCCCCATGCTGCTGCTGATCGGCGTGTGGGTGTTCTTCATGCGCCAGATGCAGGGCGGCGGCAGGGGCGGCGCGTTCAGCTTCGGCAAGTCGCGCGCCCGCATGCTCGACGAGAACACCAACCAGATCACCTTCGCCGACGTCGCCGGCTGCGATGAAGCCAAGGAAGACGTCCAGGAACTGGTCGACTTCCTGCGCGATCCCAGCAAGTTCCAGAAGCTGGGCGGTCGTATTCCGCGCGGCGTGCTGATGGTCGGCTCGCCCGGCACCGGCAAGACGCTGCTGGCCAAGGCCATCGCCGGCGAAGCCAAGGTGCCGTTCTTCAGCATTTCCGGCTCGGACTTCGTTGAAATGTTCGTCGGCGTGGGCGCGGCCCGCGTGCGCGACATGTTCGAGAACGCCAAGAAGCACGCGCCCTGCATCATCTTCATCGACGAAATCGACGCCGTCGGTCGCCAGCGTGGCGCCGGCCTGGGCGGCGGCAACGACGAACGCGAACAGACGCTGAACCAGATGCTGGTGGAAATGGACGGCTTCGAGTCGGGCCAGGGCGTCATCGTCATCGCCGCCACCAACCGTCCTGACGTGCTGGATCCGGCGCTGCTGCGTCCGGGCCGCTTCGACCGCCAGGTCGTGGTGCCGCTGCCGGACATCCGCGGCCGCGAACAGATCCTGAAGGTCCACATGCGCAAGGTGCCGCTGTCGCCCAACGTCGACGCGACCATCCTGGCGCGCGGCTGCCCGGGCTTCTCCGGCGCCGACCTGGCCAACCTGGTCAACGAAGCCGCGCTGTTCGCCGCGCGCCGCAACGGCCGCACGGTCGATATGTCGGACTTCGAGAAAGCCAAGGACAAGATCATCATGGGCGCCGAGCGCCGCTCGATCGTCATGCCCGAAGAGGAACGCAAGAACACCGCGTACCACGAATCCGGCCACGCCATCGTCGCCCGCATGCTGCCCAAGACCGATCCGGTCCACAAGGTCACCATCATTCCGCGCGGCCGCGCGCTGGGCGTGACGATGCAGTTGCCGGAAAGCGATCGCTACAGCATGGACAAGAGCCGCCTGTTGTCGACCATCGCGGTGTTGTTCGGCGGCCGTATCGCCGAAGAGATCTTCATGAACCAGATGACCACCGGCGCCTCGAACGACTTCGAACGCGCCACGGCCATCGCCCGCGACATCGTCACGCGCTATGGCATGACCGACGAGCTGGGTCCGATGGTCTACGCCGAGAACGAAGGCGAGGTGTTCCTGGGCCGCAGCGTCACCAAGACCACGCACATGTCCGAAGCCACCATGCAGAAGGTGGACTCCGAGATCCGCCGCATCATCGACGAGCAGTACGGCGTTGCGCGCAAGATCCTGGAAGACAACCGCGACAAGGTCGAAGCCATGACCGCCGCGCTGCTCGAATGGGAAACCATCGACGCCGACCAGATCAACGACATCATCGAGGGCCGCCCGCCGCGTCCCCCGAAGACGCCGCAAGGTCCGTCGGATACGTCGGATACGCCTCCGACCGGCCTGGCCGCCGGCGGTAACACGGCAGCCGCGGTCTGAGGTCTTTCGTCCTGATTTATGGCGAATAACTTCCTTTGCGGGCGCTTCGAGTTTGATCTCGAGCGCCCGCTTGTCATGGGTATCGTCAATGTCACGCCGGATTCGTTTTCCGACGGCGGCCAGCACGACGATACCGACGCCGCGGTGGCGCATGCGCGCCGCCTGATCGACGAAGGCGCGCAGATCCTCGATCTGGGCGGCGAGTCGACGCGACCCGGCGCCGAGCCGGTGGCGGTCGCCGACGAGCTGGACAGGCTGCTGCCGGTGATCGAGGCGCTGCGCGACTGCGGCGTGCCTTTGTCGATCGACACCTTCAAGCCCGAGGTCATGCGCGCCACGCTGGATGCCGGCGCCGACATGATCAACGACATCTACGGCTTCCGGCAGCCCGGCGCCATCGAGGCGGTGGCGCAGTCGCGTTGCGGTCTGTGCGTCATGCACATGAAAGGCGAGCCGCGCACCATGCAGGCGACGCCGCCCGAATATTCCGACCTGATCGGCGAAATCGGTCTCTTTCTGGGGGCGCGGGCGCAGAAGCTGCGCGCCGCCTGGATCGATCCCCGACGCATCGTGCTGGACCCCGGCTTTGGGTTCGGCAAGACCGCCGACCAGAACTTCCAATTGCTGCGCCGGCTGTCTAGCCTGCGCAGCGGCGGTTATCCATTGCTGATCGGCCTGTCGCGCAAGAACATGATCGGCCAGGCCACCGGCCGGCCGGTCGGCGACCGGCTGTCCGGCAGCATTGCCGCCGCCCTGGCCTGTGTGGCCCGTGGCGCCTCGATCGTGCGGGTGCACGATGTGGCGGCCACGGTGGATGCGCTCAAGGTCTGGCAGGCGGCTGAACAAGGAGCAATCACTTCATGACTCAACGCAAGTATTTTGGTACCGACGGTGTGCGCGGCGAAGTCGGCGGCCCGGTGATCAACGCGGAATTCGCCCTGCGCCTGGGTTATGCCGCCGGCCGCGTGCTGGCGCGCGAACACGCGGTGCGCGGCGGCAGCCGCCCGCAGGTGGTGATCGGCAAGGACACGCGCATTTCCGGCTACATGCTGGAATCGGCGCTCGAGGCCGGGCTGTCGGCCGCGGGCATCGACGTGCTGCTGGCCGGCCCGATCCCCACGCCCGCCGTGGCCTACCTGACGCGCGCGCTGCGCCTGGTCGCGGGCATCGTGATCAGCGCCTCGCACAATCCGTACCAGGATAACGGCATCAAATTCTTCTCGGCCCAAGGCATGAAGTTGCCGGATGAGATCGAGGCGGCCATCGAGGCCGCCCTGGATGAGCCGCTGGGCTGTGTCAGCTCCGAAGGGTTGGGCCGCGCGCGCCGTATGTCGGACTCCCAGGGCCGCTACATCGAGTTCTGCAAGAGCACGTTCCCCAACGACCTGGACCTGAACGGCATGACGATCGTGGTGGACGCCGCCCACGGCGCGGCCTACAACATCGCGCCGCACGTGTTCCGCGAGCTGGGCGCCGAAGTGCACGCGATTGGCGTGCACCCGGATGGCTTCAACATCAACAAGGGCGTGGGCGCGCTGCACCCGGAGCAGTTGGCCAAGGAAGTGAAGGCGCGTGGCGCCCAGCTCGGCATCGCGCTGGACGGCGACGCCGACCGCCTGCAGATGGTGGACGGCGACGGCCGCATCTACAACGGCGACGAACTGCTGTACGCCATCCTGCGCGAGCGCATGCAGCGCGGCAAGGTGGACGGCGTGGTCGGCACGCTCATGACCAACTTTGGTTTCGAGCGGGCGCTGCAGCGCCTGAATGTGGGCTTCGAACGCGCCAACGTGGGCGACCGCTACGTGCTGGAACAGATGCAGGCGCGCGGCTGGCTCTACGGCGGCGAAAGCTCCGGCCACCTGTTGTGCCTGGATTGCCACTCCACCGGCGACGGCATCATCGCCGCGCTGCAGGTGCTGACCGCGCTGCGCCGCAATCATGCCTCGATGGCCGAATGGATCAAGGACCTGCGCATGTATCCGCAGAAGATGATCAACGTGCCGCTGACCCCGGGCCAGGACTGGAAGACTCATCCGGGCCTGACCGCCGCGCGCCAGGCCGTCGAGGCCGAACTGGGCGACCGCGGCCGCGTGCTGATCCGCGCCTCGGGCACCGAGCCCAAGCTGCGTCTGATGGTGGAGGCCGAGGACGAAACCCTGGCAGTGACGTCAGCCGAGAAGCTGGCGGCCAGCCTGGGATAAGCCAACTTCGCCAGGACCGGACATGGCCATTCATTGCTTTGCGATGAATGGCCATTGTTTGTTGGGAATAAGTATTGTTTTGTAAAGTTTTGTCGAACTTTGCGGAATTGTGGCCGCAGCGCTCCGAACTAAACTTCATAGTCACGTAACATATTGGTCAAGTCTTTGACATACAGGGCGTCCAAACTGACCGGACTCTCTAGGAGCTTCGCGCAATGCTGGAACTAGCACGCATCAACCCAAGCCGTAACGCTACCGAACCGTGGACAGGCCCCGCCGCACGGGTGCTGGTGGTCGGCCTGGCGCGCACGGCCGAGGAAATTGAACAGATCCAGCGCCTGCGCTACGACGTCTTCACCGAAGACATGGGCGCGGTCTTCCCCGATGCCCAGGACGGAATCGAGCACGACCGTTTCGATCCCTTCTGCGAGCATCTGATGGTGCGCGAACTCGACACCGGCCGTGTCGTCGGCACCTACCGCATCCTCACGCCCGAAAAGGCGCGCGAGGCCGGCGGCTACTACTCGCAATCCGAATTCGACCTGTCCGGCCTCGGCGCGATCCGCGACGAGCTGGTGGAAGTGGGGCGCTCGTGCACTCACGCCGACTACCGCAACGGCGCGGTCATCATGCTGTTGTGGTCGGGCCTGGCGGAATACCTGCGCCGCGGCGGCTACCAGTACGTGCTGGGCTGCGCCAGCGTCAGCCTGCGCGACGACGGCGTCACCGCTGCCGAAGTGTGGCGCACGATTTCCAAGCAATTGCCGACAGAAGGGCAGCCGCATGTGACGCCGCTGCATCGTTATCCGGTGGAAAAACTCAACAGCACGCTGCCGGCGCGCGTACCGCCGCTGATCAAGGGCTACCTGAAGCTGGGCGCGACGGTCTGCGGCGAACCCGCCTGGGACCCGGATTTCAACGCCGCCGACTTCCCGGTGCTGCTGAAGATGGACGGCATGGACGAGCGTTACCGCCGCCATTTCGGCCTGGATCAACCCACGGCCAACGGTCAGCGCTAATCATGCGCCGCTTGTTCCGCCGCATGAAGATCAGACTGATTCGGCGGGCAACGCGGCCATTCCGCCTGGAACTCAAGCAGCTCGAACGCGAGACCGATCTGTCGCCGTTCTAGCGCCAGATGCCCGCCACGCCACACGGCCCCGGATTCTTCCGGGGCCGTGCTGTTTTGGACGCGGCTCAGAACTCGAGCAGTTCGAATGAGAAGCCCACTTTCGACCATTCGGCTTCTTCCGCGCGCAGCGTGAAGTCGCTGAGCGGGTGTTGCGCGAGCCAGTCGCGGTTCACGCGCACGACGATGGAGTCGTTGCGCATGGACGCGGTCAGGGGCAGCGGGTCGATTTCGCCGCGGCGGCGGAACAGCAGCACCGCCAGCCGCAGGCTGAGGATGGCCATCCACTGGGCGCGATTGCGCACCAGCGGCTCGAGCTTGCTCAGCTTGCCCTGGTGGCCCAGCGCCAGCAGCGCCAGCAATTGCTGGTCGGCGCGAGAAAAGCCCGGCATGTCGGCGTTCTCGAGCACGTAGGCGGTGTGCTTGTGGTAAGCGTTGTGGGCGATGGACAGGCCCACTTCGTGCAGGTCGGCGGCCCAGCCCAGGGCGGCGCGCAGGTCGGCGCGCAGTTCGGCGCGTTCGGCGCCTTCGGGCATCATCGCGTCGAACAGGCTGAGCGCGGCGCGGTGCACGCGACGCGCCTGGTTGATGTCGACGTGATAGCGCTTCATGAACTGGCGCACCGACTCGTCGCGCTTGTCGTGCTCGTCGTCGCGGCCCAGCAGGTCGTACAGCACGCCCAGGCGCAGCGCGCCGTCGCCGGTGTGCATGACATCGATGCCCAGTTCGTCGAACAGCGCGCTCATGATGGCCAGCCCGCCGGGCAGCACGTCGGCGCGCTCGACCTTGATGCCGGGCAGCTCGGACGGGATGACGCGGCCGGCGCGCACGATGCGGTCTTTCAGCTTGCTCAGGCCGGCGCGGGTGATGCCGCGTTCGGACATGCCGCCTTCGGTGAGGATGGCGTACAGCGCCTTGGCGGTGCCGGAAGAGCCGTAGGCTTCCTTCCAGCCGGTCTTGCGGTACTGCTTGGCGATGACTTCGATCTCGCGCCGCGCGGCCAGCTCGGCCTGCTTCATCTGGTGGGCGTCGACGATGCCGTCCGAGAAGAACTGGCGGCTGTAGCTGACGCAGCCCATGTAGAGCGACGACATCAGGCCGGGTTCATGGCCCTTGCCGATGATGACTTCCGTGGAGCCGCCGCCGATGTCGATCACCAGGCGCTTGTTGGGCGAGGGCGGCAGGGTGTGGACCACGCCCGAGAAGATCAGGCGGGCCTCTTCGCGGCCGGCGATGACTTCGATCGGGAAGCCCAGGGCGGCTTCGGCCCGGGGCAGGAAATCGCGGGTATTGCGCGCCACCCGGAAGGTGTTGGTGGCGACCGCGCGCACACGGTTGGGATGGAAACTGCGCAGGCGTTCGCCGAAACGTTCCAGGACCGCGATGGCCCGCTCGATGGCGTCGTCGCCAAGGCGTTTTTCGGCGTCCAGCCCGGCGGCGAGCCGGACGGTTTCCTTGAGGCGATCGATCTGGTAGATCTGGGGCGTACCGTCCTGCTGAACGATGCGTCCGATGGAGAGGCGGAAGCTGTTGGACCCGAGGTCCACGGCGGCCAGAAGTTGATCCATGCGGCTCGTAATATTGGCTGTGAGGTGGCCTGATTATAGAGACCCCATATGACAGCGCCTTCCGCTGCGGGTTTTCGCTTATGGAACAGGCAGTTGGCGCCGGGAGACCATGCTCCATGCGTCCCGGTTTTGTCGTACGCTACGCATTTGGCGTTGTGTCATAGAACCGTCACTATTTTGCAGTAAAACTCCACGCTCTCCTTACGTATGGAATCCGGTATGACCACACGCCCGCCCGCCGAGCCCTTGCTCCTGAATCGCGAGTTGTCGCTGCTCAAGTTCAACGAACGCGTGCTGGCGATGGCGGAAAATCCGAGCACGCCCCTGCTCGAACGGCTGCGCTACGTCTGTATCGTCAGTTCCAATCTTGATGAATTCTTCGAGATCCGGATCTCGAGTCTCAAGGAACAACAGCGCCAGTCGCCGAACTTGGTCGGCCCGGACGGCATGACGCCCGACCAGGCGTTCGAGAACGTCCAGCAGGCGGTGCACGAGCTGGTGGGGCGCCAGTACGCGCTGCTCAACGACGCCATCCTGCCGGCGCTGCAGGCCGAGGGTATCGCGCTGCACCATGCCTCGGAATGGAATGCCGAGCAGCAGGAATGGGCGCGCGAGGTCTTCAACCGCGACGTGATGCCGCTGCTGACGCCGATCGGGCTGGACCCGGCGCATCCGTTCCCGCGGGTCTACAACAAGAGCCTGAATTTCATCGTCTCGCTGTCCGGCGCCGACGCCTTCGGCCGCCAGGCCTCGATCGCCGTGGTGCAGGCGCCGCGCGCGCTGCCGCGCCTGATCAAGATGCCGCCAGAGCTGTCCGGCCATCCGGAAGGCTACATCCTGCTGACCTCGCTGCTGCGCGCCTTCGTCGGCGAGCTGTTCCCGGGCCTGGAGATGCTGGGCTGCTACCAGTGGCGGGTGACGCGCAACAGCGACCTGTTCGTGGACGAGGAAGAAGTCACCAACCTGCGCCACGCCCTGCAGGGCGAGCTGTCGCAGCGCAACTTCGGCGCCGCGGTGCGCCTGGAGATCGACAAGCTGACGCCGGTCGAGCTGGAAACCTTCCTGCAGCGCGAATTTTCCCTGAAGGCCGAGGACACCTACCGGGTGCCGGGGCCGGTGAACCTGTCGCGCCTGATGCAGTTGTGCAATTCGCCCAACCGGCCCGACCTGCTGTTCCCCGATTACCGCGCGCCTGTGCCGGCGCCATTCGACCGCGTCGGCGACAAGCCGGCCGAACTGTTCGAGGCCGTGGCCGAGCAGGACCGCCTGCTGCACCACCCGTACCAGTCATTCCAGCCGGTCATCGACTTCCTGACGGCCGCCGCGCTGGATCCGGACGTGATGGCCATCAAGCAGACCATCTACCGCACCGGCGAGGATTCCGAGCTGATGAAGATCCTGCTGGCCGCGGCGCGCGCCGGCAAGGAAGTGACGGTGGTGGTGGAACTGATGGCGCGCTTTGACGAGCAGACCAACATCAACTGGGCCTCCAAGCTGGAAGAGGTGGGGGCGCATGTGGTCTATGGCGTCGTGGCGCACAAGACCCACGCCAAGATGGCGGTGGTGCTGCGGCGCGAAAAGGGCCGCCTGCGCCGCTACGCCCACCTGGGCACCGGCAACTACCACCCGCGCACCGCGCGCCTGTACACCGATTTCGGCCTGCTGACCGCCGATCCCAAGCTGTGCGAGGACATGGACAAGGTGTTCGCGCAGTTGACCGGCCTGGGCGCGCGGCGCGCGCTCAAGTCGCTGATGCAGTCGCCGTTCACGATGCATGAAGGCATGGTGGCGCTGATCCGCGCCGAGGCTCGCGCGGCCAAGGCCGGCAAGCGCGCGCGCATCATGGCCAAGATGAACTCGCTGCTGGAAGAGCAGATCATCGAGGAACTCTATAAGGCCAGCCAGGCCGGCGTGAAGATCGACCTGATCGTGCGCGGCGTCTGCGCGCTGCGCGCCGGCGTGCCGGGACTGTCCGAGAACATCCGGGTGCGCTCCATCGTGGGCCGCTTCCTGGAGCATTCGCGCGTGTTCTATTTCTACGCCGAAGGCGCCGAGACGGTGTACCTGTCCTCGGCCGACTGGATGGACCGCAATTTCTTCCGCCGCGTGGAAATCGCCTTCCCGATCTACGACAAGGCCCTCAAGAAGCGCGTCATCGACGAAGCCTTCACGTTCGCCCTGCGCGACAACCAACTGGCCTGGCAGCAACAGGCCGACGGCGACTACGTCCGCGTCCGCAGCCGCCGCGAACCCTTCAACCTGCACCAGTACCTGATGCAGAAGCTGGGCGTATAGCCTCGCCCGTCCTTCTCCCAGGCCCCGCCCAGCGGGGCCTTTTCTATCCGTCCCCAACCGCCAACACCGGCAAAAAACCACCCCCCAAGGCACCGCGCTCCCAATCCAGGCCGCGCGGATCCGGCCCCGCCGGTCCACCACCGGCGCCCCCCCTGGGGCGACCTCCGTCCCCACATCCCCCACCAGCAAGCCACTCCCCCATGCCAACCGGCCCTTCCCAATCCAGGCCGCGCGGATCCGCCCCGCCGGTCCACCACCGGCGCCCCCCTGGGGCGACCTCCGCCCCCACATCCCCCACCAGCAAGCCACTCCCCATGCCAACCGCGCCCCTCCCAATCCAGGCCGCGCGGATCCGGCTCCGCCGGTCCGCCACCGGCGCCCCCCTGGGGGGGAAGCGCGCAGCGCTCCGGGGGGGGTTTATGACTGTCACTATCCTGTCACGTTGGACTTCTAACATGCGAGGGTCGCTGAAAGACGGGCAGTAGAAAGCCTGCCAAAGACTCCTCTAACGAGCACAGAAGGAACCAAGATGTTCAAACGTGTCTTCAAACAAGTTTCCCTGGGTGTCGCGCTGAGCGCCGCCGTTTTTGCCGTCCAGGCCGCCGACGTGACCGGCGCCGGCGCTTCGTTCCCGTACCCGATCTACGCCAAGTGGGCGTCGGACTACAAGGCTGCCACCAACAATGCCGTGAACTACCAGTCGATCGGTTCGGGCGGCGGCCAGCAACAGATCATCGCCAAGACCGTCGATTTCGGCGCCTCGGACGATCCCATGAAGGCCGCTGACCTGGAAAAGAATGGTCTGCTGCAGTTCCCGGCCGTCATCGGCGGCACGGTTGCCGTGGTGAACATCGACGGCGTCGAGGCGGGCAAGCTGAAGCTGTCCGGCAAGGTCCTGGGCGACATTTTCCTGGGCAAGATCAAGAAGTGGGACGACGCCGCCATCAAGGCGCTGAACCCCGACCTGAAGCTGCCGTCGGCCGACATCATCGTCGTGCACCGTTCGGACGGCTCGGGCACCACCTTCGGCTGGACCAACTATCTGTCCAAGGTGTCGCCGGAGTGGAAGGAACAGGTCGGCGAAGGCAAGGCCGTCAAGTGGCCCGTGGGCCAGGGTGGCAAGGGCAACGAAGGCGTCGCCGCCTACGTCGGCCAACTGAAGAACTCGATCGGCTACGTCGAATATGCCTACGCCAAGCAGAACAAGCTGGCCTGGACGCAACTGCAGAACAAGGACGGCAAGTTCGTCCAGCCGGAACAGAAGGCCTTCGCCGCCGCCGCCGCCAACGCCGACTGGAAGAGCGCGCCCGGCATGGGCGTGGTGCTGACGGACGAGCCGGGCGCCGATTCGTGGCCCGTCACCGCCGCCACCTTCATCCTGGTCCACAAGTCGCAAGACAAGCCGGTGCAGGGCAAGGCCGTCCTGGACTTCTTCGACTGGGCCTTCAAGAACGGCGCCAAGTCGGCTGAAGCCATGGACTACGTGCCGTTGCCGGAAGCCGTGACCAAGGAAATCCGCGCCGCCTGGGGCGAGGTCAAGTCCGCCGACGGCAAGGCTGTCTGGAAGTAAAGCGGATGCCTGGCGCGCGACATCGCGTTCGCGCGCCGGCATCGGCCCACTGCCCCGGTTGCCGGCTTGCCGCAGACCGGGGCGGGTCCCCCGGACCCACTCGTCGTTTCTCCCAAGGTTTCCTAAGGAAAGTCCATCCATGAGCGCGGTAATGGATAATAGTGTGCCGCTTTCGCCCAGCGTGGCGGACTCCGTGACTACCGGCACGCCTTCGCCTATGAAGCAAAATAAAAACGCGCTGATGGATGCGCTGTTCAAGAACCTGACCCGCCTGTTCGCCTTCCTGGTGTTCATTCTGCTGGCGGCGATTCTCATTTCCCTGATCTACGGCAGCCGCGAATCGCTGGCCAAATACGGCCTGTCGTTCCTGTGGCTGAACGACTGGGACCCGGTCAAGCAGAACTACGGCGCGGTGGTGCCCATCATCGGCACGCTGCTGACCTCGGCCATCGCCCTGATCATCGCGGTGCCGGTGTCGTTCGGCATCGCCATCTTCCTGACCGAACTGTCGCCGACCTGGCTGCGCCGCCCGCTGGGCACCGCGGTCGAGATGCTGGCGGCGATTCCGTCGATCATCTACGGCATGTGGGGCCTGTTCGTCTTCGTGCCGGTGTTCCAGCAATACGTGCAGCCGTTCCTGATCGCCACGCTCGGCAGTGTGCCGATCATCGGCGGCATGTTCGCCGGGCCTCCGTTCGGTATCGGTATCTTCACCGCCGGCCTGATCCTGTCGATCATGATCATCCCGTTCATCGCCGCGGTGATGCGCGACGTGTTCGAACTGGTGCCGGCCATGCTGAAGGAATCGGCCTACGGCCTGGGCAGCACGACCTGGGAAGTGATGTGGCGCGTGGTGCTGCCCTTCACCAAGTCGGGCGTCATCGGCGGCATCATGCTGGGCCTGGGACGCGCGCTGGGCGAGACCATGGCGGTGACCTTCGTGATCGGCAACGCCTTCAAGTGGTCCGGTTCGCTGTTCTCGCCGGGCAACTCGATCGCCTCGGCGCTGGCCAACGAATTCAATGAAGCCGGCGGCATCCAGAAGTCGGCGCTGCTGGAACTGGGCCTGATCCTGTTCCTGATCACCACGATCGTGCTGGCCCTGGCGAAGATGCTGCTGGTCCGCCTGTCGGCCGGTGAAGGCAAGAAATCCTGACCCCGGCCCACAAGGAAAAGATCATGGCTGTCTCCGTACTCAATATGCAGAACGGCGTGTATCGCCGGCGCCGGGTGGTCAACCGCATCATGCTGACCATCTCGCTGGCCACGCTGGTGTTCGGGCTGTTCTGGCTGTTCTGGATCATCCAGACCCTGCTGTTCAAGGGCGCGCCGGCGCTGTCGTACACCCTCTTCACCGAAATCACGCCGCCGCCGGGGCAGTCCGGCGGCCTGGTCAACGCCATCTTCGGCAGCGTGATGATGGCGGGCGTGGGCACGCTGATCGGCACGCCGGTCGGCATCCTGGCCGGCACCTACCTGGCCGAATACGGCCAGCGCGGCTGGCTGGCGCCGGCCACGCGCTTCCTGAACGACGTGCTGCTGTCGGCGCCGTCCATCATCATCGGTCTGTTCATCTACGCCGTGTACGTGGCGCAAGTCGGGCACTACTCGGGTTGGGCCGGCGCCATCGCGCTGTCGATCCTGGTGATCCCGGTGGTGGTGCGCACCACCGACAACATGCTGCTGCTGGTGCCCAACAGCCTGCGCGAAGCCGCGGCCGCGCTGGGCTGCCCCAAGTGGCGCATGATCACCCTGGTGTGCTATCGCGCCGCCAAGACCGGCATCATCACCGGCGTGCTGCTGGCGATTGCCCGCATCTCGGGCGAAACCGCGCCGCTGCTGTTCACGGCGCTGTCGAACCAGTTCATGTCGACCAACATGAACGGCCCGATGGCCAACCTGCCGGTCGTGATCTACCAATACGCCGCCAGCCCCTTCAAGGACTGGAACGACCTGGCGTGGGCCGGCGCCACCCTGATTACGCTGCTGGTGCTGGGCATCAACATCATTGCCCGCAACATGTTCCGCAAATAAAGATCGCTTTGCCGGCGCGCCCGCCGCGCCGGGCCTAGGGAAACCAAATGGAAAACACCGCTACCGCCGTCAAGAACAAGATCGAGGTCAAGAACCTGAACTTCTACTACGGCAAGTTCCATGCGATCCGCAATGTGAACATGTCGATCCAGGAGAAGAAGGTCACCGCCTTCATCGGCCCGTCGGGCTGCGGCAAGTCGACGCTGCTGCGCACCTTCAACCGCATGTTCGAGCTGTATCCGGGCCAGCGCGCCGAAGGCGAGATCATCCTGGACGGCGAGAACCTGCTGACCGCCAAGACGGACATCTCGCTGATCCGAGCCAAGGTCGGCATGGTGTTCCAGAAGCCCACGCCGTTCCCCATGAGCATCTACGACAACATCGCCTTCGGCGTGCGCCTGTTCGAGCGCCTGTCCAAGGGCGAGATGGACGAGCGCGTGGAATGGGCGCTGAGCAAGGCCGCGCTGTGGAACGAAGTGAAGGACAAGCTGCACCAGAGCGGCAACAGCCTGTCGGGCGGCCAGCAACAGCGCCTGTGCATCGCGCGCGGCGTGGCCATCAAGCCGGAAGTGCTGCTGCTGGACGAGCCGTGTTCGGCGCTGGATCCGATCTCGACCGCCAAGATCGAGGAACTGATCGCCGAGCTGAAGAACGACTACACCGTCGTCATCGTGACCCACAACATGCAGCAGGCCGCTCGCTGTTCGGATTTCACCGCCTACATGTACCTGGGCGAGCTGATGGAATTCGGCCAGACCGACCAGATCTTCGTGAAGCCGTCGCGCAAGGAAACCGAGGACTACATCACCGGCCGTTTCGGCTGAGCGTCCATCGAAACGGTTGCCTGTCGGGCAGACTGCGCGATCCGCCTTGGATCCCGCATGAAACAACGGCGCACCTTCGGGTAGCGCCGTTGTCGTTTACGCCAGTCCGATTCCGCGGCGAGCGCCGCGGTGCCGGACGCTCTGCCTGTCAGGACTGCTGCTGCCCCACGGGCCGCGTGCCGGCGGCCGGCCGCGACGACGCGCCGCCCGCGTAGCGGCCAGGGATCAGGATCACAAACGCTGCCGCCAGCACCGCCGCGCACGAGAACGCAATGAAGTTCCACGCCAGCGGCAATTTCAATCCCGCCAGATAGCCGCCGACGATGGGGCCGCTCATGGCGCCGATGCGGGCGAACGACAGCGCCCAGCCGGTGGCCGCGCCGCGCGCGTGCGCCGGGTAGTAGCCGGCCAGGTAGCCGGTCAGGATCAGCGACGACGAAATGCTGCCGATGCCGGCCAGCGCCACCCACAGGTAATTGACCGCCAGCGGATTGTTGTAGGTCAGGCAGTAGATGCCGACCGCGCCCACCAGGTAGAACAGCGCCACGATCTTGCGCGGTTCGCTCTTGTCGGCGAACTGGCCCAGCACCAGGCCGCCGATGGCCGAGGCCAGGCTGAAGACCAGCAGGAACGAGATGCTCGAGCCCAGGTCGTAGCCGTTCTTGCGCATGATCTGCGGCAGCCAGGTGTTCAGGCCATACACCAGCATCATGCCCAGGAACAGCGCGCCCCAGAAGCACAGCGTGGCGCGCAGGTGGCGCGGCGCGAATACCGCGGCCATGACGTCGCGCCACGTGGCTTTTTCGCCCGTCACTTCGCGCGGGCGGAACGGTTCCAGCGAGGCAATGCCCAGGCGCTGCGCCATGGCGCGGGCGCCGGCCTCATCGCCCTTGGCCAGCAGGTATTCGAGCGATTCAGGCAGCAGGCGCGCCAGCACCGGCACCAGCAGCAGCGGCGCCGCGCCCACCAGAATCACCGCGCGCCAGCCCCAGTGCTGCAGCACCGCCATGGCCACCGCGGCGGAGCACAGGATGCCGAGCGAGTAGCCGGAATACATCACACCGTAGTTGAAGCCCCGTTTGGCGGGCGGGGAATACTCGATCGTCAGCGCCGCCGCCACCGGAATGACCCCGCCCAGTCCCAGGCCGCCGATGAAGCGGAAGGTGGCGAACCATGTCGGCGTCGGCGCCCAGGCCGCGCCGATCATGGTCAGCGAGAACAGCGTCACGCAGGCCAGCAACATGCGTCGGCGGCCCAGCAGGTCGGACAGCGTGCCGACGGCGAATGAGCCGACGAACATGCCCGCCAGCGCGTAGCTGCCCAGCATGCCGAGCTCGATCGGCGTCAGGTTCCAGTTCTTGTCGTCCGCCAGGGCGGGCAGCACCGCGCCCATGACGCCGACGTCGTAACCCTCGAACAGGATCGCCAGCCAGCAGACGAACAGCACCGTGTAGGTGGTCCGCGTGGGCGTCGCCCAGGCGGACGGAGAGGAGGCATTTGCCATGGGATTCCCGATGTATGTCGTTATTTGGTTTGTCGAATTAATTTATGCTTCAACTATATAGGTGTCAATCAGGGGATCGCCGGGCATGGCCGTGGCGAGCAGGGCATCGGGCCGTTGCACGGTGATGCGCCGGTATCTGGTATAGTTGCGACCCTCGGGGCGTAGCGCAGCCTGGTAGCGCATCTGCTTTGGGAGCAGAGGGTCGTGAGTTCGAATCCCACCGCCCCGACCAATAAAATCAAAGGGTTAGCTCAATGTCGTTGAGCTAACCCTTTTTGTTTGCTGGGCATATGGGACAACATATGGGACAACGAACTTGTAGTTGGCGGTGAGCAAGTTCAGGCGGCATCAAGGCAAGGATGTGCACTCGGTGGCAATAGCGCATTTCGGGACTTTGTGGGTCTCTGCTTGGTTCGGGTGGGCGGGCGCTTTCGCTGCACTTTGGGCCCATCAGGCCTATCCGGTGGGCTCGGGGGCTCTTGCGCTTGGGGCAGGCCAAACCCCTTCATCTGAGGCTGTGTGCGCTGGGGCAGCAAAGTGAGAGTTCCGAGCCCAGGTCGTAGAGCATCGGCGGCACCTCGCGACAGTGGAATCGTTACGACCCCGCGCCCCTTCCATCCCTGCGGCGTTATTTGTTACCGGAGCAAATGCCGAGCCGTGCTGTGGACCGGTCTTCCCCGGTTGAACTTTTAAAGCGTCGCGGCCTGTGCTCTGCATGTGCTGTGTGCATTGCACTGAGGCCATAACGCACACCTCAGTGTCAAATGCGCTATGAGCTGCGCTGAGAGAAATCAAAGTCGACGGTCTATCCGGCCCGAACCGCGGAGACTTGGCCTAGTACGGGAATGAGGGGATAGGGCATCCTTTAACCTAGTACTGATACGAGGGGTGCCTTTTCGACAATGGAAGTAGGAGTTGCCGGGGCAATGTCTTAGTGGCTGCGACAGGGGCACGGAGTCTTTCAGGCGCCTAACAGATTATTTCGCTGAGTCGACACCGGGCTGGCCGCGATTCCGCGTATGAGGCGCTGAAACTCGTCCGCAGGTCCGTCGATTTCATCCCGCCGCAACCGTCCGCACTTGTGAATCGTGAAGGGGGGGGCGGCCTTGGTGGATCCTGCTGCACCGAAGGAGCGTGGGGCGCGATTAATGCTCAGAAACACGGAACATCGGTCGCGGCAAAAAGGTCGGCAATGGCTGGACCAAGCGCGGTTCATGTCGCGGAGAAGTTAGTGGCTTGAATTGCCGACAGGGTATTTGAGTATCTCGGCCTGGCAAATAGTTCCCAGTCAAAAGAGTCCGGCTCGTGGCGTTGCAAAAATAACTCCCACCTTGAGACGCCGGCGCCGGACAGTTGCCACCCTAGTCACGTACGTCTGGAACATCGTGAACCGTTGATTGTTCCAGCTTCACTGACGGTGGGCGAGGAGCGGGGCGGCTGCCCAGCTGTGGACCATCGAACAGATCCGGAGTGTTTGGCTGGCGTAGAGATCAAGTGTTGACGCCATCCGTCAAAGCCCTTTTCAAACACCCTATCAAAATCCCCTGTCAAATATTCCGAATGTGCGGGGAAGCTTGGCGCCCCGGTGGGCATCGATTCTTGCCGTGGACAAAAGGAAGGCTGGCTCGGCGGTCTCACGTTGTAGCGAGCGGAGTCGTTGGATTGTGCAATACAGGACTCTGGCCACACCCTCCGACTTGCCCGCTTTCTTTTGCACGGCGCCAACCGTCTTCTAGACCCTGCAAGGCAAAAATTCGGAGATTCGACTCGCGTTTCAGAAACAGAGCGCGAGACCGCGCAGAACGCGCTCTGGGCTGCAATGACTCTAAAGTGGCTGCCTACCCCGTCACCCGAGGTGTTTCGACCGCTCATGCGGGCTGTGGACGCGTCTAAGGACCATCACTGCATCTACGAGGGCGTCCCATCTGGAATTGGTCCGGCCGATTGTGGCTTATCAGGTCAGACAGCGGCGCAGACGCTGTTGACACTGGCGTAGCCAGTAAAAGATTTGGGATTGGGAATGGGATTGGGATTGGTAGCTTTGCATCCGGTTTGCACTGGGTTCGAAAGTAAAACCTGGCCATAACCTGCTGGGTTTCCGCTACAGGCCCCCAGGTTCCCTCGCTTCGTGGGTATTTCTCCTATGAGGATGGCCATGGATCCTGTGTCAGCGGCGCTCATGGACCCCAAGATCTGAGCAACTGTGCTGGGGCACAGCGCGCTCCTTTACGCCGTGTTTCAGAACCAAATTGGTCGAGTGCCGCTCTAGGTTTTGATGTGGGAACCGGCGGTTAACCAAGTAGGAACCCAGCAGGATCCCAACGGGTTTCCTGTTACGAACGATGTTGCGTTGCGCTGCGGATTCTCAGTTCATATCCGGCGGTGATTGCTATCATCAGGCGTACCGACAGAGCTGTGTTTGTGGAGAAAAGCGTATGGACCTGGGTACTACAGTGATGCTCGGAGTACTTGTAGCTGTTATCGCATTCGGCCTTTGGGTCGCGAATAACATCGCTCGTTCCGAAGGACGCAACAAAGAAGACCATCAGACCTGAAGCGGCATCAGGGCGAAGGAAAATCTCGAGGTCCTCGTCTATGACCACAGGACTGGGGAGGCCGCCGACTACATCGCGGTCACACGAGAAGAAGACGACAGAGTCCTAGTGAGTCTGTATCACTGCAAGGGAGCTTGGGGGCGAACCAAATGGTGCCCGTGTTGACGACGTCTACGAAGTCACCTGCCAGCTACTAAAGTCAGTTGTTTATTGCGAATCCCGTGTGTTGGTCGAGCATGTGGAGCATCGGATAAATGAAAGGCGGCATAGGCGTCCGTCAGTCTTCAAGGTCGGCAATCTTGCAATGTTGCAAGAAATCTTGCTGAACCGGAGTGCGGACAAAGCCAGTTTCGCCATCTATGGCGTGCAGCCGGGGATTTCGAAAGGACAGATTGATGCCACCTCGCTGATCTTATGGCCTTCAGTATTGACTACGTGAAAAGAGGGGGCGCGGCCGTTGGGAAGTGGTCGGTGAATGCGTAAAAGGGACTTCCATCGGGTGGCTGCGCTCCGCATGCGGCTTCCGGGCCGCCCGTGCCAAAGAAAGGGCCGGTCCGAGCGTGGCAATAAAACAACCAGCTTCCGGTTTTTGCTCCTCGGTTGGTGGTAGAATTTCCGGAAGTTGAGGCCGAGGAGGCGCCATGTTTCTACAACCATCTTATAAACCGCAGCAACCTCTGGTCTTGAGCGACCCGCTGGACGTGCAAAAGCGTTTGTATGAGCTTGACCCGTCGTTGGATGAGGCGTTGTTGCAAGAAGCAAACCTACGCGGCTATGAGGCACGGCTGGGTGCGACCCTTGCCCATGCTCCCACTGCGGCGGGTACCTATCATTGGCATGAGTTTGTGGCGGCGCTGCGACAAGCCTTGATTCCTAAGGGCTGGGCTGCACGGGATTACAAGAATTGTCCTTGGGTGGTATCGCCTGATGAGCGCATCATGCTGTCTGTGATTACTGGTGATATCGACACCGGCAAGCCAGAGGGTAGTCCCACCAACCAGGCGGAAAAAGGGTCCGTCCTCGATGAGGCGATTCAGCAGAATCAGCTGTTCTCGAACGATGCTGATGTTGGCTCTGGGACCCAGCTGTGGGTGCTCCTCTATCACGTGGAGAGGAGCGCCACCGGGTATCGAGAAATTCGTACTGAACTATCGTTGCCATCGCGCTTCGCGCGAGGGAAAATTGAGGGTTGGTCGGAACGTATTGTTCTGGCTTCCACGCCTCTTGACCCGTATGTGGGTGGCGGCATTGATGTAACTCCTCCGGCGCAACCGATCGACGTTCCTGTCGAGCGTCGTCGCGTGGGGTAGTAAGTAAATTGGCTGCAAAGAATGTTGAACCCAGCAAGACTCGGATTTGCTCGAACACGTCGAGCATGGACAAAAGCGCGCCTGGCTCGAGAGCTGGGCGTGCAAGTCCGCTCTATTCAGGGCTATGAGTCCGGAGAGTACGCACCTGAGGCGGACAAACTAGAAAAGATTGCAGAGCTGCTGCGTTTCCCGGTGTCCTTCTTCGAGGGGGATGATATTCCTCTCATCGCAGAACACACGGCTAGCTTTCGTTCCATGTCCAAGATGTCTGCCGGGCTAAGAGACAAGGCTCTAGGCTCAGGAGAATTGGCATTTCTTCTCAATGACTGGATCGAAGCGCGTTTCAAGTTGCCTATCGCGGATTTGCCCGATTTGCGGGATCTTTCGCCTGAGGATGCCGCAGCAACGCTTCGAAGGATTTGGGGATTGGGTGAGGCGCCCATTGAGAATCTAATTCATCTGTTAGAAGCTCGGGGAATCCGCGTCTATTCGCTGGCGATAGACGCTCGTGAGGTCGACGCGTTCAGTGTATGGAATGACAATCGGCCATTCGTATTTTTGAACACCATGAAGTCTGCCGAGCATAGCCGTTTCGATGCGGCTCATGAGCTCGGCCATTTGGTGCGTGATCGCTATAGCATGCTGCATGGTGGAGAGCACACGCCCGAAATGGAAAGGGAGGCGAACGCCTTCGCATCAGCGTTTTTGATGCCGCGAGGGAACATCATCGCATCTAAGCCACGCGTGCCCACCATCCCCGGGCTGATAGAGCTTAAGCGGGTTTGGGGGGTGTCTCTGGCAGCTTTGGCCTATCGTATGAACCAGCTTTCCCTATTTACGGAGTGGGGATATCGAAGCTTGTGTATCCAAATTGCGAAACAGGGCTATCGAACGAAAGAACCTCAGCCCATGCATCGCGAGGTCTCCCAAGTTCTGGTTAAGGTCTTTGAAGCGTTGAAAGCGGAGGGATTTACTCGCGCGGATGTGGCTCGGGAGCTCTGCTTGTATCAGGATGACATTGATAATTTGACCTTCGGTCTGGTGCTGTCGTCCGTCCCAAGCGCTACCGCGACGACGGCAGAGCCTAAGGCCAGGAGTATTTCTCGCCCGTCGTTGCAGTTAGTGAAGTAAAGCGCGAAGGCCGAGGCTGGTCCGCCCAAGGGCTCAGGAAATCAAGCCGCACGTCGTTCGATAGCAGTACAGCAAATGGCGATGGTTGCCACATGGCGAGCTGCACTTATGCCTCTTTTAAAAGTAGGCTGGCCTGCATCGTTAAATCAGGGGATAAAGCTCTGAATTTCGTTGCGGGCCACGGAGGTGAACGTGGCCCAACTTATCCGTCGAGCCGTCTGCGCTTTTAAATGGCACGTGGACTTGTCGCCCTTGAGAATTCCTACCAGGCGACATGCGCCAGCGACAGATAGACGGATCTTGCGGCCACGACGTGGTCCAGTGTTCGGGAATTTTTCTTTGCTAGGTGCCTGCGGAAAGTGCCGGTGCCGTTAGCTAATTGCGAGACGCGAAGACTAAACGAACAATCCAGGAGACATTCTTCACTCTGGAAGTTCCCTCCCGTGGCACCGTCAGAGCAGGTACGGTTGTACCTCCCAACCCCAAGTACCGTACATTCCTTCATGTAGGTACGGTACGGAGGGATCACAGCTTGCGATGGCAACAGTCCGCGTATGTAGGTGATTTTCTGGGAGAATTTCGGAACTTCAGGCGGGTGAGCGCACGTGAAACCGGCCTCGATCCGCTGCCTGGTGACTTGCGTCATTCCCCGCGTGGCCTATCGCAGGCGTTCTGCCTGTGGAGGTTTGGTTTTGTGTCTCAACTTCAAACGGGGCCGCTATTTGTTCGGCATGGAGCCCTTGCTCGTGGCGACCTGAGCTTGTCCGGCACACAGCTGGCGTGGTCTGGTATCGGCCATGCGGCCACGCCCAATACGCTGGGCTGCATGGCCTCCGCGGGCTTGGACTGCGTTGGCGACAGGCCGGTTTCGACCCTGAGCCGACCTTTGCCTGGCCCGATAGCAGTCTTTCAAGACGCGTGCTGGCCGGCTTGCTCAGACGTCAAACGACGCGTTCGCCCCATCCGTGTCGAAGCTAATCTCGAACTCTTCGCATTCGAGTTCGTCGGGCGACTCCCAAAGCTTGCTCGCCATCTCGAAGACATGATCCGGTACGACCATGGAAAACGTGGGACCGCGCTCTTCATTCCTGCGTCGAACACGCGCACGACGGATTTCCAAGGGTGCGTCGAGGACATGGAGGTGAGGCGGAAATCCTTCGTTCGTGATCATTCGACAGAACTGGATTCTTGGTTGCTGCTGGATCAGACCAAGTTCGAGCACAACGTCTCGACCCGACGCCAGTACTCTGCGGCTGTGGTTCCATATCAGACCCAGCAACCGTTCTTTTCGCTCAACATACCAAGGCACAAAATCGCCGCCCGGGCGGTCTGGGCTGAACAGCGTCGCAAACCACTCGTCGAGCGGGATGTGCACGCCGTTGCTGCTTGCAGCCAGAGCCGCGCCGAAGGTGGATTTTCCAGCCCCTACCGGGCCCTCGATCAAATGAACTTGAGACATGCTTGACAGTCACTGATTAAGAAACGGGCGAGATTATCACGCGACCTCCAACGCCCGCTTCTGGCCGAGACTGTGTGAAAACTCGTGATGGACTTGTTTTCGAGGGTGTTCAAACCCTTCCCTCAACTCCGATCGTCGATCCTGAGTTGATCTGAGAGGCCAACTTCCGACATGACCCTCAGCACGGTGAGTTTTCACACAACCTCGGCCGGCAGCGGAAGTTCGATTGGATAGCCGAATGCAAGCTCAGAGTGCTTATCGGAGGCGAGTATCCAATTGCCGAAGCCGCAAGGGCCCCCGTAGAGATGGCAAGCCGTTTCACCGTGGGCAAGCTGCTACTGCACATGGCTTGAAACTGAAGACGCTTCAGCGCGTGGGCGCATGAGTCAGATGTGGGCTGGTTTGAGCAACCGGGGAAATCCGGGTGAGTCCAGCCTGACCCCTGTTTTTCGCATCTGGCTATCAGCATGGCGCGAATTGCCGTGTATTCGACATTCCCGCCAACACGACATTGGCCTATTCTGCGCCCGCCCAGAACCGTCTTCGAGTGCCGTCATGACCGCGCAGACCGATTCCCGCAGCCGTGACGTCCAGACCGAGCGCCTGCTGACCGCCCCGATTTTGCCTGTGATGTTGTCGCTTGCCGGCCCGACACTGCTGGTGATGCTCAGCCAAACGTTTGTTGGACTGATGGAGGTGTGGTTTCTCTCCCAGCTCGGTGAAGACGTGCTCGCTGGCGTGTCGGTTGTGTATCCACTGCTGGCATTGACGACGGCGCTTGCGACCGGCGCGGTCGGTGGGGGAATGCTTGGCGCGGTTGCGCGGGCGCTGGGGCGCAACGACCGCGTGCAAGCCAACGCGCTGGTTTGGCATGCTGTCGCCATTGCGGTGGCGTTTGGGCTTGTCACGGCAGGGCTCGTCTTGGCTTTTGGCTCCGCGGCGTTCAGTGCCATGGGAGCTAGCGGCGAAGCGCTTGCGCACGCCGACCACTATGCCGCCGTCGTCTTTGGCGGCGCACCGCTGATATGGCTGTTCAATGCACTGCTGGCGCTCATTCGGGGCAGTGGCAATGTGCGCTTGCCGATGCGGGTGGTGTGCGGCGGCGGCGTCATCCTGATACCGGTATCGTGGCTGCTGATCTTTGGCGCGGCAGGCTTTCAGGGGCTGGGTGTGACAGGCGGCGCGTTGGCAATGGTTTTGTATTACGTCGTTGGTAGCCTGGTTTTCGCAATATATCTTTGGCGTGGCCAAGGAGTGCTGCAGCCGGCCGCCAGACCGGTGCGGCTGCAACGTCGGCTATTTGCCGAAATTCTCAAGGTCGGCGGCGTGTCGGCCGTTATCGCGACAAGTACCAATCTCACCATCGCCATCGTTACCGGCTACGTTGGGGCGTACGGTCTGGCGGCCGTGGCCGGATACGGGGCGGCTGCGCGATTGGAATTCTTGTTGGTGCCGCTCAGTTTCGGCATCGGCGGGCCTGCCGCGATCCTGATTGGCACCAACGCTGCGGCAGGCAGGATCGATCGCGCACGCCGCGCCGCGTTGATCGCAGCCTGTCTGGGGTTCGGCGTTGCCGAGACTATTGGGTTGGTGGTTGCGATATGGCCCGAATTATGGCTGGGCGCGTTTTTGACGGACCCCGAAAGTGTGGCGACGGGAAGCGTTTACCTGCGCCATGTTGGCCCCTTTTTTGGCTTCTTCGGGCTTGGATTCACCCAGTACTGCGCCGCGCAAGGCACCGGAAAGATGGCGGTACCGTTGGCGGGGGCCTTGGCGCGCACGGTGGTGGCGTTGGGTGGGGGGCTGATCGCCACCACGCAGACCGGGCTATTCGTCAGCGTGGGCCTGGGTATGGCGGCTTTTGGTGCGGCGGGGCTTTATGCGCTGCTGCGCGATTGCCGGAAACAGGAATAACGAAGGATGGCTTTCGACGTCCAAATGGCGCAACAAAGTGGGCCGATATTTTTCAACAACGTGGATGCCGTTCCCCGTGCCGGATTAAGCTAATCTTTCATTGCCTGAAAAGGAAGCATGATGCGGCACGTTGGTTTAATCCTGGAAGATGGCTTCCAGCTGATGGGTTTGGCGGCGCTCTCTGCCTTTGAGCTCGCCAATACTGAGCTGGGCGATAAGGGCTATCGGCTGACGGTGCTCTCTGAAAAAGGCGGCACGGTCAGGTCGTCCATGAACGCAGGTATCGAAACAACGCCGCTAGGTGTCATACCCGATACCCTGATGGTTGCCGGCCAATTGGCGCCCCAGGATATTTCGCCCGGGCTGCGTGCGTATCTCGCCCGTGCGGGGGAACAAGCCCGCCGGGTGGCTGGGGTATGCACAGGCGCTTTTGTACTAGCACACGCCGGTCTGCTTGACGGCCGTACCGCCACCACGCACTGGGCGCATGCGCCGGCGCTTCGGGCGCGCTTTCCGAAGGTCAGGGTCGAAGAGGACCGAATTTTCATCCGTGACGGCAACATCTGGACGTCGGCGGGAATGTCATCGGCCATCGACCTGACGCTTGCGCTGATCGAGGACGACCATGGGGCTGCGCTTTCCCGGGCACTGGCTCGTAGGCTTGTCGTCTACCATCGTCGCCACGGCGGGCAATCGCAATTTTCGGCGATGCTTGCGCTGGAGCCTCGCTCTGACCGGGTAAAGCGCGCGCTGGCCTACGCCCGTGAAAACCTGCGCAATCCCTTGTCTGTCGAAGAGCTTGCCGAGGCTGCCAGCCTGTCACCGCGTCAGTTCAGCCGGGTATTTCGCGAAGAAACCGGGCGGTCTCCGGCCAAAGCCGTGGAAATGCTGCGCTTGGAGGCTGCGCGCGTCATGTTGGAAGACGGTCGTCACCCTTTGGAAATCGTGGCGCGTGACACGGGTTTTGCTGACCGTGACCGAATGCGGCGCGCCTTCCTGCGCAACCTTGGCCAGCCCCCGGCCAGCGTGAAGCGGAGCCTGATGTCGATGCAAGACCGCGACGCCGCCTAAGTGACCTTGGGCGGCCTGCTTATAACCGGTGTCTGTTTTTGCCGGATCTATGGCATTTGAGACTTCACCCGACCCGCGCATAGTACGTCCATCGAAGGCGCCATCCAGGCGCCACACAAGGACAAATCATGCAGATGACGGGCAACACAATCTTTATCACGGGCGGCACCTCGGGCATTGGCCGCGCGCTTGCCGAACAGTTTCATTCCCTGGGTAACAAGGTCATCATCGCCGGGCGCCGTCAGGCCCTGCTGGATGAAGTGGCCGCCGCCCATCCGGGGATCGAGGGCATCGCCCTGGACATCTCGGATGCGGCCGACATCGACCGCGTTGCCGCGCAACTGATCCGCGACTACCCGACGCTGAATGTACTGATCAACAATGCGGGGATCATGCCGTTCGACGATCCCTCGGGCCGAATCGATGATGCCGTGTCGCGCCAGATTCTCGACACGAACCTGCTTGGCCCTATCCGGCTGACCTCTGCGCTGATCGAACATCTGAAGACGCAGCCGCGCGCGACGATCATTCACAACACCTCGGTTCTGGCCTACGTGCCTATCGCCACCAATGCCGTCTATTCCGCTTCGAAGGCGGCGCTGCACTCGTATGCCTTGTCGCAACGCTTCATGCTCAAAGGCACGAGCGTGTCCGTCCAGGAAATCGCGCCTCCGTGGGTCGACACCGACCTGATCAAAAAGAGCGGTGACCCTCGCGCCATGCCGCTGGACGCCTTCATCGCCGAAACGATGAAGGGGCTGGCGACCGACGCACCGGAAGTATTTGTTGAGGCGATTCGTGCCCTGCGCGACAACCCCGGCATTGGCGAACATGAGCTGATTGACGGTTTCAACACTGAAATCGCCGCCAATCCCATCCCCGTCTAAGACGCCTGACAGGCGGGCTCGTGCCCGCACAGACTGCACTTGTAGGAGAGTTGAGTCATGACCGCAACGCTTGCCAACGATTCGCGCACGGTGTTGCTACCGGCGGGATTCCTGGCCTTGGGAACGTTCGCCATTGGCACCGAAGGCTTCATGATCGCGCCCTTGCTGCCGGTCATGGCGAAGGACTTTGCGCTGCCCGTGCCCACCATCGCGCTGTTGGTGATCGTGTTCACGCTGGTGCTGGCATTGTCGTCGCCGGTGACCACCGTGGCGACCGGCCGCATGGCCCGCAAGCAGGTGCTGCTGATTGCGATGGCCCTGTTCGCCATTGGCAACGTCGTGGCCGCGCTGTCTTCGTCGTTCACCGTGCTGATCGCCGCGCGCGTGCTGATGGCCATTGCGGCGGGGCTATATGTGCCCGCCGCCAATGGCCTGGCCGGCGTCATCGTCCCACCCACGATGCGTGGGCGTGCGCTTGCCATTGTCAGCGGGGGGCAGACATTGGCCATCGCACTGGGCCTGCCGCTTGGCGGACTGATCGGCCACGCCTTCGGCTGGCGGGCAACCTTTCTGCTGGTCGGCGCGATGAGCCTGGTGGCCATTGCAGGCATTTTCACTGGCATCGACCGTGACGCGGGGCAGGGCATCGCGGTGGCCAGTTTGCGCGAACGTGTCTCGGTGGTGGCGCAGCGTTCCGTGTTGCGCTTGCTGGCGGTCAGCCTGTTCTGGTCAATCGGTGCCTTTGCTGCCTACCCGTATATCGCCGAGTATCTGAGCGCCGTGTTGGCCTTCGGTCCATTGGAGATCACAGCATCTGTCTCGCTCTGGGGGCTTTGTGCAGCGGCGGGGGTCATGACCGGTGGGGTTCTCAACGATCGCTTCGGGGCTGGCACGGTGGTGCGCGGGTCACTCGTGCTGTTGGCGTTGTCGTTCCTGGCTTTGGCCGTTGCAACGGTGCTGCCACCGGGAGTTTCGTTGGGTCTGGTCATGAGCGCCGTGGCTGTGTGGGGCTTCACGGTGTGGTCATTCTTTCCCGCGCAGATGGCACGGCTTATCGGCGCGGGCGTCCCCTCGCAAGCGCCCGTTGCGCTAGCGCTTAACACCTCGACGATGTATTTCGGATTTTCAATCGGCAGCGCCCTAGGTGCCACCGTGTTGGGCGCTGGCGCCATTTGGGCAATTGGCGTCGTGGCGGCCATGGCGGAACTGATCGCCTTGGGCCTGAACGCCGCCATTGCGCGTAGAACTTGAATTTCTCTGTATCGGCGGGTTCACGGCTGCCGGTTTTCAGCAACACCACTTTGAAAGGAACCAAAAAAATGACTTCCCGTATCAACACGCCCGCCGCCGCTAGCGCCTCCGGCGAAACCGCCGACGTTTTCGCCGCTATCCGCAAAGCGGTGGGCATGGTCCCCAACGCCTATGCGGCCATTGGCGCCTTGAATACGCCCGCACTTAAGGTGATGCTGTCCGCCGACGCGGTGCTGGCGCAAGGCGTCCTGTCCGCGCAGGACCGCGAAACCATCAAGTTGGTGGTGAGCGCGATTGCCGGTTGTGACTACTGCGTCGCTGCACACAGCTTGGCGGGCAAGGCATCCGGCCTGCCCGTGGACACCGTGCGCGCCATCAGGGCGCTGCAGCCGACCGGCGATGCAAAGCGCGATGCGCTGATCCAATTTGTCCGGCACCTTCAAGAAGGCCGAGGCACCCTCGACGCCGAGCAATTCATGGCCTTGCGCGCGGCGGGTTATCTGGACGAGGCCGTCGTGGATATCGCATTGGCCATCGCCGTCATCACGTTTACGAACGTGTTCAATCGTGCGAATGACACCGTGGTGGAATTTCCAGAACTGAAGTAATGGGAGTGACGGGGGAAGGGGAGCAGTAAGGAGGGGCGGTCGGGTCGATGATCGTTCCCGACCCATTGCAGCCGTTCGCAGCGTCATTGGTCAAACTGTTGGTTTGCACTGAAAACTGACCCAGTCGTCATTTTTGCGTCCCCAAATATGTTCGCCCATTCAGCGAAGCTGAGATTGGTGGTGATGATGAGGCTTGTGTGCTCGTAGAGCTTGCTGATGAGGTGGAACAGCAGCGCGCCGCCGGCTTGGCTGAATGGCAGATACCCGAGTTCGTCGAGGATCACGACGTGCGAGTGCATGAGCCGGTGGGCGAGGTGTCCAGCTTTGCCGGCCTGCTTCTCGAGCTCCAACGTGTTCACCAACTCGATCGTGGAGAAGAAGCGAACGCGGCGACGCAGGTGTTCGATGGCGTGAACCGCGAAGGCCGTCGCCAGGTGCGTCTTGCCGGTGCCAGGGCCGCCAACTAGTACGACATTGTGAGCGGGTTCGATGAACTCGCCGCGGTGCAGTTGCCGGACGAGGGCTTCGTTGACCTCGCTGCATCCGAAGTCAAAGCCTTGTAAGTCTCGATATGCTGGGAACTTGGCCACCTTCATCTGATAGGCAATAGATCGCACCTCCCGCTCGGTAAGCTCGGCCCGTAGAAGCTGGCTCAAGATGGGAGAGCAGCTCTGGTATGCCGGAGAGTCTTGCTGCACGAGGTCGGTGAGCGCTTGAGCCATACCGTGCAGCTTGAGCGCCTTCAAGCGCTCGATCATGAGTTCATGCTGCATGACGTGGCTCCTGAGTGCGGAGGGTGTCGTAGCGGCCGACGTTCGCCTCGGGTTCGACTGTGAGCGAGAGCGCTTGGGGCGCCGTCAGCGGCGGTAGCAGTGTGCCGTCGAGCAGTCGGCTCAAGATGTTGAGAATGGTTTGCTTCGATGGCGTACCGGCCTCCAGCGCTAAGGTCATTGCGGCGAGGACCAGTTGCTCGTCATGCAACAAGACCAACGACAGGATCTCCACCATCTCTCTATCCCCGCCAGCGTGAGGCAGCAGCAGTGCCTGAAGTTGGCGAAATGCTTCCGGCAACGCGGTGAACGGCGCCCCATTGCGCAGCGCGCCAGGCTTGCGTTGCAGCACGGCGAGATAATGCCGCCAGTCGTAGAAAGTGGCACCACGGTCATGGCGCCGGTTGATGTGGCGAGGATGCTGCGCAATGACGTGACCTTCGGCGACGACAACGAGGCGATCCGCATAGACCCGCAAACTCACGGGCAGGTTGGCGTAGGACGCGGGGACGCTATAGCGGTCACGCTCGAAGGCGATCAAGCATGTGGGGGAAACGCGCTTGGTGTGTTCCACAAAGCCGTCGAACGGCTGGCCAACAGGCATCAGAAATGGGCGTTCCTCGGACCATATCTGCCAGATGCTCTGGTCACATGCAGGATGGCGTATCTGTTGCCACAGCCTGACGCACTCGTCGGCCAACCAGTCATTAAGCGCTTCCAAGCTCGAAAAGTGGGGCAGGCGTTGCCAGATCCGCCGCCGGCTATCCTGCACGTTCTTCTCGATCTGTCCCTTCTCCCAGCCTGACGCGGGGTTGCAGAACTGCGCATCAAACAAATAGTGGCTGGTGGCTTGAAGGTGGAAGGTCAACGCTGGGGCGGTTGCTGACAGACGACTTCCACATTGATGCCGTCCGGATCCATCACATAAGCCGCGTAGTAATTGGCATGGTAGTGGTGTCGGATGCCTGGCGGGCCGTTGTCGGTCCCGCCTGCTTCCAATGCGGCCCGGTGAAAGGCATCAACGACGGCTCTCGTTCGGGTGGCAAAAGCGATGTGGGTGCCGGTGCCGGGTGCCTCTTTGTCATGCACCCATAGGCTGGGATAGCCGTCCTTGCCGAAGCCGTGACGTGTTCCTCCTGTACGCGTCTGCTCAGGCCCGATAGTGATGACGCGGACGATGCCCAGCGGCGCGAACGCAAGCTCGTAGAAGCGACGCGAAACCTCTGCGTCGCGTACGGCAAGTTCAATGTGGTCGAGGATGGACATGGTTGTATTTGCTGGTTAAACGGTATGGAGAAACGTCTCGAACGCGTGTCCGGCGAGCTTCGCCACAGACATGAGGCGAGCCTTGGATAGCCCAGCACGTGCCGCTGCTGAAAGGCCCTGAAGAGTTGTCACGACATAGTCAGCGAGCTCGCGCGCACGTTGTGGATGAGTCAGGCTGATATAGCGTTCGACGAAAGAGGCGGCAGCGTCCCCGTGAGCGCTGGCCAACGCACGCGCCTGTGGATCGGCGGACCGCATACCCTCTGCTGCCATACAGCCGCGCTTGGTCTTTGATTTGGCGTAGAGCGTCGCAGCATGTAGGAACAGATCTTTGATTCCGTCTGCCAATGGCCGATCAGGCGTTAAAAGCTTGTCCGCCGGCAGGTTGGCTTCTTTGACGTAAATCGCTAGGCATCGTTCGAACAGGCCCGCCTTGCTCCCGTAAGCAGCGTAGAGACTAGGCGGATTGATGCCCAAGGCGCGCGTAAGCTCAGCGATGCCCACTGCGTCATAGCCTCGTTCATGAAACAGGTTCTTCGCGACGAGAACGCCAGCCTCGCGATCGAACGCCCGCCTTGGCTTGCGGGAAGGCGGATCCCCAAGGCTCTTGCAGGTAATTTCACGCTCGGCGCTCAGGACGGCGGCAGCGTCCGGTTTATTGCTCGTAGGAGGATTCATGTGTATCTCACGGAGTCGAAAACGACAAAGCCCTATTACGATGCTCTCAAGTCGCTAAGGCTTGCCGGCAGGTGGGGCTAGCGTGCAGAACTCTATTGCTGTAGCGATCACTATAATCTAATATAGCGATCACTACAACGTGAGGTAAGCAATGTCGATATTGAACGGGAAAGTAGCCGTCGTGACGGGTGGTGGCAGTGGAATCGGGTTGGCGATCGCCAAGAAACTTGCGAGCGAGGGCGCCTCAATAGTGATAACCGGAAGGCGGCAAGCTGTGCTGGATGAGGCCTTGCCCTTGCTGGGCAACGATGCGGCGGCCATCGTTGCCGACGTTAGCCAGGTGTCGAGCCTCGAAGCTCTGTACGCAGAGGTGCGACGTCGCTTCGGTCGTATCGACGTTCTCGTCGCGAGTGCCGGGGGTGGCGTGCATGCGCCGCTGGGACAGATCACAGAAGCGCAAATTGACCAGCAGTTCTCGACCAACGTCAAGGGCGTGGTGCTGACGATTCAGGGAGCGCTCGGCCTTTTGGTGCCCGGTTCCAGCGTGGTGATCATTGGTTCCACCGCCTCCATCGATCCAGGGCCGACCATGAGTATCTACGGCGGTACGAAGGCGGCTGTACGCAACATGGTCCGAAGCTGGGTCGCTGAACTTAAAGGAACGGGCATCCGAATCAACATCCTGAGTCCGGGACCGACAAACACAGACTCATTACGTGAAGCCTTCGGCGAAAAGGCCGAGGAGGGGTTGGCCTTCCTCACCGCCAAAAGTCCCCTTGGGCGAATCGGTGAGCCGGACGAGATTGGCTCTGCAACAGTGTTCTTGGCCAGTGAGGCGTCGAGCTACATAAATGGTGTGGAACTGTTTGCGGACGGAGGGGCTTCCCAGACCTGATCCAAGGGATGTAAGGAATGGCTGGCGGGATGACAGTCGGCTTCTGGCCGAGGCTGTGTGAAAACTCGTGATGGACTTGTTTTCGAGGGTGTTCAAACCCTTCCCTCAACTCCGATCGTCGATCCTGAGTTGATCTGAGAGGCCAACTTCCGACATGACCCTAAGCACGGTGAGTTTTCACACAACCTCGGCCGGAAGCTGACTGTCTTCCACGACCTACTCCGCGGCATGCCTTATGCCATTTCAACCAAGGCGCTTCAGTGCGTTGAGCTAACACCTCGAATGACCTTCATGGCTTCTGCAAGGTCTTTTGATGGTGGAAGACCGAATAGTCGTGCATATTCACGACTGAACTGATTGGGGCTTTCGTAGCCAACGCCGAAAGCGACGGACGTTGCGTTGCCATGGCCCGACAATAGTTGTGATCGTGCGTGCATCAATCGGATGCGCTTTTGGTATTGCAAGGGACTCAATGCCGTCACCGCCTTGAAGTGGCGATGAAACGCCGAAACACTCAGTGTCGCCATTTCGGCTAGCGTTTCGATCTTTATCGGTTCGGAGAAGTGGCTGCGTATCCAGTTGATGGAAACGCCAATACGTGAAAGTGCCGTGTCCGGCGAGGCAATGTCTCGCAGCATCCAGCCTAGCGGCCCCTGAAGCACGCGGAACAGGATCTCCCGCTCGTAGGAGGGCGCTAGGGCCGCAATCTCGTTGGGCCGATCCATCAGCCGAAGCATGCGAACCCAGGCATCAAGAAGTTCGCCATTGACGGGCGCCACGGAGAATCCGGAGCCGAAAAGTGTTCTGCAAATCTCTAGCGGCAAGTCGCGGATCAGCGCCGAGAGGATGACTGGGTCCAGAGTCAGGCTGACGGCAAGATATGGTTCGCCGGTAGCCGCAGGATGAACGGAACCGACTGCCGGCAGGCCGACGGACATTACGAAGTAGGTCGCCGGGTCGTAGTGGTAAGTGCGTTCACCTACCGTCATCGTCTTGGACCCGGTCAAGATCAGATTGATCATGGGGTCGTAGACGGCAGCAAGCTGGTGCTCGGGGATGTCGCCCTGGACCATGGCAACGCGTGGGATGCCGGTTTCCGTGCGTTTGTTCTCGGCGCGGCTGGCCAAGGTTCTGAGTTCTCGAAGTTGCTGTTCCATGCCCGCACGCTAGCAGAGGCAACCCTGGCGAACAAGACGAAAGCAGAAATAGGCAAGCTTCGAGCAGGATCCGGTGAGTGGATGGCAAGGCAAGTCCGTATCTTTCCAATCCATGGACGCACAGGAAAATACATGAAGATCGTGATCATCACCGGCGGCAGCCGGGGTATCGGGGCCAGCACGGCCATGGCTTGCGCCAAGCGGGGCATGGCCGTACTCATCACCTACCACCGCAACCCGGAAATGGCGCACCGCGTCGTCCAGGCCATTGCCGACATGGGGGGCACGGCGCTTGCTTTGGCGCTGGATGTGGGCAAGAGCGGCTCGTTCGCCGAGTTTTCGCGCACGGTGTCTGCGCAGATTGAGGCCGCGTGGGGCAGGAAAACGTTCGACCACCTGGTCAACAACGCTGGCTACGGCCTGTACGCGCCGATCACGGACGTGACCGAGGAACAGTTCGATGGGCTGTTCAGCGTGCATCTGAAAGGGCCGTTCTTCCTGACCCAGGCCCTGGTTCCGCTCATGGAAGACGGCGGCCACATCGTCAACATCACCAGCGCGACCAGCCGTGTCGCCACGGCAGGCGTCGCGCCCTATGCCGCCTTCAAGGGCGGTCTGGAGGTCCTGACGCGCTACATGGCGACGGAGTTCGGCCCGCGCCGGATCAGGGCGAACTCGATCGCGCCGGGCGCCATACGCACCGACCTCGGCGGCGGATTGAACGACGAGTTCGAGGCCATGCTGGCAGGCCAGACGGCGTTGGGCCGGGTGGGCGAGCCGGAAGAGGTGGGCAGTGTCGTCGCCAGCCTGCTGTCGGACGAGAACCGTTGGATCAACGCCCAGAACATCGAAGTGGCCGGCGGCTACATCATTTGAACCCAGGAGAGGACACGATGCTCGATCACGTTTTTCTTTCTGTCAGCGACATTGATCGCTCGATCGCCTTTTACGAGAAGGCGCTTGCCCCTCTGGGGATCTCCCATGCCGTGGACTACGACGGCAGCCAAGGTCCTGTCGGCCACCCGGACCTAAAGGGCTTTGGCGCGAACCGCCGCGTGTTCTTCTGGCTGCGTGTCGGTCCGGTGGAGGGCCGCGCTGCCCACGTCGGCTTCGTGGCCAATGGTCAGCGCGAGGTTGACGCGGCCTATGCGGCGGCCATGGCCGCAGGCGCCTCTTCCATTCATCCGCCTGGGCCGCAGGTTCACTACGACCCTCGTTACTATGCCGCGCAGGTGCGCGACCCTGACGGCTACAGCCTGGAGTTTGTCTACAAGTCATGGCAGCACTGAAATGAAGAAGCTGATGATTTACGGGGCCACGGGCTACACCGGCCGCATGGTGGCGGAAAGCGCCGTGGCGGCTGGCACGCCGCTTATTCTGGCGGGGCGCAACAGCAGCAGGCTCTCGGCGCTCGCCGCAAACCTGGGCGCGGAGTCGCGCGTGTTCGCGCGGGATGACGCTGCCCTGATCGACGGATCTCTGGCCGGCGTTGGCGTGGTGCTCAATTGCGCGGGGCCATTTGCGCAAACCGCGGATGCCCTGATGCATGCCGCCATTCGTAACGGCGTTCACTATCTTGACGTGGCGGCGGAGCTTGATGGCTATCGCTTGGCCGAGGCGCTTGACGCGGAGGCTCGGGCCGCAGGGGTCATGCTGTTGCCGGGCAGTGGAGGCAGCGTTGCCATGCTCGGTTGCCTTGCTGGGCATGCCGTGGCAAGAACGAAGCGTTCTGCGCGTATTCGGCTGGCCATGTGTGTGTCGGGTGGCCTGTCTCGAGGCTCGGCCATCAGCGCGATGACAAGCGTCACCGCCGAAACGCTGGCGCGCGTCGACGGCAAACTGGTCGCACGACCCGCGGGCTCGCTTTGCCAGCTTGATTTTGGCAAAGGCGGCGTGGACTGCTTTCAGGTGACCTTGCCCGATCTCATCACGATATGGCGGTCGACGCGAGTCCCGGACATCGAGACGTTCGTCCATGTGGCGGGTGGCGGATTTGCGCAAGGCGATCCGTCGACCCTGCCTGACGGACCTGGCAAGGAGGAGCGGGCGGCCAATCGTTACCAGGCCGTCGCCGAGGTCACCAATGCGGACGGCGAGGTGTTTCGATCGATTCTGGACACGGTCAACGGTTACTCGTTCACGGCTATCGCCGCCGCCGAGGCGGGCAGACGCGTCTTGACGGGCGAGGCCCGCCCGGGGTTTCTGACCCCAGCCTTGCTGTTCGGGATCGGCTTTGCCGAGACGATCGCCGACACCACCATCGTTGATCGATAAGGAGCCATCCATGCAGACGCGGGTCGAATCCGTCATTCGATGCCTCAATGCTTTTGATGTCGACGCGGTGCTCGCCCAGTTCACGCCCGACGCCGTCATCGATGATGTTTCGGTTGGCGATGAGTTTGTCGGCGCCGACGGTATTCGTCGCTATGTTGAACAGTTCTTCGTCGCTTATCACACCGCCAGCAGGCTTCTGTCGATCAAGCGGCTGGACAATCGTAATGCCGTCGTTCGCCTCGATTTCTCGGGCGACTTCGGCCACGAGATAGGGGTGCTGCAAATTTCGGTCGGCGCTGACGGCCTGATAGAACGCATCGATGCCGATCTCGAATAGCCAAGACAATATTCATGACCCTATCTCGTTCACTCGCCAATGACACCGCAGATCGGCTTGCCATCGTCGACGATCTTCATCGTTTCGCCGCTGGTATTGACCTTCGCGACAAGGCGCTTCTGGCGTCATCGCTTGCCGAAAGTGCCGTATCTGATTTCCGCCCAGCGGCCGCAAAAGCCGGATTCGATTATCCGGTCCTCAAAGGCAGGGACGTTATTGTGGCCGCGCTGACCGGCGCGCTGGCAGCGCTGGACACGACGCACTCTGTCACCAACCCTCGAATCACTATTGATGGAGATAGGGCGCGCCTTGACGCCCTGGTGGAAGCGCAGCACGTCGCTCGGGATGATCACACACGTCATTTTTTGATGAAGAACCGCTATGACGTCGAGTTGGAAAGATGCGGCGACGTCTGGGTGATCACGTGCAGCTCGGTTGACAACGTCTGGCGTGTCGGAGATCCAGGAGTGCTGTCCGTCGCGTAGACGGTGGTGATGCCGTGCAGGGAGGCATGACCTGTCAGAAGATCTAAGATCTTTATGTTGTGTGGAACTCGGGCGTTTGCGCACTTTGTCGCGGCGGGGGAGGTCATACCGCCATGATTGCCTTGTTTTCTTTCAACGTCCGCTACTGGCCGAGGCTGTGTGAAAACTCCTCTCACCCTAACAACCACAGCGAATTGACCTGAACCGCATCAACTTGGACGGTCTTCACTTCGATTTTTCGACCCGAGACTCCCTGACGGCCGTTTGGGCGGCGCGGATACGATATGAAGTGCGTAATTGGCCACATGAAGGGCTCAGCCGCCCAGCGCCAGCACCGCTTTCATGGTCTGCTGGTAGCCCAGGATTTGCATGAGCCGGTTGAGGTTATAGGCCAGTACATTCAAGCTCGTGCTCACATTGCCCAAGCGACGAGTCAGGAAGTGCGTATAGCCCATCCAATGCGTGAACGTGCCGAACACATGTTCCACCTTGCGCCGCCGCACCATCATCGCATCTGGCATTCGGAATTCAGATGCCCATCGCCATGACCCAGCCTGCTAAGCCGGCCAGCAGCACCACGAGCGCCGGCGGCGCGCGCCCCACTGTGAGCAATCCGAACGAGAGCAACGCCAGCCTAAAGTCCGCCTTGCCGTGGATGGCACTTGTCCAAACCGGGTCGTATAGAGCCGACACTAGGATGCCAACCACACCGGCATTGATGCCCGCCATGGTTGTCTGAATACCCGCGCGGTGGCGAAGCGCCGCCCAGAATGGCAGTGCGCCGACCAGCATGAGGAAGGCCGGGAGGAATATCGTGCTCAGCAGAGCAAGACCACCAATCCAGCCATGTAGCGGGCCGTGGGCTACCGCGCCAAGATAGGCGGAAAAAGTGAACAGTGGTCCTGGCACGGCCTGCGCTGCGCCATAGCCAGCCAGGAAGTCGGCGTTGCTGACGATGCCGCTGGGCACCACGGTGGCTTGCAGCAACGGCAGCACCACGTGCCCACCGCCGAAGACCAGCGCACCGGAGCGGTATACCCCTTGCAGCAGCGCAATCGTGGACGATCCCGAGCCTGCTGCCCATAGGGGCAGCGCGACTAGCGGTGTGGCAAACAGCAGCAGCGCGGCAACGCCTAGTTTGCGCGAGACAGGGTAACTGTGGGCGTGGCCCCCGCCAGGATGTGAAGTTTTCAGCGTCCACCAGCCTAGCAGTCCCGCCAAAATGATCGCGGCGATCTGTCCCGCTGCAGAGGGCAGGGTTATGGTCAGCATTGCCGCCAAAATGGCTAGGGCTGCCCGTGGTCGGTCGGGGCATAACGACTTGGCCATACCCCACACAGCCTGCGCTACGATGGCCACGGCGACTACCTTGAGACCATGCACCCACCCGGACTGGGCCAGCCCTTGATATTCGGCGATGCCGAAGGCAAACAGGATGAGCGCGATGGCCGATGGCAAGGTAAACCCCGCCCACGCCGCCAGCAACCCCAACCAGCCGGCGCGGCCCAGCCCAAGCGCCATTCCCACCTGGCTGCTGGCGGGACCCGGTAGAAACTGGCACAAGGCGACCAGGTCGGAATAGCTTCGGTCATCCAGCCAACGGCGGCGCTCTACAAACTCCGAACGGAAATAGCCAAGATGCGCGATTGGCCCGCCGAAGGAGGTCAATCCCAGTTTTAGGAAGGCGCTGAAGACTTCAACGGGTGAGTCGCGCGCAGCTACAGCTTCTTGTTGTACGGTGTTGGCGGAGCCTGTCATTTGTGCATTGCCTCCCCGATGAACTCCCGGATGCGTTCCTTCGCCAGCGCCAAGCCTTCCTTGGCCTTGGGTGTAATCGTGTAGAGCTTTCGCACGGTGCGTCCTTCGCGCTCCCGGCGCGAAATTTCCACCGGGCTTCGAAGTTGATCGACGGGACGAGGTGTATGAACTGATCGGGCCCGTAGACCCCCAACACCGCGTTACCGTCGATGCCACCTTTACGAAGTCCCGTGACCACTTTGGCTGCCGCAATGGTTGCACCACTCATGATGTCGGCGATTTGTCCTGCTGGACTTGCCGCCGAATCGACCTGTGTCATGGCCTGTGGCTTCAGTGGGCACATGATCCTGGTGAACGACGCGCCTCCCTTTTCGCCGAGATAGCTTTCACCGCGTTCAACGTCGCTTCAATATCAGATGAGGTCACGTCCAGATGTGTCACCGCACGGATGGCGCCACGCACCTTGCCCATACGTACACCAAGCCCCTCCAAGTCTTGTAGGAACACGTCTTGCGAAATTCCCAGGCCACTTGGATCAAAATAGACCATGTTGGTTTCGGGGTTTGGCGTCATTACGTCAATCCCTTCAATTTGCGTAAGCCCTTCTGCAAGGCGGCTTGCATTGAGGTGGTCTTCAGCTAATCGTTCCACGTGATGGTTCAGCGCATGCAGACACCCAGCCGCAGCAATGCCGGCCTGGCGCATGGCGCCAGCGAACACATGCTTGTACCTGCGCGCTTCTGCAATAAAGCCTTTGGTACCAGCCAGCACAGCGCCGATCGGTGCGCCCAGACCTTTGGTGAAATCGATCCAGACGCTGTCCACTTGCGAAGCAAATGAGGTGGCTGATACGCCAGTGGCCACGCATGCATTTAGCAAGCGGGCGCCATCCATATGGACGGCCAACCGTTTCTCTTTGGCAAAGTCCGCGATTGCAGTCAACTCGTCGAGTGACCACACGGCGCCACCCGCGAAATTGTGCGTTTGTTCCACGCAGATCAGCCGAGGCGGCGGGCCGTATGGCGGCGATACGGTAGCGAGTCTGTTCAACGCATTCTGGGCGTCGACAGGGGTGAAGATCCCTCGCTCAGTAACGATCGGCTCAACCAGAACACCAGAGCTGAGTGCGACCCCGGCTGATTCCGCGCGAATGATGTGAGCCATCCAGTCGGCGATCACCCCATCTGCCGGCCGGGTGTGTACCTTGACGGCAACAAAGTTGCACATTGTTCCCCCAGGAAACCAGAGCGCCGCTTCTTTGCCTAGAAGCTCCGCCACTCTGTCCTGAAGACGGTTAACGGTCGGATCTTCTCCGCGTTGTTCATCGCCAACCTCAGCATTGGCAATAGCGATTCTCATCGCCGCGGTTGGCTGACTTTCCGTATCGCTGACCAGGGGGATGAGTCTTCTTTTCTGGCTGGGTTGCAAAGTAGTTGGCATATGCGCTCCTATGCCAGATAGATTGCCGGCGATCAGCCGCTAGATCTTGTACGTTTCTTACCTATCGTACGCACAATGCCTTGGCAAAAACACCTGGCGTGATGCCGGTAAGCCTCTTGAAGTGCCTGTGAAAATGGCTTTGGTCAGTGAAGCCACATTCGGCAGCGACGGTGGCCAGAGGCAATCCGGCTTTGATCAATCGTTTCGCATGCTCCACCCTCAGCGCCACTAAGTAGGCATGAGGTGCTATCCCTGTCTGTTCACTGAAAGCGCGAATCACCTGGGTCTCCGAAACTCCAGCCTGGTACGCGAGGTCTCGAATGCTGACAGACTCCGTGAACAGCGCATGTAGCATGTCCTTCACGATTCCGACGGTTCTTGGAAGGTGAAGCGCCCGCGCTTCAGGGGCACCAGAATGCCGCGCGAAGAATCTACGCAAGAAAACAAGGGTTCGCGACTCACGTTCGAGCAAGTCCCCGAACTGATTCGACAGTTGATGGAGCAAGAGAAACTCGCCGAACAGTTCCGAATCAGCGATGACGTGGGCATTGAGTTCCGGCGCCGGCTTCTCGCAGGCCTGAAGGTCGTCGCGCAGGGCGCACGACACCAAGCTGGGTGTGGGGTAGAACATGCGGTACTGCCAGCCGCCCTCTGTACCAGGAGCCCCCTCATGAACTTCGCCGGGATTGATTGCGCAGAGGGTGCCTTCATGCATCATTTCCGCCTGTCCGCGGCGCGTGCTGAATCTTTGGGCTCCTCGCTCGATGACTCCGATTGCGAACGTTTCGTGTAGATGGGCGGGAAAGGAAAAATCCAGGAAACTTGCCCGCAGAAACTCCACTGGCTCGAGCGCCTCGTCTATCCATACGTTTACTTCGTTCGAGTGCACGCGACGCTCCTCTGGTCAGGCGCAGCGGTAAGGGGCAAGCATCACTTCGTTTGAGCGCTGGCCCTCGCGGAAAATCGGCTTCGCGCGGTCTGCAAGAGTTCGTCTGATAAAGGATCGCCGCGGGTCGCGCGTGCCAGAACCATGGAGCCGACCATTAGTGAGAGCGATACGAGAGCGCTCTCGCGCTTTGCTGCAGGGTCTGCTTCAGGTTGCAACGCTGCAATGATGGACAGCAGTTGTCGAAAGCCATTCGAGAATGAGTCTCTGATGGGCTTTTCCGCCGATTCTCGTGCGACTTCTGAGGCCAATGCGGCCAATGGGCAACCTTTCGAGGGTTCGGCGCAGTTTGTCTCGCTGAGGTACGACAAAGCTATTAACGATAGCGCGTCGGATGAGGAATGGGCGGACTCGACCCGCTTTTGCCATCGCTCAGCGACCTCATCAAAAGCTAGCTGGCACGCTCGAGCAACCATCTCATCCTTGGACGAGAAGTTCTTGTAGAAACTCCCGGTCGTCAGCCCGGCTGCGGACATCACCTCAGCGACGCCGACGCCGAGACCACGCGCTCGAAGCAGCGCAGCCGCGCAGTGGTCGATCAGCTCGCGATTTCGCTCAGTTTCTGCACGTGAGACGCGCGGCATGAGGTTGCTCCAAGTAAAGACATAAATTTTGCCATGGCTTCACAAGCAGCTTGAGAAACGCCAAGCCTTGCATCGCAACCATGGTGCGGTCTGCAAATGTAGATTGACTACAGAATAGATCATGATAATAATCTATTATAACGGGTGTCCTGGTCGCGCCATCTGCGACGTGTTTATAAGGTTGACAACGATGAATGTGCTCGTCTTGGGGGCTGGAGCCATGGGCTCGCATTACGGCGTGAAGCTGATGAGGGCAGGCGCCGACGTGACCTTTCTTGTGCGCAAGAAAAGGGCAGCATCGCTTCGCGCTACGGGCCTTCGCATCGAAAGCGAAGTACAGAGTTATGCGGGTCCTGTTGACATCGTCGAGGATGGTGTCTCTTTGCACAGGGCCGACCTCATCTTGCTGACCTGCAAAGCGTTTGATCTGCCTGGCGCCATGACGGCGATTGCTCCTGCCGTCGGAGAAAAAACGGCTATCTTGCCCCTGCTCAATGGGCTCGGACCTTACCGTGAACTCGATGCCATGTTTGGGCGGGACCGAGTTCTGGGTGGAGTCGCCTACGTTGCTCTTTCTCTGCGAGAGGATGGGGTAGTGCAACAGCTTGGCACGTCAGATCGGCTTTTCATTGGTGCTCGAACGCCCGCGCTTCGGTCAGCCGCTGAAGACACGCTGGCGTTGCTCGCGAAAAGCCCGGGCGAATGTGTTCTCAGTGACCAAATCGACCAGCAACTTTGGAACAAATGGGTCATGCTCTGCGCTGGTGCGGCTGTGACCAGCCTGATGCGGAGCAGCATTGGCGAGATCCTCGGTACGACCTATGGTCGCAATGTAGTGCAGGCTGCCCTGGACGAGTGCCTTGCAGTCGCGCGCCTGGAAGGCTTTGAGTTGCAGCGCGACGCGATCGCGCAAATCGAAGGTATGCTCTTGAACCCATCTTCCATCTGGATGGCGTCGATGGCGCGTGATATCGAGGCCGGGGTCGCCCGATTGGAAGCGGATTCCATCGTGGGCGATATGGTGGCCAGGGGCATGCTGCATGGCCTCGCCTGTCCGACGCTCCAGACGGCTTTCACGCATCTACAAGCCTACCTCGACAGACAGCAACGTTGAGCGCGTGGCGCGAATCGCAGTACTGCATCCACCACACGCTTAAGCGAATCGGCCCGTCCATACTTTACGCCTGGTCGAGCCTCATTCCTTACCCAGCGGGGCGAGCATTGCGCGAACCTGCGAGAGCACTTCATCTGCCAGTTTTCTGTCGGCCTTCAGAACGCCTCGCGAAATGGCCATTGCGCCCACGAGCGCTGCAACTACGGTTGTCGCGGTGGCTTCGCGGTCGATCGAATTTTGGCCGGTCGGAAGCGCTGCGCGGATTCCATCGCGGAGTTCAACAAACGCGTCGGTGAAGCTACCGCTCATCGCCTCTCCCTGGCGTGCAGCATCACATGCAGTGGATACGAATGGGCATCCTTTGGTCATGTCGTCTCGAACGTGCGGCGCCAGGTAGTTCTTCAAGTATGAGTCATAGGTGCGTGACTCCTTGGGCCCCATCGCGCGATCATGAGTGATCCGGAACGTGTAAGAGAAGGCATTCGCCGCAAGTTCCTGCTTATCTGCAAAGTGCTTGTATAGCGCACCCTGGGTGAGTCCGGCTCGAGCACAGATATCGGCCACGCCGACGCCGTCAATTCCGTGCTCCTTGAAGAGCATGCCGGCGGCTGCGAGCAGTGCCTCCCGATTCTCCAAAGCCTGTTGCTTGGACACTTTCATAGCACTGATCCTCGTTGACATTTAATGATAGTGATCGCTATCATTGCGAACTTATCTATTGTTTTCCGCTTGTAAGCATATCCCTGCCCTGCGCCGCGCCAGAGCAGATCAGTCCTCGACTTCCGGATGTCAACGAAATGCTAGCAGCCCGCTTCGCCCTGTTCCTGCAACGTCGAGGTATCCATTATGCATGGGTGGTCGCTGCGGTCACTTTCATGGTGATGCTTGTGACGTCTGCCGCTCTTGGTCTGCCTGGCGCATTAATGCAACCGTTGTCCCAGGAGTTTGGCTGGAGTACGTCGGAGCTATCCTCGATTTTCGCTACGCGCTTCGCGCTGTACGGCTTGCTGGGACCCTTTGCTGCAGTGGTATTGATGCGATACGGCGTCTCCCGCGTCGTTTCATTCGCATCCGCGATGATTGGCTGCTCTTTGCTATTGGGTGTATCCATCCGAACGCTGGGTCAGGCATTTGCACTTTGGGGCTTTGCGCTCGGCTTGGGGACAGGCCTCACAGCTATGGTGCTCGGCGCGATTGTGGCGAATCGCTGGTTCGTGCAGCGTAAAGGACTGGTGTTGGGACTTCTGGCCGGCAGCAGCGCCACCGGTCAATTGGTCTTCTTGCCGCTGATCGCATGGTTGATCGAGCAGCACGGATGGCGTTGGGCACTGGCACCGGTTATCGCTGCGTCGGCCGTAGTCTTCGTCCTTGTTGTGCTCTTCATGCGGGATAGTCCCGCCGTTTTGGGAATACAAGCTTACGGAAGCGCGAAGGATGCTCCGCCTCCGGCCCCGGCTCCTCGCGCTGACTGGAGGCTGCCGTTCCGTACGCTGGCAATGGCATCGCGCGTTCCGACATTCTGGGTTCTTGCAGGAACCTTCTTCATCTGTGGCCTAAGCACGAACGGCCTCATTCAAACCCACTTCATCTCCCTGTGTGGGGATCGCGGGATGGGCGCGATCCCCGCAGCATCTGTCCTGTCAATGATGGGCGTCTTTGACCTGATTGGAACTACGCTGTCAGGGTATCTCTCTGATCGTTTTGACAATCGAAAATTGCTCTTCTGGTACTACGGACTGCGCGGTCTTTCTCTGTTCTGGCTTCCGCATTCCGAGTTCACGCTAGTGGGCCTGTCTCTCTTCGCTGCGTTCTATGGACTCGACTGGATTGCCACCGTTCCTCCTACCGTGAAACTGGCGGCGGCTAGATTCGGGCCGGAGCAAGCAAGTCTGGTATTTGGATGGGTCTTCGCCGCACACCAACTTGGCGCTGCAGCTGCGGCCTACAGCGCGGGTCTGTCACGCTCGATCCTAGCGTCCTATACGCCGGCGCTGTTTGCCGCGGGAGCGGCTTGCCTTATCGCTGCGATCGCCATCCTTCTGATTCGACCTCGGCGTCCGGAGGCGAGGGGCTGTTAAGACTCGAAATATATTTTCGCGGCATAACGCGCGATTTGCGCACCGGACTTATAGCAAAGGGCCCTTCGAACTTCTTGGGGAGAATCTCTCGCCAAGGCTCACGTTGCGAGGGGAACTTCCGCAGGCAAGAGTTGGGCAAGACAAGAACCCAAACAGCGTGTCATGAGCACACTAAAATTTTCGCGCCAAGACCGAAACGAATGGTTGGCGCTTGCGTCGATTGTCTTTATCGGCATTGGGCTCAGCGTGTATGCCGTGCTTTCAGAGCGCAGCTACGTTTTGAACACTGAACTTAGCAGGCTGGAAGCGCAGGCCCGAACGGTTGAAGAGAACGTGCGCCACCAGTGGTTGGGCGTGCGTAACGCTCTTGAAAGCCTGCGCAGTTCGTACCTCGCTTTCGGGTCGAAGGGAAGCGTCCTGGCAATGGAGGCGATGCGCCGTGCCATGCCCGGAGTTCGAGCTCTCATGATCTTGGACGGGTCAGGGAAAATCATTCAGTCAAGCGACGAACTAGAGGATGAAAACCTGGACGATCGGGGCTTTCTGCAGGACATAGCAGCGATGAAGAACCCGGACGTCGTGTATGTTTCTCGCCCATATGAGTACACGCCGGGTGTCTCGAACATCAAGCTCTCGATGAGGCTCGACGCGCCACCCGGAGAAGTTGCTGGTGTCGTGAGCGCGATTCTATACCCGGCCTACTTCGACGTGGTTATGCGTTCCGTCACGTACGCCTCTGACATGTGGAGCGCCATCAGGCAGCGTGCAGGAGCGGTCGTACTGTTTGTGCCGCCTGCAAACGCGTCAACCTTCAAGCCACTGGAAACGCTACCGCTCCCTGATCCGGGAAGGATGGTGTTCGAAAGGGACATCAGTGCACCGCTAGCTCATCTAGACAAAGAGCTCGTCGTGACCGTCAGTCGGAGTTTAGCGGAAGTCAATCGACCCTGGCTGCGGTTGGCCGAGGGGCTTGGCGCCGTGTGGGTCGCTATCCTATTTCTCGCTGGCATAAGCCTCGCCATCATTCAGGGCAAGCGTTCAGCATTGGCCACCCTGTCAGCCATACGCGACCAAGAGCGAGCGGAAAGCGCTGAGCGTATGGAACTCGCGCTCGATGGTGCTCGGGTAGGGTTATGGGATCAATCGTTTCCCAGTGAACGAATGTCGGTGGACGAACGTGCTGCGCAGATCGTAGGAGCCAAGGCTTCGCGGGGATCATCCGGCAAGAGCTGGCGCAGCGAAGTTCACCCGGACGACATCGATAAGGTCGCTGTGGCACTTGAGAGGCATCTCGCGGGCGAGTCGCAGTATTACGAGTCAGAACATAGGCTGCGCCACCGTGATGGACATTGGGTTTGGGTCCAAGTCCGCGGGAAGGTGGTCGAGAGAACATGTGAAGGTAGCCCTCTGCGCATGGTTGGTACCCGCGCGGACATCAGTGAGAGCAAGCGGCATGAAAGTGAGATTCAGCGCTTGGCTTTTTTCGATGGATTGACGGGCCTACCCAATCGAAGACTGTTCATGGATCGTGTCAGGCGCGCTGTCGATGCATGTCGTCGAGATGGCGAGTGTGGTGCCTTGATGTTTCTCGACCTCGACAATTTCAAGGACCTCAACGATACGCTAGGCCATGACAAGGGCGATAGGTTGCTGACTCATGTTGCGACGCGGCTCAACGAGGCTACGCGCTCGACTGATACGGTGGCGCGGCTTGGCGGAGACGAGTTTGTGGTGCTGCTGGACGGGCTCAGTCAAAGCCCGTCGGTGGCCAGCAGGCAAGCGGAGCAGGTTGGGCGCAACATCCTGGAAAAACTCTCGTCCCCGTGTGTCCTTGATGGACACGAGCTATTCAGCACCGCCAGCGTTGGGATCGCAGTGTTCGACGCAGAAGCGGAGAGCGTTGAAGCCGTGATGAAGCACGCTGACTTGGCGATGTACCAAGCCAAAGCTGCCGGACGAAACACGCTTAGGCTCTTTACGCCCCAGATGCACTCCATTGCGGCCGAAAGTATCGAGCTCGAACGCGATTTGCGCGGTGCGCTCGGCCGTGAGGAGATGCTGGTGCACTACCACGCTATCGTGGATGCGCACCGAGGAATTACAGGGGTGGAAGCGCTGGTTCGCTGGCGTCATCCGGAGCGTGGGACCGTCTCGCCAGCCGAGTTCATACCTCTGGCCGAGAAATCAGGCTTGATACTTCAGATCGGAACGTGGGTTCTTGAGCGGGCCTGTGGGCAGCTTTACCAGTGGGGGGGCAGCGCTGCTACGAGCCATCTGACAGTTTCGGTCAACATTTCCGCAAGGCAAATACGGCAAGCTGATTTCGTGGCGCAAGTGAAGTCGGTTCTGGCTAGAACCGGGGCTAACCCTGAGTTGCTGCGGCTTGAGCTTACCGAGAGCATGTTCCTGAGTGATGCCGACGACGTAATCGAAAAAATGACCGCTCTCACGTCGTTGGGGGTGCGCTTTTCGCTAGACGACTTCGGTACTGGCTATTCGTCCCTCAGTTACCTCAAGAGACTGCCGCTGCATCAACTCAAGATTGATCAGTCGTTTATTCGGCAAGCACTCACTCATATCAGTGACGCCACGATAGTTACGGCGATTGTGAAATTGGCACACAGCCTGAACCTATGCGTCGTCGCCGAGGGTGTTGAAACCGAAGCGCAGCACGCTTTCCTGATGGAGAGCAGTTGCGATGGATTCCAGGGTTTTCTATATGCGATGCCAGGCCCCGCCGAGCAAATCTCTCGTTGGGTCAGTGGGGGCCAAGGGGCGAGTAGTCCGCCGAGCCCGATCTCTAGCGGATGTTGACGTCATGCTATCTATGAAAAATATGAAAGTCGGAAGTCGAATGATCTTTTCATTCGGCATAGTAATTTTTTTGATGCTCGGGGTTGGCTTTGTCTCGTTCCAGATGCTTCGCTTGCTAAGCAAAGACATCAATGACATCAGGCAAGATTTCTACGTGAAGGTGAGGATCACATCCAAGATTGCTCAAGAGATTGGCAATCAGGGTCAGCTTTCACGGGACATGCTTATCCTGCACGGTGATCAGTTGGAAGCGCTGGCGGCGAGGATATCGGCGAGCAGAGATGAAGTGCGAAGGCAGTACGACTTGCTGACCCCAATGGTGAAATCTGGCCGAGGGCTGGAGCTGCTAGGTGCGGTGCAAGGCGCCAGGGCCGAGTATGTCAAGGTACTGTCCGAGTTCCTGGAGCGCGTCAAGGACGGAAGAGCAGATTCTGCAAAGCAGTTCTTGAATGAGGTGGTCCGGGAGCATCGCGTGCGCTATGCGTCAACGATGGAGGATTTCATCGCGTATCAAGAGGAGCTGATGAACAAAGCCAGCGTGGACGCGGAATCCAAGGCCAATACCGGCGTTCGAGCAACGCTCTTGCTTTCTGCCGCAGCGATCACATTGGCGATCTACTTGGGACGCGCGTTGTCGAAGTCAGTGACCCTACCCGTAAAAGCCGCTGTCGCGCTTGCTGAGAAGGTTGCCAGGGGAGATTTGACCACGATCATGGATGGATACTCGGGCTCGAACGACGAAGTCGGTCAGCTACTGCATGCGTTGAAGCGCATGAACGAGAGTCTGGTGAATATCGTCTCGCAGGTGCGGGTCAGTGCAAATGCCATCGCCATCGGTTCTAGCGAGGTGGCCAGCGGAAGTGCCGATCTTAGCCAACGCACTGAAGAACAAGCGTCCAACCTTGAACAGACTGCAGCGTCGATGGAGCAGTTGGCTGCTGCGGTTCAGCAAAATGCAATGTCGTCGCAAACCGCCAGAAAACTGGCATCTGACGCTTCCGCCGTGGCCGCAGATGGGGGAGAGATCGTTGGAAGCGTTGTCTCGACGATGGGCGAGATCGCTCATAGCGCACGAAGGGTCGAAGAGATCATTCGAGTCATCGAAGGCATTGCATTCCAAACTAACATTCTTTCCCTCAATGCTGCGGTCGAGGCTGCTCGTGCTGGTGATCAAGGCCGCAGCTTTGCAGTGGTTGCAGGTGAAGTTCGAGTACTTGCACACCGAAGCGCCGAGGCTGCGAAGGAGATAAAGAGCCTGATTACGGATAGCGTAAGCCGTGTCGATCGAGGTAGCGAGCTGGTCGCCGATGCCGGTCGAACCATGGATAGGATTGTCGAACAGGCGTCGAACGTTAGTTCACTGATTACTGCAATCAGTTTGTCCAGTGAAGAGCAGAAAAGTGGGATCAGCCAAGTCAGTGACGCCGTCCAGCAGCTTGATCAAGTGACTCAGCAGAATGCAGCGCTGGTGGAGGAGAGTGCTGCGGCGGCGGATAGTCTACGGATCCAAGCGCTCAGACTTTCAGAAGCCGTCGCGTCCTTCCGATTGCCGTCGAAGATGCTTGCGCCCGCGCTAGGGCGCTGCGCGCATCACACTTAATCCGTGCCTGGACAGATAGGCAAAGAGTTCAGCGAGGAAATGGAGCAATGAATGCAGGTGGATGATATCGCCGCGCAATGGCGCTCAGAGGAAGATGCCGTTAGGACACGTCTAGGTGCGCCTGGTGTGCCAGCGGCGCACGAGATCGGCCGCAGGTCTGGAATGGAGGTCTTCGAGGACATCTTTGCCGGAGTGCTCCCCCAGCCCCCCATCGGAGACATTCTCGCCTTCGTGCCGATACATATTGCTCCTGGGGAGGCGGTATTTCAGGGGCGGCCACAGCGTCGCCACTACAACACGCTGGGTACAGTCCATGGCGGCTGGTTCGCCACGATGCTTGATTCGGCAGTCGCCTGTGCGATCCATGCGGAACTGCCGGCGGGCAAGGGTTTCACGACACTTGAGCTCAAGGTGAACATCGTGCGTCCACTCAACGAAAGAGTGCCATTGGTACGCGCTGAGGGCTCGGTGATTCATGCAGGGCGCCAAGTGGTGACCGCCGAGGGCCGCATCGTCGGTCCCGACGGAAAACTGTATGCCCATGCAACAACGACCTGTTTGATTTTTGACGTCTCCCCTAACAGTAAAGAGATTTCTCATGAGCAAACCTGAACTCGTCCTGTGCACCCCCGTGCGCACACCTATTGGCGCCTATGGCGGCGCTCTGAAGGATACGCCTGCTTCCGAACTCGGCGCTGCGGTTGTGCGCGAGGTGTTGCGTCGCTCGAGCCTTCCCGCAGATAAGATCGACACAGTCGTAATGGGAAACGTGATTCAGGCCGGCGGGAGAATGAACCCCGCACGGCAGGCCGCCATCGGCGGGGGCCTGCCGGTTCAGGTGCCAGCGTTGACCGTTAACCGCGTTTGTGGGTCGGGGGCACAGGCTATCGTTACCGGAGCGCTCGAAATTCTGGTTGGCGATGCCAAGATGGCTATCGTTGGCGGCATGGAAAACATGGACCGGGCACCGTACCTGGCACCGGGCGGGCGTTGGGGCAATCGTATGGGTGACGCCGTCATGCTCGATAGCATGCTTAGTGATGGCCTGAACGACGCATTCAGCGGGCAGCATTCTGGATGGCACACAGAAGACTTGGTTGCGAAGTACGCCATCACTCGTGAAGACCAGGACCGCTGGGCCGCTCGATCCCAGCAGCGCTTTGGCGCAGCGCAGACGGCTGGGAAGTTCGATGCCGAGATAACCGGCATACAGCTAAACACCCGCAAGGGGATTTTCCTATTCGATCGCGATGAGGCCAATCGCCCCGACACTACGGTGGAGACATTGGCCAAGCTGAGACCGGCTTTTCGCGAAGGCGGCTCAATCACGGCGGGCAACGCGCCTGGGATCAACGCCGGCGCTTCGGCGCTGATCTTGGCTGAGCGGGAGTACGCCGAGTCGCAAGGGTTGCAGCCCTGGGCCCGACTGGTCGCCCATGGTGTGGTTGCCGTCGACCCCGGTATGTTCGGCTTGGGGCCGATCCCCGCGGTCAAACTGGCTCTGGAGCGCGCACGCTGGCGGCAATCTGATATCGAGCGTATCGAGATCAATGAGGCCTTCGCTGCGGTTACCTTGGTGTGTTTGCGCGAATTGGGGCTGCCGGAGGATATCGTCAATGTGGAGGGCGGCTCCATTGCGCATGGTCATGCCATCGGCGCCACGGGAGCAGTGCTGACCACGCGTCTGCTGCATTCAATGCGTCGCGATGGAGTCAGGCGAGGCGTGGTCACTTTGTGCATTGGCGGAGGTCAAGGAATCGCTCTCGCACTAGAGGCGGTTTAAAACGGGCTGGTCGCTTTGGCGCTTTGTGCTATTCGACGCTGGCACCTACGTGACCAAGTCTCTCTGAGGGAGATCGCCAGACGGCTTGGCGTCTCCCGTAACACCGTCCGGAAGTACCTAAGAACCGACACGACGGAACCCAACTATTCGACTCGACGGACGCCAAGTGCCCTAGATTCCTATGCCTTCAAGCTTTCGGTCTGGCTAAAAACTGAGGCGAACAAACCCCGTAAATGACGCAGAACCTTGAAGCGGATGCACGCCGATCTGTGTGCGCTCGGATTCAATGGATCGTACGACCGAGTCGCAGCCTTCGCTAGGCAATGGAAGGTGGATCAGTTAGACCGGGTCAAGGCTGCGAGCAAAGGAACACCCGGGATTCCAACTTTGAGGGTGGGTCAAATTTCAGTGCAAATCTAGGGTCAAGATTCGACGCAATTCAACAACCTGCCGTTCAGAAGTTTCTGCCGGCCTCGATCTGATGGACGTGACGGACGGGGCTGGGACATTGCGGTAGGACAGGGGGGAGGCGCGACATCGAGCACGGAAAACGTCAGCTAAGTCTAGCGAGACTGAGCCTGCAGCAGTCCCCTTCGACGAGCACGCTCGGATTCGCCCTGCGATATCCGCCATTTCATGAGATCATCCGCTTCAGGGCCAGCCTCAACTTGGATGGTTGAGGGTACGGTAGCAGCCAGCGTCTCAGCGTCGACCAATGCTAGTCGAATTCTGTGACCGGAAACGCTATCGACGAATTGCAAAGGAGCGCCGCGTTTCTCCTGCTGACGCCATTTGTCGCCTACTTGCACCATTGCCTGCATGACAAGGGCCATATCGCGGCCCTTCTCAGTCGGGACATATTCGTGTCGTTCGGGCCGAGTCTGGTATTGTCTGCGTTCGATCAGCCCTGCATCTTCCAGATCTTTGAGCCGGCCAGACAAAGTGGCGTTGGTCACACTTGTGGAGCGCCGCAGATCATCATAGCGGGTGAGACCTAGCAGCAGGTCACGCATGATGATCATGCCCCAACGATCGCCTAATGCCGACAACACTTCGGCCATTGAACAGGCCATTCCCTCAAAACTCTTTGATTTCATCGTCTTTCAATACCAATCCCACTAACTCTCATAATAAGAGTTGATTAACTCTCATTATGAGAGTTAATATGCAGAAGATCAACTGCTTGGAGTCGGATATGTTGAAAACCTCCCGAATCTTCGTCGTCGGCGCGACCGGGGCGCAGGGTATTCCCGTTGTGCGTGGCTTGGTCAGCGACGGCCGCTATTCTGTGCTGGCGCTGACGCGCGATGCGGTATCGGCCCGGGCTCGAGCTCTCGCGGAACTTGGGAATGTCGAGTTTCTGGAAGGTACGTTCGCGGACGAGACTATCCTGCGCCAGGGTATGCGCGCGTGCGATGGTGTCTTCCTTAACATCGACGGCTTCAACACCGGAGAAAAGACCGAGACTTATTGGGCGATCCGCGCCTATGAGATCGCGCTGGAAGAGGGGGTAAAGTTCTTTGTCTACGGCAACCTCGATTACACGCTGAAAAAGGCAGGTTACCGGTCGATGTTCCGCACCGGACATTATGACGGCAAGGGCCGGATCGGCGAGTGGATCCTGAACCAGAACGTCGGCAATGGCGGTCGTATGGGGGCCGCGTTGTTCACCACTGGCCCCTATATGGAAATGGCCTTTTCCGCCCAGACACCGATGACGCCAAGGATCGAGGACGGTGTACTGACTTGGCGCGTGCCGCTCGGACAGGGCGCGGTCGTCCATGTCGCACTCGAGGACTGCGCTTATTATGTCCGCTGGCTCTTCGACCATCCCGAGCGCGCCAACGGCATGGATCTGGAAGTCGCTATCGACCATATCCGCTACGCCGATCTCGCCGCCGCCTTCACGCGCGTGACCGGGTACCCGGCGCGCTACGTCGATACTGATCTCGATGCCTATTTCGCTCCGCTCGCTGCCATCGCGGGCCTTCCCGCTGGCTATAATGCGGACCCAGCCGACAAGAGCACGATGAGCTTCCGAGACAATTTCACTGGCTTCTGGAACCAGTGGAAGCACGACATCATCACACGCGACTATTCGCTGCTTGATGAAATCCATCCCGGACGGATCAGAAGTGCGGAGGAGTGGATTCGGCGCGAGGAAGACCGCGCCAAAGAATCCGGTGGCGAAACGCTATGGGAGCGCGTGCAGCCGGAAACCCTCTCGAAGCGCCCCATCCTGAAACTCAGCGAGGATCACCGGCGCGGGACGCTGTGAGAGGGCTATGCCCCCGATTGATCAGTAAGCTGCCGTCCCGACATGCGAAGCGGCAGCTTGGCCTTCACCCTGTGGTAAACGGGCGTCGAGCGTCTCACGGACGATCAACAACGCCGCCTCGACATCTGGTTCCGTGATGTCGAGATAGAAGACCGCCCGAACCGCGTTTGGGCCGGAGGGAAGCATGTGGAGGCCACGACGATGGGCTTCCTCGACGAAGCTGCCTGCATCGGAATCGCGAAGCTGGAAGCGCACGATGTTTGTCTCGATACTGGCCGGATTGAGTATGATCCGCTCAAATTCGGCCAGCCCATCGGCGAAACACCGGGCAAGTGCATGGACCTCGGCCAGTCGCCCGCGATGATGCGTAAGCGCATGAAGCGCGCCCGCAGCGATGATGCCGGCCTGCCGGAAGCCCCCGCCGATCTGTTGCTTGAAGCGGCGGGCGCAGGCAATGAAGTCTTTACCGCCGACCAAGCAGGAGCCGACCGGCGCGCCAAGCGCCTTTGAGAAGCAGACGCTGATCGAATCGAAGGTGGCTGCATAATCGGCTTCGCTGATCCCGGTCGCAGCGGTAGCGTGCCACAGACGGGCACCGTCGAGATGCAGGGACAGTTCAAGATCTCGGCCCGCCTTGGTGACGGCATTCAGCTGCTCTATCGGCCAGATCGCACCAGTGGTTCCAGGCTTGTTTTGCCCAGGCGGGCCTTGGGTAGAACCAAAGCCGCTTGAGTTCGTCCCGTAGGACATAGACCGTCAGTAGCGGTTGGTTGGCTTGCAGCAATTCATCTAGCCGTACGGCCTGCTGCCGATCCTGGTTGTCGCGGTTGCGCAGCAGCAGCCAGCGGCTCGATTTGATGATCCGGCGTGCGGGACGGTCCTGGCGCAATCGGTTAGCCTGATCCACGCGCACCCGATCAATGACCTCCCGGCCATACTTGGCCACGACGTGGAACAAGTCATAGACGATCTCGGCCTGTGGGCAGTGGTCCCGGATCTCCAACTCGTAGGCCGTGGTCATGTCGATGGCGACGGCCTTGATGCGTTGGGCGACCCCAGGCGGCAGTTGCTCAAAGAATGCCTGAGCTGTCTCGCGCGATCGTCCTGGACCGATCCACAGCACCTGCCGGCCGATTGGATCGACCAACACTGTGGCGTAGCGATGGCCCTTGTGCAGGGCAAACTCGTCCATCGCCAAATACTCGATCCTGGTCCAATCCGGCTCACACACCGACTCACGCAGCCGAGCCTTGTCCAGCGTCTTGACGGTATGCCAACCGAGATCGAAAAATCTGGCCACCGCCTGCACGTTGCTCGACTGCAGCAGTTGGCTGCAGGCCTGCGCGAGCCGATCCGTCACCCGTTGGTATCGCCCCAGCCAGGCAAGCCGCTCCAGGCGCGCCACCGCATTGCTCACACCACAAGCGCCGACGTGGCACGTGAAGAACAACCCGATACTCGAACAGCGGCAGATCACGTACCCGTCGGATCGTCGTCTCATGAACTTGGCGGCACCGAGCACCGCACTGCTCGCAATGCATCACCTTGGCCGTGGGCTTTAAATAGATCGACAGCGTGCGGCTTGACCCCTCTGGCCACACCACGCGCTCAACCCGATAACCCTCCCAGCCTCCAAGTGACTCCAACAACTTGCGATCCAGCATCTCTGTGCACTCCTGACGGCAAATACTTCCCAACACGTTGCATCGATCACTCCTTGAGGCTAGGTTTACCAGGCGCGTGCGCTACCTATAACAGTGGTGTGGCCGCGGCACCATACTAAAAATGGGGGATGACGAGGGGGAATGAATGTCAGCAGCCCAAAAGAGAAGCCTTCCTTTCCGAGAGAAAGGCAGGCTTCAAGCAACAACATGTGCCCGCCAGGTCGGCACCTCGTTGGGTCGTTCGCTGGAAGGAAGACGTTTTATGCTGGAGGGGGCTCGAGTCGGCGGATGGCCGCGAGGCCTGCGCCGGCGCTGCGCCTTCCGTTGCCGGATCGCTGCTGCTTAAATCTGCATTTGGCCAGCGATGATTTCAATGCTGTATCGAGCTGCCCCGTGCCTTGCCACAAATATGGTGGCGGCCCTCCATTTCGCAACGCGGCCGGTCGAACGCTGGGAACACTGACCCTGCGACCGACTTTTGTTCAATTTTCTTGAGTTGACAGTGGAAAGGACTAGTGACCTGCCGGGTTTTTTTGCGCCATCTCATGGTGGGGATGATCCGGCATCGCGGCGCCGCGAATGGCCCGCGTCAGCCTGGCGCGCCGACCCATCTTCAAACCTGGATGCACAAGTCACATTTTGACGGGTGGCTAACGGTCAGGCGTCGGTAGAATTTCAGGGTCACATTGAATTCGCGGTGTTGCCATGGCCGAATCCACGTCCTCTTCTTCGCAGGAAACCGTGCGCCCCTGGCGCAGCGGCGATGTCACCGTCATCGATAACACCAAGCTGAAAAAGGCGGTGACGGCCGCGGCGCTGGGCAATGCGATGGAGTGGTTCGATTTCGGCGTCTATGGCTTTGTCGCCTTCGCGCTGGGCAAGGTGTTCTTCCCCGACGCCTCGCCGGCCGTGCAGACCATCGCGGCGCTGGGCACGTTCTCGGTGCCCTTTCTGGTGCGGCCGCTGGGCGGGGTGTTCTTCGGGGTGATGGGAGACAAGTTCGGACGGCAGAAGGTCCTGTCGCTGACGATCATCATCATGGCCATCAGCACATTCTGCATCGGCTTGATTCCGTCCTATGACTCCATTGGTCTCTGGGCCCCGTTGCTGTTGCTGCTGTGCAAGTTGGCGCAGGGTTTCTCGGTGGGCGGGGAATACACCGGCGCCGCGATTTTCGTCGCCGAGTATGCGCCCGATCGTCAACGAGGATTCCTGGGAAGCTGGCTCGACTTCGGATCGATTGCCGGTTTCGTGTTGGGGGCCGGCCTGGTGCTGCTACTGCAGACCGCGATGTCCGAACAAGCCTTCCTGGACTGGGGCTGGCGCGCGCCGTTCTTCATCGCCGGTCCGCTGGGCCTGCTGGGCCTGTATCTGCGCCACGCCGCCGAAGAAACGCCGGCCTTCACGCAACAACTCGAGAAAATGGAGCAGGACGACCGTGATGCGGTGCAGGAACGGCCGAAGGTCTCGGTGCGCGAGATCTTCGCCAAATACCGCAAGGCACTCCTGGTCTGCATCGGCATGGTGCTGACGACCAACATCACCTATTACATGCTGCTGACCTACATGCCGACCTATCTGTCGGGCAGCCTGCACTATCCGGAGCAGCACGGCGTGTTGATCGTGGTCGTTGTGATGGTCGGCATGCTGTTCGTGCAGCCGGGCGTGGGCTTCGTCAGCGACAAGATCGGCCGCAAACCGTTCTTCATCACCGGCTGCCTGGGGTTGATGGTGGTGGCCATTCCGGCCTTCATGCTCCTGGGTAGCGACAATATCGGACTTATCTTCCTTGGCCTGCTGTTGATCGCGATCGTGCTGAACTGCATGATCGGCGTGATGGCCGCCACCCTGCCGGCGCTGTTTCCCACCCGCATCCGCTACAGCGCGCTGGCGGCCTCATTCAACGTGGCCATCATCATCGCCGGCCTGACGCCGACCGCCGCCGCCTGGATCGTCGAGGAAACCGACAATCTCATGATGCCGGCGTATTACCTGATGGCGGCCGCGGTCGTGGGCCTGATCACGGCCGTATTCATGCCCGAGACGGCCAACCGGCCTTTGCGCGGGGACACGCCGAACGCCGCGAACAAGGGCGAGGTGAAGGCGCTGCTGCAACAGGCCTACGATCACATCGAACAGAGCGTGCAGGACGTGGATGCCGAGATTGCCGACCTGGAAGAGAAACTGGAAGCGTTGAAGCAGAAGCGGCAGCGCCTGGCGGATCGGCATCCGCACATCGAATGACCCGCGTGGCAGGCGCACATGGCCCAATCCGGAACCCGCTTCTTGGCCCTTCCGGAATAAACCGCGCCGGCGCAACATGGAGTCTTCGACAGCCATCTATCAGGACTCTTTCATCATGAGCCAGCGCATCGACTATGCCCGCGCCGCGCCCGAAGGCTACAAGGCTTTTGGCGCCGTTCACGCCTACCTGCGCCAGTGCGGCCTGCCGGAGGCGCTAGTCAATCTCGTGTACTTGCGGGTTTCGCAGATCAACGGTTGCGCCTACTGTATCGACATGCATTCACGCGACCTGCTCAAGCAGGGCGTGACGGTGGACAAGCTGGTGCTGGTGCCGGTGTGGCGCGAAGGCGGCGCGTTGTTCAGCGCCCGCGAGCAGGCCGCGCTCGCCTGGGCCGAGTGCGTGACGCGGGTGGCCGAAACGGGCGTGCCGGATGCCGATTATGCCGCCGCCGCGGCCGAGTTCAGCGACAAGGAACTGGCGGACCTGACCTACGCGATCGGGCTGATGAACGCCTTCAACCGCTTGGGCGTCACGTTCCGCAATATGCCGGCCGCCGTCAGGGCCGGAGCAGCTTGACCGCGATTGCCAGCATGACCAGCCCGACCAGTGCGTCCAGCACCCGCCAGGCGGCCTGACTGGCGAACACCGGCCGTAGCAGCCGGGCGCCGAAGCCCAGCGTGAAGAAGAAGACGAACGAGGCCGCCATGGCGCCGAGCGCGAAGGCGACCTTGCGGCCCTCGTACTGGCTGGAGATCGAGCCGAGCAGGACCACGGTGTCCAGGTAGACGTGCGGATTGAGCCAGGTCAAGGCCAGGCAGGTCGCCAGCGTGGCGCCCAGCCCGGCGGCCTGGCGCGAGGACGGCGTCAGGCCGCTGTGGTTGCGCAACGCCGAGCGGAAACTGCGCGCCGCGTAAATCAGCAGGAACAGCGCGCCGCCGTAGCGCAGCACCGGCTCCAGCCAGGGCAGGGCGTTTGACGCCAGGCCGAAACCGGCAACCCCCGCGGCGATCAAAACGGCATCCGACAACGCGCACGCCATGCAGACGGCAAAGACGTGTTCCTGGCGCAGGCCTTGCCGCAGCACGAAGGCATTCTGCGCGCCGATCGCGAGGATCAGGCTGAGGCTGAGGAAAAAACCGGGGAAAAAGGCGCTGGTCATGTCGTACCCTGAGTCAAGGGCGACAGACTAGCGGTTGCAGCCTGATTAGAGAATCTAAAGATCCTAATCCATCTTTAGAAATGCTGAATATTTTCCGGCGGCGTCATGGCGCCGCCCCGCATCAATGGCGCGGACCGTCTTGGCCGGGTTGCAGCTTGGCCAACTGCGCCCGCAGCGAATCGAGCAGCAACAGCAGTTGCTCGGACGTCACGGCATAGACGCGCCCTCGTTCGCTGCGCGTGGCCGCCGCGGGCGACGGGGCGGCCAGGAAGTCCAGCCGCAGCAGCAACGAATCGTGTTCCACCAACGGCATCATGGCCCAGCCCGTCACCGGCGAGACGGCCTCGCCGGCCTTGAAATCTCTGTCTTGCACCTTTGCATCCTGTTCACGCGGTCGGCAGGCGACCGTATCCCGGGATTTTATTTATTCAGCTTATTGTCAGCAAGTGCGTTGAAAAGGAGACTTCCGCGGACTGGTGATCGAAACTCGGACCGAAAGATAGGCGTCTGTGCGGAAAGCGGGCAACAAAAAGGCGCCCCGGAGAGGGCGCCTGTTGTCAGGCGAGTGCGTGATACCCGCCTAGCCGGCGTTCTGGTCCGCCGCGCGCAGCAGGCTGTACAGCTTGTCCTTGAGCAGCAGTTTTTCCTTTTTCAGGACTTCGACGCTGGTGTCCGAGGCCGGCACGATGCCCGCCTCCATATTCTTGATTTCCTGGTCCAGGTCGTTGTGACGCTGGAACAGGGCGGAGAAATGTCCGTTTTCGGCTTTCAGGCGGGTAATCAGTTGGCGGTACTCAGGGAACATGACGGCCTCTTGCGTGATCCGGTTGAAGGGGGGCTGCGCGGGGCCGGCGGGCCGGCCCGTAAATGAGCTGTCGGTTCCATGACAGCCCAATGGCCTGCCAAAGTCAACCCGCCAGGTGGCGCGCCGCAGGGCGGACTTGATGCCACGCAAAAGGTGCGTCAAGAGGAGCGCCGCGGGGGAGTTGCTTGGTCTTATCTTTTCACGTTTATTTACATGGACCGTTTCGGGCCGGGGATACACTCGCTTCCCCGTGGTCTGCCATAAAAGTGACATGAATCAGCGCGCGCCCATCTATCGCCGAGTCCTGGCGTTGTTCCAGCAGGAGGGCCGTATTCATCCGGGCACCGGAATGATCACCGGCGTGATTGCGCTATTCCTCGCGATCCTGTCGGTGCTCGGCGTACTGGCATTTCACTTTCCGGCGTATCTGACGACGCCCGAACTGCGTACTTTCTACACCGTCGACGCGATGCGCACGTTGCTGTTCGCCGCCTTGCTGGCGTCCGGCACCATCGCCCTGACCAACATCGTGTTCGGCCGCCAGCGCTGGCTCAACATCGCCGCGTTCGTGCTGGTGTGCGGCGCGGTCGCCGCCGGCGGCAGCCAGGTGGTGGTGACGACGTCCAACACCGGCCATCATCCCTACCTGGGGCTGGACTGGTTCATCCTCGACCTGCTGGCCTCCAGCACCGTTTTCATCATCTTCGAAAAGCTGTTTCCGCTATACCCGGGCCAGCCGGTGTTCCGCGGCGAATGGCAGGTGGACATGAAGCACTTCCTCTTCAACCACCTGTCGGTGGGCGCGGTGCTGCTGTGCATCAACTTCTTCGTGCACCGCTTGTTCTCGTGGGCCGCGTACGAACCGCTGCAGCAGGCGATCCAGTCGCTGCCTTACCTGGTGGAGTTGTTCGTGGCGGTGCTGGTGGCGGACCTGGTGCAGTACGCCGCGCATCGGGCGTATCACGAGGTGCCCTTCCTGTGGCGCATCCACGCGGTGCACCACAGCACCCGCACGCTCGACTGGCTGGCCGGTTCGCGCCTGCACATCGTCGAACTGCTGATCACGCGGGTGGCGGTGCTGGGCGTGCTGTTCGCGCTGGGCTTTTCCAAGCCGGTGCTGGATGCCTACATCATCATCGTCGGCTTCCAGGCGGTGCTGATCCATTCCAACGTCAAGCTGCCGTGGGGCTGGCTGCGCTATATCATCGTGACGCCGGACTTCCACCACTGGCATCACTCGTCCGACACCGAGGCGATCGACAAGAACTATGCGGCGCACCTGTCGTTCATCGACTACCTGTTCGGCACGGCGGTGCGCGGCACGGGCAAGCGCCTGCCGGAAAACTACGGCATTCTCGATAACGACATGCCGGGCACGTTCCTGGCGCAGCAGGCCTACCCCTTCCGCAAGAAGTAGGCCGTCCGGCGCTACATCATCTTGACCGCGCGGCCGATGAACTGGATCGGTCCGGTAGGCCTGCCGATGGGAGACCCGGTGGCGGGCTCCAGCGTCAGTTCGAACAACTGATTGGGCTCCAGCGGCGGCAAGGCATCCAGCGGGATGCGCACCGGTTCGCCGGGCTTGACCAGGCCCAGGGACACCGGAGCGGACCAGCCGTCGGCCTTGGTCCAGAATTCCAGGGCGCGGTCCGGCGGCACCTGTACCGCGGCAATCGGGACGAGCTGCACGTCGTGGCTTCCTGCCTGGGCCTGTATCACCCAACCGGGCGCCTGCGACTGCGGCGCCACCAGCACCACCATGTATTGCGTGGCCGCGGGCGTCGACACCGGACGCAGCGACAGGGCGACCGCCAGGGTCAGCGCCGCGGCCAGGCCGCAAGCGGCCGCGCCGCGCCAGAACGGCAGGCTATCCCAGAGCGTGGCGCGCGTTTGCCGGGGCTTGGGCGCGGGCGCGGCCTGGCCCGCGTCCAGCGTGGCCGCGATGCGCGGCCAGAGGCCGGGCGACGGGTCGATCGGGGTGGCCAGATCGGCCAGCGGCAGCAGTCGCGCTTCCCAGCGGTCGATGGCGGCGCGCAGCGCGGCGTCGTGCTCCAGGCGGGCCTCGACTTCGCGCCGGCGGGCGCCGGGCAAGATGCCCAGCACGTATTCGCCGGCCAGTTCGTCCAGGCCTTCCGGGGTCGTCGGCAGCGCGCTCATGCCAGACATTCCTTCAGCGCTTTGAGGCTGCGCTTGATCCAGGCTTTGACGGTGCCCAGGGGGGCGCCGATACGTTGCGCGATCTCGCTTTGCGACAGGCCCTCGACGTAAGCGTGCAGCAGGCAGTTGCGACGCACCGGCTCCAGTTGTTCGAGGCACGGGCCGATGCGGCCGGCGCTGTCACGCCATTCGAAAGCGTCGCGGGTGTCGTGCCAGGCCTGCATCGAGTCACGGATATCCAGGGCCGCGGCGGTGTCTTCGTCCATGCCGGTTTCGTGGCGGCTGTCGCGCACGGCGTTCAGGGCGAGGTTGCGGGCGATGCGGTAGAGCCAGCCGCGCGCCGAGCCCCGCGTGGCGTCGAAGCCGCCGGCCTGCTTCCAGATATTGACGAAGGCGTCGTGCACGATGTCTTCGGCGCGGGCGCGGTCGCGCAGGATGCGCTGGGCCACCCCCAGCAGGCGTGGCCCTTCTTGCCGATACAGCGCCTCGAGCGCCGCGCGGCGGCCCGCCGCGCACTCCTTGAGAGCCGCTTCGTAATCGAAATCCGGGGCGGGGCGTTGCGGCATGTGCGCGGGCCTGGCGACGGTGGGTGCGGACCCGGGCCGGGCCCGGGCGGGTGACAGCATATTACCGGAGTCCGCCCGCCCGCCAAGCCCCGCCGTGTCAGTCCGCCTTCCAGAAAATGTAGTCGGCCTGGTAGGCGACCTGGCTGCGCTGGCCCAGGGTCGCGGTCGTGCACGGCGTCTGTGGCGCCACGCCGCCCTTGAGCGCCGTGCGCTGGATATAGGCCACACCCGTCAAGGCGCCCGCGCCCATGGCGGGATTGGCCTTGACCAATTGATAGGGCAGGTTGCCCGCCCCGGCCGGCGCCACGGCGACCTGGGTGCCGGTCAGCTTGGAGCCGTCCGCCGCTTCCCAGGTGGCGGGAGGCCCGTAGTACGTGCCGACCTGCTTGCCCTGGCGGTCGTTCAGGACGGCCTTGGGACCGGCGAAGACCCATTCAGCCTGGTCTTTCGCGTCGGCCTTGGCGCGGCACTCGTAGGTGATTTCACCCTTGCCCACGGTTTCCCAGGCCACTTTGTGGCCGCCGGGCACGCGGACGTCGGCGGGCAGCGCGTCTTGCGAGTACGCCATGGCCTGGAAGGCGCCAAGCGTGCCGCACGCGGCCAGCATGGCGGGGGCGAACAGGCCGGCGCCAGGGCGGCGGAGGGGGAAGCGAGTATTCATGAGCGGTCTCCTGCGGGTAGAGGGGATCTGTCTGCAACGACACACGGAATGCGCGCCGTTGCAGGTACTACACGCGAGAGACGGATTTGGATGCAGGGCGAACTGGCGCCGCAATGGCGGCGGCCGCGCGTCGGAGGATCAGGCAGTTGCCAGCGCCTCGTCCTTCCAGCGTCGCTTGTCGCGCAGGGGCGGGGTGCCGAACAGGCGGCTGTATTCGCGGCTGAACTGCGACGAGCTTTCGTAGCCCACGGCATGGGCCGCCAGCGCCACGCCTGCATCGTCGGTCAGCATCAGCCGCCGCGCCTCCTGCAACCGCAGGTGCTTCTGGTATTGCAGCGGGCTCATGGCCGTGGCCTGTTTGAAGTGATGGTGCAGCGACGATACGCTCATGTGGACGTCGCGGGCGATTTCCTCGACCCGCAGCGGCTGGGCGTAGTTGTCGCGCAGGATGCGGATGGCCTTGGCGACGCGGTTGAGCTGGCTGTCCTGCAGCACGGTCTGGCGCAGCACCACGCCCTGGCCGTTCATCAGCAGGCGGTACAGCAGCTCACGCTTGATCATGGGCGCCAGGATCGGGATATCGCGCGGCGTGTCCAGCAGCCGCAGCAGGCGCAGCATCACGTCCAGCAGCGTGCCGCCCAGCGGGTTGATGCACAGCGCGCGCGAAGATTCGGCCGGCACCAACGGCGGCAGGTTCTCGTCGCTGATCAGCTCGGTGATCTCCTCCGGGTTCAGGTCCAGCCGCAGGCCCAGGTAGGGCAGGGTCGGGCTGGCCACGGACACCTTGGCCACCACCGGCAGGTCGACCGACGAGATCAGGTAGTGGAAGGGATCGTACTCGTAGGTCTCCTCGCCGATCAGCAGCCGCTTGGAGCCTTGGGCGATGACCGCCAGCGCGGCCTTCTGCAGGCCGGGCTTGGGGCCGGTCGGCTGTGACAGGCGATGCAGGTACAGGCCCTCGACGGGGGTGTCGATGGATCCTTCCTGCGTGCCGGTCATGCGTTCCAGCAGGCACAGCAGTTCGTGCCGGGCGGGCTCGAAGACGGGGTTGGGGGTGTGGTCGGCGGGAGGCATGGACGGGCTCCGGGCAAGGCGGCCTTGCGCGCGCGTGGCGCGGGCCGCTGGAGAATCAGGCGATGTCCAGTGTAGACCCAGTCAGCACACGTTCGGGGGCATGCCGGAGGGGGGCGGAGAAATAGGCAAAAAATGCGGAGGATCGGGCGCGTCTCCCGCTGTCGGGTGCGATGGCCAGAGAATCGGGCAAAAAAAGGGCAGGATCGAGCATCCATCCCCCGGCGCTGGCGACGCATACTGTTTTCACCCCGGCCATGCCGGCGCCGTCCATCCCGGGACGGCCGCCCGCCGCGCCCAGGAAGGAGTGCAATGATGCGGTACAAGAAATTCGGTAGCACCGGCCTGTTCGTCTCGGAACTGTGCCTGGGCACAATGACCTTCGGTGGCGAAGGCGAGCTGTGGAGCAAGATCGGCGCCTTGCAGCAGGAAGACGCCAACCGCCTGGTGGGACGCGCGCTTGAAGCGGGCGTCAACTTCATCGACACGGCGGACGTGTATTCGGAGGGCCGTTCCGAGGTCATCACCGGCCAGGCGCTGCGCGACCTCAAGGTGGCGCGCGACGACGTCGTCATCGCCACCAAGGTGTTCGGCCAGACCGGCGCCGGCGTCAACGCCCGGGGCAATTCGCGGGTCCACATCATGGAGGGCGTCAAGAAGAGCCTGGCGCGCCTGCAACTGGACCATATCGACCTCTACCAGATCCACGGCTTCGATCCGGCCACGCCGATCGAGGAAACCGTTCGCGCGCTCGACAACCTGGTGCAGCATGGCCACGTGCGCTACGTCGGCGTGTCCAATTGGGCGGCCTGGCAGATCATGAAGGCGCTGGGCATCGCCGAGCGGCTGGGCCTGGCCCGCTTCGAATCGCTGCAGGCCTACTACACCATCGCCGGGCGCGACCTGGAGCGCGAGCTCGTGCCCATGCTGCAAAGCGAGGGCGTAGGCCTGATGGTGTGGAGCCCGCTGGCGGGCGGCCTGCTCAGCGGCAAGTACAGCCGCGATGGCCAGGCCGCCGCGGGTGATCGTCGCGCCCAATTCGACTTTCCGCCGGTCAACCGCGAGCGCGCCTTCGACAGCATTGACGCCTTGCGCCAGGTGGCCGACGCGCGCGGCGTCTCCGTGGCGCAGGTGGCATTGGCCTGGCTGCTGCACCAGAAGGCGGTCACCAGCGTCATCATCGGCGCCAAGCGCGTCGATCAGCTTGACGACAACCTGGCGGCCACGGATATCCGCCTGACGGCCGAAGAGCTGGCGGCGTTGGACCAGGTCAGCGCCTTGCCGCCCGAGTACCCGGGCTGGATGTTCACGCGCCAGGGCGAGTTTCGCCGCAAGCAGTTGAGTGAGTCCGACGCCGCGTGAGCGGGCAGGGACTTGGACCGGGAATGGACGGCGGTGGCGGCAAACCCCGCCGGCCAGGGCGATGAGGCGGGTAGAATCCAGGAACCGGGCGCGGCCCGTTCGCCGGCCGCGCTGCCCTTTTTCCGGGAGTTCCCGCTATGAAGCGCTATGCGCGCGCCGCCGGCCTGGCGGTCGTCATGCTGGTTGCAGGCGTGGGCGCCGCCTCTGCGGCGGCCCGGCCCTCTTTCGATAGCGCCCGCGCCAAGAGCGGCGCCGAGAAAGCCATTTGCGGCGATCCAACGCTGGCCTTGGCGGCGGAGCCCTACAACGCCCGCTGGCTGTGCGATATGTCGGGCAAGGCCGAGGCGCGCGGCGCTACCCTGGTGGTCCAAGAAAAGGACGCGCCCGGCTGGACGCTGGTGCTGCGCCGCAAGGGCGCGGGCCTGGTCGCCCAGGAGGCGCGGCCGCCGGGCGGCAAAAGCGGTGACTCCACGCCCAACTGTGGCTCGGGCGGCTCCATGGACGGCACCTGTTTCGCCGTGCACTAGCGCGCCGCCATGACCATTCCCTTCCTGCGCCAGCTCACCGCGGTCAGCCGCACGCCGCAGGCCAACCGGCGGCTGGCGTATTTCCTGACTTTCATCGCGGGGGCCGTCAACGCGGGCGGTTTCCTGGCCGTGCAGCAGTACACCTCGCACATGTCGGGCATTGTCTCGATGATCGCCGACCACATGGTGCTGGGCGGCCTGGCCGTGGTGGTGCAGGGGCTGGCCGCTTTGCTGTCGTTCGTGGCGGGGGCGGCCACCTCGGCCTCGCTGATCAATTTCGGCCGGCGCACGCACCTGGCCAGCGAGTTCGCCCTGCCGCTGATGGTCGAGGCGGTATTGCTGCTGGCCTTCGGCCTGCTGGGGGCGAACCTCGAGAACCTGCGCTGGTTCTACGTGCCCGGCACCGTGATGCTGCTGTGCTACATCATGGGCCTGCAGAACGCGATGATCACCAAGGTGTCCAAGTCCGAGATCCGCACGACCCACGTGACCGGCATGGTCACCGACATCGGCATCGAACTGGGCAAGCTGTTCTACTGGAACCTGGCGCACGAAGACAGGGCCGGCGCGGCCCCGGTGCGGGCAGACCGCGGCAAGCTGATCGTGCTGAGCACGATGGTCACGCTGTTTTTCGCCGGCGGCGTGACGGGCGCCTATTCCTTTTTCCACTACGGCTTCGGTTCGACCGTGCCGCTGGCGTTGTTCCTGATGGTGCTGGCGGCGGTGCCGGTGGCCGACGACATCCGCCATTTCTTCGCGCGTCCTTAGCGCGCCCGCTTCGGCGCGCGGTTCAGGTCTTGGCGTGCGCCAGCACGACCTGCAGCGCCGCCGCCGTCTGCCAGTGCAGTTTTTCCAGGCGGGAATCCGTGGCGGGATCGGTGATGGCACGGCCATTGGCGCCCACTGGATAGGGTTTGCCTAGCAGTTGCGCCATGTCGATCTGGTAGTGGCTGCTGTCGCCATACGGGCGCTTGCCGTCGATGAAGGGCATCGGCCAGAAGGCGTCGCCTTCGCGCAGCACGGCTTCCAACTCGCCCTTGCCGGCCTCGCGCCAGTTCGCCGCGCGCAGCAGGGTCAGGTGTTCGGGGCGAAGCTGGAAAAACCCCTGCGCATCCACCCCGCTGTCGGGAAAATCGAACGCCTCGCGCCGCGGCGCCGGCAGGGCGTAGCGGCCGGGCGCCAGGCGTGCGATGTCGCGCACGTAGGTCGGCACCAACCGGCATGTCTCGGCCAGTCGTCGCGTCGCCAGCGGCCTGTCTGACGTGCCCAGCAACGTCATCGCCGCCGCAACGGTGTCCCTGCCGCCCAGCGGATGTTCGAACTCGATGCCCGGCGCGCCGGACTCCACCGGAATCCAGATCACTCCCAGCCCGCCCATCAATTTGGCGTGGTCCTTGCCATAGCGAATGCCCGCCAGGTCCGTCTGGAAGACCTGGCGGATGATGGCGTTCCGGTCCGTCGGCGCCGTGGCGTTGGCGGCCGCCGCAAGGCGCAGCGGCGCGCAGGCCAGGGCCGTCAGGCCCAGCGCCAGCGCCCGCCGGGGCGGCGATGCGAGAGGCGCTTGCATGTCGGGCGGCAGAATCGGTTCGGACGGCATGCGGGGCATGGGGGTGGCTCCTCTGGTGGATTTCCTTGTCGGGGCAGAGCCGGGCGACAAGCATAGGAAAGAACGCCGCTATCGCGGTAACGATGCCAGTTCGGCCTGCGCTCGGGAGTAGCCCGGCTGCAGTCGCAGTGCCGCCTCGTAGCTGGCGCGGGCCTCGGCCTGGCGCCCGAGCCGACGCAGCAGCATGCCGTGGTTGGTCAGGATCTGGGCGCTGGGCGGCGTTGCCGCCGCCGCCCGTTCATAGGCCTTGAGGGCCTCCTGGGGGCGCTCCAGGCCGTCCAGCAGGGCGGCTTCCAGGTTCCAGCCGATGCTCCATTGCGGATAGCGCTGGGTCAGGGCGCGCGCCGTGGCCAGCGCATTGGGCAGGTCCCGCTGTTCGGCCTGGATGCCGGCCTTGTTCACATAGAACCAGGGATTGTCCGGATTCAGCGCGATCGCTTCGTCGAACAGCTTGGCGGCCGCCGCCGGCTGGCCGTTGACGGATTGCAGCTTGCCCAGGAAGTTCTTGACGTCGGCATTGCCGGGATCGCGTTGCGACAGGGCCTCGGCGATGAGCTGCGCCTGCGCCGGATCGTTGGCGCGCAGCGCGGCGGATATCTGCTGGTTCATCTCCCGCAGCGGGGCCGGCCATTGCTGGATGCGGGCGCGCAGGGCCGCGCTTTCAGTGGCCAACTCGGCCTTGTAGGCGTTGTCGAACTCCAGCGGCGCCTGCGCTTGCGCGCTTGCGGCGGGGCCCGTCAGCAGCAGAACGGCAAGCAGGCCGCGGGACAGGGTGCCGGAGAGCCCTGCGTGTTGGCGCTGACCGGGCGCGGCGCCGGCAGTGGGGGCGCGCAAGCCGAACATCACTCGAACAAGGCGGGATAGCGTTGCGGTCATGAGGGGGGACGCAGGGGCTGGAGCCCCTACGATATCCCGAAACCGCGCCGGCGGCCCTTAGATGGAAAGAGCTCGCCGGCGCCGGGCCGTTCCAGGCCTCCAGGTGCACGGGCGGCACGCGCAGCGGCTGGAACTACTTGGGCATCAGCACGCTGTCGATCACGTGGATCACGCCATTGGACTGGTAGACGTCGTAGGTGCTGATGTTGGCGACGCCGCCTTTCTCGTCCTTGACGATGAGGTTGTGCTTGCCATTCATCATCACCCACAATTTGCCGCCGCTGGCGGTGGCCAGCTCGGTGACCCCGCCTTTCCTGGCCTTGGCCGCCAGCGCATCGAAGTCCAGCTTGCCCGGCACGACGTGGTACGTCAGGATCTTGGTCAGGGTGGCCTTGTTCTCGGGCTTGACCAGGGTGTCGACCGTGCCCGCCGGCAGCTTGGCGAAGGCGGCATTGGTGGGGGCGAACACCGTGAACGGGCCATTGCCCTGCAGCGTGTCCACCAGGCCGGCGGCCTTGACCGCGGCCACCAGGGTGGTGTGGTCGGCGGAGTTGACCGCGTTTGCGACGATGGTCTTGGCGGGCATCATCGGTTGGCCCCCGACCATCACGTCGGCCGCATAGGTGGGCGCCAGGGTCAAGGCGGAGCTGGCGATGGCAATCGAAGCTAGCAATTTCATGACGATCTCCTTTTTGGTTGGCCGTCGCTAGCAGATACGGGACGGGGCGGCGGTTGGATGCAGCCTGCGCGCTGGGATAAACCCTGAGAGGCAGTCGTCGACGCCTCGGGTATGCCGCGCCGCCCGGGGCCCATGGCGGCCGCATCACTACAATGGACCCAGCCGAGTCAGGCGGTGGCGTTGACGCAGCCCGACGCCGGTATGCATGCCTTTCGGGCGCTTGTTCGCAACGTTGGTCCGGCAGCGCACGAGTAGTATCGGAAGGCGTGATCAGCAGGCCGCGCACCGGCGCGCGGCTTCCCCGCGAATCACGCGATTTGCTATTTTCCGGAGGACAAGAACAAACATGGACGCGGAATTCTGGTTGGAACGCTGGCGCGACGGGCGCACGCATTTTCATCAAACACGAGTGACGCCGCTGCTGCAGAAATACTGGCCGACACTCTCGGTGCCCGCGGGCGGCAAGGTGCTGGTGCCGCTGTGCGGCAAATCCCTCGACATGGTCTGGCTGGCGGCGCAAGGCTTCCAGGTGCTGGGCGTGGAACTGTCGCAACTGGCGGTCGAGCAGTTCTTCGTCGAGAACGAGCTCAAGCCGGTGCTCCAGGAAAGCGTTTATGGCAGGCACTACGTGGCCGGCAACATCGAGATCATCTGCGGCGACATCTTCAAGCTGGACTCGCCGCTGCTGTCGCACTGCGTCGGCGCGTATGACCGCGCGGCCCTGGTCGCCCTGCCGGCGCAGATGCGCGGCGAGTACGTGCGCCACGTCTACGGGCAACTGTCGCCCCGCTATCGTGGTCTGCTGATCACGCTGGACTATCCGCAGGAAGAGATGGACGGACCGCCGTTCGCGGTGGTGGATGCCGAGATGCGGACGTTGTTCAGCGGCGTCTCGCCGGCGGTCATCATCGACCGGCGCGATATCCTGTCCAAGGAGCCCAAATTCGCGGAGCGCGGCGTGAGCCGGCTCGACACGGTCGTCTACCGGCTGGGCGCGCAGGGCTGAGACAGGGGCGGGCCGCGCGTCGATCCCGCCGGGGCCGCTTCCGGGACACCGGTTCAGAAGAACCAGCCGCCGCGGGTCAGGTCCTTTTCGCAGCTCTTGTACTGGCTGGCGAATTTGTCGGCGCGCGCCTGCACCTTCTTTGACACCGTCTTGAGCCACGCCTTGCGGTCATAGCTGCGGTTGCGGTAGCCGGTCCAGCCCTCGTGGTAGTTCAGGTACTGGCCGTAGGCGTCGGACTTGGAGATGCCGTTCAGGCGCTGGGTCTTGTTCATGTACCAGCCCATGAAATCCAGTGCGTCGGCGAAGTTGTCGCGGCTGGAGCCCCAGCCGCCGGCGTCCTTCTTGTAGTCGGCCCAGGTCTCGTCCTTGGCCTGCGCGTAGCCGTAGGCGGAGCTGACGCGGCCCCACGGGATGATGCCCAGGAAGTAATAGCGCGGCGGCACCGCGTCCTGCTTGAAGCTGGACTCCTGGTACATCATCGCCATCGGCACTGGCACCGGGGCGCCCCATTTTTTCTGCACCTTGAGCGCGGCATCGTGCCAGTCCGGCTTTTCGCGGAAGATGGCGCAGATGTTTTCCGGGTTCGAGGGCGGGGCGGTGGCGCAGCCGGCAAGCGCGGCCAGCAGCGGCAGCGGCAGCAAGAGCCGTGTCATGGGCGGTCTTCTCCTGGTGCCGGCGGGCGGCGGTTACGTTTTGCATGTCACGATTTGCAGTGATTGTATGAAAACGTATCGATGGAAAAGTTCCGCCCCCGATTTTTCCCCGGCGTCGCGCCGGTCACGCCCGGGCGCGCTGTCGGCTTGCCGCCATGGCGCCACAAGTGAAAACGGCCCCGGATCGCTCCGGGGCCGTGTCGCAGGCGAGCCTGCATGGCGAGGTTTACACCTCGATCACGTCCGCCACGTCCTTGTAGTCGGCGATCTTGTCGAAGTTCAGGTACTGGTAGATCTGGTCGCCGCTCTTGTTGATGACGCCCATGTCGGCCATGTACTCGTCCTTGGTCGGGATGCGGCCGAGTTTCGAGCAGATCGCGGCCAGTTCGGCCGAACCCAGGTACACGTTGGTGTTCTTGCCCAGGCGGTTCGGGAAGTTGCGGGTGCTGGTGGACATCACCGTCGCGCCTTCGCGGACCTGGGCCTGGTTGCCCATGCACAGCGAGCAGCCCGGCATTTCGGTGCGGGCGCCGGCGGTGCCGAACACGCCGTAGTGGCCTTCCTCGGTCAGTTGCGTGGCATCCATCTTGGTGGGCGGGGCCACCCACAGCTTGACCGGGATGTCGCGCTTGCCTTCGAGCAGCTTGGACGCCGCGCGGAAGTGGCCGATGTTGGTCATGCAGCTACCGATGAACACTTCGTCGATCTTGGCGCCGGCGACTTCCGACAGCGTCTTGACGTCGTCCGGGTCGTTCGGGCAGGCCACGATGGGCTCGTGCACGTCGGCCAGGTCGATTTCAATGACGGCGGCGTACTCGGCGTCGGCGTCCGGCTCCAGCAGTTGAGGATTGGCCAGCCAGGCTTCCATTGCCTTGATGCGGCGGCCCAGCGTGCGCTCGTCTTCGTAGCCGTTGGCGATCATCCACTTGAGCATCACGATGTTGCTGTTGATGTACTCGATGATCGGTTCCTTGTTCAGGCGCACCGAGCAGCCGGCGGCCGAACGTTCGGCCGAGGCGTCCGACAGTTCGAAGGCTTGTTCGACCTTCAGGTCGGGCAGGCCTTCGATTTCGAGGATGCGGCCGGAGAAGATGTTCTTCTTGCCTTGCTTGGCGACCGTCAGCAGGCCCTGCTTGATGGCGTACAGCGGGATCGCGTTGACCAGGTCACGCAGGGTGACGCCGGGCTGCAGCTTGCCCTTGAAGCGGACCAGCACCGATTCCGGCATGTCCAGCGGCATCACGCCAGTGGCGGCGGCGAAGGCGACCAGGCCCGAGCCGGCCGGGAACGAGATGCCGATGGGGAAGCGGGTGTGCGAGTCGCCGCCGGTGCCGACGGTGTCGGGCAGCAGCATGCGGTTCAGCCACGAGTGGATCACGCCGTCGCCCGGACGCAGCGAGACGCCGCCGCGGGTGCTGATGAACTCGGGCAGCGTGTGGTGCGTCTTGACGTCCACGGGCTTGGGGTAGGCCGCGGTGTGGCAGAACGACTGCATCACCAGGTCGGCCGAGAAGCCCAGGCAGGCCAGGTCCTTGAGTTCGTCGCGGGTCATGGGGCCGGTGGTGTCCTGGCTGCCGACCGAGGTCATCTTCGGTTCGCAGTAGGTGCCCGGGCGGATGCCGCGGCCTTCCGGCAGGCCGCAGGCGCGGCCGACCATCTTCTGGGCCAGCGAGAAGCCCTTGCCGGTGTCGGCCGGGTCCTTGGGCAGGCGGAACAGCGTCGACGGCGCCAGGCCCAGCGCTTCGCGCGCCTTGGCGGTCAGGCCGCGGCCGATGATCAGCGGAATGCGGCCGCCGGCGCGCACTTCGTCGAACAGCACGTCGGACTTCACTTCGAATTCGGCGATGACTTCGCCATTCTTGATGGCCTTGCCTTCATAGGGGCGCAGTTCGACCACGTCGCCCATTTCCATCTTGGAAACGTCGAGTTCGATCGGCAGGGCGCCGGCGTCTTCCATGGTGTTGTAGAAGATCGGGGCAATCTTGTTGCCCAGGCACACGCCGCCGAAACGCTTGTTCGGGACGAAGGGGATGTCTTCGCCGGTGAACCACAGCACCGAGTTGGTGGCCGACTTGCGCGAGGAGCCGGTGCCGACCACGTCGCCGACGTAGGCGACCAAGTGACCCTTTTCCTTGAGCGACTCGATGAACTTCACGGGACCGCGCTTGCCGTCTTCTTCCGGTTGGAAGGCGGCGCCGTCGCGCTTGTTCTTGAGCATCGCCAGGGCGTGCATCGGGATGTCGGGGCGGGTGGTGGCGTCCGGGGCCGGCGACAGGTCGTCGGTGTTGGTTTCGCCGGGCACCTTGAAGACCGTGATGGTCAGGCTTTCGGGCAGTTCGGGGCGGCTGGTGAACCATTCGGCGTCGGCCCAGCTCTGCATCACGGCCTTGGCGTTGGCGTTGCCCTTGTCGGCCTTTTCCTTCACGTCGTGGAAGGCGTCGAACATCAGCAGGGTCTTTTTCAGGGCGTCGGCGGCGATCGTGCCGATTTCCTTGTCGTCGAGCAGTTGGACCAGCGGGCCAATGTTGTAGCCGCCCAGCATGGTGCCGAGCAGTTCGGTCGCCTTGGCGCGGCTGATCAGGGCACAAGCTTCGGTGCCCAGGGCCACGGCGGCCAGATACGAGGCCTTGACCTTGGCGGCATCGTCCACGCCGGCCGGAACACGGTGGGTCAGCAGATCGACCAGGTTCTGCTCTTCGCCCGCGGGCGGGTTCTTCAGCAGTTCGATCAGTTCAGCGGTTTGTTTTGCCGTCAGGGGCAGCGGGGGAATCCCCAGGGCCGCGCGTTCGGCAACGTGTTGGCGGTAAGTATCCAGCATGTGAGGCCTGCTCAAAGTCGGGTTGGAAGAAGGGTTGTCGCCGGAATTGTAGAGGGAAGAGGGGGGCGCAAGCAAATGTCTTATATCTTATATAAGACTTGGGTTGATAGCCGTTGCCTGCGGGCCACGCCGGGCGAGGGGCGATGTGGAGCGGGGCGGTCCATCAGGGGTAAAAACGGGGTCGATTCAGGTCTCGGTACGCCGGTGCGAGACTGCGGCAGGGCAGTCGCGGGCGGGGCTGCCAGCCCCGCATCCGCGCTCGCGCTTGGGTGAAGCAAGCCTGCGCTGATAAATGAGAAGGCTCTGGCGGCGGACCGCCGGGCGCGCGATCAGTTGGCCTTGGCGTCGTACACCACGCCCACCCGGGCGAAGTTGGCGCCGTACTGCTTGACGTCCAACTGGAACGGGGCGCTTTCACCCGGCTTGAGCTTGGGCAGGCGCAGCTCCGAATAGCGCGCGCCGGTCAGCTTGTCCTGGGCGTCGTAGAGGCTGACCCACACCTTGACGTTGTCGATTTCGGCGCTGTCGTTGTTGCGCACCCGGCCATGCACCGTGACGTACTTGTAGCGGTAGCGGTAGGTGAAGTTCAGGGTGCCGGTGCCGATGCCGGCCTCGGTGTTCTCGACGCTGATGTCCAACGCCGGGCGCGAGCCGGGCAGGGCCGCGCGCTTGGCCGGCTTCCAGTGGGTCTTGACCTCGGAATAGCGCTCGAAATTCTCGCCGTTCAACAGTACCGGAATGCGCTCGCCGGGATAGAGCATGGCCGGCAGCGACCATTCCTGGCGCAGACGCAGGGGGCGCGATCCGTCGAACACCGAGATCTCCATACCCGGCGACAACGCTACGTACTTGTCGCTGCGGTTGACCACCTCGGCCAGCAGCAGCGGGCGTTCGATCTCGTCGAGCAGGCGGCGCGGCGGCGACAAGGTCAGCGCCGCCGGATCAAAGAGGGCGAAATCAGGATCGAGCAGTTCGGCCGTGGTCAATCGCACGTCGTCGATGATGCGCGGGTTGGCGGGGCTGACACGCACGATGCGGCTGGCGGGGCCTGCGGGAACCGGCTCCGAGGCGGCAGGCGCCGGCGCGGCCTGGGCGGATTTGGGCGCGTCCCAGGGCAGCAGGCCGTTGTATTTGGCCAGGGCATAACCGCCGGCGGCGAGGATGATCAGCACCAGGCCGGCCCGGGCGGGCCGCGACATGGGCCGCGCGGGAGAACGGTCAGCCTTCACTTTGCACCATGTAATCGTAGGATCCGACCTTGCCTTCGGCCAGCATGTCGCAGCGCACGTCGAACGAGGTCAGAGCGCCGGGGGCGAGCGGACTGGCCGAGCCGTAACCGTTGCCCGTGCCGATCAGCTTGCCATCCTCGCCGTACAGCATCACCGTGACCTGCGTGCTGCTGGCAGCGACCGCGCCCTTGTTGCGCAGCAGGCCGACCAGCCGGTAGGCGCCGTCGTTGCGCACCAGTTGCACCTTGTCCGCGGCCACGTCGCGGGCGGCGCTGTGCGCCAGCGACGGCGTGGCCGGCTTCAGGACGTAGCGGCTGTAGGCGGTGTCGGGCAGCGAAATCGTCACCGGCGTGTATTCGCCCGGCAGCAGCGTGCGAGCCATCGGCGAGCCCGAGCTGGACGACAGTGTCAGTTCGCCCTGGTAGAAGGTGGCGGTGACCCGCGGCGCATCGATCTTCTTGCCGGTCTCGTTGCGCATCAGCATCACCAGTTGGCTGCGGCCGCGCGAACGCACTTCCTGCACGTCGGTCAGCTTGACCAATGCCGCGTCGATGGGAGGAGGCGCGGGGCGCGAAGGCGAGCGCGTCGAGGAGCCACTCGTGAACAGCGAGGCGGTGATCGGCACCAGGATGGCGGCAAGCACCACCAGGACGATTGCGACGACCGCGCCCGGCTGCAGCTTGGCGGCGGGAGCCGGCTGCTGCATGCCGCGCAGAATCTTCTCCAGGCGCTGGGCGACGTTGTCCTCGACCAGCGTGACGGCGTGGCAATGGCCGCACTGGTACTCGTTGGTGTCCAGCTTGGTGAACTGCGCGCTGCCGCAGGTCGAGCAGGTCAGCGTCACCGTGTTGATCGTGGTCTGTTTGGGCGTCATGCGAGGGGACGGTGCCGCTTTCGGGTGGGGCGCCGGGATGGCGCTGCCTGGCCGGGCGCGGCGGGCATACTGGGCGGCAAGGATAGCGGCCGGGCGCGGGCGCCGGGGTGCATGAGCGCATCTGATTATTACAAAATGTAGACGAAAGCCCCGACCCCTCCCGAGCCCGGTGCTATGATCGCCGCCGTCGAACGCCTCTCTTGATACGCCGTTTCCCCCAGTCGTTCCGCTCCAGGCCCGCGAGACTTCGCGGCGGGGCCGAGCCGAGGCAGGTCAGGCTCTCCCCCAGCATGAGCATTCTCCAACACCTGTTGTTTCTCGCCTGCGTGGCGCTGGCAACCTACGCCCAGACCATGACCGGCTTCGCCTTCGGACTGGTGCTGCTGGGCCTGTCGGGCGTGTTCCAACTGGCGTCCGTGCCGGAGGTGGCCAATGTGGTCAGCGTCCTGTCGCTGGTGAACGCCGCCGTGACGCTGGCCCGCGCCAAGCCGCAGGTCAACTGGCCGTTGATGGCGCCGGCGCTGGTCAGCAGCCTTGCCGGCGTGGCCGTCGGCGTGACCGCACTCGCCTGGATCAGCGGCGCCATGGCGGTGTTGCTGCAATTGCTGCTGGGGGGCACCATCATGGCCTGCGCCGTGTTGCTGGTGGCGCGTACCCAGCCCCTGGCGCGCCTGTCGTCGCGCGCGTCCTTCCTGTTCTTCGGCGGGGTTTCGGGCGTGCTGGGCGGCTTGTTTTCGAGCGCCGGTCCCCCCATGGTCTATCACCTGTACCGTCAGCCGCTGCCGCTGGCTTCCATCCGCAACAGCCTGTTGGTGCTGTTTTCGCTGAATGCCGTGGTGCGCCTGGCGCTCGTGACGGGCCAGGGCGCCTTCATGGCGAGCTCGTTCTGGCTGAGCCTGCAGGCGCTGCCCGTGGTGATCGGGGTGACGTGGGTGGCGCGCCGCTATGCCACCGCCGGGTCGATGAAGACTGTCAAGCGGATGGTGTTCGTGCTGCTGCTGGCGGCCGGGCTGGGCCTGGTGGTGCCGGCGTCGCGGCTCCTCGCGGCGGGTTAGCCGCGAGGGATCCTCCGCCGCTGCCGCGGGCGCTCAGCCGTGTTCGCCCGAGATGTAGCGCTCGAGTTCGGTGATGATGAACTTCTGTTCGCTCATGACGTCCTTGACCAGGTCGCCGATGGACACCAGGCCGACCAGTTTCTTGTCCTGGATGACGGGGAGGTGGCGGAAGTGGCGCTCGGTCATCAGCGCCATGCAGTGTTCGCGCGTGTCTTCCGGACGCACGTAGAAGACCGAATCGGTCATGATCTCGCGGACCTTGGTGGTGCGCGACGAGCGATCCTGCAGCACGATCTTGCGGGCGTAGTCGCGCTCGGTGAGCATGCCCAGCACCTCGTCGCCGTCCGCCACCACCACGGCGCCGATACTGCGCTCGGCCATGGTCTTGATGGCGTCGTACACGGACGAGTCCGGCGAGACGGTCACGACGGGCGGGTTGGCCTTTTCCCTCAGAATCTCAGCAACTTTCTTCACGATGTGCTCCCGAATCGCTGGCAAGGTTCAAGCGCCGGCTAGAGCCCGCGCCCGACGCCTGGCGCCGGCGCACGGTCTGGCCGTGACTCCATCCTAAGCCCGGCGGCGGGATTGCCGCAAGTTTGCGCGCCGCACCGTTGCGGTCAGCCACAATAGCGTGGACGGGGCCGAAGGCGGGATCATCGCGCCATGTCATTTGATTCCGATATTTTCTGTTCATGGTCAAAGCCGGTTGCCTGCCTGGGAATTTTTCTGTAATTTATAAGCTACATCATGGCCGTTGCGACAATTGAGTTGCGGCGCTACGTGACTGTGCAAGGCATATCGCCATTCGGCGTGTGGTTGCGCGAACTCGGTGACGCCAAGTTGCGGGCGTGGATCGAAGTGCGCCTGAAGCGGATCGGCTCCGGGCTCCTGGGCGATTGGCGGGCCGTCGGCCAGGGGGTTATCGAGTTTCGTGTGGATATCGGTCCGGGTTATCGCGTCTATGCCGGCAGGCATGGCGCCCGCTTGATCGTGTTGCTGGCAGGAGGCGCGAAAGCCGCGCAGCGGCATGACATCGAATTGGCCAGGCGCTATTGGGCGGACTGGAAGCAGAGGCAGGCATGAACAATCGCCACACTGACAACGCATCGGTTTCCCATTCTGCGCAGACCATCGCTGAATTGCGCGCGGACCACGATTTCGCGGTCGAATACCTGAAGGCGGCGCTGGAAGAACTGGACCATCCGGATCACCGCGCCGCCGGATTGCTGGCGCTGCGCGACGTGGCGGAAGCCTATGGCGGCGTCGCCGCCGTCGCGGCGGCGGCGGGCATCTCGCGCGAGGCCCTCTATCGCGCGCTTTCGCCTCAGGGAAATCCGACGCTCAAGACATTGCTGGCCGTGCTGCATGCCGTGGGCATGCGGCTCTCCGTGGTTCCGGTTGCCGCTGCGCTGAAGGCCTGACGCCACAAGGCCGTTGAGCCATTCTTCTTGTCCTATCTTTCGACGGTGGCGGGGTGAACGGCCGGCCCACGCCGGCCGCCCCGTATCCTCAGCGGATCAGGAACCCGGCGCCCACCGGATCGTTCTTGTCGATCACCCAGCGCGCTGTGCCCAGGATGCTGGCCGTGCCCTTCACCGTCGGCCGCACCGCGCGGGTGCCGTTCAGGTCGACCTCGCCCAGCAGGCAGCCCTCGAAGGTGCCGCTGCCCAGCAGGCCCTCGGACTTGATCGGCTGGTTCAGCCCCATCTTGCCGCGGGCTTCGAACATCGCCATCATCGCGCTGGTGCCGGTGCCGCCGGGCGAGCGGTCGAGCTGGCCGGCGCTGAACACGTGCACGTTCTTGTAGAACGCGCCCTCGATCGTCGGCTGGTGCCAGAACGTGATGAAGTTCAGGTTGTTGATGTGCGCTTCGGTCGGATGCTGGATGCGCTGGCGCGCGTTGAGCTGGTCGCGCACGATCAGGCCCATGCGCGACAGCTCGGTGCCGTTGTCCGGCGAGATGCGCAGTTCGCAGTTCGACAGATCGACGATGCCGAAGTAGTTGCCGCCCCAGACGATGTCGGCCGACAGCTTGCCGTAGCCCGGCAGCTCCACCGGGATGTCCTGCGCCGCGACATACGCCGGCACGTTCTCGAAGCGCGTCCACAGCACGTTGTCGCCTTCCGAGGCCACTTCCGACACTACCAGGCCGGCGGTGGTCTCGAAGCGGATTCGGGTGATGCCGTCCTTGCCGCGCGGCACCAGGCCGTTGGCCACCATGGCCATGCTGACCGCGATGGTGCCGTGGCCGCACATGTGCGAATACTCGGTGCCGTCGATGTAGATCAGGCCGGCGTCGTACTCGGGGCTGGACGGCGGCGTCAGGAACACGCCGAACATGTCCTTGTGGCCGCGCGGCTCGCGCATCAGTGCCTTGCGCAGCCAGTCGTAGTGCTGCTCCAGGAACGCGCGCTTTTCCAGGATGCTGGAACCGGCGGGGTACGGAATGCCGCTGTGGACGATACACAGGGGCTCGCCTTCCGTATGGGTATAGATGACATCGAACGCGTCTTGCTTGCGCATGACAGTGACTCCAGGCGGTAGATAGGGGGAAGAGGAAAGTTATTTGCCGCGTTCGGACAGCATGTCCAGCCCGACGGTCAAATCCAGGATCACGATGGCGACGACCGCAGCCACGATCGTGGCGCCCGATACGGCTGCGATGGTCGGATCAATCGTGTATTGCACGTAGTTGAAAAGCTTCACGGGGATGGTGTTCAGGTCCGCCGTGGTGTTGAAAATCGACAGCTCCACATTGATCCATGACGAGATGAAGGCGAAGATCGAACCGGTCACGATGCCCGGACGGATCTGCGGCAGCACCACCAGGAAGAACGTGGTCCAGGGGTTGGCGCCCAGGTCGGCCGAGGCTTCCTCCAGCGCGCGCTGTTCCGGCGTCAGCAGCGTCAGGGTGGAGCGCAGCACGAACGGCGCGATGATCACGACGTGGCCGATCAGGAGCGAGAGGAAGCTGCGGGTCAGGCCGAAGTACGCGCCGAATTGCAGCAGCGCCGCGCCCAGCACGATGTGCGGCAGCACCAGCGGCGACATCAGTACCGAGGTCAGCGCGGCCTTGCCCGGAAACGCGTAGCGCGCCAGCGCCAGCGCCGCCGGCACCGTCAGCAGCACCGCGGCCACCGTGGCGGCCAGCGCCAGCACCGTGCTGGTGGTGAACGCGGCCACATAGCCGGCCTCGACCAGCAAGGTGCGGTACCACTCCAGCGTCCAGCCTTGCGGCGGGAACGCGAGATACGGCGTGGCGGTGAACGACGCGCCCAGGATCACCACGAGCGGCAGCGCCAGGTAGGCCAGCACGGCCAGCGCGGTCAGGCGGATCAGGTGGCGGGCGATCATCGCGCGGCTCCCGGCAAGGTGGCGGCGCGGTTGGCCAGCGCCACCAGGATCAGGGTGAAGACCAGCAGCACCATGCTCAGCGCGCCGCCGTAATGGAAATCGAACACCGTGCTGTACTGCTGGAAGATCAGCATCGACAGCACCGTGACGCGGCCGCCCGACAGCAGCGCCGGCGTCACATAGGCGCTGACCGCCAGCGTGAAGACGATGATGGCGCCCGACACCACGCCGGGCAGCGTCAGCGGCCAGGTCACGTGCAGGAAGGTCGCCGCCGGGCTCGCGCCCAGGTCGGCCGAGGCCTGCTCGCAGGCCGGATCGACCCGCGCCAGCGCATTGCCCACCGCCAGCACCACGAACGGCAGCAGCACGTAGACCATGCCGATCAGGATGCCGAGTTCGGTGCCGATGAAGCGCATCGGCCGGTCCACCGCGCCGGTGGCCATCAAGCCCTGGTTGACCAGGCCGTTGCGGCCCAGCAGCACCATCCAGCCGAAGGCGCGCACGATGTTGCTGGTGAACAGCGGCACCACCAGCAGGATCACGCAGGCGCGGCGCCAGGCCTGCCAGCGCACCACGCGCACCAGGTACCAGGCCAGCGGATAGCCCAGCACCAGGCAGGCGAGGGTGGTGAACAGGGCCAGCCGGAATGTCACCAGGATCACGTCCCAGTGGTACTGGTCGGCCAGCACCTTGGTGTACTGCGCGAGCGTCGGCGTCAGGCCGTCCGGCCCGCCGGTGGCGCTGGCCAGCGCCACCACCGCCAGCGGCGCCAGGAAGAAGGCCGCGAAGAACAGCACCGGGGCCGCCAGCAGCAGGCCGGGGGAGAGCCAGGCGCGCCGCGTCATGGCTGGCCGCCGATCAGGTGCAGGTGTTCGGGTGCAAACGCCAGCGTCACCTTGCCGCCGGCATGCAGGCCGCCGGGCGCGAGGCCGCCGTGGCGCGCCACCAGCGTCTGGCCGCCGATGTCGACGTGGATCATGCTGTGGCTGCCCACATTGATCACGTCGCTCACGGTGCCGGTCAGCATGGCGTCGGCGCGCTCGCACAGCTTCAGGTCCTCGGGCCGCAGCACGGCCAGGCCGCGCGCCGTCGCCGGACGTTGGGCGAGCGGCACGCGCAGACCCTGGGCATCCAGCATCAAGGCGCCGTCATCGGCCACCGTATAGGCGATGAAGTTGGCATCGCCGATGAACTCGGCGACGAAGCGCGTGGCCGGCTGGCGGTAGATGTCGGCGCCAGCGCCGACCTGCTCGATGCGACCGGCGTGCATGACCACGACGCGGTCCGCCATGGTCATCGCTTCTTCCTGGTCGTGGGTGACGAAGATGAAGGCGATGCCGAGGCGGGCCTGCAGATGCTTGAGTTCGAGCTGCATGCGCTTGCGCAGCTTCAGGTCCAGCGCCGACAGCGGCTCGTCCAGCAACAGCAGCTTGGGCTGGTTGACGATGGCGCGCGCCAGCGCCACGCGCTGCTGCTGGCCGCCCGACATTTCGCGGGGATAGCGCGGGCCGAAGTCGGCCAGGCCGACCATGTCCAGCGCATCCCGGGCGCGTTCCGCCGCCTGCGCCTTCGAGGCGCCCTGGCGCCGCGGACCATAGGCGACGTTCTCCAGCACCGTCATGTGCGGGAACAGCGCATAGTTCTGGAACACGGTATTGAGCGGGCGGCGATGCGCCGGCAACCTGCTGACGTCCTGGCCGTCGATCAGGATGCGGCCAGATTCCGGCTGCAGGAAACCGGCGATCGACTTGAGCAGCGTGGTCTTGCCGCAGCCGCTGGGGCCCAGCAGCGCCACGAACTCTCCCTGCTGGATCGCCAGGTCGATGCGATCCAGCGCCTGGTAGGCGCCGAAGCGCATCGACACGCCTTCGATGGTGAGCAAAGCGGACATGGGGAACGGACCTTGCTCAGCGCTTGCGGGCGACCTGCCGGTTCCACGCGTCGGTGACCTCGGCGCGGCGGGCGTTGATGATGTTCCAGTCGAACAGGCTCAGGTTCTTGACCGAGCCTTCCGCGCCCCAGGGCAGCTTGCGGGCCACGTCCTTGGAGACCTGCACGTCCTTGACCGCCGGGCCCAGGTACAGCTTGGTCGCCAGGCAGGCGGCCGCGTCCGGCGTCAATGCGGTGTCGATGAACTTCTGCGCCGCGGCCTTGCTGGGCGCGCCCTTGACCAGGTGCAGGCGGGCGTCGGTGGCCCACACGCCTTCCTTGGGCACGCTGAAGCCGATGGGCAGGCCCTTGTCGATCAGGTCCCAGGCGCCGACGTTGAAGTGCGCCCCGATCACCGCTTCGCCGCTCTGGAAGGCGTTGGTGGCCGCGCCCGAGCTGTCGAAGAACAGCGCGGTGTCCAGCGAGGCCAGCTTGGCATAGAGCGGGGCCAGGTTCGACGGATCGATCGCCCAGACCCGCGCCAGGAAGAAGATGAACGGCACACCCGACGAGTTGGCGGGCGAGGGCACCGCCACCGCGCCGGCATACTCGGGCTTCCACAGGTCCTTCCAACTGGTCGGCGGCTGCGTCACTTCCTTGGTGCTGTAGGTGATGCCGAGCGAGTAATAGCCGGTGCTGACCGCGAAGGCGGCATTGCCGTCGCGGTACACGCCCTGCTCGATGACGTTCTTCAGGTTGGGAATGGCGCCGCCGTCCAGCGCATCCAGCACGCCGGCCTGCTGCGCCAGCTCGCTGATGCCGCCGTCCATCCAGGCCACGTCAATGGTGGGCGCGCCCTTCTGCTGCTGCAGCTTGGCCAGCGTGGTGGTGGAGGTGCCGACTTCCGGCACCACGGTGACGCCGGTGGCTTTGGTGAAGGGCTCGGCCACGCAGGCGCGGAACGCGTCGCCCCAGTTGCCGCCGTACCAGGCGACGGTGATTTTCTGCTGTTGCGCCAGCGCCGCGTGCGAAGCCAGGAGCAGCCCCGCGCCGAGCGCAGCCGCGCCCAGCGCGCTGCGGGTGTTTGTTGCCATGTCGGATTCCCCTTGTAGATTTGTCGATCCGCGATTCATTGACTCAAGTACCACAGGCGCATCTTGGGCGATGCTCGGGAAAACGAGCTTGAAGGCGCGGGACATAAACTTGAATAATTGCGTCATGTCCGCCGTCGCGCCACCCTTGTCCTCGCCGCTCTCCTATGAAGACGGCGACGCGCTCCTGCCTCAGGGAAAACCCGCCCTGACTGTCGGCATCGTGCTGCTGGACCAGTTCACGCTTGCGGCGTTCGCCGGTTTCGTCGACGTGTTGCGGCTGGCTGGCGACCATGGTGGCCGCAGCCGCCAGATCCACACCGCGTGGCGGGTGATGAGCTGGGACGGAAAACCGCGCTGCTCCAGCGCCGGCCTGACGATCGAGGTGGAGGCCGGGCTGCCCGACGACCCGGCGCAGTTCGACTACATCGCCATCTGCGGCGGCAACGACTATTCCAGCGGGCGCATGCCCGAACCGCTGCGCGATTGGCTGCGGCGGGCGGCGGCGCTGCGGGTGCGGCTGCTCGGCATCTGCACGGGCACCTTCGCGCTGGCGCAGGCCGACGTGATCGGACCGCGCACGGTGTGCGTGCACTGGAATGTGCTGGAAACCTTCCGCGAGCGCTTTCCCGCGACCCGCGCGGTGGTCGACCGCCTGTTCGTCGACGAAGGCGACCTGATTTCGTGCGCCGGTTCCACCGCCGCCATCGACCTGGGACTGTATCTGGTGGCGCGCCATTGCGGCCGCGACAAGGCGCAGCAGGCCATGCGCCACATGATGCTGCAGGGCGCGCGGCCGGGGCGCGTGCCGCAGGCGCATTTCCGCACCGACCTGTCCGGCATCCAGGATTTGCGGGTAAGGCAGGCGGCACATTTCATCGAGCAGCGCATCGATAACCCGCCGCCGCTGGATGCCATCGCGCGTTATGTCGGCGTCGGTCGGCGCCAACTCGAAAGGGCTTTCCGTGTGGCCACGGGCATGTCGCCAATGGCGTTCCAGCGGCAATTGCGGCTGGAATATGGCAGTTGGTTGTTGCTTAATAATGCCTGCAGCATCACGCAAATCGCGCTGGATTGCGGATTTGCCGACGGCGCGCATTTTTCACGCGACTTCCGCGCGCATTTCGGACTATCTCCGCGCCAGTATCAGCAGAGCCATGGGCAGCAAGCCGCGCGGCATGAGGGCGAGATCAGCGTCTTTCCCGCGTAGTCTTGCCCCGGCAAGGAGAACGCATGACATACGACCTTTGGTATTGGGACGGCATCCCCGGCCGCGGAGAATTCGTGCGCCTGGCCCTGGAAGCGGGCGGCATTGCCTACCGCGAGCGTGCCCGCGAGCCGGGCGTCGGCGAAGACGCGCTGATCCAGGACATGCTTTCGGACCGCAAGCAGCCGCCCTTCGCGCCGCCTTATCTCGTGGCCGGGAAAATGACCCTGGCGCAGACCGCCAACATCCTGCTGTTCCTCGGAGAAAAACATGGCCTGGCGCCCGCCACGGTATCGGGACGCCTGTGGGTGAACCAATTGCAGTTGACCATCGCCGACATGGTGGCCGAGGCGCACGATACCCATCACCCGATTTCGGCCAGTGATTATTACGAGGACCAGAAGGAAGAGGCGGCGCGGCGCGCCCGCAGTTTTCGCGAGGAACGCATTCCGAAATTCCTGGGATATTTCGAGCGGGTGCTGGCAGGGCCCGATGCGTGGCTGGCCGGTGGCAAACGCTGGAGTTATGCCGACCTGTCTTTGTTCCATCTGGTCGACGGGCTGCTGTTCGCCTTTCCCCGGCGCATGGGCACACAAGCCGTGAAATTCCCCAAGGTCATGGCCTTGCACCGGCGCGTCGCGGAACTGCCGGCATTGCAACCGTATTTCGCCAGCGGCAGGCGCCTGCCGTTCGGCCTGGGCATATTCCGCCATTATCGCGAGCTCGACGCGGAATAGAGGCCACGCGGAGAAGAGGTTGGCGCATCGGATGCTCGGGATCCGGTACGCATTTTTCGTCTTGTTAAATAAATTGGGGTCGTCGCCAATGCGGGCCCATTATTGCTTCGCCTCATTTATGAAAATAAGGGGGCGGATTCGTATTAACCCTGATTAATAACGAAATTCACGCTCGCGTTATTCCTGGAGCGCGCTGAGGTATCCGTCGCCGCGTTTTTTTTATGGGTTTCCTCAATGAATATATTGAGCGCGGCTCATTTTTAGGATTAAATATTTTCGAATGGATACATTCTTCCGTTTTTCTTATTCCTGACCTGCCGTCGCTACCCGGGCGACGGAACTGCAGGCAAGCGTGTGCATGCGGCGCGGCATGCGACGTTTGATTCCTGGGGCGCGCCAAAGCAACTGCTTCAGACAAGCCAAGGTTTCTCCATCGGTTTTCAGCACACTCGTCCCAATCCCTGCGGGAGACGTCAACATGCAATGGCTTACCCTCAAACGCCTGCTGCGCGGCGAGCGCGGCATGCAGAAAGCGGATCTATACGGACAGATCGCGGCCATCCATAAAGCGCAGGCGGTTATCGAGTTCGATCTCGAAGGCCATGTGCTGATGGCCAATCAGAATTTCCTCGACACCATGGGTTATGAACTGGACGAGGTGCTGGGGCAGCATCACCGCATGTTCGTGGTGCCCGAGGACCGGGAATCGGCCGAATATCTCGCCTTCTGGGACAAACTGGGCCAGGGCGCGCACGATGCGGGCCGCTACCGCCGCATTCGCAGGGATGGCGGCGACGTCTGGCTGCAGGCCAGCTACAACCCCATCTTTGATAAACACGGCCGTCCCTTCAAGGTGGTCAAGTACGCCATCGACATTACCGAGCAGCAGCGGCGCCAGGCGGATACCGAGGGCCAGCTCGAGGCCATTTCCAAAGTGCAGGCCATTATCGAGTTCGAGCTGGACGGCACCATCATCCGCGCCAACGACCTGTTCCTGAATGCGGTGGGTTATCGCGAGGACGAAGTGCGCGGCCGCCATCACAGCATGTTCGTGCTGCCCGAAGAGGCGCGCAGCGGCGCCTATGCGGAATTCTGGCGCAAACTGCGCGGCGGCCAGCACGACACCGGCCAATACCTGCGCATCGGCAAGAATGGCCGGCATGTCTGGATCGAGGCCAGCTATAACCCGATCTTCGATGCCGAGGGCCGGCCCTTCAAGGTGGTGAAGTTCGCCACCGACATCACCAAGCGGTTTACCGCGGCGCAGACGCTGCGGGTGGCGGTGCAGGGCCTGACCGAGAACGCCGAGCGCGCCAGCCAGGCCAATTCCCTGGCGCAGGACGCCTGCCGCGTGGCCGAAGAGGGCGGCAAGACCGTCGCGGGCGTGGTGCGCACCATGGGCGCCATCACCGACAGCTCCAAGCGCATTTCGGAGATCATCGGCGTGATGGACGGCATCGCGTTCCAGACCAATATCCTGGCGCTCAATGCCGCGGTGGAGGCGGCGCGCGCCGGCGCGCATGGCAAGGGCTTCGCCGTGGTGGCGGCGGAAGTGCGCAGCCTGGCGCAGAACAGCGCCGCCGCGGCCAAGGAGATCAAGGGGCTGATCACCACGTCGGTCGAGCAGATCGGCAGCGGCGCCCGCCAGGTGCAGTCGGCCGGGACCACCATGGAAGACATCGTCGCGTCGTCGCGGCGGGTCACCGAGATCATGGGCGAAGTGGTGGAGGTCTCGCTGGCCCAGTCGGCCAAGCTGGGCGAAGTCACCGAGGACATCACCCAGATGACGGCCGAGGCGGCGTCCGCGCTGCAGGCCGCGCATGAATTGCACGAGGGCAGCCCCACGCTCAGGCCGGCGCTCAAGCCGGTGGCGCCGTCGGTGCGGACCCGTCCAGCCGCCAATACGCCGTTGCCGCCCAAGCCGGTGCTGGAGTACGTGCGCTATTGAGGCTCGGGCGGCGACGCGCCCGCCGCCCGAGTGCGCTATAAATACGGTCTTGTACGAACCCGTCGGCCCTGGCAGGAAGTTTCCGGCCCGGGCCGTGTTTTTTGCGGCAATTCTCCATGACCGAATCCGAAGCCCTGGCCCTGGCCACCCATCGCCATTACAAGGGCGGCCTGTATCGCTACATTGATACCGCCCGCCATTCCGAGACCGAGGAATCCATGGTGGTCTACGAGCACCTGTGGCCGCATGCGCGCGGCCTGTGGGTGCGCCCGGCCGACCTGTTCTTCGGCCAACTGGCCGACGGCTCGCCGCGGTTCGCACCGCTGCCTGCGGCGCGGTAAGGCCATGGCCTTCTACTATCGACGTGCGCGGCCGGCCAGCGCGGCGCCGCGCGCTGCTTCCGCCCGGCCGTCCGCGGCCGTTTCCGCCGCCCTGAACGCCCTGCGCGGCCCGTTCGTCGTGGCCGACCTGGAAACCACCGGGCTGTCGACCGCGTCGTGCGAGATCCTGGAATTCGCCGCGGTGCGCGTTGGCGAGGGTGGCGCGGCCGAGCAGGAGTACGCGCAGGTGGTGCGCACCCGCGCCTCGGTGCCGCCCTTCATCACTCGCCTCACCGGCATCACCCAGTCCGAGGTCGACCGCCAGGGCGTGCCCGTGGCGCAGGCCTTCGCGGCGTTCCTGGCGTTCGTCGGGGACCTGCCGGTGTTTTTCCACAATGCCTCGTTCGACCGCCGCTTCCTGGACGCCGCCGCGCTTCAGACCGGCCTGCCGTTCGCCAACGCCACGCATTGCACGCTGGTCCTGGCGCGACGCGCCTGGCCCGAGTTGCCCTCGCACAAGCTGGATGTGCTGGCGCGGCACGTGGGCGCATCGGAGCCCACCCACCGCGCGCTGGCCGACGTGCGCACCACGGTGGCCGTCGCGTTGGCGGCCAGTTCGAGGTTGGCCGCGGTCTGAGGGCCGCGCCACATTTCAACGGAGCCTTCATGTCCGACCTGGAGCATATCCGGCAGGTGGTGCGGGCCTTCGCCGCCGAACGCGAGTGGCAGCGGTTCCATTCGCCCCGGAACCTGGCGATGTCGCCGACGTGCACAGGTACCTGGTGGCGCTGGCGGATCAATTGGGCCTGGACATCGCGGCCGCGGTCCAGGCCAAGATGGCATGGAACGCGGCGAGATATCCCGCGGATCGCTTTCGCGGCGGGGCGCGCAAGTATGACGACCCGCCGGATGCGGCCTGAACCTCAGACCACCTTTTGCTCGTGGTGCACCTGGGGCGGCTCGACGAAGAAGCCCGCCACGAGTTTGCGCCACTCCTGAAAATCGGAAGATTCCCGGAAATCCACCATATGGTTTTCGACGGTTTCCCAATCCACCACAAGCGTATAGCGCTGCGGCTGCTCGATGCTGCGGTACAGTTCCATGCCGTGGCAGCCGCGGGCCCGCAGGAACAGCGGCCTGGCTTGCGCCACGCCGGCCTCGAACAGGGCTTCCTGTCCTTCGCGGACATGGATGCTGGCAATCTCCTGGATCATGATGGTGTCTCCGGATAAAGAGGCCGGGCAGGGGCCGGCCGGGCGGAGTAGTATGGCCCAAAACTCAGCCCCGATGAACCGCCCCGTCCTTTCGCTGCCGCGCCTCGTCGCCGCCCGCCTGCTCTGGTACATCGGCGTTGCCGCGCTCGCCCTCATGGCGCTGGCCTCGCCGACCCAGTTCAGCGTGGTTGCGGTGCTGTCGGCCATTGCGATCTACATTCCGCTGTCCATGCTGGGCCTGCCGCTCATCGCCTGGCTGGTGCTGCGCCAGGCCAGCGTCGCCGCGCCCGCCGCCTTGCCGCCAGCCTGGCCCTGCTTGCTGGCGGGCGCGGCCGGCATCGCGCTGTTGGCCTGCTATCACCTGTGGGCCGAGATGGAGCTGGCCGAACTCGGCGTGCTGCTGCTGCTCGTCGCGGTGGATCTGGCGCTGGCGCGCTGGGAGTCGGCGCGTCTGCTCGAACGTATCGTCGCGCATCGTCCGCGTTGAACCCGCGCCGCGCGCGTCGGCCGCCACGCTCTCCTGACAGTCAGCCTAAAGGTTGCCTCCCTGTCGCCCGCCGCCGTGCGCGCTAGGTAAATCGCGCGAGAGCGGGCCTCGCCGCCCCATCCTATGAGCTGAGATGCGGCGCAGCAATTCCGCCCGACGCGCGTGGCGTCTCCCCCATACGCATGGCCCGCGCGGCGGTGCTCGCAGATTCCACGCCAACTTTTACGTCTTTGCGCTCCCACTCTGGGAGGCGGTCGCCCGTTTAACCGATATCGACGTCCTTAGTCCGGAGCAATCATTCCGTACCAATACGAAAGTCCCAAACGCCACGTTGCCGTATGGGCGTACTGCGTCGGGGTGGTAAAGGTCCGCGCCGGTCGGCCACCGGCACCTGTCCATCCGCATCGAGCGGATCAGGAGGAGCTCAAATGAAAAAGCTCGCAGCAGTCGCAACGTTGTCCCTCGTCGCGGTTTCGGCCGCTTACGCGAGCGGACCCGGCCAGCCCAGCATTTCCGCGTCTGGCCATGTCGGCACCATCACCGGGACGGTGTCCTCGGTCTCCACGGGCACTTCCGTGGTCTCGACTCAGATCAACGGCTATGGCTCGTCGAGCCAGACGTCGTTCGGTGAAACGGGGGGCGTCGCCACCGCCGGCGGATCGTTCAGCCGGGATGGCACCACGGTGGTCACGAGCACGCGTCAATACGCCACCAGCGAAACCTACGGCCATATCCATGGCAACGCGCCGATCATGGTGGGCGACAGCATCGCCAACGGCGGCGCCACGTTCGGCAGCACCACCACCAACGCGACGGCCACCGGCACGTTCAACGCCGGTGCGATCGGCGCGACCGCGTCGATCCATGGCATCGGCCCGGTGGGCGGTTTTGGTCACTGAGCAGCACGCAATCCGGACGGCTTCGGCCGTCCGGTCGAGAGGACATCATGAAAACCCTTGCGCTTGCCTTATCCCTGTCGCTGGTGGCCTTTTCCGCGGGCGCCCAGACCAGTTCTTCCGCCGCGACCACCTCTGCGTCGTCGGGGTCCACCAACGCCGGCAACAACCAGGGCATCACGCTCAATTCCAACAACAGTGGATCGAGCACCCTGCGGACCGCGCCGCCGATCGGCGCACAGAGCTTCTACGGTTCGTTCTCCTCCGACAGTTGCATGGTGTCGGCGGGCGGGGGCGGCTCGGTGGTCGGCTTCGGCATGAACGTGGCGTTTCCGGTCGAGGATCAGAAGTGCAGCCTGCGGCGCAATTTCGAGCGCACCATGCAGGCAGCCGCCTCCACCAAGGATCCGGACCGGTCGCGCCGGCTGGAAACGGCCGCCGTGGACATCCTGTGCCAGACCGATGATCGGACCAAGGCGGCGCTCACCGCGCAGGGCCTGTGCACCAATCCCTCGCTGACCACGGCGGATCACCGCTTCGAGAATCCCTCGCAGAATGTCGCCCAGACCGCGCCAGTCGCGCCACCGCAAGCGCAGTACGCGCCCGCCCAGCCGCAGTCGCCCAGCGCCCAGTACATGGCGCCGGCGCCGGTCGCGCAGGCCTACCCGGTGATGTCGGGGCAGAACGCCATGGTCAACGCGCCGACGCTGCGTAATCCGCGCATGGACCGGCAGGGCCTGGCCGATTTCTATTCGCCGGGCTGACGGATCGTGCGCGGCGATCGCGGTTGCTGGCGTTCAGGGCGTTGTGGGGGGCGAGGCCGCGGCGCTCGGCCCCTCGGCCGCGCCAGGCCGCTGCAAGGCGGAGGCCTGGGGCGCGGATGCCAGCAGCATCGTGGGCGGCGACGACACCTCCAGCCCGGCGTCGTGCAGCCTCTGCAGCAGCGTGAACAACAACGCGCTGCGCACGCCGTACGCCGAGCGCGGCGACGAGACATAGCCCTTGGCGTTGAACATCAGGTTGCCGCCTTCGATGCCGTCCAGGAACACATTCGGCGCCGGCGTGTCCAGCACATCCTCATGGTCGGCGAAGGCCTGCAGGATCAGCTCGCGCACCCGTTGCGCATCGGTTGACAGCGGCAACGGCAACTTGATCTGCACCAGCCCCAGCGGGTTGGAGCGCGTGACGTTGCGCACCGTCTTGGTCACGAACTCCGAATTCGGCACGATCACCGTGGAGCGGTCGCCCATCTGGATTTCGGTGGCGCGCACGTTGATGCGCAGGATGTCTCCTTCGACGCCGCCCAGCGACACCCAGTCGCCCACTTTGACCGGCCGCTCGGCCAGCAGGATCAGGCCCGAGACGAAGTTCTGCACCACCGCCTGCAGGCCGAAACCGATACCCACGGACAACGCGCTGGCGATCCATGCCACCCGTTCCAGTCCGATGCCGGCGGCCGACAGCGACAGCGCCACCGCCAGCACGAAGCCGGCATAGCCGAACAGCGTCGCGGCCGAGAGCTGCATGCCCGGATCCAGTTCCGTCGTCGGCAGATAACGGTTCGCCAGCCAGCGCTTGAGCATCTTCACGCCGAGCAGCGACAGGCCCAGCACCAGCAGCGCCTGCAGCACCGCGCCCGGCCGGATCTGCGCCTCGCCGATGGCCAGGCCCTTGCGCAACTGGTCGAAGCGCTGAAGCAGGTCCATCGGTCCTTCGCCGAACGGCGCCAGCAGCAGGATCAGGGCCAGCAGGCCCACCGCCACGCGGCCCACGCCGGACAGCAGCACGGCGGCCTGGTCGCGCAGGCTGGGGCCTTCGCTGTCTTCGCGGTGCGACGTGCCCAGCAAGGTGCTGAAGCCGTCCTCGATCAGCACGGCCAGCAGATAGGCCGATGCCAGGATGATCACGACCCACAGTATTTGCTTGGTCAGGAAACTGCCGAAAGCCACATAGCCCGCCAGCAGGCTGGCCAGGCTGATCACCAGGACCGTGCCGGTCGCGGTCAGCAGCAGCGAGGTCCAGAAGGGCGGGGGCGGGCCGTCTTCCCGCAGCGCGCGGCGCCGCAGCCGACGGCCGATCGACAACGCCACCGCCATCGTCACCATCACAAACACGGCCACGATGCCGGTCAGGGTGATGGTGGTGGTCAGGCTGGCGTTCAGCAGCACCGGCAGCCGCTCGGCCAGCCAGATCAGCACGACGATCACGCCCAGCACGCCGGGCAGCCAGCGCAGGCGGTGCGCCACCTTATCGGACACTGGTGGCAGGCGCCAGGACGGCCGGTTGGCCGACAGCAGTGCGTAGCCCAGGCCCGACACGTAGCCGCCGAAACAGACCGTGGCCACCAGATTGGCCAGCAGGGCGCTGGTGTTCTCCGACAACTGGGAATTCCAGTCCAGGCCGATGTGGATCAGCAGGGCGATGACGCCGGGCGTGGCGACCGCCAGCGTCAACAACGCCACCGCCAGGAACGAGCGGCGCAGTCGTCCGGGCGGCACGCGCGTGGCCGTGAGCCGCAGCAGCACCCGGCCGATCCAGACGCGCAGCGCGATCACCAGCGCCGCCGCCGCGGCCAGCAGCAGCCAGCCCCATGTCGGCGTCTGGCCGACCGCGGTGACCAGATCGTCACGAAGCGCCACCAGGCGCTCCAGGTCGCCCGGGAATTCCTCGCGGAATTCGGCCCAGAATTGGCCGGACAGGAATGAGTCGCGCCGTTCGCCCAGCCGCGCCTGGAATTGTGTGCGGCGCAATCCCGATATCTGCTCCGCGGTCTGCGCGGCGTCGACCGACAGCAGCCGCGCCAGTTTGATCTGCGCATCCAGCGCGCGGCTGTTCTTTTCCAGTTGCATGCGTTGCGCCGCCACGTCGGGCGCTTCCTTGACGCCCTCGGGCGGCGCGCCCAGTTCGCTCAGGCGCGCCGTGACGCTGGTCAATTGCGGCGTCAGGGCATCGGCGGTGGCGTCTGCCTTGGCCTGGATGTCGAGGGCATCGCCGCGCTGCTTGAGCAGATCGGCGTCGTCCGTCTCGTCCGGGACGCGTTTGCGGATGTCGTCGAGCTGCTTGCGGGCGCTGGCCAGCATGGCATCGGTTTCGGCGGGCGAAGCGGGCGCGGCGGCGAACGCGGGCGCCAGGCACAGCGCCAGCAGCAGGCCGGCGATCAGCGCGACAAAAGAGCGGCGGAGCGGCAGGGCGCGCAAAAGCGGATGTTGCGGGTTCGGGATCATGAGTCTTGGGGCGATGGAATCGCGTCGAGGCGGCAGCATAACAAGCCGCGGCCCGGTCCGTTGCAACAAAAACTCAGCTATGTCCCCCGTTAGATTCCGGCTGTCGCTGGAGGCGATCGAGGGGCGCCAGAAACAAAAAATGGGGGCGGATTTGATCCGGAGTTCCGGCCACGGTCGTCGGGCGGGCGGCGCCCGCGGCCGAGGCTTCAGGGCTGTTGCGCGCGTTTCTCAGCCCGGGCTCGCCGGGGGACGCCCAGCACCGCGTCGCAGACCTCCAGCCATGCGCGGGCGGCGTACGACAGATAACCCGATTGCTGCCAGATGTGGCCGACCTCCCATTGCAAGCCGGATTTGGCCAGCTTGGCAGTGCTGAGTCCGCGCGTCTTCATCCGCTGCATCAGCGGTTCGGGCAGCAGCGCCACGCCGAGCCCGGCCGATGCCATCGCCACCAGGAAATCCCAGTGCGCGCTCTGCGCCGCGATCCCGGGTTGCAGCCCGGCATCGGCAAACGCCTGGCGCAGCCGCCGCGTCATGGCGAAGTCGTCCGTGGGAATCAGCAGACGGGTGTCGCGCAGCGCACTCAAGGGCAGCGAGGTCTTGCCCGCCCAGGCCGCGTCGGGCGGCCCGATCACCCAGATGGGATAGCTGCCGAAGGCCTGCGTCGCCAGGCCGCTGTCGGGCGCGATCGGCAGGATGGTGGCGCCCACCTCCAGTTCGCCGCCCGCCACCAGATCCTCGACCGCGCGGCCGGTGCCCTCCCTCAGGGTCAGGTGGATGCCGGGGTGCAGTTCGCGAAAGCGCTTCACCACTGGCGTGAACAGCAGGTTGATCATGGGCGGGATGCCCACCTCCAGCGAACCGCGTTGCAGTTCTGCCGTCTGGCGCATTTCCTCGCTCAACTGGCGCATGGTCTCCAGCACCTGCAGGCCGCGCTGATACATCACGCGGCCGGTATCGGTGGGGCGGGCCGTGTGGCCGTCGCGCACCAGCAGCGGCGTGCCGGCTTCCTCTTCCAACTGGCGGATCATCTTGCTGACGGTGGACTGCGTCACGAACAGCGCCCTGGCCGCCTGCGTAAAGCTGGCATGGCGGACCGTTTCGACGAAGTACCGCAAGGCGCGCACGTCCAAGGCTCATCTCCTGCGCAAGGCGCGGAACATTCAAATAATGAAAAAAACGAATTGATTGGATGATTTTAAGTCATTACGAGATTTTGCTCGCGCTTCCTATACTGCGGAAAATTCGTCCCGAGGCCGGCCTGCCAGGCCTCTCGGGCGTAAGGAAACGCCGCGCTAGACGGCGCCTGGATGCGAGCGGCGGCGCCGCCACGTCCGGCCGCGAGCCGCCGGCTTTTGAATCTGGAGACACCATGCATACCGACCGTATCCGCCATCCCGGGCTACGCGCCAAGATTACGTCCGCTGAACAGGCGGCCCTGCTGGTGCAGGACGGCATGACCGTCGGCATGAGCGGCTTCACCCGCGCCGGCGACTGTAAGTCGGTGCCTGCCGCGCTGGCCGAGCGGGCCGGGCGCGAACCGCTCGCCATCACCCTCATCACGGGCGCCTCGCTGGGCCACGACACCGACAAGATGCTGGCGCAGGCCAACGCGCTGGCGCGCCGCATGCCGTTTCAGGTCGACACGACCTTGCGGCGCAAGATCAACCAGGGCGAGATCGCCTTCATCGACCAGCATCTGTCGGAGACGGCAGAGCAATTGCGCGCCGGCCACATCGGCCCGGTCGACGTGGCCATCATCGAAGCCGCCGCCATCACGGAGACCGGCGCGATCGTCCCGACCATGTCGGTGGGCAACTCGGCCTCGTTCGCGCAACAGGCGCGCTGCGTCATCATCGAGCTGAACCTGGGCGTGCCGGCCGCGATCGAAGGCCTGCACGACATCTACGTGCCGGCCGATCGCCCCAACCGCGAGCCCATGGGCCTGGTGTCGCCCGACCAGCGAATCGGCCAGCCGTTCATCGAGGTGGATCCGGACAAGATCGCCGCCATCGTTATCACGCACGAGCCCGACAGCCCCTCGAACGCCTTGCCCCCGGACGCCGAGACCAACGCCATCGCCGCGCACATCAATGCGTTCCTGCGCCGCGAAGTGGACGCCGGCCGCCTGACCAATTCGCTGCTGCCGCTGCAGGCCGGTATCGGCACCATTGCCAACGCCGTGCTGCATGGTTTTGAATCGTCCGATTTCGACGGGTTGACGATGTACTCCGAGGTGCTCCAGGACAGCGCCATCGAGCTGCTCGACCAGGGCAAGCTGGCCTTCGCCTCGGCCTCGTCCATCACGGTATCCAAGCCGGTGTACGAGAAGATCCTCGCCAACATCGATCACTACCGCGAACGCATCCTGCTGCGTCCGCAGGAAATCAGCAACGCCCCGGAGATCGTGCGCCGCCTTGGCATCATCGCCATCAATACCGCGCTGGAGTTCGACATCTATGGCAACGTCAATTCCACCCATGTCGGCGGCACGCACATGATGAACGGCATCGGGGGCTCCGGCGACTTCGCCCGCAATGCGCACCTGGCGATCTTCGTGTCGAAGTCCATGGCCAAGAACGGCGACATCTCCAGCGTCGTGCCGATGGTGTCCCACGTGGACCACACCGAGCATGACGTGGACGTGCTCGTCACCGAGTGCGGGCTGGCCGACTTGCGCGGTCTGGCGCCGCGCGAACGCGCCCGCGCCATCATCCAGCATTGTGTGCACCCGTCCTATCGCCAGGCCTTGCAGGACTATTTTGACCGGGCCTGCGAGCGCGGCGGCCAGACGCCCCATCTGCTGGAAGAGGCGTTCGCGTGGCACCAGCGCTTCAACGAGACCGACACCATGCGCGCGGTTTCCCCCGCGACCCGCAAGGTCGCCTGACCTTGCGCCTGTCCGCCGCCGGACGCTCAGGCCGGCGGCAGCCTACGCCCGCTCGTCCCGCGCCGCCTTGACCGCGTCATGGCGCGCGGCGGTCACCAGGCCCTTGCTGGAGCGTTCCAGTTCGTCGCGCAGCCATTGTTTCAGCGCCACCAGTGGCGCCCAGTCGCGCAGGCTAGGCCGGTAGACCAGGTGATAGGTCTGGGCCTGCTCATAATGGACCGTTACGGGCGAAACCTGCACCAGCCGTCCGGCACAGATCGCGTCCGCGGCCAGCAACTCGCGGCCGAGGGTGATGCCCAGGCCCTGCTCGGCCGCCTGCAGCATCATCCCCGCATCATTGAACGTGGCGACTGGCGTCACCGGCACGCTCAGTCCGGCCGCGTTGAACCAGTGTTGCCACATATCGCGTTCGCCTAGCAGGGGCTGCCGCGCCAGCGTCTCGGGCGTGTTGTCGGGCAATGCAGCCGCCGTTTCCGGCGAGGCCAGCGCGATCAGCGGCAACGGCATGTCGAACAGCGGCTCGGACTCGACGCCCGGCCACGGGCCGCGGCCGAATCGCAGCGCCGCGTGGAAGCCGTCGCGCAGCAGGTCCACGACCTGCTGCGAGGTCTCGATCTGCAGCGACAGGTCCGGGTGGCGCTTGTGCCAGCGCGTCATGCGCGGCAATAGCCAGCGCTGCGCGAACGAGGGCAGCACCGATACGCGCAGCCGCTGCGCGCTGCCGGTCGCGGCGGCCGACGCCGCCATTAGGCCCTCGTCCAGCAACGCCATGGCGCTCTGCACACTGCACAACAGCGCGGCGCCGGCGGGGTTCAGCACGATGCCCCGCCCGCTGCGCTCGAACAAGGCGAAGCCCAGTTGTTCTTCCAATCCCTTGATCTGCTGGCTGACCGCGCTGTGGGTCAGGTGCAGGCGCTCGGCCGCGGCGCGCAGATTCTGTAGTTCGGCGACGGCGCGGAAGGCGGGCAGGGTATTCAGGGGCAGGCGCATGGGAAAGGGGGCGGGACGCCAGGGAGTTTCACGGGCACTCCGTCCAGGAAGGCGAGTCCGCCCCACGGAGGGAATGATTCGATTGGTTAGCTTAGCTGACCGTCCTGGGTAAAACAATTCGATTTTCAGCGCCGGTTTGGGCGAATACGCTTACCAAAACGGACTGAATCGAGGAGCCAAGCCATGTCCGCCCAAACCTGCATCCAGACCTCTCCCGCTTTCGGCGCCGCTTGCCCGGCGCCTGCGCGGACTCAAGCGCCCGAGATCACGCCGTCCGTGGCGCCGGCTATCCCGGTTCCCCAGCCGGTGGCGCGCAACCTGCAATCCCCCGTCGCCGCCCTCAACGGCGCGGCCGCGCCGTCGAGCGGCTTCATTGCTCGCCTCTGGCACGCCTATCGCGCACGGCGCGCCGACCGGATCCTGCGCAATCTCGCGGACGAGATGGACGTCCACATGCTGAAGGACGTGGGCGCGCCGGAATGGCTGGTGAATCAGGCCACGGTTGAGCAATCGCTCAAGCGGATCACGCGCATCGACAGCCTGCGCTGGTGATGTGGACGCCTGGCCGGGAAGGGGGCGATGAGACCATCAGCCCCGATTCCCGGCCTTATATCTATATAGAGAGGCGGTCCCCATGGCGGATGGCCGCCGCCAAGAGATGAAGCATGAGTGAGGCACCCGCGAAGAGCGCGCAGGTGTCTTCGAAGGGAGCGAGACGTCTGTCTCCGGGCGCAATTGCCCCGCCCCAGCCATCTGAACGTATCGCGCCCTTCCCTATATAGAGAGAAGAGAGCTTTCTCTAGAGAGGAGATAGCTCTCTCTATATATAGAGGAAGGCGAGGGGGGAGCCGTTCCCCTCCAGGCTGCCGTGGCCGGCAACCCTTTCGCATTCTCGTAGGAGAGGGAGGGGATCAGGGCCATACCCCTTCGCCACGGGGGATCCCCGGGCCTTGCCGCGTGGAAATCATCATCTTTCTGCAAAACGAGTGTCATGCCGGCGTGACAAGCCAAAATTCTGTGCTATAGTCTCGCTCCTTCGCAGTTCACGCAGTTTTGTGAGCCGCGAAGCCAGGCAAGTGCAACGGATTTGACGCTATGGCGACGAATCTGCCGCAGGGCAGCAAGGCGGTGAGTCAGCGATGATTCTCTCGAACCGGCGGTCAGCGAATTTTGCGTAAGTCGGTGCAAATCAGGCAGAAGCCAGTTGCACGATCTGCAAAAATTGTGCTATAGTCTTGGGCTTGGCTGGTGACGGCGAATCAGGGTTTACCCGATAGGGTGGTCTGAACAATGTTGCAAGCCGACTGGGCGGTAACCAACCTCTGGAGCGATCCGGAGCTGCTGCGAAGTGAAGCGATTCACAAAGCGGCGGGGTTGCAGGATAGGATGCAAATTAGGCAAAAGCCGGTTGCATAATCTGCAAAAGTTGTGTTATAGTTTCAGGCTTGGCAGTTACCGAAAACTTAGGGTTAACCCTGATATTTCGATAGCTGCTAAAGAGAAAGCCGGGTGCGAACCTGGTGAGACCTGAAGAGGTCGTAGGCAAGACAGCGAAGTGAAGCAAGCAACGCTGACTTGACAAACGATAAAAACTTCTTCATAATCTCGTTTCTCTGCTGCTGACACAGCGATCGACGCGAAAGCGAAATCGCCGAAGAAAGCAGAAGATGCAGTAAGTAGTTTGGTAGTACAGAATTTGGCAGTACCGCTCTTTAACAATTAAACAACCGATAAGTGTGGGCGCTTGATGCGAGTGCGCAGTGACTGGTTTTTAAAACCCGTCACAAGCACAATGAAATCAAGTGCTCACTAGAAGTGAAGTACCTTAGATGTCAAGTCTAAGCACATACCTCACTTCCTTTGAGTAGCGACGTATGACTCGGTTCTTCGGAACTAAGAAATACGAAACAAATACAGAGATTAAACTGAAGAGTTTGATCCTGGCTCAGATTGAACGCTAGCGGGATGCCTTACACATGCAAGTCGAACGGCAGCACGGACTTCGGTCTGGTGGCGAGTGGCGAACGGGTGAGTAATGTATCGGAACGTGCCCAGTAGCGGGGGATAACTACGCGAAAGCGTAGCTAATACCGCATACGCCCTACGGGGGAAAGCAGGGGATCGCAAGACCTTGCACTATTGGAGCGGCCGATATCGGATTAGCTAGTTGGTGGGGTAACGGCTCACCAAGGCGACGATCCGTAGCTGGTTTGAGAGGACGACCAGCCACACTGGGACTGAGACACGGCCCAGACTCCTACGGGAGGCAGCAGTGGGGAATTTTGGACAATGGGGGAAACCCTGATCCAGCCATCCCGCGTGTGCGATGAAGGCCTTCGGGTTGTAAAGCACTTTTGGCAGGAAAGAAACGTCGCGGGTTAATACCCCGCGAAACTGACGGTACCTGCAGAATAAGCACCGGCTAACTACGTGCCAGCAGCCGCGGTAATACGTAGGGTGCAAGCGTTAATCGGAATTACTGGGCGTAAAGCGTGCGCAGGCGGTTCGGAAAGAAAGATGTGAAATCCCAGAGCTTAACTTTGGAACTGCATTTTTAACTACCGGGCTAGAGTGTGTCAGAGGGAGGTGGAATTCCGCGTGTAGCAGTGAAATGCGTAGATATGCGGAGGAACACCGATGGCGAAGGCAGCCTCCTGGGATAACACTGACGCTCATGCACGAAAGCGTGGGGAGCAAACAGGATTAGATACCCTGGTAGTCCACGCCCTAAACGATGTCAACTAGCTGTTGGGGCCTTCGGGCCTTGGTAGCGCAGCTAACGCGTGAAGTTGACCGCCTGGGGAGTACGGTCGCAAGATTAAAACTCAAAGGAATTGACGGGGACCCGCACAAGCGGTGGATGATGTGGATTAATTCGATGCAACGCGAAAAACCTTACCTACCCTTGACATGTCTGGAATGCCGAAGAGATTTGGTAGTGCTCGCAAGAGAACCGGAACACAGGTGCTGCATGGCTGTCGTCAGCTCGTGTCGTGAGATGTTGGGTTAAGTCCCGCAACGAGCGCAACCCTTGTCATTAGTTGCTACGAAAGGGCACTCTAATGAGACTGCCGGTGACAAACCGGAGGAAGGTGGGGATGACGTCAAGTCCTCATGGCCCTTATGGGTAGGGCTTCACACGTCATACAATGGTCGGGACAGAGGGTCGCCAACCCGCGAGGGGGAGCCAATCCCAGAAACCCGATCGTAGTCCGGATCGCAGTCTGCAACTCGACTGCGTGAAGTCGGAATCGCTAGTAATCGCGGATCAGCATGTCGCGGTGAATACGTTCCCGGGTCTTGTACACACCGCCCGTCACACCATGGGAGTGGGTTTTACCAGAAGTAGTTAGCCTAACCGCAAGGGGGGCGATTACCACGGTAGGATTCATGACTGGGGTGAAGTCGTAACAAGGTAGCCGTATCGGAAGGTGCGGCTGGATCACCTCCTTTCAGAGCTTAGTGCTCGTGTTAAGCGTCCACTCTTATCGGTTGTTTGATATAGCTGGGATCGGTTGTGGGCTTGGGTAGAGGGACTCCTCCCTGTGTCCATGACTTCTGACTACTGATCCGAGAAGGTTTTGGGTCTGTAGCTCAGTCGGTTAGAGCACCGTCTTGATAAGGCGGGGGTCGTTGGTTCGAATCCAACCAGACCCACCAAGTATTCGCAGGTAGAGATGCCGTGGATATGGGGGTGTAGCTCAGCTGGGAGAGCGCCTGCTTTGCAAGCAGGATGTCATCGGTTCGATCCCGTTCACCTCCACCAAGACCTGCGCCTGGTGGGATGTAGAGGCTAACTCATAGCGTCGTGAGGAATAATATCTTCACGGTCTTATGAGTTGGGTTTTACTCAACAGCTATATTCGTTCTTTAACAATCTGGAAGAAGCACAACGAAATGTGCTCATCAAGTAATCAGCTTGCTGATGAAGATGGGTACGGGTTGTGATTGCATTAATTTTGTTCCAAGTTCTCAAGACTGGGGTGAATAACCTCAGACTGCTTTGAAACTTATGAACGGCACAAACGCTAATACTCAGGTCCTATAGCCTACAGCGTTATAGGATCAAGCGACTAAGTGCATATGGTGGATGCCTTGGCGATCACAGGCGATGAAGGACGTAGTAGCCTGCGAAAAGCTGCGGGGAGCTGGCAAACAAGCTTTGATCCGCAGATATCCGAATGGGGAAACCCACTCCGCAAGGAGTATCCCTGACTGAATACATAGGTCAGTGGAAGCGAACCGGGTGAACTGAAACATCTCAGTAGCTCGAGGAAAAGAAATCAACCGAGATTCCGAAAGTAGTGGCGAGCGAAATCGGAAGAGCCTTCACGTTTTAGCATGCAAGATAGTCGAACGGAATGGAAAGTCCGGCCGTAGCAGGTGATAGCCCTGTAGACGAAATTTTGTGTGTGGAACTAAGCGTGAGAAAAGTAGGGCGGGACACGTGAAATCCTGTTTGAAGATGGGGGGACCATCCTCCAAGGCTAAATACTCGTGATCGACCGATAGTGAACCAGTACCGTGAGGGAAAGGCGAAAAGAACCCCGGAAGGGGAGTGAAATAGATCCTGAAACCGTATGCATACAAACAGTAGGAGCCTCCTTGTGGGGTGACTGCGTACCTTTTGTATAATGGGTCAGCGACTTACATTCAGTGGCAAGGTTAACCGAATAGGGAAGCCGTAGCGAAAGCGAGTCCGAATAGGGCGATTCAGTCGCTGGGTGTAGACCCGAAACCAGATGATCTATCCATGGCCAGGTTGAAGGCACGGTAACACGTGCTGGAGGACCGAACCCACTAATGTTGAAAAATTAGGGGATGAGCTGTGGATAGGGGTGAAAGGCTAAACAAATCTGGAAATAGCTGGTTCTCTCCGAAAACTATTTAGGTAGTGCCTCAAGTATTACTGCGGGGGGTAGAGCACTGTTATAGCTAGGGGGTCATGGCGACTTACCAAACTATGGCAAACTCCGAATACCCGCAAGTACAGCTTGGGAGACAGAGCACCGGGTGCTAACGTCCGGACTCAAGAGGGAAACAACCCAGACCGCCAGCTAAGGTCCCAAATTATCGCTAAGTGGGAAACGAAGTGGGAAGGCATAGACAGTCAGGAGGTTGGCTTAGAAGCAGCCATCCTTTAAAGAAAGCGTAATAGCTCACTGATCGAGTCGTCCTGCGCGGAAGATGTAACGGGGCTAAGCGATAAACCGAAGCTGCGGGTGTGTACTTTGTACACGCGGTAGGAGAGCGTTCTGTAAGCCTGCGAAGGTGGCTTGTAAAGGCTGCTGGAGGTATCAGAAGTGCGAATGCTGACATGAGTAGCGATAAAGGGGGTGAAAAGCCCCCTCGCCGTAAGTCCAAGGTTTCCTGCGCAACGTTCATCGGCGCAGGGTGAGTCGGCCCCTAAGGCGAGGCAGAGATGCGTAGCTGATGGGAAGCTGGTTAATATTCCAGCACCGTCGTACAGTGCGATGGGGGGACGGATCGCGGAAGATCATCAGGGTGTTGGATGTCCCTGTTGACGTATCGAAGATGGCGCTTAGGCAAATCCGGGCGCGTAAATCAAGGGTATGGCACGAGCGAGCATTGCTTGCGAAGTGATTGGAAGTGGTTCCAAGAAAAGCCTCTAAGCTTCAGCTGTACGAGACCGTACCGCAAACCGACACAGGTGGACGGGATGAATATTCCAAGGCGCTTGAGAGAACTCAGGAGAAGGAACTCGGCAAATTGATACCGTAACTTCGGGAGAAGGTATACCCCGGTAGTGTGAAGCGCCTGCGCGCTTAGCATGATGGGGTCGCAGAGAATCGGTGGCTGCGACTGTTTATTAAAAACACAGCACTCTGCAAAGACGAAAGTCGACGTATAGGGTGTGACGCCTGCCCGGTGCCGGAAGGTTAAGTGATGGGGTGCAAGCTCTTGATCGAAGCCCCGGTAAACGGCGGCCGTAACTATAACGGTCCTAAGGTAGCGAAATTCCTTGTCGGGTAAGTTCCGACCTGCACGAATGGCGTAACGATGGCCACACTGTCTCCTCCTGAGACTCAGCGAAGTTGAAGTGTTTGTGATGATGCAATCTACCCGCGGCTAGACGGAAAGACCCCATGAACCTTTACTGTAGCTTTGCATTGGACTGTGAACCGGCCTGTGTAGGATAGGTGGGAGGCTTTGAAGCGTGGTCGCTAGATCACGTGGAGCCATCCTTGAAATACCACCCTGGTTTGTTTGCGGTTCTAACCTTGGTCCGTTATCCGGATCGGGGACAGTGCATGGTGGGCAGTTTGACTGGGGCGGTCTCCTCCCAAAGTGTAACGGAGGAGTTCGAAGGTACGCTAGGTACGGTCGGAAATCGTGCTGATAGTGCAATGGCATAAGCGTGCTTGACTGTGAGACTGACAAGTCGAACAGGTGCGAAAGCAGGACATAGTGATCCGGTGGTTCTGAATGGAAGGGCCATCGCTCAACGGATAAAAGGTACTCTGGGGATAACAGGCTGATACCGCCCAAGAGTTCATATCGACGGCGGTGTTTGGCACCTCGATGTCGGCTCATCTCATCCTGGGGCTGTAGCCGGTCCCAAGGGTATGGCTGTTCGCCATTTAAAGAGGTACGTGAGCTGGGTTTAAAACGTCGTGAGACAGTTTGGTCCCTATCTGCCGTGGGCGTTGGATACTTGACGGAGCCTGCTCCTAGTACGAGAGGACCGGAGTGGACGTACCTCTGGTGTACCGGTTGTCATGCCAATGGCATTGCCGGGTAGCTAAGTACGGAAGAGATAACCGCTGAAGGCATCTAAGCGGGAAACTCGTCTGAAGATTAGGTATCCCGGGGACTTGATCCCCCTAAAGAGTCGTTCGAGACCAGGACGTTGATAGGTCGGGTGTGGAAGCGCAGTAATGCGTTAAGCTAACCGATACTAATTGCTCGTGAGGCTTGATCCTATAACACTGATGGTTATGACCTGGTGGTATAGCGTTCCAAGTGTCGTTCAATACAAAATCTGGCTGCCCCGTCAGCAGCCAGCCAACACCAATTACACCCACTGTGCGTTGATCATCGAGTCATACTCTGATCGCCACACGTTGCGCTTCTTCCAAGATTGGAGCGGTTGTCCTCAAAGACAATCTCTCAACCCGTTACGCCTGACGACCATAGCAAGGTGGTACCACTCCTTCCCATCCCGAACAGGACAGTGAAACGCCTTTGCGCCGATGATAGTGGACGGACGTCTGTGAAAGTAGGTCATCGTCAGGCTTTTATTGCTCAAAACCCCGCAGGCTACGCCTGTGGGGTTTTGTCTTTGTATGAAAGGCCCGCTTTTGCGCGTGGCACGATCATTGAGCCTGGCTCTGATCGTGGCCAGCCATGCGGTCCCTGCAGTGCACAGGATTGGAGCGTTCGCCCTCGTAGCGGAATGCTCGGCAGGTCAAGCCTGATACCCATAGCAAGGTGGTACCACTCCTTCCCATCCCGAACAGGACAGTGAAACGCCTTCGCGCCGATGATAGTGGACGGACGTCTGTGAAAGTAGGTCAGTATCAGGCAGTTATTCGAAAAGAAAACCCCGCAGGCTAGCGCCTGCGGGGTTTTTTGTTTTATCCGGGGTTACAGCGCCTTGGTGCAACGCGTGGATGCAGATCTTGGCAGCGACGTCATCGCGGGTGGAGCATCTGCGTCAGGCCGCTGGCGGCGCATGCAGACATCAACTGGCCTGGCGTTGTGCGGTATCGGGCAGTTGGCGCCGCAGTGCGGCGAAGAACAATTCCGACTGCAGGCGTTCGCTCTGGATCTGCTCAGCGACCTTGGCGGCGATTTTCGGATCCACCGGTGCCATTGGTCGGCCAGTGGATTGCGCCAGCACCTGGGCGGTACAGGCGCGCTCGAGGAAGAACAGGTCATCGTAGGCGTAGTCGAGGCGCTCGCCGCAGACCACCACGCCGTGATTGCCGAGAAATGCGATGTCGGCGCCTTGCATGGCGTGAGCGATGCGTTCGCCTTCGCTGGCATCCAGGGCCAGCCCGTTGTATTCCGCATCGACGGCGATGCGGCCGTGAAAGCGCATGGCATTCTGTGACAGCGTGGTATCCAGCGTCCGATCGACCGTCAGCGTCAGGGCCGTGGCGTATGGCATGTGGGTGTGCAGCACACAGGCCTTGCCGGCGATGCGGTGGATCGCGGCGTGAATGAACATGGCCGTCGGCTCGACTTCATGGCGTCCGGCGAGCTTCTGGCCCTGGGCGTCGACCAGCACGATGTCGTCTGCCTGGACCTCGTTCCACATCAGGCCGCGGGGATTCAGCAGGAAATGATCGCTGTCGCCGGGCAGCGCCACGCTGAAGTGGTTGCAGACGCCTTCGCCGAGGCCGTGCGCGGCGGCCGCGCGCAGGGCCAGGGCCAGGTCGGCGCGCAGGGCGGCAACACGATCGGCGTGGAAGAGCGCATCCGCGAAGTGGGGATCTTTGTTCATGGGCAACCCGAGGTCAGAGGTCAGCGTTCAGATCCAGCCAGCCTGTTGGAACAGGCCGGGGACTTTGTCCAAACTCGATACAGTAGCGTCGGGGCGATAGTCCGGCAAGGGCTGGCGCCCGGTGCCGCGGTCGATCCAGACGCAACGGAAACCGATGTCGCGGGCGGCGGCGTGGTCCAGATGCGGACTGGCGCAGATGTGCACGACCTCGTCGGGCGTGACGCCCAAGCTGTCGTGGGCGTGGGCGAAGATGCGCCGTGACGGCTTGTAGGCGCCGGCCTGCTCGGCCGTGATGACGCGGTCGATGTGGCCACCCAACTGCGCCACGTTGCCCGCGATGATGGCGTCGTCGGTGTTGGAGATGATGCAAAGGCGGAATCCGGCGCGCTTGAGGGCGGCCAGGGTATCGACCACTTCCGGAAATGGCGGCATCGCCGAAATACTGCCGGTCAGCAGCTCGGCGTCCTGCGGCCGGTAGTCCAAGTCGAGGTCGCGCATGGTAAGCCGCAACGACTCGCGGGTGACGTCGACAAAGCGCATATGGGGCGGCGTGCGTTCCAGCCGGTGTTCATGCTCGTCGTAGACGCGCAGGAATTGTGCGGGTGTCGGCTTATGCTGACGCGCTTCGTCCCCTGCCAGGATACGGGCGACCGCGGCTTGCAGGCCTTCGTCCCATTGGATCAGCGTGCCGTAGCAGTCGAAAGTGAGCCATTGCGGGCGTGGGAGGTGGTCCAGGGGCATGGGATTCCTTGTCGGAAGTCGTGGGAGATGAAGCCAGCTTAGGACTGAGCCACCTGAGTCGTAAAATTAATAATTAAACTCCACTCAGTGGAATAATAAATATCCCCGTTCATACCACGCAGTCACACAACCCAGGACACGCCATGCTTGATCTCGAACTGTTGAAGACTCTCGTCTGCGTGGTTGACGAGGGCAGCTTCACGCGCGCTGCCGGACGGGTGCATCGGACCCAGTCAACGGTGAGCCAACAGGTGCGCAAGCTGGAGCAGACGGTCGGCAAGACGCTCTTGCTGCGCGACCGGGCCGGCAACCAGGTGCAGGCCACCGAAGAGGGGGAGCTGATGCTGGCCTATGCGCGCAAGCTGCTGGCAATGGCGGACGAAGCCGAGTTGGTATTGTCGGCGCCGCGTCGGGTGCAGGTGATCCGGCTGGGCATTCCGGAGGATTTTGACGTGGCGCGCCTGACGACGCTGTTGGCCGGCTTCGCCGCCAGCCATCCGGATATCCGCCTGGAGACCGGCAGCGGCATGAGCACGGATCTCAAAGCGGGGCTGGCCGCGGGCGAATTGGACTTGGCGCTGATCAAGCGCGAACCGGGCGACGGGCCGTGCCTGGCGTCATGGCCCGAACGCCTGGCGTGGGTGGGAGACCGGGCGCTACTGAAGGGCTCGGAGCCGGTTCCGCTGGTGCTGTTTCCGCAAGGCTGCATCTATCGCAAGCGGATGATCTACGCGCTGGAAAGCGCCGGGCGGCCCTGGCGCGCGGCGTATCACAGCCAGAGTCTGGCAGGCGTGCAGGCGGCCGTGTCGGCGGGGCTGGGCATCTCGCTGCTGCCGGCGTTTGCCTGTCTGCCGGGGCATGGCCTGCTGGGACAGGCGCAAGGCCTGGCGCCGGCGCCGACCACGGAGCTGGCGATCGTGGGGGATGCGCGAGGCGCGGCCCGCGAGGCCGTGGCAAGCCTGGTCGCGGTGCTCAAGCGGGCCGTTGGCGAGGACGGCGATACGCCGCGCCGCCGGCTGGCGTCAGCTTAGGTCGCCGTCCAGGTAGTACCAGCGTCCGCCTTCGCGCACGAAACGGCTGACCTCGTGCATGCGGCTGGCGCGTCCGGCCAGGCGGCTGCGCGCGACGAATTCGACCGTGGCGTGATCGGCATCCTGTAAGCGCGCCTGCTTGACCGTCAGCCCCAGCCATTTCAGCCCGGGCGGATTGGGGTCGAGCGAAGCCGGCCGGGTGCTGGGATGCCAGGTGTCGAGCAGGTAGGCGAGCCTGTCCAGCACGAAGGCGCTGTAGCGCGAGCGCATCAGGTCTTGCGCGGTAGGGGCCTGCAAGGCCTGCGAGCCCTGGTGCCAGCGGCCGCAACAGGTGGCGTAGGGCTTGGCCGTGCCGCAGGGACAGGCAATCGGGTCTGGCGTGGTCACGATGGCAATCAGGCGAGCAGGTCGTTGTATTCGGGATGGCGGCGCATGTAGACATCGGCGTAGGAGCACTGCGGGCGCACCTTCCAGCCCTGCGCGCGGGCCGTCTCCAGCGCGACGCGGGTCAGTTCGGCGGCGATGCCGCGGCCGCCGACCTGACCCGGCACGCCGGTGTGCGTAATGGTCATCACGCCGTCGCGCAGATGGTAGTCGAGCACGCACAGCACGCCGTCGACGGTGGCGGTGTAGCGCGAGTGCTCGGTATCGTGGATGACGGAAACCATGGGGGCATTCCTGCGTGAATGAGTGGGGAGAGCCTGCGCGGCAGGCTATCGACATAGGATACCAGTGGCGGCAGGCGCTTCTGGTCAGCGCTGCAGGATCTTCAGCAGCGCCGTCAGTTGCGCGTCGCGTGTCTCGACCAGGTCGGCGATGCCGCGCGCGCCCGCCTCGGCGTTGACGCCGTCGATCAGGCGGCGTTGCAGTTCGGGCGTGACCTCGGGCGAGCCGAGGTCGTCCCACCAGGTCTGCACCGGGCCCAGCAGGTGGTCCATGAAATGGGCCAGGCCGCCGGCGCCACCGCCCAGGTTGAAGGTCATGTGGGGCCCGAACAGGGCCCAGCGCAGGCCGGGGCCTTGCGATACGGCGGCGTCGATGTCGGCCACGCTGGCGACGTTGTCGGCGGCCAGGTGGATCGCTTCGCGCCAGAGAGCGGCCTGCAGGCGGTTGGCGATGTGGCCGGGGACCTCTTTGTTCAGGCGGATCGGGTATTTGCCCAACTGGCGGTAGAAGGCGATGCAGCGTTCGATGGTGGCCGCCGAGGTCTGCTTGCCGCCGACCACTTCCACCAGCGGGATCAGGTGCGGCGGATTGAACGGGTGGCCGATGACGAAGCGCGATGCATGCTGGCAACGCGATTGCAGCCGGGTCATGATGAGTCCGGACGAGCTGGAGGCGACGATGGCGTGGGGCGCGAGCAGCGCATCCATGCGCGCGAACAGGTCGGTCTTGAAGTCCTCGCGTTCGGGCGCGTTTTCCTGGACGAAATCGACGCCTTGCAGCGCGGCGGCCAGATCGGGCTCGAAGCGCAGGGCATCGGGCGTGGCGCCGGCGGCGACGCGTCCGAGTTCCGCGAGCACCGGCCAGGCAGCGGCGACGCGCGCGCGCGTCAGCGATTCGGCGTCGGCGGCGGGATCGCAGACCACGACGTCGAGCCCATGCGCGAGGAACAACGCGGCCCAGCTAGCGCCGATGGTGCCAGCGCCGACAATCGCAACGCGGCGGATGGCTGGATGGGGGGACGAGTCGGTCATGCGGCGCTCCGGAGGATGTCGATGGGAGGGCCCATTGTGAAGCAAAGCGGGCGGGGTTGCCACGCGCGGGGTCGGCGGGCAAGATAGCGAGGCCTTGCGTCATCGAGGCCGCTGCGCGGCCTGTTTTTCCGCATCGAGGCTCGGCGCGGGCTGGCCGCGCGTATCCTCACTGCTGATTGGAGAGCTTCATGGAGTCGTCCCGATCCGGCGAACGGCGAGCGGTGCCGTACTTCTGCCAATGGGAATCGGCGCATCGGGCGGGCGAGATCATCCGCAAGGAACTGCGCCTCGAGGATGACCCGGCGTGGCGCGCATCGGGCGCGCGTGACGTTGAGGAATATGCGCGCTGGACCAGCCATGTCTGTGGCATGGCCTGCCTGAAGATGGTGCTGGCCGCCGAGACTGGGCAGGTCCATCCGACGCTGGAACTGGCGCGCCGCAGCCTGCCTTATGGCGCCTATACAGAGAATTCCGAGGGGCACATCAAGGGAATGATCTATGCGCCGTTCGTGCGCTTCGTGGGCGAGCAATTCGGGCTGCGGGCGCAAGTGCGGGTGGACCTGCGCGCGGACGAATTGCCGGCGCTGCTGGGCGACGCGGCTTATTTCATGGCGTCGGTGCATCCGTGGATCCGCTGGCCGGACCGGGAGCCGCCGGCCAAGGGCGGGCACCTGGTGCTGGTGACGCGGGCCACGCCGGAGCATGTGACCTTCCACAATCCTTCCGGCGAGCCTGGCGCGCAGGCCGATGCTTGTGTGCCGATGGCGGCGTTCGATCGCGCGTTCGCCGGGCGTGGCGTCGCGATCCTGCGAGCGGCCTGAGGGCCTCGGGGGCTCAGGCGTTGCGCGCGCGGCGCAGATAGCGCCACACCAGCGCCGCGGCGCCGAGGTAGCCCGCCGCAATGATGGCGTAGGCGGCGGGCAGGCTGGCGTGCCAGTCGGGCAGCAGGTGCAGGACGGTGCCCATCAACGCCACGCCGACCAGCGCGCCCGATTGGCGGTTGGCGTTCAGCGCGGCCGCGGCGCTGTTGGCGTGGTGCTTGCCCGAGACCTGCATCACCACGCTGGTCATGGCGGGCACCGCGATGCCGACGCCGAGGTTGGCCAGCGCCACGATCACCGCGAATGGCCAATAGCGCATGTCGGGCGCGAAGCTGAACAGGCCGACCGCGCTCATTGCGGTGGCCAGGCAGATGCCGCCCAGCAACGCGGCCGAGACGTTCCAGCGCGCCGACAAGCGGCTCGACAGCAGATTGCCGATCGAAAACACGGCCAGCATCGGCACCAACTGGATGCCGGTCTGCAGCGCGTCTGCGCCGCGCGCATGCTGCAGGAACAGGCTGAGCAGGAATAGCTGGCCGTAGGCCGCGAGGTTGATCAGGAAGCCCACGCCGTTGGCGGCCGCGAATTGCGGGGTCTGGAACAGCGGACGCGGCAGGATCGGCTCGGCATGGCGCCGCTCGCGCCGCACCAGCGCCAGCGTGGCCGCCGCACACAAGGCGATCGCGCCCAGGATGGGCGCCGACGACCAGCCGTAGGCGTTGCCCTGTATCAGCGCGAAACACAGCGCGGACAGCGCCACCACGCCGAGCGCGTGGCTCAACGGGTTGAGCGCGCGCGGCCGGCGCGGCGCGGCCTGGATACGGCGCCGCGCCAGCCACAGGCCGGCCAGGCCCAGCGGCAGGTTGATCAGGAAGATGCCGCGCCAGCCGAATTGGTGGATCAGCACGCCCCCCAGCAGGGGGCCCGCGGCGCCGGCCACCGCCACGATGGCCGACCATGCGGCGAGCATGCGGTTGCGCACCTGCTCGTCTTCGTAGGCGTGCGCCAGCAGGCTGAGCGAGCTTGGCATGAACAGCGCCGCGCCCAATCCCTGCAGCATGCGGGCGGCGATCAGCAGGTCGCCGCCGGGCGCGATGCCGCAAAGCAGCGAGGCCAGCGTGAAGACGCCCAGCCCGGCCAGGTAGATGGTCTTGGCGCCATAGCGGTCGGCCAAGGCTCCAGCCACCAGCAGCAGCGCGGCGAAAGTCAGCGTGTAGCCGTCGACGATCCAGACCAGATCGGTGAGCGGCACGGTGAATTGCTGCGCGATGCTGGGCAGGGCGACGTTGACGACGGTGACGTCCAGCATCGCCATGACGAAGCCAATGGCCAGCGTGACGAGGGGCAGCAGGCCGGTGACGGCGGGACGCGGGACGGGATCCGCCGGGGCGGGCGGGAGGGGAGCGGTGGGGCAGGCGGTGCGCATGGCGGGGACTTCCGGGGACTATCCGAGGCGCACAGCTTAGGAGGTTTCCGTGATGCAAAAAATAGGAGAAACTGCTCTATAGTGATGCAAAATTGCATCGCATCGACGAGCTACGCTCTGATGGTTTCCTGAGGGCATTCGCGGCCATGGATTGGGACAACGCGCGCATTTTCCTGGCGATCTACCGCAACGGCACCCTGCGCGGCGCCGCCGCGCTGTTGCAGATTGACCAGGCCACGGCCGGCCGCCGGCTGGCGGCGTTGGAAACCTCGCTGGATGCCCGGCTGTTCCTGCGCACCCCGTCGGGTTACGTGCCGACCGCCGCCGGCGAGCAGGCCTTCGCCGCCGCCGAGCGCATGGAGCAGGCCGCCGACCAACTGCAGCGGCAGATGCAGGGGCTGGATCACCGGTTGTCGGGCGTGGTGCGGGTGGCGACGTCGGAGACGGTCGCCAGCTATTTCATCATGGAGGCGGTGCGCCGCCTGCATCGGCAGCATCCCGATATCCGCATCGCGCTGTCGACTTCAATTCAAATCAGCAACCTGACGCGGCGCGAGGCCGACCTGGCGATCCGCAACGTCAAGCCGGACAACCCCGATCTGATCCTCCGTCACCTGGCCCGCAGGGATGTCGGCTTGTTTGCATCGAAGTCGTATATCGCCGCGCGCGGCGAGCCAAGGCAGGGCACGGCGTTTGCCGGCCACACGCTGGTCACCTATCAGCAATCGGTGCTGCCGGGATGGTCGGATACCTTTTGCGGCGAGCCGACGGGCAATGGCCATATCGCGATGGAAGTGAATTCGGGGCTGATGATCATCGAGGCGGTGGCGGCGGGACTGGGCATCGGCGAATTGCCGGTCCACATGGCGTCGAAATATCCCGACCTGGTGCGGATATGGCCGCATCGCAGCGAACCCTATGACCTGTGGCTGGTGATGCACGGCGACCTGAACCGCACGGCGCGGGTGCGGGCGGTGGCGGACGCCATCGTCGAGGTGTTTGAAGAGGACTGAGACGCGGGCCCTGGCGCAAACCGCAGCTTGTAGCGGCGGGCCGGCGGCGCTAAGGTTGACCGTCCGGCGGCGCTGGCGCGCCGGCTCTGTTCCATGACCTGAACGAGGAGTTCCGCGTGTCCGATCTTTGGCGTTTGTCCGCAGTTGAACTTGCCGCGCGTGTCCGCCGGCGCGAGGTATCCGCGGTCGAGGCCGCGCAAAGCGCGCTGGCGCGCCTGGATGCGGTGAATCCCCGCATCAACGCCGTGGTCGACCATCGCGCCGAAGACGCGCTGGCGCAGGCCGCCCGCGTCGACGCGGCGCTGGCGCGCGGCGAGGATCCCGGCGCGCTGGCAGGCGTGCCGGTGACGGTCAAGGTCAATGTGGACCAGGCGGGCTTTGCCACCACCAACGGCGTGACGCTGCAGAAGGACGTGATAGCCGCCGTCGACAATCCGGTGGTGGCCAACCTGCGCAAGGCCGGCGCGGTGATCGTCGGGCGCACCAACACGCCTGCGTTTTCGTTGCGTTGGTTCACCGGCAATCTGCTGCACGGCGATACGTTGAACCCGCGCAATCCGGCGTTGACGCCCGGTGGATCCTCCGGCGGCGCGGCGTCGGCCGTGGCGGCCGGCATTGGCCATCTGGCGCACGGCACCGACATCGCCGGTTCCATCCGCTATCCCGCCTATGCTTGCGGCGTGCACGGTCTGCGGCCGTCGCTGGGCCGTGTGCCGGCCTACAACGCGTCCCTGCCCGAGCGCACCATCGGCGGGCAGATCACGGCGGTGTCGGGGCCGCTGGGCCGCAGCATCGCCGACTTGCGGCTGGGCCTGGCGGCGATGGCCGCGCCCGATCCGCGTGATCCTTGGTGGGTGCCGGCGCCATTGGAAGGTCCGGCCGCGCCGCGCCGCGCGGCGCTGTGCCTGAACCCGGATGGCATGCAGACCGAGCCCGCGGTGGTCAAGGCCCTGCAGGATGCCGCCCGACGCCTGAGCGAGGCCGGCTGGTCGGTGGATACGGTCGACACCCTGCCGCCATTGCGCGAAGCCGCCGACCTGCAGATCCGCATGTGGATGGCCGACGGCTACGAGGGCATGGTCGAGGCCGCGCGTAAAGAGGGCGACCGCGGCGCGCTGGCGGCGCTGGAAGGCCAGCGCGAGCACGTCGCCGGCATGGATCTGGCGAAATTCTCGGCGGTGCTGACGCGCCGCGCCACGCTGACGCGCCTGTGGGAGCTGTTCCTGGCCGACTATCCGGTGCTGCTGCTGCCGGTGTCGGCGGAACTGCCGTTCGAGGACAACCTGGACTTGCAGGGCGAGGCCGCCTACCGCCGCGTGTGGCGCGCGCAGATGACCCAGATCGGGCTGCCCTTCATGGGCCTGCCGGGGCTGACGGTGGCAATGGGCAGCGCGGGCGGCAGCCCCGTCGGCGTGCAGGTCGTGGCCGGACGTTATCGTGAAGACCTCTGCCTGGCGGCCGGCGAGGTGATCGAAGCGGCCGGGCCCGCGGTCGAGATCGCGGAGCCGGTCGCGCGCTAGGCGCGGCGCGGTCCGATGCCCGGCTGGCTGAAGGGCCGGATCGTGAGGGGAATCACGGTCCGGGCCGGGCAGCGGCGAGTTACCCCGCGTTCGGCCGCCATTCGGCCCGCAGCAGTCCCATCATGCCGGTATCCCAGCGCGCCTCGCCGGCACGGGTGGACGACCGGCGCACGCCTTCGAGCGTGAAGCCCAGCGCCTCGTAGGTGCGGATCGCGGGCGTATTGAACATGTAGACGTTCAGCTCCAGGCGCTCGATGCCGGGCGTGCGGAAGGCCTCGTCGATCATCAGCGCCACCATCGGCCGCGCCAGGCCCTGACCGCGCGCGTCGGGTGCGATGGCGACACGGCCCAGGCGGGCGTTGCCGTCGCGCCATTCGTAGGCCAGTTGGGCGTGGCCCACTGGCGCGCCGTCGCGGCAGGCCATCCAGCAGCGCCGCGAGGGCGGTTGCGACAGGCCCTCGCGCAGCATGGCGTCCATGTCGGCCGCGGTCAGCGGATACGACACATGCGAACCGCCCCATTGCACGACCTCGGGCAGGCTGTTGAACCAGCTGGCGAGCAGCGGATAGTCCGGGGTCGAGAAGGGGCGCAGGGTGAGCATGGAAAGGGCCGCGGCAGTGAACGGCCCCCAGCTTAACCGGCGCGGCTGCGACGTTTCAAGGCGCCTTTGCGCTGTGGCTGAAGCGCACTTTGAGGACGCCGAGATCGCCATAGGCGAGTTCGAGGTCGCGATCGGCCGGTACGTCCAGGAATCCGGCGTACGAGCCGGTGATGACATGCTGGCCCGCGGTCAGGCCCATGCCCTGCTCGCGCAGGAAATTGGCGAGCCAGTAAAGACCGGCCTTGGCGTGGCCGTTGGGATGGATGCCGGCATGTTGTTCGACCTCGGCGGCGTCGACCGACAGCGTGATAGCCATGCTGGCGGGGGCGGCGTCCGGCGAAGCGATGCGCGGTCCGAGCACCAGGCCGGCATTGAACATGTGGTCGGCCAGCAGCTCGGGCAGGCTGGCGTGCTCGGGCGCGGCGTAACGGCAACCCAGCACTTCCAGCGCCAGCCGCGCGCCGCCGATGGCGGCGTCGATCTCGGCGTGGGTGTAGGGCTCGTCGCGCGCGGGCAGGTCATGCGCCAGCTCGAAGGCGATCTCGGGTTCGATGCGGACCACGGGCGTGGCCGTCGGCAGCGTGCCGGCCGGCGCCACGGTCGAGGCATAGATGGGCGCGACCACGGTCTTTTCGGGCGACGGCAGCGCGCTCTTCCAGGCGCCGATACCGTCGCGGCGCGTCTCGCGCAGCAGTCGAGCGGTGCATTGCTGGACGGCGAACGCCTGTCCCAGCGTCTGCGGGCGGCTGGCCGCGGGTAGCCGCGGTCCGGCCACGCCGGAATCACGGGCCGCGATCAGCGCGCGGGCCGCGTCGACGCAGCCGGGATAGTCTTCGATCCGAATCTGCATGCGCGTCAGGCTCCCAGGAACAGCAGGGTCCACAGCACGATCATGGCGATAAGGCCGAGCCAGCACGAGCCCCAGAAACCGACGATCGGCCATTTGAGGGCCAGCGGCGTCTTCTTGGGATCGACGTGGCCCAGCAGGTCATTGGCGTTGCCGATGAGCCAGAAACGGGTGCCGGGGAACATCAGGCGGAAGAAATAATCCAGCATGATGGCGGCCTTGATCGCCAGCGGATAGCGCTCGAAGGGACGATGCTGCAGATAGGGGTGCTTGAGCGCGGCGTTGATCTGCCTGCTCTTGAAGAAGAACAGCACCAGGCCGCTCAGCGAACAGGTGATGAAGCACAGCACGAAAAGGCTGAAGGCCATGGCCATGGCGGGTGAATGCATGGAAATCCCGGTAACGCGCGGTGTGGTCGCGAATAGAAGGTTGTAGGAAAAGGCGGTCAGCCGCGGGTCTGGCCTTCGCCGGTCAGCACCCATTTGAGCGTGGTCAGGCCTTCCAGGCCGACCGGGCCGCGGGCGTGCAGGCGGTTGGTGGAGATGCCGATTTCAGCGCCCAGGCCGTATTCGAAGCCGTCCGCGAAGCAGGTCGGCAGGTTGACGTAGACCGAGCTGGAGTCGACTTCGCGCTGGAAGCGCTGGGCCGATGACAGGTCTTCGGTGACGATCGCGTCGGTGTGGCCGGAGCCCCAGCGGGCAATATGCTCGATGGCGTCGTCGAGCGAGTCGACGATCCGGATCGCCAGGATCGGCCCGAGGTATTCGGTGCCCCAGTCTTCCTCGGTGGCCGGCTTGGCGTGCGGCAGCAGCGCCAGCGTGCGCGGGCAGCCGCGCAGTTCGACGCCGTGTTCGGTCAGCGCGGCCGCCAGGCGCGGCAGGATCGAGACGGCCGCGACGGCGTCGACCAGCAGCGTTTCCATGGCGCCGCAGATGCCGTAGCGGTAGGTCTTGGCGTTGAAGGCGATGGCGTGGGCCTTCTCGGGATCGGCGGCGGCGTCGATGTAGATGTGGCAGTTGCCGTCCAGATGCTTGATGAGCGGCACGCGGGCTTCCTGCGCCAGGCGCGCGATCAGTCCCTTGCCGCCGCGCGGCACGATGACGTCGATGTGCTCGGTCATGGTGATGAGCTTGCCGACCGCGGCGCGATCGGCCGTGGCGACGACCTGCACGGCGTCTTGCGGCAGGCCGGCGGCCGCCAGTCCCTGCTGGACGATGCGGCCCAGCGCCACGTTGGAATGCAGGGCCTCGCTGCCGCCGCGCAGGATGGCGGCGTTGCCGGACTTCAGGCAAAGCGCTGCGGCGTCGATGGTGACGTTGGGGCGCGATTCGTAAATGATGCCGATGACGCCGAGCGGCACGCGCATCTGCGCCACGCGCATGCCGTTGGGGCGCACGCTGGTGGCGGTGACGCTGCCGATCGGGTCGGGCAGGGCGGCGATCTGGCGCAGGCCCTCGGCCATGTGCGCCAGCGTCTTTTCCGAGAGGGTCAGGCGGTCGAGCAGGGCCGGCTCCAGGCCGTTGGCGCGCGCGGCGGCGACATCCTTGGCATTGGCGGCGAGCAGTTCGGCCTGGTTGGCGGCGAGCGCATCGGCCATGGCCAGCAGGGCCTGGTTCTTGGCGGCGCTGTTGGCGCGCATCATGGCGCGCGAAGCCCGGCGCGCATTGTCGCCAAGGGTCAGCATGGCTTGTTCGATGGAGGACGAGGACATGGCGGCGTCGATCATGGTGAGGGGGCGGCCAGGGCGCCGCGTGCGATTGGGATAGTTTATCCGGCCAGGGGCGGGGAGGATCAGGAGGCGGCCGGGGCCGCCTTCACGGTCGGTTGCCGGCAGCGGCGACGCGCAGGGCCAGGCGGGTCATTTCTTCCCAGGGGTCGGACAGCCGACCCGGGACGGACAGCCCCTTGATGAGGCGGTCCACTTCGTGCGCGTGTTGCACCGCGGCGGGCCAGACGTCGGGGCGGACCCGGCCCAGCGCCTGCAGCGCGAGGCGTTCGTGCGCGCCGAAAATGCGCAGGCGGCGCATCAGGCCGTTGGCGTCCTGGCCCAGGCTGCGGGCTTCGGCCACGCGCGCCAGCAGGCGGATTTCCTCGCCCACCGCCCATAGCACCAGCGGCAGGGCTTCGCCCTCGGCGCGCAGGCCGTCGATCATGCGGATGGTGCGGGCGATGTCGCCGGCCAGCATCGCGTCGCGCAGGCCGAATACATCGTAGCGGGCGACGTTGAGCACGGCGCGCTCGACGTCTTCCGGCGCCAACTGGCCCTCGGGATAGAGCAGGCCCAGTTTCTGGATTTCCTGGTGCGCGGCCAGCAGGTTGCCTTCGACCTTGTCGGCCATCCATTGCAGGGTGGCGTTGTCGGTGCGCTGGTTCTGGCGCGCCAGGCGCTGGCCGACCCAGGCGGGGAGACGGCCGCGTTCGATGCTGGGGATGTCGACCGTCGTGCCGGCACGGCCCAGGGCCTGCATCCAGCGGCTTTCGCGGGTGGCCTTGTCCAGGCGCGGCAGCGCCACCAGGATGAGGGTATCCGGGTTGTCTGCCTGCTTTTCGGCCTGTTCGGCCAGGCGCGCCAAGGTATCGGCGCCGGACTTGCCGGGCTTGCCGGTGGGAATCTTGAGTTCGAGGATGCGGCGGTCGCCGAACAGCGACACGCTCTGGGTCGCGGCGATGACCGCGCTCCAGTCGCTGCGCGCGTCCATCACCATCGACAGGCGTTCGGTATAACCGGCGCCGCGCCCGGCGGCGCGCAGCGCATCCACGGCCTCGGTCACCAGGAGGGGCTCGTCACCGGACACCGTATACAGCGGGGCCAGGCGGCTGCCGGCCCGCTGCAGGTGATCGGCCAGGCGATCCGCGTCCAGGACTTGTGCCATCGGTCAGCGCGTGTAGGCAGGGTCGGTGGTGGACGGCGTCTGCCACGGGGTCGGCGTGCGGCGAGGCTGCGGCGCGGTGGGATCGTATAGCGGCGTCTCGCCGTCTTCCGCCCGCTGTTCGCGGTCTTCGAAGGCCTTGCGCACTTCCGGAGCCGTCATGCGGCGGAGCAAGCGCGAAACCAGATCACGCTGCATGGCGAGGTACAGCGTTTCGATCTGCCCTTGCTTGGCCTGGACGATCTGGTCGTCGTACGGCATTTCGCGGTAGATCGACAGGGTCGTGTCCGGGATCAGGGCGCGGCCCTTCGCATCGATCAGGCGGAAGGTGTAGTTGATGCCCAGTTCGTATTCCTCGACACGGCCCTGGGCGTTCAGCGACACCTCGCGCAGGGCGCGCTTGTTGGAGACCTCCTGCAGGATCGCCTGCGCGTCCTTGGGCGAGGTGACCAGCTTGGTGTCGGGCGAGGCCGCGCGCAGCGCGCGGCGCACGTCGGCGCCGAATTGGGTGTTGTCGGCAATGCCGACATACAACGTTTCGAACGGCAGCGGGGTGACCCCGCGCAGCGTGAAGCCGCAAGCCGAGATCAGCATGAACAGCGCCAGGCAGGCGCCGCGCAGCAGCCAGGATTGGCGGGGGGATTGCGTGTGTTGCCCGGCGAAGTACATGCTTGACCTCATCAGCCTACGACGTTGACCAGTTTGCCCGGAACCACGATGACCCGCTTGGGCGGGCGGCCTTCCAGGTAGCGGGCGACTTCATCCTGGGCGGCGGCGAGTTTCTCGATGTCTTCCTTGGCGGCCTTGGCGGCGACGCGGATCGAGCCGCGCAGCTTGCCGTTGACCTGCAGCATCAGTTCGATTTCGTCCGCCACCAGCGCGGCTTCGTCGACGTGCGGCCACGGCGCGTCGAGCAGGTCGCCCAGCTCGTGCGCGTAGCCGAGGTCGCGCCACAGGTGCCAGGTGATGTGCGGCACCACCGGGTACAGCACGCGCAGCAGCACGCCCAGCGTTTCGGCGTAGGCGGCGTCGGCGTGCTTGCCTTCGGGCAGCTTGGCGTCGTCGATGGCGTTGAGCATCTTCATGCACGCCGACACGACGGTGTTGTACTGGATGCGCTGGTAGTCGTAGTCGGCCTGCTTGAGCAGGTTGTAGACCTCGCGGCGCAGATCCTTGACGGCGGCGGGCGCGTCGGTCCAGTCGGCGCCGGCGGCCAGGCCGCGGGCGACGGTGTCGCGCTGCGCGTAGCTGATCGACCACAGGCGGCGCAGGAAGCGGTTCGAGCCTTCGACGCCGGAATCGGACCATTCGAGGGTCTGCTCGGGCGGGCTGGCGAACATCACGAACAGGCGCGCGGTGTCGGCGCCCAGCGTGTCGATCAGCGATTGCGGATCGACGCCGTTGTTCTTGGACTTGGACATCGTGCCGACGCCGCCGTAGGTCACGTCCGAACCGTCGGACTTGAGCTTGGCGCCGATGATGGCGCCGCGCGCGTCGTAGACGTTCTCGACTTCCTCGGGCCAGAAATACTCGATGCCGCCCTGGGCGTTCTTGCGCGAGTAGATGTGGTTCAGCACCATGCCCTGGCACAGCAGCTTGGTGAAGGGCTCGTCGAAGTTGAGCAGGCCCATGTCGCGCATGACCTTGGTCCAGAAGCGCGCGTACAGCAGGTGCAGGACCGCGTGCTCGATGCCGCCGATGTACTGGTCCATCGGCATCCAGTAGTCATTGCGCGCGTCGACCATGGCAGTGTTGTTGCCCGGCGAGGTGTAGCGCATGAAGTACCAGGACGAGTCCACGAAGGTGTCCATCGTGTCCGTCTCGCGGCGCGCCGGCTTGCCGCAACTGGGGCAGGCGCACGACAGGAAGGCTTCGTTCTTGGCCAGCGGGTTGCCGCTGCCGTCCGGGATCAGGTCGTCCGGCAGCACCACCGGCAGGTCCTTTTCGGGGACCGGCACCGGGCCGCAGTCCGCGCAGTGGATGATGGGGATTGGGGTGCCCCAATAGCGCTGGCGCGAGATGCCCCAGTCGCGCAGGCGCCAGGTGGTCTGCTTTTCGCCCAGGCCTTGCGCGCCCAGGTCGGCGGCGATGGCGTCCACGGCTTCCTTGTGCGACAGGCCGTCGTACTTGCCGGAGTTGATGGTGCGGCCGCTCTGCTTGTCGCCGTACCATTCCTGCCAGGCGTCGGTGGAGTAGGCCTTGCCGGCCACGTCCACGACCTGGCGGATCGGCAGGTTGTATTTCCTGGCGAAGGCGAAGTCGCGTTCGTCGTGCGCGGGCACGCCCATCACGGCGCCGTCGCCGTAGGTCATGAGCACGTAGTTGCCGACCCAGACTTCGACCTGGTCGCCGGTGATCGGGTGCGTCACGAACAGGCCGGTGGGCAGGCCTTCCTTTTCACGCGTGGCCAGTTCGGCCTCGGTGGTGCCGCCCAGCTTGCACTGTTCGATGAAGGCGGCCAGGGCCGGGTTCGACTGCGCGGCGTGGGTGGCCAGGGGATGTTCCGGCGCCACGGCGCAGAAGGTCACGCCCATGATGGTGTCGGCGCGGGTGGTGAAGACGTACAGCTTGCCGTCCTGGATCAACTGGCCGTCCTGGCCGGCGATCTGGTGCGGGAAGGCGAAGCGCAGGCCCTCGGACTTGCCGATCCAGTTTTCCTGCATCAGGCGCACGCGCTCGGGCCAGCCGGGCAGGTCGTTCTGCACCGCGCCCAGCAGTTCGTCGGCGTAATCGGTGATGCGCAGGTAGTAGCCGGGGATCTCGCGCTTTTCGACCGGGGCGCCCGAGCGCCAGCCGCGGCCGTCGATGACCTGTTCGTTGGCCAGCACGGTCTGGTCGACCGGGTCCCAGTTCACGACCTGGGTCTTGCGGTAGGCGACGCCCTTTTCGAGCATTTTCAGGAACAGCCACTGGTTCCACTTGTAGTACTCGGGATCGCAGGCGCACATTTCGCGCGACCAGTCGATCGCCAGGCCCATCGCCTTCATCTGCTTCTTCATGTAGGCGATGTTGTCGTAGGTCCACTTGGCGGGCGGCACCTTGGACTTGATGGCGGCGTTCTCGGCCGGCATGCCGAAGGCGTCCCAGCCCATCGGCATCAGCACGTTGTAGCCCCGCATGCGCAACTGGCGCGCCATCATGTCGTTGATGGTGTAGTTGCGCACGTGGCCCATGTGCAGCTTGCCGCTGGGATAGGGCAGCATCGAGCAGGCGTAGAACTTCGGCTTCTCGGAGCCGTCCGGGTTCTTCGCGTGTTCATGGACCAGATAGGCGTCGCGTGCCTGCCAGTCTTGGTGGGCGGCCGCTTCGACGGTAGTGGGGAGGTAACGTTCCTGCATGGGCTCGTGCGCGATGGCGAAAAATGGGTGAACCGCCCCCGCGCGCCAGGCGCGGGGGCGGTCAAAACCCCTGATTATAGGAGGTGCTAGGCGCGGATAGGGGGCGGGGCGGTTTCCGGGATGCGGGCGCTGGCCCCGAGCATGCCGTAGGCCAGGGTTATGGCCGCCAGAACCGCGCCCGCGGTGACCACGCCGGGCCAGCCGTAATGGGAGTACAGCCAGGACGATACCAGCGATCCGGTCGCCCCGCCGATGAAGTAGCTGGTCATGTAACCGGCCGTCAGGCGGCTGCGGGCTTCGGGACGGGTGCGGTACAGCGAGCTGGTATTGGTGACATGGACGCCCTGGATCGCCAGGTCCTGGATCAGGATGCCGGCCAGCAGCGCGATGACCGAGGCCTGGCCGAAGGCCATCAGGCCCCACGACGCCAGCAGCAGCAGCAGGCCGATGCGGGTGGCCTGGTTGCCCAGGCCGCGGTCGGCCAGCCTGCCGAACCGGTTGGCGGCGTAGGCGCCGGCCGCGCCGGCCAGCCCGAACAGGCCGATGGTGGTGTTGTTGAAACCGTAGTCCGGGCCCGACAGCAGGAAGGTCAGCGGCGTCCACAGCATGCTGAAGGCGGCGAACAGCAGGCCGCCCAGCAGCGAGCGGCCGCGCAGCAACGGTTCCTCGGCGAACAGGCGGAAGATCGAGCCGAGCAGACGCGGATAGCTCATCGCGGCCTGGCTCTTGTGGCGCGGCAGCACCCGCCAGAGCGCGCACGACATGCAGAGCATCAGGATCGCGGCGACCCAGTAGACGGTGCGCCAACTGCCCAGGTCGGCCAGCACGCCGGCCGCGGTGCGGGCCAGCAGGATGCCCAGCAGCAGGCCGCTCATGACGGTGCCGACCGCCTTGCCGCGCTCGTGCGGCGCCGCCAGGGTGGCCGCGAACGGCACCAGCACCTGTGCCACCACCGACAGCATGCCGGTCACCGCGGTGCCCAGCATCAGCATCTGGATGTTGCGGGCGAAGGCCGACACCAGCAGGCCGCCGGACGACAACAGGGTCATCAGCACGATCAGGCCGCGGCGTTCGAACAGATCGCCCAGCGGCACCAGCAGGATCAGGCCGAGCGCGTAGCTCAACTGCGCGATCATGACGATGCTGCCGGCGGTGGCATTGGACAGCGTGAATTGCTGGCTGATGGTGTGCAGCAGCGGCTGCGCGTAATAGTTGCTGGCGACCGCCAGGCCGGTGGCGACGGACATCAGCAGGATGACGGGCGCGGTCAGCGGAGCGGGTTGGGCAGGTGCGGCGTTCATGTGAGGCGGGGCGTGGAAGTGTGGCGAAAGGAAGACTCAGGCGGCGATGCCGCCGGGCGTTTCCCGGTCGTGCGGAATCAGCAGTTTCTTCAGCAGGCCGGCCATCTGGCGGCGTTCGGTGGCGTTCAAGGGGGCGAGCAGCGATTCCAGTTCGCGCAGGTAATCCTTGAGCACCTGCTTGATGACGCGCAGGCCTTCGGCGGTCAGCGCCACGATGACGCCGCGACGGTCGTCGGGGTTGGGCGTGCGCGCCAGCAGGCCGGCCTGTTCCAGGCGGTCCAGCCGGTTGGTCATGGCGCCCGAGGTCAGCAGCAGCGCCGCGACCAGCTTCTGCGGATTCATGGCGTATGGCGCGCCGGTGCGGTACAGCGTCGCGAGCACGTCGAATTCGCCCTGGTGCAGGTGGTGGCGCTTGAACGCCTGGCCCACGTCACGCGCGGCGAAGGCGTGGAAGCGGAACACGCGGCTGAGGACGCTCATCGGCGAGATATCCAGGTTGGGACATTCCTGCTCCCACTGCGCCAGCACCAGGTCGACCAGATCATTCATGATGTTTTTATATGAAGTATCTTTATATAAAGATAAATTCTAGCAGGCCGTCCCGGGATCATGCAAGGCGCGCCCGCCGGCGGGCGCGGACCGCGCCGGAAAGCGCGGGCGCGCAAAAAAGAAAGGGCCCGCCCCTTGCGGGGCAGGCCCTTTCCGGCTTGACCGGATAACCGTGCGGAATTACTGCGCGGCGTCCTTCAGCTTCTTGAGCGGGCGAACCTTCACCTTGACCGAAGCCGGCTTGGCGGGGAACCAGCGCTCTTCGCCGGTGAACGGATCCTTGCCGAAGCGCTTGGCCTTGGCGGGAACCTTCTGCACGGCAACCTTGAACAGGCCGGGCAGCGTGAATTCGCCAGCGCCCTTCTTGTCCACGGAGCTCAGCACCGAGGTTTCCAGGCTGGCCAGGACGGCCTTGACCGCCTTGGCTTCAACGCCGGACTGCTCGACGATGTAGGCGATCAGCTGGGTCTTGTTCAGAGCAGCCTTGATAGCCTTGGGGGCGGCAGCGACCTTCTTGGCGGCGACGGCCTTCTTGGCTGCCGGCTTCACAGCGGGTTTGGCGGCGGTAGCCTTCTTTGCGGGCGCCTTGGCGGCGGGCTTGGTGACTTTCTTGGCAGGAGCTTTAGCTTTCGTGGCCATGGTCAAAATCCGTATGTTGAGGACATGGGGCAGCGCGCGCCGGGTATCGGCGTTTAACGCTACGCGCCCGATGATAGCGGAAGAGTGGCGGTTGTAGCCGCTTTCGCAAGGCCTTTCGCGCAATCTTTGTTGTTTTCCAGGCAGAAAAACCCCTTCTACAAGGGGTTCTGCAAAATGCAGTGACAATCGCTGCGATTTTTTCAGTGGCACGCGCGGCATCGGAACGCGCGCGCCAAGCCATTGCGCGGCAGCAGACGTTGCGCGCGCCGGGCCGTTTTGAACCATCCGGGCCAAGCGTGTTCCAATGCTTCGCGCCGCGCGTCGGCGGGCGCGGGCGGGTGGCGGTGTGGCCGCCTGCCGGCGCTGGCCCGCGTGCCATCCTTACCCCGCATGGAAGTGAAGCACCCTATGTTGATGAAGAAGTTGGCGGCGAGCCTGCTCGTTGCGACCGCGTGTATGTCAGGCGCCCTGGCGCAATCGATGCCCCAGCCAGACCTGTCGGCCAAGGCCTGGTTGCTGCTGGACGAGACCAGCGGCCAGGTGATCGCGTCGCACGCGGCCACCGCCCGGATCGAGCCGGCCTCGCTCACCAAGATCATGACGGCGTACGTGGTGTTCGGCGCTATCCACAACAAGGAGCTGTCGCCGGACCAGAAGGTGACCATCTCGACGCGCGCCTGGAAAGTGCCGCCCGGCAGTTCCAAGATGTTCCTGGAGCCGGGCTCCAAGGTGTCGGTGGACCAGTTGCTGCGCGGCCTGATGATCCAGTCCGGCAATGACGCGGCGATCGCGCTCGCCGAAGCGCTGTCGGGCAGCGTCGAGGCGTTCGTGGCGCGCATGAATGACACCGCCGTGCAACTCGGCCTGCATGGCACGCACTTCGCCAGTCCCCACGGGCTGCCGGATCCGGGCACGTATTCCACGGTCAGCGACCTGTCGATCCTTGCCACGCGCTTCATCCGCGATTACCCCGAGCTGTACAAGGCCTACGATTCGGCCAAGACCTTCACCTATAACAACATCACGCAACCCAACCGCAACCGGCTGCTGTGGCTCGATCCCAGCGTCGACGGCCTGAAGACGGGCCATACCGACGCGGCCGGTTACTGCATCGTGGCGACCGCGCACCGGCCCAACGGCCGCGACCAGCGCCGCCTGATCACGGTGGTGGTCGGCACGGCCTCGGACAAACTGCGCACCCAGGAGAGCCGCGAGTTGCTGGAATGGGGCTTCCAGGGGTTCAATACCATCAAGTTATATGCGAAGGGCCAGGCGGTGGCCACGCCCGAGGTCTGGAAGGGCCAGACCGACACGCTCAAGGCCGGTTTCGCGCGCGACGCCTACGTCACGGTGCCGGCCGGCGCCAAGGTCGAGCCGGTCTGGACCCCGCAGGATCCGCTGGTGGCGCCGATCGCGGCCCAGGCCACGGTCGGCTCGCTGCGCGTGATGGTCGACGGCAAGCCCGCCATGCAGTTTCCGGTGGTGGCGCTGGAGCCGGTGGCCGAGGCCGGGTTCGCCGGCCGCGCCTGGGATTCCATCCGCTTGTGGTGGCGCGGGCATTCCTGATCCGACGGGAGGGGACATGGCGGTGAGTTTTCCGGGTGGGCCGGCCGCGGCGCCGACCACCGATGATCCTCTTGGGCTGCTGTCCGCCTGTCATGGACGCATTGCGCGGCAATGCGCAACCTTGCGGCGCCTGGCCGCGCATCTGCCTGCGCATGGCAGCGATGACGCGGCCCGGGTCGCGGCGGCGGGCGTCGCGCGTTATTTCCAGACGGCCGCGATCCACCACCACGAAGACGAGGAAGAGGACCTGTTCCCAGCTCTGATCGAGTCCATGGCGGGTTCCGACGCCGTCTGCCTGCGCGCGCTGGTCGATGGATTGATTGCCGATCATGCGCGGCTGGCAGCGCTGTGGGCGCCGTTGCGGCAAATCCTGGGCGAGATCGCGGCGGGCCGCCCGGCGGCGCTGCCGCCGGCGCAGGTTGAGGCGTTCGCGGCGGCCTATGCGGCGCATATCCAGCGCGAAGAGGATGAACTGCTGCCGCTGGCCACGCGCCTGATCGGCGATGACGCCCTGGCCGCGATCAGCCGGGCGATGAAGGCGCGGCGCGGCGGCGAGGCTGGCTGAACCTCGTCGCGCGCCAGGCGGCCGCCCGGCGCTTCTTTTAGTGTTAAATGGTCGCAGCCGGGGCAATCCGCGCCGGATCTCGGATCGCCACGCCATGCACCGCAACGCACGCTTTCGCCGGAAACTGCAGGATCCCGCCCTGATGCACGCCATGTCGGCGCACAATCCGCTGGCCGCCCGGCTGGCGATGGAGGCCGGGTTCGACGCGATCTGGGGCAGTGGCTTTGAATTGTCGGCCAGCTACGCCGTGCCGGACGCGAATATCCTGTCGGCCGGGGTGCACCTGGACATGATGCGCGCCATGGCCGCCACGGTCGACGTGCCGGTCATCGCCGATATCGACACCGGGTTCGGCAACGCCATCAACGTTTCCTACGCCGTGCCGCAATACGAGGCCGCGGGCGTGTCGGCGGTCGTGATGGAAGACAAGACCTTTCCCAAGGACACCAGCCTGCGGACCGATGGCCGCCAGGAACTGGTGCGCGTGGAGGAATTCCAGGGCAAGATCGAAGCGGCCTGTGCCGCCCGTCGCGATCCCGATTTCTGCGTCATCGCGCGGACCGAAGCGCTGATCGCGGGACTTGGACAGGCCGAGGCCCTGGCGCGCGCCGCGGCCTATGAGGCGGCCGGCGCCGACGCCATCCTGATCCATTCCAGGCAGGCCACCCCCGACGAGGTGCTGGCCTTCGTCGCGGCCTGGTCCGGCGGCGTGCCGCTGGTGCTGGTGCCCACCGCGTACCCGCAACTGCGCGAGCGCGACATCCAGGCGCTGGGCAAGGTGGGGCTGGTGATCTACGGCAACCACGCGATCCGAGCAGCCGTGGGCGCGATGCGCAAGGTCTTCGCCCGCATCCGCGAGGACGGCGGCATCCATGCCGTCGATGCCGGCCTGCCGACCGTGCGCGATATCATCGGTCTCCAGGGCGACGCGGACATGCGCGAGCTGGAACGCAGGTTCCTGCGCTGAGCGCGCGGGAATGCAGAAGAGAGAGACGGGGCAGGGGAGCGATGGCGGCGGGATGGAAAGCGCGGTTGGCGCGGGTGTTGGGCGATTGGGTGCCGGAAGTCGGGCCCGCGACCCTGCGCGCGGACCTGACGGCCGGGCTGCTCGGCGCGCTGCTGGTGCTGCCGCAGGGCGTGGCCTTCGCCACGCTGGCCGGGCTGCCGGCGCAATATGGCCTGTATTCGGCCATCGTGCCCTGTATCGTGGCGGCGCTGTTCGGTTCCAGCCGCCATGTCATGTCCGGCCCCACCAATGCCAATTCGCTGGCGCTGTTCGCGGTGCTGACGCCGCTGGCGGTGGCGGGCAGTCCGGGCTACATCGAACTGGCCCTGGCGGTGACGGTGCTGGTCGGCCTGATGCAATGGCTGGTGGGCGCCCTGAGGCTGGGTTCGCTGGCGCACTTCATTTCACCATCGGCGCTGTTCGGCTTCACTAGCGGCGCGGCCCTGCTGATCGCGGTGCATGCGCTCAAGGATGCGCTGGGCCTGCCTGCGCCGGATTCGCATGGCGCCGGCGCGTTGCTGGCCAGCCTGGCCGGCCATTGGGACCAGTCGCTGGCGGGCGCGCTGCTGGTGACTGCCGTGACGATCGCCGCGGCCCTGTTGCTCAGGCGGCTGGACAGGCGCAGGCCCTACATGCTGGCCGGATTGGTGGCGGGGGCGCTGGCCGCGGCGGTGTTCAATGCGCTGGCGGCGCGCCTTGGCGCCGCGCCGGTGCCGCTCCTGGGAGATCTGGCGCAGCCGTGGCCGCCCTTCCACGTGCCCAGCATCGACTGGCGCGCCTTGCCCGATCTGCTCAGCCTGGCGTTCGCATTGACCATCGTGGCGCTGGCGCAATCGATTTCCATCGCCAAGGCGGTGGCGACGCGTTCGGGACAGCGCATCGACGCCAATCGTGAATTCGTCGGGCAGGGGCTCTCCAACGTCGTGGGCGGTTTCTTTTCCTGTTATCTGTCCTGCGGCTCGCTCAACCGTTCCATCCCCAACTACGAGGCGGGCGCAAAGACGCCGCTGGCGGCGGTGTTCTCGGCGCTGCTGCTGATGGCGCTGGTGGCGCTGAGCGGCCCCCTGCTGGCGCGGATTCCGCAAGCGGCCATCGCGGGCCTGTTGCTGCTGGTGGCCTGGACCCTGCTGGACGTGCCCCGCTGGCGCCAGTTGATCCGCACCCAGCCGGGCGAAAGCGCGATCGCCGCGGCCACGCTGGCGGCCACCGTCACCATCCGCATGGAGGTGGCGATCCTGCTGGGCACCGTGCTGTCGCTGATGGCGTACCTGCATCGCACCTCGCGGCCGGCGATGCGCACCATGGGGTTCGATTCGCGCGGCCTGGACCGCCGCTTCGTGGTGCTGGCGCAGCAGCCCGAGGCTTTGCCGGAATGCCCCCAGCTCAAGCTGCTGCGCATGGAAGGGTCGGTGTATTTCGGCGCAGCCGCGCACGTGGCGCAGCGCCTGCAGGAACTGCGCGCGGGTGCGGATGCGCCGCGCCATTTGCTGGTGATGGCCAAGAGCATGAACTTCATCGACCTGGCCGGCGCCCAGGTCTGGGAGGACGAACTGGTAGCGCGCCGCGCCATGGGAGGCGACCTTTATTTCCACCGGCCGCGTCCCGAGGTGCTGGCGATGTGGCGCCGCACCGGCTTCCTGGAGCGGCTGGGCGCGGACCACGTGTTTCCTGACAAGGCGACCGCGCTGCACGCCATCTACGCCAGGCTGGACCGGGGCATCTGCGCGGGCTGCCAGGCCAGGGTGTTCTGGGAATGCCAGCCGGATAGCCCGCAGGCCGGCCACTGATCCGGTCTCAGGGGGGCGGCGCGTCGGTGCCGAGATAGGCGGCCTGGACGCGTGCGTCGGCCGCGATCCGGTCTGGCGGGCCCTCGGCCAGCAGGCGGCCGCGCACCAGCACGGCGATGCGGTCGGCATGTTTGAAGACCACGTCCAGGCTGTGCTCGGTGAACAGTACGGCCATGCGCTGCGTGTCGGCCAGTTCACGCGTCAGGCGCATGAGCGCGTGGCGTTCGTTGGTGGCCATGCCGGCGGTGGGTTCGTCCATCAGCAGCAGCTTCGGCCGGTGCGCCAACGCCATGGCCAGCTCGACCCGCTTGACGTCGCCGTAGGCCAGGGCGCCGCAGTGCGCGCCGGCCTGGGCGGCCATCCGCACCTGTTCCAGCAGCGCCATGGCCTCGTCGGCGCGGTGCAATGCGGCGCGGCGCCAGGGACGGAACAACAGGCGGTCGCGCGACAGCAGGGCCGTCTGCACGTTTTCAAGCACCGTCATCGAGCGGAAGGTGGCGGCGGTCTGGAAGGTGCGCCCAACGCCCAGGCGGCAGATCTTGCCCGCCGTCAGGCCCACCAGCTCGCGGCCGTCCAGCCGCACCGATCCGGTATCAGGTCGCAACTGGCCGCCCAGCACGTTGAAGCAGGTGGACTTGCCGGCGCCGTTCGGGCCGATCAACGCCAGCATCTGGCCGGCCTCGAGCTGGAACGAGACATCCGCCAGCGCGTCGATGCCGCCGAATGATTTGCGCAGTCCCTCGACCGTCAGCAAGGCGTTGGCGGTCATGCGCGCCTCCGCGTCCAGCGCGCGGCGGCGCCCGCCAGGCCCGACGGGAACGCCATCACCAGCGCCAGGATGGCGAGCCCCAGCACCGCGTGCCAGTAGTCCGTGCTGCGTGCCGCGACATCCTGCAGCCAGGTGTAGGCGGCCGCGCCGACCAGCGGGCCGGCCAGCGTCTGCAGACCGCCCAGCAGCACCATCACCAGCCCATCCACCGACCGGCTCACGCCGAGCACGTCGGGAGCGATGCTGCCCTTGGAGAACGCGTACAGCGCCCCGGCCATGCCCGCGGCCAGCGACGCCGCCACGAAGCCGGCCCACTGGATGCGGCGGATGTCCATGCCCTGCGCTTCGGCCCGCAAGGCCGAATCGCGCGCGCCGCGCAGTGCGTAGCCCAGCGGCGAGAACGCCAGGCGCCGCAGCCAGGCGATGCCGAGCGCGCAAAGCGCCAGCGTCAGGTAGTAGAACCAGGGACCCTGCGTCAGCCAGCGCGACGGCCACAGGCCGGTCAGGCCGTTGCTGCCGCCGGTCATCGCATCCCATTGATAGGCCAGCGCCCACAGGATCTGCGCCACGGCCAGGGTCAGCATCGCCAGGTACACGCCGGACAGGCGCACGCAGAACCAGCCGAACAGCACCGCGCCAAGCCCGGCGGCCAGCGGGCCCAGCAGCAACGCGGCTTCCATCGGCAGGGCCGCCAGTTTCAGCAGCAGCGCCGCGCCGTAGGCGCCCAGGCCGAACCAGGCGGCGTGGCCGAATGTGGTCATGCCGGCCAGGCCGGTCAGGAAATGCAGGCTCGCGGCGAACAGGGCGGCGATCAGCACTTCGGTCAGCAGGATGCCCAGATACGGCCACTGCGCGGTCGCCAGGGGCGCCAGGACCAGCAATGCCAGCAACGCGCCGTAGGCCAGCCGCAGACGGCGGCCGGCGGGGGCGATGGGCGCCTCGGCCGCCAGCGCATGCGAGGAGGGCGCCGGCGGCTGGCCCAGCAGGCCCCAGGGACGCGCCACCAGCACGACGGCCATCACGGCGAATTCGGCCAGCAGGGTGAGCTTGGACAGGTTGAACAGCCAGGGGCCGATCTGCACTTGCCCCAGGAAGACGAAGACGGCCTTGACGCAGCAGATCAGCACCGCCGCCAGGAAGGCGCCGGGAATCGAGCCCAGGCCGCCGACGACAACGACTACGAAGGCGCTGGCGATGATCTCCAGATCGAGCCCGAGCGTGGCGGGCACGCGCGGCGCGGCCAGCGCGCCGCCGAGCCCGGCCAGGAACGCGCCCAGCGTGAAGGCCGAGGTGAACAGCCAGGCCTGGTTGACGCCGAGCGCGGCCAGCATGTCGCGGTTCTCGGCGGCGGCGCGCAGCAGCCGGCCCCAGCGGGTGCGCATCAGCAGCAGCCACAGCAGGCCCAGCACCACCGGGCCGGCCACGATCAGCAGCAGGTCATATTGGGGAAAGCGCCTGCCCAGGATTTCGACCGCGCCGGAGAGGCCGGGCGCGCGGGCCGCGAACAGGTCTTCCGGGCCCCAGATCGCCAGAGCGGCGTCGCCGATGATCAGCACCAGCGCGAAGGTCGCCAGCAACTGGAACAGTTCCGGCGCGCGGTATAGCCGCTTGAGCACCAGCAGTTCAGCCGCGGCGCCGATCAGGCCGGTGGCCAGCGCCGCCAGCAGCAGCCCGGCCCAGTAGCCCGGGCCGTCACCGAAATACCGGGTGAAGCTCCAGGCGAGGTATATCCCCAGCATGTAGAAGGAGCCGTGCGCGAAATTGACGACCCGCGTGACGCCGAAGATCAGCGACAGGCCGGCGGCCACCAGGAACAGCGCGCTGGCATCCGCCAGGCCGTTGAGCAACTGCGACAGCAGCCCGGACAGGCTCATCAGTGCGGGCGCATCTTGCGAACTTGTTCGTCCGGCGGTTGCAGGCGCGCGCCGTCGATGTAGGCGAAGTCCTTCATGATGCCCTTGCCGTCCTCGACCGCGGTGACGCCGATGTAGACGCCCATGGTCGACTGGTGGTCGATCTTGCGGTACTGGATCGGGCCGTAGGGCGTGTCCACTTTCAGCCCGGCGAAGGCGTCGACGAGTTTTTCGGTGTCGACCTCGCCGGCCGCCTTCAGGCCCTGGGCGATCGACATGAGCGACGCGTAGCCGACCACCGAGCCGACCTTGGGCGTCTCGTTGTAGCGCTTGCGGTAGGCCTCGACGAAGGCTTTGTTGGCCGGGGTGTCGATGGCGTACCAGGGGTAGCCGGTGACGATCCAGCCCGACGGCGTGTCGGCGCCCAGCGGCTCCAGGTACTCCGGTTCGCCGGACAGCACCGAGACCACGGCGCGGTTCTCGAACAGGCCGCGGGTGTTGCCCTCGCGCACGAAGCGCGTCAGGTCGGCGGCGAACAGCACGTTGAAGATGGCGTCCGGCTTGGCGTCGGCCAGGGCCTGGACCACCGCGCCGGCGTCGACCTTGCCCAGCGGCACGGCCTGCTCGGCGACGAATTCGACGTCGGACTGGAACGACTTCATCATGGCCTTGAAGGTGGCCACGGCCGATTGGCCGTACTCGTAATTGGGGTAGACGATGGCCCAGCGCTTCTTGCGCAGCGCCAGCGCCTTGGGCGCCAGCGCGGCCACGTGCATCCAGGTCGAAGGCCGCAGGCGCCAGGTATAGCGGTTGCCTTCCTGCCAGGTGATCTTGTCGGTCAGCGGCTCGGCGGCCAGGAAGAACACCTGCTGCTGTTTGGCGAAATCGGTCAGCGCCAGGCCGGTGTTGGACAGGAAGCCGCCGAACAGCAGGTCCACCTTTTCGCGGGCCAGCAGTTCCTGGGCGGCGCGGACCGAATCGCCTGGGTTGCCGTTGTCGTCGCGCGAAATCACCTCGAGCTTGCGGCCCAGCACGCCGCCGGACGCGTTGACTTCTTCCAGCGCCAGTTGCCAGCCCTTCTTGTACGGGCCCAGGAAGGCGGGAATCGCCTTGTAGCTGTTGATCTCGCCGATGCGGATCGGCGGTTCCTTGTCTTTGGTGTCTTTGGCGGACGCGACGGGGGTCAGCGCCAGGGCCAGGAGCGCGGGGGCGAGCGCGCGGCGCAGCAGGGTCAGGCAGGGACGGAGCATGGCGGATATCGCAGGCGGGAAGGGGCCCGGGCAGGCCGGGCCGTGTCGGACACGGGTTCGGTTCGGCCCAATTGAAGCATGCTCGCCTGCCTGGCGCCAGGAAAAATGGCCCGCCGCGGGCCTGCAGGCGGACCCCAATGGTTTGCGTCCGGTGCGTCTGGCCGGCGCGCCAATGAAAAAGGCCCCGTCATGCAGGGCCCATCAATGAAAAAAGCCCCGCGAAAGCAGGGCCTTTTCGACTTTCCGGAGACCGGCTGAATTACTTCAGCTTGGTTTCCTTGTAGTCAACGTGCTTGCGAGCGACCGGATCAAACTTCTTGATCAGCATCTTCTCGGGCATGTTGCGCTTGTTCTTGGTGGTCGTGTAGAAATGACCCGTGCCGGCAGTCGACTCGAGCTTGATCTTTTCGCGGATACCTTTGGCCATGTCGTGCTCCTAGTATGTCAGATTGGCGGGGGGCCGATTAGGCCAGTTCGCCGCGGGCACGCAGGTCGGCCAGCACGGCGTCGATGCCGTTCTTGTCGATCGTGCGGATGGCCTTGGCCGAGACGCGCAGACGCACCCAGCGGTTTTCGCTTTCAACCCAGAACCGGCGCGATTGCAGGTTGGGCAGGAAGCGACGCTTGGTCTTGTTGTTCGCGTGCGAAACGTTGTTGCCCACCATCGGGCCTTTGCCGGTCACTTGGCATACGCGTGCCATGGATGCACCTCATTTATTCTTGCGCATCGCCGGGGGGAGACAGGGTTTTAGCCGCCGGGCTAAGAAATATCAGAGGCTGGGATCGTCGTGGTCTTGCCACGAGGTCTTGCCATCTTGCCGGCCACCCAGTCTTAGTGGATGAGGGGGGAATCTTTGGAATCCCGCCCAGTGCTTATACCCGCTGCCTGCCATCCGCAAAAAAATGCGCTTGGGGGTCAGAGTGTTGAACTACAAAGCATAGTAGTCCAGCACGGGAAACTTCATGTGAAGACGTAGATTCTAATACGAAAAATCCAGGAAAATCAAGTGTCGAGGCGGCGACACATGGAAAAGCGTGGCGCTCTAGCCGCGACGGGCGCCGCGGGCGGCGCCCGTCGGGCTCGATTTCGGCAGGCATATTCCGCTGCGCGGCGCGGGCGGGCTTCCGTCCCCGTGCCGGCGGCGTTATGTCCCTGCGCTCAGGCCGGGTGCGATTGCGCCACGCGTCCCGACAGCCAGGACAGGCAGGCGCAGGTCGCCAGCGTGGTCGTCAGGGGCAGGGCGCTGTCGGTCTGCCAGGCGCTGACGGCGAAACCGGCCAGCGCGCCGCACGACAGTTGAAGCGTCCCCAATAGCGCCGACGCCGCGCCCAGGCGCTTGCCCTGATCCGACAGCGCCAGCGCCGCCGAGTTGGGATTGACGAAGCCCTGGCTGCCCATGTAGCAGATCAGGCAGGCCATCAACAGCGGCAGCGTCATCCAGCCCCCCAGCGTCAGCGCCACCGCCGCCAGGCTGGCGCAGGCCAGCGCGGTCAGGGCGCGGCGCTGCAGTTGGCGCGGGGTATAGGTGCGCAGCAGGCGGGCGCTGATCTGCGAGCAGACGATGAGCGACAGCGCGTTGGTGCCGAACAGCAGGCCGTAATACTTGGGGTCGACGCCGTATAGTTCGATGAACACCCGCGGCGAGCCGATGATGTAGGCGAACATGCCGGCCTGGCCGAAGCCGCCGGCCAGGCTGTGCGCCATGAACCCGCGGTGCGCGAACAGCGCGCGATAGTTCTGCAAGATGGTGTGCCAGCGCAGCGGCACCACCCGTTCGGGCGCCAGCGATTCCTTCATGATGAGCACGACGGCCGTCATCAGCATGGCGCCGCCGGTCAGCATCACCCAGAACAGGCTGCGCCAGCTGGCGATGCCCAGCAATTGCCCGCCGGCCAGCGGGGCGAGGATCGGCGCGAGACCCATGATCAGCATCAGCAGCGACATGGCGCGCGCCGCTTCGTGGGTTTCGTAATGGTCGCGGATGACGGCGCGCGGGATCACGATGCCGGCCGCGCCGCCCATCGCCTGCACCACGCGCCAGCCGGTCAGCGCCTCGACGGAGCCGGCCAGGGCGCAGCCCAGCGACGCGATCATGAATAGCGCCAGGCCCACCAGCAGCGGCGGCTTGCGGCCGAAGCGGTCGGCCATCGGACCATAGAACACCTGCGCCAGCGCCAGGCCGATCAGGTAGGCGGCCAGCGTGCGCTCGACATCGCCGCGCGGCACGCCGAGGTTGGCGGCGATCGTCGGGAACGCCGGCAGGTACATGTCGATGGCGAAAGGACCGATCGCCGTCAGCGCGCCCATGAGGATGAGCCAGCCCGGCAGCGCGCCGCGGGAAGAATGGGTAGGGGGCATGTGGATCGCGACGGGATCGCGCAATTGACAGGGTGCGTCGCGCGGCATTGCGCGTTTTGCACCAAGCCGATGACTGTATCACGCGTCGCCTTACACGCAAATTGCAAGTGATTTCCGATACAGTCTGTCCGTGTCCGTACGTATTCCAGAGGAGATGCTGTGAGTCCTTTGCTGTCTGTTGTGGAACGCAAGCTCCAGGCTTTGCCCGTCACTGTCCAGTTGGTGCTGCCCGATGGCACCGTGGTCGGGCCGCCGGATCCCCGGGTGCGGTTCGTGACGCATGACAAGACCGCGCTGGCTCACCTGGCCGAGGGCGCCGTGGGCGTGCTGGGGCAGGACTACGTCGAGGGCCGCATCGATATCGAAGGTTCGATGCGCGACGTGATGGCCGCGGCCGCGGCGCTGTTGCCGGGTTCGCCGGTGGACGCGGCGCGCGGCGGCTGGCTGACCGAGCTGGTGCGCAAGGTGATGTCGGTGTGGCGCCACTCGATGGAGCGCGATGCCCGCCAGATCGAATTCCATTACGACCTGTCCGACGATTTCTACGCCTTGTGGCTCGATCCGCGCCGGGTCTATTCCTGCGCCTACTACCGCGAGCCGGGCATGAACCTGGCCCAGGCCCAGGAAGCCAAGCTCGACCACATCTGCCGCAAGCTGCGGCTGCGGCCGGGCGAGCGATTCCTCGATGTGGGCGCGGGCTGGGGTGGGCTGCTGCTGTGGGCCGCCGAGCACTACGGCGTGGACGCCACCGGTATCACGTTGTCGCGCAACCAGCACGCGCACGTCACCCGGCTGATCCAGGAAAAGGGCCTGGGCGGCCGCGTGCGGGTGGAGCTGCTGGACTATCGCAAGCTCGACGAGGCCACGCCCTATGACAAGATCGCCTCGGTCGGCATGTTCGAGCACGTCGGCCGGGCCCAGTTGGAAGGCTACTTCGCCAAGCTGCGCCGGCTGCTCAAGCCGGGCGGGCTGATCATGAACCATGGCATCACCGCGGCCGGCGTCTACAACGCCGAACTGGGCAGCGGCATGGGCGAATTCATCGAGAAGTACATCTTCCCCGGCGGCGAGCTGACCCACATCAGCGTTGTCATGGAGGCCATGACCAACGGCGGCCTGGAAGAGGTGGACGTGGAGAATCTGCGGCCGCACTATGCCCGAACCCTGTGGGCGTGGAGCGACGCGCTCGAGGCCAACCTGGCCGAGGCCGCCCGGATCCTGGGCGGCGAGCAGGGCGAGCGTTCGCTGCGCGCCTATCGTCTCTACCTGGCGGGTTGCGCCATGGGCTTCGAGCACGGCTGGATCGCGTTGCACCAGATCTTGGGCCAATACCCGGCCACGGGGCGTCCGGACGAGCTCGACAATCCGCCCGACCTGGCCTACCCGTGGCGGCGCGATTACATGTACCGGGACGCCGATCCAAGGCCCTGAAACCGGGTTTTGGAAGCGTCAAATGTATTTATAAGAACAAAATATTAACTAAATGTATCTATGTTTTCGAGAGGCGATTCCCCAGGGGAAAACGGGGAATCGCCTCTTGGGAATAAGGGTTTTTCCGAACGCTTTTCGGCGTGAATGTATCTGATTCGTTCAGGTGTGGGCTTGGGCTATGCATTAATTTCGGTTAAGATGCTGGCTTCTTCTTTCAGTTTGTTCACTATCTGTGGGTTCTCGAAAACTCCGTTTTTCGAGGCTCCTGTCTTGCAAGACCCCGCACCCTGCGGATCCTCTTGTTGCTAGTGTCGGTTTGTATTGGCGGTTCTGCCCGTCTTCCGCACAACCCCCTTAGCTCCATGGCACGGCCGGACCAGCGCCGCCGTGTCCCTGAACCTATGGAGGCAAAAGCCAATGCGTTTCACCCCCGTCAAGACCCTGGCCGCCGCGGCCATCTTGTTCGCCTTCGCCGGTTCGGCCCAAGCCGCCGATGCGCCGCAATGCGAACTCAAGCGTCCGATCAACTTCGGCGCCATGAACTGGGAATCCAATCTGGTCCTGGTCGATGTCGAACGTTTCATCATGGAAAAGGGCTACGGTTGCAAGACCGAAACCCTGCCTACCGAGACCCTGCCGGCCCTGGCCGCGCTCGAGCGCGGTGACCTGGACATCAACACCGAGATCTGGCTGAACAGCGTCGCCGACCCCTGGGAACGCGCCGAAAAGACCGGCCGCGTCAAACGGATCGGCGATCTCTACATGGGCGGCGAGGCCTGGTACATCCCGCGCTACACCGCCGAGCGCCTGCCCGAGCTGAAGTCCGCGGCCGACCTGCCGAAGTTCAAGGACAAGTTCAAGGACCCCGAGGAACCCGGCAAGGGCCGTTTCTACGGCTGCCCGGCGGGCTGGGGTTGCGAAGTCACCAGCACCAACCTGTTCCACGCCCTCAAGCTGGACGACACCTACACGCTGTACTCGCCGGGCACCGGCGCGGCGCAGAAGGCGGCCCTGATGTCGGCCTACAAGCGCAAGCAGAACGTGGTCTTCTACTACTGGTCGCCCACGCCGCTGGTGGGCGCCATGGACCTGGTCAAGCTGGAAATGCCGCCCTACGACGCCGACAAGCACAAGTGCCTGACGTCGCCCAAGTGCGCCAAGCCCGAGGCCAGCGCCTATCCCGACAATCCCGTCTTCACCGCGGTGAACACCAAGTTCTCGCAGGAAGCGCCGGTGCTGACCGAGTTCCTGTCGAAGGTCTCGGTGCCGCTGCCCGTGATGAACGAGACCCTGGCCCACATGGAGGAAACCGGCGACGAGTCCGGCGCCGTGGCCAAGTGGTTCCTGAAGAACAAGCCCGACGTCTGGACCAAGTGGGTCCCCGCCGACGTCGCCGGGCGCGTGCAAAGCGCGCTGTAACCCGCGCCGCCTTTCCGGCGGCGGGCCGCTCCGGCTTGCCGGGACGGCCCGCCGGGTTGGACTTTTTCCCCTTGGGATGACCCCAAGGGGAAAAAGCCCTCCGGCAGGCGGACTGCCCGCCATGCGGGCAATGCGCGGGAGGTATTGCTCCCGCGCCGGACTGTAAGCGTGTTTCGCCCTTGCCGACGGCCGCTCCCCGCGAGGGGCGCCGCCGCCGGCCTCCGTGCCGGATGCCGTGCTGGCGCACGGCGCGGCGCGTGGCGAACGCGCTGAAATGGAGTCAAAAACATGTTTCCTGAAATTATTCCCGCGCGTCAGGTGCGCGGGGCCATCGACGGATTCGTCGATCATCTGGTCACCAATTACGCCGATACCCTGGAGACGCTGTCCCAGCCCGTGCTGCACGCCCTGGTGTGGCTGGAGCAGGTGCTGCGCAGCTCGCCCTGGTGGGCCGTGGTCGGCGTCACCATCGTCATCGCCTGGCTGGTCAGCCGTCGCATCGGCCTGAGCCTGGCCATGGGCGCGCTGCTGTGCGTGATCGGCGTGCTCGGCCTGTGGGACGCCGGCATGCAGACGCTGGCGCTGATGATCATGGCGGCGGGGCTGTCGGTGATCATCGGCATTCCGCTGGGCGTGCTGATGGCGCGCGTCAACTGGCTGCGCTCGATCATGCTGCCGGTGCTGGATGTGATGCAGACCATGCCCAGCTTCGTGTACCTGATTCCGGTCGTGATGCTGTTCGGCCTGGGCAAGATCCCGGCCATCATCGCCACCGTGATCTACGCCGTGCCGCCGCTGATCCGCCTGACCGACCTGGGCATCCGCCTGGTCGACCGCGAGGTGCTGGAAGCGTCGCGCGCCTTCGGCGCCAATCCGCGCCAGCAGTTGTTCGGCGTTCAGTTGCCGCTGGCCTTGCCCAACATCATGGCCGGCATCAACCAGACCACGATGATGGCGCTGTCGATGGTGGTGATCGCCTCCATGATCGGCGCGCGCGGCCTGGGGTATGAAGTGCTGCTCGGGATCAACCGCCTGGAAGTGGGCCGCGGCCTGCTGGCGGGCCTGGGCATCGTGGTGCTGGCCGTGCTGTTCGACCGGATCACGCAATCGTATGGACAGCGCATGCGCATGGGAGGCCAGCGATGAGCAAGATCGAAGTCAAGAACATCTACAAGATTTTCGGGCCGCATCCGAAGAAATGGCTGGAAGCCGCCCAGGGCGGCATGAGCAAGGAAGCGCTGCTGGCCGAAAGCGGCCACACGCTGGGCCTGCGCGACATCAGCCTGTCGATCGAAGAGGGCAGCATCTACGTCATCATGGGCCTGTCGGGTTCCGGCAAGTCGACGCTGATCCGCCACTTCAACCGCCTGATCGAGCCCAGCGCGGGCCACATCCTGGTCGACGGCGTCGACGTGGTCAGCCTGAACAAGCGCGACCTGGAGACCTTCCGCCAGAAGAAGATGAGCATGGTGTTCCAGCGCTTCGGCCTGTTCCCGCACCGCACCGTGCTGGACAACGCCGCCTACGGCCTGGCCGTGCAGGGCGTGGGCCGCGCCGAGCGCGAGCAGCGCGCCCGCGAATGGCTGGAGCAGGTCGGCCTGTCGGGCTTCGAACAGCAGTATCCGCACCAGTTGTCGGGCGGCATGCAGCAGCGCGTCGGCCTGGCGCGCGCGCTCGCCACCGACGCGGAGATCCTGCTGATGGACGAGGCCTTCTCGGCGCTCGATCCGCTGATCCGTCGCGAAATGCAGGACCAGTTGCTGCAACTGCAATCCAAGCTCAACAAGACCATTGTCTTCATCACCCATGACCTGGACGAGGCGTTGCGCCTGGGCAACCGCATCGCCATCCTGAAGGACGGCGAGCTGGTGCAGGAAGGCACGCCGGAAGACATCCTGTTGAACCCGGCCAACGATTACGTGCAGTCGTTCCTGCAGGACGTGAACCGCACCAAGGTGCTGAACGCGACCCATGCGGTGAACCCGGCGCGCCTGACGCTGACCATGCGGTCGCGTCCGGCCCACGCGGTGGACCGCATGCGCGCGCTCAACTACGAATACGCGCCGGTGCTGGACGGCAAGCGGCTGGCTGGCGTGCTGACGCTGGTCGCGGCCGAGCAGGCCGTGCGCGAGGGCGGGCGCGACGTGTCGCGCTTCGTCGAGGACCTGGCCTCGGTGCCGGCCACGGCGGGCCTGGGCGAGGTGCTGGCGCAACTGGTGCACAGCGACCAGCCGGTGGCGGTGACGGGCGAGAACGACGAGTTCATCGGCATGCTGTCGCGCAAGAAGGTGGTCGAGCTGGTTACGCCGGTGCTGGCCGAGACGGCGCCGACGGACCCGTCCGCCGAGACGCCTGCGGAGGACGGCCTGGCGGCGCAGGCCGAATTGCAGGGCCAGCCGCAACCGGCGCCGCGAGGCGAGGCGGCCTGAGGCCCCGCTTGCCGTCAGGCAAGGCGGGCGGCGGGTGCCGCCCGTCATGACGAGCCGATTCCGGCGCGGCCAGGCTTGCGCCTCGGGCCAGTCCGGATATGATGGCTGGCCGGCGCCGACTGCCGGCGTGCCACTATTCGGAATATCGGAATCCGTCATGCCAATCTTGAATGTCCAGATCATGCAGGGCCATTCGGCCGCCCAGAAGACCACGTTGCTGAAGGCGGCCTCGCAGGCGGTCGTGGAAAGCATTGCCGCGCCGCTGTCCAGCGTGCGCATCGTGCTGCAGGAAATCCCGGCCGAACACGTCATCGTGGCGGGCGAAATCGGCAAGGCCATGGCGCGCGTCGACGCGGCGCTGATCGAGGGCCGTGACGAAGCCAAGAAGTCGGCGCTGATCGCGGCGCTGAACCAGGCCGTCTGCGACAGCATCGGCATTTCGGGCGAAGACGTGCGGGTGCTGATCCGCGACGTGCCCAAGACCGACATGGGCGTGGCCAACGGCCTGAGCGCCAAGGCCGCGGGCCGCTGAGCGGGGCCCCGGCATGGCGACCGGCAAGGACAGGGGATCCGTCACCGTCGATGACGTGGCGGCCCAAGCGGGCGTGTCGATCAAGACCGTCTCGCGGGTGCTGAACAACGAGCCGAACACCAGCGAGAAGACGCGCGCCAAGGTCATGGCCGCGATCGAGTTGCTGAAGTACCAGCCCAATCCCTCGGCCCGCCGGCTGGCCAGCAAGCGCTCGGATCTGATCATGCTGGTCTACGACAACCCCAGCGACAACTACCTGATCAACATCCAGCACGGCGCGCTCGACGCCTGCAAGCGCTATTTCTACAGCCTGCTGCTGCATCCCTGCGACTATCGCGCGCCCGACCTGGCGGCGCAGATCGTGCAGGCGGCGCGGCAGCACGCCTGCGCCGGGCTGGTGCTGACGCCGCCGTTGTCCGACGTGCGCGCGCTGATCGAGGCGTTGGACCATGGCGACGTGCCCTACGTGCGGCTGGCGCCGGGTTCGCCCAGCGCCCGGGGGCTGGAAGTCAGCACCGACGATCGCGCCGCGGCGCGCGACATGACCCGTTACCTGCTCGGCCTGGGCCATCGCCGGATCGGCTTCGTGGCCGGGCATCCCGACCACGGCGCGGTGGGCGAGCGCCTGCATGGCTACCGCGATGCGCTGGCGGAGCTGGGTGTGGCCTACGATCCGGCGCTGGTGGAGCAGGGCCTGCATTCGTTCGATTCGGGGATGCAGTGCGGCCAGCGTCTGCTGGATCGCGCGCAGCGCCCGACCGCGATCTTCGCGGCCAATGACGACATGGCGGCCGGCGTGCTCTACACGGCGCACGCGCGCGGCCTCAAGGTGCCGCAAGAGTTGTCGGTCGCGGGCTACGACGATACGCCGCTGTCACGCCAGACCTGGCCCAAGCTGACCACGCTGCGCCAGCCCATCCGCGAGATGGCCTACGCGGCGGTCGAGCAGTTGGCCTCGCGCGAACCGCAGGCGCGGGTGCGCACGCTCGGCTATGAGCTGGTGGTGCGCGATTCGACCCGCTCGCCCGGCTGAGCCCGGCGCGCGGGCGCTCAGCGCAGGCGCTTCTGCACGTCATCCTGCGGCGCGTAACCAATGCTGTCGCGGGCCTCGGCCACGTCCCAGGCGCTGCCCTGGTTGGCCGACACGCCGTTGACGGTGACGCTGCCGTCCGGCCAGTTCGACGCATCCGCGGTCAGCGCGGCAAGCAACAGCCGTTCGAAATCCCCATTGGACAACCACATATCGTGGAACCACGCCAGCGCGCGGCGGGCCGGCTCGTCCCGCGCGGGGGGCGCCGGCGCGCGCCGATGCGCCACGCCGGAATAGGTCATGTCGCGCGGATCGTTGTCGTCCGGCAGAATCCAGCCGATGCGCGCGATCACGGTGGACAGCTTGCCGTGCGTGACGGCGGAAAAGGCGCGGCACAGCCGCTCGCCCATCACCTTCGAGGTGCCGTAGGCCAGCGAATGCACCTCGCGCTCGCCGTCGAACCAGCGGGTGCCGGGCGCGGGCTCCGTGCGCGCGGTGAGCTTGCCCGGCCCGATCGTGGCGGCCAGCGGCAGGTCCTTGTAGCCGCCCATGGCGTGATTCGATGACGAGAATAGCAGCCGGCGCACGCCCTGCGTGGCGGCGGCCGTCAGGACGTTCAGCGTCATGTCGTAAGAGCCCAGCGCCTCTTCCCAACTGGCGTCGGGCGTCGAGTGGCGTGCCGCCAGGTGCAATACCGCGTCGGCGCCGGCGAAGTGGCGGGTCCAGCCGGGATCGGGCCGTTGCAGGTCGGCGGCCACCAGGGTCAGGCGGTCGCGCAGCTCCGGGCTGAAGACGCTGGCGTCCGCCTGCAGGTCGATGCCGGTCAGGTGCTCGCACCAAGGCTGGCGCGCCAGGATGGCCAGGGCCTTGCGGCCGAGCTGGCCGGTGGCGCCGGTGACGATGATGCGGGCGGGGGGCAGGGTAGAGGTCACGGTGGATGTTTCCGGTTCAAGGCAGAGGGCACAGGCAGGCGGGAGAGCGCAGCGGGTAGGGGGCGCCGTGCGACTGCGCCAGGCCGGTGGCCGGATCGATGCGCACGGCGCGAAGGAGGTGATCGTCCTGGGCGGCCAGCAGCAGGAATTCGCCATCGGGCGTGAAGGCGATGTCGCGCGGCGTGCGGCCACCGACGGCGATGAAACCGAGCGGTTCGAGCCACGGCGCCGCGCGGCGCAGCCGGAAGACCGCGATGCTGTCGTGGCCCCGGTTGGCGGCATACAGCAGGTCGCCGCGCGGATGCAGGCGCAGGCCAGCGCGTTGCCGGCGCCGTCCAGCGCGTACAGCGCCAGGGTGTTGGACAGTTCTTCCACCACCACCGCCAGCGTGTCGCCGGCCGCCAGCACGAGATGGCGCGGTCCGGCGCCGGGCGGCGTGCGCCATTGGCGTATCGGCATGGCCTCCAGGCCGTCGGGCAGGACGCGGTGGCAGGCAATCGTGTCGGTGCCCAGATCGCAGAGGTAGACCCGCGTGCCGTCGGCCCCGGGGGCCGCGTAATGCACGTGCGGACCTTCCTGGCGGTCGGCGCGCGGCCCGGAGCCGCTTCGCGTGATGACCTGGGGCGCGGCGCTTGGCAGGCCGTCGGCGTCGAGGGCGTAGCACAGCAGTTCGCCGGAGCCGTAGTTCGACACGTACAGTTGCCGCGCCGCCCGGTTGATGCTGACGTGGCAGGGCGCGGCGCCGGGTATGGCGACGCGCCCGATGGGGCGCAGGGCCGCGGCGCCGTCCTCGATCGCGAAAACCTCCAGCGCCGCGTCCTGCTCCTGTTCGCTGACGCTGTAGAGGCGGCCGGCCGTCGCGCATAAATAGGAGGGGTTGACCGGGCCGGACAGCACCTGGCGTTGCCGGAACGATGCCGTCGCGCCATCGAACGCGAGCAGGTGGATGCCCTGGCCGCGGCCCTGCACGTGGGGCAGGATTTCGGTATAGGTGCCGACGGCGAGCACGCAGGCGCCGGGTACGCGGGAAAGGATGTCGTTATGCACGTTCGGACCTCGTCGCCACGTCGATCCACACCGCCAGCACCAGCACGGCGCCCTTGACGATCATCTGCCAGGAGGTGTCGACGTTCATCTGCTGCATGCCGTTGTCCAGGCTGGCCATGACCAGCGCGCCGATCAGCGCGCCGTACACCGTGCCGGAGCCGCCGCGCATCGAGGTGCCGCCGATGAAGCAGGCGGCGATCGCGTCGAGTTCGCCGCCCACGCCGGCCGACGGCGAGCCGGCCGCCGAACGCGCGGTGGTGACAATGCCGGCGAACGCGCACATCAACCCCATCAGCATGAACACCATCAGCTTGACGCGCTGGACGTTGACGCCGGACAGGCGGCTGGCCTCGACGTTGCCGCCAACCGCGTAGACGTGGCGGCCGAACACGGTCTGCGTGGCGATCCACGAGAACGCGCCCAGCAGGGCCAGCAGGATCAGCACCGGCAGCGGCACGCCGTGGGCCTCGTTCAGCACCAGGACGAAGCCGACGGCGGTGGCGGTGATGGCGCCGATGCGCAGCGCGTCGATCCAGCGCGGCGCCACGGCCAGGCCCAGGCGGCGATGGCGCCGCCGGCGCGCCAGCGTCAGGCCGCAGGTCAGCGCGACGATCAACGCGGCGAACAGCCAGGACAGGGCGGGCGGCACGAACGCCTGGGCGATGGCGCCCAGGTCGTCGGGCACGGGCGCGATGGTGACGCTGTCGGTGCTCAACTGCAGCAGGCCGCGATAGGCCAGCATGCCGCCCAGGCCGACGATGAACGACGGCACCCGCAGCCGGGTCGTGAGAGAGCCATTGACCAGGCCGAGCGCGGCGCCGGCCGCCAGCACCACGGCGACCGACAACCAGGTGTTCCAGCCCAGGTTGACCGTCAGGATGGCGACCAGGCCGCCGAGCAGCCCGAGCAGCGAGCCGACCGACAGGTCGATCTCGCCGGCGATGATGACCAGCACCATGCCGCAGGCCAGCATGCCGGTCACCGACATCTGCAGCAGCAGGTTGGAGATGCTGTTGGGCCGCAGGAAGCTGCCATGGGTCTGGTGCCAGAAGAACAGCCAGATCAGGGCGAGCGCCAGCAGCATGGCCAGCAGCTTGTGGCGCGCGAACAGTTGCCGCAGCGGCGGATGTCCGCCGCGCCGGCGCGGTTCTGAAGAGGAGGAGGCGAGTATCTGGGTCATGGCGTTCAGGCGGCGTGCCGCAGCGGGTCGGTGTTGAGGGCGGCGGCGAGCACGCGTTCCGGCGTCAGGCCCTGGATGGGAAAGTCTGCCGCGATGCGGCCGGCATTCATGACCAGCACGCGATCGCTCATGCCGAGGATCTCCGGCAGTTCCGACGACACCATGATGATGGCCACGCCGCGGTCGGCGAGATCGAAGATCATCTTGTAGATGTCGTACTTGGCGCCGATGTCGACGCCGCGCGTCGGTTCGTCCAGGATCAGGACTTTGGGTTGCCTGAGCGCCATCTTCGCCAGCACCACTTTCTGCTGGTTGCCGCCTGACAGGCTGGCGACCGGCAGGCCGGGGCTGGCCGTCTTGATGCGCAGGCGCGCGATTTCGCGCTCGACCGTGGCCAGTTCCGAATCGCCATCCACCCGCGTGGCGCGGGCATGGTCGGCCAGGCTGGCCAGCGTGATGTTCTCGGCCACGCTCATCAGCGGCACGATGCCGTGGCGCTTGCGGTCCTCGGGCACCAGGCACAGGCCGTGCGCGATGGCGTCGGCCGGGGATGTGATGCGCACCGGGCGGCCGGCCACCTGCACCCGCGCCTGGTAGCGGCCGGCGTAGGCGCCGTAGATGGCCAAGACCAGTTCGGTGCGGCCCGCGCCCACCAGGCCGGCGATGCCGAGGATCTCGCCGGCGCGCACCTGCAGCGCGACGTCGTCGACCCGCTTGCGCCGCGGATTGGTGACGTCCCAGCAGGTCACGCCGCGCGCTTGCAGCACCACCGTGCCCGGTTGGCGTTCGGTGCGCGGAAAGCGCGATTCGAGCGCGCGTCCCACCATCAGGCCGATGATGCTGTCTTCGTCGAGCGCGTCCGCCGGCTGGGTGGCGATGTGCTGGCCGTCGCGGATCACGGTGATGGTGTCACAGAGGCGCTTGACCTCGTCGAGCTTGTGCGAGATGTAGATGCAGGCCACGCCGGCGCGCTTGAGGTCTTCGATGATGGCCAGCAGCACCTCGATCTCCCTGGCGCTGAGCGAGGAGGTCGGCTCGTCGAAGATCAGCAGGCGCGCTTCCTTGGCCAGCGCCTTGGCGATCTCGAACAACTGCTGGTGGCCGTTGCCGTAGTTCATGACGGGCGCGGCCACGTTGACATCGGTGAGCTTGAGCCGGGCCAGCAGCTCGGCGGCGCGGCGGTGCATGGACGGGTAGTCCATGCGTCCGCCCGGCAGGCGCATTTCGTTGCCCAGGAAGATGTTCTCGGTGACGCTCAGTTGCTGCACCAGCATCAGTTCCTGGTGCAGGATGACAATGCCGGCTTCCTCGCTGTCCCGGGTCGAGCGTGCGCGCAGCTCGCGCCCTTGCCACAGGATCTGGCCCTGGTAGCTGCCGTGGGGGTAGACCCCCGACAGCACCTTCATCAGGGTCGATTTGCCGGCGCCGTTTTCGCCGCACAGTCCGAGGCATTCGCCGGGCCGCACGCTCAGGCTGACGCCCGAGAGCGCGCGCACGCCGGCGAATTCCTTGACGATGCCGCGCATTTCGAACAGCGGTTGCTGTTGGTCCATGGTGCGCCTCCCGGCTACTTGCCCGCGATCTGGTCTGCCGTATAGAACCCGTCCTTGACCAGGATATCCAGATTGTCGCGCGTGACCAGCGTGGGCTTGATGAGGAGGGCGTTGACCTCGCCCTTGCCGTTGTCGAGCTTGGCGTTGAAAGCGGGCGTCTTGCCCTGCACCAGGTTGACCGCCATCTGCGCGGCCGCCTCGGCGATGGCCTTGATCGGCTTGTAGACCGTCATGGTCTGCGTGCCCGCCGCCACCCGGCGCACGCCGGCCAGGTCGGCGTCCTGGCCGGATACCGCGACCTTGCCCGCCAGCTTCTGGCTCGTCAGCGCCTGGATCGCACCGCCGGCGGTGCCGTCGTTGGAGGCGACGATGGCCTGGATGTCGTTGTCGTTGGCGTTCAGGGCGTTCTCGATGATGGTCTGGGCCTTGGACGGATCCCATTCGGGCGTCCATTGCTCGCCGACGATGGTGATGTCGCCCTTGGCGACCAGCGGCTTGAGCACGTTCATCTGGCCCTCGCGGAACATGCGCGAGTTGTTGTCGGTCGAGGCGCCGCCCAGCAGGTAGTAGCGGCCCTTGGGCACGGCCTCGACCATGCCCTGGGCCTGCATTTCGCCCACCTTGATGTTGTCGAACGACACGTAGCCGTCCAGCGGCGCGCCAAGGATCAGGCGGTCGTAGGCGATCACCTTGATGCCGTTGCGGTGCGCCTTGGCGATGGCGCTGCCCAGCACCTTGGAATTGAACGGCACGATGACCAGCGCGTCCACGCCCTCGGCGATCAGGTTCTCGACCTGGGCGATCTGGCGCGATTCGCTGGCGTTGGCCGATTGCACGTTGACCTTGGCGCCCAGCGCGGTGGCGGCCTCGACGAAATAGTTGCGGTCGCGGGTCCAGCGTTCGACCCGCAAGTCGTCGATGGAAAAGCCGATCACCGGCGCGTCCTTGCTGGCGTGGACGGCGGGGCTGGCGAGCAGCGCCGCGGGCAGGGCCAGCGCGCAGGCCAGGCGGCGAAAGAATGGGGTCATGTCGGTCTCCTAGTGGCGCGTCGCGCTCAGAATGTGATGCCGGTCTTCAAGCCTGCGATGAAGGCGTCGTGGTTGGCGCTGGTGCCGCCAGGATGCCTGATGTACTGCAGATTGGGGCGCAGGTAAACGGACGGGATCGGCGACCAACTGTAGTAGGCCTCGGCCACGTACTCGTAGCCGTCGCCCACCTTGGTGCTGGTGCCCAGGCGCTGGTCCTGCTGGCGCGCGTAGTCGGCATAGCGGCCGTTGTTGTGGGTCGCGCCGATCGCCACGCCGATGACGTCGCGCGCCAGGCCGAACGGTCCTTTGTACTGCAGCCCGAGCGCGATCTGGTGATCCTGCGCGGCGGTGGCGCGGTCGGCCTGCGACACGTTCAGGAACACCGAGGCGCCGCGGCCGCCGGCGGCGCCGCTGACCTGCTGCTCGAAGTTGATGTAGAAGCCGTACTGGCCGTTGCGTTCCCGCGGCGCGAGCCCGGTCTGGCCGCGCGGCGCGTGGTTGATGTCCTGGTACAGATCCTTGCCGTCGGAGGTGTTGTACCAGGCGCCGAACTTGTACGAACCGGGCAGGCCGTTCCAGGCCGGCAGCCAGCCGACTTCGAGCGGGATCAGGGCGCCGGTGGTGCCGTCGGGATTGTCCAGCGACAGGCCGTGGCGGCGCGCATAGCCGTCGTCCACGTAGTTCGGATTGACCTGGTAGACGCCTGCCTGCACGTAGGTCTGCTCGGACGTGTTGACCTTCAGGCGCGTGGCCCACTGGCTGGTCGGCCAGTTGACCCAGTAGCTGCCCACCAGGTTGCCGGGCTGCGAGCCGCAGAAGGTCAGGTTCTGGAAGTCGCAGGAAAAGCTGGCGAAGTCCTCGCCCACGGTGAGGCGGCCGATCTTCCACTGCACCCGGTTGTCCAGGAAGGCCTGGTTCAACCAGAACTGCGTCATGTGCCAGGTCTGGCCGCGGCCGTAGACCTCCTGGATCAGCATGTTGTTGCCGATGCCCGCGTCGGCGCCCAGGTTGCGGCCGTTGCGGTCGGTAATGGTCATCTGGAACGTGCCGCCATGCCAGCCGAGCAGCTTGTCCAGATCCAGCGTGGCGCCGATGACCCACTGGTCGGTGTAGCGCGTCAGTTTGTCCTGGCCGCCGCTGAAGTTGTGGGCGGCCTCGCCGGTGTAGCCCAGATTCAGCGTCACGCCGCTTTCGGCCAGGCGGGTGCGCAGGCCGCCCCAGTCGCCCAGCAGGTAGGGGCTGGTCTGCAGGTCGTAGGCCCGGGCCGCGCCGGCGGCCGACAGCAGGCCGCTCATCAGCAGCCAGGGCAGCCAGCGGTTGGATCGCGCGGGGTGGGACGGGAAACGCAGGGGCCGCAGGTGCACGCCGGTCCCTGCCGCTGCCGCGAGGCAGGGAGGTATTGCCATGACTTTGTCTCCTGATGCCGCCCGTGCCGAGGGCCGTCGCGGCTTGTTTTTCGTTGACCGGCAGATACCGGCGAAGCTAGTGTCTGCAAAAATGACAGCGCTGTCAATTGTGGTCGCGATTAGGGATTGCCCGGGGAGCGCGGGGTTTTTCTACGGCGCCGGCAAGGCGACTTTCGCCTGGCGAGAAGGGCGCGCCGAGGGGCGGCGGGAGGCGCCGGGCGCGCGAGTATGATGGACAGATAACCAGGAGGAAACATCATGAATGAAGTCATCGTCGCGTCCGCCGTCCGTACCGCCATCGGCGACTTTGGCGGCGCGCTGAAAGACGTGCCGCCCTGCGATCTGGGCGCCTCGGTCATCAAGGCGGCGTTGGAGCGCGCGGGCGTCAAGGGCGACGAGGTCGGCCACGTCGCCGTGGGCCACGTCATCAATACGGAACCGCGCGACATGTACCTGTCGCGCGTGGCCGCGATGAACGCGGGCATTGCCAAGGAGACGCCGGCCTTCAACGTCAACCGCCTGTGCGGCTCGGGACTGCAGGCCATCGTCTCGGCGGCGCAGACCATCCTGCTGGGCGACGCCGAGATCGCCATCGGCGCGGGCGCCGAGAGCATGAGCCGCGCGCCCTACATCGCGCCGGCGCAGCGCTGGGGCGCGCGCATGGGCGACAGCGTGATGCAGGACATGATGACCGGCGCGTTGTCGGATCCGTTCGGCCGCATGCACATGGGCGTGACCGCCGAGAACGTCGCGGCCCGGTTCGGCGTCAGCCGCCAGGACCAGGACGCGCTGGCCGCCGAATCGCACCGTCGCGCCGCCAACGCCATCGAGACCGGCTATTTCCGCGACCAGATCGTGCCGATCGTGCAGAAGACCCGCAAGGGCGAAGTGGTGTTCGACACCGACGAGCACGTGCGCCGCGATGTCACGGCCGACAGCCTGGCCGCGCTCAAGCCGGTATTCCAGAAGGAAAACGGCACCGTCACCGCCGGCAATGCTTCGGGGCTGAACGACGGCGCCGGCGCGCTGGTGCTGATGAACGCCTCGGTGGCGGCCAAGCGCGGCGTCAAGCCGCTGGCGCGCCTGGTGGCATACGCCCATGCGGGCGTTGATCCGACCATCATGGGCATCGGTCCCGTGCCGGCCACGCAGGCCGCGCTCAAGCGCGCCGGCCTGACGGTGGATCAACTCGACGTGATCGAGGCCAACGAGGCCTTCGCCGCGCAGGCGTGCGCCGTGACCCGCGAACTGAAGCTGGACCCGGCCAAGGTCAACCCCAACGGCAGCGGCATCGGCCTGGGCCACCCGATCGGCGCCACCGGCGCCATCATCACGGTCAAGGCGCTGCATGAACTGCAGCGCGTGCAGGGCCGCTACGCGCTGGTGACCATGTGCATCGGCGGCGGCCAGGGCATCGCGGCGATCTTCGAGCGCATCTGAGCGACGCCTCATCGAGACGCCGTCATCGACGCGCCGTCGACGGCGCATCGGTGCCCCGGGGGCGGGCCGCATGGGTCCGCCCGCGGCGGCCCTACAATCGCGCCATGTACAAATCCAAATTCCCCTCCGAACTCGACCAGCCGACCCTGTCGGAAGTGGACGGCGTGCGCTATCTGCACTTCAACACCGAATGGGTCCAGGGCGCCATGCGCATCAAGAACCCGGCGGAACTGGTACTGGAATACACCAGCCAGATGATGGCCTGGCTGCTGTTCCTGGAGCCGCCCAAGGACGAGGCCATCGGCATGTTCGGCCTGGGCGCCGGTTCGCTGGCGCGGTTCTGCGCCAAGCAGACGCGCGCGCCGCTACTGGCGGTGGAATGGAACCCGCGCGTCACCGCCGCCTGCCACATGTTCTTCCGCCTGCCGGGCGAGAACCGGCTGCTCGTCGAGCACGCCGACGCCGCCGAATGGGCCGCCGATCCGCTCAACGCGGGGCGCTGCCCGGTGCTGATGGTCGACCTGTACGACGCCTCGGCGCAGGGGCCGGTGCGCGACAGCGTCAAGTTCTACCGCGACTGCCGCCGCGTGCTGGGCGAGGTCGGGGTGGTGGCGGTGAACCTGTTCGGCCGCCATGAGAGCTTCGGCAAGAATATCGACAATCTGTCCAAGGCCTTTGACGACCGCATCGTGCTGCTGCCCGAGATCGACGCCGGCAACCAGATCGTGCTGGCGTTTTCCGGTCCGCGCCTTGCCGTCACGCCGGCCGACCTGCTGGCGCGGGCCGAGGCGGTCGAATCCCGGTATGGACTGCCGGCGCGCCGCTGGGCCCGTTCGCTGACCCGCCACGCGGTCGACGGCATCCTGCATTTTTAGGCGTCCCTGTTTTCCCGCGGCCACGTGGCCGCGGCGGCATGCCCGTTCGCACGCTGCCGAGGCGCGAAGGGGACCCTGGGGCAAGTCCCTACGACATCCGACTAGTCTGATTCATTGGGACAGCGCTATGATGGGCTTATTCATAATTATGAATTACGGCGCTGTCAGGCCGTCTGCCCATGACCTCACCCATCGTCCGGCAAGCCCTGTACCTGGAAGTCGCGGACCGTCTTCGCGCCATGATCCATGCGCGCGCGCTGCGCAACGGCGAATGGATCGACGAGCTGCGCCTGGCGGGCGAGCTGGGCATCTCGCGCACGCCCTTGCGCGAGGCGCTGAAAGTGCTGGCCACCGAGGGCCTGGTGCGGCTGGAGCCGCGCCGCGGCTGCTTCGTCAATGAACTGTCGGCGCAGGACCTGGAAGACATCTTTCCGTTGATGGCCATGCTGGAAGGCCGCTGCGCCCACGAGGCCGCCCGCAAGGCGTCGGATGCGCAACTCGAGGCGCTGGCGCCCTTGCACGAGGCGCTGGCCGGCCATGCCGCCGCCGGCCGCATCGATGCGTATTACCAGACCAATTACCTGATCCACGAAGCGGTGCAGGCGCTCGCCGGTAACCAGTGGCTGGTCGACATGGTGGGCAACCTGCGCAAGGTGCTGAGCCTGTCGCGCCACCGCAGCCTGGCCTGGCCCGGCCGCATCGAGGAATCCTGCGCCGAGCACCTGGCCATCTTCGAGGCGCTGAAGGCGCGCGATCCCGAACGCGCCGAGGCGCTGGCGCGCCATCACCTGATGCGCCAGCTCGAAGTGCTGCGCGCCCTGGCGGCCGATGACCAGGCGCCATCGCTTTCCGATCTTCCCGTTGCAGAGGAGCCCGTCCATGAACGCACCCGTCCATCTCGAGTCCGCGCGCGGCGCACGCACGCCTGACACCGACGTCGAGTCGGGCGATGCCGCCGCACAGGTCGGCGACAGCCTGATCACGCGCCTGGGCCGCCTGTGGGAACGCGGCCGGCTGCCGAGCGAATCCGAAGTGCGGCGGCTGTTCGAGGCCCGCCTGACCGACGTGGCCGCCAACAAGCTGGCGCGGCGCTGGCGCGAGCTCTATGCGGCGGCCGACGGCAAGGACCGTCGGCTGATGCTGGCCGCGCTGACGCAGGTGCGCGGCACCTTCGCCGGCGATGGCGGCGAGGGCGTGCGCTTCTTCAAGCGCCTGAACGCGCAGCCCGCGGGCCTGCGCTTCCTGGTGGAACTGCGCGCCGACATGCTGCGCTGGCGCAAGCAGGTGGCCGGCGTCCAGGCGCTCGACAAAGACCTGGAAGGCCTGCTGTCGGCCTGGTTCGACGTCGGCCTGCTGGAGCTGCGGCCGCTGACCTGGGACTCGCCGGCCTCGCTGCTGGAGAAGCTGATCATCTACGAGGCGGTGCACGAGATCCAGTCGTGGGACGACCTGCGCCACCGGGTGGCGCCGGATCGCCGCTGCTACGCCTATTTCCATCCGCAGATGCCGGACGTGCCGCTGATCTTCGTCGAGGTGGCGTTCGCCGGCAGCATGGCCGACAACGTGCAGGCGGTGCTGGACAGCGCCGCGCCGCGGCAGGATTTGGGCAAGGCGCGCTGGGCGATCTTCTATTCGATCTCGAACACGCAGGCGGGGCTCAAGGGCATCAGCTTCGGCAATTTCCTGCTCAAGCGCGTGGTCGAGCAATTGCTGGAAGAACTGCCGCAGCTCAAGTCGTTCGCGACCCTGTCGCCGATTCCGGGGTTCGCCGATTGGCTTGGCAAGCTCGACGCCGACGCGGTCGAGGCCATCGTGCGCGAGGACAAGTCGCGCGCCAAGACGCGCCAGCGCGCCGGCGTGCCGGACGGCCAGCGCTGGGCAGCGCGGCTGGCGCGCGCCGCGCAGGGCAAGGCGACGCCCGACGTGGTCAAGCGCGCCGCCTTCCGCCTGGCCGCGCACTATCTGCAGGCCATGAAGAACGGTCTGCCGCTGGACGCGGTGGCGCGCTTCCACCTGGGCAACGGCGCGCGTATCGAGCGCCTGAACTGGGCGGCGGACACCTCGGCCAAGGGACTCAAGCAGTCCTGCGGCCTGATGGTCAATTATCTGTACGACCTGGATGAACTGGACGGCAACCTGGCGCGCCTGCATGAAGGCAAGCCGCAAGTGAGCCGCAGCGTGTTACGCGCGGCCTGAGCGGCGGCGCGTCGCCACATAAAAACCGATAACCAGCGAGGGGACATGACGGACAACACGGCAGGCCGTGTGCTGCTGCAACGCGACGGGCAACTGGCCTGGGTGACACTGTCGCACCCGGGGCGCCTGAACGCCATCACCGTGCGCATGTGGCGCGAACTGCGCGACGTGTTCACGCGCATCGCCGCCGACAACGCGCTGCGCTGCGTGATCGTGCGCGGCGAGGGCGGCAATTTCGCCGCGGGCGCGGACATCCGCGAGTTTCCGGCCGAGCGCGCCGACGCCGCGGGCGTGCAGCGCTACCACCGCGAGATACTGGCGCCCGCATTGATGGCCGTGGCGCAATGCCTGCAGCCGGTGGTGGCGCAGATCGAAGGCGTGTGCGTCGGCGGCGGGCTGGAGATCGCCTGCCAGTGCGACCTGCGCATCGCCGGCGAATCGGCGCGCTTTGGCGTGCCGATCAACCGGCTGGGCTTTCCCATGGCGCCCGACGAGATGCGCGGCCTGCTGGCATTGGCCGGCCGCGCCGCGACGCTGGCCATCCTGCTCGAAGGCCGCGTGTTCGGCGCCGCCGAGGCGCGCGACCTGGGATTGCTGACGCGCATCGTGGCCGATGCCGAGGTGGCCGCGCAGGCCCGGCGCAGCGCCGAACGCATCTGCCAGGGCGCGCCGCTGGCCGCCCGCATCAACAAGCGCCTGTCGGCGCGCCTGGCGCAGGGCGGCGCCTTGACCGAAGCCGAATACCAGGATTATTTCTCCTACGCCGACAGCCGGGACCACAAGGAGGGCGTGCGCGCTTTCCTGGCCGGCGTAGACCCCCACTTCTCCGGAGACTGAAAACGGTGAGCAACGCCAATCTATACGCTGTGCTGGAGGGCGGATTCCCCGCCGATCGCAAACAGGTCGCGCTCGAAACCCCCGAGCTGGCCTACACCTGGGACGACATCGACCGCGCCACGGCCTGCCTGGCCAACCTGCTGGCCTCGCTCAAGCTGCCCGAGGGCGCGCGGGTCGCGGTGCAGGTCGAGAAATCGCCCGAAGCCCTGTTGCTGTACCTGGCCACGCTGCGCGCCGGCCTGGTGTACCTGCCGCTGAACACCGCTTATCGCGAAGCCGAGATCGAGTATTTCCTGGGCAACGCCGAGCCGGCCGTGGTGGTCTGCGCCGGCAAGAACCGCGACTGGGTCCAGCGCGCCGCCGACAAGGCCGGCTGCGCGCATGTCTACACGCTCGACGAAGACCGCACCGGCACGCTGCTTGAGGCCGCTGGCGGCCTGTCGCAGACCTTCAAGACCGTCAAGCGCAAGCCGGACGACCTGGCCGCGATTCTCTACACGTCCGGCACCACCGGCCGCAGCAAGGGCGCGATGCTGTCGCATGGCAACCTGGCGTCCAACGCGCAGGTGCTGCACAAGTACTGGGGCTGGCGCTCGGACGACGTGCTGCTGCACATGCTGCCGATCTTCCACGTGCACGGCCTGTTCGTCGCCTCGCACGGCGCGCTGCTGGCCGGCGCGAAGATGATCTGGCTGCCCAAGCTGGACGCCGACCAGGCGCTGCGCTACCTGCCGCAAAGCACCGTGATGATGGGCGTGCCGACCTATTACGTGCGGCTGCTGGCCGACAAGCGCTTCAACCGCGAGGTCTGCGCCAACATGCGCCTGTTCATCTCGGGCTCGGCGCCGCTGCTGTCCGAGACCTTCAACGATTTCCGCGAGCGCAGCGGCCACGCCATCCTGGAACGCTACGGCATGAGCGAGACCGTCATGCTGACCTCCAATCCGTATGACGCGGCCGATGGCGAACGCCTGGCCGGCACCGTGGGCCGGGCGTTGCCGGGCGTGCAGGTGCGGGTGGTGGACGATGCTGGCATCGCGCTGGCGCCGGGCGAGATCGGCAACGTGCAGGTGCGCGGACCCAACGTGTTCTCGGGCTACTGGCGCATGCCGGAAAAGACCCGCGAGGAATTCACGCAGGACGGCTGGTTCAAGACCGGCGACGTGGGCCGCTGGGGCGGCGAATCCGCCGGCCGCGACGTGCCTGCCGACTATCTGTCGATCGTCGGCCGCAGCAAGGACCTGATCATCTCCGGCGGCTTCAACGTCTATCCGAAAGAGATCGAGACGCTGATCGACGACATGCCGGGCGTGGCCGAATCGGCCGTGATCGGCGTGCCGCATGCCGATTTCGGCGAAGCGGTGGTGGCGGTGGTGGTGCCCAAGGACGGCGCCACGCTGGACGCCGCCGCGATGCAGGCCGAGCTGAAGGCGCGCATCGCCAACTTCAAGGTGCCCAAGCGCGTGCACATCGTTGACCAACTGCCGCGCAACACCATGGGCAAGGTGCAGAAGAACGTGCTGCGCGAAACCTATCAGGCGCTGTAGCGTCGTCATGCCAGGCCGGTCCACGCAGACCGGCCATTTTTTTCCAAGGAGCCCGCCCCCTTTCCAGAACGATTCCCGAACCAGGCAGCATCCCAACCCAAGAACACAAGAGACGAGACGCGGGAAACGCGCCGTCCCCACGCTGCAGCAAGAGGAGACAATATGAAATACCGCATGTTCGCCGCGACCCTGCTGGCCACGCTGGCCGCCGGTTTCGCCGGCACCGCCAACGCCGCGTCCTGGCCGGAACGGCCCATCACGCTCATCGTGCCCTTTCCCGCCGGGGGCGGCACCGATACCTTCGCCCGGCCGCTGGCCCAGCAGTTGACGATGCAACTGGGCCAGTCGGTGGTGATCGACAACAAGGGCGGCGCCGGCGGCACCGTCGGCGCGGGCGTGGCCGCCAAGGCGCGGCCGGACGGCTACACCTTCTTCATGGGCGGCGCGCACCATGCGCTGGCGCCGTCGCTGTACAAGAGCCTGAACTACAACATCCAGAAGGACTTCGTGCCGGTGGCGCTGGTGGCGCAGCCGCCGCAGGTGGTGGTCATCAATGCCACCAAGCTGCCCGTCAAGACGCTGCAGGAATTCATCGCCTACGCCAAGCAGCATCCCGGCGACATCAACTTCGGCACGGCCGGCAAGGGCAGCACCCACCACCTGGCCGGCGAACTGTTCGCCATGCAGACCGGCATCAAGCTGGTCGACGTGCCGTACCAGGGCGCCGGGCCGATGCTGACCGCGTTGATCGGCGGGCAGGTGGACCTGGCGTTCGACGGCCTGGGTTCGTCATCGGGCCATATCCGCTCGGGCGCGATCAAGCCGCTGGCGGTGGCCGCCGACAAGCGCTCGCCGTCGCTGCCGGACGTGCCGACCGCGGCCGAGGCCGGGGTGCCGAACTACGTGGTGTCGACCTGGTACGCGATCTGGGCGCCCGCGGGCACGCCGCAGGAGGCGGTGGACCGCATGACGGCGGAAATCACCAAGGCCCTGAACACGCCGAAGATCAAGGAGACCTGGGAGAGCAACGGCACGGCCATTCCGACCCTGACCGGGCCGGCCTTCGGCAAGTTCGTCGACAGCGAGGTGTCGCGCTGGGCCAAGGTGGTGTCGGACTCGGGCGTCAAGCTGGATTGACGCCCGCGGCGTTGGCGCGGGCGCGTGTCAACGCCAGTCGCTGGCCAGGCTGAGCCTGGCCAGTTGGTCGCGCGTCAGCGTCAGGCTGGCGGCCTTGACCAGTTCGTCCAACTGCGCCAGCGACGTGGCGCTGACGATCGGCGAGGTGATGCCGGGCTGCGCGATCTGCCAGGCCAGCGCGGCCTGGGCGGGCGTACAGCCGGCGTCCTCGGCGACTTCATCCAGCGCCTTGAGGATGCGGTAGCCGCGGTCGTTCAGGTAAGTGTCGACGATCTTCTTGCCGCGCGCGCTCTTGCCGACGTCGGCCGGGCCGCGGTACTTGCCGCTGAGAAAGCCGCTGGCCAGCGCGTAGTAGTTGATGGTGCCCAGATCCTGCGCCTTGACCAGCGCCTGCAGGTGCGCCTCGAACGGCTCCCGGCTGTACAGGTTGTATTCCGGCTGGATGCTCTCGTAGCGCGGCAGGTTGTGGCGTTCGCTGGCGATCAGCGCTTCGGACAGCCGCACCGCGGTGTAGTTGGAGGCGCCGATGGCGCGCACCTTGCCGGCCTCGATCAGCTTGGCGTATTCGCCCAGCGTGTCGGTCAGCGGCGTGTCGGGGTCGTCCTTGTGTGACTGGTACAGGTCGACGTGGTCGGTCTGCAGCCGCGCCAGCGACGCCTCCAGCGCGCGCCGGATGTAGGCCGGCGCCAGGCCCTTGGCGTCCGGACCCATCTCCATGCCGACCTTGGTGGCGATCAGCACGCGGTCGCGCTTGCCCGAGCGCTTGAGCCACTTGCCGATCAGGGTTTCGGATTCACCGCCCTGGTTGCCGGGCACCCAGCGCGAATAGACGTCGGCGGTGTCGATGAAATTCAGGCCGGCGTCGACCAGCGCGTCCAGCAGCGAGAACGTGCCGGCCTCGTCGACGGTCCAGCCGAAGACGTTGCCGCCGAAGGTGAGGGGAGGGATCTGCAGGCCGGAGCGGCCCAATGCGCGTTTGATCATGATGTGGCCCTTTGGATGTCGCGGATGTCGTGTCGCGCGGGCGCGGCGCTTTTAGTATATTGGCGCCGCCCGCCCCGGCATGGGGCAGCCGCGCCACGCATGCACCATTTCAGGGATTCCCCCCAAGTGAATTTGGGTTGCGACACGTTAGACTATACGGCTTTACGGCTGTCCGGACCGTGGGGAAGCCCGCGGAACAGCCGTAATAATGAACAAATACCAAGGGTTCAAGGAGCTTACCTATGCTGATCGGAAAAAAACATTTTCTGACGGTTGGCGCAATGGCGCTGGCGATGGCGATCGCCGCGCCGGTGGCGGCGCAGCAGAAGTCGGTGGCGGTCACCGCCATCGTCGAGCACCCGGCGCTGGACGCCGTGCGTGACGGGGTGCAGGACGCCCTCAAGCAAGCCGGCTACGAGCCGGGCAAGAACCTGAAGTGGCAGTACCAGAGCGCCCAGGGCAACACCGGCACCGCCGCCCAGATCGCGCGCAAGTTCGTCGGCGACAAGCCCGACGCCATCGTCGCCATCGCCACCCCGTCGGCCCAGGCCGTCGTGGCCGCCACCAAGGACGTGCCGGTGGTGTATTCCGCCGTGACCGACCCGGTCGCCGCCCAACTGGTCGCCAGCATGGACGCCTCGGGCACCAACGTCACCGGCGTGTCGGACCTGCTGGCGCTGGACAAGCAGGTCGAGCTGATCAAGAAGATCGTGCCCAACGCCAAGCGCGTCGGCATGGTCTACAACCCGGGCGAGGCCAACTCGGTCGTGGTGGTCAAGAAACTGCAGGAAATCCTGCCCAAGTCGGGCATGAGCCTGGTCGAAGCCGCCGCCCCGCGTTCGGTCGACGTGGCGTCCGCCGCGCGCAGCCTGATCGGCAAGGTCGACGTCATCTACACCAACACCGACAACAACGTGGTCTCGGCCTACGAGTCGCTGGTGAAGGTCGGCAACGACGCCAAGATCCCGCTGATCGCCTCGGACACCGACAGCGTCAAGCGCGGCGGCATCGCCGCCCTGGGCATCAATTACCGTGACCTGGGCGTGCAGACCGGCAAGGTCGTGGTGCGCATCCTCAAGGGCGAGAAGCCCGGCGCGATTCCGTCCGAAACCATCTCCAAGCTGGAGCTCTACGTGAACCCGGGCGCCGCCGCCAAGCAAGGCGTGACGCTGTCCGACGCGATCATCAAGTCGGCCGCGGTGGTGGTAAAGTAAAGCGCAAGTCGTTCGGCCCCGCCCGTGCCTACCCGGCATGAGCGGGGTTTTGTTTTATCTTGTTTTCTTGTGTTTGCCCCGCGCCGGTACGCGGGGTCCACAGGGCGGCAGCATCCACAAGGTGCGCGCGGCCCGGCGCGATGGCGTTGGCCTTGAACGGCAGGTTGGTCACGGACCGCATGCCGCGTTTTGCTCCCCGGAGCGTCCCTCAAGCAGCCCGCTTGCGGCCCTGGCCGCCAAGCCCGGCAACGCCTTGGCAGGAATCGAGAGAAAATCGCACGGCAGGAAACGTTTATTGCGAAAGCTCGGGTAAAACTGACCCCGAAACGCAAGAAGTTGGACGTTCCTAATCTCTAATATGCTCGTTCCCTACCTGATTGGATTTGACCCATGTCATTGTTCTCGTTGTTAGGCGCACTGGAGATCGGCCTGATCTTCAGCCTGGTGGCCTTGGGCGTATTTATCTCCTTTCGCCTGCTGCGCTTTCCGGACCTGACCGTTGACGGCAGTTTCCCGCTGGGCGGCGCCGTCTGTGCCACGCTGATCGCCTCGGGCACCGACCCGTTCGTGGCCACCATCGCCGCCACTTTCGCCGGCGCCGCCGCGGGGCTGGTCACCGGCTGGCTCAACGTCAAGCTCAAGATCATGGATCTGCTGGCCAGCATCCTGATGATGATCGCGCTGTATTCTGTGAACCTGCGCATCATGGGCAAGCCCAACGTGCCGCTCATCACCGAGCCTACCGTCTTCACCATTCTGCAGCCGGGCTGGCTGTCGGACTACGTGGCGCGGCCGCTGATCCTGGTGGTCATCGTGATCCTGGCCAAGCTGGCGCTGGACTGGTTCTTCGCCACCCAGACCGGCCTGGCGGTGCGCGCCACCGGCTCGAACGGCCGCATGGCCCGCGCGCAGGGCGTGAACACCGGCCGCATGATCCTGGGCGGCATGGCGCTGTCGAACGCGCTGGTCGCGATGGCCGGCGCGCTGTTCGCGCAGACCCAGGGCGGTTCCGACATCTCCATGGGCATCGGCACCATCGTCATCGGCCTGGCCGCGGTGATCGTCGGCGAAAGCATCCTGCCGTCGCGCAAGCTGGTGCTGGCCACGCTGGCCGTCATCATCGGCGCCATCGTCTACCGCTTCTTCATCGCGCTGGCGCTGAACAGCGATTTCATCGGCCTGAAGGCGCAGGACCTGAACCTCGTCACCGCGGTGCTGGTCACGATCGCCCTGGTCATTCCCATGCTCAAGCGCCGGCTGGTCGGCAAGAAGGGGCGCTGATATGTTGTCCGCAAAAGACCTCAAGATCACTTTCAACGCCGGCACGCCGATCGAGACGCGGGCGCTGCGCGGGCTGTCGCTGGACATCCCGTCGGGCCAGTTCGTCACCGTCATCGGTTCCAACGGCGCGGGCAAGTCGACCTTCCTGAATGCCGTGTCGGGCGACCTGCCGGTCGATTCCGGCCGCATCGAGATCGACGGCGCCGACGTCACGCGCCAGCCGGTCTGGGCCCGCGCCTCGCGCGTGGCGCGCGTGTTCCAGGATCCGATGGCCGGCACCTGCGAAGACCTGACCATCGAAGAGAACATGGCGCTGGCGCAGTTGCGCGGCGCGCGCCGCGGCTATGGCCGCGCGGTCAAGACTTCGATGAAGGAAGGTTTCCGCGAACGCCTGGCCACGCTCGGGCTGGGCCTGGAAAACCGCCTGACCGACCGCATCGGCCTGCTCTCGGGCGGCCAGCGCCAGGCCGTGAGCCTGCTGATGGCGGCGCTGCAGCCGTCGCGCATCCTGCTGCTGGACGAGCACACCGCCGCGCTCGACCCGCGCACCGCCGACTTCGTGCTGCAACTGACGGCGCGCATCGTGGCCGAAAGCAAGCTGACCACCATGATGGTCACGCACAGCATGCGCCAGGCGTTGGACGTGGGCGACCGCACGGTGATGCTGCACCAGGGCCAGGTGGTGCTGGACGTATCCGGCGACGAGCGTCGCGGCATGGACGTGCCCGACCTGCTGGCCATGTTCGAGCGCGTGCGCGGCGAGAAACTGTCGGACGACGCCTTGCTGCTGGGCTGAACGGACGCTCCGCGCGCCGCCAGGCGCAAGACCCGGCGCGGATCCCTCGGGATCGCGCCGGGTTTTTTCATGCCGGCGCGCGGCGCCCGCGCGGATTGGCGGTCAGGCCGCCAGCGCGCGCCAAGTCCGCAGCAGCAGCGTCTCGATGTCGTGCACTGGCAGGCCGGTGACGCGCGCCACGGCCTCGCGGTAGGGCGGCATGTTGGTGCATTCGAGCACGATGTCGGTCAGGTCCGGGGCGCGCCGCGCCAGCCGTTCGGCCGCCTCGACCACGTCGCGTTCGACCCGCGCCAGATCCATGTCCGGCGCGTTTTCCAGGATGCGCGCCTGCATCTCGCAACCGGGCGCCAGGCCTTCGACCACGGCGTTGACGGGCACGCCGGCCGCATCCAGCAAGGCGCGATCGAGCGAGGCCGCATCGAAGGTGACGATGCCCACCCGCGCCAGGCCATGGCATTGCAGCAGGCTGGACGACACGACTGGCACCGGCACTGCAGCCTGCAAGGCGTCCTGGTAGCGCGCCAGGAAACCGCAACTGGTGGAGATCAGCGCCGCGCCGTCGCGCGCCAGACCCACGGCGGCATCGATGAACGGCCGCAGGAAGGCCGGGTCGGCTTCCTGCACGATCTTGCGCGGCGAGGCGCCCGGCACCGTGACGAAGCGCGCCGGGATGCCGGCGCGGGCGTAGGTCTCGGGGTTGCCGACGTCGCCGGGCGGGCGCGGAAAGCGCGTGTCCAGCATCAGCAGGCCGAGAAAGGCGCCGGGGGCCGCGGGCGCGGCCGGGAGGGTTGCATCGTTCGTGGCCATGCGAGGCTCCCGTGAATGTCGATACGCCCTAGAGGAATCGTCCCGGACGGAAGGCGTCGTGGCGGCCGGTGGCGTCGCCGTCGGTCATCAATTCCCCTAGTATCTGCGCGGTGCCGGGCGCCGTGCTGAAACCGATGTGCTGGTGTCCCAGCGCCAGCCACAGGCCCGGATGGCGCGGCGCCTGGCCGATCATCGGGCGGCTGTCCGGCAGCGTCGGGCGGCGGCCGAGCCAGGCCCGCGGGTCCAGCCGCTCGCCCAGGTCGATGGCCTCGCGCGCCCGGGTTTCCGCCAGGTCCAACTGGATGGGACGGGCAGGCGCGTCGCAGTCGTCCAGCTCGACGCCGGTGGTCAGCCGCAGGCCGCGCGCCATCGGCGACAGCACGTAGCCGCCGCCGGTGTCGTAGATGGGGCGGCCCAGCGCCGGGCCGCCGGCGGCGCCGTAATGCATGTGATAGCCGCGCTCGAACGCCAGCGGCAGGTCGATGCCGGTGGTCTTGAGCAGGGCCTTGGACCACGGGCCCAGCGCCACCACCAGGTCGGGCGCCGTCAGCGTTTCCGTGCCGGCGTCGCCTTGCACGATCCAGCCGCGTCCGCCATCGCGGCGGATGGCGGCGGCTTGCAGTGTGCGGAAGACGCCGCCCGAGCGCTGGAACAGGTCGGCGTAGGCCGTGGTCACGGCGCCGGGATCGTCCACCGAATAGGACCCCTGGATCCACAGCGCGCGCGGGAAGATCGGCGCCAGGGCCGGCTCCAGTTGCGCCAGTTCGGCCGGGGCCAGCGCCTGGGTCGGCACCTGGTGGCGGGCGTAGGCCTGGCGCGCCAGGGCGCCGCCCTGCCACGCCTGTTCGCTGCGGAACAGGAAGATCCAGCCGCTGTCGCGCAGGCGGTGGCGCGCGCCGGCCGCGTCCAGCAGGCGCAGGTGTTCGGCGGCGGAGCGCCGGATCAGGCCGTCAAGCGCCGCCGTGGTTTCGCCGAACACCGACGGCCGGGCGCGCGCCAGGAAGCCCGCCGCCCAGCCCAGATTGCGGGCCAGGTACGCGGCGCGGTAGCGGAATTGGACGGTGTCGTTGCGCAGCAGCCGGGGCAACTGGCGCCACAGGCCGGGATGGTTGAAGGGCATGAGGGAGCTGCGGGCCAGGACGCCGGCGTTGCCGGATGAGGTTTCCCGGCCGGGATCCTGGCGGTCGACCAGGGTGACCTGCATGCCGCGCCGCTGCAGTTCCAGCGCGCAGCAGACGCCGACGATGCCGGCGCCGAGCACTATGACTTGCTTTCCCATCGTCGCTGTCGCTGCTTGAGTCGGTATGGAACCAAGGGAGGTGAGCGGCCGATTGTAGGGCAGCAGGCGGGCGCCAGCGAGAGCGGGCAATCCATGATTGTGACGCCGCGCCGGGCGGCCGCCAGGCGGGTGTGCCGGCGCCGGTCAGGCGGGCGGCCGTTGCCCCAGGATGCGGCTGGCCGCCGCCACGCCCCACCACGCGGCTTCTTCGAACACCGAATAGCCGGACAGGTCGGCATGGGCGAACAGCACCGGGCCGTCCACCTCGCGCAACGCCGCCAGGCCGGCGTTCGATAGATAGCCGCAGTAGGGCGAGGCCATGGCATGGCCGCGCACCGTGATCTCCAACTGCCGGGCGCGACGCCAGAACTCGTCGCCATAGGCGGCGACCAGATCGGCGGCGGCCTCGTCGCGCAGCGCCTCGGGGCGGGCGTCGGCGAGCCATTGCCGCGCGGCCTGCGGCGTCCGGTTGCTGAGGGCGTGATAGGCAGTGAACACCGTGCGCGGGGAACGCGCCACGCGCAGCAATTGGTGGGTCGAGACCACGTAGCCCAGGGCCTGGCCCTGGTAGACCACGTTGTCCCACGACAGCGGCTCGCCCGGCGCTTCGCGCGGATAGCCGTCCATGACGAAGTTCGACACCAGCCAGGGCGCGTGCGGCGACGCGTGCGTGGCCGGATCGTAGCCGTAGGCGCGGATGTCGGGCAGCAGGCGCTGGGCCACGAACAGCGGCATGGCGCAGACCGCGCGCTGCGCTTGCAGCGTAAAGACGCGGGCGGCGGGCCCCGGCGCCAGGCAATCGATGCGCGGGCCGGCCGCGCTTTCCTGCAACCGCGCGGCGGTGCCGGGCAGCAGCCAGCCCTCATGGCCGAGACGGGCGCTGATGGCGTTGCGCAGCCGTTGCACCAGCGGCGCCAGGCCGCCGGGCCAGGTCAGCACCGCGCCCTCGGCGGCGTTGGCGGCATGGCCGTCGCGGCTGGCGAAGTAGTGCAGCCCGGCCCAGGCCGAGACCCGGTCGTAGGGCGCGCCGTAGTCGTCGCGGCAGCAGTAGTTCAGGTACCAGTGCAGGGCGGGGGAGGTGTAGCCTTCGCGGTCCAGCCACTGCTTGAATGTGAGCGCGTCCAGCGCCCGCCAGGCCGGGTCGCGCGAGGACAGCACGATGGGAATACAGAAGACCTTGCGGCCGTCGTTGCCGATCGCGCCGTGCAGCCGGTCCACCAGCGCCAGGAACTTGCGGTGCTGTTCGATATCGGCCTCGGGCAGCCCGTGCATCGGCAAGAGACCGTCTTCCCAGCGGCCGTCGCGCAGCAGCCGTTCCTGCGGCGAGTGCGCCAGGATGGCCTCGTCGTAATAGGGCCGCTCGCCGAAGGCGTCGCGCTCGGCGATGCCGAAATCGGCCAGCATCTCGCGCACGTGGGTGGACTGCATCGACGGCAGCGGCAGGTAGTGCGCGCCGAGCGGGTAGTCGAGCCCGTCGCGAGCGCCGGCGGCGGCATTGCCGCCGTACTCGGGGCCCTGGACCACGACGAAATCGGTGAAGCCTTCGCGCGCCAGCTTCCAGGCGCACGACAGGCCGGCCACGCCGGACCCCAGGATCGCCACCTGGCAGCGCCGGGCGCCGGACGATGGCGGCAGCGCCGCGCCATCGCGCAGCGCATGGCCGGCCTGCATGCCCGGGTAGCGCACCTCGGGCGTGGTCTCGACCACGCGCGAACGGTAGTAGCCCGCCGTGCCGGCGGCGGCGGCGGTGGCGACGCCCAGCAGGAAGGTGCGGCGCCGCATCAGCGGATGACCTTGCGCCAGTCCTCGTCGAAGTACCGCACGAGCGATTGTTCGTTCAGGCGGTTCGGCGGCATGGCCAGCGCCGGCATGTCGGCGGGAAAGTGGAACAGCTCGCGCAGGGTGGCGGGGTCGAGGTAGCGGGTGGGCACGGTGACGGCGTCCGGCGGCGTGTAGTCGCGGCGCTTGCCGGCCAGGATGAAGCCCCAGTCGCCGAACGACGGCACGTAGGCGTGGTACGGCCAGGTGTTCAGGCCGGCTTCCTTGAGCGTGGCGTCCACGCTCCAGAACGAGCGCGGCGCGAAGTAGGGCGAGGTCGACTGGATCACCATGTAGCCGTTCTCGGCCAGGTGCCGCGCCATCAGGTGGTAGACCGGCACCGAGTACAGCCGGCCCAGGCCGAAGTTGGACGGATCCGGAAAGTCCACCACGATGAAGTCGTAGACCTCGGCGTGGCTTTCGAGCCAGCGGCCGGCGTCGTCGTTGATGACGGTGACGCGCGGATCGGTCAGCGAGCCCTGGTTCAGCTTCGTCAGCGGTTCGGAGCGCGAGAACAGGCCGGTCATGGCCGGGTCCAGGTCCACCAGCGTGACGTGCTCAACGTGCTTGAATTTGAGGATTTCGCGCACCGCCAGGCCGTCGCCGCCGCCCAGCACCAGCACGTTGCGGGCCCAGGGCAGGGCCTGCAGGCCAGGGATCACCAACGACTCGTGGTAGCGGTGTTCGTCGCGTGACGAGAATTGCAGGTTGCCGTTGATGTACAGCCGCAGGTCGTCGTGCCAGCGCGTCACGATCAGGCGCTGGTAGGGCGTGGTCTCGGCGTGCACCACGTCGTCGCCGTACAGGCCCTTCTCGGCCCAGGCCGTCATCTGGCCGGAAAACAGGAAGCCCAGCGCCAGCAGCCCCAGCACCACGCCGCCGCGTATGGCGCGTTCGGCAGGGCGCCGGATCTCGCCGCGGAACAGCCAGGTGGTCCACAGCGCCACGCCGGCGTTGAGCATGCCGAACAGGAAACTGGTGCGCAGCAGGCCCAGCTTGGGCGCCAGCAGCAGCGGAAAGATCAGCGACACGGCCAGCGCGCCGAGATAATCGAAAGTCAGCACGCGGCTGACGATTTCGCGGAACTCCGCCTTGCGCTGGTTGAAGACGCGCATCACCAGCGGGATCTCCATGCCGACCATCAGTCCGATGATGAAGACGCCCGCGTACAGCGCCGCGCGAAACGGCGCCGACAGCCAGGCGAACACCAGGAACAGCACCGCGGCGGAAACCCCGCCCAACAAGGCGACGGCCAGTTCGACGTCGATGAATCGATTCAAAACGTCGTCGTCTCTTACATATTTTGACAACCACGATCCGATGCCCATCGCGAACAGATAGCAGCCGATGACGGACGAGAACTGGAGGATGGAATCGCCCAGCAGATAGCTGGCCAGCGCGCTGCTGATGAGCTCGTAGCCCAGGCCGCAGGAAGCGACGATCAATACCGACAGGATGAGGACGCGGTCGCGCATGAGGGTTCCGACTCGAAAAATGCGTTCGCAGTATATCGAAGGCGGCGTATATACTGCGCGCAATCAGGGCCTGGAGGGGCGATTATGGGAGAAGCGATGCATCCGGCGGTGACCTATCTGATCTACATTGTTTCGGCGCTGGTCATGCTGGGCATTTTCACCGCGGTCTACACCACGGTGACGCGCTACAAGGAATTCGAACTGATCCGCCAGGGCAACATTGCCGCGGTGCTCTCATACAGCGGCGCGCTGGTTGGTTTTTCGTTCACGCTCTGCTCCAGCATCGCCATCCATGCGAGCTTCGTCATGTTCCTGGTCTGGGGCGTGGCCGCCATGGTGGTGCAACTGGTCGTCTATGCCGTCGTGTCGCGCGCCATCCAGGGCTTGCACGAGGCCATCGAGGAAAACAACATTGCCATGGGCGGCCTGATCGGATCGATCTCGCTGGCCGCCGGCGTGGTCAACGCCGCCTGCCTGACCTGAGCGGCCGCGCGCGTCGACCCATCTCTGACACAGGAGAACTAGCCATGAGTCTCGGTTCATTTATCCGCAAACAGTTCATCGACATCCTGCAATGGAACGAGGACGGCGACGGCGTGCTGGCCTGGCGTCATCCGATGCAGGATTTCGAAATCCAGTACGGCGCCAGCCTGACCGTGCGCGAGTCGCAGATGGCGGTGTTCGTCAACGAAGGCAAGGTGGCCGACGTGTTCGGCCCCGGCATGTACAAGCTGACCACCCAGACGCTGCCGGTGCTGACGTACCTGAAGAACTGGGACAAGCTGTTCGAGTCGCCCTTCAAGTCGGACGTGATCTTCTTCAGCACCCGCCTGCAACTGGGCCGGCGCTGGGGCACGGCGCAGCCGGTGACGCTGCGCGACAGCGAATTCGGCATGGTGCGGCTGCGCGCCTTCGGCGTGTATTCGTACCAGATCACCGATCCGGCCAAGTTCTACCGCGAGATCAGCGGCACGCGCGACGTCTACACCGTCGATGACCTGGAAGCGCAGTTGCGCAACATGGTGGTCGCGGCCATGACCACCGCGCTGGGCGGCTCCAAGGTGCCGTTCCTGGACATCGCCGGCAACCAGGGCCTGATGTCGCAGAGCATCGGCGAGCAGCTCGGCCCGGTGTTCGAGCGCTATGGCGTCAAGCTCGACAACTTCACGGTCGAGAACGTGTCGCTGCCGGAAGAACTGCAAAAGGCGCTGGACACGCGGATCTCGATGGGCATGGCGGGCGACCTGGGCAAGTTCACCCAGTACCAGACCGCCACCTCGATCCCGCTGGCGGCGCAGAACGAAGGCGGCATCGCCGGCATCGGCGCGGGCCTGGCGGCCGGCGCGGCGCTGGGCCAGACCATGGCGGCCGGACTGGGCGTGGCCGCGGGGCAACCGGCGGCGGGCGCCCAGGCGGCGGCCGGCACGGCGGCGGGCGCGGCGGCCGCTTCGGGCGCCGACCCGGTGCAGCGCCTGCAGCAGCTCAAGGACCTGCTCGACAAGGGCCTGATCACGCCGGCCGACTACGACGCGGCCAAGGCCGAGGTCCTGAAGAAACTCACTAGCTGAACGCCGCCCGCCCATGCAGCAGGTCCTGTGTCCGCAGTGCGGAGCACCCGTCAAGTTCACTTCCACGGCATCGGTCATGGCGGTCTGCGGCGCCTGCCGCAGCACGCTGCTCAAGGACGCCGAGTCGGTCAAGCGCATCGGCGAGACCGCCGATGTCCTGGAAGACTATTCGCCGCTGTGCCTGGGCGCCGCCGGCCAGTTCGAAGGCAAGCGCTTCGACCTGATCGGCCGCATCCAGTTGCGTTACGAGGACGGCTTCTGGAACGAGTGGTACCTGTGGTTCGAAGACGGCTCGGACGGCTGGCTGTCGGACGCCTCCGGCCAATACGCCATTACCCGCCGCCGCAAGGCCAAGACCGTGCAGGGCCTGCCGGCCTTCGCCGACATCGCGCCCGGCGACGACATGAAACTGGATGGCCAGCGCTTCACGGCTTCCGACGTGCGGCGCTGCCGCGCTGGCGGCGCGCAGGGGGAACTGCCGTTCGTGCCGGGCGATGGCTGGGAAGCCAAGGTGGCCGATTTCCGCAGCCTGGATGCGTTCCTGACGCTGGACTTTTCCGACGGTCCCGAACCCGAGCTCTACATCGGCAAGGCCTTCGACCTGGCGGGCATGCAGGCGGCGACGCTGCGTTCGAACGAACAGGTCGAGGAAACCGCCGGGCGCTTCCGCGGCCAGATCAAGGCGCTGGACTGCCCCAACTGCGGCGCGCCGATCAGCTTCGTCGCCGCCATGGCGACGCAGGTGGTGTGCCCGTCGTGCGCGGCCACGGTCGACTGCGCCGGCGAGACCGCCGAAGTCATCGAGAAGGCGCGCAAGGTCAAGGCCATCAAGACCACGCTGGCGCTGGGCGCCACCGCCAGGATCGATGGCGTCGCCTACACCCTGATCGGCCTGATGAAATGCGCCGACCCGGACCCCGAGGAGCCCTCGGACTGGATCGAATACCTGTTGTTCAACCCGGCCAAGGGCTTCATCTGGCTGGTGGAGACGGACGAGGGCTGGGAGCGCGTGCAGGTCTGCGATACCTGGCCCAGCTACAACAACGCTACCAGCGTGCGCTGGCGCTCCAAGCTGTACCAGAAGCTGTACGACTACACCTCGCGCGTCGATCTGGCGCTGGGCGCCTTCAACTGGCGCGTCAGGGTCGGCGACAGCACCAGGATCACCGACTACAAGGCCGGCAACCTCAAGCTCACCCGCGAACAGGGGCCGGCCGAGGTGGGCTGGTCGGCCGCCGCGCCGGTGGCGCCGGCGCAACTGGCCCAGTGGTTCGACAATCCCGAACTGGCCAGGCAGAAGGCGATGCCGCGCTCGGCCTCGCCGGGCGGTTATCGCAAATGGGCCTGGTTCGCCACCATCGCCATGGGATTCCTCAACATGGGCAACATCTTCAGCGGCCGCATTCTGCCGATCCTGATCGGCCTGGCCTTCCTATGGCTGCCGGCCAGCCTCGCGGACAAGATGTCGGCAAAGGACGACTGAGGCATGGGCAAGTTCTTCTACGCCATCTACGCCCTGATCGTGGTCATCGCAGCCACCGGCGCCAGCTCGCCCGGCGCCCGCTTCACCAGCGGTGGCAGCGGCGGCAGCAGCAGCAGTTGGGGCGGCGGATCGTCGGGCAGCTCGGGCTGGTCGTCGGGCGGATCGCACAAGTGACGCCGCACGCGACGCCCGGCCGCCACATCCTGGCCGACTTCCGTGGCGTGGACGCCGGCCTGCTGGCCGACGCCCAGGCGCTCGAGCGCGAGCTGCTGGGGGCCGCCGAGGCCGCCGGCGCGCGCGTGTTGGGCGCGCACTTCCACCATTTTGGAGAAGGCGCGGGCGTGACGGGCGTGGTCATGCTGAGCGAATCGCACATCAGCGTGCATTCCTGGCCCGAGCACCGCTTCGCGGCGCTGGACATCTTCATGTGCGGGGCCGCCCGGCCCGAACTGGCGCTCGAGCGGCTGCGGGCCGCGCTGGCCCCCGACACGGTGCGCGTCACCACGGTCGACCGCGGCTGAGCGGGCTCCAGGCCGATTTCCTCCCTTCGTTGATCGGGCGCAAGCCGGCCCCGGGCACAAATTGACGAGCGTTATATACCTATATATATTTCGATACCGAGATTGATCTTGTCCGAGGAGAGATGCATGTTCCGCAAACACCCGGTCCTGGCGCTGTCGCTGGCCCTGGCCGCCGCCTGGGGCCCCAGCGCCCACGCTGGCGACCTGGTCGTGTCCGCCGCCGCCAGCCTGACCAACGCGTTCAAGGACGTGGCCCAGGCGTACGAGAAGGAGCATGCCGGCACCAAGGTCATCCTGAACTTCGGCGCTTCCGACGTGCTGCTGCAGCAGATCGTCAAGGGCGCGCCCGCCGACGTATTCGCGTCCGCCGACCAGAAGGCGATGGACAAGGCGGTCGAGGAAAAGGCCGTCAAGCCCGAGTCGCGGGTGGATTTCGCCGCCAATCAAATCGTGCTGATCGTGCCGACGGACAGCAAGGCCAACATCACCGCGCTCAAGGACCTGACGCGCGACGACATCAAGCGCATCGCCTACGGCAACCCGGCCTCGGTGCCGGTAGGCCGCTACACGCAGGGCGCGCTGCAGGCCGCCGGCCTGTGGGACGCGGTGCAGGCCAAGAGCGTGCTGGCGCAGAACGTGCGCCAGAGCCTGGATTACGTGTCGCGCGGCGAAGTGGACGCGGGCTTCGTGTTCGCCACCGACGCGGCAATCATGCCGGACAAGGTCAAGGTGGCGGTGCGCGTGCCGTCGCAGACGCCGGTCACCTATCCCATCGCCGTGACGGCGCGTGATGCCGCCGCCCAGGAAGCCAAGCGCTTCGTGGCCTACGTGATGTCGCCCGCCGGGCAGGAAATCCTGTCACGCTACGGCTTCCAGAAGCCTTGAGGGCGCGGGCGGTAGCCAACGCGGTCTGTGATGAGTGATCCGGTATGGGTGCCCCTGCTGCTTACCCTGAAAGTGGCGGGTTGGGCAACGCTGCTGGCCGCCGTGGCTGGCACCGCGGCCGCCTATGGCCTGTCGCGCTGGCGCTGCCCGGGCCGCGACCTGCTGGATGCCGTCCTGACCCTGCCGCTGGTGCTGCCGCCCACGGTGCTGGGCTACTACCTGCTGGTGCTGCTGGGACGGCGCGGCGTGCTGGGCGAGAAGCTGGCGGCGCTGGGCATCGAACTGGTGTTCACCTGGCAGGGCGCGGTCATCGCCGCGTCGGTGGTGGCCTTTCCGCTGGTGTTCAAGTCGGCCCGCGCCGCCTTCGAAGACGTCGATCCTCAACTGGAAAGCGCGGCCCGCGTGCTGGGCGTGCGCGAGGCCGGCGTGTTCTTTCGCGTGACCTTGCCGCTGGCGGCGCGCGGCATCGTGGCCGGCGTGCTGCTGGCCTTTGCCCGCGCGCTGGGCGAGTTTGGCGCCACCCTGATGATTGCCGGCAACCTGCCCGGCCGCACCCAGACGCTGTCAGTCGCCATCTACGAGGCGGTGCAGGCGGGCGATGACGCCACCGCCAATTTCCTGGTGCTGGTGACCTCCATCACCTGCGTGGTCGTGCTGCTGGCGGCCGGCAAGCTGGTGCCGATCCGCTCCAGCCGTCGCGGAGGCGGGCGATGAGCGTCGACCTGCGCATCCGCAAGGACATGGTGTCGGGCGACCGCCACTTTTCCCTGGACGTGGCGTTCTCCTCCAAGTCCAGGCGCATCGCGCTGTTCGGCCCGTCGGGCGCCGGCAAGAGCCTGACGCTGCGGGCGGTGGCCGGCCTGCTGCGGCCGGACGCCGGCCGCATCGAGATCAACGGACGGGTGCTGTTCGATTCCGATGCGCGCCTGAGCGTCGCGCCGCAGGCCCGCCGCGTGGCCTATCTGTTCCAGGACTACGCATTGTTCCCGCATCTGACGGTGGCGCAGAACATCGCCTTCGGCTCGCGCCGAGGCTGGCTCAATCCGCCGCGGCGGGCCGTGTCGGCCGAGGCGCGGCGCTGGGTCGACGCCTTTGAGCTGGGCGCCATCGTGGGCAGCTATCCGCACGAGATCTCGGGAGGACAGAAGCAGCGCGTGGCGCTGGCGCGCGCGCTGATGGTCAAGCCGGAAATCCTGCTGCTGGACGAGCCGTTCTCGGCGCTGGACTCGCAGTTGCGCGGCAAGATGCGCCAGGAGCTGAGCGCGCTGCAACGCCAGTTGGACGTGCCGATGCTGCTGATCACGCACGATCCGGCCGACGTCGAAGCGCTGGCCGACGAGGTCTTCGAGGTCCGCGACGGCAAGGTGCATCGCCGCGACGAGGACGTCGGCGTGTGACGGGCAGGGCGGCATTCAAAGCGTGAATGCCGCTGCCTGTAAGCGCCGCGGCCGCCCGGGGCCGACCGCGGTGGCGGCAAGCGCCTGGCCGCAACGGAGCGAAGTCAGTCCAGCACGCCCAGGATCACGCTCGAGGCCTTGAACACGGCGACCGCGCCCGCGCCTTCGCCCAGTCCCAGGTCCTGCGCGCTTTCGTTGGTGACGATGGCCGCCAGCGTGGCGCCGCCTTCCAGTTCGATCAGGATCTCGCTGTTGACCGCGCCGGCGCGCACCGCCGTCACGGTGCCTGGCAATTGGTTGCGGGCCGACAGCCGCAGGCCGGCGCCGGGCGCGCCGACGATCACCGACGAGGCCTTGACCAGCGCCAGCGCTTCCTTGCCGGGCGCCAGTTCGAGTTCCTGGGTGCTCTCGCGGGTGATGGTGGCCGTGATGACCTGGCCGCCGGCGATGCGCAGCAGGACTTCGTCGTTGACGGCGCCCGTGCGGACCTCCATCACGGTGCCCATGAGTTTGTTGCGTGCGCTGGTTTTCAGCATGAAGCGTCTCATCAGGTCGATGTCGCCGCTGGCATCCAGGCCGGCGCGCGCCAGGTTTTCCATGAATTTGCGGTGCTCGGCTTCTAGCACCCGGAACGTCGCGATCAGGCCGCGCGCCCGGTCGGTCAGGCGCGTGCCGCCGCCGCCCTTGCCGCCGGCCGCCCGCAACACCAGCGGTTCGCCCGCCAGGTTGTTCATGGCGTCGATGGCGTCCCAGGCGCCCTTGTAGCTCATGCCGACCGCGCGCGCGGCGGCCGTGATCGAGCCGGTGGCGTCGATCTGCGCCAGCAGGTCTATGCGGTTCTTGCCGCCCCAGTTCTGGGCGCCGGAACGAAACCAAATCGAGCCGTCGAGTTCCAACATCGGTATCGGGTGTGGTCAGCGTGATGAAAGTACCGCGAGTGTAATGGAGCCCGCGCCGCCGGCATTCGGGAGGGATCGGATGAGAATGAGATGCTGTTGAAACTTTATCCGCTTCGCGGCACTATGAGTGCGCTCAGGATGTGTTGAGGTGTGTTGACATCGGGGGCCGGCTCGCGGCCCCGCTTCTTGGAGATCGACATGAAAGCGCTGAAAATGCTGGCATCGGGTTCCATGGTGACACTACTGGCGGCCTGCGCTTCCGGCCCCACCATCAAAAGCGATTACGACCATCAGGCGGATTTCTCGCGCTACCGGACCTTCGGCTACATGTCGCCGCTGGGCACCGACAAGGCCGGCTACAGCACCCTGCTGACCGAACGCCTCAAGGACGCGACCCGTGGCCAGATGGAAATGCGCGGTTATGTCTACGACGCCGCCAATCCCGACCTTCTGGTCAATTTCAACGGCAAACTGCAGCAGAAGACCGAGGTGACCCAGGCGCCGCCGCCTCCGCCGATGGGGCCGTACTACGGCTATCGCGCCGGCTTCTACGGCGGCTGGCCCGGCTACGGCTGGGGCGACACCGTCTACCAATACACCGAGGGCACCCTCAACATCGACCTGGTCGACCCGCGCCGCAAACAGTTGGTGTGGGAGGGCGTCGCAGTCGGCGAAGTCCGCGATCCCGAGGCCGCGACCTCGCCGCAGAGCATAGAGAAGGCCGTGGCCCAGGTCTTCGCCCAGTATCCGTTCCGCGCCGGCGTCGCCGCGCCGCAGCGGCCGGACAAGCGCAAACCGTAGCGTCATCCAAAGGAACCCCGCATGAGCACCCGCCGCAAATCCTCGTCTACCGATACCGGCGCCACGCCGTCCTATGACACCGTCGCCCTGGTGCTGCAGGGCGGCGGCGCCCTCGGCTCGTACCAGGCGGGGGTGTACCAGGGCCTGCACGAGGCCGGCATCCGCCCGAACTGGATCTCCGGCATCTCGATCGGTTCGATCAACGCGGCGATCATTGCCGGTTCGCGCGAGGACGAGCGCATCGAACGGCTGCGCGGGTTCTGGGAAAGCATCTGCCGGCCGGCGGGGTTCGCCTCCGTCCCCTGGGGCGATACGCTGGCCGGCATGTTCGAGGGCATTCCATTCGGCTTCGGCTCGCCCGCCATGAATGGCCAGTTGTCGGCCTTCCAGGCGCTGTTCTCGGGGCAGCCGGGCTTTTTCAAGCCGCGCTTTCCGCCGCCTTACTGGGTGCACGGCAAGGGCGCGGCGTCCACCAGCTTCTACGACACCACGCCGCTGGCGGCGACGTTGCGCGAGTACGTGGATTTCGATCTGCTCAATTCCGGCGCGGTGCGCGCCAGCTTTGGCGTGGTCAATGTGCGCAGTGGCAATTTCGCCTATTTCGACAGCCTCAAGGACACCCTGCGGCCCGAGCACATCATGGCCTCCGGCGCCTTGCCGCCCGGCTTCCCGTCAGTGGAGATCGACGGCGAGCACTACTGGGACGGGGGCGTGGTGTCCAACACGCCGCTGGCGCAGGTCCTGACCAGCGACACGATGCGCGACACGCTGGCCTTCCAGGTCGACCTGTGGCCCGCGCGCGGCGGGCTGCCGACCACGCTCGAGGAAGTGGCCGAGCGCCAGAAGGACATCCAGTACTCCAGCCGGACCCGCATGGTCACCGACCAGCTACGCCGCGTGCTCAAGCTGCGCCATGGCCTGCAGCAACTGCTGGAGCGCCTGCCCGAAAAAGAGCGGGGCGCGCCCGAGCTGGCCGAGATCCGCCGCCTGGCCAAGACCCCGGCCACCAACATCATCAACCTGATCTACGAGTCCAAGCACCGCGAGCGCTTCTCCAAGGACTATGAGTTCGGCACCGAGGCCATGCGCGAGCACTGGGAGTCGGGCCTGGCCGACATCCGCCAGACGCTGGCCAAGCCGGGTATCCTGGCGCGCCCGACGCAGGACAGTTGCTTCGTGGCCCACGACATCCACCGCAATGGCAAGCACACCTCCTGAGGTTCCGCGCGGCGGTCTGGGATCCGTCTGATTCCAGGGAAACTTCGCCGCACAACGGCGTCAGCAACGGTAGTCTTTCGGCAAGACTTGAAACCTTGTTCCGGGTCCGGGCCGCCGTCTTCCGCGCCGCGCCCGCGCCCGCTGGAGACGCCAACATGACTATCGCTTTCCCCGTTCCCCCTGTCCGCGGCCCGCAGTCCGCGCCTGCGGTTCCGGGCGCCGCCACGCCGGCCCCGCCGCCGGCCGCCGCGGCCGAAGCGGCCGACGGCCCCTTCCCGGTGCGGCTCGACGGCTGGTGGAGCCTGCTGTACCACGGCTGGACCTTGCTGACCCCGCAAGGCACGCGGCTGGACCTGACCGAGGTCGAGCGGGCCTGCTTCCAGTGCCTGCTGCGCAACCCGCGCAAGGAACTGTTGCGCGAGGAACTCGCCTTGCTGCGCGAGGAATTGATGCTGCCGCGCCAGAGCACCAACCTGCGCGCCCTGAATGTGGCGATCTGCCGCCTGCGGCGCAAGGTGCGCGAGGCTGGCGGGCGCCTGCCGTTGCATACGGTGCATGGCGTGGGCTATGTTTTCCTGGGCAACCTGCAAGAGGTTGCCGACGTCTGATCGCGGCGGGCGGATTCCCCCCGGATCCGTTTGTTTTTCGCCGCTTCCCATGTCGCGCGCCGTCGTGAAAATCAGTGATTTCCCCAATAACTGAGTTACATTAACGGGCTATTCACGTGTCAGTGGCGGAGCGCGGGATTTTGTTTTGATTGCAATCACGTATTGCGGTCAAATACGGCGGTCGGACACGGCCGCGCAAGCCCGCGGCCGTCCTTCGGCAACCGGACACGGCGCTCAGCTAACGCCGTTACATTGTTGCGGTCGCTTGACGCGGTTAACTTCGCGGGGGTTTCAATGCGGTTTTCGCCTAAACGTGTATCAAGTCTGGCTTTTTCCGGCGGCGTCCTCGCGCTGTTGTTGGCGGGTTGCGGTGAAAAGCCGCAGATGAACCCCGGCATGCCGCAGGTCAGCGTCATCACGGTGCAGCCGCAACGCACACCCATCGTCTCCGAACTGCCCGGCCGCGTCGACGCGGTGCGCGACGCCCAGATCCGCTCGCGGGTCACCGGCATCGTCCAGAAGATCGCCTTCGAGCAGGGGGGCGACGTCAAGGAAAACCAGTTGCTGTTCAAGATCGATCCGGCGCCCTACAAGGCCGCCTACGATCAGGCGACCGCACAGCTCAAGCAGGCGCAGGCCAACCTGTTCAGCGCCAAGCTGCTGGCCGACCGCTACGCGCCGCTGGTCAAGGCCAACGCCGTCAGCAAGCAGGAATACGACAATGCCGTGGCGGCCTACCGCCAGGCCGATGCCACCGTGGCCGCCGCCAAGGCGGCGCAGGACAACGCGTCCATCAACCTCGGCTACACCGATGTCACCTCGCCGATCACGGGCCGCATCGGCAAGCCGCTGGTGACCGAGGGCGCGCTGGTCGAGGCCACCTCCGCCACGCAGATGGCCACCGTGCAGCAGCTCGACCCGATCTACGTTGACTTCACCCAGTCCACCGCCGACCTGGCCGCGCTGCGTCGCGCCTTCGCCAGCGGCAAGCTGCAGCAGGTCGGCAAGGATGCCGCCCGCGCCACCGTGGTGCTGGAAGACGGGTCCGAATACGACAAGCCGGGCAAGCTGCTCTTCACCGGCATCACGGTCGATCCCAGCACCGGCCAGGTCAACCTGCGCGCCGAGGTGCCCAACCCCGACGGCATCCTGTTGCCCGGCATGTACGTGCGCGTGCGCCTGGAGCAGGGCGTGGACGACCAGGCCCTGCTGGTGCCGCAGCAGGCGCTGCAGCGCACGGCCGACGGTTCGCAGAGCCTGATGCTGGTCAAGGACAACAAGATCGAACAGTTGCCCGTCACCACCGGCGGCGCCATCAAGAACAACTGGATCGTCACCAGCGGCCTGAAGGCCGGCGACGTGGTCGTGGTCGAAGGCTTCCAGAAGATCCGTCCCGGCGCCCCGGTGCAGGCCAGCCCCTGGAACAAGGACAAGGCGGGCGGCCAGCCGCCGGCACAGCCTGGCGCCAAGCCGGCGGATCCCGCGGCGGGCGCTCCCGCGGCCAAGCCCGCGGACCCCGCCAAGCCGGCGCAGCAGGCCCCGGCCGCCGGCCAGAAATCGTAAGCGGCTCGCAGCGCAACGCGCTGCGTTCCTCTTTGGTGAGCATCGCTTTCAGAGTCAGCCCACATGCCGCAATTTTTCATTGATCGACCAATCTTCGCCTGGGTAGTCGCCCTGTTCATCCTGTTGGCGGGGATACTGGCCATCCCGAACATGCCGGTGTCGCAGTACCCCGACGTGGCGCCGCCGGCCATCACCATCACCGCGACCTATCCGGGCGCGTCGGCCAAGGAAGTGGCCGAATCGGTCACCAGTATCATCGAGGACAAGCTCAACGGCGCCAAGGGCCTGATCTACTACGAGTCGGTCAGCGATTCCTACGGCACCTCGACCATCACCGCCACCTTCGCGCCCGGGCGCGATCCCGACCTGGCGCAGGTGGACGTGCAGAACCGCGTGTCCAACGTGATCGCCCAGTTGCCCGCCGCCGTGCAGCAGCAGGGCCTGAAGTACGAGCAGACCAGCACCGGCTTCCTGATGATCGTGACGCTGTCGTCCACCGACGGCTCGCTCGACCAGACGGCGCTGGCCGACTACATCACCCGCAACGTCCAGAACCCGGTGTCGCGGGTGTCGGGCGTGGGCCAGTTCCAGCTGTTCGCGGCGCCGCGCGCCATGCGCATCTGGGTCGATCCGGCCAAGCTGGTGGGCTTCAGCCTGAGCATGGCCGAGGTCAACCAGGCCATCTCGTCGCAGAACGTGCTGGTGTCCGGCGGCAGCATCGGCGCGCCGCCCAACCCCGACTCGCAGCGCATCACCGCCACGGTGGTGGCCAACGGCCAGCTCAGCACGGTGGAAGGTTTCGGCAAGATCGTGCTGCGCGCCAACAGCGATGGCTCCAAGGTGCTGCTGCGCGACGTCGCCCGCATCGAGGTCGGCGCCGACAACTACCAGTTCGGCGCGCGCCTGAACGGCAAGCCGACGGCGGCCTTCGCCATCGTGCTGTCGCCTGACGCCAACGCGCTGGCCACCGCCCAGGGCGTGCGTCAGCAGATGGACCAACTGTCCAAGTACTTCCCCGGCAACATCACCTACGCCATCCCCTACGACACCGCGCCGTACGTCAAGGTCTCGATCGAGCAGGTGTTGCACACCCTGGCCGAAGCCATGGTGCTGGTGTTCCTGGTGATGTACCTGTTCCTGCAGAACGTGCGATATACCCTGATCCCGGCGCTGGTGGTGCCGGTGGCCATGCTGGGGTCGTTCGCGGTCATGCTGGGGCTGGGCTTCTCGATCAACGTGCTGACCATGTTCGCCATGGTGCTGGCCATCGGCATCCTGGTGGACGACGCCATCGTGGTGGTCGAGAACGTCGAGCGGATCATGGCGACCGAAGGCCTGCCGCCCAAGGAAGCCACCAAGAAGGCCATGCCGCAGATCAGCGGCGCCATCATCGGCATCACGCTGGTGCTGGTGACGGTGTTCCTGCCGCTGGCCTTCATGAGCGGGTCGGTGGGCGTGATCTACCGCCAGTTCTCGGTGGCCATGGCCGTGTCGATCTTCTTCTCGGCGCTGCTGGCGCTGACCTTCACGCCGGCGCTGTGCGCGACCATCCTCAAGCCGGTGCCCAAGGGACACCACAACGACAAAAAGGGCTTCTTCGGCTGGTTCAACCGCAAGTTCGACGCCACCACGCACGGCTACCAGAACTGGGTCTCGCGCATCCTGCACAAGGGCGGCCGCATGATGCTGGCGTTCCTGGTGCTGGTGATCCTGCTGGGCTGGCTGTACCTGCGCCTGCCGTCTTCGTTCCTGCCGGAAGAAGACCAGGGCTACGTCATCAGCAACATCGAGCTGCCCACGGGCGCCAGCGCCAACCGCACGGTGGAGGTGATCGAGGAGGTCGAGGCCTATTTCCGCCAGATCCCCGCGGTCGAGAACATCATTACCGTGCAGGGCTTCAGCTTCAACGGTAACGGCCTGAACGCGGCCATCGCTTTCACCACGCTCAAGGACTTCAAGGACCGCAAGGGCAAGGGCGATTCGGCCGGCGCGATTGCGTTCAATGCATTCCAGAAGCAGCTCATGGGCATCCACGACGCCCAGGTGTTCACGCTCGTGCCGCCGGCCATCTCGTCGCTGGGCAACGCCACCGGTTTCGACCTGCGCCTGCAGGACCGCGGCGCGGCCGGCACCGAGGCGTTGGCCGCGGCCACGGGGCAACTGATGGGCATGGCCATGAAGAGCCCGGTGCTGTCGCAGGTGCGCATCACCGGCCTGTCGGCCGGCACGCAACTGACGCTGGACATCGACCGCGACAAGGCCGCCGCGCTGGGGGTGAATTTCGACGAGGCCGCCTCGCTGATCTCCACCGCCGTCGGTTCAGCCTACCTGAGCAAGTTCCCCAACCTGGGCCGGATGCAGAACATCTGGGTGCAGGCGGATGCGCCGTACCGCATGCAGTTGTCGGACGTGCTCAAGCTGAACGCCCGCAACACCCAGGGTGGCATGGTGCCGCTGTCGTCGTTCGTCACCGCCAAGTGGTCGCAAGGCCCGGTGCAGGTGGTGCGCTACAACAGCTACGAATCGATGCGGATCGGCGGCAGCGCCGCGGCCGGTTACACCACCGGCCAGGCCATGGAGGAAATGCAGAAGCTGGTGGGCCAGTTGCCGCAGGGCTTCGGCTACGAGTGGACCGGGCTGTCCTACCAGGAACGCCAGGCCGGCAACCAGGCCCCGATCCTGATGGGCCTGTCGCTGCTGGTGGTGTTCCTGGTGCTGGCCGCGCTGTACGAAAGCTGGGCCATCCCGATCTCGGTGATGCTGGTGGTGCCGCTGGGCATGCTGGGCGCGGTGGCGCTGGTCAGCGCGCTGGGCATGTCCAACGACGTGTACTTCCAGGTGGGCATGGTGACCGTGATCGGGCTGGCGGCCAAGAACGCCATCCTGATCGTGGAATTCGCCAAGGACCAGTACGCGCGCGGCATGGGGCTTTATGAAGCGGCGGTGGAAGCCGCGCGCCTGCGGTTCCGGCCGATCCTGATGACCTCGCTGGCGTTCATCCTGGGCGTGGTGCCGCTGGCCATGGCCACCGGCGCCGGCGCCGCCAGCCAGCGCGCGGTGGGCCTGGGCGTGCTGGGCGGCATGCTGGCCGCGACGCCGTTCGCGGTGATTTTCGTGCCGACCTTCTTCGTGGTGGTGCTGGGACTGTTCAAGACCAAGCCGCGCCTGCTGGGCGCCGAGCTGCGCGCCTTCGAGGAAGAACAGGCGGCCAAGAAGGCGGCGGCGGGGCAGACCCCGCCGGACGCTCCCGCACAACCCAACGGTGGCCAGGAGGGCAAGGAATGAGCGCCCTGATGTTCAAACAGACCGCCTTGTCCGCCTTCGTGGCGGTGGCGTTGGCCGGCTGCTCGCTGGCGCCCGACTACAAGCGCCCTGACGCGCCGGTCTCCGGCAACTGGCCGGACCAGCCCAAGGTGCAGTACGGCGCGTACGCCAATCCGATGTCGCTGGGCACGCAGCCCGCGTCGGCGGTGGCGCCGCAGGCGGGCACGCCCGCGGCCGACCTGGGCTGGCGCGAGTTCTTCCACGATCCGCGCCTGCAGCGCCTGATCGAGCTGGCGCTGGTCAACAACCGCGACCTGCGCGTGGCGGTGCAGCGCGTCGAAGAGGCGCGCGCCCAGTACGGCGTGCAGCGCGGCGCGCAGTGGCCCAGCATCGGCGCCGGCATCCAGGGCCAACGCCAGCGCTTGCCCGAGAACATGCGCCAGCCGGGCGCCGGTTCGATCAGCAGTTCGTACCAGGCCGGCATCGGCCTGACCACGTTCGAGATCGACCTGTTCGGCCGCCTGCGCAGCCTGTCGGAAGCGGCGTACCAGCAGTACCTGTCGACCGAGCAGGCGCAAAAGAGCACCCACATCACGCTGATCGGCGCGGTGGCGCAGTCGTACTTCAACCTGCGCGCCGCCCAGGTGCAACTCGAACTGACCCAGCGCACCCTCGCCTCGCGCCAGGAGTCGTACAACCTGGTCAAGCGCCGCTTCGACGGTGGCGTGGCGTCCGAACTCGACCTGAACCAGTCCAAGTCGCTGCTGGACACGGCATCGGCCGACCTGGCGCAACTGGCCCGGGCCCAGGCTCAGGCCGTCAACGCGCTGGTGCTGCTGCTGGGCACGCCGTTGCCCGATGATCTGCCGGCGCCGGCGCCGTTCGGCCGCGACCAGTTGCTGGCGAGCGTGCCGGCCGGGTTGCCGTCCGACCTGCTGGAGCGCCGTCCGGACATCCTGGCCGCCGAGAACAACCTGAAGTCGGCCAACGCCAACATCGGCGCGGCGCGCGCGGCGTTCTTCCCGACCATCTCGCTGACCGGGCTGTTCGGCGTGGCCAGCCCCTCGCTGGATACGCTGTTCAAGGGCGGCCAGGGCTACTGGAGCTTTTCGCCGTCGATCACCACGCCGCTGTTCGCCGGCGGCAGCATCCGCGAAGGCTTGAACCTGGCCAAGGCGCGCGACAATATCGCCGTGGCGCAGTACGAGCAGACCATCCAGCAGGCGTTCCGCGAGGTCTCGGACGCGCTGGCGGGCGAAGCCACCTATGGCGCGCAGTTGGACGCCCAGCGCGCGTTGCAGGATTCGTCGGCGCGCACCCTGGAACTGTCGAACCTGCGTTATACCAATGGCATCGACAGCTACCTGCAGGTGCAGACCGCGCAAGTGGACTTTTTCAATGCCCAGCTCGCGCTGGTGCAAACCGGCCTGGCCGCGCTGATCAACCGTGTGGAACTCTACAAGGCGTTGGGCGGCGGCTGGGAAGAAACAACGAAAGTGCAATGATAGAACTTGGTGTAAACATCGATCACGTCGCGACCCTGCGGCAGCAGCGTCACACGACCTATCCCGACCCGGTGGCCGCGGCGCTGCGCGCCGAGGACGCCGGCGCCGACCTGATCACGCTGCATCTGCGCGAAGACCGCCGCCACATCCAGGACGCCGACGTCTACGCGATCCGGCCGCAACTGCGCACGCGCATGAACCTGGAGTGCGCGGTCACGCCCGAGATGCTGGAGATCGCCTGCGCGGTCAAGCCCAATGACGTCTGCCTGGTGCCGGAAAAACGCACCGAGCTGACCACCGAAGGCGGGCTCGAAGTGGCCGGCGCGCTGTCGGCGGTGACGGACGCGGTCGGCCTGCTGACCGAGACCGGCATCCGCGTGTCGCTGTTCATCGACCCCGACCCGGCGCAGATCGCCGCCGCCGCCCGCGCGGGCGCGCCGGTCATCGAGCTGCACACCGGCGCCTATGCCGAAGCCGAGGGCGACGCCGCCCTGGCGGAGCTGGAACGCATCCGCGTGGCGGTGGCCGAAGGGCTGCGCCATGGCCTGCGCGTCAACGCCGGCCATGGCCTGCACTATGGCAACGTCAAGCCGGTGGCGGCGCTGGACGGCATTTCCGAGCTCAACATCGGCCACGCCATCGTGGCGCAGGCGGTGTTCGATGGCTGGGAGAAGGCCGTGCGCGACATGAAGGCGCTGATGGTGCAGGCTCGCCTGGAAGCGCTGCGCGGCCGTTGAGGCCGGGCCCGACCCCCTCCCTCGGCGCCATAGCGATGTCCCAGCCCGAATCCCCTCTCGCCGTCCCCCCGCCGGCCGCCATCGGCGGCATCGGCATGGACCTGCTGCGCATCGATCGCATCGAGCGCGCGCTGGCGCGCCACGGCGACCGTTTCGCCGAGAAGATCCTGGGGCCCGAGGAACTGGCCAAGTTCCATGCGCGCCGCGCCCGCGACCCGGTGCGCGGCGTGCGCTTCCTGGCGACGCGCTTTGCCGCCAAGGAAGCCTTTTCCAAGGCGGTGGGGCTGGGCATGCGCATGCCCATGACCTGGCGCCGGGTGCAGACCCTGAACGCGCCCGGGGGGCGGCCCGTGCTGGTGATCGCCCCAGAACTGCTGGAATGGTACGTGCAGCGCTTCGGCGCCGCGCACGTTTCCATTACCGATGAATCCGACATGGCCGCCGCCTACGTGGTGGTCGAACGCAAGCCTTGAGCCCGCGGGCCGGCTAGCAACACAGAAGGACACGCCGATGGCCAAGAAGAAATCCCGGGCGCTGCCGCCCGGTCCCGTAATGGTCGATGTGGCCGGCACCGTGCTGACCAAGGAAGAAAAGAAGCGCCTGCGCCACCCGCTGGTGGGGGGCGTGATCCTGTTCGCGCGCAATTTCGAGAACCGTCGCCAGCTCACCGAGCTGACCCGCCAGATCCACAAGGCGCGCAAGGAGCGCCTGCTGATCCTGGTCGACCACGAGGGCGGCCGGGTGCAGCGCTTCCGCGAGGACGGCTTCACGCCGCTGCCCGCGATGCGCGACCTGGGCGCGCTGTGGGACCGCGATCCGCTGACCGCCATGCGCCTGGCGACCGAGGCCGGCTACGTGCTGGCCGCCGAGCTGCGCGCCTGCGGCGTGGACATGAGCTTCACGCCGGTGCTGGACCTGGATTACGGCGTCAGCAAGGTGATCGGCAACCGCGCTTTCCATCATGACGCGCGGGTGGTGACGATGCTGTCGCGCGCGTTGATCCAGGGCCTGGCGCTGGCCGGCATGTCGGCCTGCGGCAAGCATTTCCCGGGACACGGCTTCGTCGGCGCGGATTCGCACCACGAGATCCCGGTCGATCCGCGTCCGCTCGAGCGCATCCTGAAGGACGACGCCGCGCCCTACGCCTGGCTGGGCGACGCGGTGCTGCCGTCGGTGATGCCGGCGCACGTGATCTACCCCAAGGTCGACAAGCACCCGGCCGGTTTCTCCAGGCGCTGGGTGCAGGACATCCTGCGCACCCGCCTGGGCTACGATGGCGTGGTGTTCTCCGATGACCTGACCATGGAGGGCGCGTCCGTCGCCGGCGACATCCTGGCGCGCGCCCAGGCCGCGCTGGGCGCCGGCTGCGACATGGTGCTGGTGTGCAACCGGCCCGACCTGGCCGACGAGCTGCTGGCGCGGCTCGAATTCGACCACGCGCCCGAGTCCGTGGCCCGCATCCGCCGGTTGATGCCGCGTTTCGACGCGCTCGACTGGGACTCCCTGCAGGCCGAAAGCCGTTACCAGAATGCCCGACGACTTCAATCTCAAATCGTTCCTGGCTGACCTGCCGCATCTGCCGGGTGTCTACCGACACCTGGATGCGGCCGGCGAGGTCATGTATGTCGGCAAGGCGCGCGACCTGAAAAAGCGCGTCTCGTCGTATTTCCAGAAGAACCTGTCCAGCCCGCGCATCGCCCAGATGGTGGCGAAGGTGGCGCGGCTGGAGGTCACCGTCACGCGCTCCGAGGCCGAAGCGCTGATCCTGGAAAACAACCTCATCAAGAGCCTGAAGCCGCGTTACAACATCCTGTTCCGCGACGACAAGTCCTACCCGTACCTGCTGATCACCGGCCACGACTGGCCGCGCATCGCCTATTACCGCGGCGCCACCAACAAGCGCGGCCAATACTTCGGCCCGTTCCCCAACGCCTGGGCGGTGCGCGAGACCATCCAGATCCTGCAGAAGGTGTTCCGCCTGCGCACCTGTGAGGACACCGTCTTCGCCAACCGTTCGCGGCCCTGTCTGTTGCATCAGATCGGGCGCTGCTCGGCGCCCTGTGTGGGCGCCATCCAGGCGCAGGACTACGCTTCGGACGTGCAGCGCGCGGTGCGCTTCTTGAACGGCGAGGCCAAGGACGTGATGGGCGAGATCGAGGCCCGCATGCTGGAGGCCGCCGAGGCGCTGCGCTTCGAGGAAGCCGCCGCGCTGCGCGACCAGATGGGCTCGCTGGCGCGGGTGCTGCACCAGCAGACCATGGAAAACGTCAGCGGCGAGGACACCGACATCGTCGCGGTCGCCATCGCCGGCGGCAAGGTCTGTGTCAACCTGGCCATGGTGCGGGGCGGGCGCCACCTGGGCGACAAGCCGTTCTTCCCGACCCACGCCGAGGGCGAGGCCGCGCCGCAGGTGCTGGAAGCCTTCGTGGCCCAGCACTACACCGACAACGCGCTGCCGCCGGTGCTGGTCTGTTCGCACGCGCTGCCCGACGCCGGCCTGATCGACCTGCTGGTGGAGCAGGCCGGCGGCCGTCCGTCGCGCGTGCTGACGCGGCCGCAGGGCGCGCGCCGCGCCTGGCTGGAGCAGGCGCTCAAGAACGCCGAGATGGCATTGGCCCGCGCCCTGACCGAATCCGGCGCCCGCGCCGCCCGCACCCTGGCGCTGGCCGAGGCGCTGGACCTGGATACCGACGAGGCGGCGCTGGACGCGCTGCGCATCGAGTGCTTCGACATCAGCCATACCGCCGGCGAGGCCACCCAGGCCTCCTGCGTGGTGTTCGAGCACCACGACATGCAGCCGTCGCTGTACCGCCGCTACAACATCGCGGGCATCACCCCGGGCGACGACTACGCCGCCATGCGCCAGGTGCTGACGCGGCGCTTCGCCAAGGTGGCCGACGGCGAGGCGCAGATGCCCGGGCTGGTGCTGATCGACGGCGGCAAGGGCCAGGTCGAGGTGGCGCGCCAGGTGTTCGCCGAGCTGGGCCTGGACATCCAGGCGCTGGTGGGCGTGGCCAAGGGGGAAGGGCGCAAGGTCGGCCTGGAAACCCTGGTGTTCGCCGACGGCCGCCCGCCGGTGGCGCTGGGCGGCGAATCGGCCGCCCTGATGCTGATCGCGCAGGTGCGCGATGAGGCCCACCGTTTCGCCATCACCGGCATGCGCGCGCGCCGCGCCAAGACCCGCAATGTGTCGCGGCTGGAGGAGATCGAAGGGGTCGGGGCGCGCCGCCGCCAGCGCCTGCTGGCCCGTTTCGGCGGTTTTTCGGGGGTGGCCTCGGCCAGCATCGAGGACCTGGCGTCGGTGGACGGCATTTCCGAGGAACTGGCCGAACGGATCTATGAGGCGCTGCGCGGATAAGGCTCCGGACGGCCGGGTGGCGGCCGCCCGGCGGCCCCGGGACAGCCAGTGCAACCCGGCTGATGTAGCATACGGACACTATGCCAATTAACGTACCCATAATTCTGACGTGGCTGCGTATCGCCATGATTCCGCTGGTGGTAGGGCTGTTCTACCTGCCTGAAAGCTGGTTGTCCGTGCCGGTGCGCGACACCTTTGCCGCCTGGGCGTTCATCATCGCCGCCCTGACCGACTGGTTCGATGGCTGGCTGGCGCGCCGCTGGAACCAGACGTCGGCGTTCGGGGCGTTCCTGGATCCGGTGGCCGACAAGCTGATGGTCTGCGCCGCGCTGATCGTGCTGCTGGACCTGAGCCGCGTCGATGCCTTCATTTCGCTCATCATCATCGGCCGCGAAATCACCATTTCGGCGCTGCGCGAGTGGATGGCCAAGATCGGCGCCAGCGCCAGCGTGGCGGTGCACCGGCTGGGCAAGTTCAAGACCGCCGCGCAGATGGTGGCGATTCCGTGCCTGCTGTACAACCAACCGATCCACGGCATCTCCACCAAGATGCTGGGCGACGTGCTGATCATCGTGGCCGCGGTGCTGACGGTCTGGTCGATGCTGTATTACCTGCAGCGCGCCTGGCCCGCGATCCGCGAGAAAGCGCAGTAACCCGCGGCGGCCCGGCTCGCGCCCGGGGCCGTCCTGACAGATCAAGAGCGAAGCCGGCGGGGCGAGGACCGCGACCGGCCCGGCCATGCGCCGCATTCGCCATTGGGACAACGCCGGCCTGGCCGGACGTTGCTGGAGACAACCCGCGAGCCGCCCCGGGGCGGCCGCCTTTCGCCGCTGCCCGCGGCCTTGCGCAATGACTACCGCTGCATCCCCCCTTGCCTCGGACGCCGCCGTCCGCCGCCGCGACTGGCAGATCATCCTCTTGATCGGCGTGGCGCATGCCTCGTCGCACTTCTTCCAATTGGTCCTGCCGTCGCTGTACGTGTCGCTCGGCAACGAGTTCGGGCTGGACTTCGCCCGCCTCGGCCTGCTGGTGTCGACCTTCTATGTGGTCTCGGGCATCGGCCAGGCCTCGTCCGGGTTCGTGGTGGACCGCATCGGCGCGCGGCCGGTGCTGTGGTTCGGCCTGGCCTGTTTCGTGCTGTCCGGCCTGCTGATCGGCTCGGCCACCGGCTACCCCATGCTGATGGCGGCCGCGGTGGTCGGCGGCATCGGCAATTCGGTGTTCCACCCGGCGGACTATTCCATCATCAACCACCGCATCACGGCGCCGCGCCTGGGCCATGCCTTTTCCACCCATGGCCTGACCGGCAACCTGGGCTGGGCCCTGACGCCCGTGTTCATGACCTCGATCACGCTGCTGGCCAACTGGCGCGTGGCGGCCTACAGCGCCGCGGCGCTGGTGGCCTTCGTGCTGCTGCTGACCGTGCTGGGCCGCAACCTGCTGGGCGGCGCGGAGCCGGCCCAGGCCGACGGTGCCAAGGCCGGCGCGCGCGCCGCGCCCAAGCCGCAGGAAGGCGTGCTGACGACCCTGGCCACGCTGCTGTCCAAGCCGGCGCTATGGGGCGCGTTCCTGTTCTTCGCCTGCACCTCGATCGCGCTGTCGTCGGTGCAGAACTACACCATTCCGCTGCTGGGCCAACTGTACGACCTGTCCAAGGTGGCGGCCAGCTCGGCGCTGTCCGGCTACATGGTGGCGTCGGCGGTGGGCATGGCGGCCGGCGGTTTCCTGGTGTCGGCCAACCCGCGCACCGAGCGCACGGTGATGGTGGCGCTGATCCTGGCCGGCCTGACGCTGGTGGTGCTGGCGCTGGGCCTGGTGCCGGCGCTGTTCGCCGCGCCGGTGGTGGCGCTGGCCGGCTTCTGCTCGGGCGTGGCCGCGCCGTCGCGCGACATGCTGATCCGGCGCGTGACGCCCAAGGGCTCGACCGGCTCGGTCTACGGCCTGGTGTATTCCGGCATGGACGTCGGTTCGGCGCTGGGGCCGCTGGCTTTCGGCCTGCTGCTGGACGCGGGATTGCGCCAGGGACCGTGGATCGGCGCGGGCGTGGCGTTCGCCGCCGCCGCGCTGCTGGCGCAGTGGATCGCGGTGCAGGCGCGCCGGGCCGATCCCGCCGCCGCGGTGCCGGCGCGTTCCTGACGCGTCCGCCATCGCAGCAGGCAGAACGCCGCCCTCGGGCGGCGTTCTGTTTTGGGGCCGGCGGGTTTGCCGCCGTCTTGGGAAGGAGAGCGCTTGCCGCGCCCGGGATCAGCCTTGCACCTCGATATGGGCGGCAATGGCGCGGCCGATGTCCTCGGTGCGGGCCTGGCCGCCCAGGTCGGGCGTGCGCGGGCCGTTCTTCAGGCAGTGTTCGATGGCGGCCAGGATGGCGTCGTGTGCGTCCTGGCTGCCCAGGAACTGCAGCATCAGCGCGCCCGACCAGATCATGGCAATGGGGTTGGCGATGCCCTTGCCGTAGATGTCCGGCGCCGAGCCGTGCACGGGCTCGAACAGCGACGGGAAGGCGCGCTCCGGGTTCAGGTTGGCCGAGGGCGCGATGCCGATGGTGCCGGTGCAGGCCGGACCCAGGTCCGACAGGATGTCGCCGAACAGGTTGGAGGCCACCACCACGTCGAAGCGCTGGGGCTGCAGCACGAAGCGCGCGGCCAGGATGTCGATGTGCTGCTTGTCGGTCTTGACGTCGGGGTACTGCTGGCCGACGGCGTCGGCGCGCTCGTCCCACCAGGGCATGCTGATGGCGATGCCGTTGCTCTTGGTGGCGATCGTGAGCTGCTTGCGCTGGCGCTGGCTGGCCAGCTCGAAGGCATAGCGCATGACGCGGTCGGTGCCGTGGCGGGTGAAGACCGATTCCTGGATCACGATCTCGCGCTCGGTGCCGGGGAACAGGCGGCCGCCCAGGTTGGTGTATTCGCCTTCGGTGTTCTCGCGCACGATGAAGAAATCGATGTCGCCCGGGCGCTGGCCGCCCAGCGGGCACGGCACGCCTTCAAACAATCGGACCGGACGCAGGTTGATGTACTGGTCGAACTCGCGTCGGAATTTCAGCAGCGAACCCCACAGCGACACGTGGTCCGGCACCGTGGCGGGCCAGCCGACCGCGCCGAAGAAGATGGCGTCGTAGCCCTGCAATTGTTCCTTCCAGTCGGGCGGCATCATTTCGCCGTGCTGCGCGTAGTACTCGCAGTTGGCCCAGGGGAAGGTGTCGATCTGCAGCGCCAGGCCGAAGCGGCGGGCGGCGGCCTGAACGGCGCGCAGGCCTTCGGGCAGGACTTCATTGCCGATGCCGTCGCCGGCGATGGCTGCGATTTTGTGGACGTGGGACATGCGGAACCTGAAAAGAAAAGGGGAAGGGCGTCCCGCGCCGCGCCGTCGGGCGCGTTGCAGGGGATGGCAGCCATGGTAGGTGTCCCCACAGTCCATCTACAATGGGCTACTGCGTGAAATTACCCTGCACGAATCGTGAATAATGACCTGCTCCCCGCCGACCTGCGCGTATTCAACGCGGTGGTGCGCGCCTCCAGCTTTTCGCGCGCTGCCGAAGACCTGGGCATGTCGGCCGCCTACGTCACCAAGCGCATCCGGCTGCTCGAGGCCAGCCTCGGCACGCCGCTGTTCCATCGCACCACGCGGCGCGTGGTCGTCAGCGAGGCGGGCGAGCGCGTCTACCACTGGGCCCAGCGCATTCTTGACGACGTCGAGCACCTGGTCGAAGAAGTCGGCGTCACGCGCCGCGAACCGCGCGGCCTGCTGCGCATCTGCAGCAGTTTCGGCTTCGGGCGGCGGGTGGTGGCGCCGGCGCTGTCGGCGTTCGTGTCGCGCCATCCCGCCGTGCAGGTGCGCTTCGAGGTGTTCGACCGCCTGGTCGACGTGGCCGCCGAGGGCTACGACCTGGACGTGCGGGTCGGCGACGATATCGCGCCGCACGTGATCGCGCGCAAGCTCGCCGCCAACCACAGGCTGCTTTGCGCGGCGCCGTCATACCTGGCCGAACGCGGCGCGCCGCGCAAGCTGGACGACCTGGCCGCGCACGACTGCCTGGTGATCAAGGAGCGCGATCATCCCTTCGGCGTCTGGCGCATGCGGCGCGGCGAGCGCGAGCACACCGTCAAGGTGCGCGGACCGCTGTCGGCCAACAATGGCGAGATGGTGGTGCAGTGGGCGGTGGACGGCCGCGGCATCATCCTGCGCTCGGCCTGGGACGTGGGCCCGCTGATCGCCGCCGGCAAGCTGGTGCCGGTGCTGCCGCAGTACCGCCAGGAGGCCAACATCTGGGCGGTGTACCCGGCGCGGCTGAACGCCTCGGCCAAGGTGCGGGTGTGCGTGGATTTCCTGGAGGCGCATCTGCGCCAGCTCGACGCCAACGACTGACGCGATCGGGTCGCGCGGCCCGCCGGCCTGGCGGATCGAGGCAGTCAATTCGGATTGCGTCAGGTCAAGCCGCCGTTGCGGGGCGCGCCGACGCGCCGGCGCCCTTGACGCATCGCAAGTCGCCCGCCGGCCGGCTCCGATGTAATGACCTTTGTATGGATAAGGTTATTCAACAGGAGAAAGCCATGAGAAAGAAGCACGCGATGCTCGCGGCGGGTGTCGTCATTGCGCTGTGGGCGGGCCAGGCGTCGGGCGCGCCTCGCCAGGAACCGATCCAGCCGATCGAGGCGGCGGTGGTCAAGGACCCGGCCAAGGTGGAACTGGGCAAGAAGCTGTTCTTCGACCCGCGCCTGTCGCGCTCGGGCGCGATCTCCTGTAATTCCTGCCACAACCTGGGCATGGGCGGCGCGGACAACCTGAAGGCGTCGATCGGCCACAAGTGGCAGCAGGGTTCGATCAACTCGCCCACGGTGCTCAATTCCAGCCTGAACATCGCCCAGTTCTGGGACGGCCGCGCCAAGGACCTGCGCGAGCAGGCCGGCGGCCCGATCGCCAATCCGATGGAAATGGCCTCCACCCACGAACTGGCGGTGCAGGTGCTCAATTCCATTCCGGGCTACCGCGCCGAGTTCAAGCAGGTGTTCGGCAAGGACGGCATCACCATTGACGAGGTGACGGGCGCGCTGGCCGCCTTCGAGGAAACGCTGGTGACGCCGAACTCGCGCTTCGACCAGTGGCTCAAGGGCGACGACAAGGCGCTGACCGTCCAGGAACTGGCCGGCTACACGTTGTTCAAGAACAGCGGCTGCGTGGCGTGCCACAACGGCGTGGCGGTGGGCGGCAACTCGTTCCAGAAGATGGGGCTGGTGGCGCCGTACCAGACCGACAACAAGGCCGAGGGCCGCGCCGCCGTCACCGGCAAGGACGCCGACCGCTTCAACTTCAAGGTGCCGACGCTGCGCAACGTGGCGTTGACCTATCCGTATTTCCATGACGGCGAGGCCGCCACCCTGACGCAGGCGGTGGACGTGATGGGCCGCCTGCAATTGGGCCGCACCTTCACGCCGGACGAGAACGCGCAGATCGTGGCGTTCCTGAAGACCCTGACGGGCGACCAGCCGGCGATCCAGTACCCGCTGCTGCCGCCTTCGGCGGACGACACGCCGCGGCCGGCGCCGTTCGTGAAGTAGGGAGGCGGGCGGCGCCGTCGGGGGCGCCGCCTGTGAAGGGCGTCGTTCGCCTCGGGGCGGACGACGACCGTTTTTACTGGCGCACCGTGCGCACGTCGGCCGGCGGCGCCGTCTCGACGTTGCTGCGCCACGGGTTGATGTCCAGCCCGCCGCGCCGCGTGTAGCGCGCATAGACCGTCAGTTGCTCGGGCGCGCAGGCCTGCATGATGTCGGTGAAGATGCGTTCCACGCAGTGCTCGTGGAACTCGGCGTGCTGGCGGAATGAGATCACGTAGCGCAGCAGCGACTCGCGGTCGATCGGCTTGCCGCGGTAGCGGACCTGCACGCTGGCCCAGTCGGGCTGGCCGGTCACCGGGCAGTTGGATTTGAGCAGGCGCGAGCACAGGGTTTCCTCGACCACGTCGCCGGCGCGCGTGCGCAGCAGCTCGGGCGCCGGCTCGTAGGTGTCGATCTCGATGTCGAGCTTGTCTATATAGATACCGTCCAATTCGCCCATGCGCAGTTCGCCAAAGCGCTGCGGCAGGATGAAGTCCAGCCCCACGGGCGCGCCGGCGGCGGCGCTCAGGTCGCGTTCCAGGCGGCCGCGCAGGGCGGCCGAGTTGACCAGCCGGGTCTGGTTGAACGAGTTCAGGTACAGCTTGAACGACTTGGACTCGATGATGTTGGGACTGTCGGCCGGCACCGAGAACGTGGCCATCGCCACCCGCGGCTTGCCCTTGGCGTCGAGCCATGACAACTCATAGGCGTTCCACAGGTCCACCCCGGTGAACGGCAGCGGGCCGCTCGCCAGGTTGAGCGCCTCGCGGTTGTGGGCGCGGGCGATGGGGAACAGCAGCGAGGGGTCGTATTGCGAGACGTAGGTCACGCTCTGGCCCAGCGGGCCGTGAGACAGCGTCATGGAAAGGTCGTCGGAAAACGTGGAGATGACCGCATTGTAGGCGGTTGCGAAGGGCCTATTTTTCGCATCATGAAACGCCGCTCCCGGCATGTGAAAGTTCGTGCTGCGCCGCCGCGCGAGGCCATTTCACGGATGACAATCGCGTTCCGCAATGCGGAATTATTTAAATAAGTCATTGATTTATATAAATAATATTTTTCCTCTTATATAAGAGGCGCGGCCACATTGCTCCGCAGCACAGGCATAGACTTTCTCCAACGATTCACGCAATGCAACCCCGAAGTTTTCTTGCCTTTTCAGCCATAGACCAAGGAGCATGACCATGAGCCACCGCGAAACCGAAATCCGCAATCTGCAGAAAGACTGGGCCGAGAACAGCCGCTGGCAGGGCATCAAGCGCGACTACAGCGCCGAGGATGTCATCCGCCTGCGCGGCTCGATCGCCGTCGAGCACACCCTGGCCCGCCGCGGCGCGACCCGCCTGTGGGAGCGACTGCACAGCGAGCCTTTCGTCAATTCGCTGGGCGCCCTGACCGGCAACCAGGCCATGCAGCAGGTCAAGGCCGGCCTCAAGGCCATCTACCTGTCGGGCTGGCAGGTGGCCGGCGACGCCAACCTGGCCGGCGAGATGTACCCCGACCAGTCGCTGTACCCCGCCAACTCGGTGCCGCAGGTCGTGCGCCGCATCAATAACTCGCTGACCCGCTGCGACCAGATCCAGTGGATGGAAGGCAAGAACCCGGGCGACGAGGGCTACATCGATTTCTTCGCGCCCATCGTGGCCGATGCCGAGGCCGGTTTCGGCGGCGTGTTGAACGCCTTCGAGCTGATGAAGGCCATGATCGAGGCCGGCGCCTCGGGCGTGCACTTCGAGGACCAGTTGGCGTCCGTGAAGAAGTGCGGCCACATGGGCGGCAAGGTGCTGGTGCCGACCCGCGAAGCCGTGGCCAAGCTGGTCTCGGCGCGCCTGGCGGCCGACGTGATGGGCACGCCCACCGTGCTGCTGGCCCGCACCGACGCCGACGCCGCCGACCTGGTGACCAGCGACGTCGACGAGAACGACCGTCCTTTCATCACCGGCGAGCGCACGGTGGAAGGCTTTTTCCGCACCCGCGCCGGCATTGACCAGGCGATCTCGCGCGGCCTGGCCTACGCGCCGTACGCCGACCTGATCTGGTGCGAAACCTCCACGCCCAATCTGGAATACGCCCGCAAGTTCGCCGACGCGATCCATCGCCAGTTCCCGGGCAAGCTGCTGGCGTACAACTGCTCGCCGTCGTTCAACTGGAAGAAGAACCTGGACGACGCCACCATCGCCAAGTTCCAGCGCGAGCTGGGCGCCATGGGCTACAAGTTCCAGTTCATCACGCTGGCCGGCTTCCACGCGCTGAACTACGGCATGTTCGAGCTGGCCCACGGCTACGCCCGCCGCCAGATGAGCGCCTTCGTCGAATTGCAGCAGAAGGAATTCGCCGCCGCCGACCTGGGCTTCACCGCGGTCAAGCACCAGCGCGAAGTGGGCACCGGCTACTTCGACGCCGTGACCCAGACCATCGAGGGCGGCCAGTCCTCGACCACCGCGCTGACCGGCTCGACCGAAGAGGCGCAGTTCGAGCACGGCAAGGAGCAGAAGGCCGCCTGAGCCGGACGGGATTGATTGTGCAGTTGCAGTTGTAGTGCTGTTGTAGGGTGGATTCGGGGTGCCTTCGGGCACCCTCTTTTTTTTGGGCGGGCGCCGTCGCGCGATGGGAGCGGCGTCCTACGGCCCGGCTGCCGCCGCGTTACCCGCTTCTTCCCTTAGCCATTCGGTGAACGCCTGGATAGGGGGCGGGCTCAGGGTGAACGGTTCGGGGAGCACCAGACAGAAGGCCTTGGAGACGGTTTTTGCCTGGGGCCATGGCGCTACCAGCCGGCCCATGGCGATTTCGGTTTCCACGTAGAGCCGCGGCACCAGCGCCACGCCCAGTCCGGCCAATGCCGCTTCGATCAGCATGGCATGCAGGTCATAGCGCACGCCCAGCGCGGCGTTGGCCAGGGGGATGCCGGTTTCCCGCGCATACCGCTGCCAGGCGTCCGGATTCTGCCGCCGGTGCAGTCGCGGCAGGGCGTCCAGGGCCATCGGACCGGCGTCGCCTTCCACCAGCGCGGGATGGCACACGGGGATCAGCACTTCGTCGAGCAAATGCTGCGTATGCATTCCAGTCCAGGCCGGATGCGCGAAATGGATCGCGGCGTCGAACCCGCTGCCGGCCAGGGCAAACGGCTCCAGTCGCTCGGCCAGATGCACGGCGATGTTCGGGTGCTGCCGCTGGAATCGCGGCAGGCGCGGAATCAACCAACGCATGGCGAAGGTGGGCACCGTGGCGATGTCAAGGTTGGCGCTGTCCTGCCGTTGCCCGATCAGGTATTGGCTGTCCCGATCCAGGCGGTCGAGCAGTTCGCGCACCTGGGTTGCGTAGCGCGCGCCGTTGGGCAGCAGCCGGACGCGGTTACCGATCCGCTCGAACAATGGAACGCCGAGAAAGGCTTCCAGCCGGCCGATCTGGCGGCTGATGGCGCCTTCGGTGACGGCCAGTTCGTCGGCCGCGCGGGCGAAGCTGCCATGGCGGGCGGCCGCCTCGAAGGCCATTAAGGAAGTATTGCTGGGAATCCTGCGGCGCATGGGGCGAGTTCCGGTTTGCCTTGATGTTTGCTCACTGAAGCATACCGAAAAATCGTTTTATGGCGTCTTTTTCCGGCCCTACCATGATGAAACCTCAATTAAGGCGCCGGACACGAAACATGGCCGGCCGCGACCGAACCCATGATCTACACCGTCGAATGCAGTTTCTCGGACCCCGCCAGCGAAGGGGCCTGGAATGATTTCTACAGCCTGAAAAAGCTGCCCGCGCTCATTTCCGTAAGCGGTTTCCAGACCTCGCAGCGCTTTCAGGCGCTGAGCTCGGGTTGCCCGACCTACCTCGCCGTGCATTCGATCGACGGGCTCGAGGTGTTGCTCGGCGAGGAATATCGGCAGAAGGGCGGCGGCAACTTCGCCCGCTGGCAGCCGCACATCACGGACTGGCACCGCAATCTCTATGCCGGCCTGGCGCGAGCCCCCGCCATTGCCGCGGACGAAACCCTGCTGGTGAGTGACGTCGGCGCCGAACCGCTGGTCGCGCTGGGCCTGACGCCCGCCGCCATGCACGCCGTGGCGCTGGACAAATCGCCCGGGCACCGGTGGCTGGCGAAGTGCCCGCGGGGCGCGGATGGCCAAGCCCCCGCACTGCCGTCCGGCGTGCACCGCTATGCGCCGATGACGGCGCAGTTGGCGAATGCGCGCGGGGCCGGCCGCGATGCGTCGAAGTAGCGCCGCCATGCCCAACGTGACATTTTTCTTCGCGGCGCCATGCATGCCGGCCGACCGCGATCTGGCGGAGTTGGCCGAGGCATGCACGGGGCTGTGCGTTGACGTGCTCGGCGCGGCGCTGGAGAACGTGCACATCATCAACCTGGCGGTTCACCCCGGGCGCGGGCTTCCGGCATTCGCGGAAGTCCAATTCCGGCTCGAACCGTTCCGCCCGCCCGCCGTGATGGAGGCCTTCATGGCGGGGCTGGATGAGGCCATCCTGCGCATCACGGGGCTGACCGCGCGCATCCGCTGCTTCGGCCATGCGGCAGGAGCCATCCATGCGCGCCATTGAGCATTCTGGAGGATCGCCATGCAACCCATGACCTTGCCAAGCCTGCGGATCGGTGAGTTCTCGATCACCGCCATCAGTGACGGATACCTGTCCGCCGCCCTTGAATCGCTCTCCAACATCGACCCGGAGGATGCCGCCAAGCTGCAGCGCGACGCGGGCGTCTCCGACCCCGGCGCCATCCATATCAATGGCTATCTGGTCCGGGGCAGGGGCCGCACGCTGCTGATCGATGCGGGCGCGGGCGGATTCAAGCAATGGGGCGGCAAGCTCCTGGCCAACCTGGCGTTGGCCGGCGTGCAACCCGGCGACGTCGATACGGTGCTGCTGACCCACGCGCATCCCGATCACATTGGCGGATTGCTGGATGCCGCGGGGCGGGAAGTCTTTGCGCGGGCCGAGCTGGTTGTACATGCGCGGGAGGTGGCGTTCTGGCAAGACGATGGCAATCTCGCGCGGGCCAGCGAGCGCGCACGCGGCAACTTCCAGTTCGCCCGCGAGGTGTTCGGCGCGTATCGAGCCAGGATGCGCACGTTCACGGGCCGCGAGGTCCTGCCCGGCATCGACGCGGTGCCCCTGCCGGGGCATACCGCCGGGCACTCCGGCTTCCGTATCGAGTCCGACGGACGGAGTGTGCTGGTCTGGGGGGACATCGTGCATTTTCCGCAGATCCAGATCGCGCGCCCCGATGTGTCGATCGCCTTCGACCAGGATCCGACCCTGGCCGCCAACACGCGCTCGGCGCTGCTGGACATCGTCAGCGCGGATGGGCTCCTGGTTGCCGGCATGCATCTCGGCGAACCCGGCTTTGCCCGTATCGCGCGCCAGGGCGACGGCTACCGCATCGCCTACGAGACCTGAGCGGGACGGCCCCGGTTGTCTCAGGCGGGGCGGCCGTTCGAGGCCAGGTAGGCACTGGGCGCCTGGCCCAGCGCGCGCCGGAACGCGCTGGTGAAGGCGCTCGCGCTGGCGTAGCCCAGGTCCAGCGCGACGCGGGTCACGGGCTGGCCCTGGCTCAGGCGCTCGATCGCGGCCAGCAGGCAGGCCTGCTGGCGCCAGGCGCCGAAGCTGATGCCGGTTTCGGCGCGGAACTGGCGGGTGAAGGTGCGCCGGCTCATGCCGGCCGCGGCCGCTATCGTGTCCAGGTCCGTCGTGATCGACGGCGCCGCCCATAGCGCGCGGCAGGCGCGCGCCAGGCGCGGGTCGGCGGGCAGCGGCGCGTGCAGCGACAGCGCCGGCATGGCGGCGATTTCGGCCGCCAGCAGCGCCATCAGCTTGCCGGCGCGGCCGTCCAGGTCGTAGAGCGCGGGCAGGTCGATGGCTTCATCGAGCAGGTGGCGCAGCAGCGGCGAGACGGCGTGGACCCGGCATTCGGCGGGCAGGCCCAGGGCCTGCGCGGCGGGCGCGGTGAGAAAGGTGTTGAGCATGGTCACCGCGCCGCTCATGGTCATCTGGTGATCCATGCCCGCCGGCACCCAGCAGGCGCGTTGCGGCGGCACCAGCCAGCGGCCCGTCGGCGTGGCCACGCTGATGGCGCCGCGCGCGGCGTAGGCGAACTGGCCGCGGCGGTGGGCGTGCAGCGGGAAGGTCAGGCCGGCCGGGTAGTCGCAGGCCGTCACCACCACGTCGCGCGGAATGTCCTCGTAGGGATCGACCAGGGTATTGCGCATGGCCTGGATTCTACAGTGAATGACCCGATATCGAAGGCGGGCCGCAGGCGCCCGGCCTACGATGCCGCCATTGTCCATCGCGTTCGCTGCCCTGCGGCGGCGCATCGCCACACTCCAGGAGCCGACATGGCCAACACTTTCCATCGCGTGGGCCACGGCCCGCATCCCGTCATCGTGCTGCACGGCTGGTTCGGCGACGCGCACGCCTTCGAGCCGATCGAACCCTGGCTGTCGGGCGCGGACTTCAGCTACGTCTTCATGGACTACCGCGGCTACGGCGGCATGCGCGAGGCGGCCGGCGAACATTCGATCGACGAGATCGCCGCCGACGCGCTGGCGCTGGCCGACGTGTTGGGGTTCGAGCGCTTCAGCCTGGTGGGCCATTCGATGGGCGGCATGGCGATCGAGCGGGTCGCGGCGCTGGCGCCCGAGCGGGTGCGCGCGCTGGTGGCGGTGGCCCCGGTGCCGTGCGGCGGCGTGGCCATGGCGCCGGCCACGCGCGCGCTGTTCGACGGCGCGGCCGCGGACCTGGCCGCGCGCCGCGCCATCATCGACCGCAGCACCGGCGGGCGCCTGCCGGCGGCATGGGTGGCGTGGAAGGCCGACTATTCCGCCGCGCATTCGTCGGCGGCCGCGTTCGCCGCGTACCTGCCCGCGTGGGTCGGCACCGATTTCAGCGACCGCATCGACGGCCGCCATCCGGTGCTGGCCCTGGTGGGCGAGCACGATCCGGTGTTCACGCCGGCGCTGATGGCCGCGACCTATGCGCGGCGCTATCCGCGCACGACAGTCGAGGTGCTGGCCAATGCCGGGCACTATCCGATGAATGAAACGCCGCTGGCGCTGGCGGCGGCCATCGAGCGCTTCCTGCGGACCTCTGCCGGGGACTGAGCGCGGCGCACGCGGCGCTGCGGTCAGCCCGTTGCCGTCAACCGGCGGCGCGCATCGCCGCCAGGCATTCCGCCAGCGGCGGCACGGCGCGCGCCAGCGCCTCGACGGCGGCCGCGTCGACCCGGTCCTGCGGCGGGATCTCGGCCAGCACCCGCACATTGCCGAAGCGTTCGATCGCCTCGCGGTTGCCGGCCGACAGCGGGCCGCTCATGATCACGCCCAGCACCGGGATGGCGCGGCGGCGCAGCGCCTCCAGGCTGAGCAGGGTGTGGTTGATGGTGCCCAGGCCGCTGCGCGCGGCCAGCACCACCGGCATGCCCAGGCGCGCGATCAGGTCGATCATCATGTGGCTGTCGTCGATCGGCACGTACAGGCCGCCGGCCCCTTCGACAATCAGGGGCGCGGTCGTGGCGGGCGGCACGATGGCGGTGGCGTCGATCACCGCGTCTTCCAGCGGCGCGGCGGCCCACGGCGACAGCGGCGCCTGCAGCACGTAGGCCGGCAGGTGCAGGCGCTCGGGCGGCAGTTGCGCCAGGCGCGCGACAGTCTCGGTGTCACCCGGTTCCTCGGCCACGCCGGTCTGCACCGGCTTCCAGTAGTCGGCCTGCCAGGCGCGCGCCAGGATGGCCGAGACCAGGGTCTTGCCGATGCCGGTGTCGGTGCCGGTGACGAATACGCCGTGGGCGCGGGAGTCAGTCATGTTTCTTCCAGATTCCATAGGCCAGGTGATAGGTCACCGTGGCGCCTTGTTTGTCGAACTGCGCCAGCACCCGCCGCAATGCGGCCGGGCCCAGCGGCGCGGTGCCGGGCGCGGGCGTGGTGGCGCCGATGCCCTTGAGCGCCTTGAGGAAATGCAGGCCGTCAGGATGATCTTGTATCAGCCGTTCGCTGTGCACGCCACCGGCCAGATCGGCCATGGCCGGACGGATGGCGCCGCTCGGCGGATAGCGTGGCGTGGCGGCGGCCAGGCCGACGGCGTCATGGGCGGCGCGCCATTCCTCGAACGTGCCTTCGGCCAGCGTCGCCACCGCCAGGTGACCGCCGGGCGCGAGCAGGCCGGCCAGGCGGCCCAGGCCGCCGTTCAGGTCGGCGAACCACTGCACCGCCAGGCTGGAGCAGATCAGGTCATACCCGCCCGGCAGGTCCCGGGGGTGCTCGCCGTCCAGCACCTGGTAGCGGGCGGTGCCGGGCAGCGCCGGACCTTGTCGCGCCCGCGCCAGCATGGCGGGCGAGATGTCGGTCACGGTCCAGTCCGCCGGCCCCAGCCGTGCGGCCAGCGCCCGCGTCAGCAGGCCGGTGCCGCAGCCGATCTCCAGGATGCGCGGACGCGGCGGCAGCGGCAGCCGGCCGATCGCGTCGGCCAGCCGCCCGGCGGTGATGCGCTGGGCGGGGGCATGGTCGTCGTAGCGCGCGGCGGCGGCGCCGAAGCGCGCGCCGACCCGGGCATTGCGCAGGTCGGCGCTCATGCGGCGGGCGCCACGCGGGCCAGGAAGGCGCGGATGCGCCGCGCGCACCAGTCGGTGTCGGTCAGCGGCAGCAGGTGGCCGCCGTGCTCGCGCCAATGGATCTCGATGGCGGCGCCGAAGCCCGCCGTCGTCATCGGCGCGGTGGCGATCGGGTCGGCCGTGCCCGCCAGCGCCAGCAGCGGCATCGGCAGCGCCGCCAGCGCGGCGCGCTGGTCGGCGTCGCGCAGGAACCGCAGGTCGCGCGCCAGCGGTTCGACCTGGGGGACGCCGATGGCGCTGGTGTCGCCGCAGCGCTGGCGGAAATCGCGCAGCACGGTTTCCGGCTGCGCCGCCAGGCGGTTCAACATGCGGTCCAGCATGCGCGCCGGCACGCCTTCGGGGAAGTCGTCGGCCGCGCCGAAGCGGGCAAAGCCGTTGATCGCCACCAGGCCCAGGCAGCCGGGCGGCGGTTCGCCCAGCAGCCGCAGGGCGCCCAGCGAGTGGCCGATGGCCAGCACCGGGCCGGCGGGCGCGGGCGTATGGGCCGGCCCGAAATAGCCGGCGTCGGCCACGGCCTGCGGCCAGTCGGCCAGCGCGCCGGCCAGCGGGTCCCAGAATGCGGCGTCGAAGGTCCAGCCATGCACGAACAGCAGGGTGGGGCGGACAGGAGCGGCGGCCAGCATCAGGCGAGCGCGGCCGTCAGGCCGTCGATCAGTTGGTCGACATCGGCGTCGCGGTGCGCCGCGCTCAGGGCGATGCGCAGGCGGCTGGTGCCGGCCGGCACGGTGGGCGGGCGGATCGCCACGGCCAGCAGGCCGCGTTGTTCCAGCGCCGCCGCCAGCGCCAGGGCGCGGGCCTCGTCGCCGACGATGGCGGGCACGATCTGCGTGGACGAGTCGCCGCTGTCCACGCCCAGGCCGCGGAGCGCGGCCCGCAGGCGTTCGCCCGAGGCGGCCAGCCGGGCGCGTTCGGCGTCCAGCGTGGGCACCAGGTCGAGTGCGGCGTCCATCGCGCCCAGCACGGAAGGCGGCAGGGCGGTGGTGTAAATGAAGCCGGAACAGGCGTTGACCAGGTAGTCGCAGAGCGCGCGCGAGCCGGCCACGTAGGCGCCGAAGCCGCCCAGCGCCTTGCTGAAGGTGCCCATGGCCAGGTCGATGCCGCCCGGCGCCAGCCCGGCCAGCCCCATGCCGCCCGGTCCCAGCACGCCGGTGGCATGGGCTTCGTCCAGGTAGACAAAGGCCTGGTAGCGCTCGGCCAGCGCCGCCAGCCGCGCCACGTCGGTGCGGTCGCCGTCCATGCTGAAGACGCTTTCGGTGACGATGAAGCGCGCGGCGGGCGGCGCTGACGGGTCGGCGCGCGCCGCCAGCAAGGCTTCCAGGTGGTCCAGGTCATTGTGGCGGAAGCGGATCTGCCGCACGCCCGCCGCCTGGCAGCCGTGGTGCAGGCTGGCGTGGTTGAGCTTGTCGGCGTAGACCTGCACCTCGCCCTGGCCGGCGGCCGCGCGCAGCAGCGCGGGCAGCACGGCGGCGTTGGCCTGCCAGCCGGAGGCCAGCAGCAGCGCGGCCTCGGTGCCCTTCAGGCGGGCCAGCTTGGCCTCGACCTGCTCGTGCAGGTCGAGATTGCCGCACACCAGCCGCGAGGCCTGCGCGCCGGCGCCGTGGCGGGCGGCCCATTCGCGCGAGCGCTCGATCAGCAGCGGGTGCTTGGACAGGCCCAGGTAGTCGTTGCTGGAGAAGTTCAGCGCCGGGACGCCGTCCAGCGCGATGCGGCCGGCGGGCGCGGCGGCGGCGGTGCGCAGCCGGCGGCGCACGCGGCGCGATTCGGCTTGCGCCAGTTCGGAAGAAAAGAGGGGATCCAGCTTGGACATGACGATTTCCTGCGGCGGCCGTCGGCGGGGGCGTCCCGCAATCGGGCCGCGGCCGTTAACAGCGCCGTCAGGCCCCCGGCCGTAGAATGCGAGCCATTGTAGTGGAGGTGAAACATGCAGACGCCTGACTGGGTGGCCCGGGGCCAGCCGCATATCTGGCAGCCCTACGCCCAGATGAAGACCGCGACGCCACCGTTGCCGGTGGTGCGCAGCCACGGCAGCCGCCTGGAGCTGGCCGACGGCCGCCAATTGATCGACGGCGTGGCGTCCTGGTGGACCGCCTGCCACGGCTACAACCACCCGCATATCGCCCAGGCGGTGCGGGCGCAGTTGGACGCCATGCCGCACGTCATGTTCGGCGGCCTGACGCACGAACCCGCGCTGACCCTGGCGCGGCGCCTGGCGGCCCTGCTGGGACCGGGGCTGGACCGCGTGTTCTATACGGACTCCGGCTCGGTGGCGGTGGAAGTCGCGATGAAGATGGCGGTGCAGTTCTGGCTCAACCAGGGCGAGCGCGGCCGCAGCCGCTTCCTGGCCTTCCGCGGCGGCTACCACGGCGACACCTTCGGCACCATGGCGGTGTGCGACCCCGACGAGGGCATGCACAGCCTGTTCCGCGGCATGCTGGCCGAGCACGACATCGTCGACCTGCCGCGCGACGACGCCGCCATGGCCCGGCTCGACGCCTTCCTGGAGACGCGCGGCCCGCAACTGGCCGGCATCCTGGTCGAACCGCTGGTGCAGGGCGCCGGCGGCATGCTGCTGCACGACCCCGAGGTGCTGCGGCGGCTGCGCCGGCTGGCCGACCGCCATGGCCTGCTGCTGATCTTCGACGAGATTTTCACCGGCTTCGGCCGCACCGGCACCCTGTTCGCGTTCGAGCAGGCCGGCATCCGCCCCGACATCATCACGCTGTCCAAGGCGCTGACCGGCGGCACGCTGCCGCTGGCCGCCACGGTGGCCAGCGGCCGGGTGTTCGACGCCTTCTGGTCGGACGATCCCTCGCACGCCCTGATGCACGGTCCCACCTTCATGGGCAACGCCCTGGCCTGCGCCGCCGCCAATGCCTCGCTCGATCTGTTCGAGAGCGAGCCGCGCCTGGCGCAGGCGCGGGCGCTGTCGTCCGCCCTGGCGGCGGGGCTGGCGCCATGCCGCGAGCTGGCCTGGGTGCGCGACGTGCGGGTGCTGGGCGCGATCGGCGTGGTCGAGCTGGACCGCATCGACGACCGCGAGGCCCTGAAGCGCCGCCTGGTCGAGGCCGGCGTCTGGGTGCGGCCGTTCGGCAATGTGGTGTATTTGACGCCGGCGCTGACCATCGCCCCGGACGAGCTGGACACGCTGATGCGGGCGGTGATCGCCGTGCTGCGCGCCCAACGGCCCTGAAGGCGGGCGCCAGCGGGCGGCCCCGCGGGCCAGAGGAGCTTTCGCGGATCCTCTGGCAATGCCGCGCCTGCGCTTGTGGGACGGCAATTCTGCAAGGCCGCCGCGCGCCGTGCCCGGGCAAATCGCCCGGCGTGCCTTGATCCAGGTCAAGGCGAGCGCCGGCGGCGCTGGGTAGCATCGGCGCATGCGAGCAAAATCCATCTTCGCCGTCCCGCCATCCCTGTCCGACGCCGAGCGCCAGCAGCGCCGGCATGCGCTGGTGCGCCTGTCGCTGGCGTGGCTGGCGATGATGCAGGTGATGATGTTCGCCTGGCCCGGCTACCTGCGCCACGAGGGCATACCCAAGGACGCCCTTGATACGCTCGACTGGGCCATCGTGCTGATGAACTGGGCCAGCCTGGCCCTGACGGTGCCGGTGGTGCTGTATTCGGCCTGGCCGATCTGGCGCCACGCCGGCGCCAACCTGCGCCAGGGCCGCGCCGGCATGGACGTGCCGGTGGCGCTGGGCATCGTCGCCGCCTTCATTCCCAGCGTGCATGCCACCTACACCGGTCACGGCGAGGTCTATTTCGATTCGGTCACCATGTTCGTGGCCTTCCTGCTGACGGCGCGCTACCTGGAACTGTGCGCGCGCCAGTCGTTCGGCGGCAGCGCCGGCGGCCAGCGCCACGCCCGGGTCGAGGTGCAACGCCAACTGCTGGGCGCCGGCGCCGACCGGCTGGCCTCGCGCTTCGTCATGGCGCAGGTGGCGCTGGCGCTGGGCGCGGCGGCGGTCTGGGCCTGGATCGACCCGGCCCACAGTATCCCGGTGATGGTGGCGCTGCTGGTGATGAGCTGTCCCTGTGCCATGTCGATGGCGGTGCCCACCGCCATGGCGTCGGCCCATGCGGCGCTGGCGGCGCATCCGTCCATGCCCGACGCGGCGCTGGACGCGCTGCTGGCCGAGGCGCAACGCAAGGCGCGCCAGAACCTGTATGGCTCGCTGGCCTGGCACCTGTTGATGACGCCGCTGGCGCTGGTCGGCTGGGTCACGCCCTGGCTGGCGGCCATCACCATGCTGCTGTCGTCGCTGGCGGTGGCCTACAACTCGTGGCGGCTGTCGCGCCGCGACTGGTCCGGCAGCCCGGCGCCCGACGGCGCGCTGGAAGCCGCGCCATGACCATCCTCTACCTGTTGCTGCCCCTGTCGCTGCTGTTCGTGCTGGCGATCGGCGTGTCGCTGTGGTGGGCCGTGTTCAACGGCCAATACGACGACACTGACAACGCCGGCACCGCCATCCTGCGCGACGACGATAGCGGGCCGGCCTCGCGCGGCTAGGATCGCGCGATCTCCCCAGGCGTCTCGCGGCGGCCATTCGCTGGCCGCCCGCCCGGCCTTGGCCGGCGTCCGCGCCAGCGACGTTGCCGCCGCGCCGCGGGTTCCCCTGCGCGAGCAATGGGGTTTGACGCACATCAACCCCGGTTTACCCGCGACCCCCCATCATTGAAACCTGGAGCTACTTGTTTCTTTTTGTTTTGGGGGAAGGGTGATGAACGATTGCGCCGCAATCGCAAGCAAGGCCGACACCTTCAACTACAGGATCGTGAGGCAGTTCGCGCTCATGACCGTGGTCTGGGGCATCGTCGGCATGGCTGTGGGCGTTTTTCTCGCCGCGCAGCTGATTTGGCCTCAGTTGAATTTCGACACCGCCTGGCTCAGCTACGGCCGCCTGCGTCCGCTGCACACCAACGCCGTGATCTTCGCCTTCGGCGGCAGCGCGCTGTTCGCGACCTCGTACTACGTGGTCCAGCGCACCTGTCAGACCCGCATTTTCTGTGACAAGCTGGCCGCGTTCACGTTCTGGGGCTGGCAGGCGGTCATCGTGGCCGCCGCCATCACCCTGCCGCTGGGCTACACCAGCAGCAAGGAATACGCCGAACTCGAATGGCCCATCGACATCCTGATCACGCTGGTCTGGGTGGCCTATGCCATCGTGTTCTTCGGCACCATCATCAAGCGCCGCTCCAAGCACATCTACGTGGCCAACTGGTTCTTCGGCTCGTACATCCTCACCATCGCCATCCTGCACATCTTCAACAACATCGAGATGCCGGTGACGCTGTGGAAGTCCTACTCGGCCTACGCCGGCGTGCAGGACGCCATGGTGCAGTGGTGGTACGGCCACAACGCGGTCGGCTTCTTCCTGACCACCAGCTTCCTGGGCATGATGTATTACTTCGTGCCCAAGCAGGCCGGCCGTCCGATCTATTCGTACCGCCTGTCCATCGTCCACTTCTGGGCGCTGGCCTTCACCTACATGTGGGCCGGTCCGCACCACCTGCTGTACACCTCGCTGCCCGACTGGACCCAGTCGCTGGGCATGACGTTCTCGCTGATCCTGCTGGCGCCGTCGTGGGGCGGCATGATCAACGGCATCATGACGCTGCAGGGCGCCTGGTACAAGCTGCGCACCGATCCGATCCTGAAGTTCATGGTGACGGCGCTGTCGTTCTACGGCATGGCCACGTTCGAAGGCTCGATGATGTCGATCCGCACCGTGAACGCCCTGTCGCACTACACCGACTGGACCATCGGCCACGTGCACTCCGGCGCGCTGGGCTGGGTCGCGATGATCTCGTTCGGCTCGCTCTACTACCTGATCCCGCGCCTGTATGGCCGCGAGAAGATGTACAGCGTCAAGGCCATCGAGCTGCACTTCTGGATCGCCACCATCGGCGTGGTGCTGTACATCGCCGCGATGTGGATCGCCGGGGTGCAGCAGGGCCTGATGTGGCGCGACACCGCCGCCGACGGCACGCTGGTCTACAGCTTCGTCGAGGAACTCAAGACGCGGGTGCCGTACTACCTGATCCGTCTGCTGGGCGGGGCGCTGTTCCTGTCGGGCGTGCTGGTCATGGCCTGGAACGTGTGGAAGACGGTGCGCGGCGCGCAGGCGGTCAACCCCGCCATCCCGCAGGACGATCCCCACACCGCCCGCGCGCCGGCTGTCGCCGCGCCCGCGCCGGCCACCGTTTGACGAGGACATCATGGCCAACAAGCAACAAGGCTTTTTCTCTCACCAGACACTCGAGAAGAACATCGGCTGGATGATCATCGCCAGCATCCTGGTGGTGTCCTTCGCCGGCCTGGTGCAGATCGTGCCGCTGTTTTTCCAGCACAGCACCACGCAGCCGGTGGCGGGGGTCGAACCCTACAGCCCGCTGCGCCTGATGGGGCGCGACGTCTACATCCGCGAAGGCTGTGTCGGCTGCCACTCGCAGCAGGTGCGCCTGCTGGCCGCCGAAGTGCAGCGCTACGGCTCGTACTCGCTGGCCTCGGAGTCGGTGTTCGACCATCCCTTCCTGTGGGGATCCAAGCGCACCGGCCCGGATCTGGCGCGCGTGGGCGAGCGTTATTCCGACGACTGGCACCGCATCCACCTGCGCAATCCGCGCCAGGTGGTGCCGGAATCCAACATGCCGGCCTATCCGTGGCTGGAAAAGACCGTGATCACCGGCCAGAACGTCGAGCAGCGCATGCGCGCGCTGCGCGCCCTGGGCGTGCCCTACACCGACGAGGAGATCGCCGCGGCGCCCAAGGCCATCGAGGGCAAGACCGAAGAGGACGCGCTGGTGGCCTACCTGCAGGGGCTGGGCGTGGGCGTGCGCAAGGCGCAGCAGGCCAAAAAGGCGGAAGAAGCCAAGAAGGCCGAAGAAGCCCGCAAGGCCGCGCAGCCGGCGCCCGCCGCTACGCAACCCGCGGCGTCGGGAGGTTGATCATGGCTTTGCTGAGCGCAATCGTCACCGCCATTTCGATGGCAACCTTTTTCGGCATCGTCTGGTGGGCCTGCTCGCGCGGCCGCCAGCATGCCAACAGCGAATCGGCCATGCTGCCGTTCGCGCTGCCCGATGAGTTCGGGCCGGCACAACAAGATGGAGCGGATCGGTCATGAGCGATTTCGTCAATGGCTTCTGGGGGTATTTCATCTCGATCGTCGCCGTGGGCGGCGTGGTGTGGTGTGTGTGGCTGCTGTACACGCAGCGCCGCTGGCTCAAAACCAAGCCGGCCAACGGCCAGGTCGAGGACACGGGCCACGTCTGGGACGGCGACCTCACCGAACTGAACAACCCGGTGCCCGGCTGGTGGACCTGGATGTACCTGCTGGCCTGCGCCTTCGCGCTGGGCTACCTGTTCTTCATGCCGGGCCTGGGTTCGTACAAGGGCCAATTGGGCTACAGCAGCGCCAACGAGGTGGCGCAGCAACAGGCAAAAATGGCCGAGGCCGTGCGCCCGATCTACGCGCGTTTCGAGACCATGACGGTGCCGCAGATCGCCGCGGATCCGGGCGCCCGTGAAATCGGCCAGCGCCTGTTCCTGAACACCTGCTCGCAGTGCCATGGTTCGGACGCCAAGGGCGGCCCCAGCTTCCCCAACCTGACCGACAGCGACTGGCTGCACGGCGGCTCGCCCGAGGCCATCATGCAGACCATCACCCATGGCCGCATCGGCGTGATGCCGCCCTGGAAAGCCGCCATCGACCCCAAGACCGCCGGCGACATCGCGCAGTACGTGCGTTCGCTGTCGGGCCTGACGGCCGACCCGGTCCGGGTGTTCCGCGGCAAGCGCGAGTTCGCCAATTTCTGCGTGGCCTGTCACGGTGTCGACGGCAAGGGCAACCAGGCGCTGGGCGCGCCCAACCTTACCGATGACGTCTGGCTCTATGGCAGTTCGGAAGCCACCATCGTCAAGACCATCCTGGATGGGCGCGAAAACCGCATGCCGGCGCACGGCGACATCCTGACCCCGGAACAGATCAAGATCCTGACGGCATGGGTCTGGGGCCTGTCGAACAAGCCGGACGCGCAACCGCAACCGGCCTCGGCCGCCGCCTCGGCCAACTAGGCATCGCCACATAGGTGGGGGCGCGCCGCGACGGCAGCCCCCATATCGCATGGACTTACCGCACGGAGCAGCACATGGATGATGGGTCAACCGCAAGCGTCAGCAGTCCGCCTGGCGGCGACCCGCCACCCTGGCGGCCGCACGTGCGGCCGCCGCGTCCGGGCCAGGAAACGCTGGAGCAGACCCTGGCCGACGTGCGCGGCAAGATCTATCCGCGCTCGGTCAGCGGCATCTTCGCGCGCTGGCGCATCGCCTTCGTCTTCCTCACCCAACTGATCTTCTACGGCCTGCCGTGGCTGCAATGGAACGGCCGCCAGGCGGTGCTGTTCGACCTGGGCGCGCGCAAGTTCTACCTGTTCGGCCTGGTGCTGTGGCCGCAGGACGTGGTCTACCTGGCGGTGCTGCTGGTGATCTCGGCGCTGGCGCTGTTCCTGTTCACCGCGGTGGCGGGGCGGCTGTTCTGCGGCTACGCCTGTCCGCAGACGGTCTACACCGAGATCTTCATGTGGATCGAGCGCAAGGTCGAAGGCGACCGCGTCGCCCGCATCCGGCTCGATGAATCGCCCTGGACCTGGCGCAAGGCGCGCCTGAAGGTCACCAAGCACTTCCTGTGGATCGCGCTGGCCTGGTGGACGGGCTCCACCTTCATCGGCTACTTCGCGCCGATCCGCGAGCTGGGCCACGAGCTGTTCACGCTGCAGCTCGGGCCGTGGCAGTGGTTCTGGATGGTGTTCTACGGCTTCGCCACCTGGGGCAATGCCGGCTTCATGCGCGAGTCGGTGTGCAAGTACATGTGCCCGTACGCGCGCTTCCAGAGCGTGATGGTCGATCCCGATACCTTCGTCGTGACCTACGACAAGCGCCGCGGCGATCCGCGCGGCGGCCGTTCGCGCAAGGTCGACCACAAGGCCGCGGGGCTGGGCGACTGCGTCGATTGCAGCCTGTGCGTGCAGGTCTGTCCGACCGGCATCGACATCCGCGAGGGCCTGCAATACATGTGCATCGGCTGCGGCGCCTGTATCGATGCCTGCGAACAGGTGATGGACAAGATGCAGTATCCGTCCGGGCTGATCCGCTACACGTCCGAGCGCGCCATGCTGGACGGGCTGTCGACGCAAAGCGCGCGCTCGCACCTGTTGCGGCCGCGGGTGCTGATCTACGGCTCGCTGATCCTGGTGCTGGCGGTGGCGTTCGTGACCTCGCTGGCGATGCGCAACCCGCTGCGGGTGGACGTGATCCGCGATCGCGGCGCGCTGGGTCGAGAGGTGGCGGGCGGCATGATCGAGAACGTGTACCGGCTGCAGATCATCAATACCTCGGATTCGCCGCTGCGGCTGCGGCTGTCGGCCGACGGCATGCCTGGGCTGGCGGTGCGCGCCGGGCAAAGCGAGTCGGACGTGGTGGACGTGGAGCCGGCGGCCAACAAGCTGGTGCCGATGGTGATCCGCGCCCCGGCCGGCGCCGAGCCGGGCGCCCACCCGATCACGCTGCGGGCCCGCGCCCACGATCAGGAGAACCGGCCGGTCGAGACCGATGAAGCCGCGAGTTTTTATGTCCCCGAGTGATTCCGAATAAAGGATGCCGACGATGAATACTGCCCATGTAGCCGCGCCGATGCCGGTGAAACCCTGGTACCGCGAATTCTGGCCCTGGTTCCTGATGGCGGGGCCGTTCCTGGCGGTGATCGGTTGCGCCATCACGATCTACCTGGCCTATACGCAGTTCGCCAATCAGCCGATCCAGGAAGGCGTGGTCAAGCGCGGCCTGGTGATCGAGCCGGCGGACACGGTGCCGACGCCGCCGCCCGCGATCGGCGTTCGTTGACGATTCCCGGAGGCGCGGCATGGGGTTGAGATCGCTGATGTGGATACTGTGGCCGTCGTTCCTGGCGGCGGCCGTGGGCAGCGCGATTGTCTTTGCGCTGATCGATCCGTTGGACGTGGCGGTGTTCGGGTATGTGCCGACGGGGCGGGTGGGGTTTTATACGGTGTCGTTCTTTTTGCTTTGGGGGATGGCGGGGGCGTCGAGTGCGTTGACGGCTTATTTGATGCCTAAGGTGGAGGAGGATCCGGATCTTTAGGTCGGTTCTTTTTCTGGGGGGCTTCGTGGGGGGCGTTGTTGTGGGCGCGCTTCGTAGGTCGCCCCTCGCGGCGGGCGAGTCGGTGGCGGGCGCCCACGATTGCGGTCCGGAGCGTTCGCTCCGGACTGCCCCGTTGTCATCCTCGTCCTCGCCTTCGGCGACTCCTACGGATTCCCTCGGGCGCATCGAGGTTGCCCGCCACCGACTCGCCCGCCGCGAGGGGCTGCGAGCGTCTTGGAGCGTCGCGTTGTCAGGACGGTGGGGGCATGGAGAGGTTTGCGGGGCCCGCCCCAGGTCGGCCGCGCGGGCGGCCTTTTGGGGCTTACGCGGTGTGTTGCGTCGGGGCGGTGTTGGGGTGTTGGCGGCTGATGGGGCTGCGCCGGGGGAAGGTTGTATTTGCCCTGGGTGTCTTGCGTCTTTATTCCGTGTCGTGCAGCAGGTCCACGAAGTGCCTGGCCGGCGCGCTTAGCGGGCGGTCCTTGGGGATGATGCTGCCGAAGGCGGTCAGGGTGTGCTGGAGTTGGTAGGGGATGATCGCGAGCAGGCCGTGGCGGGCGTAGCGGCTGGCGACGGAGTCGGGGATGACGCCGAGCATGTCGGACTTCATGGCCAGGTTGGTGGTGGTGAGGATCGAGGCCGATTCGATCAGGCCCTTGGGCAGGGCGGTGTCGTGGGCGCGGAATTCCTGTTCCAGGACGTCGCGCATGGGGCTGCCGTGGGGTTGCAGGATCCAGGGGTAGGCCTGCAGCGCGTCGAAGCTGATGCGCTTGCGGCGGGTCAGGGGGTGGTCGACGGCGGCGATGACGGACAGGGCCTCGTCGCCGATGGGGCGGAAGACGTAATGGCGTTCGGACAGGGTCAGCATGCGGCCGATGACGACGTCGAGTTTGCCCTCGTTCAGCCGTTCGATCAGCAGGTCGCTGGTGCCGGTGGAGATCTCCACGGCCAGTAGCGGATAGGTCTGTTTCAGGCGCAGCAGGGCGTCGGTCAGGTGGCCCGGCGAGGCGGCCATGATGCTGCCGATGAAAAGTTTGCCGGCGCTGCCCAGGCGCAATTCCTCCAGCTCGCGCGCCAGCGACGAGACCGTGCCGCGCATGCCGCGGAAATACCCCATCACGCATTCCCCGGCGGCGGTCAGCGCCAGGCCGCGGCCGACCCGTTCGAACAGCGGCTGGCCGATGGCCAGTTCCAGTTCGTGCAGCATCTTGCTGGCGGCGGACTGGGTCATGTTGAGCTGGGCGGCGGCGGCGCGCAGGGTGCCGCGTTCCTCGATGGCCAGCAGCAGCACGATCTGCCGCATGCGCAGGCGCGACAGCAGCGCGGGGACGTTCGGGACGCGTTCCATGATTGATCGCCTGTAGTGAACGGTTGGTGCAAAAGTTTCATTTTACGGAAACAGCGGTTGTTTCTAAGATGCAGGCATAACAAAGCCCGCTACGGGCCATAAGCCCCCAAGGAGACAACCATGAAGACTCGGCTTTATGCCGCATTGGCGGCGGGCGTGCTGTGCCTGTCCGCCGCCGCACCCGCCCCGGCGCAGAGCGCCGATTGGCCGACCCGGCCGCTGCGCCTGCTGGTGGGCTCGGCCCCCGGCGGCGGCACCGACGCCATGGCGCGCGCCGTGGCCGACAAGCTTGGGCCAATGCTCAAGCAGACCGTGGTGGTGGAGAACAAGCCGGGCGCGTCCAACACGCTGGCGGCGGACCTGGCGGCCAAGTCTAGCGACGGCCACACCATGGTGATGGGCGTGTCCACCGCGCATGCGATCGCGCCGCACCTGCTCAAGCTGGGCTACGACAACGACCGCGACCTGACGCCGGTGGTGTTCGTGGGCGCGGTGCCGAACATCCTGGTGGTCAACAACCAGTTGCCGGCGCAATCGGTGCAGGAGCTGATCGCGCTGCTCAAGCGCAAGCCGGGCGAATACAACTTCGCCAGCAGCGGCTCGGGCAGCACCCAGCACATCGCCGCCGAGCTGTTCAAGGACGCCACTGGCGTGCAGATGACGCACATTCCCTATCGCGGCAGCGGCCCGGCCATGGTCGACCTGATGGGCGGCCAGGTGCAGATCGCCTTCGAGACCGCGTCCTCCGTCATCCCGCACGTCAAGAGCGGCAAGGTGCGCGCGCTGGCGGTGCTGAGCGCCAGGCGCAACCCGCAGTTGCCCGATGTGCCGACCATGGCCGAGGCCGGCGTCAGCGGCGTCGAGATGAGCGCCTGGTACGGCATCTACATGCCCAGCGGCACGCCGGCGGCGGTGCAGCAGCGCGTGCATGACTCGGTCAATGCGGTATTGGCCATGCCCGAGACCCAGACGCGCCTGCAGGCGATCGGCGCCGACATCAATCCGATGAGCCAGGCGCAATTCTCGCAGTTTCACCAGGCCGAGAACCAGCGCTACGCCGGCATCATCAAGAAGAACCATATCTCCGTGGAATGAAGCACAGCATGAGCAACGACCGCAACGCCGCCAAACCCGTCATCGCCCTGACGCTGGGCGATCCCGCCGGCATCGGCCCCGAACTGATCGCGCGCCTGCTGGCGCGGCCCGAGGCGGCGCAACTGGCCAACATCGTGCTGGTGGGCGATGAATGGTTGTGGCGTGAAGGCCAGCGGGTGGCCGGGGTGCAGGTGGCCACGCGGGCCGTGGCCGGCTTCGACGCCGTGCGGACGAGGCCGGATACCGGCGTGCCGGCGTGGCTGGCGATGGATACCGTGCGGCGCGAGGACGTCAACCTGGGCCAGGCGCAGGCGCCCGGCGGCGCCTCGGTGCTGCGGGTGCTAAACGCCTGCATGGACGCGGCGCTGGCCGGCCACATCGACGCCATCTGCTTCGCGCCGTTGAACAAGCACGCGATGAAGCAGGGCGGGCTGCGCCACGATGACGAGTTGCACCACTTCGCGCAGTACCTGGGCGTGACGGGCTACTTCTGCGAGTTCAACACGCTGGGCGAGCTGTGGACCTCGCGCGTGTCCTCGCACATTCCGCTCAAGGACGCCGCCGCCGCGCTCAGCATCGACGGCATCAAGGCCGCCACGCGGCTGATCTACCAGTCGCTGCAGGCCAACGGCGTGGCCGCGCCGCGGGTGGCGGTGGCGGCGTTCAATCCGCATGGCGGCGATGGCGGCACCTGCGGCCGCGAAGAGGTCGACATCATCGCCCCGGCCGTGCGCCAACTGAACCAGGAAGGGCTGCCGGTGCAGGGCCCGTTCCCGGCCGACACCATCTTCCTGAAGGCGCAGGCGGGCGAGTTCCAGGCCATCGTCACCATGTACCACGACCAGGGCCAGATCGCGATCAAGCTGCTGGGCTTCTCGCGCGGCGTGACGGTGCAGGGCGGCCTGCCGATCCCGATCACCACGCCGGCCCACGGCACCGCCTACGACATCGCCGGCCAGGGACGCGCCAGCGTCGACGCCACCTGGCAGGCCTTCCGCATCGCCTGCCGCATGGGCCTGTCGCACCGCGCCGCGCGCGCGGCGGCCTGAGGCGGCAGTTCCCTCCGATTCATCGCATCGTTCGATCCTTTTTTTGCAGGAATCCCCATGAAGATCAAATCCGTCCGCGCGCGCGTCTTTGAATGGACCGGCAAGACCGTGCCGCCGCAAGGCAACTTCTGCTCCAACGCCATGGACCTGCTGTATTCGCCGCAGGAAACCATGAGCACCTTCCGCTTCCACGGCTGGACCGTGGTCGAGGTCGAGACCGACGACGGCATCGTCGGGCTGGGCAACGTGGCGCTGGCGCCGCGGGTGGCCAAGGCCATCATCGACCAGTACCTGGCGCCGCTGGTGATCGGCCAGGACCCGTGGGACTACGAATACCTGTGGCAGCGCATGTACCGCGCCACCCATGCCTGGGGCCGCAAGGGCGTGACCATGGCGGCGATCTCGGGCGTGGACCTGGCGATCTGGGACATCCTGGGCAAGTCGGTCGGCAAGCCGGTCTTCAAGCTGCTGGGCGGGCGCACCAAGGAGAAGATTCCGGTCTATTACTCCAAGCTCTACCGCACTGATCTCAAGGCCATGCAGGAAGAGGCCCAGACCTACCTGGACCAGGGCTTCACCGCCTTCAAGATGCGCTTCGGCTACGGCCCGGCGCACCTGCAGCGCGGCGTGTCGGAGAACCTGAAGTCGGTCGAGGCGGTGCGCGAGGTGATCGGCTACGACACCGACCTGATGCTCGAATGCTACATGGGCTGGAACCTGGAATACGCCAAGCGCATGCTGCCCAAGCTGGAGAAGTTCGAGCCGCGCTGGCTGGAGGAACCGGTCATCGCCGACGACATCGACGGCTATGCCGAACTGAACCAGCTCACCTCGATCCCGATCTCGGGCGGCGAGCACGAGTTCTCGCTGTATGGCTTCAAGCAACTGCTGGACCGCAAGGCGGTGTCGGTGGTGCAGTACGACACCAACCGCGTCGGCGGCATCACCGCCGCCCACAAGATCAATGCCCTGTGCGAAGCCTACAGCGTGCCGGTCATCCCGCACGCCGGCCAGATGCACAACTACCACCTGACCATGAGCACGCTGGCCTCGCCCATGAGCGAGTACTTCCCGATGTTCGACGTGGAAGTGGGCAATGAACTCTTCTACTACATCTTCGACGGCGAGCCGGTGGCCAGGGAAGGCTTCATCGACCTGGACGACAACCGGCCGGGCCTGGGCCTGAGCCTGAAGACCGAATACCTGAAAGACTTCAACATCATCGAGTGAGCGCCATGACCACGACGACTGTGCCGGCGCCGCGCTATCGCGGCATCTTTCCGGTGGTGCCCACCATCTTCACCGAAGCGGGCGAGCTGGACCTGGCGGCCCAGAAGCGCGCCGTCGATTTCATGATCGACAGCGGCGTGGACGGCCTGTGCATCCTGGCCAACTTCTCCGAGCAGTTCTCGCTGTCGGACGACGAGCGCGAGGTGCTGACACGTACGTTGCTGGAGCACGTGGCCGGCCGGGTGCCGGTGATCGTCACCACCACGCACTACGGCACCCGGGTGTGCGCGGCGCGCAGCCGCCGGGCGCAGGCGCAGGGCGCGGCCATGGTGATGATCATGCCGCCGTACCACGGGGCCACCATCCGCGTTGCCGAGGAGCAGGTGGTCGGGTTCTTCCAGCAGGTGTCGGACGCCATCGACATCCCCATCATGATCCAGGACGCGCCGGTCGCCGGCACGCCGCTGCCCGCCGCGCTGCTGGCGCGCATGGCGCGCGAGATCGCGCAGGTGTCGTACTTCAAGATCGAGACCGCCGGCGCGGCCAGCAAGCTGCGCGACCTGATCGCGCTGGGCGGCGCGGCGGTGGAAGGGCCGTGGGATGGCGAAGAGGCCATCACGCTGCTGCCGGACCTGGACGCCGGCGCCACCGGCTCCATGACGGGCGGCGGTTTCGCCGACGGCATCCGGCCGATCATCGAGGCGCATCGCGCAGGCCGCGCCGACGACGCCTACCGCCTGTATGAGCGCTGGCTGCCGCTCATCAACTACGAGAACCGCCAGGGCGGCATCCTGACCGCCAAGGCGCTGATGAAGGCCGGCGGCGTGATCGCCTGCGACGCGCCGCGCCATCCGTTCCCGGCCATGCGGCCGGAAGTGCGGCAGGGCCTGCTGGACGTGGCGCGGCGGCTGGATCCGCTGGTGCTGCGCTGGGCGCGCTAAGGCGCCCGGCCGGGGACGGGCGCGGGCGTCAAGGCACCAGCGACAAGCCGATGCGGAACTGCGATTCGTTGCGCTGGTTGTAGCCCAGCAGCGTTTCGCCGTAGCCGTTGAAGTACTGCAGGTGCAGGTAGCCGTTCATGTTGAGCCAGGTGCGCTGCAGCGGCCAGGCGAAATCGAGCTGGGTGGTGCGGCGGCGCTGGTCGCCCTGGCGGTACATGGCCGAGACCACCGCGCCGTTGTCCTGCGCCCAGCGCAGGTTCCAGTCCACGCGGCCGGCATAGTCGGCGTAGTCGGAGTTCTCGCTGGCCACGCCGAAGTAGGCCTTGACCTTGGGCGCGAAGGTCAGCGTGCTGCCGCCGTCGAAGCGGTAGTTGAACTGCGGCTGGATGTAGGCGTCGTTGACCGAGCGCGAGTCGTCGCCGGCCTTGCCGTTGGAGTTGTGCTCGACGCCGGTGTTCATGCCCAGACGCCAATTCTGGTTCGCCGACTGCCACATGTTGTCGGACAGCCAGAACAGGCTGGGGTTGAAGGTGGTGTCGATGAAGGGCATGGAATCGCCCTGCAGGTCCCACAGCGAGGTCTGGGTGTAGCCCAGGTAGAAATTCTCGCCCCAGGTCGCCGGGCGGTTGCCGGACGGGCTGAACAGGCGGTACTTGGCGCTGATCTGGAAGCGCGCGGTGGTCTGGCCGCGGGTGCCGATGTCGAAGTACACCGGCTTGTATTCCGAGATCGCGCTGCGGAAATGATCGAAGGCTGATTGCTGGTAGGACGAGACAGCCACGCTGTCCGGCGCCGGTCCGCCCTCGGGCGACGCGCCGGCCGCGGTGACCACTGCCGGCGGCACGGGCTGCCCGGTGCGCGGATCGACCACGGGGCCTTGCGCGGGCGTGCTGGCCAGCGTGCCGCTGTCGCGGCCGGTGGCGTCCAGCGCCATCATCGCCGGCTGGCCTTCGATGGCGATCGCCTGCAAGCCGCGCGCCGTGGCGGGCACGACGGCCGTCCACGCCATCCGCGCGAAATTGTTGACCGGCACGCTGTAATTAGCCTTGTCTCCCTGCAGCTTGGCCAGGCTGCGCACGATCTGGCCGTCCTGGCCGCGCCATTGCAGCACCAGCTCTGGCGGGGCCTCCCAGGTGGCGCGGGCATTGCCTTCGTTGAAATACACCGCTTCGATGGTCACGGTGTCGCCGGGGGCGGCCGAAGGACGGTCGAGCCGGTAGGACACGCCGGCGGCGGCGGTGCCGGCCAGGCCCAGCGCCAGGGCGGCGGTCAGGGTGCGCAGGGGAAGGGCGATGCGTCGGGACGAAGTCATGGGAGGCGGGTGGAATCTGTGACGATGCAATGTAGCATCGGCCCGGCCTACATTTTGTAAGCCAGGCTAATCGGATGTAGGACTTGCAACATGGGCGAGGCCCGCGCATCGCCGGCGACGCGCGGGCCTCATGTCACCCGCCTTGCGGCCTATTCGCCGAACTTGATGCCCTGCGCCAGCGGCAGGTTGCGCGAGTAGTTGATGGTGTTGGTGGCGCGGCGCATGTAGTTGCGCCAGGCGTCCGAGCCCGACTCGCGGCCGCCGCCGGTTTCCTTTTCCCCGCCGAAGGCGCCGCCGATCTCGGCGCCCGAGGTGCCGATGTTGACGTTGGCGATGCCGCAGTCGGACCCCGCGGCCGACAGGAAGGTCTCGGCCTCGCGCAGGTCGTTGGTGAAGATGGCCGACGACAGGCCCTGCGGCACGCCGTTCTGCAGCGCCAGCGCCTGGTTGAAGTCGCTATAGCGCATCACGTACAGGATCGGCGCGAAGGTCTCGTGGCAGACCACGTCGGTCTGGCCCGGCATCTCGGCGATGGCGGGGCGCACGTACCAGGCGTCCGGGTACTGGTCGGCCAGCACGCGTTCGCCGCCCGTGACCTTGCCGCCCTGTTCGCCGGCGGCCTTGAGCGCGGCCTGCATGGCGTCGAACGAGGCGCGGTCGATCAGCGGACCGACCAGGTTCTTGCCGTCCAGCGGGTTGCCGATGGGTGCGCTGGCGTAGGCCTTGTGCAGGCGTTGCAGCAGATCGTCGGCCACGCTTTCGTGCACGATCAGGCGGCGCGTGGTGGTGCAGCGCTGGCCGGCGGTGCCGATGGCGCCGAAGACGATGCCGCGCGCGGCCATGTCCAGGTCGGCGGTGGGGCCGACGATGATGGCGTTGTTGCCGCCCAGTTCCAGCAGCACGCGGCCGAAGCGTTGCGCCACGCGCGGACCCACCTGGCGGCCCATGCGGGTCGAGCCGGTGGCCGACACCAGCGCCACGGTGTGCGAATCCACCAGCGCCTCGCCGATGTCGCGGCCGCCGATCAGCACTTCCGACAGGCCGGCCGGCGCGTCGCCGAAGCGCTGCAGCGCCTGCGCGAACAGCGCCTGGCAGGCCAACGCCGTCAACGGCGTCTTTTCCGACGGCTTCCAGACCACCGCGTTGCCGCACACCAGCGCCAGCGCGGCATTCCACGACCACACCGCCACCGGGAAGTTGAACGCGCTGATGACGCCCACCACGCCCAGCGGATGCCAGGTTTCCATCATGCGGTGGCCGGGGCGCTCGGAAGCGATGGTCAGGCCGTAAAGCTGGCGCGACAGGCCCACGGCGAAGTCGCAGATGTCGATCATTTCCTGGACCTCGCCTTCGCCCTCAGCCAGGATCTTGCCGGCTTCCAGGCTGACCAGGCGGCCCAGTTCGCGCTTGTGCTGGCGCAGCACTTCGCCGAACAGGCGCAGCAGCTCGCCGCGGCGCGGCGCCGGCACGTCGCGCCAGGCCAGGCTGGCCTGGCGGGCGCGGGTGATGGCCGCGTGGGCCTGCGCCACCGTGTGCTCGTGGACCTGGGCCAGCTCGGCGCCGTCGATCGGGCTGCGGGCGACGAGCGTGCCGCCGGTCAGGGTCGCGGGGTTGAGGCCGAGTGCGCGCAGGATGTCTTGGGGCGTGTCCATACCGGTTCCTTGGAGATGCCGGCGAAGGGGCGAGCCTTCGCTTAAGGGTTATGCCTAAGTGGCGATTCTGGAAATAAATTTACTATACGAAACTCCAGCGCGAAATGCGAAACCTTTTTTGAAGGCGATGCGCGTGTCAGAACCCCTGCTGCTAGTCGAGTCGGTCACCAAGACCTACCAGCGCGAAGGCCAGCCCGATCATCTGGCGCTGGCGGGCATCGACTGCCGCCTGGAGCGAGGCGAGGTGCTGGTGGTGGTGGGGCCGTCGGGCTCGGGCAAGAGCACCTTCCTGCGCACCCTCAACGGGCTGGAGCGCATCGACAGCGGCACTATCCGCGTCGATGGCGTCTCGCTGACCGACCCGGCCACCGACGTCAACCGCTGGCGCACCGAGGTCGGCATGGTGTTCCAGCACTTCAACCTGTTCCAGCATCGCACCGCGCTCGACAATGTGGCCCTGCCGCAACGCGTGGTGCGCGGCCGCGACCGCGCCCAGGCCGAGCGCTACGCCCTGGAACTGCTGGACCGGGTCGGCATGGCCGACTTCGGCCCGCGCTATCCCAGCCAGTTGTCCGGCGGCCAGCAGCAGCGCGTGGCGATCGCCCGCGCCCTGGCGATGGATCCGAAACTGATGCTGTTCGACGAAGCCACCTCGGCGCTCGATCCGGAAACCGTTGGCGGCATCCTGGAATTGATGCGCGCGCTGGCGCGCGACGGCATGACCATGGCGGTGGTGACGCACGAGATGGGCTTTGCCCGCGACGTGGGCGACCGCGCCCTGTTCATGGACGCCGGCCGCGTCGTCGAGTCCGGCACGCCGGCCGAAGTCTTCGGCCAGCCGAAAGAGGCGCGTACCCGGGCTTTCCTGGAAAAGATCCTGTAGCGGGCCGGCGGCGCCGTCGGCGCCGGCCCGCATGGCCGTTCGTATTTGCGCATCACGCAGTCTTCGCTTCATGCAGCACGCCGCATCCGCATCACGCAGCAATCGCAGTACGCAGCAAGCAGGGCCGGCCCGGCCTGACCGGGCGCCGCCGGCACCAGGTGTACGCCCGGAACGACACATGTCATCCATCTTGAAGGGGAAGCAAATGCTGAAAATCAAACAATGGCTGGGCGCCGCCGGCGTCGCGCTGGCCGTTACCGCGATGGCGCAGCCTGCCCGCGCCGACGAACTGTCGGACATCATCAAGCGCGGCGAGCTGCGGGTGGCGGTGCAGACCTCCGGCCCGCTGATGAGCTTCATGGACAAGAGCGGCAAGCGCACCGGCCTGGCGGTCGAAGTCGCCAAGCGCATGGCCGACGACCTGGGCGTCAAGCTGGTGCTGCAGGACTACGAGTGGAAGGGCCTGATCCCGGCGCTGCTGTCCGGCAAGGCCGACATGGTGGCCGCCGACATGACGCCGACGCCGCAGCGCGCCGCCCAGGTGCTGTTCTCGGCGCCCATGTTCTACGCCGACACCGTGGCCGTGGTGCCCAAGGACTCGCCCTACAAGTCGTATGCGGAACTGGACAAGGACGGCGTGACCGTCGGCGCGCTGGGCGCCAGCACCTACGCCGAGGTCGGCAAGAAGATGCTGCCCAAGGCCACCCTCAAGGAATTCTCCGGCGGCAGCGCGCCGGTCGGCCAGGCGCTGTCCACCGGCCGCCTGGACGCCGGCATCATGTCCCTGTCCACCGCCAACCAGTTCCTGGTGGACTTCGGCAACCTGCGGGTGCTGGACGGCATCATGGTGCGCGAACCGCTGGCCTTCGCCGTCGGCCCCAATGCCTTCCGCCTGAAGTTCTGGCTCGACAACTGGCAGACGCTCAAGACCGCCGACAACACATTGCCGGAACAGGTCAAGTACTGGTATTCGACCGACTGGAAGAAAGACCACTGATCGCGCGCCTTCGCCACCACCGACCGACAGGACCCGCATGGACTGGCTGATCGACTACTACAACTGGCGCATCGTCAGCCAGTACACGGGCCAGTTCGCCACCGGCCTGGCCAATACCCTGATCGCGGCCGGCGCCAGCCTGGTGCTGTCGGTGCTGGCTGGCGTGCCGCTGGCGCTGGCGCGCATGTCGCCGCGCGCCGCGGTCTGGCGGCCGGTGGCGGGCTACGTGCAGTTCATCCGCTCGACCCCGCTGCTGGTGCAGATCTACCTGGTGTATTACGCCGTGCCGATGCTGGTGCCCGGCGCCAAGGGCTGGAGCGAGATGCTGCTGGGCATCCTGGCGATGACGCTGCACCACGCCGCCTACATGAGCGAGATCATCCGCGTCGGCATCGAGTCGGTGCCGCGCGGCCAGATCGAAGGCGCCAAGGCCTGCGGCATGAACTACCACCAGCGCCTGCGCTACGTGGTGCTGCCGCAGGCCTTCGCCAACACGCTGCCGCCGCTGCTGGGACAGACCGCGGTGTTGATCAAGGACACCTCGCTGCTGTCGCTGATCACGGTGTTCGAACTGGTGGCCGCGGGCGTGCAGATGAACAGCGACCGTATCGTGCCGACCGAGAGCTTCCTGACCATCGCCGCCGGCTACCTGCTGATCTACGCCGTGATGCTGATGCTGTCGCGGGGCGTGAGCCTGTGGCTGGCCGGTCCGGCCTGGAACGCGAGGTAAGCATGCTGGATTCCTACCTGTCCACCGCCGGCGTCGTGCTGCCGTTCCTGCTCAAGGGCTTCTGGGAGACGCTCAAGATCTCGTTCCTGGCGATCATTGCCGGCTCGCTGCTGGGCTTCGTGATCGGCGTGATCCGCAGCTACCGCATCCGTGGCCTGCATCAACTGCTGGGGCTGTACATCCACGTGCTGCGCGGCACGCCGTTCCTGGTGCAGCTCTATATCTTCTATTTCGTGCTGCCCAGCACCGGCATCGAGCTGCTGCACTGGGACTCGGGCACGGCCGCGTTCGTGTCGCTGTCGGTCTACACATCCTGCTATGTGGCAGAGATCGTCACCGGCGCCATCCGCGCCGTGCCGCGCGGCCAGACCGAGGGCGCCATGACGCTGGGCCTGCGGCCCTTGCAGATCCTGAGGCTGGTGATCCTGCCGCAGGCCATGCGTTTGATCGTGCAGCCCATGAGCGGCGTCTACGTCATGCTGATCAAGAGCACCGCCATCCTGTCGGTGGTCGGCATCACCGAGCTGACGCGCCAGGGCGAGGTCTTCATCATCACCTTCCCGGCGAAATCGCTGTTCATCTACGGCATGATCGCCGCCATCTACTTCCTGTACTGCTACCCGCTGCTGCGCCTGGCCACCTGGCTGGAGAAGCGCCTGACCGGCGGGCTGCAGGGCGCCGGGCTGAACTAGGCCCGCCCACACCGACGAGAGTCCCGCACGGGCCCTGACCCACGACCATGGCTACCGAGTACATCGACACCTATTACAAGCGCACGCTGGGCGATGCGCAGACCTGCTACCCGCCGCTGGCGGGCGCGGCCGAGACCGACGTCTGCGTCGTCGGCGGCGGGCTGGCCGGCCTGACCACCGCGCTGGAACTGGCCCGCCGCGGCCGCGCCGTGACGCTGCTGGAGGGGCGCCGCGTCGCCTGGGGCGCTTCGGGCCGCAACGGCGGCTCGGTGTCGCCGGCGTTCTCGGCCGGCGCCGACGCCATCCGCAAGCATGTCGACGAGGATCACTACCGCCAACTGTACCGACTATCGATGGAGGGCGTGGAGATCATCCGCGACAACATCCGCGACCTGCGCATCGATGACGCCCACAAGGTCGACGGCCGCCTGCGGGTGGTGCGCTACGAGGCCAGCGACGCGCTGCGGCGTTATTGCGAGGACCAGTGGCGCGACTTCGGCCGCGACGTGCGGCTATTGAACCGCGCCGAGGTGCGCGAGCGGCTGGTATCCGACGTCTACTTCCAGGGCATCGAGGACCTGTCCTCGTTCCACTTCCATCCGCTGAACTACGCCCGCGCCCTGGCGCGCGAGTGCGCGCGGCTGGGGGTGCGCATCCACGAGGATTCCGCGGTCACCCAGGCTCGCCTGGAAGGGGCCGCCAAGCAATTGCGGACCGCCGCCGGGCAGGTCGACGCGCGCACCGTGGTGCTGGCCACCGGCGGCTATACCGATGGGGTGGTGCCGGCGTTGCGGCGGGCCATGCTGCCGATCGCCACCTACATCATGCTGACCGAGCCGCTGGGCGAACGGGTGCGCGAAGCCATCCGCACCCAGGCCGCCATCGGCGACGACCGCCGCGCCGGCAACTACTACCGGGTACTGGAAGGCGGACGCATCGGCTGGGGCAGTAGAATCACCACCCGTGTCGACGATCCGCCCGACCTGGCCGAGTCCCTGCGCCGCGAATTGCTCAGCGTCTATCCCCAGTTGCAGGGGCTGCGCGTCGAGACCGCGTGGTCCGGGCGCATGGCCTACGCGCGGCACCTGATGCCGCAGATCGGCAGGCTGGCGCCCGACGTCTGGTATTGCACGGCCTTTGGCGGGCACGGCATGAACACCACCGCCATCGGCGGCCGTGTCGTGGCCGAAGGAATCTCCGGTGACAGCCAGCGTTACCGGCTGTTCGAGCCCTTCGGACTGGCGTGGAACGGCGGGGCGCTGGGCACGGCGGCGGTTCAACTCACATATTGGTCTTACCAGGCGCGCGATTGGTGGCGGGAGCGGCAGTCGCGGGCATGACAGGGTGTACAGATGCAAGGCAACAAACAGAGCGTGTTGGCACAACGGCTGCGAGCCCTGCGCCAGGCGCGCGATTGGACGCTCAAGCAGGCGGCGCAGGCCACCGGCGTGTCCACCTCCACGCTCTCGAAAATCGAGAACGGCCTGCTCTCGCCCACCTATGACAACCTGATCAAGATCGCCGCGGGCCTGGAGCTGGACGTGGCCGAACTGTTCACCGCGTCGGACGCCCACATGGGCACCGGCCGCCGCAGCCTCAGCCGTCAGGGCGAGGGGCGCCAGTACGAAACCCCGTATTACGACCACCGCCTGCTCTGTACCGCGCTGTCGCACAAGCGCATGATGCCGTTCCATACCCGCGTCAAGGCGCGCTCCTTCGATGAATTCCAGGACTGGAGCCGCCACGGCGGGGAAGAATTCGTCTACGTGCTGGAGGGCGAGGTCGAGCTGTACACCGAGTTCTACGAACCGGCCCGGCTGAAGGCGGGCGAAAGCTTCTATATCGACAGCCGCATGGGCCACAGGGTGATCAGCCTGAGCAAGCAGGACGCGCTGGTGCTGTGGGTGTCCACCCACGCCGATTTGGGCGAGGAATGAACCGTTCCCGCGACTGATAAACCGGAGCGCGCGGCCCGGCGGCGCCACGGGCCGTCCGCAACAGGGTAAAATGCGCCGCCCGGACCGGTTCCGGGCAGTCACACACCGCGCGGCAGTAGCTCAGCTGGATAGAGCACGGGCCTTCTAAGCCCGGGGTCGGGGGTTCGAGCCCCTCCTGCCGCGCCAGGATCACCCACGGAGTCAGCCGTTTATGCGGTTGCGTGGGTTGCCGACCTGGCAATTACTAGAACAATCAAGCCAGCGTTGGAAAGTTGCCGACGACGCGAAGGACTGGCCTCAGGCCGCGGACGCGGACATCTCGTGTTCGGCGGCCATTGCCAGGAATGCGGAGCGTGACATGCGACGGGCTTCGGCGGCCTGATCGATGCGGTGGACCAGGTTCTCGGGCAGGCTGATGTTCAGTCTGACGGCTTTGGTGTTGACCTTTGACAGGTCGATGTCGACCATCATCCAGTAGCCGCCCTGGAAGCCTTCGCGGCTCATCCACATTTCCGGCGCGGAGGGCGCAGGGATGGCTTCGGTATCGCCATGAAAATGCGCTTCCACGGCTTCCTGGGCCGCGCGCGGCAAATCCTGCAATTCGTCAGCGGCGGCGAAACAGCCCGGAAAATCCGGGAAAGACGCCCCGTAGGCGCTGCCTTCATCCTTGTGTACATGGACCGGGTAGAGCATTCAGATCTCCAATGGGCCGTCTATCGCAGGCCGGCTTGCTTCAGGATGCTGCGCAGGGTTTGCAGCGGCAGGTCTTTCCTGGGATGCGGCACGGTGACCTTGCCAGGTTTGGCCGGATGCTTGAATTGATGGTGCGATCCAACGGTATGCACCAAGTACCAGCCATCGGCCTTCAATTGCTTGATGAGGTCGGCGCTGTTCATGCCGCGTGCCTACCTACAATACACAAATATACACAACCATTCCTGCGCCACCATGCTTGCGGGTCCATGAAAATGCTACGGGGGATTCCTGCATGAACATCGAACATTCCTACCTCGTCATCGAACCGCATATCAGCGAGTTTCCCGAGCCGCTGTTCCTGAAAAGGGGCGATCGCGTGTCGGTCGGGGAGGTCTATGACGGCCCCGAGGGCTGGCCAGACTGGTACCTTTGCTTCGCGCCCGGGCTGGAGCCGGGCTTCGTGCCGGGGCAGATCCTGGAGCGGCACGCGGACGGCACTGCGACGCTGCGGGAGGATTTCACCAACAAGGAGTTGGACGTGGTTCCGGGCGAGATCCTGTATGGCGGGCGTCAACAGAACGGGTGGGTATGGGCGACGAGACAGTCCGATGGGGCTGCCGGATGGGTTCCGCTGCAGAACGTGCGTTCGTGCACCTAGGGTGGATGGCGGGCCGCCGGTCATCGGGCGGTTCGCATCAGAAAGGCTGGGTGTTTCGGATACGGTGGGCGCGTGCAAGGAAATCCATGCTTGCAGGAAGGCAGTCTATGACGGCTGTGCCCATGCCGCGGCAGCCTTGGGCAAGAACTCGGACAGTTGGACGTGGCGTATCCTTCGCGGCATGACGCTTGATACACAAATTAGAAAGACGCCGCCGGCCGGTCTTGTGGCTCGAAACCCCTGGGTCCGTTTGCTGGCAGTGATCGCAACCGCCCTGGCCGCCTGCCTGCCCGTCCACGCCCAACTGATCGAGCACGGCCTGCTGGGACGCGCCGACGGCTCGTCGATCGCCTATTACCTGCAGCAGCGAGATCCGGCGCGCACCGCCGACAGCCTGCTGGTGGTGATGCAGGGATCCGACTGCAACAGCGTGCGCCACAACCGCGCGATCCGCGAGCAGTTGTGGCGGGCGCTGCCGGCGGCCGATGTGTTGACGGTCGACAAGTACGGCATCGATGCCGCTTTGCCGTATCAGCAGGACGACGGCGAGAACCGCGCCGATTGCCCGCGGGCGTACCTGCTGCATGACGACTTCGACCAGCGCGTGCGCGACTACGAGGCCGTGATCGCTTTGCTGCGCCGCCATGGCGCGTACCGGCGCGTGGTGGCGCTGGGCGGCAGCGAAGGCGCGGTGGTGGCCAACCTGCTGGCCGCGCGCGGCGGGTCGGTCGACGCCAGCATCGCCTTCAACGGCGGCGGGCGCTGGTTCCTCGACGACGTGCTGCACACCATCGAGGCCGCCGATACGCCCGCCGAGGCCAAGGCGGACTCGGCGGCGGGGTTCCGGGAGTTCGCCGCGTTCCTGCGCGAGACGCCGTCGTCTGACCTGGTCGCCAGCAGCCACGGCCATGCGTGGTGGCGGCAGGCGCTGGCGCTGGATCAACAGGCGGTGCTCGCGCGCGTGCGCACGCCGTTGCTGATCGTGCAGGGCGGACGGGACGCCTCGGTGTCGCCGGGGGCGGTCGAACGCATGGTCGAGGAGCTGCGGCGCGCGGGGCAGCGCCATATCGCCTATCGTGCCTATCCGCGGCTGGACCATGGTCTGCGCGACGCGGACGGCGTCAGCCGCATGGGCGAAGTGGCCGATGACATGGCGGCGTGGCTGGACGGCCTGCCCGCGCGCTGACGCGGGCTTCCTACAATAGCGGTTCGTTATTCAAGGACTCGCAATGCCCACGCCTGAAGACATCATGCGGCACTACGACTCGGATCCGGACGAGGATCCATGGGTGCGCGGCAAGCCGGCGCCGGAGGCGGTGACCGTGGCGCCGTACGACCCGGACTGGCCCGCGCGCTATGCGCGCCTTGCCGCGGAGATCTCGGCGGCGCTGGGGCCGGCGGCGCTGCGCATCGATCATGTGGGCTCGACGGCGGTGCCGGGGTTGCCGGCCAAGCCGGTGGTGGATATCGACGTGGCGGTGGCCGACCCCGCCGACGAGGCCGCGTACGTGCCGGCGCTGGAGGCGCTGGGCTACGTGCTGACGATCCGCGAGCCGTCCTGGCACCAGCATCGCTGCCTGCAATTGGCGGCGCCGCGCGTCAACCTGCATGTGTTCGCCCCGGACTGCCCCGAGAACATCCGCCATCGCATGTTCCGCGACTGGCTGCGCGCGCATGACGAGGACCGTGACCGCTATGCCCAGGCCAAGCACGCCGCGGCGCGGGGCGTGGACCGGGTGGCCGACTACAACCTGCGCAAGCAGGCGGTCATCCGCGAGATCTACGAACGCATGTTCCGGGCGGCCGGCTTCATCTAGCGCGCCGCGCCAAGGGGGCGGACGCGGCTGCGGCCAGGCCGTAGCGGCAGGGATGAGCCAGATGCGCAGGCGGGAATGGCGGTTGCTGACCTTGTGTCGTTCATTGATGCGATACCAGGAGAAACGCCATGGATGACGCCATGAAAGAATGCATCGACGCCTGCCTGAACTGTTACCGAACCTGCCTGGAAGAGGCGATGGGGCACTGCCTGGAGGCGGGAGGACAACACATCGCGCCGGGCCATTTCCGTAGCATGATGGCCTGCGCGGAAATGTGCCGCACATCGGCGCACATGATGCTGTTGGGCGCGGAAAATCATGCGCAGGTGTGTAAGGTCTGCGCCGCCGTATGCCGGGACTGTGCGGCCAGTTGTGACGCCATCGACGGGATGCGGGCCTGCGCCGACACTTGCCGCGCGTGTGCCCAGGCCTGCGAAAGCATGAGAGGCTAAGGCGCCCGGCAGGCGCGCGGCTCAGCCGCCCGGGCTGCGCGCCATGGCGCGCGCATAAGCCTCCAGCGTGCGCTGCATCTGGCTGGCCAGGCGGAAGTGCGATTCGGCGTAGCCGCGCGCATGGGCGACGGCGGCGGCGGTGGCGGCGGGGTCGGCGCGGATCTGCATGATGCGGTCGGCGAAGCCGGCGATGTCGCCCGGCTCGGCCAGCCAGCCGGTGTCGCCGGGCCGTACGATCTCGGGCAGGCCGCCGACATTGCTGGCCACCACCGGGCAGCGCACCGCGAACGATTCCGGCACCACCCGCGACCAGGCTTCGGTGGCGGAAGGCACCAGCACCACGTCAGAGGCATGGATCAGGTCTGGCACGTCTGCACGGTGGCCGGCGAACACCACGTGCTCGGCGATGCCGAGCCGCGCGGCCAGGATGCGCAGTTCGTTCGCGTACGCCTGGGTGTCGGCGGTGGCCGTGCCCACCACCAGCGCGGTGGCCGGCACGGCGTTGCGGCGCAGCCGCAGCACCACGCGCAGCAGGTCGGCCTGGCGTTTCTCGGGGCGCAGCATGCCGATTGTCGAGACCACGTAATCGTGCGGGCCCATTGCCAGCTCGCGCCGCACCTGGCGGCGCACGCCCTGCTTGTCGGTGGCGCGGAAGAATTCGTCGCCGGCCCACTCGCCCACCACGCTGATGCGGCCGGCCGGCGCCAGCCGGGCGTCCAGCAGCGCGTCGCGGCCGGCCGCGCTGGTGGCGATCACGTGGTCGCAGCCCAGTTTCCATTCCAGGCGACGACGTGCGCTGCTGCGCATGGGCTTGGCGAAATGGCGTGTGCGCACCACCGCGCACAGATCGCGGCACAACGCGCCGGTCTTGCCGTCGGCGCGGCTGTGGCTGTCGATGACGTCGATGTGCAGGCGCCGCACGGCGCGCCGCAGCCGCAGCACGGTGATCGGCGAATAGGGCGCGTCGAAGTTGATGTCGACGGTGGCGATGCCGCGCTGCCGCGCCGCCAGGTTGATGGCGCTGCCGGCGGGGGCGGCGATGGCCGTGTCGTGGCCGTGGCGCGCCAGCCAGCAGGCCTGGTCGAGGGTGCGGAACTCGAGTCCGCCCAGGCTTTTTTCGCCGAGAGTATGCAGGATCCGCATGGTGTGACCTGATGGGTAAGGACGGCCGCGCGTCAGGCGCGGGCCGCGGGCGCGTGCGACAGCACGCGAGCACAGGCGTGAGCGACCTGGTCCGGCGTGATCGAATTGATGCCGTCGCGCGGATGCTGCGGCACGACGTCGGTGGCGCCGCGGCGGCGCCAGAACCATTCGGGATTGCTGTGGTTGAAGATGCCGACGTAAGGCACGCCGGTAGCCTGCGCCACGTGCGACGGGCCGCAGTCGTTGGCCACCACCAGGCGCGCGCGCAACATGATCGCGCTCAGCTCGGACAGCGGACGGCAATAGGCCACCTCGATGTCGGCGCGCCGCAGGGCGTCCAGCTCGGCGCGCTCGCGCGCTTCCTGCTGGCCCAGCACGAAGGTGTAGCGGGTGTCGGCGCCCAGCAGCGGCTTGAGCCGGTCGGCCAGCCGCAGGTAGTGCGCCAGGCTCCAGCGCTTGAAGGGACCCGATCCGCCGCCGGGAATGAACACCACGTCCGCGCCGAGCGGGGTGTGCCGGTGCGCGCGGGCCAGTTCGGTGAAGCAGCGGCGAGCCGCCTCCTCGGCGTTCAGCGGACGGTACGATGCCAGCAGGCGCAGGTTGGCCAGGCCGATGTACTCGGCCTCGTCCTTGCGATGGCAATGGGTCCACACCAGGTCGCTGAAGCGGGCATTGCGAAAGCCCAGTCGGATGGCGGGCAGCCGCAGCAGGTTGATGAGGCCGAAGCGTTCGCTGCTGTGGTGCAGGCTGACCGACACCTGGGTCCGCGCGGTCAGGCTGCGGGCGTAATCCAGCAGGCTGCGGGCGCGCACGAATTCATCGACCCATGGCAGGCCGCGGTAGATGTGGCCGACGTCGTCGCGCGCGACGACCTTGACCTGCCGCGCGGGCCACCAGGCCTTGAGCTGGTAGAGCGTCGCGAAGGCGACGATCTGGTCGCCCAACTGGGGCTGGCTTCTGACGTAGACGACGATGTCCGACACGCTTTGCCTCTCCTCGGTAGCCATGTGTGATGGCTACGCAATCTAAAGGAGCGGGCGGCCAAACCTTCTTCGATACATTTAAGGAATGTGAAAATTTAACGGGGGCGGCTTCATAGAAATACATATCTGTGCCGCCGGCCGGATCCACCCCATCTTCTGCCCGACGGTCAGGAAAGGCCGTACAAGCTTCCCGATGTATGGACGCAAGCGGAGTTTGTCGCCATACTGTCTGGCCCTTGTATCCCCATATGTTGCGGCATTTTGGCGCAATAGAACCAATGCATAACGACGACATGTATGCATCCTGGCCGCTGAAATTCGTCCGCGGCGCCGGCCCCCGCTACCGCCAGATCGCCGATTTCATCGAGACCTCGGTGGCCGCCAACCGCATGCAGCCGGGCGACCGCCTGCCGCCGCAGCGGGGCCTGGCGCGGCACCTGGGGGTGGACCTGACGACCGTGACGCGCGCCTACGCCGAGGCGGGGCAGCGCGGCCTGCTCGAGGCGCGCGGGCCGCTCGGCACGTTCATCGCGCGACCGGCCGAGCAGCCGCTCTTGCAGATGCTGGATCTGGGCATGAACATGCCGCCGCTGCCGCTCGACTGCGACCTGCAGGACCTGCTGCGGCGTGGCCTGGCCAAGGCCATGGAACGCCACGACGTGGGGGTGATGATGACCTATCACCAGGCCGGCGGCGGTCCCGCCGAGCGCGAGGCCGGGGCGCAATGGCTGTCGCAGTCGGTCGAGCGGGTCGATCCGGACCGCGTGCTGGTGTGTCCCGGCGCGCAGGCCGCGCTGGCCGCGGTGATGCTGGCCTACAGCCAGCCGGGCGACGGCATCGTCGCCGAGCCGCTGGTGTACCCGGGCCTCCTGACCGCCGCGCGGCAACTGGGCCGCCGCGTGTTGGTGGCCGAGACCGATGCCGACGGCATGACCCCCGCCGGGCTGAAGCGCGCCTGCCGCGAGGGCGGCCGGCTGGTCTACCTGAATCCCACGTTGCAGAACCCCACCGCCCACACCATGAGCGCGGCGCGCCGCCGCGACCTGGTGCGCGCGGCCGTGGCCTGCGGCGCCCGCATCATCGAGGACGATCCCTATTCGCTGTTCCTGGACGGCGCGCCGCCGGCGCTGGCCAGCCTGGCGCCGGCCTCGGTGTTCTACATCGCCACGCTGGCCAAGACGCTGACGCCGGGGCTGCGCACCGCGTTCGTGCTGAGTCCCGACCAGGACAGCCGCCGCAACGTGCTGGCGGCAATGCGGTCCTTCGCGGTGATGGCCGCGCCGCTGATGGGCGCGTTGACCACGCAGTGGATCACCAGCGGCGCCGCGCAGCAGATCCTGGACGGCGTGCGCGCCGAGTCCCTTGCGCGCCAGCGGCTGGCGCGCCGGCTGTTGCCGGGGCCCTTTCCGGCCGCGGCGGCCGGCATCCACCTGTGGCAGCCGCTGCCCGATCGTTGGACCGCGGCCGACCTGGAGCGGGTGGCGCGCGACGAGGGCTTGAGCGTGACCTCGTCGGAAGCCTTCCACCAGGGCCCCGGCACGCCCAATGCCATCCGTATTTCGCTCGGCAGCATTCCCGAGCGCGGGGCATTGGGGCTGGCGCTGGAGCGGCTGGCCGGCCTGGTGCTGCGGCGGCCGCGCGACCCGCGCGACCTCGTCGTCTGAGGCGCGGGCCGCATACTATGGACCTGATGCCTGTCTGGTGCTGACGCCGCATGCTGTTCGAGACGTTCCATTCCCTGCAGGAGACCCTGGTCGATTTCGCCCGGACCCACGCCGACTGGCTGGCGCCGCTGGGCTTCGCGTTCGCGTTCCTGAAGTCGCTGCCGCTGGTGGCGCTGGTGATTCCCGGGACCGCGCTGCTGCTGTCGATCGGCGCCATCCTGGGGCTGGGCGATAGCGGCTTCGTGCCGGTATGGCTGGCGATCGCGGTGGGCGCGGCGCTGGGCGACTGGGTGCAGTATGCCTGCGGCGTATGGTTCGGGCCGAGCCTGACGCAATCGAAGCCGCTGCGCAAACGTCCCGAACTGCTGCATCGCAGCGCGCGGTTCATCCAGAAGTGGGGCGTGCTGAGCATCGTGCTGTGCCGCTTCTTTGGCCCCCTGCGCGCCACCGTGCCGATGATCGCCGGCATCTGCGGCATGCGCGCCGCCGCGTTCCAGGTCGCCAATTGGGCCTCGGCATTCCTGTGGGCGGCGGCGCTACTGCTGCCCGGGTGGTGGGGCACGCGCACGTTCCTGTAGCGGTCAGAACTGATGCCGGATGCCGACCGAGCTTTGCAGCGTGTGCGACTCGCGGATATCCAGGCGATTGACGTAGGCATACAGGTTGGTGCGCCTGGACAGGTCGTACTGATAGCCCAGGGCCCAGCCGGTAATGTCCGAGCCGGTGCCGCGCTGGTACGAGGCCATCACCGAACCGGCCTTGCTCGTCGGCACCGTCACGCCCGCGATGTACGAATTGACCCGGCCATAGCCCGCCGACGGGCCGGTGTTGGCGTTGCGCAGGTTGCCGTAGGTGCCGTGCAGTTTGATCCAGTCGAAATCGTACGAGGCCGCCAACTGCAGGTTGCCCGCCGTCTTCTTGTTCGGCAGTTGCGAATTCGGATTGAGCCGTTCGTACGTTAGCGCCGCCGCCACCGGACCGCCGTTGTAGCGCAGGCCGGCGGTCAGCACGCGGTCATGGGCGTTGGTGGCGAAGGCCTCGCCGTCGTGGGCCTCGAAGCTGTAGCCCAGGCCCGCCTGCCAGCCGCCCAGGCGCGGCGTGGCGTAGAACACGGCGTTGTTGACGCGGCCGCCGGCGCCGAAGTCGCCGTCGTTGTAGCCCAGGCTCGCGTTGTTGGACGACTGGCCCCAGCCGGTGCCGAACGGCGAGCCGACGCCAGCCCACTCGAAGCCATAGACCCACTGCCGTCCCAGCCGCACTTCGCCGAAGCCGCCGGCCAGGCCGACGTAGGCCCAGCGGCCGAACAGGCGGCCCTGCGCCTGCGTGCCGTTGTTGGCGTTGAAGCCGCTTTCCAGGCGGAACACGGCCTTGTAGCCGTTGCCCAGGTCCTCCGAGCCACGCAGGCCCCAGCGCGAGCCCGACTGGTTGCCGCTCTTTTGCCGCAGGCTGGACTGGCCATCCTTGCGTTCATAGGTGGTGCCCAGGTCGACGATCCCGTACAGCGTCACGCTGCTGGTCTCGGCCGCCTGCGCCGGATTCAGGCAGCTCAGGGCCAGGGCGGCGCCCAGGGTGCTGCGGTGGCGGATGATTCTTTTCATGGTGTGATCCCCTCGATTGGTATGGCGTTGGACAAAAGAAGCCCCTGCCGCCGGCTCGCCGGCGGCAAAGGATGAAGCAAGCGGAGGTGTCGGCGCGGGCGCTAGCGGGTCATGTCACGGCCCCGTGCGCGGGCAGCGGCGTCAGGTCCCGTGGCGCGGCCACGCACAGCGTGACGCTCGACGGATGGGCGGCCGACAGATGCACTGTGTTCAGCGCAATGCGCTTTTCGCGGGCGTCGGCGGCCGATTCGCCGCTGTTCGGGTTGACGTCGTACTTCGGAAAGTTGCTGCTGGAGATGTCCAGGCGGATGCGGTGCCCGCGCTGGAACAGGTTGCAGGTGGCGAACGGCTCGATGGTGATCTCGTAGACCTTGCCCGGCGCCAGCGGCCGCGCCTCGTCCCAGGTCTCGTGGAAGCGGCAGCGGAAGATGCCGTCGGTCAAGTTCAGCGCATAGCCCTGCGGGTAGTCGGCGCTGGGCGGGTAGACGTCGATCAGCTTGGCGGTGAAGTCGGTGTCGGGGCAGTCTGACGAAATGTGCAGCCGTACCGTCACCGGCCCGGCCACCGCCAGGTCCTCTGGCAGCGGCTCGGTCTGGAACACCAGCACGTCGTCGCGCGCGGCCAGCGGCAGGCCGGGCTGGCGCACGCCGAAGAAGCGCGCGTCCTCGCGCTGGTCGAAGCCGCCGCCCTCGAACACCGGCTGGCCCGAGGTCAGCGCGCCGCCGATCGTCGGCACTGGATTGCGCGGGTCGTACTGGTAGCGCAGCCGGTCCGCCTCGCCCGTCGGCGCGCGTTGGTCCAGGCGGCCGTCGGCGTGCAGGTAGAAGGCGGTGGCGCGGGCCTGCGGCACCGGCCAGGCGTCGGCCTGGATCCAGGCGCCGCCGTGGTCGAAGCGGCCCTGCGCGTCGCGCGCGCCGCTGCCGCCGCCCATCAGGAACAGGCGCGCGACCGGGTCCGGCGCGGCGCCCGCCGGCGCGTCCTGCAGCCAGCGCTGGAACCACGCCAGCCGGAAGCCCAGCCAGTGCCGCGCCAAGTTGCCGTCGAAGGCCGCGCGCGGACCGAATTCGGCGTCGCCGCTGTGGGTGGTGTTGCGGTCGCCATGCAGCCACGGGCCCATGATGAGCCGCACCGGCGACCGCCGGCCCTGCGTCAGGCCGGCGTAGTTCTCCAGGGTGGTGCGCACGTAGGCGTCGTACCAACTGGACATCAGCGCCACCGGGATGTCGGGAATCGCGTCGTAGTAGCCCTGGGCGTAGATGCCCAGTTGCCGCCAGGATTCGTCGAAGGTGTCGGCGCGCCATTGCTCGAACAGGTAGTCCTCGTATTCGGGCACGCTGGCCAGCGGCGAATGGCCGGGACGCCACGGCATGCGCATGAACCACTGGCGGATGTCCTCGGCCTCGAGCGCGGCCAGCACCAGCGGGTCCTGCTGCGCGGCCGGGCTCAGCTTGGCCTGCTTGTAGGCCCAGGTGGCCTGCTTCAGCTCGAACGCGCCCGACTGGCGGATGCCGCACTGGTAGCCGTTGGAAAACCCGCCCGAGTCCAGCACCATGCAGGCCAGGCCCGGCGGGTTCAGGCAGGCCAGCGCCATCTGCGTGTGCGCGGCATACGACAGGCCCATGGTGCCGATGCGGCCGTTGCACCACGGCTGCTGCAGGATCCAGGCCAGCGTGTCGAAGCCGTCGGGGCCTTCCGACAGGTACTTGGTGAAGTGGCCTTCCGAGCCGTAGCGGCCGCGGCAGTCCTGGAACACCACGGCAAAGCCGCGCGCGGTGAAATAGCGCGCCACCTCGGGTCGCGGCACGCCGAGCCGGCCGTCGATCTGTTCCGAGCGCGACACCTCGGCCTTGCCGTAGGGCGTGCGCTCCAGGATCACGGGCAGCGGCGCGTCCTGGCCGGAGCGATAGCCGGGCGGCAGGTGCACGTCGGTGGCCAGGCGCACGCCGTCGCGCATGCGCACCATCTGGTCCGCCAGCAGCACGGCGGGAGAAACTTCGGGGGCGGTCATTTTGCTTCCTGTATGTACAGCATTGAGGTGCGTTCGAGCTTGTTGGCGCGCATCACGGTGCCGTCGCGCGCGGCCCAGAAGGCCACCGGGAAATACAGCGGCACGATGCCGACGTCGTTGAAGGCGGTCTCCGCCGCCTGGCGCAGCAGGGCGTCGCGCTGCGCCGGGTCGAACTCCACCGCGGCCCGCGCCAGCAGGCGGTCCACGGCCGGATTGGAATAGCGCGCGCGGTTGAAGGCGCCGGTGCCGGCGGCCTTGTCGTAGGTGGCCAGCACGTTGGTCAGGCCATTGGACGAATCGCCGGTGCTGTTGCCGTACGAGAAGATGAAGGCGCTGTACTGCTGCTTGCCGCTGGCGCCGGCGTAGACGTTGTAGGGCTGGGTCACCACGCCGTTGATGCGCAGGCCGGCGCGCGCCATCATCTGCGCCAGCGCCTGGGCCAGGTCGCTGTCGCCGGCGAAGCGGTCGTTCGATGAATGCAGGGTCAGGCCGAAGCCGTGCGGATAGCCGGCCTCGGCCAGCAGGGCGCGCGCGCCCGCCAGGTCGTAGGCGGGCGCCGGCAGGTTGGGGCTGTAGCCGCCCAGGCCCTCCGGGACCATCTGTCCGGCCGGCACGCCGGCGCCGCTGAGCAGCCGCTCGGTGATCGGGCCGCGCATGAACATCTTTGAGATCGCCAGGCGCACCCGCACGTCCTTGAGCGGGTTCACCGTCATCGGCTTGCCCTGCGCGTCGGTGACGAACGGGCTGACATCGCGCGCCGAGTCCAGCGCCAGGTAGATCAGGCGCGCCGACGGCGAGCGATAGAGCGTATAGCCGGCCTTGTCCGTGAGCGTCTTGGCGTCGGTCGGCGGCACGCTGTCGATCAGGTCGACCGTGCCCGACAGCAGCGCCGAGATGCGCGCCGCGTCGTTGGCGATGTAGCGGATCACCACGCGCTCGAAGTCCGGCCGCGCGCCCCAGTAGTCGTCGTTGCGCGCCAGCTCCAGGCTGTCGCCCGGCTGCCAGCGCACGAACTTGTAGGGGCCGGTGCCGATGGCCGCCACGCCGCTGTTGAAGTCTTCCGAGCGCTTGTCCTGCGCCGCGTGGCGCGACAGGATGTAGACCAGCCCGATCTGCTCCATGAAGTCGGGCGTGGGCTCCTTGGTGCGGATGCGCAGCGTCAGCGCATCGACCACCTCGACCGCGGCGATCGAGCGCACCGCGCCGCTGAAGGGCGCCGGGCTGTTCGGCACCTTGGGCGCGCGAGCCAGTGAAAAGACCACGTCGTCGGCGCTGAACGGCGTGCCGTCATGGAAGCGCACGCGGGGCCGCAGCTTGATCTCCCAGGTATCGGGCGTAACCACCCGCCACGACAGGGCCAGGCCCGGCCGCATCTGCATGTTCTCGTCGGTCGACACCAGCCGCTCGAAGATGTTCTCGGCGGCGGCCTGGTTGTTGCCGGTGCGCGAGAACAGCGGGTCCATCGACGATGGCTCGCTGGAATGGCCGATGGTCAGCAGCGGCCGCGCCAGGGCGGGCGCGGCGCCGGCCAGCAGCGCCAGCAGGGCCAGCGCGGCGACGCCGCGGCGGATCGGAGTGGAAAAGCGGTTCATGCGGCGGGAGTTCCTTGAAGGGGCGCGGCGCCATCGAGCAGGTGACAGGCGGCCTGGTGGCCGTCGGCCGTGACGCGCAGCAAGGGCTGCTCGGTCTTGCAGCGCGCCATGGCCTGCGGGCAGCGTGGATGGAAATGGCAGCCGGCCGGCGGGTTCAGCGGCGACGGGATCTCGCCCTTGATGGCGTTGAAGCGTCGCTTGCGGTTCGACAGCCGCGGCACTTCCTCCAGCAGCGCCTGGGTGTAGGGGTGGCGCGGCGCGGCGAACACCTCGGCGGTGGGGCCGGATTCGACCACGCGGCCCAGGTACATGATGACGGTGCGGTCGCTGATGCGCCGCACCACGCCCAGGTCGTGGCTGATGAAGAGATAGGTCAGGCCCAGATCCTGACGCAGGTCCATGAAGAGGTTCAGGATCTGCGCCTGGATCGACACGTCCAGCGCCGCGATCGACTCGTCGCAGATCAGGAAGCCCGGCTTGACCGCCAAGGCCCGGCCGATGCCCACGCGTTGGCGCTGTCCGCCCGAGAACTGGTGCGGAAAGCGGTTGCGGTAGTCGGGGTCCAGCCCCACGCGCCGCATCACCTGCGCCACGTAGTCGTCGTAGTCGCGGCGCGCGATGATGCCGTTGGCCAGCGGCGCCTCGCCGATGATGTCGCGCACCCGCTTGCGCGGATTGAGCGAGGACATCGGGTCCTGGAAGATCATCTGCGTGGCCATGCGCTGTGCGTGCGCGGCGCGGCCGGTCAGGGTGGACAGCTCGCCGGCGGGCGTCTGGATGCTGCCCGAGGTGGCCGGCAGGATGCCCGCCAGCACCCGGCCCAGCGTCGACTTGCCGCAGCCGGATTCGCCCACCAGGCCGACCACTTCGCCCTGGTGGATGGTCAGGTCGACGCGGTCGACCGCGTGCACGGTGTGCGAGGCCACCCTGGCGCCCAGCAGGCCGGCCAGGCGTTCGGCGTAGTCGGGCCGCTTCACGAACAGGCGCGACACCTGGTTGGCCTGCATCAGGATCGTCGGGCTCACGAAAACACTCCAGTCTGGGGATGGAAGCAGCGCAGGCCACGGACGCCCGTGGTCTCCAGCGGCGGTTGCTCGGCGCGGCAGCGCTCGGTGGCGTGGGCGCAGCGCGGGTTGAAGGCGCAGCCGGCCGGCAGCGCCAGCGGCGACGGCGCCATGCCGGGGATCTGGTACAGGCGGTCGCCGGTGTGCTCATTGCTCGGCACCGAGCCGATCAGGCCGATGGTGTACGGGTGGCGTGGACGGTCGAGAATGTCGTCGGTGCTGCCGGACTCGACCACGCGGCCGGCGTACATCACACAGACGCGGTCGGCCAGGCCCGCCACCACCGCCAGGTCGTGGCTGACCCACACCATGGCGGTGCCGGTCTCGGCGCACAGCTTCTGCATTTCGGCCAGGATCTGCGCCTGGATGGTGACATCCAGCGCGGTGGTCGGTTCGTCGGCGATGATCAGGTCGGGCTTGTGCAGCATGGCGATGGCGATCGCCACGCGCTGACGCATGCCGCCCGACAGTTGGTGCGGGTAGGCCTTCAGGCGCTCGGCCGGTGACGGAATGCCGACCGCCGCCAGCGTGTCGCGGGCCCGGTCCCGGGCCGCCTTGCGGCTGCAGCGCTCGTGGCTCAGCACCGTCTCGACCATCTGGGTCTCGATGCGGAACACCGGGTTCAGCGTCATCATCGGGTCCTGGAACACCATGGCGATGCGGTTGCCGCGCAACTGACGCAGTTCCTCGCGCGACAGCGTCGCCAGGTCGGTGCCCTTGAACAGGATCTGGCCGCCGTCGATGCGCCCTGGCGGGTCGATCAGGCCGAGGATGGAAAAGCCGGTGATGGACTTGCCCGAGCCGGACTCGCCCACCAGGCCGAGGATCTCGCCCGGGTGGACGTCGAAGCTGACGTCGTCCACCGCCCGCACCAGGCCGGCGCGGGTGTGGAACCAGGTGCGCAGGTTGCGCACGGAAAGAGTGGGGGTTGCCGATTGCATGGCGCTTCCTATTTCTGCAGGCGCGGATTGAGCGCCTCGCGGACGCGGTCGCCGACGATGTTCATGGTGAAAACCACGGTCAGCAGCAGCACGCCGGGGAACACGCTGATCCAGTACAGGCCGGCCAGCATCTGCTGGTAGCCGTTGGCGATCAGCAGGCCCAGCGACGGCTCGGTGACCGGCAGGCCGATGCCCAGGAAGCTGAGCGTGGCCTCGGCGGCGATGGCGTTGGCGGTCTGGATCATGGCGATGACGATGACCGGCGGGATGCAGTTCGGCAGTAGCTGGCTGAACAGCGCGCGCCGGTGGCTCAGCCCCAGGCACAGGGCCGCCTCCATGTATTCCTTGCGGCGCTCGACCACGGCGGTGGCGCGCACCGCGCGGGCGAAGTAGGCCCACTGCACCACCACCAGCGCCAGGATCACCTTGTCCACGCCCTGGCCCAGGATGGCCAGCATCATCAGCGCCACCAGGATGGTGGGAAAGCCCAGCATCAGGTCCACCAGGCGCATGATCAGCGCATCGATGCGGCCGCCGAAGTACGCCGCCGTCAGGCCCAGCACCGTGCCCACGGCCATGGCGAACAGGCCGCTCAGCACGCCCACGGAAAGGCTGGTGCGCAGGCCATACATCATGGCTGACAGCATGTCGCGGCCCTGGGCGTCGGTGCCGGCCCAGTAGATGTCGCCATAGACGCCCTGGCTGCCCGGCGGCATGCGGCCGTCCAGGATGGTGATGGCGGCCAGGTCATACGGGTTCTGCGGCGCGATCCACGGCGCCAGCAGCGCGGCCAGCACCAGCAGCAGGAAGACGATCGCGGCGATCGTCGCGGGGCGGCTGTCCAGCACGCCGTGCAGCGCCTGGCCCAGGGTGGTGTCGCGGCCGGGCAGCCATTTGTTGGGAAGCAATGTCATTCGGAGGCTCCCACGCGGACACGGGGATCCAGCACGGAATAGATGATGTCCACCATCAGGTTGAGCACGATGAACATGGTGACCACGATCAACAGGTAGGCGACCACCACCGGGCGGTCCAGCTTCATGATGCTGTCGATGATGAGCTTGCCCACGCCGGGCCAGGCGAAGATGGTTTCGGTGACGGTGGCGAACGCGATCAGCGAGCCGAACTCCATGCCGACCACGGTGACGATCGGGATCATGATGTTCTTGAGCACGTGCATATAGATCACGCGCGATTCGCGCAGACCCTTGGCGCGGGCGAATTTCACGTAGTCCAGCGGCATCGTCTCACGCACGCCGCTGCGGGTCAGGCGCACGATCAGCGCGATCTTGAACAGCGCCAGGTTCAGCGCCGGCAGGATCAGGTGGCGGATGCCGTCCCACGACGCCAGGCTGGTGTGGATGCCGAGGATCTCGCCGGTGGGACCGCGGCCGGTGGACGGCAGCCAGCCCAGCGTCACCGAGAAGATCAGCACCAGCATGATGCCCTGCCAGAAGTTGGGCAGGCTGAAACCCAGGATCGAGCCAGTCATGATGCCGCGGTCCAGCGCCGAATCCGGCTTCAGGCCGGCCACCAGGCCGAGCGGCAGGCCGATGGCCAGGGCCAGCAGCAGCGCCACGCAGGCCAGTTCCAGCGTGGCCGGCAGGCGTTGCAGGATCAACTGGATGGCGGGCTGGTTGAAGACGAACGAGTTGCCCAGGTCGCCGTGCAGTGCGTTGCCGACAAACTTCAGGTACTGCTGGTACAGCGGCAGGTCCAGGCCCAGCGACTGCACCGCCTGCGCGATCTCGGCCTGCGTGGCGTCGGCCGGCACCAGGATCTCGATCGGGTCGCCGATGGCGTAGACGCCGGCGAACACGATCAGCGAGGTCAGCGCCAGGATCACCAGGCTCTGGCACAGCCGGCGGATAATGAACGCGGTCATGGCGCCTCGCGGCGACAGGAAGCGGGAAACGGAACGGCGCGCATTGGTGGGGCTCCTTGCCGGACAATATCGGCGATATCGCGTATTGATTGCGGATTCGTGAATGGCGAGAATCCGGATGGGCGGAATGTTCGATCCATCGCGCCAGGCTGGCAACCGTATGCGAAGGCGGCATACGGCTATGTGAATGACGAGAAATTTGGTGTTAACCCTAGGCCCTGCGCGTCGATTCGCCGCGCGGGGCCGGCATCGAGAACCCCGCGGGACAGGATGAACTTCAAGCAGCTAGAGGCTTTCCTCGCCTTCATGACCACCGGCTCGACCATCGAGGCCGCGCAGCGGCTGGGCTCGTCGCAGCCGGCCGTCAGCCGCCTGCTGAGCCAGTTCGAGACCGACCTGGGCGTGCCGCTGTTCGTGCGCCGCAAGGGCCGCCTGCATCCCACCGCCGAGGCCGAATCGCTGCTGCCCGACGTGCAGAACATGATCTCGGACGCCGAGTCGCTGCAGCGCCACGTCAACCAGTTGCGGCTGGGCGGACAGCGTCGCACGCTGATCCGCGTGCAGTTGCCCAGCACGGTGGCGCAGTCGGTCATGCCCGCCGTGGTCGAGTCGTTCCTGGCCGATCACCCCGACGTCGCGCTGGAAGTGCTGGTGGGCACCTACGAAACCAGCGAAGTGGCGGTGCTGGGCCGCGAGGCCGACCTGGCGCTGGTGCGTTCGCCGCCCATGAATTCGGGCCTGTCCATGATGCGGCGGCTGGCGACCGAGGCGGTCTGCATCATGCCGCCCGGCCATCCGTTGGAGGCGCTGGACGAGATCGGCCCGGCCGACCTGATCGGCGTCGACCTGGTGCTGCTGGGCCGGCAGCGATCGCTGCGCCTGCAGATCGACCAGGCCTTCCGCCAGGGCCGCATGATGCCGCAGATCAAGGCCGAGGTGCATTCGGTGGAAATGGCCTGCCGCCTGGCCGCGCAGGGCATCGGCGTGTCGATCGTCAACGGCCTGTTCGCGCGCCTGTGCCTGGACATGGGCATCGCCTGCCGGCCGTTCCGGCCGCGCATCGACTACTGCGTGGGCATGGCCACGCTGGCCGGCCAGCCGCCGCACCCGCTGGTGCCCGAACTGGTCCAGCGCATCCTCGACGCGATGGCGCGGCGGGCGGGACCGGACGCGTTCACGCTGCTGGCGCCGGACGACGCCGCCGCGCCTGCCGCGCCGGCCTGAGGCGCGCGCCGCCGCCGGCTCGGACGCGGGATACAGTACGACGCAAAAGCGGCGGTCTTGCGACACAGGCGGGATACAGCGCCTTGGTGCAATGCGGGTTCCTCAATTCCGATACCAGGAGCCATCATGTCCCAAGCGCTGGAAACCGTGCTGTACACCGCCCACACCCACACCACCGGGGGCCGCGACGGCGCCGGCCGCAGCGACGACGGCGCGCTGTTGCTGCCGCTCAGCCCGCCGGGCTCGGGCCGGCCCGGCACCAACCCCGAGCAACTGTTCGGCATCGGCTATTCCGCCTGCTTCATCGGCGCCATGCAACTGGCCGGCGCCAAGCTCGGCATCGCCGTGCCGCGCGACGTGGCGGTCGATGCCGAGGTCTCGCTGGGCAAGACCGACGGCGGCGCGCGCTACGCGCTGGCGGTCAGGCTGAACATTTCGCTGCCGGGACTGTCGGACGAACAGCGGCGCCAACTGGTCGACACCGCGCACCAGACCTGCCCCTACTCGGGGGCGATCCGGGGCAACATCGACGTGGAACTGGCGATCGTCTGAATCCCCCAACGCCAAGCGCCACGCCCCGCGATGACACATCGCGGGGCGTTTTTCGTGCAGCCGGGAACCGGGGCGGGCGGGAGCAGGGCGCGTCGATGCGCCGTCCGGCGCGCAGGCTCAGGCGCCGGGCCGCAACAGCACTTGCGCCTCCAGCCCGCCGCCCTCGCGGTTGCGCAGGCGCAGTTCGCCGTCGATCACATCGGCCAGTTGCCGCGCGATCGCCAGCCCCAGGCCGGTGCCGCCGCTGTCGCGGTTGCGCGAGCCTTCCAGCCGGTAGAACGGCTGCAGCACCGCCTGCAATTCCTGTTCGGGAATGCCGGGACCGCGGTCCAGTACGCGGATCGACACGCCGCGGCCATCGTCGGCCGCGCCGACCTCGACCTCGGCGGCGCCGCCGAATTTCAGCGCGTTGTCGATCAGGTTGCCGAGGATGCGCCGCAGCGCGCGCGGGCGTGTCTGCCAGGGGCCGGGGCAGTGTCCTTGCAGCGTCACCGGCTTGCCGATGTCGGTGTAGTCGCACACCAGGCTGTCCAGGAACGCGTCCAGGTCGATTCGCGCCGGCGGCTCGGTGGCCGCGCCGGCGCTGCGCGCGTAGGCCAGGCCGTCGCGCACCAATTGTTCGACCTCTTGCAGGTCATGCGCCAGCTTGTCGCGGTCGGCCGAATCGTCCATGAATTCCGAGCGCAGCTTCATGCGCGTGATCGGCGTCTGCAGGTCGTGCGAAATCGCGCCCAGGATCTGCATGCGCTCGGCCAGGTGCGCGGCGATGCGGTCCTGCATGGCGTTGAAGGCGGCCGAGGCCTGCGCCACTTCGGCCGGCCCGTCCTCGGCCAGGCGCGGGCTGCGGCGGTCGGGGCTCATCGCGTCGGCCGCGCCGGCCAACCGCGTCAGCGGGCGGATCGCCAGCCGCACCGCCAGCCAGGCGCACAGGATCAGCAGCGCCAGTTGCGCCAGCAGCACCACCGGCAGCCACATCGCCAGCGGCATCACGGTCATGTGGATGTCGAGCGTGACCGGCTGGCCATCGGCCAGCGTGGCGCGCGCCTGGATGTGCTTGGGATCGTCGCCGACGGTGCCGAACGCCAGCGGGTAGGCGTTGCCCAGCGCCGCCTGGATCGAGTCGCGCACCGCCTCGGCGGCGGGCGTCTGCAGCGGGCGGTCGATGTCGCCGGGGCCGAGCAGGTATTGACGGTTGTTGCCGCTCAGGCGCGGCAGCCAGGCCGCGCGTTCGTCGGCCGGCAGGCGGTTCAGGATCGCCAGCGCCACCACCACGTCGCGCTCCAGGTTGTCGAGCATGACGCTCTTGGCGGACTGATAGCGTTCGTAGAACTGCAGCCCGAACGACAGCCCGTGCGCCAGCACCAGGCCCACCAGGAAGATCAGGAACAGCCGGCTCGCCAGGGTGCGCGGCCAGCGGCGCAGCGCCGGAACCAGCGTGGCCATCTACGTCGCCTCGGACACGTCGACCTGCGCGGCGAACACATAGCCTTCGCTGCGCACGGTCTTGATGTACATCGGCTCGCGCGCGTCCTCGCGCAGCCGCTGGCGCAGCCGGCTGACCAGCAGGTCGATCGAGCGGCCGAAGAAATCGGCGTCGCGGCCCTGCGTCAGGTTGAGCAACTGGTCGCGGTTCAGCACCCGCTGCGGGTGGTCCAGGAACACCCGCAGCAGCCGGTACTCGGCGCCGCTGAGCGACACGATGGTGCCTTCGGCGTCGACCAGGTGGCGCGCGGTGGTGTCCAGCGTCCAGGCGCCGAACCGCACGGCGCGGCCCGGTTCGGTGACCTGGAAGTTGGGCGGCAGCATGCGGGTGCGGCGCAGGATCGCCTTGATCCGCGCCAGCAGTTCGCGCGCCACGAACGGCTTGACCAGGTAGTCGTCGGCGCCCATCTCCAGTCCCAGCACGCGGTCCATGTCCTCGTCGCGCGCGGTCAGCAGCAGGATCGGGGTGCGGCGGTGCTTGCCGGCGCGCAGTTCGCGGCACAGCACCAGGCCGTCGTCGCCGGGCATCATGATGTCCAGCACGATCAGGTCGACGGTCAGCGTTTCGAGCAGCGTGCGCATCTGCCGGCCGTCGGCGGCCAGGGTGACGTTCAGGCCGTTCTTCTTGAGGAAGTTGCCGGCCAGTTCGCGGATCTCGCGGTCGTCGTCGACGATCAGGATGTGGTCTGGATTGTCCATGGCGCATTCTACTCAGCGGGCGGCGTGCGGCGGCGCGCCTGGCTGTTGACGATCAACTGGCAGGGGCCGGGCTGGACGGCTTCGGCGCCCAGCCCGCCGGCCAGCAGCGCCAGCACGGCCAGCAGGCGCCGCCAGGAAAGGCGGGGGCGGGGAAGGGGAACGGTGTTCATGCGCGGGCTCCGGCAACGGGTGTCCGGCAGGTTATAGCGCCGCCCGCGCCGCCAAGTGTGTCGTAGTGTATGCGGGGCCGGACACGATACAAAAGCCGGGTAAAAACCCGCTTTCCGGGCACAGGACGGATACCCGGCGCGCGTCCAATGCGGTCATCGAGACACAAACGGACCGCCGCGCCATGACCACCTTCATCGACACCCCCCTTGCCCTGGCCGCCGGCATGCTGACGGTGGCCTCGCCCTGCGTGCTGCCGCTGCTGCCCATCCTGCTGGGCAGCGCGGTCGAGCGCGGCGGCCGGCTGCGTCCCCTGTTCATTGTGCTGGGCTTCGTGGCGGCGTTTTCCGGGCTGGGCATCGCGCTCAGCCTGTTGTCGGGCGCGGTCGAGTCGGCCCACGAGGCGGTGCGTTCGGTGTCGGTGGCGGCGCTGGCGCTGTTCGGCCTGGCGCGCATCTGGCCGCGGCCCTACGACTGGCTCGCGGCGCGCTTGAGCGGTCCGCTGCAAGGGGTGATCGGCCTGGGCGACAAAGGCGGTTCGGGCAATGCCGGCGGCTTCCTGCTGGGCATGTCGCTGGGCGCCGTCTGGACCCCCTGCGCCGGCCCGGTGCTGGCCTCGATCCTGATCCTGGCCGCGCGCGCCGACAACCTGGCCCATTCCAGCCTGCTGCTGCTCGTCTACGGGCTGGGCGCGGGCATCCCGATGCTGGCCATCGCCTACGGCGGCGGCTTCGCCGCGCGCCGGGTCGGCGCCATCGCCCGCCACGCCGTGCGCCTGCAGCGCGCCTTCGGCGTGCTGCTGGTGGCTTCGGCCGTCGCCATCCATTTCCAATACGACGTGCTGGCCTATGCCTGGATCAGCCGCCTGTTTTCCTGAGCCGTTTATCCGCAACCTGAAGGAGCGCACCATGCCATCCATCCGCCTGCCGGCCCGCCGGGCCCTCATCTCCGCCAAACTGGCCCTGGCCGGTCTGCTGCTCGGCGCCGCCGCGCACGCCGCCGCGCCCGCGCCGGCCCCCGCGCCGGAATTCACCGGCATCCAGACCTGGCTCAACAGCGAGCCGCTGACCCTGGCCGGCCTGCGCGGCAAGGTCGTGCTGGTGGATTTCTGGACCTACACCTGCATCAATTGCATCAACACCCTGCCGTACGTGAAGCAGTGGAACCAGAAGTACAAGGACCAGGGCCTGGTCGTGGTCGGCGTGCACACGCCGGAATTCCCGTTCGAGCGCACCACCCGTAACGTGGCGGACGCCATCAAGCGCTTCGGCATCGAATATCCGGTGGCGCAGGACAACCAGTACAAGACCTGGGACGCCTACCGCAACCAGTACTGGCCCGCGTTCTACCTGATCGACAAGGGCGGCAACATCGTCTACCGCCACTTCGGCGAGGGGCGCTATGCCGAAACCGAGGCCGAGATCCAGCGGCTGCTGGCGCAGCCCCAGTCTTGAGCCCTGCGCACGGCGCCGCCATCGCGACGGACCGCCGCTGGGCACGCCAGTGGGCGTGCGACGGCACGCGGGAGCGGCGCGTGACGCGGCCGCGGGCTGTCAGCCGCCGGCCAGCGCCAGCATCAGCAGCGCGCCCAGCAGCGCCGGCGGCATCACCCACGCGCCCAGCTTGAGAAAGCGCAGCGCGCCGACGTGCTGGCCCTCGCGCCGCACGGCGATCAGCCACAGCAGCGTCGCCAGCGAGCCGGTGATCGACAGGTTGGGGCCCAGGTCCACGCCGATCAGCAGCGCGCCGGCGGTCTGTGCCGGCAGGTCGGCGATCTGGCCGACCGAGCCGGCGATCAGGCCGGCCGGCAGGTTGTTGATGACATTGCTGGCCAATGCCGCCACGATGCCCGCGCCCCACAGCGCGCCGCCGGCCGAGTCGCCTGCCAGCCGCAGCAGTGCCCGCGCCAGCGCGTCAATGGCGCCACTGAGCGCCAGGCCCTCGACCAGCACGAACAGGCCGGCCACCATCGGCAGCACGCCCCAGGCCACGTGGCGCAGCACCGGCAGCGGGCTGAGCCGCTGCTTCAGGTGGATCAGGCCGGCGGTGGCCAGCCCGGCGATGAAGGTCGGCAGGCCCAGGTCGGCGTGCAGCGCCGAGGCCAGCATCAGCACCGCCGCCGTCAGCAGGATGCCGATGCCGGTCAGGCGCGCGTCCGCGGCCAGCGGTTGCGGCACGATGTCGGTGCGCAGCGGCTGGCGCAGCGCCTCGCGCTGGCTGAAGCGCAGGGCCAGATAGGTCAGGCCGATGGCCGCCAGCGACGGCAGCGTGAAGCGTTGCAGCCAGTCCAGCAGCGGCGGCATCTGGCTGCCGTACACCACCAGGTTGGCGGGGTTGGAGATCGGCAGCACGAAGCTGGCGGCGTTGGCGATGAATGCGCAGATGAACAAATAGGGCAGCGGCCGCGCGCCGGCGGCCCGCGCCGCGGCGTACACCGCCGGTGTCAGCACCACGGCGGTGGCGTCGTTCGACAGGAAGACGGTGACCAGGATACCCACCAGGAACACCAGGTCGAACAGCCGCCGCGCCGACCCGCGCGCATGGCGCGCCGCCACCATCGCCAGCCAGTCGAACAGCCCCTGCTGGCGCGCCAGCTCAGCCAGCACCATCATGCCGATCAGGAACAGGTACACGTCCAGCCCCTTGCCGACCGCGCCCAGCGCCGCCTGCCACGGGATCAGCCCGGTCGCCGTCAGCAGCAGCGCGGCGCCGCCGGCCCAGACGTATTCGGGCAGCTTCCAGGGGCGCAGCAGGATGCCGACGATCGCCAGGGCGGAAATGCCCCAGAGGGCGAGGGAGGGTGCGGGAAAGGACATGGGCGGCGACGGCGAGAATCCAGGGCGGGAAGCATTATCGCCGGTTCGGCGCGCCTACTGGATCTGCAAGGTATACATCGCCCGGCCGCGCACCAGCGTCAGCAGCAGCGGCTGCCCCGGCGCGGCGCCGGCCAGCAGGCCGCGCAGGTCGGCCAGCCGGCTGACCGGGCGCTGGTTGACGCCGATGATGACGTCGCCGCGCTGCATCCGCGCCGCCACCGCGCCGCGCTCGGGATAGGTGGCGCTGACCGCCACGCCATCGTTGCCCTTCAGGCGCTGTTCGCGGCCGATCTCGGCGAATTCCACGCCGTTCAGGCGCGCATCCAGCGAACCGCCGTGCAGCCGCTCGTTCTTCTCGGGTTCGATGCGCAGCGTCACCTCCGAGCGCTGGCCGCCGCGCGACAGCGTCAGCCGCACCTGCTTGCCCACCGGCAGCAGGCCCTCGGCGTTGCGCAGTTGCGCGCTGCTGCCGATCGGCTTGCCATCCAGCGCCACGATCAGGTCGCGCGCCTGCACCCCCGCCTGTTGCGCCGGCGAGCCGTCCGCCACGCGCGCCACCACCACCCCCGTGGCGTTGGGCGCCATGCCCAACTGGCGCGCGTTGCGCGGCGTGACGTCGATGGTGTCCAGTCCCAGGCCGCCGCGCTGCACCTGGCCGTGCTGCAGCAGTTGGCGCATGACCTCGCCCGCCAGGTTCGACGGAATCGCGAAACCGATGCCGACGTTGCCGCCCGAGGGCGTGTAGATCATGGTGTTGATGCCGACCAGCTCGCCATTCAGGTTGACCAGCGCGCCGCCCGAGTTGCCCGGATTGATGGAAGCGTCGGTCTGGATGAAGTTCTGGTAGCCGGCCGCGCGCAGGCTTGAGCGCTCCAGCGCTGACACAATGCCCGACGAGGCCGATTGCCCCAGGCCGTAGGGATCGCCGATGGCGACCACGAAATCGCCCACCCGCAGGTCGCTGGAATCGGACAGGGTCAGGGCCTGCAGCCTGTCGGGCGGAATGCGCAGCACCGCCAGGTCGGTGTCCGGATCGCTGCCGACCACCGTCGCGGTGAAGCTGCGGCCGTCCTGCAGCGACACGCGGATGGAGGTGGCGCCGCGCACCACATGGTGATTGGTCAGGATGTTGCCCTGGGCCGCGTCGACGATCACGCCCGAGCCGATGCTCTGGCGTCCGCCGGCGCGGGCCGGGCCGAAGGCGGGCGCCTGCCCGCCGTCGCCCTGGGCGGAAATGTTGACCACCGCCGGCGTCACGCGTTCGAGCATCGGCGCCAGCGAGGGCAACGGCTGGCCGTCCACGGCCATCGGCAGCGCGGCCAGCGCGCGGCAGGGCAGGGCGGACGGGATTGCCAGGGAGGCGGCCAGGGCCGCGGCGGACAGGATTCGGTTCATGGGGGGCCTTGCTGAGTCTGCACGGCAGTATCGCCGCGCCCGGCGTCGCCCATATGACCGATCAAGCCCCTTTCCGGCGGCGTGTTCCGCCGCCGCGCCCGGCGCGCCTAGAAACCGACCGCCTGACCGTCGCGGCGGGAATCGGACGCCGCCACATATCCGCCCTGCGGCAGCCGGCGGATCAGTTGCGCCGAACCGAACTCCAGGCTGTCGACCGGCGCCACCGCCACGTTGTGGCCGCGCTGGCGCAGCGTGTCGACCACGTCTGCGGGCAGGTGCGATTCGACGTTCACCACCGGACCCTTTTCCACCCGGAAGCGCGGCGCGTCGCTCATGGCCTGGGGATTCTGGCCGAAGGCCGCCAGCCGCGTCATCATCTGCAGGTGACCCTGCGCCTGCATCGAGCCGCCCATCACGCCGAACGACATCACCGGCTCGCCGCCGCGGGTGACGAAGGCCGGGATGATGGTGTGCATCGGCTTCTTGCGCGGCGCCACCTGATTGACGTGGCCGGGCGTCAGCACGAAGTTCAGGCCGCGGTTGTGCAGGCTGATGCCGGTGCCCGGCACCACCACGCCCGAACCGAAGCCGTGGTAGTTGGACTGGATGAACGACACCATGGTGCCGGCCGCGTCGGCGGCGGTCAGGTAGACCGTGCCGCCGGTCGCGGGCGTGCCGGCCACCGGCACGGCGGCGCGATCCATCGAGATCAGCCGCGCGCGCTCGGCCAGGTAGGCCGGGTCGAGCAGGGCGCGGGCGTCGGTGCGCATGTGGCGCGGGTCGGCCACGTGGTGATGCAGGTCGGCGAAGGCCAGCTTCATGGCCTCGATGCTGACGTGGTAGTAATCGGCGCTGTCGCGGCCCATCGATTCCAGGTCGAACTGTTCCAGCATGCCCAGCGCCATCAGCGCCGAGATGCCCTGGCCGCTGGGCGGGATTTCATGCAGTTGGTAGCCGCGGAACGATTGCGAGATCGGCTCGACCCACTCGGGGCGATGCTGGTCCAGGTCGGCCGCGCTCAGCGCGCCGCCGGTGCGGGCGGCGAAATCGGCGATCCTGTTGGCCAGCGCGCCGCGGTAGAAGCTGTCGCCGCCGCTCTCGGCGATCTCGCGCAGGGTGCGCGCCTGGTCCGGAAAGCGCCACCATTCACCCGCCTGCGGCGCGCGGCCTTGCGGCAGGAAGGCCTGCGCGAAGCCCGGCTCCTGCGCCAGCTTGGACGCCTGGTTGGCCCATTGGCGCGCGATCGTCGGGCTCACCGCGAAGCCATTCTCGGCGTAGGCGATGGCCGGCTCGAACAACTGCGCGAACGGCAGCTTGCCGAAGCGGTCGGACAGCGCCTTCCAGCCCGCCACCTGGCCGGGCACGGTGACCGTGCCCCAGCCGGTGCCCGGCATCGCCTCGCGGCCGGCGAAGTACGCCGGCGTCCACGCCGCCGGCGAGCAGCCGCTGGAGTTCAGGCCATGCAGTCTTCCTTCGTGCCACACCAGCGCGAACATGTCGCCGCCGATGCCGTTCATCACGGGCTCGACCACGGTCAGCGCGATGGCGGTGGCGATGGCGCTGTCCACGGCGTTGCCGCCGGCCAGCAGCATGCGCAGCCCGGCCTGCGCCGCCAGCGGCTGGCTGGTCGCGACCGCGTTGGCGGCCAGCACCGGCATTTTTCGGGAAGCGTACGGAAAAGACCAATCGAAGGAAGAAGACATGGTGGCGTGGGGACTCTGTGGAAAATTACTGCGGGGTGATGCCGGCCTGGTCGATCAACTGCTTGGTGCGGGGAATCTCGGCCTTGATGAAGGCGGCGAATTCCTCGCGGCTGCCGCCACGCGGCTCGGCGCCGGCTTCGGCCAGCTTACCGCGCAAGGCGGGATCGGCCAGCACCTTGTTGACGGCGCGGTTGAGCTTGTCCAGGATCGGCGCGGGCGTGCCTTCCGGCGCCACCAGCCCGTACCAGGGGGCGATGTCGTAGCCGGCATAGCCCTGCTCGGCGATGGTGGGGATGTCCGGCGCCAGCGACGAGCGCTGCGAATTGGACATGCCCAGCGCCAGCAGCGCGCCGCTCTTGACCTGCGGCAGGCCGGTCATGATGGTGTCGAAGTACATCGACACCTGGCCGCTCAGCAGCGCCGGAATCGCTTCGCCGGCGCCCTTGTAGGGCACGTGCAGGATGTCGATGCCGGCCACCGACTTGAGCATTTCGCCCGCCATGTGCGAGGTGGTGCCGGTGCCGAACGAGGCGTAGGTCAGCTTGCCGGGATTGGCGCGGGCGTACGCGATCATCTCGGGCAGGGTCTTGAACGGCTGCTGCGGATTGGCCAGCAGGATGTTGGGCGTATACGCCACCATCGACACCAGCTCGAACTTGTCCGGATCGTAGGCCAGGCGCTTTTGCAGGAATCGGTTGGTGACGACGGCGGCCGGGCCGCCCATCAGCAGTGTGTAGCCATCGGGCGCCGAGCGCGCCACCGAGGCGCTGCCGATCGCGGCGGCGGCGCCCGGGCGGGCCTCCACCACGAAGGGCTGGCCCAGTTCGGTCGACAGCGCCGCGCCAAGCTGGCGCGAAATCAGGTCGGTGGCCGAACCAGCCTGGAACGGCACCACGATGCGCACCGGATGCTGCGGCCAATCGGTGGCCTGGGCGCCGGCTTGCGCGGCGAAGGCCACGGCGGCGGCGCCCGCCAGGGCGCGGATGAGACGGAAAGGCATGGATTCCCCTTGAATGCGTTGTATCGATGGAGCGCCAGGCGGGTCTATCGCCCGTTGCGGTCCCGGCGGACGCGCAAGGTCGGCGCGCCAGTCACGGATTTGACGCGAGCGCCGGCGATCCGAACATAGGTATTTGCATCCATGGATCACTGGATCCAATTTGTGTTATTTTTGCGTTTATCTATCATGGCGGCTTTGAAAACCCCGGGGACGAGAATGCTGCAGTTTCAGAAGACAGCCGTCAGCGCCGAAGAAGAGGCCTACCAGCACCTGCAGCGCGAAATCCGGCTGGGCAACTACCCGCCCGGCCACCGCCTGGTGCCCGAGGTCATCGCCAGCGAGATCGGCACCAGCCGCATGCCGGTGCGCGGCGCGCTGCGCCGGCTCGCCTCCGAGGGCCTGGTCGAGATCCGCGCCAATCGCGGCGCCGTGGTGCGCGGCCTGAACCAGCAGGAAATGCGCGAAGTCTTCGAAATGCGCTCGGTGCTCGAAGGGCTGGCCGTGCGCAACGCCGTGCGTCACATGAGCGCCGAACACATCCGCCGCCTGGCCAACATGCTGGACCAGCTCGAACAGGGCTCCGGCGATTACCTGGACTGGACCAGCGCCCATCGCGACTTCCACGAATACCTTTGCAGTTTCTGCCAGCAGCCGCGCCTGTTGCGGCAGATCTCCGAACTGCACTCGGTGGTCGAGCCCTACATGCGCCTGTGGGCCGCCCAGCCGGGACGCGTGCTGCGGGTGCGCGAATCGCACCAGGAACTGATCGACGCGCTGCTCACCGGCGACGCCGACCGCTGCGAGGCGGCGATGCGCCAGCACGTGCTGAACACGGTGCCGGCGTTGCAGGCCTTCCTCGAACGGGCAAACTGAGGTCCGGCGGTCAGGCCTCGCGCGGCAGCGGCTTCGGTTTGCGCTTGAACTTGATCTCGCTGGCCAGGACCCCGGCCACGATCAGCGCCGCGCCCACCAGCGCCACGCCCGGCAGGCGTTCCCCGGCCAGCCGGCCGACGATGCCGCCCCACACCGGCTCGCCGGCATAGATCACCGTGGCGCGGGTTGGCGACACCGACTTCTGCGCCCAGTTCATGGTCAACTGGATCACCGCGCTGGCCAGGCCCAGCCCGATCGCTCCGCCGGCCCATCGCCACGAGAACGCCGGCACGGGCTCGCCCAGCAGCGGCATCAGCGCGAACGACACCAGCCCCGCCGTCAGCAACTGCACCGCCGTGACACGGCGGCTGTCCACCGAGCTGGCGAAATGGCCGATCAGGATGATCTCGGCGGCAATCGCCGCCGCGCCCGCCAGCGTCGCGACCTCGCCCGGACTGAAATGCAGCGCGCCCGCCTCGGGCCCCGCCAGCAGCACCAGCCCGGTGAACGCCAGCGCCACGCCGACCCAGCTCATCAGGCCCGGCGGGCGCTTGAGCACCGCCCATTGCAGCAACGGCACGATCGGCACGTACAGCGCGGTGATGAAGGCCGACTGGCTGCTGGTGATGGTGCGCAGGCCGTAGGTCTGCAGGTAATACCCCAGGAACAGGGCGCAGCCGATCGCCACCCCCGCCCCGGTCTCGCGCCGCGTCAGCCCCGCCATGTGCCGGCGGAACAGCAGCATCGACCCCACCCCCGCCAGGGTGAACCGCACGCCCACGAAGAACAGCGGTCCGCTATGCTGCATGGCGATATGGATAATGAGGAAAGTGCTTCCCCACAGCATGGTGACCAGCACCAGGGCGATTTCCTGGCGCGACAGGGCAAACATCGATTCGGATTTCACGGCGGACTTCAGGTGTCACTAATTTGAGCAATATACTGCACATTACCAATTCCGACAGTGATGTCCTCACGCACGTGGGGGCCAATCTGAAACGCCTGCGCAAGCTGGCCGGCCTGAGCCAGTCGGCGCTGGCCGACGCCTCCGGCATCAGCCGCCGCATGATCGCCGGCCTGGAAGCGGGCAACGCCAACATCAGCCTGTCCAGTCTGGACAAGCTGGCGCAGGCGCTGGATGTGGGGTTTGTCGACCTGGTCAGCGATCCGGCGCGCGAACGGCGCCGCATCGAGGCCCGCGCCTGGCGCGGCAAGCGCCCCGGCAGCCAGGCCGTGCTGCTGGGCGCGGCGCCCGCCAGTTGCGAGGCGCAGCTCTGGATCTGGTCGCTGGGACCGGGCGAAACCTACGTGGCCGAGCCCGACCCGCAAGGCTGGCACGAAATGATCTACGTCATCGAGGGCACGCTGCTGCTGGAGCTGTCGGGCGTGACGCAGCCGGTGCGGGCCAACGACTTCGCCATCTACAGCAGCGCGCAGCCGTATTCCTATCGCAACGACGCCGACGCGCCGCTGCGCTTCGTGCGCAACGTGTTGCGCTAGGTCCGCATTGGCGGGGCGCCCGCCGCCCCGGGACGTCGGTTTGCCGCCACGGCCCGGATTTTCTTGCGCCACGGCGTCGCGGCGGTCGGCTAGAATCGAGAATAATATTCATTCCTAGGCCGCTCGGTTGCATGGGCGTCAAGTGCGTTCCATGTCCGATCAGGCTCCCGCTCCCACCCTCGAAGCGCTGTACAGCGACCACCATCCCTGGCTGGTGGGCATGTTGCGCCGCAAGCTCGGCGACGGCGACAGCGCCGCCGATCTGGCCCAGGACACCTTCCTGCGCGTGCTCGCCAACCGCAACGTCGAGGCGATCCTGCGGCCGCGCGAGTATCTCGCCACCATCGCCCGCGGCCTGGTCACCGATGCCTACCGCCGCCAGGCCATCGAGCGCGCCTACCTCGAAACCCTGGCGGCTCGGCCCGAGCCGGTCGCCATCTCGCCCGAGACCCGCGCCATCCTGCTCGAAACCGTGCTGGCCATCGACCGCATGCTGGATCAATTGGGCCCGCGCACCCGCGAGATCTTCCTGCTGGCGCAGTTCGAGGAATTGACCTACGCCCAGGTGGGCGCGCGGCTGGGCGTGTCCGTCACCACCGTCAAGAAGCACATGGTGCGCGCGCTGACGCAGTGCCTGTTGCTGGCCGCCGACTGATGCGGCCCGCGCCGGAACTGCTGGAGGCCGCCGCGCACTGGTACGTCGCCCTGCGCGACGCCGATGCCGACGATCCCGCCCGGACCGCCTGGCGCCGCTGGCTGGAGGCCGACGCGCGCCACCGCCAGGCCTGGGAGCGCATGCTGGCGCTGCAGCAACGGCTGGGCAGCGTGCCCGGCGACCTGCTGTTGCCGACCCTGCGCGGCGCGCGCCGGCAGCAGCGCCGCCGCCTGCTGGCGCTGGCGCTGCTGGCCGGCGGCGGCGCCACCTTCGGCTGGGTCGCCGCGCCGCCCTGGCGCGTCCTGACCGCCGGATTGCGCACCGCCACCGGCGAGCGCCGCACCGTCACGCTGCCCGACGGCGGCACCCTGTATCTCAACACCGCCTCCGCCGTCGATATCGACTATGGGCCTGAACGCCGCCTGCTGCGCCTGCATCAGGGCGAAGTGCTGGTGCAGACCGCGCCCGACCCCGCCGGCCAGCGGCCGTTCGAGGTCTGGACCGAGGACGGCGGCGCGCGCGCGCTCGGCACCCGCTACAGCGTGCGGCGCGAGGCCGGCGGCACGCGCGTCGCGGTGTTCCAGGACGCGGTGCTGCTGCAACCCGCCGATCCGGCGGCGCCATCGCGGCGCCTGGAGGCCGGCCACCAGAGCCTGCTGACCACCCGCGCCGCCGCCGCGCCCGAACCGGTGGCGGCGGGCCAGGCGGACTGGGTCGAGGGCCGGCTGGTCGCCATCGACCAGCCGCTGGGCGACTTCATCGCCGAACTGGCGCGCTATCGCCAGGGCAGCCTGAGCTGCGATCCCGCGGTGGCGCACCTGCGCCTGTCGGGCGCCTTCCGCCTGGCCGACACCGACGCGGTGCTGGAGAACATCGCCGCATCGCTGCCGGTGGCCTTGCGCAGCCGCACCCGCTATTGGGTGCGGGTCGTCCCGCGTTGAATTTTTTTCGTCGCGGGGGTTGCTCTTTTTGATTCTCATCCGGCCTATCAGGGAAGGCCGCCGGGTCAGGACCTGGCGGCGTCCCGTGTCCCGTCCGTGAGAGCCACCGTGTCCCGCAAGCCGCCAGCCGCCGTCCCCCGTTTCGCTTCCCCTCATCGTCGACCGACGGTCGCGCGCCCGCTCGTCCGGGCCAGGCCGCGCCTGCTGCCGGCGCTGGTCGCCGCCGCCGTCTGCGCCGCCATCTCCGCTGGACCGCTGACCCCCGTGGCGCAGGCCCAGGCCGTGTCCGCGACGCGCAGCTACGACATCGCCGCCGGGCCGCTGGACGTGGTGCTGAGCCGCTACGCCGCGGCCGCCGATATCACCCTGTCGTTCAACGCCGACCAGACCCGCGGACGCCAGTCCGCCGGCATCCGCGGCGCCTATGGCGTCGAGGCCGGCCTGGCCCACCTGCTGGCCGGCAGCGGGCTGGAGGCGCGCCATCGCGGCGGCGGCAACTACGTGCTGCGCGCGCTGCCCGCCGCCGGCGTCGCCACCCTGGATGCCGTGACCGTCACCGGCGAGACCGCCTTCGGTCCGGTGCCGGGCTATGCCGCCAGCCGCACCGCCACCGCCACCAAGACCGACACCCCGATCCTGGAGGTGCCGCAATCGGTCTCGGTGATCGGCCGCGAGGAAATGGAGGCGCGCGGCGCCCTCGACGTGATGGACGCCATCCAGTACACCCCGGGCGTGTCCGTCAACACCTACGGTCCCGACAACCGCGGCTGGGAATACATCAGCCTGCGCGGCTTCATGACCTACAACGTCACCATGCGCGACGGCCTGGCGCAGAGTCCGGCCGGCGTCACCTACTACTCCACCGAGCCCTACGGCCTGGAGCGCATCGAGGTGCTGCGCGGCCCGTCGTCGATGACCTTCGGCCAGAGCGATGCCGGCGGCCTGCTCAACCGCGTCAGCAAGTTGCCCAGCGGCGACCGCATCCGGGAAGTCGAGGTGCAGTACGGCAGCTTCGAGCGCAAGCAGTTGGCGTTCGACCTGGGCGATGCGTTCGGCCCCGGCGATGCCCTCAGCTACCGCCTGGTGGGCGTGGGGCTGGACAGCGATGACCAGGACAAATATCCCAACGGCGACAAGATCAACCGCAAGCGCCTGTACCTGGCGCCGTCGCTGCGCTGGCAGCCCAGCGCCGCTACCTCGCTGACGCTGCTGGGCGAATACATCAAGGACAAGTCCGGCGAGGATCCGTACTACTTCGCCAAGGACTACAAGCTCACCGACGTCAAGATGGGCGATCCGGGCTTCAGCCGCATCAGTCGCGAGCAGGCCTCGGTCGGCTATCAGTTCGAGCATCGCTTCAACGACGCCTGGACCTTCCGCCAGAATTTCCGCTACAGCCATCTGTCGCTGGATCGGCGCGTGGTCTGGACCGACGAGGTCAATGAAGACGTCACTGCCATCACCCGCGTGGCCCGCACTTGGGACGATCCGCTGAGCCAGTCCGTGCTGGATACACAGATGCTGGGCAAGCTGCGGCTGGCCGGCGCCGAGCACACGGTGCTGTTCGGCCTCGACTGGAACGACCAGCGCGCCAAGGCCAACCGCTATATCGGCCCCGCGCCCGGCCTGGATCTGCTCAATCCGGTCTATGGCGTGCCGATCCCCACGCCCACCCAGCCGCTCGCCAACTACCGCCAGACCATCCGCCAGGCCGGCCTCTACCTGCAGGACCAGATCAAGCTCGACGATCATTGGATCGTGACCCTGGGAGGACGCCAGGACCGCGTCACCGCCACCACCGACGACCGTCTCAACGGCACCTACACACGGGTCCGCGACAACGCCTTCAGCGGCCGCGCCGGGCTGACCTACGTGGCCGCCAATGGCGTGGCCCCGTATGTCAGCTACTCGGAATCGTTCCTGCCCAGCAGCGGCGTGGATGGCGACGGCAATCCCTTCAAGCCCAGCCGCGGCAAGCAGGTGGAAGTCGGCGTCAAGTACCAGCCGGCTGGATCGCGCAGCCTTTACACCGTGGCCGTGTTCGATCTGAACAAGACCAACATCGTCAGCTACAACCCCATCACCAACGAACAGCGCCAGATCGGCAAGCAGCGCGCCCGCGGCATCGAGTTCGAGGCCAAGGGCGAGCTGGCGCGCGGCCTGAACCTGGCGGCTTCCTACACCTGGCTCGACATCACCGTGCGCAACAGCGGCGACGCGCTGGAAGTGGGCAAGATCCCGATTGGCGTCCCCAAGCAGACCGCGGCGCTGTGGCTGGACTACACGCTGGCCGAGGGCCTGGGCGTGGGCGGCGGCCTGCGCTATATCGGCCGGCGCCAGGATGACGAGCACAACACCACCAGCCGGCCCGGCGTGACGCTCGCCGACGCCGTCGTCCACTACGAAAAAGGCCCGTGGCGGCTGGCGCTCAACGCCACCAACCTGTTCAACCGCGACTACTACTCGATCTGCTACGTGGGCGAGTGCTATCGCGGCGCGGAGCGCACCGTGGTGCTCACGGCGCGCTATCGCTGGTAGGGATGCGCGCTGCCGGGCACCCGGCCGGCACCGCCGCCGCGTCGCGCCGCGTCCGTCGCGGCGCTCCCGCCGCGGCTCCCGTTATGCGGCTCCCGTTATGCGGTGCCCGTTGCGCGGCGCCCGTTGCGCGGCGCCCGTTACGCGGCGCCCGCTACGCGGAGCCCGTTACGTGGCTCCCGTTACGCCAGTTCGGGCCGCGCGAAGCGGCGGTTTTTCAGCACCGGCAGCACGTCGCGCGCATGCGCGATGCGCGCCGGATCCAGGTCGGCGAACACCAGTGCCTCCTGCTCGCCGGCCTGCGCGATCGCCACGCCCAGCGGATCCACCACCAGGCTGGCGCCGATGTTGCGCGGGCCGCATTCGCCCACCGCCGCCACATAGCAGGTGTTCTCCAGCGCCCGCGCCGTGCTCAGCACCGACCAGTGCGCTTCCTTGAGCGGTCCCTTTACCCAGGCCGACGGCGCCACCAGCACGTCGGCGCCATCCAGCGCCAGGCGGCGCGCCAGCTCGGGAAAGCGCAGGTCGTAGCAGGTCATCATGCCGACCCGCATGCCGGCCACCGGCACCAGCGGCGGCACCTCGTCGCCCGGCACCACGTTGACCGACTCCTGCATCGAGAACGCGTCGTACAGGTGCAGCTTGCGGTACTGCGCCACGATCTCGCCGCGGCGCAGCGCCACCTGCGTGTTCCAGACGCGCTCGCCCGCGGCGGGCGTGTGCACGGTCATGATGACCGTCAGGTCGAGCCCGCGCGACAGCGCCTGCAACTGCGTCATGAACGGGCCGTCCAGCGGCTGGGCGGCGCGCCGCACCAGGTCGGGGTCGGCGATGTCGCGCGCCAGGATGCCCTCGGGCAGCACCAGCAGGTCGGCGCCGGCCTCGGCGGCGCGGCGCATCAGGTCCAGGCAGACGCGGGCGTTGTCTTCCCAGACCGGGCGGACGGCGAATTGCCCCATGGCGATTTTCATAATGGATTCCTCGGTGTTCAGTGCGCGTGCGGAAACAGCTCGGTCGGCGTCATGACGCGGTCGGCCAGTTGCTGGGCGTGCAGCTCGGCGGCGAAGTCGCCGATCATCTTCAGGTTCGGTTCCAGGCCGTTGCGGTTCCAGGCCTCGGGCAGGTCGCGCGAGGTCTGGATCAGTTCGTCCAGGATCCACGGCGTGGTGTCGGCATACTTGCGGCGCTTGTCCAGCCACAGCGCGGCTGATGCGTCCAGCGCCTCGCTCAGCGCCTGCGCCACCCAGGGATGGGCGTTGGCCAGCGCCGGCTTGAGCCCCAGCAGGTGGATGCCCGGCACGTAGCCGACCTGACGGAAGTAGTCGACCTCGCTGTCGCGGCAAGAGGGCAGCAGTTGACGCAGGTCCGACCCGGCGTCGAAGAAGCCGTCCGGCATGAAGGGCGTGAACACCGCCTCCAGTTCGCCGGCGCGCAGCAGGTCCACCAGCGGGCGCTCGTCGGCCACCGCCTCGATCACGCCGGGCCGGCCGAAGCCGCCCAGCCGGTCGGTGATCGGGTGCGCGCCGGTCAGGCGTCCCACCTTCCACACCGCGTCCTCCACGCCGATGCCCTCGCGCCGCAGCAGCGCGCGGGTCCAGGTATTGCCGGAGTCCTGCCAGCCGGTCATGCCGATGCGGGCGCCGGCCAGTTGGTCCAGCCGCGTGATGCCGCTGCCGCGCGTGGTGATGATGCAGCGGTGGCGAAAGCCGCGCATCAGGAAGTGCGGCACGCCGACGATGTCGTCGCGGCCCCGGGCGCGGCCCAGGCAATAGCGGCTCATCGACATTTCACCGGCGTCGAAGCGCGGGTCGCTGGCCAGGTCGTCGGGCAGGGCGCCGACCCGGTGGATCTCCAGGTCAATGCCGCGGGCGGTCACATCGCCGAGGGCGAGCGGGACGATGTAGTCCCAGTCGCGCACGGCGAATCGGATCTTGATGCTCATGGATGGTGTCCTCGCGGCCGGACGGCCGCGGTGGGGGGAGGGAAGGGAATTGCCGGCCCGCGCCTAGTCCAGGCGGATGCCGCGCGCCTTGACGACGTCGCGCCAGAAGTCCTGCATGCCGACCTGCATCTTGAGCAGGTCGTCGCCGTACAGGTCCAGGATGTCGTTGCCCGAGTTCAGGATGAACTCGCGCAGCGCGGGCGTCCTGAGCGCCTGGCGCAGCGCTTCGCGCAGCTTGGCCAACGCCGCGGGCGGCGTGGCGGCCGGCGCGTACAGCGCGGTCCAGCCGTACAGCGTCAGGCTCGGATAGCCCAGCTCGGCCACCGTGGGCACCTCGGGCGCATCGGCCACGCGCTTGTCGCTGGTGGCGGCAATGGCCACGGTCTTGCCGGCCTTCACGTACGGCAGCGCCGAGGACGGCGTATCGAACAGGATGTCGATGGTGCCGCCGATCAGGTCGGACTCGGCGGCGGCCGGCCCCTTGTACGGAATGTGCGACAGTTGGATGCCGGCCAACTGGCTCAGCAGCTCGCCCAGCAGGTGCGGGTTGGTGCCGGGGCCGGCGCTGCCGTAGGTCAGCTTGCCCGGCTCGGCCTTGGCGCGCGCGATCAGGTCCTGCACGCTGCGGATGCCCGAGGCCTTGCTGGCCACCAGCACGAACGGCGAGCGCGAGATCACGCCGATGGGCGCGAAGTCCTTGTTCTCGTCATACGGCAGCTTGCGGCTCAGCACGATCGGCAGCATCACCATGGCGCTGGAGGCGCCGGCCAGCAGCGTATAGCCGTCCGGCGCCGCCTTGGCCACGGCGTCCACGCCGATGGCGCCGCCCGCGCCCGAGCGATTCTCGACCACGAAGGACTGCCCGAGCTGCTCGCCCATCGTCTTGCTGACGGCGCGCGCCAGCACGTCGGACGACGCGCCCGGCAGCGTGTGCACGATGACCTTGATGGGTTTGGACGGATAGGCGTCCTGCGCCTGGGCCGGGCCGGCCAGGGCCAGGCCCAGCGTCGCGGCGACGGCCAGGCGGTGGATAGCGTTCATGGATTTTCCCCTTGCTGTTCTGGTCCGGGCGCCCGCGTCGGGCGCCATCGGCAGGGCCATTGTCGGCAGGCGGGCTAATATGCGTCAATGTCGAAATTCGGCGTGATACTTGCATAACGCACAACTGTTTGGAGGCCCGCCATGAACTTCATGGCCTTGGAGGCGCTGCGCGCCTTCGTCGAAGGCGGCAGCATCGCCGAAGCGTCCCTGCGCATCCATCGCAGCCCGTCGCAGGTCAGCCGGCTGCTGGCCATGCTGGAGGACGAGGCCGGCTTTCCGCTGCTGCTCAAGGAAGGGCGGCGGCTATCGCTGACCGAACAGGGGCAGGGCTTCTACCAGCGCATCGACGAGATGCTGCGGGCCGGTGACGCCGTGCGCGAATACGCTCGCGGCGCCCGGCGCAAGAACCGCACCCATGTCAACGTGCTGGTGGCCCAGCACCTGATCGAGGGCCTGCTGGTCGACGCCGTGGCCCGCGCCGTGCAGGAGGACAATGCCTTCGGCGTCACCATCAATGCGCGCATGCCGCCCAATGTCGATGCCTGGATCAGCCAGCAGCAGTTCGACCTGGCGCTGGCGCAACTGCCGGTCGAGCATCCGCTGCTGACCACCGAGATCCTGGCCGAATCGCGCGCCGTCGCCGTCCTCAGCGGCGCCGACGCGCGCGCCGCGCAGGCCGTCATCACGCCGCGGATCCTGGGCCAGGGCCGCTTCATCGGCCTGCCGCAGCGCGGCGCCCTGCATCACCGCTATGCGCGCGCCTTCGCCCAGGCCGGCTACGAGCCCGATGCGCAGTTCGATGTCTCGTTTGGCTTCATCGCCTGCCAGTTGGCGGTGCGCGGTTGCGGCGCGGCCCTGAGCGACCCGCTGTCGGCCCTGTCGCAGATCCACCTGGGCGCGCAGATCCGCCGCTTCGAGCCGGAAACGCCGCTGCAATATGGCCTGATCTACCCCAAGGCGCGCCCGCCGTCGCCGGCCGCGCAACTGCTGATCCGGCACCTGCGCGCCGTCGCGGCCGAAAAGCTGCGCCACGTCGAGACGCTGGTCGCCACGCCGGCTGACGGCGCGCCCAGGCCGCGCCGTCGCAAGCCGCGCGCCGCCTGACCGCTCACCGGACAGGATTTCATCGCCGCCGCGCCGCCCACATATAGCCGGGAGTAATATGGCGCGTCTGGCGGCCGGCTTCCGTCTCCTCGCATCCCTCGCGGTGTCCGTACTGAAGCGCCCCAGCGCGACAAGAAGACACAAGGAGAGAGGCAAGTGGAGAAGCAAGAATCGGCCGGCTGGTATTTCGGCTGGAACATCGTCGGCGCCGCAACGGTGCTGACGCTGCTCACGGTGGGCCTGCGCATGGGCATCGGCCCGTTTTTCCTGCCCATGGCGGACGGCCTGGGTTTTTCGCGCAGCCTGCTGTCGGGCATCGTCGCGGCCGGCATGCTGTGCTATGGCCTGGCGATGCCGCTGGCCGGCTACCTGGTCAGCACCCGCGGCACCCGCTTCGTGCTGCTGACCGGCGCCGCCATCGTGGTGGCCTCGTCCATCTGGACCGTCTTCGCGCGCGGCCCGATCGAATTCCTGCTGTCCTTCGGCGTGGCGTTGTCGGTCGGCCTGGCCTTCACCAGCCCGGTGGCGCTGACCCCGGTCATCAGCCGCTGGTTCACGCGCCAGCGCGGCATGGCGCTGTTCTTCCTGTCCACCGGGTCCATGGCGGGCATCGCCCTGATGACGCCCACGCTCACCTTTGCCATCGGCGCCGTCGGCTGGCGCGAAACCCTGCTGGCCTTTGCCACCCTGTTCGCGTTGCTGACCGTGCCGGTGGCCTTGTTCGTGATGCGCGACCAGGCGCCCGAGCACACCGACCTGCTGCCGCACCAGATCGTCGAGAAAAAATCCGCGTCGCGGCCCGCCGCCAAGGGGCCCGAGCCGCGCGTCAAGGACGCCGTGCGCACGCTGCCGTTCTGGCAGGTGGCGCTGGGCCTGTTCGCCTGTGGCTTCAGCATGAACCTGCTGGGCACGCACGGCATGCCCATGTTGATGGACCATGGCTTTGACGCCACCACCAGTTCGCTGGGCATCGGCCTGATCGGCCTGGTGGCGATCTTCAGCACGCTGGTGCTGGGCCGCATGTCGGATCAGGTCGAACGGCGCAATATCCTGGCCGTCATCTATCTGGTGCGCGGGCTGGGGTTCTTCGCGCTGGTCATGGTCGGCGCGCATTGGGAACTGTACGCGGCCGCCACCATCGGCGGCATCGTCTGGGCCGGCAGCATCGCGCTGTCGTCGGCCATCCTGGCCGACGTCTACGGCGTGCGCCTGGTGGGCGTGCTGTACGGGCTGACCTACCTGGGCCACCAGGTCGGCGGCATGATCAGTTCATGGCTGGGCGGCTGGGCCTTCGAGGCCTTCCAGACCCACTGGGTGGCGTTCGGCGCGGCCGGCGCCCTGCTGCTGCTGGCCGCGGCCATCTCCCTGCAACTGCCGCGGCGCGGCGCCTTGCGCGCCGTGCCGGCGATGGCGGCGGGCGGGCGCTGAGCCCGCGCCGCCATCCGGCTCAGCGGTCCTTCAGCAGCGACACCAGCTCGGGCACGTAGCGCTCGCCGCCGCCCTGGCTGACCGCCTGGTCATAGGTGTGCAGCACGGCCGCGCCGATCTCGCGCACCGCGCCGGTCTCGGCCGCCATGGTGTTGTAGTAGGAAAGATCCTTCTGCGCATTCGACATGAAAAAGCGCAGCGACGACGGGTCCTGTTCCAGCAGATACGGCTTGAGGCGCTCCAGCGCCACGCCGCCGCCGCCGCCCTTGGTCAGCACCTCGGCGAACACCGCCGGGTCGATATCGGCGCGCAGCGCGCAGGCGGCCGCTTCCGACAGCAGCGCGATCGCGCCCAGCGACACGTAGTTGTGCAACAGCTTCATGCGGTGGCCCGCGCCCACCGGACCGGCGTGCGCGATATTCTCGGCAAAGCACGCCAGGATCGGTTTGCATTCCTCGAACAGGGACTTGTCGCCGCCCACCAGCAGGTTCAGGCGGCCTTCGGCGGCTTCCTTCGGCGTGCGCGTCATGGGGGCGTCGAGGAAACGGCCGCCCTTTTCGGTGACGGCCTCAGCCACCTTGACGGTGGAGGAGGGAATGGCGGTCGAGCAGTCGATGATCACCGTGCCGGGCCGCAGGCCTTCCAGCACGCCGCCGGGCGACAGCAGCACCGCCTCGACCTGCGGACTGCCCGTGACGCACAGGATGATCACGTCGGACTGCGCCGCCAGCGTCGCGCCGTCGGCGCAACTGGTGGCGCCCGCCGCCTTCAGCGCGTCCAGCGGCTGGTTGCCCGGATGTTCCAGCACCGTCAGCGCGTGACCATGCTTGACCAGATTGCTTGCGATGCCATGGCCCATCAGGCCGATGCCCACCATACCGATTTTTGCCATCTTCCACTGCTCCTGCCACACGGGCTGTTTGTTATGGCATAAATCTTACTCTCAGATCCGCGAGGATCCGGACGCCGCACCGCCGTGGGGCACGGCGCCGCGGTCCTTGCCGGACGGCCTTACGGCGCCCCGCCGCATGCCGGGCGGCGAGGCGCCAAGACCAGGCTGGCGCCGGGGAGGGCGGCAGGGCCAGCCGGCGCCGCGCATCACACGATGCGGATGCTCAGTTCCGGCAGGCCGTCCACGTGCGCCACGATCACATCGCCGCGCACCACCGGGCCGACGTTCTCCGGCGTGCCCGAATAGATCAGGTCGCCGGGAAACAGCTCGAACGCCTGCGACAGCCGCGAGATCTGCTCGGCCACCGACCAGATCATGTGCGACAGCGTGGCCTGCTGCTTGCGCTCGCCGTTGACCGCCAGCCAGATGTCGCCTTCCTTGTAGTGACCGGTCTGGGCTACAGGATGGATCGGGCCGATCGGCGCAGCGTGATCGAAGCTCTTGCCGATCTCCCACGGCTTCTTCTGGTCGCCCATGCCGCGTTGCAGGTCGCGCCGCGTCATGTCCAGCCCCAGCGCGTAGCCGTAGACGCAGTCCAGCGCCTTGTCCAGAGGAATGTCGCGGCCGCCCTGGGACAGCGCCGCGACCAGCTCCACCTCGTAGTGGTAATTCTGCGTCAGCGGCGGGTAGGGATGGTCGGTCACCGTGTCCGGCAACACCACCTGGATCGCGTCCGTCGGCTTCTGGAAGAAGAACGGCGGCTCGCGGCTCGGGTCCGAACCCATCTCGATGGCGTGGGCGGCGTAGTTGCGGCCGATGCAGTAGATGCGGCGCACCGGAAAGCGCAGCGCGCTGCCGGCGATCGGCACGGTGGTCTGCGCCACGGTAAACGGGGTTTGGACGGCCTGGGTCATCGCGGGTCTCCTGAAGGTTGCGAGGGTTGCCGCCAGCTTAGGTCGGCCTGGCCTGCCCGGCCTGGAGACGATTACGCAATCCGTGGACGATTCCACGCATTTCGCCGCGCGTCCTGTCGTGTCCTTTTTGCGCGGCTTGTGGCGGGTAGTCGCCCAGGGTGGGGGCTTCGCAGCGGGTCGACCTTACCGCCGGCGGCCTCACCGCGCCTCACTGGGCATCGGCCCTGCCGCGCCTCGGCTTCACCGCGCCTCCGCCTCGCCGCCGCGCAGGCGCTCGCGGTAGCCGGTCGGGCTGACCCCTTCCAGTTGGCGGAAGCGGCGCGAGAAATAGGCCTCGTCCGCGAACCCCGCCGCATGCGCCACCTGCGCCACCGTGCGCGCCGTGTGCGCCAGCAGGTCGCGCGCCAGCGCCATGCGGCGCTCGGCCACCAGCTCGGTGAAGGTCTTGCCGGTCTCTTTCTTGAGCAGGTGCGCCAGGTAATTGGGCGACAGGAATGCCGCCGCCGCCGCGTCGTTCAGCGTCAGGTTCTCGGCCAGGTGCGCGCCGATGTAGGCCAGCACCCGCCGCACGCTCTCGCGCCGGCTGCTGCCGGCATGGTGCCGCGCCAGGTGCAGCAGGTCGGCCTCGTAGCGGCCGCAAACCAGCCCGATCAGTTGCAGCATCAGGCCGCGGATGACCGTCGTCGACCCGAACCCGCGGCGCCGGTTCTGGTCCGTCAGGCGTCCGATCAGCGTCTCGGCCTCGGCCAGCCCGTCCGCGTCCAGCGCGAAATCCAGGTACTCCTGGAACAGGAACGGCGCCAGCGCCGGCGCCTGCGCCATCGGCACGTCCTCCAGGTCCAGCGGATCGACCGCCAGCTCCGGCCACAGGAAGCGCTGCGCGAAATTGATGATGACGTAGCGCGCGCCCGGCGGATGCGGCACCAGGTGCACCCGGTACGGCAGCACGAAACTCAGCCCCCCGCGCGGAAACGGCCGCGTGGTGCCGCTGATGGTCTGGCGCGTGTCGCCCTCCAGGTTCACCTGGATCTGGAAATACTCGTGCCGGTGCGGCTGCTCCAGCGGTTCGCGCACCTGCTGCGCGCGGATATCGAAATCGAAATAGTCCGCGCGCTCGGCCATGCCGTAGGTCTTGATGCGGTTCATGCGGGCGGTGAAGAAAGGGGCAATTGCATGGGAAGACTGTAGCGCCGGCGCGACGCCGGCGCCAGTTGCGCCGGATATTGTCCGTTCACCGGTCGCCAGGCGCCGCCGCTGGCGCGCGCCCGGCGGTTTGCGCTACCGTGGGGCATTGCGCAGCGCACCTTTCCCTCGCCATGACAGACACCATTCCCGCCGGCTTCGCACCCTGGCTTCCCAGCAGCCAATTCATGCGCCACCTGGCGGACCTGGGCGGCTTTTACCGGCGCGACGCCGACGACGTGCTGGCCATGCGCATTGGCACGGCCCACGGCAACATGCATGGCATGGCCCACGGCGGCCTGCTCGCCACCCTGGCCGACAGCGCGCTCGGCTTCGTCATCGCTCACCAGTGCCAGGCGTCGGTCGTCACCGCGCAGATGTCGGTCGAATACCTCAACGCCGTCATGCCCGGCGACTGGCTCGAAGCCCACGTCACCATCGACAAGCGCGGCAAGCGCCTGATCTACGCCACTTGCCACCTGAAAGTGGACGAACGCCTGGTGCTCAAGGCCAGCGCCGTCTTCGCCGTGCGCCAGGCTGCGGTGCCCACCTCGGACGGCTGAACGGTCGGCTTGCCCTTGGGCCGATGGGGCCGCCGTGGCTTCGCCCCACGCCGCGGAATCGGCGGCGGCAAGCCGCCGGCGCTGTCACCGGCCTACAGATACGGCGTCGCCAGCCAGATCACCTTGTTGCGCAGCCTCTTGGCGAACGGCGCCTGCTGCAGCTCCTCCAACGTCTGGCGGCGCCCCGCGGCCACCTGCGCGTCGATCCGGGCGCTCACCCAGCGCGCCACGTCCACGTCGTAGATCTCGGTATCCAGCTCGAAATTGAGCCGCAGGCTGCGCGGATCCAGATTCGACGATCCCACGTAGGCCCAGCCGTCGTCCACCGTCATCAGCTTCGAGTGGTCGAACGCTCCTCGCGAGCGCCATACCCGGCACCCCGTGCGCACCACCTGGTCCAGTTGCGCCGTCATGGCGTAATCGACCAGCCGCAGATTGTTCTTGCCCGGAATCACGATATCCACCACCACCCCCCGCCGCGCCGCCGTCGCCAGCGCGCCGATCAGTGGCTGATCGGGCAGGAAATAGGGAGACTGGATCCGCACATGCCGCTGCGCCACCGCCAGCGCACCCAGCAGGATGCTGTGCGCGCTGCCCATGGCGCGGTCCGGCCCCGACGGCACGCAGCGCATCGGCACCGCGCCATGCGGCGGCTGCGCCTGCGGATCGAACCATGGCTGCGCCGGCAGCGACTCATGCGTCGTGAAATTCCAATCGTGCGCGAACACCGACATCAGTTGCGTCACGATCGGCCCTTCCACCCGGAAATGCGTATCGACGTTGGTCGCCGCGCCCGACAGCGCCGTCACGAACGCCGCCCGCACATTCATGCCGCCGGTGAAACCGATGCGCCCATCGACCACCAGCACCTTGCGGTGGCTGCGCAGGTTGGCGTACGGCATGCGCAGCACGCCCAGCGGATTGGTCATGAACCGCGCCACCGGCACCCCGCCACGCGCCAGCATCCGCACGATCGGCGGCCGCGAATACTTGGCGCCGATCGCGTCGATCAGCACCCGCACCTGCACCCCGCGCTCCCGCGCCTCGATCAGCGCCTGCGCCATCTCGCGTCCGATCGCGTCGTTGTCGAAGATGTAGCTTTGCATCGCCACCGCGTGCCGCGCCTCGCGGATCGCCCGCAGCATCGCCGGATAGGCTTCATCGCCGCCGGCCAGCGGCTGCACCGCATTGCCGCCCAGCAACCGGAACCGGCTGACGCGGTCCCCCAGCACCTTCAGCGACGCAAACTGCGGCCCGGAGATCGGCGCCACATCCACGCTCGGGGTCTCCACCAGCGCCGCGTCCACCAGCATCGCCTCGTCGCGCTGCTGCGACAGCCGCGTCTTGCGGATCCGATTGATCCCCGCCACGAAATAGACGGCCGCTCCGAACAACGGCGAAAACAGCGCCAGCCCCACCCAGCCGATGGCCGATCGCACATCCTGCTTGGTCATGGCCGCATGCACCGCCGCGCCCGCGCCCGCCACCACGCTGAGGGTGAACACCATGTGGGGCCAGTAATCGATCAGTAGTTGGTGTATGCGATCCATAGCAACGGCGAAGCGCGGGCCTCCAGGGAATGATCCGAGCGCCAAGGATAGCAAGGCCCGCGCACGAGCGCGGCGGGCCGCGCGCGGATTTGTCACGCGGCGAGGGGAGGAAGGCTCCCGTTGGCCCGCCGAGGTGTCATCCGTTTTACACGCCTCAAAAAAACGTGCTAGAATTCGGCCTCTTTGCAGTTGAGCACGAAACTTGTCGTGTCAACGGCGAAGCAGATCAAGTGGTGGCTGTAGCTCAGTTGGTAGAGTCCCGGATTGTGATTCCGGTTGTCGTGGGTTCGAGTCCCATCAGCCACCCCAAAGAATTCAAATGAAATCAGGCACTCGCGCGAAAAGCGGAGTGCCTTTTTTCTTTTCCGGATGGTGGCAAGATCCGGCCATGGTGGCATGCGTCAGGCGCTGCCCTTGATCTTGACGACGCGCCGGCGGTCGTACACCTGCCTGGTGGTGGCGGGGTTGGCGTGGGTTTCCGGGTTCTCATCCCGGCCCACCAGGACGGTCGCATAGTAGGCGCGCATAGTAGGCGCGCAGAGTAGGCGTGCAGGTCGTGAAAGGCGAACCGCTCGCGCCCCGGCGCCTTGATCCTGTCGGCCATGATCTTCGACCAGAGCGCCTTAAAGCCCTGCTCGGTGTACGGCTGCCCCTCCCGGTTGGTGAACACGAACATCGATTCCGGGATGGCCGACTTGCCGTCCCGCGCTTTCCGGTCCAGGTTCGCAAGCTCGGCGAACAGGTGGCGCAGCGCCGGCGTCCATTCGATCAGCCCGCGGCGGAGGGCGTCGCCCGCCTTGGCCTTGGCGAACCCCACCACAATACCGTCCTGGCCGAGGTCAGTCCTGCGCAGATTCAGGAACTCTGCGCGGCGCCGGCCGGTGAGCGCGACGAACTTGGCCATCAGCCGGCGGTCGGATGGACGAGGTGGCCCGCCGCCTTGCCGGCCTTGGCGTAAGCGGTGACGGCATCGATCAATTCGCTGAATTTGCCGCCCGCCGAGTCCATGATGGGCAGCAGTTCGCCGTCTTCAGTGATCTCGTCGGGCGAGATCAGGCTGTTGGGCGTCAGCCCTGCGCTGACGGATTGAGTAACCACCCTGGTGGCTTCCTAAAAATTACCTGTAGGTAAGTTTTATAGAAATACCTGTAGGTAACCTTGGTGGGAGGCGAAAGTAGGACTCTTCCCCGCGCTAGGCGATAGGACCAGATTTAAGAATCAATCTATTACGATTAATTCATGGCACATCACATCGCCAATGCCAAAGGGGCATGCGGAGCATGCTGGTTCCTATGGGGAGTGGTGCTCGGCCCGTTGGCGCTGTTGGCCACGATTGGGACGCCTAGGCGCTCTTCTTGGTGTTTTCCACGCCAGGTGCGTGCGTGTCGCCGAATGCTTCCACTTGCCTGGCAACCCATTGTTCGATGCCACGGCGTTGTTCGGGAGTAAGCGACTCATACGCCGCTCGGCTGACGCTAGGGAAGGGCCACGCGGTAGTATCGGCGAGCCCGTCAAACCAATACGCGGGAAGGTCCAGGGATGTCTCGAATTCTCGGACGATTTCTTCGCCCAGCTTTTTATTCCCGCTGATGATGCGGGAGACATAGTTGGCTGGCTTGCCTACCGCAGTAGCGATCGCGGCTTGTTTGCCGCCGAACCGGTCTTCCATCAGGGTCCGAAAGCGCTGCAGGCGGACTGCGTGGATATCGTCAATTTTCATGGTGTGAAGTGTTGCCTGAGAGCTACCCGCAGGTAAACAACCTGCGGGTAATTTTTCTTGTCTAAATAATTACCTTTAGGTAATATTCTGGGGTGAGTCAACAATCCCTATCCCGAACAAGAGTGCCTGTGGAGCCTCTGCTTCAGTGTTTGCGGAAGACCCCAAAACTGGAAGCGCAGGTGCGCTGTCGCCCCTTCGCGTATGGGAGGGCGGCATGACGGCACCCCTGACACCACCCGATTGCGATCTGCGGGACTTCCCGTTCATGCCGCTGTATGTCCAGCAACTGCGTGACAGCAAGCTCACTACTGCGGTGAAGCCCGACCGTGCATTTCTCGCCGTGATCCTCTGGTGCGCGTCATGGCACCAGGTGCCCGCCGCGTCATTGCCTGACGATGACACGGAGCTGGCGAAACTGGCCGGCTTTGGTTTCGTCGTGAAGGAATGGAAAAAGTACCGAGAGGGTGCCTTGTACGGCTGGATCAAATGCGACGACGGCCGTCTGTACCACCCCGTGGTTGCTGAAAAGGCGCGCGACGCCTGGGCCGCGAAGAATGCGCAGCGCTACAAGACGGAGTGCGCGCGCATCAAGAAGCACAACCAGCGGCACGGGACAGGCATTCAATTTCCGGCGCTGGAAGAGTTCTTGTCCCCCGAATATGCCGATCCAGTCCCCAAGGACATGAAGCAATCGTCCCGAGGGACAAAAAACGAGTGTCCCCAGGGACGAGATGGTGGTGTCCCTCGGGAAACAGCATCCAAGGGACAGGGAGAGGGATATATAAAAGATAGTGTGGGGAACGCGCGCGCGAGCGGCGACGACTACCTGCCCAACCCAACCCCCCACGGGACCGTCGCCAAGGCGCTGCGCGCTGCCGGCGTTCAGGTTCTCCCCAGCCAGCTCGACTTCCGCGCCTGGGTGGACAAGGGCCTGACGGCCGACGAAGCCCTGGCGGGCCTCGCCGTGGCGCGCCAGTCCAAGCCCCCGCCAGAAGCCATCCCCTGGGCCTACCTTGCCAAGGTGCTGACGGCTCAGCGCCAAGCCGCGCAGCAAATCCCGGAGAAGGGCGCCCCTCCGCAACGCCCTCCCAGCGCCAACGAACGGCGCGCCGCCTGGAACGCCAAATTGCAAAACGTCATTGCCAACGCTGGCGCACAGCCGTGGCACGAAATCGACATGGGAGTTATCGATGCAACTGGTACACGCGACTGAAGTGCCGCCTCCGGTTCCCGTGGCCTGGGCCGCTCGCGTGATCGAACGCATGCAGGCCTTGTACGGCGCGAAGTTCGCCCAGCAGTGGGAGGGTATCGAGCCTGCCCGCCTTGCCGAGGCCTGGGCGCAGGAAATCGCCGACTACACCGCCGAGGAAATCCAGCGCGGCCTGGCGTCCTGCCGAGGGCGAACCTTCCCGCCCACGCTGCCCGAGTTCCTGGGCCTGTGCCGTCCGACCTTGAACCCCGAGACGGCCTACCACGAAGCCGTGGCAGGCATGTCCGCCCGCTCGCGCGGCGTCATCGGGCAATGGTCACACCCTGGCGTGTTCTGGGCTGCCCGGCGCGTTGGCGCGTACGACCTGCTCAACATGGGCTGGCAGGCCATTCGCGGCCGCTGGGAGTATGCCCTGCGCGACGTGATGGCCCAGGGCAAGTGGGAACCTGTTCCCCACCCGCGCCAGCGCCTGGCCGCGCCTGGCGGCACTGTTTCCACCCGCGAGGAATCCCTGGCATTCCTGCGCGAGATCAAGGAGCGCACCGGCGGCGGTTTGCCGCCGGCCGTCGCGGATCACCGCTCCTGGGCCCATCGCCTCGTTGCCCGGGCCCGGAAGGACGATTCCGTTTCCCTCACCGTGCTGCGCATGGCCCAGCGGGCTATCGCCGCACCCATTGGCGCGAGCAGCGAATGAAGACACCACAAACCCTCACCCAATCCCCGGCGTTGCCTCTCTCCACGCTGTTGCCGCCGGAAGCAGTGCGCGTGTTGCAGCAGGCGGCACGGACGCCCATCACGCGGGCCGATCCGCTGGCGCGGGTCAAGGCCATCGAGAAGGCCTGCGAGCGGGTCAGGCTGGGCAACCCCGATTTTTTCCGGTGAACCCGTGCGCAAGACCGTGGCGGTCAATGAGGCGGGGTTGCGCGTTGGCGAAGACCACCCGCGCGCCAAGTACACCGACGGCGAGATCGCCATGGTGCATGCCTTGCGGGATGCGGGGTGGGGCTATCGGGCCATCGCCAAGAAGCTGGAGATGCCCCGGTCCACGGTGCGCAACATCTGCCGCGGGACGCAGCGCTGCCAGACCGCCGTGCGCGTCAAGGTCATCGCCAGTAAGCAATGCGGGTAGCGCCCATGCCAGGGGGGCCTATACCGGACCGCCTGGGGGCTAGTCTTGCGATGGTTTCTCAGAGGTTCGTACCATGCCTATCCAAAATACCCGCAGGGTCTGCGGGCCATATGCCTGCGATGGCCAGATCACGCAGTTTCCATTCGACTTCAAAGTGTTCGAGGGCGAGCAAGTCGCGGTTCAGGTGGGCGACGCGCTCGACAGGGCCAGGTCGCTGACCTTCGGCGCGGACTATAGCGTCGCACTCAACGATGACCAGGACGCCCATCCCGGCGGAACGGTGACGCTGCACACCGCCTACGCTCAGGAATACCGGGTCGCGATCATCAGCGACGTTCCCAATACCCAGCCCGACACGTTGATCAACCTGGGCGGGTTCGATCCGAAGGTGATCGAACGCGCGCTTGACCGGTTGGAGGCGCAGGTTCAGCAGGTCGATTCGATCGCGCAGCGCTCGGTGCGCGTACCGATTTTCAGCAACACCAAGCCCGATGATCTCTGGCAGGAACTGAAGAACGACACGCGTGAGGCAAAGCTGGCGCGTGAAGAGGCGCAGGGGTGGGCCGATAGCGCCCTTGGGCACGCCCGGTCAGCCGCCTCCAGCCAGCAAGCGGCCGAGGCGAGCTGGAGCAGCGCGGCCTGGCACTCCGCCAGGGCCTGGAAAAGCCAGGAGCAAGCGACGGCATCGGCAGCCGCTGCGCAAGGATCGGCGGACAGAGCTGCTGCGAGCGAGAGCGCTGCCGAACTACATGAACTGGCGGCCAGCAACCACGAAATCAAAGTCAGCGAAGACGCCGCCAACGCGCTCGGCTACGCCAACGAAGCCCGTGTCAGCGCGGCCGCCGCCAAAGAAAGCGAGACAGCGGCCGGGGCCTTCTCGACAGCGGCCAAGAATCACGCCCAAGGATCCCTGGACAGCCAGGTGATGGCGGCCAGCGCCCGCGATGCCGCGCAAACGTCCGCTGCGGCGGCTGCGAAAAGCGAGACAGCCGCGCAAGGATGGGCGAACCAAGCCAAGGCGAGCGCAGCCCTGGCGGATGACTGCATCCCACTCAGTCAAAAGGGGGCCGCCAATGGCGTGGCAGGCCTGGACGACAGCCGGCGAGTCCCCGAACTGAACAGCCGATATCCCGGCGTGCAGACGCTGCTGAACGGGACTGACTTCGACACCTGCCTGACCAGCGACGACTATTACATCAGGACCGCAGGCCCGAACGCCCCGGACGGCTTCCCCGGATTTGGCCTGCTGCGAGTTCGCACGTACGGCGAACTGACGTTGCAGGAACTGGTGCGGTGGAGCAATACCACCCACCGGTGGTGGCGGATGCGGATCAGCCATGACGGAACGTGGGGGCCTTGGCGCAAGGTGGTGGCCGAGGGCGAAGCGATGCGCCGCGTACGCCTGTTCGCCGCAACCGACGCCAACACGCTGATCGAAGACAACGTGAATTACGCCTGGTCCAACTCAGTCGTCATGGGCGTCAATTTCCCTAACATCAGGGGCGCGGGCTATCTGCTGTCCTATCACATGGCAGGCGACCTTTTCGCCCAGGAACTGACGATCCTCAGCACGGGCCGTAAGCCGTATTGCTTCCACCGGTTAGGCAATCCTCAGACCAATATCTGGCAACCCTGGCGGGTGACGGGTGCCTTCAGTAGCCCCAATTCCATGCCCAATTGGGACGCGGGCGACATCTACGTGGACGGCATTGGCTGGCACCGCTGGAATGGAACGAGGTATATGGCCGCTGTGGCCGCTGGCGCCTTGGGGCCGGGGCAAATGCTGACCGATGTGACACATTCCCGTTCGTTAAGTGTCGTCTACACCAATAGCACAGAACAGCCCATTATGGTCTATGTGCGGGTCGTGGCTAGAGGGGCCGGAATCCAGTCATTTCTGGCACTGCAAGTAGGCACCCCAATGGATACGGTTGCTGTCTGCCGCACCACACCGTCCATGGCAACTGGCGAATATATAACAGTCTCGACACTCGTCCCGCCGGGTGAGCAATATATGGCCGCCTTCAGTGACGGAGTGACCCTCGATATGTGGAAGGAGTACCGATAATGCAGACCTTCAAAGACACCGCAACCGGTCAATTCTGGCAATTCGAGGACGACGTGATTGCCGACAATTCGTCCGGCGCGTACCTGTTTTACCAAGCGGTCGCACCGCAGATGCCCGAAGACGGCGCTGACAGTGACAGCAGTGACGCCAGCAGCCCGTCCGCCCCGGCGCGCGGCACGCAGTTGAGCGTGCCGCCAACGCTCGAACCGGCCAATATCGAAGACATGCCCGCGCCCGATCCTGCCGCAAATCCACCGCAGGCTGTCACCCGCTACCAATTGCGCGAAGCGATGCGGCTGACGCCGTGGCCGCGGGACGACCGGCCGGATTGGACGCTGTTCGATGCTTTCGAGGCGATGATGAATGATCCGGCCACGCCAGCGTATTACCGCCGCGCTTGGGACGAGCTGCAAACCGTCGAGCATGGCAGCGCCATGTTCAACGCGGCGGCGGACGTACTGGGAATTGATCAGGACAAGCGGGACGACTTGTTCCGCTTCGCGGCCACGCTGAAAGCATAAAAGCAACTATGAACGAACAACGTGAAACGCAGGTCTGCCAGCAAGCGGCCGACCTTGCCGTGAAGAAGTTCTTCGCCATTCTGGGCGTGGATGTGGACGTGCCGGAACAGGTCGAAGAATTCCGCGCTGATCTGCGCTTTGGCAGAAAACTGCGCAAGGTCGCCGATCAGGGAACCGTTGCATTTATCGGCGTGGCCGCGGCCGCGCTGGCCGCTGCATTGTGGGCCGGCATCGTGTCCAACATCACAGGCGGCAAATGATGAATTTTGATACTGCATTCGATCGTCTGATCGGCCATGAAGGGGGTTACGCGAGCCACCCCGACGATCCGGGCGGCGAAACCAATTGGGGCATCACGCTGCGCACCGCGCGTGAGGCTGGCTACACCGGCTCCATGCGTACCCTGACGCGCGAGCAGGCCAGGGAAATCCACCGGGCTGCCTATTGGCGCCGCGCCAAGGCCGAGCAATACGACGGCGCGATCGCGTTCCAGGTGTTCGACGCTGCCGTCAATCACGGAATCGGCCAGGCCATCCGCTTTTTGCAGCGGGCGGTGGGCGTGGCTGACGATGGGATCGTCGGCCCGGCGACACTGGCGGCGGTGCGCGCTGTGCCCGTCGCGAATGTGCTGGCGCGCTTCAATGCGGAGCGTCTGGATTTCTACACGAAGCTCTCGACCTGGCCGGCCTTCGGCAAGGGCTGGGCGCGGCGTGTGGCGGGCAACCTGAAGTATGCGGCGGAGGATGCGTGATGGACTGGAAGGATTTGGCGGGTGTCGTCAGCAAGGCCGCGCCCGTGCTCGGCGGCATCCTGGGCGGGCCGGCCGGCGTTGCCGTGGGCGGCCTGGTGGCTACGGCGCTGGGCACCGATGCGTCGCCGGATTCCGTGTCGGCGGCCATCCTGCGAGACCCCCAGGCCGCTATAAAACTCAAGGAGCTGGAAACTAATTCTCGGGTGCAGCTTCAGCAGTTGGCGGTGACGGCCGAACAGAACCGGCTCCAGGCGGCGGCAGCGCAGCACGCCTCCCAGGCGGCCGACCGCGACAGCGCCCGTCGCTTGGCCGCGCAGCAACCCAGGGATTGGGTGCGCCCGGCCGTCACCGTCCTGTTGCTGCTGGGCGCGGCGGGCATCGTCTTCTTCGTGTTCTCCGGCATGGCCGAAGGGCTGCTGCGCGATGCCACCGCCAGCCTGACCGTTGGGACCGTGATCGGGTATTGGTTCAACGAACTTAAGCAGGTGCTGGCGTTCTGGTTCGGGACGACCGGGGAGACGCAACGCGCCAACGCCGAAGTGCGCCAGTTCGCCGTGTCGCCGGGCAGTGTGACGTTCCCGGATGACGCAGGGGGCCGCTGAGCGGCATTTGACGAGCATAGCCGCATTTATACGAGGCGCCTCGTTGCGATACCCGAGCCGACGGGTAATGGCATGCTTAGATCTGTGACAAGCCCTGTAGGAAGGAAGAATCACGAATGGAAGGTAGCACCGACTCAAAATTCACTCAAGCGTCCCAGGCGCCGGAGGTTGCCTATCTGCCTACCGCCGACCTGCAGCCGGTGAAGAATGCCGCGCGGCGAGGACGGCTGCCCCGCGGGGTAGCTTCGATCCGTAAACCTGCTGCTGCTGCTGCTGCTGCTGCTGCTGCTGCTGCTGCTGCTGCTGCTGCACCAGCGGAGCGGGTTGCGCAATCAATGACTGATCCTATTGAAGCCGTACGGCAGATGTTGGCGTCGATGCAGGCATCGCTGAATTTCGCGATGGCCGTGATCGCGGAGTACGAGAAGGCTCCGCGGCGAGCGGGGTAGGGGTGGTCATCGGAGGCCGGCGCGAGAGTATCAACTCTCCGACGGATGCGCTTGGAAAATGTGCCTGTTTAGATCTAGGCCGCAGACGCATGCAGGCGTAATCCGAGCGCGCGCGCCACCTTCAGGATGGTGGAAAAGTCCGGGGCACGTTCACCAGATAATGCCTTGTATAGGCTCTCGCGCGACAGACCGGCGTCTTTCGCTACCTGGGTCATGCCTTTAGCCCGAGCAATATCGCCAAGCGCCTTTGCAATGAATGCCGCATCACCGTCACTTTCTTCGATGCAGGCGTCCAGGTAGAGCGCCATTTCTTCCGGCGTCCGCAAACGCTCCGCAATGTCGTATTCGCGTGTCTTCAGTTTGATCATGAATTGCTCCGGTCGTTGTTGGAGCGGCCTCGCTTAATGGCTCGATGTCGTCTTGCCGTCAAGCGGCGCATGCTTACAGTTGATCCGCTAATTCATAGGCAACGGCAATATCTCGCTGCTGGGTGGATTTGTCGCCGCCAACAAGCAGGACTACGATTGTTCCGTCCCTTCGTTCCGTGTAATAGACACGGTAGCCAGGTCCTACGTCGATACGCAGCTCGGAGACCCCATGCCTCAAGTTGCGATGATCGCCGGGGTTTCCATGGGCCAGTCGCTGTATGCGTGCTTGAATGCGCGCGCGGCCCGCAAGATCCTTAAGTTTTGCTTCAAAGGCATCGTAGACTTCGGTCGTCAGAATTGTCTTCATGCGATGTGATCATGGTATCTGTCCGCGAAAAGCCTAGATACGAGTTTTATTGTAGCCTACCGGCTACAGAATGTTCAAGCTACTTGTGCCGTTTGCCATGCAATCGGTCACTCGTACACCCACAGCCTGGATCAGGCCGGCGATGCCCAGGGGCGGGCCGTCGGCCCGGGTGAACCGGGTAGCGACCGAGGTCTTGCTCCGGTACGCCATGCCACCAGTTTCCAGCGGAGACCCGCATAAAACCTAGAAATTGCGCCGGATTGTGATTCCGGTTGTCGTGGGTTCGAGTCCCATCAGCCACCCCAAAGAATTAAAATGAAATCAGGCGCTTGCGCGAAAAGCAGAGTGCCTTTTTTCTTTTCCGGACGGTGGCAAGGCTGGCATGGGCTGCGAGGTTCTCGTGCCGCCAGGCCGGTCCCTACGAATGTCGCGGTGTGGCGCAATGGCTGGAGGGCTTCGTCGCTGAGGGGCAGTTGACAGAGCCGAGGGGCAACACGGTGCGGGAGATGTTGGGCGCAGGTCGGGTCGGCGTGCGCGAACGGGCCCGCCGCCCGGGCCGGGATGTGAAGCGCGTTCACCAGGATGCGCGCGCGCTCGTCGAGCTATCCGCCCGTCGCAGGATCACCCCACATTCCGATCCAGGAACTCCCGGATCACCCCGCCAATCTCCGCCCCATGCGTCTCCAGCGCCAGGTGCCCCGTGTCGTAGAACCGCACGTCCGCGCCCGGGATGTCCCGCTTCCACGCCTCGGCGCCGGCGGGCAGGAAGAACGGATCGTTCCTGCCCCAGACGGCCAGCAGCGGGGGTTGGTGCTCGCGAAAATACGCCTGGAACGCCGGGTACTTTGCCACGTTCGACGCGTAGTCCAGCAGCAGGTCCAACTGCACCTCGGCGTTGCCCGGGCGGGACACCAGATAGCTTTCCAGCGCGATCGCATCGGGCGCGACCAGGGTCTTGTCGGGCACGCCTTCGAGATACTGCCATTCGATGGAAGCCGGCGTCGGGAAGTCGCGCAGCGCCTCGCGATTGGCCTGCGACGGCTCCTTCCAGTACCGCTGGATCGGCGCCCAGCCCTGGCCCAATCCTTCCTCGTAGGCGTTGCCGTTCTGCGAAATGATGGCGGTGATGCGGTCGGGATGCGCCGCCGCGAGGCGCCAGCCCACCGGCGCGCCGTAGTCGAACACCTGGATGGCGTAGCGGTCCAGCCCGAGCTGCTGGGTGAACTGGTCGATGGTCCGGGCCAGTTGGTCGAACGTGTAGGCGTACTCGCCGCGGGCGGGCGCTTCGGTGAAGCCGAAACCCGGCAGGTCCGGCGCGATGACGTGGTACTTGTCCGCCAGCATCGGAATCAGATTGCGGTACATGAACGAGGACGCGGCATAGCCGTGCAGCAGCAGCACCGTCGGCGCGTCGGGCGCGCCCGCCTCGCGGTAGAACACCTTCACGTCGCCCACCTGCTCGAAGCGGTGGCGGACCTGGAGGCGGGCTGCCTGCGTGTCGCCAGCCTGCGCCAGCGCCGCCAGTCCGGCCGCGCCCATCGATGTCTTCGTGGTCATGACTAATCTCCTTGTAACCGATAAATTGGATTTAAAAGGTTACTCATGATTTTGGTAACTGGTCAATTTATTTTTTATGGGTTACATTGGACGCATGCTGGAAACCGCCAAAAACCCGAAGGCCCCGCTGTTCGTCGGAGACGACCTCGCGCTCGATTTCATCAATAGTGAATTCGGGGTGGGGGCGGCGCATCACGATTGCTTCGTCGACGACGAGGCCGTGCTGGCCTGGCTGAAGCTCGCCGGGGTGCTGCCCGAGGACGTCGGCGCCGCGCCCAAGGGGTTGAAGACGCTGGCCCTGCGGCTGCGCGACAACGCCAGGTCGCTGGTGCATGCCGCCAAGCAGGAAGGGGCCTCGGATGCCAGCGTCGTCAACCAGGTGCTCCAGGCGGGGCGCGCGTCCAAGGAACTGCGGTGGGATGACGCCAGCGCGTCGTTCAAGGTGGTGCGTCAGCGCCGTCGCGACGATGCGGCCAGCTTTCTCGAACCCGTCGCGCAGGCCGTCGTCAGGCTGCTGACCGACACGCAGCTCGAACTGGTGCGGCAATGCGAGGCGCACGACTGCACGCTGATGTTCCACGACAAGACCAAGTCGCACCGGCGCCGCTGGTGCAGCATGGCCCTGTGCGGCAACCGCATGAAAGTGGCGGCGTTCCGCTCGCGCAGGAAAGGGGAATGATCCCCGCGGAGATCTCGCGCCGGGCGCGGGCGCTTCGCCGGACGAGCGCTGCCGCCTCGCGCGTGGGCCCGAAAATCGGTCGGCCCGAACGCCTGTGACGGTATGCGCCGATGGCGACGACAACGGAGAAAAACATGTTTGATCATATCGGTTTTGGTGTCAGCGACATGGATCGGAGCCGCGAGTTTTTTCTCAAGGCGTTTGCGCCGCTCGGCGTAGGGCTGGCCATGGAGGGGCCGGCAAGCATCGGCCTGGGCAGGCAGGGCAAGCCATCGCTGTGGTTGTATGCGCAATCCCGCGTCAGCGCGCCCTTGCATATCGCCATTGCCGCCGATTCCCGGGAACAGGTGGACTTGTTCTACGCCGCGGCGCTGGCGGCCGGCGGAAAAGACAACGGTCCGCCGGGCCTGCGTCCTCACTATCATTCCAATTACTATGCGGCTTTCGTGATCGGGCCGGATGGGCACAACGTCGAAGCCGTCTGCCATCGGCCCGTGGATTGAATCCGCCGTTTGGGCGGCGATTCGGCGTGCTGCTCGGCCAGCCACGCCGCCTATAGCGGCGTCAACAACGCTTGCCCCGCATACAGCCGCCGCGCATTCTCCAGGAACTTGTCCACCATCCGTTGCATCGCCTCGGGCGACCAGCCAGCGACGTGCGGCGTCACGACCAGATTGGTGAGGTCGGCAAGCCCGGCGGGCAGCAGCGGCTCGCCTTCATAGACGTCCAGTGCCGCGCCGGCGATGGTCTGGCGGCGCAGCGCGCGTTCCAGGGCGTCGGTGTCGACGACGCTGCCGCGCGCGATGTTGATCAGGTATCCCTTCGGGCCGAGCTGCGCGAGCATGGCGTCGTTGATGAGGTGGCGGGTCGAGTCGCCGCCGGGAACGGCCACGAGCAGCACGTCGGCCCACTGCGCCAGCTCCATCACGGACGCAAAATAGCGATGCGGCGAGCCCGCGCGCGGGCCGCGGTTGTGGTAGCCGACCTGCATCTCGAAGGCCTTCGCCCGCAACGCCACCTTCTCGCCGATCCCCCCCAGGCCGATGATGCCCAGCTTCTTGCCCGACACATTGGGTGGAAGCGGCAGTTGCGTGCGCCAGGCGCCTTGTCGCGTCAGTTGGTCCAGGCGCGGAATGCCGCGGATGATGGCGATCATCATGCCCATGGCGTGGTCGGCGACACAACTGTCGTTGGTGCCCGCGCCGTTGGCGACGGGGATGCCGCGCCGCCGCGCGTGTGCCAGGTCGATTCTCTCGTGGCCGGCGCCCATGGAGTACACCAGCTTCAGGTTGGGCAAGGCGTCCATCTGGTCGGCGGTCAGGCCGATGGCGCCGATGGTCATCACCACCTCGACCCGCGGCGCATGGTCGGCGACGGCTTGGGCGTACTGCTCCGGCGTCGGGGCGAAGACGACCTCGAAATGGCGGGCGATCTGGTCCCGGTCGCCTTGCGTGACCGGATTCATGATGATGAGCAGGGGCTTGGGGCAGGGCATATCGGTGGAGCAATCCATGTCAGATCTCGGTGTGCCGCGCGACCAGGCCGATGCGCACGTTGCAGAGATGCGCCTGCATCGCGGCGCGCGCGGCGTCCGGGTTGCGATCCAGGATCGCCTGCAGGATGGTCATGTGTTCTTCGCAGCCTGGAATCAGCCGCTCGGGTGCGCCGTTGCGGTCGAAGCACCGCGCCTTGATGCGCAGGTCGTGGATTGCCTGCGCCATCAGCCTGTTGCCGCTGGCCTGGGCGATGCTGTCGTGCAGCAGGTTGTCGATGCGATGGTTCTCTTCGTGGGTGGTCTGCCGCCGCCGCCGGATCTCGCTGACCTGCTCCAGCAGGGCAGCGGCCTGCTCCGGCGGCATGCGGGTGGCCGCCGCCGCCGCGGCGTCGCCTTCCAGCAGCACGCGCATCTGGAATATCTCGAGGTATTGGCGCAGCGTCGGCTCGGGCACGATCAACTGGCCGCGGGCGGTGCGCACGGCGAAGCCGGCGCCGATCAGGCGGCTCATCGCTTCGCGCAGCGGCGTGCGCGATACGCCCAGGGCGCTGGCCAGGTTGCGCTCCTGCAGGGGCTGGTTGATCGGCACCTTGCCGAGCTGGATCATGTCCAGCAGGGTCGAGTAGGCCTCGTCGACCAGGTCGCGCGCGTCCTCGGCGGGCGTCGCGGCGGTCGCCAGGGACGGGCTCGATGGGCTTTCCGTGGCGGGAAGGATGGACATGGGGATCATGGATACAGTAGGGGGAAAATGGGAAAGTTCGGATCGGCCCGCAATGCGGTCTCGCGGGCGCTGATCCAATCCGAATAGTCGCGCCAACGCCGCACGGCCTGCGCGGGTTCCAGCGCCTCGAAGCGCAGCGGCTGGCCCGGCCGCATCTGCGCCAGTCGCGGCAGGTCGGCCGAAATGACGGTCGCTATCTTGGGGTAGCCGCCGGTCGTCTGGCGGTCGTTCATGGCGATCAGGGGCTGCCCCGCGCCCGGGATCTGAATGCTGCCTGCCGCAATGGGATCGGTGATGATGTCGGCCCCCCGGGCATGCGCGATGGCGGGACCCGTCAGGCGCAGGCCCATGCGGTCCGACTGCGGGGCCAGGTGATACGTGGCGCCCAGAAACCGCGCGATTTCGCCGGGCGCGAAATGATCCTGCTGCGGACCGAGGACGACGCCAATCGGCCCGTCCCGGTAGAACCACTGGGCCTCTCGGGCCGTCAGCCAGCGCCGCGGCGACCGGCGCCGGCCCGCGCCGGTCGCCAGCAGATCGCCGCGGGCCAGCGCGCGTCCGTCCAGGCCCCCGAGCCGGGCGCGCGTCAGGGTGGAGGCGCTGCCCAGGACCGGCGTGACGGCGATGCCTCCGCCGACAGCCAGATAGCCGCGCACGCCGCATTCCAGCGGGCCGATGGTCAAGCTGGCGCCCGCGGGCACGCGGTGCGATTGCCAAGGGGCCAGCGCGCGCGCGGGCGAAGTGCCGATCGCGCCCACGTGCAGTGCGGCGCCGCCGGCGAAGGCGATGACGCAGTCCGCGCCCAGCACCCGCAGCCGGCCGCCCAGCAGTGTGAACTCCAGCGCGGCGGCGTCGGGCGCGTTGCCGATGAGCGCGTTGGCAACGCGCAGTGCGCCCGGATCCATGGCGCCGGAAGGGGGCACGCCCATGTGCTCATGGCCGGGGCGGCCGAGGTCCTGCACCGTGGTCAGCATGCCGGGCGCTTCGACGAGCAGTCGCGCGCTCATGGGTCGACTCCGGGACCCGGTTGCGGACGATGGGCGGGATCGTCCTGCCAGGCGGCAAGGCGTTCGAACGTCGCCTCGTCGATGGGCCGGAACACGATCTCGTCGCCAGCCTCGAACAGAAAGGGGTTGGCGTGGCGCAGATCGAAGCTGCGCCACGGCGTGCGGCCGATCAGGTGCCAGCCGCTGGGGCCAGGCACCGAGGCGATGGCGGTCTGCTGGCCGCCGATGTTGATGCTGCCGGCTGGCGTATGCGCGCGCGGCATGGCCCGGCGCGGGGTGTGCAGGACGGGATCCAGGCCGCCCAGATAGGCAAAGCCAGGCAGGAATCCCACCATGTAGACGCGGTAGACCGGCGCCGTGTGGCGCGCGATGAGCTGCGCGGGGTCGAGCTGATGTTGCCGCGCGATGGCCAGCAGATCCTCGCCGTGTTCGCCGCCGTAGCAGACGGGCACCTCCCAGCGGCGCGGGACGGGCGCCGGCGCCAGCGCGCTGGCGTCCAGGCTGCGCGCGATCAGGTCGCGCACCGCGTCATGTTCGATTGCCAGCGGATCGAAGCCCACCGCCAGCGAGCGGTACGCCGGCACCACGCTCGACAGGCCGGCGGTCTTGCGCTGGCGCTGCCGCAGGACGTGCGCCAGCGCCAGCACGCGCGCGTTGGTCTCGGCGTCGATGTGGTCGGCGAATTCGACCAGCAGCGTGCTGTCGCCCGCGGCCACGATGCGCGGCGCGGCCGCGCCGCCGGAAGAAGGCGTGGCGGACGTCATGCTGCGCTGGCGAATGCCATGGCGTCGGTCGGATGGAAGCCCCAGGTCACCGCCTGGCCAGGCGTGCGCTGGACCGTGTCCAGGTCCAGCGGCGCATAGGCCAGGATCACCTTGTCATAGGCTTCGATGAAGACTTTCCAGTGCGCGCCGCAGAAGGTCGAGGCCACCACCTTGCCGGCATGGCGCTGGTCGCCGCCCGCCAGGCGGTTGCCCAGCCGCAGGTGTTCGGGCCGCACGCCTAGCACGCCGTCGTTGGCGGGCAGAAAATTGCACTCGCCCAGGAAGCCGGCGACGAACGCGCTGGCGGGCTTGCGGTACAGGCTTTCCGGCGAGCCGGCCTCGACGATGCGGCCCTGCTCCAGGATGACGATGCGGTCCGACAGGTTCATCGCCTCTTCCTGGTCATGCGTGACGAAGACCACGGTCAGGCCCAATTCCTGGTGCAACCGGCGCAACTGGAGCTGGATCGACTGGCGCAGGTTCTTGTCCAGCGCGCCGAGCGGTTCGTCCATCAGCAGGATGTCCGGCGTGAACACCAGCGCGCGCGCCAGCGCCACGCGCTGTTGCTGCCCGCCGGAAAGCGCGCCGGGCTTGCGGTCCGCCAGGGGCGCCAGGCTCACCAGGTCCAGCGCCTCTCCCACGCGGCGGCGGATGTCGTCGTCGTTCAGGCGCCGCATGCGCAACGCAAAGGCGACGTTCTCGAATACGCTCATGTGCGGAAACAGGGCGTAGTTCTGGAACACCATGCCGATGTTGCGGTCCGCGATCGGGGTGTGCGTGACGTCGCGTCGCCCGATCGTCACGGTGCCGGCGTCCGGATGCTCGAAGCCGGCGATGATCTTGAGCAGCGTGGTCTTGCCGGAGCCGGACGCGCCCAGCAGCGTGCAGAACTCCCCGCGCGCCACGGTCAGGTCTACCTCGGGCAGGGCGACCGAGTCGCCATAGCGCTTGTGGATGCCCGCGAGCGTCAGTTCCTTGCCCTGGCTTTCCGGCGGGCGTTGCGGGAGGATGTCGTTGGCGATATGCATGTCAGTGTTCCTTCTTCCTGCCGATCAGCAGGTTGGCGAGCAGGATCAGCGCCGTTGCCCCGACCAGCAGGCAGGAGGCGGAGATCACGGTGGGATCGAAGTCGTTGGCCAGTCCTTCGAACATCAGCTTGGGGAGGGTGCGGTTGCGTATGGTGGTCAGGAAGAGCGCCATGACCACGTCGTCGAACGAACTGACGAAGGCAAAGACGGCGCCGCCGATCAGGCTCGGGATCAGCGCCGGAAGCATGACCAGCCGGAACATCGTCGGCCAGGACGCGCCCATGCCCAGCGCGGCCAGCTCCAGACTGGGGTCCAGGCTGCGCAGCGCCGCGCGCATGGTGATGTAGACATAGGGGGCGGCCAGCACCGTGTGGCCCAGGATGACGGCCATGGAATTGGCGACCCAGCCCATGGGCGCGAACAGGTAGTACAGCGCCACCGCCGTGACGATGGCCGGCACCGACATCGGCACGATGAAGAAGGCATCCAGCCAACCCTGGCGACGCTTGGCCAACCGGCTGACCCCCAGCGCGGCGGCGGTGCCCAGCGCCGTGGCAAGCAGCGTCACGACCACGGCGATCCGCGTGCTGGAGGCCAGGGCCGACAGCCATTTGCCGTCGGTGAAGAAGTTCTCGTACCAGCGCAGGCCATAGCTGGGCGGCGGGAAAATCGGGAAATCCGTGGTGCCAAAGCTCATCGGGATGACCACGATGATGGGCAGCAGCAGGAACATGGCGCACGCCACGCCCAGAAGGGCCGACACCCGCCCGCCCGGCGTGCGGCGATATCCCGTGTGGTTGCTGCCCTTGCCGGAACTGGCGCTGATCAGGTTGTTCAGGCCGAACAGCCGGTTGAACAACCACAGCGAGAGCAGCACCGTGGCGAGCAGCACGCCCGCCAGGGCCGAGGCCAGCCCCCAGTTGAGTTCTTCGGTGATGTTGTGCGAAATCAGTTCCGCCGCCATGCGCTGGGCCGGCCCGCCCATCAGCGACGGCGTGATGTAGTAGCCCACCGCGTTCATGAAGACGATGATGCCGCCGGCGACCGCGCCGGGGCTGGTCAGCGGCAGGATGACCTTGCTGAAGATACCCGCGGAGCCGGCGCCCAGGCCTTGCGCGGCCTGCACCAGGCTGCCGTCCAGGGACCGGAACGAGGCATACAGCGGCAGCACCACGAAGGGCATCAGCACGTGCGTCATGCCCACCATCACGCCGGTGAAGTTGTAGAGGAACGCCATGGGCTGGTCGAGGATGCCCACCGTCGTCAACAGGGTGTTCAACGGGCCGTTCTTGCCCAGCAGCGCGATCCATGCCGAAGTGCGCACCAGCGCGCTGGACCAGAAGGGCAGCAGCACCGCGAAGAACAGTACGCGCGCCACCGTGGGCGATACGGTCGCCATCAGGTAGGCCAGCGGGTAGCTCAGCACCACGCATGCCAGCGTGACCGCGGCGGCGATCGTGAATGTGTTGACCAGCACGATGCGGTAGATCGGCGTGTCCAGCAGGTGGCGGTAGTGCGCCAGCGTCAGGCCGCCATCTTCGCCCTTGAAGCCGTTGCCGAGCAGCCCCGCGATCGGGCCGGCGAAGAACAGCAGCAGGAACAGCAACAGCGGCAGCGCGGCGAGGGCCGCGACGCGGCCGCGCCGCGATGCCGCGCCAGGGCGGCGTCTGGCGACAGGCAGGGGGAGGGCTTCGGTGCTCGTAGTCATGGCTTCGGGACGCCGGCGCGCGCGCCGGCGTCGGGGTAGGTAAGCAGGAAGATCAGCGGGCGCGGACCTGGTTGTAGCGCTCCGTGATGGCGGGGCCGTTCGCGTCCCAGAACTCCGAATTCAGGAAGGTGCTGTGCTTGAGGCGTTCGGACGTCGACGGCAGGCGCTCCAGGCGCTTGGCGTCGATCAGGGGCAGGGCCTTCTCGGTGGTCGGGCCGTAGGCGATGTATTTGCTGAATTCGGCCTGGTGTTCGGGCTGGATCATGTAGTTCAGCAGTTTGATTGCCGCATCGCGATTGGGCGAACCCTTGACGATGGCGAAGTAGCCGACCTGGGCGATGCTGTCGCCCCAGCCCATGGCGATGGGCAGGCCCGAGTCGATGCCGGCCTGGAAGCGGCCGTTCCAGCCCAGCGCCATCACCACTTCGCCGCTCGCCAGCGCGTTCACCGGTTCCGCGCCGTTCTTCCACCAGCGGGCGACATGGGGCTTGATCTCGTCGATCTTCTTGAAGGCGCGGTCCAGGCCCTCGGGCGTCGCCAGCACCTTGTACACGTCGGCAGGCGCGACGCCGTCGGCGATGAGCGCCGCCTCGATCACCGTCGCGGGGTCGTCCTGCAGGGTGCGCTTGCCCGGGAATTTCTTCACGTCCCAGAAGTCGGCGAACGTGCTGGGCTGCGGCTTCCCCGCCGGGAAGGCCTGGGTCGAGAAGCCGACGTTGGTGGCGAAGATCTCCGACGGCACCCCGTAGTCGTTGCGGGCGTTGGGGATCACGTGGTCCTGCTTGACCATGTCCGGCGTGATCTTCTCGAAGACGCCGAGCTTGATGCCGCGAGTCAGGCGGGCGCTGTTCTCGGTCACCACGTCCCACGTGATCGACTTGGTGTCGATCATGGCGCGGATCTTCGCGACCTGCGGATCCGTGTCCTCATGCACCGTGATGCCGGTCTCCTTGGAGAAGGGCTTGAGCCAGGCGTCGCGGATGGCGCCCTGGTAGTTGCCTCCCCAGCTCGCGAAATTGAGTTCGTTCGCCTGGGCCGCGCCCGTTGCCATCACCAGCGCGGCGGCAACGGCGCACGTGGCGTTCTTCCATGTGAAATTCATTGTTGGGACTCCATTCCATAAGAAAAGCGCGTTGGGTCGATCCGCCCGATCCCGGGCATTTCGCCTCGGCAATTCCTTGGCATGCAAATTGCATGCCAACGGTATGCCAAACATTCAAATCCGCTTTTTTCGGGAGTGCTTCAGATGCTCGACGTAGATCTCAATTCCGACCTGGGAGAGAGCTTCGGCCCCTACAGGATCGGCGCCGACGAGGCCATGCTGGACCTCATCACGTCGGCCAACGTGGCCTGCGGTTTTCACGGCGGCGATGCGTCGGTGATGCACCAAACCGCGGCATCCGCCCTGAAACGGGGCATCGACGTGGGCGCCCATCCGGGCTTCAACGACTTGTGGGGATTCGGCCGGCGCAAGATCATCGGCGACAGTCCGCAGACCCTCGGCGACATGCTCGCGTACCAGATCGCCGCGATGCAGGGCATGGCCCGCGTGGCCGGCCATCGGGTGACGCATGTGAAGGTGCACGGCGCCCTTGCCACGCAGGCTTTCGAGGATCGCGCGCTGTCCGAGGCGCTGGCCTGCGCCATGCGCGCGCTGGACCCGGATCTGGTGCTGGTCTGCACGCCCCATAACGAAACCGAGCGCGCCGCGCGCCGCGCGGGCATCCGCGTGGCCTGCGAGGTATTCGCCGATCGCCTTTATGGCGACAACGGCCTGACGCTGCCGCGCAGCGAGCCGGGCGCCGTGATCCACGACCCGGCCGCGGCGGCCGCGCAGGCGCTGCGCATGGTGCGCGAACAGGCAATCCGCACGGTGGGCGGAAAAGTCATCGCGATGCCGGTGCACACGATCTGCGTGCATGGAGACAACCCGCAGGGCGTGGAGATTGCGCGCGCCGTGCGTCTGGCGCTATTGGAAGAGGGCGTGCGGCTGCGGCCCATCTCGCAACTGGATTTTCAGTAGGCGGCGCCTTGCTGCGCCTGCCTGATCAGGGCCTTGATCACCGTGGCAAAGCGCTTGGTGGTGCTGGAGAGCGGGCTGCTGGCCGGATGCAGCAGGTGGATGGCGTGGCCCAGCGCCGGTTCGGTGGGCAGCAGGATGAAATCCTTGCGGAAGTTCGGGTGATAGCCGAACGACTCGATCAGCGCCACCCCCACGCCCTGTCGCACCAGCGCCAGCGCTTCGGGCGTGGAGCGGATTTCGATCTGGGGCTGCACGGGCACGGGGCCGGAATGCAGAAAGCGGCTGGCCAGGCGCCCGAATGGCGTGTCCGCGCCATAGCCGATCAGCAGATGGCCTTGCAGGTCTTCGGCGCGCACATGGCTGCGCTTGGTCAGCGGATGGCCGCGCGGCACGGCGCAGCCCAGCCAACCCTGGCCGATTTCCTCGCTGACGATATTGGCGTTGACCGGCGGCGGCATCGAGGCGATGCCGAAGTCGGCCTGTCCGAGGAGCAGGTGCGGCAGCAGCGCGTCGAAGGCCAGCGGCCGATAGCGGATCGGCGTATCGGGATGCCGTTCGCGGAATTTCTGGATCGCGTGGGGGATGAGCCACTCGCTGAAACTGGGGCTCGAGACCAGGCTTACCGCGCCCGCCGCGCCCGCGCCCAGGGCGCCCGCCAGCTCGTTGAAGCGGCTGACGCGGCCGAAGATCTCCTCGGCTTCGGCAAACAGGCGGCGGGCCTCTGGCGTGGGATGCAGCCTTCCCTTGACGCGCTCGAACAGCCGATAGCGCAGGCGGTTTTCGGCCGAGGCCAGCAGCCGGCTCACGGCGGGCTGCGTGACCGACAGCATGCGGCCCGCTTCACTGAGCGAGCCGGTCAGCATCACGGCATGGAAGACCTCGATCTGGCGGAGCGTCAGCGCGCCAGGCGTGGCGGGGAGCGGGCAGGACATAAGGCGGGCGTCGAGGACGGGAATGCGTTGCCCGCCATTTTATTCCCCGGGGAATCCGCGCGGCGCGCGCGCCGCCGATTTCCCATGATGTTTTGCGCGCAGTCCATAACTAAATGCACAGTCCTGTTGGCTTTTCCGATGGCCGGGCGCGTAGGAAAAGATATTTGTTTTCATGGGCTTGCGAGCGCCGTGGCGCGTCGTCGGCGGCGGCGTGGCCAAGCGTGGGCCGTCTTTTCGCGCGGCCGACGCCGCGTCATGCTGCCGGTGAATTCGCAACCTCTCTCTCAGGATTGATTCATGTCCCGCATCGTCACCGTCGCTGCCGCCCAATTGGGCCCGATCCAACGCGCCGAGGGGCGCGATGTGGCGATCGACCGCATGATCCGGCTGTTGGAGCGGGCGCGTCAGCGCGGCGCCCAGGTCGTCGTGTTCCCGGAACTGGCGTTGACCACCTTCTTCCCGCGCTGGTATTGCGAAGACCTGGACGAGGCGGATGGCTGGTTCGAAACCAGTCTGCCTTCGCCCGCCACGCAGCCGCTGTTCGATGCCATCAAGCGCTACGGGCTGATGGTCTACCTCGGCTACGCCGAACTGGCCTGGGAGCCCGATGAGCACGGCGTGGTGCGCAAGCGCCGCTTCAATACCTCGGTCGTCATCGCGCCCAATGGCGAGGTCGTCCTGAAGTACCGCAAGGTGCATCTTCCCGGCCATGCGGAATTCGCCGAGCATCGCCAGGTGCAGCATCTCGAAAAGCGCTATTTCGAAGTCGGCAACCTGGGCTTCCCGGTGGTGCGCGCGCCCGTCGCGCCCGGCGTGGACGCCAATCTGGGCATGCTGATCTGCAATGACCGCCGCTGGCCCGAGGCCTGGCGCGTGCTCGGGTTGCAGCAGGTCGAGCTGGTCATGCTGGGCTACAACACGCCCAGCCGCAACCAGGACAACCGCGGCTTCGAGGCGCACCATCTGCGGGTGCTGCATTCGCATCTCTCCATCCAGGCGGGCTGCTACCAGAACGCCACCTTCGCCGCGGCGGTCGCCAAGGCCGGCACGGAAGACGGCCACGAACTGCTGGGCCATTCCATCATCGTCAACCCGCAAGGCGAAATCATTGCCATGGCCGCCACCTGGGACGATGAGCTGATCGTCGCCGATTGCGACCTGGACTTGTGCGAGCTGGGGCGCAGCACCGTTTTCAACTTCGCCAAGCATCGCCGTCCCGAAGCCTACGGCCGCCTCATCGAACAGACCGGCAGCGTCGCGCCCGCCGTCTGGACTCCCTCGGCGTAACGCGCCTGACTCCCTTCATCCCGCAGGACAGCCCCATGACCGCGATGTCTCTACCCACGACCATCGAGCACGAACTGCTCGGCACCCTGCGTGTGCCGCAATTGCGCGATGTGACCGCCGCCGCCGAGCGGCTGACGCCCTACGTGCGCCGCACCATGCTGCTGCGCTCGCCCGCCCTGGACGAGCGGGCGCAGGCGCCCATCTGGCTGAAGCTGGAAAACCTTCAGGTGACGGGCTCGTTCAAGGCCCGTGGCGCATTCAATGCCCTGTTGAACATGGACCCGGCGCAGCGCGAGCGCGGCGTGGTCGCCTACTCGACCGGCAACCACGGCCAGGCCGTCGCCTGGGCCAGCCGCTGCCTGCGCGTGCCCGCCACCATCGTGATGCCGGTCGATGCGCCGGAGAACAAAGTGGAAAAGGCGCTGCGCCATGGCGCCAGGGTCGTGCGCTATGACCGCACGCGGGAAAGCCGCGAGGAAATCGGCCTGCGCCTGCTGGCCGAGACCGGCGCCACGCTGCTGCCGCCCGGCGATCATCCCGATGTACTGGCCGCGCAGGGCACGCTGGCCCTGGAAGCGTTGCAGGACCTGCCCGCCGCGGCCCGCGCCAACCTGGGCCTGTTCGCCACGCCGTGCGGCGGCGGCGGCATGGCCGCGGGCTGTTCGCTGGTGTTGCGCGAACTGGCGCCGCAGGCGCGGATCGTGGCCGTCGAGCCGCGCGAATTCGATGACACGGTGCGCTCGCTGGCCTCGGGCCGGCGCGAAACCAACCCGGCCGGCGCCAAGACCCTGTGCGATGCGCTGCAGGCTGCGACGCCCGCCGAACTGCCCTACGCGATCAACCGCCGCGCCTTGAGCGCCGCCGTGTCGGTGAGCGACGAGGAAGTCGTCGCCGCCATCCGGTTCGCGCTGGAGGAATTGCGGCTCGTGGTCGAGCCGGGCGGGGCGGTGGCGCTGGCCGCGCTGCTCGCGGGCAAGCTGTCGGCCGAAGGCCGTGATGCGGTCATCGTGCTGTCTGGCGGAAACATCGATCTGCCGCTATTGCGTCAGATCGCCCTGGACTGAGCGTTCGCGCCGCAGTCCGGAACGGCGGCGCCGCAAGGCCCCGCCGCGCAGTGCCGGCGTCCGTGAGGCGTCCAGCAAGACCCGCGAGGGCCGCAGAGTCCGAGCGGATACACCTATAACAGTCCAAGGAAGAAAACCATGTCCACGTATCAAAGCAGCGCCAAGCGCTGGCTCGCGGCCGCGAGCGCGGTGCTGGCCCTGACCGCGGCATCCGCCGCGCAGGCCGCCTATCCCGAGCATCCCGTCACGATCGTCGTGCCGTTCAACACCGGCACGACGCCCGACCTCGTGTCGCGCCTGCTGGCCGCCGAAATGGCCAAGCAGACCGGCGGCAATTTCGTGGTGCAGAACCGCACCGGCGCCTCCGGCATCATCGGCACGCAGGCCGTGGCCAATGCCGCGCCCGACGGCTACACCATCGGCTTTGCCAACGTGGCCACGCTGGCCATCAACCAGAGCCTCTACGCCAAGCTGTCCTATGACGCCGACAAGCAGCTCGCGCCCGTCGCCCTGACCGGCTCGGTGCAGAACCTGTTGGCCGTGCGCCCGGGCTTGAACGTCAAGAGCGTGGCCGACCTGATCGCCATGGCCAGGAAAGACCCGGGCAAGCTGGTCGTCGCGTCCGGCGGCAACGGCACCACCGGGCACCTGAGCGCGGCCATGTTCAGCGCGATGGCGGGCGTGGAATTCATGCACGTGCCGTACAAGGGCGGCGTCGAGGCGGACCTGGCCGTGTTGCGCGGCGAGGCCGATCTGGTGTTCGACAACATTTCGTCCATTGCCGGATTCGTGGAGCAGGGCAAAGTGGTGCCGCTGGCGGTGACCGACCTGCGGCGCGACCCGACCATGCCCGAGCTGGCGACGCTGGACGAGCAGGGCCTGAAAGGCTATCGCGCGGTGGCCTGGACCGGCTTTGTCGCGCCCGCGGGCACCGATCCCCAGGTGCTGGATTACCTGAACGATGCCTTCAACAAGGCGTTGCAATCGCCGCAGGTGCAGGAAAAGCTCAAGAGCATGGCCTACGTGCCGAACGTGGGACCGCGCCAGCAGCTCTTTGACCGCGCGCATGCCGAGCGTCCCGTCTGGGCGCAAGTGATCAAGCAAGCCAACGTCAGGATCGACTGAACCTCATGGACCTCGAACGCTACGACCTGCTGATCCGCGGCGGCACGGTGATCGATGGAACGGGCGTGGACCGCCTCCGCGCCGATGTGGGCGTGCGCGGCGGCCGCATTGCGGCCGTCGGCGACCTGGGCGGCGCCATCGCCGGCCAGGTGCTGGAGGCTGGCGGCCGCGTCGTGGCGCCGGGCTTCATCGATACGCATACCCATGACGACCGCTACCTGTCGATCGATCCCGGCATGCCCGCCAAGCTGAGCCAGGGCGTCACCACCGTCATCACCGGCAATTGCGGCATCAGCCAGGCGCCGTGGCGTTCCGGCTGGCGCAGCGACGTGCCTGCGCCGGTCAACCTGTTGGGCAACGACGTTGGCGACTTTCCCTACGAGACGTTCGGCGCCTACCTGGACAACCTGGACAGGAATCCGCCCGCCGTCAACGCGGCATGCCTGGTGGGCCACACCTCGCTGCGCGCCGCCGCGATGGACGACCTGGACCGGCCCGCGACCGAGGCGGAAATCGAACATATGCAGGCGCTGCTGCGCGAAGCCATGCTGAGCGGCGCCATCGGCCTGTCCTCCGGCACCGCGTATCCCGCCGCCATGCCGGCGACGCTGGATGAACTGGTCGCGGTGGCCAGCGTGTTGCGCGAGCATGGCGGGCTGTACGCCAGCCACATCCGCGACGAAGGCGACCGCATCTTCGCCGCGCTGGACGAGGCCTTCGCCGTGGGGGCCGCGGGCGATGCGCCCGTGCTGATCTCGCACCACAAGCTGATCGGCCCGCGCAACCATGGCCGCTCGGTGCAGACGCTTGCGCATATCGACAAGGCTGGCCTGCGCCAGGAGGTGGCCCTGGACTGCTACCCCTATGTCGCCGGCTCGACCATCCTGCGCAAGGACCGCCTGGCGGTGTCCAGCCGCGTCATCGTGACCAAGTCGGTCCCGTATCCGCAATACGCTGGACGCGACCTGGACGACATCGCCCGCGACATGGGCCTGAGCCCCGAAGCCGCGGTCGATGCGTTGCAGCCGGCCGGCGCCATCTACTTCATCATGGACGAAGCCGACGTCGAGCGCATCCTGGCCTATCCGGGCACCATGATCGGATCCGATGGCATGCCGCACGACCCCGCGCCGCACCCGCGCCTGTGGGGCACGTTCCCGCGCGTGCTCGGCCACTATTGCCGCGACGTCGGGCTGTTCAGCCTGGAACAGGCGGTTCACAAGATGACGGGCAAGCCGGCGGCGTACTTCCGGCTGCCCGGCCGCGGGCGCATCGCGCCAGGCTACGCCGCTGACGTGGTCGTCTTCGATGCGGATCGGATCAAGGACGTCGCCACCTGGGCATCCCCGACGAGCCAGGCCGAGGGCATCGATTATGTCCTTGTCAACGGCGAGATTGCCTGGGCGTTCGGGGCAGGGTCGGGCAGGCGCAGCGGCCAGGTGCTCAGGCGTCGGGACGCCCGCGCGCGGGCGTGACACCCCTGTGCGCGCGCCGGCCGCCAGCCCTAACGGATCGCCGCCAGCTTCACCGCGAACCCCAGCAGGAACACGCCCGCCAGCCGCTCCAGCAGATTCGCCACGCGCGGGTTGGCGCGCATGCGCTCGGCCAGGTGGTGCGTCAGCAGCACCGCCGCCAGGCCGTAGAGAAACGTCAGCGCCGCCACCGTGACCGCCATGAAGGCGAACGTCACCAGGCCCTGATGCCGGACCGGGTCGATGAACAGCGGGAAGAACGCCATGTAGAACATGATCGCCTTGGGGTTCAGCAAGGTGATCATCGCGGTCTGGCGCAGGTAGCGGCCGTTGTCCATGCGGCTCGGACGCGGCGCGGCGCCGGGCTTGCTGCGCATCATCTGCAGGCCCAGCCAGGCGAGATACGCGGCGCCGGCCCACTGCACGATATGGAACGCCGTGGGATAGGCCGCCAGCAGCGCCGAGACGCCGGCCACCGCCAGCCACATCAGCACCTGGTCTCCCAGGATCACGCCGCAGGTCGCCGCCAGGCCCGCCTTGATGCCGCCCTTGCCGGTGGCGGTCAGCAGGGCGAAATTGCCCGGGCCGGGGATGATCAGCAGCATGATGAAGGCGAGCACGAATGCGCCATAGTCGGTGACACCGAGCATGGAAAGACTCCCGAAAAGGTAACGGGCATTGTAGATCCGCCCGGCGTGACGCGCGGCCGATCTCGCCGGCAACGAAAAGGCCGGCCCCCGCCCGCCGCAACGCGCGACGGAGGGGGCCGGCCCGATGGGCTGGCTGACTACGCGATCAACGCAGCAGCGACAGCACCGTCTGCGGCACCTGGTTGGCCTGGGCCAGGACCGACGTGCCGGCCTGTTGCAGGATCTGGGCGCGCGACATGTTCGACACTTCCGTGGCGTAGTCGGCGTCCAGGATGCGCGAGCGCGCGCCGGACAGGTTGTTGATCACGTTGTTCAGGTTGTTGATCGTCGACTCCAGGCGGTTCTGCACCGCGCCCAGTTGGCCGGACACTTTGTTCAGAAGGTTGAAAGCGGAATCTAGCGTTTTCATCGGGTCGCCAGTCTTGTCGCCCTTGCTGGTGCTTTCGAGCGTCAGGCTGCCGGCTTTACTGCCGGCTCTGGCGACGTACAACTTCTTGCCGTAGTCGTTGACGGCGACGTCTTTGTTGTCGGTGACGTCTGTGCCGATAGCAGCGCCAACCTGATGATGGAACGTGCTGCCGCCCGCGATGGCAGTGATGTTGCCGGTATCCGGATTGAACTCGTAGCGTCGGACAGTTTTGGACACCGTCGTCAGTTGCTGCTTGTCATCCATATACAGCAAATGATCGGCATCGGTGTCGAGTTGGCCAATTTGCGTTACCTGCAGGGTCAGGCTGAACGCGCCCGCTTCAATCTTGACTTCGGCAGGCGTAGCGGTAGGCTGGGCTTTGAGGTCCGCCGCCAGCTTCTCCTTGGTGATGGTCGCCTGGAACTTGATGTCTGCCGTCCCGGCGGCCTGGCTCTGGTACGTCGTGCCGTTCACGGTCAGTTTGACGCCTTCAGCAGTGGCGCCGGTACCGATGTAGGTCGTCACGTCGGCTAGCGTTGCCTGAGTAAAAGCAGCGGCACCCGGAGCGGCACCACCCGTCAGGCCGTCATTGACTGACAGATTGCCCGCGGGGTCCCAGTACAGCGCCTTACCGTTGACATCGGTGATGTTGCCGCTAGAGGTGATCAGGATGTCGGCCTGAGCGGTCTTGTTCATGTACGTAGCCGCGATCGGCTTGGCGCCGATCTGGCCCCTGATGGTTGCTTCGACGGCGGTATCCGTATCGGTATCGTCGTAGACGAAGTTGCCCGCGGCGGCGTCATACGTGTAGGTGGTGGTAGGTGCTGTACCGCCGCCTGCAGGCGCTGCGCCTGTCGTTTTGATAATGGTACTGCCGTCCGTCATCTGGCTCATCAGGTCAGTGGTCGTGGCGGCGGTGTTCGTTTCCGTGACGTCGTACTGATTGTCCGTGCCCGCCACAAGCTGGATGTTCGGGCCAATCATGTCGCTGACTTGGGCCTTCCTGTTATCGATAATGCCAACGCCGTTGACGTTGAAGCCGTCCAGGCCCAGCGTCTTGACGCTGATTTCGTTCAAGTCCAGCGTGATGGTTTCGTTGTCGTTGGCGCCGACTTGCAGCGTCAGGGGCGTGGCCTTGTCCGACAGTACCTTCACGCCGTTGAAGTCGGTCTGCTCGGAGATGCGGTTGATGTCGGCGAGGCGCTCGTTGATTTCGTCCTGGATGGAGTCGAGCTGCTCTTGCGAGTAGCTGCCGTTGGCGGCTTGCACCGACAGTTCGCGCACCCGCTGCAGGTGGGCGGTGATTTCGGAGGCGGCGCCTTCCGTCGTCTGCGCCAGCGAGATGCCGTCGTTGGCGTTGCGGGCGGCTTGGGTCAGGCCCCGGACGTTGGACGTGAAGCGGTTGGCGATGGCCATGCCGGCGGCGTCGTCCTTGGCGCTGTTGATGCGCAGACCCGAGGACAGGCGCTCGATGGCGGTGCCCAGCGCGGACTGGGATTTGTTGAGATTGTTCTGAGCGACCAGCGACAGATAGTTGGTGTTGATGACTGCAGCCATGTGTTAGCTCCTTGGCAGAGTGAGGCTTGATCGAGGCGGGCAGCGGCGCTGCCCGATTGCCAACGTGATGAACCGAGAATCAGCGTTCGGGTTCGTCCGTTGCCAAAACTACGACCCTGCCAAATTGATCTTTAGACGATCGCGGCGCAAACGGCTGTCTTATGATTTTTGATGAGTTTTGCTGGAAATTTTCTGAAACACGAGCTTTTACTCGCACGAAAAAGAAGGCCCCACTCGCGGGTAAGCGGGTGGGGCCTTCGGCCTTGTCTCTCTTGGGGAAAGTTGCAAGACATGTGTAGTGTAGGCGTTTGGGCGCCGCCGAAAACTCATGAATACTCAACGGCGCAGTGGAGCGCGAACGGGGAGGGGGCGCCGCGGCGGGTATCGTCGGGCGCCGGCGGCGCCGCCGCGCGCAAATCAGTCGTGCGTCGCGATGCCGATCCTGCCCTCGCGCAGCACCAGCAAGGACCCTTCGGAATAGATGTTGCGGATCTGCAAGGGGGCATCGCGCAGGGTCGCGAGTTTCTTGCGGACCCGATAGAGCAGCGCGTCGATGCGGTGCTGATCGTAGATGACTGCCGGATAGCCGAGATTCTGCGACATCCGCTTGTGGCTGACGGGGTACTTCGGACTCTGGATCAGCGTCGCCATGACGATGGATTCCTTGGCCGTCAGGCTTAGCTGTTGGCCGTCCGACGATCGCAGTTGGCGCGATTGCACGTCCAGGGTCCAGTTGCAGTGTGAGATCGGGTCCGGCGTCGCGGTCACGAGCCGGCGTTCGAGCGCGCTGACGGTGACCGCCAGCAGCGCAAGCTGGATCGGCTTGATCAGGTAATGGTCGGCGCCGTCGCTCAGGCTCTGCAATTGAGCGGGCATGCGCACGTTGTCGGTCAGTACGATGATGCCCATGGCGGGAAACGTGCGGCGCAGCGGCGCGATGTGGCCGAGCATGTCGCCATCGGGCAGCGACGCGGCGGTCACCAGGATGCCGGGCGGGGACTGCCGGATGTGTGCGAGCGCGTCCTGCACGGTGCCGCAGACGTGCACGCCGCGGCCGAGGCCGGCGATATGGTTGGACACGCTTTCGGCCCATTCCGGCGGATCTTCAACGACAAGAACGCGCATACCTGCGATTGGTTTCCCGGGCCACGGACTGCGTCGACGACTGGACGGCGGGCCTTCTTCCGCCAGCGCGGCATCGCGGAAGCGACGCCCATCCGATTCTAGATTTGTCCTTGCGGGAAAACGCGGTTTGGCGTCTTAATGCGGTCTGATATCAAGGTCGGCGTCGCGGCAAGATTGCGGGAGGAGACTCGGGCGGCGGGTGCGCGGCCTCGGTGCAAAGGCCCGCGTCTTCAGAAACAATCGCAACAATAGTTTTCTTGCGAGCGCGCCCTGCGCGAGCCTCCCGGCACCGTATCGCCGCGCATCATCGCGCCGCGGCCCGTGCGAATGCGGGCTTGGCGTCCGCCCCATCGCGCCGGCCGCGCGAAATCCCACCGTGTTGCCCGCGTGGCCCGATGTTTCAGCGTGCCTCGCCGCGCTTGCGCTCCGGCCCAGAGGCAGTAGCATGCGCGCTCAGACCGATTCAGCCTCATTTAAGGACCGATCCATGACCTTGCCGCGCCCGCGCCTTGCCTTGTCCCTCCTGACGCTTACGCTGGCGCTGTCGGGGTGCGTGAACATTCCGTCCTCGAACGGATACGGCACCCGCGACGATCCGCGCTACGGGCAACTGCTGGACCTGATCAACGAGGCGCTCAAATCGGACATGGCGGTGGTGCTGGTGGCCGACCTGATGCCGCACGCGACGCTGAAAGACGCCTTGACCATGACGCAGTGGACTCCGACCGTGATCTGGATGCACGAGAAGGCGCCGCAGGTGACCTTCAGCCGCAAGTTCCAGACCAATGCGCTCAAGCGCGACCCGAAGGAAACCTACCTGTTCCAGGCGTTCGAGGTGCATATCCTGCCGCCCGGCAAATACCTGCTGACCGGCGGCGACGACTACAAGCTGAATGCGCTGCTCGATCAGGTCGGGGCCAAGCGCGGGCCGGAGGGATCGGGCCGCGGCGCCAACGGCACCGCCTATCTTTCGCCGGAACTCTATCGCGAGTTCTACAGGCAGCAGGCGTGGCGCGACGCCACCACCCACAGCGAGACCAAGACGCGCCAGGTCTGCACGGCCGTGCACGTGGCCTCGGGCGCCTGCGTGAGCTGGGGCGAGCAGCAATACACCGAGACCTCGGCGGGGATGCCGGCGGGCTACTACGAGGAAACCGATTCGCGCGATATTCCCGCCATCAAGGTGCAGGCGCGCATCCCGCCCAAGCAGGCGCTGGCGAGCTTCACGCTGCAGGGTGGACAACTGGTACTGAGCCAGCGCATGCACCTGAAGACGCCCAGCTACAAGTTCCGCCAGTCGGCCTGCCGCGCGGTCGACCCCAAGATGATCGAGTGCCCGCTGGAGGACCTGACCGTCTACACCCGCCCGGCGCCGATGGAGTTCGCGCAGAAGTACCTGGCGCAGCGGACCCTGAGCGCCGAGCACCAGGCGCTGCTGGCCAAGCTGCAGCCCATGCAGATCACGCCGCTGGGCAAGCAGGGCATGGAAGATCCGATCTGGGGCGTGCCGCTGTCGATGGACAAGGGGCGCTAGGCCGGCGCGCGGCGGGAAAAAAAGAGAAGAGCGCGCAACGCGGCGTTGCGTTTGGCGGGGGTAAACTCCCCCACCGCCCCGTCGCATCGGAGCGCCTGACCGTCGCCATGCAACTGTCCCACCCGGATCGAGGAGTGGACGATGCAACGCCATTTCCTTGTCCTGTTGTTGCTGTCGCTGACCCAGATCGTCGGTTGGGGCGTGGTCGGCGTGCTGCCGGTCATCGCCGCGCCGGTCGCGTCCGACCTGGGCGCCACCTTGCCGTCGATATTCCTGGGCACGTCGGTCATGTATGTCGCGATGGGGCTGGCCGCGCCGCTGACCGCCCGCGCGTTCCGCCGGTTCGGCACGCGCCGGGCGATGGCGGCGGGCGCCGCGCTGATCGGACTGGGCCTGGCCCTGTTGGCGCTGTCTCCGGGCCTAATGGCCTTCTGGGCCGCCTGGGCGCTGATCGGCGTGGCGGGCGCCGCCTTCCTGACGACCGCCGCCTATGCCTACGTCGTGGAATATGCGCAGGCACAGGCGCGCGGCCTCATCGGCACGCTGATGCTGGTGACGGGCCTGGCGGGCAGCGTGTTCCTGCCGGTCACGGCGTTTCTCGATCACCTGATCGGCTGGCGCGATGCGCTGCTCGTGTACGCCGCCGTCATGGCGCTGGCCGTGGGCCCGCTGCTCTGGTTCGGCCTGCCCGCGACCGGGGCGCCCGCGACCGCGGCCGCGCGGCCCGGCGCAGGCGCCCATGGCAGGATCTTCGCGCTGCTGGTGACCGCGATAGCCTTGAACAGTTTCGTCACCTTCGGCATCCAGGCCGTGGGCGTGCCGCTGCTGCGGGCCATGGGCATGGATCTGGCGCGCGCCGTCGCGGTTGCGTCGCTGCTGGGCGTTTTCAAGGTCGGCGGGCGCTTGCTTGACCTGCTGGGCGGCGGGCGCTGGGACGGGCTGTCCACCGGCATTGCCGCGGGCGCCATGATTCCGCTGGGGCTGGCCGCCATCTGGATCGGCGGCGCGGGCCTGCTGCCGGTCGTCGGCTACCTGCTGCTGTTCGGGGTCGGCAGCGGCGCCTTCGCGGTGGCGCGGGCCACCATGCCGTTGGTGTTCTTCGACAAGGCCGGCTATGCGGCGGCGATGGCCGCCATCGCCTTGCCGATGAATCTGATCAACGCCCTGGCGCCGCCGGCGCTGGCGGTGTCGATGGAGCAGGCCGGCGCGCCGGTCACGTTCGCGCTGCTGGGCGGGCTGAGCGTGCTGGCGCTGGCGGCGCTGCTGGCGCTGCTGGCGCTGAGCCGCTTGCGACCGCCGTAGCGGTCGAAGTCCGCCCAGGCCTCGGACCAGTTGAAGGCGACGCCGACGATGCCGACGCCGCCCAGGCGTTGGTCGACGGCCAGCAGCTTCGCCGCCGCGCGCATGAAGGTATCGCTGACGTTCGCATCGGGGGCTCGCGGATCGCTTGGACCTTGTCGCACAGGTTGCTGGCGTCCAGGGACGGCTATGCAGCGCTACGTATCACTGGGATTTATAAGGGGCTTAAGCCGTTGCTTGAACCAGCGCGGTGAACAGCCGAGCAAAGTCGTCATTCCTAGGGTTATCCCTAATCTCTTCCTCGCCCTACCATGCCGGTCCGGTTCAACAAGGCCCCGGAACAACAACAGGCGATCATCGCGCCACCCGGCCGGGGCGACATAGGAAGCAAGCATGTTTGGCCTATTTTCTGGTCTGCGTATCCGCGCCCGCCTGTCCGGCGCGTTCTTGATGGTGGCGCTGCTGGGCGGCGCGGTCGGCGCCTTCGGCGTGTGGGGGCTGGCCCGTATCAACGACATGAACAGCCAGCTCTACGAGGTCGAATTGCGCGGCCTGTCCGACATGAAAAACGCCAACCTGCAGTTGGTGTATGCCGGCCGCGCCCGCAACAGCTATCTGGCGGCCTCCACCGAGGCCGAACGCGAGGCCAGCCGTAAACAGTTCGACAGCGCCGTGCGGCGGCTGGACGCGCTGCGCGATCGCGCCGCCAGCTACTACCTGGCGCCCGAGGACCGCCAGTTGCTGGCGCGCTTCAGGCAGGCGCAAGACGCCTGGAAGCGCGACGCCGAGGCTTTCTTCACCGCCGCCCGCGAGCTGCCGCTGCGGGCGAAGGATTCGCGCGCCGTCGAGATCGAAAAGCACGTGATTGCGTCCTCGGAGCAACTGGACGGCGTCATGGACCGGCTGGCCGAGTCCAAGGAAGCCAGCACCGCGCGGTCGGTGCAGGCGGGCTCCGACCTCTACGAACGCACGCGCCTCATCATGATCGCGCTGTCGATCGCCGGCGTGGCGCTCGGCATGCTGCTGGGCGGGTTCATGACGCGCGGCATCGTGCAGCCGCTTGGGCAGGCGGTGCAGGCCGCGCGCCGCGTGGCCGCCGGCGATCTGACCGGCGACATCCGCGTCGTCACGCGCGACGAGACGGGCGACCTGATGATCGCCCTGCAAGCCATGAACCACGGCCTGGCCGCTATCGTGCGCGATGTGCGCGATGGCTGCGAAGGCATCGCCTCGGCGGCCTCCGAGATCGCCCAGGGCAACGCCGACCTGTCGCAACGCACCGAGGAACAGGCCGCCTCTTTGGAGCAAACCGCCGCGTCGATGGAGCAACTGACCAGCACCGTGCAGTTGAACGCCAGCCACGCCGGCCAGGCCGAGCAACTCGTCACCCAGGCCTCGGCCGTGGCCGTGCGCGGCGGCAATGAAGTCGATGGCGTGGTGCGCACCATGGACGCCATCTCCGACAGCTCGCGGCGCATCGCCGATATCACGAACGTGATCGACAGCATCGCCTTCCAGACCAACATCCTGGCCCTGAATGCCGCGGTCGAGGCCGCGCGGGCCGGCGAGCAGGGCCGGGGCTTTGCCTTGGTGGCGGGCGAGGTTCGCACCCTGGCGCAGCGCTCGGCCGTGGCCGCCAAGGAGATCAACGCCCTCATCAACGAGTCCGTCAGCCGCGTCGAAGACGGCGCGCGGCAGGCCGGCGCCGCCGGCCGCACCATGCGTGAAGTGGTGGCCAGCGTGGGTCAGGCCGTGACGCTGGTGCGCGAAATCGCTGGCGCCTCGGCCGAACAGTCCACCGGCATCGGCCAGGTCAATCAGGCCGTGGCGCAGATGGACGGCGTCACCCAGCAGAACGCCGCGCTGGTGGAAGAGGCCGCCGCCGCGGCCGCGAGCATGCGCGAGCAGGCCGGACGGCTGACGCAACTGGTCCGGCGCTTCCAGGTCGATGCGGTCACCGGCGCACGCGTGCTGGCGGCGCGACCCCTGCCCGCGCTGTCCGCGTCCGAATGAGAGAGGATCGTCTCATTATTGCGAACAACGGAATATGCCGTTTCGGTCGCGGATATTTGGCAGAATGGATTCGGGTAAAACGTTTCGCCGATCGCGGCGAGGGCTGGCGCGCGGCGGCCGCCGGCCCTCGCGAGTGCGTCGCTTAGAAGTAGGCCAACGCGTAGGTGACGTTTGCCTGGACCGAGCCCGTGCTCGACGTGACCGCTCCGGGTCCGCCCACAACGGACATGCGGGCCCAGTAGCGCAGCTCGTTGCCGCCGCCGGTCAGTTGCTTCGCGTTCGCGGCGCTGGGGGTGGCGGCAAGATTGACGGGCGTGGTGCCATCGCTCTCGAGCAACTGCACGGCGACGGCGGTGGCGGTTCCGGTACTGGAGATCTTGCCCAGCTGGGTGTTCGTGAAGGTGCCGAGGAACTGGACCGCCACCTTGGACAATTTGCCGTTCGGGTTGGGGGTGGTCCCCGTATCCTCGTCGAACGAGCAGCCCGTCAGGTGGATGACGACGGGCACCGAGTCGGAGAATTTCCCGGGGCCATTCAGCATGCGCTGGGAGACCTGGCCCAGGTCGATCGTCATGTTGCTGTCGGCGGCGGAGATGGAGCAAGGCCCTTCGATGACCGTCGCCGAAAAGGTGATGGTGCCGGAGCCGCTGGTGCCCGCCGCAAATCCTGGCGCTGAATGGAACGCGACCGCGGCGGCGAGGGCGAGAGTGGATTTCTTGATCATGGGTGACTCCTGTGTTTCCTCTGTGGAAAGTGCATGAATGGTCGCGGACCGTATCTGGCGGTCCGCAACCGTGAAAAAGCGTGCGCGGGTCGCGTCCCTATTCCTTGACCCGTTCCTTGAATACGCAAACCCCCGCCGCACAGTGGTAGCGGCTGACGCGCATGCCGCCGTAGTCGTCGACATTGCCCATCATCAACTGCTTGGCGTCCGCGGGTAACTGGGCCTTGACCGCTTGCTCGGACAGCGGCGCGAGCATGATCGGCGTGTCGAAGCCGGGCAGCAGTTGCTTGCTGTCCGTGCCCAGCCACATCACCGTGAGGTAATAGGGCGACGTGTTCTTGAGCGTCAGGGTGCGGCCATCGGTGCGCGCCTGCAGGGCCTGTTCCGGCGCCGCCTCGCCGCGCTCGCCCAGCTTGGGCGGCCGTATGAACAGCTTGAGCTGGCTCTGCGTGGTCAGTTGCAGGAGGCTGGCGTCCTTGTCCTTCGGCGCCGGCGGGATTTCGCGCACGTTGAAATAGAACAGGGTCTCGCGGTCCTGCGGCAGGCGGGCCTTGGCCGCGGCGCTCATCTGCATGATCCGCACCTGCGCCTTCTTGCCCGCGTCAATGCGTTGCAGCGGGGGCAGCGCCAGCAGGTCGTCGGTCATCTTGCCGTCCTGGTCCTCGACCCAGGCCTGCGCCAGGTAGGGGGTATCGGTGCTTTCGTTGGTCAGCACCACCGAGACCGACTTCTGTTCGGTGCCCAGGATGATGCGGGTGCGATCCACATTGACCGCGCCCTGGCAGAGGGCGGGCAAGGCGAGCCAGGCGCAGAGCAGCGGTCCGGTGATATGTCTGAGTTTCATGTTTTCGCTTTCAAAATGAACGTCATGGGATGCGGGATATCAGGTCTCATTGGCAGGGCAGCGGCTGCGGGCCCTGGGCCAGCGCCGCGGGCGCGGGCAGGGTCAGGTGGCATTCCTTTTCGCCAGCCCAGGTCACGGTGAGCGCGTCGCGGTCTTCCGCGGTCACGCCGCTCAGATAGACCAGCCCCTCGTCGCCCACCATGCCGGCCGTCATGCCGGAACGGGAGGACAGCACCAGGGCGCCCAGCGGCGGGGCGTTGCCGTCGCTCAACCGGACATGGCCCAGCACCTGCTCGCCCTGGCTGGCGCGGATGCGGGAGTAGCCGATGGCGCCCTCGGTCAACACCTGGCTGATGATCGAGTCGGCCACGTCGACGTCGTCGGGCAGGGCGTTCACGTCCACCGCGACGTTGCTTTCGCGGTAGCTCGACACGTTGTTGACCACGGCGATGCCAAAGCGATTGGTAACGCCGTTGCCGTAGTCCACCGGCACGCCAGTGATCCCGTCGGTGTCGACCACCAGGCGCGGTTCGTTGCCGGAGGCCGGCTGGCCGAATGCCGCGCCCGCGGCCGTGGCCGTCATCGAGCCATACCAGCTCAGGCCGACGTTGCGGTATTGGCCGGGCTGCACGGTGAAGTCGGCGCTGGCTCGGCCATAGGGCGTGCGGCTCTGGATGCTGCCGCTCATGCTCTGGCGCCGCGAGTCGTAGTAGCGTTCGTCGCTCGCGTTCAGGTTCCAGGTGGTGTTCGGATGGCTGAAGTCGGTGTAGCCGACCGTGTGCTGCATCAGGCTGTCGCCGCTGCGCTGGTAGCCATAGCTGAACTGGCGGTTGTCGCCTATCGGGATGCTGATCGTGGCGTAGATCTGGTTCTCGGCCTGGCCATAGAAGCTCTGGGTACGGGCCAGCGACAGTGACATGTTGATGTTGCGCAGCGGCCCGATGTTGGCGTTCTTGCTGAGCGTGATCATGTAGTGGTTGTTGGTCGCCGAGTCGTTCCAGTAGTTCAGCCGGCTCAGCGACAGCGACACGCTCATGTCGAGCGGCTGGATGTGCTGGCTGTATGCCACCGTGTAGCTCTGCTTCTCGTCGCGGAAGAATTCGTCGCGCAGCACCGAGCGCATGACGTATTCGGGCAGCGACAGGAAGTGCCGGCCGGAGAATCGGTAGCCCATGAAGGCGATGGTGCTGCCCAGGCCATCGAAGGTCTTGGCGTAGTTGACCCGGTAGCTGTAGCCGGTGCGGCGCGGGGCATGGGCGAACGGCAGCCGGGCGTCCGAGCGCGTCACGTCCGCCGACAGGGCGCCCAGCCGGCCCAAGTTCTGGCCGGCGCCCAGCGCCAGCGCCCGGTATCCGTCCTGGGTGGCAACGAAGCCGCCATACAGCGAGGTATCGTTGAACGCGCCCCAGGTGGCTTCGGCCGTCATGAAGCCGGGCCTGACCACGTGGTTGTTGGCGCGGCCGCCGAACAGCGGCCGTCCGGCCGAAACCTGGTAGCGCAGGTTGCCCTTGCGCGTCATGAACGGCACGCTCGCCGTCGTGATCTGCCACGTACGGGTGCTGCCGTCGCTCTCCGTCAAGGTGACGTCCAGATTGCCGCTGATGTTCTGGTTCAGCGCCGGCAGGACGAAGGGGCCGGGCGACACTCGGGTCTGGTAGAGCAGGCGGCCGCTCTGGCTGACGGTCACTTGCGCGTTGCTGTTGGCAATGCCGGTCACCTGCGGCGCATAGCCCTGCAGCGATGGCGGCAGCATGCGCTCGTCGCTGGCCAGGGTGACGCCGGCGAAGCGGATCGGATCGAACAGGGAGGACGACAGGTACGTCTGGCCCAGCGTCAGCTTCGATTCCCATTGCGGCAGCGGCCGGAACAGGTAGGTCTGCGGCAGGATGGCGTTGGTTTGCGACTTGCCGTGGCTGTCGTGGCGGCTGTACTGGTAGTCGCTGCGCAGGCGCCAAGCGCCCAGGTTCAGGCCGGCGGTGCCGTACAGGGTGTAGCTGGACGAGTTGCTGCCCTGCTGCGCCATATAGCGGTTGGCCAGCAGGTTGTAGTCGAGGATCACGCCGTTCACGCCCGTGCTCCAGCGCGCCGGCGGCACCCAGTCCGGGTCCTGGTAGCGCAACCAGGCCTGCGGCACCGTCACGGTCAGCGACTGGCTGTCCGGGCTGTAGGCGACCTTGCTGTCAGGGGTGTCGAGGTCGACGCAGGGGCCGGCGTCGGTGTTGACATTGGCGAGCCGCGCCGCGGCGTCGTCCTTGAGGGCCAGCATCTCGAGCATTGCCGGAGTGACACAGAACACCGTGCCGTCGTCTATCACCGGCACCGCCTTGACCTGGTACTGGGCCTGGAGCAGGCGCTGGTTCAGGTAGAAGTCGACCAGGTAGGTGCCTGGCGCCACGTAGCCGTCGCGGCTGAAGGTGGACAGGTCGACGTTGCGCTTGTCCTTGGTGTTCAGAAAGCCACTGCTGAACTCCGTGGCGTGCGCCGACAGCACATAGGTACTGATTGCCATGATGGATGCCAAGCGGGCCAGGGTCATGATGTTTTTTGCCATATTCCGGCGTGAGAGACTGCCGGAAAACCTCGGCGTCGATGTGGCGCCGCATCGCGGCCACCTCGGTACGGAAAGCGCGCGTCGGAAATCCCCCGCCGCCATGGCGGCGGGGTTCCGTACGCACGGAATGGCGGCGTCTGGCCGCTTAGAAATACGTCAGCGTGTAGGTGACCGAGCTGCTCACCGTACCGGCCGTGACGCCGGTGGCGGCGGTCGATGCCAGCCGGGCGAAGAAGTTCAGCACGTTGGTGTTGCCCGCCGTGAGTTGTTGGGCCGTGGCCGCCGTAGGGGCGGTGTTGAAGTTGACCGCGGTGGCGTTGTCCTTGCCCAGGATCTGGACCGCGACGTTGGCGGCGTTGCCCGTGTTCGTGAGCATGCCCTTGGCCGCGTCGGACGTGGTGCCGGCGAAAGACACGCCGACCTTGGAAAGCTTGCCGTTCGCGTTGGCGCCTGCGCCGGTATCCGCTTCGAACGAGCAACCCGTCAGGTGGATGGTGATCGGCACCGAAGCGGAGAACTTGCCAGTTCCGACCAGGTCCTTGCGGGAGATCTGGCCCAGGTCAATGTTCAGGGCGGAGTCGGCGGCCGAGATGCTGCACGGCGCTTCGATGATCGAGCCGGTGAAAGTGATGGTGCCTTGACCGAATTCACCGGCGGCGAATGCCGCGACCGGACCCAGCAGGGCGGCGGTGGTTGCAGTGGCGAGGAGCGTCTTCTTAAGCATGGATAGTCCTTATTGATATCCGAGGGAGCTAGCCTGCGCGGTTGGCCGCGCAGAGGTTGAAAAAACGGATAGGCCGGGCTCGGAAAATGATGGGTCGGCTTGGCGCCGTTTTTTCATCAGCCCGAATGAGAAGCTATTGCGTTCGCATGAGATGTCGAGGCGTTGGTTCAAGAGGCCTGGCCGCGCTGAGGCGCCAGGCGTGCGGAGGAATATGTGATGTTCCCGTCATGGACGGAATCTTGCATAGCGCGGATTATCTGAGCATTAACTCGCGTCAGATATCGAGAGGGGGCGTCGGAGCGCCCCGGTGGGCGTCCGTCAGGACGCCCTCGGAGGACGCCCATGAGGGGCGTCCGGCAGGATCGGCGGGAAGGAAAGGCGGGAAGGAAAGGCCGAAAGGAGGAGCGGCTCAGGCGCGCCAGGCGAGCACGGCGGCGACCGCCACGCAGACCGCCGCGAATACCCGCTGCAGCACCGCTTGCGGCACGCGCGGCGCCAGCGCGCGGCCGGCCGTCATGCCGGCGATGGCCGCGGCCACGAAGGTCCATTGCGCGGTCGACAGCGTCAGTCCGTGCAGCAGGGCGGAACTGACCGTGGCGGCCGATACCAGCGCGATCACCATGAGCGAGGTCGAGACGATGCTGATCATGCGCGCGTCGCTGAAGTGTGTCAGCGCCGGAACGATGATGAAGCCGCCGCCGACCCCGAGCATGCCGGTGCACAGGCCGGACACGGCGCCGATGCCGCCCAGCGTGACGGCGGTCAGGCGGTTCCAGACGAAGCGGCCGGTTTCGGGCGAGAGCCGGCAGGCCTTGCGCGGGGCGTCGGCCGCGCCCGGGGCCGGCGCGCGGCGGCGCGATTGCTGCACCATGCGGGCGGCCACCAGCAGCATCACCGCTGCAAAAGTCAGACTAAGCCAATGCGCCGGCAAGCGCCGCGCCAGCGACAATCCCAGCGGTGCGGTCAGTGCGCCCACCGCGGCCATCAACATGGCGGCCTTGTAGCGCACCAGCCCGCGCATCAGGCCCTGCAGGGCGCCGACCGCCGACGCGATGCCCACGGCGATCAGCGCCACCGGCGCCGCCTGCGTCAGCGTCAGGCCCAGGCCGAACATCAGTGCGGGCACGGCCAGAATGCCGCCGCCGGCGCCGGTCAGGCCGAGGGAGACGCCGATGCACAGCCCGAGCAGGGTCGCGGTCACCATCATTAATTACTTTTAGAAATTAACTTATTACTTCAAATAAGTATAACGTGCCGGGATGGGGTTTCTGCCATGCGGATTTTGTTGGTCGAGGATGACGCCTCCATCGCGCTGGCCATCCAGGCGGGCCTGGGGTTGCAAGGGTTCGTGGTGGACGTGGTCGGCAACCTGCGGCAGGCCGACCTGGCGGTGCAGACGTCGCATTTCGGTGCCTGCGTGCTGGATCTCGGGCTGCCCGATGGCGACGGCATGGGGCTGCTGGCGCGATGGCGCGCGCGCCGCCTGAACCTGCCGGTGCTGGTGCTGACGGCCCGCTCGGCGGTGCCGCAGCGGGTCGACGCGCTGCGCGCCGGCGCCGACGACTACGTCCTCAAGCCGTTCGACCTGGACGAACTGGGCGCGCGCCTGCAGGCGCTGATGCGGCGGACCGCCGGGCACACCACCGATCGCATCGAGCACGGCCGCCTGACGCTGTTCGTGTCGCGCGGCGAAGTGCTGCTGGACGGCAAGCGCATCGCGTTGCAGCGCCGCGAGCTGACGCTGCTCAGTACGCTGTTGCAGCATCCCGGGCAGATCCTCACCATGGATCAGTTGCGCGACAGCCTGTACGGCTTCGATGACCGGGTCGAGAGCAATGCCGTCAACGTCCACATCCACAAGCTGCGCCGCAAGCTCGGCGCCGATCTGATCGAGACCGTGCGCGGCTGGGGCTACCGGCTGGGGATGCCGGCGCCGTGAGTCTGCGCACGCGCCTGTCGATGTTGCTCGGCGTCGTCTGGCTGGTGGTCGGCGGCGCCGTCACGCTGTGGATGTTCGAGCACGCCAGCGCCCAACTGGACGCGGCGCTGGACTCCCGGCTGGCGGCGTCGGCGGCGATGGTGACGCGGCTGGTGACGCAATGGCCGCGCGACGCGGCGGTCGGCCTGCCGGACATGGCCGCCGCCAGCGGCGCGCCGGCGCGCGGCGGCATCGCGTGCGAGGTCGGCGCCTTCGGCGCTGGCGCGACCCCGGCGTTCACGGTGGCGCGGGCGCGCGCCTCGCTGGCGCTGCAGGCGGCGCCGCTGGGGTTCGGCTCGTTCAGCCGGGCGGGCGCCACCTGGCGCACCTACGCCGTCGAGGCCGAGGGCATGCGCGTCGCCACGGCCTGCCGCACGGACATCCGGGCCGAGCTGCGCCGAGAGATGGCCTGGACCGCGCTGCTGCCCGGCGTGGCCGGCCTGCTGGTGGGTTTTGCGCTGCTGTGGTTCGGCGTCGGCCGCGGCCTGGCGCTGGTCGAAGGGCTGCGCCGCCGGCTGGCGTGCGAAGCGCCGTGGCCGGCGCACGACCTGCCCGGCGACAAGGTGCCGCGCGAACTCATGCCTTTCACGCAGACGCTGACACACCTGTCGCAGCGCATGGAGGACATGCTGCTGCGCGAACGGCATTTCTCGGACCACGCGGCGCACGAGATGCGCTCGCCGGTCACGGCCATCAAGGCGCACCTGCAGGTGCTGGAGCGCCTGCCGGCGATGGCCGGCGATGCGGCCAGCCGCCAGGCGGTCGCGCATGCGCTGCAGGGCACCGCGCGCCTCGAACGCCTGATCGAGCAATTGCTGATGCTGGCGCGCGCCGACGGCGATGATGCCGACGCGGCCTGCGACGCGCTGGCGGTGCTGGCGCGGGTGGCCAGCCGCAAGCCGGCGCGGGTGCGCTGGCATCTGCCCGCCAGCCGGCCCTGGGCGGCGTTGCCGGATGCGCTGCTCGATTGCGCGGTGCGCAACCTGGTGGACAACGCGCTCAAGTACTCACCGGCGCACGCCGATGTCCAGGTCCACGTCTCGATCGCGGCGGCCGATCTGGTGGTGACGGTGCGCGACCGCGGGCCGGGGCTCACCCCGGCGCAATGCGCGCGGGCGGTCGAGCCGTTCTGGCGCGGCGGGCGCCAGGGCGAGGGCGCGGGCCTGGGACTGTCGATCGTGGCCGCCATCGCGCGGCGCCACGGCGGCGCGCTGGCGTTGGAGTCGACGCCGGGCGCGGGCCTGCGCTGCCGCCTGAGCGTGCCGCTGGCCCTCGCGGCCGGGCTCAGTCCCAGGAGCGCGAATAGCGGTGATCGAGAAACAGCTCCGGCAGGCCCGACACCTGCTTGAAGCGCAGGACCTCATCTCCGTCCATGCCGAGCTGACGGGCAATGTCGGCGTCGCTCCAGCCGGCCTTGAGCAGGCGCACGACGATATCGGTCATGGGCATCACGCCGTGCACGCCGCGCGCGCGGTTGTGGCGGATGGTGGCGGCGATGCGGTCGGCGGCGCCGGCGCGGCCGTGGCGGATGACCACGATAGGCAGGTAGCCCTGCAGGCGCTGGCGGATGGGGCCCTTCTTCTTGCCCACGCGCTGGCGGTGAAAGCCGTCCACCACGACGTAGCGGGCGGGGCCCGCCTGGTGCGCAACGATGGGCTGGGTGTATCCGTCGGCGGCGATCGACAGCTCCAGCAACCGCATTTCGGGCGGCGCGACGCTGTTGGGGTTGTAGTCGTTGGCCTCGATCCGCTCGCCGGGGACCCATTGCACGCAATCGACCGGCTCGGCGGCGAAGGGACTGTGCTCATGCAGGCACAGGCGGATCCGGTTGATGGCTTCGATCCGCTGGCGGATCGGCAGGCTGTCCAGTTCGTTGAACAGCATCCTGGCCCGGCTCTCCAGGCTGTCGAGAAGTGGCATGGGCATTCCTTTTCAAGGTGATCCAGTTGCCCCGGCTGGTGTGGGGCTGGAAGCCGTAGGGTTGCAGCAGCTCGGCGCTGAGCCAGGGCACGCGCAGGGTGCAGGGCTGGTCCAGACCGTCGATGTAGTCGAGCACGCGCTGGCGCAGCGCCCGGAACAGGCCCAACTGGCGCGCTTCGGGGCGGATGTAGCCGTCGCGGATGCGCACCGTGTCGCTCAGCAGTTCGATGCTGACGAAGCCGAGCACGCGGGCATGGCTTTTCCGCCTGACGATGAACCAGCGGTGCCGCGGACTGTCGTTCAAGGGATAACCGCCGCAGTCGCGGCGCACGGTGGCGCTGGCGAAGAAGCGGCCCATCTGCGCGAAGAAGGCGCGTTCGTCGTCGTACGAGCGCAGCAGCAGGAAATCGTAGTGTTTCAGGGGATGCGTCATGGTGCGGCGCGCGCAGGCACGGGAAGCAGGCTGTCGATGTCGCAGCGCGCCGGGCCGAACGACAGCGATCGCGCCATGTCCTGCTTGAGCAGCGACAGACCGATGCGGCGCCAGGAGGGCTGCGCCTTGCGATTTTCGAGGTCGGGGATGCCGGCGTCGGGCCACATCGCCAGCGGATGGCCGCGTTGTTCCCACCAGGCGATGAAGACGTCGATGCGCCGGGCGTACACCTGGCGCAGCGCGACCGGCATGCTGTCGAGCAGGAACTGGCTGTACTGGCGCCAGGTATCGAAAGTGGGCGGCAGGCCCAGCCCGCCGCGATAGCCGAGGAAGCGTTGGCGGCAATAGCGCGCCGCGTAGTTGGCGCCCTGCACGCGCTGGACGGCGCGAAACCAGGTCTCGGGCTCGAGCTTGTGGAACAGGTCCAGCCCCTTGCGCTGGTCGTCGCCGTAAGGTTGGCAGATGCGCATCTGCGAATACGGCACGCCGGCGCGCAGCATGTGGTCATAGAGGCGGTTGTAGGCATGGCCGTTTTCGCCGGTGTAGCGCCACAGGTCTTCGAACTTCCAGTCATAGATCGGGAAGAAGGTGACGGCGTTGTCGCGCTGCTTGTCGCGCGTGCTCCAGGGCAGCGGCTTGTGCGCGCCGGGCGGCGTCCAGGCGCATTTCTTGGTGCGGCGCTTGATGGCGAGATAGCGGTTGAGCGACTCGTCGGAGCGGATGCCGACCAGGAACGCGGTGGCCTTGTCGCGCGCCAGCCATTGGTTGAATTCGGGCACGAATTCCTCGAATTCCATGCGGTGGCGGTAAAACGGAAAATAGCCGGGATCGCTGATGACGGACGGATGCCGCGGCAGCGGCCGGATCCAGTCGGCCTCGCGGCCGGGCTCCCAGGTGCACCAGTAGGGTTCGCGCAGGCTCGACGCGTTGCGCAGGTTGATGGGCAGGCAGATCCACCAGGGGCGGACGTCGGCGCGGTCGAACATGTGCGCGACGTGGGCGATGGTGGCCTGGTATTGCCCTTCGAGGTCGATGAAGACCGCGTGCACCGGGCCGCGGCCCATTTCGCGCGCGACCTCGAGCGCCAGGTGCAGGGTGACGGAGCTGTCCTTGCCGCCGGAGAAGGCGACGCAGACCTGCTCGAAGTGCTGGAACACCAGCCGGATGCGGGCCTTCGCGGCTTCGTGGACGTCGAGGTCGCGGTAGTGTTTCAAGGCCATGGGTCGTGCATCCTGTTCGCGTCGTGCCCGGCCCGTCGCGCGGGCGGGCGTCGCGGCGCGCGGAACCGGCCGGACAGGGGCGGGTCATGCGTATGCGTCGCAACAAGCGTGTGAGGATAGCCCGATCCCAAGGCGTGAACGGGGTCATTCCGTCCGCTATTTTCTGGAGATCGGCGCGCCCGCCCTGTGCGTGGCGGGCATTCGTCTTACCCGTGGCCCGGAGCGCCCAGCGTGTCGACGCAGGCGCTTGCGGACCGAATTTCCAGGTTCAGGTCAGCCGGGCGCCGTTGGGCACGTCTAGCTCGGGCGTCACCAGTACGGTCTGGTCGGCGGCATCGGCCAGGCCCAGCACCAGCACCTCGGAGCGCACCGGGCCAACCTGGCGCGGCGGGAAATTGACGATGCCGAGCACGCGCTTGCCCGGCAGTTGCTCCAGCGTGTAGCGGCCGGTGATCTGCGCCGAGCTTTTCTTGACGCCGACCCCGGCGCCGAAATCGATGGTCAGCTTGTACGCCGGCTTGCGCGCCTCGGGGAAGGGATCGGCGGCGATGATGGTGCCGACGCGGATGTCGACCTTCATGAAGTCGTCGAAGCTGACGGTGGGGGCGGGCGGGGTGGCGGGGTCCTGGGTGTAGTGCATGGGCGTGGATGATCGGTACAGGGGAAGCGGGCGGCGGCGCCCGCGATGGCCCCATCATGCCAGATCGATGCGGCCGCGGGTCGCGCGCAGGGTGCGCAGGGTGGCCAGGTCGACCAGCGCAATGCGGCCGTCGAGGGTGCCGACGGCCAGCCTGCCGCCGTGCGCGGCAAGCGCATAGAGCACGGTGGCGATGCCGCCGATGCGGACCCGGGAGGCCAGCAGCAGGTCGCCGCTTGCGGCGTCGATCAGCATCAGGGTGCCGTCGAGGAAGGCCGCCAGCACCAGGCCGTCGGCCACCACGATGGCGCTGGCCGAGGCCGGGGTGGCATGGCGCCAGCGTTCCTGGCCGCGCGCCAGCGATTTGCGGTAGATGAAGCCGCGATATTTGTTGCCGACCGTGGGCGAGTAGTGTTTGCCGGCGATCACCACGCCCGCGCCGAGCGCGTCGTCGATGTAGGCGCCGCGGCATTCCATGGCGTGGCTGGCGGACGTGCCATCCGGCTTGAGCAATGGCCAGAGGCGCTCGATGCGGCCATCGGCGTGGACCCGGCACAGGTGCTTGCCTTCGTGCGAATTGGGCGGCGTGCCCTGCAGCGCGAACAGATCGGGCGCGCCGTTGATGCCGATGTAGTGGTTGAAGCAGTCGTAGTGGCCGAGATCGAGGCGCCGTGCTTCGGCCAGGGTGGCATCGAGCAGGACGTCGCCCGCGGCGCGGCGGCGCCCATCGACGCGGTCGCGGCGGCCCAGCAGGCGGCCGTCGGCGCTGGCGCAGAAAGTGTACTGGCCATCTTCGTCGCGCACAGTCGTCAGCTCGCCGTCGCGCAGCGCGTACAACCGCGAGTCGCGGCGGAAGCGGGCGGCGGGATCGGGCGGGGCGATCGCGTGCACGACGAGCGGCGTGGTGGGCAGGATCTCGGCGCCGCGGCCGCTGCCGTCGTGGCGCGCGAGCAGCGCGCCGTCCACGCGGTAGCGGTCGAGCAGGCAGTTGTCGTGGACCGCGGCGAGCGTGTCGGCGTCGAGCCAGGCGAGATCCCAGATGGCGCCGCGCAGGCCCAGGTCGGGCAGGCCCAGCCAGTCGGCCAGGCGCCGGGCGGCGTCGTCGGCATCAGGCGGCGTGGCGCGGTCGAGGGTGGCGGTGGCGGGGTCGAGTTCAGGCGTGGCCACGCCTGCGGCGGTCTCGACGCGCAGCAGCGTTTCGAACGCCGCGGGGGCATCGTCGTCCTGTTCGTCCCAAGATTCGTCCCAGGGGCGGACCCAGGCCTGGATGCGGCCGTCCTCCAGGTAGCGGCACCGCACCACTTCCGGCACGTTGAGGAAGGGGCGATGGCAGGCGCCGCTGTCCCAGTTCCAGGCGATCAGCTCGCCTTCGAACATATAGCCGCCGTCGTAGCTGCCCGCGCCGATGGCGATGACGGGTTGGTCCGGATGGAAGGCGATGTCGTTGACGGGCAGGCGCGACGCGTCGCAGGCCGCGAACGGCGCGGGGTCGCCGCGGCGATAGAGGCCGACGCGATAGCGCAGCGCGGCGCCGCCATAGGCGGCGCGCGCGGGCGGGTTGATCAGCAGGGGAAAGGCCGAGGCCACGGCGACGATGTCGCCGGCCGGGTGGAAGAACACGCCGGTGATCCGGCCGGCGCCTTGCAGCGCCGGATTCATGAATGCGTTCACGATTCTTGCAGCCGCCGCGCTTGCGCGCGAGGCGGCTTCAGGCTTCGCGGGCCACGGATCGGGCGCGTGAAGGCGGCGGGGCGCGGCGCGGCGGCGGGCGGGCGCATGGGCGGACGGCCGTCAATGACGCGTCATGATTTGGCGGCGGCGGCCGTGGTGGCGCTTTTCTTGCCGCGCGGCTTGGCCGCGGGCGTTTCGTTCACCGGCGGCGTGTCGAACTCCTGTTTGTTTCGTTCGCCCCGCGGGGTGTTTTCCGGATGGGGTTTGGGAAAGGCCCAGGGTTTCGTTTTCTGATCCATTGCTTGTACTCCTTGCACAGGCGGAACAGTAGCATTTGCCGTGGCCGTGAGTAAGTGAGGGTTGACGTCAATATTCATCACATCGTGATATGAGGAAGCGGTTGGGGCGGCGACGCGGGCGCGGTGCGGCGGGCGGTGGCGCGGCGGGCCGGCTACCGTACGACCGCCGCGGCGTCGCAGCGTTCATTTCTGGAGGCTTGGTGTCTGGATTTCACCGCATGAGCGCATTGCTTTAATGGCCCGTGCGGGCCGCGGCGTCATGGCGGCGCTGGCGGGAGGCCGCGTCGGCGGCATCCTTGCAAGGGACCGCCGCGGCGCCTGCCGCGAGGCCTGTCCCGATTGCATCCGAACATTTTACCTTGGCCGCGCTGCGCGGCGCTGCGCGGCGCGCTGGCGCGGCGGGCCGGGAGCGCGCCGCACGCGGCGGGAAGTCGCCATCCGGCGCCGGCTCGGACTCATCCATTTGCGTCGCTGAAAGCAGTAGTCGCCGCCGCCCCGGGCGGGACTACGATGGGGCCGTGCACATAGGGAGGGAACTATGGACACGACCAAGGAATGGTACGCCGCCGTCAAGGAATGGCAGCGCGCGCGCGACGAATTGACCGCGGCCGTCGCCGCGATCAAATGGCCCGATCCGACGCCGGCCTGCCTGGCCACCTACGACCGCGCCTACGCCCATGAAACCGCCGCGCGCGAGCGCATGAACCAGGCCTACGAACGCGTCCGACGATAGCGTGCACGCGGGTTGCTACACTGCCGCGCATGACGCAATCCCAGACTCTCCTGACGATCCGGCAAGCGCGCCCCGGCGATGTGGCGGCGCTCGAGGACATATTGACGCAAACCTACGCGGGCACCTGGCGGCCGCAGATGACGCCGCAGAAATACCAGTACTTCCTGGACAGCGGCAAGATCCCGCGATACGTCGCCGAGCGCGGCGCGCGGTTCCACGTTTGCGAGGCCGACGGCCGCGTGGCGGGCATGGTGGATTGGGAAAAGAACTTCATCTGGGCCCTGCACGTGCATCCGGCGCTGCAGCGGCGCGGCGTCGGCGCGGCGCTGCTGGCGCTGGCCGAGGACGGCATGCGCGCCGCCGGCTTCGGCGACGCGCGGCTGGAGACCGACACTTTCAATATGCAGAGCCGCGCGTTCTACGCCAAGCATGGCTATGCCGAGGTCGACACTTATCCCGACGAGGAGTGGGACAGCGGCTTCACCACGGTGCTGCTGGTCAAAGCGCTGGCGTGATCCCGTGGGCGGGCGCGGCGGCGCGGGAAGCCGTTGATGTGATCCGTTGATGTGATCCGCTGCCGGCGGCGCTGTTGCCGGGGAGCCACGCGCATTGTGGCTCCATGAATTAAGGGTTATATGGCTCTCGCAATGGAGCCAGCGCGGCGCTATGGTGTGTTTTTCCTTTCCACTGCCCATTCCGCCATGTACCTGCCGTCCGCCTTCCGTGAAGATTCCATCGAGGTCCAGCACGATTTCATCCGCGCGCACCCCCTGGGGGTGCTGATGACCAGCGGGAAGGGCGGGCTGATGGCCAATCACATTCCCTGTCTGCTCTATCCGGAAGGGCCGCAAGGGGTGCTGCGGCTGCACATGGCGCGCGCCAATCCGCAATGGCAGGAACTGGCCGCCGGCGGCGAATGCCTGGTGGTGTTCCATGGCGCGCAGGCCTACATCACGCCGTCCTGGTACGCCACCAAGGCGGAGACGCACAAAGTCGTGCCGACCTGGAACTTCGTCGCCGTGCATGTTTGGGGCCACGCGCGCATCCATGACGATCCGGCCTGGGTGCGCGCGCAGATCGGCGCCCTGACCGATGCGCAGGAAAAGGCGCGGGCGCAGCCGTGGCGCGTCGAGGACGCGCCCGAGGATTTCATCGCGGCGCAGATGCGCGCCATCGTGGGCGTCGAAATCGCGATCACGCGCATCGAAGGCAAATGGAAAGTCAGCCAGAACCGCACCGTGGCCGATCGTCAGGGCGTGGCGGCGGGCCTGGCCAATGAGCAGGGCGATGCGGTGATGGCGGGTCTGGTGGCCCGCCGCGGCGGGCTGGCGTGACCGGCGGGCGTTGAATCGCGGCGCCGCGGCCCCATACCAGGCAGGCGATGGCCGCGGCCTGCAGCGCCGCCGCCGCCGCCAGGAACCAGAACAGCGGGTGCGGCCCCTGGCCGGCCAGCGTGCGCAGCAGGCCGAACACGGCGGGCGCGAAGGCATAGGCGCCCTGCGACATGGCCACGATCAGCGGCACCACGCGCGCAGCGTCCTCGCGCGCGAATTCGGTCTGCGCGATCAGCGGCGGCAGCGAGGTGGCATTGCCGATGCCGGCTCCGAACAGCAGCACGCCCGCCCACACCGCCCAAGTATGCTCCATCGCCAGCATCAGCACCAGCGAGCCGGCGATCTGCGCGCCATAGGACAGGCAGGCGACCAGGCGGCGGTCGGCCGAGTCTGGCATCAGCCAGCCCACCAGGCTGCGGCCGGCGATGGCGCTGGCGGTGGCCAGTCCCATCGCGATGCCGGCGGTCTGCGCACCCAGCAGCGGCGCCAGCAACGACAGCAGGTGCGCGATCAGGCCGATCTGCGCGAACAGGCCCAGCGCCATGCCCGCGCCCAGCGACAGGAAGGCGCGGTCGCGCCATAGCCGCGGCACGCGCGCCAGCGCGGCGGCGGCAGCCTGCGCCGGCGCGTCCGGCGGCACGCCGTCGGGATGCTGGCCGAGTTGTTGTGGCGTGACGGCGAACACCTTGCGCGCCAGGACCGCGATCACCAGCACCATCGCCAGGCCGACCCACCAGGCCGCCTGCGCGAAGCCATGGCCCGCGATCAGGAACACCCACAGCGGCGAGAACACCACGCCGCCGACGCTGGCGCCGTTGTAGGCCATGCCCAGCGCGGCCGGCCGGCGCTTGACGAACCATGGCGAGATCAGCGCGTTGACCGCCGCCGCGCCGAGCGTGACCCAGCCCATGCCGGAGAACAGCGCGGCCGCGTACAACTGCCACGGCGCGGTCGCGCGGGCCCAGCCCGACACGCCCAGCGCCAGCGCGATGGCCCCCGCCAGGGTCACGGTGGGCACGCCCCAGCGCCGGTACAGGCGCGGCAGGTTGGCCACGACCAGCGTGCCGCACAGGAAGTGCAGCGTGACGGCGGCCGACACCAGCGCCACGCTCCAGCCGGTGCGCTGTACCACCGCGTGCAGGAACACCGGCGGGCCGTAGAAGCCGACGCCCCAGCCGAAGACGGCCAGCACGAAGGTGGCATAAAGGACTTTCCGACCGAAAAACAAAGGCTGTGGGGTGCGCATGGCGGGTGGCGGCGAGGGCGCCGGCTGTCTTGTTGGGATGACTCGCAGTATGCTTGGCCCTGTAGACAACACTTTGGCCAGGACCGAATCATGGAATCCGAGTTCGCCGATATCAACCTGTCGGCCGTCGCAGGCGCGATCGCCGATCCGGCGCGGGCGCGCATGCTGTGCGTGCTGCTCGATGGCCGGGCCCGCACCGCCACCGAGCTGGCGGCGGCCGCCGAGATCGGCGCCTCCACCGCCAGCAGCCATTTCCAGCGCCTGCGCGAGCAGGGGCTGGTGGAGCAGGCGGCGCAGGGCAAGCATCGTTATTACCGGCTGGCCAATGCCGAAGTGGCGCGCGCGCTGGAGGCGCTGCTGGTGGTGGCGGGCGCCGAGCGCGCGCCGTTCAAGCCCAACACGCCCTCGGCGTTGCGCGAGGCGCGCACCTGCTACGACCATATGGCCGGCACGCTGGCCGTGCGCATCCATGACGCGATGCTGGCGCGCCAGTGGCTGGCGGCCGATGGCCGCGATTACGCGCTGACGCCGCTGGGCGAGGCCTCGCTGGCGCAGGTCGGCGTGGACGCGGCGCAGGCGCGCCAGCGCCGCCGCCGCTTCGCCTGCCCCTGCCTGGACTGGAGCGAGCGCCGCTCGCACCTGGGCGGCGCGCTCGGCGCCGCGCTGCTGGACGCATTGCTCGCGCGCGGCTGGATCGACAAGGACCTGGATTCGCGCGCGCTGTCGGTCACGCGCAAGGGCGCGCGCCAGTTTCCCGCGTTTTTCGGCATGCCCGACGAGGCGTCCGGCGATAGCGCGGACTGGCGCCGCGCCGGCGGCCATGCCGCGGCCTAGGGCCGGTGTGAGGCGCCTTGTAGCGCGGACAGGCCCTGGCCCGTCATGACATCGCCTTGCCGCGGGCGAGAGGCCGCGGCGGTTTTCGCACACCCCATCGACATCGCGCGTCGCCCCTTGGCCGGCAGGCCGGGGCGGCGCACCCACCGCTTTTTTCATCGGGCATTTGCCCTGTACAGGAGGTGGCCTTGCCTACGCTGGCCCTGCACGCTTTCCGCCGCATTCTGCCAATCGCGACGGAACTGCGCATCGACGTCAACCATGCTCCGCATGAAGTGGAGACGGAGCTCGATGCCATCCACGACCGCATGAATCGTCCCTCGGACCGCTTGTATGGATTGCCGGAGGTTCAAACCGACATCCCTGGCATGGTGCTTCGCTACCGCGAAGCCGATGGCGAGTATTACGTGTATGTGGTGGACGCGCGGCGCGGGCGGCTGGCGGGCTACACGGTGTTCAACCGGCTGATCGAGGTGGGGCGGCGCGCCGATCCCTACGTGCGCGCGCCGCACTCGAAATACGCCGCGCCCTACCAGGGCATGGGGCTGGCCACGGCGGTCTATCGCTGGGGGCTGGATGCCGGCCTGTGCATCATGAGCGGCGCGCGCCAGTCGACCGGCGCCCACCGCCTGTGGCTGGCGCTGGCCCGCGACTACGAGCTGGGCTACGTCGACCTGCGGCGCAAGCGCCTGACCTACCTGGGCGCCTCGGTGACGCCGACGGTGCTGGGCGACCTGCATACCCGGATGTTCCTGCTGGGACGGGGCTGGACCCGATCCGACTACCTGCGGGCGACCGGCATGCACGCGCCTGAAAGTGCGCTTTCGCAACAGTCATAGGGGAAATCCCCGGGACGGATCAGCGTGGTGACGGCCCGACGAGCGGGTCATCTGGCTGTCACCCGCGTACCGCCTGATTGTCCGACCGGCGCGGCGCGTCCGACGGAAACGGGGACGCAATTCGCGCATTGCAACAATGTTTCTATCGGATGCCGGAGTTACAAAACTTATCCGAACTGTCATGAACAGCCGGGGTATGCTGGATCGCAGAAAGAGGGCATCCGAAGTGCATCAGAACAACTTGATCTACAAGGGATACCGGCTGACGGCCAAGGTGTCCCGGGGCGCGGGCGAAGAAGTTCAGACGCTGCCCAGCGGCCCCGTTTTCATCGCCTCGATCATGGTGGTCCAGGCGGGCGCCGTGCAGGAAGGCGGCGACGAATACCCCGTGCCGCGCTTTGCCGAAGGCGGCTTCGTCTACAGCCCGCGCGAGGCGGTGCATGCCGCCATCCTGCACGGGCGCGAAATCGTCGACGGCCTGACCCACGTGCCGTCCTGACGCCTGGCGGCGCCAGGATTCATTCGGCCGCGAACACGGCCTTCCAGTCGCGCGTCTTGGCCAGCGTCAGCACGCTGGCCGATTGTTCCAGAATGGCCACGGCCTTCTTGAGTTCCTCGGCCGATGCGCCGTCTTCCAGGATCACCATGCGCGAGTTGCGCGCATCGGCCATTTTCACGTCCGACATCTTGCCGTGGGTCTGGTAGACCTGCGTCCAGTCCATTTTCTTGCCCGCCTTGAGCGCGATCGGCTCGATATAGGTCAGCGCGGTGCTGCCGGCCGCGCGCACCGCGAAGGCGAAGTCGGCGGTGTGGCCGCTGCTGCCCTTGGCGCGCGCGCCCTTGACCATGCGGTTGGGGCCGACGCCGGCCGCCAGCGCCCGGCCCACCTGGGCGCGAAAACGCAACTGGCTGAAGCGCGGCATCCATTTGGCGCACTGGAACGACAGCGCCATGGCCAGCTTGACCGCGTCCCACAGGGCTTCCTGCAACTGCTCGTTGGGGCCCGTGGCGACTATGGCACCCGACTTGTCGAAGTGCGCCAGGCTCACGCCAGGCGTCTCGTTGAGGATGTCGATGCGCTTGGGCGCCAGCTCGATGCCGTAGCTGGAGGCATGCATCGACGTCTCACAGGCGTCGGTGAGATAGAACGTGGCGTCGTCCGGATATGCAATGAAGAACGCGGCGTGCTGGCCGTCCAGGCCCAGCGTCATCGGCGAGATGGCGCGGATGGCGTGCTCGCCCGCCGGCAGGACGGTCCAGCCGGAGGCTTCCAGGAAATTGCTCATAGGATCAGTTCGATTTGACGGCCCTTGAGGGGATGCGCGAAACCGCCGGTCAGGGTGAGGTTGGCCCTCGGCAGGAAATACTGCATCAGCTCGGCGATCGTGTGCAGGGCGGGCACGACGGGCTCGGCATAGCCTTCGCCTTCGTCCACCCAGATGTGTTCATGGCTGCGGTCCGCCAGCGGCTTGCGGTACTGCGGCCGGCCTTCGCCCACCAGGCTGGTGTGGAACGAGTCGTCGGTATCCACGCCGAACACGCGGTGCGGGCCGACGAACAGGCTGGCGCAGAAGGCCTCCGCCAGAAAGATGGTGGCCTGGCCGTGCACCACGGTGCGGGCGCCGCGGTAGATGGCGCGGAAGATCACGTCGTCGCGCGCCTCGCCCTTGACCCGGCAGGGGCTGGCGAACTCCATCCAATGGATGCTGGCGGCGGCCGGTTTCGGGGTCCAGGTGATCTGCTTGACCGTTTCCTTGGGCTCCGCAAGGATCTCTTGCACCTCATCAACGGTGATTAACGGTTCGAACTTGTTGGCCATGGAACGGATCTAGTAACTGGAAATGCGCCGTGCCGCCCTCGTCGCCGCGGCTGGGCGCGAGGGGCGTGAGCACGCTTTTCCCGTCGGGCCGGCCAACGGGAAAAGCCCCCTCGCTGGGGAGCTCTGGCCCGCGCAGCGGGAGTGCGCGGGGGCGTAATCTTACAAGATGAAGACCGTGTCGGCTTTTGGCTGTATGGATATCCAGCGTCCGCCGCATCGCGGCCAGCGCCCTACAGCGAGCTGGCGGCGAACGTATCGCATTGCTTGAGATCGCCGCTGTCCAGGCCGCGCTTGAACCAGCGCACGCGCTGCGCCGACGAGCCATGGGTGAAGGCGTCGGGCACCACGTAGCCCTGGCTCTGCTTCTGCAGCCGGTCGTCGCCGATGGCGGTGGCGGCGGCCAGCGCTTCCTCGACGTCGCCGCTTTCGAGGATGTTGCGGGCGGCGTTGGCGCGCTGCGCCCACAGGCCGGCGAAGCAGTCGGCCTGCAGTTCCATGCGCACCGACAGCGCGTTGGCCTGCGACGGGTTGCGCCGGCGCAGGTTGTCGACCTGGTCGGAGATGCCCAGCAGGTGCTGCACGTGATGGCCGACCTCGTGCGCGATGACGTAGGCCTGGGCGAAATCGCCGGGCGCCTTGAAGCGGTTCTGCAGCTCGTCGAAGAACGCCAGGTCGATGTAGACCTTGCTGTCGCCGGGGCAGTAGAACGGTCCCATCGCCGCCTGGCCGGTGCCACAGGCCGTGGGCGTGGCGCCGCGGAACAGCACCAGCTTGGGCGGCACGTACTGGCGGTTCAGGTCTTTCTGGAAGATGGCGCTCCAGGTGTCCTCGGTCTCGCCCAGCACCTTGGACACGAAGCGTGCCTGCGGGTCGTTGGCGGGCGGGCGGCTGGCGGGGGCCTGCTGTTGCTGCGTGGCCGGTCCCTCGGCCATCTGCAGCACCACGCTGGGATCGACGCCGAAATACATGGCGACCAGGGCCAGCACGATAGTGCCGATGCCGATGGTGCCTCGGCCGCCGATGCGCGGACCGCTGGCGCGGCGGTCTTCCACGTTGTCGCTTTCGCGGGAATCATCCAGGCGCATATTGTGTCTCCGGGCGGCCGCGGCCGCCATGTGTTGCGTCGGCCGCGGTTGGCGATGCGGCCTTCAAGAGTGTTAGGATAATCCCATGGCCCTTCATTTAGATATCCACCCCGCGAATCCCCAACCGCGCCTGCTCAAGCAGGCCGCCCAATGGCTGAACGACGGGGGCCTGGTGGCGGTGCCCACCGATTCCAGCTACGCGGTGGTCGCGCGCCTGGACGACAAGAACGCCGCCGACGGCCTGCGCCGCCTGCGCGGCCTGGACGATCGCCATCATCTCACGCTGCTGTGCCGCGACCTGGCCGAGATCGGCCACTTCGCGCGCGTGGACAACCGCCAGTACCGCCTGCTCAAGGCCGCCACGCCGGGGCCCTGGACCTTCATCCTGGAAGCCACCAAGGAAGTGCCGCGGCGCGTCTCGCACCCGTCGCGCAAGACCATCGGCATCCGCGTGCCGGACCATGCCGTGATGCTGGGCCTGCTCGAACAGATGGGCGCGCCGCTGTTGTCCACCACGCTGATCCCGAAGGGCGAGTCCGACGCGCTGAATGACGCCGAGGCCATCCGCGAGCGTTACGACCACGAGCTGGCGGCCATCATCGACGCGGGCGCTTGCCCGCATTCGCCGACCACCGTGATCGACCTGACCGGCGACGACCCCGTCGTGGTGCGGGTGGGGCGCGGCGATCCGGCCACGCTGGGCCTGGCCTGAAACGGCTGACCATCCGTTCGCGCGGCGGCGCGCGCCGCCGGTCGTCGCCGGCGCGGGGCAGGGCGGGCGCCGCTGTGCATGTCGCCCCACTGTTCGTCACGCCGCTCCTCTACAATCCGCTTCGCCATGAATGACATCATCCAGACGATCGCGGTCTACGCGATACCGGTTATCTTCGCCATCACCCTGCACGAGGCGGCGCACGGCTACGTCGCGCGCATGTTCGGCGATCCGACCGCCTACCAGGCGGGCCGCATCAGCCTGAACCCGGCGCGCCACATCGACCCGATCGGCACGCTGCTGGTGCCGGCGGTGATCCTGCTGACTTCCAAGCTGCTGGGCAGCCCGGGCATGCTGTTCGGCTGGGCCAAGCCGGTGCCGGTGGATTTCGGCCGCCTGCGCCGTCCCAAGAAGGACATGCTGTGGGTGGCGCTGGCCGGTCCCGCCGCCAATCTGCTGATGGCGATCCTGTGGGTGTTTTCGCTGCGCCTGTTCCTCGAAACCGGCATGCAGGAAAGCTTCTGGTTCGAGATGGCGATGGCCGGCGTGCAGGTCAACCTGGTGCTGATGGCGTTGAACCTGCTGCCGATTCCGCCGCTGGATGGGGGACGCATCCTTTTCAGCCTGCTGCCCAACCGGCTGGCCTGGCAATACTCGAAAATCGAGCCGTATGGGCTGGTGATCGTCGTGGTGCTGCTGGTGACCGATGTGCTCTGGATATTGATGCGTCCGGTATTGGCTTTGGGAACGACGATCGTTCAGTGGTTCCTCTAGGATTTTGGCCAATATCCGTTAAACTCAGCGGTTTCACTGATTCTGGCCCTGGGGCATCCCGCCACGGGGCTCTGGAGCCCCTCATTTATGGCATCCCCTGCAACCGCCGCAGGCGTTAATTTCCAGGGCAGCATGGTGGCCCTCGTCACCCCGATGCAGCCCGATGGCAGCCTAGACTACGCCGCCTACCGGTCGTTGATCGACTGGCACATCCAGGAAGGAACCGATGCGCTGGTGGTGGTGGGCACCACCGGGGAGTCGCCGACGGTCTCCATGGAAGAGCATGCGGAACTGATCCGCGTGGCGGTCGAGCATGCCGCCGGCCGCATCCCGGTCATCGCGGGCGTGGGCGCCAACTCGACCGACGAAGCCATCCACCTCACGCGCCACGCCAAGGCGGTGGGCGCGCAGGCCGGCCTGTCGGTGGTGCCGTACTACAACAAGCCGTCGCAGGAAGGCCTGTACCGTCACTTCCGCGCCATCGCGGAAGCCGTCGACCTGCCGACCATCCTGTACAACGTGCCGGGCCGCACCGTGGCCGACATGAGCAACGAAACGGTGCTGCGCCTGGCGCAGGTGCCGGGCATCATCGGCATCAAGGACGCCACCGGCGACATCGGGCGCGGCGGCCTGCTGCTGCGCGAGGCGCCGGCCAGCTTCCAGGTGTTCAGCGGCGATGACCCCACCGCGGCCGCCCTGATCCTGCTGGGCGCGCGCGGCAACATCTCCGTCACCGCCAACGTCGCGCCCAAGCTCATGCGTGACTTGTGTGCCGCCGCCCTGGCGGGCAACGTGCCGAAGGTGCGTGAACTTAATGCGCATCTGGCCCGTCTGAACAAGGCTTTGTTCGTTGAAGCCAATCCTATTCCCGTCAAGTGGGCGCTGGCCGAAATGGGCCGCACCGCGCTGGGCTACCGGTTGCCGCTGGTGGAACTGGGCGCGTCGCACCACGAAACGGTGCGTCGCGCGCTCCAGGAAACGGGCCTGCTCTAAATATCGTGAGGATACGTATGAACAAGCGTCATGCCGGTTTGTCGGCATTGATGTCTCTGGTGTTGTTGGCCGGCTGCAGCGAGGTCAACCAATTCCTGGGCAATGAAGAATCCGTCAATTACAAAAGCGCCGTCACGCAACGTGGCGAGCCGCTGAGCATCCCGCCCGACCTGACCCAGGCCGCCAGCGATCCGCGCTACCGCGCGCCGGCGTCGGGCTCGACCACCTATTCGCAATTCCAGCAGCAGGGCCAGGCCCAGGCCAGCGCGCCCAAGGCCAGCAACGTGCTGCCCGGCCGCCAGGACATGCGCGTCGAGCGCGACGGCGACCTGCGCTGGCTGGTGGTCGACCGCGCGCCCGAGGACGTGTTCCCGCGCCTGGTCGACTTCTGGACCGAAAACGGCTTCACCGTCGCCAGCAACAATCCGGCCGCCGGCCTGATCGAGACCGATTGGGCGGAAAACCGCGCCAAGATCCCGGAAAGCTGGCTGCGCCAGGCCCTGGGCGCGGTGCTGGAATCGGCCTGGGACAGCGGCGAGCGCGAGAAATTCCGCACCCGCGTCGAACGCGTCAACGGCCACACCGAAATCTACGTCAGCCATCGCCAGATGCTGGAAAAGCGCGTCGGCAGCGACGGCTCGCAAGTGCAGTGGCAGAACGGCAAGGAAGACCCGGGCCTGAACGCCGCCATGCTGGCGCGCATGATGGTCTACCTGGGCACCGACGTCGACAACGCCCGCAAGCTGGTGCAGCAGGCGGAAGCCGCGCCGCAGAAGCCGGCGGTGCAGCAGGACGTCCGCGCGCAGGGCGCGGCCCTGATCGTCAGCGAATCGTTCGACCGCGCCTGGCGCCGTGTCGGCGTGGCGCTGGATGGCGGCGGCTTCTCGGTGGACGATCGCGATCGTTCGGCCGGCGACTACTTCGTGCGCTACGTCGACACCGACACGGGCGAGAAGATCGACCAGCCGGGCTTCTTCAGCCGCATGTTCTCGGGCGACAAGAAGGCCGAGGCGCCGCAGTACCGCATCCACCTGGTCGGCAGCGGCGAACAGACCACCGTCACGGTGCTGGACGCCAAGGGCGAACGCGACAACAGCGCCACCGCCCAGCGCCTGCTGAGCGTGCTGAAGGACAAGATGTAATTGCCGCGTATTCCGGCGGGCGCCACGGCGCCCGCACGGCTCCGGAAAAGGCCCTTCGCGGGCCTTTTTCTTTGCGCGCGGGGTCGGGGTATGCCGCGGCGGCGGCACGCGCGGGAACGGCGCCCGGCGGCGCACAAACAAAAACCCCGGCGCGGGGCCGGGGTTTCTGCTTGCCGTGATCAGCGCGGGGGTTGTTCGCTGATCAGGACGCGGGGGTGGTCGAGCCGCCCGGGGTGTTCGAACCGCCGCCAGGCGTGGTGCCAGGCGTCGGGGCCGGGGCCGGCGAGGTGGCCGGCGGCGTGCTCGAGGGCGCCGGGGCGGTGGCGCCCGGCGTGGGGTTGTTCGCGGGCGCCGGGGCATCTTCCTTCTTGTTGCACGCGCTGAGCGAGACCGCCAGCACCGAGGCAATAATCAAGGTTTTGCTCATCATTTTTAGACTCCTGTAGATGACGACTCTTGAAACCCCGTCAGGGGAAACCAGGATCCAGGCTACAGGAAGCCGTAAGCGATGCGAGTGTGAAAGTTAAAAAGGTCGCATCCCAACGGCAACAAACCTTTCCGCGCGGTGTGATGTCTTGCTTTATGTGACCCTGCGCATAGACCTCATTGCGTTCTGTGCAAGACGGATACGCGCAGGTTTCCGGATACTACGAGGCGACGTAATGGATCCAGCCGGAATCCAGCCAGTCCGCCAGGCATGAGCGGGCTTCGTCGGACAGGCGGGCGCAGGCCGGATCGGCGCAGTCCAGGCTGCGCGCGTCGGCCAGCTTGCAGAGCGCGGGCGCGGCCGGCGTCATGGCGGTTTCGCCGTTGATGAAGAGCTGCTTGCCGCGATAGAGCATGCGGCTGCGGCGATCCAGCACCAGCCTGCCGCTGGCGGGCCAGTCTTCTTCCAGATCCACGTCCAGGCCCTCGGGGCCGTCGAACACACTGAGGTTGCTCGGCTCGGTCAGCCAGCAGCCCAGGAAGCGCGAGGCCAGCGCGTCGTCGAAACGCAGCTTGCTGACGGTGTCGAGCGTGGCCTGCACCAGCGCATCCGGCACCTGCGCCGGCGTGGCCACGGCGGCCTGGGCCGGATCACGGTAGACAGCCGACAGCTTGGGGCCGGGCAGCGCCGGCTCGCCGTAGGGACCGCCCAGCAGGCCGACGCGCGCCATCACCTGATCGGCGGCGGCTTCGAGCAGGCCGCGCGCCAGCGTGGCCTGCGTGGGGGCGCGGAAACCGATGGAGATGGTCATGCAGCCATCGCCGGCGGCGATGCCGTCGTGCGCGGCCTGCGGCGGCAGGTAGAGCATGTCGCCCGGCGCCAGCACGGCCTGTTCCTCGGGCTGGAAATGGCTGAGGATCTTGAGCGGCAGGCCGGGTTCGAGCGACAGGTCTTTCTGGCGGCCGTAGCGCCATTCGCGCTCGCCGGCCGCCTGCAGCAGGAACACGTCGTAGCTGTCGAAGTGCGGGCCGACGCCGCCGCCGTGGCTGGCGATGCTGATCATCACGTCATCGAGCCGCGCGTCGGGAATGAAGCGGAACTGCTGCATCAGTTCGGCCGCGGCGTCGCTGTGCAGGTCGACGCTTTGCACCAGCAGGGTCCAGTCGCCTTCGTTGTCCTTGGGCAGGCGGGCGAAGGGGCCGTTTTCCATCTGCCATTCGCCATTCTCGCGCCAGATCAGACGCGATTCGACGTCGTCGCGGCGCGCCAGCTTCTTGATCGCGGCGATGGTCACCGGCGGCTTGAAGTCGGGGATGGCCTGGCGGATCAGCAGCGGCTTCTTCTGCCAGTAGCGGCGCATGAAGTCGTTGGGGCTCTGGTTGCCCAAGAGCGGCAGGGGATGGTCGAGGTTCATTGCAGGTGCTTCTTCAGGCGGTAGAGGGCGTCCAGCGCTTCGCGCGGGGTCAGGCTGTCGGGGTCGATGCCGGCGAGTTCCTCGCGCAGCGTGTCCAGCGCCTCGATGGCGTCGGCGCGGTCGGCTTCGGCATAGGCCTGCGCGTCGGCCTCGGCCGCGGCCGAGAACAGGCCGAGCTGCGGCGTGGGCGCGCCTTGCGCTTCGAGCCGTTCGAGTTCGCGGGTGGCCTGGCGGATCACGGCGGCGGGCACGCCGGCGCGCTGCGCCACCTGGATCCCGTAGCTGCGGCTGGCCGGGCCTTCGCGCACTTCGTGCAGGAACACGATGCCGCCGGCCGACTCGGCCGCGGCCAGGTGCACGTTGGCCGCAGCGGGCTGCTCGGCCGGCAGGCGCGTCAGTTCGAAGTAGTGGGTGGCGAACAGCGTCAGGGCGCGGTTGTGCGCCAGCAGGCGGCAGGCGATGGCCCAGGCCAGCGCCAGGCCGTCGTAGGTGGAGGTGCCGCGGCCGATCTCGTCCATCAGCACCAGGCTGTTGGGCGTGCTGGCCGCGAGAATGGCGGCGGCCTCGGTCATCTCCATCATGAAGGTCGAGCGTCCGCCGGCCAGATCGTCGGCGGCGCCGATGCGGGTGAAGATGCGGTCGATGCGGCCGACGCGGGCGCGCGCCGCCGGCACGAAGCTGCCGATGCGCGCCAGCAGCACGATCAACGCCACCTGCCGCATGTAGGTCGATTTACCGCCCATGTTGGGGCCGGTGATGAGCAGCATGCGGCGCGCCGGATCGAGCCGGCAACCGTTGGGCGTGAAGCGCTCGATGGCCTGCTCGACCACCGGATGGCGGCCGGCGTCGATGTCGATGTCGGCCTGCTCGGACAGTTCGGGGGCGATCCAGTCGTGGCGCCGCGCGTGCTCGGCCAATGCCGCCAGCGTGTCGAGTTCGGCCAGCGCGCCGGCGCAATCGGACAGCGGGCGCACGTGTTCGGCCAGCACGTCCAGCAGTTGCTCGAACAGCCATTTCTCGCGCGCCAGCGAGCGGTCCTGCGCCGACAGCACCTTGTCTTCCCAGGTCTTGAGTTCCGGGGTGATGTAGCGTTCGGCGTTCTTGAGCGTCTGGCGGCGGCGGTAGTCTTCGGGCACCTTGGCCGTCTGGCCCTTGGTGACCTCGATGTAGAAGCCGTGCACGCGGTTGAATTCGACGCGCAGGTTGCTGATGCCGGTGCGCTCGCGTTCGCGCGCTTCCAGTTGCACCAGGAAGTCGCCGCCGTCGGCGGCCAGGGCGCGCAGTTCGTCGAGTTCGGCGTCGAAGCCCGTGGCCAGCACGCCGCCGTCGCGGATCGCCACGGCCGGTTCGGGGGCGATGGCGCGCATCAGCAGGGCGGCCAGCGCCGGGTCCACCGACAGGTGCGAGATCAGGTCGTTCAGGCGCGGCGAGGCGGCCATCGGCGCGACCAGGTCGCGCAGCGCCGGCAGGGCTTGCAGCGCGTCGCGCAGGCTGGCCAGTTCGCGCGGGCGCACCGAGCGCAGCGCCAGCCGCGCGGCGATGCGTTCGATGTCGGGGAAGGCGTTGAGCGCGCCGCGCAGCGTCTCCAGCAGGCCGGCCGAACCGAAGGTCTGTTCGACGTCCATGCGGCCGGCCAGCAGCGTCGAGATGGCATGCTGGCGGGCCTGGGCCGGCGCGTTGTCGCGCAGCGGATGGTGCAGCCAGCGGCGCAGCAGGCGGCTGCCCATGGGCGTGCGGCAGCCGTCCAGCAGCGAGAACAGCGTGGGCGAATCCTCGCCCGACAGCGTCTGCGTCAGTTCGAGGTTGCGGCGCGTGACCGGATCGAGCAGCACGAACTGGCCGGGACGCTCGGCCGACAGGCTCTGCACGTGCGCCAGCGCCTGCGACTGGGTGCGGGCGGCGTAGCGCAGCAGCGCGCCGGCGGCGCAGATGCCGGCCGGCATGTCTTCGATGTCGAAGCCCGCCAGCGTGTCGGTCTTGAAGTGTGCCAGCAGGTGCGCGCGGGCGCCGTCGCTTTCGAAGTGCCAGTCGGGCACGCGCGAACGCGCGCCTTCGAACGGGAAGTCGAATTCGGCGCTGTCGGCGCAGACGATTTCGGCCGGCGCGATGCGGTGCAGCTCGGATTCGAGCTGCGCCGGCGCGCATTCGGTGACGCGGAAGTCGCCGCTGGCCAGGTTCAGCCAGGCCAGCCCGGCGCGCGGCGCGCGGGCGTTGCCGGTGACGAACACCGCGGCCAGCGCGCGGTCGGCCTTGGCCGGCAGCAGCGCGTCGTCGGTCAACGTGCCGGGGGTGACGATGCGCACGATGCGGCGCTCGACCGGGCCCTTGGAGGCCGCGGGATCGCCGATCTGTTCGCAGATGGCGACGGACTCGCCCATCGCCACCAGCCGCGCCAGGTACTGTTCCATCGCGTGCACCGGCAACCCGGCCATGGGGATGGGCGTGCCGTTGGACGAGCCGCGCTTGGTCAACGTCAGGTTGAGCAGCCGCGCGCCGCGTTCCGCGTCTTCATAGAACATTTCATAGAAGTCGCCCATGCGATAGAACAGCAGCAAGGGGCCGGCCTCCGCTTTCAGGCGGAGGTATTGCTGCATCATGGGGGTGTGGCCCGCGTGGGCCTCGGCGGCGGTGGTCTGTGTTGCGGAATTCATGCCCGTGATTGTATCGGGCCGGGGCGGGGCGGGGGAGCGGAGGCGGAGGGTGGCGCGGCGTCGCCCGGCCGGGTTGCCGGGCGCGGGAACTTTCAGGCCAGGAAGGGCAGCAGGACGATGCCGTGGACCAGCACGAAAATGCCGACGAGGCTCATGGAACCGCGCGTATCAGTACAACGTGCTGGCCACGCGCGCCGGCAGGTCGCGGTCGTAGGCCGCGCCATCGAAGGTGCCAGCGGTCAGGTCGGACAGCATGCGGCCGACGCTGGGCAGCGCCGCGCGCGGGATCTGGGTGGCGGGGTCCCACAGCCGCGAGCGCAGCAGGGCGCGCGAGCATTGGAAGAACACTTTCTGCACGTCGACGATCAGGACCGAGCGCGGCTGCTTGCCGTCCATCTCGAACCGTTGCAGCAGCGCCGGGTCGACGCTGATGCGCGCGGTGCCGTTCACGCGCAGCGTTTCGTTGACGCCGGGAATCAGGAACAGCAGCGCCACGCGCGGCTCGGCCAGGATGTTGCGCAGGCTGTCGATGCGGTTGTTGCCGCGCCGGTCCGGCAGCAGCAGGGTTTTTTCATCTTCGACCACGACGAAACCGGCGGGATCGCCGCGCGGCGACACATCCAGACCGTCCGGGCCCGAGGTGGCCAGCGCCGCGAACGGCGCGGCCTCGATGAAGGCGCGATAGTGCGGGTGGACGTGGTCCACTTCCTTCTTCAGGGAGGCTTCGCCCGGTTCGCCATACAGGGCCTGCAGGGCGGCGGGGTCGGTGATGAGGTGGGCGGTGTCCAGGGGCATGGCGAAGGCTCGGTGGGTCTGCGCGGATACTAGCGATTCCCGCTGCCTGTGACAACCTGCGCGCGGCGCGCCGCGTACACGTCCCCCGGGGAAGGCGAAGCGCCGTTCAGCCTTCCTGGCCGTAGCCGAAAGGCCAGCGGCGGCGGGTGGGTTCGGGCTTGGCGGTGTCTTCTTGCATGTTTTTCTCCGTAGGTTGCATTGGGGAAAATTCTATTTCCCCAGATGTAACAGCATTGCAAGGGATGGTTAGCACTCGCTTGGGGGCGGCGCCGGGGCGAAGCGCTGCCATGGAACGGCTCCTAGTCGGCCGCGAACAGCGTGACCTGGCGCTCGAGCGCGTAGGTGGCGCGGTAGCTGGCGGGCGTGGCGCCGCGGTCGATCAGCAGCAGGCCGTCGCGTTCGGCGGCGGCCAGGACCTCGCGCAGCTTCTGGCCGCCTTCGAGGCCGGTGGCTTCGCACAGGCGGTCCAGCGGCAGGTAGTCGCCGTTCTTGACGCCGGACAGTCGCGGAAAGGCGCTGAGCCAGATGCTGCGGCTGGGCGGGGAGTTGATCAGACTGGTCATGGGGCGGGGTTCCCTTGCGGTCGGATGACTGTATGGATGAACAGTATATCTGAACGTCGGACCGAGTCCCGCTGGGTATGTCGCACCGCTGCCGGCATGCCGCGCGGGGGGCGCTAGCCGGCCGCGCCGGTGTGGGCCAGCAGACATGCCACCAGCGCGTCGAAGACCGCCTTGCAGCGGGGGCTGGCGCGCAGGTCTTCGTGCATGGTGATCCAGGTTTCCAGCTTGAAAGCGGCCTGCTCCGGCAGCAAGCGCACCAACTGTTTGTCGCGGCGCGCGAGCGCCACCTGGCACACGCCGATGCCGGCGCCGGCCCGGATCAGCGCCAGTTGCGCCAGGTCGCTGTCGGCGCGCAGGGCGAAGCGGTCGCGGACCCAGGGGATCGGAAAGCGCTTGCTGGCGCCGCGCAGGAACGGCGTCTCGGTGTCGTAGCCGATCAGGGCGTGGCCGGCCAGGTCGGCCGGCGCGGTGGGCGTGCCGCAGCGGCGCAGATAATCCTTGCGGGCGTACAGACCGATCTCGACGTGGCCGACCGGGCGCGCGATCAGTTGTTCCTGCCTGGGCGGGGCCATGCGCACGGCGATGTCGGCTTCGCGCAGCAGCAGGTTCTGCACGCGGTTGGTGGGCGCCAGTTCGACGGTCAGGCGCGGGTGTTCCTGGCGCAGGCGCGCGAGCGCCGGGGGCAGCACTTCGATGCCGATGACTTCGCTGGCCGAGACCCGCACGGTGCCGGCGACGCCGGGGCCTTGCGCGGCGGCCGCGCGTTCCAGGGCGGCGGCGTGGCTGTGCATGGCCTCGGCATAGCCGCGCAGCGACTGCGCGGCGTCGGTGGCCAGCAGGCCGGTCTGCGAGCGGGTGAACAGAACCTGCCCGAGCGCGCGCTCGAGCGCCGCGATGTGGCGGCCCACCGTGGGCTGGGTGATGCCGAGCGCGCGCGCGGCGCCTGACAGCGAGCCCTCGGCGAGCACGGCGAGAAAGCTGCGGTAGAGTTCCCAGCCGATCGGTTTGGTCATGCATAAATGTATAGCTGCGAGGCTAGGTTCGGCAATTTATTTTGTGCAGCGCCAGCGCCAGAATGGTCGCCATGGATTCACGGGAGATGACCATGACGACGATCGAATCGGGCCGGCCGGGCACCGCGCTGGTATTGGGCGCCACCGGCGGGGTGGGCGGGGAGGCGGCGCGCCAGTTGCGTGACGCCGGTTGGGGCATCCGTGCCCTGGCGCGCGGGCTGGCGACGGAAACGGCGCAGCGCGACGGCATGACGTGGCTGCGCGGCGACGCCATGAACCGCCAGGACGTGGCGCGGGCGGCGCTGGGATGCGAGGTGATCGTGCATGCGGTCAATCCGCCCGGCTACCGCCGCTGGGGCGAGTTGGTGCTGCCGATGATCGACAACACCATCGCGGTGGCGACCGCCCAGGGCGCGACCATCGTGCTGCCGGGCACGATCTACAACTATGGACCGGACGCCTCTGTACTGCTGCGCGAGACCTCGCCGCAGCATCCGTTGACGCGCAAGGGCGCGATCCGGGTGGAGCTCGAACGCCGCCTGCAGGTCGCCAGCGCGCATGGCGCGCGCGCCGTGGTGCTGCGGGCCGGCGATTTCTTCGGGCCTGGCGCCGGCAACAACTGGTTCTCGCAGGCGCTGGTCAAGCCGGGCCGGCCGTTGACGCGGGTCAGCGTGCCGGGCGCGCCGGGCGTGGGGCATCAATGGAACTACCTGCCGGACGTGGGCCGGGCGCTGGTCGAGCTGCTGGCGCGGCGCGAAGCGCTGGCGCCGTTCGCGGCGTTCCACATGGCTGGGCATTGGGATGCGGACGGCACGCGGATGGCCGCGGCGATCGTGCGGGTGGCGCGCCGCCACGGGGCCGAGCCGCGGGTGGGCGCGTTTCCATGGTGGCTGCTGCGGCTGGCGGCGCCGTTCTCGGAGACGCTGCGCGAGATGATGGAGATGCGGTACCTGTGGCGCCAGCCGCTGCGCATGGACAACACGCGCCTGGTCGGCGTGCTGGGCGCCGAACCGCATACGCCGCTGGACGAGGCGGTGGCGGCGACGCTGCGCGGGCTGGGATGCCTGCCGCAAACGCCGCCGCCAACGCCCGCCGCCTGATGCGGGTTCCGGCGCGCGCGACTTGCTGGCGCCGGACCGCGCCATGCACAATGGCGCCACGCGGCCGTTCGCAGCGCCGCGGGAGCGCCCGATGCCTGATTTACCCTTTCCCGCCACGCTGGATGCCAGCGAACGCGTGACCATCGCCCACGGTTCCCACCGCGCCGAGTTCGCGCCGGGCGGGGGCGGGCGCCTGACCCGCCTGTCGACGGGCGAGCATGACTGGATCGTGCCGCTGGTCGAGAACGGCTGGCCGCCGGCGCAATGGCCGCGCGCCGGGTCGTATCCGCTGACGCCCTACTCGAACCGGGTGCGCGACGGCGTGTTCACCTTCGCGGGCGCGCGGCATGTGCTGGAATCGCTGCCCGGTCGGCCGCAGGCGATCCATGGCGGCGGCCTGTACCAGCCCTGGCAGGTGCGCCACCTGGCCGATGACGCGGTCGACCTGGTGCTGCAACAGCCGGCCGGCGTGCTGGGCTGGCCGTGGCCGTATGAGTGCGTGCAGCGCTACAGGCTGGATTCGCGCGGGCTGTCGCTGACGCTGCTGATGATCAACCAGGGCGAGACGCCGATGCCGTTTGGCTGCGGCATCCATCCGTATTTCACCGCGCCGCGGGTGGCGTTGCATGCGCGGCGCATCTGGCCGGCCGACGCCGACGGCCTGCCCGGCGCCAGCCAGACGGTCCATGTGCGCGAGCTGGGCCAGTCGGCCGAGGGTTGCGATACCTATCTGTCGCAATGGGGCGGACGCGCCACGCTGCACTGGCCGGACGGGCACGAACTGGCGTTGCACGCCGATGCGGCCTTTGCGCACCTGGTGGTCTACACCGCGCCGGGCGCTGATTTCCTGTGCGTGGAGCCGGTGACCAACGTGGCCGATGCCTTCAACCTTGCGGCGGCGGGCGAGACTCGCGCCGGCCTGCAGGTGCTGGCGCCGGGAGAGCGCTTCAGCGCGACGCTGTTGCTGGCGCTGCGGCCGCCGCGCGGCGCGCGTTGAGGCCGGCGGCCATGCCGCTGGCAACGGTCGGACGCTCCGGCGATAATCCGGCAAAACCCAATCCAGGAGTCGTTACGTGAAAAAGCTCAGCACCGAACAATTGCAGGCGGCGGCCGAGACGCTGCGCCGGGTGCAGGCCAGGCTGGCCCGTTCGGGCAGCCTGCCGCTGGAGCCGACCATCTATGCCAGCGCCAAGGGCTTTCGCCGCGCCGTGCCCGACTACGTCTGGTCGTGGCTGTCGGGCCTGCTGGCGCCGCACAAGAGCCTGTCGGCCTGGATGGACGCGCACCAGCCGGGCTGGCGCGAAGGCAAGATTCCGGCGGCGGTGGTCTACGCGCGCACCGAGAACGGCTGGTTCGACTGGCTGATCGCGCAACTGGAAGAGGAAATCCGCGACCCGCACGCTCGCGCCAAGCGCGGCGGAAACGCCTGATCCGGGCCGGCAGGCCGGGCAAGGAGGCGGCGCGATTGCGGACGGCTATGTCCGCACTCTCGCGCCCGCCGGCCTCTTTTTCACGGCACCGGGCCGGGCCATAGTGTTGCCTGTTTTTCACCACAGGAGCCGACATGGCCTTTCCCGATTCAGCCGCCTTCAAGCCCGCGCCGGATGGCACGGTATTCATCGTCAATGTGATCCATGCCCACCCAGGCCGGCAGGAGGACGCCTTCCGCGCTATCCAGGACGTGGTGCATTACGTCGCGCGCACCAAGCCCGGCTTTCTCTGGAGCAACCTGGCCAAGAGCACGGACGGCAAGACCGTGGTGAACATCGAGGCGATCTCGGGGGCGGGAAAGGTCGATGAGTTCTTTTCCGATCCGGTGTTCGTGGAGAAATTCCGCAAGCTCGATGCGGTATCGACCAGCGAATTCCACACCTATCAGGTCGACGACCTGGTGCTGCCCGGGCTGCGCGCGGCCTGAGCCGGTCGGGGCAGGCGTCAGGCGCGGGCCCGCGAGCGCGCCGCGCGCAGACGCCGCGCCACCAGCACCAGCAGTTCCTGCACCGCGGCCACCAGCAGTGCGGCCAGGATCGAGCCCAGCACCAGCGCGTCCCACAGGCGCGGCGGACCGACGCGGAACTGGATGGTGTCGAACACCAGCCCGGCGGTGATGCCGGCGACGATGACGGCCTTCCAGCCCTGCAGTGGCACCAGCCGCAGCATCAGCAAGGCGACCGCCACCATGCCCCAGAGCATGGGTTCCAGCGCTTGGTCGAACAGGTGAGAAATCAGAGCCAACTCCCGAAAGCGCGGCGGCGGGCTGGCAGCCCGCGTCGCGCAGTCGAGTTTTTACCGCTTTCTCCGCTGTAATGCGAGACGCCCGTCCCGTTCTTTTCGTCGGAACGGGCGGGGGCGGGTCAGAAGCCTTCCAGCACCACCTTGCCGCGCGCCTTGCCGCTCTCGATGAAGGCGTGGGCGCGGCGCAGGTTTTCGGCGTTGATGCGGCCGTAGTGCTCGCCCAGCGTGGTGCGCAGGGTGCCGTTGTCGATCAGCCGCGCGGCCTGGTTCAACAGCTCGTGCTGGGCGATCAGGTCGGGCGTGTTGTGCAGCGGCCGGGCGAACATGAATTCCCAGTGCAGCGAGGCCGACTTGCCCTTGAGCAGGCGCACGTCGATGGCGGACGGATCGTCGATCAGCGCGATCCTGCCCTGCGGCGCGATGGCTTCGGCCAGTTGCGGGAAATGCTGGTCGGTCTGGGTCAGGCCGGCGATGAAGCTGACCTGCGGATGGCCGATGCGCTTGAGCTCCTCGGCCAGCGGGCGGGTGTGGTCGATGACGTGATGGGCGCCCAGCTCGGTGACCCAGGCCTGGGTCTCGGGCCGCGAGGCGGTGCCGATGATGGTCAGGCCGGTCAACTGGCGCGCCAGTTGCACCAGGATCGAGCCGACGCCGCCGGCCGCGCCGACCACCAGCAGGGAGCCCTGGCTGGGCGCGGCGTTGTCCAGCACGCGCAGGCGGTCGAACAGCAGTTCCCACGCGGTGATGGTGGTCAGCGGCAGCGCGGCGGCCTGGGCGAAATCCAGGCTCTGCGGCATGCGGCCGACGATGCGCTCGTCGACCACGTGCAGTTCGCTGTTGGCGCCGGGGCGGGTCAGGGCTCCGGCGTACCAGACGCGGTCGCCGGGCGCGAACAGGCTGGTCTTGGCGCCCACGGCGCGCACGATGCCGGCGGCGTCCCAGCCGATGATTTCTGGCTGGCCGTCCTTGGGCTTGCGGTTGGCGCGGATCTTCACGTCCACCGGGTTGACGGAAATGGCTTTGACTTCGACCAGCAAGTCGTGGTCGCCGGGCACGGGCTCGGGCGCGGTGATGTCCTGCAGCGATTGCGGATCGGTGGCGGGCAGGTTCTGGAAGTAGGCGATGGCTTTCATGGGGGATCTCGGAACGGGAAAAAGGGATCAGGCGATGGTGCGGACCACGCCGCCATCGACGCGCAGGGCGGCGCCGTTGGTGGCCGAGGACTGGCGCGAGCAGGTGTAGACGACCATGTTGGCCACTTCCTCCACCGTCGCCAGCCGGCGCAGCAGCGAGCTGGGACGATGCTGGGCGATGAAGTCGCGTTCTATCTGTTCTTGTGGCAGGCCTTGTTCCCTGGCCATTTCGGCGAAGAAGTCGACCACGCCTTCGGAGCGCGTCGGGCCGGGCAGCACGGCGTTGACGGTCACGCCGCTGCCGGCGGTCAGCTCCGCCAGGCCGCGCGAGACGCCCAGCAGCGCGGTCTTGCTGACGCCGTAATGGATCATCTCGGCGGGAATGTGCAGCGCCGATTCGCTGGAGATGAAGACGATGCGGCCCCAGTCGGCGGCCAGCATGCGCGGCAGGTAATAGCGCGACAGGCGCACGCCGCTCATGACGTTGGTGTCGAGCATGTAGCGCCAGTCGTCGTCGGTGATCTCGGTGAAGGACTTGGGCGCGAAGTAGCCGGCGTTGTTGACCAGGATGTCGACGTCGGGATGGGCGGCGCAGATCGAGGCGGCGCCGTCGGCGGTGGACAGGTCGGCCTGCACGGTGTGGACCTGGGCGCCCGGATGCTGGCGCGCGACGGCATCGGCGGCCTGCTTGAGCTTGTCGGCGTTGCGGCCGTGCAGCACGACCTGGGCGCCGGCCTCGGCCAGGCCCTGGGCGATGGCCAGGCCGATGCCGCCGGATGAGCCGGTGACCAGGGCCTTCTTGCCGTCGAGTTCGATTTTCATGGGGGACTCCAAAAGCGTGGGGGTGACGCCATCATTACCCAGTGGCGGATGCGGAAAAACCGGCTAGCATCGGACTCAGTTTCAATGAATTTTTGAAAATGAGCCCGTCATGGTTCGATTTGAAGACCTGCGCATCTTTGTGGCGGCGGCGGATCACGGCAGTTTTTCGGCTGCCGCGCGCGAGCTGGACCTGACGCCGGCGGTGGCCAGCGCCGCGCTCAAGCGGCTCGAACTGTCGCTCGAAACCCGCCTGTTCGTGCGCTCGACGCGCAGCCTGCGGCTGACCGGCGACGGCGAGCGCTACCTGGAATACGCGCGCGCCGCGCTGTCGAGCCTGCAGGCCGGCCAGAGCGCGCTGGCGCGCGACAAGACGGCGATCTCCGGCACGCTGTCGGTGTCGATTCCGTCGGACCTGGGCCGCCATGTGCTGCTGCCCTGGCTGGACGAATTCCAGCAGCGCCATCCGCGCGTGAACTTCCAGGTGCGCATCAGCGACCGCCTGGCCGACCTGTACCGGCAGCCGGTCGATATCGCGCTGCGCTACGGCACGCCCGGCGATTCGGGCCTGGTGGCGCTGCCGCTGGGCGAGCACAACCGCCGCGTCGTGTGCGCCGCGCCGGCCTATTTCGCGCGCCACGGCATGCCGCGCACCCCCGCCGACCTGCGCCGCCATAACTGCCTGTGCTTCGTGCTGGGCGAGTCCCTGCACGACCGCTGGGCCTTCGAGCACGAGGGCGACGCGGTGACCGTGCCGGTCAAGGGCGACCGTGTTGGCGACGACGGCGACCTGGTGCGGCGCTGGGCGCTGGCCGGTCACGGCGTGGCCTACAAGTCGCGCTACGACGTGCTGGCCGATCTGCGCGCCGGGCGGCTGGTGCAGGCCTTGCCCGACTATATCGGCGAACCGTCGCCGCTGTACCTGCTGTGCGTGCACCGCATGCTGCTGTCGCCCGCGGTCAAGCGCCTGCGTGAATTCCTGCAGACGCGCCTGCGGGAGTTCGAGGCCGGCGCCACGCCGTGACCGCCAAGCCGCTCAGTGATGGGCGGCGGCGCGGTTGGCGGCGCGGGTGCGCGCGGCTTTCTTGGCGGCGGCCGAGCGTCCCGCCGCGCCCTTGGTGGCGGCGGCCTTTTTCGCGGCGGCCGAACGATCCGCCGCCGTGCGCCGGCTGGCCGTCTTGGACGCATGGCGCGACAGGGCGGACTTGGACGCCGGCTTGGCGCTTTCACGCTTGAGGGCGCGGGTGGTGGCGCGGGCGCGCGTGGCGGATTTTGCTTGGCCGTCGTGCGCCGCCTCGCTGTCCTGCTTGGCCTTGCGGCGGGTGGCCGCGCCGGCCTTCTTGGGCGAGGGCAGGTCGACGCCGGCGCGGCGCGCCTTCGACAGGCCGATGGCGATTGCCTGCTTGGTCGAGCGCACGCCGTGCTTGCCTTCGCGCACGTGGTCGATTTCCTCGCGCACGAATTCGCCCGCTTGGGTGGATGGGGACTTGCCTTGCTTCTTGTCGCGCGCGGCGCGTTGCAGCGTTTTCCGTTCAGGCATGACAACCTCCTGGCTTGCGTTTCAGAAGCGAGACCGCGACGTGGGCGAGGCCGCGCCGACGGAACTCGTAACACCACTCTATGCCCCACGCGGTATCCTGTGTGTTCGAATGGATTGCCGGTCGTAAGCGCCGGAACCCCGCGCGCGGCCGACGATTCGCAACGCTTCCCCCTCAAAGGAGACAAGCCATGTCGAATCATGTCTACAAGCAGATCGAACTGGTGGGCTCGTCCACCAAGTCCACCGACGATGCGATCAGCAAGGCCATCGAACGCGCGTCCGAAACGCTACGCCACCTGGATTGGTTCGAGGTCACCGAGGTGCGCGGCCACATCAAGGACGGCAAGGTGGCGCACTGGCAGGTCGGCCTGAAGATCGGCATGCGGCTGGAGGATGGCGACGTCTAGCGCCGCCGAGGCGCGATGGCGAGCGCCCGGCATTGACGCGGCGGGCGCGACGCGTCCGCGGCGCTGCTCCTTTTTTGAGCGGTCCTTGCAAGTGCTTGTCGGATAAGATTTTTTTCGGCTTGTCATGAGACTGTTCAGAGGTTTGTCCACATCCGGTGGGGACAAATGCGAGACGGGGCGGGCGGGCGCGGCGCATCACGTAGCTGGCGCGGCCGGCGCACGGCGCCTGAGCGTTTATTGCCCGCCTGGCGCAAGGCCTTGGCGGTAAAGGGATTTTTGCGGCTGCCCGCAGGCTGTCCTCAGCCTTATCCACATTTCCCGGGGACAACCCGAGGCCTTTTCGGGCCGTCCTGGGCCTTTCTTGATCAGCCCTTGCAGGTGCTTGATGTGCAAGGGAAAAGCCGAGCTGCCCTCATCCTGTCCTCATGCTTGTCCACAGAATGCTGGGACAAATGCACATGGCGGCGCGGATGCTGGCGGCAGGCGCGGGATGCGTCCGCAGGGCGGTGGATAAGTGTCCTGGGAATCGGCCAAACGGTCGATTGCGCATTTTTTGATCGGCACTCGCAAGTGCCTGGCATGACAGGTTTTTTCGCACCTGCCCCACACCTGTCCTCAAGCTTCTCCACAGTTGGCGGGGATATTGTTGGCCCCCACGCGGCGCGCACTGCGTGCGCTTGCTGCCCTCCGAGGGGGCTGCCCGGCCTTCGGGCGGACGGGCGGCTATTTTTTGGGGCGGTGTTGGTGGGCAGGGGGCTTGTCGCCTGTTGAGGTGAGGCGAAGGGAATTATTTGGGAGCGGGGGCGCTTTATCCACAAAAAAAGCCCCCCGGCTTGGCGGGGGGCGTGATCGCCCGGAGGTAGACGGGCGATCGGTTGCCGGGCGGGCAGGCGCCCTTGGCCCGGCAGCGGCGGCAATCAGGCGTTGAACTTCTTGACCCAGTCGACGTAGCGGTCGATCCAGCCCTGAAGGAACTTGCGCGTGCCTTCGTTGGTGATGTTGTACTGGTCGTCGACCAGGCCATCGGTGTACTGCAGGAAGACTTCCGGCGTGGTCAGGGCGTTGGCGCCTTCGGCGGCCAGGATGTTGCGCAGGTGCTGCTGCATCAGGGCGGTGCCGGCGGCGCTGGGCGAGGTGCCCAGGATGCCCACGGCCTTGCCGGCCCACGAATTCTGGCCCCACGGACGGGTGCCCCAGTCGATGGCGTTCTTGATGGCGGCGGGCACCGAGCGGTTGTGCTCGGGCGAGACGAACAGGATGCCCTGGGCATCGAGGATCTGCTGCTTGAGCTTGGCCGCGGGCGCGGGCAGGTTGTTCTCGTTGTCCTGGTTGTACAGCGGCACGTCGCCCAGGCTGACGTAGTCGAACTTGAAGTCCGCGGGAACCAGTTTTTCCAGCGCGCGCGCCAGGCGCAGGTTGATCGATGCGGCGCGCAGGCTGCCGACGAAGACGGCGATCTTGTAGGTGCTCATGAGGCGGGGCTCCTGGGTCGGGGGAAAGCCCAGTGTAGACCTGTCGTCATGACCGCTCAATGGCGGCGAGCCCATAAGGTTATGGACTCATCAGGCTGACATGCGCCGACACCACGCGCCAGCCTTGCGGCGTGCGCATCCAGGTCTGGCTCTGGCGGCCGATGCGGTCGCTGCCGTCGCGCTGGAATTCGATGTTGGTGGTGGCGAAGTCGTGGCCATAGGTGGTGATGGCGGTGCGCAGCACGCGGCGCGCCAGGCCTTGCGGCGAACGGCCGGCGCGGAAGGCGCGGATGGCGTCGTAGCCGTAGAGGTTCTCGCCAGCGCCGTAGCGCAGCGTATGGGGGCTGTTCCAGAACAGTTCGTCGAGCACGTCGACCTGGTTGTTGACCAGGGCGGCCTCATAGCGCGCGAAGGCCACGGTGACCTCGGCGACGACGGCGGGCAGGTTGATATCCATGTTGCGGGGCATGCTCCGTGTTGAATGCACCACGATGGTGCTTGATTCAGGGTAATCACCAATATGGGGTGTGTTGCGGTGCGCAAATTCAGCCGTGGCATAGGCGGATCGCCCTGTCCGCGGGGGGATGCTGCGGTGCAAGGCTGGCACGCGGCTTGCTAGGGTTTACACCACATAACACGCTGCACGCCGCTCCAGGAGTTTCACCATGTCCAGTTCCGCCGTTCCCGCCCCGGTCACCATGCTGGTCACCCGGCACATTGCGCCCGAACGCTACAGCGATTTCCTGTCCTGGATGCGCCAGGGCGAGATCCTCGCCGCCGGCTTTCCCGGTTTTCTCGGCTCGGGCGTGCTGCAACCGCCCGAGGGCGGCGACCAGTATCAGATCGTGCTGCGCTTCAATGACGAGGCCAGCCTCAATCGCTGGGAGCAATCGTTGCCGCGCCGCATGTGGCTCGAACGCGGCGCCGCGCTGGTGCGGGCCAGCCACGCGCGCCGCGTCAGCGGCATGGACAGTTGGTTCGGTCCGCAGGGCACCGCGGGCGCGCCGCCGCGCTGGAAGCAGGCCGTGAGCATCTGGCTGGCGTACTTCCCGGTGCTGCTGGCGTTCACGCTGCTGGTGAGCGAACACCTGAGCGCCTTGCCGGTGTTCTGGCGCGCGCTGATCACCAGCGTGACCATGACGCCGGTGATGGTGTTTGTCTGCATTCCGTTCGTCACGCGGCGGTTGGGCCGCTGGCTGCAGCCGCGCTGACGCGGTCGCCAGCGGGTGGCGTGGCCCGGCCATGCCGCCTAGGCCGCCTGTGCGCGCCGGCTGGCGTACAGCCGGTGCAGCGTGATCTTGCGCACGGCGGCCTGGCTGTCGCCGATGTGGGCGCGCAGCAGCGCGGTGGCCTGTTCGGCGTCACGCCGCAGGATCGCCTGCAGGATGGCGGCGTGTTCGGCGTAGGTGCGTGCAATGCGCTCGGGCTGGGTGAAGTCCAGCCGCCGCACGATGCGGATGCGCTCGGTGGCGGCGCGATGCACGCGCGCGATCTCGGGGTTGCCGGCGGCGGCCACCAGGTCAGTGTGAAAGCGCTCGTCCAGCGCTGCCAGCCACTCGCCATCGTGCGACTGGTTGGCGCCGTCCACCAGCCACACGTCCGCCAGCGGCTGCAGCGCGCGCAGCGGATCCGGCACCTGGCCCGGCGCGCACAGGGCCTGCACGGCGGAGATCTCCAGCACGCTGCGCAGCTCGTAGAAGTGATCGAGCGTGTCGAAGTCCAGCGGCTTGACCAGCCAGCCGTTGCGCTGGCGCACTTCCAGGTAGCCCTCGCGTTCCAGGCGGAAAAGCGCCTCGCGCACCGGCGTGCGGCTGACGCGCAGGCGCTCGGCGATCTCGGTTTCGGTGAAGCGGTCGCCGGGCGCCAGGCGGAAGTCGAGGATGTCGCGCTTGAGCGTGCCGTAGGCGGAATCGGCCAGGCTGCGGGGCGTGTCGATGACGGCGAATGCGGAATCCATGGACGGCCTCGGTTGTGGCGGGTCAGGGGAGGGGACGAACGGCGGCAACGCCCGCCTGTTCCAGCCGCCGCGCGGCCAGCAGGCAATCGGCCTCGCGCCACGGCGCGGCGATCAATTGGACGCCCAACGGCAGGTGCGCGTCGGCGCCGATGCCCGGCCAGGTGGGCGCGGCGCACACCGGCAGGCCAAGACAGGAGATCGGCTGCGTCAGCAGGCCCATGCTGGCGCGGGCGGGCAGTGACTGGCCGGCCAGGGCCAGGGTCTCGGTGCCGATGGCGGTGGCGGGCACCGGCGTGGCCGGGGCGATCAGCACGTCGTAGTGCGCGAACAGCGCCATGGCTTCGCGGTAGACGCGGTGGCGTACCCGCTGGGCCTGCTGCACCCAGGCGGCGGGGACCAGGCTGCCGGCGACCAGGCGATCACGCGAATGGGGTTCGTAGTAGTCATAGTGCGTGACCAGGCGGCGGCGATGCAGCGCGCCGCCCTCGGCCGCGGTGATGACGAACGCGGCGGCGCGCGCCTGTTCGGCGCTGGCCAGTTCGACGACCTCCGTGGCCGCCAGCGCGCGCGCGGCCAGTTGCACGGCCTGGCGCGCCTCGGGGCCGGCCCAGTGCGCGAAGTAGCCGCCCAGCACGGCCACGCGCAAGGGGCGGTCCGAGCCCAGATCCGCCAGCACGGGCTCGACGGGCCGTTGGGCGCAGGCGGCATCTTCATCGTCAGCGCCTTGCAGCGCATCGTAGACCGCGGCCAGGCTGGCCGTGTCGGCCGCGAACGGGCCCAGGTGGTCGAGGCTGCCGACGAACGGGAACGAGCCGGTGCGCGGCAGGCGGCCAAAGGTCGGCTTCAGGCCGAACACGCCGCACAGCGAGGCTGGCACGCGGATCGAGCCGTTGGTGTCCGAGCCCAGCGTCAGCGGCACCAGGCCGCCGGCCACCGCCGCCGCGCTGCCGCCCGAGGAACCGCCGGCGATGCGGGCGGGATCGTGCGGGTTGCGGCTGGCGCCGTAGTGTGAATTCTCGGTGGTGAAGCCGTAGGCGTGCTCGTCCATGTTGAGCGCGCCCACCAGCACGGCGCCGGCATCGCGCAGCCGCGCCACCAGGGTGGCGTCGCGCGGCGCGGGCGGATTGGCGGCGTTGACGCGGCCGCCGGCCAGCGTCACCTCTTCGGCGGTGTCGAACAGGTTCTTGACCGCGTACGGCACGCCGGCCAGCGGCGGCAGGGATTCGCCGCGGGCCCGCCGCGCGTCGATGGCGGCGGCTTCCTGGCGCGCACGGGTTTCGGTGATGGCGGTGAAGCAGTTGTAGCGCGCATCGGCGGCGCGGATGCGCGCCAGCGTGGCTTCCAGCACGGCGCCTGCGCTGCGCTCGCCATTGCGGATCTGCCGCGCCAGGTCGAGGACGGCGCCGTTCACGGGCGGAACACCGAGGCCGATTCCAGCTCCACCGGCAGGGCCTCGTCGATGAAGCTCGAAGCGATGTCGTGGATGCGCGTGAACTGCCGCGCCACCTCGGTCGCGGCCGGTTCGCGCAGGGCATAGCCGGCCAGCGCCAGCGCGCTGCGTACGTATTGGTCGATGGTTTCCTGGGTCATGGCGGACTCCGGTGGATCGGAAGGAAAAGACGGGCTATTTGCGGACTTCGCGCTGGAAGATCTCCAGGCTCAGTTTCTTCATGCCGATGAAGCTGGGCTCGGACAGCGTCTCGACCGTGCGCGGCCGGGCGTCGCCGTAGTCCAGGATCTCGGCCACGCGGGTGGGGCGCTTGGTCAGCAGCAGCACCTGGTCGGCCAGGTACACGGCTTCCTCCAGGTCGTGCGACACCAGCAGCATGGTGGTGCCGGTCTGCATGAAGACCTCCTGCAGCTTTTCGCGGATGAACAGCGTCATCTCGAAATCCAGCGCCGAGAACGGCTCGTCCAGGAACAGCACTTCCGGTCCGGGGGCCAGCGCGCGCATGATGGAGGCCGTCTGCTGCTGGCCGCCCGACAGCTCGTAGGGATAGCGCTTGAGGTCGAACTTGACGTCGAACGAGGCCACCAGCTCTTCCACGCGCGCGTCCACCTCGGCTTTGCTGCGGCCTTCGAGGCGCAGCGGGTAGGCGATGTTGTCGATGGTGCGCAGCCACGGGAACATGGCCTCGCGGTAGTTCTGGAAGACGTAGCCGATCTTGGTCTGGGCCAGCGACTTGCCGTCGAACAGGATCTCGCCGGCATCGATGGGGATCAGGCCCGCGATCATGTTGATCAGGGTCGATTTGCCGCAGCCGTTGGGGCCGAACACCGAGACGATCTTGCCCTTGGGGATGTCGAGGTTGAAGTCCTCGTACAGCGGCCAGCCGGCGAAATACTTGGTCAGGCCGCGGATGGTGATGTGGGTGCCGGCCGGACCCGGCTGGAACGGCGCGGGCGTGGGGGAGGGGGCGATGACGGGGTTGATGACGGTGGACATGATTATCGGCCGCTCCAGTGGACCACGCGCTTTTCCAGCACCAGGAAGAGGATGTTGAGGACGTAGCCGAGCGCGCCGGCGGCCAGGATCGAGGCGTACATGTCGCGCACGTTCAGCACCTGCTGGGCGTTGATGATGCGGTTGCCGAGCCCGCTGTCCGAGCCGATGAACATCTCGGCCACGATCACGATGACCAGCGCCATCGATACGCCGCTGCGCAGGCCGACGAAAGTGGGTTGCAGGCTTTCCCAGATCAGCACGTCCTTGAAGATCTGCCAGCGCGAGGCGCCCATCACCCGCGCCGCCATCACGCGCTGCTTGCGCGCATTGATGACGCCGTAGGCGCTGTTGAACAGGATCACCAGCACCGCGGCGAAGGCGGCGATGGCGATCTTGTTCATGTCGGTCACGCCGAAGATCATCAGGAACAGCGGGATCAGCGCCGACGACGGCGTCGAGCGGAAGAAGTCCACCAGGAATTCGACGCTGCGGTAGGCTTTTTCATTGCTGCCCAGCAGCACGCCCAGCGGCACGCCGATCACGCCCGCGATGACGAAGGCCTGCAGCGTGCGGCTGACCGAGGCCAGGAAGTCGCCCAGCAGCGGGCCGCCGGCCATGCCCTTGGCCAGGGCCACCAGCGTGGCGCCAGGCGTGGGCAGCAGCACCGGGCTGACCAGTTGCAGGCGCACCACCAGGTCCCACACCACGTACAGCGCCAGCGGGCCGATCAGCGGCAGCAGGCGCGCGGCGGTCCAGGTGCGCGGCGGGCGCGAGGCGGGGGCGGTTTTGCCCGGCGACCCGGCGGCAGGCAGGGCGGCCGCCGACGCGACGGCCGCGTGGCTGGCGCGGCCAGCCGGGGCCGCGCTGGCGCGGTTGGCGTTGATCGCGTCCATGGCTCAGCCCTTGTACAGCATCGAGGCCACGTCCACCTTCTGCGCGAAGATGCCCTTGTCGGCGAACAGGTCGAAGAATTTCTGGAAGTACTGGATGTCGCTGGGGGTGAACTCGTTGTAGAGCGTGTAGGCGGCCAGCGGCACGGCTTCGGTCATGGGGCCTTCGATGGCGGTGTAGCCCTTCATGAAGGGGCGCGCCTCGTCGGGCTTGGTGCGGATCAGCTCGATGCCGCGGGCGTAGGCGGCGATGAATTTCTTGCTTTCCTCGGGATGCTTCTTCAGGAACGCGGTGGTCAGCGAGGCCGAGCCGCCGAACCACGGCGCCATCGGATCGCCCAGCACGTATTTGGCGATCACGCCCGCCTCGAGCACGCGGGTGGTGCCGTTCAGGCGCCCGACCGTGCCGGTGGGCTCGAGCGTGTAGCACGCGTCCAACTGGCCGGCGGCGACCGCGGCGACGTGCTGGCTGATCGCCAGCTCGACCACGGTCGCCCCGGTTGCGCCGGCGCGCTCCAGCACTGCTTTGGCCAGCGTGGCATTCTGGATGCCGGGTCCAGAACCGACCTTTTTCCCCTTGAGGTCTGCGATGGATTGGATGGGACTGTCTTTCGCGACGATGAACTCGTCCAGCACGTTCTTGGCGTTGCTGGGATTGGAGGCGAAAATCTTGAACAGGCCGGGCGAGGCGATCTCGCCGATGGCCAGGTTGGCCGAGCCGGTGCCGTTGGCGCTGCCGTCGGCGCGGCCCGCGAGCATGGCTTCCATGACCTGCTGCGCGCCGGCGAACTTGAGCGCCTCGACATTCAGGCCGGCTTCCTTGAAGTAACCCTTTTCGATGGCGGCATAGAACGGCAGGCCGGCCGCGACCGGCCAGTAGCCGATGCGGATGACCGGGCCCGATTGCGCGCGCACCAGGGCGGGCGCGGCCAGCGCGGCGGCGCCCAGCGCGGCGCCCTGCATCAGCCGGCGGCGGGTGGCGTTGAAAGCGAAGGGCGCGGGGCGGTCGGTCATGCGGGACTCCTGGTCGGGAAAAGAATGGGCGCTTGTAGACAAGCTTGCATACCAGTTCTTCAAGCAAGACCCGTGCCAACCTTCGCGGACCCGGTTTTTCGCCATGATGGGGCGATCCTGGCGCCTCGCGTGAACCAAGCTGGTGCATATGGCACCGACAGGGGGCGCGCCTGGCGTCGTGGCGCGGCCGGGCCGCCAGGCGTTAGGATGTGCACAGGCCGGGGCTGCCGCCCCGCCGTTATCGGAAGGGCGCGTCATCGGGCGCGCCGTGGCGTGGATATGAATACCCGTTTTGTCGAAGCATTCCTGTGGTCCGCCCGGCTGGGCAGTTTTCGCGCGGCCAGCGACCGCCTGCACATCACGCAGGCCGCGGTGGCCAACCGCATCGCCTCGCTCGAGGAGGACATCGGCGCGCGCCTGTTCGAGCGCGACGCCAAGGAGCTGCGGCTGACGGCGGTGGGCACGCGCCTGCTGGACTATGGCGAGCGGCTGATGCAGTTGCGTCAGCAGATCCTGTCGCTGGGCCGCACCGGCGACGAGGTGTTCGGCCTGGTGCGCATCGGCGCCATCGAGACCGTGGTGCACACCTGGCTGATCGGCTTTTTGACCAACCTGCGTTCCACCTATCCGGGCATCGAGGTGCAGTTGACCTCGGAGACCACCCGCGCGCTGCACCGCGGCCTGCGCGAAGGCACGCTGGACATCGCCTTCCAGACCGACCTGCTGACCGATACCGGCGTCATCAGCACGCCGTGCCTGCCGATGGAGATGGGCTGGGTCGGGCCGGCCGGCGACGAGGAATCGCTGTCCGTGCAGCAGTTGCTGAGCGAGCCGGTGCTGACCATGAGTCCCGGCTCGCAGCCGCACGAGGCCCTGAAAGGGCTGTTCCGCGAAGCCGGCCTGCCCTTGGGCAAGGTGCATTGCGTCAGCTCGATCTCGGCGCTGGCGCGGCTGGTGCGCAGCGGCTTTGGCCGCGCCCTGGTGCCGCTGCCGCCGATCTACGAATACGTGGCGCGCGGCGAGGTGCAGATGATCCGCTGCGACGTGCCGGTGCCGCCGCAACTGCTGGTGGTGAGCTACCTGGAGGGCGCCGGTTCGGATGCGATCCGGCTGGTGGCCGAGCTGGCCTGCCGCGCCTCGGATCAGTACACCGCGTCGGTCACGCCGCCAACATTCGGGTCCGCGCAATAGCGTTATCCCTAGGTCGGCTTTCAGTAATTCTGTTGCCGGCGCGAAAAATTACTCGTTTGTCGGAGTTGGCCCCGCCGGCCGAAGATGAATCCCTTCCGTTATCGAAGGGATTTTTCTTTCCATGAGCCAAGCCTCCACTCCGTCCACGCCCCACGGCATGCTGTTCGTCGCCTGCGACGTCGATCCCGCCTTCGAAACCGATTTCAACCGCTGGTACGACCGCGAGCACGTCGAAGAGCGCGTGCGCATCCCCGGCTTCCTGTCGGGCGCACGCTATTTCTCGCGGTCCGGCGGCCGCAAGTACCTGGGGCTGTACCGCACGGCATCGCTGGGCGCGTTCACCACCGCCGATTACCGCGCCGCCTTCGAGCGCCAGACGCCGTGGTCGGTGGCCAACCTGGACCGCATGCGCGACCCGATGCGACGCGTCTGCGCGGTGCAGGCCGTGACCGGGTTCGGCAGCGGCAGCCACATTGCCGTGCTGCCGCTGGTGTTCGGCGGCGATGCCGGGGCGCTGGCGGCGCGGGCCGCTGACACCGGCGCGGCGCTGGCGCAGGTCGATGGTTTCGTTCAGTCCTATTTGTTGGCACCGGATGCGGCCTTGAGCGGTCCCTTGCCGCGAGAATCCACCGAGAACCGCCGCCTGGATCCGCTGTTCGTGGTCGAGGCCAGCTCGGCCGGCGCCGCGCAGGCCCTGGCCGAACAGGCCGCCGGCGCCTTCGGCATCCGCGCCAGCGATGCCTGGCAACTCGAACTGGGCTGGAAGCTGGCGGCCGCCGACCTGCGCTGACACGGCGCCGCCGTCCACACACATCACGAACATGGGGAAACACAATGGCTGAAAACACCTTGCGCGCTCCGGCGGCCGCCCACGGCGGCGCGGCGCCGGACAAGATGAAGAAACTGGCGATGGCCAGCTCGGTCGGCACCACGCTGGAGTGGTACGACTTCACGATCTACAACCTGATGGCGGCGCTGGTATTCAACGCCATCTTCTTCCCGTCGTTCGACCCGCTGACGGGCACCATCCTGGCGTTCTCGACCTATGCCGTGGGCTACGTCTCGCGGCCGCTGGGCGGCTTCGTCTTTGGCCACCTGGGCGACCGCCTGGGGCGCAAGTTCGTGCTGGTCGCCACGCTGGTGATCATGGGCGTGTCGACGGGCCTGATGGGCATGCTGCCCACCTATGCCAGTTGGGGCGTGTGGGCGCCGGTGGCATTGGTGGCGCTGCGCTTCATCCAGGGCGTGGCGCTGGGCGGCGAGTGGGCCGGCGCGGTGCTGCTGTCGATGGAGCATGGCAAGCCCGACCAGCGCGGCCGCAATGCGTCCTTCACGCAGGTCGGGCCGTCGTGCGGCACGCTGATCGGCACCGGCTTCATCGCGCTGATCTCGCTCTGGCTCACGCCCGAGGAATTCCAGGCCTGGGGCTGGCGCGTGCCGTTCATGTCGAGCGTGGCGCTGGTGCTATTCGGCCTGTGGCTGCGCCGCGGCGTCGAGGAAACGCCGGTGTTCCTGGAAATGGAACAGAAGCGCGAAACCGCCAGCACCCCGATCAAGGAAGTGCTGGTGCAACACTGGCGCCAGTTGCTGGTGGCCGGCGGCTCGCGCATCGGTTCGGACGTGCTGTACGCGCTGGTGGTGGTGTTCACGCTGACCTACGTGACCACCGTGCTGCACCTGTCGCGGCCGCTGGCGCTGGGCGCCACCATGCTGGGCGCGGCGCTCAATGCCATCGCCGTGCCGCTGTGCGGGCATCTGTCGGACAAGATCGGGCGCCGTCCGGTGTACGTGGCCGGCGCGGTGCTGGGCATGATCTGGGCATTCGTGTTCTTCACGCTGATGGACACCGCGCATCCCATCGCGATCTGCGCCGCCGTGGTGGTCGGCCTGCTGATCCACGCGATGATGTACGGCCCGCAGGCGGCCTTCATCACCGAGCAGTTCCCGGGCCGGGTGCGCTACGCCGGGTCGTCGCTGGCCTACACGCTGGCCGGCATCGTCGGCGGGGGCTTCGCGCCGCTGATCATCGCCAGCCTGTTCAAGTCGTGGAGTTCGACCGTGGCGGTGTCGCTGTACGTGGCCGCCGCGCTGGTCGTGACCGCCATCTCGGTGCTGGCCGCCAGGGAGACCGCCAAGGCGCCGCTGCAACGCTGAGCGCGGGGCCGGTCTGGCCGGCTTCTCCTGCCTGCGCCCGGGCTTGCCCGGGCTTTTTTGCGTCCATTCCGCGCGCGGCTGTCTGACGGCCGTTGCGGCCGCGAGGCCGGAAAACGACGGGAAGGGGCGCGTTTTCATGCATTTTCGTTCGGAGAAATGTCAGCTATCTGACTTTGCGCTGAATAACAAACGAAAATTGTTTACACTCGCATCCACAAAATTCAAGTGTGGACCGGGTCGCCGCGGGGCGAATCCGGTCCGAGTTACGGGAGAAAGTGATGCGCAAGTTGTTGTTGGGGGCGGCGCTGGCCGTCGCGGCATTCGGGGGGGCGGCGCACGCCGCCACGCAGCCCAAGGCCGTGGTGACGAATTACTCGGACCTGGCGCTGGCCGGCTATGAAGACGCGCTCACTTCCGCCAAGGCGCTGCGCGAGGCCGTCAACACGCTGGTCGCCAAGCCCAGCGCGGACACGCTCAAGGCCGCCCGCCAGGCCTGGCTGGACGCGCGCGTGCCGTACCAGCAGACCGAGGCCTTCCGCTTCGGCAACCCGATCGTCGACGACTGGGAAGGGCGTGTGAACGCCTGGCCGCTGGATGAAGGCCTGATCGACTACGTCGACGCCTCCTACGGCACCGAGAACGACGAGAACGCCTATTACGCGGTCAACGTCATCGCCAATTCCAAGATCTCGGTGGGCGGCAAGACCGTCGATGTCAGCGAGATCACGCCCAAGCTGCTGTCCGAGGTGCTGCACGAGGCCGACGGCAACGAGGCCAACGTGGCCACCGGCTACCACGCCATCGAATTCCTGCTGTGGGGCCAGGACCTGAACGGCACCGGCCCGGCGCCGGCCGACCGCAAGGGCACGCCGCAGGAACGCCACGCGGGCAACCGTCCGCACACAGACTACGACGTCAAGCAGTGCACCGGCGGCAACTGCGAACGCCGCATCGCCTACCTGAAGGCCGTGACCGACCTGCTGGTGACCGATCTGGAAGAGATGGTCGGCAACTGGAAGAAGGACGGCGCCGCGCGCAAGGCCGTCGAAGCAGATCCCAAGGCCGGCCTGGTGGCGATGCTGACCGGCGTGGGCAGCCTGTCGTACGGCGAACTGGCCGGCGAGCGCATGAAGCTCGGCCTGATGCTGCACGATCCCGAGGAAGAGCATGACTGCTTCTCGGACAACACCCACAACTCGCACTTCTACAACCAGATCGGCATCCGCAACGTCTACCTGGGCGCGTACACCCGCGTCGATGGCAAGCAGGTGTCGGGCGCCAGCCTGTCGGAACTGGTCAAGGCGCGCGATCCCAAGCTGGACGCCGAAGTGCGCGCCAAGCTGGACGCCACCGTGGCCGCCATGCAGGCCATGAAGACCCGCGCCGAGACGGTCGAGACCTATGACCAGATGATCGCGGACGGCAACAAGGAAGGCAACGCAGTGGTGCAGGCCGCCATCGACCGCCTGGTCGACCAGACCCGCAGCCTGGAGCGCGTGATCGCGCTGCTGGACCTGGGCAAGGTCGCCATCGAAGGTTCCGACAGCCTGGACAAACCCGACGCCGTATTCAAGTGAAGCTCGTATTCGCCGCCGTACTGGCGGCGTCGGCCCATGCCGGCGCCGCCGCCGCTCCGACCGCGCCCGCCGGGCGCGACGACCTGAGCGCCGAGGACCTCAAGCGGGTCCTCGCCATCACCGCGCCGACCCGCGATTTCTCCAAGGCCGAGACCTTCGAGACCATGCAGGCGGGCGCCACCACCACCAACAAGCTCATCAACGCCGACATTTTTTCGCAGCCGTCGGCCAACATGAGCTTCGAGCGGCGCCAGGAATTCCAGGTCGGCAACGGCCTGTTCCGCAAGGACTGGGTCTCCGCGCCGGCCTCCACGCAGGCCTCCGACGGCCTCGGCCCGCTGTTCAACGCGCGGTCCTGCCAGGCCTGTCATACCAAGGACGGGCGCGGCTCGGTGCCGGGCTTCGATCCGCTGGAGCGTCCCGACGCCGTGGCATTGCTGTTGCGCCTGGCGGTGCCCGAAGGCCCGGACCGCGGCCATCCGCGCCTGGCGCCGGGCGAGATCGCGCTGCTGCCCGAGCCCGTCTATGGCGTGCAGTTGCAGAACTTCGCGGTGGCCGGCCTGCCGGCCGAAGGCCGCATGGAAATCGAATACACCCCGGTCACCGTCAAGCTCAATGGCGGCGAGACCGCCACGCTGATGAAGCCGGCCTACCGCATCGACAACCTGGGCTACGGCCCGATGCGCAAGGACACGCAGATCTCGCCGCGGCTGGCGCCGCCGATGATCGGCCTGGGCCTGCTGGAATCGATCCACGAGGCCGACATCCTGGCCAACATCGGCGCCGACAAGCGCGACGGCATCGTCGGCAAGGCCAATTGGGTCACCGACGCGCGCACCGGCCAGCGCGCGCTGGGCCGCTTCAACCTGAAGGCCGGCCAGCCCACGGTGGAGCAGCAGAGCGCCGCCGCGTTCTCCAACGACATGGGGCTGTCGACGCCGCTGTTCCCCAACCACTACGGCGACTGTACGCCGGCGCAGCCCCAGTGCCTGAAGATGCCGCACGGCGCGCAGCCGCGTTTCGGTCCCGAGGAAGTGCCAGCCAAGCTGATGGACTTCGTCACCACCTATTCCACCAACCTGGCGGTGCCGCAGCGGCGCGACGCCGACGACGCCCGCGTGCTGGCCGGCAAGAAACTGTTCTACGAGGCCAACTGCGTGGCCTGCCACGTGCCCAAGTATGTCACCAGCCGCAACGCGAAACAGGCCGAGCATCGCTTCCAACTGATCTGGCCGTACACCGACATGCTGGTGCACGACATGGGCGATGACCTGGCCGACGGCGTGTCCGATGGTTCCGCCAACGGGCGCGAATGGCGCACCCCGCCGCTGTGGGGCATCGGCCTGACCAGGACCGTCAATCCCTCCGCCACCTGGCTGCACGACGGCCGCGCCCGCACGCTGCTGGAGGCGGTGCTGTGGCACGGCGGCGCGGGCCAGCCCGCGCGCGACCGCGTGGTGGCGATGACGCCCGAAGAACGCGCCGACCTGATCCGTTTCCTGGAGTCGCTGTGATGGCTATCCTTGTTGCACGCTGGCGCGCGCCGGCCCTGGCCGCCGCGCTGGCGCTGGCCTGGCCGTTGGCCGCCGGCGCCGAATTGCCCGCCGACCTGGGCGAGCGCCTGGCGCACGGCTATGCGCGGCCGGCCGCCGCCGGCATGGTCGCCGCCGCGACCGATCTGGACGGCGCGCTGGGCCAGTGGTGCGGCAAGCCGGATGCGGCCGGCGCCAAGCGGGTCGAAGCGGCTTTTGCCGACCTGGCCCTGGCGTGGGCGCGCCTCGAGCCGCTGCGCTTCGGGCCGTTGGTTCAGGCCAACCGCTACGAGCGCTTGGCGTTCTGGCCCGACACGCGCGGCGTGATGCCGCGCCAGGTGCAGGCCGTGATCGCCGCGCAGGATGCCGACCTGCTCAAGCCGGGCGCGCTGGCCGGCCGCAGCGTCGCGGTGCAGGGGCTGCCGGCATTGGAATTCGTGCTGTATGGAGAGCCGGCGCTGCTGGCGCAGCAAGGCGCGCTCACGTTTGCCTACGCTTGCGGCTACGCCCGGGCCGTGTCGGCCAACGTCGCCGCGATCTCGCGCGACGTGGCGCAGGCCTGGGATGCCAAGGCCGACTTCGGCCGCCAGTTCGCGCAGCCGCGGGCGGGCAATGATCTCTACCGTGATCCGCAGGAAGTGGCGGCCGAAGCCATGAAGGCGCTGTCCACCGGCCTGCAGTTCGCGCGCGACGTGAAGCTGCTGCCGGTGCTGGGCGATTCGGCCGACGGCGCCCGGCCCCGGCGCGCCGCGTTCTGGCGCAGCGGGCTGTCGACGCGCACGCTGGTCGCCGGCCTGGAAGGCCTGGCGGCGTTCTATCAGGCGGGCGGCTATGCCTTGCCCAAGGGCGAGGACTGGATGGCGGGCGCGGTGCTGGCCGAAGTGGGCAACGCGGCGCGCGCGCTGCGCGAGGTGCCGGCGCCGCTGGAGCGGGCGCTGGGCGATGCCGAAGGGCGCCGCCTGCTGGGCCTGGCGGCGTTGACCCTGAAGAACGCCAAGGCCATCGTCGACCAGGACCTGGCGCCGGCGCTGGGCGTGACCATCGGCTTCAATGCGCTCGATGGCGACTGAGCGCGACCGCATGCTGACCGGCATTGCGCGCGATGTGCGGGCCGGCAACGCGCCGGCGCGCCCCGCGCGGCGCGATTTCCTGGCCTGGGGCGCGGGCGGCGTGCTGGGCGCGGCTCTTGGCTGGCCGCGGCAAGCGCCGGCCGCCCCCGGCGACGAGTCGCAGGCGCGCTATCTGGCGGCGCGGCAGCGCGGCGGCCGCGACGAGACGGTGGTGCTCGATGGCGCCGGGCAGGACCGGCACGTGGTGCCGATGCCCGCGCGCGGCCACAGTTTCGCGATCGACGCGCCCGCCGAACGCGCCGTGGTGTTCGGCCGCCAGCCGGGCTTCTTCGCGCTGGCGTTCGACCTGCGCGGCGCCCGCCCGCCGCTCGAACTGCCCTTGCCGGAAGACCGCCATTTCTTCGGCCACGGCGCCTATTTCGACGGCGGCCGGCTGTTGGCCGCGACCGAGAACGATTTCGACGGCGGCCGTGGCGTGCTCGGCATCTACGATGCCACGCCGGGCGGCGGCTACCGCCGCATCGGCGAATACGACAGCGGTGGCATCGGGCCGCACGAGGTGCTGTTGATGCCCGACGGCAAGACGCTGTGCGTGGCCAACGGCGGCATCCTGACCCATCCGGACTACGGCAAGCTCGAACTGAACCTGGACACCATGCGGCCGTCGCTGGCTTACCTGGACGCGGCCAGCGGCGCGCTGCTGGAGCGGGTCGAACTGGCGCCTGACCTGCATCGTCTGTCGATTCGCCATCTCGCGCTGGCGGGCGATGGCAGCGTCTGGTTCGGCTGCCAATACATGGGACCGGCCGGCGACCGTCCGGCGCTGGTGGGGCGCCACCGGCGCGGCGCGCAGCCGGTGCTGTTCAGCGGGCCGGCGGATACGTTGCGCGAGATGCGCAACTACATCGGCTCGGTGGCGGCGGACGCGGCCGGCGCGGTGATCGCCACGTCCAGCCCGGTGGGCGGGCGGGTGCTGTACTGGGATGCGGCCAGCGGCCGCTGCCTGGGCGAGACCCGCCTGGCCGATGGCTGCGGCGTGGCGCCGGCGACGGACGCGGGCTTTCTGGTCAGCAGCGGCCTGGGCGCCATGGTGCGCACCGACGCGGCGGGCGGCGAGCGGCCGGTGCTGGCGCCGTCGCGCGAACGCTCCTGGGACAACCATTTCCGCAAGGTCGCGGCCGCTTGAGGCGGCCCGCGCCGCGCCCCCCGGGGCGATGCGGCGCATGCGATGGCCTGCCACGGCGCGCAGGATGCCTTACAAAGCTTGACATACCGGCCCCCCGTCGCGGCCCTTTCCGCAAGGCGCATCTGATAAAGTTTTCGGCTGTCTTTTTTTGCAAGAAGGAGCGACAACGATGGAAGACGCGTTGAAGGAATTCAATGCCTGGGCCCCCAGGCTGGTGGACCTGGGCATCAATCTGCTCGTGGCCTTGCTGATCCTGGTCATCGGCTGGTGGGTCTCGGCCTTGCTGGGCCGCTGGGTGCGGCGCATCGCCACGCGTTCGAGCAAGATCGATCCGACCATCGTGCCGATGTTCTACAGCACCGTGGTCTGGACGGTGCGCATCTTCACGTTGATCGCGGTGCTGGCGCGTTTCGGGGTGCAGACTGCCAGCCTGATCGCGGTGCTGGGCGCCGCCGGCCTGGCCGTGGGCCTGGCGCTGCAGGGCACGCTGCAGAACATCGCGGCCGGCATCATGCTGCTGATCCTGCGGCCGGTGCGCGCCGGCGAATACGTCGGCCTGAGCACGGGCGCGGAAGGCACGGTCGAAGAGGTCGGCCTGTTCCTGACGCGGCTGGTCCAGGTCGACGGCATCCACCTGACGCTGCCCAACAGCACGGTGTGGAACGCCACCATCACCAACTACAGCCGCAACAAGACGCGCCGCCTCGATATCCCGGTGCCGGTGCGCTATGGCGATGACCTGAACGCGGTGCTGGCCAAGCTGCAGGACATCGTCGCGTCCAATCCCAACGCGCTGAAGGATCCGCAGCCGCTGGTGAAGGTGGTGGACTACAAGGAAAGCGGCGTGGTGGTGAACGTGCGCGTGTGGGCCGAGGCGGCCAAGTACTGGGACCTGCGCTGGGGCCTGTACCAGGACATCCGCCTGTCGCTGGAGGCCGCGGGCTTCCAGGCGCCGATCCCGCTGCGCGAGATCCAGAACCCCAAGGCCAGCGAGCCCAAGGCAGGCGCCGCTGTCTGAGCGTATGGCCGCCAATGAAAAGGGCGTCCCGGCCGATGGCGGGACGCCCTTTTTCATGGCGCGGCGCGGGCCGCGTGCCGGGCTCAGGCCTGGACCGCGAGGCGCGCCAGTTCGGCCTTGATCCAGCCGGCGATCTCGCGCTGGCGCTGGGCCGGCATGCGGTCGATGATGGCCGTCACGCTGACCGCAAGCAGCGGCGCGCCATGGTTGTCGAGCAGGGCGCAGCCCACGCCCAGCGCGCCGCGCACGGCGTGGTTGCCCACCACCGAATAGCCGCGCGCGCGGGTGTTCTCGATCAGTCGGAACATTTCCTGCGGCGTCATGCCGCCGTATTCGTCGAGCCGGCTGGAGTTGCGCTCGACGATGCCGCGGGCGACGTCGTCGGACAGCGCCGCCAGCAGCGCCATGCCGCCCGAGCCCACGCCCAGCGGCTGGCGCTTGCCGGCGTAGGTCGCGAGGATCTGCACCGGGTAACTGCCGATCTCGCGATGCAGGCTGATGGAATCGTCCTCGTCGCGCACCACCAGGAACACCGCGTCGCCGGTGCGGTCGGCCAGGCGCCGCAGCACCGGCAGCAACTGGCGCACGCGCGGATCGCGCGAACGGGTGTCGGGGTCCACCGCCAACTGGGCGCGGTATTTCTTGGTGCCCGTCACCGGCAGCACCAGGCCCGCGTCGAGCAGGGCGGCCAGCAGCCGGTAGATGGTGGGGCGCTGAATGCCCGTCAGGCGGGCAATATCGGTCACGCTGAGGCCATCAGGCCCCTGGTCCCGCAGGGCGGCCAGAACGGCCAGCCCGCGCCGCAATGTGCGTGGGCCTGCGGCCGCGGCATCGCTGTCTTGCATGCAACTCTCTGAAAACTTGGGGGTTATTGCGTCTTGGTCAAGGGAAAACCATAGTCCGTACCGTGGACTCTACCTTGATGCTCCGCTCGTGTATAGATCAGAATGCAGCATCCAATAATTCAAATCGTCCATTTAATGGACAGTATCAGCACGGAGACTATATGATGACCGGTCAAAAGCCTGGACTGCGGCGTCTTGCCGCCACGCTACTGGCTACCGCCGCAAGCGCTTTCGCCATGGGTTCCGCCCAGGCCGCCTATCCCGATAAACCTGTCCGCATCGTGGTCGGCTTCTCCGCCGGCGGCACCACCGATGTGATCGCCCGCATCATGGCCAAGGAACTCACCGAGAGCCTGGGCCAGTCGTTCGTGGTCGAGAACAAGCCGGGCGCCGGCAGCAACATCGCCACCGACCAGGTGCAACGCGCCGCGCCTGACGGCTACACGCTGCTGTTCGTGGCCGTCACCAGCGCCATCAACCAGACGCTGTACAAGAACGTCACGTTCGACCTGACGAAGGACTTCACTCCCGTGGCGCTGGGCGCCAAGGTGCCGAACATCCTGGTGGTCAACCCGCAGGTGCCGGTCAAGACGGTGCAGGAACTGGTCGATTACGCCAAGAAGAACCCGGGCAAGCTGGCGTTCGCCTCGTCGGGCAGCGGCACCTCGATCCACATGGCAGGCGAGCTGTTCAAGATGCAGGCCGGCATCGACGTGCTGCACGTGCCCTACAAGGGCAGCGCGCCGGCCATCACCGACCTGATCGGCGGCCAGGTGCAGTTCATGTTCGACAACATGCCGTCGGCCTGGCCGCACGCCCAGTCGGGCAAGCTGCGCGCCCTGGCGGTGACCACCGCCGAGCGTTCCAAGAGCGCGCCGGACCTGCCCACCATGAAGGAAGCGGGCTTCGCCAACTTCGACGTGTCGTCGTGGTTCGGCCTGATCGCGCCGGCCGGCACGCCGCCCGAGGTGGTCAACAAGCTCAACGCCGCCATGGTCAAGGCGCTGGACAAGCCCGACGTGCAACTGGCTTTCGAAAAGCTGGGCGCCGTGGGCGTCAAGACCACGCCGGCCGAATTCGGCCAGTTCATCAAGTCGGAAGTGGAAGGCTGGGCGCCGGTGGTCAAGGCGTCGGGCGCCAAGGTCGACTGATCGCGCGCTTCGTGCCGCGGCGGGTCAACCGCCGGCGGCCGATGACAGGGGACGGGCCGATGCCCGTCCCTATTTTTTTGCGTCGCCGTCGCGGCGGGCCGTGGCCAGCATGGCGGTGCAGACCCCGCGCATCATGTCCACCTCGTCGCGGGTCAGGGCGACGCGAGAAAAAAGGTGCCGCATGCGCGGCAGCAGCTTCTTGGGATGGGCCGGGTCCAGGAATCGCACGCCCACCAGCGCCTCTTCCCAGTGCGCCAGGAAGGCCTGCACCGCCTCGCCCGAGGCCGGCTCGGCGCCGCGCGAGGGCGCCTGCGCGGTCGAGGCCGGCAGCAACGGGGCGCCCTGGTCCACCAGCAGCGCGTAGCGCAGCTCCCAGGCCGCCAGTTGCAGCGCCTGGGCGACGTTCAGCGAGCTGTACTCGGGGTTGGCCGGAATGTGGCAGATGCGGTGGCACAGTCCGATCTGGTCATTGGTGAGACCGGCGCGCTCGGTGCCCAGCACGACGGCGGTGCAGCCCTCGGCGGTTTCGGCCAGGTGGGCGCAGGCCAGGTCGGCGGCCTGGCGGATGTCGCAGGGCGGGGGGCCGAGGTCACGCACCCGGGCGGTCAGGGCGAACGCCAGCGTCACGGGCGCCAGCGCCTCTTCCAGGGTATCGTAGATGCGCGCGTTTTCCAGCACGTCCAGGGCGCCGCTGGCCAGGGCCACGGCCTCCGGCTGGCTGGTGACATCGGCGAATTTGGGGCCCACCAGCACCAGTTCGGAGAAGCCCATGGTCTTGATCGCGCGGGCCGCCGAACCGACGTTTCCGGGGTGGCTGGGGTTCACCATGATGAAGCGAACGCGTGAAAATGCTTGAGTCATTTAAAATGGCACGTTTGGCTTAGTGCCTTCCTGGTTTTTTGAGCCGGTTTCCCCTGTCGGGGGCGGCGGATCCGGGGGGGTGGCTAGCGGCCTACCCACCGCATACGTACGGAATTTTATGCACCCGATGCTCAACATCGCCATCAAGGCGGCCCGGCGTGCCGGCACCATCATCAACCGTGCCAGCATGGATTTGGAACGACTCAGCGTGGCTCGCAAGGGGCCGCGCGATTATGTCACGGAAGTCGATCGCGCCGCCGAGGAGTCCATCGTCGAGACGCTGCGCGCCGCCTATCCGGACCATGCCGTCCTGGGCGAGGAATTCGGCTTGCAGGGCCCCGACCAGGCCGAATTCCAGTGGATCATCGATCCGCTGGACGGCACCACCAACTTCATCCACGGCCTGCCCAATTACGCCGTGTCGATCGCGCTGACCCAGCGCGGCCAGGTCACGCAGGCGGTCATCTATGATCCCTCGCGCAACGAACTGTTCACCGCCAGCCGTGGCAGCGGCACCTTCCTGAACGACCGCCGCGTGCGCGTCTCGGGCCGCACCCGCTACCACGAGGCCCTGCTGGGCGCGCACTGGCCCAACTTGGGCGACCTGGAACAAGGCTCGCAGCGTTTCCGCGCCATGGCCGAAGGCAGCACCGGCGTGCGCCGCCTGGGCGCCACCGTGCTGGACCTGGCCTATGTCGCCTGCGGCCGCCTGGACGGCTTCTGCGGCGTGGGCCTGAAGCCCTGGGACCTGGCGGCCGGCAGCCTGATGGTGCTGGAAGCCGGCGGCCTGGTCGCCGATTTCGACGGCGAGCAGGGCTGGATGGATTCCGGCAACGTGCTGGCCGCCAGCCCGAAGATCTTCACGCAGATGCTGTCGGCGCTGAACCCGACGCCGGCGGCCTGACGCCGCGGGCGCGTCCCGACGCATTCCCGAAGCCGGCCCATGTGGCCGGCTTTTTTGTCGCGCGCGCCGTTGCGCATCCCAGCGCGGCGCACGCCTCGGCACAGTTCCGTAAGCCATCCGCGCGACCCCTGTCACCGGCGTGTCACGCGTTTTCCGGGTACGATTACCGGTCGTGTAACTTCTGGAGCTCCTGATGGAGTGGCTGCTGGACCCCGCTGCGTGGGTCGGCTTGCTTACCCTGGTCGTCCTTGAGATCGTCCTGGGAATCGATAACCTGATTTTCATCGCCATCCTGGCGGACAAGCTGCCGCCGTCGCAACGCGACCGCGCGCGCATCCTTGGCCTGAGCCTGGCGCTCGTCATGCGGCTTGGCCTGCTGTCGGTCATGTCGTGGCTGGTCACCCTGACCACCCCCCTGTTTTCGGTCGGACCGCTGTCGCCCTCGGGGCGCGACCTGATCCTCATGGCCGGCGGCTTCTTCCTGCTGTTCAAGGGCACCATGGAGCTGCACGAGCGGCTCGAAGGCGGGCAGCATGGCGGCTCCTCGGGGCCGCGCGTGTACGCCAGCTTCTGGGTCATCGTGACGCAGATCGTGGTGCTGGACGCGGTGTTCTCGCTGGACTCGGTCATCACCGCGGTCGGCATGGTGGACCACCTGGCCATCATGATGATCGCCGTGGTCATCGCCATCGGCATCATGCTGCTGGCCTCCAAGCCGCTGACGCGCTTCGTCAACGCGCATCCGACGGTGGTGGTGCTGTGCCTGGGCTTCCTGCTCATGATCGGCTTCTCGCTGCTGGCCGAGGCCTTCGGCTTCAAGGTGCCCAAGGGCTACCTGTACGCCGCCATCGGCTTCTCGGTGGCGATCGAGGCCCTGAACCAGGTGGCGCGCCGCAACCTGCTCAAGCTGGACGCGCGCCGGCCCATGCGCGAACGCACCGCCTCGGCGGTGCTGCGCATGCTGGGCAAGCGCCCGCCGGCCGACGAGCCCGACCTGCCCAGCGCCGACGGTCCCGCCATCCCGGCCTTCGGCGTCGAGGAGCGCAACATGGTCAGCGGCGTGCTGACGCTGGCCGAGCGCTCGATCCGCTCGATCATGACGCCGCGCACCGACGTGTCGTGGATCAACATCGACGACGACCCCGACACCATCCGCCGCCAGATCACCGAGGCGCCGCACAGTTTCTTCCCGGTCTGCCGCGGTTCGCTCGACGAGGTGCTGGGCATCGCCCGCGCCAAGGACCTGGTGGCCGACCTGATCACCGAGGGCCGGGTGCGCCGCAACCGCCTGCGCGACCCGATCATCGTGCACGAGGCCATCGGCATCCTGCGCCTGATGGACACCCTCAAGCGCTCGCGCGGCCAACTGGTGCTGGTGGCCGACGAGTTCGGCGCCATCGAGGGCCTGGTGACGCCGATCGACGTGTTCGAGGCGATCGCCGGCGAATTCCCCGACGAGGACGAACTGCCCGACATCGTCGCCGACGGCCCCAACACCTGGAAGATCGACGGCGCGGCCGACCTGCACCACGTCGAGCAGGTGCTGGAAACCGAAGGCCTGGTCGACGAGGCGCAGGACTTCTCGACCCTGGCGGGCTACCTGCTGTCGCGCTTTGGCCACCTGCCCAAGCCGGGCGACGTCTGCGAATACGAATTCCACCACGACCATTTCCGCTTCGAGGTGCTGGAAATGGACGGCCGCCGCATTGCCCTGGTGCGCGTCGAGAAACGCTCCCCCGAGCCGCTGGACGAAGACGCCGCGCTGACCAACGACTAGATGCCTTCAAGGAACCCTTGCCATCGTGACTGATACCACGCTCTATCTCATCAAGGCCTTCATCCTCGGCATCGTCGAGGGGCTGACCGAGTTCATCCCGGTGTCCAGCACCGGCCACCTGATCCTGATCGGCGACTGGCTCAACTTCGAATCCAGCCAGGGCAAGGTGTTCGAGGTGGTGATCCAACTGGGCTCGATCCTGGCGGTGATGTGGATTTTCCGCGCGCGGCTGCTGCGGTTGATCCGCGGCACCCTCACCGGCGTGGCGAGCGAGGTGGCGTTCACCCGCAACCTGCTGATCGCCTTCCTGCCGGCGGCGGTCATCGGCGCCATCTTCATCAAGTCCATCAAGCAGGTGTTCTACCACCCCGGCGTGGTGGTGGTGACGCTGGTGCTGGGCGGCCTGATCATGCTGTACGTGGAACGCCGCACCCGCCACACCCCCGGCGACGCGCCGGGCGCGGCCGACGATACCGCCTCGGATGAGCGCGCCACCGCCCATACCCTGGAACAGATCACCTGGAAGCAGGCGCTGGGCGTGGGCGTGGCGCAATGCCTGGCCATGATTCCCGGCACCTCGCGTTCCGGCGCCACCATCATCGGCGGCATGATCGCCGGCATCCAGCGCAAGACGGCCACCGAGTTCTCGTTCTTCCTGGCCATGCCGACCATGCTGGGCGCGGCCGTGTACGACATGTACAAGAACATGGACCTGCTGACGCAGCACGACCTGTCCGGCATCGCCGTGGGCTTCGTGGCGGCCTTCCTGAGCGCCATCGTGGTGGTGCGGGCGGTGCTGCGCTTCGTGGCCAACCACACCTATCGCGTGTTCGCCTGGTACCGGATCGTGTTCGGCGCCATCGTGGCGGCCTGGATCTTCACCCGCTGAGATCCGCGCCGCGCCAACGCGACGGGCAAAAAGAAAGGGCCGCGCATGACGCGGCCCTTTGCTTTCGGACGGACAGGACGGGCACGCCGCCTATTCGGCCGTTTCCAGGTCGTAGAACTGCAGGCCGTCGCGGTCGATGACCAACCAGCCGCCGCGCGGCGGCGAGACGTGGTCGCAGTCCCAGTCCGGCAGCACCCAGCGCTCGCGCTTGACGCCGTCGACCTCCAGCACGTGGCGGGCGGGGCGGTGCGTGTGGCCGTGCACCATCAGCTTGACGCCATGGTCGCGGAAGGCCTGCGCCACGGCCCCGGCGTTGACGTCCATGATCTCCATGGACTTGCCCTGGTTGGCCATCTGGCTTTCGCCACGCGCCTGCTGCGCCATCGCCAGGCGCTCGGGGATGGTCTTGGCCAGGAATTCAGCCTGCCACCGCGGGTTGCGCACCATCTGGCGGAACTGCTGGTAGGCCGCGTCGTCGGTACAGAACTCGTCGCCGTGGGTCAGCAGGATGTCGCCGTAGTCGGTCTGCAGCAGCGCCGGCTCGGGCAGCAGCTTGGCGCCCACCGCGGCGGCCAGTTCCTCGCCGATCAGGAAGTCGCGGTTGCCGCGGCCGAGCCACACCGGAATCCGGCCGGCCGTGGCGCGCAGCGCCGTCAGCGCCGTGGCGAGCCACGGCGGCGCGGCGCGGATCACGTCGTCGCCGATCCAGGCGTCGAAGATGTCGCCCGGCAGCAGCAGGGCGGCGGCTTCTTCCTCGGCCGCCTGCAGGAAGGCCAGGAAGGCCTCCGCCGTGGCCGGCGTGGCCGGCCCCAGGTGCAGGTCGGAGGCCAGCCAGACCGGGCCGGACAGGGCGATCTTATTCAAGAACTTCGGCCTTCTCGATGATCACGTCTTCGTTCGGCACGTTCTGGTGGAAGCCCTTGTTGCCGGTCTTCACGCCCTTGATCTTGTCGACCACGTCGGTGCCTTCGGTGACGCTGCCGAACACGGCGTAGCCCCAACCGTTGGGCGTGGGCGCGGTGAAGTTCAGGAAGTCGTTGTTCGAGACGTTGATGAAGAACTGCGCGGTGGCCGAGTGCGGGTCGCTGGTGCGGGCCATCGCCAGGGTGTACTTGTCGTTCTTCAGGCCGTTGTTGGCCTCGTTCTCGATCGGGGCGTGGGTCTGCTTCTGCTTCATGCCGGGCTCGAAGCCGCCGCCCTGGATCATGAAGCCATCGATCACGCGATGGAACACCGTGCCGTTGTAAAAGCCTTCCTTGACGTAGGTCAGGAAGTTCTCGACGGTCTTGGGCGCCTTGGCGGCGTCCAGGGTGATGACCATGTCGCCTTGGTTGGTGTGAAGCTTGACGCGGGGATTGGTGCTCATGGCTTTTGTGCCTTCAGAGGTGGAGTTGGAGGGGGCGGCCGCGGGCGCGGCGCTGACGAGCGCCGGGGCAAATGCCAGCGCGAACGAGCACGCCGTCAGGCGCAGCAGGTGAAGAGGGGAGTAACGGGACGTCATTTGCGTTGCTTATCCTTCAGCATGGTTTCGACTTCGCGGGCCTTGTCCTGCATGCCGGGCACGCCTTCCTTGGCGGCCTGCTTGTAGGTGCGCAGGGCCTGCAGCAGTTGCAGGTCGCCCAGGTTGGCGCGCGCGGCGGCGTAGCCCGGGTCGGCGCGCAGGGCCATTTGCAGGGCGTCCTGCGCTTTTTCAAGTTCGCCCCGGCTGGCATATAGAGCCGCCAGGTTGTTCCAGGGTTCCGGCAGCTCGGGAAAGCGGGTCGTCATCTCGGTGTAGATGTCGATGGCCTCGGCCTTGCGGTCGAGCGCGGCCAGGGCGCGCGCATGCTGGAACATCAGTTGCACGTCGGTGCCGCGCTGGTCCTTGATCTCGGCTTCGCGCTTTTCGATCATCGCCAGCGCTTCGGCGTTGTCGCCGCGGTTCAGCAGGCGTTCGATGTGGGTGGTGATCTGCGAGGCGGACGGCTGCAGCCGGGTGTCCACGCTGGGCTGCATCGACTTGAGCACGTTCGACAGGCCGTCCCAGCCGCCCTCGGGCGGAATCGGGTCCAGGGTGGTGCGATTGGCATTCGGGTTCTCGCCCGATCCGCCGGCCATGGATTGGGCATGGGCGCCGGCCAGCGGCGAGCCTGCCAGGGCCAGGGCGAGCAGGGTGACGCAAAAACGCGGCTTGATAGTCACGTGGGCATCCGTTAAAAGTCGTGGCCGGCCGGCGCTGACGCGCGCGGCCGGGCCGCTTGCTATACTTGACGACCGCCATTTTAGCCTCGGTTGGGTTTTTGGCTCGACAATGGGTGAATTCGGTGGGTAAGGCCGGTAGGTGAAGCCGGTGGGCACGCAGACTGGATGACGCGAACCCGGGCATCGCCCGAACCACCCGGCCGGACGGCAAGCCTCGAAGGTATCGTCCTTCGGGCGCAACGATTTCCGCGGCCGCCACGGAAAGAACAGGACCATCACAAGCGCCATGCTGCAAATCTACAACACGTTATCGCGTACCAAAGAACCGTTCAAACCGGCCCAGGCCGGCCAGGTGCGCATGTACGTGTGTGGCATGACCGTGTACGACTTCTGCCACCTGGGCCACGCCCGCATGCTGGTGTCCTTCGACGTGGTGCAGCGCTGGCTGCGCGCCAGCGGCCTGGCGGTCGACTACGTGCGCAACATCACCGACATCGACGACAAGATCATCCGCCGCGCGGTCGAGACCGGCCGCCGCATCGGCGAGGTCACCGAGTTCTACATCGACGCCATGCACGCCGACGAGCGCGCGCTGGGCGTGGCTTCGCCCGACCGCGAGCCGCGCGCCACCGAGTACGTGGGCGAGATGCTGGACATCATCGGCAAGCTCGAGCAGAAGGGCCTGGCCTACCAGGCCGATGACGGCGACGTGAACTACGCCGTGCGCGGTTTCGAGGGCTACGGCAAGCTGTCGGGCAAGACCCTGGACGACCTGCGCGCCGGCGAGCGCGTGGCGGTGGGCTCGGCCAAGCGCGACCCGCTCGACTTCGTGCTGTGGAAGTCCGCCAAGGAAGAAGAACCGGCCGACACCAAGTGGGAATCGCCCTATGGCCTGGGCCGGCCTGGCTGGCACATCGAGTGCTCGGCCATGAGCAAGTCGCTGCTCGGCCTGCCGCTGGACATCCATGGCGGCGGCCCCGACCTGAAATTCCCGCACCACGAGAACGAGATCGCCCAGACCGAGGGCGCCTTTGGCGGCACGCTGGCCAACATCTGGATGCACTGCGGCCCGCTGATGGTCGATTCGGACAAGATGTCCAAGTCGCTCGGCAACTTCCGCACCATCCGCCAGACCATCGCCCAGGGCGAGCCGGCCGCCGACACGGCCGACTACCGCGTCAACCCGCGTGAAGCGGAAATGGTGCGCTTCTTCATCGTGCGCAACCACTACCGCAGTCCGCAGAACTACACGCCGGACAACCTGGTCGACGCCCAGAACGCGCTCGACCGCTTGTACCAGGCGCTGCAGAACGTGCCGGCGGACGACCAGGGCATCGACTGGAACGAGCCGCAGGCGCAGGCCTTCAAGGCCGCCATGGACGACGATTTCAACAGTTCGGGCGCGGTCGCGGCCCTGTTCGAGCTGGCCTCCGAGGCCAACCGCGGCAAGAGCGCGCGCAGCGCCGGCCAGCTCAAGGCCCTGGGCGGCCTGCTGGGCCTGCTGCAACAGGACCCGGCGACGTATTTCCAGTCGTCCACCCGCTATTCGGCCGCCGGCATGGAGCAGGGCGCGCGCGCCGAACTCGACGCCGCCGCCATCCAGGCCCTGATCGACGCCCGCGCCGCCGCCAAGGCCGCGCGCGACTTCGCCCAGGCCGACCGCATCCGCGCCGAGTTGCGCGAAGCCGGCATCGAGCTCGATGACAAGCCGGGCGGCCTGACGCAGTGGCGTCGGGCGTGAACCCCCTGGATACGCCCGCCATGTCCATCGCAGATACCGAGATTCCCAAGCCGGATTATTGGGAAGCCGCCGTCGCCCACCTGATGCGGCGCGACCGCATCCTGAAAAAGATCATTCCCCAGCACCCCGAGGTCTGGCTGACGTCGCGCGGCACGCCGTTCGTGACGCTGGCCCGCGCCATCATCGGGCAGCAGGTCTCTGCCAAGGCGGCCGACGCCGTCTGGGACAAGTTCCTGGAAGCCGCCGGCAAGCGTCCCACGCCGGTGGCGGTGTTGCGCGTGGGCCTGGAAGGCCTGCGCGCGGCCGGCCTGTCGCAGCGCAAGGCCGAGTACGTGCTGGATCTGGCGGTGCATTTCGGCGAACGCCGGGTGCACCCCGAGAAATGGGCGGCCATGGACGACGAGGCCGTCATTTCGGAATTGACCGCCATCCGCGGCATCGGACGCTGGACGGCGGAGATGTTTTTGATTTTCAATCTGCAGCGGCCCGATGTCCTGCCGCTGGATGATCCTGGGTTGCTCAAGGCAATCTCGCTACACTATTTCAGCGGCGAGCCTGTCTCGCGCTTCGAGGCTCGTGAAGTCTCGCTGGCGTGGCAACCCTGGCGTACCGTGGCAACCTGGTATCTGTGGCGCAGTCTGGAACCGACGCCGGTCCAATACTGACGCAATCCAGGTCGCCCATCTACGGAACCACACTACATGCGCAATACATTTCTGGAATTTGAACAGCCGCTCGCCGAGCTTGAGAACAAGATCGAGCAGCTGCGCTATGTGCAGGCCGATTCGGCGGTGGACATCTCCGACGAGATCGGACGTCTGCAGCAGAAGAGCCAGTCGCTGGCCAAGGAGATCTACGCCAAGCTCACGCCTTGGCAGACGGCGCTGGTCGCCCGCCACCCCCAGCGTCCCTACACGCTGGACTACGTGCGCGAGATCTTCACCGACTTCCACGAACTGCACGGCGACCGCATGTACGCCGACGACCAGTCCATCGTGGGCGGCCTGGCGCGCTTCAACGGCACGCCCTGCATGGTGATCGGCCACCAGAAGGGCCGCGACACCAAGGAACGCGCCGCGCGCAACTTCGGCATGCCGCGTCCGGAAGGCTACCGCAAGGCCCTGCGCCTGATGCGCCTGGCCGAGAAGTTCGGCATTCCCGTGTTCACCTTCGTCGACACCCCGGGCGCCTATCCCGGCATCGGCGCCGAGGAACGCGGCCAGTCCGAAGCCATCGGCCACAACCTGTACGCCATGGCCGAACTGAAGGTGCCCGTGATCGTCACCATCATCGGCGAAGGCGGCTCGGGCGGCGCGCTGGCGATCGCCGTGGGCAACGCCGTGCTGATGCTGCAGTACGCGACCTACGCGGTGATCTCGCCCGAAGGCTGCGCCTCGATCCTGTGGCGCAGCGCCGACAAGGCGCCCGAGGCCGCCGAGGCGCTCGCCATCATCGCCCCGCGCCTGAAGGACCTGGGCCTGGTCGACCGCGTCATCAATGAACCCGTGGGCGGCGCGCACCGCGACCCGCGCGTCATGGCGCGCCTGCTGCGCCGCGCGCTCGGCGACGCCCTGCGCCAGTTGCAGGGCATGACGCCCGAGCAACTGGTGGAACAGCGGGTGCAACGCCTGCTGTCCTACGGCGCCTTCCAGGAAGTGCGCGCCTGAGCGAAGCGCGCGCGCCGGCCTTGGCCGGCGCCGCGGCCGCTTCCGGCCCGCGCCCGCCGCCATGACTTCCCGCCCCGCGTCCGACTCGACTGCCGCGGGGACCCCTTTCCCCCATCCCGTCTCGCCCGACCTGATCGCGGCCCTGCGCCGCGCCCTGCAAGCCCTGCCGCGGCCGCCAGGGCGGTTCGCCGTGGCTGTCAGCGGCGGCGCCGACTCGGCCATGCTGGCGGTCCATGCCGCCGCTGTGGCGCGGGAACTGGGCGCCGGCGTGGCTCTGCTGCACGTGCATCACGGCCTGCAAGCCGCCGCCGATGGCTGGCGCGATCAGGTCGAGGCGCTGGCCCGGCTGCTGGAACTGCCGCTGCGGCAGGCCCGCGTCGAGGTCGACGCGGCCGGCGGCAAGGGCATCGAGGCCGCCGCGCGCGACGCCCGCTATGCCGCGCTGGCGCGGCTGGCGGACGAGGAGGGCATCGGCCTGGTCCTGCTGGCGCACCACCGCAACGACCAGGCCGAGACCGTGCTGCTGCGCCTGCTGCGCGGCACCGGGCTGGCCGGCATGGCGGCCATGGCGCCGCTCACATCGCGTGACGGCCTGACCTATCTGCGGCCGTGGCTGGAGCAGGACCGGACGACGATCCTGCAGGCCGCGCGGCAGTTTGCCGACGCCACCGGCTGGCACGCGGTGCAGGACCCGACCAACGCCGATCCGCGCTACACCCGCGCCGCGCTGCGCGAATTGCTGGCGCCGGTGCTGGATGCGCGCTGGCCCGGCTGGCGCGCCATCGTCGCGCGCCACGCCCGGCACATGGCCGAGGCGGGCGAGATCCTGGACGAGGTGGCGCGCGAGGATTTCGCCGCGCTGGAGCCGGGCGCGGACGGCGCCAGCTTCTCGCTGGCGGCCTGGCGGCGGCTGTCGCCGGCGCGCCAGGCGCACGTGCTGCGCCACTGGATGGCGCAACAGGGCGCCCGCATGCCGACCGAGGCGCGCCTGAACGACCTGCTGCGCCAACTGCGCGGCGTGCACAGCCTGGGGCACGACCGCCAGTTGCGGGTCGAACAGGCCGGCCACGTGGTGCGCTGCCATCGCGGGCGGGTGTGGATCGAGCCGCAGCCGGATCCGCAGACGCCGGCGTCACGCTAGCGCAAAAGGGGGGCGCCCGGTACCCGGAGGCGCCGCGCGCAGGGAAATCCGCGGCTGGCGCCGTCTAATTCTGGCCAGAACGACAGTTTTCCGGAAAAAACGACCGTTCCCTGGAAAGAAAATTCCATGGCGTGCGCAAATTTTTACCGTCGGGATAGAATATGAGGTTTTGCCCGCCCCCACTCTTGCGGCGGGTCCCCAGCCAGAGTACGAGATGTCCCTGATCGTTCATAAATATGGCGGTACTTCGATGGGCTCGGTCGAGCGCATCAGGAACGTGGCGCGACGCGTCGCGAAGTGGCACGCTGCCGGCCACCAGGTTGTCGTGGTGCCGTCGGCCATGGCAGGCGAAACCAATCGCCTGCTGGGCCTGGCGCGCGAGATTACGCCCCAGCCCGACGCGCGCGAGCTTGACATGATCGCCGCCACCGGCGAGCAGGCCAGCAGCGGCCTGTTGGCCATCGCACTGCAGGCCGAAGGCGTCGCCGCCCGCAGCTACGCGGGCTGGCAGGTGCCGGTGCGCACCGATTCGTCGTTCACCAAGGCCCGCATCACCTCGATCGACGACGCCCGCATCCGCGGCGACCTCGACGCCGGCCGCGTGGTCATCGTCACCGGCTTCCAGGGCGTGGACCCTGACGGCCACATCACCACCCTGGGCCGCGGCGGCTCCGACACCTCGGCCGTGGCCGTGGCGGCGGCGCTCAAGGCCGATGAATGCCTGATCTACACCGATGTGGATGGCGTCTACACGACCGATCCGCGGGTGGTGCCCGAAGCGCGCCGCATGGCCGTCGTTTCCTTCGAGGAAATGCTGGAAATGGCCTCGCTGGGCTCCAAGGTCCTGCAGATCCGCTCGGTCGAATTCGCCGGCAAATACCGTGTGCCGACGCGGGTGCTGTCCTCGCTGACCGACCCGCTCATCCCGCTCGACGAAGAAATGCGTTCGGGCACGCTGATTACTTTTGAGGAAGACGAAAAAATGGAAGCCGCCGTTGTCTCCGGCATCGCCTTCAGCCGCGACGAAGCCAAAATCACCCTGTTGGGCGTGCCCGACAAGCCCGGCATCGCCTTCTCGATCCTGGGCCCTGTCGCCGCCGCCAACATCGACGTCGACATGATCGTGCAGAACCAGTCCGTGGCTGGCACGACCGATTTCTCGTTCACCGTGAACCGCAACGAGTTCGCGCGCGCCGTCGACCTGCTCAAGCGCGAAGTCATCCCCGCCGTGGGCGCGCGTGAACTGTCGACCGATGAAAAGGTCGCCAAGGTCTCGATCGTCGGCATCGGCATGCGCTCGCACGTTGGCGTGGCCAGCCTGATGTTCCAGACGCTTTCGCAGGAAAGCATCAACATCCAGATGATCAGCACCAGCGAGATCAAGACCTCGGTCATCATCGACGACAAGTACATGGAACTGGGCGTGCGCGCGCTGCACAAGGCCTTCGGCCTGGACCAGGCGCCCGCCGCCAAGGCCTGAGCGACGCGGGTCCGGCACGGTTTTTTTCACGCCCGCGGCATTGCGCGGGCAACAGTGTAAAAAGTCGTGCTAGAATCTCGTTCTCTTCGGAGATGTGCCCGAGAGGCTGAAGGGGCTCCCCTGCTAAGGGAGTATGTGGCTAAAAACTGCATCGTGGGTTCGAATCCCACCATCTCCGCCAGATTTCCAGCCTGGCATGCCAGGCTGGCAAGAAACCCGCAGAACGCAAGTTCTGCGGGTTTTTTCTTTGCGCGCGCGTCGTCGCGCGGCGGGCCGGCGCCACGTCGGCTTTAAGAAAATTCTTGGTTTGGGCGGTAGGACGGAATTCTATGATCGGCGGCATGATCGTAGCCCCCCGCACCCGGGAAGCCCCGACCGCGGCGGCGCCGGGGCTGTCCATGCTTTTACTGCACCTGTTCGCCGTCGCGCTCGCGGCCTGCTTCCTGGTGGGGACCGCGCTGTACGCCTACGGGGCGTTCACCGCCGAGGTCTCGAAGTACCGCCGCCGCATGAACGCCGGCGCCTACAACGCCCAGTTGTATTTCGACCAGCGCGAGGCGCTGCTGCGTTCCGTCGCGGCTTCAACTGTGCGCAACAGCCGCCGCCTGCCGCTGTCGCAGATGCCGCAGACGCTCGGTCCCTCCGGCCAGGTCACGGTGGCGCCGCTGGCCGATGCCGGCGGCGCCTTTGACTGGGCGTTGATCCTCACGCCGCGCGATCGCGTCAACGTGGCGCAACTGCGCGCCCACATCGTCTACGTCTCGCCGTCCGGCGGCGCGGCCGCCCGCCTGGCGATGCCGGCAGATGGCGGCGTCACGCCGATGTCCGGCGACACCGCCCGCTGGCTGGCGCAGGCGCTGCGGCTGCGCAGCGCGCGGCCGGGGCCGGACGGCCGCACGCCGATCGTCTGGCTGCGGCCGCCGATGGATCCGGCCAATCGCCTGTTCCTCTACACGCCGGCCGATGTCGCGGGCGAGGACCGCACCTGGATCGGGCTCGAGGTGGGCGGCCTGGGGGCGGTGCTCGACCCGGTGGAGTGCGCCAGCGGAGGGGCCAGCTACGCGCTGTATGACGGCGACGGCGCCATGGCCCTGCATGGCGGCAAGCTGCCGCCTCGGGTCGAGGAGACGCCGGCCTACCTGTCGCGCGATTCGTTCCGCCTGCGCGGGGCGAGCTGGTGGCCGCAGACGCTGGTGCTGGTCAAATCGGTGGGCGAGGCGGGTTGGCGGCTGGCCTATTACGTGCCGATCAGCGACCTGATCGAGGATGGCGCGCCGGCGTTCGAGGCGGCCGCCGGCGTGGCGCTGGCGCTGCTGGCGGCGGTGCTGCTGGCGGTACGCCATCTGCGCCTTCGGCTGGTGCGGCCGGCGCAGCGGCAATACGCGGCGCTGCTGGACAGCGTGGCGCTCAACCGCAAGATCGTCGAGGTGGCGCCGGTCGGCCTGTGCCTGCTGCGGCGCGCCGATGGCGCGGTGCTGCTGTCGAACGCCGCGGCCCGTCAATGGCTGGGCGAGCGAGACCACTGGCGCGAGACGCTGCTGCGGGCGGGCGCCGAGACCGGCGGCGAGGAATGCACGCTGGAGAACGGCCGCAGCGCCTACGTGGCGTTCGCCGCCACCACCTATCAATCCGAAGACGTCGTGCTGTGCGGCATCAGCGACATCACGGCGCAGAAGAAGGTCGAGCACGCGCTGCGCCAGGCCAAGCTGGCCACCGACCAGGCCAGCGCCTCGAAGGCGATGTTCTTTGCCGCCATCAGCCACGAAATCCGCACGCCCCTCTACGGCATTCTCGGCACGCTCGAGCTGCTGGCCATGAGCGGCCTGAGCGCGCCTCAGCGACAGTACCTGGACACGATCCAGCAGTCGTCGTCGACGCTGCTGCGCACCGTCAACGGCACGCTGGACCTGTCGCGCATCGAGGCCGGCCGCGAGGAGCTGGAGATCGGCGCGTTCTCGCCGGCCGAGCTGGTGGAACAGGTGGTGGCCAATTACGCGGCGCGGGCCGCCGCCAAGGGGTTGACCCTGTATGGCCTGAGCGAGGTCGGCATGCCGATGACGGTGCGCGGCGACGCGGTGCGCATCCAGCAGATCCTCAACAATCTGGTCAGCAACGCGGTCAAGTTCACCGAGGCGGGCCGCGTGGTGCTGCGCGCCTGCGCCGCCGTCGCCCGCGAGCCGGGGCAGGTCCGGCTGCGGTTTCAGGTGGCGGACACCGGCCCGGGTATCCGCGAGGACCACCGCGCGCGGCTGTTCGAGCCGTACTTCCGGATCCCCGCGGGGCAGGGGGGCGACAGCGGCGGCACCGGCCTGGGGCTGACGATCTGCCGGCGCCTGTCGGATCTGATGGGCGGCGCGCTGTCGGTGGTCAGCGAGGAAGGGCTGGGCACCAGCATTGCGTTCTGCCTGACGCTGGCGGCGGACGAGCCGGTCGGCGCCGCGCCGGTCGCGCTGGCGCCGCGGCCGGTGTATGTCGATGGCGCGGTGCCCGAAGTGGTCGACAACGTACGCGGCTGGCTGAGCGCGTGCGGCGCGGCCGCGCTGCCGTACCGCCAGGCGGGCGACGCGGCCGGGTCGGCGGATGCGGTGCTGGTGCGGACCTGGCCGCCGTCCGCGCCGGCGCCGCAGTGGCGGCAACGGCAGGTCACGGTGTGGGCGCCCGGGGCGAGCCAGGACGCCTTCATGGCCGACGCGGCCGAAGGCGTGGCGAGCGCGTCCGACCCCGCCAGCATCTGCCGCGCCGTGCGCATGGCGCAGGACGGAGTCGAGCCCGGCGCGTCCGGCGTGGCGGGGGCTGCGTCGCGGTCGCTGGACCTGCGGGTGCTGCTGGTCGAGGACAACGCGATCAATCAGCGGGTGCTGCGCGAGCAGCTCGAATACCTGGGCTGCGTGGTGACGCTGGCCAGCCAGGGCGACGAAGCCTTGCGGCAATGGCGCGCGCAGCCGTTCGACCTGGTGCTGACCGACCTGAACATGCCCGTGTCCGACGGCTACCAATTGGCGCGGGCGCTGCGCGACGCGGGCCACGCCGGACCGATCATCGGTCTGACGTCGGGCTCGAGCGCCGAGATCGTGCAGCGCGGCCTGGCCGCGGGCATGGATCAGGTGCTGGGCAAGCCATTGCCCTTCCTGGTGCTGGCGCAGACCCTGCACGGGATCGCGAAGGATCCGACATGACTTCGCCGGCCGCCTGCCGGGCGCTGGTCCTGGACGATCATCCGCTGCAGTGCCTGTCGCTGCGCGACCTGCTGCGACAGGCCGGCGTCGGTCTCGTCGATACCGCCGAGAACGCCGCCGCCGCGCTCGAATGCCTGCGCGTCGCGCGCTACGATCTGGTGCTGACCGACATCCGCATGCCCGGCATGGACGGCGCGCAGTTCATCCGCGAGCTGGCCGGGCTGGCGCGGCCGCCGATGCTGGCGGTCGTCACGGGGTGCGGGCGCGCGCTGGCCAACAGCATCGGGTTGATGGCCAGCGAAATCGGGCTGCCGCTGCTTGGCGTCTTCGTCAAACCCGTCACGGCCGAACAGGTCCGCGGCCTGGTGGCGCAGTGGCGCGCCCGCGTCTCGGCGCGGGCGGCGGGGCGGCCCGCTGGCGCGGGCTACGCGCCGTCGCGCGGCGACGTGATGGCGGCCTTGCGCGCGGGCGACATACAAGCCTGGTTCCAGCCCAAGCAGTCGCTGGCGTCCGGCGCCATCGCGGGGGCCGAGGCGCTGGCGCGCTGGCGCCATCGCGACCAGGGCCTGCTGCTGCCTGGCGCGTTCCTGCCGACGGTGCGCCGCCACGGCCTGGAGCACGAACTGCTGATCCGCATGCTCGACGACAGCCTCGCGGCCATCAGCGCCTGGCGCCGCGCCGGCTTCCGCATCCCGGTCTCGGTCAACCTGCCGGTGCGCCTGCTGGACCGGCCGCGGCTGCCCGAGGAATTGTGCGCGCGGGTCGCGCGCCGGGGCCTGGCGGCCGAGGACATCACCTTCGAACTGCTGGAAGACGACATGACGGTGGCGCCGGGCAATTATCATATGGGGGCCAGCCGGCTGCGGCTGCAGGGCTTCGGCTTGGCCCAGGACGACTTCGGCAAGGGCTACAGCTCGCTCTACAGCCTGATCTCGACGCCTTTCACCGAATTGAAGATCGATCGCGCCTTCGTCCACGGCGCCCCCGAAGACGAGTCCCGCGCGGCCGCATTGCTGTCCGCGGCGCAGCTTGGACGGCGATTGGGGCTGCGGGTCACCGCCGAGGGCGTCGAGACCGAGGCAGCGCGGCAATTCCTGCGGCGCATCGGCTGCGATTATGCGCAGGGCTTCCTGATCTCGCCCGCGGTGGACCCGGCGGCGTTCCAGGCGCTGCTGGGCGCGCCGCCCTTTTCCAATCACCCGATTCCACCCGTGAATCCCCGCGACCCGCGTGAGCCGGTCGGCGCCGCGCGCATGGCGCGGCGCCGACCTGGCGCGCGCGGGCAATGACGCATCCATGAAACTGGACACACCGTTGATAAGAGTCATACGCGCATCGCGCCGATTGAATATCGTCCTGTTCGCCATCCTGACGCTGCTGCTGGTGCTGGGCGGCGTGCTCTATTGGGGCGGACAGCGCATCCTGCAGCAGGAGGAGGAAAAGCTGCGCACCGACTTCACCGTGCTGGTGGGCTATATCCACGCCCACGAGAGCGTGCTGCAGGGCCTGTATGCACAGGGCCTGAACCCCGACGGACGGCGGCTGGTGGCGCCGACGCGGGTCAGCGAGACCGCCGGGTTCGAGCGCGGGTCGTGGGCCTTCTACGACGGCCAGCACGCGATCGCGGCGATGCCGTTTTCGCTGCTGTGCCAGAGTCCGGACGCGTGCCCGGTGGCCGGCGGCGTGTTCACCGGCATCGGCGATTACCTGTCGGATTTCTACGCCACGCGCTGGGCCGCGTCGGTGTATCCGGCCGCGCCGCTGTTCGTCATGTCTCCGAGCCAGCAGCTCAGCATGAGCGTGCCGGCGATCGCCACCATGTCGGGCTACGAGCCGCTGACCCGGCAGACCTTCCTGGCGGTGGTGGATGCGGTGCAGCGGGCGGGCGGCGCCACCGATCCCGAGGATCGCTCGGGCAGCGAGGGGCCGAGCGTCCTGTGGGTGCGCGACCCGCATCTGCCGGACGCGATAGTCGGCATGCTGCCGGTGATGCTGCCGCTGAACGGGCGCGGCGCCGAGCCCGCCACGCGGCGCAATGTCTACGCGGTCTCGCTGCTGAGCCGCGGCCGTGTCAGCATTTCCGAGCGTATCCGGCAGGTGCCGCTGTTCGACCGCTTCTGGCTGGTGCGCCAGGGCGGCGAGGTGCTGCTGGGCGAGGGCGCTCCGCCGGTGATGGCGCCGGGCTTTCGTTTCGCCCGCGACGGCCTGCTGCTGCGCATCGCCGACAAGAGCGGTCAGTGGAACGGCTATTACCAACTGGCCTACAGCGGCTTCTTTCGCGCCAACATGTGGTTGCCGGCCGCGGTGCTGCTGATGCTCGGCCTGGGGCTGGCGGCCGGCTGCGGCTACCTGTTCTGGTACAACCGGCGTGTCATCCATCCCGCCGAGATCGCCCATCTCGACATGGTCGAGAGCGAGGAGTTCAACCGCACCGTGCTCGACACGGCGCCGGTGGCGCTGTGCGTGCTGTCGCGGCTGGAGGGCCGCATCGTGTTCGGCAATGCGCTGGCGGCGCAGTGGCTGGGCATCGGCGTGGGCGAGCAGTTGCGCGATTCGGCCGAGACCAACAAGCTGCTGCGCCAGGTGCTGGGCGCGTCCGGCCCCGGCACCCTCGAGACCTTCCGCACCCATGACGGGCGCACGCTGTTCGTTGCGTTCGCGCCGACCCGCTACAAGAAGCAGGATGTGGTGCTGTGCGCCTTCGCCGATATCAGCGCGCGCGCCGAGATGGAGCACACACTTGCGCAGGCCAAGCAACAGGCCGATCGCGCCAACGAGGCCAAATCGACCTTCCTGGCCACCATGAGCCATGAAATCCGCACGCCCCTGTACGGCGTGCTGGGCACGCTGGAGGTGTTGTCGCTGACGCCGCTGAACGAGGCGCAACGCCGCCACGTCGACCGCATCCAGGATTCCTCCGTGATCCTGCAGCAGCTCATCAGCGACATCCTCGACATCACCAAGATCGAATCGGGCCAGTTGGCGCTGCAGCGCGAGGGTTTCGATCCGCGCGAGCTGGTCGAAAACTGCATCGCCTCGTATGCCGGCGTGGCCGAGCGCAAGGGGCTGGTAATCTACAGCGGCATCGACACCGCGACGCCGGCCTGGGTGATGGGCGACGGCGGCCGGATCCGGCAGATCCTCAACAACCTGGTCAACAACGCCATCAAGTTCACGGACTCCGGCCACGTGGTGGCGCGGCTGCGGGCCGAGGCGCTGGAGGGCGGGCGCGCGCGCCTGCATTTCCAGGTGGTCGACAGCGGCGTCGGCATCCGCGAGGAGGATCAGGCGTTCTTGTTCGAGCCCTTCTACCAGATCGACGGCGGTTCGCACCTGGTGCGCGGCGCCGGCATCGGCCTGTCGATCTGCGCGCGGCTGGCGGCCTTGATGGGAACCGCCATCCAGGTGACCAGCGAGCCGGGGCTGGGCAGCAGTTTCTCCATCGCCATCGACCTGGACCTGGCCGAGGCGCCGCCGGGACCGTCGCCGCGGTTGCACGGGCTGCGGGTCTACGTGCGCAGCGCGCGCCGGGCGCTGAGCGCGAACCTGTGCGAATGGCTGGAGCATTGGGGGGCGCAGGCGAGCGTGGCGCCGGCCGTCCTGCCGTCGGACGAGTCAGGCGAGCGCGTGCTGCTCGACGTGCAGATCGGCGGCGAGGCGGCCGCGCCCATCGAGTGGGACGGGCCGGTGGTGCTGGCGGGCGGCCAGGACGACGCCGGCGCCACACTGCACCGCGCCGACCGGCACTACCTGAACAGCATCGGCTTCGCGCTGGAACGCTGGGCCAGCGGCGACGCCGCCGTCGCCACCAGGCAGGCCGCCGCGCCGCACTACGCGCCGCTGAACCTGCGGATCCTGGTGGCCGAGGACAACCCGATCAACCAGGTGACGATGCGCGACCAGTTGCAGCAACTGGGGTGCGAGGTGACGCTCGCGCCGGACGGAGCCGAGGCGCTGGCGCAATGGAACATCGGGCCGTTCGATGCCGTGCTGACCGACGTCAACATGCCGCGCATGAACGGCTACGAGCTGGCCAGCGCCTTGCGGGCCCAGGGCGTGGCCGTGCCGATCATCGGGGTGACGGCCAACGCGTTGAAGGACGAGGAAGCCCGCTGCAGGGCCGCGGGCATGAGCAGTTGGCTGGTCAAGCCGCTCAAGCTGAGCCTGTTGTGGAGCGAGCTGCGCGCGCAACGCGGTGGGGCCGCCGAACCGGGGCAGCCGCCCAGCGCATCGGAAGCCGCGGCCGCCGCCGCCGCCGCGTCCATCGCCGCCGCCTGCGCCGCGGGGGCGCCGCCGCTCGTGGGCAAGTATCGCGAGGTCTTCGTGCAGACCATGAGCGAGGACCTGGCGCGGCTGGAGCGGGCGCTGGCCGCCGCCGACGTGCGCGACCTGAAGGCGGTGCTGCACCGGATGCGGGGCGGGTTCGGCGCGGTCCAGGCGATGGCGCTGTACCAGCAGGCCGAGGCGGCCGAAGCGCGGCTGCGCGCCGGGAAACCGCTGAGCGATCCCGCGCGCGCGCAGGTGACGGCGCTGGCCGATGCGTTGCGCGCGATGCTGGCGGCGTTGTGAGCGCGCGGGTTCAGTCCAGCGCGTCCAGCAGCGCCCGCGCCTGCGCCACGACATCGTCGTCGTTGGGGCGGAACACCAGCGGCAGCGCCTGCGCCAGGCGCGTGAAGTGCGCCTGGCTGCTGCGCGCGTAGGCCGGGTCGTAGTGGCGGTCGATGAGTTCGCGCGCCAGCTCGGTGCGACGGCCTTCGTCGATCAGGCGCAGCCAGCCGCCGACGGTGTCGCGGCTGTGCAGTCCGACCAGGCGCTGCAACTGCGACTTGAAGCCGGCGGGATCGTCGAACAGTTGCGCGTAGTCCTGCTGCAAGAACTGCGCGCGGTCTTCGCGGCTGGCGGTGACGGCGACGCAGGCGCCCCGGTGCAGCGCGGCCAGCAGCGAGTCCGGCAGCGCCACGGCGCCGATCTTGCGGCTTTCGGCCTCGACGAACACGGGCCGGTCCGCGTTCAGCGCGCGCAGCCGCGCCGCCAACCGCGTGTCGAAGCCCTTTTGCGTCGGTTGCGGCACCCCCGCAAGGGCGCCCAGCAGCGAGCCGCGATGCGCCGCCAGCGCTTCCAGGTCCAGCGTCTGCGCGCCGGCCTGCGCCAGCGCGTGCAGCAGCCGCGTCTTGCCGCTGCCGGTGGGGCCGGTCAGCACCACGAAGCGCAGCCCGGCGGGCAGGGCGTCCAGGGCCTCGAGGGTGGCGCGGCGGTAGGTCTTGTAGCCGCCATCGAGCTGGCGCGCGCGCCAGCCGATCATGTTGAACATCACCGTCATGGAACCCGAGCGCTTGCCGCCGCGCCAGCAATACACCAGGGGACGCCAGCTTTGCGGGCGATCGGCGAAGGTGGTGTCCAGGTGGTTGGCGATGTTGCGCGCGGCCAGGGCGGCGCCCAGCCGCGTGGCCTCGAAGGGCGATTGGCGGTACAGCGTGCCGACCCGGGCCCGCTCTTCATTGCTGAACACCGGCGCGTTCAGGGCGCCGGGGATGTGGTCATCGGCATACTCGAGCGGCGTGCGCACGTCGATGATGTCGTCGAAGTCATCGAGCCGGTCCAAACCGGCCAGCAGGTGTTTCAAGGCGGGGCCATCCAGGAGGGAATGGCGAATTTTCGCACGGCGCCGGGCCGGACCCGTGCCGGGCGCGCGACGGGGAGCACTTGCGGGACCATGGGAAGGGCGGAGGGCCGGCCGGGCATGTGCGCCCGGCCGGCCCTCGCGGAACACGGCCGCCGCCGGCGGCGATCAGGCGCCGAAGGTCAGCGCGTTGGTCAGGTCGCCCATCGGCTTCTGGCCGCGCGCGGTCATGGCGTCGTCGCGCGCCTTCAGGCCCTCGAGCGTCGGCAGGTCGAACAGGCGGGTGGCCAGGCGCAGGATCGAGCCGGTGTCGTAGATGGTGTGGTCGACGGTGCCCTTCTTGGCGAACGGCGAGACCACCAGCGCGGGAATGCGCGTGCCGGGGCCCCAGCGGTCGCCCTTGGGCGGCGCCACGTGGTCCCACCAGCCGCCGTTCTCGTCAACGGTGATGACCACCACCATGTTGGCCCACTGCGAGCTCTTGCGCAGGCTGTCGACGATGTGGGCGATGTGGCGGTCGCCCGAATCGACGTCGGCGTAGCCCGCGTGCATGTTCAGGTTGCCTTGCGGCTTGTAGAACGTGAGCGGGGGCAGCTTGCCGGCTTCGGCATCGGCCAGGAACTTGTTGGTCGACGACAGATCGCCGAGGCCGCCGTCGCGCAAGTGCGCGGTGCGCGCGGCGGTGCCGGGGCCGGTGCTCTGGAAGTAGTTGAAGGGCTGGTGGTGCGCCTGGAAGTTGGGCGAGGAGGGGAAGCCGGTGTTGGCGGTGGAGTCGATCGCCGCCTGCCAGCCGCCCGCGTACCAGGCCCAGTCCAGGCCCTTGGCGGTCATCAGGTCGCCGATGTTGTCGTGCGTCTGCGGCACCATGAACACCGAGGTCGGATCGGCCTGGGTCGGGTTGGCGGCATCGCGGGAAAAGGCGGGCCAGTAGGGCGGGCCCATGGTGTTCACGCCGTAGCCATCCGGCGTCAGGGCGCTGGCGCCGAACTGCGGCGCGCCGGTGAGGGCGCTGGCCGGCGAGGTCGGCTTGGGTTGCAGGTTGGGATCGGTCGGATCGGCGCTCTGCAACTGGGCGATCTGGCCGCGCACGTTGATCGAGGCGTTCGCCAGGTCCGGATAGAACGGCGGACGGGCGGCGGCGAGGTATTGATGGTTCAGGAACGAACCGCCGAACGCGCCCTGGAAAAAGTTGTCGCACAGCACGAATTCCTGGGCCAGTTTCCACAGGCGCAGGTTGTAGGCGGAGTCGCTGTAGCGGCCCATGACCAGCGCGCCGGAGTCGGCCCAGGCCACGAAGCGGTCGTTCTTGCCGCCGTTGATCTGCATCTGATTCTGGTAGAACACGTGCCACAGGTCGCGCGTGACCACGCCTTGCGGCAGCGGCTCGCCTTGCGGGCCGCGCAGGTCGAAGGGCGCGTTGGGCAGGTTGTTCATGTAGGGCGCGTTCTCGGCGACCTGGTAGGTGACGTGGTTGGCCTGTTGCGAGGTCGGCACCATGCCGCCCCACACCGGCGGCAGCACCGATAGCGTCGTGCCGTCGCGGTCCTTCTGCGTGTAGTCGGCGGCGGTCAACGCCGACAACGGCTTTTCGACGCCGGGGAAGTTGGAGAACAGGTTGTTGAAGCTGCGGTTTTCCGCGAAGATCACCACCAGCGTCTTGACGTTCTTGCGCAGTTGCGTCGTCAGGTCGGGGGCGGGAGCGGGGGTGTTGTCGTCATCGTCGCTGTCGCCGCTGGAACAGCCGGCCAGCGCGCCCATGGCGGCGGCGCTGGCGCCGAGCGCGGCGATACCGGTCAGGAAGCCCCGGCGGGTGGCGCGGACGGGAGTGTCGGCGTCAGCGTGATCGGCGGCCGTCGACGTCGCGGCAACCTGCGCGTTCGCGCTCTTTTCTTTTTCAGACATGGTTGTAGACCTTGCGGAGAGGGTGGCGCCCTGTCATGGCGACACGAGGGTTGCCGGATGACAGCCGGCATTCACGGCGGCTAGCCTAGGTTTGCGACGTTGTATCAATGTGACCATCGGCTGTCGGCAAGCTGTACGCCAGGGAGACTCCCGCCAAATTCCCTTAGACTGGCGCCATGGCTGACATCCGAGTGAAAGCAATGACCGACCATTCCGCAGGCGGATCCGCGCGCCAGGCGTCGCCTCGCACCAAGCCGCCGGAGGTGCGGCTGGACGAGTTGATGGGCGCCGCGCAGGCGCTGTTCCTGGAAAAAGGGGTCGACGCCACCACCATCAGCGAGATCACGGAAGCGGCGGGCGTGGCCAAGGGCACGTTCTATGTCTACTTCCCGTCCAAGCACGAGATGCTGCATGCGCTTGCCGAGCGCTACGTGCGCGAATTCGTCGCGCAACTGGCCAGCGCGATCGACGCCTGCGACGCGCACGACTGGGTCGGGAAGCTGCGCGCATGGGTGCATGCCAACGTCGCGACCTATCTGCGCACTTACCGCGTGCACGACATCGTTTTCACGCATCAGCATCACCATGCGCGCGAAGGGCATACCGGCAACGATGTGGTCAGGCAACTGCAAGGCATCCTGCAGGCCGGGACCGAGGCGGGCGCATGGCGGGTGGACAATCCGCGCATGATGTCGCTGCTGATCTACGCCGGGGTGCACTGCGCCACGGACGACGCGATCCTGTCGAAGCTGTCGGATCCCACCGACTTCGCGCGCGGCATCGCCGACGCCTATCTGCGCATGCTCGGCGCGGCCGTGTAGCGCCGCGACGATTCAGGACGGCAGCCGTGGCCGGCCGTGTTTTGGGTAGGCACGGCGCCCGACTTGCGCGGTCTGCGAAACAACGCTATGATTCAAGGCTTGCTTTTTAACGCGCCCGTAGCTCAGCTGGATAGAGTACCTGGCTACGAACCAGGGGGTCGTAGGTTCGAATCCTGCCGGGCGCGCCATTGAATGTTTGCTGTATGGTTGGCTAGAGTTTGATTTAAAAGTCAGCTTGAAAAAAGTCAGCTTGAAAGTCGCCTTATAGGCTAAAACCCGGCTAAAACCCGGCTAAAACGCGATGGACCGCCCAAGTCGAGCGCTTGGGTAAAAATGAAGAGCAAATGCAGTGCGGTGGTGAAATTATTCTGATATAATTTTGCCTCTTTACCGGAGCGCCCGTAGCTCAGCTGGATAGAGTACCTGGCTACGAACCAGGGGGTCGTAGGTTCGAATCCTGCCGGGCGCGCCACTCACTTGGATGCATATTCAAGGTGAGTACGGAAAAGGGAAAGAAACGCAAAAAAGCCGCGCCGCCACATGAGAATGTGGCAATGAAAAATGTGGCCATGCATGGCGTGGCAATGCATGTGGCAAGGTGGCGCAGTCATATGCGCCGCGACAATGAGAAGGCCTTTGATCTCGGATCGAAGGCCTTTTTGTTTGTATGCAGCATGTTTGTGTGCAGCATGTTTGTCTGCGGCATGGTTGTGCACTGCATGCTTGCCGGCCGTTCTTGCCGAATGTTCCTGCTCGGCGCCTTTGCCGGCCATTGCCATGGTCGGGCATCTTGGGGGCATGCCGTGGAACGTCGCGGGCACGGGCGCATGCCGGCACGGTTTCCGACGGGATCAGGGCGCGGCAATGGCGCCCGTCGCGGCAGGGGCCGGCGTGGCGGCGGCGACGTCGTCATCCTCCAGCCCCCAATTGCCCACGGTGTACCAGTCGTCGCCCAACAGTTCGGCCGGGTGCATGGTGCGATCCGAGCCGTTGCCACAGGCCAGTTCGTTGGTGGAACAGTAGCGGTCGCAGCCCCAGCAGACGCGCTCGGGGTGTTTGGGGTGCAGGGGAAATTTCTTGGCCATGCCGGTGTGTCTCCATGCTCGCTGGATCCAGCGTAACGCCGTGGGCGACCGCGGCGATTGATCTGGCGCAATCCGGGTGGGAGGCAGCCGGCGCCCCTCCGATTTGCGGACCGTCGCGAATCCATGTTATAAACACGCCTCTTTAGCGCGCCCGTAGCTCAGCTGGATAGAGTACCTGGCTACGAACCAGGGGGTCGTAGGTTCGAATCCTGCCGGGCGCGCCATCGCATTACGTGTCGATGAAATAGGCGCTGATAGGCGCCGAGTCGTCGGCGCGAAGCTAAAAAAAAGCCTGGCCTTGCGCCGGGCTTTTTCGTTTTTGCGCGCGGGACACGCGGTCCGCGGTGATGCGCGCCTGGGGGGCGGCTTACCGGCTTAGTGGCTTAGTGGCTTACTGGCTTACCGGCTTACCGGCTTTCTGGCTCACTTCTGGATGTCCTGCCGCTGGCGCTGATAGCTGTCGTACGACGTGGACGCCGCGCCCATGCAGCGCTGGCGCTCCTGCATGTCGGTGATCCTGCCGCATTCATTGCGTTGCCAGGCCTGGCCGGTGTCGTAGGCCTGCCGCGACGAGCAGGCGGTGCCGAGCGTGGCGGCCGCCACGCACGCGAGCAACAGGGTGTAGCGCATGCGGTTCTCCGAGAATGCGCTGAGTGTACATTCGCTGATCTGCGCAGACACCATGAGCCGCCGCGAGATCAGACTCGCCTGCGCCGACGCCGCCGCGCGCCTTACCAGACGCGGTACACGCGGCCAGTCTGCACGCCCTCGACGCTGCGGCTGTAGGCCAGCGCCACGCGTTGGGCGGACGCGGCTTCGAAGCCCAGGAAGTAGGGGCCGTAGCCGTCCCACGATTCCTGCAGCACGGTCGGGCTGACCGAGTTGATGCGCGCGCCTTGCAGTTCCACCGCCGCGCCGCGCACGAAGCCATCGATCGCCGAGTTGACGGCCGACGCGTTGGCGCCGAAGCGGATCGGCTCGTCGCTGACGATGCCGCTGGTCAGCGTGATCGAGCCGCCCTGGTTCAGGTAGTGCTGGCCGATCAGCGCCAGATCGACCTGACCCAGCAGCTTGTCATGCAGGCCGATCTTGAATTGTTCGGCGGTCATTTCGGCCAGCGGGCCGAAGTGCAGCGCGCCGGCGGTGGAGACGATGGCGTCGACCTTGCCGATGCGGTCGAACAGGCCGCGGATGCTGTCGCTGCGGGTGATGTCGACCTGGTATTGGCCCTGGGTCTTGCCGATGGCGATGACCTCGTGGCGCTGGCCCAGTTCGTGGGCGACGGCGCGGCCGATGGTGCCGCTGGCGCCGATAAGTGCGATTTTCATGGAAACTCCCGAGTTTGATGTGGGGCGCACGGCATGGACGCCAGCGCATGAAGGCATTCTGCGATGTCCATTCCTGTGGAAAAATCCGGGAATGGTTGGAACACTTCATACCCAGGGTGCGTAATTCATGGATCGTCTGCTCAGCATGGAAGTCTTCGTGGCGGTGGTCGAGCTGGGCAGCCTGACGGCGGCGGCCGCGCGCCATGAGATGTCCGCCGCCATGGCGGCCAAGCACATCAAGGGCCTGGAGGCGCGGCTGGGACTGCGGCTGATGAACCGGACCACGCGGCGCCAGAGCCTGACCGAGGCGGGCCAGGCGTACTACGCGCGCTGCAAGGAGATCCTGGCCGACATCCGCGACGCGGAGCAGGGCGCCGAGGCGTTGCGGGTGGCGCCGCGGGGCAACCTGCGCATCACGTCGACGGTTTCGTTCGGTTCGTTCGCGCTGGCGCCGGTGATCGCCGATTACCTGGATCGTTATCCGGACGTCAGCGTCGAACTGGCCCTGAGCGACGCGGTCGAGGACCTGGTGGCGTCACGCTACGACCTCGCGGTGCGCATCGGCGAGCCGCGCGATTCCAGCCTGGTGGCGCGCCCCATCGGCCGCTACCAGATGATCATCTGCGCCGCGCCGGCCTACCTGGCGCGCCATGGCACGCCCCATACGCCCGCCGACCTGACCCGGCACCAGTGTCTGGACTTCTCGTACTGGAGCCGCCGCACGGGCTGGCGGCTGGCCGATGGCGACGGCGCGCAGGCCGACTATCCGCCGACCAGCCGCTTCGTCTCGAATAACGGCCAGGCGCTCAGGCAGGCGGCGCTGGCCGGCTTCGGCATCGTGCTGCAGCCCGAGCTGTTGCTGGCCGAGGACGTGCGCGCGGGCAAGCTGATGCCGATCCTGCAACCGTACTGGCCGGCCGCGCGGCCGGTCACGCTGCTGTATCCGAAGGACAGGCAGGCGTTGCCCAAGCTCACGACGTTCGTGGAGTTCGTCGTGGCGCGGTTCACGGAGAAGGGCGGGCGGCGCTGAGCGGCTTCAGCCGCGTCGTCGGTCCACCGCCGTCAGGCACAGGCCGGTCTTGAGGAGCTGGTAGACCTAGCCGCCGAGCCACGTGACTTTCTCGCCCGAACTGGTGCGACAGACGCAATGCGCCTTGGGATCGAAGCGGGAAGTGCCGAGCGCGGAGTAGGCGTCGGGGTCCGACACGAAGCGTTCGATGCGATACAACGTGCCGTCGGGGGCCGTGGCCAGTACGTCAGTCAAGCGTCTTGCGGTTCCGAGCATTTCAGGTACCTCCCCATGCGCGGTCATTCTTACGCGGCGCCAAAGTTGCTCGAACAATTCCATTGGTCAGGCGAATGCGGCCTGCATCAGTGGAAATGTCCTCCTAACGATGAATCATCGAGCTGGTCGGGCGTGACACCCAGCGCGGCCGAGATGCGGTCCAGAATGATCTGGCGCGGTCGCGGACGCGGCCTTTCCAAGTCGATGTAGATGGAGTGATCCACTCCGAGGCGGGCAGCCATGTCAGCGGTGCTGATGTTCAGGTGCTCGCGCCAGGCGCGTATCAGGCTCCAATCGTTGCCGGTTTTTAGTCTAGCTACAGCGGATGGTACGACGTTTTTTTGCGCCGCGTGTGATTCTTGCGCGACAGCGGGACGGCAGGCGTCGCGCACGGTGTTGCGCGCCTTGGCGTTCTTGCGTGCCTCGGCCAGGGGGGGCGCGGCGCCGGGTTCGGCGGTGAAGATGATCCCACCATTGACCTGACGGTACAGATTACCGCCGATCCAGGCCAGGGCTTCGCCATTGTCGAGCATGCATTCGCAATCCAGGTGGTGGTTGCTGGGAATGCTCTCGAGTTTGGCAATGGTTTCCGTGGTCGTGGCATGTCTCACCACGCGGTGGAGGACACCGTCGGGCGAGCGCACGAACACGTCGGGAAGTCTCCAGGAAAACGGAATGATGATCTCCATGGCTGCAATGGTTCGCTACCACTGTATCCCTCTGCGCGCGCGATGGAATTTGGGGTTTCCCCTGCATCGCGGACGTTTGTCCATGGTAGTCCTGATTCGCTCAAAACATCTTCACAAATCTTCACCCGGGAGCCGGCTGTGCAGCGCCGGCGAGCCCGCAAAATAACGGATTGGACGCCAGGATTGCCGTGATGTTTTCTGTTGGAGCGGGCGCCTTGCGGACCGCGCCGGCCGCGCCGCGCGGCCGCGCGCTGGCAGGGTGGGCCGCGGGCCTTTCGTGCGCCTTTCATGTGCTGGTGGCCGGCCTGTTGTGGCGGGCCGCCAGCGAGCGCGAGACGCCGCCGGCGCCGGCGGCGATCCGCCAGAACGATTTCTACGTGACGCTGTTGCCGCCGCGGGCCGGGCCGCAGCCCTCCGCGTCATCGGCGACGTTCACCGTGGCGCCATCGGTCGCGCCGTCTTCGCCCCTATCCTCCGAGGCCGTCGAGCCGTCTTCGTCCGCATTGCCGCGGTCGTCCACGCCGTCCTCTTCCAGGCTGGCGAAGCCATCCGCGTCGCGTCAGGCCACGCCCGCCAGGACGCCTACGGCCAATACACCACGCGACTTTCGCTGGCGCGGTGAGGACGCCGCGGCGCAAGGCCTGCCGCGCGCGCGTGGCGAGGCGAGGGTGGACCTGGCGCCCAGGACGCGCGCCGAACCCTCGGCGCTGGCCAAGGGTATCGCGCAAAGCGTGCGGCCGCCTTGCCGCGACGCGCATGCGGGTCTTGGATTGCTGGCATTGCCGTTCCTGCTGGCCGACACGGTGCGTGACGGCGGCTGCAAGTGGTGACGCGGCGGCAGCGCATAGCGGTGTTGCCGGCCGGGTTCAGAAGCCGGCCGCGGCCAGCAATCGCGGCATGACGTCGGCGGCCGCGCCGCGCAGGTTGAAGTCGGCGTGCGCGTCGAGCGGCGTGGGCGCCGGGTTGACCTGCACCACGGTCGCGCCGGCCCGCGCGGCGCGCAACGGCAGCTCCGCCGCCGGATACACCAGCGCCGATGTGCCGATGCTGAAGAACAGGTCGCAATCGTCGCACGCCTGCTGCGCCGCGCGCCAGGCGCCGGCCGGCAGGCTTTCGCCGAACCAGACCACGCCCGGCCGTATCGGCGCGCCGCATTCGACGCAGGCGGGCGGCGTGATCGCGCGCTCTTCGGCGGACGTGTCGAGGCCGTCGTCCAGGGCGCGCGGGGCGATGCGGGCGGCGTGTCCGCACGCGCTGCAGCGCGGCGCGTGCAGGCTGCCGTGCAGATGGATCACGGCGTCGCTGCCGGCGCGCTCATGCAGGTTGTCGACGTTCTGGGTGACCAGGGTCAGCGCGGGGATGCGTCGCGCCAGCGCCGCGATGGCGCGGTGCGCCGCGTTCGGCTCGGCGCGCGCGACCTGCGCGCGGCGCCATTCATACCAGCCCCAGACCAGGTCCGGCTGGGCCGCGAAGGCCTCCGGCGTGGCCAGGGCGCGGGCGTCGAAGCGCGCCCACAAGCCGGTGAGCGGGTCGCGGAAGGTGGCGATGCCGCTTTCGGCGGACACGCCGGCGCCGGTGAAGACGGTCACGCGCCGGGCGCGCGCCAGCCGGTCGGCGAGCGCGGGCGCAATGGTGGGAATCTCGGTTGCCATGCGGGGAATGCGGTGAAGGGGCGGGTTCGATACGCTGCACGCGTGGCCCCCGGGCTGTCAAGCGCGGGATGGCGCGCGGGCGGGGCATTGCGGCGCGCGTCCCAGATGATGGATACTGGATAGTCAAATTGGGATGTTCAATGGCATGGCCCGAGCGGGCCGCGCCCGATCCGGAGAGATGCTATGCCCGAAGCCACCGCCGGCCTGGACCGGCTGCGCCATTTCATTGCCACCGCGACCCGCCTGGCCACGCCCGACGGACTGGCGCAGTCGTCCGAACTGCAGGCCGCGTTCGCCGCGCTGATTGCGCATGACGACTGGCTGCCCGAGGCCTGTACCGCGCCGCATCCCCAGTACTACCAGCAGTACCTGCTGCACTGCGATCCGCTCGAACGCTTCTCGATCGTCAGCTTCGTGTGGGGGCCGGGCCAGCAGACGCCGGTGCACGATCATGAGGTCTGGGGCTACGTCGGCATGCTGCGCGGCGCGGAGGTGAACCAGCGCTATACGCGCGGCGCCGACGGCCGGCTGGCGCCGCGTGGCGCGCCGGAGACCCTGCATCCGGGCGACGTCGAACGCCTGTCGCCACAGGAGGGCGACATCCACCGCGTTTCGAACGCCTTCGATGACAAGGTCTCGATCAGCGTGCACCTGTACGGCGGCAATATCGGCGCGGTGTCGCGCCATGTCTACGACCCGGCCACGGGCCAGGCCAAGCCGTTCGTGTCGGGCTATTCGGCGCCCAGCGTGCCCAATCTGTGGGACCGTTCGGCGGCGGTGCGCGCGGCCTTGCCCGCCGCGGGCCGCTGAGGCCTGTTCGCCGGGCATGGCCCGTGCTATGGTCGCGTCCTAAATATTGGGAAAACCAAAAAAATGGACAAGACACTGCTCAAGGGGTTGATGGTGCTGGAGGCGGTCACGGACGTGGATAATCCGCCCCGCACCATCGATGCGCTGGCCGCCCGGGTCGGGCTGACGCGCAGCAATACCCACCGTACCCTGCAAACATTGATCCACGCCGGCTACGTCGTGCGCGACGAGGACGGCGGCGGCTATCGCGGCGCGGTGCGCCTGTTCGAGCTGGCGGCGCGCCAGCTCGGGCAGCTCGACCTGCGTCGGCTGGCCGCGCCGTTCATGCGCACGCTGGCCGACCAGACCGGCGAGACCGTGCACCTGTCGGTGCTGGACGGCTTCGACGTGGTCTACGTCGACAAGATCGACAGCCCGCAACCGATCCGCGCCTATTCCATGGTGGGCGGCCGCGCGCCGGCCTACGCGGTGGCCACCGGCAAGGCGCTGCTGGCCTATCAGGCCGAAGGCTACGTCGAGCGCTACGCCGACCGGCTGGCGCGCCATACGCCGGCCACGCTGGTTTCGATGCCGTTGCTCAAGGAAGAACTGCGCAAGGTGGCGCGCACCGGTTATGCGGTCAATCGCGGCGAATGGCGCGAGGGCGTGGGCGGCCTGGCCGTGGCGCTGTTCAACAGCCTGGACCAGCCGGTGGCGGCGATCGGCATCTCCGGTCCCCTCGACCGCCTGAGCGCGGCCCGCATGAAGCAGTTGGCCCCGGACGTGGCGGCGTGCGCCCAGGCGCTGTCCCAGGGCATGGGGTATCGGCGCGGGTTTCTTGGGCAATGACGGGGGCCTCCCGCGCATGCCGTGCGTCCTCATGAATCCTAAATAGTAGGATTCAATTTTCAATTAATGGTTTACCGCGGATTCTTCGCGGTGCTATGCTGGCCCGCGGCCTGGCGCCGCGTTTTCGCATCCGGAAAGAACGCAGGCAGGCGACACGATGCCACGGTATCGCGCGCGGCCTTGGATTCTTTTCTTCATTCCAAATACTGAATTGGCATAACGAGAGGTCGACCATGACATCCGGTTCGGCATTGGCCGGCATCACCGTGCTCGAGATCTGCAACGTCGCCGCGGGGCCGTTCTGCGGCATGCTGCTGGCGGACATGGGCGCGGACGTGATCAAGCTGGAAAATCCGGAGGGCGGCGATACGCTGCGCAGTTGGCCGCCGCTGAGCCAGGGCTACAGCGAGAACTTCGCCTCGCTCAATCGCAACAAGCGCTCGGTCACGCTGAACCTGAAGGATCCGGCAGACCTGGCCCTGGCGCGCGAACTGGCTGCCAGCGTCGACGTGCTGATCGAGAACAATCGGCCCGGCGTGATGGACCGGCTGGGCCTGGGCTACGCGGCGTTGCGCGAGGTCAATCCGCGCCTGGTGTACTGCTCGATCTCGGCCTATGGCCAAACCGGCCCGCGCGCCCAGGAAGGCGGCTTCGATCTCACCATCCAGGCCATGAGCGGCCTGATGAGCGTCACCGGCGAGGCCGGCGGCGGGCCGGTCAAGTGCGGCGTGCCGGTGGCGGATTTCTCTGCCGGTCTCTACGGCGCCTTCGCCATCGCCTCGGCGCTGCGCGCCGCCCAGGCCAGCGGCCAGGGCACGCATATCGACGTGCCGATGCTCGGCGCCACGCTTGGCATCGCGGCGCTGCAGACTTCGGAGTTCTTCGGCAGCGGGCGCGATCCGGTCAAGCTGGGCTCGGCCCACCCGCGCAACGCGCCGTATCAGGCGTTTCGCTGCAAGGGCGGCTATTTCGGCATGGCGGCCGGCAACAACGCGCTGTGGAAGGGCGTGTGCGTGACGGTGGGCCGCGAGGACCTGCTGGCCGATCCGCGCTTTACCGACACCAGCGCGCGTGCCCGCAACCAGGACGCGCTGCGCGAGATCCTGGAAGCGATCTTCGCGGCCGACGACGCGCCCACCTGGCTGGCGCGGTTCCGCGCGGCCGGCGTGCCGTGCGCGCCCATCAACACCTATTCCGAAGTGCTGGCGGACCCGCAGGTCGAGCACATGGGCTGGGTGCAGGCCCTTGAACTGCCGAATGGCGTGGCGACGCGAACCTTTGGCCTGCCGGTGCGCTTCGACGGCCAGACCACCGCGCTGCGGCGCCCGCCGCCCGCGCTGGGCCAGCACAACGACGAGGTGCTGGGACCGCTGCGCGACAAGGGGCGGCGCGCATGAGCGCGGCGCTGCAGGTCGAGCGGCGCGGCGCCGCGCAGGTGCTGACGCTGGCGCGCCCGGACAAGATGAACGCGCTGTCGGCCGAGCTGGTCGAGGCGCTGATCGCGGCGGTGGACGCGGCGCCGGCGCAGGGCGCACAGGTCATCGTGCTGCGGGGCGCGGGCCGCAACTTCAGCGCCGGCTTCGATTTCGGCGAGCTGGAGGCGCAGAGCGAGGGCGACCTGCTGCTGCGCTTCGTGCGCATCGAGACCCTGCTGCAACGCGTGGCGGCCTCGCCCTGCCTGACGGTGGGGCTGGCGCATGGCCGCAACTTCGGCGCCGGCGTCGATCTGTTCGGCGCCTGCAAGTGGCGCGTCAGCGCGCCGGACGCGAGCTTTCGCATGCCTGGCCTGAAGTTCGGGCTGGTGCTGGGCACGCGCCGCTTCGCCGCGCTGGTCGGCGCCGAGCGCGCCCGCGCCATCCTGGAACAGGCCAGCACGTTCGGCGCGGCCGAGGCCTACCGCGACGGCTTCGTCAGCCACGTGACGGCGCAGGAATCGTGGCCCGAGATCGAGCGCCAGGCCGGAGAGGCCGCCGGCGCATTGACCGGCGCGGCCCGGGCGCAGTTGTATGCGGCCCTGTCCGCGGAGCAGCCCGATACCGACCTGGCGCGGCTGGTGCGCTCGGCCGCCGAGCCGGGCCTGAAGGCGCGGGTGGCGGCGTACCTGCAGGCGCGCTGACGCCGCCGGCCCGGCCGGCGCGACGATAAGAAAGCGAAGGAGGCAGCATGGGTTCGGGATTCAATCAAACGCACAAGCAGTGTTCGCTGGCCGAGCTGGCGGCGCTGGTGCCGGACGGCGCGTCGATCGCGCTGGGAGGCAGCTTTCTGCACCGGGGGCCGTTCGCCTTCGTGCGCGAACTGATCCGCCAGGGGCGGCGCGATCTGGAGCTGGTCAAGCAGTCGCCGGGCTACGACGTGGACATTCTGTGCCGCGCGGGCGCGCTGCGGCGCGTGCGCGCCGGCATCGTGGCGATGGAAGGCAATTTCGGCCTGGCGCCGTGGTATCGCAAGGCCATCGAGCGCGGCGAGGTCGAGCTGGAGGAACATGCCTGCAACAGCCTGACGGCGGGCCTGCGAGCCGCCGCCTACGGCGTGCCGTTCCAGCCCTGCGGCGGCCTGCACGGCAGCGCCCTGCCGACCCTGAACGGCTGGAAGTGCCTGGAGGATCCCTACGGCAGCGGCGAGCGCACCTGGGTGATCCCGGCGGTGCGGCCCGACTTCGCGGTGATCCAGGCCTCGGAAGTGGACGCGCGCGGCAATGTGCGGGTGCATGGCACGGCGCACTGGGACCGCATCATGTCGCGCGCCGCCGGCAGCGTGCTGGTGGTGGCCGAGAAACGGGTGGACAGCGCCGTGTTCGAGGCGCAGCCCGAGGCCACGCTGGTGCCGTATTTCATGGTGCAGGCCTATACGGTGCTGCCACGCTCGGCCTGGCCGGGTTCGTGCTGGCCGGACTATGCCATCGACTATCCGGCGGTCGAGGCCTATATGGACAGGAACGGCGACCTGGCGGCCCACCTGGCCGCCGCGCCGGAAGCGGGAGCGGCGAATGGCTGAGCAATGGTCGGGGTTCTCGTACATCGTCACCAATCTGGCGCGCTTCATCCGGCCCGACGAGATCACCTTCAGCGGCGTCAATTCGACCCCGCCCATGCTGGCCTGCCTGCTGGCCAAGCGCGCCTACGACTGGGACTACGTCTATATCAACGTGGCGGGCGGGGTCGATCCGCGTCCGTCGCACATCCCGCTGTCCAGCTCCGATCCGGTGCTGGCCGAGCACAGCGCCTCGATCTTCGCCAACGAGGACTTCTACGACCTGTGCACGCGCGGCCGCATGGACCTGGCGTTCCTGGGCGCGGCGCAGATCGACGGCGCCGGCCGCGCCAACAATTCCTGCATCGGTGACTGGCATGCGCCCAAGGTGCGGCTGCCGGGCGGCGGCGGCGGGGCGGTGATGATGCCCACGGCGCGGCGCACCTGCACCTGGCGCACCGAGCATTCGCGCCGGGTGTTCGTGCGGGAGCTGGATTTCGTGACAGCGGGCGGCGGCTTTGCCGGCGTGGCGACGCCGATCGCCGTGTTCGTCAAGCGCGACGGCCGGCTGGCGCTGCAATCCTGGCATCCCGAGTCCAGCCTGGCGGAAGTGCGCGAGCGCACCGGTTTCGATTTCGATGCCGAGGGCGCCGGGCCGACGCCGCCGCCGACCGAGGCCGAGCGGCGCGCCTTGCGCGAGCTGGATCCCGATGGGGAGTTCGAGCGTGACGCGGCGGTGACGCTGCGCTAGGGCCCGTGCGGCTCCCGCCCGTGGGAAAGGGCGTTCAGGGCCGGCGCCGGCCGGATGCTCGCCGCGTGGGCTCAGTCGTGGTTGCCGGCGCGCAGGCGCGCCAGTTCGGCGGAAAGTTCGGCCACCAGCGCCTGGGCGCGCGCCAAAGGATCGTGGCCGGCGACAGCCGGTTCGACGGCGGCCGCGGCGGTGCCCGACGCGCCGCGCAGGCGCGGCTGCACGCTTTCGTGGCCGACGCTGACGTCGACGTCGAACACCAGTTGTTCGGCGCGATGCCAGGTGCTGAACCACTCCAGCGGCCGGCCGTGCTGGTCCATGCCCTGGCCTTCCAGCATCAGCAGCGGCGTGCCCGCCGGCACTTGCAGCAGGCCGGCCAGGGCGGCATCCGCCGCCACCGCGCGGATCTGGTTGCGTCCCGCGCCGGGATGCAGGCCGAAGCGCCGCGTCAGCACGCCGTGCAGCGAAGCGTCGGTGAGTTCCTCGGCGCGCAGCCCGGGCACGGCGGCGGCGGGCAGCCAGGTGCGCACGTAGGCCAGCGGCGCGTCGGCGACGTGGCGCAGCCGCTCCAGCAACAGCAGGTCCTGGGTGCCGAAGAACTCGGCCACGGCCTTGGGCGGCTCGCTGGGCGCGAGATCGAGCACGCGGGTCTTGAGCGTCACGCCGGATTGCGCGAATTGCTCGTACAGGCCGGTGGAGCGTTGCACCAGGCGGCGGTGTTCGCGCGGCGCGGCCACCACCGCCGGGCGTCCGGCCTCGCGCTGGATCAGGCCTTCGGCGGCCAGGGCCGAGAGGGCCTGCCGCACCACGCTGCGGGCCACGCCGAAGTGCTCGCACAGCGCCGCCTCGCTGGGCAGCAGGGCGCCGGCGCCGAGCTTGCGGGTGCGGATGTAGCCGCGTAGCAATGCCGCCACCTGGGCGTGCAGCGGCACGTCGCCGGAACGGTCCAGCGCGGGCAAGTCTTCAGCGTTGGCGGGCGCCATGGAATCAACCTCCTGTTTGAGCCCGCGCAGTTTCCCATACATGCGTCCAGCCCGGGGCCAGATGCGCGGCGCGCTCGGCGGCCAGGATCAGACTGTCTTCGCGGGCGATGCCCTGGCCCGCGATGTCGAACGCGGTGCCGTGATCGACCGACACGCGCACCACCGGCAGGCCGACGGTGATGTTAACGCCGTCATCGCCATAGACGGCCTTGAAGGGGGCGTGGCCCTGGTCGTGGTAACAGGCGATCACGAACTGCCACTTGCCGCGCACGGCTTGCGGGAACAGCGCGTCGGCCGGGATCGGGCCGGCCGCCAGGATGCCGGCGGCGTTGGCCTCGGCCACGGCGGGCGCCAGGATGTCGGCGTCTTCGGTGCCGAAGATGCCGTTCTCGCCGGCGTGCGGGTTCAGGCCCGACACCGCCACCGGACGGTCGCCGCGGCCCAGGGCCTTGGCGAACGAGCCGGCCAGGCGCAGCACCGCGCGCATGCGCGCCGGCGTCAGGTCCTCGATGGCCTGGCGCAGCGACACGTGGGTGGTGGCGTGGAAGATGTAGAGATCGCCGGCGGACAGCACCAGCGAGAAGGTCTTGACGCCGAATTCGTGCGCCAGCAGTTCGGTGTGGCCGGGCCACTTGTGGCCGGCGGCGTGCATGGCGGCCTTGTTCAACGGCGCGGTGACGATGCCGTCGACCTCGCCGGCGCGCGCCAGGGCGCAGGCGGTGGTGACGAAGCGCACCGAGCCGTCGCCGGCGTCGGCGCTGATCTCGCCCAGCTTGACGTGGCCCAGCGAGGGGCCGGCCTGCAACACTTCGATGATGCCGGGGGCGTTGGTGGCGTCGGCCGGACGCTCGACGCGGCGCACGATGGCGGGATCGCCGCCCAGGCCGCGCACGGCGTTGGCCATCACGTCGACGTCGCCAACCACGACCAGGCGCGCCTTCTGGCGCAGTTCGTCATGGCCCATCAGCATCTTGGCCGTGATTTCCGGCCCGATGCCGGCCACGTCGCCGAGGGTGACGGCCAAGAGCGGCAGCTTGGGGGCGGGGGTTTGTGTCATCGCTTGAATCTCCTGTCGCGGATCGCGCGCACGGCGCGAACCAGTACGTCTTCGGCGCCAAAGCCGCCGGCCTTGGTCACCACGGGCAGGCCGTCGGCCGTGCCGCCGGTCAGCGTGCCCAGGGGCACGCCGCCGATCACTTCATCCACCAGGGCGATGCCGCCGGCGCCCAGCGCCAGCAGCACCTGGCGCGCGCCGTCGCCGCCGGTGGCGACCACGCCGGCGGCGCGCGAGGCGCCGATGGCCTGCGCGGCCAGCGCGCCCAGGCGCTGCGCCACGGTGTCGGAATCGAGTCCTTCGCGCTGGCCGGCCGGGGCCAGCAACAGCAGCGTGCCGGCGGCGTCGGCGCCGGCCTGCGCGTGGGCGCGCAGCAGCGGCTCGCACCACTTGCGCCAGGCCGCGTCATCGGCCAGGTCCGCCAGCGAAGGCGCCCAGGTGCGCGCGCCGGCGGCTTGCAGCGCGGCGGCCTGCGCGCGGGCGGCGCTGTGTTGCGAGGTCACCACCACGACCACCGGGGCGGTCTGGTCGGCGCCGGCCCAGACGCGGGCCAGCGGCACCGCCAGGCCGCCGGCGCCCACCGGCAGGGCGCGCGGCCCCAGGATGCCGATGGCGCGGGCCAGCCGTTCCAGGTCGGCGTCGTCGCGGGCATCCACCACCACGGTGGCGCCGGCCTGCGCGATGCGCGCGGCCAGCGATTCGGGCGATTCACCCGCCTTGGCCGCGACGTGGGCGCAGCCCAGCAGGGTCGGGATATGGCTTTCGGTCACGGGCGTGACCGGATCGGTGGCGGCCGAGGTGGCGGTGACGGGCTGGCCGTTCACCATGAGCATGCCGTCTTCCACGGTGCGGCCGGTGGCCGGGAAGGCCGGGCACACCACCGCGATGGCATCCGCGCCCCAGGCCTCGCGCGCCGCGTCGATCTCGGCCTTGAAGGCGCCGCGCAGCGTCGAGTCCACTTTCTTGTACAGGCGCGCGACGCCGGCGGCGCGCAGCCGCTCGACGTTGCGCCGGATCACCGCGCCCGCCTGCGCGGCGGGCAGGGCGCGGCTGTGGGTGGTGACCGCCAGCACGTCGACGTCGTCGGCGGCCGGCGCGGCCAGCGCCTCGTGCGCGCCGTCGATCGACAGGCGGGTGGTCCAGCCGGCCCGAACGAACTGCACGGCGGTGTCGCCGGAGCCGGTCAGGTCGTCGGCGACGATGGCGATGGCGGGGTTCAAAGGGCCTCCCCGCGCGCCTCGCGGTAGCCGCCCGCCGCCGCGTCGTCGGCGGCGTCCTCGGACTTGAGTTCACCGGCGCGCTTGAGGAAGTACGAAGCCAGCACCGGGGCCAGGATCGAACTGATCAACACACACGCGGCGACCTGCGCGGTGGCGGTCGAGACGTACTGCTGGAAGTTGGGATCGGCGGCCGCGACCACGGCGGGCGTGGCGATGGCGTTGCCGGCGGTGGTACCCGCCGCGAAGCCCAGGCCGCTCTTGCCGCCGCGGCGCAGGATCAGGCGATAGCCCAGGTAGACCAGGCCGCCGGTGATCGGGCTGATGATCAGGCCCAGGATCAGGCCGCTGACGCCGCCGCTGACGACCGCGCCCAGGTTGATGCCGGTGCCCAGCGCAAAGGCGAAGAAGGGGATGACGATGTTGGGCACGGGCTTGAGCACGTCGCGCCACTTGGGATCGAGGTTGCCGACCACCACGCCCAGCAGGAACGGCACCAGCGCCGCCACCAGGGCGATCATGGGGATGTCGGCCAGGCCCGAGGCGCCCAGGAACAGCAGGCTGAAGAAGGGGCCGTCGTTGACCGCGCTGGCGACGTAGGCGCCGCGGTCGCGGGCGTCGCCGTACTGGCCGGTGTAGGCCAGCCAGAGGCCGCCGTTGCTGTTGTCGAAGGCGGCCAGCATGGCCAGGATCGACACGCCCAGCACGCCGTCCAGGCCGACGTAGCTGCCCAGGATGATGATGAGGGTGGCGGGGACCAGCGTCTTCATCAGCAGGATGGTGCCGGCGGTGGCCAGGATCGGGCCGCCGGTGCGGGTGTTGACCTGGGTGCCGGTGGCGAAGATCAGCAGCGCGATCAGCGGCAGCGCGCTGTTCTTGAACAGGGCGGTGGTGAAGCCGCCGATGGCCAGCGCGTCGGGCGCGAAGGTGCCAATCAGCGACCCCAGGATCAGCGGGATCAGCATCAGGCCGCCGGGGATTTTCTGCATCGTGCCAAAGAAGGGCGAACGGGGGGTTACGGTCGTCACAATCGGAGTCTCCAGGGGGATTTTCTCGTGGCGCAGACGTTCATGCGTGCGTCTGTCAGGGGGTTGAAAGCCGCCAGTGTACACCTGTACGTACAGTATGTACGTACAGGCTCTTCCCGTGTGGCGCGAGCGCGACGACTGCGGACCCGCTCAATCCAGCCCGACAAAGCCGCCCGTCTGGTGGCTCCAGAGCCGGGCGTACAGCCCGCCCTGGGCGATCAGGCTGGCGTGGGTGCCGGATTCGACGATGCGGCCGCCGTCCAGCACCACCAGCCGGTCCATGCGGGCGATGGTGGACAGGCGGTGCGCGATGGCGATGACGGTCTTGCCCCGCATCAGCGCCTCCAGGCTTTCCTGGATCGCGGCCTCGACCTCGGAATCGAGCGCCGAGGTGGCTTCGTCCAGGATCAGGATGGGCGCGTCCTTGAGCAGCACGCGGGCGATGGCGATGCGCTGGCGCTGGCCGCCCGACAGCTTGACGCCGCGCTCGCCGACGTGGGCGTCCAGGCCGCGGCGGCCGTCGCCGTCGACCAGGGCATCGATGAATTCGGCGGCGCGGGCGCGGTCGATGGCGTCGCGCAGTTGCGCCTCGCTGGCGTCGGGCCGGCCGTACAGCAGGTTGTCGCGGATCGAGCGGTGCAGCAGCGAGGTGTCCTGGGTGACCACGCCGATCTGCGAGCGCAGGCTTTCCTGGGTGACGCCGGCGATGTCCTGGCCGTCGATCAGGATGCGGCCGCCTTCCACGTCATACAGCCGCAGCAGCACGTTGACCAGGGTCGACTTGCCGGCGCCCGACGGGCCGATCAGGCCGATCTTTTCGCCCGCATGCACGGTCAGGTCCAGGTGCGGGACGATCTGGCGGCCGCTGCCGTAGTGGAACGACATGTCCTCGAAGCGCACCTCGCCTTGCGTGATGCGCAAGGGCACCGCGTCGGGGCGATCCACGACCTGGCGCGGTTGCGAGATCGTGGCCAGGCCGTCCTGCACGATGCCGACGTTTTCCGAGATGCCGTTCACTTCCCACATGATCCAGGCGGACATGTTGTTGATGCGGATCACCAGCCCCAGCGCCAGCGTGATCGCGCCCAGGCTGATGCTGCCGATGCTCCACAGCCACAGCGCCAGGCCGGCGGTGCTGGCGATCAGGATGCCGTTGAGCGTGTTGATGGACACGTCCATGGCGGTGATGACGCGGGTCGACAGGCGCTGCTTTTCCGTCTGCTCGGTCATGGCCTGGCGCGCGTAGTCTTCCTCGCGGCGGGCGTGGGCGAACAGCTTGAGCGTGGAGATGTTGGTGTAGCCGTCGACGATGCGGCCCATCAGCCGGGAGCGCGCCTCCGAGGCGATGACGGCGCGCGACTGCATGCGCGGCACGAAGTACGCCAGCATGCCGCAATAGATGGCGATCCACAGCACCAGGGGAATCACCAGGCGCCAGTCGGCCTCGGCGAACAGGTACAGCGCGCTGGCCGCGTACAGGATGACGTGCCACAGCGCATCCACCGACTGCACCGCCGAATCGCGCAGCGAATTGCCGGTCTGCAGCACGCGGTTGGCGACGCGGCCGGCGAAGTCGTTGTGGAAGAACGCCAGCCCCTGGTTCAGCACGTAGCGGTGGTTCTGCCAGCGCACCAGCGTGGTCAGGCTGGGCGAGATGGTCTGGTGCGACAGCAGGTCGTGCAGCGCGATCGACAGCGGCCGCAGCACCATCACCACGAACGCCATCCACACCAGCGTGTAGGCGTGCTCGCGGAAGAAGTCCGCCGGCGGGGTGTGCTGCGCCATGTCGACCAGGTCGGCCAGGAAACTGAACAGCGCCACCTCCACCAACGCGCCGCCCAGGCCGACCAGCAGCAGGATGGCGAAGATCGGCCAGACCTGCCACAGGTAATAGGCGTAGAAGCGCAGCACGCGTCCCGGCGGGGTGATGTCGGGGGCGTCGCGGAACGGGTCGATCAGGTTTTCGAAGTAGCGGAAGACGGGATTCGATTTTGCGCCGGGCATGGCAGGTCCGTAGAAGGAGGCCGCCCAAGCGTATCAGGGTAACCCCTTAAAAATAAAGGGGCTGCGCGCCGTCATCCGTATTGCGCGCGCCGCGTTCCGCCCTCGCGCCGGCTGGCCTTGTCGGTGATGAGGTTGTCCTGCGCCATGCGCTGGCCGCGCCCGGCGATGCGGGTCAGCAGGTCGCGCAGCAGGGCGACCTCGGCGGCATCCAGGTCCTGCACCAGCAGGTCGTTCAGGCGCACGACCTCCGGCAGCAGGGCGCGGTAGCGGTCCAGGCCTTCGGCGGTGGCCTCGACGCGCACCACGCGCCGGTCGGCGCTGTCGGGCAGGCGCCGCAGCCAGCCTTTCTCGCACAGGGAACCAAGGGTGCGCGAGGTGCGCGCCAGGTCGAGCCTGGCGGCCGCGGCCAGTTCGGCCGAGGTCATGATGCCGCCCTCGACCGCGCAGGCCAGCAGGCGCCATTCGCGCCGGGTGATGCCGAAGCGGCCTTCGCACAGCCGCACGAAGACGGGGTTGGACTGCGCCCAGGCCTGGTATAGCTGGTACATCAGCATTCCGGCCAGGGGGTGTTCGACGGGATCTTGCGGGGGCATTGTCGTCTCCTGCCAACGGCGCGCCGCGTCCATGGCGTGGCGCATATCGTTATGGCGAGTATTGGCAGTTCATATCGTTATGACAAGTACTGGATTAGATCAAGCAATCTTCACGGCGCTACAGTCGTCTCGCCTATCCAGGCCCAGGCCCGGCATGCGCAAACATAACCGACAGCGGGCCGTTGTCACCAGGGAGACTACCGTGCGTAATTGGATATCCTGCGCCGCGTTCGCGGCGCTCGCGGCGGCTTCGGCCGCGCCCGCCTGTGCCCAGCAGGCGCCGCTGGACGGCGCCCTGACCATCGTGGTGGGCTATCCGCCGGGCGGCAGTTCCGACCGCATCGCGCGGCTGGTGGCCGACCGCCTGAAGGACCGGCTGGGCGTGACCGTGGTGGTCGAAAATAAGACCGGCGCAGGCGGCCGCATCGCGGCCCAGGGCCTGCATGCGCTGGCCGCGCGGCAGAACGTGCTGATGCTGGCCAATCCCGCCGTCATGGTGGTGGCGCCGCTGGTCTACGCCGAACCCGGCTACGACGCCCGCCGCGATTTCCAGCCGGTGTCGCTGGTCAGCCGCTACAAGTTCGCCTTGGCGGTGGCGGCCAATTCGCCCATCCGCGACGTGGCGGGGCTGCGCCGATGGCTGCGCGACAACCCGCGCCAGTTCTCCGTGGGCGTGCCGGCCACCGGCAGCCTGCCGCACTTCTTCGCGCTGATGCTGGGCCGCCAGATCGGCCAGGAACCCGAGGTGGTGGGGTATCGCGGCTCGGCGCCGCTGATCTCCGAACTGATCGGCGGCGTGCTGCCGCAGGCGGTCGATACGCTGGACACGCTGCTGCCGCAGCACCGCGCCGGCAAGATCCGCATCCTGGCGACCTCGGGCGAGACGCGCGACCCGCTGCTGGCGGACGTGCCGACCTTCCGCGAGGCCGGCGTGGACCTGGCGGCCGACGGCTGGAACGCGTTCTTCGCCTCGTCGGCGATGGCGCCGGCCAAGGCCGCCCGGCTGGGCGAGGACATCGCCGCGGTGATGCGCGAGCCGGCCATGCAGCAGGCGGTGCGCGAGTCGTATCTGGAGCCGGTGACGGCGGATGCCGCCGCCACCGGGCGCGAGCTGGACGCCTACCGGGCCCAATGGGAACCGGCGGTGAAGGCTTCCGGCTTCACGGCCACGCAATAGGGCGGGCGACGATGAGCACGGTGCAGAATGTGTTGTTCATCATGGCCGACCAGTTGCGGGCGGATCACCTGAGCTGCTATGGCCATCCCTATTTGCAGACGCCCAGCCTGGACGCGCTGGCCGCGCGCGGCGCGCGCTTCGAGCGGGCTTTCGTCAATTCCGGCGTGTGCGGCCCGTCGCGCATGAGCTATTACACGGGGCGCTATCCGTCGCGCCACGGCGCCACCTGGAACCGGGTGCCGCTGTCGGTCAACGAGATCACGCTGGGCGAATACCTGGCGGGACAGGGGCGCGACCTGGCGCTGGCGGGCAAGACCCACGTCATTCCCGACCGCGCCGGCATGGAGCGCCTGTCGATCGACGGCGGCTCCGAGCTGGGCGCGCTGCTGTCGCGCGGCGGCTTCATCGAGGTCGATCGCTACGACGGCCACCACGAACCGGGCAAGGAAAGCGGCTACCCCGCGTTCCTGCGCAGCCAGGGCTACGACAGCGCCGACCCCTGGACCGACTACGTCATTGCCGGCGTCGACGCCCACGGCCAGGTGGTCAGCGGCTGGAACATGCGCAACGTGCACCTGCCGTCGCGGGTGGCCGAGCCGCATTCCGAGACCGCCTACATGACCGACCAGGCGCTGCGTTTCATGCAGCAGCGCGGCAGCCAGCCCTGGGTGCTGCACCTGAGCTACGTCAAGCCGCACTGGCCTTATATGGCGCCGGCGCCCTACCATCAGCGCTACACGGCCGACCAGTGCCTGCCGGTGCGGCGCAGCCGCGAGGAGCTGGCCGGCGCGCATCCGGTGGTGGCGGCCTACCGCCAGCATGAGGAAAGCGTCAGCTTCTCGACCGATGAATGCGTGCGCGTGGTGCGTCCGGCCTACCAGGGCCTGATCCGCCAGCTCGACGACCACCTGGGGCGGCTGTTCGACTACATGGAAGGCGCGGGCCTGATGCGCAACACGCTGATCGTGTTCACGGCGGATCACGGCGACTTCCTGGGCGACCACTGGTTGGGCGAGAAGGAACTGTTCTACGACACCGTGCAGCGCGTGCCGTTCATCGTGATGGACCCGTCGGCTGAGGCCGATGCGACGCGCGGCCAGGCGCTGGCGGACATGGTGGAAAGCGTGGATCTGGTGCCGACGGTGCTGCGCGCGCTGCAGGCGCCGCGCCCGTGGCACCGGCTCGAAGGGCGCGAATTGCAGACCGTGCTGCACGGCCGTGGCGCCGAGGATCCCTGGCGCGACTGCGTGTTCTCGGAACTGGACTACAGCTTCCGCCAGGCGCGCCTGCTGCGTGGCAAGACGCCGCAGAACGCGCGCGCCTGGTCGGTCCGCACCGACCGCTGGCGCTACGTGTACTGGCTGGACGAACCCGAGCAACTGTACGACCTGCAGGCCGATCCCGACGAGTTCCAGGACCTGGGCGCCAGCGCCGCGCACGCCGTGGTGCGGGCGCAACTGCGAGAGCGCCTGCTTGACTGGATGCTGCGCGGCAAGCGCCGCACCACCCTGAGCGATGCGGCGGTGGAGCAGGGCACCAACGCGCACAAGCGCGCCGGGGTGTTCTTCGGGCAGTGGTGAGCGCCCGGCGCGCGGCGCCAGACGGCGGCGCGCGGGCTGCCGTCCGCGGCCGCGCCCAGGTTTGCGTCAGGCGCCCGCGGTGTCCTTCTGCGGCGCCGCGGCGGCCGGCTTGAGTTCGCGCCGCAGGATCTTGCCGACGTTGGTGCGCGGCAGGTCATCGCGGAACTCGATGTAGCGCGGGACCTTGTAGCCGGTGAGCTGGGTGCGGCAGTGCGCGATCAGCGTCTCGGCGTCCAGGTTGGGGTCCTTGCGGATCACGTACAGCTTGACTGCTTCGCCGGAGCGTTCGTCGGGCACGCCGATGGCGGCCACTTCGCGCACGCCGGGATGCAGCGCGGCGGCGTCCTCGACCTCGTTCGGATAGACGTTGAAGCCGGACACCAGGATCATGTCCTTCTTGCGGTCCACCAGGAAGACATAGCCGGTGTCGTCGACGTAGCCGACGTCGCCGGTGCGCAGATAGCCGTCGGGCGTCATCACCAGCGCGGTCTCGTCGGGCCGGTTCCAGTAGCCGCGCGTCACCTGCGGGCCGCGCACGCAGATCTCGCCGCGTTCGCCCACGCCCAGCTCGCGTCCGTCGTCGTCGCGGATCGACAGGTCGGTGGACGGCACGGGCAGGCCGATCGAGCCGGTGAAGACCTTCACGTCGAGCGGATTGATGGTCACGGCGGGCGAGGTCTCGGTCAGGCCATAGGCCTGCGCCAGCGCCCGGCCGGTGACGGCCAGCCAGCGCTCGGCCACGGCGCGCTGCACCGCCATGCCGCCGCCCATCGTCAGGCGCAGGCGCGAAAAATCCAGCCTGGCGAAATCGGGATGGTTGAGCAGGGCGTTGAATAGCGTGTTGACGCCGGTGAAGGCGCTGAACGGCACCTTGCCCATCTCCTTGATCAACCCGGGGATGTCGCGCGGGTTGATGATGAGCAGGTTGCTGGCGCCGATCTTCATGAAGGCCAGGCAGTTCGCCGTGAGCGCGAAGATATGGTAGAGCGGCAGGGCGGTGACGATGCATTCCTCGCCGTCCTTGACCAGCGGCTTGATCCAGGCGTGGGCCTGGGTGACGTTGGCGGCCAGGTTGCCGTGCGTCAACATGGCGCCCTTGGCCACGCCGGTGGTGCCGCCGGTGTATTGCAGGCAGGCCAGGTCGTCCTGCGTCAGGGCGACTTCGTCGAACGGCGCGTCGCGCCCGGCGCGCAGGGCGTCGCGCAGCCGTATCGCGCCGGGGATGGACCAGGCCGGCACCATGCGCTTGACGCGCTTGACCACGAAATCGACCAGCCGGCCCTTGAGCGGGCTGAGCAGTTCGCCGATGGAGGTCACCAGCACCCGCTCGATGGCCGTGGCCGGCAGGGCCTTCTGCACGGTGGCGGCGAAATTGTCGGCCACCACGATGGCGCGCGCGCCGGAATCGATCAACTGGTGCTCGAGTTCGTGGGCGGTGTAGAGCGGATTGCAGTTGACGACGACGCAGCCGGCGCGCAGCACGCCGAACAGGCACACCGGATACTGCAGCAGATTGGGCATCATCAGCGCCACGCGGTCGCCCTTGCGCAGGCCGTTGGCGCGCAGCCAGGCGGCGAAGTCGCGCGTCAGGGCGTCGAGCTCGCCGTAGGTCAGCGTCTTGCCCATGCTGATGTACGCGGCCTTGTCCGCGAAGCGCCGGCAACTGTCGCGCGCGATCGAGGCCAGCGTGGTGGCCTCGTCCAGCTCGATCTCCGCGGGCACGCCCGGGGGGTAGCTCTTTTGCCAGATTCGTTCCATCTTCACGGGGTTCCGAGTAGGGCTTTTTTCAGGGAGGACTGCGCCGGGTTGTCGCCCAGCCACACCCGCAGCAGGGCGCGGGCGAAGGCGGGATCGTCGATTCTGCCGCGCTGTTTGCCGTTATCGGTGATGGTGACGCCGCGGGCGTCGAAGTCCAGGTCGATCACATCGCCTTCGCGCGCCGAGCCGATCTCGGCCATCAGCGACGACAGGCGCGCGGCGGACGGTTGCAGCGCGGCGAGTTCCTGTTTGGGCGTATTGTCGCGCAATCCTTCCTGCAGCGCCGCGTCCAGGCTCTTGCTATCGACATCCCGCAAGAGTTGCAGCCGCATGCGGCGCGGTTCGTTGCTGTCGATCAAGGCCTTGGCGTCCTGGCTCCTGGCGCTGGCATACAGCGCCGCCACGTACACCTTGACCACGAACTTGGTGCGCAGGCCGGCGCCGTTCAGCACCAGCGCGCGGCCGCCTTCGGACAACTGCGCGGGGAGGCGCACGCCGGCCACGTCCATGTCGGCGGCCAGCGCGGGGGCGGCCGTCAGGCAGGCGGCCAGGACCAGGCTCAGGGCGGCGGTGCGCCCTCCGGGGATGGTGTCACGCATGGGTCTCCTCCAGTCGTTTTCTGCTTGTAGTACTTCTTGTCGGCGATGTAGATCGTGCGTTCCACGACGGCATAGACGACGCCGTCCTTGTCCTTCAATTCCACGGTGTAGGTCCGGGTGGTCTCGTGGTCACGCGCAAGAATCCTGCGTATGTCCGCGATTTCTCCCGGCGGCAGCCGGAAGTCCACATACAGCGTGGTATAGGCGGGCTTGCGGTAGCGGATGGAAGCCGCCTTGTCCCACACGATGTGGTCCGCGCCCAGCGCCGCCATCAGCATGGTGGGATGGGCGCCGTCGGTCACCGCGAACAGCGAGCCGCCATACATGGATCCGACGATGTTGCGCGTGCGCCGCAGCAGGGGCAGCTTGATGCGGATGTGCTGGAAATCGTGCGACACGTGCAACACCCGGCCGCCGGTGGCGCGGAACGCCGGATGCAGGTTGAATCCCACCCGCATCAGGCGCGCGCGCCAGGCCGGCGACAGGCGTTTGAACCAATAGGGCTTCACGGCTTTTCCATCCGGCTTGCGTCACATGGCCTCGAACAGGCCCGCCGCGCCCATGCCGGTGCCGATGCACATCGTCACCAGACCGTACTTGCCGCCGGTGCGGCGTAGCCCGTGCATCAGTGTGGCGGTGCGGATCGCGCCGGTCGCGCCCAGCGGGTGGCCCAGCGCGATGGCGCCGCCCAGCGGGTTGACCTTGGCCGGGTCGAGCTGGAGCTCGCGCATCACCGCCAGCGATTGCGCGGCGAAGGCTTCGTTCAGTTCGATCCAGTCCAGGTCGTCCTGGGCGATGCCGGCGCGCGCCAGCACCTTGGGAATGGCGGCCATGGGGCCGATGCCCATGATCTCGGGCGGCACGCCGGCCACGGCGAAGCTGACGAAGCGCGCCAGCGGGCTGAGGTTGAATTCGCGCAGCACCCGCTCGGACACCAGCACCACCGCGGCTGCGCCGTCGGACATCTGCGAGCTGTTGCCGGCGGTGACGCTGCCGCGGGCGGCGAACACGGGCTTGAGCCGCGCCAGTCCCTCGGCGCTGCTGTCGGGGCGCGGGCCTTCATCGACTTCGACCAGGCGGCGGCTCTCGCGCACGTCGCCCTTGGACCCGCCGGGCAGCCGCGTCACCACCTCGAACGGCGTGGTCTCGGCGCGGAAATGGCCGGCCGCGATGGCGGCGTTGGCCTTCTGCTGCGAGGCCAGCGCGAACGCGTCCTGGTCTTCGCGCGACACCTTCCATTGCTCGGCGACCTTTTCGCCCGTCAGGCCCATGCCGAAGGCCATGCCGATGTTCTCGGGGTGCGAGAAGATGGCCGGGTTGAGCGACACCTTGTTGCCCATGATCTGCGGCATGGCGCTCATGGATTCGGTGCCCGAGCCGATCATGATGTCGGCTTCCCCGGTGCGGATGCGGGCGGCGGCGTCGGCCACCGCCTGCAGCCCGGAGGCGCAGAAGCGATTGACGGTGACGCCGGCCACGCTTTGCGGCAGGCCGGCCAGCAACAGGCCGATGCGCGCCACGTTCATGCCCTGCTCGGCTTCCGGCATGGCGCAGCCGGTGATGACATCGTCGATGCGCGCCGGATCCAGCCACGGCGTCTGCTTCAGCACGCCCCGCAGCGCCGCCGCCAGCATGTCGTCGGGCCGCGTGGTGGCATACACCCCATTGCGCTTGCCCACCGGCAACCGCGTCGCCGCAACGATGTAAGCCTCTTGAATCTGCTTGCTCATATCATTTCCTCGTATCCATAACAGTCACCCTACGTCCATCACGGTTTCTCACTAGCGGGGCCGCGCGGATCCGGCTTCGCCGGTCCGCCGCCGGCGCCCCTGGGGGTAGCGCCGCAGGCGCTTCGGGGGGACCGATGCTCGGCTCCGCCGGTCCGCCTGCGGCGCCCCTGGGGGAGGCGCCGCAGGCGCTAGGGGGGGCTTAATTCCGCAATGGCTTGCCCGTGTCCAGGGTGTGGCGGATGCGGGCCAGGGTCTCGGGCGTGCGCAGCAGCGCCACGAACTCCTTGCGCTCGACCGCCAGCAGCCATTCCTCGTCGACCTTGGCACCCGTCTCGACTTCGCCGCCGCACAGCGCCACGGCGGCGCTGCGGGCCACGCGGTAGTCGTGGGCGCTGATCATGCCGCCTTCGCGCATGTTGACCAGCACCATCTCGAAGTTGGCGATGCCGTTGCGGCCGGCCACGGGCACGTCCTGCAGCCGCGGGGGCGGCGTGTAGCCGGCGGTGGCGGCGGCGCGCGCCTGGCCGATGGCCACGAACAGCAGCTCGCCGGGATGGAACAGCACGATGTCCTGCTCGCGCGCAAAGCCCAGGTCCACCGCCTCGATGGCGCTCTTGGCGACCCGCGCCATGGCGATGGTCTGGAACACCGGCTGCAGGAACGGGAACACCTCGCCGGGCGTGGCCGTCTTTGCCGCCAGCGCCGCGGCGCGGCCGGCGAATTCCTTGCTGCCGCCGCCGGCCGGGATCAGGCCGACGCCCGCCTCGACCAGGCCGATGTAGCTTTCCAGCGCCAGCACGCGGTGCGAGGCGTGCATCAGGAATTCGCAGCCGCCGCCCAGCGCCATGCCCTGCACGGCCGCCACGGTGGGGATCTGCGCGTATTTGAAGGCCTGCGAAGTGCGTTGGAACTTCTCGACGGTGGCTTCCAGCATGTTCCACTGGCCGGCGGCGCAGGCTTCGGACACCTGTTGCAGGTTGGCGCCCACCGCGAATGGCGCGTCATGCCAGATCACCAGGCCGTCGAACTCGCGCTCGGCGCGGGCCACGGCCTGCAGGATGCCTTCGAGCACCTCGGCGCCCAGCGTGTGGTTCTTGGACGTGACCGACAGGATGGCGATGCCGGCGTCGACCTCGGGCAGGTTCCACAGGCGCACGCCTTCGTTTTCCCAGACCGTGGTGCCGCGGTCGTCGGGGCCTTCGCCGAACACGCGCTCGGGGAACAACTGGCGCCGGTAGACCGGCAGCGCCGAGCGCGGATGCAGCTTGCCGCTGCGCGCGGAATACGAGCCGGCCGGCGTGTGCACGCCCTGGCGCTCGGGCTCCAGGGCCCAGGCCGGCAGCGGCGCGTCGCTCATGGCGCGGCCGGCGGCGATGTCTTCGGCGACGGCGCGGGCGATGGCCTGCCAGCCGGCGGCCTGCCAGGTCTCGAACGGGCCCTGGGCCCAGCCGAAGCCCCAGCGCATGGCCAGGTCCAGGTCGCGGGCGTTGTCGGCCACCTGGCCGAGCTGCACCGCGCTGTAGTGGAAGATGTCGCGGAACAGGCTCCACAGGAACTGGGCCTGCGGATGCTCGCTGGCGCGCAGCGCGGCGAAGCGCCTGGCCGGATCGCGTTCTTTCAGCAGCGCGGCGACCTCGTCGGCGAGCTTGCCGGCGCTGGGGCGGTAGTCCTGCGCCTGCAGGTCCAGCACCTGGATCTCGCGGCCGGCCTTGCGGTAGACGCCGGCGCCGCTTTTCTGGCCCAGCGCGCCCTTGGCGATCAGGGCCGACAGCCAGGCGGGCAGCGTGAAATAGCGGTGCCAGGGATCGTCCGGCAGGTTCTTGTCCATGGTGCCGACCACGTGGGCCAGCGTGTCCAGGCCGACCACGTCGGCCGTGCGGTAGGTGGCGCTCTTGGGACGGCCGATCTTGGGGCCGGTGAGGGCGTCGACCTCGTCGAAGCCCAGGCCCAGGCGCTGAGTGTGGTGCATGGCGGCCAGGATCGAGAACACGCCGATGCGGTTGGCCACGAAGTTGGGCGTGTCGAGCGCGCGGATCACGCCCTTGCCCAGGGCGGAGGTCAGCCAGGTCTCGAGCTGGTCCAGCACCGGCGCCTGGGTGTGCGCGGTGGCGATGATTTCCACCAGGCGCATGTAGCGCGGCGGATTGAAGAAATGGATGCCGCAGAAGCGGTCGCGCAGCGCGGCCGGCAGGGCGTTGGCCAGCGCGTCGATCGACAGGCCGGAGGTATTGGAGGCGATGATGGCGCCGGGCGCGACGTGCGGCGCGATGCGCTCGTACAGCGCGGTCTTCCAGTCCATGCGCTCGGCGATCGCTTCGATGATCAGGTCACAGCCGCGCAGTTGTTCGATATGGTCGTCGTAGTTGGCCGGGGTGATCAGGGCCAGGCGCGCGGGGCTGGCCAGCGGCGCGGGCTCCAGCTTCTTCAGGCCGGCCAGGGCTTTCTTGACGATGCCGTTGCGGTCGCCTTCGGGCGCGGCGAGGTCGAACAGCGTGACGGGCACGCCGGCGTTGGCCAGGTGGGCGGCGATCTGCGCGCCCATGACGCCGGCACCCAGCACGGCGACGTGTTTGACGACGAACTTGCTCAAGGAAGTCTCCTGAAAAGGCGGGCGGAAGACGGGGCCGGCCCGTCATCCGCCCCGGCGGGGCTAGAAGCGGGACGACAGTTGCAGGCCGAAGATGTGGCCGCTGCTGTCATAGGTGCCCGCGACGCGGCCCTTCGTCAATGCGTTGCCGGACGTGGTGTCGATATCCGTCTTGCGCAGGTACAGATAGGTATAGCCCAGATCCAGCGTGGTGCTCTTGGTGGCCTGCCACTGCACGCCCGTCGAGAACCAGTAGCGGTCGTTGTCGGGCAGCGAGGTGGGCCGGTCCTCGGCCTTGTGGACCGGCGACTGGTCGTAGGCCAGGCCAAACTTCCACTTCCAGTCCGGCGCGAACTTGTAGGTCGTGCCCACGGCGATGCGCCAGGTGTCGCGGAAGTTCAGCGGCAGGTCGTCATCGCGCGCGCCGGCGCCGGAGTTGCGGATCTTCAGGTCGGGGATGCTGCTCCAACCGGTCCACGAGATGTCGCCCAGCAGTTCCCACTTCTCGTTGAGCTGATGGGTGGCGCTCAGGATCAGGGTGTCGGGCAGGTCGACCGAGGCCTTGGCGTCGAACGAGACCGACTGGCGGGTCGGGCCGATGTTGTCGATGTCGGTGTCGCCCTTGGCCGTGTGCTTGATCTTGGAGCGGTACGACAGGCCGATGCGGGTGTCTTCGGTAGGTTGCAGCATGAAGCCCACGTTCCAGCCCCAGGCGTCGCCCTTCAGGTTGAGGTCGGCGTCGCCGTTGGTGATGAACGTGCCGCCGCCTGGCAGGGCCACGGGCACCACGGTCTTCTTCTTGTAGTTGGCGTCGATGTGCTGCCAGTTCACGCCGAAGCCCATCGAGAACTTGTCATTGACCTTGTAGGCGATCGACGGGTTGATGTTGATCGTCTTGATCTCGAATTTGTTCGAGTGGTATTGGCCTTCCCAGCCCTTGTCGTATTCGGTCATCAGGCCGAACGGCGCGCCGATGCCCAGGCCGATGAACCACTGGTCGCTCAATTGCCACGAGCCGTACAGGTTGGGCACGACGCCCAGGTTGCCGGCGTCGCCGCCGTCACCGCCGGTGGGGCGAGTGCCGCCCAGCGCCGTCGGATTGCGGGTGTTGCCGTTGTCCGAGAACTTGAACGAGGGTTTGATCAGGTTGACGCCGCCCGAGACATTGATGCCCGGCAGGTAGGTCATGCCCGCCGGGTTGTAGTAGATGATGCTGGCGTTTTCCGGATTTGCCGCCGAGCCCGCGTAAGCGTTGCCCAGGCCGCTGGCGTTCTGCTCCAGGAGCTGAAAGCCGGCGCCGTGGGCGGCGCTGGTGGCGCCCAGGCCGACCACAATGGCCGACAGGGTGCTCAGGGACAATGAACGTCTGCTCATGGTACTGCCTCCTCATGTTGGATAGGTATGTCTCTATGGCACTGCCGGTCTCGTCGTCCCGGTCTATCCGGCTCAAGGGGGTCCAGGCCGGTTTGGTTTGTTGACGCGTTGCTGCGTTAGGCACTGCGACTGCTCTGGTAATGCAGGGGGCCGCCCGTGAACGGCGCGAAGCCGGTTCCGAAGATCACGCCGGCGTCGGCCAGGTCGGCGTCGGCCACCACGCCGGCCTCGACCCGCTCGCGGGTGGCATCGATCAAAGGCTGGATCAGGCGCTCTGCCAGGCCGGCCGGCGCCTGTGCGCCGCCGTGGCCGTCCTTGACCGGCTTGCCGTCGCGCCAGGTGTAGAAGCCGCGCCCGCTTTTCTTGCCCAGGTCGCCGCGCGCCAGCTTCTCGGCCAGGCAGCGCGGCGGCTCGGCGCCGCCAGCCAGCTCCTGCCCGGCCGCGCGCGCGATGTCCAGGCCGACCGTGTCCGCCAGTTCGAGCGGGCCCATCGGCATGCCGAACGCCACCATGGCCGCGTCCACGGCGGCTGGCGATAGACCTTCATCGATATTTCGCATGGCCTGAAGCATATACGGTGCCAGCACCGCATTGACCAGGAAACCGGGGGCACTACGCACCGGTAAGGCCAATTTTCCGATCTGTCCTACAAAGGCGTTGGCGCGCGCCAGCGTTTGCGCGGCAGTGCCGTCCGCGTGCACGACTTCCACCAGCGGCATCTTGGCCACGGGGTTGAAGAAGTGGATGCCGATCAGCCGTTCGGGGCGGGCCAGCCCGGCGCTCAGCGATTCCAGCGACAGGCTGGAGGTGTTGGTGGCCAGCAGCGCGTCGGCCTTCATGCGCGGCTCCAGCGATTGGTACAGCCCGCGCTTGGCCTCGGGGTTCTCGCTGATGGCCTCGATCACCACGTCGGCCAGCGGCACGCCGCCGCCGGCGGGGTCGGGCATCAGCCGGTCGAAGGCGGCGCGGGCCGCGCGCCGGTCCTTCAGGCGGCGCGAGAACAGCGTCGCGGCGCGCTTGAGGGCGGGCGCGATGCGGGCCATGTCCTGGTCCTGCAGCGTCACGGTCAGGCCCTTGAGCGCGCACCAGGCGGCGATGTCGCCGCCCATCACACCCGCGCCGACCACGTGCACGTGGCGCACCGGCGCGATGCCGGGCTGGCGGCCGTTGGCCTTCAGGCGCTCCTGCAGCCGGAACACGCGCAGCAGGTTGCGGGCGGTATCCGAGGCGATGATGGTGTCGATCAGCGCCGGCGCCTGCAAGGCGTTGCCGCCGTGCTTTTCCCAGAGTTCGATGATGGCGGGCGCGGCCGGGTAGTGGCCCAGCGGATCCTTGGCGGCGACCTGTTTGCGGGCGCGCTTGGCGGCGACTGCCTTGAGCGGCCAGCGGTTGAGCCAGGCGCCCAGGCCGTGCGCGCGGCGCGGCGGCTTGCCCGACAGCACCATGCCGCGCGCCGCCGCCTGCAGCAGGCGGGTCGGCACGCGCGCGTCCACCAGGCCCAGCGCGGCCGCGCGGCGCGCGTCGGCGCCGCGGCCGGTCAGCATCATGTCGAGCGCGGCCGGTGCGCCGACCACGGCCGGCAGGCGCAGCATGCCGCCCCAGCCGGGAAAGATGCCCAGCATCACTTCCGGCAGCGCCAGCGAGGCGCCGGGCGCGTCCTCCACCAGCCGGTAGCGGCAGGCCAGCGCCAGTTCCAGGCCGCCGCCCAGGCAGTGGCCCTGGATCAGCGCCAGCGTCGGATAGCGCACCGCCGCCAGGCGGTTGAACAGGTTCCAGCCGCGCGCCACCAGGGCGCGGCCCTGTTCCGGCGTGTTCAGTTCGGCGAATTCGTTGACGTCGGCGCCGACGATGAAGCCGGTCGGCTTGCCCGAGCGGATCACCAGGCCCTTGGGCGGCTGCGCGTCGAGCGCGTCCAGCACCGTCGCCAGTTCCGCCATGGTGTCGGCGGACAGCGCGTTGACGGCGCTGCCGGCGCGGTCGAACGTCAGCCACGCCAGGCCGTCGGCGTCGCGCTCCAGGCGCCAGTGCGAGAGCGTCTCCAGCGTGTTCATGGGCGGTCCTCCAGGGTTTCGACCAGCATGGCGCCACCCAGGCCGCCGCCGATGCAGATGGCGGCCATGCCGCGGCGCGCGCCGCGACGCTTGAGCGCCTCCAGCAGGTGCAGCACGATGCGGGCGCCCGATGCGCCCACCGGATGGCCGATGGCGATGGCGCCGCCGTCCACGTTCAGGCGCGCCGGATCGAGCTCGCCCCACGCGGGCGTGCCGAAGTGTTCCTGGCAATAGGCCTCGTCCCGCCAGGCCGCCAGGCAGCCTAGCACCTGCGCGGCGAAGGCCTCGTTGATCTCCCACAAGTCCAGGTCATTGAGGCCCAGTCCGTGGCGTTGCAGGATCGGGGTGGCGGCGTGCACCGGCCCCAGGCCCATCATGGCCGGATCGAGGCCGGCCCACTGGCTGTCGATGATGCGGCCCAGCGGCCGCAGGTTCCAGCGCCGCACCGCTTCCTCGGAGGCCAGCACCAGCATCGCCGCGCCGTCGGTGACCTGCGAGCTGTTGCCGGCGGTGATGTTGCCCCAGGGCTTGTCGAACACCGGCTTGAGCTTGGCCAGCTTTTCAGGCGTGGAGTCCTCGCGCACGCCGTCGTCGTCCGGGTACAGCTTGCCCTGCGTGTCGATCAGCGGCGTGATCTCGGCGAAGGCGCCGTTGGCGCGCCCGGCCAGCGCGCGCGCGTGGCTCTGCGCCGAATAGGCGTCCATGGCCTGGCGGCTGATGCCGAAGCGGGTGGCGACGTTCTCGGCGGTCTGGCCCATCGACAGGCCCACCACCGGGTCCGTCAGGCCCTTGAGCAGGCCGATGACCGGCGCCAGGTGGCGCAGGCGCAGGCGGCCGAGCGTGGCGAGCGTGGCGAGCTTGGCGCCGACGCCGCGGGCCGCGTACCAGCCGGCCAGCCAGCGCACCATGTCGTCGGAAAACAGCACCGGCGCGCGCGACAGGGCGTCGACGCCGCCGGCCAGCACCAATTGCGAGCGTCCGGTCTGAATGTTGGCGATGGCCGAGTCCAGCGCCTGCATGCCCGAAGCGCAATTGCGCATCACGGTCCAGCCGGGCACTTTGTTGCCGCAGCCCAGGCGCAGGGCGATCACCCGGCCGATGTTGACTTCGTCGGGCGACGGCGCGGCGCAGCCGACGATGACCTCGTCCAGGTCCGTGGGCGCGTAGGGTTGGCGCAACAGCAGGCCGCGGCCGGTCTGCACCGCCAGGTCCCCGGCGGCGAACGGGCCGGGGCCCGTGCGCGCCTTCAGGAATGGCGTGCGGGCGCCGTCGACCACGTATACCGGTTTGAATGCCATCCGATCTCCTCTGCGTGTTGACTGGGTCCTCAGGCGGCCTTGCGTTCGGCCGCTGGCTTGACCGCGCCTGTGACGCCGAGGTCAAAGGGGAAATCATCCACTCTCACCACGCTATCGCGCAAGGCATTGCGACGCTTGACCACCGCATATTCTTCGGCGGTGATGCCGCCGGCGGCAAAGACGGCGTCGGCCAGGTCGCGCACGTTGGCCTGCGGATTGCCTTCGAGCGTGCCGCGCTTCTCGAACTCGCGGATCTTCGATTCGATCGGCTCGGCCTCCAGCGTGGCGGCCAGCGCCTGTTCGATCGCGCCGACCGGTTCGTCGGCGGTCGCGGGCAGATGGCAGCCGGCGGTCAGGCGGTCGCGGGTCGCGCCGGGGTTGATGAGCAGCCGAGCCACGTCCTGGCCCAGTTGGTCCGACGGCAGCGACTGCGGCCGGCCCCAGGGGAAGACGATGCGGCGCAGGCTCCACGCCACCACCCGGTTGGGATAGTTTTCCAGCACGCCGTCGATGGCGTCCTGCAAGCGGAACAGCGCGTCCTGCACCGACCAGTGCGCCAGCGGCGCGTCGGCATTCTGGCGGCCTTCGTCCTCGAAGCGCTTGAGCGCGGCGCTGGCCAGGTACATCTGCGACAGGATGTCGCCCAGGCGCGCCGACAGGCGTTCGCGGCGCTTGAGGCTGCCGCCCAGCACCAGCATCGAGGTGTCGGCCAGCAGCGCGAAAGCGGCCGAATAGCGGCTCAGCAACTGGTAGTAGCGCTTCATCTCAGGCGCGACGTCGGCGTCGATGCCAATGAAGCGTCCGCCGGTCAGGGCGGTGCCCAGCGCGCGCAGCGTGTTGCGCGCGACAAAGCCGACGTGGCCCCAGAAGGCCTGGTCGAAATCGATCAGGCCCTGCCTGCGGTCGGACGACTGCGCCGCGCGCATCTCGGCCAGCACGTAGGGATGGCAGCGGATCGCGCCCTGGCCGAAGATGATCAGGCTGCGGGTCAGGATGTTGGCGCCTTCCACGGTGATGCCGATGGGGATCTGTTGATAGGCGCGGCCCAGGAAGTTGGAGGGCCCCAGGCAGATGCCCTTGCCGCCGATCACGTCCATGCCGTCGTTGACGACCTGGCGCGCGCGCTCGGTGACGTGGTACTTGACGATGGCCGACACCACCGACGGTTTCTCGCCCAGGTCGACGGCGCCGGCGGTCATGCTGCGCGCGGCGTCCATCATGTAGGTGTGGCCGCCGATGCGGGCCAGCGCCTCCTCGACGCCCTCGAACTTGCCGACCGGGGTGCGGAACTGGCTGCGCACGCGGGCGTAGCCGCCGACGGCGCGGGCGGTCAGCTTGGACATGCCGGTGTTGGACGATGGCAGCGAGATCGAGCGGCCGGCCGCCAGGCATTCCATCAGCATGCGCCAGCCCTGGCCGGCCATGGCCGGGCCGCCGATGATGAAGTCCAGCGGCATGAACACATCCTGGCCGCGGGTCGGGCCGTTCATGAACATGGCGTTCAGCGGGAAGTGGCGGCGGCCGGTGTCCACGCCGGGATGGTCGTGCGGCACCAGCGCGCAGGTGATGCCGATGTCCTTCCTGCCGCCCAGCAGGCCGTCCGGGTCGTACAGGCGGAAGGCCAGGCCCAGCAGCGTGCAGACCGGCGCCAGCGTGATGTAGCGCTTGTCCCAGCTAACGCGCATGCCGATCACTTCGCGGCCCTGCCATTCGCCTTTGCAGACGATGCCGCTGTCGGGAATGGCGGCGGCGTCGGAACCGGCCCAGGGGCTGGTCAGCGCGAAGGCCGGCACTTCCTCGCCGCGCGCCAGGCGCGGCAGGTAGTGGTTCTTCTGTTCGTCGGTGCCGTAGTGCAGCAGCAGCTCGGCGGGGCCGAGCGAGTTGGGCACCATCACCGACACCGCCAGCGCCGACGAGCGCGTCGACAGCTTGGTCACGATCTCGGAGTGGGCATAGGCCGAGAAGGCCAGGCCGCCGTATTCCTTGGGGATGATCATGCCGAGGAAGCCGCTGCGCTTGAGATAGTCCCAGACCTCGGGGGGCAGGTCGAAGCGCTCCTGCGTGATGTTCCAGTCGTTGACCATGCGGCAGGCCTCTTCGGCCTGGTGGTCGAGGAAGTGCTGTTCCTCGTCGGTCAGGCGCGGGCGCGGGTAGGCCAGCATGCGCTTCCAGTCGGGGCGGCCGCGGAACAGCTCGCCTTCCCACCACACCGTGCCGGCCTCGAGCGCGTCGCGCTCGGTGTCAGACATCTGCGGCAGCACCTTGCGGTAGAGATTGAAGATCGGCGCCGACAGCAAGGCCCGCCTGAGCGGGCGCACGCCCAGCAGGATGACGGCCAGCAGCGCGATGACGATCAGCGCGACGATGACTGCGTTCATTTCCTAGTCTCCTTTTTTGAATTCTCTGGAACCGCCGCGCCGCGCCGACCCGGGGCCCTAGGTGGCGGGGTGCTGCGGCAGCGGAGCGCGCAGGCCGCCGAGCAGGAAGCTCATCAGGCGGGGCAGCAGCAGCTCGGGGTTGTCGGGTTGCTCGGACTCGTCCAGCGTCCAGCCGGTCACCGAGCGCAGCAGGTCGGTGCCGATGATGGCGTAGGAGGTGGCGCCGAGCATGAACTGGAAACGCCACACGATTTCGGCGCGCGGCACGTCGGGCAGGGCGGCGAACAAGGCATTGCGATAGCGCTCGAGCACGTCGGCGTATTCCTCGGCGAACAGGGCGCGGATGAAGCCGGCCGGGTCGGTCATGGTGCGTTCGAGCAGCGGCAGGAACGTGCTGCCGGCCTGTTCGGGATCGGCCGCCAGCCGCAGCAGCGTGCCGAAGAAGGCGTCGACGATCTGCGACGGCTTGAGCGGCTTGCCCTGGGCCTGGGCCTCGAGCTCGTCGAGCAGTCGCAGCCGTTCGCGGTTCAGGACTTCCAGGCGGCGCTTGAGCACGGCCTGCACCAGCGATTCCTTGGAGCCGAAGTGATAGTTGACCGAGGCCAGGTTGACGCCCGCCGCGCCGGTGATCTGGCGCATGGACGTGCCGTCGTGCCCCTGCTGGGCAAACAGGGCTTCGGCGGTGTCCAGGATCGATTCGCGCGTGCTGGAGGATCTGAGTTCTTGCATTAAGTTGAATTCAAACGTTCGTTTGAAAGCAGTATGCGTAAAAGATCGCAAGCGTGCGACCCCTGCAATCCCGAATAGGGTTTACCCCTAAAAACGGAGTGCGTGAGGCGCTCGTTCCTTTGCATGAGAACCCCTGCCGTTGGCTGAGGCGGCGCGCGGCGTGTCGTCCAAACGGCGTTGCGCCGTTTGGCCTCGGACTTGCGCCCTAGGATGAAAGCCGTCTGGAAGGTCGGGGCGAAACGCCGCAGTATCACAGCGAGGACTTGAGAGCGTGGCACCGTGGATGCGCCTGGCGAGCCCGATCGCCGTTCCGGTGCCGCAGGCCATATCGACCTGACACAGGAGCAGGAGACATGAAGACCTACAGAGTGGGGCTGTTGATCGATGGCACCGACCAGCCCGGCTGGATCCACGACATGGCTGAGTGGCTCGCGCGCAGCCAGGATTTCGATCTTTCCGCACTGCTGGTCATGGAGAAAGACACCGCCGGCCTGGCGCCGCGGTTTGGCGCCAAGGCGCTGTTCGGCACGCTGTCGCGGCTGGAGTCGCGCCTGCTGCCGGCGCGGCAGCGCCAGATGCTGGCCTGCCGCGACTTGCGCCACGGCCTGCCCGCATCGACTACGGTGCTGACCCTGCCGGCGGGCCCGCGTGACAGCGGACGCGATGACGGCGTGGCGGCGTTGGGGCTGGACCTGGTGATCATGCTGGGCGCGCTGCCGCCGCCGCGCTCGCGGATGGCGGGCTGGGCGCGGCACGGCATCTGGCGGCTCAGTTATTCCGACATCGCCGTTTCCACCAGCCGCTATGCGGGGTTCTGGGAGGTCTATCAGCGCGAGGACCACACCACCGTGAAGCTGTGGCGGGTGGGCGCCAGCGCGGACGAGGATGCGCTACTGGACCAGCGCAGTTTCAATACCGAGGTGTTCTGGCTGAAGAACCAGACCCGCGCGTTCAGCCTCGGCAATTTCATGGTCTATGACGCGCTGCTGGCGCTGGCGCGGGCGCGGCCTGGCGCCACGCCTCCCGGCATGCAGATCATGAGCGGCCAGCGCCGCGACGATCCGGCCGAGTGGGATAGCGCCGCCTATATCGCCCGTCAGGCCTGGTTAATGACCGATTTGATTGTGCGCCGCGTCATGAGGCGCAATGTGCGTTGGCGAATCGGTATGTTCCCATCGACCCGGCAACAGGCGGTGGTATCCGAGGCCATGGTATTGCAGCCTCCCAAGGGGCGTTTTTTCGCGGATCCGTTTGTTTATATGCGGGGCGATCATCCATATATTTTTTTCGAGGATTACGATTTTCACTCGCGCAAGGGAACGATCTCGGTCGCCACCTATGAAAACGGGGCTTTCCAGTTGCTCGGGACCGCCCTGAATCTGCCTTACCATTTATCCTTTCCGTATATTTTTGAATATGAAGGAACGACGTACATGGTGCCGGAAACGTGCGGAAATCGGAGTATTGAATTATGGAAATGCACGGAATTTCCGCTGAAATGGGAGTTGGATCTGACGCTCATGACCGATGTTTCTGCGGTCGATACTATTATTTTCAAACGCGGTGAATACTGGTGGCTATTAACCAATATCGATCGCACCGACGGCCAGAATCACTGCGATGAATTGTTCGCCTTCTTCGCCGACTCGCCGCGCTCGAGCCACTGGACGCCGCACGCCTGCAACCCGATCGTGCGCAACCCGATGCGGGCCCGCAACGCCGGGATCGTTGTCTCGCCTGGCGGAGAGGTGATCCGCTGCGCGCAGTACCAGGGCTTCTGCCACTACGGCAAGGGCGTTTCGCTGAACCGGATCGAAGAACTGTCGCCGTCGACCTACGTCGAGACCGACGGCGAGATCCACTACGCCAGCTTCCTGAAAAAACGCCATGCTTCAATGCACCATTGGCATCATCAGGGTGGCCATACGGTATTTGACTTCGCGTATATGGAGTAAATGACGCAAGCTACCGGAAAATAAAAGTGTTACCTATATTTCTTTTGCGGCGGATAGCCACGGGAATAATGTGTCGGTGGAAACATATCGACAAGTCTGCCGCCCGATCCGGCCGCGTCGCGACTGCCTTTCCGTCGGCGCCGGTCGCGCCCCGTTCCCCCCGTGCATGCCTTGAACATGGACTTGCCCAAGCCGGCCTGCCGGCCTGGAAGCCGCTTGGCGCGGGGCTTTGCGCGCGGATGGGCTTGGTGGAAACCCTAGCGGATGAAAGGATGAGAGGGGTGTCTCATCCTGTTTTATGAGTACGTTTACGGCTAACGAATGATTTCTGTTTTTGTCGGATTATATCGCTTGCCAGCGTCTTGATTTTGCCAATTTCGAACCATAAGATGGGTTCATGCCATCCGTTATGTTGGCTACGAAAGTCTCCCAGCCCAAATGGCCCGGTGCAGCGTCATTAGATATTCCGGGAAATCGCGGACCACCCCCGCGGGGTTGGAAAAAAAATAGTCTTCAGCACAGCGAAGATCCCTTCTAGGCCTGTTGAACAACCGGGAGGCCACCATGGCCAAGATGGTCCTGATTGAAGCCCATCCGCTTCTGCGGCTGGGGTTATGGCAGATTCTGAGCAAGTTGGACGATGTGTGGGAAATCGAAGGAATGGGGTTGGCCGATGTCTCGAAGGCCAACGGGGCGCATGCCGGCGCAGATCTTCTGATCTACGGCCTGCCCGTGGACAGCGAGGAAGCCTGGAGCACGCTGCATGAGATCCAGCGCGAACTCAGCCCCAAGCGCATCCTGCTGCTGACCGATGTCATGCCGCTGCCGATGCCGGTGCAGGGCTTGCCCGGCGCCAGCGTGTACGGTTGCCTGATGAAGACGGCGTCGGTGGAGATCCTGGAAGCGGCCATCCGCCTGGTCATGGCGGGCGGGCAGTGCTTCCCGAGCGAGCAGGCGTTGCAGGCGCCGGCTCAGGCCAGTTGCGTGCTGCCGGCGCGCGAGACCGATGACGCTGGCAAGGGCACCATGCCGATCAGCGCGGGCGCGCAGTTGCTGCAGATCACGCCGCGCCAGTACGAGGTATTGGTGCTGCTGGCCAGGGGCTATCCCATCAAGACGGTCAGCCGCATGCTCAACATCTCGGTGGCCACCGCGAAAACGCATGCCTGCACGCTGTACCAACGCCTGCACGTCAAGAACAAGGGCGAGGCCGTGTACGCGGCGCTGCAACGCGGCGCCACGCTGGAATGGCATGAGCCCAACGCTCGCGACGTGGACGCCGGACAGATGTATGGGCGCAAGCTGGGCTGAAGCGCCGGGGCTCGGCGCCCCGGCTCGCGCCGTCCGCCAGACCGCGCGCGGCCCCCGCCCATCGGCCCGGCCGGGCGCTCCCCGCCATCCCGCCTAGGGCATACACTGCAGCGTCGGCGGTCGCCGTGCCGCAGCATTCCTCCTCCAATCATCCTCCTGTACGAGATTCAGCGAACGTAGCCGCTGATAGCATGGGTTGTGTCCGCAAGCATGGGTTGAGACGGCGAATCGCTATGCCGCCAGAGCCCACCCCGCGCGGCGGACGAGATTCCCGTGAGCCGGGTGACGCGCCGGAACCGTCGTCGCTGCCGTGCGCCGCCTTGCCATGGGAACCGTGTCTGGACCCTGTGTCACAAGGTTCCCCCCGGGATGACAACCGTTCTGATCGAAGACTACGCGCTGCTTCGCGTCGCTATCCAGCATGTGTTGGAGCGCGTGCGCAATGCCGAGGACATCCTGGCGATCTCGCCAGCCCATCTCTTGAACATGCCGGGCTCGATCAATCGGCCAGTGGAATTGCTGGTGGTCGGCTGCAGCGGGGTAACCGAGCCCGACATCGGCCTGCTGTCGCAGGCGATGGCGCTGTTCATGCCGCGCCTGGTGCTGGCGCTCTACGCGGTGCTGGACCAGAACGTCATGGCCGCCTGCGCGCGGGCCGGCGTGGCGGGTTATCTGCCCAAGGCCTCCAGCCCGGATGCGTTGGCCGCCGCGGTCAGCCTGGTGCTGGCGGGCGGGGAATGCTATCCGCAGCCAGCGGCGCGGCCATTGGGCGCCTCGCAGACGGCGGCGCCGGAATTGCGCGAGCTGACGCAGCGGCAGGAGGAGATCCTGCAATTGCTGGTGCAGGGCAAGACCATGCGCGAGATCGGCCAGCACGTGGGCATTTCGGTGGCCACGGTCAAGAGCCATGCGCGCACCCTGTACTGGAAGCTGAACGCGCGCAACCAGGCCGAGGCCGCCTACATCGCGGTGCAGATGGGCCTGGTGCGCGGCAGTGGCAAGCCCGGCGAACCCACCTGAAGAAGTCCCAGGAAAAAGGCGGCGCGCCCTCAAGCGCGCCGCCCTGGATGGCGCCAGGCCGTGATGGCGGCGTCAGCGGCCCGTGTCGCGGCGCGCGGCGCTGGCGGCGCTGGCAGGGCTGGGCGCGGCCGGCACGGTGACGGGATCGACCACCGCCGCGAACTCCCGTTCGGCGGCCGCCAGCACCGCGTCGATGTGCAGGTAGCGCAGCGCGTGGCGGCGCGCGGCGGTGCCAAGGGTCTCGCGGACCTGCGCGTTGTTGGCCAGCTTGCGCACGGCCTCGGCCATGGCCGCGGCATCCTCGGGCGGGGTGACCAGCCCGCAGTGCGCCACCACGCCGGCCAGCTCGGTGCCGCGCGCGGCGCCGCACACCACGGGACGGCCGCTGGCCAGCATGCCGGTCAGCTTGGACGGCATGACCAGATCGGCGGCGCCGGCGCGTTGCGGCAGCAGGTGGATGTCGGCGGTGTTCAGCAGCGCGCCCAGGCGTTCGCAGGGCTGCAGGTCGAGAAAGCGCACCCGCGCCAGGCCCTCGCACTGCGCCTGCAGCGGCGCGCGTTCGGGGCCCTGGCCGCAGAACACGAACCACAGGCGCGGTTCGTGCTCCAGCAACCGCGCCACCTGCGCCAGCGTGAGCAGGCCCTGCTTGCCGCCCATGTTGCCCGAGTACAGCGCCACCACCGCGTCGGCCGGAATGCCGAGCTCGGCGCGCAGATTGCCCGCGCGGTCGGGCGCGATGGCGTTGACGTCGATCCAGTTGGGCAGCAGCACCGCGCGCTGCGGGTCGATGCCCTTGTACAGCGCCAGGTCCTGCATGCGCCGGGAAATCGTCGAGACGCGGTCGAAGCGCCGCATCAGCCAACGCTCGGCGCGCTGCACCAGGCCGCGCAGTCGCGCGCCCTTGAGCAGGCCCAGGTCGAAGGCGGCGTCCACTTCATAGTCCTGGATGTGCAGCCAGGCGCGCGCGCCGCTCAGCCGCGCCGCCAGCCATGCGGCTGGGGCGCAGAAGAGGGCGGGCTCGACCACGAGGATCAGGTCCGGCCGGCCTGCCGCGGCCCGCAGCAGCGACGGCAGGCTGGACAGCGCGAAGCTGGCCAGGTGCACCAGGCGCTTGGCGCCGCCGGGCTTGCGCGGCACCCACAAGGGCGCGCGCCGGACGTCGACGCCGGCGCGCGTCTCGCGGCGGTAGCGGCCGGCGTGATAGCCGTCGTGGACCTGCCATTGGGGATAGTAGGGCGGCGCGGTGACCACGCTGACCTGGTGGCCGCGGGCGGCCAGCCATTCGGCCATTTCCGCGTTGTACTTGCCGATGCCGGTCAGCTCCGGCGCGTAGTTGATGCTGTACAGAAGGATCTTCATGTTGGCGGCTCCACGCGGGGTTTGACGGGACGGCAGGGATTGCCCAGGCACACCATGGCGGGCGGCAGGTTGCGGAACACCGAGCTGCGCGCGCCGACCACGGCCTCGCGGCCGATGGTGACCCCTGGGCCGACGAACACGTCGGTGGCGACCCAGGCGCCTTCCTCGATGCGCACAGCGCGTTCGCGCAGCGGGAAGTCGGGCTTGCCGGCGTCGTGGTCGGCCGCGCACAGGTAGCTGCGCTGGGAGATCACGGCATGGGCGCCGACGTGGATCGGCCCCAGGCTGTAGAGCACCGCGTCGTCGCCGATCCAGGCGTAGTCGCCGATTTCCACCTTCCAGGGATAGGTCACGGTGGCGCTGGGCCGGATCAGGACTTTGCGCCCGACGCGGGCGCCGAAGCAGCGCAGCAGCCAGCGCCGGAAGCCGTAGGCCACCTGCGGCGACCAGCGGAACAGCGACCCCTGCACCAGCCACCACAACTGCACCGTCAACGCCGAGCGGCCGCGCTGTCCAGGCGCCACGGCGAACTGGTCGAGACGCTGCAGCGCGCTCATTTGGCGGCTCCGGCCACCGCGTCACGCTGTCCGCGCTCGGGCTCGGCCAGTCGCGCCTGCCGGATCTCCTCGGTCTTGATGCGGATCTGCCAGTAGTACATGGCGCGCGCGATGGCGTAGTCGAAGCCGGCGCGTCCGTCGAGGAACCCCAGCCGCAGCACGTACGAATGCAGGAACGAGATCGGCGCCTTGAACGGCATCGCCTGGAATACGCGCTTGAGCAGCGCCCGCGCGCCAACGTTGGCCTCGCGCGGGTCGTTCATCAGGCCCTTGATGCGCAGGTTGGCTTCCCAGTCGGAGTAGCGGTTGTGCTTGTCGAAGTAGTGGTACAGCGAGTCGTGGTCGTTGTGCACCATGCGCGCCTGCAGCGCGAAGGTTGCGCCCTGCACCTGGGGCTGGTAGTGGCCCTCGACCTCCCACATGTGGGCCACGTCCAGGTCGTCGTAGTCGAGAAAGCGCGAGCGCTCGCGCGCCAGCAGCGCCAGCTTGTAGACGCGATGGCCATGGCGCAGCTTGCGTCCGCAGAACACGTAGTCGAACGGCACGAAGGCGCCGCCGGCGCCGGCGGCAAAGCGCGGCAGCGCGGCGCGGATCTCGGCGGCCAGCTCGGGCGTCATTTCCTCGTCGGCGTCGACGTACAGCACCACCGGGTGGCTGAAGGGCAACTGCTCCAGGCACCACTGCTTCTTTTTCGGGTACTTGCCATTCCACTGGAAGTTGCTCACCTTGGCGCCGAGCGCGGCGGCCATGGCGCAGGTGGCGTCGGTGCTGTTGGAATCGACCACGAAGACTTCGTCGAAGTCGGCCAGCGCCTTCAGGCATTTGGCGATGTTGCGTTCCTCGTTCTTGGTCATGACGACCACGGACACCGGTATCTTGGACATGATGCTTTCCTTTCAGGAGGCGGCGCGCCGCATCAGCGGCTGGAACAGCTCGATGACGTCGCGGCAGTGCCGCTCCAGTGAAAAGGCGTCGGCGCGCCCGGGGCCGTCGGCCGCCAGTCTCGCGCGCATGTCGCCGTCGTAGGCCAGGCGGCGCACCGCCGCGGCCAGGGCCGCCGCGTCGCCCACCGGCACCAGCAGCCCGTAGCGGCCGGCGTCGAGGATCTCGGCCGGCCCGTGCGGACAATCGGTGGAAATGACAGGAACCCCCAGGCACAGCGCCTCGACCAGCACGTTGCCGAAGCTCTCGCGCACCGAGGTCAGGGCGAAGGCGCCGGCGCCGGCGATGACCGGGAACGGGTTGTCGATGTGGCCGGCCAGCGTCACCGGGCTGCGCGAGGCGCGCGCGTCGATACGCTTTTGCAGGGCCGCGTGTTCCGAGCCTTCGCCCAAAATGGTGAAGCGGATGCCCGGGTCGTCCAGCAGCGCGGCGGCGTCGATCAGGGTGGCATAGTCCTTGACGGCCTCCAGGCGGCCGACCGCGACCACGTGGTAGGGCGCGGCGGCAGGCTCGGCGTCCGTGGACGTCGCGCTCTGCTCGCGCACCTCGTCCAGCGGCACGCCGTTGTAGATGGTGCGCACCTTGCCGCGCAGCGGCGGAAACATGCTGACCAGGTCTTCCTTGACGCCGCGCGACACGCCGACGACGGCGTCGTGGCGGCGGTAGGTCTGGCTCACCAGCCAGCACTTGAGCCGCCGCATGCGCGACGCGCCGTAATGGATGGCGGGGCTGCTGTGCTCGAAGGCGACGGTGGCGAATTTGCCGCGCAGCAGCTTCCTGGCCAGCACCACCAGCATATTGCACAGCAGGCCGTGCGAGCAGACGATGGCGGGCCGGTCACGGCGGATCTGCTTCAGCAGGCGCCAGAACGCCACCGGCAGCATCAGCCGCAGCGAGGTGGGCGATTCGATGACCGGCAGCGCCCGTGTCACGCGTGGATTGGCGACCGGGTACTCGCGGTTGCGCGAGCGCAGCAGGAACAGCGCGGCGTCCAGGCCCCTTTCGGGCAGGGCATCGGCGATGAAGGCAACGCATCTTCCGACGCCGCCGTGCAGGTCGGGCGCGACGAACAGGACATCAGGCATGGGGCAGTACTCGCGGTGACGCCCGGCGCATGGTGTCCGGACGGGGGCTGGGAGCCGCGGGTGCGGGCGTGGGCACGGGCATGGCCCGCGCATTGCGTATCAGCGACAGGCAGTAGCACAGCAGGAAGCCGGTGAAGGCGGTCTTGGGGGCGTACGCCAGGCCGCCCGAGAGCGAGTCGATGAAGATGTAGATCGGCGCCGTGGCGAGCAGATAGCGTCGATGCAGTTCGAGTCCGGGGTGGGCGTAGCGCCGGAACAGCGACAGCAGCAGGATCAGCAGCGGCGGCAGCATGATCATCGCCGTGCCGACGATGCCGAACTTCATCAGGTAGAAGGCCCAGGAATTGTGCGCGAACGTGCTCAGTTCGAAGCCGTTCTCGCCCATCACCCAACTGCGAAAGCCGGCGCCCTTGCCGAACACCGGGCTCTCGGCGAACGAGTCCATCTGGCCCTGCATCTCCTGGATGCGGGCGCCGTAGCTGGAGTCCTCGTCCAGGCGTTCGACGCTGAAGACGCGGTTGGTCAGCACCTCCAGGTAGCCGATGCTGGCGAACACCAGGATGCCGGCCACCGCCGCCGGCGCGAAGATCATCACCACCCGGCGGCGCACGTCGGAACCGGCCGCCAGCATCACCGCCAGCAGCACGGACACCATCAGTTGCAGGTACTGGCTGCGGTTCAGCGAGAACACCAGCGCCAGCAGCATGTACACCGTCAATGCGTAGGCCTTGGGGCCGGACACGTTGAGCGTTTTGCGAAAGTACAGCAGCGACACCACGCCGAACGGAATCGCCCAGACGCCGAGCCGCACGTTGCGCAGCGGGTTGGCGACGCTGAAGCCCTGCAACTGCTCCAGCAGCATCAGCGTGGCCACGGCCAGGCACGCCGCCACGATGTACTTTTGCAGCAGGGCGTAGGCCGCCGGGCTGTCGATGTCCTTGTAGCAAAGGAACGGCACGCTCAGGAAGTAGAAGACGATGCGCAGGTCGCGGGCGACGTCGCCGGTCTCGATGCCCGGATGATGCAGCGACACCAGCAGCAGGTAGATCACCGTCAGCACCTGCAGGCCCAGCAGCATGCCGAGCGCGCCGCGCGGCAGGGCATAGGCGGCCGGGTCCGCCAGCCGCAGCGCCTTGACCACCAGGATGGCGACGAACAGCACGTCGAACGGCGACAGCTTGAAGCTGCCCACCCCGAGGATGAAGTGGTCGTCGTTCAGCGCCAGCGCGGTGAAGGCGAACAGGCCCAGCAGGTGCAACGTGGAAAGACGGCGGTGCGGATGCATGGCGGCTCCATGGCTGGGTGGGGTCAGTGCGCGGCCCAGTCGTCGCGTCCGAACAGCTTGATGGCGAGCTTTTCGACGAGGTAGGACAGATCGCCCTGGCGCGCGTGCGCCGCCACCTGCGACGCCCGGCACGACAGGCCGAACAGCTTGCCCATGCCCGGTTCGGTGCGGCGGATACGCTCGACGATCTGCTGGCGTTCCTCCAGCAGCACGTCCTGCATCAGCGCGGTCTTGGTCTCGTCATGGGCGGTGTACACGCCCATCGCGTCCGGCACGATCTGGTTGCGGCCTTCGCGCAGCAGCCGGCTCCACAGTTCCAGGTCCATGCAGTAGCGCATGCTTTCCTGCAACAGGCCGTGCTTGAGCAGCAGGTCGCGGCGGAAGATGGCCGACTGGTTCGGGATCGAGGCCTTGACCACGGTCAGCGTGCCGCGGTTGACGGGGGTGTAGTGGATCTTGCGGAAGATGTGGTTGTCGGCGTCGGCCACGAACAGGTTGCCGCTGACGATCGGCGCCCGGCCCCGCGCCGCCGCCGCGCCCAGCTTGCGCAGGGCGCCCGGGTAGTACAGGTCGTCGGAGTTCTGCCAGCCGACATAGTCGCCGGTGGCGCGCTCGAAGCCCTTGTTGATGGCGTGCGACTGGCCGCGGTCGGGCGCGCTTTCCCAGTGGGTCAGGTAGCGCTCGTACTTGCGGATGATGTCGACGCTGCCGTCGGTCGAGCCGCCATCGATGATGATGTACTCCAGCCGCGGATAACCCTGGTTGAGCACCGACACGATGGTGCGTTCCAGGAAGCGGGCCTGGTTGAACGAGGGGGTCACGATGGTCAGCTTGGGCAACAGGCCGCCGGCGATCGGCGCGGGCGGGCGCAGCTCGCTCACGAAATCGATCAGTTCACGCGAGTACTCGTTGTGACGCTTGCGCATATAAGACCTCAGCATGTTCACTACCGGGTGGCCGCAGGCATTGCGCCCGGGTAGTCGGGCCGGGATTGACGGATGGCGAGCGCCACGCCGGCCAGCGTGATCGCCGCGTAGGCCATGCGGCCCCAGGCGGCGGCGTGTTCGCCCGCCGCGTGCACCAGGACGGCCATGACGCACAGCATGGCCAGGCCGCCCAGGCCGTTCAGAATGGCGACTGCGCGCGAGTTGCCCAGCCCGAGCAGGGAAAAATGCGCGGCCGCGTTCAGCGACAGCAGCCCGGAGGCGGCGATCAGCAGGCGGAAGGTGCCCAGGTGGCCCTCGGCCACCGCCTGGCCCAGCAGCAGGTCCAGCAGCGGCGCGCTGACCGCCAGCACCGCCACGGTGGCGCCGGCCGACAGCAGCAGGTTCCACCGCATCAGGCGGCGGATTTCCTCTTCGGCGGCGCCGGGATGGGGCGGCGCCGCGGCCAGCCGGCTGACGCGCGGCATGGCCTTCTGGAAGATCGCCACCGAAGCGGTGTGGATCATCTGGCCGACCTGCACGCCGACCGTGTAGATGGCCAGCGCGGCCGGGCCCATCAGGCTGCCCACCAGCACCCGGTCGACCGAGCCGAACGCCAGGGCGCTGAGGCTGTTGAGCCAGGACCAGCGCGAGAACTTGAACGCCGCCAGCATCGCGCCGCGGTCGCGCACCGGGCGCACCAGCGCATGGCCGTAGCGGCGCGCGAACACGCGCATCTTGACCGAGCCGGCCAGCAGCAGGCCGACCGCCTGGGCCAGGCCGGTCCAGGTGGGCGAAGCGGTCAGCCAGGCGGCGGCGCAGGCCAGCGCCATGGTGCCGCTGCGGCTGAAGACTTCGCACAGGGCGGTGGCGCGGAAATCCTCGCGGCCCTTGAGGCAGCCGGACATCAACTGGTCGTATTGCTGCGTCAGGTAGACCGCCAGCGCCGGCATGGCCAGCAGCGTCACCGCGACCCCGCCGAAGGTGGCGGCGGGCCAGCCCAGCCAGACCACGCCCCACAGCAGCGCCGCGGCCGCCGTCACCACGCCGAGCGCGCAGCCGATCAGCGACATGGCGACGCCTGCCGCGCGGTAGGCGCCGCCCGGCTCGTGCAGGCGTTCGGACACCAGCTTGGTGGCGGTCACGGCGGCGCCCAGGTTGGCGGCGTTGCCGAAGCCGGCCAGCGCGATGATCATCGAGTACTGGCCAAATCCCACCGTGCCCAACTGGCGGAACAGGATGGGCAGCGCCACCAGCGCCGCGACCGGGCCGATGCCGTATTCCACCAGCCCCCAGAACGAGGCATTGCCGGCGACGTGCTGCCTGATGAGTCGGATCATCGGTGGGCCTGTGCTCGGTTGGCGTGGCGCTCAGGCCACGGGCAGCGGCGGACGCGCCTGCTCGCGCAGGAAATGGCCATAGGCCAGCGTCACGCCATGGGTAAGCGATATCTCCGGTTTCCAGCCCAGGGCGCGCACCCTGGACGAGTCCATCAGCTTGCGCGGGGTGCCGTCGGGCTTGCTGGCGTCGTAGACGATGTTGCCCTGGTAGCCGACCACCTGCGCCACCACCCGCGCCAGCTCGGCGATGGACAGGTCCTGGCCGGCGCCGATGTTGTACATACCTTCGGCCGACGGCGTTTCCATCAGCATCACGCAGGCCCGCGCCAGGTCGTCCACGTACAGGAATTCGCGCAGCGGCCTGCCGCTGCCCCACAGCGTCACGCTGTCGTCGCCGGCCTCGCGGCCCTCGTGGAACTTGCGGATCAGCGCCGGCAGCACGTGGCTGCTGTGCAGGTCGTAGTTGTCGTGCGGGCCATACAGGTTGGTCGGCATGGCGCAGACGAAGTGCGCGCCATGCTCGCGCTGGTAGGCCTCGCACAGCTTCAGCCCGGCGATCTTGGCGATGGCGTAGGGCTCGTTGGTGGCTTCCAGCGGACCGGTCAGCAGCGCGTCCTCGCGCAGCGGCTGTGGCGCGTCGCGCGGATAGATGCAGGACGAACCCAGGAACAGCAGCTTGCGCACGCCGGCCGCGTAGGCGGCGCGGATCACGTTGCACTGGATCATCAGGTTGCGGTAGAGGAAGTCCACCGGATGGTTCTGGTTGGCCAGGATGCCGCCGACCTTGGCGGCCGCCAGGTACACCACATCGACCGGCGTGGTCGAAAAGAAGCGGTGCACCTGGTTCTGGTTCTCCAGGTCCAGTTCGCTGTGGCTGCGCGTGATGACCTGGCGGTAGCCGCGGCCCTGGAGCTCGCGCACCAGCGCCGCGCCCACCATGCCGCGATGGCCGGCCACGAACACGCGTTGATCCTGATGGCTCATGGCGGGCTACTCCTTGTAGGCGTAGATTTCGTAGCCGTTCTGCTCCACCAGGGCATCGCGGCGCGCGTCCTTCAGGTCGCTCTCGACCATCTCCTTGACCAGTTGGGCGAAGGTGGTGCGGGGCGACCAGCCCAGCTTCTCGCGCGCCTTGGTCGGATCGCCCAGCAGGGTCTCGACCTCGGTCGGGCGGAAGTAGCGCGGGTCGACCCGCACGATGACCTGGCCGGCCTTGATGTCGTGCACCGGGCTGAACAGCACCGTGGCGGTTTCGTTCAGGCCCTCGCCTTCCCACGCCAGCAGGATGCCCAGCTCGCGCGCGGCGGTATTGATGAACTCGCGCACGCTGTACTGCATGCCGGTGGCGATGACGTAGTCCTCCGGCGTGTCCTGCTGCAGCATGAGCCACTGCATTTCGACGTAGTCGCGCGCATGGCCCCAGTCGCGCAGCGCCGACAGGTTGCCCAGGTACAGGCATTCCTGCAGGCCCAGCACGATGCGGGCCAGGCCGCGCGTGATCTTGCGCGTCACGAAGGTCTCGCCGCGCTTGGGCGATTCGTGGTTGAACAGGATCCCGTTGCAGGCATACATGCCGTAGGCCTCGCGGTAGTTCACGCTGATCCAGTAGGCGTACAGCTTGGCGGCGGCGTAGGGGCTGCGCGGATAGAACGGCGTGGTTTCCTTCTGCGGGGTCTCCTGCACCAGGCCGTACAGCTCCGAGGTCGAGGCCTGGTAGAAACGGGCCTTGTCCTCCAGTTTGAGGATGCGGATGGCCTCCAGCAGGCGCAGGGTGCCCAGGCCGTCCGCGTTGGCGGTGTACTCCGGTTCTTCGAACGACACGCCGACGTGGCTCTGCGCCGCCAGGTTGTAGATCTCGTCGGGCTGCACCGATTGCACGATGCGGATCAGGCTGCAGGAGTCGGTCATGTCGCCGTGGTGCAGCACGAAGTTGCGCGGCTGGTCATGCGGATCCTGGTACAGGTGGTCGATGCGCGCGGTATTGAAGAGCGACGCGCGCCGCTTGATGCCGTGGACTTCATAGCCCTTGGCCAGCAGGAACTCGGCCAGGTATGCGCCGTCCTGTCCGGTGACGCCGGTAATCAGTGCCCGTTTTGGCATGGTTTTATCCTTAAGACTTAGTCACTGCACGAAAGGAGCCGAAGGCTGCGGAACCGATGTTCAACGAGATTACTGTCGCACCCGCCGCGGAGATATCGGCCAGAAGGTCTAAGAGATCAGCCTGTCGATAGGCAAAAATGGACTGGATGGTTTCGTCCAGCGCGCCCAGCGCCGTCACGATCGCCAGCGCCGTCAGCGCGGGGCGCCGACGCACCGAGGCGTAGATCAGCGCCGTCAGAAAGGCGTAGGCCGCAAGGTGCAGGCGCTTGTCGCCGAAGGTGGCCGACATTTCCGCCGCCAGGCCTGGCAGGTTGCCCACCGTGACCAGCGCCAGGAAGAACAGCGCCGCCGCGGGCAGGCAGATCCGCGCCACCCCCGGGCGCAAGAAGGACGAGGCCGCGCGCCGCGGATCAGACACGGCCGTACATGTCCTGGAAACGGACGATGTCGTCCTCGCCCAGATACGCCCCGGACTGCACCTCGATGATTTCCAGCGGGATCTTGCCGGGGTTCTCCAGGCTGTGGACCTCGCCCAGCGGGATGTAGGTCGATTGGTTTTCGGTCAGCAGGTATTGCTTGTCGCCGTTGTAGATGCGCGCCGTGCCTGACACCACCACCCAGTGTTCGGCGCGGTGATGGTGCATCTGCGACGAAAGGCGCGCGCCCGGCTTCACGGTGATGCGCTTGACCTGGTAGCGCGGCCCCTGGCCCACCGAGTCATACGAGCCCCAGGGCCGCTGCACCTCGCGGTGGTGGTTCATCTCACTGCGGCGCTGGCCCTTGAAAGCCTCCACCAGCCGCTTGACGTCCTGCGAGCGGGTCTTGTGCGCCACCAGCACCGCGTCGGCGGTCTCGATCACCACGATGTCGTCCAGTCCCACCGAGGCCACCAGCCGGCTGGTCGAATGGATGAGGCAGTTGCGCGAGTCCTCGACCATCACGTCGCCGCTGGTGGAGTTGCCCTCGGCCGTCTTGCGGGCGATGCCCCAGACCGCGTCCCAGGCGCCGACGTCGCTCCAGGGCGCTGCCAGCGGGATGACCACGGCGCTGTCGGTGCGTTCCATGATGGCGTAGTCCATCGAGTCGCTGGGGCAGGCCTCGAAGGCGGGGCCGTCCAACTGGAACAGGCTGTCTTCGCCATGGCCGGCGGCCACGGCCGCGCGCACCTGCTGCAGGATGCGCGGCGCCAGGCGTTCCATCTCGGCCAGGAACACCGAGGCCTGGAAGGCGAACATGCCGCTGTTCCAGTAGTAGCTGCCGGTCTCGATGAAGCGCTGCGCCACTTCGGGCGAGGGCTTCTCGACGAAGCGGCGCACGCGTCGCGCCGGCGCCAGGTCGTCCGGCTCGGCCGCCTGGATGTAGCCGTAGCCGCTCAGCGGCGCCGTGGGCGTGATGCCGAACGTCACCAGCGCGCCCTGGCGGGCGGCCTGGTAGGCCTCGGCGAAGGCGGCGGCCAGCACCGGTCCGTCCTCCAGCACGTGGTCGGACGGCATGATCAGCATGACCGGATCCTCGCCGTCGCGCATCGCCCGCAGCGTGGCGGCGGCGATGGCGGGCGCGGTGTTGCGGGCGTGCGGTTCGAGCACGATCTCGGCGTCCTGTATGCCCAGTTCCTGCGCCTGTTCGGCCGCGATGTAGCGGTGGGCGGCGTTGCAGACCAGCATCGGTTTGGGCTGGGCGCCGGCCGAGCCGAGCCGCAGCAGGGTGTTCTGCAGCAGGCTGCGGTCATCGGTCAAACGGATGAACTGCTTCGGCAGCAGCTCGCGCGACAGGGGCCACAGGCGCGAACCCGAACCGCCGCAAAGGATGACGGCCCGGTAGGGGGGATGGGGGTGGGTCATGGCGCTGACTCCTTGAAGTAGGCCTGGGTGTTCGGATGCGCGCCGGGATCGGCGGCGATGGCCGCCGGGGATTGCCAGCGGTAGCGGCGGTGCTGGCCCAGCGGCAGGTTGCCGGCATCCAGCGTCAGATCGGCCTCGTAGGCGAGGACGACGTAATGGGTGGAACGGCCGGGCTCGCCGGCGAAATTGGTGTCGTAGAAGTGTTCGTACACGCCGCGCGGCCGCCAGGCGGGGGGCGGCAGCGTCACGCCCAGTTCCTCGCGGGCGATGCGCTGCAGCGCCCGCGCCAGCGTTTCGTTCTTGCGGATGCGGCCGCCCGGCACGAACCAGGCGCCCTGGGCCGGCGGGTTGCTGCGCAGCCCGGTCAGGTAGCGGCCCTCGGCGTCGCGCAGCAGCAGGTCGATGGACACCAGCGGCAGCATCTCCACCGCGCGGCGGAAGTCGTCCTCGGCCAGCAGGCCGGGGGCCGGCGCGGCCGGGCCGGGCGAGAAACGCACGCGCGCCGGGACGATCAGGGGCCAGCCGAGCGGTTCAGTAGACATTTCGGCCCGTCCATCCGGAGACCGCCGTGCGGGCGATGATCATCAGGTCCATCCGGAACGTCCAGTGCTGGATGTAATAGATGTCGTGCTCGATGCGGTCGCTCATCTTGCGCAGCGTGTCGGTCTGGCCGCGCAGGCCGTTGACCTGGGCCCAGCCGGTGATGCCCGGCTTGACGCGGTGGCGCATCATGTAGCGCTGTACCAGGTCCTTGTAGAGTTCGTTGTGCTCCAGCGCGTGCGGACGCGGGCCGACCACGGACATGTCGCCGCGCAGCACGTTCAGGAACTGCGGCAGTTCATCCAGGCTGGTGCGGCGCAGGAAGCCGCCGATGCGCGTGACGCGGGCGTCATTGCGGGTGGCCTGGGTGACCACGCCGTGCTCCTGGTGCACGGTCATGGTGCGGAACTTGTAGACGTGGAACACCTTGCCGTCCACGCCCAGGCGCGGCTGGGTGAACAGCACCGGCCCGCGCGAGGTCAGCTTCACCAGGCACGCCACCGTCAGCATCACCGGCGACAACCCCACCAGCGCGCACAGGGCGAAGGCGCGGTCGAAGGCTTCCTTGGCCAGGCCGCGCACGCCGGCGGCCGGCAGGCTGTTGAGCTGGATGGCGGGCAGGCCGAGGAACTCGCCGATGCGGTGTCCCAGCAACTGGATCGACATCACGTCGGGAATCCAGCGGATGTCCACCAGGTCGTTGCGCAGGTGGTAGAGCACCTCGCGCAATTCCTGGCCTGCCTCCATCGGCAGCACGATCCAGACTTCCCGCACATTGTGCTCGCGCACGAAGCCATGCAGCGCGTCCAGCTCGTGCAGGCGGCGCACCTGCGGCGGCAGGTTTTCGTGGGCTTCGGCATAGATGCCGGCGATCTCGTAGCCGGCCTCGCGGTAGCGTTCGACACGGCGCCACAGGTCGTGGCCGAGCGCGCCGAAGCCGACCAGCAGCACGCGCTTGCGGTCCAGGCCGCGGTCGCGCGCCGCGCCCAGGATGGTGTAGGCCGCCAGGCGCACGCCGGCCAGCGCCAGGGCGACGGAGCCGAACCAGGTCGCCGCCCACAAGCGCGATACCGCCGCGCTCTGATGCATGAGAAAACTGACCAGAATGCCCAGGGCGAACACCGTGGCCCAGGCCGCCAGGCTGCGCACCACCAGGTCGGTCAGGCGGCGGCCGCGCCAGGAGACATAGAGGCGGAAGGCCGGGAACAGCGCGATGACGCCCAGGCCGCACAGGTAGATCAGGAACAGGTGGATCTGCGGAGGATCCGCCATCGCCTCGTCCGAGAACTTCAGCTCGGTGACGGCGAGGCCGCAGATGATGACGATCGCGGCATCCAACAGCCGGTAGAGATAGCTGGATCGGTTCGACCTCGCCGACGTGTCCGTAAGGGACGGGTCCATCGCGTACTCCTTTGTTCGGGGAGTCGCCCTGCGGCCGCGCGGAAAAAAAAACGGTGCGCCGCCGCAAAGCATGTGGCTACCGTGGAAATCTTATTGAGTGCCCGGCGCACCCGAAACCTCCAAACGATGTAGGAGAAGGCTTAGGGCATCCGTCGAATGTGCGGGGCCTGGAAAAGGGAGTGGAATGTCGCAACCCGTTACGCATCGGGCTCCTTTCCAAGCAACGAAGTCATTCACAGTGGATTCGCCATGACGACATTTTTCGGAACGTTGAGCCGAGCCATCGCAGCCATTGCGCTCGTGTCCTCGCTGGGCGCCTGCGCCCTTTCTCCCGGCATGACCTTCAATGCCAAGCACCTGGTCGATCCGCTGGATCCGAACTCGGTGGCGCAGATCAAGGAGATCACGCCCTCGCTGGTGCTGGACGACAACCGCGCGCGGCAGGCGCTGCTGGACAACGACGGCATTTCGCGGCTGGTCGACAAGGCCGAGCCCTATCGCATCGGTCCCGGGGACATCCTCTCGATCGTGGTCTGGGATCACCCCGAGCTCGTCCTTCCGACGCAAACCTACGCCATCGGCACTGGGGTGACCGAACTAGCCTTCGGGGACACCGCATCGGGCATTCCGGGGTATACGGTCTCGTCCTCTGGATACATCCAATTTCCCTATACGGGATTGCTGAAAGTGGCGGGGTTGACTGAACTGCAGGCGCGCAATCTCATAGTCAACAGTTCCGGCAAATACATTCAGGACCCGCAAATCACGGTGCGCGTGCTGGGCTACCGCAGCAAGCGGGTCTACGTCGAAGGCGAGGTGAAGACGCCAGGCACGGTGGCGATCAACGACATTCCCATGACCTTGCTGGAGGCGATCAACCGCGCGGGCGGCGTATTGCCCACGGGCGACCGCAGCAGCGTGTACGTCATCCGCGAAGGCAAGAAGACCCGCGTGAACCTGCCCGCGCTGATCGACCGTGGCCAGGACCTGAACCAGGTCATGCTGAAGTCGGGCGACATCGTCCGGGTGACTCCGAGGGATGAGAGCAAGGTGTTCGTGACGGGCGAAGTGACTACGCCGGCCACGATCGTGATGCGCGACGGCAGATTGACGTTGAACGAGGCGCTGGGCGTGGCGGGAGGGCCCAACCAGTTGACCGCGGACTCGTCGCAGGTGTTCGTGGTGCGCAGCACCGAGCAGGCTACGCCGCTGGTGTTCCACCTGAATGCCGCCTCGCCGCAGGCCTATGCGGTGGCGGAGAAGTTCGAGTTGCAACCCAAGGACGTCGTCTTCGTCGATACGGCGGCGCTGGTGCGGTGGAACCGCTTCATCAGCAATCTGTTCCCGAGTGCACAGACGGTACAGACCGTGCATTCCATCAAGTAACCCTGGAGAGCTGCATGCCGTTGCCCATCGAATCGTTCGAGCCCTCCGTCCCGGCTCGCCAGCAGGAAACCCCGCTGTCCTCGCACGTGGACGCCATCTTCTCCAACCGTTGGCTGATCATCGCCATCACCCTGATCGCACTGCTGGGGGCCGTTGCCTACGTCATGGTGACCCCCTCGGTCTATTCGGCCGACATCATCGTCCAGGTGGAGGAGGAGCTGCCGCAAGGCCAGAGTCGCAGCCTCCTGGGCGACGTCTCGGCCATCTTCGACACCAAGGCCGAAACCTCCGGCGAAATGGAAGTGCTGCGTTCGCGCATGGTGGTGGGGCCGGCCGTCGACAAGTTCATGCTCTACATCCACGCCAAGCCGCGCTACTTCCCCGTGGTGGGCGAATGGCTGGCGCAGCGCCACGAAAGCCTGCCGTATCCATCCGGGCTACCCCGCGGCGGCTACGCCTGGGGCGGCGAGTCGATCTCGATCTCGCAATTGGACGTGCCGAACGAATGGCTGGGCAAGCCTTTTCGCATCACCAACCTGGGCGAGGGCGCCTACACCCTGAACGACAAGCTCACCGGCGCCACCTTCAACGGCACGGTCGGCAAGCCCGAGCACTTCCTGCTGCCTGGCGGCGGCGCGCTGGACGTGCACGTCGACGCGCTCAACGGCCGTCCCGGGACGGAGTACACGGTGTCGCGCACCTCGCGCCTGGCGGCGATCGAGGACGTGCAGTCGCGCCTGGGCATCTTCGAGCGCGGCCGCACCTCGGGCGTGATCGGGGTGACGCTGGAAGGCAACGATCCGGTGCTGACCACGGCGGTGCTGAACCAGATCGGCCAGGAATACGTGCAGCAGAACGTCAACCGCAAGTCGGCGCAGGCCGAGAAGTCGCTGGCCTTCCTCGACCAGCAGTTGCCGCAGCTCAAGCGTGAACTGGACGCGGCCGAGACCAAGTACAACTCGCTGCGCAACAAGCGCGGCACCATCGACCTGAGCGAAGAGGCCAAGCTGATCCTGGCGCAGTCGGTGGACGCCCAGACCAAGGTGATGGAACTGCGCGCCAAGCGCCAGGAGCTGATCACCCGGTTCGCGCCGACCCATCCGAGCATCGTCGCGATCGACCGCCAGATCGCCTCGCTGACGGGCGACGTCAACCGCATCGGCGACAACATCAAGCAGTTGCCGGACCTGGAGCAGGACGTGGTGCGGCTGGTGCGCGATGTGCGCGTCAACACCGAGCTGTACACGGGTCTGCTCAACAACGCCCAGCAATTGCGCCTGATCCGCGCCGGCAAGGTCGGCAACGTGCGCATCCTGGACGCGGCCGTGCAGCCGGACAAGCCGGTGCGGCCCAAGGCCGCCATCATCATCGCCGTCGTCACGGCCATCGGCCTGATCATCGGCGTGCTGTGCGCCTTCGTGCGCAACGCGCTGTTCGGCGGCCTGTCCGAGCCGGACGATGTCGAGCGCTACACCGGCCTGCCGGTGCTGGCGGCGATTCCGCACAGCGACCTGCAGGACAAGCTGTGGCGCCGCAGCCGCCGCAAGAACGCCACGGTGCCCGCGCTGCTGGCGCAGAGCCAGGGCAACGCGCCGCCGATCGAGAGCCTGCGATCCTTCCGCAACGTGTTGCAGGCCTCGCTGCGCCAGTCGGCCAACAATATGGTCATGTTCACGGGCCCGGTGGCGGGCGTCGGCAAATCGTTCCTGTCGGCCAATTTCGCTTTCATCCAGGGCGGGGTCGGCAAGCGCGTGCTGCTGATCGACGCCGACTTCCGCAAGGGCCAGCTCAATCGCTATTTCGGCGTGCCCAAGGAAGACGGCCTGTTCGAGGTGCTGTCGGGCACGCTGCCGCTCGAACGCGTGCGCAAGCATAGCGTCTCGGAGGGGGTGGATTTCATTTCCACGGGCGCGGTCAGCTTCGATCCCTCGGAACTGCTGGCCTCGCCGATCTTCGGCCAGACGCTGCGCGAACTGGCCAGCCAGTACGACATGGTCATCCTGGACACGGCGCCGGTGCTGTCCTCGCCCGACGCCGCCGTGGTCGGCACGCATGCCGCGGCGGTCATGGTGGTGGTGCGGTCGGGCATGAACACCGTGGGCGAGATCCGCGAAACCGCCAAGCGCCTGATCCAGGCCGGCGCGCCGGTCGACGGGGTGCTGTTCAACGGACTCAAACTGATGCCCGAGCGCTTCGGGTTCCGCTCCAAGTATGGCGGATACCGCTATTCGCGAGCCGCTTATTACGGTGATTTCAAGCAGAACGGCCCCAAGTAACCTCCGCGGAGAACTGGCATGCATGGAACGTTTGGCTGGGAAACCCCGCAGATCCTGGATGCGGTCTTCAAGGCGTATGACATACGCGGCACGGTGCCCGATGAAATCGACGCGCGCTTCGCCCACAGCCTGGGCATGGCGGCCGGCGTGCGGGCGCTGGAGCTGGGCGCGCGCGCCATGGTGGTGGGGCGCGACGGGCGCCTGAGCAGCGTGGAACTGGCGGCGGCGCTGCAGGCCGGGCTGCGTTCGGCCGGCCTGCATGTGATCGACATCGGCATGGCGACCACGCCGATGGTCTATTTCGCGGCCCGCCTGATGGACACCGGCGCCGGCATCGCCGTCACCGGCAGCCACAATCCGCCGTCCCACAACGGCTTCAAGATCGTGCTGGACGGCGCTTCGCTGTATGGCGACGGCATCATCGCGCTGCGCGACGCCATGCGCCTGCCGATCGAGTCGGCCAGCGTGGCCGGCGGCCGCACGCAGATGCAGATCCAGCCCTGCTACGCGGCGCGGCTGGTGGGCGATATCCGCCTGGCGCGGCCGATGAAAATCGCCATCGACTGCGGCAACGGGGTGGCCGGCGCGGTGGCGCCGGCGCTGTTCCGCGCCCTCGGCTGCGAGGTCACCGAGCTGTTCTGCGAGGTGGACGGGGCCTTCCCCGGCCATCACCCGGACCCGGCCGATCCGCAGAACCTGCAGGACCTGATCTATTGCCTGCGCTACTCCGACTGCGAAGTCGGGCTGGCGTTCGACGGCGATGGCGACCGGCTCGGCGTGGTCACCAAGTCGGGCCAGATCATCTGGCCCGACCGCCAACTGATCCTGTTCGCCCGCGATGTGCTGGCGCGCAACCCGGGCGCCGAGATCCTCTACGACGTCAAGTGCAGCCGCCACGTGGCGCGTGCCATCACCGAGGCCGGCGGCAAGGCCACCATGTGGAAGACGGGCCATTCGCTGATCAAGGCCAAGATGCGCGAGACCGGGGCGCTGCTGGCCGGCGAGATGAGCGGCCACATTTTTTTCAAGGAGCGTTGGTACGGCTTCGACGACGGCATCTACGCCGCCGCCCGACTGCTGGAGATCCTGTCCGGCGCGCCCAATCCGTCGGCGCTGCTCGAGAGCCTGCCGCAGTCCTGCGCCACCCCCGAAATCAAGCTGGAAACCACCCAGGGCGAGCAGTTCGAGCTGGTCGAGGCGCTGCGCGCCGGCGGCCAGTTTCCGGGCGCGCTTTCCATCAATGACCTGGATGGCGTGCGGGTCGACTACGCCGACGGCTTCGGCCTGGCGCGGCCGTCCAACACCACGCCCACGGTGGTGTTGCGTTTCGAAGGAGACTCCGTGGCCGCCCTGGCCCGCATCGAGGAGGACTTCCGCAACGCGTTCCGGCGCGTTGCCCCCCATATCCGTTTACCGTTCTAAGGAGCATCACGCGATGGGTAATGCGAATTTTGCGAGAGAGGCCGAGGCTGCGGCCGAGGCCGACAGCCTCGCCGCCAGCCTGGAATGGCGCGCTTTCGCGCAGGCGGCGCACGGCGCCGCGCTGGACGCGGGCGCATTGAAGGTGATCGAGGCGGCTGGCCTGTGCGTGGACCTGACCATGCAGCGGCAATCGCCCGCGCTGGACGCCGCCGCGCAGGCGCTGTTGCGCGCCCGCGGCCTGGACGAGGCGCGGCAGGCGCTGTTCTCCGGCGGCCCGGTCAACTGGACCGAGGGCAAGCCGGCCTGGCACACCGCGCTGCGCGCCGGCCGCACCCGCGAACAGCCTGAAGGCCAGGACCGGGACTCGGTCTGCGAGTATTCGCGCATGGCTGATTTCGTGCGGCACGTCGACCAGAACGCCGACTTCGCCACCGTGCTGCACATCGGCATCGGTGGCAGTGACTGGGGACCGCGCCTGGCGATCCAGGCCTTTGGCGGCCCGGGCCAGCGGCGCCAGATCCGTTTCGTCTCCAACATCGACGGCCACGCCTTCCATGACGCGGTGGCCGGGCTGGACCCGCGCCGCTGCCTGGTGGTGGTGTCGTCCAAATCCTTCACCACCGTCGAGACCCTGCACAACGCCCGCGCCGCCATTGCCTGGCTGCGGCAGGGCGGGGTGGCCGATCCCTCCGCGCACCTGGCGGCGGTCACCGCCAACGCGCCGGCCGCGCGCGCCCTGGGGGTGCCGGCAAGCCAGGTGTTTCGCATGTGCGACTGGGTCGGCGGACGCTATTCGGTCTGGTCGGTGGCCGGCCTGTCGATCGCGCTCACCGTCGGCGCCGACGTGCTGATCGGCATGCGCGCCGGCGCCGAGGCCATGGACCAGCATTTCCAGCAGGCGCCGCTGGGCGCCAACGCGCCGGTGCAACTGGCGCTGGCCGGCCTGGTCAACTGCAGCGTGCTGGGCCACGGCTCGCTCAACATCGCCGCCTACAGCGCGCGGCTGCTGCACCTGGTGACCTACCTGCAGCAACTCGAAATGGAGTCGCTGGGCAAGCGCGTCGGCGGCGACGGCGCCGCGGTGGACGTGCCGACCGCCCCGATCATCTGGGGCATGCCGGGCACCGACGGCCAGCACACCTTCTTCCAATGGCTGCACCAGAGCGCGCATGGCGCGCCGGTCGATTTCATCGCCAGCCTGCAGGGCCACCCGGACAGCCCCGACGCCCACCGCATGCTGCTGGCCAATTGCCTGGCGCAGCGCCAGGCGCTGTTGCGCGGCAAGGATCTGGAGCAGGCGCTGCTGGACGTGGCCCATGTCGAGGACCCCGAGCAGGCGCTGACGCTGGCGCATCACATGGTGCACCCGGGCGGCCGGCCGTCCACGCTGATCGTGCTGCGCCAGTTGGAGCCGCGCGCGCTGGGCGCATTGCTGGCGCTGTATGAACACAAAGTGTTCGTGCAGAGCGTGGTGTGGGGCGTCAATCCCTTCGACCAGTGGGGCGTGGAACTGGGCAAGCGGCTGGCCACCGGCATCGAGCGCGAGCTGGCGGTGCCGGTGTCGGCCGGCGTGGTCGACTGGGGCCACGACGCGTCCACCTCGTACTGGATCGACCGCTATCGCGGCCACGCCCAGGCGCCGCAACCGCGCCATGCCCGCCTGCCCGGCGTGGCGGCGCATCTTTGACCGGGAGCCGGGCATGAGCGAGATGCGCGTGCTGGTCACGGGCGGCGCCGGCTACATCGGCGCCCACACCCTGGTGGCGATGCTGGCCGCCGGCCAGCGGCCGCTGGTGCTGGACAACTTCAGCAACGGCAGCCCGGAGGCGGTGCGGCGGGTCGAGCGCCTGTGCGGCGCGTCGATCCCGCTGGTCGAGGGCGACATCCGCCAGACCGGGCTGGTGCAGGCGCTGCTGGCGCGCGAGGCGCGGCGCGGCGACCCGGTGCAGGCGGTGCTGCACCTGGCCGGCTGCAAGGCGGTCGGCGAATCGGTGGCCGACCCGCTCAAGTACTACGACAACAACGTGTCAGGCTCGGTGGCATTGCTGCGCGCCATGCGCGACGAGGGCGTGACGCGCCTGGTGTTCAGCTCGTCGGCCACCGTCTATGGCGAGCCGCGCTCGCTGCCGTTCACCGAGGCGCATCCGCTGGCGCCGGCCAATCCGTACGGCCGCAGCAAGCTGATGGTCGAGCAGATGCTGCGCGACCTGTGCGCGGCCGAGCCGGCGTTCGGCGCGGTGACGCTGCGCTACTTCAATCCGATCGGCGCGCATCCCAGCGGCCAGATCGGCGAGAGCCCGCGCGACGTGCCCAACAACCTGTTCCCGTACATCACGCAGGTGGCGGTGGGGCGGCAGCCGTTCCTGAACGTGTTCGGCGACGACTACGCCACCGCGGACGGCACCGGCGTGCGCGACTACCTGCATGTCATGGACCTGGCGCAGGGCCATGTGCAGGCGCTGGCCTACGCCACCGGCCACCCCGGTTTCGTGGCGGTCAACCTGGGCACCGGGCGCGGCACCAGCGTGCTGGAACTGGTGCATGCGTTCGAGCGCGTCAGTCAGCGCCGCATCCCGCTGCGCACCGGGCCGCGCCGTCCCGGCGATATCGAGCGGATGTGGGCCGACCCGGCATTGGCCGCCTCGCTGCTGGGCTGGCACAGCACGCGCGGGGTCGATGCCATGTGCGCCGACGGCTGGCGCTGGCAGCAGGGCAACCCGCGCGGTTACGAGACGGATCCGCCGGCGGCATAACCCCAACGGCGTGTCGGATGGGTTCCGCGAAGCGGGCCGAGCGGTTACAGTTGACGGAAATATTGCGAAGCAGCATCCGCGCGGCCCCGCCGTCGCGCGCGATGCACCGTCACCGAGGCACTGTCATGCTCGATTCCCTTCCGTCCGCCGGCCCGGCCGGCACCCAGCCGGGGCTGTTCCAATGAGCGGCCCGGCCTACCTTCCCACCGCCCACTGGAACCTGGACAGCATCGTCTCCGGCCTGCGCCAGGCGCGGGTGGCCTGGCGCGGCCCGCGCGGCCGCCTGCGCGAAGACGCCGGCCTGCGCGAGTTTCCGTCGCAGGAAGCCCTGCGCCAGATCATCAAGGACCTCTGTGGCGCCCTGTTCCCGATGCGGCTGGGGCCCATCGACCTGCGCGAGGAGGTCGAGGACTTCTACGTCGGCCACACCATCGGCGCGGCGCTGGACGCGCTGCTGCACCAGGTCAACCTGGAACTGCAATACGTCGGTCGCGACGATCCGGCGCTGCTGGCCGCTTCGCAGCAGCGCGCCATCGACATCGTGCGCCAGTTCGGCGCCGAGCTGCCGCGCGTGCGCGCCGCGCTCGACCTGGACGTGACCGCCGCCTACCAGGGCGACCCGGCCGCGCACAGCGTCGACGAAGTGCTGCTGTGCTATCCCGGCGTGGCCGCCATGATCCACCATCGCCTGGCCAACGTGCTGTACCGCCTGGGCGTGCCGATGCTGGCCCGCATCGTGGCCGAGATCGCCCACGCCGACACCGGCATCGACATCCATCCCGGCGCCACCATCGGCCGCAGCTTCTTCATCGACCACGGCACCGGCGTGGTGATCGGCGAGACCGCCATCATCGGCGACCGCGTGCGCCTCTATCAGATGGTCACGCTGGGCGCCAAGCGCTTCCCGCCGGGCGAGAACGGCGAACTCAAGAAAGGCCTGGCGCGCCACCCGCTGATCGAAGATGATGTGGTGATCTACGCGGGCGCCACCATCCTGGGGCGCGTCACCATCGGCAAGGGCTCGACCATCGGCGGCAACGTCTGGCTCACGCGCAGCGTGCCGCCGGGCAGCAACGTCACCCAGGCCAGCCTGGTCAGCGACATGCCGGATTGCGGCCTGGGCGGCTGAGACGGCGTCCGCGTTTCGGCTGGGCGGCCCTGGCGCCGCCCGCCTCTCGCCCGGGCGGCGCTGACGCCCGGGATTCGATACGGGAGCCTGGATGGACACACGTGTTTCGGATCTGGCCGCGCTGCGCGGCTTCGTCGACCGCCACCCGCGGCTGTTCGTGCTGACCGGGGCGGGCGTCAGCACCGATTCCGGCATCCCCGACTACCGCGACACCGACGGCGAATGGAAACGTTCCCCGCCCATGACGCTGCAGACTTTCATGGGCGGCGAATACGCGCGCGCCCGCTACTGGGCCCGCAGCATGGTGGGCTGGCGCCGCTTCGGCCAGGTGCAACCCAACGCCTCGCATCGCGCGCTGGCGCAATTGCAGCAGCGCGGCCGGGTGTCGGTCCTGGTGACGCAGAACGTCGACGGCCTGCACGAAGCCGCTGGCAGCCGCGACGTGGTCGACCTGCATGGCCGGCTCGACCAGGTGCGCTGCATGAACTGCGACTGGCGCGGCCGCCGCGATGCCTGGCAGGACACGCTGCACCAATACAACCCCGGCTGGATCGCCTTCGAGGCCGATGACGCGCCCGACGGCGACGCCGACCTGGAGGGCGTGGACTTCGCTTCGTTCAAGGTGCCGCCCTGTCCGGTCTGCGGCGGCATCGTCAAGCCCGATGTGGTGTTCTTCGGCGAGACCGTGCCGCGCGAGCGGGTCGACCGCGCCAATGCCGGCCTGATGGCGGCCGACGCGGTGCTGGTGGTGGGCTCGTCGCTGATGGTCTATTCGGGCTACCGCTTCGTCACGGCGGCCTCCCGCAACGGCATGCCGATAGCGGCCATCAACCTGGGCCGCACGCGGGCCGACAACCTGTTGACGCTCAAGATCGAGCTGCCCAGCGCGGTGGCGCTTGAGGCGCTGACGGCGGCATAAAAGCGGGACGGACAGCGGCCGGTTTTTGACCGGTTTAACCAAGTGCCCGCCCTGTAAGGATTTTTTTGCGCCGTTACAGACCTTTCCAAAGGGTTGTCCACAGATACTGTGGATAATTCCTAGGGATTACCCCGATTTTGCGAGCATGTTAGGGGCATTTCCGACCGATCCATGGTGGTCTGGCCCCGGTATTCAGCCTTCGACGTCGGCAATGGCGTCGCCCAGCAGGGCCTTGCGCGCCGCGTGCCAGCTCCCTGCGTCCGGGGCGTAAAGCAGCCCGCCGCTGCGGTGGGTGGGCTTGTAGGGCGAGCCGTCGAAGCGCGCCGCGTAGCCGCCCGCCTCGCGGTGCAGCAGCCAGCCGGCCGCGTGGTCCCAGGCGGTCAACTGGTTGTACAGCGCGACGTGGCTGTGGCCGGCCGCCAGCATGCGGTATTCGTGGGCGGCGCAGCGCAGGCTGGCCGTGCTGCCCAGGCGCGACAGGTTGCCGTTGACGGTGGTGCGCAGCGGCTCGGGCAGGGCGCCGGTCGAGATCAGGCCGTCCATGTCCTCGGGCGGCGCGGGGCTGGCCACGGCCAGCGGCGCCTGCTTGCCGTTCTCGTACTCCATCCAGGCGCCTTCGCCACGCACGGCCAGCGCGCTGTCGCGGTTGACCGGGTCGTAGATCACGCCGGCGATCACGTCGCCGCGATGGCAGGCCGCGATCATCATGCCGAACAGCGGCAGGCCGGCGACGTAGTTGCGGGTGCCGTCGATCGGGTCGATCAGGAACGCCAGCTCGGCGTCCACCAGCATGTTCAGCAGGGCCGGGTTGCGGGTCGAGGCTTCCTCGCCGATCAGCACCGCGCCCGGATGCAGCCTGGCCAGGCGCGCGGCGATCAGGCGCTCGGCGGCTTCGTCTGCGTCGGTCACCAGGTCGCGCGGCGAACTTTTGTCGCGCACGCTGCCCTCGGGCAGGTTGCGAAAGCGCGGCATGACCTCCGCCTGCGCGGCTTCGGCCAGGATGCCGGCCAGCTTGCGGGTGTCGTCACGGGTGAAAGTTCTGCTCATGGTCGCTCGTCCAGGGGAACGCGCAAATCTATCACGCCTGGGCGGCATTTGATCGCGATTTATAACCGCATGAACTAAAAGGGAATTTTCCACCTGTGCAGGAGTTATCTGCCAGGTTGTCCACAATTCCTGGGGATAAACGGGACCGGAGCCCCGTTTAGCCCCCGGGCGGGCGCCCGGGGGAGGGTGGTGCGCTCAGGCGCCCAGGTCGACGCAGAGGTACTTGATCTCGAGGTATTCCTCGATGCCGTACTTCGAGCCTTCGCGGCCCAGGCCGGACTGCTTGACGCCGCCGAAGGGGCCGACTTCGTTGGAGATCAGGCCGGTATTGATGCCGACGATGCCGTATTCCAGCGCCTCCGATACGCGCCAGATGCGGGCGTAGTCGCGGGTGAAGAAGTAGGCGGCCAGGCCGAAGATGGTGTCGTTGGCCATGCCGATGACTTCTTCCTCGGACTCGAAGCGGAACAGCGGCGCCACCGGGCCGAAGGTTTCCTCGGTCGCGAAGCGCATCGACTGGGTCACGTCGCGCACCACGGTCGGCTCGAAGAACGTGCCGCCCAGCGCGTGCGGCTTGCCGCCGGCGATGACCTTGGCGCCGTGCGCGGTGGCGTCGGCGATGTGTTCCTGCACCTTCTCGATGGCGTTGGTATCGATCAGCGGACCTTGCGTCACGCCGTCCTCGAAGCCGTCGCCGACCTTCATGGCGTTGACCTTGGCCACCAGGCGCTTGGCGATTTCCTCGTACACGCCGGCCTGCACGTAGATGCGGTTGGCGCAGACGCAGGTCTGGCCGGCGTTGCGGTACTTGGAGGCCAGGATGCCGTCGACCGCGCGGTCCAGGTCGGCGTCGTCGAACACGATGAAGGGCGCGTTGCCGCCCAGTTCCAGCGACAGCTTCTTGATGGTGGGGGCGCATTGCTCCATCAGCGTGCGGCCGACTTCGGTCGAGCCGGTGAAGCTCAGCTTGCGCACCACCTCGCTTTCGCACAGCGCCGCGCCGATGTCGCGCGAGCTGCCGGTGATGACGTGGAACACGCCGGCCGGCACGCCGGCTTCCTCGGCCAGCACCGCCAGCGCCAGCGCGGTCAGCGGCGTCTGCTGGGCTGGCTTGACCACCATGGTGCAGCCGGCGGCCAGGGCCGGGCCGACCTTGCGGGTGATCATGGCGGCGGGGAAGTTCCACGGCGTGATGGCGGCGGTAACGCCGATCGGCTGCTTGAGCGCCAGCAGGCGCTGGCCGGCCTTGGGGCTTTGCAGCACGTCGCCGTCGATGCGCTTGGCTTCCTCGGCGAACCACTCCAGGAACGAGGCGGCGTAGGCGATTTCACCGGCGGCCTCGGTCACGGGCTTGCCCTGTTCCGAGGTCATGATGGCGGCCAGGTCCTGCTGGTTCTGCATCATCAACTGGGCCCACTTCAGCAGGATCGCGGCGCGTTCCTTGCCGGTCTTGGCGCTCCAGGCGGGCAGGGCGGCCTGGGCGCTGGCGATGGCCTGCTCGGTCTCCTTGCGGCCCAGCTTGGGCACCGACACGATGGTCTTGCCGGTGGAGGGGTTGTCCACGGGGATCGACGGGCCGTTGCCGGCGGATACCCACTTGCCGTCGATGTAGCAGGCGTCGCGCAGCAGTTCGGGGCGCGACAGGGGATGGGTCAAAGAAGAAGTCATTGCATTAGTCTCCTCAAAGGGAACGCGGCCGCCAAAGCGGACGCGGGCGCGGCGTGCATCCCCGGGCGGAATCCGCCCGGAATGCTCGCCACGCCCGCAATCGTCATGCCTGCCAGCCGAAAAACCGGATGATCGGGTTGCGCGGCCTCAGGCGGCCAGGGCTTCGGCCAGGATGGCCAGCGCGCGGTCGAACTGGGCGTCGGGAATGGTCAAGGGGTACAGGAAGCGCAGGACGTTGCCGTACACACCGCAGCTTAGCAAGATCAGGCCTTGCTCGATGGCGCGGGCCTGCACCTTCTTGACCGCCTCGGCGTCGGGCTTGCCGTTGGCGTCGTTCAGTTCCAGCGCCACCATCGAACCCAGGCCGCGCACGTCGGCGATGCCCGGCACCTTGGCGCGCAGGCCCTCGAGGTGGGCGCGCAGCTTGTCGCCCAGTTGCACCGCGCGTTCGCACAGCTTTTCCTCGGCGATCACGTCCAGCACGGCGTGGGCCGCGGCCACCGCCAGCGGGTTGCCGGCATAAGTGCCGCCCAGGCCGCCCGCCGCCGGGCCGTCCATGACGTCGGCGCGGCCGACCACGCCCGAGATCGGGAAGCCGCCGCCCAGGCTCTTGGCCATGGTGATCAGGTCGGCCTGCACCGAGTGGTGCTCCATGGCGAACAGCTTGCCGGTGCGGCCGAAGCCGGTCTGCACTTCGTCGGCGATCAGCAGGATGCCGTGCTCGTCGCAGAGCTTGCGCAGGGCCACCATCAGTTCGGGCGGGGTGATGTTGAAGCCGCCTTCGCCCTGCACCGGCTCGATGATGATCGCGGCGACGCGCTTGGGATCGATGTCGACCTTGAACAGCAGGTCCAGCGCCTTGAGCGAGTCGGCGACAGTGATCGACTGGGTGCCGTTGGGGAACGGCACGTGGTAGATGTCGCCCGGCATCGGGCCGAACGACAGCTTGTAGGGGGCGACCTTGCCGGTCAGCGCCATGCCCAGCATGGTGCGGCCGTGGAACGAGCCCGAGAAGGCGATGACGCCCGAGCGGCCGGTGGCCGAGCGCGCGATCTTGATGGCGTTTTCAACGGCTTCGACGCCGGTGGTGAAGAAGGCGGACTTCTTCAGGCCGTCGATCGGGGCCAGGCGGTTGATGCGCTCGGCCAGCGAGACGTAGCCTTCGTACGGCACGATCTGGTAGGCCGTGTGGGTGAAGTTGTCGAGCTGGGCGCTGACGGCGGCCTTGACCTTGGGATGCAGGTGGCCGGTGTTCAGCACCGCGATGCCGCCCGCGAAATCGATGTATTCCTTGCCGTTGGCGTCCCACAGCGTGGCGTTCTCGGCGCGCACGGCATAAAAGTCGCACATGACGCCGACGCCGCGCGGCGTGGCCAGGGAACGGCGGGTATTCAAATCCTGATTCTTCATCTCAGCCTCGGATGGCAAGTGGGCGGTAAACCCTTACTTTAATGCTACTATGGCCCCATTGGTGGGAACCACTTTTATAAATCAGGTAGAACCAATTGCGGTCCATCGTTGGAGACTTGCTGTTGCTGCGCCTGGCCGATGCCGCGGGCGGGCCGATGAACAAGCGGCTGTACCACGGTATCCGCGAGGCCATCCTGGATGGTTCCATTGCCGCCGACTCGCGCCTGCCGGCCTCGCGCGACCTGGCGGCCGAACTCGGCATCGCGCGCAACACCGTGGTGCACGTCTACGGCCAGTTGCTGGCCGAAGGCTATACCCGCAGCCTGCAGGGCAACGGCACCTTCGTCAATGCCTCGCAGCCCGACTCCTACCTGGCCAGCGGCCGCCAGTCGCGCCGCGCGCCGGCGCCGCAGCCGCGACCGGCACTGTCGGCGCGGGGCGCGGCCATCGTCGACGGCGTGTCGGCCTCGCCCTACCAATGGGGCGCCTTCATGCCGGGGGTGCCCGACCTGACCGAATTTCCGCACAAGAAGTTCGGGCGCATCTTTTCCGCGCTCTGGCGCAATCCCACCCCTGATCTGCTCACTTATGCCTACGGCGGCGGCCTGCCGGCGCTGCGCGAGGCGCTGGCCCAGCACCTGGCGCTGACGCGCTCGATCGACTGCGACCCAGACCAGATCCTCATCACCGAAGGCTCGCACCAGGCCATCGACCTGGCCACCCGCATCCTGGGCGAAGCGGGCGAGACCGCCTGGGTCGAGGACCCGGGCTACTGGGGCGCGCGCACGGTGCTGCAGGCCAATGGACTGCGCACGGTGCACCTGCCGGTCGACGAGGAAGGCATGCGGCTGCCGGATCCGGATGCCGCGCCCGCCGTGGCGCCGCCGCGCTTCATCTTCGTGACGCCGTCGCACCAGTATCCGCTGGGGCCGGTGATGTCGCTGGCGCGGCGCCGCCAACTGCTGGCGGTGGCGCGCCAGCATGGCAGTTGGATCATCGAGGACGACTACGACAGCGAGTTCCGTTTCTCGGGCCGGCCGATCGCCTCGCTGCTGGGCCTGGAGCCGGACGCGCCGGTGATCTACATGGGCACCTTCAGCAAGACGCTGTATCCGGGCCTGCGGGTCGGCTACCTGGTGCTGCCCAAGACCTTGACCGCCGCCTTCCAGGCGGCCCACGCCGAGCTCTACCGCGAAGGCCATCTGATGACGCACGCGGCGCTGGCCACCTTCATCGCCGAGGGCCACTACGCCGCCCACATCCGCCGCATGCGCATGTTGTATGGCCGGCGCCGCGCCATGCTGGTCAACCTGATCGAACGGCGCCTGGGGCCGGACTGGCTGCACCGCGACGCCAGCCTGGCGGGCCTGCACCTGGTGCTGACTTTGCCGCCCCACATGGACGACCTGCGCGTGGTCGAGGTGGCGCGCCGCAATGGGGTCCTGACGCGCCCGCTGTCGCGCTACTACGTCGGCGCCGAAGGGCGCCGGCCCGGCCTGCTGCTGGGTTATGCCTGTGTGCCCGAACACGACATCGCGCGCAAGTTCGAGGTGCTGCTGGAAAGCCTGGCCGAGGTGGCGCGCACGACGCCGGCCGCGGCGGCGACGGCGGCGCAGCCGGCCTGACGCGGGCGGTCAAGGCTGGCCACGCGGCACGGGCTTTGACGGCCGTTGGCGGGCTGCCGGCGCCTGCCGCCTGAGCGCGGCGATCACCCGGCCTGAGCGCCGTGATCCCCCGGTCGGAGCGCCGCGATCACCCGGCCCGAACGCCTCAACCCGGGCGGTCCTGTCCACCGCCCAGCGCCGCCGCGAAGGCCGCGGCGTTGCGCATGCCCTGGTCCTCGAAGTTGGTGTTGAATACCGCGTGCGCCTGCCCGCTCTGGCGGGCCAGCTCCTGAAAGCGGCGCGCCAGTTCGGCCAGCTCGGCCTCGGAATATTCGTACTGGAAGCGCCCGGACGAGGCGGCGCCGTTGGCGTTCCAGGTGGCCGCGTTGCGCCCGTGCAGGCGCAGCAGTGTCAGGTCGGGGTGGGTGCAGGCCCACACCGCCGGCACGCTGTTGTCGAAGCCCTGGGGCGCGTCCACCACCGTGTGGACCACGCCCAGTTCCCGTTCGAACGCCAGCGTGGCGTCCGTGGCGGCGGCTGATTCGAACCAGCCGCGGTGGCGGAATTCGACCGACAGCAGGTGTTCCGGCAGGCGTCGGACGCATTCAGCCACCAACGCCCGGCCGCGCGCGTCGCGCCGTATCCAGGGCGGGAACTGGAAGTGCACCGCGCCCAGCTTGCCGGCCATGCGCAGGGGTTCCAGCGCCAGCGTGTAGCGGCGCCAGAGCTCGTCGCGCAGGTCGTCGGGCATGGCGTGGTGGTAGATGACGGGCTCGGGCCAGTCGGCCAGCTCGCGGCGGATGTCGGCGGGCAGCGAGGCCAGCGGCGTCTGGTGGCCGGTGAAGAGGCGGTAGGCCTTGATGTTGAAGACGAAATCGTCGGGCGTGCGCTGCGCCCATAGATAGGCGTTGTCGGGGCTGGGCAGCGCGTAGTAGCTGGAATCGACCTCGGCCAGCCCGAAGCGGGTGGCGTAGAAGCGCAGCCGGGATTGGGCGTCGTGCGCCTCGCGCGGGTAGAAGCGGCCGCACGCCAGCAGCGTGGGATCGGTCCAGGAAGCGGTGCCGGCAAGCAGGCGCATGGGGAAAACGGCGGTGGCGGGAGCGGGGGGCGATGCGGTTATGATACCTGGATATATCCCCAGGTATCGGGCCGCGCCGACCGCGCCCGCCGCCGACCATTCCACGCCCCATGTCCGACCAGAATTCCGCCCACCCGTCCAGCCGTCCCGATCCCCTGGCCGACCTCAACCCCGCCCAGCGCGAGGCCGCCGAATTCGGCGTCGGCGGCGCGGGCGACGACGGCCCGCTGCTGGTGATCGCCGGCGCCGGCTCGGGCAAGACCAACACCCTGGCGCACCGCGTCGCCCACCTGATCCTGAACGGCGCCGATCCGCAGCGCATGCTGCTGCTGACCTTCTCGCGCCGCGCCGCCCAGGAAATGGAGCGCCGCGTCGGCAGCGTGCTGCAGCGGGTCATGAACCTGCGCGGCACCCAGCAGGCGCCGTCGCTGCCGTGGGCCGGCACTTTCCACGCCATCGGCGCGCGCCTGCTGCGCGACTGCGCCCAGCGCATCGGCCTGTCCGAAGCCTTCACCATCCATGACCGCGGCGACGCCGAGGACCTGATGGGCATGGTGCGGCACGAGCTCGGCCTGTCCGCCACCAAGTCGCGCTTTCCGCTCAAGGGCACCTGCCTGGCGATCTACTCGCGCGTGGTCAACAGCCAGACGCCGGTGGCCGACGTGCTGCACGCCACCTTCCCGTGGTGCGCGCAATGGGAGGACGAACTCAAGAACCTGTTCCGCGCCTACGTCGCCGCCAAGCAGGACCAGCAGGTGCTCGACTACGACGACCTGCTGCTGTACTGGGCCGAGATGATGGGCGACGCGGCCATCGCCGCCGACGTCGGCGCGCGCTTCGACCACGTGCTGGTGGACGAATACCAGGACACCAACCGGCTGCAGGCCGCCATCCTGCTGGCCATGAAGCCCGACGGCCGCGGCCTGACCGTGGTGGGCGACGACGCCCAGTCGATCTATTCGTTCCGCGCCGCCACGGTGCGCAACATCCTCGACTTTCCGGCGCAGTTCCCGCGGCCGGCGCGGGTCATCACGCTGGACCGCAACTACCGCTCGACCCAACCCATCCTGAACGCCTCCAACGCCGTCATCGGCCTGGCGGCCGAGCGCTATGCCAAGGATCTCTGGAGCGACCGGCCATCGTCGCAGTTGCCCGAGCTGGTCACCGTCAGCGACGAGGCCGGCCAGGCCCGCTGGGTGGCCGACCAGGTGCTGGCGCAGCGCGAGGGCGGCGCCACGCTCAAGTCGCAGGCGGCGCTGTTCCGCACCTCCAGCCACAGCGCGGCGCTGGAACTGGAACTGACCCGGCGCAACATTCCTTTCGTCAAGTTCGGCGGCCTGCGCTTCCTGGAGGCGGCGCACGTCAAGGACCTGCTGTCGCTGCTGCGCTGGGCCGAGAACCCGCGCGGGCGCATGGCGGGGTTCCGCGTGGCGCAACTGCTGCCCGGCATCGGCCCGGCCACCGCCGGCAAGCTGATGGACGCCATGGCGCAATCGGCCGAGCCGCTGCGCGCGCTGCGCGAGTTCAAGCCGGGCGCGGCGGCGCAGGCGGAGTGGGGCGCGTTCGCCGACACCTACGCGGCCCTGGCCGACCCCAACCTGCGCTGGCCGGCCGACGTCGACCTGGCGCTGCGCTGGTACGCCGGCCAGCTCGAACGGCTGTACGACGATGCGCGCGTGCGCAAGACCGACCTGGACCAACTGGTGCGCATCGCCGCCGGCTACCCGTCGCGCGAGCGCTTCCTGACCGAACTGACGCTGGACCCGCCCGACGCCACCAGCGACGAATCCGGCGCGCCCTCGCGCGACGAGGACTACATGATCCTGTCCACCATCCACTCGGCCAAGGGCCAGGAATGGAAGGCAGTCTACGTGCTGAACGTGGTCGACGGCTGTATCCCGTCCGACATGAGCACCGGCACCGCCGAAGAGATCGAGGAAGAAAGGCGCCTCTTGTACGTGGCCATGACGCGCGCCAAGGAACGCCTGCAACTGATCGTGCCGCAGCGCTTCTACGTGCACCAGCAGACCGGCATGGGCGACCGCCACGTCTACGGCTCGCGCACCCGCTACATCACCAACGCCATGCTGCCGCTGTTCGACCACCTGCCCAAGCTGCCCGACCTGCCGGCGCGCGAGGCCAGGGCGCCGCAGGCGCCGAGCGTGGACGTGGCCAAGCGCGTGCGCAACCTGTTCGCGTAGGGCGCGTTCGCCGGGGCTCGAACCCCGCGCGGACGCCGCCGCGCGGCGGCGCCGGTGGGCTATCATCGGCCGATACGCTGCACCCGCAGGGCTCGCATCGCCAAAGGATGTCTATGTCTACCGAAGCAACCGCCGCCGTCGCCGCGCCGCCCCAGGGCGAAGTCGTGGCCTCCATCGCCTATGTGAATGGCCGGCGCGACCACGAGGTGCCCATCGAGGAGGTGGGCAAGCACGTCGATCCCAGGCACGGCATGGTGTGGATCGGCCTGCGCAATCCCAGCCCCGAACGGCTGGCCGACGTCGTCAACCAACTGGGCGCCTGCGACAAGAACCAGGAAGAGATGCTGGAGTCGCACCGCCGGCCCAAGATCATCGACTACGGCAACATGGTGCTGATCGTCGTCATCACCGTCGAGGTCGAGGCCGAGCGGCCCATCTTCGGCGAAACCCAGTTCCTGATCGGCGAGGGCTTTCTGGTCACGGTGCGGCGCGGCGCCACCGCCGGCCACAGCCCCTTGCGCGAACGGCTGGAGTCCTCGCCCGACCTGCTCAAGCGCGGCAGCGACTACGTCGCCTCCGAACTGCTGGACTGGCTGGTGGACCGCTACGTGGTGGCGGCCGGCAAGATCGAGTCGGTGGTCGAGGGCGCCGAGCAGAAGCTGCTGATCCGCGGCGCCAAGGACGCCGACATCCGCAGGCTGTACCGCCAGCGCCGCGACCTCCTGCGCATCCACACCGTGGTGTCGCCTCTCGCCGAGATCTGCCGCCGCCTGGCGCGGGTCGAGATGTCGGCGGTCGATGAACACGCGCGCCCGTATTTCGGCGAGGTGGCCGACCGCGTGCTGCGGGTCGATGAACTGTTCAACTCACTGCGCGAGTCGCTGGCCTTCGCGTTCGAAGCCAGCCTGATGATCGGCCAGGCGGCGCAGAACGACACCACCCGCAAGCTGGCCTCCTGGGCCGCCATCCTGGCGGTGCCCACGGCCATTGCCGGCATCTATGGCATGAACTTCAAGTTCATGCCCGAGCTGGAATCGCCTTTCGGCTATCCGGTCACGCTGGGCGTGATCGCGTCGGTCTGTTCGTTCCTGTACTGGCGTTTCCGCAAGTCGGGCTGGCTGTAGCGCGACGCCCGCCGGGAGCGTGACGGCGGCGACGCACTTTGCCGCGCGGCGCGGGCGCGGCTGTGGCAAACTGCCTGCGTTTTCCCCCCTGGAGCCCGGCCCGTGCGCGGCAATTCTCCCTTTCGCGGCGGCAGCAAGCTGACCGCCCTCGTGGTCGCCTTGATCCTGGCGGCCGCGGGCGCCATCGTCAACTGGCTGCAACCGTCCCGCCACGGCGGCGAGCGTCCGGCCGAACGGCCCGGCGCCAGCGCGCCGGCGGCATCCGGCAGGTCCGGCGCGGCGTCGGCCGGCGGCGTCCCCGCCGGCAGCTACACCCTGACCGGCATGATCGTCAACGTGGCCGACGGCGATACCGTGACGTTGCGCGTGCCCGACGGCCAGCGCCGCATCCGCATGGACAGCATCGACGCGCCCGAGGAGGGCCACGGCGCCGACCAGCCCGGCCAGCCCTACGCCGAGGCCGCGCGCCAGCACCTGGCCAGCCTGGTGGCCGGCAAGACCCTGACCGCCCAGTGCTACCTGAAGGACCAATATGGCCGCGACGTCTGCGCGCTGATCCTGGAAGACGGCCGCTCGGCCAACCGGCTGCAGGTCGAGGCCGGCTACGCCTGGGCCTACACCGCGCGCCAGGGCGAGTACCTGAACGACAAGGCCATGCCCGACCTGCAGCGCCAGGCCAAGGCCGCCGGCCGCGGCCTGTGGGCCGGCAAGGAGCCGATGCAGCCCTGGAAGTGGCGCTACGACTGCTGGCGCCAGCGCCAGTGCGGGTGATTGCCGCGGGCCGGCGCTGCCCGCCGGCGGGGTAATCCGTCCTGGTGTGTGCGTGAAGGCATGTCCGCAAGTTCCCTAGGGGGATGCCAGGGTACTGGGGCGGATGCACCTTTGCTATCCTCTGTCGCACTGAATAGAAGGAAAGGTTTCCATGCGTGCTTTGATGCGGCTCTGGGCGGCGGCCATGATGCTGTTGCTGGCGTTGGCGGGCTGCTCCCGGGAAGGCAGTCCCATCAACAGCCCCTATCCGGCCGGCGCCGAGGGCCAGAACACGCTGTATTCCGCCTTCGTCAAGCGCTCGCCCAAGTACCTCGACCCGGCCAGCTCTTATTCCACCGACGAAACCCCATATACCTACAACATCTATGAGACGCTGTACGGCTATCACTACCTCAAGCGGCCGTATGAACTGATCCCGCGCGCCGCGGCCTCGATCGATCCGCCGGTCTATCTCGACGCGCAAGGCCGCGAACTGCCGGCCGACGCGCCGGGCGAGCAGATCGCCCAGAGCATCTACGACATCAAGATCAAGCCCGGCATGCGTTTCGCGCCGCATCCGGCCTTCGCCCGCAAGACCGACGGCAGCTACGATTACTTCCCGATCGCGCCCGAGGAACTGGCCGACAAATACGCCATTCCCGATTTCCCGCGCACCGGCACCCGCGAACTCACCGCCGACGATTACGTATACGCCTTCCGCCGCCTGGCCAGCCCGCGCGTGGTGTCGCCGATCTATTCGCTGATGGCCGAATACGTCAGCGGCCTCAAGGAATATGGCGATCGCCTGCGCGAGCGCGACAAGGCGCTGCGCCGCGACCTGCCGGGCGGCGCCAGCGCCTCGTGGCTGGACCTGCGCGAGGCCGACGGCTTCACCGGCGTGCAGGCGCTCGACCCGCACACGCTGCGCATCCGCGTCAACGGCAAGTACCCGCAGTTCAAGTACTGGCTGGCCATGACCTTCACCGCGCCCGTGCCCTGGGAGGCCGACCGCTTCTACAACCAGCCCGGCATGGCCGAGCACGACCTGTCGCTCAACACCTGGCCGGTCGGCACCGGTCCCTACATGCTGGCCGAGTCGCAGCAGAACCGCCGCCACGTGCTGGCGCGCAATCCCAACTTCCACGGCGAGCCCTATCCCTGCGAGGGCGAGCCGGGCGATCGCGCCGCCGGCCTGCTGGCCGATTGCGGCAAGCCCACGCCGTTCATCGACCGCGCCGTCTTCAGCGTCGAGAAGGAAGCCATTCCGCTGACCGGCAAGTTCATGCAGGGCTACTACGACCTGCCGCAGATCGAGCGCGGCGAATACGGCGTGGCCATGCTGGTGGCCGCCGGCGACAGCCAGGACAAGGCGCGCAAGTACGCCGAACACGGCATCCGCCTGCCCACCACGGTCGAGACCGCCAACTGGTACATGGGCTTCAACTGGCTCGATCCGGTGGTGGGCAAGGGCGACACGCCCGAGCAGGCCGAGAAGAACCGCAAGCTGCGCCAGGCCATCAGCATCGCCTTCGACTGGGAAGAATACGTGGCGGTGTTCGAGAACAGCCAGGCCTCGGTGGCCTACGGCCCGGTGCCGCCCGGCGTGCTGGGCTACCGCGAACCGCCCGAGGGCGTGAACCCGGTGGTCTACGACCTGGTCGATGGCAAGCCGGTGCGCAAGCCGATCGAGGTGGCGCGCAAGCTGCTGGCCGAGGCCGGCTACCCCGACGGCCGCAATGCCGTCACCGGCGCGCCGCTGGTGCTGTACTACGACTCCATGACGGGCGGCGGTTCCAACCCGCAGTTCGACTGGATGCGGCGGCAGATGGCCAAGCTCGGCGTGCAGATGGACGTGCGCTCGACCGACTACAACCGCTTCCAGGACAAGATGCGGCGCGGGTCGGCGCAGATCTTCCTGTGGGGCTGGAACGCCGACTACCCCGACGCCGAGAACTTCCTGTTCCTGCTGTACGGCCCCAACGCCAAGGCCAAGGGCGGCGGCGAAAACGCCGCCAACTACGATAGCCCCGAATACGACAAGCTGTTCGAGCAGATGAAATTCCTGGACGACGGCCCCGAAAAGGAAGCCCTGATCCAGCGCATGGTCGCCATCGTGCAGCGCGACGCGCCGTGGATGTTCGGCTACTTCCCGATGTCGGGCGGCGCCTACCAGCAGTGGGTCGGCAACGCCAAGCCCACCCAGATGGTGCGCAACACGCTGCAGTACATGAAGATCGACCCGGTCCTGCGCGAACGCAAGATCGACGAGTGGAATTCCCCCATCTGGTGGCCGGTGGGCCTGTTCGCGCTGCTGATCGCGCTGGCGATCTGGCCGTCGTACGTGGCGCTCAAGCGGCGCGAGCGGCAGACCGCCTTCGCCCAGGCTTCCCGCAAGGAGCATCAATCATGATCGGCTACGTCATCCGCCGGCTGCTGTACGGCGTGCTGATTCTGATCGGCGTGAACCTCTTCACCTTCATCCTGTTCTTCGCCGTCAACACGCCCGACGACATGGCGCGCCTGGCCATCGGCGGGCAGCGCATCAGCCAGGACGCCGTCGAGAAATGGAAGGTCGAGCACGGCTACGACAAGCCGCTGTTCTACAACGCCGGGGCCAAGGGCGCGGCGCAACTGACCGACACGGTGTTCTACCAGCGCTCGGTGCCGCTCCTGGCGATGGACTTCGGCGCGTCAGACGGCGGCCGCGACATCGGCCGCGAGATCCAGACCCGCATGGGCCCGAGCCTGGCGCTGGCGGTGCCGACCTTCTTCCTGGGGCTGTTCGCCAGCATCGTGTTTTCATTGACGCTGGTGTATTTCCGCGCCACCCGGCTGGATTTCTGGGGCGTGGTGCTGTGCGTGATTTTGCTGTCGATCTCCAGCCTGTTCTACATCATCGCCGGCCAGTGGATGTTCGCCAAGCTGCTGCGGCTGGTGCCGTTCTCCGGCTTCGAGGGCGGGCTGGACATGGTCAAGTTCCTGGCCCTGCCGGTGCTGGTGGCGATCGTCTCGCGCCTGGGGCCCGAGGCGCGCTTCTACCGCACCCTGTTCCTGGAGGAGATCGGCAAGGACTACGTGCGCACCGCCCGCGCCAAGGGGTTGGCCGAGCGCGTGGTGCTGCTGCGCCACGTGCTGCGCAATGCCATGCTGCCGATCCTGACCAGCACCGTCGCCGCCTTGCCGCTGCTGTTCATGGGCAGCCTGATCGCCGAGTCGTTCTTCGGCATCCCGGGCCTGGGCAGCTACACCATCGACGCCATCAACGCGCAGGATTTCTCCATCGTGCGCGCCATGGTGTTCCTGGGGGCGTCGCTGTACATCGTGGGGCTGATCCTGGCCGACATTTCCTACACGCTGGCTGACCCCCGCGTCCGTTTCGAGTAGCCGCCATGCCCAAGTTCGTATTCCTCTGGACCGACATTGCGCTGTGGCTCATGGTGCTGGGCGCGCTGGCCTATGCCTGGCACGTGCGGCGCAGCCCGAACCTGCGCGCGACCTGGGCGCGGGTGGCGCGCGACACGCCGGCGATGTGCTCGGCCGTGGTGCTGGCGGCGTTCGCGCTGGTCGGCCTGCTCGATTCCGTCCACTACCGGCCGCAGTTGCCGCCCGCGCCGGGCGCGGCGGCCGACGCCGCCCCGGTCTACGCGCCGGCGGTCAAGTCGGCGCTGGACGGCCTGCTGGGCGGCAGCGTGCTGACCCAGCCCGAGAAGACCTATTCCAGCCCGCTGGCGGTGCGCCAGTTCACCAAGGAGACCCTGCTGGTCGACGACAAGCCGGTGCGCGACTTCCCGCGGCTGCGGGCGGCCGGCACGCATCTGGCCGATCCTGATCGTGACCACCTTGGCGACGTCTCTTACCGCCTCGGCCTGGGGCTCGCGGCGGGGCTGGCCGTGTCGTTGGTCGGCGCCGGCCTGCTGTTCGCCTGCCTGGCGCGGCGCGGCGGCGCATCGGCCGCGGCAGAGGCTCTTCTGGGCGGGCGCGCCGAGGTGCCGTGGCGCGCCATGGCCATCACCTTCACCCTGCTGTGCCTGGTGGCGGGGGCGCTGGCCGGGCTGTCCAGCGGCTACCACGCCCTGGGCACCGACCGCATCGGCAACGACGTGCTGTGGCAGGCGCTCAAGAGCATCCGCACCGCGCTCGTCATCGGCAGCCTGACCACGCTCGCCATGCTGCCTCCGGCCATCATCTTCGGCATCGCGGCCGGCTATTTCAAGGGCAGGGTGGACGACGCCATCCAGTATCTCTACACCACCATCACCTCGATCCCGGGCGTGCTGCTGGTGGCCGCCTGCGCCTTGATGATGCAGGTCTATATCGACAACCACGCCGACCTGTTCGACACCTCGGCGGCGCGCGCCGACCTGCGCCTGTTCCTGTTGTGCATGATCCTCGGCTTCACCGGCTGGGCCGGCCTGTGCCGCCTGCTGCGCGCCGAGACCCTCAAGCTGCGCGAGCTGGAATACGTGCAGGCCGCGCGCGCCTTCGGCGTATCGCACTGGCGCATCATGACGCGCCACCTGCTGCCCAACGTCGCCCACCTGGTGCTGATCACCGTGGTGCTGGAATTCTCCGGGCTGGTGCTGTACGAGGCGGTGCTGTCGTACCTGGGCATCGGCGTCGATCCCAGCATGAATTCGTTCGGCTCGATGATCGATGGCGCCCGCCTCGAAATGTCGCGCGATCCCATGATCTGGTGGAACCTGATGACCGCGTTTCTCTTCATGCTGGCGCTGGTGCTGGCCGCCAACCTGTTCGCCGATGCCGTGCGCGACGCCTTCGACCCGCGCACCCGCCGCTACAAGCCGGGCCGCGTGCCCGGCATGGGCTGGTTCGGCCGCCGTCCGGGCGCCGCGCTGGCGGCCGATGCCCGCGCGGCCAAGCCGGGAGACACGCCATGAGCCAGGATCTCCGCCAGGACTCGCCCTTGCTGGCCGTGCAGGGCCTGGACGTGGACATTGCCGGCGACAGCGGCATCACGCACGCGGTCAAGCGCCTGCAACTGGCGATTTCGCAGCGCGAGACTTTCGCCCTGGTGGGCGAGTCCGGCTGCGGCAAGAGCATGACGGCGCTCGCGCTGCTGCGCCTGCTGCCGGATGCCGGGCGCATCGTCGGCGGCCAGATCGACCTGGATGGCGAAGACCTCAACCGCCTGCCCGAAAGCGCCATGCGCGGCGTGCGCGGCGGCCGCATCGGCATCATCTTCCAGGAACCGTCCACCAGCCTGAACCCGGTCATGCGGGTCGGCGACCAGATCATCGAGACGCTGGTGGCGCACACGCCGCTGCGCGGCGCCGCGGCGCGCGCCCGCGCCATCGACTGGCTGCGGCGGGTCGGCATTCCCGAGCCCGAGCGGCGTGTGGACGATTACCCGTTCCAGTTCTCCGGCGGCCAGAAGCAGCGCGTCATGATCGCCATCGCGCTGGCGGCGGAACCCTTGCTGCTGATCGCCGACGAACCCACCACCGCGCTCGACGTCACGGTGCAGGCGCAGGTGCTGGACCTGCTGGCCGACATCCAGCGCGAGATCGGCATGGCGGTGCTGCTCATCACCCATGACCTGGCGGTGGTGCGCAACGTCGCCCACCACGTGGCCCTGATGCGCGGCGGCGAGATCGTCGAAAGCGCCAGCGCCGAGGAATTCTTCCGCGCGCCCAAGCACCCGTACGCGCGTCAGTTGTTCGACGCCATTCCCACTTTCGAGAAGCGCGGCGCGCCGCTGAGCGAGGCCGGTCGCGCCGCCCAGGGCGTGGAAGGCGCCAGGCGCCGGCCGCGCGAGCCCGGCGTGGTGCTGGACGTGCAGGACCTGAAGGTGCACTACCCGGTGCGCAAGGGCCCCCTGCGGCGGGTGGCGGCGTGGGTCAAGGCCGTCGACGGCGTGACCTTCAGCCTGCGCGCGGGCGAAACCCTGGCGCTGTTGGGCGAATCCGGTTGCGGCAAGACCACCACCGGCAAGGCGCTGCTGCGCCTGATCGACGGCGCCCGCATTTCGGGGCGCGCGATGCTGCAGGGGCAGGATCTGCTGACCGCCGACCGGGCCCGGCTGCAGCGCCTGCGGCAGGACATCCAGATCGTGTTCCAGGATCCGTACGCCTCGCTCGACCCGCGCATGCGGGTCGGCGACATTCTCGACGAGGGCCTGGAATCGCTGCGCCGCGGCATGGGCGCGCAGGAGCGCCGCGACCGCGCCGTCCGGCTGGTCGAGCGCGTCGGCCTGCCGGCCAACACGCTGGCGCGCTATCCGCACGAGTTCTCGGGCGGCCAGCGCCAGCGCATCGCCATTGCGCGCGCGTTGGCGGTCGAGCCCAAGGTGCTGATCTGCGACGAGCCGACCTCGGCGCTGGACGTATCGGTGCAGGCGCAGATCCTGGACCTGCTGCGCGAGTTGCAGGACGAGCTCGGCATCGCCTACCTGTTCATCACGCACAACTTCGGCGTGGTCGAGTACCTGGCGGATCGCATCGCGGTGATGGACGGCGGCCGCATCGTCGAACTGGGCGAGGCCGACGCGGTGCTGCACGCGCCGCGCCAGGACATGACGCGCCGGCTGCTCGACGCGGTGCCGCGGCTGCAATTCGGCGCGCCCCAATGAAAACCGCGCCCCGATCCTGTGGCGGATCGGGGCGCGGCATGCGCGGGTCAAAGCGCCTCAGTCGTGGGCGTTGCGGGTCTCGAGCCAGACTAGGGTGTCGTGCCTCAGGGCGCGCACGCATTGCGCCAGGAAAGCATGCACCACTTCCAGTTCGCCGGCGTTGTAGCGCCGGGCCATCAACACCACCGCCTCGGCCACCCACTGGCGTTCCTGGGCCAGTTGCTGGCACTGCTCCTCCACCGGCCGGATCACGATCATGCGGCGATCCAGCGGATGGCGGCCCCGCTGGACATAGCCTGCCGCTTCCAGGCGGTTGATCAGGGCGGTGGCGCCGCCGGAGCTGATGCCCATCAACTGGGCCAGTTGGCCGGTGGGCAGGGCATCGAACTCCATCACCAGCTCCAGCGCTTTCAGATCCGCCAGGGGGATACCCATTTTCTCCGCCAGGGCCGATTGGCAGGCCGCGTTGTACACGGCGAACTGTCGGCCCAGCATCAGGGCGATGTCGTCAAGCATTCCGGGACGCAGATCGTTGTTGCGGGATTCAGGCATCACGGTCACATGCTCGTGGTGAACGAAGGTTTCTTGTTGCAGCATGGCGTCGCTCCCTCACGGATCCGGTTGATCACTTCTTGGCCGTCAGGCCGCCGAGCAGCCCGCCCAGCAGGCCGCCGTTGTTGCCGCCGGTGCTCGCGCTGCCGCTGACGCCGGCCGTCACCCCGCCCAGCAAGCCGCCCAGCAGGCCGCCGTTGTTGGCCGAACCCGAGGCGCCCGCGCCCGCTCCGGCACTGGCGCCGGCCGAGGCGCTGCCGCCGGTCAGGCCGCCGAGCAAGCCGCCCAGCAGGCCGCCGTTGGCGCCCGCGGCGCCGCCAGCCGTGCCGCCCGCGCCAGCGGTCACCCCGCCGGTCACGCCGCCGAGCAGCCCGCCCAGCAAGCCGCCGTTGGCCGCGCCGCCCGTGGCGCCGCCCAGGTTGCCCGTCACGCCGCCCAGCAGGCCGGTCACCGGGGCCAGCAGGCCGCCGTTGCCGCCAGCCGCGCCGCCGGTCACGCCGCCCAGGATCCCGGTGATCGGGCTGAGCAGGCCGCCGTTGTTGCCGCCGACCGCGCCGCCCAGGCCCAGGCCGCCGGTCAGGGAGGCGACCGCGCCGGTGGCATTGGCCAGCGTGTTGCCGAGCGGGTTGGTGTTGCCCGGCGTGGCGTTCAACAGTCCGCCCGCGCTGCTGACGGCGCCGCCCAGGCCTTGCAGCACGCCGTTCAGGCCGGCCACGTTGCCGCCAGGCAGTTGCGTGCCCAGATTGCTGACCGTGCCGCCCAGCGTGTTGAGCAGGCCGGCGACCGGCGCGCCCAGGTTGGTGGTGGCGCCGACTTGCTGCGTCAGGCCGACCACCGTGCCCGCCAGGGGGCTGGCCGTCGGGTCGAGCGCCTTGCCGATGCCGCCGAGGGCCGGCTGCAGGCCGAGCGGCAGCACGTTGTCGACGGTCTTGCCGACATTACCCAGCGCGGGTTCGAGCAGCGGTTTGGAGGGACCGCCCAGCACGCCGCCGGTAACGCCGCCGACCAATTGGTTGACGGGGTTCAGCAGGCCGCCGGAGCCGGACAGGCCCGCGGTCAGCGCGCCCACCGCGTTGGTGGCATTGCCCAGCACCGTGGTCAACGGCTGCGGATTCTTGGGATCGGCATTGAGCAGGCCGCCCGTGCTGGCGACCGTCTTGCCCAGGCCTTCCACCAGGCCGCCGACGCCGGCGCTCAGGCCTCCCGGCAGGCCGGTGCCCTTGACCGTGGTGCCCAGGCCTTCGACCAGGCCGCCCACTTGTTTGACGGTGCCGTCGACAGGCTTTCCCAGGCCGGTGGTGGCGCCAACCTGTTGGGTCAGGCCGACGACCGTGTCGGCGACCGGCTTGATGGTGGGGTCGAGCGCCTGGCCGACACCGCCCAGGGTGGTGCCCAGATTCAAGGGCAGGGTATTGTCAACGGCCTTGCCGGTATTACCCAGCGTCGTTTGCAGCAAACCGGTGGTGACCGGGTTGTTGGGATTATTGGGTTCGTTCGGACCGCCAGGGTTGCTCGGATTATCCGTGCCAGGCAGGCTGGCAGAACTCTTGTGGCTACCACCACCGCCGCCGCAAGCGGCCAGCGCGCTCATCAGAGCGGCCGCCATAACGGTGGAGGTCAGAATACGATGTACGCGCTGCGTGTCAATCTTGGCATTCATGGCGAGCTCCTGTGGGGGAAGTGTCAGGCGTCGAAACTGCCCGATACATCCCTACATGCATAAACCATGCCAATATTTTTCAAACACGCTTCCGGTATGCGTTCAGGTCGTTTTTGGCTTATTAAAAATCCTTTTAAATCAATAGCTTATATTTAAAACAGAGGGTTTGTACCAATATTGGGAATCCCCCATATTTACGATCACGCGCCACCTGCGAATGTTACGTCCGGGGCCTGCCTGGGCCGTTACGTTACGGGCCGCGTTACGTAACGTGGTGTATGGAACAGGCAAAAAAAAGCGCCTGTCGAAACAGGCGCGGCGCCTTGGCGGACTCGCGGCGCGGCCGCCGGCAGGCCGTGCTAGAACGCGTCGTAATACAACGAGTAGTTGGCGTTGAAACGCACGTCGCGGCCATTGTTTATGGTGGCCGAGCCGATTGGCTTGGCCACGTTGAAATCAAACAGGTAGTACTTGTCATCGGTAAAGCGCAGCCCCAGCGCCACCGACGACAGGTGCCGCTGGTTGAGCTGTTGCAGGCTCGAATTGTTGTACCAGGTGCGGGCATAGTCGATCAGCGCATAAGGCTGCACGTTGGACAGGTACTGCCAGCCGATGCCGAATTGGCGATTAACTTCGGCGGAAACACCCACGCCCTTGTCGCCGCTTTGCTCGCCTTGCGGATAACCCATCGCATACCGCCAACTCCCGTAAGACACCTGTTCCGACGAGGGCAGGATATTGCTCGAGTACTGGGCGGCGCCCGACAGGGTCAGGCCGAATCGCGCCGGCAGCGCGAAGGTCTGCTTGGCATTGAGGTTGTAGCGGGTGAAGTCCAGGTCCAGGATCGGCACCGCCGAATAGCCGTAGTTGGTGTTGATCTCTTTCTTCGCCCCGGCGCCGGTGAAGCCCCTGGCCACGGCCAGCGTCACGTCGGTGGTCTTGGATTCGGACACCTGGATATAGCGCATCTCGAGGTTGGCGGCCCGCACCTGGGCGTCCTGCTGCAGCCAGCGGTCGGAGTTCTTGGCCTCGTAGCGGTCCTTCGAGTTGGCCGCGTAGACACCGAGCGTGCCGGTCAGCGAGCGCGTATTGTTCAGCAGGAACGGATAGCTGACGCCGATGCCGATGCGGTCGTTCTTGACCCGGCGGTTGAAGCCCAGGTATTCGATCGCCTCGTCCTTGGGACGGGCGTCGTAGTGGTAGCCGTCGATCTTGACCGCCAGGCCGTCGTTGCCCAACGGCACGCGGACCTCGCCGGAAATGTATTTGACGTCGTCGGTGTTGAACGGCACCGACGCCGTCAGCTTGACCTGTTCGCCCAGCGGCGTGAGGCTGTTGGTGGCCATGTTCACCAGGGGCTGCATGCCGGTGCCCAGGTCCGCCACCCCGCCTGTCAGGCTGACCGGCTGGCGCGAGGCCGCCAGCACCAGTTCGGTGGCGCCGTCGGCGCGTCGTGGCAGGTCGAGCGACGGCGTGAACTTCACCCCCGGCACCGTGCGCATCAGGTTCAGCACGCGTTCCAGCGTGGCCTGCCTGAGCGGCTTCTCCTCCTTCAGCGGCTCGGCCAGCGATTCCAGGCGGTCCTGGGCATTGCCGATATCGCCCTCGATGCGCACCGTGCCGATATAGCCTTCGACCACGGTCACCACCACCAGCCCGTTGGCGAAGGTCTGGTTCTGCACCAGCGCGAACGACAGCGGATAGCCGCGGTCGCGGTACAACTGGGTGATCTTGTCGACCTGCTGCACCAGTTCGCCCAGGCTGATCTCCTTGCCGGACAGCGGCGCCAGCAGGGCGGAGACTTCCTCGAACGGCATGGCGTGCACGCCGGTGACGTCGAAATGCCGGGGCACGATGCGCTGCGCGAGCCTGGCCTGCAGGGCCAGTTGTTCGGGAGTGGGGGCCTGGACCACCGGCGGCGGCTGGGTGGCGCTGGGCGGGCGTTCGATCTGCGGCAGCGCGTCCACGGGGTTGCCGCGTAGCGGGCCGTCGGCGCGTGCCGTGCCGACGGTGGCGAGGGTGCAGATAAGGGCGAGGGAAAGCGGACCTGCGGGAAGCGTGCGTCTCATGCCTGGTTGTCTCTCTTTGCCGCTGGCACCGTTTAAACAGAACATCCGTATTAAGGGTCCGGATAAAGGCTTGAATATATGGGGCCGCTATATAAGTAAAACCGGTGGCGCGCCGCTCAGGCGGTATGTTGCCAGCGCGCCGGGGCAATGACAAATTATTTCATTGTGACTGGCCGGAAACGTGGATATAACAACAGGACGACATACAAGGCAATCTTTCCATGGCCCGATTCCGGGTTTTCCGGGATATTTGAAAATGACCGTGGCTAATTTCCGGGTATTCGTTACAAGTAAGCTGCCATGCCGCGACGAATACTGGTATAAACCCTGATGTGTATTAATTGTTAATAGATAAGACTATATAAACGTATCAAAACACATCGGGTTTACCGGCTCTCGGGAGTCCACAGATGGACCAGGATGACCCCAACAAAATCGTCGCAAGTCGGCCCGCCACGAGCGTCTGCCGACCGTCGGCTCACAGGGGCGGCGCATGAACCCGGGCGATATCGTTCCCCTCTCATTCAATAGCGGCCTGGTGGCGCTGTCGTTCCTGATCGCGGCGCTCGGCTCCTATGTGGCGCTGCTGGCGGCGGTGGGCATCCGCGCCGAAATGCAGGACGGCGAGATCCGCATCGGTTACATCATCATCGGCGCCCTGGCGATGGGCGGAGTGGGCATCTGGAGCATGCATTTCATCGGCATGCAGGCACAGGACCTGCCATTCGCGGTGGGCTACCAGATCGGTTTGACCGTGCTCAGTTTCCTGGTGGCGGCGGGTTTTTCCGGCTGGGCCTTCTGGTATGTGGGCCGCGACCGCTTCACATTTATGCGCTGCGTGGTGGGCGGCCTGGCCGCCGGCCTCGGCGTCGCTGCCATGCATTATGTGGGCATCAGCGCCATGCGCATGCCCGCGGTGTTTATCTGGAATCTGCCGATGGTTGTTTTATCGGTGCTCATAGCGGTATTTGCCGCGTCAGCCGCGTTATGGCTCGCTTTCAATACGCAGAATGAGTTCCAACGCATCGGAGCGGCCATTTTGATGGCGATTGCGGTGTGCGGCATGCATTACACGGGAGCGGCGGCCGGCACGGTGGTCTGCACCGCCCCGCGCGATTTTTCCAGCATGCAGATTGGCGGGGTGATGCTGCCGTACGTCGCGTTCGCGCTGTCGTTCGTCATGTTGCTGGTGATGCGTTGGCATTTGCAACGCGCTTCGCGCCGTTTCCGCGCGCGACTGGCGCAACGCATCGACTCGATCATTGAATCGGCCCCCGTGGTCGATCCGGGCAGGACTCCCGGCTCGACATTGGGACCGGGTTGAGGGCCCGTCGGTAGCGACGGACCTGGCGGTACCCCGGAGACGCGAAGGTGTGGAACACGCCAGCGCGCCGACAGCACCGGGCTTAGGGGGCCACGCCGTCCCTGCGGCATGGCTCGATTATCAAGCGAGACCTGAGGAGCTCGACATGAAAGCGAAACTTGCGCAGTTCTGGAACGATGAAGAAGGTATTACCGCCCTGGAATACGGGCTGATCGCGGGCACCATCGCGGTGGCGCTGGTAGCCGCCTTGGCGACATTCACGGGCGCGCTCAGCGGCCTGTTCACGTCGCTGCAGGCCAAGCTCGCCAACGCGTCCAAGTGAGGCCGAAGACCCCGGTCGTCCCAGTGAGCCTGGCCAGGGCCAGGCGGCGCCGGACGGCCGGGTCTGACGCCCCGCCGGGCATGGAGCTGATGTTGACGACACTTCCCGCGCAGCGAATTCGGGCGGTTGCGGATTGACGGCGTTGCGCGCATCGGCTCCCACGTACTGCGCGCCCATGCATTGCCAGATTGAACCCGAAACCGTCAGAAGGTCCTGCCTTGTATCCAGGGGAAGTGCTGTGGTGGCTGTTGTTCGCATGCTGGAATCTGGTGTTGATATACACCGATCTGCGCTATCGCCGCGTACCCAACACGCTTATCGTCGCGGGCTTCGCGGGGCAGGCGCTGTGGCTGCTCGCGGCGTGGCTCGCGCCAGCCTGGGGCTATCCACCGCGTTGGGCCGGCTGGCCCATGGCATTGGCCGGATTCGCGCTGGCCTTGCCATTCTTCCCGCTCTGGCTCAAGCGCCTGATGGGCGCGGGCGACGTCAAGGCGATCGCCGTGCTGGGGCTGCTGACGGGCTTCGCGCCGCTCGTCATGACGCTGGTGGTCGCGAGCCTGCTGGCCGGGCTGCACGCCTTGCTCTACCTGTTTCTTTCCCGAAGCTGGGCCTTGCCGCTTCGGGCTCGCCAGATCCCCTACGGGACGTACCTGGGCGCGGCCGCGCTCAGCGTGGTGTTTATTCCCTTGAATTCGGACTGGTATTCGTGGTGTTTTTCCTGGTGTTCTACGCGATCCTGACGTACGCCCTGGTGTTCACCGCGCAGCACTCGGTCACCCTGGCGGCGCAGGACGGCGCCCGCAAGGTCCTGCAATGGCAGCCGGGCGCCACCTCGCTGACCGTGCGCGCCAATGCCGGCCGCGACACGGCGCTGGACCGTTCGAGCTGGATCACCACCATGTCCTCGGCCGCGGTGGCGGTGGCGGTGTGCGGCGCCAGCGGCACGCTCAGCAGCACCGCCGGGGGCGCCTGCAGCGGCCAGCCGCTCAGCGCCGACCAGATCGAGGTGACGGTCAGCTATCCGTACGGCGCCAATCCGCTGATTCCGAATTTCCCCTTCCTGGCGCAGGCGTTGATGCCGCCGTCGAGCGTGCTGTCGGCCCGCGCCACGGTCCACCTGGGCAACGGCCTGGATGGGAGCAACTGACATGGACGCGCGCCGTGCCCCGGGCCATTGTCGCGGTCGCAAGCGCGGCCAGCGGGGTATCGCCGCGCTCGAGTTTTCGCTGATGGTGACGATGCTGCTGATGTTCGTCTGCGCCGTCGTTGGCTATGGCGTGCTGTTCTGGATGCAGCAGCAGTTGGCCTCGGCCGCCTCGGAAGGCGCGCGCGCGGCCGTCCACGCGCGCTTTGCCGGCCAGGCGGACGTGCCCGGCGCCGCCTGCGCCGCGGCGATGAGCGTGTTCGGCACGGGTTCGGCGGTGGCCTGCGCGACGACCAGCGCGCCATGCGCGTGGAGCGGTTCAGGCGGCCAGACGGCCCAGTGCAGCACGGTCGCCATGACCTTCAACGTGCAGGCCTGGCCGGTGTTGTCGACCTTCCAGGCATTCATCGCCATGTTGCCCGGGACGGACAAGAACTGGATACCGACCCGGCTGTCGTCGAAGGCCATCGTGCAAATCTCCCAAGGGACACCATGAGCAGTCTGAGCAAAATCATCGCGGGTGTGTTGCTGGCGGCGGGCCTGGTGCTGGCGTTCGTGGCGTGGCGCCTGGCCTCGGCGCCGTCGGCCCCGGCGCCGGCGCCGGCCGGTCCCGTGGCGACGGCGCCGGCCGCGCCGGCCGAACCGCCGGTCAAGCGCTATCCGGTGGTGGTGGCGGCAACGCCGATACCGGCCGGCACGCGCATCGACGGCGACAAGATGCTCAAGGTGGACCAATGGCAGGTGGCGCTGTCCGGCAGCTACAGCTCGCCCGCGCCGTTGCAGGGCGCCTATGTGCGAGTGGACGTCGCGGCCGGCGATCCGCTGTTGCCCAGCATGCTGGCGCAGGGCCTGGCGCGCCAGCTCAAGCCAGGCGAGCGGGCGTTGGCGATCGCGGTCGATGAGGTGGTGGGCGGCGGCAACCGCATTGCGCCGGGAGACCTGGTGGACGTGTTCTTCGTGCTGGAGAAGGGCGTCGAGATCCAGGGCGGACAGGCCCGGTTGCTGCAATCGCAGGTGCGCGTGCTGGCGTATGGCGCGGCTTCGCTGGACGGTCCCGAGGGAAAGTCCGCGCTGCCCGGCCCGCCCGGACAGCCGGCCCGGACCGCCGTGCTGGCCGTGCCGGTCGACCAGGTCAACGAGCTGGTGCTGGCCAGCCGCTCCGGCCGCCTGCAGTTGGCGCTGCGTCCGGTCGGCGACGATGGCAAGCCCGATACCCAGTTGTTCGCCCAGCGCAGCGCCGTGCTGCCGGCGCGCGCCGACCTGACCCCCGAACAACGCGAGCAATTGCTCAGCGGCCCGAACCGCGCCTATGCCGGCGACAGCCTGGCGCAGTTGGATGCCCCGACACCGGCGGCCAGGCCGGCCCCGGCCCGCGCCGCTGGCGCTGGCGGCGCGGGCGGGCGCACCGTCGAAATCCTGCGAGGAGACAAATCCGAGCGCGTGCGCTATTGAAACGTGGCTGCGCGTGGCCTGGTGCCGCCCGCGGCTGGACCTTACCTGCCAAACCAGATCCAGCACAATGAAGAGATTCCAGCGCACCACCCTGATTTGCCTTCTGTCGGCCGCAGCGGTAATGACCTACGGCGTGGCCGGCATGGCGCAGACCGCCATCCAGTCCGACCCGGGCGCCGGCGCGCCCGCCCGCGACATCGCGGTCGCCGTGAGGGGCCAGCAGACGCTCATGCTGGAGGGCGCGCCCGCCCGCATCGCCATCGGCGATCCCGAGGTGGCCGACGTCAAGGTGCTGGCGGCCTCCGGCAAGCGGCAGGCCTCGCTGCTGCTGTACGGCAAGAAACCGGGCACCACGCAATTGCAGGTCTGGACCGGCAACAACGCGGCCCCGCAACTGTGGACGGTGCGGGTGGCGGGCAACGTGCAGCAGGTCATGGCCGGACGCGGCATGGCGGGCGGCGCCAACGTCGACGTGGCCGGCGACCGCGCGGTGGTGTCGGGCCAGGCCGACTCGCCCCTGTCGCACCAGGCCTCGGTGGCCGCGGCCGGCGCGGTGGTGGGTGACAAGAACGTGGTGGACGTGTCGACCGCCGGCACTGGCGGCGTGGTGCAGGTCGAGGTCAAGGTGGTCGAGGTGTCGCGCTCGGTCATGAAGCAGGCCGGCATCAGCTTCGCCGGCCGCAGCGGCCCGTGGGGCGGCACCAACTCGATCACGCCCGACGGCTTCCCGGCGCCGCTGGGCTTCAGCAAGAGCGCGGCCCTGGCCTCGGGCTTCTCGCTGTTCTACGACTCCAACGATTTCAGCGCGCGCCTGCGCCTGCTGCAGAACAACGGCATGGCGCGCGTGCTGGCCGAGCCGACGCTGGTGGCCCTGACCGGGCAGAGCGCCAGCTTCCTGGCCGGCGGCGAACTGCCGATCCCCGAGGCCGGCGGCCTGGGGACGACCACGGTGACGTTCAAGCCATTCGGCATCGGCCTGACGGTGACGCCGACCGTGCTGTCGCGCGAGCGCATCGCGCTGAAGGTGGCGCCCGAGGCCAGCGAGCTGGACTACAGCAATGCCATCGCGGTTTCCAGCGGCACGAATACCACCACGCTGATCCCGGCCCTGCGCACGCGCCGGGCCGACACCACGGTCGAGCTGGGCGACGGCGAAAGTTTTGTCGTCAGCGGACTGGTGTCGCGCCAGACCAAGGCGCTGGTCAACAAGGTGCCGATGCTGGGCGATCTGCCCATCATCGGGTCGTTTTTCCGTAGTGTCGATTACACCCAGGAGGATACCGAGCTGGTGATCGTGGTGACGCCGCGCCTGGTGCGGCCCATAGCACGCGGCGTGACCTTGCCGCTGCCGGGGGCCAGGCAGGAGGCGACCGACACCGCGTTCAACGCTTGGGGCTATTACCTGATGGGTCCTGCGGGTGGGCAGCAAATGCCGGGTTTTTCACGGTGAGCGATATGAAGACACATGCCAGGGAGTGGGTTGGCTTGCAGAATAGCAACCGGTTTTTATTTTGTTCCAAGGGTGACGGCGTGGCCGCGCAGCTCGGACAGGCGCTGGGCGACATGGGCCTGCTGACCCAGGAAGTCCCGGGCGTCGAGGAACTGGGGCGGCGCCTGGCCGAAATCGAGCCGCAGGTGGTGTTCCTGGATTTCACGCTGAGCGAGGACGAACCCGGCAAGCTGTTCAAGTCCGCCGAGCTGGCGCGCCTGCTGGCGCGCATCGCGCCGGCGATTCCGCGCGTCGCGGTGGGACTGCTGAGCCAGCCGGAAGGCGCCATCGCCGCGTTGCGAGCGGGCGTCAGCGATTTCGTCGATCCGACCGTGGCGCCGCAGGAAGTCAAGGACGTGGTGCAGCGGCTGCTGGACCTGCCGGCCGGCGGCGGCCGCATGGACGGCTCGCGCCGCAGTGTGCTGCTGCTGGGCGCGCGTCCGGGCGTGGGCACCAGCACGCTGGCCGTGCACCTGGCCGGCATGGTGCAGGACCGCCTCAAGCAGCAGCATGGCTCGCGCGCCGCGGCCGCGGGCGCCAAGGGCGCCAAGCCGGCGGCCGACAACGGCAGCCAGTTGCCCCTGGGCAGCCGGGTCGCGCTGATGGACCTGGGTTGGCCGGTGGGCGATTGCCAGCTTTACCTGAACATCGGCGGCGATTTCGATTTCGCCGAAGCGGCGCGCAACCTGCGGCGGCTGGACTCGACCCTGCTCAGTTCGGCCATGTCGCATACCGCCAATGGCTTGAGCGTGCTGGCGCTGCCGCGCGACCTGGGCCAGATGCGCGATGTCTCGCAATCCGATTCGCTGCTGGTGTTCGAGCGCATGCGCCAGCACTTTGGCGTGGTGGTGGCCGACTCAGGCGGCTTCTCCAACCCCGAGTTCGTGGCCGGCCTGGCGCGCGCCTCGGAGCAGAACTGGATCGTCACCGACCAGAGCGTGGGCGCGCTGGTGTCGCTGGCCGGGCTGCTGCAGGAGCTGGAGCAATTGCACGTGGACCGCCGCAGCCTGGGCCTGATCGTCAACCGCTACGACGAGCGCTACGGCATGACGGCCCAGCAGATCGCCGAGCGCTTCCAACTGGAGCTGGTCGGCACGCTGCCTGACCGCACGCTGGCGCTGATGGTGTGCACCAACCAGGGCCACCTGCTGCACGAGGAGGCCGAGCGCGACGTCTACGTGCGCGCGGTGCAGGCGCTGGCCGAGAAGCTGAGCGCCGAGGAAAACACCCCGGGCGGCCGGGCGAGCTGGCTGGCCACCTGGCTGCCCGGCGTGCACCGCCGCATGGTGGTCGAGTAACGGACGGCGGCGGAATCCCACATGATCATGACAGCGACCATAGAATTCGGCGGCGATGGCGACAAGGGGTTCGCCTCGTCCAACCGCTTCCAGGAAGTGAAGACGGCGGCCTACGAGCATCTGCTTTCCCGCATCGAGGAGCTGGGCGCGGAGTTCGGCAGGTGGGCGCGATCGGCGATCCAGGAGTTCGTCGACATCGAGGTGGCCAGCTTCGTGCGCCTGCGGCGGGTGCCGATCAACGAAGGCGAGATGCGCCAGATCGCCGAGGCCCTGACCAAGGAGCTGGCCGGCCTGGGGCCGTTGGAGGATCTGCTGGCCGACCCGGCGGTCGAGGACATCCTGATCAACGGCTACGACAACGTGTTCGTGTCGCGCCGCGGCGTGCTGGCGCGCGAGACGCTGCGCTTCACCGACAACCAGCACGTCCTGCGCATCGTGCGCCGCATCCTGGCGCCGATCGGCCGCCGGCTGGACGAGTCCAGCCCCATGGTCGACGCGCGCCTGCCCGATGGCGGCCGCCTGAACGTGGTGATCGAGCCGCTGGCGGTCGATGGCCCGATGGTGTCGATCCGCAAGTTCCGCCAGGATCCGCTCAAGCCGGCCGACCTGCTGACACTGGGCACCTTCGACGAGGAGATCTACCGGCTGCTGCATGAAGCGGTGAAGAACCGCTGCAACATCCTGGTGTCCGGCGGCACCAGCTCGGGCAAGACTTCGCTCTTGAACGCGCTGGCCTTCTTCATCCCCGAGACCGAGCGCGTGGTGACCGTGGAGGACACGGCCGAGCTGTCGCTCAACCACCCGCATGTGGTGCGGCTGGAATCGCGCCAGGGTGGCTTCGACGGCAGCGGCGCGGTCAGCATCCGCGAGCTGATCCGCAACAGCCTGCGCATGCGTCCCGACCGCGTGGTGGTGGGCGAAGTGCGGGGCGCCGAGGTCATGGACATGCTGCAGGCCATGAACACCGGCCACGAAGGCTCGATGGCCACGATCCACGCCAACTCGCCGCGCGAATGCCTGTACCGGATCGAGATGCTGGCGGGCTTCGCCGGCTTCCAGGGCAGCGAGGACAGTCTGCGGCGCCAGATCGCCAGCGCGCTCGACTTCATCGTGCAGATCGGCCGCCTGTCCAACGGCAAGCGGCGGGTGCTGTCGGTGACCGAGGTCACCGGCATGGGCGACAACGTCATCTCGACCCAGGAACTCTACCGGCACGAGACCTTCGCCACGCCGGAGGGCGAGGAAAAGGATCGCTGGAACTGGCTCGGCATCCATCCGCACACCCCCAAGCTGGCCAAGATGCGCAGCGAGCAGCGGCCGACCGACAACGCGCCGCCCGAGTCCGACGGCGGCGGCTTCTGGAGCAGGAGGCGCTGATGCTGCAGGCCGGAGTGATCGCGGGTCTGGCGCTGGTGCTGGCGCTGGCGGCGGTGCTGCTGTGGCGCCACGCCAACAGCGGCCAGCGGCGCGCCGCCAGTTCCGCCTTTCTCGAAGACCAGTTGCGGCGCGGCCGCGGCGCGCCGGTCAGCGGCAAGATGCCGTTCGCGCACGGCGCCCGCGCGCTGCGCAGCGGTTTCTCGCGTTGGGACATGCTGCTGCTGCAGGGCGGCGTGCGCCAGAGTCCCGGCTTCTACGCCAAGCTGACGCTGCCGATCGTGCTGGCGGCGCTGCTGGCCTGGGCCTTCCTGGGCTGGCTGTCGGGCCTGGTGACGCTGGTGCTGCTGACCGTGTTCGCCTATTTCCTGCTGTGGCTGCGCGCCGACCGGCGCCAGCGCCGCAGGGTGGCGCAACTGCCGGCGTTTCTGGACAACATCGTGCGCCTTGTCACTATCGGCAACAGCATGGCGTCGGCCTTCCAGACCGCCGCGGCCACCACCGACGAGCCGCTGCGCGAAGTGGTCGAGACCGCCGCCGCCCTGAGCCGCTCGGCCAAGGAACTGGACGCGGCGCTGGTGCAGGTTTCGCGCCAGTACGACATGAAGGAGCTCTACATGGTGGCGGCCGTGGTGTCGGTGGCCTTGCGCTTCGGCGGCCGCAGCGACCAGGTGCTCGAGCGCATGGCCGCGTTCATGCGCGACATCGGCCAGGCGCGCGCCGAGCTATCGGCCAGTTCGGCGGAAATCCGCCTGTCGGCCTGGATCCTGGCGCTGCTGCCGCTGGGCATCGCCGGCTTCATCATGGTGGCCAACAACGACCTGTTCATGGGTCTGTGGGTGGACCCGCTGGGCTTCAAGATGCTGATGACGGCGGTCTGCCTGCAACTGGGCGGCTCCTACATCCTGTATCGCATGGCCAAGGCCATCTGAGGACGACGCGGATGCAAGCGATCGAATCCTGGAATGTCTCAACGGTGCTGGCGGTGGCGCTGATGCTGGTGGCGGCCGCCATGCTGATCCTGGGCCTGAGCATGACGCGGCGCCTGCGCGGCCAGGATCGCAGCCGGCAGGTGGTGGAGCAGGCCCTGGCGACGCGCGAGGGCCGCGTCAAGGCGGCCGCCGCGCCGGCGGCCGAGGGCGCGCAGGGCCGGCTGGCCGCCGCCACGCGCGCGGCCGACTCGTTCGGCAAGCGCCTGAGCGAAGGACGCTTCGCCGAAGCGCTGCTGGCCGGCGAGGACCGCAAGCTGGTGGATATGGCGGGCTACGAGAACCCGGCCACGGCGCGGCTGCGCTTCATCGTCGCGCGCTTCACCCTGGCGCTGCTGCTGCCGGCGGCGGCCGTGGCGCTGGATCTGGGGCGCAGCATCGGCTCGTCGCTGGGCCTGTTCGTGGCGGCGTTCTTCGGTTTCGCCATCGGCTACATGCTGCCCAAGTGGTTCGTGCGCCGGCGCCTGTCGCGCCGTCGCAAGCAGGCCGCCAACGAACTGCCGCTGCTGATCGACCTGCTGCGGCTACTGCAGGGCGTGGGCCTGTCGATCGACCAGAGCCTGCAGGTGCTGACCAAGGAATTCGACCAGGTGCTGCCGGTGCTGGCGTACGAGTTGCGGCTGGCGTCCGAACTGTATGTGCGCGGCCGCACCCGCGAACAATCGCTGGCGCGGCTGGCGGCGGGCTTCGACAACGACGACCTGTCCGCCATCTGCCGCCTCATCGCCCAGGTCGACCAGCACGGCGGCGCGGTGCAGGAGCCGCTGAACCGGTTTGGCGAGCGCCTGCGCGAGAAGCGGCGCCTGGAGCTGAAGGAAAAAGTGGGCAAGACCACCGTCAAGATGACGGCGGTGATGATCGTGACCCTGTTGCCGGCGCTGCTGATCGTGACCGGCGGGGCGGGGTTTGTGGCGGTATTGCGCGGCTTGTCGCGCATGGGGGGGATGTAATGGCGGGCGGTATGGAAAGCGCGCGGCGCGCATGGCGTTGGACCCTGGCGGCGGCGGCGGTTGCCGGCGCCGGGACGTTGGCGGGTTGCCAGAGCAACAATGCCGAGACCGCCTGGCAGTTGATCCAGCAACAGCAGCAGGAACAGGCGCTGGCGCGCCAGCGCGAGGACGAGGCGGAGAACCGCCGCAAGCCGGCCGAGCCGGAGATGATGCTGTCGATGATCGCCGAGTCGCAACGCCAGGAGCGCTATTTCGCCTCGCTGGCCTACATCGAGGCGTTCCAGCAGAAGTTCGGCAACGATCAACGCATCGCGGTGCTGCGCGCCGAGGCGCTGCGCCAGACCGGCCAGACGGCCTCCAGCGAACAGGCCTACCGCGCCCTGATCGGCACCGCGCAGGCGGCAGACGGCTGGCACGGGCTGGGCCTTATCGCCGGTTCGCGCGGCCAGTTCGAGCAGGCCGCCGACGACTTCGCGCGCGCCGCCAAGCTGGCGCCCATGGACCCGCGCATCCTGGGCGACCTGGGTTACGCGCGGCTGCGGGCCGGCGATCCGGCCGGCGCCCGCGTGCCGCTGGGCCAGGCGGCCGAGCTGGCGCCCGAGAGCGGCAAGGTGCTGGCCAACCTGGCCTTGCTGCTGCTGGTCGAGGGCGAGCCGGTGCGCGCCCAGAACGTGATGGACCGCGCCAAGCTCGGCGACGAGGCGCGCAGCCAGGTCCTGCGCCTGGCCGCCGAGATCCGCAGTCAGACCGCCGCGCCGAGCGGTGTGGCGCCGGCCGCCGGGGCCGACACGTCGGCGACGCGGGTGTCCCGTGGCGAAGGCATCGTCATGCCGGTCATGAGCCCCTTGATGGACCGACTGGGCAACGGCCCGATCGTGCGCTAACCAGGAATCCCGATATGTCCCGAACCGTACGCTTCGTTCCTTTTTCCCTGGCGCTGCTTGCCGCCGCGGCCACGCCCTGGGCGAGCCAGGCGCAGTCGAACGCGCCGCTGACGGGCGGCGCCATGAGCGGCGTGGCGCAGGCTTCTCCCGTGCCGCCGGCCGCGCCCGCCGCCGCGCCCGCGGCGCAGATGCCGGCGCGGCCGGTGGTGCAGCAGGTGCAGACGCCGATGCCGCAGGCGGCCGCGCAGCCGGCGCCGCAACCCGCGGCCGAGGCGCCGGAAGCGTTCGGCGACATCACCCGCGGCCTGCTGGCCGCGCAGGCCGACGGCCGCCGCGCCGGCGCCGCGCTGCCGGTGCTGGGCGCCGCGTCCACCGCCGCCTGGAACCGCTACGTCGACAGCTTCACCCGGCCGATTCCCGAGTGGTTCACCAAGCGGGTGCAGACCAACAACACGAACTAGCGCCTGTTCACACGACAAGGAGCCTCGGGCCTGTCTCGCCGAGCCACGGAGCCACGATCATGCCAGCCACTCATTCTCGTTCTGCGTTCTGCCCGCGGCAGCGCGGCAGCATGACGGTGGCCATCGTTTTCGTGGTCATCGTCGGTCTGGTGCTGCTGGGCGTGGCCCAACTGGGCTATGCCTATTACATGAAGCGCGAAATGCAGAAGGCCTCGGACCTGGCGGCGCTGTCGGCGGTGCAGGTGCTGGGCATGGGCGCGCCCGCGGACTGCGCCCGGGCGCAGGCGGCGGGGCGGGCCGCGGTGCTGGCCAACGTGCCCAACATCTTCGACAGCTTCTCGGCGGCCGACGTCACCGTCGAATGCAAGGTGTGGGACACCAGCCGCGCCGACGCCAGCGGCATGTACGTGTTCGATCCCGCCAGCGGCCAGGCGCCGAACGCGCTGCGCATCACCGTCAACAAGACCCTCACCAGCCTGATCCCCAGCTTCTCCGGCAGCACGGCGGGCGGCGCGCAGGTCCAGGTGATCTCGGTGGCCACCAGCACCCAGCCGGTGGCCGTGTTCACCGTCGGCTCGCGCCTGCTGCGCCTGCAGAAGGGCGGCCTGCTGTCGCAGTTGCTGGCCACCGTGGGCGCCACGCCGGCGCAGCTCGACATCCTGGACGCGGCCGGCCTGGCCACCGTCAACATCACGCCGTCGGGCCTGCTGGAGGCGCTGGGCCTGCCGGTGTCGGTGGCCACCGGCGTGGGCACGCCGGCGCAACTGGCCGCGCTCAACAACCTGACGCTGGGCCAGTTGCTGCAGGCCACGCTGACCGTGATGAACAAGGCCGGCGATACCGCCGGCGCCAGCCTCGGGCTGCTGTCCAACGCCATCAACGTGGTGCTGAACGTGATGCCGGTGAACCTGCCGGTCAAGCTGTTCGGCGACGGCGGCGTCCTGGACCTGAACGTGGTGGGCGGCGACATCAACTCGGCGCTGCAGGCCAACATCAACGCGCTCAATGTGCTGGAGACCGCGCTGGTCATCGCCAACGGCCAGAACCTGGTCAACCTGGGCCTGAACGTGCCGCTGCTCGGCGTGCAGTCGCAGGTGCGCATCGTCGAGCCGCCCACCATCGGCGTGGGCGGGGTGGGCACGCAGGCCACCAGCGCCGGCATCCGCGTCTACCTGCGCGCCAACACCAGCAACATCCCGCTGGTGGGCCCGCTGCTGGCCAACACGCTCGGCACCAAGATCGACCTGCCTGTCATCATCGACGTGGCGCAATCGACCGGCACGGTCTCCAAGCTGTGCCAGGCGCCGCTCACCGAGTCGCAGGCCACGATCGACGTGACCTCGTCGGTCGCCAATATCTGCCTGGGGCGCTTTCCGGGCATGTCGTCGGCCGTCGACAACGTGCAGGCCAATTTCCTGTCCATCACAAATAGCTGCCAGCCCAGCTCGTTCGCATCGATCCAGCGCTACCAGGTCCTGAACGTGCTGGGCATCCTGCCGCTGACCAGCAAGGTCACGCTGCCGATCTTCAACTCGACCGCGCCCGTGTCGGTCACGCTGACCGAGCCGCCGTCGCCCAATTCCACCGCCACCGTCAATGCCACCTCGGTCAACCTAGGCGCGCTGGCCTCGAACCTGGCCGACGCCGTGGTCGGCGGCATCCTGGGCGACCTGGTCGGCACCGGCACGCCGCTGACGCCGGAACAGCGCTTGTCGCTGGCCACCACGCTGGTGGGCGGCGGCGGCAGCAATCCGGGCAAATCGATTTCGCAGGTGGTCAACGACATGCAGTGGTCCTCCACCGCGCTCAACCAGCTCGGCCAGCGCATGACCAGCGGCGGCCTGACCGGGGTGCTGGGCGGCACGTTGCAGTTGGTGGGCAACCTCCTCAATTCCTTGCTGCTGGCGCCGCTGAGCGACGTGACCTGCCTGCTGGCGATCACGCCGGACGGGATCCGCCAGTGCCGCGTCAACGCGGTCTCCTCGCTGGCGCTGAGCGGCGGCAACCAGGTGGGCGGCGTGCTGTCCATCGTGGTGACGCTGCTGCAGCCGCTGCTCGGCATGCTGTCGACCCTGCTGCAGCAATTGCTGGACATGCTTGGCCTGAGTGTCGGCCAGACCGATGTATCGCTGCTGTCGGTGGACTGCGGCAAGCCCCGCCTGGTGTATTGATGATGAAGCCCATGATTTCCGCCCCTTCGTGGCCGGCCCGGTGGTCGCCATGACCCAGAAATTCTCGCGCGAAGAGTTCGACGTCTACGTCTGGGAGGGCACGTCCGACATCGCCAGCCGGGCCGAGCGCTGCCTGGCCGGCATGGATGTGTCGCTGGTGCGCGCCGACGCCGGCACCGCGTTTCCGCCGCCGCGCGACCCGTCGCGGCCCGCGGTGGCGCTGGTGTCGGTCTCGGTCATGGGCGACAACCGCTTCAGCGGCTACGACTGGCTGTCGGTGCAGGCCATGCCGGTCATCTGGGTGGCGTCCGAGGCCCGTGGCCGCGATCCGCGTTATTACCCGCCGGAATACTCCTACACGCTGCCGCTGGCCTTCACCACCGCGGATCTGCGCAAGTTGCTGTTCGAACTGCTGGGCACCCTCGACCAGTTCAATCGCGCCGCGCCGCGGCGCGAGCAGCCGCTGATCGCCGTGTCGGAGCCGATGCGGGCGCTGCTGGCCGAGGCCGACATGTTCGCCGACTGCCGCAGCAATGTGCTGATCCACGGCGAGACCGGCGTCGGCAAGGAGCGCATTGCGCGCCTGCTGCACGACCACGCCGCCTGGTCGGACGGGCCGTTCGTCGCGGTCAACTGCGGCGCCATTCCCGAAGGGCTGTTCGAGGCGCACTTCTTTGGCCACGCCAAGGGCGCCTTCACCGGCGCGGTAGGCGCGCACAAGGGCTATTTCGAGCAGGCCAGCGGCGGCACGTTGTTCCTGGATGAGATCGGCGACCTGCCGCTGTACCAGCAGGTCAAGCTGCTGCGCGTGCTGGAGCAGAGCGCCGTGACGCGGCTGGGCTCCACCGTGGAGGTGCCGGTCGATTTCCGGCTGGTGGCCGCGACCAACAAGGACCTGCGTGTGCTGGTGGGCCAGGACGAGTTCCGCGCCGACCTGTATTACCGGCTGGCGGTGATCGAGCTGCGCATTCCCAACCTGGAGCAGCGCGGCCCCGAGGAAAAGGTGGCGATCTTCCGCGCCTTGCTCGAACGGCTGGGCGCCGAGGGCGAGCCGCCCGCCTGGCTGCTGGAACGCGTGGCGCGCGCGCGATACGCCGGCAATGTGCGCGAGCTTTCCAACGTGGCCGAGCGCGTGGCGATCGTGCGGCGTCAGTTCCAGGCCTGGGACCAGGCCCGCATCGAGCGCATTTTCGATCAGTTGGCCGAGCCGCTGGGCGGGCCGGCGGCCTTGGCGACGGCGGGCGCCAATACCCAGTGCGAGCCGCCGGTATTCACCGACGCCGAACGCGCCGAGCGCGCCCGCATCCTGGCCGCGCTGGACGTCAACGGCTGGCGCCGCCAGGACACCGCCAATACCTTGGGTATCAGCCGCAAGGTGCTGTGGGAGAAGATGCGCAAGCTGCATCTGGGCGGCGGCCAGGGCGAAACCGCCGATGGCATTGTCGAGGCGTCGTGAGCGCAATAGGGAATGTCCCTGGGCGCGCGACACTATCGCCGCGTGTTATTCACGCGCGTCAGCTTCAACCGGAATAAATTGCTATAGTTCCGCAACGATTTTTTTGGGGAAGGCATGAACGTCCACTTTATCCGTGCCGCCGCTCGCATGGCGCTGTTGGGTACGGCCCTGTCCGGTCTGGCCGCGTGCGCCAGCGCGCAATCCGAGCCCCCGCGCCCGACGGTGCAGCAGGTCGAGGACAAGCAAGCCGCCTCCACCCCGGTCACCCCGCCCGCGCCTGCGCCCGCCGCGCGCCCGTCCTCGACGGTGGCCGAGCTGCAGGCATTGATCCAGAACCGCCAGGTTTCCGAACTGCGTACGACCTACAACGGCACGTACGGCGCCAGCCTGCTGTTCAAGCCGGACGATCTGACTTACTACGTGGCCCTGTTCCAGCAGAAGGACTTCTGGCGCGTGCTCAAGACCAAGTCGGACAAGCAGGCCGAGGCCACTTACCGCGCCTTCGCGGCCCAGTCGGCCGACCTGGCCGAAGTGGATATCAAGCGCATCAAGCTGCAGGCCGAATACACCCACGCCGAAAAGCTGCTGGCCAGCCGCAGCGCCGAGCTGAGCACGCTGCAGGCCGACCGCACCCTGCGCATGCAGCAGGAAGAGCAGGTTGCCGCGCGCCAGGAACAGTCGCGCCAGGAAGCCGCCGCGCTGGCCGACCAGCAGAAGGACGTGCGCCAGCAACTGCGCGACCTGCAACGCCAGATCGACGCCTTGCAGGCGCAGCAGGCGCAGATCGGCCAGGCGCCCGCCACGCCCAGGCGCGGCAAGTAAGCGCCTCGCACGCCAGCAAGCGGGCCCCCGGGCCCGCTTTTCATTGGGCGGGGCCGCCGCTGCCGGTGTGTGGCGCAAATGCCGCCAAACCGCCCGGAATCGGCCGAAAACCCCGTTCGCGGTCCGGTATCCAGGAGTGCGCGCGCGCTTTCTTGTATTCTGGATGCCAGCCCCCATATTTCCATCATGGCTCTCAAAGTTTTCGACCTCCAGTGCGAGCACGGCCACATCTTCGAAGGCTGGTTCGGTTCGCACGAAGACTACGACGCGCAGCAGGCGCGTGGACTGGTGTCGTGCCCGGTCTGCGGCTCGGCCAGCATCACCAAGCGCCTGTCGGCGCCGCGCCTGAACGTGGCGCACCTGCACGCGCCCGCGGCGCAGCCGGCGCCGCCGGCCGGCGCCACCGACGCCGAGAAGATGTCGGCGCTGCAGGCGGTGGTGATGCGCCAGGTGCGCGCGCTGCTGCGCAATACCGAAAACGTCGGCGCGCGCTTCGCCGAGGAAGCGCGCCGTATCCACGAGGGCGATGCGGACGAGCGCCCCATCCGCGGCACCGCCACGCGCGAAGAGCGCGAGGCCCTGGCCGAGGATGGCATCGACGTCATGGCCGTGCCCGACTTCCTCGACGACGAACGCCTGCAATAGCCGCGTTCGCCGCCGCGGCGGCTTTCACGGCCGCGCAAGGCAAAAAAAAGCGCCAGACCCTGAAGGGCTGGCGCTTTTTCTTGCCTGTCGCCGGATCAGTTGTTGACGCGGCTGCGGTATTCGTTGGTGCGCGTGTCGATTTCGATCTTGTCGCCGATGGCGCAGAACAGCGGCACGTTCAGTTCGTAGCCGGTGTTGATCTTGGCGGGCTTGGTCACCTTGCCCGACGTGTCGCCGCGGACGGCCGGTTCGGTGTAGGTGATTTCGCGCACGATGGTCGTGGGCAGTTCCACCGAGATGGCGCGGCCGTCGTAGAAGACCACTTCCACGGGCATCGCTTCTTCCAGGTAGTTCAGGGCGTCGCCCATGCTTTCGGCTTCGATTTCGTACTGGTTGTACTCTTCGTCCATGAAGACGTACATCGGGTCGCCGAAGTAGGAGTACGTGCACTCCTTGCGATCCAGTTGGACGACTTCGAACTTTTCGTCGGCCTTGTAGACCGATTCGCTGGCCGAGGCGGTCAAGAGGTTCTTGAACTTCAGCTTGACGACGGCGGCGTTACGGCCGGACTTGTTGTATTCGGCCTTCTGGACCACGAGGGGATCCTTGCCGACCATGACCACGTTGCCGACTCGCAATTCCTGAGCGGTTTTCATCGATAAAACTCCGGGGGGAAAGGGTGCACTCGCCGTGCTTGCAGAAAGCCGCGGCGGGTGAGGGCGCCAGGCAACGGGCCAGGCCCGCCATCTTGATCTCAACGCCATCTCAAGCCCGCGGGCCCGAAAAGGCCCGCTCGCTCGACTTTCATGCACACCCCGGGAGGCGTCATAGTTGAGGCGCCGAAAAACCCGGGCGACTCAGAAAACTCTCTATTCTAGCGTTTCTTGGCCAACTCTGCGCAAAAATCGGCCAGATTTTCCGCCAGGTCGGGGCGCGCGGCCTGCGCCGCGTCCCAGTCGCGCGCCGCCTGCGTCCAGGCCCGCCAGGCGGCCGGCGCGAGGGCGGCGCCGATCGCATCCGCCGCCGCGCCGGCCTCGGGCAGGTTCCAGGCGCGGATGGCGGCGGCCGCGGTTTCCGGGGCCGGATAGCGCGCGAGCCAGGCATCCAGCTTTTCCAGGTGCACGTTCTCTTCCTGGGGGTAGATCTGCCAGACCAGCGGACGCGCCGCCCAGGCCGCGCGCACGAACGAATCCTCGCCGCGCACCAGATTCAGGTCGGCGCACCACAGCACGCGGTCGAAGTCGGGTTGCGCCACGAACGGCAGGCGCGCCACCGCCGGGCCGCCGGGCCGCGCGCAGGCCGCTTCCAGCCCGGGAGCGACGCCTTCCGGCGCCAGCAGCAGGGCGGGGCGGGCATCGGCCGCCAGCGCCTGCGCCAGGCCGTCGATCGGCGCGCTGGGGTAGCAAAACAGGGACACGGTGCGGGCGCCGTCGCGCCGTTGCGACACGAGAGGCTCGGCCACGCCCAGTCCCCGCAGGAACGCCGCCTGGGCTTCGGCATCGGCCTGGAAGGCGTCGCGCTCGGCCGTCAGGCCCGGTTCGCGCAGCAGGCCGCCGGTGGCCGGCGTGAATCCCGGGAAGAAGAAATGCTTGACCAGCCCGTCGGGGCGCTGCGACGGCAGGCCGTGGCAGCTTTCCACCCAGGCCTCGGCGCTCAGGTATTCCAGGTTGATCCAGGCGGGATGACGCTGGCGCATGCTGGCCAGGAAGGCCTCGGGAGGATCGCAGGCGAAGGCCTCGATCACCACGTCGCGGGCGGCCAGCGCCGGATCCGGCGTGTCGGTCCAGCGCACGATATCGATGTCCTGGAACGCCTGGCGCGCGGCAGTGGCATCGATGCCGGGCTGGATGCGCGCGAAGCTGGCCAGGTCGTCCACCCACAGGCGCACCTCCCAGCCGCGGCCATGCGCCAGTCGCCGCGCCAGGCGCCAGCAGACGCCGATGTCGCCGTAGTTGTCGACCACGCGGCAGAAGATGTCCGCTTGCATCGACGCGCTCAGTGGAACTTGGCGGGCGCCGCCTCGGCGTCTTCGGGCAATTCGGCGTGCACCAGTTCGCCCAGGGGATTGGGGAAGTAGGGCGCGCCGCAGTCCTCGCAATATTCCGGCGGCAGCACGCCGGGAATGCGGCGCACGTCGCTCACGCCGTATTCCTTGAGCAGCGCCGCGATCTCGTCGACCACGTCGGGCTGGCCCTCGTCGGCCGGCAGGTCTTCCTCGCGGCCGTACAGCGGCCAGACGCAGCCGTAGTAGACGTCGTTGCTGTTGCGCGCGGTGAAGCTGACGCGGTATTCGTCGACCCGGTTTTCGCCGCAGCCGGCCACCACGGCGCGCAGTTGCGAGGCCTCGAGATTGACCGCGCCCTCGAGCCAACTGATGGCGGCGCGCAGCGACAGCGGGCGCACGCGGCGGTCGGCCTCGCGGTTGCTGACGTAGTAGGCGTCGGGCAGCAGGGCTTCGAAACCGCAGCCCGGCAGCAGGCCGGCCAGCGTCGGCTGGGCCTGCGCGGCCCATTGCGCCAGGCAGGCGTCGCGGCTGGCCTCGGCCTCGCCGATCTGCTCCTGCCAGCGGAACACGGGCGCGAACTCGGGCACCGCCACGGCCGCCACGATGTAGCGCGTGTCGGCCAGCATGTTGGCGGTTTCGGCCTCGGCATTGAGCGCGGGCTTGGTGGTCTCGGCGCCGAGCGCCTGCGAGCCCAGCCGTTGCAGCCATTGCCAGGTCTCGGAGAAGGTGCGTGGCATCTGGTCCACGCTTACCAGCACCGGCATCAGCGCGCTGCGGGCCTGGCTCGACAGCACGTGGCCATGCAGTTGCGCCAGCAGGGCCTGCTGGGCGCTGGCCGGCACGGGGCCCGTGGGGATGGCGTAGCGGGTCCAGGCCACGATGGGCGCGACGATCAGCAGGATGTCGTAGCGCACGCCGTTCTTCTCGATCTTCATCGACTCGGACAGCGTTTCGGCCTGCTCGATCAGGACCTCATAGGCGCCCACGTCGCCCTGGGCGAGGTGGTCCAGCGCGGCTTCCAGCGGGGCATCCTGGCCTGCCTTGAGCAGCTTTGGAATCGCTTCGCCAAGCTGATTCTCCCAGTACACGTCTTCGACGCGGCTGCCCGAGCGGTTGAGCGACTGGGCAAGCGTGATGAGGCGGGTGGCGTCACGGGTCAAGCGGGGAGCGGATTGGCTGCGGGATCGGGCCATAACTTCGGAGGACGTCCAGTAAGTGTGTAACGACGTAGTTTAACGCCCGCCACGGCGGTGGTCGCGGCGACGCCCGGGCGCCCGCGAATCGAGCAGCACAAGGGCGCCGACGGTCACCGGACTGGACCCGGCCTTCCGCCGGGGATTGGTGCGGGTCTGGCAACAGATCGTGCCTGTTTAGGGGATTTATTGCTGATTGGAATCGACCGACAATGGACCCATCATCAAGCTTTCCTGGAGTCATCGCCATGCGCTGGCCTACGCTTTTCGTTTCCCACGGTTCCCCCATGCTGGCCGTCGAACCCGGTTCGACCGGCCCCGCGCTGGCCGCCTGGAGCCAGTCCCTGGGCCGCAAGCCGCGCGCCATCCTGGTGGTCTCGCCGCACTGGATGGGCCATGGCCTGGCCCTGTCCACCCGCGACCAGCAGGTGGCCTGGCACGATTTCGGCGGCTTTCCGCCCGAACTCTACACGCTGCAATACGCCGCGCCCGGCTCGCCCGAGCTGGCGGCGCGCACGCAGGCCCTGCTGGCCGAGGCCGGCATCGCCGCCGACCGCGATCCGCGCCGGCCGCTGGACCATGGCGCCTGGGTGCCGCTGCGCTACCTCTATCCCGAGGTCGACGTGCCGGTGGTGCAACTGTCGCTGGACATGGGCCGCGACGCCGCCGGCCAGTTGGAACTGGGCTGCGCCCTGGCGCCGCTGCGCGACGAGGACGTGCTGATCATCGGCTCGGGGTCGCTGACGCACAACCTGCGCGACGTGCGCATGCCGCAGCACGCGCCGCCGGCGCCTTACGTGCCGGCGTTCCAGGCGTGGTATGCCGAACACCTGGCCGCCAACGACGTGCCGGCGCTGCTCGACTGGCAGGCGCGCGCGCCCGGCGCGGCGCAGGCCCATCCGCACGACGACCACCTGATGCCGCTCTACGTGGCGCTGGGCGCGGGCGGCGGCCAGGCCACACGCCTGACCGACGAGATCTCGTACGGCGCGCTGGCGATGGACGCCTATGCATTCAACTGAGGCCTGTTGACGCCCCTCACCGCCGCCAACGTTTGGTTACCCCATGCGGTACCAAACCCCGCTGCGTCTATGCATAATGGCAGCCGCCCGCAATGCGGGCGTTTTCCTGTTCTGGACGCATGCCGGAGCCATCCGGCCGGGAGTGTAGAGATCGTGAATGCGCATATCGTGAAAGCCGCGAGTCTGGCCATCGTCGCCGCCACGCTGACGGCGGCTTCGTCCGCCTGGGCCGAGGACGTCGAGGGCTCCCGCGACCATCCCGCCCTGACGCGTTTCGAGGGCGCCGAGATCCGTGCCTACGAATTCAAGGACTACGACGAAGCCGTGATGCCCAACCAGCCCATCACCCGCGAAAGCGAGGCCAGGGGCCTGACGTTGGAAGGCAAGCTGACGCGCATCGCCTATCGCATCGATGGCAAGAAGTCGGCGCTGGAGGTCTATCGCAACTATCAAGGTGCGCTGCAGGCCGGCGGCTTCAAGACCCTGTTCGAATGCAAGGGCGACGAGCAGTGCGGCGGCGACTTCCAGTCGTTCGTCCTGAACAGCGGCAAGGTCAGCCAGCCGGGGCAGGGCGACGCGGCGTTCGGCGGCAAGTACTACGCGGTGCTGGCCAAGAAAGAGGCGCCCACCGGCGACATCTACGTGTTCCTGGATGTGATGGACGACACCTCCAACAACATCACGCCGGTGTTCCAGCAGGTGATCGAGACCAAGCCCATGCAGACCGGCCAGGTCAAGGTGCTGGACATGGCCGCCATGCAGAAGTCGCTGGCCGAATCGGGCCGCGTCGCGGTCTACGGCGTCTACTTCGATACCGACAAGGCCGAGGTCAAGCCCGAGTCCAAGGCCGCGCTCGACGAGATGGGCAAGCTGCTCAACGCCAACCCGAAGCTGAAGGTCTACGTGGTCGGCCACACCGACAACCAGGGCACGCTGGCCGGCAACCTGGACCTGTCGCAAAAGCGCGCCGACGCCGTGGTCAAGGCGCTGGAAGCGGGCTACAAGATCCCGGCCGCGCGCCTGTCGGCGCGGGGCGTGGCCTCGCTGGCGCCGGTGGCGGCCAACGACGCCGAGGCCGGCCGCGCCAAGAACCGCCGGGTCGAACTGGTCGCGCAATGATGGGGTGAGCCTGCCACGCGTCGCGATGGCAGGCGGCGCGCGGCCATGAAAAAAGCCCCTGGAACCTCGGTTCCAGGGGCTTTGCCTTTGCGGCCCGCGCGTTACGCGGCCAGCAACTGGCGCAGCACGAAGGGCAGGATGCCGCCGTGCTGGTAGTAGTCGACCTCGATCGGGGTGTCGATGCGCAGCAGCAGCGTCACGTCCTGCTTCGAACCATCCTTGCGGGTGATCGTCAGCGTCACGTCCTGCATCGGCTTGATGCCGTTCTCCAGGCCCGAGATGTCGTAGGTTTCCTCGCCGGTGATGCCCAGCGACTGCACGCTGTCGTTGCCCTTGAACTGCAGCGGCAGCACGCCCATGCCCACCAGGTTGCTGCGGTGGATGCGCTCGAAGCTGCGCGTGATGACGGCCTTGACGCCCAGCAACTGGGTGCCCTTGGCGGCCCAGTCGCGCGACGAGCCGGTGCCGTACTCTTCGCCGCCGAACACCACGGTGGGCGTGCCGGCCGCCACGTACTTCATGGCCGCGTCGTAGATCGACATCTGTTCGCCGGTGGGCTGGAACAGGGTTTCGCCGCCTTCGAAGCGGCTGCCGTCCGGGCGCGCCGGGATCATCAGGTTCTTGATGCGCACGTTGGCGAAGGTGCCGCGCATCATGATTTCATGGTTGCCGCGGCGCGAGCCGTAGCTGTTGAAATCGGCCTTCATGACGCCGTGTTCCTTGAGCCACTTGCCCGCGGGCGAGCTTTCCTTGATGGAGCCGGCCGGCGAGATGTGGTCGGTGGTGACCGAGTCGCCGAACACGCCCAGCGCGCGGGCGTTCTTGACGGTCGGCATCGCGCCCGGCGTCATGCCGAAGCCTTCGAAGAACGGCGGCTCGGCGATGTAGGTGGAGTCGGGCCAGTTGTAGGTCTCGCCCGTGACGCCCTTGATGTTCTCCCACAGCTTGCCGGGGTTGCTCTTGACCTGGCCGTAGTTGGCCTCGAAGGCCTTCGGGTCCAGCGCGTACTTGAGCAGCGCCTCGACTTCCTCGGTGGTCGGCCAGATGTCGCCCAGCCAGATATCGCCGTTCTTGCCGCGGCCGACCGGTTCGGTCATCAGGTCGCGCGTCACGGTGCCGGCCAGGGCGTAGGCCACCACCAGCGGCGGCGAGGCCAGGAAGTTGGCCTTGATGTTCGGGTGGATGCGCGCCTCGAAGTTGCGGTTGCCGGACAGCACCGCCGAGCACACCAGGTCATTGCTGGTGATGACTTCGTTCAGGTCGGGCGTCAGGTCGCCGGCGTTGCCGATGCAGGTGGTGCAGCCGTAGGCGGCCACGTCGAAGCCCAGCTTCTCCAGGTAGGGCAGCAGGCCGGTCTTGGTCAGGTATTCGGTGACCACGCGCGATCCGGGGGCCAGCGAGGTCTTGATGTGCTTGGGCACCTTCAGGCCGGCTTCGACGGCCTTCTTGGCCAGCAGGCCCGCCGCCAGCAGCACGCTGGGGTTGGAGGTGTTGGTGCAGGAGGTGATGGCGGCGATCAGGATGTCGCCGTTCTTGACCTTGGTGCCGGTGCTGGTGGTGAAGATCTGCTGCAGCTTCTCGGCCGGCTGGTTGAAGCCGTTCTCGGCGACCGGCTTGGAGAACAGGTCGATGAAGGTGCTCTTGACGTTGCCGATCTCGATGCGGTCCTGGGGGCGCTTGGGGCCGGCCAGCGACGGCGCCACGGTGGACAGGTCCAGCGTCAACAGCTTGGTGTAGTTGATGTCCTGGGCGGCGGGCACGCCGAACATGTCCTGGGCCTTGAAGTAGGCCTCGAACGCGGCGATTTCGTCTTCGGTGCGGCCGGTGCCGCGGAAGTAATCGATGGTGCGGCCGTCGACCGGGAAGAAGCCCATGGTGGCGCCATACTCGGGCGCCATGTTGCCGATGGTGGCGCGTTCGGCCACGGACAGGCTGGCCGTGCCCTCGCCACAGAACTCGACGAACTTGCCGACCACTTTTTCACGGCGCAGCATTTCGGTGATGGTCAGCACCAGGTCGGTGGCGGTGACGCCGCCGCGCAGCTTGCCCTTGAGTTCCACGCCGACCACGTCGGGCGTCAGGAAGTACACCGGCTGACCCAGCATGCCGGCCTCGGCCTCGATGCCGCCCACGCCCCAGCCGACCACGCCGATGCCGTTGATCATGGTGGTGTGGCTGTCGGTGCCCACCAGCGAATCGGGGTAGTAGATATTGTTCTTCTTGTCCTGGTGCACGCCGCGCGCCAGGTATTCCAGGTTGACCTGGTGGACGATGCCGAAGCCCGGGGGCACCACGCCGAAGGTGTCGAAGGCCTGCATGCCCCACTTCATGAACTGGTAGCGCTCCTGGTTGCGCTTGAATTCCAGCTTCATGTTCAGGTCCAGCGCATTCTTGGTGCCGAAGTAGTCGATCATGACCGAGTGGTCCACCACCAGGTCCACCGGCACCAGCGGTTCGATGCTCTTGGGGCTCTTGCCCATCTTGTCGGCCACCGAGCGCATGGCGGCGATGTCCGCCAGCAGCGGCACGCCGGTGAAGTCCTGCAGCACCACGCGCGCCACCACGAACGGGATTTCATCCTCGCGCTTGGCGTTGGCCTGCCAGTTGGCGAGCTGGCGCACGTGTTCCTCGGTCACCTTCTTGCCATCGCAATTGCGCAGCACGGATTCCAGCACGATGCGGATGGAGACCGGCAGCCGCTGCACGTCCACGCCCAGCGCCTTGCCCAGCGCCGGCAGCGAATAGTACTGACAGGACTTGTTGCCGATCTTGAAATTCTTGAGTGTGTCGAGGGTGTTGTGCGGCATGATGGACTCCGTGGTTTTGCCCGCGTAAAGCCGGCATTTTCAGGCGTTTCGACGCGTTTGTCATTCCGGGCGACAGCGGCGCGGGTTCGGTCTGTGTCTTATATCTTATATAAGACTTGAAGGGCGCGTCAAAGTTCCCGCCCGCGCCGGCCTGCGGGTTGCGCGGCGGTCGCGCAAACCCCTACTGTGCGGCAGCCGCGTCGTCCCTGCAAGTCCCCTTTTTTTAACAAAGAAGTCCTACAAGCGCATGGCGGCGGGAGGCGGGGTCGTGCCGCGCGGCACGCCGCTGGTCGAGGTGGACAGGCTGCGCGAGGCCGTGGCACGGGTGATGCGCCAGGCAGATTTCCGCGACCGCTTCCAGGTGCAAGGGCTGGTGATCCAGGCGCCGCGCCTCAGGCCAGCAAGGCCGGCATTTCCGCCGCGGCGAAATCCAGGAAACGCCGCAGGGCCAGCGGCGCGCCGCGGCGGGCGGGCATGACCGCATAGATGCGCGCCGGGGCGGCGCGCCAGGCGGGCAGCAGTTGCGCCAGGTCGCCCCTGGCCAGGGAGCCGGCGCACAGATAGTGGGGCAGCAGCGCCACGCCCAGGCCGGCGCGCGCCATCTCGCGCAGCGCCGCGAGGTTGCTGCTGAGGCAGCGGGGGCGGAATTCGATCGACTCGGCTTCACCCGCGGTGCCGGTGAAATGCCAGCTTTGCGGGCTGTCCTGGGTGGCGTGGGCCAGCAGCGGCAACGCGCTCAGTTCGCGCGGATGGCGCGGCGCGGCCCGGGCCATCTCCGGAGCCGCCACCAGGATCAGCGGCACCGGCGCCAGTTCGCGCGCCACCAGCCTCGAATCCGTGAGCGAGGCGCCCTGGGCGCGGAAGGCCAGGTCATAGCCTTCGCCCACCAGGTCGATGATCTGGTCGCGGGTGTCCAGCAATACCCGCACGCCGGGGTGCTTCAGGCAGAAGCGCGACACCAATTCGCCCAGCAGGGACACGGCCAGGGCGGAGGGGGCGGTCATGCGCAGCAGGCCGCTGGGCGTGTCGCCCATCGCCGCCGCCAGGTCGAAGGCGCTGCGGGCCTCGCGCGCCATCGCCAGCGCATGCACGTAGATCTGCTCGCCCATGGGCGTGAGCGAGACGCGGCGGGTGTTGCGTTGCAGCAACCGCAGGCCCAGCCGCGTCTCCAGTTCGGCCACGCGCCGGCTGAGTTTGGAGCGTTGCATATTGAGCACGCGGGCGGCGGCGGAGAAACCGCCTTTTTCCACTACCTCGGTGAAAAGCAGCAGGTCGTCGAGATGATGGATATAGGAATGCATGGGCCAGGGTGGGGAATTGTCCTGTAACGCAGGACAATTATTCCTGAAATTAGCGTCTACTGTGCCGGACGCGGAACCCATAAGCTCTGCGCCACCCAAAAATCCAGGCAGCAGCTCCTTGACCATCCGCCTCAGTCCGCCCGTGGCCAAGCCGTTCGAGCCCGCGGGCGACGCCTGTTCGTTCCGGCAATTCCGCCAACCCGATTTTCCTCGCGGCATGTCGCCGCTGGTGCTGGCGGAGCATTTCGTCATGACCGGCCCCAGCTTCGCGCCGCACCCCCACGCCGGCATGTCGGCCGTGACGCTATTGCTGGAAGACAGCCGCGGCGCCCTGCGCAGCCGCGACAGCATGGACAACGACCATGAGATCCGGGCCGGCGACCTGCATTGGACCGTGGCCGGACGCGGCGTGATCCACGATCAGCAGCCCGTGGGAGAGTCGCGCCTGAACGGGGTGCGGTTGTACGTCAACCTGCCGCAGCGGCTCAAGTCGCTGCCGCCCGAGGCCTCGTTGCTGCGCGCCTGGGAGATGCCGGTCCTGCAAGGCGACGCCGGCCGCGTGCGGGTGGTGTCGGGCCGCTACGATGGCTGGGAAGCGCCGCTGGCCACCCCCGAGCCGTTGTTGATCCTGGATGGCTGGCTGCGCCCGGGGGCGTCGCGGCTGGTGACGCTGCCGGCCGGCTGGAACGCGTGGCTATACGCGGTCCACGGCGAACTGGGAGTGCGGGCCCGCCACCAGATCACGGCGCCGGCGCGCCCGCCGGCGGATCTCGGGACGCGCCCGATGGCGCCGTTCCGGCCGCGCGGCCGGGGGGCGGTGGCGGACAGGCGCACCCCCGATCCCGACTTCGCCATCCTGCCGCCGGGGGCGGCGCTGACGGCCACGGCGGATCGCGATGGGCTGCTGCAACTGCTGGCGGCCGGAGCGCCGGTTCATTTCCTCCTGGTGGCGGGGCGGGCCATCGACGAGCCCGTGATCCAGCGCGGGCCGTTCGTCATGGCGGACGCGCGGGCCCTGGGACAGACCATGGCGGCCTACGAAGCCGGGGAATTCGGCCGACTGCGCGACCCGGCGGACCTGCCGGGTTGACGAGCCCCGCGGGCTGGGCGCAAGCCGGCGTCGCGGACAACCATCGGAAACTAATCGTTGTAAGCGAGCAACAAAGCTGTCGTCCATATTAAGGGACGCAATGAGAATGATTTCGTTTTATATAGAATCGACCTCGCACGATCTCAATCTCCCTTGGTGAACGGGCTCCACAAGACCGGCATGGCCGGCTTTGCGGCAGTTCGAATGGCAAGCCGTTACCCCGCGTGACCCTCATCGGGATTGTTGCGATCCCTGCTTCCTGCGAAGCGCCCGCCTACCGATTCCCGATATGAAAATACGAACTCTTGCGTGCGTGGTTGCGGCCCTGCCGTACACCGCCCTCCATGCCCAATCCGCCGCGCCCGCCGCCGACGGCTCCGTCGTCTCGATGGAGGCAATCAAGGTCGAGGCCAGCGCCGACGCTTCGGCCGGCGGCCTGGCCCAGCCCTACGCGGGCGGCCAGGTGGCCCGCGGCGGCCGCGTCGGCGTGCTGGGCACGCAGGACATCATGAGCACGCCGTTCAGCATCACCAGCTACACCAACGAGCTGATCCAGGACAAGCAGGCGCGCAGCGTCGGCGACGTGCTGCAGAACGATCCGGGCGTGCGCGTGGCGCGCGGCTTCGGCAATTTCCAGGAGTCGTACTTCATCCGCGGCTTCATCCTCAGTTCGGATGACGTGGCCTACAACGGCCTGTACAGCCTGCTGCCGCGCCAGTACATCGCCACCGAACTGTTCGAGCGCGTCGAAGTGCTGCGCGGCGCGTCGGCCTTCCTGACGGGGGCGGCGCCCAGCGGCGGCGGCATCGGCGGCGTCATCAACCTGGTGCCCAAGCGCGCGCCCAACGAGCCGCTCACCCGCTTCACCACCGGCGTGTCCAGCGGCGGCCAGTTCTCCGTGTCGACCGACATCGCGCGCCGTTTCGGGCCGGACGACAGCACCGGTATCCGCCTGAACGTCGCCAACCGCAGCGGCGACACCGGCATCGATGACGAACATTCCCGCACCAGCCTGGTGTCGTTGGGCCTGGACTGGCGCTCGGCCGACACGCGGTTGTCGGCGGATATCGGCTGGCAGGAGAACAAGCTCAAGCGCGCGCGGCCGAACATTAGTGTTGTGGGCCTGAAGGACCATGTGCCCGATGCGCCTGATGCCAGTTCCAATTACGCGCAGCCGTGGTCGTACTCCAATGAACGCGATGTCTTCGGGACGATTCGCGCAGAGCACGATTTCAGCGACAAGCTTACCGGCTGGGCCGCCTTTGGTATGCGCCGTAGCGATGAGGCGAATTCGCTGGGCAACATCAATCTGACCAATGCCTATTCGGGCGCCAGCAATTTCTATCGCTTTGACAACACCCGCAAGGACAACGTCAATACGGGTGAGTTGGGGCTGCGTGCCAAGGTTCGGACGGGACCCGTGGGGCATGAATTCGTGGTGTCGGCGTCCTTCTTCGACTTGAAAACGAAGAATGCCTACATCATGGATGCAGGGAACAAGTTTCCGACCAATATCTACGATCCACAGTCATATGACAAACCGGCTTTCAGCGCGGGAGCGTCGCGGGGCAATGATATTGACGATCCTGCTCTTCAGGCGCGTACGCGGCTCAGCAGCTATGCACTCGGCGACACGTTGTCATTCCTGGACGACAAGGTGCTGCTGACGCTGGGCATTCGCCACCAGCGCCTGTCCTCGCGCAGCTATGCCTACAACACCGGCAAGGAGCAGGGCTCCTACGACGCCAGCCACAACTCGCCGGCCGCCGGCATTGTCTTCAAGGTGGCGCCGAGCGTGTCGTTGTATGCCAACTACATCGAAGCCCTGGTGGCCGGCGGTACCGCTCCGCTTAGGGCAAATGACAAGCCCGTGCCCAACGGCGGCGAGAGCCTGCAGCCTTACGTTTCCAAGCAAAAGGAAATCGGCGTCAAGTACGACGGCGGCGGCCTGGGCGCGGGCCTGGCGCTGTTCTCCACCGACAAGCCGCGCGCGGCCTATGACGCGTCCAATCGGTTCACCGCCTCCGGCAAGGACCGCCACCAGGGCATCGAGCTGACCGTGTTCGGCGAGCCGATCGACCGCGTGCGCGTGCTGGGCGGCCTGACCTTCCTGGACGCCAAGCAGCGTTCCACCGGCAACAGCGCCATCGACGGCAACCGCGTCATCGGCGTGCCGCGCTTCCAGGCCAACCTGGGCGCGGAATGGGACATCCCCGGCGTGCAGGGCCTGGCCGTGGACGGCCGCGTGGTCTACACCGGCGCCTCCTATGCGGACGATGCCAACACCCTCAAGGTGCCCGGCTGGACCCGCTTCGATGCCGGCCTGCGCTACATGATGGACGTGGACGGCCACGTGGTGACGCTGCGCGCCCGCGTCGAGAACATCGCCAACCGCAACTACTGGTCGTCGGTGGGCGGCTACCCGGGCAACGGTTACCTGGTGCTGGGCGGCCCGCGCACCTTCTCGCTGAGCGCCAGCATGGACTTCTGAGCGCGGATGCCCGCCGCCAGGCGGGCGCCGCGCAGGCCAAGAAAGGCAACGTCCCGGCGGTCTAGGTCATCAACCAGCCGCCCGCCACGTCCAGCACCTGCCCGGTCACGAACCGCGCCTGGTCCGAGGCGAAGAACAGGCAGGCGTCGGCCACTTCCTCGGGCGTGCCGAGCCGGCGCAGCGCGGTGACCTCGGCCACGGCGTCGTTGATCTCCTTGGGCACGCTTTTCAGCAGCGGCGTGCTGATGCGCCCCGGCGCCAGGCCGTTGACGGTGACGTCGTGCTCGCCCAGTTCCGCGGCCCAGTGGCGCGTCAGGCCCAGCAGCGCCGCCTTGGTGGCGGCGTAGTGCGCGGCGACGATGTCGCAATAGGCCTTGCCCGCCACCGACGACATGTTGATCACGCGCCCCTGGCGCTGGCGCACCATGTGCGGCGTGGCCAGGTGGGTCATGTAGAACACGCTGTTCAGGTTGACCGCCACCACCTTGTCCCATTCGCCCGGCGTCATCTCCCACACCTTCAGCGCGCGGCCGTGGGTCTTGGGCGAGATGCCGACGTTGTTGACCAGGATGGTGGCGGGGCCGAGGTCGCGGGTGATGCGGTCATACGCAGCCTGGCACTGGTCGAAGTGCGAGACATCGGCGTGCACGAAGCTCACGGCATGGCCGCGCTTTTTCAATTCCTTCTCGTAGGCCTGGCCGCCCTGCGAATTGAAGTCGATCAGCCCGACCTTGCCGCCTTCGGCCAGGAAGCCCTCGACGATGGCCGAACCGATGCCGCCGACGGCGCCTGTGACGATGATGACCTGATCCTGGAAGCGCGCGCTCATGCCCGCACCTTCAACATGATCTTGCCGATGTGCCGGCTGCTTTCCATCAGCGCGTGGGCCTGGGCCGCTTCTTCCAGCGGGAACACCTGGTGGATCAGCGGCAGGCAGCGCCCCTGTTCCATCAGCGGCAGCACCTTGTCGGCCAGCGCCTGGGCGATGGCGCCCTTGTCGTCGTCCGAACGCGGCCGCAGGGTGGAGCCGGTGAACGACAGTCGCTTGGTCATGATGGGCAGGGCGTCGATTTCGGCCTTGCTGCCTTCCAGGAAGGCGATCTGCACCAGCCGGCCATTCACCGCCAGCAGGCGGAGATTCTTGTTGATGTAGGCGCCGCCGACCATGTCGAGGATCACGTCCACGCCCTGGCCGCCGGTGGCCTGGCGGACCTCCGCCTCGAAGTCGGTGTCGCGGTAGATCAGCGCGTGCTGCGCGCCGGCCTTCAGGCAGGCCTCGGCCTTCTCCTGGTTGCCCACCGTGGTCCAGACCTCGGCGCCGAAGGCGCGCGCCAGTTGGATCGCGGTCAGGCCGATGCCGCTGGAGCCGCCGTGCACCAGGAACTTCTCGCCAGCCGCGAGGCGGGCGCGTTCGAACACGTTGGTCCAGACGGTGAAGTAGTTCTCCGGGATGGCGGCGGCGGACAGCAGGTCCAGGCCGCGCGGCACCGGTAGGCAGTGACGCTCGTCGGCCAGGCAGTATTGCGCGTAGCCGCCGCCGGGCGTCAGCGCGCAGACCCGGTCGCCGACCTGCCAGCGCGTGGCGTCGGGACCGACGGCAACGATGGTGCCCGCGACCTCCAGTCCCAGGTAGGGCGAGGCGCCGGGCGGCGGCGGATACGAGCCGGAGCGTTGCAGCACGTCGGGGCGGTTGACGCCGGCGTAGGCCACCTCGATCAGCACCTGGCGGCCGGCGGGCGCGGCCATCTCGCGTTCGGCCAGGCGCAGGCAATCGGGCGCGCCGCCGGTGCCGTGGTCGATGAATGTGCAGCGTAGAGACATGAATGCGGTCCTTCGGATTTCAGTGGCCCAGATAGGCCTTCTTGACATGGGGATCGGCCAGCAGCTCGGCGCCGGTGCCCGTGCGCACGATGGCGCCGTTCTCCAGCACGTAGCCGCGGTCGGCCAGGCGCAGCGTGCGGAACACGTTCTGCTCCACCAGCAGCACCGTGACGCCGTGGGAGGTGACGTCGCGGATGATGTCGAACATCTGCTGCACCAGCAGCGGCGACAGGCCCAGCGAGGGCTCGTCGAACACCAGCAGCTTGGGGTCGGCCATCATGCCGCGCGCGATCGCCACCATCTGCTGCTCGCCGCCGGACAGCGAGCCGGCGTACTGCCCCAGGCGCTCGCGCACCCGCGGGAAGATCCGCAGCACTTCCTCCAGCTTGCGCTGCACGATGGGGCGGGCGGCGCGCTTGTACGAGCCCATCAGCAGGTTGTCGCGCACCGTGAAGTGCGGGAACAACTGGCGGCCTTCGGGAATCATGGTGATCCCGGCGTCGACGATGTCGTAGGGCGTGCGGTTGGTCAGGTCGCGGCCCTCGAACTCGACCCGGCCGGCGGTGGCGGGAACCACGCCGCACAGCGTCTTCAGGGTGGTGGTCTTGCCGGCGCCGTTGGCGCCGATCAGCGTCACGATCTCGCCGGCATTGACCTCGAAGTTCAGGCCGTTGAGCACCTGGCTCTTGCCGTAGCCCGACGACAGATCCGAAACCTTAAGCATCCTGGTACTCCTTGCCCAAATAGGCCTCGATGACGGCGGGGTTCTCGACCACGTCCTTGGGGGCGCCGCTCACCAGCACCGCGCCTTCGTTCAGCACGATGATGCGGTCAGACAGCGCCATGGTGGCCTGCATCATGTGCTCGATCAGCAGCACCGACACGCCCGAATCGCGGATGCGGCGGATCATCTTGATCGACTTCTCGATGTCGGTGGGGTTCAGCCCCGCCATCACCTCGTCCAGCAGCAGGATGCGCGGCCGGATCGCCAGCGCGCGGGCGATCTCCAGCCGCTTCATGCCGCCCACCGTCAGGCTGCGGGCCTCGGTGTTCAGGTACTTGAGCAGGTCGGTTTCCTCGGCCACCTTGAGCGCGATCTGCTCGGCCTCCTCGCGGTCGGCGGTGCGGATGAAGGCGCCCAGCATGATGTTCTCCAATACCGTCAGGCCGGTGAACGGCTTGGCGATCTGGAAGGTGCGGCCCAGGCCCTGGTGCGCGAACTCGTCCGGCGTGCTGCACGAGACCCAGTTGCCCTTGGCGTCGACCATCGACACCGCGCCCTTGTCGGGCGACAGGAAGCCGGACAGCAGGTTGAATACCGTGGTCTTGCCGGCGCCGTTGGGGCCGATCATGCCCAGGATCTCGTACTGGTTCAGCGTCAGCGACACGTCGTTGGTGGCGCGCAGGCCGCCAAAGCTCTTGAACAGGTTCTCGGCCTTGAGCACCGGCTGCTCGCACCGCGCCGCGTCGGTCGGACGGGCCGGTTCGACCAGTTGGCGCCGGGCGCGCGGCGTGCCCAGGTAGGGTAGGCGCGCCAGGGCGCGCTCGATGGCCGGACCGAAGGCGCCGGCCAGGCCGCGCGGGATGGTCAGCACCACCGCCACCAGGATCAGGCCGTAGATCAGCCCGTGCATGCCGTTGCCCACGCTGGACAGCCAGCCGCGCGCCAGCTCGGCGATCGGCAGCACCAGGAAGGTGCCGGCGATGGGGCCGGCCACCGTGCCCAGGCCGCCGATCAGCGCGAACATCGCCACCTGCACCGACAATTCCAGCGAGAAGGCCGAGCTGGGATCGACGAAGGTCAGGTAAGTGATGTGGAAGGTGCCGATGATGCTGGTCAGCATGGCCGACACCACCGCGGCGATGATCTTGACGCGCACCGTGTGGATGCCCACGGCCAGCGCCGCGTCCTCGCGTTCGCGGATGGCGATCAGGTAATGGCCGATGCGCGACTTGCGGATGTACCACGAGACCCAGGTCACCAGCAGGAACAGGCCGAAGGCGATGATCACGTAGTTGATCTTCTCGCGGAACACGATCCAGCCCCAGCCGATGTTCAGCGGCAGGCTGATGCCGCTGGAGCCGCCGGTCCAGCTTTCCTCGTGGATCACCAGCAGCCGCACCACTTCCAGGATGGCGATGGTGGCCAGCGCGAAGAACGGCCCGCGCAGCCGCAGCGTGGGATAGCTGATGATGATGGCCACGGCCGCCGAGATGGCCGCGCCCGCCAGCATGCCGAACCACGGCGAGATGCCGAAGTTCTGCGTCAGCAGGGTGGCGGTGTAGCCGCCGATGCCGTAGAACACCGCGTGGCCCAGCGACAACTGGCCGGCGTAGCCGCCGACGATGTTCCAGGCCACCGACAGCGCGGAAAAGACGAACAGCAGGACGAACAGGTTGGTCCAGAACGGCGTGCCCGTGACGACGGGCACGATGAACATGACGATCAGCAGAATCAGGCTGACGTAGGCTTTGGGGCTTCGAAAGTCGGGAAACACGTCTCGCTCCTTGTGGCTCTGATCACTCTGTGCCGACGCCGAACAGGCCGGTCGGACGCAGGACAAGGATCAAGAGGAAGATCCCGAAATAGACGACCTCTTTGAGGTCGGGGGCGATGTAATAGCCGGCCAGCGTATCGACGATGCCGATGATCATGGACCCGGCCACCGCGCCGTACAGGCTGCCCAGGCCGCCCAGCACCACGATCACGAAGGCGGTCAGCACGAAGTACGTGCCTACTGTCGGGAACACCGGATACTGAGGCGCCAGGAGGCCCGCGGCGATGCCGACGAAGGCGGTGCCCAGGCCGAAGGCGATGGCGTAGACGTTGTTGACGTTCACCCCCATCAGCGTGGCGGCGTAGCGGTGCTGCGCCACCGCCCGCAGCGCGCGGCCCAGGTAGGTGCGGTGCATGAACAGGTGCAGCAGCACGGCCAGGCTCAGGCCGACCACGAAGGTCACCAACTGGCCGGTGACCATGGAGTAGTTGCCGACGTCCAGGGTGCTGGTGCCCAGTTGCACCGGGGCGCGGAACACGTTGGCGCCGAAGATCACCAGCGCCAGGTTCAGCAGGATGGTGGACACGCCCACCGTGGCGAAGATCTGGATGTGCTGATCGGCGTTGAGCAGCGGCTGGATGATGCCCTTCTGCGTCAGCGCGCCCAGCGCGAACAGGATGACCGCCACCGGCACCAGGCCGATGTACGGGTGCACGCCGAACTGCGCCGCGATCAGGTAGACCGCGTACATGCCGATCATCAGGAATTCGCCATGCGCGAAGTTGACGACGCGGACCACGCCGAAGATCAGCGTCAGCCCCAGGCTGATGATGGTGTAGGCGCCGCCCAGCAACAGGCCGTTGATGACCAGTTGAATGAAGATATCCATGGTGCAACCTCTTGGAACGGGGCGCGTCCCGGCCGCGCGCCGTCGCCGGCGGGGCCGGGGCCGCGGGCCCCAGTGAAACGCCGGACGCCCCCGAGCGTCCGGTTTGCTGGCTTGCCGTGCCGGGCCTGCCCGATGGCGGCCCCGGCGTTCTATTTCTTGAAGACGGGCTTGCCCAGCGCGAGGTTGTCAGGCGCGATGGTGACCAGCTTGCCATCCTGCCACTGCATCACGTAGAAGGTCGAGGCGTTGTTCTGGCCGTCCTCGCCGAAGTCGAAGGCCCAGCCGTTGGCGGTCTGGCCGGCCGGCTTCTTGTACGCCAGCACGGCCGCGCGGATCTTGTCCTTGTCGGTCGACTTGGCGTTGGCGATGGCTTCGAAGAAGGCCTTGGCGCCGACATAGTTGGTCAGGCTGTGGCCGGACTGCGGGTCGCTCTTGTAGGTGGTCTTGTAGGCTTCCAGGAACTTGTCCAGGCCGGGCGCGCCGGCCGGATTGATGGACGCCTGCGGGAAGTCCAGGTCGAACACGCCGTTCATGTCGGCGCCCACGGCCTTGGCGGTGTCGGCCAGCGAATAGCCGCCGCCGGCGCCGATCACCACCTTGGGCTTGAAGCCGGCGGCGCGCGCCTGGCTGAAGTACAGGATGGCGTCGTTCTGGTAGGCGGTCTGCAGCACCACGTCGACCTTGGCGCCCTTCAGGCGCAGGATCAGCGAGGACAGGTCGACCGTCTTGGCCGAATAGGGCAGCACCTCGGCCACGGTGTAGCCCAGTTCCTGGGCGCGCTTTTTCTCGGTGGCGGCCACGTCGGTGCCGTAGGGGCCGTCCTCGTGGATGATGCCGATGCGCACTTCCTTCGGGTTCAGGCCCATGCCCGGCCCGATGATGTCGTGCAGCGCGTTGACCACCGACACGCCGTACAGCGCGGTGTTGGGGTTGCTGCGGAACAGGTACTTGTAGCCGCGCGTGGTGATCTTGTGGGCGGTGGCGCCCAGCTCGAAGTAGGGCACGCCGGCCAGCTCGGTCACGGGCGAGGCCGCGTACGAGATGCCCGAGGCGTAGCTGCCGAACACGCCGACCACGTTCGATGAGATCAATCGCTTGGTCTCGGACACCGCCTGGGTCGGGTCGACCGCGTCGGCCTTGATGATCTGGATCTTCTCGCCGTTGATCCCGCCGGCGGCATTGATTTCGTTGACGGCCAGCTCCAGGCCGCGATAGCTCTCCTGCCCCAGCAACGCCAGCGCGCCGCTGAACGGGAAGAGGGCGCCCACCTTGATGTCGGCCGCCGCGGTGCCGCTGGCCATGACGCCGCACAGGCCCAGCGCGATGGCGAATTGTTTGATCTTGAACACTGTCTACGCTCCTTTGTGGGTTTGGATGCGGACTGTTGTCTGAGTCGTCCGTCTGTTTTTGAATATATGATATATGCGCCGGCGGGGTGTGAGAACCTCGTCCTGGATTCTAGTGCCGGACTTGGCCGGCTGAATCGGGGATTTCCATCAAGCCGCATGAATAAAGCGTTTGCGGGCAGTTTTTGCCTGCACGGCAGATCAAATTCCGCTGTCCGGGCGCTGTTTCACAGACCTTTTCATGGCTGCTTTGCTGGCAAGAAAGTTCCCCTTTGAATCATATATCCTATATGATCGAAAGGCGTTTGAGCATAAGAATCCAGGAGACAAAGAGCATGTTCGAGGAAGTGGATTTCGCCGGAAAAAAGGTACTCATCACCGCCGGCGCCGATGGACTGGGCCTGGAAATGGCGCAGGTGTTCCACCGCGCGGGGGCGTCGGTGCTGGTGTGCGACGTCAACCGCGAGCGGCTGGCCGCGCTGCCGGCCGAGTTGCCCGGCGTGCGCGCGGTGCATGCCGACGTGTCGGATGAAGACAGCGTGGCCGCCCTGTTCGATGCCGTGCGCCAGCAGTTGGGCGGCCTGGACATCCTGGTCAACAACGCCGGCGTGGCCGGCCCCACGGGTTTCGTCGAGACCTTGTCCAAGGCCGACTGGGACCGCACCCTGGCGGTCAACATCACCGGCCAGTTCCTGTGCGCGCGCCAGGCCATCCCGCTGCTCAAGCAGTCGCGCGCCGGCGTCATGATCAACCTGTCGTCGGCCGCGGGCCACCTGGGCTTTGCCGGGCGCTCGGTCTATTCGGCCTCGAAGTGGGCGGTGATCGGCTTCACCAAGTCGCTGGCGATCGAGCTGGGCGGCCACGGCATCCGCGTCAACGCCATCCTGCCGGGCGCGGTCGAAGGCCCGCGCATCCGCGCCGTGATCGAGGCCAAGGCCAGGACGCTGGACAAGCCGGTCGAGGAAATCGCCGCGCTCTACGAGAACCAGGCGGCGCTGGGCCGCATGGTCACGGCGCGCGACATCGCCAACATGGTGCTGTTCAACGCCAGCGAGGCCGCCCGCAGCGTCACGGGGCAGGCCATCGTGGTGGACGGCTTCACGCAGAAGCTCTACTGATGGCGGCCGATCCGCGGCGGCGCCGCGCCGCCATCATCGGCACCGGCCTGATCGGCCAGGCCTGGGCCATCGTGTTCGCGCGCCAGGGCTGGCAGGTGCGGCTGTACGACGTCGACGCCGCCATGCTGGCCGAGGCCGGCGCGCTGATCCGGCGCCAGCTCGATGCATTGCAGGCGCACGGCCTGCTGCGCGACGCGGCGGCGGCCGCCGCCCGCATCGAAGTGGCGGCCAGCCTGCCCGAGGCGCTGGCCGGCGCCCGCTACATCCAGGAGAACTCGCCCGAGCGGCGGGATCTGAAGCGCGAGCTGTTCGCGCGACTGGACGCGGCGGCCGATCCCGACGCCATCATCGGCAGTTCCACGTCCAGCATTCCCGCCAGCGAATTCACCGAAGGCCTGCCCGGCCGGGCGCGCTGCCTGGTGGCGCATCCGGTCAATCCGCCGTACCTGATCCCGGTGGTGGAGCTGTGCCCGGCGCCCTGGACCAGCGAGGCCGCCATGCAGGCGGCGCGCGACATCATGCTGGACATCGGCCAGAAGCCGGTGACGATGCGGCGCGAGATCGAGGGCTTCATCCTCAACCGCCTGCAGGGCGCGCTGCTGCACGAGGCCTTCCGCCTGGCCGCCGCCGGCATCGCCAGCGCCGAGGACATCGATACCACGGTCAAGGACGGCCTGGGCCTGCGCTGGTCGTTCATGGGGCCGTTCGAGACCATCGACCTGAACGCGCCCGGCGGCCTTGCCGACTACTGCGCGCGCTACGGCGGGCTGTACCAATCCATCGGCGCCAGCCAGCGCGAACCCGTGCCCTGGGACGGCGCGCTGGTCGAGGCCCTGGCGGCCGAGCGGCGCGGCCTGCTGCCCGCCGAAGACCTGACGGCGCGCCGCTACTGGCGCGACGAACAACTGATGCGCCTGATGCGCCACAAGCAACAGCAAGACAACGGAGACGAAAATGGCTAAGCCGAAACAGAAGGTCGTGATCACCTGCGCCGTGACGGGCGCCATCCATACCCCCAGCATGTCGCCGCACCTGCCGGTGACGGCCGACGAGATCGCCGAGGCCGCCATCGGCGCGGCCCGCGCCGGCGCCGCCGTGCTGCACCTGCACGCGCGCGACCCGGAAACCGGCAAGCCGTCGCAGGACCCGGCGCTGTTCGAGCCGTTCCTCAAGCGCATCAAGGCCGAGACCGACGCCATCATCAACATCACCACCGGCGGCAGTCCGCACATGACGGTGCAGGAACGCATGCGGCCGGCCACCACCTTCAAGCCGGAGCTGGCGTCGCTGAACATGGGCTCGATGAACTTCGGCCTGTTCCCGATGCTGGGCCGCTTCCAGGACTTCAAGCATGAGTGGGAGCGCGAGCACCTGGAGAACAGCCGTTCGCTGATCTTCCGCAACACCTACCAGGACATCGAATCGATCCTGGAGCTGGGCAACGCCAACGGCACCCGCTTCGAGTTCGAGTGCTACGACATCAGCCACCTGTACAACCTGGCGCATTTCGTCGACCGCGGCCTGGTGAAGTCGCCGCCGTTCATCCAGTCTGTGTTCGGCATCCTGGGCGGCATTGGCCCGCACCCCGAAGACCTGATGCACATGAAGCGCACCGCCGACCGCCTGTTCGGCAATGAATACGAATGGTCGATCCTGGGCGCCGGCCGCAACCAGATGCCGCTGGCCACCATCGGCGCGGCCATGGGTTCGAACGTGCGGGTGGGGCTGGAGGATTCGCTGTGGATCGGGCCGGGCCAACTGGCCGAGTCGAACCGCTCGCAGGTCGAGCGCATCCGCACCATCCTGGAGGCGCTCAACCTGGAAGTGGCCACGCCCGCCGATACCCGCGCCAAGCTGGGCCTGAAGGGCGGCGACAACGTGGCTTTCTGACGCCAGGCCGGGCAAGGGCGTGCGCGCGGCCGCCGGATTGATGCCCCCGCCGATGGCGCGGCGCGCGGCCCGCCGGATGCGGGTCGCGGCGCTCCCGGGCGCCGCCCGCGGGACGCCGCCAGCGCGAGCGGCGGGGCGTCAGGCGTGGCGGCGCAAGGCGGCGACGAGGGTCTTGATGTCCAGCGGACGATCGAAATTGGCGGCATGGCGCGCGGCCAGCGTCAGCTCGGCCGCGCGCGCCAGTTCGGCGTCGGACGGCGCGGCCGCGCCCAGCGCCGCCAGCGTGGTGGGCAGTCCCACCTGTTCGTACCACTGTGTCAGCGTGGCCAGCATGCCGTCCTGGCGCGCCTCCAGGTCCAGCTGCACCAGCAGGCCGACGGCCACCTGCAGGCCGTGCGGCGCGCTGGCCAGGCCGGCGATCTTCGGCAGCCCGCGCGTCAGGGCGTGGGCGATCGACAGGCCGCCGCTCTCGAAGCCCAGGCCGCTCATCAGGATCATGGCTTCCACCACCCGTTCGAAGGCGGGCGTGGGCTGGCCGCTGCCGGCCGCCGCCAGCGCGTCGGCGCCGTCGGCCAGCAGCGTGCGCAGGCAACCGTCGGCGATCAACTGGGCGGTCAGCGGCGGGACGCCGTCGTACATGTTGCGTCCGCCGTTGCGGGCGCATTGTTCGGCTTCGAATTTCTTGGAGATGGCGTCACCCAGGCCGGCGCGGAAGAACGCCGCGGGCGCGGTGGCGATGACGGCGGTGTCGACCAGCACGATGGTGGGGTTGAACAGCATGTGCTCGACCGCCAGGAGGTTGTGATGGGCGTCGTACAGCACGTAGTTCTTGCTGGTGGGGGCGTCGTTGGAGGCCACCGTGGGCACCGTGACCAGGTGGCAGTGCTCGGCCTTGGCCACCGCCTTGCCGGCGTCCAGCGCCTTGCCGCCGCCCACCGCGATCACCATGTCGACGCCGGCGCCCGCGGCCTGCGCGCGCAGCGCCGCGATCGATTCGGGCGTGATGTCGCCCTCGACCGGCAGGGCCGTCAGCGCCACGCCGTGGGCGCCGCACAATGCCTCGATTCTCGGGCCCAGCACGCCCTGCACGTAGCGGTCGATGACCAGGGCGGCGCGGCGGCCGAACAGGGCGGCGTATCCGCCCAGCGCGTCGAGCGCGCCGGCTCCCTGGATGTAGCGGCCGGGAGCGCCGAAAATCTTCAGCATCGAGTCTTCCTATTTGCGAGGCCCGGGCGGGCGGTAGTCGAGTTCTTTTTCGCGTTCGACCAGCCAGTCGATCATGATCTTGCCGCCCCATACCAGGTCGGCCTGGATCGCCTTGGTGGCGGCTTCGGGGTCGCGCGCTTCCAGCGCGGCCAGCACGGCCTCGTGGCGGTGTTCGTCCTGGGAGTAGTCCAGCCCGGCCGTCTTGATGTGGAACACCTTGAGGATCGGGCCGGTGATGACCCAGAACGATTCCACGGTGTTGCGCAGGATGGGCTTGTTGCTGGCTTCCAGGATGCCGAAGTGGAACTTGCGGTTCAGGTAGCTGGCGCGCTTGGGGTCGGTCGAGGTGCAGGAGATGAAGTCCTTCTGCAGCGCGATCAGGTTGTCCAGTTGCTTGCGCGTGATGTTCCTGGCGGCCTCGGCCGCGCCCATGCCTTCCAGGTGGAAGCGGATCTGCTGGATCTCGCGCAGCTTTTCCGAGTTGACGTAGGGCACGTAGACCGCGGTGGCGGCCTGCATTTCCAGGCCCTGTTCGCTGATGAGGCGGAAGATCGCCTCGCGCACGGGCGTGATCGAGACGCCCATTTCCTGGGCCAGCTCGCCAATGATGAGGCGCTCTCCGGGTTCGTACTGCCCGTTGATCAGGGCGTTACGGATCTCGTTGTAGACCTTGACGGAGAGGTTCTCTTTTTTTACCGGTTTAAGGCTGGGCATGACGGTCGAGGCTTGGGTTCGATGGAATGGCGGAGGCCGTGAAACGGCGCCCGGCTGAATTCTATCCCGCCCTGGCCAATTCAAGCGCGATGGGTATATTATATATCATATATTCTGATAAGCGAAGGAGACGCCATGCGCCAGGACCGGGGAGACCCAAGCGAAGACGAGGTCCGGATGCTGCGGGAAAAGGCCCGCCACATCCGGTTGGAGACCATCAGGCTGATCGAGATCGCCAAGGTCGGGCATTACAGCTCGGTCTTTTCGTGCGCCGAGATCTTTGCCGCCCTGTATTACGACGTGATGCGGCTGCGGCCGGGCGAGCCCGGCTGGCCGGATCGCGACCGCTTCCTGATGGGCAAGGGCCACGCGGCCGTGGGCCTGTTCCCGGTGCTGGCCGACCACGGTTTCATTCCGCATGAACTGCTGGACGGCTACACCCGCCTGGGCAGCCCGCTGGGCGACCACCCCGACATGACCAAGGTGCCGGGCGTCGATTTCAGTTCCGGCTCCATCGGCCATGCGCTCTCGAACGGCGCGGGCATGGCGCTGGGCGGCCGCATGAGCCAGCGCGACTTCAACGTGTTCGTGATGCTGGGCGATGGCGAGATGCAGGAAGGGCAGGTGTGGGAGGCCGCGTTGTTCGCCGCGCACCACAAGCTGTCGCGCCTGGTGGCCATCATCGACCGCAACGGCTACCAGCTCGACGGCAAGGTCGACGACGTGATCGGCGTGGAATCGCTGCGCGACAAGTGGCAGGCCTTTGGCTGGGAGGTGCACGAGGTCGACGGCCATGACCTGGCGGCGCTGACCGCGCTGCTGCGGCGGCTGCGCGCGGACGAGGGGCGCGCGCGGCCGGCCTGCGTCATCGCCAAAACCATCAAGGGCAAGGGCGTTTCCTATATGGAGACCGAACCCGGCTGGCATCTGGGCTACCTGGCGCCGCAGGACGCGCAGGCCGCCATCGACGAAATCATGACCCGCGAGATCTGAATGGCACAGGCACAGACGCTTTCCCCCGATTCCTGGCAGTACCGCGCGCTGAACGCGGTGAACCCCGGGCTGTCGTATCTTTCCGACGCGCTGATCGACCTGGCGCGGGCCGGGCATCCGGTGGTGGCCGGCTCGGCCGACCTGCAGTATTCCAACGGTCTGAACCGCTTCGCCTCGGCCTATCCCGACCGCTACGTGCAGTTCGGCATTTCCGAGCAGAACATGGTGTCGGCGGGGGCCGGCCTGGCCACCACCGGCGCGATGCCGTTCGTGGCGACCTTTGCCTCGTTCCTGGGCCTGCTGTGTTGCGAGCAGATCCGCATGGACGTGGCCTACACCAAATTGCCGGTGCGGCTGATCGGCCATCACACCGGCATCAGCCTGGGTTTCTATGGCACCTCGCACCACGCCACCGAGGACATCTCCACCATGCGCGCCATCGCCGGCCTGACCGTGGTGTCGCCGGCCGACGGGCCACAACTGGCCGCCGCCATCAAGGCCTCGGTGGACTGGCCCGAGCCGATCTATTTCCGCATCGGCCGCGGCCGCGACCCGCAGGTGTACGAGGACGGCGCGCCGTTCGCGTTCGGCCGCGCCATCGTCCACTCAACCGGCAGCGACCTGAACATCATCGCCTGCGGCATCACGCTGCACGCGGCGCTGGAAGCGGCCGCCCGGATGCGCGAGGACGGCCTGTCGGTGGGGGTGATCGACAGGCCCACCATCAAGCCGCTGGACCGCGAGGCGGTGCTGGCCGCGGCTGGCCAGGCGCGCGCGCTGCTGACGGTGGAGGAACACAATGTGATGGGCGGCCTGGGCTCGGCGGTGGCCGAGGTGCTGGCCGATGCCGGCAGCGGCACGCGGCTGCGGCGCCATGGCATCTACGACGAGTACAGCCTGATCGCGCCGCCCACCACGCTGTACGCGCATTACCAGCTCGACGGCGCCGGCATCGAGGCGGTGGCGCGCGAACTCATCGCGCGATAGGGCGTGCCAGCATTCAAGGGGGCCGGGTGCCGGCGCCCCGACAAGGAGACAGAGCAATGAAGGAAATCAGCGGCAACACCCGCCTGTTCGGCATCCTGGCCGACCCGATCTACCACGTCAAAACCCCGCAGCGCCTGAACGAGCATTTCGCGCGCATCGGCTTTGACGGCGTCTGCGTGCCGTTCCATGCGCGGCCCGACAACCTGGCCGAGGTGGTGGCCGGGCTGCGGCGGCTGGAGAACCTGGGCGGGCTGATCGTCACCATGCCGCACAAGGCGGCGATCCTGGCCCTGGCCGACGAGGCCACGCCGGTGGCGCGCAAGATCGGCGCGGCCAACGTGGTGCGGCGCGAGGCCGACGGCCGCCTGGTGGCGCACATGCTGGACGGCGAGGGCTTCGTGCGCGGCCTGCGCACGCACGGCGTGGCGCCCGAGGGCAAGCGCGCCTTTCTGGCCGGCGCCGGCGGCGCGGCCAACGCCATCGGCTTCGCGCTGGTGCAGGCGGGCGTGTCGCGGCTGACGATTGCCAACCGCACGCCGGCCAAGGCCGAGGACCTGAGGGCGCGCATCCTGTCGCTGCATCCCGGGGCCGACATCACGGTCGGCACGGCCGATCCGTCCGGCCATGACCTGGTGGTCAATGGCACCTCGCTCGGCATGAAGCCGGACGACGCGCTGCCGCTGGACGCGGCGCGGCTGACGCCCGATCAACTGGTGTGCGAGGTCATCATGCAGCCGGCCGACACGCCGCTGCTGGTGGCGGCGAGGGAGCGCGGCTGCAAGGTGCACTACGGCGCGCCGATGCTGGCCGGGCAGATCGAGCTGATGGCGGAAATGATGGGCGTGGCGCCGGCCGCGCAACGCTGAGGCGCGACGGACGAGACGATGGGCGACTACGACTTCATTATCGCGGGCGGCGGCACCGCCGGCTGCATCCTGGCCAACCGCCTGACGGCCGACGGCCGCCACCGGGTGCTGATGCTGGAAGCCGGGCACGAGGCGCGCAGCATGTGGATCTCGATCCCGGCGGGCTTTTCCAAGCTGTTGGTGAACCCGGACTACAACTGGCGCTTCGCCACAGAGCCGGAGGACAACGTCTACGGCCGCACCATCGCCGTGCCGCGCGGCAAGGGCCTGGGCGGTTCGACGCTGATCAACGGCATGATCTACGTGCGCGGCCGGCCGCAGGACTACGACGGCTGGGAGGCCGCCGGCGCCACCGGCTGGGGCGGCGGCACCGCCGAGCGGGTGTTCCGCAAGATTGAATGTTATGAGCCCGGCGGCGAGACCCGCGGCAAGTCCGGGCCGATGCACCTGGAGGAAGTGGCCGAGCGCTTTCCACTGTCCGACGCCTTCCTGCGCGCGGCGCAGGAGGACGGCCTGCCGCTCAACCCGGACTACAACGCCGGCCGTCAGGATGGGGTCGGCTACTACCAAGTGGTGCAGCGCCACGGCCGCCGCTGGAGCGTGGTCGACGGTTACCTCAAGCCCGCCGCCGGCCGCAAGAACCTGACGGTGGAGTGCGGCGCGCACGTGACGCGGCTGTTGTTCGAGGGCAAGCGCTGCGTCGGCGTGGCCTACCGCAAGAACGGCCAGGAATTCACCGTGCGGGCGCGGCGCGAGACATTGCTGTGCCTGGGCGCGGTGCAGTCGCCGCAACTGCTGGAACTGTCGGGCGTGGGCAGCCCCGCGCTGCTGCAATCGTTCGGCATCCCGCTGGTGCACGCGCAGCCGCGGGTGGGCGAGAACTACATCGACCACTTCGCCACGCGCATGAACTGGCGGGTCAGGAACACCGTGACGCTCAACGAGATGTCGCGCGGCTGGCGCCTGGCGCGGCAGGTGGCGCGCTACTACACCCGCCGCAAGGGCATCCTGACGCTGGGCACGGGGCTGGTGCATGGCTTCGTCAAGAGCGCGCCGGACCTGCCGGCGGCCGACGTGCAGTATTTCTTCGTGCACGCCAGCTACGCCAACGCGGCCGAGCGCATCCTCGACCGCGAGCCGGGCATGACCATCGGCGTGGCGCAACTGCGGCCGGAGTCGACGGGTTCCATTCACATCAAGTCGCCCGATCCCTTGGCCGCGCCGTCGATCCGTCCCAACTTCCTGTCCGCGCAGATCGATCGCGACAGCCTGGTGGGCGGCATGCGGGTGGCACGGCGCATCGTGCAGCAGCCGGCTCTGCAGCGCTATATCGAGCGCGAGATGAGTCCGGGGCCAGACGTGGACAGCGACGAGCAATGGCTGGACTTCGCGCGCCGCAACGGCCAGACCATCTATCACCCGATCGGCACCTGCCGCATGGGCTCGGATGGCGGCGCGGTGACCGATCCGCGCCTGCGGGTCAACGGCATCGACGGCCTGCGGGTGGTGGACGCCTCGGTGATGCCGAAGATGGTGTCGGGCAACACCCAGGCGGCGGTGATGATGGTGGCCGAGCGCGGCGCCGAGATGATCCTGGAGGATGTTGCGGCGGCGTGATGCAGTGTGGCGGCCGGTGAATCGGGCAGCATGCGCAAGCGCCGAGATTTCATTGATAAAACTGATTTTCTATATTTTGGCCCTGCACAATTTATTTGAAAGCTCAGGAGTGGGAAGGAATATAGGGTAAATACTTAAAATCTCTGTCTTGTTGGGGCGTTGAAATTCTTCTAATGTTATTTCATTAATAAAATTGAATTTCACGATAATGCACGCCGCTCCGGCGCCGCGCCACGTTCCCCACCGACGAGACGAGACATGACCCTACGTTTGCAAGACAAGCGCGCATTGGTGACCGCAGCCGGCAACGGCATCGGCCGCGCCAGCGCCCTGGCCATGGCGCGCGAGGGCGCCCAGGTCTGGGCCACCGATATCAACGAGGCGGCGCTGGCCGACCTGGCGAAGGAGGCGCGCGAGGCCGGCCTGGACGGATTGCGCACCCGCGTGCTGAACGTGCGCGACGGCGCCGCCGTGGCCGACTGCGCGCGCGAGACCGGCGCGGTCGACGTGCTGTTCAATTGCGCCGGCTTCGTCCACGCCGGCACCGTGCTGGACTGCGACGAGGCCGACTGGGACTTCAGCATGGACCTGAACGTCAAGGCCATGTACCGCACCATTCGCGCCTATCTGCCGCTGATGCTGGAACGCGGCGGCTCGATCATCAACATGGCCTCGGCCGCCTCCAGCGTGAAGGGCGTGCCCAACCGCTTCGTCTATGGCGCCTCCAAGGCCGCCGTGATCGGGCTGAGCAAGGCGGTGGCGGCGGACTTCGTGGCGCGCGGCATCCGCTGCAACGCGATCTGCCCCGGCACGGTCGAGTCGCCCTCGCTGCGCGAGCGCATCGCCGCGCAGGCGCGCCAGCAGGGCAGCGACGAAGCCGCGGTGCGCGCCGCCTTCGTGGCGCGCCAGCCCATCGGCCGCGTCGGCCGGGTGGAGGAGGTGGCCGCGCTGGCGGTCTACCTGGCCAGCGACGAATCGGCTTTCACTACCGGTACCATCCAGGTTATCGACGGCGGCTGGTCCAACTGAGCCGCCGCTCCGCTTTGTTCCCTTTCAAGGATTCCGCATGAAACTCGTACGCTACGGCCAGCCCGGCCAGGAAAAACCCGGCCTGATCGACGCCCAGGGCGCCTTGCGCGACCTGTCGGGCGTGGTGGCCGACATCGACACCGCCGCCATCGCCCCGGCAATGCTGGCCAGATTGGCCCAGCTCGACCCCGCCAGCCTGCCGCGCGTGGACGGCGCGGTGCGCTACGGCTGCCCGGTCAACGGCGTCGGCAAGATCGTCTGCGTCGGCCTGAACTACGCCGACCACGCCGCCGAGTCCGGCCTGCCGGTGCCGGCCGAGCCGGTGCTGTTCCTCAAGCCCAGCTCGTCGCTGAGCGGCCCGAACGACCCGGTGATCATCCCGCGCGGCTCGGTCAAGACCGACTGGGAAGTGGAGCTGGGCGTGGTCATCGGCAAGAAGGCCTCGTACGTGGAGGAAAGCGAGGCCATGGACTACGTGGCCGGCTACACCGTGGTCAACGACGTGTCCGAGCGCGAATACCAGATCGAGCGCGGCGGCCAGTGGGACAAGGGCAAGGGCTGCGACACCTTCGCGCCGGTCGGCCCGTGGCTGGTGACGCGCGACGAGGTCGCCGATCCGCAGAACCTGGACATGTGGCTGGAAGTGAACGGCCATCGCTTCCAGAACGGCAGCACCCGCACCATGGTGTTCGGCGTGAAGACGCTGGTCAGCTACATCAGCCGCTTCATGTCGCTGATGCCGGGCGATATCATCAGCACCGGCACGCCGCCGGGCGTGGGCCTGGGCCAGAAGCCGCCGGTGTACCTGAAGGCGGGCGACGAGATGCGCTTGGGCATCGCCGGCCTGGGCGAACAGCGGCAGGCCCTGCGGGCCTGGAGCCGGGCCGAATAAAATCGGGTTTCACTCCAACGCCGACGCCATGACCGCTTCCAAGATTTCCCCCGCCGATTCCACGCCGACCGAGGCCGACGCCGCCGACGCGCCGGGCGCGCAACGCTACGCCGCGCCCGCCCTGGAAAAGGGGCTGGACATCCTGGAGGCGCTGGCCGCCAGCCCGGCCGGCTACACGCTGGCCGAGCTGGCGCAGAAGATCGGCCGCAGCGTCAGCGAGATCTTCCGCATGGCGGTGACGCTGCAGCGGCGCGGCTTCGTGCAGGTCGACGACAACGACCGCTACACGCTGACGCTGAAGATGTTCGAGCTGGCGCACCGCCAGCAGCCGCTGAAATCGCTGGTGAGCGTGGCGCTGCCGCTGCTGCGCGAACTGGCCAACCGCGCGCGCCAGTCGTGCCACCTGGCGGTCTACCAGGCCGGCCGGGTGGTGGTGATCGCGCAGGTCGACAGTCCCGAGCGCTGGTCGTTCGGCCTGAAGGTGGGCGTGATGATGGGCCTGACCGACACGTCCTCGGGCCACGTGTTGCTGGCATTCCGCGACGAGGTCGAGCGCACCCGCATGCTGGCCGCCCACATCAAGGTGGAAGGCGAGCTGGAGTCCGACCCGGGCGAACTGTTCCCGATCCTGGCGGAGGTGCGCAAGAACGGCTGCGCCTGCATGGCCAGCCGCCAGATCCGCGGCATCACCAACGTCGCCTATCCGGTGATGGGCGTGGGCAACCAGGTCATCGCCGCCATCAACGTGCCCCACATCGAGCGCATCGACCGCAAGGAATCGCCCAGCATCGCCCAGGTGCAGGAGATTGTCGCCAACGTCGCCCAGCGGTTGTCGACGCTGATGGGGTATAGCGGTTATCTGCCGGAGCAGGCGTAGGGGAGGGCGCGCTCACGCCGCCTGGATCGGGATCACCGCATGCACCGGGCGGCCGCGCGCATCAATCGCCACCGTCACCGGCATGTCGCGCACCTCGAATTCATAGATCGCCTCCATGCCCAGGTCGGCGAAGGCCACCACGCGCGCCGCGCACACGGCCTGCGACACCAGGTAGGCCGCGCCGCCCACCGCGCTGAGGTAGGCGCCGCCGTGGGCCTGGATCGCCTGCACCGCCAGCGGTCCGCGCTCGGCCTTGCCGATGGTCACCAGCAGGCCGCTGTCGGCCAGCAGGCGCGGCATGAACTTGTCCATGCGGGCCGCGGTGGTGGGGCCTGCCGGGCCCACCGCTTCGCCGGCCACCGGATCGACCGGGCCGACGTAGTACAGCGCGCGCCCTTGCAGCGGCACCGGTAGCGGTTCGCCCCGCGCCAGCAATTCATCCATGCGCTTGTGCGCGGCGTCGCGGCCAGTCAGCAACCTGCCGGACAGCAGCAGCGTTTCGCCCGCTTGCCACGAGGCGACCTCGGCGCGCGTCAGTGAGTCCAGGTCGACCCGGCGGCCGGCGCTGTGCGGCAGGGCGTCCGGAATGCCGTCCCAGGCCGCGGGATCGGGCGGCGGCAGTACCGCCGGCCCGCTGTCGGGCATCGTGAACGTCACGAAGCGGGTGGCGGCGCAGTTGGGCAGCAGCGCCACCGGCAGCAGCGCCGCGTGCGAGGCGGCGGTGGCGACCTTGACGTCGAGCACGGTGGTGTCGCCGCCCAGGCCCTGGGCGCCGATGCGCAGCGCGTTGACGCGCTGGTGGACTTCGATCCGCAAGCGCTCGACCGGGTCTTGCGCGCCGCGCGCCAGCAGCTCGGGCATGTCGATCGGCGTGAAGAGGGCGCGCTTGGCCAGGGCCATGGCCTGTTCCGGCGAACCGCCCACGCCCAGTCCCAGCACGCCCGGCGGGCACCAGCCGGCGCCCATGCCGGGAAGTTGCGCCACCACCCAGTCGGCGACCGAGTCGCTGGGATTGAGCATGGCATAGCGCGCCTTGACGTCGCCGCCGCCGCCCTTGGCGACTACGGTCAACTCCAGTCCGTCGCCTTCCACCAGTTCCACGTGCAGCACGGCGGGCGTGTTGTCGCGGGTGTTGCGGCGCAGGCCCAGCGGGTCGCGCACCATCGATGCCCGCAGCGGATTGGCGGCACAGCCATAGGCGCGCGCCACGGCCCGGTCGGCCAGGCTTTGCAGGCTGGGCGTGGGGCCGGGGCCGTCGGCGCGGATGCGCGCGTCCATGCCGAGCCGGGCATAGACGTGCGCCACGCCGGTGTCCTGGCAGACCGGGCGCCGCGCCCGCGCGCTCATCTTGCTGTTGACCAGCAATTGCAGCAGCGCGTGGCGCGCGGCCGGCGCGGTTTCGCGGTCGTGGGCGGCCTTCAGCGCCCGCACGAAATCGGGCGGATGCGTGTGGCTGACCGCCTGCAGGGCCTGGGCGATGCTGGTCTCGATATCGGAAGCGAGCAGGACGCGCATGATGTGGCGGGCCTATTGCAGCGTGATGCCGGCCTGCTTGATGACGCCGGCCCAGCGCTTGCCTTCGTCGGCGGTGAATTGCTGGAAGGCGGCGGGCGCGTACTGGCCCTCCGGCAGCAACTGGATGCCCTGTTCCACCATCTTGCCGGTGAAGTCACTGTCGGCCAGCGCCTTCTGCCAGGCGCCGTACATCGTCTGCACCACCGCGTCCGGCGTGCCCTTTGGGGCATATAGGCCGTACCACGTGGACACCTGGAAGCCCGGCAGGGCTTGCGCGCCCATCGGCGCCACGTTGGGGAACTGCGCCATGGCGGTGGCGGAGGTCAGCCCCAGCGCGCGCACCTTGCCGCCGCGGGTCTGAGGCAGGGCGGTGTTGGTCTGGTCGAACATGGCGTCGACCTGGTTGCCCATCAGGTCGTTCAGCGCCGGGCCGGCGCCCTTGTAGGCGATGGGCGTGATGTCCATGCCGGCCTGGCTGGCGAACATGGCGGCCACCAGGTGCGAGGTCGAGCCGACCCCGGCGTTACTGAAGTTGAGCTTGCCCGGATGCTGCTTGCCGAAGGCGATCAGTTCGGACACCGACTTGTAGGGCGAGCTTTCGCCCACCAGCAGCACCAGCGGCGTGTCGGGGAAGCGGAACACCGCCTGGAAGTCCCTGGTCGGGTCGTACGGCAGCCGTTGGTACAGCGACGGCGCGGCCGCCATGTAGCCGATGTGGCCCACCAGGAAGGTGTAGCCGTCGGGCGTCGACTTGGCCGCCTTGGCCGCGCCGATGGTGCCGCCCGCGCCGCCCACGTTCTCGATCAGGATGGTCTGCTTGAGTTCCTGCGCGACGCGGTTGGCGATGTTGCGCGCCATCGCGTCGGTGGGGCCGCCGGCCGCGAACGGCACGATCCAGGTGATGGCGCGGTTGGGGTAGGTGTCCTGCGCGTGCGCGCCCGGGGTCAGGGCGAATGCCGCCGTGGCGGTGATCGCCGCCAGCCAGTTCTTCATGGTTTGTCTCCGTGGGTGTTTTTTATCGGGGGAAAGCCGGCGCCGCGGTTCAGGCGGCGCCGGGGTTGAGATGCGCGCGCATGCGGTCCACCATCCGGGGCGCGGCCCCGAGGTAGTGGGCCGGATCGCACAGCCGTTCGATCTGGTCCGCGCCGAGCCGCTGCGCGACCCGCGCGTCCTCGCGCAGCACGTCAGCCAGCCGGCGGCGGGACGTGGCCGCCTCGCGGCAGGCGTCGTAGACCACGTCATGCGCGGTCTGGCGGCCGATGTGCGGCGCCAGGCCCATCATCACGGCCTCGGCCACGATCAGGCCGCCGGACAGATCCAGGTTGCGCGCCATGCGCGCGGTGTCCACTTCCAGTCCGCCGAGCATGAAGCGGGCCTGGCGCAGCGAGCCGGCCGTCAGCACGAAGGCCTCGGGCACGGCCGACCATTCGATGTGCCAGGGGCCGGTGGCGCGCTCGAAGTCCTGCAGCATGGCGTCCAGCGCCAGCCCGGCGTGCTGGCGCACGGTCTTGGACGCCGCCCACATCAATTCGCACGAGATCGGATTGCGCTTCTGCGGCATGGTGCTGGAGGCGCCGCGGCCCTTCACGAACGGCTCGAACGCCTCGCCCAGCTCGTTGGTCATCATCAGCATGATGTCGACCGCGATCTTGCCCAGCGAGCCGCATACCAGCGCCAGGAACTGCACCGTTTCCGCCAGGCCGTCGCGCGCCACGTGCCAGGTCACCGGCGCGGCGCCCAATCCCAGTTCGTCCATCAGGGCGCCATGCACCGTCAGGCCCTGCTCGCCGAGCGAGGCCAGCGTGCCGGCCGCGCCGCCGAATTGCCCGATCAGCACCCGCGGCCGCAACTGCGCCAGGCGTTCGCGATGGCGCCGCAGCATCAGCAGCCAGATGGCGGCCTTGTAGCCGAACGTGATCGGCAGGGCGTGCTGCAAATGGGTGCGGCCTGCCATGGGGGTGTCGCGGTATTCGCGCGCCAGGTTGTCGAGGATGGCGTCCAGCGCCGCCAGGTCGGCATCCACCAGTTCCAGCGCCTCGCGCACCTGCAGCACGGTGGCGGTGTCCATGATGTCCTGCGTGGTCGCGCCCCAATGCAGGTATTCGCCTTCCGGACCGCATTGGCGCGACAGCTGGTGCACCAGCGGCAGGATCGGATAGCCGACGATCTCGGTTTCCTCGCGCAGCAGCGTCATGTCGAGGGCGGCGGCGTCGGCGCGGGCCTCGATGGCGCGGGCGGCCTCGGCCGGGATCACGCCCAGCCGGCCCTGCACCCGCGCCAGCGCGACTTCGGTTTCCACATAGCGTCGCACGGTGGCGGCATCGTCGAACACGGCCCGCATCGCGGCGGTGCCGAACATATCTTTGAAGAGGGTGGATTCGAGAACCGAGACTGGCATAAATGTACGCTCTTAAAAAGTTGTACGTACATTTAAGCAGGGCCTTCGGCGGGCGTCAATGCCGGGGAATACCCGCGCCCGGGCAGCAGATAGAATGGAGCCTGTCGCAAACACCCCCGGTTCCATGTCCATCTCGCTGTACACCCGCATCTCCGAAGAACTGGCACGACGGATCGCCGGCGGCGTGTATGCCGTGGGGGCCGTGCTGCCGTCCGAGAACGCCCTGGCCGAAGAGTTCGACGCCAGTCGTCACACCCTGCGGGCGGCGTTGCGCCAGTTGCAGGACCTGGGGTTGATCGCGCGTCGGCGCGGCAGCGGCACCGTGGTCACGGCGGCCCGGCCCAAGGCCGGTTTCAGCCAGTCGCTGCGGTCGCTGGAAGACTTGGTGCAATTGGCCGCGCGCACGCCGCGCACCATCCTGCAGGTGCAGGAGATCGTGGCCGACCTGGAACTGGCCGCGCGCCTGGGCGTCGGGCCGGGCACGCGCTGGCTGCGTTTTGTCTCGACCCGAGGCACGCCGGCGCAGCCGCCGGTGGTGTGGACCGAGCTGTATGTGGACGCCCACTACAAGGGCGTGCGCAAGCTGGCGCGCCAGCATCCCGACCGGCTGGTGTCGGAACTGATCGAGGAACACTACGGCCGCCGCATCGCCTCGGTCGAGCAGACCATCTCGGCCTGCGCCATGCCGGCGGCGGTGGCCGGCGAATTGCAGGTGGCGCCGGAGTCGCCCGGCTTGCTGATCCTGCGCCACTACAAGGACCAGGCCGGGCAGATCGTGGAAGCGTCGTGCTCGTACCATCCTGCCGGACGCTACGAGTTTTCGACGACGCTGATCCGCGAGCACTGAGCCGGTTGGTCCCCGCGCCGCCGCGCCTACACCGCGTACACCACCCGGTGCGCTTCCGTCGGCAGCGGCAGGTCCCAGCGGTGCAGCATGCCCAGCAAGGTCTTGTTCGGCAGCGACGTGTCGCGCCGGGCGTTTCGCCGCAGCAGTTCGGCGCGCGGCTGCTCCAGGTACACCAGCTCGACCTCGGCGTGGTAGGCGTACAGCAGGTCCAGCGTTTTCTTGCGCATCAACTGGCTGAGGTTGGTGGCGTTCCAGACGAACGGACGGCGCGCGCGCAGCAAGGCCTTGGCCCGGTCGATCGCGAGGTGCGCCACCTTGCCTTCGTTCTTGCCGTGCGCCAGGCCGAGCGCCTCGCGCGCGTCGTCGAACGACACGACCGGCAGGTCGGGGTGATGCGCCGCCACCCAACTGTTCTTGCCGCTGGCCGGCAGGCCCGCCATGACGATGACGCGCGAGCCGGGCTCCTGGAACAGGGCGTAGTCCGGATGCACGTCGGCGCCGCGAAAGTAGCTGACGGCGGTGTGCGCGTCGGCGAAGCGCCGCGGCTGGCCGTAGCAGTCCTCCTCGCGCGCGGCCTCGCGGAACAGCGCGATGTTGTCCAGCACCTGCTGCTGGTCGCGGCAGATGCGGCCGCGCATGTCGGCCTCGGCCAGCATCGCCAGCAGCGGAATGCTCAGTTGCCACGACAGCTCGCGCACGATGAATTCCACCGATTTGCCGCGACGGGAACCGGACAGCGCGAAGAACGGCACCTGGTGCACGGCGATCAGGCGGCAGATGGCCTCGCGCACGGCGAAGGGCACGCCCGCGTCCCACAGCGCGATGCGAGCGTCGATCGCGCCCCGGGCGGAATGGCCCGGTTGCGAAATCGCGCCGCTGGCCGGGTCGATCACCGTGGTGGCGTGCTTGGCGATGTCGTGCAGCAGCGCCGCCAGGAACACGATCTCCTGGTCGGCGCGGCTGGCTGCCTGATAATCGGGCAGCGCCAGCAGCGATTCGACCACCATGCGCGTGTGGGTCCAGACGTCGCCCTCGCCGTGGTAGCGCGGGTCCTGCGGCGTGGTCTTGGCCAGCTCCAGCGCCGGAAAGGCCGCCAGACAGGCGGCGAAGTCCGGCGCCTGGCCGGCGGCGGGCGCCAGGGCCCGCAATTGTTCGTAGTTCATGATGCCTCCTTGTCGCCGCGCAGCGTGTCCCAATCGACCCGCGGACGCGGGGCGTACAGGTCGACGCCGGGCGCGAGCTGGTTGGGGACGTAGGGCTGCTCGGAATGGTGCTTGTCGGCGGCCAGGATGGCCTGGATGAAGTCGGCGCGCACCCATTTGTATCGGCCCAGCGTCCTGCCGTCGGCCTCCACCTTGATGTACAGGCCTTCCGACAGGTCCGACTTGTCGCATTGCCGCCAGGCCAGCGCCAGGTCCAGGCCCTCGCGCCGCACGGTGGCCTCGAACGCGTCGCGCCACCGCGCCGTCTTGGCCAGCGAGGGCCGCAGCAGGGCCTTCAGGTCGGCCAGGCGCGCGGGCGCCAGGCCGTCGTACAGGACAGGCACCGACAGCACCGGGCCGCCGGCCAGCAGTTCGCGCCGCGCCTCGGTGGACAGGAACTGTCCGGTGCGGCGGTCGAGCACGTCGAACTCGAAGAAGTGGTGCGGCAGCGCGTCGTAGAACACCGAGTGCTTTTTCGATAGCGTTTCGCCGTACATCACGTAGCGGTCTTCCAGCCGTTGCAGCAGCCAGCCTGCGTGGGCCTGGGCCCAGGCCTTGATGAAGTTGAATTGGCGTTCGCGTCCGCCGCCCACCAGGTAGTGGCCGCGCGATTGCAGCAGCAGGTCGCCCGCGGGGCTGAAACTGATGCCGGTGTTGGCGCCATCGAGTTTCTCTTCCACGACCAGGCGCAGGCCGCGCAGGTCGCGGTAAGGCACGTGGTCGTGGCCGTGGTCGCCCTCCTGCAGCCGCGAGCCTTCCAGGTGCGGGGTGCGGGGATAGCGGAACAGTTCAAGGGATTGCGCGCAGGCGCGGAAATCCGGCGTCATGGGTCTTCTCCAGGAAAAGTGGGGAAGCCGACGACGCGGTCTTGCGGGGCAGGGAAGCGAGGGGGGATGTGTTGCGCGTTCCGGAACCGCGCCTGCCGCGGGTCGCGCTCAAGACCGGGAAGGTCGAGCCGCGTGAATGGACAGGCTGACCGCGATTACCGGAAGGTAGTCGTCGGCGTTTAGGCGAATTGACGAATGGCAGACACGTTGGCACCCGGAAGAAAAGGGGTTGTTGAAAAGCAAGGGCGCATCCTAAGGCAACGATGATGAGGCTGTCAACGCCGCGTCCGCCGGTTGTTGTCCGGCGGACACGCGGGGTTGCGTCCGGCACGGGGGCGCGCCGGGCGGTATCGCGGTATCACGGCGCTATCACATTCAAATCACGATAGTGATTTTGAAATTCACAGCCGCGTCACCTGCAGCACCGCGTCGGCGAAGGCCTCGGGCGCTTCCTGCGGCAGGTTGTGGCCGATGCCGCCGGTCACGTCGATGTGACGGTACTTGCCGCTGAACTGGCCGGCATAGGCGGCGGGCGCGGGGTGCGGCGCGCCGTTGGCGTCGCTTTCCAGCGTGATGGTGGGCACCGCGATCTTCGGCGCCACGGCCAGGCGCCGCTCCAGGTCGTCGTAGCGCGCCTCGCCCTGCGCCAGCCCGAGGCGCCAGCGGTAGTTGTGGATGACGATGGCGACGTGGTCGGGGTTGGCGAAGGCGCGGGCGCTGCGCGCGTAGGTGGCGTCGTCGAAGCGCCATTGCGGCGAGGCCAGTTGCCAGATCAGTTTGTTGAAGGCGTCGACGTTGGCGGCGTAGCCGGCCGCGCCGCGTTCGGTGGCGAAGTAGAACTGGTACCACCACTGGAACTCGGCCTGCGGCGGCAGCGGCTTGCGGTTGCCTTCCTGGCTGCCGATCAGGTAGCCGCTGACCGACACCAGCGCCTGGCAGCGTTCGGGCCAGAGCGCGGCCATGATGTTGGCGGTGCGCGCGCCCCAGTCGAAGCCGGCGATGACGGCCTTGCCGATCTTCAGGGCGTCCATCAGGGCGATGATGTCGACCGCCACCACCGCCTGTTCGCCGTTGCGCGCGGTATCGGCCGACAGGAAGCGGGTCGAGCCGTAGCCGCGTAGATACGGCACGATGACGCGGTAGCCGGCGGCGGTCAGGCGCGGCGCCACGTCGATGAAGCTGTGGATGTCGTAGGGCCAGCCGTGCAGCAGGATGGCGACCGGGCCGTTGGCCGGGCCGGCGTCGACGTAGCCGATGTCCAAATCGCCGGCGCGGATCTGGCGGATGGCGCTGAAGCTGGCCGTGCCGGTGGCGCGAGGGGCGACTGGCGCGGCGTCCTGGGCGCGCGCGATGGCGCCCAGGCCCAGGTTCAGGAGGCTGGCGCCGGCCAGGGCCGAGGTGGTGCCGAGCAGGCGGCGGCGTCGGGTGTCGATGGGGTCGGGCATGGCGGGTCTCCGGGAAAGGGAAGTGACAGGGTGTGGCGCCGTTGTAGCCAGCCCGGCGGGGCGGGGGGTGTCGCAATGTACGGCGCGGGCGGGCGGATACATTGCGACTTGAATCTCCTTGTCCGCGCCACCGGCGTCGCGCGCGGATGACGAGCGCGCGATGCGGGTTGTGCATTCGGCGCGGACTTGGCATGATCCGCGCCATGGCAATGGCCCCGACCTCCCGCATCACGCGCCCGCGCGCCCGCCGCGCGGGCCGCGCCGCCGTGCGGCTGGCCCTGGGGCTGGCCACGCTGACGGCCGCCGCCTATGCGGCCACGGCCGTGATGGAGATCCCGCCGCCGCACACCCTGTGGCGGCTGGAGGCGTCGGCGCCGTCGCGCCGCGGCGACCTGCTGCCGGCGCGGGTCGTGCCGGCCTCGGCCACGCCATCCGTGCTGGCGGCCAGCGCCTGGCCGCCGCCCGCCACGGTGCCGTGGAAAGGCGCCGAAATTCCGTTCGAGCGGTTCCTGCAAAGCACCGCCACCAATGCGCTGGTGGTGCTGCGCGACGGCCAATTGGAGTACGAGTGGTACCGGCCGGGCGTGCGCGCCAGCGACCCGCAGTCGTCGTGGTCGATGGCCAAGTCGGTGGTGTCGCTGCTGGTGGGCCAGGCGATCGCGCGCGGCGAGCTGCGCGAGGACGACCGCCTGACCGCGCTGCTGCCCGAGCTGGCGGGTGCCGGCGATTACGACCGCGTCACGCTCGGGCATCTGCTGGACATGGCCTCGGGCATCGACGTGTCGGAGAACTACCGGGCCTACTGGCCCTTCACCGGCGCCGCGCGCATGTATCTGACGCGCGATCTGGCCGGGTTTGTGCGCGCGCACCGGCGCATGCATTTCACGCCGGGCAGCGCGGGCGACTACCGCAGCGTCGACACCCAGCTACTGGGCATGGCGCTGACGCGGGTGACCGGCAAGCCGCTGGCCGACCTGCTCGCCGAGCGGCTGTGGGGGCCGATGGGCGCGGAGTCCGCCGCCACCTGGAACCTGGACCGGCCCGGCGGCATCGAGAAGGCGTTCTGCTGCCTGAATGCCACGGCGCGCGACTTCGCGCGGGTCGGGCAGCGCGTGCTTGAGTCCGGGCAGGGCGCAGGCCTGGTCCCGGCCGCCTGGGTGGCGCGCATCGCGCGTCCCGCCCCGCATCCGGTCGACGGCTGGGGCTACGCCGCGCAATGGTGGCAACTGGAGCCCACGGGCGGGCCGGACTTCGCGGCCGTCGGCATCCATGGCCAGTACCTGTACGTGCATCCCGGCCACCGCGTGGTGATCGTCAAGCTCAGCGACTATGGCGAGAACCAGGACGAGCGCGAGACCTATCGGGCGCTGCGGGCGATCGCCGATCGTTGATGCGGTGCGCGGCCCTGGCTACAGCAGGCCCGAGGTCAGCGCCTTGAGCGTGGCGGCCGCGCGGGTCGAGCATTCCAGCTTGCGGAACACGCTTTCGACGTGGGTGCGCACCGTGCTGGGGCTGATGTTCAGCGCGCGCGCCGCTTCCTTGTTGCTGGCCCCCAGGCTGATCTGCCGCAGCACTTCCAGTTCGCGCTGCGACAGCGGCGAGACGGCGCGGCGCGGGGCCGCGGTTTCGCCGCCCGCCGCGGCGATGGCGGCCTCGGCCGCGTCGGCATCGTAGCGGCCGGCGGCGGCCTCCTGGCGCAGTTGCCGCGCCGCGTCCGCCAGCGCAAGCGCGGGACGCCAGGGGCGGTCCTCGAGCAGCGCCTGCAAGGTCACGCAGGCGGCCAGCACGCGTTGCGGCAGGCCCAATGCCGCGCCCGCCGCGCCGCGGAAATAGCCGCTGCCATCCAGCCGTTCGTAGGCATACGAGGCCAGTTCGGCGGCCTCGCTCAGGCCCTTGATCTGGCGCGCCGCGCGCGCGGTCCAGTAGGGCATCAGGCGCACCTGCTCCCATTGGTCCGGCGACAGCTTGCCGGCGGTGTTCCACAGGCGGTTCGGCAGCGCGGCGCGGCCGATGCCGTGGACCAGCGCGGCGGCCTGCAATTGCGCCTGCGTCGCCGCGTCCAGGTCGAGCCGCGCGGCGGTGGCCACCGCCAGCGCCGCCACCCGGCGCGAATAGCCGGCCAGCCAGGGTAGCTTGAGTTCGGCCACGTCGGCCAGCAGCGTCAGCGCGGCCGGCGCGCCGGGGCGGCCGCCGGCCAGGTTCCAGTCGGCGCCGTCGGGCGGATCGGCGTCGATCCGGTCGAGCCAGGCCGGGCCGTGGCGCGCGGTCAGCGCGGCGATGTCGGCGGGATACTTGGCGCCGGCCTGCTGGCGCAGGAAGTCCAGCGCGCTGTCGCGGCCATGGGCGCGGCTGAGGATCTCCAGGTCGCTGGCGGCGTTGACGATGAACGCCAGCGGCGAGACGGCGCCGCCGTCCAGCGCCTGGGGCATGCCCTTGCCATCGTGGCGCTCGAAGGCGTGGCGCAGACCGGTCACGACCGCGTCGGGCATGCCCAGGCTGACGGCGACATCGCCGGAGATCTCGCAATGGATCAGCGCCAGCGGCACGATCAGCGACTGCGTGCGCGCGTCCAGCGGGGGCAGGGTCTGCGCCATCATGGCTTCGCGCGAGGCGATGTCGTCGCCCAGCAGCTCGGCGAAGCCGCCGGCGTTGGCGGTGCAGCCGGACCAGCGCAGCAGCGCCACCGCGCGGGCGTGGTCCTGGCCGGCCGCATCCAGGCCGTGCGCGGCGGCCAGCAGGCCCGCCAGGCAGGCGGTGCGGCGCGAATGGTCGGTGGCGCGGCCCATGCTGAGGTCGCCGATGAAGGCCATGGCCAGCACGGCGTCGGTCAGTTCTATGGCGCTATCGGCGATCATGGGGGCAGGCGGAGCGATGAACGGGGGCGGCAGGAGAGGGCGGGAAGGCGAGAACCGGCGCATCGGTCAATCATCCGATACCGCGCGACGGGCGGGAAAACGACACTGGCGTCAAGCAAGCGCCATGTCGGCGTTTGATCCCGAAAAAAAGGAACCGTCATGAAGCGCCATATTATCGCAGCCTCCCTCCTGGTCGCCGGCCTGTTCGCCGCGCCCGTCTCGCAATCGTTCGCCGCCGAGCCGGCCGCCGCGCGGCCGTCCGTCGTCATCGTGCACGGCGCCTTCGCCGACGGCTCGGACTGGGCCAAGGTGGTCGCCCTGCTGCAGGCCAAGGGCGTGCAGGTGCAGGCGGTGCAGAACCCGCTCGAATCGCTGGCCGGCGACGTGGCCGCGGCCAACCGCGCCATCGACAACCAGCCCGGCAAGGTGGTGCTGGTCGGCCATTCGTGGGGCGGCACGGTGATCACCGAGGCCGGCAACCATCCCAAGGTCGCCAGCCTGGTCTACGTGGCCGCGTTCGCGCCCGACGCCGGCCAGTCGGTGGCGACGCTGACCGAGGGCACGCCCAAGGCGCCGGGTTCGGACAGCATCGGCGCCGACAGCCACGGCTGGCTGAGCCTGTCGCCCGCCGGCCTGGCGCGCGATTTCGCGCAGGATGTGCCGGCCGCGCAGGCCCGGGTGATGGCGGCCACGCAGGGCCCGATCAAGGCCAGCGCCTTTGGCGAAGCGGTGTCGACCGCCGCGTGGAAGACCAAGCCGTCGTGGTTCGTCGTCAGCAACCACGACCGCATGATCCTGCCGGCGCTGCAACACCAGATGGCCAAGCGCATCGGCGCCAAGGTCACCGACCTGCAGACCAGCCACGTGCCGCAGCAATCGCAGCCGGACGCCGTGGCGCGGGTGATCCTGGACGCGGTTGCCAGCGTGAAGTGAGGGCTGTGACCGCCCGGCGACGTGACATCGGGCGGTCATGCATGAACGCCGCGCGTCCGTCGGGACACGCGGCGTTTCAGCATCCGGACGCCAGTTGTTCGAGCGCCCCGAGCCGCAGGACGTAGAGCGTGCCGGAGCGGCTGGCGATGATGCCTTCGCGGCGCCACTTGGAGAAGATGCGGCTGAGGGTCTCTGCCCGCATGCCGAGCTTGACGGCGATCTGCGAGTGGCTGAGCGGCAGGGTCAATGGCTGGCCGGCCTGAGGCTTGCCGGCGCGCAGCACGTATTCGGCCAGGCGTTCCTGCGCCGAACTGGATGTGAGCCAGTCGATCCGGTCGGTGTGATGCCGCACCAGCGCGGCGCCGTGGGCGGCGACGCGGCAGGCGAAGCGGCCGTCGTCGCGACATAGCTGCAGGAAGGCGCCTTGATGCAGCAGGCAACCATTGCCGTCGCGGCGGGCGCGGACATGATGCAGGTGGCGCGGCGTCGGCTCGAACATGGCCAGCACCGACAGCCAGCCGCCCGGGCCGACTTCGCCAAATACCTTGTCATCGCCATCGGCGGTGTAGCGCAGGCCCTGGACCAGCCCCTCGCACACCAGCAGGCACGCGGTTGCCGGCTGGCCTTCGGAAAACAGCGTGTCACCCGCCTCGAAGCGCAGCCAATGGGCGCGCGCCGCCAGCGCGCCGAGCGCGGCGTCGGCGATGCCCTCGAACCAGGGATGGCGCCGCAATGCGGCGAGCAGAAGCGACTGAGACGAATTGACAATAGTCATTTGATCGGCGGAGGTGGCTACCTAGAATTCGAATCGAAAATGATTCCTGTTCAAGATGCCTTCCCCGTGAAAAAATACAAGGCCAGGACCGCGCCGCAACCGCGCCGTCTTATAAGTTCTCCCATTGCCTTGAGCGCCTTGTCGGCGGCGTTGTCATGGTCGTCTGGCGCGGCGGCGCAGGGCCCCGTGCGCTTCACCGACATGCTAGGCAACCCGGTCACGCAGGCCGCGCCTGCGACGCGCGCGGTCTCGCTGCCGATGCCGGGCGGCACGCTGTTGATGTCATTGGACGGCGGCTCGTCGCGCCACCTGGCGGGCATGCATCCCGACTCCTATGCGCGCATGGCCGACCCGGTGCCGTCGCGCCTGTTCCCGCACATGGAAAGCGTGCGCTCGGACATCACCCGGTCGGGCTTCGTGCCGAACGTGGAAACCCTGCTGCAGATCCGTCCCGACATGGTGTGGCAGTGGGGTCACATGGGAGACGACCTGATCGCGCCGCTGCGCAATGCCGGCCTGCCGGTGGCCGCGCTGCTCTACGGCACCGACGTGCGCACCCGCGAATGGATCCGGCTGATGGGGCATTCGCTCGGGCGGGATGCCCAAGCCGCCCGGCTGCTGGCGTGGCGCGACGAGGTGCGCGCGCAGATCCTTCGCGTCACCGGCGGCCTGCGCGCCGACGAGCGGCCGGGCGTGCTGTACCTGTCGCGCTACCGGCCGCAATTGCGCACCTCGGGCGCGGGCAGCAGTTTCGATGACGACATCCAATTGACTGGCGGGCGCAACGTGGCCGCGGCAGTGGTCGGCACCGGCCAATCGGTCGGCATCGAGCAGATCATGGCCTGGGCGCCCGATGTGATCCTGCTGAACAACTTCGAGTCTGGCCTGACGCCCGCCATGATCTATGCCGATCCGCTGTTCGCGGATATTCCGGCCGTGCGCAGCCATCGCGTCTACATGATTCCGGCCGGCGGCTATATCTGGGATCCCCCCAGCCAGGAATCGCCGTTGTACTGGCAGTGGCTGAGCCAGTTGCTGCATCCGAAGCGATTCGACTGGCCGCTGCGCGAGCGCATCGCGCAGGCGTACGCCTGGCTGTACGGCTATGACATCGACGCGGCCGATATCGACAAGGTGCTGCGCATGCGCTTGAACCACGGAGCCGCCGGCTATGACCGCCTGCGCTGAACGGAATCCCGCGCGGGGCGACGATCGGCGGCGCGCCTGGCCCTGGTGGCTGATGATCGCCGCGGCGCCGCTGTCGGCCCTGGCCGCGTTGTGCGTGGGGCGTTATGCCTTGCCGGCCTCTCATGTAGGCGCCGCGCTGGCCGGATGGGCGCTGCCCGACGGCCTGGCATCCTGGCTGCCGGCCGTCGCCGACGCCGAGCGCCGGGTGGTATTGCTGGTGCGCCTGCCGCGGGTGCTGCTGGCGCTGCTGGCCGGCTCCAGCCTGGCGCTGTGCGGCGCGGCCTTGCAGGGCGCCTTCCGCAACCCCCTGGTCGGGCCGCAGATCCTCGGCATTTCCTCGGGCGCCGCATTCGGCGGTTGCGCCGCGATCCTGCTGTTCTCGTCGCTGTGGGCGACGTTGGGGTTCGCTTTCGCGGGCGGCCTGCTCGCGGTGGCCATCGTCTACCTGCTGGGCCGCTCGCGGGGGCGCACCACCATCCTGATGCTGGTGCTGGCGGGCGTGGTCACCAGCGCGTTCTTTTCCGCGCTGATCTCGCTGGCCACCTATTTCGCCGATCCCTACGACAGCCTGCCCGCGATCGTGTTCTGGCTGATGGGCAGCTTCGCCACGGCGTCCTACGTCAAGCTGGGGGCGGCGGTGGCGCCCATCGCGGCGGGCATGGGGCTGTTGTTCGCGCTGCGGTTCCGCATCAACGTGCTGTCGCTGGGGGATGAGCAGGCCAGCGCCATGGGGCTGGCGGTCGAGCCGCTGCGCTGGATGCTGCTGGGCTGCGCCACGCTGGTGGTGTCGGCCAGCGTGGCGGTGTCGGGCACGGTGGGCTGGGTCGGGCTGGTGGTGCCGCACATCGCGCGCATGCTGGTCGGCCCCGATCACCGCGTGCTGCTGCCCGCCAGCGCCTTGCTTGGCGGTACCTACATGGTGTGGGTCGATACCGTGGCCCGCAGCGCCACCAGCGCCGAGATTCCGCTGGGCGTGATTACCGCGCTGGTCGGCGCGCCCCTGTTTGCGTGGCTGTTGCGCCGCACGCAGGGCCGGGAGGCGGGCCATGCTTGAACTGGATCGCCTTGCCGTGCAGGCCGGCGGCCGTCTGCTGCTGTCCGACCTGACGCTGCGCGTGCCGGCCGGCGGCGTGCTGGCCGTGCTGGGGCCGAACGGCCGGGGCAAGACCACCTTGCTCAAGACACTGCTGGGGGTGCAGCCGCCGGCCGCCGGCGCGGTGCGCCTGCGCGGCCACGCCGCCTATGTGCCGCAGCGCACCGATTCTCTGTACGCCTACGACGTGCTGGCCATGGTGACCATGGGCCGCGTGCGGCACCTGCGCTGGTGGGCCTCGCCCGGCCCGGGCGACCGCGACATCGCCCGCGAGTGCCTGCGCGCCGTGCGGCTGGAGCATCTGGCGGCGCGGCCGTTCCACGCGCTCAGCGGCGGCGAACAGCAGTTGGCCTGCATCGCGCGGGCCATGGCCAGCGCCAGCCCCATCATCGTGCTGGACGAGCCCAGCGCGGCGCTCGACCTGCGCAACCAGGACGTGATCCTGACGCTGCTGCGGCGGCTCGCGGGCGAGGGCATGACAGTGGTGTTCTCGACCCACCAGCCGCAGCACGCGCAGCACATCGCCGACCAGACCCTGTTGATGCATCCCGACGCCTGCGAGGCCGGGCCCACCGGGCAGATGTGCACCGACGAACGCCTGAGCCGGCTGTATGGCTTGCCGGTGCGGGTAACTACCATCACCGCCGACCGCCGCGAGGTGCCGGGCGTGATTCCTCTTTTCCATTGACTCCGATGAACACCATCGTCTATTTGAATCACTGGACCGGCGACGGTCCCGCCGCGTTGACCGGCGGCGATGCGCCACCGGCCATCGCCGAACCCCTGTACGCCCTGCATCGTTTGGAACTGGCGACGGTACGGGCCTTACTGGTGCCGGCCAATACCGACCAGCGCTATCTGCTGTCGCAGCAGGCTCGGCTGGAGGCCTGGCTGCTGGCGGGCGGCACGATGGTGTTCAACGGCCACGTGGCCTATCCCTTCCTGCGCTGGCTGGCGCCGTTCGCGCCCGGCCCGGCGCGCGGCATCGAGGGACTGCGGCTGCACCGCGCCCAGGCGCATCCCGTGTTCGATGGCGTCGATCCGGAACACCTGACCTTCCGCCGCGGCGTGGCCGGCTTCTACGCGCGCGGCGGCAACCCGCCGCCGGCCGGCGCCAGCGTGCTGCATACGCTGGGGCCGGACGCGGTGCCGGTGGACTGGGTGCTGTCCTTGCCCGGCGGCGGCCGCCTGTTCACGCATTCCGGCAACGACATGTGGATGTATGCGGGCAGCGCGGACAGCACCCGCCGCATCGTGCCGCAACTGGTCGACTGGCTGCGCGGGGAGGCGGCATGATCCACGACGCCCATTCCGTTTCGAACCGGCGCGCGCCGGTGATCGCCGCGCTGGACGCCGGCACCTACTACCACCATCGCACCTTCCACACGCCGGAACTGGCGGCGTACATCGACCGGGTGATCTACCTGCCGGAACTGGATGACGCCGCCCTGGAGGGCTGCGACGCCTTGATCGTGTCGTGCCGCATCAATCCCGAGCTGCTGGTGGCGCAGCGGGCGCGCTTGGCCCGCTTCCTGGCCGCCGGCAAGACGCTGGTGGCGATGGGCGAGACCGGCTCGCACCGCTGGCTGGATGGCGTGCGCTGGACCGATTGCGAAGTGAATTTCTGGTGGTGGAAGACGCCGGGGGCCGATCCGGGCCTGCGGCTGGCGGCGCCCGACCATTCGCTGTTTCGCTACCTGACGCTGGCCGATGTCACCTGGCACCAGCATGGCACCTATGCGCCGCCGCCGGGCGCGGTCTCGCTGGTCGACAAGGTCGGCGCCGGATCGGTGCTGTACGAGGATCGGTGCAGCACGGCGGGCAGGCTGATCGTCACCTCGCTCGATCCGATGTACCACCACGGCAGTTATTTCATGCCGGCCACCAGCCGCTTCCTGCGCGGTTTCCTGCCGTGGCTGAAAGATTCCACGCCCGCCGCCTGAGGCGGCTTCCTTCCGGCCTCCGGGCTATTGCGCTTTGTTCGTATGACTCATTCCTTCCCGTCCTCGCCCTTCGTCCGCGCCATCCTGCTGGCCGCCGCCGGCCTTGGCGCGCCCGCCATGGCCGCCGAGACCGCCGCGCAGCTTCCCGCCATTCGCGTCACGGCCGAAGACGCCGCCGTCGACGATGGCCGCCTGCGTGCCATTGGCGCCGCGCCGCCGCCGGCGACGCTCGACCATACGGTCACGCAATCGGTGTCGGTGGTGGATCGCCAGGATCTCGACCGGCTCAGCGCCATCAGCACGCTCGAACTGTTGGGCAGAATTCCGAACGCCACCATCAATCTGGGCGGCGGCATTGGCGGCACCTTGTTCCTGCGCGGCATGGACACGCTCGATATGCGGGTACCCGTGTTCATCGACGGCGATCGCTTTCGCGGCCGCAACAAATTGCAGTTCATGCTCATCAGCCCCACCGAGCTGGAAGCGGTCGAGGTGGTGCGGGGACCCGATTCGGCGCGCTTTGGCAGCGATGGGCTGGGGGGCTTGATCAACTTCGTCACCAAGCGCGCCCATGGCAACCTGGATCACGGGTTCACCGTGAATGGCGGCGAGGTGTCGACCACCTGGCAGAGCAATGGCAATGGCAGGCAGGCCAACGCGGCGCTGGAGGCGGCCGGCGATGGCTTCGACCTGCGCGTCTATGCCACCGGACGGCGCGCCGGCAACTTCCGCAGCGCCGAGGGCGCAGTGCCGAACAGTGATTTCCGCAGCGCGGGCGGCGGCATCGTGCTGGGCTACATGCCGGATGCGCGCCAACGTATCGAGATCAGCGGCCGCATGGCGCACGTCAACGAAGGCTGGGCGGGCACCGTGCCGCCCTATCCGCTGGCCAGAACGCGCAGCAATCCCCTGAACGTCAAGCAGGGAAGGCTGGCCTATCGGGGCGAGTTCGACGGCGCGATCAGCGAATTGCGCGCCAGCGTCTACGTCAACGAATTCGACACCACGCTGGTGGTGCACAACCAGGCCAACCCGGATCGCGTGCTGGACGTGCAGCGCCACGTGCCGGGGCCGCTGGCGTATGGGGGCAGCCTGGCTGCAACCCTTCCGTGGGCCAGTGTCGCCACCACGGTCGGCATGGATTTCATGCATGAAAACTGGCCCGGCCAGGAACGGCGCACACAGGTGACGCTGCGCCAACCGGACGGCGCCACCCGCATCGCTCGCGGCGACTGGGTGCCCAGCGGACCGTCCCGCTACCAGACCAATATCGGCGCCTTCCTGAGCAATGAGTGGACGATTTCGCCAAAGTGGACGCTGACCGCCGGCGGCCGCCTGGATTGGTACCGTTCCGATGTCGACCTTTCCCCCCTGCCGTCGCCCGATCTGCTGCCGGCGTTCCGCGCGGCGCGCAACAACCAGCAGACCGCCACGACCGGCAGCCTGGGGGTGTCATATCGCGCCACGCAGGTGGTCGAACTGCTGGGCAGCGTAGGCAATTCGTTCCGCATGCCGTGGATCTTCGACATGTTCGACGCCGGCTTCACGGGCGCCAGCTATTCCTTCCCCAACCCCCGGCTCAAGCCCGAGCGCGGCACCAACGTGGACATCGGCACCCGCCTGCATTTCGAGGATGCCAGCGTTGGCCTGACCGCGTTCCGCAGCGATTTCCGCGACTTCATCGAGAACGTCAACACCCAGTACAACGGCCTGCCCGCCACCCAAAAGGCGAATGTGGGCAAGGTCCGCGTGCAGGGGGTGGAAAGCGACTGGCGCTGGCAGGTGACGCGCGCGCTCAACCTGTATGGCAGCGCCGGCTACCTGCATGCCACCAACCGCATCACCCACCGGCCGCTGCCCTCCATCGCCACGCTCAGCGGCCTGATGGGGGTGCAGTACGTCGGGCCGAATGACGCCTATGCCTTCGGCGCCGAATTGCAGTGGGCCAAGGGGCAGGGCCGTTATGACGACCGCAAGGAATACCCGGCGGCCGGCTTTGGCGTGGTCAACCTGTCCGCGCAATTGCAGTTGGACCGGCTGGGCTTGCCGAAGGTGGGCAATACCCAGGCGGTGTTCAGCATCAACAACCTGTTCGACCGCGCGTATCGCACCGCCGCCACGGCGTCGAATGTCAATTACCCCATGACGGGCCTGAACCCGTTGCTGCAGCCGGGGCGCAGCGTCAATGTGACGTTGCGGACGCGGTTCTGAGCCTGTCGCGCGGGGCCCTGTTGCCCCGCGCGCCGGCTTTCATCGCCGCCGCGCAAGGCGGCGTTTCTCCGGCCTTCGGGCTTTGCCTTTGCGTTCCTGTATGACTCATCCCTTTCCGCCTTTGCCCCTGGTCCGCGCTTTCCTGCTCGCGGCCACCACCCTTGGCGCGCCCGCCGTGGCCGCAGAACCCGCGCAACTGCCGGCCATCCGCGTCACGGCCGGCGACGGCGCGGACGACGGCCGCCTGCACGCCATCGGCGCCGCCCCGCCGCCGGCGACGCTGGACCATGCGGTGACGCAATCGGTGTCGGTGGTCGATCGCCAGGACATCGACCGGCTCAGCCCCATCAGCACCCTGGAGCTATTGAGCCGGATTCCGAACGCCACCATCAACCACACGGGCGGCATTGCCGGCACGGTATTCCTGCGCGGCATGAACACCAATGACATGCGGGTGCCTGTCTTCATCGACGGCAATCGCTTCCGTGGCCGCAATACCCTGCAATTCATGCTGATCAGCCCGACCGAGCTGGAGCAGGTCGAGGTGGTGCGCGGGCCGGATTCGGCGCGCTTCGGCAGCGATGGGCTGGGCGGCCTGATCAACTTCGTCACCCGGCGCGCCCACGGCAATCTGGATCATGCATTCCAGCTCAATGGCGGCGAGGTGTCGGCGTCGTGGCGCAGCAACGCCAACGCGCTGCAGGCCAACGCCGCGCTCGAAGCCGCCGGCGACGGCTTCGACCTGCGCGTGTATGCCACCGGCCGGCGCGCCAGCAATTTCCGCAGCGCCACCGAAGAGGTGCCCAATAGCGGTTTTCGCGGCGCGGGCGGCGGCATCGTGCTGGGCTACATGCCCGACGCGCGCCAACGCATCGAGATCAGTGGCCGCATGGCGCACGTGAACGACGATGCCGCGGGCGCGGTGCCGCCGTATCCGCTGGCCAGCAGCCATCGAGATCCGCTGGCCGTCAAGCAGGGCAAGCTCGGCTATGCCGGTGAATTCGACGGCCTGGTCAGCGATTTGCGGGCCAGCCTGTACGTCAACGAATTCGATACCACCCTGGCCGCGCACAACGAGGTAAACCCGGCCCGGGTGGTCGACGTGCGCCGCCACGTGATCGGGCCGCTGGTCTATGGCGGCAACCTCGCCGCGACCCTTCCGTGGGCCAGCGTCGCCACCACGGTCGGTATGGATTTCATGCACGAAACCTGGCCGGGCCAGAAACTGCGCACCCGGACGACGGTGCGCCAGCCCGATGGCGCCACCACCCGGAACCGTGGCGATTGGATCCGCGGCGGACCGACCCGTTACCAGACCAACATCGGCCTGTTCCTGAGCAACGAATGGAACCCCGCGCCCAAATGGACGGTGAGCGCGGGCGGCCGCTACGACTGGTACCGTTCCGACGTTGGTCTCAGTCCGCTGCCGTCGCCCGATCTGCTGCCGGCCTTCCGCGCCGCCCGGAACAACCAGCAGACCGCCATCACCGGCAGCCTGGGGTTGTCGTACCGCGCCACCGAGGTGGTGGAACTGCTGGCCAGCGTGGGCAATTCGTTCCGCATGCCGTGGATCTTCGACATGTTCGACGCCGGCTTCACCGGAACCGGCTACACCTTTCCGAATCCCCGGCTCAAGCCCGAGCGCGGCACCAATGTGGATGTCGGCACCCGTCTGCATTTTGCCGACGCCACGGTCGGCCTGACGGCATTCCGCAGCGACTTTCGCGATTTCATCGAGAGCGTCGACACGATGTATCTGGGGCTGCCGGCGACGCAGCGCGCGAACGTGGGCAAGGCGCGCGTGCAGGGATTTGAAAGCGACTGGCGCTGGCAAGTGACGCGCGCGCTCAACCTGTATGGCAGCGCCAGCTATCTGCACGCCACCGACCGGGTGACGAACCGGCCGTTGCCGTCCATCGCCGCGCTCAGCGGCTTGATGGGCGTGCAGTATGTGGGGCCGAACGAGGCCTACGCCCTGAGCGGGGAATTGCAGTGGGCCAAGGGGCAGAACCGCTACGACGAGCGCAAGGAGTATCCCGCCGCCGGCTTTGGCGTGGTCAACCTGTACGCGCAGCTTCAGTTGGATAAGCTCGGATTGCCGCGGGCCGGCAATACCCAGGCCGTGCTGGGCGTCAGCAATCTGTTCAACCGCGCCTACCGCACCGCGGCCACGGCCTCGAACGTGAATTACGCCATGACGGACCAGAATCCATTGCTGCAGCCGGGGCGCAGTTTCAACCTGACGCTGCGGACGCGGTTTTGATGTGGGTGCGTGAGCCGCGGCGCGGACCGTTCCGGGAAGTCGAATCGGGCCGCCGCCCATAGGCAAGGGGCCAGCGTCAGACCGAGTCGCCATCGGATTGTGGGAGTACGATCTCGATCCTGCTTTTCGTGCCAAGGGGCGTATCACGCGCACCGCGGCTTTCCGCCTACCCATGCGATGCAGAGAAACATGAGCACGGTTAGAAAAAAAGACGATTTTGACTGGACCCAGCCTTCTGTCCGGAAACTGTTTGAATTCCTTGAGGAACATAAGAAGTGGAATCGAGAGTTCCAGGAGCGTGAGTATGCGCGTTGCCTTGCGGGTTGCCATTCCGCTCATGATAGGCTGACCCGTTTTCTGCATTTGAATGTCAGCACGCAGTCCAGCGCGGACATGAACGATCTGCGGGGATTCTGGGAAACGCTGCACCGGGCGACTCCGGAACAGACCGCGTCGTTGAAGGCGTTCACCGCGTATCTGATGGGCCCAGGCAAAGGGCATGCCAAGAAGGGCAAGGCCCCTTTCACGGCCCGGGAAGCCGAGACGGACGATTGGGCGGCGCTTTTCCTCGCCCTGCATGCCCGCCCGGGGTGGGGCATCAAGACGACGGCGCTCTTCGTCAAGGCAGCGATCAGGCTACACGAGGGGCCGCAAGCGCTTTATTTTTGGCCCGACGCCAGCCGGGGACCTGAAAGCGCCCTGCAAAGCAAGCCTTATCTGCCTGTCGACCGCGTCATCCTGCACATATTCGAGACGCTGGGGCATCCCTGTCCGCGAGTCGAGAATATCAACAATGGCCTGAGAAACTGCTACAGGGCTGATGAGATGCTGACCTGGGACGACCTTTGGTTCTGGGGGTTTTTCACTCAGACTGGCACGGACAAAAAGCGAACGCTCGGTTGGAACTCGGGAAAATTCTGGAGCCAATTGTCGTCTTCCAAGGACGACGAAGCGCAATTGAAGGCGCTCGGCGAAACGTTTATCGGCTTGCTTACCGCTAGGTCATAGGGGGAGCGGCGCAGCACTGTGGATATCGTCCATAGCGCTGCGCCGCCGCCGCTACAGCGCGCGGCTATGCTGACCGGAGCCCAGCGCGCCGCCGCGCTGGCGGGCGGCCTCGCGCTCCGGCGTGGGCAGGTAGATCGCGCACAGCAGGTTGGCGCCGGCAATGATGGCGAACATCAGCGCCATCGGCTGCCAGGTCAGGCCGAAGGTGTGCGCCACCCACAGGCCCACCAGCGGGGTGGTGCCGCCGAAGATCGCGCCGCACAGTTGGAAGCTGAGCGAGATGCCGGTGTAGCGCATCTCCACCGGGAAGGCCAGCGGCAGGTAGGGCGCCAGCACCGCGTAGTAGGCGCCGATCAGGAAGATCGCAGTGAGGATGCCGATGGCGATGTTCTGGATGTCGCCGGTCAGGATCAGCATCATCATCGGCACGGCCCACAGCGTCGACAGCGCGGTGACCCAGATCAGGAAGCGGCGCTCGCCGACGCGGGTGGCGATGTACGAGGCGATCGGGAAGCTGATCAGCTCGACCACGCCGGCCCAGGTCACCACGTCCAGGATCTGGCTGCGCGTGATCTTCAGGTAGGTGGTGGTGTAGGTGATCATCAGGGTGGTGACGAAGTAGAACCCCGAGATGCCCAGCAGGCACAGGCCGATGCCCAGCAGCAGCGCGCGCTTGCGTTCGCGCAGCACCATGCTGATGGGAGCGGTGCTTTCCTTTTTCTTTTCCTTCAGGCGCGCTTCCAGTTCGGGGCTTTCGTTGACGCCGCGGCGGATGACGAAGGCCACCAGCACCAGCACGCCGCTGATGATGAAGGGCAGGCGCCAGCCCCACGACAGGAAGTCCTCTTTGGGCAGGTCGGACACCAGGCGGAACACGCCGGTGGCCAGGATCAGGCCGATGGGGCTGCCGTATTGCGGCGCCGAGGCCAGGAAGGTGCGCCACTTGGGCGGCGCGTGTTCGGCCGCGATCAGCACCGCGCCGCCCCATTCGCCGCCCACCGCGATGCCCTGCACCAGCCGCAGCGCGACCAGCAGCACCACGGCGGCCAGGCCGATCGAATGGTATGACGGCAGCAGGCCGATCAGCGTGGTGGCCACGCCCATCAGCAGCAGCGTGATGACCAGGCTCTGCTTGCGGCCGACGCGGTCGCCGAGATGGCCGAACAGCACCGCGCCCACCGGCCGCGCGAAAAAGCCGATGGCGAAGGTGCCGAGCGAGGCCAGCGTGCCCATGAAGGGATCGTTGGTGGCGAAGAACACGTCGCCGAACACCAGGGCAGCCGCCGTGGCATAACAGTAGAAGTCGTACCACTCGATCATGGTGCCGAAGAAAGCGGCGGCCGCCGCCCTGACCGGCTGTCTGCGGCCATTCTGGTCTTGCATGGAATTCCCCTTGTTTGTCGCGGCTTTCCACGGTGGCGCCGCATTGGATACGGCGTTGACGATAGCAACTACTGGCTATATCTTGTATAGCCACAATCCAATCAGAGATAGGTCCACTTCATGAAGGAAGTCCTGCTCGCCGACCTGCTTTCCGGCGCGCTGTCGCGCGAGTCGGCCGACCCGCTGCAAAAGCAGATCTACGACATCGTGCGGCGCGGCGTGCTGGACCACACGCTGGTGGCGGGGCAGCGCCTGCCGTCGTCGCGCGTGCTGGCGCAGGAGCTGGGCATTTCACGCATCACGGTGACGCTGGCCTACGAGCGGCTCATCGCCGAGAACTACCTGAGCGCGCGCGGCGGCAGCGGCACCTTCGTAGAGAAGACCGTGGACCGGCCGCTGCTGCCGCCGGCCTCGCCCGAACACGTGCAGCGCCACGTGCCGGGCCTGTCCACGCGCGGCGAGGGCATCGCCGGCGGCGCGGCGGGGCTGGGCCAGCACACCGGCGCGTTCGTGCCGGGCGTGGCCGACGCCAGCCTGTTTCCGTTCCACCTGTGGCGCCGGCTGGTGTCGCGCCACCTGGGCAAGTCGAACCTGGCGCTGTCGGGCTACGCCAAGGACGGCGCGGGCTTTCTGCCGCTGCGCGAGGCCATCGCCAGCTATCTGCGGCTGGCGCGGGCCGTGGTGTGTGAGCCGGAGCAGGTTATCGTCACGGCGGGCACGCACCAGTCGGTTGATCTGTGCGCCCGTATGCTGACCGAGTGGGGCGACGCCGCGCTGGTGGAAAGCCCCTGCCACTGGGCCTTTCCGCCGGTGCTGGCGGCGGCCGGCGTGCGCGCGCATGCCGCCGTGCTCGATGACCAGGGCCTGGACCTGGCGGCCAGCAAGCTGCCGCGCCGGGCGCGGCTGTTGATCACCAGCCCGTCGCATCAGTACCCGACCGGCGTGGTGATGCCGCTGGCGCGGCGCCTGGAGCTGCTGCAGGCGGCGCGGGCGCGCGGCCTGTGGGTGCTTGAGGACGACTACGACAGCGAGTTCCGTTACGACGGCGCGCCGATTCCGTCGCTGCAGGGCCTGGACGCCGACGGCCGCGTGATCTACCTGGGCACCTTCAGCAAGACCATGTTCGCCGGCCTGCGCATGAGCTACATGGTGGTGCCGCCGCAGGTGGCCGGGTCGTTCTCGCGCGCCTGCGCCAGCATCTATCGGCCGGGACAGTTGCATCTGCAGGCGGCGCTGGCGGATTTCATGGCGGACGGCCATTTCTCGCACAACATCAAGCGCATGCGCACCGAGTACGCGCAGCGCCAGATCGTGCTGCGCGATGCGCTGGCGGCGCGGGTCGGCGACCAGGTGCGGTTGTCGCAGGCGCGGGCCGGCCTGCATGTGTATGCGCGGCTCTACCGCAAGGTGTCGGCGCCGCGCCTGGCCGAGGCCGCCCGCGACGAGGGCATCGTGCTGGGGCAGCCGCATTACCTGCCCGATGCCGCCAGCGCGGCGTCGCCCGCGGTGGTGCTGGGGTATGGCGGCGTGCCATGCGAGCGCATCGACGACGGGGTGGCGCGCTTTGCGCGGGCGCTGGGGCGGGCCGGGGAGAACCGGCCCGCGCGCCGGGCGCGTCGTTGAACCTTGTCGTTGCGTCCAGGCGGCCGGTCGCCGCGGTGACGCGCGGCAGTGCGACGCGGCGATGAATCAAGGGGTGGCCCGCCGCCTCCCGCGGCCCCCGTTGTGGTGACTGGAGCCAGCGGAGAGGACGCGCGCCGCGCCGCTTTGCCGCCTACAGTTGCGCCAGGGTCTCATCCGCCGCCGCCAGCAGCAGGTCGGCGTGTTCCCGCGCGAACGGCAGTTGCGGCCGCAGCTTGAGCACGTTGCCGTGCAGGCCGGTGGCGCTGAGCAGCACGCGGCGCTGGCGCATCAGGTTGACGAAGCGGTGCGTCTCTTCCTTGGCGGGCGTCTTCGCGGCGCGGTCCCGCACCAGTTCGACGCCGATGAAGAGGCCATCGCCGCGCACGTCGCCGATGAGCGCGTGGCGCTCGGCCAGCGCGCGGAAACCGTCGCGCAGGTACTGGCCGGTGCGGGCGGCGTTGGCCTGCAGGCCTTCGTCCTCGATCACCGAGAGCGTGGCCTGGGCCGCGGCGCAGGCCACCGGATTGCCGCCGAAGGTATTGAAGTAGCGCGCCTCGCGGCCAAAGCGCTCCATGATGTCGGGACGCGACACCATGGCGGCGATGGGATGGCCGTTGCCCATCGGCTTGCCCATGGTGACGAGGTCCGGCACCAGGCCGTGGCGCTGGAAGCCCCACATGCACGAGCCGGTGCGGGCGAAGCCGGCCTGCACTTCGTCGGCGATGAACAGGCCGCCCGCGTCGCGGATGGCCTGCGCCGCCGGGGCCAGGAAGCCGGCCGGGTCGCTGTAGACGCCGTCGCTGGACAGGATCGTGTCCACCAGCAGCGCGGCCGGCTTGATGCCGTGGCGCCGCAGGTCGTCGATGGCGGCCTGCACCTGCTGGCCAAACCATTGCCCGAGGGTGGCCGGGTCGTGGCGGTAGCTGTCGGGCGCGGCCACGGCGCGGGTGTCCACGCCCAGCGGCACGGCCTGGCCGAGCGACGACGACACGGCGGCCACCGCGGCGGTGACGCCGTGGTACGCCAGTTGCGTGACGATGACGCCGGTGCCGCCGGTGTGGCTGCGCGCCACGCGCAGCGCGAGGTCGTTGGCCTCGCTGCCGGTGCAGGTGAAGATGACCTGCGACAGCGGCTGCGGGAACGTCGCCAGCAGGCGCTCGGCGTAGTCCAGCACGCCGTCGTGCAGATAGCGGGTGTGGGTGTTCAGCACCGCCGCCTGCTCGGCGATGGCGCGCACCACGCGCGGATGGCTGTGGCCCACAGAGGCGACGTTGTTGTAGGCGTCCAGGTAGCGTTCGCCGTCGGCGCCGTAGAGCCACACGCCTTCGCCGCGCACGATGTGCAGCGGCTGGTCGTAGAAGAGGCGGTAGGCCGGCCCCAGTACCCGCTGGCGGCGGGCGATAAGCTCGCGTTCGGCCGGCGGCAGCGCGTCGGCCGCGGCGGGGTCGAAGGCGTTGAGCATGGCTTGGTCTCGGCTCATACAAGAGTCTCCATCGGGGGCTGGCTGGCGGCCAGCAGGATGTCGCTGGCCTGCTGCCGGGGCAGGGCGTCCAGGCGCGCCAGGCCGGTCCAGGCCAGGCCGTTGTTGCGCAGGATGTACTGGCGGTTCTCGGGGTGCTGCTGCGCGCGCCAGCCGGTGATGGCCACCGTGATCAACAGGCGCGTGGCGATCAGGTCGGGCAGCAGCGCGATCTCGGTTTCGGTCAGCGGCAGCGTCTGGTGGTAGCTGGCCAGGCACTGGCGCAGGCCGGCCGACAGCGGGTCGGGCGCGTCGTCGAGCAGATAGGCGGCGGCCACTGCCAGGTCCTGCGCCAGCGGCGCGCGCACCATGTCGCCGAAGTCGAGCAGCGCCGCGATCTGTTCGGGATCGTCGCGCGCCACCATTACGTTGTAGGGGTTGAGATCGTTGTGGATGACCTGGCGCCGCAGCCCGCCCAGGCGCGGCCGCAGGTCATGGGCGAAGCGTTCGAGCTGGCGCTCGGCCAGCCGGCGGCGGTCCGCCTCGGGAATCTTCGGCAGCAGGTCGGCGATGCGGTCGGCGTGCTGCAGGTCCCACAGCAGTTCGTGGTCGGCCATGGCGTGGTCGAAGCCGGCCAGGGCCAGGTCGAACTGCGCCAGGGCCCGGCCCAGCGCGCGGTACTGCGCCGGGCTGCGGGCCACCTGGTGCAGCGGCACGCCCTGCACGAAGGTCATCAGCCGCAATGCGCGGCGCGCGCCGTCGCCGGCATCGTGCCAGTGCACGTAGTCGCCGTGCAGGCCCGGGATCAGGCGCGGCACCGGCGGTTCGCCGCCGGCCAGCATGAGGCGCAGTTGCGCCTGGGTGTGGAAGTCGGTGACCGCCGGGTCCTCGGCCGGGTGGGTGGCCTTGAGCACGTAGGCGCCGCCGGCGGCGTCGCGCAGCAGGAAGTTCTGGTCGCGCTCGCTCGACAGCAGCGTGGCCTGGGCCAGCAGGCCGTAGTGGTGTTGCGCCAGGGCCTCGGCCTGTGACAGGGACAGCTTGGGCGGCTCGGCCGCGAACAGCGCCTGGCCGACGCTGGGGAGGTTGCCGCCGCTCATGCCCGACGCTCTTCCAGGCCGCACCACTCGGCGATGAACAGGGCGATGGTCTGGGTGACCTTGCGCACAGATTCCAGGTTGACCGCCTCGTCGTAACCGTGCGGCATGCGGCATTCCGGGCCGTAGACGATGGCCGGGGTGTCGGCGTACAGGCCGTAGAAGCGGGCGTCGGTGGCGGCCGACGTGGCGTATTCGCGCAGCGGTTCGCCGAACACCTGCTCGTGCGCGGCGCGCAGCGCGGCCTCGGCCTCGTCGGCGTTCCGCAGTTCGTAGCCCTCGGCCATGAAGCCGTGGTAGATCACCTTGGGCGGATGCTTGGCCAGGAACGGATCGCGCGCCGCGGCCTGGGCCACGAAGGCCTCGATCTCGGCGCGCGCGGCCTCCAGGCTCTGGCCCGGATAGACCGCCACGCGCATGTCGAAGGTGCACCAGGCCGGCACGCTGGACGGCCAGTCGCCGCCGGCGATCTTGCCGAGGTTGAAACGGATGGGGTGGGGATGGTCGCAGAAGTGGCGGTGGTCGCACTTGTTGGCGTTCCAGCGCGTTTCCAGTTCGTCCAGCGCCTGGATCAGGAAGATCGCCTTCTGGATGGCGTTGGCGCCCGCGCCGGTGAAAGCGGCCGAGGCGTGCTGGGGGTCGCCTTCGACCTGCACCTGGAACCACATCGGCCCGACCTGGGCGCGCATCAGCATGGGCAGCAGCGGTTCCGGGATGAAGGCGGCGTCGGCGCGATAGCCGCGCGCCAGGCAGGCCAGGGCGCCGTTGCCGGTGCATTCCTCTTCCACCACCGACTGCAGGAACACGTCGCCGGCCGGCGCCAGGCCGATGGCGGCGAGCGCGTCCATGGCCGACAGGCAGGCGACCAGGCCGGACTTCATGTCGCCGGCGCCGCGGCCGTGCATCCAGCCGTCGACGATGGCGGGGTCATAGGGGTCGCGGCTCCATTGCGCCAGCGGGCCGACCGGCACCACGTCGATGTGGCCATTGAGAATCAGCGAGCGGCCTTTCAGGCTGCGGGCACGGTGCGCGCCGACCACGTTGTAGGCGTTGTCATAGGACACCGCCACCGGCGAAAAGCCGGGCAGGTGGTGGATGGCCTCGACGTCGATGCGCCAGCGGTCCACGGCGTAGCCGCGCTCGGCGTAGCGCGCCGCCATGAAATCCTGCGCGGTGGCTTCCTCGCCGCGCTGCGACGGCAGGCGCACCAGTTGCGCGGTCAATTCGGTCTGGGCCGCGAAGCCCGCGTCCACGGCTTGGAGGATGCGCTGGCGCAGCGCCGGGGTCAGTTCTGGCATGGATGTGCTCGAGGTTGACAGGGAACCCGGCCATGCTAGGGAAAATTGGATTGGTTAAAAATAGCCAATCCGGGTTATTTGATATAGCCACTTTGCGGCTGCGGCATCTCGATGCCCTGGAGCCGGTCAGTCCGCCAGGGGGGGGGTCATAGCAGGAACAGGAGTGACGCGGCCACCAGGGTCGGCGCCAGTGCGCCGGCCAGCAGTCCGGGCATGCTGACCGCGCCGTTGTCGAACCCGCCGCGCAGCAGGGCGACCCCGGCGGGGTTTGGCGCGTTGGCGATCACCGTCAGGCCGCCGCCGGCGACCGCGCCCGCCACCAGCATGTACTGCGCCTGCGCCGAAATGCCGTCGATCAACGACCCCAGGTAGGTCAGGGCGGCATTGTCGGTGACGGCGGTGAGGGCCAGGGCGCCGAAGAACAGCACGCGCGGTTCAAGTCCGCTGACGATGGGTTGCAGCCACCATTGCTGCATGCCGCCCAGCACCACCAGCCCGGCCAGGAAGAAGCCGACCAGCAAGGCTTCCTTGATGATCAGCCGGCTCTGGTGCGCGGGGTAGGCCTGGGTATAACCCAGGAAGAACAGGAACAGCCCGAGGAAGATGATCGGATGGTGGGCGAACAGGACGACCGACGCCAGGAACAGCAGGTGCGCCGCGATGACGGTGGACGACATCGGCGTGGCGCTGTTGCCGACGGCCATGACATCGCCGGAGTGCAAGTGCGGCCGCAGCAGCCAGGTGACCGCGGTGGCATTGATCAGCACCGCCAGCGCGGCCTTCCAGCCGAACATCTTGAGCATGAAGGCGCTGTCCCAGCCCCAGGTCGCGGCGACCATCAGCACGGGCGGCGCCGCGTACGAGGTCAGGGTGCCGCCGATCGAGATATTCACGAACAGCACGCCCAGCGCCAGATATTTCAGCCGCTCCGGCATGGCGCGGTGAAAGACCTGCGGCGCCAGCATCATCGCCGCGATGGTCATGGCGGCCGGTTCCGTGATCAGCGAGCCGGCCAGCGGCACCAGGGCCAGGCACAGCCAGGCCTTGGCGGTCCGGTCGGCGATCGGCATCCACCTGGCGAGGCGGTCCACCAGCCGCATGACCGCCGTGAGGACGGGCAGCGAGGCGGCGATGACCATGACCACGAAGACGAAGGCCGGTTCGGTGTAGTTGCGCGATTCGGCGTATTCGAGGGCGCTGGCGCCGGAGGCGCCCAGGGCCATCAGGACCAGCAGGACGGCGGCCCAGAAGCCGAACACCACTTCGACCTCGCCCAGCAGGTGCAGCAAGCCATGATGGCGCTTGCTGCGGTGCGCCAGTCGCAGGAACAGCGGCGCGGAGAAGGTATGCAGCAGGGCGATCGCGAATACGATCGCGGCAATGATCTCAATCGGGTTGTCTGTCACGCCCGGGATTCCTTGAAAGAGGGTTCATACCCGCGCGACGTCGATCCACAGGCGCGCCATGACGACCTGGCGGACCAGGTCGTACAAATGGGCCGGCGCTTCGGCGGCGACCAGCACCCGGCGAATCAACGCCTGCAAGTCCACGCGCAGGCACGGCTGGGGCAGCGGGGTTGCCCGCGCGCGCGCCGTGGCCATGAGGCGGATGAAGTCGAGCGACGGCGTGTCGATCCGCAGCTCCGCGTCCGCCGGCGGCAACACGGCATCGCGCAAGGCTTCCAGCGTCGAGCAGATATAGATGTCGGAGGGGGGGAGGCCGTCGGCGTCGATGCCGAGGTGCCACTCCTGCGTGCCGATGAGGGTGGCGCTGGCGCCCGCCGCGGGCGCCTCGAAGCGCAGCCGGCTGAACTCGAGCAATTCCATCAATTCCACGAAAGACAGGCCGCGCGCAATCGGCGACGTGGGCGCGGCGCCTTGGGGACCGTCGTGCAGTCTCATGGCGTACTCCTGGTGATGCGTCGGGGCCGCCGGATGGCGGCCCCATGTCATGCGGTTTGTCAGGTTCGGGCCTGTTCCATCTCCCGGACCTTGTAGCGGTTGCGCACGGTCGAGTAGACCAGCCACAAGGCCAGCGCCAGGATCGCGTAGACGAAGGCGGCGCTGATCGGGCGGTCGATGAAGATGCTCATCTGGCCGCGCGACAGCAGCAGGGCGCGGCGGAAGTTCTCTTCGACCATCGGCCCCAGCACGAAGCCGAGCAGCAGCGGCGCGGGCGAGAAATGCAGCTTCAGGAACAGATAGCCGACCATGCCCAGCACCAGCACCATGCCGACGTCGAACAGGCTGTTGTTGGTGCTGTACACCCCCACGCAGACGAAGAACAGCGCCGACGGGAAGAGATACTTGTAGGGCACCTTGAGCAGCTTGGCCCACATCCCGATCAGGGGCAGGTTCATGATGACCAGCATGACGTTGCCGATCCAGAAGCTGGCGATCAGGCCCCAGAACAGGTCGGCATGCTCGGTCACCATCTGCGGGCCGGGCTGGATGCCATGGATGATCAGCGCGCCCAGCATCAGCGCCATGACCGAGTCGCCGGGGATGCCCAGGCTCATGGTCGGGATGAAGCTGGTCTGCGCCGCCGAGTTATTGGCCGCTTCGGGGCCGGCGATGCCTTCGATGGCGCCATGGCCGAAGCGGTTGGGCGTCTTGGACACGCGCTTTTCGACGGCATACGACATGAACGACGCGATGGTCGCGCCGGTGCCCGGCAGGATGCCCAGGATCGCGCCGATGGCGCTGCCTCGCGCGATCGGCATCGCCGACTGCTTGATGTCGCCCGGCTCGGGCCGCACGGACATCTTGGTGGCGCTGCCTACGGTGGTCGCCTTGCCGATGCGGTTGACGTTGGCGAAGAAGTCCGCCAGGCCGAACAGGCCCATCGCCAGCGCCACCAGTTGCACGCCGTCGCTCAGTTCGATCACGCCGAAGGCGTAGCGGATGGTGCCGGTGTTGACGTCGGTGCCGACCACGCCGATCAGCAGCCCCAGGAACACCATGGCCACGCCCTTGATGGCCGAGCCCTTGGCCAGGGTGGCGCCGGCGAACAGCCCCAGCATCATCATCGAGAAATACTCGGCCGGGCCGAACTGGAAGGCCACCTCCACCAGCACCGGCGAGAACAGGATCATGATGATGATGCCGACGCTCGCGCCGATGAACGAGGCCAGCACCAGCATGAACAGCGCCGAGCCGGACTTGCCGCGCCGGGCCAGTGGATTGCCGTCCAGGCAGGTGACGGCATGGGACGGCGTGCCCGGCAGGTTGAGCAGGATGCAGGTGATGCCGCCGCCGTATTGGGCGCCGTAGTAGATGCCGGCCAGCATCATCAGGGCGGCGACCGGCGTCATGGCGTAGGTGAGCGGCAGCAGGATGGAGATCGCGGCCAGCACGCCCATGCCGGGCAGCACGCCGATCATGTTGCCCATGAAGACGCCGAAGATCGACCAGAGCAGGTTGTCCCACTGGAAGGCGACGGAGAACCCGTGCAAAACGTTATCGAAGAGTTCCATGGATCACCCCCAGCGCAGCATCGGGAACTGCAGCTGCAGCGCCCACGAGAAAACGACCGCGCCGAACAGCGTCATCGCGGCGGCGAGAATCGCGGCGGATTTGTATGTGTTCGAGGTGTCGCCCAGCGCCGACACAAACACCAGCGCGAAGGTGGCCGGCAGGAAGCCCAGATACTGGCCGATCACGATGAACAGCGCGATCCCGGCGGCGATGCAGGCCATGCCGCGCAGGCGCTCGCGTCGCGTGGGTTGCGGCAATTGCTCTTCAAGCTGTTCTTCCTGGATTTCGTCGGGGTCGGGACTGAGCGGGATCAGGATGCCCAGGGCAACCAGGAAGCAGCCCACCAGCATCGGAAAATAGCCCGGCCCCATGCGCGCCAGTTCGCCAATGTTGTAGGTGGTGGCCTCGAAGAGGGTCAGCGCGCCGCAGAGGGCGATGAACGCGCCTCCCCACAGATCGCGCTTTCTAGAGAATATGGTGCTGCCCATGGCGTGCTCCCCGTTTTTTGTTGATGACAAGACCGCGGGCCGTGCGTGCGCATGACCCGGGGAGCGGGGACTTTAAGAACGGCGCCTTGCATTTTGCTTTCGTGCGGCGGCGCCCGGATTACGGGATAACCAGAAGGCCGGCCGCCGCGCCGCCAAGGGGCGTAAGCATGGCTTAACAACGTTCATTCTTCATGTTCACGAAAGTGAACAATCCGCGTCGAAAAACGCCTGGATCGCCGCCCGGCATGATTCTTGCCCGCGCTCGCGGCGCTTTCGAAATCTTGCAAATTGGTGGGCCCGACTGACCACGGCATAATCACGTTTTGCTGTCTGCGCCGTCGATCATGCTTCGCTTGCCGCTCACCGCGCGGATCCCGCTCGCGGTCTCCCTGTTGTTCCTGGTCATCTCGGCCGCGCTGATCTCGCTGGCGCTGCACGGCCTGTCGCGCCAGTTCGACAGCCAGGTTTCCAATCTCGGCCAGGTCTACCTGGACGGACTGTCGGCCGCCATCCTGCCCGCGGTGCGCGCGAACGACGGCGCGCAGATGACCGAGGTGCTCAATCGCGCGCTCGATACGCACCTGGGGGTGGTGGACCGCACGCTGGCGGTGGTCACCGCCGACCATCGACTGCTGGCGCATGTGGCGCGCTATCCCGAGGTCGAGCCGGTGCCGCTGGCGATCCTGCGCGAGCCTTCCGGCAGCCTGGTCAGCCTGCGCTCCGAGGGCGTCTGGACCTGGCGGCTGCTCGACAGCGAACAGCCACAACTGGGTACCCTGATCGCCAACCTGGACGTCAGCGAGTTCCTGCTGCAGCGGCGCGAACTGGCGCTCGAACTGGGGTTGGTGGGGCTGGCCATCAGCCTGCTGGGGGCCATGCTGTGCTACGGCATGGCGCGCCGCCTGCAGCGTCCCATCATCTCGCTGACCGAAGCGCTGCGCGCCGGGCGCGAAGACCGGCCGCGAGAGATGACGGTGCGCACCGGCGATCCCGAATTGCAGGAACTGCTTGCAGCCTACAATTGGATGGTGGCCAGCGTGCGTGAACGCGAGGCCTTCGAGCAACGCCATGCGCACATCGAACGCGAGGCCATGCTGGGCCGTATGTCGGCGGCGCTGGCGCACGAGGTGCGCAATCCGCTGGGCGGCCTGCGCACCGCGGTGCAGACCCTGCGGCAGTTCGGCGACCGCGCCGAGGTGCGGCAGGAATCGCTCGGCTTCATCGACCGTGGCGTCGAGGCACTGCAGGCGGTGGTCGATGCCAGCCTGCGCACCTTCCGGCCGGGCACGGCCCGGCTGCGGCGCGAGGACATCGAGGACATCCGCCTGATGGTCGGGTCGCAGGCGGCCAAGGGCGGCGTTCGGGTGTCGTTGACGTGCGCCGGGATGCATGACGATGCGCTGCCTTGGCCGGCCGGGCCGGTGCGCCAGGTGCTGCTGAACCTGGTGCTGAACGCGGTGCAGGCGTCGCCGCCCGGCGGGCATGTGCGCATCGCGGCCCGTGTGCGCCGGCGCGCGCTGGCGCTGCATGTGATGGACGACGGCGCCGGCTTGCCGCCGGATGCGCGCGCGGCCCTGGCCGGCGGTCCGCGCGGTGGCGACGGCATGGGGCTGGGCATCGTCGCCGAATTGGTGCGGGCCTTGCAAGGTCGCTTGCGCGTCCGCGGCCTGGACCCGGGAACGCGGATATCCGTCCGCATTCCCTTGCCGCCCGAGGGGAAACCGTAGTGAACGAGACACAGGTATTGTTGATCGAGGACGATCCGGTGCTGGGCGGCGCGCTGTTGCAGCGTTTGCGGCTGGAAGGGCTGTCGGCGCAATGGGTGCAGAGCTGCGCGCAGGCGGTGGAATGGTTTCGCCGCTCGCGCCAGCGGCCCGCCTTCGTGCTGGCCGATATCCGCTTGCCCGACGGGTCGGGCGAGGATCTCTACCGCCGGCTGATTCCCTATCTGGCGCAGGCGACCGTGGTGTTCGCCACCGCCTATGGCGAGATCGCCCAGGCGGTGCGGCTGGTGGCGGCGGGCGCCAATGACTATCTGACCAAGCCCTACGATACCGATGCGCTGGTGGCGCGGATGCGCGCGGTGATTGCCGCGCAACCAGCGGGCGCGGCGCGCGAGGTTCATGAAAACCCGTTCGCGCTGGACGAACCGGCCAGCCCGTTGGCGCACGATCTGGAACGGCTGGCCGCGAGCGATTTGGCGCTGCTGCTGGAAGGCGAGACCGGCACCGGCAAGGACCGGGCCGCGCGCTATGCGCACGCGCGCTCGCCGTTCGCGGCGGGGCCGTTCGTGGCCGTCAATTGCGCCTCGTTGCCGCCCGATCTTGCCGAGAGTCTGCTGTTCGGCCATGCCAAGGGCGCGTTCAGCGGCGCGAACACGGCGCGCGAGGGGCTGTTTTCGCAGGCGCAGGCGGGCACCTTGTATCTGGACGAGGTGGCCGAGCTGGCGCCCAAGACGCAGTCCGCGCTGCTGCGGGTGCTGGAGAACGGCGAATACCGGCCGTTGGGCCAGACCGACAGCCTGCGGACCCGTTGCCGCGTCATGGCCAGCACTTGCAGCACGTTGGACACCGAGGTCGCCGAGGGCCGTTTGCGGCCGGATCTGTACTACCGGCTGGCGGTGGCCCGCCTGGCGCTGCCGCCGCTGCGCGAGCGGCCAACGGCCATTGCCGCGCTGGCCGTCCGCCTGCTCGCCGAGCTGGCCCCTCCGAACGGGGCGCGGCTGGCGGTCGACGCGCTGCGGGCGTTGGACGAGCATGATTGGCCCGGCAATATCCGCGAGATGCGCAACCGCATCGCGCGGGCGGTGGTGCTGGCCGATGGCCCCGAGTTGTCCGCCGGCGATCTGTTCCCCGAGCGCAAGCTCGGCGGCGCGCCGGACCTGGCGACCCGGCGCACCCATGCCGAACAGCGCGCGATCCAGCAGGCCATCGCCGAATCCGGCGGGCACCTGGGCAGCGCCGCCAAACGGCTTGGCATTTCGCGCACCACCTTGTGGAAGAAGCTGCGCGCGACCCGCGACGACGATCGCTCGCCTTCCTAGGCGGCCGTGTCCGCGCGGCCCGCGCGCGATGCCGGGTCGAGCGGGGCGCGGGTCAGCCGGCGGCGGCTGGCCGGTGCCGCAGGAAGCAATCGACGATGCCTTGCAGGGCGAATTCGGCGCTGGCCTGGCGGATGCGATTGCGGCTGCCGCTGAATTGCCGCGTGGCGGTGTAGATGACAGGATGGGCATCGGCGCCGCCTTGCTTGAAGACCCAGGCGTAGCATTGGGTGCCGGGCGCGATGCGATCGTCGGTGGCATCGGTGACGCCGGTGTTGGCGACGGCGACGTTGGCCGGACTTTTGGCGGCTGCCCCCAGCGCCATGGCGCGCGCCACGGCCTCGCTGGTGAGATTGTGGCGCGCCAGGATCGATTGCGGCACGCCCAGGCAGCGCCGCTTGGCCGCCACCGAATACACCACGAAGGCGCAGTCGAGCAACTCGCCGGCGCCTGGAACGTCGGCCGGGGTGGCGGCGACGAGCCCGGCGGTGCAGGACTCGGCCGTCACAAGGGTCAATTGATGTTCCTGCATGAATCGGGCCACGCGTTCGATGCTGTTCATCCTGCGACTCCGCCGGGCAGTAGCGGGGCTGGCAGCAATCGCCGTGCCGGGGCGCCGATCGACCACCGTGACGCCAGGCACGGCAATTGCTGGCCGCCCGGATCATGCCGGCGTTGGCGCGCGCGCCAAGCGCTGCGACAATAGCGCCAGGCGGTCAATCCAACCACTGGACGGGGCGGTAGCGGCGCCCCGAAGGAGAGCGGCATCATGGCGACGCGAACCATCTGGAAAGGCGCGATCTCGTTCGGGCTGGTGCATATTCCCGTGGGCCTGCACACGGCCACCACCGAATCCGGCGTGGATTTCGACTGGCTCGACAAGCGCTCGATGGACCCGGTCGGCTACAAGCGCATCAACAAGCGCACCGGCAAGGAGATCGACAAGGACAACATCGTCAAGGGCGTGGAATACGAGGACGGCCAGTACGTCATCATCTCGCCCGAAGAGATCGCCGATGCCTACCCGCGCACCACCCAGACCATCGAGATCCAGCAGTTCGTGGATGCCGGCGAGGTGTCGTTCGTGTACCTGGAGCGGCCCTATTACGTCGCGCCGATCAACAAGGGCCAGAAGGTGTATGCCTTGCTGCGCGACACGCTGGCCAAGGCCGGCAAGATCGGCATCGCCAAGGTGGTGATCCAGACCAAGCAGCACCTGGCCGCGCTCATTCCGTCGGGCGATGCGCTGGTGCTGAACCTGATGCGCTGGGGCGACGAGGTCAAGTCCACCGAGGACCTGGACCTGCCCAAGGCGGGCGCCAAGGCCTCCGCGCCCAGCGCCAGCGAGCTGAAGATGGCGCGCATGCTGGTGGACGACATGTCGGGCCAGTGGGATCCGGAACAGTACAAGGACGAATTCAAGGCCGCGGTCATGGACCTGGTGGCCCGCAAGGTCAAGGCCGGCAAGACCGAGACGGTGATCGAGCCGCAGGAGGAAACGCCCGCCTATGCCGATAACGTCATCGACCTGACCGAACTGCTGCAGCGCAGCCTGAAGGGACGCTCGTCCGGGAAGGCCGCGAACGGGGCGGGGAATGGAACGGGCAATGCGACGGCCAAGGGCAAGGCCGCGGCGAAGAAGACCGCGAAGAAGGCAGCCGCCCGGCCGGCGAAGAAGAAAGCGGCGGGCGCCAAGGCGGCCAAGACCCGCAAGGCGGCGTGACCATGGCCGATACCCTGGCGAAATACCGCGCCAAGCGCAATTTCAATGTGACGTCGGAGCCGGCCGAAGGCGGCCAGGCCAACGAGGCGGCGCGCGCCTTCGTGATCCAGAAGCACTGGGCCAGCCGCCTGCACTACGACTTCCGGCTGGAACTGGATGGCGCCATGAAGAGCTGGGCCGTGCCCAAGGGACCCAGCTATGACCCGTCGGTCAAGCGCATGGCCGTGCAGGTGGAAGACCATCCCATCGCCTACAACCGCTTCGAGGGCGAGATCCCCAAGGGCCAGTACGGCGCCGGCAAGGTGATCATATGGGATCGCGGCACCTGGTCGCCGTTGGGCGATCCGGCCGAGGGCTACAGGCGCGGCCATCTCAAGTTCGACCTGCATGGCGTCAAGATGCGTGGACGCTGGGCGCTGATCCGCATGAAGGGCCGCGAGTCGGAAAAGCAGCCGCCCTGGCTGCTGGTCAAGGACCGCGACGAACACGCCCGCGCCGAAAGCGAATTCAGCGTGGTGGACGAGCAGCCCGACAGCGTGGTGTCGCCGCCGCGGACGGGCGCGCGGGCCGTGCCCGCCACGGCGCCCGGGGCGCGGCCGGATGCGGCCGCGTCGCCGTCGTCGCCGCCGGCGTCGGGCGCCGGGGCATCGGACCTGCCGGGCGAGGCGGCGCCCTTGCCGGAGTTGCTCAAGCCGCAATTGGCCACGCTGGTGGAAGGCGTGCCGCGCCTGGCCGGCGATGACTGGATCTACGAGATGAAGTTCGACGGTTACCGTCTGTTGGCGCGGCTGCGGGAGGGCCAGGTGCGCCTGTACACGCGCAACGGCCACGACTGGGGGCCGAAGCTGCCGCACCTGGTGCGGGCGTTGCAGCGCCTGCCGCTGCCCGACGCCTGGATCGACGGCGAGATCGTGATGCTGGCCGACAACGGCGCGCCCAGCTTCCAGGCGCTGCAGAATGCCTTCGACGGCGAACGCACCGACGGCATCCTGTTCTACGCGTTCGACCTGCCCTACGTCACCGGCCGCGACCTGCGCCAGGAGCCGCTGCGCGTGCGTCGCGCGGTGCTGGCGCGGGTCATGGAGGCCGCCGGCGATCCGCTGCGCTTCAGCGAAGCCTTCGATGCGGCGCCGGCGGACCTGGTGGCCTCGGCCTGCAAGATGGGGCTGGAGGGCATCATCGCCAAGCGCCTGTCCGCGCCCTACGTATCGCGCCGCAGCGATAGCTGGGTCAAGCTCAAGTGCGCCCGCCGGCAGGAATTCGTCATTGCCGGCTATACCGATCCCAAGGGCGCGCGGGTGGGGCTGGGCGCGCTGCTGCTGGCGTACCACGACGAGGACGGCGGGCTGGTCTACGCCGGCAAGGTCGGCACCGGCTTTGACGACATGGGCCTGGCGGCGCTGCAACGCCGCCTGAGCGCCCTGGAAACGGAGCGGCCCGCCGTCAAGGCGGCCGGCATTGGCCGCGGCGTCCATTGGGTGCGGCCCGAGCTGGTGGCGGAAGTGTCGTTCGGCGAATGGACCGCTGCGGGGCATGTGCGCCACCCGGTCTTCCGCGGCTTGCGCACCGACAAGCCGGCGCGGGCGATCACCAGGGAGGCGGCGATGGGGGCCGATACGATGCAGTCCGACGATACGGCCGGCAAGACCGGCAAAGCCAAGACCGGCAAGGCCAAGGCGGGCAACGCCCAGACTGGCAAGGCCAAGGCGGGCAAGGCCCAGCCAGGCGCCGGCAAGCTGACCCACCCTGAACGCATCATCGATCCGTCCACGGGGCTGACCAAGCTGGACCTGGCGCGCTACGACGGGCTGGTGGCGCCGCTGCTGCTGCGGCATCTGAAGGACCGGCCCGTTTCCTTTCTGCGCGCCCCGTCCGGCTTGAAGGGCGAGTTCTTTTTCCAGAAGCACCTGGAGGCGCCGATGCCGGGCGTGCGGCCGCTGCCGCAGGAACTGGACCCGGATCATCCGCCCTTGATGGAGGTGCCGACGCCGCAGGCGATCATGTCGGCGGCGCAGATGAACGTAGTCGAGTTCCACACCTGGAACGCGATGAAAAGCGCGATCGACAAGCCCGACCGCATGTTGTTCGACCTGGATCCGGGCGAAGGCGTGGCCTGGCCGTCGATGCAGCAGGCGGCGCGGCTGGTCCACGTGATGCTGCGCGAAATCGGTTTGCGAAGCTGGCTCAAGACCAGCGGCGGCAAGGGCCTGCACGTGGTGGTGCCGCTGCGTCGGCAATACGACTGGGACACGGTCAAGGCGTTCTCGCAGGCCATCGTCAAGCATCTGGCGCGCACGCTGCCGCAGGTGTTCGTGGCCAAGAGCGGTCCGAAGAACCGCGTCGGCCGGATCTTCGCCGATTACCTGCGCAACGGCTTCGGCGCCACCACGGTGGCGGCCTGGTCGGCGCGTGCGCGGCCGGGGATGGGGGTGTCGGTGCCGCTGGCGTGGGACGAGCTGGACGAGGTCCGGGCCAGCGACCAGTGGACCATCGCCAACATCCATGAGCGCCTGGATGTCGGCGACTCGCCGTGGGACGACTACGCCCCGCAGGCGCTGGGCGCGGCCATGAAGGCGATGGACTTCAAGCCGGGCGGCGCGGGCGGTACCTAGTTCACTTGTCGCAGCAGCGCCTGGACGTCGGCGCGGCGGCCCTGGTCGGCTGTCTCGCGGCCGGGGCGCGGCGGGGCCTTGAGCGCCTTTTGCAGGTAGGGCACGGCTTCGACCTTGCGGCTGCGGTAGATCAGGTAATCGGCGTAGAAGTAGTTCGGATCGATGCCGTCGGGATTGATCGCCAGGGCCTGCTGCAGCAGCGATTCGGCCTTTTTGTTGTCGCCGAAGCCCACCGGCCACCCGGGTACCTTGTAGTACAGCACGCCGAGGCTGTTCAGGGCCGAGCCGTCCAGCGCCTTGCTGTCGATCTTGATGGCCGCCTCATATTCCGCCTTGGCCTGCTTTGCGATGCCGAGCGCGCCCAGTCCGCCCTTGGCGCCGGCCCACGAACTGAGCACGATGCCTTCCCAGATATGCGGCTCGGCCCGCTCGGGGAATTGTGCGGTGAGCGCGTGCGCCTTTTGCGACAGGGTCTCGAAGCGCGATTCGCGTTCGCGTTCCGGTGCCTGGTACTGGATGGTGGCCCACTCCGATTGCAGGGCGTGGATACCCTGATCCAGCGCGGCCGGTTCCGCCCGTGCCGGCGACGTGCCGGCAAGGGAAAGGCAGGCAAGGGCGGCGGCAATCGTGCCGCGCCAAAAATGACGTCGATTCATGAGGAAACTCCAGATTTGGGAAAGACTGCGCCAAGCGCGCGCCGGTGCTTGGCAAAGACGCCGTCCAGCACGCGCGGGCAAAGGGTGTTGAGACGCACGGCCAGCGCTTCCACCAGGCCGGCAAAGCGTTGCGGCGACTCGTTTTCGAGCATGCGCTGGACCGCCCGGGCCACCTTGTCGGGCGGGTCGCTGGGTGAGCCGGTGGCCTGGTTGAAGGCGATGACCTCGGGCGAGTTGAAGGGCGTGTCGATGGCCCGGGGCGCGTAGTACTGGAATTTGACGCCACTGTCGGCCAGCTCCCGTCGCAGCGCTTCGGTATAGACGCGCAGCGCCGCCTTGGAGGCGCCGTAGACCGAAAAGCCGGGCACTCCCAGGCTGCCCAGCACCGACCCGATGTTCAGCACCTGCGCGCTGGGACGGGCACGCAGCAGCGGCAGCATTTCGCCGGTCAGCATCATCGGCGCCAGCACGTTGGTGGAAAACAGCTGCTGCGCCTGGTCCGGGCGCAGATCCTGCGCGGGCGCGAATGCCGCGATGGCGGCGTTGTTGATGAGAACATTGGCGCCGCGCGCCGCTGCGGCGTCGACGATGGCGGCGCGGCCGCTACCGGTGGTGATGTCCACCACCAGCGCGTCGACGGCATCGCGGTCGGCGCTGCCCGCGCTGAGCGATTGCGCCAGCGCCAGCAGGGGCTCGGCGGTGCGGCCGATCAGCAGCACGCGGGCGCCCTGGGCGCACAGGCGCCGGGCAATGGCGCTGCCCAGCCCGCCGGCGGCGCCAGTCAGGACGACGGAGGCTTCGCGGATATTCATTGGCCGGCCCCCGTGGCCCGTGGCAGGCCCTGGAAAATGCCGCCGTACAAACCATAGAACATGCGCGCGGCATGCACGACCGCTGCCTGGTCGCCGGGGTCGTCCAGTTCGTTGACCAGCTCGGCGAAATGCGCGGTGTGTTCCTGGTCCAGCGTGCCATGCGAACGCAGGTAGCTGAATGCGGTGGCCGGCAGGCCCAGCCCCTGCTGGATGCGGTCGGCGGCGTTCAGCGCCAGGGCCACGCTGGTGCCCTCGAGCACATGTACCATGCCGAAGAAGCCCACGGGGTTGTTGCGATGGATGGTGTCGTAGGCATAGGCCACCATGACCTCGGTGGCAGGCCCTGGCCCGGCCTGCTTCACCGCGTCGGGCTGTTCGCCCAGGGCGCGCAAGTCATTCAGGATCCACTCATCGTGGCCGGTTTCTTCCTCGATGTACTCGTCCAGCGCCGGGTCCAGCCAGCGCAGGCGCGCCGGCAATCGCGCGCGGCAGTCGTGCATGAGGGGAACGGTGTGGCGGACGTGGTGGTAAGCCTCGCGCAGGAACGCGATGTAGCCGGGCAGGGTGACCTCGCCGCGCAGGCATTCCTGGATGATGGGGGTGTGTATCAGGCGGTCGCGTTGAGTCCGCGTCTCGCTCAGCAGGGTGTCGTAGAAGGGCATGATGGCTCAGGGCAGTGAGGGTTGCGGGGAAGACGTGAAAAGATCGGCATGACGCTCCTGGATAGCGTCCCGGCGAGGCCGTCCATTGGCCGTCGCCAGTCCCGTGGCGGCGGAGAATTCCGCGCGGCCGCGCAGCCAGGGACCGATGCGCGCATAGTCGGGCAGTTGCTGGTTGGCGCGGGCGACCGCGCGCGCCAGGGTGGCGTCGTCGCGCTCGCCCTGTGGCCAGATCACGGCGCCGAGCATGGGCTGGCCGTCGCCCAGCACGACGGCGTGACGGATCTCCGGCTGGCTGGCAAGCGCCACTTCCACCCATTCGGGCGAGACATTGCGCCCGAAGCCGGTGATCAGCACGTTCTTTGCGCGTCCCTGGATATGCAGGAAGCCCGCCGCGTCGATGTGTCCCAGGTCGCCGGTCGGCCACCATTCGCGCCGCGCCGTCGGCTCGCCGAGATAGCCCAGCGCCAGGCTGCCCGCCACCTCGATCTGGCCGTCGGCGCCAATGCGCACGCGGGCGTGCGGCAGGGGCCGGCCAGCCGAACCGGGCAAGTCCGCGCCCGGCAGATTGAGCGTTTGCACCGACGCGGCCTCCGACAGGCCGTAGCCCTCGTAGGCCGGCAATCCGGCCGCGCGCGCCTGGGCCAGCAAGAGGGGGCCGACCGCCGCGCCGCCCACCGCCATCAGACGCAGGCTGGCGGGGGCGGGATGGCGGGTCGCGTGGAGCCAGCCGGCATAGGCGCGCAACATCTGCGGCAGCACGATGGCGCTGTCGGCGCGCGCCTCGATGAGTGCGGCATGCAGCGTGGCGGGATCGAACCGGGATGAGCCGGACAGCCCCACCTGCGCCAGCGGCCGTACATCGACCGTGGCGCCATGCAGCAAGGGGGCGTAGACGCCGGCGATGTTCTCGAGCAGCACCGGCAGGGGCAGGGCTACCAAGTGGCGCTCGATGCCCAGCCCCGTGGTGGCCTGCGCCAGGCCGGCGGCCACGGCGAGCATGGCGGCCGCGCTCAGGCACACGCCCTTGGGGTGGCCGGTGGAGCCTGAGGTGAACGTGATTTTGTCCGTGCCCGCCGGCAGTTGGGCGGGCTGGGCCGGTCGCCGCAGCAGCGCCAGGTCGCCCGCGACCGCAAGCGGGCTGAAGCCGAAGGCGGCCAGGCGATCGGCGTCTCCACCGGCGCAGGCCAGCACCTGCGCGCCGCTGGCCCGCAGGGTCGCGGCGATCTGTTCGGGCGAGAAGAACAGCGGCAGCGGCAGATGCACCGCGCCGCTGGCCAGGCATGCCAGGTCGAGCACGATCCAGTCGGCGCCATTGTCCAGCAGCGAGGCCACGATGCGCGCGCCACTGCGCGACAGCAATTCGCCCTGTTCGCGCACGCGCTCGAGCAGCGCGGGATAGGTCAGCGTGTCCGCGGGCGAGCGCAGCGCCAGCCGGTCGGCGCGGTCCGGCGCGCGCAGGGCGCTAAAGAAGTCATTGACGCTCATGCCTGGCGCTCCGGGATGTGGGAGAGGATCGCGTCCAGGCGCCCCGCGAATACCTGCGGGTCGTGGTCGTAGTAGGTGCCCCAGTCCTTGCGGTCGGCCGCGCTCAGGCCGCGCGCGCTGGCAATGGCCAGCGGCTGGTGCGCCAGGCCCATGCGCGAGAACAGGTGATGCAGTTCCTGCGTCAACGTTCCCACTGCCCATTCGAAGCCGCTGTGGTGCAGGTGCCGCGCCAGTAACGGCACCAGCAGGCGTCCGGCGCCCGGACGCGCGGCGGCGAACTGCCCGGTCTCGACGATGTGGGCGCGCGCCACCGGCAGGCCGCGCTCGCCCAGGTAATGCTCGATGGGCGCGGCCAGATAGCGTTCCAGAAAGAGCGGCTCGCGCGCATCGCGGTAGCCGGCGGCGGCCAGGATTTCCTCGCCGATCCGCAAACTGACCAGGCTGGGCATCCAAGACTTGAGCCGCGCGCCGAAGCGGCGTTGGTAGCGTTCGTGGATATAGGCTTCGACCCGCGCTCGCGTCGGGTCGCCTTCGGGATGCAGGTGCAGTACGGGCCGCTCGGCGCGTGCGGTCGCGTGGGGGGCCATGGCGGCCAGGAACGAGGAGGATTTGAGCTGCGGCATGGCGGGTTCCAGTGATGCATCGTCAAGCGGCTTGAACGATGGCCCGCAGCGTAGAGGCTCGACCTTAATCGCAAATTAAGCGCGCGTCGGTGGTAATCTGGGACGTATCGGACTGCAGGGGGATCAAATGCGTATCCTTATCGTCGAGGACGACCCGCTCATCGGTGATGGCTTGAAAAAAGGCTTACGCCTTCTGGGCTATGCGGTCGACGGATTCGGCAGCGCTGGCGAAGCTGACCAGGCCAGGCGGGTGGTGCAGTACGACGCGGTGGTGCTGGACCTGGGCCTGCCCGGCGAAGACGGCGTCGCGCTGCTGACGCGCTGGCGCAAGGCGGGATGGAGCGTGCCGGTTGTCATCCTGACCGCGCGCGACGCGGTCGACAGCCGCATCGCCGGGCTGGACGCCGGCGCCGACGATTACCTGATCAAGCCCATCACCCTGGACGAGCTGGCCGCGCGGCTGCGCGCCGTGACGCGGCGGGTGGCTGGCAAGCCCGAGCCCGTGTGGCGTCATGGCGATCTCGAATACCAGCCTTCTTCGCACGAGGCGCGCTGGAAGGGCCAGCCGGTCGACCTGACGTTCCGCGAGGCGCAGCTGCTGGAGCTGTTTCTGTCGCATCCGAGCCGGGTGCTGACGCGCGAGTTCCTGCGCGACAAGCTGTATGACTGGGATGCGGACAACGAGGGCAGCAATACGCTGGAGGTGCACGTGCATCATCTGCGGCGCAAGATTCATCCCAAGATCGTGCGGACCCTGCGCGGCTCCGGCTATGCATTGGGTCAGCCGGATGCCGCATCATGACCCTGCAGCGCAGGCTGGTCATCGCGGTGTTGCTGGCGGTGCCGCTCGGGTGGCTGCTGACCATTGCCGGCACCTATTGGCGCGCGCAGCACGAGATCAATGAACTGTACGACACGGATATGCTGCGACTGGCCGAACAGACGCTGGCGGTGGCTTCGCTGTTGCCGCCGTCCGTGACCTCTGCCTCGCCGTTGCTGACGCAGGCGCCTGACTCGGGTGACGCCAGCCACGGCGATCTGTCCGTGGCCATCTGGCTTGGAACCGGCGAGCCGCTGGTGATGGACAGCGAAGCGCGCCAGTTCCCGCGCGGCGATGGCCTGCAGGGATTCGTCGACAGCACGGTCAATGGCGCGCCGTGGCGGCTCTATTACCTGAGCGATGCCGCGGGGACCGCGCGGGTGGCGGTGGGGCAGCGGATCGGCGAGCGCGAGGACCTGGTGGTGGCGTATCTGCTGAGCCAGCTGGCGCCCTGGCTGGTCGGGCTGCCGGTCCTGATCGGCGTACTGGTGATGGCGGTGCGTCGGGCGATCAGGCCGCTGCGTATCTTGTCGCACACCCTGGAACGCCGCCGGCCCGACGATGGCTCGCCGCTGCCGGAGGACGCGCCGGGCGAACTCAGGCCGCTGGTGGCCGCGATGAATGGGCTGCTGGCGCGGGCCGGTCGCCTGATCGAGCAGGAGCGCCGCCTGACCGCGGACGCCGCGCACGAATTGCGCACCCCGCTGGCGGCGCTACGGGTGCAATGGGAGGTGGCGCAACGCTCCGGCGATCCGGCTTTGCGCGCCGAGGCGCAGGCGCACGTGACTCGCGGGCTAGAGCGCATGGACCGCCTGGTGACCCAGTTGTTGACCCTGGCGCGCCTGGACAGCGTGGGCGAGGTGGCATTCGCGTCCGAGGTGGATTGGCGTGCCGTGGCGGAACAGGCGATCGGCGATTGTCTCTGGATCGCCAACCGACGTGATGTCGACATCGACGTCGAGTGGCCGGCCGCGGGCCAGGCGCCGCTGCCCGTGGCGCGCGATGCCGACGCGCTGGCGATCCTGCTCAAGAACTTGCTGGACAATGCCATCCGCTACGGGCCCCGGCACGGACGGGTGCGCATCACCTTCGAGCCGGCACGCATCGTGGTCGACGACGAGGGTGCGGGCCTGGCGCCGGAGGTCATGGCACGCCTGGGCGACCGCTTCCTGCGCGGTGCCGGCAATGAAGAGTCGGGTAGCGGGCTGGGCGTTTCGATCGCGCGCCGCATCGCGCGCAATCATGGACTGGCGTTGCGCTACGAGATGCGCGTGGCCGGGGCCGGACAGCCCGCCGGATTGAGCGCGGTGCTGTCGCGTGCCGCGGGAGTTTCCGGCCAGGCGTGAGGCGGCGCGCGCCTGGGACGCGGTTCAGTCGGCGCCCGCCGTGGCCGGGCCGTTGGCCGCGCGCTCGCGCGTGCCGATGCCGAACACCTGCGCCACGATGCCCATGGCGACGATGACGCCGGCCAGGATCGAGGTGTAGACCACTTCGTTGCGATAGGTGCCTTCGATCACCATGGTGACCAGGGCGGCGATGATGCAGACGATCACCGCATACGTCAGCCACGGGAACAGCCACATCCTGAATTCCAGCCGCACCCCGCGCGCCTGCAGGCGTTGGCGCATGCGCAATTGCGAGAAGGCGATGGCCAGGTAGACGAACAGCGCGATGGTGCCGGTGGCCTGCATCAGCACGTCATAGACGTCCATTTTCGAGGTCGCCATCATCCAGACGGCGGCGAAGGCGAACAGGCTGGAGACGATGACGCCGACGTAGGGCGTGCCGGTCTTGCGCCCGGTGATCTGCATGACGCGGTGGGCGTCGCCGCGCCGGGCGAGCGAATAGAGCATGCGCGAGGCGGTGTACAGCGCAGAATTGAAGCAACTGCACACCGAAGTGAGCACGATGAAGTTGACGATCAACTGCGCGTGCGGAATGCCGAGCGCGTCGAGCGCGACGTTGTAGGTGCCCTGGGTCGGCTGCGTCAGCCCGGGCGCGTTGTACGGCACCAGGCAGACCACGATGAAGATCGACCCCACGTAGAACAGGCAGATGCGCCACACGACCGAGCGCGTGGTCTTGATGATCTCGCGTCCCGGGTCGGCCGATTCGGCGGCGGCCACGGTGACGATCTCGGCGCCGATGAAGGCGAACATCACGCCCAGCAGCGCCACCACCACGGCCTTCGGGCCGTTGGGCATGAAGCCCTGGCTGGTCAGGTGATCCCAGCCGTTGGCGGCGCCCCACGGCCACAGGTGCGCCAGCGCCAGGCTGCCCATCACCAGGAACAGCACGATGGCCACCACCTTGATGAGCGCGAACCAGAATTCGAATTCGCCGTAGTTGCGCACGTTCAGGAAGTTGACGATCAGCAGCGACACCGTCACCAGCAGCGCATAGCCCCAGGCCGGGACCATCGGGAACCAGCCGTGCAGGATCTGCCCGGCGACGTAGGCTTCCCAGCCCATCAGGAGGGCCCAGAAGTACCAGTAGAGCCAGCCGATGGTAAAGCCCGCCCAGCGCCCGATGGCGCGGTCGGCGTAGGTCGAGAACGAGCCGGTGTCCGGCTGCGCCACGGCCATCTCGCCCAGCATGCGCATGGCCAGGATGACCAGGATGCCGCCGCCGATGTAGGCCAGGATGACGGCGGGGCCGGCCAGGGCGATCTGCTTGCCGGACCCCACGAACAGCGCGGCGCCGATGACGCCGGCGATGGACATCATCGTGAGGTGGCGGGACTTCAGGCCGCCCTTGAGCTCGGTATTGGGGGTGTTCTCCAACTTCTTCTCCTCTCCAGATGCGCGGGGGCCATGGCGTGTTCGCCATCGGAATGGAAAAGAGGCATGTCCCCTGCCGGTTTATCGCTTTTTGCTATTAAGCGTAGGAGCATACGCCCCATGCCGCGAGGGTTGGCGCGCGTGCCATGTCCTGTTGCAAGTGCCAGGTTTTGTTGCGCGCGAGCGAGATAATCAGACTGATAGCAGGCACAACGCCACCGGCGCGTCATGCAACAGGTCGGCAACGTTCAGCGCCGCGGCCGGATGCCGGCGGTCGGACAGCACGTCATGCAGCTCGTCTCCCACGCCGGCCGGCAGGATCACATGCGTGTCCGCCCAATAGGCGCGGGCGGTCGTGCCATCGCCGCGCGCATAGCCGGCAATGGCGGTGGCGCAATGATGGGGCGCGAGGACCAGCAGAGCCTGGCCCGCATGGCGGCGCAGGAACGCCAGCAGGCGCGACGCGCGCGGTCCGCGTATCTCGAGGGGCAGCAACGCGCCGTCGCGCAGCAGTTCGGGGTGATGGGCGCGCAGCGCCAGCGACCGCTGGATCAGTGCCTGCTTGATCGCGCCGCTGCGCCACGCGGCGGCGCTGGTGTCGAGGGCGCCGTCGCCGGCCGCCTCGGCCAGCAAGGCCGCGCGGTGTGCGTAGTCCACGGGACGGCGGTTGTCGGGATCGACCAGGCTGAAGTCCCACAGTTCGGCGCCCTGGTACAGATCGGGCATGCCCGGCAGGGTATAGCGCAGCAGCGTCTGGGTCAGGCTGTTGACCAGGCCGGCGGGCGCCAGCCGTTCGGCGAAATCCGCGATCTCCCGCAGCAGGCCGCGGCCACCGGCGGTGTGCGCCAGCGCGTCCAGCGCCTGCCGGGCCGCGTCTTCGTAGGGGATGTCGGGCGCGGTCCAGCGCGTGTGCAGCTTGGCTTCGCGCAGCGCCTTCTGCTGCCATTGCGCCACGCGCTCGATAAGGGCGGCGACGGCGTCGGGGCGGTCGCCAATGTCCTCGGGCGCCAGCTCCAGCGGCCAGGCTCCGACCAGCGTCTGCAGCAGCAGGTAGCGGTCGGCGCGCGACGGCATGCCGTCGCGCGGGGCCAGGCGTTCGATCCAGTCGCTCGCGGCGGCGATCCAGGCCTGCGGGATTTCGCTCAGCGCGGCCAGTCGGCAGCGGCTGTCTTCGCCGCGCTTGTGGTCGTGGGTGGCGGTGGCCAGCATGGCGTCGGGATGGCTGCTGGCGCGCGCGGCGCAGGCGTCGAAAAACGCCTTCGGCGCCAGGGCGAACCGGGTGGGCGATGAACCGACCTCATTGCGCGAGAGCAAAGGGCCATGGCGATAGAACAGCGTGTCTTCCAGGGCCTTGGCGGCCAGGGGCGGGGTGAGTTGCTGGAAGTGGCGCAGCGCCCGCGCCCGCGCGCTGCGCAGGGCGGTGGCGGCGCTTTCCTCCTGGGGCTCTCCGGCCGAGCCGTCCAGCCATTGATCCAGCAGCGCCAGCAGGCGGCCGTCGGCGCTGTCGGCCGGGGCGGGCAGGCTGGCGCGCGCGCCGGCCAGGGCGATCCGCCAATGGTGGCGATCGGTGGCGCCGCGACCGCCATCCTCCGCATAACTGCGATACGCGGGAAACGCCGCCAGCAACGCGCTCAGCACGCGGTCGATGGCGGGCGCGGTCCAGTCGCGGGTGCGCAGGTCGAGCCGGGCGATCCGGGTGAGCGCGCGCACCAGCACCAGCCGCTCGGCGGCGAAGTGGCGCGCCAGCATCAGCTCGCGCGCCCGCAGCAGTTGCGTCGATGGCGGCCGGCGGTCGCCGGTGAGCGTTTGCCAGAAGGCCTCCAGCGGCTCCCGGGCGTCGGCCTCGTGCAGCAGCGCGCCGACCTGGTCCATGAAATCGTAGCCGGTGGTGCCATCGACGGGCCAGCGCGGGTCGAGGGGTTCGTCCTGGGCGAGGATTTTCTCCACGATCAGGTAAGGCGCGCCTGACAGGCCGGCCTGCGCGCGCGCCGGCGCGGCCCGGGACAGGGCCGCGCGCAGCCGCCGCAGGTACGCACCCGGCATGGCCAGGCCGTCGACATGGTCGATGCGCAGGCCGTCCAGCACGCCCTCCTGCACCAGCCGCAGGGGCAGGGCATGCACGGCGTCGAACACGATGTCGTCCTCGACCCGCACGCCGACCAGCTCGGTGATCTCGAAGAAGCGCCGCCAGTTGATCTGATCGGGCGCGGTGCGCCACCAGGCCAGGCGGTAATGCTGGCGCTCCAGCAACTGATGCAGCCGGCGCCGGCCCTGGGGCGTGCCGGGCGCATGCGCGGCGCAGGTCCGCGCGGGGGATTGTTCGGATTGCGGGGCCTGCTCCAGCGGGTAGCGCTGGTCGCCGATGGCGATGGCATAGCCTTGTCCGGGGGCGTATGCCAACGTAATGTCGCCGTTCTCGAGGCAGACGCCGTAGGGTTCCGGCAGCACCGGCAGCAGCACCTTGCCGCGCAGGGCGGGATCGGGCGCGCGCCAGTCGATGTCGAAGCAGCGCGAATGCGGACTGCGCTCGCCATGGCGCAATACGTCCGCCCACCAGGCGTTGGCGACGTCGGTCGCCATGTGGTTGGGCACGATGTCGGCGATCAGCCCCATGCCGCGCGCGCGCGCCTGCGCCGCCAGGCGGCGCAGCGCCGCCTCGCCGCCCAGGTCGACGCTGACCCGCCCGTGGTCGATCACGTCGTAGCCATGGGTGGACCCGGCGCGCGCCTGGGTGATGGGCGACAGGTACAGATGGCTGATGCCGAGGCCGGCGAAGTACGGCAGTTGCGCGCAGGCGTCGTCGAGGGTGAAGCCCGCGTGCAGTTGCAGGCGCAGCGTGGCCCGGGGGCGGCCGGCCCCCGCCGGAAGGACAGGTGCGTGGCTGTTCATGGTTTGCGTCCGCGCAGGGACCGCAGCGGGGCGAGGCGTTCGCGCACCGCCGGGTCCTTCAGGCAATCCGCCGCCGCCAGGGGCTGGCGCTGCCGCCAGTTGGGATGGCGGCTGTCGGCGCCCGGCAGGTTGGGTTGGTCGATCGCGCCGGTGGCATCCTCCAGGGGCACCAGGGCCAGGGGGCACGGCGTGGCCGCGACGAAGGCCAGCAAAGAGGCGCTGGGCGCTTGCGCAGGCGCGGGCGTGTCGGGCGGCAGGCGCGCATGGTCGCGCACCGCCTGCCACAGGCATTCGCGGTCCGCTTGGCGCTGCGCGCGCAGGTCGGCTTCGCGCTCGTCGGCGCCGAGCAGGCCAAGACCGCTGCGCCAGTCGAGATCGCGGCCGCGCCACCAGCCCGCGAGCGTGGGTAGGTCATGGGTGGTCGTCATGGCGGCGGCCGGGGCCGGCCAGGCCTCGGGCGCGACGAAGCCGGCCGCGCGACGCGGGCCGGCCGCATCCCGCATGAACCACAACACGTCCATGCCCAGCAGTCCGTGGTCGCGCAGCGTGTCGTCAAAGCCCTCGGGCACGGTGCCCAGGTTTTCGCCGATCACCAGCGCCTGGTGGCGCCACGCCTCCAGCGCCGTCAGCCGCAGCAGCGTGCGCAGCGGATAGCGCAGGTAGGCGCCGTCGCTGGCCGGCGCGCCCTTCGGGATCAGCCACAGGCGCGCCATGCCCAGGATGTGGTCGATGCGCAGTCCGCCGGCGTGGGCCAGGCCTGCGCGCAGCAACGCGAGGAAGGCGGCATAGCCGGATTGGCGCAGGGCCTGCGGCGACAGCGCCGTCAGGCCCCAGGCCTGCCCCTGCGGATTGTAGATATCGGGCGGCGCACCCACGCCGGCGTGCCGCACCAGGTCGGCCTGGTGGCTCCAGGCATGGCTGCCGGCGGGGCTGGCGCCGATGGCCAGGTCGGCGATCAGGCCCACGCGCATGCCGGCGCGCCTGGCCGTCTGCTGCGCCTGAGACAGGCTGACCGCGGCCAGCCATTGCGCGAAGATGTGGAAGTCCAGTTCGGCCGCCTGCGCCTGGGCGAAATCGCGGACCTCGGCGGAACGGGGATCGCGCAGGCCGTCCGCCCACGCGGTCCAGGCGCGAGGCGCGCCGGGCATGCGGCCCAGGTGTTCGTGCAGCGCTTCGAACAGCGCATGGTCGTGCAGGGACTGTCCGCCGGCCGCGCGGAACGCCTGCAGCGCCTGGCGCTGCTGTGGCGTCGCCGTGCGCTCGAAATCGCGATGCAGTTCGCGCAGCAGCCGCTGGCGGGCGCGGGCGGTCTGCGGCCAGTCGATCAGGTCCTGCTTGTCCAGGGCATGCAGCGCCTGTTGCGCCAGCGGCCCCATCCGCGCCAGCGCCGCGCGCACCGGCCTGTCGCCGAGCACGGCGGCGGGATCGGCATAGAGCGTGTTGAGGAACAGCCGGCTCGAAGGCGAATAGGGACTGTACTGCTCGGGATCCGCGGCGAACATCGCGTGGACCGGACTGATCGCCAGCGCGTCCGCGCCCGCTGCGCCCGCGCTCGCGGCCAGCTCGCGCAGCGCGCCGAAATCGCCATGGCCCTGGGTCGCGTGAACCGGATCGTCGCTGGCGCGTCGCAGGCTGTAGACCTGTACCGCCAGGCCCCAGGCGCGCGGCCGGGGCTCGCCCAGCAATTGGGAGGGCGTGGGGGCGCTGGCCGGCGCCACCGCCAGGAGGGTGGCGCCGGCGCGCAGCGCCAGGGTGTAGTAGCCGGGAACGGTGGGGAGGGCGATCTCCGGCTGGCCGGCGGCGTCCGGGGTGGTTTCCCCGGCCAGCGGCCTGGCGTGCGCGGCGCTGATCTCGTAGCGCCCCGCGCACGAAGGCGGCACCTTCAGCATGCCGCCGGCGATGCCGACCAGCATGGCCGGCAGTTGCGCCGCGCCGCGGGCGCTGGCCAGCCGTTCGTGGCTGTCGCGGATGTCCGCGTCGCTGTCGGCGGGCAGGTCCATCGCGCGCAGCAGGGCGCGCAGCGTGTCGGGCGCGACGACGCGGGCCCGCTGGTGGGCGTCGGTCCAATGTTCCGCCAGGCCGGCGGCCTTGGCCAGCGCGGACAGCGAGGCGGTCATGGCATGTTCTCCAGCAGGTAGGTCGCGCTGTTGCCGCACACGCTGCCGGTGCGCAGCGCGTTGAACGCGCCGGGCAGCGACTCGAACAACAGGTCGCAGTCCGCCGGGGGCGGCGACAGATCGGGCGGCAGGGATTCGGGCGCGTCGCCCAGGTTGACGTACAGCGAGAGCACCGCGCCATCGCCCAGCCGCCAGCGGGCGAGCGCGGTGGCGGCGCCCAGCGCCAGGGCGCCCAGGCTGACCGCGCCGCGCAGGCGCGGCGCGATGAGCTGCCGCCGCAGGTGCAGCAGCGCCCGGTAATAGGTGCGCCAGGCCTTGCCCTCGTCGCTGTGTTCGGCGGTCCATGGCTGGCTGCGGGCATAGGTGTCGATGGCGCCGGGGTCGGGCACCGCGGCCGCGTCGAGCGCGAGGGCCGGGAACTCGCGGCGCCTGCCCTCGCGCACCGCCCGCGCCAGCGCCGGATCGGCATGGCTGGTGAAGTAGAGGAAGGGCGCGGTGCTGCCGCATTCCTCGCCCATGAAGATCAGGGGGATCTGCGGGGCCAGCAGTTGCAGGGCAACCGCCGCGCGCAGGCGGTCCGGCGATGGCGTCAGGGTGGTCAGGCGTTCGCCCTGGGCGCGGTTGCCGGTCTGGTCGTGGTTCTGCAGGAACAGCACGAAAGCCGTGGGCGGCAGGTGGGCGCTGGGTTCGCCACGCGGGCGGCCGCCGCGATGGGCGGAGGGCTGGCCCTGGTACAGCCAGCCTTGCTCCAGGCATTGGGCCAGCGCCTGGGCCGGATAGCGCGTGTAATCGGCGTAGTAGCCATGCGATTCGCCGGTCAGCAGGTGGTGCAGCACGTGGTGCGCGTCGTCGTTCCATTGCGCGTCGTAACCGGCGCCGAGCAGCGACGCGCGGTTGTCATCGTTCTCCAGCACCAGGTGCAGGTGGCGTTGCGGCAACTGGCCGCGCAGGTGGCGCGCCAATTCCTCCAGCCAGTCCTGGTCGATGATGGCATGCACGGCGTCAAGCCGCAGGCCGTCGAAACGGTATTCGGTGAGCCAATGAAGCGCGCTTTCCTCGAAATAGCGGCGCACGGCGGCCTGGCGCAGATCGATGGCCGCGCCCCACGGCGTGGGTACGTCGTCGCGGAAGAACGGCGCGGCGTATTGCGACAGGAAATTGCCATCAGGGCCGAAATGGTTGTAGACCACGTCCAGCATCACGCCCATGCCCAGGCCGTGGGCGGTATCGATGAGGTCCTTCAGTTCCTCGGGCGTGCCGTAGGCGGTGTCGGGCGCGTACGGCAGCACGCCGTCGTAGCCCCAGTTGCGCGGCCCGGGGAAATCGGCCAGCGGCATCAGTTCGAGCATCGTGACGCCAAGGTCGGCGAGGGCGGGCAGGCGTTGCCGCAGGCCGGCATAGCCGCCTGCCAGGCCCACGTGCACTTCGTACAGCACGGTCTCCTCCCATGGCCGGCCGCGCCATCCCGGATGCCGCCATGGGTAGGTGTCGAGGCCGGTGACCACGCTGGCGTCCCGCACGTCGCCGGCCTGCAGGCGCGAGGCGGGATCGGGCACCACCAGCGCGTCGCCGATGCGGTAGCGGTAGCGCGTGCCCGGGCCGCAATCCACATCCACCTGCGCGTACCCCTGCGCGTCGCGCCGCAGCGCGATGGGATCGCGGCCCTCGATCAGCAGGGCCAGCCCGGGGGGCGCGGAAGGCGCCCACAGGCGAAAGCGCGTGCGGCCATCGGGCAGCGGCAGGGCGCCGAAGGAAAATGGTTCGGGCCATGCGGTCATTGCGCCTGCTCCGGGATGTGGGCGGCCGCCAGCAGCACCAGGCTCTGCGCCGGCACCACGAGTTCTCCCTGATTGACGGGTGCCGCGGCGGTCGGCGCGGAGGAATCCAGCTCGCGGATCCAGGCCAGCGCCGGCGCTGGCAGCGTGAAGGCGGCCGGCTCGGCGCCGGGATTGAGCAGCAGCAGCGTGATGTCGGCGCTGCCGTCGTCACGCAGCGCGGCGCGGCGCAGGGCGAGGGACTTGGCGGTGACATCTTCCCAGGAGGCCGGTTCGATGGGGCGGCCGTCGGGGTTGAACCAGGCGATGGCGGCCACGCCGGGGCAGACTTCGCGGGCGGCGTCGCCATAGCGCGCGGCCCGCAGGGAAGGATGACCGCGCCGCAAGGCCAGCGCGCGCGCCACCGCCTGGCTCAGCGCGCGGCCTTCATCGCTCTGGGCCTGGGTCCAGTCGAGCCAGGACAGGGGATTGTCCTGGCAGTAGGCGTTGTTATTGCCGTCCTGGGTGTTGCCGAATTCATCCCCGGCCAGCAGCATGGGCGTGCCATCCGACAGGCACAGCGTGGCCAGCAGCGCCCGCTGCACCCGGTCGCGCCGTTCCAGCACCGCCTCATCCTGGCTGGGACCTTCCTCGCCCCAATTGCTGCTGTAGTTCTCGGGATGGCCGTCGTCGCCGTTCTCGCCATTGGCCTCGTTGTGGCGGCCGTCGTAGCTGACGACGTCGCGCACGGTGAAGCCATCGTGCGAGGCGACGAAGTTGACGCTGGCCCAGGGGCGCCGGTGGCGGCGGTCGAAGACGTCGCGCGAGCCGGTCAGCCGCGCCGCCATGTCGCCGCGCTGCCCCTCGTCGCCGCGCCAGTAGCGCCGCGTCGTGTCGCGGTAGCGGTCGTTCCACTCGGCGAAGCCGGGCGGATGGTTGCCGAGCTGGTAGCCGTCCGGGCCGATGTCCCACGGTTCGGAAATGAGCTTGATGCCCGCCAGTTCCGGGTCCTGCAGCACGGCGTCGAAAAAGCCCGACCCCGGATCGAAGCCGGTGCCTTCCCGCCCCAGCGTGACCCCCAGGTCGAAGCGGAAGCCATCCACGCCATAGGACCGCACCCAGTGGCGCAGTGAATCGGTCACCATCTGCAGCACCCGCGGATGGGACAGGTTGACCGTGTTGCCGCAGCCGGTGTCGTTGATGTAGTGGCGCTCCTCGCCCGGCACCAGGCGGTAGTAGCTGGCATTGTCCAGCCCGCGCCATGACAGCGTCGGCCCCAGTTCGTTGCCTTCGCAGGTGTGGTTGTAGACCACGTCGAGGATGACCTCCAGGCCGGCAGCGTGCAGGCGGCGAATGGCCTGGCGCAGGTCGTTGGGGCCGTGCTGCAGGTACGACGGCTCGGGCGCGAAGAACGACAGCGTGTTGTAGCCCCAGTAGTTGCGCAGCCCGCGCTCGAGCAGGAAGCGGTCCTGCAGGAAGGCGTGCACCGGCAGCAGTTCGATCGCGGTCACGCCCAGCCGTTGCAGGTGCTCGATGAAGCGCGGATCGGCCAGCGCCGCGCTGGTGCCCCGCAGCGGTTGACGCAGGTCTTCGCGCAGCATCGAGGCGCCGCGCAGGTGCATCTCGTAGATGACGCTGTCGGCCCAGGCGGTGCGCGGCGGCTTGCTGTTGCCCCAGTTGAACGGCAGATCCTCCACCACGATCGCCTTGGGCATGGCGGGGGCGCTGTCGCGCCGGTCCATCGCCAGGTCGGCGCGGGCGTGGTTGAGGCGGTATCCGAACAGCGCATCGCTCCAGTTGACCGGGCCGGTGAGCTGGCGCGCGTAGGGGTCCAGCAGCAGCTTGTGCGGGTTGAAGCGGTGGCCGTTGCGCGGGTCGTACGGGCCATGGGCGCGCAAGCCGTAGACCAGGCCCGGCTGGGCATCGGGCAGGTAGCCGTGCCAGATCTCGTCGGTGCATTCCGGCAGATCGAAACGGCGCAGTTCCTTGCGGCCGCGGGCATCGAACAGGCAGACCTCGATGCGGGTGGCGTTGGCCGAGAACACGGCGAAGTTCACGCCCAGGCCGTCGCTGACGGCCCCCAGCGGATAGGGGTGGCCGGCGGTCATGCGGGTCAACAGGGAGGGATCCATGGTCATTCGCCTTCATGCCTGAAGTAGAGGGTGGACAGGGCCGGCAGCGTCAGGGCCAGCGATTGGGCATGGCCGTGCGCCGGCTCCGGCGCGGTGCGCGCCAGCCCAAGGTTGCCGCCGCCGGCGCCGCCATAGGCGCCGGCATCGGTATTGAGGACTTCGGCCCAGCGGCCGGGCAGCGGCACGCCGACGCGGTAGCCGTCCCGGGCCACCGGCGTGAAGTTGCTGATCGCCAGCATTTGCGCCGCGCCATCGGTGCGCAGGAAGGCGACCACGCTGTTGTCGGCGTCATCCAGCACCACCCAGGCGAATCCGGCGGGGTCGGCGTCAAGCGCGTGCAGCGCGGGCTGGTCGCGGTACAGCCGGTTCAGGTCGCCGACCAGCCGCTGCACGCCCCTGCGAGGCGGATCGTCCAGCAGGTTCCAATCCAGCGGCGCGTCGTGGTTCCATTCGTCGGGCTGGGCGATCTCGCCGCCCATGAACAGCAGCTTCTTGCCCGGATGGGCCCACATGTAGCCCAGGTAGGCGCGCAGGTTGGCCAGGCGCGCGGCGGCGTCGCCGGGCATCTTGTTCAGCAGCGAGCCCTTGCCGTGCACCACCTCGTCGTGCGACAGCGGCAGGACGTAGCGTTCGGCATAGGCGTAGACCATGGAGAAAGTCAGCTCGCCGTGGTGGTGCTTGCGATGCACCGGGTCTTCGCGCAGGTAGCGCAGGGTGTCATGCATCCAGCCCATGTTCCACTTGTAGTGAAAGCCCAGGCCGCCATCGGCCACCGGGGCGGTCACGCCGGGCCAGGCAGTGGACTCCTCGGCGACCATGATCGCGTCGGGCACCTCGTGGCGCACCGCCTGGTTCAGCGCGCGCAGGAAATCGACGGCCTCCAGGTTCTCGCGGCCGCCGTGGCGGTTGGGAATCCATTCGCCGGGCCGCCGGCTGTAGTCGCGGTACAGCATGGACGCCACCGCGTCCACGCGCAGGCCATCGACGTGGAAGCGTTGCAGCCAGTGCAGGGCGCTGGCGATCATGAATCCCCGCACTTCGGTGCGTCCCAGGTTGTAGACCAGCGTGTGCCAGTCGGGGTGGTAGCCCTCGCGCGGGTCGTCGTATTCGTAAAGCGCCGTGCCGTCAAAGCGCGCCAGGCCATGGGCGTCGTCGGGAAAGTGCGCGGGCACCCAGTCCAGGATGACGCCGACGCCGGCGGCGTGGCAGCGGTCGACGAAGTGCGCGAAGGCCGCCGGCGGACCGAAGCGCGCGCTGGGCGCGAACAAGCCCAGCGGCTGGTAGCCCCACGAGCCGCCGAACGGATGTTCCATGATCGGCATCAGTTCGATATGTGAAAACCCCATCGACGCGGCGTAGGCCGGCAGCTTGTCGGCCAGTTGCCGCCAGGCGCAGGCATCGTCGCCGGTGGCCAGCCATGAGCCCGCGTGGACTTCATAGATCGCGATGGGCGCGTCCGCGCCATGGCGGTTCCCGCGGCCGCGCATCCAGTCGCCGTCCGTCCACGGATAGGGCGCCGCGTCGTCCACCACCGAGGCGGTTGCCGGCGGCAGTTCGGCGCGGCGCGCGTGCGGATCGGCCTTGAAACGGATCGCGCCGGTCGCGTCGGTGACGGCGAACTTGTAGGCCGAGCCCGCCGCGACGTCGGGCACGAACAGCTCCCAGACGCCGGCCTCGTGCCGCAGCCGCATGCCGTGGCGGCGGGGATCCCAGCTATTGAAGTCGCCGACCAGCGCCACGCGGCGCGCGTTCGGCGCCCAGACGGCGCAGCGCAGCCCGGCGACGCCATCGACCGTGGCGGGCCGCGCGCCGAGCCAGTCCAGGGCGGCCCGCCAGTCGCCGGCCGCCAACCCGCGCAAGGCGTCGGCCGGCAGCAATGGGCCGAAGGCATATGGGTCGGCGGTGCGCTGCAACGCCTGCGGCCATTCGATCTCCAGCCGGTACGAGGCAGGCTCGCCGGCGCGGGCGCAGTCCGCGGGGCCGCTGAACAGGCCGTCGCCGTCATCGGCCAGCGGGTGGCGCGCCTCATCGGCGCCGATCACGGTGACCGACCGCGCGCCGGGCGCCAGCACCCGCACGTGGCCGTCATGCGGGCCCAGCACGGCGAAGGGGTCGCCATGCAGGCCGGCGACCAGGGCGGTGCGCTGCGCCGCGTCCAGAGGGGGCGTCAGGGAAGGCGCGGCAGGCGGCGGACGGCCGTTCGCGCCGGCGGCGCCGCGGGAAGAGGCGTGGCGTCGGTTCATGAGGTCGGATCCTCGGCATCGATGGCCGCGTTCTGCAGCAGGGAGTGCGCCAGGGCGCCCAGCGCGCACAGGGGAATGGACAGCCAATCGGGCCGGTGGCCGGCCTCGTAGGCGATTTCGTAGGCGGCCTTTTCGAGCTGCGCCAATTGCAGCAGGGTGCGCCATCGCGGGGCGTTGGCCGCGGCGGCTTCCTCGTAGCCCTGCAGGAAGGCTTCGGTGGCGCGGGCGCGAAAGCGCGCCAGCAGCGCATCGCGCAATTGCCCCGGCGAGTTCGACGCGGCCGCATTCTCCACCGGCGCGGCATTGGCGTCGGCCGGCGCGCCGCCCAGGGGATCCTGGCGCGCCACGGCGGCCGCGGCATAGTCGAACGAGCGCAGCATGCCGGCCACATCCTTGGCGGGCGAAGCCAATTGCCGGCGCAACGCCAGCGGTTGATCGGGTTCGCCCTCGAAATCGATCAGGTAGGCGTCGGTCTGCGCCACCAGGATCTGGCCCAGGTGCAGGTCGCCGTGGACGCGGATCAGCGGGCTGCCGGCGAGCGCCTGGGCCATGCTTTCGACCCGCGCCGCCAGGCGTTCGTGATGTTCGAACAGCCATTGGGCGCAAGCGCGCGAGGGGGGCTCCAGCGCGTCCAGGCGCGCGCGCAGCGCCTGCGCGGCGCGGTCCAGTTGCGCGTTGACCTGGGCCGCGAGCGCGTCGCCCGCCTCGCGCGACGCCACCGCGGGCGCGAAGGCCGGATCGTCGCTGGGCCGCGACAGGGCCTGGTGCAATTGCGCCACGCGCCGGCCCATGGTGTTGGCCAGGGTGGCATAGCCTTCCAGGCTGGCCTCGAATTCCTCGGGGCTGTCGCCCCCCAGCAGCGCGGTGCCGAGGGCGCGCTTGAGGAAATCGAGTGTCCAGGTCCAGGCGTCGCCTTCGTTGGGAATGTAGGCGTACAGCACGGCCAGCGTGCACGGCGTGTCCTCGGCATCGATCCGCCGGACTTCGCCCAGCAGGGCGGGCATGTTGGCGTAGCCGGCGCGCGTCAGGTGGCGGCTCATTTCCACTTCGGCCGACAGGCCGGGCTGGACATTGCGCAGCAGTTTCAGGATGGCCTGCCCGCCGATCACCACCGAACTGTTGGATTGTTCGCCGCTGATCCATTGCAGCGCCGGTTCGCCGCCGAGGTCTAGCGTCGCCAGGCCGGGCTCGGGCAGGCAGCGGATGACGCCGGGGCGCTCGCCCGGCTTGCCGCCCTGGCGGCCGTCCCATTCCCGGGCGGCGCGCAGGGCCGCGACGATCCCCAGCACGAAGCCGGGCTGCAGGAACGCGTCGGCAAGGATGCCGACCTCCGGTCCGCGCCGCACCCGCGCGATCGGATACTGGATCTGCGCGGCTTCGTCCCATACCAGTGCGAAGGGCACCTGCACCCGTTGCGTGGCGGGGGCATCGGCCGGCTCGGCCTCGGCCCAGTAGTACTCCGCGCCATCGGCGCCGAACGGCGTGGCATAGGCCAACTGTGCGCGCGGCGGCGCGGCGCTGCCGGGGAACCAGCGCTGGCGCGCCAGGTATTCGGGCAGGACTTCGGTTTCGAGCGCGAGACGCGAGGCGTCGGTCAGCACCGCGTTGGCGTGGCCGCGCAGAACCAGCGTAATCAGTTCCGGCATGCGTTCCGGCGGACTGGCATGCCAGCCCGGCGGCGCCGCGTTGGCGCTCAGGTCCATCCAGTAAAAGCCGTAAGGCGGCAGCGTCAACAGGTACGGCAGTTCGCCGATCGCGGGAAACGGCGTGCCGCCCAGCATTTCGACCGGCACCCGGCCATTGAAGGCCTGCAGCGGCAGCTCCACCGGCTGGGCGGCGTTGGACAGGTTGGCCACGCACAGGATGGTGGTGTCGCGCCACTGCCGCAGGTAGGCCAGGATCTTGCGGTTGCCCGCCTGGATGAAACGCAGGGTGCCGCGCCCGAAGGCGTGGGTCTGGCGGCGCTGCGCCAGCATGCGGCGGGTCCAGTTCAGCAGCGAATGCGGATCGCGCTGCTGGGCCTCGACATTCACGGCTTCATAGCCGTACAGCGGCCCCATCAGCACCGGCAGCGGCAGCCGTTCGGGGTCGGCGCGCGAGAAGCCGCCGTTGCGGTCGGGCGACCACTGCATCGGGGTGCGCACGCCGTCGCGGTCGCCCAGGTGCACGTTGTCGCCCATGCCCAGTTCGTCGCCGTAGTACAGCACCGGCGTGCCGGGCATCGACAAGAGCAGGCTGTTCATCAGTTCGACCCGGCGCCGGTCGCGTTCCAGCAGCGGCGCCAGGCGGCGGCGGATGCCCAGGTTGATGCGCGCGCGCGGATCGGCCGCGTAGACGCTCCAGAGATAGTCGCGCTCGCGGCTGGTGACCATCTCCAGCGTCAGTTCGTCGTGGTTGCGCAGGAAAATGGCCCACTGGCAGGTGGCGGGGATGTCCGGCGTCTGGCGGATGATGTCGGTGATGGGAAAGCGGTCTTCCTGCGCGATGGCCATGTACATGCGCGGCATCAGCGGGAAGTGGAACGACATATGGCATTCGTCGCCATTGCCGAAGTATTCCTGCGCGTCCTCGGGCCACTGGTTGGCCTCGGCCAGCAGCAGGCGCCCGGGATATTCGCTATCGATCACGGCGCGGATGCGCTTGAGCACCTGGTGGGTCTCGGGCAGGTTCTCGTTGTTGGTGCCCTCGCGCTCGACCAGGTAGGGCACCGCGTCCAGGCGCAGGCCGTCCACGCCCATGTCCAGCCAATGGCGCATCACCGCCAGCACTTCCTTGAGCACCTGCGGGTTGTCGTAGTTCAGGTCGGGCTGGTGCGAGTAGAAGCGGTGCCAGAAGTAGGCGTTGGCCACCGGGTCCCAGGTCCAGTTGGATTTTTCGGTGTCGCAGAAGATGACGCGGGTGCCGGCATAGGCCTTGTCGTTGTCCGACCACACGTAGAAGTTGCGCGCGGCCGAACCGGGCCGCGAACTGCGGGCGCGCTGGAACCACGGATGCTGGTCGGACGTGTGGTTGACCACCAGTTCCGTGATCACCCGCAGGCCGCGCGCGTGCGCCGCCCGGATCAGCCGGCGCACGTCGGCCACGGTGCCGTAGTCCGGGTGCACGCCGCGATAGTCGGCGATGTCATAGCCGTCGTCGCGCCGCGGCGAGGGGTAGAACGGCAGCAGCCAGATCGTGTCCACGCCAAGGTTGGCGATGTAGTCCAGCTTGGAGATCAGCCCCGGCAGGTCGCCGACGCCATCGTCGTTGGAGTCGAAGAACGACTTCACGTGCAGTTGGTAGACGACCGCGTCCTTGTACCAGAGGCCGTCGTCCTGGGGCGGGGTATCGCTGTTCATGGTTGCGGGCTCCATGGCGGCGTCAACCATGACGCGACAGCCGCCAGATGCGATAGGGTTGTTCGGGAGACAGCGCCACTTCGCGGGCGCCGCCCCGCCAGGTTTCGCGCCGTTCGGCCAGCAGGTCCTCGGCCACCATCTCGGCGGCCCACGGCGGGCAGAAGAGCGCGTAGGGCGGTTCGATGCGGGCCGTCTGGGCGTGGAACGGGTCCAGGCTGATCGCCGCCAGGATCACGTTGCCCTGTCCGGGCGTGGCCTTGGCGAACGCGATGACGCGCGCATTGCCGCTGGCGGCCAGCGTCAGGCCGCGGTGGCTCTGCAGGGCGGGGTTGGCGCGGCGAAGCTGGTTCAGGCGGGCGATGTCGGCGCGGATGTTGCCGGGTTGGCGCCAGTCGCGCGGGCGCAGTTCGTACTTCTCGGAGTCCAGGTATTCCTCCTTGCCCGGCACCGGCGCGGCCTCGCACAGTTCGAAGCCGCTGTAGACGCCCCACAGCCCCGAGCCCAGCGCGGCCAGCGCCGCGCGGATCAGGAAGCCGGGACGGCCCGAGGTCTGCAGGAACAGGGGGTTGATATCGGGCGTGTTGACGAAGAAATGCGGCCGGAAGAAATCCGCCGCCGGCGGCTGCGAGATCTCGCGCAGGTAGTCTTCCAGCTCGGCCTTGTCGTTGCGCCAGGTGAAGTAGGTGTATGACTGCGTGAATCCCACCTTCGCCAGCCGGTACATCATCTTGGGGCGGGTGAAGGCTTCGGACAGGAACAGCACGTCGGGATGGCGCGCGTGGATTTCGGCGATCAGCCACTGCCAGAACGGCAGCGGCTTGGTGTGCGGGTTGTCGACGCGGAACGTGCGCACGCCCTGTTCCGCCCAGAACAGCACGATGTCGCGCAGGGCGCGCCACAGCCCGAGCTTGCGCGCGCGCTTGGGCGCGGGGCCGTAGAACGACACGTTGACGATGTCCTGGTATTTCTTGGGCGGATTCTCGGCGTAGCGCAGCGATCCGTCGGGCCGCCACGAAAACCAGTCCGGGTGCTGCGCCAGCCAGGGGTGATCGGGCGAGCACTGAATGGCGAAGTCCAGGGCCATTTCCAGGCCGTGGGCGCGCGCCGCGTGTACCAGCCGCAGGAAATCCTCCAGCGTGCCCAGTTGCGGTTCGATGGCGTCGTGGCCGCCGGCGGCCGATCCGATCGCGTAGGGGCTGCCCACGTCGTCCGGCCCGGCCTGCAAACTGTTGTTGCGGCCCTTGCGGTTGGACCGGCCGATGGGGTGGATCGGCGGCAGGTACAGCACGTCGAAGCCCATTTCGCGGATGTCGGGCAGGCGCGCGATCACGTCGTCGAACGTGCCGTGGCGGCCCGCCTCGGTCGCCTGGGAGCGCGGAAACAATTCATACCAGGCGGCGTGGACCGCGCGCGGCCGGTCGACCCAGATGGGATGGGGGGCGGACAGCGACTCGAACGGATGGCTGTCCAGGCCGCGCATGGCCTGCGCCAGCGCCGGGCTGAGCAGCAGCGCAATCTGCTCGGCGTCGGGCTCGTCGCCCTCGCGCCGCGCGGCGCAGGTCTTGATGGCGCGCTTGAGCAGGCCGGCGCCGGACGCGCCGCCCATGCTGGCGCGCTGGTCCGCCTCGCGCAGTAATTGCAGCCCTTCCTCGCGCTCGAGCCGCAGGCTGGCGCCGGCAGCGTGCTTGACCTCGAACTCGTGCTGGAAGGTGGCCCAACTGTCGTACCAGGCGACGATCTGGAAGGTGTGCGGGCCGATCCGGCTCGGGCGGAAGGCGGCCTGCCAGCGGTCGTTGCCGGCCGGAACCATCGGCACGCTGCGCCAGCCGGGTTCGTCGTCGGCGCGCCAGCGAAGTTCGGCGGCGAGCTGGTCGTGGCCGTCCATGAAGATGTCCGCCCGCACCTCGATCTGTTCGTGGACGCTGCATTTGACCGGAAAGCCGCCGCCGTCGACGGCGGGCGCGACCTGCTCGATGGCGATGCGCGCCTGGGCGCCTTCGGCGCGCGCCGGGGCCGCCATCCGTGGCGCCGCGCATATCGGCGGGGCGGGGGACAGCAGATAACGGGCATGGCCTGCGGGCGCCAGGATGCCGTCGGCTGGCGCGCCGTCCTGGGGGGAGAGCTCGCCGGGCGGCAGCAGGCCGGCGGCCAGGTCCCGGTCCAGGCGCGCGGGGGCCTGGTCGTCGGGATTGAGCGCGAGCAGATCCGCGCCCTCGGCGGCCGTCTCGCGCAGCACCAGGGTGGCGCCGCCGTCGCGGCCCACCACGATCCGGGGCGGGGCGGTGGCATGGGCCTGCCGCAACCAGGCATTGACCTGGGGGGCGCCGCCGGCCTCGCCGATGTCGTCGGCGAGCCAGCCGCAGCCGCTCAGGGCCGCGGTCCAGGCGCGCCGCGGATCCGCCCGGGGCGCCGCGGCGCCCGCGGGCGGGGCGTCCAGCGCGCACGCGGGGGCGATGATCGGCGCGATGGCGCGCAGGCGATCGTACTCCTCGGCCAGCCAGGGCGCCCGGTAGTCCCACCAGGGCAGCGATGAGAACACGCCGTCGAAGCCAGCGTCGTGCAAGCCCGCCAACGCCGCGGGCGCCAACCCCGGGGTCCAGGCCAGGGCGCGCAGTTCGCCGTCGGCCTCGCGCGAGGGCGCGAACAATGTCCGCCAGGCCTGCGCGTCCAGGACCGGGGGCACGTGCACCACATAGCCGCCCACCCCGGCGCGCGTCCAGCGCCGCAGGCGCTCGGCCCAGGCGGCCACGAAGCCCGCCGGCGGGCCGTCGCGCAGTTGCCTCACGCCATGCTCGGTGACTGGCAGGCGAGGGTCGCGCGCGGGGGCGTCGACGGGGTCGCGATACCAGGCGGCCGGGGCCGTGGTGTCGCGGGCCTCGCGCGCCACGCGCTGCAGCTCCAGGCGCAGCAGCAACGTCAGGCCGTGGTCGGCGGCGCTGCGCGCGTCGCGCGCCAGCCGCGTGGCGAGCGGCTCGACGCCACCGTCGGCGGCGGCGTGGTCGGCATCGACCGGCGCCAGCGTCCGCGCGCCCGGCGGGCAGAGCCAGGGCACGGGCGCCAGCACCGCGGTGAAACCGGCGCGGCGCACGCTCGCCAGCCACTGCTCGCGCGCCCCGTCGTCCGACGCTGGCGGCAGGCCGGCGCGCGCGTAGTGGATGCGAGGCAGGCCGGCGTTGTCAGGCAGGGCGTGCGGCTTGGCCATGGCGGATTCCTACTGCGGCAGCGGGGCCGTGAGGGAAGCGCCCTGATGCGCGCGGCGCACCGGGTGCGCGGCGGCTTGCGCGGGCTGGCGCGCCGGGGCGGACGCTTGCGCCTGGGTGCCGCTGAGCGCGTGGAACAGCGCCAGGTATTGCGCCACCGCCGGCCGCCAACTGAAGTCCGCGGTCATGGCGTTGCGCTGCATCGCGCGCCAGACGGTCGCGTGGCTCCGCAAATGGACCGCGCGGGCGATGGCGGCGGTCATCTCGGCGGGCGTGCTGCCGTCGAACAGCACCCCGGTGGCGCGGGTCATGGCGGTCAGCGGCTGTTGCGGACCGGGGTCTTCGATCGTATCGGCCATGCCGCCGACCCGCGAGCCGATCGGCAATGTGCCGTAGCGCATGGCATAGAGCGGCGCCAGGCCGAACGGCTCGAAACGGCTGCCATGCAGCAGCAAGTCGCCGGCGGCGTGCAAGCGGTGGGCGCCGGCCTCGTCATAGCCGATGCGCACCGCGCAGCGTCGGGGATAGCGCTGGCCCAGTTCGCGCAGCGCGTTTTCCAGGTGTCGTTCCCCCTGCCCCAGCACCGCCACCTGCAGTTGCGGATGCGCGTCCAGGGCCTGCGGCAGGGATTGGGCGGCGACGTCTGCCATCTTCTGGCCGGTCAAGCGGCTGCACATGATCAGCAGCACCGCCTGGGGGTCTTCCTGCAGACCGTATTCGTGCTGCGTGGCGGCCTTGCACAAGCGCTTGTTGGCCAGGTTGGCGGCGCCGTAGCGCAGCGCGCCGAGATGCGGATCGCGCGTGGGGTTCCACAGTTGGGTGTCGATGCCGTTGGGAATGGCCAGCACGTCGGCCACGCGCTCGCGCAAGAGGCCATCCAGCCCGCAGCCGAATTCGGGGGTCAGGATCTCGCGGGCGTAGCGTTGGCTGACGGTGGTGATGCGATCGGCGTGGCGGATGCCCGCCTTCATGAAATTCAGTTGGCCCCAGGCCTGCGCGCCTTGCTCGCCGCAGAAGGGCGCCGGAATTCCCAGCGCCGGCGCCGCCTCGATCGGCGCCTGGCCCTGGAAGGCCAGGTTGTGGATGGTCAGCACGCTTTTCACGTCCTGCACCCGCGCCGCCCGCAGCAGCAGCGGCGTCAGGGCCGCGTGCCAGTCATGGGCATGCACCACGTTGGGGCGCGGCAGGCCGGGCAGCCCCTGGGCGACGCGCACCGCCGCGTGGGCCAGGGCCGCGTAGCGCAAGGCATTGTCGGCGTAGGGTTGGCCGCCCTCGTCCAGGTACAGGCCGTCGCGGTCATAGAGCGCGTCGTTTTCCAGCAGCAGGAACGACAACCCGGATTGGGGACATTCGCCGGCCAGCAGCCGGGCGTCGCCGCCGGGCAAGCCGGCCAGATGGGCCACCGGGCGCGTCGATTGCAGCCGCCGCGCAACGCCGCGATAGGCGGGCAACAGCAGCGTCGGTTGGGCGTGCGCCTGGACCAGCGCGCGCGCCATGCCGGTGATGGCATCGCCCAGGCCGCCGGTCTTCGCCAGGGGGAAGGCTTCCGCCGCCACGATGAGGATTCTTGGTGTCGTCATGCTCGCTCCGGAGTCGGCGGACGGTCCCGGGAGCCGGGGCCACATCCGCAAGACTCATCGCCAAGCAAGTGCCATGCCCGCGGGCGCCGCGGCGGGCGCGCGGGTCTATGTGGACGGTCGTGCGTCGTTGTTGCCGCTGGTTTGTAATCATGGCGCGCGCGGCTGGCTGGTATCCGCCGGCGGATGGTGCCTGCGCCAACCGAGGCGCGCCTCGACCGCGGCGAACGCCAGCAGCGCCAGGCATAGCGGCGCCAGCGCATACAGCGCCCGGTAGCTCAACGCCGCGCCCAGGATTTCCGCTGCCGGCAGCCGGGATGAGAGGGCCGCCACGAAGATCGCCTCGGTGGTGCCGAGTCCGCCCGGCACGCGGGTGACCACCGCCGCGAAGCTGGTGCACAGGAGCACGCCCAGCACCACCGGATAGCTGACTTTGGCCTGTAGCAGCACGTACATGATGGCCCCCATCAACAACCACGACAGCGCCGCCGTCACGCTCTGCAGGACCGCCATGCGGCCGCCCGGCAGCGTCACGCGCTGCCCCATCCAGCGCGCCACGCGGCGGGTGGCGCGGGCGCAGATCCAGACATAGAGGGCGGCCATGGCGAGCAACCCCAATCCCATCAGGCGCAGCACGCCGCCGCCGATGTCCCAGCCGGCCGGCAACACGATCGCCCCGCTGGCGAACACCGCGCCGGCCACCCAGGCATAGCCGATCCAGTTGGACACCGCCGAGAACACCGCCACGCGGGTGGCGGTGGCCTTGCGGCAGCCCAGTCGGGCATACAGGCGCAGACGCGTGCCCAGGCCGCCCAGCAGCACCCCCAGGTTCAGGTTCAGCGCATAGCTCAGCAACGCCACGCCCAGCACCTTGGGCCAGGGCAGGCGATGGCCGGTGTAGCGGCGGCCCAGCAGGTCCAGGGCGGCGTAGGCGAGGTACGCCGGCACCACCAGGGCGGCCGCGAGGAGCAGCGTCTCGCGGGGGATGCGGCGCACGGCCTGCCACACGCCGGGCCAGTCGACCGAGCCGCCGAAATACCCCAGCAGGCCCAGCGCCAGCGCCAGCACGATCCATGGCAGCACCCGCTTGATGCGTGGCCAGCGGCGCCGGGCCGCGCGCACCAGGGGGGCGCGGCGCAGGTTCATCGCGCGTCGCTCTGGTGATGGCCCGCGCCGTTGACGGTCTGCAGGCGCGGCTTGTGCGCGGGCAGCGCGCCGGCCCAGGCCGGGAAGCGGCGCAGGAAGTGGAACACCACGACCCCGACCCAGAGCCGGCGCAGGCGCCGCCGCGAGTCCGGCCGCATCCGTACCCGTTTGCAGTCCTGGGCGATGAGGCGCTCCAGGCTGTCGCGCAAGGCGGCGTTCAGGGCGCTGTCGCGCGCCACCACATTGGCTTCCAGGTTCAGGGCGAGGCTGAGCGGGTCCAGGTTGCTCGAGCCGATGGTCGACCAGTCGTCGTCGACGCAGGCGACCTTGGCGTGCAGCGGGCGCCGGCAGTATTCGAAGATCTCGACGCCGGCGTCGATCAGGTAGTCGTACAGCATGCTGGCGGCCAACTGCGCCACCAGCATGTCGGGTTCGCCTTGCAGCAGCAGCCGCACGCGCACGCCACGGCGGGCGGCGTTGGCCAGGTCGCGCAGCAGGCGATAGCCTGGAAAGAAGTAGGCGTTGGCGATCAGCACGTCATGGCGCGCCGAACGCAGGCCGGCGCGGTAATAGCGTTCGATGTCGGTGGGGTGGGCGTGGTTGTCGCGCACCACCAGCCGGCCGCCGCCGTCGCCCGCCGGCATCGCTTCCAGGGGCGCGGACCGACGCCGGCGGGGCGGGTCCGCGCCGAGCGCGGCCCGGGCATGGTCGGCGATATCGGCGGCCAGCGGACCGTCCACCCGCACCGCATAGTCCTGCTTGGCTTCGGGGCCGTAGTCCGGCAGATGGTCGGCGGAGAAGTTGATGCCGCCCACGAAGGCGCAGGCGCCGTCCACCGCCACGACCTTGCGATGCATGCGGCGGAACAGATTGGTGCGCACGCCCAGCAGCCGCGGGCGCGGGTCGAACAGGTGCACGCGCGCGCCGGCGCCGGTCAGCGGCGCCAGGAATTCCTCTGACAGAAGGTCCGAGCCGTAGCCGTCGACCAGCACGTCGACGCTGACGCCTCGGCGCGCGGCGGCGATCAGGGTATCCCGCAGATCGCGGCCCACCGCGTCGTCGAAGAGGATGAAAGTCTCGATCAGCACTTCGCGGGTGGCGGCCTCGACGGCGGCGCGCACCGCGGGAAAGTAGGCCTCGCCGTTTTCCAGCAGCGTGTAACGGTTGCCGCTGCGCCAGCCATTCGGGGGCAGCGTCATAGCGCGACTTCCGCGGCGATCGGCACGTGGTCGGACAGCCCCGCCCACACCCGCGAGGCCAGCGGCACGGGCCGCCAGTCGCGCACATTGCGCACGTAGATGCGGTCGAGCCGCAGCAGGGGCCAGCGCGCCGGGAACGTGCGGGCGGGCCGGCCCAGCCGCGAAGTGAAGACTTCCCGCACCTGGCAGTCGCGCAGCAGGCCATCGGCCTGCTGCCGCCAGTCGTTGAAATCGCCCGCGATCAACAGCGGATCGCCGGCCGGCACGTCGCGCGCCACCAGGCGGCACAGGCTGGCGATCTGGCGGGCGCGATGCCGGGCGCGCAAACCCAGGTGGACGCATATCGCATGGACCGCGCCGGCGCGCCCCGGCAGTTCCAGCACGCAGTGCAGCAGGCCGCGGCTTTCGTGTCCGCCGATCGTCACGTCATGGTTCTCGAAGCGCGTGATCGGGTAGCGCGACAGCACCGCATTGCCGTGGTGGCCCGCCGGATAGACGGCATTGCGGCCGTAGGCGAAGTCGCGCCACAGCGTATCGGCCAGGAATTCATACTGCGACGCCGCCGGCCAGCGCGGCGCGGCGCGCGCGGCCATGGCCTGGTGTTCGCCCACCACTTCCTGCAGGAAGACCAGGTCCGGAGCGGCCATGCGCAGGGCGTCGCGCAGCTCATGCAGCATGAAGCGGCGGTTAAAACTGGTGTAGCCCTTGTGGATATTGACGGTCAGGAGCGTCATCGGGACGATCGGTGCGGGCAATGGCCTCTCCGGCGAAACGGGATCCTGGCCGGGGAGCAAGTCCCGTGCCCGGCGCGCTTCGCCCTACAGCCCCAGTCCCAGCAGCATCAGGAACGCGCCGAACAGGACAAAATGGGTCATGCCTTCGATCGCGTTGGTCTGGCCGTCGTTGAGGTTGATGGCGGCCACCAGCAGCGTCACCAGCATCATCAGGGTCTGCAGCGGCGTCATGGCGATATCGATGCGCTGGCCCGATATCAGCGCCAGCGCCTCCATCGCGGGCACGGTCAGGATGACCGTCGAGAGCGAAGCGCCCAGGGCGATGTTGACCACCGATTGCATGCGATTGGCCAGCGCCGCGCGCAGCGCCGTCAGCATTTCCGGGGCGGCCGAGATGCCGGCCACGATCAGCGCCACCAGGCCGGCGGGCACGTCGACGCCAGCCAGGCTGCGGTTCAACGAGTGCGACATCAGTTCGGCCAGCGCGCCCACCGCGATGATGCCGGCCGCCATGACGCCGATGGACTGGCGCCGGGTCGGATAGCCGGAGGCGGCCGGCGGCCGGCGGGTCTTCTTGTCGGGATAGCTGTAGCTGAAGAAATAGCTGTGCGGGCCGGTCTGCATGCGCAGGAAAACCCCGTACAGCAGCAGCATCACCACGATGGTGAAGGCGCTGTAGGCGCGCCAGCTTTCCCCGGGGACGAATTCCGGGATGATCATCGACACCGTGACGGCGGTCAGGATCATGACGCTGTAGGTGCGCGCGGAATCGTCGTTGTAGGCCTGCTCGCCGTGCTTGAAGCCGCCGATCAGGGCGGCCACGCCGAGGATGCCGTTGATGTCCAGCATGACCGCCGAGTAGATGCTGTCGCGCACCAGGGTGGGCGAGCCGGCCTTGGACGAGACGATGGCCAGCACGATGACCTCGACCAGCACCGCCGACAGCGTCAGGATCATGCTGCCGTAGGGATCGCCCAGCTTTTGCGCGATGCGTTCGGCATGGCGCGCCACGCTCAGGGAAGCCGCCAGGATCGCCGCCACCAGTATGGCCGTTTCGAGCAGGCCGGCCGCCCGTCCGTAGTCGGCCAGGCGGGCATCCGCCGCGAACCCCGCCATCGCGATGGCGCAGGCCAGCAGCAGGAATTTCTCGGACTGCAGAATGGATTTCATCGGGTTTCGGCGGACCGCAACAGTGCGAGGCTAGCACGCGTCGGGGCGCGTCGGGGCGGGCAGATGGGCACGCGGCTTGCTGGAAAGGGGCGCCGCGTCCGACAGGATGGAGTCCCATGACCAGCAATCGCGTGCCTCGGCGCAAGCCGTCGTCGAAACGAGCGCCCCGCCCGCGCGGGGGCGACCGTGGCAATGCCGTTTCCCGCTTCTTCGATCATTTTGCCGCCCGGGTCACGCAGTGGACCGGATCGCCCGTGGCGTTCGGGACGGCGCTGCTCGCGGTGCTGGTCTGGGGACTTTCCGGTCCGGCGTTCGGTTATTCCGAAACCTGGCAACTGGTGATCAACACGGGCACCACGATCATCACTTTCCTGATGGTGTTCCTGATCCAGCAGAGCCAGAACAAGGACAGCGAGGCGCTGCATCTGAAGCTTGACGAGCTGTTGATCGCGCTGCACGGCGCCGACGAGGGACTGGTCGATGCCGAGCGCCTGGATGAAGACAAATTATTGGCGCTGGCCGCGGCCTGCACCGCTCGCGCCCGATCGCAACGGCGCCAGCGCGCCCGCGATCCCGACGAAGCCGGCCGGCACCGGTCGGCACGGCGATTGCTGGACAGGTCCCGGCGGCCGCGATCGCGGCCCGCCCGCCAACCCGACAGGAGTCAGCAATGACGCAGAAGACCTTGCAGGATCTATTCATCCATGAACTTTCGGACATTTACAGCGCCGAGAAACAACTGACCCGGGCGCTGCCCAAAATGGCGCGCGCCGCCAGCGACGCCAAGCTCGCCGAGGCGTTCACGTCGCACCTGGAGGAGACGCGCGGACAGGTCGAACGCATCGACAAGATCGTCGAGGCCGCCGACTTCAGGCTCAAGCGCGTCAAATGCGCGGCGATGGAGGGCCTGGTGGAAGAGGGCCGCGACGTCATCGAGGACGTCGAGAAGGGCCCGGTGCTGGACGCCGCGCTGATCGCGGCCGCGCAGAAGGTGGAGCACTACGAGATCGCCAGCTACGGCACCTTGTGCACCTTCGCCAAACAACTGGGCCACGACGATGCGCTCGCCCTGCTGAAAGAGACGCTGGCCGAGGAAAAGGCCGCCGACGAAAAACTCAACACGCTGGCCCTGGAGCAGGCAAACGCCAAGGCCGCGCGCGCCGGCAAAGCCGCATAGGCCGGCCGACCCGTCCGACAAGGAGACCGCCATGGCGAACGCCACCAAGCATCCAGACACCGGCGAATCCGGACGACGCCGGCAGCCGGCGCGGCCGGACCAGTCGCCCGCGGAATCGCCGGATCCGCCGGTCCGCGAACAGGACGCCGACCGCCATGGACGCTGGCCGCCGGGCGGCCTGCCCAATCCCATGCCGGACGTCGACCCGCAACAGACTCCCGGCATCGACCGGCTCGGCGATGCCGGCCCCGAGCAACGCGCTTGGCTGCGCGGCTGGCGCGCACTTTAGGAATCCACCATGGACATATATGTGCCCGTCGCGCCGTCGCGCGACAGCGCCGCGCGCCGCTTGCGGCCATCCGCGCCGGCCGCACGCGCCGACGCCTATCCGGAGCGCGGCCCGATCGCGTTGAACGGCTATTCCCAGGTCCTGCCGGCCGCCTTGGCGGACCGGGTCGAGCGGCGCCTGGCCGTGGCGGACCGCGATGCCTGGGTGCAGCGGCTGTGGGCCGCCGACGCCACGCTCTGGACCGGCGCCGATGAGGACCGCTGGCTGGGCTGGCTGCAACCGGGCGTGGCGCCGGGCCGGCTCGGGCGCTTCTGCGCCATCTGCCGGCGTCTGTGCGTGGCGGGATTCACCGACGCCGTGATGCTGGGAATGGGCGGCGCCACATTGGGCGCCGAGGCCTTGGCGCGCCTGCTTGGCGCGGCCGTCGGCGGGCTGCGCATGCATGTGCTCGATTCCACCGACACGGCCCAGATCCTGGCGCTGCAAGCGCGGCTGGACCTTGGCCGGACGCTGTTCGTGGTCGCCAGCAAATCGGGGACCACGCTGGAATCCGGCATGCTCGCCGCCTATTTCCAGCAATGCGTGGCGGCCCGGCTGGGCCGCCAGGAAGCGGCCCGTCGCTTCGTCGCCATCACCGATCCGGGCACGCCCCTGCATGCGCATGCCCTGCGCGAAGGCTACGCGGCGGTTTTCCCCGGCAATCCGGCGGTGGGCGGACGCTACTCGGTGCTTTCGTCCTTCGGGTTGGTGGCGGCGGCGCTGCTGGGACACGATCCGGCCCGCCTGCTGCGGGCCGCCCGACCCATGCGGCGCGCCTGCTCGCCGCGCGCCGCCGCGCGGCGCAATCCCGGCCTGCTGCTGGGCTGCGCACTGGGTGAAGCGGCGCTGGCGGGCCACGACAAGGTCACGCTGCTGGCCGATCCCGGCCTGGACGCGCTGGCCGGGTGGCTGGAGCAGTTGCTGGCCGAGTCGACCGGCAAGGACGGCAAGGGGTTGATCCCGGTGGCGCAGGAGTGCCTGGCCGGGCCGGGGGAGTATGGGCGCGACCGCCTGTTCGTGCACCTTGCCGACGCGCGGTCGCCCGACGCGCGCATGGCCGCGTTGGCGCGCGACCTGGCCGCCGCCGGCCACCCGGTGCTGACCTGCCGTAATGGGGCCGCCCTGACGGTGGGCCAGGAGTTCTTCCGCTGGGAATTCGCCACCGCGGTGGCCGCCGCCGTGCTGGGCGTCCATCCCTTCAACCAGCCCGATGTGGAGGCCAGCAAGGCGCGCACCCGCAGTCTGTCCGCCAGCCCGGGCGGGGCCGCGCCGGGCGGCGCCGAGCTGCTGCGGGTGGAGGGGCCGCTGGCCTTCCATGGCAAAGCGGCGTCGGCCGATTCGGCGCTGGCGCTGCTGGCGTCGCACATGACGCAGGGAACCCCCGGCGGCTACGTGGCCCTGCTGGCGTATCTGCCGCAAGGCGCGGCCTGCGAAGCCTGGCTGGCGGGCGCGCGCGACTGCGTGCGGCGCGGCACCGGCGCGGCCACGGTGGGCGGCTTCGGGCCGCGCTACCTGCATTCCAGCGGGCAATTGCACAAAGGCGGCACGCCGGGCGGGCGGTTCCTGTTCATCACCGCGGACGCGCCGCGGGTGCTCGAGGCGCCGGGCTACGCGGCCAGCTTCGGCGCGACCCAGGCGGCGCAGGCCCTGGGCGACATGGAGGAACTGATGGCCCGCGGCCGGCCTTGCCTGCGGGTGCACGTCTCGGGGGATCTCGCGGCCGGCCTCGCGCAGCTCGAGCGGCTGCTGCGGCAGGCGCTGACGCCCGCCGCGACGCGCGCGGGGCTGTCCGCGGTCGGCGCGGCCACCGATTGCATCAACCCTCTCCCCGCCACGCCCGACGCGCGGCGGTCCCCCCTTTCTGGAGTCCTGCCATGAAACAAACCCCGATCCTCGCTGCCGCGTTCGCCCTCAATATGTTGGCCGGCGCAGCCTGCTGGGCCCAGGCGCAGCCGCCCGCCGGCGCCACCAATCCGCCCGCCACGCCCGCGCCCGACGCCCGGCCCATGCCCAAGGCGCAGCCGGGGCAGCACCCATCGCGCCCTCAACCCAAGGCGCAGCCGAATCAGGGCGCGCCCCACGCCGTGCCGAAATCGGAGCCGCCCCAGGGCGAGCCGCGTCCCGCCAAGGAAGACCGCCCCGCCAAGCGCCTGGACAGCGAGGGCGGCACCGACAGTCGGGGTGCGTCCGGCGGGCGAGGCGGCACCGGCTCGACCGGCCAGGGCGGCATGCCCGGCTCGGGCGCGTCGGCCGGCTCCGGCGGCACGACCGAGACCCGTTGAGGGCGCAGGCGCGGCTCAGGCCGCGCCGCTGCTGCGCGCGGGTTGCCGGGCCACGTGCAGGATGCGCTCCGGCAGCGCCAGGGCGATTCCGGCGGCCTGCAAGTCGCGCATCACGCCCAGGTAAATCGCCTGTTGCAGGTCCATGTAGCGGTTGTAGTCCGCGCTCATCACGTAGTAGACCGCCTCGAATTCCAGCGAACTCTCGGCCAGGCGCGCCAGGTGCGCGCGGTCGAAGCGGGTGTCGGGTTGCTGCTCGATCTGGGCGCGGATGATCCCGGGAACGGCGGCCACCTGCTCGACCGGGGTCTGGTAGGTGACCCGGATCGAGAACACGATGCGCCGTTGTTGCATGCGCTTGTAGTTCTGGATCGTCTGCTTGAGCAGTTCCGTGTTCGAGCACACGATCTGCTCGCCGCCCAGGCTGCGGATGCGGGTAGTCTTGAGGCCGACATGCTCGATGCTGCCGGCCACCGCCCCGAAGACGATGAAGTCGCCGGCCTCGAATGGCTTGTCCAGGCCGATGGAGATCGAGGCGAACAGGTCGCTCAGGATGGTCTGCACCGCCAGGGCCACGGCCACGCCGCCGATGCCGAGGCTGGCCACCAGCGCGGTGATGTTGACGCCAACGTTGTCGAGCATCGCCAGCAGCACGATCACCCATACCAGCGCCCGCAACAGAAACGATAGCAGCGTGGCGGTAATGGAGCCGGCGCGTCCCCGCGCCGCGACGGCATGCGTCAGGCCGACCTCGATGCCGCGATCGAGCCACAGCGCCAATTGCAGGGCGATCAGCACGAACCACAGGTGGCCGGGGCCGGCGCGCCCGGGCAGCGGCGCGCCCACCAGGTCGGCCGCCAGCAGCAGCGACGCCAGTGCCAGGATCATCCAACTGGTGCGCAACAGTACGCGCGACGCGGCGCCGGCGGCGCCCTGGCCGGCCGGTCGCGCGAGGCGGTCGAGCCGTGAACGGGCCAGGCGCAGGGCCAGCATCAACAGGAAGCAGAGGGCCGCGCCGACCGCCAGCGCCGCCAGCCACAGCGCGACGGGATGGCCGGCGAGAGCGGCGGGGTCGGAAAACCAGTGGGTGAGCATGTCGTCTCCGATGAGGGCAATGCCGGCGTGCAGCAACCCTTGTGCCGGGTCGCCGCGCCCTCAGGACGTCAGGCGCGCGGCCAGGTTGAGCGTCACCAGCAGCATCGAGCCCATGGCCCACAACAGCAGGGCCAGCCACAGGCCGACCGACAGCCGGGGTCGGCGCCGCGGCGCGGCAAGCGCGTCGCCAGGCGCGGCCGGCGCGGGCCGCGCGAGATCCGCGTTGGCCGCTGCCGAAGGGCAACAGCAAGGAGATTGCGGCGGCGTCAGCGACACCGCCGCGTTGCCGATCATTGTCGAGGGCTCCGCCGGTTTGGGAGTGATCATCGCAGCAGCTCCTGTCGTTCGCAACGCGGACCATTCGATCAGGGCGGGGCGCTCCAGACCGATGCCTGGCGGTACTGCTCGGCCCGCGCCAGCGTCCGGTAGAAATCGGCGCCGGCGCGGACCAGCGCCTCCATTTCACGCGGCGACAGCTTGTCGTTCAGCGCGGCCAGGCATCCCGCATAGTCGGAAAGCACTTCGGGCCAATCGCTGAGCGGCCGGTCGGAAACGGAGGCGGCCAGCATGCGCGCCAACAACTCATCGCGGTCCATACGTTAGCCATGGGTCCGTCACGCTCATTGCTTCTCGGTTGCCTGCTTCAGGGCCTTGGCCATCTGCAGATGCTGTTGCAGCGTCGGCAGCGTCTGGATGGCGAACTGTTTCACATCCGGATCCTTGACCTCGTTGGAGGCATTTTCGAACAGCTTGACGGCATCCTCGTGCGCGTCCACGCCGATTTCCTCGGCATAGGCCTTGTCGAAGCCTTCGTCGCGCAGGCCCAGCGCCTTCAGCCGCGCCTTCTGCACCAGGGACGGCTCGGTGGGCACCTCATAGCCCTTGCCCTTGGCCAGGGTCGCCAACTGCTGCCCGGCCTTGCCGTGGTCGTCGATCATCTTCTGCGCGAACGTCTTCACGTCGGCGCTGTGGCCTTTTTCCAGCGCCATCTTGCTGCCCTCGACTTCCAGGTGGCCGGACTGCGCCGCGCTTTCCAGGAAATCGCGGTCGCCGCTGTCCAGCTTGGTGGTTGCCGGGGCGGCGGGCGCGGCTTGCGCCATGCTGGCGTGCGGGCCGCCCAGCGCGAGAAGCAGCAGGGAAAGGGTGGTGAGATGGCGGATGGTCATGGCGTACTCCCGTTGGGTTGGCGTGCGCGGCGCATCGGATAAGGCCGTGCTGCCATACAGCAATCCATGTTCCCGGGCCGGGAAGGGCCATGCCGTGCACGATCGACCGGCAGGGGTGCGGGAGGAACGGTACTTTTTACCGACCTCCGCCGGATCGCTACAGGCGCGGCCGCGAGCGTTGTTGGTCCTGCCAGCCGCCTTCCCAGGCCCGCACTTTTTCCAGCCACTGGCCGATCGGCTCGCGGGTACGCGAAGGCAGTGACTCCAGTTTGAGATAGGGGCAATCCAGCTTCCAGGCGCCCTGCATCGCGGCGACGGCCCCTAGCCTTCGGATGTCTTCATACATTGAATCTCTCCAAAAGGATGGGTGGGAAGGTCCAGCTTGCGCGCGATGAGGGCAGGCGTCGATGGTTATTACCGAACGACACACTGTTACAGCGTTACGGGCCGCGGCGGCGGCTCGACGGCTCCGGCGTGTCGGCCTCGCCGCCATTGCGCACCGCGTCGGGAGGGGAATGCGACACGCCCGCCTCGGCTTCATCGACGACGTCATCGGGGCGGATGTCGGCGCCGGGGTCTTCATCGGGGATGCGCGGATTGGCAGCGGGGCGTGCGCCGGTGCCCTGCGCATCGCTGTCGCGGCCGCGCGAGGACGATGGCAGGTCGCTGGGCGAATCCGAGGAGTCGCTGGGGCCGGCGGGGGGCGAGGTGACGGGGTCGGGATTCGATGACATGGCGTAACTCCTGAAATTGAGGGGAGGGAGGGCCGGCGTCAGCCCAGTCGCCGGACCAGGCGCGCGACGCGGGCGATGCCGCCCGTGCCGCTGGCGGCGCGGCCGACCAGGGTGGTGCCGGCCAGCGTCCACAGCACGCGGCGCAGCGGCGTCGCGCCGCGCATGCCGCGCAGCATCATCCATGCGCCCAGGCCCAGCACCACCAGGTGCTCGCCTGGCAGATCGGGACGGGCGGCGTCGAGTTCGCGCAGGCGCCGCGGCGGGCGGGCGGCGGTGACGGGGCCGTCATCCGGACGCGGATCGTCGGCGGTCGAATCCGCCGGTTCGATGTCCTCGTCCGGAATCTGGTCGTTGCCCTCCTTGCGCGCGTCGTGGCGGGCGTCGTCGGGTACGGCCGGGTGTTGCGGGCGCGGCGGCGGGGGCGAAGGCGTTGACGGGCTGGACATGGCGGCTCCTTGGGCGAGGGGGAATTTCCCGTCGCCAGCAAGCGCCGCTCCCGGCCGAGCCACCGCGGCCGTGCAGGATTGGGCAGGAATCTCGGCGGATTGCGCTACCGGCGGCGCAAACGATTCCGGACAATGTCCCTTTTGGACAAGCACCAGGGAGTCTTCAATGCTTGTGAAAGCCTATGGCGCCTACGCCGCCGACAAACCGCTCGAATCGCTCGAGATCCGCCGCCGGGCCACCGGCGCCCATGACGTCCAGATCGACATCGCCTACTGCGGCATCTGCCACTCCGACCTGCACCAGGTGCGGTCCGAATGGGAAGGCACGCAATATCCCTGTGTGCCGGGCCATGAGATCGTCGGGCGCGTCGCCGCCGTCGGCGACCACGTGCAGGGATTCAAGCCGGGCGACCTGGTCGGCGTCGGCTGCATCGTCGACAGTTGCAAGCACTGCGCCGAGTGCGCGGACGGCTTCGAGAACTACTGTGATGGCATGGTCGGGACCTACAACGGGGCGACCGCCGACGAGCCGGGCTGGACGCTGGGCGGCTACACCCAGAAGATCGTGGTGCACGAACGCTACGTGCTGCGCGTCAGCCATCCCGCCGAGCAGTTGGCCGCGGTGGCGCCGCTGCTGTGCGCCGGCATCACCACCTATTCGCCGCTGCGCCACTGGAACGCCGGGCCCGGCAAGAAGGTCGGCGTGGTGGGCATCGGCGGGCTCGGCCACATGGGCATCAAGCTGGCCCATGCGATGGGCGCGCACGTGGTGGCCTTCACCACCTCGGAATCCAAGCGCGACGCGGCCCGCGAGCTGGGCGCCGACGACGTGGTGGTGTCGCGCAACCCGGATGAGATGGCCGCGCATCTGCAGAGCTTCGACTTCATTCTCGACACTGTGGCGGCGCCGCATGACCTGGACGCCTTCCTGGCGCTGCTCAAGCGCGACGGGGCCATGACCCTGGTGGGCGCCCCGGCCACGCCGCATCCGTCGCCGAACGTCTTCAACTTCATCATGAAGCGCCGCTCGCTGGCAGGCTCGATGATCGGCGGCATTCCCGAAACGCAGGAGATGCTGGACTTCTGCGCGCGGCACGGCATCGTTGCCGACATCGAGATGGTGCGCGCCGACGAGATCAACGCCGCCTACGAGCGCATGCTCAAGGGCGACGTCAAGTACCGCTTCGTGATCGACAACGCCACGCTGGCGGGCTGACGCGGATGCCGGCGCCGGGCGGCGGATCGCCTCAGGCCCGCCCGGCGCCGAGCACCAGGTCGTCGAACAGTGTCGTTCCGCCCATCTGCCCGCCCTTGAGCATCAGTTCCAGCCCGTCGGTCAGCGGATCGTCGCTGCGCGCCACGCTGACGGTGACGCCGGGTGCGAGCGTGCCGTGAAATCCCAGGCCCCATAACCCCAGCGCCAACGCGGCGTGGCTGGAGGTGTCGCCGCCGGCGATGCCCAGGCGCGTGAGCCGGCGGCCGGCGGCGGCGCTGGCGCGCACGATGCCGGCCGCCAACTGCCCGGTGGCGCGCGCGGTGGCGGCGGTCCGGTCCGCCGTCAGGGTCTGGTCGGGCGCATCGGTATGTAGCAGCACGTTGTGCCCCGAGGCTAGCGCGCCGGCCGCCTCCTCGATGCGCGCCCGGGCATAGGCCGGGTCGCCCAGCAGGCGTTCGACCCGCAAGGGGTGCCGCGCATAATGCTGGCAGGCGGCGATCTGGCGGGCCGTGACCGGCGACAGGCTGCCGGCCACCACCAGCACCGGCCCCTCGGCGGGCGCCAGCTTGGGCGGGGCGGACGCGGGGGCGAGTCCGGCGGCGCGCGTCAGCGCCTGCTGCACGCTGCTGGGACCCACCGCCAGCAACGGCAGCGCCGCGGCCGCGCGCCACAGCAGCCGGCCGATCAGCGCCAGTTGTTCGTCGTCCACCAGGTCCAGCAGCAGCGGGCCGTCGACCGTGTCCACGATGTCGTCGATCCAGTCGTCGGCCGCGCGCAGGTCGGCGGGGCCGCGCAGCGGAGGGTAGGCGGTATGGGGCAGGGATCCGATGCCGGTCAGCCCCTGCCGCGCCAGATGGCGGCGCAGGTCGGCCTCGTGCATGGGCGTGACGGGATGCGCGCGCATCACCGGGTGCCGGTCGATGCGGTGGACCTCGGGGTCGGCGCCGGCGCGCGCGAACAGGGTGGCGAAGCTGCAGTAGCGCCCGATGCCGGGCTGGCCGCCGACGATGGGCACGAGCGGATTGAGCATGTGGCGCCGCAGTTCGGCCACGGCCGCGCCGATGCTTCCCACGTGCGGGGCGCTGTCGAAGGTGGAGCAGCACTTGTAGTGCAGGATGCGGGTGCCGGTGGCGGCCAGGAAGCGCCCGGCCATGCGCAGCTCCGCCGTCATCGCGTCGGGCGCCATGCCGCGCGCCGCGCCGGCGATGCCCAGGGCGTCCAGCGGGCCGGCGCGTTCCAGTTGTCGCGGCGTCGGCACGCCCAGGAACAGCAGGCTGCGCCAGCCGGCCAGCGCCACGTGCGCCAGCGTGTCGGTGGCGCCGGTGAAGTCGTCGCCGTACCAGGCGACGCGCGGCGCGGCGGCGCGGGCGGGACCGTCCGTCATGCGCGCGACCCGAAGTGTGCCAGCGCGCGCCGCAACTCGGGGGCGTCAGCGGCGAAGCTGGCCAGGTCCTGGCCGGCGCGCGCCGCCTGCCAGGCCTGGCGGATGCTCCGCACGCCGGCCGCCGGGCCGTCCGGATGCGCCAGGATGCCGCCGCCGGACATGAACAACAGGTCGTCGGTGCGCACCGCGGCCCAGGTGGCGGGCACCGTGCCGGCCCACTGGCCGGACGAGAACGCCGGCATCACCGCGTCGTCGATGCCGGGCGTGAGCGAGGCCAGGCAGTCGCGCGCGCCCTCGACCACTTCCGCGTCCGGTTGCGAGAACTTGCCCTGCAGGCCGTGCACGTGCATGTGGTCCACGCCGGCCAGCCGCCACAGCGTCTGGTAGGCCTGGAAGCCGATGCCGAGCAAGGGGTGGCGCGACAGCGCGCCGTAGCCGTTGCGATGGCCGTGCAGCGCCAGCGGCGTGTGGCGGCGCAGGGTCTGGATGGCGGAATAGCCGCACCAGTTCAGGCTGGCCATCACGCAACTGCCTTGCTCGCGCTCGATCAGGTCGGCGTGGCGCCGCATGGCGTCGGTTTCGTCGGTGATGTTGAAGGCCACCATGACCTGGCGCCCCGTGCGTTCGCGGTGCGCCCGCACCACCGCCATGACGGCGGCCACGCGCTGCGCCAGCGGCGCATGGGCGGGGTTGGCGCAGACTTCGTCGTCCTTGATGAAATCCACGCCCGCCGCGCACAGCCGCGCCACGAGGTGCGCGGTCTGCTCGGGCGAGAGCCCGACGTTGGGCTTGATGATGGTGCCCACCAGCGCGCCGCGGTCCACGCCGGTCAGCGCGCGCGTGCCGGCCACGCCGACGCGCGGCATGTCGAACTGGGCGCGGTAGTCGGCGGGCAGCTCCAGCCGTTCCAGCCGCAGGCCGGTCACTTCGCCCAGGTCGTACAGGTTGCCGCCGACCGTGGCGGCCAGGGTCGGCAGGTTGGGGCCGATGTTGGCCACCGGAAAGGCGATGCGCACGCGGGCGCGGCGCAGCGTGGCCGGCAGGCCGCCCGGCTGGCGCGCCAGCCAGGCGTTGGGCAGGCTGGCGCGGCCGGTGGATTCGAGCTCCCGCACCGATTCGACCTGGGCGCGGGCGCGCGCCCGCAGCTCGTCGGTCTCGCCCTCGACGCGGGTGAAGGTGCCGCAGGACTGCTCGCCCGCCATCACCTCGGCGACGCGCGCCGGGTCCAGCGGGGTTTCGATCAGGTAGGTGGCGCGGATGACTTGGGTGTTCATGGATGGGTTCCGGGGCCCGGTTTCAAAGCCGCGTCAGGTCGGGAAAGGGGCGCACCGGATCGCGGCCGTCCCAGTCGCGCGCGCTGTCGCGGATCAGGTCGAACAGGCGGCCCTTGGGGCCGGCCACCTCGGACAGCTCGATGACGGTGCCGGGGTGGTATTCGGTGTCGAAGTAGATGAAGCGGCCGTTCTCGCCGACCTCGCCCTGCATCTTCGGCACGAAGCCTTGCGCCAGCAGGCGCGCCAGGTCGGCGTCGTAGTCCTGGGTCCAGTAGGCCACGTGCTGCAGCCCGGTGCGGCCGGCCCGCAGGAAGTCGCGGTACATCGACGGCACGTCGTTGCGGGTCTGGATCAGTTCGACCTGCACGAAGCCCGAATTGGCCAGCGCCACCGAGTTGTGCGGCTCGTAGGGCGCGCCGTCATAGCGGTAGTTCACGATGGGCACCTTGGGGTTGTAGAACCAGGGGCCCACGCCCAGCGTGCGGCTCCAGTAGTCCATGGCGGCCTCGATGTCGGGCACCACATAACCGAGTTGGCGGATCTCGCCCAGGAAACGACTCATGATGGATTCTTGTGTAGGAAGTGGCGGGGGCGCGGCCCGCGATGGGCCGCGCGGCGTTCAGGACGCGGATTTGAGAAAACCGATGGAAATCCAGGGGAAGGCGGCAACGATGACCAGCCCGACCAGCAGCGCGGCGATGTAGCCCCAGATCGGGCGGATGCCCTCGTCGGGATCGACCCGGCTGATGGCGCAGGCGCCGTAGTAGCCGACGCCGAAGGGCGGCGCGAACAGGCCGATGCCCATGGCGAAGATGACCACCATGGCGTAATGCACCTCGTGCACGCCCGCCTGCGCCGCCACCGGAAACAGCAGCGGCCCGAACAGCACGATGGCGGGAATCCCTTCCAGCACGCTGCCCAGGATGATGAAGGCCACGATCGACACGGCCAGGAAACCGTAGCTGCCGCCGGGCATGCCGGCCATCAGCCGCGCCAGGTCGCCCGAGAAGCCCGATTGCGTCAGGGCCCAGGCCATGGCGGTGGCGCAGCCGACGATCAGCATGATGGCGCCGGACAGCGAGGCGGTCTCGATCAGCATGGGCTTGAGCCGCGCCAGGTCGAAGCGCCGGTAGATCAGCGCGCCCACCACCGCCGCATAGACGATGCCGATGGTCGAGACCTCGGTGGCGGTGGCCACGCCCTCGACCACCGCGGCGCGGATCACGAAGGGCAGCGCTACGGCCGGCAGGGCGATGACGAAGAAGCGGCCGATCTCGCGCGGCGCGAAGCGCTGCGCCAGGCTCAGGTCTTCCTTGCGGTAGCGCCACCACACCACCGAGCACAGCGCCAGCCCCAGCACCACGGCCGGCAGCAGGCCGCCGGTGAAGAGGGCGGCGATGGACACGCCGGTGACCGAGCCGATGGTGATCAGCACGATCGATGGCGGGATGGTCTCGGTCTGCGCGCCGGTGGCCGACAGCAGCGCCACCAGGTCGCCGGGCCTGGCGCCGCGCTTGCGCATCTCGGGAAACAGCACTGGCGCGATCGCCGCCATGTCGGCGATCTTCGAGCCGGAGATGCCCGACACCAGGTACATCGCCCCGATCAGCACGTACGACAGGCCGCCGCGCACGTGGCCCAGCAGGCTGGCCAGGAACTGGATCATGGCGCGCGCCATGCCGGTCATCTCGATCAGCGAACCCAGGAAAATGAACAGCGGCACCGCCAGCAGCATCAGGTGCGACATTCCTTCGTCCAGGCGGCCCACCATCACCAGCATCGGCGTGTTGGTGGTCAGCGCCAGGTAGGAGAACGTCGCCAGCGCGAACGAGAACGCGATCGGCACGCCCGCGAACACGGTGGCCGCGACGATGCCGACGAAGAAGATCACCAGGTTGAGCTTTCCCAGTCCCGTGAACAGCGGCTGCGCCAGCCAGAACGCCGCGACCATCGCCGCCGCGCCGGCCAGCGCCAGCAGCAGGTGCGGCACGGTCTGGGTGCGCAGCAGCCGCAGCAGCGCCACCACCGCCATCAGGCCCATGCCGACCGGAATGGCGGCGGCGCGCCAGGCGTTGCTCAGTTCCAGCGCGGGCGTGATGATGAAGTGTTCTTCGTGCGCGTATTCGATGGCCGGCGCCAGGATCAGGAACAGGAAGGCGAGCGAGGCGGCCAGCGCGCCGGCCTCCAGCCGCGCGCGGCGCGCCGGACCGATATGGTTGACCAGCGCCGTCATGCGCATGTGCTCGCCGCGGCGCAGCGCCACCACGGCGCCCAGCATCGACAGCCACAGGAACAGAATGGACGCCAGCTCATCGGACCACACCAGCGGGCTGTGGAACACGTAGCGCGCCACCACGCCGGCGAACAGCACCAGGATCTCGACCAGCACGATGGCGGCGGCCGCCAGTTCGACCAGGCCGCCCAGCGCCGCGTCCAGCGCATCGCCCGCGCGCCGCAGCGGATGGGCCGGCAGCGCGGGCGCGGCGGCGTGGGAAGAGGAGAGCGAGGACATGGGCGCGGCCTCAGGCGAGCTTGCCGACGGCCTGCTCCAGCAGGCCCCAGGCCTCCTGGCCGAAGCGCTGCCGCCATTCGCTGTAGAAACCGGCCTTGCGCAACTGGTCGCGGAAGCTGTCGGCGGCGGGCTGGTTGAACGTCAGGCCCTTGGCTTCCAGGTCGGCCTGCACCGAGGCGTTGAGTTTCTTGATGTCCTCGCGCTGCGCCAGCCCGGCCTCGTTGATGCCGCGCGCCACCACTGTCTTCAGGTCCTGCGGCAGGCCCTCCCACATGCGGCCGTTGGCGATGAACCAGTAGCCGTCCCAGATGTGGTTGGTCAGCGAGCAGTACTTCTGCACCTCGTACAGCTTGGCCACCTGGATGATGGGCAGCGGGTTTTCCTGCGCGTCCACCACCTTGGTCTGCAGCGAGGAATAGACCTCGCTGAACTGCAGGCTGGCCGGCGCCGCGCCCAGGCCCTTGAACATCGAGATGGGCAGCGGGCTGACCGGCACGCGGATCTTCAGGCCGTCCATGTCGGCGGCGCGGGTCACCGGCGCCTTGCTGCTGGTGGTCTGGCGAAAGCCGTTGTCCCACATCTTCTCGAAGGCATACAGGCGGCGCTGCGCGATGGCGGCGCGTACGTGGGCGCCGAGCGCGCCATCCATGGCGCCCCAGACCTGGCCATAGTCCTTGAAGGCGAAGCCGACGGCGTTGATGGCGGCCACCGGCACCAGCGTGGCGATCACCAGCGCGGAGGGCGTGAAGAAGTCGATGCCGCCCGACCGCACCTGGGCCAGCATGTCGGTGTCGCCGCCAAGCTGGTTGTTGGGGAAGATCTTGATGTCGACGCGGCCGTTGCTTTCCTTGAGGATGCGGTCGGCGGCTTCCTGGGCGCGGATGTTCAGCGGGTGCGAGACGGGCAGGTTGTTGCCGTACTTGAGGGAATAGTCGGCGGCCCGGGCGATCAACGGGAACCCGCCGCCCAGGGCGGCCGCGGCGGGAAGGGCGCACAGGCGGCGCAAGGCACTGCGGCGGGTGAGCAGCTTCATGGTTGTCTCCAGAATCTTGGTTATGATGTTTTTTGAGGTGCCGCAGAAGTCCATCGCGCTGAGGCATGACGGACAATAGTGAACCGGCGCCCGCATCGTCAAACCCCAACAATGATGGTTTTTGATGTGAACAAGCCCACTCGCGAACGCAAGCTGGCGACCCTGGCCGAGGTCGCGGCGCTGGCCGGCGTGTCCACCGCCACGGCCGACCGCGTGCTGAACCGGCGCCCCGGCGTGCGCAACAGCACCGCGCAGCGCGTGCTCAAGGCCGCCGCCGAGCTCGACTACCTGCCCGAGGCGGACCTGTTCGCCGCGATGGCGCCCGAGCCCATGCGGCTGGTGATCCTGCTGCCGCGCGGCAGCAACCGCTTCCTGCGCATGCTGGGCGACAGCGTGAGCTACGCGCACGAGCACTTCGCGCCGCTCAACGCGCGCTGCCAGGTGGATTACGTCGAGAGTTTCAACCCCGAGGCCCTGGCGCAGGCGCTGCTGCATCACGGCAGGCGCGCCGACGGCATCGCCTTCATGGCGCTGGAGCATCCGGTGGTGCGCGAGGCCGTCAACGCGCTGGCCGAACAGGGCGTGCCCACGGTGACGCTGATCTCCGATCTGGCCAACAGCGCGCGCGTGGCCTATGTGGGCCTGGACAATCGCGCCGCCGGCCGCACCGCCGGCTACCTGCTCGCGCGCTTCATCGGCCCGCGCGCCGCGCACGTGGCGCTGATCGCCGGCTCGCGCCACTACCGCGCCCACGAGGAGCGCGAGGGCGGCTTCCTGCAGCTCTACGCCGAGCAGTTCCAGGCCATGCAGGTGGTGGACTTGCGCGAAGGCTACGACGACGCCCAGCGCAACTACGAGCAGACGCGCCAGTTGCTGGAGCAATACCCGCAGCTTGCCGGCATCTACAACATCGGCGGCGCTTCCGACGGCGTGGCGCGGGCGCTCAAGGAGGCCGGGCTGCAGCACCGGGTGGTGTTCATCGGCCACGGCCTGACGCCGGACACGCGCGCGCTGCTGATCGACGGCACCATGGACGCCGTCATCACGCAGAGCCCGGTGGAGGCGCTGATGAGCTGTGTGCGCATCTTCTGCAACGTGCGTGACAAGCGCAGCCCCATGAGCGGGGTGGAGATGAACCGCAGCCAGGTGATTCTGCGCGAGAACCTGCCTTGACGGGCAAGGGCCCGGGCGAGGGCCGGCGCTGCCAGCGGCGCGCGGTCGGCGCGGGTCATGCTTCGGGCCGAGACCGGCATGAGCTTCGGTCGCTTCGGTCGCTGGCGCCAGCGTATCCAGGTCGCATTGTCGATCCTGCGCCTGGCGCAAGGCGCTAGCGTCCAGGCCGTCGCCCTCGAACTGGGCTACGAAAGCGCGGGCAGCTTCGTGACGATGTTCAGGAAGGTCATCGGCACCTCGCCGGCGCGCTTCATGGCCGAGCGACTGGTGCGTGACATCGACGGCGGTTGCTTCTTGTGAGGCCTGTTGCCCTTTGTCATGGGGCATTCTGTTGACTGCCATCGCGCGATTGGTCAACACTGCCCTGGCTTCGCGGCGGCCTGGTACCGGCGCGCCGAAGACCTGTTCGCCCGCTTCCCCAGGAGGTTCTCCCGCCATGCACGCACACCCGATCCGTCACGCCGTCGCCGCGGCCTTGCTGTTGCTGGCGATGCACGCGCAGGCCCAGGAGGGGCTTCCCGCGCCCGTCAACGGCATCACCTTCGAGGAATGGGCCGCGGGCAATGCCCGCCTGGCCAACAATCAGCCCCTGGACGGCGTGCTGAAGATACTGAAGGTGAACGAAGGCCAGTGGAAACAGGCCGACGCCGCCTTCATCGAGGAACTGAAGCGGCGCGATCCGGGCTCGCCCACGTTCATGCGTTACGGCGAAGTGTTTGCCAACCCGGCCGTGGGACGTTTCGCCAACGCCGGCGAACAACCCAGGGTGGAGGGCAAGCTGGCCACCTATGACGATTACGCGCGCCTGCAGGCGGACATGAGCGCGGGCGTGCAGGCGGGCAAGGATCCGCAGGCCATCCTGAAGGAATACGGCTTGAACACCTATCAATACTCACAGGAAAGCGGCAAGTGGGTACGGATGATGGCCACGGTCAATGATCCCGCCGAACTGGAGCGCCTGGCCGCGATCCGGGAAAAGTACCAGCGTGAAGCGCGGGCCAGGTATGGATTGCCCGCGGCCGAATGAGATAGCGCGCCGCAGTGGGACAGGGCGGGGCCGAGAGGCTTGCGGCACCCGGAGCAGGCATGGCGCTTGCTGAATCTCCCGATCGGATCATCGTCGGCCCACACCGATGCCATCGACACGTACAGGGAGATATCCATGCCAGCCAGGAAACCAAGCAAGGCCAGGAAGCCGGGAGCCGTCGACACGGCTTTCAACAATACGGACAGCGGCCCCGCCGAAGCGCCCGCCGAGGGCGTCGGCTCCGCGGCGATGCAGCGGGCGGCCGCGGTGGCGGCGACTTCCCGGGCGCTGCCCCATCATCCCGACAAAGAGAAAGAATACGGGGACGCGGGCGCCCGCTGCCCGTACCGCGGCGTCGCCGTGGCGACGGCCGATGCGTCGGCGAGCGCCAGCTCGTTGTCCGAGAGCCAGTACACCGACAAGACGGGCGAGCCGCCCGAGGCCGGCGCCAACGCGGTCGACGGCGGTCTTGCGCGGGTGCGCGTGGATGCGCAGGGACAGGCGCTGACGACGAACCAGGGCGTCGCCGTGAGCGACAACCAGCATTCGCTGAAAGCGGGCCTGCGCGGCCCCGCGTTGCTCAAGGATTTCATCCTGCGTGAAAAAATTACCCACTTCGATCATGAACGCATTCCGGAACGCATCGTGCATGCGCGGGGATCCGCAGCGCACGGCTACTTCGAATGCTACGAATCGCTGGCCGGCCTGACGCGGGCCTCGCTGTTCGCGACGAAGGGCAAGCGCACGCCCGTGTTCGTGCGCTTTTCCACCGTGGCCGGCGAGCGCGGATCGAAGGACACGGCGCGCGACGTGCGCGGCTTCGCGGTCAAGTTCTACACCGACGAAGGCAACTGGGATCTGGTTGGCAACAACATGCCCGTCTTCTTCATCCAGGATGCCATGAAGTTCCCGGACCTGGTGCACGCGGTCAAGCCCGAGCCGCATCACGGCATGCCGCAGGCGGCATCGGCGCACGATACGTTCTGGGACTTCGTGTCGCTGATGCCGGAGTCGACCCATATGCTGATGTGGCTGATGTCGGACCGGGCGATTCCGCGCAGCTATCGCATGATGCAGGGGTTTGGCGTGCACACTTTCCGCTTCGTCAACGACCAGGGCGACGCCAAGCTGGTGAAATTCCATTGGAATCCGGTGGCGGGCACGCATTCGCAGGTCTGGGACGAAGCCGTGAAAGTGTCGGGCGCGGACCCCGATTTCCACCGCCGCGACCTGTGGGAGGCCATCGACGCCGGCCACGGCCCCGCGTGGGAGCTGGGCGTGCAGGTCTTCACCGAGGAAGAGGCCGAGCGCTTCAGCTTCGATGTGCTGGATGCCACCAAGATCGTGCCCGAGGAGCTGGTGCCCGTGCGCCCCATCGGCCGCATGGTGCTGGACCGCAATCCGGACAACTTCTTCGCCGAGACCGAGCAGGTGGCGTTCTGCGCGGCGCACGTGGTGCCGGGCATCGATTTCACCAACGACCCGTTGCTGGCCGGACGCATCCACTCCTATGTGGATACGCAGATCTCGCGGCTGGGCGGACCCAACTTCCACGAGATCCCGATCAATGCGCCGCTGGCGCCGGTCTACAACAACCAGCGCGACGGCATGCATCGGCAGGCGGTGCATCGCGGCCGGGTAGCCTACGAACCCAATTCGCTGGGCGGCGGCTGTCCGTTCCAGGCCGGCATGGAGGGCTACGTGTCCTTCCCCGAGCCGGTGGCGGGCGACGAGTTGCGCGGCCACCCCGAGCGCTTCGCGGAACACTACAACCAGGCGACCCTGTTCTACGACAGCCAGGCGGACTGGGAGCGGCGCCATCTGGCCGATGCCTTCGCCTTCGAGCTGAGCAAGGTCACGGTTGCCGCCATCCGCCAACGCATGGTCGCCTCGCTGCGCAACGTCTCGGATCAACTGGCGCGGATCGTGGCCGACAAGCTGGGCATGGCGCTGCCCGACCCCATGCCCCGCGCCCTGCGCCAGGCCCCGCCCCCAGAAGTGGCGCAGTCACCCTCCCTGTCGCTGACGGCGCGTCCGGGCCAGGCCGGCGTTGTCACGCGCAAGGTCGCCATCCTGGTGGCGCAAGGGGTGGACGGCGCCGCCGTGTCGGTGGTGGCGCAGGCCCTGATACAGGCCGGCGTGGTGGTGCGCCTGGTGGGGCAGCGTATCGGTCCCGTTGAGACGGCCGATGGCGCCCGGCTGGACGCGGATGCCTCGCTGGACAACCAGCCGTCAGTCCTGTTCGACGGCACCGTGGTGCCGACGGGTGGGGATGCGCTGGCGCGTTGGCGCCAGGACGGGCGGGCGCTGGAATTCATCCGCGACAGCTACCGCCACGGCAAGACGCTGCTGGCGCTGGGCGAGGGCGGCGGCTTGCTGGAGACGGCGGGCCTGGACCTGGCGGCCGGGGACGAAGGCCTCGTCATCGGCGACGCGCCGGAGTCCGCCGTCGCGGCATTCATCGAATCCCTGGCGCGGCACCGCCATCCGGAGCGCGAGACCAGTCCTCCGCGCATCTGACCGGGGAGGCCGGAGGCGGGGCCGCGCCGGCCCCCCTGGCCCCCGCACGCAAGGCCGTCGCAAAGCCGCCTTCCACGCGCGAGTAGGGGCGGGCGCTGGTGGTGACGCGCGGCAGCGCGGTCCACGCGATGGAGCAGCCCGCCTGCGCCATCCTGTCCACCAGCGTCTGGTCCTCGCTGCAGGCCAGCGGCGCAAAGCCGCCGATGCGGCGATAGGCCTGCGCCGCGATGCCCAGGTTGGCGCCATGTACGTGGCGATGCCCATCGCGGTCCTCGTAATGGGCGGCAAAGTCGCTTCTGGCGGCATCGGCGTGAACGCCGTGCGCCGCCCAGCCGGCCACGCCTACCGTGCCGCACACCACCTCGGCGCCCAGGGACAGTTGGTCCACCAGCCAGCGGGGCGACACGACGGTGTCGGCATCGGTGTGCGACAACCAGCGCGCGCCCGCGTCCAGCAGTAGTTGCGAGCCGGCCGCGCGGGCGGCGCCGACATTGCGGGCCTGGATCGCGAGGCAGTGGACCGGCCAGGCGGCGGCGAGCCGCGCCGTGGCGTCGCGGCAATGGTCCAGCACCACCACGATCCGGACCGGCTCGGCCAGCAGCAGAGGGTGGCGCGCCGCCCGCGTGACCGCACGCAGGCACGCCGCGATGTGGTGTTCCTCGTCGTGGGCGGGGATGCAGACGCCGATCATCGGCCGTCTTCCTTGCGGGCGATATCCATGCTCCAGGCATCGAGCTGGAACTCGGGTTCCTGGTGCGTGAACAGCGGCCTGGCGCCGGGCAGCGCGCCCAGGCTGGCATGCAGGGCGTCCGTCTGCTGCCGCCGGTCGTCGAACCCGCCGCGCCAGTGGCAGGCGATCAGTTCCGCGCCCGGCCGCAGGCTGGCCCGGGTGCGGGCCAGAAAGCGAGCCAGCGCGGCGTCCTCCAGGTAGTAGGCCATCTCCGAGATCACCATCAGATCGAAGCCGCCGGGCGGGATGCGCGGCCACGCCCCGGGCAGGCGCAGGGCGACCGCCTGCACGCCGTCGGCATGATTCGCCAGCATATGCTCGCGGCAGCGGCGTACGGCGGTCTTGGCCACGTCGACGGCCGTGACCCGCCGGCAGCGCCCGGCCAGCGCCAGTGTCATGTCGCCGTTGCCGCAGCCGACTTCCAAGGCATGCTCGTAGCGGGGCCGTCCCAGGCTGGCCAGCAGCAGTGCGCGCTTGCGGCGCTCGTACCAGGCGACGCGCACGTTCCAGGGGTCGTCGAAGGAGCGATACAGCGTTTCGAAATGGCGGGCTAGAGCGTCCACGTCGACTCCTGCGCGGCAAGCACCTGGGCGCCGTGGGAGGCCTGGTCGCGTTCCGCGTGGCTCTGGCGAATGTAGAGCGGCAGATCGGCCATCACCTGCGCCAGCGCCGGATCCTTGCATAGCGGGCCGGCGCCGAGCGCGCGGGCTGCGCGGCCCACGATATCCTCGGCCGCCGTCTCGACCGCAAGCCGGGCGCGCGCCGTGGCCAGCGCGCAGCCGTCGCGCGGATTCGCGTCGATGGCGGCGGCCGCCGCATGCAGGGCCCCGCGCGCCTGGGACAGCGCCACATCGGCGGCGCCGAGATGCGCCAGGCGGAAGGGATCGGCACGGCCGTCCGAGGCGCCGGCTCGCAGGCGCCGGAAGATGCGGGTCAGGCCCCCGTACCAGCAGGCGGCGACGCCCGCGCCGCCATGCAGGAAACCCGGCCGGTTCACGTACGCGCCCGGCGCGCCGAGCGCGGTTCCCAGCGCGTCCTGGAAGGAAACATCGAGCGTCGCGCTATCGCGCATCGCCGGCGCAAGCCAAGTGTCAGGCAGGCAGGTCACGCCGGGCTGCGCCAAGGCGACCGTCGCCAGCCACGGCGCGCCGACGGGAGTCCACCCACTGACCACGGCGTGGCTCGCGCCGGCCGCGCCGGAACACCAGGTCTTGATGCCATTGAGCACCACCCGCCCGGCGGCGTCCGGGGTCAATACCAGCCGCTGCCGCGCGGATTCCGCGCACCACACGCCCCAGATGCTCCCTGGCGGCGCAGGCGCGGGGGCGGCGAGCTCCGCCAGGATCGCCAGCGCATCGGTGTGGCCCTCGAAGCGCTTGGCCAGGGACAGGTCCACCGCGGCCACGGCGGCCAGCGCCCGCCAGCGCGTCAGCGTCTCCCCGCTGCCGGGCAAGGGCAGGCCGTCACAGCCCGCATCCACCAATCTGCGTATGATGGCTTCGGAGCCGTGCGCGGCATTGGATTCGGCCAGCACGGCGTGCAGGCGATCGAGGCTGAACGAGGGCAAGGGTGCACTGCGGGACATGGGGCGGTTCGCGAGGACGGGATTGCTTGTTCAGCAAATGGCATGCCCGGGGCGCCGGCGCGGCGCGCCGCACCGCACGCGAGGTGACTGGGGGCCTGGCGCGTCTTTCATCGCCGTGGCCAAACTTTATCTCCTTGCCCAGGGATTGCGTGACAGCAATAATGTTCGCCATAACTGACCGATAGCGTGACACGGGGCCAGCAGACGCGCCTTGGATAACCGATCGAGGAAACCGACATGACATCGCTGCCACAACGCTTCCTGGATCATCTTGCCGCTCGCGGCTGGACGGTGCGGCGGACGACGCCCGACCCGACCGCCGCGACCGCGCCGGGCGACGCGCACGGTTATGGCGCATTCCTGGCGACCTTCATCGAATTGCACAACGCGACCCAGACACGCTGGTTCCTGAGCGCGGCCGACCATGACTGCACGGCGGACAGCGCTTTTCCTTGGCACGCCCTGCGCGATATCAGCCTGGAGGCGGCGCTGGACGATGGCGGCCGGCAGGCGGTCCTGGACTTCTGGAGTCAGCACACGCCGATCTACATGAGCGTTGCCGGCGACTACGAATTCCTGGCGATAGAACGCGACTCGGGCCGCATCGTGCACGGCATCGAGCCGGAATTCGAGGACACGCGCGAAGTCGCCCCGAGCATCGCGGCCCTGTTCGAAGACATGATCGCGGGGCGCGCCATGGCGGCGCTACTGGCGTAACGGCGTACGCGGCGATCCCGCCGCGGCGTTCCTTGAACCGCTGTTTCGGGAGGCATCGTGGCCGCTAACGCGGAGCAACGTAAAATGTCAGGTCTCTAGCCTCAATATGCCTGCCTTATGAACCTTGACCGACTGCGCCGCGAATTTCCCGACTTCGACATTACAACCTTGCCGCCGCTGCCCGAAGGGTACGTCGATGCGTCGAGCTACATCGATGCCGCGCCGTCATTCGAGAACCGGGAACGCGGCCTGAAAGTGTATGTCGACTACGCCAACTACGCCGACCGCGAATCCGGCCGGAGCCAGCGCTTCTGTGTTTCGCGCTACGACGAGGAAGAGGGCGACTTCGACGATGTCGCCCTGTCGACCAACGATTGGGCCGAAGTCGTGCGCTTCCTGACCGCCTGAATGCCCACGCTGGCTGAATCGCCCGGCGTGTGATGGCCGCGCGTCTTGTCCGCCCCGAGGACAAGGAAGAGATGACCATGGTGCGCCTATCCAATGAACCCGCCGCTTTGCTGGCGGGTTTCGCTTTTTTGCGGGCTTGAGCGAAGGATCAGGCCGCGAACGTTACTCCCGCCCCTCAGGGATTCCCCCAATCACATTTCCCTTGCGGAAAATCAATGCTCGATAGGACACTTTGTGTCATAGCCGCAATCAAGCGGCGGACACAAGGGGAATTCTATGAAGCGCATCATCATGGCCGCCGCCCTGGCGCTGGCCGCGGGGGCGGGCAGCGGCGCGCAGGCCGCGTTTCCGGATCATCCGATCCGGCTGGTGGTGCCGTTCGGCGCCGGCGGCATCACCGATATCGTGGCGCGCCAGGTCGGCAAGGGCATGGGCGATGCGCTCGGCCAGAGCGTGGTGGTGGAGAACCGTCCCGGCGCGGGCGGCGTGATCGCGGCGCAGGTGGCGGCCACGGCGCCGGCCGACGGCTACACGATCTTCATGGGCACGGTGGGCACGCAGGTGGTGAACCCGCTGATCTACGCCAAGCTCAGTTATGACCCCGACAAGTTCGCGCCGGTCGGGCTGGTGTCCGGCTCGCCCTATCTGCTGGCGGTGCGCGGCGACCTGCCGGCGGCGAACTTCGCGGATTTCGTGACGTATGCCAAGGCGCATCCGGCCAAGCTGAATTTCGGTTCGGCGGGCACGGCCAGTTCGCCGCACCTGGGGCTGGAGCTGCTGAAGCTGACGGCGGGCGTGGACATCGTGCACGTGCCGTTCAAGAGCGGCAGCGAGGCGGTCAACGCGGCCATCGGCGGCCAGGTGGATGTGGTGATGGACGCCAGTCCGGTGATCATGCCGCATGTGGCCTCGGGCAAGCTGCGCGCGCTGGCGGTAGCGGCGGACCAGCGCCTGCCGTCGGCGCCGCAAGTGCCGGCCGCGGGCGAGGCCGGCGACGCGGGGCTGCAGATCAGTTCGTGGAATGCGTTCTTCGCGCCGGCCGGCACGCCGCCGGCGGTGCTGGAAAAGCTCAATGCGGCGCTGCGCCAGACGCTGGCCTCGCCCGAACTGAAGACGCGGCTGGCGGCGCAGGGCACGCAGCTCCATACCGGCGCGCCGGACGAATACCAGCGCTTCATCGCGGCCGAAAAGAAGAAGTGGGCCGAGATCGTCAAGCGCGCCGACATCAGGATGGATTGAGCATGACGACGCATCCCCTGGCGGGACAGCCGCTGGAACTGGCCGACACGCTGCGTTCGGGCAATGCCTGGAAGATCCGGCTGGCCTGCGGCTACATGGGGCTGGCGCTGACGCGCCGCACCTTCGACATCGTGCAGGGCGACCTGGAGACCGAGGCCTTCGGCCGCATCAATCCGTGGCGCCAGGTGCCGGCGCTGCGCACGCCCGAAGGCGTGTGGCTGGCGGAGTCTCAGGCGATCCTGTGGTATCTGGGCCGGGGCACGCCGTGGCTGCCCGAGGGGCGGCTGGCGCAGGCGCAGGTGGCCAGTTGGCTGAGCTTCGAGCAGACCCAGCACATGCACGCCTTCGCGCAGCCGCGCCTGCTGATCCACCTGCGCGGCACGGCGCGGGTGGATGACCCGGCGATGGTCGAGTGGCGCCGCATCGGCATGCGCGCGGCGGCGTGGATGGAGGCGCATCTGGCGGGCCGCGCCTTCCTGGTGGGCGAGGCGCCGACCATTGCCGACATCGCGCTCTATCCCTACACCAGCATGGCGGAGCAGGGCGGCTACGACCTGTCCGCCCTTACCCACATCAACGCCTGGCTGGCGCGCATGCGCGCCCTGCCGGGCTTTACGCCGTTGTTGGAAACGGCATAGCGAGGAGTCAAAGATGGCCGATACGATGCACTTGGGCAAGGATGAACTGATCGCGCGGGCCAAGGCCGAGATGCAGCGCCAGTTCGACACGCCCGACTGGACGCTGCGCGAGCGCCTGGCGCTGACCTGCCGCATCCTGTTCGACGGCGGGCACGATTCGGGCCTGGCCGGCCAGATCACGGCGCGCGCGCCGGAACCGAACCGCTACTACACGCAGCGGCTGGGCCTGGGGTTCGACGAGATCACGGCCGGCAACCTGCTGCTGGTGGACGAGGACCTGCGGGTGCAGGAGGGCGGCGGCATGCCCAATCCGGCCAACCGTTTCCATTCCTGGATCTACCGGGCGCGGCCGGACGTCAACTGCATCATCCATACGCACCCGCTGCACGCGGCTTCGCTGTCGATGCTGGAGGTGCCACTGGAGGTCTCGCACATGGACAACTGTCCGCTGTATGGCGACGTGGCTTTCCTGAAGGACTGGCCGGGCGTGCCGGTGGGCAACGAGGAAGGCGAGATCATCTCGGCGGCGCTGGGCGACAAGCGCGCCATCCTGCTGTCGCACCACGGCATGCTGGTGGCCGCGGGCACGGTGGAAGAGGCCTGCGTGCTGGCGCTGCAGTTCGAGCGCGCCGCCCGCATGCAGTTGCTGGCGATGGCGGCCGGCACGATCCAGCCGATTCCGCCGGCGCTGGGACGCGAGGCGCACGACTGGATCCTGACGCCCAAGCGCTCGCAGGTGGGCTTTTCGTATTACGCGCGGCGAGCGCTGCGCCAGCACCCGGACGTGCTGGGCTAGCGTCTGCCGGGGCCGCCGAGGGCGGCCGGGCTGGCGGCGCGGGCCCGCCGCATGGGCGCGGCCAAGGGCGTGTCGGGCGGGCCGGCTCGACGCAACGGCGGCTTTCGGGCATTCTTATCGGTCGTGTCCGCCATTTTCCCGCCCATGATCGACCTGCCTCACCGCCTGCGCGCGCTGCGCCGCCAGCAATCCCTGTCCCTGGAACAACTGGGCGAGCGCACGGGCCTGACCAAAAGCTATCTGTCCAAGCTGGAACGCGGCCTGAGCGAGCCGTCGATCTCCACTGTGCTGCGCCTGGCCGAAGCCTATGGCGTGGGCGTGTCGCAACTGGTGGGCGGCGACGGCGCGGCGCAGGACGAGGTCGTCAGCCTGGTGCGCGTGGCCGATCGCGAAGCGCTGCAACGTCGCGACCTGGGCAACGAATACCACTACGAGTCGCTGGCCGGGCGCCGCAAGGTCAAGGCCATGGAACCCTTCATCGTGCACCCGCCGCGTGAATTTCCCGACGCCGCCGCGGTCTTTCCGCATCCGGGCGAGGAATTCCTGCTGGTGCTCAAGGGCGCCATCGAGGTCCAGGTGGGCGAACGCGCGTTCCGCCTGGACGCCGGCGATTCCCTCTATTTCGATTCCGAACTGCCGCATCGCATGCGCACGGTCAGCCGCGGCGCGGCCGAGGTGCTGGTGGTGGCGGCGCATTGATTCCAAGGAAAATGCAGTGAAGCATGATCAATCGCGGCTGGTCCGCATCGATGCCGGCTCCATGAAGAACCCGGTGCCGGGCAAGCCCAAGCGTCCCATTTCGGGTGACGCGGCGTTCCGCACCGTGACCGCCTTCGAAGGCAATGGCGGCCGCGCCGAGGCCGGCGTCTGGGAAAGCACCGCCGGCAGTTTCCAGTCCAACACCACCGGCTACATCGAGTTCGGCTACATCGTCGAAGGCGCGGCGCGCCTGGTCGATCCGGACGGCACCGTGCACGAACTGACCGTGGGCGAGGCCTTCGTGATGCCGGAGGGCTATACCGGCCGCTGGGAAGTGGACCAGTTCGTCAAGAAGATCTATTTCATCAGCCGCACCGCCTGAGACCGGCGCGACGCTCGCCCGCCACGGTTCGAACAGGGCCGGGGCATGAACGATTGACGGCAGCCCGCGCGACGGCGCGCGTCCCCGTTACGGCGTCGGCCGCTGCGGGTAGGCCGAGGTGCCGAAGGTGTTGCCCATGCGGTTGCCGATGGTGGCGGGCGTAGGCAGGCCCACCTGGTTGGGCGGCCGTTGCGTGATGGCTTCCGAGCCGAGCGCGGGCGGCGGCTTGGGCGCGGCGTCGGACGCCATCTTCTGGTTCAGGCAGTCATACGACAGGGCGCGGTAGCCGTTGACCTCGGTGTCGATGCAGGCGCCGGCCGGGGCGGAGCTGCCGGTGGGCGATGGCGGCGCGACGGGCGTGGCCCGGGGCGTAGGCGGTGTCTGGACCGTAGGCGGAGTCTGGGCGCCCGCGGGCAGGGGCGCCATTGCCAGCGCCGCCAGCAGCAGGCTGGCGCGGCGCGAAACGAGGCAGGGGATGCGCATGCGGGTTCCTTGGCATAAAGGCCGGGCGGCGCGCGGCCGCCACCGATGAATCCAGTATAGGGACGCGCCGCTCCGCGTGGGTGACGGGTTTGTTGCGCTGGCGGGCGCGCGGCGGGGCGCGTGTCACGTCTGTTTCACACGGCGCCGCTACCATGCCGCTTCCGCCCTGCGTCCGGCCCGTCGCCGGCACGCAGTCGCCACGCCATCTAAGAGACATCGGGGTGTTATGACAGTCACGCAGGCGCCTGGGACCGCTTGGGCGTTCGCCTGCTGGTTCGCCTTTGGCCTGTCGGTGCTGCCGCCGGCAGCGCTGGCGCAGCAGCGCGTGGCGGATGGCGCGCCGATCGCGTTCGACATTGCCGCGCAGCCGCTGGATGCCGCCCTGGCCGCCTATACCCAGGCGACCGGCATGGCGGTGCTGGTGACCAGCCGCCTGACGGCCGGCCGCCAAGGCAACGCGGTGCGCGGCCGGCTGGCGCCGCGCGAGGCGCTGGGCCTGTTGCTGGCGGGCACCGGACTGCAGGCCCGCTATAGCAGCGCGTCGGCGTTTACGCTGGTGGAGGCGCCCGCGAGCGCGCCCGCGCCGCGCGCGTCGGCCACGACGCCGTCGGCCGCGCTGACGCGCTATGCCGGCATATTGCAGAACACCGTGACGCGCGCACTGTGCCAGTGGACCGGCGCGCGGTTCGGCCGCTATCGGGCGTCGCTGCAACTGTGGATCGGCCGCAATGGCGTGGTGCGCCAGGCGCGGGTGCTGTCGGGCACCGGCGACGCGCGCCGCGACGCGGCGCTGGCCGGCGTGTTGTCGGGATTGATCATGGACACGCCGCCGCCGGCCGACCTGCCGCAGCCCGTGACCATCGTGCTGGCGCCACGCCCGGATCCGGATGCCGATTGCCGCCTGGCCGGCGCGGCGGGCTGACGCGCATGTCCATGACCGGCGACGCCCTGCGCAACCTGTTCCTGTCCAAGTACCAGGAATTCCGCAAGCGCCTGCGCATCCGGCTGGGGTCGGAAGACCTGGCCAACGACGCCATGCAGGAAGCCTGGCTGCGGGTCGACAGCCTGGCCGAGAGAGCGATCTGCAGGCCTCGCGCGCCTTCGGCAACGCCTGGCTGGCGCGGGGCGATACCTTGCTGTTGAAGGTGCCCTCGGCGGCCGGCGGCTGCCAATACCTGCTGAATGCCGACCACCCCCTGCTGGCGCAATGCCAGATCGTGTCGTCGCTCGCTTATCCGTTCGCGCCTCATCTGGCGGGCATCGAGGGCGCCGTGCTGGATGGAGCGGGCTGGCTGGCCTGTGCGCACGACTGACGCGGAGGGCGGCGGCCCTGCCGGCGGCGGGGCCTGCCGCCCGGGACGGCCCCGGCTGGGCATAGAATATGCCGCATCCGTCCCTATTCGCAGGAGCCCGCGTATGACCGCCATTCCCGCTGCCGCCACGCCCGGCGCAGCGCTGCCCGCCGTGACCGCGCGGGTCGACGTCGTTTCCATCCAATCGCAGGTGGTCTATGGCTGCGTCGGCAACAATGCCGCCATGCCCGTGTTCCGCCAGGCCGGGCTGCGCGCCATCGCGCTGCCCACCGTCATCCTGAGCAATACCCCGCACTATCCGACGCTGCACGGCGGCGCGGTGCCGCTGGACTGGTTCGAGGGCCTGCTGCGCGGATTGGACGAGCGCGGCGTGACCGCGGTGGCGCGCGCCGTGGTCTGCGGCTACCTGGGCCAGCCTGGCCAGGCCGACCTGCTGGCGGACTGGCTGCGCGGGCTGCGGGCGACGCGGCCCGAGGTGCGGGTGCATATCGACCCGGTCATGGGCGACCGCAACGACGGCCTGTACGTGGATGCCGGGCTGGTGGCGCAATACCGCCGCAGGCTGGTGCCGCATGCCCACGGCATGACGCCCAACCATTTCGAGCTGGAGCAGATGGTGGGCCGGCCGCTGGCCTCGATCGACGAAGTGGCGGCGGCCGCGCGCGAACTGATCGCCGAGGGGCCGGAATGGATCGTGGTCACCAGCGCCGCGCCGCAGACGGCGGCGCCCGGCACCCTGCGGCTGGCGGTGGTGACGGCCGCCGAGTGCGTGGTGCTGGGCCACCCCGAGATCGCCATCCCGCCCTCGGTGCATGGCACCGGCGACGTGTTCATGGCGGCCATCACCGCGCGGCTGCTGGCCGGTGATTCCCTGGAAAACGCGGCGCGCGACGCGGCCGCCGCCGTGACCGGAGCGCTGGCGCGCACCCGCGATCTCGGCTGGGAAGAACTGGCGGTGGAAGGTTGACGCGGGCGGGCCGCCGCGCCCGCCGTGTCCTGCTCAATACGTCTTGTAGGGCAGGAACTTGCCGCTCATCACGATCTGCACGCGGTCGCCCTTGGGATCGGCCTCGCGCGTGAGGTCCATCTTGAAGTCGATGGCGCTCATGATGCCGTCGCCGAACTCTTCGTTGATGAGCGCCTTGAACGTGGTGCCGTAGACGTTGATCAGCTCATAGAAGCGGTAGATCAGCGGGTCGGTGGGCACCGTGGTGGGCAGCGAGCCCTTGTAGGGCACCACCTGTAGCTGCACCACCGCGTCGGCGGGCAGGTCCAGCAGGCGGGCGGCGGCCTGGGCCTGTTGCTCGGTCAGGGTCATCTGGCCCAGCAGCGCCGCGGTGGTCCATTCCTTGCTCTGGCCGACGGCCTCGGCGATGGCGGCCCAGGACAGCTTCTTTTCCAGGCGGCGGGTGACGATCAGTTCGGTGACTTCGGCGCGGGACATCATGGGGGTTCACTCCTTGTGGGAAGCCTTGTCGACTAGGAAGTCGACGAGATGGTTGCGGATTTCGTAGTAGCGCGGCTCGTGGTGCAGGCCGGCGCGGGTGCGGCCGCGCGGCAGGTCCACCTCGACCGACTCGGCGATGCGGGCATGGGGGCCCGCGCTCATCAGCAGGATGCGGTCCGACAGCAGGATGGCCTCGTCCACGTCGTGCGTGATCATGAAGACGGTCTGGCGGGTTTCCTGCACGATGGCGCGCAGTTCGTCCTGGATGGTGCCGCGCGTCAGCGCGTCGAGCGCGCCGAAGGGCTCGTCCAGCAGCAGCATGCGCGGCTGGATGGCGAAGGCGCGGGCGATGCCGACGCGCTGCTTCATGCCGCCCGACAGCTCGCACGGCTTCTTGTCGGCGGCGCGGGCCAGGCCGACCATGTCCAGGTAGCGCAGGCTGTGCTCGCGCACCTGGGCGCGGGAATAGGCCGGCCAGCGCGAGCGCACGCCGAATTCGACGTTCTGCAGCGCGCTCAGCCAGGGCAGCAGGGCGTGCGCCTGGAACACCACGCCGCGCGCCAGCGACGGGCCGGCGATCTCGCGGCCGTCCATGATGACGACGCCTTCGCTAGCCTCGTCGATGCCGGCCAGGATGTTCAGGATGGTGGTCTTGCCGCAGCCCGAATGGCCGATCACGCAGACGAACTGGCCTTGTTCGATGCCGAAGGCGATGTTCTCGAACACCGGGGCCGCTGGCTGGCCGTTGCGCCCCGGATAGCGCTTGGCCAGCGCCTGCACTTGCAGAAAGGGTTGGCTCATGGCGTTCACTCCCGGTAGCTGACCAGCCGCGCGGCGCGCGCCAGCACGGTGTCCAGCAGCATGCCGACCAACCCTATGAAGAGGATGGCGCAGATGATGTTGGCGATGGACAGGTTGTTCCACTCGTTCCACACGAAGTAGCCGATGCCGGTGCCGCCGATCAGCATCTCGGCCGCCACGATCACCAGCCAGGCGATGCCGACCGAGATGCGCATGCCGGTCATGATGGTGGGCGCGGCCGCCGGCAGAATCACCAGCAGGGCGGTGCGCAGCCGCGACACTTCCAGCGTGCGCGCCACGTTCAGCCAGTCCTGCCGCACGGCGCCCACGCCGAACGCCGTGTTCACCAGCATCGGCCAGAGCGAGCAGATGAAGATCACGAAGATGGCGGAGGTGTCGGCGTCCTTGATGGTGTAGAGCGCCAGCGGCATCCAGGCCAGCGGCGAGATCGGCTTGAGCACCTGGATGAACGGGTCGAAGGCGCGGTAGACGGTCCTGGACATGCCGATCAGGAAGCCCAGCGGGATCGCCACCAGCGCCGCCAGCAGGAAGCCGGTCAGCACCCGCGCCACCGAATACGCCAGCTGCACGCCGATGCCCTTGTCGTTCGGGCCGCGGTCGTAGAACGGATCGCGCAGGTGCTGCCACAGCCGGGCGCCGACCTCGGCCGGGCCGGGAAAGGGCGTCTGCGAACCGCCGGCCGCCGCGTTGCCGACCAGCGCCGCATAGGCCGGATCGACCGTCGCCGCGCTCGCGGCGGGGCGGGTGGCGACGTGCCACAGCAGCAGGAACAGCAGAAACAGGATGACGGACAGGAAGGTCGCCCGCCAGGGTTGCACGGCCCGCATCAGCTCCTCCGGATCTTGAAGCTGGCCAGGTAGGCCTCGGGCTGGGCGGGGTCGAAGGGCTTGCCCATCACGCTGAAGGTCTTGGCGGTGTCGGCGGGCGGGGGCAGGCCGGCCTCGCGCATCAGGCGCACCGCGTCGGTCGCCAGGAACACCTCGTTGGCGATCTTCTGGTAGTCCACATCGCCCTTGACCTGGCCCCAGCGCTTCATCTGCGTCAGGATCCACACCGCGAACGAGCCCCACGGCATCGGGTCGAAGTCGATGCGGTTCGGATCTTTCAGGACGTTGCCCAGGCCGTCGGCGTAGGTGCCGGTCAGCACCTGTTCCACCACCGTGACCGGCTGGTTCAGGTAGTTGGGCGTGGCGATGGCGGTGGCGATCTCCTTGCGGTGCGCCGGATCGCGGGCGTAGGCGGTGGCCTCGATGATGGCCTTGAGCAGGGCCTGGTAGGTATTGGGCTGGGAGGTGACGAATTCGCGGCTGGCCGAGAACGCGCAGCACGGATGGCCATCCCAGATGGCCTTGGACAAGGTGTGGATGAAACCCACGCCGTCATAGACCGCGCGCTGGTTGACCGGATCCGGCGCCAGGAAGCCGTCGATGTTGTCGGCGCGCAGGTTGGCCACCATTTCGGGCGGCGGCACCGAACGGATCTGCACGTCGGTATCCGGATCCAGGCCATGTTCGGCCAGGTAGTAGCGCAACAGGTAGTTGTGCATGGAATAGTCGAACGGCACCGCGAACTTGAAGCCCTTCCAGTCTTTCGGATCGCGCCGGTCCTTGTGCTTCATCGACAGGGTGATGGCCTGGCCATTGATGTTCTCCACGGCGGGCATGGTCCACGGCACGGCGCGGCTGGCGCCCACGCCCAGCGTGATGGCCAGCGGCATGGGCGACAGCATGTGGGCGGCGTCGTACTCGCCGGACATGGCCTTGTCGCGGATCAGCGCCCAGCCGGCGGTCTTGACCACTTCCACGTCCAGTCCCTGCTTGCCGTAGAACCCCATCGGGTGCGCCATGATGATGGGCGTGGCGCAGGTGATGGGGATGAAGCCGACCTTCAGCTTCTGCTTCTCCAGCGGGCCGGCGGATTGGGCAAAGGCCTCCTTGGCGGCCGCCAGCGGGAACAGCGCGGCGACGGCGGCCATGGCCGTGCCCCCGCCGACCGCGCGCAGGAAGCGGCGGCGCAGGGCGTCCTGCGGGAACAGGGCGCGCATGACGGCGCCTTCCACGGCGCGGTCAAAGGCGGCGTCGCCGGACGCCGCGCCAGCGCGGGCGTCCTGGCCGTCCGCCGCCGCGCGCGCGTGCTCGGCCTGGGAGGCATGGCGGCCGCAGGCGCAGGCCAGGCGGCTGGCGGGATCGAACGGATTGCTGAACAGGGACATGGAGGCCTCCAGGGTTCGGAATGCCTCCATCTTGGGGCGCGCCGCCGGCGCCCGGTATCGCCGGTTCGACGATATCCATGTAGGGGGCGCACTACACGGTGCGCGGCCGCGCCGGGCCGGTGCGCGCCGCGCTCAGCGCGCACCCAGGTGGTGCGCGCGGGCGTAATCCACCAGCTCGACCAGCGTGCGCACGCCCAGCTTCTCGAAGATGCGGGCGCGGTAGGTGGAAATGGTGTTCACCGACAGCGCCAGTTGCTCGCCGATGGCCGACACCGATTTGCCGGCCGCCAGCAGTTGCAGCACCTGGAATTCGCGGTTGGACAGCAGCTCGTGCGGCGGCCGGGTGCTGTCCTGGCGCACGGTGTGCGCCAGCAGTTCGGCAACGGTCGGCGTGACGTACATCCGGCCGGCGGCGGCGTTGACCAGCGCCGCCAGCAGCTCGTCCGGATCGCAGCCTTTGTTCAGATAGGCATGGGCGCCGGCGCGCAGGGCCCGCACCGCGAACTGCGATTCCGGATAGACCGACAGCATCACCACGCCCAGCGCCGGATGGTCCGCGCGCACCGTCTTGAGCACGTCCAGGCCGTCGCGCTCGCCCAGCGCCACGTCCAGCACCATCGCGTCGAAGAGCTCCTGGCGCAGCGCGCGCAGGGCGGCGGGGGCGTCGGCGGCCTCCCGCACCAGGCCCACGCGCGGGTCTTCCTGCAGGATGCGGGCCAGGCCGCGGCGGATGATGAGGTGGTCGTCGACGATCAGCAGGTTCAGAGGCATGGCGTCGTCTCCTCAGGCCGCTTGCGGGTTCAGCCGCAGGCGGGCGCACAGGCCGGCGCCGGGCGCGCTGTCCAGCTCCAGGTCGCCGCCGATGGCGCGGGCCCGTTCGCGCATGCCCAGGATGCCGAAGGTCTGGCGCGTCTCGGGCAACCGCATGCCCACGCCGTCGTCTTCCACTTCCAGCAGCAGGCCATCCTCGCCCCAGACCGCGCTGACGCTGACGCTGCGGGCCCGCGCGTGGCGCTGCACATTCGTCAGCAGTTCCTGCACGATGCGGTAGACGGCGATTTCCGCCTCGGGCGCCAGGCGGCGGCTTTCGGTGTCGGGCGGGCACAGGTAGCGGCAGCGCAGCCCGCTGCGCGCCTGCAGGTCCTGCAGCAGCGTTTCCAGCGCCGCCCACAGGCCCAGGTGGTCCAGCACCACCGGCCGCAGGTCGTTGAGGATGCGGCGGGTGGCGTCCATGGCCGTCTGCGTCACCTCCAGCATGCGGTCCAGGTGGGCCTGCAGGGGCGGCTCGCCCGCCAGTTGCCGGCGCAGCCAGTTCAGGTCCAGTTGCAGCGCGGTGAACGAGGCGCCCAGGTCGTCGTGGATATTGCGGGCGATGTGGGCGCGTTCCTGCTCGCGCAGCGTGCTCAGGTGCGAGGCGAGCCGCCGCAGCGATTCATGGGCGGCGCTGAGTTCGGCGGTGCGCACCTGCACCCGCGCTTCCAGTTGCGCCCGGGTGGCTTGCAGCTCGCGCTCGATGCGCTTGCGCGCGCTGATGTCCGAAAACGTCACCACCGCGCCCACGACTTCCTGGTCGTTGCGGATCGGGTACGAGGCATACTGCGCGTCGAAGCAGGAGCCGTCGCGGCGCCACAGCACCTCGTCGTCGACCCGTTCGCCGCGGCCGTCGCGAAAGGCCTTGAAGATGCGGCAGTCGTGCACCGGCATCAGGCTGCGGTCGGCGTGGGAATGATGGATCAGGTAATGCATGTTGCGGCCCACCACCTCGTCGGGGGTGTAGCCCAGCATGGCGGCGCCGGCGCCGTTGATGAAGATGCAGCGGCCGCGCAGGTCGATGCCGTAGATGCCCTCGCCGGCCGATTCCAGCAACATTTCCAACTGGCGGCGCCAGGCCGCGTGGTGCGACAGATGTTTCAGATCCGCGAACATAGCCTTTCGACGGGCCTGGCCGGCCCGATTCCCCTGGTTCGGGCGATTTCCGCCCTGTTTTTCCTTTCCGGGCAGTGTACGGCAGGCCGGCGCGGTTATCGCATTTATCAAACACACCGTTCCACCAGGCCGAACAAGCCGCCCGCGGCAGGCGGGTAAAATCAGCGGTTGTCCACCACGCTGGGAGCCAGAGTGCAGCCGGTCATTTCAGTTCAAGGCCTATCCAAGCGATACGCCTCGGGATTCCAGGCGCTCAAGAGCGTCGACCTGGAAATCCAACGCGGCGAGATCTTCGCCTTGCTCGGCCCCAACGGCGCCGGCAAGACCACGCTCATCAGCATCATCTGCGGCATCGTCAACCCGACCGAGGGCCGGGTGCTGGCCGACGGCCACGACATCCTCACCGACTACCGCGCCGCCCGCAGCGCCATCGGCCTGGTGCCGCAGGAAATCTCCACCGATGCCTTCGAAAGCGTGTGGAACACCGTCACCTTCAGCCGCGGCCTGTTCGGCAAGCCGGCCAACCCCGAGTACATCGAGAAGGTGCTGCGCGACCTGTCGCTGTGGGACAAGAAAGACAGCCGCATCATGGCCCTGTCCGGCGGCATGAAGCGGCGCGTGATGATCGCCAAGGCGCTGTCGCACGAACCCAAGATCCTGTTCCTGGACGAGCCCACCGCCGGCGTCGACGTCGAATTGCGGCGCGGCATGTGGGACATGGTGCGGCGCCTGCGCGAGAACGGCGTCACCATCATCCTGACCACGCACTACATCGAGGAAGCCCAGGAAATGGCTGACCGCGTCGGCGTGATCCGCAAGGGCGAGATCATCCTGGTCGAGGAAAAGAACGCCCTCATGACCAAGCTGGGCAAGCGCCGCCTGACGCTGACGCTGAAGGCGCCGCTGCCGGGTATCCCCACCGCGCTGGAGCCGTTCCACCTGGAAATGTCGGCCGACGGCCGCCAGCTGGTCTACACCTACGACAACCAGGGCGGCGGCCAGATCTCCGGCCTGCTGCGGCGCCTGACCGAGCTGGACATCGAATTCACCGACCTCAACTCCTCGGAAAGCTCGCTCGAGGAAATCTTCGTCAGCCTGGTGCACGGACAATCATGAATTTCTACGCAATCCGCGCCATCTACCGCTTCGAAATGGCCCGCGCCTGGCGCACGCTGATGCAGAGCGTGCTGTCGCCGGTCATTTCCACCTCGCTGTACTTCGTGGTGTTCGGCTCGGCCATCGGTTCGCACATGGTGCAGATCGACGGCGTCAGCTACGGCGCCTTCATCGTGCCGGGCCTGATCATGCTGTCGCTGTTGACCCAGAGCGTGGCCAATGCTTCGTTCGGCATCTACATGCCGCGCTTCTCGGGCACCATCTACGAGATCCACTCGGCGCCCATTTCGTACCTGGAGATCGTCGCCGGCTACGTCGGGGCGGCCGCCAGCAAGTCCATCATCCTGGGGCTGATCATGCTGGCCACGGCGCGCCTGTTCGTGCCGTTCGAGATCGCGCATCCGTTCTGGATGCTGGGCTTCCTGCTGCTCACCGCCGTCACCTTCAGCCTGTTCGGCTTCATCATCGGCGTGTGGGCCGACGGCTTCGAGAAGCTGCAGATCATCCCGCTGATGATCATCACGCCGCTGACCTTCCTGGGCGGCACCTTTTATTCCATCAAGATGCTGCCGCCGTTCTGGCAGGGCGTGACGCTGTTCAACCCGGTGGTGTACCTGGTCAGCGGCTTTCGCTGGGCGTTCTATGGCGTGGCCGACGTCAACGTCACGGTCAGCGTCGCCATGACGCTGGTGTTCCTGGCCGTCTGCCTGGTGGTGGTGCGCTGGATCTTCAAGACCGGCTATCGCCTGAAGACCTGAGCCTGTCCGTCGGCCGCCCGCCGGAGCAGGGGGGCGGCCCGCGCCAGGCGCCCGCGTGTGCGCCTGGCGCCAGCGCCGGACCGGCTACGCCGCCGCCACGGGCGCCTGGCGCGCCAGCCCGCCATGGGCATCGAGCAGCCGCTCGCGCCACGCGGCCACCGGATCGTCGGCCGCCAGCAGTTCCAGCGCGCTGGTGCAGCGCGCCCACATGAAGAAACCGAACACCGCGTAATCCGCATAGGCCGGCTGCTGGCCGGCCAGGTACGGCTGCCGCGCCAGCGTCTGGCGCAACGGCAGCAGCGAGGCGCGCAGGGCCGCCAGTTGTTCCTCCCGCAACGCGGGCAGGTCTTCGAGCGGGCCGAAGCGCTTTTCGCGGGTATGGCGGAAGTAGTCCTTGTCCTTGGCGTCGATCAGGGCGTGGATCTCCGGCAGCAGCAGCCGCGCCAGCGTCGGCACCAGGGTGGTGTCGGCCCAGGTGTTGGCGAACAGGCTGAGCGCGCGGCCGGTGTCGCCGCCGAACAGCGAGGGGCGTTCGGGGAACGTGTCTTCCAGGTAGCAGGCGATCTGCCACGAATCGCTGATCACGTGGTCGCCGTGCACCAGCACCGGCACCAGCTTCTGGCCCGAGAATTCGATCGCTTCCTTGTCGGTGAAGCGCCACGGCACGGTGTTGGCGGCCAGGCCCTTGTGGGCCAGCGCCATGTGCGTTTTCCAGCAATGCGGGCTGAAGCGCAGCGTCGGATCGGCGCCGGCCAGGTCGTACAGGGTGAGATCGGGGGTCAAGATGCCGCGCTCCTTGAAGGGTTCCCCGGCAGGATACCCCCAAGGCGCGCTGAGCGGGGAGGGGGGCCTACTGCACGGTCGCGCCGGCCTTGCCCATGTTCATGAGGCGCTGCTTGAGCTGCGGATCCTGCTGCACGGCGCGGCCGATGCCGTTGAATTCCTCGACGGACAGGCCGTCCGCCTGCACCAGCTTGACCATCTTGGCGTCCGCTTCCTGGATCACCTTCTGCTTGGCCGCGTCGGTCTTGGCGGCGTCGACCTTGGGCCGATATTCGTCCACCACGCCCGACACCTTCTGCGAGGCCGAGGCAAAGCGCTGCAACTGCTGGTCGGTGGGTTGCGCGGCGGCGGGCGCCGTCGGCGTCTGGCTGGCGGGCGCGTTCTGCGCCAGGACGGGAGCACCGGACAAGACGGCCGCGGCTAGCACGGCCGACAGGATTGCGGTTTTGGAACGCTGCATGGAAACCTCCTAATTCCGGGTGAATGTCCGACCATGATGACAACCGGCTCCGGGGCGGTTCAAGTTTCGCAATGTGTTTTCCTGTGTCGGCGGACCACGATGGCGCCGGGCCTGCGCGGGAGGGGCGCCCCGGGCGGGCGGCGGAAATGTTTTGCCCGCAACTTCGTGACATTGCGCAAGCGGATCGCAGGCCGGGTGTCGGCGGCGGGGGGCGCCGCTGCCGCGCCGGAGCCGTCAGGGCGCCAACTGCACCGCCGTGTACACGTGTCCCTGGCCCTGCCGGTAACCGCAATGGAACGACTGGCCGCGCCGGAAATCCGGGCCGGCATCGCGCTGCAGCCGCAGCACCAGCCGCTGCGCCGTCACGTCCGCATGCACCACGGCCAGATCGCTGAATTCCAGCGGGCAGCGCGTCAGCGGGAACTGGCACTTGTAAAGCGCTTCCTTGGCCGAGAACACCAGCGTGGCCCAGACGGCGCGGGGCAGGGCGCCGGCCACCAGGCCGTGCTCATCGGGCAGCATGCAGACGGCTTCGATCGCTTCCAGCGCATCGGCGCCGGCGATCGCTTCCAGGTCGATGCCCAGGCCGCGCGTGTCGGCGAGGCGGCCCACGGCCACGCCCAGCAAGCGCCGGCTGTGGCTGATGGAGCCGACGAAGCCCTCGGGCCAGCGCGGCGCGCGGTCCACGTCCGCGCCGACCTGCACGGTGCGCGCGCCCAGCCCCGCCAGCAGCGTTGCGGCCAGTTCGCGTCCCGCCTGGTATTCGGCCTGGCGGCGCGCGGCGGGGTCCGGCGCGTCATCGGCCGGCAGGGGTTGCACGCGTTGGGCAATGCGGCCGGTCAGGACAAAAGGCGCGTAGGGGGCGGGCAGCGGAGTCAAGGCAGGGCGCCATCGGGTGGGATGCTCCGATCATAGGCCATCGCCGCGCCGCTGCGCTCAGGCCAGCGCCATGCTCAGCAGCACCAGCGCCAGCAGCGCGACGTAGACGCGGGCGTGCCATTGGTCCGGAATGCGCGGGATCAGCGGCGCCGCCAGCCGGATGCCGGCCAGCGACCCCAGCGCCAGCGCTGCGAAGGCCAGCAGGTCGACATAGCCGATGATCCAAGGCGCCAGCGGCGCCGGCAGCGCCCGCGCCGCCGCCATGTAGGCCAGCGTGCCGACAATCGCCACCGGCAGCGTCAGCGGATTGGCCATGGCCGCGGCCTTGGCCATCGGCAGACCGCGGCGGCGCAGCAGCGGCACCGTCATCACGCTGCCGCCGACGCCCAGAAACGTGGCGATGACGCCGATCGCCACGCCGCCTCCGACCGTCACGCCCTGGCCCAGGGGCCGCGCCGCGCGCGTCTCCCGCTGCGCCATGAAGCCCTGGCGCAGCACGCAGTCGAGAATGGTCACGGCCAGATAGGCGATGAAGGCATGGCGCACCAGGTCGCCGCTGGCGCGGGTGGCGGCCCAGGCGCCCAGCAGCGCGCCCGCCCCGATGAAGGCGGCCAGCGGCCAGACGTAGCTGCGCACGATGTTGCCGGCGCGCTGGTGCCTGCGGGTCGCGGCCACCGAGTTGACGATCATCACGCAGGTCGAGGTCGCCACCGCGATGTGCATGGCCGCCTGGCCGATGGCGTCCTGCGCGCCGTGGGTGGCGGTCAGCACGCCATACAGCACCGGCACCACCACGAAGCCGCCGCCAAAACCGAACAACACCGTGGTCACGCCGCTCAACGCGCCGAACAGCGCCAATGTCACGTACAGCATTTCATGCGTCCTTTCCGTGAAACCGCCACGATAGGGCGGCTGGCGCTGGCTTGCTTTCGAGGATTGGACAATAATGTTTGCGTTCCGGCCACGTCCCGTCATGCGAAACAGCCACATCGATCAGCACGATCGCCTCGACCGCGCGGTGGTTGCCATCGGCAACGACTACCCGCCCGGCCACCTGCTGCCGGCGCACACGCACCGCCGCGCGCAACTGCTGTACGGGGCCACCGGCGTCATGCACGTCGTCACCCGCGACGGCAACTGGGTGGTGCCGCCGCAGCGCGCCGTGTGGATCCCCGCGGGCGTGGCGCACCAGGTGCGCATGCAGGACGTCAGTACGCGCAGCGCCTATATCGAGCCGGGCGCGGCCCGCGCCGGCAGCGCCGCCTGCGAGGTGGTCGAGGTGTCGCCGCTGCTGCGTCAGTTGCTGCTGGCGGCGGTCGACATGCCTGCCGACTACGACCCGGCCGGCCGCGACGGGGCGCTGGCGGCGCTGCTGCTGCACGAGGTGACGCGCGCGCCGGTGCTGCCCCTGCACATCCCGCTGCCGCGCGACAAGCGCCTGGCGCCGCTGTGCCGCGCCTTCGTCGCCGCGCCCGACGTGCGCCAGTCGCCCGAGGCCTGGGCCGAGCGCCTGCACATGAGCCCGCGCACCTTCAGCCGCCACTTCCGCCAGCAGACCGGCATGGCGTTCTCGGCCTGGCGCCAGCGCGCCTGCGTGGTGCTGGCGCTGGCGCGGCTGGCCGCCGGCGCGCCGGTGACGGCGATCGCGCTGGACTTCGGCTACCAGAGCCCGGCGGCGTTCTCGACCATGTTCCGGCGCGTGCTGGGCCGTCCGCCCACGAGTTATCTGCACGCGGCCGACTAGGGACGGCTGCGGGCGTGCCGGCACGGCCCCGGGGGGGATTCAGCGCCGCAGTTTCATCGACACATCGGTATGCGTGCCGCGATCCAGGTCCGCGCCCAGCGGTTGCGTCCACAGCGGCAGCTTGAGCAATTCGTTGCCGACCTCGCCCGATTCGATGCGCTGCGCGATGTCATCGAGCAGCAGCGTGCGGGTCGCGAATCCGCGCCCCTGCAAACCGCGTGCGAACAGGCGGTAGGTCAGGTTGGGTTCGGCGCCCTTCATGACGCCCAGGTCGAGAATGCGGCCATGCTCGTCGCGCAGCAGCAGGTGGCCGGGGCGGGCGTAGATGCGGTAGATGCGCCACGGCGAGGACACCGCGGCGTGTTCGCGCGGGCGCTCGGATCGAGCCGGCGCGTCGGCCGGCGCGGGTGTGGCGGGCGGCAGCAGTTTCACGCAGGCGTTGGCGAATCTGGCAATGGACCTTCCGATGCGACTCACGGTCGTCTTCCTCCGGGATGGCGATACGGCGAGGAGACGCGCGTTCAAGCACCACCGTTGCAGCATACGCGCTTTATCGACCGCAGCGGGCATTTGCGCAGAGAGTTACGTAATTGGCCCGAATGCCGCCTCCCTCGGGTCCGATATATCACAAAAGTGATCAATGGAATCACGTATCGGCCTGTATCGGCCTGGATGTTAATTGGAAACAGCCGTTGACTTTCGCCTGTCGGGCACCCATAGTGGACTTGCAGCTATTCGAGCATCGTGATCAACGTCCGGTATCGCGCCCCTTCTGGCGCCTCATTGTTCGCCGTCCCTTTCCTTGATTGGCTCCCTTCCCGGGCGCTGCCCGCCATGCAAGGAGTGAAATGATGGAAACCGGAATTGTGAAGTGGTTCAACGACGCCAAGGGCTTTGGCTTCATCATGCCCGAGAACGGCGGCAAGGACCTGTTCGCGCATTTCTCCGAGATCGTCGGTGACGGCCACAAGGCGCTGGTCGAGAACCAGCGCGTCAGCTACGTCACGGCGCAAGGCGCCAAAGGCCCGCACGCGACGCAGATTCGCGCAATGTGAACGACGGCCCCGCCGTGCGGGGCCATCGGTTCAGAAAGGAGGACACATGTTCCATAACAACATGGTCTACAAGGGCTACCGGCTGATCGCCAGCGTATCCCGCATTTCCGTGGCGGGCAGCCCCCGTCCCGCCTTCACCGCGACCGTGGGGGTCGAGCTGGCCGCCGATTGGCACCGCCTGCACGACCCGCACCAGGTGCCGTTGTTCGCGGCCGGCGGCTTCGTGTCGTCGCCAGTCATGGCGGTGGATGCCGCCATCCATCACGGCCGCCAGTTGGTCGACGGCTACGTGCGGCCAGCCGCGCAGGTGCCCGCGCGCTAGCGCGGCGCGTCGACAGGGCGTGGCCTGAACGCGTTCAGGCAGCGCCCGCGCCGTACCACAGCACGGCGAAGAAATGACAAACGGTGCCGGCCAGCACGAACAGGTGCCAGACGAAGTGGCCATAGCGCCAGCGGTTGTCGAACACGAAGAACACCACGCCGCCGGTGTAGGCCAGCCCGCCGGCCAGCAGCCACCACAGGCCGCCGCTGGGCACCAGCTCGAGCATCGGCTTGACGGCGATGACCACCAGCCAGCCCATCGCCAGGTACAGCCCGGTGGACAGGGCGGGGCGGTCGAGCCGCTTGCTCGCCTTCAGCCCCACGCCCAGCAGCGCCATGCCCCACACCAGGCCGAACAGCGTCCAGCCCCAGGGACCGCGCAGCGCGCCCAGCGCGAACGGAGTATAGGTGCCCGCGATCAGCAGGTAGATGGCCGAGTGGTCGAGCACATTGAACAGGCGCTTGGCGCGGTTGTCCGGCAGCGCGTGGTAAATGGCCGACGCCAGGTAAAGCAGGCACATGCTGGCGGCAAAGATCGCCGCGCCGACGATAAACGCGGCATCGCCCTGGCGCGTGGCCGCGACGATCAGGATCGGGGCGGCGGCCAGCGCGCCAGCCGCGCCCAGACCGTGGCTGACGGTGTTGGCGATTTCCTCTCCGAGGGTCTGGCGGCGGTCATTCGGGAACATGGTGTGCGGAGCGAGCGAGAATTGTAGTCAGGGTTTTCACCATAAGGGTTTTGCGTCGCCGCCTCAAGTCGGCCGGAGGCGCAGGGCGGCCCGCCTTGATTTTCTGCAAACCCGGCCGCTGCGGGGGCGCTCGAAAAGCTGCGAGGGCAAGTTACTGTGTGATACATTTCTCTCGCTAAATCAGCCGCCCGCAGAGGCGGCGCTTTGGCTGCGTACCGCGTTATCGAGGGGCTGCGCATCCGGCGGGCCCGCACAGACTCTTCAAGGGGAGGCTCTTCTATGATTCCGGCAATCGGCCTGATGGTTGGGGCATACATCGTCACGCGCATGACCGCGACGCTGACCCGGCCAGGCACCAGCAAGGTCGTCAAGGTGCTTTCCATCATCACGATCGCGGTAGCGCTGGTCTCCTGTCTGGAATTGCTGACGAGCGGCGCGGCAATCCAGTCCGGTCGGTTCTGAGCCGGGCCGGTCCCGGAGCATGGGCGTCCGCCCGCGGCGGATGCGGCAGTCGGCGGGCCGCGCGTTGCGGCCAGGCGGTTTTCAAACGTCGTCGTGGAGTCACACAGCGTTCACAGGCCCGATCAATGGCGCGCAGTCTCACCCATCTGTTTTTCACCGCCGCGAAGAAGCTGAGCCGCATGCAGCGCGCGGCCATGCGCATCGCGGCGCCCAAGCGGGCGCGCAAGCGCGCCGCGCCGGCGCGTCCGGCCGCCGCCCGGCCGGCCGCGCACAGCGCCACCGGCGCCGCGGCCCCCAGCCTGGGCAGCGGTCGCTGGGAAGCCTCGCGACAATTCACCGACGCGCACGGCCGCAGCCTGTCTTTCGCCCGCTACACGCCGCCGGCCGTGCCGCGCCAGGGTATGCCGCTGGTGGTGATGCTGCATGGCTGTCGCCAGACCGCGCTGGCGTTCGCGCGCGGGTCGCGCATGAACCAGTGGGCCGACGCCGGCGGATTCATGGTGCTGTACCCGCAGCAATCGATGACGCGGCAGGTGCAGCGCTGCTGGCGCTGGTTCCAGCCCGACGCGCAGCACGGCGGCGCCGAGGCCGACCTGATCGCCGCCTTGATCCAGGCCGAGGTGGCGCGCCACGGGCTGGACCCTGAACGCGTCTACATCGCCGGCCTGTCGGCCGGCGCCGGCATGGCCGGGCTGGTGGCGCTGCGCCATCCCGCGCTGATCGCCGCGCTGGCGATGCATTCCGGGCCGGTGCTGGGCGACGCGCACAGTGCCGCGGCCGGCCTGAACACGATGCGCCGCGGCTCGGTCAAGCCGTTGCTGCCGCTATTGCAGGGCGTGGCGGATCCCGCCGCGTTCGCGCTCGGCATGCCGGCCATGATCCTGCAGGGGCAGATGGATCCGGCGGTGGCGCCGCGCAATGCCAGGCAATTGTTCGAGCAGTTCCGCGCCCTGAACGGGCTGGCGGCGGACGAGCCGCCGGTCGAGCGGGTGCTGGGCCTTGGCACCGAGAAGGCCTATCGCCGCGTCGATCTGTTGCGGGGCCGCAAGATCGTGCTGCGGCTGTGCGAAATCACCCGCGTCGAGCACGGCTGGAGCGGCGGCGATGCCTCGGTGCGCTATCACGCGCGCAGCGGCCCGGATGCCTCGGCGCTGATCTGGCGGTTCTTCCAGGGGCAGCGGCGCGTGGTCGCGTAGCGCGCCTGCGGGCAAGGGCGGCGGGGTGGCCTGACGGCGGCCAGCGCGTTATTGTTCGGGAAACGGAAACAGACATGTCGTCCCCGGCGCCGGCCGGCCGTCGCGGCGCGGCGCTAACATCGCGCCACGCCCGCGGACCCGGCGCCGTTCCCGCGCCCGGCCGGGCAAGCCTATTCGGAACTCATCATCATGTCCCTGTCCATCTACCAGGCCTCGGTGCCTGTCTTCATCCGCGGTTTGAGCGTGCTGGCCGCGCTGCTGGAAAAGGGCGCCGCCCACGCGGCCGCCAACGGCATCGATCCGGCCGAGCTGGTCAATGCCCGCCTGGCCCCCGACATGTACCCGCTGTCGGGGCAGGTGCAACGCGCCAGCGACGCCTCCAAGTTCGCCACGCAGCGCCTGTCGCAGGTCGAATCGCCCAGGTTTCCCGATGAGGAAACCACATTCGAGCAATTGCAGAAGCGCATCGCCGACACCATCGCCTACCTGCGCTCGGTGCCGGCCGAGGCGCTCGAGGGCGCCGAGGGCCGTAAGATCACGCTCAGCTTCGGCGAGTTCAAGCCCGAATTCCAGGGCGATGCCTACCTGCTGACGTTCGCGCTGCCGAACTTCTATTTCCACGTCACCACCGCCTACGACATCCTGCGCCACGCCGGCGTGCCGATCGGCAAGCTGGACTTCCTGGGGCCGTACACGGCCTGACGCGGCGTCGGGGCGTCCCGCACGCCCTCGCCGGTACGCCCGCGCCCTTGCGGACGCGGGCCGGGCGGGCGCTTGAAGCGGCGGGTCAGCCCGGCTGCTTCGAGCGATCGCCGCAGCCTTCCATCTCGCCCATCCGGGCCATGTTGCGCTGGATTTCCTCCGGCGTCAGGTCTTCCTTGTGGGTGGCGATCGACCAGCGGTGGCCGAACGGATCCACCACCTGGCCGTAGCGGTCGCCCCAGAACATGTCGGCCGCCGGCATGGTGACCTGCGCGCCCGCCGCCACCGCCTGCTTGATCGCGGCATCCACATCCTGCACGTACAGGTGCAACGTTACCGGCGAGCCCTTGAGCGCCTTTGGGCCCAGGCTGCCCCATTCGGGGAAGTCATCCATCAGCATCACCACCGAATCGCCGATGCGGATGGCGGCATGCATCACCTTGCCGCCGGGGGCCGGCAGGCGCGTCAGTTCCTTGGCATCGAACGCCTTGCGGTAGAAGGCAATGGCATCCGAGGCGCCTTCGCACACGATGTGCGGGGTCAGGGTGTGCATGCCGTCGGGAATCGCTTGCTTTGCGGGGGTGGCCATGATGTGTCTCCGATAACCGTGAAAGAGAGGGGTACTTGGGGGACGGGCGCCGGCGACTGCGCAGTCCGGCCCGTCCTGTTCCCACGACGAATGGGCGGTGCCGGGATCGACATGCCGCCGCGATTTTTTTTTCAACCGCGGGCCGACTTGCCCACCAGGGTGGTGAAGCCGCCCCAGCACATGCGCTTGAAATCGAACACGCCCTCGCAGGACATGCCCGTCAGGCGCGGGTCGGCCATGACCTTGGCGTTGATGCGGTCGCGTTCGGCCTTGCTGGCGAACGCGATCCAGGAGAACACCACCGTCTCGCCCTCGCGCGCGCCGGCGGCGGCGCTGAACGAGCCGAAGCCCTCGCCGTCGATGTCGTCGGCCACGCACTCGCGGAATTCCAGCGCGCCGCATTCCAGCCAGATCGAGCCGGCCAGCTCGGCCATCTTGCGATAAGTCTCGATGTTGGCCTTGGGCACGCTCAGCAGGTAACCATCTATGTACTGTTCCATCCGATGCTCCTTGATTCCGTGTCGTTGTACGCGCCCCCCGCAGGCCCGCATCGCCGCGGCGGCCGCGCCGGCAGCCATGCCGGTAGTTGTCACTGTATCGGGATCGGCAGCGCTTTCAGATAGGCGATTGCGACATTCTTGAGGGTGGATTGCGACAGGTCTGTCGGCGTATGCTGGTGGGCATGAAAAACATCGCCTTCCTGCTGCCGGCCGGCGCCAATATCGCGTCGCTGGAAACAGCCCGGCACGGCTTCCTGGTGGCCAATGAGTACCTGGCCGCGCAGGGGCGCGCGCCGCAATTCCAGGTGCGCACGCTGGCCGCCACGCGCCAGGTCAGCCTGGACGACGGCCGCATCACGGTGCAGGCCGACCTGGTGCTGGACGAGGCCCGCGATATCGACATCTGCATCGCGCCGCCGCTGCTGGGCGCGGTGTCGGACGTGGTGCTGTCCAACCGCGAACTGGTCGATTGGATCGCCCGGCACTATCGCGGCGGCGGCGAGGTCGCCAGCCTGTGCCTGGGGGCGGCGCTGCTGGCCGCCGGCGGCCTGCTCGACGGCCAGCAGGCGGTGGTGCACTGGGCCGCGCGCAACCTGTACGCCAGCCTGTTTCCGGCGGTGGATTGGGGCATCGACCGCGTGGTCCATTCCGGCAACGGCATCTACACCAGCGGCGGCGCATTCTCGGCCGCGCACCTGGTGCTGCACCTGATCGAGAAATACACCGACCGCGACACCGCCATCTGGTGCGCCAAGTACTTCCAGCTCGACTGGAGCCGCCAGAGCCAATTGCCGTTCTCGGTGTTCATGGGCCAGAAGGCGCACGCCGACCAGGTGGTGCGCGCGGTGCAGGACTTCATCGAAAGCCGCTACACCGAAAAGATCACCGTCGAGGACCTGGCCGATCGCCACGCGCTCGGCCGCCGCACGCTCGAACGGCGTTTTCGCCAGGCCACCGGCAACAGCATCGTCGAGTACGTGCAGCGCGTGCGCGTCGAAGCCGCCAAGCGGCGCCTGGAAAGCTCGCGCAAGAGCGTGTCGGAAGTGATGTACGAGGTCGGCTACAACGACACCAAGGCCTTTCGCGACATCTTCAATAAATACTGCGGCATGTCGCCGGTGGGCTACCGCGAACGCTACCAGTAGTCGGCCCGCGTCAGCCCGCGCGCCGGCGCGCCACGGGGAAACCCGATATAAAACTTTGCACAGCCTCCATGATCCAGCGTTATGCGTGGCGGCCGGCTGTTTGCCGCGTCGTGGGGAAATAGTCCATGGAATCAGGGCGTTAGCGTCTCCGTCTGGCGCCCGTCCGTGGCCCGGCGCGGCGGCTTCGCGCCGTTTCCCAATTGCCCGCGGGCATGCATGATGGTGCCTCCTGCCAGGCGCCGCCACGGCGCGCCGGGCCATGCGTTGGGACTTTTCTTGATGACAGACTTCGATCTGACCTTGCACAACGGCCGCATCGTCACGGCCGATGCCGACTTCGTCGGCGACATCGGCATTGTGGACGGCGCCATTGCCGCGATCGCGACCTCGCTGCCGGCGGGCCGCCGCGCCATCGACGCGGCCGGCCGGCTGGTCATGCCGGGCGGCATCGACAGCCACTGCCACGTGGAACAGCTTTCCAGCATGGGCGTGCTGTGCGCCGACGACTGGCACACCGCCTCGATCTCGGCGGCCCACGGGGGCAACACCACCATCGTGCCGTTCGCGGCGCAGCATCGCGGCCAGTCGCTGCGCCAGGTCGCCGAGGCCTACGCCGCCTCGGCCGCCGAGAAATCGGTGATCGACTACAGCTACCACCTGATCATCTCGGACCCCACGCCCGATACCTTGAACCGCGACCTGCCCGAGCTGATCCGCGCCGGCATCACCTCGTTCAAGGTCTTCATGACCTACGACAAGCTCAAGCTGGACGACCGCCAGTTGCTGGACGTGTTCGCCATCGCCGCGCGCGAGGGCGCGCTGCCGATGGTGCACGCCGAGAACAACGACGTCATCAGTTGGATCGCGCGCCACCTGCTGGCGGCGGGCCACACCGCGCCCAAATACCACGCCGTCAGCCACGATCCGATCGCGGAGAACGAGGCCACGCAGCGCGCCATCAGCCTGGCCGCGGTGCTGGAAGTGCCGGTGCTGATCGTGCACGTCTCGACCCAGGGCGGCGCGCAGGCGATCCACGCCGCGCAGACGCTGGGCGCGCCGGTGTACGGCGAGACCTGCCCGCACTACCTGCTGCTGACCGCCGAGGATATCGACATCCCCGGCGTCGAGGGCGCCAAGTTCTGCTGCAGCCCGCCGCCGCGCGACCCGCTGTCGCAGCAGGCGCTGTGGCAGAGCCTGGACAGCGGCACGCTGGCGCTGCTGTCGTCCGATCACGCGCCGTACCGCTATGACGAATCCGGCAAGCTGCCGGCCGGCGACGCGACCACGTTCAAGCAGATCGCCAACGGCCTGCCGGGCCTGGAAGTGCGCATGCCGCTGCTGTTTTCCGAAGGCGTGCGCAGCGGCCGCCTGACGCTGCAGCAGTTCGTGGCGCTGACCTCGACCAATCACGCCCGCATGTACGGCCTGTACCCGAAGAAGGGCACGCTGGCGGTGGGCGCGGACGCCGACATCGCGATCTGGGATCCGGAGAAGACCGTGACCCTGCGCGCCGCCGACCTGCACGACGCGGTCGGCTACACGCCCTATGAAGGCCGCCAGGTCACCGGCTGGCCCACCACGGTGATCAGCCGCGGCGACGTGATCGTGGACGACGGCGTGCTGCGCGCCGAGCGCGGCCGCGGCCAGTTCATCGCCCGCGGCCTGCCCGCCCCGCTGCAGAAGGCGCGCGAGATCAGCCCGCGCGCCGCCTTGCTGCGCAAGATTTTCCCGGCCGTGATCGCGTCCTGAGCGACACGGCCCTCAACGCATAGCGATAGAACCCCGGAGACTGACATCGTGAGCAACGCAACCCATGCGCGCAAAATGGACCTCGCGGTCGCCCAGATGGGCGCCGTCAACCTGGCCGACACCCGCGCGGTGGTGGTCCGCCGCCTCGTCGAGATGATGCGCGAAGCCGCGGCCCGCAAGGCCGAGTTCGTGGTCTTTCCCGAACTGGCGCTGACCACCTTCTTCCCGCGCTACTGGATGGAAGACGCCGAGGCGGTCGATCGCTTCTTCGAAAAGAGCATGCCCAACGCCGACGTGCAGCCGCTGTTCGACACCGCGCGCGAGCTCGGCATCGGCTTCTACCTGGGCTACGCCGAACTGACCCCGGAAGGGCGCCAGTTCAACACCGCCATCCTGGTCGACCGCCAGGCCAAAATCATCGGCAAGTACCGCAAGATCCACCTGCCGGGCCATTCCGACCACAAGCCGGAGGCGCCGTTCCAGCACCTGGAGAAGAAGTTCTTCGAGGTCGGCGACCTGGGCTTCGGCGTCTGGGAGACCAACGACGTCAAGATCGGCATGTGCCTGTGCAATGACCGCCGCTGGCCCGAGACCTACCGCGTGATGTCGCTGCAGAGCGCCGAGCTGATCGTGCTGGGCTACAACACGCCGTCGCTGAACATCCACTGGAACGAGCCGGCGCACCTGCGCACCACCACGCACGAGATCGTGCTGCAGGCCAGCGCCTACCAGAACGCGGTGTGGGTCGCCGCCGCCGCCAAGTGCGGCCACGAGGATGGCCACCACATGATCGGCAGCTCCATGATCGTGGCGCCGTCGGGCGAGATCGTGGCCCGCTCGAGCGGCGAGGAAGACGAAGTCATCACCGCCCGCATCGACCTGGGCATGGGCCAGACCTTCCGCGACCACGTCTTCAACTTCGCCAAGCACCGCAGCCCGCAGCACTACAAGCTGATCGTCGAGCGCACCGGCGCCGGCGAGCCGCTGCCGGTGGCGCAAATCGATTAGGTCCGCTTGAGGATTGCCTGCGTCATCGCGGGCAACTCCTTTTTGACGATCTGGGAAAACTGCGTCAGGAAGGCCTTGGCGATGGACGGGGGCGGCTCGATCCGGGAATGAGACACGTACACGAACAGCGGGATCGCCGGCTCGACGCGGCGCACCGCCAGCCCGTGCATCAGGGCGTCGGTCAGGCCATACGAGTCCACCAGCGCCACGCCGACGCCCTGGCGCACGAACGAGCACGCGGTCTGCGACGAGCGCACTTCGATCGCCGGGGCCAGGATGTCGCGGCCCTGCGGATCGAGATGCGCGTACAGCGTCTCGCCCAGCGGCGTGTCGCGGCTGTAGCCCACCAGCATCTCGCCGGCCAGCATGTCCGGCAGGATCACGCGCTCGCGCGCCAGGCGGTGGCCCGCCGGCAGCACGCAGACGATTTCGCCCTGCGCCAGCTCGGTGGTGATCAGGTTGGGATGCTCCGGCTTGAAGATGGAGATGGCGATGTCGGCGTAGCCCAGCAGCAGTTGCGGCAGCAGCGCGTCCATGCCCAGTGGCCGGTAGCGGATGCGCACGCCGGGGTTGCGGGCGCAGAACTTCGCGGTTGCCGCCGGGATCAGCCACTCGCCGAAGCTGGGGCTGGACACCACGCTGACCAGGCCGCCGCCGTGGCCGGCCAGGCCCGCGGCCATGTCGTTCAGGCGGTTGACGCCGGCCTGGATCGATTCCACTTCCTGGAACAGCTTGCGCGCTTCCTTGGTGGGATGCAGGCGGCCCTTGAAGCGCTCGAACAGCGCATAGCCGAGGCGCAGTTCGATCGATGCCAGCACCCGGCTGATGGCCGGCTGGGTCACGTGCAGCAGCCGCCCGGCCGCGCTCAACGAGCCCGTGATCATGATGGCGTGGAATACCTCGATCTGGCGCAGATTCAACGGCGCGGAAGACCGGACCTTTCCGGGTAACTCAGACATGCTGCGTGCTTTCCTCTTGACCCGGGCGGTGCGCCGGCGCTTGCCGGCCCGCCTCTATTGCAAGGATTCTACTCAATCGTGCCCAACGCCCGCATCCTCCTCGTAAACCCGAATTCCCTGGACAAGGTGACCGAGGCCATCGGCCGCGCGGTCGAGCCGTTCCGCCACCTGCCGCTGGATTTCCGCTGCCTGACGTCCGCCGGCGGGCCGGCCGGCATCCAGAACCAGGCCGAGGCCGACGCCAGCATCGCGCCCATGACCGAGCTGGTGCGGCGCGAGGCGGCCGGCGCCGACGCCGTGATCGTGGCCTGCTTCAGCGATCCGGGGCTGCATGGCCTGCGCGACCTGGCGCCGGTGCCCGTGCTGGGCATCGGCGAATGCTCGGTGCTGACGGCAATGAGCATCGGCGCCCGCGTCGGCGTCATCGCCATCGCCGGCGCCGCCATCCCGCGCCACCTGCGCTACTTCCGCGCCATGGGCGTGGCCGACCGCATCTGCGGCGAACTGGCGCTGGACCTGCGCGTGAGCGACCTGGCCGACGCCGAACTGGCGTTCCAGCGCATGGCGACAGTGGGCAGGACCCTGCGCGACGCCCACGGCGCCGACGTGCTCATCATGGGGTGCGCGGGCATGGCGGACCTGCGCGCGCGGCTGCAGGAGGCCTGCGGCCTGCCGGTGGTGGAGCCGACCCAGGCCGCCGTGGCCATGGCGGTCGGGCGGATCTTCGGCGGCGCTTGAACGGCCGCGGGGGCGGCAGCGCATCGGCCATGCCGGCGCCGTGGCGCGCGCATGGCCGATGCGGCGTTACGCCGCCTGCTGCACGTAGTGGCCGGCGGCCACCTGCACCAGTTGGGCCACGACCGGGTTGTCGCCCACCTTGCGGATCGGGCTCGGAATCTCGCGGGCCGCGCGCGCGCTGCGCTGGTGGCGCCGCGCCGGATCCGGCACCGGCACCGCCGACAGCAGCCGCTGCGTATAGGGATGGCGCGGCCGGTGCAGCACCTCCTGGGTCGGGCCGATCTCGACGATCTGGCCCATGTACATGACCGCCACGCGGTGGCTGACCTTCTCCACCACCGCGATGTCGTGCGAGATGAACAGGTACGACAGGCCCATCTCGCCCTGCAGCTCCTTCATCAGCTCGATCACGCGCGCCTGCACCGACACGTCCAGCGCCGACACCGGCTCGTCGGCCACGATGATCCTGGGATTCACGCTCAGCGCGCGGGCGATGCACAGGCGCTGGCGCTGGCCGCCCGAGAACTGGTGAGCGTAACGGTCCAGGAAGTCGCGCGGCAGGCTGACCCGTTCCAGCAACTGGGCGGCGCGCTCGCGGCGCTGCTCGCGGCTGTGGCCGCCATGCACCTTGAGCGGTTCGCTGACCAGGTCCCAGGCGTGCAGGCGCGGATTGAGCGACGCATACGGGTCCTGGAAGATCATCTGGATGTGGCGCCGCATCGCGCGCATCTGCTCGGGCGTCATGTGGGTGACGTCCTGGCCGGCCAGGCGGATCGAGCCGGCGCTCGGCTGCACCAGCTTCATCAGCAGGCGCCCGGTGGTCGACTTGCCCGAGCCGGACTCGCCCACCAGCGCCAGCGTCTCGCCGGCGCGCAAGTCGAACGACACGCCCTCGACGGCGTGCACGTTGGCCACCACCTTGCCGAAGGCGCCGGCCTTGACCGGAAAGCGCTTGGCCAGGCCCGACACTTCCAGCACCGCCGGGCGCTCCCGCACCATGGCTTCGTCGGGCGAACCGTCGCCCAGCCGCGGCACCGCGGCCAGCAGGTCGCGCGTGTAGGGCTGCGTGGGCGCCTCGAACAGCGTCGCGGTGGCGCTTTCCTCGATCCTGTCGCCGTGCCGCATCACCACCACGCGATCGGCGATCTCGGCCACCACGCCCATGTCGTGCGTGATGAACAGCACCGCCATGCCGACCTCGCGCTGCAGGTCGCGGATCAGGTCGATGATCTCGGCCTGCACCGTGACGTCGAGCGCGGTGGTCGGTTCGTCGGCGATCAGGAGCTGCGGCCGGCAGGCCAGCGCCATCGCGATCATCACGCGCTGGCGCATGCCGCCGGACAGGTCGCCGGGATACTGCGTTATGCGGCGTTCGGGTTCGGACATCTTCACCGCCACCAGCATCTCCTGGGCGCGCCGCCAGGCCTCCTGGCGCGAGATGTCCTGGTGCAGCAGATAGACTTCGGCCAGTTGGTCGCCCACCGTCATCACCGGGTTGAGCGAGGTCATCGGCTCCTGGAAGATCATCGAGATCTCGTTGCCGCGGATGCGCCGCAATGCCGGTTCCTCCAGCCCGAACAGGTCCACCTCGCGGCCGTCGCGCGGCACGAAGCGGGCGCTGCCGGCGGCGATGCGGCCGCCGGCGCGCTCGATCAGGCGCAGGATCGACAGCGCCGTCACCGATTTGCCGGAGCCGGACTCGCCCACCAGCGCCACCGTTTCGCCGCGGCCGATGGTGAAGTCCAGCGACTTCACCGCCCGATACGGTCGGGCGCGGGCGCCGAACTCGACGCTCAGGCCCCGCACCGCCAGTAAGGTCTCGCTCATGGGGATGCTCCGTCAGGCGCGGCTGGGAAAGACGCGCGGCGACATGGCGTCGATGTCGCGGCCGGCGTAGTCGCGCTGCGCCACGGTGGCGATGGTCCGCGCCTGGGCGCGCTCCACTTCCTGCATGGCGCGTTCGATGTCGATGGTCAGCAGCTTGCCGTCCCTGACCACCTGCTCGCCGTCCACGTACACGTCGCGGATGGCGCGGTCGCCGGCCGAATAGATCAGGCTGCGCAGCGGCTCGCGGCCAGGCCGCATGTACGGATGCGACAGGTCGACCAGCGAGAAGTCGGCCTTGCCGCCGACCGCGATGCGGCCGATGTCGTCGCGGCCCAGCATGCGCGCGCCGTTGATCGTGGCGGCGTTGAACACTTCCTCGGTGGACGCGGCGCGGAAATGGCCGGCCTGCAGCCGGGCCACGTAGCAGGCCAGCCGCATTTCATCGAGCATGTTGTGCGGGAAGGTATCGGTGCCGATGCCGACGTTGATGCCGGCGCGCAGGTAGCGGCCCAGAAAGCTCAGCGCGATGCCGCGCCGCGCGAACACCGTCGGACAGTGCGCGACGTGCGCGCCGGAGCGTTGCAGCAGGCCGAAGTCATCGGCGTGCGGCCAATACAGCGCGCGGTGGTCGTTCAGGAAGATGCCGTGGCCGATGATGAGGCCGCCATCGAGCAGGCCCTGGTCATCGAGCCATTCGATCGGCGTGCGGCCGTGGCGGCGCGTCATCTCCGAGAATTCGACCACGCTCTGCGCGGCGTGGATCTGCATCGGGACGCCCAGGCGGCGCGCGGCGTCCCGTGCCGCCTTGAGCAGTTCGGGCGAGCAGGTGTCGACCTGCGAGGGGCACAGCATGGCGCCGAGGCGGCCGCTGGGGTGGTTGATGGCGCTGTCGGCCACCGCCAGGGCGGCCTCGAACGACTTGAGCGCCGCCGCTTCATCCCAGGTGTATTCGACCGAATGGCCGTCGTTGGTGCGCCAGGCGGCCGAGCGGAACATCGGGCCCAGCACCCCACGGATGCCGGCCGCCGCCACCACGTCGGCCCAGCCGGGGCGCGGCAGCGACATGTCCACGAAGGTGGTCACGCCGCTCAGCAGCATCTCGGCCATCGCCACCTGGTTGGAGTACTGCGCCGTCTCGATGCCGGTGCGGAACACCGGCATGTATTCGTACAGCGAGCTCTGGCCCAGCTTGTCGCTGCCCAGTTCTTCCAGCAGCCCGCGGTTGCCCGGCTCGGAAGAGGGATGGCTGTGGACGTTCACCAGGCCTGGCATCGCCATCAGGCCGTTGCCGGCCACGACCCGGTCGGCCGGACCGGCATAGTCCTTGCCGGCATGGATGACGGTGTTGCCGCGCATCACCAGGTCGGCGTTCTCGATATAGACGTGCGAGCCCAGCGCCTCGTCCCAGGCCACCAGGGTGGCGAGCTGCTTGAAATGGGTGATGCGGGCTTGATTGGTGTCGCTCACGGGAGACTCTCTGTGCGGCGGAATCAGGAGAAGGGCGGCGGGGGGGGGCGCCGCCCGGTGCGGTTTACTTCAACTCGATGTCCAGGCCCTTGTAGGCGGCGGCGCCGAAGATGCCGTGCGCGCGCATCGGCTTCAAGCGCGGCCCGCCCACCAGGTACAGCGAGTCGTGGTACAGCGGAATCCACGCCACGCCGTCGGAGATCTTGGTCAGCGCCTTGGACAGGATCGCATCGCCGCTCCTGGCGTCCAGCGCCTCGCTGCCCTCGGCCAGCCAGCGGTCGGTGTCGGCGTCCTTCCAGTTCATGCGGTTCGGGGTCGGGATGCTGCTGGACAGGAAGTAGCTGTTGAGCGCCTCGCCCGTGCTCATGTAGCCGAAGCTCATGCTGAATTCATCGAACTCCTGCGTGGCCAGTTTGCCCCAGGCCGAGGTCGAGTCGAACAGTTGCACGCGCAGGTCGGCGCCGACCTTCTTCATGTCGCCCTGCACGGCTTCCATGATGTCTTTCCAGTAGCCGGTGATGCCGTAGTGCAGCAGCGACAGCTTCTGGCCGTCCTTGTAGCGGTAGCCGTCCTTGCCCATCTTCCAGCCGGCTTCGTCCAGCAGCTTGTTGGCGGCGGCCGGGTCATAGCGGTAGGCGTCGTTGGAGCCGGCGGGGGTGTTGGTGGCCAGCATGCTGGTGGCGGGCACCGCCTCGCCGAAGGTGATGGCCTCGGTCAGCGCCTTGCGGTTGATCGCCAGGTTGAGGGCGCGGCGCACGTTCACGTCCGTCAGCATCGGCTTGTCGATCTTGAAGCCGAGGAAGAAGGTCCAGTAGAACGGGTCGGCCTTGCTGACGAACAGGCGCTTGTCGGCCTTCAGGTCCTTGATGGCCCACTGCGGCAGGTAGCGCGACAGGTCGGCCTGGCCGCTTTGCAGCGCGGTCAGGCGGGTGCTTTCCTCGGGCACGATCTTCCAGACGATCTTGTCGACCTTGGGCGTCGGGTCCTTGTAGATCGCCGGGCCCCACTTGTAGCCGGCATGGCGGGTCAGCACCACTTCATTGCGCGGCGACCAGCTCTGGAAGCAGTACGGACCGGTGCCGTCGAAGGCCTTGACGCCGTAGTCCTGGCCCAGCGCCTTGACCTGGTCGATGTTGATGACCGAGTGCATGTAGTGCGCCATCTGCTGCAGCAGCTCGTTGTAGGGCTTCTTCAGCTTGTAGACCACGGTGACGTCGTCGGGCGCGGTGATGCTGTCGACCGGACCGGCGCGCCAGCGCTCCAGGCCCTTGGTTTCCGGGTCCAGCCAGCGGGTGTAGCTGGCGACCACGTCCTTGGCCGTCATCTTGCGGCCGCTGCAGAACGTCACGTCGTCGCGCAGGCTGAAGGTGTAGGTCAGGCCGTCCGGCGAGATGGTCCAGCTCTTGGCCAGCGCCGGCACCGGCGTCTTCATGTCGTAGTCCAGTCCCACCATGGTGTCGGCGGCCATGAACAGCACTTCGGCCGCGCCGCGCGCGGTGGTGCGGTGCGGGTCGTACTTGTCGGTGTCCAGCTCGCGCAGGATCAGGACGGTCTTTTCGGCCTGCGCCAGCGCCGGCGCGGGCGCGGCCAGCAGGCAGGTCAAGGCCAGCGGCGCGAGGGCCAGTCCCTGGATGGTCTTCATGTTGCGGTTCCCCTGTGTGGTTTGTGGTGTGTGGCCGGGCCTGCCGCGGTTCAGAACCGCAGCTTGGGATCGAGCGCGTCGCGCAGGCTGTCGCCCAGCAGGTTGAAGGCAAGCACGATGAAGAAGATGGTCATCGTGGGAATGGTCGAGATGTGCGGGAAGATCTGCAGGAACTTGCGGCCGTCGGCGGCCATGCTGCCCAGTTCCGCGAACGGCGGCTGCGGTCCCAGCCCCAGGAACGACAGCACGGAGCCCAGCAGGATGGTGTGGCCCAGTTGCAGCGTGGCGTAGATCATCAGCATCGACGAGCAGTTCGGCAGCAGATAACGGGTGATCAGGTAAAAGTTGCCGAAGCCCATGGCGTGGCCGGCCTCCATGTATTCCTGCTTCATCACCACCATGGCCGAGCCGCGCGCGATGCGCGCCATGCCGGGAATCGCCGAGATCCCCAGCGCCAGCACCATGCTGGTGGTGCCGGGGCCCATCAGCGCCGACAGGCTAAGGCCGAACAGGATCGCCGGGAACGACAACAGCACGTCGACCACGCGCATGATGACGCCTTCCAACGGTCGGTAGTAGGCGGCCAGGATGCCGAGCAGGGCGCCCAGGCCGGAGCCGCCGATCACCGCCAGCACGCTCAGCATCAGCGTGGCGCGGATGCCGTAGATCACGCGCGACAGGATGTCGCGGCCCTGCACGTCGGTGCCCAGCAGATAGTGGACGCCATCGGCCGAGGTCCAGCCCGGCGCCTTGCGGGCGATGGCCATGTTGGTCGAATACGGATCGTGCGGCGCCAGCCAGGGGGCGAACAGCGCCACCAGCACGATCGCGATCACCGCCAGCAGCGACAGCAGCAGGATGGGATCGCGGCGCAGGCGCGACGCGATGCGCGTCAGCGGCGTGGCGATGGCCTGGGGCGGCAGTCCGCCCATCGAGGAAGTGGTGCCTGCGCTCATGATTTGTTGCCCCGTGGATCCAGGTAGCCGTAGAGCAGATCCACGATCAGGTTGATGAGGATGAAGCCCAGCGCGGTCACCAGGATCGCGCCCTGGGCCAGCGGGAAATCGCCGGCGAAGATGGCGCCGACCGCCATGCGGCCCACGCCCGGCCAGGAATAGATCTGTTCGGTGACCACGGCGCCGCCCAGCAGGTTGCCCACCTGCAGGCCCACCAGTGTCACGATCGGCAGCAGCGCGTTGCGCAGCGCGTGGCGCAGCAGCACGCGGCGTTCGCCGGCGCCCTTGGCGCGCGCGGTGCGCACGTAGTCGCCGCTGAGCGTCTCGATCACGGCGGTGCGGGTGATGCGCGCCACCGGTCCGATCAGCACCGACCCCAGCGTGAGCGCGGGCAGCGCCAGCGATTGCAGGCCGGCCAGGGTCCAGATCGGGCCGTTGCGGCCGATGTACGGCAGGATGCCGGCGCCGCCGACGTGCTGCACCAGCAGCAGGCCGACCCAGAACACCGGCAGCGACACGCCCACCACCGACAGCGTCATGACGAAGCGGTCGGTCAGCTTGCCGCGGCGGTAGGCGGCCAGCGTGCCCAGCAGGATCGCCAGCGGGATGGACCAGACCACGCTGGCCAGCATCAGCTCGGCCGTCGCGCCGATCGTGGCGCCGATCTCGTCGATGACCGGCACGTTGGAGATCATCGAGCGGCCCAGGTCCAGATGCAGCAGGCGCCACACGTACAGGGACAACTGCTGGACGATCGATTTGTCCAGGCCGAGCTCCTGGCGCACCTGCGCCAGTTCCTCGGCGGTCGCGGTGGGGCCGGCAATCACGGCGGCGGGGTCCGCCGGCGCGACCTGCAGGAGCACGAAGCACACCACCACCACGCCCAGCAGGACGGGCAGCGAGATCGTGAAGCGATTGAGGATCTGGCGGATCATGCGAGGCCCGCGCAAGTCAAACGGGCTGGCTCGGGGACTGGCCCGGTGCGCGGCGCGCCCGCGGCGGGCCGTGGGGGGGAAAGGTGAACTGGTCTCGGCATGACACGACCTCGTCTCTGTGGGCGTCCAGGTGCTGCGGTGGCCAAAGAATGCCAGCGCGTCCTGGCGCCGGGGACCCAGGGAAATCCACTATGGGAAGACCGCGGCGAGATTTCGTATTCCCTTCTCAACCAATTGAAATGAAAGGGTTTTTTTCGGGTTTTCGGCGAATGGCGCGACGCCTGCGATAACGCGGTGTTATGAAGCCTGCCTAAAGATTGATAGACACCGGAGCGATAGGCGGCAGGATCGGGACGCCCGGGCGGCGGATGGGCGGCGACGCCCGCATATCCATAGTTGGAATCCTTCGTTGGCGCCGGCTGGCGCGCCTCTTAGCCTGTTTGCTGTGTAAAGCGGGCGTTCGACACCGAAGGGGTGACCGAGGCCGGCGCCGCGCGGCGCCGGACGCCCGCGGGCTTTGTGGAGCGTGCGGTTTGAAGTTCTCTCGTTTCTGGACCCGGGTGCAAGGCCTGGCGGTGGTGTTCCTGTTGGGCGCGATGGCGCCGGCCGGCGCCGCCTATCCCGATAAACCCGTGCGGCTGGTGCTGCCGCTGGCTCCGGGCGGCGCCATGGACGTGCTCGGGCGCGGCCTGGCCGAGCGGCTCGGGGCGCTATGGAAGGTGCCTGTCATCGTCGAGAACCGCGCCGGCGCCGGTGGCAACATTGCCGCCGATCAGGTGGCGCGCGCGGCTCCCGACGGCTATACGCTGCTGCTGACCGGCGACATGCTGGTGGCCAACCAGACCCTGTTCAAGGGCGCCATCAACTACGACCCGGTCAAGAGCTTCGCGCCCATCAGCATCGTGGCGGCGACGCCGCCGGTGATCGTGGTGCGCGCCGATTCGCCCGTCCGCGATATCGCCGGCCTGCGCGACGCGGCCAGCCGGCACGTCCTGAACGTCGGCACCCCGGGCTACGGCAACAGCAACCACCGCGCGCTCACCCGCCTGCAGCAGCAAGTGCAGGGCACCGTCCAGCACGTGCCGTACAAGGGGGCGGGGCCGGCGGTGGTGGCGCTGCTGGGCGGCGAGATCGACGCCGCCATCGTGGCGTTGCCCGCCGTTTCCACCCTGATCGCCAACGGCCAGGTGCGCGCGCTCGCCGTGCTGCAGGACAACCGCAGCGCCACCGTGCCGCAGGTGCCGACGGCGGCGCAGGTCGGGCTGGCGATGGATGGCGACACCGGCTGGTTCGGCCTGCTGGCGCCGGCCGGCACCCCGCCGCAGGTGGTCGACGACGTCTGGCGCGCGGTGCGCCAGGCCGTCACCGAGCCGGATTTCCGCGCGCGCCTGCTGGCCATCGGCTTCGAGCCGATCGCCGACCAGCCGCGCGCGTTCGCCGACCGCATCGTCAGCGACGCCCTCAAATTCCCGGCGCTGCTGCGTGACAGCGGCGTGGCGCTGCAATAACGCTTCACCGACGCGCAAGAGGCCGCCATGCCCATCCTGACCATCGGCAACGCCGAACTGCATTTCGACATCCAGGGCCAGGGCGACGCCGTGCTGGCGCTGGCCCCCGGCGGCATGCTGTCGCACCGCGAACTGTGGCGCGTGACGCGCGACGGCCGGCCGCGCGAGTATCCGGATCCGGTCGCCGCGCTCGCCAGCCGCTACCGCGTGATCGCCCCGGACCAGCGCAACGCCGGCCGCTCGCGCGCGCCGGTGCTGGCCAGCGACGGCTGGACCACCTATGCGCGGGATCACCTGGGCCTGCTGGACGCGCTGGGCGTGCAGCGCTTCCACGTGATCGGCTCCTGCATCGGTTCGTCGTTCGCGCTCAAGCTGTGCGAGCTGGCGCCCGAACGCGTGGCGTCGGCGATCCTGCAGCAACCCATCGGCATCGCCGGGCAGGAGGGCAAGCGCGGCGAGTCCTTCGACCAATGGGCCGATACCGTGCGCCAGCGCGATCCCGCCATCGACGAACGGGCCCTGGAGGGCCTGCGGCACAACCTGTTCGGCGGCGATTTCGTCTTCAGCGTCAGCCGCGACTTCGTGCGGCGCAACCCGATTCCGCTGCTGATCCTGGGCGGCAACGACCCGTTGCATCCGCGCGCCGTCTCGCTGGAGCTGGCGCAACTGGCGCCCGCGGCCACCCTGGTGGAAGCGTGGAAGACGCAGCCGCGGCGCTATCTCGACGCCATCCAGGACTTCCTGGCGCGGCACCCGGCCTGAGCGCCGCGGGACTGTCAGCGGCGCTGGACGGTACGCGACGCCGGGCGGTGAGCGTCGCCGGGCCTCTACGAGGCCGCCAGCGGCTGCCGCGAGCGCCGCGCAAGGTGTTCGAGCAGGGCGCTGGCCAGGCTTCCCGCCAGCGCGAACCCGACCGCCACCCACAAGGCCCAGGTGGCGCCGGCGCGGGCGTTGAACACAAAGCACGCCGCCACGAAGGCCGCGCCCATCGTCTGGCCCAGCAGCCGCGCCAGGCCGGACAGGCCGCTGGCCACGCTGGCGCGGTGCGCCGGCACGCTGAACATGATGAAGCGCTGGTTGGGCGAGAGGAACAACCCGAACCCCGTGCCGCACAACGCCATCGGCAGCATCACCGCCCACATCGGCGCGCCGGCCGGCAGCGCGCTCACCGCTAGCAGGCCGGCGGCCAGCAGCGCCAGGCCGACCATGCCCAGCAGGCTGGCGGACATCCGGTCCGACCACTTGCCCGAGAACGGCGCCAGGCAGGCCCCCATCACCGGCCAGGGCGCGATCAGCATCCCGACCTCGGCGATGTCGCGCCCCAGCGTCTGGTTCAGCAGGAACGGCAGCGCCACCATGGCCGCGCCCTGCGCCGCGAAAGCCAGCACGCACACCAGCACCGCCAGCGAGAAGGGCGCCAGGCGCAGCAGGTCCAGCGGCACGATGGCGTGCGCGCTCAGGCGTTCGCGGCGCCACAGCAACGCCCAGCTCAGCGCCGCGAGCACCCAGATCAGGGCGGTGTTCCCGTCGGGCTGCGCCACGCGTTCCAGGCCCAGCACCGCGAGCCCGAACGCCAGCGCACACAACACGGCCGCGCCGGCATCGAGCGCCTTGCCGTCGCCAGGCAACCTGGGCAGGTGCCGCCCGGCCAGCGCCAGCGCCACCAGGCAGAAGGGCACGTTCACATAGAACAGCCAGTGCCAGCTCAGCACCGTCAGCATCGCCGACGCCAGCACCGGCCCGCCCGCCAGCGAGGCGGCCGCGATCATGGCGTTCAGGCCCATGCCCCGGCCCAGTTCCTCCTTGCGGTAGATGGCGCTCACCAGCGCCATGTTGCAGCCCATCAGCGCCGCGGCGGCCAGGCCCTGCGCGGCCCGGGCCGCCTCCAGCGACCACAGCGACTGCGCCGCGCCGCACCAGACGGAGGCGGCCAGGAACAGCCACAGCGCCGGCAGGAACACCCGCCGGTGGCCGAGCTTTCCGGCCAGGGCGGCCAGCGGCAGCATCGTCGCCACCATGACGAGCTGATAGATCGTGACCACGCCGATCACGTCGGCGGCGCCAACGCCGAGCTGCGCGGCCATCGACGGCAGCGCCGTGTTCGTCATGGAGGTATCGAGCGTCGCCATCGAGATCGACAGGGACACGGCCAGCATCGCGTAGCGGCGCGCGGCGGGTGTCAGGGGAGCGGGGAGAGAAGCAGCGGGCGTGGACATTGCGGTATACGGGGGGCAGAGAAACGGCTCCCAGTATGAAAGCCGCGATCCTTGCGGTGAATAGCAAAATCCGTAAACCAGCCTTGCAGATATGAAATACTGGAGCCGCATGGCATCCCGGCGGCAAGGGCCGCGAAGCGAGGGCAGGGTGAACCGATCGGAAGGCATGGCGTTGCTGGTGGCGGCCGTGGACCAGGGCAGTCTCAGCGGCGCGTCGCGCGTCAGCGGGGTGTCTTTGGCCTCGGTCAGCCGCCACATCAGCGCGTTGGAGGAGCGCATTGGCACCCGGCTGCTGGTGCGTTCGACCCGGGCGCTGTGTTTGACCGAGGCTGGTCAGCGCTATTACGCCGAGGCCAAGCGCCTGCTGGCGGACATGGACGAACTGGAGAGCAGTATGCGGATCGATGCCGCCGAGCCCTCCGGCCGGCTACGCGTCACGGCGCCGACGCTCTACGGCCGCGTGCATCTGCAGCCGCTGCTGGCCAAGTTCCTGGTGCTGCATCCCAAGGTCACGCTCGACCTGCACCTGCTGGACCGCCCCGTCAACCTGCTGGAAGAGGGCATCGACCTCGCGGTGCTGGTGGGCGAGCAGCCCAGCTCCAGCCTCGTCGCGCGGCGCCTGGGATCCATCCGCTGGGTGCTGAGCGCCTCGCCCGATTACCTGGCGCGGCGCGGCACGCCCCGCAGCCTGCAGGACCTGACCCAACACGACGGCCTGGTGTATAGCCACCTGGCGACCGAGGACATGTGGACGCTGATGGACAAGGGCAAGCCCACCGTCGTGCGGGTGCCGACCCGCATGCGCTCGAACACCGTGGATGGCGTGGTCACCGCCGCCGCGGCCGGCGCCGGCATCGTCTACGCGCCCGCCTGGGCCATCGCCGACCACGTCGCGGCGGGCCGCCTGCGTCCCTTGATGGTGGCTTCGGAAACGCCGCCCCGGCCGGTGTTCGCCCTGATGACGCACCAGCGGCTGATGGCCGGCAAGGTCCGCTCGCTGGTGGAGTTCCTGGTGGAAAAACTGCGGGAAAAATCGCTCAACGAGCTATGACCCGCCAGGGCGTGGCGCGTGCCGGCGGGCCGGCGTTCAGAGGCCGTCCAGCAGCGCCCTGCCGGTCTCGTTCGCCGACTTGCCCTGGTTGACGGCATCGGTCAGCGTCGTCACGAACCACGGCAGCACCAGCTTGGTGTCGGAGTCGGACAGGCTGACGCGCAGGCGTTCCTGGGGGGCGGCGGGGGCGGCGTCGGCGCTGGCGGAGGGAGCGCTTTGCGTCGGGGCCGACGTGGCGCTGGCGGGCGCGGCCGGCGGTTGGGCCAGGGCGGCGGCGCTGGTCAGCAGCGTGGCGGCAAGCAGGGGAAGGCGGCGAAGGCAGGGCATGGGGAACAGGCTCCAAAAGGCGGGGCGGTTCGATCATCAGCGCCCCGCGGACATCGGCGGGCGCCTGGGAAACCGTTGCCGCTATTGTGTGACGGCGCCGGGCGCCTGGATACCAGGGAGTTGTGATGGTGTGTGAATTTCTGTCCGCGCGCGGCAATCCGGCACAATCCCTGATTCGTGACGGAGAATCCGATGGCTGAAACCGACCCCGGCGGTCCCGCGCAGGCGGACCTGCTGCCCTATACCCACGACGGCATCCCCGCCCAGGAGACCGGGCTGGCCAATCCCGCGGCGCAGGACGGCCGCCTGCGGGTGGTGCTGCTGGCGCCCGACCCAGCATCCGCCGCCCCGTTGCGCGATCGGGCCCGCGAGATTGCCAGCGACCTGGCCGCCCGATCGGACGCCGGCTTGCGTTTCCTCTGGGACGCCGGCCGCACGCCCGACGATCCCGAGCATCCGCCGGCAGCCTTCCTGCAAGGCTTCACGCCCTCCGACTTGGTGGTCGCCGCGGACGGCAGCTATGTCGTGCACTTCGCGCCGCACGATGCCGCCTGGTTCATGGCGGGGTATTGGCCGGCGCTGCGCTACTCGGCCGGACATCTGCCGGTGGGCTGGACGTGTGAATCCTGACGCGGCGGGGCGCGGATGGAGCCCGGCGGCGGGGCCGATCCGTCCGCATCCTGCGCCACTGCCCCGGGTCGATCTCTTGACAGTAAACCAACCAACTAGTAGATTGGTTGCCATGAACCTGGAACTTTCCCCCCGCGCCCTCGAAATCGTCGACCAGACCCGGCAGTTGCTGGCGAGCGGCGGCTATCACGGCTTCAGCTATGCCGACATCTCCGAGCGGGTGCGCATCGGCAAGGCCAGCATCCACCACCATTTCCCGACCAAGGCGGACCTGGTGCTGACCGTGGTCACGCGGCATCGCGAGCAGGCCCGCTCGGGGCTGGCGGCGCTGGACCAGCATGTGACGGATCCGCAGGCGCGCTTGATGGCGTATGCGGACTACTGGGCCAAGTGCATCCGCGATGGTTCGATGCCCATGTGCATCTGCGCCATGCTGGCAGCCGAATTGCCGATGATCCCGCAGGCGGTGGCGGACGAGGTGCGCGCCTATTTCGGCGAGCTGACCGCGTGGATCGGGTCGGTGCTGGGCGCGGGTGTCGCCACGGGGCAGTTCCAGTTGCGCAACGGTGTTCTGGTCGAGGCGCAGGCCTTCATGTCCACGATCCACGGCGCGATGCTGACGGCCCGGGCGCTGGGCGCGCCCGAGGCATTCACGGCGATCTCGCACGCGGCCATCAGGCAGTTGTCGACGCCGGCGTGATGGCCGGCCCGCGCGCGCCTTCGGGTGCGCGTTTTTTTGAATGACTTAACCAACCAACTAGTTGGTTGTTTTATGAATTTGCCGGGCGTCATTGCCCATGTCTGTCCACGTTGTCGGCGCTGTCGCCAATCCCTGGCCGCGCCTGCGCTTTCAAGGAGCCCTGCCCATGCCGCATCCCATTTCGCCTCTCGGGGCCGCACACACCCTCATCAGCCTGGTCCCCGCCTTCGCGGGCCTGTACAGCTTCGTCCGCTACCACGGCATCGACAGCGCGACGCCGGTCGGCAAGATCTATCTGGGCGGCCTGGTGGTGGCGGTGCTGACGTCGTTCGGCCTGTCCAGCACGGGTGGATTCAACCCCGGGCATGCGCTGGGCATCCTGGCGTTGCTGTCGGTCGCGGGGGCGCTGCTGCTGTCGCGCCTGCCGCCCCAATCGGCGGCGCGGGCTCATCTGTCGCAACTGGGGTTCGCGTTCAGCTTCTTCCTGATGTGGGTGCCGGGGATCGCGGAGACGCTGACCCGGCTGCCGGTGTCGCATCCGTTGGCCGACGGGCCGCAGTCGCCGCTGGTGCGCGGCGCGCTGGCGACGTGGTTCGCGGTCTTCGTGCTGGGCGCCATCACGCAGCAATGGTGGATCCGTTCGCAGCGTCGCCGCGCGCCGTTCCGCTAGCCAGGTGATGCCGCGCGCGCCGGCGCGCGGCCAGGGGACTTGCCATGAGCGCCAACGCCATTGACCCAATCGATCCACCGCGCATCGACGCGGTGCGCGACCCGTACCGTCTCGAACGCCTGCACGCGCAACTGCGGACCGACCGCGCGATGCGCGCGCGGGCCGCGGCGTTCTCGCGCATCCACGCCGCGCAGACGCAGGCGGTGTCGGCAACGGCGGCGGTAGCGGCGTCTCAACCACCGCCGCCGGCCGCGCCTGCCGCGACAGCGTCATCCGCGCCGCGCGCCGCGGCCCCGAAAATGGACGCGCCCGGCATCGCGCTCGAACCCTTGCGCGACCAATACACGGCGCATTGCCTGAAGCTCGCGATCCAGGCGTTCCGTGATGAACAGGCTCGGCTGCAGGCGCGCACCGTCGCGACCAACCGGGCCGAACGCGATGCCCAGGCGGCGTTGCAGGCGCGCGCCGAGGCCGCCAATGACCTGGGCACGATTCAGGGCCTGCTGCCGCAACTGCCATATCGCTTCGTGGCGGGGCTGCCGGCGATCCTGCCGTCGCAGACCGTGGCCGCGCCCGGCCCCGCGCCCATCACGGTGGGGCCGGTGGCGCAGGCCGCGGCCTTGCGCAATGCCATCGACGATGCGCTGGCCGGCGATCCCGCCCAGCGCGCTCGCAACCGCCGCCCGCGCCCGAGCGAGGAATGATGCGCGGCCGGCGCAACGCCGGCGGTACGCGCCGAGCGCAGCCGTAACGGGCGCGGCCACCGCGGTCCGCGTCGCTGGCACATCGCGGACACGCACAGGCGCGGCCGCCAGGGCATGCCGGCCAGCGCGCGCCCCGGCTTCGCATTCAGCGTTCCGTAAATCACCTTTCAAAGTCCCTCCAAACCTAGGGTTAGTTCGCGTATCCGGCCGTTTTCGGAAGGACTACATTGACTCATTCATTGGAACCAAGTCTCATTTTTTGGAACTTTATGGCCTCACTCGAAAACGCAGCCATCATTCTTCGCCTGATCAACAAGCTCAATCGCAAGGTCACGGTGACGGACCTGGTCGAGCACCTGGGGATGCCGAAAAGCTCGGCATCGCGCCTGTTGGCGCAGATGAAGGAACTGGGGCTGCTGGACCGTGAGGAGAGCACCCGCGCCTATGGCCCGGGGGTGATGATCCTGGAGCTGTCGCGGATGGTGCGCGAGACCACCTCGTTGTCCGCGCAGATGCAGGACGCGCTCAAGCGCCTGAGCGCCCAGAGCGGCCACACCGGCTACATCTCGGTGCTCGAGGGCCGCGACGTGATGGTGCTGCACGTGCAGCAGGGCTCGCATCCACTGCGCGTCACGACCTATCCCGGACACCGTTCGCCCAGTTGGGCCACCTCGACCGGCCGCGTGCTGCTGGCGCGCGACAGCGACGACAAGGTGGCCAAGCGGCTGGGCAAGCAACTGCCGTTCATTTCCGACGAAGCGCCGCGCACCGTGCCTGACGTGCTGGCCCGTCTGCGCGATGTGCGCGAGTCCGGCTTCGCCGTGGCGATCAACGAGGCCATCCCGGGGGTGGCCTCGGTCAGTTGCGCCGTGAGCGACCCGGTGTCCATGGAGCGCTTCGCCATGTGCCTTTCCTTTCCGGCGGCCCAGGCCGATGCCGCCAGCGTGCAAGCGCTGGCCGCGGACCTGCTGACGGAAGCCAGAAGCCTCGGCCGCATCGTGTGCGATCCGGCCTGGGGATCCCCCGTTCATGCCCTCCACGAGTCAGCACCATGATTGATTCCACCCCCCGCCACGCCGCCCAAGGCGGCGCCACCGCGCAGGAAGACCCGCATCCAAGAGCGCTCTCGCTGTCCAACCTGGTCCTGTTGGCCGCACTGAGCGTGTTTGGCGCGGTGATCGGCATCCAGTTGATCGTGACCCTGGGCGTGACGCCCAACACCTCCATCATCGGCGCGCTGGTGGCGATGATCCTGGCCCGCGTGCCGATGCGCCTGCTGCGCTCCTACCGCTCGGTCCACACGCAGAACCTGGCGCAGACCGCCATCTCCTCGGCCACCTTCGGCGCGGCCAACAGCCTGCTGCTGCCGCTGGCCATTCCCTATCTGCTGGGCCGCCCCGACATGGTGCTGCCGATGTTCCTGGGCGTGGGGCTGGCGATGCTGCTGGACGCCTACATGCTGTACCGCCTGTTCGGCAGTTCGGTGTTCCCGGCCACCGGCGCCTGGCCGCCCGGGGTGGCCGCGGCCGAAGCCATCAAGGCCGGCGACCAGGGCGGCACGCAGGCCAAGCTGCTGGGCCTGGGCATCGTGGTGGGCGCGGCGGGCTCGTGGTTCAAGATCCCGATGTCGGCGTTCGGCGTGGCCTTCATCGGCAACATCTGGGCGCTCGGCATGTTCGGCCTGGGCCTGCTGCTGCGCGGCTATTCCGAGCCGCTGTTCGGCATGGACATCAACAAGCAGTACATCCCGCACGGGGTGATGATCGGCGCCGGGCTGGTGGCGCTGATCCAGGTGGCGATGGTCATGCGCGGCAAGGCCGGCCCCAAGGCCAGCGGCCCGGCCGGTCCCAGCGTCGGCAGCAGCCTGCGCCTGGGCGGGGTGGGGTACATCCTGCTGTCCGCCGGCATTTCGCTGCTGGCCGGGCTGTATGCCGACATGCCGCTGCCGATGCTGCTGGGCTTCATCCTTTATGCCGCCTTCGCCGCGCTGGTGCACGAGCTCATCGTCGGCATCGCCGCCATGCACTCGGGCTGGTTCCCGGCGTTCGCGGTGGCGCTCATCACCTTGCTGCTGGGCCTGTTGATCGGCTTTCCGCCGCATGCGCTGGCGATCCTGTGCGGTTTCTCGGTGGCGACCGGCCCGGCCTTCGCGGACATGGGCTACGACCTCAAGGCCGGCTTCATGCTGCGCGGCAACGGCGCCGACATGGCTCTCGAACTGGAAGGCCGCAAGCAGCAGTTGATTGCCGCCATGCTGGCCTTCCTGATCGCGATCCCGGTGGTGTACTTCAGCTATGGCGCGCTGTTCGCGGGCGGCCAACTGCCGCCGGTGGCCAAGGTCTACGTGGCCACCATCAACGCCGGCGCCACGCCGGGCATCGCGCAGATGCTGCTGGTATGGGCCATTCCCGGCGCCATCATCCAGTTGATCGGCGGCCCCAAGCGCCAGCTCGGCGTGTTGCTGGCCACCGGCCTGCTGATCGCCAACCCGCTGGCGGGCTGGGCCGTGGCGGCGGGTATCGCGCTGCGCCTGTTGATCGAGAAGGTCGGCGGCGAAAAGCACCGCAACCACATGGAAGTGTTTGCCGGCGGGATCATCGCGGGCGACGCCATCTTCAGCTTCTTCAGCGCCGCCATCACCTCTCATTTTGGCAAGAAGTGATTCCCCCTTCTTGCCGTCTTTGCCCGAAAGGAAATCCATCATGAGTCTTTCCCAGACATTGCAGGCCTTCGAAGCGCTGGACAGCGCGCACGCGTCGGGCCACACCGTGGCCACGCTGCTCGAAGGCCATCCCGGCGTCAGCGTCACCGTCACCAAGATCACCGGCGCCAACGGTTCCACCGATTTCGTGCGCATCGTCATTCCCGGCGCCCAGGGCAAGCGCGCCGGCGGGCCGGCGCCCACGCTCGGCATTGTCGGTCGCCTGGGCGGCATCGGCGCGCGGCCGGGCCGCATTGGCCTGGTGTCCGACGGCGACGGCGCGGTCGCGGCCGTGGCCGCCGCGCTCAAGCTGGCGCACATGCAGGCGCAGGGCGACGTGCTGGCCGGCGACGTGATCATCGGCACGCACATCTGCCCCGATGCGCCGACCCGTCCGCACGAACCGGTGGATTTCATGGATTCGCCGGTCGACATGAAGGCCATGAACGAGCAGGAACTCAGCGACGAGATGGACGCGGTGCTGTCGATCGACACCACCAAGGGCAACCGCATCATCAACCACAAGGGCTTCGCGCTGTCGCCGACGGTCAAGCAGGGCTACATCCTGCGCATCTCGGAAGACCTGCTGCGCATCATGGAGACGACCACCGGCCGTCCCGCCGCCACCTTCCCGATCTCGCTGCAGGACATCACGCCCTACGACAACGGCGTGTACCACGTGAACAGCATCATGCAGCCGTCGGTCGCCACCGCGGCGCCGGTGGTCGGCGTGGCCATCACCACCGAGAGCGTGGTGCCGGGCTGCGGCACGGGCGCCAGCCACGAGGTCGACATCGCGTCCGCCGCCAAGTTCGCGGTCGAAGTGGCCAAGGAATTCACCCAGGGCAAGTGCCAGTTCTTCGACCGCGACGAGTACGCGCTGCTGCTCAAGCTCTACGGTTCGCTGGCCCATCTGCAGGGCGAGCAGGTCGCCAAACACTGAACGCACGGGAGCGCCATCATGTCCGCCACGGCCAAGCTCGGCACCATCACCATCGGCCAGGCCCCCCGGCCCGACATCACGCCGATTCTCGAACGGCACCTGCCGCCCGGCACCCCCTGCCTGCACGCGGGCCTGCTCGACGGCCTGGCGCGCGATGAGATCGAACGGCGCTATGCGCCGCGGGCCGGCCAGGCCACGCTCATCACGCGGCTGCTGGACGGCTCGTCGGTGGTGGTGGACAAGGCCGCCATGCTGGCGCTGCTCACGCAGAAGATCGCGGCGCTGGAGGCCCAGGGCTGCGCCTTCGTGCTGGTGCTGTGCACCGGCGCGTTCGACGACCTGCGCGCCGCCAGCGCGTGGCTCATCGAGCCGGACCTGATCGTCTCGCCCACCGTCGCCGCCCTGGCGGGCGCGCGGCAGGTGGGCGTGATCGTGCCGCTGGCGTCGCAGGTGGCGTCCGAGGCGCACAAGTGGCGCGCGCTGCAACACGCGCCGCTGTGCGCCGTGGCCTCGCCCTATGCCGACGGCAGTGAGTCCCTGGCCGAGGCGGCCCGAGAACTCAAGCGGCAGGGCGCCGACCTGCTGGTGCTCGACTGCATGGGGTTCGTCGAACGCCATCGGACGGCGGCCGCGGCGGCGTCCGGCCTGCCGGTGATGCTGTCGAACGCGGTGATTGCGCGGCTGACGGCGGAGCTGCTGACACAGGCAGACTGATACGCGCGTGTTGACGGCGTCCGGCTAGTAACGTATCGTTTTGCGCAGTTACTATCCGAGCGTCGCCATGCACTCCCGTTTCGACCGATTCCGCGCCACCCCGCTCGGGCAGCAGCTCGAGGCCCTGATCGATGAGCCCGGCCGCTACCTCGAGTACGCGGCGCTGTCGCGGGTCGGCGTGGCCGCCGTCGCCGCCATCAGCGATGACATCGAGAGGTTGTTTCCCGAAGTCGCGGCGGACACCACCGCGCGGCAGTTCTGCGGCGCGCTGGTGGCCGACCTGATGCGGCGCCACGGGCACGACGTAGTGCAGGCGCGCGGCCGGGTGGCGGGTCCGGTCTTCAGCTATGGCGCGGTGTTCAGCCCGCGGCCCGTGGCGCTGCCGTTCGCCGGCGTCATCGACGGGCTGGCGCGCATGCCGGACGCGCTGGCCGGCCTGATGGCGCGGGTGCCCGCCGCGTGGCGCACCCGCCGGCCCGAAGGCACCGGCTTTTCGGCCACCGAACACGTCTGCCACCTGCGCGACCTGGACGCCGTGTTCACCCAGCGCATCGCGGCCATCCTGGCCGCGCCGCTGCCGCGCATCGATTCCGTCGACGGCACGGCCATGGCGGCCGAGCGCGACTACCAGGAACAGGACCCGGACGCCGCGCTGGCGTCGTTCCGCCGCGGCCGGGCGCAGTTGTGCGCCTCGCTGCGCAAGCTGGACGCGGCGGCGCTGGCGCGCTGCGGGCTGCGCGACGGCCTGCACCGCATGACGCTGGAGCAGATCGCGCGCGAGCTGCTCGACCACGACCGCACCCATTGCCAGGAACTGGAGGAACTGCTCGCCGAGCTGGCGCCGCCGGCCGCCCGCGGCAAAGGCGGCCCCGCATGAGCCGCGCGTCCGCCGCGCCGCCGATGCTGCTGATCCACGGCCTCATCGGCGCTTTCGATGTCGACGCGGGCCTGCCACCGCACGCCGCGCCGCCGCTGCTGGGCTACGGCGAACACCAGGCGACGCCGCCGGCGCGCATCTCGCTGCCGGCGCAGGTCGAGCACCTGCGCGCGTTCATCGACACGCATTTCGATGGCGTCGCGGTCGACCTGGTGGGGCATTCGGTCGGCGGCGCGGTGGCGATGCTGCTGGCGCAGGCCTATCCGCAGCGGGTGCGCCGCATCGTCAATGTCGAGGGCAATTTCACGCTGGCCGACGCGTTCTGGTCGGCGTCCGTGGCGCGCATGAGCGCGGGCGAGGCCGAGGCCATGCTGGACGGCTTTCGCGCCGATCCGCTCGGCTGGCTGGGCGGCGCGGTGGCCGAGCCCCGGCCGCATTGGCGCGACACCGCCGCCCGCTGGCTCGCCCAGCAGCCGGCCTCGACGCTGCGTGCCATGGCGGCGTCGGTGGTGGCGGTGACGGGCGCGGCAGGTTACCAGGACACCTTGCGGCAGGTGTTCGCGCGCCATCCTGTGTACCTGCTGTCGGGCGGGCGTTCGCACGCCGGCTGGAACGTGCCAGACTGGGCCTGGCGCGCCTGCGCGGGGCGGCAGGCGCTGGACGGCTGCGGCCACCTGATGATGCTGGAGCGGCCCGAGGCATTCGTGGCGGCGCTGCGCCACTGCCTGGGGCATGACGGCAATTAAGGCGGCGCATCGGCTATATTTCCAGCGCCTCCTGTCTCTCGCGGGCCGTTGCCGGCCCCACTGAATCCCATGTCCGAAAAACCCGTCGAACCGCAAGCCGTCCTCAGCCCCAACGCCCGCTACGCGATCTTCATCGTCGCCACGCTGAACCCCGGCGCCGACAACGCCGCCGCCGTGCGCGCCTGGTGCGAAGACGTCGGCAACCTGGTGCGCACCGTCGGCACGCGCGCGGTGGCGGCCGACCTGTCCTGTGTCTGTGGTTTCGGCTCGGCGGCCTGGGACACGCTGTTCGGCGCGCCGCGGCCCGCCGGCCTGCATCCGTTCCGCGAGATCGGCGCGGGCGAGCGCGTCGCCGTCTCGACGCCCGGCGACATCCTGCTGCACATTCGCGCCGAAGCCATGGACGCCTGTTTCGAGCTGGCCACCTTGCTGGTGGCCGCGCTGGGCTCGGCGGCCACCGTGGTCGATGAAGTGCATGGCTTCCGCTACTTCGACCGGCGCGCCATCATCGGCTTCGTCGACGGCACCGAGAACCCGCAGGGCTTCGAGCTGCCCGGCTACACCCTGATCGGCGACGAGGACGAAGCGTTCGCCGGCGGCAGCTACGTGCTGGTGCAGAAGTACCTGCACGACATGGCGGCCTGGGAAAAGCTGTCGACCGAACAGCAGGAGCTCATCATCGGCCGCCGCAAGCTCACCAACGTCGAACTGCCCGACGACGTCAAGCCGTCGTACTCGCACAGCGCCCTGACCACCCTGGAAGAGGACGGCCAGGAGATCAAGATCCTGCGCGACAACATGCCGTTCGGCCGCGCCGGCGCCGGCGAATTCGGCACCTACTTCATCGGCTACGCGCGTTCGCCCAAGCCGATCGAACAGATGCTCGAGAACATGTTCGTCGGCCGTCCGGCCGGCAACTACGACCGCCTGCTGGACTACAGCCGAGCCGTCACCGGCAGCCTGTTCTTCGTGCCGTCGGCCGAGCTGCTGGACGAGCTGGCCGGACGCGAAGGCTGATCGGTATCAGTCGGGAATCTGCGGCTCCACCAGCCGCATCAACTGCGCCAGCGATTCCTGCCAGCCCAGGTAGCACATCTCCGGCGGAATCACCGCGGGGATGTTCTCCTGCACCACGGTCATCTCCGTGCCGCAGGAGACCTTGCGCAGGGTGATGGTGGTCTGCATCTGCCCCGGCAGGTTCGGATCGTCGAACTGGTCCGTGTAGCGGATCTTCTCGCCCGGCACCAGTTCCAGGTACTCGCCGCCGAAATCGTGGGCGTGGCCGGTGCCGAAATTGCGGAACGACATGCGGTGCCGCCCGCCCACCCGCGCCTCCAGTTCATGGACCTCGCAGGTGAAGCCGTAGGGCGGCAGCCAGCGCACGACCGCGTCGGGTTCGAGGAAGGCGCGGTAGACGCGTTCGGGAGTGGTGCGCAGGACGCGATGCAGGGTCACGGTGCCAGTCGTCATGATGAATCCGCCTTTGAAGGGAAGTTGAGCGTACTGGTTCGACGTTCGAGCATCCCGCGGATCGACATGACTGGCATGGGGACAAACCCTAGGTCGTCGCCCTGTCGGCTTGCGCCGTCGTTTCCCGCAGCAGCACATCCTCATAGAAGGCGCCGATCGGCAGCGCGCGGTCGCGCACCTGGATCTCCAGCACCCAGATGCCGTCGGCGGGCACGAAATCCGCCTGCGCCAGTTGGTGCTTGCCGTAGAGCGCGTGCGGAAAATCCGCCACGCGGTGGCCCGGGATCTCGCGCACCAGTTCGCAGCCGTGCTGGCGGGCGTGCGCCTCGGCGCGGTCGTACAGGGCGGCGCCGGTCAGGCCCTGGAGCCAGTCCTCGCGGGTGCGCTCGAATACCTGGCGCGCGGCCTCGGCGCAGCGCTCATGGTCGGCGTCGGCGCCCAGCACGAAGGTGTCGCCGTAGTCGCCCTCGTAGCCGTCCCAGACCGGACCGATGTCGACCACGAACACGTCCTCTTCCCGCAGGCGGCGCTGGCAGTCGGTGGGCTGCACCGCGGGCGACTGCGAGTCGGGGCCGAAGCGGATGTAGGTGGGGTGCCAGTTGTGCGAGGAGCCCATCTGGCGCAGGTGCGCGTCGGCCGCGTTGACCGCCTCGCGCGTGGTCATCCCGGGCCGCATCAGCGCGGCGATCTCGCGCACCGCGTCGCGCGAGCGGCGGCGCGCCTCGAGGATGCCGGCCAGGGTGAAGTGGCTGCCGACCCGTTCCCAGGGATGGGCGGGGGCGGCCGGCGCGCCGGCGGCGGCCGCGTCCTGCGAGGGCAGGAACGCTTCCGCGTGGAAGCGGTCGCGCGCCAGCCCGGCGGCGCCCAGCCGCTCGCGGGCCGCCCGCACCATCGCCGGGTTGCCGCAGGCGTAGACCACGGCGCGGGCCCAGTCATGGCCGGCGGCGAGGGCGGCGTCCTGTACGTGCCAGGGGGCGGCGGCCGGCGCGGCCGGGGTCTCCGACAGCACGGCATGCCAGGCGAAACCGGCGCCCTTGCCCTGCAGCGCATCGAGCAGCGGTCCCGCGTAGCAATCGTCCTCCGTCCGGCCGCCCCAGTAGAGCGTGACGCGCTTGAAGCGCGGGTCCCGCAGCGCTTGCATCAGGATCGGATGGATGCCGGCGTAGCCGGTGCCGGTGGCCAGCAGCACCAGGTGCTCGATGTCCGCGGGCCAGCCGTCGGCCGGCCAGACGCAGGCGCCCTGCGGGCCTTCCAGGGACAGCGTATCGCCGGGCATCAGGCGCGGCAGGATGCGTTCGGTGAAGCCGCCGCCGGGCATGCGGCGGATGTGGAATTCGAGTTGCGCGGGGCCGGCGGCGGCGGGTACGTTGGCGATCGAGAAGGGGCGCTGGCTGCCGTCTTCCAGCAGGAAACGCACGTGCTGGCCGGCCTGCCAGGTGAAGGCGGCTTCGCCGCGCACCGCGATGACCAGCCGGGTGACGTCGGCCGTCAGCGGCGCGCGCGACAGCACGGTGGCCTCGCGCCGCTGCAGCGGCCGGGGCGGGGCCTGCCAATGCGGAAACCGCAGCGTCAGGTCGCTGGCGGCGCGGCACTGGCACATCAGCAGTTCGTCGTCGGCGGTGACGTAGGAACGTTCATTGGGCGGCGCGATGCGTTCGTGGCGGCCGGCGGTGACCACCGCCCGGCAGGCGCCGCATTCGCCGCGCTGACAGGAGAAGGGCACGGCCGCGCCCTGGGCCAGCGCGGCGTCCAGGATCGAGGTGGCGCCATCGCAGGTGAATTGGCCGCTGGCGAGCGTGATGGTGTGGGTGGGCATGGCACGGTTCCGAAAGACGGGTCGATGGGCGTAATGTAGGGATAGAATGGCTGGGTGAAATAGGGCCATTTCCATGAATATGAGCAAGCCACTCACATGAGCAAGCCACTTACATGAGCAAGCCAATGGTGCGCGATGCCCGGCTGGAATCCAGCCTCGACCTGCCGGTCGACCCGCCGCGCGCGGGAGAATCCAAGCAGGCCTGGGTCTACCGGCAGATCCGCGAACGGATCCTGCGCGGCGTGCTGCCCTCGGGCGGGCGGCTGCCGTCCACCCGCGACCTGGCGGCGCGCTGGCACGTGGCCCGCTCCACGGTCGAGGCCGCCTACGACCAGTTGCGCGGCGAGGGCTATACCGCAGGCGCGGTCGGTTCCGGCACCTACGTGGCGGCGGTCATCCCGGACAATTTCTTCCGGCACGGCCTGCCTGGCGATGACGGCGCGGCCAGCGGACCGGGCGCGGCCGCGGCGCCTGACCGCGCGCGCGCCGCGGCGGGCGGGCAGGCCGCCGGGGCCGCCGATCCGTCGGCCCCGGCCCCGCGCCGTGACGCGTCCTCCTTCATGGCGCGCAGCGCCGACGCCTCGCTGTTCCCCATGGAAACCTGGCGCAAGGGCCTGATGGCCAGTGCCCGGCGCGTCACGCCGGCGCAACTGGCGCACGAGGATCCGTTGGGCTGGTATCCGCTGCGCGAGCAGATCGCCCGCTACCTGGGCGCCGCGCGCGGCATCGCCTGCGACGCCGGCCAGGTGGTGGTGCTGACCGGCATCCGCGACGGCCTGGACCTGAGCGCGCGCCTGCTGCTGACGCCGCGGGACAAGGTGCTGGTCGAAGACCCCGGCTACCTCAACGCCGAGCCGCTGTTCAGCCAGTACACGCGGCGCATCGTGCCCATCGCCATCGACGAGCACGGCTTCTCGGTCGCGCGCGCCCGGCGCCAGCGCGGCGCCCGGCTGGCGCACGTGACGCCGGCGCATCAATCGCCCACCGGCGTCACCATGCCCGTGTCGCGTCGCCTGGAACTGCTGGACTGGGCCGCGCAGACCGGCTGCTGGATCCTCGACGACGACTACGACAGCGAGTTCGGCTACGACGGCGCGCCGCTGGCGGCGCTGAAAAGCCTGGACGGCGCCGACCGCGTGATTCACTTCGGCAGCTTCAACAAGACGCTCTTCAATGCCTTGCGCATCGGCTACGCGGTGGTGCCGCGGTCGCTGGCGCCGGCCTTCGCCCGCGCGCTCTACGTCACCGGACGTTCGTGCAGCGTGATCGAGCAGATGACGCTGGCCACGTTCCTGGAGGACGGCGGCTTCGCGCGCCACGTGCGCAAGGCGCGCTCGGTCTACGCCGGCCGCCGCGACCGCGTCATGGCCATGCTGCGCGAGACGTCAGGCGCGGCGCCGCTGCGCGTCAGCGGCGAGCAGACCGGCTTTCACCTGGTGTGGTGGCCGCCGTCCGGCTTCGACGTCGCGGCCCTGCTGACCCGCGCCCGTGAATGGGGCGTGGGCATCCAGCCGGTCGCGGACTTCTGCCGGCGGGTGTCCTGGCCGCAAGGCGTGGTCATCGGCTACAGCGCGCGGCAGGACGCCGACCTGGACCGGCTGGAAGCGCTGCTGCGCGAGGCCATGCCTCGCTAGCGCCCTTCAATTCGGGGCTGGCCTGCGCGGGCGGGCGCCTGGCGGCCAGGCGCTCGCCGTTTTCGTAGCAAAATGCCGCATGGCGTGCCTGCGCGCGCCGCCGACTTCATCGCATCCGAGGATCTTCCATGCCGCAACTCGATCTCTACCAGGTAGACGCCTTCTCCGCCGCGCCCTTCGGCGGCAATCCCGCCGCGGTGGTGCCGCTGGACGCCTGGCTCCCGGACGCCACGCTGCAACGCATCGCCGAGGAAAACAACCTGTCCGAAACCGCCTATGTCGTGCGGCGCGGCGACCTGTACGACCTGCGCTGGTTCACGCCCGCGGTCGAGGTCGACCTGTGCGGCCATGCCACGCTGGCGACAGCCTGGGTGCTGTTCGAGCAACTCGGGGCCAGGGACGAGGTGCTGCGGTTCGCCACCCGCAGCGGCGAACTGCAGGTGCGTCGCGCCGGCGACGGCCTGGCGATGGACTTCCCGGCCAAGCAGCCGGTGGCCGAGGCCGTGCCGCCCGGCCTGTTGCAGGCCCTGGGGCTGGCCGAGGCGCGGGCGCTGTACCGCACCGACGACTACCTCGTCGTGATCGACGACGAAGCGCTGATCGACGGCCTCAAGCCGGACTTCGCCGCGCTGGCGGCCTTCGACGTGCGCGGCGTGGCGGTGACCGCGCCGTCCGCGCGCCACGATTTCGTGTCGCGCTGGTTCGGCCCGCGGGTGGGCGTGAACGAAGACCCGGTGACCGGTTCCGCGCATACCTCGCTGGCGCCATACTGGGCGCAGCGCCTGGGCAAGACGGTCCTGAGCGCCGAGCAGGGCGGGGCGCGCAAGGGGCAACTGCGCTGCGAGGTGCGCGACAACGGCCGCGTCATCATCAGCGGTCAGGCGGCGCTGTACCTGCGCGGCGCGATCTTCCTCTGATTGCGCGGGGCCGCGGGTGCCATTACCGAAAACCTATCGCCTCATCAGCACTTCAAATACGCGCCGCGCCGGGGCGCGCCTAGAATCTGCCGTCACAAGACACGGACCGGCCGACACGCGTCGCCGTTCACGACAACGAGGAGAGGCAGGGCATGGATGCGGTGTGGATAGTGGCGATCGGCGCTGCCGCGGCAGGCTTCGTGCAGGGGCTGTCGGGCTTTGCCTTCGGCATGGTGGCCATGTCGTTCTGGGCCTGGGTGCTGGACCCGCGGCTGGCGGCGGCGCTGGCGGTGTTCGGCGCGCTGACCGGACAACTGCTGGCGGTGTTCTCGGTGCGCCGAGGCTTCAATTGGCCGCTGCTGTGGCCGTTCCTGCTGGGCGGGCTGGCCGGCATCCCGCTGGGCGTGCTGGTCCTGCCGCACCTGGACATGGACTGGTTCAAGGCGGTGCTGGGCGCGTTGCTGGCGCTATGGTGCCCGGTGATGCTGGTGGCGCAGCGCCTGCCCCGCATTGGCGGCAACCGCTGGGGCGACGGCGCGGTCGGCCTGGCGGGAGGCGTGCTGGGCGGCATCGGCGGTTTCGCCGGCAGCGTGCCGACGCTGTGGTGCACGCTGCGCGGCTTCAACAAGGACACGCAGCGCGCCGTGATCCAGAACTTCAATCTGTCGATGCTGTCGGTGACCATGGCGATCTACCTGACCACCGGCATCGTTACGCGCGACATGGCGCCGATGTTCGCGGTGGTGGCGCCGGCGATGCTGATCCCCACGCTGCTGGGCACGCGTTTGTATATCGGCATTTCCGACGTGACGTTCCGTCGCGTGGTGCTGGGGCTGCTGACGTGCTCGGGCCTGACGCTGCTGGCGTCGTCGGTGCCGCAACTGCTGGCGCGCTAGCGATGCCGATGACCGGCGTGTGGCGGCATTGCGGGCATGGCTGCGGGAAGAGGCGGGGCATCTTGCCGTCGTCCGACCCGCAGGGCGCTCAAGCTGCAGGTCTTCTTCGGCGCCATCAAGCAAAAGAACTTGATGGTTCACTCTTCGTCTTCCTCATCCAACGCATCTATGCGGGCGAACACGTCTGCGGCAGGCGAGACTCGGCCTTCCTCGATTTCCCGCCGTCCGTGGGCAAGCAGTTGTAGCAGGGCCATCGCTTGCTCCTGCTCCTCGAAACTCTTGACGTCCATGACGACGAGCTTGGCTTCGCCGTTCTGCGTGATGAGCAGGGGCTCGCGTGTTTCGGTCAACGTCGTGACGATCTCGGCGGCGTGGCTCTTGAGGTAGGAGATGGGTTTGACTTGGGTCGAATACTTCATGGCGCGGACTCCCTGAGGTTAGGGTGTGGACCGGTTGTAGTCTTTATTTAGTCCGGCCATGAATTGGGGTGGGTCTTATTGTCCACGGGAGAACAATGGTCTTTTTTTGGTGCGTTTGTCCATCGCGGTCATGATCTCCCGGCGTGCCATCTCCTGGCATGGGCTTAAGGCAACGCCACCGCCTGCCTGACGCTCGCCGCCAGCATCTGCGCCGTCGCCGCCGACAGCGTCCATCCCAGATGCCCGTGCCCGGTGTTGTAGAAAACGCCCGGCCGCTTACCAGGGCCGACGCGCGGCATCATGTCGGGCATCATCGGCCGCAGGCCGCACCACGGCACCACGCGCGCGGTGCGCACGCCGGGGAAATGGCGGCGGGTCCAGTCCACCAGGGGTTGGATGCGTTCGGCGCGGATGTCCAGGTTGAAGCCATTGAACTCGGCGGTGCCGGCCACGCGGAAGCGGTCGCCCAGGCGGCTGGTGACGATCTTGGCGGCCTCGTCCAGCAGGCTCACGGTGGGCGCGGCGGCCTGGCTCGCGGCGTCGTCCAGGTGCACGCTGATCGAGTAGCCCTTGACCGGGTAGATGTTCAGGCGGTCGCCCAGTTGCCGCGCGAACTGGCGGCTGGCGGCGCCGGCGCAGACCACGATGGCGTCGGCTTCGTGCTGTTCGCGCCGCGCGCCTTCTGCACGCGCGATATCCAGCACGTAGGGCAGGCCGTCGCGGCTGATGGCGCGGATGTCCGCGTCCTGTTCGAAACGCACCCCGCGCCGCAGGCACGCCTGCGCCAGGCCGCTGGTGAACTTGTGGATGTCGCCGGTGGCGTCGGACGGCGTGTAGAAGCCGCCGTGGCAGGGCGTTTGCAGCGTCGGCTCGATGCCGCGGATTTCCTCCGGCGTGACGGCGTGCCGCTCCAGCCCGCCTTCGCGCAGCAGCGCGTTGGCGCGGCGCGCGGTCTCGAAGCTGGCGGCGTCATGGTAGATGTGCAGGATGCCGCGGCGCTGCAGGTCGAAGTCGATGCCTTCGTCCACCGCCATGGCGTACAGGTGCTCGCGCGCTTCGATCGCCATGCGGGTGGTGGCGATGGTGTTCTGGCGGTAGTTGCGGATCTGCCCCATGAACTGGGCCAGCCACGAATACTTGTGCCAGCTCGGGCGCGGATTGAGCAGCAGCGGCGCGTCGTGGCGGCCCAGCCAGCGCAGGCCCTTCATGATGGTGGCGGCGCTGTTCCACACTTCGGCATTGCTGGCGGACAGTTGGCCGCCGTTGGCAAAGGACGTCTCCATGGCGGGATAGCGCTGGCGGTCGTAGACGGTGACGTCGTAGCCCAGTTTGCTCAAGGCGTAGGCGGACGTGACGCCGGTGATACCGGCGCCGATGATGGCGATGCGGGGCATGATGGCTCCAGATGGCGTGGCCACGACCCAATGATCGTGGCACCCCATCTGTCTCTGTACCTGAGAGCTTCACCCGGGCGCGGCGGCGCGGGTTCCCCTTCGGTGGGCGCCAGGCGCCTCTCTCCAGATTGTCTAGACCGCGCAGTCCTGTTGCCTGAGAGTTTCCGGGGCGGTTGCTCCGTCGGCGCCCGCCACGGGGGCGGGACTCTTCTGCGGGGTTTTGAATCGACGCACCGAGAATAGCCAAAATTCGGCGCGGGCGGGACTCAGGGTTAATACCAAGGGGGCGCCGGATTGGCTCTACACTGGGCGCCGAACCGCCGGCACGCGCCGGCCGGAAAACGAAAGGACGACCCCGCATGCGCGCTCCGGCAATGTTCCGTATTTCCCTGCTGTCCATGACGTTGACGCTGGCCCTGGCCGGCGCCGCCTCGGCCGGCCCGGCCGTCGCGCAAGCGCCCGCCGCCAAGGCAACCACGGCATCGACCTCCGTATCCACGCCCGCATCCACGCCCGCATCCTCGCCGGCATCCACCGCCAAGGCATCCGCGACGCCGGCACCCGCGTCCGCCAAGGCCGATCGCGCCACCGCCGCCGTCGACGCCGCCGTGGCCGAGGTCATGCGCGAGTACGGCATCGCCGGCATGGCCATCGGCGTCAGCCGCGACGGCGAGCAGCGCTTCTTCAACTACGGCGACGCCTCGCGCGCGCCGCGCCGCGCGGTCTCCAGCGACACCCTGTTCGAACTGGGGTCGATCAGCAAGACCTTCACCGTCACGCTGGCCGCCTACGCCCAGGCCACGGGCCGCCTGTCGCTCACCGACAGCCCGGCCAAGTGGGTGCCCGAGCTGCAAGGCAGCGAATTCGCCAGGCTGACGCTGGTGAACCTGGCCACGCACACCGCCGGCGGCTTCCCCTTGCAGGTGCCGGACGCGGTGCAGAGCATGGCGCAACTGATGGACCACCTGAAGGCCTGGACCCCGTGGTACGCGCCTGGCACGCGCCGCACCTACGCCAACCCCAGCATCGGCATGCTGGGCGTGGTGGCGGCGCGCGCGCTGGGCGAGCCCTACGTGGTGGCGATGGAGCAGCGGCTGTTTCCCAAGCTGGGCCTGCGCGATACCTACCTGGAAGTGCCGCCGGGCAAGATGCCCGACTACGCCCAGGGCTACGACAAGCAGGATGCGCCGGTGCGCGTGAACCCGGGCGTGCTGGCGGACGAGGCCTATGGCGTGAAGTCCAGCGCCCGCGACATGCTGCGCTTCGTCGAGATCAACCTGGGCACCGCGCCGGTCGATGCCACGCTGCAGCGCGCCATCGCCGAGACCCACACCGGCTATTACCAGTTGGGCGCGATGACGCAGGACCTGATCTGGGAACAGTACCGTTACCCGGTGTCGGTGGAAGACCTGGTGCACGGCAATTCCGCCCAGGTCGCGTTCGAGACCCTGCCGGTCAAGGCCCTGCAACCGCCGCTGGCGCCGCAGCAGGCAGTGTGGATCAACAAGACCGGTGCCACCAATGGCTTCGGCGCCTACGTGGCGTTCGTGCCGTCGCGCAAGCTCGGCATCGTGATCCTGGCCAACCGCAACTATCCGAATGAGGCGCGGGTGCGGCTGGCGTTGCGGGTGCTCAAGGCGCTGGCGCCGTGAACGCCGGCGTCGGTCTTTGCCGTAGCGCAAACCCGTCGGACCCGATTCCACCCTGGCGCGCGCCGCTGCGGCGATAATCGCGCGCATGACCTACCAATTACTCAAAATGCTGCATGTCGCCGCCGTGGTCGCATGGCTGGGCGGCTCCCTGTTCGTGTCGCTGTTCCTGCTGTCGTCGCAGCCGCCCGACAGCGACGAGGCGCCCAAGGAACGCAGGATGCTGGGCGCGCTGCGCCGCTGGACGCTGTTCGTGACCACGCCGGCGATGGTGCTGGCGTGGCTGGTCGGCCTGCACCTGGCCGTGACCTTCGGCTGGTTCGCGATGACCTGGATCTGGATCAAGATCGCGCTGGCGCTGGTCCTGTCGGGCCTGCTGGGCGTGCAGAGCGCTGCCTTGCGCCGCCAGTCGCAGGGCAGCGTGAAACGCGCGCCGCTGGTCGACCTGTACGCGCCGCTCACGGTGGTCGCCGCGGCGGTCATCGTGACGCTGGTGGTGGTCAAGCCGTTCTGAGGCGCCACTTATGCGCCGGCGCCATATCCAAACACCCCTGTAATAACGACTCAACCAACTATTCGTTCGCGCGCGCAGGGGCCATCCCTAGAATCGTCTCCTCATAACCGTATCGACTGAGAGGCGATTTCCATATGACTCCCCGCACTTACACCGCCCGCGCGGGCACGCTGGCCAAGGCCCTGCTGGGCGCCGTGCTGGCCGCGGCCGCCATGTTCCACGGGCCGGCCTTCTCGGCCGATCCCAAGCCGCTCAAGGTCGGCGTGCGCGGCGGCGTCGACGAACAGATCTGGGAAGTGGTGGCGCAGGTCGCCAAGAAGAACGGCCTGGCCGTCGAGCCGGTGGTCATCACCGGCACCGCCAGCCCCAACGAGGCGCTCAACAACGGCGACCTGGACGCCAACGCGTTCCAGCACATCCCGTTCCTGAACGACCAGATCAAGCAGCGCGGCTACAAACTCGTGTCGGTGGCCAATACGCTGATCTCGCCCATCGCCTTCTATTCGAAGAAATACAAGTCGCTGCAGGCCCTGCCCGAAGGCGCCAAGGTCGGCATCCCCAACGATCCCAGCAACCAGACCCGTGCGCTGGTGATCCTGCGCGACCAGGGCCTGATCACGCTCAAGGACGGCTTCGATCCGGCCACGGGCACCGCGACGCTGGCCGACGTGACCTCCAACCCGCGCAAGCTCGACTTCGTCGAAAGCGCCTCGGTGGTGCTGGCGCGTTCGCTGCCCGACGTCGACACCGCCGCCATCGTCAACAGCTTCGCCTACCAGGCCGGGCTGATCGCCACGCGCGACGGCATCGCGGTCGAGAAGAAAGAGAACAACCCCTACGTCAACATCATCGCCGTGCGCGAGAAAGACAGGAACGCGCCCTGGGTGCCCGAGCTGGTCAAGGCCTATCACTCCGAAGAGGTGCGCCAGTTCATCCTGAGCAAGTACGAAGGCTCGGTGATCCCGGTCTTCTGAGCCGGAACGCGCGGCGGCGCCAGCCGGCGCCGCCGCCATCCTCGCTCGCGGAGCGGCACGCGCCGCCGCGCGGGCGGCTCGGGAACACAGCATGATGCAACACGACATCCCCCTGGCGGATCCGGCCCTGCGGCCCGCCGCCGACGCGGCGCAAGACGCCCACATCGTTTTCGACGGCCTGCAGAAACGCTACCAGGGCCCGCAGGGCACGGTAACGGCGCTGGCCGATATCTCCTTTTCCATCGGGCGCGGCGAGGTGTTCGGCATCATCGGCCGCAGCGGCGCCGGCAAGTCGACGCTGCTGCGCTCGATCAACATGCTGGAGCGGCCCAGCGCCGGCCAGGTGCGGGTCGACGGCGTGGACGTCGGCGGCCTGGACGAAAATGCGCTGGTCGGCCTGCGGCGCCGCATCGGCATGATCTTCCAGCACTTCAACCTGCTGTCGGCCAAGACCGTGGCGCAGAACGTGGCCTTGCCGCTGCGTGTCGCGGGCGTCAAGCCGGCCGAGGCGCGCGCCAAGGTCGACGCGCTGCTGGACCTGGTCGGGTTGCGCGACAAGGCCGACACCTATCCTTCCAAGCTGTCCGGCGGCCAGAAGCAGCGCGTGGGCATCGCCCGCGCCCTGGTGCATGACCCGGAGATCCTGCTGTGCGACGAGGCCACCTCGGCGCTCGACCCCGAAACCACTCAGTCGATCCTGGCGCTGCTGCGCGACATCAACCGCAAGCTGGGCCTGACGGTGGTGCTGATCACGCACGATATGGCGGTGATCCGCGAGGTCTGCCACAAGGTGCTGGTGCTGGACGGCGGCCGCAAGGTCGAGCACGGCGAGGTCTGGCGCGTGTTCGGCAATCCCCAGGCCGATGCCACCCGTGCGTTGCTGCGGCCGTTGCAGCATGACCTGCCGGCCGACCTGGCCGCGCGGCTGGTGCCGGACCTGCAAGGCGGCGCGGGCCTGGCAGTGCTGCGGCTGCGCTTCACCGGGCAGGGCCGTCCCGAGGGCGTCTCGCTGCAGGCGTTGGCGGCGCTGGGGCCGGGCGCGACGCTGTTGCATGGCGGGCTGGACCGCCTGCGCGGCCACGCCCAGGGCAGCCTGCTGGTGTCGGTGCCGGCCGCCGTTCTACAGGAAGAGGCCGCGCGCGCCGCGCTGGTGGCCGATCAGATCGAGGTACTGGGCTATGTCGCTGCCGATGCTGGATAAATACCTGCAGGCCTTCCTGCAGACGCTGACCATGGTGGGCGTGTCCGCGCTCATCGCGATCGCCGCCGGCCTGACGCTGGCGGTGGTGCTGACCGTCACCGCGCCGGGCAACCTGTATCCGCGGCCGCGCCTGAACAAAGCGCTGTCGATCACCGTGAACACGTTCCGCGCCATCCCCTTCATCATCCTGCTGGTGGCGATGCTGCCGTTCACGCGCATGCTGGTCGGCACCACGCTCGGCACCTGGGCCGCGATCGTGCCGCTGTCCGCCAATCTGGTGCCGTTCTTCGCGCGCATCGCCCAGGTCAGCCTGAACGATGTCGACCACGGCCTGGTGGAGGCCGCGCGCGCCATGGGCTGCCGCCGCTGGCACATCGTGCGCCACGTGCTGCTGCCCGAGGCGTTGCCCGGCATCATCGGCGGCATGACCGTCAGCGTCATCGCCATGATCAACGCCTCGGCCATGGCCGGCGCGGTGGGCGCCGGCGGCCTGGGCGACCTGGCCATCCGCTATGGCTACGAACGCTACGAGACCCGCGTGATGTTCGAAGTGATCGTGATCCTGATCGCGCTGGTCTCGATCGTGCAATTCACCGGCGAATGGCTGTCGCGCCGCGCCGACCACAAGCGCTGACGGCGCCGCGCCGTCCGCATCCCCGAGCTGATTCCCGGAGGTATCCATGTCCGACTCGCAACACCACGGCTTCGCCACCCGCGCCATCCACCTGGGCTACGACCCGCTGGACGAGCTGGGCGCGCTGTCGCCGCCGCTCTACCTGACCTCCACCTACACCCAGGACAGCATCGAGGCCTTCGACCGCATTCGCCTCGGCGAACAATCGGGCTACGTCTACGGCCGCACCCGCAACCCGACCCAGGCCCTGCTGGAAGAGCGGCTGGCCTCGCTCGAAGGCGCCGAGGCCGGCGTGGTCACCGCGTCGGGCATGGCGGCGATCTCGGCCACGCTGCTGTCGCTGCTGCAAAGCGGCGACGAGATCGTGGTCGACCAGATCGTCTACGGCACCGCCTTCACGCTGTTCGCGCAGGGGCTGCCGCGCCTGGGCATCAACGCCGTGTTCGCCGATTTCACGCGCCCGGAAACCGTGGCCGCCGCCATCGGCCCCAAGACCCGCGCGGTCTATTTCGAGACGCCGGCCAACCCCAACCTGCGGCTGGTCGACATCGCCGCCATCTCGGCCATCGCGCGCGGCAAGGGGCTCTTGACCATCGTCGACAACACCTTCGCCACGCCCGTGCTGCAACGGCCGCTGCAACACGGCGCCGACATCGTGCTGCACTCGGCCACCAAGTACCTGGGCGGCCATGGCGACCTGCTGGCCGGGGCGGTGGTTGGCCGCAAGCAGCACATCGACGCGATCCGCCTGCAGGGCCTGCGTTACTTCACCGGCGCGACGCTGTCGCCGTTCACCGCCTTCCTGGTGCTGCGCGGCCTGAAGACGCTGGAATTGCGGGTCGAGCGTCACAGCGAATCGGCATTGAAGGTGGCGAAGTTCCTGCGCGAACACGCGGCGGTGGCCGACGTGTTCTATCCGGGCCTGGCGGGCACGGCCGGCGCCGAGATCGCGCAGCGTCAGCAGGCGGCCGGCGGCGGGCTGGTGGCGTTCGAGTTGAAGGGGGGGCTGGCCGCGGGCCGGCGCCTGCTGAACAGCCTGAAGCTGGCGCGCATCGCTGTCAGCCTGGGCGATCCGGAAACGCTGATCCAGCATCCGGCCACCATGACGCACGCCAGCTATACGGCCGAAGACCGCGAAAAGTATGGCCTGTCGGAAGGCCTGCTGCGCTTGTCGGTCGGGCTGGAAACCGCCGCCGACATCCTGGCCGATCTGAAGCAGGGGCTGGATCAGGCGGGGAGCTGACGCTCGATCGCGCCCGGCCCGCCTTCGCGCCCGGGCGCCGACGACCCGCGTCAGCGCAGCACCGAGGTCAGGCTGTCGAACTGCTGCGATTCCAGCCGCGCGCGTTCCTCGGTCAGTTGGCGCACCGCCAGTTGATGGGCGCGGAACCGGTTCAACAGGCTGTCGCGGTCGAACACGATCTCGTTGTGCTCCACGCGCCACGCGCGGCGGTTGTCGTCGAGCAGATTGATCATCTTCTCGAACTCGTCCAGCGTCTGGCGCTCCAGCTCCCAGTTGCGCGCCAGCGTTGCCTTCTGCTGCGGCCGCGCCTTGATCGCGCCTTCGACCATGCGGTCCTTCTGCTGCTCGCTCAGGTCGAGCGAGCGGATGGTGACGGGCACGTCGGCCAGCAGCCGCTGGTTCTGCTGGCTGTATTTCCGCACCACGCGCTGCGATTGTTCCAGGATCAGCCGGCTTTCCACCATGCCGCGGTCGCGCGCCAGACGGTTGGGGATGAAGAGGTCCGACAGCCGCACCTCGTCCAGTTCCTTCATGTAGGCGCGGTACTGCGCCACCCGCTGTCCCAGGATGATCTTGACGCCGCGCTCGATCTCGCCATACACGCCATGCGCCTTGGGGGTGGCGTCGATGTCCGGCACGTCGCCGGGCGGATGGTCGGGCGCGTTGAGCGCGGCGCGCATCCATTCGCCGGTGCGGCGGATCTCGGCCAGCGCGGTGGCCTTCTGCGTTTCGCGATAGGCCGCGAGGCCGGCCAGGACGGCGGCCGCGGCCGCCAGCAGCAGGCCGGTGGCGAAGGCCGCGCGCATGCGGTGCAACGGCGTGCGAAAGCGCTTGAACAGCGACAGGGCCAGGATCACCACGGCGGCGGGCAGTACCAGCGCGATGGCGCTGCCGACCGCGCTGCCGACGCGGTAGCCCAGCGACTCGGCGGGGTCCGCGACGCCGTCCGCGCCGTCGGACTTGAAGATCAACAGGAGCAGCCACAACCCGATGTACAGGCCCCAGGTCCATGCCCGCAGGGCGCGGCTGGGTCGTGGGGAACCGCGGGCCGCCGATGTCGCGGACGGCAGCGGCGTGTTGGCGCCTTCCGGGCTCAGGGTGGGTTCTCTACGTGTTTCCACGGCGGGCGGCAGCCACGAAATATTTAGCCGCAGATGTTACCGTGAGGGCTTTTCAGGTGCAATGCGGATCGCGCCGCCAGCCGACCCAGTTGCCTTCGCCCTCGAAGTGATGGATACCGCGTTTGGCCACGGCCAATCCCTCGCGCAGCGCCTGCACGTCCAGTCCCGGCATGTGCCGCAGCAGCGCCGGTGGCAGGGCGGCCAGGTCGAGGTGTTCCTGGCCGAACTCGACCGCCATCGGCGAGCCGTCGTCGCGCACCCGGACGTACCATAGGCCTTCCATGTAAGCGCCGGCCCACGGATCGGGAAACAGCGCCTCGGTGAAGCGGAAACCGAATTCGTCGACGGCCTCCCACGGCCAGAACTGGCGCCGGCCGCCCGTCGCTTCGGTGCCCATGGCGCGGGTGAAGCCGCTGTCGTCGAAGCGGATGGTTTCGGCGTAGGGGTCGGGCGGCGCGGGCGGGCCGGCGAACAGCCGTTTGAGCAGGGACCACATGGCGGCAGGGGGCAGTCGAAAGAGGGCAGCGGGCAGTGTAGCGGCGCGGATTGCTGCCGCAATGTTACAAGCATTGATCCACGTCAACGCCCCGCCTCGGCACGCCGGTTAGGGTAGATGTTTTTTCCTGACGGGTCGCCGGCGACTGGCCGGCCGCCGCGGCTCTGACCTCACGCGCAGCAAGGATTGCAACGATGACTGACAAGACCCCGCAAGCTTCCGGATCGCCCGCCGAGAACGACGACGGCGCCACGGCCCCGCGCGCCGCCAAGCGCACCGCCGCGCCGCGCAAGGCCACCCGCTCCGCCGCGGCCGGCAAGCGCACGCCGGCCCCGGCGCGGTCCGCCCGCGGCGCCGCGACGCCCAAGTCCACGCGCGCCGTCCGCGCCGACAAGCCGTCCAAGGTCGCCCAGCCGTTGGCGTCCGCGCCGGCAGCCCCGGCCGGGCTGCCCGCCATCGAACCGGCGATCCAGGCGCGCAAGCGCGTCAATGCGCGGGAAGTCGCCGCGCGCCAGGAGACCTCGTCGGTGTTGGCCGACATCGCCCGCCGCTACCAGATCGGCGAATCGGGCGAAGCCCACGCGGCGCTGCGCTCGGTGATCGAGGAACTGTCGCCGGACGACGCGGTGGCGGTGCACCGCGCGCTGCTCGAAGCCAACGCGCAGGCGCCGGCCGCGCGCCGCAATCCCGACGAGGAGCTGGCGACCGACTGGCGCGAGGGTATCTATCCGTACCGCCACCGCATGCTGCGGCGCAATTACGAAAAGCAGAAATACGCGCTGCAGGTCGAGCTGCTCAAGCTGCAGGCCTGGGTCAAGGCCACCGGACAGCGCGTGGTGATCCTGTTCGAGGGCCGCGACGCGGCGGGCAAGGGCGGCACCATCAAGCGCATGATGGAGCACCTGAATCCGCGCGGCGCGCGCGTGGTGGCGCTGGAGAAGCCGTCCGACACCGAACGCGGCCAGTGGTATTTCCAGCGCTATGTGCAGCATCTGCCCACCGCCGGCGAAATCGTGATGTTCGACCGCTCCTGGTACAACCGCGCCGGCGTCGAGCGCGTGATGGGCTTCTGCTCGCAGGAGGAATACCTGCAGTTCCTGCGCCAGGTGCCCGACTTCGAGCGCCACCTGGTCACCAGCGGCATCCACCTGGTCAAGTTCTGGTTCTCGGTCAGCCAGGAAGAGCAGCGCCGCCGCTTCCTGCAGCGCAAGGTGCATCCGCTCAAGCAATGGAAGCTGAGCCCCGTGGACCTGGCCTCGCTCGACAAGTGGGACGACTACACCCGCGCCAAGGAAGCGATGTTCGCGCACACGGACACGGCCGACGCGCCGTGGATCGTGGTGAAGTCGGATTGCAAGAAGCGCGCGCGCCTGAACGCCATGCGCTATGTGCTCAGCCGCCTGCCGTACGAAGGCAAGAGCGGCGCGCCGGAACTGGCGCTGGATCCGTTGATCGTGGGACGGGCGCTGTAGCGCTGTCGCTTTTTCGTGGCCGGTCCGCCGGGCCGGTCCGGGCCCTGTCGCGGTCGCGTCTCACTTGCCCCGCATCTGGTCGATCAGGCGCCGGTCGCGCTTGGTCGGTCGGCCGGCGGCGATGTCCAGCGCCGGCTCGGGCGCCAGCCGCCGCATCTCGGCCGCGCGTTCGCGCGCGGCGGCGCTTTCCGGGGTTTCCTCATATAGCTGGCGCGCCACCGGCGCCGGGCCGCGCGCGCCGCTGACGGCGACCACGCGCACCTGGATGGGCGGGTCTTCCTTGCGGATGCTGATCACGTCGCCGGGGCCGACCTCGCGCGCCGGTTTGGCGGGCTGGCCGTTGACCTGCACCCGGCCCTTGCCGATTTCGTCCACCGCCAGGCTGCGCGTCTTGTAGAAGCGCGCCGCCCAGAGCCATTTGTCGAGCCGTATCCTGTCCATCGTCATTGCCGTCATCAATCGGGTCGTCAGGCGGACATGATAGCGGTTCGCCTCAGCGCGGCACTTCGCGCAGCAGCGCGGCGAAGGCGCTGGCCGGCAGCGCGCGGCTGAACAGGAAGCCCTGCATCGCGTCGCAGCCTTCCTCGATCAGCATCTGGCGCTGCGCCTCGGTCTCGACGCCCTCGGCCAGCGTGCGCATGCCCAGCGAATGCGCCAGCCGCACCACGCCGCGGATCACGGCGGTGGCGGTCGGCACCTTGCCCAGCGCCCAGACGAACGACTGGTCGATCTTGAGCGTGTCGATCGGCAGCCGCGCCAGGTACGCCAGGCTCGAATAACCCGAGCCGAAGTCATCCAGCGACGCCGATATGCCGGCCTCGCGCAGCGCCGCGAGAATGCCGGAGGCCTTCTCGACGTCGCTCATCAGCGAATTCTCGGTGACTTCCACGTCGAGCAGTGTCGGCGGCACGCCATGCACCTGCGCCAGGCGCACGATGGTGTTGGCCAGGTCGGGCGCCACCAACTGGCGCGCCGACAGGTTGAACGAGATGCGCGGCACCGGCAGGCCCTCGCCCAGCCATTCGCTGATGTGCAGGCAGGTGGCGTTGGCCACCCATTCGGTCAGCGCCGACTCCATCGGCGAATCCAGGATCACGTCCAGGAACGCCGCCGGCGCCAGCAGGCCGCGGGTGGGATGGCGCCAGCGCAGCAACGCCTCGGCGCCGCACAGCGAGCCGTCGTGCATGCTGATCTGCGGCTGGAAGTGCAGCTCGAACTGGTTGTTGGCCAGCGCGCCCTGGATGTCGCCGCGCAGCGACAGGCGCGCGCCCAGCCCCTGCATCAGTTCGCGGTGATACACCCGCACCTGGAAACGGCCGGCCGACTTGGCCGCGTACATCGCCGCGTCGGCATAGTTCAGCAGCATCTCGGCCGATTCGCCGGGCGAGTTCATCAGCGCGATGCCGATGCTGGCGCCCAGCGAGACCGAGCGGCCATGGATGTCGCTCGGGATCGACAGCGCGTTCAGGATCGAATTGGCCAGGGCCTCGGCCGCACGCTCGTTGGTGCCGCGCAGCACCAGCAGGAACTCGTCGCCGCCGACCCGGGCGCAGAAAATCGCGGGCGTGAGGAACTTGCGCAGCCGCTCGGCCACATCGCACAGCAGCAGGTCGCCCTCGGCGTGGCCGAAGGCGTCGTTGACTTCCTTGAAGCGGTCCAGGTCCAGGAACAGCACCGCCAGGGTCGGGCCCTGCGCGGCCAGCGTCCGCTCGGCCTCGGCGATGGCGGCGGACAGCGTGTCCATGCATTGGCGCCGGTTCGGCAGGCCGGTCAGGTAGTCATGGGTGGCCTGGTATCTGAGCTGGGCGGTTTCCTCGCGTTCGCGCGAGACGTCGCGCAACAGGACCGCCAGGCCGTCCTCATGCGCAAAGGCGCGCACCTCGAACCAGCTCGCCAGCGGCGCGTAGTAGCCGATGTGTTGGGCCGGGCGGCCGGTCTGCATGGCGCCGCGGCAGGCATCGTAGTAGCCGGTGCCGACCAGGTCCGGACAACTGTCCCACAGGCCGCGCCCCACCAGGTCCAGCCTGTTGCGCCGCAACAGGCGTTCGGCGGCCGGGTTCAGGTAGCGCACGCGCCATTCGCGATCGAGCGACAGGAAGCCGTCGGCCAGACTGTCGAGCGTGGCGCCGTCGGCGCCGGCCGCGAGGCGGGCGTCGGCGGGCGGGGGAAAGGATGAGGGCTCGTGGCTGTCGTGGTTCATCTCGTCGCGGATTTCCCTGAGCGCGCTTGAAGTGCTGTTGTATCGCATCGGGGAGCCGCCGTAAAACCAAAAAAAGACGCCCCGAGGGGCGTCCAAGACCGGCATTCCGGTTGTCGGGCGGCAGGTCGCCCGGCGGTACTCAATCCAGTTTCAGGTCGGCTTCCTTGACCACGCGCTGCCACTTGGCGATCTCGGCGCGGCGGAACGTGTCCAGTTCGGCGGGGGTGGAGCCGATGGGCTCGGCGCCGATGCCTTCGAGCTGTTCGGCGATCTGCGGGTCCTTCAGCACCTTGGCCAGGGCCTGCGACACCTGGTTGACGATTTCCGGCGGCGTGCCGGCCGGGGCGAACACGGCGTTCCACTCATACGTCTCGTAGCCGGGCACGCCGGATTCGGCGATGGTGGGCAGGTCCGGCGCCGCTTTGGAACGCTCCGAGCCGCCCACGGCGACCGCGCGCAGCTTGCCGTTCTTCACGTGCTGCCAGGCCGAGCCCATGCTGGCGAACATCACCGGCACTTGGCCCGACATGACGTCGATCATGGCCGGGCCGCCGCCCTTGTAGGCGACGTGCTGCAGTTGGGTCTTGGCCAGCAGGTTGAACAGTTCGCCGGCCAGATGCTGGGCCGAGCCGGGGCCGGCCGAGGCGAAATAGACGTGTTCCTTGCTGTCGGGCTGGCCCAGGCGGATCAGGTCGGCCACGGTCTTGACCTCGTACGACGGGGTCACCACCAGCACGTTGGGCACGCGCAACAGCAGCGACACCGGCGCGAACGCGGTCAGGGTGTCGAACTGCATCTTGGAATGCAGCGCGGGGTTCTGCGCGTGGTTGGAGGCGTCCAGCATCAGCGTGTAGCCGTCGGGCTGGGCCTTGGCGACCACGGCGCCGCCGATCATGCCGCCGGCGCCGCCGCGGTTTTCGATGACCACCGGCTGGCCCAGTTCAGCCGCCAGCTTGGGGCCGATCAGGCGGGCCACCACGTCGACCGTGCCGCCGGGCGGGTAGGTCACCACCAGCGTAACGGCGCGCTCGGGGTAGGCGGCGGTTGCCGTGCCGGCGGCGCCGGCCAGCAGGCCGGCGGCAGCCAGCAGGCTGGCGCGGCGCGCGAGGCGTTGGATCAGAGGGGTCATCAGAATTCTCCTTGGAATTGGAACAGCCGCAACGGTGTCTCGGCGAGTACGGCGCGCCGTTGCGTGGGGTCGTCGATCCAGTCGGCCAGCCACCGCATGGACGCGGGGTAGGACGCCAGGTGGCGATGCTCGGTGTGGGGCCAGTCGCTGCCCCACATGAGGCGGGCGGGCGTGTAGGCGTCCAGCAGTTGGCGCGCGGCCTCGCGGCCAGCGCTGGCACAGGCCTCGCCGGTCCAGTTGCGGTAAGGGGCGGACAGCTTGACCCATACCCGGCCGCTGTCGGCCTGCCGCAGCAGGTAGCCGAAGCCGGGGTCGGCCACGCCGAGCGCCGGGTCGGGACGGCCGAAGTGGTCCACCACCACGCGGCAGCCGGCCTGCAGCAGCGCCGGCATGATATCGGCCAGGCGCGCGGCCTGCAGGTGGATCTCGACGTGCCAGCCGAGCGCGTTGACGCGAGCCAGCAATGACTGCCACGGTTGCGTGCGCAGGTCGGGCACGGCCAGGCCGATCAGGTTGAGCCGGATGCCGACCACGCCGGCCGCGGCCAGCGCCCGCAGCGCGGCCTCGTCGATGGCCGTGTCCACCACCGCCACGCCGCGCAGCCGCGCCGGCGCGGCGCGCAGCGCCTCCAGCAGGTGGCTGTTGTCAGTGCCCAGGAAACTGGGCTGCACCAGCACGCCATGCGACAGCCCGTGCGCGTCCAGCAGGCCCAGGTATTGGGCCAGCGGGGCGTCGTAGTCCGGGGTGTGGCGGCGGGTGTCCGCCAACGCCAGGCCCTGCAGGAAGACGTGGGCGTGGCTGTCGACGGCGAGGCCGGTGACGGAGGGGGGCAAGGCAGTCTCCTGGGCGGGGTCCATGCCCCGCGCGTTCTGTAAGGTTCTGTAAGCGGCATTCTAGGGAGGCAGGGTATAGTTTTCCATTCTGGAAAATTGCTTTATTTATATTGGATTGATATGGAAACCCGGCATCTGCGCTACTTCCTGGCGGTGGTGGACCACGGCAGCGTCAGCCGCGCCTCCGAATGGCTGGGCATCGCCCAGCCGGCGTTGAGCCAGGCCCTGGGACGCATGGAAAAGGACCTGGGCGTGCGCCTGTTCGAACGCTCGCGCCAGGGCACCACGCCCACGCCCGCGGCCCAGGCCATCCTGGAGGACGTGCGCGCCAGCGTCGCGCGCATCGACGCCGCCGCGCGCCGCGCCCGCGAGATCGGCCGCGGCAGCGCCGGCCAGTTGACGGTGGGGCTGGTGTCGTCGGCGCTGTTCGATACGCTGCCGCGCGCCTTGCGCGAGATGCGTCGGCAGGCGCCCGGCGTGCGCGTGATCCTGCGCGAGATGAGCAATGCCGAGCAGGCCGACGCCCTGCAGACCGGCGAGATCGACATCGGCCTGATGCATACGCCGGTGGCGGTGGGCGGGCGCATGCGCGAGCGGCAACTGCTGCGCGACCGGCTGGTGGCGGCGGTGCCGGACGAGTTCGACGTCGCCGCCGATGGCCGGGTCTCGATGGCGCAGATCGCGCAGGCCGGCCTGGTGATGTACCCGCAGTCACAACTGCCGGCGTTCTACGCCGACATTCTCGATGCCATGCGCAAGGGCGGCCATGACGCCCACGTGGCGCAGGAGGCCAACCGCACCCTGACCGTGCTGGCGTGCGTGGCCGGCGGTTGCGGCGTGGCGCTCTTGCCCAGTTGGATCCGCTCGATGGATTTCCGCGGCGTGCGCTTTTGCGAAGTGCGCGACGGCGAGCGCCTGCCCAGCTTCGACCTGAGCGCGATCTGGCCGGCCCGCTCGGTGCCGACCCTGGCTGATTTGTTCGCCAATCTGGACCTGGGCGGGCATTGACCTTTAACTGCGCATTCAGTTGCGCCGGCGAACGCTTAAGCCACGCTTAAGAAGCCGTTTCCCCCGGAACCGCGACGCCCCGGCCGCTCTAAACAGAAACGACGTTAGAGGGGCTCTTCATGGACCTGAACTGGCAGCAGCAGTTGTGGGAAAGCGCGCTCTGGCTGGCGCGCGCGTTTGGCATCAGCGTGGTCGCGCTGGCAGTGGCGACGCTGGCGCTGGCGCGCTGGACCGACTGGGGGCGCAAGTTCTGGCGCCTGGCCTGGCCCTACCTGACGCCGCGGCGCAGTTGGCGCCCGCTGCTGACGCTGGCCGCGCTGTTGTTCCTGGCGATGTTCGCGGTCCGCATGACCGTGCTGTTTTCGTTCTGGTACAACGGCTTCTACAGCGCGCTGCAGGCGCTCGATCCGAACGCATTCTGGCGCTTGCTGGGCATCTTCGCGGTGCTGGCCACGGTGCACGTGATTCGTACCCTGGTCGACAGCTACGCCGGCCAGGCCTTCGACATCCACTGGCGGGTCTGGCTCAACGACCGCCTGACGCGCGACTGGCTTGGCGCGCGCGCCTACTACCGCGGCCACTTCGTGGGCGAACCGGTGGACAACCCCGACCAGCGCATCGAGCAGGACATCGCCCTGTTCGTGAGCGGCTCGCGCTCGCTGGCGATCGGCGCCTTGAGCGCGGTGGTGTCGCTGGTGGCGTTCACCGGCATCCTGTGGAACCTGTCCGGCGCGCTCGAGGTGGCTGGCGTGGAGATCCCGCGCGCCATGGTATTCATGGTGTACGTGTACGTGCTCATCGCCACCTTGTTCGCGTTCCGCATCGGCCGGCCCCTGATCCTGCTGAACTTCCTGTCCGAGCGGCTCACCGCCAACTTCCGCTACGCCTTGCTGCGGCTGCGCGAGAATGCCGAGAACGTGGCCTTCTACCAGGGCGAGGAGGTCGAACGGGCGACGCTGTGGGCGCGCTTTTCGGCCTATATCGCCAACCTGTGGGAGCGGGTATACCGGGGCCTGAAATTCGACGGCTTCAACCTGGTGGTGAGCCAGGTGGCCGTGGTGTTCCCGTTCCTGTTGCAGGCGCAGCGCTTCTTCAGCGGCGCGATCAAGCTGGGCGACGTCATGCAGACCTCTCAGGCCTTCGGCCAGGTGCAGGACTCGCTGTCGTTCTTCCGCACCTCATACGATGCCTTCGCGCAGTACCGCGCCACGCTCAACCGCCTGGCCGGCTTCCTCGACGCCAACGCGGCGGCGCGCGATCTGCCGGCGATCGCGGCGCTGCCCTTGCCGCACGCCATGGAAATCAGCGGACTGGACGTGTCGCGTCCCGATGGCCGCGCGCTGCTGCGGCGGTTGGACCTGGCGCTGCATCCGGGCCAGGCCCTGCTGATCAAGGGGCCTTCGGGCAGCGGCAAGACCACCCTGTTGCGCGCCCTGGCGGGCCTGTGGCCCTACGCGCAGGGCACGGTGCGGCGGCCGCAAGGCGCGGCCGCGCTGTTCCTGTCGCAGCGCCCCTATCTGCCGCTGGGCAAGCTGCGCGATGCCGTGGCTTATCCCGGGCATGCGCAGGCCGGCGATGACGCGCGCCTGGCGTCCGCGCTGCGGGCGGTGAATCTGGGGCACCTGGCCGCGCGGCTGGACCACGAGGCCGATTGGTCGCGCATCCTGTCGATCGGCGAGCAGCAGCGCGTGGCGTTCGCCCGCGTGCTGTTCAACCGGCCGGCGATCGTGTTCCTGGACGAGGCCACATCGGCCACCGACGAAGGGCTGGAACACATGCTCTACGGCCTGCTGCGCGAACAGTTGCCAGACGCCATGCTGGTCAGCGTCGGCCACCGCAGCACGCTGGACGCGTTCCACACCCATCGGCTGGACCTGGACGGAGAGGGGGGCTGGCGCGCCGGACCGCTGGCCGCGGCGCCGGGGCCGGTGCTGACGCGGGCGGCGGCCTGAGGCCGGCGCGAGGCGTTCTGCCGTGCGGCCGGCTCCCAGCGGCCGGCCGCTGGCACGAGCACGGGCGGCGCCCGGCGTGCCCGGGCGCCGGTCAGGTGCCGACCCGCAGCGGGCCGGTCAGCTTGCGCAGCGCCGCGATCACGCTTTGCGCGGTGATGCGGCCGGTCTTGGGATTGGCCGACGGGATGTTCTGGATTTCCATCGAGAACGAGGCGGAATCCGACACCACCTCGACGCGATGCACATTGCGTTCCAGCGACGGGTCGGCCCAGATCTCCAGCGTGGTGCGGTCCGGACCGATGCCGGCCAGCGAGACGCTCACCGCCACGTTCAGGTTGGCCGGGAAGCCCACCGCCGCCTCGCGCGGCGAACCGCGGAAGATCAGGCGCGGCTCGGTGATGCCGTCGATATCGATGTTGTTGTCGGTCAGGTAGGGCGCGCCCAGCAGGCCGCGCACCGGTTTGCGCGTGATCATCGTGACCGAATGGATCTCGCCCTCGGCGGCGGCGGTGATCGCATCCAGGCCCAGGATGGCGCCGGACGGCACCAGGATCTGGCCGTGGTGGCGGCGCGCCAGCTCGATCAGGTCGTCGTGGCGCAGCAGCGCGCCGGAGCTCAGCACCACCAGCTTCTTGCCGGCCGTGAGCACCGGCTCGGCCAGTTCGCGGAACACGGCGGCCGGGGCGCATTCGACCACCACGTCGCAATGTTCGGCCAGCGCGCCGATGGTGGTGAACACCGGCCTGGCGTTCTGCCACGCCACCGCGGGCGCGGCCTGGGGATCGCGCACGGCCACGGCGGCCAGCGTCAGGCCGGGCAGGCCGGCATCCAGGGATTGCGCCACGGCCTGGCCGATGGCGCCGAAGCCGGCGATGCCGACGCGGTAGCTGTTCATGGAAGATTCCGGGGAAGGGGCGCAGGGCGCCGTCAGATTCGCGGGCCGGCCGGCGGCAGCATCGCCGGCCAGGGTCGGCGGTCACTGTAGCGAGGGGGCGGGCGTGCGTCAATCATCGCGGACACCATGCGCTGTCCGTTCCGTTCGTTCATCGCCAGGGGGCAGGGGCATGCGGCTAGCGGGCCGGCGGGGCGAATTCCCGTCCCCTGTAGTCGGACGCGACCGCGATCTCGCCGCGAGCCAGCCGCGCAGACCAGTCGTCCAGCACGCGGCGTTCCTCCGCGCCGACGTCCGCGCCCAGCGCCAGCCGCAGCGATGCGCCCGCTTCCAGGCCGAAGTGCGTGACCGCGCCGACCCGCAGCGCGCCGGCGGCGTGATCGGCCGCGGCGCGTTCCACGCACAAGCCAGAATCGGCCAGCGCCGACGCCAGATACACGGCGGGATCGCGCGCCACCCAGTCCAGCACATTGCCGATCTGCCACAGGCCGCGGCGGCGGCAGGCGCGGGTGATGCCGTCGCGGCCGCCATCCATCATCGCGAACACCACGCGCGCGCCGTCGGCGGCCAGCGCGTCGGTCCAGGCCTCGGCCAGCGCCGGGTCGTGCTGGTTGCCGCAGAAGCCGGTCAGCGGATCCTGGCCGACTACGCGGCGCACACCGTCGGCATAGGCGGCGCGACCCTTCAGCCCGGGCCGCACGCGTTCCCCCGACAGATGCGCGGCGCCGCCGCGCAGGCCCGCCAGCACGCCGGCCAGGAAGGCCGTGTGCTCCTGCAGGATTTCATAGGACGCGACATTGGCCGCATGGTGGCTGCCCTGGGTGATGGCGAACTGCGTGCGCGCAAAGCGCGGCGCCACCCGCGCCACCGGCACATCTCCCTGGCCGCCATGCACGATGACGAGGTCGGGGGCGTCCGCGCACAGCGCCGCCAGGCGCTCGGCGCGCGCATCGGGGTCGTTGTCCTCGATCCATTCCACCTGCAGGGCGTGGCCCGCGCGCGCGGCGCGCGCCGCGCCCTGCACGGCGGCTTCGTTGAACCCGCCCCGGCCGGCCTGGCCGAACAGCACCAGCAACCGGCGCACGCTCACAGGCTGGCTCCGGTCGCCCGCACCACCGGACCCCAGGTATCGGCCTGGCGGCGCACGAAGTCGGCGAATTCGGCGGGCGACTTCTGCGCCAGCACGAAGCCCTGCCCTTCCAGTTTGGCGCGGATATCGGGGGTGCGCAGCACCTGCGTCAAGGCGTCGTACAGGCGTTCGCTGACGGCGTCGGGCAGGCCCGCCGGGCCAGACAGGCCGACGAAATTCTCGGCCACCAGGCCGGGATAGCCCAGCTCGCCCACCGCCGGAATCTCCGGCGCCTGCGGCACGCGCTGCGCGGTGGTCACGGCCAGCAGGCGCAATTGGCCGGTGCGCAGGAACGGCAGGTTCTGCGGCAGCGCGTCGACCGCGAAGCGGATCTGTCCGCCCAGCAGGTCGTTGCGCATCGCGCCCGAGCCCTTGTACGGAATGTGTTCGAGCCGCGCGCCGGTCTGGCGCGCGTACAGTTCGCCGACGATCTGGCCGACCGACGCCAGGCCGCCGCTGCCATACTGCACCGGCGCCGGCTGCGCCTTGATCCACTCTGTCAGTTGCGCGAAGGTCTCGACCGGCACCGACGGATGCACCACGAACGCGGTCGGCACCGCGCCCAGGTAGGCCACGTGGCGGAAGCTGGCCAGCGGATCGTAGTGGTGCTGGGGCATCAGCGCCGGCGAGATCGACAGCGGCGCCGAGTTCGACATCAGCAGGGTGTAGCCGTCGGCCGGGGCCTGCGCCACCTGCGTCGCGCCGATGGTGGCGCCGGCGCCGGGACGGTTGTCGATCACGATGGACTGGCCGAGCAGTTCGCCCAGCGCGGGCGCGATGACGCGCGCGGCAATGTCGCTGGCGCCGCCCGGCGGGAACGTCACCACCAGGCGGATGGGGCGCTCGGGCCAGGCGGCGGCGCGCGCCCGGCGGGTATGCGCAAGCGGCAGGGCCAGCGTGCTGGCGAGCAGGAATCGGCGGCGGGAGATCGGCATGGCGAGTCGGCGCTTTGGCGGCAAAGGGCCGTACTGTAGGAAACCATGCCGTCCGCCACAAAGACTTTATGGCGGTTTGCTTATGCCCGCCGCGTATCGCGGCGGACGGGGCGCGCGCCTTGCGCTTGCGCCGCCCGTCGCGCCGCCGGCAGAGCGCGGGCGGCGGGGCCCGTGGTCAGCCGCCTTGCCTGGCCTTGGCCATGTAGTCGACCGTCAGGTTGGACAATGCGCGCACGCCGTTGATCAGGCCCGACTCGTCCACATAGAAGCGCGGCGAATGGTTGGGCGCGGCGGTGTCGGGATTGACGTCCTTGGGCGTGACGCCAAGGTAGAAGAACATGCCCGGCACCTTCTCCTGGTAGAACGAGAAGTCCTCGGACGCCGTCGACTTGGGCTGCAGGCCGTAGTTGCCTTCACCCGCCACGCGCCGCAGCGTGCCGCCCATCTCCTCGGTCAGGCCGGGATTGTTGACGGTGGCGTTGTACAGCTCCACCACCCGCACGTCGGCCTTGGCGCCGGCGCTCTGCGCGATCTGCGTGGCCGTGCGTTCGATGCGCTGGTGGATGTCCTTCTTCATGCCCTCGTCATACGTGCGGATGGTGCCCGTCATGGCGACGCTGTCCGGCACGATGTTCATGCGGTTGCCGCCGTGGATCGCGCCCACGGTGATGACGGCCGGCTCCAGCATGCTGTTGATCTGGCGGCTGGGAATGGTCTGCAGGCCCAGGATGATCTGCGAGCTGACCACGATCGGGTCGATGCCCGACCACGGCCGCGCGCCGTGCGTCTGCTTGCCGGTGACGTCGATCCAGAACTGGTCGGCCGCGGCCATCGCCGGGCCGCTGCGCCACGACAGCTTGCCCACCGGATAGCTGCTGGAGACATGCAGGCCGAAGATCGCGTCGACCTTGGGATTGTCCAGCACGCCTTCCTGCACCATCATCTTGGCGCCCCAGATCTTCTTGCCGTCCGGCTCGAAGTCGGCGGGACTCTCCTCGGCCGGCTGGAAGATGAACTTGACGCTGCCGGGCAACTGGTCCTTCATGCCGGCCAGCACTTCGGCGGTGGCCATCAGGATGGCGGTGTGGGCATCGTGGCCGCAGGCGTGCATCACGTCCACTTCCTTGCCCAGGTAGGTGCCCTTGGCCTGGGAGGCGAACGGCACGTCCACCTGCTCCTTGACCGGCAGCGCGTCCATGTCGGCGCGCAGCGCCACCACCGGGCCGGGCTTGCCGCCCTTGAGCAGCGCCACCACGCCGGTGCCGGCCACGCCGGTCTTCACTTCCATGCCGAGCGCGCGCAGATGGTCGGCCACCAGCTCGGACGTGCGCGTTTCCTGGTTGCCCAGTTCGGGATGCTGGTGGATGTCGCGGCGCCAGGCGATGAGCTTGTCTTCGATGGCCTTGGCGCGCTGGTCGATCTGCGCGGCCAGTTCCGGCATGGGCGCCGGCGCCAGCGGCCCCTGCGTGCCGGGCGCGCTTTGCGCGGCGGCGGCGCCGCTCAGCGCCAGGTGCGCGGCCAGCGCCAACGGGGCCAGGCGGAACAGGATCTTGCGGTGTTGCATGGCATGTCTCCTCTTGGTTGTTAACCTGTTATTGGGCGGAGATATTACCGGAGCGCATGCGCGGCGGCGCGCTTGTTACGCCTGCTTAAAAACGCCGCTGTTTGATTCCGGGCGCTGGAATTCCGCGCCTTGGAATTGCGCGCCCCGCCTGGGTTTCGGCGACTCGCCGCGAGGCCCGCGCAGCGTCGTCGGACCCACGCGGTGGCGTCCGGCGTCGCCGCGACGATGCGCGCGCCTGTCGCCTACGCGGCCCGCAGCACCGGCCGCGCGCCGCGCGTGACCCACAACAGCACCAGCGCCGCCAGCAGCGAGGCCACGCCGGCGCCGGCCATGGCGGCATGGAAACCGCTGGCCAATGCGTCGGCGAACAACGCCGCCACGCCATCGGGTTGCGCCGGCAGCGCGTGCTGGGTGACCGCCACGCGCGCCACCGCCTGCGCATCCGGTTGGCCCAGCCGCGCCAGCGCCGCGGCCAGGTGCTCGACCGCGCGGCTGCTCATCAGCGCGCCGAGCAGCGCGATGCCGATGGTCATGCCGGTCTGGCGCAGCGCATTCATGGTGGCCGAGGCCATGCCCGAGCGCTCGCGCGGCACGGTCGCCATCACCGCCATGCTGGTGGCCGGCACCGACAGTCCCATGCCTAGGCCCAGCAGCACCATCAGCGAACCCGACAGCGCATAAGGCGTGTGGGCGTCGAAGCGCATCATGCCCAGCATGGCCGCGCCGACCATGGCATAGCCCGCGATCATCAGCCCGGGCAGGCCGAAGCGCTGGTTCAACCGGCCGAACACCGTCGACACGATGCCGGTGGCCACGAACTGCGGCGCCAGTTGCCAGCCCGTCTCAAGCGGCGTCAGGCCGCGCACGTGCTGCAGGTAGAGCGAGAAGAAGAACAGGCTGCTGTAGGCGCCGAATCCCATCACGAACGAGGCGAAGTTGGTGCTGGCGAAGCCGGCGTCGCGGAACAGGCCCAGCGGCAGGATGGGGCGCGCCACGGTGTGCTCGACCCAGAGGAAGGCGATCAGTCCGAGTGCGGCAACGGCCAGTGCGGCGAGGGTGGCCGGCGCCTGCCAGCCGTGTTCGCCGGCAGTGATCAGGCCATAGGTCAGCGCGCCCAGCCAGACCACGCTCAGGGCCTGCCCGAGCGGATCGAAGGCGGCATGCTCGGGATGCGCGCTTTCCTGGATGCCCCAGGCGCCCAGCGCGATCGCCAGCGCGCCCACCGGCAGGTTGATCAGGAAGATGCTCTGCCAACTGAAGTGCGCCACCAGCAGGCCGCCCAGCATGGGCCCCACGATCAGCGAGATGGCATTGCACGAGGCCCACAGGCCGATGGCGCGGGCGCGCTCGGCGGGGTCGGGAAAGGCCTGGGTCAGCAGCGACATCGCGCCCGGGATCAGCAGCGCGCCCGCCACGCCTTGCACCGCGCGGCCCGCCAGCAGCAGCGGCAGGTTGTCGGCCAGCCCGCACAAGGCCGAACCCAGCGTGAACAGCGCCACGCCCGCCAGCCACGAGCGCTTGCGGCCATAGCGGTCGCCCAGCGGCCCGGCCGACAGCATGAAGGCAGACAGGAACAGCGCGTAGGCGTCCACCACCCATTGCAGGCCGGCCATGTCGATGCGCAGCGCCGCCTGCATGGTGGGCAGGGCGACATTGACGATGCTGATGTCCAGGATGGTGATGAAACTGCCCAGGTTGACGGCGAACACCAGGGCGCGGCGGCGGGAGGCAAGCATGCGGAAGGGCCGTGAAGGGGAGGGAAAGCCGTATTCTAGTAATCGACTGACCGTCGGTCAATAAATAAAAAGACGCATTCCCGGATGTTTTGCGGGCGGCAGGCGGGGCGCGTCCTCTACACTGCGGATCGTTGAAAATGAAAGGATTCCCGCTCGCGATGGTCCGTTCCGCCAAGTCCCCCGGCAAGCCCGACGCCAAGCCCGACGCCGAGCCTGGCGCCAGGCCGGATACCCGGCCCGCCCGCAAGCCGGACTCCAGGCCCGCCGGCAAGCCGGACACCCGGCGCGGCGCCAATGCCAGCGCCGCCACGCCGCGCACCAAGCCCGCGTCGGTGCGCCTGGACGAACTGATGGCGGCCGCCGAAGATCTGTTCGTGCGCCAGGGCGTCGAGGCCACCACCATCGACCAGATCGTGGCGCAGGCCGGCGTGGCCAAGGGCACCTTCTATCATTACTTTTCATCCAAGGCGGACGTGCTGGCGGCGCTGCGCGTGAAGTTCTCGCAAGGCTTCCTGGACCGCATCGACGCGGCCATGGCGGCCTGCGCGCCGGACGATGGCGTGGCGCGCCTGCAGGCCTGGACGCGCGCCGGCGTGCACGCCTATTTCGACGGCTACGCGCTGCACGACGTCGTGTTCCACGACGTCAACCACCCGCATCGCGGCGCCGCTGAACGCGCGGCGGTGCTGGCGCAGGCCGAGGGCATGCTGCGCGCCGGCCAGGCCGCCGGCTGCTGGCAACTGGCGCAGCCCGGGCTGACCGCGATCCTGCTGTATCACGGCATGCATGGCGCGGTGGACGACAGCATCGCGCGCGGTGCGGCCGACGCCGAGGCGCTGGCCGCCAGCCTGATTCCCTCGTTCCTGCGGCTGGTGGGCGCGGCTACTGCAGCTTGATGCCCAGTTCCTTGATCAGCGGGGCCATCTGCGCGCGATCGGCGGCGATGGTGTCGGCCAGTTCCTGCGCGCTGCCGCCGATGGGTATCATGCCCAGCGCCTCCATCTGCGCCTTCATCGCCGGTTCCTTGAGGATGTCCGCGACCGATTGCTGGATCCGCGCCACGCGGTCGGCCGGCACCCCGGCCGGCGCCATCAGCCCGATCCACGGCTGCGGCGCGTAGTCGCCCATGCCCGATTCGCGCAGCGTGGGCGTGTCCGGCAGGCCGGGAAAACGTTCGGGGCTGGTGATGGCCAGCGCCCGCAGGCGGCCGCTGTCGATCAGGCCCTTCGAACTGGAAGGGGCGTCCAGGCCGACGTCGAGCTGGCCGCCGATCAGATCGTTCTGCGTCTTGCCCGACGAGGACGAGGGGATGTACAGCGCCTTGATGCCGGCGCGTCGCGCCGTCTGTTCCCACACCAGGTGGAAGGCGGTGCCGATCGAGAACGAACCCACCGTCAGGCTGCGGGCCCTGCTCTCGCGCACGAAGTCCTGCCAGGTCCTGATGGGGCTGTCGCTGGGCACGATGAAAAGGAACGGCGTGCGCGCCACCAGCGCCACCGGCTGCAGGTCCTTCTGCGGATCGAACGGCAGGTGGTCGACCGCGAACGGCACGATGGTCACGGACGACGCCACCACCATGCCCAGCGTGTAGCCGTCCGGCGCCGACTTGACCAGCGCCCCGGTGCTGATGATGCCGGACGCGCCGGGCTTGTTTTCGACCACCACCGCCTGGCCCCAGGCGGTGGACAGCTTGCTGGCGAGCACGCGCAGCATCACGTCGACCGGACCGCCCGGCGGATTGGAGACGATGATCTTGACCGGTTTGTCCGGATAGGCCGCGCCGGCGGCGGCGGGCAGCAGCAGCGCGAGCGCGATGGCAAATTGCTTGAGCATTGGTATTCCCCTTGTCGATGTTGGACGCGCCGGGTCATGCGCCCGGCGCGGGACTTCAGGCCAGCCGTTCCAGGTGCGGCGCGGCCGGCCACGCGGGCGTCTCGCCGCGGATGAAGGCAATCCAGGCGCGTTGCGTGGTCCGCGCCAGGGAGGCGGCCTGCGTCGGCGCCAGGCCCCGCAGCATCGGCGCGTCGGCAAAGGCCGCGAGCGTGTCGAAGACGAACGGCAGTTCGATGCAATGGCAGGCCTGAAAGCGCGCCGTGGGCGCCACGTCGAAGCGCGCCAGCCACGCCTGCCGACCCTGGGCCGTGGCGTCGGCGGCCCACTGCCGCGAAGGCGCGCCGAACACGGCCTCGCTGGTCAGCGCGCAGTCGGGGCCGTCGCCGCCGGGAAATGCCGCCATTTCGTCACGCGTGTAGCTGACCAGCACATCGGCGCGGCCAGCCGCCCGCCGTAAGGCAGGCTCGATGTCGACGGGCAGCACCTGGCCATCGAGCACCGGACCGAACAGGCTGCGGCGGCTGCCTTCGGCCTGCAGGGCCGTCGCCACTTCGGGCGCCTGTTGCGCCGCCAGCAGCCGCTCGACGGGCAGGGCGCGGGCCTGTTCCAGCGTATCGGCGCCGGCGGCGGCGAGGAATGTCTGGCCCAGCGCCGCGGCCTGCGCGCTGCTGCGAAAGCCGCGGCCGAGCGCCGCGCTTTGCAGGATGGCGCGGCCAAAGCGCGGCCGCCGCGCCAGCATGGCGCAGATCGACGAGGCGCCAGCCGATTGGCCCATCAACGTGACGCGGGCCGGGTCGCCGCCCAGGTCCTGGATGTTGTCGAGCACCCAGTCGATGGCGCATTCCTGGTCCAGCAGGCCGACGTTGGCGGTCTCGCCCGGCAGGTGCAGCCAGCCCAGCGCGGCCAGCCGGTAGTTCACCGCCACCACCACCAGGTCGCCGCGCGCCGCCAGGGACGCGCCGTCATACCAGTCGAGCGCGCCGCCGCCGCTTTGCCAGGCGCCGCCGTGCAGCCACACCACCACCGGCCGGCGGCGCGCGTCGGCGGCGGGCGTCCACACCGTCAGGTGCAGGCAGTCTTCCGCCTGCGGCGCCACGAAGTCGCCCATGGCGCCGCGCAGGCGCGAGGGCAGTTGCGGCGCCACGCTGCCGGGGCGGGAGGCATCGCGCGGGCCGCGCCAGCGGGCCGGCTGGGGCGGCGCGAAGCGCAGCGCACCCAAGGGCGGTTCGGCATATGGAATGGCGCTGAAGCGGCAGGCGCCGCCCTCGCGCACACCGGTCAACCTGCCGGCGCGCAGGTTGGCCTGAACGGTGTCAGTCATGGTCTGGTCCCTTGTCGTCCTGGTTTTCGGCGGACGGCGTGCAGGGCCGCCATCCGCTCGGGACTATGGTAGGGACGAATGGGGGCGGGCAGGCATGCCGGTTTCGAACCGGGTCATGCGCAACCCGCATACCTGCGCCGTGGGCGCGGCCGGGCCTGCCGCGCCTACTTCAGGATGCGCGCATCCATGCTGTTGTCGGCCAGCGCCTGGGCCTGCGCCTGGCTCATGCCCAGGTGCTCGTAGAGCGCGTGGAAGTTCTCGGTGACGTAGCCGCCGAAGTAGGCCGGGTCGTCGGAGTTGACCGTGACCTTCACGCCAGCGTCCAGCAGCGACAGGATGTTGTGCTGCGACATGTGGTCGAACACGCGCAGGCGGGTGTTCGACAGCGGACACACGGTCAGCGGGATCTGCTCGTCGATCAGACGCGCCATCAGGCGCGGGTCCTCGGCGGCGCGCACGCCGTGGTCGATGCGCAGCACCTTCAGCAGATCCAGCGCCTCCCAGATGTATTCGGGCGGGCCTTCCTCGCCGGCGTGGGCCACGGCCGGCAGGCCCTCGGCGCGGGCGCGGTCGAAGACGCGCTGGAACAGGCGCGGCGGAAAGCCCTTTTCGCTGCTGTCCAGGCCCACGGCGATGAAAGCGTCGCGGTAGGGCAGCGCTTCTTCCAGCGTGCGCATGGCCTGTTCTTCGGGCAGGTGGCGCAGGAAGCTGAGGATCAGGCCGCTGCTGATGCCGAGCTTCCTGCGGCCGTCTTCCAGCGCCTGGCTGATGCCGTCCAGCACCACCTTGAACGGCACGCCGCGGTCGGTGTGGGTCTGCGGATCGAAGAAGGGCTCGGTGTGCACCACGTTCTGCTCGTGGCATTTGACCAGGTAGTCCCAGGTCAGGTCGTAGAAGTCCTGCTCGGTGCGCAGCACGTCGGCGCCGCGGTAGTACAGGTCGAGGAATTCCTGCAGGTTGCCGTAGTTGTAGGCCGCGCGCAGGGCATCCATGTCGGGCCACGGCAACGCCACGCCGTTGCGGCGGGCCAGCCGGAACAGCAGTTCGGGTTCGAGCGTGCCTTCCAGGTGCAGGTGCAGCTCTGCTTTGGGCAGTGCATTGAGCCAGTCGTACATGGGCGCTCCTAAGAAGAGGATTGGATGGCTTCGGCCAGCGTGTCGGCGAAGGCGCGAGCCTGGCGGGTGCTGGGCCGGTCGCGGCGCCAGATGGCCGCCAGCGGCGAGCGCCGCAGGGCGGGGCGAGGCGCCAGCACCGCCACCTCGCCGCGCGCGGCGCGCACCGCCGCGACGCTGCCGGGCAGCATCCACAGATAGGGTCCGACCGTCAGCAGTTCCCGGCCGAATTCCAGGGATAGGGCGCCGATCATATCCGGAATCGGCAGACCTTCCCGTAACAGCAGCATTTCCAGTTCGCCGCGGATGCGGCTGCCGGGCAGCGCCGTGATCCACGGGTAGGCGACGCAATCGGCCAGCGTGACCTCGGGCCGTTCGGCCAGCGGATGGGCGGGCGCGCAGGCCAGCACCACGGCGTCTTCCAGCAGGGTGACCGACCGGTAGATGCGCGGATCCACCGTGGACGAGAAGCGGCTGATCAGCACGTCCAGCGCGCCGGCGTCCAGGTCCTCGATCAGCCGCTCGTGGGTGCCGATCTCCAGCGTCAGGGTGATGCGTGGATGCCGCTCGCGAAAGCGCGAGGCGGCCTGCGCCACCGGCCAGCCGGCGAACATCGAAAAGCAGCCCACCGTCAGGCTGCCCTCGTCGCCGCGCAACAGCGCCGCCAGGTCGATCTCGGCCTTGCGAAAGCCGGTCAGCAACTGGCGCGCGTGGCGGCACATGGCCTCGCCCAGCGGCGTGCAACTGGTGCCGCGCGCGGTGCGCTCGAACAGCCGCGCGCCCACCAGTTCCTCGATCTCGGCGATGGCGCGCGACAGGCCGGACTGCGTGCTGTGCAACTGCGCCGCCGCCTTGGACAGATTGCCCAGCTCGGCGACCGTCAGCACGATTTCCAGGTGCCGGGTGCGGAGTTTTCCTTTGAAGGGCGTCATGGCGGGCGGGGCAGTGGCGATGCGCCGATTATTGACCCGCGCCGGGCCCTTGGCAACGCGGCCCTGGCGTTTCGGTATAGTTCGTCGCCAGGGAGGCGGACGCGCGATGCGCATGACGACAAGGTGGAAATCCGGGCGGCCCCAGGCCGCGCCACGATGGCTGGTGGCGGGGCTGGCGCTGGCCATGCTGGCCGGCTGCGGCGTGTCGACCGTGGACGCCGTGCGCGTGACCTGGCCGCCGTTCAAGGAAGGCACGGCGCTGACGCTGCCGTCCGATCCGGCGCAGTGTCACGACCTGTCCGGCACCTACCGGGTGGCGGGTGAACCGCGGGGTGAACCGGGCTCGGGCGAGGGCGCCGCCGGCATGGCCGACCTGCGCCACTTCCTGGCCTACACCCTGGACCTGGCGGGCCTGCCGGATACCTCGGAACATGCCTGGCGCCCCACAGCGGCCGCCAGCGTCACCTTCGCGGCGGCGCCGGAAGGCTGGCGGATCCTGGCCGATGACGGCCAGGGCGGCCGCTTCACCGGCCTGCTGCCGCTGCGCGACGGCACGGCGGGCTCCCCCGGTCCGGCGGATGGCCCGCCGCTGGCCCGGACCGACATCCAGCACTTCGGCGGCTGCACCCAGGGCCGCTACTGGATCAGCGCCCGGCGCGACTGGCGCCAGTATGAATCCATGGGCGTGTTCCGCACCGTGGCGCTGCTGCGGCCACAGGCGGGCGGATTGCTGGTGAGCGTGCAGCGCGAGTCGCACAGCATCGGCCTGCTGCCGTGGTATTCGTCGGATGAGGTGCGGTCGCAGTATTGGTTCGGGCCGTCGGCCGCGGGCCGGTAGCCCCTCGGGTAACCGCCCGTATCCACGCGCGCTTTCTGGTTCGATTTCGTCGCCCGCTCGCGGTACGATCCGGGCTGACTTCGATTTTTCAGGATAACCATGCGACAGAATGCGCTTCGCACCCGAATCGATCCCCTGGCGCGCGCCGTCCTGGCCGCCACGCTGAGCGTCGCCGCCTTGGGCGCCGCCCAGGCCCAGTCGCCTTCTTCGGCCACCGGTACGCGCAGTCCCGGGGCCCAGCCTTCCTCGTCCGGACCGGTGCTGACGCCCAAGCGCAGCTTCGACGATCCGGCCACGCCGGCCGCGGCCCCTGCCGCCGCGCCCGCCGCCACGCCGGACGATTCGGCGGCCGCTCCGCCGACAAACATGCGTACGCCTGTCGCCACGCCGGCCGCCACGCCCGCGGCGGCGCCGGCCCATGCGCCTGCCGCGCCAGCCGCCACCGCCGCGCCCGCCGCGCCCGCCGCGCCCGCCGCGACCGCCACCCCCGCCGCGACCGCCACCCCCGCCGCGCCCACGGTCATCATCCCGACCGAGCTCGACACCAAGGCGTGTATCGCCAAGCTGCGCAAGGGCGCCACCGCCAACGGCCTGACCCTGGCCGACTGGGATAAGTACACCGCCAAGGCCAAGCTGCTGCCCACCACCGTGGCGTCCGCCCAGGGCCAGCCCGAGGGCCGCGAAAGCTGGTGGGACTACATCGCCAAGACGGTTGACGACGAGCGCGTGGCCGATGGCCGCGCGGTGCTCGCCAAGTACGGCAAGCAACTGGGCGACATCAGCCAGCAGTACCAGGTGGATCCGGCCACGCTGGTCGCCATTTTCGGCATCGAGACCAACTACGGCCGCCAGGTCGGCAAGACCGACGTGCTCAACGCCTGGCTGACGCGCGCCTGCACCGAGAACAAGACGCTGTGGGAAAAGAACGCCTACGCCTCCGTGCGCCTGCTGCGCGACGGCGTGGTGCCGGCCGACAACTTCGTCGGCTCCTGGAGCGGCGCCTTCGGCATGACGCAGTTCATCCCCACCTCGTTCTACGAGCTGGCGGCGGACGGCGACGGCGACGGCAAGATCGATCTGTACAACTCGCTGCCCGACGCCCTGGCCTCGACCGCCAACCACCTGCGCAAGCGCCGCGCCAAGTGGACCCACGGCCTGCCGGCGGTGGTGGAGGTGCGCGTGCCGGCCGACGTCGCCGCCGCCATTCCGCCCGCGCCCGACGCCGAATACGTCGGCTCGCAGGACCGCCGCAGCATCGCGCAGTGGGCCCAGGCGGGCCTCAAGCAGGGCGACGGTTCCGCGCTCAAGCTGGCCAGCGGCAACGACCAGCAGGCCTACCTGTTCGCGCCCACCGGCGCCAAGGGCCCGGTGTTCCTGGCCACCGTCAATTTCGATGCGATCCTGCACTACAACCAGTCGCGCCGTTACGGGCTGGCGGTGGCGTTGCTGCTGAACCGCCTGCAGGGCGGCCCGGCGCTGGCCACGGCCTGGCCGACGGACGACCCCGGCCTGTCGCGCGCGCAGATCAAGGAAGTGCAGGAGATGCTCAACGCCCGCGGCTATGACGTCGGCACCGCCGATGGCATCCCCGGCGCCAAGACCCGCGACGCGGTGCGCGCCGAACAGGAAAAGCGCAACCTGCCGCAGGACGGCCGCGTCGGCAAGCGCATCTACGACGCGCTCAAGGCCAAATGAGCGCCGCCGATCCCGCGCAAACCGTCGACGGCAGCGGGGCCGTGGTCTCGGGCACCCAGGGTTACGGCGAAAACGCCGCGGCCCTGGCCGAGCAGTACGAGAGCATCGCTTTCGCGGATGTGCATCGCGACGTGGCGCACCTGATCCCGGCAACGCCGTCTCGCATCGCCGACATCGGCGCCGGTTCGGGCCGCGACGCCGCCGCGCTGGCCCGCATGGGCCATCAGGTGGTGGCGGCCGAGCCCACGCCCGAGCTGCGGCGCGAGGGCCAGCGGCGCCACGCGCTGCCCAACCTGGAATGGGTCGATGACGCCTTGCCCGAACTTGCAGGCCTGCAAGGGCGCGAATTCGACGTCATCATGCTGACCGCCGTCTGGATGCACCTGGACGCGGACGAGCGCGCCCGTGGCATGGCGGCGCTGGCGGCATTGCTGGCGCCCGGCGGCCAGATCCTGATGTCGCTGCGCCACGGCCCGGTGCCGCCCGGCCGCCGTATGTTCGACGTATCGGCCGAGGAGACCATCGCGCTGGCGGCCGGGCATGGCCTGTCGGCGCATCACCTCGTCAGGCGCGAAGACATGCTGGACCGCGCCGACGTGCACTGGAGCTTCCTGGGCCTGCGGCGCGGCTAGCAGGGTGTGTCCACGGTGCGAAAGTGCGATGGCATGCAGGGGCGGGCATGGATATGATGCAAGGCACCGTGTGTGTCCATGCTTCGAGATCATGCCGTCCGCCCTGCTGCCCGAATCCTTCGTCACCCAGCGCTTGCGCGCCGAGCGCATGTCGTCGACCCATCTGCCCTTCATCGCGGCCATGCACGCCGACGCCGCCCTGATGGCAACCATGGGCGGCACCCGAGACGCCACGGCCAGCCGGCGCTACGTCGAGCACAACATGCTGCATTGGGCCGAACATGGCTACGGCATGTACGTGCTGAGCGAGCGCGACAGCGGCGCGCTGGCCGGCCGAGCTGGCCTCAAGCTGGCGCTGTCGGGCAAGATCGAGCGGGTCGAGATCGCCTACGCGTTCATGCCCACCTGTTGGGGCCGGGGCCACGCCTCGGAAATCACCCGCGCCTTGCTGGCGCTGGGATTCGAACGCCTGCCGGTGGACGCGCTGAGCGCCGTGGCGATACAGGCCAACGCCGCGTCGCTGCGCGTGATGGAAAAATGCGGGATGCGCTGGATCGAGACCACCGGCGAAGGCGAGGCGCGCAAGCTGCGCTACGAGATCCGGCGCCAGCAATGGCGGGCGCTGGCGGACGAAGCGGCGCCGATCGGCGCTAACATGCGGCCATGAGTCCCGCGAATACCCCCGATACCCCGAATACCACTCCGCCCGCCGACGACGATCCGCCGCCCGTGCCGCCTGAGGCCCCCGCGCCCGAGGAATGCTGCAACAGCGGCTGTATCCCCTGCGTCTACGACACCTACAACGAAGCCATGGACGAATACCGCGCCGCGCTCAAGGCGTGGCGGGCTCGGCATGGCGTGGTGGGGTAGGGGGCGGGCAACCGCCGTTTGGGCGCGGCTTTGCCGTACCGCGAGATTCAACGATTGCCCGGCGATGAATCCGGCGTTGGCCACTGCCGAGCCGCATGCAGCACACGCAGCATGCGCACCAGATCGTTCGTCACGTCGTAGATCAATAGATAGTTCGGGTGCGCCACCAGCTCCCGGGTGCCAGCGACACGGCCCGGGCGACCCAGGCCGGGATGATCGATCAGGCGTCCCGCCTGCTCTTCAAGCTGTTCATCAAGCGTCAGCGCCGCAACGGGGTTGTCCGCCTCGATGAAATCGTAGATCGCTTCCCGGTCCCGGATCGCTTCGGGCGTCCAGCGCAATGCCCTCACTTGGATGTTGCAATCCGGCGACGGGTCGCGGCGCGACGGGCCGCGAATTTGGTTTCGACCTCGGCGGCCGGCACCAGGCGGCCGGCGTTAGCGGAATCCAGGCCCGCTTGCACCTGGCGGCGGAACCAGGCGTCATGCTGGGCGGCTTCCTGTTGTTGCTGCACGTACTCCCGCATGAAGTCACGCAGAAGCTGTGCGCCGGTGCGGTCTCGGGCCTTGGCGGCCATGGCGAACTCGTTTTTCAAGGCTTCATCCACCCGAAAGGTAAAGGTAGCGTCGCTCATGGTGCGGTTCTCATGTGTTACACGATAAGTGCAGCGTAACACGCCCGTCCCGTGGCGCTTGCTGCGATCATTCGTCACCCCGGCGGGGAAAGCAACAGGGGACGCCATCAATTGGGTGATATATCGAGCACGCATATCGAACAGGCGCCCGTGCAGGCAGCGTAACTGCCTCCTCCCGTCCGCCTCAGCCCGCCAGCTTCATATGAATGATCGGCCGCGGCCGCCCCGCGGCATCGGTTTCCGAACGGCCCACGTCTTCAAAGCCATAGTGCTTGTAGAACCCATGCGCCTGCGGATTCTGTTCATTGACGTCGACCCGCAGGCTGCCGTGCAGCGACAGCGCGAAATTCAGCAGGCGCCGCCCGGCGCCCTTGCCGCGCTTGTTGGCGTCGACGAACAGCATCTCGACCTTGTTGCCGTTCAGGCCCATGAAGCCGGCGACCTCGCCGGCATCGTCCTCGCAGACCCAGACGCGCACCGACGGCAGGTAGGTGTTGAGCACCTGCGGGTACATGGCCTGGATTTCCTTTTCGGACAGGAACGTATGGGTGGCGCGCACCGAACGAAGCCAGATGTCCACCAGGGCGAGGTCGTCGCCGTGGTTGCGTTCTCGGATGTTCATGTCAGGAAGGGGCGTCAGTGTCCGGCGCGGTGGATGTCGGTCGCCGCCAGGACGGTTTCCATTTGCACAGTATGCGCGAAAACGAAGCGGTCCCCGTACACGGTTTCATCCGGAAACTCGGAGATCAGCGCCATCGGCAGCGCTTCCCGGTCGGTCTCCGTGACCTGCACGGGAATGCCGTTCAGCACATCGAATCCGGTTTCGAGCGCGTGCGCGTGGAATAGTTCAAGCTGGCGCGCGTTGAATTCCACCAGGCCGGGCACGTTGCGGGCCAGCCGCGCCGTCACGCCCTCGATCAGGCGGCGGGCGCGCTCGCGCCAGCCGGGGTGGTGGCGCAGCACCAGGAAGAAGCCCTTGGGAATGGTCCACAGCTCGAAATTGCGCGGCAGGTAGCCCGACAGGGGGCGGGTCCACTCATGGGCTGGGTAGCCGTGCAGGTTGATGTGCAACTGCGCGCCGCTGATGGCGTGGGCCTGGTGGCGCCCCTCGCGTTCGAAGAACGGCGCGTGTTCGCGGTAGGCGATGTCGTCGCCCAGCGCGCTGTAGCGCGAGGCGTGCAGCATGTGGCGCGGATGCTGTTCGCGCAGGCGGTTAAAGAGCGCGTAGCCGTCTGGATTCTCGGCGGCGATCAGCGCGAAGTGGGCGTCGCCGCGCGCCTTCAGCGCTTGCGCCGCGCGCAGCGCGCCGACCACGCCGGAGGTCTCGTTGGCATGCTGCGCGCCCGAGATGAAGACCGCCGGGCCCGGGCCGCGCAGATAGGTGCCCAGCACCGGGCGGCCCTGGCGCGACACGGCCTGGAAGGCGTCGCCGCCCAGCGCGGCCATGCAGCCGGCGATCTGCCCGGCCGCCAGCGGCTGGCGCAGCTCGGCCAGCGGCGCGTCCAGCGCCACGGGCGCCACCGGCGCCGGCGGCGCGAAGGGTTCCAGCGTCACCAGCACGCGCGCCGCGCCGTCGTGGCGGCGGATGTCGGGAATGATCTGGCCGGGCTGCAGGCCGCGGTCGCCGGAGGGACGGCCGGAGTGGTGCTGGAAGTGTTCCAGCAGCGTGAAGTACAGGTCTTCGTGCAGCGCTTCGAAGGTGCTGACGATTTCCTCGTCGACCGGCAGCGCGAAGTCCATGCCGGGCAGGTCGACGCGGATCTCCAGCCGGTCGAAATACGGTTCGTGCGCGCCCCAGGGATGGTTGCGCACCGTGTCGACGATGCTGCGAAAGGCTTGCTGGTATTCGGTGGCCTGGGCCGCGTCGGTCTGGATGGCGCCGTCGGCGTCGCGCACGCGCAGCCACCCGGTGGGCGACAGTTCGGGCTTGCCGTCCTGCGCCTGGCCAAGCTGGTTGGGCGCGAACACGCGATCTTCACGGCGTCGGCCGTCGGCGTAGACGAGCGTGACGTCGTAGTGCAGGTCGGACGCGCCCGGCTTCATCGTCACGCGCACGCCTTGCAGCAGCGCCACCAGCGGATAGGCTTCGAGCGTGAAGCGCTTGGGCAGCGCGTGCTCATGCCGCGGATAGCGCAGGTCGACCGCCACCAGTCCGTCGCGCTCGACCTCTTCCAGGAAGTAGTGCAGCAGCGGCTTGTAGGCGCTGCGAAAGCGCGCCGTCACGCCGGCCTGCGCCAGCCGCGCCTCGGCCTCGCGGCGCGCGTCGACGCCTTCGAACAGCCAGCCTTCCACCGCCGCGCCACGCCAGGCCGGGGCCTTGTAGGCATGGATCCAGGCGTCCAGCGTGCGGTCGAATGTCTTTTCCAGCAATGCCATCGTCAGTAGTCCTCAAGTGCCTGCCGGAGCAGGCCGCCCCAGGGCGGGGGCATTCATTTACACCTTGCCGGTGGGATCCAGGCGATCGCGCAGCCAGTCGCCCAGCAGGTTCAGGCCCAGCACGGTCAGCATGATCGCCAGGCCGGGGAACACGCTCACCCACCACGCCGTCTGCATGTAGGTGCGGCCATCGGCCAGCATACCGCCCCAGCTCGGGATCATGGGATCCACGCCCAGGCCCAGGAAGGTCAGGCTGCTTTCCAGCAGGATGTTGTTGGCGACGTTCAGCGTCATCAGGATCACCAGCGGGCCCAGCAGGTTGGGCACGATGTGATGGCGGATCATGGCCAGGTCGCGCACGCCGAAGGCGCGCGCCGCCAGCACGAACTCGCGCTCGCGCAGCGCCAGCACCTGGGCCCGCACCAGGCGCGCGTACTGCACCCACTGCGAGATGATCATGAAGAAGATCACGTTGAACAGGCCGCCGCCGAGGATGGCGATGAAGGTGATGGCCACCAGGATGAACGGCAGCGCCAGTTGCACGTCGGCGAAGCGCATCACGATCATGTCCCAGAAGCCGCGGTAGTAGCCGGCGATCAGGCCCATGATGATGCCGAGCAGGGCGCCGCCCAGCACCGACGCGAAGCCCACCAGCAGCGAGATCTTGCCGCCGACGATGACGCGCGCCAGCACGTCGCGGCCCAGCGGGTCGGTGCCGAACAGGTGGGCGGCGCTGGTGAAGGGCGCCATCAGGCGGGCGGTCAGGTCCATGGACTCGCCGCCATCGGGAAACAGCCAGCCCGAGGCCAGCACCAGGACGATCATGACGCCGGTCAGCGCGGCGCCCAGCACGAATTCCAGCGAGCGGTAGCGGCTGCGCGGCTTGACGGCCTTGGCGGGGGAAGTAGTGGTCTGCATGGGGCTCACCGCGTGCGGATACGGGGATCGACGATGCCGTAGGCGATGTCGACGATCAGGTTGACCAGGACGATGACGGCGGCCAGCACGGTGACCGTGCCTTGCAGCACCGGGTAGTCGCGGCCGGAGATGGCGTCGAACGCCAGCGTGCCCAGGCCGGGCCAGTTGAACACCATCTCGATGACGACGATGCCGCCGATCAGGCCGCCGAACTGCAGCCCCAGGTAGGTGATGAGGGGAATGGCGCAATTGCGCAGCGCGTGCTTGTACAGCACGATGCGCTCTTTCAGGCCCTTGCTGCGCGCTACCATGATGTACTGGGCCGACAGCGTCTCCAGCATGGTGGTGCGCACCAGGCGGATGTTGGTGGCCGACAGGATGATCGCCATGGTCAGCGACGGCAGCACCAGGCTGGCCGGACCGCTCCAGCCCGACGGCGGCAGCAGCGGGAAAGTGATCGACAGCAGCAGCACCAGCATCAGCGCCAGCCAGAAGTTGGGGAACGACAGTCCCACCAGCGACAGGATGCGGATCGCCTGGTCGGTGGGCTTGCCGCGCTTGATGGCGGCCTGGATGCCCAGCGGCAGCGAAATCAGGATCGACGCGATCAGCGAGGTGAACGCCAGCATCAGCGTGGCCGGCAGCGCGTCGCCGATCAGCTTGGCGACCGAGGTGCCGCCCATGAAGCTGCGGCCGAAGTCGCCGTGCAGCAGGCCCTGCATGTAGCTCAGGTATTGCTCGTGGAACGGCCGGTTCAGGCCCAGCGCCTGGCGGATGTTGGCCAGGTCCTGCTCGGTGACGCTGCCCGAGCCCTGGCTGAGCATCAGCGCGGGGTCGCCGGTCAGGCGCACGGCGTAGGAGACGAGCAGCGTCACGGCCACGATCACGAAGACCGCCTGCAACACGCGTTTAATCAGAAATCCGGTCATGAGGCTCCGCCAGGGCTTTCGCCCCGGCGAATCAGTAGGGTTAATGCGTCAATGCTTCACAGACATCGCGACGCCCAATCAGGCATCGCCCCCCTAGCGGGATGCCGCGGATCCGGCTCCGCCGGTCCGCAGGCATGCCCCTGGGGGAAGGCGCGCAGCGCCTCGGGGGGGCTCTACTCCACGGTCGTATCGACGAACCGGAAGCGGATGTCGCCCGGCACCTCCAGGCCCTTCACGCGCTTGTTCACGCCGACGATGGTGTTCAGGCTGTACAGCGGCAGTTCCAGCGCCTGGTCGGCCACGTAGCCGGCGATCTCCTGCAGCATGGCTTCGCGCTTCTTCACGTCATAGACAGTGCGCTGCGCTTCCAGCATGGCGTTCAGCTTGGGATCGTTGTCGTACGGATTCCACTTCTGGCCCGAGTGGTACATCAGGTAGGCCGTGTTGTCGTAGTCGTAGGTCCAGCCGCCCCACTGGTTCTGCCACATCTCGCCGGTCTTGCCGCCGGGGATGATGTCGTTGAGCAGCACGCCGGTCTCATACGGCTTGATGGTGGCGCGCACGCCCACCGCTTGCAGATAGCCCGACACCGCCTGGGCCACTTCGCGGAAGTTCGAATCGCTGCCGCGCACGTCGATCTGCACCGTCGCGCCCGGCTTGATGCCGGCGCCGGCCAGCAGCTTCTTGGCTTCGGCGGGGTTGAAGGGCAGGGGCTTCTGCTCGGGGTTGTAGCCGAACGACTGCGGACCCTGGAAGCTGGCGATGGTCTTGGCCTGGCCCAGCAGCAACTGCTTGACGATGGTGTCGCGGTCCACCGCCATGATCAGCGCGCGGCGCACGTCGCGGTTCTGGGTGATGCCGTTCTTGGTGTTGTAGCGCAGCGCGAAGGCCACCGGGCCGCCGGTCGAGATGACGTCGGCGTTGCCGGACTTCTTGACCGTCTCGATCAGGCCCAGCGGGATCAGCGTGGCGATGTCCACGCGCCCGGCCTGCAGTTCGGCGACCTGGGTGCCGGGTTCGCTGATGAAGCGGTAGACCACCTTGTCCAGCTTGGGCTTGCCGCCCCAGTAGTCGTCATTGCGCGCCAGGGTCACGTTGACCTTGGGCTGGTAGCTTTCGAACTTGAACGGGCCGGTGCCGACCGGGTGGGTGTTGAAGTTCTCCTCGCCCTTTTCCTGGATGTACTTGGGCGGCACGATCATGGCGCCGTAGCCGGCCAGCTTGGTCAGCAGCACGGGGTCGGGCTGCTTGAGGATGAAGTCGACGGTGTACTCGTCCACCACCTTGACCTCGCCGATCGAGTCGTAGTTCGACTTCTGCGGGCCCTTGGCGCCTTCCGCGCCCAGCAGGCGCTCGAACGTGAACTTGACGGCCTCGGCGTTGAACGGCTCGCCGTTGTGGAACTTGACGCCCTGGCGCAGCGTGAAGCGCAGGCGCTTGTTGTCGTCCAGGTATTCCCACTTGGTGGCCAGCCCCGGCTGCAGCTTCAGGTCGGCGCCGCGCATGGTCAGCCCGTCGTACAGGTTGCTGCCGACCGAACCCCAAAAGGTCACGAAGGTGTCGATCGGATCCCAACTGCCCGGATCCTGGTTGATGGCGACGTTGAGCGTGCCGGCGGCCTGGGCGGTCGACAGGACCGCGGGCAGCGCGCCGCCCAGCGCCAGGGCCAGGGCGGTGGCGGTGAAGGTTTTGCGTAGGGAGAGCATGTTCAACTCCTGGGACGGGAAATCGGCCGGGCCGACGTGTAGAAAACGGAAGGTTCAGGCGGCGCGGGCCACGCGGTGGCCGGGCGCGAATTCAACCAGGGGAATGATCGCCGGCTCGTCGCCCACGCGCCGCACCGGGCTGGGAATCTCGCCCTCGATCAGCGAGGTGTCGAGGTGCCGGCCGGGCTCGGCCACCGGCACGGCGGCCAGCAGCTTGCGGGTGTAGGCGTGCTGCGGCGATTCGAAGATCTGGCGGCGCGTGCCCAGCTCGACGATCTGGCCCAGGTACAGCACCGCCACGCGGTGGCTGACCTTCTCCACCACCGCCATGTCGTGGGTGATGAACAGGTACGACAGGCCGCGGTCTTTCTGCAGATCCATCAGCAGGTTCAGGATCTGCGCCTGGATCGACACATCCAGCGCCGACACCGATTCGTCGGCGATGATCAGTTTGGGGTCGCTGGCCAGGGCGCGGGCGATGCAGACGCGCTGGCGCTGGCCGCCGGAGAACTCGTGCGGATAGCGGCGCGCGTGCTCGGGCTTCAGGCCCACCTGTTCCAGCAGCTCGCCGACGCGGCGCGCGATGGCGGCCTCGTCGGTCAGCAGGCGGTGGGTGCGGATCGGCTCGGCGATGCTGAAGGCCACGGTCTTGCGCGGGTCCAGCGAGGCATACGGATCCTGGAAGATGTACTGGATCTCCTGGCGCAGGCGCTGACGGCCGGCGGCGTCCATCGAGAAGATGTCCTGGCCGTTGTAGCGCACCGCGCCCGAGGTCGGCGCCACCAATTGCTGCAGGGTCTTGCCGATGGTCGATTTGCCGCTGCCCGATTCGCCCACCAGCGCCAGCGTTTCGCCGGGGTAGACGTCGAAGCTCACTTCCTCGACCGCGTGCACGCGGTGGGTGACGCGGCCGAACAGGTTGTGGCCGACGTCAAAGCGCGTGGTCAGTTTCTCGACGCGCAGCACCGGCTCGTCGTAGCGCGCCGTGTCCTGCTCGCGGGTCTCGCCGACTTCGCGCAGCGTGTCGCCTTCCAGCACCGTCTGCGGCGTGCGCAGCGGCAGGTCGCGGCCGGTCAGGCTGCCCAGGCGCGGCACGGCGGCCAGCAGGGCGCGGGTATAGGGATGCCTGGGCGCGCGGAAGATCTCTTCCACCGGGCCCTGCTCGACCTTCCTGCCGCGCAGCATCACCACCACGTCGTCGGCCATCTCGGCCACCACGCCCATGTCGTGGGTGATGAAGATCACGGCGGTGCCCAGGTCGCGCTGCAGTTCGCGGATGGTGTTCAGGATCTGCGCCTGGATGGTCACGTCCAGCGCGGTGGTCGGTTCGTCGGCGATCAGCAGGCGCGGCTGGCACGACAGCGCCATCGCGATCATCACGCGCTGGCGCATGCCGCCCGACAACTGGTGCGGGTAGCGGTCCAGCAGTTGTTCGGCGTCCGGCAGGCGCACCTTCTCCAGCAGCGCGCGCGCCGCCTTGCGGGCGGCCGAGCGCGACAACTGCTGGTGCAGCATGATGGCCTCGATGATCTGGTCCCCGATGGTGAACACCGGGTTCAGCGAGGTCATCGGTTCCTGGAAGATCATGGCAATGTCGTTGCCGCGGATCGCGCGCATCTGCTCGTCGGACGCGGCGGTCAGGTCGACCTCGCGGTCGGCGCCGTCGCGGAACAGGATCTTGCCGGTGGCGATGCGGCCGTTGTTGTAGTCCGTCAGCCGCATGATGGCCATGGACGTCACCGACTTGCCCGACCCGGACTCGCCGACGATGGCCAGCGTCTTGCCCGGCCGCACGTCGAAGTCCAGGTTCTCGACGGCGCGGAACACGCCGTTTTCGGTATTGAAATCCACCGAGACGCCGCGCACGGAGAGCAGCGGCTGGGCGGAGGAGGCGGGAAGGCTAGACAACGTGGATTCTCACAGCGAGGTGGCGGCGCGGGCGGCCTGGTCGTACAGGCCCGACAGGGCGCGCAGGGTATTGGCCAACTGGTGGCTGGCATCGTCCGCGGCGGGGGAGTCGATGAAGGGTTTCACCAGGCATTGCTCGCGCACTTCGGCGTAGCGCTGGATCGCGGCGGCGCCGGCATCGGTGGTGGTGTAGATCACTTCCTTGCCGGTCTTGGCGCTTTGCACCACGCCCAGCCGCTCCAGCTTCTTGAGCGAATAGTTCACCAGGTGGGTGTCTTCGACATTGAGCGTGAAGCAGATGTCCGCCAGTTTCTTGCCGCGGCCGCGATGGAACACGTGGTTCAGCACCAGGATGTCCAGCGAGGTCAGCTCGGGCAGCCCGGCACAGGCCATGCAGCGGACCATCCAGCGATTGAAGGCGTGCGAGGCGATGATCAGGCCGAACTCCACCTCGGACAGCTCCGGGGCGGACGAGGCGAGATGGGAGGAGGAAACAATGGCGTCCCGGACGGAAACAGGCATGGGAGGCAGATGGGGACGGATCGACAACAAAACGTTGGCGAATTATTGACGATTTGTGGATATGCAGGCATCCGGGATAACCCGTGGATATAAGCGGTCCCCGGGGTTCATGACCACAAGTTATTCCCGCGGCGGCGTCGTGGCCGCCGTCGCGATCTGACGCGAAGCCTCGCTATGCCGCGCCCGCCGATTCCTGCAACAGCCCCAGGTCGGGCGGGCGGTTCTCGATGATGGCTTCCATGCTGAAAAAGCCCGTCACGGTGGACAGTTCGAAGTCGGTGATGAGCTTCTGGTAGAAGCGGTCGTACCCGGCGATGCCGCGGCAGACCACCTGGATCAGGTAGTCCCAGTCGCCGCCGATGCGGTAGAAGCCGGTCACTTCGGGCAGGCGTTCCACGTGCTTGCGAAAGCCGTCGGCCCATTCCTTGGCGTGATGGCTGGTGCGGATCATGACGAACACCGTCAGGTCCAGCCCGAGTTCGGCCAGGTTCACCTCGGCGCGGGTGCCGCGGATGATGCCGCAGGCGTTCAGCCGCTGCAGTCGGCGCCAGCAGGCGTTCTGCGACAGGCCGACCCGGTCGGCCAGCTCGCGCTGCGACAGCGAGCCCTCGCGTTGCAGGCAGGAAATGATATTCAGATCAAACTTGTCAATTTTTTCCATGAATTCGATCAGATGATCTGTTTTCAGCGATTTTAAGGAAAATTTAGGTGAGGTTTCAAAATTCCTTCCATCGTATGATATTCCGATAATTTTCCTGCCAGCCGTTTCATCGAATCCGCACCATGTCTACCCAAGCGACCCCGGCCGCCACAGGGCCGTTGCGCCAGTTCCAGCAATCCCTGCAATCCCCCGACATCATCGCCAGCCTGGCCGACGGCCTGATCGGCAAGGACGCCGTCATCGAAGGCCCCTTTGGCCTCAAGCCGCTGGTCTACGCCGACTACGTCGCCTCTGGCCGCGCGCTGATGCAGGTCGAGCGCTTCGTCCTGGAACACGTGCTGCCGTACTACGCCAACTCGCATACCGAGGCCTCGTTCTGCGGCGGCTTCATCACGCGCCTGCGGCGCGAGGCGCGCGCCGTGGTCGGCCGCTGCTGCGGCGCGGGCGACGAGCACGCCGTGATCTTCTCCGGCTCGGGCGCCACCATGGGCCTTAACCGCCTGGTGCACCTGTTGGGCGTGCCGGCCGCGCTGGCGGCGGGCCGCAAGGTGCGGGTCGTCATCGGCCCCTACGAGCATCATTCCAACATCCTGCCGTGGCGCGAATGCGGCGCCGACATCGTCGTGCTGGCGGAAAGCCCGCAGGGCGGCCCGGACCTGGGCGAACTCGACGCCGCGCTGCGGGCGCCGGACGGCACGCTGGTCATCTGCGCGCTGTCGGCCGCCTCCAACGTCACCGGCATCGTCGCCGACGTCGAGGCCATCACCCGCCGCGTGAAGCGCGCCGGCGCCCGGATGATCTGGGACTACGCCGGCGGCGCGCCGTACCTGGACATCCGCATGACGCCCGCGGCCGATGCGCCGATCGACGCCATCGTGTTCTCGCCGCATAAGTTCATCGGCGGGCCCGGCGCGTCCGGCATCCTGATCGTGCGTCGCGACGCGGTCGTGCCGACCACGCCCACCTTCCCGGGCGGGGGCACCGTCAAGTTCGTCTCGCCCAGCCACCACGACTACAGCGCCAGCCTGGAAGCGCGCGAAGAGGCGGGCACCCCCAACGTGGTCGGCGACATCCGCGCCGCGCTGGTGCTGCTGGTCAAGGAAGCGCTGGGCGCCGATCTGATGGCGCGGCGCAACGCCGCCTTCGTGCGGCGCGCGCTGGCCCGCTGGCAGGGCGATCCCCGCCTGGAACTGCTGGGCTCGTTGACCGCCCCGCGTCTGCCGATCTTCTCCTTCCGCGTGCGCGACGGCCAGGGCGGCTACGTGCACCAGCAACTGGTCACGCGCATGCTGAGCGACCGCTTCGGCATCCAGGCCCGCGGCGGCTGCGCCTGCGCCGGCCCGTACGTGCACAACCTGCTGGAGATCGACGAGGCCGAATCGGCGCGCATGCGCCAGGCCATCCTCGATGGCCGCGAAATCGAAAAGCCGGGCTTTGTCCGCCTGAATTTCAGCGTGCTGCTGTCCGACGCCAAGGCCGACTTCATCCTGGATTCGGTGCTGGCATTGGCCGCCGATGCGACCGAGTTCGAAGACCGCTACGACTTCGACCCCGCGCGGGCCATCTTCTTCCCGCGGCCCGCCTCGGCGGTGGCCTGACGCGGTCGGCGGCCGCGCATCGCGGGGGCCAGGCCCCGCTGCGCAGCCGTCCCTTCATTCCTTCATGTAGGGGCCGCAGGTATTGATCCAGGCGGTCTTGAGCGCGGCCAGGTTGTCGGGCCGGTCCTTCATCGCGCGCACGGTCTTCTCGGGAAATTCCCCGCCGTCGCGCACGCATTGCTCGTAGTCATCGACCAGCTCGAACTCCATGTCCAGCAGGTCCAGCCGCCCCTGGCACAGCGGCGCGTTCAGCTCCTGCCAGTTGGCGGTCTCGCGTCCCTTCTGCACGTTCACCGCTTCCTGGTAGCGGGCGGCGCTGGCGTCGAACCGCGCCACGCATTCCTTGGCCGCGTGAGCGGCGCCCGGCGGCAGGACACAGGCGAGCAGGAGCAGGATGGGCAGGGGGCGGATCGGGATCATGGACGGGGGCTTCCGGCGCGGCGGGGCCGCGAAATGCAATGGGCGGATCATAACTGCCGGACGAGTCGACACTCGCGCCGTATTCTTTTTTCCTGTTTCCCGCTAGTGGGAAACGCGCGTGTCAGCGAGTTCGCCAGCGGCGGGCGCGCACCCTGCGCGGCCGCATGCTGCATGGAAAACCAGTATGGCAATCAATGCAAACGCGTCTACCATCGTTCACACGTCAAGGAATCGAAGATCCAATCCCCACATGCGAAATTGGACGCGCCTTCCAGCTTAAGTTCTGTTTTATCAACACGTTGCGTTGGAGATGAAAGAGAATGACCGATACCCTCATTCAGGTCGACCTGACCCAGTCCCCCTACGAGAACAAGCAGATCCACAACCGCTGGCATCCGGATATCCCGATGGCCGTCTGGGTCAAGCCCGGCGATGATTTCATCCTGGAGACCTACGACTGGACCGGCGGCGCCATCAAGAACGACGACAGCGCCGACGACGTGCGCGACGTCGACCTGTCCACCGTGCATTTCCTGTCCGGCCCCGTCGGCGTCGAAGGCGCCGAGCCCGGCGACCTGCTGGTGGTGGACCTGCTGGATATCGGCGCCAAGCCCGACAGCCTGTGGGGCTTCAATGGCTTTTTCAGCAAGAACAACGGCGGCGGTTTTCTCACCGACCATTTCCCCCATGCGCAGAAATCCATCTGGGATTTCCACGGCATGTTCACCTCGTCGCGGCACATCCCGGGCGTCAGCTTCGCCGGCCTGATCCATCCCGGCCTGATCGGCTGCCTGCCCGACAAGAAGCTGCTGGACACCTGGAACCAGCGCGAGCAGGCGCTGATCGACACCAACCCGAACCGCGTGCCGCCGCTGGCCAATCCGCCCGCGCCCAAGACGGCGCACATGGGCGCGCTGCAAGGGGCCGAGCGCGAGCGCGCGGCGGCCGAGGGCGCGCGCACCGTGCCGCCGCGCGAGCATGGCGGCAATTGCGACATCAAGGACCTGTCGCGCGGCGCGCGGGTGTTCTTCCCGGTCTACGTCAAGGGCGGCGGCCTGTCGGTGGGCGACCTGCACTTCTCGCAGGGCGACGGCGAGATCACCTTCTGCGGCGCCATCGAGATGGCCGGCTGGGTGCACATGCGCGTCACGCTGATCAAGGGCGGCATGGACAAGTACGCCATCCGCAACCCGATCTTCAAGCCCAGCCCGATCACGCCGGCCTACAAGGACTTCCTGATCTTCGAGGGCATCTCGGTGGACGAGGGCGGCAAGCAGCACTACCTGGACGTGAACGTGGCCTACCGCCAGGCCTGCCTGAACGCCATCGAATACCTGAAGAAGTTCGGCTATTCGGGCGCGCAGGCGTACTCGATCCTGGGCACGGCGCCGGTGCAGGGGCACATCAGCGGGGTGGTGGACATTCCCAACTCCTGCGCCACACTGTGGCTGCCGACCGAGATCTTCGATTTCGACATCCAGCCCTCGGCCTCCGGGCCGATCAAGCACATCAAGGGCGGCGTCGACCTGCCCTTGTCGCGCGACCGCTGAGGCCGGGACCAGGGAGACCGACATGCCCATGTATGACTACGCTTGCGCCGGCTGCGGCGAGTTCGCGGCGCTGCGGCCGCTGGCGCAATGGCGCGATCCGGCCGACTGCCCGCAATGCGGGGCCGCCTCGCACCGCATCGTCGGCGGCGCGCCCGCGATCTCGGCGCTGTCGTCGGCCGTCAACCGCGCCCATGCCGCCAACGAACGCAGCGCCAACGAACCGCGCAGCTCGCGTTCCGGACACGGCATGAACTGCGGTTGTTGTTCGGGCGGACGCACGTCCGGCAAGACCCGCACCACGGCCGACGGCGCCAAGTCCTTCGCCGGTTCACGGCCCTGGATGATCAGCCACTGACGCCGTCCCGTCGATGGCGGCCCGCATGCCGGGGCGTCATCGACGGTTCGCCACGCGGCGGCGCGGCGCGTGATCCCGCCGCCTCGCTTTTTTTATTGTGGCGCGGCTTCCAGCGGCGCCACGGCGGCGCCCTGGATCTTGTGGCGCGCCAGCGCCTCGGCCACGAAACCGCTTTTCTTCATGGCTTCGACAAAGGCGGCCAGGTAGGCGCTGGCCTTGGCGCCACGGCTCTTGGGCACGCCCATGGCCTGGCGGATCAGCATGAAGTGGCCGTCCAGCAGGCGCAGGCCGCCCAGGCGCTGCGCATCGGCTTGCAGTTGCTGTTTGACGCCGGCGGCCACTTCCATGTTTTCCTTGACGAAGGTGTCGACCACCGCGGGCGAGGTGGGCGCGCGGAACAGCTCGGCGTGCTTGATTTCACGCGTCAGGTACAGGTCATAGGCGCTGCCCTTGCCGACCACCACGCGCTGGCCGGTGCGGTCCACCTCTTCCATGCGGGTGATGGGCGAATCGTCGCGCACCAGGTAAGCGCCCTCGATCACCACATAGGGCGCGGTGAAGGCGATCTGCTCGCCGCGCAGCGGATCGATCGCGAAAAAGCCCACGTCGGCCTGCTCGGCGGCGACCGCGTTGACCGATTCGCCGGCGGACTTGAACACCACCAGTTCCAGCTTCACGTCGAGCCGGCGGGCCAGTTCCGTGGCCAGGTCGACCGACACGCCGTCGGGCGCGCCGGTGTCGGGATGGGTGTTGGCCAGGATCGGGTTGCCCAGGTTGATGGAGGCGCGCAGCGTGCCCGTCGGGGCAAACGCGTCGAGCAGTTCGTGATCGGTCTTCATGGATCTTCCTTCCTCGAGGGACGCCGCCGGTGTCGCGGCGGCGCGGCATGTGCAGCCCAGAGAATAGCCGCAAGCGAGGCGCTTGCGTGCCGCTGGCGGCGCCGACGGCAGGGCGCGGGGCCCGCCGCCGGCGCGCGGCCGGTGACGCCGCGCTATTGCGCGCGGCGCAGCACGTAGTGCGGCGCCAGCGGACCGGTGGGGCGGGTGCCGTCGCGGTACAGCATGATCACCTGGTTCTCGGCGACGAAGTAGCGCTGGCTGTCGCCGGAGGCGTCCAGCCGGATGGTGCTGCCGTCGGATTCCCAACTGAAGGTGCCGGCCACCGCTTCAGGCTGCGGCTGGCGATCCAGGTATTGCGTGGCGCGCTCGTAGCGGCCGTCCTTCATCAGCGTCAGGCGGGTGCGGATGCCGGGGCAGTCGGCGCAGGGCAGGGTGCCCTCGTAGCTGCCGGGCCAGTCCAGCGAGTCGCGCGCCGTGTGGTTGTCCACGGGCACGGCGGCCGTGTGTCGGGAAGGGGCGCAGCCGGCAAGCAGGGCGACTGTCAGGGTGCAGGTCAAGGTGGTTTTCATCATGGCGAGCTCCTGTGTTGCGGTGCGTCCACGATACGGACGCACGCCCATCCTTGCTGAAACGGGATGTAAAGGCAAGCGCGGCGGGCCCGTCGCGCAGGCGCGGGATCCCGCCGGGCAAGGAACCCGGAGCGCGTCAGCGCGGGGCAGCGGCCAGCAGGCCCGGATGGGGCGCGCGGGCGGTCAGGATGGTGCCTGTCACCGACTCGGTGCAGAACAGCGTGCGGCCATCCTCGCCGCCAAAGGCGAGGTTGGTGGTCGACATGCCCTTGGGGCTGCGCCAGACGATCAGCGGTTCGGCGCGATGGTTGAGCAGCCACACGTAGCCCAGCCCCGGATTGCAGACAAGCAGGTTGCCTTCGCGGTCCACCGCCAGGCCATCCGGGCCGCTGGGGCCGTAAGAGGTGAAGAACTGGCTCACCTTGCTGACGCTGCCGTCCGCCATCAGCGGCACGCGCCAGACGCAGTTGCCGCGCGTCACCGCCAGGTACAGCACCTTGCCATCCGGCGACAGCGCCACGCCATTGGGGCTGGGGATGTTGTCGAGCAGGCAGTCGAGCTGGCCGCCGGGACGCAAGCGGTACAGTCGGCCGCTGGGATCGTGCAGGCCGCTCTGGCCCTGGTCGGTGAAGTAGATATTGCCCTGCGCATCGAAGGTCAGGTCGTTCACGCCCTTGAAGCGCTCGCTGTTGCGCCGGGCCAGGTAGGGCGTGACCTGGCCGCTGGCCACGTCCAGGACCATCAGGCCATTCTTGTAGTCCGTGATCAGCAGTCGGCCGTCGTCCAGGAACTTCATGCCGTTCGGTTCGCCGTCGTATTCGGTCACCAGGGTCCACTGACGGTCGGGCCCGATGCGGAACACCCGGCCCCAGGGGATGTCGGTGACGTACAGATTGCCGTGGCGGTCGAACACCGGGCCTTCCAGGAACGAATCGACCGGCGCCCCGGCGCGGTTGGCGTCGGCCCAGTCGCTGCGCTGGAGGCGGCGGAAAGCGTCGGGCATGGCGCTCCATGCTTCGAAGGGCGCCACCTCGGGCGGTTGCAGGAAAAACATGGCGTCTCCTCGGTGTCTATTTGGCGTCGTAGCCGATGCTGCGCGCGACGTTGCCCCACATCACGTTGCTGTCGGCCAGGATGCGGCCGAATTCCGCCGCGTCGGCGGCGCGCGGCTCGGCGCCCATCTTGGTGGCGAAGGTCTGCATTTCCTCGGACGCCATGGCCTTGGCGACCTCGCGTTGCAGGCGTTCGGTGACTTCCGGCGGCGTGCCTTTGGGCGCCCACAGGCCGGTCCAGTTGACCACGCCGAAATCCTTCACGCCAGCCTGCGCGAATGTCGGCACGTCGGGAAGCACCGCCAGCCGCTTGGCGCCGCTCACGGCCAGCAGGCGCAACTGTCCGCCCTGCGCCGGCCCCATCAGGCCGGTGGTCGAGGCGAACTGGAAGTCGATCACCTTGCCCAGCACCGCCTGCGTGGCTTCGGCGGCGCCCTTGAACGGCACGTGCATGAATTTCACGCCCGTCGCCCGCGCCAGCCCTTCGGCGGCGAAGTGCGGCGTGGTGCCGGCGCCGCCCGAGCCGTACGTCACCGAGTCGGGCTTGGCGCGCGCCCGCGCCACCAGGTCGTCGAGCGTGCGATACGGGCTGTCGGCCGCCACCGCCAGCGCCATGGGCGCGAAGATGAAGGCCGTGACCGGCTGCAGGTCCGCCGCCGGATCGAAGGGCAGTTTCTTGAAGATGTGCGGCAGCAGCGAATAGGTGGTGTCGTTGGCCACCAGCGTGTAGCCATCGGCCGGCGCGCGGGCCACCTGGCTGACGCCGATGGTGCCGGTCGCGCCGGGCTTGTTCTCCACCACGAAACTCTGGCCGGTCTGCGTCGACAGCATCTGCGCGACCTTGCGCGTGGCCACGTCGACCGCGCCGCCCGGGCCGTAGGGCACCACGATCCGCACCGGGCGGCTGGGCCAGGCGTCCGCGGCATGGGCAACGCCGCCCGCCAGGAGTGTCGCGGCGGCCGCGACGAGCAGCGCGGTGCGCCGGGGGGAGTAGCGGGTGCGATTACGGTGATTCATTTGTCGTCCTCTGTTTTTATGCGGGAATGTCATTCGGCCTTGAGTCCTCGCAGGCCGCGTCACTCCTTGTGGATGCCGGCATCGGCCAGGATACGGGCCGAACGTTCCATCTGGTCGTCGATGAAGGCGCGGAATTCGGTGGCGGTCGAGCCCACCGGCTGCGCGCCGAGTTCCTGCAGGCTGTGGCGCAGCGCCGGGTCCTGCAGCGTGGCGCGCAGCGCCTGCTCGATGCGCGCGGCCACCTCGGGCGGCACGCCGGCCGGCGCCAGCACGCCGTTCCACTCGTACACCGAATACTGCGGCACGCCGCTCTCCGCGACGGTGGGCAGGTCGGGCAGCGCCGCGATGCGCTCGGGCGATGTGACCGCCAGCGCGCGCAGCTTGCCGCTCTTGACCAGCGGGTAGGACGCCGCCATGTTGCTGAACATCATATCGATCTGGCCGCCCATCAGGTCGGTCAGCGCCGGCGCGCCGCCCTTGTAGGGGACGTGGGTGAGTTCCAGCTTGTTTCCCTGCGCGTACCAGGCGGCGGCGATGTGTTGCGCGGTGCCCTGGCCGGGCGTGCCGAACGTCAGGTGGCCCTTGCGCGCGGCGGCCGTGAGGTCCTCGATGCGCTGGTAGGGCGACTGCGCCGGCACCACCAGGAGGTTGGGCGTCAGGCTGATCAACGAGATCGGCAGGAAATCCCGCCGGCTGTCGTAGCTGAGTTTCTTGTAGAGCGAAGGATTGATGGCGAACGCCGTGGCGTCGTAGAGCAGCGTGTAGCCGTCGGCGGCGGCGTGCGCCACGCTGGCCGCGCCGATGGTGCCGCTGGCGCCGGGCTTGTTCTCGACCACCACGGTCTGGCCCAGGCGCGCGCCCAGCTTCTGGGCCACCAGGCGGGCCTGGGCATCGGCGGCGCCGCCGGCGGAATAGGGCACCACCAGCTTTAGCGCGCGGTCGGGATAGTCGGCGGCGGCCACGCTGGCGCAGAACGCAAGCGCCAGGGGCAAAAGGCGGAACAGTTTCACGAGATCGTCTCCTTGTGGAAAGCGCGCCGCCTGTGCCGGCGGCTGCGCCTGGTTGGTTTTTTTCAGCGTTTCAGACCGTGGCGATGGGCGTGGCCGGTGAGCCGGCCGCGCCCGGCAGGCGCAGCGGGGGCGCGGTCAGCAGGAAGCGGTGGCGCCCGTTGGCGCGCAGCCAGCGCGCCAGCGGCGTCAGCCACCACAGTTCACCCAGGTGGATGCCGTTCTTGAACAGGCAGTGCTCGTGCAGCGGCAGGCGCGGGCGTCGCAGCGGCGTGGCCGCGCCCCCCAGGGCCACCGGCCGCACCAGCTCGACGGCGGGGTTGTCGGCGATCAGGCAGGCCAGGCGCGCGTCGACGATCCAGCGCAGCAGGCGCGCATCGTCGCCGTCCAGGCCGCTGCCGGTGGCGTGCAGGTGCGCGACATCGGGCTGGCGGTTCATCGACATCAGCGTGTCGCCGAAGCCGGTGTGCAGGCACACCATGTCGCCCGGCTCGATGGCCACGCCGTCGGCCTCCAGGATGCGCATCAGCGCGTCGTAGCCCACGGCGGCGCGCGTGCGGCCGACATGGGCCTCCAGGTCGATCAGCACGGCGCGGCCCTGCACGCCATGTTCGGCCAGTTGCTCGATGCCGAGTGCCCCGGCGCGGGGGCCGGGAAAGCGGGCCCAGTCGGCCACGGCCTGCGGATCCTCCGCGGCCGCGACGATTTCGGCGCCGGCCCGAAAGCCGTTGTAGAACACCGCCTCGGCCCGCCCGTCGCCATCGGCATCGAACCGGCTGCCCATGTGCGCCAGGCTGTCCCACTGCGTGGAATACTGCGTATTCATCAGCAGCACGTCGTCGCACACCACATCGGTGAGCAGCGGATCCTCCGACGCATAGGACCAGCAAAAGCCCTGGGCGCCCGCGCTCTTGCCATCGCGCAGCGTGGCGTAGCGTTGCGGCGGCAGGCGCCGCGGGTTCAGCGCCATGCCGCCCGGCACGTCCAGCGGCAGCGACAGGCAGAACGTCAGGCCCTCGCGGACTTCCGCGATGCCCTGCAGCACCTTGGCGCGGTCCACCAGGTTCATGCGGCCGCGCTGGTCGTCGGGGCCGAATTCGCCCCAGTTGCTGTCCGGCGGCGCGTGCTTCCATCGTTGCTGCATGGCGCGGCTCCTCAGGCGGGGGCGGCCGCGCGGGCCAGCACGTCCAGGGCATTGCGCGCGGCGGCCACGCCCATGTTGACGTAGGCGGCGCTGGTCACCCCGCCGACGTGCGGGCTGAGGAGAATGCGCGGCTCCTGCTGGAAGGGGTGGCCGGCCGTCATGGGCTCGACGGCGAAACTGTCCAGGCCGGCGGCGCGGACCTGGCCCGAGCGCACCGCCTGCAGCAACGCGTCTTCATCGACCAGGCCGCCGCGCGCGGTGTTGACCAGGACCACGCCGGGCTTGCACTGCGCCAGTGTCGCCGCGTTGACCATGCCGCGGTTCTCGTCGGTCAGGGGGCAATGCAGCGATACCACGTCGGCCTCGCGCCAGATCGCGTCCAGCGGCACGCTGGCGATGTACTCGGGCAGATCGCGCGCGTAGGGATCGAAGCCGATCACGCGCATGTTCATGCCGTGCGCCATGGCGGCCATGCGCCGGCCGATGGCGCCCAGGCCCACCAGGCCGATGGTCTTGCCGTCCAGCTCCAGGCTCTTGTGCGTCGACTTGTCCCAGTGTCCGGCGCGCATGCGCCCATCCAGGCCCACGACCGATTTGGCGCAGGCCAGCAGCAGCGCCAGGGCGTGTTCCGCCACGGCGGCGGCGTTCACGCCCACGGCGGCCACGACCTGGATGCCGCGCTGGGCGGCGGCGGCCTTGTCGATGGTGTCGGTGCCGCTGCCGTGCTTGGAAATCACGCGCAACGCGGGCGCGGCGTCCATGGCGGCGGCGCCCACCTTGCTGTAGCGCACGATGATGGCGACCGGGTTGTGCTCGCGGCACAAGGCCACGATTTCCTCTTCGGCGGGTGTCTTGCCGGCAAACACCAGATTGAAATCCTGCAGCAGCGCGATGGCTTCCGGGGCCAGGTCGGCCGCGGTCACGACGATGGCGGCCTTGCCTGTGGCGGTCTTGTTCACAGCGATTCCCCTTCCTTGAGCACGCCGGCGGCGCGCAGCGCCGCCGACAGCCACTTGGCCTCGGTGTCGCCGGCCTGGATCGCGGCGATGCGCGCGGCCTCGTCGCGCACCTTCTTTTCGGCGGCCGGCAGCAGGCCTTCGATTTTCTCGCGTTCGACCACCACCACGCCGTCGGCGTCGCCGATGACGAAGTCGCCGGGGTACACGGTCACGCCGCCGACCGACACGGGATGGCCGATGCGGCCGGGCACGTTCTTGGTGGGGCCGTTCGGGTTGGTGCCGGCGGCGAACACCGGATAGTCCATTTCGATGATCTCGACGCTGTCGCGCGCCGCGCCATCCATCACCACGCCGGCGATGCCGAGCTTGCGGCAGGCGTTCATCATGATGGTGCCCATCAGCGCCGAGCTGAGGTCGCCCTTGCCGTCGATCACCAGCACGTCGCCCGGCTTGGCCAGGGAAATCGCGGCGTGGATCATGAGGTTGTCACCGGGGCGCACCTCCACCGTCAGCGCCGTGCCGGCCAGCTTCATGCCCGGATGCAGCGGGCGGATGCGGCCGCTGAGCGCGCCGCGGCGGCCGGCCACGTCGGCCAGGATGGCCGGTTGCAGTGCCGCCGCGCGGCGCACGATGTCGGCGCCGACGCGCGGGAAGTCCTTGATGATGTCCTGGTTTGCCATGAGTGTTCCTGTGAAGAAAGAGAAAGTCGGGAGGGCGGGTCAGGCCGGCTTGATGCCGGCATCGCGGATGACCTTGCCCCATTTGTCGAAGTCCGCCCTGCGGGTGGTGTCCAGGGCCTGCGGCGTGCCGCCGGCCAGCGTGATGCCGAGCTGCTCGGCCAGCGCCGTGAGCGCCGGGCTCTGCAAGGCGCGTCCGATCCCGGCGTTGAGCCGGGCGATGACGGGCGCGGGCGTGGCGGCGGGGGCGAACACGGCCTGCCATTGCTCCACCACGAAATCGCTGAAGCCGGCCTCGGCCATGGTTGGCACCTGCGGCAAGGCCGGCAGACGCTGCGCCGACGTGGCGGCGAGCGCGCGCAGCGCGCCGGTCTGCACGTGCGGCAACGCGGCCGCCGCGGGAATGAAGGCGAATTGCACCTGCCCGGCCAGCGTGTCCTGCAGCGCGGGCGTGTCGCCCTTGTAGGGCACGTGCAGGAACCGCGCGCCGCTCTTTTGCTGCAGCAGTTCGCCCTGCATGTGCAGGATCGTGCCCGTGCCGCCCGAGGCATACGCCAGGCTTTGCGGCGCCTTTTTCGCGGCCGTGATCAGGTCGGCGACCGTGTGGAATGGCTGGTCCTTGCCCACCACCAGGAGATGGGGAATGGTGCCGATCATGATGACGGGGGCGAAGTCCTCCACCGGGTCATAGGTCAGCTTGCCGAGGACGTGCGGCGCGATCGCCTGGGGCCCGATCGAGGTGCCCAGCAGCGTCAGGCCGTCCGGCTCGGCGCGCGCCACGCGGGCCGCGCCAATGGTGCCGGTGGCGCCGGGACGGTTGTCGACGATCACGCGCGTGGCCAGCAGCGCATCCAGTTGCTGCGCGATGGCGCGGCCCAGCACGTCGGTGCTGCCGCCGGCCGGATAGGGCACCACCCAGGTGATGGTCTTGCCGGCGGGCCAATCCTGCGCGGCGCGCGCGCTGAAGGCCGCGCCCGCCGCCACGGCCGCGCCAAGCGCGAGGAAGCGCCGGCGCGAGAGCGAATAAGAGGTCTGCATGGGTTGTCTCCGTGTTGTTCTGGTATTCATGCCGCAAAGCCGTACAGGGCCGCCGGGTTGTGCACCAGGACCTGGCGCAGCCGGGCGCTGCCGGCCCAGTCGGCCAGCCGGTCGAGCTGGCGCGCGTCGTCGGGCATGGGCTGCATGCCGGCCGACGCCGAGGCGTGTGGCCAGTCGCTGCCCCAGACGATGCGTTCGGGATTGGCGTCGAGATAGCCGCGGGCCAGCGCATCCAGCGCGGGATCCTCGATGCTGTGGCGCGGGCTGACGAGGTAGCCGCCCGACAGCTTGAGCCAGGCGCGGCCCTGGCCGAGCAGGCGCAGCACCAGGGCATGGGCCGGATGCGCGCCGGCCTGCGCCGGGCTGATGCGGGCCATGTGATCGAACACGATCGGCGCCGGCAGGGCCGACAGCAGGCCATCCAGTTGCGCCAGCCGATCGGGCGGCATCAGCAACTGCACATGCCACCCGAGCGGGGCGACCCGCGCCGCCAGCGGCAGCACCTGGTCGATGGTGCTCGTCACCCCCAGCGAAAGGTTGAGCCGGATGCCGCGCACGCCGGCGTCATGCAAGGCTTGCAGTTGCGCATCGCTTTCGCTGCCATCGATCACGGCCACGCCGCGCGCCTGCCCGCCCAGTTGGGCCAACGCATCGAGCATGGCGCGGTTGTCGGCGCCATAGGTCGATGGCGTGACCAGCACCGCGCGCTGGGTGCCAAGGCGGGCCTGGATCGCGCGGTACTGCGCCATGGACGCGTCCGGCGGCAGCAGCCTTGCGCCCTTCACCGCCGGGTAGAGGGCGTCATACGCGTGGATGTGGCAGTCGCACGCCCCGGGCGGGGCGGCGGTGGCCGGCCTGGCGTCGCCGCTGGAGTAGGCGTAAAGGGCAGCCACGGCCGGATCACTCCACCTTCGCGCCCGAGTCCTTGACGATCTTGCCCCAGCGGATGCGGTCGTCGTGGATCAGCTTGGCGAACGCTTCCGGGGTGTCGGTAAGCACGCGCGCGCCCTGTTCCTGGTACTTGACGCGCAGCTCCGGCGTCTGGAGCGCCTTGTTGAACTCGGCATTCAGGCGCTGCACGATGTCCTTGGGCGTGCCGGCCGGCGCGGCCAGGCCGAACCAGGTCACGGCCTCGAAGCCGGGGAAACCGCGCTCGGCAATGGTGGGCACGTCGGGCATGTCGGGCACGCGCTGCGCCGAGGTCACCGCCAGCGCCCGCATCTTGCCGTTGCGCACGTGGCCGATGAGCGTCGGCACGGACGACAGGTACATGTCGATCTGTCCGCCGATGAGATCGTTGGACGCCTGCGCCGCGCCCTTGTAGGGGATGTGCGTGAGCTGGATGCCCGCCGCGTTCTGCAATTGCACCGCCGCCAGGTGGGCCACCGTGCCGTTGCCGGAGCTGGCGAAGTTCAAGGCCCCCGGCTTGGCCTTGGCCGCCGCGATCATGTCCTCGAAGGTCTTGAGCGGCGAGTTGGCCGGCACCACGATCACCAGCGGCGCGTCGGCCACCAGGCCGATGGCGGTGAGGTCCTTCTCGGGGTCGTAGGGCAGCTTGGCGTACAGCGTCGGGTTGATCGCCAGGTTGCTGGTCTGGCCCAGCACCAGGGAATACCCGTCCGGCGCCGACTTGGCGACGGCGTCCACGCCGATGTTGCCGCCCGAGCCGGGGCGGTTTTCGGTGACGATGTTCCAGCCGGTGTTGCCAGCCACCTTGATCGCCGCTTCGCGGGCCAGCACGTCGGTGCCGCCCCCAGGCGGGAACGGCACGATCAGCCGGATGGGTTTGTCGGGGTAACCCTGGGCGGCGCCCAGGCTGGTCATGCACATCAGGGCCAGGCCCGACAGCAAGCGTGCGAACGGCTTCATGTTTTGTCTCCGATATTTGTTTTTGATGGAAGGAATTGTCGGAGGATGTTCCGTCCAATACAATACGAGTTCATACAGCGGAACATGTTTCATATGACGAACGATGACCTGCCTCCGGAATCCACCGACGCGCCGAGCGAAGAGGGCGTCGTGGCCGTGCGCCGCGCGATGCGCATCCTTGAAGCCTTTGGCGTGGAGGATCCGCATCTGTCGCTGGCGGAACTGAGCCGGCGCACCGGCTGCCATCGCTCCACCGTGCTGCGGCTGGCGCGCACCCTGGCCATGGACGACTACCTGGCGCAGCGGCCCGACGGCACCTGGCGCCTGGCGCGCGCCGCCGGCTGGCTGGGCGCGTGTTACCAGGCCACCTTCAACATCGTCGAGGTGGTCCAGCCGATCCTGCGCGAGCTGTCGGCGGCAACCGGCGAGAGCGCGACGTTCTACGTGCGCGAAGGCAAGCAGCGCATCTGCATGGCGCGGGTCGAAGGCCCCAGGTCGATCCGGCACCACGTGCGCGTGGGCGCGGCCCTGCCGCTGGAGCTGGGCAGCCCCGGCCGCGTGCTGCTCGCCTTCTCCGGCGAACCGGGCGAACCCTATGAGTCGGTGCGCCGCGCCGGCTACATGGTGTCGCTGGGCGAACGCGATCCCGAGGTCTCCAGCATCTCCGCGCCGGTCTATGGCATCAATTGGGCGCTGCAGGGGGCGGTGTGCATCTCGGGGCCGATTTCGCGCCTGGGCGAAAGCGTGCTGCATGAACTGAAGGAGCCGATCCTCGCCGCGGCCAGTCGCCTGTCGCGCTCGCTGATGGGCGCGCGGCAAGGGCAGGGCGCCTGACGCGGCTGCGGCGGCCGGCCAGGCCTTGCGCCGTGGCCGCGCATGTCCGCCGCCGCCCGCCATCCTGGCCGTATCGGCGCGGCGCGCCAATCAGGCCCGCGCTACGCTCATCGGCGGGCCCGCGGCATCGTGCCGCGGGCGCGAAGGAGCCTCATCATGCAAGGAAGCTGTCTGTGCGGCGCCGTGGCCTACCAGGCGCGGCGCCTGGCCGGGCCCATCGTCCATTGCCATTGCGCCACCTGCCGCAAGGCGCACGCGGCCGCGTTCGCCTCGACCGCCCGGGTGGCGCGCGCGGATTTCCGCTGGACCCGTGGCGTGGACGCGCTGGGCGCCTATGAATCGTCGCCCGGCAAGATCCGCCACTTCTGCACCCGCTGCGGCGCGCACCTGATGGCGCACTGGGTGGCGCAGCCGCAGGTCATCCTGCGCGTGGCGACGCTGGACGACGATCCCGGCGCGCGGCCGCTCGCGCACATCCACACCGCGCACGACGTGCCGTGGCTCGATCATGGGCCGGGCGTTCCGTCCTATCCGGACACCATGCCGGGATAGCGCGCGCCGCCGTCCCGTTTCCGGCGCGTGGCGCATGCGCTACGCTAGCGATCTTTGCGCGCCGGCGTGGCGCGCCGCGAGGAAGCCGCAATGAAAGGCGAACACCATTACGACGTCGGCGTGACCTGGACCGGCAATACCGGCAAGGGCACCGCCAGTTACACCGCATATGCCCGCGACCACGTGATCCAGTCGCCGGGCAAGCCCGATATCGCCGGTTCGGCCGATCCCGCGTTCCGCGGCGACCCGGCGCGCTGGAATCCCGAGGACCTGTTGGTGGCCTCGCTGTCGGCCTGCCACAAGCTCTGGTATCTGCATCTGTGCGCGGTCGAGAACATCATCGTCACAGCCTACCGCGACGACGCCCACGGCGTCATGCGCGAAGACCCCGAGCGCGGCGGCGCCTTCGCCTCGGTCACGCTGCGGCCCGAGGTCACCATCGCCGCGGGCGGCGATGCCGGACTGGCCGAAGCGCTGCACGCCCGCGCCCACCATTTCTGCTACATCGCCAATTCGGTGAACTTCCCGGTGCTGTGCGAGCCGCGCATCGTCGTGGCCGGCTGACACGGGAGGACAGGCCATGACCCTGCCGACGATCTGGGGCCGGCGCAGTTCGTTCAACGTGCAGAAAGTGCTTTGGCTGGCGGGCGAATTGGGCCTGGCCTACGAACACATTCCCGCCGGCGGACAATTCGGCCTGCTCGATACGCCGGATTTCCTGCGCATGAACCCGCATGGCCGGGTGCCGCTGCTGCGCGATGGCGACACGGTGGTGTGGGAGTCGCACGCGATCCTGCGTTACCTGGCCGCGCGCCATGGCGCCGAGGCCTTCTGGCCGGCCGATCCGGCGCGCCGCGCGCGCGCCGACGGCTGGATGGACTGGGCCCAGACGGCGTTGCAGCCGGCATTCCTGTCGGGCGTGTTCTGGGGCTACTACCGCACCCCCGAGGCGCAGCGCGACCTGCCCGCCATCGCGCGCAGCCTGGCCGCCACCCATGCCTGCCTGCGCCAGCTCGACGCGGTGCTGGCCACGCAACCCTATCTGGGCGGGCAGGCCCTGACGCTGGCCGACATTCCCGCCGCCACCGCGCTCTACCGCTACTACGAGCTGGACATCGCCCGCGAGCCCCTGGCGCACGTGCGGGCCTGGTACGACCGCCTGCGCGAGCGTCCCGCCTATCGCGAGCACATCATGGTGCCTTTCAGCGAATTGAAGGGGCGGCTGGATTTCTGACGGGCGCGGGCCTGTTAATCTGTTCCTGGCCGGCGCGAGCGCACCGGCCCATCCTTTGCCACGTAGCCCTCTTCATGTTCCTGCCTCTTTCCGACTGGCCGCGGCGCGCGCCCGAACTGGGTATCGCCGGTCTGCGCCTGCGCCCGCTGCGCGACACCGACGCGGCCGATTGGCATGCCTACCTGCGCGACGACAACGTAACCCGCCACACCAGTTGGCAACTGGACGGCCCGGATGCGCTGGCGTCGCTGATCCAGGGCTATGCCGACCCCGCCGCCAGCCATTGCGTGCGGCTGGCCATCGTCGAGGCCGACGACCGCCTGATCGGAACCATCGGTTTGAACGAGATCGCGCCGGGCGCGCGCCGTGCCGAAATCGCCTATGACCTGGCGCCTTCGCACTGGCGCCGCGGCATCGCCACGCAGGCCTGCGAAGTCGTGTCCACGTGGGCCTTGCAGACGCTGGGCCTGGCGCGGGTGCAGGCCACCGTGCTGGATACCAATACGGCGTCGGCCGGCGTGCTGGAGCGCTGCCGCTTCCACCGCGAAGGGCTGCTGCATCATTACCGGCAGGTGCGCGGCGAGCCTCGCCATTTCTGGATGTACGCGCGCATCTGGCCGCCCCCGCTGGTGGGCGCCGAATGCGGCTAGGCTTGCTTTCCCACGCCGCGCGCCCGGTGGGGCCGGGCCGCCATTTCCTTTCGCGAGAACCATGACTTCCGCTTTGATTGTGATCGACGTGCAACGCGCGCTGTTCGAAACCACGCCCGAGCCGGCCGATGCCGGCGCCGTGCTGGCGCGCATCAATGACCTGGCCGGGCGCGCCCGCGCCGCCGGCGCGCCGGTGATCTACGTGCAGCATGAAGCGCCCGGCGGCAAGCTGGCGCATGGCGAGCCCGGCTGGCAGCTCGACACGCGCCTGCATCCCGCCGATGGCGATGTGCGGGTGCGCAAGACCACGCCCGATTCCTTCCTGCGCACCGGCCTGGACGATGCCTTGTCGCGGGCGGGCGCCACGCATCTGGTGGTGTGCGGCTACGCCAGCGAGTTCTGCGTCGATACCACCGTGCGCCGCGCCGCGGCGCTGGGCTATCCGGTGACGCTGGCGGCCGACGCCCACACCACCCACGACAGGCCGCACGCGGCGGGCGCGCAGATCCGCGCGCACCACAACGCCACGCTGTCGTCGATCTCCAGCTTCGGCGTGAAGATCGCCGCCGTGCCGGCGGCCGACATTGGCTTTGGCGAAGCGAGGTAGCGGCCCATGGATCCCGAACTGCTGCAGTTGCTGGTGACGCGCACCATGCCTTTCGGCAAGTACCAGGGGCGCCTCATCGCCGACCTGCCGGGGCCGTACCTGGCCTGGTTCGCGCGCAAGGGTTTTCCGCCGGGCGAACTGGGGCGCCTGCTGGCGTTGATGCACGAGCTGGACCACAACGGCCTGTCGTCCCTGCTGGCGCCCTTGCGCCAGCCGCCGGCGGCGCGCTGAACGGCGCCGGGGAAACCGCAAGAAACAAATCTCGCGGCTGGCGTAGCGTCTTGGCACGCCCCGCGGGCGCGCGTGGGGCTACGATAGACCGGCGCGTCACCGGGCGGGGTATCTGGCCCGGGCGCGACCAACAAAGAGAGGTCGTCATGAAGAAACTCCCGTTCACCGCCGTCCTGCTGGCCCTGGCCTGCCTGGGCGGCGCGGCCCAGGCGCAGAACGCGGCGCCGGTCACGCAGGAATTCCAGTATCCCAGCCAGCGCTCCAAGGACGGCAGCCTGTCGCCGCCGTCCACCTTGCGCATGACCGTCACGCCCGACCCGAATGCGGCGCCGGCCGTGATCCGCGACACGCCCGAGAGCCAGGCGCAATACGTGCGCTGCCGCGAGGTCTCGGACCGCGCCGCCGTCTCCAACGCCCAGATGCAGGCCGGCGTCGCCCAGTGCCTGCGCGAACTGGAGCAGCGTCGCCAGCAGCAGTAGGCGCCGCGCCTGCCGGGCTTGATCCGGCAGGGCAGCGTCAGGTTGGGCTCGGTCAGGCCAACCCGCTTCAGGCAGGGCCTGGTCAGGCCGGGCCGGCTGCCGTGGCGGCCCTGGCCGATCCGCGCGCCCAGTGCCAGGTCATCAGGCCGGCGGCAAGCACCACCGGCAGCATGGCGGCATTCAGCGCCTCCCAGCCAAACGCGTCCAGCGCCGGACCGGCCGCCAGCGTCGCCACCGCGGTGGCCGCGTAGCGCAGCATTTCGGCCGCGCCTTGGGCGCGGGCCCGCTCGGAGGGACGGTACGACTGCGCCAGCAGCGTGGTGCCGCCGACGAACATGAAATTCCATCCCACGCCCAGGCAGAACAGCGCCGCGTAGAACGCCGGCAGCGATGGCGAGGCCATCGCGATCAGCGCGCAGGCCACGTTCAGCAGCATGCCCGCGCCCAGCACCCTGGGCAGGCCGAAGCGCTGGATCAGCGCGCCGGCGAAGAAGGCGGGCGCATACATGCCGACCAGATGCCACTGCATGATGTTGGCGCCGTCGCCGATGCTGTGGCTGCACGCCACCGCCGCCAGCGGCGCGGCCGTCATGATGAACATCATCGACACCGATCCCACCACGTTGTTGGCCAGCGCGGCGATGAACACCGGCTGGCGCGCCACCGCCCGCAGCGGGCGCGCCGGCAGTCCGCCCTGGACTTCGCCCGCGGCCACGGGCGCCTCGGTATCGCGGTAGAAGCCGAACAACAGGGCGGCGGACAACAGCGCCAGCAGCGCCACCATGAGGTAGGCGCCGGCAAACGTCACCGGCGCGAACAGGTCGCGGCTCCAGGCCGCCAGCGCCGGCCCGGCGATCGCGGCGATGACGCCGCCGGTCATCACCACCGAGATCGCGCGGCTCTTGGCGGCCGGCTCCACCGCGTCCGCCGCCGCCAGCCGGTAGTACTGCGCGAACGCCTGGAACACGCCGACCAGCGCGGTGCCCGCGCAGAACGCCCAGAAATCGGCATGGAACACCGCCCACACCGAGATGCCGCCGCCCGCCGCGCCCGCCAGGGCGCCCAGCGCGAAACCGTTGCGGCGGCCGATGCGCTGCATCAGCAGCGAAGCGAACCAGGTGACCACGGCGCCGGCGACGGTGATCAGCGCGAACGGCAGCGTGGACAGCGCCTTGTCCGGCGCCAGCATGTGGCCGGTCAGCGCGGTCAGGGTCAGGTCGATGGAGATGGCCGCGATGAACAGGCCCTGGCACACGGCCAGGATGCGGGCGTTGCGGCGGCCCGTGGCGGGCGAGGGCGAGGAAGGCATGGGAAGAAAAAGAGAGCGGGGGTTTGACAGACCCCACTGTATCGACGCAGACTTTGGCGTGAATGACATAATTACCTCAAAAAACGCCAAACCCGAACACCAATCCCAGCCCCCACCCTGAACCCCAAGCCGTCATGACCCACCACGTCGCCTTCCTGCTGGTGCCCGATTTTCAGTTGCTGGACATGTCCGGCCCGGCCGCGGTGTTCCAGACCGCCGGCCGTTTCGCGCAGACCGCCGCCGGCCCCGCGTATGCGGTGCACGTCGTCTCCGAACACGGCGGCCCGGTGCGCAGCTCCTGTGGCATCGGCGTCCAGACGGTGTCCTGGCACGGCACGCCCGCCGATACCCTGGTGGTGCCTGGCGGGGAGGGCGCGCGCGCCGCCGCCGTCACGCCCGCCCTGCGCGCCCGCCTGCTGGCGCAGCGGCAGGCGGGCCGGCGCCTGGCCAGTGTCTGCACCGGCGCCCTGGTGCTGGCGGGCGCGGGCCTGCTCGACGGCCGCCGCGCCACCACCCATTGGCGCCATGCCGCAATGCTGGCGCGCGAGCATCCGGGCGTGCGGGTCGAGCCCGACCGCATCCATATCCGCGATGGCGATACCTGGACCTCGGCCGGCATCACCGCCGGCATCGACCTGGCGCTGGCGATGGTGGAGGCCGACCTGGGCGCCGAACTGGCGGCCACCACCGCGCGCGAAATGGTGGTGTATCACCGCCGCTCGGGCGGCCAATCGCAGTTCTCGGCCCTGCAGGACCTGGCGCCCGACAGCGAGCGCATGCGCGGGGTGCTCGAACATATCCGCGCCAACCTGGGCGCGGCCCTGACGGTGGAGCATCTGGCCGAGGTGGCCTGCGTCAGTCCGCGCCAGTTCCTGCGCAGCTTCAAGGCCGATACCGGCGAAACCCCCGCCAAGGCGGTCGAGCGCATCCGCGCCGAGGCGGCGCGGGCCTGCATCGAGGCTGGCGACGACAGTATCGACAGCGTGGCGCGGCGCGTCGGTTTCATGGACAGCGAACGGATGCGGCGCGCCTTCCTGCGGGTCTACGGCCAGCCGCCCCAGGCGCTGCGCCGCGCCGCGCGCAACGCCGCGTTGGCATGAGCGAGGCGAAAACGGTAATAATAGTCACTCTCAATAAAGTATCGGGCCCCGGGCGGGCCCGCGACCGTGACCGCTTCTCACCCCGAACTCGATTGGGCCGTTCCGGCCGCCACGCCCGCCATGTCGCTGGCCGGCGGCACGTTGCGCTTCGAGCGCGGCGAACGGGTGCTGGAAGACCTGGCGCCGGGCCTGAAGCTGGTGCTGGTGCTGGACGGCGAGCTGCGCTACCGCGTGCCGGGCGCGCCGGCCGCCCAGGTCAGCGGGCCGTTGCTGCACCTGAGCCTGTGCCGCGATCCGCTGCGCATGGAACACGAATTCGGCGCGCGCCGGTCGCTGCGCTTCGTGTCGCTGCGCACCTCGCTGGAACACCTGCGCGAGTCCTTATCCCTGGAGCCGGCCGACATCGCGGGCCTGTTGCGCGCGCCGCGCGACGGCGAACCCTATGCCGACGCCAATTTGCGGCTGGCCGCGCCGCTGCAGGCCTTGGGCCGGCAGATGCTGGCCTGCCCCATGCAGGGCGCGCTCAAGCGCATGTACCTGTCCGCCAAGGCGCTGGAGCTGACCGCGCTGGCGCTGGGCGCGCTCCAACCGGCGTCGGCCGCATCGACCCCGGGCGGACCGTCGCGCGCCGACGTTGAACGCCTGCACCACGCGCGCGATCTGCTGCTGGCCGATCTTCAGCATCCCCCCACGTTGCCCGAGCTGGCGCGCCGTGTCGGCGTCAACGTCAACAAGCTCACCACGGGCTTTCGCCAGTTGTTCGGATGCAGCGTCTATGCCTGCGTGCGCGAGCAGCGCATGGCGCAGGCGCACGCGCTGCTCGCCGCCGGCGAGATGAGCGTATCGGAGGCCGCCTATGCCTGCGGTTATACGGATTCGCATTTCAGCAAGGCCTTCCAGCGGCGTTACGGCGTGCTGCCGCGCGCGCTGATCCGCAGCCGCTGACCGCGCCGCCGGTTGTCGGCGTTCTGGCCCCACCCGTCGCGCGGGATCGCGCGCATGCCGATGCGCGTTCGCGCCCGCGCGGTTTCCATGGCAAGAGTCTTACAAACGCCTGCGCGTTGCGGTTTCTCCTCGAAATTGTATGAGAATAATTCTCAGTATTAACGAAGGAGAAGTACCCATGCGTTCTAGGTTCGGGAACAACGCGCGGCGCGTGCGGTTGGCGCGCCAATGGCCGCTCTGGCTGGCGGTGGCGACGGGGCCGGCGCTGGCCGAAGGCACCCAGGAGCCCACGGGCGCCGCCACCTTGCCCACGGTCACCGTCAGCGGCGAGCGCGAGGCCGGCGCCGCGCAACAGCCGACGCTGGGCAAGCTGCCCTTGAGCGTGCGCGAGACGCCCCAATCGATCTCCGTGATCGGCCAGGAACAGATCCGCCAGCAGAACCTGCACACCCTGGACGACGTCATGCGGCACGCCACCGGCATCACGGTGCAGCCGCACCATCACCTCACCACCGGCTACTACGCGCGCGGCTTCCAGATCGAATCCTTCGAGCAGGACGGCGTGCCGGCCATGATGGGCAACCGCGCCGCCGCGCCGGAAGACATGGCCATCTACGAGCGCGTCGAGATCCTGCGCGGCGCCAACGGCCTGTTGCACGGCGCCGGCAATCCCTCGGCCACCGTCAACCTGGTGCGCAAGCGGGGGCAGCGGCAATTCGCCTTCGGCGGGGAACTCAGCGCCGGCAGTTGGGACAACTATCGCGCCGAAGTCGACCTGGGCGGACCGCTGAACGACAGCGGCCGCGTGCGCGGCCGCGTCGTCGGGGTCATGGCCGACCGCGGCTTCTTCTATGAAAGCGCGAACGAGAAGACCGGCCTGTTCTACGGCACTGCCGAGGTCGACCTGGGCCCGGACACCGTGCTGTCGGCGGGCCTGCTGCACAGCCGCGTGCGCTCGCATCCGCCGCCCAGCATGGGCGGACTGCCGCGCTACAAGGACGGCGCGCCGATCGGGCTGCGGCGCTCGGTCAACCTGGAGTCCGCCGGCAGCCGTTCCGACTGGAACACGACGCGCGTGTTCGCGGACCTGGACCACCGCTTCAGCCAGGGCTGGCGTGCGCGGCTCAGCGTCGATCATCTTCGCTCCGATTCCGAGATGAAGTACCTCACCGTCAACGGCGGGATCGACCGCGCGACGGGCCTGGGCGCCAAGCTGTCGGGAGGAGGCATCAAGTACGACAACAGCCAGACCAGCATCGACGCCTACGTCAGCGGCCCGGTCGAACTGTTCGGGCGGCGCCACGAGCTGCTGTTCGGCGCCAATTCACTGCGGACTTCGTACGAGAACCTGAATGCCGATGTCACCAGCCCTCAGTTGAACATGCCGATGGACGTGTTCCACTGGCATCCGCGCGATGTGCCCGACTACGACATCGGCCCCTACAAGTCTGCGAGCATCAATCGCGACCGGGAGCAGGGCGTGTACGGCATGGGCCGCTTCTCGCTGGCCGATCCGCTGACGCTGGTGCTCGGCGCGCGCATGGACTGGAGCCGGCTGGAAACGCCCAAAGCGAGCCAGCGCACCAACGCCAGATTCACGCCCTATGGCGGCCTGATCGTCGACCTGGACCGGCAGTGGTCGCTGTATGGCAGTTACGCGCAGGTATTCATGCCGCAAATCGACCAGCTCGATCGCGACGGCCAGCCGCTCGATCCGGTCACGGGCACCAACACCGAGGCCGGCGTCAAGGGTGAACTGATGGACGGCGCGCTCAACGTGTCGCTGGCGCTGTTCCAGATCCAGCAAAAGAACCGCGCCCAGGCCGACCCGTCGGTGGTGTGCGCGGGCCGACGCTGCCCCTCGGTCGCCGGGGGCGAGGTCCGCAGCCGCGGCTTCGAGGCCGAGGCCGCCGGCGCCATCACGCCTTACTGGACGGTGGCGGCGGGCTACACCTTCAACACCACCAAGTACATGGTGGACACGCGCGCCAGCGGCCAACCCTATGCCAGCTTCACGCCCAGGCACATCTTCCGCCTGTGGACCGAGTACGCCCTGCCGGCGCTGGAGCGGCGCCTGAGCATCGGCGGGGGCGTACAGGTGCAATCGGGCTTTTACAACGTGGCCAAGACCATCACGCTGCGCCAGGGCGGCTACGCGCTGGCCGACATGCGCGTGGCCTATCGCGTCGACAAGCACGTCACGGTGGCGCTCAACGCCAACAACCTGTTCGACCGCGTCTACTACCAGCGCCTGAACGATGCCAACTGGACCAACTACTACGGCGAGCCGCGCAATTTCATGCTGACGGTGCGCGCCGAGTATTGACCGTCGTCATCGCATGAGGCGGCCGCGCGCGTCGCGTGGTGCGCGCCGGCCGCCTCGGCCCGCCCGGTAAAAAACTTCCGCAATCGCCAGCGAGACTTCCGCAATCGCCAGTGGCGCGCCACGTCGCTCTCTAGAATGGTTTGAGAATAATTCTCAGTAACCAGGAAAGAGGAACGGCGGTGCGATCAAGGTTCAGGAACAGGGCGGCACGGCCGCGCAAGGGCGCGGCGCGCCATTGGCCGGTGTGGCTGGCATTGACGGCGGCGGGGCCGGTGGCGGCGCAAGCGTCCGACGATGCCGCGACCTTGCCGGCGGTCACCGTCAGCGGCGAACGCGACGCGACCGCGCCGGCGCCCACGATGGGCAAGCTGCCCTTGACGGTGCGCGAGACGCCGCAGTCGATCACCGTGATCGGCCAGGAACAGATGCGGCAGCAGAACCTGCAGAGCCTGGATGACGTCATGCTGCACGCCACCGGCATCACGGTGCAGCCGTACCAGTTGCTGACCACGGCCTACTATTCCCGCGGCTTCAAGGTCGATTCGTACGAGCAGGATGGGGTGCCGGTGCTGATGGGCAACATGGCCGCGTCGCCGCAGGACATGGCGGTGTACGAGCGCGTCGAGATCCTGCGCGGCGCCAACGGCCTGCTGCATGGCGCCGGCAATCCCGCCGCCACCGTCAACCTGGTGCGCAAGCGTCCGCAGCGCGAGTTCGCCTTCAGCGGCGCGGTCAGCGCTGGCAACTGGGACCGCTACCGCGCCGAGGCCGACCTGGGCGGCCCGCTCAACGCCAGCGGCAGCGTGCGCGGCCGTCTCGTCACGGCCTTTGAAGACCGCGGCTATTTCTACGACGTGGCGGACCAGAAGTCGGCGCTGTTCTACGGCATCGGCGAGGTCGACCTGGGCCCGGACACGGTACTGTCGGCCGGGCTGCAATACCAGCGCATCCGCTCCACCACCAACATGGCGGGCGTGCCACGCTACAAGGATGGCGGCGACATCGGCCTGAAGCGCTCGACCTACCTGGACGCGGCCTGGGACCGCTTCAACTGGAACACGACGCGCGTGTTCGCCGACCTGGAACACCGCTTCGGCCAGGGCTGGAGCGCCAAGCTCAGCGCCAACTACCTCACCGCCGACAGCAACCTGAAGTACGCCGGCGCCTATGGCGCGATCGACCGCCAGACTGGCCTGGGCTCGGCGCTGATGGGCGGCGCCTACAAATTCGACAACACCCAGGCCAGCGTCGATGCCTACGTCAGCGGCCCCGTGGAGCTGTTCGGCCGGCGCCACGAGCTGCTGGTCGGCGGCAATGCGCAGCGCACCACGTCCGAGCAGTACACCGGCCAGTTGACGCCGGCGCTGCGCGTGCCGGTGAACGTGTTCGACTGGGATCCGCGCAGCGTGCCGGAGCCGGGCGTCGGCCCCTATACCTCGCCGGGCGAGACGCGCGCGCGCCAGCAGGGCGTCTACGGCATGGGCCGCTTCTCCCTGGCCGATCCACTGACGCTGGTGCTGGGCGGCCGCATGAGCTGGTGGAACCAGGACGCGCCCGGTTCGCGACAGCGCATCGACCCCGAATTCACGCCCTACGGCGGGCTGATCGTCGATCTGGACCGCCAGTGGTCGCTGTACGGCAGCTATGCCGAGGTGTTCCAGCCGCAGACCCAGCTCACGCGCGACGGCCAGGGGCTGGACCCGGTCACCGGCACCAACTACGAGGCCGGCATCAAGGGCGAACTGATGGACGGCGCGCTGAACGTATCGCTGGCCGCGTTCCAGATCCGCCAGAAGAACCGCGCGCAGCAGGATCCGGCCTGGCCCTGCGTCGGCCAGAACTGCTACTACGTGGCGGGCGGCGAGGTGCGCAGCCGCGGCTTCGAGGCCGAGGCCAGCGGCAGCATCACGCCGAACTGGACGGTGGCGGCCGGCTACACCTTCAACACCAGCAAGTACCTGACCGACACGCAGGCCGGCGGCCAGCCCTTCGCCAGCTTCACGCCCAGGCACATCTTCCGTCTGTGGACGAACTATGCGCTGCCGACGATGCAGCGGCGCCTGAGCGTGGGCGGCGGCCTGCAGGTGCAGTCCGGCTACTCGACCGTGTCGGGCCCGGTCACGCTGCGCCAGGGCGGCTATGCGCTGGTCGACCTGCGTCTGGCCTATCGCGTCGATAAGCACCTGACCGCGGCGCTGAACGTCAACAACGTGTTCGACTGCGGCTACTACCAGAGCCTGTCGGGCACGGCCTGGAACAACCGCTACGGCGAGCCGCGCAACGTCATGCTGACCCTGCGCGCCGAGTACTGAGCGGTGTGCGATCGATGGACGGCGCAGGCGCGCCGTCCATCCGTTTTTTCAAGGAGAGACAACGTGGCTGCAATGACGCCTGTGCCAGTGTTCGACTGGCTCGATCATTTCATGGCGCTGGCTGGCGATGGCGGCATGCGCGACATCGGCAGGCTGCGGCGCCTGGCGCCGCACGAAGGCTGGCTGGTCGGCATCAAGGCCGCGGCCAGCGACGCCGACGTGCACGGCGATGTCTGGGAACGCCATCCCGCCGGCGAGGAAATGCTCTGTGTGCTGGAAGGCAGCGTGGTGCTCACGCTGATGGACGAGGCCGGCGCCGAGACCGATGTGCTGTTGGACGCCCGGCGCGGCGCCGTGGTGCCGCGCGGCATCTGGCACCGCCTGCGCGTGGCCTGTCCGGCCCGCATCCTGTTCGTCACGCCCGGGCAGGGCAGTGAACACCGCCGCGTGGGCGCGGCAACGCAAGCTTGAAGGAAATCGACGTGAAGCAAACCGCGAATGCGCGCCTGTTCGTCATGATCGGCGCGCTGTATTTCTCCCAGGGCATTCCGCTGGGCGTGGCCATGGAGGCATTGCCCACGCTGCTGCGGCGCGACGGCGCGCCCCTGCACGCGCTGGCCTGGCTGCCGCTGGTGGGGCTGCCCTGGGTGCTGAAGTTCCTGTGGGCGCCGCAGGTCGACAACCGCTGGCGCGCCGCGCTTGGCCGGCGCCGTAGCTGGATTCTTCCGATGCAGGCCGTGGTGCTGGCCTGCCTGGCGGCGGTGGCCATGACCGGCATCGCCGCCGCCAGCGCGCCCTGGGTGGTGGGCCTGATGGCCCTGGCCTCGCTGGCCAGCGCCACCCAGGACATCGCCACCGACGGCCTGACCGCCGAGCGCTTCGATGGCCAGGCGCTGGCGCGCGCCAACGCCGTGCAGGTCGGCGGCACCATGGTCGGCTTTTTCGCCGGCGGGCCGGGCTGCCTGGTGCTGGCGGGGTGGCTGGGGCAGGGCGTTGCGCTGACGCTGCTGGCGGCGGTGGTGGCCTTCAGCCTGCTGATGGCGCTGGGGTGGCGTGAAGCCGCCTTGCCCGCGCCCGCCGCCGCGCCGCGGCGCGCCACCCTGGCGCGCTTCGCGCGCCGGCCCGGCGCCTGGGCGCTGGTGCTGGCGGCGTTCCTGGCGGCCATGACGGCGGTGGCGGGCTATGGGCTGTCCAAGCTGTTCCTGGTGGACGCGGGCTGGCCGGTGGAGGCGGTGGGGCGACTTGGCATGGCGGGGGGCGCGGTGACCGTCTTGCTCGGCTGCGGCGGCGGCGCCTGGCTGGTGGGCCGCATGGGCGCACGCGGCGCGCTGGCCCTGGGGCTGGCGGCGTCGGGCGCGGCCGCCGCGGCCTGGCTGGCGCAGGCGCAGGGTTGGGCGGCGCAGCCCACGCCGACGGCCTATCTGGCCCAGGCGCTGGGTTCGTTCGGCGCGGGCGCGGCCTCGGTTGCGCTGATGACGCTGGCGATGCGCTTCGCCGCGCGCGGCACGCAGGCCGGCACCGACATGACGGCGGTGCAGAGCGCGCGCGACCTGGGCGAGATCCTGACCTCGTCGCTGATCACGGCGCTGGCGGCGCGGTTGGGCTATGCCGCCGGTTTCGGCGGCGGGCTGCTGGCGGCCGTTGCCACCCTGGCATTCGTGGCGTTGGCGCTGCGCCGCCGAGGGTGACATGGCGTTTCGGGCGGTTGCGGCTACACTTGTGCGCCGTTTTGCTTTCAAGCCCCCGAATTTCCATGATTTCCACCGCATGCGGCGTCGACTTCGGCACCTCCAACTCCACCGTCGGCTGGAGCCGCCCCGACCAGCGCGCGCTCCTGGCCCTCGAAGACGGCAAGACCACCTTGCCCTCGGCCATCTTCTTCCACGATGAAGACGCCGAGGTCAGTTACGGCCGCGCGGCCATCTCCGACTACCTGGCGGGCTACGACGGGCGCCTGATGCGCTCGATGAAAAGCCTGCTGGGCAGTTCGCTGATCGACGGCTCCACCGAGGTGCAGGGCCGCTCGATCCCGTTCCGCGTGCTGCTGACGCGCTTCATCGCCGAACTCAAGCGCCGCGCCGAGACCGCCGCCGGCCGCGACTTCACCCGCGCCGTGCTGGGCCGGCCGGTGTTCTTCGTCGACGACAACCCCGCCGCCGACCAGACCGCCCAGGACACGCTGGGCGAGATCGCGCGCAGCGTCGGCTTCACCGACATCGAATTCCAGTTCGAGCCGCTGGCGGCGGCCTTCGACTACGAGTCGCAGATCGACCGCGAGGAACTGGTGCTGGTCATCGACATCGGCGGGGGCACATCCGACTTCTCGCTGATCCGCCTGGGGCCGGGCCGCGCCGCCAAGCCGGATCGCCGCGACGACATCCTGGCCTACGGCGGCGTGCACATCGGCGGGGTGGACTTCGACAAGCAGCTCAGCCTGGCGCACGTCATGCCGCTGCTGGGGCTGGGCAGCCAGTTGCGCAGCGGCAAGGATGTGCCGTCCACGCAATACGGCAACCTGGCCTGCTGGCACACCATCAACCAGGCCTACACCCGCAAGGCGGCCGAACACTTCGCCTACATCCGCGCCGAAGCCGGCGACCGCGACAAGATCGACCTGTTGCTGAACCTGGTCAAGCAGCGCGCCGGCCACTGGGTGGCGGTGCAGGTGGAAGAGGCCAAGATCGCGCTGTCGGAAGGCCCGGCCGCGCGCATCGACCTTTCGCGCATCGCGCCCGAGCTGGGCGTGGACGTGACGCGGCCGTCGTTTGACGCCAGCGTGGCGCGGCTGATCGAGAAGATCGAACAGACCGTCGGCGTCCTGCTGCGCGACGCGGGCGTCGCCCCCGCCGACGTGGACACGGTGTTCTTCACCGGCGGTTCCAGCCGCGTGCCGCGCCTGCGCGATTGCGTCTCGGCGCTGGTGCCGCAGGCGCGCAGCGTCGAAGGCGACCTGTTCGGCAGCATCGGCGCCGGCCTGGCGCTGGACGCCCGCCGCAAGTTCGACTGATACACGGGGCGGCGAGCCTGCCGCCCCGAGATCCTCGGCGCTTGGTCCTGCGCGGGGGGCATGATGCCCGTCATTCCCATCACGCCCGTCAGCTCCATGAGGCGGCCATGGCGGGCGCGATGGTAAGCTGCAAGCTCTTCGCGCCGGCTGCCTTGCGTGCCGGCGCTTGCACCTTCCCACGCCGCGCCATGACCGACAAGTCCGATTCCCATCTGTTCGAAGAACGCGTCTCCACCGAGGCCGCCTACGATGGCCGCTTCCTCAAGATCCGCAACGACACCGTGCGGCTGCCCAACGGCAACACCTCCACGCGCGAATACGTCGTGCACCCGGGCGCGGTGGTGGTGATCCCGTTGCTCGACGACGGCCGCGTGCTGCTCGAGCGCCAGTACCGCTATCCGATCAGCCGCGTCATGACCGAATTCCCCGCCGGCAAGCTCGATCCGGGTGAAGACCCGCTGGCCTGCGGCAAGCGCGAACTGCTCGAGGAAACCGGCTACACCGCCAGCCAGTGGGCCCGCGCCGGCGCGCTGCACCTGGCCATCGCCTATTCCACCGAGATCATCCACATCTACTTCGCGCGCGGCCTGCGCGCCGGCCCCCGGCAACTGGACCAGGACGAATTCCTCGACGTCTTCAGCGCCCTGCCCGAAGACCTGTACGCGGCCTGCGCCAAGGGCGAAGTCACCGACGCCAAGACCCTGACCTGCACGCTGTGGCTGCAGAACGTGCTGTCCGGCGCCTGGCAACTGGACTGGCAGGACCAGCCCGCCTGAGCGGGCAGCGGCCTTCCCCGCCCTGAAGGCCGGCCCGCGCCGCCGCCCTCACTAGACGAACGATCCCGCCGACCATGCCCGCCTTTCCTGTCCTGGTGCACCCGTCCGGACTGCGTTTCGAGGCCGACGCCGATTCGACCCTGCTGGCGGCCGCGCAGGCCGCCGGCATCAAGCTGCCCAGTTCCTGCCGCAACGGCACCTGCCGCGCCTGCATGTGCCTGATGCTGGAAGGCGAGATCGCCTACCGCATCGAATGGCCGGGCCTGTCGCGCGACGAGAAGGAAGAAGGCTGGATCCTGCCCTGCGTGGCCCAGGCCCGGTCACCGCTGGAAATCCAGTCGTTGCAGGCCGCGCCTCTCGAACCGGCGCCGCCAGCGCCACCGCGGCCGCTGACGGGCGCGCGGCGCTAGGCCGCGGTCCAACAACCTCCGCCCGCTTCCCGTTTCCCGCGGCTCGCTGCCCGCCGCCAGCCGCCCGGCACGGCAACCCTCGGATGCACGGTTGATACGAATAAGCATATAAACGCGATTTTCCGGCTAAATAATCGCTGCCCGGTCGCGCATACTGCCTCCATGGCGTCAGGCATTCAGCCACGCCGCTTTTTTCAAGGAGCACGACATGCTGGATTGGGTGAACTACCAAAAGGAACTGATGGGCCGCATCGGCGAACTGGGCGCGCTCACGCCCGACACGCTCAAGGGCTACCAGGCGCTGTCGGCCGCCGGCGCCAGGACCGCGCACCTGGATGCCAAGACGCGCGAATTGATCGCGCTGGCGGTGGCGGTCACGACCCGCTGCGACGGCTGCATCACGGTGCATTCGGCGCAGGCACTCAAGCACGGCGCCACCCGCGAGGAAATCGGCGAGGCGCTGGGCGTGGCGGTGGCCTTGAACGCTGGCGCCGCGATGGTGTATTCGGCCCGTGTGCTGGACGCCGTCAGCGCGCATCAGCCGGGCTGACGGCCCGTGCGACTTTGCACGGTCGCACATCGCCGGCGCGCGCGGCCGGTCGTCGCACGGGCGGCCGCGCGCGCCGGCCATTCCCCGCGTGCGGCGTCAGTCGTGCCGGTGCATGGCCGACTGATGCTTGGTGTCGCGCATGGTCGCGTACACCAGCAGCGAGATGAAGATCACGCCCGCCAGGTAGTAGTAGAACCACTGCTCGTGGCCCTGCTGCTTGAACCACAGCGCGATGGCGGGCGCCGTGCCGCCAAAGATCGACACGGTGATGGCGTACGGCACCGCCACGCCGGTGGCGCGGATATTGGTGGGAAACAGCTCGGCCTTCACCACGGCGTTGATCGAGGTGTAGCCGGCCGTGAAGATCCAGGCCGCGCAGATCAGCAGGAAGGCGATGAACGGCGAGCGGGTCTGCGACAGCGTCATCAGCAGCGGCACGGTAAGCAGCGCGCCGGCGATGCCGAAGAACACCAGCAGCGGCTTGCGCCCGATCCTGTCGGACAGCGCGCCATACAGCGGCTGCAGGATCAGCGCGAAGATCAGCGAGGCCGCGATCACGTAGGTGGTGACGATGTCGGAGAACCCGGCGGTCTGCCGCACGAAGGTCTGCATGTAGGTGGTGAAGGTGTAGAACGCCGCCGTGCCGCCGGCCGTCAGGCCCACCACGATGGCGACCTCGCGCGGATAGCGCAGCAGGCCGCGCAGGGAACTGGTCTTGGGCTTGGTCTGGCTGGCCTGCCGGTAGGAGTCGGTTTCCGGCATGTCGCGCCGCATGACGGCGGTGATGATGGCCAGCATGGCGCCGATCACGAAGGGAATGCGCCAGCCCCATTGCACCAGTTGCTCGTGCGTCAGGAATACGTTCTGCAGCAACAGCAGCACCAGGATCGCGCAGAGCTGGCCGCCGATCAGCGTGACGTACTGGAAGCTGGAATAGAAGCCGCGATGATCGGGATCGGCGATCTCGGTGAGGTAGGTGGCGCTGGCGCCGTATTCGCCGCCCAGGCTCAGGCCCTCGATGACCCGCGCCAGTGCCAGCAGCGCCGGCGCCGCCAGGCCGATGGAGGCATAGGTGGGCGTGACCGCGATGATCAGCGATCCCACGCACATCATGCCCACCGAGACCATCAGCGACAATCGGCGCCCGTGCCGGTCGGCCAGGTGGCCGAACAGCCAGCCCCCCAGCGGCCGCACGATGAAGCCGGCGGCGAACAGCGTGGCGGCGTTCAACTGCTGCACGACGGGATCGTGCGAGGGGAAGAAGGCGGGGGCGAAGTACAGGGCGAAGGCGGTATAGGCGTAGAAGTCATACCATTCGACCAGGTTGCCCATGGAGCCGACGAAGATCGCCTTGATGCGGCGTTTGGCGTCGGGCATGTCGAGATACGCTTGGCTCATATCTGTCTTCCACGGAGACGGTTCCCGCCTATGGTGCGCCTGCTGGCGCCAAAATGCACCCCTGCGCCCGTCCAGGTTATTCGTTCAGCTTGGTGTCAATAATCGCCGGCGGGATACTCCGCGCCGCGTTGCGGTCCGGGCGCGTCTACTTGCGCGGCGGTTCGATCACCGTGCAGGCCGCCGCGCCGGCGGGCGCCTGGGCATCGTCGCCGAGCAAGGCGCGCGCGCCGCAGACCGAGCCGAACATGCCCTTGTTGTCGTGGCCGATGCCCGTCACTTCGAAGCCGGCGCGATGCAGTGTCACCGGCCGGCTGCCGCGCGCGGCGACGATGCGCTCGTACTGCAGGTAGGCGGTGCCGCGCGCCAGCCGCGTCGCCCCCTGGGCCTCGGCGCCGCAGGTCTTGTCCAGCAGGCGGTGCTCGGGGTTGTTGTCGGCGCCGCCCAGCAGGTAGGTCACGTCGCGCGCCGCGTAGCGGATGAACAGGCGCGTGTCGTCGGTTTCCTGCGCGTACGCGGGCAGCTTGTCGGTGCCGTACTTGTATTGGTTGTAGGTCGGGCAGATGCCGCGCTCGTAGGGCGCGTAGCCCTTGCCGTCGGGGCGCGGGCGTTCGCGGGTCAGATACAGGTACGACGAGGGGTTGGCGATCACGTAGCGCAGCGCGACGCCGTCGCGGCGCAACGGGCCGTCGATCTGGTTCAGCACGGCGTAGCGCTGCACCAGTTGGCCACCGCCGGAATGCCCGGCCAGCACGATGCCGGCCAGGATCGGCAGGCGCTTGCGATCGTCCAGGCTGCGCAGCAGGTCGTCAATCACCTGGAACGAGCTGACCGGCGCGGGCCGGCCGTTGGCCTGCACACTGTCCTCGCCGTCCTCCCAGCCGGCCTTGCGCCACGCGGCCATGCCGGCGAAGCCCGAGTCGATCGAACCGACAAAGCGCGGCGCCAGGATCAGCGTGTCGTTGGCCCGCGCCGGATTGGCGGCCAGCACCGTGGCGACCGTTTCGTAATAGGCGTCCGCGTTGCGCTTGACCCCATGGAACACGATCACGATCTGCTTGATATCGCGCAGGTCGCTACGCGCCAGGTTCCGGTTAGCATAGACCGGTATCTTGTAGCGATGGCCGGGCTTGCCCAGTTCCAGCGTCTGCCAGCGCGGCACCACCACCCGCTTGGGAGCGGGCGCGGGTTCGTCGTAATCGTAGGGGTCGGGCAGCGGCGTCTGCGCGCGCGCCGCCAGGGGCAGCAGGGCCGCCAGGATCAGCGCCGCCACGCCCCGCGCCCGGCGCGAGCGCGGCACGCGCGTAGCCGGATGGGGCTGCGCGGCGCCGGGTGCGGCTGTGCGGCGCATGGCGCGGGCGGGCGTCAGCAGCCCTCGTGGCCCAGCAGTTGCTTGAGCGCGGGCTGGTCCAGGATGCGGACTTCGCGCTGGTTGATGCGGATCAGGCCGTCGCGCGCGAAGCGCGAGAACAGCCGGCTGACCGTCTCCAGGGTCAGGCCCAGGAAGTTGCCGATTTCCTCGCGGCTCATGCGCAGCACGAACTCGGTCGAGGAGTAGCCCAGCGACGCATAGCGCTGCGACAGGTTCAGCAGGAACGCGGCCAGGCGCTGTTCGGAACGCATCGATCCCAGCGACGCCAGCATCTGGTGCGAGCGCGTGATTTCGCGGCTCATCAGGCGGCGGAACTGCTGCTGCAGCGACGGCAGATGGGTGGCCACGCGGTCGACTTCGTTCAGGCGGATCACGCAGACTTCGGAGTCTTCCAGGGCCACGGCGGCCGAGACGTGCTTGCCATCGAGCATGCCGTCCATGCCGACGATCTCGCCGGGCAGGTGGAAACCGGTGATCTGGATCTGGCCGGTGGCGTCTTCGAGCTGCGTTTTCAGGCTGCCGAAGCGCACGCCGTAGACGGCGTCCAGGGGATGATCCAGCGAATACAGCGTCTTGCCCTTTTCGAGGCGCACGCGTTCTTTCACCAGTTCGTCCAGCTTTTCCACTTCGGCGGCTGCCATCCCGACCGGGACACACACGTGGCCCAACATACACGTGGAACAGTGGGCGGCATCAGGGGCAACGGGAACCCGTTTTTGCATACGATGACCTTTATAGTGCCTAGACCTGGCCGGTAGCCTGGACGGGCTTAAAAGCGTGAAGACAGGTACCCATTGTAGTCCGTTGTTACTACGGGTGTCTTACGCGGCATTTTGTAGCGCATTCCTACGGCTGCGATCGGGCCGGGCGGGCCCGCCGATAGGCGATCCAGTCGTCCCCCTCGATGTCCACCGCGGCCCCGCGCCAGGTCGGGTCGATGGGGTAGTAGTCGCAGGCCACCGGCGCGGCGCCAGGCGCCAGCGGCCGGGCCAGCACCGGCCGGCGCACGAAGCAGCCGGGGCGGCCGGGGACGTATTCCTCGATCTCATCCATCAGGGCGAGCAGGGCCGGGTCGACCTCGTAGATATCGCCCAGCACCCGCCGGCCATCGGTCACCGGGAGCAATCCGGGCCAGTCGCCGAAATCCACCAGCATGCCGGGCACCGTGGCCGGGCCGACGTGGCGCGCCGGCGGCAGGCCGCGGCGCGCGGCGGCTTGCGCCAGGTCATTGATCTCGCCCGCGCGTAGCGTGCCGTAGACAAAAACGTTTATGCTCATGGGACAGATTGTTGCTGTACGCGGATGCGTTAACCGACCAAATCCATGCGGCCGACGAGGTATTGAAATTCTCGCATCCGGCCGCATATTCAGGTCATCGAGCCCGCCGGCGCGTATCGGTCAGGCTCACCAACAAGCCACCAACGACCATTATGCGATTCGACAAACTGACCACCAAGTTCCAGCAAGCCCTGGCCGACGCTCAGAGTCTGGCCGCCCGCAACGATCACCCCTACATCGAGCCCGTCCACGTGCTGGCGGCGCTGCTGTCCGACCCGGACAGCGGGGCCGGCAGCCTGCTGGCGCGCGCCGGCGTGGCCGTCAACCGGCTGCAGCCGGCCCTGGACGCCGCGCTCAAGGCGCTGCCCCAGGTGCAGGGCGATGACAACGTCCAGGTCGGCCGCGACCTGCAGGGCGTGCTGACCCGCACCGACAAGGAAGCCGCGCGCCGCGGCGACACCTACATCGCCAGCGAACTGTTCCTGCTGGCCCTGGCCGACGACAAGGGCGAGGCCGGCCGCATCCTGCGCGACGCGGGCCTGCAGAAAAAGGCCCTGGAGGCCGCCATCGACGCCGTGCGCGGCGGCGAGAACGTCTCCGGCGCCGAAGGCGAATCCAACCGCGAGGCGCTGTCCAAGTACACCCTCGACCTGACCGAGCGCGCCCGCCAGGGCAAGCTCGACCCGGTCATCGGCCGCGACGACGAAATCCGCCGCACCATCCAGATCCTGCAGCGCCGCACCAAGAACAACCCGGTCCTGATCGGCGAGCCTGGCGTGGGCAAGACCGCCATCGTCGAAGGCCTGGCGCAGCGCATCGTCAACGACGAAGTGCCCGAGACCCTGCGCGGCAAGCGCGTGCTGTCGCTCGACCTGGCCGCGCTGCTGGCCGGCGCCAAGTTCCGCGGCGAATTCGAAGAGCGCCTGAAGGCCGTGCTCAAGGAACTGTCGCAGGACGACGGCAGCAACATCGTCTTCATCGACGAGCTGCACACCATGGTCGGCGCCGGCAAGGCCGAGGGCGCGATGGACGCCGGCAACATGCTCAAGCCGGCGCTGGCGCGCGGCGAGCTGCACTGCATCGGCGCCACCACGCTGGACGAATACCGCAAGTACATCGAAAAGGACGCCGCGCTCGAGCGCCGCTTCCAGAAGGTGCTGGTCGACGAACCCGATGTCGAGTCCACCATCGCCATCCTGCGCGGGTTGCAGGAGCGCTATGAGATCCACCACGGCGTCGAGATCACCGACCCGGCCATCGTGGCCGCGGCCGAGCTCTCGCACCGCTACATCACCGACCGCTTCCTGCCCGACAAGGCGATCGACCTGATCGACGAGGCCGGCGCCCGCATCCGCATGGAAATCGATTCCAAGCCGGAAGTGATGGACAAGCTCGACCGCCGCATCATCCAGCTCAAGATCGAGCGCGAGGCCGTCAAGAAGGAAACCGACGACGCCTCCAAGCGCCGCCTGGGCGTGATCGAGGACGAGCTCGAGAAGCTGCAACGCGAGTACAACGACTTCGAGGAAATCTGGAAGGCCGAGAAGGCCGCGGTGCAGGGCACCCAGGCCATCAAGGAAGAGATCGACAGCGTGCGCGCCGAAATGGCGGAGCTGCAACGCAAGGGCCAGTTCGACAAGCTGGCCGAGCTGCAGTACGGCAAGCTGCCCGACCTGGAAGCGCGCCTGAAGGCCGCCGAGGTGGGCGCCGCCGAGGCAGCCGAGGAGGCCGAGGGTGGCGAAGGCCGTCCACGCCTCTTGCGCACCCGTGTCGGCGCCGAGGAAATCGCCGAGGTCGTGTCGCGCGCCACCGGCATCCCGGTGTCCAAGATGATGCAGGGGGAACGCGAAAAGCTGCTGCACATGGAGGAATACCTGCACAAGCGCGTGGTTGGGCAGGACGAGGCCGTGCGCCTGGTGTCCGATGCCATCCGCCGTTCGCGCGCGGGCCTGGCGGATCCCTCGCGCCCGTACGGTTCGTTCCTGTTCCTGGGCCCCACAGGCGTGGGCAAGACCGAGCTGACGCGCGCGCTGGCCGAGTTCCTGTTCGACTCCGAAGAGCACATGATCCGCATCGACATGAGCGAATTCATGGAGAAGCACTCGGTGGCGCGGCTGATCGGCGCGCCGCCCGGATACGTGGGCTACGAAGAGGGCGGCTACCTGACCGAGGCCGTGCGCCGCAAGCCGTACAGCGTGGTGCTGCTCGATGAAGTCGAGAAGGCGCACCCGGACGTCTTCAACGTGCTGCTGCAGGTGCTGGACGACGGCCGCCTGACCGATGGCCAGGGCCGCACGGTGGACTTCCGCAACACCGTCATCGTGATGACGTCGAACCTCGGTTCGCAGCATATCCAGACGCTGGCCGGCCAGCCGTACGACGTGGTCAAGGAAGTGGTCTGGGGCGAGCTCAAGCAGACGCTGCGGCCCGAGTTCCTGAACCGCATCGACGAAGTGGTGGTGTTCCACGCACTGGAAGCGCAGCACATCGAGTCCATCGCCCGCATCCAGTTGCGCCGCCTGGCCGAGCGCCTGGAAAAGCAGGAGATGCGGCTGGAAGTGACCGAGCCCGCGCTGGCCGAACTGGCCCGCGACGGTTTCGATCCGGTGTTCGGGGCGCGTCCGCTCAAGCGCACCATCCAGCAGCAGATCGAGAACCCGGTCGCCCGGCTGATCCTGGAAGGCCAGTTCGGTCCGCGCGACGTGGTGCCGGTGGATTGGCGCGACGGCAAGTTCGTGTTCACGCGTACGTTGCAGTAAACCCGGTCGCCTCGCCCATCCCGGGCGCGCACCCCAAAAGCCCCGCAGGCAATCGCTTGCGGGGCTTTGTTTTGGACAACGGGGGCCGCGCGGGCGACCCCGCCAACGGCATCAGGAAGGGGCGTAGTCCCGCCGTTGATCGCCCACCTGACGGCCCAGGCCTTGCAGCGTCCGCAGCACCAGCGCCAGCCCGCGCCGCGTGTCCTCGTCGCGCGAGAGCTGGAACAGTCCGCCCAGGCCCGGCGGGCGCGCCTCTTGCAACCCTTGCGCATGGGCCGCGCGCCAGGCGTTGGACAGGGTCCAGGCCGCGCCCGTGGCCTGCTCCGACAGCGCGCCCAGCTTTTCCACCATGGGGGCATCGAGCAGGTCGACCAGGTCGGACGCCAGCGCCAGCAGGTCGACCAGATTGTCCAGCCGGCCGCTGTCGGCCAGCGGTTGCAGCTTGCCGGCGAGCTGCGCCAGCGCATCGTTGCCGGCCGCCGCGGGTGGCGCAGCGAGCAGGGTGTCGCATTGGCCGGCGTTGGACAGGCTGTTGTCGTGCGGTGCGTTCATAGCATTCCCCTGGCGACGGACCAGTACAGGCCCCGGTTGAAACCATGCCGCAGCAGTCCGCCCAGCTTGGTCGGCGGCGTCGGCCGCACGTCGTGGGTGTAGTCGTACCAGAGCGGCATGCCCGCGTTCAGGCCCATCTGCGCCACGGCCTGGACGCGGCCGTCGTAGGCGCTGCAGGGATGGCCCAGCCGGATCTCGCCGGCGATGTTGTTGGCGATGACGGGCGCCTGGTTGTGGCACGAGCCGCCTGCCTTGCTCACCGGCAGGTCCACGGTGTCGCCGATCACGTACACATTGCGCAGGCCATAGACCTGCATGGTTTCGTGATCGGTGGGCAGCCAGCCCTCGTTGTCGGGCGCCTGCGAAGCGCCCGATTCCAGCACCGCGTCGACCGCGCGGATCGGCGGCGTGGCCATGAGGATGTCGAACGGCTGCTCGACGCCTTCCTCCGAGTAGGCAATGCGGCGATCGGGGTCCACCTTCGCCAGCGTGAAGCCGCGCTGGAACCGGATGCCGCGTTGCTCGAAGATGGCCGGCAGCACCTCGCAGGTGGGCTTTTGCAGGAACAGGCAGTTGCGCAGCAGTTGCGAGGTGGTGGGGTAGGTGTAGATGATCTCCACACGGTCGCGCACGCCGCGTCGGCGCAGGTAGTCGTCCAGCATCAGCGTGGTCTCGATCGGCGCGATGCCGCACTGGTGCGGCACGTTCGGTGTCTTGGGAAAGGTGACGCTGACGAACACGCGGCCGCGTTCGATCGTGGAGAGGCGGCTGGCCAGTTGCCGCGCCGGCTCGTACTGGTAGAAATGGTCGCCCGCTTCGCGCAGCCCTTCGATGCGCTCCGGCGCGGGCACGCAGCCGGTGGCGATCACGAGATAGTCGTAGCCGTGGCGCTTGCCGCCGCGGGTGTGCAGTTGCTGGGCATCGAAATCGAAGCGCGTCACCTTGTCGACGCGGAAATCGATCTCGGGCCGCAGCAGGGAACGTTCGGGACGCTTGAGTTCTTCCTGGAAAAACAGGTTGAACGCCACGTACATGAAGGCCGGCTTGTAGTAATGATCCGGCGAATCGGACAGCAACATGATGCTGACCTTGCCGGCCGCCACTTCGGGGTACAGCTTGTGGACCAGTTGGTTGGCCAGCATGGTGCCGCCGACCCCGCCTCCCACGACAACAATTCGCTTGCTCATAAAAATCCTCCGATGAGAATAATCAGGAACCAAGTGCAGTTGCGCCCTCATATGTAGCAATTGAGGGGTGGTCGGTCAACAAAATAACTGTGACTTATAAAAGGGAATCCGTGCCGGTCGCGTCTCGGATCGGGCCGGCGCGGCTCGAAATGCCGCGCCGGCGCAGGCCGTCTTACTGTTTGACGGTGACGAACACCGGGTTCGAATAGAACCACAGGTCGTTGTAATTGCGCGCGTTGATGGCGTTGAAGCGGGCCGCGTTGTCGGCCAGATCGACCTTGGCGTCTGGCAACGGTTCGCCGTTGGCGGTCTCGCCCGCCACGTCCGGCGCCAGGTTGGTGCCGCGCAGGCGCAGATACTGGCTCTTGTCGGCGGTCAGCTTGACCTTGATGACGTTGTAGCCGTCCTTGTCCACGGTCCAGTCCTTGCTGGTATATCGGCCCAGCACGCGGGTGCTCGGATTGGTGGCGTTGTCGTATGCCGGCGTGCCGGCGGCGGCGCGGGCGCCGATATCGCCCACGATCAGGTCGACGTGGTGCACGGTCGGCTTGACGTAGGTGGGGTTGCCGCTTTCGATCGGATACTCGTAGTGGTTGCTGGCGGGGCTGCGAAAGCGGATGGTGACCTCCACCTGCTCGCCCTTGGCCGCCGTCAGTTCGCCGCCCATCTGTGCCGCGCCCGAGGCGCCCTGCGCCTGGAATTCGAGCGCGTCGATCAGGTCGCCGAAGACGCCGAACATGCGGCCGCTCTTCAGGCCCGCGACCACCGCCGCCATGTCCTTGCCATCCTTCCAGACGTAGGTCTTGGCGTATTCGCCCGGCGCGTAGCCGCTGCTGTACTGGCCGGTGGCGTTGATGCGGAAATGGAAGTCCGAATCGGCCACGGTCCAGATGTGGCGGCCCTCGCCCAGCAGCGCGTCCCAGGTGCCCCCGAGCTTGGCCACCAGGTAGTCGACGCCGCCGTAGGTGCGGTTGGGCAGCTTGTCGGCCGTGTAGGCCTCGGCATAGCCGCCGCGGTCCGGCTCCATCTGGTTGCCGACCATGCCTTCGATGGCGAAGAAGATCGACGGCGCCAGGTCGTGCATCTCGCGCAACTGGCCGATGGTGTACTTGCCGGCGTAGCGCGACGGGTGGTTCAACAGCATGTAGCTGTCGGGGTGCTTGTCGCGCAGCCACTTCAGGGCCGTCAGCGAGTCGGCGTGCGTGGTGTACGCGCGCGTCTGGCCGGCCAGGTCGGCGACCAGTTGCGCGTCGAACAGGTTGGCGGCCTTGTTGGTGTACAGGTATTCGAATTCGGCCACGGCGCGCAGCGACCTGTCGGACAGCGGGTCGTTGGTGCCGATGCCGATGTTGACGTGGTCGTGCGTGGGCATGTCCCACTCGAACGACGAGAAGATGATCTTGCCGGCGTAGCGGCCCGCCGCCTGCGCCTGCTTGATGAACGGCACTTCATAGCGCGCCATGCCCGCCGAGAACGGGATCGAGCCGCCGGGAATGTTGGCGCCGGTGTTGTCGCGCGCGGACATGCGCAGGTGGTTCGAAAGCGCGGCCCAGTCCAGTTGGTAGCGGTCGAAGGCCTGGTCCAGCACGCTTTCCAGCGTGGTCTGGGCGTCGTCGGACTGGATCGTGTGCACGTGCAGGTCGCCCGCGCTCCAGGCGCCGGTCTTCACGGGCGGCGTGGGTTCGGTCACGACCGGCGGCGCGCTCGCGTCGTCATCGTCATCGCTGCCGCCGCAGGCGCTCAGCAAGGTTACGCAAGCCAGCGACAACGGCATCAGGGCCCGCCGCAGGCGGGTTACTTCGAACTGCATTCCATACTCCAGCGTCATGCGGCCCGCACCGGCGCGGCGCCGCGAAGGCCCGCACTATGCGGGCCGCGAGTGACGTGGGAATGACAGCTTGCTGTTAGCGGGCGGCTTGCGTCGCGTCGGCCAGCGCCTGGCGGATGATGGCCTGCGCAGTCCAGCGGGCGACCTCGGTGACGGCCGGCAATTCCAGGCCCCATATGTCCTTGAGCACCAGGAACACCTCGGTGCCGTAGACCAGCGACAGCGCCTGCGCCACGCGTTCCTGTTGCGCCGGCGGCAGCAGGTCCGCCAGCGGCGCGATGGCGCGCTTGAGGATGTCGACCCGATGGCCGCGCACCAGCCGCGGTTCATTGCCGGCGCGGCCGGCGCTGGCTTCGGCGTGCTGCTGCAGCGACACCTGGATGGCCGCGCGCAGCGGCGCCTCGTGGGCGGCCAGGCGCGGGTAGGCGAAGCGCAGCAGTTCGTCGACGCGGGTGGCGGCGTCGGGCGCGGTCGAGTCCCAGGCGAGGATCGGCCCGAGGCTCTCGTCGACCACGGCGGCGATCAGCGCGCTCTGGCTCGGGAAGTAGCGGTAGGCGGTGGCGCGCGACACCTGCGCGTGCTCGGCCAGCTCGGCCACCGACGGGGTGATGCCTTGCGCCATCAGGCGCTGCGCGGCGTCCAGCAGGATCTTGCGCATGCGCGCGCGCGGTCCGTGCGGCGGTTCGCCGCTGGCGGCCGCCTGGCGGCTGGCGGGCGCGATCAGGCGCGCCGGGGCGGCGGCCGGCTTGCGCGCCGTGGTCGCGGTTTGACGTGAGACAGGTGTCTCAGTATGATTCTTTCGTCTCATTTCTTGATTCTACAGGGCCACTAGCCCCGGACATATATCGAGGCGCGCACCGAGTGTAGCCGCCCGCGGAGGAGTCATGACGCATTCGAATCGGCGGGTTTTCGTGGCCGCCACCTACGACACCAAGGGTCACGAGGCCGAGTACGTGGTCGAGCTGCTCAAGCGCGACGGCCTGGACGTGGTCTCGGTGGACGTGTCCACCACCGGCGCGGCCAGCGCGGCGCAAGTGCAGGCGCGGGAAGTGGCGCGCAGCCACCCGCAGGGCGAGCAGGCCGTGTTCACGGGCGACCGGGGCACCGCCATCGCGGCCATGGCGTTGGCATTCGAACACTATGCCGCCGCCAACCCCGACATCGGCGCCTTGTTGGGCCTGGGCGGCTCCGGCGGCACCGCATTGATCACCCCGGCCATGCGCGCGCTGCCCATCGGCGTGCCCAAGCTGATGGTCTCGACCATGGCGTCGGGCAACGTCGCGCCCTATGTCGGGCCGTCGGACATCGCCATGATGTATTCCGTGACCGACGTGGCCGGCCTGAACCGCATCTCGCGCCGCGTGCTGGCCAATGCCGCCGGCGCCATCGGCGGCGCCTTCCGCCAGGCCGCCAGCGCCGCGGGCGATGACAGCCGGCCCGCCGTCGGCATCACCATGTTCGGCGTCACCACCGCCTGCGTGCAGCAGGTCACGCCGCTGCTCGAATCGCGCTATGACTGCCTGGTGTTCCACGCCACCGGCACCGGCGGCCAGTCGATGGAAAAGCTGCTCGACAGCCATCTGCTGTCCGGCGTGCTGGACCTGACCACCACCGAGGTCTGCGACTTCCTGTTCGGCGGCGTGCTGGCCTGCACCGAGGACCGCTTTGGCGCTGTGGCCCGCACGCGCGCGCCCTACGTGGGCTCCTGCGGCGCCCTCGACATGGTCAATTTCGGCGCCATGGATTCGGTGCCCGAGCGCTACCGCGGCCGCACCTTCTACCCCCACAACCCGCAGGTGACGCTGATGCGCACCACGGCGGAAGAGAACCGCCGCCAGGGCGAATGGATCGCTGACCGGCTGAACCGCTGCGACGGCCCCGTGCGCTTCCTGATCCCGGAAGGCGGCGTCTCGGCGCTGGACGCGCCGGGCCAGGCGTTCTGGGATCCGCAGGCCGACGCCGCGCTGTTCGAGGCGCTGGAGTCGCGCCTGGTGCAGACCGCAGACCGGCGCCTGGTGCGCGTGCCGTGCCACATCAACGACCCCCTGTTCGCCCGCACCGCGGTCGAGCAGTTCCTAGCCATCGCCAAACATTGAGGATTGCCGCCATGCCGCGCTTTGACCGTAACCAACTGCTGGACAAGTTCCGCGCCATGGTGCGCGACCGCACCCCCATCGTGGGCGGCGGCGCCGGGACCGGACTGTCCGCCAAGTGCGAGGAAGCGGGCGGCATCGACCTGATCGTGATCTACAACTCGGGCCGCTATCGCATGGCCGGGCGCGGCTCGCTGGCCGGCCTGCTGGCCTACGGCAACGCCAACGAGATCGTGGTCGACATGGGCCGCGAAGTGCTGCCCGTGGTCAAGCGCACGCCGGTGCTGGCCGGCGTCAACGGCACCGATCCGTTCTGCGACTTCGACGTGTTCCTGGACGACCTCAAGCGCCAGGGCTTCGCTGGCGTGCAGAACTTCCCCACCGTGGGCCTGATCGACGGCACCTTCCGCGCCAACCTGGAAGAGACCGGCATGGGCTACGCGCTGGAGGTGGACATGATCCGCCTGGCGCACGAAAAGGGCATGCTGACCACGCCGTACGTCTTCAACGAGGACGACGCCGTGGCCATGACGCAGGCCGGCGCCGACATCATCGTGGCGCATATGGGCCTGACCACCGGCGGTTCGATCGGCGCCGAGACCGCGCTGACGCTGGATGACTGCGTCGCCGCCATCGACCGCATCGCGGCGGCCGCCCTGGCCGTGCGTCCCGACGTGATCGTGCTGTGCCACGGCGGCCCCATCGCCACGCCCGAGGACGCCGCCCACATCCTGCGCCATTGCCAGCATTGCCACGGTTTCTACGGCGCCAGCTCGATGGAGCGCCTGCCCACCGAGCAGGCGCTGACCGCCGCCACCCGCGAGTTCAAGCAACTGACGTTCTGAAATTTCCCCTTCCTCCGTTTCCGCCGGGGCGCCGCGCGCCCGTCAGGAGTCCGTATGCCGCATACCGTCTACACCAGCGCCATCGTCCAGGCGCCGCTGGCCAAGGTCTGGCCGCTGTTTCGTGATTTCAACGGCCTGGCGGAGTGGCATCCCGGCATTGCGCACAGCCGCCTGGAAGAGGGCGGCCGCCACGACGCCATCGGCTCGGTGCGCTACCTGTCGCTCAAGCCTTCGGGCTTCGTGCGCGAGCAGTTGCTGATGCTGGACGACCCGGGCACCGCGCTGCGCTATTCCATCATCGAGACCGATCTGCCGATGCGTGACTACGTCGCCGGCATCAACCTGCGCGCCATCACCGAGAGCGGCACGACGCTGGTGGAATGGTGGGCCGATTTCCGGGTCGAGGCGGACGCCGACCTGCAGGCGGTGGCGACCGCCGTGGGCCAGGGCGTGTTCGCCGCGGGACTGGCAGCCCTGGACGCGAAGCTGCGCGCCTGAGCGGCGCGTATCGTCGCGGCGGGGCGGGCGCATGCCCCGCTGGCGTTGCCGTGGCGATGCGATGCGTCAGGCGCGCCGGCGCGTCGCGCCCGCCGACAGCTTGCAGCCGGCCGGCAGCGCCGCGCTGCGCAGGTAGTCGCGGATGGCGCGGATCAGCGCCTCGGCCGCCGGGCTCAGCGCATGTTCCTTGTGGCGGATGATGCACAGCGTGCGCACCACCGTCGGCCGCGCCAGCAGCGCGAACGCCAATCCCGGTTCCAGCACCCGCTGCGCCGCCAGCGCGGGCAGCAGCGCCACGCCCATGCCGGCCTTCACCAACGCTGCCTGGGAAGTGGTGCTGGAGGCCTCGTAGAAGGGCGCGGCGGCTTCGATCGGCAGGTCCGCGCGGGCCCGCAGCAGCGCCATGATGCCGGTCTCGTCCACCACCCCCACCAGCTTGCGGCCCGCCAGGTCGGACCAGCGCATGGCGCCGTCGCGGCCCGGGCGCAGGCTGGCGTCGTCGCGCCGGTACAGCACGCCGAAGCGGTCTTCCAATAGCGCGTCGAATTGCAGGCCGGGCGCATCGGCCCAACGGCTGGTCAGGCCGAAATCGACTTCGCGCGCGGCCACCTTGCGCTGGATGCGGCCGGAGTTGTCGTCGCTCAGATAGAGGCGGATGGCGGGATATTGCGCCGCGAACAGCGCCGCCGCCGGCGCGATCAGCTCGGTGATGGCCGAGGGCGCGGCCGCCACGCCGACGCGGCCGCGTTCCAGCGCGCCGAAGCGCACCACGTCCTCGATCGCGCCATCGAAATCGGCCAGCAGGCGCATCACGCGCGGCAGGAACTCCTCGCCCGCCGCCGTCAGCAGCACGCGCCGGCTGGTGCGCGCGAACAGGCGCGTGGCCAGCGCCTCTTCCAACTGGCGCACCAGGCTGGTCACCGACGACTGGGTCTGGAACAGGCGCTTGCCGGCATGCGTGAAGCTGGATTCCTGCGCCACCGCGACGAACGCGGTCAGATGCTTGAGGGTGACGTGCTTGGGCAGGCGATTCATTTCAAATCACGATGGATGGATCAATAAAAACAATTTTTCCAGATTGATCGGGCGGACGATACTAGGGGCTTCATCAAGCATCGGAGCCGTCGGTGGACGGCCCGCAAGCGGCCGGCCTCGATGCCGGCCCTATCGAGACGGAAGTGGCATGCAGGAAGAACTGGATCTGGTTATCGAAGGCGGCTGGGTGATCGACGGGACGGGCGCCGCGCGCCGCCGCGCCGACGTCGGCATCCGTGGCGAGCGCATCGCCGCCATTGGCGATCTGTCGGCCACCCCGGCCGCGCGACGCCTCGATGTCGCCGGCAGGATCGTCGCGCCCGGATTCATCGACACCCACGGTCACGACGACCTGATGTTCGTGGAAAGGCCGGGCCTGGAATGGAAGACCAGCCAGGGCATCACCTCGGTGGTGGTTGGCAACTGCGGCATCAGCGGCGCGCCCGCGCCGCTGCCGGGCAACACCGCCGCTGCGCTGGCGCTGCTGGGCGATTCGCCGCTGTTCGCGGACATGGCCGCGTATTTCGGCGCGCTGCAGGAACAGCGGCCGATGATCAACGTGGCCGCCCTGGTGGGCCACGCCAACCTGCGCCTGGCCGCGATGCTTGATCCGGCGGCACAGCCCAGCGCCGAGGAGCAGCGGGCGATGGAGCGCATGCTGGCCGACGCGTTGGAGGCTGGTGCGGTGGGGTTCAGCACGGGCCTGGCCTACCAGCCCGGCGGCGTCGCCGAGGAAGCCGAACTCGACGGCCTGGCGCGCGTCGCGGCCTCGCACGGCGCGCTGCACACCAGCCACATCCGCAACGAGGGCGACGCGGTCGAGGCCGCCGTCGACGAGGTGCTGGGCATCGGTCGCCGCACCGGCTGCGCCACGGTGCTGTCGCACCACAAATGCATGATGCCGGCCAACTGGGGCAAGAGCGCCGCCACGCTGGCCAACATCGACCGTGCCCGCGCCGCCGGCGTCGATGTGGCGCTGGACATCTATCCGTATCCTGGCAGCTCCACCATCCTGATTCCGGAGCGCGCCGACCAGATCGACGACATCCGCATCACCTGGTCGACGCCGCATCCCGAATGCGGCGGCCAGTCGCTGGCCGAGATCGCCGCGCGCTGGGGCTGCGATCCGGTCACGGCGGCGCGCCGCCTGTGCCCGGCGGGCGCGATCTACTTCGCCATGGACGAAAACGAAGTGCGCCGCATCTTCCAGCACGAATGCTGCATGGTGGGCTCCGACGGCCTGCCCAACGACGCCCATCCGCACCCCCGCCTGTGGGGCAGTTTCACGCGCGTGCTGGGACGCTACGTGCGCGAGGCCGAGCTGCTGACGCTGGAGGCCGCCGTGGCCAAGATGACCGCGCTGCCGGCCCGCGTGTTCGGCCTGGCCGATCGCGGCCGGCTGACCGTGGGCGCCTGGGCCGACGTGGTGGTGTTCGACGCCGATACGGTGTGCGACCGCGCCACCTGGGACGCGCCGACGCTGGCCTCGGCCGGCATCGAGCACGTGCTGGTCAACGGCTGCGCCGTGTTCCCGGCGGCGCCCGGCACGCATCGTCCCGGCAGGATATTGCGCCGCGACGCCAGCATCGCCGCCGCGCCCGTTCTTTCCCGATAACAAGCAGAACCGATCCCCACAGGAGACAATCCCGATGATCCGCAAGACTTGCGTCGCCCTGGCGCTGGCCGCCCTGTTGCCGGCCGCCCACGCCGAATTCCCCGACCGCCCCATCACCCTGATCGTGCCGTTCCCGGCCGGCGGCCCCACCGACATCGTCGGCCGGCTGGCCGCGGCCAAGGCGGGCGAGATCCTGGGGCAACAGGTCGTGGTGGAGAACCGCACCGGCGCCTCCGGCACCATCGGCATGGCCGCCACCGCGCGCGCCAAGCCCGATGGCTACACGGTGGGGCTGGCGACCGTCAGCACCCACGGCACCGCGCCGCACCTGTTCCCCAAGCTGGCCTATGACCCGGTCAAGGACTTCACGCCCATCAGCAACCTGGTGACCAGCCCCAACATCCTCAGCGTCAACCCGCAGTATCCGGCCAGGACGCTGGCGGAATTCGTGTCGCACGTGCGCGCCAATCCCGGCAAGGACGGCTACGCCAACGCAGGCGCCGGCGGTGTCAACGACCTGGGCATGATCTGGTTCCTGCAGATCACCGGCGGCAAGATGAACAGCATCTCGTACCGCGGCTCGGCGCCGGCCCTGACCGACACGGTGGGCGGCGTGGTGCCCGTGATCTTCGACAACTTCCCGTCGTCGCTGCCCTACATCAAGAGCAACCACCTGCGCGCGCTGGCCATCACCGGGACCGCGCGCAATCCGCGCCTGCCGGACGTGCCGACCTTCGCGGAGCAGGGCTACAAGGACTACGACGTCACGGCCTGGTACGGCGTGGTGGGGCCGGCGGGCATGCCGGCCGACGTGCGCGACAAGCTGGCGCAGGCCTTCGCGAAGGCGGTGCGCGACCCCGCCACCGCCGCCAAGATGGAAGAGACGGGCGCCTTCCCGCTGGGCAATTCACCGGCCGAGTTCGGTGAGCAGATCCGCGCCGAGCGCGACCGGTGGAAATCGGTGATCGAGCGCGCGCAGATCAAGCTGCAGTAAGGCGGGGAGCCGCCCGTCTCCGGCTGGCACGGTCTTTCCGGCCAGCCGGGTCACGGCGGCCAGGCGGTCCACGGGCGGGGAAATTCAAATAAGATAGGTCACCCGTTACGTGTTACCGGAGGTCGTCATGCTTGAATCGCAAGTCGTGGATCAGATCGGTCGTCATTGGGGTTGGGTGGCGTTGCGCGGCGTCGTCGCCATTCTGTTCGGCCTGATGGCCGTGTTCATGCCGGCGATCACCTTGTCGGCGCTGGTGCTGGTGTGGGGCGCGTTCGCGCTGGCCGATGGCGTGCTGGCGCTGATCGCCGGCATCCGCATCCGCGACCACGGCAAGCCGCTGTGGGCATTGATCATCGTCGGCCTGCTGGGCGTGGCGGCCGGCATCGTCACTTTCCTGTGGCCGGGGCTGACGGCGCTGATCCTGCTCTACATTATCGCCATCTGGGCGCTGGTGGCCGGCGTGTTCCAGATCATTGCCGCGATCCGTTTCCGCAAGGAAATCCGCAACGAATGGTTCCTGGGGCTGTCCGGATTGGTGTCGGTCCTGTTCGGCGCGATGCTGGTGATGCAGCCGGGGGCCGGCGCGCTGGCGCTGGTGTGGGTCATCGGTATCTATGCCGTGTTCTTTGGCATACTGCTGCTGGTCTTTTCCTTGCGCCTCAAGCAGCACCGCGCGCCCTGAGTCCATGTCCGCCTACCAGACCCTGATTCCCCTGAACTTCCTGGCCGTGGGCCTGGGCGCCATGTTCGGCGCCTGGGCCCGCTGGCTCGTCAGCCTGTGGCTCAACACCGAGTCGTGGCCCTGGGGCACGCTCGCGGTCAACCTGGCCGGGGGCTATCTGGTGGGGCTGGTGCTGGCGCTGGTGGCGGGCCATCCCGAATGGCCCGCCTGGGTGCGGCTGGGGGCCATCACCGGCTTCATGGGCGGTCTGACCACCTTCTCGACTTTCTCGGCCGAAACCGTGGCGATGCTCGAGCGCGGCGCGTACGGCGGCGCGCTCGGCTACGCCGGCTTCAGTTTGCTCGGATCCCTGCTGCTGACGGGGTTGGGCCTGGCAACGGCCAGCCTGTTGCGCTGAGGCGCCCGCGTTGCGGCGGCGCCCGGCCGCCATGCGGTTGCGTGGCGCCTTGGCGACGCTTCAGTCGCCGGCCCGCGGATTCAGCACCCGCGCCGCTTCCAGGCCGCTGCGCACCGCGCCTTCCAGCACGCCGGGATAGCCGGTATCGGTCCAGTCGCCGGCCAGCGCCAGCGTCGGCCACGGCGTGCTGTTCAAGGGCCGCGTCAGGCCCGGCACCGCCGCGAAGGTGGCGCGTTTTTCGATGAACAATTCCGCCGCCGCGACTTCCGGCATCGGCGGCAGCCGCTGCGGATGGGCGGCGGCCTGTTCGGCCACCTGATCGATCAGGGCCTCGATGGCCTGCTGGCGGTTGCGGTCGGCCAGGCTGGTGGCGGCGCTCGCCACCACCGCCAGTTCGCCGGCCAGGGCATCGCCGGCCAGTTGCGCGCGGTCGAACAGCCATTGGCCGACGTGGCCACGGGCCGGCTCTTCGCGCAGCATCATCATGGGCTCGGGCAGGCGCCAGGGGCCGGCCAGCCGCAGGTTGAGCGTGGCGATCGGCAGATAGTCGAAGGCGCGCAGCGCGTCCAACAGCCCGGTGGCGCCGGCCGCCCGCAGCGGCGCGTCCAGCAGGCGCGCGGCGAACGCCGGCGGCACCGCCAGCACGGCGGCGTCGAAGCGTTCCTGATTGATGTCGATGCCGTCCTCCGCCGGACGCAACTGGCGCACCGTGCTGCCGTAGCGCATGGTGACCTGGCGCGCGGCGGCATCCGGCCACAGCGCCGACAGGTCGGTGCAGGGCAGCAGCAGGTCGCTGTCTTCGCGGCGGCCGGCCAGGCTGTCGCGCAGCACGCGGGCGAACAACCCGGCGCTGGCGCTGGCCACGGGGGTATTCAGCGCGGCCAGGCACAGCGGTTCCCAGACCTGGCGGATCAGGGCGTCGGACTGCGCGTGATAGTGCAGGAGCTGCAGCACGGTCCAGTCGCGCGGCGGCGTCCAGGACATGGCTCGCAGGCCGCGCATCAGGCGCAGCGTGGCAAAGCGGTCGGCCCACGACAGGCCGCGCGCGCCCAGGATCGCCACCGCCATGTGCAGCGGCGCGGGCAGGCGCGGCGCCGACAGCCGGAAGCGGCCGTCCAGGCTCGCCAGCCGCAGCGATCGGCGCATCAACAGGGCATCGGGGTTGCGGCCCACCCGGCGCATCAGCGCCAGCGTGTGCGTGTAGGCGCCTGACAGCAGGTGCTGGCCGTTGTCCAGCGGCGATTCGAAGCCATCGTGGAACACGCGCCGGGCGCGGCCGCCGGGCGTGTGGCCGGCTTCGAACACGGTGACCTTGGCGCCGGCTTCGCGCAGGGCGACGCTGGCCGCCAGGCCCGCCCAGCCGGCGCCGATGACCGCCGCCTTCACCGTGCCAACCGGCGGACCAGTCCGCGCCCGCCGCCTACCCAGGTCTTCCACGCCAGCCACAGCTTGCGCAGCGGCGTCAGCGAGATGCGCTGATGCAGCACCTGCCAGTTGTCGCGCTCGATCTCGTCGAGCAGCGCGTGATAGATCGCCGCCATCATCAGGCCGGGACGCTGCGCGCGCCGATCGGCTTCGGGCAGGCTGCGCATCGCCTCGCGGTACAACTCGCGCGCGCGCTCGGCCTGGAACTTCATCAGGGCCGAGAAGCGTTCGGAATACTCGCCATTCAGGATGTCCGAGGCCTTGACCTCGAACTGCTGCATGTCGTTGACCGGGATGTAGATGCGGCCGCGGCGGGCGTCGTCGCCCACGTCGCGGATGATGTTGGTCATCTGGAACGCCAGGCCGAGCTTCTCGGCGTACACCAGCGTGGCCGGATCGGTGTAGCCGAAGACGCCGGCCGACAGTTCGCCGACCACGCCGGCGGCATGCCAGCAATACTTGCGCAGGCCGGGCCAGTCCAGGTAGCGGGTCTGGTCCAGGTCCATTTCCATGCCGTCGACCACGGCCAGCAGGCGCTCGCGGGTGATCGAACAGCTCTGCAGGTGCGGCTGCAGCGCGCGGGTCACGGGATGGTCGGGCTTGCCGTCGAACATCTGGTCGACCTGCGTGCGCCACCAGGCCAGCTTGATGCGCGCCAGCGACGGGTCGGTGCATTCGTCGACCACGTCGTCGACTTCGCGGCAATAGGCGTACAGCGCCGTGATGGCGCGCCGCCGCTCGGGCGGCAGGAACAGGAAGGAATAGTAGAAGCTGGAACCGCTTTTGGCGGCTTTCTCCTGGCAGTACTCGTCAGGGGTCATAGTTGGCAGGGCCGTTTGCTTACTTGATGGAGCGCCAGAGCATGATGGCCCAGTCCTTGGCGCCCAATTCGGGTCGGTTCATGAATACATCGTAGCCGCTCGCCTCGATCCGCTCCAGCACGCGCAGCCCGCCTTGCACCACCAGGCGCAGTTCCAGGCCGATTCGGCCCGGCAGGCGGCGCGCCAGCGGAGCGCCGAAGTGTAGCAGCGCGCGGGTGCGTTCCACCTGGAATGCCATCAGCGCGCGCCAGCCCGGCGTCAGGCGGCAGGCCGCCAGGTCCTCTTCCGAGACGCCGAAGCGGTCCAGGTCTTCCTGCGGCAGGTAGACGCGGTGCTTGTGCCAGTCGACCCGCACGTCCTGCCAGAAGTTCACCAGTTGCAGCCCGGTGCAGATGGCGTCCGACTGCTCCACGTTGTGGGGTTCGGCGGCATCGAACAGATGCAGCATCAGCCGCCCGACCGGATTGGCCGAGCGGGTGCAGTAATCGGCCAGCGTGGCGTAGTCCTCGTAGCGCTTGACGCTGATGTCCTGTTCGAAGGCCGACAGCAGGTCGTAGAACGGCGTGATGGGCAACTGGTGGCGGGCGATGGTGGCCGCCAGCGGCACGAAAATGCCGGCCAGTTGAGGCGCGCCGGGCGCGGGCACGGCGCCCGGTTCGGCGCCGATGCGGTGCAGTTCGGCGCGGAAGGCCGCCAGTTGGGCCAGCCGCTCGTCGTCGCTGGCGCTGCCTTCGTCGGCGATGTCGTCCGCCGCCCGGGCAAACCGGTACAGATCGGTCACGGCGCCGCGCAGCCTGCGCGGCAGCAGCAGCGAGGCGACGGGAAAATTCTCGTAGTGATCGATGGGCATGGTCTGGTCCTGCTTTCTGACTGCGGTCTGGCCGCGCGGGCCGGATCCCGGTCATTTTAGAGTACGTGCGGCGCCGCGGCCCCGCGCCGCCGACACGCCGATCAGTTAGACTTAAGCGCCACAGGATCTCATACCATGCCCCGCCCAATTTCAGCCACCGTTTCCGTTTCCGCCCTGGCCCACAACCTGGCCGCCGTGCGCAGCCACCTCGACCAGACCGCCGCCGCGGCCGGCGGCGTGCCGCCGTCGATCTGGGCAGTGATCAAGGCCAACGCCTACGGCCATGGCATCGAACAGGCCGTCGCCGGTTTTTCCAAGGCGCAAGGGCTGGCCATGCTGGACCTGGACGAGGCCGTGCGCTGCCGCGAGGCCGGCTGGGGCGGTCCGATCCTGCTGCTCGAAGGCTTCTTCAATCCGTCCGATCTCGAGATCGTCGACCGCTACCACCTGAGCATCACCGTGCATCAGCGCGAACAGCTCGACATGCTGGCGCGCGCCCGACTGTCGCGCCGCGTGGACGTCATGCTCAAGCTCAACAGCGGCATGAACCGGCTGGGCTTTTCGCCCGCGGCCTATCCCGCCGCCCACGAGCGCGCGCTGCTGCTGCAACAGCAGGGCGTGATCGGCTCGATCGGCAAGATGACCCATTTCGCCTGCGCCGACGGCCCCCAGGGCATCACCGAGCAACTGGCCGTGTTCAATTCGGTGACGCATAAGATGACCGGGCCTGTCAGCGTCTGCAATTCGGCGGCCACCCTGCGCTTCGCCGAGGTCGCCGTCGGTTCCGAGAGCCAGGCGCACTGGGTCCGTCCCGGCATCTGCCTGTATGGCGCCTCGCCCTTCGCCGACGCCGAGGCCGCCGCCTTCGGGCTCAAGCCAGCCATGTCGTTGCGCTCCGAGATCATCGCGGTGCAGGAATTGAAGGCCGGCGACTCGGTCGGCTACGGCGCGCTGTTCCGCGCCGACCGCCCCATGCGCGTCGGCATCGTGGCCTGCGGCTACGCCGACGGCTATCCGCGCCATGCCGCCACCGGCACCCCGGTGGTCGTGGCCGGCGTCCGTACCCGGCTGGTCGGGCGGGTGTCGATGGACATGCTGATCGTCGACCTGGACCCGATTCCGGCCGCCGGCGTCGGCGCCCCGGTGTCGCTGTGGGGCGAGGAGGGGCCGTCGGTGGACGAAGTCGCGCTCGCGGCCGGCACCATCGGCTACGAGCTCCTTTGCGCCTTGGCGCCGCGCGTGCCGGTCACCCGGGACGCCTGATTCCTTTTTGACCAACCCCGGGCACTTTTCCGACTCTTGCCTGTCGCAAGCCTGACGGCGTCCTTTTTCACCGGGTACTTCCGCCCACGGCGGCAGGTGTCCGGCATGCAAGAATTGCTACGCAATTTACAAGACAGGCAACGCCGGATGGTGTCTACTTGAAAACCGGGCGCCCAAGCGCCCGTTTTCGCCCCAGTAACGAACGACGAGGTTTCGATCCATGAAGGACAAATGCGTGCTCATCACGGGCGCCACCAAAGGCATAGGCTGGGCCCTTACTCAGCGGCTGTCCGACATGGGTTGTCATGTGGTCGGTATCGCGCGCAATACCGGCGATGTGGACTTTCCCGGCTACCTCTATGCCTGTGACCTGGCCGACGCCGGCCGCACCGAGGAAGTGCTGCGCGAGATCCGCGAGAAATTCCCGGTCGATGCCGTGGTCAACAACGTCGGCATCGCCTCGCCCCAGCCGCTGGGCGAGATCGATCTGGCCACCCTCTACAACGTGCTGGACCTGAATGTGCGCGTCGCCGTGCAGGTGACGCAGGCCTTCATCGAATCGATGAAAGCGCGCCGCGCCGGCCGTATCGTCAACGTCTGCAGCCGCGCCATCCACGGCGGCCTGGAACGCACCGCCTATTCGGCCGCCAAGAGCGCGCTGGTCGGCTGCACCCGCACGTGGGCGCTGGAACTGGCCGAATACGGCGTGACCGCCAACGCGGTGGCGCCGGGCCCCATTGAAACCGAAATGTTCCGCGCCACCCGTCCGGCGGGCAGCGAAGGCGAAAAGCGCGCGCTGGCCTCGGTGCCGATGAAGCGCCTGGGCACGCCGGCCGAAGTGGCCGCCGCCATCGCCTTCCTGCTGTCGGACGACGCCGGCTTCATCACCGGCCAGGTGCTGGGCGTGGACGGCGGCGGCAGCCTGGGCGGCCGCTCCTGATCGCCCGCCCCACGGCCGGCACGCCGCCCGTGGCACGGGATAAAGAAGGCGCCCCACGGGCGCCTTTTTTGCCGCCGGGCCGCCCTCAAAGGCAAAAGCGCGCCCCCGCAGGGGCGGCGACCCGCGTAGCGGCGGAGCGTGGGGTTTTTTCCGTTTGCGGTCCGGCTCAGTACGGTCCGCCGGCCTTGGCGGCCGGCTTGACGTCCTTGAACTCGCCGGCCAGCTTCTCGGCAGCGCGCGCCAGCAGCACCGCGTCCACGCCCACCGCCACGAAGGTCGCGCCCAGCGACAGGTAGTGCCTGGCCTGCGCCACGCCGCTGTGCAGGATGCCGGCGGCCTTGCCCGACTTGACGATGCGGCCGATGGCCGCGTCGATGGTGCGGGTGACTTCGGGATGCTCGGGCTGGCCCAGGTAGCCCATGCTGGCCGACAGGTCGGCCGGGCCGATGAAGGCGCCGTCCACGCCGTCCACCGCCAGGATGGCCTCCAGCGCCTCCACCCCGCGCGGCGTCTCGATCTGCACCAGCACGCACATCTCGTCGTTGGCGCGCTCCAGGTAGTCGGGGATGCGGTTCCAGCGCGACGAACGCGCCAGCGCGCTGCCCACGCCACGGATGCCGGCGGGCGGATAGCGCACCGCGGCCACGGCGGCGGCGGCCTCTTCGGCCGACTGCACCATCGGCACCAGCAGCGTCTGCGCGCCGGTGTCGAGGATCTGCTTGATCTGCACCGGATCGTTCCAGGCCGGGCGCACCACCGGCGCCACCGGATAGGCGGCCACCGATTGCAGTTGCGCCAGCGTGGTCTGCAGCGTGTTGGGGGCGTGCTCGCCGTCGATCAGCAGCCAGTCGAAGCCGGCGCCGGCGATGATCTCGGAGGTGTAGGCGCTGGCCAGGCCGGCCCACAGGCCGATCTGGGGCGTACCGGCGCGCAGCGCGCGTTTGAACTGATTGGTCAGGATATCCATGGGCCGCGTTGAGGTCAGATGAAGTGGCAGTTGACGGAGCCGAGCACGCCGTAGTCGACGTTGAAGGTGTCGCCGGGGCGCGCGGCCACCGGCCGGGTAAAGGAACCCGACAGGATGATCTCGCCCGCTTCCAGCGCCACCTCGTGCGCGGCCAGCTTGTTCGCCAGCCATACTACGCCATTGGCCGGATGGTTCAAGACGCCGGCGGCCACGCCGGTTTCCTCGATCACCGCGTTGCGCGACAGGATCGCGCCGATCCAGCGCAGGTCCAGCTCGCCGATCTTCACCGGCCGCCCGCCCATCACCACGCCGGCGTTGGCCGCGTTGTCGGCGATGGTGTCGAACACCTTGCGCGGACGCTTGCTGTCGGGGTCGATGCCGTGCGAGCGGGCATCGATGATCTCCAGCGCCGGGATCACGTAGTCGACCGCGTCGTATACCTGGAACAGGGTCACGTTCGGCCCTTGCAGGCGCTTGCCCAGCACGAAGGCCAGCTCCACTTCCAGCCGCGGCAGGATGAAGCGGCCGGCGGGAATGTCGCCGCCATCCTCGAAGAACATGTCATCGAGCAACATGCCGAAATCGGGTTCGTCGATCTGCGACGACAACTGCATGGCGCGCGAGGTCAGGCCGATCTTGTGGCCACGCTTGACGCGGCCCTCGGCCAGCTTGATGTCCATCCAGGCGCGCTGGATGGCGTAGGCGTCGGCGATGGTGATGTCGGGGTGTTCCAGCGAGATCTGGCGGATCTGCTGGCGGGTGCGTTCGGCGTCGTGCAGGCGCGCGGCCAGCGCGCGCACGGTGGTGGAATCGAGCATGCGGGGTGTCCAGGTAGGGGGGTCAGGCGGGGCAGGGCACCAGCGTATTGACCAGACGGCCGATGCCGTCGATCTCGGTCACGACCTCGTCGCCCGGCTGGACGTTGACGATGCCGTCCGGGGTGCCGGTCAGGATCAGGTCGCCGGGCGACAGCGTCATGAAGCCGCTGAAGTACGCGATCAGGGCGGGGATGTCGAACACCATGTCGCGGGTGTTGCCGCGCTGGGTCTCGACGCCGTTGACGGTGGTGCGCAGGTCCAGGCTCATCGGGTCGGCCACGTCGTCGCGGTCCACCAGCCATGGCCCCAGCGGGGTGCAGGTGTCGCGGCTCTTGACGCGCAGGTTGGGGCGATACCAGTTCTCCAGGTAGTCGCGCAGCGCGTAGTCGTTGGCCACGGTGTAGCCGGCCACGTAGTCATAGGCCTGCTCGCGCGTGACGTTGCGCGCGGTCTTGCCGATCACCACGGCCAGCTCGCATTCGTAGTGCATGAAGCCCACGTCCGCCGGCCGCAGCGTCTGCGCGCGATGGCCGACAAAGGTATTGGCTGCCTTCAGGAAGCCGAGCGGTTCGGGCGGCGCCTTGAACGCCAGTTCCTTGGCATGGTCGGCATAGTTGATGGCCAGCGTGAAAGTGGTGCGCGGCTCGATCGGCGGCAGCCAGGTCACCGCGTCCTCGGCCAGCAGGCGGCCGTCGGCCAGGCGGATCTGGCCGTGGCCGGCGTCGGTGGCGGCGTGGATGGCGCCTTCGTGGGCGATGCGTGCGTGTTTCATGGCGGGTTCCGTGGGGACGCCTCAGGCGCCGGCGATGAGCGTGTTGCCGAGCGTGCCGACCTGGTCGATGCGGATCTCGTAGCGTTGGCCCGCATGCGCCAGCGGCGCGTCGGCGCGGGCGCCGGCCAGCAGGATGTCGCCGGGTTCGAAGCTCATGAACGCGGTGACGTCGGCGATGAGGCGGGCCACCGGCCGCACCAGGTCGACGGTGCTGGCGCGCTGCGCCAGTGCGCCGTCGATCCAGACCTCGATGGCGAGCGCGTCCGGATCCGCCACGGACGACACCGGCGCCAGCGCGCGGCCGATCGGGCAGAAGCCGTCGCGGCACTGCTGCTTGAGCGCTGGACGGAAATAGCTGTCGTGCGGGGCCGACAGATCGGCCACCACGCGATAGCCGGCCACGTGCGACAGCGCCTCGGCTTCGCTGACGCGGCTGGCGCGCCGGCCGAACACGATGCCCAGGGTGGCGCCGATGCGCACCTGGGGCACGTCGGCGGGCAGCGTGATCGCGTCGCCGTCGGCGGCATAGGTATTGGCCGGCTTGATGTACAGCACCGGCGCGCGCGGCGCGGCCTGGTAGGGCGGCGCGTTCACCGCCTCGCCCAGCGCGGCCAGCGCCTGGCGCGTATTGAGCGCGGCGCCCGCCACCGTGCGCGGCAGCGCGGCGGCGCGGGCCGCCAGGTATTCGCGATAGTTGCTGTGCTTGTAGTTGAGCACCGCGTCGGCTTCTTCCACCTGCAGCGACAGGCCCAGCGGCCGGCGCGCCATTTCCGGCGCCAGCGCGTCGCACAGGGCCTGGAACGTGCGTTCGCCCAATGCCGCCTGCTGCGCGGCGCTGCGGCCGTGGCCGATGCGCAGGAGCACGTGCACGAAGGCGTTGTCGGGATGGCCGTCCGCGATCAGGTAGTCATCGATCCGCACGGCGCGGGTACGGGCGCCGGCCAGCGGATAGAGGCTGCCGTCGCCGACGGCGGCGTCCTGCACCACGCGCATCAGGGCGCGGGTGTCCAGGTCCAGGTTGGCGGAGTACTCGATCCAGATATGTGGCATGACAGGCGCGGGACCAGCCCCCTCCGGCATATTGTTAGCATGTTAATTATCATAGCGAAAAAAGGGCGTCGGCGGCAATCGTCCGCGCAGCCGCGCGACAGGGGTTTTCCGTCGTTGACAGCGCCATCGCCGACGCATAAAGTTAACGAGTTAACTAAAATGTCGAGCCGCCCGCCGCATTGGCGCCGGCCGTCCGCCCAAGGCGAGGAGACGCACGTGAGCATCAAGCACTGGATCAATGGCAGGCAGGTCGACAGCGCCGACCGCTTCACCACCTTCAACCCGGCCACGGGCGAGGCCATCGACGACGTGGCCGCCGGCGGCCAGGCCGAGATCGACGCCGCCGTGGCCGCCGCGGCCGAGGCCTTTCCCAAGTGGGCCGGCACGCCCGCCAAGGAACGCGCGCGGCTGATGCGCCGCCTGGGCGAACTGATCGACCGCAACGTGCCGCAGTTGGCCGAGCTGGAAACCCGCGATACCGGCCTGCCCATCTCGCAGACGCGCAAACAACTGATCCCGCGCGCCTCTGAGAACTTCACCTTCTTCGCCGAAGTCTGCACCCGCATGAACGGCCACACTTATCCCGTGGACGACCAGATGCTGAACTACACGCTGTACCAGCCGGTCGGGGTGTGCGCGCTGGTGTCGCCTTGGAACGTGCCCTTCATGACCGCGACCTGGAAGACCGCGCCCTGCCTGGCGCTGGGCAATACCGCCGTGCTGAAGATGTCGGAGCTGTCGCCATTGACCGCCGACCAGCTCGGCCTGCTGGCGCTGGAGGCCGGCATCCCGCCCGGCGTGCTCAACGTGGTGCAGGGTTATGGCGCCACCGCCGGCGACGCGCTGGTGCGCCATCCCGGGGTGCGCGCGATCTCGTTCACCGGCGGCACCGTCACCGGCAAGAAGATCATGGCGAACGCGGGCGGCATCAAGAAGTTCTCGATGGAGCTGGGCGGCAAGTCGCCGGTGCTGGTGTTCGACGACGCCGACGTCGAGCGCGCGCTGGACGCGGCGCTGTTCACCATCTTCTCGCTCAATGGCGAGCGCTGCACCGCGGGCTCGCGCATCTTCGTGCAGGAATCGATTTACGATGACTTCGTGCGCCGCTTCGCCGAGCGCGCCAATCGCCTGGTGGTGGGCGACCCGACTGATGACAAGACCAATGTGGGCGCGATGATCACCCGCCAGCACTGGGAAAAGGTCACCGGCTACATCCGCCTGGCCAAGGAAGAGGGCGCGCGCATCCTGGCGGGCGGCGCCGACGCGCCGCGGGGCCTGCCGGCGCACCTGGCCGGCGGCAATTTCGTGCGGCCCACGGTGCTGGCCGACGTCGACAACCGCATGCGCTGCGCCCAGGAAGAGATCTTCGGGCCCGTCGCCTGCCTGATTCCGTTCAAGGACGAGGCCGACGGCCTGGCGCTGGCCAACGACGTCAAGTATGGCCTGGCCTCCTACATCTGGACCCGCGACATCGGCCGCGCCCACCGGCTGGCGCGCGGCATCGAGGCCGGCATGGTGTTCATCAACAGCCAGAACGTGCGCGACCTGCGCCAGCCGTTCGGTGGCACCAAGGAATCCGGCACCGGCCGCGAGGGCGGGGAATACAGCTACGAAGTGTTCGCCGAGATCAAGAACGTCTGCGTCTCGATGGGCAGCCACCCCATTCCGAAGTGGGGCATCTGACAGGCGCCCGGATACCGAAAACAACAGGAGACACGCATCATGGGCAAGCTCGCGCTGGCGGCCAAGGTAACGCACGTGCCGTCGATGTACTTATCTGAAATGCCCGGCCGCCATCACGGCTGCCGCGAAGCCGCGATCCAGGGCCATCGGATCATCGGCCAGCGCTGCCGCGACCTGGACGTGGATACGCTGGTGGTGCTGGACGTGCATTGGCTGGTGAACGCCGGCTACCACATCAACTGCAATGAACGCTTCGCCGGCCGCTACACCAGCAACGAGCTGCCGCACTTCATCCAGGACATGGATTACGCCTACCGCGGCGACCCGGCGCTGGGCCGGCGCATCGCCGAATGCGCCGGCGCCGCCGGCGTGCCCACCCGCGCGCACGAGATCGCCAGCCTGGAACTGGAATACGGCACGCTGGTGCCGATGCGCTACATGAATGGCGACGACCGCTTCAAGGTGGTGTCGGTGGCGGCCTGGTGCGCCTGGCATTCGCTGGACGACAGCCGTCGTTTCGGCGCGGCCCTGCGCCAGGCCATCGCGCAGAGCGACAGCCGCGTCGCGGTGCTGGCCAGCGGTTCGCTGTCGCACCGCTTCAACGACAACGGCAGCCCCGAGGCCGCCATGCATAACATCAGCCGCGAGTTTTACCGCCAGGTCGACCTGCGGGTGGTGGACCTGTGGCGCCAGGGCGACTGGAAGACGTTCTGCGCCATGCTGCCGGAATACGCCGAGCTGTGCGTGGGCGAGGGCGGCATGCACGACACCGCCATGCTGCTGGGGCTGCTGGGCTGGGATGCCTACGACCGGCCGGCCGAGATCGTCACGGACTACTTCACCAGTTCGGGCACGGGCCAGATCAACGCGATCCTGCCCGTGCCGGACTGATTCATTCGGTCGGGTCGCGCTTGATCAGGTCGACCATCGCGTCGACGTCGGCGTACAGGCGGTCGAGCAATTCCTTGCCGATCCGGCCCTCGATTTCCTGGTACTTGGCATCCACCTGCGGCCGCATGCGGTCGATCAGTTTATTGCTCTTGGGCGTCAGCGAAATCTCCTGGCGCCGTTGATCCGCGTTCGAGCGAACCCGCTTGATGAGGCCCTGTTCTTCCATGCCCGCCAGCATGCGGGTCAGGCTGGGGCTGAGGATCTGGCAACTGCGGGCGATCTGGTTGGGTTCCATCGCGCCGACTTCGCTCAGCGTGCGCAACACCCGCCATTGCTGTTCGGTGACGCCGGCCGCGTGCAGGATCGGGCGGAAATGCGCCATCAGGGTTTCACGCGCGTAAAGCAGCAGGTGGGGAAGGTTGCGGTGGTGGAAGCTCGGACTCATGTTGGCCATGTTAGCAAGAAGCCGATCAGTTTCTGACCGGATCTCGGGGGTATCAACGTCCAGGCCCGCAACGATGGCGGGCCTGGACGGGTAAAACGGAACGCGGAAACGGGGTCAGGACGCGGGGTTCTGCTGCGCCAGTTCCTGCAGGTCGTCGGGCAGGGTCAGGTCGGGGGCGCCCTGCTGCAATTCGCGCAGCGCCGTCACGGCCTCTTCCTGCTGGTCGTCCTGCATCAAGGCGCGGATGTGCGCCACGCGAGTCTCGATGTCCTGTTCGCTGAAGGCGACCGGCTCGCTGCTGGCCGCCTCGGCCGGCTGTTCGGCCGCGGCCGTGGCGGCAGCCGGCGTGGCGTCGACGCTGGCCTGCTGGGCGGGGACGGCGGCGGGGGTGTCGGCGGGCGTCTGCACCGCGGCGCGCTGCACCGGCGCGGACGCCGGCTGCGGCGCGGGCGCTTCGGCGATCTCCGGCCGCGGCGCCGGGCCGCGTTCGATGTTGATGGCCGGTTCGTGCGACACGGCCAGTTGCGGCGTCATGTCGGCCATTTCCGCGTTTTCACGCATGTCGGTCCAGGCGAACAGGCCGGCGACCAGCGCCGCGCAGGCGGCTGCGGCCCAGCCCGGGTGCCAACTGCGGCCGGGATGCCAGGCGCGGCGCACCGCCGCATCCAGTTCGGGGCTGCCGCCGGCCCTGGGCTTGCGATACAGGGCGCGCAAATCCAGTTCGTCGTCTTCGTCGAAGGGGGGGCGATAGGTAATGCTCATGCGCGTACTCCTCGCGCATACGCCTGGTGGCAAGGCGTATCCGCGTCTGACCTTGGCCTGTGCCGCGCCGGTGGTCCGGCGGTCTCGTCCAGGGGCGGGTCTTGTTCCGGTTTAGGTGGCCGCGTTTGCGGCCCAAGCGTCTTGCGATGCGCCGCGATTCCCGTCGTGCCGTCCTGGCGGGCGGCGGCGCCGGGTATGCCGCCAAATAACCGACGGTTCAACATTGCGCATCACCCGGTGATTATGCGCGATTTGCAGAAATCTGCCAGCGAATTTCTTCTGTTTGCATGGTGTAACTATGACGCGTCCCTGTTTGTGCAAGCCAATTGAAAGCTGGCTGCACCAGGGCGGGGCAAAACCTGCCGTGGATGCGCGCCGTGGCGACGCGGCGGCGGCCCCCCGGCACTGTCCAGTGCCGGTAAACTTGCGCCCATGGCCAAAACCCGAACCGTCTATGTGTGCGCCGAATGCGGCGGCACCACTCCGAAATGGCAAGGCAAGTGTCCGCACTGCAATGCCTGGAACACCCTCGAAGAAACCGTGGAGTCGGCCGCGCCGGCCGCCGCGGCCTCGCACCGCTATGCGCCGCTGGCCTCCAGCAGCCCGGTGCGCAGCCTGTCCGAGATCGAGGCGCGTGAAACCCCGCGCACCCCCACCGGGCTGGAGGAATTCGACCGCGTGCTGGGCGGCGGCCTGGTGGCCGGCGCCGTGGTGCTGATCGGCGGCGACCCCGGCATCGGCAAGTCGACCCTGCTGCTGCAGGCGCTGGCCTCGCTGTCCGAAAGCACCAACGTGCTCTACGTCACCGGCGAGGAATCGGCCGAGCAGGTGGCGCTGCGCGCGCGCCGGCTGGGCCTGCAGACCGGCAACGTCAACCTGTTGGCGGAAATCCGCCTGGAGGCGATCCAGGCCGCAGTGTCCGAGCAGAAGCCCAGCGTGGCCGTGATCGACTCGATCCAGACGCTCTACAGCGGCGAGCTGACCGCGGCGCCCGGCTCGGTGTCGCAGGTGCGCGAGTGCGCCGCCCAATTGACGCGCCTGGCCAAGCAGACCGGCATCGCCATCGTCATGATTGGCCACGTCACCAAGGACGGCGCGCTGGCGGGACCACGCGTGCTCGAACACATCGTCGACACGGTGCTGTACTTCGAGGGCGACACGCACTCGTCTTTCCGGCTGGTGCGCGCCTTCAAGAACCGCTTCGGCGCGGTCAACGAGCTGGGCGTGTTCGCCATGACCGACCGCGGCCTGCGCGGCGTGGCCAACCCGTCGGCGCTGTTCCTGTCGCAGCACGAGCAGCAGGTGGCCGGCTCCTGCGTGATGGCCACGCAGGAGGGCACCCGCCCGCTGCTGGTCGAGATCCAGGCGCTGGTGGACAGCTCCCACGCGCCCAATCCGCGCCGCCTGACGGTCGGCCTGGAGGGCAACCGCCTGGCGATGCTGCTGGCCGTGCTGCACCGCCATGCCGGCGTGTCGACCTTCGACCAGGACGTGTTCGTCAACGCCGTCGGCGGGGTGCGCATCACCGAGCCCGCGGCCGACCTGCCGGTGCTGCTGGCCATCATGTCGTCGCTGCGCGACCGGCCCCTGCCGCGCGGCCTGATCGCCTTCGGCGAAGTCGGGCTGGCGGGCGAGATCCGGCCCGCGCCGCGCGGCCAGGAACGCCTGCGCGAAGCCGCCAAGCTGGGCTTCTCGATCGCGCTCATCCCCAAGGCCAACGCCCCGCGCCAGCCCATCGAGGGGCTGGAGATCTGGGCGGTGGACCGGCTCGACGCCGCGCTCGACAAGTTGCGCTGACGGGAGCCCCGAGTGAGTCTTTTGCTGATCGCCCTGTGCCTGGGCGCGGGATGCCTCATTGGCTTCATGGGCGGCGTGCTGGGCATCGGCGGCGGCCTGATCGCGATTCCGGCGCTGGTGCTGCTGCTGGACATGCCGCAGCAACTGGCGCAGGGCACCGCGCTTATCATGGTGTTGCCCACCATCATGATGGCGGTGCGCAAGTACAACCAGCAGACCCGCATCGACCGCCGCGTGGCGCTGGCCGGCGCGGGTGGGGCGGTGGTGTTCACCTGGGTCGGCGCGCGGCTGGCGCTGGGCATCGAGCCGGGCGTGCTGCGCCTGAGCTTCGCCGTGTTCCTGTTCTTCATCGCGCTGTTCTATGCATGGCAGACCTGGCGCGCCGGAAGCGTCCCGCCCGCTGCCCGGCCGGCCACCAGGAAAGGCGGCCTGCCCGCCGGGGAAGCGCCGGCGTTCACGCCGCGTCGCGCGACCGCGCTGGGCGTGCTGTGCGGCACGCTGGGCGGCTTCTTCGGTGTCGGCGGTGCGGTGCTCGCCGTGCCCATCATCACGTCGGTCTTTCGCCTGTCGCAGACCACGGCGCAGGCGCTGGCCCTGTGCATGGTGATTCCCGGCTCGGCCGTGGCGCTGGTGACGTATTCCTGGGCGGGCAAGGCCGACTGGTGGGTGGGCTTGCCCCTGGCGGCGGGCAGCCTGTTGTTCGTGCCGGTGGGCGTGCGCCTGGCTTACCGTCTGCCTGAACGCAAGCTGAGAGCCTGCTTCGCGGCGATGCTGTTTGCCACCGTGGCGCTGCTGGTATTTGAAAGCTGAGCGGCGCGGCGGGGCCGCTCGATTGTCACGATCCCATGACCAAGCGTTAACGTCGGAAAGGGCGCGAAAATTCCGCGCGTCCCGCTGAACCTTCGTGGCGGTGCGGGCTCCAACGGAGTACGGGTTTTGCGGCGATGTTGCCGCCCCGTGTTGGCAAGGCCGGAGGGGCAGCCCTCGGGTCTTCACCATTAGGAGTACATGTAATGACGACTCACTCCCGTATCGCTGCGTTCCTGTCCACGTCGGCCTTGTGCCTCGGTCTCGCTGCCGCGCCTTCGGCGTTCGCGGCGGGCGCCGACGCCACGACCAAGGCAGGCGACACCAAGACCCACGCGCAGCACAAGCATCACAAGTCCGACAAGACGTCCGCCAAGCAGGGCACCGAGAAATCGGGCGCCGCCAAGGTGGATCAATCGGGGGCCACGGCTCCCGCCAAGTAAGTCGGCCGCGCAGTACCGGATCGCGAGATCCGCGCAGTTCCTTTGCACGGCGGACGGGCTTCGGGCCCGGAAGTCGAAAGCCTCTCGGTATGGGCGCCGAGAGGCTTTTTTCATGTATTCCGCCCGCGGCGTGCGGCCTGCCCCGTGGCGCGGGCGGCGCCACGGGGCAGGCCCGTGTCAATCCACTGGCGTGATCACGCGGCCGGTATCGAAATACGCCGCCAGGTTCTCCAGCATCAGGTCTTCCATGGCCTGGCGCGTTTCCAGCGTGGCGCTGCCGATGTGCGGCAGCAGCACCGCCTGGTCGCTCTTGATCAGGGCCTCGGGCACCTTGGGCTCGTGCTCGAACACGTCGAGCGCGGCGCAGCCGAGCTTGCCGGCCTCCAGCGCGGCCACCAGCGCGGCCTCGTCGATGACCGGGCCGCGCGCGATGTTGACGATGATGCCGCGCGGGCCGAGCGCTTCCAGCACCTCGCGATTGACCAGGTGGCGCGTGGCCGGGCCGCCCACGGTGGCCACGACCAGGAAGTCGGCCCAGGCCGCCAGGTCGGTCAGCGAGGCCTCGTAGCCGTAGTCGACGTCGTCGCGCTTCCTGCGGTTGTGATAACGCACCTGCATATCGAAGCCGATGCCGCGGCGGGCGATGGCCTCGCCGATGCGGCCCAGGCCCACGATGCCTAGCTTCTTGCCGCTGACGCGCTGGCCCAGCGGAATGCTGCCGTGCACCTGGCCCCACTGGCCGGCGCGCACGAAGCGTTCGCCCTGGCCCATGCGGCGGGCGCCTGCGATCATCAGGCCCCAGGCCAGGTCCGCCACACAGTCGGTCAGCACGTCGGGCGTGTTGCTGACCTGCACGCCGCGCGCATGCGCCGCCTGCACGTCGATGGTCTCGTAGCCCACGCCCCAACTGCAGATGGCCTTCAGGTCGGGCAGGGCGTTGATGAGTTCGGCGTTGGCGCCGAAGTTGGCCGAGGTGACGACGGCGGTGACGCCCTTGCCGAGTTCGGCCAGCGCGGCCTTGCGGTCCGGCTGCTTCCAGAGCTCGATGACGTCGTAGCGCTCGGCGAGGCGCTGGTTGGCGGAGGGCGAGCCGGCCAGCGAGCCGACCTGGATGATGCGATGCTTGGTGGTCATGTTGTCGTACAGGTGGGTGGCGAAACCTTCATGCTACTTGATCCGGCCTTGAATCCGGCTGACAGGGCGCGGGCCGCGGGAACCCTCCCGGGCCGCGCCCTTGAGCGGCGGGCTCGAATCAGGCTGCCCAAGGCTGCCTGCCCCAAGCAGCCCATTTCAAGCAGCCTTACTCCAGCTGGATATCGGCCTTCTGGATCACGTCCTTCCAGCGCTTGACCTCGGCCTGCTGGAACGCGCTGAACTGCTGCGGCGTGTTCGCCACCACCTCGAAGCCCAGGCCCTGCAGCGTCTTCTCGGTCTGCGGATCGCGCAGGGCGGTCTGCAGAGCCTTGGTCAACTGCTGCACCACGGCCGGCGGGGTGCCCTTGGGCACCGCGAAGCCCTGCCACGAATACACCACCATGTCCTTGATGCCGGCCTCGGCCAGCGTCGGCACGTCCGGCAGGTCCGCCGCGCGCGCGTCGCCGGTGATGGCCAGCGCCTTGAGCTTGCCGGCCTTGATGTGCGTCTGCACCGCGCCCAGGTTCTGGAACGACACGTTGACCTGGCCGCCGATCAGGTCGGCGATGGCGGCGCCGCCGCCGCGATACGGCACGTCCACGCCCGAGGTCTGGGTGCGCTGGCGGAACATCACCGCCGACAGGTGGTCGGACGAGCCCGTGCCGGACGAAGCGTATGAAACCTTGCCCGGATTCTTGTTCGCATAGTCCACCAGCTCGGCCACCGTGCTGGCCGGGAACGACGGCGAGGCCACCAGCACGTTGGGGTTGCGCACCGCCTGCGTGAGGTACTCGAAGTCCTTGCTCGGGTTGTACGAGAGGTTCTTGTACAGCGCCTCGTTGATGGCGAAGGTGCCGATCGAGCCGACCATCATGGTGTAGCCGTCGGGCGTGGCGCGGGCCAGCGCCTGCGCGCCGATGGCGCTGTTGGCGCCCGGCTTGTTCTCGACCACGAAGGTCTGGCCCAGCGCTTTCGTCAGCCCCGGCGTGACGCTGCGCGCCGTGATGTCGGACGAGCCGCCCGGCACGAACGGCACGATCATCGTGACGGGCTTGGTGGGATAGCCGGCGGCGTGGACCGCCGGCCCGGCAAGCAGGGCGGCGGACAGCGCGACCGCGCCGATCGATCTGTTCATGATGTCTCCTGGTTCGCGTGATGATGAAGAACCCGGCGCCCACGCGTGGCGGCCGGGCCCGGATCGGCGCGGGTCAGTCGACCTTGGCGCCCGATTGCTTCACGACCGCGGCCCATTTGACGGTTTCCCGCGCCATGAACTGGGTGAATTGCGCCGGCGTGTTGCCCGAGGGCGTCGCGCCCTGGGCCTGCAATTGTTCGCGCACCGCCGCCTGCTGCAGCGCCGCGGCGACATCGCGCTGGACCTTGTCGACGATCTGTTGTGGCGTGCCCGCCGGGGCCAGCAGGCCGAACCAACTGGACGCCTCGTAGCCTTGCACGCCGGCCTCGGCCAGCGTCGGCACGTCGGGCAGCGCCGGCGAGCGCGTGGCGGTGGTGACCGCCAGCGGCCGCAGCTTGCCGCCCTTGATGAAGCCCATCGACGACGGCAGGTTGTCGAAGATCAGGTCGGCCGACCCCGCCATCACGTCCGTCAGGGCCGGGCTGCTGCCCTTGTAGGGCACGTGCGTCATGCGGGTGCCTGTCATGGTCTGGAATAGTTCCCCCGACAGGTGGGTCGAGGTGCCGTTGCCGGTCGAGGCCATATTGACGCTGCCGGGATTGGCCTTCAGGTATTTGATCAGGTCCGCCACGCTGCGGATGCCGTGCTTGTCGGCAAAGGCCGGATTCAGTTCCAGCACGTTGGGCACCGGGATCACCAGCGTGACCGGCGTGAAGTCCTTGACCGGGTCGTAGGGCAGCTTGGCGTAAACGGACTGGTTGATCGCATGAGTGCTGACGGTGCCCATCAGCAGCGTGTAGCCATCGGGCGTGGCGCGGGCGGCTTCGGCGGTGCCGACGTTGCCGCCCGCGCCCGCCTTGTTGTCCACCACCACCGCCTTGCCCCAGGCCTTGCCCAGTTCGGCCGCGACCACGCGCGCGGCGATGTCGGCGGTGCCGCCGGCGGGGAAGGGCACGATGATCCTGACGTCGCGCGCCGGATAGTCGGCGGCGCGCGCGGCGGCGGGCAACAGGGCTGCCGCCGCCAGACAGGCGGCAAGGGCCAGGCGGCCGCGCAAGGGGGCTGCAAGCATGGAAGTCGTCTCCTCGTGTGCGCGTGGCCGCGCATCGTTTGTGGGGTGTTCCTGCCAGGCCGGGGCCCGGGTCTGAATGCTGCCGGCGTCTGTCGCGCCTTGCCGTCGTGAATGCCGATGACTTGTAAAACGAATATAGGTATTGAGGGTCTACTTGTCAACCAAGTATACTTTTTCCAAGCTACTCATCTAACAACTGGATTCCCCCTCGGAATCCGCCAGGAGACCCGCCATGAAAACCTCCCCGGTCACCGTGCAGGACCTGCAGCGTTCCGTCATCGCGGTCCCGCCGCTGGCGCGCCATGCCGACCTGTCGCTGAACGAAGCCGCCAACCAGGCCCTGCTGCGGCACCTGGAGGCGGGCGGGGTGCGCAACGTGATGTACGGCGGCAATGCCAACTTCTACAACGTCGGCGTGGGCGAATACGCGCGCATCGTCGATATGCTGGCCGCGCTGGCCGGGCCGGACACCTGGATCCTGCCGTCGGTCGGCCCCGATTTCGGCAAGATGATGGACCAGGCGGCGATCCTGCGCGGCCGCGCCTTCCCCACGGCCATGCTGCTGCCGATGTCGTTTCCCTACACCGACGCCGGCCTGGCCGACGGCGTGCGCCGCTTCACCGATGCGCTGGGCAAGCCGGCGGTTGTCTACATCAAGTCGGCCGACTACCTGGCCCCGGCCACTGCGGCGCGGCTGGTCGAGGAAGGCCGCATCGTGGCGTTCAAGTATGCGGTGGTGCGCGAGGACCCGGCGCGCGACGCCTACCTGTCGGCGCTGCTGCAAAGCGTGGACGCCAATCGCGTGGTCAGCGGCATCGGCGAGCGCCCGGCCATCGTCCACTATCGCGACTTCGGCCTGAAGAGCTTCACCTCCGGCTCGGTCTGCGTGGCGCCGCGCGGCTCGATGCGCCTGCTGCGCCTGCTCAAGGAAGGCCGCTACGACGAGGCCGAGTCGGTGCGCGCCCAATACCTGGGCCTGGAGGACTGCCGCGACGCGATCAGCCCGATCCGTGTGCTGCACGACGCCGTGACCCTGTCGGGCGTGGCCGACATGGGCCCGATGCTGCCGCTGCTGACCGGCATTTCCAGCGCCGAGCGCGAGCGGGTCGCGCCAGTGGCGCGCGCGCTGGCCGAGTGGGACCGCGAAGCCGTCGCGGCCTGATGGCCGCGCGCGCGGCAACGGCGGTACGATGAGCGCTGCCGATACGCACCAGGAGATTTCGTGGCCCGACCCAAAGCATCGCCTCCCTCCGCGCCGCCCGCGTCCGCCGAGCCGGACGCCATGGGCGCGCTGGTGCTGGAACGCGGCCATCGCGTCCGGCTGGCCGACCAACTTTACGGCCAGATCTTCGAGCAGATCGTCGCCGGCAATCTCAACGTCGGCGACAAGCTGCCTTCCGAGAACGAGATTTCCGAACGCTTCGGCGTGTCGCGGCCGGTGGTGCGCGAAGCGCTGCTGCGCCTGCGCGCCGACGGCCTCATCACCGCGCACCAGGGCCTGGGCACCTTCGTCAGCCACCAGCCGGCGCCGCGCCTGACGGCCTTCAGCGACGTTGGCAACGTCGGCGCCTATCTGCGCGCACAGGAGTTGCGCGTGGCGCTCGAGGGCGATGCCGCGAGGCTGGCGGCGCTGCGCCGCACCGACGAGCAGTTGCACAAGATCGAGGCCGCGCATGCCGCCTTCGCCGACAGCCTGGCGCGCGGCCAGATGTCGGCCGAGGCCGACCTGGCGTTCCACGCCAGCATCACCGAGGCCACCGGCAACGACTTCTATCTCGGGGTGCTGGAAAGCATCCACGAGTCCATCAATGGCTTCATGCGCCTGACGCTCAACCTGACCCGCACCGGGTCGCGCCAGCGCGCCCAGCGCGTCCTCGACGAGCACGCCACCATCCTCGACGCGATCCGCGCCCAGGACGGCGAGCGCGCCCGGGTCGCCATGCAATTCCACCTGGGCCAGGCCCGCCACCGGCTGGTCGACCGCGAACGCGATTGACCGGCCGCTCGCGCCGTCCGGGAGCTTCACACTGACAACAGCAGGAGACATCGCGTGCAAGGCAATGGTTCGGCAGGAACAGCGGCATCGGCGGGGCAGGTGCGTGAACAGATTCTGATCGTGTTGCAGGCCTGGGGCATGGCGCCCGACCTGGCCGCCATCACCGCCGGCCTGATGGCCGAGACGGATCTGCTGGGCATCGATTCGCACGGCATCTCGATGCTGCCGTCATACGAGGAAAAGCTGCGCGCGGGCACGCTCAAGCTCGACGCGCGCCCGCGCGTGGTGCGCGACGGCGGCGCCAGCGCGCTGCTGGACGGCATGGGCGGACTGGGCTATCCGGTATCGGCGCAGGCCATGAACCTGGCCGTCGACAAGGCGCTGGAGCATGGCGTGGGCGCGGTGTCAGTGTGCAATTCGCATCACTTCGGCGCGGCTGGCGTCTATGCGCGCATCGCGGTCGAGCGCGGCGTGGTCGGGCTGGTCACCAGCAGCGCCAACGGCGTCATCATGGTGCCCACGCGCGGCGCCATGCCCATGCTGGGCACCAACCCCATCGCCTTCGGCGCGCCGGCCGCGCATAACGAGCCGTTCGTGCTCGACATGGCCACCACCACCGTGGCGGCCAACAAGGTCAAGGTCTATGACTTCCTTGGCAAGCCGCTGCCGCCGGGCTGGGCGGTGGACGGGCAGGGCGAGCCGGTCACCGCGGCCGACAGCGCCATGCAGTTCATCTTCAAGCATCCCGAGGGCGGGCTGACGCCGCTGGGCGGCACGCCGGCCATGAGCAGCCACAAGGGCTATGGCCTGGCGATGATGGCGCAGATCCTGGGCGGCACGCTCAGCGGCAGCGCGCTGGCGGCGCGCCGCAACGTCACGCGCCGTCCCGGCGAACCCGACGACGTCGGCCACTTCTTCCTGGCGCTCAATCCCGACGCCTTCCGCGCCAGCGGCTCGTTCGAGTCGGACATGGACGACCTGATCGACACGCTGCACGACACCCCGCCGGCGCGGCCCGACGAACCGGTGCTGGTGGCCGGCGAACCCGAGGCCGCCGAGCGCGCGCGCCGCCGCGAGCAGGGCATCCCGATCCCGCCCGCCCTCGCCAAGCGCCTGCGCGAGATCTGCCAGCGGGCCGCGGTGCCGTATCTGCTGGACTGAGCCCTCCGCCCGGTCGCATGACGTTTTCCCCGCCGCGCGGGCCTGCCCGCGCGTTGATTCACCGACCCGGCCACCGGGCGGCAAGCATTAGAAAAACACGACAAGGAGACAACCATGCAACACAAGACATCGCCGGCGCGCCGCCGGCTGGGACTGGCCGCGCTGGCATTGGGCGCGGCCGCGGCGATCGCGCCGGGGCTGCTGCTGGCGCAGGACTGGCCGACACGGCCGGTCAAGCTGATCGTGCCGTTCCCCGCGGGCGGCAGCACCGACGCGGTCGGACGCCTGCTGGCCGCCGAGCTGTCCAAGGAACTGGGACAGAGCGTCGTGGTCGAGAACAAGGGCGGCGCCAACGGCAACATCGGTTCCGATGTGGTCGCCAAGGCCGAGCCCGACGGCTACACGCTGCTGCTGTCGGGGGTGGGCTCGAACGCCATCAGCTATTCGCTCTACCAGAGCATGCCGTACCGCGACAGCGATTTCGCCCACATCTCGCTGCTGGCCACCGGGCCCAACGTGCTGGTGGCCAACATGGATTTCCCGGCCACCAACTTCGCCGACTTCATCAAGCTGGTGCGCGCCAACCCGGGCAAGTACACCCACGCCAGCTCGGGCAATGGGTCGTCGGGCCACCTGGCCATGGAGATGCTCAAGCAGGCCGCCAAGATCGACCTGGTGCACGTGCCCTACAAGGGCGGCGCCGCCGCCATCACCGACATGATCGGCGGCCGCGTGTCGGTGATGTTCCTGAACCAGGACACGCTGCTGCCGCAGGTCAAGTCCGGCAAGCTGCGCGCGCTGGCGGTGGCCAGCGCCAAGCGCAATCCCGCCTATCCGGATACGCCCACGGTCGCGGAATCCGGCTACCCGGGCTTCGCCGCCGAATCATGGTTCGGCCTGTCGGCGCCGGCCAAGACGCCGCCGGCCGTCGTTCAGCGGCTGAACCAGGCCACCGTCAAAGCCCTGGCTTCACCGGATATCCGGCAGAAGCTGGAAAGCGTAGGCTTCGTGGTGGTGGGCGACGACCCCAAGGCGTTCTCGGCCTTCGTCCAATCCGAAATCACCAAATGGGGCGCGGCGGCCAAGGCCTCCGGCGCCCGCATGGACTAGCGTTCTGTATCAACACTCCCCGCGCGCCGGGCGGCGCCCGGGGTTCAATACGATGGGAAACACGCAGCGATGACTTCACCCTTGCCCAACCGCTTTCGCCAACGCATCCTGGCGCGCGAGCGCCTGATCGGCTTCTGGATGTGCATGTCCAGCCACATCACCGCGGAAGTCGCGGGCCTGGCCGACTTCGACTGGCTGCTGCTGGATGGCGAGCATTCGCCCAACACCGTGCCGATGTTCCTGCAGCAGTTGCAGGCCCTGCAGGGCAGCGCCAGCGCCGCCATCGGCCGGCCGACCTGGAACGATCCGGTCGAGATCAAGCGCCTGCTGGACATCGGCTTCTACAACCTGCTGATTCCCTTCATCGAATCCGAGGATGACGCGCGCCGCGCCGTGGCCGCCACGCGCTATCCGCCGCAGGGCATCCGCGGCGTGGCCGGCATGCAGCGCAGCAACCGCTATGGCACCGTGCCGGATTACTTGAAGACCATCAACGACAACATCTGCGTGCTGCTGCAGATCGAGAGCCGGCCGGGCATCGAGGCGGTCGACGCGATCGCCGCGGTCGAGGGCGTGGACGGCGTCTTCATCGGCCCGTCGGACCTGGCCGCGGCCCTGGGCCATCTGGGCAACCCGGGCCACCCGGAAGTGCAGGAAGCGATTCGCCACCTGTACCAGCGCGTCACCGCGCAGGGCAAGGCGGTGGGCATCCTGGCGCCGGTGCAGGCCGATGCGCGCCGCTACCTGGACATGGGCATGCACTTCGTCGCGGTCGGCACCGACCTGGGCGTGTTCAAGCAGGCCACCTTCGCGTTGCGCGAGGCCTTCCCCACCTGATCCTGCCTGATCGCGCGGCCGTCGCGTTCGCCACGGCCGCGCCTTGCCTTACTGCTCCAGCGCCAGCAGGTCGGCGACCGTCTGGCGGCGGCGGATCAGGCGCGCCTCATTGCGGTCCAGCAGCACTTCGGCCGCCAGCGGCCGGGTGTTGTAGTTCGAGGACATCGACGCGCCGTAGGCGCCGGCATTGTGGAACACCAGGAAGTCGCCGATGCGCGGCTGCGGCAGCGACTGGTCCGAGACCACGCCGCCGGCGTCCTGCGTGAACACGTCGCCCGATTCGCACAGCGGGCCGGCCACGGCGATGCGGGTCTCGGCCGTCGGCGGCGTGGCGCCGTCCGGCGCGTGCACCGAGATGCGGTGGTAGCTGCCGTACATGGCCGGGCGCATCAGGTCGTTGAAGCCGGCGTCCACCAGCGCGAAATCGCGCTCGGGGCGGCGGTTGATCGCGTGCACTTCGGCCACCAGCGCGCCGGCCTCGGCCACCAGGAAGCGGCCCGGTTCGATCTCCAGGCGCACCGCGTGGCCCAGGCGCTGCTCGATGCGCTTGCGGGCCGCGTCCCATTGCTCGAAGTAGTGGTCGCAGTCGATGCGCGGCTCGCCCTCGCGATACGGAATCGACAGGCCGCCGCCGGCCGAGATGGCCTCGATGTCGTGGTCCAGCGAGGCGACCACGTCGACCATCGCGTCGCACACGCTGGACAGGTGGCCATAGTCCACGCCCGAGCCGATGTGCATGTGGATGCCGACCAGCTTCAGGCCGTAGCGGCGCACGATGCCGATGGCGGCCGCGACGTCGTCGATCCAGATGCCGTGCTTGCTTTGCGGGCCGCCGGTGTTGGTCTTGTTGCTGTGGCCGTGGCCGAAGCCCGGGTTGATGCGCAGCCATACGCGGTGCCCCGGCGCGTGCTGGCCGACGCGTTCGAGCATGTCGAGCGAGCCGGCGTTCACGCTGATGCCGTGCTTGATGACGGTGGCCAGGGTGGCGTGGTCGATCAGGTCGGCCGTGAATACCACGCCGGCCGGCTCGCCCGCGGGCTCGAAGCCGGCGGCCAGGCTGCGCTCGATCTCGCCCAGGGACACCGCGTCCACCATCACGCCCTCGGCGCGCATCAGGCGCAGGATGTGCAGGTTGGAGCAGGCCTTCTGCGCGTAGCGGATGACGTCGAAGCGGCGCAGTTGGGCGATGCGCTCGCGGATGACGGCGGCATCGTAGACCCACAGCGGGGTGCCGTGCTCGGCGGCGAGTTGAGTGAGCTGGCGCGGATCGAAAGCCATCGCGGGTGAACCTTGTAGCGGGGGGAAAGGGAAATCAGGCCGGCATCATGCCCCAGTCAAGTCATCCAGTAAAATGCTTATATTTTCCACATCGATTCATTCCTGATATGGATAGGGCATGCTGACCCATCGTCACGTCGAAGTCTTCCGCGCCCTCATGATCGCCGGCAGCGTGACCAAGGCTGCCGACCTGCTGTTCACCTCGCAGCCCACCGTCAGCCGCGAGCTGGCGCGCATGGAGCAGACCATCGGCTTCGCCCTGTTCGAGCGGGTGCGCGGCCGCCTGCGGCCCACCATGCCCGCGCTGGCGCTGTACGACGAGGTGCGGCAGTCATACGCCGGGCTGGAGCGGGTGGCGTCCACCGCGGCGCGCCTGCGCGCCTTCCAGGACGGGCAACTGGCGGTAATCGCGTTGCCGGCGTTTTCGCATTCGCTGCTGCCGGGGGCCTTCCGGCGCTTCAGCCAGGACTACCCGGGCGTGAGCCTGGCGCTGGAGGCGCAGGAATCGCCGTTCCTGGAGGAATGGCTCACGGCCCAGCGCTACGACCTGGGCCTGACCGAGCACGAGCTGGAGCCGGCCGGCACCCGGCTGGCGTTATTGCTGGAGGTGGACGAGGTCTGCGTGCTGCCCGATGGTCATCGCCTGTTGGCCCGGCCGGCGCTGGAACTGGCCGATTTCGCCGGCGAACCGTTCGTCAGCCTGTCGTCCAGTGACCCCTACCGCATCCAGATCGACGAGGCCTTCGCGGCCGAAGGCGTGCTGCGGCGCGCGATCATCGAGACGCCGACGGCGGTCTCGGTATGCGCCTTCGTGCGCCAGGGGCTGGGCCTGGCCATCGTCAATCCATTGACGGCGCTGGATTTCATCGGCCGCGGCCTGCATATCCGGCCATTGCGGCGATCGTTCCCGTTCCGGGTCAACCTGGTGTTTCCGGAGCACCGGCCCAAGAACCCGCTGGTGGATGCCTTCACCGCCACCCTGCGCGACGAGGCCGAGCAGATCCGCGCCCGCCTCGCGGCCCGGCAGGACTGACGGGCGCTGCCGCCATCGGGCCATGCGGCTGGGGTCCGTAGACGGCAGTCGGCAATAGGTGGGAACGGGCAGGTGGCAGCAGCCGGCAATAGCGCAACGAGCAACTGGCAACAGGAGCAGGCGACAGGAACAGGCAACAGGAACAGGCAACAAAAAAGGATGCCCGTGGGCATCCTTCTTCATTTGCCGTATTCATGACGCCCTGCAAGGCAGGGCGGCATAATGGCTTAGGCCAGCGCCTTGATGGCGGCAGCCAGGCGGCTCTTGTGGCGAGCGGCCTTGTTCTTGTGGATGATGTTCTTGTCAGCCACGCGATCGATCACGCTCGACGCCTTCTGGAACACTTCGCCAGCCGCAGCCTTATCGCCAGCGGCGATGGATTGGCGAACGCGCTTGATGGCGGTGCGCAGCATCGAGCGCAGGCTGGAATTGTGCTTGTTGCGCTCAACGGATTGGCGAGCGCGCTTGCGGGCTTGGGCGGTATTGGCCATGTTGCTATGTAAGTTGAATTCGGCAAAGTCGAACATTTTAGCAAGTCCCAGAGGGATTGCAAGCTTTAAATGCCGTGTCTGCCGATGGAGCGCCCGTCAACCGGGCGGGGGGCGCTGCGAGGAAAGCCTCGGACTGCAGGACCCGGGTAGCTTGACCTGGGCTTCAGACCGCGCGGGCATCGAAGGAATCAACGCCTGGTGGCCCTGCTGCGCCTACTGGATAAAAACACCGTGCCGAGTATACAACGGAAGCGGCCTTTCGTTACAGCCCCGTTTCAGCGGACGTGGTCAGGCCGCGACGTTGATCGACACGAACCAGGGTGTGTAACGCCGCACGTGGATCGGCATCATGTCTTCGAGCGCGGCCAGCGCCGCGTCCGTGTCGTCGAGCGGGAAATGGCCGGAAACGGGCAGGCCGCCAGCGGCCATGGAGACGCGCAGGGAGCCGCTGCGGTAGGGGCGCAGGGCGGCGATGACCTCGGCCAGCGGGCGACCGCGGGCGTCGATCCAGCCAGCCTCCCAGGCGGCTTCCGCCATCAGTTCGGCACGGGGGGTGTCGATGCGCGAGACATCGAAGCGGGCTCCGGTGCCGGCCCGCACGATGCCGTGGGCGCCCGCCATGGTTTCCACCACCACCTCGTGCTCGTGCACCACGACCACCGTGCGCTGGGCTTGCTGGCGCACCATGTAGCGGGTGCCCAGGGCGCGCACGGTGCCCTCGGCGGTCTGCACCAGGAAGGGCCGCCGCGCGTCGGGCGCCACCGACACGGTGACGGCGCCGTCCAGCAGCCGCACCTGGCGGTAGGCGGGGGTGAAGTCCAGGTTGACGCGGCTGCGCGCGTCCAGCAGCAGTTGGCTGCCGTCGGAAAGCAGGTAGCGGCGGCGTTCGCCGGTGGCCGTGGCGGCGTCGGCCGCGACGTTGCTCAACGGGTAGAAGGCGTTGCCCACGTACGCGGCGCAGGCGCCCGCGCTGGCGAGGGCGAGCGAACCCGCCAGGAAGCGCCGGCGCGGCGGCACGACGACGGGCGGCGTGACGGCAGGCGCGGGCGCCGCCTGCGGCGAGGGCGGCGAGGCGGTCGTGGCGTAACCGGCAGGATAGGCGTCGCCCAGCCGGCCAAAGCCCGATCCCGCCAGAGTGCCCGTCAATTGTTGCCAGGCATTCTCATGCAGAGGGTCGGCCGCGCGCCACGCCAGGAAATCGTTGTAGTCCTGCGCCGTCGCTTTACCGGAGCGTAGCAGCAGCAACCAATTGATGACTTGGTCCGCCATGGGTTGTCCTTGGGCGTACTTCACTTCAAGCTGCCGCCTGGGAGGCCAGGCGGGAATCCTTTTGATGGCAATTTGTAAATAATAAAGGTTTTTTACCAAAGATTACCGGCCGCTTGTCAATTCTTGACGAATCAAATGCAAAAAAAGCCGGCGGGTAGCCGGCTTTTTGCTGAGATTGAGGCGCGAACCCTGGAAATTAACGGGGGGATCGGCGTCCGAAGTCTCGGGGACGGAACCCAAACAGTAACAACATGCCGAAGTAGGCCGCCGCGCTGGCCGCCAATACGCCGGTCAGCCACAGCGCGCGATGGCCGGCATGGGCCTGCAGGCCGATCCAGTCAATACGACCATCGGCGTATAGCAGCAGCGCGGCCAGGGCCGCCAAGGCCGGCACCAGGCGCAGGCAGAAGCGGCCCCAGCCGTCGCCGGGCCGGTAGACGCCCCGGCGGCGCAGGCCGATCAGCAGCGCCAGCGCATTCAGGCAGGCGCCCAGGCCGATGGCGAGCGCCAAGCCGGCGTGGGCCAGCAGCGGCACCAGCGCCAGGTTCATCAGTTGGGTCAGGATCAGTACGCCGATGGCGATTTTCACGGGCGTGCGGATGTCCTGCTTGGCATAGAAGCCGGGCGCCAGGATCTTCACCGCCAGCAGGCCGATCAGGCCGGCCGAATAGGAAATCACGGCCAGCCGGGTCTGCAGCACGTCTTGCGCCGAGAACGCGCCATAGTGGAAGAGCGTCGCCACCAGGCCGTCCGACAGCAGCGCCATGCCCACCGCCGCCGGCAGTCCCAGCAGCAGCACCAGCCGCAGGCCCCAGTCGAGCAGCGCGCTGTAGCCGCCATGGTCGTCGCGGGCGTGGGCGGCCGACAGGCTCGGCAGCAGCACCGTGCCCAGCGCCACGCCCAGTAGGGCGGTCGGGAATTCCATCAGGCGGTCGGCGAACGACAGCCAGGTGACGCTGCCGGGCGCGAGCCAGGTGGCGATGTTGGTGTTGATCAGCAGCGAAATCTGCGCCACCGACACGCCCAGCGTGGCCGGCGCCATCTGCTTGAGGATGCGCTGCACCGTGGGGTCGGCCCAGGCTTCGCGAAAGCGCAGCGAGAAGCGCGGCGTCAGGCCCAGCCGCGCCAGCGCCACCCATTGCACCGCCAGTTGCGCCACGCCGCCGATCATCACGCCGATGGCCAGGGCATAGACCGGCACGTCCATGCGCGGGGCCAGCCAGAGGCAGGCGGCGATCATGGACAGGTTCAGCAGCACTGGCGTGAAGGCCGGCACGGCAAAGCGCCGCCAGGTGTTGAGCACGCCGGAGGCGAACGCAATCAGCGACATGCAGAAGATGTAGGGAAACATCACCCGCGTCATCCAGACGGCGGCGCCAAATTCGGTGTCGCGCGCGGCGCCGCGCAGGCCGCTGGCCATGGCCGACACCACCCAGGGCGCGGCGATGATGCCGATCAGCGTGATCGCCATCAGGGCCGCGGTCAGCAGCAGCGCCACCCGGTCCAGCAGGGTGCGGACCTCGGCTTCGGAGCGGTTGTTACGGGCATGGCCCAGGATCGGCACGAAGGCCTGGGCGAAGGCGCCTTCGGCGAACAGCCGGCGCAACAGGTTGGGAATGCGGAAGGCGACCCAGAAGGCGTCGGTGATGGGGCCGGCGCCGAAGGCGCGCGCCACCAGGATGTCGCGCACCAGCCCGGAAATACGGGACAGCAGGGTGAAGCTGCTGACGGTGGCCGCGGAACGGAACAGGCTCATGGGGGTGACTGCGATAGAAAGCGGGCGGGCCTGCCCGGGGTATTGCAAAGAAGCGGCGCCGGCTCGCCGGCGCCCAAAGCATCGCCCCCTCCTGGGAGGGGGCGTCGGGCGATTACTTGGGGGGCATCCGGATGGCGCCGTCCAGGCGGATCGTCTCGCCGTTCAGCATGTCGTTGGTGATGATGGCGTGCACCAGCTTGGCGTAGTCCTCCGGACGGCCCAGGCGGGCGGGGAAGGGGATGCTGGCGGCCAGCGAGTCCTGCACTTCCTGCGGCATGCCGAAGATCATCGGCGTGCCGAAGATGCCGGGAGCGATCGTCATGCAGCGGATGCCGGTCTTGGCCAGGTCGCGGGCGATCGGCAGGGTCATGCCGGCCACGCCGGCCTTGGAGGCGGCGTAGGCCGCCTGGCCGATCTGGCCGTCGAACGCGGCGACCGACGCGGTGTTGATCATCACGCCGCGCTCGCCGGTGGGCTCGGGCGTGTTGCCGCTCATGGCCTCGGCGGCCAGCCGCATCATGTTGAAGCTGCCGATCAAGTTGATCGACACGACCTTCTGGAACAGATCCAGCGGGTGCGCGCCATTCTTGCCGACGATCTTGGCGGCCGGCGCCACGCCGGCGCAGTTGACCAGGCCGAACAGGGTGCCCAGTTCCTTGGCCGCGGCAACGGCGCGCTGGCCGTCGGCCTCCTGCGTCACGTCGCAGTGGACGTAGCGCTGGCCCAGTTCCTTGGCCAGTTCCTCGCCGGGGCCGTCCTGCAGGTCGGCGATGACCACCTTGGCGCCGTTGGCCACCAGCATGCGCACGGTGCCGGCGCCCAGGCCGGATGCGCCGCCGGTAACGATGAATACCTTGTTCGCGATTTCCATGTCTCTACCACCAGATCAATTCAAGGGATGAAAACGGCGCGCCGGGCGCCGGATGCGAAAAGGCCTTCGGGCCGGGGGCGGAACGCGTCGCGTCCGGCCGGCGCCGAAGGCCTGGGCCTGCGAAGCGCCTATCAGCTCTTGACGGCGTCGAACAGGCGCGACTTGATTTCCTCGACCGCGCCGACGCCGGAGATCTTGCGGTACTTCGGCGCCTCGGCCGGGTTCTGCTGGGCCCACGACGAGTAGTAGTCGACCAGCGGACGGGTCTGCTGGCGGTACACGTTCAGGCGATTGCGGACCGTTTCCTCGCGGTCGTCGTCGCGCTGGATCAGGTCTTCGCCGGTGACGTCGTCCTTGCCTTCGACCTTGGGCGGGTTGAAGCGCACGTGGTAGCTGCGGCCGCTGGGCTGGTGCACGCGGCGACCGCTCATGCGTTCGATGATGTCTTCTTCGGGGACTTCGATTTCCACCACGTAGTCCAGCTTGACGCCGGCGCTCTTGAGCGCGTCGGCTTGCGGAATGGTGCGCGGGAAACCGTCGAACAGGTAGCCGTTGGCGCAGTCGGGCTGCTTCAGGCGGTCCTGGACCAGGCCGATGATGATCTCATCCGAGACCAGGCCGCCAGCATCCATGACCTTCTTCGCTTCGATGCCCAGGGGCGTGCCAGCCTTGACCGCGGCGCGCAGCATGTCGCCCGTGGAAATCTGGGGAATGCCGAAATGCTGGGTGAGAAACGCGGCCTGGGTGCCTTTGCCGGCGCCGGGAGGTCCGAGCAAGATGAGACGCATGAGTGCTCCTGAATGGGGTTTAATTTTTGTGATCCGAGCGATTATGCCGCAACGCAGCAGCCTCTGCGGGGCCGCGCCATGCGAAATAACCCTTATATCCGTTTGCTATAGATCAAGCGAACGCGTTCCAGGTCGGCCGGCGTATCTACGCCGGCGGCCGGAGGGTGCGACGCCCGATGGACGACGATGACGTGGCCGTGCTCCATCGCGCGCAACTGTTCCAGCGACTCGAACCGTTCCAGCGCGCCTTGCGGCAGGGTCGGGTAGCGGCGCAGGAACGACACGCGGTAGGCGTACAGGCCGATGTGATGCCAGGCGGGCAGGCCGTCGGCCAGCACGCGCTCGCCGCCGGCCAGCGCGTCGCGCGCCCAGGGGATCGGCGCGCGCGAGAAATACAGCGCGCGGCCGTCGACGGCGCAGACCAGCTTGACCACATTGGGGTTGAACAGCGCCTGGGCGTCCGCCAGCGGACAGGCGCAGGTGGCGATGTCCGCCTGCGGGCTGTCGGCCAGGCGGGCCGCCACGGCGTCGATGAGTTCGGGTTCGATCAGCGGTTCGTCGCCCTGCACGTTGACGACGATGGCGTCGTCGGGCAGGCCCAGTTGTTCCACGGCCTCGGCCAGGCGGTCGGTGCCGGTGGGATGGTCGCCGCGGGTCATCAGGGCGCGCAGGCCGTGGGCCTGGGCGGCGTCCTGGACGCGCGCGTCATCCGTGGCGATGTAGACCTGCGACGCGCCTGATTGCGCCGCGCGTTCGGCCGTGCGCACCACCATCGGCTTGCCGGCGATGTCGGCGAGCGGTTTGTCGGGCAGGCGGGTCGAGGCGGTCCGCGCCGGGATCAGGGCGATGAAGCTCACGATACGAGCGGGTCAGGAGGAAACGGGGGCGTCGTCCAGCGAGCGCGCTTCCGATTCGAGCATGACGGGAATGCCGTCGCGCAGCGGGAATGCCAGGCGGTCGGCGCGGCAGACCAGTTCGGCCCGGGTGCGGTCGTGTTCGAGGCGGCCCTTGCACAGGGGGCAGACGAGGATGTCGAGAAGGCGGGATTCCATGACCGGGATTCTAAAGCAGTTTGGGCGGACGCAGCCCGCGCCGGGCCGCCTTGCGCGCCGGAAATGAGGGTCGCGGGAGGGTCGAATTACTTGTTTTGTTAATTGTTGTCATGTTTTGACGCTCCACGCCAGAAATTTCGGGACGGATGATGGCTATGATCCGCCGCGACGTGAGGAAAGAGGAAACACGACAATGGATTCCAACACCATCCGCATCGGACTGATGCTCATCATCCTGGCCTGGACGGTCATCAGCGCCATCACCTACATGGCGCGCCGCAGCGGCAACAAGGACGCACTGCGCCAGCTCAAGCGGGAAGGCCAGCCGTTGCGCCGCCTTGGCGCCGAGGAGCAGGCGCTGGTGCAGCCATTCCTGGTGCGGCCCGCCAAGCCCACGCAAAGCGTCGCGCTGCTCAATGACGGCGTGTTCCCGCTGCGCGGCGCCTTCGTGCGTCACGGGCTGGAATCGAGCCACGGCGCCGCCACGCTGCACGACACGCTGGGCGGCGTCGACGTGGTGCTGCCCTACGACGCGCGCGACTATCTGCGCGAGGACAACCAGGCCGAAGTGGTGCTGACGGAGAAATTCGCCATCGTGGTGGCGCTGAACGGCGGGTTCGACCTGGCCGGCGGCCGCGAGCGCGAGGCGCGCCGGCAGAAGCAGAACCAGCAATGGTCCAGCGGCAAGCTGGGGGCGATGCAGGACGTGGTCGATGCCGACGCGCCCGCAGCGCAGGACGCTGGCAACGCGCCCGACGCCCAGGCCGAACGCGAGTTCGCCGACGCCATGCGGGTCGAGATCCTGAGCCAGCGCGAGGAAACGCCCGCCGAGATCGCCTGGCGCCGTCCGGCCGGCGTCGCCTTCTGGCCCGCCGTGTGGTGGCTGGCGGCGTTCGTCTGCCTGGGCGTGGCCGCGGCGGGCGGCGGCCTGGCGTGGCTGGCCTCGGCCGCCGCGCCGGCGCTGCTGGCCGTCTGGCTGACCTGGCGCCGGCGACCGTTGGGCGCGGCGCAGAAGGTGAACCGGGTGCGAGGCGAACTGAACGCGATCGTGCTGACCAATCCGGCCAACGCGCAGGCGGTGTCGACCCAATTGTTCCTGGGCGACAAGCTGCCGGTGACGCTGCCCGATCATTGGCGCGCCAACCTGGAGCTGCCGGATGACGGCCGCGTCGACGTGGACCTGCGGGTGGAGGACTACACCGTGCTGCGCCTGGGCAACCGGTTTTCCGTGGATGAAGAGCAGCGCCTGTTTCCCCAGGTGGCCTGGGGGCGCCACGTGACACTGGCGCTTGCGGGGCTGATCGCGGGCGCGGCGTTCGGCCTGATCGGTGACGGCGATCTGCGCGGCGACGTCGCGCTGGCGTCGGCGTGGGCGCGTGGCGCCCAGCCGCGGGTCTACGACTCGGCCACGGCGTTGGCCCAGGACCCGCCCGCGCCCGGCGACGTGGTGGCCCTGAAGGGCGCGGGCCGCTGCCAGTTCCAGCCGGACGCTTACCGTCAGGGCGAGGTGCGCTTCGATTGCGAGCGCATCCGTTGGCAGGGCGATGCGATCCAGGCTGGCGAACTGCGGGTCACGCCGGCCGCGCTGGCGTTGTATTCGGGCGGTTTCCTGAAGACCCGGCCCAATCCGATGATGGACATGCTGGTCCGCAACCAGGTGTATGGCAGCGTGGCCGGCAATCCGCTGGCCGCTTACAACGCCCGCAATGTCTCCGCGGTGACCGTGAATCGCGTGACCGATCTGGTGCTGACGATCGAACTGGCCTGCGAGGCCGCCACGGGCCAGGCCATCGCCGAGTGCGACCGCCTCAAGGCCGAGACGGTCGATGGCCTGATGCTGGCGCGCGACGAGCCGGACAGTTGGCTGGCACTGTTGCGGCTGGCACAGGGCGGGGCCTTCAGGCAGCAGGGCAATGCCGACGAGGGCGTCATCATCGCGCACGTCGCCAACCGGCTGCGCGGCCTGGCCAGGAGCAGCATGGAGCCGCAGTTGCGCGAGGCGTTGGCGCGCGCCGGCAACGACCTGATGGCGCGCCAGCGCGGCGGTGTCGTCCTGCAGGTGTGGCCCGGCCGCTACGCCGATATGCCGCAATTGCCGCCGCGCGACGAAATGCCCGATCTGCTGCAGTCGTGGAGTCACCAGACCGCGATGCTGGCGGCCGATGGAGCCCGGCCATTCCAGGCTGGCGGCGTGGTCACCGCGGTCGGGCGCGAGGCGTCCGGCACAACGGTGGTCGACGTCGATGCGCGGCTTTCGCTGGCCGATCCATGGCCGTCGCTTGCGCGGGTCATCTGGCTGGCGCTGGCGTTGCTGCTGCTGGCGGTGCATGTGCCGCTGGCGGTGCTGCGGTTGCGCGCGGCGGCTGCCCGCAAGCGTGGACTGGCGGAATACGCGCGGCGGCCGGTCGCCGCGCGTTCGGCCTTTTTCTAGGAAGGCTGTCCCACAGCGCGCTGGCGCAGCGTCTGCGCCAGCCAGTCGAACAATCGCGGATCGGAAAAGCCGGCCCGCACCGGCACCTCCCACAGGCGCGCGTCATGCAGAGCGGCGCATTTGATGGCGTCCTTGGACGTGACCAGGATGGTCCGAGCGGCCAGCGCCTGGAAGGGCGAGGTGGCGTAGTCGTGGTGGTCAGGCAGGGGCAGCGTGGCCGCCAGCGTGATCCCCTGGGTTCGCAGCGTGGCGAAGAAACGCTCCGGGTTGCCGATGCCGGCGGCCGCCGCCACGTCCGGCTGGCCGGCGAAGGCGGCCAGCGGGCGGCGCGCGCCGCCTTCGATCTGGCGGGCGTCATCGGGTTCCAGCCACATGGCGACCTGGCGCGGCCCCGGGCCGGAGGGCGCCGCCGCGTGTCCGCCGGGCACGCCGATATTGGTGATCACCGCGTCCACCTCGCGCAGCCGGCTGGCCGGTTCGCGCAAGGGGCCTGCCGGCAGCAGGCGGCCATTGCCGACGCCGCGCTGGTCCTGCACGACGATTTCCAGGTCGCGCGCCAATGCCAGGTGTTGCAGGCCGTCGTCGGAAACGATCACGTCCACCTGGGGATGGGTGCGCAGTAGTGCCTGGGCGGCCAGCGCGCGGCGCGGATGCACCGCCACGGGCGCGCCGGTGGCGCGCGCGATCAAAGCGGGCTCGTCGCCGAATTGCGCGGCTTCCAGTTCGCCCTGGCCGACGCGTGCCTGCGGTCCGAGTTTCACGCCGTAGCCGCGGCTGACCACGCCGGGCGTATAGCCGCGGGCGCGCAGCGCGTCGACGGTGGCAATGACCATGGGCGTCTTGCCGGTGCCGCCCACGTAGATGTTGCCGATCACCACCACGGGCACCGGCGCCCGGTAGGCCGTCGCGCGGCCGTCGCGGTAGCGCGCGCGCTTGCGCGCCACCACGCTTGCGGTCAGCGCGGACAGCGGGCGCAGCAGGGTGGAGAGCCAGCCGCCGCGCTGCCATTGGCGCGCAATCAGCGAGGCCTTGGGGCGGGACGAAGTCACCGGGCGGTCTGGGCGGCGAAGTTGACGCGGCCGATGCCGGCCAGGCGCGCCGCTTCCATGACGTTGATCACGGACTGGTGGGTGGCCTGCGCATCGGCGTTGATGACCACCAGCGGTTCGGTCTTGCCGGCGGCGGCCTGGCGCAGCACGTCGGCGATCTCGGGCGGCGTGGAGACGTCGATCAGCGTGCCATTGAGCGCATAGCGCCCATCCTGGCTGATCGCCACTTCCAGCGCCGGCGGGGTTTCCTGCTCGGCCGAGGCCTGCGGCAGCGTGACCTTCAGTTGCGTGAAGCGGGCGAACGAGGTGGTCGCCGCCAGGAAGATGAGGATGACCAGCAGGACGTCGATGAGCGGAATCAGGTTGATGTCCAGCTCGTCGCGGTCGCCCCGGGAGCCCCGGAAATTCATGGACGGTCCTCGCGCGCGGCGGAGGCGGGCGACACCGCGCGCGCCAGCCGCGCGGCCGACAGTTCCATGGCGTTCAGGTAGCCGTCGACCCGGCCGCGCAGATAGCGGTGCGCGATCATGGCGGGGATGGCGATGAGAATGCCGAAGCCGGTGTTGTAAAGCGCGATCGAGATGCCCCGCGCCAACTGGGCGGGGTCGCCGCCGCCAGGCGTGTACGAACCGAAGATTTCGATCATGCCGACCACGGTGCCGAACAGTCCCATCAGCGGCGCGACCACGGCGATGGTGCCGATGGCGGGGATGTAGCGGCTCAGGTCATGGGCCACGGCGCGGCCGGTGTCCTCGACCACGCTGCGCAATTCCTCGCGCGGCAGATGGCGGTGGCGCATGACCTCGGCCAACACGCGGCCGAGCGGCGAATTGCGTTCCAGGCGGCTCAGTGATTCGGGAGAATCCTGGCGGTTGCGCAGCATCTCGGCCACTTGTTCGTTCAGGCCGCGCGGCATGACCTGGCTGCGGCGCAGCGACAGGAAGCGCTCGAAGATCAGCGCAAGACCCAGCACGGAAGTCGCCAGCAGGGGCCAGATCGGCCAGCCGGCCTCGCGCAAGATGGAAAGCAAAGCGGTCAACTCCAGGTGCGCCGGGGGACGGGGAGGGCCACGCGCCGGCATCTGCTCAAGCCGGAACTGTAACGGCGCGGCCGGGATGTGGCAAGGCCGGCCGGGCGGCAAAACTATCCACAGAATTTGTGGATAATTCTGTGCAAAACTTCGCCGGAACGCTTGCGGGCACAGGGCTTGCGCTTGGTTGCTTCAAATTCGAGCAGCCGTGCATGGTCAGAAATTCCATAAAAATCATGTTCTTAGGTCGAATTTGCTAGCTTTCGGGCCTGCCGCGGCAAAAATGCCCGGACGCGGTATCATGGCGGCCCGCTACGTATGCCCTGTGGACAGGTACGCATCGGAAAGCCTTATGACAATTGAACTTGCAGTCACAAACAACGTATTTGCGCGGGATATCCTGACAGTTGCCCAGCTGAACCAAGCGGTGGGGCAGTTGTTGGAGCGCAGCGTCCCGGCACTGTGGGTTCGCGGCGAGATTTCCAACTTCACGCAGGCGGCTTCCGGGCATTGGTACTTCACGCTCAAGGACAGCCGCGCCGCCGTGCGCGCCGTCATGTTCCGGGGCCGCGCCAGCGCGGTCGGCTTCGTGCCGCGCGCCGGCGACCAGGTGGAAATCAGGGCCAGAGTGTCGCTTTACGAACCCCGTGGCGACTATCAACTGCAGGTCGACGCCATGCGCCGCGCCGGCCTGGGCAATCTGTACGAAGCCTTCCTGCGCCTGAAGGAACAGTTGAACGCGGAAGGCCTGTTCGATCCGGCGCGCAAGCGCGAACCCGTGCCGTTGCCGCGCGCCATCGGCGTGATCACCTCGTTGCATGCCGCCGCGCTGCGTGATGTGCTGTCGGCGCTGGCGCGGCGCGCGCCGCAGGTGCCGGTCATCATCTACCCGGCGCCGGTGCAAGGCGCCGACGCGGCCGGCCGGCTGGCCGCGCAGGTCCGCCAGGCGAACGCCCGCGGTGAGGTCGATACGCTGCTGCTGGTGCGCGGCGGCGGCAGCATCGAGGACCTCTGGAGCTTCAACGACGAAGCCCTGGCGCGCGAGATCGATGCAAGCGCCATCACCACCATCAGCGGCGTTGGCCACGAAACCGACTTCACGATCGCCGACTTCGTCGCCGACGTGCGCGCGCCGACGCCGACCGCGGCCGCCGAATTGGCCTGCGTGCCGCGCTCCGAACTGCTGGGCCGCGTCATGTACGCGGCCGAAACCTTGGTGCGCGGCCAGCAGCGCCGCCTGGAACGCGCGGCGCAGCGTCTTGACCGCGCCGCCGCGCAACTGGTGTCGCCGGCCCAGCGGCTGGAACACCAGCGCGAGCGCCTGAACAGCCTGAGCTACCGGCTGGCGTCGGCCTGGGCCGGTCCGCAGGCCCGGCGCGGCGCCCGCGTCAACCTGCTGGCGCAGCGTCTGGCGCATCGCGCGCCCGACACGCGCCGCGGCGCGGAACGCCTGGCCGCCGTGACGCGCCAGCTTGGGCAGACACACGCGCGCCTGCTGGCGCGGCGCCGCGACCAGTTGGCCGCGGCCGGCGCGCAACTGCGCGCGCTCGATCCCGGCAACACGCTGGCGCGCGGGTATGCTATCGCGCGGGACGCCGACGGCCGCATCGTGCGCGATGCCGCCACCCTGGCGGCGGGGCAGGGCCTGGACCTGAGCTTCGCGCAGGGCGGCGCCCGGGTCGAGGTCACGCAGGTGCGCGAGACGCGCGACCTCTGAAGCGCCGCGAACAGGCGGTAGCGGGACAACGCGGCCCTCGGGGCCGGCCGTCAGGGATGGAACGATGCGGTTGAACGAACCACGCAAGCCTGAGCGCCGCATGCGCCAGGCCGCTATGCTGGCGGCGCTGTTGGCCGCCGTGACGCTGGCCGCGACGACGCCGGCGCGGGCCGGATTTCAGAACGACCCGCCGCCGCCCGCCGCGCCGCTGTCGGTGGCGCCGCCGCCTCCGGCCGCGCCGTCGCCCCGGGCCGAGCCCAAGCCGCCGTCCGATTGCGACTGCGCGTCGCCCTACCGCGAATATCGGGCGGCCGAGACCGCCGAGACCCGCGCCTTGTTCAACGCCGTTGCCGCCGGCGACGAGGCGGCCTTCGCCGCCGCGCTGGCCAAGGTGAAGCAGCCGGGCGACTACGCGCTTGAAGGCGTGCCGCTGCTGCACGCGCTGCTGATGCCGGCGGGCAAGCGCGGCAAGCACGTGTATTGGGACATGCCGACGGACGAGGCGGCGCGCCTGCGCCAGGCCTGCCACGCGGCGCTGCCGGCCCGCACCCGCATGCTGGCGGCCCTGCTGGCCACCAGGCCGGCGCTGGACGACATCACCTACGAATCGCGCCGTCCGTCGCTGCAACTGGCGCTGCTGTATGGCACGCCCGAGATCCTGGACATGCTGCTGGCGGCCGGCGCCCGCCCCGACCAGCGCGGCGACGAGAACAAGACTCCGCTCGAATTCCTGCTCAGCCGCGATTTCGAATTCGCGGTGCGCATGACCTACCTGCCGCGACTGGTTGACCGCCAGCAGACCACGCGCATGGTGCTGGCCCTGCTCAAGGCCGGCGCCGCGCGTCCCTTCGCCTATATCGACGAACACGCCGATGACGCCATGCGCCAGGCCTTCAGGGACGCGCAGGGGCAACCGCGCCGGGCCGCGGACTACCTGGCCTGGGGGCCGCTGGTCGAATTGACCGAAGGCGCCGAAGTCGTGCGCGCGCTGGCCGCCACCGGCACCCGGCCCGCGTACGGCGAGGGCGCCAGTCCGCTGGCGCTGGCGGCCTACACCGGCAACGCGGGCGCGGTGACGGCGCTGGCGGAGCTGGGGCCGCGCACCGCGCCCGACACCGGCTACGGCGCCAGCGGCGACCGCGACCTATGGCTGGACGCGGCCCAGGCCGCCGTGGCGGCCGGACACGGCGACATCGCCGTGCCGCTGTTGCGCGCCGACATGCCGTTCAATCAGCGCGGACCGCAGACCGGCACCGACGCGGCGGTCTTCGTGCGCATGGAAGCCGAGGAGCGCCCCATCATGAATCTGGCGGCTGGCAAGGGCGACGTCGTCACCTTGCAGCGCTTGCTGGCGCTGGGCGCGACGGTCGAGGGCGACGATACCGAACCGCATGGCGACACGCCCCTGGCGGACGCGGTGCGGGCCCGCCAGGCCGCGGCCGTGCGCGTGCTGCTGGCGGCCGGCGCCAATCCGACCACCACGCGGGAGGGCTACGACCGCAAGTCCGCCCTGCAGCGCGCCATCGAGGCTGATGACGCGCCATTGCTGCACGACCTGCTGGCGGCCACGCCGCCGGCCGCGCTGCAGGCGCTGCTGGCCGACCCCGCGCGCTCGCCATTGGCGCAGGCGCTGCGCCAGCCGGGCAAGCAGGGCGCCGCGATGCTGCGGCACCTGGTCGATGCCGGCCTCGACCTGAGGACGCTCGATGCCAGCGCCATTCGCCAGGCGCTGGAGAACCGCGACGGCGAGATGGCCAGGTATCTGATCGACGCGGGCGTCCCGGTCAATCCGCAGGCCGCCGCGGCGGCGTCGGACGATCCCTATGACAACAAGGGCGTGCCGCCCTTGCTGGTGGCGGTGACTTCGGGCCAGGCGGCCATGGTCGATGCGTTGCTGGCCAAGGGCGCCGATCCGCTCGGCCTGGCCCCGGACGGCCGCAGCGCCCTGTATTGGGCCATCGGCGGCGGCGACGCGGCCATGTTCGAACGCTTGCTGGCCGCCGGCGCGCGGCTCGACGATCCGCGCTTGCCGCGCGCGCCGGCCGCTCATGCCTTGTTGAACGCCGCGCTTGCCTCCGGCGACCTGGCGCTGGTCAAACGTGTGGAGCAGGGCGCCAAGCAGCCGCTGGCCGACGCCTGCCTGCCGTCGGGGGGCGAATACGCGCTGCTCGACCGGCCCGGGTACTTCGCGCAATTGCAGGCGGCGGGCTACACCGGCGCGCGCGCCGAGTGCGTCGGCAAGGACGGCGCCTTGCCGCAGCGCCTGCTGTCGGCGCTGTTGCGCGACCGCCAGTTGGCGATCGCGCGCCGCGACACGGTGATCGATGTGCTCACGCGCTTGAAGGCCGTGGGCGCCGATCTGGACGCGCGCCAGACCGAGAGCGGCGATACGCCGCTGGTCGCCGCCATCCTGCTGGGCCGCGCCGATCTGGCCGATGCCCTGCTGGCGGCCGGCGCGAGCCCGGACGCCGCCGATGCGCAGGGTCGCAGTCCGGCCTGGGTGGCGCTGGCGAGCGGGCAGCCGGACATGCTGGCGCTGCTGGCGCGGCACCACGCGCGCTTTGATGGCGCGGCGGCGCCCTCGGGCCAGTCGTTCAGCCAGACGCTGGCATGCCAGGCCGCGCCCGGCTTTGCCGCCGCGCTGCAGGCGGCCGGCGCGCCGCTCAAGCAGGCCTGCCCCGCCAAGCCGGGCGCCGCCAAGGCCCTGGGCAAAGCGGCCGCGCGCGTCGCCGGCCATTACTACCTGCGCGGCATGCGCGAAGTCGGCAGCGAGCTGCTGCTGTCGCCCGATGGCCGTTTCGATTACCTGATGAGCTACGGCGCCGTGGACATCCAGGCCAGCGGCACCTGGCGCCTGGAGGGTAGGCAGGTGCGCCTGGACACGCCGCCGATCCAGCCGTTCTCGGCGATCGCGAAGGTCGGCGCGGACTCGCGGCCCGCCGAGGGCGACGAGCTCACGGTGCGCGTGTATTACGAAGGCCGGCCGGTCAAGGTCGATGTGGCGATGTCGTCGGCCAGCGCCGATTACGCCGGCACGCCGAAGCAGTCCGAAGGCGCCGATGGCGTCAGCGCGCCGATCGCGCCGGGTGAGCTCAAGGCCCTGGCGGTGTTCGTGCCGCTGCCTTCCGGCGCGCGCTGGCACAGCGTGGATGTGAGCAAGTCCGATATCGCATCGCGGGCGCTGCGCATCGACCTGGAACTGCCGGAATCGGCTAGTCGCACACCGTTGCACATGACATTGGCGTTGCGCGAAGACGGCGCGCTGGTGGCCGCGCAAGGCGGGCGCGAACTGCGCTATGAGAAAGAGTAGCGTTTACGCGCGCAAGGCATAAACACATGCCCGTTAACCCCGCGCCGCCGCGGGGTTAACGCGGTATCCTCGCAGAGTTGCCGATACAATTGAACGGCTTGATCGTGCACTCAACAGAAGGAACCGACACATGGCACATACTCTTCCCCCCCTGCCTTACGAACTGGACGCGCTGGCTCCGCACATCTCGAAAGAGACGCTGGAGTACCACTACGGCAAGCACCACCAGACCTACGTCACGAACCTGAACAACCTGATCCCGGGCACCGAGTTCGAGAACCTGTCGCTGGAAGACATCGTCAAGAAGTCCTCGGGTGGCATCTTCAACAACGCCGCGCAGATCTGGAACCACACCTTCTACTGGAACAGCCTGGCTCCCAAGGCCGGCGGCGCGCCGAGCGGCAAGCTGGCCGACGCCATCAATGCCAAGTGGGGCAGCTTCGACGCCTTCAAGGAAGCCTTCAACAAGTCGGCCGCCGGCAACTTCGGTTCGGGCTGGACCTGGCTGGTCAAGAAGGCCGACGGTTCCGTCGACATCGTCAACACCAGCAACGCCGCCACCCCGCTGACCACGGCCGACAAGCCGCTGCTGACCTGTGATGTCTGGGAACACGCGTACTACATCGACTACCGCAATGCCCGTCCCAAGTACCTGGAAAACTTCTGGGCCCTGGTGAACTGGGACTTCGCCGCCAAGAATTTCGCCTGATTCCGCTGCGCGCCCGGCGCGCACCGCAGGGCCAAGGCCCCTCGCATCGCGAGGGGCCTTTTTGTTTTCGGCGCGCCCCGGGAGCCGACCGAAATTCTAGATTACGGGGTCAAATTTTGTATTTTGTCGAATTCATTTTGTAGAAAATGAGAATAAATCTCCCTCTCTTTACGAATAAAGCGAGGCGAAGGTCCCGCTATCGTTGAAAGCAGTCTGCGGCCGAGCCATGGGGCCAACGATCGCGGCATGCCCGCCACAACACCGTGGCGTTTGACGGGAAGGGAAGCATGTTGCGGTTTTTTTCGGGGTTGCATATCGGCGCGCGCATCGGCGTGCGACTGTCGGGCGCGTTCCTGCTGGTAGCGTTGCTGGGGGGCTGCATCGGCGCGTTCGGGGTGTGGGGGCTCTCCCGCATCAACGACATGAACGACCAGATCGCCGAGGTCGAATTCCGGGGGCTGTCCGACATCAAGGAAGCCAACATCAGCCTGATCGCCGCCGGCCGTGCGCGCAAGAGCTTCCTGGGCGCCACCACCGAGGAAGAAAGGCAGGCGCTGCGCGCCGAGTTCGACCGCGATGTCGCAAACCTGGAGCGCCTGCGCGCCAAGGCGGCGCAGAGCTTCGTCCGCGAGGACGGCAAGCGCCTGCTGGCGCAATTCGTCGAAGCCGAAGAGCTCTGGAAGCGCGAGGCCATCGAGTTCTTCGAGGCCGCCGAAGGGCTGCCGCTGGCCCAGACCGATGCCGCCATCGTCAACATCACCAAACGCGCCGCCGCCTCGTCCGGCAAGGCCGAGGCGCTGATCACCGAATTGGTCCAGGCCAAGGAGCAGGCGGCCGACCGCGCGGTGCGCGAAGTCACCGACCTGTACTCCGGCACCCGCCTCATCATGATCGGCCTGTCGCTGGCCGGCGTGGCCCTGGGCCTGCTGCTGGGCTGGCTGGTGACGCGCGGCATCACCCGGCCGCTGGGGCGGGCGGTGGAGGCCGCGCGCCGGGTCGCCAATGGCGACCTGAGCGGGGACATCCAGGTCACCTCGCGCGACGAGACGGGGGACCTGATGGCCGCGCTCAAGGCCATGAACGAAAACCTGTCGCGCATCGTGCGCGATGTGCGAGACGGCTGCGAAAGCATCGCCTCCGCTTCCTCGCAGATCGCGCAGGGCAATGCCGACCTGTCGCAGCGCACCGAGGAACAGGCGGCATCGCTGGAGCAGACCGCGGCCTCGATGGAACAGCTCACCAGCACCGTGCAGCAGAACGCCAGCAACGCCGGCGAGGCCGAAAAGCTGGTCACCCAGGCCTCGACCGTGGCGGCGCGCGGCGGCGAGGTGGTCGACGTCGTGGTGCAGACCATGAGCGCGATCTCCGAAAGCTCGCGGCGCATCTCCGATATCACCAGCGTGATCGACGGCATCGCGTTCCAGACCAACATCCTGGCGCTGAACGCCGCGGTCGAGGCCGCGCGCGCCGGCGAGCAGGGCCGTGGCTTCGCGGTGGTGGCCGGCGAGGTCCGCACCCTGGCGCAACGCTCCGCGGTCGCGGCCAAGGAGATCAAGGCGCTGATCGACGAATCCGTCCATCGCGTCGAAGGCGGCACGCGTCAGGCCGACGAGGCCGGTAACACCATGCGCGAGGTGGTCGACAGCGTGCGCCAGGCCGCGATCCTGGTCCACGAGATCGCCAGCGCCTCCGCCGAGCAATCCACCGGCATCGGCCAGGTCAACCAGGCCGTGGCGCAGATGGACACCGTGACCCAGCAGAATGCCGCGTTGGTGGAACAGGCCGCGGCCGCGGCCGGCAGCATGCAGGATCAGGCTGGCCGCCTGGCGCAGCAGGTGCGACGCTTCAAGATCGATGCCGGTCCCGTGTCGATGAATGCCGAACCCCGGGCCCGGCTGATCCAGGCCGGCCGGGCCACGCCGCATCAGGCGGCGGACGCGCGCCAGCAACCGGTCGTGGCGCGCCCGGCCCTCATCAAGCACGACGCGGACGAGGACGACTGGTCGTCGTTCTGAATGGCACGCCTGTGGGCTGGCAGTCAGGCGGCAATGGTATGGTTTAGCCACTTCTGGTTTTGCCACTCCTTGCCGCCCGGCCCCGCCCATGTTCCTGCCCACCCCGCTGCGCCGTATCGCCACCGGTTCCCGCCACCTGCTGCGCCGCAAGTTGCGACAGACCAACCGCCTGTCGCGCAAGAGCCTGCAGATGGCCCTGTTGCTGGGAGGCGCGGCGCTGGTTGCCCTGGTGTCGCTGGGGTTTGCCTACCTGGCCGACCTCGCGCTGGAATGGAACCGCGAATGGGTCGGGCATGCCGGCTGGCTGGCGCTGCTGGTGTTGCCGTGCGCACTGGCCATCCTGCGTTGGGCCACGCTGCGGTTCGCGCCCAATGCCGCGGGCAGCGGCATTCCCCAGGTGATCGGCGCGCTGTCGCTGCCGCCCGGCCCGGGACAGCGCAGCCTCGTGTCGCTGGCGCAGGCGCTGTGGAAGATTCCGCTGGCGTTCTTCGGCATGCTGGCCGGCGCCTCGATCGGCCGCGAAGGGCCGTCGGTGCAGGTCGGCGCCGCGGTGATGCTGGCATGGGGCGATTTCTGGAAGCGTCGCGGGCTGCAACTGCGCGGCTTCCATGCCAACGAGCTGATCGCCGCGGGCGCGGCCGGCGGCCTGGCCGCGGCCTTCAACGCTCCCTTGGCGGGCGTCATCTTCGCCATCGAGGAACTGGGTCGCGGCACCGTGCTGCGCTGGCAGCGGCTGGTGCTCATCGGCGTATTGGCGGCCGGTTTTCTGGTGGTGGCGGTGCAGGGCAACAATCCCTATTTCGGCACCTTTGGCGGCGCGGTCCTTACGCATGGCATGCTGTGGTGGGTACTGATCTGCGCCGCGCTCAACGGTGCGCTGGGCGGTCTCTTCGCGCGCCTGCTGGGCAAGGGGGCGGCCGGCATGGCGCCCGCGGCCTGGCGGGCCTGGATCCGCGTCCATCCCATCTGGACCGCCTTCGCCATGGGCGTGGTGCTCGCGCTGATCGGCCTGGCCACGGCCGGCAGCGTCTACGGCACCGGCTACGGCGCGGCCGCCGACCTGCTGTCGGGCGAGACGCAGAACGCCTTGCCCGCCGGTTTCGGCCTGGCCAAGCTGGCCGCCACCGTGGCTTCGTACTGGGCCGGCATTCCCGGCGGCATCTTCACGCCCGCCCTGACCACCGGCGCCGGCATCGGCCATCACATCTGGCAATTGGCGGGCGAGGGCGTGGACCAGCGCGTGCTGGTCCTGGTGTCGATGGCCGCGTTCCTGGCCGCGGCCACCCAGGCGCCGTTGACGGCCAGCGTGGTGGTCATGGAAATGACGGGCAGCCAGCCCATGCTGTTCTGGCTGCTGGTCGGCTCGCTGCTGGCCTCGGGCGTGTCGCGCCAGTTCTGCCCGCAGCCGTTCTACCATCTGGCCGCCGGACGCTTTCGCCGCCAGGCCATCCTCGAGGCCGGGCGCGCCGCGCGGGCGAGCGCGCCGACACCTTGAGGGCAGGCCGGCATGTGTACGGTGAGTGAACAGTAGCTGGACACCGTCCGTTCTGCGGACATCCTCGGGATGCACCATCTTGGCGCGAAACCGCTGCGTTAAGATCGTGCGCATTCGATTCCTCCACTTCAATCCGAGCATCTCATGACCGTGCATGCCTATATCTGTGACGCGATTCGCACCCCCTTCGGCCGCTACGGCGGCGCACTGGCCCCGGTGCGTCCCGACGACCTCGCGGCCGTAGCCATCAAGGCGCTGGTGGCGCGCAATCCTGGCGTGCGCTGGGAAGAAATCGACGATGCCATCCTGGGCTGCGCCAACCAGGCCGGCGAAGACAACCGCAACGTCGCCCGCATGGCCACGTTGCTGGCCGGTCTGCCGGTCGAAGTTCCCGGCGCCACGGTCAACCGTCTGTGCGGTTCGGGCCTGGACGCCATCGGCAGCGCCGCGCGCGCCATCCGCGCCGGCGAAGCCGGCCTGATGCTGGCTGGCGGCGTCGAAAGCATGAGCCGCGCGCCGTTCGTCATGGGCAAGGCCGATAGCGCCTTCTCGCGCAACGCCGCGATCTATGACACCACCATCGGCTGGCGCTTCATCAACAAGTTGATGAAGGCCCAGTACGGCGTCGACTCGATGCCGGAAACCGCCGAAAACGTCGCCGACGATTTCAAGATCAACCGCGAAGACCAGGACCTGTTCGCGCTGGCCAGCCAGCAGAAGACCGCCCGCGCCCAGAAGGAAGGGTTCTTCGACGCCGAGATCGTGCCGGTCTCGATCGCGCAGAAGAAGGGCGATCCTATCGTCGTGTCCAAGGACGAGCATCCGCGCGAGACCAGCCTCGAGGCGCTGGCCAAGCTCAAGGGTGTGGTCCGCGAAGGCGGCACCGTGACCGCCGGCAATGCTTCGGGCGTCAACGACGGCGCCGCCGCGCTGCTGCTGGCCGACGAAAAAGGCGCCGCGCGCCACGGCCTGACGCCGCGCGCCCGCGTGGTCGGCATGGCCACCGCCGGTGTCGCGCCGCGCATCATGGGCATCGGCCCGGCGCCCGCCACCCGCAAGGTGCTGGCCCAGACCGGCCTGACGCTGGACCAGATGGATGTGATCGAGCTGAATGAAGCCTTTGCCGCCCAGGGCCTGGCCGTGTTGCGCCAGCTTGGCATCGCCGACAACGACCCGCGCGTCAACCCCAACGGCGGCGCCATTGCCCTGGGCCACCCGCTGGGCGCCAGCGGCGCGCGTCTTGCCACCACCGCGATCAATCAGTTGCACCGCACCGGCGGCCGCTATGCGCTGTGCACCATGTGCATCGGCGTGGGCCAGGGCATCGCCTTGATCATCGAGCGTGTCTGATTCCGCTACGGCCCCGGGCGACCGGGGCCGGGCCCGCCGCCGCGCGGTGGCGGCACGGCCAAACGAAAAGGGAGCCCATGGGCTCCCTTGTTGCGTGCGCGGGACCGCGGCTGGCTCAGGGCAGTCCGTCGATCTTCCTGCCGGCCTTCATGCCGTGGCTTTCGTACCAACCCTGCGCCATTTCGAGTGCGTAGCGCACCGGTTTCTTGGAGCAGTGGGTGTCGTCGGTCTGGGGCGCCATGTCTTCGATGTTGACGATCGTGCCGTCGTCGGCGATAAAAGCGATCGACAGCGGCAGCAGGGTGTTGCGCATCCAGAAGCACTGCACGTCGGGCTGCTCGAAGACGAAGAGCATGCCGTCATTGCCGGCCAGTTCCTTGCGGAACATGAGGCCGTCGCGGCGGCTGGCTTCCGTGTTGGCGACTTCTGCGCGGATAATATGGATGCCGGCGGCCAGTTGCGCGATCGGCAGCGTCGGTTGCGGGCCGGTCGCCGTCTGGGCCCCGGCCGCCAGGGGCAACGCCAGGGTGGCGGCGCCGAGCAGCGCGGCTACCGCCGCGCGCGCTGCCGATTTAATGAACGCTGTTTTGAGCAACGCACCACCAACATGAAACAAAGCAGCATTCTTCAGCATGACCAAACGCGGTAATCGCGGTAATAAGAAAATAACAAGGCGGGGCCCGAAAGCCCCGCCTGATAATGGCGCAACCTTACCGTTGCGCTGTAAAGAGTAACTCAGGCAGCGGTGATATTGAGCGCCTGTTTGCCTTTGGGCCCCTGGATAATCTCGAAAGCCACTTTCTGGCCTTCTTTCAGGGTTTTAAAACCATTCATCTGGATGGACGAGAAGTGGGCGAACAGATCTTCACCGCCGTCGTCGGGCGTAATGAAGCCGAAACCCTTTGCATCGTTGAACCATTTGACGGTACCCGTCGATTTGGGATTGTCCCCTTGGACGGCGGTTGCGGTCGTATCAGACATGCGGACTGCCTCATTGAATCGTATGTTGACAGAAGGGCATCGCGGCCTAGACCCCTGTCCCCCCTCCGGCCTCCTGGCAGGTTTTCGGTGAATTGAAAACCCCAGAATGCGTGGATAATGCGCCGCTTTTCTTTGCGGAGTCAAGTATGGAAACTACGCATTTCTACGTGTAATTTTGCGTAAGTTACATGCAAGCCGTCCCCTGATTAAATAGAATAGCCGCCCTATGAGTTCTACCTTGGATACCCAGCATGATTTGGCCGTCGAGAAGGCGCCGGCGCGCGTCGCGCCGCCTCCGATGTACCAGGTGCTGTTGTTGAATGACGACTACACCCCGATGGAGTTTGTCGTGAAGGTGCTGCAGAAGTTCTTCAACAAGAACCACGAAGAAGCCACGCGCATCATGCTTCAGGTGCATCACGAAGGCCGTGGGGTTTGCGGCGTCTACCCGCGCGACCTGGCCGCCACCCGGATTGCCCAGGTGGCCCAGTATGCGCGGGCGCGCCAGCATCCATTGCAGTGCGTGATGGAACCGGTCTGAACTCGCAAGAACAGCGCCGCCACCACAGGCGGCGTTCTGCTGTACAGGGTTGCAAAGCAGGAACCGCGCACCGAGAAGCGCGCGGCACTATCAGGTCGGCAGCTCCGCCGCAAAGGAGCATCGCATTCGAGTAGGCGGGGAGGTTTGCCGTGAGTGGAAAGAACAGCAAGACCTGGCTGGCGGTAGCCGGCGCGATCGTGGTGGCCGGCGCCATAGGCGTGGGTTGGTGGATGGGCAAGGGCGGCCAACCGTCCGCGCCGGCGACGCCGCAGACGGTTACGCCGGCGGCAGCCACGACCGCGCCCGCCGCGACGGGTGGCGCCGCCAAGCCGGAGGCCTTGCCGGCCACGGCCACGGTCGGCACCGCTGACGCGTTCGCGGTCCTCAATTGCCAGCCGCGCCAGTACAACGACTCGCTGGCGCTGGCGGTCACTTTCACACAGCCGGTCGAAGCCAAGGCCGATCTGACCAAGTTCCTGCAGGTCACCGACACCGGCGCCGCCTCGGGCAAACCCGACCAGGACACCGAGCGCAGCGCCAACGGCCAGCAGCCGAGCTCCGTCCAGCCTGGCGACGCCGCGCCCAAGGGCAAGATCGTCCAGGGCAACTGGGTGGTCGGCTCCAATCCGCGCATGGTGTATTTCCCCTTCGTCCAGCCGCAACGCACGTATTCCGTCGCGGTGCGCGCGGGCCTGCCGGGCGCTGGCGACAAGGTCGCCCTGGCCGGCGCCTCGCATTGCGACGTGGTGACCGATGCCATGCCGCCTTCGTTCTATTTCGCCAGCCGCGGCGTGGTGCTGCCGGCCGGCCAGAACGGCGGCCTGCCGGTGGCGACGGTCAACATGCCCGAGGTCGACGTGCAATTCCTGCGTGTCGCGCCCGAGCGCGTGCCGGAACTGTTCGAGTCGGTGCTGGGCATCGGCCGCAACACCTCCGCGTCGGACGATGATGAATCCGGCGGCTACGACGACGAAGACGGCTGGCGCTACTCGGGCAACCGCAGCCTGAAGGGTTCGGTCAGCAACTGGGACCTGGACCGCCTGAACACCCTGACGACCAGTGTCTACCAGGGCCGCTTCCTGACGGACGACAAGCCGAACCGCCGCCACGTCACCTTCCTGCCGGTCGAAGGCATCAAGGAACTGCAGGAACCCGGCATCTACGTCGCGGTGATGAGCCAGCCCGGCCGTTTCCGCTACGAATACCAGGTCACCTACTTCTATGTCAGCGACATCGGCCTGCACGCGCGCCGCTACAGCGACCGCATCGAGGCCTACTCGGTGTCGCTCAAGAGCGGTCAGGCGATCTCGGGCGCGCTCTTCGAACTGGTGGATGGCGCCGGCAAGACGCTGGCCAAGGCCCAGGCCGATGGCCAGGGCCACGTGCGCTTTGACGGCAGCTTCACCAACGCCCGCGTGATCCGGGCCTCGCGTGACAAGGAAATGACCGTGCTGGCGCTGGCCGAGCCCGCGCTGGACCTGTCCGAATTCGATACCGGCGGCCATATTTCCCGCCCCAACAGCCTGTTTGTCTATGCCGGCCGCAACCTGTACCGCCCCGGCGAGACCTTCCATGTGTCCGTGCTGCCGCGCGACCTCGACGGCCGCGTCATGCCGCCCGCGCCGCTGACCGCCACGCTCAAGCGCCCTGACGGCCGCGTGGTCTCGACCAACCTGTGGCAGCCCGCCAAGGACCTGCAGGGTTATGTCGAGCGCGCCATCGACCTGCCGCCCGATGCCCAGACCGGCGCCTGGATGCTGGAACTGCGCGTCGACCCCGCGTCGCGCGCGCCGGATGCTTCCTGGAAGTTCCAGGTCGAGGAATTCCTGCCCGAACGCATGAAGATGGCGCTCACGTCCGACCAGGATGTGTTGGCGCCGAACGACACCCTGACCGTCGACGTGCAGGGCGACTATCTGTATGGCGCGCCCGCCGCCGGCAACCGCCTGCTGTCCAGCTTCCAGGTCAAGCGCGACCGCTATGCGCTGCCGCAGCAATGGCCCGGGTTCATCTTCGGCGACGTGGACGACGATTCGCGCCGCCATTTCGAGGAATTGCCGGAGGCCGCGCTGGATTCGACCGGCGCCGCGCAACTGGAAATCGAACCGCGCACCGAAGGCACCCATTCGCCGATGAAGGTGCGGGTCTCGGCCAGCCTGCTGGAATCGGGCGGCCGCCCGGTGGTGCGCTCGATCGAGCGCAGCGTCTGGCCCGCCGACAAGCTGATCGCCGTGCGTCCGCAGTTCGACAGCGACGTCGCGCGCGAAGGCGCGCCGGCCTCGTTCGAAGTGCTGCGCGTGGACGCCCAGGGCAAGATCGCGCCGCTGGCGCAGGCCCAGATGCGCCTGTATCGAGAGGAACGCCAGTACTACTGGCGCTTTGACGACCAGCGCGGCTGGAACAGCGGCTACACCGAAACCGAGGAACTGCTCGATTCGCGCGAGATCGCGCTGAAGGACCGCAGCCAGTTCACGGTGCCCGTCAAATGGGGCCGTTACCGCCTGGAAATCGCCGATCCCGAGACCGGCGAAACCCTGCGCTACCGCTTCTATGCGGGCTGGGACGCCCAGGACGCCGACGCCATGGGCAACCGCCCCGACCGCGTGCAGATGAAGCTGGAAGGCGTGCCGGCCAAGCCGGGCGACAGCGTCAAGCTGACCCTGACGCCGCCGCACGACGGCCAGGCCCTGATCACCGTCGAGGGCGACCGCATGCTGTGGTCGACCTGGGTGGCCGTGAAGGCGACTGGCACGCAAGTGGAAATCCCGATCGACAAGAGCTGGAAGCGCCATGACCTGTACGTGGCCGCGGCGGTGTTCCGTCCCGGCAGCGAGGGTGACCGCGTGACCCCCGCGCGCGCGCTGGGCCTGACCTTCCTGCCGATCGCCAGCGCCGACCGCAAGCTCGACGTCAAGCTGACGGCCGCGGCCAAGACCGAACCCGAAACCAAGACCACGGTCCGCGTGAAGGTCGATGGCGCCCAGGGCAAGCAGGCCGTGGTGACGCTGTCGGCGGTCGACGTCGGCATCCTCAACATCAACCAGTACCGCACGCCCGATCCGCTCGACTTTTTCTTCGGCAAGCATCGCTACGCGGCCGAACTGCTGGACATGTACGGCAAGCTGATCGAGAAGATGGACGGCACCAAGGGCAAGCTGAAATGGGGCGGCGACGCCGCCATGCGCGGCGACAGCAAGAGCCTGCCCAAGAAGGTCAAGCTGGTCGATTTGTTCTCGGGACCGGTCAAGCTCAACGACAAGGGCGAGGCCGACATCCCGCTGAATCTGCCCGACTTCAACGGCACGCTGCGTCTGATGGCCGTCGCGTTCACCGCGGACAACTACGGCAGCACCGACACCGAAATGGTGGTGGCGGCGCCGATCGTGGCCGAGCTGAACACGCCGCGCTTCATCACCCCGGGCGACCAGGCAGCCATCGCGCTGGACGTGACCAACCTGAGCGGCGCCGACCAGAAGGTGACGGTCAAGCTGGAAGCGCTGGATCCGGTCGGCATCGTCGACGGCACCCGCACCGTGACCCTCAAGGACAAGCAACGCACCACGCTGCGCTTTACCGCCACCACCACGGGCTCCTACGGCCTGGGCCTGATGCGCCTGACCGTGGACGGGCAGGGCGGCGCCAAGCCGATCCACATCGTGCGTGAATCGGTGCTGCAGGTGCAGCCGGCCTACGCGGCCGAGCGCCAGGTGCGCCGCCTGCGCCTGAACCCGGGCGAGTCCAACACGCCGCAGGCATCGTGGGTGGCGTCGTACTACCCCGACTCGACCACGGTCAGCATGACGGTCTCGAACCGTCCGCCGATCAACGTCAACCGCGTGGTCGAAGGGCTGCTCAACTACCCCTACGGCTGCACCGAGCAGACCATCAGCGCGACGCTGCCGTGGGTCCTGATCGACGAGGAAGCGGCCAAGCAGTTCGGCCTCAAGCCGCGCACCCAGGCCGAGCGTGAAGCCAAGGTCGCGGGCGCCATCGGCCGCCTGTCGGGCATGCGCAACGCCGTGGGCTCCTACAACCTGTGGAGCAGCTCGTCCTCGCGCGACGTGTGGCTGACGGCCTACGCCGTGGGCTTCCTGCAGGACGCGCGCGACAAGGGCTTCACCATTCCCGAGGCCTCGCTGGATCGTTCGCGCCAGTGGCTGTTGGAACAGGTGCAGCAGAGCAGTGGCTCGTTCGGCACCTGGTCGACCAATCTGAAGCGCGACTTCGAGTCCGGTCGCCTGGACAGCGGCGGCCAGAGCGTGCTGCGCGAAGACCACCGCCGGTTTGCCGGCCTGGCTACGGCCGCCCTGGCGCTGGCGCGCGACAAGAAGGCGCCGCTGTCGACGGTGCGCCAGTTGTTCGACAACTACCAGGACCGCGCGCGTTCGCCGCTGCCCCTGATCCAGTTGGCCGCCGCGTTCAAGCTGATGGGCGACGAAGGGCGCATGAAGAGCGCGCTCGATCTGGCCATGACGCGCGAGTACGGCATCACCCGCCGCGCCAACAGCTACTACGATGACTGGCTCGGCGATTACGGCAGCGCCGTGCGCGACTACGCGCTGGCGTATGCGCTGGCCAACCAGTACGAGCTGCGCCATGACCGCGTCGAGAACCTGATGACGCAACTGGCCGCGCGCCTGGGCAACCGTTCGTACCTGTCGACCCAGGAACAGATGGCCCTGCTGCTGGCCGCGCGCGCCGCGGGCGGCGACAAGTCGACGCCGTGGCAGGCCGCGCTGACGGTCAATGGCGTGCGCAAGGAGCTGGAAGGCGGCAGGTCCGACCGCACCGTGTCGCTGAGCGCGGCCGAGCTGGCCGGCACGCAGTTGCTCAACACCGGCAGCCAGTCGCTCTTCATCGAGTACGACATCCAGGGCAGCCCGACCACGGTGCCGGCGCCGCGCAACGACGTGATTCAGCTCAAGCGCGGCTGGTACCGTCCCGACGGCAAGCCGTGGGATGGCGGCACGCTGCAGACCGGCGACATGCTGGTGGTATGGGTCCAGGCCAGCGCCAACCAGAACATTCCGGACGGCCTGCTGGTGGATCGCGTGCCGGCCGGTTTCGAGGTCGAGAACCTGAACCTGTCGCAAAGCCCCGAAATGCAGGACTGGAGCATTGGCGGGCGCCGCGTGGCCGACGCGATGGCCGACCCCAACATCAAGCACCGCGAGTTCCGCGATGACCGGTATGTTGCGGCGGTCTCGCTGGGTCGCGGCAAGGTGGACGTGTTCTACCTGGTGCGGGTCGTGACGCCGGGCCGCTATGCGGTGCCGTCGACCGTGGCCGAAGACATGTACCGGCCCGAGATCCGTGGCGTAGGCGAGCAATGGAGCACGGTCGAAATCCGCGATCGCAGCGCCAAGCAGCGTCCTTGAACACCGCCGCCACCCCGCCGGCGGGCGCCTCGCGCGCCCGCCGCTGGCGGCGGCGCGGACTCTTCGCGGCCAGCGTGCTACTCGCGCTGGCCGCGTTGTTATTCGTGTTCGACCGCCTCTATCCCCTGCCTCCCATCGATTCCGGCGGCGCGGCCGTGGTGGTCGCCGCGGACGGCACGCCGCTGCGCAACTATCCCAGCCGCGACGGCATCTGGCGCTACCCGGTCAAGCCTGACCAGGTCTCGCCGCACTACCTCGATACGCTGCTGACCTACGAGGACCGCTGGTTCTACTGGCACCCCGGCGTCAATCCGGTGTCGCTGGCGCGCGCCGGCTGGCAATGGGCCACCAACCGCCGCATCGTCTCGGGCGGTTCGACCCTGACGATGCAGGTGGCGCGCCTGATCGACCCGCAACTGGCCGGCAAGCCGTCGCGCTCAATGAGCGCCAAGCTGCGCCAGGCGTGGCGCGCGGTGCAGTTGGAAATGCACTACAGCAAGGACGAGATCCTGTCGCTGTACCTGACCCACGCGCCCATGGGCGGCATCGTCGAAGGCGTCGAAATGGGCTCGCGCCTGTGGCTGGGCAAGCCGGCGCGCGATCTCAGCCCGGCCGAGGCCGCCATGCTGACCGCCTTGCCGCAGGCCCCGTCGCGGCTGCGGCCGGACCGCCATCCCCAGGCCGCGCAGACCGCGCGCGACAAGGTGCTGGACCGCATGGTGGAACTGGGCCGCTGGACCCCGGCCGAGGTGGCCGACGCCAAGATCGAGCAGGTGGTGGCGCCGCCGTTGCGCGCCCGCTGGCTGGCGCCGTTGGCTGCCCAGCGGCTGTTACAGGAGGCCGGCCGTCCCGCAGCCGGTTCGCGCCGCCCCGGCGCCCGCCCGCCGCTGCTGACCTCGACCTTGGATGCGGACATGCAGGCCGCGGTCGAGCGCATGCTGCTGGATCGGGTCGACAACCTGCCGCCCAAGGTCTCGATGGCGGTGCTGGTGATGGACAACGACACGCTTGAAGTCAAGGCCTACGCCGGCTCGGCCGACTTTTCCGATGATTCCCGATACGCCCACGTGGATATGGTGCGCGGCGTGCGTTCGCCCGGCTCGACCCTCAAGCCATTCCTGTATGCGCAGGCGCTGGACGACGGCCTGATCCACTCGGAAAGCCTGCTGATCGACGCGCCGTTGTCGTTCGGCGGCTACGCGCCGGGCAATTTCCAGGCGTCGTTCTCGGGGCCGGTCAGTGTGGCGCAGGCGCTGCAACGCTCGCTCAACGTGCCGGCCGTGGACCTGCTGGACCGCGTCGGGCCCACCCGTTTCGCCTCGGTTATGCTGACGGGCGGGGTCTGGTTACGTTTGCCGGCCGGCGCCGAGCCCAATCTGAGCTTGATTTTGGGCGGGGGCGGCACCACATTGGAAGAACTGGTGGGCGCTTATCGGGCCCTGGCCCGTGGCGGCATTTCCGGGCGTCCGCGCCTGCGGCCGGAGCAACCGCGGGTCGAGTCCCGTATGATGAGTGCTGGCGCGGCCTGGATTGTCCGCGACATCCTGGAGGGCGGCGGCCACCCGGACCGGCCGTTTTACCAATCGGGCAGCCCGGCGAAGCAACTGGCCTGGAAAACCGGGACGAGTTTCGGATTCCGGGACGCCTGGGCCGTCGGGGTGACCGACAGTTGGACGATCGGGGTATGGGTGGGCCGTCCCGACGGCACGCCGAATCCCGGTTTTTTCGGGGCGAATGTGGCGGCGCCGCTACTGCAGGATATCGTGGCGGCGTTGCCGGAAGGCGCCCAGCACGTGCGCGTGCGGCCTGCCTCGGTGCAGGCGGTCGTGACGTGTTGGCCGCTGGGTTACCGGCTCGGCAGCGTGCCGTCGGGGGAATGCCCCGAGCAGCGCGCGGCGTGGGCCTTGAACGACACGGTGCCGCCGTCGTTCGCCGGCTATGCCGATGCCACGCAGGGGCCGTTGCGCCTGGGGGGCGTGGCCACCGGATCGGTGTTGCGGCCGGTGCCTGGCAGTGCGCAGGTGGCGGTGGATGTGGATGTGCAGGGCGCCGAAGGCGAAGTTTGGTGGATGCTCGATGGTCGCGTGGTGGGTCATGCCGCGTCGGGTCGTCCGTTTAATCTGGTGCTGACGCGGGACGGACGGTATACGCTTACCGTCATGGACGCGCAAGGCCGTCATGACAGCGTGGTTTTTGAAATCGCTGGCGTTACGCCCTGATCGGCATAGAATATGAATCGTGTATTTGCCCGCTTCGATGCGTTACGGAGGAAGCGTGATTTCCCAAGAGCTTGAAGTCAGCCTGCATATGGCTTTTGTCGAGGCCCGTTCGGCCCGGCACGAATTTATTACCGTCGAGCACCTGTTGCTCGCGCTGCTCGATAACGCTTCGGCCGTTGAAGTGTTGCGCGCCTGCGCCGCCAACCTGGATGACCTGCGCCGCAACCTGCGTCAGTTCGTTTCGGAAAACACGCCGGTGATCCCCAGCGGCGCGGAAGTCGACACCCAGCCCACGCTGGGTTTTCAGCGCGTCATCCAGCGCGCGATCATGCACGTGTCCGCGGGCGGCACCGGCAAGAAGCCGGTCACCGGCGCGAACGTGCTCGTGGCCATTTTCGGCGAAAAGGATTCGCACGCCGTGTACTACCTGCAACAGCAGGGCGTCACGCGGCTGGACGTGGTGAATTTCCTGTCGCATGGCATTACCAAACAGCCACAGGTGGAGTCCGCCGCCGTGCAGAAAGAGCAGCAAACCAATGGTGAAGAACAGGGCGAATCGCGCCAGTCGCCGCTGGACCAGTATGCGACCGACCTGAACGCCGCGGCGTTGGCCGGCCGCATCGATCCGCTGATCGGTCGCGAGCACGAAGTCGAACGCGTGATCCAGGTGTTGTGCCGCCGCCGCAAGAACAACCCGCTGCTGGTCGGCGAGGCAGGCGTGGGCAAGACCGCGATCGCCGAGGGCCTGGCCTGGCGCATCACGCGCGGCGAGGTCCCCGAGATCCTGCAGGCGGCCCAAGTGTTCGCGCTGGACATGGGCGCGCTGCTGGCGGGCACCAAGTACCGCGGCGATTTCGAGCAACGCCTGAAGGGCGTGCTCAAGCAGATCCGCGGCAATCCCGACGCGATCCTGTTCATCGACGAAATCCACACGCTGATCGGCGCCGGGTCGGCGTCGGGCGGCACGCTGGACGCGTCCAACCTGCTCAAGCCGGCCCTGTCCTCGGGTCAGCTCAAGTGCATCGGCGCCACCACGTATACGGAATACCGCGGCGTCTTCGAGAAAGACCACGCGCTGTCGCGCCGCTTCCAGAAGATCGACGTGGCCGAGCCCAGCGTCGAGCAGACCGTGCAGATCCTGCGCGGCCTGAAGAGCCGCTTCGAGGAACACCACAACGTGCGCTACTCGGCCGCGGCGCTGTCGGCCGCCGCCGAGCTGTCGGCGCGTTTCATCAACGACCGCCATCTGCCGGACAAGGCCATCGACGTGATCGACGAGGCCGGCGCCGCCCAGCGTCTGCTGCCGCGTTCGCGCCAGAAGAAGGTGATCGGCAAGGTCGACATCGAGAACATCGTTTCCAAGATCGCGCGCATTCCGCCGCAGTCCGTCTCCAACGACGACCGCAGCAAGCTCGCCACGCTCGACCGCGACCTCAAGACCGTGGTGTTCGGCCAGGACAACGCCATCGAGGCGTTGTCGGCCGCCATCAAGATGGCGCGCTCGGGCCTGGGCAAGCCGGAAAAGCCGATCGGCGCCTTCCTGTTCTCCGGCCCCACCGGCGTCGGCAAGACCGAAGTCGCGCGCCAGTTGGCGTTCACGCTGGGCGTGGAGCTGCTGCGCTTCGACATGTCCGAGTACATGGAACGCCACGCCGTCTCGCGCCTGATCGGCGCGCCGCCGGGATACGTCGGTTTCGACCAGGGCGGTCTCTTGACCGAGGCCATCACCAAGCAGCCGCATTGCGTGCTGCTGCTCGATGAAATCGAAAAGGCCCATCCGGACGTCTTCAACATCCTGCTGCAGGTCATGGACCATGGCACGCTGACGGACAACAACGGCCGCAAGGCGGACTTCCGCAACGTCATCCTCATCATGACGACCAACGCGGGCGCCGAGACCTTGAACCGTCCGTCCATCGGCTTCGCCAATTCGCGCGTGGTGGGCGACGAAATGGCGGAAATCCGCCGCATGTTCACGCCCGAGTTCCGCAACCGGCTGGATGCGATCATCCCGTTCGCGCCACTGGACCGCGAGATCATCCTGCGCGTGGTCGACAAGTTCCTGATGCAGCTCGAAGACCAACTGCACGAGCGCCGCGTCGAAGCCGTGTTCACCACGGCCCTGCGCGAGCACCTGGCCAAGGAAGGCTTCGACCCGCTGATGGGCGCGCGGCCGATGCAGCGCCTGATCCAGGACACCATCCGGCGCGCGCTGGCCGACGAGCTGCTGTTCGGCAAGCTCGTCGATGGCGGCACCGTCACCGTGGACCTGGACGAGGCCGGCAAGGTCACGCTGGACTTCGACGACCACGGCAAGCCGCCGTCGGCCGCGCCCGACAAGCAGGAAGTCGAGCTCGTCGAATAGGCCCATGAGTAGCGCGGAGAGCCAGCCGCTGATCGAGTGCGAGCACTGCGCAAGCATCTATCGCCGACATCCGCTCGAACCTGGCGAGACCGCCAATTGCGCCCGCTGTGGCACCATTCTATGGCGCTACAGCGGGCTTACTTTGTCCAATTGGCTGGCGCTCGCGATCGCCGCGCTGATCGTCTTCGGCGTGGCCAACGCCTATCCGGTCGCGTCGATGTCGGTGCAGGGCATGGTGCAGCAGGCTTCGCTGCTGGATGCCATCGACATCACCTGGCGCCAGGGACATTACGTGGTGGCGGTCATGACCGGGCTGGCGGGTTTCGTGCTGCCGCTGTTCCAGTTGATCGTGCTGCTGTGGGTGCTGGGGCCCCTGTCGCGCGGCGTCGAGCCGGCGGAATTTCGCGGCGCGATGCGCCTGCTGGGCCTGTTGCGGCCGTGGTGCATGGTGCCGGTTTTCCTGCTGGGGGTGCTGGTCGCCGTGGTGAAGCTGGCGGGCATGGCCGCGGTGGCGCCCGGCGTCGGCCTGTTCGCCTTTGGCGTCCTGACCATTTTCCTGACCATGCTGGGCCGGCTGACCCCGCATGTGTTGTGGCGCTACGCCGAATCCGGCGGCGTGGTGCCCGTGCATGTGCCCGAGGCAGGGCCCGACGCGGTGCTGACGGGCTGTCATGTGTGTGGCCAGGTTCAGGCGGTGCCGCGCGCCGACGACCCCGAAGCGGAGCACCACTGCGTGCGCTGTCACGCGGTGGTGCACTACCGCAAGCCCGACCACCTGGCCCGCACCTGGGCGCTGTTGCTGGCTGCGATGGTGTTCTATATTCCCGCCAATGTCTTGCCGGTGATGAAGGTCAGTTCGGTGCTGGGCGACAGCGCCCACACCATCCTGGGCGGCGTCGTGGAACTGTGGAACATGGGCTCCTGGGACATCGCGCTGATCGTCTTCATCGCCAGTGTGGCGGTGCCCTTGACCAAGTTGCTGGCGCTGATCCTGCTGCTGCTGACCGAGCAATGGCGCAGCACCACCAACCTGCGTCCGCGCACTCGCCTGTACCAGATGGTCGAGTTCATCGGCCAATGGTCGATGCTGGATGTCTTTGTCGTGATCCTGCTGGCAGCCCTGGCCGATTTCCAGGGCCTGATGGAAATCAGTGCCGGCGCGGGGGCCGCTGCGTTCGGCGTGGTCGTCATCCTGACCATGCTGGCCGCCATGAGTTTCGACCTGCGCCGCAGTTGGGACCTCGAGGATGTGAGTGAGTTGGACGATGCCGCGCCGGCCGGTGGCGGGCGCGCGGCGTCCGCAGCCGGCGCGCAAGCGGGCTGATGCCGGCATGATCGCGGTGGACGGAAACCTCCCCGCGCGCCGTTCAAAGAAGAAAAGGAAATACCAATGTCCGACCAAGCACCTGGATCTGGTGAAGAGAAGTATGCGTCGCCCACGATCTCGCGCAAGCGCAAGAGCCGGATTTCATGGATCTGGCTCGTGCCGGTCGTTGCGGCGTTGATGGGCCTGTCGCTGGTGGTGCGGACCTGGATGCAGGCCGGCCCTGATCTGTCGATCGAGTTCAATACGGCCGAGGGGCTGGAAGTCGGCAAGACCCAGTTGCGCTACAAGGACGTGAACGTCGGCACCGTCAAGTCGATCGGTTTCAACGCCGATCGCAGCAAGGTGGTGGTGCAGGCCGAGCTGTCCAGGGAAGTCGCCGACCTGGCGCGCGAGGGCACCAACTTCTGGGTGGTGCGCCCGCGCCTGGACGTCAGCGGCGTGTCCGGCCTGGGCACCTTATTGTCCGGCGCCTACATCGGCGTGGACGCGGTCGAGGGCAAGGACTCGTCCAAGAAGGCGACCAAACTGCATTTCGTCGGCCTGGAGACGCCGCCGGCCGTGACGCACGACCGCGCCGGCAAGCGCTTCAAGCTGAAGGCCGCGGACCTGGGGTCGCTGGATATCGGGTCGCCGGTGTATTTCCGCCGCATCAACGTCGGCCGCGTGATCGGTTACGCACTGGACAAGACCGGCAATGCCGTCAACGTCGAGGTATTCGTCGACGCGCCCAACGACAAGTTCGTGACCAACGGCACCCGCTTCTGGAACGCCAGCGGCGTGGATTTCAGCGTCAACGCCGAGGGCCTGAAGGTGCGGACCCAGTCGCTGGTGTCGATGGCCGTGGGCGGCGTGGCGTTCGAGCCGGTCTACAGCGCGCGTGACGCCAACACCCCGGCGGCGGCCGATTCGCACTTCGAGCTATACGCCACCGAGGCGGCCGCCAAGGCCAACCCCGACGGCGAAGCCTTCCCGATCCGCATGCGCTTCGATCAGTCGATCCGCGGCCTGGCGGTGGGCGCGGCGATCGACTTCTCGGGCATCACGCTGGGCAACGTCACGCAGATCAACATGGACTTCGATCCCGTCAGCAAGCGCTTCTTCGCGCTGGTGGATGCGACGCTGTATCCGGAACGCCTGGGCCGCGTGTACGACGAAGTGCGCGAGCACGCCATCAAGGACGGCGACGAGGCCGGCGGGCGCCTGCTGGGCATCATGGTCAAGCACGGCCTGCGCGCCCAGTTGCGCACCGCCAACCTGTTGACCGGCCAGTTGTACGTGGTGCTGGACGAGTTCCCCAACGTCAAGCCGGTGGAATTCAAGATGACCACGCCGGCGATGATCCCGACCGTGCCGGGCCAGCTCGATCAGTTGCAGCAGCAGGTCAGCAATATCGTCGCCAAGATCGACAAGATTCCGTTCGACAAGATCGGCGAGGACCTGCGCACCACGCTGGCCAGCACGTCCAAGCTGATGAACCGCCTGGACAAGCAGGTGGCGCCCGAGGCGCAAGGCGTGCTCAAGCAGGCGCGCGAGTCCATGGCCAGCCTCAACGCCCTGGTGGCGTCGGATTCGTCGTTGCCGGTCAATGCCGAGAAGGCCATGCAGGAACTGAGCCGCGCCGCCCGCTCGCTGCGCGCGTTGGCGGACTTCCTGCAGTCCAACCCCGAAGCGCTGTTGCGCGGCCGCGGCCAGGACCCGATTCCGGGCGCCGGCCCCGTCAGGAACTGAACCCATGACCCGACTCGATTTCCGTCCCTTCCCGACCTCCCGCCCCGGCCCGTTTGCGCGCGGCCTGGCGCTGTTGGCGCTGCCGCTGCTGCTGGCCGCCTGCGCCTCGTCGCCGCCCGTGCACTACTACACGCTGCAAGGGCCGGCGCCCCAGCCCCCGGCCGTGCCGCGCGCCGCCGCGCCGTTCCTGCTGGAAGTGCAGGGCGTCAATGTGGCGGCCCAGGCCGACCAGCCTCAATTGATGGTCCGCACCGGCGACGGCAGCGTGGCGGCGATGTATTCCGAGCGCTGGAGTTCGCCCTTGGGGGACGAGATCCGCGGTGCGCTGTCCGACGCGCTCAAGCACGACCTGGGCGCGCTGGACGTGCAGGTGGTCAAGCCCGCGCCCACCGCGCCGGTCTGGCGGGTGCAGACCGACGTGCAGCGGTTTGACCTGGTGTCCGGCAGCATGGCGCAACTGGACGCCACCTGGCGGGTGCGGCCGGTCAATCTCAAGGGCAACGGCCTGCTGTGCCGCAGCGTTGTCACCGAAACCGTGTCGGAGGCCGGCATCCCCGCGCTGGTCGCCGCGCAGCAGCGCGCGGTGGCGGCGCTGGCGGGCGCCATGGCGTCCGCCATCCGCGGGCAGACGCCCGACAGCGGCGGCGCGGTGCGGATGCTGGGCTGCTCGCCCCTGCCCGATGCCGACAAGCCTTAAAAAGGGACGGGCAGGGCGCCAAAACCTGTCGCGATCTCAATCGGTTAACCCTAGGGTTAACCTTAATACAAACCCGGTTGCAACCTGACTAGCATACGGTCCTACCGATGCCGGGCCCCCTTGCGGGTCCGGTGTGACCTTTGCCATGCGACAGGAAGCAATCTCTTATGGCCAGCACCACCCTCGGCGTCAAGGTCGATGACGCGCTACGCGATCGCCTGAAGGCCGCCGCGCACAAACTCAACTGCACGCCGCACTGGCTGCACAAGCAGGCGATCCTTGCCTACCTGGACAAGATCGAGCGCGGCCACCTGCCCGCCGAGATGTCCCATCTGGGCGGGGAAGAGGGAGGCGATGACGAGGGGGGCGAACACCAGGCCGCCGCCACGCCGCCGTTCTACGAATTCGGCCAGGACGTGCAGCCGCAATCGGTGCTGCGCGCGGCCATTACCGCCGCCTACCGCCGCCCCGAGCCGGAATGCGTGCCGCTGCTGCTGGGCCAGGCGCGCATGCCGAACCTGGAAAAAGTGCATGCGATGGCCACTGACCTGGTCAAGAAGCTGCGCGGCAAGCGCACCGGCGGCGGGGTCGAAGGCCTGATCCAGGAATTCTCGCTGTCGAGCCAGGAAGGCGTGGCGCTGATGTGCCTGGCCGAGGCGCTGCTGCGCATTCCCGACCGCGCCACGCGCGACGCGCTGATCCGCGACAAGGTCGCGCGCGGCGACTGGAAGTCGCACATGGGCGGCTCGCAGTCGCTGTTCGTCAATGCCGCCACCTGGGGCCTGATGATCACCGGCAAGCTGGTGGCCGTGAGCAGCGAGCAGTCGCTGTCCAAGGCGCTGACGCGCCTGATCGGCAAGGGCGGCGAACCGCTGGTGCGCAAGGGCGTGAACATCGCCATGCGCATGATGGGCGAGCAGTTCGTTTCGGGCCAGACCATTTCCGAAGCGCTGGCCAACAACCGCAAGATGGAAAGCCGCGGCTTCCGCTATTCATACGACATGCTGGGCGAAGCGGCCACCACGGCCGAGGACGCCGACCGCTATTACGCCTCGTACGAACAGGCCATCCACGCCATCGGCAAGGCCGCCGCCGGCCGCGGCATCTACGAAGGCCCCGGCATCTCCATCAAGCTTTCGGCGCTGCATCCGCGCTATTCGCGCGCCCAGCGCGAACGCGTCATGGCCGAGCTGCTGCCGCGCGTGAAGGCGCTGACCATCCTGGCGCGCAGCTACGACATTGGCCTGAACATCGATGCCGAGGAAGCCGACCGCCTCGAGATCTCGCTGGATCTGCTGGAGGCGCTGTGCTTCACGCCCGAGCTGGAGGGCTGGAACGGCATCGGCTTCGTCATCCAGGCCTACCAGAAGCGCGCGCCGTTCGTGATCGACTACGTCATCGACCTGGCCCGCCGCAGCCGTCATCGCGTGATGGTGCGTCTGGTCAAGGGCGCCTACTGGGACAGCGAGATCAAGCGCGCCCAGGTCGACGGCCTGGAGGGCTATCCGGTCTACACCCGCAAGGTCTACACCGACGTGGCCTACCTGGCCTGCGCCCGCAAGCTGCTGGGCGCGCCGGAAGCCGTGTATCCGCAGTTCGCCACCCACAACGCCTACACGCTGTCGGCGATCTACCAACTGGCCGGCCAGAACTACTACCCCGGCCAGTATGAATTCCAGTGCCTGCATGGCATGGGCGAGCCGCTGTACGACGAAGTGGTCGGACCGCTGGCGCAGGGCAAGCTGAACCGCCCCTGCCGCATCTACGCGCCGGTCGGCACGCACGAAACGCTGCTGGCCTACCTGGTGCGCCGCCTGCTGGAAAACGGCGCCAACACCTCGTTCGTCAACCTGATCGGCGACGAGAGCATCCCGGTCGAGACGCTGGTGGCCGATCCGGTCGAGGCCGCCTCGCGCATCGTGCCGTTGGGCGCGCCGCACGAGAAGATCCCGCTGCCGCGCGAACTCTACGGCAATCCGCAGCAGGGCGCGCGCGCCAACTCCGCCGGCCTGGATCTGAGCAACGAACACCGCCTGGGCTCGCTCTCGGCCGCGCTGCTGACCAGCGCCGCCACGCCCTGGCGCGCCGCGCCCATGCTGGGCGAGGGCGATGGCGCCTGGGACACGGCGCGGGCCATCGAGGTGCGCAACCCCGCCAACCTGCACGACGTGGTTGGCCACGTCATCGAAGCCAATGGCGAGGAAGCCGAGGCCGCCCTGCGCGCCGCCGCCAATGCCGCGCCCATCTGGCAGTCGACCCCGGTGGCCGAGCGCGCGCAATGCCTGCGCCGCGCCGCGCAAATGCTGGAAGAGCAGATGCAGACCCTGCTGGGCCTGATCGTGCGCGAGGCCGGCAAGTCGCTGCCCAACGCCATCGCCGAGGTGCGCGAAGCGGTGGACTTCCTGCGCTACTACGCCGACCAGGCCGACCGCGAATTCAGCAACGACACCCATCGTCCGCTCGGGACGGTGCTGTGCATCAGCCCCTGGAATTTCCCGCTGGCCATTTTCACCGGCCAGGTCGCGGCCGCGCTGGCGGCCGGCAATACCGTGCTGGCCAAGCCCGCCGAGCAGACGCCGCTGATCGCGGCGCAGGCGGTGGCGATCCTGCGCGCCGCCGGCGTGCCGCCGGGCGCCGTGCAACTGCTGCCGGGCCGCGGCGAAACCGTGGGCGCGCAACTGGTGGCCAGCCCCGGCGTGCGCGGCGTGATGTTCACCGGCTCGACCGACGTGGCGCGCATCATCGCGCGCACGCTGGCCGACCGCCTGGACGACGACGGCCACACCATCCCGCTGATCGCCGAGACCGGCGGCCAGAACGCCATGGTGGTCGACTCGTCGGCGCTGGCCGAGCAGGTGGTGTTCGATGTGCTCAGCTCCGCATTCGATTCGGCCGGCCAGCGCTGTTCCGCGCTGCGCGTGCTGTGCGTGCAGGAAGACAATGCCGATCACGTCCTGACCATGCTGCGCGGCGCCATGCGCGAGCTCAGCGTGGGCAATCCCGACCGCCTGTCGGTCGACGTCGGACCGGTCATCGATACGGAGGCGCGCAACAATATCCAGCGCCACATCGATGCGATGCGCACGGCGGGCCACCGCGTGGACCAGGTGGAGTTGAATGGCGAATGCCGCCACGGCACGTTCGTGGCGCCCACCATCATCGAGATCGACCACATCAGCGAACTGACCCGCGAGGTGTTCGGTCCGGTGCTGCACGTGGTGCGCTACGCCCGCGACGAGCTGGACGGGCTGCTGGACGCCATCAACGGCACCGGCTATGGCCTGACCTTCGGCGTGCATACCCGCATCGACGAGACCATCGCCCACGTGACCGGCCAGGTCCACGCCGGCAACGTCTACGTCAATCGCAACATCGTCGGCGCGGTGGTCGGCGTGCAGCCGTTCGGCGGCGAGTGCCTGTCGGGCACCGGTCCCAAGGCTGGCGGCCCGCTATATATGTACCGCCTGCTGGGCACGCGCCCCGAGGGGTTGCCGCCGGCGCTGGACGCGGCCGCGCCGTTGCCGCAGCGCATTGCATTGCCGGGTCCCACTGGCGAGACCAACACTTATATGGTCGAGCCGCGCGGCGCGGTCTATTGTGTGGCGGCCACGGAGGCCGGCGCGCGTGCCCAATGGGCGGCGGCGCGTCTGACCGGCAATCACGCGTGGTTCGCCGATACGCCGGCGGCGCAGGCGCTGCTGGCGGGATTGGACGCCGAGCAGCAGGGGCAGGCGGGCATTCTGGCCGATGCCGAGGTCGACCACGCCGATTACCATGCGGTGCTGTTCGAAGGCGATGGCGACACGCTGCGCACGCTGAACCAGCGCATCGCGCAACGCCCCGGCGCCATCCTGGCGGTGCATGGATTGACCTCGGATGCCCTGGCGGCCGGCGCCTCGTATGTGCCCGAGCGCCTGCTGACGGAGCGTTCCATCAGCGTCAATACGGCGGCGGCCGGCGGCAACGCCAGCCTCATGACCATCGGTTGAACGTGACCGAGGGGTAACCCTTGGGAAACCAAGGGTTATCTCCAATATCTAGCGAGGTTGCACTGGAAGCAAAATCCGGTCGCACCTGAAGTTCGATTGTGGCAACCCGGCAATCGCACTCAAATAGATCACCTGGCCCAAAAGCCCAGGTATAACAAAGCCACATCCGACATACCGGAGGATTCCCATGAAGTTTCGCACCACTTTGAAGCTTGTCGCCGCCAGCATCGCCGCCGTCGGCATGGCCGCCGCCGCGCAGGCCGCCGACGTCAAGTTCGGCTTTGCCGCGCCCCTGACCGGTCCCCAGTCGCACTACGGCGAGGACATGCAGAACGGCCTGAACCTGGCCCTGGAAGAAGCCAACAAGAAGGGCATCAAGGTCGACGGCCAGCCCGCCAAGTTCGTGCTGGTGTCGCGCGATGACCAGGCCGATCCGCGCGTCGGCGTGCAGGTGGCGCAGCAACTCGTCGACGAGAACGTGGTCGGCATCCTGGGCCACTTCAATTCGGGCACCACGATCCCCGCCTCGCGCGTCTACCACGAAGCCGGCCTGCCGCAGATCGCCATGGCCACGTCGCCCGAGTACACCAAGCAGGGCTACGAAACCACCTTCCGCATGATGACCAGCGACACCCAGCAGGGCGCCGCGGTCGGCAAGTTCATGGTGCAAAGCCTGAAGGCCAAGAAGGTCGCCATCATCGATGACCGCACCGCCTACGGCCAGGGCCTGGCCGACGAGGTCGAGAAGGCCGTCAAGGCCGCCGGCGGCCAGGTGGTGCGCCGCGAGTACACGACCGACAAGGCCAACGACTTCACGGCCATCCTGACCAACATCAAGGGCTCGGCGCCCGACGCCATCTTCTACGGCGGCCTGGACGCGCAGTCCGGCCCGATGAAGCGCCAGTTGGCCACGTTGGGCCTGAAGTCGCCGCTGGTTTCGGGCGAAATGACCCGCAGCGACACCTTCATCAAGCTGGCCGGCGACGCCGCCGACGGCACCTTCGCCTCGCTGGCCGGCGTGCCGCTGGACAAGATGGCCGCGGGCAAGGACTTCGAAAAGCGCTACCAAGAGCGCTTCAAGAAGGCCCCCGGCGTCTACGCGCCCTACGCCTATGACGGCGCCTGGAACATGATCGCGGCGATCGAAGCGGCCGGCTCGGCCAAGCCCGAGAAGTACCTGCCGGAACTGGCCAAGCTGAACCGCAAGGGCGCGACCAGCGAGCACATCGCCTACGACAAGAACGGCGACCTGAAGGAAATCTCCGTCACCATCTACGAAGTCAAGAATGGCAAGTGGGAGATGGTTGAAACGATGGTCAGCCAGGCCAACTAAGGCCGCCTGACCCGGCCAGGACGCGGCGCCGCCGTGCCTGGCCATCCTGATTGACCCCGCGCGCGCCGCCCGGCGCGGCGGCGATTTGCGCGAAGGCGGCCCCCGGGCCGCGCCGCATCCGATCCTCGCGCGATTTTTCCAGGCTTATTTCCACGGCCCCTATGGATATCTTCATTCAACAACTGATTAACGGCGTCACGCTCGGCAGCGTGTACGCCCTGGTCGCCCTTGGCTACACCATGGTGTACGGCATCATCGGGCTGATCAACTTCGCGCATGGCGACGTCGTCATGATCGGCGCGATGGCGGCCACCACGATCGCCATCTCGCTGGTCGGCGGCGACCCGTCCGCTTCCGCCTTCATGGTGCTGGGCCTGGGCCTGCTGGTGTCCGTGCCGCTGTGCATGGCCGTGGGCTGGACCGCCGAGCGCGTGGCCTACCGGCCGCTGCGCCGCGCGCCGCGCCTGGCCGCCCTGATCACCGCCATCGGCGTGTCCATCATCCTGCAGAACGTGGCGATGATGGGTTGGGGCCGCAACTACCTGAACTTCCCGCAGGTGCTGTCGCCGCGGGTGTTCGAGATCTTCGGCGCGCGCATGAGCACGCTGCAGATCGCCATCGTCGCGATCGCCGCGCTCATCATGGGCGGATTGCTGGCCGTGGTGCACAAGACGCGCCTGGGCACCGCCATGCGCGCCACCGCGCAGAACCGCGAAGTGGCCGGCCTGATGGGCGTGAACATCAACACCGTGATCTCGGCGGCGTTCCTGATCGGCTCGGCGCTGGCCGCGGTGGCCGGCATGATGGTGGCCACCTACTACGGCGTGTCGCAGTACACGATGGGCTTCATGCTGGGCCTGAAGGCCTTCACGGCCGCGGTGCTGGGCGGCATCGGCAACCTGGTCGGCGCCATGGCGGGCGGCCTGCTGCTGGGCATCATCGAATCGCTGGGCGCCGGCTACATCGGCGACCTGACCGGCGGCTTCCTGGGCAGCCACTACCAGGACGTGTTCGCGTTCTTCGTGCTGGTGCTGGTGCTGATTTTCCGTCCGTCCGGCCTGCTGGGCGAGCGTGTGGGGGACCGCGCATGAGCACCACCCTGAAACACAGCGGGCTGTCGACCCGCAACCTGATCGGCATCGCGCTGATCGGCATCGTGCTGGCGGTGCTGCCGTTCGTGATCGGCATGGCCGGCCAGAGCTGGGTCCGCATCCTGAACTTCGCGCTGCTGTACGTGATGCTGTCGCTGGGCCTGAACATCGTGGTGGGCTTTGCCGGCCTGCTGGACCTGGGCTACATCGCGTTCTACGCGGTGGGCGCCTACACCTGGGCGCTGCTGGCCTCGCCGCACTTCGGGCTGCACCTGCCGTTCTGGGCGATCCTGCCGATCGCGCTGGCGGTGGCGTGCCTGTTCGGGGTGCTGCTGGGGGCGCCGACGCTCAAGTTGCGCGGCGATTACCTGGCCATCGTGACGCTGGGCTTCGGCGAGATCATCCGCATCTTCCTGAACAACCTGAACGCGCCGGTCAACATCACCAACGGCCCGCAGGGCATCAACCGCATCGATACTTTCAAGGTGGGCGAGTTCGCCTTTGGCCGCACCGAGAGCCTGCTGGGCATCCGCGTGACCGGGCCGGAGAAGTACTACTACCTGCTGCTGGCGCTGACGCTGATCATCATCCTGGTGTGCGTGCGCCTGCAGAACTCGCGCATCGGCCGCGCCTGGGAAGCGATCCGTGAAGACGAGATCGCCGCCAAGGCGATGGGCATCAACACCCGTAACATCAAGCTGCTGGCCTTCGCCATGGGCGCCTCGTTCGGCGGCGTGGCGGGCGCGCTGTTCGCGTCGATGCAGGGTTTCGTCAGCCCCGAGAGCTTCTCGCTGATGGAATCCATTTCCATCCTGTGCATGGTGGTGCTGGGCGGCATGGGCCACATCCCGGGCGTGATCCTGGGCGCGCTGATCCTGGCCGCGTTGCCGGAATTCCTGCGCGCCGTGGTCGAGCCGGTGCAGCAGATGGTGTTCGGCGCCGTGGTGCTGGATCCCGAGGGCATCCGCATGCTGCTGTTCGGCCTGGCGATGGTGTGCGTGATGCTGTTCCGTCCCGCCGGCCTGTGGCCGTCCGCCGTGCGCAAGCGCGAGCTGGCCACCAAGACGCAGGGAGGCGCGGCATGAGCAAACTGCTGCAAGCCCAGGGACTGGGCAAACGCTTCGGCGGCCTGCAGGCCTTGTCGGATGTCAGCTTCGACATCGAGCAGGGCGAGATCTACGGCCTGATCGGCCCCAACGGCGCCGGCAAGACCACGCTGTTCAACGTGCTTACGGGCCTCTACATCCCGGAAGACGGTAGCTGCACCTTCAACGGCGCCTCGATGTCGGGCAAGAAACCGCACGAGGTGGCGCACGCGGGCCTGGCGCGCACCTTCCAGAACATCCGCCTGTTCGCCAACCTGAGCGCGATCGAGAACGTCATGATCGGCCGCCACATGCGCACCCGCGCCGGCGTGCTGGGCGCGGTGTTCCGTACCCGCGGCACGCGTGCCGAGGAAGCCGCCATCGAGGCCCGCGCCCAGGAGCTGCTGGACTACGTCGGCATCGGCCACCGCGCCAACGACGTGGCGCGTTCGCTGCCCTACGGCGACCAGCGCCGCCTGGAAATCGCGCGCGCCTTGGCCACCGATCCCAAGCTGCTGGCGCTGGACGAGCCGGCCGCCGGCATGAACGCCTCGGAAACCGTGGTGCTGCGCAAGCTGATCGAGAAGATCCGCGACGACGGCGTCACGGTGCTGCTGATCGAGCACGACATGAAGCTGGTCATGGGCCTGTGCGATCGCGTGCTGGTGCTGGAATACGGCAAGGTGCTGGCCATGGGCAAACCCGCCCAGGTGCAGCGCGACCCCAAGGTCATTGAAGCGTATCTGGGCGCGGGCGCCGCCCAGGATCCGCTGATTCATCAGGAGCGCCCGGCATGACGACGGCAAGCAAACCCCTACTGGAACTGCGCGGCCTGCAGGTCGCCTACGGCGGCATCCGCGCGGTGCGTGGCATCGACCTGCGCGTGGACGAAGGCGAACTGGTGTGCCTGATCGGCGCCAACGGCGCCGGCAAGAGCACGACCCTGCGCGCCATCTGCGGCCTGGTGCCGCTGGCCGGCGGCGAAGTGGTCTACGGCGGCCAGTCCATCGGCGGCCAGAAGTCGCACGAGCTGGTGCGCCAGGGCCTGGTGATGGTGCCCGAGGGCCGCGGCATCTTCGGCCAGCTCACCATCGAGGAAAACCTGGCGATGGGCGCCTACATCCGGCGCGACGCCGCGCAGGTGCGGCAGGACACCGACCGCGTGTTCACGCTGTTCCCGCGCCTGGCCGAGCGCCGCAAGCAGGCGGCCGGCACGCTGTCGGGCGGCGAGCAACAGATGGTGGCGATGGGCCGCGCGATGATCGCGCGGCCGAAGCTGCTGTTGCTGGACGAACCCTCGATGGGACTGGCGCCGCTGATGGTCGAGAAGGTCTTCGAAGTGGTGCGCACCATCGCCAGCGAAGGCGTCACGATCCTGCTGATCGAGCAGAACGCCCGCCTGGCGCTGGAGAACAGCCACCGCGGCTACGTGATGGAATCCGGCGAGATCACGCTGTCCGGTCCCGCCGCCGACATGCTCCACGATCCCAAGGTGCGCGCGGCGTACCTGGGGGAAGTGGAAGAGGCGTAGGCCTGTCCCTCTGCCGCATAAAAGAGCCCGGCCATGCCGGGCTTTTTTTATGCGCGTCGGACTCAGCCGGCCTGGCGCTTGAGGAAGCCCTCGATCAGGGCGGCGAAGGCGGGCGGGCACTCCTGCATCGGGTAATGGCCGCAATGCGCAATGACGTGCAGCGTCGCGTTGGGATGCCAGGCCAGGAAGCTGCCTTGCATCGCTTGCGCGTCGATTCCCGGGTCCCGATCGCCGACCACGACCAGGAACGGTGTCTCGATTCCACGCACGGCGTCGACGAAGTCCGCCGTCACCAGCATGTCGAGGTACTTGCGCCGGCAGGCGGGTGCCACGGTCGCGCGGTTGTGGCGGACCTTGGCGTCGGCCCAGCCGTCGGACAGGCTGCTGGAGACATGCCGGAACAGCCGGCGCAAGGCGTCGTCGTCCTCGGTCGTGCTGGCGAAGAACGCCAGGGCCTCCGGCCCCAGGGGGTTGCCGGCGGCGGAGACGGGGCACACCGCGATGGCGCTGGCGATGCGTGACGGCGCGTCCGCCGCCAGGCGTTGCGTGATCATGCCGGTCATCGAGTGGCCGATGATGTGGAACCGCCGCCAGCCGAGCCGGTCGGTGAGCGCGAGGCAGTCGGCGGCGATTTCCTCGACCGTGCAGGCGCCGGTGAGCGCGATGGACTGGCCGTAGCCGCGCAGGTCGGCGAACACGTAGGTGAAGGCCTGGCCGTCGAGCCAGGGCATGACGGCATCGTAGCTGCCATGGTCGCCGAGCCAGTCGTGCAGGACCAGCACGGGGATCGGGCCGTGGCCCAGGCGCGCGTAGCCGAGACCGGCCGGCGAGCCGGGATGGATTTCAAGGGACGTCTTCATTCCAGGTTTCCTTGTGTGAGGGGAACGAAAACGAAACGCCCTCCCGGCGGACCGGGAGGGCGTTTTCAAAGTGCAACCATCCTATCAAATCGCCGGCGCCAGCGTCAACGGGGCGGCGTCGCCGCCGGCGCGCTGGCGGGAAGGCCGGCTCAGGCAGGCTGCGCCACGACCCGCTCGCGCCCGATCAGCAGGGCGATGACGGCGGCGATCAGGCCGGTGGCGCCGGCTGCGACGAAGGCCATCAGGTAGCTGCCTTGCGACTCGCGCACCACGCCCGCCATCCAGGCCGCGCTGGCCGCGCCCAACTGGTGGCCGGCAACGATCCAGCCGAACACGATGGGCGCCTCCCGGTCGCCGAAGGCTTCGGTGGCCAGGCGCAGCGTGGGCGGCACGGTGGCGATCCAGTCCAGGCCGAAGAACACCGCAAAGATCGCCAGGCTGTAGAACGAGAAGTCGGAGTAGGGCAGGTAGACCAGCGCCAGGCCGCGCAGTCCGTAATAGACGAACAGCAGCTTGCGCGGATCGTAGCGGTCGGTCAGCCAGCCGGAGGCGGTGGTGCCGAACAAGTCGAAGATGCCCATGATCGCCAGCAGGCCGGCCGCCTGCACTTCGGGCATGCCATGGTCGCCGCAGAGCGCGATCAGGTGCGTGCCGACCAGTCCGTTGGTGGTGAAACCGCAGATGAAGAAGGTGGCGAACAGGAACCAGAAGGTGCGGGTCTTGGCGGCGCGGCCCAGGGCGCCGAAGGTGGCGGCGATCATGCCGGTGCGCGGCGCAACGGGCGCGGGCGGCGCATGCGGATCGCTGCCGAACGGCACCAGGCCGACGCTGGCGGGGCGGTCGGGCACCAGCCACCAGGCCAGCGGCACCAGCGCGGCGGCGGCGCCGGCCACGGTCCACACCACCCGGGTCCAGTCGCCCGACGACGCCAGCGCCGCCAGCAGCGGCAGGAAGATCAGCGTGCCGGTGGCGGTGCTGGCCGTCAGCAGGCCCATCATCAGGCCGCGATGCTTACTGAACCAGCGGTTGACCACGGTCGCGCCCATGACCACGGCGACCGCGCCCGAGCCGATGCCCGAGAACACGCCCCACGTCATCAGCAGGTGCCACGGCTGGGTCATATAGGCGCTGATGGCGCTGGAGGCGGCCATCAACGACAAGGCGGCGATCAGCACGCGGCGCAGGCCGAAGCGTTCCATGGCGGCCGCGGCGAACGGCCCGACCAGGCCGTACAGGAAGATGCCGACGGCGGCGGCGAACGAGGTGGTGCCGCGGTTCCAGCCGAAGCTTTCCTCCAGCGGCACCAGCAGCACGCTGGGCGAGGAGCGCAGGCCGGCCGATACCAGCAGGGCCAGGAACACGACCGCGACCACGACGAACGCGTACTTCTGGCCGGCGCGGCGGAAGGGGATGGGGGGGTGGGCTATACTCATGTTACTGACCGGTACGTAATTTGGTTTGCGAATAGTATGTACCGGTTAGTAACATCGTCAAGAGGTATTTTTGACGTCCCTGTTTTCAGGGCGGCCGGCCTTGCCGGCCGGTCTCAGTGAGGAGTTCCAGTCATGGCCAGCAAATCCCCGGCGGGTGGCAAGACCGCCGTCGCCGATACGCCCGCGAAGCCGCTCCTGGCGGCCGATCGCATCCGCAAGACGGCGCGCGAGATGTTCTACCGCGACGGCATCCGGGCGGTGGGCGTGGACGCCATCGTCAACCAGGCCGGCGTCACCAAGCCCAGCCTGTACCGCAGCTTTTCGTCCAAGGACGAACTGGCCGCGGTCTATCTGCGCGACTACGACGCCGAGTTCTGGGGGCGCTTCAACGCCGCCTGCGACGCGCATCCCGGCGATCCCCAGGCGGGGTTGCGGGCCTATCTGTCGGGCCTGAGCGTGCGGGCGGTGCAGAACGGCTATCGCGGCTGCGGCTTGACCAATGCCGCGGTGGAATATCCCGAGGCCGGCCATCCGGCCCGCGTGGTCGCGGTCGAGCACAAGGTCGAGCTGCGCCGGCGCCTGGCCGCCATGGCCGCCGAGATGGGCGCGCCCGATCCCGCCAAGCTGGGGGATGGGTTGTTGCTGCTGATCGAGGGCGCCTTCGTCTCCAGCCAGTTGTTCGGCGAGGGCGGTCCGGCCGCCCGGGTGGCCGACATGGCCGACCTGCTGATTGACGCACATCTGGGGCGGCGATAGGTTTTTGCACTGCACAATACTGGTGCCAGATGTGGTGCCGGATGCACCGTTGTGGTGGTGTTTGTACTTATTTCGCAACGCCAAAAATAATGCTAGGCATTTTTATTGCAACGCAGCATGCGCGGGTCTAAGATGGACTCGTGCTGTTCCCCCATCGCGCTTTCTCAAGGAGAGAATCATGAGCGATACCGCGTTGAAAAATGCCCGCATGTCGGATGCGCTGGAGCGGTCCCTGATCCGCGAGGCCATCAAGGCGGAAACCCTGTCCGGCCCGTTCTCGCGCATGGGCTGGCGTCGGCTGAAGCTGCGCCTGCGCCGCTTGGGCGGGGCCGTCGGCGAAGTGCTGCACGACATGGACGCCGGCCGCCGCCAGCATCCGGTGATCTCCGCCCGCCGCTGAACCCGGGCCATGCGCTAGAAAAACGCCAGCGATTGCTGGCGTTTTTTCATGGGGAGGCCGTTGTCAGGCCGCTCCCGCCGCGGCGTCGATGATCCAGTCCAGGAAAGCCCGTACCTCCGGCCGCTCGGTCGCGCCCGGCACGGTGACCGCGTAGTAGGCGAATCGCGCGGGCCATGGTTTGTCCAGCACCTGCGCCAGCCGGCCGGCGGCGATCTCCTGCTGCGCGTACTGCTGCGGCACCAGGGCCAGCCCCTGGCCGGATTCCGCCGCGCGGATCAGCAGGAAGTCATCCTCGAAGGCATTGCCGCGTTCGGCGCGCGGATCCGCCGGCGCGCCGCAGGCCGCCAGCCACAGGGGCCAGTCGGCGCGGTCCGAGTCATGCAATAGCGGGTAATCCAGGCAGTCGGCGGGTTCGCGGATCGCGCCCGGCGGGACCAGTTGCGGACTGGCCACGGGCACCAGCACCGGCGCCATCAGGCGCACGCTTTCCAGTCCCGGGTAGTCGCCCAGGCCGTGGCGCAGGGCGACGTCGACCCGGTCGCGGCGCAGGTCGGTCAATGCCGAGGTCGCCTCCACGCGGATCTCGATTCCCGGATGCAATTGCTTGAACGCGCCCAGCCGCGGCACCAGCCACGAGGCGGCGAAGGTGGCGACCGTGCTGATGGTCAGCGTGTGTTGCCCCTTGCTGGCCTCCAGCGCCGCCATGGCCTGGTCGATCTGCGCGAAGGCCTGCAGCAGGGCGGGATGCAGCGTGGCGCCGGCCGGCGTCAGGCGCAGGCCCTGGCGTTCGCGGGTGAACAGCGCCAGGCCGACGCGGTCTTCCAGCAGGCGGATCTGCTGGCTGATCGCGCCCGGGGTGACGTGCAGCGCCTGGGCCGCGGCCTTGATGCTGCCGCGTTGGCCGACTTCGACGAAGGTGCGCAGGGTCTGAAGCGGGACGGGGGGCATCGAGTTTAGTTTTTCTAAAGCATGGTGGCAGAAATCATCGCTTCTGATTATAGGAGCTTGTTGCCATCATGGTGCGGTCGGTTTGAATTTCCGACGCCACGAAAACTAAACCGAGAGGATCGCTTTGATGATGCCTGCAACCCGTGTCCGGCAGCCTGTCCAGGTCGGGGCACAGCCATGATCGACCTGTATACCGACAGCTCGCCCAATGGTTTCAAGATCACTATCGCACTGGAGGAACTGGGCCTGCCCTATACCCTCAGGCACGTGCATATCGACGCGGGGGAAAACCGGCGGCCGGCATTCCTGCGGCTCAATCCGCACGGCCGCATACCGGTGCTGGTCGACCATGCCACCGGCATCACCCTGTTCGAGTCGGCGGCGATCCTGCTGTATCTGGCCGACAAGACGCGCCGCCTGCTGCCCGTGGAACCCCGGGCGCGCTGGCAGGCCATCCAGTGGCTGATGTTCCATGCCGCCAGCGTCGGTCCCATCCTCGGTCAACGCGTGCACTTCGAGATTTTCTCGGCCACCGCGCAGCCCGATGCGATCGACCGCTATCGAGGCCTGTGCGATGCCGCGTTCGGCGTGCTCGATGGGCAACTGTCGCGGCACCCCCATATCGCGGGCGAAGACTATTCGATTGCCGATATCGCGCACTTCGGCTGGACCCATATCGCCCGCATCGTCGGCTTCGATTTCAGCGCCCACGCCCATTTGAGCGCATGGCACGAACGCGTCGCCGCCCGGCCGGCGGTCCAGCGTGGCGTCACCTTGCCCGCGCCGGCCGTCGGCGCCTGAACCCGCTCAATCATGGAAATGCAAAATGCTTGAATCCACCACGACGTCGTCCGTGTCCGTCCCCACTGGCGCTTCCGCGCCGGCGTTCGCCGCGCATCCGGGTTATTGCCGCATGTTCGCGCCCGGCCAGCTCACCCTCGGCATGTTCCTGCCGCTGCGCTTCTACAACGGCGACATGCGGGTGCTGGCGGGGCAGTCGGAGCTCGTGACCGAGATCGACCGGCTCGGCTTTGCCGCCGTCTGGGTACGGGACGTGCCCTTGATGGACGTGGGCTTCGGCGATGCCGGACAGGTTTTCGACCCCTTCACCTACCTGTCGTTCCTGGCGGCCCGGACCCGCTCGGTCGCGCTGGCCACCGGCAGCGCAATTTTTCCGTTGCGCCATCCGATCGATCTGGCCAAGGCCGCCGCCACCATCGACCAGTTGTCGGGCGGCCGGCTGGTGATGGGCATCGCCTCGGGCGACCGGCCGTCGGAGTTTCCGGCCTATGGCATCGAACACGAGCAGCGGGCTGAACGCTTCCGCGACGCGGTGGCGTACTTCCGGCGGCTGCTGGGCAGCGCGGGCGGCGCCATCGAATCGCCGTTGGGTCGCACCCTGAACGGTACGCTGTTGCTGCCCAAGCCGGCAACGGGCGTGATCCCGCTGATGGTGACGGGGGGCTCCGGCCAGTCGCCGGCGTGGATCAGCGAGCATGCGGACGGCTGGTTGAGTTATCCCGGTCCGTCGCACGACAAGAGCGGGCCGGCGCGGCTTGCCGACAAGATCCGTATCTGGCGCCAGGGCATTCCGGACGGCGGTTTCCGGCCGCACATGACCAACGAGTGGCTGGACCTGGTCGACGATCCCGACCATCCGCGCACGCCGCTGCAAGGCGGCTTCGTGCTGCGCACGGGCCGGAACGGCCTGATCGATCTGTTGCGCGACTGGCAGGCAGCAGGGGTGAACCACGCCGCGCTGGGAATCCAGTTCTCGGAGCGGCCGGCGGCCGAAATCATCCACGAGCTGGCCGAGGAAGTGCTGCCGCATTTTCCGTCGCTGCCGGGGCCGGCCCCGCGCGACGGCCGCTGGTGAGGATCACAGCGCCATATCCACCAGCAGGTAGCCGTCCAGCAGGATGATGCCAACGGTGGCGACCACGGCTGCCCAGGCCCAGGCGCCGCGCAGGACGTGGCGGCCCATTACCTGCTTGCGGCAGGCCAATACCACCAGCGGCCCCAGCGCGAACGGCAGGGCCAGGCTCAGGATGACCTGGCTCAGCACCAGCAACTGGTCTGGGTCCTGGCCGCCGGTGAAGGCCAGCAGGGCGGCGGCCACGGTGCCGGCGATCAGCCGCGTGGCCAGCGCGCGGCGGCGATCGGACCAGCCGCTGTTGATCTGGAAGCCTTGCGACAGCATGCGGCCGGCCAGCACGCCGGTGATGGTGGAGCTTTGGCCCGCCGCGTACAGCGCGATCGCGAACACGATGGCGGCGCCGATGCCGAAGGTCTGGCCGATCACGGCATGGGCGTCGTCCAGGCTGGAGACGATGATGCCGGAGCCGGACAACGAGGCCGCGGCGACGATCATGATGGCCGAATTGATCAACATGGCCACGCCCAGCGACACCATGGTGTCGTTGCGCGCCACGCGCATGGCCAGGTCGCGGGCGTCGGCCGGCAGCACGCGGGCGCGCTGCGCCAGCGACCCGGAATGCAGGTAGAGGTTATGCGGCATCAAGGTCGCGCCCAGGATGCCCAGCGCGATCAGGAAGCCTTGCGGGTCGCGCAGCGCGCGGCCGGTCTGCGTCATGCCATGGGCCACGTCGGTCCAGGCCGGGTTGGCCTTGAACAGCAGGAACACGAACGAGGCTGCCACGATCGACAGCAGCACGGCGATGACGCGCTCGTGGCGGTCGGCGTTGCCGCGCGTCAGGGCCAGCACGGCGAAGGTGCCGACGCCGGTGACCGCGACGCCGCCCAGCAGCGGCAGGTTGAACAGCAGGCGCAGCGCGATGGCGCCGCCGATGAGTTCGGCCAGCGCGGTGGCCAGGATGGCGGCCTCGCCGGCCAGCCAGGCGGCCTTGGCGGTGCGCGGGGACAGGTGGCGGGCGGTGAGGGTGGCCAGGTCTTCGCCGGTGGCCAGTGCCAGGCGCGACACCAGCACCTGGAAGCCCAGCGCCAGGATGGCCGAGGCGATCACCACCAGCAGCAGGCCGTAGCCGAAGCCGCTGCCCCCGGCGATGTCCGTGGCCCAGTTGCCCGGGTCGATATAGCCCACCGCCACCAGGATGCCTGAGCCGACCACCCGGCGCAGGTTGGCCGAGACCTGGGCGTCCTGAGGGTACGCCGCCTTGCCGCCTGAAATCGCGTAGATGAATCGGGTCATGTTAGCTCCTGAGAATGGTTCTCATTTTCCATATCTCCGGCATGACCGTCAAATTGATTTTCAGCAAGCCCCGGATAGGGCGGGCCAATGGCGTCGCCCCATCCGGGCCTGCCGCGGCCGGTCAGGACTTGAGCTTGGCGTCCATGGTGATCTTGGCGTTGAGCACCTTGGAGACCGGGCAGCCCTTTTCGGCCTTGCGCGCGGCCTCGTCGAAGGCTTCGGCGCTGGCGCCCGGAATCACGGCCTCCACGGTCAGGTGCACGGCCGTGATGGCGAAGCCGCCGTCGACCTTGTCCAGCGTGACCTCGGCCTGCGTGTCCAGCTTTTGCGGGGCCAGGCCGGCCTCGCTCAGGATGTTGGACAGCGCCATGGTGAAGCAGCCCGCGTGGGCAGCGCCCAGCAGTTCCTCGGGATTGGTGCCCGGGGTGTCGCCGAAGCGCGTGTTGAAGCCATAGGGCTGGTTCTTGAGCGCGCCGCTCTGCGTGGAAATCGTACCCTTGCCCGTCTTCAGATCGCCCGACCAGGCGGCGGTTGCGGTTTTCTTCATGCGTGACTCCTGTTGAGGGAACGCGCCCGAAACGGACGCGTCCGGTTGGGGGAGCGCGCGGCCGGCCCGATGGCGGCGCGCGTTGCCGGAAGGGGCATGGACCATGATACGGCGGGCGCGGCGGGGCGTCGCCTGTCGGCCGCCCGCATCCGGCAAGCCGATGTAACCGCCGCTTGCGGCGCCTTGCCAGCGCCGCGCGGCGCCGTCACACTTCGCCCCTGGCTCAACCCGAACAGGCATTGGATACAGATGGTAGTGATCGACACCGAACAAACCCGCCGCGCATTGTCGTTCGACGCGGCGATTCCGGCCTTGCGCGAGGCGTTCCGCCAGGGCGCCCATGTGCCCGCGCGCCATGTCCACGCGATCGAATCGGGCGGCGCGCACGGGACCACGCTGATCATGCCGGCCTGGAACGAGCAGGGTTACTTCGGCGTCAAGGTCATCAACATCTTTCCCGAGAACACGCGCCAGTCGCTGCCGGGCCTGCACGCCACCTACAACCTGTACAGCGCCCGCACCGGCGTGCCGCTGGCGCAGGTGGACGGCGACCTGGTGACGGTGTTCCGCACCGCCGGCGCGGCGGCGCTGGGCGCGTCCTACCTGGCGCGCGAGGATGCGCGGGTGCTGACCATCGTCGGCTCGGGGCGCATCGCCGGGCTGGTGGCGCAGGCCATGCGCACGGTGCGGCCGATCGACAAGGTGTGGGTCTGGAACGTGCGGCCGGCCGGCGCCGAGGCGCTGGCGACGGCGCTGCGCGAGCAGGGCTTTGACGCCAGCAGCACCCTCGATCTGGAGCAGGCCGTGCGCCAGGCCGATATCGTCAGTTGCGCGACGCTGTCCACCGTGCCGCTGGTGCGCGGCGACTGGCTGCGCCCCGGCGCCCACCTGGACCTGATCGGCAGCTTCAAGCCCGACATGATCGAGACCGACACGGCCTGCTTCGACGGCACCACGGTCTACGTGGATACCGACGAGGCGCCGACCAAGGCCGGCGACCTGTTGGCCGCGTTCGAGGCCGGCGTGCTGGCGCGCGAGGACATCCGCGGCAACCTCACCGACCTGGTGTGCGGCCAGGCGCCGGGCCGCACCCGGGCGGATGAAGTGACCGTGTTCAAGGCGGTCGGCAGCGCGCTGGAGGACCTGACGCTGGCCGCGCTCGTCTACGAGGCCCGCAGCGGTCAGGCAAAATAGCGCCATCCGCTGTTTTTTCATCCTGCGAGCTGTCGTCATGTCCCGCTTTTTCGTCCGCTACGCCTGCGCTGTCGCGCTGGCCGTTCCCGCCCTGTCCGTCCATGCCGAGATCGTGATCGGCGTGGATGTCTCCACCACCGGCCCGGCCGCGGCGATCGGTATCCAGACCAACAACGCCATTCGCCTGTGGCCCAATACGCTGGGCGGCGAGCCGGCGCGCTACGTGGTGCTGGACGACGGCACGGACGTCAGCCGCGCGGTCAAGAACCTGCGCAAGCTGACCTCGGAAGACAAGGTCGACGCCATCGTCGGCCCCAACACCACCGCCGCCGCCCTGGCCGGGCTGGACGTGCTGGCCGAGACCGGCACGCCGATGATCGCGCTGGCGGCTTCCAGCGTGATCGTCGAGCCGCTGTCCGATCCCAAGCGCGCCTGGGCCTTCAAGATGCCGCAGAACGATTCGCTGATGGCGACCGTGCTGGTCGAGGACATGAAGAAGAAGGGCTTCAAGAACGTGGCCTTCATCGGCTTCGCCGATTCCTACGGCGACAGTTGGTGGAAGGAATTCTCCGCGGCCGCCGGCAATGACATCAAGATCGTGGCGCAGGAACGCTTCCAGCGCACCGACGCGTCGGTGGTGGGCCAGGTGCTCAAGGTGATCGCCGCCAAGCCGGACGCGGTGCTGGTGGCCGGCGCCGGCACGCCCTCGGCGCTGCCGCAGAAGACGCTGCTCGAGCGTGGCTACACCGGCACCATCTATCAGACCCACGGCATCGGCACGCTGGAATTCCTGCAGGTCGGCGGGCGCGACGTCGAAGGCACGCTGTTCCCCACCGGCCCCGGCGTGGTGGCGCGCGAGCTGCCGGATTCGAACCCGGTCAAGAAGGTGGCGGTGGAATTCGCCGACAAGTACGAGCGCCAGTATGGGGCCAACACCCTGACGCAGTTCGCCGGCGACGCCTATGGCGCCTGGATGCTGCTGGATTCGGCGGTGGCGCGCGCCCTCAAGACCGGCGCCAAGCCAGGCACCCCCGAATTCCGCATCGCCCTGCGCGACGCGCTGGAGAACACCCGCGACCTGATCGTGCCCAACGGCGTGCTCAACATCTCCAAGGACAACCACCAGGGCTTCGACGAGCGCGCCCGGGTGATGGGCGTGGTGCGCAATGGCAAGTTTTCCTACGCGGACGCGGCGGGGAAAAAATAGGGACGACATAGTCCCGTACGGTTCGTAACGAGTGCTCACCCGCCATAGGGCGGGACGGGGAAAAGCAGGCTTCGGCCTGCTTTTTTTCGTCCATATCATTAGAGGTGAAATGATTTAATGTCGTATCATTTTTAGCGAAGCCATGTACCTAGAAATAAATTCGGGAGAAATAAGACCATGATCGTCCAACGCACCCGCCGCGTCCTGCTGGCCCTGAGCCTGGGCCTGCTGGCCGCCTGCTCCGACTCCGGCTCGGACAAGCCCGCACAGGGGGCCAGCGCGCCCGCCGCTGGCGGCGACACGCTGGCGGCCGCCAAGGCCGCCGGCAAGATCCGCATCGGCTACGCCAACGAGGCGCCGTTCGCTTTCATGGACAGCAAGGAAGCCAAGGTCACCGGTGAATCGGTGGAAATCGCGCGGGTGGTGCTCAAGCGCATGGGCATCAACGAGGTCGAAGGCGTGCTGACCGAGTTCGGCTCGCTGATCCCGGGCCTGCAGGCCAAGCGATTCGACATCATCGCGGCGGGCATGTACGTGACGCCCGAGCGCTGCGGCCAGGTGGCGTTCTCGAACCCGACCTATGGCGTGGGCCAGGCGTTCCTGGTCAAGCAGGGCAACCCGAAGAACCTGCACAGCTACGAGGACGTGGTCAAGAACCCGGACGCCAGGCTGGGCGTGGTGGTGGGCGCCATCGAAGCCGAATACGCCTCCAAGGTGAAAGTGCCGGCCGGCCAGATCGTGGTGTTCCCGGATGCCGTGAGCGCGCTGTCCGGCGTGCAGGCCGGCCGCGCCGACGCCTACGCGGCCACGGCGTTGACGGTCAACGACCTGATGGGCAAGACCAACGACGGCAGCGGCCTGGAAAAAGCCGAACCATTCACCGATCCGGTGATCGACGGCAAGGGCGTGCGCGGCTATGGCGCCTATGCTTTCCGCACCGACGACAAGGCCTTTGCCGACGCCTTCAATGCCGAGCTGGCCAAGTTCATCGGCACCGAGGAACACAAGAAACTGGTGGCGCCGTTCGGCTTCACGCCCGAGGAACTGCCCAAGGACGTCACGGCCGCCAAGCTCTGCGCCGCTAACTAGGGGGCGCCGATGCAGCTCATATCCGAACATATCGCCGAGCTGGTGCCGCCACTGCTGGAAGGCCTGGCGGTGACGCTGGAGATCATGGCGGGCGCCGTCGTGCTGGCGGTGCCGCTGGCGCTGGCGGCCGGGGTGGGGCGCCTGTCGACCGTGCGCCCCGTGCGCTGGCTGGCGTCGATCTACGTCGAGGTGTTCCGCGGCACGTCGGCGCTGGTGCAACTGTTCTGGTTCTATTTCGTGCTGCCGCTGTTCGGCGTGCAACTGCCGGCCATGCTGGTGGGCATCGTGGTGCTGGCGCTCAATGCCGGCGCCTATGGCGCCGAGGTGGTGCGCGGCGCGATCCGCGCGGTGCCGCCAGGCCAGCGCGAGGCCGGCGTGGCGCTGAACCTGACGCGTGGCCAGATCATGCGCCGCATCGTGGTGCCGCAGGCCATTCCGGCCATGCTGCCGCCGGCCGGCAACCTGCTGATCGAACTGCTCAAGAACACCGCGCTGGTGTCGCTCATCACCATCACCGACCTGACCTTCCGCGGCCAACTGCTGCGCAGCGAAACCCTGCGCACCACCGAGATCTTCACGCTCATGCTGCTGCTGTACTTCGCGGTGGCGCTGCTCATCACCGCCGGCGTGCGCCTGCTTGAACGGAGGGTCCGCGTCCGATGAAACCGATATTCGACTGGTCCTTCGCGCTGGAGATCCTGCCCACGCTGGGTTCGGCGCTGGTCATCACCATCCAGGCCACGGTGCTGGGCATGCTGGTGGCCGTGACGCTTGGCCTGGCGCTGGCGCTGCTGCGGCGTTCGCGCCTGGCGCTGCTGTCCTTGCCCACGGCGTTCGTGATCGAGTTCGTGCGCAGCACGCCGCTGCTGGTGCAGATGTATTTCCTGTTCTACGTGCTGCCCCTGACCGGGGTGCAGATGTCGCCCCTGGCGACCGGCATCGTGGCGCTCGGGCTGCACTACGCCACCTATTGCGCCGAGGTCTACCGCGCCGGCATCGAGGCGGTGCCGCGCGGCCAACTGGAAGCGGCGCGGGCGCTGAACATGTCGCCGTGGCGCACGGCCGTGGGCGTGGTGCTGCCGCAGGCGATCCCGCCGGTGGTGCCGGCGCTGGGCAACTACCTGGTGGCCATGTTCAAGGACACGCCGCTGCTGTCGGCGATCACGGTGGTCGAGCTGCTGCAGCAGAGCAAGATGATCGGCTCCGCCACCTTCCGCTACACCGAGCCCCTGACGCTGGTCGGCGTGCTGTTCCTGGCGCTGAGCCTGATCGCGGCCTGGGGGGTGCGCGGCCTGGAGGCCCGCCTGCAACGATATGGAGGAAAGCGATGAGTTCCAGCATCACCATCAAGAACCTGCACAAGCGCTATGGCGAGCTGGAGGTGCTCAAAGGCATCAACCTGGAGATTCCGGCGGGCCAGACGGTGGCCGTGATCGGGCCGTCCGGCTCCGGCAAGTCGACCCTGCTGCGCGTGCTGATGACGCTGGACCAGCCCAGCAGCGGCGAGATCGAGATCGACGGCGAGCCGATGTGGACCGACGCCCAGGGCCGCCCGGCCGGCCCCAATTCCGAGCACCTGCGCAAGGTGCGCGGCAAGATCGGCATGGTGTTCCAGCACTTCAACCTGTTCCCGCACATGACCGCGCTGGGCAACGCCATGGAGGCGCCGGTGCACGTGCTGGGGCTGTCGCGCGACCAGGCCCGCGAGCGCGCGGTGGAATACCTGGAGATGGTGGGGCTGGGCGACAAGCTCGACGTCTACCCGGCGCAGTTGTCGGGCGGCCAGAAGCAACGCGTCGGCATCGCCCGCGCGCTGGCGATGTGCCCGGAGATCATGCTGTTCGACGAGGTCACCTCGGCGCTCGACCCGGAGCTGGTGGGCGGCATCCTGCAGATCCTGCGCGACCTGTCGGCGCGCAAGAGCATGACCATGATCATCGTCACCCACCAGATGAAGTTCGCCGAGCGCAGCTCGGACCGCACGCTGTTCTTCGACCAGGGCAACATCGTCGAGGATGCCGAATCGCAGACGCTGTTCAGCGATCCGAAGGAGGCGCGCACCCGGCAATTTCTGGACAGCGTGATCGAGGGGCAATAAGTCGCGGTAAATAAGGGGCGGCCCTAAAGGGCGGGCCTAAAGGACGGCCCTAAAGGGCGGGCCTCGTCCCACCCTAAATCCCCACGCGGGCGTCGGGATTGGCCGCGCGGGCGGATGCCGGCGCTATGCTGTGCATCCGCGTCCATCGCCCGGAGCCTTACGCATGAGTCATCTTTTCAGTCCCACGTCAGTCGGCAATGTCGAACTGGCCAACCGCATCGTCATCGCGCCCATGTGCGAGTACTCGGCCGACGAGGGCCGCGCCACCGATTGGCACATGATCCACCTGGGCCACCTGGCCCTGTCGGGTGCGGCGCTGCTGTTCACCGAAGCCACCGCGGTCGAGGCCGACGGCCGCATCTCCCCGGGCGATCTGGGCCTCTGGTCCGACGAGACCGAGGCCGCGCTGGGCCGCGTGGTGCAGGCGGTGCGCCGCTATTCGCCCATCAAGCTCGGCATCCAGCTTGGTCACGCCGGCCGCAAGGCGTCGAGCCATGCGCCCTGGGAGGGCGGCCAACTGGTGCCGCCGGAGCAGGGCGGCTGGCAGGGCTGGGCGCCGTCGGCGCTGCCGCACAATGCCTCCGAGCCGGCGCCGCGCGCGCTTGACGCCGCCGGCCTGGCGCGCGTGCGCGATGCCTTCGTCGACAGCGCCCGCCGCGCCATCCGCCTGGGCTTCGATGCCATCGAGCTGCACGCGGCCCACGGCTATCTGCTGCATCAGTTCCTGTCGCCGCTGGCCAACCAGCGCGACGACGAATACGGCGGCTCGCTGGAGAACCGCATGCGCTTTCCGCTGGAAGTGTTCCGCGCGGTGCGCGCGGTGACGCCGTCGTCGGTGGCGCTGGGCGTGCGGGTGTCGGCCACCGACTGGGTCGAGGGCGGCTGGGACCCGGCGCAGACCGAGGCGTTCGCGCTGCGGCTCAAGGAATTGGGCTGTGAGTTCATCGACGTCTCCAGCGGCGGCGTGTCGCCGCTGCAAAAGATCCCGGTCGGGCCGAACTACCAGGTGCCGTTCGCCGACGCCCTCAAGCGCGCGGTCGGCCTGCCCACCATCACGGTGGGCCTGATCACCGAGGCGCAACAGGCCGAGGACATCCTGGCGCAAGGCCAGGCCGACATGGTGGCGCTGGCGCGTGGCATGTTGTACGACCCGCGCTGGCCCTGGCATGCCGCCGCGCAACTGGGCGGGCAGGTCGCCGCGCCGCGCCAGTACTGGCGGTCGCAGCCGCGCGAGCTGAAGGAACTGTTCGGCGAGACGCGCTTCGGCCAGCGCTAGCGCGCGACCGTCGTCCAAAGAAAAACGCCGCGTGACGCGGCGTTTTTCATGGGCGGACGCTGCGCGCTTACAGGCGCGAATACGCCGCTTCCAGTTCGCGATGCAGGATGTCCGCGAAGTCGGCGCGGGCGGCGTCGTGCTGCGACAGCAGGCGCGCCAGCACCACGTTGTCCTCTTCGCCGTTCCAGATCTTGATGTAGGTGCCTTCCTTGTAGCCATGCTGCTGGCGGAAGATGTTCAGCACGTTCTTGGAAACGTACTGGGTGTAGGCATCGTTCCAGCTCATCTCGCAGGCGCTCATGCTCTGCTCGAGCAGCTTGAAGCTGGCGCGGCCGCACACCGCCAGGCCGCCGATCAGTTCCAGCAGTTCGGGCACGTTCAGGCTGGCCAGCGCGTAGCTCTTGCCGTCCAGCGTGATCGAGGCGGGGCCGGCCAGGTCGGCCACCAGCGCGGCGGCGGCGGCGTTGACGTCGCCCTTGGCCTGCACGATGGTGTGCGACAGGTAGAAATGCAGGATGTCGACCAGTTCCATCTGCACCTGCGGCAGGTCGATGGTCTGCTTCTTCCACCACTTCCAGCCGTAATGCTCCAGGGCCTCGGCCGATTCGACGAAGGCGGCGCGCAGGAAGCGGGCGCCGCCGTTGATCCAGTCCGGATTGATCATGCTGTTCAGGTCGCCTTGCAGCTTCAGCATCGTGGCCGCCTGGGCCTGGTTCAATCCGACAACGTTATTCACTTTCACTCCGGTATTCGTGGGGTCTGTTCGACAGCGGCGGAAATGTTAGCACCATTGCCGCCGCGGCCGCGCCCTCTCACGCATCCTTGCGGTACGACGAGGTCTTGAGCGGCGGCAGCTTTTCCAGCGGCCGCTTGCGCGGGTCGCGGGCGCCGCTGGCGGCCTTGAACAGCATCAGCGCGAAGAAGCCCAGGAACACCGCCGGCATGAAATCGTCCAGGTCGAAGCGCGGCGCGTGCAGCGCCTTGAAGGCGACGTTGACCGCGGCCCAGCCGGCCACCGCGCCGGCGATGGTCAGGAAAATGCCCTGCTTGCGCTGGCGCGCGCGCTTGGCCAGCGACACCGCCTCGGCGTCCGTCTGGCCGGGCGCGACGGTGGGCGGCACGCTGTCGGCGCGACGCGATTGCAGCGGCGGCGGGGCTGTCTTGCCCCAGGTCAGGTCGTTCAGGGAACCCTGGTCCGGGGCGGGGGAGGACGTCGGCGCCGGCATGGCGGCCTGGCGCTTGGTCTCGGCCTTGCTCGGCACCCGTCCAGGCGTGGCGCCACCGGCGCGCGAAAGATTTTCGATGTAGCGCGCGAAGTCGCCGTTCTTTGGCTCCATGTCGATAGCCATGCTGTTCTCCGCTAATTGCCGCGACGGATCCGCGCCGGCTGCCGGCGCTTGCGCATCATCGCGACCAGAAGTCCGCATCCTAGCAGCACCGAGAAACCCGCGCCGATCATCATGGCGATCTGCTGGGCGTTTTCCGCGGCGCCCAGGCTGCGCGCGGTGATGTAGCCCGGCGCCAGCATCAGCGGCATCCACAGGATGGCCGAAAGCACATTGGCCATCTGGAAACGGCCATGCGCCATGCCCATGACGCCGGCCACCGTCGGGATGGTCGAGCGGATCGGTCCCAGGAAGCGGCCGATCAGCACCGAGGCGAAGCCATAGCGGTAGAAGAACAGCCGGGCGCGGGCGACGGCGGTGCGCTGCTGCTTGAGCGGCCAGCGCCGCAGCACGCTGGGACCCGCCCAGCGGCCCAGCCCGTAGGACAGCGCGTCGCCGACGATGGCGCCAGCGACGCCCCAGGCCATGATGCTCCATGGATCCAGCGTGCCGGCCCCGATCAGGCCGCCCGTCAGCAGCATCAGCGCGGTCGCGGGAATGAACAGGCCCAGCAGCACCATCGATTCTCCCAGCGTGAGCAGGAAGGTGATGGGGCCGGCCCAGGCCTGGTTGGTCTCGATCAGCACGCCGATCTTGTCGATGTATTGGTCCATGAGGCAAAAGTTGAAAATTAGCTGAACGCAATCGGTATCTTAACGCCTGCATTGTGGGCGCCGCGTGAAAGCGGCGTCCCCCGAAGGCTATCGTCGGAGTTCTATGGATTCGGTTACACAAGCCGTGCTGGGCGCGGGCATACAGGGGGCGCTGCTGGGGCGCGTGCAGGGACGGCGAGCGCTGATCTACGGCGCGGCGCTGGCCACGGTGCCGGATCTGGACGTGTTGATGCGTTACCCGGACCCGGTGTCACTGATGACCTATCACCGGGGCTTCTCGCATTCGATCTTCGTGCTGACGGGTCTGGCGCTGCTCCTGGCCTGCCTGATACGCCGATACTGGCCACAGGCCCCCTACAGCGGCAGGCGATTGTTCCTGACACTGTGGTTGGTATTGGTGACGCATCCACTGCTGGACGCCTTCACCGTCTACGGCACGCAGTTGTTCTGGCCGCTGGCGTCGATTCCGGAAAGCTGGTCGGCGATTTTCATCATCGATCCGGTCTACACCGTGCCGCTGTTGCTGGCGGCGGTCTACGCGATCATCGCGGGCATGACGCGCAACGCCCGGCGACTGCTGGCGGGGGCGCTGATCTTCAGCACGGCCTACCTGGCGTTCGGCCTGGCGGGCCGCATCGCCGCCGAGCAGCGGGTGCGCGATGCGATGCAGGCGCGAGGCATCGTCGTCACCGAGCTGCGGGCCGTTCCCATGCCGCTCAACACGCTGCTGTGGCGCGTTATCGCCAAGACGCCCGATGGCCATTACTACGAGGCCGTCAGCAGTTGGTTCGACCGCGAGCCGCCGGAATGGCTGCGCCAGCCGCTTCACCCGGATCTGGGCCAGGCGCTGGCGGGCGTGCCGCTGCACGAGCGACTGCGCTGGTTCACCGATGACTGGCTGCGCTATGACGCGCTGGGCGATGCGCTGGTGGTGACCGATTTGCGCATGGGCATGGCCGGTCACTACAACTTCCGCTTCAAGATGGCGGAGCGCGCGCCCGATGGCACCTGGCGGCCGGTGACTCCGTCCAGTTGGCCGGGCGAGCGGGGCGGCTGGGCCGAGCTCAAGCTGCTGCTGGCCCGCATCCTGCATGCCCAGCCGCCGCTGCCGCTGGCGCAGTGGGCGGAGAGCGCCACGCGCTGAGCCGGTCCGCATTGGCTCGCCACGCCGCCTGATACGACCCGCCGCGATCCGGCGGGTTTTTCATGTTCCGGCGCTGCCCCGGCGTGGGCCCCGTATTGACCGGCGGTCCGACCCTGCATTATTCTTGTTCGATATTAAGGAACAGTAGTTCCGTTTTATGGAACATCGATGAGTATTCTCGACGGCGTCCAACGCGTGCTTGCGCTTTATGCGGAGGGCGCTGCGGAGCTCAGCTTCACCGACGTGGCGCAGCGGTTATCCATGCCCAAGAGCACGGCATCGCGCCTGCTCAACCAGATGCAGCACTACGGCATGCTCGACCAGGACGCGGCCTCGCGCCGTTATCGTCCCGGCCTGCTGCTATCGCAGGCGGTGCGCGCCGGCCTGGCCGCTACCCCGCTGGATGACGCCTGCCGCAAGGTGCTGGCGCGCCTGTCGGCGGACAGCGGCCTGACCGCCTACCTGTCCACCTTGAACCAGCGCGAAACCGTGGTGCTGCAGCGCCTGAACGGCTCGCACCCGGTGCAGGTGCTGTCGCCGCCCGGCTCGCGTCGCGCCGCCTCGGGCACGGCCATGGGGCGGGCGCTGCTGTCGCGCCTGAGCCAGGCCGAGTTCGACGCGCTCTACGGCGCCGACCCCACGCAGTCGCTGCCGATGGAAGGCAAGGATTGTCCGGCCACCGTCGGCGAACTGGCGCAGCGCGTGGCGCAGACCCGCGCCGACCATTACGGGGTTGCCATCGACCAGGCGATGCCCGGCATCGGCGCCGTGGCGGCGGCGGTGCGCGATCCGTCCAGCGGTGAATTGCGCGGCCTGTGCCTGTCCTTTGTGTCGTTCCAGGTCGATGCCGCCCGCGTCGCCGCGTTGCGCGACGCCCTGACACAGCAGGTCGCCGCGTTGGGGCGCGAACTGAACGACCCCTACTGGCTGGACTGATCCCTGTTACCGATTCCCGCTATCTGGCCGCCCGCATGCGGCGCTCCGACCCAACGACTCCACGGAACTTTGCACATGAACCTTCTGCTCCTCAGCAATTCCAGCAGCGACGCCGGCTACCTGGTGCACGCCTTGCCCGACATCCGCGAACTGATCGCCACGCTGCCAGCCGGCGCGCCGGCGGTGTTCGTGCCGTACGCAGGCGTCACCCGCAACTGGGACGACTACACCGCGATGGTGGTGACGGCGCTGGCCGACACCGGCCTGGACATCGAGCCGCTGCACCGCGCCGCCGATCCGGTGGCCGCGCTGGAAAGGGCCGCGGTCATCATCGTCGGCGGCGGCAACACCTTCAATCTGCTTGGCGAGCTGCGCCGCCTGGGCCTGTTGAGCGTGGTGGCGCGCCGCGTGCGCGAAGGCGCCGCCTACCTGGGCTGGAGCGCCGGCTCCAACCTGGCCTGCCCCAGCATCTGCACCACCAACGACATGCCGATCACCGATCCCGCGGGCTTCGACGCGCTCGGCCTGCTGTCCTTCCAGATCAATCCGCACTACACCAACGCCCATCCTCCCGGCCACCGCGGCGAGACCCGCGCGCAGCGCCTGGCTGAGTTCTGCACGCTGAACCCGACGATGCCGGTGCTGGGCCTGCCCGAAGGCGCCGCGCTGCGCGTGCGCGGCGCCGCCATCACGCTGGTCGGTCCGCACGATGCGCCGCTGTTCCTGGGCGGCAACGAGCCGCGCGTGTTCCAGCCCGGGGTGGTGGAGATCCCGGCATGAAACAGGTCATCGACACTATCGAGCTGCTGTCCTCGGCGCATGTCACGGGCGAAGCGGTGGCGCAGGTCCTGCGCGAGGCGGGCCAGTGCGAAGTCGAAGTCACTCGGCTCGAGCGCGACGGCCTGGCCACCGACTTTCTCTCCATTGTCATCCCGGGTTCCGACGCCAACGCGCCGCAACTGGGCATCGTCGGCCGCCTGGGCGGCATCGGCGCGCGTCCGGCCGTCACCGGCCTGGTGTCCGACAGCGATGGCGCCGTGGTCGCCGTGGCCACCGCGCTCAAGCTGATGGCCATGGCGCGCCAGGGCGACGTGCTGCCCGGCACCGTGCGCATCCGCACCCACATCTGCCCGCGCGCCGGCACCCGTCCGCACCACCCGGTGCCGATGATGCGCTCGCCGTTCCCGATGCGCGAGATGATGTCGCACGAAGTCGATCCGCGCATGGACGCGATCCTGTCGGTCGACACCACCCGCGGCAACCGCCTGGTGAACCAGCGCGGCGTGGCCCTCACGCCGGTGGCCAAGCAGGGTTACCTGCTGCGCATTCCCGAAACCATGCTGGACGTGATCGGCTGGGTCAGCGGCCAGTTGCCCCTGACGCTGCCGTTGACCACACAGGACATCACGCCCTACGAGAACGGCCTGTGGCACGTCAATTCGCTGATGCAGCCGGCCATCGTCACCGACGCGCCGGTAGTGGGCGTGGCGCTGACCGCGCAGACCGCCGTGCCGGGCTGCGCCACCGGCGTCACCAACGCGGTCGACGCCGACGTCGCCATGCGCTTCTGCATCGAGATCGCCAAGCTGTTCGGGCAGGGCGCGCTGACTTTCTTCGACGACGCCGAATGGCGCGCGCTGCAGGCCCGCTACGGCTCGATGGCGCACCTGCAGACCACCGGCCGGGAACCCGGGGGCGCGCAATGAGCGCGCCCAAGCCGCGTCGCGTGGCGTTCTTCACCATCGGCCAGTCGCCGCGCAGCGACGTGGTGCCCGAGATGGCTCCCTTGCTGGGCGAGCACGTGCGCATCGACGAATTCGGCGCGCTCGACGGCTTGGACGCCGCGGCGCTGGCCGCGCTGGCGCCGCGTCCGGGCGAATACCGCTTCGCCACGCGCATGCGCGACGGCAGCCAGATCGAACTGGACGCGGCCGCCGCCGAGGCCCGCCTGGCGCAGGTGATGCGTCAGGTCGACGCTGCCGGCTACGACCTGCTGGTGCCGTTATGCACGGGCACTGCGATCGCGCCGATGCGCACGCTGGTGGTCGAGCCGCAGCAGGTGGTGGACCACCTGGTCGCGGGCCTGTCGCAGCACGGTCGCCATGTCGGGCTGGTGGTGCCGCTGGAAGCCCAGGTCGATGCGTTCCACATGGCCGTGCCGCTGGAATGCCCGGCGACGGTGGTGCATGCCTCGCCCTACGAAACGGACGCGGCGCGCGCGGCCGCCAATTTCACGCAGGCCGGCCGCGCATTGGCTGACTGCGATTTCATCGTCATGCATTGCATGGGCTACGCCGAACGCATGCGCCAGGCGGTGGCGCAGGCATCGGGTCGCCCGGTGCTGCTGTCGAATCGTGTTGTGGCGCAGATGCTTGCGCAAATTCTGGAATAAGGGATCCTCTTCATGTTCAGCCGTAGTTTGCAACGCGCCGTGGGCGCACTGTTCGTCGTCGGCGCCATGTCGGCCGCGCCGGTCCTGGCCGCGGACGCCTGGAAGCCGACCAAGCCGGTGCGCCTCCTGGTCGGTTTCGCGCCCGGCGGTTCCGCCGACACGCTGGCGCGCCTGCTGGCCGAGCCGCTGTCGCAGCGCCTGGGCCAGACGGTGGTGGTCGAGAACCTGGCGGGCGCCGGCGGCAACATCATGGCGTACCGCCTGTCGCAATCGCAGCCCGACGGCTACACCATCGGCATCGCGGCGGCCGGCTCCATGGCCATCACCCACGTGCTCAACGCCAAGGGCACCAGCTACAAGCCGACCGACTTCACGCCCATTACGCTGGCGGCGGTGCAGCCCAACGTGGTCATCGTCAACAAGGACGTGCCGGCCAACAACCTGGCCGAACTGAAGGACTACTTCCAGAAGACGCCGACCGCCACCTACGGCACCGCCGGCGTGGGCATCTCCAACCACCTGATCGCCGAGACCATGCTGTACAAGCTGGGCGTGAAGGTGCCCCACGCGGCCTACCGTGGCGCCGCGCCGGTCATCACCGACCTGCTGGGCGGCCATATCGCGATGACGATGGACAACATCTCCACCGCCGCGCCGCTGGCGCTGCAGGGCAAGGTCAAGGCCATCGGCGTGGCCTCGCTCAAGCGCTCGCCGCAACTGCCCGACGTGCCCACGCTGGACGAGCAGGGCCTGAAGGGCTTCGACATGCCGACCTGGCAGGGCGTGTTCGCGCCGGCCGGGCTGCCGGCCGACGTGCTGGCCGCCTACTACGCGGCGCTGCAGGACGTGCTCAAGCAGCCCGCCGTGAAGGAGAAGATGGCCGGCCTGGGTTCGGAACCGGTCACCGGCATGACGCCCGAGCAGTTCGGCCGGTTCCTGGAGAACGACCGCAAGCAGTGGGCCGACATCGTGCGCGCCGCCAACATCAGCCTGGAGCAATAAGCAGGCTGTCGCGTCCGCCGTTGCCAGCAGGCGCGGCGCGCGCCGCAAACAAAAACGCCAGACTCGCGTCTGGCGTTTTTGTTGGGTCTCGCGGACGGGCGGGATCAGTCCGGCAGCCGCGCCGCGATCTCGGCGATCAGGCGGCGCGCGGCGTCCAGCTTGTCGGCGGCCGGCAGCGGGTGCGCGCCCTGCGCGTCGAACAGCACCAGTTCGGTGGTGTCGGCGTCCATCACCTTGTGCGCCAGGTTGCCCACCAGCAGCGGAATGCCCTTGCGCTGGCGCTTGGCCTCGGCGTGCTCGGCCAGCTTTTCGGTCTCTGCCGCAAAACCCACGCACCACGGCCCGTCCTTCAGTTTGGCCACTTCGGCCAGGATGTCGGGGTTGGGCTCGAACTCCATCTGCGGCGCGCCGCCGCCTTCGCTGGTCTTCTTCAGCTTCTGGTTGCTGACGTTCTTGACGCGCCAGTCGGCCACGGCGGCCACGGCGATGAAGATGTCGGCGTCGGCGGCGCTGGCCATCACGGCGTCGTGCATCTGGCGCGCCGTCATCACCGACAGGGCGGTGACGCCGCGCGGCACGGGCAGGGCGGTGGCGCCGGTGATCAGCGTGACGCGGGCGCCGGCTTCGCGCGCGGCGCGGGCCAGGGCGTAGCCGGTCTTGCCCGACGAGCGGTTGCTCAGCACGCGCACCGGATCGACCGGCTCGGAGGTGGGGCCGGCGGTCAGCAGCACGTGACGGCCGGCCAGCAGCTTGGGCTGGAAGAAGGCGATCAGGTCAGCAAGGATTTCATGGGCTTCGAGCATGCGCCCGTCGCCGGTCTCGCCACAGGCCTGTTCGCCGGCGGCCGGGCCCAGGATGCTGATGCCGTCGGCGCGCAGTTGCGCCACGTTGCGCTGGGTCGCCGGGTTGGCCCACATCTCGCGGTTCATGGCGGGCGCGACGAGCAGCGGGCAGGCGCGCGCCACGCACAGCGTCGACAGCAGGTCGTCGGCCATGCCGTGCGCCAGCTTGGCCATGAAGTCGGTGCTGGCCGGCGCGATCAGCACGGCGTCGGCGCCGCGCGTCAGGTCGATGTGCGCCATGTTGTTGGGCACCCGCGGGTCCCAGGCATCGACGAACACCGGACGGCCGGACAGGGCCTGCATGGTCACCGGCGTGATGAAGTGCGTGGCCGCCTCGGTCATCACTACGTCGACGACGGCGCCTTGTTCGGTCATGCGCCGCACCAGCTCGGCGATTTTGTAGCAGGCGATGCCACCGGTCAGGCCGAGGACGATGCGTTTGCGGGCGAGGTCGAGCATGGGCGTCGGACGGCGTTTGGATGCCGTCGAATCAGGGAACGGACAGTGATTTTATTCCGCATTGCCGCATCGCGCCGTTCGCCATGCGTGCAGGGGGGCTCAAACAGGAAAAAACCCGGCCGGGGGCCGGGTTTCGAAGGGGGGCGGGGGAGGGCGTCAGGCGCGCGGCTTGCGGGCCCGCAGCAGCTCGTCCAGCACCAGCAGTACCGCGCCGCAGGTGATCCCCACGTCCGCCACATTGAAGGCGGGATAGTACCAGTCGCGCCAATAGAACAGCAGGAAGTCCACCACGTGGCCATACACCACCCGGTCGATCACGTTGCCGATGGCGCCGCCCAGGATCATCGCCAGCGCCAGGCAGAAGCGCGGCTGGCCGCGGGTGCGGCGCAGGATCACGGTGATGACCACGGCGGCGACGAGGCCCAGCGCCGTGAACAGCCAGCGCTGCCAGCCTTCCTCGGATGCCAGGAAGCTGAATGCCGCGCCGCGGTTATACAGCAGCGTGAAGTCGAAGAACGGCAGCAGGTTCAGGCGCTCGCCATACTGGTATGAGGTGTTGAAGTACACCTTGGTCAGTTGGTCCAGCACGACGATGGCCAGCGCGATGCCCAGCCAGCGGCCCACCCTTGCGGGGGGCGCGCCGGCGGATGCCCCGGTGGCCGTGCCTTGAGGGCCGGCCATGCTCAGGCCTTGTCGCGGGCTTCGCCCGAGCCGAACAGGTTGGACACGCAGCGGCCGCAGATCTCGGGGTGATCCGGATCCTGGCCTACGTCCAGGCGCCAGTGCCAGCAGCGCTCGCATTTCTTGTGCTTGGACGGCGTGACCTCGATGCGCGTCTCGCCTTCGCCTGCGTGCACGGCGGCCCGCGAGACGATCAGCACGAAGCGCAGGTCGTCGCCCAGGCTGGCCAGCAATTGCTGGTCTTCGCCGCTGGCGTACAGGTCGACCTCGGCCTGCAGCGACGAACCGATGTCGCCGGCCGTGCGCACTTCTTCCAGCTTGCGCTGGACCTCGGCGCGGATGGCGCGCAGGCGCGTCCACTTGGCCGACAGGGCCTCGGCGTCCGCGAACGGCGGCAGCGCGTGGTAGACCTCGGTGAAGATGGTGACGCGGGCGGCGTCGGCCTGGTGCTTCAGGGCCGAGCCGACCAGTTCCTTCCAGGCTTCTTCGGCCGTGAACGACAGGATCGGCGCCATCAGCTTGAGCAGCGTCTGGGTGATGTCCAGCAGCGCGGTCTGGGCCGAGCGGCGGGCCACGCTGTCCACCTTCGAGGTGTACAGGCGGTCTTTCAGGATATCCAGGTAGAACGCGCCCAGGTCTTCCGAGCAGAACGTCTGCAGGCGCGAAACCGCCGGGTGGAAGTCGTAGCGTTCGTAGTGGCCCTGCACCTCGGCCTGCATCTGCGCCGTCATGGCCAGCGCATAGCGGTCGATCTCGAACAGCTCGCCGTAGGGCACGGACTGCGACACGGCGTCGAAGTCGGCCAGGTTGGCCAGCAGGAAGCGCAGCGTGTTGCGGATACGGCGGTAGCCTTCGACCACGCGCTTGAGGATTTCGTCGGAGATCGACAGCTCGCCCGAGTAGTCGGTGGAGGCGACCCACAGGCGCAGGATCTCGGCGCCCAGCGAATCGGACACCTTTTGCGGCGCGATCACGTTGCCGACCGACTTGCTCATCTTGCGGCCCTGGCCGTCCACCACGAAGCCGTGCGTCAGCAGGGCCTTGTAGGGCGGCTGGCCATACAGCATGCAGCCAGTCAGCAGCGAGGAATGGAACCAGCCGCGGTGCTGGTCGGAGCCTTCCAGGTAGAGGTCGGCGGGCCAGCCCAGTTCGGCGCCGTGCGAGCCGGCGAAATCGCCGTCCTTGCCGCCCAGCACGGTGGCGTGGGTGCTGCCCGAGTCGAACCACACGTCCAGCGTGTCGCGGTTCTTTTCGTATTGGTCGGCTTCGTCGCCCAGCAGCTCGCGCGGGTCCAGCGTCTGCCAGGCCTCGATGCCGCCTTGCTCGACGCGTTGCGCGACCTGTTCCAGCAATTCGGAGGTGCGCGGATGCAGCGCGCCGGTTTCCTTGTGCACGAAGAAGGCCATCGGCGTGCCCCACTGGCGCTGGCGCGACAGCGTCCAGTCCGGACGGTTGGCGATCATGGCGTGCAGGCGGGCGCGGCCCCAGGCCGGATAGAAGGCAGTGGCGTCGATGCCGGCCAGCGCCGATTCGCGCAGGGTCGGGCCGCCGTTCTTCGGCTTGATGTCCATGCCGGCGAACCATTGGCTGGTGGCGCGGTAGATGATAGGCGTCTTGTGGCGCCAGCAGTGCATGTAGCTGTGCTTGTGCTTTTCGACGTGCATCAGCGCGCCGGCTTCCTTCAGGGCCTCGACGATCTTGGGGTTGGCGTCCCAGATCGACAGGCCGCCGAACAGCGCCAGGCTGTCGACGTACTTGCCGTCGCCCATGACCGGGCTGATGAAGTCGGTGTCCTTCATGCCGTGCTCCTTGCACGAGATGAAGTCCTCGATACCGTAGGCGGGGGCCGAGTGCACCACGCCGGTGCCGGAGTCGGCCGTGACGTAGTCGCCCAGGTAGATCGGGGCCTTGCGGTCGTAGGCGGCTTCGAACTGCGCCAGCGGATGGCGGAACTCGATGCCCGACAGCGCCGCGCCCGGGGTGGTGGCGATGACTTCGCCTTCCAGGTTCCAGGCCTTCAGGCAGGCTTCGACGCGCTCGCGCGCGATCAGCAGCAGCGGGCCGAACTTGGGCGCGGGCGACACGCGCACCAGCGCGTATTCGATTTCGGGGTGCAGGTTCAGCGCCTGGTTGGACGGGATGGTCCAGGGCGTGGTGGTCCAGATGACGATGGCGCCGTCGTCGACCTTGTCCAGGCCGAAGGCCTTGGCCAGCTTGTCGTGCTCGTCGAACGGGAAGGCCACGTCCACCGCCGGGTCGACGCGGTCGGCGTATTCGACCTCGGCCTCGGCCAGCGCCGAGCCACAGTCGAAACACCAGTTCACGGGCTTGAGGCCGCGGAACACGTAGCCCTTGTCCAGGATGCGGCCCAGGGCGCGGATCTCGTCGGCTTCATTGCTGAAGTTCATCGTCATGTAGGGACGATCCCACTCGCCCAGCACGCCCAGGCGCTTGAAGTCCTTGCGCTGGCGGTCGATCTGCTCGAGCGCGTAGGCGCGGGCCTTGGACTGCACCTCGGCCACGGGCAGGTGCTTGCCGTATTTCTTCTCGATCTGGATCTCGATCGGCATGCCGTGGCAATCCCAGCCCGGCACGTAGTGCGCGTCGTAGCCGGCCATGTTGCGGCTCTTGACGATGATGTCCTTCAGGATCTTGTTGACCGCGTGGCCGATGTGGATGTCGCCGTTGGCGTAGGGCGGGCCGTCGTGCAGCACGAAGCGCGGACGGCCGCGGCTGGCGGCGCGGATCGCCTGGTAGACGTGGTTTTCCTCCCACTGCGCAATCCAGGCGGGCTCGCGCTTGGCGAGGTCGCCCCGCATGGGGAAGGGGGTATCGGGCAGGTTGAGGGTCTTTTTATAGTCCATGAACGGCAAAATAGGCGCGCGCGTTTCGCGCGTCTTCGGCGATGGCGGCAGTCAGGGAAGGGAGATCAGGAAATTTTTCTTCGTCCCGCAGCTTTTGCAGGAATTCGACACGCACGAGTTTACCGTATGCGTTGACGGTCTCGTCGAGCAGGTGCGCTTCCAGCAGCACGCGGCCGCGGTCCTCGACGGTCGGGCGCACGCCCAGGCTGGCCACTGCCGGCAGGGCGCGCTCGGCCAGGCCATACACCTGTACCACGTAGATGCCGGAGCGGGCCGCGCAGCGCTCGGCCACCCGCAGGTTCATGGTCGGATAGCCCAGGGTGCGGCCCAGCTTCTGGCCGTGGATCACGTGACCGCTGATATGGAAGGGGTGGCCCAGGAGGTGGCGGGCCCGGTCCAGGTCGCCCACGGCCAGGGCGGTGCGCACTTCCGAGCTGGAAATGCGGTGGCCGTGGCGGTCGGTGACGTCGGCCAGGGTCTGCACCTCGAAGCCATGGCGCAGCCCGGCTTCGCGCAGCAGGTCGATGTCGCCGCTGCGCTTGTGGCCGAAGCGGAAGTCCTCGCCCACCAGCAGCCACTTGGTATCCATCCCCCGCACCAGCAGGTTCTCGATGAAGGCGTTGGCCGACATTTCGGCCAGGCGGGCGTTGAAGCGCTCTACCACGACCTGGGATACGCCATAGCGGGCCAGCGCCGCCAGCTTGTCGCGCAGCCCGGAAATGCGGGTGGGCGCCAGCTCGGGACGCTGGTTCAGCGTGGCGAAGTACTCGCGCGGGTGCGGCTCGAAGGTCATCACGGCGGGCGTCAGGCCGCGGTCGCGCGCGACCTGGCAGACGCGCGCCAGCATGGCCTGGTGTCCTCGGTGGACGCCGTCGAAATTGCCGATGGTCAGCGCGCTGGGAGCGCGCTGGGCGGGCGGCGGAAGGGATCGGTGGATGCGCAGCGGTGGTTTCACGAGCGAGAGTTTACAATTTTGGATTACGGGATTGTTCGTCATCCCCAATTTGGATCGCTCATCTTGCCGGAAACTTCTACACCACCGCGCCGCATCGTCATCCTGATCTCGGGACGAGGCAGCAACATGCAGGCGCTGGTCCAGGCCTGTCGCCAACAGAGCTGGCCCGCCACGATCGCCGCCGTGATCGCCAGCCGGCCGGACGCCGCCGGCCTGGAATGGGCCGCGGCCCAGGGCATCGCCACGGCGGCGCTGTACCACAAGGACTATGCCAGCCGCGAAGCGTTCGACGCCGCGCTGGCCACGGAAATCGACCTGCACGCGCCGGACTACGTCATCCTGGCCGGCTTCATGCGGGTGCTGACCCCCGGCTTCGTCAATCGCTACAGCGGCCGCCTGGTCAACATCCATCCGTCGCTGCTGCCGGCGTTCCCGGGGCTGCACACGCACGCCCAGGCGCTGGCCACCGGGGTGCGGGTGCATGGCTGCACCGTGCATTTCGTGACGCCGGTGCTGGACCATGGCCCCATCATTGCCCAGGGCTGCGTGCCGGTCCTGGCTGGCGACACGCCCGAAATGCTGGCCGAACGCGTGCTGGAAGTCGAGCACCAGGCTTTTCCGACCGCCGTGCGCTGGCTCGCCGAAGGCCGGGTTACCCTGACGAATGACCACCGGGTGGACGTGCAGGGAGATCCCGACCGCCTGTTCACCTGGTCCGCGGCGGCCTGAGCCGACGCCAGCCGCGCAGCCGGGCCGCCGACGGCCCTGAATCGCATTTATCGGGCGGCATGTGTCCGCCCCACTGGAATACACCATGAGCAAACCCCAATCCCCGCGTTCCCGCCCGGCAGCCGCTGGAGAGCGTGACGGCCGGTCCTTCTTCTCGCGCCCCAAGGGCGAGGCCCGCGTCGCCCAGGAACGCGCGCCGCGCCCCGAGCGCGCCGCCGGTGGCCGCGAAGGCCGTTCGGACGAGCGCCGCGACAGCCGTCCGACCCCACGTCCGTCCTATGACGCGCCACGCGGCGAAGGCCGCGGCGAACGCGGTTCCTTCGGCGGCGACCGGCGCGAAGGCTCGGGCCGCCCGACGCCGCGCCCTTCCTATGACGCGCCGCGTGGCGAGCGTGGCTCGTACGGCTCGGAGCGCCGTGAGGGCCAAGGCCATGGCGGTGAACGGGGTTCCTTCGGTTCGGACCGCCGCGAAGGCTACGGCCGTCCGGATTCGCGCCCGTCCTACGGCGCTTCGCGTGGCGAAGGCCGTGGCGGTGAGCGCGGCTCCTTCGGTTCGGACCGCCCTGAAGGCCAGGGTCGCCCGGATTCGCGTCCCTCCCATGGCGCTTCGCGCGGCGAAGGCCGCGGCGGCGAGCGCGGCTCCTTCGGTTCGGATCGCCGTGAAGCCTTCGGTCGTCCGGATTCGCGCCCGTCCTACGACGCTCCGCGCGGCGAAGGCCGTGGCGGCGAGCGTGGTTTCCCCGGTTCCGACCGCCGCGAAGGCCAGGGCCGGCGTGACGCCGCCCCGCAAAAGCCGCAATTCAACCGGCCGCGCCTGTCGTATGCCGCCAGCCGTATCGACCAGGTGCAGCGCGTGCTGGGCGAGATCCTGCAATGGACCTACCCGGCAGACGCCGCCTTGTCGCACTGGCTGCGTGGCCATCCCGGCCTGGGCGCGCGCGACCGTTCGGAAGTGGCCGAAGCCGTCTACGACGTGCTGCGCCACCTGCGCCGCTACCGCCAGTTCGGCGAAAGTGGCGTCGGGCCGGCTTCGCGCCGCCTGGCCATCCTGGGCCTGGCCGCCACCCTCGGCACGGAAGCGCTGCGTGAAGGCCTGGACGCGGCCGAGGCGGAATGGCTGCAACGCGTGCTGCAGATCGACCTGGCGACGCTGCCGCGCGCCGTGCGCGGCAGCATCCCTGACTGGCTCGACGAGCGCCTGGGCGCCATGGAAAGCCCCGAAACCCTGATCGAGGCCCTCAACCGCCAGGCCAGCCTGGACCTGCGTGTCAACCCGCTCAAGGTCGAGCGTGACGCCATGCTGGCGGAACTGCAGCAGAGCGCCGGCCGCTACGAACCCGTGCCGATGCCGTACTCGCCCTGGGGCATCCGCATGGAAGGCCGTCCGGCCATCAACCGCTGGCCGCAGTTCGAGAACGGCAGTATCGAGGTGCAGGACGAAGGCAGCCAGTTGCTGGCCCTGCTGGTGGCGCCGCGCCGCGGCGAAATGATCATCGACTTCTGCGCCGGCGCCGGCGGCAAGACCCTGCTGCTGGGCGCGCTGATGCGCTCGACCGGCCGCCTCTACGCCTTTGACGTCTCGGCCGCCCGCCTGGCGCGAGCCAAGCCGCGCTTTGCACGCAGCGGCCTGTCGAACGTGGTGCCGGTGGCGATCGACAGCGAGAACGACGCCCGCGTCAAGCGCCTGGCCGGCAAGGCCCAGCGCGTGCTGGTCGACGCGCCCTGCAGCGGCATCGGCACCTTGCGCCGCAACCCCGACCTGAAGTGGCGCCAGCACCCCGAGTCGCTGGCTGAACTGGGACAACTGCAGGAACGCATCCTCAATAGCGCCGCGCGCTGCGTGGCGCCCGGCGGCCGCCTGGTGTACGCCACCTGCAGCCTGCTGGCCGAGGAAAACGAAGTGCAGGCCGACCGCTTCCTGGCCAGCCATCCGGATTTCGAGCGGGTGGACGCGGCCGAGATCCTGGCTGCCCGTTGCGACAACCTGAAGCTGGAGGGGCCCTACGTCCAACTGCGTCCGGACCTGCATGGCACCGACGGCTTCTTCGCCGCCGTGTTCGAGCGCCGCAAGAAGGCTGTCACCGCAGCGGAAGGCGAAGCCGAGGCGCAGTCGGACGCCGAAGCGCCGCACGAAGAGGGTGTCGGCACTGCCGAGGCGCCCGTCGCCCAGGAGTCCCTGGAACCGGTGGCCTCGGAAGCGTTCAGCGAGGCGGATCAGGCCAGGCCGGCTTCCTGAGCGGCGGCTAGCCCCGCGCTGGCTCAGGGAGCCGGCGCGATGCCCAGCGTCGCGCTGTACCGGCGCGTTCCGATGGTCTTATTCTGGTATTTCACTTCCCAGGCCAGCGAATCCGACCCGGGTTGGTTGGCCTGGTAGACCAGTTGCGCCACCGGCACTGTCTTGTACGCGCAACGTCCCGAGTCGCCGGACTGGCCGCGCGTCTGGACGATGCTGGCGACCCCCAGGCGCGGTTGCAGCGTGATGGTGACGCGGGGCGCGCGCAGCGCCAGGCAGTCAGAGCCGCGGATCTCGTAATAGGACGCCAGCACGGTAACGTCCCCAATTTTCAGCGACTGGGCATGCGTGGGCGCCGCGGCGGCCAGACCGGCGGCGGCCAGGAGGGCAATAAAATAGGGACGGGTTTTTTCGCGGAACATCGTGAGGCGGAAGAGACGGTGATAGCGGACCGAAGTGTGCGCCAGACCCGTGGCGCCCGCAAGACAGCGCGTGCCAGCCTGACAGGAACTTTAATCGCGACGCGTAGCCAAAACGAAGTGTCCGACGTGGGCGCGTCCCGGCCCGGGATGCGTCGTCATCGTCGCCAAGGGTCGCGCCGACTCGGTCGCGCGCCTGGCGTAGTGTGGTCAAAAGCAGGGCTTAGTCCTTGATTTCCCTCAAAAACTATTTTGAAACTCCATTGTCATAACGCGGCAAAGGTAAGCTAAACTTCAGGCACTCTTCAAGCGAGGCTCATTACAGCTTTATGGATTACATCCTCTCCTTCATTGCCGGCGGTCTGACCCAAGCCACTTGGTGGCAGATCGTCGTTTTCACCCTGGTCATGACGCACATCACCATTGTGTCCGTCACCGTCTTCCTGCACCGCAGCCAGGCGCACCGGGGCCTGGACCTGCATCCGGCCGTCATGCACTTCTTCCGCTTCTGGCTCTGGATGACGACCGGCATGGTCACCAAGGAATGGGTTGCCATCCACCGCAAGCACCACGCCAAGTGCGAAAAGGAAGGCGATCCCCATTCGCCCATCCTGTTCGGCATCTGGAAGGTGCTGTTCCGCGGCGCCGAGCTCTACCGCGAAGAATCCAACAACAAGGAAACCATGGCCAAGTTCGGCCACGGCACGCCTGACGACTGGCTCGAACGCAACGTCTACAGCAAGCACAGCCTGTGGGGCGTGCTGACCATGCTCGCCATCGACATCGCCCTGTTCGGCGCGATCGGCGTCACGGTGTGGGCGGTGCAGATGGCCTGGATCCCCTTCTGGGCGGCCGGCGTCGTCAACGGCATCGGCCACTACTGGGGCTACCGCAACTACAACAGCCCGGACACCAGCACCAACGTGTTCCCCTGGGGCATCGTGATCGGCGGCGAAGAGCTGCACAACAACCACCACGCCCACGGCACGTCGGCCAAGTTCTCGGCCAAGTGGTACGAGTTCGACATCGGCTGGTGCTACATCAACATCCTGAAGTTCCTGGGCCTGGCCAAGATCAAGAAGGTCGCGCCCAAGCTCAAGCTGGATGATTCCAAGACCGGCATCGACCTGCGCACGCTGCAGGGCGTGATCACGCACCGCTACGAAGTCATGGCCCGCTACGCGGACGTGATCAAGAGCGCCGCCCGCGAGGAACTCGCCAAGCTGAAGGCCTCGCGCCAGGACGGCAACGCCGATTGCGGCTGGACCAAGCTGCACAAGGTGCGCCGCGCCATCCACCGCAACGAGGACATCCTCCAGCCGGAACAGCTCGAAGCCGTGGACAAGGCCATCGCCCAGAACAAGTCGCTGTCGACGCTGGTGCAGATGCGCCGCGAACTCGGCCGTATCTGGGAAAGCTCCAGCGCCAGCAGCGAACAGCTCCTCCATGACCTGCAGGCCTGGTGCCAGCGCGCCCAGCAAAGCGGCATCGCCGGGCTCGAGCAATTCGCTCAACGTCTGCGCCGCTACGCGGCATGATGCTAGAGAAGCTCAATCCTGAACAACGCGCCGCAGTAACGTTAGAACCGCAGCACGCCCTGGTCCTGGCCGGGGCGGGCAGCGGCAAGACCCGGGTGCTCACCACCCGCATGGCCTGGCTGATTCAAACCGGCCAGGCCTCGCCTTTTGGGCTGCTGGCCGTCACGTTCACCAACAAGGCCGCCCGCGAAATGCTGGCGCGCATGTCGGCCATCCTGCCGATCGATACGCGCGGCCTCTGGATCGGCACCTTCCACGGCCTGTGCAACCGCATGCTGCGCGCGCATCATCGCGACGCCGGCCTGCCGCAGACCTTCCAGATCCTCGACGTCACGGACCAGCTCGCCGCCATCAAGCGGCTGATGAAGGCTAATGGCGTCGACGACGAGAAATATCCGCCGCGCGACGTGCAGCGCTTCATCAACGGCGCCAAGGAAGAGGGCTTGCGCCCCGCCGACGTCGAAGCCTATGACGCGCACCGCCGTCGCCTGATCGAGATCTACCAGCTCTACGAAGCCCAGTGCCAGCGCGAAGGCGTGGTCGACTTCGCCGAGCTGCTGCTGCGCGCCTACGAACTGCTGTCGCGCAACGCGCCGGTGCGCGAGCACTACCAGCGCCGTTTCCGCCACATCCTGGTCGACGAGTTCCAGGACACCAACACGCTGCAGTACAAGTGGCTGCGGCTGCTGGCTGGCGGCGGCGCGGCGATCTTCGCGGTGGGCGACGATGACCAGTCGATCTACGCGTTCCGCGGCGCCAACGTCGGCAACATGTCCGACTTCGAGCGCGACTACGCCCGCGGCACCGTCATCCGCCTGGAGCAGAATTACCGCTCGTACGGCCACATCCTGGATTCGGCCAACGCGCTCATCGGCCACAACAGCGGCCGCCTGGGCAAGAACCTCTGGACCGACCAGGGTGAAGGCGAACCGGTGCGCGTCATCGAACAGCCCTCGGACGGCATGGAAGCGCAATGGATCGTCGACGAGATCCGTTCGCTGATCCACGAAGGCAGCCTGCGCCGCGAGATCGCCGTGCTCTACCGCAGCAACGCGCAGTCGCGCGTGATCGAACACGCCATCTTCTCGGCCGGCATTCCCTACAAGGTCTACGGCGGCCTGCGCTTCTTCGAGCGCCAGGAAATCAAGCACGCGCTCGCCTACTTGCGCCTGATGGCCAACCCGCACGACGACACGTCGTGGATGCGGGTGGTGAATTTCCCCACGCGCGGAATCGGCGCGCGCACGCTGGAACAACTGGCCGACGCGGCGCGCGCGCATGATTCCAGCCTGTACTCGGCGGTGGCGCTGGTGGCCGGCAAGGGCGGCTCCAACCTGGCCCAGTTCGCCCAGTTGATCCATCGTCTCACAGAGGAAACGCGCGACCTGCCGCTGCCAGAAATGGTCGAGCACATGCTCGAGGCCAGCGGCCTGAACGCGCACTACAAGGCCGAGCGCGAAGGCGCCGAGCGCCTCGAAAACCTGAACGAACTGATCACCGCCGCGGCGGTGTTCGCGTCCGAGGAAAACTACGACGGCATGCCCGCCGGCGTGGTGCCCGACCAGGACACCTCCAGCACGCTGATGCCCGGCGTGGTCGATGCGGCGCCGGTGGTGTCCGACGGCCTGACGCCGCTGGCGGCCTTCCTGTCGCATGCCGCGCTCGAAGCCGGCGACAACCAGGCGCAACAGGGCCAGGACGCCGTGCAGCTCATGACCGTGCACGCGGCCAAGGGCCTGGAGTTCGACGCCGTCTTCATCACCGGCCTGGAGGAAGGCCTGTTCCCGCACGAGAACAGCATCCTGGAGCAGTCCGGCCTGGAAGAAGAGCGCCGCCTCATGTATGTGGCGATCACCCGCGCGCGCCAGCGCCTGTACATCAGCCTGGCGCAAAGCCGCATGCTGCATGGCCAGACGCGCTACGCCATGCGGTCGCGCTTTCTCGACGAAATTCCCGAGCAGCACCTGAAGTGGCTGTCGCCCAAGGCCGGCCTGACACCGTCGCTGAGCGCCGGCGGCGGCTGGAACGGCAACCGCGGCGACGCCTTCGGCCGCAAGCCCACCAACACCATTGCGCCGCGTCAACCGCGCGGCACGGCCTCCGGCGTCACGGTGGGCGACAAGCAGTATCGTGTGGGACAGGGCGTGCACCACGCGCGTTTCGGCGACGGCACCATCGTCAGCCTGAGCGGCGCGGGGCAGGACGCGCAGGCGGAAATCCATTTCCGCGATGTCGGTTCCAAGACGCTGGCTCTCGGCATCGCCAAGCTGGATATCGTTCAAGGTTGATAGACATGGCCAATCAAGACTCCCCGAAAGCCGAACTGGCATCGCTGCGCGCCGAAGTCGACGAGATCGACCAGCAGATCATCCTGCTGCTGGGCGTGCGTTTTCGCTGCACGGACATGATCGGCGAGCTCAAGCAAGCCAACGACATGGACCTGGTGGACCCGGTGCGCGAAGACCAGCAGGTCCAGCGCATCCGGCGCCTGGCCGAAGAGGCCGGCGTGCCCCCGGCCCTGGCCGAAACCATCCTGCGCGAAGTGATCGACACGGTGGTCGATCACCACACCCGGTTGCGCGAGCGTCCCTACTCGTGATGCGTGGGGGTGGCCGGTGGCCTGCTTGGCCGCCGTCACCATGCGCAACGGCAGTTCCATGGCCGCGGCTCCAGCCGCGGCCATTCTTTTTTCCGCGGCGCGGGGTCGGCGGCGTCCGCTACAACGTTTTCAGGAACGCCAGCAGGGCGTCGATCTCGGCCGGGCTCAGGTCGAGCGGCTTGATGTGTTCCGACTTGCGCGGCGCATACGGGTCCGGGGGATCGGCCGGCGGCGTCTCTCGGCCGATGCCGGCGTTGTACATCCGCAGCAGCCCCCGCAGATCCGGGAACAGGCCGTTGTGCATCCACGGGCCGGCCTGCGCAACGTTGCGCAGGCTCGGCGTGCGGAACTTGCCCAGGTCGGCGGGATCGCGCGTGGCTTCATAGCGCCCCAGGTCCTGGTTGCGGCGGCCGTAGAACGACAGGCCGATGTTGTGGAACTGATGGTCGGTGAGCAAGGGGCCATTGTGGCAGTTCATGCAGCGCGCCTGCGTGCGGAACAGGTGCAGGCCCAGTAGCTCGGTGTCGTCCAGCGCATCGACGCGGCCAGCGAGGAAGTCGTCGAAGCGGGTCTTCCCCGGGCGCAGCGAGGCCACGTAGGCGGCCAGTGCGCGCGCCAGGCGGTCGGCGTCGATGGCGGATGCCGTGGTCGATGCCCCAGGCGCTTGAGCTGTCGGTATCATTGCCGCCGATGCCGATGCCGATGCCGATGCCGATGCCGATGCCGATGCCGTTGAGCCAGCCGCTGATGAAGCCGGCGCAACTGTTGATGAAGCCGATGCAGTCGCTGGAGAAGACGCCGCCGTCGCGCCGCCGAACGCGTCCAGGAAGCGCGCAGGATACATGTCGCTCTCCCGCAGTCGCGCCACTGCCCCGGCGGCGTCATGGTTCATTTCCCGCGGGTCGTGCAGCGGCCCCATCACCTGCTCCTTGAGGCTGGACGCGCGCCCGTCCCAGAACAGCCGGGGCGCGAACGGCGCGGCATACAGCGGCGTGGAGCGACGCCGGCCCATCAGCTTGTCCTCGCCCACCGCGAGCGGCAAACCGTCCGTGAAGGCGCGCTGCGGTTGGTGGCAGGAGGCACAGGAGATTTGGCCCTTGCGCGACAGGCGGGTATCGAAGAACAGCATCTGACCCAGCGCCACGATTGCCGGCCGCGCCACGTCGGCGGCCAGTTCGGCCTGGCCGGAATTGGCGGCGGTCCATTGCAGCGGCGGGTCGGCGACGGGCGGGACCGGCGCCCATTCATGCCATTGCACGCCGACGTCGATGGTGGGCGCGGGCCAACCGGCCGTGGGTCCGGAATAGCGCGCGCGCAGGCAGGCGATGTTCCAGCCCGCCGGGTCGTGGCAAGCGGCGGCGCTGGGCGCGATGCCGGATGGCGTGGCGGCGCGCTGCTGGCCAGAAGCGGTGGACGGGGTGGCGAGCACGAGGGCCAGCGGAATGGCATGCAGGACGGCGGCCAGGGCGTTCTGCCGGAGCCGGGATTTGCCACGCAGGGGCATCGATACGTTCCGTGTCGCGTTGGTGTCAGGCGTAGGACGCTGCGACGATTGCAATACCTCAGCACGCAATCGATGAATAATTTATATGGATATCGATTTTTTGATTGGCGCATGAGGGCCGATGACCCGTGCCAGGCGCCTTGGTTGGCGCCGCGTCGTGGCTGGCTTTGCCTTGCCGGTCCCTCATTCGCCAAGAAGGCGGAATGCCCCGGCGGGATCCCGCTCGACGATGCCGCGCCGTTCCGCTCGCGACAGCAGGGGTTCCAGGATGTAGTCGATATACGCCACGCCGTTCGGGCCGATCTTGATGCATCCCGCGCTGTCACCCGCCACCGGATAGCCGGTGTAGGCCTCGGCGTCGAGCACGAGCGCGCCGGGGCGGGGGGCGGGATGGGTGGCGGTCAGCAACCGGGTATCGTCGGTGACATGCTTGCGATAGAGATCGCGCGCGGTGTCCTTGAACAAGACCGGTCCGCCCCGCCCGCCGTGGTGCATGACGAAGACGAATTCCCCCAGCGGCATGTCGTCGGGGATATGGCGATTGGTGGCGGGACTGTGGTACCAGGCCGCGTAGGTCGCCAGGTCGGTGTAGAAAGCAGCGATCTGGCTGCCCGGGGCGTCCTTTTCGCCCACGGCTTGATGATGCGCGTACCAGGCCTCGTCCGTGTACTGGAACAGGCCCGATGCGCTTGAGCTGGCGTCGGGGCACCGCGGCGAGGCGCCGAACGCCGATTCGATGTAGGCAATGTCCGCTGCGATCTGGATGGTCGGGGGGCTGAAGCCGCGCTGCCGGCCGTGTTCCGCGATGGCGGCTTTGATTTCGGTCTGGGATCGGCTCAAGGCCATGCAAATAGCTCCTGCGTGACGGCGCGACTGGCGTCCCGATGGAGAACCCGCGCCGTGGCCGGGATGGCCACGGCGCATGTTAGGGACGAAGGCCGCGGCGCTCCATGCCGCATCGTCTGATTTGTCGGTCAGAAGCGATAGCCGACCTGCAACCAGAGCTCGCGTCCGGATTGATAGGTGCGATGGTCCGCCGTGAGTTTGGGTCTATTGCCCGTGACCGCAGGCATGCGATTGAGCAGGTTCAGAACTTCGATGGTCAGGTCCAGGTTGCGTGCGAACGTGGGCTGCCATTTCAACCTGGTGTCCCAGGTCCAGTAGGATGGCAACTTCTCCGATGTGTAGCTGTTGAGAAATTCCGGAGCCGGACCTTTGCCTGTATAGAAAATCGCGTCGCGCGCACTGCGCCAGTTGAATGCGTTGCTCCACGTGAGGCCCGCGCCCGGGTAGGCTCCGGTCAGGGTCAAGGTGGCGACTTGCGGTTGGAAGAACGAATTGGTTGGCAGGTCGAAGGCGCGAATCCGCGCGTCGTTATATAGCACCTGTTCATCAGGATCCCCCGCGTGGTCGTTGTAGCCCTTGGCCAACTCGGTGTTGGCGCGGCGCCGCTGCCAGCCCCAGGTGGCGCGCATGGTCCAGCGGGTCCTTCCCAGGGCAATCGGATGAAGCGTACGCACGGTCATGTTGATGCCGTCGGTCGTGGAATGACCATCACTGTTGTATCGGGAGGTGTTGGCGTTGACGTTGACGTTTGTCCACTGGTCCCGCCCGTTGCGATGCACATAGTTCAGCGCGCCCTCCAGACCCGCCACTCGTTGGCGCAGCGATATCGCCCATTCGTCGTCATACGGCGTGCGTAACCCCTTGTATTCCACCGTATACGGCTTGCGGCCATCCGCGATCGGGTTTCCATTCTTGTCCGTCTCGTGCAGTTTCAGGCGCGCGCGCTCCGCCTCCATGGCGATGCCCAGTATCTGTGCGCCGTAGTAGCGCGACCATCCCATGCTCAGCACGGTGTCGTCCGTTCCGAACATGTCCCAATCCAGGCGCGTGCGGGGCGCCAGATTGTCGTTGCCAAGAAAGCTGTCGCGGTCGTAGCGCAGCCCGGCATCCAGGGCCAGTCGTTGCCATTCGATGCGGTCCGACAGATACAGGCTGGCAGTGTGATGCTTTACCGCGGCCGTCCCGGGAAGGTAGTGGGTTCTATTGCTGTCTTGGACAGTGCCATCGGCGAACTGGCTGCGGCGGTACGCATAGGCATCCTGAAATCGCTTGAATCGAGCGTGGGTCTGCCGCAGCTCTGAACCCGCGTAGACGGTGTGGGCAAACATGCCGGTGCGTAGCGGATCCAGGTCAACGCGGCCCTTGAGAACGCCGGTGTCCTGCAGCGTCTGCTCCTTGCCAAAGCCCACCACCGCGTACTGGACCTTTTTGATCGGCGGAGTGAAATAGGAAACAAACTCTTCACGAACCGATTGCCGGTGGCTGGTGGCGCGATCCCAGCCCGCTTGCAGAGAAAAGCGTCCGCCCTGGAATCGATGTTCCAGATTGCCGTCGACGCCCCGTCCGCTGTGATAATTGTCCCAGGTGGTGTCGCGGAAATAGGCGTCGGCCAGGGCCTGGCGATACTCGCTGTATTTCAGCGTCAGGTCGGCGACGGTGTCCGGGGCGGGACGCACACTGAATTTGCCCAGAAGGTTATCGATCTGGCTGCGGTAGGTTCCCTCGCGCAACTCCGGTTGACCCTTGTCGTCAACGCCCATGGCTGCCCGCGTGATGTCGGATTGGCGACGAGACAATGCCAATACCATGCCGGCCTTTTCGCTGAATGCGACATCGCCCAGCGCCGAATAGAAGTTCTTCTTCCACTTGGGTGAGTAGTCGAAGTGGCCCTGTGACCACTTTTGTTCATCGCCATGCGCCGTGCGCTGTCGGGTCATGTTGGAGCTGTTCCAACGGTAGTCCAGCTTCAGATGGTTCTGCCCGGAGAACCGGCGCAATTTTGCATCTACCACGCCGCCAGTGAAGTGACCGTATTCCACAGGCACGAAGCTGTCATGCACTTGCACCGATTCCAGCAGACTGGTGTCGACGAAGTAGGACTGCGAATTGCTGGGCACGTTGTTGACGACCAGGTTCGGATTCTTGCTAGCCGGGTCTACGCGGTTGGTGGCGTCCATGCCATCGATCTGGAACAGATTCTGGTAGGGGCTGGCGCCATGGAATGAAATCTCCTCGACGTCCAGCGATCCCCGATTCTTCGAACCCGCCGCGCCGGGGTCGGTGCGGACCGCCGGATGCGTCGCCACCAACGTGCTCAGGTCCCGGTTGGACGACGGCGTTTCCGCGATCTCCTCGCGGCTATAGAGGCGCCCGCCAATCTGCTCGCCGTAGACGCGTACCGGCTCAAGCCGCGATGCCGAGAACGGATTGGCCTTGTCCTCGAAGACGATATAGCGTCCCGGCCCGTCGGCGCGCAGCGCCAGGCCGGAGCCTGCCAGCAACTGGTTCAGCGCCGCCAGCGCCGACGTTTCTCCCCGCAGGGCGGACGAGGCCTTATTGGCCACGGCGGCCGGCGGGAACGAGATCTGCAGGCCGGACAGGCGACCCAGTTCCAGCAAGGCGTCGCCCAGCGGTTGCGCTGGAATGTCATAGTCGAAGGTGCGGTTGGGCGACTGGGCCAGGGCGGGGGCGGCCATGGCCAGCGTGGCGCAGAAGATCGCGGCCGACGCGTTGGCGCGGAAACGGCCGTTGAATGAGAGAGGCATGCGAGCGTCCTATGGCTGATTGGAAACCAGCCATAGGACGCGGCGGTCGACGGGGAACCTCAGCGTCAAACCGGCCGGTAAGCCATGCGACGCGTCGAAGTCAGACCGGATGAATGCTTGCGCCCCGTGTCAGGCCCGCTTCAGAACCGATATCCCACCTGCAGCCACAGTTCGCGTCCCGACTGGAACGTGCTGCGGTTGGCCTTCAGGTTGGGATTGCTGGCCGTGACCGCCGGCATGCGGTTCAGCAGGTTCAGCACTTCGACCGTGAATTCCAGGTTGCGCGCGAAGGTCGGCTGCCACGCCAGCTTGGTGTCCCAGGTCCAGTACGATGGCAGCTCGCCGGATTCGTAGCGGTCGAGGTATTGCGGGCGCGGGCCGACGCCAACGTAGATGGTGGCGTCGCGCTTGCTGCGCCAGTTCAGCTTGTTGCTCCAGGTCAGGCCGGCGCGCGGGTAGGCGCCGATCAGCGTGAGCGTAGCGACCTGGGGCTGGTAGAAGGTGCTGGGCGGCAAGTCGATGGCGCGGATCTCCGAGCCGTTGTAGATCACCCGGTCATCCGGATCGCGGGCATCGGCGGTATAGCCCGTGACCAGGTCGCCGTTGGTCTTGCGCTTCTGCCAGCTCCACGATGCCTGCATGTTCCAGCGCGTCGGCCCCAGGCGCCAGGGCTCCAGCGTGCGCAGCGTCAGGCTGACGCCGTCGGTGGTGGAGAAGCCGTCGTTGTTGTAGGTGTAGCCGGTGGCCTGCGTGCCGCTCTTGGTCCATTGGTCGCGGCCGTTGCGATGCACGTAGCTCAGCAAGCCCTCGATGCCTGCCATGCGCTGGCGCAGCGACACCGCCCATTCGTCGTCGTAGGGCATGCGCAGGCCGCGGTAATCCACAAAGTACTCCTTGCCGCCATCGGCCACGGGCCTGCCCTTGCTGTCCAGCACCTGGCGGCGCAGGCGGCTGCGCTCGGCCTCCAGCGCCGTCTCCAGCACCTCGCCGCCGTAGTAACGCGACCAGCCCGCGCTCAGCAGCGTGTCGCCCGATCCCAGCAAGTCCCATTCCAGGCGGGTACGCGGCGACACGTTGGCGTTGCCCAGGAAGGTCTCGCGGTCGTAGCGCAACCCGGCGTCCAGCGCCAGCCGTTGCCACTCGATGCGGTCGGACAGGTACACGCTGGCCATGTTGTATTTCACGTTGACCGTGCCGGGCAGGTAGTGGACCTTGCTGAAGTCCTGGTAGGTGCCCTTGTTGTTGTAGGCGCGGCGGAACGAATACGAATCCTGGAAGCGCTTGAACCCAGCGTCGACCTGTTGCAGATCGGCGCCCGCGTACAGGCTGTGGGTGAAGATGCCGGTGCGCACCGGATCCAGGTCGACGCGGCCCTTGAGGGTCCAGGTGTCCTGCCGCGTCTGCTCCTTGCCGAAGCCGCCCGCGGTGTATTGCGGCAGTCGGTAGGGTTGATAGGTCACCAGTTCATCGCCGACCGACTGGCGATCGCTGGTGGCGTGGTCCCAGCCGGCCTGCAGCGAGACGCGGCCGCCCTGGAACAGGTGGTCCAGGTTGCCGCTCAGGCCGTAGGCGCCGTGGTTGTTGTCCCAGTGCGTGTCGCGGAACAGGTAGCTCGACAAGGTCTCGCTGCGGTCGCTGTATTTCAGCGTCAGGTCGGCGGTGGTGTCGGCACTGGCGCGCACGCTGAACTTGCCCAGGAAGTTGTCGACGCGGTCGCGGTAGGTGTCCTGGCCCTGTTGCGGCTGGCCTTTGTCGTCCACGCCCATGTTCCAGCGCGTGATGTCGGATTCGCGGCGTGACATGGCCAGCACCACGCCGGATTTGTCGTTGAAGGCGAAGTCGCCCACGGCCGAATAGAAACGCTTCTTCCATTCGGGGGAATAGCCCGGCTGGCCCTGCGCCCAGCTATTCTCCTCGCCCTCGGCTACATGCTGCCGCGTCATCTTCGACGTGTTCCAGCGGTAGTCGAACTTCAGGTGGTTCTCGCCGGAAAAGCGGCGCAGGCGCGCATCGACCACGCCGCCGGTGAAGCGGCCGTATTCGACCGGCACGAAGCTGTCGTACACCCGCACGGCTTCCAGCAGGCTGGTGTCGACGAAGTACGACTGCGGATTGCTGGGCACGTTGCCGACCTGCAGGTTGAGGTTCTTGCTGGCCGGGTCGACGCGGTTGGTGGCGTCGATGCCGTCGATCTGGAACAGGTTCTGGTAGGGGCTGGCGCCGTGAAAGGAGATGTCCTCGACGTTGAGCGAGCCGCGGTTCTGTGAGCCGGCCGCGCCCGGATTCGTGCGCACCGCCGGGTGGCTTGCCACCAGCGTGCTCAGGTCGCGGTTGGAGGAAGGCGTTTCGGCGATCTCCTGCTGACCATAGGTGCGTTCGCCGGCCTGTTCGCCGTAGACACGCACCGGCTCCAGCCGCGAGGTGGAGAAGGGATGTGCCTTGTCGACGAAGACGATATAGCGGCCCGGACCTTCGGCGCGCAGCGCCAGTCCGGAACCGGCCAGCAGGCGGTCCAGCGCGAGCAGGGCGGAATACTCGCCTTGCAGCGCGGGCGACATCTTGCCGGCCACGGCGGCTGGCGGGAACGAGATCTCCAGGCCCGATTGGCGGCCGAGCGCGAGCAGGGCGTCGCCCAGCGGCTGCGACGGGAGGTCATACGCGATGGTGCGCGCGGGCGGCTGGGCGATGACGGGCGCGGCAATGGCCAGCATGACGCAAAGGAGGGCGGCCGAGGCGCCGGGCCGGCGTTTGCGGTCAAGAGGGAAAGGCATGAAAACGTCCTACGCTGCTGTTGATGTCAGCCGTAGGACGCGGCGTAGGACGCAACCCCTCATTGCAGAATTGATGAATAATTTATATTGATTCTTATTTACCGATTGGCATTGATCGAAACGGGCAGCGCGGCGAATGCGCTTGTCCGTCCCGGTCACTCACGGGACTTCCAGGTCGGGCGACCCGGGCCGCGCCCGATCCGCAAGACTCATCGGGGGAGTCGCCGCCGGACGGGAAGGTCCGCGGCGGGGGGCGTGATCAGCGCAGGATCAGCAGACCCGGCAGGTCGGTGATGCGCACCTTGGTCTGCGCCAGCAGCAGGTCGAGCGCCCGCTTGGGGTCGGCGACGCCGGCCGTGCCCGACACTCGGGTGTCGCGCGCCAGCTCGCCCAGCACCAGGATGTGCCTGCCGGTGTAGCGCGCCAACTGCGCGGCCGCCTCGGGCAATGCGGTGTTGTTGAAGGCCAGCATTCCCTGGCTCCAGGCGGGCGCGGTTTCATGCGGCGCCGCATCCTGGACCATGCCTTCAGCCGAAACCGCGATGCGTTGCCCGGCGTCCAGCGTTTGCGGTTGCCGGTCCGCACAGGCCAGGCATTGCACCGCCACCTGGTGCGTGTAGACGGTGACGCGCGTCGCGTCGCGGTCGCGCGCGACCGCGTAGCGGGTGCCCAGGGCCGTGGCGCTGGCGTCCGCCGTCACCACGCTGAAGGCCGGGCCTGCGGTGCCGCGCGGCGCGGCCTCGAACAGCGCCTGGCCGGCCAGCAGGCGCACCTCGCGCCTGTCGGGGCCGAAGTCCACGGCGATCGCCGAATGCGCGTCCAGGATGGCGCGCGAGCCATCGGGCAGGGCGACGCGCAGCGGCTGCGTGTCGCTTGCGTAGTCGGCGCCAGGCTGGAAGTCGCGCAGCGCGTACGCGGTCGTGCCGGTGGCGGCGACGAGTGCCAGCGCCAGCGCCGTATGGCGCTTGCGCGGCGGGCGGGCAGCCAATTTTCCGCGGTCGATCTCGCCCATGCGGCGCCACACCCGCGCCAGCCTGTCGTAGGCGGCGGCATGGCGGGGATCGGCGTGGTACCAGGCGTCGAACTCGGCCTGCGCCTGTGCATCGAGCGGCTGGCCGCTGTGGCGGATCACCCAGCGCGAGGCCTGCTCGTCCGCGGTGGCGGAATTGCCCGGGGTGCTGGTCTTGCTCATGCCGACAGCGCCTGGTCGCAGGCCAGCAGGATGCGCATCATGTGTTTCTCGACCGCGCTCACCGAAATCGCGAAACGCTCGGCGATGGCGCGGTAGGTCAGTCCTTCGTGGCGATGCAGGACAAAGACGTCGAGGCTGCGGCGCGGCTGGCGCAGCAGGGCGGTTTCGAGCCGCCGCAGCAGTTGGTTGGCCGAAGCCACTTCCAGCGTGTCGGCCTCGAAGGCGGGCGGCTGCGTGGCGGCATAGTCGGCCACCACGTTCAGTTCGCGGCCCCGGCGGCGGTGCCAGTCGGTGGCGATGTTGGCCGCCACGCGGAAGACATAGGCCCGGTGGTTGTCCGGCAGGGTCTTGTCCTGGAACTCGGCCAGCTTGATCCAGGTGTCCTGGGCGCAGTCCTGGGCCACGTCGCGCGAGCCAGTGCGCATGGCCAGAAAGCCCAGCACTTCGCGGTAGTGCCGCAGAAATACATCGGTAAGCGAAGACATGTCGCTGACGCCTCGCGCCAGATAGAGTCAGATTCGCGTCGAATTATAAATGATAATTATTATTGTTATTGGGTGTTGCGCCCCGAGGGAAAGGGCGGACGGCCCATGCCGTCCCGCCCGCGGCTCAGGCTTCGCCCTGTTCGATTTCTTCGAGCGAGCCCTGCAATTCCAGCCACTGTTCCTCCAGCGTCTCCATGCGCTTGCCGTGTTCGCCATGTTCGGCCATGACTTTCTGGCGCTCGGCGCGACGCGCATCGGAATACAGGTCCGGGTCGGCGATCACCGCGTCCAGGGCCTGCAGCTTGGCGCGCAGCTTCTCCATTTCGGTCTCGACCTTGGCCAGCCTGGCTTCCAGCGGCTTGCGCAGCGCCGACAGGCGTTGGCGCTGCTCGGCCTCGGCGCGGCGTTGCGCCTTGCGGTCGACCACGGCCTCGCCATTCTCGGCGTTCTCGCGGGCGGCCTCGGCGCGTTCGCCGGCGTTGCGGGCCGCCAGCCAGTCGCGGTAGTCCTCCAGGTCGCCGTCGAATTCGCGCACGGCGCCGTCGGCCACGATCCAGAAGCTGTCCACGGTGGTGCGCAGCAGATGGCGATCATGCGAGACCAGCAGCATGCTGCCGCCGAACTCGGCCAGCGCGGCGGCCAGGGCCTCGCGCGTCTCGACGTCCAGGTGGTTGCTGGGCTCGTCCAGCAGCAGCAGGTTGGGCTTCTGCCAGACGATCAGCGACAGGGCCAGGCGGGCCTTTTCGCCGCCCGACATTGGTCCGACCTTGCTGTTGACCGTGTCGCCCGAGAAGCCGAAGCCGCCCAGGTAGTTGCGCAATTCCTGCTCGCGCGTTTCCGGCGACAGCCGCGCCAGGTGGGCCAGCGGCGTGCTGTCCACGTCCAGCATGTCGAGCTGGTGCTGGTGGAAATAGCCGATCGCCAGCCCGCGCGAGGCGCGGCGTTCGCCGGCCTGCACCGGCAGTTCCTCGGCCAGGGTCTTGATCAGCGTGCTCTTGCCGGCGCCGTTGGCGCCCAGCACGCCGACGCGGCTGCCGGCGCGCACCATCAGCGTCACGTCGCGCAGGATCGGCACTTCGTTGCCGGCCGCGTCGGTGTAGCCGGCCGACAGGTGTTCCAGCGTCAGCAGCGGATCGGGCACCTGGTCGGGCGAGGGGATGCGGATGTCGATGCCGGCCTCGGCGTGCAGCGGCGCCAACACCTGCATGCGCGCCAGGGCCTTGACCCGGCTCTGGGCCTGCTTGGCCTTGGAGGCCTTGGCCTTGAAGCGGTCGATGAAGCCCTGCAGGCGCGCGGCTTCGCGCGTCTGGCGTTCGTAGGCGATGTTGGTCTGGCGCAGGCGCTCGGCGCGCTGCGTCAGGAAGTCGCCGTAGCCGCCGCGGTAGCGCACCAGCTTGGCGTGATCGAAATGCAGGATGGACTTGGCCACCGCGTCCAGGAACTCGGTGTCGTGGGAGATCAGCATGACGGTGCCGGGATAGGCGGCCAGCCATTTCTCCAGCCACAGCATGGCGTCCAGGTCCAGGTGGTTGGTGGGCTCGTCCAGCAGCAGCAGTTCGGACGGCGCCATCAGTGCGCGCGCCAGCGCCAGGCGCATGCGCCAGCCGCCGGAGAAGCTTGCCACCGGCTGGGTCCATTCGGCCGGCTTGAAGCCCAGGCCGGCCAGCAACTGCTCGGCGCGCGAGGCCGCGCTCCAGGCGCCGGCCTCGACCAGCGCCGCTTCGACCTCGGCGATCTGCGTGCCCTGGTCGTCGGTCAGCTCGGCGCGGCGTGCCTGCAGGGCGCGCAGCGGCGTGTCGCCGTCGATGACGAATTCACGCGCGGGGCGGTCGTCGGCATGCAGTTCCTGTTCGACGCTGGCGATGCGCCAGCCGGCCGGCAGCGCCAGGTTGCCGGCGTCCAGGTCCAGCGCGCCGGTCAGCAGCGCGAACAGCGACGACTTGCCGGCGCCGTTCTTGCCGACGATGCCGACGCGTTCGCCCGGGTGCACCACGAATTCGGCGTCGTCCAGCAGCACCTTGGTGCCGCGACGCAGGGTCAATCCAGAGGCGCGGATCACGTCGTCAACTGCTCGCGGGTCAGCAGCAGCAACTGGTCGGACGCTGCTTCCGTATCCAGCCACACCGGCGACAGCTCAGGGAAGGCGGCTTCGAAGAAATCGCGCTCGTGGCCGATCTCCAGCACCAGCACGCCGTTCTCCGACAGGTAGCGCGGGGCCGCCTGCAAGATGCGGCGCACCAGGTCCATGCCGTCGGCGCCGCCGGCCAGGGCCAGGTGCGGCTCGTGGCGGTATTCCTGCGGCAGCACGTCCATCGAGCCGCTGTTGACGTAGGGCGGGTTGCAGACGATGACGTCGTACTGGCGTTCGGGCAGGCTGTCGAACAGATCGCTCTGGTGCAGCGCGAGGCGATCGCCCAGGCCGTAGTCATCGACGTTGCGGCGGGCGACTTCCAGCGCGTCTGGCGACACGTCGACGGCGTCCACCTGAGCGTAGGGGAAGGCCAGGGCCGACAGGATCGCCAGGCAGCCCGAGCCGGTGCACATGTCCAGCACGCTGTCGACGGCCTGTGCGTCCTGCACCCAGGGCGACAGGCCTTCGTCCAGCAGCTCCGCGATGGGCGAGCGCGGCACGATGACGCGCGCGTCCACGTAGAAGCGATGCCCGCGCAGCCAGGCCTCGTTGGTGAGATACGCGGCCGGCACGCGCTCGGTGACGCGGCGGTCGATCAGCTCCAGCACGCGGTTGCGTTCCTCGGTGAGCACGCGGGCGTCCAGGAAGGGCTCCAGCGTGTCCAGCGGCAGGTGCAGCGCGTGCAGGACCAGGTAGACCGTCTCGTCCCAGGCGTTGTCGCTGCCGTGTCCCAGCGCCACCTGGGCGGCGTTCAGGCGCGATACGCCGTAGCGGATCAGGTCGCGCAGGGTCAGCAGTTCTTGGCGGGCGGATTGATACATGAGAGGCTTTTTAAGCGGCGGGCAGGAGGTTTTCCAGCGTGCGCCGATAGATGTTTTTCAGCGGGTCCAGCGAGGCCAGCTCGATACGCTCGTTGACCTTGTGGATCGTGGCGTTGCAGGGGCCGAACTCGATGACTTGCGGGCAGATCTTGGCGATGAAGCGGCCATCGGACGTGCCGCCGGTGGTCGACAGCTCGGCCGTCACGCCGGTCTCGGCCTGGATGGCCTGCACCAGCGCATCGGTCAGCGAACCGCGCGGGGTCAGGAAAGGCTCGCCGCCCAGTTCCCAGTCCAGCGTGTATTCCAGGCCATGGCGGTCCAGCACTTCGTGCACCCGCGCCTTCAGGCCTTCCGGCGTGCTGGCGGTGGAGAAGCGGAAGTTGAACAGCGCCACCGCCTCGCCTGGCACCACGTTGGTGGCGCCCGTGCCCGAGTTCAGGTTCGAGACCTGGAACGTGGTCGGCGGGAAGTACTCGTTGCCCTGATCCCACTCGATCGCGACGATCTCGGCCAGCGCCGGCGCCAACTGGTGCACAGGGTTGCGCGCCAGGTGCGGATAGGCCACGTGGCCCTGGATGCCCTTGACCGTCAACGTGCCCGACAGCGAGCCGCGGCGGCCGTTCTTGCAGGTGTCGCCGAGCACGTCGCCCGAGGTGGGTTCGCCGACGATGCAGTAGTCCATCTGCTCGCCGCGCGCCTTGAGCGCGTCACAGACGATGGCGGTGCCGTCGATCGACGGGCCTTCCTCGTCCGACGTGATCAACAGGGCGATCGAGCCGCCGTGCCGCGGGTTGGCCGCCACGAATTCCTCGGCTGCCACCACGAAGGCCGCGATCGAGCTTTTCATGTCGGCGGCGCCGCGGCCGTACAGGTAGCCGTCGCGCTCGGTGGGCACGAAGGGGTCGCTTTCCCACTTCTCGCGCGGGCCCGGGGGCACCACGTCGGTGTGGCCGGCGAAGACCACCAGCGGCGCGGCGCTGCCACGGCGCGCCCACAGGTTGGTGACGCCGCCCTGGGCGATGGTTTCGCAGGTGAAGCCGAGCGGCGCCAGGCGCGCGGCCAGCGTCGCCTGGCAATCGGCGTCCGCCGGGGTGACCGACGGACGGGCGATCAGGTCCTTGACCAGATCCAGAACAACCGAGGGAGGTTGGCCCTCCTGCCGCTGCGCGGCTGCCTCCCCAAGGGAGGGTGCACGCCCTTCGGGCGGCCGTGCGGTCGTGCGCATTACGCCCTCAGCAGATCGTTGATGCTGGTCTTGGCGCGGGTCTGCGCGTCGACACGCTTGACAATGACGGCGCAGGCCAGGCTGTGCGAGCCGTCGGCCGAGGGCAGCGAACCCGGCACCACCACCGAACCCGACGGCACGCGGCCGTAGGTGACCTTGCCTGTGGCGCGGTCATAGATCTTGGTGCTTTGCGACAGGTACACGCCCATGGCCAGCACCGAGTTCTCTTCGACGATCACGCCTTCCACGACTTCCGAGCGGGCGCCGATGAAGCAGTTGTCTTCGATGATGGTGGGGTTGGCCTGCAGCGGCTCGAGCACGCCGCCGATACCGACGCCGCCGGACAGGTGGACGTTCTTGCCAATCTGGGCGCACGAGCCGACGGTGGCCCAGGTGTCGACCATGGTGCCTTCATCGACGTAGGCGCCGATGTTGACGTACGAGGGCATCAGCACCACGTTGCGGCCGATGAAGGCGCCGCGGCGGGCGACGGCGGGCGGCACCACGCGGTAGCCGCCTTGCTTGAAGGCGTTGTCGCCGTATTCCGAGAACTTGAGCGGCACCTTGTCGTAGAACTGCAGCGGGGCCTGGCCCATGATGGCGTTGTCGTACAGGCGGAACGACAGCAGCACGGCCTTCTTGATCCACTGGTGCACGACCCAGTCGTCGTTGATTTTCTCGGCCACGCGCAGGCGGCCCAGGTCCAGCCCGTCGATCGTGTGTTCGACGGCTTCGCGCACTTCGGCGCTGGCGTCGGAGGGCGACAGGTTGGCCCGGTCGTCCCAGGCTTTTTCGATGGTGGTCTGGAGGTCGAGAGTCATAGCGGCTCAGCTTTTCAAAAAAGGTTGATCAAACGGAAGTATGTACGAAATGGGCGATGCGTTCGGCCGCCTGCACGCAATCGGCCAACGGCGCCACCAGGGCCAGGCGGATGCGCCCCTGCCCGGGATTCACGCCGCGCGCTTCGCGCGCCAGGAAACTGCCCGGCAGCACGGTAACACCGGTACGGCCGTAAAGGTCACGCGCGAACGCGGTATCCGAACCCGGGGTGGCTGCCCACAGGTAGAACGAGGCCTGCGGACGCTGCACGTCCAGCACGTTCTGCAGGATCGGCAGCACCGCCTCGAATTTCTCGCGGTACAGGCGGCGGTTGTCCTTGACGTGGGCCTCGTCGGTCCAGGCGGCGATGCTGGCCGCCGACACCAGCGGGCTCATGGCGCTGCCATGATACGTGCGGTAGCGCAGGAAGCGGCCGATCAACGCGGCGTCGCCCGCCACGAAACCCGAACGCAGGCCCGGCACGTTGGAGCGCTTGGACAGGCTGGAGAAGGCCACCAGGTTGCGGTAGTCGTTGCGGCCCAGGCGGCGCGCCGCCTGCAGGCCGCCCAGCGGCGGATTGCCTTCGTCCAGATAGATCTCGGAGTAGCACTCGTCGGAGGCGATCACGAAGCCGTGGCGGTCGGACAGGGCGAACAGGTCTTCCCATTCGTCCAGCGTCATGACGTTGCCGGCCGGGTTGCCGGGCGAGCAGACGAACACCATGCGGGTCTTTTTCCAGACCTCGTCCGGCACCTGGTTCCAGTCGCAGGCGAAATTGCGCAGCGCGTCGGCGTTGACGTAATAGGGCGTGGCGCCGGCCAGCAGCGTGGCGCCCTCGTAGATCTGGTAGAACGGGTTGGGGCAGATCACCACCGACCCGGCCGCCGGATCGATCACGGTCTGGGTGAAGGCGAACAGCGCCTCGCGCGAGCCGAGCGCCGGCAGCACCTGGGTCTCGGCGTCAGGTGCCGGGATGCTGTAGCGCTGTGCCAGCCAGTTGGCGATGGCCTGGCGCAGCGCGGGATCGCCCTTGGTCGACGGGTACACCGACAGTCCGCCAAGGTTGTCGCGAATGGCCTGCGCAACGCGTTCCGGCGCGGCGTGTTTGGGCTCGCCGATCGACAGGTTGATGGGCGTCAGGCCGTCCGGTTGCGCAGTGGCCGAGGCCAGCAGGGCGCGCAGTTTTTCGAACGGGTAGGGGTGCAGGGCATCGAGGCGCGGATTCATGACGCAAGATTTTAACAAGCAAGCTACAATAGCGGGCTTGGCCTATTGCGAAGGTGGCGAAATTGGTAGACGCACCAGGTTTAGGTCCTGACGCCGTAACAGGTGTAGGGGTTCGAGTCCCCTCCTTCGCACCAACCCTATTCGGATCGTGACCGGCGCCACGCCGTCACTGTCCCACGACTCCGAGCCATGACCCCGAGACATGTTTGTGTCTCGGGGTCTTTTCATTTTTTCTCCCTTTGGAATGTCCTTATTAATCAAATGGTTGATAATCAAATGGTGGATCAATCCTGATCGAAGCCTCGGCCCGGGCGCCGGGCTCACTTGCCTGTAGCGCGCGCCTGTACCGCATTTGTCTCGCTTGTTATAAAGAGGCCTGAAGCTTTTCTTGTCGAGCGAGGGTAAATTGTTGTCGATTCAATCACTTGGCCGCGGCGCATTGATGGTGTTGCTCGCCGGGCTCGCATCGGGCTGTTCTTCCTCCTCTCCCCTGAATGTCTGGTCGGCGCCGGCGTCGTCATCCGGCCCCGACTCGTCGCGCGTCAGTCTCGAATGCCGGGTGAGCCGCAGCAGTTGCCTGTATGACGGCAAGTACGAAGCGGGCGAGCGCGATTACGCCGAGGACGAGGCCAAGCGCCTGAACCGCGCCGAATTGGACCGGCTGCGCCGCGCCGCCGGCAATTGATCGAACAGGAACGGCCCGCCTGACCGCGGGCCGTTTTGTTGGCGGAATCGCTCGCGATGGAATACGGCAAGGCCTTTTTTGACCTGCAACTGCGCTTTGCGCAGGCGGCGCGCGCCCTGGCGGGAATTTCCCTGGAGCGCGCCGTGATGGACTACACCAATGTCTATATCCGGTTTGGACTGGGTCGCGACTTCGATGCCGGTCATGCGGCCTGGCGGGAATACGCCGACGGGCTCGTGGCTGCGCCGGACATTGGCGACTGGACGTATCGACATTACCTGCGGCTGGGCGCGGACCGGCCGGGCGTGGACACGTCCGGCGCCGTTTCTGGCTGTTTTTCCTACGTCATGCAGGATGCCGCCACCGTGCGGCTGCATTTCCGCAATGCCGAGCCGGCGCCGGCATCGCCGCTGAACGGCAGCCGCCTGCCGCTGAGAATCGACGAATTGCGGTCACTGTTTCATGCCATCCGGCGGGATCGGCCAGCAGCCAGGAGGGTGGCGGGAACGTCATGGCTGTACAACCTGCCGGCCTACCGGCGCTGTTTCCCGGCGGATTATGTCGGCAGCCTGCGCCTGGCGGGTGATCGCTTTCGCAACGTGTCGCTCTGGGGACAGTTCCTGCGTCGCGATGGCGCGTTGAGAGCGCAAGCCGTGCGGGAGTTCGAGGCGGGCTGGGCGCGAGCGGGCGATGTCCGCGATCTGGCGGCATGCTTTCCGCTGCGGGCGCTGGCGGCCGAGGCGCCGATCGCGGCGTTCTATCGGCACTACGGCATAGCGCAGGGCTGAACCGGCGGCCCCTCGCTGTCCGCCCGCGGCCCCGCGGCCGCCTAGCGAGTCGCGGCCTGCAGCCGGATGCGGAACGTCGCCCGCGGATCGTTGAACGCGCTGGCGCTGTCGGCGCCGATATCGATGCGTGCAGTGTCGGCGTTGGCGTACGACCTGTTCGAAAAGTGCTTCACCACGTCGCGCCCGGAGACGATGTCGGCCAGGTAGATGGCAGGGCTGAAGTCGACCTGCCCGTGGCGCAGATCGGCGGTCACGGCCACCAGCGCCCAATGACATACCCCTTGGCCGTAATAGTCCTCGTCGCGGAATCGGTCGAGGAGGATTTCGGCGCGATAGCCGCCATCGGCGGCGGGCTCGAATGAGACGGGCGCGCGTTGCTCCGGCACCACCGTGGCGCCGGTGACGGCGGTCAGCGGCACGCAGTCCGGGTTCTCGACCCGGTAGTCGGCATGGCCGTCAATGCGTTCGAAGGGGCCCGGCGCGTCCTCGACGCGCACGCTCAGGTCCACGCGCTGGCGCGCTTGCGGATCGGGGTGCGCAACGACGTTCGCGGCCAGCGCGCAGGCCGAAGCGGACACGGCCGCAAACACCGGCAGGGCAATCGAAACGAGGCGGCGCGTCATGACGTTCAGCGGGCCGGTTTGGCGGGGGCCAGCGTGTCGTACTGGTCGATCTGGCCGACGTCCACCCAGCCGGCCGCGCAGTCGCCCTGGTAGTCGTCATCCTTGGTGCGTTCGCAGGCCTGGCCGCGCTTGGCCCGCTTCCATTGCACCGGCAGGTCGGCGTCCTTGCACAGCGCGTTGCCACGGCATTCGGGCACGCTGGCGGTGGGCACGGCGATCACGTAGTGGCGCTGTTCCTCGCCCTTGCGCACCATGGCCGGAATGCAGACGAACTGGCGGTCCATGACGTGAGCCACCGGCTTGCCCTGGCCGTCGACGCGGTCATTCAGGTCAACGCCGCCGTCGCCGGCGATCGAGCCGAAGGCGGCGCCTTCGCCGCAGTCGCCCAGGTACATCACGGTGTAGCCGTCGGCGCTGCATTGCGCGCTGTTGCCGCCGTCGGCGTGACACTCGATCCGCGAGGCGGGCGTCATGGCGGCCAGCTTGGCCTGCGCGTCGGCGACCGAGGTGACAGGGGCGGCCTGGGCAGCTCCAGCGCAGAGGCTGGCGGCCAGGGTGGCGAACAGGCGGGACAGGGAGATCGTCATGGATGCTTCCATAGGGTGATGGGGAAAACAGCGGGCGGCGGCGCTCACGCGGTGGCGGCAAGGGTGGTTTGCTGCCTGCCGTAGAACACCCGCGCGCAGACCGCGCCGCTTATCAGGCCGGGCACGCCTCCCAGGAACATTGGAAAGCTCATTTCGGGCAGGGTGTATTCGCGCACCGCGAAGCCCAGCAGGAAGGTGAAGGCGTAGAGGCCGCCCAGCAGCCCCGGCCAGCAATACGAGCGCCATGACGGGGTGGCGGGGCGGCAGGCGCCCGCCACCAGGCCGCACAGCAGCGCGGGCACGCCGCCGTACAGGTACGACCAGGGCACCAGGAAAATCGACGTGAACAGCGCCTCGACGCTTATCGAGGAGATGGCCACGAACAGCGCGAAGACCAGGGTGCCAACCGGGGGCCCCAGTGCGGCGAACAGGGCGGCGCCGGCGGCGGCCGAGCGGGCAATGTCGCCGCGCGTCTTGCCGGCGGGCCGGCGCGCGAGGCGCCACGTCAGCGCGCCCAGCGACATGGCGGCCAGTACACACACGGATAACAGCAGCACAGCGTGGCTTCTCAGATGTCGGTGGGTTTGTTGGGAAACAGGTTCAGGGAAAGGATCGCGTCGGGATACGTCGCGAGCAGCATGCCGGACAAATGGCCATGCAGCGCGCCGAACAGCGGCCAGGTCAGCGGCTCGCTGCCGGGCAGCAGGTCCAGCAGCATCAGTTGGCCGGTGCGCACGGTGCCCACGAAGTAGGCGCGTTCGTCATGCTGGCCGGTGGGCGTGGCGCGGTAGATCTTCGTGGCGCGGCCGCTGTCGTCCTTGCGCCAACTGTTACCGCTGGTCGTGGTTCGGACGCTGAGGGGGGCGATGTCTGCCTGGATGGTCTCCCAAAGGGTGCGGGCGTTGGCGGCGTATACGACGATGGTCATGGTGGGCGTTGTCCTATTCGAAAAATGGGTAACGCGAGGCCAAGCACGGCAAAGTTACCAACGCCGCCGCGCCGCGGCAAGCGCCGCCGCGTTCCGCCGCATCGTCAGTCGCCCGCCAGTTCCCGCAGTTCGGCGGCGCGGCTGATATTGAGCAGCATCGGGCAGTATTCATACATGGGCGAACCGACGTGCGCCCCGGCCAGGGCGCAATGGCCGTTGCGGTAGGCCAGCCAGGCTTTCTGCGTCTGTTCCAACTTGGCGGCGTCTTCCGGGAAATCGCTGGCCAGGCGCGCCTGGATCCGGGCGTAGAGCGTGTTGATCTCCCGCTTGGCCGCCGCCGAGACGCCTTCGGCGCAGGCGCCCACGGTGCCGTTGTTGGTGACGCCTGCGTCGCGCAGGCAGCGGTCGTACTGGCCCATGTAGTCCGGCGTGGAGGCGCCCAGGACCAGGGCGGGAGACAGCATCAGGGAGAGGGCGAAGGCGTGTCGGATCATGACGGCGTGGATGGGGAAACAGGGAAGGGGCGCGCGGCATGGCCGCGCAGGCGAAGCATACCGCCCGCCGCCGCCGTTCGTCCTAGCCGTGTTGCAGCATGGCGGGGGGCGTCATCGTCAAGTACTGTCAAGAACCAGCAGGAATTTTCATTGCTTTGAAGTCGCAATTCCCGGCGCGGGCTACCGTCGGGTTTTCTGTTGCGGAGGCAAGTCATGTATCCCTTATCGAAACGCTGCGGCGCGGCGGTGCTGGCCGCCGGGTTTCCGCAGTTGGGCATCGGTTTCGCCGGCGTGGCGCTGGCGTTCGGCCTGACGGTGCTGACCATGGCGTTCGCGGTCGGCCATATCTCCGGCGGGCACTTCAATCCCGCCGTCACGGTCGGGCTGGTGGCCGGCGGCCGCTTCCCGGCGCGCGAGATCCTGCCGTACGTGCTGGCGCAGGTGCTGGGCGCCATCGCCGCGGCGGCGGTGCTGGCGGTGATCGCCGATGGCAAGCTGGGCTTCGACCTCAAGGGCAGTCACTTCGCCGCCAACGGCTACGGCGCCTATTCGCCCGGCAAGTATTCGATGGCGGCCGCGCTGGTCACCGAAGTCGTGATGACGGCGGGGTTCCTGTTCGTGATTCTGGGCGCCACCGCCAAGCGGGCGCCTGCCGGTTTCGCCGCCATCCCCATTGGCCTGGCGTTGACGCTGATCCACCTGGTCAGCATTCCCGTCACCAATACGTCGGTGAATCCGGCGCGTTCCACCGGCCCGGCATTGTTCGTGGGCGGCTGGGCGCTGGAGCAACTGTGGCTGTTCTGGGCAGCGCCGATCGCCGGCGCGATCATCGGGGCGCTGGCCTACCGGCTGGTGAGCGAGCCAGCCTCGCAGGCGTAAGGAGCGGGGCGCGCCGACCCGGGTCAGTCCATCGCCTGCAACCGGGCCAACTGCGCATCGCTGGGAAACCCGCGGGTGCGGTAGCGCACCGGATAGAGGTTCTCGCGCTCGAGCAGCGGGGCCAGCATGGCCACCGCCTGCGTCCAGGCGACCACCCGGACTTCGCCGATCTCGTCGGTCGCGTCCGGGCGCACCAGTGCCAGACGGTCGACCTCGGGCAGCGAGGTGTCCACGCCGCGGGTCCAGGTGGCCAGCGAGAACGAGGCGTCGGCGTCGCCGTCCTGCACGAACAGGTTGTAGGTGGCGACAAACACGTCGACGCCATGTTCCTCGTAAAGATGGTCCAGCGCCTCTTTCTGGGCGTCGTAGTCGCCCTTGGCCAGCGTGCGCGCCAGGTGGGCCTGGCGCTGCAGCAATTCGTCGTGCGGCGGCCGGTAGCGTTCGACGCCGGCCTCGCCATAGCGGTACATACAGGGCGAGACGGGCCGGCCGTGCGGGATGACCTGCTGGCACAGCTCGGCCATCCTCATCAGGCCTTCGGTGTCGTTGTCGCCGCTGACCAGCAGCAGGTCGCGGGTCGGCATCATGAAGACCGGCCGGCCGCGCACCGGGACGCGCTCCAGCATGTCGGGCAGCAGCACGCGGCTGATGTCATAGCCGTCTTCCCAGCCGCCGCCGTAGACGCCCGGCGCCACCTCCACGAAGTTGTCGGCCGAGTCGCGCAGATTGTCGATGGCGATGGCCAGCGCTTCGTCGAACGTGATGCCCCAGGAGGCTTCGGGCCCGTTGGTGAGGGTGGCGATGGATTCCGGCCGGTCCAGCGCCAGCAGCACCACGCAGTCGTCGCCGAAGGGGCGCACGGCGGGCTGGAACGCCGCGTCGTTGCCGTCGTTGCGCAGGTGGTGCATGCGCACGGCCTCGACGGCGCTGCGGCCACGGATGACGGGACGCAGCAGCGCGCGCGCTTCGGCCAGCGAGTGCGGCATGGCCTGGCCGCTGCTGAGCAGGGTGGAGACATAGCCCTGCAAGGCGCCCTGGCGTTGTCCGCCGCGGGCATCGCAATAGGCGTGGTAGGCGTTGTGCAGGTTGAAGTAGGCGCTGTCACCGTGCAGCAGGCGGAACTCGTCGGCCTTGTAGGTGAGCTCGCCGGTGTAGCCCCGTTGCCGGACGGCGGCGATGAACAGCGTGGCGAACTGATCTTGCGTGGGCTTGCGCCGGAACAGCGAGTCTAGGAATCCCATGCTTGTCTCACCTGGTGGGGGCGTCGCTATGCCGGTCTGGGGTGTAATCGCGGTTGGCCGAGCTTGAACCAGGCCCGGGTGATGTGCTGGCCGCGCACTTCGTAGATCGCGACCACGTCGATCTCGCCGGGGCCGTCGGCGAAGTTGCGGGTGACGATCTCCTGGTCCACCACGATGTCGCCATTGACGATCCGGTTGACCAGCCTGCCGTGCAGGTCGGGTTCCTGGAAGCGCTCGAGGTGGCGCGCGCGGATTTCGGCGCGGCCGCTGGCCAGCAGCGTGTCGGGAAAGGCGTAATACTGGCAGTCCTCTGCCCAGGCCGGCATGAACGCCTCGATATCGCGGGCGTTGTAGGCGTCCAGTTGCCGCTGCACCACGTCGGCGGGGCGGGCGGGGGACGCGTCGCGTGCCGCGGCCTGCTGGCGGATGCGCGCTTCGGTGTCGGCGTCGAGCAGCCGGCGGATCTCCCGGAACAGGGGCAGGGCGTCGGTGTGCTTGCGGCCGTAGTCCAGGTTGAACGCATAGTCGAAGTCCGGGGCATTGGCGCCCTGGTTATGTTGCAGTAGCGTCTCCAGCTTGTCCATCGCCTTCACCGCGCGGGCCTCGGGCGAGCCGGCCTTGTCGTAGTCGTCCCACAGGGCCAGCAGCCGTGCGCGCGCCGGGGCGTCCAGCGCAGCGGCCAGTTGCAGCAGGTCGAGCCGTTCCTGGGCGCCCTTGTCGGCGCCCGTCGCCTGCTGCGTCGCCGGGATGTCGCCATGGATGGCCTCGCCCAGGTCGTGCACTACGCACAGCCGCAGGATGCGGGCGAAATCCAGGTCCGCCAGGCCGTCTTCGAGCATCATCGCCATCAGGCACAGGCGCCAGGTGTGCTCGGCCGTGCTTTCCTGGCGTCCGCCCGAACTGCGGGCGCTGCGCAGGACGTCTTTCAGCTTTTCGGCTTGCCGCAGGAACTCGAGCCGGCCCTGTAGTGTGTCGGTGTCCATGAATCAGGTTGTCGTAAGTCTGTTCTCAATACGCTCGCGCGTATCGCTTCCCGCCAACGAGTGTATCTTGTGACCGCCGCGATGACGCCATCCGCGCCCGCCGGCCCTGAGCAACCGGCCTCGGCCGGCCGCGGCGGGCGGGTCCGGGTCGGGCTGGTTGTACATTACGCACTATCACCCGCTACATCTTTACAGGATCGCTCTCCCATGACCGCCCCGGAAGTCGTCATCTCGCCCTCCATCACCTGCGCCAATGACCAGCCCTTCGTGCTGTTCGGCGGAATCAACGTGCTGGAATCCAAGGATCTCGCGTTGCGCGCCTGCGAGGAATACCAGCGTGTGACCACCAGACTCGGCATTCCCTACGTGTTCAAGGCGTCGTTCGACAAGGCCAACCGCTCGTCGATCCATTCCTACCGCGGCCCAGGCCTGGAAGAGGGCATGAAGATCTTCGAGGCGGTCAAGCAGAACTTCGGCGTGCCTGTGATCACCGACGTGCACGAACCCTGGCAGGCGGCTCCCGTGGCCGAAGTGGCCGACATCCTGCAATTGCCGGCGTTCCTGGCGCGCCAGACCGACCTGGTGGTGGCGCTGGCCAAGACCGGCCGCGTCGTCAACATCAAGAAACCGCAGTTCCTGAGCCCCACCCAGGTGCTCAACATCGTCGAGAAATTCACCGAGGCGGGCAACCAGCAGATCATCCTGTGCGACCGCGGCACCAGCTTCGGCTACGACAACCTGGTGGTGGACATGCTGGGCTTCGGCGTCATGAAGAAGGTGTCCGGCAACCGGCCGGTGATCTTCGACGTCACCCACGCGCTGCAGCAGCGCTCGGCACTGGATACGGCCTCGGGCGGTCGCCGCGAGCAGGTCGCGGAACTGGCGCGGGCGGGCATGGGCGTGGGGCTGGCGGGTCTGTTCCTGGAGGCCCATCCGGACCCCAGGAATGCCAAGTGCGATGGCCCCAGCGCCTTGCCGCTGGACAAGCTGGAGCCGTTCCTGACCCAGCTCAAGCAGTTGGACGATCTGGTGAAATCCTTTGCGCCCATCGATATCGAACCCTGATGCCGCCTGTCACCGCGGATCAGTGAAGTTGTTATACGATCCGGGCCACCAACTTTCGGGAGGCCTGGATGTCGTTTTACGCAATCGTCGCCGTTCGTAAAGAAGCCGTCAGCGGTCACGTCGCCTACGTGCGCTGGGGCCTGGCCGAGCGCGGCGTGCCCGGCTGGGTCAGCGACCCCGTGACGGCGGCGGTCTCCGAGGTCATCGAGGCCATCAAGGCCGGCATCGAGGTCGAGACGGTGATCAGCGTCGACGGCCTCTCCGTGGCCTCGCGCCCGGTGCGGATGCTGACCGACGACGACGGGCGCGAGCACCTGGCGTCAGTGCCGATGCCAAGTTCCACCCTGCATACCATCTTCGATTTGCCGGAATTCTAGGGACGGCATGACCGTACCGGTCCGACCGGTAGTTTTTTCACCCCCGAAGCGCCGATCCCGCGCCCCGCGCCGCGGGCATGGCGCTTGCTGCCGCCCCTGTCGTCATACCGCCGCGAGCCGCGCGGCCGCGGCGGGGCTTCAGGGGAACCAGCATGATGGACCACAGCGAAATGATGGCCCGCATGATCAGCAAGCCTGTCGCGTCCGGCAGGCCCGAAGGTTGGGATGGCATCCTGTCCGCCTATGCCGACTGCCTGATGCGGGTGCAGGGTCAATTGACGGACGACGACATGCAACGCTTTCTGGAAGTGGGCGCGCGGGTGTTCCGCAGTTGTTGCCAGGAGGACGCCCGGCAGCGCTGGACCGCCGAGCAATTGGCGGCCTACCACCGCAAACCGCGGGTTGGCGACTGACGAAGGCGGGCGCGCTCTGGCGCGCTAGAGGCACTGGCGCAGCGCGAACTTGCGGCCGAAGGCGCGTATTACGTCGCCGTCGATCGAGGCGGCAACGTCCCAGTGGTCGCCGCGCGTGATCAGCATCGATTGCGACGACAGCGCATGACGCAGCGCGAACATCCAGAACGCCGCTTCCGAGCCGACTGGCGCGAGGTCATGCGGCCCGATGCGCAGTCGCGCCGGCCGGGGCGTGGCGCCCAACGACCAGCGCAACGCGACGCCCAGGAAGGCGAAGCGAGCCATCACCGATGACGGTTGCACGCAAAGCACTCGGATCTTGGGTTGCATGGTCACTGGACCTCCACGAGGGTGACCCAGCGTAGCAAAGAAGATTTCATCCTTCCATACTGCATTTGGATTACCAGCGGATTGCGTCCGGGGCGGCGGGCATCAGTCCGCGGGCAGGCGGGTAAAGAGATTGGTGACGATCATCTGATCGGGACGCTTGGTGCCCGGCGTCGCCGGCGGCATCAGCTTGTCCATTTCCTTGCGGTCCTGCACGCGGGTGAGCGTCAGGTGGTCGCCCTGGATCTTCACGTAGCGGATGGAAGCCTCGCCGATCTCGTATTCGCTGGTGGATTGCTCCAGCGTCTGCTCGATGCGCTTGGCGTCGAGCCAGCGATAGGTGCCGCTGGAAAGCGCGCCCGGCCCCTGCATCGACCAGGTGCCGTCGCTGCGGAATTCGGCCACGCCGGCGCCGCCGGAAGGCTGGGGCGGCAGCGCCTGACCGTCGACGGTGCGCAACATGGTCTGGTGCCGCCATTTGCCGACAAGGGCCTGCGCGGCGGCTTGCTGCGTCGGCGGTTGGGCGGGCGCCGCGGCGGGCAATAGCACGGTGCCGCCGAGCAGGGCGGCCAGGGCGTATAGGCGCAGGAGCTTCATTTTGGTGGGGCGAGGGATCCGGGTTGCGGGGGCGGGGGCCGGTCTCCAGGGGCGGCCCATCAAACGCGTTGTTGCATTATGCGCGACGACGGCGTTTGCGGCGAGTGCCGATCCCGCTCGTCGGGGGGACGCGCTCAGGTCCGGCGCAGGCCCGCGAGCAGCAGATCCAGCGCCTGAAGCGCCTGCGCCAGCCGCCCCTGACTGTCGTCTCCGGCGATCCAGAGGGCGCTGTCGGCCAGCCCGCCATGCAGCATCCGCGCCAGCGCGTCGGGCTCGGCCGGGCCGATGACGCCTTGCGTCATCAGGGCCTGCAGCAGCGCGCCCAGCGACGCGGTGCACTGTTCCTGCGCGGCGGCGCCGCCATGGCCCAGCACCGCGCGCGCGTCCTGCAGCACGATCCGGCGGATTTCGGGCTCGGCCGCCATCGCCAGATAGGCCCGGCAGCGTTCGCGCAGGGCGGTCCAGGCATCGGGAGCGCCGCGTGCAATGGCCTGCAGGCGCGCCTCCATCTCGCGGTCGATCTGCGCCGCGACCGCCGCCAGCAAGCCCTGCTTGTCACCGAAATGGTGATACAACGCTCCTCGGGTCAGCCCCGCGGCGGCGGTCAGGTCGTCCATCGACGTGCCCGCATAGCCGGCGCGGCGGAACGACTCGCGTGCCGTCGCCAGCAGTTTTCCGCGGGTTTCTTCGATCATCTCGGCGCGCGATCGCGACATGGCTGTCTCCAGTGGCATACGAGTCGTATGTTAATTGACATACGTAATGTATGTGAATACCATCTTGCATACGCTACGTATGTCAATCTGTCCGGCGTCGCTGCCGCCGGCTGCAACATCCCCAGAGGTACCGGGTGTCGAATCCCTATCGCGAATTGTTCCAGGCGCCCGGCGCCGCCGGTTTTGTCGCCGCCTGCGCCGTGGCGCGGTTGGCCCTGCCCATGATCGGCATCGGCATCATCACCATGCTGTCGCAGGTGCGGGGCGCCTACACCCTGGCCGGCGCGGTGGCCGCCACCTTCGCTTTGGCGACCGCGTTGCTGGCGCCGCGAATTTCGCGCTTGGTGGACCGGCACGGCCAGGGCCGCATCCTGCCGCTGGCCGCCGGCGCCAGCGTGGCCGGCCTGGCGGGCCTGGCCGCCTGCGTGCGCTGGCAGGCGCCCGACTGGACGCTGTTCGTGTTCGCCGCGCTGGCGGGCAGCCTGCCAAGCATGCCCGCCATGGCGCGGGCCCGCTGGACCGAGATCTACCGCGACCGGCCGCAGTTGCGCACCGCCTATGCCCTCGAGTCGGTATTCGACGAACTGAGCTTCATCATCGGCCCGCCGCTGGCCGTCGGGCTGTGCGTGATCCTGTTTCCCGAGGCCGGCCCGCTCGGCGCGGCCCTGCTGCTGGGGCTGGGCGTGACCGCCTTCGTGCTGCAACGGGCCACGGCGCCGGTGGTGCAGCCGCGCGAGGCGGGCCGCGAGTCGTCGGTGCTGGGCGTGCCGCTGATGCGCCAGCTAACCGCCATGATGGCCGCCATGGGCGTCATCGTCGGCACTATCGATGTCATGAGCGTGGCCTTCGCCCGCCAGCAGGGAATGCCCGCCGGCGCGAGCCTGGTGCTGTCGGCCTACGCACTGGGGTCCTGCGTCGCCGGGCTGGCGTTCGGCGTGCTGAAATTCCGGGTGCCCCTGGCGCGCATGTTGGCGATTGCCGCCAGCGTGACCGCCCTCACCACCTTGCCGCTGCTGTGGGTGGGTGATCTGCTGACGCTGTCGCTGGGCGTGCTGCTGGCGGGCCTGTCGTTCGCGCCGACCATGATCATCGCCATGGCGATGGTGGAGGCCAGCGTGCCGGGTCGCCGCCTCACCGAAGGCCTGACCTGGCTGGTGACGGGCCTGGGGGCGGGCGTCGCGGCGGGCGCCGCGCTGGCGGGGTGGATCGTCGACCGTCATGGCGTGGGCGCGGGGTTCTGGACCGCGGCGGGCGCGGGAGCGGTGGTGCTGCTGGTCGCGGTTTACGCGGCGCGCGGCGCCCGGCCTGCCGCCGCCGTGGCCTGAGCGCGGCCGGGGCGGCCACCCCGGATGTATAGAATGCCGGCAACGCCGCGCCGCGGGGCGAGGCGTCTACAAGGAGAACCAATATGTCCCGAACCGTCGTCAATCCCGACACCGTCTTCAATACCGTGCAATACGGCTTCAGCCAGGCTGTCATCGTCACGGGCCAGCGCCGCATGCTGTTGTCCGGTCAGGTCGGCGTCGATGCCCGGGAGCGCACTGTCGGCCCTGGCCTGCGCGAGCAGACCGACGCGGCGCTGGACAACATCGGCCGTGTGCTGGCCGCGGCGGGCGGCACGCTGGCGCAGGTCATCATGCTGCGTATCTACATCTGCGAAACGGCGCGCGAGGATCAGGAGGTGATCGCGCAGGCGCTGCGCGACCGCTTCCCGGTCGATCCGCCGCCGTCGTCCTGGATCATCGTCAGCGGCCTGTCGCTGCCCGAGTGGCTGGTCGAGATCGAGGCCGAGGCCATGCTGGACTGATCCGTCCGGCGCGCGCCTCAGGCAGGCGTCTTGTCTCGCCACGGCGTGGCCGCGAAGGCCTGGCGCAGGTGGGCGAGAAAGCCAGCGGTGCGGGCCGGCAGCTCCTGGCGCGATTTCACCAGCGCCACCACGTTGGCCTCGGGCAGAGTCCAGCCCGGCAGCAGCGGCACCAGCGCGCGCGTTTTCACATGCTCGGCCACGTCCCACTCCGAGCGGGCCACGATGCCGTGGCCGGCCAGGGCCCAGGCCACGGCGGCGGCGCCGGCGTTGCTGGATAGCACCGGCGCGATGCGCACGCCCACCGCTGGCCCGCGCCCGCGCTTGAAGCGCCACAGGGTCACGTCCTCTTCGTTCTCGCGCAAGGCGATGCAGTCGTGTTCGCGCAGGTCTTCGGGCTTGGCGGGCGCGCCGTGGCGCGCCAGGTAGGCGGGCGAGGCGCACAGGATGCGCCGGTTGGGCGCCAGCGGATAGGCCACCAGGGTCGAATCGCGCAGTTCGCCGATATGGATCATCACGTCCCAGTCGTCGCTGGCCAGGCGGGGCGGCCCGTCCGACAGGATCAGGCTGGCGGTCACGTTCTCGCTTTCCTTGCGAAACCCGGCCACCAGTCCGGCGACGTAGCGCTGGCCGAAGCCCAGCGGCGCCACCACGCGCAGGTGGCCGGCCACCACGCCCCGCCGGCCCGCCAGTTCATCGGCCAGGTCGTTCAGTTCGCCGCAGATCTGGCCGGCTCGCAGCGCCAGCAGCCGGCCCTCGTCGGTCAGCGCGGTGCCGCGTCCCGAGCGATTGACCAACCGCACGCCCAGGCGCTTTTCCAGCGCGTGCAGGCGTTGTGTCACGGCGGGCGGCGTCACGTCCAGGGCGCGCGCCGCCTGCGCCAGCGAGCTGGTGGCCGCCAGGCTCAGGAAGAAACGCAGGTCATCGGTCGTGATCATTCAGAATCACCTTAATGATTGATTAAGAGATGATTAAACACGCAAGCCGCGCGGCGCGCCATACTGCGGGCATGCGGTCGCGTCCCGGGGCGGCGCCCGTGTCGGTTTCCCTTTTTCCGCCCCTTCCTGTTTCGTCGCTACCGCCATGACCACTGCCTCTGCCACCCTCGATACGCTGGAAACGCCCTGCCTGCTGCTGGACGAAACCCGCATGACGCGCAATATCGAGCGCCTGAACGCCCTGATGGCCGGCCACGGCGTGCAATTGCGTCCCCATCTGAAAACACCCAAGTCGATCGAGGTGGCACGCCGCGTCATGGCGCGGCCCGAGGGGCCGGCGGCGGTCTCGACGCTGCAGGAGGCCGAACAGTTCGCCGCCGCTGGCGTGACCGACCTGCTGTACGCGGTGGGCGTGGCGCCAGCCAAGCTCGGCCGCGTGCTGGCCCTGCGCCGCCAGGGCGTCGACCTGACTGTCGTGGTCGACAGTATTGACGCCGCCCAAGCGCTGGCGGCGCGCGTGCGGCAAGAGGGCGCCGCCATCCCCGCATTGATCGAGATTGATTGCGACGGCCACCGCGCCGGGGTGCAGCCGGGTCACACCGACCAGTTGCTGGCGATTGCGCGGACTCTGCATGCCGCCGACAGCCTGCGCGGCGTCATGACCCACGCGGGTGAATCCTACGGTTGCCGCAGCGTGCAGGCCATCGCCGACATGGCGGAGCAGGAGCGCGCGGCCGCGGTCGGTTGCGCCCAGGCCATCCGCGCGGCGGGCCTGCCGTGTCCGGTGGTCAGCGTGGGGTCTACGCCCACCGCGCATTTCGCCCGCAACCTCGACGGCGTGACGGAGGTGCGCGCCGGCGTGTACGTGTTCTTCGACCTCGTCATGGCTGGCCTCGGCGTCTGCGACGTGGACGACATCGCCGCCACCGTGCTGACCACGGTGATCGGCCACCAGCCCGACAAGGGCTGGATCCTGGTGGACGCGGGCTGGATGGCCATGTCGCGCGATCGCGGCACTGCCAGGCAGCCAGTGGACCAGTTGTACGGGCTGGTTTGCGATGTCGACGGCAAGGTCTATCCCGACCTGCTGCTGGCCGAGACCAACCAGGAGCAGGGCATCATCAAGCTGCGCGCGGGCAGCGGCGCCGCCTTGCCGGAACTGCCGCTAGGCACCAAACTGCGGATCGTGCCGAACCACGCCTGCGCCACCTGCGCCCAGCACGACGCCTATGAGGTCGTGCGCGAGGGCGACCGCCGGGTCGTGGCGCAATGGCAGCGCTTTCGCGGCTGGTAAGTCGGCTGCCCGCAAAAGGACTCGAGATGGACCTGATCCACACCCCCCACGCCACGCCACCGGCGGGCCATTATTCGCAGGCCGTGCGCGCCAACGGCTTCGTGTTCGTTTCCGGGCAACTGGGGTTCCTGCCCGCCGCCAGTCCGGGCGAACGGCCGCAACTGGCGCAGGGCGTCGCGGCGCAGACCGAGGCCGCGCTTCGCAGCGTCGCCGCCATCCTGCAGGCCGCCGGCGCGTCGATGGGTTCGGTGGTCAACGTCACCGTCTACATTCCCGACGTCGGTCTCTGGAACGAAGTGAACAGCGTCTACGAACGCAGCTTCGGCGACCACAAACCGGCCCGCGCGATCGTGCCCACGCGCGAATTGCACTATGGCGCGCTGGTGGAAATCAGCGCCGTCGCCGTCGTTCCCCAGGGTTGAACAAGACCCTGGCGACAGCCCTGTCCGTATGCCGGCCGCCCCCCTCGGGGACGGATTAGACGACCGCCCACCTATAATGCGGGCGCCGCAACATCCCAGGGGAGTCCGTCCGCATGCAGTACGAATACCTGTTCTGGTCCATGGCCGCCATGGTGGCGGTGGCATTGGTGGGCGGGGCGCTCTGCGGCCGCCTGCATTCCCCCGGGCGGACGCTGGCCGGCGTGGCCGTGCTGGCCGCGGCGGTCTGCGCGGGCGTGGTGGCGTTGTCGCGGTCGGCCGGTTTCGGCGACCAGGCGGCGATGCTGGCGATCGCCGCGTTCATGTTCAGCCTGGTGATCGGCGCCGCCGCCGCGCTGCTGACGCGGCGCATCCTGCGGCGCCGTTGAGCGCTCATTCTTCGTCGTCGAAGTCCTCGTCTTCTTCGTCTTCCTCGTCCTGCTCCAGGGCGTCGTAGCCCTTCCAGGTGATGCGCCAGCGCGTGTCGCCGGCGGTCGCCGTCGTTTCGCTGATCTGCTTGACCAGGCCGGCGTCGGCCAGCAGGTCCAGGTGGTGCGCAATCAGTTGCAGGCCTTGCTCCTGCGCGTGGGGCGCCAGGGCAGCCTCCTTGATGTCGTGGGTGCTCAGGTTGGGGCCCGCCGCGTCGCGCAGGGCTCCCAGGATCGTGACGACCAGATCGAAATCGCGTTGCATGATGTCCGCCGTATGGGTTGGGGTGGAACAGCCCACAATAGCAGAGTTCCGTGGCGGCGACGCGACAGCCGGCCGGGTCGGTTACAGTGCGGGATTACCGATCACAGACAGGCTGTATCAATGAAGAAACCCGCCGAGCGCGATTGCCTCGCCCTGGTCCCTGGCTACACCGGCCAAGCCGCCAAGCTGTTCCTGACGCGCACCGAGGAGGGCGCCATCGTCGGCGTCACCGTGTTCGATCTGCTGGGGCACGTCAAGCAACAGGGCGATGCCCAGGCCGCCGCCGACTGGGTGGCCAACTGGCTCGCGCAAGAAGCCGACAACCGCAAGGCGCGCCGCACGCAACTGCAAGCCCAGATGTTCCTGTGCAAGCTGGTCGGCGACGAGAAGGCCGCGTTCCTGGACGCCCAGAAGCCGCTGCTGGCCGCGCTGGCCGCGGCCGGGGTGCGTAGCCGCAACGTGGCGGCCACGTCCGGCGCCGCCCGCCGCTCGCTGGGACCGGCTGTCAGGAAGCCTTAGCGTAAGGCTGTTATAGTCGCGCCTGGACGTGCACGCATCCGTGCGGGCGCGTCCACGCGGGCCTGGCCCGCAAGTCAAGGAAGAGTGATCATGGAAATACTGAGTCGGCATGTTGCCGACGTGGCGGGCGGCGTTGAGCTGCACACAACGCTGGATGGCGAGAGCATCAGCGTCTATGTCGTGACCGATGTGGACGATCTCAATGCGATTGCCGACATCGTGCCCCCCGAAAAAGTCGAAGCCGGCGCGGACATACACGCCGCCAGTGTCGACAATGTTGATAATGCGCAAGAACAAATCGACCAAGTCCTGGAAAATATGAATCCCGGCGACGTGGCGGTTTTCCTTTGCTCGGGCCCCGACGCTTTCGGCGCGGCGCTCGATCTGTTGGGTTTACCTATCGAAGAGTAAGCCTGACGGCAAACCAAAGTGCCCGTCCAAACGGCGTATGCATCCGGGTACGCTCTTTGCCGGCATTTATATAAGCCTTGATTGTTTTTTTATGATGCGTGGGTGTTTACACCTATGCAGGGCTTCTTTTTTCCTATGAAAACGTGCAAATTCTGTTCGCAGTTTCTCTTTGTTGCATTATTGGCACGTATTTTTTAGGATTATGTTGACTTGTGAGGGGAACATAACGATAGTGTCGGCACACGATCACAAGCGTTGCGATTTTCGTTCAGTGCCGTGCCTTTTCCGGCTCAGCGTTATTGTTCTACTGTCCCCTCCTTGATTGATTCGTGACCTCCGGGCATTTGCCCATTATCTCTAGGAAATACAGTATGGAAACCGGCGTCGTTAAGTGGTTCAATTCGGAAAAAGGCTATGGCTTCATCACCCCGGAAGCGGGTGGTAAGGACCTGTTCGCTCACTTCTCCGAAATTCAGGGCTCGGGCTTCAAGTCTCTGGAAGAGAACCAGCGCGTCAGCTTTGTGACGGCCAATGGCCCCAAGGGCCCGCAAGCCACGAAGATCCAGGTCCTGTAAGGTTCTGGCTTTTCGGAAAAGCCCCTTCGGGGGCTTTTTTGCGTTTGGGCTCCCCGCGGTATCCTTGCCCGTGTCTCCCGCCGCACAGCCTGGCCGGACCCGCCATCGACAGAGGACGATCTCCATGACCCACCCTGGCCAAGCCCCCGCATCCCTGACGCCGCAGGACGTCGTCGCGTTCTGGCGCGACGCCGGGCCGCGGCAATGGTTCACCAAGGACGCGGCCTTCGACGAGCGCTTTCGCCAGCATTGCGGCGCCGCCCACATGGCCGCCGCCGCGCGCCAGTTGGATGCCTGGCTGGATGAGCCGGACGGCGCGCTGGCCCTGATGATCCTGCTGGACCAGTACCCCCGCAACGCCTACCGCGGCACGGCTCACATGTTCGCCACCGATCCGCTGGCGCTGCTGTTCGCCGAACGCGCCATCGCCGCCGGCCACGACCTTGCCGTCGATCCGGAGCTGCGCCAGTTCTTCTACATGCCCTTCGAGCACGCCGAGACCGTGGCCGCACAGAACCGGGCGGTTGCATTGATGGAGCCGCTGGGCGCCGACGCGGTGCGCTGGGCCGTCCTGCACCGCGACATCATCAAGCGCTTCGGCCGCTTTCCCCATCGCAACGCCGCGCTGGGCCGGCAGACCACGCAGCCCGAGCAGGAGTTCCTGGACACCGGCGGCTTCTCCGGCTGAGCCCCGGCGGCATGGCCGTTCGACGCGAGCGTATCTGCTTGTATCGGTGCATGGCGAGTTGAAAGATCCGGGGCCGCGGCTCGGGTGGTGGCGCGGCGCGGGCATGGCGATCACCGCATATTTGACGTTTTTCCGGGTTCGCCAATACACTGGGTTCAGCGAGATTTTCAAGAGACGCGGTCTGCGTTTAACTTGTCGCGGTCAGTGGTGCTGCGGTTGCTTTCCTCTCCCATCCTTGATCATCTGGCGCCCCGCGAGCAATCGCTTCTTTAGGTTCGAGGAAATTCCATGGCAACCGGCATCGTCAAGTGGTTCAACGCCGAAAAAGGGTATGGCTTCATCATGCCCGACGACGGCAGCAAGGATCTGTTCGCCCACTACTCGGAAATCCGCAGCGAAGGCTACAAGTCGCTGCAGGAAAACCAGCGCGTCACGTTCGAGGTCGGTACCGGCCCCAAGGGTCCCAGCGCCAAGAACATCAAGGTGGCGGCCTGAGTACAGGTCCACGGCGGGCCGGATACGGCCCGCCGTAATAAAAAAGCCCCGACACGCCAGTGCCGGGGCTTTTCTTTTCCCGCGCGGCGCGGGGGGGGCGTTCAGTGCTTCGCGTGCGATGGCGTGGACAGCCTGTCGACCAGGGCGATGCCCAGCGCCGACAGAATGAACAGCGCGTGAATGATGGTCTGCCACATCACGCCCGCTTCCGAGAAGCGCGCGTTGGGCGTGCCCAGCGTGCCGGCCTCGATGAAGGTGCGCAGCAGGTGGATCGACGAGATGCCGATGATGGCCATGGCCAGCTTGACCTTGAGGACGCTGGCGTTGACGTGGCTGAGCCATTCCGGCTGGTCCGGATGCCCCTGCAGCCGCAGGCGCGACACGAAGGTCTCGTAGCCGCCGACGATCACCATCACCAGCAGGTTGGAGATCATCACCACGTCGATCAATCCCAGCACCAGCAGCATGATTTCCATTTCGCCGAAGCTGGTGGCGTGCGTCAGCAGATGCCAGAGTTCCTTCAGGAACAGCATCACGTAGACGCCCTGGGCGACGATCAGTCCCAGATAGAGCGGCAGTTGCAGCCAGCGCGAACTGAAAATCAGGCTGGGCAGCAAGCCAAGACGGGGTGGGGTGTTGGGGGTCATGATGGGTGCGAGCCGTTATAGGGATACGGAAAAAGTGCGGCGGCAATTCTAACAACGCCGCGCTCTCCCGGGATTTGTTTTTGATGACGAATTTATGGCGGAGCAGGGGGTACTTACCACGGTAAGAAGTCTTTCGCCCGCCTTTTGTGTAAGAGAAATTCGCATTTGCGAAACTCTGTGGCGAAACGGTTTGAGCGCTTTTGGCGTATATAGAATTGCCGCCTCACTCGAACAGAGTCAGTTAAGAGGAGTTTTTTCCATGAAGATCCGCTACACCGTTGCCGCGCTGGCCGTTGCCCTTGCCCCTTATTCCGCGTCGCATGCCCTCGATATCGGGGGACTGGTGGGCGCCGGCAGCAAGGTGGTGCAGGCCGCCACCCTGAGCGATGCCGAAATCAAGACCTTGTCGGACAAGGCTTGCGCGCAGAGCGACTCCCAGGAAAAGATCGCCGCCCCGGGCAGCAAGTACGACGTGCGCCTGCAGAAGATCGCCAAGCAACTGGGCGGCACCGTCAACGGCCAGAAGGCCAACTACAAGGTCTACATCACCAAGGACGTCAACGCCTGGGCCATGGCCAACGGCTGCATCCGCGTCTACAGCGGCTTGATGGACATGATGACCGACGACGAAGTGCTGGGCGTCGTGGGCCATGAAATCGGCCACGTGGCGCTGGGCCACAGCAAGAAGGCCATGCAGACCGCCTACACGGTCTCGGCCGCGCGCGACGCCGCCGGCGCCGCCGGTGGCGCCACGGTCGCCGCCCTGAACTCTTCGCAGTTGGGCGACCTGACCGAGAAGTTCATCAACGCGCAGTTCTCGCAATCGCAGGAAAGCGCCGCCGACGACTACTCGTTCGACCAGTTGCAGGCCAAGAAGCTGAACACCCGCGGCCTGGTGACGGCGTTCCAGAAGCTGGCCGAGCTGGACGGCGGCAAGAGCGATATGATGAGCTCGCACCCGTCTTCGGCCAAGCGCGCGCAGCACATCGAAGATCGCATCGCCAAGGCCAAATAAAGCGCCCTGGCGGGCAATTTGCCGCCCTTTCCGGGTGGAAAACGGGGCGCGAGCATCCGGGCTTGTCCGGGTGCTCGCGCCCCTTTGCGTCAGGGGTCCGGAAGTTTCCGGTAAAATGCCGCGTTTATCCGCCCGTCATCCCATATCTTTCGGAAAATAGGTCTTTTAATGCAGCCTGTGGTTGAAACCCTCTCCGGCCTCGAGCGCCGTGTTGATCTGGCCGTCTCGGTGGCCGACGTCGAAAAGGAAGTCCAGGCGCAGTTGAAGCGCGTGGCCCGTACCGCCAAGGTCCCTGGCTTTCGTCCCGGCAAGGCGCCGCTCGCCATGCTCGAGCGCAGCCATGGCCCCGGCATCCGCTACGACGTGATCAACAGCCAGGTCGGCCGCGCATTCGAACAAGCCGTCGACGGCGCCAAGCTGCGCGTCGCTGGCGCCCCGAACCTGGAACCCAAGACGGAAGGCGTCGGCGAAGACACGCTGGCCTTCACCGCCACATTCGAGGTCTACCCCGAAGTCGCCGTGCCGGACCTGTCGGCCCTGGCCGTGACCCGCTATGAAACCGCCGTCACCGACGCCGAAGTGCAGCAGACCCTGGACGTCCTGCGCAAGCAGCGCGCCACGTTCGAAGCCCGCGAAGGCCGCGCCTCGCAAGACGGCGACCGCGTCACGCTGGACTTCGCCGGCACCATCGACGGCGTGCCGTTCGAAGGCGGCAAGGCCGAAGACTTCCCGTTCGTGCTCGGCCAAGGCCGCATGCTGCCGGAATTCGAAGAAGCCGCCCGCGGCCTGAAGGCTGGCGAAAGCAAGGTCTTCCCGCTCAAGTTCCCCGATGACTACCAAGGCAAGGAAGTCGCCGGCAAGACCGCCGAATTCACCATCACCGTCAAGGAAGTGGCCGAAGGCGTGCTGCCCGAACTGAATGCCGAATTCGCCAAGTCGCTCGGCCAGGCCGAAGGCGACATCGAAAAGCTCAAGGCCGACATCCGCAGCAACATCGAACGCGAAGTCAAGGTTCGCGCGCAAGGCCGCACCAAGTCCAGCGTGATGGACGCCCTGGTCGAAGCCGGCAAGTTCGACGTGCCGAAGGCGCTGGTCGACAACGACGTGCAAAGCCGCATCGCCGCCGCTCGCGAAGAGCTCAAGCAGCGTGGCGTGCCCAACGCCGAGTCCGTGCCGATCCCGGCCGAAGCGTTCTCCACCGAATCCGAGCGCCGCGTGCGCCTGGGCCTGCTGGTGTCCGAACTGGTCAAGCAAGCCCAGCTTCAGGCCAAGCCGGAACAGGTCCGCGCCCGCATCGAAGAGTTCGCGGAAAACTACGAACAACCCGCCCAGGTTGTCAGCTATTACCTGGCCGACCGCCAGCGTCGTGCTGAAATCGAGGCTATCGTGCTCGAAGACAACGTCGTCGCGCATGTTCTGGAAAAGGCCAAGGTCACCGACGAAAAGGTGCCTTTTGATCAGTTGATGGGGATGGCGTAACACTATGCAGAGATTCACCGATTTCTATGCGGCAATGAATGGCGGGTCGTCGGTGACCCCCACCGGCCTGGGCTACATTCCCATGGTGATCGAGCAGTCGGGGCGCGGCGAACGCGCCTACGACATCTATTCGCGTCTGCTCCGCGAGCGGCTCATCTTCCTGGTGGGCCCGGTCAACGACGCGACGGCCAACCTGGTCGTGGCGCAGTTGCTGTTCCTGGAATCGGAGAATCCTGACAAGGACATTTCCCTGTACATCAACTCGCCCGGCGGGTCGGTGTACGCGGGCATGGCCATCTACGACACCATGCAGTTCATCAAGCCGGACGTGTCGACCCTGTGCACGGGCCTGGCGGCCAGCATGGGCGCCTTCCTGCTGGCGGCTGGCAAGAAGGGCAAGCGCTTCACCCTGCCCAACTCGCGCATCATGATCCACCAGCCCTCGGGCGGCGCCCAGGGGCAGGCCTCCGACATCCAGATCCAGGCTCGCGAGATCCTGGACCTGCGCGAGCGTCTCAACCGCATCCTGGCCGACAACACCGGCCAGTCGATCGACCGCATCGCCCTGGACACGGAACGTGACAACTTCATGTCCGCCGAAGATGCGGTATCGTATGGACTGGTGGACAAGGTGATGACCTCCCGTTCGGAAGGCTGACTTCCCGGTTGAGTCCCATCCGCTGCCGCCATGTTTGAGTAAGCGCAGGCGCCGGGCCCTTTACCCGGTCCGGCGCTTCTTTACCTGAGATACGACTACATATGCCTGAAAAAAAGGGATCGGCAGACGCAAAAGTGCTGCATTGCTCGTTTTGCAATAAAAGCCAGCACGAAGTCCGCAAGCTGATCGCGGGTCCGTCGGTATTCATCTGCGATGAATGCATAGACTTGTGCAACGACATCATCCGCGAGGAAGCGCAGGCTACCGCGCGCGCGGCGATTCGTTCCGAACTGCCCACTCCGGCTGAAATCAAGACGTTCCTGGACCAGTACGTGATCGGGCAGACCTCGCCCAAGCGCATGCTGGCGGTGGCCGTCTACAACCACTACAAGCGCATCCGCCACGGCGAGATCAAGGGCGACGAAGTCGAGCTGTCCAAGAGCAACATCATGCTGATCGGCCCCACCGGGTCGGGCAAGACACTGCTGGCGCAGACCCTCGCGCGCATGCTGAACGTGCCGTTCGTCATGGCAGACGCCACCACGCTGACCGAAGCCGGTTACGTCGGTGAAGACGTCGAGAACATCATTCAGAAGTTGCTGCAGAACTGCAACTACGAAGTCGAGAAGGCGCAGCGCGCCATCATCTACATCGATGAAATCGACAAGATCTCCCGTAAGTCCGACAACCCGTCCATCACCCGCGACGTGTCGGGCGAGGGCGTGCAGCAGGCCCTGCTCAAGCTGATCGAAGGCACCGTGGCCTCGGTGCCGCCGCAGGGCGGGCGCAAGCACCCCAACCAGGACTTCGTCCAGGTCGACACGACCAACATCCTGTTCATCGTCGGCGGCGCCTTCGACGGCCTGGAAAAGGTCATCCGCGACCGCACGGAAAAGTCCGGTATCGGTTTCTCCGCCTCCGTGCGCGCCAAGTCCGAGCGCGGCGTCGGCGAGCTGTTCTCCGAAGTCGAGCCCGAAGACCTGATCAAGTTCGGCCTGATCCCCGAGCTGGTCGGCCGCCTGCCCGTGGTCGCCACGCTGGACGAACTCGATGAAGCTGCCCTGGTGCAGATCCTCACCGAGCCCAAGAACGCCCTGCTCAAGCAATTCCAGAAGCTGTTCGCCATGGAAGGCGCCGAGCTGGACGTGCGTCCCGCCGCCCTCAAGGCCATCGCCCGCAAGGCGCTCAAGCGCAAGACCGGCGCCCGTGGCCTGCGTTCCATCATCGAGCAGGCCCTGCTCGACACCATGTATGACCTGCCGTCGCAAGGCAACGTCAAGCGCGTGGTGCTCGACGAAGGCGCGATCGAAGGCGAGGGCAAGCCCTTGCTGATCTACGCCGACGAAGAGGGGACGACCGAAAAGCCCGAGCGCGGGGAAGTCCGCGACGCCGCGGCCTGACGGATATTTCAAGAAAACCCGTTTCCGTAACGGGTTTTTTTGTCTCAGGGCCCCGATTGAACGCACACTCCCTGGGTGTGTGCAATAAAACTGGATACCGGCCGCCGTTTTTTTTGCGGTTTTGTTTATCCGGCCGCCGGGATCTTGAATTTTCGGCTATTGTTCCCATAACAGACGTAACTGACGGGGCTGTCCGGGTATACCCGGTCATCCTGTCCCCGATACGCCGAGTCATACCGAGGAACCTCCTATGTCTGCCAGCCAGACCCTGCCTTCCGACCCGATCGACCTTCCCCTGCTGCCGCTGCGCGACGTCGTGGTGTTCCCGCACATGGTCATCCCGCTGTTCGTCGGCCGTCCGCGCTCTATCCGCGCGCTCGAGGTTGCGATGGAAGCGGGCAAGAGCATCATGCTGGTGGCCCAAAAGTCCGCCGGCAAGGATGATCCCACCCCTGAAGACGTCTACGAGATCGGCTGCGTCGCCGGCATCCTGCAGATGCTCAAGCTGCCCGACGGCACCGTCAAGGTGCTGGTCGAAGGCACCCAGCGCGCCCGCATCAACAGCATCGAAGACGCCGACTCGCACTTCACCTGCCAGGTCACCCCGATCGAGCCGGACGCCGTCCAGGGCTCCGAGACCGAGGCCCTGCGCCGTGCGATCGTCGCCCAGTTCGAGCAATACGTAAAACTCAACAAGAAGATCCCCCCGGAGATCCTGACCTCGCTCGCCGGCATCGATGACGCCGGCCGCCTGGCCGACACGATCGCCGCGCATCTTCCGCTGAAACTCGAGCAGAAGCAAAAGATGCTCGAGATCGTCGGCACCTCCGAGCGCCTCGAAGGCCTGCTCACGCAGTTGGAAACCGAAATCGACATCCTTCAGGTCGAAAAGCGGATCCGCGGCCGCGTGAAGAAGCAGATGGAAAAGAGCCAGCGCGACTACTACCTGAATGAGCAGGTCAAGGCCATTCAGAAGGAGTTGGGCGAGGGCGAAGAGGGCGCCGACATCGAGGAGCTCGAAAAGAAGATCATCGCCGCGCACATGCCCAAGGAGGCGCGCAAGAAGGCCGATGCCGAGCTCAAGAAGCTCAAGCTCATGTCGCCCATGTCGGCCGAAGCCACCGTGGTGCGCAACTACATCGATACGCTCATCAACCTCCCCTGGAGGAAAAAGAGCAAGATCAACAACTCCATCGCCAACGCCGAAACGGTGCTCGACAACGACCACTACGGCCTGGAGAAGGTGAAGGAACGCATCCTCGAATATCTCGCCGTGCAGCAGCGCGTGGACAAGGTCAAGGCGCCGATCCTGTGCCTGGTCGGTCCTCCCGGGGTCGGCAAGACCTCGCTGGGCCAGTCCATCGCCAAGGCCACGAACCGCAAGTTCGTGCGCATGGCCCTGGGCGGCGTGCGCGACGAGGCCGAGATCCGTGGCCACCGCCGTACGTACATCGGCTCGATGCCCGGCAAGATCGTCCAGAACATGTCGAAGGTCGGCGTGCGCAATCCCCTGTTCCTGCTCGATGAAATCGACAAGCTGGGCATGGATTTCCGCGGCGATCCCTCGTCGGCGCTGCTCGAAGTGCTGGACCCGGAACAGAACCACACGTTCCAGGACCACTACATCGAAGTGGACTTCGACCTGTCGGACGTCATGTTCGTGGCCACCAGCAACACGCTGAACATTCCGCCGGCCCTGCTGGACCGGATGGAAGTGATCCGCCTGTCGGGCTACACCGAGGAAGAAAAGATCCACATCGCCCGCGACCATCTGCTGCCCAAGCTGATGAAGAACAACGGCGTCAAGGATACCGAGCTGACCGTCGATGACAGCGCGCTGCGCGACATCGTGCGCTACTACACCCGCGAAGCCGGCGTGCGCGCGCTCGAGCGCGAAGTGGGCAAGATCTGCCGCAAGGTGATCAAGCAGTTGCTCACCCAGAGCGACCGCGCCAAGGCCGAAGGCAAGACCTTCGAACTCAAGCCGGTCAACGTCACGGGCGAGAACCTCAGCGACTACCTCGGCGTGCGCCGCTACACCTTCGGCATGGCCGAAAAGGAAAACCAGATCGGTCAGGTGACCGGCCTGGCCTGGACGGAAGTCGGTGGCGACCTGCTCACGATCGAAGTGGCGGACATGCCTGGCAAGGGCGTGATCCAACGCACCGGTTCGCTGGGCGACGTGATGAAGGAATCGGTCGAGGCGGCCCGCACGGTGGTGCGCTCGCGGGCGCGTCGCCTGGGCTTTGCCGACAGCGTGTTCGAGAAGCACGACATGCACGTGCACGTGCCGGAAGGCGCGACGCCCAAGGACGGTCCGTCCGCCGGTATCGCGATCACCACGGCCATGGTGTCGGCCCTGTCGCGCATCCCGGTGCGCGCCGACGTCGCCATGACCGGCGAGATCACGCTGCGTGGCGAAGTCCTGCCGATCGGCGGCCTGAAGGAAAAGCTGCTGGCCGCCCATCGCGGTGGTATCAAGACGGTCTTGATCCCGGAAGAAAACGTCAAGGATTTGGCGGAGATCCCGGACAACGTCAAGAACCATCTCGAGATCGTGCCGGTCCGCTGGATCGACAAGGTGCTGGAACTGGCCCTGGAACGCCTGCCGGAGCCGCTGGCTGAAGACGAAGCGGTCAAGGAGCCGCTGGTCGCCAAGCCGGCCGAGCCGGGTTCGACGGATCCGGTGCTCAAGCACTGATGCCTGGCCCGAGGCGCCCCGCGAGGGGTGCTCGCAAAAAGAAACCCCGCGCAAGCGGGGTTTCTTTTTTGGCGCGTCCGTGGCGCCGGATCGGAAGCAGTGGGTCAGTGCAGCGTGTGCGGGCGGATCAACCCGACCGCGATGCCTTCCAGCGCGAATTCCTGGTCGGCCTCGACCACGATGACGCTGAAGTCCGGATTCTCGGGCAGCAGTTCGATGCGGCCGTTCTGGCGTTGCAGGCGCTTGACGGTGACGTCGTCGCCGAGCCGCGCGACCACGATCTGGCCATTGCGAGCCTCGGAAGCCTTCTTGACGGCCAGCAGGTCGCCTTCGAGGATGCCGGCGTCGCGCATGCTCATGCCGCGCACCTTGAGCAGGTAATCGGGCGTCTGCGCGAACAGGCTGGTATCGACGCCGATCTCGCGCTCGACATGTTCCGCGGCCAGGATCGGGCTGCCTGCCGCCACGCGCCCCACCAGCGGCAGCAGTAGCTGCGCCAGGCCGGGCAGGGGCAAGGGCGCCTGCGACGGTGTCGGCGAGTTGTCCTTCAGGCGGATGCCGCGGGAGGCGCCGGCGGTGAGCTCGATGGCGCCCTTGCGGGCCAGGGCCTTCAGATGGTCTTCGGCCGCATTGGGCGAGCGGAAACCCAGGGCCTGGGCGATCTCGGCGCGGGTGGGCGGAAAGCCGGTACGCGCGACGGTCTGCCGGATGAGGTCCAGGATTTGCTGTTGACGATCAGTGAGTTTGCTGGCCATGGCGGTGATCCGTTTGTGAGTCGGACTGTACATATATACAGCGGCATTCTGGGGGACATAACGCAAAAATGCAAGCGTTGATCCAACGCGGTTTTGTGACAGGCAATAAAAACGGGACCCGCAGGTCCCGTTTGGAGGTGCCGCTGTCGGCGCGTCTTACAGTACCGCGGCGATGCCCTTGGCCACCTGGTCGATGTTGCCGCTGTTGAGCGCGGCAACGCAGATGCGGCCGCTGGAGACGGCGTAGACGCCGTGCTCTTCGCGCAGGCGGTCGACCTGGGCCGAGGTCAGGCCCGAGTACGAGAACATGCCGCGCTGCTGCAGCACGAAGCTGAAGTCCTGCTTGCCGCCGTGTTCCTTGATCTTCTCGACCAACTGCTTGCGCATCAGGCGGATGCGGTCGCGCATGGCGCCGAGTTCCTCTTCCCACATGGCGAACAGCTCGGGCGAGTTCAGCACGGTGGAGACGATCGTGCCGCCGTGGGTGGGCGGATTGGAGTAATTGGTGCGGATGACGCGCTTGAGCTGGCTCAGCACGCGGGTGGCTTCGTCCTTGCTGCCGGCCACGACCGTCAGGGCGCCGACGCGCTCGCCGTACAGCGAGAACGACTTCGAGAACGACGAGCTGATGAACATGGTCAGGTCGAGGTCGGCGAACAGGCGCACGACCGCGGCGTCTTCACGCAGGCCTTCGCCGAAGCCCTGGTAGGCGATGTCCAGGAACGGCACCAGCTTGTTTTCCTTGACGACCGCGGCGATCTGCTTCCATTGGTCGAAGGTCGGGTCGACGCCGGTGGGGTTGTGGCAGCAGGCGTGCAGCACGACCACGGTGTTGGCCGGCGCGGCCTTCAGGGCGGCCAGCATGCCGTCGAAGTTCAGGCCGCGGGTGGCGGCATCGTAGTAGGCGTAGGTGCCGACTTCGAAACCGGCGCGTTCGAACAGCGCGCGGTGGTTTTCCCAGCTCGGATCGCTGATCAGGACCTTGGAGGTCGGCAGCAACTGGCGCAGGAAGTCGGCGCCGATCTTGAGCGCGCCGGTGCCGCCCAGGGCCTGGGTGGTCAGGACGCGGCCGGCAGCGGCCAGCGGGGAATCCTTGCCGATCAGCAGGGCTTGCGCGCCCTGGTTGTAGCCGGCGATGCCTTCGATCGGCAGGTAGCCGCGGGCGGCGGCGGCCTCGATGCGGGCGATTTCCGCCTTGCGCACGGCGCCCAGCAGGGGAATGCGACCCTGGTCGTCGTAGTACACGCCCACGCCCAGATTGACTTTACCGGGGCGGGTGTCCGCGTTGTATTGTTCGTTCAGACCAAGAATGGGGTCGCGCGGCGCGAGTTCGACGGAATCGAAAAGGGTGCTCATGGGACTCTGCTGAGGGTGAGTGGACGCAGTCGGAAGTGCTGTGGATAATGGGGGGTTTACCCTGGGAACAGTCTAGCATGCCTAAGAGCGCAATAGACCCGAGCGCGGCGGGTGCCGCAGCCGTTGGCTCCGTCACTGACGGGGCGGCCGATGTGGCCCCTGGCGCTGTCGCGGCGGCCCCTGGCCCGGGGTACGTCGATTACCCCGGCAGCCCGTTCCACCTCTACCAACCCTATCCGCCCGCCGGCGACCAGCCGGGCGCCATCGAAGGATTGGTCCAGGGCGTGCAGGACGGCCTGATGTACCAGACCCTGCTGGGCGTGACCGGCTCGGGCAAGACCTACACCATGGCCAACGTCATCGCCCAGTTGGGGCGGCCGGCGCTGGTGCTGGCGCCCAACAAGACGCTGGCCGCGCAGTTGTACGCGGAAATGCGCGAGTTCTTTCCCAAGAACGCGGTGGAGTACTTCGTCTCGTACTACGACTACTACCAGCCCGAGGCCTATGTGCCGACGCGCGACCTGTTCATCGAAAAGGACTCGTCGATCAACGAGCACATCGAGCAGATGCGCCTGTCGGCCACCAAGAGCCTGCTGGAACGGCGCGACACCATCATCGTTGGCACCGTGTCGTGCATCTACGGTATCGGCAACCCCGGCGACTACCACGCGATGGTGCTGATCCTGCGCGCCGGCGACCAGATCTCGAGGCGCGAGATCCTGGCGCGGCTGGTGGCCATGCAGTACACCCGCAACGACGCCGAATTCACGCGCGGCGTGTTCCGCGTGCGCGGCGAGACCATCGACATCTTCCCGGCGGAAAGCGCCGAGCTGGCGCTGCGCCTGACACTGTTCGACGACGAAATCGAAAGCCTCGAGCTGTTCGATCCGCTGACCGGCCGCATCCGCCAGAAGCTGCCGCGCTTCACCGTCTACCCCGGCTCGCACTACGTCACGCCGCGGGATACGGTGCTGCGCGCCATCGAGACTATCAAGGAGGAGTTGCGCGAACGCACCAAGCGCTTCGTCGACGACGGCCACCTGGTCGAGGCCCAGCGGCTTGAGCAACGCACCCGCTTCGACCTGGAAATGCTGCAGGAACTGGGTTTCTGCAAGGGCATCGAGAACTACTCGCGCCACTTGTCCGGCGCCGCGCCGGGGGAGCCGCCGCCCACGCTGATCGACTATCTGCCCGCCGATGCGCTGATGTTCATCGACGAGAGCCACGTCACCATCGGCCAGCTCAGCGCCATGTACCGGGGTGACCGCTCGCGCAAGGAAACCCTGGTGCAGTATGGCTTCCGGCTGCCGTCGGCGCTGGACAACCGGCCGCTCAAGCTCGAGGAATTCGAGGCGCGCATGCGCCAGTGCGTGTTCGTGTCGGCCACGCCCGCGGCGTACGAAAAGGAGCACGCCGACAACGTGGTCGAGCAGGTGGTGCGTCCCACCGGCCTGGTCGATCCGATCGTCGAGGTGTTGCCGGCGCGCACCCAGGTCGATGACCTGCTGGGACAGATCAAGGCGCGCACCAGCCAGGGAGAGCGGGTGCTGGTCACCACGCTGACCAAGCGCATGGCCGAGGACCTGACCGACTTCCTGACCGAGCACGGGGTGCGGGTGCGTTACCTGCACTCGGACATCGATACGGTCGAGCGCGTGGAAATCATCCGCGACCTGCGCCTGGGCACGTTCGACGTGCTGGTGGGCATCAACCTGCTGCGAGAGGGGCTGGACATTCCGGAAGTGTCGCTGGTTGCCATCCTGGATGCGGACAAGGAAGGCTTCCTGCGTTCCGAGCGCAGCCTGATCCAGACGATCGGACGCGCCGCGCGCAACCTGAACGGCCATGCCATCCTGTACGCCGACCGCATCACCGATTCGATGCAGCGCGCCATGGAGGAAACCAGCCGTCGCCGCGCCAAGCAGTTGCAGTTCAATGCCGATCACGGCATCACCGCGCGCGGCGTGCAGAAGGCCGTGCGCGAGCTGATCGACGGCATCGTCGCCCCGGTGCAGCACGACGCGCTGGAAGCCGCGGTTCCGGCTGAGCTGCTCAAGGACGAAAAGGCCCTGGCCCGCGAGATCAAGCGCCTGGAAAAGCTGATGATGGACCATGCGCGCAATCTGGAGTTCGAGCAGGCCGCGGCCGCCCGGGATGCGCTGACGGCGCTCAAGCAGCGCGTGCTGCTGGATGGCGCGGTATGAGGTAAATCGGTATCTAAATGTGTCTCTGCGCTGACAGTGTGCTGAATATTGGGAAAAGTCATCATGTTGTCAGCGGGCGTCCGAAATTTGCGCAAGGGATCCGTCCCAGGCCCTCCGGAAAGCCTCAAATATAGTTGTTAACTATATGATTTATAATGATTATTTAAGGCGGTGGCCCAGCGTGTAACGGATGGCGAAAACGCAAAAAAAGCTTGCCTTATCTCGGGTTTTCCCGCACACTTACTCCCATGATGACCAAGGTACTTTTCGTTTGCATGGGCAATATCTGTCGCTCGCCGAGCGCAGAGGGCGTGTTTCGCCATTTGGTGAACGACGCGGGTTTGGGCGATGTGGTTCGCATCGACTCCGCGGGCACGCACGCGTTTCACATCGGCGAGGCGCCTGATGCCCGGGCGCAGGCCGCAGCGCGCAAGCGCGGCTACGAGATCACGCACTGCGAGGCCCGCCAGGTCACCGCGGAAGACTTCCGCGACTTCGACCTCATCCTCGCCATGGATTGGGACAACCTGTCCGCCATGCAGCAGCAGTGCCCCAAGGCGTACCAGCACAAGCTGATGCTGTTGATGCGTTTCGCCAACGAGTTCGAAGAGGCGACCGTGCCCGATCCGTACTACGGCGGCGCCGACGGTTTTGGCAAGGTGCTTGACTACCTCGAAGACGCCTGTCAGGGCGTGCTTGAACTGGTCCGTAAGCGCGCTACCCAATACCAGGCGGCTTGAGCCTCCTGTGCGCCGGGGCGTCCTGTGGGGCGCCTGGCGATTGGTAGTGAAAAAACCGCGCGACAGCGCGGTTTTTTCTAGCCGGGAGCCATACCAAATTACTCGGGAATTTGCTATACTTGAGCCAATTACTCGGGTATTGACCGTCGGATTCGCCGGCGGCCATTGCCGAATCACAGGGAATTCACCATGCGGCTAACTACCAAAGGGCGTTTCGCCGTGACTGCCATGATCGATCTGGCTATGCGGCAGCATAGCGGCCCGGTCACTCTTGCGGCCATCAGCCAGCGTCAGAATATTTCGCTTTCCTATCTGGAACAGCTGTTCGGGAAACTGCGCCGCCACGAACTCGTGGACAGCGTGCGGGGCCCGGGCGGCGGTTACTCGCTTGCCCGCCTGGCGCGCAACGTGACCGTGGCCGACATCATCTTCGCCGTCGATGAGCCGCTGGACGCCACTAGCTGCGGCGGCAAGCGGGACTGTACGAGCGGCAACGACGGCAAGCCTGGCAAGTGCATGACGCATGAGCTCTGGGCCACGCTGAATCGCAAGATGGTCGATTACCTGGATTCGGTGTCGCTGCAGGATCTGGTCGATCAGCAGCGTGTGCGCCAATTGCAGGAAGCCAACAATCAAGCGCAGGCCTGCGCGGTGCGCGTGAATCGGGTGGGAGGCGCCAATAACGCCGCCAACGCCCCGACCACCACCGTCGCGGCCAATGCCACCGTATAAGCAGTAGGAGTTGTAGAGATGACCACCCGCCCGATCTATCTGGATTACTCGGCCACGACCCCCGTCGACCCGCGCGTCGTCGAAAAAATGATCCCGTGGCTGTACGAGAGCTTCGGCAATCCCGCGTCGCGCAGTCACTCGTTCGGCTGGGAAGCCGAGGAGGCCGTCGAACGCGCCCGCGAGGAAGTCGCCAAGCTGGTGAACGCGGATCCGCGTGAAATCGTCTGGACCTCCGGCGCCACCGAGTCGGATAACCTTGCCATCAAGGGCGCCGCCAACTTCTATGCCGAGCGCGGCAAGCACATCATCACCATCAAGACCGAGCACAAGGCCGTGCTCGACACCTGTCGTGAACTGGAGCGCCAGGGCTTCGAGGTGACCTACCTGGACGTCAAGGACAACGGCCTGATCGACCTGGATGTCTTCAAGGCGGCGCTGCGTCCCGACACCGTGCTGGTGTCGGTGATGATGGTGAACAACGAAATCGGCGTCATCCAGGACATCGAAACCCTGGGCGAGATCTGCCGCGAGAAGGGCATCATCTTCCACGTCGACGCCGCGCAGGCCACCGGCAAGGTCGAGATCGACCTGCAGAAGCTGAAGGTCGACCTGATGTCGTTCTCGGCGCACAAGACTTACGGCCCCAAGGGCATCGGCGCGCTGTACGTGCGCCGCAAGCCGCGCGTGCGCATCGAGGCGCAGATGCACGGTGGCGGCCACGAACGCGGTTTCCGTTCGGGCACGCTGGCCACGCACCAGATCGTCGGCATGGGCGAGGCCTTCCGCCTGGCCCGCGAGGAAATGGGCACCGAGAACGAGCGCATCCGCATGCTGCGTGATCGCCTCTGGGCCGGCCTGTCGCAGATCGAAGAGGTCTACCTCAACGGCGACATGGACCAGCGCGTGCCGCACAACCTGAACGTCAGCTTCAACTATGTCGAAGGCGAGTCCCTGATCATGGCGATCAAGGAACTGGCCGTCTCGAGCGGCTCGGCCTGCACCTCGGCCAGCCTGGAACCTTCCTACGTGCTGCGCGCCCTGGGCCGCAACGACGAGCTGGCGCACAGCTCGATCCGCTTCACGCTGGGCCGTTTCACCACCGAGCAGGAAGTGGACTACACCATCGAACTGCTCAAGAGCCGCGTCGGCAAGCTGCGCGATATGTCGCCGCTGTGGGAAATGGCCAAGGAAGGCATCGATCTGAATACCGTGCAATGGGCCGCGCACTGAGCGCCCGCGCCAAAGAATACGTGGAGAACTAACATGTCTTACAGCACCAAAGTCCTGGATCACTACGAAAACCCGCGCAACGTCGGTTCGTTCGACAAGTCGGACGACTCGGTGGGTACCGGCATGGTCGGCGCCCCTGCCTGTGGCGACGTCATGAAGCTGCAGATCAAGGTGAACGAAGCCGGCGTCATCGAGGACGCGCGCTTCAAGACCTACGGCTGTGGCTCGGCCATCGCCTCCAGCTCGCTCGTGACCGAATGGGTCAAGGGCAAGACGCTGGACGAAGCGATGAACATCCGCAACACGCAGATCGCCGAAGAACTGGCCCTGCCGCCCGTGAAGGTGCACTGCTCGATCCTGGCCGAAGACGCGATCAAGGCCGCCGTGCAGAACTACAAGGAAAAGCATTCGGTGCCCGCCGAAGCTGTTGCGAGCTGAACATGTCCGTTACCCTGACCCAACAGGCTGCCACCCACATCGGCCGCTACTTGCAAAAGCGCGGCAAGGGGATCGGCTTGCGCCTCGGCGTTAGGACGACGGGTTGTTCCGGCATGGCCTACAAGCTGGAGTATGTGGACGACGCGGCGCCCGAAGACCAGGTGTTCGAAAGCTTCGGCGTGAAGGTGTTCGTCGATCCCAAGAGCCTGGCCTACCTGGACGGCACCGAGCTGGACTACGCCCGCGAAGGCCTGAACGAAGGTTTCAAGTTCCGCAACCCCAACGAGAAGGCGACCTGCGGCTGCGGCGAGTCGTTCACGGTGTAAGTCTTGGCTGGAGACGATCACTTCAGCCTGTTCGGCTTGCCGGCACGCTTCGACCTGGACGCCCAGGCGCTGGAATCGGCGTGGCGCACCGTCGCCGCGCAGGTGCATCCCGACCGCTTTGCCACCGCCAGCCCCGCGGAACGCCGCGTGGCCATGCAGTGGGCGGCGCGCGCCAATGAGGCCTACCGCCAGTTGCGCGATCCGCTGTTGCGGGCGCGCTATCTGTGCGAGCAGGCCGGCGTGGATCTGCAGACCGAGAGCAACACGTCGATGGACACGGCTTTCCTGATGCAGCAGATGACCTGGCGCGAAATGATGGACGACGCGCGCAATGACGCCGGCGTGCTGGCCGAGCTGCGGACCGAGCTGGAGGATGCCCGGCAGCAGATGCGCGCCGCGTTGACGCGCCTGCTGGACGAACAGCGCGACTACGCCGCGGCGGGTCTCAAGGTGCGGGAATGGATGTTCGTGGAGAAGCTGGCGCAGGAGCTGGCCCAGGCCCATCCCGATTCCTAGTCCCCAGGATGGCCCGGCCGCGGGGCGCCCGGACTTCGCCGCCTACTGAGTAGAAAAAACAATCATGGCCTTATTGCAGATTTCCGAGCCCGGCGAATCGCCCGCGCCGCACCAGCGCAAGCTGGCGGTGGGGATCGACCTGGGCACCACCAATTCCCTGGTTGCCGCCGTGCGCAGCAGCGTCGCCGAGGTCCTGCCTGATGCGCAGGGGCACGTGCTGCTGCCGTCGGCGGTGCGCTATTTCCCCGGCGGCAAGGTCACCACGGGGCGCGAACCGCTGGCGCAGCAAGCCGAAGACCCGTTGAACACGGTGGTGTCGGTCAAGCGTTTCATGGGCCGTTCGCTGGAAGAGGCGCGCGCCACGCGCGCGCCGTACGAATTCGTGGACGCGCCCGGCATGGTGCGCATCCGCACCGCGCAGGGCGACCTGAGCCCGGTGGAAGTGTCGGCGCAGATCCTGGCGGTGCTGCGCCAGCGCGCCGAGGATGTGCTGGGCGACGACCTGGTGGGCGCCGTCATCACGGTGCCGGCGTATTTCGACGACGCCCAGCGACAGGCGACCCGCGACGCGGCGCGCCTGGCCGGCCTGAACGTGCTGCGCCTCTTGAACGAGCCGACCGCCGCGGCGATCGCCTACGGCCTGGATAACGCCGCCGAAGGCGTGTATGCCGTCTATGACCTGGGCGGCGGCACGTTCGATATTTCCATCCTGAGGTTGACGCAGGGCGTGTTCGAAGTGATCTCGACCGGTGGCGATACCGCGCTGGGCGGCGATGATTTCGATTCGCTCATCGTTGACCACGTGGTGGCGGCCGCGGGTGCCAAGGATCTGACGCACGCCGACCGGCGCGGCCTGCTGATGGCGGCGCGCGCCGCGCGCGAGGCGCTGTCGGATGCGCAGGACGCCAATCTGAATCTGACGCTGGCCAATGGCCAGGTCATCGATCACACGCTGACCCGCGAGCAGTTCGAGGCGCTGGCGCAGCCGCTGGTGCAGCGCACGCTGGAGAGCGCGCGCCGGGCGCTGCGCGACGCCGCGCTGAAACCCGCCGACGTGCGCGGTGTGGTGATGGTGGGTGGCGCCACGCGCATGCCGGTGGTGCGCGCCGCCGTGGGCGAGATGTTCGGCACCGAGCCGCTGACCGATCTGGACCCGGACCAGGTGGTGGCGCTGGGCGCCGCGCTGCAGGCCAATCTGCTGGCCGGCAACCGCGCCCCGGGCGAGGACTGGCTGCTGCTGGACGTGACGCCGCTGTCGCTGGGCCTCGAAACCATGGGCGGCCTGGTTGAGCGCGTGATCCCGCGCAACAGCACCATTCCGGTGGCGCGCGCGCAGGAATTCACGACGTTCAAGGATGGCCAGACGGCCATGAGCATCCACGTGCTGCAGGGCGAGCGCGACCTGGTGTCGGATTGCCGGTCGCTCGCGCGTTTCGAACTGCGCGGCATTCCGCCGATGGTGGCGGGCGCCGCGCGCATCCGCGTGACGTTCCAGGTGGATGCCGACGGGCTGTTGAGCGTGACCGCGCGCGAGCAGAGCACGGGCGTGGAAGCGGCGGTGTCGGTCAAGCCGTCGTACGGCCTGAGCGACGATGAGGTCGCGCGCATGCTGGCCGACAGCGTGGCGCAGGCCGACAACGATGCCCGCGCCCGCATGCTGCGCGAGCAGCAGGTGGAAGCGCGTCAGTTGGTCGAGTCGGTGCAGGCCGCGCTGGCGGTCGACGGCGACCTGCTGAATGCCGAGGAACGCCAACGGGTTGATGAATGCCTGCAGGCAGCCAGTCGCGCCCAGGAGGCGCAGGACGTGGACGCGGTGAAGGCCGCGGTCGAGGCCTTGTCGGCGGCGACCGATGAATTCGCCGCGCGCCGCATGGACCGCAGCATCCGCGCCGCGCTGGCTGGCCGCAAACTTGACGAAATCGCCTGATAAGACGCTATGCCGAAACTGACCGTATTGCCTCATCCCGACTACTGCCCCGAGGGCGCCGTGATCGAGGACGCGCCCAAGGGCGTGTCGATCTGCCGCATCCTGCTGGACAATCACATCGACATCGAGCATGCCTGCGAACTGTCGTGCGCGTGTACGACCTGTCACGTGGTGCTCAAGCAGGGTTATTCGTCGCTGGAAGACGCGACCGATGACGAAGAGGACCTGCTGGACAAGGCCTGGGGCCTGACGCCGACCTCGCGCCTGTCTTGCCAGGCGCGGGTCGAGGATGCCGATCTGACGATCGAGATTCCCAAGTACACCATCAACCACGCGAAAGAGGGCCATTGATGAAGTGGACCGATACCTACCAGATTGCCGAGGCGCTGGCGGACGCCCATCCGGACGTCGACCCCAAGACGCTGCGTTTCACGCAGTTGCGCGAATGGGTGCTGGCCTTGCCCGGTTTCAATGACGACCCGGAACGCAGCGGCGAGAAGATCCTGGAGGCCATCCAGATGGCCTGGATCGACGAGGCCGACTGATCCTCCAGCGAAACGCTCCTTCGGGAGCGTTTTTGCATTGGGGGCGCGGGCGGCGGGGTATCATCAAGACTCTTTCGTTGTCCTTGCCATCCGAGTCTACCGATGCCCGCTGCCCAATTGCGCTTTGGCCTGGCCGCCAACCGACTGCACCATGAATCGCCCGACGCCGCCTTGTTCACCTGGCTGCGGGCCTGTTCGTCCACCATCCGCGAACTGGGCGTGCAGTTGCATACCGTGGGGCGCACCCACGATGCCATCGTGCGCGAGGGCATGCTGCAAGGCTATTCCGGCCTGATCCGCTATCCGTATGGCCGCGAAGGCGGGTTGATGAAGCTGGTGGCGCGCGTCACCGAAGGGCGCGATGGGCAGGAGCCGTTCGATGGCGCGATTTACCTGATCGATCCGGTGGACCCGTCGTCGATCTTTCCGGAGGCGCTGGCGCTCAAGCGCCAGTGCATCACGCATGGCCGGCCGTTCATTTCAACGCTGGCCGGCGCCATCGAGTGGATGGAAGTCGAGCGCGTGCACGCGGGCCTGGCGCCGGACATGGCGGCGTCGCGGCTGTTCAATTACACCGGCCAGACGCTGGCGTTGATCGCGCACGATGCGCTCAAGGACGAGATGGTGGCGTTCGCGGCCGAGCACTTCGACGTGCTGTCGCAGTTTGCGCGACGCGTGGCGACCGGCACCACCGGTGGCCGCCTGAACGAACTGGCGTGGTCGCGCGGCTGGCCCAAGGACACGCCGTGGGTGCACCGCTACCTGAGCGGTCCGCTGGGCGGCGATGCGCAGATCGCGGAACTGGTGCTGGAGCACCAGTGCCAGCGGGTCATCTTCTTCGAGGATCCCCATGTGGCGCGCCAGCACGAGGCGGACATCCAGTTGCTGGAACGCGCGGTGCGCGTGGTGACGGAGTCGGCCACGTGCGCGACCTCGCCGTCGGTGGCGCGGCGCTGGGCCAAGGCGGTGGAATTGCGCGCCGGGCGCGCTTGAGCCGCCAGCGTGCCGTCGGGGCGCCCTTTGGGGCGCCTTTTTTATTGTCGTTTTCCCTGATGGGGCGGAGCGCTTGGGGGGCGCTGCCCGTGGGCGGTCTGTTGTAAACAGGGGAAGTCTTTCTTTTCGTAGGGAAAAGGAACCATTTCAATAACGAGAAACATTAACATCTGGCTCTTCAAAATTCATCAAGGGGAGCCACGTCGATGTTTGATCCTGCCATGTCCCGCCGCGCCAGCCTGGCGGCGGCGTTGAGCCTGCTGCCGGCCGCGCTGGTCGCGCAGTCCGCGCCCGTCGAACCGACCACGTTGCCGTCGGTCAAGGTGGAAGGCAGCGCCGAGACGGCGACCAGCCCGGTGCTGGGCTACGCGGCCACGCGTTCGGCCACGGCCACCAAGACGGATACGCCGCTGAACGAGACGGCGCAGTCGATCACCGTGGTGCCGCGCGACCAGATCGTGGACCAGGGCGCCACCAGCCTGCAGGAGGCGCTCGGCTATGCGGCGGGGGTACGTTCCGATGCGTATGGGCTGGATTCGCGCAGTGACAGCGTGCGGGTGCGCGGGACCGACGTCGACGTCTATCTGGACGGCATGCGTCAGGCGTTCGATTATTACACCAGCACGACCCGCCCCGATCCGTATATGCTGGAACGCATCGAGGTGCTGCGCGGGCCGGCGGCCATGACGTATGGCCAGGGCAGCACGGGCGGCCTGATCAACATGGTCAGCAAGCGCCCGTTGGCCGAGGCGCAGCGCGAGGTCGGCGTGCAGGTGGGCAACCATGGGCGCAAGCAGGCGCAGATCGACCTGACGGGGCCCGTCACCGAGGATGGCCAATGGCTGTACCGCCTGGTGGCGTTGCAGCGCGATGCCGATACCCAGGTGCACCATGTGCCGGACGACCGCACGCTGGTGGCGCCGTCGCTGACCTGGCGACCGAGCGCGGCGACGTCGTTGACGCTGCAGGCGCTGTACCAGAAGGACAAGTCGGGTTCGACCGCGCAGTTCATGCCGTGGTCGGGCATGCGCACGCCGAATCCGAACGGCATGATTCCGACCTATCGCTTCATCGGCGAACCGGACCACGACCGCTACGATTCCGAGCGCCGCAGCTTCGGCTGGCTGTTCGAGCACCAGTTCAACGACAAGTGGTCGTTCAGCCAGGGATTCCGCCACGCCAACAACAAGGTGACGTACTTCACGCACTACGCGGATGCATTTTCGGTGCCCGGCGGCTGGGCGGATGATCCGATCAACCAGCGCATCATCGGCCGCTATGCCGATGACACCATCACCAAGGTGCGCATGGACACGCTGGACCAGCATCTGACGGGCGAGGTGAGCACCGGCGCGGTGACGCACAAGCTGCTGCTGGGGCTGGACTGGTCGCGCTATCGCCGCGACCGCGAGAGCGGCAGCGGCAAGGACACGATCGATGCCTATGATCCGGTGTACGGCAATGGCTATATCCCCGAGCTGACCGGCGAGCCAAGGTTCAACCAGCGCCAGACGGGCATCTACCTGCAGGACCAGATGAAGATCGGTCAGCACTGGATCGTGACGGCGGGCCTGCGGCATGACCGCGCGCGCAGCCAGCTTGAGGGTGGCGAGGCGGACAAGGCTCAGGCCACCACCAAGCGCTTCGGCCTGATGTATGCCGCCAGCAATGGCTGGTCGCCGTACATCAGCTACAGCGAGTCATTCACGCCGGTGGCCGGGACTACGCGCAACACGCCCGACGGCGCGGTGCCCGAGCTGTACAAGCCGCTGCGCGGCAAGCAGTGGGAGGCGGGCGTCAAGTACCAGTCCGCTGACGGCGGCCACCTGGCCACGGCGTCGGTGTACGACCTGCGCGAGAAAAACCGCCTGGTGCCGGATCCGACGGCGGCGTTGAACAACGTCCAGACCGGCAAGACGCGCACGCGCGGCCTGGAGCTGGAATGGCGCGGCCAGGTGACGTCGTCGTTCGACGTGATCGCGCACTACAACTACATCGACCTGGATCCGAAGCTGGAGGGCATTCCGCGCCACCAGGCCGCGGCGTGGGGGCGTTACCGTTTCGCGCTCGACAACCTGGACGGACGCTTCACGGTGGGCGCGGGCACGCGCTGGATGGCGTCGTTCCGCGATGGCGACGGGCCCAAGCTGGCGCCGGTGTGGCTGGTGGACGCCATGATGGCGTACGAGACCAGTCACTGGCGCTACGCCTTGAACGTCAACAACCTGACCGACAAGACCTATCTGGCGACGTGCCTGTCGCGCGGCGATTGCTGGTACGGCGCGCGCCGCAGCGCGATCGCCAGCGTCACCTACAAGTTCTGACGCGGGCGCCGCGCTCGCGCTTTACCGGCCCTGGAAGCGGGGCGCGCGTTTTTCGCGGAAGGCGCGCACGCCTTCCGCGAAGTCCTCGCGCCGCGCGGTGTCCAGGAAGCAGGCGGTCTCTTCGGCCAGTTGCGCTTCCAGCGGGGCGTGCGCGGCGTTGCGCAGCAGGCGCTTGGCGCCGGCGATGCCGTGCGGCGCGTGGCTGGCGAGCTGACTGGCATAGGCCTGCGCCTGTTGCGCGAGCAGGCCGGTGTCGGCGACGCGGTTGAGCAGGCCCCAGCCCAATGCATCGGCGGCGCTGAAGGCGTCGTGGCGCAGCAGCAGGTCGAGCGCGCGGCGCGGGCCGAGCAGGCGGTTCAGGCCATGCGTCATGCCGGCATCGGGCGTGGCGCCGAGCTTCAGGTAGGCCGTCATGAAGCGCGTGTCGGCCTCGGCGATGGCCAGGTCGCAGGCCAGCGCCAGCGACAGGCCGGCGCCGGCCGCGACGCCGTGTATCTGCGCCAGCCACAGCTTGTCCATGCGCGCGACGTGCGCGACGAAATCGTTGAGGGGCGTGAACAGGTCGAGCAGCTTGCCGCGCACCGCGTTGACGTCGCCCTCGAACAGCGTGATGTCGCCGCCGGCGCAAAAGGCCTTGCCGGCGCCGCGCAGCAGCACGACGCGGATGTCGGCGCGGGTATCGAGCCATTGGGCGGCGCGCTGCAGGTCCAGCGCCATGGCGACGTCGATGGCGTTGAGCGTGGCGGGCTGGTTCAGCGTGAGCGTGGCGATGCCGTCGCCGGCTTCCAGCAGCAGGGTGGGAAAGACCGGAAGGGGTGGGTTCATGGCTTGTCTCCGTTATCGGGTAAATACCAACTTTCGATCCAAAAACCACGATGCTATGTTCGGAACCAAGCGCTTGCTCGGTCGCCGTCCGCCACGCAAGCGTAACGCATAGAACGATTTTCCGGCGCTGTACAGCGTAGGTAAAGACAGGTTCGCCGCATCGCCTGCCTCGGGGCTACGCTGATTCACCGCCAATAGAAAAACAGCTTCGCGACCAAAGCGAGGAGACAAAGGTGGATCAATCCGATAGCCCTCCCTTGCTGGAGGTGGATGGGGTCACGTTGGCGTTCGGCGGGGTCAAGGCGCTCACGGGCGTGGGCTTTCGCGTCGCGCCGGGATCCATCACCACGGTCATCGGCCCCAATGGCGCGGGCAAGACCTCGCTGTTCAACACCATCTCGGGTTTCTACCGGCCGGCCGCGGGCACCATCCGCTTCCTGGACCGCGACATCACGCGCGTCGCGGCGCCCGAGCGCGCCCGGCTGGGGCTGGCGCGCAGCTTCCAGAACATCGCGCTGTTCCGCGGCATGACGGTGCTGGACAACATCAAACTGGGGCGCCACGCCCACCTGCGCACCAATGTGCTCGATGCGCTGTTTTACCTGGGCCGGGCGCGGCGCGAGGAGATGGCGCTGCGCGCCGATATCGAAGAACGCATCATCGACTTCCTGGAGATCGACCACATCCGCCATGCGCCGGTGGCGGCGCTGTCGTACGGGCTGCGCAAGCGAGTGGAGCTGGCGCGGGCGCTGGCGATGCAGCCCAGGGTGCTGATGCTGGACGAGCCGGTGGCCGGCATGAACCGCGAGGAGACCGACGACATGGCGCGCTTCATCCTCGATGCGCGCGCCGAGTGGGGCGTGACGGTGCTGATGGTGGAGCACGACATGGGCATGGTGATGGACCTGTCGGACCACGTGGTGGTGCTGAACTTCGGCCAGGTGATCGCCGATGGCACGCCGGCGGCGGTGCAGGCCGACCCAGAGGTCATCAAGGCCTATCTGGGCGCGGGTGACGTCGGCGACCTGCGCCGGCGGCTGCGCGAGGCGGCCTGATGGACGGCCTGTTCTTCCTGGAGGTGACGCTGGCGGGGCTGGGCAGCGGCGGCCTGTACGCGCTGGCGGCGCTGGCGTTCGTGATCGTCTACAAGGCGACGCGCGTGGTGAACATCGCCATCGGCGAATTCCTGATGATGGGCGCCTACGTGTTCTATGCGTTTGCCGCCGGCATGGCCTGGCCGGTGTGGGCGGCGATCGCCGGGGCGGTGGCGCTGTCGGCCGTGCTGGGCGCGCTGGTGGAGCGGGTGACGATCCGGCCGATGCTGGGCGAGTCGCCGATCTCGGTGTTCATGATTACGGTGGGATTGGCGTCGATCCTGGTGGGCGTGGTGGAACTGATCTGGACCGCGGACCAGCGCCGCCTGCCGGAGTTCATGCCGCGCGCGCCGGTGATGGTGGGCGAGGCGTTTGTCGCGCCCAAGGTGTTCTACGGCTTCTGGGTGGCGCTGGCGCTGGTGCTGCTGGTGCTGGCGGTGTTCCGCTACTGGCGCGGCGGGGTGGCCTTGCGCGCCACCGCCTCGGACCAGGGGGCGGCGTATGCGATGGGCATCAACGTGCCGCGGGTGTTTTCGCTGTCGTGGGCGGCGGCGGGCGCGATCGCGGCGGTGTCGGGGGTGATCGTGGGGGCGATCGGCGGCATCTCGTCGTCGATGGGCGTGTTCGGTCTGTCGGTGCTGGTGGTGGTGATCGTGGGCGGGCTGGACAGCGTGGCGGGGGCGCTGGTGGGGGGCATTTTCATCGGGCTGCTGGAGGCCTGGGCCGGCGCCTACCTGGGCGGCGAATACAAACTGCTGGCGACCTTCGTGGTGCTGGTGGCGGTGCTGATGATGCGGCCCTACGGGCTGTTCGGCACGCGCGAAATCGAGAGGCTGTAGCCATGCGCATCGCGACCGCGAAAGAGACCTACCGGGCCGACGAGGCGCTGTTCGACACAACAACCCAGCGGCTGTGGCTGGCGTTGCTGGCGGCGTCGCTGGCCCTGTTCCCGTTCGTGGCCGATGCCTACTGGCTGTACTTGGCGTGCCTGGTGGCGATCAACGTGGCCAGCGCCACGGGGTTGAACATCCTGACGGGCTACACCGGGCTGGTGAGCCTGGGGCAGGCGGCGTTCATGGGGCTGGGCGCGTACACCGTTGCGGTGATGGAACTGCGGCTGGGCACGCCGGTGCTGCTGAATCTGCTTGGCGCCGGCGTGGTGGCGATGCTGGGCGGGCTGCTGGTGGGGATTCCGTCGCTGCGGGTCAAGGGGCTGTACCTGGCGATCTCGACCATCGCGGCGTCTTTCATCGCGCACTTCGTGTTCGCGAATTGGGCCTTCACGGGCGGCACGGGCGGGCTGCAGGTGCCGCCGGCGCGGCTGCTGGGGATCGATCTGGACACGTCGTTCAAGATCTACTGGCTGATCGTGCCGTTGACGGCGCTGATGGTGCTGGGCGCGGCCAACCTGTTCCGCACGCGCATCGGCCGCGCGTTCATCGCGATCCGTGACCGCGACATTTCCGCCGAGGTGCTGGGCATCCACCTGCTGCGCTACAAGCTGCTGTCGTTCGGGCTGTCGTCGTTCTATGCGGGCGTGGCGGGCGGCCTGTGGGCGTATTTCTTCCGCGTGGTCACGCCGGAGAGCTTTCCGCTGATCATGTCGATCTTCTTCCTGGCCGCGATCATCGTGGGTGGCATGGGGTCGATCCTGGGATCGATCCTGGGCGCCGTGTTCATGACCATGGTGCCCGAACTGCTCAAGCTGGTGGTGGGCTGGCTGCCGGTGGGGGGCGATGCCCTGCGGCTGATCTCGCCGGTGCGCACCATTGTGTTCGGCCTGCTGATCGTGGGCTTTCTGATCTTCGAGCCGCACGGGCTCGCGGAAATCTGGCGCCGCGTGCGCCGCTACTTCCATCTGTGGCCATTCCGCACCTAGACGGGGGCCGCGTATTCCCAAGAGAACCAGGAGACGAAACCATGAAGCGCATCCGGATAGGCAGCGGTTTATCGAAGTTGCTGGCGCCCTTGGGCGTGGCATTGGCGCTGGCCGCGGCGCCGGCGGCCCAGGCCGAGGAGGACCTGGTGCTGGGCGGCTCGATCCCGCTGAGCGGGGTGTTCGCGTTCGCCGGGCAGGGCATCCATGCCGGCATCACCGACTACGTCAAGATCGTCAACGACCAGGGCGGCATCAAGGGCCGCAAGCTGCGCTACGTGCCGGAGGACACCGCCTACAAGGTGGATGCTTCGGTGGCGGCCTTCAAGAAGATCACCAGCCAGAACAAGGTCAATTTCTACTATGGCGATTCGACCGGGTTCTCCAAGACCATCAATGCCGAGCTGAACCGTTCGGGCAACATCCTGATGACGGGCGCGTCGTTCGCCACCGAGCTGAATGACCCGGCCCAGTATCCGGCGCAGTTCATGCTGGGGCCGGACTACACGGAGATGTTCGGCATCCTGCTGCGCTACATCGCCAAGGAGAAGCCGGGCGCCAAGGTGGCGTTCGTGTATTCGGACACGGAGTTCGGCCGCGACCCGATCGCCAGCTCGCGCGCGGTGGCGCAGAAGCTGGGGCTGACGGTGGCCACCGAGATCATGACGCCGCCGGGCAGCGTCGACGTGTCGACCGAGGTCATCAAGCTGCGCCGCGCCGATCCGGACTTCACCATTTTCCATGGCTACGTGCTGGCGCCGATTCCCGAGTTCGTCGGGCAGGGCAAGCGCATGGGACTGAAGACGCGCTACATGGGCACGTTCTGGACCATGGACAACTCCACCGTGATGCAGATGGGCGAGGACGCCGAGGGCTTCATGGGCGTGATGCCGTACCGCTATTACTACGACGAGACGGCCGACGCGCCGATGCTCAAGAAGATCCGCGAGATGCGGCCGCAATACCAGAGCACCGGCTACATGCAGGGCTTCCTGGCGGCGATGCTGTTCACCGAGGTGGCCAAGCGCACGCTGGAGGCGGGCAAGGATCTGACCAGCGCCAACATGAAGGCGGCGCTGGAGGGCATCAAGGACTTCGACACCGGCGGGCTGATCGGCGTGCCGATCAGCATCAAGGGCAATTCGATTCCGGTGGGCCGGATCTACCGCGCCGATACCAAGCAGAAGCAGATGGTGCCGGCTTCCGACTGGATCGTGCTGCAGTGAGGCGCCCGTGAATCCCGGACACGCCGCGTCGCCATCCACGGTGCTGGACATCAACAACATCGAGGTGGTCTACAACAAAGCGGTGCAGGTGCTGCGCGGCCTGTCGCTGTCGGTGCCGGCCGGCGCCATCGTGGCCCTGCTGGGCAGCAACGGCGCCGGCAAGTCGACCACGCTGAAGGCGGTGTCGCGCCTGCTCGACCTGGAGGACGGCGAACTCGCGCGCGGGCGCATCCTGTTCGACGGCGGCGACACCGCCGGCGCGCGGCCGCAGAACCTGGTGCGCGCCGGACTGGCGCATGTGATGGAAGGGCGCCGCGTGTTCGAGGACCTGTCGGTCGAGGAGAACCTGGTGGCGGCGACCTACGCGCTGAGCGGCAGGCCGGGCGCCAAGGCCGACTTCGATCTGGTGTATGGCTATTTCCCGCGCCTGTACGAGCGTCGCCGCGGACTGGCGGGCTATCTGTCGGGCGGCGAGCAGCAGATGCTGGCGATCGGGCGGGCGCTGATCGCGCAGCCCAAGCTGATGCTGCTGGACGAGCCGTCGCTGGGCTTGTCGCCGATGCTGGTGGAAACCATTTTTTCCATCATCGCCCGCATCAATCGCGAACAGGGGGTGTCGATGTTGCTGGTCGAGCAGAACGCGTCCGTGGCGCTGGCGGTGGCGCACTACGGCTACATCATGGAGACGGGCAAGGTGGTGATCGACGGCACGGCCGAGAAGCTCGCGGCCGATCCCGACGTGCGCGAGTTCTACCTGGGCGTGGGCGGCGCGGGCGAGGCGCGCGGCTTTCGCGACATCAAGCACTACAAGCGCCGCAAGCGCTGGCTGTCATGAACGGGCCGATCGACCCTGGCTCGGCCGGAGAGGCCTGGCCGGCGCTGACCTTGCCGCAGATGCTGCGCGAACAGGCGCGGCGCCAGCCGGATGGCATCGCGGTGCGACAGAAGGACTTTGGCATCTGGCAGCCGGTGTCGTGGTCGCAGTATTGGCGCCGCGCCTGCCGCGTGGGGCTGGGGCTGCGGGCCGCCGGACTGTCGCGCGGCGGCCGGGTCGCGATCGTGGCGGACAATCGCCTGGAATGGCTGTTGGCGCAACTGGGCGCGGGCGCGGTCGGCGGCGTGGCGGTGGGTGTTTATGCGACCAGCCCGGCCGAGGAAATGGGCTATGTGCTGGAGCATGCCGACGTCGAACTGGTGGTGTGCGAGGACCAGGAGCAGACCGACAAGGTGCTGCAGGTGGCGCACCGGCTGCCGCTGTTGCGGCGCATCGTGGTGATGGAGACCAAGGGGCTGCGTTCCTACGCGCCGGCCGAACGCGCGCGCATCATCGCATTCGCCGAGCTGGAGGCCGACGGCCAGCGGCTGGAGGCGGAAGGGTTGCAGGCGTTGAATGAGTTGCTGGACACGCAGGGGCTGGATGACCTGGGCCTGATGATCTACACCTCGGGTTCGACCGGCAAGCCCAAGGGCGCGATGCTCAGTTACCGCAACATGCGCGGCGTGGCCCCCGGCATTGCCGAGCGGCTGGGCATGGATGCGCGCAGCGTGCATCTGTCGTACCTGCCGCTGTGCCACGTGGCCGAGCAGATGCTGTCGACCTTCGTGCCGATCTACCTGGGCGCGCAGGTCAATTTCGGTGAATCGATTCGCACCGTGCAGGAGGATCTGCGCGAAGTGGCGCCGACCGTATTCCTGGGCGTGCCGCGCATCTGGGAGAAGCTGCACGCGTCGATCTCGATCAAGATGCAGGAGGCCGGGCGCCTGCAACGCTGGCTGTATCGGCGGGCCATGGCGGCCTGCGCGCCGTTCGCGGAAAAGTCGGCGCGCCAGCGCAATGCGGGCGAACGGCTGACCTACGCCTTGTGGTACTGGCTGGTGTTGCGGGCCCTGCAGAACTTCATCGGCCTGCGGCGCGTGCGGGTGGCGATGACGGGGGCGGCGCCGATCGCGCCCGAGGTGGTGCGCTACTTCCGCAATCTCGGCGTGCCGCTGGTGGAGGTGTATGGCCTGACCGAGTCGACCGGCATGATCTTCGGCCAGCATCCGGACCGCGTGAAGGGGGGCACGGTGGGCGAGCCGATCCTGGGCGTCGAATGGCGCCTGGGCGAGGCGGGTGAATTGCAGGTGCGCGGCGAGATGGTGTTCGCGGGCTACTACAAGAACGACGCCGCCACCGCCGACACGGTGCGCGACGGCTGGCTGCACACGGGCGACGTGGCCGCGGTGCGGGACGGCCAACTGCGCATCGTCGATCGCCTGAAGGACATCATGATCACGGCGGGCGGCAAGAATCTGACGCCATCCGAGATCGAGAATGCGGTCAAGAGCAGTCCGTACGTGAAGGAATGCGTGATCGTCGCCGACGGCCGGCGCTACGTGGCGGCGCTGATCCAGCTTGAGTTCGAGACGGTCGGCAAGTGGGCGGAATCGCAGCGCATCGCCTTCACCCATTTCCGCTCGCTGGCCGAATGCGGGCAGGTGCGCGAGCTGGTGGCGGGCGAGGTGGCGCGCGCCAATGCGGGGTTGGCGCCCGTGGCGCAGATCAAGCGCTTCCATCTGCTGACCAAGGAACTGGACCATGACGATGGCGAGGTGACGGCGACCATGAAGGTGCGGCGCGCCAGCATCTATCGCAGCTATGCGGATGAGATCGAACGGCTGTACGCCGAGGAGACGCCGGCATGAACGAAGCGGTGATCGTGGAAGCGGTGCGCACGCCGTTTGGGCGGCGCGGCGGCTGGTGGGCCGATACCCGGCCCGATGACTTGCTGGCCATTGCCATCCAGGGCGTGCTGGCCCGCGCCGGCCTGCCGGCGGAGCAGGTGGACGACGTGTTGGCGGGCTGCGTCAGCCAGGCGGGCGAGCAGGGCGCCAACATCGGCCGCCTGGCCGCGCTGCTGGCGGGCCTGCCGGACACGGTGCCGGGCGTGGCGTTGAACCGCATGTGCGGATCGAGCCAGCAGGCGGTGCATTTCGGGGCGCAGGCGATTGTCGCGGGCGATATGCGCTACGTGGTGGCCGGTGGCGTCGAGAGCATGAGCCGCGTGCCGATGTTCCTGGACGTGACGCTGGGACAGCGCGAGTTCCGCGGCTTTGAGTCGCTCAACCCCGGACTATTGCGGCGCTATCCGCTGATTCACCAGATCGAGAGCGCCGAGCGCATCGCCGAGCAATGGCAGTTGAGCCGCGAAGAACTGGACGCCTGGTCGATGCAAAGCCATGCCCGCGCCTGGCAGGCGGCCAGCGCGGGGCGCCATGCCGAACTGTTGCCGGCCCCGGCTGGCGCGCCGACGCGCGACGAAGGCATCCGCGAGCACGCCGACCCCGCCAAGATGGCGGCGTTGGCGCCGGCCATGCGCGCGCCCGGCCTGGGCAAGGTGACGGCGGCGCAGGCCAGCCAACTGGCCGATGGCGCCGCGGCGGTGCTGCTGGCCGATCGCGCCGTGGCGCTGGCCGACGGGCTGCGGCCGCAGGCGCGGTTCCGCGCGCGGGTGGCGATCGGCTCGGATCCTGTGTTGCAACTGACCGGTGTCATCCCCGCGACCGAACGCGCCCTGGCGCACGCCGGCCTGCAACTGGCGGATATCGACTGGATCGAGATCAACGAGGCTTTCGCCAGCGTCGTGCTGGCCTGGCTGAAAACGCTGGGCGCCGATCCGTCGAAGGTCAATCCGTGGGGCGGCGCCATCGCCCACGGCCATCCGCTGGGCGCGACCGGCGCGGCGTTGATGGCCAAGATGCTGGCGGGGCTGCGCGCCACCGATGGCCGCTTCGGCCTTCAGGTCATGTGCATCGGACACGGCATGGCGACAGCGACGATCATCGAACGCCTATGAATCGGATCGGCAGGCAAGGGTCGGGCGCGATGCTGGCCGGGCATGAGGACGGCGCGGAATCGCTGCGTCGCGCCGAAGTGATCCTGACCGCGGCCCGCCTGTTTCGCAAGCACGGCTACGAGCGCACCACGGTGCGCGAGCTCGCGCGCGCCGTGGGACTGCAGTCCGGCAGCCTGTTCCACCATTTCCGCAGCAAGGAGGAAATCCTGGTGGCGGTGATGAACAACGGCATTCAGGAAGTGCTGGATGCCGGCCGCCAGGCCCTGGCGTTGTACCCGGCGCCAGCCGACCGGCTGGCGGCGCTGTTCCGCGTGCACATGTGGAGCATGTTGCACGGCGCCGGCGGCGACGCGATGAATGCGCTGGTCTACGAGTGGCGCAGCCTGTCGGCGCCCAGCCAGGCCAGCGTCAAGGTGCTGAGCGACCGTTACGAGGCGATGTGGCAGGACGCAGTGGCGGCGGCGGTGGCCGCCGGCCTGCTGCGCGGCGATGCGCGCGTGATCAAGCGTTGCGTGCTGGGCGCGATGAATCTGACGGTGCAGTGGTACAAGCCCGAGGGCCGGCTGCGCCCCGCCGCGTTCATCGATGAGATGCTGCGGGCCAGCCTGCCGACGTTGCCGGAGGGGGCGGGGCGCTGGCCGGTGGGCTGAAGCGCCTGGCGGGTCAGGCGCTGCCCGGCCAGTAGTGGCTGTCCGGCAGCGCGCGCGCGCCGAATATCGCCTGGCCGACGCGCACCAGGGTGGCGCCTTCCTCGATGGCGATCTCGAAGTCGCCGGACATGCCCATCGACAATTCGTCCAGGCGGATGCCGGCGGGCGCCTCCTGGCGCAGACGGTCGCGCAGGCCGCGCAGCAGCACGAAGCACTGGCGCACGCGCTCGGCCTCGCTGGAGAACAGCGCCAGCGTCATGAAGCCGCGCACGCGCAGCGCGGAGTAGGCCGGCAGCGCCTGGAGGAAGGCCGCCACGTCGTCGGGCGCCAGTCCATACTTGCTGGGCTCGCCGGAGGTGTTGACCTGCACGAATACGTCCAGCGCGCGGCCCTCGGCCTGCAGGCGCCGGTCCAGCGCCTCGGCCAGCCGCAGGCTGTCGAGCGCCTGGAATTCGGTCGCGAACTGCGCGACCAGCTTGGCCTTGTTGGTCTGCAGGTGGCCAATGACCGACCAGCGCAGATCGGCCAGGTCGGTGGTGTTCTGCCATTTGCGGTGCGCTTCCTGCACCTTGTTCTCGCCCAGCAGGCGGCAGCCGGCGGCGTAGGCCAGCCGGATGCGGGATTCGTCCATGGTCTTGCTGACCGGCAGCAATTGCACGCTGGCCGGATCGCGCCCGACGCGATCGCAGGCGGCCGCCATGCGGGCGCGGATCGTCGCCAGGTTGTGCTGGAAATCCTCGACGCTGAGGGCCTGCGGATAGCGGCCATGCTGGTCGTGCCGGGTCTGGGTGTCGCCGTCGGCTGGCGTGGCCGCGGCGCTGTCGGGGCAAGTCGTCATCATTTCACCAGTTGCTTGTGCGCGGGGTCGGAACGCGTCGATGCAGTGTAACGGGCCGCGCGCCGCGGCAGGCGCCCATTGAGCAGGGCGTGCGCCAGCAGGCCGATCACAAGGCCCCAGAAGGCGCCGCCGATGCCGAACAGCTTGATGTTGGCGGCGGCTGCCAGGAAGGTGATGAGCGAGGCCTCGCGCGATTTGGCGTCGGCCAGCGCGCTGGCCAGGCTGCCGCCGATGGTGCCCAGCAGGGCCAGGCCCGCCAGTGTCGTGATGAAGGTCGCGGGCAGCGCCATGAACACGGCGGCCAGCGTCACGCCGAAGATGCCGACCAGGATGTAGAAGACGCCCGCGGCGATGCCGGCGATCCAGCGCTTGGACGGGTCGTCGTGCGCTTCGCGGCCGGTGCAGATGGCGGCGGTGATGGCGGCCAGGTTGAAGGCGTGCGAGCCGAACGGCGCCATCAGCAGGGAGCCCAGGCCGGTGAGGGTGACGATGGGATTGGCGCTGGTCTTGAAGCCGTCGTTGCGCAGCACCAGCATGCCGGGCATGTACTGGCCCGTCAGCGTGATGAGGAACAGCGGCAGCGCCACACTCAACAGTCCATTGAGCGAAAACTCGGGCGCCGTGAAGACGGGGGCGGCGAACTCCAGCCGCAGCCCCGACAGGTCGACCCGGTCCTGCGCCAGCAGCAGCGCCAGGCCGGACACCAGGATACCGACCACGGCGTAGCGCGCGGTGTAGCGCTTGAGCGCGACGTAGGCCAGGATCAGCCAGCCCACCAGCAGCGGGTCCAGGCTCATGCCGCCGAAGGCGCCGATGCCGAAGGGCAGCAGGATGCCGGCCAGCAGGCCGGCGGCGACGCCCGGAGGAATCAGGCGGATGGCCTTGTCGAAACAGCCGGACAGCCCGAGCAGGACGAAGGCGGCGGCCGAGACCAGGTAGGCGCCGATGGCCTCGGCATACGGCGTGGTCGCCAGGGCCGTGACCAGGAAGGCGGCGGCGGGCGTGGACCAGGCGGTGATGACCGGTTCGCGGCTGAGCCAGCTCAGCACGATGCCGGTGATGCCCACGCCGATCGACACCGACCAGACCCAGGAGGCCGTGAGCGCCGGACTGAGGCCGGCGACCTTGGCGGCCTGGAACACCAGGATGAAGGTGCCGCCGTAGTTGACGATGACCGAGATCAGGCCGGCGACGATGGGGTGGACGAGGTCGCGCGGGAACAGGGAAGAGGCGCTAGGCGATGACATGGGGGCGGTGGGAAGCGGGAAAGGTTGAATGGCAGACCACTTTGTAGCGCGGCATTGGACTGTCAAGGCAGTACACTTTGGTAATGCGTGCCAGACCACTTTTTCGCTGCGACGACTTCTGCCTCGCCTGGAATGGCAGGCTGCCAGTAACCCTTTCATCGCCCGCGGGCAGACCCCATGAGCAAGACCTTCGCGCTTGAGACGCTGAAAATCCGTATGGGCGACGCCGACCTGGCGCCGCTCGACCTGCACTTGCGCATCCAGCGCGCCTTGCGCGCGCTGGTGCTGGACGGCGACCTGGATCCCGGCGTGAAGCTGCCCGCCACCCGCGCGCTGGCGCAGTTGCTGGGGGTGGCCCGCGACACGGTCGAGAATGCCTACGTGCAGTTGCAGCGCGACGGTTTCATCGCGCGGCGCAAGGGCTCGGGCAGCTATGTGTCCGAGACCATCGGCACCGAACTGCGCGGTTCGGCGCGGCGCCGCGCCCCGCAGCGCGAACGCCGGGCGACGGCGCAACCGTCCGCGCCGGCGGCCGGCCTGAGCCGGCGCGGCCGCGCGATCTTCGACAGCGGCGGCGTGACCGACCAGCAGACGATCCAGGCGTTCGCCACCGGGCTGCCCGAGACCCGCACCTTCCCGACGGACGTGTGGGAGCGCTTGCAGCGGCAGGTGATGAAGGACCATCGCGGCCATGTGCTGCTGCACGGCGATCCCCAGGGCGCCGAGCCCTTGCGCCGCGCGATCGCGACTTATCTGAACCTGGAGCGCGGCGCCCGGATCCGTGCCGAGCAGATCGTGGTGCTCAGCAGCACGCGGCAGGCGCTGTTCCTGTGCGCGCAGTTGCTGGCGGATGCCGGCAAGCCGATCCTGCTGGAGAACCCGGGCTACTTCGGCGCCCGCAAGGCGTTCGAGTTCGCCGAGGCCAGGGTGGTGCCGATCGACGTCGATGCGCACGGGATCCGCACCGACCTGCTGCGGGCCGACCGCAGCGGCGCCAGTTGCGTCTATGTGACGCCGTCGCACCAGTATCCGACCGGGGCGACGCTGTCGCTGGAGCGGCGGTTCGACCTGATCCGCTGGGCGGCCGAAAACGGCAAGTGGATCATCGAGGATGATTACGACAGCGAATTCCACTACGACGGCCTGCCGACCGCGTGCGTACAAGGCCTGGATCGGCACGGCCGCACGATCTACCTGGGCACCTTCAGCAAGACGCTCTATCCGGGGTTGCGGATGGGCTACATGGCGCTGCCGGACGAGCTGGTCGGCGCCTTCAGCCGCGCGCGCAGCATCGTCGACGGCCATACACCGCAGGTCCTGCAACTGACGCTGGCGCGCTTCATGGCCGATGGCCATTACAACGCCCACGTGCGCGCCATGCGCAAGCTGTACGCGGCGCGGCGCGAGGCCATGCTGGACGCGGTCGGAAAGCATCTGGCGGGCGTGGCGCGCGCGCTGCGTCCCGAAGGCGGACTGCAGGTGCCGTGCCTGCTGGAGCCGGGATGGTCCGAGGCCGACACCATCCGCCGCGCCGCGCAGGCGGGGCTGGTGCTGCCAGGCCTGGCGCGGTTGTATGCGGATACGCCCGCGCTGCAAGGTTGGCTGCTGGGCTATGCCTCGCTCAGCGCGCATGAGATCGACCTGGCCATGCGGCGCCTGGCGGTCGCGATAAGGAAGAAGGGGTAGGGTGGGCATGGCGCCGCGGAGGGCGGTCGCTTGTGGACGGCCCGAGGCGCGGGATCAGCCCTTGCGCTTGAGGAAGGCGCCGACCCCGCAGGCCACGGCGATCGCCAGCAGGGCGCCGGCGATGGTCAGGAGGAAATCGGCTTCGCCACGGTAGCCGCCGCCGGTCACGCCGCCGGCAACGCTGCCCATCCAGATCACCGCGGTGACCAGCGTGCCGGTCAGGGCCAGCGCCGTGGCCAGGCACAGCGCGATGAACAGCGGCGTGCGCCGCGCGGGCGCGGGGCCCGTGGCGTAGCCGCCGCGGCCGCGGCCGCGGCGGGGTTGCATCACCATGAAGAACAGCGCCGCAACCACCGCCGCCAGCATCAGGATCTTGACGATCATGATGCCGCCCGCGTCTTAGTCTTCACGGCGCAGGTGCGGGAAGAGGATGACGTCGCGGATGCTGGGGCTGTCGGTCAGCAGCATGACCAGGCGGTCGATGCCGATGCCGCAGCCGCCCGTCGGGGGCATGCCATATTCCAGCGCGCGGATGTAGTCGGCGTCGTAGTACATCGCTTCCTCGTCGCCGGCGTCCTTGGCCTCGACCTGCGAGCGGAAACGCTCGGCCTGGTCTTCGGGGTCGTTCAGCTCGGAGAAGCCGTTGGCGATCTCGCGGCCGGTCATGAACAGCTCGAAGCGCTCGGTGATGCCCTCGCGGGTGTCGGAGGCGCGCGCCAGCGGCGACACTTCGACCGGGTAGTCGATGATGTAGGTCGGGTTCCACAGCTTGGCTTCAGCCGTTTCCTCGAACAGCGCGAGCTGCAGCGCGCCCAGGCCGGCGCGCGCCAGCACCGGGCCGTCGGCGTCGGCGCCCAGCTTCTTGAGTTCGGCGCGCACGAAGGCCGGGTCGTCCAGTTGCGCCTGGGTGTAGCCCGGGGCGTACTTGAGGATGGCTTCGCAGATGGTCAGGCGGTCGAACGGCTTGGACAGATCCAGCTCGCGTTCCTGGTAGGTCAGCACGGCGCTGCCGGTGGCCGAGATGGCGGCCTGGCGGATCAGTTCCTCGGTGAAGTCCATCAGCCAGCGGTAGTCCGCGAAGGCCGCGTAGAACTCCATCATCGTGAATTCCGGATTGTGGCGCGGGCTCACGCCTTCATTGCGGAAGTTGCGGTTGACCTCGAACACGCGTTCGAAGCCGCCGACGATGAGGCGCTTGAGGTAGAGCTCGGGCGCGATGCGCAGGAACATTTCCATGTCCAGCGCGTTGTGGTGCGTGACGAAGGGCTTGGCCGCCGCGCCGCCCGGGATCGGGTGCAGCATGGGCGTTTCGACTTCGAGGAAGCCGGCGTTCAGCATGAACTGGCGGATGCTGCCCACGGCCTTGCTGCGCGCCTCGAAGGTGCGGCGCGTGGCGTCGGTCATGATGAGGTCGACGTAGCGCTGGCGGTAGCGCAGCTCCTGGTCGGCCACGCCGTGGAACTTGTCCGGCAGCGGGCGCAGCGACTTGGACAACAGGCGCGCCGTGGCGGCGTGCACCGACAGTTCGCCCTTGTTGGTCTTGAAGACCGACCCTTCGACCGCGATGATGTCGCCGATGTCCCATTGCTTGAACGCGGCGTAGCTGTCTTCGCCGAGCGTGCCGCGGTCCAGGTAGATCTGGATGCGGCCGGTGCTGTCCTGCAGCGTGGCGAAGCTGGCCTTGCCCATGACGCGCTTGAGCATCATGCGGCCGGCGACCTTGACGGTGACGGGCGCGGCGGCCAGGGCTTCCTGCGTCTGGTCGTCGTACTTGTCGTGCAGGGCCGCGGCGCGGGCGTCGGGGACGAAATCGTTGGGATACGCGACCCCGGTTTCGCGCAGTTTGGCCAGCTTGGCGCGCCGTTCGGCGATCAAGCGGTTTTCATCCTGGGCGGTTGCCGGAGCGGTCGTGTGGTCGGTCATGGTCGGGGGATCAGTCGTAATTGCGGATGTCGTCGATTTCGGTGGCGCCGAAATCGTCGCGATCCAGGTAGGCGAGGATGCGGGAAGCCACGTTGGCGGGCGAGGACAGCTTGCCGGTGGCGTGGAAGTCCTGGAACTTGGCCAGCGCCGGGAAGCTCTTGGGATCGCTGGAACGGATGGCGGCCTGCATGTCGGTGTCGACGATGCCGGGGGCCAGCGAGACGACGCGCGCGCCGTTCTCGCCCTGTTCCTGCTTGACCACGCGCGAGTACATGTCGAGCGCGGCCTTGGTGGCGCAGTACACGCCCCAGCCGGCGTTGGGGTTGCGGCCGGCGCCGGAGGAGATGTTGAGCACGCGGCGGTCGGCCTTGAGGTCTTCGACCGCGGCCAGGAAGCGCGCGGTCAGCAGCATCACGGCCGTGACGTTCAGATTGAAGGCGGCGGCAATCGCCGGACCGTCGATCAGCGCGTCGGTGCCGGACACGGGGTGCACGGTGCCGGCGTTGTTGATCAGCAGGTAACGACGGGCGTCGCGCGGCAGCGCGTCGCAGATGCGGCGCGCGGCCGCTTCGGCCGCGGCCAGGTCCGAGAGGTCCACGGACACCTGTTCAAGCTGCGCGTCCTGCGAGCGGGCGTAGGCGGCCAGCTCGGGGTCTTCGCGGCGCGCCAGGGTGATCAGGCGGGTGCCCGGTTTGGCCAGGCCGCGCGCCATGGCGGCGCCGATGCCGCGCGACGCGCCGGTGAGAATTGCGATGGTGTCGGACATGCGTGAACCCTCGGGGGACGGTGGACGGAAGTATCGCGGAACTTACACGCCTTGCTTGAGGCTGGCCTGGATGAAGGGATCCAGGTCGCCGTCCAGCACTTTCTGCGTGTTGGAGATTTCGACGTTGGTGCGCAGGTCCTTGATGCGGCTCTGGTCCAGCACGTACGAGCGGATCTGGTGGCCCCAGCCCACGTCGGTCTTGGAGTCTTCCAGCTTCTGCTGTTCGGCCATGCGGTTGCGCATTTCCAGTTCGTACAGCTTGGACTTGAGCATCTGCATCGCTTCGGCGCGGTTGCGGTGCTGCGAGCGGTCGTTCTGGCACTGCACCACGATGCCGGTCGGGATGTGCGTCAGGCGCACGGCCGAGTCGGTCTTGTTGATGTGCTGGCCGCCCGCGCCCGAGGCGCGGTAGGTGTCCACGCGCAGGTCGGCCGGGTTCACTTCGACTTCGAAGGAATCGTCGACCTCGGGGTAGACGAACACGCTGGCGAACGAGGTGTGGCGACCGCCCGACGAGTCGAACGGGCTCTTGCGCACCAGACGGTGCACGCCGGTTTCCGTGCGCAGGTAGCCGAAGGCGTACTCGCCTTCGAGCTTGATGGTGGCGGACTTGATGCCGGCCACTTCGCCCTCGGATTCTTCCAGCACTTCGGCCTTGAAGCCCTTGCGCTCGGCGTACTTGAGGTATTGGCGCAGCAGCATCGAGGCCCAGTCCTGCGCTTCCGTGCCGCCCGCGCCCGCCTGGATGTCCAGGAAGCAGTTCAGGGGATCGGCCGGGTTCGAGAACATGCGGCGGAACTCCAGGCTTTCCAGCTTTTCCTGGAAGCCATTGGCGTCCTGCTCGATGGATTCGAGGGTGGCGTCGTCGTTGTCGGCGGCGGCCAGTTCGAACAGTTCGTTGGCGTCGGCCAGGCCCGTGCCGAGCGCGGTGAGGGTCTCGACCACGTCCTCGAGGGATTTCTTTTCACGGCCCAGGTCCTGGGCGTGCTTGGGGTCGTTCCAGACGGCCGGGTCTTCGAGCTCGGCGTTTACGACCTGCAGGCGTTCGGTTTTGGCATCGTAGTCAAAGATACCTCCGTAGAGCCTGTTCGCGCTCCGCGTAGTCGGCGAGGCGGGCTGCGAGCTGGTTCTGACGTTCGGCTTCCATGATGATTCCTGATGACTTTTGTGCGAAACCGGGCATTTTACCGTGTAAGCCGCCATCCCGTCGGGTCCGCTCGCATGCAGGGGGACGGATCGGGCGAAAAAAGGTTTCGCCGAGGTTCCGCCCGATTCTGTCGGATCGTTCTAGGGGTTTGCGCGCAGAGGGCATAGTTGTTCAGTTTTTTGTCAACTACCGGGTTCTAGGCTTGGTCTGCCGGCCCATATGTCCCCGCTGGGGACGCGGGACCGGACAAGCTGCCGGTCCATGACCGGCCTATCCCGTCAGAGGAGGAGACATTGATGGAACACACTATGGCCCCCGGGGTCTCGCCGGCGATCCCGGCGGCTGAGGAGGACCGGATCTATCGCAAAGTGGGGTGGCGGCTGGTGCCGCTGTTGGTCGTCTGCTACGTCGTGGCCTACCTGGACCGCGTCAACGTAGGCTTCGCCAAGCTGCAGATGCTGCAGGAACTCCAGTTCAGCGAGACGGTGTACGGGTTGGGCGCGGGGATATTCTTCATCGGCTATTTCCTGTTCGAGATCCCCAGCAACATCATTCTCCACAAAGTCGGCGCGCGGGTCTGGATCGCGCGCATCATGATCACCTGGGGCATCATCTCGGCCTGCATGATGTTCGTGACCAGCGTGCACATGTTCTATTTCCTGCGCTTCCTGCTGGGCGCGGCCGAGGCGGGTTTCTTTCCGGGCATCATCCTCTATCTGACCTACTGGTATCCGGCCGCCCGGCGCGGGCGCATCACCACCTTCTTCATGACCGCGGTGCCGATGTCCGGCCTGATCGGCGGCCCGATCTCGGGCTGGATCATGAATACGTTCCACGGCGACCATGGCCTGTCGGGCTGGCAATGGCTGTTCCTGCTGGAGGGCATCCCGTCAGTGATCATCGGCGTGCTGGTGCTGATCTACCTGGATGACCGCATCAACAAGGCCAAGTGGCTGACCGCGAACGAGAAGGCGGTGCTGATCCGCAACATCGCGGCCGAGGAGCAGCACAAGGAAGACCCGCCGATCCGCGCCGCGCTGGCGCATCCGCGGGTTTGGGCCATGGCGCTGATCTACTTCTCCTTCGTGATGGGCCTGTACGGCGTAGGGTTCTGGATGCCGACGCTGATCAAGAGCACCGGCGTGCAGAGTCCGCTGGCGATCGGGCTGTTGACGGCCGTGCCGAACCTGTTCGCGGTGATCGGCATGATCCTGATCGCGCGCAACTCCGACCGCAATCGCGAGCGCCGCTGGCACGTGGCGATTCCGGCGCTGTTCGGCGCGCTGGGGCTGCTGTTCTCGGCGATCTGGAGCGGCAACACGGTGCTGGCCATCCTGGCGCTGACGGTGGCCAACATCGGCATCTGCACGGTGCTGCCGCTGTTCTGGAGCCTGCCGACCGCGCTGCTGGGCGGCACGGCCGCCGCCGCCGGGATCGCGCTGATCAACTCGGTGGGCAACCTGGCGGGCTTCGTCAGCCCCTACCTGGTGGGCTGGCTCAAGGACATGACCGGCACCACCAACACAGGCTTGTACATGCTGTCCGCGTGCCTGGTGGTCGGCGCGCTGGTGGCGCTGGCGCAGCCGGCCAGGCTGGTCAACAAATAACGTAGCCGCGCGCGCGGGCCCTGCCGGATGGGGCCGCGAGCGAAACGGGCGCCTCCTCGTGGATGCGCCCGTTTTCTTTTGTGGCGCCGAGCGTCATTTGGTCTTGCTTCGAGGCGGCAGCGAAACTTTCCGCCAGTTTTGTGCCGAAAATGCTGAGGAGTATTGCGTCAATGATTCATTCTCGTTGACGCGTTTTCCCCTGGCAGTTTTGCGGCTCGGCCTCGGTCATTCTGACCGTAGCGGCCGCGGAGTTCAAAACCATCATGACCCTTGCTTCCTCGCGCGCCGCTTTCCGCCTGCAGCCCCGGCCAACCCGCAGCCACGCCAAGTCCAGGCGTTTCATTCCCCGCAAAACCACCACCGCCCTCTACGTCGCTCTGGCGCTCTCGGGGCAGGCGGCCGGCGTGCATGCGGCAGAAGTGGCAGGGGAGACGCCCACGAAAACGGCTGGCACGCAGAGCATCCTGCTGACCAAGGACAACACGCCGTTCTTGGCGGCGCAGCCCGCCGGGCTGGATGGCCACAACGGCAGTGCCAAGGAGCAGCCCTATGCGTCCGCGACCGATGGCGAAACGGCGTATGTCTTCACCACGCAAGACGGTTCGCTGCGCGACAACAACGTGGTGCGGGTAAACAGCGCCCTGGTCGGTGGCGCGGCGGGGACCCCGGCCGTCAAGGTTGGCGAAAATGGCGCCCGCGGCGCGGACGCCATTCATGGCAGCAATCTTCGGATTGTCATCGGCGGTGGTTCAGTCAAGGGGGGCGCAGGCGCCCATGGCATGAATGGCCGCGGCGCTGTCGAAGGCGGAGATCCGCCGGTAAAGGGCGGCAATGGCGGCGATGGCGGTGCGGCCATTGTGGGCAGCGACCTGGACATTGTGTTCACCGATTCCACGCCCGCAGGATCAATCAGCGCTGGAACGCCCGGTTTTGGGCGGCAGGGCATTGGCACGGCAGGAGGCGAGGCCCAGGAAAGCGGGGTCCACGGCCGCTATGGGGAGGCTCTCCACTTCACCGGCGGCAACAACCTGCTCACGCTCGAGCGAGGATCCACCATCAACGGCAGCGTGGTGCTGGATGCGCCTGTCGGCTCGTCCAGCAGTTCGCTGCATATCTTGAATAATGCGGCAGAGTGGATTGATTTGAACGGAACGCACCAAACAGGTTTCGCCGACATCAAGCAAGGGCCACAGCGCAGTAAGCTGGCGGCCACCTTGTTTCCCGCCGATGATTCGGCTGCCGTGATAAATCGCATGCGCATGCCGCAACTCGCCATTGGCGAAGGCGCTACGCTGATGGTGTCGGGAACGGGCTTGACGCGGATCGGCGACCTGGTCTTCAAGGATGGCAGCACCTTCTCCGTCATTGCCCGCAGCGCGCTCAAAGGCGACGGCACGAAATCCAGCAATCCGGAAAGTCTGCGGCTCATCCTCAATAACAGCAAGGCCACCATCAGTAGAACCGGCACGACGTTCAACCTGGCCGGCATCACCGACGGCAGCGCGACCGATCAGTTGCTGTTTGTTACCCAGAATCAAGTCGAATCGGAAGTCTTCGTCGAGGGCGATTTCGCCAAGACCGCCGTCGGCGGCATTGTCGTCACCGACACCTCGCCGGTCGATTACCTGACGTTCGCATCCGGCATTGCAATGGGCGGGGAGCGGACCCAAGAGGAGGTCGACAAGCAGGATACATTCGGCGGGATGCTCCCGCTCCTGCCTGTGATACCGGCCCACCCCATCGGCTACCAGGCCACCTACAAGCTCAGTTGGCTCGAAGACCCCGCCAAGGCACACGGTACCTTCACGATTGCCGAAGGCGGCGACTTTACCCTGGGCGCGGCGCTGAGCGACATCAAGGACCTTCCGGCGTCCAACAAGTGGGATGGCAAGAGCCTGACCAAAGCCGGCCCGGGCGTGTTGCAGTTGACGGCGGCGAACCTTTACACCGGCGCCACCACGATCTACGGGGGCGTGCTGAAGACCGGGATCGCGGACGCGTTTGCAAAAAGCAGCGAGCTGACGATTGGCCCAAGTGCCACGTTGAACCTTGGCGGATTCTCCCAGGCCGGGAGCGAAGACAGGGCCATCATCAACAACGGCGTCATCCTGTTCAACAGCATGAATGCCGGCAAGACGGGCACAAATTCGGCGAGCCTGACCGGTAACCTGCTCAATGCCGGCACGCTCGATCTCGACAACGGCGACGATACCGTTGGCAAGACGTTGCGGATCATTGGCAATTGGACTGGCAGTACCGACAGCCTCATCAAATTGGCCGCCGCTCTTGGCAACGGCGACGACAGCGTTGCCGACAAAGTCGAAATCACCGGCGCCGCCACCGGCTCCACCAAAGTCCAGGTGCGCAATATCAATGGCGCGGGGACGACAGGCACGACAAACGGCATCACCCTGATCACCGCTGGCGAAGATAGCGCAAGCGGCGCCTTCACCCTGAGCTCCGGAACCATCACCGCCAACGGCCTGGTCTATTCGCTCCTGAACAAGGCCGATTCGGCCAATCAGAAAGTCTGGTATCTGAGCAGCGCCAAGGATAATGATGGCGATGTGCCGGCCCCTCCTGCTCCCGAGCAGCAGACCCCCCCTTCTGCAGGTGAGCACCAGGACACTGACAACGTCATCCGTCCCACGATCGAGGCCGGCACCACGCTGCCCTTCGATTTCTCAAGGGCGCTGACCGCCGAAGAGAAGGCGCAATATGTCGTCAACGCAGACGGGGACATGATCTTCGCCGAGGGCGTCACGCTGGACATGACGATGCCCGGCATCACCGAGGCAGAGAAAAGCGGCGTCGGGATCGCAAGCGTCACCGGGGCCATCAAGGGCGATTTGCCCAACGTCATCCTCAACGGCGCGGCGCAACCCGATTATTTGACAGCCAACGTGTCCAGATCTCCGGACGGCAAGACCCTGCAAGCCGGCTACAAACTCAGTTGGAACGAAACGGCCGATAAGGCGCACGGCACCTTCACCGTTGGCGGCGGCAGCTTCGAGCTCGGCGCGGCGCTGGCCGACACGGGGGCGAACACCAACGGCGCCACGCCGTGGGACGGCAAGACGCTGACCAAGAACGGCCCGGGCACGCTGGTGCTGGCAGCCAGCAACCGCTACACCGGCGACACCATCATCAACCATGGCGAACTCAAAGCCGGCGCCGAAAATGCTTTCTCCACCAGCGCCAATCTGACGATTGCCGCGGATGCCAAGCTCAACATGGGCGGCTTTGCCCAATCCGTGGGCGGCAACACGCACGGCGCCATCACCAATCGCGGCATCATCGCGTTCAATGACAGAGGCGAGGGCAGCAAAGGCGCCAGCCCGATGAGCCTGGCCGGCAACGTCAGCAATGCCGGCAGGCTCGAGCTCGACACCGGCGACAGCACCGTTGGCAAAACCTTCCAGGTCCAAGGCGACTGGTTCGGCGATGTCGGCAGTTTGATTTCTTTGACCGCGGCACTGGCGGGCGATGACAGCAATACCGACAAAGTCGACATCACTGGCGCCGCCACCGGCACCACCAGAGTCAAGATCCGTAATGTCGGCGGCGCGGGGGGCGAAACCACTGCCGATGGCGGCATTACCCTCATCACCACGGGTAGCAGCGTGGCCAACGCTTTCGTGCTGGACAGCCCGGTCACCGCGGGCGGCTACGTCTATAAGCTCAGGCAAGGCAAAAAAGACGCCACCGGCAAGGTCAACGAGGGCATTTGGGTGTTGAGCAGCTTGGCGGACACGTTCATTTCGACGATTCCGTCAACGAAACCGCTCGTCATCACGACAGGGCAGGCGCCCGGCGTCGACAACCTGAAGGACTACATCAATGAAGATGGAAACCTGAATATCGCCGCCGGCGATCCCATCAAGTTGACCGACGCCCATCCGCCCGCCACCAGCGAAGCGTTGGACACGCCTCGGGTGATCCTGACCTTGCCAAATACCGGGCCCGCTGGCAACGATACCAACGGCATCCATCTCAACGGCACGCCCAGCGTCACCGTCTTCGATACGAGCGCGACCGAGATCGATTACCTGACGCCTCGCCTCCAGGTCGCGACGGGCGACGCCAAGAAGCTGGAACTCAGCTACAAGCTCCGTTGGAATGAGGACGACAAGAATAAATCGAGCGGCAACTTCACCATTGCCGAAAACGGCGCGTTCAAACTGGCGACGGCGCTGGCCGATGTGTCGGGGGTCGATGCGGCCACCAATGATTTCAAGTGGGACGGCAAGACCCTGACCAAAAAGGGCGCGGGCACGCTGGAACTGGCGGCCGCCAGCACCTACACCGGCGCCACCACCGTCGAGGCGGGTACGCTCAAGACCGCGATCGTCAACGCGATCGCCAATACCAGCAATGTGACGATCCGTCCTGGCGCCACGCTCAATTTGGGGGCGACGAACCAGAACTTCGCCGGGATCGAGAACCAGGGGACCCTGGTATTCAACGACGTTCAAGCCAACGGGACGCCGGTATCCACGCCGGTCACCCTCAAACTCGGCGCCGCCGGCACGAGGGGCAAGTTCCTCAACAGCGGCACGCTCAATCTCAAGAACTGCGACTCTTGCGCCGTGCAGACCTTTACCATCGACGGCGATTGGGAAGGCAGGGAGGGCAGCGCGGTGATTCTGGGCGCGGTGCTGGGGGGCGACGGCAGTCCCGCCGACCAGCTCATCATTCAAGGCGTGGCCAGCGGCAAGACCGCGGTGACCGTTGAAAATGAAGGCGGCGCGGGCGGCCAGACCGTGGAAGGCATCACCCTCATCACCGTGGCCGGGGGCGCGAGCGGCACCGATACCTTCGTGCTTGCCAACGACGTCACCGCGGGCGGGTATGTCTATTCGCTCAAAAGCAAGGAAAACGGCGACAAGAAAGCCAACGGTATCTGGTATCTGACCAGCGCCAAGCGACCGTCGGCGGGCTCCGACGACATCAGGAATCACAACGTCAGCCCCTTGTTCGGCGCCTATGCCAGCAACCTGCTTGCGGCGAACACGCTGTTCAACACCAGCTTGAGCGATCGCGAAAGCGGCGAATCCGTCGACCCCGTCACCGGCGCGCGCGGCCGCGTCTGGGCCAGGGTCGCAGGGGGAACCACGCACGGCATGATGTTCGACGGTGCAAACCGCTTCAGTGCCGACCGCAGCCTGCTGCAATTGGGGGGCTCGATCATCGCTGGCAGTATCAACGGCCAGGATGCGTGGCGCGTCGGCCTCATGGCGGGCCATGGTCAGCAACGCAGCAAGACCCGCAACGCCGCCACCGGCAACGCCCGGGGTCAGGTGGACGGCTATAGCGCTGGCGTGTATGGCACCTGGTATCAGGACGGCCAAAGCCACCGCGGCGGCTACGTCGATGGCTGGCTGCTCTACAACTACTTCGACAATAGTGCTGAAGGCAGCGGCCTCAAGGAAAAATACAAGGCCGACGGCATGACCGCCTCGATCGAAGCCGGTTATGCCATCGACGTGGCATCCTTCAGCAATGGTGGCGGCCGCGAGCACCGCCTGAGCGTGCGGCCGCAAGCGCAGATCATGTACGGCGGCGTCAAGGCCAGGACTTTCGTGCAGCAGGACGCGGGCCCGACCACGGTCAAGGGGGAGGGCGATGGCAATATCCAGACGCGCCTCGGCGCGCGCCTGGCCATGGTCAGCAGCTCGGCCACCGCTGGCGCCAGCCTTGCCGGCCAGGTCGAAACCGCGCTTGAATTGAACTGGTTGCACAACACCAACAAGTACGGGGTCACGATGGGCGCCAATCGCAACTGGATGCTTGGTGCGGAAAACGTCGGCGAAGCCAGGATCGGCGTCTCGGGCAACCTCAGCGACAACCTTGCGCTGTCAGCCAACGTCACCCATCAACAGGGCGACCACGGCTACCGGGACACCCAGGGCGGCCTGAGCCTGAAGTACCGGTTCTGAGCCGGGAAGGGTGCGCCCAGCCAGCCTGGTCGCACCCTCATGGCTGCAAAGGGGGCACAGCCAGTCCGCGCGGCGGGCGCCGGGCGGGCAACATCACCCGGCGTGTTCGATCACCAACTGCACCGACACCATTCCGTTCCACACGTTCTGCTCCAGCCGGTAGGCCGCCTGGATGTGCTCGGGCAAGGACTGGTCGTGGCCGAACCAGATGGCATCGAAGCGCTGGTGACCGCGTTCGAGCGACAGTTTCAGGTGCTTCTCGCCGACCAGGCGCTGGTTGCGCACCACGAATTCGTCCAGGAACAGCGGCGCGGCAAAACCCGCGCCCCAGACCTGTTGTTGCAGCAGGCCGGCGACCTCGGCGTTGGCGTAACCGGATTCGAGCGAACCGTCGGTCTCGATGACCGGCTCGAAGCTGTCGCGTCCGGTCAGTTCGCGCACGGCGGCATCGAAGGCGGGGGCGAAGGCCGGGAAGTCCTGGCGGCCCAGCGTCAGGCCGGCCGCCATGGCGTGGCCGCCGAACTTGCGGATCAGGTTGGGGTGGCGCTTGGACACCAGGTCCAGCACGTCGCGCAGGTGCACGTCGGGAATCGAACGGCCCGAGCCGCGGATCTCGTCGTCGCCGGCCGGCGCGAAGGCCAGGGTGGGCCGCCAGAATTTCTCTTTCAGGCGCGAGGCCACCAGGCCGACCACGCCCTGGTGCCAGCCCGGGTCGAACACGCAGACCGTGGCGCCGGGCGCGGCGTCGGGCGCTTCCATGGCCGCCATGGCCTGTTCGCGCATCTCGGCCTCGATGGTGCGGCGCTCGCGGTTGATGTTGTCCAGCTCGCGAGCCATCTCCAGCGCCTGGGCCTCGTCGTCGGTGGTCAGGCAGGCGATGCCCAGGCTCATGTCGGCCAGACGGCCGGCGGCGTTGATGCGCGGGCCCAGCGCGAAGCCCAGGTCGAAGCCATTGGCGGCGCGCGGCTCGCGCCCGGCCACGGCGAACAGGGCGCGCAGGCCGGGCTGCAGGCGGCCGCTGCGCATGCGCTGCAGTCCCTGGGTCACCAGCAGGCGGTTGTTGGCATCGAGCTTGACCACGTCGGCCACCGTGCCCAGCGCCACCAGGTCGGACAGCGCGTCCAGGCGCGGCCCGCCATCGGGGGCGTAGACGCCGCGGCGGCGCAGCTCGGCGCGCAGCGCCAGCATCATGTAGAAGATGACGCCGACGCCGGCCAGGTTCTTGGACGGGAAGCCGCAGCCCGGCTGGTTCGGGTTGACGATGGCCAGGGCGTCCGGCAGCGTGTCGCCGGGCAGGTGGTGGTCGGTGATGACCACGCCGATGCCGGCGGCGTTGGCCGCGGCCACGCCGTCGACGCTGGCGATGCCGTTGTCCACGGTGATGATGATGTCGGGCTTGCCGGTGCGATGGCGGCAGGCCAGCTCGACCACGGCGGGCGACAGGCCGTAGCCGGTCTCGAAGCGGTTCGGCACCAGGAAGTCGACATCGGCGCCCATGGCCGACAGGGCGCGCAGGCCGACGGCGCAGGCGGTGGCGCCGTCGCAGTCGTAGTCGGCCACGATCAGCAGCTTCTTGCCGGCCTGGATGGCGTCGGCCAGCACGCCGGCGGCGTGCGCCGAGTGCGTCAGGCCGGCCGGCGGCAGCAGCGCGGGCCAGGCCAGCTTGGTCTGGTCGGGATGGGTGACGCCGCGCGCGGCCCACAGGCGCGCCAGCAGCGGGTGGATGCCCGAGGCTTCCAGGGCGTGGCAGGCGGCGAGGTCGGCGCAGCGGACGGTTAAGCGGGGTGAGACCACCAGGCGCTCCAGTTTTTCTTGGGCGCGGGCAGCAAGCCGAGCAGGCCCCCGCGCGGTTTCAGGGTGAGGGTGGCGCTGCGATCGTCGCCCAGCAACAGCAGTTCTGCGGGCTGGTCCGGCAGGCCCTTGGGGCCGGCCAGCGCTTGCAGGCGCTGCTCGAGCGCGGCCAGGGCGTCGAGCCAGGCGGCCCAGTCGCCGGCGCGTTGCGCGGCATCCAGTTCAGTCATGACCTGTTCCGGGCCGGCCGGGCGCATGGCCCATGGCGTGCCGCCGCCATACAGCCACAGGGCGTTGACGGGCGGCAGGCCGCGCGCGGCGCGCGATTCGTTGGCGGGATGCTCGTGCCAGGACATCTGGATCTCGTTGAGCAGCCGGCGCCAGGGCCGGGATTCGGCATCCTGGCGCCACCAGTCGTTCAGGCGCTGGCCCGCCACCGCCAGCGGGCTGGCGGTCTGGGGCCGCAGGCCGTCCGGCAGGCGCAGGCGCCAGCGGGCGGCCGTCAACGGTTCGACGGCAAAGCCGGTGTCTTCGAACAGCGGACGGGCGGTCTCCAGCAGCGCGGCGGTCTCGGCGTCGCGCAGGTCCATCTGGGTCGGGTCGAGCAGGGTGGCCTGGTCGGTGCCCAGGGCCAGGTGGACCAGTTCGGCCAGCCAGATGGGGCCGTCGCCGGCCTGGCCGTCGGCCAGCAGCGGGCCCAGTCCGGCGCCCGGCAGCAGGCCGGGTTCCGTGGCGTAGCCGGCGCGGCGCAGTTGCCAGGCTTCGAACGCGGTACAGCCCTGGGTACGGATGTCGTGGGCCTGGACTCGGGCGCTGCCGGCCTGCAGCCAGTGGTGCAGGGTGGGGGCGCGCTCGGGCAGCAGCTTGGCCAGTTCTGCGGCGACGGGAAGGGCGGGCAAGGCGCCCGGGATGACGATCAGCATGGCCAGGATTGTAGTCGCTGGCCGGACCCGGACCCAGGCCGGGAACTAAGCCCGGCCCCGACTGCCATAGCTTGTCACGGCTTGTCTTCCATTCCCGCATTCCGGGGACGGTTTTGCGGCCGGTTAATGCCATAATGCGCTCGTGCTGAAAATACCCTACGAACTCTGGATCGGCGCCCGCTATGCCGGGTTGGCCCGCATCCGCCAGCGACGCGGCCGCCGCGATCGCTTCATCTCTTTCATCGCCGCCAGTTCCATGGCAGGCATCGCGCTGGGCGTCGCCGCCCTGATCGTGGTGCTGTCGGTCATGAACGGCTTTCAGAAAGAGGTCCGTGACCGCATGCTGTCGGTGCTGCCGCACATCGAGCTCTACATCCCGGGCGCCGCGCCCGAGCGGGTGCTGGAGCAGTGGCAGCAGTTCGCCGACGCCGCCAAGCGCAACCCCGAGGTCAAGGCCGGCGCGCCATTCGTGGCGGCGCAGGGCATGCTGGTGCGCGGCCAGGCGCTGCGCGGGGTGCAGGTGCGCGGCATCGACCCGGCCACCGAAGGCAACGTCTCGGACCTGCCGCGGCAGATGGTGGCGGGCAAGCTGGCCGACCTGAAGCCGGGCGGCTTCGGCGTGGTGCTGGGCAACGAGCTGGCCGACGGCATGGGCGTGAAGGTGGGCGACACCTTGCTGATGCTGGCGCCGCAGGGCTCGATCAGCCCGGCCGGCTTCGCGCCGCGCATGCGCCAGTTCACCGTGGTCGGCGTGTTCTCGTCGGGCCACTACGAATACGATTCCTCGCTGGCCTTCGTCGACAACGACGACGCGGCCAAGGTCTTCCGCGATAGCGGCACCGCCGGCGTGCGCCTGCGCATCGCCGACATGCAGAAGGCGCCCGAGGTGGCGGCCGAGCTGCGCAACGTGCTGCCGCCGTACGTCATGGCGAGCGACTGGTCGCGCAACAACCGCACCTGGTTCGCCGCCGTGCAGACCGAAAAGCGCATGATGTTCCTGATCCTGGCGCTGATCGTGGCGGTGGCCGCGTTCAACCTGCTGTCGTCGCTGGTGATGGCGGTCAAGGACAAGCAATCGGACATCGCCATCCTGCGCACGCTGGGCGCGGGGCCGGGCGAAGTGGCGCGCATCTTCCTGGTGCAGGGCGCGCTGATTGGCGTCATCGGCACGCTGCTGGGCGTGGCGGGAGGCATCGTGATCGCCTACAACGTCGACGTGATCGTGCCGTTCATCGAACGCCTGCTGGGCGTGCATTTCCTGCCGCGCGAGATCTATTTCATCAGCGCCTTGCCGTCCGACCCGCAGGTGGGCGACATCGTGACCATCGGCGTGACCTCCCTGGTGCTGTCGCTGCTGGCGACCTTGTATCCCAGTTGGCGCGCCTCGCGCCTGCAACCCGCACAGGTGCTGCGCCATGACTGATACCGTGACTCCCGCGCTGCAGGCGGACAACCTCGTCAAGATCTATGACGAGGGGCCGGCCCGCATCGAGGTGTTGAGCAACGTGAGCCTGAGCGTAGCGCGCGGCGAAATGGTCGCCATCGTCGGCGCGTCCGGCTCCGGCAAGAGCACGCTGCTGCACATCCTGGGCCTGCTGGACGTGCCCACCAGCGGCTCCGTCTCGGTCGACGGCCATTTGGCCGTCGGGTTGTCCGAAGCGAAGAAGAGCCAGGTGCGCAACCGCAGCCTGGGCTTCGTCTACCAGTTCCACCACCTGCTGCCGGAATTTTCGGCGCTGGACAACGTGGCCATGCCGCTGATCGTGCGCCGCGAGAACCGCGACAAGGCCCGCGAGGCGGCGCGCGAGGTCCTGGGCCTGGTCGGCCTGGCGGCGCGCGAAGGGCACTTTCCGGGGCAACTGTCGGGCGGCGAACGCCAGCGCGTGGCGCTGGCGCGCGCGCTGGTGACGCGGCCGGTGTGCGTGCTGGCCGATGAGCCCACCGGCAACCTGGACCGCCATACCGCGCACAACATGTTCGAACTGCTGACGCGGGTCAATCGCGAGTCGGGCACGGCATTTGCGATCGTGACCCACGACCCCGAGCTGGCGGCGCGCGCCGACCGTCAGTTGCTGATGGAAAACGGCCGGCTGGTCTCGGGCTGACGCCCGCGGCCGGTCCGTGGGCCGGGCGGCGCGATGATTGTGCAGGAAACCCGGGCAAGGAGGCCGCGCCCATGCTGATCGACACCCATTGCCACCTGGACGCCGCCGAGTTCGATACCGATCGTAGCGAGGTCATCGGACACGCGCTTGAAGCCGGCGTCCAGGCCATCGTCATTCCCGCCATCGAACGGGCCAATTTTGCCGTCGTGCGGGAGCTTGCCGGGCAGGTGGCCGGCGGCGCCTACGCGCTGGGCATCCATCCTCTTTATGTGCAGCGCGCCGACGATGCCGATCTGGACGCCCTGCGCGACGCCATCCGGCAGTCGCTGGGCGATCCCCGTTTCGTCGCCATCGGCGAGATCGGACTGGATTTCTTCGTGCCGGAAATCGCCTCGGGCGAGCCGCGCGCGCGGCAGGAGCGTTTCTACGCCGCCCAACTGGCCATGGCGGCGGAATTCAAGCTGCCGGTGCTACTGCACGTGCGCAAATCGCAAGACATCCTGCTGAAGTACCTGCGGCGCCACGAGCGTATCGGCGGCATCGCGCATGCCTTCAATGGCAGCGCGCAGCAGGCCCAGGCCTTCGTCGAACAGGGCTTCGCGCTGGGGCTCGGCGGGGCCATGACCTACGAACGGGCATTGCAGATCCGCCGCCACGCCACCGACGTCGACCTGCGCCATCTGGTGCTGGAGACCGACGCGCCGGATATCCCCCCGGCCTGGCTGCATCCGCCGCGGCGGCGCAACCGGCCCGGCGAGCTGGCCCGCATCGCCCAGGTGCTGGCCGGACTGCGCGGTATCACGCCGGCGCAGGTGGCGCAGGCGACCACGGCCAATGCGCTGCGGGTGTTGCCGCGGCTGTCGGCCGCGATCCTGGCCGACGACTGATCCCTGACTATTGGTGCCCGGCGACTGATTCCTGACGACTGGCGACGCGGCCGCGTGGGTCAGGCGGCCATGCGCGGCAGCTCGATGCGCACGCTCAGCCCGTGCGGGGCGGCGTTGCGCGCCGAGATGCGGCCCTTGTGGGCCGTCACGGCGGCGCGCGCGATGCTCAAACCCAGGCCGGCGCCGCCGGGGGGGCGCGTCCGCGGCGGGGGCGCCCTGGTAGAACGGTTCGAACAGATAAGCCAGTTCCTTTTCCGGCACGCCTGGGCCGTCGTCCTCGATTTCCAGGCATGCTTCGCCGGCGTCGGCCAGCAGGCGCACCTGGATCGCGCCGCCCGCCGGCGCGAAACGCAGGGCGTTGCGCAGGACGTTTTCGATGGCGCTGGCCAGGCTGTCGCGGTCGGCCGCGATGCGCAGCGGCGGCGGACGGTGCCAGCCGATGGCGATCTGGCGTTCGCCGGCCTCGAAGCGCGCATCCTGCACCACGTCGTCGACCACGTCCGCCAGGTCCAGCGTATCGGTGGGCAGGGGCAGGGCGCCCATGCGCGCCAGCCGCAGCGTGCTGCCCACCAGCGTGTCCAGGCGCTCGCATTCGCGTTCCATGCGATCCAGTTGCAGGTCCTGGCGCTCGTCCTTGCGGCGCGCCAGTTCCACGCCCAGGCGCAGGCGCGCCAGCGGCGAGCGCAGTTCGTGGGCGATGTTGCGCAGCAGTTGCTCGCGCGTATCGACCAGCGCCTGCAGGCGGCCGGCCATGGCGTCGAAGTCGCGCGCCAGCAGGCCCAGTTCGTCCTGGCGCCGCGACAGCGCGCCGGGGGTGCGGGTATCGAGCCGGCCGGCGGCCAGGGCGCGCGCGGCGCCGCGCATTTGGTCCAGCGGCGCGGCCACGTGGCGCGTCAGCGCCCAGCAGAAAGGGGCGGTGATGGCCAGCGCGAACAGCAGCAGGCCCAGCGCCACCGGCGTCAGTCCCAGCACTTCCCAGTGCGAGGAGTCGAACGGCAGGAACAGCATCAGCAGTTCACGGTTGTCCGGCAATGTCAGCAATTGCGGATCCCACCACGACACGCGCAGCGCGGCCGGATCGGCTGGGACTTCGATGGAGGCGGCGATCAGGCCTGGATCGGGCGCGGCGCGGAAGGCCGCCAGCCAGTCGTCCAGGCGGGTCGGCAACCGGCGGCCGAGGATGTCGCGATCGTGCGTGTCGACGATATAAATCTTGAGCGCCGAATAGCGCGCGTCCATGGCCTCGACCCAGCGCCGCAGGCCGTCGGCGCCTTCGCCGCGCGCGATCTGGGCCGCGTCGCGCGTCAGGTTGCCGGGGTTCAGGCCGTCGAGCGAATCGACGCGGTACCAGGCCACCACGGCGGTCAGCATCATGCCGCAGACCGTGATGACGGCCATCGCGCCCCAGAAGGTCAGGAAGGCGCGCCAGAACAGGGAGCGGACGGGCAGCCCGCGCATCAGGCCGCGCCGGCCAGCACGTAGCCCAGACCGCGCAGGTTGCGGATGGCGGGGGCGTCGCCGGCCTGGTCCAGTTGCAGTTTCCGGCGCAGGCTGCTGATGTGGGTGTCGATGCTGCGGTCGTAGCGATCGGCGGCGCGGCCCAGCGCGTACAGGCTGATCTGTTCGCGTGGCACCACTTGGCCCGGGGTGCGCATCAGGACTTCGAGGACGCGTTGCTCGGCGCCGGTCAGCAGCACTTCCTGCTCGCCCAGGCGGGCGCGGCCGCTGGCGGCGTCCAGCGATAGCGCGCCGACGTTCAGCTCGGGCGGGGAGGGGTCGGGCTTTTCCTCGAAGCGGCGCAGCACGGCGCCGATGCGGGCCTTGAGTTCGCGCGGACCGAAGGGTTTGGCCAGGTAGTCGTCGGCGCCCAGTTCGAGTCCCAGCACCCTGTCGGTTTCACCGCCGTGGGCGGTGAACATGATGACGGGGCGGCGCGAGTGGCGGCGCAGATGGCGCAGCAGATCGAGGCCGCTGCCGTCCGGCAGCATCAGGTCGAGCAGCACCAGATCGAAGCAATCTTGCATTGCAAGTGGCAGACCTTGGGCGCTGTTGTGCGCCAGGGTCAGTTCGATGTGGCCGGGCTCTAGGTACTCGCGCAGCATCAATGCCAGGTCGACGTCGTCGTCGATCAACAGGATGCGGCGCGTTGCCATGGGGGAGGGTATGGGCATGCGCTTGGGTTCTGTTGCCACGGCAGCATAGCGGGTCGCCGGCGGCAGAAGTGTCAAGAAGTGCGAAGAAAGTAAAAGTTGCGGAAAGCGTGTTGCAGCTCACGCTTGGCCTCAATTCTAATATGAGAATAGTTTTCATTAAAAATTGAAGCGGAGCGGGGCTGCGCGCGGGGCGCGGCCCTTCCGGGACGGGAGAGTCTGAAATCATGAGCTGCAACGATCTGGCCGCGCGCCGCGCATTCGGCCCGCGTACCGGCCTGGCTGTCGCCTTGTGCGCCAGCGGCCTTGCCGCCGGTCATCCGGTGTTGGCGCAATCGGCCCCGCCGGCCGACGCCAGGACGCTGGATACCGTGGTGGTGACGGCCAGCGGCTACGAGCAGCAGATCCAGGACGCGCCGGCCTCGATCAGCGTGATCACGCGCCAGGATCTCGAAAAGAAGTTCTACCGTGATGTCACCGACGCGCTGGTCGAAGTGCCGGGCGTGGTGGTCACCGGCGGCGGCGACCGCCAGGACATCAGCCTGCGCGGCATGGGCCCCAAGTACACGCTCATCCTGATCGATGGCAAGCGCCAGAACTCGCGTGAAACCCGCACCAACTCCGATTCCGGCGGCGTCGAAGGCGGCTGGACGCCGCCGATCTCGGCCATCGAGCGCATCGAGGTGGTGCGCGGGCCGATGTCGTCGCTGTATGGTTCCGACGCCATGGGCGGGGTGATCAACATCATCACCCGCAAGGTGCCCAACGAGTGGGGCGGCGAAATCCGCATGGACACCACCATCCAGGAAAGCAGCAAGTCCGGCGACATCTACCAGGGCAACTTCTACCTGGCGGGCCCGATCAAGAATGACCTGCTGGGCCTGCAGATCTACGGCCAGGCGACCCAGCGCGACGAAGACAGGATCGTCGACGGCTACCGCAAGCGCAACGCCACCAACATCACGGCCAAGCTGGCGCTGACGCCCAACCGCGACCACGACATCGTGCTGGAAGCCACTTCCAGCCGCCAGAAGTACGAGAACACGCTGGGCAAGACCGTCGCGCCGCTGGCTCCCGGCGTGGCGTGCCCGCGCAACGGCTGCCCGGCCTCGTCGGAAACCGATTACCGCAGCAACAAATGGGCGCTGTCGCACACCGGCCGCTGGGGTTGGGGCGTGTCCGACAGCTACGTGCAGCAGGAAGAGTTCGACAACCGCTCGCGCCAGATGAAGATCAAGAACCTGGACCTGCAGACCAGTTGGACGCTGCCGCTGGGTTCGCACATGCTGACTCTGGGCGGCACCTACCTGACGCAGCGCCTGACCGACCAGACCGGCAACCAGCTCGCCGGCGGTCCCAGCAAGGTGGAGCGCTACCAGTGGGCGCTGTTCGCCGAGGACGAATGGCGCCTGGTCGAAAGCTTCGCGCTGACCGGCGGCCTGCGCATGGACCAGGACGAGAACTTCGGCAGCCATTTCAGTCCGCGCCTGTACGGCGTGTGGCACATGGCCGAGCGCTGGACCCTGAAGGGCGGCGTGTCCACCGGTTTCCGCGCGCCCGACCTGCGCCAGACCGTGGCCGGCTGGGGGCAGGTCAGCCGCGGCGGCAACATGTACGGCAACCCCGACCTGACGCCCGAGAAGTCGGTGACCCAGGAACTTGGCCTGCTGTATGACGACGGCGAGGGCTTCAATGCCGGCCTGACCCTGTTCAACAACAACTTCAAGGACAAGATCACCCGCGTTGCGTGCCCGCTGTCGCAGTGCACCGACGGTCCCAACCAGTTCGGCTCCAATCCCACCACCTACATGAACGTGGACAAGGCGGTGTCGCGCGGCGTCGAGGCCAACCTGAAGCTGCCGCTGGGCCGCGACTGGTCGCTGACCAGCAGCTACACCTTCACCAAGTCGGAACAGAAGTCCGGCCAGTACCAGGGCCAGCCGCTGAACCAACTGCCCAAGCACCTGTTCACCACCACGGTCAACTGGCAGGCCTCCGACGCGCTGCAAGCGTGGGCCCGCGTCAACTACCGCGGCAAGGAAAGCCAGCCGATCACCGGCCCGTCCTCGACCTCGCTGGTGGCGCCGTCGTACACCTTCGTCGACCTGGGCGGCTCGTATGCCGTGAACAAGAAGGTGTCGGTGTACGCCGGCATCTACAACCTGTTCGACAAGCAGGTCGGGTACGACGACTACGGCTACGTCGAAGACGGCCGCCGTTATTGGCTGGGCGTGGGCGTGAAGTTCTGAGCCCGCGAGCAACAACCGGGACGCGCCGCCGCCTGGCGGCATTCCCGCAACCTGGAGAGACAAGCATGACGATGAAGCAAACCTTGGCAGGGCGCGCCGGCCGCTGGATGGCGTGTGCCACCACGGCCCTGGCCCTGGGCGCCGCCAGCGCCCCGAGCCTGGCCCAGGACGCGGCCCGGAGCGTGCCGGTCAAGCACGCGCGCGGCGAGACCGCCGTGCCGTCCAACCCGGCCAAGACCGTGGTGCTGGACCTGGCGGTGCTCGACACCCTGCACGCGTTGGGCGTGGACGTGGCCGGCGTGCCCAGCGCCGCCAAGCTGCCGCCGCAGCTCGCCCAGTACGCCGACAAGCGCTACCTCAAGGTTGGCAGCATGTTCGAGCCCAACTACGAGGTGATCCACGCGGCCCAGCCGCAGGTGATCTTCGTGGCCGGCCGTTCGGCGCCCAAGTACGACGAATTGGCCAAACTGGCGCCCACGGTCGACCTGACGGTTGACGCCAAGGACCTGGTCGGCAGCGTCACGCGCAACACCGAAACGCTGGCCGCCATCTATGGCAAACAGACCCAGGCCGGGGAAAAGCTGGACGCGCTGCGCGCCTCGATCACGGCGCTGCATGGCCAGGCGGGCAAGGCGGGCACCGCGCTGATCGTGCTGACCACCGGCGGCAAGATGAGCGCCTATGGTCCCGGCTCGCGCTTCGGCGTGATCCACGACGCGTTCGGCTTCGCGCCCGCCGCCAAGGACCTGAACGTGTCGAACCACGGCCAGGCGATCTCGTTCGAGTTCATTGCCCAGACCGATCCCGACTGGCTGTTCGTGATCGACCGCGACGCCGCCATCGGCCGCGAAGGCACCTCGGCCCAGCGGATGCTGGACAACGACCTGATCCGCCCGACCAAGGCCTGGAAGCAGCAGCGCGTGGTCTACCTGAACGGCTACAACTGGTACCTGCTGGGCAGTGCCGGCCTGACCGCCATGCAGCAGAACGTGGACGATATCACCCGCGCGCTGTCGGGCGCCAAGCCGGACGCCAAGTAAGCGCATGGTCCATCGGATGGCGTCGGAGTCGGCCGGGTGAAGCAGGGCGGGATGATGACCGGCTGGGCCGGGCTGGCGGCCTTGTTGCTGCTGTTGCTGTCGTTGTGCGTGGCCAGCGTCAGCCTGGGCGCGGGGTCGTTTTCGTTCGCCGCGCTGGCCGGCGGGCCGGACGCCGAGCGCGCCTGGCGCCTGCTGCTGGTCAGCCGCGTGCCGCGCACGCTGGCCCTGCTGCTGGCCGGCATGGCGCTGGCGGTGGCCGGGCTGATCATGCAGATGCTGGTGCGCAACCGCTACGTCGAGCCGACCACGGCCGGCACCGTCGAGTCGGCCACGCTTGGCATCCTGGCGGTGACGCTGCTGGCGCCGGACACGCCGGTGATCGGCAAGATGCTGACGGCCACCGGCTTCGCGCTGGCGGGCACGTTGCTGTTCCTGGCGCTGCTGCGGCGCGTGCCGCTGCGCACGCCGTTCATCGTGCCGCTGATCGGCCTGATCCTGGGCGGCGTGATCCATGCGGTCACCACCTTCGTCGCCTATCGCTACGACCTGCTGCAATCACTGCACGCCTGGACCACCGGCGATTTTTCCGGGGTGCTGCGCGGCCGCTACGAACTGCTGTGGATCGGCTTCGGCCTGGCGGCCGCGGCCTATCTGGCGGCGGACCGCTACACCGTGGCCGGCATGGGCCGCGAGTTCGCCGCCAATCTCGGCCTGAACCACGCGCGCCTGACGCTGGTGGGCCTGCTGATCGTGTCGGCGATTTCCGCCGTGGTGGTGGTGACCGCCGGCGGCATTCCGTTTCTGGGCCTGATCGTGCCGAACGCGGTCAGCCTGATGCTGGGCGACAACATGCGCCGCGCGATTCCGTGGGTGGCGATGCTGGGGGGCGTGTTCGTGCTGGCCTGTGACATCATCGGCCGGCTGGTGATCCATCCCTACGAGGTGCCGCTGGGCACGGTGGTGGGCGTGGTGGGCAGCGTCCTGTTCCTGTGCCTGTTGCGCAGCCGGGGAGCGCGCCGTGGCTGAATCCGTGTCGCGCCTGTTGCCTTCGCCGCAGGCCTGGCGCCTGGCGCTGCTGGCCACGGCCGCGTTGCTGTGCGTTGTCGGTTTCATGACGCTGGGCGCCAACGGCCAATGGGCTTTCGTGCTGCCGTTCCGGGGCGGCAAGCTGGCGGCGATGCTGCTGGTGGCCTACGCGGTGGCGGTGTCGTCGGTGCTGTTCCAGACCGTGACGCACAACCGCATCCTGACGCCGGCCATCATGGGCTTTGACGCGCTCTACCTGCTGATCCAGTCGGTGGTGGTGTTCGGCTTCGGCCAGGCGGCGGGCGCGGTCAACCATCCGGTGGCGGCCTTCGTGCTGGAAGTGTGCGCGATGACGGCCTTCGCCTGCCTGCTGTTCCGCTGGCTGTTCACGGACGCCGTGCGCAGCCTGCATTTGATGATGCTGGTGGGCATCATCTTCGGGCTGCTGTTTCGCAGCCTGTCCAGCTTCGTGGTGCGCCTGATCGACCCGAACGAATTCCTGGTGCTGCAGGACCGGATGTTCGCCAACTTCAATTCAGTGCGCACCGAACTGCTGCCGATCGCGCTGGCGGCTGTGGCCGCGGCGACGCTGCTGGTCTGGCGCATGCGGTGCCGCTACGACGTGCTGGCGCTGGGCCGCGAGATCGCGCTGAACCTGGGCGTGGACTACCGCCGCACCTTGTTGCTGACGCTGGCCGCCATCGCGGTGCTGGTGTCGGTGTCCACCGCGCTGGTGGGGCCGGTGACGTTCTTCGGGCTGCTGGTGAGCAACCTGGCCTATCAGGCGATGGGGTCGGACCGGCACCGACACACCGTGCCGGCCGCGGTGCTGCTCAGCGTGATCTTCCTGGTCGGGGGGCAGACGCTGCTGGAGCGCGTGCTGCAACTGAGCACCACGGTCAGCGTGGTCATCGAATTCGTGGGCGGAGTGATGTTCCTGGCCCTGATCTTGCGCAGGGGACGCCAATGATCGATATCCAGCAAGTCAGCAAGCAATACGGCGACAGCGTGGTCGTGGACCAGGTGTCGCTGGCCTTGCCGGCCGGCGGCGTGACCGCCATCATCGGCCCCAACGGCGCCGGCAAATCGACGCTGCTGTCGATGATCAGCCGCCTGTTGCCGATGTCCGCCGGCCGCATCCAGGTGGACGGCCTGGACGTGACGCGCAGCGACAGCCGCGAACTGGCGCGGCGCCTGGCCATCCTGCGGCAGGACAACCACCTGCCGCTGCGCCTGACGGTGCGCGACCTGGTGGCGTTCGGGCGCTATCCGCATTCGGGCGGCCGCCTGACACTGGACGACAAGGTCCATATCGACCGGGCCATCGCCTACCTGGACCTGGAACCGCTGGCCGGCCGCTACCTTGACGAGATGTCCGGCGGCCAGCGCCAGCGCGCGTTCGTGGCGATGGTGCTGTGCCAGGACACGCGCTATGTGTTGCTGGACGAGCCGCTGAACAGCCTCGACATGAAGCACGCCGTGGCCATGATGGGCACGCTGCGGCGCGCCGCCGACGAACTGGGCAAGACCGTGGTGCTGGTGCTGCACGACATCAACTTCGCGTCCAGCTATGCCGACCGCATCGTGGCGATGAAGGCGGGCAGGGTGGCGCATTGCGGTACGCCCGCCGAACTGATCCGTCCCGAGGTGCTGGGCGACCTGTACGAATTGCCGATCGACGTGCACGAAATCGGCGGCAAGCGCATCTGCGTGTATTACCGCTGACGGTCGCGGGGAGCGCGCAGGGTCGCGGGACGACGCCAGCGCCGGCGCGTGGCGGGAAATTTCCGGGGACGGAATACGGCCGGACTGGGACATCCGGCCCGTCGCGCACGCTTCGCACAGACATGCTGAATAACATCTGAATTGGACGCGTGTCTCATTTATCGTGGCCCCCAGGCAACGTAATGATAAAAGCATTGCGAGTGATTCTCGTTGTCAAGAGAATGGCGGTTTCTTCCATTTCAAACGACTTCGAAAAGACCCGCAGGCCATGCACGTCCTCCGCCCCCTCACCGCCGCCCTGTTCGCCGCGGCCCCCTTGGCCGTCCACGCCCAGGCCGCCGCGCCCGCCGCCACCCTGCCCGCGATCAGCGTCGTCGGCGCCGATGACACCGCGCAAAGCTACAACCCGCCCGCGTCCACCAGCGCCACCAAGATCGACGCGCCGCTGCGCGACATTCCCCAGACGGTGAACGTGGTGCCGGCGCAGGTGCTGCGCGACCAGCACGCCATGTCGGTGCAGGACGCGCTCAAGAACGTGCCGGGCGTCAGCTTCTCGACCGGCGACGGCCAGCGCGACCAGGTGTCGATCCGCGGCTTCACCGCCATCGCCGACCAGTTCGTCGACGGCTTCCGCGATGACGCGCTGTACTTCCGCGACCTGTCCAACGTCGAACGCATCGACGTCATCAAGGGGCCGGCGGCGGTGCTGTACGGCCGCGGTTCGTCCGGCGGCCTGATCAACCGCATCACCAAGAAGCCGGGCGAGGACATCTCGCAGGTCGGCCTGAGCTACGGTTCGTGGAACGACCGCCGCCTCGACCTGGACCTGGGCCGCGCCAACGACAGCGGCAGCATGGCCTGGCGCCTGACGGGCGCGGTGGAAAAGGGCGACAGCTACCGCGACAAGCAGTTCATCGATCGCAAGGCGATCGCGCCGTCGGCCCAGTTCAAGCTGGGCGAGAACACCACCTTCCTGCTGCAGACCGAATTCCTGGAAGACCGCCGCCTGACGGACTTCGGCATCCCGGCCTACCATGGCCGGCCGGTGGACGTGGACCCGTCCACCTACTACGGCGCCGAGAACGCGCGCGACACCGACTACACCCAGACCCGCGTGCAGTCGTACGCCGGCACGCTGACGCACCGCTTCAATGACAACTGGTCGCTGCGCAATGCCACGCGCTACTACCACTACACGCTGAACCGCAACAACACGCTGCCGGGTTCGGTCAACGAAGCCGCGCAGACCGTGTCACTGACCCACGGCAACGTGCTGCGCGACGAACACGGCTGGACCAACCAGACCGAGCTGATGCAGCGCGTGCAGTGGGGATCGGTGCGCCACGACATCCTCTACGGCGTCGAGGTGGGCCAGCAGAACAAGGACCTGGTGAGCTATTCCAACCCCAACGTGGCGGTGGTCAACCTGTTCGATCCGCAACTGCCGACGCTGCGGCGGCAGGCCGTGGGCGCGCCTGGCTCCGACAACCTGGGCCGCTTCAGCACGCTCGGCCTGTATGTGCAGGACATGGTGTCGCTGGGCGAGCACTGGAAGGTGCTGGGCGGCGTGCGCCATGACCGCTTCGAGCAGAAGACCGAGGACCGCCGCAGCGGCCAGAACCTGCAGCGCACCGACTCCAACCTGAGCCCGCGCCTGGGCCTGGTGTTCCAGCCGGACAGCGTGCAGTCGTACTACGTGTCGTGGAGCCGTTCCTACCAGCCCTCGGGCGAGGCCTTCGCGCTGGCGGCCAACAACGTCGACCTGGCGCCGGAGAAGACCACCAACTATGAAGTCGGCGCCAAGTACGATTTCCTGGATGGCAAGCTGTCGACCACGGTGTCGGTGTTCCGCCTGGAGCGCACCGACATCAAGGTGACCAACCCGGTGACCAACACGCTGGTGCCGGTGGGCACGCAGCGCACCGACGGCGCCGAGTGGACCCTGTCAGGCGACCTGTCCAACGGCTGGCGCGCGATGCTGGGCTATGCCTATCTGGACGCGCGCGTGACGCAGTCGGTGGCGCGCGACGCCGGCAAGGACGTGGAGGGCAAGCGCGCCACGCTGACGCCGCGCCATGCCGGCAACGTCTGGATCACCAAGGACCTGGGCGACGGCTTTGGCGCTGGCGCCGGTCTGAACCTGGTGGGCGCGCGCTTCGCCAACCCGGGCAACACGGTTACGCTGCCGGGCTACCTCACGGCGGACGCGGCGGCGTGGTGGCGCCAGGGGCCGTACTCGGTGCAGTTGAACGTGTACAACCTGTTCAATGCCGGCTACATCGTCTCGGCGCACGGCACCAGCCCCAACCTGAACATGCCGGGCGCGCCGCGCAACGCCATGCTGAGCCTGCAGTACCGCATGTAAATGGAAAGGCGTCCGCGCGCCGACAGGGCGCGCGGATGTGGTTTCAGCGCAGTGGCGACTCGGCCGTCAGGCTGTCGGTCTCCAGCGCCGCCAGCGCGTCGAGGAAGCGCCACGCGAACGAGCCGGGGCCTTCCGCCAGCGCCCCGGCGCGCCGGCCGGCGATGCCGAAGCAGGACAGCGCCGCCACCGCCGCGGTGTAGGCGTCAGCGCGCGCCACCGCCGCGAAGGCGCCGACCACCGCGGTCAGCGCGCAGCCCGTGGCGGTGACCTGAGGCATCAGCGGCGATCCGCCGGCCACGCGCACCTCGCGCTGGCCGTCGGTCACGAAATCCACTTCTCCCGTCACCGCCACCACCGTTGCGCGGGCCCGCGCCAGCTCGCGCGCCGCCTGCTCGGCCTGCTGCACCGGGTCGCGCGCATCCACGCCCTTGCTGGCGCTCTGGCCGCCTCCCAGCGCGATGATCTCCGACGCGTTGCCGCGGACCACGGCTGGCCGCAGGTCCAGCAGGCGCCGCACCGCGTCGCGGCGGAACGCGGTGGCGTGGTGCGCCACCGGATCCAGCACCCAGGGCGTGTCCGCCTGGCTGGCGGCGGCGGCGGTCCGCAGCATGCTGTCCAGCCAGGGGGCCGAGAGCGTGCCGATATTGATCACCACCGCGCCGCTGATGGCGGCGAATTCGGGCGCTTCCTCCGCCGCGTGCACCATTGCTGGCGAGGCGCCGATGGCCAGCAGCGTATTGGCCGCGGTGTTCATCGACACGAAGTTGGTCAGGCACTGCACCAGCGGCGCGTCGCGGCGCACGGCCGCATACAGGTCGCGCGAAGCCAGCGCCAGGTCGGACAGGGTAGGAGTGAGGGAGGCCATGCCGGCGGGTCCTTAAGGGGACAACGGGCGGGGCGGGGCGGCGTGGCGCGGCATGGGGGGCCGGCGGGATGCGCACCTTCCCTACGCCAGGATTGTCTGGATCAGGTTCAACGGGTCTCTCGCGCCGCGTGCCGCGCTGGGCGCGGCCGCCATCGGAATCTCAGCTTCTTGCCGAAGCTCCCCGGGTGGATGGGGCTATGTTCGGAGGGGGGAGGGGGGCTTGTCAAGCCGGGCGAGCCCGGCGCTTCTGTCATCATGGCGGGCAATCGGATCGAGACGAGGAGGCGCGCGGCATGCAGACCCACGATGAGGCGTTGACCGAGCAGGACCTGGCATGGTTGCGCCGGCATACGAACTTTCACCGCGCGGAAACGGTCCTGGGTGCGGTGTGTTTCATGCTGTTCCTGGCCATCACGGTTCTCTTCGCCGGGATCTGGCTGTGGGGGCCCTCGACCACGGCGCGCGACGGTCAAGTACGGCGTGCGCGGCCGGGTGGACGAGGTCCTGACCTACAAGGTACTAATGCCGGAGTCGACGTCCTGGACCCCGCTATATGTCTATCGGCTGGGCGGTGAACTGTACAACCTCAGCCATGGCGGCGGTCCGGCGCTTCCCGGGGAGCGGGTGGCGTTCGAGTACCTGGACCGCGGCAAAGGCGGCATGGAGCCGCTGTTCTTTCACCGCGAAGGCGGGGCGCCACCGGTTCTGTCATCATGCCGAACACCCTGAAAATGGAGACACGCATGACCGAATTACGCCGAGCCCGAATGGTTCCGGAGTTGCTGCTGGCCGACCTGTCGCGCAGCCTGGCTTTCTGGTATCGCAGCGATGCGATCGAAGTGGGCGTGCGCCAGTTCCTGGTGCAGGACCCCGATGGCTATCTGCTGCGCTTCTCGGCCTGGGTCGGCGATCGACCGGCGGCGCATTGACGATGCGCGCGCTGATCCTGGCGCTGGCCGCGCTGGCCGTATCGTTCGCGACCACGGCTCATTCGGCGAACACCCCCTGTTCCGGCAAGAAGGGCGGCGTGGAACGCTGTGCCGGGGAGAAGTTCCTCTGCCGTGATGGTTCGATCAGCGCCTCGAAGCGTGTCTGCACGGGCCCGGACGGCGCCGCCCAATCCCTGGTGTCGCCGCCACCCGCGGCCGGTTCGAGCGGCTCGTGCCACTGCCGCGACGGCCAATACTGTACGGGCCCGCGCGGCGGAACCTTCTGCTATTCGGACAGCGGAAAAAAGTCGTACCTGAGGAAGTGACGCGCTGCCGTCACGTGGCCTCGCGCTTCAAGTGCTTCCAGACCTTCGCCATCGAGGCCAGGGGGGGCGAGTAGCGGTGGCCGCGCCGTCGCGCATGGCCGGGGCCTGGCGTGTCGTCGCGTGGTCGGGGGCGGCCCGGCGGGTTGCGCGGCAGGCGCCGCGCGGTCCTGGCGGGGCGGCACGTTCCTGCGTACACTGGCGCCATGCTGCGCATTGACCATCTCACCAAACGCTACGGCGACCATCTCGTCTTCCAGGGGCTGACGCACACCTTCGGCCCCGGCTGCGTGGCGCTGTGCGAAGAGGACAGCACCGGTAAATCCAGCCTGCTCGCCATCATCGCGGGCGTGATCGCGCCGGATGGCGGCGAGGTCTGGATCGAGGGCCATTCGCTGAGCGGGTCGCCCCAACTGGCCAAGTCCCGCCTTGCCTACGTGCCCGACAACTGCCTGGCGTTGCCGCAGCAGACCGGGCGCGGGTTGCTCCAGCAGGTCGCGGCGGAGAAGGGCGTGTCGGTGGATGACACGGTGCTCGACCTGGCCGCGCGGCTGGGGCTGGAACCGCACCTGGACAAGCGCTTCGAGCAGATGTCCACGGGCACTCGCCGCAAGGTCTACCTGACCGCGGCCGCCCTGGGCGATCCGGCCGTGGTCATCGCCGACGGCCCGAGCAACGGGCTGGATACGCCGGCGCGGCGTGAACTGGCCGAGCTGTTCATGGCCTGGGGCCGGGACCGCGTGGTGCTGTTCGCCAGCCACGATCCCGAACTGGTGCAGGCCTGCGGGGCGACCGTCATGGAGGTGGCCGCGCTACGCTAGCGCGGCGCTCCGGTTACTTGCCTCCTGTGACGTCAACGAACGTCCCGGTGACGTACGAGGCCTCAACGCCGGCCAGCCACAGGATGGCGCGCGCCACTTCCTCGGGCTGGCCGCCGCGGCCCATGGGCACGGTGTCCTTGATGCGGTCCACCCGCCCCGGTTCGCCGCCGCTGGCGTGCATCTCGGTATAGATGTGGCCAGGACGCACGCAGTTCACGCGGATGCCTTCGCGCGCCACTTCCTTGGAAAAGCCGATCGTGAAACTCTCCAGCGCGCCCTTCGAGGCGGCGTAGTCCACGTATTCATTGGGACTGCCGAGCCGCGCCGCGCCCGATGACACGTTGATGATGGCGCCGCCCCGGCCCTTGTGGCGCTGGGACATGCGCCGGGCCGCCTGTTGCGCGCAAAGCATGGGGCCGATGGCGTTGACGGCGAAGATTCGTTGCATCCGTTCGAACGTCAGGTCTTCCACCCGCGATTGCCGCGCGATGATCGCGGCGTTGTTCACCAGCACGTCCAGACGGCCGAATGCCTGGTCGATGGCGGCGAACAGATGGGTGACCTGTTGCGGGTCCGCGCTGTCGGCGCGCACGGCCAGGGCGCGGCGCCCCAGGGCCTGGACGTCGGCGACCACCGCCCGCGCCGCCACTTCGTTCGAGACATAGCTGATCGCCACGTCATAGCCCTGCGCGGCGGCCAGCCGCGCGGTGGCGGCGCCGACGCCGCGGCTGCCGCCGGTGATCAGGATGACGGGGGCTTGGGATTCGGTGGCCATGAAAAGGGGCTCCTGCTGCGAAGTTCGGGATGGGTGCGTCGGGCGCGCCTGCGCCGCGCCGGTCACTATACTTCGCGCGGATCCGCGCCTCCAAGGCTGCTTCACGCGACGGGCGCCGGAATTCCCGGATGCGCCGGCGGGTCAAGGCGTCATCGGGCGCGCGATGCCGATACACTGCAGTCGCCTGCGCATGGCGCGGTGTCGACGGCGGCCGCGCAAGGCTTGCCCGGCCCGCGCCCGGTTTTCAAGGAGTGGATTCATGGCACGCATCTTCATCACCGGTTCGGTCGATGGCCTGGGACTGGCGGCCGCGCGCGCGCTGCTGGCGGACGGCCACATGGTGGTCGTGCACGGGCGCAATCGCGAGCGCCTGGGCGCCGCGCGGGAATTGTTGTCGCAAGGGGCGCTGGCGGTGGTGGGCGACCTGGCCGACCTGGCGCAGACGCGGGAGCTGGCGGACCAGCTCAATGCGCTGGGCCGGATGGACGCGGTCATCCACAATGCCGGCGTCTTCACCGGCCCGGCCATCCTGCCAGTCAATGTCATCGCGCCGTATATGCTGACCGCCTTGATGGCGCGGCCGCGACGGCTGGTCTACCTGAGCAGTGAAATGCACTACGACGGCAGGCCGGACCTGGACGGCATGGCCTGGGATGGCGGCCGCGAAAGCGGCTCGTATTCGGACAGCAAGCTGTTCGTGACGGCGTTGATGGCGGCCGTGGCGCGCCGCTGGCCGGATGTGATCAGCCAAGCGGTCGATCCCGGCTGGGTGCCCACCAAGATGGGCGGGCCCAACGCGCCGGACGATCTCAGCCTGGGGCATGTGACTCAGGCCTGGCTGGCGACGACCGATGATGCCGACGCGCTGCGCAGCGGCGGCTACTGGCATCACCAGGCGCGGCGCGAACCGCATCCGGCCACGCATGACGAGGCCTTCCAGGCGCGTCTGCTGCAAACCCTGCAAGGCGCCACGGGAGTCGGGCTGCCCTGACGCGGTCCGGCGCCTGCGTGACGGCATTGCGGCGGCCGCGGCGCCGCGCGCTGGAGCCGACGCAGTCGCGGTTCGCGGGCGACGCGCGTGGCATTTCCGGCCGCTCCATGTTCGGCGCCAAAGTGCGCGGCTTTGCCGTGGAGCGGGTCGTCAGGTTTTGGAGCGGCCGGCGAGGAAGGGGCGGAACGTCATTCGGCGGCGGAACGGGCCGCCTGCAAGGCGCGCAACGCGACCGCCACCTCTTCCAACACCGGCTGCCACGCATCCGGGGCCGATTGGCGGAACAGGCGCACCGACGGATACCAGGGACTGTCGCGGCGCTCGCGCAGCCAGCGCCAGTCGGACGCGAAGGGCAATAGCGCCCAGGCCGGGCAGCCCAGCGCGCCGGCCAGATGAACCGGCGATGAATCCACCGACACCAGCACATCCAGCAGGGTCAGGATGGCCGCGGTGTCGTCGAAGTCGTGGATATCCTGGCCCAACGGCACCAGGTTCAGGCCCGGCGGGGGCGAGGCCGCCTGGGCGGACGCCTCGCCGACCTGCAGGCCGATGAAAGTGACGCCAGGCTGTGCCAGCGGCGCCATATCGGCCAGCGCCAGGGAACGCTGCGCGTCGCGCGGATGGGTCGGCCTGCCCGCCCAGGCCAGGCCGACCAGGGGGCGCGGCAGGTCCGCCAGCCGCGCGCGCCAGCGAGCCACGCGGGCCGGGTCGGCGCGCAGGTAGGCGGTGCGCACCGGCAGGTCGTCAAGGCGCAGGCCCAGCGCCAGCGGCAGGCTCATCAGCTCGCAGTGCAGATCGAACGGCGGCGGCGGCGAACCGGCGACGATGACTTCATCAATCCCGTCGCTGCGCCGCGCCAGTGCGTGGCATGGCTCCTTGACCTCCAGGACGATGCGCGCGCCGCTGCGCGCGCGGGCCAGTGCCACCAGTTGCAGGAACTGGAAGGTATCGCCGTAGCCTTGCTCGTCATGCAGCAGCAGCGTCTGGCCGGGGATCGGCCGGCCGTCCCAGCGCGGCTTTTGCACGTGGCGGGCCAGCGCCGCCGTGTGCGCCAGGTGATAGCGGTAGCGGTATTCGCGCCAGCCGGCATCGAAATCGCCCTCCGTCAGCAGCACCTCGGCCAGCTCGAAGCGCGACCCCGTGTCGCCCGGCTCCGCGCGCAGCACGTGCTCCAGGGCGTCGCGCGCTTCCCGCAGCTTTCCTTGCGGCCGCAGGGCCTGGACCAGCAGGCGCAGCAGAGCGACATGACGCCCCGCCTGCGCCAGCGCGTCGCGCAGCAACGTTTCGGCCTGGGCGTAGCGGCCCTCGCGGAGCAGCGCCTCGGCCTCGCCCAGCGCATGTTCATCGGGCGGCGCGGCCGGCGCCGGGGCGCCGCCGGGAATTGCCCGGGCCTGGCCTGGGCGTGGCCGCGCACGTTCCAGCGCGGCCAGATTCAGGTGCGCCTGCGGCAGCAGCGGATCGATCTCGATGGCGCGCCGGATGGCGGCCAGGGCGGCCTCGTGCCGGCCCTCGTCGCCCAACGCCACCGCCATGTTGCTCAAGGCCTGCGCGTAGTCCGGGTCCAATTCCAGGGCGCGCCGGTAATGCGCCAGCGCCTGCGGGTTGTCGCCCAGGCGCTTGCAGGTGTTGCCCAGGTTGTTGTGGGCCTGCGCGCTGTCGGGCAGCAATGCAGCCACGCGCTGCAGGCAATCGAGGCTGGCGGCCAACTGGCCTGCCTCCTGCAGGATGATGCCCAGGTTGTTCCAGCCCTCGGCCAGCCCCGGATCGGCGGCCACCGCGCGGCGGGCGGCCGCCTCGGCTTCGTCGAGCCGTCCCTGCTGGCGGCACACTTCCGCCAGATTGCTGCAATAGACGGCCGGCGCCGCGTGCGATTGGCAGGCCGCGCGCAGATGCGCCAGCGCCAGCGCTGGATGGCCGTACGCATGCGCGATCAGGCCGAGCAAATGCCGCGCGTCGGGCTGGTCGGGAACCGCGTCCAGCACGCGCAGGCAAAGGTCTTCGGCTTGCGCGGCCTGACCGGCGTTCCAGTGCGTGTGGGCCAGGGCGATCGCCTCGCGGACGGTCAACGGCGGGGCGGCGCGGTCGGCGGTCGGGCCCAAGAAGGTCGCTCCTTGTAAATCGGCATTGGCGGCAAAAGTGCGATTATCTTCGCGGTGGGCAGGAATTGACCAGTGATTGCGCCTTTTCTTTTCGCTTCAGCCGCCCTGGCGCAGGCTATATTGTGCGCAAATATTCCGCCCATCGGCCAAAAAAGTCGGCTCGTCCTGTCGTGGGTGCGCCGCGCTGATCGCATGCGTTCGTGCCACCTTCACGGTGGGCCAGGATGACGCAGGCCGTCGCAAAAACAAGGGATTCCGCTTTGAACCACATCTACCGTCTGGTATGGAATCGTCGCCTGCGCGTTTGGCAAGCGGCGTCGGAACTGGCATCGCAAGCGCGCGCGGGCGGGATCTCGCCCCGCCCTGTCCTGCCTTGCCGGCCGCGCCGTCATGCGCTGGGCGCCGCGCTGGCGCTCGCGCTGGCCGGGACCGGCGGGGCGGCCCAGGCGGACTGTATCCGCGTCGGCCTTCTCGTCCAATGCGCCTCGCCAGCCAATCCTGTCACGCCGTCCTACGCGGATGCGTCCAATAACCTGGAGGTCACCGTGACTGGCACGGGGTCGTTGGGCGTCATACCGCCCGGCGGCGGCACCGCGCTCAGCCTGACCGGCAGCAACGTGACCGTGTCGAACCACGGCCGGATCGACCCCAACCCGCTTGGCGTGAATTCGGCCGGGTCGACCGGCGTGTTCGTCGGCAACAGTTCGGCCGGCGAAACACGGGTGACCAATGAGACGACGGGGACGATTGTCGGCGTCACCCCTGGCGTCGGCGGCGGCTCCAGCCTGCCGTCGCTCCTGGGCATGGCCGTGGCCGTGCAGAACGGCAGCGGCGGGACGAGCTATCTCACCAACGCTGGCATGATAAGCAGCAGAGATGTGGACGGCACCGTCACCGCGGCGGCGGACAAGGCCGTCATTGCCGCTTACGGCGGCGCGAGGGTGGAATTCGTCAACGACCGTACCGGCACCATCGTCGGCCGCGTCGCGTTCGAAGCCGCCGGCACTCCCGGCGAGGGGCACAGTTTCACCAATGCCGGGACCATCGTCGGCGGCGTATCGCTGGGCCAGGGCGGCAACAACACCTTCACCGCCGTTTCGGGTTCCGTCGTGTTTCGCGGTTCGGGATCCTCGTCGGCCGACCTGCCGGTGGCCGGTCAGCCCGGGCTTGCCTTCGCGCCAGCCGGCACGGTCGATGGCGGCGTGGGCGGGGGCAACACGCTGGTGCTGCAGAACGCGCTGCCGTCCGCGGGCACGGGCAGCGGCACGGGAGGGGCGGTCACCGCCATCTCGGGGCTGACCTACATCAACTTCCAGAACCTGCGTATCAACAGCGGTTCCTGGATATTGCAGGATTCGCCCCTGGTCTCCGGCGGCAGCGTGACGCTCAACGGCGGCCTGGCGACGCTGCAGCACGGCGCCATGCTAGGACTCGGCCCGATCAGCGCGAATGGGGGCGCGATCGCCGCCGCCGGTGTGCCGGGGGCGTTGAGCATGTCGAATGACTTCGTGCTGGGCCCTGGCGGGCTGACGGTCACCGGCGCCAACGGCATGACGCTATCCGGCACGCTGTCCGGCGCGGGGGGGCTGAGCCTGACTGGCAGCGGCACCGTCATCCTCACCGGCGCCGGCAACCATGCCGGCGGCACTTTCGTGCAAGCCGGCACCCTGCAGATAGGCGACGGCGCCAACTCGGGCAGCCTGGCGGGCGACGCGGACATCGCGGCGGGCGCGGCGCTGGTCTTCAATCGCAGCGATACGATCCGCTTCGACGGGATACTGCGCGGCGCCGGACAGGTGCGCAAGGCCGGCGCCGGCACCCTGGTGCTGGCCGGCGAGAACGCCTTCGCGGGCACCACGGTGGTCGACGCGGGCACGCTGCAAGTGGGCGATGGCGGCAATCGCGGCTCGTTGAGCGGCAATATCGTTAACAACGCCAACCTCCGGTTCGATCGCGCGGACGACTCCGCCTACGGTGGCGCGATTTCCGGCGCGGGCGCAACGACGAAGCTGGGAGCCGGGACGCTCGCGCTGACCGGCGACAGCAGCGCCTACACGGGCGCGACACAGGTGGCGGCCGGTACGTTGCAGGTGGACGGCAAGCTTGGCGGCCAGGTGCTTGCCGCGAGCGGGTCGACGCTGTCCGGCTCCGGAACGCTGGGCGATGTGACCATCGCGTCCGGCGCCACCCTGGCGCCGGGCAGCGCCAACCTTCCCACGGGCCGCATGAACGTGCAGGGGGACCTGACCTTCCAACCGGGAGCCGTCTACCGCGTCGCCACCACGCCGGATGGCTTGGCCAGCAGTGTGCGGGTGGCCGGCGGCGCCAACCTGGCGGGATCCGTGCTGCACATCGGCCAGAACGGCAACTATGCGCCTTCCACCACCTATACCATCCTGACCGCGGACAATGGCGTGCTGGGACGATTCGACAGTGTCTCGAGCAACCTGGCGTTCCTGACGCCGTCGCTGGCCTACGACAGCCAGCGCGTCGATCTGGTGGTGAGTCTCAAGCAGGTTCCGTCGGATGACGGCGGCTCGCGCCCGATCCAGTTTGTCGACGCCGCGGCCAGCGGTAACCAGCGCGCGGTGGCGCGGGCCCTGCAGAGCCTGGCGCCCGATAGCGCACTGTACCGGCACGTGTTGAACCTGCCCGACGGCATGCCCGCGCAGGCGTTCGATGCGCTCTCCGGCGAAGCGCATGCCAGCGCGATGTCGATCCTGCAGGGCGCCACCGGCGCCATGGCGCAGATGCCGCTGTCGCGGCTGCGCGCCAACCTGGGCGCCGGCTGGGCGCCGGGCGCGCCGACGGCGCAACTGGGCAGGGGCGATGCCGCGTCGCTGCCGCAATCGAATGCGCAGCCGCTCTGGACTCAGGTGTTCGGCAATTGGACCACCCTGGGCGGCGACGGCAACGCCGCCCGTACCACGCAGACTGACTCGGGCATGATCCTCGGCGGCGACGTGGCGGTCGGCGCGCAATGGCGTCTGGGCGGCGCGCTGGGCTACACCAACAGCCGCAGCCGCACCAGCGACCGGGCCTCCAGCGCCGACGTCGACAGCTACAGCGTCACGCTGTATGGCGGCCGGGCCTTCGAGGCCGGCGCGGGCCGGATCAATCTCAGCCTGGGGGCCGCCTATACCTGGCACGACGTCGACACCCGGCGCAGCACCGCCGCCGCGGGCCTGGACCAGACGCTCAAGGCCAGCTACGGCGCCAGCACCGGCCAGGTCTTCGGTGAACTCGGTTATGCCGTGCCGTTGAATGACCGGGTCACGCTCGAGCCTTTCGTCGGCGCCAACTTCAGCGACCTGCGTACCCGCGGCTTTTCCGAATCCGGCGGCGACGCGGCGTTGCGCGGCGAGAGCGGCCGCAGCCGCATCACGACCACCACGTTGGGCCTGCACGCGCGCAGCGATTTCGAGAGCGCCGGCGCGCGCGGCGCGGTGCGGGGCACGCTGGGATGGCGCCACGCCTTCGGCGACCGCAACCCGCTCAGCACGATGTCCTTCGTGCAGGGCGGGGACGCGTTTTCGGTGACGGGCGCCCCTGTGGCGCGCGACGCGGCGGTAGTCGAGCTTGGCGTGGGCATCGACGTCAGCAAGCGCACCACGGTGAGCGCGCTGTACGGCGGGCAATTCGGCGATGGCAACCGGCAGAACACCGGGTCGCTGGAAGTGAGATACCGCTTCTGAATCCTCGGCGGCAGGGGGACGCCGGCCGCGGCAGGTCAGGACATGAAGGCGCCGCGCCACGGCGGCCTGGCGGCCCCGCGGCGCGGCGCATCGTTTACGCCACCGTCACCGGAATCTGGCGCGGCTGCGCTTCGCGCACACGCGGCACGCGCAGCGTCAGGACCCCTTGCTTGAGGTTGGCGCTGATCGCGTCCTTGTCGAATTCCGGCCCCAGCCGGAACGAGCGGCGAAACAGCGGCTCGCGCAGTTCGCCGTGGATCAGGCGCAGTTCCTGCGGCACTGGCACGGCGGCTTCGCCTTCGATGACGAGCACGTCGGATTCGACCTTGATGTTCAGGCGCTCCTTGGTGACGCCCGGCAGGTCGGCCAGCACCGTGACGCCGGCGGTGTCCTCGAAAATGTCCACGGCGGGCAGGGTGGCGGGGCGCCGCGGCGCGGCGCGGCCTTCTTGTTCGACAACGAGTTCGTTACGCGTATTCATGATGCTATCTCCTGAATAGTGCGATTGGCGGGCGTTACTGCACCGGGATGAGACGCGGCTTGGACGACTCCTTCTTCTTGATGGAGACCAGCAGGCAGCCGTCGACATAGCGCGCCTGCACGTTGTCCGCGTCGACGTCGGCCGGCAGTTCGATGGCGCGCGTGAATGAACCGTCGGCGCGTTCACGCGCGTAATAGCGCGCGTTCTCGGGCAGTGCCTGCGTCTCGCGCGTGCCGCTGATCGTTAGCAGGCCCTTCTCGATGGACACTTTCAGGGTGTCCGGGTCGATGCCGGGAATGAATGCCACCACGACCGCGGCATCATCCGACACGCCGATATTGACCGGCGGAAAATGTCCGCGCGGCAGGGCGCGCAGGTTGGCGGGCAGGCCCGCGCCGCGCAGGATGCGGTCCATCTGTTCCTGGACCGCGTCGAAGAAGGACTCGACACCGGTATCGGTGAATGGGTAGTTCGCCATGATTACCTCCCAAGATGGTTGGACAGGATCGGGGCCGCTTCATGCGTCGCAATCGCCAGCCGCTCGACCGCTTCAACAGAGATATAAGTGCGGTCCGCGGGGATTCAAGATCCCGCGTTTTTGATTCGTGAAATCGGTTGGCGCGAATGCATAGACGCCATTGAAGAGCGGCCCGCGAGGACCCGGGAGGGGGGGGCGGTCGCGCGCCGCGACGCAAAAAAAAGGCACCGCGCCCGTGGCGCGATGCCTTCACGCAGCCCCGGTCCGAGCCGGATCAGAAGTCCATGGCTTCGGCCGGCGCCGCCTGCGGCTTGGTCTCTTCGGCGGCCTGCGCGACGGTGGCGTCCGTCGTCAGGATCAGGCCGGCGATCGACGCCGCGTTCTGCAGCGCGGTGCGGGTGACCTTGGTCGGGTCGACCACGCCGATCTCCACCAGATCGCCATACTCGCCGGTGGCCGCGTTATAGCCAAAATTGCCCTTGGCGTCCGCCACCTTGGCCACCACCACCGACGGTTCTTCGCCGGCGTTGGCCACGATGGCGCGCAGCGGCGCCTCCAGCGCGCGCCGCACGATGCGGATGCCGGCATCCTGGTCGGCATTGGCGCCCTTGAGGTCCTGGATGGAGGCGCGGGCGCGCAGCAGCGCCACGCCGCCGCCGGGCACGATGCCTTCCTCGACCGCCGCGCGGGTCGCGTGCAGCGCATCGTCGACGCGGTCCTTCTTTTCCTTCATCTCGACTTCGGTGGCGGCGCCCACCTTGATGACCGCCACGCCGCCCGCCAGCTTGGCCACGCGTTCCTGCAGCTTCTCGCGGTCGTAGTCGCTGGTGGCGTCCTCGATCTGCTTGCGCAGCGTCTTGACGCGGGCGTCGATGGCTTCCTGCTTGCCGGCGCCGTCGATGATGATGGTGTCTTCCTTGCGCACCTCGATGCGCTTGGCGCTGCCCAGGTCCTGCAGCGTGGCCTTGTCGAGCTGCTTGCCGGTCTCTTCGGAGATGACGGTGGCGCCCGTAAGGATGGCGATGTCCTCCAGCATGGCCTTGCGGCGATCGCCGAAGCCCGGCGCCTTGACCGCGGTGACCTTGAGCACGCCGCGCATGGCGTTGACCACCAGCGTGGCGAGCGCTTCGCCTTCGACATCCTCGGCCACGATCAGCAGCGGCTTGCCGGCCTTGGCGGCGCTTTCCAGCACCGGCAGCAGTTCACGCACGTTGGAGATCTTCTTGTCGTACAGCAGCACCAGCGGGTCGTCGAGCTGCGCCACCTGCTTCTCGGGATCGGTGATGAAGTAGGGGCTCAGGTAGCCGCGATCGAACTGCATGCCCTCGACGATATCGAGCTCGTTGTCCAGCGACTTGCCGTCCTCGACGGTGATCACGCCTTCGCGCCCGACCTTGTCCATCGCGTCGGCGATGATCTTGCCGATGGCTTCATCCGCGTTGGCCGACAGCGCCGCCACCTGCGCCGTTTCCTTGCTGGTGGAGATCGGCTTGGACAGCTTGCGCAGCGCCTCGACCACGCCCGAGACGGCCTGGTCGATGCCGCGCTTCAGGTCCATCGGGTTCATGCCCGAGGCGACGTACTTCATGCCTTCCTGCACGATGGCCTGCGCCAGCACGGTGGCGGTGGTGGTGCCGTCGCCGGCCACGTCGGCCGTCTTCGAGGCCACCTGCTTGACGATCTGCGCGCCCATGTTCTCGAACTTGTCCTTCAGTTCGATTTCCTTGGCGACCGAGACGCCGTCCTTGGTGATGACGGGCGCGCCGAAGCTGCGTTCGAGCAGCACGTTGCGGCCCTTGGGGCCGAGCGTCACCTTGACGGCGTCGGCCAGGATGTTGACGCCCTTGACCACGCGGGTGCGGGCGTTATCGTGGAATTTGACGTCTTTGGCACTCATGTCTTGCTCCTCAGTTCGCGATGGCCGGGCCTCAGGCGGCCTTCTTCAGTTGCTTGTCCCGCGGCGCGAGCACGGCGAAGACATCGTCCTCGCGCATGACCAGCAGTTCTTCGCCGTCGACCTTCACGGTCTGGCCGGCGTACTTGCCGAAGAGGACATGGTCGCCCACCTTGAGTTCGGGCTCGCGCAGGGAGCCGTCGGCGTTGCGCTTGCCCTGCCCGACGGCCAGGACTTCGCCTTGCTCGGGCTTTTCGGCGGCCGCATCGGGGATGACGATCCCGGAAGCCGTCTGGCGCTGTTGTTCGATTCGCTTGACGACAATCCGGTCGTAGAGGGGACGGATCTTCATGACTCTATCTCCTGAAGTCTTGATCATCAAAAAGTGAACGCTGGCGCGTCGTCACGGCATTGCGCCGACATGCGCCGGGCATCCGCGATCGGGATGCGCAAAAAATCTATGGGCGCGCCAAAGGCGCTTCAAGAGTCAAAAATGCATCAAAATGAAACTTAAGGAATCAAAAATCCCTTCCCCCGCCCGAGCCGGTAGAGCACCTTGCGGCGCAGTTCGCGGCCGTCCGGTTGCAGCGGAACCGGGCAGGGCATGGGGCGTCCGCCGTCGGCGTCCAGCGTGCTGTCGTCGCCGTCCACCAGGCGCCACAGTCCTCCCTTGCGCGGCCTGAACAGCCAGCGCACGTAGCCCTTGCGCGCCGCCAGTGCGATCAGGACCCGTTGGTCCGGGGCTTCCACCACGACCGGGTCGTGCGCGGACGGCAGGTCGGAATAATCGGCGAAGGCGCGGTGGCCGGCCACGGCTTCCGCGACCGGCGCGTTCAGGCGCCACCAGGGTGGGCGCGCCACGCGCTCGACGTCCCAGGCGCCGAGCGCCCATCCGGCGTCGATGATCGCGCGGTCGAGCACGGCGAAATCATGCCAACGCAGGTTGAGCTGCACCGCCGAACCGGCGACTGAACGCAGCCGGCGGCCGGGCTCGCCATCACGGTGAAAGCCGTGCCAGTGCAGGGTGAGGATGAGGGGAGTGTCGGCCTTGCGGATGGCGCTGGCCGTCACGGCGTACAGCGGGCGTTGCAGCGCGCGTGTGTGCGCAGCGATCGTCTCGATGATATCCATGCGTGTGACTCCAACGTCGGGCCTGCGGGGCAGGCCGCGGTAACGATTTCGCTGCAGCAAATTTATCGCTTCGGGCGCCCATGCTCAAGATCGCGGCGGGCATGGTCGGCGGACATGCCCGCCGCCGCCGCCGCCACCGCGACCGCGGCCAAAGAATTTTTCACAACCTACTAAAAGTAGGCTACGATTGGTATATAGAAACTTTGATACGGAAGGCCCCGCATGCACGCCCTTATCGTTGTCGCACATCCCGATCCGGCATCCCTGACCCACGCCGTTGCCGCCCGGCTCGCGCAGGGCATTGCCGCCTCCGGTACGGAACACACTTTCGAGATCGCGGATCTGGCCGCGCAGGGGTTCGATCCGAGATTCACCCAGGCCGACGTGGCCCTGCACCTGAAGCAGGCGGCGCCGCCGCCGGACGTCCTCGCCGAGCATGCGCGGCTCGACCGCGCGGATGCGTTGGCGTTGGTCTACCCGGTCTACTGGTGGTCATTTCCCGGCTTGTTGAAGGGCTGGATCGACCGCGTGTTCACCAACGGCTGGGCCTATGACGCCAGCGCGGACGGCAAGCTGGTCAAGAAATTGCAGCGCCTGCCGGTGCACCTGGTTGCCATCGGCGGCGCCGATATGCGAACCTACGACAAGCATGGCTATTTCGGCGCCATGAAAACGCAGATCGACCACGGCATCTTTGGCTACTGCGGCGCGCGCGTCGCGACATCGGAATTGCTGCTTCCCTCGGATACCGGCTCTCCGGCGTCCCATCTCGACGCGGCGCACGCTATCGGCCAGCGGATCTTTGCCGTGCCGTCCTGATCGACACCCGAGAATACAGATGTCCGCCGCTCCCGCCCCGCCGCCACGCCGCCGCCGCCTGTCGAAAGACGAGCGCTCGCGCCAGTTGTTGGAAGTCTCCTGGAAACTGGTCAGCGAGGAAGGCTCCGACGCCTTGACCCTCGGGCGCCTGGCCGAAGAGGCCGGGATTTCCAAACCGGTGGTCTACGACCACTTCGGCACGCGCAATGGCCTGCTGGCCGCCTTGTACCAGGACTTCGATGCGCGCCAGACGGCGATCATCGACGACGCCATCGCCGCCAGCAAGCCGACCCTGAAGGACAAGGCCGGCGTCATCGCCGCGAGATACGTCGCGTGCGTATCGGCGCAAGGGCGCGAGATTGCCGGGGTGCTCGCGGCGCTGGACGGCTCGCCGGAACTGGCCGCCGTGAAAAGGCAGTACCAATATGCCTTCATCGAAAAATGCCGGCGCCTCTTCGCGCCCTTCGCCGGGCCGCAAGGCATCGCCACGGCCAGCCTGTGGGCCATGCTGGGCGCGGCTGATGCGCTCTCGAATGCGGCCGTCGCCGGTGAAATCCCCGAGGCGCAGGCGCGCGACGAACTTTTCCGGACCATCCTGGATATGGTCAAGCGAAACAAGTGACGCCCGGCGCGGCCGGCGCGCCGTGCCCGGCCGATGCCCCGTCCGCACACGACCGGCCTGCCCGGGAAAGGAGTTTTCATGGATGTCGCACTCGGCGCAAGAATGGGCGGGCCGGAGGCCGGGCTGCGGTTCCTGCCCGCCGTCGTCGCGTACCGGCCCAGACTGAAGGCGGCATTGGCGCCGGTCGTGGTGCCTGGCGCCGCCACGCTGGATATCGAACTCTTCGTGGGAGGCGGCATCAGCGACTATGCCGAGTCGGGGTTCAGCGCCGTGGCGAAGTACTCGGGCAAGAAAGCGGCTCTTGCGGTTGTCATCCAGGTTCCGCGTCACGAGGCGATGGCGGTGAACGAGGCGGACGCGAATGCGGCGGTGGCGGGCTGGGTGGCCCGCGGGCTGGAATCGATGAAACGGTCCGCCAGCGCCGGCGCGCTGGATCTGGCCGGGGTGCTGGCGGCGCTAAAGAGCGCGTAAGCGCCGGCCCGGCGGCCTCGCTTCAATCGCCGGCTCCGGTATATTCGGCCTACCCCAATTTCCGGCTGCGCCCACTCCATGCCATCGTCCATCTTTCGTCCTCATATTCCTTCCCTCGGGGCCCTGGCGATGGTCCTCCTGTCGCTGCCGGGTGCGCAGGCCGATGCCGCCCAGCGCACCGTCTACAAGGGCACGCTGCAAGGCGCCGGCGAGGTGGTGCTGGAACTGGATGACGCGGCTGGCGCCGACGGGGTCGTAAGCGGACGCTATTTCTATCCCAGGAGCGGCGTCGACATTCCCCTGCGCGGCACGGGCGAAGTCCTGTACGAGCCCAAGCCGAATCCGGCGCGGCCGCCCGCCTCGGACACGGCCACGATCGAACCCGCCGATCGCGCCGCCAGTTGGCAAGGCACGCGCGATGAGAAGGGCTATCGCGGCCAATGGACCGACGCGCGCACCGGCAAGCAACGCCGCTTCGACCTGCAGCGGGTGGCCGGCTACGACACCGCCCAACTCGAACGCGACCGCGCCAAGGCGCGGGCCACGCAGGTCGACCCGGGCGACATCGACCTCGAGGCGGGTATAGATGCCACCCGCGCGCCCTACGAAACGCTGAAGCTGGCCGGCCACGCCAAGCCGGTGGGCAAGGAAGCCGGCTCGGCCACGGTGGCCTACCGCATGTGGGTGGATCCGCGCACCAGGTTCGCCTATCCACGGCTCAGCCGTCACCCCGATCCGCAGGTCATGCGGCGCGTCAATGACCTGCTGGAGCAGCGCCACTGGCGCAAGAGCCTGGGCGCGCTGGAATGCATGGCGTCCGCCTATACCAGCACGAATCCCGGCGCGGGCACCCTGGGCGGCTTCGACGATGAAAACATCAACGTCACCTGGCTGTCGCGCGCGCTGCTGACCGTGACCGAAGCTGGCAGCCTGGATTGCGGCGGGGCACATCCCGCCAATCATTTCGAGCCATACACCTTCGACTTGCTGCGCGGCGAATACCTCGATTGGAACCGCGTGTTCGACGCCTACGCGCCGGGCCAGCGCAGTTTCGGCCGCGAGCCCAGCGCCGCGCTGCGGGGGCTGGTGGAGCAGGTGGTCAAGGCCGGCCCGCCCGAGGACCGCGCCGAGCAGCATCCCAACCTGGAAGATTGCGCCGATCTCTGGCCGCAATACCTGGCCCTGGGCGCCACCGCGCCGGGGGCATTGAGCCTGTCGGTGTCCGGCGTGGGGCACGCCTCGGGCGCCTGCCTGGGCACGCACGGCAGCGTGCCGTTCAAGGCACTGCGGCCCTCCCTCAAGCCGGGGGGGCAGGCGTATCTGGTAACCGACTGAGCGGGCGCGGCGCCGCTGCGGTGGCGCGGCTTGCACACACACGCCATTCAGCTTCTCGCTGCCGTGCCGTGTTGCGCGGTGATGGTCCTGCCTGTCTTTTTGCGTGCGTCCGGACTCAAACTGATAAACGGCGTGTCATCGTTGACGGTCCGGTGTCCGGTGCGCAGGATGGGTCCTTGCAGACGCGATGCCGATTGGGAAGTCGCGCGGTGAACACAATCACCGGCTATAAGCTGCACTCGTTGAAAGGCGAGCTCGCGAACCAATGGTCAGTCTGGGTCAACGGCAATTGGCGCGTGACATTCCGCTTTACCGAGGCGGGTGTCGAGCTGGTCGATTATCGCGACTACCATAGGAATCATCATGATGCATAACCCTCCGCATCCGGGCGAAGTGTTGCGGGAAGACGTTATTGCCCCCTTGGGCCTGTCGGTGACAGACGCCGCTGATCGCCTGGCGATGTCGCGGGTGGCGCTGTCGCGGGTACTCAACGGCAAGGCCGGTATCAGCCCGGACCTCGCCGTCCGATTGGAGCAGGCGGGCGCGGGCACCGCGCAGGCGTGGGTTGCGATGCAGGCGAACTACGATCTGTGGCAGGCGTTGCAGCACGAGCAACCGCCAGTCAAGCCCCTGGCCTCCGTGGCGGATGCGCATTAGGCCGGCTTGCGTCAGCAGCGTGTGACCGTCTCGAACGAAAAGCGCCACCAAAGGCGGAGCGCGGTGAGAAGGCGGGGAGGGGCAGTGTCGCCCTGAGCGTTCAGGACAGCGCCGCGTGGAAAAGGCGCACGCCGTGCCAGGCGCCCGCCAGGCACAGCAACAGGGCCGCGCAGGTGGCCGCCATGACAACGCGCGGGTCCGGCGCGCTGGCGCGCGCGCCTGGCGAGGTGGACAGGCGCGCCCGGACGCGGGCATACAGCCAGCCGGCCAGCGCCACGACAAGCAGCCCGACGCCGATCGCGGCGGGCTCCCCGTGCAAGGCTCCCCCGCGCATCAGCAGAAAACTGTTCAGCACTAGGCCCAGGCAGGTGCGCCGCCAGGCCAGCAGGGTCCGCTCGGGTTGCAGCCCCGGATCGCGGGGATAGGTCATGGTTGGCGCATCGCCGGCCGGTTAACAGGATGAGGATCAAGCGTGGCTGAGCAGCAGCCAGCACACGCCCGCGCCGATGGCAAGCATGGCCAGGCACAGCAGCGCCAGGGCAGGGCTGTGCGGCAGCGCGGCGGCATGGCGCATGGCGATTTCATTGCCGCGCCAGCGCAGATAGGCGCTGGCGCAGGCCAGCACCGCGAGCAGGCACAGGCCGAGCGCGAGCCCCATGCGCACGATCGGGTCGCCCGCCATGCCGGGTTGGTCGAGCAGCAGGCCGGCCGCCAGCAGCGCCAGCGCCGAGCGGATCCAGGCCAGGAAAGTGCGTTCGTTGGCCAGGGAATAACGGTAGTCGGGGTCGCTGCCGTGATGGCGCCAGTGGGGACGTTGCATGGGCTTGGGGCTCGAAAAGAAGCGTGATCGGTCGGACTAGGGTTAGTCCTAGTGAGTCTGAGGATTGAACTTAAGAACTATATAGGACTATAGTTTTGACACGGCGCGGCGTCAACGCGGCGGATCTCGAAAAACAAGGGGCGAGACATGGCAACAGCAGCACCAGCGCAGGTGAATGTACGGGGGTGGGTCGTGACAGCGCTTCTGGCTCTGTTCATGGTCATCAATTTCATGGACAAGGCGATTCTCGGCATCGTGGCCGTGCCGCTGATGCAGGAGCTGAGCATCGAGCCGGCGCAGTTCGGCATGATCGCCAGCAGCTTCTTCCTGTTCTTTTCGGTGTCGGCGATCGGTTTCGGCTTCCTAGCCAACCGGGTGTCGTCCAAGGTCGTTCTGGTGGTGCTGGCCGGCATCTGGGGGGTGTCGCAAATGCCGCTGGCGTTCTTCGCCTCGGTGCCGTTGCTGTATTTCTCGCGCATCCTGCTGGGCATTGGCGAGGGGCCGGCGTATCCGCTGGCGCTGCACTCCTGTTACACCTGGTTCAGCGACGACCAGCGCAATGTGCCGTCGTCGGTCATCTTCCAGGGCGTGACGGTCGGTCTGCTGATTTCCGGGCCGGTGCTCACCTACATCATGCTCAACCATAGCTGGCACGCGGCGTTCCTGCTGCTGGGCATCCTGAGCATCGTCTGGATGGTGCTGTGGCTGCTGTTCGGCGGCGACGGGCAGGTCCGCAACGCCAGTGCCAGCGTCGACGCAACGCAAGCGCGCGTGCCGTACTGGGTGCTGCTCACGGATCGCACCTTCCTGGCCAACATGCTGCTGTACTGGACCACGTACTGGATCTTCTCGGTGATGTTCACCTGGATCCCGGCCTACATGAGCAAGGCGCTGGGCTACTCCACGCAGGAAACCGGCTGGATGTTCATGATCTTCACCGGCATCAATATTCCGCTGGTGCTGGTTGGATCGTGGCTGTCGCAGCGCATGCTCAAGCGCGGCATCGCGTCGATCTACGCCCGCGGCTGGCTTAGCTGTGCGTTCGTGCTGCTGGGCGGGGCCTGCATCCTGCTGTCGCTGTACGTGGCCGAACACCCCACGCTGCGGGTGCTGCTGCTGGCGCTGGGCTGCAACCTGCCGCAACTGACCTTCGTGCTGAGTTCGGCGATCGTCGCCGAGATCTCCTTCGATTCGCAGCGCTCGGCCGCGATGTCGATCAGCAGCGCGCTGGCGACTACCGGCGGCCTGGTGGCGCCGGCCTTGATGGGCCGTTTCATCGGCAGCGGCAACACCGTCGTGGCCGGCTATGAACAGGGCTTCCTGGTATCCGCGGTGCTGGCCATCGGCGTGAGTCTCGTCGGCGTGCTGTTCATCAATCCGCAGGCCAGCCGCCGGCGCATGCAGGCCCGCATGACCGCCGTACCGGGCGCCGTCGCAGGAACCATGCCGGGCGGCGCGCGGCGGTTGTCATGACGGATCTTCTTCCCCCTTCTAGAACCACGATGAGTCACAAGCCATGAAGCAAACGAAACACGAGCCCACCGCGGCGGTCGCGAGCCAGGACGCGGCGGCCTATCCCCGCGACCTCGCCCTTTGCGTGGGCGGACAGTGGCGCGGCGCGCCGGGGCGCGAAACGCTGGCGGTGCGCAATCCCGCCAGCGGCGCCGAGCTGGGCAGGCTGCCGGTGGCCACGGACGAGGACATCGACGACGCGCTGCGCCACGCCGACGCCGCGTTCGCCACCTGGTCGCGCACCAGCGCCTGGGATCGGGCGGCGATCCTGATGCGCGCGGCGCAGTTGATCGACCAGCGGCGCGGCGAGCTGGCAGTGGTCCTGACGCTGGAAAATGGCAAGCCGCTGGCCGATGCGGACGGCGAGCTGAGCCGGGTGATCGAGGGCATCGTCTACTGCGCGGAGGAATGCAAGCGCGCCTACGGCCGGCAACTGCCGCCGCGCTCGGCGCTGCTGACGCAGACCACCGTCAAGCGCCCGATCGGGCCGGTGGCGGCCTTCGTGCCGTGGAATTTCCCGGCGTTCCTGGCCGCGCGCAAAGTGGCGGCGGCGCTGGCGGCGGGCTGCACCGTGGTGCTCAAGGCGCCCGAGGAGACCCCCGCCATCGGCATGCTGCTGGTGCGCGCGTTCCTGGACGCGGGCGTGCCGGCCGGCGCGATCGGCCTGCTGTATGGCAAGCCGGCGCAGATTTCCGAGCGCCTGATCGCCTCGCCCGTGATCCGCAAGGTCTCGTTCACCGGCTCCGTGCCGGTGGGGCGCTTGCTGGCCATGCTGGCCTCGCGCCATCTCAAACCGTGCACCATGGAGCTGGGCGGCCACGCGCCGGTGATCGTCTGCGACGACGTCGACGTCGCCCGCACCGCGCACGCGTGCGTGGCGTTCAAGTACCGCAACAGCGGCCAGGTGTGCCTGTCGCCCAGCCGCTTCTTCGTGCAGGACTGCCTGTACGAGCCCTTCGTCGCGCATTTTGTCGAATACGCCAGCCAGCTCCAGGTCGGCGATGGCCTGGCGCAAGGGGTGCGCATGGGGCCGCTGAACAACGAGCGGCGCCTGGCCGCGGCGACCGAACTGGTGGACGATGCGCGCCGGCGCGGCGCCCAGGTCAGGCTGGGCGGGGCCCGCCAGGCGGGCGCGGGCTACTTCTTCCCGCCGACGGTGCTGACCGACGTGCCCGCCAGCGCCCGCATCCTGCGCGAGGAACCGTTCTGCCCGGTGGCGCCGATCCTGTCCTTCGGCGACCTGGACGCCGCCATCACGCGCGCCAATGCCGTCGAGTACGGGCTGGCGGCCTATCTGTTCACCAACGACCTGCAACGCGCCGCCACTTTTGCCGAGGACATCGACGCGGCGTGGATCGGCATCAACAACTTCACGCCCTCGCTGGCCGATGCGCCGGTCGGCGGCGTCAAGGACAGCGGGCTGGGCTACGAAGGCGGGCCGGAAGGCCTGGACGCATATCAGCAGATCCGCTTCGTCAGCCAATCGAATCTGCGAGTTTGACCCATTCCCATCATCAGGAGACAAGACATGACGCAAGCCACGAGTCCCATGCCCCCGACCCGCAACGAGCATCCGTTGCGGTTCTCCGGCTACCAGCAACGCAACCGCCCCGGCCCGGACCTGGAACTGACCAGCAGCAATCCCGGCACGCCGATGGGCGAATACATGCGCCGCCACTGGCAGCCGGTGTGCCTGTCGCAGGAACTGACGGACGTGCCCAAGGCCATCCGCATCATGGGCGAGGACCTGGTGGCGTTTCGCGACAAGAGCGGCGACGTTGGCGTCATGCACCGCCAGTGCGCGCACCGTGGCGCCTCGCTGGAATTCGGCATCATCGCCGAGCATGGCATCCGCTGCTGTTATCACGGGTGGCACTACGGCGTGGACGGCACGCTGCTGGACGCGCCCTGCGAACCGGACGCCACGCGCCTGAAGGAGACCGTGTGCCAGGGCGCCTATCCCGCGTTCGAGCGCGACGGGCTGGTCTTCGCCTACATGGGGCCGGGCCAGGCGCCGCCGTTCCCGGAATTCGATACCTACAGCCTGCCCGCCGATACCCGGCTGGTGCCGTTCTCGAATATCTACCCGTGCAACTGGCTGCAGGTGTACGAGAACATCATGGACCACATGCATACCGCCGTGCTGCACAACCACATGGTGGTCGAGGGCGTGGATGCGGCGACCTCGGCCGGCGTGTCGCTGGAAGGCTTCGGCGACATGCCGGTCATGCAATGGGAAGCCACGCGCGACGGCAATGGCTGCGTGTTCATCGCCTCGCGCCGCCTGCCCGGCGACAGGATCTGGGTGCGCATCACCGAAATGGTGTTCCCCAACTACCTGCAGATCGGCTCGCTGCTGCCGACCGCCGCGCGCGAGCGCCATGGCACCGCCGGCTGCACCCGCTGGAGCGTGCCGGTCGACGACGAGAACATGATCATCTTCGGCTATCGCCACTTCAACAGCACCGTCGACCCGGACGGCCTGGGCAACGAAGCGGACTGCGGCGTCGACAAGATCGACTTCCTGGAAGGGCAGACCGGCAACCGCAGCTACGACGAAGGCCAGCGCGCGCCGGGCGACTGGGAGGCCATCGTCAGCCAGGGCCGCATCGCCGCGCATGGCGCCGAGCATCCCGGCGTCTCGGACGTGGGCGTGTACCTGTGCCGCAAGCTGTTGCGCAACGCCGTGCAGGAAAAGACCCCGCCCTACGCGCTCTACCAGCAGTTGCAGGAGCAGGGCAGGACGCTGCCGATCTATGCCCAGGATTCGGTGCTGGACATTCCCGAACTGGCCGACAAGCAGGCGGACCGCAAGCAGTTGGCCGCCGCCGGCAAACAGGTGCTGGAAATCATGCGGTCGGCCGACGCGCTGCCGGCCGACCAGCGCGATGCGCACGTGCGCGCCCGGCTCGATGGCATCGACCGCGCGGGCCGGGCGGCCAGCGCCGGCTGAGGGATGCGGAGAAAGCCATGCTGAAGCTGCGAGTCAGTGCGATCCGGTATGAGGCGCAAGGCATCTACGCCTTCGACCTGGTCGATCCGGGCGGCGCGCCGCTGCCTGCGTTCGAGGCCGGCGCGCACCTGGATATCCGTACCCCGGGCGGCGTCAACCGCCGCTATTCCCTGTGCAACGCACCGGGCAGCACTGACCGCTATTGCATCGCCGTGCTGCGCGTGCCGGACAGCCGCGGCGGTTCGCGCGCCATGCACGAGCAGGTGCGGCCCGGCGATCTGCTGGAGGTGGCGGGCGTGCACAACTACTTCCCGCTGCGGGAGGACGCCGGCCATTCGCTGCTGCTGGCCGGCGGCATCGGCATCACGCCGTTGCTGGCGATGGCCGAGCGGCTGCGCGCGCTGGGCCGGCCGTACACGCTGCACTACTGCACGCAGTCACCCGAGCGCACCGCCTTCGCCCGCTATCTGGCCGACGACCAGTGGCGCGGCCGCGTCTTCCTGCACCACGATGGCGGCAACCCCGCCAACGGGCTGGATCTCGGCCAACTGCTGGCGCGGCGGCCGGAGGATGGCCAGCTTTACTTCTGCGGCCCGCCCGGCTTCATGCGGGCGGTGCAGGCGGCCTGCGCCCATTGGCCGGCCGAGGCGGTGCATTCGGAGCATTTCGGCGCCGATCTGGCGCCGGCGCCGCCGCCCGCGGCGGACAGCGCGCCGGCCAGCCTGACGCTGCGCCGCAGCGAGCGGTCGGTGCCGGTGGCGCCGGGGCAGACCATCCTGCAGGCCCTGCGCGGCGCCGGCGTGGCCTGCAATTCATCCTGCGAGGCCGGGCTGTGCGGCGAATGCCGGCTGCACTACCTGTCGGGCCTGATCGAACACAACGACTACCTGTTGAGCGACGAAGAACGCGCCGACAGCGTACTGATCTGCTGCGCGCGTGTCCGCGAGGGCGCCGTGGTACTGGACATCTGAGGGGAAGGGAACGTGGAGACCAGGGAGTTTGACTACATCGTCGTGGGCGCGGGCTCGGCCGGATGCGCCGTGGCCGCCAGGCTGGCGCAGGACCGCAAGACCACGGTGCTGCTGCTGGAGGCCGGTCCGCGGGACCGCAACCTGTGGATCCACATCCCCATCGGCTATGGCAAGACGATGTTCAATCCGCAACTGAACTGGCAATTCGAATCCGAGCCTGAACCCAACCTCGACAACCGCAGGATCTACCTCCCGCGCGGCCGCACCCTGGGCGGGTCCAGCTCGATCAATGGCCTGGTCTACATCCGTGGCCAGAAAGAGGATTTCGAGCGCTGGCGGGCGCTGGGCAACGTCGGCTGGGGCTGGGACGACGTCCTGCCGTACTTCAGGCGGTCCGAGGCCAATGAGCGCGGCGCCGACGCCTGCCATGGCGGCGACGGCCCGCTGGCGGTGTCCGACATCCGCGGCCGCCACCCGCTGATCGAAGCCATCATCGGCGGCGCCAACGAGCTGGGCGTGCCGCGCACCGACGATTTCAACGGCGCGCGGCAGGAAGGCGCCGGCTATTTCCAGTTGACCACTCGCAATGGCCTGCGCTGCTCGGCCGCCAAGGCCTACCTGCGCTCGGGCATCGCCGGCGCCAACCTGTGCGTGCAATCCGATGCGCACGCCACCGGGCTGATCCTGGAGGGCCGCCGCGCCGTGGGGGTGTCGTACCTGCACGGGGGCCAGGCCTGCCAGGTCCGCGCGCGGCGCGAGGTGGTGCTGAGCGCCGGCGCGATCCAGTCGCCGCAATTGCTGATGCTGTCGGGCATCGGCGACGCCGACGCGCTGCGGTCCCTGGGCATTGCGCCGGTGCACCATCTGCCCTCCGTCGGCCGGAACCTGCAGGATCACCTGCAATCGCGGCTGATGTACCGCTGCACCCGGCCGATCACCACCAACGATGCCCTGCGCACCTGGTGGGGCACGGCCCGCATCGGCATGCAGTGGATCCTGCGACGCGCCGGGCCGGTGGCGGCCGGCATCCAGTTGGGCGGCATGTTCGCGCGCACCAACGACACCGAGCAGACCCCCAACGTGCAATTTCACTTTGGCACCATCAGCGCCGACATGACGGCCGGCCGGCCGCATGATTTTTCCGGCTTCACCCTGTCGGTGTGCCAGTTGCGGCCGACCAGCCGTGGCCGGCTCGACCTGGCCTCGCCCGATCCGCTGGCCGCCCCGCGCGCGCGCTTCAACTACCTGGATACCGAGTTCGACCGGCGCACCATGATCGAAGGGGTGCGGATGGCGCGGCAACTGGTGCGCACCCGTTCGCTGGCGCCGTACGTGGCCGACGAATACCGCCCCGGCTTCAACGTCGAGTCGGACGATGAAGTCCTGCGTTTCATCCGTGGGTACGCCACCACCATCTTCCACCCCGTGGGCACCTGCCGCATGGGCGCCGACGCCGAGTCCGTGGTCGATACCCGGCTGCGGGTCCGCGGGGTGGACCGGCTGCGCGTGGTCGACGCCTCGATCATGCCCCTGCTGCTTTCCGGCAATACCAACGCTGGTAGCATCGTGATCGGCGAGAAAGGCGCCGACATGATCATGCAAGACAGGGAGAAAATCTCATGAGTACCTTGGAACGTCGTCTGGAAATCTTCGAGACGTTGCATGCCCCCGATCCGACCCGCCGGCCCAAGTACCAGCGGCTGGTGGAGGTGTTGATCGACGCGGTCCGGCGCGGCATCTGGCAGCCGGGCGACCAGTTGCCGGCCGAGGAGGAACTGGCGCAGCTCACGCCGTTCAGCCTCGGCACGGTGCAACGGGCATTGCGGGACCTGGTGGAGCAGGGGCTGGTGGTGCGCATGCACGGCCTGGGCAGCTTCATCGCCGAGGCGCCGCGCCAGATCGAGGATCCCTGGCATTGCCGTTTCCTGGACGACGATGGCTCGGTGCTGCCGATCTTCTCGCAGGCGATCCTGCGCGCGCCCGTGACCGGCGCGGGCCCCTGGAATCGCCACCTGGGCACCGAGGCCAACGTCATGCGGCTCGACCGCATCATCATCGTCAACGATGAGTTCCGCATTTCCAGCCGCTTCTATGCCGACCGCCAGTTGCTCAAGCGCCTGTGGGACATGCCCATGGACAAGCTCAACGGCGCCAACTTCAAGAAAGTCATCATCCAGCAATTCAAGTTGCCGATCACCAACATCACCCACCTGGTGAAGCAGGCCGATTTCGACGCGGAATCCTGCGAGCGCATCGGCGTGCCATATCCCTACCGCGGCATCTACATGCAGGCCGTGGCGCGGTCCGGGCGCGGGCAGTGCGTGTACTACCAGGAATTCTTCCTGGGCCCGACCTCGCGCGATCTCGCGTTCCCCGATTCGAATTTATCAAGCGGCTGACATCAGCCATCCAACCTAGTAGAGCCATGACCGTGAAACCGAAGAACCTGTTGATCATCATGTCAGACGAACACTCGCCCAAGGCCCTGGGCTGCTATGGCAGCGAGATCGTCAAGACCCCTCATCTCGATGCCCTGGCCGCGCGCGGCACCCGGTTCAGCTCGGCCTATTGCGCCAGCCCGGTGTGCATTCCCGCCCGGGCCTCGTTCGCGGTGGGCAAGTACATTCATCAGATCGGCTATTGGGACAATGCCGACGCCTACGATGGCGCGGTGCCCAGTTGGCATCATCGGTTGCGCGAACGCGATCACGACGTGGTTTCGATCGGCAAGCTCCACTTCCGCCAACCCGGCGAGGACCACGGGTTCTCGGAAGAGATCATCCCCATGCACATCATCGAGGGCAAGGGCGATCTGATGGGCCTGGTCCGCAGCGAACTGCCGGTGCGCAAGGGCGCCTACAAGATGGCCCACTTCGCGGGGCCCGGCGAAAGCTCATACACTTTCTACGACCGTGAGATCACGGCCCGCGCCCAGGTCTGGCTGCGCGAGGCGGCGCGGCGCGAATCGGACAAGCCGTGGGTGCTGTTCGTGTCGCTGGTGGCGCCGCACTTCCCCCTGACCGCGCCGCCGGAACACTATTACCGCTATTTCAACCAGAACCTGCCGCTGCCCAAGCTGTACGACAGGCGCGAGCGGCCGGACCATCCCTATCTGGTGGACTACCGCAACAGCTTCAACTACGACGATTATTTCGAGGGCGACGCGGTCAAGCGCGCCGTCGCCGGCTATTATGGCCTGTGCTCGTTCCTGGACGAGAACATTGGCAAGATCCTCAACGCGCTGGAGGACGCCGGCCTGGCCGATGACACCCGCGTGATGTACACCTCCGACCACGGCGACAACCTGGGCGCGCGCGGCCTGTGGGGCAAGTCCACCATGTTCGAGGAAACCTCGGGCGTGCCGCTGATCATGGCGGGCGACGACATTCCGCGCGGACGGGTGGTCGACGTGCCCGTCACGCATATCGACGCCTATCCGACCGTGCTGGACGCCGTCGGCAACACCGAGCCGGCCTTGCGCGAAGGCTATCCCGGCCATTCGCTGTTCGATATCGCCCGGGGCGAGACGCCGCGGCGCAACGTGCTGGTGGAATACCACGGCATGGGTTCGACCACCGGGGCCTTCATGATTCGCCACGGCAAGTACAAATACATCGAATACGTCGGCTATCCTGCGCAGTTGTTCGACCTGGAAGCCGACCCGGAAGAACTGCAGGACCTGGCCGCGGATCCGCGCCATGCCGACGCCCTGCAGGCCTGCCGCCGGCAGTTGCATCTGATCTGTGACCCGCAGGCGGTCGACCGTCAGGCCAAGGCGCGCCAGCAGACGTTGCTGCGCGAGAACGGCGGGCGCGAAGCGGTGATCGCCCGCGGCGATCTCGGTTTCACGCCGGTGCCGGGTTCGGCCCTGGTGTTCGACTGACGTGGCGTGGGGGCGGGGCGTCCGCGAGGACGCCCGGCCTGCATTTGGCGTGCCCCGTGTCGGCGGCCCTGAGGGTTTGGGCTGCGCGCGGTTTCCAATCCGTTTCTTTCCGAGGAGCGCATGAATCCTGATAACCAGCGTCTGCTGGACGAACTGCGCGGCATTGTCGGCGCGGACCATGTCTTGACCGATCCACGGCATACCCAACGGTTCCGGACCGGGTTTCGCTTCGGCTTCGGATCGGCGATCGCGGTTGCGCGGCCGGGCAGTCTTCTGGAGCAATGGCGCCTGGTCCAGGCTTGCGTGGCGCATGACAAGATCGTGATCATGCAGGCGGCCAATACCGGCTTGACCGGGGGATCAACGCCCGACGGCAATGACTACGATCGGGAGATCGTGATCATCAGCACGCTGCGCATGAAGAAAATCCAGTTGATCCGCGATGGGCGTCAGGTGATCTGCTTTCCCGGCGCTACCCTGGATCAACTGGAGAAGGCGCTCAAGCCGCTGGGACGGGAGCCGCACTCCGTCATCGGGTCGTCATGCATTGGCGCGTCGGTGTTCGGCGGGATCTGCAACAACTCCGGTGGATCATTGGTCCAGCGGGGGCCCGCTTTCACCGAGATGGCCGTGTTTGCGCAATTGGGGCAGGACGGCAAGCTATCCCTGGTCAACCATCTGGGCATCTCGTTGGGGCAATCCCCCGAGGAGATCCTGCGGCGCCTGGATGACGGCACTTACCGGCCTGACGATATCCACGACGGCGGGCGCGGGTCGGACCAGGATTATGCGCGGCACGTGCGCGATGTCGATGCGGATTCGCCCGCGCGCTTCAATGCGGATCCGAAGCGGCTGTTCGAGGCGTCAGGCAGTGCCGGAAAGCTGATTCTCTTTGCCGTGCGCCTGGACACGTTTCCGGCGGAGACGCAGACCGACGTTTTCTATATCGGGACGAACGATCCCGCGGAACTGACGGATATTCGACGATACCTTCTGACGGCCCTGCCGGCATTGCCCATCGCGGGGGAATACATGCACCGGGATGCGTTCGATATCGCCGACGTCTACGGCAAGGACACTTTCCTGGCCATCCGCAGGCTGGGCACCGCAAGGCTTCCCGCCTTTTTCGCCTTGAAAGCGCGCGTGGACAATTTCTGCGCGAGGTTCTCGTTTCTTCCCAGGAACATGAGCGACCGGCTCCTGCAGTTCTTCAGCGCACGCTGTGGCGACCACCTGCCCGCCCGCCTGCGCGACTTTCGCGCCCGGTATGAGCACCACCTGATGATCAAGGTGTCCAGAAAGCTGACGGAGCCGCTTCAGGCTTTTCTGGACTCCCATTTCAAGAAGGCCACGGGCGCCTACTTCCTGTGTTCTCCGGAAGAAGGCGCGGCCGCGTTCCTGCTGCGATTCGCCGCGGCCGGCGCCGCCGTGCGCTACCGCGCCATGCATCCGGACGCGGTCGAGGATATCGTCGCGCTGGATATCGCCCTGAAGCGCAACGAACGGGACTGGCTGGAGGTTCTGCCCGAGGACATGGAGACCGCCATGGTGGCCAAGCTCTATTACGGACACTTTCTCTGCCATGTCTTTCACCAGGACTACATCGTGAAGAAGGGCGTGGATTGCCTGGAGCTGGAGCACCGCATGTGGAAGCTGCTGGACGCGCGCGGCGCGCAGTATCCGGCCGAACACAACGTGGGGCACCTGTATCGCGCCGGCCCCGAGCTTCGCAATTTCTATCGCGCCCTGGATCCCTGCAATCAGTTCAACCCAGGAGTCGGGCAGCTTTCGAAGCGCAAGAACTGGGCGTGAGACACCAAAGCCGCGCATCGCCTCGCCGCGCGCGTTCGCACCTGCGCCAATGACGCCTCAATCCTCCTGCAGCAACGCCAACACGTTCTGCGCCAGTTGGTTGGCCTGCGTCAGCGCCACCTTGCTGGCCTGCTGCAGGATCTGTTGCCGGGTCAGGTTGGAGGTTTCGATGGCGTAGTCCGCGTCCTCGATGCGGCTGCGGGCCTGGCTGAGGATGCCGGCGGTGTGGTTCAGGTTGGTGATGACCGAACCCAGGCGGTTCTGCATCGCGCCCAGTTCGCCGCGCAGGCCGTCCACCTGGTCCAGCGCGTTGCTCACCCGCTTCATGGGCATGACCTTCATGTTGACCGTGGGCGGGGCGTCCTTCGGCTTGAATTCCACCTGCCCGGTGGCCGAAATGCTGATGTCGTAGAAATTGCCGTCGCTGCCGCTGATGACATAGTCGCCATTGGCGTTGCCGCTGGCGTCGGTGAGGTAGTGCACTTTGCTGTCGTGATCGAACAAAGGCCGGCCGTCGGCGGTGACGGGCACGGGCGCGAGGCGCTGGAGGAAGTCGAACAGCTTGATCGGCGTGCCCTTGCTGACCGAATCGGCCGTGGCCGCGACGGGAGGCGTGGTTGGCGCCGGGGCCGTCGCGGGAGGGGGCGTCACCGGTACCGGGACTTGCTGGCCGACGAGGTAGGCGGTGCTGCCGGCTATTTGGGCGCGTTCCGCCGCACTGACTTTCGCCACATCGAAGGGCGTCAAGCCGGCGATGTCGATATCGAGGGCGCCGCCGACGGGGGCCGGCAGCGCGACCCGGTAGGAGTCTCCCAGCGGATTCACCAGTGGACCCACCGTTCGGACCACGTAGTTGCTGGTGCCGTTGAAGTCATATTGGATGAGGAATGCCTGGAACATGGTGAAGGTTCTGCCTCCGTCCCTGATGGCCAGCGTTGCCGGGGTGGTGGCGGGCGGGGGAGCCGCCGGACCGGGAGCCGCCACGGCGGGGCCGGGCGGCGCGGCGATGTCCAGCATGGTTTTGTCGGTGGCGCCGCCCAGCCGTGGATCGCGCACCACGTCGATCCCGTCCAGGTTCAGCGTCCTGGTATTGACGAGCTTTGTATTGAGGTCGATGGTCTCGCCGTCATGCGCGCCGACCTGGATCGAGATGCCGGCGTCCCGCGCCAGCACGTCCAGGTTGTTGAAGCGTGTCTGGTGCGATATCCGCTCGATTTCGCCCAGTTGCTGGTCGATCTCGGCCTGGATGGATTCGAGGTCGCTGAGCGAGTTGGTGGAATTCTGCGCCTGCACCGAGAGTTCGCGGATGCGATGCAGGCTGCGATCCATCTCGCCCAGCGCGCCCTCGATGGTCTGCGCCAGCGAGATACCGTCGTTGGCGTTGCGCGCCGCCTGGCGCTGGCCGCGGATCTACGCAGTGAAGTGGTTGGCGATGGCTTCGCCGGCGGCGTCATCCGCCGCGTGATTGATGCGCTGGCCGGATGACAGCCGCTCGATGGCCACGCCTTGCGCGGCCTCCGATTTGCCCAGATTGGTGCGAGCCCGCAGCGACAGGGACTGGCTTCTGATCGAGGGCATGTTGTTCTCCAATGCAAGATTGCCCGCCGGCGAGGCCGCGGGCCGATCAAAAATGCTAAGCCGATCCCCCGCCGGCCGTCTCGCCGCGCGCGTGAATCCCAGATTCGTCCTATGCGGCGCGGCTCAGGGAGCGTCGGACAGCGCCTGTGCCTTCAGCCAGCGCCTGAAGTCGGCAACGACTTCACGGGCGTCGGTGCGGGCGTACAGGCTGAACCGGCCGCCGGTATCCTGGAACCCGAGCGGGGCGGCCAGCCGGCCGGCCCGGATGTCGGCCTGCGCCAGTTCCCGCGGCGCGATGCCGATGCCCAGGCCGGCTACCGCGGCCTCGAGCAGATGGCCGAGCTGGTCGAACTGGCGCCGGGGCTGTTGCGCGTCCAGCGTCACGCCGTGGGCCTGCGCCCAGTGCTCCCAGGCGGCGGGGCGCGCCGCGGCATGCAGCAACGGGCAGCCCAGCACGTCGGCCGGCCGCCGGATCCGCCCGGCCAACGCCGGGGCGCAGACGGGTCCGATGCTCTCCCGGAACAGCGGCACCGCCTCGATGTCCGGCGACCGGTGTTCGTCGGCCACGATCAGCACATCGACCACGCGCCGTTCCAGCAATGCGATGTCGGCCGCCGTCTGCAGCCGCACCTGGACGCCGGGATGGGCGCGTTCGAAATCCTCGAGCCGGGGGATGATCCAGTTGGACAGCAGGCTGGCAGGCGCGCCGACGACCACCTCCGCCGAGGTGGCGCGGCCGAGCAGTTCGGCCAGGCGCTGCTCGAGCATGTCGAACGCCGGCAGGCAGACGCGTTGCAGGTCCTGGCCCGCCGCGGTCAGCCGCACGCCGTCGGAATGCCGCTCGAACAGCTTGCCGCCGAGCCAGGTCTCGAGTTGCCGGACCTGCTGGCTGACCGCGCTGTGCGACACGCCGAGCTCTTGCGCGGCGAGCGACAGGTTCAGGTGGCGGGCGGCGCTGTCGAAGACGCGCAGCGAATTCATGGGAGGCAGGTTTCTCATGTTTTGATATTAGAAAATCTGATATCAATGAGCAAGAAATCTATGATTTATCTAGGCATTTCACCTAGATACCATGGCGGACATGTTCCCGAAGGCCTGAAATCATGTCTTTTATCCCACATCCTGAATATCCCGATGCCGCCGGGCAGTTCGGCCGTTATGGCGGCCGCTACATGCCCGAGACGCTGGCCCCGGCGCTCGATGCGCTGGAACACACCTTCCGCGCGGTTCGCGAGGACCCTGCGTTCTGGACCGAGTACCGCGCCATGCTGGCCGACTACGTCGGACGCCCGAGTCCGCTGCTGCATGCCGAGGCGATCAGCGAGGAACTGGGCGGCGCGCGCGTCTTCCTCAAGCGCGAGGACCTGAACCACACCGGCGCCCACAAGATCAACAATTGCCTGGGCCAGGCGCTGCTCGCCCGGCGCATGGGCAAGCGCCGCATCATCGCCGAGACCGGCGCGGGGCAGCACGGAGTGGCCACCGCCACGGTGTGCGCCTTGTTCGGCCTGGAATGCGTGGTCTACATGGGCGAGGTCGACGTGGCGCGGCAGTCCTCCAATGTGGCGCGCATGGAGATGCTGGGCGCGCAGGTCCGGCCCGTGCCGGACGGCAGCGCCACGCTGAAGGACGCAATGAACGCCGCCATCCGCGACTGGATCGCGCATCCGGACGACACCTACTACCTGCTGGGGACGGGCGCGGGGCCGCATCCCTATCCCTGGCTGGTGCGGGAGTTGCAGAAAGTCATCGGCGAGGAGACGCGGGCGCAGATTCTCGCGAAGACCGGGCGGCTGCCGGACGCGATGGTCGCCTGCGTGGGCGGCGGCTCCAACGCCATCGGCTTCTTCCATCCCTTCCTGAACGATGCCGGCGTGCGGCTGTTCGGCATCGAGGCGGGCGGACGCGGCACGCACACCGCCGAGCACGCCGCCAGCATCGGCGAAGGCTCCCCCGGCGTCCTGCATGGCTGCCGCAGCTACTTCCTGCAGGACGCGGACGGCCAGATCCAGAACGCGCATTCGATTTCGGCCGGTCTCGATTACCCCGGCGTCGGCCCGGAGCATGCCCTGCTGCACGATACCGGGCGGGTCGTCTACGAATCGGTCACCGATACCGAGGCGGTCGACGCCTTTCTGTGGCTGACGCGGCGGCAGGGCATCATCCCCGCGCTGGAAAGCGCCCATGCCTTGGCCTATGCCAGGAAACTCGCCCCGCTCATGGAGCGCGACCAGGCGCTGGTGGTCTGCCTGAGCGGACGCGGAGACAAGGACCTGAATTCGGTCCTGCAATTCACCGGAGAGGCCGCATGAGCCGTATCGAACAGACCCTGGCGGCGTTGCGCGCCGCCGGCCGGCCGGGCCTGGCCGCTTATTTCACGGCGGGCGATCCGTCCTACGATGACTGCCTGGCCTTGCTGAAAGGCCTGCCCGCCGCCGGGGCAGACGTGATCGAACTGGGCATGCCGTTCAGCGACCCGATCGCCGACGGGCCCGTGCTGCAACAGGCCAATGCGCGCGCGCTGAAGGCGGGGCAGACCCTGCGCCGCACGCTCGACCTGGTCGCCGCCTTCCGCGAAGAGGACGAGCGCACGCCTGTCGTGCTGATGGGCTATCTGAACCCGCTGCTGCGCTATGAGGCGGCCAGCTTCATGGCCGATGCGGCCTGGGCCGGCGTCGACGGGCTGATCGTGGTGGACCTGTCGCCCGAGCACGCCGCCGGCATCGAGCGGTTGGCGCGGCGCCACGGCATTGCGCTCATCAAGATGACCGCGCCGACGACGACCGAAGCGCGCCTGGAGAAAGTGCTGGAAGGCGCCAGCGGCTTCGTGTACCACGTGATGCTGGCGGGCACGACGGGCGCGGCGCTGCCGTCGGACGCCGTGATCGCCGCTGCGCTGGAACGCATCCGGGCGAAGACCTCCCTGCCGATTGCCGCGGGCTTCGGCGTGCGCACCGCCGAACAAATGAAGGCGGTCGGGCGCCATGCGGATCTGGTGGCGGTGGGGACCCGGCTGGTCGAGGTGCTGGCGGCGGGCGGGGTGGGGGCGGCGCTGGCCGAAGTGCGCGGGTTAGGGGCGGCGGCAAGAGGGGAGTGATGGCTGGATGGGACACCGACGGTTTCCCGAGGTGGGCAAATCCCTTCATACACCGACCGCCTGAGCGCCTGTCGCCCTACGCTGATCCGTTTCCCGGGAGACGGATATCAAGGGGCGCATATTCTGCCTGGCCATCGTGGCGGGCGCGGGGGCGGTGCAGACACTCGCGGCGCTGCCGGGGGCGGGGTTCTACCTGACCGCCGGCGTGGCCTGCGCCGTGTTGCCTGTGGCTGCCCGGCGCTGGCAGGGCTGGCTGGCGGGGATGCTGGCCTGCCTGATCGCGGGGTTGCTGGTGGGCGCGGTCAATGCCGCGCTGCGGGCGCAATGGCGCCTGGATGACGCGCTGGCCGACGCGCACCAGGATGCCGTCGCGCGGCTGGCGTTGCGCGTGGCCGAGCTGCCCGACGATGACGCGGGCGGCGTGCGGTTCGTGGGCGAGCAGGTCGGGCCGGCGCGTTCGGGCATTCCGCGGCGCATCCTGGTGTCGTGGTTGGCGCCGCCCGGCGCGCAGCCGGAATTGCCGCCGGTGGCGCCGGGGCAGGTGTGGCGCATGGCCCTGGTGCTGCGCCGTCCCCATGCGCCGCTCAATCCCGATGCGCCGGATGGCGAGGCGCGCCTGTTCGCGCGTGGCCTGCGCGCCACCGGCACGGTGCGGGGCCAGCCGCGATTGCTGGAAGACCAGCCCTGGGCGTCTGCCGGCATCGCCATCGAGCGTGCCAGGTATCGCGTGCGCGCAGGCATGCGGCGGGCGCTCGGCGGCCATCGCTACGCGCCGGTGCTGATCGCGCTGGCGATCGGCGACCAGGCCGGCGTGGCGCGGGACGACTGGCGCGTCTTCAATCGCAGCGGCATCACGCATCTGGTGTCCATCAGCGGCATGCATGTGACCTCGATCGCGGGCCTGGCGGCCTGGTCGTTGGCGGCGATGTGGCGGCGCGCGCGCTGGCGCGGCATCGGCCTGGCCGAGCGGGTGCCGGCGCGTATCGCCGGCGGCGCCGCGGCGATGGCCGTGGGGCTGGCGTATTGCCTGCTGGCGGGCTGGGGCGTGCCGTCGCGGCGCACGTTCTTCATGCTGCTGGTGGTGTTGGCGGCGGGCTGGTCGCGCCTGCGGATATCGGCGGGGCGGGTGCTGGCGTTCGCGGCGGCGGCTGTGGTGATGCTGGATCCATGGGCGCCGATAACGGCGGGTTTCTGGTTGTCGTTCGGCGCGGTGGCGATCCTGCTGCGCGTGGCGCAGGCGCCGCGCGACGCCGATGCCGGGTGGCGCCAGCGCTGGGCCGCGGCGCTGGCGCAGGCGACGCGGCTGCAGTTGACCGTGACGCTGGGACTGACGCCGCTGCTGGCGTTCCTGGTGCATCAGGTCTCGCTCGGGTCGCCGCTGGCCAATGCGGTGGCGATTCCGGCGGTGACGTTCCTGGTCACGCCGCTGGCGCTGCTGTGCGCCATGTTCTCTGTGGCGCCGGCCACGGCCGGCGTGGCCGCGGTGGCGGGGCAGGCGGGGGCGTGGGTGTTCGACCTGGCGATGACGGTGGTTGCGTGGGTGGGCAACGCGGACTGGGCCAGTTTCACGGTGGCGGCGGCGCCATGGCCATGGCTGCTGTGGGCGCTGGCAGGGATGGCGTGGGCCTTGCAGGCACAGGGCTGGCCGGCGCGGCGCCTGGGCTGGCTGTGCATGCTGCCGCTGCTGTGCTGGCGGCCCGAAAGGCCCGAGCCGGGCTACTGGCGCATGAGCGCGATGGACATCGGCCAGGGCAGCGCGATCCTGGTGGAGACCGCGACCCAGGCCCTGTTGTTCGATGCCGGTCCGCGCCATTTCGGCGGCGGCGACGCGGGCGAACGGGTGATCGCGCCGCAGTTGCAGGCGCGCGGCATCGACAAGCTGGACGTGCTGGTGCTGTCGCACGCGGACCTGGATCACGTGGGCGGCACGCGCTCGGTGCTGGCGGCGGTGCCGGTGGCGCGCAGCTATGCGTCGTTCGATGTGGCGGCGTGGCTGCGGCGTGATGCCAGGCTATGGTCCGGGCAGCGTGGGGCATCGACGGCGGCGACATCGTCCCGGGGCAGTTTGCCGGCCGGCGAATCTTCGAATCGCGCACCGGACCGGGGCGCCTCCTACGTTTCTCCGGCCCGGATGCTGCGCTGCGAGCGCGGCGACAGTTGGCGTGTTGACGGCGTGACCTTCACCTTCCTGCATCCCGCGGCGGCAGCGGCCGCGCTGGGGGCCGATCGCAACGCCAACAGTTGCGTGTTGCGCGTCGCGGGCCGCGCCCATTCGCTGCTGCTGACCGGCGACATCGGCGTGGCGCAGGAGCGCGAGCTGGCCGCGCTCGGCCTGCCGCCGACCGATATCGTGCTGGCGCCGCATCACGGGTCGGCATGGTCATCCGGACGGGAGCTGGTGGCCGCCGCGCATGCCGGCCACGCGATTGCCCAATGCGGCTACCTGAACCGTTTCGGCCACCCGGCCCCGGCGGTGGAACGGCGCTGGCTCCGCGCGGGCGCGGCGTTCTGGCGCAGTGACCGCGATGGGGCGGTGACGGCCGAGTCGCGCGCCGATGGGCTGGCGGTGTGGGCGCAACGCGAGCGGCACCGGCGCTACTGGCATGGGCGCTGAGCCGGCCCGCGCCGGGTTCAGTCCGCCTGGGCGTTCGTTTCGCTGATGCCACACCATTGGGCAATGAAAAGCGCAATGGTCTTGGTGATCAGCCGCAGCGACTCGATGTGGACACGTTCATCAAAGCCATGGATGTCGAGCGACTTTGGACCATAGACCAGCGTCGGCATGTCGCCATAGATCACGAAGACACGGGCATCGAGATAGCCCGGGGTCGTGAAGCTTTCGAGCTCGCTCTTGAAGGCCTGCTGGTGGCAATCGCGCAGCGTGTTTTCGGCATCGCTGCCTTCTTCGAGCACGTAGCCTTCGGCATAGAAGCCGGTGTAGGCGACCTGGGGCGGCGTGCCGCCAAGCCGCGGGTCGGCGACGGCGTCGCGCAGGCAGGCGTCGATCTGCGCGCGGGCCTCATCCGCGGTGGTGCCCGGATAGATTGCCGCGCGCACGTCGAATTCACACCAGGGCGGTACCGTCGACGGCCAGTCGCCGCCCTCGATCTTGCCGATGTTGAAATTGATCGGATGGTCGAGATGTTCGAAATGGCGATGGCAGTGGTGCTCCGCGTTCCATTTGGCTTCGATCCCGCGCAACGCCTCGATGGCGGCGTAGGCGGCGTCGATGGCGTTGAAGCCGTTGGCCATCTCGCGGGTATGGGTGGGATGGCCCTGCACGCGGACCTTGAACCACAGCACGCCCACGTTGGCGCGCACCAGCATGTTCTCTTCCGGCTCCGGAATGATCACGGCGTCGGCCTGGTAGCCGCGCAGCAGGGCGGACAGGGCGCCGTTGCCGGTGCATTCCTCTTCGACCACCGACTGGAAATAGATCGGGGCGGCGGGTTCATAGCCGGCGGCGCGCACGGCGTCGTAGGCATACAGGTTGGCGGCCAGGCCCGCCTTCATGTCGGCAGCGCCACGTCCGTACATCCAGCCGTCGATGATCGCGGGGTCCCACGGTGAGCGGGACCACATATCCACGGGGCCGGTGGGCACCACGTCGATATGTCCGTTCAGGATGAGCGAGCGGCCCTGTTGCCGCGAGGGACGATAAGTGCCGACCACGTTGAAGGCGTTTTCATACGAGACGGTCACCGGGCCGAAGCCGGGGTGGGACTCGATGTCCTTGACGTCGATTTTCCAGCGGTCCATCGCGAAGCCGCGCGCGCGCATCGCCTCGTAGAGAAAGTCTTGCGCCGTATGCTCCTGTTCGCGCAGCGAGGGGAAGCGCACCAGATCCTGGGTGAAGGCCAGTTGGGCGTCGAAATGCGCGTCAACGGCTTGCAGGATCCGGCGGGTCTGCGCTTCGGTGAGCGCGGGCGGGGAGGTGGTCTGTGTCATCGGGTTTCCTGAAAGAAGGAGAAGCGGGGCGGCTCAGGCCGCGGCAGCGGGGGTGACTTCCAGCGCCAGGCGGCGCTTGTGGCCGGCCAGGGCCCAGATCGACACGAGCGTGATCGCCGACAGCGTCGAATAGAAGATCGCCAGCGGCAGCCATTGGCCGGGGTAGTGGTAGGTCAGCCAGGTGCCGACCAGCGGCGTCATGCCGCCCGCCACCGCGCCGCACAACTGGTACGACAGCGAGATGCCGGAATAACGCACGTGGGTGGGGAACGCCGAGCTGATGTAGCCGGCCATGGCGGAATAGATCGCGGCCATGAAGACCAGCACGATGGCGATGCCGCCGACGATGCTGTAGGGCGTGCCTTGCGACACGAGCATGAACATGGGATAGGGCGCCAACACCGAGAAGAAGGCCGCCGTAATGAGGACCCGGGTGGGGCCAACGGCGTCGGCCAGCCAGGCCGCCACCGGCTGCACGAAGAACTGGATGATGGCGACCACGAACAGGCAGTCCAGGACCAGCGTGCGGCTCAGGCCCATTGTCTGGGTCGTGTACGACAGCATGAAGGTGTTGGTGAAGTAGATGCCGCCGATCGCCACGGTGCACACCCCCATGCACAGCAGCACGGTGCGCCAGGCGGTGCGCAGCACTTCCTTGGCCGGGATCTCGGCGCGTTCCTGGCGCTCTAGCACTTTCGCGAAATCGGGCGATTCATTGACGCCGACGCGGATGAAATAGCCGACCAGCAACAGGACCGCGCTGATCAGGAAGGGAACGCGCCAGCCCCAGCTCACGAAATCGGCCTCGTCCAGCGTGGTCAGCAGCCGGAACGCGAGTAGCGACAGGATCAGGCCGGCCGGGCTGCCCAATTGCGCGAACGAGGCGGCGAACGTGCGGCGGCGTTGCGAGGCGTGTTCGCCGGCCATCAATACAGCGCCGCCCCACTCGCCGCCAACCGCCAGCCCCTGTGCCAGGCGCAGCAGCAGCAACAGGGCGGGCGCCCAGAGGCCGGCGGTGGCATAACTGGGCAGCAGGCCGATGCCGACCGTGGCCAGCCCCATGATGACCAGGGTCGCCATCAGTGCGTTCTTGCGGCCGACACGGTCGCCCAGGTGGCCGAAGAGGACGCCGCCGAGCGGCCGTGCAAGGAAGCCGGCGGCGAACGTGCCAAACGACGCCATGGTGCTGATGAACGGATCGGCGGTGGGGAAGAACACTTTGCCGAACACCAGCGCGGCGGCCGTGGCGTAGATGTAGAAGTCGTACCACTCGATGGTGGTGCCGACGAATGCGGCGGTCGCGGCCCGGACAGGTTGGCGCGCCGCCGGAGCATGGGCGGGAGCGGTCATGGGGTTTCCTCTTGTGGGTGTTGTCGTTGTTCGAAGGCGTCTTTATCGCGCCCGCCTCGATATAACGTCAATTTATGATTTTTAATTTTTCACTTAAGTTAAATTGATGTCTTGCCGATTCCCTGCAAAGGCCGCCGATGAACAACGCCCACCCCGCCGACGCCCGCAGCGGCGACCGCCTCGACTGGAACCTGCTGCGGACCTTCCTGGTGATCGTGCAGGAGCGCAGCATCAGCGGCGCGGCCGCCAAGCTGCACCTGACGCAATCGGCCGTCAGCCAGGCGCTCAAGCGACTGGAGGAACAGTTGGACCGGCGCCTGATCGAACGGCACAACCAGGCGTTCACCGTCACCAATGCCGGTGAAGAGGTGTGTCGCGCGGCGCAGGCCATCTATGGCAATGTCGCGCAGTTGCTGACCGACGTCTCGCAGACGGAAGTCGAGGCGACCGGCCGCATTCACTTGCTGGTGGCCAGCCGTATTCACTCCCAGGTCTATGACGATTTCTGGGCGGCGTTCCATGCGGCCTATCCGCGCATCGAGGTGCAGATGGATGTGTTGCCCAGCAGCGAGATCGTTACGCTGATGCAGCAACGCGTGGGCACGGCCGGCATCGCGCTTTGCCGGCAGATGCCCAAGCGGCTCGAGAACAAGGTTTTCCTGCACCAGCGCTACGCGCTGTTCTGCGGGCGCAACCACGCATTGTTCGGTCGTCAGGACCTGCGCATCGAAGACCTGATGGGCGAAAACTTCGTCTCTTTCGCCAGCGATGCCCTGGGCGACAGCCTGTCGCCGCTGACGATTTTTCGCGACCAGCGGGGGTTTTCAGGGCGGGTGGTGGCGACGTCCACGCAGCATGACGAAGTCAAGCGCTTGCTCGTCGCCGGCTTCGGCATCGGTTGCCTGCCCGAGCACAGCGTACGGCGCGATCTCGCCGAGGGCCGGTTGTGGCGGCTGCCGCCCGGCGAGGGCGTGTGTTCGGTCGACCTGCACCTGTTGTGGCACCGGGACGTGCAACGCAGTCCGGCCGAGGCGGCCTTCCTCAAGCACTTTCGCGACTACATCGACGGTTTCACCATGGCCGAGCGGCTGGTGCCCGGCAACCTGCCGCCGCCTTGATGCGTCAGGTCCCCCGCCCGGGTCAGCGGGCCCGGGCGGCGATGCCGTCGCGCACTTGCCGGAACATCGTCATCGCGGCGGGCATGGCATCGCGTTGGGTGGCGCAGGCCATGCGGACGCGGCCTTGCGGCAATACGATGTCGGCATAGTAGTGCAGCGTGTCCGGGTGGCTGGGGCCCGGCGCCGCGAGGTAGTCCAGGCCCTGCGCGCCGTCCAGGGTGAAGCGGTCGTACAGCTCGATGGACCCGCCCAACCGGCGCTGCCGGCGTTCGGCGGCGGCGACCTGCGCGCTCGGCGCCGGCGCGGCGGGGGGCTTGGCGCCAGCCTGCGTGGCCTGGAAGCCGATCCGGCACAGGTACCTGGCGTCCCGCGCCCTGGGCGGGAAGTCATCGGGGCTGGAGATCTCGATCTGGGCGTCGTACCTGCCGCGGGTGGGCGCGGGGCCGGCCCGCAGCGGCGAGGGCACGGTGACGCTGAAGCCGGTGGCTGCGTCGACGTAGCGGCGCGGCGGGATGTCGGCGGGCGGACCCCGGTCGGTGGCGGGCGCCGTGTCGTCTTCCTGCTGGAAGCGCAGCGGCAGCATCAGCTCGGTCTTTTCCTGGGTCATGGCGTCCGGAAAAGCGGGCAGCGGGCCGGCGCGCCGCACCATGGCGACGGCGGCCTGGTCGACGGCGGCGTCGCCGGAGGACCGGCTCACCACGACGTCGTAGATGGTGCCGTTGCGTAGCGCCGTGATCTTCAGGGACAGGCTGATCGGGCCGCTGAGGCGGTGCGCCTCTTTCGGATAATCCAGGCGGCTGATCAGGCGGCGTTGCACGGCCCGGGTCCATTCGGCTTCGTTGCCGGGGGCGGCGGCCATGACGGGGACGGCGGCGCAGGCCAGGGCCAGGCCGATAGCGAGCAAGCGTGAGCGCATGGGGAGTCTCTCCTGGTCAGCCGAATGCCGCCCGCACCGCGTCGAAAGACGCGGCGATCATCGGCTCCTCGCGCCGCGCGGCCAGCGTGATGAAGGCCAGTTCCGCCTCGATCGACAGCCCCGGCGCCAGCGCCAGCCCGTGCGCCTGCGATTCGCGCAGGGCGATGGAGTCGCGCGCCAGGGTCAGGCCGACGCCGGAGCGCACCAGGTCCAGCATCGACGCCTCCTGGTCGACTTCGGCGACCGCGTTGGGGGCGACGCCCAGTTCGCTGAATTTCGTCGCGAGCAGGCGGTGATGGACCGAGTCGGGCGGCGTCCAGATCCAGGGCAGCGCGGCGATCTCGTGCCAGCCGCGGCCGGCCAGTTGCGGGCCCCAACCCTTGGGAGCGACCACGTAGTAGGAGAACGCCGCCAGCGGCAGGGCATGCAGGGCGGGCTGGCCGCTGGCCTGGTCGCGCGGGCCGAGGGAAAAGCCGACGTCCAGCTCGCCGTTGCGCACCTGGCGCGCAACCGAGCCGGACATGCCGTGGCGCAGCGTGGGGCGGATCTTGGGATAGTGCTGGACCAGGTGGCGCAGGGTGGCGCCCAGCCGCAGGAATTCGGGGTCGAGGATGGTGCCCAGGCGCAGTTCGCCCTGCACCGTGACGCGCAGCGCGCCGATGGCGCGCTCGAAGTCCTCGAGCGCGTCCAGCACGCGCTGGGCCGAGGGCAGCAGCGCGCGTCCATCGGCGTTGGGCGCCAGGCCCTGGGCGGTGCGGGTGAACAGCGGCAGGTCCAGGGCTTCCTGGAAGCTCTTGAGCTGCAGGCTGAGCGCGGGTTGCGTCAGGTGCAGGTGTTCGGCCGCGCGCGTCAGGTTGCCGACACGCGCCACCGCGGCGAAGGTGCGGATGTGCTTGAGGTCCATGGCTCCGGTCCCGTCAGGGCGATACCCATTATTAAAGAGTCTTATAAAGCGCTTTTCAACAATTCATTGGACAGGGGCGCCCGGCTGCGCGACAGTGGCGCAGCGACTGGTGACTGACAAGAAGTCGAGACTCAAAAGAAGAAGCGCAAATGGAGACATACGACTACATCATCGTGGGCGCCGGGTCGGCTGGCTGCGTGCTGGCCAACCGCCTGAGCCGTGACCCGGCGGCGCGCGTGCTGCTGCTGGAGGCGGGCGGCCGCGACAACTACCACTGGATCCACATTCCAGTCGGCTACCTGTACTGCATTGGCAACCCGCGCACCGACTGGATGTACCGCACCGGCGCCGAGCCTGGGCTGGGCGGGCGGTCGCTGATCTATCCGCGTGGCCGGGTGCTGGGCGGTTGCTCGTCGATCAACGGCATGATCTACATGCGCGGCCAGCGCCAGGACTACGACGAGTGGGCCGAGGCCGCCGGCGATCCGTCATGGCGCTGGGACGAGGTGCTGCCGGTGTTCAAGCGCAGCGAAGACCATTATCGCGGCGGCGACGAATTCCACGGCGTCGGCGGCGAGTGGCGGGTCGAGGCGCAGCGGCTGCGCTGGGACATCCTCGACGCCTTCGCAGACGCGGCGGAGCAGGCGGGCATCCCCCGCGTGGCGGACTTCAACCGGGGCGACAACTTCGGGGTCGGCTATTTCGATGTGAACCAGCGCCGCGGCTGGCGCTGGAACACCGCCAAGGCGTTCCTGCGGCCGGTGCGCGAGCGGCCCAATCTGCGGGTGATGACGGGCGCGCACGCCGAACGCCTGCTGTTCGAGGGCACGCGCTGCGTCGGCGTGCAGGTGCGCCGCGACGGGCAAACCGTCAGCATCCGCGCGGCGCGCGAGGTGGTGCTGGCGGCGGGCGCCGTCAATACGCCGCAACTGCTGGAACTGTCGGGAATCGGCGAGCCGGCGCGCCTGCGCGAAAGCGGCATTGCGCTGCATCACGCCTTGCCCGGCGTGGGCGAGAACCTGCAGGACCACCTGCAACTGCGCGTCATCCTGAAGGTGCGCGGCGTGAAGACGCTGAACCGCATCGCCTCGACCTGGTGGGGCAAGGCCGGCATCGGCCTGGAATACCTGCTGAACCGCAGCGGGCCGATGAGCATGGCGCCGTCGCAGTTGGGGGCGTTCGCCAAGTCCGATCCGGGCCAGGCGCGCGCCAACCTGGAATTCCACGTGCAGCCTTTGTCGCTGGGCGCCTTTGGCGAGCCGCTGCATGGTTTCGATGCCTTCACGGCCAGCGTCTGCAATCTGCGGCCGGTGTCGCGCGGCAGCGTGCACGCGCAGGGCGCGGACGGTTCGCTGCCGCCGGTGATCACGCCGAACTACCTGAAGGAAGAACAGGACCTGAAGGTGGCGGCCGACGCCATCCGGCTGGTGCGGCGCATCAGTGCGGCGCCGGCCTTGCAGCGCTACCAGCCGGAGGAATGGCTGCCGGGCCCGGCCTGCCAGAGCGAGGCCGAGCTGCGCGAGGCGGCCGGCAAGATCGGCACCACCATCTTCCATCCGGTCGGCACCTGCGCCATGGGCCGCCGCGCCGATGACGGCGCGGTGGTGGACGCGCGCCTGCGCGTGCACGGCTTGCAGGGGCTGCGCGTGGCCGACGCGTCGATCATGCCGACGATTACGTCGGGCAACACCAATTCGCCCACCATCATGATCGCGGAGCGGGCGGCGCAGATGATTCTGGAGGATGCGGTGCGCGTCGGCGCCGAGGCGCAGGAGGCCGAGCTGGTGGCGTGACGCGGAGCGGGACGCGCCCGTGGCGCGTTGGAGGGGGGCGGCCAGGCCCGACATTTCCAGCCTGGGGCCCGGGCGGCGCCTTCCAGAGGAGGCGCCGCCCGGAAGGCGCTCCCCGAGTCCGCCTCAGCGCAGCGACCGGTACATCTCCTGGCGCTGCGGATGCGTCAGGATCACCTGCCACAGTTGCCCCTCGCGCGAGCGGAAGAAGCCGGCGCAACACATCAGGTAGTACTGCCACATGCGGTAGAAACGCGTGCCGTAGCGCTCCTGCAACCGCGGCCAGGCGCGCTGGAAGTTCTCCCACCAGGCCATCAGCGTGCGGTCGTAGTCGGCGCCGAAGTTGTGCCAGTCCTCGATGATGAAGCGGCCTTCGACCGCGGTGCTGATCTCGCGGGCCGACGGCAGCTTGCCGTTGGGGAAGACGTAGCGGTCGATCCAGGGATCGGTGCTCTGGCTGGTCGAGGCGATGCCGATGGTGTGCAGCAGGAAGATGCCGCCGGGCGCCATCAGCCGTTGCACATTGGTGAAGTAGGTGTCGTAGTTCTTGGGGCCGACGTGCTCGAACATGCCGACCGACACCACCTTGTCGAAGCTGCCCTGCAGGTCGCGGTAGTCCTGCAGCAGCAGTTCCACCGGCAGGCCGCGCACGCGCTCCTGGGCCAGCGCCAATTGCTCCTTGGAGACGGTGATGCCGGTGACCTTGACGCCATAGCGTTCGGCCGCGAACTTGGCCAGCCCGCCCCAGCCGCAGCCGATGTCCAGCAGCGTCTCGCCGGGCTTGAGCTGCAGCTTGCGGCAGATCATGTCGAGCTTGGCTTCCTGGGCGGCTTCGAGCGTGTCGGCCTGTTCCCAGAAGGCGCAGGAATAGATCATGCGGCTGTCGAGCATGGCCTCGAAGACGTCGTTGCCGGCGTCGTAATGCTGCTCGCCGACTTCGAAGGCGCGGCTTCGGGATTGCAGGTTGAACAGCTTGTGGCGCAGGTGTTCGGCGATCAGCTTGACGCGCGCCAGGCCCAGCGCGGCCGAGCCCATGTCGGCGCGCAGCAGGCGGGTGAAGAGTTCGTCGAGCTGCTCGCAGTCCCATTCGCCGTCCATGTAGGACTCGCCCAGCCCCAGCGACCAACTGGCGAAGACGCGCTCGTACATGTGCTTGTCATGGACCTGGATGTCCCAGGGGCGCGAGCCGTTGATCCGGACATCCGCGCGCGCCAGCAGGTCCTGCAGGACCTTGGGCGGTGCGGGGGGGCCGGCGTCGGCGCGGGGTGGCGTTAGCTGAGTAGTCGGACTGCTTTGGTGCATAGTGGCTCCATATCAATTCTGGACTGACTGATCTGGCAATGCTCGAAGCGCATAACTCTCGCCCGGACCGGCGGATGGAATCCAATTTAATGATTGAATCGGCTCGATAGGCAATCGTAATTTCAGCGGGGTGTCAGCGCCGTGACACCGCGGCCGCTGACCCGGGACCCGCCAATCTTAACCAACGTATGCTGCTGCGCAAGGCCCAGACGCATCCTGCCACCAACAGGGCCGGGGCCAGGATAAAGACCATGGGGCCAATGGTGCCGTAGGCGCCCGACAGACGGTCGCACGCCGCTACACTGGTTGCGCGCCGCCCGGACAGGTCCGGGCGGCATTCGTGCCTGTCGCCGGCGGATTCCGCCGGGTCGCATCCGTCTCAAGGAGAGTCCCATGGCTGCGCGCATCCATCTTTTCGGCGCGTCCGGCTGCGGCGCCACCACGCTGGGCGCCGCGCTCGGCGCACGCCTGGGCGTGCCCCACCTCGAAGCCGACGACTACTACTGGCTGCCGACCGATCCGCCATTCACCGACAAGTATCCCAAGGAGGAACGTTGGCGCCGCATCCGCGAACGGCTGCGAGGGCATGACGATTGGGTGCTCAGCGGCGGTTCGGTCTACCACTGGGGCGAGGGCCTGATTCCCGCGTTCACGCTGGTGGTGTTCCTGCGGCTGCCGGCGGCCGAGCGCATGGCGCGGCTGCGCCGCCGCGAGGTTGAACGCTATGGCGCGGCGCTGGAAAACGATCCCGCGGTGCGTGAGAAGAGCCGCCTTTTCCTGGAATGGGCCGCCGGTTACGACACGGGCGCCGAGGGAACGCGCACTTTGGCGCAGCACCGGGAATGGATCCGCCAACTGCATTGCCCGGTGCTGACGCTGGATACGCGCGCCAGCGTGGACGACCTGGCGGACCAGGTGCTGGCCGCATTGCCGCCGGACATGCGGGTATCCAGGAGTCCGGCCTGAGGCATTTCAGCGGCCATCCCGCGCCGACTGGGGCGCGGCCGCCGCGCCGGCGTCCGGGCGGCGGCGCGCGCTTCCGATAAGATACCCGCCATGCACGGCGCCGCCATTGCGGCCGCGCGCCGGTTTTTCGGAGCACAACGATGCTGGATGCGAGCCTGGAACCCCGTTTGGAATTCGTCACCTGCGCCAGCCCGGCGGGCCTGCACCGCATGGCGTACTGGGAATGGGGCGATCCGGCCAATGACCGGGTGCTGGTCTGCGTCCATGGCCTGACCCGCAGCGGGCGCGATTTCGATACGCTGGCGCGGCGCCTGGCGGGGCAGTTCCGCGTGGTGTGCCCCGATGTGGTCGGCCGCGGTCGCTCGGACTGGTTGGTCAATCCGGCGTTCTATACCGTGCCGCAGTACGTGTCCGACATGACCACCCTGGTGGCGCGGCTGCGGCCCGCCTCGCTGGCTTGGGTCGGCACCTCGATGGGCGGGCTGATCGGCCTGGGGCTGGCCGGCGCCGCCGCGTTCGCGCGGGCGATGCTGCCGCTGCGCCCGCATGCGGGCATGCTGCCGCCGCAGGACGGCATCCGTTTGTCGAAGCTGGTGCTCAACGACGTCGGCCCGCGCCTGGAGACCGGCGCGCTGACGCGCATCGGCCAGTACGTGGGCGAACCGGGCGCGTTCGGCTCGTTTGCCGAGGCGGTGGCGGCCATGCGCGCCAATTCCGAGACCTTCGGCCCGCACACGGACGCGCAGTGGGACCACCTGGCGCGCTTTGTCTATCCGGAGCAGGGCGGGCAGTGGGTCAAGCACTACGACCTGGCGCTGGCGCAGCCGATGGCGTTGCAGACCGGCGAGGAACTGGCCGCCGGCGAGCAGATCCTGTGGCGTTCGTATGACGCGGTCGACTGCCCGATCCTGATCGTGCGCGGCGAGCATTCCGATCTGCTGACCCGCGCCACCGTCGACGAAATGCGCCAGCGCAATCCGCGCGCCCGGCTCTACGAGGTGCGGGGCGTGGGCCACGCGCCGACGTTGATGGCCGACGACCAGGTGACGGCGGTGGCGGATTTCCTGTTGGCGTGACGGCCGCCTCGGCGGCCCCGTCGATCAATTGGGGACGCCGCTGGCCGGCGCCGCTACCCAGGGGGGCGGGGCTTCTCTACAATAGGTTCCATGACTACGCCCGTTCTCAACATCGATTTGCATTGCCATTCCACCGTGTCCGATGGCGCCCTGGCGCCGCGCGACGTGGCGCAGCGTGCGCACGCCAACGGTGTCGATGTCTGGGCCCTGACCGACCATGACGAGATCGGCGGCCTGGCCGAGGCCGCGGCCATGGCCAGTGAACTCGGCATGCGCTTTGCCACGGGCGTCGAGATCTCGGTGACCTGGGCCGGCCTGACGGTGCACATCGTCGGCCTGCGTTTCGATCCGTCCAATGTGGCGCTGGCCGACGGCCTGCGCAAGACGCGTTCGGGCCGCGCCGAGCGGGCCCGCCGCATCGGCGAGCGGCTGGCCGAGATGGGCATGCCTGGCGCCTACGAAGGCGCGCTGCCTTTCGCCGGCAACCCGGAATTGATCAGCCGCACGCACTTCGCGCGCTATCTGGTCGAGGCGGGTTACTGTCCCGACGTGCAGACCGTCTTCACCAAGCACCTGGGCGACGACCGCCCCGGCCACGTGCCCATGCAATGGGCCACCTTGGCCGAGGCGGTCGGCTGGATCCGCGGCGCCGGCGGCATTGCCGTCATCGCGCATCCGGGGCGCTACAAGTACACGCCGCTGCAGTTCGCCGCGCTGTTCGACGAATTCCTGCAACTGGGCGGCGTGGGCATCGAAGTCACGACCGGCAGCCACACCGTTGAAGAGGCGCGCCAGTATGCCGAGGTGGCGCGCCGCTATGGTTTCCTGGCCTCGCGCGGGTCGGACTTCCATAGCCCGAAAGAAAGCCGCATGGACCTGGGCCGGCTGCCCCCGCTGCCGCCGGACCTGAAGCCGGTCTGGCACGACTGGTTCTAGCGCGGGCTGGCGTGTCCATGCCTCCCTTGAATTGACTGATCGCGCGTCGACCGCGCCGCCGCCATGAACAAAGCATTTGTCAAAGAATCCGACAACGAGGACGACGATGACCTGCCGCAGGCCCAGGCATTGCCGGCCGGCACCAAGAACTACATGACGCCGGAAGGCTACGAGCGCCTGCGCGGCGAGCTGACGCACCTGATGAACGTGGAGCGGCCGGCGGTGGTGCAGGTGGTGTCGTGGGCCGCGTCCAACGGCGACCGTTCCGAGAACGGCGACTATCTCTACGGCAAGAAGCGCCTGCGCGAAATCGATCGCCGCATGCGCTTCCTGACCAAGCGCCTGGACATCGCCGAGGTGGTCGACCCGGCCGCCCAGCCGAACCGCGACCAGGTCTTCTTCGGCGCCACGGTGCTGTATTCCGACAAGGCCGGCGAGGAACATACCGTCACCATCGTCGGCGTGGACGAGGCCGAGCCGCTGGCCGGCAAGATCAGTTGGATTTCGCCGGTGGCGCGGGCGCTGATCAAGGCGCGGGAGGGCGACACGGTGGTGCTGCGCACGCCGGGCGGGATCGAGGAGCTGGACATCCTGGAAGTGCGCTACCCGGAGTAGGACGGCGCCACGCGGCGTTGCGGCGCCCGCCGCCGAAACGTACCCTCCAAAAGGCGACGGGCGCCGGCTTGTGGCCGGCGCCCGTCTTTGGTGGGCGGGATCTGACGTCCCTGCCTCGGTTGGCGGCTTGCGCCGCCGTTCCCCTGGGGCTTGCTGCTTGTTCGGTATCTTGTCCTGGCCGGATTACTTCTTGCGCGCCGCGATGGACTTCTCGGCCAGGTTGACCAGGTCCTCGCCGATCTGCTTCTTCCACTTGTCGTAGACGGGCTGGGTGACCTTGGCGAAGGCGTCGTGCTCGGCCTGGCTGAGCGAGGTCACGGTGACGCCATGGCCCTCGATCTCCTTGAGCAAGGAAGGATCTTCCGGCGTGACGCCCTTGCGCGCGATCACGATCTGCTGCTTGCCGGCGTCCAGCGCGGCCTGGCGCACGATGTCGCGGTCCTTTTCCGACCACGAATTCCACACCTCGCGGTTGACCACGAAGATCAGCGGATCGGCCACGTAGTTCCACAGCGTCAGGTACTTCTGGCCGACGGTGTAGAGCTTGGAGCCGGTGTAGATCGACAGCGGGTTCTCCTGGCCGTCGACCGCGCCGCTGGCCAGCGCCGGCTGGGCGTCGGCCCAGCTCATCTGGGTCGGGTTGGCGCCCAGCGCGGTGAACGTGTCGATGTACAGCGGCGAGCCGACCACGCGCAGCTTCATGCCCTTCATGTCCTCGGGCCGCTTGATCTCGCGCTTGGAGTTGCTGAGCTGGCGGTAGCCGTTTTCGCCCCAGGCCAGCGGCACCACGCCGGCCTTCTCGATCAGCTTGAACATCTCCTTGCCCACGTCGCCCTGCACCAGCGCGTCGATGGCGGCGTAGTCCGGCATCAGGAAGGGCAGCGAGAACAGGTTCAGTTGCTTGATCTGCGGCGACCAGTTGATGGTCGAGCCGACGGCCATGTCGATCACGCCCTGGCGGATGGCGGTGAATTCGCGGGTCTGGTCGCCCTGCACCAACGAGGTGCCGGGGTAGACCTTGATGTTGATGCGGCCCTGCGTGCGCTCGCGCACCAGGTTCGACCAGATCTCGGCGCCCTGGCCCCACGGGAAAGTGGTGCCGACGACGATGGAGAGCTTGTATTCGGGCTTGTAGTTCTGCGCCTGCGCGGCGGCGGGCAGGCCAACCACGGCGGCGGCGCACAGGGTGGCGCCGATCAGCTTGCGGAAATTCATGTTGCGTCTCCTCTCTTTGCGGGTCTGTCTGTTGTTGTCATGAATGCATGCCGGACGAGCCGGTCCGGGTCCCTCAATAGCCCAGCTTGTGCGGCAGCCACAGCGCCAACTGCGGGAACACCAGCACCGCCACCAGCACCAGGAACATCGCGCCCAGCAGCCACACCACCCAGCGCACGGTCGATTCCATCGGCACGCGCGCGATGCGGCACGACACCATCAGGTTGACCGCCAGCGGCGGGGTGAACTGGCCCAGCGCGACCTTCAGCGTCAGGATCACGCCGAACCACACCGGATCCCAGTTGTAGGCCTTGGCGATCGGCATCAGGAGCGGCACGAAGATCAGGAAGATGGAGATGCCGTCCAGGAACATGCCGACGGTCATCAGCAGCAGGATCAGCAGCGCCAGCACGCCCCATTCGCCCAGCCCGGAATTGACGATGGCGTGGGTGATCGGGTCGATCACGCTGAGGGTGGACAGGGCCCAGGCGAAGATGCCGGCCAGCGTCACCACCAGCATGATCACGGCCGACAGCTCGGCGGCCTCGCGCAGGATCACGTACAGGTCGCGCAGCTTGATGGTGCGGTGGATGCACATGCCCACGAACAGGCCGTAGAACACCGCCACCACGGCCGCCTCGGTGGGCGTGAACCAGCCCATGCGCATGCCGCCCAAAATCAGCACCGGCGCGGCCAGGCCCCATGAGGCCTCGCGCAGGCTCTTCCAGAACGGCGGACGCGGCAGGTGCGCTTCCAGCATGCCCATCTTGTGCTTGCGCGACAGCCACACGGCCGGCACGATCAGCGCCAGGCCGGCCAGGATGCCCGGCACCATGCCGGCGGCGAACAGCGCCGGCACCGAGGCTTCAGGCACCAGCACCGAATAGATGATGAAGGCCACCGATGGCGGGATCAGAATGTCGGTGGCCGCGCCGGCCGCCACCACCGAGGCCGAGAACGAGCCCGGGTAGCCGGCGCGCGACATGGCCGCGATCATCACCGCGCCCACCGCGGCGGCGCAGGCCGGGCCGGAGCCGGAGATGCCGCCCAGGAACATGGCCACGGCGATCGACACCAGCGGCAGCATGCCCGGGCCGCGCCCGACGATGGCGATGGCGAAATCCACCAGCCGCTTGGCCACGCCGGAGCGGTCGAAGATGGAGCCGACCAGCACGAACATGGGAATCGCCAGCAGCGGGTACTTGGCCAGCCCGGCGTAGAAGTTCTGCGGCACGGTCAGCAGGCCATACCAGGGCGTGTCCAGGTTGGACAGCACGATGGCCACGGTGCCGCCGATGCCCAGCGCCACGCCGACCGGCACGCCGATCAGCATCAGCGCGATGAAGACCGCGAACAGGATGCCGGCGATCATGCCTGGCCCCCGTCGGCCTTGGGTAGCGGCGCCTTCCACAGGCGCCGCAGCGTGCCCAGGGTGCGCAGCGAGATGGCGGCGGCCATCACCGGCAGCCAGATCGAATACCACCAGGTCGGCACGCCGATGGCGGGCGAGGTTTCCTCGTAGATGAATTCATCGGACACCAGCTTGACCGACAGCACCGTCAGCAGCACGAAGAACGCCAGCACGCAGAAGTTGGCGATCAGCGCCATGATGCGCTGGCGCCGCGGCGAGCCGTTGTCGGCCAGGATCTCGATGCGGATGTGGTGGTTGCGCACGAAGGCGACGCTGCCGCCGGCCATGGTCAGCACGATCAGCAGGAACACCGAGATCTCTTCGGTCCAGGCGAACGACTGGTCGGTGAAGTAGCGCACCAGCACGTTCAGGAAGGTAATCAGCGCCAAGGCCGCCAGCAGGATCACGGCCAGCCAGTCCTCGATGGCCAGCGGCACTTTCACGGCGGGGTCTGCTTCGGCGGGGATGATCGGTTCGACGGGCTCGGCGGGGGCTTCGGGGCGTGACATGTGAGGCGACGGCCAGCGCGGCGAGGCGCTTTCTTGGTATGGGGTCGCTGCATCCTACCGTCGGGGCGGAAGGGCGGGTGTTCGTGTTTTCCCGCGCTGCGGTATGGCCGCAACATGGTGCATCGCAATAGCCGGGGTGCTGGGGCGGGCCTTGGGCCCGCCATAATCCGCGCGGGCGGCAAGGCTTTGCGCGCCATATTGCTGTGCAGCAGGCCCCGCGCCTCGTCGCGGAATTCTTTTGTAACAATGACCAAAGCCGGACGAATTCGGGCCGGATCGGGACAGGGCCGTGCTTCCGTCCGGGAAAACCCGCCAAGCGGGGTAAAATCCTGTTTTTGCTTCCCTCCTTATATACGGCGCCCGCATCGTGTCCCTTGTTCAGCATCTGCCTGGTTCCTCCATCCTGTCCTCCTTTCGTCGTGACCGCCTGCTGGCGCAACTGAAGGAAGCCGGCCTGCCGGTGGCCGACATTTCCGCCCGCTACGAGCACTTCGTCAGCACCGACGCCGCCCTGACGGCCGAGCAGCAGCAGCACCTGGCCCAATTGCTGGACTACGGCACCCCCGCCACCGGCGAGGCGCCGGCCAAGAGCCTGGCGCTGCTGGTGATCCCGCGCCTGGGCACGATCTCGCCGTGGGCCAGCAAGGCCACCGACATCGCCCACAACTGTGGCCTGTCGGCCGTGCACCGCATCGAACGCGGCGTGCGCTACGTCATCACGCCCGAACGCGGCCTGCTGGGCAGCAAGACCTTCGACGCCGACATGCTGGCGCGCGCGGCCGACTGCCTGCACGACCGCATGACCGAAACCGTGGTCGACGCCAGCTTCGACGGCCAGGCGCTGTTCCAGCCGCTGGCCGGCAAGCCGATGCGCACGGTCGACGTGCAGGCGCGCGGCGCCGCCGCCCTGGTCGAGGCCAACAGCACGCTGGGCCTGGCCCTGTCCGATGACGAGATCGAATACCTGGCCAAGTCGTTCAGCGACCTGGGCCGCGATCCCACCGACGTCGAACTGATGATGTTCGCGCAGGCCAACAGCGAACACTGCCGCCACAAGATCTTCAACGCCCAGTGGGTGATCGACGGCCAGGAGCAGCCCAACACGCTGTTCGGCATGATCCGCGCCACCCACAAGGCGCAGCCGGAAGGCACCGTGGTGGCCTACTCGGACAACGCCGCCATCATGGCCGGCGGCCCGGCGCAGCGCTTCCAGGCCGGCGTGCCCGGGGTGACGGGCGAGGGCGTGGATGGCGCCAAGTACATCCGCCGCGACACCACCGTGCACACCCTGATGAAGGTCGAGACGCACAACCACCCGACCGCGATCGCGCCGTTCCCCGGCGCCTCGACCGGCGCCGGCGGCGAAATCCGCGACGAAGGCGCCACCGGCCGCGGCTCCAAGCCCAAGGCCGGCCTGACCGGTTTCACCGTCTCGCACCTGCGCTTCGACGACGCCACGCAGCCCTGGGAAGCCGACCACCACGGCCTGCCGGACCGCATCGCCTCGCCGCTGTCCATCATGATCGACGGCCCCATCGGCGGCGCCGCCTTCAACAACGAATTCGGCCGTCCCAACCTGCTGGGCTATTTCCGTTCGTTCGAGCAGACCGCCGGCGGCACCCGCTGGGGCTACCACAAGCCCATCATGATCGCGGGCGGCCTGGGCAGCATCGACGCCGGCCTGACGCACAAGGACGTGATTCCCCCCGGCGCGCTGCTGATCCAGTTGGGCGGCCCGGGTTTCCGCATCGGCATGGGCGGCGGCGCCGCCTCCAGCATCAGCATGGGCAGCAACTCGGCCGAGCTGGATTTCGACTCGGTCCAGCGCGGCAACCCCGAATTGGAACGCCGCGCCCAGGAGGTCATCGACCGCTGCTGGCAGCAGGCCGAGAACAACCCCATCATCGCCATCCATGACGTCGGCGCGGGCGGCCTGTCCAACGCCTTCCCGGAACTGGTCAACGACGCCGGCCGTGGCGCCATCTTCGATCTGAAGCGCGTGCCGCTGGAAGAATCCGGCCTGTCGCCCGCCGAGATCTGGAGCAATGAATCGCAGGAACGCTACGTCCTGTCGATCCTGCCCAAGGACCTGGAGCGCTTTGACGCCATCGCGCGCCGCGAACGCTGCCCCTACGCGGTGGTCGGCGTGGCCACCGAAGAACGCCAACTGCGCGTGGTCGACGGCGAGGGCCTGCCCGGCCTGGACACGATCCGTCCGCAGGGCGAGGCCGAGGTGCGTCCGGTCGACGTGCCGATCGACGTCATCCTGGGCAAGCCGCCGCGCATGACGCGCGACGTGCGCCGCCTGCCGGGCGTGTCCGAGCCGCTCGACCTGGCCGGCATCGACCTGACCGAAGCGGCCTACCGCGTGCTGCGCCACCCCACGGTGGCCAACAAGTCGTTCCTCATCACCATCGGCGACCGCACCGTCGGCGGCCTCTCCAGCCGCGACCAGATGGTCGGCCCGTGGCAGGTGCCGGTGGCCGACTGCGCCGTCACCCTGGCTGACTACCAGGGCTTTCGCGGCGAAGCCATGGCCATGGGCGAACGCACTCCCATCGCCATGCTGAACGCGCCGGCCTCCGGCCGCATGGCCGTGGCCGAGGCCCTGACCAACCTGGCCGCCGCCGACGTGGCGCGCCTGGAAGACATCAAGCTGTCCGCCAACTGGATGGCCGCCTGCGGCGTCGAGGGCCAGGACGCCGCGCTGTACGACACCGTGTCGGCCGTCAGCGAGCTGTGCCAGGCCGCCGGCCTGTCGATCCCGGTGGGCAAGGACTCGCTGTCCATGAAGACCTCCTGGGAACAGGACGGCGAGCAGCGCCAGGTGGTGGCGCCGGTGTCGCTGATCGTCACGGCCTTCGCGCCGGTCGGCGACGTGCGCGCCAGCCTGACGCCGCAGCTGCGCACCGACGCCGGCGACAGCGTGCTGATCCTGATCGACCTGGGCCGCGGCCTGCACCGCATGGGCGGCTCGATCCTGGCGCAGACCTACAACCAGGTCGGCGAAACCGTGCCGGACATCGACTCGCCGGAAGCCCTGCGCGCCTTCTTCGTCACCATCCGCACCCTGGCCGAAGCCGGCACCATCCTGGCCTACCACGACCGCTCCGACGGCGGCCTGTTCGCCACTTTGGTGGAAATGGCCTTCGCCGGCCGCACCGGCATCTCGGTCAACCTCGACATGCTGACCTTCGACCCGCAATCGGCCGATTGGGGCGACTACAAGATCCGTCCGGAACAGGTGGCGGTGCAGCGCGACGAACTGACGCTCAAGGCGCTGTTCGCCGAGGAAGCCGGCGCCGTCATCCAGGTGCCGGCCGCCCAGCGCGACGCCGTCATGCAGGTGCTGCGCGGCGCCGGCCTGTCGGCCCACTCGCACGTCATCGGCGGCCTGAACGGCGGCGACGAGGTCGAGTTCTACCGCGACGGCAAGAAGGTCTGGGGCCAGCCGCGCGCCGACCTCGGCCGCGCCTGGAGCGAAGTCTCCTACCGCATCATGGCGCGCCGCGACAACCCGGCCTGCGCCCAGGCCGAGCTGGACGTCTGGAACGACACGCAGGATCCGGGCATGAGCCCGAACGTGGCCTTCGACCCGCAGGAAGACGTGGCCGCGCCGTTCATCAACAGCGGCAAGCGCCCGCGCGTGGCGATCCTGCGCGAGCAGGGCTGCAACAGCCAGGTGGAAATGGGCTGGGCCTTCGACACCGCCGGCTTTGACGCGGTCGACGTGCACATGACCGACCTGCTGGCGGGCCGCGTGGACCTGGCGCAGGTGCAGGGCCTGGTGGCCGTGGGCGGCTTCAGCTACGGCGACGTGCTGGGCGCCGGCGAGGGCTGGGCCCGCACCATCCGCTTCAACAGCAAGCTGTCGGATCAGTTCGCGGCGTATTTCGCCCGCCCCGACACCTTCGCGCTGGGCGTGTGCAACGGCTGCCAGATGATGGCCGCGCTGGCCCCGATGATCCCGGGCGCCGAGCACTGGCCGCGCTTCACCCGCAACCTGTCCGAGAAGTACGAGGCGCGTCTGTCGATGGTCGAGCTGGCCAAGTCGCCGTCGATCTTCTTTGCCGGCATGGAAGGCGCGCGCATCCCGGTCGCGGTGGCGCACGGCGAAGGCTACGCCGACTTCTCGCAGCAGGGCGACGCCGGCCGCGTGCTGGCGGCGGCGCGCTACATCGACAACCGCGGCAACGCCACCGAGGCCTATCCGTTCAACCCGAACGGCAGCCCGGGCGGCCTGACCTCCGTCACCACCGCCGACGGCCGCTTCACCGTGATGATGCCGCACCCGGAACGCGTGACCCGCAACGTCATGATGTCGTGGGCGCCCGAGAAGTGGGGCAACGCCGACAGCGGCGGCCAGTTCAGCCCGTGGATGCGCATTTTCCGCAACGCGCGCGCCTGGCTGAAATAAGAAGCGCCTCAGCCCGCGCGTGTCGCGCGGGCTGCCCCCGAGAGGCCATGCGTCACACAGGACATGGCCTACCTGGCAAAGCCCCACCGGTTTCGGTGGGGCTTTTTTCATGCGAGCAACGCGCGGCGGCCGGGGAGGCTCGCCGGTATTCGCTCCGTTGCTGTAATCGGTGTTGTAACCCAATGAGATATTTAACTTTTCATTGCAATAAGCCGTAAACAGGAGGACAGCCGCCCGCGGCGGCCTCCTGCAAACCCCGAGTGGCCCTCCCCATGTTCAAGAATCTGAGTATCCGCGCCGTCCTGACGACCGCGCTCTGTATCTTTTTCGCCCTTTTCCTGGTCACCGGCATCGCCGTCTACCAACAACTGACCTCCAACCGCAGCTCGATCGAGGTGATGCTGGACACCAACCTGGTGCGCGCCAACGCGGTCGACTCGGCCGGGGCCGAGCTGCTGCGCGCGCGTCTGGTGCTGCTGGCGGCCCAGACCACCTTGCTGGAAGGCAAGAGCATCGACAGCCTGGCCAGCATGCAGCGCCTGGACGGCTACACCAAGAAGGCCGCCGACCTGATCCAGAGCGCGCGCCAGAATCCCGAAACGTCGCCGGTGGGCAAGCCCTTGTTCGACGAGGCGCTGGCCGCCTATGAGGTCTACCAGCGCGACGCGATCACGCCGATGATCGCCGCGATCCGCGCCGGCAAGGCGCAGGACGCCAGCCGCCTGAACCTGGAAAAGGTCACGCCGCTGGGCATCGCCTTCACCCAGGCGATCCAGAAGTACGTGGACTTCGCCGACGAAATCGGCAAGCGCGTGGCGCGCGAAGCCAACGCCCGCATCAACGGCGCCATTGCCTTCCTGATCGGCCTGCTGGTGGTGGTGGCGGTGCTGGTGGTGGGCCTGTACGCGGTGTTCGCGCGCTCGGTGTTCCGGCCGCTGCACGAGGCCGGCCGCCTGTTCGATCGCATCGCCGGCGGCGATCTGACCAACCGCATCGAGCAGCGCGGCAACAACGAAATCGGCGTGCTGTACGCGGCGGTCAAGCGCATGCAGGACAGCCTGGCGCGCACCGTGGCCGCCGTGCGCCAGGGCGTGGAAGAGATCCACACCGGTTCGCGCGAGATCGCGGCCGGCAACATCGACCTGTCCTCGCGCACCGAGCAGCAGGCCGCTTCGCTGGAAGAAACCGCCGCCAGCATGGACGAGTTGTCGTCCACCGTGAAGAACAACGCCGACAGCTCGCGCAACGCCTCGCAATTGGCGACGGCGGCGTCCGACGTGGCCACCCGCGGCGGCCAGGCGGTGGGCGATGTGGTCGGCACCATGCGCGCCATCGCCGACAGCTCCAACCGCATCGCCGACATCGTCGGCGTGATCGACGGCATCGCCTTCCAGACCAACATCCTGGCGTTGAATGCCGCGGTGGAAGCGGCCCGCGCCGGCGAGCAGGGCAAGGGTTTCGCGGTGGTGGCCAGCGAAGTACGCGCGCTGGCGCAGCGCAGCGGCCAGGCCGCCAAGGAGATCAAGGGCCTGATCGACGACTCCGTGCAGAAGGTCTCGATCGGCTCCGACCAGGTCGAAGCGGCCGGCGCCACCATGCAGGAGATTGTGACCTCGGTGCGCCGCGTGACGGACATCATCAACGAAATCTCCAGTGCCTCCGAAGAGCAGTCGCAGGGCATCGAGCAGGTGAACCAGGCGGTGTCGCAGATGGACAGCGTGACGCAGCAGAACGCCGCGCTGGTCGAACAGGCCGCCGCGTCGGCCGCCTCGCTCGAAGCGCAGGCGCAACGCCTGCGCGAAGCGGTGGCGGTGTTCAAGCTGCAGACCGGCCGGGTGATCGACGCCGAGGCGCCGGCCTTGGGCCGCGGCGCCGAGCCGGCGCTGATCGGCGCCTGAATGGCCGCCTGAATCGCCGTCCTTCGGGGCGCGGGACGCCTGTGCGTGCCGCGTCTTGTTGATGAGGTGGCGCCGCGCTGCCGTTGCGGTCAGTCCGCCAGCGCCTGCGTCAGGTGCGCGATCAAGGCGCGGGTGCGCACCGGCAGCCGAGGTGCGCTGGTCAACGCGTACAACGCCACCGGCTCCAGTTCCCAATCCGGCAGCACTGCGACCAGCCCGGGCGCGGCCTCGCGCAGCGGCGCGATGCCGGCGCCGCGCGCGGCCAACTGCCTCGCCATCTCGGGATCATCCACGCAATAGCGTTCGCGCGTCATGAGGACGGCGCGGTCCTGGCCGCGCCGCAGTTGCCAGCGCGCGGGCGCGCCGTTGTCGTCGGCATGCACGCCAATGCAGTCGTGCGCCGCCAGATCGGCCGGGCGTTCCGGCGCCGGCCGTCGCACCAGATATTCTGGGGCGGCATACAGGCGGGCGCGCAGGGCGCCCAGACGATGCGCCAGCCAGAACGGGTCGCAGGGCGGATCCAGCCGGATCGTCAGATCGGCGCCGTCCGGCGCCGGGGATGCGGCCGGCGTCACGCTCAATTGGAACCGCAGGCCGGGATGGCGCGCCGCGAAGGCCGCCAGCAAGGGCGCCAGCGCCTGCCGGGTGCGGGCGTCGGGCAGGTCCACGCGCAGCAGCCCGGCGTCGCGGCCCGCCGTGGCCACCTGGCGCGGCGGCGGCGTCAGTGGAATGCCCAGCGCCGCGGCGGCGCGGCCGAAAGCCCCGACGCTGGTGACCGGCGAACACTTCCATCCTGGGCAGCGGTGTCATGGCGCGGGTTTCCTTGGAAGGCGCGGCCGGGGCCGCTCAGAAGGCGTAGACCACGCCGACGCTGCCGAACAGGTTGGCGCGGCGCTCGGTCAGCGGGCTGTCGCGTGCGTCGCCCAGCAGCGTGTTCACGCCCAGCGTGGTGATGGTGCTCCAGCTCGGGTTGATGCGGTACGACCAGGTGGTGAACAGCGCCGCCGACTTGAAGCCGGAGGACGGCGAGTAGGTCGACAGCCCGGCGCGGCTGCTGGCGGCCTGCGAGGAGGTGACGCCGTACCAGGTCTGCATGGCGTCGTGGCTGGCCCACTGCGTGCTGGCGCCGATATTGACGCGATGGGCGCCGTCCTGCCAGGCGGCGTAGGTGGCGCGCAGTTCGAGCGTGCCGCCGTAGGCGCTGCGCGCGGCCTGGCGGTAGGCGGCGCCCAGGGACAGTGGGCCGGGCGCCCATTCGACGAAGGCGCCGTAGGTGCCGTGGAAATCGATGTCGTCCAGGCCCTTGGTGCGGTCGGCGTCGCTGGAATCGCGGCCCAGGCCCATGCCGACGAACACGCCCGCCTTCCAGTCGGGCGCCAGTGCGGTCTGCAGGCCCATCGCAGGCAGGCCGGCGCGTGGCGAGATGAAGAAGTTGCCCGAGTGGTAGTTGACCAACGGCACCGGCAGGGCGCGGTATTCGCGCGACCCTTCGTAGACCGGCACGTAGCCGACGCTCAATCCGATGAAATTGGTGCCGGGTTGATCGGCCTGGGCCGGGGCGGCGGCGCAGGCCAGGGTGGCGGCCGTGGCGGCGCCAGTTGCTAACATAGCCAGCTTCATTGCGGGAACTTTCCTTTCTCGTGGGCGGGCGCCCGGCGATGGCCGGAGCGCGGCAAGGCGCCATTGTCGGGGCCGGCTTTTAAAAATTCTTTAAATCCGGGGCGGCACAATGCGACGCCATGGAGAGTCAGGGAGCGTTCTTGCAAGTTCTACTGGTGGAAGACGATGCGATGCTGGGAGACGCCTTGCGCGCCAGCATGGCGCAGGCCGGCATGCGCGTGGACTGGGTGCGCGACGTGCCCGAGGCCCGGCTGGCGCTGGTCGACCACGGCTACGGCGCCGTGCTGCTCGACCTGGGGCTGCCCGGCGGCAGCGGCCTGGCCGTGCTCAAGCACCTGCGCGGGCGCTACGACGCCACGCCGGTGCTCATCATCACCGCGCGCGACCGCCTGAGCGAGCGGGTGCAGGGGCTGGACGCCGGCGCCGACGACTATATCGTCAAGCCGTTCCAGCTCGACGAGCTGCTGGCCCGGCTGCGCGCCGTCGTGCGCCGCAGCAGCAATTCGGTGGTCTCGGTGCTGCGCTGCCGCGATGTGTCGCTGGATCCGGCGCGGCGGGTGGTGACCCGCGCGGGCGCCGAGGTGACGCTCAGCGCCAGCGAATACCGCACCCTGCTGGCGCTGATGGAGCGCGCCGGCCAGACCGTCAGCCGGGAGCAGTTGGAATCCGCCGTCTACGGCGGCAGCGGCACGATCGAAAGCAACACCGTGGCGGTGTACGTGCACCAATTGCGGCGCAAGCTGGGCGAGGACCTGGTCGCCACCGTGCACGGGCTGGGCTATCGCATTGCCGGCGGGGACGCGCCGTGAAGACGCTGCGCAAGCGCCTGACCGTCACGCTGTTGCTGACCCTGCTGCTGACCTGGGCGGCGGTGTTCCTGTTCCAGCAGCACGCGATGACGGAGGCCCGCACCGGCATCCGCGACCAGGCGCTGGTGGACTCGGCCAACCAGACCATCCTGTCGCTGCGCCGCAGCCTGCTCGAGGAACGGCCGGACGAGCGCTTCGAACTGCCGCCGTCCAGCCATTTCCGTGGCGAGCGCGCCTCGGTGCAGATCTGGTCGCTGGCCGACCGGCGCCTGGCGCTGCGTTCGCCGGAATCGCCGGCCCAGCCGCTCAATCCGCATTTCGATGATGGCTTCCGCGACAGTGTGATCGACGGCAGGCGCTGGCGCGTGTATTCGCTCAGCGACGCCTCCGGTCAGGTGCAGGTGCAGTTGGCCCGCGCCGACAGCGTGCTGCGGGCCGAAACGGTGGCCGCCTTCAAGCGCGGCCTGGTCATCGTCACCGCCTTGTTCCTGCTGCTGGCGGCGGCCACCTGGATCGTGGTGCGCCAGGCCTTCCGGCCGGTCAACCAGGCCGGCGAAGCGATCCTGCGGCGCGCGCCGTTCGATCTGGCGCCCCTGCCGCTGGACCGCCTGCCGGGCGAATTGCATCCCTATGTGCAGTCCATCAATGCCCTGTTGCTGCGCCTGCAGGCCGCCATGGACCACGAGCGCCGCTTCCTGGCCGACGCCGCGCACGAACTGCGCACGCCGCTGGCCGCGCTCGGCGCCCAGACCGAAGTGCTGCTGCAACGCATCGCCGACACGCCGGCCGCCGACGCCGCCCTGCAATTGCGCGCGGTGGCGCAGCGCACCGCGCGCCTGGCCGAGCAATTGCTGGACCAGGCCCGCATGGACGCGGCCAGCGAATCCGACGCGGATTCCGGACCGGTGGCGCTGGATACGCTGGTGGTGCTGCTGGTGCGTGACTGCGAGGCGGCCGCGGCGCGCAAGCGCCAGCGCATCCTGCTGGACGTGCAGGCCTGCGGCGCGCGCGGCGACATGGACACGCTGGGGGTGCTGGTGCGCAACCTGCTCGACAACGCCCTGCGCTACACCCCCGAGGGCGGCCAGATCGCGGTGTCCTGCGGGCCGGACGAATCCGGCAGGGCCTGGCTGCGGGTGGCCGACGACGGTCCCGGCATCGCGCCGGCCGAACGCGCGCGGGTGTTCGACCGCTTCTACCGCGCCCCGGGCGCCAATGGCGGCGGCAGCGGCATCGGCCTGTCGCTGGTGGCGCAGATCGCCGCGCGCCATGGCGCCGTGGTGGTTTTCACCCCCGGCCTGAACGGCCGGGGGATCGGCCTGATGGTCACCTTTCCCGCGGCCGCCGCGACATGAAAAAGGCCGGCGCAAATCGCCGGCCCGCGAAACAGGCGCCGTGGCGCGCGCGGCTTACTGATCCAGTTGGATCTTGGCGTCGGCCGCCACGTTCTTCCACTTCTTCACGTCGCTGGCGATCACGTTCTTGAACGCTTCGGACGTGCCGGCCACCACCGTGCCGCCCAGGCTGGCCAGCTTGGCCTTGACCTCGGGGTTGTTGAGCGCCTTGACCGAGGCGTCGTGCAGCTTCTGCGTCACGTCCGCCGGCAGGCCCTTGGGCGCCAGCAGGCCGTTCCAGGCGTTGGCCTCGTAGCGCGGCAGGCCGGCTTCCTTGAAGGTCGGCGTGTCGGGCAGTTCGGGCGAACGGGTGTCGGCGGCGATGGCGATGGGGCGGATCTGGCCGCCCTTGATGTACGGCAGCGAGGCCGGCACCGGCTCCCAGATCATCGACACCTGGCCGCTGATGACGTCGGTGAAGGCCGGGCCGGCGCCACGGTAGGCGATATGCATGAGCTTGGCGCCCGTCATCGACTTCATCAGTTCCATCGCCAGGTTGCCCAGGCCGCCCGCGCCCGACGAGGCGTAGGTGTACTTGTCCGGGTTGGCCTTGGCGGCGGCGATCAGGCCGTTCAGGTCGGCGGCGGGGAAGTCCTTGGTCACGCTCAGCACGCCCGGCACGGTCACCAGTTGCGTGATGGCGGTGAAGTCCTGCACCGCGTCGTAGGTCAGGTTCTTGTACACCGCCGGGTTGGTGCCGTGGGTGCTGGACGAGGCCAGCAGCAGGATGTAGCCGTCGGGCGCCGCGTCGGCCACGAAGCGCGTGCCGATCGAGCCGCCCGCGCCGGCCTTGTTCTCGACCACCACGGTGGCGCCCAGTTCGGTGCCCAGTTGCGCGGCGAACACGCGGCCGATGATGTCGGCGGTGCCGCCGGGGGCGAACGGCACGATCAGGCGCACGGGCTTGTTGGGGTAGTCGGCCTGCTGCGCCGAGGCCGGGCCGGCGATCAGCGAGGCGCCGCTCAGCAACGCCACGGCGATTGCGGTTTTGGTCAGTTTCATGGTGTCTCCAGGCGAAGGTTAGTCGAGGCCGTTGAGCCAGTCGACGATGAGTTCGGCGATGCGGTCACTGTTGCGGTCCAGCATGCAGAAGTGGGAATTGCCGCCGATGCCGGCGGCGGGCAGGTCCAGCACGTCGGCGCGCCTGCCGGCCCGCCGCAGGGCGTCCCAGTAGGCGTCGGTCTGAGCGCGGTAGCGTTGCCAGGTGTCGTGCTGGTCGAAGTGGTCGCCCCAGACCAGCAGTTGCGGGGGCAGGGGGCCGTCGACGTGTTCGGGCGTGCCGGTCGGTTCCACCGCCACCACCGCGCGGATCGGGCCGGGGCATTCGCGCGCCAGTTGCGTGGCGTAGCCCCCGCCCTGGCTGTGGCCGATGACGATGCAGGGGCCGGCCAGGTCCAGCAGTTCGCGATAGGCATCCAGCGCCATGGCGTCATGCGCCAGCCAGCGCGGCACGAACTGCTTGGCGAAGGTGTCGAAGGCCTCGGTGGGGAATTGCTGGGCGGGGTGGGCGCGGCGCGGCTGGCCGGCGGGCGCGTAGCCGCCGGCCGGGCCGACGCGGAACAGGTGCCAGGCTTCTTCCTTGGAACGGAAGATCGGCGCCGCGTCGTAGATCTGCGGGTACATCGCCCACGAGGCGCGGCCGCGCTCGGGCGCGTCGGCCACGAACACGTCATAGCCGGATTGCAGCAGCCGCCAGAGCCAGCCCTGGCGGCCGTCGGGGGTGCTCTCCCATTGTGCGCCGGTCATGCCGCCGCCGTGCCACAGCAGCACCGGATGCGGGTGGCGCGGCTCGGCCAGGCGGTATTCCTGCACGTACAACTGGCCGGCGCAGTAGCCGCCGTTCATGTCGATGGCGCGCGCGGCGCCGTTGCCCACCACTTGCCTGCGCAGCACCGGCAGTCCGCTGGCCGCGACCTCGCGGCCGCCCAGGAAGTGGCTGCGCAGGGATTTCAGCAGGATCGGGGCGTCGGACATCGGCATCTCCAGGGAACGCCGTAATACTAGTTGTAACAAACGCGGGGTTTGTGCAAAATGTGCAGGGCCTGTGCCGATACGGCACAGCCACACAAGAAGAGGGGAGACGGATGGACATCAAGTGGCTGGAGGACTTCGTGGCGCTGTCGAAGGCGCGCAACCTGTTCCAGGCGGCCGAGGCGCGCAACGTCACGCATCCGGCCTTCGGGCGCCGCATCAAGGCGCTGGAGGACTGGGCCGGCGTGCCGCTGGTCGAGCGCGGCCACCAGGTGTCGACGCTGAACGCGGCCGGACGCAGCATGCTGGCGGCGGCCATCGACGTGCTGGACATCCTGCGCGAGACGCGCCAGGGTCTGCAGAAGCCGGAACAGGAGCGTGTCCGCCGCATCGCCATCGCCTCCGGCAAGACGCTGGCGCATTCGGTGCTGCCGGGGCTGATGGCCAGGGTGCAGCAGGGCATGCAGCCGTTCCAGTTGAAGGTGGTCACCACCACGCTCAACTTTGGCATCGACATGCTGGCCGACGGCGAGGTCGATTTCCTGCTGTGCCACGCGCACGAGCCGCTGTACGCGCAGATCGACAACCCCAACTACCGCTTTCGCCGGGTCGGCGCCGACAAGCTGGTGGCGGTCAGCGCGCCGCTGGCGCCGGGCAGCCGCCATCCGCGCCATGCCGTGCCCAAGCTGGCCTCGGATCCCGCCGTGCCGTTCCTGGCCTACGCCGACAGCATGTCGCTGGGCCGCATCCTGCGCGATCGCCTGCGCGGCCTGTGCGTGCCGGCGCGATTGCAGGCCATGTATGAATCCGACCTGGCGGACGCGCTGCATGCCATGGCGCGGCAGGGCTTCGGCCTGGCGTGGCTGCCCCACACGCTGGTCGAATCCGACCTGCGCGCCGGCGCCCTGGTGCGCGCCGACAGCGCGCGCAACGACATCCACATGGAGATCCGGCTGTACCAGTCGGTGGCCAACGCCAAGCCGCTGGCGCGCCAGGTGTGGAGCCGGATCGAGGCCTACGCGGCGCGCTAGGCATAAAATAGAGGATTATTCCGCTTCCCGACCACAGGATCCCGCGCCATGAACGCACGCATCCCCGACGACGCACTTCCTCCTACCCTCGATCCGAAGGCTCTGCAGGCTTTTGTGGACGACAAGTGGGACAACGAGATCATCCCCGCGCTGACCGACTACATCGCCATCCCGGCCAAGAGCCCGGCGTTCGACGCCGACTGGGAAAAGAACGCGTTCATCGAGCGCGTGGTGCGCGACGCGGCGCAGTGGGTCGAAGCCCAGAAGGTCTCGGGCCTGAAGCTGGAAGTGGTGCGCCTGCCCGGCCGCACGCCGGTGATCTTCTTTGACGCGCCCGCCACCCGCAGCGACAACGGCGACACCGTGCTGCTGTACGGCCACCTGGACAAGCAGCCGGAATTCTCGGGCTGGCGCGCCGGCCTCGGCCCCTGGACCCCCAAGTACGAAGACGGCAAGCTCTACGGCCGCGGCGGCGCAGACGACGGCTACGCCGTGTACGCCTCGCTCACCGCCATCATGGCGCTGGACAAGCAGGGCATCCCGCGGCCGCGCTGCGTGGGCATCGTCGAGACCTGTGAGGAATCCGGCAGCTACGACCTGCTGCCCTATGTCGACGCGCTGCGCGACCGCCTGGGCAACGTGGCCCTGGTGGTGTGCCTGGATTCGGGCGCCGGCAACTACGACCAGTTGTGGATGACCACCTCGCTGCGCGGCATGGTGTCGGGCACGCTGGAAGTGCAGGTGCTGGACGAAGGCGTGCACTCGGGCGACTCCAGCGGCGTGGTGCCGTCGTCGTTCCGCATCCTGCGCCACCTGCTGGACCGCCTCGAAGACAGCGCCACCGGCCGCCTGCTGCCGCAGAGCCTGCACTGCGAAATTCCCGCCGACCGCATCGAGCAGGTGCACGCCACCGCCCGCATCCTGGGCGACGAAGTGTGGCGCCGTTTCCCCTGGAGCTGCGGCGCCGACGGCGGCTTCGTGCTGCCCATGACGACCGAGCCGGAACAGGCCCTGTTGAACCGCACCTGGCGCCCGACCCTGTCGGTGACCGGCGCCGAAGGCCTGCCGCCGCTGTCCAGCGCCGGCAACGTGCTGCGCCCGCGCACCGCCTTCAAGCTGTCGCTGCGCCTGCCGCCGCTGGTCGACGCCGTCGCCGCCTCGGAGGAAATCAAGGCCCTGCTGGAAGCCGACGCGCCCTACAACGCCAAGGTCCTCTTCAAGGCCAACGAAGGCGCCGCCACCGGCTGGAACGCGCCGGCCTCGGCGCCGTGGCTGACCCAGGCGCTGGATGCCGCCTCGCAGCAGTACTATGGCGCGCCCTGCGGCTACATCGGCCAGGGCGGCACCATTCCGCTGATGAGCATGCTGCAGAAGGGCTTCCCCAAGGCCCAGTTCATGGTGTGCGGCGTGCTGGGCCCCAAGTCCAACGCCCACGGCCCGAATGAATTCCTGCACGTGCCCTACGGCAAGAAGCTGACCGCCGCGGTCGCGCAGACCATGGCGGCGATGCCGGCGGCCTGATCGGCGTTGGCGGATGAAAGAAAGCCCGGCCTGGCCGGGCTTTTTTCATGGCGTCGGATGCGCTGCCGAGAGCCGCGCCGATGGGCGGAACACGACGCGCATGGCTGTCTCGGACGTCACCCGCAGGAGTACGTCGCAGCGGGGGCGGGTGAATCGTTGCGCGATCCGCCGCAGTAATGCCCATAGGCCGCTCAGGATGAAGACGGTGTCCGTGATCGGGTTGGGAATGAATGAGAGGGGGGCCGTATTTTGGGGCGCGATCTGTACTACGCTGTCCAGGCCGTCCGTCGCCAGCAGCGCCTGCATGCGTCGCGTCAGCATATCCATGGCGCTGATGTTCTCGACGTAGAAGTTCTCGCGTTGCCGCAGCAGCATCACCAGTTCATCGTCGGACAGGCGGTTGGCGAAATAGGTGAGCGCGATGGCCATCCGTTTCTCTCGTGGTAGTCGTGGCGCCACTCTAGCGCGGCCCCGTCGCGCGGTGCCACAGGCTCCGGCAATGTCGGACGGAGGGTGGATGGCGAGCGCGGCCGTCAACGGCGCCCCGGCCGCCGCCGTCACAGCGTCCGCACCAGCGCCATCGCCCCGAACAGCGCCGCCAGCCCCAACCCGAGCGAGAGGCCGGCGTACAGCAGCGCGGTGCCGATGCGCCCCTGTTCCACATGCAGCGCGGTCTCCAGCGCGAAGGTCGAAAAGGTGGTGAAGCCGCCGACAATGCCGGTGGTCAGGAACAGCCGGGTCGGCTGCGACACCGAGAACTTCAGCGCCAGCAGTTCGGTGATCAGCCCCATGACGAAGCAGCCGATCACGTTGGTGGCCAGGGTGGCGTAGGGGAAGGCAATCCAGCCCAGGCGCAACGCGGCCAGGCTCATGCCGTAGCGCGCGGCCGATCCCAGGCCGCCGCCGATGAAAACCAGCACTAGATTCAAGATTTCTCTCCAGGTGAAACGATGGAGAGCAACAGCCTGGGCCTTGTTCACGGGCCGCGCCGGTTGAAGGCGCGGGCGGCCTGCGACGAGGCCGCGGCCCGAAAAACAAGAAACCCGCCGCGGCGGGTTTTGTCCGGACGGCACCCGCTGCGGGCATGTTGCCCGGTCAGCAGGAGCCATCAGCCGAGGGATCGGCGGTTTTGGGAAGCTCCATTCCCATTGCGGTCGATTGTATCCCAGGCGCGGCGGCTGGGCGTGGCTCCAAAGCGAACCCGGTCGCGGGCGCCTTCCACCGGTCGCCTATACTCGCGGTTTGCCAGGATTACCCGCCATGATTTCCACTTCCGACGCCTACGCCAACGTGGTTGCCGAAACCCGCCACTGGCTCACCCAGGCCGTGATCGGCCTGAATCTCTGTCCGTTCGCCAAGGCGGTCCAGGTCAAGGACCAGATCCGCTTTGCCGTCAGCGATGCGACCGATGCCGAAGGCGTGTTGACCGACCTGCAGGACGAGCTGGCGCTGCTGGCCGAGGCCGATCCGGAAAAGATCGACACCACGCTGCTGATCATCCCCGACGCGCTCGATGATTTCCTGGAGTTCAACGACTTCGAGGACCTTTCGGACCGCCTGCTCAAGCGCATGCGTCTGGTGGGCGAGCTGCAAGTGGCCACGTTCCACCCCGGGTTCCAGTTCGCCGACACCCAGCCGGACGATATCGAGAACTACACCAACCGCTCGCCGTATCCCATCCTGCACCTGCTGCGCGAGGACAGCATCGACCGCGCGGTCGAGTCGTTCCCGGACGCCGCCGAGATCTACGAGAAGAACATCGACACGATGCAGCGGCTTGGCCTGGAAGGCTGGAAGCGGTTGATGAGCAAGTCCTGAGGCGGGTTTTGCTCAGGTTCCAGGCGGGCCTCTCCTGCGCGGGGCCGCGCAGGCGCGCGGCGTGGGGGCGAACCCGGCACCGGGATATCCCTAGATAGCCCCCGCGCCATATTGCATACAAGATACCGTCATTGAGACCCCCCGCCGTTCGGCGGGCGGCCTGTGCTTCCTTCCCCCTTGTTCATCGCATGGCTCGCGCGGCCGCCTGTCGCGCGGACGTCGTGCGCGCCTGTCTGGAGAGAGCCTTATGCCGTTCACCCGCCGCCACGCCCTGGGCGCGCTTGCCGCGCTGCCGTTGCTGCCTCGCCTGGCGTTTGCCCAGGCCCAGGCCGATTTCCCCACCCGCCCCGTGCGCCTGCTGGTCGGCTTCGCGCCCGGCGGCCTGACCGACATCGCCGCGCGCGCGCTGGCCGAACGCATGGGCAAGATCCTCAAGGGCAACGTGGTGGTCGAGAACCGGCCGGGCGGCCAGGCCATCATCGCCACCGTGGCGGTGGCGCGGGCCGAGCCGGACGGCTACACGCTGGGCTTTGCCGGCACTAACGGCATGATCCTGAACCCCTTGCTCTACAACAACCTGCCGTACCAGCAGTCGGACTTCAAGCAGTTGGGGTCGATGGGCAAGTCGCCGATGCTGCTGATCGTGCATCCGGCGCTGGGCGTCAAGAACGTGCAGGAATTCATCGCGCTGGCCAAGAAGAAGCCGGGCGACATCACCTGCGCCCATGCCGGGCGCGGCGTCATCAACCACCTGGCGCTGCTGCACTTCCAGTCCAAGACCGGCACGCAGTTCCAGGACGTGCCCTACAAGGGCAGCGGCCCGGCGCTGCTGGACCTGATGGCCGGCACGGTGCAGAGCACCTTCGATTTCCCGACCTCGGCGCTGCCCAACATCCAGTCGGGCAAGCTGCAGGTGCTGGCGGTGACGGCCGACCGGCGCCTGTCGAGCCTGCCCGACGTGCCGACCATGAAAGAGGCCGGCGTCGATGGCTTCGAGCTGTACACCCGCATGATGATCTCGGGCCCGGCGGCGATGCCGGCGGCGGTCGCCGCGACGCTGGAGAACGCGGTGCGCGAAGGCACGCGCGACCCCAGCCTGGTCAAGCAGTTCGCCGAGCAGGGGGTGACCGTGGAGTTCACCTCGTCGGCCGACCTGGACCGGGTCATTGCCGAAGAGTCCGCCATGTGGGCGAGCGTGATCCGCGCCAACAACGTGCCCAAGACCGACCTGAAAGGCTGAGGACGCGCCATGACCGAACAAGCCCGCATCACCGTCAGCCCCGAATCCGCGCTGATCGACGTGCCGCGCGAGATCCGCATCGACGGCTTTCCCGCCTACGCCTTCGTCACCATCACGGCCCGCATGCGCATGAGCGGCGTGCCGTGGCGTTCGCAGGCGGTGTTCATGGCCGGCCACGACGGCAGCCTGGACCTGGCGCGCGATTGCCCCGTGTCCGGCAGCTATGCCGAGCCGTCCGCCATGGGACTGGTGTGGTCGATGACCTGCGAGGAGATGGACCGGGTGGTGTTTCCGCCCGATCGCACCGAGCCGCTGGCGATCGACCTGCACGCCACCGACGGCCGGCATGAGGCCAGCGCGCGGCTGGTGCAGACCTTCGTGGCCGAGGGCGTCACGCACCGCGCCGTGCGCGAACAGGTCGGCGGCATGACGCTGTCGGGCGAACTCTACACGCCCGCCGGCCCCGGCCCGCACCCGCTGGTGATCTACATGAACGGCTCGTCCGGCGGCGTCAACGCGCCGCGCGCGGCGCTGTTCGCGGCCCGCGGCTACCAGTGCCTGGCGCTGGCCATCTTCAACCACGATGGCCGGCCCAAGTACCTGAACGACATGCCGCTGGAATATTTCGAGCAGGCGCTGCGCTGGGCCCGCGCCGAACTCAAGCCGCGCGATGGTTTCGTGGCGCTGTCCGGCATCAGCCGCGGCGGCGAGACCTCATTGCTCGTGGCGTCGCACTATCCCGACCTGGTGAGCGCGGTGGTGGCCTACGTGCCGTCGCCGGTGACGCACGGCGTGGTCAGCGCCGGCGAGCCGGGCACGGGACGCAATGCGCAGGTCTGGCGCAAGGGCGGCGAACCCTTGCCGCACCTGTGGCAGGACAACCCCAGCGCCGATTGGGAGGCGGCCTACGCCTCGGATCCGCCCTACCGGCAGACCCATGCGTTCCTGAGCGCCAGCCGCGATGCCGCCGCGTTCGAACGCGCCCGCATCCCGGTGGAACGCTATCCGGGCCCGGTGCTGCTGGTGAGCGCGTCGGACGACGGCTTCTGGCCCAGCACCGCGTATTCCGAGATCGTCATGCGCCAGCGCGAGGCGCACGGGCTGCCCACGTCGCATTACGTCTGCAAGGGGGCGGGGCATCACGTGCACTATCCGTGCCTGCCGGCCACGCTGATCAGCAAGCCGCACGCCATGTCCGGCCTGTTGCTGGACGCGGGCGGCACGCCGCCGGCCAACGCGGCCGGCAATGAGGGATCCTATCGCGCGGTGCTGGCCTTCCTGGCGCGCGCGACCGGGCAAGCGTCATAACGCGCACGGCCCCGACCGGCGAGGCCGGCGGGGCCGTGGGGCGCGGGCTGGCGCATGCGCCGGCCCGCGGGCGTTCCAGAAGATCATGCCTCGGCGGCGGCTTCCTCGGTCGCGGCGACCGGCTGCACCTGGTCGATCAGGCTGGGCCAGGTGTTGATCGACAGCAGGTGGCAATAGACCAGCGGCAGCCAGCCATTGGCGCGCCAGCGCAGGAATTCCGCTTCCGGCAGCTTGTTGAACTTGGCTTCGTCGATCACCTTGAAGCCGGACATGGCCAGGCGCTGGCCGTCGGCCAGGGTGATGTCGGCGCGGTTCTCGATCAGCAGGTCGGCGTCGGCCAGGGCGCGCGCGAATTCCAGCGTGTAGGCGTGCTGGTTCTGGTAGTCGCGGCAGAATTCCAGGGCGCTGCGGGCCAGCGCGGTCGGCTCGCCGGCCTCGTCGAAGAACGGGTTGTCACGGCCTTCGACCACCGAGGCGGCCTTCTCGTCGACGCACAGCGTGTACTGGCTGCGGTCTTCGTTCTCCATGAAGATGAAGGGATAGCGGCGCACGTAGGCCGGGATGTAGGTGCCGGGGCGCCATTGGCCCTGCGCGTCGACGAACAGGTTTTCCTGGCCGCGCACGCCCAGCACCGCGACCGGCGTGGGCTGTTCGCCATCGGTGAAGACGATGGGGAAGTGGCGGCACGCGGTCGGCAGCTCGGTGGCGACCAGCGGCACCGCGTTGGTCCTGGCGGCGTAGGCGAAGCCGGTGTTGCCGGCCAGCGACAGGTTGGCGTGCGCGCCGGCGGCGAGCGGACGGGGTTGCTCGTAGAAGAGGGGAAGCGAGGTTTGCGTCGTCATGGTGTCTGGTCAGAGAGTACGGGATTGGATGTCGGTGTCGCGGCGCGCGTCGTCGGCGGCGCCTTCGACGGCGGGGCGTTGTGGGTTGCCGCCCGGGGTTTGCAGCACCGGGTGGTTGCCGGTCGGCACGGTCAAGACCGCATTGTCGCCGGAAGGCAGTTGCCAGGAAAAGGCCGAGGCCACCGTCAGCACCTGCGGATCAGCGAAGGCGCCCAGCACGTCGGGGCCGAAGCCCTTGGACGGCACGGTGCCCTGGAACAGCGGGTTGGCGGTGGGCGTGCTGGGGATCACCGAGCGCGGGGCCGTGACCGCCGCCAGGCGGTCGATCACGTCCGTCTGGCCCCAGGCGGCGCCGTTCATGAAGTACGGCGCGCCGGCCAGCGAGCTGCGGATCGTGGTGGCGGCCATGGAACCGGTCTTGCCGCCGATCGTGCCCCACATATCGGCGGAGCCGGCGTTCTGCACGGTCAGCCCGGCCACGTTCAGCTTGTGGCTCGGATCCGCGTCGTTCAGGCCGATGCGCAGCGCGCCCACGCCGGAGGCCAGCGTCAGCGAGGTCTGCGGGCCGCTCAGGCCGATGGCGGTGATGTCGCCGTTGGTCTGGATGACCGCGTTGCCGCCTTGCAGCTTCGCCGGCGCGCCCAGGTTGATGGGGCCCTGCGTCACCAGCAATTGCGCCGGCAGCGTCAGCCCGGCGCCGCCGGTCTGGGTGAAGCCGGTGGCGGCCTTCACGGTGCTGCCCGCGCCAAAGGACGTGGTGCCGGTCGGGCTGGTATTGGCGATGCGGATCGAACCCGTGTCGGCGGTGACGTTCTTGCCAAATGACAGCGTGCCGCCCGAGATGTCGATGCCGTCCGGGCCGGAGGCGCGCACCGCGCCGTTGTAGCTGGCGGACTTGGCCTCCAACTGCTGCACACGGTAGGCGCTGACGTCGCCGTTGAACACGATGGTGTCGACGGCGCGCAGGGTCAGCGAACCCAGGCCGGTGGCATCGCCCGCGACCTGGATGTTCTTGCCGGCGTTGACGTTCAGGTTGTTGCCGTTGCCGCCATCCAGCTTGCTGCCCAGGATCACCGAGCCGGTGTCGGTGGTCAGGTCGCGGTCGCCCTTCAGCGTCACGGCGCCGTTGTAGACCTGGTCGCCGGTGGTGTGCGTCTTGCCGCCGCCCAGGGTGGTGGTGCCGGTGACGGCCACGCTGCGCAGCGGCGTGGTGGCGCCGACGTCGCCCTGGATATCGGCGTTGCCGACGATGACCAGGCCTTGCTGGCCCGGCTGGGTGCCGTCGACGCCGGCCTTGAGCTGCACGTTGGCGCCGGTCAGGGTGGTGTCCACGCCGCTCAGGATGACGTGCTGGCCGTATTGCTGCGTGCCGGTGGTGTCCACCGAGCCGCCGTTGATCAGCACGTCGCCATTGCCGCCGGTCTGCACCGAGGCGGCGCGCACCGGGCCGTCCAGCACGATGTCGCCGGCGGCGCTGACCTTCAGGTCGCCCAGGCGCGAGCCCTGGCCGACCGGGCCGGAGAAGGTCACTTCGCCTTGATTGGCGACGACCGTCAGGCCGTGGCCGCCATCGACCGCGCGGTCGAAGCCGATGTCGCCCTGGCGGCTGGTCACCGAGACGTTGCCGCCCACGGTCACATTGCCCTGGTACGACTGTTCGCCGTCGGTGACGATGCTGCCGGCGCCCAGCGTGGCGTTGCCCGTGACCGTCAGGCTGGCCAGCGGATCATTGGCGCCCAGCGGTCCCTTGAGCACGGCATTGCCGTCGATGGTCAGGTCGTGCTCGCCGTCGCCGCCGCCCAGCAGGCTGACGGTGCTGCCCTTGAGCACGGTGTCGGTGCTGAACACGGCGCGTTCGCCATAGGACTGCGTGCCGGTGGTGTCGATCAGGCCGCCGTTGATGGCCAAGGTGCCGCCCGCGTCGGTGTTGACCGACGCGGCGTACACGGCCTTCTCGAAGGTGGTGGCGCCGTTGCTGTTGACGGCCAGGGCGCCCAGGCGGCCGGTGGCGGCGTCGCCGACCTGTTCGGCAAAGCGCACGTCGCCGCTGCCGCTGCTGACCGTCAGGCCGCTGCCGTTACCGCTGGTGACCGTATCGTTGAAGGTCACCTTGGCGTCGGCGGTGCTCAGTTGCGCATTGCCGGACAGTTCGACCTTGCCCAGGTAGGATTGTTCGCCCACCGTCTTGAGCGGGCCGCCGCCGAGCGTCGCGTCGCCGTCGACGGTCAGATAGGCCAGGCGGCCATTGGCGCCGGCGCCCACCGGGCCGTTGATCGTGGCCGGACCTTCGATGGTCAGGCCCTGGCCCTCGTCGGTCGAGTTCGCGCCGCCGGCCAGGGTGACGCTGGCGCCCTTGAGCGTGACGTTGCCGCCCAGCGTGACCAGCTCGCCGAATCGCATGACGCCAGTGGTGTCGACGCGCTCTCCCGTGATGGTCACGGCACCCGGGTCGTCGGTCTGCACCGATGCCGCGTAGACCGAACCATTGAAGGCGGTCGTGCCGGCCGTGTCGACCGTCAGGCTGCCCAAGCGTTGCGTGGCGCTGCCGACCGCGTCGAAGCTGACGTCGCCGCCGGCCGTGGACACGACGTGCAGGTCATGCGTGCCGTCCAGCGCGCCGTCGAAGGCCACGCCGCCGGTGGTGGTGCTCAGCGTGTGATCGCCGCTCAGCGTCACGGCGCCCTTGTAGCGCTGGTTGCCGGTGGTGGCGATGCTGCCCGCATTGAGCGTGGCGGCGCCGTCCAGCGTCAGGCTGGCCAGCTTGGTGGTGGCGCCGATGGCGCCGGTCAGCAGGGCCGTGCCGTCGATTTCCAGCGCATGGGCGCCGTCGGCGCCGTTGGCCAGGGTGACGGTGGTGCCGGTCAGCACCGCATCGTCGCCCAGCGTCACGTGGCCGACGTAGGTCTGCGTGCCGCTGGTGGTGACGCTGCCGCCGTTGATGGCCGTGCCGCCGGTGCCCGCCTGGTTGAGCGAGGCGATGTCGACCGCGCCGCCGTAGGTGGTGGTGCCGCTGCTGGTGACGGTCAGCGCGTTGGCGCCCGACACGGCGCCCGTGAAGGCGACCGCGCCGCTGCCGGTGGTCACGCTCACGGTGCTGGCCAGCGTGGTGGCGCCGTCGACGCCGAAGGCGCCGTTGGCGGTGGTGTAAGCGCCGCGCAGCGTGGTGGCGCCGTTGTACTGCTGGGCGCCGGTGGTGGCGACCTGGCGCAGGTCGATGTTGTTGCCGGTGATGGTCAGGCTGGCCAGGTTGGAGGCATTGCCGCCCAGCGCGACGTCGCCGTCGTCGGCCACGATCACGGCCTGCTGCGCGCCGCCGTTCAGCGCGCCCGAGAGGGCGACGCCGCCGTTGGCGCCGTTGGCCGTCAGGGTGCGCTTGCCGCCGGCCAGCGTGGCGTTGCCGGTGATGCCGATGGCGCTGCCGGTCAGGTCGCCGTTGAGGGTGACGTTGCCGGTGTAGGTCTGGCTGCCGCTGGTGTTGGCGGCGGCCATGGCGATGGCCGCGCCGCTCACGGACAGGTCATGCACGTCGGCGCTGGCGATGTCGTGGCTGACGGTGACGTTGCCGGCGGTGGAGGCCAGCGCGACGTCGCCGCCGTTGCCGGCCGACAGGCCGACCGTGCTCGCCAGGTTGCCGGCGGAGGCGATGCCGATGTTGCCGTCGGCCGTCGCGACGCGGCCCAGCGTCAACGGACCGGAGGCGTCCACATAGATGTCGCCGCTGCCCAGGACATTGGCCTTGAGATTGCGGGCCGACGTGGTGAAGTGGTCGGCCTGGGTGCCGATGCCGGTCTTGCTGGTCAGGTCCAGGCTGTTGGCCGTGAGGGTGTTGTCCAGCCCCAGCAGCGAGCCCTCAGCGGCGCTCAGGATCACGGTGCCGCTGGCGGCGCCGGCGTTGACGATGCCGATCTCTACATCGCCGTGCTGCGAGGTCAGCGCGATGGTGCGGTTGCTGCCGACGGCGGTGGCCGAGGCGTTCAGCGAGCCGGTGGCCGTGGCGCTGATGTCGCCGTTGGCGGCGCTCAGCGACGCGTCGAGCGCGCCGGTGTTGGTCAGCGTCAGGTTGGCCGGCGTGCTGGTGCCGGTCAGGCTGGCCCCGATGGTGCGGGCTTCGGTCACCAGCGTGGTGTTGCCGCCCGCGGCGCCGCTGCTGAAATTCAGCGTGGTGCCCTTGACGTTGATCGTGCGCGGCGTGGCGCCGGCGGCCACCACGTCCTGCGTGCCCTTGAGCGTGATGGTGCCGTTGGCCTGTACGCCGGCGCTGGCCAGCGTCAGCTTGCCGCCCGAGGACAGCAGCAGGTTGGCGGCGGTGTTCGACATGCCGCCGCTGGCGTCCAGATCGCCGGCCGTGGTCAGGTAGACCGAGCTGATGGCGCCGCTCTGCTGGATGTTGCCGCTGTTGGCGCTGAGGGCCCGCGTGCCGATGTTGTTGACCACGATGACCGCGCCGTCGGCGGCGGTCGACAGGTTGCCCAGGGCGCCGAGGTTGGTGCGCAGCGCGATGCCGCCCGAGCCATTGCCCGGGTAGGCGGCCGAGCCGATGCTGCCGCCGGCGACGGCCGTCAGCGTGTTGCCCAGGACCAGGTTGTTGGCCACCGCGCCCAGGATGGAGCCGGCCGCGTTCAGGCTGATGTCGCCGCCCGCCGAGGCGTCGATCGTGTTGACCGACAGGTCGCCGCTGGTGGCGGCGATCGAGATGTTGTTGCTGGCCGAGCCGTTGCGGCTGATGGCGCTGGTGACCAGGGTGGGGCCGGCGGTGGTGATGCCGATCGCGCCGTTCTGGGTGATGACCGACGCCAGCGTGGTGCCGGCCGCGCGGTTGTCGTTCAGGTAGATCGAGCCCGCGCCGGTGACTTCGGCGGTGATGTTGGCGGCGGTCGTCTGCAGGTTGTCGGGCGAGCCGGCGGCGCCGCCGATGCCCGCGCCGGCCTTGAGCACCACGTTGTTGCCGATGATGCGCGTGGAGTCCTCGCGGTCGTCGACGATGGTGCTGCCCGTCTTGCTGAAGTCGATGTTGACGCTGCCGGCGCCGGCGTCGATGTTGCCGGCCACCAACTGGCTGTTGGCGCCGTTGCCGGTGATCTTGATCGCGCCATTGGACGAGATCGCGTTGGCGATCTGCAGATTGCCGGCGGCGGCGATGTCGATGATGTTGCCCGACAGGTAGGAGTAGACGGAGTTGTTGTCCGCCGCCAGGTACATGCCGCCGCTGGTGGTGGCTTCGACGCGCTGGCCGGTCGCGTTGATGCGGCCGTTGCTGGCGCCGATGGCGTTGGCGGCGTTGAGCGCCACGCCGTAGGCCTTGACGGTGGCGCCGGCCGCGTCGGCCAGGATCGAACCGTTCTCGGCGTTGAGCGTGACCTGGCCGTGGTTGGCGCCGGCCTGCACGTTCTTGACCGTGATGTTGCCCGAGGTGGTCTTGACCGAGATGTCGTTGCCGGTGGCGTCGGTGCCCGAGGTGACGCTGGTCAGCGCCAGGCTGCCGTTGCCGGTGATGCGCGTCTCGCCATTGGCGACCGAGGTCGTCAGGCCGCCCAGCAGGTTGCCGCTGCTCTCCAGGTAGAGCGAGCCGTCGCCGGTGACGGTGGCCGACACCGGGCTGTTGGGCGCGGCGATCTTGATGGCCGCGTCGCGCGTGCCGATGCCGTTCTGCGCCGTCAGCGTGATGGCGCCGGCGCCCGCGCCCGAGAGCGTGCCGCCGCCGTACAGGATGCTGCCGGTCTGGGCGTTCAGGGTCAGGGCGTTGCCGGTGCCATAGCTGACCGTGCCGACCAGGATGTCGCCCGTGGTGGTGGTGACCGACAGGTCGCCGCCCGCGCGCAGGTTGCCCAGGTTGATCGAGCCGTTCTGCTTGAGCCAGATGCCGCCCGAGGCGGTGGCGGCGATGTTCTTGACCTGCGTGCTCAGCGCCAGGCCGGCCGAGCCGATGGTGTTGGGTGTGTCGCCCGTGCCGGTGGACAGCGTCAGGTCGCCCGCCACGATCTTGGACGAGCCGTTCATGCCCTGGATGGAGCCGCCCGTGTAGTAGTACGGGTTGGTCGACAGCGTTACCGAGCCGTTCTGCGTGACGTCGATGTCGTGCAGGTTGATCGCGCCCACGGCCTGGTAGGTGAAGTTCAGGCCGGTGGTGTCGCGCACCACGGTCAGCGCGGTGGCGTTGTTGGAGTCGCCGCCGCTGAACGTCAGGTTCTTGGCGTCGATGGTCAACATGCCCGCGCTGCCCAGGTTCGAGCCCTGCGCGTTGTTGCGGATGATGGTCAGGTCGGACAGGTCGGCCAGGTTGTCGACGTAGATGCTGCCCGGCGTGGCCATGGTCAGCTTCTCGGTGTTCAGGTGCAGGCGGGCCGAGTTCGACGCGCCGATCGAGGTGCCCGTGCCGTAGTTGGCCGTCAGGTTGACGCTCTTGCCGGTGACCAGGTTGCTGTTGTTGGCGCCGACGATGCTGCCGCGCGCGGTCGACAGGGTGACCGCGCCGTCTGTGGACGTGATGGTGCCCACGGTCAGGTTGCGGCCGTTGTTGGCGGTGTCGGCGCTCAGGGTGATATCACCGGCGCCGGAGGCCGAGGCCACCTGCAGGCCATAGGCTTCCGTCAGCGCGATGCTGCCATCGGCGCGGTCGGTCTTGGTGGCGCTGAGGTTGACCGTGGTGGTGCCGTTGGCCAGCGCGGTGGTGCGAATGGCGCTCTTGTTGCCGATCGAGCCATTGGCCGTCAGGTTGACGGTGGTGGCGTTGTTGATCGTGCCGCTCAGGATCGAGCCGCCGGTGTTGTTGACGGTGAAGGCGTTGCCGTTGGTGTTGACCGTGCCCAGCTCGATGTCGCCGGTGGTGTTGCTGACCGAGCTGGCGCCCGTCGAGACCAGGCTCGGCAGGCTGGTGTTGCCTTCCACCGTGATGTACGCGCCGCCGCCATTGGCGCGGCCGTTCAGCGTGCTGACGCGGGTGTCGATGGCGTTGCCGGCGCCGGCCGCGCCGATGGCGTTGTTGGCCGTCAGGGTCAGGGCCGCCGCGTCGATCTTGGTGGTGCTGTCGCCGTCGCCCAGCAGCGAGCCGCCGCGCGAGGTCAGCGTGACGTTGTCGTTGCCGACATTGATCTTGCCGACCGTGATGGTGCGGTCGCTGGTGACGCTGAGGTTCAGGCCGCCCTGGTCGATCACTTGGCTCAGCACCAGGCCGGCGCTGCTGCCGCTGCCGCCGTCGGTGGCCTGGAATCCGATGTTGCCGCCGTCGCGGGTGGGCGAATTGATGCCGTAGCTGCGCGCGGCATTGCCGGTGGAGTACAGCGTCAGCGAATCGATGTGCGTGTCGGAATCGACGTAGACGTCGCCGGCGTTCTGGATGCTGACGATCGGCGCCGACAGGTTGATTTCGCGGCCGACCGCGCCGATGGCGCCCGAGCCCTGGGTGGTGATGTTGACCTGCGCGGCGGTGATGCGCTGGCTGTCGTCGGCGCTGCCCAGGATGCTGTTGTTGCTGGACAGGCGCACCGTGCCGGTCGGCTGCGTGTCGATGATGCCGATGTCCTGGCCGACGTTGCTCGACAGCATCAGGTTCAGGCCGGTGTTGTCGCGCACCTGGTTGACCTGCAGGCGGCTGCCGTTGTGGGCCACGTCGAACAGCAGTTCGTTCGACTGGATCTGGTAGGTCGCGGGCGCGCTGCCGGTGGCGTACAGCGACAGGCTGGCCAGGTCGCGGTCATTGTCCACGTAGACGTCGCTGCCGGCGGTGAGGTAGAGCTCGCTGGTGGTGGTGTGGATCGAGCCCGAGTCGTCGCCGGAAGCGACGCCGATCTGGCCGCTGGTACGCAGCGTGACCACGTCGCCAGTGATGTGCGAAGTCGGCGACAGGTTCAGGATATTGGCCCCCGAGCCATAGGCGTCCAGGCTCACGGTGTTGGCCGGGCCGACGTCGACGTTGCCGACGTACAGCGTGCGGTCACCGCCGAACGAGAAGTTCAGGCCGGTCAGGTCGCTGACCTCGGTCATGGCATAGGCGCCGGCGTCCGTGACATTGAACGTCAGGCCCTTGGCCGCGACCTGCAGCACGTTGTCCACTGCGCTGTTGGCGTGGTTGGCGGTGATGTTCAGCGAGAACAGGTCGCTGGCGTTGTTGACGTACAGGTTGCCGCCCGATTGCGTAGTCAGCTGGCGCGTGTCGGTCTGCACCGCGTTGCCGGCGCCACCGATGGACTGCGCGGCGGTCAGTGTCAGCGCCGGGGTGACGAAGCGGCCGGCGCCCTGCGTGATCGAACCGTTGGTCACGTTGACCTGGGCCGAGCTGGTGGCGCTGTTGTCCAGCAGCGTCAGGCTCTTGTTGTTCGACACCCACAGGCTGCCGCGGATGTTCGAGGACAGTGAGTCGACACTGACGAACAGCGGCTGGTTGGTGGCGTAGGTGCCCGTCACCGAGCTGGCGTTGAGCGTCAGCGCGCCAGTGGTGATATTCGGCGCGCTGGCGCCGTTGCCGTAGATGGTGCCGTTGCTGGCCAGAGTGACCGAGCCGCCGGCGGCGGTGGTGACCTTGTTGACGGTCAGCGCGCGGTCCGACGAGATCGACAGTGCCAGGTTGTCGGTATTGATGATGTTGCTGAGTGTCAGGCCCGAGACGTCGGTCGAATCATTCAGCGAGAACTCCGTCATGCCGGTGGCGCTGATGGCGTAGGTGTTGACGACCGCGCCGTTGGAACTGCTGTGATTGGCCGTCAACGACAGCGAATCGAGCTGCTTGTCGTTAGCCACGTTCACATTGCCAGCGGAGGCGATCGACAGGTTGGACGTGCTGGTCTTGGCAAAAACGCTGCCGTTGGTGCCCAGGGCGCTCAGGCTGACGCTGTTGCCGGTGATCAGGCCCGAGCCGCCGATGCTGGGGGCCAGGTCGCTGTTGACGTAGCGCGTGGTCAGCGACACCGAGCCGCTGCCGGCGTTGATGGTGTTCGAGGTGATCGCGGTGTCGGTGTTGATGGTCAGCGCCGCGCCCTGCATGTTGGCGCCGATCGTCATGTTGGTGCCGCTACCCAGCGACAGCGACTGCCCGCCCATGCCGGCGAAGGCATAGCTGTTGGTGTCGTAGTTGACGCTGCTGCCGGCGTCGCGGCGCGACAGGTACAGGTTCAGGCTGCTGAGCGCCTGGCCGCCGTTGTTCAGGTTGATGTCGCCGTTGTTGGTGACCGCCAGGTTGCTGGTGGTCACGCGCAGCGCCCGGGCGCCGGCGCCGATGGCGCCGGTATTGGCGTCGCGGGCGGTATAGCTGTCCGAGCCGGTGGCCGATAGCGTGACGCTGTTGGCCGTGATGCGGCCGGCGCCGCCATCGCTGGTGATGCTGGAGTTGACGCCGCCGCCGGTCGTGGCCAGGTTGACCGAATTGGTGGCGGTGATCGTGCCGGCCTGGATGTTCTTGCGGCCGCTGAAGCTGAAGTCGGTCAGGCCGCCGGTGACCTGTTCGAGGTACTGGGTGGTGCCGTCGTCGCTGATGCGGATGGTCTGGCCGGCGCCGCCGCCGATCTCGAAAGTGCTGGCGCTGCCGGCGGCCTTCAGGCTGTTGATGGCCAGGCTGCGCAGCACGGTGTCGCTGCTGACGTAGAAGTGGTTGCCGGCGGTCAGGCTGAGCGCCGACGTGCCGTTCAGGACCAGCCCGCCGCCCGTGACCGACGAGCCGATGGAGCCGCCGGTGCCCGCCGTCAGCGCCACGGTCGAGGCGCGGATGGCGCCGCTGTTGGCCGGATCGTCGTTGCTGATGTTCTGGTTCGAGGTCAGGCTGACCTTGCCGTTGGCGCCCGCGTCGATGCTGCCGACCAGCAGGTTCTTGCTGTTGGCGGTGAAGCCGAAGTCCAGGTTGGTGGCGCTGGCGATGTTCTTCAGGTGGATGCCGCTGGCGTCATCCGTCACGGTGAACGCCGTCAGGTTCGGCGCGGTGATCGCATAGGTGGCGTTGGCCGTGCCGTTGCGGGTGATGTTCAGGCGCGTCAGGCCGACCAGGTTGTCGACGGCGATGCCGCCGCCGCTGGCGAGGCTGACGTCCGGGGCCTGCAGGGTCAGCGCGGCGCCCGTCGCGCCAATGCTGCCGCCGGCCGCCAGCGCGATGCTGCTGGCGCGGATCTGCGTGGCGGCGTCGCCGTCGTCCAGCAGCGAACCGCCGGTGTTGGCCAGGGTGGCCGCGCCGGCGGCGCTCAGGCTGCCGATCGTGGTGTTGCCCGACGCCTGGGTGTAGCCGATCTGGCCGCTGCCGGCCTCCAGCCGCGTCAGCTTGATGTTGCCGGTGGTGCCGTTCAGGTAGACGTCGGTGCCGGCGGTGGCCTGCACGCTGGCCTGGCCGCTGCCGCCCACGCCGATGTAGCGCAGGCTGCCGTTGTACACGCCGCCGATGGCGCCGGCGGCGGTCAGCAGGATGTCATTGCCGCCCGCGTACACGTTGCCGGTGCCGTTGCCGAACAGCGAGCCGTTGGCCACGTTCAGGGCGACCGCGCCGTTCCAGCTGCGCACGGTGCCGGACAGCAGCGCGTCGCCCTGGCGCGTGTCGATGCGCACGTCGTCGGTGGCGGTGATGTTGTTCAGCGTGACGGTGCCGGTGGTGTTGGACGAACCGGTGGGGTGGGGCAGCTGGACGTAGAAGCCGCCATTGCCCGCCGAGCCGCTCAGGCTGCCGGCGATGATGTCCAGGTAGCCCGCGCCGCTGGCGCCGACCGCCTTGCCGGCGATCAGGTTGACCGCGTTGGCCAGCAGGCGGGTCTGCTTGTTGCCGTCGTCGCGGATGTCGCCGGCGGCGTTCAGGGTGATGCTGCCGCTGTAGCCGGCGTCGATGCTGCCAGCCGTGATGTCGCGGTCGCTGGTGAAACTGAAGTTCACCGAGTTGGCGTCGCGCACTTCGCGGATGGTGTGGCCGCTGGCGTCGTCGGTGATGTTGAACAGCAGCGACGGCGCGCGCACGTCCAGCACGTAGTGGTCGTCCGCGCTCTTGTGGCGGGCGGTCACCGACAGCGAGTTGAGGTCGGCGATGTTGGTGGCATACAGGTTGCCGCGCGTGTCCAGCGACAGGCTGGGCGCGTTGACCGCCACGTAGTTGGCGGCGGTGCCGATGTCCTGGTTGGCCGTCAGGCTGACGTTGCTGGCGGTGACGCGCGTATCGGCGATGCCGTCGTCCAGGATGCTGCCCAGGGTCGAGGTCAGCGTGATGACGCTGCCGGCGCGCAGGTTGCCCAGCTTCAGGCTCTGGTCGCCGGTGAACGAGAACTGGCTCAGCAGCGAACTGTAGACCTGGCGCAGCTCGTAGGCGTTGCCCAGGTTGTCATTGATATCGAAGGTCAGGAACGGCGCGGCCACCTGCAGCGTGTTGCGGCGGGCCGGGTCGGCGTGGGAATTGCTGATCGCCAGGTAGGTCAGCGTCTTGCCCGGGTTGTCGATGAAGATGTCGCCGCCGCTGCCCAGCGTCAGGCTGGTGGTGGCGGTGGTGAGGTGTTCGCTGGCCGTGCCCAGGTGTTGCAGGGCCTGCAGGTTGACGCTGCTGCCCGCCAGCACGCTGTTGGCATTGGCGCGCAGGACGCTGCCGCCCTGGGCGTTGAGCGAGAGCGTGCCGTTGCCGGCGTCCAGCTGGTTGGCCGTCAGGTTGGCGACGCCGGTCACATAGATGCCGTTGTTGGCCTTCAGGTCGTCCAGCAGCACCGAGCCCTGGGCCTGGTTCAGGAAGATGCTGCCGCCGGTGGCGTGCAGTTCGCCGGCGGCGGTGCGCAGGTAGGTGCCCGCGGTGCCGACGGTGTACGAGGTGTTGGAGGCCGGGGCCAGCAGGGTGACGACGTTGCCGGTGATCAGCGAGGCCGAGGTGCCGGTGATGCTGCCGGCGCGCGCGGTCAGCGTGACGTTGCCGCTGCCCGCGTTGACCTGGCCGGCGTTGATGCTGTTGCCGGTCAGGTTGACGGCGCCGCCGCCCGAGCTGACGTTGTTGGCCGAGACGCTGCCGGCGCCAGTGATGGTGATGGCGGCGTTGGCGGCCTGCGCCTGGGTGATGTTCAGGTTGCTGCTGGTGCTGTCCAGGTACACGCCGCCGCTCGAGACGGCGGACAGGCTGCTGGCGCTGGTCTTCAGGCTGCGTGCGCCGGTGCCGATGGTGCCGTTCGCCGCCGCCAGCGTCAGCGAGGACGTGGCGATCGTGGTGGCGTCGACGCCGTCGTCCACGATGTTGCCCAGGGCCGACGTCAGGACGGCGGACGCGCCGGTCTTGATATCGCCCAGGGTCAGGTTGCCCGTGGTCGTGGCGACCAGGCTGCCGGTGGTGTCGATGGCCTTCAGGATCGCCGAACCGGTGTTGTTCAGGTAGACGCCGCCGGTGCCGCTGGTCGCGGTCAGCGAGGCGGTCTGGGTGTTCAGCCCCTGGGCAGACGAGCCGATCGCGCCGCTCCTGCCGTCGCTGCCGGCGGCGCTCAGCGTGATGAAGCCCGCCTTCAGCAACGAGGTGGGCGTGCCCAGGATGTGGCCGGCCGTCGAGGTCAGCGCCAGCGCGCCGCTGCCCAGGTCGATGTTGCCCGCGGTGATGGTGCGGTCGCCGGTGAACGAGAAGTTCAGGCCCGGCTGCGTGACCGTGCTCAGCTGGTAGCTGCCGTTGTCCTGCAGCGCGAAAGCCAGGTCGGGCGAGGTCAGCTGGAAGCTGTTGTTGACGCCCGGTTGCGCGTGGCGGCTGGTGATGTCCAGCGACGTCAGCGTCTGGCGGTTGGCCACGGCCAGGTTGCCGCCGGTCGCAAGCGACAACTGGGCCGTGCGGGTGTTGACCGCCGCGGCCGGATCGCCGATGTTGCCGCCGCTGGCGTCCAGCTTGACGCTGCCGCCGGCCACGACCTGGTTGGCGCCGCCGGTGTTGCGGATCGAGCCGGCGCTGGTGCGGACCAGCGCCGCGCCGCTGCCGGCGTCGATGACGTTGGCCAGGTTGATGTCGCCGGTGGCGTTCAGCGTGATCGCGCCGCCGCGGCTGGTCAGCTTGCCGATGTTGTCCAGCGTGCTGCCCACGCCCAGCGCTTCCAGCGTGATGGAGCCGCCCTGGGTGCTGATCTCGGTGTTCGCGTTCTCGAAGCGGATGCCGCCCGTCTGGGTCGAGCGCATCGTGAAGCTGTGGCCGCTGGTGGTCTTCAGGTTGATCGCGGCCATGTCCGCGACCGTGATCTGGCCGGTGGCTTCCAGCTTGATGTTGGTGGTGCCGGCCAGGCTTTCCAGCAGGCCGCGCGACACGGTGTTGTTGGCGGTGTTGGCGTCGCCGCCGTTGATGGTGCCGTCGCCGGCCGCGCCGTCCTGCGAGCCGCCGCCGCTGGCGGAGTCGACGATGCGCAGGTCGGTCGGGTCGATCAGCAGCAGGCCGGTCTTGCCCTTGGGCGCGCGCAGGTCGGCCGATCCGGTCAGGCCGATGTTCTTGTTGCTGGAGACTTCGGCGAAGCCGCCATCGCCGCCTTGCGCGCCGCCGCGCGCCGACAGGCTGCCGGCGAATGCGGTGGCGTCGTTGGACCACATGGTGACGTTGCCGCCGTTGCCATTGATGAGCGCGTCGGCCTTGAGGGTGGCGCCCGCCGCCACCTTCACGGTCGACGACTTGCCGCTGAACGCGGCCGAGCCGTCGTCAGGCGCGACGCCCTGGCTGCCCAGCGCGATCTCGCCGCCGCCGGCCGCGCCGGACACGTCGATCGCGGCGCCGCGCGCCACGTTGACGTGTTCGCCGGTCACCACCACCTTGCCGCCACGCTCGCCGGCGTTGACGCCGGTGGCCTCGACGGTGCCGGCCACATTGACCGTGCCGGCGTCGCCGCCGGACAGCACGATCTTGCCGTTCTGCGTGCCCACCGCCTTGGCGCTGACGATGCCGTCGGTGTTGACCACGTTGTCGATCACGCCCTTGACCGCGCGCGCCGTCATCAGCACCGTGCCGCCGTCGGCGCGGATCACGCCGTTGTTGGCGACGAGGGCCGAGACCGGCTTGCCATCGGCGTCCTTGGGCAGCTCGCTGACGGCCGAGGTGGCGTCAAAGCTCAGCAGGCCGTCGCCGTGGAAGTCGACCGTGACGGTCTTGGCGCCGGCCAGGGCCACGCGGCCCAGCTTGGCCTCGATCACGCCCGAGTTGCGCACCGCCGGCGCCACCAGCACCGCCAGGCCGCTGTCCTTGATGCTGATCGTGCCTTCGTTCACGATCATGGCATTGGCCTTGGACGAGGGCTGGTCGAACTTGTACTTGCCGGCCAGGAAGTCCTTGTCGCTGATGTTGGCGGTGGTGGCGACCAGTCCGCCCACGTCCACGCGCGCGCCCTTGCCGAACAGCACGCCGTTCGGGTTGACCAGGATCACGTTGCCGTTGGCGTTGAGGCGGCCGAAGATGGCCGACGGATCATTGCCGACCACGCGGTTCAGCGTGACGCTGTTGCTGCCCGGCTGACGGAAATTGACCGTCTCGTTGGCGCCGATGCTGAAACCCTTCCAGTTGATGATCGCCTTGCCGGTCGACTGGTTGATGTCCAGCGTGCCGTTGCCGCGGTCATTGATGGTCGCGCCGCCAGCCACGACGTTGCCGCCGGTGGGGTTGGCGTGGGCGCCGCCGGAGACCAGCGAGCCGATCACCATCGCCATGGTGGTGAGCGCGGGCAGGGGCGGGGCCTTCAGGGCCTGGCGGCGGGCGGATTGGGCGAGGATGCGGGATTGACGAGTCATGGTCGGTCGCTTTTCTGTCGCGGATTAGTACTGGGCCGAGAGGCTGAAGAACACGCGGGGATCTTTGTTGCCCTGGGTCAGGACGTCGGAACTCATGGGCTTGGCCACTTCGATCGTGGCGTACAGATTCTTGGTCAGGTTGGCGCGCATGCCGGCGCCGTAGGAGGACAGCTTGGCGCGCGTCAGCGGCGCGCTTTCGCTGCGCGACCAGATGTGGCCGCCGTCCACGAACGTGTAGACGTGCGCGCCGCTGGGCAGGAAGCGGTCGGTGGAGATGGCATAGCGCAGTTCCAGCGACGCGGCCACGCCCGAGTCGGCCGACATTTCGCCGTCGTCGTAGCCGCGGCCGAAGTTGGGGCCGCCCAGGGCGAATTCCTCGCTGGCCAGCAGCGGGCTGGCGCTGTACTGGCCGGCGAAGGTGGCCACCAGGCTGAAGCGGTCGGACAACTGCTGCAGGCGGGTCAGTTCGGCGGTGAGCTTGAGGAAGTCCGGGCGGCCCTTGGCGCGCGAGGCCAGCTCGTTGCCTTCCTTGGAGGCGCCCATCGCGTCCAGGCCCTGGTGCACGGTGCCGCGCACGGCGGTGATGCCATTCCAACTGTCGGTGCGGTCATAGCTCAGGCCGGCGCGCAGCACGCGCAGGCGGTCGCGCGTGAAGGGGGTTTCGACAATGTCGGTGGCGACGTTGCGCACGTCGAGCATGCCGAAGGCGCGCAGGTTCTCCAGGCGCGACCGGATCAGCGGATGGGTGACGGTGGCCGAATAGGCCTGCACGTCGCTGGCGACGTTCAACGGAGCCAGTTCGCGGCCCGGCTCGCTCTTGGCGTAGCTGGCGGCCACGTCGACCGTCGTGCCGCTGTCGGACACCAGCATGTTGTAGTTGGCGCCCACGGCCTTGCTGCGGTAGGCCGGGAAGCCCACGCGGCCGGTCAGGGTGAGACTGTCGGCGCGGCCGCCGAACGAGTTCAGCGTGACCTGGCCGGTCATTTCGCTCCAGCCCAGGTAGGGCGAGGCGCGGTTGTCGATGCCCAGGCGCGCGTCGACCGCCTTGCGTTCGCTGCGCACCACCAGCACCGAGCCGCCCACTTCCGTGGGCGAGGCTTCCAGCGAGGCGCGCACGGTCAGGCCGTTCAGGTCGTTGGCGAGCAGCAACTGGCGCTCGACTTCCGCCACGTTGATGGGACGAACGCCGCGCAGGCGCTGCACCAGCTTCTCGACCGCCGCCTGCGCCGGGCCGATGTCGCCGTCATATTTGACGTCGGCGATGTAGCCCTCGACCACCATGATGCGGAAACGGCCGTCATCGATAGTCTGCGCCGGCACGATCACGCGCGTGGTGACGTAGCCGTCGTTGCGGTAGCGCAGCTCGAGCTCGTTGGCCACCTTGAAGGCGTCCGCGACGGTGATCGTCTTGCCGACCAGCCCCTGGTAGAGCGGGCGCAGCGAATCGGCCGGGTAGCGGGTCACGCCTTCCACGCGCATGTCGGTCAGCGTGAAGGTCAGCTTGTCGGCGCCGGCGGGCGCTTCCGTGGCGCCGCCTTGCTGCACCGTCACCGGCGGTGCGGCGGGGGTGCTTTCCGGCAGGACGGGTTGCGGCAACTGGCGGCCGGGTTCGGCGCCTGACGGCAGGCGCAACTGCACGTTCTGGGCGGCAACCGGCCCGGCGGCGAGCGCCAGCACCACGGCGGCAAAGCCGGCGCGTAGGGAGAAAGGGGGCTGGCGGAGGACGGCGGGGCGGGGTTGGGCTGGACGGCGCATGGATACGTAAGTGATGATTCGTTACAATCAGAATTAAACGAAGCTATTTGATATATTTCGTAAACATCAATAAACGGAATTTCTAAAGTTCTTTACAACTCCCCGACACTGCGGGATTCTTGGCCGGGCAATGGCATCCTTGCGGATGCGTCAGAAGAGGGAGCGTGCCGGCGTGGTGTCCAGGTGTCGTCGCGAGGTCGTCATCGCGAGTCGTTGCGGGGGGTCAGGTCGACGAAGAACCCACACTTCCGGCAGATTGCTCAATGTAACAAACACTATCATGTGTGAATAATGATTGCGATTGAGAGGTTTGCCGGAATGCACGGCACGTTTGCCAAAAGGAAAAATATTCACAAACCCGGCATGGTTTCGTCGCTTGTTACCAACGCGCCCCTGCCTCGGCATGAAAGAATGCGCGGCATGAATGACGCCGCTTCCCATCCGCTTATCCCGGGCCAGCTTGCCGGCTTGCGCGTGCTGGTCGTCGAGGACCGGCCCGAGGACCGCATGCTGCTGGTGGATTTCCTGACCAGCCAGGACTGCCGGGTCTACGTGGCCGAGGATGGCAACGACGGCTACCGCAAAGCGCAACTGGTGCAGCCGGACATCATCCTGATGGACGTGAACATGCCGGGCTGCGACGGCCTGGCGGCCTGCCGGCTGCTGAAGGCCGATCAGGCCACGCGCGCCATTCCGATCATTTTCCTGACCGCCGCCGCCCTGCCGGCCGAGCGGGTGGCGGGGCTGTCCGCGGGCGCGGTCGATTACGTCGCCAAGCCGTTCGATTTCGAGGAAGTGCGCCTGCGCCTGCTGATACATCTGCGGGTGGCGCCCGTGCTGGCCGCGACGCCGCCCGCCAAGCCGGCCGAGGACGGGGCGTCGTCCGCCGCCACCGGCGCGTCGCTCGACGGCGTGCTGTTCCGCGCCGCGCGCAAGCTGCTGCGCGAACGGCTCGACCACACGCCCGAGCTGGTGGCCCTGGCCCAGGCGCTGGGCACCAACGCCCGTCGGTTGAACCAGGCTTTCCGCCGCTGCGCGGGCACCACCGTGTTCGAGTTCCTGCGCGAAGAGCGCATGCGCGAGGCGCGCCGCCTGCTGTGCGAGACCGGCCTGGACATCCAGGCCATTTCGCAGGCGGTGGGGTATGGCAACCGCGGCAATTTTTCCACCGCTTTCCGCGAGCGTTTCGGCATGGCGCCCACCGCCTTGCGCCAGGAGCAGGATCCCCATGCCTGACCGTCGCCTGGGCTGGCTGGCCTGGTTGCTGTGGCTGGCCCTGTCTTGCCTGAGCCTGCCCGCGCGCGGGCAGGATGCCCAGCCCGTGATCGATCTGAGCACCGTGGGCGGCACCCTGCCGCTGGTCGGCGAGCTGCGGGGCATCGAGGACAAGGCCGCCGACCAGCAAGCCAGCCAGGTCCTGGACGGCGCCTGGCAGCCGGTGACCGCCCGCTGGCTCAACCGGGGGTATTCCGCCTCGGCGTTCTGGCTCAGGCTGGAGGTCAGCAATACCTCCGACCGCGCCCAGGAGCGCTGGCTTTCGTTCGGCGTGCCGCGGCTGGAGGACGTGCGCTTCTATCTGTTCGCGCCGGGGCAGCGGCAGCCTTCCGGCATTCTGCTGGCGGGCAACCGCGAGCCGCTGGCGCGGCGCGAGGTGCCGGCCACGGTGTCCGTGGTGCCGCTGCGGCTCGAACCGGGCCAGCGCATGACGGTGCTGGTGCGGGTGCAGAGCCGTTCGGCCATCAGCATGGAGCCCACCCTGCGCACGCCCGCGGCCTTCGTCGGCGTGACCCAGCGCAACACCATGGTGGTGGCGCTGCTGATCGGCGCGCTCATGATGGTGGGCCTGTATGCCGGGGTGCTGGGCGCGGCCCAGCGCGATCCGGTCTACCTGCTGCTGTCCTGCGCCATCTTCGTCGAAATCCTCTACAGCCTGTCGTTCCAGGGGCTGCTGTATCGGTATGTATTGACCGGCGGCGGCGAACTGGTGCTGCGCGCGCCCAGCGTCCTGGCGACGTTGGCGGCGTCGCTGTTCGGGCTGATGGCGATGCTGTTCGCCGACCTGCATCGGGTGCGCATCTGGCGCCGGGTCTATCTGGCGCTGATCGCCGCGGGCGTGGCCGGCGCGGTCTGGGCCGCGCTGGGCGACTACCGCGAAGCGGCGCAGGCGCTGATCGGGCTGATCTTCCTGTGGGCGCTGGTATGGCTGGTGTCCATGGCGGACGGCTGGCGCCGCGGCCATGCCAATGCGCGCATCTTCCTGCTGTCGTTTGCGATCTATTGTTCCTGCCTGTTCCTGCGCGTGGCCTATATCCAGGGCCTGCTGCCGGGCCGCTGGATCGGCGGGCCGGAAGTCGCCTGGGATCTGCTGTCTGTGTCGCTGATGCTGGCCGTGCTGCTGCATGGCCGTTCGCGCCAGCATCGCCAGGAACGGCTGGCGGCCCAGCGCGAACTGGCGCAGGCGCGCGAACGCGAACACCAGCGACTGGATCAGGCCGTCACCGAGCGCACCCAGGCGCTGCAGGCGGCATTGATCCTGGCCGACGAGGCCGGCCGCGTGCGCCAGGACTTCCTGGCGCGCATCAGCCACGACCTGCGCACGCCGCTGACCTCGATCATCGGCTTCGCCGACCTGATCCAGGCCGGCGGCCGCGACGACGCGCCGCGCGGCGCCGTCATCCGCCGCAGCGCCGACCACATGCTGGGCATGGTGAACGACCTGATCGACTATGCCGCCGGCGCGGGCGGCCAGGCCCTGCGCCTGGCGCCCGAATACGTGCACGCCCTGCTCGACGCCGTGGCCAAGGAAGCGGCGCCGATCGCGGCGCGGCAGGACAACCGCTTCGACCTGCGGCTGTCGGACACGCTGCCCGCCGTGCTGGAGATGGACGGCAAGCGAGTGCGGCAGGTGCTGTCCAATCTCATCGACAATGCCGCCAAGTTCACGCGCGGCGGCGTGCTGACACTGACGGCGGACTATGCCGCTCCAGGCGCGGGCGAAGCCACGGGCTGGTTGACGCTGTCGGTGCGCGATACCGGGTGCGGCATCGCGCCCGCCGACCGGCAGCACATCTTCGAACCGTTCCAGCGGCTGGGCGCGGCCGAGAGCCAGCCCGGCGTCGGGCTAGGCCTGGCCATCGTCCAGCAATGGGTGCAGCGCATGAATGGCCGCATCCACGTCGACAGCGAAGTCGGCCAGGGCACCACCATCAGCGTGTCGCTGCCGGTCAGGCAGGTGGACGAATCGGGCGTGTCGCATCACTACATCGCCGCCGCGGCGCATGTGCTGCCCCAGCTCGACGGATCCGGGCGTCGCATCTGGCTGGCCGAGGACACGCCGGAAATCCGCGAGTTCCTGGTCGAGGAACTGGCCAGCCTGGGCTTTCAGGTGGAAAGCGAGGCGGACGGCCGCGGCATGGTGGCGCGCATCCAGGCCGATAACGCGCGCCGGCCCGACCTGATCCTGACCGATCACCGCATGGAAGGCGCCGACGGCTCGGCCGTGCTGCGCGCGGCCCGCGCGCGCTGGCCGGACCTGCCGGTGGTGGCGGTATCTGCCACGCCGCAGGAGACCGCGGCCCTGGACGGCGTCGGCTATGACGCCAGCCTGCTCAAGCCCATCAATCTGGTCGAGCTGCGCCACTTGCTGGGCCGGCTGCTGCATCTGCCGATGCCTTCGACGGCCGGCGAGCCGGCCCCGGCGCCGTCGCCGATGCCGCGCCTGTCGCGCGCCGAACTGGAACAGGTGCGGCGCCTGCTGGACATCGGCGGCATTTCGGACCTGATGGATTGGGCGCGCGCCGTGCAGGCGCGCGATCCGGCCTTTGCGGATTTCAGCCAGCAGGTGCAGCGCCTGGCGCGGCTGGGCGATCTCGCGGCCATCGGCGAGCTGTGCGAGCGCATGCCGGTGGCGTGAGCCGGCGCCGCGTCCTACCCCAGCCGCATCGACAGTTCCACGTCGCCGCCGAAGGGCGTCGACAGGTAGCCCGACGCCGGCGAGCGCACCCGCGCCAGGTATTCCGGGCAATGGTCGGCGTTGTCCGCCACGATCAGCGCGCCGGGCCGCAGGCGGTCCTCCAGCAATGCCAGGACGTCCGAATAGAGCGCCTTGGCGCCATCGAGCAGGACCAGGTCGATGTGGTCCGGCAGCCCGGTGGCGAGCGTTTGCAGCGCGTCGCCCTGGCGCAGTTCCACCAGGTCGGCCAGGCCGGCTTCGGCCAGGTGGCCGCTGGCCAGCGAGACCTTGGAAGGCTCGAATTCGGTAGTGATCAGCCGGCCGCCGCCGTTGTCGCGCAGCGCCGCCGCCAGGTGCAGGGTCGAGATGCCGAACGAGGCGCCGAATTCGATGATGGAACGGGCCTGTGTGCTGCGCGCCAGCATGTACAGCAGCGTGCCGGTCTCGGGAGACACGGCCAGCGGCAGGTCCTTCATGCGGCCGTAGAACTCGCGGTATTCGGTCTTGCTGCGCATCAGCCGCGCCTGTTCGGCGTCGGACATGTTGGCCAGGGCGGGGTCGGCACTGGCCCAGGAGGCCTCGGCCTGCGTGAACAGCCGGTCGAGCAGCGGGGCCAGGGGAGCGGAAGTCAGGGTGTTGGTCATGGTGATGCGTTTCCAGTCGGGGGGGCAAGGCGGCCGGGGCGATGCCGCGGCCTGTGGGATGAACGCCCTCCAGCGGCGCGAAAGCGTCGGCGTTGAAGGGGCGAGGGCACCGGTTTAGAATACGACGAATTCGTCGCATTTCCCTATTCGCATTTCGCGCGCCGCCATGACCACACGCCGCAGCACCCGGCTTTCCGAGAGAAAACAGCCGCAGCAGGCCCGTTCGGCCGAGCTGGTCGCGGCCATCCTGCAGGCGGGGGCTCAGGTTTTGGCCAAGGAGGGGGCCACGCGCTTTACCACTGCCCGCGTGGCCGAGAAGGCCGGCGTCAGCATCGGTTCGCTCTATCAATACTTCCCCAACAAGGCCGCCATCCTGTACCGGCTGCAGACGCAGGAATGGCAGCAGACGTCCGACCTGTTGCGACGCCTGCTCGAAGACACCCGCCACGCGCCGCCCCGGCGGCTGCGCAACCTGGTGCATGCCTTCGTGCGCTCGGAATGCGAAGAAGCCGTGATGCGCGTGGCCCTGAACGACGCCGCGCCGCTCTACCGCGACGCGCCCGAGGCGCGCGCCACCAAGGAAGAGGGCGGCCGCATCGTGCTCGCCTTTCTCGGCGAGGCCTTGCCTCAGGCCAGCGACGCCACCCGCGCGCTGGCCGGCGATCTCATCACCCACACGCTCAGCGCCGTCGGCAAGCAGTTCTCGGAAAGCCCGCGCACCGAGGCCGAGATCGAGACCTACGCGGACGCGCTGGCCGATATGCTTTGCGCGTATCTCGACAGCCTGGCGGGCGGCGCCGGTCCGGCGCGCCGGCAGGCCCGCAAGTAGTCCCTGACACCTTCCTTCCGTAATGCAACCTTCTACGACTGACAACATGACCGCCTCCCTTCCCGTTGCCCTGGTGACCGGCTCCACCTCCGGCATCGGCGCCGCCATTGCCCGGCGCCTGTCGCGCGATGGCTATGCCGTCGTCCTGCATTCGCGCCAGTCGGCCGAGGCGGGCCGGGCGCTGGCGGCCGAACTGGGTGCCGCTGTTTACATTCAGGCCGACCTGGCCGTGGACGCTGACCGCGTGCGCCTGGTGCGCGAGGCGGTGGCGGCGTGGGGCCGGCTGGACGTGCTGGTCAACAACGCCGGCGTCAGCCGCGTGATTGCCCATGGCGACCTGGCCGCGGCCACGCCCGAGGTCTGGCACGAGATGCACGAGGTCAACGTGGTCGCACCGTTCCGCCTGGTGGCCGAGGCGCAAGCCGCGCTGTCGGCGGCCGCGGCGCGTGGCCGGCCGGGTTGCGTGGTGAATGTCAGTTCGCATGCCGGCGTGCGGCCCAAGGGCGCGTCGATTCCCTATGCGGCGGCCAAGGCGGCGCTGAACCATGTGACGCGCCTGCTGGCGGTGTCCCTGGCGCCGGATATCCGTGTGAACGCGGTGGCGCCCGGACTGGTGGATACGCCGATGACGCAGGATTGGACCCAGGCGCAGCAACTGTGGCGCGAACGGGCGCCGATGCGGCGCGCCGCGCAGCCTGACGACATCGCCCAGGCGGTGGCGGGGCTGGTGCAGTCCGATTACCTGACCGGCGAGATCCTGTTGTCGGACGGCGGCCTGAACCTGACCTGACGCGCGGCCATGGGCGCGGTCAGGCGTCTGTTTCGGATAGTGGCACGCCCGGCACCCCGCGCCGGATGTTGCGCGAATACCGCGCCGCGTCCTGCGTGGCCCGGGCCCGTTCGGTGTAGCGGCCGGCGTCGCGGTACGCCTGCAAGCTGTCCGCGCCCGCCAGGGCCCCGAGCCGGTACAGATATTCCGGCAGGTACCCGGACAGCAGCAGGCGGTAGTCCAGCGGCAGGCCCGGCACGATCTTGTCGGCCAGCCGGTACACGATGGTGATGCAGTTGGCCGTGAGCGTGTTGTAGAAGCGCGGCTGGCGCCGCAGGCGCGTGGCCGTGTCCACGTACGACAGCAGCAGTTTGCGCGGCGCGCCGGCCGGCATGCGCACGCGGTAAAGGTAGCCGTCCTCGCCGCGCACGTTGGTGCGCACGCGCAGGCTGTCTTCCTCGGCCGAGGCCAGCACCGACAATTCGTACTGGCGAAAGAATCCGCCGATCTCCGAGAATGTGTCATTGCGCTTGCGCCGGATTTCCACCGAGAACACCACATACTGGCCATCGGTGAACCCGAACGACACCAGCGCATGCGCGATCGCCGGCCGGCCCCAATACGACAGCGCCAGGTCCACCGAGGCCAGCTTCGACAGATCGTAGCGGCGGGTTTCCCAGCGCGCGTCGAAGTCGGTGCGCGAACGCCAGTCGAAGTTGCGCACGTTATGCAGCGTCAGGCGGTCGCCGTCCACCTCGCCGTAGGTGGTGCGGGCCACTTCCGGCATCCAGTCGCGATCGTTGGATGGCCGCATGCCCCAGATCCACCAGGCCAGCAGAATCAGCAGCATTGCCGCGAACACCGCCGCGGGCAACCGATATCCCCAGGCCAATCCGGCCAGCGCGGCGGCGGCCAGTGCCAGCCAGGCCAGCGGCGCCAGCACGCGCACGCGGCCCCCGCCGGGCGACTGGAACCACAGCGCCAGCGCGCCCCACAGCGCGCCCGCGATCACCACGGCCGCCAGCAGCCCCGTCATGACTGGGTCTGGGCGTTGCGGGCGACGGCCTCGCGGTCCTGGCGGCGCCAGCCGGCGCGCAGCGCGGCGATCTGGCGCAGCGCCGCCTGCGACATCTTCCACCAGCCGAACGGGCGCGGGTCGGCCAGCATGCTGAGCGCGCGCGCATAGTCCAGCGTCAGGCCCGGTGTCCAGGCCATGGTCAGGGCGCGCTTGCGGATCTGCGCCGCCACCCATAGCTCGGGCGTGAACAGCAGGCGCCACATCACCCCCCAGCCGGCATCCGGGCCATGCAGGCGGCCGACCACGCCATCCAGCGCCGCTTCCAGCGCGGCCGAGACCGAGCTGGAACAGTTGCGGTGGGTCAGGTTGTAGATCTCGGTCTTGCGGTATTCGTCCCAGAAGGCCGCCAGCTTGGCCGCGTCGTAATTGCGGATGCGCACCTGCATGGTCGACGGGCACCAGGCCTGGGACTCGGTGGCGTAGTCGGGCTGGTACACGCCGGGCACGTTGTTGTCGGCGGTGGCGCGCAGCAGCGTGCCGAACTGTTCGGGCGAGTGGTCGATTTCCACCGCGGGGTACAGGCTGATGTAGATGCCTTCGGGCGATTCGAGCGCGGCATGGCCGGTGGACACGACGCCATTGATGTCCACGGCCGCGATGTAGCGGTCGACCACCGGGTAGTGGCGGGTCTCGGTCCTGGCCGAGCCCGACGGCGTCCATACATGCACGGTCAGGGCGCGCTCGCTGGCCTGGGGCGGGCCATCGAACACTTTCTGCGCCGGGCCGTCGGCGCGCGTTGGCATGAAGGCGGGGTCGGGATTGGCGGCCAGCGCCGGGTTGGCATCGAGGCTGCGCACGCGGCGCGCCAGCCACAGCAGCTTCACACCCGAAATCGCCAGGAACAGGCCGATGCAGTACGGCACCGTGCCGACGTAGTGGGTGGGGTAGGGCTGGAAGAAGAAGATTGCCAGCAGCACCTCGGCCACGCCCGAGGCGAACACCACACGCCAGCGCTGGTAGCGCACCACGTAGGCGGCGATGCACTGGATCAGCCCGTCCACCAGGAACAGCAGCCCGAAGATCATCGACAGCACGAAATGCCCGTGGTGCTGGCCCGCCAGCACCAGCGTGCCGGCCGCCAGCACGAACACGCCCTTGGTGTAGCGCAGCACACGCTGGCCGCCGACCCCCGACTTGGCGATCGCCAGGGTGGCGATGCCTTCGACCACCAGCAGCGCGGCGAAGAAATTCAGCGGGAAATAGAGCGCGTTATCGAGCGCGTCGATGAAGACGAACGCGCCGGCGGCCAGCATCAGCCAACCGCCGATCATCAGGGCGCGGGCGCGCTTGTGCAGATAGTCGACACCAAGCAGCAGCAAAACCAGGTGGCTCATGGGGGCGCAGTCTCCATGCAAGGGTGCGATGCCACGTAGGGCGGATATCGCATGCAGGGTACCGCGAGCGCGTCCCGGTCGTCGAGTCGCGGCTGCCCGCGCCGGCGCCTGGCGGCCGGCTCGGGCAAGGACGCGTCAGGCCAGGGCCGGGACCGCGCGCGGGCGCAGCGTGGCCAGCACCCAATAGACGCCGCCGCCGATTCCCACGCCGAAGAACCAGCCGTAGGTGGCCCACCAGGCCGGCAGCAGGTCGGTGAAGTTGGGCAGGATGGTCGAGAACACGCTGCCGATGCCGGTGGCGATCAGCGCGTTGATGTTCCAGCCGCCCTGGTAGCGGTATTCGCCGTGCTCGTCGTACAGCGCCGCGACATTGATGCGGCCCTTGGCCACCAGGTAATAGTCCACCAGGATGATGCCGAGCAGCGGCCCCATCGTGGCGCCGATGGCGTTGACGAAGTGCGCCGCGCCGCCTTCCCACGGCGCGAACGGATACAGCACCAGCGCGATCAGCGCCGCGATGTAGCCGCCGCGCTTGAAGTCGATGCGCTTGGGGAACACGTTCGAAATATCGAACGCGGCCGACACGAAATTCGCCACCACGTTGATGCCCAGCGTGGCCACCGCGAAGGTCAGGGCGGCCAGCAGCGCCAGCACCCAGCTATCGAACTTGGTGGAGATCTGCTCGGGGTGCAGCAGCACTTCGCCATAGACCTTGTAGGCGGCGATGGTGGTGACGCCCGCCACCAGCGAGAACGCCACCAGGTTCACCGGCAGGCCCCACAGGTTGCCGCGCTTGACGGCCTGCCTGTCGCGGGCATAGCGCGAGAAATCGCAGAAGTTCAGGTACAGCGCCGCGAAGTAGGTGATCCAGGTGGCGCCCACCGCCATCAGCGCCCAGAAGCTGCCCGGCGCGCCGTTCACGCCCGCGTCGCGCGTCTTGTCGAGCAGCACGTCCATCGGGATGCCGTGGTCCAGGCTGAAGCCGCCGGCCTTCACGCACAGCCCCACGGCCAGCACCAGCATGGCGATCCACACCGCCGGGCCGGCCCAGTCCTGGAAGCGGCGCACGGTCTCCATGCCTTTCTGGATGATGAGCAGTTGCAGCGCCCAGATGCCGACGTAACAGATCAGCTCCAGCCCCGAATGCCCCAGCCATTGCGTGTTCTGGTGGAAGGCCAGCAGGCTGTCGTTGCGCACCAGCAGCGCCACGATGGCGCCCGAGGCCGCCGCCGTCTGCGCGCCGTACCAGAAACAGGCCACCACCGCGCGCACCAGCGCCGCCAGGTTGGCGCCCCAGATGCCGAACGAGGCGCGCGCCAGCACCGGGTAGGGCACGCCGGTCTTTTCGCCGGCATAGCCCATCAGGTTCATCAGGAAGAAGATCACCAGCGAGCTCAGGCCGATGGCGATCAGGAAGTTGACGAAGCTGCCGCACAGCAGGAACAGGCTGGCGGCCAGGTAGTAGCCCCACAGGCTGTGCACGTCCGAGGTCCAGACGTTGAAGATGCTGAAGGCGCCCCAGCGGCGCTCCTTGGTGGGGGCCAGGTCCTCGTTGTAGAGACCGGGCGACGGATTTCGGATATCGATGGCGAGCTCCCTGGCCCACGTGTGGGCATGGCCGTAAAGGAAGCCGGGCCGACCAATACAGCAGCAACACTTGGACGGAGCCTGGCGCGTACTATGGTGTGCAAAGAGTGTATACAACCTTTGCGCCAAATCGCCCCTGGGGTTTTCCCTTCCGGTGGACGCGTGCGGGGAGCGGGCGGGAGGCGCGGACGCCGTGGGGGCGGCGCCAGGGCGTGGCGTCGGGACCGGCGAGGGCCGGAGGGATCAGCCCGGCAGCGCGCCCCGCAGCCACTGGCTGGCCAGGTCCAGCACGATGTGCGGTTGCTCGCGGTGCGGCACGTGGCCGCAGTTTTCCAGCAGCGCCTGCCGGCCGCCGGCCAGGCGCGCGATGATGCCGGGATGGGCGGACGAGCCGTACTCGTCCTCTTCGCCATGCAGCGCCAGCACCGGGCATTGCACCCGGCGCAGCGCGTCATCGAGGTTCCACTGCGCGAAGGCCGGCGACAGCCAGGTGTCGACCCAGGCGCTCAGCACCCAGGCGGCTTTGTCGCCGTGATACTTCTTCAGTCGGTCCAACTGGCCCGGTTCGGCGAAGTTGCGTTGCGCCGCGCGGATGCCGTCGAGCGTGCGGTCCTCGGCGAAGGTCTGGGCCGACTCGGTGATCAGCGCCCGGCAATCCGCCGGATGGGCCGCCGCGCAGCAGATGCCCATGCCGCCGCCGACGCTGTGGCCGAAGGCGATGAAGGGGCCGATGTCGAGCGCCCGCCGCAGGTCCTGGAAGCCGCCGTTGGCCTCGGCTTCGACGAAGCCCGTGGCCAGCGTGGCGGGGTTGGCATCGGAGCGGCCGAAGCCCAACCGGTCATAGGCGATGACGGCGCGGCCGGTGGCCATGGCCAGGCGTTCGGGAAAGTCGCGCCACAGTTCGACGCAGCCGAGCGAATCATGCAGCAGCACGATCGGCGCCGCGTCCGCATCCCGTCCGGCGGGATCCCAGCGCCGCGCGAACAGGCGGCCTTGCGGGGTGGGCACATGGACATCCTGGCGGGCAATCGACGACATGGAGGGATCCTGGGAAGCAAAAAGGCGCCGTGGCGCCGTTTGGAGGAATCGCGGGATTATAGAAAACCGCCCGCGCTATTCCTCGGCCGTCCATTCGACCTGCACGCCCAGGCTGCGCAGGTTCTCGACAAAGCGCGGATGGGCGCGGCGGATCGGGGTGGCGTTGCGGATCTCGGAGCGTCCCTCGATGCTGCTGGCGATCATGAACAGCGCGATCGCCACGCGGATGATGTAGGGGCTTTCGACCACCGCCGGCGTCAGCGGATTGCCGCCGAAGGTGATGACTCGGTGCGGGTCCGACGAGAACACGTGGGCGCCGAACTTGGACAGCTCGCCGGTCCAGCCCAGCGCGCCGTCGTAGACCTTGTTCCAGAACATCGCGTTGCCCTCGGCGCACACGCCCAGCGCGATGAAGATGGGTAGCAGGTCCACCGGGAAATACGGCCACGGCGCGGCCTCGACCTTGGTCAGCACGTTGCTGGTGAAGGGCGTCTGCACCTTCAGCGGGCCGTCGCGCAGCGCGCGCGACCAGCCGTTCTCGTGCACGATCCTGACGCCGAACTTGGCGAAGGTGCGGTCGATCAGCGGGAAATTGGACGGCGTGCTGTTGCGCACCACCACGTCGCCGCCGGTGATCGCGCCCAGCGCCAGGAAGGTGGTGATCTCGTGGAAGTCTTCCTCGAAGGTGAACTCGCCGCCGCGCAGGGTGGCGCCGCCGCGCACCGTCAGGCGCGAGGTGCCGATGCCGTCGATGTTGGCGCCCATCATCGTCATGAAGCGGCAGAACTCCTGCACGTGCGGCTCGGACGCGGCATTGGTCAGCGTCGATTCGCCGGCCGCGGCGGCCGCGCACAGCACGAAATTCTCGGTGGTGGTGACCGAGGCGTAGTCCAGCCAATGATGGGTCGGCTTGAGCGGGCCGGCGCTGCGCACCAGCAGCGAACCGCTGGCGCGTTCGACCTCGCCGCCGAACGAGCGGAAGATGTCGACGTGCGGATCGATCTCGCGCACGCCCAGCGTGCAGCCCTTGACGTTGTCCTCCAGCCGCGCCACGCCGAAGCGCGCCAGCAGCGGCGACACCAGCATGATGGACGAGCGCATCTCTTCCGGCAGGCGATGGCGCGCGGCGTCGAACGTGGTGTCGCGGTGATGCAGGTCCAGTGTGCGGGTGCTTTCATCCAGCCGCACTTCGCTGCCCAGCGTGCGGAAGATGTCGAGGATCTTGCGCACGTCGGTGATGTCGGGCACGCCATGCAGCCGCAGCGGCTGGTCGGTCAGCAGCGTGGCGCACAGGATCGGCAGCACCGCGTTCTTGTTGGCCGACGGGATGACGCGGCCGCGCAGGGGGGTGCCGCCGTGGACGATGAGATTGGACATGGGTGAGGAGCTTGGACGACAGGTGGGACGGCTAGGGGAAAACGCGGGGGAAATTGTACCGGCATGGCCCGATGGGCGTTGGCCGTGCTCAGGGGAAATGGTGTCAGACTGCAAACCGGGTGACCGGACGTCGCGGCCGCGGGGGAGGGCGTGGCGCGGCGCCGCATGGACGCATGCCGGCGGCTTCGGTATAAAGACCGGCAGGCGCCGCGCCCGGCGCCACCCACAGGGAATCGCCATGCCCAGCGCCAAGTCCGTCACGAACGCGCACGCCCCGTCGCAGTTGATCGATGCCCGCATCCGCGAGCTGCACGACTGGCGCGGCCCGTTGCTGGCGCGGGTGCGCGAGGTGATCCTTGCGGCCGATCCCGGCGTGATCGAAGAGTGGAAGTGGCAGGTGCCGGTGTGGTCGCTGGGCGGCATCCTGTGCACCGGCGAAACCTACCAGCGCGCGGTCAAGCTGACTTTTCCCAAGGGCGCGGCGCTGCCCGACCCCGCCGGCCTGTTCAACGCCAGTCTGCAGGGCAACGCCCGCCGCGCCATCGACATCCGCGAGGGCGAGGCCATCGACGCGCAGGCGCTGACGGCGTTGATTCGCGCCGCCGCGGCGCTCAATGCCGCCGGCGGCAAGGCGCCCGCCGCCGCCCGCAAACACGCCAAGCCGGCCTGAGCGGCGCCTCCCGTTTTCAGGCCAAGGGGCCGCGGTTCGCCGGGGAGCGGAACTTGCGCAGCATGACCGCGCCGCCGATCGTCAGCGCCAGGCCGCCGCCCAGGTAGGGCAGGCCGAAGATCAGCAACCAGAAGAAGAGCGCCGTCTTGGCGTCGCGCGCCTCGGCCGATCCGGCGGCATGCCCGCCCAGGTCCATTCCCGGCAGGGCGGCCAGCAGCGTCAGCAGCAGCGTGACGCCCAGCACCAGGCAGCCCCACGCAATGCGGCGCCGGTTGTCGGCCACGCGCAGCAGCGCCGCCGCCACCACCACCGCCACCACGAGGCACAGCACACTGCCCGTGATCAACATGCGGTCCAGCGCCACCGGGTCGAGCGGCGCGTCGGGCTGGTCCAGCCCGAAGGCCATCTGCAGCAGTGAGTTGAGGACGCCGTAGGCGGCGCGGCCAATGACCAGGCCAAAGCCGACGCTGGTCAGCCACTTGATTACGGTCGGGTTCATTCAAGATATCCTTGCTGTTGCCTGAACGTCAGAGAATACGCTATTACGAGGTTCGCCCCGGATGTCCGAACATCACCAGTTCATCTTTCCCCGTTACCCCCATCTGCCGCCGCCCGACTGGCCGGCGCTGCAGACGCGCCTGCTGGCCGAGGGCTATCTGCTGGAGCCGCGCGGCGATCGCGTGCCGCGCGAGGCCCTGGACGACCTGAGCCATCGGCTGGCGCGCTTGAAGGAAGGCTCGTTCCAGTATCGCCACGGCCTGCGCACCACCGGCGACGTGATCGCGCTCTATCAGTCCGCCGGCCATCTGCCGCCCGATATCCCGGTGCGTCATCACGACACGATGGAAGAGACGCTGGCATTGCTGGCGGCGCACGGCGTCGCGCCTGATGCGTCGCTCGACGATGAGCGCAGCAACTGGCGCGGCCCGTATTGCTGCCTGGGGCCGGCGGCCCGCGCACTGCTCAACCCCGCGCAGCGCGCGCATTACGACGCCGATCCGGCCGGGTTCAGCGTGGTGATGCTGGCCTACGAGGGGGCCGAGCCGTATGTCGGCGTGGGCGAGAACCTGGAAGTGCCGAGCCTGCCGGGCTCGGATGAACGGCTGGAGGAATTGCCGCCGTTCGGCTCGCACGTCGATTTCATCGGCGTGGCGTACGAGGATCCGGCGGCGCGTTGGCGCAACCCGGCGGACGGGCGCGAATACCATCTGTTCGACCTGGACTGGCATTACAGCCTGGCGCTGGGGTTCCGCATGATCCGCGCCAACTGCCTGGAAGAAGGCAGCGCCGAGGCGCTGGCGCGGGCGATCGGCCAGATGGTCGACCAGCCGATGGCATGCAGCCACCGGCATCTGTGAAACGCGGACGCCAAGCCTGCTGTGGCAGGCCGGGGGCGTCGCATCGAGGCCGTCGCGTCGATCAATAGTAGATGTCGACGTAGTCGGTCAGGCCGCCGCACGCTTCCATCTGCTGCAGGCGCCAGTACTTGCGCTTGCCGGTGGCGCGGAACTCGTAGTCGCCGGTGCGTTCGCAGCGGCGGCCCTTGTCCGGCGCGTCCACGATCAGGATGGTGCCGCGGAAGGTGAAGCGGTCGGCCGAGATCGACAGCACCTGGCCCTTGATCGTCACAGAGCCGTTTTCGTTGGCGTGGCCGCCTTCCAGGCGCACCACGTCGTTCTCGTCCACCGCCTTCAGCTTGCCGCGCGCGTCGGTCCACAGCCATTGCACGCTGATGCCGCTGTTATGCAGCAGTCGCTCGTAGGCGGCCTGGTCCTTGATCTCGGTTTTCTGCGCGCCCTGGGCCTGGGGTTGCGCCGGCGCCTGGCTCTGCGTCTGCGCCGAACCGCGCGGCGGCAGGCGGCCGTCGTTCTGCGCGGGCGGCTGCTGGGTCTGCATCTGCGTCTGGCCCTGCGATTGGGCAGCGGCGCCGCCGCGCGGGGGCAGATCGCCCGCCAGCGTGGCGGAGGCCGCGGTGGCCAGGGCCAGGCCCAGCGCCAGCAGGCCGGCTATCCGTTTCTTGCCGGCCAGGGCCGGGGCGCGATCTTGGTTCTTGTGCATGATTGTCGTGAAGAAAGGAAGGGGGAAAGCGCGCTGTCGCCGGCGCGCGGGCGATGGCGCCGTCAACTGGGGACGTAACTTAGCACGTGGCCGCGACGGGGTAATTGCGATTTCCGTCTTGTGTATCCAATCGTTAACTTGGCAGCGCAGGCGGCGTCGGGAGCCGCCCGCGCGCGCCTTCACGGCTTGGCGTAGTGGTTCTTTTCGTACTTCGGCCGGGCCTGGAAATTCTTCAGGGCATAGGCGAGGAATTCGGCCTTGCTGATGCGGCCGTCGCCATCCGTGTCCATCGCGGTGATCTGCTCGGGCGTGGCTTCCTGCAGCAGCGGGCCGCGGGTCAGATAACCGTCGGCATTGATGTCCTGCTTGTTGAACGCCGCTTCCATGCGGGTCAGGTATTCCTGCTCGCTCATGGGGCCGTGGTTGGCGGGCTCGATGGCGGCGTCGGGCGCGGCCGGTTTGGCGGGGGCGGCTTTCGCGGGCGCGGCCGGGGCGGCGGCGTTATCGGACGCCGCGATCGCGTTGGCCGCAAGGCCGGTCAACAGCATCGCCGCGACCAGCCTGGCCATCAGGGTGGCGTGTTTCATGATTCTCCTTGTTCTCCGAAAGGCGGCCATGCTGTCAGGCGGGGGCGTTGCCGTGGCCGCGCGCGGCTCATTTTGCCTGAAGCGGCGACGCCGGCGCCGGATGCAATCTTTCGGTTACCAATCCGCCGCGCCAGGCCGCGTGCAGGCCGCGATTATTGCGGCAGCAGCCGCAGCCCGGTGCGCTTGACGAACTCGTCGTAGCCGATCGGCGGCCCGGCCTTGGTGCTGGCGCTGTTGGCCTGCCAATGCACCCACGAGCGGTGCGTGGTGGCGTCGTACACGACCTTGTACAGATACGTGGGCACGGCCACGCCGGCGCCGATGGTCTTGGGACGGTCGTCATACACCGGGCCGGTGAAGACGTACACATCGCCGGCCGCCCGCATCACGTACTGGCGCGTGTCCTGCTCGATGCGGCTCCAGGGGCCGGCGTTGTGCTTCTGGTCCTGCGGCACCATGTTGGCCAGCGAAAAGCTCTGCGCCATGGCCTCGGGCGTGGCCATGTCGCCGGCCGGCGCCATGTGGCCGCGCGAGTAGCCCGAGCCGCGGTAGTCATCCAGCTCCGAACGCTCGGCGCGCGGCACCCGCGCCTCGGCGTAGAACTTGTCGGTGCGGTGCAGTCCCTTGGCCTGCGCCAGGTTCTCGCGGTTCAGCCGCTCGGCCACGAACACCGGCGTCTTGGTCGAGCCGTTGTGGAGGATGGCGAACGAGGAGAAACAGACTTCGCGCAAGCGTTGCGCGGCGGGCACCGCGGGCGGCTGGGCATTCGGGAAAAACTGCGGACAGTCGCTGAAGGCGGTCTGCACCAGCGCCGCGTTGGGCGCGGGCAGGGCCACCGGCGCGCTGCGCTGCAGCGATGGCCATTCCAGGCGCGACAGCAGGTCGCCAACCGCCGCCGGCATCTTCCATTGCGGATGCAGCACATAGGTGGCAGCGCCGAAACTGGCGAGCGAGGTGACGATCAGCGCGCGCAGGAAGCGCGGCACGCGGCCGGCGGCGCGGCTTTGGGATCGGGAGGGGGAGCTTCTCTTTCTGGGAGCGGGTTTCTTCGCGCGGGTCATGCTACCTGGGGGCTACGGACCGGCCGCCATGCGGGCCGGCCAAGGTGACCCCGGATTGTAGATGAGTGACGGATTTGTCACGCCGTGCGGCATGGGCGCCGCGGGCGATGCGATGTCGCACCCGCCGAGGCCGCGCCGGCTGGCGCGCTTCAGGCGGGCAGGTCCTGCCGCGCGATCGTGATGACCCACTCCACGAACGTCCTCACCGCCGCCGTCGCGCGCGCCTGGGGATAGACGATGGCGATCGGCACCGGCGCGCAACGCGCCTGCGCCAGCACCTCGCGCAGGCGTCCGCTGCGCAGGTAGATGCTTGCGGCCAGCTCGGACAACTGGATCAGGCCCAGCCCCTCCAGGCCGCAGTGCAGATAGGCCTCGGTCTCGTTGACCGAATAGCGGCCGGGCAGGGCCAGCGCGATGTCCTCGCCGTCGACCCGGAAGCGCCAGTCCAGCGGCCGGCCGCTGGCATTGGACAGGTAGTTGACGATGCGGTGGCCTGGCAGCGCCGCCACCGAGTCAGGTTCGCCGAACTGTTTCAGGTAGGCTGGCGCCGCGCAGGTCAGCCAGGCCAGCCGCCCGAGCGGGCGCGCCACCAGCGTCGAATCGGCCAGCGGACCGCTGCGGATGGCGCAGTCGATGCCTTCGTACACCAGGTCCGCCGGCCGGTCGCTCAGGCCCAGCGCCACCTCGATGTCCGGATAGCGCGCTTCGAACTCGCGCAGCCGCGGCACCACCAGCGCGCGGCCGATGACGCCCGGCATGTCCACCCGCACGCGGCCGCGCGGCGCCTGCGTGGTGGCGGCCATGTCGTGTTCGGCCTCGGCGATGTCGGCCAGGATGGCCTGGCACGACGCGAAGTAGCGCGCGCCGGCGTCGGTCAGGCTCAGGCTGCGGGTGCTGCGCCGCAGGAGCGGCGTGCCCAGGTGCGCCTCCAGGTTCTTGATGGTGGTGGTCACCGACGAGCGCGGCATCGCCAGCGTTTCGGCGGCCTTGCTGAAGCTTTGCGCCTGCACCACGCGCACGAACGTCGCCATTGCTTGAAGTTTGTCCATGGACGGGAGCCTTGGGGAATGCGCTGGGGAAGGGGAATGTTAAGCGGTTCGCGCGGCGCGTGGATCGGCCTCGATACGGGCCGGCTCGTGTAGGGGCGCGACGGGTTCGGGCAACGCGCGTTGTGAATTCAGGCGCGCCGAACAATGGGCGCGGGGCGCGCTCCTACACTGCCCGCATGCCGGCAGCGCGGACGTTGGCGGCATGTCAGCCGCCGCTGCTCGTGGTGCCTTCCCTGAATCATTTCCCCGGAGTTTCCATGTTGAATCACAACGCCATCCTGGTCCTGGGCGCGGGCCAGCTCGGCATGGCCATGCTGCGCGGCCTGGCGCGCCGCGCCGCGGGCGATGCCGGCGTGTCCCTGTCGGTGCTGTTGCGGCCGGCGGGGCCGCGCTCCGACGATCCGCGCAAGCAGCGCGACCTGGCCGAGCTGCAGGCCCTGGGCGTGCGCATCGTCGAAGGCGACCTGGTCGCGCAATCGACCGCTGAACTGGCCGCCACATTCGGCCGCTTCGATACCGTGGTGTCGTGCACCGGGTTTGTCGGCGGCCCGGGAGTGCAGCGCAAGATCGCGCAGGCCGCGCTGGCCGGCGGCGTCGGGCGCTTCGTGCCCTGGCAGTTCGGCGTGGACTACGACGCCATCGGCCGCGGCAGCCCGCAGGACCTGTTCGACGAACAGCTCGACGTGCGCGACATGCTGCGGGCGCAGCGCGCCACCGAATGGATCATCGTCTCCACCGGCATGTTCACCAGCTTCCTGTTCGAGCCGTCGTTCGGCGTGGTCGATCTGGCCGGCCGCCGCGTCAACGCGCTGGGCGGCTGGGACACCGCCGTCACCTTCACCACCGCCGAAGACATCGGCGAGCTGACCGCCGAGATCCTGTGGGCCGAGCCGCGCATCGCCAACCAGGCCGTCCATGTCGCCGGCGACACCGTGACCTACGGCGAACTGGCCGAGCGCGTGGCGCACGAGCTGGACATCGAAATCACGCGCCATGTCTGGACCGTGCCGGAACTGGAACGGCAACTGGCCGCCGCGCCGGATGACGGCATGCGCAAATACCGCGCCGTGTTCGCGCAGGGGCGGGGCGTGGCGTGGGAACCGGCGCGCACGTTCAATGCGCAGCGCGGCATCGCGGTGCATGGGCTGACGCAATGGATCCGGGAAAACCGGCCGGCATTGCGCCAGGCCGCCGGCGCGCAAGGCGCATAGCCGCCGGGTCCTCGGTCCAGACCGCCTCGCGGGCCGCGGGCGCGGCCGTCAATCCTCGTCAGGCTGCGCCTGCCGCGTCTCGAATTCCTCGCGGTTGTGCAGCGCGAAGTACAGCACGTCGCTCCACGCCAGGCCCAGCACGTAGTCCGTATTGCCGGTGTGGCTGCCGTCGAAACCGTCGTCCAGGCGCAGGCCATGGAAGGCGTCCAGCGGCGGCTCGCCCCGTTCGACGGTGGCCGCCAGCAGCTGGCGCCCGGCCTCGGCGGGATCCGCCGGCAGCGCATCGAGCGCCGCGCCGGCCTGGCGGCAGCGCGCGATTTCCTTTTCCGCGTTGGCCTTGAGTGCGGCCTCTTCGGATTCCATCATCAGTTCCAGCTCGATGGTCTCCAGCAGCAGGTATTCATTGCGGTGCGCTTCGAGAAAGACCAGGGTTTCGTCCAGCGCTTCCAGCAGCTGCGTCACGGACGTCGGGCCGCGGCCCCGCGCCGCGGGCTTGGCCGCGCCGGCCGGCGCCGCGTCATCCGAGGAGAACAGGCGCTTGAGCTTGCCCAGCAGCGAGGCGGGTTCCTGCGTGGCCGGCGCCGGCGTCGCGGGCGCGGCCGTCGGCGCGGCGGCGGGCGTGGCCAGCGCGGTCCGCACGATCTCGGCAAAGCGTTTCACCCGCGCCAGGCCCGGCTCGAACGTGCTGCTGATGGCGGGCAGCCGGGTGCGCTGGTCCGGTTCTTCGTCCTCCAGTCCATCCGAGATCAGCGAGGCGCACAGCTGTGGATCCCCCGACATCAACAGCCGGTACATGAACGGCACCGCGTAGGGCCATTCGGACAAGCCGGAAATCGTCTCCGGGCGGTCGGTGAAGTGGGTGGGGCGGTTGCTCAGGCTGTAGAGGTAGGAACGATTTGCCATGGCGATCGGGGCCTCGGAAAGGGGAGTGGAATGCCGGCGCGAGCCACCAGGCGGGCCGGCAACGACAGGCAAAACGACAACGTGCGGTATTGAACCGCAGCCGGGGGCGCGCGCCATTGCAGGCTGACACCTTTTGCCACCAAGTATTTCCACGAACGCCAGCGCAGGCGCCGCGGCGCGCGCAGCAGTTCCCTTGCGGGCAAAAGTCGGACTATCCGTGGTGTCCTGGCGGCGATAGTTCAGGGGTGGGTCTCAATCATAATAATGAGATCGATTGTCATTATTTTAGTGGTGAAAAACCGAGGAGCCGATGAGCGCACATCCGCCATTCCGCGCCCGCCGCGCGTCCGCACCCGTGACCGCCTGGCGCCTGCCCCTGATCGTGGTCGGCCTGGACCTGTCGGCCGCCGCGCAGGCGCAGCATGACATGCCTGCCGTGCATCTGCCCGCAGTGACCATGCCGGGGACGGCGCTGGAGGAAACCTCCACCGGCCCGGTGCGTGGCTTCGTCGCCAGGCGCGCCGCTACCGCCACCAAGACCGATACGGCTGTGCTCGACACGCCGCAGGGCATGCTGTACGGCCAGGCGTCCAGCAGCGGCATCGTGAACCTGGTCAGCAAGCGGCCGCAGTCCGAGGTGGTGCGCGAGATCGACGTTAGCGTCGGCAGCCACGACCGCAAGCAGATCCAGGAGGATCTCACGGACCGCTTGATGCCGACGGCACAGGGCTATATCGCTTGGTGGCGCTGGGACGCAACAGCGGCAGCGCCGTCATGCATGCCAGCTGGTGTGCGGTGTGAACAGCAAACCTCTTTTGTTAGGAGAAAGACAATGCAACTCGCATGCCGTTTCGCTTCCCGCCTCCTCCCGCTGCGTAGCGACTACCCGCTGTCGGACGAACAAATTCACCGCGTCGTCCCGTCCATCTTCGCGGACGCGCCGCATCAGAGCCGTTCGCAGCGGTACGGTTATATCCAGACCGCGACCGTGCTGCAAGAACTGAACGTGGAAAGCTTCGAGCCTTTCATGGTGACGCAAACCCGCGCGCGCCAAGACAACCTCCGCGACTACACTAGGCACATGATCCGGCTGTACCACGTGAGCCAGATCAACGGCCGCGAGGCCAACGAAATCATCCTGCTGAACTCCCATGACAGCATCTGCAGCTATCAGATGCTGACCGGAATGCTCTGGTTTGTTTGCAGCAATGGCCTTGTTCGCAGCGACACCGTGGCCGACGTGCGCATGCCGCACAAGGGCGACGTGGCGGCGCAGTTCATCGAGGACGCTTACGAAGTCCTGCACGGTTTCGACTGGGTGCAGGAATCGAGCGATGCCAAGGATTGCGCGTTATTGGGTTGCGAGACCTCTTGTCACCAACGACAAGGAGGTCATACATGAAAAGGAACGTTCCGCGAGGCGAGCGCAAACGGCTTTGCCTTCAACTCATCTTACACGCGCATCTGCATCAGTTCGAGATGCCCCTCACAGAGGCGGCCATCAGCGAACTCTGCACTGAACTTGGCATGCAGAACGTGCCGGGCACGCGCGAGGGCCGCATCGCCGCTCTACAGGTACTGGCAGCCCAGCTGCTGCCCCAGATGTCCTGATTTATTCAAGGGCCCCCGCATCCGGCGGGGGCTTCTCTCGGTCAGTAAGTCAGGAGCAGGCGGTCCTCAACGTGGTGGTCTTCAGCGGTCTGGTCTTTCAACTGGTACCGCTTCAGCATCGACGATCCAAGGCGCACCATCACCTCGCGCTCGAAAAGACCTTCGATGGTTGGTAGTTCGACCGTCTTGTCGCCAGACTTTTTTGTACCGTCGATGCTCAGCGCGACGTAAACGCCGCGCTTCTTGCAGTCAGCTATCGACTCCAACAAGCGCGGGTACGAGAACGACTGCGCCCCGTAGAGGATTGCTTGGCTATCGACGTAGGGCGGATCAAGGTAAACCATGTCACCCTTCTTGGCCTGCGCCATGGTCTCGGCGAAGTCGGAGTGGCAGAACTCGGCGCCGCGAGTGCGAGCGGCCCAAATGCGGGCGCGGTCTGCGAAATTCTCAGGCGGCATCGGTTTGTGAGGTCCACACGGCGTGGACATGTAGCCGTCGGACTTCCTGAAGCGCACCACCCCCCCGTAGCAGACGCGGCTTAGGAACAGTAGGTCAGCACCGTTGGCGCCGGCGTTGTAGCTAGCCAGTACCTGTTCGTAGGCTTCCTTTTTCCCCAGCTTGTCTATAAGCGCGTGGCGCTCGCTGTACCACTCTATGAGGCCTTCTGTGTCGTCGTGCAGCTTTTCCCATATTTCTATGAGCGGTTTGAACACGTCACCGGCCACGGCCTTTTTGGGTGCCAAGGTCGCCAGCACACCGCCGCTCCCCAGGAATGGCTCGAAGTATGTGCCGAATTGGCGCGGGAACTTATTGATGATTTCGACCGCAAACTTTTGCTTGTTGCCAACCCATTTGAGCAGTTGCCCCTTGAGTTCAGGGACGCCCGGCTGTGGTGTTTCCACTTGGCTGTCGAACAGTGAAACCTGTGTATATTCCGGGGTGTTCAACATAGAGGAGAGGTTTAAATTGAAAGCAAATCCGGCCTTTCTGGGCCTACCTAAGGGCTTCTGGGCACACGTGCGCTCCATCTCCGAGGCTCAACAGTACACCGATCGCCGAACAGGTGGCATCAAGGCTCTGAACGCCGGGGGCATTGTCGCAGCCTTCCGCAAGCTTCGACTGTCGAGCGACCATCTAGTGTTCCCGAACGGGAGTTTGACGGACTTTGGCCTGAAGCTGTGCCAGTACTTCGAGTACCGCGCAGATGTGCTGGACAACTTCGTCCAGTACCAACTCATGGACGCCACAAAGGCCGAGAAAGTATACAGCGAACTGAAGGCGAGACTGCAGCCTCGACTGGCTCCTACTATGAACAAGCAGTCTGGGGACATGAAAAAGCCGGCATACTTGACTGGCATCGTCAACATGATTATCGAGAGCAAAGTCGGCCACCAGGGCTTCAACTCGAACCCTGGTCAGCTGACCACGTTCACCCACAACTCGATGCCGTTGCGCACGCTCTCGCGCCGGGTTGACGGTGCACTACCGGGCATCGTCAACCCGGTCGCCATTTGGGAAATCAAAGAATACTATTGGACGACCACCTTCGGCTCCAGGGTGGCAGATGGTGTTTACGAGACCCTGCTGGATGGCATGGAACTCGAGGAGATGCGTGAGCACGAGGGCCGAAACATCCAACACATGTTGGCACTCGATGCTCACTACACGTGGTGGGTCAAGGGGCGCAGCTACCTATGTCGTATCGTCGACATGCTGCACATGGGCTACGTCGACGAAGCACTCTTTGGCTACGAAGTCGTCGAGCGGCTGCCTGTTCTCGTGGACGAGTGGATTGCGATGGCGCGAGCCCAGTACGGGTACGAGCCCCAAATCCGTGGAGATGAGAGCGCTGAGGATGACAGTCAGGAGTCGCTGATTTGACCTAGTCAGCGTGAAATGGAGCCCGCGTTGTCGGGCGTCGTCGTTTTCAGAGGTGATAGCTCCGATGGCTACGCCCGTGCAAGGTGCCGGGCCTGCTGGACGGCATCCCCACCTCGGTCCAGACCGGCGTGGCGCGCACCCGGGGCCTGGAGCTGGAGGCGCTGGCCTCGCAGGGCGACCTGGACCTGATCGCCAGCTACACCTACCTGGATGCCCGCGTCGCCAGGGGCAAGCCTGCCGAAGAGGGCAGGCAACTGTCCGGCATCGCCCGGCATATGGCATCGTTGTGGGCCAACTACCGCTTCCGCGCATTCGGCGTGGCGGGCCTGGTCGCGGGGGCCGGCGCGCGCTACAACGGCACCCACGACGACGGCACCGGCCACAATGGCATGGCGGCCGTGACCCTGTACGATGCCGTGCTGGCCTACGATGCGGGACCGATGCGGATGGCGCTCAATGTCACCAATCTGTTCGACAAGCGCTACGTCGACGTTTGCCTGGCGCGCGGCGATTGCTTCTTCGGCACCCGGCGCAGCGTGGTTGGCAGCGTGACGTACCGCTTCTGACCGGGCCAGGGCGGGCCAATGCCTCCAGCGCCGCGATGATCGCTTCCTGGCATTCCGCTGAAACAGTGTGACTATAATTCCGCCTCAACATGTAATAAGACTGGTTCTTATTGCCATTCACATGCGAGCGGAGTTTCCATGGCTGTACGCCTTTCGTCCCGCCGGCGCCCGGTGCATTTCCGGGCCCGGCAATTGCCTTTGATCGTATTCGGCCTGGGCCTGCCGGGCGCCGTCCTGGCGCAGTCCGCCCCTGCCGAGGTCCACTTGCCCGCCGTCACCGTGACGGGCAGCGATGTCGAACAGACCGCGGTCGGCCCCGTGCAGGGCTTTGTCGCCAAGCGCGCCGCCACCGCCACCAAGACCGACACGCCGGTGATGGAAACGCCGCAGTCGATCAGCGTCATCACCCAGGATCGCATGACGCTGCAGGGCGCCCAGTCGGTGCAGCAGGCGGCGGGCTATACCGCCGGCGTCACGGCCGGCGCGTTCGGGCCGGACAATCGCGGCGACTCCATCAAGATCCGCGGCACCGATTCCACCCAATACCTCGACGGCCTGCTCAACGCCGTGGGGTCCTACAACAACACCCGGCCCGATCCCTACGCGCTGGAGCGCATCGAGATCCTGCGCGGGCCGTCGGGCATGCTGTACGGGCAGGGCGCCATCGGCGGCATCGTCAACCAGATCAGCAAGCGGCCGCAGCCCGAAGCGATGCGCGAGATCGGCGTCAGCTACGGCAACCACAACCGCAAGCAGATCCAGGCCGACCTCACCGGCCCGATCGACGAAGACGGCAAGTGGCTGTATCGCGTGGTCGCGCTGGGGCGCGACAGCGACAGCTCGGTCAAATACGTCGACGACGACCGCTATTTCATCGCGCCGTCGTTGACCTGGCGGCCCAGTGCCGCCACCTCGTTGACGCTGCTGGCCAATTTCCAGAAAGACAATAGCGGGTCGATGGTCGGTTTCTTCCCGTGGCGCGGCACGCTCACCAGCACGCCGGCCGGCCGCATCCCGCAGGACTTCTTCGTCAGCGAACCCGACTTCGACAAGTACACCGCCAGGCAGAGCGCGGTGGGCTACCAGTTCGAGCACGCCTTCAACGACAACGTCACGGTGCGGCAGAACCTGCGCTACACGCACAGCGAGGTCGACTATCGCAGCATCTACACCGCCGGCTTCAACGGCGCCGGCCACGGCTGGGTGCCGGGCAGCGACACGCTGCTGCGCCGCGTGATCTACCAGAACCAGCCGACCCTCAAGCAGTTCGTGGTCGACACCCAGGGCCAGTTCAAGTTCCAGACCGGCCCGATCCGCCACACCCTGCTGACCGGCATCGACTACCAGCGTTCCGTGCTGGATGCGCGCCAGGGAGTGGGCGGCACGGTCGCGCCCATCGACGTGCACAACCCCGTGTACGGCAACTTCACGCCGCCCACCTCGACGGTCAGCGCGCCGACCTCGCGCGGCAACCAGTTGGGCCTCTACATGCAGGACCAGCTCGAATGGGAGCGTTGGCTGCTGATGCTGGGGCTGCGCCATGACCGCTCGCGCGCGTCGGTGGACGATACGCCGTCCGGGTCGCGCGATGACAACGAAATGAGCAAGCGCTTTGGCCTGATGTATCGCTCCGAGGCCGGCCTCAATCCCTATCTGAGCTACTCGGAATCGTTCCAGGGCCTGGCCGGCTTCAACCGTGCCAACCAGGCGTTCAAGCCGCTGCGCGGCAAGCAATGGGAGGCCGGCCTGAAGTACCAGCCGCCGGGCGAAAACCTGACGGTCACCGCCAGCGTGTTCGACATGACCGAGAAAAACCGCAAGGTCGCCGGCGTGGTCAACGGCATTGCCGACACCGTGCAAGTGGGCGAGGCCCGCACCAAGGGCGCCGAACTGGAAGCCCTGGCGTCGCTGGGCAATGTCGATCTGGTGGCCACCTACACCTTCCTGGACGCCAAGGTGGCCAAGGGCACGCCGGCCGAAGAGGGGCGCCAACTGGCCAGCATTCCCCGACACATGGCGTCGTTCTGGGCCAACTACCGCTTCAGCGTGATGGGAACCCCGGGCTTCCTGGCGGGGGCGGGCGTGCGCTACAACGGCAGCAGCGACGACGGCACCGGCCAGAACGGCGTGCCCGCCGTCACCCTGTATGACGCCGTGCTGGCCTACGATGCGGGTCCCATGCGCCTGGCGCTGAACGTCACCAACCTGTTCGACAAACAGTACGTGGGCACCTGCCTTGCCCGTGGCGATTGCTTCTTCGGCACCCGCCGCACGGTGATCGGGAGCGTGACCTACCGGTTCTGACGTCCCGCCGGGAGCGCGGTCAAATTGGGGACTTATGACCCCCGGGGCGACCGCTTTCCCGTCACCTATCCGCGGCGGATTTCCCCCTAAAATTGCGAACGCCGCCGCAATTTCCTCCTGGCGTGCCACCTCTTTCCGGCCGAGATGCACGTCGATCTCCTCACCCTGTACTTCATTACCATCGGGACGCTGCTGGCCAGTGCCGGCCTGACGTTCTGGGAGTATCGAACCCACCCCCACCGCAGCCGCTCGCTGGGCATCCTGGCGGCCGGTTTCGGCACGCTGGCGCTGGGCTGTATCTGCGCCTTGTTCCGCGCCGACCTGCCGGCCGCGATCGGCGCGCCGCTGAGCAACCTGGTGATCCTCGGCGGTTACCTGCTGGTGCTGGACAGCGTCGCCTCGCTGAGCGGGCGCCATTACCGCAAGCGTTCGATGGGCTTGCTGGCGGTCATGGCGCTGATCTGGCTGGCGGCCGGCGTGGCGGGGCAGGACGTGGTGTGGAAATACGTCAGCGCCTTGCCCATCGCCCTCGTCAGCGCCCTGACCGCGTGGGAACTGCTGCGCTGCGATTCCATGGGGATGCCGAAAACCCGCAACTTCGCCGTGGCGGTGGCCGGCGTGCACGCGCTGATCTATTTCGGCCGCGCCTTCCTGCTGCCGTGGTGGGTGGCCGCCGAGGGGCCCTCGGTGCAACTGCTGGCCAGCAACATCACCATGTACGAAGGGGTGCTGTATTCGGTGCTGCTGCCGATGACGCTGATCAAGCTGATCCGCGAGGAAACCCACGTGCAACTGGTGCACGAGTCGCAGACCGACTACCTGACGCGGCTGGGCAACCGCCGCTGGTTCTTCGAGCAGGGCGCGCGCCTCATCGCGGCCAGCGCGGGGCGCGAGCCTGTCGCCGTGCTGGCGTTCGACCTGGACCAGTTCAAGGCCATCAACGACCGCTACGGCCACCATACCGGCGACCTGGTGCTGGCGGCGTTCGCCACCGTGGCCCGCGACGCGCTCGGGCCGCAGGTCATCCTGGCGCGCCTTGGCGGCGAGGAATTCGCCGCGCTGCTGGCGGGCGATGACGCCCGCCGCGCCCATCAATTGGGGGCGGCGGCGGCCCGCCGCTTCGCCACCACCATCGCCAACCCGGTCGACGGCCTGGGCATCGCCGCCACGGTCAGCATCGGCCTGGCCTATTTCGACGAGGACGTGCCGCCGCTGGCCGATGCGCTGTCGCGTGCGGACCTGGCGCTGTATCGCGCCAAGTCCCTGGGCGGCAACCGGCTGGAAGCGGCCCTGGCGCCGGAGCGCGCCGCCGCGGACTGAGGCGCCGCCGTCGCGGCCGGCGCCTCAGTCCGCGCGGCGAAATGCCCGGGGCCGTTCAGGGACGGGCCGACGCTTTGCCCTGCCGCTTTGCATCGACGGTTTGCATCGACGCTTTGCATCGATAATGACGGCCATGACGCCTCCCACCCATTCCGCTTCCTCCGACCGCGACGGTTTTTGGTTCGACGCCGCCGATCCCGACATGGCGCTTGAACGCGCCGGCAATCATGTCCGCCTGGCGCGCGCCGAGCCGCCCTGGCTGGTCGTTGATCAATCCATTGCCACCATGACGCTGGGCCGCCGCTGGCCCGGGCAGTTGTGGCGCGTGCGCGTGGCGCAACTGGGCGACATGTCCGGCCTGGTGGCGCAACCCGGCTACTGGCGCGCCGCCGCGATCGAACTGCTGCAACCGCTGCCGCTGGGCACGCTGTTTGGCCCGCACGGCCAGGCGGTGGTCGACATCCTGGCCCGCATTCCCGAACTGACGCGCGAACAGGCGCGGGCGTTGGGCGCCGATCTGCCTGCCGACGGCTGGGACCGCTACGGTCGCGCCTGGGAGCGCTGGTCGAAAGACGAAGAGGGCGTCCCCACGCCTGCCGATGCGCCGCCGCAATCGGAATGGTATGGCGTGCTGGCCGCGGCGCGCCGCCGGGGCGGGGCGCGTTCGCCCGTGCATGGCGGCTTGCTGCAGATCCACGGCTTGCTGCGGCAACGCGCCCAGGCCGTCGATGGCGACGCCGCGTTCATCCGCGAAGTGGACGAGGACGGCGAGGTCGACGAGTCGCTCGCGGCGCCGTGGGACGGGGCCAGCGACGCCTTGCTGTTCGCCGCCATGGCGCAGGGGGCGCCGCAATACCTGTCGACGGCGGACGCCGATGCGCTGTCGCGGCCCTGGCGCGAGGTGTTTGGCGACCCGGCCGGATCGATGTGAGCCAACTCGGCCATGGCTGCCGTCAGGGCATGCCGCGCGGCGCAAGGGCGCGCCGGCGCGCTTTATTCCTCGCCCCGCCAGGACTTGCGCCGCCGCGCCCGCGGCTTGGGCGCCACGCCCAGGCGCGGATCGCGCGCCAACGCCAGTTCCACCAACCGGGCCGCCAGCGTCTCGAACGCCTCGTCGGTCTGCGGCAGGTACAGCCACTTGCCCAGTTCCGGGTGCGGCAGCAGGCTCGGCATATCGGCCAGCAGCGCCGCGTGGCGGTCATGCGAGGTGCACACCATCACGCCGTTCCAGGGGATGTCGCGGTCGGCCACCACCAGGTACAGCGCGCCGTCCAGGTAGGCGGCGTCGCAGCCGAACATCTTGCGGCGCAGATAGCCGGGATCACGCTCGAGCGGGTCGAGGATCCACAGCAGTGAATTGGCGCGGGCGGCGCGCTGGCGGGAGGGGGGCGAGAACAGGTCGGGGCGTTGGGGCATTGCGAACGGCACGGGCGGATGGGCCAGGTTCAGACGATACCCGATCCCGGCCGCACGCCGTTCAGGGGTAGCCGTTACCCAGGCCGGCGGGCGCCGGCCCGCGCGGTGTCCGCACAAAGCAGATATGCGATCCCGCGCATAGCGCCATCGCCGCCCCGCGCCTACCATGCTGCAAACACAAGAACCCCCAGGGTGGAGACAGCATGAGAATGGCAAGTGCGCTGACCGCGGTCAGCCTGTGGCTCGGCGCGGGCCTGATATCGGCGGCCGTGGCGGCCGGGGCCTATCCCGACCGGCCGGTCAAATTGATCGTGCCGTTCCCGGCCGGCGGCGCCACCGACCTGATGGCGCGCTCGCTGGCGCAGGGCCTGAGCGAAAAGCTGGGCCAGACCGTGGTGGTGGAGAACCGCGGCGGGGCGGGGGGCACCATCGGCGCCGAGGCCGTGGCCAGCGCCGCGCCCGATGGCTACACGCTGCTGTACTCCACCATGGGCGTGCTGACCATCAACCCGTCGCTATACCCCAAGCTGCGCTACGACCCGCAGCGCAGCTTCGCGCCGGTGTCGATGACCAACCTGACCTCCAACCTGCTGGTGGTCAACCCCGGCCTGAAGGTCAGCTCGGTCGCCGAACTGGCCGAACTGGCGCGGCAGCGGCCGGGCGAGCTGACCTTCAGCTCCTCGGGCAACGGCACCACCAGCCACCTGGCCGGCGAGATGTTCAAGACGGCGGCGCATGCCGACATCCGCCACATTCCCTACAAGGGCACCTCGGGGGCCATCAACGACTTCCTGGCCGGCCGCATCTCGATGATGATCGACACCTCGTCCAACTTCATCGAGCAGGTCCGGCAGGGCAAGGTGCGGGCGCTGGCCGTGACCAGCCGCCAGCGGCTGGCGGCGCTGCCCGACGTGCCGTCGATGTCGGAGACGCCGGGTTTCGAGGACTACGAGGTCAGCCTGTGGTCCGGCGTGCTGGCGCCGGCGGGCACGCCGCGTCCCGTCATCGACCGCCTGAACGCCGACATCAAGGCGGTGATGACGTCGCCGCGGATGGTCGAGCGCATGGCCGGCTACGGCATCCAGACCACCCACAGCACGCCCGAAGCCTTCGCCGAACGCATCCGCGTCGATACGGCGAAATGGGCGCGCATCATCGAACAGTCCGGCGCGCGCGCCGATTGAGGCCCCGGCTCCCGGCCCACCCGGCGGCCGGGCCCCTGGAAGGAAATCCCATGCGATTGATGCTTCGATCCCTGCTGGCGGCGGTGGCCCTGTCCATCGGCGCCGCGTCCGCGGCGGCGGCCTATCCAGACCGGCCCGTCATCCTGGTCAATCCCTACGCCGCCGGCGGCCCCGCCGACGTGGTGGCGCGCAGCTTGGCGCGGGCGCTGGAAAAGCGCCTGGGCCAGCCGGTGGTGGTGGAGAACAAGCCCGGCGGCGGCGCCTCCATCGGCACCGGCTTCGTGGCGCGTGCCAAGCCGGACGGCTACACGCTGCTGCTGGGCACCTCGGCCGGCCACGTGGTCACGCCGCTGATGCAGAAGACCGTGTACGACGGGGTCAAGGGTTTCGCCTTCTGTTCGGTGGTGGCGGTGCAGCCCATCATGCTGGTGGTCAATCCGTCGCGCGGCATCCGCTCGGTGTCCGAGCTGATCGCCCGCGCCAAGGCCGAACCCGGCAAGTGGAGCTACGGCTCGGCCGGCGTGGGCGGCGCCACGCACCTGGGCGCCGAGCTGTTCCAGCAGGTCGCCGGGGTGCAGCTGAACCACATTCTCTATGCCGGCGCCTCGCCCGCCATCAATGACGTGGTCGGCGGCCAGACCGACCTGGCCATGCTGAATCTGTCGGCCAGCCTGCCGTTCATCCGCCAGGGGCGCCTGCTGGCGCTGGCCTATGCGTCGGACAAGCGTTCGCCGCTGCTGCCGGACGTGCCGACGCTGGCCGAGGCCGGCGTGGCGGGCGCGGACGCGGCCACCTGGTACAGCCTGGCCGCGCCGGCCGGCACGCCCGCGGACATCGTGCGCACCCTGAGCGACGCCGTCCGGGCCGTGAACGACGATCCCGACTACCGCCGCGTCATGCAGGAGCAGGCGATAGCGTTGATGGCGCTGTCGCCGCGGGAAGCGGACGCCTACGTCGCCAAGGACCTGGCCGACATGCGCCGGCTGCTGGGCACGCTGGGCTTGCTGGCCAAATGAACACAGGGTCACTGGACACACGACCCCGCATGCCCACGGCCGCCGGCCAGGCGCGGACGCGGCGCCGGCCACCAGGAACGCATCCATGAACTTCGATTTCAGCGAACTCAGCGCCACCAACGCCTTCAAGCTGCTCTCCAGCGTGGTGGTGCCGCGCCCCATCGCCTGGGTGGTGAGCCAGTCGGCGCAGGGGCAGCGCAACGCCGCGCCGTTCTCGTTCTTCAACGTGGTCAGCAGCGACCCGCCCATCGTGGCGCTGGGCATCGGCCCGCGCGGCGGGCAGTTGAAGGACACCTCGCGCAACATCCTGGAGACCGGCGAGTTCGTCATCAACCTGGTGTCGGCCGAACTGGCCGCGCAGATGAACCACACCAGCCTGGACTACGTGGCCGACGTCGATGAGCTGACCCGCGCCGGGCTGGCGACCGCTCCCTCGCGGGTGGTCGCGCCGCCGCGCATCGCGCTCAGCCCGGCGGCGCTGGAATGCCGCGTGTGGCAGGTGCTGGATGCCGCGCCACAGCGCGTCATCGTGCTGGCGCGGGTGGTGGCGCTGTACCTGCGCGACGACGCGCTGCTGGACGCGCAGCGCTTCCATGTGGACACCCCCGCGCTGCGCCTGCTGGGCCGCATGCACGGCGCCGGCTGGTACGCGCACACCAGCGACCTGTTCCAGATGCGCGCGCCGGACGCCGCTAACGATCCGGCGGTGCGGCCCGCGCAGGGCCATTGAACCGCGTCACGATTTCAAATTTCCTGGGAGCCTCTTGATGAAACTGCATTGGTCGCCGCGCTCGCCCTTCGTGCGCAAGGTGATGATCGTCCTGTACGAAGCCGGCATCGCCGACCGCGTGACGCTGGTGCGCACGCCGGTCGCCATGGACAAGCCCAACCTCGACCTGGTGGCCGACAACCCGCTGATCAAGCTGCCGACGCTGGTGCTGGACGACGGCACGCCGGTCTACGACTCGCGCGTCATCTGCGCCTACCTGGACGGCCTGGCCGGCGCCGGCCTGCTGCCGGCGGACCCGGCCGCGCGCCTGCTGGCCGAGCGGCGCCAGGCGCTGGGCGACGGTTTCCTGGACGCGCTGCTGTTGTACCGGCAGGAACGCAACAAGCCGGTCGAGAAGCAGACCCAGGCCTGGCTCGACGCCTTCGCGCTGAAGACCCGCGCCGTGCTGGCCGTGCTGGAGGCCGAGGCGCCGGCCCTGCGCGCCAGCCGCTTCGACCTGGGCCTGATCGCCATCGGTTGCGCGCTGTCGTATCTGGACTATCGTTTCCCGGACCTGGCCTGGCGCGATGGCCATCCGGCGCTGGCCGCCTGGCACCAGGACTTCAGCGCGCGGCCCTCCGTTGCGCGCAGCCAACCCGACGAAACGCCTTGAGCGAAGGACGATGATGAGCCGCATCCCCCTGCCCACGCCCGACAGCATGAGCGACGACCAGAAGCGCGTCTACGAACGCATCGTCTCCGGCCCGCGCGGCCGGCTGGTCGGCCCCTTGCGCGCCGCGCTGCACAACCCCGAACTGGCCGAGCGCTGGCAGGCGCTGGGCGCCTTGCTGCGCTTTGGCACCAGCCTGCCGCCGCGCATCAGCGAACTGGCCATCGTGGTCACCGCGCGCCGCTGGAACAGCCAGATCGAATGGCACATCCACGCCCAGGCCGCCCGCGCCGCCGGCATTGCCGACGCGGTGCTGGACGCCATCCAGGCCCGGCGCGAACCCGTATTCGACAACCGCGACGACGAGATCGTCTACGCCTACGCCCGCCAACTGCAGGAGACCGGCCAGGTCGAGCCCGCCCTGTACGCCGAGGCGGTGCAGCGCTGGGCCGCCGTCGGCGTGGTCGAACTGACCGCCGTCATCGGCTACTACACCATGGTGTCGATGACGCTGAACGCGCACGAGATCCCGATGCCGGACGACGCGCCCGCGCCGCTGGACGCGCCGCAACAGGACGGCTGGCCGGCGCTGAGCCGGCTGGCGCCGCTGGCGGGGGAGGGCAAGGCATGACCGCGCCCGCCGACTCCACGCAACCCTACGTGCCCGACAGCGTCGAGACGCCGCGCATGCCGATGGCGCCCGCGCAGCCCCTGCCGCCCCAAGCCTGCGACACGCATTGCCACGTGTTCGGCCCCTACGAGCGCTTCCCGCTGTGGCATCCGTCCTCTTACGCCGCGCCCGACGCGCCGGCGCAGCGCTATCTGCGCATGCTGGACACCCTGGGCGCCGCGCGCGGCGTGCTGGTGCAGCCCGCGCCCTACGGCACGCATCCCGACGCCTTGCTGGACGCGCTGGCGCAGGGCGGCGACCGCCTGCGCGGCATCGCGGTGGCCGACCCGTCGGCCAGCGACGCGCAACTGCGGGCCTTGTATGACGGCGGCGTGCGCGGACTGCGCTTCGTCGAGGCGCGCGACCCCGCCGGCAATCTGTTTCCGGGCAGCGTGGGGTTCGACCAGGTCGCCGCGCTGGCCCCGCGCATGAAACACCACGGCCTGCATGCACAGTTGTGGGCGCCGTGCGATACCTATCTGCGCCACCTGCCGGCGCTGGCGAAGCTGGACCTGCCGCTGGTGATCGACCACCTGGGCAGCCTGGTCCCGGCGCGTGGCGACCAGGACCCGGCGTTCCAGTTGCTGCGCGGCCTGCTGGCCGACGGCCGCCTGTGGATGAAGCTGACGCTGTGCCGCGTCGGCAGCGCGCCGGACTACGAGAATGCGCGCTTCCTCCACGACGCCTTCGTCGCCGCCAACCCCGACCAGGTGCTGTGGGGCTCGGACTGGCCGTTCGTGCGCATGGGCGCGACGGCGCCGTCCGCCGACGCCCTGGTGGCGGTGGCGCAGCGCTGGCTGGGCGATGACGCCATGCGCCGCAAGGTCTGGGTCGACAATCCCGCGCGGCTCTACGGCTTCGATTGAAGCGCCGGCCCCGTCAGGGGCTGGCGTGCCACACGCCTTCGCCGCCGATCTCGCGCACCAGGCTCTGGATCTGCGCGGCCACCTCGGTGACGGTGCGGCCCGGCCCCTTGGCGCGGGCGAAGGCCATCGAGATGATGCGTCCCATGGCCGGATCGCGCAGCGCCGCGATGCCCAGGCGGCCTTCCTGCACCTCCTGCCAGACCGCGTGCAGCGGCAGCACCGTGTACATGTGTTCGTGCTCGACGATGGACTTCATCAGCGGCAGCGAATCGGCCTCGATCAGCGGCGCGATGCTGATCTTGCGCGCCCGCGCCAGCCCGTCCAGCGCATTGCGCAGGCCGTTGGGCGCGCCGGGCAGGATGAAGGGCAGGCCGTCCAGTTGTTCGAAGGCGACCTCGCCGCCGCGCGTCAGCGGGTCGCCGGCCGCGCCCACCAGGTACGAATCGACCGAGGCCAGCGCCTGTTCGCCCGGCGGGCATTTGTCGCCATAGCGGTACAGGATGGCGATGTCGACGCGGCTGTCGGTCAGCCATTCCTCGATCTGGCCGCTGGAGCCTTCCAGGATCTTCAGGTGCACCTTGGGAAACTGCTTGCGCAGCCGCGAGAACAGCCGCCGGATCAGCGGATGCGCGGTGGACGGCAGCAGCCCCAGCGTGACCTCGCCGGCCGGCTCGCGCGCCTCGCCGTTCAGCTCCAGTTCCAGCCGCTCGGCGTCGCCCAGCAGCGTGCGCACCAGCGGAAACAGGCGTTCGCCCACTTCCGACAGGTGCACGCCGCGGCCGGTGCGGTTGAACAGCCGCGCGTTGCACTCGCGTTCCAGCGCGTTGATGCGGCGGCTCAGCACCGACTGGTCCTGGTCCAGATAGAGGGCGGCGCGCGAGATGCTGCCCAGTTCCGCGATCGCCAGGAAGGCCCGCCACTTGTGCAGGTCGGCGGTGACGTCCAGGCTCAGGCCCGTGGCTTTGGCAGGCGGCATGATGGATAAGGCGGCAACGAAAGAGACGGCATAAGGGTACGGCAAAAGCGGGCCGGCATGGGACTATTCCAGCCCCAGCTTGCCGCGCCGGATCACCTCGCCCCATTTCTTCGATTCGGCCTGCATCAGCGCCTGGTAGGCCTCGGGCGTGGTGGCCGTGGGAATGGCGCCCTGGTCGATCATCTTCTGCCGCAGGGCCGGTTCGGCCAGCGTCTCGGCGATGGCTTGCGACATCTTCTGCACGATCTCCGGCGGCGTCCCGGTCGGCGCGATGATGCCGTAGTTCGATTCGACGATCACACCGGGAAAACCCGCCTCCTTGGTGGTCGGCACGTCCGGCAGGCCCTCGAAGCGCGTCGGGCTGGCCACCGCCAGCGTGCGCAGCTTGCCGGCCTTGATGAAGCCCAGCACCGCCGAGGCGTCGCCCGGGAACATCTGCACCTCGTTGGACAGCAGCGCCGTCACCGCGGGCGAGGCGCCCTTGTACGGCACGTGCATGATGTCGATGCCGGTCTGCTGCTTGAGCAGCTCGCCGCCCAGGTGCGGCGTGGTGACGTTGCCGGCCGAGCCATAGTTGTACTTGCCGGGCTGGCGCTTGGCGCTGGCGACGAAGTCGGCCAGCGTGGCGTCGGGCAGGGACGGGTTGACCACGATGACCAGCGGAATGCGCGCCACCAGCGACACGTACTGGATCCTGGACACGTCATACGGCACCTTCATGACGTGCGGCAGGCCGGTGATGGCGCCCGGCACGCCGAAGCCGAAGGTGTTGCCGTCGGGCGTGGCGCGCACCGTCGCGTCCACGCCGATGGTGCCGCTGGCGCCGGCCTTGTTCTCGATCACGATGGTCTGGCCCAGCCGCTGGCCCAGCGCCGGCGCCAGCAGCCGCGCCAGGTTGTCGACCGAGCCGCCGGGCGGGTAGGGCACGATCAGCCGGATCGGCTGGCTCGGCCAGGGCGCGGCGGCCTGGCCCGGGGCGGCAAAGGCGGCGCCCAGCAGCAGGGCGGCCGCCGTCAGTGCGGTAGCGTGTTTCATCTGTCTCTCTCCTGTGGCGCCGGCTCGCGGCCGGCGCGTCGTTGTCATGCGCCTTCCAGCCCCAACTGCTTGGCGTAGATATTGCGCTGGATCTCGTTGGTGCCGCTGAAAATGGTCGCCGCCAGCGCGTTGACATACGGCGCCAGCGCGTGCACCTGGCCGTTGCCATAGCCCAGCCGCATCGCCGCGCCGCCGTATTCCTCGGCGATCTGGATCAGCAGGGCGCCCAGCCGCTCGTGCGTCTCGGTGGCCCAGACCTTCAGCAGCGACAGCTCGGGCGGCAGCGGCCGGCCGGCCTTGGCCAGCTCGGCGAAGACGCTGTACATGGCGGTCAGGTCGGCCGCGTCCAGCCGCAGCTCGGCCAGCCGGTCGGCGAACGCCGGGTCGGCCAGCAGGCCGCGCTGGCGCGCGATGCTGAAGATCTGCTGCAGGGCGTGGTTGGCGTGCTTGGGACTGCCGCTGAACAGGCGCTCGAAGCCCAGCAGCGCCTTGGCGATGCCCCAGCCGGCGTTCAGCTCGCCTACCAGGTTGGCGCGCGGCACGCGCACCTGGTCGAAGAACACCTCGCAGAACTCCTCGTGCCCCGACAGCGTGCGGATGGGACGGCGGCTCACGCCCGGGCTGGCCAGGTCCACCAGCAGGAAGCTGATGCCGGCCTGCTTCTTGACCGTCTTGTCGGTGCGCACCAGCATGAACATGTGGGTCGCGTCCTGCGCCAGCGTCGACCAGGTCTTCTGGCCGCTCACGATCAGGTCGTCGCCGTCCACCAGCGCCTCGCAGCGCAGTGAAGCCAGGTCCGAGCCGGCGTTCGGCTCCGAATAACCCTGCGCCCACACCGCCTCGCCCGACAGGATGCCCGGCAGGAAGCGCGCGCGCTGTTCCTCGGTGCCGTGGCGGATCAGGATCGGCCCCAGCATCACCAGCCCCTGGTCCGGCGCGCGCGCCACGCCGTGGCGTTCGGCTTCCTCGATGAAGGCGATCTGGCGCGCCGGCGACAGCGCCATGCCGCCGTGCTCGCGCGGCCACGACGGCGCGATCCAGCCCTGGCGCGACAGCGTGAAATACCAGTCCTTGATTTCGTCCCAATGTAGCCGCCACGGCACGTGGCGCAGGTGCTCGGGGTAGTGGGCGCGGAAGAAGCCGCGCACCAGCCGGCGGAAGTCGGCTTCCGGCATGCCGTTCCAGTCGGCCTCGCGCGGGAAGTCCGTGATGGGCGTGGCGTCGTCGTCATCGGCGCTGGGCGCGGGCAGCGCCGCCAGCGCGCCGTAGCGCTGGCGATGGGCGGCGGCATTGCCCAGCCAGGCCGCCAGGTGCAGCGCGCTGCGGAAGTACAGGCTGACGTCGCATTCCTCGGTGTAGCCGATGGCGCCGTGCAGTTGGATCGCCAGCCGCGCCGCCTCCAGGCCGGCGCGCGCGGCGCGGGCCTTGGCGCGGCTGGCCAGCGTCTTGCGCAGGGTGGCGTCGTCCGGTTGCGCGGCCAGTGTATCGAGCGCATCCAGCAGGCTGTTGGCTGCCAGCTCGACCTGCATGGCGGCGTCCACCAGCCGGTGCTGCAAGGCCTGGAACGACGCCAGCGGCCGGCCGAACTGCTGGCGCGTGTTCAGATAGGCCACCGAATCGGCCAACACCTGCCGCGCCACGCCCACCAGTTCCGCCGACTGCATCAGGCGGCCCAGGTCCAGCGCCTCGTCGACCGCGTCCAGCACGCCGTCGCGCGCCAGCAGCGCGTCCGCCGGCACCACGGCCGACTCGATCGCCAAGTGGCAGGCGGCGGCGCCGTCGGCGCGCGCGTGGACCTGCGCGGTCACGCCCGGCGTGCCGGCCGCGACGAAGAAGAGGGCGGTGCCGCGCTCGCCATCGGCCGTGACCAGCCAGCCATCGACGCCGGCCCCCGGCACTACGTGGCGCTTCTCGCCATTGAGCACATACGCGCCCTCGCGTTCGATCACGCTGACGCCGAAGGCCGTGGCGGCCTCGCCGGCCTCCAGCTGGCCCTCCGTTTCCTGCCAGGCCAGCCCCAGCAGCGTTTCGCCGCCGCACACGGCCTGCAGCAGCGCGTCGCGCCGCGCCGCATCGACCGGCGCGATCCGCGCCAGCAGCGCCGCCGGCAGCACGCCGGCGCCGACCAGCGGCTCGGGCAGTTGCGCGCGGCCGGCTTCCTCCAGCACCGCCGCCATCGCCCGCCAGCCCAGCCCCAGGCCGCCCAGCGTCTCGGGCACGCTCATGCCGAGCCAGCCGACCCCGGCGATCTCGCGCCAATAGTCGCGGTCCGGCGGCTCCTCGGCGCGCTTGCGCTGGCGCTGGTCGCGCCGCTGCAGGAAGTCGCGCGCGCTGTCGCGGATCTCTTCGATCAGGTCGTGGTCGACGCCGCTCATACGATGCCCTCCGCCCGCAGCCGGGCGATCTCGTCGTCGGACAGTCCCAGTTCGGCGCGCAGGATCTCGGCCGTGTGCTCGCCCAGCAGCGGCGGCGGCAGGCCGCCCGTGATCGGCGTGCCGGAAAAATGGATCGGGTTGCGGATGACCGGCACGGCGCCCAATCGAGGATGCTCGACGCTGCCCAGCACGCCGCGGTGGCGCACCTGCGGATCCTCGAACACCTGGTCCATGGTGTAGATCGGCCCGCAAGGCACGTTGGCCGCCGCCAGCGCCTGATTCCAGTCCCGCACGCCGCGGGCGCGCAGCGCCGGCTCGATCAGCCGCGACAGTTCGGGCTGCGCGGCGGCGCGCTTGGGGTTGGTATCGAAGCGCGCATCGCGCCCCAGCTCGGGCAGCCCGATCACCTCGCAGAAGGCGCGGAACTGCGAGTCGTTGCCCACCGCCACCATCAGGTGGCCGTCCCTGCATTCGAAGGCGCGGAACGGCGCGGTGATCTGCGAGGCCGAACCCATGCGCGCCGGCAACTGCCCGCTGGCCAGGTAGTTCATGCCGATGTGCGACAGCGCGGCGATCTGCGCGTCCAGCAGCGCCAGGTCGATGTGCTGGCCCGCGCCCGACACCTGGTCGCGGTGTCGCAGCGCCGCCAGGATGGCGCATACCGCATAGAAGCCCGCCGTCAGGTCCGACACCGAGTAGCCCGCCTTGACCGGCCCCGCGCCCGGCTCGCCGTCGGGCACGCCGGTCACGCTCATCAGCCCGCTCATGGACTGGAAGATCGGGTCATAGCCCGGCAGGTGGCTGTAGGGCCCGCTCTGGCCGAAGCCGGTGATCGAGCAATACACCAGGCGCGGATTGACCGCCGCCAGCGCGGCATAGTCCAGCCCGTAGCGGCGCAGGTCGCCGGCCTTGAAGTTCTCGATGACGATGTCCGCCTGCCGCGCCAGCCGCCGCACCAGCGCCTGGCCCTCGGGCCGGGAGATGTCGATGGTCAGCGACTTCTTGCCCCGGTTCATGGCCACGAACGACGAGGTCTGCGGGCTCGGCGCGCCGTCGCGGCCGGGCAGGGGATAGCCCTGGTGGCGCACGTCGTCGCCGCGCCCGGGGCGCTCGACCTTGATCACGTCGGCGCCGAAGTCGGCCAGCATCTGCGCCGCCCACGGTCCCGAAAACACCCGGCTCAGGTCCAGCACCTTCACGCCGTCCAACGCGCTCGTCATGTCGTCTCCTTGTCTTTTTTTGCGAAGTGTAGGCAGCGCCGGGCCTTGCACCTACGGCGCCGCCGCAATAGCTGTTATGCGCGGGGTCCGTGCCGCTAACGGCCCTGGAACACCGGCGCGCGCTTTTCCAGGAAGGCGCGGCGCGCCTCCATGGCGTCCTCGGTCTTGGCGATGGCGGCCGTCATGTCCTGCTCGTAGCGATAGCCGTCGCGCAGGCTCATGTCCTCGATGGCGTTGAGCGTCTGCTTGGCCAGCATGGTCGCCAGCGGGCTCTTGGACGCCAGCTCGCGCGCCAGTTCCAGCGCGCGCGGCATCAGCGCGTCCGACGGCAGCGCCTCCTCGACCACGCCGAGCCGGTACAGCTCGTTGCCGTCCACCCGCAGGCCGGTCAGCATCATGCGCCGCAGCCGCGAATGGCCGAACAGCCGCATGCCATGGCGGCCGCCGCCCAGCAGCCCGACGTTGATCTCGGGCAGGCCCACCACCGCGTCGGACGCCGCCAGCAGGATGTCGCACGAGGCCACGATCGCCAGCCCCGCGCCCAGCGCCGCGCCGTTGATGGCGCCCACCACCGGCTTGGCGCATTCGCGGATGGCATGGAAGCACTCGCGCGTGCGGCGCGAATGCTGCGGCAGGTCGCCCGGCCCCTTGATGGTGGCGGCGCGGTTCTTCAGGTCGGCGCCGGCGCAGAAGGTCTTGCCCTGGCCCGACAGCACCACCGCCCGCACCTCGGGCGTCTCGGAAATGCGGTCCAGCACCCACGACAGCTCGTTCATCATCTCGGTGCTGAGCGCGTTGACGGGGGGATTGGCCAGCAGGATGGTGGCGACGCCGCCGTCGAGGCTGACGTCCAGCGCGGTGTAGGGCCCGGCCAGGTTTTCCGGCATGGTCATGGTGTGTCTCCTTGTGGTCCGGTCTGTGGGGCCGGTCAGATGATCTTGCGGTCGCGGTAGTCCTGGATCTGCGCCGCGCTCAGTCCCAGTTCGGCCAGCACCTCGTCGGTGTGCTGGCCCAGCAGCGCCGGCGCGCGGTCCACCCGCAGCGCCGATTGGCCGAAGCGCAGCGGGTTCATCACTTGCGGCACCTCGCCGGCGGCGGGATGGGGCAGGCGCCGCAGCATGCCGCGGTGCAGCACCTGCGGGTCCTCGAACACCTCGGGCACCGTGTTGATCGAGCCGGCCGGCACCCCGGCCCGCTTGAGCAGGTCCAGCCAATGGGCGCGCGGCTCGCCGATGAAAATGGCGTCCAGCAGCGGATCGAGCGTGTCCAGGTTCTTCACGCGCTGGCTGTTGCTGACATAGCGCGGATCGCGCGCCAGGCCGGGCTGGCCCAGCGCCTCGCACAGGGTGGCGAACTGCGCGTCATTGCCCACCACGATGACGATGTCGCCATCGGCGCAGGCAAAGGTGCGCTGCGGCTGGATATTCGGGTGCGCGGTGCCGGTGCGGCGCGGCACCCGCCCGCCCAGCAGGAAGTTCATGGCCTGGTTGGCCAGGAGGCCGACCTGCACGTCCAGCATGGCCACGTCGATGTACTCGCCCTGGCCGGTCTGCGCGCGCCGCAGCAGGGCGGCCACGATGCCCAGCGCCGCGTACACGCCGGTGGTCAGGTCGACGATCGGCACGCCCACCTTCTGCGGCCCGCCGCCCGGTCGGTCGTCGCGCTCGCCGGTCACGCTCATCAGCCCGCCCATGGCCTGGATCAGGAAGTCGTAGGCCGGCTCGGCCGCGCGCGGCCCGGTCTGGCCGAACCCCGTCACCGAGCAATACACCAGGCGAGGATTGATCGCCGACAGCGACGCATAGTCCAGCCCCAGCCGCGCCAGCGTGCCGACCTTGTAGTTCTCCAGCACCACGTCCGCGTCGCGGCACAACTGCTTGACCAGCGCCTGGCCCTCGGCCGTCTGCAGGTCCAGCGTGATCGAGCGCTTGCCCCGGTTGGTGGCCACGAAATAGGCGCCGTCCGCCGTGTCCTGGCCCTGCTCGTCCTTCAGGAAAGGCGGCCCCCAGGACCGGGTGTCGTCGCCCTGGCCGGGCCGCTCGACCTTGATGACATCGGCGCCCAGGTCGGCCAGGATCTGGCTGGCCCAGGGGCCGGCCAGCACGCGGCTCAGGTCGAGCACTTTCAGGTTTGATAACAGCGGCTGCAACGCCTTCTCCTTGACTGCTGTGAAGTGCGGCCAGTCTAGGATTTCCGCGCGGCGGCAGGCTCCACCCGGATGGCAAAGCTGTTATGCGTGATGGGACGCCGTCCCCGGTACAATTCGGCCCATCATGCCCGGGTCGCAAGGGGCATTCCGGTAGTCCGTGCAGCGTAGACAAAGGTCCCCCGATGCGCCTGAGCCAGTGCCAGAATTTCCACGACTTTCGCCGCATGGCGCGCCAGCGGCTGCCCGGCCCGATCTTCAACTACATCGACGGCGCCGCCGACGATGAGACCACCTACCGCCGCAACACCGAGGCCTTCGAGGCCTGCGACCTGGTGCCCGACGTGCTGCGCGGCGTGGCGGATGTGGACATGTCCGTCACCGTCATGGGCCAGAAGCTGGCCATGCCGGTCTATTGCTCGCCCACCGCGCTGCAGCGCCTGTTCCACCACGACGGCGAACGCGCCGTGGCCGCCGCCGCCGGCAAGTTCGGCACCATGTTCGGAGTGTCGTCGCTGGGCACCGTCAGCCTGGAAGAGGCGCGCCAGATCAGCGGCGGCCCGCAGGTCTACCAGTTCTACTTCCACAAGGACCGCGGCCTGAACCGCGACATGATGGCGCGCGCCAAGGCCGCCGGCGTGCAGGTCATGATGCTGACGGTCGACAGCATCACCGGCGGCAACCGCGAGCGAGACAAGCGCACCGGCTTTGCCATCCCGTTCCGCCTGAACCTGGCCGGCATCGCCCAGTTCGCCATCAAGCCGGCCTGGGCCATCAACTACGCCACCCACGAACGCTTCCGCCTGCCGCAGCTGGACGGCCACGTCGACATGGGCGGCGGCGCCATGTCCATCAGCCGCTATTTCACCGAGATGCTCGATCCCGCCATGACCTGGGACGACGTCGCCGCCATGGTGCGCGAGTGGGGCGGCCAGTTCTGCCTGAAGGGCATCATGTCGGTCGAGGACGCCAAACGCGCTGTCGCCATCGGCTGCACCGGCATCGTCCTGTCCAACCACGGCGGCCGCCAGCTCGACGGCTCGCGCAGCGCCTTCGACCAGCTCGCCGAGATCGTCGACGCCGTCGGCGACCGCATCGACGTGATGATGGACGGCGGCGTGCAGCGCGGCACGCACGTGCTCAAGGCGCTGGCGTTGGGCGCCAAGGCCGTGGGGCTGGGCCGCTACTACCTGTTCCCGCTGGCCGCCGCCGGACGGCCCGGCGTGGAACGGGCGCTGGAACAGATGCGCGTGGAGATCGAGCGCGCGATGAAGCTGATGGGCTGCCGGACGGTGGCGGAGCTGCAGCGCCGGCACCTGCGGTTCCGCTGAAGCGGCCGCTGGCGGCGGGTTTGATACAGTCGCGGAACTGCCCGATAAACAGAACCCCACGCCGGTGGACCGCCGCTCGTCAGTTGGATAGCAATCCGGCTTGCGGGATGTCGAGGACCACCCTGACCCGGATCGTCGACGCTTTGGAGATTTCATGCACATTCGTCCCCGTCTGACCGCTTCGATCGCCGCGCTGACGCTGGCGCTGCTGGCCGCGCCGCCGGTCATCGCCGCCTCTGTTCAAGCCGAAGCCCCCGCGGGCGCGACCACCTGCGCCTTCAGCGCCTGGGCCAACTACGACAAGCCGTCTATCACCGTGCGCGACGCGCCGTCCGCCGGCGCCAAGGTCCTGGGCCAGATCCCCGCCAGGCCCGCCGCCGGCGAGCCGGAGTATTCCTACAGCGTCACCTTCGACGTGAAGGAAGCGAAGGACGGCTGGCTCAGGATCGCCAACGCCAGCGACGCCTACAACGAGGAAGAATATCCGGAGCGTGCGCCGCGCAAGCTCTACAAGGGCGAAGGCTGGATTCGCGCCGACGATGCCCGGGTCGGCATCCAGTCCGCGCGCGGCTATGCCAGGCCCGACGCCGCCAGCCAGCGGCTGGTGGACCTGGGCAGCGACTGGCTGACCGAAATGGGCAAGATCCAGGGCATCCGCGCCTGCCACGAGGACTGGGTGCTGCTGGATTACCTGGTGGACCGCAAGCGCTCGCCGCAGGACGAGATCGTCGAGCGCGCCAAGGGCGAACGACTGGCGGGGCGGGCGTGGTTCCGGGGACTGTGCGACGTGCAGGAAACGACCTGCGACATGAAATCGGTGGATCGGTGAGGGCAGGGTTCATGCCGGTGATCCTGGCGCAGGCATCCATTGCGCAACCGGAACAGGGCGACCCGTGGCCGGCTCCAAGGTGATTCAACAGTGCTTATTCATGACTTCAGCGGATGAGGCTGAATTCGCCGGCGCGCTCATGAAAGCCCGCCCCTCTATCCGGTTCATCAACATGCAGGAGCAGCCGGACGTCGAGCGGCCGGGATACAGGAATCGAATCGAAGCGTGTGAAGGGGTTCACGTGACGATCGTGGATTCCTCCATCATCTCCGAAGCGGATTTTCACAATCGCTATGTGAAACGTCATCCCTCGGGAAAGGGGTGGATCTACGCGCTGGTTGGGTCAGGGCTGGTCAGCCTTTTGAGGTCAAGAGCGGCGGATTTTCTCCCGGATTCCCTTCTCAACGGCGAGCTGCGGGCGTCAATTCCGGCGGATGACGAGGATACCGAGGCATTCGTGGCGATCGTGCTGCGCGAGGCAAAGGCGCGCGCGGAGAAGTTGGTATCCATCGACGCGGCCACCGGTCAGCGCGGAACCAGGGTCGACCGGAAATTCATTGCATGGCCGGACGCGGCACGCAGATTCGACGGCGTGAACGGGGCATACCTGGCCAATGGCGCGCACGCATTATTTGTTCCGACGGGTGTTGGGAAGTAGTTCCCGCCAAGCCAGGCCCGACGCGGCCAGGACAGCGGCGCCATAGCCCGGACGCGCGCGTGCCACGCGTCGAAAACCCCTACAAGGCCTGGCCAAATCGGGGCTATCCCTATTGTGCATATTCGCAACACAAATGCACATGATAAGAGTTCGCATTACACTTGCTTGCCAATTATTCACCAACCCTGCAAGGAAGCGTCATGCAAGACCCGCGGCCCGCCAGCCTGATTTTCCCCATTCGTCCACGCCTCGCCCTGCGGCGCACCACCAGCCTGGTGCTGATGGCGCTGGCCAGCGGCACAGCGCTGGCGCAGGAGTCGGGCGTCGCCACCTTGCCCGCCGTGCAGGTCCAGGCCGACGGCGATCCCACCACCACCGAGGGCACCGGCTCCTACACCCCGCGCGCCACGGCCGCCAGCACCGGCCTGCCGCTGACGCTGCGCGAAACCCCGCAATCGGTCACCGTGGTCACGCGCCAGCGCATCGAAGACCAGGACATGCGCTCGCTGACCGACATCCTGGGCAACACGCCCGGCATCTCGGTGCAGAACTACGACAGCGAACGCTACACCTTCAGCTCGCGCGGCTTCGCCATCAGCAACTATCTGTACGACGGCGTGCCCACCAGTTTCGAGACCGGCTATGCGGCGGGCGAATCATCCATCGACCCCATCATCTACGATCGCGTCGAAGTCGTGCGTGGCGCAACGGGCCTGCTGACCGGCACCGGCAACCCGTCCGCGTCCGTCAACCTGGTGCGCAAGCACGCCACCAGCCGCGAATTCACCGCTGACCTGAGCGTCAGCGCCGGTACCTGGGACACCTACCGTGCCACCGCCGACCTGTCCTCGCCGCTGAACGCCAGCGGCAGCGTGCGCGGCCGCATCGTCTCGGCCTACCAGGACAACCACTCGTACCTGGATGGCTACCAGAACCGCAAGAAGGTCTTCTATGGCGTGGTGGACGCCGATCTGACCGCCCGCACCACCTTGAGCGTCGGCTTCAACTATCAGGACAACGACCCGCAACGCAGCAGTTGGGGCGGTTTCCCGCTGTGGTACGCCGACGGCGGCCGCACCGACTGGAAACGCTCGCTCAACACCGGCGCCGACTGGACCAAGTGGGCCAGCACCACCGAAGGCGCCTTTGCCAGCCTGGAGCACCGCTTCGATAACGGCTGGCGCGTGCAGGCCGTCGGTTCGCACTCCAAGCACGAAATGGACGGCAAGCTGCTCTACCTGTATGGCTGGCCCGACCGCAACACCGGCCTGGGCATGGGCGCCTCGGCCCAGCGCTACTACGGCGACCGCAAGCAGAACAGCCTGGACCTCAAGGCTTCCGGCCCATTCTCATTGTTCGGCCGCCAGCACGAAGCGGTGGTCGGCGCCAGCTTCACCCGCCAATACGCCGATTTCCGCAACCGTGGCGCGGTCTCGCCGGCGCCCATCGGCAATTTTCTGGACTGGGACGGCTCGTATCCCGAACCGCAGTGGAGCGACACCTCCACCCTGGCCAGCCGCTACACCACCAAGCAGGCCGGTTGGTACGGCGCGCTGCGCTTCAGCCTGGCCGACCCGCTCAAGCTGATCGTCGGCGGCCGCTACAGCACGTGGAAGACGGATGCGGTAGGGTGGGGCGGCAGCAGCCGGCAGGCGTTCGACAAGGATGCGTTCGTGCCGTACGCCGGCCTGCTGTACGACATCAACGAGAACTACACGGCGTACGTCAGCTATACCGGGATCTTCAATCCGCAGGACAAGCAGGACCGCAACGGCAACTGGCTCGATCCGCTGGAGGGCAAGGCCTACGAGGCCGGCATCAAGGGTGAATTCCTCGAAGGCCGCCTGAATGCCTCGGCGGCGGTATTCCAGATCAACCAGGACAATCTGGCGCAGGACGACGTCGGCTATCTGGTGCCCGGCACGCTCAACCAGGCCTCGCGCGCCGCCAATGGCACGCGCAGCCGGGGCTTCGACCTGGAAGTGTCGGGGGAAGTCTCGCCCGGCTGGAACGTGGCGGCGGGATGGTCGCACTGGACCGCGCGCGATGGCGACGGCAGCCCCATCCAGACCGACCAGCCGCGCAGCCTGGTGCGCTTGTTCACCACCTACCGATTGCCGGGCGACTGGAACCGGTTGACGGTGGGCGGCGGCGTCAACTGGCAGAGCCACGTCTACACGATCGCCAACGGCCCCAATGGCGAGGAGCGCGTGGGGCAGGGCAGCTATGCGCTGGTCAACCTGATGGCGCGCTACCGGTTCGACAAGAGCCTGTCGGCGCAGTTGAATATCAACAACCTGATGGACCGCAAGTACTACTCGCAGATCGGCTTCTACAGCCAGGGCGCGTGGGCGGCGGGGCGTAGCGCGACGTTGACGATGCGGTATCAGTATTGAGCGCGAGCCCGGCCGGTTCGGCCGGGCTGACTCATCGTCCTGGAGACGGCGCCCGTCATGCCTATCGCGGGCGCCGGGCCCGGTCAGAAGCTCGGCTTGCGGCTGTTCGACTGGTTGATGAACTCGATCCGCGCGTTGGTCCAGGCCGGGTCATACAACTGCACGCTGACGCCGCTGTATTTCAGCACCGCTTGCGTCATGTCGGTCGAGCAACCCATGCCGGGATTGGTGCTGGGCTTCTGGCACCACTCCAGGTTCAACTGGTTGGGAAAGTTCGACTGCTTGCCGTATTTCTGCACCACGGCCTGCGCCATGGCGTCCTTGTTGGCCGGCGTCCACGGCATTTCGTAGCGGACCTGGGACACCGCCAGCGGCCGCTGCTTGTCGACCGGCACGCGTGGCTCGAAATGCACCACCAGCCGAACGCCATCTTTTTCGTAGCTGAAATTCTGCGGCTGCTTGGTATTGGTGACGGGGTTCAGCGTCGGGTAACCCGCCTTGATCTGATGCTTGCCCACGCCGAAATTCTTCGCCGCGGCGGCGACCGCTTCGTCGTAGTCCATGCCCGTCTTGACGCCGGCGATGTCGAAACTCCGGGCATCGACCGAGCGCGGCGGCTCGGCATTCGCGGGGGCGGCAACCACGGCGGTGATGGCGGAGATCAGGAGTGCGGCTTTGAACTTCAAAATAATATCCTCTGCAGGTGGCGACCGGCCTGATCGATGGCGCGGCCGGTTGGCCTTTCAGTGAAGCTGGTCGGAGCCTTCCGGCTGTAGTTCCGCCAGGCCATTCCAATCGGGATCCTTGTACGTGCCCAGTCGGATGGGATAGACCGGATGCCCCGCCAGGCAGGCATTGAACGCATCCAGGAACGCTTCGACGTCGTGCGTGTAGAAACGCCATTCCTTCTGGTGATTGCCGGTCAGGCAGGCCACCTGCACGCCGATGTCGGAGTCGTCGAAAGCCTGTTCGATGGCTTCTTCGAAGCGGTTGGTGCTTTGCTTGTCTTCTTCATTGGGCATGCCGTTTTCGATGCCCGTGTACGGCCAGGAAATGATGACCAGGTTCTCATTGACCTGGCGTGTGGGCACCGGCGGCAGGCCGGTGCGCAAGCGGACCACGACCAACAGATCGTTGATGCGGGCTTCGCCCACGGACCAGAGGTCGCCTGGAAAAATACGGCTCATTGAATGGGATCCTGGGTTGCTGGCCGGGCCCGCGGGCCCGGCGCTTCTTATTGCCCGGCAACGTTGCGCGCGCGCGCTGCCGAGGGAAGGTCCGCATTATCAAGGGCGGATTTGCGTATGTCCCCAATAAAGTGCAACCGGATCTTTCGCCAGGTCGGCGAACGCGGGGATCACTGGCGGGGATAAGAGCCCAGCAGCCGTATCTCCGGATGGGCCGCCAGCATGGACGCCAGCGGCTCCTGCCGGGCGTGGCCGGCCACCTCGATCACGTAGCGATGCGTGTCCAGCGTCTTCTTGCTGGGCCGCTCGTAGATCGTCAGCACCGGCACCTTGGCATCGACCAGCGCCGCCAACGTGTCGTTGAACCTGTCGTCGGATGTGTCGACCAGCAGCGAGCTCTTGTCGCGCCCCGTCGGCGCCGGCATCGCGCGGCCCAGCACCCACCAGCGGGTCACGTTGTGCGGCCCTTGCTCGATGCCATCCACCAGCGATACCAGCGAATAGACCGACGCGCCCACCTTGGGGCCGAACGACGCCTTGTCATGGCCCGGGCTGTCGGCCACCGTCTTGGCGGCGGCGCCGCCGCTGGCGGCCTCGGTGCGCTTGACCTTGGGCATCTCGCGGTCGACCCACGGCTTGACCTCCTCGAACGCCACCGGGTGCGCTAGCACCTCCGTGACGTCCGCCAGTTTGGTGCCCGGCTTGGCCAGCAGGCTGTAGCCGAGCATCTTCGGATACTCGGCCACGATCGTCACGTCCGGCAGGTCCAGCACGGCATCCAGGTACGGCGTCACGCCCACCACCGACGTGGTCACGGGCACGCAGGCGCGTTCGATCTTGCCGGACTGGTAGCCCTTGAACAGGTCGTCGCGCGTCAGCGGCACCAGGTCAGCGGGGCCGAACAGATCCAGGCAGGCCTGGTGCGTCCAGGAACCCGCGGGCCCCAGGTAGCCGATCTGGCCGGCCGCGCTGGCGGCCAGCGGCAGCGCGAACATCGAGCAGCCGACGAGCGTCGACAGAATGGTCTTCTTCATGCTTTCCCCTTGTAGAGCGCGGGTCAGGCGCCCGCGTTGGCATACTCTACAACGGCAATGTCGCGAAAGGCGCGGATCAGCGCCAGCCGTGGCGACCCGCGCGACCAGATCAGGCCGAAGCGGCGCGGCTCGCAGGGCTCGGGCAGCGGCAGGGCGAGCAGGCCGAGCCGTTCGATCGCGCCGTTGGTGGAGCGCGGCAGGATCGCCACGCCCAGGTCGCGGCTGACCATCACCGCAATCGATTCGATGGCGTTCAGCTCGAAGCGCTCGCGCGGCGTGATGCCGACGCGCCGCAGGTAATCGTCGATGTGCTGGCCGCCCCAGTCGCTGCGCTGATAGCGGATGAAGGGCTCCGCCGTCAGCAGGCTGTGCGGGTGCCGACCGGCATGGCGCGGCGCCGCCGCCAGCACGTAGGGTTCTTCGCGCAGCAACTGCCAGCCCAGGCTCTTGGACAGCGGGTAGGGGGCTTGCAGCGCGATGGCGGCGTCCAGTTCGCCGCTTTCGATGGCGGGGTAGAAGCGCGCCGAATGGCCCGGCTGGATCTCGACGTTGATGAGCGGATGGCGCCGCACCAGGTGTTCCAGGATGGCCGGCACCATCGAATTGAGCGCCGTATTGCCGGCCCCGAGCCGCAGCTCGCCCATCATTTCGTCGGAACGGGCCAGGTAGCGGATCTTCTCGATCCGTTCCAGCACCTCGCGCATCGGCCCGATCAGTTCGGTGGCCTTTGCGGTCAGGTGCACGGTGCGGCCGGCGCGCGCCACCAGCGCCACGCCCAGCTCCTGTTCCAGCTTGCGGATCTGCTGCGCCACGGCGCCGTGGGTCAGCCCCAGGCGGCGGGCGGCCTCGGCCATGGAGCCATGGCGCGCCACGGCGGCCAGCGTGTGCAGGAAGTCGGTGTTCATGATGATAGATATTCTATCGTCTTATCGTAATTTGGCTGTCCCCGATCGCACGTCTCCAGCGCCACAATGCGGCCAGGAGACATCAATGAGAAGCAAGCTTTTCGTTCCCGCCTCGCGTCCGGAACTGTTCGACAAGGCCCTGGCCAGCGCGGCCGACGCGCTGTCCTTCGACCTGGAGGACGCGGTCGCGCCGAGCCGCAAGCAGGAAGCCCGCGCCGCCTTGGCGGCCTGGCTGGCCGCGCCCGCGTTCGCCGCCGTCCATAAGCAACATCCCAAGAAAATTATCGTTCGCGTCAACGCCGCCGACACGCCCGACTTTGCCGCCGACCTGGCCGCGCTGCGCGGCCTGCCCATCGACGTGCTGAACCTGCCCAAGGTCGAAAGCGCCGCCGCGCTGCGCACCGCGATCGACGAGGCCGTGGACGCCGGCTTCGCCGGTGAATTTCTGGTCACCGTCGAAACCCCGCGCGCGTTGGCCGACGCCGCGCAACTGGCGGCGGCCCATCCGCGCGTCGCCGGCCTGCAACTGGGCCTGGCCGACCTGTTCGAGCCGCTCGGCATCGAGCGTTACCAGCCCGACACGCTGCGCGCGGTGATGCTGTCCCTGCGCCTGGCCGCCGGCTGCGCTGGCAAGTACGCCATGGACGCGGCCTACGCCCGCGTGCGCGATGCCGAGGGCTTTCGGGCCGAGGCGCAACTGGCGCGCTCGCTCGGGTTCCTGGGCAAGTCCTGCGTGCATCCCAGCCAGATCGCCATCGCCAACGAAGTGTTCGGCTTCAGCGCGGACGAGATCGCCCAGGCCGAGCGCATCGTGTCCGCGAGCCGCGAGCATGACGGCGTCGGCGCCTTCGTGCTCGACGGCAAGATGATCGACGCCCCCTTCGTGCGGCGCGCCCAGGACGTGCTGCTGGCCGCCGGTCGCGCCGCCTGACGCGGTCGCGCTACCGATTTTGAGTGAATCCGCAATGCAACAAGCATCCCCCGCCGACCTGCCGCTGGCCGGCATCAAGGTCCTGGACCTGAGCGCCTACATCGCCGGCCCCTATGGCTGCGCCCTCTTGGGCGACATGGGCGCCGACGTCATCAAGGTCGAGCCGCCCGAAGGCGACAACCTGCGCAAGTACCCGTCGACGCTGGCCAGCGAAAGCCGCGCGTTCCTGGGCATCAACCGCAACAAGCGCGGCCTGTGCCTGAACCTGAAGGAAGCCGCTGGCCACGAGATCCTGCTGCGGCTGGTGCGCGAGGCCGACGTGCTGGTCCACAACTTCCGGCCGGGCGTGCCCGAGCGCCTGCGTATCGACTTCGCCACGCTGTCGGCGGTCAACCCGCGCCTGGTCTATTGCGCCATGACCGGTTATGGCGCGGTCGGCCCGATGGCGCGCCACGCCGGCTACGACCAGGTGCTGCAATCGATGACCGGCATGTGCGCCGCCCAGGCCAAGGCCGACGGTCCGCCTGAAGTGCTGTACGGCTCGGTGGTCGACTACTACGGCGCCGCGCTGATTTCCAACAGCGTGGCGGCGGCCCTCTACCGCCGCGAGAAGACCGGCCGTGGCCAGGCGATCGAGGTCTCGCTGCTGGGCAGCGCGCTGGCGATGCAGTCGGCCCGCCTGGTCTGGGCCGATGGCGAACCGCGCCACATCGAGCGCGACATGCGCTCGGGCGGCATCACCGGCATCCATCCCACCCGCGACGGCTACCTGTACCTGTCGGCCAACACGCCGCACTTCTGGCGCGCGCTGTGCGGCCACCTGGACCTGCCGGAGCTGGCCGAACACCCTGACTACGACTCCGTCAAAAAGCGCGCCGCCCAGGCCGCCGTGCTGGTGCCCCGGGTGCGCCAGGCGCTGGCGCGCGCTTCGGCGCGCGAATGGGCCGAGCGCTTTGGCCAGAGCGTGCCTTGCGCCGAAGTGCGCCCGGTCGAGGACATGTTCGATCATCCCCAGGTCGAGGCCATGGGGCTCATGCGGCCGTACCACAACCCGCAGGCCGGCGACTACCTGGGCCTGGCGCAATGGGCCCACTTCGGCGGCGCCGCGCAAGCGCCTGCCGATGAGTCGGGGGAGGGGCGCGGCGAATCTGGAGCAGGGCGCGGTGAGTCCGAGGCAGCGCGCGACGAGTCCCGAGCAGGGCGCGGCGCGCCCGGCCTGGGCGAACACAGCGAAAAAATTCTGTCCACCCTGGGATACACCGCGTCCGAAATTGCCCAATTACGGCAATCCTCGGTGGTGCAATAGCCGCCACAACGATCATAAGACTCGTCCGAGACAGAACGAGGAGACAAAAAAATGCTTCCACGCTACCAGCAGCGTCCCGACGGCTCCAACTGGGGCGACTTCGGCGACGACGACCAGCTCGGCACCCTGAACCACCTGGGCCGCCAGGCGCGCCTGGCCGCCGTCGCGGAAATCCGCGAAGGCCTGTCGTTTTCCCTGAGCCTGCCGCTGACGGTGCCGCGCGCACCCGTGCTCAACCCGCGGCGCAAGGGCCCCGTGATCCAGCCCGCCGAAAAGAACGGCGTGCCGGTCTACCGCTATCCGCTGGCGCGCGACGTGCCGGGCGCCACCGACGTCGTCAGCGACGACCGCGTCACGCTGTCGCCGCAGTACTCCACCCAATGGGACGCCCTGGGCCACGTCGGCGCGATGTACGACGCCCACGGCACCGGCCAGCCGCAACCGACCGGCTACAACGGTTTCACCGTCAGCGAGCCGCGCACCGACGGCTTCACCGGCACCCAGGACCTGTCCATCGCGCCCATGGCGCGGCACGGCATCCAGGGGCGCGGCGTCATGGTCGACCTGCGCGCCCGCTTCGGCGACGCGCATCGCAAGGTCTCGTACCAGGACCTGATGGACGTGATGCACGCCGACGGCGTGCAGGTGCGCCCCGGCGACATCCTGTGCCTGCATACCGGCCTGGCCGACCTCGCGCTCACGCTGGGCGATGACGAGCAGGACCGGCTCAAGACCAGCTGCTGCGTACTGGACGGCGCCGACGCGCAATTGCTGGCCTGGATCAAGGACAGCCGCATTGCCGCCATCGCCGCCGACAACCACGCGGTGGAATTGCGCAACCATCACCTGGAGAGCGGCAGCGGGCCGCTCTTGCCGCTACACGAACAATGCCTGTTCAAGCTGGGTTTGCCGCTGGGCGAACTCTGGCACCTGACCCCGCTGGCGCACTGGTTGCGCCAGCACGACCGCCACGCCTTCTTCCTGACCGCCGCACCGATGTACGTGCCCGGCCTGGTGGGCGCGCCGGTCAACCCCATCGCGACCGTCTGACCTCGGACGGACCGCGCCACGATCCTTGATCCATTCAACATCCCCGCAGGGGAGACGTGAGGAGCACACATGAAGAAAACCCGTCACGCGGCCCTGGCCGCACTGCGCCCCGTGGCCGCCGCATTGGCCCTGGCCGGCACCCTGGGCGCGGCCCACGCCGCCGGTTACCCCGACCAGCCCATCACCGTGGTGGTGCCGTACTCGGCCGGCGGCGGCGCCGACAACGCCGCCCGCATCATCGCCCAGGGCATGGGTGAAGTCGCCGGCCAGAGCGTCGTCATCGAAAACAAGGGCGGCGCCAGCGGCTCCATCGGCGCCGCCTACGTGGCCCGCGCCAAACCGGACGGCTACACCGTGCTGTACGACGCCTCCGCGTTCTCCATCAACCCCGTGCTGCGCAAGCTGCCCTACGACGCCAAGAAGGACTTCATTCCCGTCTCGCAGGCCGTCAGCGTGCCCAACATCCTGGTCGCCGCCACCGGTTCGGCCTTCAACAGCCTGCCCGACTTCGTCAAGGCCGCGCGCGCCAACCCCGGCCGCTACACCTACGCCTCGTACGGTCCGGGCAGCCTGGCGCAGATGGCCGCCGAACTGCTCAAGAAGGACGCCAAGATCGACATCGTGCACGTGCCGTACAAGGGCGGCGCGCCCGCCATCGTCGACGTCATGGGCGGGCAGGTCGACGTGTACTTCGCCAACGCCGCGTCCAGCCTGAACTACGTCAGCACCGGCAAGCTCAAGGCGCTGGCCGTCTCGTCGGCCGCGCGCATGCCCGACCTGCCCAACGTGCCCACCGTCAGCGAAGGCGGCGTCAATGCCTTCGACGTCGTCGAATGGAACGGCTTCTTCCTGCCGGCCGGCGCCGATCCGCAGGTCGTCGCCAAGCTGCAGGACCTGGTGCAGAAGGCGCTGGCCCGCCCCGAAACCCGCGACAAGCTCGCCAAGCTCGGCCTGACCCCGGTCGGCAGCAGCGCCGCGGACTTCGCCAAGTTCGTCGACGCCGAACAGGTCCGCTGGGCCGAGGTCGTGAAAACCAATAACATCACCGTGAACTGATCGGCCGGGGCGGGCAGCGCCGTTGCCCGCCCCGCCGACGCAAGCACCCAAGGGGAGATGCCGCAATGAGCCGGGAAGACGATTTCGAGCGCGGCCTGGCCAACCGCCGCGCCGTGCTGGGAGAAGAATGGGTGCAGCGCTCGCTGGACCGCGCCACCACCTTCACCGCCGATTACCAGAACCTGATCACCCGCTACGCCTGGCACGACATCTGGAGCCGTCCGGGCCTGCCGCACAAGGCGCGGCGGATGATGGTGCTGGCGGTGACGCTTTCGCTGGGCCGCTGGGAGGAGTTCGAGCTGCACGTGCGCGCCGCGCTGACGGCGAAGGACGAGTCGCGGCTGAGTCCGGATGAACTGAAGGAAGTGCTGCTGCAGAACGCGATCTACGCGGGCGTGCCGGCGGCCAATACCGCGTTCAACCTGGCGCAGGGGATTCTGCGCCAGGTGGCGGGGGAAATTGGGTATGTGTTGGAGCCGGCGGATGCGCGGGGGGCGGATTTGTTTGGTGGGGGAAATTGAGGTTTTAGGCGCGAATGGCGAACAGATACCGTTATCTGCCTGATAATGGGAATTCCATAGCGCTTAGATGTTGGCAGTGTAAGATTGCTCGCTTTCCTAATAATGCAAGGTTATGCAGCTCCCTACGCTTACGGAAGAACAAGTCGGCAAGTTCCGATGGATATGCGAACGCTTTGGGCACGATATCCGACTGCCGCCAGCGGATCATTGGAAAACGATGTCCGATACCGATATTTGGATCCGCGTCGTAAGCCAGGTTGTCGTGGTGGGAAAATCCGATCCCGCCAAGCGGCTTTCCGAGGCCGCCATCCGGGAAAAATTGAACTACGAACGTCTATGTGCCATGCCCGAAGCCCAGGTGGCAATGGTGCTTGGCGAAGTGTTGCGTGAAATAGGTGCGCGCTATGTGTCCGACGTTAATCCGGAGCTTTCGCCAAAGGTCCTTGCCCTGATAAAGAACTTCGCCTTTCTTAAGGCGTACAAAGGCGGGCCGAGCGGTTTCATACGGTACGTGGTGGCGCTGAAAACGTCAGAGGAACGCTGGCAATATGTTGCGAAGTCTCTGGCCTATGTCAAGAACAAGGGAGCGCGTGACTTTCTTACATCCGGCTTTGGTCTGGCCACTGATCGCATTGCATTGGATAGCCGGGTCATGGGAGTGGTGAACAGAATCGTTCCTGAACTTCCAACAAAGGTACCTGCAACCTCATATGCCGCCGTCGAGACTCTTCTCGCGCAGGATGTATGCAAACCGCTTGGCATCACCCCTGCATTTTTGGATCAACTCCTGTTCAAAAATTATGGCTCGATTCTTGAAGGGCTTGGGTCGTCGATGGGTGACGCAGATCTGACTCGCGTGAGTACCGAATCCCTACTGCTGCAGTATCGTCAAATACAGCATGAATTGAAACGACGGGAAGTCCTGTACGAATAGCGAGAGAGTTAGGGTGCGTCAATCGAGGGTATCGCACCCGCAATCGAGCCGGGCAATATCAAATTCGACGTGTCCGGTCTCGGGTGTTTCTCCGAATTCGATCAAGAATCCCATCGTTTCAACCAAGCCTTCAGACGCCTTGGCTACGCGCCCGCGGCCTCGATAGGCGTAATGTCCGGTACGCTCCAGTTGTTCCGCCGACGCGGCGTCTTTCTCACCCTGAGGCCAGTCAACTCCGTAGGCGCCGCCGACTTCACCATCCATTGCAGACAGGCGATTCATGACGACGTCACCGGCCTTGACGGAGCAGGGCCAGCAGAAAACGGTGACTTCCCCTTGGTCGCTGCGAAGCGTGACCGAGGCGGCATCGTCGTCTGGTGCGTATCTTTCTACTGATACAACGGTGAGTGGTTTCATATCTCGGCTGCTCGCCTCTGTTTCCAATGCAGGATCATAAATCGCTGTCTTTATGTCGTTCCCGGTTCGGCACGAAACACTCCTTGTGGTCGAGGGAGGAATGGGGAGGCCGGTTGCCCACGTTATGCCCCTTGATTTCCCGTGTTACGCCGATGAGAACTCGCCGGTAACTATAATCCCCCCTCGATCCCCGCTTTGACGGCATTTCCCGCCGTGTCTCATGTCCGCCACGCCCCTTCGCGTGCTGTCCGTCATCCCGCCGATGACGCAGCTCAATACGCCATACCCGTCCACCGCCTACCTGACCGGCTTCCTGCGCTCCCGCGGCGTCACGGCCACGCAGGAAGACTTGGCGTTGGCGCTGGTCTTGCGCCTGCTGTCGCCCGAGGGCCTGCGCGCCGTGGCGGCCAAGGTGGATGCGTTGCCGCTGGACAAGCACACCCCCGCGATCCAGGCCTTCATCGCCATGCAGCCGCGCTACCTGGCCACCATCGGCCCGGTGATCGCCTTCCTGCAAGGGCGCGACTCGACACTGGCGCACCGCGTCGTCGGCCGTAACTTCCTGCCCGAGGGCCCGCGCTTCGCTTCGCTGGACGTGTACGTCGACGACGAGGGCGGCGATCCGCTGGGCTGGGCCTTCGGCGCCCTGGGCCTGCAGGACCGCGCCAAGCACTTGGCCACGCTGTATCTGAACGACCTGGCCGACGTGTTGCGCGACGCCATCGATCCGCGTTTTGAATTCGTGCGCTACGCCGAGTCGCTGGCCGGCAGCCAGCCGACCTTCGACCCGCTGGCCGAAGCGCTGGCCGTGCCACTGAACCTGGTCGACGACACCCTGCGCGACTTGACCCTGGAAGCCCTGGCGCGCCACCAGCCCACCATGGTGCTGCTGTCGGTGCCGTTCCCCGGCGCCGTCTACGCCGCCTTCCGCATCGCCCAGGCGATCAAGGCGCAAGACCCCAGGATCATCACCGTGCTGGGCGGTGGCTTCGTCAACACCGAACTGCGCGAACTGAAAGACCCGCGCGTCTTCGACTATTTCGACTTCGTCAGTCTCGACGCCGGCGAGCGCCCCTTGCTGGCGCTGATGGAACACGTCGAAGGCAAGCGCTCGCGCCAGCGCCTGGTGCGCACCTTCCTGCGCGACGCCGACAGCGGCGCGGTGCGCTACGTCAATCTGGTCGAGCCCGACGTCGCCTTCGCCGAGGTCGGCACACCCACCTGGGACGGCCTGCCGCTGGACCGCTACCTGTCGCTGCTGGACATGCTCAACCCCATGCACCGCCTGTGGAGCGACGGCCGCTGGAACAAGCTGACCGTGGCCCACGGCTGTTACTGGAAGAAGTGCAGCTTCTGTGATGTCAGCCTGGACTACATCGGCCGCTACGAAGGCGCCTCGGCCACGGTGCTGGCCGACCGCATCGAGACCATCGTGCAGGAAACCGGGCAGACGGGCTTTCACTTCGTCGACGAGGCCGCGCCGCCCAAATCCCTCAAGGCCCTGGCCACGGAACTGATCGCGCGCAACGCCGGCATCTCGTGGTGGGGCAACATCCGCTTCGAGAAGACCTTCACCCCCGAGCTGTGCGAACTGCTGGCCGACAGCGGCTGCATCGCCGTCTCCGGCGGCCTGGAGGTCGCCTCGGACCGCCTGCTGAACCTGATGAAGAAGGGCGTGTCGGTCGACCAGGTAGCGCGCGTCACGCGCGCCTTCAGCGACGCCGGCGTCCTGGTGCACGCCTACCTGATGTACGGCTTTCCCACGCAGACCGTGCAGGATACGGTCGATGCGTTGGAGTACGTGCGCCAGCTATTCGAGAACGGCTGTATCCAGAGCGGGTTCTTCCACCGCTTCGCCTGTACGGTGCATTCCCCGGTGGGATTGAATCCCGAAGAATACGGCGTGACGCTGCGGCCGCTACCGGACGTGACGTTCGCCAAGAACGATATCGGCTTCGACGACCCGACCGGGGTGGATCACGACGCGTTGGGACGGGCGTTGAAGAAGGCGATCTACAACTACATGCACGGGATCGGGCTGGACGAGGACGTGCGTAGCTGGTTTCCGTTCAAGGTGCCGAAGACGACGGTGGGGCGGCATCGGATTGCCAAGGCGTTGAGCCAGCGGGGGTAGGGGGCTGGTTGCGCTTGTATTCGCCAGGGCCAACGCCGAATTGCTTGCGGAACGCCACCGCGAAATGACTGGGGTTCGAGTACCCGAGCCCGAATGCCACCTCCATGACGGTCACCCCGCCTGCCCGCAGGCGCCGACGCGCCTCGCGCATCCGTTCCTGCTGGAACAGCCCGTACACGCTGTGCCCGAACAATTCCCGGAATCCGCGCTGGATGCGTATGGCGCTGATGCCAGCTTCAAGCGCCATCTGTGCCAAGGTTGGGGGACGGGCCAGATCGGCGAGCAGGTGATCGCGGGCGGCCAGCAGTTGCTGGCGATGCGTCACGACCCGACCCTGGCGCCCGCCGCTGGCGCGCCCGGTCTCCAGGAAGTGACCCACCAATAGCAAGGCGTGGCCTTCGCGAACCAGGCTGGCGCCCGCCGTCACCGGTGTCGTCGTCGCGGCATGTTTGAGCGCACGGCTGAGGGTATAGGCCGCCTCGTGTAGCCGGGCGCCGCGATAGCCCGCCATGAAGCACGCGCCGGATTCCACCGATCGCCGCAATGGTCGGTCCAGCTCGCCGATCCAGTCTTGCAGCATGTCCGGACGCACCGCAACCGAGACACTCTCGCACGCTCCCTGTTGATGAAAACGGCTGTGCCGGCCCGGCGCGAATTGGATGCTGCCAGCGTTCTCACGCATGTATTCGCCTCGGCTTGCCGTCCCCCGATCCAGCCAGCATTGGGTGCGGCCGCGCAATTGGTACGTGAATAGCACGCGATGATGATCGCCTCGCGCGTCCAATGTCACCGGTTCGTTGAACGCGCTCTGCCAATAGTGCAGTTCGATGCCGTCGCTGGCGGGCAGGGAGACCAGGCGGTGGCGTTGCCGCGCCAGCAGCGTCGCCAGGCGGGCCGGATCGAGCATGGCCGACATGTGTACTTCGGACGGGGCGGGCAGTTGGCAGGGCGTCATGGTGTCGATGGTGATCCGATGCGGGTGGAATGGACTTGATTCAGGTGTGGCCGGGCAGGGCACGCCACATCCAATGAGGTGGCTTGAAACAGCATCCATGCGCGTCCGAGGAATGGCTTCTGTCGCCGCGCGGGTGCCTTGCCGTCAACCCACCGGATGTACGACTATGATCTTCCAATTCCGCTCCCCATATGCGACGTCCCGACTTCTCGGCGTCGGATTTCCCCTGCTGCTATTGGCGTGGACCCAACCGGGCGTCGCGCAATCGGCCAATGCTGGCGAGGCCGCCACGTTGCCCGTCATCGAAGTCGCCGCGCCGGCCGAGGACGACGGCCTCGTGCCCCGGCACGCCAGCGCGGCGACTCGCAACAGTACGCCGCTAGTCGAGATCCCGCAGTCCATCTCAGTGGTCACGCGCTCTCAAATGGATGCGCAAGACGTCCATTCGGTCAACGAGGCCTTCCGCTATGCGCCCGGCATTGCGACAGAAGCCTGGGGCGGCGTCAGCGGGTATGACGAGCTCACCATCCGTGGTTTCACGTCGACCAACGATATGGCGGACACCTTTCTGGACGGCTTGCGCATGGGCGAAGGCCTGGTCTTCGGATCGCAGCAGGTCGACGCATTTCTACTTGAACGCATGGAGGTTCTGCGCGGTCCGGCATCGGTGTTGTATGGCAGGGCCAACCCGGGCGGGGTGGTGGTCCTGACCAGCAAATTGCCGCGCGATCAGGCCATCCGGCGGGTCGAGCTGGAGGGGGGCTCGTATGGCAACCGGCGCGCTTCCTTCGACCTGGGCGGCATGGCCGATGCGAGCGGCACACTGCTGTTTCGCGTCGTCGGCACGGCCATGAACAGCGAAGGCCACATGGACGGCGCGCCGGCTCGCCGCCGCGCGGTTGCGCCGTCGTTGACCTGGCAACCGAGCGCGGCCACCCGCTTTACGTTGTACGCGCGTTATCAGGGGGACCCCCAGTCCGGCATGATCGGTTCGCTGCCCGCGCAGGGCACGATGCTACCCAACCCGCATGGTCGGCTGCCAATGCGCTTCAACACGGGCGAGCCTTCGTATGATCGCTTCTCTCGCACCCAGCGCGCGGCGGGCTATCAATTCGACCAGCGTCTGGCCGACGACTGGTCGCTGTCGCTGAACGGCCGCTACGCCGATATCGACGTGCAGTACGCCGCCGTGCGCATGACAGGCTTGGGGCCGGACCTGCGCACCATCGATCGCTACGCCAACGCGTCGGACGAACGCTATAACACCCTCGCGCTCGATAACCAGGTGCGCGGACGATTCGCCACCGGGGTCTTGCAACACGAACTGCTGGCCGGCATAAGCTGGGAACAACTGCGGGGTCGTGGCGACTTCAGAAAGGGCAAGCCGCCGTCGCTGGACATCCCGTCGCTGGACATCTTCGAACCGGCGTACGGGATGCCCATCCCCGCCGCCTTGCCCGTGGGCATGGACAATCGCGTGCGCTCGACGCAGATGGGCTTCTACCTGCAAGACCAGTTGTCGCTCGGCGGTTGGCACACCATGCTCGGCCTGCGGCATGACCGCTCCACCATCGACACCGTGGACTTTCGTTGGCACAACGACTTTACGCAGCGTGATCACGCCACTACTGGCCGCATCGGCACGCTCTATCGTTTCGAGAACGGTTTGGCGCCCTATGCCACCTACGCGCAGTCGTTCCAGCCCATCAATCAGCTTTCGGCCAGCGGCACGCCGTTCAAGCCCAGTCGGGGAGAATTGTTCGAGGCGGGCCTCAAATACCAGCCACTGGAGTGGGACGCGCTGTTTACCGCCGCCCTTTACAACCTGACGCAAGCCAACGTGCTCATCCCAGACCCCGCCAATCCATGGCAGCGTATCCAGGAAGGCGAGATGCGTTCCCGAGGCCTGGAACTGGAAGCCCGTGCGCGCCTCGCCGCGCAATGGAGCGTGATCGCCGCCTACACCTGGCAACAGGTTGAATACACCAAGGGCAGTGCGGATATCGTCGGCAAGCGGCCCGTGCGCGTGCCGGCTCAATTCGGCGGCGTTTGGCTGGCATGGGATGCGCCGTCGGGCCTCGGTGCGGCGCTGGGCGCGCGCTACCACGGCAATACCGCCGGCGGCATGCAGGTGGAGGAATTCCGCGCGCCGTCATTCACGCTGTTCGATGCGCAACTGCACTACGATTTCGGACGGCAATCGCCATCCATGAAGGGCGCCCGGCTGCAGCTTAACGTTGCCAACCTGACCAACAAGCGCCACGTGGCGGGTTGCTATGACATGGGCACGGGTTGCTTCCCTGGGTTGGGCCGGCAGGTGAATCTGACTTTGGCGTATCAGTGGTAACCGGGACGGGGCCGGCATTGCGAGGCGACGCCGGCGCTTCAGACGCCCGCCGCCCTGCGCTTATATTCCCCCGGCCCCACGCCAAACTCCTTGCGGAATGCCGCCGCGAAGTGGCTGGGATTCGAATACCCCAGGTCGAACGCCACCTCCATCACCGTCACCTTGCCCGCCCGCAGCCGCTGCTGCGCCTCGCGCATCCGCGTCTGCTGGAACAAGCCATAAACACTGTGCCCGAACAGCTCGCGGAACCCGCGCTTGATGCGCATGGCGCTCAAGCCCGTTTCCGCGGCCATCTGCGCCAGCGTGGGCGGATGGGCGAGGTCGGCCAGCAGATAGTCGCGCGCCGCCATCAGGCGTTGCCGTTGCGGCGTGGCGGCATTGGCGCGGCGAGTGTCCGCATGGCCGGCCTCGAGAAACAGCCCCGTCAGCATCATGGCCTGCGCTTCGCGGATCAGCCGCGCGCCGGGCGTGTCGCAGACGGGCGTGCGCAGATGCTTCAACTCGCGGCTGATGGCGAGCGCGGCTTGATGCAGCTTTTCGCCGCGGTAGCCGGCGCGAAAGCAACTGCCGGAGTCCAGTGAGCGCCGCAGCGCCGCGTCCTCTTCGTCCTCGATCCACGTGCGCAGCACGTCCGGCCGCAGCGCAACGGTCAGGCTCTCGCACACCCCATGTTGGGCAAAGTGTCCACGGCGATCTGGCGTGTAGTACAAGCAGCCCGACGTTTCCCTGATGGCCTCGCCCTGTCCGGCGACGCCGCCTTCCAGCCAGCAATCGGTCTCGCCGCGCAATTGGTACGACAGCAATACGCGGTCGCCGTCGTCACGCGTGTGCACGGTGAACGGCTGCTCGAATGCGCTTTGCCAATGGCAAAGCTCGATGCCCTCCGCCACTTCCGCGTACACCAACCGATGTCGTTGTCCTGACAGGTAGTGCGCCAGGAAGTCCGTGTCGAACATCGAGGACGTGGGCACATCGGGCAGGGAGGAAATGGCGCCGTGGCGCGGCGCGTCGGGATGGGTCTTCATGAAGCGATGCCGGGGGACCCGTTTCGGGGGTGACGACCCGATCCGGGTAGTTAAAGGAATGAGACGCAATATTAAATGGAGCGGCTTCCAAGCAATGCCCATACATCGCGCCCGGCGACACGCGCCGGGTCTCGGGATGCATGCCATCAAACAAACGGACCACGCTCATGATCTTCCAATCCCGCGCCAGATGCGCATCGCCCCGGGTTCTTACCGTCGGATTTCATTTGCTGCTGCTGGCCTGGACCCAGCCCGGCGCGGCGCAGGCGGCCGCAGCGGCCACGGCGGGGGACGCGCGCACCTTGCCGTCCGTCGAGGTCGTCGGCATCCCGCAGGACGACGGCGTGGTGCCGCGCCGCTCCAGTGCCGCCACGCGCACCGACACGCCCCTGATCGAGACGCCGCAGTCCCTCTCGGTGGTCACCCGCGAGCAGATGGACGCGCGCAACGTGCGCTCGGTCAACGAGGCCTTCTGCTACGCGCCCGGCGTCGCCACAGAATCCTGGGGCGCCGTCACCGCCTATGACGACATGAGCATCCGCGGCTTCAGCACGGGCAACGGCCCCGTCGACACCTTCCTGGACGGCATGCGCCTGAACCGCGGCGTCGTCTTCGGCGGCCAGCAGGTCGATCCTTTCCTGCTCGAACGCATGGAAGTGCTGCGCGGCCCCGCCTCGGTGCTGTACGGCACCTCCACGCCCGGCGGCGTCATTGCGCTGACCAGCAAGCTGCCGCGCGAAGACGCCGTGCGCCTCATTGAGCTTGAGGGCGGCACCAGCCGCTACCGTCGCGGCTCGTTCGACCTGGGCGGCAAGGCCGACGAACGCGGCACGCTGCTGTTCCGGGTCGTCGGCACCGCCATGAACAGCGATGGCCAACTGGACGGCACCTGGCTGCGCCGCCGCGCGGTCGCGCCCTCGCTGACCTGGCAACCCAGCGCTGCCACCCGCTTGACGCTGTACGCGCGCTACCAGGACGATCCCGGCCTGGGCATGATCTCGTCGGTGCCGGGCATCGGCAGCGTACTGCCCAACCCCCATGGCCAACTGCCGCCCCGCTTCAACGTGGGCGAGCCGGGCTACGACACGTTCGCGCGCACCATCCGCGCCGTGGGTTACCAGTTCGACCAGAAGCTGGCGGGCGACTGGTCGATGAGCCTGAACGGCCGCTACACCCGCGTCGACAGCGACTATGACGCCGTGGTCCTGGCCGCCTTGCAACCGGACCTGCGCACCATCGACCGCCAGGTGCTCGGTTCCACCGAGCGCTACGACAGCTTCACCCTGGACAACCAGTTGAAAGGCCGCTTCGCCACCGGCGCCGCGCGCCACGAACTGCTGGCCGGCCTGGTGTGGGAGCAGATGCGCGGCGACGGCGACTACCGCACGACCTACAACGGCACCAAGCTGGATATCTACAGCCCCGTCTACGGCGCGCCGCAGCCCGTCCCGCCCACGGTCATGGACAAAGGCATGCGCTCGACGCTGACCGGCCTTTACGTGCAGGACCAGGTCGCGCTGGGCAACTGGCACACCACCGTCGGCGTGCGCCAGGACTGGTCGACCATCGATTCCACCGACAGGCTCTGGCACAGCGGCTTCACGCAGAAGGACCAGGCAACCACCGTGCGCGTCGGCACGCTGTATCGCTTCGGCAATGGCCTGGCGCCGTATGCCACCTACGCGCAGTCCTTCGAGCCCGTGAACAGCCTGTCCGCCAGCGGCGAGCCGTTCAAGCCGACCCGGGGCGAACTGTTCGAAACCGGCCTCAAGTACCAGCCGGAGAACTGGGACGCCCTGTTCTCCGCGGCGATCTACCACCTGACCCAGACCAACGTGCTGAGCGCCGACCCCGCCAACCCGCGCCTATCCGTGCAGTCGGGCGAGGTCCGCTCACGCGGGCTGGAGCTGGAAGCGCATGCGCGGCTGTCGCCGCAGTGGAGCGTGATCGCGGCCTATACGTGGCAGAACGTCGAATACACCAAGGGCAATGCCAACGAAGTGGGCAGGACGCCCTCGCGCGTGCCGACGCGCTTTGGCGGCGTCTGGCTGGCGTGGGATGCGCCCTCCGGCCTGGGCGCGGCGTTCGGGGTGCGGCATAACGGGGGAAGCTGGGGCGGGTACCAGACGTTGCAGGATTTCCGCGTGCCGGGATACACCTTGGTGGATGCGCAACTGCATTACGACCTGGGGCGGCAGGTGCCCAGCTTGAAGGGGACGAAGGTGCAGTTGAATGTGTCGAACTTGACGGACAAGCGGTATAGCGGGGGATGCTATGACCTGGATAACGGCTGCTTCGCGGGGGCGGGGAGGGTGGTCAGTTTGAAGGTGGGGTATCAGTGGTGAGGCGGGTGGATTGATGGCGGGGGCGGGCGCGTCGGTGGGCGGCCCGCCTCCCCGGCTATTGAATCCATGACGCAGGGGCGTGCGCTCATGCAGCTATGTCGTCGCCGCGATGTTGGAATGCCGTAGTTTGGCTCGCAGCTTGGCTTCCAATTCACCCAGGCCGATATTGCCGCAACCCACCAGGGTCAGGTCTTGCAGGGCGGGCAGCGCCTCCAGGGTATTGATATCCGTGATCCGCTTGCAATATTGGATATTCAATTGTTCCAACGCAGGCAGGGCGGCAATCGGGCCAATGGTTTCCAACAGGCCTTGATTCTTGAGCCGCAATGAACGCAGTCCGGAAAGCTGTTCGATTCCCGCCAGCGTTTTCAACGAGCGCCCCGCCATCAGACCCAGCGATAACAGGGGCAACGCCGCGATGCGGTGAAACAACGATTCATCGAACGGGACATTGAACAGATTCAATTCCTGCAGCGGCAGCCGCAAGGCCTGATCGAGCAGTTTGCCGGGTTTGTCCGGCAACATCGACAGCGACTTCAGCGCCGGAAAATCCTCCGCCTTGAACCGCATCGGAACGTTGACCTCCAGCGACTCCAACTGCGGCATCGGCCCCGCCGACCAGGTATATGACCCTGGGCAATCGAAAATCGACAGATGCCGCAGGCTGGCCGGCAGCATCTCGGCGCGCAGGTTCTTGACCACCGAGGCCTGGATATTGCCAGGGCCAATGGACAGATGGGTCAGGGATGGTAGCCGCGCGATCAATGCCGGCAATTCCTCTACCGGGTCCAGGGGCGGCGCCCACAGATGGACATATTCGATTGCCGCTAGCGTCGCCGTACTCGGCGGCGCATCGTAGAAAAGGACTTGATCCGAGCCAAGCGCCTGCGCGGCCTGCCGGCTGTGCATCAACAGCCATCGCTTGTCGCGGCCGGGTTGATGGGACGAAAACGGGGCTAGGGACATGGGGTTCCGTAAGAATAGTGTCTCGGGGCAGCACGAATATCGCCGATAGCCTGAGGTGTGTCTTGGAAGGGTAGAGCAATAAAGCAAAAAGAGCCTTGGCCAAGCGCACTTGATCACCCGAAGTATGCGTGAGATGACTATGAAGTCGGGTGTGTTGCGTGCCTTACTGGGGCAGCCTGTTGTAGGAAGTCACGCGTAGAGCTGGCCCAATGGGCTGGACGCTGGGGGGCGGAATTTCCTGATGCAGGCGACGGAGATCTGTCGAGTGGAAGAACCAGGGGGCATAACGAAGTAGACAGCCTGGAAAATTTAACAATAGTTGAAAATAGATTTCAAAGTACTATGTCGCGGTTCCGTGCAATTTTTCGCTTTTCTAGGGGGGCGAACCCCCCGGGGCGCGTGTACTGCACTTGATCTTTTTGATTGCGGATTGCCAAACGGGTGTGATTATGCGCGATCTTTCGAGGGTGGATTTTGTGTGATAGTTAATAGAATGTAATGTCTGTGTTAGTCGATCGTTCTGGTCGTTTTTAAAGTGAGAGGTTCCGATAAGTGATTAATCCGAGTCTATTCTGGCATGAACCTCAGTTTTTACGTTCCTATCCCTATGTTCCAGATCTGGATGTTGTGCCAAAAAAAGGTGGTGTGTATATCTACTATAGAGTGTATGGTGGTTTAAGTGACGTTTTCTATGTGGGCCGCGCGTTGAACCTTAGACAGCGAATTAAGGGGCAGATGAATAACTTGAAACTTATGAATGGGATAAAGGCTGCCGCGAAAGGGAAAAGATATTTGGCATACGCTGAAATTGTCCTCAGGCCCGGGCAGACAAAGAGCGCCGCCGTTAACGCTGCAGAAAAGCTCCTGATTCGTCATTTTGTTGATGATGGTCATAATCTGATGAACATTCAAGGTGTAAAAATTAAACTCCAGACGCTTGAAAACCAGCGACCGACCGCGCTCAAATCTGTTGTACCAATCCGCACCCAGATAGTGGCGCAACGTTGATTTTTTTGCCTGCAATGGCCCCCAGGGAACTTGGGGTTATTAATCTAATTAATATTGAGTTCAGGATGTTATGGCTTCGAATGGATTGGGGCTTTCATGCCGCGAGTGCTGGTGGCGGGTGCTGGTAATTTTTGCTGCTATTGGCTTTTTTGTAGTGGCCTGTGTGTCTAAATGGCCTTGGATGGAATCTCCTTGGTCCGCTGCCTCAGCCGTGGCCACGGCGGCGGCGGCACTTGTGGCTCTTTGGCTTGGAAGGATAAATATTGCTTCGGAGGAAACGAAGGAAAAAAACAATGCGTCCGTTATGAAAATATGCATAGAAGAGGACTTGAAAGAAATGCTTGTCCTATTGGGGCGCATCGCGGTGATAGTGAGAATGGCCGAAACAGCGAAAATTCCGGAAAAGGACCATGCGGCACTCTTAGGAGCTTTTAAAGATGCCGCTGATCGCATAGAAATGCCGTCAGCATCAAAAATGATTGATAAAGCTTCCTTTCTTGAAGTCGAACAGAGAGAGGCTTACCTGAAAATTCACACGGGCCTTCCTCATCTAAAACGACGGTGTGATAAGCTCCCTGACCTTAATAGATTTGGCCTGGATGCTGCAAAGTATTTCGATTCGGGTCTTCAAATTAAAGATGATATAAAAAAAATATCTCATTTCTCCAAAGTTTTTTTATCTGATCAAAAAAAATATTATTGGAGAAGCTTGAAATTTTGGTCGGATGCTTATGATTCTGGGGGAAGGAGTTTTCATGATCACCCGCTGGATCGATAAATATGTATTCGGATAAAAATGCTGTTTTATGCATTATCTCGGATATGGGTTGAGAGATTTCCTTTGACGGATGTATCATTTTGATCGGTAAGATTAAGGTGGCTCGTTCTGAGTCCTTCAATCTGGTCACGTCAGCACTATGTCGTGGGTACAGGCCGGGTAGGGGGTAGGCATAAAGAGCACACTTGTCGCGGCCTTCAGCCAAGCTTCCGTCCTTTGCTGATCGGCTGGGGGCGTATAAGACGGGAGGACCAACGCCATCGAGAGCATCAATGCGCAACTGTGCCGTGAACCGGTTCGCCACCATTTATGCCGAACGCTTCACTGACCCGTATCGCTGAGATAGCATCAACAAGCCTGACAGATCCTCGACCGGGTGTTTAATGCCTTAAACACAAGAATACTCACAGTCCCCTGGGAGTCGATATTCAGGACTGGATCAGTTTGAACGTCGATGATCCCAGGGTCCGTCTGCTTATTCCGCGGCCTTCGGCGGCAGATCCTCCGCCGTCACGCCGCCCCGTCCCAGATACGCCCCGAACACCGTGCCAATGGTCTTGACCAGACTGTGCGAGTTCATCACCTCGCCATGGATCTCGTCGATACCTTCGTCGTCCGGTTGCAGCTTGCTGGCGTGCCCGACCCATTCGATGGCGGCAAAGCGGTTCTTCTTGGCGCCGTGGCCGCGCGCATAGGCCAATCCGATTTCGGCGCTGGCGCGGGCGGCGCGCCAGTCGTCGTCTTCGTCGACCAGCGGCCGCAGATAATCGCGCACGCCGCTCTGTTTTTCCGCGTCGGTGCCGTGGTCGCGCAGCAGCACCCCGATGCGCAAACGCGCCAGGCCGTCGGCGCGCGGTTCCTCGCGCGACTCCTGTAGCAGCCGCAATACCGTCTCGATATTCTCGCGGCGCGAGAAATCCATCTTGCCGTCGAACAGGTGCCGATGCGCCATGTTGTACTTGGCCAGCGGCGAACCATCGTCCACCGCGCGTTGCAGCCATTCGTCGCGCACCGCCTCGTCCAGATAATGGTCGGGCGTGTTGTCGCGGAAACCGCGGTGAATGTCGTACATGCTGCTGGCCGAGTCGGGAAAACGCCGATCCGCCAACTGGCGGGTCAGGAAATAACCTTCCTCGTGCGCGCCGCCATCCCACAGCATCGCGGCCGCCGCCAGCACATTGAAACTGTCGTCCGTCTGGTCGCGGCCGAGTTCGGCGGCGCGATCCAGCAGTTGTTGCGCCTTGGCCGGATCCTTTTCAAACCCCCACAGCCCGAACTGATGCGCCACCGCCACCAACCCCTGCGGCGTCGCCAACTGGTCCCAGCCGCTCATGCGCTCCAGCACGCGCTTGAACGCGCCGTCGTCGTCCGGGATGTGGTGAATCAGCGTCACGTGCGCGAAACTGCGGAATGGCCCGTCCACTTCGCCAAAATACATATTCCCCGGGAACGCCGCCACGCTCTGCGCGTGCAGCTCGCGGGCACGCGCGTGGTCGCCCAGCGAATAACTGACGAAATTCGCGAACCGACCGAGCGCCTCGCCGCGTTCCTGGGGCCGCAGATCGCGTTGCAGGAACGATTCGAAGGCCTGGCGATGGGCTTGCACCGCCTGCGTTTCTTCGGCGTCCGGAAAATCGCTCAGCTCGTCCCATAGGCCGATCCAGCGGATCGCGTTGCGCTGCGGTTCCGTCAGCGTCTCGCACAGCGGGCCGCTGGCCAGGCCGTCGATATCCTCGTAACTGCCGCCCCAACGCGGTTGCAGATACTGCGCATACGCGATCAGCGTTTCCAGGTGGCCCGGGCGCAATTCCAATGCGCGCAGCAGCCAGTAATCCTTGCCCTGTTCCATTTCATGCTCGGCGCGCGGCGCGAGCCATGCGGGCAGGGACTGCGGCGCCTGATTCGGTTGCAGGCGCGGCACGCCGTATTCCGCCAGATGCGCCAGCGCGGCGTCCATCAGGCCGGGTTCCTCGACATCGTCGTGGGTAATGGTTTCCGGAGGATTGCCTTCGAACAACTGGCGCAGCCAATACGGCTCTTTGAAATGCGCCGCCATTTGCATCATGGTCACGCAGGCCGCGACGGGACGCGGCGACAGCGTCATGGCTTTCAACAGCGCGGCGGCGGCGGTTTCGCAGGCCAGGGCGGCGCCGATCCAGCGATCCTGCGTCACGCTGTCCGCCCAGCCAAAGCCGCGGATATCCGCGGCGCGGCCGAAGCAGAAGTTAGCCAGGACCAGGTGCGCGTGGTAGGAGTCGGGGCAGGCGGCGATCCAGGCCTGGAGGAAGTCGGCGGCCTGCGGGTAGGGGACGGTGCTGTAGTCGAAGAGGGTGCCGGAGAGGACGGCTTCGGAATACAGCGAGTCCGATGTACCTGCCGCGGTCCAATCCTGCTGCTCAAGGTCGGCGAAGTAGGCGTCGATTTCGCGGACGGAGTTGGATTGCACTAAGACGCGCAGGCGGCGGCGCACGGTCATGAGATTGAGCAAGATGCATCCACAGAAAGTTTGGGGAAAATCCCTATTCTCTCAGCAGAAGAAACTTCTAGGTGACAAGAAAAAACTGTAGTTTCGAAATGTTATATAACATAGGGCGTACATAGCCGATTTCGTTCGTTCAAGTGGTACCTCATGGCTAGAGGCCAAGACGTGCTTTGCTATGAGGGTAAACCCTCTTTTTGTCAGACGGGAACTGCAAGGAGCAGTGGTCTGGATCGAACGTACTCGCTTTCACACGGTTGGGGGGGCACGTAGGATGTGTGGGGGGTTACCACAGCGTTTTTCCAATCTATTTGATGTGTCAAATGCTCGGAGATCTAGGGGTGAGTAATAATAATGAGGAAGCTAAATCGCATGCGGCGATAATTTTCGTATCCGCTTTTGTTGACTGGAACTCACAGATTTATATAAGTGGTGATTCTGCCGAGCGTGATCCTGTTCAAGTGGCAAAGCTAGTGCTACGAAAAACTTCTGAACGAATTTCGCGGTGTCTGCAAACGCTGGATTCGTCGCTTAGGTTTAGGGTCCAGCTTCGCTTGTACCATGGCTGGCACAAGGGCTATGAGCCAACCGCAAACAAGAAGGCAATAACATACGTATTGGCTTCAACGAATTGCGCTGACTTATCTTCGGTTAGAAATGTGGTATTTGAGAGCAATGTTGGTTACGGCGACCGTTTGCTTCATGCTCTGCCCCAAAGACTACATGAGAAGTTGGGAATCCATTTGCCTAATACGTTGCGCGAACAGAAAGGAATTTTGGGCGAAAAAATGGTTGATACTGCAATGGCTGCTGATGTTGTATTGGCAGCAGCCAATGAGCCGCGAGAGTGGATTCTAGTGGTGGCAGAGGATGATGATTTAATACCGCCTATATTTACAGCCGAGGCTTTGCTGTCAAAATCGTCATCGCGAATTATTCTGCTTCAGAATAGGCGGCGAACCAGTAATTTTGTCAAGTTGGAAAATATAATGGTGAGGCTCTAATGTTCTCTAAAGAATCCATCGCAAATGATCTGTTGCCCTTTGTGGATATAGGTGCGGAATCTCCAAAAGTTACGCAAAAGTCTGGGGTAATTAATGCAAAGCTGGTTAGAGATGGACGAGAGTTTAGAGTATCTATAGAAGAGTCAAATGGGAAAGTTCTTCTTCAGAAGAAAGGATTTCCTGCGAAAAATATAGCTTCCTTTTCCGCAATGCTGGCGTCGGAAGATTTCGCCAATCTTCGGAGATGGGCGGAGTCTCAGGCGGAATTGTTGCGACGTCTTGTGGTGGATTCGAAAAAGCTCTTGCCGATCAATGGTCATACTCACAAGCAAGAGCGAATTGAGGGAGTGCACAAAGTCGCTTCGCTTCTCGGCGCTGAGCCGCGCAACCCGGAAGCTGCAGAGGTGATGCTAATTGATGGCCCGGCTGGGATCGGTAAGACCAATCTCGTCGAGCAGCTTGCACTAATGAAAGCCGAGGCATATCGGACCTCGCCGTCCTCGCTTATTTTGCACGTACGCAGCCGCGGTAGGGTGCTTTCTAATTTGCAAGATCTCATGGCATTCAGTTTGCAGACTTTGCGATCTAACACTACCTATGATCAAGTCCCTATTCTTCTAAAATATGGTCTTATAACCGTGGCGGTGGATGGTTTCGATGAGCTCGGGGACCCGAATGGATACGAACTCGCGTGGTCCCAAGTAAATGATCTAATTTCGTCTGCGCGCGGAAAGGGGGTCGTGCTGTTGTCTGGAAGGGACACATTTCTGGGGCGAGATCGACTTTTTCGAGATGTTAAATCACTGCGTGAGGGATATGACATTGTTTCGAGTCTGACCCTTGATCCACCAACCCCAGAACAAGCATGTGACTGGCTGAAAACGAAAGGGTGGGCGGACGTTCATCTTAAGATCCCCGCAGTTTCTTCTTTATTAGAAGATGGATCTTTTGCATTGAGGCCCGTGTTCTTGAATTTGATGGCGGATCACTTGGAGCCCAAGCGACTTCGAGAACAGAGCGACAGCTTCCTTACCCCTTTGCTAGTCGAGCATATGCTCAAGCGGGAGGCCGCTCTTTTTGGTGATAGTGTCGAAGCGGTAATTTCGCGCCCTAATCTGGAAAATTTCCTATTACGTTTTTTGATTGAAGTGTCGCGAGACATGGCTGATAGTCAATCGGATTCTCTCGATGAGACATCATTGTCTTGGCTCGTGGAAATCTCGTTGGACGAGGGAATTCCACAGGAGATCGTTCGTTTAATTCGGAATCGAGCTGGCGTCATTGCGGCTTTAGGACCCGATGTCAGAAATGGATATAAGTGCTTTGTACATTCGCATCTTCAAAGCTACTTTCTCTCGCTAGCGTCCTTAGATGCGATTGGAAAAGGAGAGATACCAAAGTACTTGAAAAGAAATGTGCTTGGATCGGAGCTGGTGGCAGTCTTCAGCGAAGTTGCGGCAAAAGCTGCGGAATCTCAGGTCCCTCAGATGAATGCGTTTGTAAATAGGGCAACCTCTCTTGCTAGTGTATATGGAGGAGCCGATCGAGCCGGAAGAAATATTGGTGCTCTGGTAATATCAGCGCTTGCGCAATTAAACGACGGTCAAGAGATAAATGATTGCGAAATCGATGAGACCGTGGTGAGGGGCACCGCTAGTAGAGTTTCGTTGATTCGTGTAAACATTCATCAGTTGGACTGCCGAGGGGCTGATTTAAGTGGCGTCAGATTTAACGAATGCCGAATTGTAAATGTCATCGCTAATGAGGCAACGAGATTTTCACCAACGTTCCCATTGCCAAAGCAAATCGTTGTTGGCGGAGGAGGAGACCTTATCACCCAGGCACCAATGGAGCAGTGGTTGAATCGATACGGTAGAAATGCAACGTCTACTGTAGCTACAGGACTGGCTTTGCCAGCCTTGACAGCACATGGCATATATAAACTATTGGGGAGAGCTTGTCGTGTACGCCAATATTGGCTTCGCCTCGGTGACGATTTTCAGGCAGACAAAATCTTGCGCGATGAATTTTGGGTTGATTTGGCTCTAATGCTAAGGCAGTGTAACCTCTTGCGTGAAGAGGCCCGCCAAGCTTCTGGTGCGAGCTCCACATTTACACATATTCGCATGCGAGAGAGGATTCTCGTTGAGGACGCTTCCGTAGCAGAGGTAGTAAATTTGTTCCAGAAGTTGAATGCTTATGCCTATGCCGATTCCTAAGTCGATACCAGGCTGTGGGGGGCTTATTTGAGTTCATCCTCTATGCCGCCATATGGTTGCATTCGTATAAATATTTGTTTCTCCTAAGGTAAATAATTTTTCTTGGAGAATGAGTGGCCTGATTTTCATTGAGGTTGTGGAATAGTCATGTCGACTGTTTGGACATTTTTGCTAGAGAATAGTGGCCCACTTTCTGTTTTGCTGGCTGGCATTCCGTTGCTGGTTACAGCCATCAGGTATGTCAATGTGCGATCAAGTGAGGCGGAGCGCGAGCAGTTTGCTAGGTATCATGAGATTATTAAGCGTATTAATGTTAATCATGATCCTAGCGATTCTAATGATTTGGCTCCTTACCTGGAGGTTCAAATTTCTTCGGTCTATGAGCTTAGGCGGTTGCCAAAATACTTCCCAGTAACGCTGAGAATACTTGAGCGCAGAAAAAATACTGCCCGCCATCCAGCTTTGCAAGAGGAAATTTTATTGGCCATAAAGCACATAGAAATGCGAATGAAATCGTGTGTGTGGGCTATGAAATATGAGGATAAGGAGTGAGCGGGCGGGGAAATCTTAGGGTGATGTGTTGATAAATTAATGGTGCATATTGCCACGCCGATGCGAATGTAAATGCACTTAGCTTCGTAGAAAACTATCGAAGTATGTTGCTCCCGGTCCTCACTCACTGGCCGTCTTCATCCCGTACACTACCCCCATCAATTAAGGAGCCCCATGTCGATTCAAACCCTAGGCCGTTGCGGTGTCGTTCTGTTTCTCGCCGCGCTGACTTCCGGCTGTTCCCTGACCAACGAATGCCGCTGGAATCGCAGCAGCTGCATGTATGACGGCAAGTATGAGCCGGGCGAGGAAGACTACGCGGAATCCGAGGCGAAGCGCCTGAACAAGGCCTCGACCGATCGGTTGCGTAGAAGCTCGGGGGATTGAGCGATAGTTCAGCGCTGGCGGTGGCGCGGCTAGTGGCCCGGCATCCTGTCGATTGCCCACTCTTGCGACGTGCTGGCATCCCAATGGCGCCAAGCACATCGCAACCGCGCCAATCAATGCAATGACCCTTCCGTCATCGCTATCCCAAGGTCCAACCGTGCCCCGTCCATAGCCGACTCTGCAAGATCCGCAATGTGATCGCAGAGGCTCTCAATGCCGCCTAGCAAGTTGGCGTTGATCCACGGTTCCAGCGGTTCCGCGCCGGTGCTCTCGGGTTCTGTTGCGCTATTGCCCACGATCCGGGCGATGGCCCAGATGCCCAGGCAAGCCCGTTCTATCTTCCGAAGATCTGCAAATCGAATAGGGACGCTCTCCGGATCATCCGGCGTGGCCCAGCGGTCAAGGGTATAGGGATGGTGGCTCATTGCACGCTCCTTTGGGGTGTGAACTATGGCTGTTGCTGTTTGCTCCCTTGGCCTTCCGGCTGTCATCCCGGGCGATCATTGGTGTGATCGCAGGGCGAGTGTAGGCACAACGCATATGGGTGCCAGTGCTAAAGGTGGCGTTTTCATCCCTTTCCGAGACAAGCGCTCAAAAATAAAAAGGACCTCGCAAGGTCCTTTTTCAATTCTCAAGCCGCTTCCGGCAAGAAAAACCGATCCTTCAACTCCTGCAACCCGATCCGATCCAGCATCTCCGTCAGCCGTTCCGCCGGCTTCCGACGCGGCAGATCCTTGTACTGCGCAATGATCAGCTCATTCTTCATCGAATGCTCCCACCCCACCAGCTCCGTCACGCTGACCTGATACCCGTGCGCTTCCAGTTGCAAGCACCGCAGCACGTTCGTGATCTGGCTGCCAAACTCCCGCGTGTGCAGCGGATGCCGCCAGATCTCCGCCAGCGGATCGGCCAGCGCCTTGGCCTTGTTCTTTCTCAGCACCGACGCCACTTCCGCTTGGCAGCAGGGCACGACCACGATGTACTTGGCCTTTTTCTCCAGCGCGAAATGGATCGCGTCGTCGGTGGCGGTATTGCAGGCGTGCAGGGCCGTGACCACGTCGATGGTGGCGGGCAGTTTGTCGGAGGTGATGGATTCGGCCACCGACAGGTTCAGGAACGACATGCCGCCAAAGCCCAGGCGCGTGGCCAGTTCTTCGGATGACTTGACCAGTTCCTCGCGGGTTTCGATGCCGTAGATGTGCGAGCCGTTCTTCAGCGCCTCGGGCTGTTCCTTGAAGAACAGGTCATACAGGATGAAGCCCAGGTACGACTTGCCCGCGCCGTGGTCGGCCAGGGTGACGGCGCCGCGTTGTTGCTGGACGTCCTTGAGCAGCGGTTCGATGAACTGGAACAGGTGGTAGACCTGCTTGAGCTTGCGGCGGCTGTCCTGGTTCATCTTGCCGTCGCGGGTCAGGATGTGCAGGGCCTTGAGCAGTTCGATCGACTGGCCGGGGCGGATGTCGTGGGTTTTGTCGGACATGGGGGTAAGGCAATGCGCCCCGCGTGGGGCGGGGCGCAGTGGAAGGCGGAAAGCGTCATTTTAACGAAACCGGTGACTCTCCGTCCGGCAGCCGACAGGGCGGGCCTGCTTGGCGTCGAGCCGTGCGCGGGTCGGCCGACTATCCGGCGGCTATCCGCCGGCGGCCGGCGCGACGGCGGCGCCGTCGATGCCGTGGCGGGCCAGGGCCTGGGCCACGAAGCCGCTGCGTTTCATGTCTTCGACGAAGTCGGCCAGGACGCGCGCCGCCGCTTCGCCGCGCCCGCGCGGCAGGCCCATGGCCTGGCGGATGGTCATGAAGCTGCCGGGCAGCAGGCGCAGGCCGCCCAGGCGGCGGGCGTCGGCTTCCAGTTGCTGGCGCACGCCGGCGGCGACGTCGGTGCCGGTCTGCAGGAAGGTGTCGACCACGGTGGGAGAGGTGGCGGCGCGGGTGATGGCGGCGCGTTGTAGTTCGCGCGTCAGGTAGAGGTCGTAGGCGCTGCCCAGGCCGACGGTGACGCGATGGCGCGGGTCGTCGACCTCGGCGATCTCGCGCAGGGGCGAATCGTTGCGCACCAGGTAGGCGCCTTCGATCAGGACGTAGGCGTCGGTGAAGGCGATGCCGGCGGCGCGCTTGGGGTCGATGGCGAAGAAGCCGATGTCGGCGGCGTCCTGGCTGACGGTGTCGACGGCCTTGCCGGCGCTGTCCAGAACGATGAGTTCCAGGGCCACGCCGAGCCGCTGCGCGAAGGCGCGGGCCAGGTCGACGGAGACGCCGGCGGCCGCGCCGCTGGCGTCGCGGGTGGCCAGGATGGGGTTGCCGAGGTTGATGGTGGCGCGCAGCGCCCCGGTGGGGGTGAAGGCCTGGATGATGTTGGCGGGGATGTTGGTGGCGCCGGAATGGGCGGGGACGTCCGAACGTGCGGTGGTGCTGGAAATCGCGGTCATGGCGTTATTGGTGGAGGACAGTGGGAAATTCAAAGGCGATTGCTGATGGCTTGTCTGCCGTGGCGGAAGCTCAAGGCGGCAGCTACTGTTCAAGGGCCGCGGCGGATGGTTCACACCGGGTAGCAGCCGATTCACACGCTGTACCGCCCCGCACCCGGCGCACAGCACAGGTCGATCCGTTGCGGCTCCAGGTCATCCCCGAACCACGCATTGATCGCGGCGCGGCGCTCGCCGACATAGACCGGCGCGCCATCGGCGTCGAGTTTCATGCCCAGGTCATGGCCCGGCACCAGCAGCGTGCCGGGCCGCTTGCGCCACCATTCCCAGATGCGTTCCAGGCTGGCATGGCTGGCGGCGGCGTCGGCGGTGTCGACCACCTGGCCCGAGACCAGTTCGGCGCGGTTCTTGGCGGCGTCGCCGGTGAAGAGGATGGGCTGGCGCGGATCGTCGACGTAGAACAGCAGGTGGCCCGGGGTATGGCCGGGCGCGGCGATGGCGGTGATGCCGGGCAGGAAGGCGTCGCCGTCGCCGATACGGCGCACGCGGTCCAGCCGGTCGAGTTCGCGCACGTACAGTTCGGGCAGCGGGTTGAAGCCGGGCGGTTGCGCGGCGGCCCATTCCATTTCCCGCGCGCCGATCCAGACGGTGGCGTTGGGGAACAGCGTGAAGTTGACGGCGTGGTCGTAGTGGGCGTGCGTGAGGACGACGTCGGTGATGTCGGCCGGCGCGACGCCGCAGGCGTCCAGGTGGCGGCCGAGCAGGTGGCGCACGCCGAACGCGCCGACGTCCACCAGGATCCTGTGGCGGTCCGAGCGCAGCAGGGTGCTGGTGCTCCAGCCCAGGCCGCCATGGCAGACGGCGCGGCCGGGGTAGCCCTGGATCAGGATGTCGATCTGGTACATGGGGTCACTCCGCGGTGATGTGGGCTTCGCTGATCAGTTGGCGGTAGCGTTGCAGGTCGTCGCGCAACTGGCGCGTGAATTCCTCGGGCGTGCCGGCGATGATTTCATTGCCGCCTTCGGTGGCCAGCTTGCGCACCACTTCCGGGTCCTTCACCGCCTGGACCACGGCGTCATGCAGGGTGGCGATGATGCGCGGATCGGTGCCGGCGGGCGCCAGCAGGCCCTGGAACTGGGTGATGACGAAGTCCTTGTAGCCCAGTTCCTGCATGGTGGGCAGGTCGGGCAGGCTGGAGGCGCGGCGCGGGCCGGTGACGGCGTAGGCGCGCAGCTTGCCGGACTGGATGTGCGGGGTGGCGGTGACGGTGGTGTCGAAGGTGAACGACAGTTGCCCGCCCAGCACGTCGGTCAGGGCCTGGGCGTTGCCCTTGTAGGGCACGTGCGTCAGTTGGGTGCCGGTGCGCAGGGCCAGCAGTTCGCCGGCCAGGTGGCCGCCGGCGCCCAGGCCGGCCGAGCCGTAGGTGACCGCGCCGGGTTTCTTGCGGGCGGCGGCGAGCAGGTCGTCGATGCTGTGCGCGGGCGATTGCTGCGGCACCACCAGCGCGTACTGGTAGCTGGTGATCTGGCTGATCGGGGCGAAATCCTTCAGCGGGTCATAGGGCGTTTTCTTGTACAGCGACGGGTTGACCACCAGCGGGCCGCTGGCGTCCAGCAGCAGGGTGTAGCCGTCGGGCGCGGCCTTGGCGACGAAGTCGGTGCCGATCATGCCGTTGGCGCCGGGCTTGTTCTCGACCACGATGGTGCCCTGCAGGGTCTTGGCCATGCGGGCCGCGACCACGCGCGCGGTGATGTCGGCCGCGCCGCCGGCCACGTAGGGCACGATCAGGCGGATCGGCTGGCTGGGATAGTCGGCGGCGCCGGCCTGCGGCGCGGCCAGGGTCGCCGCCAGGACCAGGGTGAGTCGGGCGATGTTCTTCATGTTGTCGGTCTCCTCCGGGATGCCGGCTCAGCCCTGGCCGGCGTGTTGGCGCAGCAGGGCCAGGACGTCCGCGGCCACTTCGATGCCGTGGGCGCGCTGGCGCGCCAGCTTGGCCAGCTCGATCTCGCCGGGCTGGATCACGGGGCGGGCCGGGTCGGCGGCCGGGCTGGCGTGCAGGATGGCGGCGAAGTCGTTCATGCGTTCGGCCAGCCATTGGGTCGAGCCCAGGCGGCGGGTGTCGATCAGCAGGAAGAAGTGGCCCAGGTTCTGCGGTTCGTCGGGCGCGTCGACCCAGGATTTGACGTGGGTGAGGTAGGCGGCGTTGGACAGCAGGCCGGCGAACAGGTCCACCATCAGCGCCAGGCCGTAGCCTTTGTGGCCGCCGATCGGCAGCAGGAAGCCGTCCAGTGCCTGCCTGGGATCGGTGGTCGGTTGGCCCTGGGCGTCGGTGGCCCAGGTGTCGGGGATGGCCTGGCCGGCCTTCAGGGCGTTGCGGATCTTGGCGCGGGCGACCACGCTCATGGCCATGTCGAGCAGGAAGTGCGCGCCGTCCGGATTCGGCACGGCAAAGCCGATGGGGCTGTTGCCGACGCGCGCGTCGGTGCCGCCCCAGGGGGCGATGGTGGTGGTGGCGTTGCTGCCGATGATGCTGGCGTAGCCGGCCTCGGCGGCGATCAGGCCGTAGGGCGAGATCGGGCCGAAATGGTTGCTCTGGCGGGCGAACGCCAGGCCCACGCCGCATTCGCTGGCGGCCTGCATGGCGGCGCGCAGCGCGTGCATGCCGACCAGCGGGCCGACGCCGTTGTCGCCGTCGACCAGGCGCAGCGCGGGGGCGGGGCTGTCCACGCGGATGCGGGCCTGGCGGTTGATGCCGCCGACCTGCAGGCGCTCGCCATACGATTCGATGCGCGACAGGCCGTGGGTGGACAGGCCGAACAGATCGGCCAGCACCAGGATGTCGACCACGTCGACGGCGTCCTGGCGCGGCAGGCCCAGGCCTTCGAAGGCGCGCGCGCCAAGCTCGCGCAGTTCGGTTTCCGGGACGAGGGAGGGGGAGCCAGCAGTGGCGGCCATGATCAGCAATCCTTGTGTGAAAAAAGAGGGGGGATTTATTCGGCGGAAAGACGGGCGTCTTTCACCACCTGGCTCCAGCGGCGCTCTTCGGCGTCGATGAAGGCGGCGAATTCGGCCGGCCCGGCGCCGGAAGGCTCGGCGGCGTCATGGGCCAGGCGCTGGCGCACGGCGTCGGTCCGCAGGGCGCGCTGGGCGGCGGCCTGCAGGCGCGAGATCGCTTCCTGCGGCGTGCCGGCCGGGGCCAGCAGGCCGAACCACTGCGAGCTTTCGAAGCCGGGGTAGCCCTGTTCGGCCACGGTGGGCACGTCCGGCAGGATCGGCAGGCGCTGGGCCGAGCCGACGGCCACGATCTTGATCTTGCCGGCCTGCGCATGCGGCAGCAGGCCGGGGATGCCGGCCGCGGCGGCATCGATGTTGCCGGCCAGCAGGTCGGTGACCTGGGCGCCGGTGCCCTTGTACGGCACATGCACCACGTCGATGGCGGCGGCGGTCTTGAGCATTTCGAAGGCCAGGTGGCCGGCGCTGCCGTTGCCGGCCGAGCCGTAGTTCAGGACGCCCGGTTTGGCGCGCGCCAGCGCCACGAATTCGGGCAGGCTGGCGGCCGGCACCTTGGCGCCCACGGCGAACACCATGGGCAGCTTGGCCAGCAGGATGATCGGGGCGAAGTCGCGGCGCGGGTCATACGACAGGTTGGGCATCATGGTCGGGTTCACCGCGAGGGTGCCGACGTGGCCCAGGATCAGCGTGTAGCCATCGGGCCGGGCGCGCGCCGCTTCCACCGTGGCGATGCTGCCCTGGCCGCCGCCCTTGTTCTCGACGATGACCTGCTGGCCCAGGTCGCGCGACATCTCCACGGCGACGGCGCGCGCCACCACGTCGGAACTGCCGCCTGGGCCGTAGGGCACCAGCAGGCGGATGGGGCGTTGCGGCCAGGCGTCGGCGTGGGCCGAGAAGGGGGCGGACGACAACAAGGGGGCGGCGGCCAGCGCCAGCGCGGTGCGCAGGCAGGCTCTCCGTAGCGGATTCATGGGTGGGGTCTCCTGTTCGGGCCGCTATTGGTTGCGGCTGGGAGACATCGTGCCCCGCCCTCGGAATCGAGTAAAGTGCAAAAATTCGTTCAATTCTTGATGAAAACGCATGAATTTCGATCTTGCCGATTTGCGCGCCTTTCTGGCGGTGGCCGACCTGGGCAGTTTCCGCGCCGCGTCCGAGGCGCTGCACCTGTCGCAGTCGGCGCTGTCGCGCCGCGTCGACAAGCTGGAGGCGGCGCTGGGCGTGCAACTGATGACGCGCACCACGCGCAAGGTCGAGCTGACCACCCTCGGCCGCGGCTTCGTGCCGCGTGCCCGCAGCGTGCTGAATGAGCTGGAGAGCGCGCTGGTCGGCATCCGCGACGTGGCCGAGCGGTTGTCGGGCATGGTGACGATTGCCTGCGTGCCGTCGGCGGTGGCGTATTTCCTGCCGGATGTGATCCGCGAATACCACGCCAGCTATCCGCGTATCCGCATCCGCATCATCGACGAGTCGTCCTCGCAGGTGCTGACGGCGGTGGCGCGCGGCGACGCGGATTTCGGGCTGACCTACATCGGCGCCAATGACGCGGAGATCGAGTTCAAGCCGCTGCTGGAAGAGCCGTTCGTGGCGGCGGTGAGCCGCAAGCATCCGCTGGCCAAACGCAAGTCGGTGGATTGGGCCGACCTGGAGGCGCATCCGTACATCACGCTGGCGCAGGGCAGCGGCAATCGTTTCCTGATGGACCAGGCGCTGGTGCACAGCGGCAGCCGGCCGCGCCATTTCTGCGAGGTGCAGCACGTGCCGGCGCTGGTCAGCATGGTGGAGGCGGGCCTGGGCGTGGGCGTGGTGCCGCGCCTGGCGATGCCGGATGAGGATCATGGCACGCTGGTCAGCGTGCCGCTGCGCAATCCCGCCGTGAGCCGCACGATCGGCCTGATCCATCCGCGCGGCAAGACCTTGAATCCGGTGGCGCGGCTGTTCTACGACCTGCTGTCGCAGCGGGTGGAGGCGCGGCAGAAGTAGGCGGGTGCGCGGTTCAACCGGCACGCCGCTGCGTTGTCGGCCGCCTGCGGACGACGGGCATCAACCGCGAGCCGCAAAGCAGACAGGCCGCGAAAACGCGGCCTGTCCAGGTACTGCGCGGCGCGATGCGCGCGCGATCGTCAGACCTGCACGACCACCGGCTCGCCCAGGTTCAACATCAACCGGTTGGCCCACGCGAAGATCGCGTCCGAATGCAGCAGGTCCAGCACTTCGCCGTCGCTCAGGCCCACGTCCTTCAACGCCTGGATGCTGGCCGCATCCACCGAGGCCGGCGCATCGGTGATCTGGATCGAGAACTTGCCGATCGCCAGTTCGCGCGCGGTGGTGCCGGCGGTGGCCGGGTCCTCGAACACCTGCGCGATCACGTCATTGCGCTTGGCCAGTTGCTCGAAGCGCTGCGCGTGCACCGAGGCGCAGTAGACGCAGCCGTTGACGCGCGACACCACGGTCGCCCCCAGTTCCCGCTCGGCGCGCGACAGGCCGCCGGGCGCGTACATGATGGCGTTGAACGCGGTGGAGCGCTGGCGCAGGATCTCGGGCTGGTGCACCAGGAATAGGTAGTAATCCGAGACCTTGGCCTTGGGGTGGCTTTCTTCCAGGACCGCGATCTGCTCGGGCGTGGCGCTGTCGACCTGGACCACGTCCAGCCACGCCTTCCACTCCAGCACTTCGTTGGTGAAGCCGTGGGCCTTGATGACGTCGCCGGGTTCGGTGGCGGCGGTGTTGGCCGGGAAGGGCGCGGGCGGGGTGCCGGCCGCGATCGGCTTGGTTTCCAGCGCCAGCATGGCCTGCAGGCCGGCGACCAGGCGCACCTGATACGACAGGAACGCCACCAGTTGCGACAGCGTGACCACGGCGGGCGTGGAGACGCCGGCGGCCGGCAGGGTCTTGAGCGCGGCTTCGTCGCCTTCGACGGGCTTTTCGATCAGCTTGCGGGTGAACTCCAGGATCGCGGCCAGGCGCGGGTCGGCGGCGTCCGCCGGCTTGCCGGACTCGGCCACCTGGATGTCGGCGGCGCCGGCGCCGGCCTCGACCAGGCGCTGGCGGTAGTGCGCAACCAGCGCCGGCGACGGCGTCAGGCGCGCGGCGTACAGCGCGACCAGCAGGCGCTCGGCCAGCGTCAGGCCGGGCAGGGCCGGGTCGAACAGGGCGTCGTAGCTGCCCTGGGTGGCGGCGGCGACCTTGTCGCGCTGGTGGCGCACGGCGTAGGTGGCGCTGTCGGCCTTCAGGCCGACGAGCTGGTCCACCAGGTCGCGGGCGGCGTCATAGACGATGGGGGGTTGTGCCATTGAGAAAGTCTCCTTGGATGTCGTTCAGCCGGGGTTGCCGGGCGTGGCGGCCGCGCGCCTTGACCGCGGCGTCCAGGAACTTCAGCACGCCTTCCCACGATTGCTCGTCGGCGCGCGCGTTGTCCTTGGGGTTGCCGCCGCTGGTGCTGATCTTGCCGGACACGGGGTGGGCGTAGACCAGTTGCGTGGTGGGCACGTAGGGGAACAGGATCGAGTGGCCGCCGTTCTCGTAGTCCAGCCATTGGACCGGATACGGATGCTGCACCTCGGCCAGCTTGTCGCGCACCATCTTCGAGTACAGGCTGGACGGCCACGAGCCGTCGTCGGTGGCCGACAGCAGCATCACCGGGCCCTGGATGTCCTCGACCCTGATGCGGGCGCGGGCCACGGCGTCGGGGTCCTGCAGCGCGGTGAGGATGGCCTTTTCGTGACGATGCGGCGCGGGGCCTTCGTCGAACGGCGCCCAGGTGGCGGTGCGGTTGTTTTCCCAGACGTGCGGCAGGGGCTTGCCGCCCAGCAGCCAGGTCGGGCCTTCGCGGCCGATCTTGGGATCGCAGGCGTTCTGGCCGCTGTGGACCACGGCGCCGGGCACGTAGGCCACGACCGCCGATACTTCCGTGGGGAAGGTGGCGCCCAGCAGCAGCACCAGTTCGCCGCCGCGCGACTGGCCGCTGATGGCGACGAAGTCGTGCTTGGGCTGGACCTTCTTGCGCAGCCAGCGCAGGCCGGTCTGGAAGTACTCCAGCGGCGTGTTGGAGATGTAGTCCGACAGGCCCGGCGCCTTGAAATAGGCCAGGGCGAAGGCGGCGTAGCCGCGCGACGCATACAGCGCGGCGCGCGGTTCGTTGATGCCGCCGCCCGAGCCGTTCAGGATCAGCACGGCGGGATGCGAGCCGGGCGTGGCGCCGGGCGGCAGGTAGAGCGTGCCGACCAGTCCTTCCTCGCGCACCTCTTGGCGGGTGACGCCGTCGGCGGCCAGGCGCTGGGTGAAGCGCGCCACGCTCTGGGCGCCGGCCACGCGCGCCACCACTTCGGTGACCAGCGGCTCGCTGACCGGGTGGTTGAAGTGCTCGCGGCTGGGCGAGTCCACGGGCGACTGCGACCACACCAGGCCCATGGGCGAGAGGCCGCTGTAGTCGCCCGAGACGGGCGCGTCGCGCGTCAGGTCGACCACGCCGTCCTCGCCCGCGACGAAGGCGGCCTGGCTTTGCCAGAGCACGCCGTTGCGGCGGGTGAGGGCGGTGATCTCCACCGTCTGGCCGGGCGCGACGTGCTCCACCCGGATCTGGCGGGGCACGTCGATGAGCGCGTCGGCGGGTTGGATGCTCAGGGTAGGAACCATGATGCGCGCCTTACTTGGCCGAGTCCTTGGTGACCATCATGGCGGCGGTGCGGTCGCTGGTCATGGGGGTGACCTTCAGGCCCTTCTTGGCGGCCCAGATGTTCTTGTAGTGGTACAGCGGGATGATGCCGACGTCGTCGGACACCAGCTTGACCGAGTCGCGCAGGATGGCTTCACGCTTGGCCACGTCGAATTCCGAGGTGGACTGGTCCAGCGCGGCGTCGACCTTGGGGTTGCTGTAGTGGCCCCAGTTGGAGGCGCCCAGGCCCTTCTTGGCGTCGACGGTGGCCAGGATGTTGACCAGCGCGTAGCTGGCTTCGCCCGTGCCGTTGCCCCAGGCCAGCATGCTGACCGCGAATTCGTTCTTGTTGGCGCGGCCCGAGTACACGGCCCATGGCACCACTTCCACTTGCGTCTTGACGCCGATGCGGGTCCAGAACTGCGCCACCGCCTGGGCCGTTTCCGGGCCTTGCGGGTAGCGGTCGTTGGGCACGTGCATGGTCAGCTTGAAGCCGTCGGGAAAGCCCGCTTCGGCCAGCAGCTTCTTGGCCTTCTCGACGTCGTTGGGGATGTCCTTGACGTCGGGGTTGTAGCCGAAGGTGCCCTTGGGCATCCACTGGTTGGCTTCGGTGGCGGCGCCCTGCAGGATGCGGTCGGTGATGGCCTTGCGGTTGATCGCCAGGTTCAGCGCCTGGCGCACGCGCACGTCCAGCAGCGGGTTCTTGTCCAGCGGCTTGCCGTTGTTGTCGGTGATGTACTGATTCGGCGCGGGGTTGAAGCTGGGCTGCAGGATCATGACGCGCAGGCCGTCGTACGGGTAGACCGAGATGTTGGCGGCCTTCTGCAGCTTGGCCAGGTCGGACACCGACACCTTGTCGATCACGTCGACGTCGCCGGCCAGCAGCGCGGCGGTGCGGGCGGCGGCGTTGTTGATGTAGCAGTAGTTGACCTTGTCCCAGGTGGCCTTCTCGCCCCAGTAGCCGTCGTTGCGTTCCATGATGACGCGGTCGCCGGGGGTGTAGGACACGAACTTGTAGGGGCCGGTGCCGATCATGGCCTTGCCCGAGTTGTAGTCCTCGGTGGTGGACTTCTCGCCGACGTGCTTGCTGACCACGTGCACCGACGCCAGGTTCAGGGGCAGGTCGGGGTTGGGCGCCTTGGTCTTGACGATCAGGGTCAGCGGGTCCTTGGCGGTCATCGTGTCGATGGTGCGCAGGTAGCCGGCGTAGGTGGCCACGCTGCCGGGCACGGCGCGGGCGCGGGTGTACGAGTAGATCAGGTCGTCGGCGGTGAACGGCGTGCCGTCCTGCCACTTGACGCCTTCGCGCAGCTTGAATTCCCAGGTGGTGCTGTCCAGCGGCTTCCAGCTCACGGCCAGGCCGGGCTGCAGCTTGTTCCACTTGTTCTCGATCAGCAGGTCCCAGAAGTGCAGGGCCACCGAGCGGTCGCCGGCGTGGTTGTTCAGTTGCGGGTCGAGCGAGGACAGCGGATCGGCAAAGCCGATCGACAGGTTGTCGGCCGAGGCCGCGGCGGACGCGCCCAGGATGGCGGCGGTCAGGGTCGAGAGAATCAGGCGTTTCATGTTCGGGGTCCTTGGTGAGGGGGAACTTCTTTCAGGCCATGTCGTTCAGGTGACAGGCGCTCAGGTGGTTGATGGCGATTCCCTTCAGGGTGGGAACCTCGGTTTTGCAGCGCGCCATCGCATGCGGACAGCGCGGGTGGAAGTGGCAGCCGCCGGGCGGATTGAGCGGGCTGGGAATCTCTCCCTTGATGGCGGTGAAGGTCTTGTGGCGCGATTTCAGGTTGGGGATCTCGGCCAGCAGCGCCTGGGTGTACGGATGGTTGGGGCGGCGGAAGACTTCGTCCACCGGCGCCGTCTCGACCACGCGGCCCAGGTACATGATGACCACGCGGTCCGAGAGGTGCTCGACCACGCCCAGGTCATGGCTGATGAACAGGTACGTCAGGTTGAGCTGTTCGCGCAGGTCCATGAACAGATTCAGGATCTGCGCCTGGATCGACACGTCCAGCGCGGCCACGGCCTCGTCGCACACCAGCATCGACGGCTGCACCGCCAGGGCGCGGGCGATGCCGATGCGCTGGCGCTGGCCGCCGCTGAACTGGTGCGGATAGCGCTGGCGCAGGGCCGGATCGAGGCCGGCGCGTTGCAGCTGGGCGCTGACGTAGTCGTCGAAGTCGCCGTTGCCGACCAGGCCGTGGATGCGCGCGGCCTCGCCGACGATCTCGTCCACGCGCAGGCGCGGGTTCAGGCTGGCATACGGGTCCTGGAAGATCATCTGCACCTTCAGGCGCGCGGCGTGGGCCTGGGCTGGCGTCATGTCGGCCGGGCGCTGGCCGTTGATCAGCACCTCGCCGCCGGACGGCGTCAGCAGGCCGGCCGCGATGCGGCCCAGCGTGGACTTGCCGCAGCCGGACTCGCCGACCAGGCCGACCACTTCGCCGGGGCGCACCAGCAGGTCCACATGATCGACGGCGCGGGTGATGGCGGGCGGCTTGGACAGGCCCAGGCGCTGCAAGGCGCGGCCGGCGGTGCCGACGGGGCGTTCGCCGAAGCGCTTGCTGACCTGGCGCAGGTCGATGAGCGGGGTGGCGTTGGCGCCGTCGCGGGTATCCGGAATCGTCGTCGAGCTCATGCCGTCACCTCGCCCGGTTGGCGCGACGGATGAAAGCAGCGCACCTGGTGGCCGGGCAGCACGTCGGTGATGGCGGGCTGCTGGCCGCATTGCGCCGTGGCGCGCGCGCAGCGCGCCGCGAAGGCACAGCCGGCGGGCAGGGTGAGCAGGTTGGGTGTCATGCCGGGAATCTGGCGCAGGCGTTGGCCGCGCTGGTTGTTGCTGGGCAGGCTGTCGATCAGGCCCACCGTGTAGGGATGTTGCGGACGGTCGAGCACGTCGTCGACCTTGCCGTGTTCGACGATGCGGCCGGCGTACATCACCGCCACGTCGTCGGCCAGGCCCGCCACCACCGACAGGTCATGGGTGATCCAGATGAGGCTGGTGCCGTGTTGCTGCGCCAGCTTCTGCACTTCGGACAGGATCTGCGCCTGGATGGTGACATCCAGCGCCGTGGTCGGCTCGTCGGCGATGATGAGGTCGGGCCGATGCAGCATGGCGATGGCGATCGCCACGCGCTGGCGCATGCCGCCGGACAACTGGTGCGGATACGCCAGCAGCCGTTCTTCCGGGCTGGGAATGCCCATCATGCCGAGCGTGTCGCGGGCCAGCTCGCGGGCCTGCGCCTTGCTCATGCTGTTGTGGGCGCGCACCGTTTCGATCATCTGCACGTCGACCCGCAGCACCGGGTTCAACGTCATCATCGGATCCTGGAAGATCATGGCGATGCGGTTGCCCTGCAGCTTGCGCAGCTCGCGCGGGGCCAGCTGGGTCAGGTCGCGGCCCTGGAACAGCACCTGGCCGCCAACCACGCGGCCGGGGGCGTCCACCAGGCCCATGATGGAAAAGCCGGTGACGGATTTGCCCGAGCCGGACTCGCCGACCAGGCCCAGGATCTTGCCGCGCTCCAGCGTGAACGACACGTCGTCCACGGCGGGCAGGGTGCCGGCGCGGGTGAAGAAGTGGGTGCGCAGGTTGCGCACTTCCAGGGTCGGCACGTTGGCGGCGGCCGGCGCCGCGACGGGACGGGCGGCGCTCATTTGTGGGTCCTCGGGTTCAGCACGTCGCGCAGGCGGTCTCCCACCAGGTTGATGGCGACGATGGTGATCAGCAGCGCGATGCCGGGGTAGAAGCTGATCCAGTATTCGCCGGACAGCATGTATTGGAAGCCGTTGGAGATCAGCAGCCCCAGCGACGGCTCGGTCACGGGCACGCCCAGGCCCAGGAAGCTCAGCGTGGCTTCGAGCGTGATGGCGCGCGCGATCTGCAGGGTGCCGATGACGATCAGCGGCGGCAGGCAGTTGGGCAGGATGTGCTTGAGCATGATCCGCCAGTTGGGGATGTCCAGGCAGCGCGCCGCCTCGACGTACTCGCGGCGACGCTCGACCAGGGCCTGGCCGCGCGCGGTGCGGGCGTAGTAGGCCCATTCCAGGATCACCAGCGTCAGCACCACGTTGCCCACGCCCTTGCCCAGGTAGGCCAGGATCATCATGGCCACCAGGATCGACGGGAACGACAGGATCAGGTCCACCAGCCGCATGATCAGCGCGTCGACCTTGCCGCCGGCGTAGGCCGCCAGCAGGCCCAGCAGCGTGCCGATGATGCCGGCGATCAGCGCCGAGCCCACGCCCACCATCAGGCTGATGCGCAGGCCGTACAGGATGCCCGACAGCAGGTCGCGGCCCTGGCCGTCGGTGCCGAGCCAATAGTGGAAGGTGTTCAGGCCGTTCATCGTGCCCGGCGCCAGGCGCGCGTCCAGCACGTCGATCTGCAGCAGGTCGTAGGGGTTCTGCGGCGAGATCCACGGCGCCAGGATGGCGGCCAGGATAAGCAGGGTGGCGATCACCAGCCCGAACACCGCCGTCTTGGACGACAGGAATTCCAGCAGGTTGCGGCGCCAGGGCGATTCACGCTTCAGCGCGGGGGCGGCGGTTTGCATGGCATTTGCCTGGGGAGTGTTCGGAGCGCTCATGCCGACGCCTCCAGCCGCACCCGCGGGTCCAGCACTTTGTACAGGATGTCGACGATCAGGTTGAGCGTCACGAACAGGCACACCACCACGATCAGGTAGGCCACGATCACCGGGCGGTCCAGCGCGTTCAGGCTGTCCAGGATCAGCTTGCCGGCGCCGGGCCAGGCGAAGATGCTTTCGGTGATGACGGCGAAGGCGATGGTCGAGCCCAGCTCCAGGCCCAGCACCGTCACCAGCGGGATCATGGTGTTGCGCAGCACGTGCACACAGACCACCCGGAACGGCGACAGGCCCTTGGCGCGGGCGAACTTGACGAAGTCCAGCGGCATCACGTCGCGCACGCCGGCGCGGGTCAGGCGGATCACCAGCGAGATCTTGAACAGCGACAGGTTCAGCGCCGGCAGGATCAGGTGGCGCCAGCCGTCGGCCGTCAGCCACGACCACTGGAAGCCCAGGAATTCCACCGTCTGGCCGCGGCCGCTGGCCGGCAGCCAGCCCAGCGACACGCTGAAGGTCATGATCAGCATCAGCGCGACCCAGAAGGTCGGCAGCGAGAAGCCGACGATGCTGCCCGCCATCACCAGCTTGGAGAAACGGCTGTCGGGATACAGCCCGGCCAACAGGCCCAGCGGCAGCCCGATGATCACCGCCAGCAGCAGCGCGGCGATGGCCAGTTCGAGGGTCGCCGGCAGGCGCTGGATCACCAGTTCCACGGCGGGAATGTTGTAGACGAAGCTGTTGCCCAGGTTGCCGTGCAGCGCCCCGTTCAGAAAGCCCAGGTACTGTTGCCACAGGGGCTTGTCCAGCCCCAGTTCGGCGATGATGCGGGCGCGGTCGACCTGGTCGACGTCCTGGCCGATCAGGATGTCGACGGGGTTGCCGATGGCGTGCAGCCCGACGAAGACGATCAGCGTCATCAGGAACACGACCACCGCGGCTTGCGCCACGCGGCGGAGCAGCCAGCCGGTCATTGCGCGGTCTCCGCCTGCCGGGCCGCGCCGGGCGCCGGGGCCGGCGTCCATTCGTCGCCGAACACCTCGGGTTCCGCGAACGCTTCCATGTTGGCGTAGTGCGTGGCCACGTCCTCGCGGTAGAAGAGGCCGGCGATGCCCTGCGCCAGGCGCTTGGCGCCTTCGCTGATCGCGGGGATGTCGCCCGACACGGTGCCGTGCGTCAGCGCGGCCGGGTACGAGAAGCAGTGCACCCGGTCCAGGCCCGGACAGGCGCCCGGGGTCTTCTCCTGCAATTCGAAGGCCGCGCCCAGGTCGGGCGAATCATGCAACTCCTGGTCTTCCTCGCCGGCGGGCGGGGTGTAGCGGTCGCCCCAGGCGCGCACGTGCGGCGCCAGCGCGGCGAATTCCGGACGCACGGTCCAGTCGATGCGGAAACCCGTGGAGAACACCAGGAAGTCCAGCGTGAAGATGCCCTTGGGCGTGGTGACGCGGATTTCGTCATTGACCAGCGCCAGGTCCTGCACGCCGCAGCCCAGGTTGAAGCGGGCGTTCGGGTGGCGCGACACGCGCAGCGTGCTGCCGCGCGGCGGCGGCACCTGGGCGGCGTTGATGTAGTGGCGGATCTTCCACTTCCATTCATCGGGCAGGTTCAGGTGGCCGTGGGTCAGGCCGGGGTTGCCGGCGCCCTTGCCCTTGTTGATGCGCGGAATGTCGTCGCGGCGGATCAGCAGGTCGACGCTGGCCGCGCCCGCTTCCAGGGCGGTGGCGGCGCTGTCCATGGCCGACGCGCCCGCGCCCACCACGCCGACGCGCTTGCCGGCCAGGGTGGCGTAGTCCAGCACGTCCGACGAATGCGCCCAGCGGTCGCGCGGCAGCTTGCGCGCGAAGTCCGGCACGTAGGCGCCGCCCAGGCCGTCGCGGCCGGTGGCCAGCACCACGCGGCGCGCCAGCACGGTCTGGCGGCCAGTGGGCGATTCGATGTCCAGTTGCACCAGCCGGTCGGCGCGCGGCAGCACGGCCAGCACGCGGTGCTGGTTGCGCACGTCCAGGTTCAGCACGCGGCGGTACCAGCGCAGGTAGTCCATCCACTGCAGGCGCGGGATCTTGTCCAGCGCTTCCCAGGCCTCGGCGCCGAACTGTGCCTCGAACCAGGCGCGGAAGGTCAGGGCGGGCAGGCCCAGCGCCGGACCCGTCAACTGCTTGGGCGAGCGCAGGGTCTCCATGCGCGCGGTGGTGGCCCACGGGCCTTCATAGCCTTCGGGCGACTGGTCGAAGATTGGCGCGACGATGCCCAGGTGCGTCAGCGAGGCCGCCGCGGCCAGGCCGGCCATGCCTCCGCCGATGATGGCCACGTCCAGCACCGGCTGGCCGTCGACCAGGCGCGGCGTGACCCAGGGCTTGGCGGGGATTTCCAGCCAGGACAAATCCTGGCGCAGGCGCGCTTCCAGCGCGACCAGGCCTTGCGGGGCGGGAGCGAGGGGGTGGTTCATGCGGGGGTATCCGTAAGAGGGGTGTCATCGCCGTAGATCGACTGCAGCAGCGCGCCGTGCTGGCAGGCGTCGTGCAGCACGAAGCCGGGCAGCAGTTGCGCGGCGGCCTGCGCCAGCGCATCGGCCATGGCCTGGCAGGCCGGCGTCAGGGGCTGCGACTGCGAGGTGATGACCCCGAAGAAAAAGGGGATGTCCAGGTCGATCGGGCGGATCGCCACGCCCGCCATCGGCGCGCCGTAGGCGGTAATGGGTTCCAGCACCGACACGCCCAGGCCTGCGCGCACGGCGGCCAGGGCGTTGACGGACGAATTGGTTTCGATGGCGCCGGCGGCATGGCCCAGCGCCGCGTCCAGCCGGCGGCGCAGGCGGTAGGGATTGGCCATGGTGATGACGCGGCGCCCGGCCAGCTCGGCCACCGGCACCACCTCATGGCGCGCGGCCGGATCGTTTTCGGGCAGCGCCACCACACAGGGCGCCTGGCCGATCCAGTGCACGGTCAGGCCGCGATGCTCCAGCGGCAGGCTGGTCGCGCCCAGTTGCGCCGCGCCGCTCAGCACGGCGTGCACCACGCGCTCGGGCGAGGCGCTGCGCAGTTCGATGCGGGGGGCGAGGTTGGCGTGCGGCTCGATGCGCTTGAGCGCGTCCGGCACCAGCCCGGCGGCCAGCGCCGAGGTGGCCGCCAGCAGCAGCGGTTGCGCCTGGCCACGGGCGATTTCCTCGGCCCGGTCGCGGATCTGGCGCAGGCTGGACAGGGCGCGTTCCACATCGTCATAGAGCAGGAAGCCCTGCTCGGTCGGCGTCACGCGCGGCCCGCTGCGGGCGAACAGGGCATAGCCGATCTCGGCTTCCAGTTCCTGCAGCAGGCGGCTGATCGCGGGTTGCGAGCGGCCAAGCAGACGCCCGGCAGCGGTGACGCTGCCCGTGGACATGACGGCCGCGAAGGCCTCGAGTTGACGAAGTTCCATCTGTCTTGCTTTATGCCAAGGACGAATTCTTGCGTATCGAGTATGCGCCCGGCAAATAATTAAAGGGCATAAGCAAATTCCCTAATCGGGATTTCCTTATGCTCTTTCATTACTTCGCGTTATTTCAATGACTTAGGCGTTCATGGCGAGGCTCGCAGCGGTTGCCCTGGCGGAGCGGCGCCCGCTACAGGCGATAACAAAGCCACGGATAGGCTCGGAAAGGCTCAACCCGTCCCGGTCTGAAGTACACCGTGTAACGCCTGCTTCGCCCTGGTTGCAGGGAGCCGAAATACACTGCCGCATCCTCAACTCGCCGTTACTGACATGAAAATTCTCTGTAGCCTGACCGTCATGGTTGCCCTTCTCGCCGGCTGTGCGGTCTACACGCCCGATGGGGCAGTGGTGGTGGACCCCCACCGCGGCGGCGGCGGCGGCGGCGGTTTCTGTCCGCCGGGCCAGGCAAAGAAAGGGAACTGCTGACCAGGCGCCGCGGGCCCGCCGCGCATTGCGGGCCTGCCTGCATCGCTCCCCCGGGACTGTCCCGCAAGATCGGGCGTGTCACGCCGCGCGCGGCCTCGCCGGCGACTTCCTCGGCATGGAAGTTGCTGAAAGCATGAGATCTCGACTACCGGGAGGCGTGAGATGAATGCAATCGAGCGGGTGGCGGCTTTCATGCATAGGGAAGGGCTGACATTGGTCACTGCCGAGTCCTGCACGGCCGGACTCATCGCCGCCACCTTGGCGGACGTGCCCGGCGCCGGGGCACTGTTGGATTGCGCATTCGTCGTCTATTCGCCCCAGGCCAAAATGCGATGCCTGGGCGTTTCGGCCCGCACGCTCAGAACCCACAACCTGACGAGCGAAGCCGTCGCGGGCGAAATGGCTCTGGGCGCGGCCCGGCGCAGCCGAGCGAACGTGGCGATATCGAACACCGGCGTGACCGACGACACCGATGCGGCAATCCCCGCGGGCACGCAGTGTTTTGCCTGGGTGTTCAAAGAAGGGGCGGCGGATTCCGCGCCCGCGGTTTACGCGGAGACCCTGCGCTTCACCGGAGGCCGCAATGCCATCCGAGCGGCGAGCGCGCGGCATGCCTTAGAAAGGATGGTCACCTATTACACCGAGTGGCGCGCGGCGCAACGCTGACAAGGGGCCTGGATATGAGCGAGCTTTCGGAGATCTTCGCGCTGCAGGCCGGCTTTGCCGAGATGTTCATTCGCGGAACCACCATGTACTGGGTCCTGTATGCCTTGCTCCGGGCGTCGGGCCGGCGCGATCTGGGGTCGCTCGGCGTGGCCGACATGCTCGTCCTGGTGTTGGTCGCGGACGCGGCGGGCAATGCGATGTCCGGCGATTCGTATTCGCTCGGCGACGGGATCATCGTCGTGGCGACCATTGTCGGTTGGAGCTATTTTCTGGATCGCGTCAGCTATTACGTCCCGCCGCTGCGTCGGGTGCTGGAGCCGAAGCGGGTATGCCTGGTTCGAGACGGGCAGTTGATTGTGTCCGGCCTGCGGCGCGAACACATCACCCGGGGTGAATTGATGGAGCAATTGCGGCTGAAAGGGGTGGACCGCCTCTCGCGCGTCAGGCGGGCGTATCTCGAGTCGACGGGCGAGTTCAGTGTGATCGAGTTCGAGGACGGGCGGCAGGAGAGTCCGAAGGCATGAGACAGCCCTTCGGCATGGCAATTGCTGGCCCGTCCCGCACCGGCGCAGCGCGGCCGGTGAAATCGGAGAACACCATGTCGAAGCCAATATTTCATGCAGCGTCGAACAGCGAGCGGCATAACGGCCAACCCGAGGCGGACAAGCCGGGACGCGACGTTCCCAATCCCGACCCGGATACGGGCTCGGGCTACCCCGCCGGCGGGCATCGGCGCGAACAAGGCAAGGACGCATACGGCCGCGGCCCGCTGCAACGTCGTCAGGCTGGCTTGCCGCCCGATCCCGCCACCGACGAGCCGTCGTGAGCGCGGCGGGCAATGCCGATCCGGGTGCGGGACAGATGATGAATGCCCGCACAGGTCAAGGCCGCGGTCCGGGATACTCCAACTGCAGCGCGACGAATTCCGCGGTGTCCTGCCCATAACGCGTCCGCAGCAGTTCGAGGATGTCTGCCAACACGGGTCGGGCAGCCGTGCGGTCTGGGCCTGGTTCCCGCGCCTGCAGTGGCAGGGGATCGCCCGCGCCCCATCCTCCGCTGTCGGAGAGGTAGATCAAGCCGCTTGCCAGCGCGACGGGCGCCGCGTCGATCGTGGCGCCGACCACCGCAGTGCGATAGGTGCGCGCAAATGCGTCGGCGGCGAGCGCCAGGCGCAGGTCATCGGCGCCCGGCGATAGCCGCGCCACCAACGTCTCATGGTTCCAGAGGGCGACGGCGTTCTTCGCCGCAGTGGCGACATGCCCGGGCCGTAAGCGAAAGGCCGATCCGTCATGCGTATCTTCCCAACCTTGCTCGCCCAGGTCCCGCGCCAATTCACGGGCTTTCGATTGGCCCGCGATGACTTCCACCAATGCCAGCGACAAGGGGATCGAGGCGCTGACACCCGTGGTGGTCACCACGTTTCGATCCGCCACGTAGCGCCGGTCCTGCCGCCACTGAACCGAGGGGAAGCCGCGCGCCAGGGCGCCTCGGGAATACCAGTGCGAAACCGCCTGGCGCCCGTCCAGCAGACCTGCCCGCGCCAGCACCCACGCGCCGTCGCAAATGCCGATGACCACCGCGCCTTTTTGGGACTGGGAACGTACCCAGGACAAGAGGCGCGGGTCCGCGTCGTCATGCACGGCGGGAACAATGACATAGTCGGCGCCCTGGGGATGGCGTTGATCGAAAGCGGCGACATCGGCATCGGGCCGCGCGCTCAACGCCGGAAAGAAGCGTATTGGTCCCGACTCGAGCCCCAGGGCCCACACCTCGGCGGCCCCCGATCGCTTCAGCACCGCGTACGGCACCACGAAATCGACCAGCTCGGTATTGGCGTTGTGCGCGATGACGGCAATCACTGGCTTGCGCTGCGCCACCGGCAGGCGTGGATCGGGTAGCGGGGGCGAGCTTTCGCCGCTCAGGATCGGCGCGGATATGTCGGCGCGATCCCACCCCAACCAAAGCGCGGCGGCCGCCGACGCAACAGCCAACGCACAATAAAAAAAGGCCACGCGATACCGCTTACCGAACATTGACACACCGCTTCCAGACGACGAGGGCTACCTCAATCCCGTTAGCCTACGTGCCGGGCGCAGTTGGCAGCAATGACAAAATCCGGCTGTTTTCTGCCAACCCCGCGTTAAGATCGCCGGTTCCGCATTCACCGCTTCGAACGCCATGCCGTCTGCCGCTGCCTCGCCACGCCTTGTCGCCATTGTGGCGTTTCCGAAAGCACAACATCTGGATATCGCGGGTCCGGCGGACGTCTTTGCGATGGCCTGCGCGTTGGGCGTTGACTCGCCCTACCGTGTTGTCGTGCTGTCCGGCGGCGGCGGCCCCGTCACGCTATCGAACGGGCTGACTTTGCATACCGCAGCCGCGGCGGACATCGATCCGCTCGGCATCGACACGTTGATCATTGCCGGCGGCGAACGCGAAGGGTTGGAGCACGCCGCGGCCGACGCCTCGTTGGCGGCCTGGGTAGGGCGCGCCCGCGCGCCTGTGCGTCGCCTGGCTTCGGTATGCACGGGCGCGTTTCTGTTGGCGCATTGGGGCCTGCTCGGCGGCCGGCGCGTGACGACTCACTGGGAGTCGGCGCGAGTGCTGGGGCAGTACTTCACGGACATGGACGTGGATGCCGATGCCCTGTACCTCCAGGATGGCAAGCTCTGGACTTCGGGCGGCGTGACCGCGGGCATCGACATGTGCCTGGCCATGGTCGAACAGGATGCCGGGCGCTGGCTCGCCGCGCGCGTTGCCCGGCAACTGAATCTGGCACTGAGGCGCCCAGGCAACCAGGCGCAGTACTCCCTGATACTGGAGGGGCAGGCCGGCGCCTATGGCGAGTTGGTCGATTGGCTACGACAACACCTGGCCGAAGCGATCAGCGTCGAGCGCATGGCTCAAGTCGCGGGTCAGGCGCCGCGCACCTTCCACCGCGGATTCACGCGCGCCACCGGATTCACGCCACGCGACTTCCTGGAAGCGCTGCGCCTGGAGGCGGTGCGAACCGGGCTGGAGGCGGATCAATCGCTCAAGATGTTGGCCAGGGCCACGGGGTTCCGTTCGGAGGCGCAGCTTTCCAAGGCATTTCAAAGACGCTTCGGACTCGCGCCTTCGCAGTATCTCGGCCGCGGCGCAAGCGGCGGCAGCCGCCACGGATCCCCTGCGCTTGACAATCCTTGACTGTTGAGTCCTGGCGATACATTACGACACACTGTAATCTTTTCGGCACACATTGTGTCAGTCGGGCAAAGGCCGGACTGGGTGTCATTCCAAGCGTCCCCTGACTATGCCCGTCACCCTCCTTGAGTGGTCCGTGCCGGCGGCGATCCTGATGTGCGCCGCAGGCCTCTGCGCCGCGCGCTTTGCCGGCTTCCACACGCTACGGTGGGGCGGCGCCCTGGGCTGCCTGGGCGCGGGCTACGCCGTCATGCTCGTACAGGCGAGCAACCTTGCCCCGTACAAGCAGGTCGTCGAGGATGCTTTCATCCTGGGCGGCGTCATCCTCGCCTGTCGCGCATTGCTGAGCCGGCGCGGCCGCCAGATTCCGCTCCACTTCGATGTTGCGGTCCTGCTTGCCTCGACGGCGATGGTGGTTGTCTCGGTGGCGCTGTTCGCGAGCGCGAAGCTGGAGACCTTCTTCGTCCTGGCCTGTTGCGCGCTGGTCACCTGGCGGACCACGCTGTCCTTCGCCAAACAGGCCGCGACCACGTCGGACAGGGTGCTTGCCGCCACCTTTCTCTTCATCGCGCTGGTATTGACGGGGCAATGCGTCCTGTACATCGCTGCTCCTGCACCCATGCTCGCAACGGGAGAATGGCGAGCGTCCGTGTGGGGGATCCTGATCCAGTACACCGGCCTGCTTGGCAGCATTGTGCTGACGCTGGCGGTCTTCATCGCGACGAGCTACGACGCGATAGAGAAATACCGGCGTCACGCTCATACCGACGCCCTCACGGGCCTGTTGAACCGGCAAGGCCTCGACAGCCTGCTCGCCACCGTTTCGGGACGCCCTTTTACCGAAGGCGAGACGCCGACGGCCCTGATCATGGCCGACATCGACAACTTCAAGCGCATCAACGATCGGTACGGCCACCCGTTTGGCGATATGGTGCTGGCGCGATTTGGCGCCTTGCTCCTGCCGCATGCGCAGGCGCGTGCCCATGCCGCGCGCCTGGGAGGAGAAGAGTTCCTGCTGTTGCTGCCCGCTGCGGATCTGGAGAGCGCTGCCGCGATCGCCGAGGAGATCCGTGCGGATTTCGCGGCGCAGCGCTGGGCGCAGCATGCGCCTGATTCACGCTTCACGGCCAGCATGGGCGTGACGCTGATGCAGGCGGGAGAGCCCTTCGCCAGCGCGCTCAAGCGCGTGGATGACCTGCTCTACACGGCCAAGCGGCGAGGACGGAACTGCACGGTCGCGGGTCCGGCGCCAGCCGACGCGGGGCCTGGCCGGCGCGCCTTTGGCGCCTCGGGAACAGGTCCGGCGCGGCGACACGGCGTCGAAGGAGCCGTCCAGCATGGGTAAACACCTATAAAAACACGGCGCCGCGTGCCGTAGTGCTCGCGTGTGGCTCGCATCTACTTGGGAGGAATATCGTGGTCGACGAAAAGCGTAATCGTGCCGGGTGGTCAAGTTGGATAATCCTGGCCGCTTCCGCCGCCAGCCTCTCGAATCCCGCTGGCGGGCAAACGGTCTCCAGTACCGGCGACGTGCAGCCCGGGCCGGTGGTATCGCCGGACTGGGACGTCGGCGGCGACCTCATCGTCGGCGATTCCGCCACCGGCACGCTGACCATCAGCAATGGCGGGTCGGTGCGCAACGATTGGGCCTTCATCGGCAATCTCAATGGCGGCGTGGGCACGCTGACCGTGACGGGTATCGACGGCAGCGGCAAGGCGTCCAGTTGGACTAGCCTCAGCGCCGTGTATATCGGCACCGACCCGGGCAGTACCGGCACGCTGCGCATCCTGGACGGCGGCGTGGCGCAAAGCCAGTCGGGCACCCTTGGCGGCAGTGCCGGCAGCGTCGGCACGGTTGTCGTATCCGGTGCGCGATCCACCTGGAATCTCAACACGGTCAGCGCCTTCCTGATCGGTTCGGACGGCAAGGGCACGCTGCAAATCGACAATGGCGGCGCCGTGCATAGCGGCCAGGGGATGATCGGCTGGAACGCCGGCAGCGAAGGGCACGTTACGGTATCGGGGCGCGCATCGGTCTGGGACCCGCTGAACAACATCTACGTCGGTTTCGACGGCACCGGGGAGCTGCTGGTGCAGGATGGCGCCACCGTGCACACCGAGGCGTCGACCCGCCCCGGGGGCGCGGCATCGATCTACATCGGCAGGGGCGTGGGCGGCATCGGCACGGTGACCGTCTCGAGCACGACGGGCGACATCTCGACCCTCTCATCCACGGACCGCATCGAAGTTGGCTCGGCGGGCACGGGAACGTTCACGGTCGCGAAGGGCGGCCTGGCCATCGCGGCCGTTGATACATGGGTTGCCACCGACGGCACGGCCACCGGCACGCTGAACCTGACCGGCGATGCCAGCGGTCGTGGCGTGCTGGAGACGGGTTCGGTCATCAAGGGCGCGGGCAATGTCACCGTCAACCTGAATGGCGGCGTCCTGCGCGCCAACCGGGACGAGGCCAATTTCCTGAGGGGCTTTGCGACGCAGGCGGTGGGCGCCGGCGGCGCCTGGTTCGACACGAACGGCCATGATGTCGGCGTGCGCACCGCTTTCTCCGGCACATCCAGCCTCAACAAGCTGGGCGCTGGAACGCTGACGTTGTCGGGCAACAGCGCGGCCTTCACCGGCAACACCGAGGTGCAGGCCGGTACGCTGCAGGTCGACGGCGTCCTGGGCGGCCCGGTGGATGTGCTGACCGGCGCGCGGCTGACCGGGACCGGACGCGTCGGCGCGACGAGCAACAAAGGCACCATCGCGCCGGGCCCGCGCACGGGCTTCGGCACCTTGACGATTGCCGGCGACTACGCCGCGCAGGGCGGCAACCTGGAAGTCCGCACCCGACTGGGCGGCGATGACTCGCCGACCGACAAGCTGGTGATCACCGGCGCCACCGCGGGCGCCACGCCGGTCACCGTGAAGAACATCGGCGGCGCCGGCGCGCAGACACAACGCGGCATCCAGGTCGTGCAGGTCAACGGCGTCTCCGCGGGCCAATTCAACCTTGCCAACGGCGACTACGTCATCGGCGGGCGCCCGGCCCTCGTGGCGGGCGCCTATGGCTATGTGCTGCAGCAGGATCCGGCCGACGGCGGTTGGTATCTGCGCTCGTCCCTGGCCGACCTCGGCGCGCCCCAGGTCGGCAGCGGTTCGCCGGCCGCACAACGCCCGTTGTACCAGCCCGGCGCGCCCGTCTATGAAGCCTACGCCAACACGCTGCTTCAATTGAGCCGTCTGCCGACGCTGCGTCAGCGCGTGGGCAATCGCCTTTATGATCCTGCGGACAGCGGCCGCAACGGCGTATGGAGCCGGGTCGAGGGATCCACGGCCAGGCTTGAGCCCTCGGTGTCCACCACGGGCCAGCACCAGAATATCGACAGTTGGAAAGCGCAATTCGGCGTGGATCGCATCCTGTCGGGCGAGCCGGGCGGCTCGCGCCTCGTGGGCGGTCTGGCCTTGCACTATGGCAAGGCCGACACCCGAGTGTCGTCAGTGTATGGCAATGGCACGATCGACACGGCGGCCTACGGCCTGATGCCGACGCTGACCTGGTACGGCAAGGACGGCCTCTATGTTGATACGCAGGCGCAGGCAACCTGGTTCGACAGCGACCTGAAGTCCCGGCTCGCGGGCAAGCTAAAGGATGGCCAGCACGCGCGCAGTCTTGGCCTCGGTATCGAAGCGGGCAAGGCCTTCTCCTTGAACGATCGCCTGGCCCTGATCCCGCAGGCTCAGCTTGCGTACGCATCGACGCACTGGGGCAGTTTCAATGACAGGTTTGGCGCTCGCGTCGACGGCGACAAGGGCAACAGCCTTATGGGCCGCTTCGGTGTGGCGCTGGACTACAAGCGCGATTCTCAGGCCGGCGGGGGCAACGGTGAAGCGAGCGTCTACGGTGTCGTCAACCTCAAGCACGAGTTCCTGGACGGGACCCGCCTGCGGGTTGCCGATGTGCCGTTCAGCAGCCGAATGGCGCGCACCTGGGGCAACCTGGGCGTCGGCGCCAATTACGGTTGGGGCGGGCGCTATGCCATCTACGGTCAGGTCGACGCCGATGCGGATTTCTCCGGCAGCTATGTCGTCACTGCCACCGCAGGGTTCAGGATGTCGTTTTAGCGGCAGGGCCGACTTTGAACGCCAGCCAGTGGCAATTCTTCTCCTGGCGCTTGCCATTCATGGCCTGGTTTCGCATTGCCTGGCGACGCTATATAGAATGGGGTCCGAAATCCGGTCGGGCGGCAGATGCGCGTCCCGATTCGTCAACCCTGGGGAGAACCGATGCAAAGACGGATGTGGGGAGCGGCGCGCGCCACGCCGTTGGCCGCCGGCCGGCGCCGCGTCGCGAGTGACCGCGCGCGCCTGTTGCGTCCGCTTGCGGCATTGCTGTGCCTGGGCTTGAGCGCCTGCATCAATGTCCGGCCGATGCAGCCGCCGCCGCTGTACGCCCTGTGGGCCAAGCCGGGCGTCGACCGGCAAGGCGTGCGTGACGCGCTGCTCGACTGCGGCTTTCCCAGCGCCAGCCATGTCGACGGCACGACCATCACCAACAACGACTATGCGCGGGGTGAGCAGTGCATGCTCGGCAAGGGCTTCGCCTACCAGGAGCGCCACACCTACTGTGACGCCCATCCCCATCTGGCGGCCTGCCCGGCAAGCGACGGCGCCGCGGCGGCGGGGTCACGGCAACGTCCGCCCGCCTATGAACAATGGACCCGGCCGGACGCCGACGCCCAGCGCGTGCAGCAAGCCATGCGGGCGTGCGGCTACGCCTCGGTCATCGAGCCGGGCGACGACATGCTGCTCAACGATATCGCCGCCGCGCAGTTGTGCATGCTCGACGGGGGCTTCCAGTTCACGTTGCCGGCCAGCGCGCTGTTGTGCAGGAATCCCCCCCTGCTGGCGGCCTGCCGCGGCCGCGTGATCGACACCGCCCATTGCTGCGCGCCGCCCCGGGCTGCCGGCCAGCGCTGACGCCGCGGCCCTGCGTCAGTCGGTGCCCGGAAACGCATCCACCCACTTGACCGTCACGTCGGGGAAGGCGTCCACGAACTGGATCTTGAAGTCCGGGAAGGCATCGACGATCTTCCATTCGCCGCAGCGGTCGGCGAAGGCGCTGACTTTCTTCACCCGGATATCGGCGAAGGCGTCCACCACCTTGACGCGGATGTCGGGAAACGCGCTGACGATCTTGACCTTGCCGCGCAGCGGAATGCCTTTGTAGGTGCAGCTACTTTTGTCGACATCACCGGCCTGGGCGGTGAAAGCGGCGCCCAGCAGGGCGCAGGCGAGAAGGGCGTGGGGCAGAGCGCGCATGAGCGGTGTCTTTTCAAAGCCGGGCCAGGCCGGCGGGCGGGGGGGATTATGCCCGAGTCCGCCGCCGTGCCATGCGCGTCTGCTGGGGTACGGTCTTGCCTATACCGCCGAAACTTGCGCCGCCGACGGTCCCCGTGCCACCCCCGGCGGCGCCGTCACGATTGACGTCAATGCCGGCTCCGCCGCCTTCAGCCCCGCCAGGTCCGGCCGCGGCCGCCGCAGTTCCTCATTGCCCGCGAACGCGGACTCCATCCCCTGCGCCGCCGCCAGCACCTCGCGATCGCCCCGGAACCGTCCCACGATCTGCAACCCGAACGGCATCCCCTTGTGATCCCGCCCGCAAGGCAGCGTCAGCGCCGGATGCGTGGTCAGCGTGATCACGTACGTCAGCGCCAGCCAGCGGTAATAGTTCTCCTGCCGCTTGCCGTTGATGGCCTCGGCATACAGCCGCGTCCACGGAAACGGCGACACCGGCGTGGTGGGCGACAGGATCAGGTCGTAGTCGTCGAAGGCGCGCTGGAAGCGCTTGATCAGGCGGGTCTGCTCGGCCTGCGCCCAGGCGCAGTCCTTCAGGCTCATGGCCGCGCCCATCTCGAAATTGGCGCGGGGGTTGGGGCCGAGGCTGGCAGGGTCTTTCTCGTAGGCCTCGCGCATGCCGGCCACGAAGGCTTCGGCGCGTAGCACGTCGAAGCAGCGGTGGGCCTCGCCGAAGTCGATCTCGATGGGATCGCAGGCCGCGAACAGGTGGCGCATGGCGGCGATCTTGGCGCGGAAGGTGGCGCGGATGCCGTCGTCCACGTCGCACAGCCCGAAGTCTTCGCTGTAGGCGACGCGCAGGCGGCCCAGGTCGGCGTTGCCTGGCGCCAGGAACTGCAGCGGATCGAGCGGATAGCTCAGCGGGTCGCCGGCGTCCGGGCCGGCGCTGGCGGCCATCTGCAGGCAGGCGTCGGCCACGGTGCGGCCCATTGGGCCGACCACCGAGATCGGCGTCCAGCCCAGCGGCTTGCGCACGCTCGGCACCACCCCCGGCGACGGCCGGAAGCCGACCACGCCGCACTTGGCGGCGGGGATGCGCAGCGAGCCGCCAGTGTCCGACCCGGTGCACAGCGGGAACAGGTCGCTGGCCAGCGCCGCGGCCGAGCCGCCCGAGGAGCCGCCGGCATTCAGGTTCGGGTTGAAGGGATTGCCCGTCGCGCCCCACACGGTGTTGCGCGAATTGGCGCCCGCGCCCATCTCGGGCACGTTGGTCTTGGCGGCCACGATGGCGCCGGCGTGGCGCAGGCGCGCCACCAGCGTGACGTCCTCGGTCGGCACGTGGTCGCGGTAGATCGGCGAACCGAAGGTGGTGAGCAGGCCGGCGGTGGGCTCCAGGTCCTTCACGCCCAGCGGCAGGCCGTGCAGCAGGCCCAGCGTGTCGCCGGCCATCACCGCCTGCTCGGCCGCGCACGCCTCGATGCGGGCGCGCTCGAAGGCCGTGGCGGTGACGGCGTTGATGTACGGGTTGACCGCCTCGATGCGTGCAATGCACGCCTCCAGCAGTTCCACCGGCGACAACTGGCGCGCGCCGATCAGGCGCCGCAGTTCCACCGCGGATAACGAGACGAGCGAATCGTCCAGGGTCATGAGTGCTTCCTTCAATCGATCTTGATGTTGGCGCGCTGCGCGACGTCGCGCATCTGCGGCAGTTCCTTCTGGATCAGCGCTTCGCCCTCGGCGGCGCTGGAGAAGGCCGCCTCGAAGCCTTGGGCTTCCAGGCTCTTGCGCACGTCGGGCGATTCGACCGTGGCGCGCAGCGCGGTTTCCAGTTTGGCCTTGACGTCCGCCGGCAGGCCGCGCGGCGCGGTGAACATCAGCCAGGTGTCCATGGCCACCGACGGATAGCCCTGTTCGGCGAAGGTCGGCACGTCGGGCAGGAAGGCCGAGCGGGTCGGGGCCGACACCGCCAGCACGCGCACCTTGCCCAGCTTGCTCTGCGGCAGCGCGGCCGCCACGGTGTCGACCGAGAACGGAATCTGGCCGCCGATCAGGTCGGTCATGGCCGGCGCGCTGCCCTTGTAGGGGACGTGGATCATCTTGATGCCGGCCGCGGCCAGGAACGCCTCGCCGACGAAGTGCGCGGTGGTGCCGGCGCCGAACGAGCCGTAGGCGGGCGGTTCCTTCTCGCGCGCCTTGGCGTAGGCCACCAGTTCCTTCAAGTCCTTGACCGGCACCTGCGGATTGGCCAGCAGCGCCAGCCCGGTGCGGCCCACGATGCCGAGCGGCTCGAAGCTCTTGACCGGGTCATACGGCAGCTTGGCCTGGATCGCGGGGTTGACCGTGAAGGTGGTGCCCGAGCTGACCAGCAGCGTGTAGCCATCGGGCGCGGCCTTGGCGACGTAGCCGGCGCCGATCGCGGTGCCGGCGCCCGCGCGGTTCTCCACCACCACCGTCTGGCCCAGTTCCTGGCCGAGCTTCTGCGCGATGACGCGGCCGAGCACGTCGGTCGCGCCGCCGGGCGGAAATGGCACCACCAGCGTGATGGGGCGGGTCGGATAGCCGGTCTGGGCGCTGGCTGGGGCGGGGGCGGCAAGGGCGCCCGCCAGGGTGACACCAAGGGCAATCAAGGCAGTCTTCATGGTCATGCTCGACGAGAGAGGTGGAAGGACGGCGCGTCGGTCGGCGCCTGGGGGACGGCCGCGAGTCGTTGCCCGTGGCTCAGGAATCGGTCGTACTCTTCGGCCGGCACATACAGCCCGCCGGTGGTCCAGGCCAGATGCGTGGCGCGCGTCAGATGCGGCAGCAGGCCGCGCTGGCGCAGCCACTGCTGCCCGGCCGGGCTGTGCAGCAAGTGGCGCGGCCCGGAAAACCCGGCCGCCGCCGACGGCTCGATGCGCAGGCCTTCGCTGTCATGCAGCCGCGCCAGATCGCCGTACAGGGTGTCGTCGGCCACGGTGTAGACGCCGGCCAGCGACCGGCCGACGGCGGCATACGCCAGGTCGGAGGCGCGCGGCACCGCCAGGCCGTCGGCCTCGGTCTGGTTGGTCAGGCCGATGTCGTAGACCGACGGCGGCACCGGCACGCCGGGCAACTGGCCATGGCCGGCCATCATGCGCAGCAAGAAGCAAGGCGACTGCACCGGTTCGGCGAAGAAGCAGTGCGCGTGCGCGCCGTACAGCAGCGACAGGCCGAAGGCGATGCCGCCGGGCGCGCCGCCCACGCCGCAGGGCAGGTAGACGAACAGCGGATGCTCGGCATCGACCACGATGCCGGCCTGCGCGATCTGGTCGCGCAGCCGCAGCGCCGCCGCCGCGTAGCCCAGGAACAGCGAGGGCGAGCGCTCGTCGTCGACGAAGTAGCCGCGCGCATCGGCCTGGACCTGGCGGCGGCCGGCGGCCACGGCCTTTTCGTAATCGCCGGGGTGTTCCACCACCTCGACGCCCCGGGCGCGCAGGCGCGCCTTCTTCCATTCCTTGGCGTCGGCCGACATGTGCACGGCGGCGCGAAAGCCCAGCGCCGAAGCGATCACGCCGATGGACAGGCCCAGGTTGCCGGTCGATCCGACGGCCACCTGGTATTGCGCGAAACACGCGCGGGCGGTGGGCGCGGCGAGCTTGCGGTAATCATCGCCGGGCGCGATCAGGCCTTGCGCCCACGCCAGCTTCTCGGCGAACTCCAGCACCTCATGAATGCCGCCACGCGCCTTGATCGAACCGGCCACCGGCAAAGCGTGGTCGGCCTTGATCCACAGGCGTCCGCCATCCGGCGCCAGGCCCAGCGCCTGCTGCATGGCGGCGGCCTGGCGCAGCGGCGACTCGATCACGCCGGCCGAGGCTTCCAGTTCGGGGAACAACTGCGCCAGCAACGGCGCGAAGCGCGTGAAGCGGTCGTGGGCCGCCTGCACGTCGGCCAGGCCGAAGGGGACGCCGGTGTCGGCCGCGCCGCCATCGGGGCGGGTCCACAGCAGCGGTTGCGCCGCGCGCAACGCCTGCAATGAAAAAGCGGGAACGGAAGCCTGGGACGGGGTCATGCCTGCGTGTTCCATAGAGGGAGCGTCATGCAACGGTCACATCCTAGGCGGGGGCTCCGTATTGCGGCAATATGAATTGCTAGAATCATTCATTGCGTTTTACGCAAACCAAGGGCAAACCCGATGAACCCGCAAATCCTGCAGGAAATGGCCGTGCGCTACTTCCTGGAAGTGGCGCGCTGCGGCTCCGTCAGTGTCGCGGCGGAGCGGCTGGACGTGGCGCCGTCGGCGGTCAGCCGCCAGATCGCCCGGCTCGAACGCGAATTGGGCACCCTGCTGTTCGAGCGCCGCTCGCGCGGCATGGCGCTCAACGCCGCCGGCGAACTGCTGGCCGCCCACGCCAAGCGCGCGCACCAGGACGTGGAGCGCGTTGCCGGCGAGATCATGGGCCTGCGTGGCTTGCGGCAGGGCCTGGTGCGGGTGGTCTGCACCGAAGGCTTCGCGCATGACTTCCTGCCCGCCGCCATCGCCGTTTTCCGCCGGCAATACGCCGGCATCCGTTTTTCGCTGGACGTGTGCTCGCAGCGCGAGGTGCCCGTCCGGGTGCGGGACGGCACGGCCGATATCGGCGTCACGCTCAGCCTGACCTCGCACCATGACGTACGGGTCGAGCTGCGCATGCCGGCGCCGGTGCGCGCGGTGGTGGCGCCCGACCATCCGCTGGCGGGCCGGTCCGAGGTATCGCTGGCCCAGTTGATGGCCTATCCGCTGGCCTTGCCCGATGCCGATTCGACGCTGCGGCAACTGATCGACATCAGTTGCAGCCGCCAGCAGTTGTCATGCGAACCGATGTTCTCCAGCCGCAGCGTCGACGCGCTGGTGGCGTTCGCGGGGGCGGGCGGCGGCGTGGCGTTCTGCGGCGAACTGGCGATCCGTTATCGCCTGCGCGCCGGGCAGGTGGTGGCCCTGCCGCTGCGCGACCGCGAAATGAACGAACGGCACTTCGAGGTGCAGACGCTGGCCGGACGCGTGCTGCCCGAGGCGGCCAAGGCCTTCATTGCCAGCCTGCGCGCGCAACTGCAAGCGGACGGCGGCGCGGCGCCGGCGCGCTGGCGGGAGAGCGGCGCGGCGCCCGCGCCTTAGCGGGAGCGGGGCGCGGCGTCCGCGCCTTTATTGGGAGAGCGTTGCGACGCCCGCGCATTTAGTGCGAAAGCGGCGAGACGCCAGCGCCTTGACGCGGTGTCGCGATCATGGCGGCCTGGCGCGCGGCCAGCCAGGCGCGGCCCTTTGGCGTCAGCGTGGCCACGGCGGTCCCGGCGTCGCCGGCAGATCGGCGCGCCAGATCCACCAGGCCGTTGCTCGTGGCGTCTTCCCAGGCCGACAGGCGCGGACACGAAGTGCGCCACGCCTCCATGATGTCGGCATAGGTGCGAGGGCGCTCGGCAACCCAGATCAGGAATTGCATCAGGTTGCCCAATTGCGAGGCGCTGGCCTCGATGGCGGGAGTGTCGTCGGACATGGCGTGCTCCAGGCGCGAAGTACCGGTTTTCACGATACTCCTGCGCCGGCGCCGTATCCCGGCCCTCTACTGGCTGATGACTTTTTTCATCGACGGCGCCGCATGCAGCGTGTATTGCTCGCGTTCATAGAATGGAATCGCGTCGGGCCGGGCATCCAGGAACACCGCCCCCATGCCGCGAGCGCGGGCGTCCGCCTCGGCGTAGGCCATCAGCGCGCGGCCGGCGCCGCTGCCGCGCACCGCTTCGTCGACCACCAGATCGTCCACATGCAGGTGCGGACCGCGCGCCAGCGTGTGCACGGGCCGCATGCCCATCACGCCGATCAGCCTGCCGTCGCGGTAGGCGCCGACCAGTTCGTAGCCGCCATGCGATTGCCGCCGCACGCGCTGCAGGAATTCGGCTTCATCGAGGGCGGCGCGCAACTGGCTGATCAGGGGAAAGGCCTGGGCCCAGGCGGACGGCTCGATTCTGCTGCAGATCACCATGATGTCTCCGGATCGTTTGGCGGCAGGCTACCATGGCCCGGCCCCAAACAGAGGAGCGGCCATGGAAGAAGCATTGAACGGATTTCAGATCACGCGTGGCGCGTTGCAGGTGCAGGACGGCTACGTGCCGGTCATCGAGGCGCGGGGGCCGGCGCCCGACGGCCGCATCCTGCATGGCGCGGTGGCGGTGACCGAATATGGCGTGTTCGACGATCAGGAAGAGGCCATCAACGCCGGCTGGACGATCCGGGTGCGGTCGATCGCGGCGCGCGCCGATGGGCTATCCATCACGATCGATGCGTGACGCGGGCAATCGCGTCGAATGTGGGGCGATGGCGCCGCAATCGCGGAAAAATGCCAATACGCCTGGGCGGAGATTGCTGGCATCCCGACTCGCCGCCAGGCGCCAATGCAAAAAAAATCCGGCCCGAAGGCCGGAAAAAACTTACAACAACAAGCACAACGGCTCGCCGGCACGAGCCAGTGCGGTGAGAAATTTATCATGTATGAGATAAATTACAAGATGTAGTGTCCATTAAATGGACGCTTGCTGCGGCCATCCCTCTCAAACCACCCGCGTCACCGTCTTGCCGTCGCGGAACCAGCCGTCCAGGTTGGCCAGCATCAGGTCGGCCATGGCGCGGCGGGTCTCGTGCGTGCCGCTGGCGATGTGCGGCAGCATCACCACGTTGTCCATCGCGTTCAAGGCGGCCGGCGTGGCCGGTTCATGCTCGAACACGTCCAGACCCGCGCCGGCGATGGCGCCGGTTTGCAGCGCCTGGACCAGCGCGGCTTCGTCGACCACCGTGCCGCGCGCAATATTGATCAGCCAGCCGCGCGGGCCCAGCGCCCGCAACACCTCGCCATTGACCAGGTGGCGCGTGGCGCCGCCGCCCGGCACTGCCAGCACCAGGAAATCGCACTCGGCCGCCAGCGTCGTGATGTCCGGGCAATAACGGTAGTGCGCCGGCGCGTCCGCGCGCGGCTTGCGGTTGGTGTAAAGGATGGGCATATCAAATGCTTCGGCGCGCCGCGCGATCTGCAGGCCGATATTGCCCAGTCCGACGATGCCGCAGCGCTTGCCGCTCATGCGCGTGCCCAGGCCGAAGCCTTCCTGCGGCCAGCGGCCGGCGCGCACGAAGCGGTCGGCCTCGGCGATGCGGCGCGACGCCGCCAGCATCAATGCCAGCGCGGTGTCCGCCACGCAGGCATCGAGCACGCCCGGCGTGTTGGTGACCCGCACGTCGCGCGCCTGCGCCGCCGCCAGGTCGATGGTGTCGTAGCCCACGCCGAAACTGAATACGCCTTCCAGCGCCGGCAGCGCGTCGATCAGCTCGCGCGATGCGCCGAAGCGGCCGCTGGTGGCGATGCCGCGGATCGCCGCGCCGTGGTCGCGCAGCAGCGCCGCCTGGTCGGGGCTTTGCCACCAGCGGTGCACGCGGTAGCGCGACTCCAGTTCGGCGGTCAGTTCGGGCAGCAAGGGGCCCACCATCAGCAGGTCGGCGAGGGGCTGGGAAGCAGTCGTGGTCATGTCGGGTGTCATGGTTGTTGCAGCGACCCGCGGGCGCGGGATTCGCAAGAAAAGGGGCGGCGGGACGGCCGAAGAGGAAAGCCGTCCGCGCCGGGACGGACAGGGGGCAAAAAATGGGCGGTGCGCAATGCAGCGCCCTCGGGGCGCGTCATCGCGTCGTGGGCGGTCGCTGCGCCCGCCCGATCATTGGGTCTGGATATGCCGTGTCTTGATGATCTCCCCGTAGCGCGCGCGTTCGCTGGCCGCCAGCGCCTGCAGTTCCTGCGGCGTCGAACCGTGCGCCTGCGCGCCCTGCGATTCGAGCTTGGCCTGCATCGCCGGGTCGCTGGCCACCTCGCGGATCGCGGCCGACAGCTTGTCGATCACCTCCTGCGGCGTGCCCGCCGGCGCCAGCACCGCCGTCCATGAGCCGGTCTGCGCGTTCTTGACGCCGGCCTCGTCGATGGTCGGCACGTCGGGCAGCGCGGGCGAACGCGTCGCGCCGGTCACCGCCAGCGCGCGCAGCTTGCCGGAATTGACGTACGGAATGGTCTCCAGCACCGATGCGAACAGCATGTCGACGCGGCCCGCCATCAGGTCGGTCATGGCCGGGCCGCCGCCCTTGTAGGGCACGTGCATCAGGTCGGTGCCGGTGGCCTGCTGGAAGATCTCGCCCGACAGGTGCGGCGCGCCGCCGGTGCCGGAACTGGCGAAGGTGTGCTTGCCGGGTTGCGCGCGCGCCAGCGTCACCAGGTCCTTCACGTTCTTGGCGGGCAGGGTGGTGGGCACCACCAGCACGAACGGCAGGTCCGAGAACAGCGATACCGGCGCGAACGCGGTGGCCGGATCGGAATGCAGCTTGTAGATCCACGGATTGATCGCCAGCATGCCCGAATTGGCGAACAGCAGCGTGTAGCCGTCGGGGTTGGCGCGCGCCACCAGATCGGCGGCGATCTGCCCGCCGGCGCCGGGGCGGTTGTCCACCACCACCGAGGCCGCCAGCTTGTCGCCCAGCGCCGCCGCCAGCAGGCGCGCGGAAATGTCGGTGCCGCCGCCCGGCGAGAACGGCACGATCAGGTTGATCGGGCGGTCCGGGAACGGCGCGGCCTGCGCCGCGGCGGGCAGGACGCCACAGGCGGCCAGGGCCAGGGCCGCGGCAAGGAAGCGGCGGCGCGGGCGTGCGGAATTGCGTGTCTCCATGGTCTTCTCTTTGTAGTAGTAAGCGGCGCGGGCCGCGGAAAGTCGATGCTGCGATGGCACTCCTTTCGCGGGGCGGAAAAACGCGCCCCGGTGCTGTGGCCGAGTATAGGAACGCCGGCCGATGGATGACTATTCGAGCTATAAATAGCATTGATCAATTCAAGGATTGAATCGATGGAATTCCGCCAGCTCGAATGCTTCATCGCCGTGGCCGAGGAACTGCACTTCGGCCGCGCCGCCCAGCGCCTGTGCATGACGCAGCCGCCGCTGTCGCGCCAGATCCAGTTGCTGGAGCAGGATCTGGGTGTGACGCTGTTCGAGCGCAGCAGCCGCCAGGTCGAACTGAGCGCCGCTGGCCGCCGCTTCCTGCGCGACGCGCGCCACCTGCTGGAGTACTCGGCCCGCGCCACCGCCAGCGCCCGCCGCACCGCCGGCGGCGACGCCGGCCACATCACGCTGGGCTTCACGGCGGTGGCCTCGTACCGCCTGATGCCATCGCTCATCATGCGGGCCCGCAAGCGGCTGCCGGGCGTGGAGATCCAGTTGCGCGAAACCGTCAGCACCGACCTGTCGCGCCTGCTGCTGGCGCGGGAGCTGGACGCGATCCTGGCGCGTAGCGTGCCGCAGCAGGCCGGCATCGAGGCCCGCCTGATCGAGCGCGAGCCGCTGGTGCTGGCGCTGCCGGCGGATTCACCGCTGTGCGAACAGGAGGTGGTGCCGCTGCGGCTGCTGCAGGGCCAGCCCTTCGTGCTGTATTCGCCGCGCGAAGGCAAATACTTCTATGACCGCATCGTCGGCGCATTCGGCCTGGCCGACGTGCAGCCCGACTACGTGCAGCGCGCCAGCCAGACGCATACCTTGCTGGCGCTGGTGCGGGCCGGACTGGGCGTGGGCATCGTGCCCGATTCGGCGCGCGAGCTGCGCCTGGAGGGGGTGGAGTTCCGGTCGCTGGGCCAGCGCGACCTGTATGCCGATATGTACCTGGCCTGGCATGCGCAGCACGACAACCCGGCGTTGGCCGCGTTCCTGCGGCAGGTGGCCGAGGTGCTGCCCCCCGCGCCCTGACGGGGGCGACAGCCGGGGGCGCGCCAGGCGCGTGTCGTCGCCGTTCAACGCGATGGGAAGGGCATTGCGCAGGCGCCCGTGGCGTTCAACGCGATGGGCAGGGCATTGCGCAGGCGTCCGTGGCGTTCAACGCAACCGGCCAGGGCATTGCATGGCGTTCGCGGCGTTCAACGCGACACGGCGTTCGCATCCGACTTCAGGCTCTCGATGATCCGCAGTCCGTCCCGGTGGCGCTGTTCGCCGGTCTCGCACGACTTGCAGATCGCGCCGACGTACAGGCCGTCGACCACCGTCTCGGCGAACACGCCCGACCGGTACTGGTGCCGCGCATCGGTCTCGACCCGGTACCAATCCCGATCGCCGATCCGCACCCGCTCCAGCGGTTGGCGGATATCGGCGTCGGGACTGGTCGCGCGCAGCACCGCCCGCAACCGGAAATAGCGCTTGAGCGGCGAGGCATAAAGCGCTTGCAAGCGGGCGTCATCGTCGTCGCCTTCGAGCGGCTTGGCCTGCATCAGCAGGGTGCAGGTTTCCTGCGTCTGTTCGCAGGCCTCGCTTTCGCAGACCAGTTGCACGCGCCGCATGCCGCTGCGCGAGACTTCGCCTTGTGGCGAGCCGTCCACCACCCAGCCATCTGGCAATTGCACCGACAGGCCATGCGGCAGATCGAGGGTCTCGGCGGACGCGGCGGGCGCCAGCGCGCCAAGCGCCGCGCACAGGGCCGCCAGGCGGATCAAGGCCGGCCCGCTCATGGCGTACCCCCGCGCTGGCGATGGTCGCCGCCCGCGCCGCCCGTGAGAATGCGTTCGAACAGCGCCAACTGCTCCGCGTCCAGCGCGCGTCGGGGCAGGATCAGCGGTTCGCCCTCCCGCCGCATCAGGATCAGGTGGTCGCCTTGCCGCTCGACCCGGTCGAAGCCGGCCGTCGCGAAGCTGTTGATCCACCCGTCCTGCCGGACTTCGAGCCGGTCGTCATACAGCCGCGCCTCGTGTTCCTCGGCCGGCATGCGCCGGTGCATCTGCCCGGCCAGCTTGTACGCGTGGCGGCGCCGGGACCAGGGATGCAGCAGGATGATGACGGCCAGGATGGCCCAGAACCCCAGCGTGATCTTCCAGAAACTGTCCGTGAACATCTCGCCGAACAGCGGCCAGGCATAGCGCAGCGGCACCCGCTCGGGGTCCAGCAGCCACAGCAGCACGAATATCAGCGGCACCAGCAGGGCGGTCAGCGCGAAGGCCAGCAGGAAACCGCGCCGGCGGCGCCGCCGCATGCCGGGACGTTCGATCTGCCACGAAATCGCGGCGGCCCGGTCTTCCTGGTTCAGCAGGAAGCGCGTCGTCAGCAGCGGCGCCGCGGCCTCGGGCGCCTGCCGCGCTTGCGGCGGGTGCTGCGTCGCGTCCGGAGCGCCGGCGTGGCAGGATGCGGCCCACGCCTTGATGCGCGCCACCTGCTCGTCGGATAGCGCCTGTCGCGGCAGGGCGTACACGTCCTCGATGTTGCGCAACTGGATGAACAGGTGGCCTGGCGCCTCGGCAAGCCCCTGGATGCGCGAGCACGCCATGGCCGTCTTGCGTCCCGGCAGGGTGACGGTAAGCCCGCCAGGCTGAAAGTAATAGAGCGGGTGGATGGTCTGGTCGAGCCCTTCGTCGCGGCACCAGCGCGCCAGGCGCCCGCGCACGATCGCCGGATGGCGGAAGTAGTAGATCAGCACCGGGATGGCCACAACCAGGATGGGCACGCCGTCCAGGCCGAACAGGTCGTGAAAGAAGCGCGAGAGGAACGGGCCGAAGCCCCGCTCGCCGCTATCCCGCCAGGAAGAGAACCCCAGCATTCCCAACAGCGCCAGCACCACCCACGCCAGGAAGTACAGCGCGCGCCGCCGGGCGGCCCCGAACATGTCCGCGTAGCTGAACAGCGCGGCCGCGATGCGGTCCTGCAGCGTGATCGGCGCGGTCAGCGAGAAGCCGTCGGCCGGCATCGCGCCGGGCGCGTCGTTCGGGGGCGCAACGGGCGGCGTCAGCGTGCCGTCGGCAGCGGTGCTCGGCTCGGGCATGGGGTCTCCGTCAGGGGGTGACCCGCAATTTAGCATTGCTGAGGGGCGAGACGAGCCGAGACGGAACCAGGCTAGGCGGGACGGGGAGAGGTGCGGCGGGGAGAGGCGCGGTGGGGAGAGGCAGGGCGCGATGAGGCAGGGGCGCGATGAGACAGGGCGCGGTGAGGCAAGACGCGGCGAGGCAAGGCAACGCGAGGCAAGGCGCGCGACCAACCGCGCGCCGCCGCTGTCAGGCCGGCATCTTCTTCTTGCCCAGCAGCGCCAGCGTCAGCGCGCGGCCACGGCTCATGAAGGGATACAGCGCCGCCGACAGGCACGGGCGGCGGAAGATGGCCGCATTGATCTGGTTGAACAGGTCGCTGTCGGAACTGAGCAGCGCCAGCCGGTTGATGCAATCGGCGCCCCAGTAGATGTGCCCCTCCAGCCGCAGCAGCATGCCGTCGTTCAGGTCATAGCCACGGTCGCGGAAATACGCCACCAGTTCGGGATGCTGGCGCATGTCGAGCAATTCGACCGGGCCGACGGCCTTGCGCAACTGCACCATCCGCACGTAGTTGGTGCAGAACGGGCAGTCGCCGTCGTACAGCAGGAAGTTGCGGGGCGCGGTATCCGTATCCATGACGTACAGCTTACCAGCGGCGGGCGTCGCTTGCTTGGGGTGCCGGGATGCCGTCGACGCACGATTGGAAGCGGCGCATGACGCGCGCGCAGCCATGCGGCGCAGCGACGGCCCGCAGTCGTTGTGGGGAGGCATGGGGCGCAGGTGTGTGGCGCAGGTGTGTGCGTTGGGATAAGGCGCAGGAACAGGCCACTGGGATCGCGCGCGGCGATACGCGGTCTGCCGCTCAGGCCTGCTCATCCGCCCACGCCAGCGCCATGGCGTAATCGCGCACGTCCGCCGGCCATGCGGCCACCTGCCGCGTGAAACCCGCGCGATCATCGGCATACAGCGCCCGCGTGGCCTCCTCGAAGCCCGGCAGGTTGCCGCCCATGCTCGACATGAAGTGGTACGCCGCTTCCTGTCGTTGCCGCTGCTGGTCGCGCGCCTCGTTGTCGCGGCGCGCCTGTTCCACCAGTTTGCGCAGCGCCACCGACGCGCCGCCCGGCTGCGCCGCCAGCCAGTCCCAGTGGCGCGGCAGCAGCGTCACCTCGCGCGGCACCACGCCCAGCTTGGGCCGTCCGCGCCCGCGCGGGGCGGCGTCGGCGTGGTCCGCTTCCTCGGCGGGCGCGGGGGCGGCATCGGCCGGCGCCTGATAGCGCGCGCGGATGTCGGCGTCAGCGCCGCGCAGGTCCAGGTCGACCTGCTTGCCGGTGTGGTCGTCGAACACCAGAATCGCGCCGTCGCCATGACGGTTGGCGTGACCGTCCTGGGCCTGCTTGACGGCCAGGGCGACCTCGGCGAGCGCGCCACGCGCCAACAGGCGGTGGCCTTCGAAAGCGGTATGGGGAAGGAGAGGTTGGGTCATGGCGTACAGGGGTTTTATTTACCCGGATAAATTTAATGTCTGGCATTGTGCGGCTTGCCAAAGCGCTTGTCAATATAATCCGGGTAAAAATGGTGCAATGTCGCAACGCCTATTGAAAAAAGTCGCAAAAATTCCGTCCCGACCTAGGGTCAACACCTAGTCAAAACACGTCAGCGGCGTATAATCTTGCTTTGCGCCCGGAGTTACCCATGCGTCTCGTTCAAAAAGCGCTCACCTTCGACGATGTGTTGTTGGTGCCTGCGTATTCCGAGGTGTTGCCGCGCGACACCTCCCTGGCCACGCGCCTCACCCGCAACATCTCCCTGAACATCCCCCTTGTGTCCGCCGCCATGGACACGGTCACCGAATCCCGCCTGGCGATCGCCATGGCCCAGGAAGGTGGCATCGGGATCATCCACAAGAATCTGTCCGCCGACGCCCAGGCCCGTGAAGTCGCCCGCGTCAAGCGCCACGAATTCGGCATCGTGATCGATCCGGTCACCGTCACCCCCCAGATGAAAGTGCGCGACGCCATTGCGTTGCAGCGCCAGCATGGCATCTCGGGCCTGCCGGTGGTGGAAGGGCGCAAGCTGGTCGGCATCGTCACCAACCGCGACCTGCGCTTCGAAGAGAACCTGGACCAGCCCCTGCGCAACATCATGACGCCGCAGGAACGCCTGGTCACCATGAAGGAAGGCGCCACGCTCGATGAAGCGCAGGCCCTGATGCACAAGCATCGCCTGGAACGCGTGCTCATCGTCAACGACGGTTTCGAGCTGCGCGGCCTGGCTACCGTCAAGGACATCGTCAAGAACACCGAGCACCCGCTGGCCAGCAAGGACGCCCAGGGCCAGTTGCGCGTCGGCGCCGCGGTCGGCGTCGGTGGCAACACCGAAGAGCGCGTTGAAAAGCTGGTCGCCGCCGGCGTCGACGTGCTGATCGTCGACACCGCCCACGGCCACTCCAAGGGCGTGCTGGAAGGCGTGCGCTGGGTCAAGCAGAACTACCCCAAGGTCGAAGTCATCGGCGGCAACATCGCCACCGCCGCCGCCGCGCGCGCCCTGGTGGAACATGGCGCCGACGGCGTCAAGGTCGGCATCGGCCCCGGCTCGATCTGCACCACCCGCATCGTCGCGGGCGTCGGCGTGCCGCAGATCCACGCGATCTCCGAAGTCGCCAAGGCGCTGGAAGGCACGGGCGTGCCGCTGATCGCCGACGGCGGCATCCGCTACTCGGGCGACGTCGCCAAGGCCCTGGCCGCCGGCGCGTTCTCCTGCATGATGGGCGGCATGTTCGCCGGCACCGAAGAAGCGCCGGGCGAAGTGGTGCTGTTCCAGGGCCGTTCGTACAAGTCGTACCGCGGCATGGGCAGCCTGGGCGCCATGACGGAAGGCTCGGCCGACCGCTACTTCCAGGACCCGGCCAACAACGCCGACAAGCTGGTCCCCGAAGGCATCGAAGGCCGCGTCCCCTACAAGGGCAGCGTGCTGGCCATCATCTACCAACTGGTCGGCGGCATCCGCGCCTCCATGGGCTACTGCGGCGCCGCCACCATCGACGACATGCGCACCAAGGCCGAATTCGTGGAAATCACCTCCGCCGGTGTCCGCGAATCCCACGTGCACGACGTACAGATCACCAAGGAAGCGCCCAACTACCGCGCCGACTGATCCCCGTACAGTCAACTACAATGTCATGCATCACGCACCGGCAGAACCGCAAAATCAGTCAGCGGGTCTGCCGGTGCGGTTTTATTTACAGCGATTTCATTCCTTACCGGTAGAGTCTCCATGCACCAGCGCATCCTCATTCTCGACTACGGTTCGCAAGTCACCCAACTGATCGCCCGCCGCGTGCGCGAAGCCGGCGTCTACTCCGAAGTGCACCCGGGCGACGTCGACGATGCCTTCATCCGCGACCAGATGGCGCAGGGCCTGAAGGGCATCATCCTGTCGGGCAGCCACGCATCGGCCTACGAAGAAGGCTCCATGCGCGTGCCGCACGCCGTGTTCGAGCTGGGCGTGCCCGTGCTGGGCATCTGTTATGGCATGCAGTCCATGGCGCAACAACTGGGCGGCGTGGTCAGCTTCTCCGACCACCGCGAATTCGGCTACGCCGAAGTCCGCGCCCACGGCCACACCAAGCTGCTGGAAGGCCTGGAAGACTTCACCACGGACGAAGGCCACGGCATGCTCAAGGTCTGGATGAGCCACGGTGACAAGGTCACCGAGCTGCCGCCGGGCTTCAAGCTGATGGCCTCCACTCCGTCCTGCCCCATCGCCGGCATGGCCGACGAAGATCGCCGCTTCTACGCCGTGCAGTTCCACCCCGAAGTCACGCACACCGTGCAAGGCAAGGCCATGCTGGCCCGCTTCGTCAACGAGATCTGCGAATGCCAGGGCGACTGGAACATGCCCGACTACGTCGCCGAAGCCGTCGCCCGCATCCGCGAGCAGGTCGGTGAAGACGAAGTCATCCTCGGCCTGTCCGGCGGCGTCGACTCGTCGGTGGCCGCGGCCCTGATCCACAAGGCCATCGGCGACCAACTGACCTGCGTGTTCGTCGACCACGGCCTGTTGCGCCTGGACGAAGGCAAGCAGGTCATGCAGACCTTCGCCGAGAACATGGGCGTCAAGATCATCCACGTCGACGCCACCGCCCAGTTCATGGGCAAGCTGTCCGGCGTGGCCGACCCCGAAGCCAAGCGCAAGATCATCGGCCGCGAGTTCGTCGAAGTGTTCCAGGAACAGGCCGGCAAGCAGAAGAGCGCCAAGTGGCTGGCCCAGGGCACCATCTACCCCGACGTCATCGAATCGGCCGGCGCCAAGACCGGCAAGGCCACCTCGATCAAGTCGCACCACAACGTCGGCGGCCTGCCGGATACGCTGAACCTGAAGCTGCTGGAACCCCTGCGCGAACTGTTCAAGGACGAAGTCCGCGAACTGGGCGTGGCCCTGGGCCTGCCGCCGCAGATGGTCTACCGCCATCCGTTCCCGGGCCCGGGCCTGGGCGTGCGCATTCTGGGCGAAGTCAAGCATGAATACGCCGAGCTGCTGCGTCGCGCCGATGCGATCTTCATCGAAGAGCTGCGCAATACCAAGGACGAGGCCAGTGGCCTGACCTGGTATGAACTGACCTCGCAGGCGTTCGCCGTGTTCCTGCCGGTGAAGTCGGTGGGGGTGATGGGGGACGGTCGCACCTACGAATATGTCGTGGCGCTGCGGGCCGTGCAGACGTTTGACTTCATGACGGCGGATTGGGCGCCGTTGCCGCATCCGTTGCTGGCTCGGATTTCCTCGCGGATTATTAATGAGGTGCGGGGGATCAATCGGGTGGTGTATGACGTGTCGAGCAAGCCGCCTGCGACGATTGAGTGGGAGTGATTCCGCTTCGCTTCGCGAACGGTAAATGAAAAAGGCGCTTCGGCGCCTTTTTCATTGGTTGGGGACTGCTGCTGAAGCAGGCGGAGTCACTGTCGAGCGCTTGATCGAAGTGGGTGTGGCGTAGTGGGGGGGCTTCGGCTCCTGGCTAGACAATGTGAGATTGGAGCCGGATGGCAATGCGCTCGAAAGCGTCGCTACTCCATCTTTCGCACTGGCAAAAGACGCGCCTTTCTGGCGATAAAGCGTTTATTGATCACAGCCCATCAACAGTCAGGCCCGCATCGCGCCGCGACAATGCGCAGCGATACGGTTGCATCAGCGCTCGGACACTGCGTAGGCCATCAACCGGGTGACCCCCCATCCTTCGAGAGCAATGCTCTAGCCATCTCCACAGCCTCCTCACGCGAAGCCGCCAGAAGCAGCGGGTAGCCCCAGAACTTGGCGAAAAGGACGGCGAATGCCTTGTAACCCAGGCGTTTGGCCTGGTTGGGTTCGATCTGAATCATGGCCAGAACCTGCTTTCGCAATTGGGCCTTGTGCTTTTTCATCCAGAGCGCGAGGCGTTTCTTCTCTTCCGGCGAGTGCTGGTGTTCCTCCGCGGGCGGCGCGGTATCGCTCAAGATGACGAAGGGCTCGTCGCGCCGCAAATTGGCTTCGAACGCGTCGAAGTCCTTCTGGTGATCGTGTCCGGGTTCCTGCGCAAGATTCATCCAGACCAAGGGGAAGTCAGAGCTATTCATCGGCATGGCCGTTTTCCTTGTTTTTGATGCGACGCCAGGTGGCCGCGATAGCGAACACGCCGGGCAGCGTAATGAAGAACACAGCCGAAAAGGCCACGTGCCAACCGTCGCGCAACCCGTCGGCGATTCCCCCGAGGGTATTCAGAACGACAAGCAGGCTGCCCAGGACCAGCGCAACCCACTGGGTCTTACGGGTTCCGATCAGCGCGAAGAGCACCGCGACGATCCAGCAACCATAGAACGTGGGAAACATCCACAGTACGTCGGGCTCAAACGTGATCGCCGGTGTTGCTCCTTGCGCTCTCACGAAGTCATTGACGTAAAAGAACAACTGGAAGGTGACGAACAGCACGGCGCCAGCGGCCGTCGTCAACCAGAACAAGGCGACCTTGTCGGGATTGTTCACGGCCAGGGTTTGCGCGGGGGGCTGGGGAGGCTTGAGGGGCATAAGGGCTTTCTCGATGGGTTTGCGACGGCGGGAGCGTTCGCCTGGGTTCAAATCAATACCGATAGTTCAGCGTGACCATCACATTGCGTGGCGCGCCATAACCCACGGTGTCGAAATCGCCTTTTTGCAGCGCGTATTTCTTGTCCAGAACGTTGTTGACGTTGACGGTGACGTTGGTCTGCTTCGTGACGTCGTAACGGCCCATCAGCGATACCAGCGCATAGGAGCCCTGTTCCCCGCCCAGCGAACTGGTGCCGGTATTGGGCGCCTGGTAGAAGCGGCTTTGCCATTTGATGCCTCCGCCCAGCGTCAACTTGCTCCAATCCCCCGGCAACTGGTACGTGGTGAAAAGCTGCGCGGTGGTGCGCGGCAGTTGCGAATTCAAGCGAACGCCATCGCCGTCTTGCGCCGTGAAATGAGCGATACCCGCATAGATGTTCCAGCCGCGCGCCAGCTCGCCCTGCAAGTCCAGCTCGATCCCTCGGGATTTCGTCCCGTCCGCGCCTTTGTAGGCCTGGCCGCCGGCTGGCGTATAGGAGCCGGCGACGATCTGCGCCGCGTTGTCGAGCCGGGTCTCGAACAAGGCCACCGACGCATTCAGGCGCCCGTCCAGGTAAGCGCCCTTGAGGCCGATTTCCTTGGTCTTTCCCTTTGACGGCGTGAGCACGTTGCCATTGCTGTCGCGATAGTCGGTCTGCGGGTTGAAGATGCCCGTATAGCTGACGTAGGCCGAATAGGTGTTGTTGATGTCGTAGATCAGGCCGGCATACGGCGTGAATTCGTTGCGCTTCTTGTAGTGCAGCGAGCTGCCGTTGGCGGTATCGTCGATTTCGTAGTTGCTGAAGCGGCCACCCACGATGAGTTTCAGGGGCTCGGCCAGCGAGAAGCGGGCCGCGCTGTAGATACCGCTCTGCTTGATTCGGGTGCGGGTCGGTATCCAGGGCATGGCTTCGAAGTCGGGGCGGGGCAAGGCCGGAGTCAAGTCATAGATGTTGACCGGCGTAAAACCCGGATAGAACGGCGCGATGTCCTCCTGGCTGGCCGTGCGGCGCGAACTCGTCGCCCCGACCACCAGGTCATGCTGGCGGCCGAGCAGTTTGAAGGGGCCGCTCGCCATCACGTCGAAGGTGTTTTGACGGCTGCGGGCTTCGGACGCCAGTGCTACCGGATAGGCCCCGGAGGGAAAGAATCCCAGTCCCGTGGCGCGATCGGGGCGGCCGACCAGGCCGGCCAGTTTGGCATCGGAGTCGGTGCGGTACTGGTTGGCGATGGCACGCAGTTTCCAGCCGTTGTCAAAGCGGTGCTCGACCTCGGCAAACGCCGTCTTGAGGGTGTTGTCCCAATGGCTCCAGTCCTGCGCGTAAGTCCTGGAGCGTGAATATTCCGCCTGCGTGCCGTCGCTGAACCATAGTGGCAATCCACCCCAGGTGGCGCCCTTCGGCGTGATGTCCTGATAGTCATAGCCCAGGCTCACCGTCGTGTCCGGGGTCAGGTCTGCCTCGATGATGCCGTAGAACGACTTCCTTTCCGGTCTGTAGCCGTCAAGATACGAGTGCCCATCTTGGTAAGTGCCGACGAGGCGGGCGCGGATGCGGCCGTCCTCGGTCAGCGGCGTCGAGATGTCGCCCATGCCCCGGTAGGTGTCCCAGCTCCCCGCGCCAAGCGAAGCGGCGGCCGAGAAATCACGGGTCGGTCGCTTGCGCACCAGATTGATGGCGGCCGACGGGTTGCCGGTGCCGGTCAACAAGCCGGACCCGCCGCGCACGACCTCGACGCGATCATAGAATGCGGTATCGATGGAACCGATTCCGCTCCCGTTGACGGTGTTGCCGACGACGGTGGGGATGCCGTCGTACTGAACGTTGTTGATCAGGAAACCACGCGAATAGAAACTCGTTCGTTCGCTGTCGGACTGGTAGGAGGCGATGCCCGTCGTGTTATCCAGTACGCTCTGCACCGAATTCAACTGCTGGTCGTCCATGCGCTGACGCGTGATCACCGTGACCGCCTGCGGCGTTTCCCGCAGCGACAGCGGCAGGCGGGTGGCGGCCGTTGTTTCGCCCGTCGTGTAAGAGCCCGTACCTTCGGTGGTCGCCGTATCCGTGCGGCCGGTTACGGTTATGGCCGGCAAAGCGATCTCCCCTTGAGATGCTTCCCGCGCCTCGGGTTGGGCCGGCGCGGGTTCCGCGGCAAATACGCCCTGTGCGCTAATAAAAAATACGGCCGCGGCGGCCGAGCCGAGCGCGCTACGGGGCGCAGCCCTCATGGAGTGACCATCCGGACGAGAACGGACGAAGCGTTCGTTCGGCATATTCATCGGCCAACGGGGCTTCCCAGCGGGGGTGAGAGTAGGCATCAACAAGACTCATTTGCATTTGGATGCCAAATTAAACACTGCGCATGGGGCGGCCACATGGCGAAACTGGGCCAGATTGTTATTCAGTTAGGCCAGATCCCGTCAGGGCATTCAATCGGGAAGCGTGATGCCGGGAACGCCAGCCACCGCTTCGCCGTTCAGGCGATCCGAGAGGTATCGTGCCGGCGGCTTGCCCATTGCCTTGCGGAACATCGTTACGAACCCGCTCGCGTTTTCGTACCCGAGCTCCAAAGCCACCGTTTGCACGCTTTCGCCCTTGGTCATGCGTTGCAGGGCAAGGATCACATGCAGTTGCCGACGCCAGCGTCCGAAGCTCATGCCAATTTCGTGCAGCAGAAGACGGCTCATGCTTCGCTCGCTCATGCCGATGCGAATAGCCCAGTCGGCTTTCGAGGTCTTGTCCGTGGGATCGGCCAGCATCATTTGCGCCAGGCGGCGCAAGCGCGCGTCGCGCGGCATGGGCAGATGCAGGTCTTCGACGGGCGCTTCCACCAGCTCGTCGAGCAACGCGGCAATCAACCGGTCTTCCCGTCCCCCCAGCGGGTATAACTCAGGAAAACCGGCCGCCCGCAGCAGCAATTCGCGCAGAAGTGGCGATACCGAAATCGTGCAACAGTCTTTGGGAAGATCCGGTGTGGCGTCCGGCTCGACAAACAGGCAATAGCATTCCGTTTCACCGGCCCCGCGCGCCGCATGGGGTAAATCTCCCGGTATCCAGATGGCGCACTGTGGCGGCACGATCCAGACGCCGTCTTCAATTTCGCAGTTGAGGATGCCTCGCACGGAGTAGATCAGTTGCGCCTTGCGATGCTGGTGCCTCGCGTTCTCCCAGTCCTTTCTCACCGATGTGGCACTCAAGGCGACAACGGGGCGCGAGACGCTATCGACGTCCCTTGGCACGGTTAGATCGGTGATTGCGACGCGCGACATAGTGTCTCGTAGCGGCTCGACTGGAAAATGAGGCTTTGGCCTGAACGAAAAATATTATGGTCATCTTGCTCAGTTGCGTCCAGCGTCGCCAAAACCAAGGTGCGATTCACCGTGCTGCCCGGCCGTGCTGTACGGGCTGCGGCGGGAGCCGTCGGTTGATCGGGCAGGGTACTCGCCAGCCACGATGTCCGGGACGCCGGTCATAAGTGAGGAGGTGGTGTCGCTTTGCGAACGGTAATTGAAAAAGGCGCCTTGGCGCCTTTTTCATTGCTCGCGTTTGCCTCGTCAGGGCGCGCGGCGTCACATACGGATGTCGGTGCGGCAGCCTACGGCTTGCTGGACGCAAAGCGCCAGCAGGCCGTGCGCGCCTTGCTGCCGACGCTGATCTGATTCGTGTCGAACGACTCGATCAGGGGCTGTCCGCCGACGCAGGCGACGATGAACGTGGCTTGCGTGTCGTAGCGATATGCCAGGCGGTGCGTGGCGCCGGGCGCGAGCCCCAGGTCCTGGGTGACGTAGGTCCGTTTCGTGCGGGAGAACTCGCTGTTGTGCGAGGCGCAGACCGTGCCGTCCTTCTGCCCCTTGGCGGCGTACACATTGCAGTAGCCGACAGCCACTGATGCCTTGCAGGTGTTGGTGTAGGTGATATAGCCGTCGGCCGTCCGCCCTTGCTTGAGACATTCGCTCTGGTTGGGGCCGTAAACCAGCGTCTGGCTTGCCGGCTTGGGCTTGGCGGAGGCATTGGCGGCGGCGCCGGCCGATGCGGTCTTGTTGGCATTCGGACTCGAACTGGCGGCCGCCTGTTTCAGCATCTCATCCCTGGCTTTCTGCAGGGCGCCGAGCTGGCAAGTCCGCCAGGTTTTATAAGGACCTGCGGGAATCCTCCCCAATTCATCGCGGGTGAGGTCTATCTCTTGGTCTATTACATTGGTGTTTTTGCTTGCCTGGAAGCTCTCCTGATAGCGCTGCAGATTTTTATTCAACCCATTGGCATATTCGGGGCCATAAACTTGAATCTGTTCAGCCTCACATGCCGCCAGGGCATATGGGGAGGCCTGGCTGCAGATGACGAGAGCAATGATTCGACTGGCAATTTTCATGGCGGCTGTCCTGCGCGTTGTGCGGTATCGGGATGGGGAACGTGGACGGGGGGGACAATATTCGAAACCCGCCGACGCGCGCATCTCCAAGATTGGGGATGCGCTGCGGCATTTACATCAGCTAATGGCTCGGCACAGATCGCAAGAGTCACGGGTAAGAACGCCCCATCCCTGCGGTACGATCTTCGCTCCCGCAGCGTCCCCCAACAGATCAAGAAAACGGAGAAACCCGAATGCGCATGAAGGCCCTTGCACTGTGTTTGATGACAGGGTTCGCGGCCACGGCTGCGGCCCAGGACAGCACCCTGACACTGCGGCAGGCCTTGAAGCAGATGCCGCAGGTGGTGCTGTCCAGTACCGACGCGATGCAGATCGTTTTCCTGGATGTGCAGGCCTGGCGCGGCCTGGAGCCGGCTGCGCCCTCGGCGGACGGCATGCGGCGGCTGAGCATTGCGCGACAGATCCGGCCGCTCGAATCCATCGGGTCTGGCTTGCAGTCCTGGTCAGAGAACGCGAAGGTGCCGTTCGATGAGGTGGCCTTCTTCGCCGGATTTGGCCGCGCGCCCGCCAACATCAGCTATTGGGGCTTGAAGAACAAGGAGGCCGTCGGGAAGCTGGTCGCCAGCCTCAAGCGCATCGATTTTGCCGCGGTGGAGGGCGATGCGCCGGGCCTCATCGCCAATGACAGCGAGGGCAAGATGAATCTGCAAAAGGCCAACCAGCAGGATCCCTGGCGCGGCATGATGGGCATGCCGAGTTTTGTCCTGCCGTTGAACCGGGCGCTGATCCAGGCGTCTTCGGCAAAGGGGATGCAGATACTGGCCCAACCCACGCCGTCGGTGGCCGATAGCGAAATCGTGGCCGCCTCGCTTGCCGGGCTGAAGGAAGGCGTGCCCGCGGACCGGGGGCAGATCGTGCAGGCCGCGGTCATCTCTCCCATCATGGGCCTGGCCACGGTGGATCCCGCGAAGGTGCTGTTGTCGACGAGTGTCGATGCGGATATCGCCAAGCAGAATCTCAAGGCAGCCGTCGAAGCGAACCGCAAGGGTATTCCGCCGTACTTCTCGGGGATCCTGGCCGATGCCCAGGTCAATAAGCTGCCGGCGGTCGTGATTTCCCTGGCTTACGCCGATTGCGCCACGGCCAGGCAGGCCGTCGACGGGATCCGCGCCGCCTGGAAGCAGAGCATGGCTGGCGCCCAGGATGCCAAGGTGACCGGCACGACGGTGCAGGCCGGCAAGCTGTGCGCCGCGGTCGTGAGGGCGACCGCGCCCAAGGCGGATGATGCCGGCAATCCGGTGCTGGCCGAGGTGATGAATCGGTACATGCGCCGCGAGTTCACTTTGCTGCAGATCGGCACGGCGCCCTGAGCGTAGCCGCGGGGGGCGGGTTGGTGCGGTTTACGCAGCCGCCCGGTCCGCCACCGCAATCGCAATCTTCCCCCGCAACCCATTATTCGCGCTCTCCAGCCGCGCATGCGCCGCCGGAATATCGGCAAGCGAATACACCGCGCCCACGTGCGGCCGCAGTTGACCACGCTCGACCAACGCGCTCAGCTCATCCAGCTTGCCGCGATTCTGGCGTGTGAACACGAAGTGGAAGCTGGTGTTCCTGCCCCAGGCCTGGATCAGATTCTGCGGCTGGGCGATATCGACAATCGAAACGACGCGCCCGAGTTGCGCCAGCACGTCGGGGCTGCGCGATAGCGTGTTGCCGCCGATGGTGTCGAACACGACGTCGACGCCGCTTCCGCCGGTCTCGCGCTGGATCGCGTCGACATAATCTTCCTTCTCGTAGTCGATGACGACGTCGGCGCCCAGGCCGCGCACGAATTCGACATTGCCTTCGCGCACGGTTGTGTAGACCCTGGCGCCGATGGCTTTCGCGAGCTGGATCGCGATATGGCCGACGCCGCCGGCGCCGCCGTGGATCAGGATGCTTTCGCCGACGCGCAGCCCGGCGCGCACCACCAGGGCTTCCCAAGCGGTGCCGCCGACCAGCGTCAGGCTGGCCGCTTCCAGGTGGCTCAACGAGGCGGGCTTCCTGCCGATGATGTTCTCGGCGGCCACGTGGTATTCGGCGTAGCTGCCTGGGCCATCGAAGATCTGCGGGGTGTACCAGACTTCATCGCCGGGGGCGAAGGCCGTCACGCCCGGGCCGACGGCTTCGACCACGCCGGAGACGTCGTGGCCGGTGATGGCGGGCAGGGGCACCAGATCGGGGTAATCGCCACGGCGGACCTGGTAGTCGAGCGGGTTGATGGAGGTGGCGTGGACGCGTACCAGGACCTGGCCGGGTTGTGGAACGGGTTTGGGAACGTCGCGCAGTTGCAAGGAGTGGGGGCCGCCAAAGGCGGTGAGTACGATGGCTTTCATGGAGGGGATCCTTATTTCGGTAAAACGGGATATCGCAAAATGTCGATTTGATGGGTCAAAAAAAAGCAAAGCCGGAACCCTACAGCTCTTTCCCGATGATCTCGGCCAGGGCGCTGATGGCGGCTTCGTTGCGCTTGTAATACGTCCAGGAGCCGATGCGGGTGGCTTCGACCAGGCCGGCGCGTTGCAGCGTGGCGAGGTAGTCGGACACCGTGGACTGCGACAGCCCGACGCCTTCCTGGATGCTGCTGACGCAGACGCCGACCGTATGCACATCTCCCTCGTCCTGCGGGGGGAAGCTGTTCACGGGGTCCTTCAAACCCTTCAGGATTTCAAGGCGCGTGCGGTTGGAGAGGGCTTTGAAGACGTCGAGCAGGTCCATGGGAAGGATGATATCGGAACTTCGCGATATGTCAATATCGCGAGTCACCGCGCGCCAGCCGGTAGATGCGGCCGATCGAACCTGAAAGGGCTGTCACGTAGATGTCGGGCGGTTCCGTCGCAACGGCCAGATTCGAGTGGTGCTCGCCGGGGATGTCCCGCACCTGCAGCAACGCTCCTGTACGGTCCAGCACCCAATAGCCGCCGCCGTTGTACAGGGCGACGTACATCAATCCATCCGGTCCGATGCGAACGCCATCCGGCGTATGCCGCCCCTTGGACGAGGGCGGGGCCAGGGCGTCGAGCCGTGCGAACACACGGGGATGAGTCAAGGTGCCGTCGCCGGCCGTCTGGTATTGCAGGATGCTGTCCGTGCCGCTCTCGCCGACATACAGGGTTTGTTCATCGGCGGCGAGCGCGATGCCGTTCGCATTGTCGAGGCCGCTGGCCACTTCCTCGGCGACGTCGCTTGCTTTGGGCAGGAAAAAGACCTTGCCTTCGCCCGGCCGCTCTCCGGACGCGGTGAAATAGAGGTCGCCCCGCCGGTTGGCGATCAGGTCGTTGGGGCGGTTGAATCGTTCGCCCGATCGCGCCTGGCGGACAGCGCCCAGTCGCTTGCCATCGAGGGAAATGTTCTCGATCACGCCGCCGTCGTAGCAGGCCACCCACAGCGTGCCGTTGGCGGCCGCCAGCCCATTGGCGCCGCAGCCGGGCAGGGCGGCAACCACCTTGTGGCCCGTGGCGTCGAGCTTGTTTACCGTCGAGGCCTGGTAGTCCACGAAATACAGCGTCTGGTTCACGAGAATGGTGCCTTCTGGAAAGCCCAGGCCGTCGGCGACGACATTGATTGCCGTGGATTCGGCGCAGGCGCTGCTCGCCAGGGTCGCGGCGAGCAAGAGGCTGGTGAGAAGTCTGGACATGGAAGGGCTCCGGTCAGGGGATCATGATGACCCGGCCGAAGGCCTGCCGGGACATCACATGGCGATGCGCCGCGCGGGCATCGCTCAAGGGGAATGTCTTGTCGATCGCCACGCGCAGTTCCCCCGCGGCCACGCGCTGCAGCAGTGCCTGGACGCTGGCGTGCACGCGCGCGTGCTCTTGATCCAGGAGCGTCGGGAAGAAAACGCCGTGCAGGCTCTGGTTGCCGCGCCAGAGGCTTACCGGATCGAGTTTTTCCTGGTCGCGCCCGGACACGCCCACTGTCACCAGCCTGCCTTTGTAGGCCAACGCCCGGACCCCGCGCGCCAGGGTGCTGCCCGCGATGCTGTCGACGATGACATCCACGCCACGCCCGGCCGTGAGGCGGGAGATCTGCTCCACAAAGTCGCTGCTGGCATAGTTGATGCCTGCCGTCATGCCATAGGCGCTCAGCCGCGCCAGCCGCGCGTCGTCCGATGCCGTGGCGTACACCGTCGCGCCGGCGCGATGCGCCAGTTGAATGGCGGCCAATCCGAGCGCCCCGGCGCCGGCATGTATCAATACGGTTTCGCCGGCGACCAGGCCGCCTGCCGCAAAGAGGCATTCATGCGCGGTTCCCCAGGCGACGGGTACCGCGGCGGCGGTTACCGTGTCCAGCGTCGCGGGGATCAGCCAGGTGTCCGCGGCCGGCGCGGCGACGCGTTGCGCATGGGAACCCCAGCCCAATACCGCGACGACGCGGTCGCCGGGTTTTCGGTCGCGCACCTGCGCGCCCACGTCCAGGATGGTGCCGGCGCATTGGTATCCCACGATGTGGGGAATCCGCGCCAACGGGCGGATCTCGCGATTGATGAGGTCGCCGCCTTCCACGGAGATCGCCTCGATGCCGATCAGCACGTCATCGGGACCGCAGGCCGGTTCGTCGACTGTTTCGTAGCGGAACACGTCAGGCGAGCCGTTTTCATAATAGACCGCTGCTTTCATGGTGAATCTCCTTCCTGGATCGCTATTGCGCGGAAATGGGAACGATCGAGCCGATGCGCCAGCCCGCCGGTGTGCGTACCGCCACTTCGTAGACCAGGTAGGCGGCCGTGCGCGCGTCGGCGGCGGTGCGCCCCAAGGTGATCCGGGTCGGGGCGTAGAGCTGGGCAACATCCGGCGTCAGGGGAACGATGCGCAGCTTTGCCAGGTCGGGCTCGAATTTCCAGATGCCCTTGAACGTCTCGCGGAAGTGTTCGATCAATTCGGCCTTGCCCCAGAACTGGTATGGCCGGGCGACGAACGTCACCGGGTCGCCCTCGGCGCCGGACGGGGCGAAAACAGCGCTGAAGGCGTCGAGGTCGTGGGCTGTCGCCGCCCGGGCCTGTTGTTCAAAGACCGCTTGCACCTGTTGCCGATCGGCGAGCGTGAATGCGGCGCCGGCGCCGGCGTGGGCGGCGAGCGGCATGGCGCTGGCCATGCCGCCGAGCAGCGCCATTGTGAATGCCGTCTTCATCTTGTGCAGCCGCAAGGCGGCCTGCGGCATCGCGAGAGAGGGGTTCAACATGATTTAGCCTTATATGCCCATATTTGGAGGCATTGACGGAACCTGGGCGCGTCACGCAATGCGGCTGAAGGGGGCGGGACGGGGATTAGCTTGGAACCGAAAGGTCCAGGGTGGTGATGCGGTGCATGATGCGCCGCATCGCCAGCGCGTCTTCTTTGCCGAATACGGCCTCGAACTGTTGCTGGGCGCGTTGCCAGGCCTTTCTGCCCGCGGTTTCCATCTTCACGCCGGCGTCGGTCAGGGTGATTTCCCTTTCCCGGCGGTCCTGCCTGCCTATGGATATGCGGATGAGCCCGTCGCGCTCGAGAGGGCGCAGGTTATGTCCCATCGTTGCGCGATCGGTGACCAGGTGCTCGGCCAATTCGGCGATCGTGAGCGGCCCCCGCGTGGCGAGCAGATTCAGGATCGCGTATTGCGTGTTGCGCAGGTCCGCCTGGGCCAGGCACTGGTCGTAAAACCGGCCCAGGTGACGGGCGGCCTTGCGGATGGCGGTGCTATTGCAAACCCCGGGAGGGAGGTCTTGTTGGCTCATGGGTCGGATCGGGTCAGATGATGGTGCAATATTACGGGCATATAAGTATATTTGTAAAGACCATGCGGCAGCGAGACTGCCGCCAGCCCGGCGTGCCTTAGACTATCGCAACATTGCATTGCGGGTCGATGCGTCCGCTCCCCTATCCATACCGCGCCAGATGACACCTTCATTGTTCCGAGCAAGCGTTTTCGCCATGACCCTTCTGGCGTCCACGATCGTCCACGCACAGCAGCCGCAGGTCGGCGCATGGCGCAAGGTCTCCGATTCCCGGCTCGACAAGCAATTCCATTTTTCGATGCTGCCCGCCGCCGCGCCGGTGGCGAGCAAGTGGGCGGCCTTCGACGCCAAGGCCGGCAAGGTGGTGTGCTGCCTGGTGGTGCAGGGCGAAGCGGTCACCGAGGCCGAGCTGGAAAGCACCTACGACATTCCCGGCCCGTGGATCACCGACCTGACCAACGGTTGGAACCTCGACGCCGCGCCGTACCGGCCGCGCGTGCAGTTGCTGCGCGTCGAAGGGGCGCTGGCCGGGCACGAATTCGGCGGCGGCGCGGATGCGCGGGGCGGCTTGCTGGTGCCGGCCGATGCCCGCGCGGCGGCGCGGGATGCACTGGAGATTGGCGACCAGCGCTACACCGTGACGCGCAAAGATGCTTCGCTGGCCGACGACGATGGCGGCGTCACCACCTACAGCCTGCGCCCGGCCTCGGTTGGCGCGGCATTGAAGGTGGAAGTGCCGTTCGCGACGTATTGAGCATGAGCGATGCCCTGCGGATCGAAGAGGCCCCGCTGACGGGCGACGACATTGCGCTGCTGCGCCGATGCACCCGCGGCAAGACGCTGGCCCTGATAGCCTGCCTGCTCGTGTTCCTGCTGCTGGGCAGCACGATCCTGCTGGTCGGCGTCTTGGCCGTGTCCGAATGGCGCTCGCTGCGCGGCGCCGATGGCGTGATGGTGTTGCTGGTGGCCGTCGGCGCGGGCGTGGGCGTGGCGTTCTTCGGGCGGCGGTTGCTGCGGGTGCCGCGCGCCTGGCGCAGCGTCGCGCGCGCGCTCAAGGGGCGGGGGACCAAGCAGATCGTGTCCGGACACCTGACCGGCTTCGGGCCGGGCGAGAGGCCGGGCATCAGCTACGTGTTTGGCGAACAGCGGGTAGAGGTGGCGCTGCCTTTCTGGAACGAGGTCACCAGCGATACCCGCAGCGGCGCCCGGCCGGCCGACGCCGTGGCGTTGACGGATCTGCCGGTGCGGCTGCACGTGTTGCCGTTGCTGCCGGATGCGCCGGGCCTGTTGCTGCGGGTGGATTACCCGATGAGCGGGCAGGCCTGGACGTCGCTCGAGGAGATCAGCGACGCCGATCGCGAGAACGTGAGACGCGAAGAGCGGGGCGTGCGCAAGTTCTTCCTGCTGGCGGCGCTGGCGCCGCTGGCGGTCAGCCTGTTCGTGCCGCCGGTGATCCTGCTGGCGGCGGTCCTGGCGCTGATGGGGCTGGCGCTGGGCATGCGCAGTCCGCGCCTGAAGCGCGCGCGTCACAAGCAGGGCGTGCGCGGGGTGGTGGAAGAGGCCGTGACGTATCGCCTGCGCACGCCGAACTCGCTCACGGTGTCGCTGGCCCACAATTACCGCGTGGGCGGCGTGATGTATCGGGTCGACCATCTCGGGCCCGCCGCCCAGCCGGGGCAGCGCGTGGAATTCGAATACGTGGACGCCGGCGCGCTGGGGCAAAGGGAGCTGTCTTTCCGGATCGAAGAGCAGCCCCCCATGACGTTGTGACCGCTTGCCAGCCCGGCAGGCGTGCTGAATCTTGCTGACGAAAGGGAGTGTGGTGTGTCCGAACCCATCGATGTGTCCGGCGAACCTGCGGGGTCGGTGACCCGTGATGGCCGTTTCCGGCTGGGCCTGACCGGGCCCGACAGCCATGTGCTGGTCAGGGAGGCGGGGCGGGGGGACCTGGTCATCGGGCCGGCCGGCGTGGACCCGAAGGCCGATCTGCGCGTGGCGCTCGATGACGTGATTCACTGGCCGGCGTTCGATCCGTTCGCCACCCCGGCCGGGTCGCCGTGGCCGCGCCACCTCTACTACCACGGCAATGACAGCGGCTTCCTGCGCTGGTCCGAGCGGCGTCCGATCGAACAGTTCACCTGGGCGCCGGCGTTTGCCGACACGCGCCGCATCGACGCCCGCGCGGCCGATATCCAGACGCTGCAGATCCGGCTCGATGCGGTGGCGGGGCATCTGGACATCACGGTGCCAGGCGGGTTGCGGCTGGGCCTGCTGGGCGATCTTTCCCGGATCGCCGTCACGGGGGCGACGCCGGACATGCTGTCGCTGCATCCCGCGTTGGGCCGGCGCGCCAGCCAGGCGCCGTATGGGTTGCCCGACCTGGGCATGCTGCGGTCGGTGACGACGCTGGCGCTGTACGGCGAGCCGTTGGCGCAGCCAATATCGCTGCAGGGGATCGAGCGCTTTGCCGGGTTGGAGCGCCTGTCGTTGTGGGGCGGCTTTGCCGACTGGGACGCGCTGGCCCGTCTGCCGCATCTGAAGAGCCTGGAGATCCGCTTCGCGCCGGACCTGGCGGGCCTGCCGCCGCTGGACACCTGGCCGCTGTTGGAACGGTTCATTGGCTTTAACGTCGATGACGACGCCGGCAAGCGCTTGAAGGCGCAACTGAAGGCGCGGGAAAAGGTCCGGGCGTGGGCCGACTATACGTCGGTCAGCAAGCTGCGCAAGCCGCAGTGGTGGCAAAGCGAATATGGGCGGCCGTTTTCAGGATGGAGCGGCCGCATGGCGAAGTCGGCCAACGCGGCCTATGACATTGCCCTCGATGCCTTGCAGGGCGCCCGTGACGCCGACGCGGCGCAGTCGGCCATCCAGGCGTTCGCCGGCCATTTCAACGGGATGAAGGGCATCGAGACCGCCGAACGCGAAGACATCGGCGAGGCCGTGTGGCAATTCAGCCAGCTCGCGCGGCTGGCCGAGCTGGGCGTGACGGAGGCGCAGGCGCTGCGTTGGTTCGATGCGGTTCGGGACTATTGACGGCGTCAATGCGTGGCCGCCAGCCCCTCCAGCCGCGCGGCCGGCAATAGCGAAAACACGGTCTTCATCTCGCGCGCTTCCTCGCCGGGGCTGCGTCCGAACAGGCGCTTGAACTCGCGGTTGAACTGCGACGCGCTTTCATAGCCGACGCGTCCGGCGGCCGCGGCGGCGGTGAGATTGTCGCGGATCATCAGCAGGCGGGCCTGGTGCAGCCGGATGGACTTGATGTACTGGATGGGCGAGGTGCCCGCCACGGTCTTGAAATGGGCGTGGAAGGCGGGGGCGCTCAGGCCCGCTTCGCGCGCCAGGGTGGCGACCTCCATGGGCTGCGCATAGTCGTCGTGGATGCGTTGCAGCACCCGCGAGATGCGGCCGAAGTTGCCCTGGCTGGCCAGCGCCGCGCGGATCGCGCCGCCTTGTTCGCCGACCAGCACGCGAAAACACAATTCCCGCACGATGCCCGGGCCGATGATGCGGGCTTCGACCGGCGAGGCCAGCGCCCGCAGCAGCCGCAGCGTGGTGTCCGCCAGCGTATCGTCCAGCGGCGTGGAGGTGATGCCTTCCGGCGCCGGCGGCGTCTGGCCTTCGCGGCCGTCCAGCGAGAGAACCAGGTCGGCGATCGTGGTCGGGTCGAGCCGGATCTGTATGGCCAGCAGCGGTTCCTCGGGCGAGGCGTCGGTTTCGGTGGAAAACGGCAGCGGCACCGACAGCACCAGGTAATGGCGGGCGTCGTAGCGGTAGACCTTGTCGCCCAGGTAGCCGCGCTTGCTGCCCTGGCAGACGATGACGATGCAGGGTTCGTACAGCACCGGGGTGCGTCCCAGCGGGTGGTCGGCGCGCATGAAGCGCACGCCGTCGAGCTGGGACCGGGTGTAGCCCTGGTGCGGCGCGAGCTGGGCGAGCAGGGCGGACATGGTGTCACGGGCGGGATGCGGTGCCGTCATGGGGGAATGCCTTGGCTAAGAGTCTTGGGCATCATTTTGCACCGAATCCGCGATAAATAAAGGGCGAAAAAGAGGAATAGGCAATCATCCCATAGCCCTGTGCCTATCGGGACGGGGCCGCCGCGCCTAGCATTTGATCCTGTAATCCAACCCCTCAGGAGATCAGGAAATGCAGACGATCCAAACCAACAAGATCTGGTTCATCACCGGCGCGGCGCGCGGCATCGGGCTGTCGCTGGCCCGCCAGTTGCTGGCGCGCGGCGACTACGTGGCCGCCACTTCGCGCACGCTGGCCGGCCTGCACAAGGCGCTGGGCGAAGAGCATCCGCGCCTCTTGGCGCTGGAAGTGGACCTGGTGTCCGAGGCCAGCGTCCAGGCCGCCATCGACAAGACCATCGCCGCCTTTGGCCGCATCGACTACGTGGTCAACAATGCGGGCTACGGCCAGCAGGGCCCGCTGGAAGCGCTGGACGACGACGAGGTGCGCCACAACTTCGATGTCAACGTGTTCGCGCCGCTGCACGTGCTGCGCCATGCGCTGCCGCACCTGCGCAGGCAGGGCAGCGGCCACGTCTTCAACGTCGCCTCGATCGCCGGCTTCGCCGGCGGCTACGCGGGCTGGGGCTGCTACGTGGCGACCAAGTTCGCGTTGGCCGGGCTGACCGAGACCCTGGCGGCGGAGACCGCCGAATTCGGCGTCAAGGCCACCGTGGTGTACCCCGGCCCGGTGCGCACGGACTTCCTGAACGACAACAGCCTGGTCATCGCGCGCCGCAAGATCGCCGACTACACCGCGGCCCAGGCCTCGCTGGACCTGCACCGCGAAGGCATGAACGGCCGGCAGGACGGCGATCCCGAGAAGCTGGCCCTGCTGATCCAGGAGGTCGCGGCCCTGGACGCGCCGCCGCTGCATCTGTTCGTGGGCAAGATCGCCAATGACCTGGCCGAGCAGAAGCTGGAGACGGTGCGGGGGGATTTCGATGCGTGGCGCCAGCGGGCGGGGGTGGGAACGGACTTTGCTTGAACGGCGACGCGCCGGCAATGTCAGCGCGCGGGCTGGCGTTGCAGGCGCAGCATTGCCTGCATGCCGGCCAGGAATTCGGCGTCGCTGCTGTGCCAGCGCGCGTTCGCCAGATGCTCGCTGTCGGGACCGGCCGGAAACCGCAGCTGCTCGCTCTCTTCCGTTGCCGCGGCGTGGATGGCCGCGGCAACCTGTTCGGGCGTCGTTACGGCAACGCCGGGCGCGCCCAGTTGCGCGAACAGTTGGGCCGCATACGCCTCATAAGGGGCGGTGACCAGCCCGCTCATGCGCGGCATGCCGTTCGCGGTGAACGCGGTGCTGGGGCCATAGCCGGGTTCGACCAGGCGCACGCGCACTCCTACGGAATGCAATTCGTAGTACAGGGCCTCCGTGAAGCCTTCGATGGCCCACTTGCTGGCCGCGTACGGGGCCACCAGTGGCATGCCCGCGAAACAGACGCTGGACGTGACGTTGATGATCGTGCCCTGGCCTCGTTCGCGCATCAGCGGGATGACGGCCTGGCTCGTACGCATGACGCCGAAGGTATTGGTTTCGAAGACCTCGCGTATGGTTGCCAGGGGCGTGGATTCCAGCGGCGAGAGCAAACCGATGCCGGCGTTGTTGACCAGGACGTCGATCTGGCCGAATGCCTCCAGCCCCTGGGCGATGGCCTGGTCGATGCTGTCCGCGTCGGTGACGTCCATTCGCACGACGCGCACGGCCCCTGGCCCCGAGGAACGGAACATCTCCGGATCCGGGCGGCGCATGGTCGCGATGACGTTCCATCCGTGCGCGGCGAAATAGTCGGCGGTGGCCTTGCCGTAGCCCGACGAGCAGCCGGTGATCAGTGCGGTCCTCATAGTCGCTCCTTGTTCGATAGGGCCATCGTAGATCGGTTGATCAAGACGATGAATAGCGAATAATCTGTAAACCATGCGAGATCGTCTTGATTCAGACCCGCTGGGCGCCATCGTGGCCTTGCTGCGTCCACAAACCGTTCTGTCCAAGTTCGTCAGTGGCGCGGGGCGGTGGGCAGTGCAATATCCCGACTTCGGGCATCCCAGTTTCGGCTTGATGCTGACCGGCGCGTGCTGGCTCCAGGTCGACGGCGCCGAGCCATTCCTGTTCGAGGCGGGAGACTACCTGCTGTTGCCTTCCACGCCGGGCTTCAGGATGGGCAGTGACCCGGAGGCGTTGAAGACGCCGACGATACGCGTGGCCACGACCGAGCCCGTGGCGGAGGTGCGTCACGGCGAGCCGCGCGACGAGGCTGCCGTCAGGATGTTGGGCGGTTTCTTCATGTTCGATGCCGCGAATGCGCCGTTGCTGTTGGAACGGTTGCCGAGGGTGGTGCATATCAAATCGGGCGATCGCGGCGCGGAGCGGTTGCGCTGGATAGCCGGCGTGATTGGCGAGGAAAGCGTGAACCCGCGGCCTGGCGGCGATGCGATCCTCACCCGCCTGGCCGAAATCATGCTGATCGAGGCGTTGCGCTGGCATCCGTCGCGCGCGGGCGGCGCGGCGCCTCCTGGCGGCCTCTTGGCCGGGCTGGCGCATCCGCGCATGGCGGCCGCGTTGCGCCTGATCCATGGCGACGTCGCGCACCGTTGGACCATCGAGGAACTGGCGGGCCGGATCGGCATGTCGCGCGCGGCGTTCGCGGCCCGTTTCATGCAAGTCCTGGGCGTTCCGCCAATGGAGTATGTGCTGCGCTGGCGCATGGCGCTGGCCAAGGACATGTTGCGCCATGACGGCTTGTCCCTGGGAGAGGTCGCGCATGCAATCGGCTACCAGTCCGCGAGCGCCTTCAGCGCGGCGTTCAGCCGCTCGGTGGGGCTATCGCCGAGCGTGTTCGCAAGGAAGGATGCGCCCGGGGACGCGCCACCGTCGCGACCCGTGTCACCGCGACCGCCCGCGCGCCGCCGGCGCCCTGATTTCCCCCGCGATCTCTGACAGCGGAACCTCCCCGAACGCCGTCATCAGCGCCGCTTCGGCCGCCGCCAGCGCGGCGTTGATGCGCCGGTTCACGGCGGCTTCCACCGGGCAGGCGTCATTGTCCTGCGCCGGGCCGACCGCGAACAGGGTGGTGTGCGCGATGGCCTCGCACACGTCCCGCACCGTCAGGGAGTCCAGATCGCGGGCCAGCGTCCACCCGCCGCCCGGGCCGCCGGTGGAGGTGACGAAACCCGCGTCGCGCAGCGCGCCCATCGTGCGGCGCACGACCACGGGATTGGTGTGCAGCATCAGCGCGATGGTCTGCGACGTGGTCGTGCCGCCGCGCAGGTGCATGTGGACCAGGACGTGCAGCAGGCGGGCGAGGCGGGTGTCTCGTTGCATGGATTCGGGGTCGTGGAAATGTGCAACTTTTAATGTTACTCTTTTGGCGAACATTTGTGCCATCTCACGCCTTTATCCAGAGCCGACATGCCCGCAGCCCGCCAACGCTTCATCGAGACCAACGGTATCCGCCTCCATGTGAGGGAGCAGGGCGAGGGGCCGCTGGTCATCCTCTGCCATGGCTTTCCGGAGACGTCGCATGCGTGGCGCCATCAACTCGACGCGCTGGGACAGGCGGGGTTTCACGCGGTCGCGCCGGATCTGCGCGGCTATGGCGACAGCGACTGTCCGCCGGACATCGCGCACTATTCGGCGCTCGATGTGATCGGCGATCTGGTCGGGCTGGCGGACGCGCTGGGCCAGCGCCAGGCGGTGCTGGTCGGCAACGACTGGGGCGCGTCGATTGCCTGGCAGGCGGCGCAGTTGCGCCCGGATCGGTTCCGGGCCGTGGCGGCGCTCGGGGTGCCGATGATGGGACGCGCGCCGATGGCGCCGAGCCTTCTGTTCCCGCAGAATGAGCAGGCGTGGTTCTACACGCATTACTTTTCCGAACCGGGCCTGGCCGAAACGGCATTCGAGCGGGATGCCGAGGCCACGTTGCGCAAGATCTATGTCTGCGCGTCGGGCGCGTTGGGGCCGCGCGATGCGACGACGCCCAATCCCTTCGGCATGGTGCCGCGCGGCGGCGGGCTGCTGGATGTGTTGCCCGACCCGGCCGCGCTGCCCGCGTGGCTTTCCACGGCAGACCTGGCGCAGTTCGCGCGGGCGTTTGCCAAATCGGGATTTCGCGGCGGCTTGAATTACTACCGGAACCTGGACCGCAACTGGCGGGACCAGGCCGCTTTCGCTGGGCTGCTTATCGAGGTGCCGGCGCTGTACCTGGCGGGCGAGTACGACACGGGACTGGCCATTCCCGGCATGCGCCAGATCATCGAGGCGATGCCGCGGCTCGTGCCCGATCTGCGCGGCTCCCAGGTGATTGCCGGCGCCGGGCATTGGTTGCCGCAAGAGGCGCCGGATGCCGTCAACGCGGCGTTGATCGGGTTTTTGCGCGGGCTGTGAGGCGTCGTGGGTAGACGCCTTGCCGCTGGACCCTCCTGCCGCTTAGAGACCGGCGCAGATCTCTGAACAGAAATCCAGGAACGCCTCCACCGCCGCCGGCGCCAGGCGCCGCGACGGCCGGGTGACATACAGCGGATACGTCTCGCCGTTCCATTCCGGAAACAGTTCGACCAGCTTCCTGTCGGCCAGCAGCTCGCGCACGTTCAGCGCCAGCACCTGCGCCACGCCGGCGCCGTTCAGGCACGCCTGCACCATCAGGTCCACGTCTGTCGTCGTCAGCGGCCCCCGGGTGTCCACCCGCAACACTTCCCGCCCGCGATGAAACTCCCAGCCGAAAGGTCGGCCGCGGCGCGGGTCGATGTATTGGATGCAATCGTGCTCGGCCAGTTTCTCGGGTCGCTTGGGCCGGCCGTGGCGCGCCAGGTACGCGGGCGACGCCACCGTCAGGACGCGCGTCTGCAGCAGCAGGCGTGATGTCATGGTGGACGGCGGTTGCGGGCCGAAGCGCACCGCCACGTCAATGCCTTCAGTCACCAGGTCGCCGATATCAGGCGCCTGCACCACCATCAATTCCAGGCCGGGATGGCGCTGGCGCAGCAGCGGCAGATTCGGCGCCAGCACGTGGCGGGCGAAGATGGGATTGAGACTGACCCGCAGGGTGCCGCGCACGGTGACCGAGGCGCCAGAGACGTAGCTGGCGGCCTCCTCGATGCCCGCCAGGTGGGGCGCGGCGCGCTCGTACAGGTTGGCGCCGTCACTGGTCAGATGCAGGGTGCGGGTGGTGCGGTCGAGCAGGCGAACGCCCAGCCGTTCTTCCAGCCGCGAGATCGAGCGGCTGACGCCCGAGGCCGACAGGCCCAGGACGTCGCCCGCGCGGCTGAAGCTGCCGGCCTCGACTACGGCGGCCAGCACGCTCATTCCGGACAGCAGTCGTCCGTCGAAGCTCATGGATATCCCCGATCTTTGATTTTTTGCACAAATGATTTGATCGAATCTACCTTTATCAAAGATCCAGCGCAACCTATCGTGGCATCCGTGACGGCGCGAAGCGCGGATTTTCGCAAGAATGTCCCGGCAATCGCGGCCGCGCCGACTGGTTCATCCCATTTCCACGGAGCTCTCCATGACTGCAACTCGCACGCTTTTCCAAGGCGGCACCGTCCTGACGCTGGACGCCAAGGTTCCCAATCTCGCCACCGGCGACGTCCTGGTCGAAGGCGACCGCATCGTCGCGGTCGGGCCGGCGCTGCCGGCCGATGACGCACAGGTCATCGACGCCACCGGCCATATCGTCATGCCGGGCCTCATCGATGCCCATCACCACATGTGGCTGGGCGCGATGCGCCGCATGCTGCCCAACGTGGACGATCTGTTCGCCTATATCGACGTGGTGGCGGAACAACTGGGCGCGCACTACCGCCCGCTGGACATGTATCTGAGCACCCGGCTGACGGCTGCCGCGTTGTTGGACGCGGGCATCACCACGGTGATCGATGCCTGCCACAGTTCGCGCAGCCCCGAGCATACCGACGCGGCGCTCGACGCCTTGGCGGAAACCGGCATCCGCGCGCTGCACATGGTGGGGCCGGCGATGGACAAGCGCGCGTCCAACGCCCATCTGCCGGGAGATCTGGGGCGCCTGGCGCACGCCTGGAACGACCCCGGCAGCCGGGTGCGGGTGGGCCTGTTCGGGCAGCTCAACCTGGGATGGTGGCAGGCCGCGCGCGAGCTGGACATGCGCATCCTGACCGAGTTCATCGGCGACCTGGCCAAGCTGTCGCCCGAGTTCGCGCAGCCGGACGTCCTGGGGCCGCACAACATCTTCAACCACTGCACCCGCCTGCCGCGGGAAACGTGGAAGCTGCTGGCGGATGCCGGCGTGAACATCACGATCAATCCGCGCTCGGATGCGCTGTTCGGTTTCGACGACGACACGTTCGCGTACCAGCAGGCGGTGGATCACGGCCTGGCGCCGGCGCTGGGGATCGATCTGGACACGGCGTTCGGCAGCGACATGTTCGGCGAGATGCACGCGCTGTTCGGCCAGCAGCGTTCGGCGATGCGCTACCGGCGTTTCCGTGGCGAAGCCGATGTGCCGGCGCCGATCTCGGTGGAAGCGGTGCTGCGCGCGGCGACAGTGAACGGCGCGCGCGCGGCGGGGCTGGAGGACCAGGTCGGCACGCTGACGCCGGGCAGGCAGGCCGACATCATCATGGTCCGCACCCAGGGCGTGGCGGTGTTCCCGGTGAGCAACGCGATCGGCACGATCGTGCAGGCGGTGGAGCGCGCCGATGTCGATACGGTGATGGTGGCCGGCGAACTGCGCAAGCGCGCGGGACGGCTGCTGGGTGTCGACCTGGCGAAGTTGAATGCCGAGGTCACGGCGTCGCGCGACTACCTGATCCAGGCCAGCGGCTACCGCAACGCGCTGTTCGGCGCCGCGGCATAACGGCGCGGGCGGCCCGGCGCGCCGGGCCGCCGGTTTCTTTCATCCATTTCGCAAAGGAGGCTGCCATGTCAGCTTTTGCCTCGACGCGCGCCTCGCGGGGCGATCCCGCGTCCTTGTCCCGCCCGGCGCCGGGCATCATTGCCGCGCTGTTCTGCGGCTATCTGGCTGTCGGCCTGCCGCTGCCGGTCATCCCGCTGTTCGTGCACGCGCATCTGGGATTCAGCAATCTGGTCGTGGGGCTGGTGATCGGCATTCAGTTCCTGGTCACGGTATTGACCCGCGGCTACGCGGGCAGGGTGACCGACCAGCAGGGCGGCAGGCGTTCGGCGCTGCAGGGCGCGCTGGTGATGGCCGTGGCCGGACTGCTGTATCTCGTTGCCGCCCTGCCTGGCCTGTCGCCCGCCGCCAGCCTGGGCGTCATCGTGGCCGGCCGGTTGGCGGCGGGTCTGGGCGAAAGCCAGTTCGTGACGGGCTGCGTGTCGTGGTCGATCGCGTCGGTGGGGCCGCAGCGCGCGGGGCTGTCGATGTCTTGGACCGGTATCGCCATGTTCGCGGCGCTGTCTATCGGGGCGCCGATGGGCATGGCGATGTATCAGCGTTATGGGTTGGCGGCGTCGATGGCGGCCTGCATCGCCGCGCCGCTGCTGGCCACGGTGATTGCGTTGGGGACCGCGTCATACCCGTCGCCCCGCGGCGCGCGGCTGCCGTTTCATCGCGTCGTCGGCCGCATCTGGCGCGAGGGGCTGGGGTTGATGCTGCAAGGCGTCGGGCTGTCGGGCCTGACGGCGTTCGCGTCGCTGTATTTCGCCGCGCGCCAATGGGACAGCGCAGGGTGGGTGATGACGGCGTTCGGCGCCGGTTTCATCGCCGTGCGGATGTTGCTGGGGCATTTGCCGGACCGTCTGGGCGGCTACCGGGTGGCGGCGTGGTCGCTGGCGGTCGAGGCGATCGGGCAGGCGCTGCTCTGGTTCGCGCCCAATGCGGGCGTGGCCCTGGCCGGGGCGATGGTCACGGGGCTGGGCTGCGCGCTGGTGTTCCCGGCGCTTGGCGTCGAGGCACTCAAACGCGTGCCGCCGGCCAACCGGGGCAGCGCGATGGGCGCGTTCGTGGCCTTTCTCGATATCGCCTATGGCCTGGCGGGGCCGGCGGCGGGCGTCATCGCCGGCCATTTCGGCTATGCAGCCGTGTACGAGTTCGGCGCCGGATGTGCATTGCTGGGCGCGGCGCTGGCGCTGGCCCTGCGTCCTTCGCAGGCTTGAATTTCATGGTCGGCGCCGCCTGGCGGGCGCCGGCATTTTCCAGGAGCAAACCATGTCTCGCATTTTCATTTCCGGCTCGTCAGCCGGCCTGGGCCTGATGGCCGCGGAATTACTGGTGCAGCAAGGGCATCGGGTGGTGCTGCATGCCCGCAGCGCGTCGCGCGCCGACGATGTTCGTCGGGCGCTGCCGGCGGCGGAACAGGTGGTGGTCGGCGATTTGGAGACCATCGCTGGCGCCCGCGAAGTGGCCGCGCGGGTGAACGCGCTGGGCCGCTTCGACGCGGTGATCCACAACGCCGCGGTCGGCTATCGCGAGCGCCATCGCCTGACGTCCGATGGCGTGCCACACGCGTTCGCGGTCAACACGCTTTCCGCCTATCTGCTGACGGCGCTGATCGAGCGTCCGCGGCGGCTGGTGTACCTCAGCTCCGGCATGCATCACCACGCCGACGCCAATCTGTCGGATCTGCTGTGGCGCGCGCGGCGCTGGAATGGCTCCGAGGCGTACGCCGAAAGCAAACTGCACGATGCCATGCTGGCTTTCGCGGTGGCGCGGCGCTGGCCGCAGGTCTACGCCAACGCCCTGGAGCCGGGGTGGGTGCCGACACGGATGGGAGGTCCGGGCGCGCCGGATGATCTGGACCAGGCGCACCGCACCCAGGCTTGGCTGGCCGCGGGGGAGGACCGCCGGGCCGATGTGACCGGGGCGTACTTCTACCATCTGAAACGCAAGGCGGCGAATCCTCAGGCGCTGGATCTCGCGTTGCAGGACGAGCTTCTGGCGCAATGCGCTGCCTTGTCGGGGGTGGAGTTGCCACCGCCAGACCCCGTCCGGGTTTGAAGCATCATTAGCTGGCGCGGCGCGCGCAATCCGTACGCCGGGGCTCAGCCCGCCGCGCGCCGTTGCGCCATGTAGCGTGCGGGCGACGTCCCCAGCGCCTTGCGGAACATCGTGACAAAGCCGCCGGCGCTTTCATAGCCCAGTTCATCGGCCACCTGTTGCACCGACGCGCCGGTGCCGAGCCATTTCACCGCCAGCATCAGATGCAATTGCTGGCGCCAGCGGCCGAAGCTCATGCCGGTCTGCTGCGTGAGCAGCCGCGCCAGGGTGCGCTCGCTCAGGCCCACGCGCCGCGCCCAGCTCTGCATGGTGCCGCGGTCGGCGGGATGCTCCATGATGAGCTGCGCGATCTTGCGCAGGCGGGGATCGGACGGCATCGGCAGGTGCAGGGTGCCCAGCGGGGCGTATGCCAATTCATGCAGCAGCAGGCAGACCAGGTGCATGGCGGGGCCATCTTCCGGGTACAGCAGCGGCAGTTGCGCGGAGCGGATCACCAGTTCGCGCAGCAGCGCCGTGGTCGACACCGCGCAGCAGGTGGCGGGCAGGTCGGCGGCGACCGCGGGTTCGACGAAGGCGACGTAGACCTCGATGGTGCCGGCGGCGGTGATCTTGTGCAGCACATCGCCCGGCACCCACAGCGCGCTTTGCGGGGGGACCAGCCACAGGGCGCCTTCGAGCTCGCACGTGAGCACGCCGCGCAGCAACAGCATCAGTTGCGCCTTGCGATGGCGATGGAAGTCCTTTTCGAGCCGATCCAATCCGTGCAGGTCCAGACTGGCCACGTCGATGCCGGCGGCGCCCATGGTCACGACGGGGCGCGGCACCAGGTCGGGATCGGTCCATTCCGGGGCGTCGTCGAGGTTGGTCAGAACGGGCATGGCGGCGATTGCGCGGGATTGGCAGGAATTCGGAATTTGTTGGCGCAGTTTACCAATGCTGCCAGATCCAGGGCTTCCTACGATGGCGGCACGGCGGTGCGATCCGCCACCGTTCATTGCCAAAGGAAGCAATCATGGATTCACTGAGTAGCGGGCGCGTCGCCCACACCCTGCAACGCCTGTTGGCCGAGGCGGAGATCGCAGACCAGGGCCTGATGGACCAGTTCGAAGGCGGCATGGCCGCGCTGTCCGAGCAGGCCTATGCCGACATCACCGCTGACATGGTGGCCGAGGAGCGGCGCGACCTGCGCGGCGTGTATCGCGGCTACGCCGGCAACTTCCTCAATGTCGCCCCGGCGTACGGCCGGTTCCTGTACCAATGCGCGCGGGCGCGGCGGGCCACGCGCATCGTCGAGTTCGGCACGTCGATGGGAATTTCCACCATCTACCTGGCCGCGGCCTTGCGCGACATGGGGGGCGGCCAGTTGATCGGCACCGAGCTGGAGCCGGCGAAGGCGGCGCGCGCCCGCGCCAACCTGGAGGCCGCCGGCCTGGCGGACCTGGTCGAGATCCGTGTCGGCGACGCCCGCGAGACGCTGGCGCAGGTCGACGGTGAAGTCGACCTGGTGCTGCTCGACGGCGCCTTCAGCCTCTACCTGCCGGTGCTCAAGCTGCTCGAGCCGCACTTGCGCGGCGGAGCCCCGATCCTGGCGGAGAACGCCTGGACGCAGGGCAACGACTACCTGGATTACGTGCGCGACCCCGCCAACGGCTATCTGTCGCAACCGCTGCCGGTCGCCGAGGGCCGCGGCAACGAATTCACCATCGTGACGCGATGAACGGGGAGCGCGCAGAAATGACGAATTCCTCGCAGGGCCGCATGAGCCGCGCTTTCACCCGGCTTTTCATGAAGCCGACGCGCATCATGGCGGCTGAAAGCCTGGCGGGCGGCTTGCGCCTGCTGACGCTGCAGAGTCCCGCGTTCCGCGAAGCGCGCTGGGTGCCGGGGCAGAAAGTGCAGATCGCGATGGGGTCGGCCTTCGTCGCGCGGACCTACACGCCGATGGACTGGGACGCCGCAACCGGACGCACCCGCATCGTGGCGTACTCGCATGGCGGCGGCCCCGGCAGCGCCTGGGCCGAACGCGTCGAGCCCGGAGAGGCGTGCGATGTGTTCGGTCCGCGCGCGTCGCTCAATCTCGACCGCTCCGTTGGGGCCTGCGTGCTGTTGGGCGACGAGACCTCGATTGGCGTCGCCTGCGCCCTGCAACGCGCGATGGGGGGCGAGGCGCGCTGCCTGCTCGAGGTCAACGAGGCGGCCGCTGTTCGCGATGCGCTGGCGCGGCTCGGGCTGGACGCGGTCGAACTGTTCGGCCGGCAGGCCGGCGACGCGCATCTCGATGCGATCGAGCATCGCCTGCCGCCACTGGCGGCCGCGGGCGCGGCCTCCATCCTGACCGGCAGGGCGTCGACCATCCAGCGCCTGCGCCAGGCGTTGAAAGCGCTGGGCGTTGCCTCGGGACGCATCATGGCCAAGGCATACTGGGCGCCCGGCAAGACGGGACTGGACTGACGCGGGGGCGTAATCGAACTTGCCTATACTTTGGTTTTTGACGGGTCGATATGGCGTTCCTGCGTTTCCTGCTTCTGGCCTTGGCGCTATCGTTGGCCGCGCCCGCCGCGGCGCTTGCCGGCACCGCGGACAGGTCCGTGCGCGTCGCGGTGTATCGCGGGCCGGCCGCGTGCGACTCCTGCGCGGCCGCGGCCCGGCGCGCCATCGAAAAGACGGACGCGCGTTATCAGGTCGACTTCGTCGGCCCCGACGAGCCGATCGACATCTCCGACGCCACCCTGGCGCGCTACGACGTGTACGTGCAGCCGGGCGGCGGCCAGGATATTCCCGCCGCGCTGAGCAGCCTGGGCGAGGAGCGGGTGGACGCAATCCGCCGTTTCGTCGCGCGCGGCGGACGTTATCTTGGGCTGTGCATGGGCGCTTACCTCGCCGACGCGTCCAACCTGGGCCTGATCGCGCAGGACCTGGATTCGGAAGTCGGCCGCCCCGGCTTCCCGATCAAGACCATCGAGGACGCGGCGGTCGCTGTCCGTTGGGCGGGCAGGGACGACAGCGTCTTCTTCCAGGACGGCCCCTACCTGCGGCCGCAACCCGGCGATGCGCGCTTTCACGCGATCGCCACCTACGAGAATGGCGATCTGGCCGCGGCCCGCTATTCGTTCGAGCGCGGCCTGGTGGTCCTGAGCGGCCCGCATCCCGAAGCCGGGAAATCGTGGTTCGTGGACGCGGACATCGCGCTGGACGAGATGCCCGAGCGCGACCTGTTCAAGGACCTGCTGGACCAGCTCGATCTTTGAGGCCGGCCGTCGTCAGGCGCAGTCATCCGAGCGACGCAGCACGAAGCCATCGGGCCGCACCAGCACCGTGCCGCTGTCCGCCAGGCCCGTCAGGCCGCCCCAGTCGCCGTCGCTGAAGACGAAGTCGCGGCCCGCGGCAAGCACGCGGGGCGTGGCCGGATCGAGGCTGGCGCGGGTCGATGCCGCGATCGGTGCCGCCGGACCGGCAAGCAGGACGAAGCTGTCACCGAACAGGTCGAGCGTCGAGAGCCGCTCGGCGCCGCGCTGGATCCAGGCGTGCGGAAAGCGCGTGCCGGTCTGGGCCTGCAGGACGTCAACGGCGGCCGGCGCCTCGGCGTGTGCGGGCGCTCCGGCTGCCGGATAGCGGTGCCGCAGGATCAGGGCGCCGGGGTCGATCAGTTCCCTGAAACTGTCGCGATTGCGCTCGGTCTCGATGCCGAAGCGGGCGTCGAAGTCGGTGCGCAGCAGCGCCTGGCGGCCATTGCGCAGCGCCAGCGGGCGCCGCTCGGCGTCGTAGCTGTCCAACAGATCCGGAACTGCCTCGCCACGCATGACCGCGGCGAGTTTCCAGGCCAGGTTGTGGGCGTCGGCGATGCCGGTGGTGGCGTTGAAGCCGCCCCAGGGCGGCATCAGGTGGGCGGCGTCGCCGCACAGGAAAACGCGGCCGGACCGGTAGGCATCGGCGACGGATACGCCGGTGTTCCAGGCGCCATGCTGCAGGATCCGGACCTCGAGATCCTGCAGCCCGATCGCCGCCCGCACCAGCCCCGGCAGGGCGTCGTCGGCGGGCGGCCCCAGGGCCGGATCGTATTCCAGGTGGAACGACCACTTGTCGGTGTTGTTCATCGCCAGGAACAGGCCGCGCACCGTGTCGTTGGCGATTTCGCACTGACTGAAGGTGCGGCCTTCGACGACGCGGGCCAGGTCGGCCTGGAAAAAGATGTTGACCAGGTGTTGAGGGGCGGCCGTGTCCGTCCTGCCGATGCCCAGTTGCCGGCGGATGGCGCCGCGACCGCCGTCGGCGCCGATCAGCCAATCCGCCTCGATGACCGATTCGTGATCGTCCGGGCCGCGCACCCGGGCGCTGACGCAGGCGCCCGAGTCCTCGAACGCCAGCATTTCATGGCCGAAACGCACATCGCCGCCCCGCGTTTGCAGGGCGTGGCGCAGCACCGGTTCGATCCAGGTCTGCGGGCAGGCCACGAAGCCGGTGGGCGAGGCGCCGGCCGCGGCCATTTTTGCGCGCATGGCCGGGATGTCGATGATCGGTTGCGCGTCGACCAGGGTGGCGCCGCGGCGGGCGCCGCCAAACGCGCCTTGCTTCCAGGCGCCGTCGGCCGCCGCGCGCACCGCTTGCTCCACGCCGACCTGGCGGAACAGCTCCATGGTGCGGGTGTGGATGCCGCGGGCGCGGGGCAGGGGCGAGACGCCCTGTTGCCTTTCGACGAGGATGAACGGAACGCCGAGCCGTTGCAGGAAGAGGCCGGCGCTCAGACCGACCAGGCCCCCGCCCACGATCAGGACGGCGGTACGCGAGGGAAATGCAGGCATGTGACACCTTTCTTGGGTAAAATCTATCACTGATAATTTAATCTATCACTGTTAGAGAAATCAACCATGGCAAAAATCCGCAGGGAACAGGTGGTGGACGTGGCGCTCGAGCTGCTGGATGAGGTGGGGCTGGATGGCCTCTCGACCCGGCGGCTGGCGCAGCAGCTTGGCGTCGAGTCGGCGACGCTCTACTGGCACTTCCGCGACAAGTCGGTGCTGCTCGGCGAGATGGCGTCGGCCGTGCTGGCGCGGCACCACACACTCGCGGTGCCGGCGAGCGCGGCGCAATGGCCCGCCTGGTTCGCGGACAACATGCGCAGCTTCCGCCGCGCCTTGCTGGCCCATCGGGACGGGGCGCGCCTGCACGCAGGCACGGCCCCGGGGCCGGGCGATCTGGCGGGCATCGCGCGCAAGGTCGCCTACCTGGTCGCCGCCGGCTTCACCCGGGAGCAGGCGGGCATGGCGTTGTTCGCGGCCGGGCAGTACACGCTGGGCTGCGTGCTCGAGGAACAGGCGCGCGCGGCCATGACGCAAGGGGGTGCGGACGAGGCGGTCGGCGGGAACGAGTTGGCCGGGGCCATGGATGCCGAGGCGGCGTTCGAGTTCGGACTTGGCGTGATCGTCGACGGCCTGCGCGGCCGGGTGGGCGCGGCGGCCTGATGACGCGGCGGCGGCGCGAGTGCCACCGCCAGGCCGCCGACATTGCCGGGGCCGGGCCGGCCGACGAAGAGTCCGATTTTGATTCTCCGTCCCAGGCGGTTTCGCGTGGGTCCGGCGCGCCGCGCGAGGCCGCTGCGCACGAGACCGACGGTGCATGGCGGCGGTCCGCGCGGGGGCCATTCGGCGGCGGGTCGCTTCCTTGACATGCCCAGGTCGTTTTACATAATCGTGATTGATTGATTCTCCTTTGTGATTTTGGGTTGTCTTCGAATGCCAGGATTCAATGCTCGGACCGAGCGAGCGCCGTCGATCGCCGCGGCGCGGTTTTCCATTCCCCCGGAACGGAGCGAGGCGTGGCCATGCGCCCGGCGCGCCGGCTGTTCACTCCCACGTTTCATTTTCCGGAGCACGCAATGAAGAAAACCCTGTCACTCGCGATCGCGGCGTTGGCGCTGACCGCCACCGCGCAGGCCCACCAGGTCTGGATCGAACAGCCCGCGGGCAAGCCCGCCATCATCCGTTTCGGAGAATTCGCCGAAAACCTGCGCGAAGCCTCGCCGGGATACCTGGACGGCTTTGACAAGATGACGGCGACCTTGCTCACCGCCAAGGGCGAGGTGCCGTTGACGGCGACCAAGGCCGCCGATGGCTTCACGCTGTCGCAGAAGGTGGGTGGCAAGGACGGCGTGGTGGTCGACGGCCCCATGAACACGCTGCGTACGTTCAAGCATGGCGGCGAACCGCTGCAGACCTGGTTCCAGATGAATGCCCGCTACGTGCCCGACGCGGCCGCCGTGACGGCGCCCAAGCTGGTCATGGACATCGTCCCCACGGGGCAGGCCGGCCAGTTCCAGGTGGTGTTCAAGGGCCAGCCGCTGCCCAAGACCAAGCTCGTCGCCATGGTGGACTCGGGCTGGGAACAGACCGCCTACACCGATGAGCAGGGCAAGGCCCATTTCAGCCTGCCGTGGAAAACGCAGTACGTGCTGCGCACCATGCACATCGACCGCACGCCGGGTGATCGTCCGGGCGCAAGCGGACCCGAGCACTACGACGCCATCGGCTATGTGGCCACGCTGACCTTCGTCAAGCCGGATGGCGCCGCGCCGCTGCCCGCCGTGCCGGTGCGTCCGCCCAACAAGGTGCAGGCCGCGCCTGCCGCCGCTGCCAAGTAAGCCCGCGCAGTCCGCGATTCGCCACGGGCCGCGCGCCGTGGCGGATCGTCGCATGGCTCGCGGCCATGCATTTACCGGCGTTTCGCCGGTGTTTTTCTACAAGGTCAGGAATGAATATCGGGGAATTGGCGCAACGCACCGGATTGGCTCCATCGCGGATCCATTCCTACGAGAGCGCCGGTCTGCTCAAGACGGTGACCCGCCCGCACGCCGACAACCGAACCTATCTGCCGGAGGCCATGCTGGCGCTGACGTTCATCACGGCGGCGCAGCAGGCCGGCTTCGGCCTGGACGAAATCCGGCCGCTGTTGCCGCTCGGGCGCGATGGCTGGGATCCGTCCGCGCTGTTGGCGGCGTTGCGGCGCAAAGTGGACAAGATCCAGTCGCTGGAGGCGCGGCTGGCTCATAGCAAGGCGCAACTGGTGGCGTTGATGCGCGATGCCGCGACTCGCCCTGATGGCGCCGACCGCGAGCTCTGCGCGCAGCGCGTGCTGGCGCGGGTGATGGGCAGGACGGCCTAGCGCGTCAATTGCGGGCCGGCCGCCGGTCACGGGGCGGTTCGCGTTGATGCCTGCGCCGGCAGGCCGTCGCTGGCGCGGGCGAAGCGCTCCACCAGGAAATCCAGCAATTGCCGCACGCGCGGCGCCAGGTAGCGGGTGCCGTGGAACACGGCGTGCACGCCGGCTTCAGCCACGCGGTATTCAGGCAACAGGGCTACCAGGCGTCCGGCGCGAATGTCGTCGGCGGCGTCCCAGATGGTCTTGCGCGCGATGCCGCGACCGGCCAACGCCCAGCGGCGCGCCAGCGCGCCGTCGTTGGTTTCCCAGGCCTGGTCCAGCGGTACGGTGTAGGTCTCGGACCGGCCGTCCCGCGCGAAGTGAAAGGTGTTCAACGGACCGGCCGCGGTGACCAGGACGACGAATGTGTGATGCGCCAGATCGGCGGGCACGCGCGGCATGCCGTGCCGCGCCAGATACTCGGGCGAGGCGCACAGCACGCGCCAGTTGGGGGCGAGCGGGCGGGCGACCAGCGCGCCGTCCTGCGGCCGACCGAAACGGATGGCGAGGTCGATGTCGTCCTGCAACAGGTTCGAGAGCGAGTCCGACAGCGTCAGCGCGATTTTCAACTGCGGGTGCGCGACGCTGAATTCGTCCAGCCACTGGCTCAGCAGGTGGCGGCCGAAATCGGCCGAGGCCGAGATCCGCAGTTTGCCGCGCACTGCGTTCTGGCCCGCGTGCAGCGCGGCCTCGGCGTCCTCGACGGCACGCAGGGCGATCTCGCAGTGTGACAGGTAGAGGCGGCCTTCGTCGGTCAACTGCAGTTGGCGCGTGCTGCGATGGAACAGCCGGGTGCGCAGCGCGGCCTCCAGCTTGATCAGCCGCGCGCTGGCGGCGGCGGGCGACAGCCCCAGCTTGCGCCCGGCCGCCGACAGGCTGCCCAATGCCGCCGCTTCCACGAATAAACGCATATCGCCCAATCGGTCCGTCGCCATTTCAAATCCAGATTTGAAAGTCATTCAATGAATGGGCCAATTATCAAATAAATCCGCAAGAAGCACACTGGCGCCTCTTCAATCGGGGTGTGGCCCCTGAGGGGCAAAGGAGTGTGAACCATGAACGGAATTTCCGGGGCGGCGGCAAGCGCGGAGCGGCAGGCCGCTGCGCCGCGGCTGCCGATGGCGGCGTTGCTGGCGCTGACGATGTGCAGTTTCATCGCGACCGCCAATGAAACCGTGGCCGCCGGCCTGCTGCCGCAGATTGCGCGCGGCTTCGGCGTCTCGCAGGGCTGGGCGGGGCAGTGGGTGACGGCCTGCGCGTTGGGCTCGGGGCTGGCGGCGATGCCGTTGACGATCGCGCTGCATGCCTGGCGGAGGCGCCTCGCGCTGCTGTTGTCGGTGGCCGGATTCATCGTCGGCAATGCGGTGACCGCGCTGTCGCCGTATTTCGAACTGGCGCTGGCGGCGCGCCTGCTGGCCGGTATTGCCACCGGACTGGCCTGGAGCCTGTTGGCCGGTTATGCGCGGCGGATGGTGCCGGGCCCGTTGCAGGGACGCGCGATGGCGGTGGCGATGGTCGGCATTCCCATGGCCCTGGCGTTCGGCGTGCCGCTGAGCGCGTGGCTGGGCGAGCTGGCGGGATGGCGCGCGGTGTTCGGCACGTTGTCCGGGTTGAGCGTGGCGCTGGCGGCATGGGTGTTGCGTTCGGTGCCCGATTACCCTGGGCAGGCTGCCCGCCGCCGCCTGCCGCTACGACAGGTCTGGATGACGCCGGGGGTGCGGCCGGTCCTGGCCGTCATCCTGTTCTGGATCCTCGCGCACTACACGCTGTACACCTATATCGCGCCTTTCATGGCGGCGCGCGGCCTGGCCGGGCGCGTGGATGCGGCGCTGCTGGTCTTTGGCGTTGCGGCGCTGTGCGGCATCTGGATGACGGGCCTGCTGGTGGATCGTGGCCTGCGGGCGCTGGTGCTGGCCAGCCTGGGCGTGTTTGCGCTGGTGGCCCTGGCGCTGGGCCTGGGGTGGGCGACGGGGCCGGCGGTATTCGTGGCGATCGCGCTGTGGGGAGTGAGTTTTGGCGGCGCGCCGACGTTGCTGCAGACGGCGCTGGCGGATACCGCGGGCGAGGGCGCCGAGGTGGCGCAATCGATGCTGGTGACGGTGTTCAACCTGGCCTTTGCGGCGGGCGGGGCGCTGGGTGGGGTGTTGCTCGAAACGGCAGGCGCGCAGGCGCTGCCGCGTGGCATCCTGGCGCTGCTGGGGGTGGCGATCGCGGTGGCGTGGAGCGCCAGGGGCCACGGCTTCAAGCCCGGCCGGCGGCGGGAGGCGCGTTGAGCGCCGGCGCTGCCGGCGTGCTAGCGCGCCGGCAGCGGTCGTTCCAACGCCGCGAACGTCTCGCGCACGCAATCGGCCATGCGCCGCGCCAGCGAGTTGACCGGGTGGTGCTCGGAGGTGACGGCGTAGCTGTGGAACTCCACTTTTTCCGAGAACGGGATTTCGCTTAGCTCGGCGATGCCGAGCGCGCGCGGGACCACCGGGTTGACGATGGACACGCCCAGCCCCTTGCCGACCATGCTGCAGATGGTGGTGGCGTACGGCGTTTCGATCGACAGCACGCGGGTGTCGTCGGGAAAGTGCCGGTCGATGGCGGCGCGGTTGAAGCTGCCGGCCGGCAGCGAGATGAAGTCCTGGTCGCGGAAGTCGGCGGGCGTCAGCACGGCCCGCGCCGCCAGCGGATGCGCGCGCGGCACGATGGCGGCGCCGTGTGTGGTGTTGATGCGCTCGTAACGCAGTCCCGGCAGGTCGGTGTGCAGCGAGCAGAAGCCGATATCGCAGACGCCGGTGGCCAGCCATTTGGCGACCGCGTCGGAGCCGCCCGTGTTGACCACCACCGGGATGTCCGAATGCTTTTCGCGGAACAGGCGGATTGCGTCGGGCAGGACGCATTGGGTGATCGAGCCGACCGCGCCGACCCGCAGCAGGCCGGTGCCGCGCCGGCGGATCGAGCTGGCGCTGTCGTTGAGCGATTCCAGGCCGATGAAGGCGCGTTCGACGTCGGCGTAGAAGGCCTCGGCCTCGGGCGTCGGAATGATACGGGTGCCGACGCGCTGGAACAGCACGAATCCCAGCGTCTTTTCCAGCAACGCGATCCAGCGGCTGACGTTGGGCTGCGAGGTGTGCAGCAGGCCGGCCGCGGTGGTCATGGAGCGCGTCATCATGACGGCGCGGAAGGCCTCGACTTGTTTGAAATTCATGCGTTTGACGGTCGGGAGACGAGCCGGCAAATCATATCATTTTTGTATGAGAAGCCGTAAAGATCTGATTTGACGTATGAATTGGCGCGGCGGGAGACTACGGCTTTCCTTGTTTCCCTCCGGACCGATATGGAATCCAAAGTCAGCGCCCGTCTCAAGCAACCCCTGGCCAAGGAGGTGCTCGAGCATCTCTTCCTGCCGCGCCTGAACCGCGAGTTCTTCGCCAACTTCGACATGCTCACGCAGATCAACCTGGCGCACCTGCTGATGCTGCGCGAGCGCGGCATCGTCGCTCACGACGCCGCGCGGCGGCTGGCGCGGGCGCTGTTGCAAATGCAGGCCGACGGCCCGCACGCGGTCGAGCTGGACGCGGCGCGCGAAGAGGCCTATTTCAACTACGAGGCGCACCTGATCAAGGCCGTGGGGCAGGAACTGGGCGGCCGGCTGCACACCGCCCGCAGCCGCAACGACATCGGCGCGACCATCGACCGCATGCGGGCGCGGGATTTCACGGCGCGCATCGGCAGCGCGCTGATCGGCGTGTCGCGCGCCGCGCTGGCGCAGGCCGAGCGCCATGCCGATTGCGTGATGCCGGGCTACACCCACATGCAGGCGGCGCAGCCGATCACCTACGGCTATTACCTGTCGGCGCTGGTGGATGCGTGGTCGCGCGATATCGGCCGGCTGGCGCACGTGCTGGAAACGGCGGACGCCTCGCCGCTGGGCGCCTGCGCGCTGGCGGGCACCTCGTTCCCGATCGACCGCGACAGCACCAGCGCCATGCTGGGCTTCAGCGGCCCGCTGGCCAATGCGCTGGACAGCGTGGCCTCGCGCGATTTCGCGCTGGAACTGAGCGCAACGCTGTCGATCATGATGATCACCTGCAGCCGCATGGTGCAGGACTTCTACATCTGGTCGACGCCGGAGTTCGACTATCTGTCGTTTCCGGACAGCATTGCCAGCACCTCCAGCATCATGCCGCAGAAGAAGAACCCGGCGGTGCTGGAATACCTGCGCGGCAAGACGGGCCACCTGATCGGCCTGACCGGCGCGGCGCTGTCGACGGTCAAGTCGACCCACTTCACCCATTCGGGCGACAGCAGCCGCGAAAGCACCCGCACCTGTTGGGAGGCCTGCGAGGAGGCGCTGAAAGCGCTGGAATTGGTCCACCTGCTGGTCGAGCAGGTGGCGCCGAACCGCGAGCGCATGGCGGCGCGCGCGGCGGATGATTTCTCGACCGTGACCGACCTGGCGGACCTGTTGGTGCGCCAGGCCGACGCGTCGTTTCGCGATGCGCACCACATCATCGGCGCGGTGGTGCGGCAGGCGCTGGAGCAGGGCCTGCCGGCGCGCGCGATTGCGCCGGCGATGATCGTGGCGGCGGCCGAGGAACAGCTTGGCCGGCCGGTGGCGCTGGCGGCCGACGATATCGCCGCCTGCCTCGACCCGGTGCGCAATGTGGCCGCGCGGCTGTCGCCGGGCGGCCCGGCGCCGCAGTCGGTGCGGGCGCGCCTGCGCGAGCAGCACGCAGTCCTGGACGCGCGCCAGGCGGCGATCGACGCCGCGCGCGAACGCGCTGCCGACGCCCGCGAGACGCTGCAACGGCGCGCCCACGCGCTGGTCCATCAGGAAAACGGCATGGCCGCCGCCTGAGGCGCCGCCGTATGAATCAAACCAAGGGGAATTCCATCATGTTCAAAGCACTGCCCAAACTTGCCGTGGCGCTGGCCGCGGCCCTGAGCCTCAACCCGGCGGCCCACGCGGCGCCGGCCTATCCCGCCAAGCCGATCACGCTGGTGGTGCCGTTCGCGCCGGGCGGCACCGTCAATCTGATGGGGCGCCTGCTGGCCAATCGCATGTCCGAGGCGCTGGGGCAGACGGTGATCGTCGAGAACAAGCCGGGCGGCGGCGGCAGCATCGGCGCCAACTTCGTGGCCAAGGCGGCGCCGGACGGCTACACGCTGCTGCTGGCGACGATGGGGCAGCAGTCGATCCTGCCGCTGATTTCGAAGAACCTGCCCTACAACGCCGACAAGGACTTCGCGCCGGTTGCGCTGTTCTCGACGGTGCCGAACGTGCTGGCGGTGTCCAGGGACGCGCCGGCCGCGACGGTGGCCGAACTGGTGGCGTACGGTAAGGCCAATCCGGGCAAGCTGAACATGGCCTCGGCGGGCATCGGCTCGGTGAACCACCTGACCGGCGAACTGTTCATGTTCCGCTCGGGCGCCCGTTTCGAGCACGTGCCGTACCGGGGCGCGGGGCCGGCCACGTCGGACCTGCTGTCGGGCCAGGTGCAGGTGCTGTTCGCCAACCTGCCCAATGTGCTGCCGTACGTCAAATCGGGGCAGGTACGGGTGCTGGCGGTGGCCAGCGACAAGCGCAGCGCGTCGATTCCCGACATCCCGACGCTGGCCGAGGCCGGCGTCAAGGATGCGGTGGTGGAATCCTGGTACGGCGTGATGGCGCCGGGCGGCACGGACCCGCAGGTCATCCGCAAGCTGCAGGACACGGTGATCGCCATTGCCAATGACAAGGCGCTGCTGGGGCAGTTGGCGGAGCAGGGCGCGGTGCCGTTTCCCGGTGGCAGCGAAGACCTGGCCAAGCTGTCGGCCGAGGAGACGCGGCGCTGGAAGCAGATCATCGACAGCGCCAGGATCCAACTGGATTGAGGCGGGGCGTCCGGGCGCGGCGCCGGCGGCCGGTTGCGCGCGACCGGCCGTTTTGCTTTCTACAGCGCCATCACCATCTCATGCCACGCCATGCCGCCATGATCGGACGGCGACGGCCGCACGTACTGGTAGCCGAGCTTGCGGTACAGCGCGACGTGGCGCTCCTTGCACATCAGGTGGATGGTCCGCTTGCCGAGGCCGCGGGCCTGCTCGACGAAGGCTTCCATCAGACGCGTGGAATATCCCTTGCCCTGATGGGCGGGGTCCACCACGACCGACATGATCACCACGTTGGGGGCGTCGGGATCGTGGCCCACCAGTTCCTTGAAGGCCTCGTCGGCCATTATCACCTGGTGGGCACAGCCGCTGTTGATGAAGCCGACGATGATGCCGTCCTCCTCGAGCAGCAGGAAGCCCTGCGGATACTGGGCGATGCGGGTGGCGATCTTGGCGTGGGTGGCGGCCTCGTCGCCTTCGTAGGCGGTGTTTTCGATCTCGAAGCAGCGGTCGGTGTCGGCGGGAGTGGGGGCGCGGAAAGTCAGGGAAGGCATGGGCGTGGCGGGAAGGCGGGCCGGTCAGGCTGATGCAAAAGGGATATGGTAGCGGCTCCATGAAATGCATGCGCCGGAACAAAAAAACGCGCATTCCCCGCGAGGGGAATGCGCGAAATCGCTGTGCGGCGCGCGTCGGAAGTCCCGGCGCGGCGCCCCGCTGGCATGCGGTACTTCGGCCCGAGTCCGCGTACGTCTTGCGGAATCTCCTGGCAAGCTTAGATACTGTTAGTCTCGTGGCTATACCGTGCGTCTCATTTTTTGGTGGGAGACGCTGGATTTACTTTTTGTCATATTTGGCGTCCCGCTCCGTCCGCGCCATCCGCGCGGCAACCCGCAAGCATGAACCCGAGTGCTTACCCTGTCGGCCAACCACCGCGCATGCCACCCGCGATCGCCCACCATCATTTCGATGTGGCGGCGCAGGCGCCTGAGCGCCGGCTTTTGGCCTGGCGCGACCAGGTCGGGCACGTGGTCGACGTGCTGCCCAGCCGCGACGCGCTGCGGCAGCCTTTCAATGCATCCATCGACCGCTATCGCGCCGGCTCGCTGATGTTCACCGAGTGCCGTTCCGACGCCATGCAACTGGAACGTTCGCTGGTGCGCATCTCGCGCGACAACATCCGCGATTTCGCCTTGCACGTATTCCTGGAGGGCGGCGTTGACGAGGTGACGGTGCGCAATGGCTCGCGGCCCGCCGCCGATGGCGGCGCGGCGCGGGTGATGGCGCTGGACCTGGGCCAGCCGATGCGCATGCGGCGCCGGGCCTGCCGGCTGTTGACGCTGTTCGTGCCGGCGGATCTGGTGCAGGAGGTGTTCCCGGATCCGCAGGCGATCCACGGCCGCATGCTGCGTGACGCCATGCCGTTGGCGCGGCTGGCGATCGGGCAGGTCGCGGCGCTGGCGCAGTCGGTGCGGGGTCTGGACCGGGCGCGGGCCGAGGCCGACATCACGGCCTGTGCGCGTCTGCTGCTGGCCGCCTTCGGCAGGGAGGCGCGACTGGCGGGCAATGCCCGCGCCGCCGCACGGGCGGCGATGTTTGCCCAGGTGCGACGCCACATCCAGGCCAATCTGCACCAGGCCGGCCTGACGCCGGACTCGGTGATCCAGGCGCTGTGCCTGCCGCGGCCGACGGTGTACCGCCTGTTCCAGCACGAGGGCGGGCTGGGCGCCTATATCCGCCATCTGCGGTTGCGGCTGGCGGCCGAGGAACTGGTGCGCTACCCACATCTGGGCGTCATGGAAATTGCCTACGGGCTTGGGTTCGGCAGCGCTTCGGACTTTGCCCGCGCGTTCCGGCGCGCCTACGACATGCCGCCGCAGGAATTCCGCGAGCAGTCCTGGCGCTGGCCCGAACGGGTCACGTTGCGGGCGTAGCGAGCGCGCAGACCTGCCGCACGCAGTCGCGCAGCCAGCGGTGCCCGGGGTCGGCATCCATGCGCGGATGCCAGAGCATCGAGATCGTCAGGCCGGGCGCCTGCACCGGCAGCGCGAAACTGTGCATGCCGGCGCGCAGGTTGGTGGTGTGGCGTTCCGGCACGCTGGCGATCAGGTCGGAGGCGCGCGCCAGGGCCAGCGCGTCGGAAAAGCCGGCGACGATGACCGTGATCTGGCGCGCCAGGCCGAGCGCGTGCAGCGCGTCGTCAATCGGCCCCTTGTCCAGGCCGCGGCGCGAGACCAGCACATGCTGGCCGGCGGCGTAGCGCGCCGCCGTGACCTTGCCTTTGGCCAGCGGATGGCCGGCGCGCACCACGCCGATGAATCGGTCGCGAAACAGCGCCCGCGTGCGGATCTCGGGGCTGCTGGCGGCGCCGATCACGCCGGTTTCCAGATCGGCGCTGCCGTCGCGCAGCGGGGTGCTGTCCTTGTCTGGCTTTTGCACGAAGCGCAGCCGCACGCCTGGCGCCTCGCGTTGGGCCAGGGCGATCAGCGCCGGCCCGAAGTATTCGACGAAGCCGTCGCTGACGCGCAGGGTGAAGCCGCGCGAGAGCTTTGCCGGGTCGAGCAGTTCGGCGGGGCGCAGCACGGCCTGCGCCTCCTGTACCAGGCGGCTGACCTGGTCGCGCAGTTCCTGGGCGCGCGGCGTCGGCACCAGGCCGCGGCCGGCCCGCACCAGCAGCGGATCGCCGGTGGTCTCGCGCAGCCGCGCCAGCGCCCGGCTCATCGCCGAGGGGCTCAGACGCAGGCGGCGCGCGGCGCGCGCGACATTGCCTTCGGTCAGCAGGACGTCGAGCGTGAGCAGCAGGTTGAGGTCGGGGCGGGACATGGCGCGACGGTATCACGGCGCGGCCATGAGATGGCGTCAAACGCACGAATAAAGTGCAAATGCTGCGTCTTCCGCCATGTGTCTGGCGGTCCTAAGCTGGCGGCTGGGCTGTCCCGGCGCGCGCCGGACGGCCGTTTCCAACCGCTACGGACCTTCATGTCGCAATCCCTTCCGCATTCCGTCCCGGCCGCCCGCGCCGTCGCCTGGCCGCTGGCCAGCCTGGCCCTGTCCCTGTTGCTGGCCTCGCTGGGCACCAGTAGCGCCAACGTCGGCCTGCCGACCCTGGCGCGAGTCTTCGATGCGCCGTTTTCCCTGGTGCAGTGGATCGTGCTGGCCTATCTGCTGGCGATCACGCTGTGCGTCGTCGGCGCGGGCCGCCTGGGCGACCTGATCGGACGGCGGCGCCTGTTGCTGGCGGGCATCGCCGTGTTCACGGCGGCCTCGGCGCTGTGCGGACTGGCGTCTTCGTTGTGGCTGCTGCTGGCGGCGCGCGCGCTGCAGGGTGCGGGCGCCGCCGTGATGATGGCGTTGACGATGGCGTTCGTCGGCGATCTGCTGCCCCGGGAGCGGACCGGCAGCGCCATGGGGTTGCTGGGCACGATGTCGGCGGTGGGCACCGCGCTGGGGCCGACCCTGGGCGGCGCGCTGATCGCCGCGCTCGGTTGGCGCTGGATCTTCCTGGTGAACCTGCCGCTGGGCGTGTTGGCGCTGGCGCTGGCGCGCCGCCACCTGCCGGCGGACCGGGGCCGGGCGGGGGGCGGCGCGCGCTTCGATCTCGCGGGCACGTTGCTGCTGGCGCTGGCGCTGGCGGCCTACGCCTTGGCGATGACGCTGGGCGGCGGCCATTTCGGCGCGCTCAATGCCGCCCTGCTGCTGGGCGCGGCCGGCGGCGGCTGGCTGTTCCTGCGTGCCGAGGCGCGCACCGCTTCGCCGTTGCTGCATCCGGCGATGCTGCGCCAACCGTTCCTGGCGGCGGGGCTGGCGATGAACGCGCTGGTGTCCACGGTGATGATGGCGACCTTGGTCGTCGGCCCGTTCTACCTGACCCAGGCGCTGGGGTTGAGCCCGGCGCGGGCCGGGCTGGCGATGTCGGCCGGGCCGCTGGTCAGCGCGCTGTGCGGCGTGCCGGCGGGGCGCCTGGTGGACCGCTGCGGCGCCGGGCGCATCACGCGCGCGGCGCTGGTCGCGCTGGCCGTCGGCACGGGCCTGCTGGCGGCCGCGCCGACGGCGCTGGGCGTGGCTGGCTACATCGGTCCGATCGTGTTGCTGACCGCGGGCTATGCGACGTTCCAGGCCGCCAACAACACCGGCGTGATGGCGGCGATCGACGCGCGCCAGCGCGGCCTGGTGTCGGGCATGCTGAACCTGTCGCGCAATCTGGGACTGGTGACCGGGGCGTCGGTCATGGGCGCGGTGTTCGCGCTGGGGACGGGCGCGACTGACCTTGCGGCGGCGCCGCCAGTGGCGGTGGCGCGGGGCATGGCGCTGGCCTTTGGCGTGGCGGCGGGGCTGGGAACGGCGGCCTGGATGATCGCGTGGCGCGGCCGCGGCCGGGCGCGAAGCGCGTAGCGCGCGATCGATGACAGGACGATTGCCTAAACGGCGAAGGTCTGGCGCAAGAGTCCGCCGCCATCCAACCGCTTGCTCCATGACGTGCCGCGGCGCCCATATGGCCTGCGCGCCGAGTCGATCGCTCGACGCTAGGCCGCGCCCGTCAGCCGCAGGATCCACCAGGCCAGTCCCACCGCCACGGCCGCCAGCACGATGCGGCGCAGGCCGCCGCCTTGGCGCGGCACCGCGCCGGGCGCCGAAGCGTCAACCACGGACGGGCCCGGGGCGGCCGTTGGCGCCGCGCTGCGCACGTCCGGGATATCCGTTTCGATGATGAATTCCGGCTTGGCGTCGGCGTGGCGCGCGTCCGGTCCCGCCAGGCCGCCGATGTCCACGCCGGCCTCCCGCAGCGCGTCCCACAGGCCGCTGTCGTTCAGGCCCTCGCGCACCGCCTTGATACGGTCGCGGTCCGCGCGGGGCACCTCGTCCATGCTGTCATAGCGGCGCCCGTTCACGGTGACCGCGCCGTTCTTGATCTCGACCTCGAAGCGACCGTCGCCGTCGGCGCCGACGTAGCGCCATTGCTCGGTGAGGGCTTCTTCGGTGTCGTGTCGCACGCCACGCAGCCCGCCAAAGGCATCCTGCGGATCGCCCGAGGCGCCGCTCGACATCGACCAGCTACGCGTGGTGGTCGAGCTGCGCCAGGTTTTGCTTTTTTCCGTCATCGAATCGTTTCCGTGAGTAACGTTTGTTATTGGGCCGGAAGCGGGTACGCGGTGGCCGCTGGCTGACTGCGCACTATACAGACGCGGTGCAGTCCTGAATTCGTCTGACAGTGTCCTTAATGCAAAAGTAAATCCCAAGTCAAGAAAATCGATCTGATCCGGTCGGAACAGCAGATCAGTTGGTCTGAAAAGCGCATAATGAGGGCCACCTTTCCTTGCGTCCCTTTTCAAGGATCGGTCTGCTTTTCAGTAACGAAGAAGAGCGTGTTGTCACCAGGGCGCGGCCCGGCAGTTCGTGTTTCCAGGAGTGCATGTGCGGCTGTGCGCCAGGACGACTTGGAATTTTCACGGAGATGTCTATGACACAAGATGCAAAGCCGCGCAGGCGGTTTCTGCAGGCGCTGGCCATCGTGCCCGCGTCGACGCTGGCGGTGGGGGTGGCCGCCACGGGCTGTACCAACGCCGCCGACGGCGGCGCGGCCCGCTCGGCCAAGGCCTATGAGCCTACCTACTTCACCAAGCCCGAATGGAACTTCATCGTGGCCGCGGTCGATCACCTGATTCCCGCGGACCAGTACGGCCCCGGCGCCATCGAGGCCGGCGTGCCGGAGTTCATCGACCGCCAGATGGAAACGCCGTATGGCCACGGCAAGCTCTGGTACATGCAGGGGCCGTTCCATCCCGACGTGGCGCCGGAACTCGGCTACCAGTTGAACCAGAATCCGCGCGAGGTCTACCGCCACGGCATCGAGGCCTGTGACGCGTGGTGCAAGAAGACCCACGGCAAGGTCTTCGCCGAACTCGATAAGCCCCTGCAGGAACAGATCCTGAAGGACCTGCAGGCCGGCAAGATCGAGTTCGACGCCGTCCCCGCCAAGACTTTCTTCAGCTTCCTGCTGGGCAACACCAAGGAAGGCTTCTTCGCCGACCCGATGTACGGTGGCAACAAGAACATGGTGGGCTGGAAGATGGTGGGATTCCCGGGCGCGCGCGGCGACTACATGGACTGGGTCGACCAGCCCAACGTCAAGTATCCCTACGGGCCCGTGTCGATTTCCGGGGAAAAGGGGTAAGCGATGGCGATCAAGAAAGACAAAGTGGACGCGGTGCTGGTGGGCTTCGGCTGGACCGGCGCGATCCTGGGCCAGGAGCTGACCGAAGCCGGCCTGCACGTGTTGGCGCTGGAACGTGGCGCCATGCAGGACACCCCCAAGGACGCGGAATATCCCAAGGTGCTCGACGAGCTGGCGTACTCCGTGCGCGGCAAGCTGTTCCAGGACCTGTCCAAGGAGACGGTGACGATACGGCATGGCGTGGACGACGTGGCCGTGCCGTATCGCCAGAATGGATCCTTCCTGCTGGGCACGGGCGTGGGCGGCGCGGGCTTTCACTGGAACGGCATGCACTACCGCGTGCTGCCCGAGGAACTGGAACTGCGCACCCGCTACGAAACGCGCTACGGCAAGAACTTCATTCCAGAAGGCATGACGATCCAGGACTTCGGCGTCACCTACGACGAGCTGGAACCGTACTTCACCAAGTTCGAGTACGTCTGCGGCACCTCGGGCAAGGCCGGCAACCTGAACGGCAAGATCGTCGAGGGCGGCAACCCGCTGGAAGGCAAGCGCAGCAAGGAATTCCCGCTGCCGCCGCTGGCCACCACCTACGGCGCGCAATTGTTCGACAAGGCTGCGCGCGAAGTGGGCTTCCATCCGTATCCGGCGCCCGCGGCCAACGCCTCCGGCCCGTACACCAACCCATACGGCGTGCGCCTGGGGCCCTGTAATTTCTGCGGCTTCTGCGAGAACTACGGCTGCTACATGTATTCGAAGGCCTCGCCGCAGACCACCATCCTGCCGGTGCTGCTGAAAAAGCCCAACTTCGAACTGCGCACCCACTCGCACGTCATCAAGGTCAACCTCGATTCGACCGGCAAGAAGGCCGTCGGCGTGACCTACATCGACGCGCAGGGCCGCGAGATCGAGCAGCCCGCCGACCTGGTGATCCTGTCGGCTTACCAGATGCACAACGTGCGCCTGCTGCTGTTGTCGGGCATCGGCAAGCCCTACGATCCCAAGACCAACGAAGGCGTGGTCGGCAAGAATTACGCCTACCAGATGAACGGCGCGGTCAACGTGCTGCTGCCCAAGGGCACCCAGCTCAACCCGTTCGTCGGCACCGGCGCCGGCGGCGTCGGCATGGATGACCTGAACGGCGACCAGTTCGACCACGGCCCGCTTGGCTTCATCGGCGGCGCCAGCATCCGCCACATCCGCTACGGCGGCCGTCCCATCAAGATGACGCCCACCACGCCCGGCACCCCGTCCTGGGGCACCGCGTGGAAGGCCGGCGTGCAGGACGCCTACCAGCGCTACATGACCATCGGGATCTCCGGCTCGGTGATGTCGTACCGCGACGCCTACCTGTCGCTGGACCCGACCTACAAGGACAGCTTCGGCCAGCCCTTGCTGCGCATGACGTTCGATTGGCACGACAATGAATTCGACATGCTCGGCCACATGGGCAACAAGATGGAGGAAGTGGCCAAGGCCATGAAGCCGGAGAAGCACTTCGTCGCCGTGCGCAAGAAGGGCGCGCGCTACGACACCCGGGTCTACCAGAGCACGCACAACACCGGCGGCGCCATCATGGGGGCCAATCCCAAGGAAAGCGTGGTCAACAAATACCTGCAAAGCTGGGACGTGCCCAACGTGTTCGTGATGGGCGCCTGCGTGTTCCCGCAGAACATGGGCTACAACCCCACCGGGCTGGTGGGCGCGCTGGCGTACTGGGCCGCGCAGGCGATCCGCGACCAGTACCTGAAGAACCCCGGCCCGCTGGTCCAGGCGTAAGGAGCCGACAATGATGAAGAAAACCATTGTTGCCGCGCTCTCGATCCTGGCTTGCGGCTCCGGCTGGGCCGCCGAGGGCACGCCCGCCACCGCGGACGCGCAGTTGATCAAGCAGGGCGAATACCTGTCGCGCGCCGGCGACTGCATCGCCTGCCACACCGCCAAGGACGGCAAGCCGTTCGCTGGCGGCCTGGGCATCGAGTCGCCGCTGGGCACGATCTATTCCACCAACATCACGCCCGACAAGGACACGGGCATCGGCAACTATACGTTGGAGGACTTCGACCGTGCCGTGCGCCATGGCGTGGCCAAGGACGGCCATTCGCTGTATCCGGCCATGCCGTACACCGCCTACGCCAAGGTCACGCCGGATGACGTCAAGGCCCTGTACGCCTACTTCATGCACGGCGTCGAGCCGGTCAAGCAGGCCAACAAGGACACCGACATCACCTGGCCGCTGTCGATGCGCTGGCCGCTGGGCGTGTGGCGCTGGATGTTCGCGCCCGACGTGGCCACCGCGCCGGTCACCGCCACCCCCGCCAACGACGCGGACAAGCAGGCGCTGCTGCGCGGCCAATACCTGGTCGAAGGGCTGGGCCATTGCAGCACCTGCCACACCCCGCGCGGCTTCGCGCTGCAGGAAAAGGCGCTGACCGACGCCGACGGCTCGGCCTTCCTGTCCGGCGGCGTGGTCGAAGGCTGGCTCGCCAAGAACCTGCGCGGCGACATGACCGACGGCCTGGGTAGCTGGAGCAAGGAAGACATCGCCGCCTTCCTCAAGTCCGGCCGCAACGGCCATTCGGCCGCGTTCGGCGGCATGGCGCAGGTGGTGCAGGACAGCACCCAGCACCTGACCGACGCCGACGTCAACGCCATCGCGGTGTATCTGAAGAGCCTGCCGCCGGTGAACAAGAACGCCACCCAGCCGCTCGCCTACAACGACACCGTGGCGCAGGCCCTGCGCAGCGGCAAGGATACGAGCGACGGCGCGATGACGTTCCTGAACAACTGCGCGGCCTGCCACCGCAGCACCGGCAAGGGCTACGCGGAAACCTTCCCGCAGTTGGCGCTGAGCTCGACGGTGAACTCGGCCGATCCCGCGTCGCTGATCCACATCGTGCTCAAGGGCGCGCAGATGCCGGGCACCTCGGCCGCGCCGACGGCGTATGCGATGCCGGGCTTCGACTGGCGCCTGACCGACAAGGAAGTCGCCGACGTGGTGACCTTCGTGCGGTCAAGCTGGGGCAACCAGGGCGCGGCGGTGAGCGCGTCGGACGTGGCCAAGGTGCGCAAGGACGTGGGCGCGGCCAAGGCGCCGGCGCGATAATCGCGCTGCCGCGGGCTGGCCGGCCCGCGGCGCCCCGATGGGATTCGCCCGCTTCGGCGGGCGAATTTTTCCGGTGTCACCGGGCATGTTGAACACCTTTACACCTTCTGGAGAATTTCCCACCATGATGCGTCCTCTGCTCTTGGCGGCATCGCTGGCCGTGGCCGGCAGCGCGACGGCGGCGCCTTCCTTCAACTGCGCCAAGGCCGCCACGCCGGTCGAGAAAGCGATTTGCGCCAACCCGGCGCTGGCGGACCAGGATGCGGCGATCGCGCGGCAATACAAGGATGTGCGGGACAAGCTGGATGCCGAAGCGGCCAAGTCGCTGACCGCCGATCAACGCTATTTCCTGGGCATGCGGGACAGGGTCTATGAGCAGCCTTTCACGCACAGCACACCTGCCAAGGAAATGGCCACCTTCATGCGGGCGCGCCTGGCTTTGTTGAAGGCCATCAATCCGCATCCGGCCGCCGGCTTCGTCGGCAAGTGGCGCAACATCGAGGGCGAGATCGAGATCACGCGAGGCGCCAACGGCGAGTTGGCCGTGGCGGTCAATTCGTGGATGCCTTACTACGGCAATTGGATCTGCGACCTGAGCGGCAATGCGGTGGTTGATGGCGACAGCCTGAAAGTGACCTACCAGGACGGTCCGCCCTGGGTCGTGACGCTGACGCGGCGCGGCGCCGTGCTGGTGGCGCGCCAAACGGCGCCTGCTGGCACCCCCGACGACGGCTCGGGTCCGCCTTTCTGCGGCCGCAATGGCGGCGTGGCCGGCGACTGGTTCGCGGCGCGCTGACGCGCCCCCGCCAGGCTCACTGGCGATTGATCAGGTTTTGCCTGTCCTGGATGAACCCGGGCAGGTTCGGGCGTTCTCCGTCGCCACGCTGGACGTCCAGGCGCTGGCGGGGGCGCGTGTCGTCACACCGGCCGCTCGTAGCGGCGCGCCTGCACCTCGATGCCGCCGATCCGGTCGGTTTCGGTGCCGGTGTTGCGCCAGCCCTGTCGTTCGTAGAAGGCGATGGCGCGGGCGTTGCCTTCGAGCGCATACAGATATAGGCGCGACGCGCCGCGCGCGCGGGCCCAGGCCTCGGCGCGCGCCACCATGAGCTTGCCGGCGCCGGTGCCTTGCCAGGGCGGCAGCACGTGCAGGTTGTCCAGCAGCACCGCGCCGGGGTGATCGTGTTCCTGCTTGACGCAGACGAAGCCGATCGGCTGGCCGTCCTGCTCGGCGATGAACACGGCCTGCGCGTCGGCGTCGCGCATCCGGTCCTGCCAGTGGACCATGCGGTCGTCGGCCAGGCCGGCGTCGAGAAAGCCATCCGGCAGCAGGCCGCGATAGGTGACGGCCCAACTGGCCGCGTGCATGGCGGCGATGGCGTCGGCGTCGCGGGCGGTGGCCTGGCGCAGGGTGACGGCGGAACGGGACATGGATTCCTTTGGGACGATGACGGACGATCCGGCCTGGCGCGTGGCCAGGGCGAGCATGTTGCCGGATGAGTTTGACAGGTTTGGCGGCGTCCAGCAGCATCGTGCCATGAACCGTCCGCACCGCCCGTCCGCCCTGATTATTCGCCCCGCTGGGAACTCGGTGGGGTAGCGCGCGTCGGATCATCGCTACATCAACCCGCCAATGGCGGGTTTTTTGTTGGCGCGCCCGTTGGTTTTCTCCAGAGGCAGTCCATGCAATCGAACGCGTTTTCCGTCCCGTCCCCGGCCGAACCGGTGCTGCATTTCCTGGACTTGCCCGATGCGGTCTGCAAGGCGCGGTTGCGGGCGCGCAATGAATCGGGTGTCCATCCTTACACCCCCAGCGAGGCGCAGTACGACGCGATCACCGCATACTTCGTGGCGCCGCAGGACGACGAGGGGTTCGAGATCGTGCGCCACTAGGTATAAGCCGAGGGCGGCGGACGGCGATACGGCCTGCTATGATTACTGGATAAATACCCAGTTACCAAGACCGGCTGATGCTGCCCCCGCACCGCTACTACTACCTGCACAATTTCCAGCGCGCGCTTGCGTGGGTCGGTGAGCGCTACGCGGATCTGCTGGATGCCCGCGAACGCCGCTTCATGTCGGATTTCGCCGCGCTGCCGCAGGCCTCGCAGGCGTTGCTGGTGCGCATGTTGATGCGGCGCGGGCCGTGGTTCCGCGCCAGCCGCCTGGCCTACGAGGAAATCCCCGATACGGTCGAGGCCGCCGCCCCGTTGCTGACGCTGGGGTGGCTGGACGCCGACGCCCCCATGACGCTGGACGAACTGTTCGGGCTGCATACGCGGCCCGAACTCGACCGGTTGTTCGCCGACTCCCGCCCTAAGGGCGCGGCGCGCAAGGCCGACCTGCTGGCGCGCCTGCGTGCCAGCCAGCCCGAGGCGCAGCCCTATGCGAGCTGGAATCCCGCCGCCGGCCCCGACCGCGCAGGCGCGGACGGCACGCGCGTCGTTGCGGCCGGCCGCAACGCGGCGGTGCCGTTCGATCCGGCCTGGCGCGTCGCGGTTGCCGACCTGTGCGAACGCCTGCGCCTGATGTTCTTCGGCAACCTGCACCAGGACTGGTCAGAGTTCGTGCTGGCGGACCTGGGCGTGTTCCAGTACGAAACGGTGCCGTTCGAGCCTTCTTCGCGGGCCTTCCAGGCGCGGGAAGACGTCGACCGCTACCTGGTCCTGCATGCCTGTCGCCGGGCGCTGGATGATGGCCCGGACGTCGATGCGCTGTTGCAGGCGGTGGCCGACTGCGCCAGCGGCAACGCCTGGCTGGAAAAGCGCCGCGCCAAGGTGCTGCTGCGCCTGGGCCAGGCCTGCGAGCGGGCCCAGGATTGGGCGGCGGCGCAACGGGTGTACGCGCTGTGCGCCTACCCCGGCGCGAGGCATCGCCGCATCCGCGTGTACGAGCGCATGGCGCGTTTCGACGAGGCGCTGGCGTTGGCGCTGCAAGCCGAGGCCCGGCCCGAAAGCGAGGAGGAATCCCAACGCGTGGCGCGCATGTTGCCGCGCCTGCGTCGCAAGCTGGGGCAGGGCGCGCCGCGCGGCGCGGCCGCGCCGGTGAGCCGTTTCGACCTGGCGCTGGAGCGGCCCGAGCCGACGGTGGCGGTGGAATTCGCGGCGCGCGATCACCTGCACCGCGACGAGGCGCCGGTCCATTATGTCGAGAACACGCTGATCAATTCGCTGTTCGGCCTGCTGTGCTGGCCGGCGGTGTTCGCGCCGTTGCCGGGCGCATTCTTCCATCCGTTCCAGCGCGGGCCGGCCGACCTGGACGCACCTGATTTCCACGCCCGGCGCGAGGCCCTGTTCGCCGCCTGCCTGGCGCAACTGGACACGGGCGAATACCGCGTCACGATCCGCCAGCGCTACGCCGCCAAGCAGGGCGTGCAATCGCCGTTCGTGTTCTGGGGCGCGCTGGACGAGGCGCTGCTGGAGCGGGCGTTGCACCACCTGCCGCCAGCGCACCTCAAACTGTTTTTCCTGCGGCTGCTGCGTGACGTCAAGGCCAACCGGTCGGGGCTGCCCGACCTGATCCGCTTCCAGCCGGACGCGCCCGGCTATGAACTCATCGAAATCAAGGGGCCGGGCGACAAGCTGCAGGACAACCAGATCCGCTGGCTGGCGTACTGCGCCGAGCATGGCATGCCGGTGCGCGTCTGTCATGTCAGTTGGCGCGACGCGGCGTGCGCATCGCAGCCGCCGGCCTCGACGCACCGTGCCGCCTCGGAAGGACCGGCGCCATGACGTACGCCGTGGCGGTGCGCGCGCTCTGCGAATTCACGGCCCGCGCCGGCGACCTGGATCTGCGCTTCACGCCCGCGCCCAGCGGCCTGGAGGGCATGGCCGGCCACGCCGCCGTGACCGGCCGGCGCGGGCCCGCCTACGAAACCGAGGTGGCGCTGACCGGGCAATACGAAAACCTGCTGGTGCGCGGCCGCGCCGATGGCTACGACCCGCAGGCCAATCAGGTCGAAGAGATCAAGACCTACCGCGGCCGGCTCGACAGCGTGCGCGACAACCACCGCGCCGCCCATTGGGCCCAGGCGCGGGTCTACGGTCACCTGCTGTGCCAGGCGCGCGGCCTGGCGCAGGTCCGCGTGGCGCTGGTGTACTTCAACGTGGCCACCGAAGAAGAAACCCTGCTCGTCGAGACCCGCGACGCGGCCTGGCTGGCGGCCTTCTTCCACGAGCAGTGCGAACGCTTCCTGGCGTGGTCGCGCACCGAGCTGGCGCACCGCCAGGCGCGTGACGCGGCGCTGGAGAAGCTGGCGTTTCCCTATGGCGAGTTCCGCAGCGGCCAGCGCGAGCTGGCGGTGTCGGTGTACCGCACGGCGCGCGACGGCCGTTGCCTGATGGCGCAGGCGCCCACCGGCATCGGCAAGACGCTGGGCACCTTGTTTCCGCTGCTCAGGGCCGCCCCGGGCGCGGGGTTGGACAAGGTGTTCTTCCTGGCGGCCAAGGGTTCGGGGCGCGGGCTGGCGATGGCCGCGCTGGATACGCTGAACGCGCAGCCGGCGGCGCCCGGCCTGCGGGTGCTGGACCTGCAGGCGCGCGACAAGACCTGCGAGCATCCCGACAAGGCCTGCCATGGCGATTCCTGCCCGCTGGCGCAGGGCTTCTACGACCGCCTGCCCGCCGCGCGCGAGACGGCGCTGTCGCAGCCGCGGCTGGATGCCCCGGCGGTGCGCGCGGCGGCCCGCGCGCATCAGGTCTGCCCGTATTACCTGTCGCAGGAATTGATCCGCTGGAGCGACGTGGTGGTGGGCGACTACAACTATTACTACGACGCCACCGCCATGCTGCACGCGCTGACGCAGGCGCATCAGTGGAAAGTGGCGGTGCTGGTGGACGAGGCGCACAACCTGGTCGACCGCGCGCGCCGCATGTACACCGGCGAATTGAGCCAACTTGGGCTGGCGGCGGCGCGCCAGGCCGCGCCCAAAGCCCTGAAAAAGCCGCTGGACGGCCTGCAGCGTTCCTGGACCGCGCTCAACAGGAAGCAGGCCGAGTCCTACCAGGCCTACGACGAGGCGCCGGCCGGTGTGCTGGCGGCGGTGCAGAAGGCGGTGGCCGCCATCACCGACTACCTGGGCGAGGCGCCGCTGGCGCAGGACGATCCGGTGCTGGCCTTCTATTTCGAGGCGCTGCATTTCATGCGGCTGGCCGAGCAGTTCGGGCCGCACGCGCTATTCGACGTGACGCGGGCCGAAGGCGGGGCGCGCGGCGCCAAGACGCCGCCGTCCACGCTGTGCGTGCGCAACGTGGTGCCGGCGCCGTATCTGGCCGCGCGGCACGCGGCGGCGCACGCCACCGTGCTGTTCTCGGGCACCTTGAGTCCGCAGCAGTTCTATCGCGACACCCTGGGCCTGCCGGCCGAGGCCGCGTGGATCGACGTGGCCGCGCCGTTCCAGGCCGAACAACTGGCGGTCAAGGTGGTCGGTCATGTGTCGACCCGCTACCGCGACCGCGAACGCTCGCTGCAGCCGATCGCTGATCTGATCGCCGACCAGTACGCGCGCCGGCCGGGCAATTATCTGGGCTTTCTGAGCAGCTTCGACTATCTGCGGCAGGTGGCCGATCTGATGCGCGCGCGCCATCCGCAGGTGCCGATCTGGCTGCAGACGCCAGGCATGGACGAGGCCGGCCGCGCCGCCTTCCTGGGACGCTTCACCGAAAGCGGGCAGGGCGTCGGCTTCGCGGTCCTCGGCGGCGCTTTTTCCGAGGGCGTGGACCTGCCCGGCAAGCGGCTGATTGGCGCCTTCATCGCCACGCTGGGGCTGCCGCAGGTCAATGCCGTCAACGAGAACATCAAGCGCGCCATGGAGCGGCGCTACGGCGAGGCGCAGGGCTACGACTACACCTATCTCTATCCCGGCATGCAGAAGGTGGTCCAGGCGGCGGGCCGCGTCATCCGCACCGAGCAGGACGTGGGCACGGTGCACCTGATCGACGATCGCTATCGCCGCGCCAAGGTGCGCAACCTGCTGCCGAGCTGGTGGCGGGTGGATTGAACGAGGATGCCGCCCATTGCTGCTTCGCGCCTGCCGCGGGGCGGGCGTTCAGGGGACAGGCCGCCGCCGGCCGCGCCGACGCGTTGAGCGCGCGGGCCGCGCTCAGGCCGAGCGCAGTTCGGTCAGCGGCTGGTTCGGGTCGCGGCTGAGCTGGTAGCCGTACCACAGGCTGCGCGCCATGCGCTTGGCCATCTCACCGGCGGCATCGGCCAGCGCGCGGTTGGGCAGGGCCGCCAGGGTCTCGCCCCACAGCGCCAGCCAGCGCTCGAACAGCTCGGCGCTCAGGTGCGGCATGGCGGCATGCTTGGGCATGGGCATGCCGGTGAACCGCCGCGTGCCAAGCAGTACGGCCGACCAGAAATCCGAGAGCGTCGCCAGGTGTTCGTCCCAGTCGTGCACCTGGGCCTCGAACACCGGACCCAGCGCGGCATCGGCGCGGGCCTTGGCGTAGAACGTATGCACCAGGCCGCGGATTTCGGCTTCGGTGCAGATGTCGGGTTCGGGCAGGTCGGGTTCGGACAACGGAGGCTCCTGGCGGCGTGAAACGGCAGCACGAATAGTAGGGCGAGGCTGCGCGAGGACGGATTGATCTGGCGCAAGCCGCCGCATGGCCCCGGGCGCGCGCGGGCGCGGGGATCATGCGGCCGGCGATCCATGCGCCCGGGCCCTGCGGCCGACGATCAATGCGCCTGGGTCCGCACCCGCGTCATCGGCGCCGTCTCGGGCCGCGCCAGCAAGGCGTAGACCAGCACGGCCAGCGCCAGCGCGAATCCGGCCAGCGCATACAGCACCTGTCCGAAGGCCTGGTCGTAGGCATGGTGCAGCAGGTCGCCGGCGCCGGACAGCAGCGCGCCTGCTTCGTCCAGTTGTCCGAGGGCGGCGCGGTTGGCGGCCTGCAGCAGGGCCGGAGCGCCCGCGTCGGGCAGGGCGGCGGCGGCCTGGGCGTGGATCAGGGTGGCCAGCAGGGCGCTGAGAACGGCAATGGCCACCCCATCCGCGGATACGCGCACGGTATTGAAGATGCCGGTGGCCATGCCGACCCGCTCGTGCTCCACCACGCTGACCGCCATGGCGTCCATCAGCCCCCAGGGCAGCCCGATGCCGATGCCGATCAGGCTCATCGGCAGCCACAGCCGGTCGGCGTTGCCGCCCAGGTCGCGGGCCAGCCAGGCCAGGCCGATGGCCGCCAGCACCAGGCCGGTGCTGGACAGCGCGGCAGGGCTGAAGCGGCGCGTCAGCAGCGCGGCCAGGAACGGCACCACCAGCAGCGGCGTGGCCAGGCCCATCATCAACTGGCCGGCGCGCAGCGCGCTGTGGCCATCGATGCCGATGAAGCGGCTGGGCAGGAGGGCGATCAGCGCAATGAACAGGAACGCGGGGGAGGCCGCCAGCGCCTGCACGCCGACAAAGCGCGGGCGGCGGAACAGCGACAGGTCCAGCATCGGATGCGTGGCGCGGGTTTCCGCGAGGATGAAGGCGATGCCCAGCAGCGCCGAGGCCAGCAGCGAGCCAGCCACCGCGGGATCGGTCCAGCCGTTTTCGGGGGCCAGCAGCATGCCATAGGTGAACAGCCCCAGCGCACCGGTGAAACTGAGCGCGCCGCGCCAGTCGAAGCGGCCGCCGGCCGCGCCCGGGGTGGCGCGCACGCTGGCCGCGACCAGCGCCAGCCCGCCCAGCCCGACCAGTCCGGTGCCGTGGAACACCCAGCGCCAGCCGGCCGTCTGCACCAGCCAGCCGGAGATCAGCGGTCCGAACGACAGGCCGATGCCGAAAGTGGTGCCCAAGAGGCTGAAGGCGCGGGCGCGAGCGGCGCCATGGAACAGCGGCGCCAGCGACGACATGGCCGCGGCGAACGCGGCGGCGCCGCCCACGCCCTGCATCAGTCGCAGGAAGTCGATCCAGCCGGCGGACGGCGCCCAGGCGATGGGAAAGGTGAAGGCGCAGAACCAGGCCAGTCCGCCCAGCCAGACGCGGCGCGGGCCATACAGGTCGGTGAGGCTGCCGGACACCATGATGACGCTGCCGTAGGCCAGGATGTAGCCGTTGAGGATCCAGTTCAGTTGCACGGGCGTGCCGCCCAGCGCCTGGCTGATCGACGGCAGGACCACCGCCGGGCCGGTGAAGCACAGGGGAATGAGCACGGCTGTGAGGCAGGCCGCCAGCAGTTGCAGCCAGCGATTGGAGGCGGGAGAGGGATGCGATGGGGTCATGTCGGTAGAGCGGCGCGAAGCCGGGTGGGCAAACAGAAAATGGGCGAGCGCGGCGCCTGGACGGGGCGCCATGGAACGCAATGCCGGCAGGATAGGCAGCCTCTGATAAAAGAAAAATAGGCTAGGATTCCGAATATTCCGGACATATATGTCCGTATTGAAGGAAATTGGCATGGACAGCCTGAGTGGTATCGGCGTTTTCGTGCTGGTGGCGGACACGCGCAGCTTTGCCGAGGCGGGGCGGGTGCTGGGCGTGTCGCCGTCGGCGGTGGGCAAGAGCGTGGCGCGGATGGAGGCGCACCTGAAAGTGCGGCTGTTCCACCGCAGCACGCGCCACATCACCCTGACCCCGGAGGGCGAGAAATTCCTGGAGCGCTGCCGCCGCATCCTGTGCGAGGTCGAGGCCGCCGAGCTCGAACTGTCGGAGGCCGCCGGCACGCCCAGCGGCCGGCTGCGCGTCAGCCTGCCGCGCTACAGCCGGCTGTTCGAGCCCGCCATCGCCACCTTCATGAAGCAGTATCCGCAGGTGCGGCTGGACCTGGATTTCACCGATCGCATGGTCGACGTGATCGGCGAGGGCTACGATGCCGTGGTGCGCTCCGGCGAGATGCAGGATTCCGGCCTGAAGCGCCGCCGCCTGGGGCCGTTCCGCCGCATCCTGGCGGCCTCGCCCGATTACCTGGCGCGGCATGGCACGCCGCGCCGCGCCGCCGACCTGCTGGGCCATTGCTGCCTGCACTATCGCTATCCCAGCACCGGCAAGCTGGAGCAATGGCCGCTGAAGACGGCGGCCGGCGCGCCCGCGCCCGAATTGCCGCTGACGCTGGTCTGCAACAGCGTCGAGACCCGCATCTTCCTGGCGCTGGGCGGGTTGGGGATCGTCTGCCTGCCGGATTTCACCGTCCGGCAAGAGCTGGCCGCGGGCAAGCTGGTGACGGTGCTGGACGAACGCACCCGGGGCAATGCGACCATGTGGGCGGTGTGGCCCGCCAGCCGCCATCCGTCGCCCAAGCTGCGCGTGTTCGTCGATCACCTGGCGCAGCAGTTGTTTCCCTGAGAGGGGTCTGCCAGGCGAGCCCAAGCCCGGAATTCCCGGCGCCAGGCTCGCCCGCCACAACCGGACTGCCGATCGAAGGCCGCCAGCAGTCCAGCCGTCCAGGCACGAACCCTGGCACCCCGGAGGCGGCCCAGCCGCCGGGCAATCCGCCCCGTTCCTGGCTTGATATATGATGTTCGTCATATTCGCCCTCGACGATGTTTCCCCTTCAGGAGAACCGCGCATGACTTCCGCTTCGACTCCCGCCGGCAGCGCCTCACCGCAACGCGAGCCCAGCCTGGTCGACCAGACCGGCGCCGGCCTGGATGGCCTGGCGCAACTGCGCGCCTTGCTGGCCTCGGGCCGCAAGCCGGGCATCCTGGTGTCGCTGGATTTCGATTTCGTCGAGGCCGAGGAAGGCCTGGCGGTGTTCGCCGGCACGCCCGGCCCGCACGCCTACAACCCGATCGGTACGGTGCATGGCGGCTATGCCGCGACCCTGCTGGACTCGGCCTGCGGCTGCGCGGTGCATTCGCGCCTGTCGGCCGAACAGGCCTACACCACGCTGGAGCTCAAGGTGGCCTATCACAAGGCCATCACGCGCCACAGCGGCCGGCTGCGGGCCGAGGGCAGGGTGCTGTCGTTCGGCCAGCGGGTGGCGTACGCCGAGGCCAAGCTGACCGATGCCGAGGGGCGCCTGCTGGCGTCGGCGACCTCGACGCTGCTGGTGTTCGCGCGGCCGGCGGCCTGACTCGGCGCGGCGAGTCGCGGCGCAGACCGGCGCGGTCGCGGCGGTCTGCGCCGTCCTGAAGGGCGCGGGGCAGCGCATGGCCGCTGCCCGCGCGGCATGGCCCGGCTCTTGCTGCGCTAGCGCGCCTGGCTGGCGTAGTATCGTCGGCCTGCAAAGCAAAAAGAGGAGACAACACCATGAATGCAGCCATCCCGGCGGCCGCCGGCAGCCTGGACGATATCGTGGCCATGCCCGCCCACGCGCTGTCGGACGCGATCCGCCAGCGGCGCGTGTCGTGCCGCGAAGTGATGACCGCTTATCTGCGCCATATCGACGCGGTCAACCCCAAGCTCAATGCGCTGGTCGCGCGGCGCGAGCCGCGGGAGCTGCTGCGCGAGGCCGACGAACGCGACGCGCAGTTGGCGGCGGGGCAGTGGCTGGGCTGGCTGCACGGCATGCCGCAGGCGCCCAAGGATCTGACGGCGGTGCGCGGCATGGTGACCTCGATGGGTTCGCTGGTGTTCAAGGACCAGGTGACGGGCCACGACTCCATCGTGGTCGAGCGCATGCGCGCGGCTGGCGCCATTTTCATCGGCCGCACCAACGTGCCGGAGTTCGGGCTGGGCTCGCACACCTACAACCAGGTCTATGGCACCACGGTCAATCCCTATGACGTCTCCAAGAGCGCGGGCGGCAGCAGCGGCGGCGCGGCGGCGGCGCTGGCCGCGCGCATGCTGCCGGTGGCCGATGGCAGCGACTTTGGCGGCTCGCTGCGTAACCCGGCGGCCTTCTGCAACGTGTACGGCATGCGGCCGTCGGCGGGGCGGGTGCCGTTTGGCCCGTCCAGCGAGGTGTTCCTCAAGCAACTGTCGTATGAAGGCCCGATGGGCCGCACGCCGCGCGACGTGGCGCGGATGCTGGCGGTGATGGCGGGGCCCGATGCGCGCGTGCCGCTGTCGCTGGGCGACGATCCGGCCGTATTCGCGCAGCCGCTGGAAGCCGACCTGCGCGGCCGGCGCATCGGCTGGCTGGGCGACTGGAACGGCTATCTGGCGATGGAGCCGGGCATCCTGGATCTGTGCGTCCAGGCGCTGGCCGATCTGGGGGCGGCCGGCTGCCAGGTGGACGATTACCGCGTGCCGTTCGACGGCGATCGGCTTTGGCGCATCTGGCTGGCGCACCGCCATCTGATGGTGGGCGGGCAGTTCCATGCGCTGGTGAACGATCCGCAAACCCGCAAGCTGGTCAAGCCGGCGCTGATCTGGGAGGTCGAGGGGCTGGACGGCATGACCGCGCGACAGGTCTACCAGGCCACCGAGGAGCGCAGCGCCTGGTACCAGGCCGTGCTCGGCATCTTCAAGGAGGTGGACTACCTGGCGGTGCCGTCGGCGCAGGTGTTCCCGTTCGATGCCCAACTGGACTGGCCCCGGCAGATCGCCGGGCGCGCCATGGATACCTACCACCGCTGGATGGAGATCGTCACGCCCTGGACGCTGGCCGGCTGCCCGGTCATCAGCGTGCCCGTGGGGTTCGGCGCCGCCGGGCTGCCGATGGGAATGCAGTTGATCGGGCCGCCGCGCGGCGACCTGGCGGTGCTGCAACTGGCACGCGCCCATGAGCAGGTGCGCGACTGGGTCCAGGCGCGTCCGCCGCAGGGCTTGTGGCGCTAGGGCGGGCGCCGGCTTGCGGCTGTCCGCTACGCGTTGTCACACGAAAACACAAGCCCGTGTAACCGGGCTTGGCATTTTCCCGACGAAGCGGGGACGGAATTGCGGGTTTGCCCTGTTTTTCCGTAGCTGACAGGGCTCGCCTTTGCAATAATTGTCGATTATTTCCACATCTGGTCATGAATGGGGCGTCCTCCGGTATGAAGAATCTGACACTACGCGAGCGCATCATCGCCAGCTTCCTGGTGATCCTGGCCATCATGGGCTTGATGGTGGTGGTCGATTACCAGCGGCTGCTGCAGGTCGAGGCCGAGGCCAGGTCGATCAACACCGACGCCGTGCCCGGCATCTACTACAGCACCTCGATCCGCGCCTCCTGGTTCGCCGGGTTCGTGGCGGTGCAGGACGCTTTCAATACCGACACGGAGCAGGAGCGCCGCGCCGCGCTGGCGGCCCTGCCGCGCAGCGACCAGCAGTTGCAGGAGAACATCGACCAGTACCGCCGCACGGTGCTGCGCGGCGAAGACCAGCGCATGTTCGAGGAATTCGAGAAGACGCTGCAGGCCTACATGCGCATCCGGGCGGAGATCCTGGACCCGGCGGTGTCGACCGATCCCGTCCGCGCGCAGGCCAAGATCAAGGCCGACCTGCGTCCGGCGTTCTACCTGGGGCGCGACGTGCTGGCCAACATGGTGGCGGCCAACAAGCAGCAGGCCGATGAATCCGCCATCGGCATCCAGCGGGCGGTGGACAAGGCCGAGGTCGGCATGCTGGCGTCGCTGGGGCTGGCGGTCATCGCCGCGGTGATCTGCGGCATCCTGTTGATGCGCGCCATCGTCAATCCCATGCGCAGCATCGTCAAGACGCTGGAAGCCACCGGCGGCGGCGACCTGACGCGCCGCCTGACGCTGTCGCGCAAGGACGAGTTCAACACGATCGAGAGCGGCTTCAATGGCATGGTCGACGAGCTGACCGGACTGGTCGGCAAGACCCAGCGCTCGGCGGTGCAGGTGGCCACCTCGGTGACCGAGATCGCGGCCACCTCCAAGCAGCAGCAGGCCACCGCGTCGGAAGTGGCGGCCACCACCACCGAGATCGGCGCGACCTCGCGCGAGATATCGGCGACGTCGCGCGAGCTGGTGCGCACCATGACCGAGGTGTCCAACGCCGCCGAGCAGACCGCGTCGCTGGCCGGCAGCGGCCAGGTCGGCCTGGCGCGAATGGAAGACACCATGCGCAACGTGGTCGGCGCGGCCGGCTCGGTCAACGCCAAGCTGGCCATCCTGAACGAGAAGGCCGGCAATATCACGCAAGTGGTCACCACGATCACGAAAGTGGCTGACCAGACCAACCTGCTGTCGCTGAATGCCGCCATCGAAGCCGAAAAGGCCGGCGAATATGGCCGCGGCTTCGTGGTGGTGGCGACCGAGATCCGGCGCCTGGCGGACCAGACCGCCGTGGCCACCTACGACATCGAGCAGATGGTGCGCGAGATCCAGTCGTCGGTGTCGGCCGGCGTGATGGGCATGGACAAGTTCTCGGAGGAGGTACGGCGCGGCATGGCCGATATGCAGCAGGTGGGCGACCAACTGTCGCAGATCATCCAGCAGGTGCAGACGCTGGCGCCGCGGGTGCTGATGGTCAACGAGGGCATGCAGGCGCAGGCCACGGGCGCCGAACAGATCAATCAGGCGCTGCAGCAGTTGAGCGACGCCGCGCAGCAGACGGTGGAATCGCTACGCCAGTCGAGCCTGGCGATCGAGGAACTGACGCTGGTGGCCAACGACCTGCGCAGCGGCGTGTCGCGCTTCAAGGTCTGACGCGCCATGTCCGAGCAGGCCCCGATCCCTTTCGCGGCCGCTGGCGCCACCGCCGGGCGCCGGCTGTACCTGCTGTTCCGCATCGCCGCGGACCGCTATGCGCTGGACGCCGCCGACGTGATCGAGGTGTTGGGCATGCGCACGTTCAAGCAGGTGCCGGGCACGCCGTCCTGGGTGGCCGGTATGTTCGACTGCCGCGGCGTGGCCGTGCCGGCCATCGACCTGAGCGCGCTGGCCGGCGCCGGCGCGGCGACGCTGGTGACCAGCACGCGGCTGGCGCTGGTGCGCTACCGGCCCGCGGGCGCGGCCGATGAACGCCCGCTGGGGCTGATCCTGGAGCAGGCCACCGAGACCGCGCATTATGATCCGGCGGCGTTCCAGCCTTCCGGCCTGGAGACGCCGCAGGCGCGCTACCTGGGGCCGGTGCTGAGCGACGGCCGTGGCATGGTGCAGGCGGTGAGGGTGGCCGACCTGTTGCCCGACGCGGTGCGCACGCTGCTGTTCCCGTCAGGATCGACGTCATACGAAGGAGCCCGGGCATGACAGGGGTGGATGCCTTCAGCGCGGTGCTCAAGCGCAAGATGGGGCTGGACAGCGGCTCCATCGGCAGCGCCGCGATCGAGCGGGCGGTGCGCCACCGCATGCAGGCGGTGGGCAGCGACGACGAGCAGGAATACCTGGCGCGCCTGCAGACCTCGCCGGCCGAGATGCAACAGTTGATCGAGGCGGTGATCGTGCCGGAGACCTGGTTCTTCCGCTATCCGGAATCGCAGGCGGCAATGGCGACGCTGGCGCGCGAGCGCCTGTTCGCCCCGGGGGCCGAGGCGCGTGCGCTGCGCGTGCTGAGCGTGCCCTGTTCCAGCGGCGAAGAGCCGTATTCCATCGCCATGGCGCTGCTCGACGCGGGGGTGCCGCCCGCCCGCTTCCAGATCGACGCGGTGGACATCAGCGAACGCATGGTCGAGTTTGCCCGGCGCGGCTGTTATGGCCGCAATTCGTTCCGGGGCGACAACCTGTCATATCGCGACCGCTACTTCACCGAGACCGCCGACGGCCACCAACTGGCCGACGCGGTGATGGCGCGGGTGCGTTTTCTGTCGGGCAACCTGTTCGACGCGCATCTGCTGCCGAACGTGCCGCCCTACGATTTCGTGTTCTGCCGCAATCTGCTGATCTACTTCGACGCCGCCACGCAGGAGCGGGCGGTGGCGCTGCTCAAGGGCTTCGCGCGCCGCGACGGCGTGCTGTTCGTGGGGCCGGCCGAGACCAGCCTGATGACCGGGCGGCGCCTGCCGGCGGTGCCGCTGGCGCGCGCCTTCGCCTTCCACGCCGAACCGGCGGAACCGGCGGCGGCCTGGACGCCGCCCGCGCCTCGGTCGCTGGCGGGGCAGATGCCTGCCGCTGCATCGGGCCACGCATCCGCCCGCCTGCCGACGCAAATACCGGCTCCAACGCCGCCTCGGATGTCGACCTCATCGCCGGGCGCCCAGGCGCCGGCAGCAGGCGCGCGCGCCGCCGCGCCGTCGCCGTCCGCGTCACGCCCGTCGCCTGCCGGCTTGCCGGCCGGCGCGGATATCAAGACCGCCTTGCGCGCCATCGCGGTGTTGGCCGACCAGGGGCGGGTGCAGGAAGCCATGGCCCGGTGCCGAGCCCACCTTGCCGAGCATGACGCCAGCGCCGAAGCGCTGTACCTGCTGGGCCTGCTGCAGGACGCGGGCGGCGACACGCGCCAGGCCCAGGCGGCCTATCGCAAGGCGCTGTACCTGGACCCGACCCATCGCGAGGCGCTGCTGCACCTGGCCGCGCTGGTCGAATCCGAGGGCGACGCGGAAGGCGCCCGCCGACTGCAGGCGCGCGCCGCGCGCCAGGAGGCCCGCCGTGAGTGATTTCCTGGCCAGCCTGGCGCAAGTGGACGACTGCTGGAACCGTATCGGCAGCCGCGGCGACAAGCGCTGCGAGCGCCTGCCCGAGTACGTCCATTGCCGCAATTGTCCGGTGTATGCCGGCGCGGCCAAGCGCATCCTCGACCGCCTGCCGCCGCAGATCGACACGCCCGAGGACGGCGCGGCGCCCAAGGTCCAGGCGCGATTGTCGTCGCTGCTGGTGTTCCGCCTGCAGGGCGAATGGCTGGGCCTGCCGACCAGGACGCTGGATGAGGTGGCCGGCACCCGCGCCATCCTGTCGCTGCCGCACCGGCGCGACCCCGCGGTGCTGGGCGTGACGAACGTGCGCGGCACGCTCACGGTCTGCGTCTCGCTGGTTCGTCTGCTGGGCCTGGACGGCGCGGCGGTCGACAACGGCCGCGAGCGGCCCGCCGCGGCGCGCATGCTGATCTTCGGCGGCGCGGGCCGCGCGGTGGTGCTGCCGGTCGATGAAGTGGAAGGCATCCACAGCGTGGACCTGGAGGCGCTGGAAACGCTGCCGGCCACGCTCGAGGGGGCCAGCCTGAAGTACTCGCGCGGGGTCGTTCGTTGCGGCGCCCGCAGTGTCGGGGTGCTGGACGAGACCCTGTTGATGCAAGCATTGGAACGGAGCCTGGCGTGAACCCGGACCAGATGCGCGATGCCTCCCTGCTGGAGCTGTTCCAGTTGGAAACCCGCAACCAGGTGCAAGTGCTGAACAACGGCCTGTTGGCGTTGGAACACGATCCGACCTCGGCCGCGCAGCTCGAGGCCTGCATGCGCGCGGCCCATTCGCTCAAGGGCGCGGCCCGCATCGTCGATCTGCATCCGGCGGTGCGCATCGCGCACGCCATGGAAGACTGCCTGGTGGCGGCGCAGGAAGGGCGCCTGCGGCTGCAGGCCGCCGACATCGACGCGCTGCTGCAAGGCACGGACCTGCTGCAACGGGTCGCCACGCCCGGCGCCGAGCTGGGCGACGCCATCGACGAGCTGGTGGCGCGGCTGTCCAATGCCCCCAATGCACCGCCGGCCGCGCCGGTGGTCGAGCGCGCGCCCAAGCCTTCGGATTTCCTGCCGCCGATCCACCAGCCCGACGATCCGCCGCCGGCGCCGCCGCCCGGACGCCGCAGTTCCGACCAGGCGCTGGGCGAGGGCGAGCGGGTGCTGCGCGTCACGGCCGACACGCTCAACAGACTGCTCGGCCTGTCCAGCGAGACGCTGGTCGAATCGCACTGGATCGCGCCGTTCAGCGCTTCGATGCTGCGGCTGCGGCGCCTGCAATCGGGCGCCAGCCAGGCCCTGGACAGCCTGCGCGCGGCGCTGGCCGGCGTGCAGGTGGACGCCCGTGGCCAGGCCGCGCTGGACGACGCGCAGCGCATCGTCCAGGCCTGCCAGCAGGAGCTGATCCAGCGCGCCGGCGAGGTCGACGAGTTCGGTTGGCGCATGGGCCATCTGGCGCAGCGCCTGTACGACACCGCGCTGGCCTGCCGCATGCGGCCGTTCGGCGACGGCCTGGGCGGCATGGCGCGCATGGTGCGCGACCTGGGCCGCTCGCTGGGCAAGCAGGTGCGCCTGGAGATCGAGGGCGATTCGACCCAGGTGGACCGCGACATCCTCGACAAGCTGGACGCGCCGCTGATGCACCTGTTGCGCAACGCGGTGGATCACGGCATCGAGATGCCGATGGACCGGCTCGACGCCGGCAAGCCCGCCGAAGGCCGCATCCGGCTGTCGGCGCGCCATGCCGCCGGCATGCTGCTGATCGAATTGAGCGACGACGGCGCGGGCATCTCGCTGGACCGTCTGCGGGTCGAGGTGGTGCAGCGGAAGCTGACCAACGCCGAGACCGCCGCCCGCCTGAGCGAGGCCGAGCTGCTGGAATTCCTGTTCCTGTCCGGCTTCAGCACGCGCGGCGAGGTCACCGAGATCTCGGGCCGTGGGGTCGGGCTGGACGTGGTGCAGACCATGGTGCGGCAACTGCGCGGCGCGGTGCGCATTCACCAGCAGACCGGGCAGGGCACGCGCTTCGTGCTGGAGATGCCGCTGTCGCTGTCGGTGGTGCGCAGCCTGCTGGTCGAGGTGCAGGGCGATATCTACGCGTTTCCGCTGGCCTACGTCAGCCACGCCTTGCAGGTGCGGGCCCAGGACATCGAGCAACTCGAAGGACACCAGCATTTCCGCTTCATGGACCGCCAGATCGGCCTCGTGTCGGCGCGCCAGATCCTGCATTCCGGCGAGCCGGCGCCGGCCGCCGAGACGCTGCCGGTGGTGGTGGTGGGCGACCATGACCGGCTCTACGGGATCGCCGTGGACCGCTACGTGGGCGAGCGCACGCTGGTGGTGCAGCCGCTCGATCCGCGCCTGGGCAAGGTGCAGGACGTGATGGCCGGCTCGCTGATGGACGACGGCACGCCGCTGTTGATCCTGGACGTCGAGGACATGCTGCTGTCGGTGCAGAAGCTGGTCGAGGGCGGCCGCCTTGCCAGGGTGGACGGCGGCGGTCCGGTGGCGCAGGCGCGCCGCCGCAAGCGCGTGCTGGTGGTGGACGATTCGCTGACGGTGCGCGAGCTGGAACGCAAGCTGCTGCTGAACCGGGGGTTCGAGGTGGCGGTGGCGGTGGACGGCATGGACGGCTGGAACATGCTGCGCAACGAGGCCTTCGACCTGGTCGTGACCGACGTCGACATGCCGCGGATGGACGGCATCGAGCTGGTGTCGCGCATCAAGGCAGATCCCAAGTTGCAAAGCCTGCCGGTGATGGTAGTGTCTTACAAGGATCGCGAGGAAGACAGGCGGCGCGGGCTGGATGCGGGCGCCGACTATTATCTGGCCAAGGGTAGTTTCCACGACGACGCCTTGCTGGACGCCGTGGAAGACCTGATCGGAAAGGCGCGGACGTGAGAATCGGAATCGTCAACGATCTTCAGATGGCGGTGGAAACCCTCAGGCGCGTCATCGCGCTGGAACCGGGGCTGGAAGTGGCGTGGGTCGCTTCCAATGGCCAGGAGGCCGTCGAACAGTGCGCCCTGGACCGGCCCGACGTGGTGCTGATGGACCTCATCATGCCGGTCATGGACGGGGTCGAGGCCACCCGCCGCATCATGGCTGAATCGCCCTGCGCCATCGTGGTGGTCACAGTTGACGTGGCGCGCCATACCGCGCGGGTGTTCGACGCCATGGGCTATGGCGCGCTGGACGCCGCCGACACGCCGGTGGTGGGCGGGGCCGACCTGCGCAGCGCGGCCGCGCCGCTGCTGCGCAAGATCCGCAATATCGGCTGGCTGATCGGCCGCTATGGCGCCAATCGCACCGCGCTCAGCCCGGTGCCCCGGGCCGCCGCGCACGCCGACCCGTCGCAGGGCCTGCTGGTGATCGGCGCGTCGGCCGGCGGTCCCTCGACGCTGGCGCAACTGCTGCGCGACATCCCGGTCGGCTTTCCCGCCGGCATCGTGCTGGTGCAGCACGTGGACGCCTCGTTCGCGGCCGGCATGGCGGACTGGCTCAACGACCAGATTGCCCTGCCTGTGCGGCTGGTGCGCGAAGGCGAACGGCCGGCGCCGGGGCAGGTGCTGCTGGCCGGCACCGACGACCATCTGCACCTGCTGGCCGATGGTACGCTGCGTTACACCGAGAATCCTAAAGAAAGCCTGTACCGACCCTCTATTGATGTATTTTTCCATAGCGTCGCGCAGCACTGGCGCGGTCTGGCCGTGGGCGTGCTGCTGACGGGCATGGGGCAGGACGGGGCGCGCGGCCTGAAGGCGCTGCGCGAGCGCGGCTGCCTGACCATCGCCCAGGATCAGGCCACCAGCGCGGTCTATGGCATGCCCAAGGCGGCCGCCGCCATGCAGGCCGCCGTTGAAATCCGTCCGTTGGACACGATCGCACCCCGCTTGATCCAGGCGTTTGCCTGAGCCGGCGGACAAAGTAGAAATCAAGGAAGACGCTATGCACCCTCCCATTGACAGCCCGGCCTCGGCCGACCTGAACTCGCACGCGGCCATGGTGCTGTTGGTGGACGATCAGGTCATGGTTGGCGAGGCCATCCGCCGGGCCCTGGCGATGGAGGGCAACATCGACTTCCACTATTGCTCGGATCCGTACAAGGCGCTGACCGTCGCGGTGCAGACGCGGCCCACCGTGATCCTGCAGGATCTGGTGTTGCCGGGCGTGGACGGCCTGAGCCTGGTGCAGGAATACCGCAACCATCCGGTCACGCGCGACATTCCCATCATCGTGCTGTCGACCAAGGAAGATCCGGCCATCAAGAGCGCGGCGTTCGCCGCCGGCGCCAACGACTACCTGGTGAAGCTGCCCGATTCGATCGAACTGGTCGCGCGCATCCGCTACCACTCGCGCTCGTACCTGGCGCTGGTGCAGCGCGACGAAGCCTACCAGGCGCTGCGCCAGAGCCAGCAGCAGTTGCTGGAAAGCAATATGGAGCTGCGCCGCCTGACCAATTCCGACGGCCTGACCGGGCTGGGCAACCGCCGCTATTTCGACGAATACCTCAACGCCGAATGGCTGCGCGCGCGCCGCGATGGCCGTGAAATCAGCATGCTGATGATCGACGTGGACCATTTCAAGTCCTACAACGACACCTATGGCCACATCGCCGGCGACGAGGCGCTCAAGCGCGTGGCCAACACCATCTTCGCCAGTTGCGACCGCTCCACCGACCTGGCCGCGCGGTTTGGCGGCGAGGAGTTCGCGCTGGTGCTGCCGGGCACGCCGGCGGGCAGCGCGCGCCTGGCCGCCGAGAAGCTGCGCCGCGCCGTCGAGGCCATGCAGATTCCGCAGAAGGACACCAACGGCGGCCCCTGGTTGACCGTCAGCATCGGCACCGCCACCGCCGTGCCGGCCGCCGACCAGCCGTGCACCGACCTGATCCAGGTGGCCGATCGCGGCCTCTATCAGGCCAAGAACCAGGGCCGCAACCGCGTGGTGCAGGGACCGATGCCGTCCGCCGCGGATACGCCCGACGCTTCCTGACACGCCTTGCGATTGGGGTTTCTCGACCGCGGGTCCGCATCACAGGTGCAGCTTGGTCGACGACTTCACTTCGTGCATCGACAGCGTGCTGAGCAGTTCCTTCACGCCGGGCAGCGTGCGCAGCCGGTTGCGCACGAATTCGGAATAGGCGTCGAAGTCGCGCGCCACGATGTGCAGCAGGTAGTCGTGCTGGCCGGTGGTGTTGTGGCAGGCCAGCACTTCGGGCATGGCGGCCACCGCCGCCTCGAACGCGTGGCAGGTTTTCTCGGTGTGGTTGTCCAGCGAGATGCTGACGAACGCCACCACGCCCATGCCGAGCGCGCGGCGGTCGAGGATGGCCTGGTAGCCGCGGATGACGCCCGAACTTTCCAGGCGCTTGAGGCGCTTCCAGCAGGGCGAGGCCGACAGCGACACGCGCTCGGCCAGTTCGGCGTTGGAGAGGCGGCCATCTTCTTGAAGGATTTTCATGATTTTCCAATCGATCGCGTCAAGTTGATGTAACAAGGCAGTCTCTTTCATGGTTTCAATGCTGTGGGAAACGATATTTCCCATTATCCGATTCCTGAAGCAGAAATGGAAAGAATATTGTGGCCGGACGCGCCCATACTCCCTGCATGCCCTGGCCGGCGGCGCTATCGTGTCCGAATCCGTGATATCGCCGTCAGGTAGGCCGCACTTCCCCCATCGAGAGGCACGCCATGAGTTATTCCAGCTATCACAAGAAAGACATCTCCGGCCGTCCGCTGCACGCCGAAACGCAGATGATGTCGTACGGCTTCGATCCGTTCCTGTCCGAGGGCGCGGTCAAGCCGCCGGTGTTCCTCACCTCGACCTTCGCCTTCCGTTCGGCCGAGGACGGCGCCGAGTTCTTCGACCTGGTGTCGGGCCGCAAGCCGCTGCCGCAGGGCGAGTCGGCCGGGCTGGTTTACAGCCGCTTCAATCATCCCAACCTGGAAATCGTCGAAGACCGCTTGTCGCTGCTTGACGGCTCGGAGGATGCCGCGGTGACCTCCAGCGGCATGTCGGCGATCAGCGCGGTGTTCCTGGCGTTCCTGCGCCCGGGCGACCAACTGGTGCAGTCGGTGCCGCTGTATGGCGGCACCGAGACGTTGATCGCGAAGATCTTCCCGGAATGGGGCATCGGCTCGCATCCGATCCACGACGGCCTGTCGGCGCAGAGCATGCGCGAGGCGCTGGAAGCGGCCGCGGCCAAGGGGCCGGTCAAGCTGTTCTACGTGGAAACGCCGGCCAATCCGACCAACGCGCTGATCGACTTCCAGGCCATGAAGGCCGAGCTCGACGCGTTCGCCGCGCGCCACGGCTACCGCCCGATATCGGTGTGCGACAACACGCTGCTGGGCCCGATCTTCCAGAAGCCGGCCGAGCATGGCGTGGACCTGTGCGTGTATTCGCTGACCAAGTACGTGGGCGGCCACAGCGACCTGGTGGCTGGCGCGGTCACTGGCGCCAAGGACCTGATCAAGAAGGTGCGGGCCATTCGCAGCGCCTTCGGCTCGCAGCTCGATCCGCATTCGTGCTGGATGATCACGCGCTCGATGGAGACCGTGGTGCTGCGCATGAAGCAGGCCGCGCGCAGCGCCACCCGCGTGGCGCAGTGGCTGGCCGGCAATCCGCACGAGAAGGTGCGCATCTATCACCCCGAGCTCATCGCCGACGAGGCCTACCAGGCGGTCTACAAGCGCCAGTGCACCGGCCCGGGCTCGACCTTCGCTTTCGTGCTCGACGGCGGCCGCGCCAAGGCGTTCCGCTTCATCAATGCGCTGCGTCTGTTCAAGTCGGCGGTGAGCCTGGGCGGCACCGAGTCGCTGGTGTGCCATCCGGCCTCGACCACCCACTCGGGCGTGCCGGCGGCCGAGCGCGACGCGGCGGGGGTGTCCGAAGGGCTGATCCGCATTTCCATTGGCCTGGAGCACGAGGAAGACCTGATCGCCGACATGGACCAGGCCATGCGCAGCGTGGCCTGAGGCGCGGCGGCGGGCGGCGTCAGGCCGTTTCGGGCGGCCAGTCGACGCGCGCCGGCGCCAGCGCGTCGCGCAGCGCCGCCAGGTCGGCGGGCGTGTCCAGGTCGGTGATGTAGGCGCGGTTGGCGCTGTCGAAGACGGCATGGCGCCCGCTGCGTGGGTCCAGCCATTGGCGCAAGCCGACGCCGGCCGGCAGCGCGTCGGCGGCGCGCGCCGCGGCGGCCGACAGCAGCAGCGGATGGCCGGGCGCGCCGTCGATGCGCGGACGCAGGCTGTCGGTGCCCGGCGCGCAGGCGCGCCATTGCGCCAGCAGGTCGGCGATGGCGCTCGCGTCGAGCAGGGCCAGGTCGGCCAGCACCAGCAGCAGGTCATGGTCGGGATGGGCGCGGGCGTGTTCGCGCAGCGCCAGGCGCTGCGAGTCGGCGAGCGTGGCGTCCGGCCGCGCCTGAGCCAGCGGCGTGATCGCGGCGCGTTGCGCCAGCGGCGCCAGGACGTCCGCGTAGGGGCCGATGACGACGCGCACCGGCGCGACGCCCGCCTCGCGCAGGCTGCGGGCCAGCCGTTCCAGCAGGCTCACCCCGTCGATGCGCAGCGCCGGCTTGGCGCGGCCGCCCAGCCGCGATCCCCGCCCGGCGGCGAGGATGATGGCGGCGATCGGGGCGGGCATGACGCGATCAGGTGGAGCAGGCGCCGGCCAGGTCGACGGGGGCCATCCGGACGCCGTCGCGCGTCTTGCCGGCGGCCACGCTGTCGAGCGCGCCGTGCGCCACGCCGTTCTTGGCGGCGACGATCTCGGCCATGATGGAGAGCGCGATCTCGGCGGGCGTCTTGCTGCCGATGTAAACGCCGGCGGGGCCGCGCAATCGCGCCAGGTCGGGGGCGCTCAAGTCGAAATGCTCGCGCAGCCGCGCCCGGCGCGCGTCGCTGTTGCGGCGCGAGCCGATCGCGCCGACGTAGAACGCTTGCGACTGCAAGGCGTCGATCAACGCCAGGTCGTCGAGCTTGGGATCGTGGCTCAGCGCGATGACGGCGGTGCGGCGGTCGGGCCGCAGGCGCAGGATCAGGTCGTCGGGCATCTCGCGGCTGTGAACCGCGCCCGGCATCGTCCAGGCTGGCGACTGGGTATCGCGCGGATCGCACACGATGACCTCGAAGCCCAGCGTCAGCGCGATCTGGCACAGGTAGGCGCTGGTGTCACCGGCGCCGATCACGATCAGCCGCACCGACGGGCCGAAATGCGAGGTGAAGGTGGCGGCCGTCAGGCGCGGCAGGCCGTCGGCGGGGCCGGGGCGCAGGCTGACGGCGCCGGTGGCCAGGTCCAGTTCGCGCTCGATGCAGTCGCGGCGCAGGCAGTGATCGCGCAGCGCCGGCAACTGGCTGGCGGGGCCGATGGCCTCCATCACCAATTCCAGGGTGCCGCCACAGGGCAGGCCGAACTGGCGCGTCTGGTCGGCGTGCACGCCGTAGCGCAGCACCTCGGGCCGCGCCGCCGGGGCCGCGCCGGCGCGCACGCGCGCCACCAGATCGTCCTCGATGCAGCCGCCGGACACCGAGCCGGCGACCTCGCCGCGGGCGTTCAGGGCCATCAGCGCGCCCGGCGGCCGCGGCGCCGAGCCCCACGTGCGCGCCACGGTGACGAGCCACGCGGGCACGCCGTCACACTGCCATTGCGCGGCCTGCTGCAGGACCAAGGTGTCGATATCAATCATGCGGACCTCGGGGAGCGGTCTGGATGGGCGAGGACGGCGCGCACCACGTCGGGCGTGAAGGGCGCCTGATGGAAGCGCTTGCCGGTGGCGTCGAACAGGGCGTTGGCGATGGCCGCCGGCCCGGGGACCGAGGCGGATTCGCCAGCGCCCATGGGCGGCTGGTCCTGGCGCGGCATGAGCAGCACGTCGATGGGCGGCAGGTCCTTGAAACCGATGATGGGATAGCCGCCCCATTCGCGGCTGGCCACGCCGGCCGCGTCGAACTGCACGCGCTCGAGCAGGCAGCGGCTCAGGGTCTGGTTGATGTTGCCATGGATCTGGTGGCGCACGCCATCGGGGTTGACGATCATGCCGGTGTCCTGGCCGACGACCACGCGCGAGAGGGTGATGCGGCCGCTGACGGGGTCCACGCTCAGATCGATGATCCAGGCGGCCCAGGCGGCGCCGAAGCCGGGGAACTTGCTGTGCACGTAGCGCGCGTAGGCCACGCCACGGCCATGCAGGCGGCCGTCGGCATCGGGCGTGCCGCGGCTGCCGGGCGTTCGTTCACGCCAGCCGGCGCGCGCCGCGGTCGCCTCCAGCAGCGCGATGGCGCGCGTGTCGTCCAGGTGCCTGAGCCGGAACGCGACCGGGTCGGCCCCGGCCGCCTCGGCCAGCTCGTCGATCATGCAGTCGTGCGCGAACGAGCTGGGCAGCGCCGAGACGCCGCGCAGCCACGAGGCGCGCACCAGCGGCGCGGTGTCGTGGCAGACGATGCGCCGGCTGGCATAGCGGTAGGGCGGGACCGCGGTGCGGTCGCCCATTTCCAGCACGCGCGGCTCGCCCGGCACGGCGCCGGTCAGCAGCAGCGCCAGCAACGGCGCGTCGTTGGACGGATAGCGCACCTCGAAATCATAGGCCAGCAGTTGGCCCTCGTCGTCCAGCGCGGCGGCCACGTCCATGAGTTGGCCCGTGCCCTTGGGTTCCCACTGGTGTTCCTGGTCGCGCATCAGTTGCACCCGCACCGGCGCGCCGACGGCGGCCGACAGCAGCGCGGCGTCGGCGCAGACGTCGTCGGCGCAGTTGCGGCCATAGCAGCCGGCGGCCTCCATGCGGATGATCTCGATGCGGTCCTCGCCCAGCTTGAGCAGGCGGTTCAGGTCAGCGCGCAGCATGTGCGGATTCTGCGTGCCGGCCCACACGGTGAGGCGGCCGTCGCGATGGTCGGCCACCGCGCATGAGGGCCCGATGGACGCGTGCATCTGGTAGGGCCAGACGTAGGTGCGGCGCAGGTGCACGGGGGCGGCGGCACAGGCGGCCTCGACGTCGCCTTCCTCCAGCAGCAGCCGGCGGCGCGCGGGGTTGGCGCGGATGGCGCTGGCCAGGTCATCCAGCACGGGCGCGGGCGGCACCGGCTTCCAGCGCACCTTGAGCGCGCGCATGGCGGCTTCGGCCTGTTCCTCGCGGTCGGCCACCACGCCGATGAAATCGCCTTGCACCACCACCTGGATGCGGCCCGGCAGGTGCGCGACGGAATCGCTGTCGACGCTGATCAGGCAGCGGCCGATGAAGTCGCCGGCGTCGCGGCCGGGGTGCGGCGGGCGCACCACGCGGCCGTGGCGCATGCCGGGCACGCGCACGTCGTGCACGAAGCTCAGTTCGCCGGTGGCCTTGGCCGGAATGTCGACGCGCGCGACCGCGCTGCCGACCACGGTGTAGTCGCGGGCCGGCTTGAGCCGCACCTGGGAATCATCGGTGGCCAGCTCGAGCCGGGTGTGCTGGCCCTGCACCAGTTGACCGTAGTGCAGGGCGCGTTCGTCGCCCGCATCGGCGGGACGCACGACGCCGTCGCGCAGGCGCAGCGTGTCCGCCGCCACGCCCCATTGCCGCGCGGCCCGCGCCAGCAGGCGCTCGCGCGCCTGGGCGGCGGCGCGGCGCAACGGCGCGGCCGAGATCTGGATGCTGGCGCTGGCGATGGTGGGCCCCTGGTTGGGGGTGGCGTTGGTGTGGCCCAGCACCATTTCCAGCCGCGCCATCGGCACGTGCAGTTCCTCGGCCACGATCTGCGCCAGCGCGGTGCGGATGCCGGTGCCCAGGTCGACGTGACCGTTGAAGGCCAGCGCGCGCCAGCCGTCCGGCGCGGCATCATCGGCCAGCACCGCCACGAAGACCTCGGGCGTGTCCTGCACGTAATCCGAAACGACACCCGGCTGCCCGGGCGCCGGACGAGGCGGCGCGGTCGGCGCGCGCACGACCAGCAGCGCGCTGGGGTGGGTCAGCAGCGCGTCGTGCAGCGCGCGGGGATGGGGCAGGTTCATGGGCGAAGGCGATGCGGGCCGATCGAGGATTATGCCGCCAGCGCGCCGATGTCGGCCAGCGCCTGATCCAGCGGCATGACGGCGGCGTACTTCTGCGCCATGTCGAACAGGTTGGCCTCGTGCGGCGCGAGCGCGCGGTCGCCGCAGCAGTCGGACACCACCAGCGGCCGGAAACCGGCCTGCATGGCGTCGACCACGCTGGCGCGCACGCAGCCGCTGGTGACGCAGCCGGCCACCACCAGCGTCTGCACGCCGCGCTGCGCCAGCCACGGCGCCAGCATGGTGCCGTAGAACGCCGACGGCGTGCTTTTGCGCACCACGTACTCGCCGGGCGCGGGCGCCAGTTGCGGCACGATGGCGCTGTTGTGGCTGTCTTCCTTCAGGGTCAGCATGCCCGGCACCTTCAGGCAGAAGATGTTGCTGTCGGCGTCGTCGTCCGAGAACACGATGCGGCTGTGGGCCACGGGCCACCCTTGTTCGCGCGCATGCGCCAGCAACGTCCGGGTGCGCTCGATGGCCTGCGGGATGTTGCCGCCGCCGAACACGCCGGGGTCGGCAAAGCCGTTGACGAAATCGATGATGAGCAGGCCGAACGGCGCCTTCAGCGGCAGCGGCGTGCCGAAGCCCTGGCGGGCATAGGCCGAGATATCCCCGGCGGGAACGGTGGTGGTCATGCCAGCTCCTTGCGGCGGGCGGCGCGCGCCAGCCCGGGTTCGTCCTGCACCACGCCGTCGATGACGACGGCGCGATCATCCAGCGTCACGGTGCAATGGCGCATCGGGATGTCGATGTGGCAGGCGGTGGTGCGTTGGCCGCCGGCCTCGTTGTTGGGCCCCATGGACCAGAGGAAGTTGCCCTCGAAGGCGCGGGCGTCCATGCCGATGTGGGTCTCCTTGCCGTAGTGGCCCAGCATCGACCAGTGCGCGCGCGGCTGCAGGCCCCAGCCGATGTGCGAGACGGCGTACGCTTCCGGGTCTTCATACGAAGCCATGTAGTCGCGCAGCACCTCGGCTTGCAGGCCGCCCTGGATGCGGGTGACGTAGCCGCGTTCCATGGTGAGGGTGATCGGGTCGGTGACGTAGTCCTTCATCGGCAGCAGGATGTCGCCGCGGTCCAGCACCACCTGGCCGTTGCTGTGGCCCTCGTCGGGCCAGGTCAGCACGAAGCCGCTGGGCCAGTGGTCCCAGCGCCCCGGTTCGTCGACGAAGCCGTATTCGGATATCGCCGGAAAGCTGCCCAGGCGGCATTGCAGGTCGGTGCCGGCCCGGGAGGTGATGCGCATCTGGCTTGCCTCGGCGATTTGCGCGGCGGCCGCGCGCACGCGGGCGCGGTCGGCCTCGGTCGGCACCAGGCGGCACAGGATCTCGGGCGGCTCGACCGCCAGCAGGATCTTGGTGCCGCCCTGCAGGATCTCGTGCTGCTCGGGCGAGAACAGCAGCGTCATCAGGTCCAGCACCAGGTCGCTGGCCTTGAGCGCGGCGATGGCGGCGGGGTTGCCGGTCAGCGGCGTGGTGCCCAGGTAGGCCAGCGAGTCGCGGCTGAGGGATTTCTCGCCGTTGACCGGCGGCAGATCCAGGCGGTTGACGCGCGCGCCCATGTCGCCGGCGGCGGCGATGGCGCAGCGCAGCGTCTGCGGATGGGTGTCGGCGCCGGTGAGCACGGTCACGGTCTGGCCGGCTTCGAGGCGGGAAAGCGTGAGCACCTGTTTCCAGGCGCGGATCAGGTCGATGTCGCTGACGGGCATGGCGGACTCCTGTCCGGTAAGGGGGAAAAGGGGATTCAGCCGCGCGGCTCGAGAAAGTCGCCCAGCGCCTCGTGGAAGCCGGCCTCGTTATCCCACGGGATCATGTGGCCGGCGGCGGGCACGCGCCGGTGCAGGGTGTCGGGCGCCAGGCCCTGCCATTCGGCCACGTCCTCGTCGCCGACCACGCCGCCGTTCTCGGCGGTCATCAGCAACTGCGGCACGCGCACCCGCGGCAAGTCGGCATGGATGTCGTCGCGGCCGAAGTCCTCGAAGCTGCGCACGATGGCGGGCTCGTGGCAGGTGTGCAGCCATTGCGCGCGCAGGCGCCGCTGTTCCTCGGTCCAGGTGGGGCAGAAGGCGCGCATGGCCTCGGCATCCATGCCGTGCGTGGCCTGGCGGATCGAGTCGACGTACCAGGCCAGCTTGGCGGGGTAGGGGCGGCGGCCCGGGCCGGAGACGGGCGGGTCGACGATGACCAGCCGCGTCAGGCCGGCCGGCTGGCTGCGTGCCGCGCGCACCGCGATGCGTCCGCCCATGGAATGGCCCATCAGGGCGTAGCGCTGCAGGCCGAGCGCCTGCGCCAGGGCAAGCACGTCGGCGGCCTGCGCGTCCAGGCTGTAGTCCAGGCCGGGGTCGGCGCTGGACAGGCCGCGGCCGCGCACGTCCAGCACATAGGTGTCGTAGCGCTGGCCCAGGCGCTCGGCCACGAAGCCCCAGGTGACCGCCGGGCTGGTGATGCCAGGGATCAGGATGAGCGCGTCGCGTTCGGCGCGCGCGCCGTCCGCGCCGCCGTAGCGCAGGTAGTGCTGGCGGATGCCGTTGGCGTGGACGTTGGCGCCGTACAGGAAGGTGCTGGATGGTTGGCTCATGCCGTGCTCCGGGTGGGTCGATGCCAGGACGGGATCCGGCGGTCATTGCTTGCGCCGCGCAGGGCGCGGATCGAGCGTGATGACGTGAAGCGCGGATCCATCTTAGGGTTTTCGATAAATTAAAAAAACAGTGTAGACGCTCTATTCTTGCAAACAGCGAGGTGAATCGCAAAGCCGATGTTCATAGTGGTTTTTACCTATATGTGCATAAAAATGCACTGTTTTGGACGCAGGCGAACAGTTTCGGATCCACGATGGTGCGGTTTTCCATCTGGAAAAAATAGAGTGTATGCATAGAAAAGTAGGAGAGCCTCTTGTCTAAATCCCCCCGCATCGCCGTGATCGGCGCCGGCCTCGGTGGCGCCGCCACCGCCTCGCTCCTGCTGCAGGAAGGCTTCGACGTGCGCGTGTACGAACAGGCGCCGAGTTTTTCGCGGCTGGGCGCCGGTATCCACGTCGGTCCCAACGTCATGAAGATCCTGCGCCGCATCGGCATCGAGGACGCGCTCAACGCCCAAGGGTCGCACCCCGACTACTGGTACAGCCGCCACGGCCTGACCGGCGACGTGCTGGCGCAGATTCCGCTGGGCGACTACGCCGTCAAGACCTACGGCGCGTCGTACCTGACGGTGCACCGCGGCGACTTCCACGCCCTGCTGATCGAGGCGCTGCCCGAGCGCGTGATGGCGTATTCCAAGCACCTGGTCGGCGTTACCGACCGGGGCAACGACGTCGAGATGCGCTTTGCCGACGGCAGCGTCGAGCATGCCGACATCGTGATCGGCGCCGACGGCGTCAATTCCCACATCCGCGAGGCCCTGCTGGGGCCCGAGCCTCCCAAGTACGCCGGCTACCTGGCCCACCGCGCGGTGTTCCCCACGCCCGAGGTCAAGGCCGGCATGCTGCCGTTCGACGCCTGCGTGAAGTGGTGGACCGATGACCGCCACATGATGACGTACTTCGTCACCAGCAAGGCCGACGAGCTCTACTACGTGACCGGCGTGCCGGTCGAGCAATGGGACCTGAACGACCGCTGGCTGCCCAGCAGCAAGGACGAAATGCGCGAAGCCTTCCAGGGCTGGCATCCCACGGTGCAGGCGCTGATCGACGCCACCGTCGAGGTCACCAAGTGGTCGCTGCTGGAGCGCGACCCGCTGCCGCTGTGGAGCCGCGGCCGCCTGGTGCTGCTGGGCGACGCCTGCCACCCCATGAAACCGCACATGGCGCAGGGCGCGGCCATGGCCATCGAGGACGGCGCGATGCTGGTGCGTTGCTTCAAGGAAGTCGGGGCGCATAATCACGAACTGGCTTTCGCGCTGTACGAAGCCAACCGCGCCGAGCGCGCCAGCAAGGTGCAGCGCATTTCGCACGACAACACCTGGCTGCGGACCAATGAGGACCCGAGCTGGTGTTTCGGCTACGACGTGTTCAGCGAGCCGCTGGTCGAACCGAAGGCCAAGGCGGCGGCCTGACGCGCCCGCCGTCCTTCATCCACCAGACCTTCGCCACGCACACCATGGGACATCCCGCCAACACCCCGCCCGCCGCCGAGCCGATCGGCCTGAAGGTCAACGGCAGCGTCGTGCGCGTGGCGGCGCCGCCGGCGACCTCGCTGCTGCTGGTGTTGCGCAACGATCTGGCCCTGAACGGGCCCAAGTACGGCTGCGGCCTGGGCGAGTGCGGCGCCTGCACGGTGCTGATCGACGGCGTGGCGGCGCGGTCCTGTGTGATTCCGGTGAGGGCGGCGCAAGGGCGCGAGATCACCACGCTTGAAGGCCTGGGTTCGCGCGAGCGGCCCGGGCCGACGCAGCGCGCCTTCATCGAATGCCAGGCGGCGCAGTGCGGCTATTGCCTGAACGGCATGATCATGACGGTCGAGGCGCTGCTGCGCCGCGACCCGGCGCCGTCCGAGCAGGCGCTGCGCAGCGAGCTGCATCACAACCTGTGCCGCTGCGGGACGCATGTCGAGATCATGCAGGCGGCGTTGCGCGCGGTGCAATTGCGGGCCGAGGCGGCGCCGCGCGGGTGCGAAGGGGCTGGCGCATGAGCGCGTTGCTGCCCGAGGCCTCGGCGGGCGCCATCGCGCCGCCGTCCGATCTGCTGCATGGACTGGCTCTGTGCCCGCCCGCGGCCCGCTGGGACGGCACGCGCTATCGCGGCAGCGCGCTCGAGAGCGTGAGCCTGGAGCAAGCGCGGGCCCAGGCGGGCGTGGTGGCCGTAGTGCGGCGGGAGCACTTTGTCGGCGTGGTGGCGGTGACGCCGGCGCATGCGCGGCAGGCGCTGGCCTGCATGGCGCCCGTGTGGCGCGGCGATGGCCCGCCTGCGCGCGAGGCAACCGTGATCCGTTCGGAAGTGGATCCGGACGACCAGCGTGAGTATCTATGGCGATCTACTGAAACGGCGTCCGGCGCGCGTGTCGCGGCCTGGTACCTGGACGGCCGACTGACGCTGTGGCTGCCGCCGCCGGCGCCCGCCTCGCAGGCCTGGCTGCGGCGCGAGCTGGCGGCGCTGATGGATTGTCCCGGGCACGCGGTGCGCCTGGCCGACTGGCCGCAGGGCGCGGCCGAGGCCGGCCTGCCGCCGCACGCGCTCGATCTGCTGGACGCCGCCGCGGACGCCGCGCTGCTGTCCGAGGCGGTGGGGCGGCCTGTATGCGTGGCCTGCCGGCCGGCGGCCGCGACCACGCTGGCGTTGCGCGAGGCGGACCTGGCGGCGGGGCCGGCGCTGCGTTCGCGCCACCCCTGGGCCGTGCGCCCCAGCCTGGCGCGCCTGCTGGCGCGGCCCGGTCACGCCCAGGCCTGCGGCCAGGCCACGGTGCAGGGCGACAGCCCGGTGCTGGCGCCTGCGGCATCGCGGGATCTGCCGCACGCCAGCATCGACGAATTGAACGCGGCCCAGGTGTTCGCCGGCGAAAGCCTGTGGCACGAGCGGGCGCTGGCGGCGGGCGAGGATCCGGTGGGCTGGCGGCTGCGGCACATGGCCGATGATCGCGGCCGCGAACTGGCGCGCCAGGTGGTGGAACAGGCGCAGGCGGCCACGGCGCAGGAGGCCACGTCGGCCGCCGACGGCCTGCTGCGCGGCACCGGCCTGGCCACGGCGCAGGTCCGCTGCGAGGCCGAGGATGGTTCGGCGCAGATGGTCTGGAGCGCCTGGGTGGCCGACGTGGCGATCCAGCCCGCCACCGGGCGCATCGAGGTGACGCGCGTCGTCGCCGGCCACGACAGCCAGGACCTGCGCGCGGCGCAAGGCGCGACCACGCGGCTGGCCATCACGCGCCAGCAACCCGAGCGGCTGGCCGATGCCCGCCGCCTCATTGCCGGCCCGGCGGCGTTCGACGATTGGCGCGGCGCCGAACCGATGCCCTCGACCGCGGGCCTGGATGCGGTCGCCATCGCGGCGCCGGACGTGCCCGGCCCGTTGCGCGAAGGACGGCTGGACGTGGATGGCGTGCTGACGCTGCCCGCCGCCGCCGCCATCGCCAACGCCATCCAGGACGCCACCGGCGTGCGCCTGCGGCAGGCGCCGTTCGACGCCGGCCAACTACGGCTGGCGCTGGCGGACCGGCGCGCGGCCGGCGGGAAGGGCGCATTGCGCCGGGGCTGGGGCTGGCTGGCGGCCGGCGCGGCCGGACTGGCGGCCATGGCCACCGCGTTGTGGCCGCTGAAGCCGGCGCTGCCGCTGACCGCGGGACCCGACGCCTCCCTGTATTCGGCGCAGGCAATCGAGCGCGGCCGGCTGGTGGCGGCGGCCGGCGACTGCGTGGCCTGCCACACCGCACCGGGCGGCGCGCACAACGCCGGCGGCCTGGCGCTGGAGACGCCGTTCGGCGTGATCTATTCCACCAACATCACTCCCGATGCGCAGACCGGCATCGGCCGCTGGTCATACGCGGCCTTTGAACGCGCCATGCGCCACGGTATCCACCAGGACGGCCGCCAGTTGTATCCGGCGTTTCCGTACACGGCCTATGCCAAGCTCAGCGACGCCGACCTGCAGGCGCTGTACGGCTACCTGATGTCGCAGCCCGCGGTGGCCGCGACGCCGCCGCGCACCGAGCTGGGCTTTCCGTTCAACCTGCGGCCGCTGCTGGCCGGCTGGAACCTGCTGTTCCACGATCCCAAGCCATTCACGCCGGATCCCTCGCAGGACGCCGAATGGAATCGCGGCGCGTATCTGGTGGAAGGCGTGGGCCATTGCGCCGCCTGCCATTCGCCGCGCAACGCGCTGGGCGCGGAGAAGGGCGGCCTGGCCTACCTGGCCGGCGGCCAGGCCGAGGGCTGGAACGCGCCGGCGCTGAACCGTCTGGCCACGGGCGAGCGGGCCTGGTCGGGCGAGGAACTGTTCCAGTACCTGCGCACCGGCTATTCGCCGCGCCATGGCGTGGCCGCGGGCCCCATGGCACCCGTGATCCATGGGCTGGCCGAACTGCCAGCCAGCGACCTGAAGGCCATCGTCACCTATCTGCTGGCGGTGCCGGGACGGACGTCGTCGGCGGCGCGCGCGACGGCCACGGCCACGGCAAGCGCCGCCACGTCGGCCAGCGTCGTCGCCGCCCCGGCGGTCACGACCGCAACCGCCGCCACCGCCATCAACGCGGTCCCCGCGCCCGCGGCCGTCAGCGAGGCCATCACGCTGCGCCGCGCCAGCGGCGAACGCATCTACCAGAACGCCTGCGCCGTCTGCCATGAAGCCGGCAGCGGGCCGACCCTGTTCGGGGTCAAGCCCCTGCTGGGCCAGAACACCAATCTGCACGCGGCATCGCCGGACAACCTGATCCAGGTGATCCTCCACGGCATCCAGGCCCCGGCCGACGATGCCCTGGGCTACATGCCGGCGTTCGGCAACAGCCTGGACGACAGGCAGATCGGCGATTTGATCGACTATTTGCGCGCGCGGTTCGCGCCGGAGGAAGAGGCTTGGCCAGTTGACACGACGACCATAGGCAGGCTGCGCCAGCACGCGCAGCAGCAGTAAGGGGAAGACGGGGCAGCGGATCGGCCCATGGCGGGTCCGGCCGCGCCTCGCGACACAACATCGCGCGCATCGGTTTTCCATCGACGCCTGTCCGGCGCCGAGGGGCGCGGTCGACCTTCGCATCCGCGAAGCCGGCCATGCACCGAACCGGGGCCCGACGCCTTTCCAGGCGCGGATCCCGCGCGCGGCACACAAAGGGAATCACGCATATGTCAGCTTCATTCATCACGGTGGAACAAGGCATCAAGACCGCCGGCGTCGGCAAGTTCCAGTACCGGCTGTTCATGATTTTCGGGCTGGTCTGGCTGGCCGACGCCATGCAGGTGCTGTCGATCGGCTTCAGCGCGCCTTCGATCGCCCGCACCTTCGGCATTCCGGTGCCCGAGGCCTTGCAGACCGGCACCGCGTTCTTCGTCGGCATGCTGATCGGCGCCTTCGCGTTTGGCCGGCTGGCCGACCGCATCGGCCGCCGCCCGGTGCTGATGATGGCCGTGGTCATCGACGCCTGCGCGGGCGTGGCCTCGGCCTTCGCGCCGGACTTCGCCTGGCTGCTGTTGCTGCGCTTTGTCACCGGCATCGGTGTCGGCGGCACGCTGCCGGTGGACTACACCATGATGGCCGAGTTCCTGCCGAGCGAACGCCGCGGCCGCTGGCTGGTGCTGCTGGAATCGTTCTGGGCCCTGGGCACCATCTGCCTGGCGCTGCTGGCCCTGGCCGCGCTGTCGTGGGGCGACGATGCCTGGCGCGTGATCTTCTTCGTCACCGGCCTGCCGGCGCTGATCGGCGTGGTGCTGCGCTTCTACATCCCCGAGTCGCCGATGTACCTGAACCGCAACGGCAAGTCGGGGCAGGCGCGCAAGGTGCTCGAACGCGTGGCCCGCGTCAACGGACGTCCGACCGACATCCCCGAGCTCAAGCCGGAACTGCATGAGCGCAAGCCGCTGTCAGCGCTGTTCTCGAACGCGCTGCGCCGCCGCAGCATCGCGCTGTGCCTGGCCTGGGCGCTGATCTCCATCGCCTACTACGGCGTGTTCGTCTACCTGCCGATCAAGCTCAGCAGCCAGGGCTTCGCCTTCATGCGCGGCCAGGAATTCCTGGTGCTGCTGGCGCTGGTGCAGTTGCCGGGCTTCGCGCTGTCGGCCTACGGGGTGGAGCGCTGGGGCCGCAAGCCCACGCTGGTCGGCTTCCTGATCCTGAGCGCGGTGGGCTGCATGCTGTACAGCCTGGGCACCTCCAGCTTCCTGGTGGTCGGCTCGACGCTGCTCATGAGCTTCGCGCTGCTGGGCACCTGGGGCGCGCTGTATGCGTTCACGCCCGAGGTCTATCCGACCGACCTGCGCGCCAGCGGCATGGGGCTGGCGGGCGCGGTGGCGCGCTTTGGCGGGCTGTTCGCGCCGGCCATCATCGCGCCCATCATGGCCACCCACTTCACGCTGGCGCTTGCGGTGCTGGCGGCCATGCTGCTGGCCGCGGCGCTGTCGATCCGGGCGGTCGACGTCGAGTCGCGCAACCGCGCGCTGGACTGATCCGTCAGAAGGGCGGCGCGCATCCGGGAGGACGCGTGCCGCTTGCACGCCGGAAGCCCGGGCGCCGGACACCCGGACGCCGGAAGCCCGGACGCCGGACGCCCGGACGCCTCATTCCCCGGCGTCGCCCTCGATCATCTTGCGCAGCAGGAATTCCAGCGCCACGCGCTCGGCGGGATTGAGCGTGCCATAGGTGCTTTCGGTGATCTGCAGGGCGAAGGGTTCCATTTTTCGCACCAGCTCCTGGCCCACCGGGGTCAGGTTGATCACCACCTTGCGGCGGTCGTGCGGGTCGTGGTCGACCCGCACCAGCTCGCGCTGCTTGAGCCGGTCCACCACGCCGCGCACCGTGGCCTGGTCGATGACCGTGGCCTTGACGATATCCGCCAGCGAACTGCCCTGGTTGTCGCGCACCGAGCACAGCACGACGAACTGCGCCGCGGTCAACTGCGAGTCGGGGATGTACTGCTGGAACAGGGCGGTATGCCGTTGGTACACGCGCCGCAGCAGGTGTCCAATCTGGTCGGAGAACAAATAGCTGTCCTTGTCGGGGGCGGACTTGTTTTTCACATTTCGCATAAGCCTATCCGAAGCCATACCCTGGGTACGATGATCTATCTCAATGGGATGTCCGGAAGTTTACGGGGCTTGCCGCCTTTGTGCCGACAGGGATCAGGTTTTTCGCAGCGCCGCCATGAAGCAGGCCACGGCCAGCACCGCGCAGGCGGCCGCCAGCGCATAGAACGCAGGCCAGCCGACGAGGGCGATCAATGCCGGCATGCCCAGCAGTGCCAGCGTGCCGACGAAGCGGCCCAGGCCGTACAGCAGCGCGTAGTCGGTGGCGGCCTGGCCGCCCGCCGCCCAGCCCAGGATCAGGCCGCCCATGACGATGTACAGGCCGCTGACGCAGGCGCTGATCGCGATCGAGGCCCCGATGGCCAGGTCCGCGTGGCCGATGCGCAGGGCCATGACGATGGCCAGCGCGCCGGCCACGGTGGCCGCCAGCAAGGCCCACAGCAAGGGCCGCGGGGCGCAGCGCCGCAGCGCCGCCGGCAGCGCCAGGGCCATCGCCAGGTTGGCCAGCGGCGCGGCCACCCCCAACACCCAGCCGATGCGGGCCAGCGGCACGCCCAGGTCCACCAGCATCAGCCGGTTCAGGTTGAACAGCGCCATCAGCGCGCAGGTGACCAGGCTGATGCGCAGCAGGCGCCCGGCCATGGCCGGTTGCCGCAGGGCGGCCCGCAGGCCCGGCCTTGCCTGCCGCGCCGCCGCTGGCGCGGCGTGGTCGGGCAGGCGCCAGGCCGGCAGCGTCGCGAACGCCATCAGGGCGGCCAGCAACAGCAGCGCGCCTTCCCAACCCAGGCGGGGAAACAGGCCGACCAGCACGCCGCCGCCCAGCACCGCGCCCAGCGACAGGCCGCCGACCTTGGCCGCCGATGCCGCGCCGCGATGGGCGTCGGCAATATGCTCGACCGTCCAGGCGTCCAGCGCCACGTCCATGGTCGCCACCGCCAGCGTCGCGGCCAGGCCCAGCCCGAACAGCGCCGCCAGCGGCAACGCGCCGCCCAGCGCGATCGCGGCCACCAGCAGCACCGCCAGGCCCTGCGCCGCCACGATCCAGCCGCTGCGCCGGCCCAGCCAGGGCAGGCGCCAGCGATCCACCAGCGGGGCCCACAGGAAGGTCACGCCGAACGGCAGGTACAGCGCGAATACCGGCGCCATCGAGGTCAGCGCATGGCCCTTGCCGCGCATGATCGGGCCGACGCCGCCCTGCACGAAGCCGAGCACCGCGCCAAGCGACACGTACAGGGCCGCGATGGCGGCCAGGCGCGCCCAGGGCGCGGCGGGTTGGCTGGTCCGCATGTCAGAACTTCCAGCTCATGCCGACGCCCGCCAGTCGTTCCTGTCCCAACCGCACAGAACTGACCGTGGGTCCCCAGCTCTGGCCCGCCACCAGATATCGCTTGTCGAACAGGTTGTAGACGAAGCCATAGATTTCCAGCGGCCCGTCGCGCCAGCCGGCGCGCAGGTTGACCACGTCGTAGGCGGGCAGGGTGAAGCTTTCCTTGACGTCGGCCGCGCGCGCGCCGACGTGCTGCCAGACGATCTGGCCGTTGAGCTGGCCGGGCAGGCCGAGCGGTCGCGCCGGCGCCTCGACTTCCACGCCCAGATTGGCGGTCAGGCGCGGCACATTGGGCACACGGTTGCCCGACTGGGCGCCAGTGGCGCTGCCGGCGGGCACCGAGACCAGTTCGGCATGGGTGTAGCCGGCGCCGCCGATCAGCTTGACGTTGGGATGCACGCGCGCCGCGAAGTCCAGTTCGGCGCCCTTGCTGCGGTAATCGAGCGAGGCGGGCGTGAACAGCAGGGCGGACGGGTTGAACACGATCAGGTGGCCGCGCTTGACCTCGTTCAGGAATACCGAGCCGTTCAGGTCCAGGCGGCGGTCGAACCATTGCGACTTGAAGCCCAGTTCGTAGGTCCAACTGGTCGAGGCCTCGAACGGCGTTTCCGGCTTGCCGGTCGGCGTGTTGACGGACACGCCGGCAAAGCCGCCCGAGACATAGCCGCGCGACACGGTGGCGTACGTCATCAGCGCGTCGCTCCAGTCATACGACAGGCCGGTGCGGCCGGTGACGAAATTGTCGGACAGCGTGTCGTGCTGGCGGAAGTTGGCCACCACCGCGGGGTTGCCGTTGCCGGTGTAGCGGTAGCGCGCGTCCTTGGCCTCGTGCGTGTAGCGCAGGCCAGCCAGGGCCTTCAGTTTCGGCGTCAGCGGCACGCTGGCCTCGCCGAACAGCGAGGCGCTGTCGGTCTTGATGCGGTTGGCCTGGGTGCCGTTCTGGGTCTGGAAGTTGAACGCCGCTGGCGAGGCCTTGGCGGTGGTGTCGTTGCGGAAGCTGGAGTGGAAGTAGTTGGCGCCCACGGTCCAGCCCAGTGCGCTGGTTTCCGGCGAACTCAGGCGCAATTCCTGTTGCCAGCTCTGTTCCTGGAAGCGGATGTCGGCGTAGTCGGCGTAGGGCACGTTGTACACGGACGCGGGCCGGCCGGTCATCGCCGAATAGATCAGGCCGTCGGTCAGGTCGAAGGCCTGGCGCGAGCGCGAATCCAGGTAGCTGGTCAGCGAGGTCAGGGTGAAGTGCTCGAACTCGTGCTCGACCTTGACGCTGCCGCTGCTGTCCTTCCAGTCGATCTTGTTCTCGGGATCCGAGGCGGTCTGCGGAAAGCGCGGGTTCTGCAGCCATACGAAGCGCGGCGCGGCGGCCTTCTGCTGGTCGTGCGATCCGGTGACCGTCACCACGGTGTTGGCGCCGGGCGTCCACAGCACCGTGGCGCGCGCCGCGCCCACGTCGGCCCAGCCGACCTTGCCGCCTGAAGCCAGGTTGGGGGTGGTCCCGTCCACCGTGGTGTAGCGCAGCGCCAGGCGCGCGGCCACGGTGTCCGACAGGGCCTCGTTGGCGATCAGTTCGCCCAGCCGGTGACCGTGCGAGCCGATCTCGCCGCGTATGGTGTATTCGCGGTCGAACACCGGCTGGTTGGCGATCACGTTGATGGCGCCGCCCTGCGTGTTGCGGCCGAACAGCGTGCCTTGCGGCCCGCGCAGCACCTCGACCCGGTTCACGTCCAGCAGCGTCGGCGGCGCGCCGTAGACCGAGCGCGGCACGTCGTTGGCGTACATCACCACCGAGGTGTCGTCCGGCGACAGCGGCGCGAACGAGCCCACGCCCCGGATGGTGAAGACGTTGGAATTCTGGCCGCCCGTGTCGGTGAACGCCAGGTTGGGCGCCGAGCGCGCCAGGCCGGCGTTGCCGGCCTGCGGCGCGGCGTCGGCGCTCAATTGCTCGCCGTTCAGCACGGTCATGCCGATGGGCACGTCCTGCGCGCTTTCCTCGCGCCGGCGCGCGGTCACGGTGACGGCGGGCAGTTCGGTGGCGCCGGCCCGGGGCGGGTTGGAAGCGGCCTCCGACGCCGTCGTCGACGCCCACGCAGCGTCGGAGGCGGCTGCGGGAGGCGTTTGCGCCCGCGTTGAGAACGGGGGCAGGGTCAGCGACAACGCCAGCAGCAGGGGGCGGCACAGGCGGCGGCGCGGGAGCGCGGGTGACGGGGGCAAGACAAACTCCAGGGTGGTTAATGAGAATTTGTCGCAATTCTATTGACTAAACGTTTGGTCAGTCAATTGATCAATGCGTTTCGCGCCCGTAACATGCCGGTTGCCGCAACGATGGAGACCCTCGGCATGACAGAGCTGCGCTCGCAATACACGACGCCCGACGCCCGCGACGTGATCCTGGAATCGGCGCTGACGCTGTTCGCCCGCCTGGGTTTCGACGGTTCGACCATGCGGCTGATCGCGCAGGAAGCCAAGGTCTCGCCCGGGCTGATCCACCATCATTTCAAGGACAAGGAAAGCCTCTGGTCCAAGGTGGGGGAATGCATCACCGAGGATTTCCTGGCCGCGATCGAGCCGATCACGCGCCAGCCCGTCACGGCGCGCACGGTGCCTGACATGGTGGGCAGCTATCTGCGCTACTGGAAGACGCACCCGGCCGCTTTGCGCTTCCAGCTTTGGCGCGTGATGGGGGCGCAGGAAGCCGAGCGCCGGGCGCGCTCCGAACGCCTGAACCGGCTGTTCGTGCCGGTCTTCGCGCAGGCCCAGAAAGCCGGCTTCGTGCGCGCCGACATTCCGGCTGGGCAGGCCATGATCACCACCGGCGCGCTGATCCAGTACTGGCTGCACAGCCACCTGGAAGTGGCCGACGCCATCGCGGCGGGCGGCGGCGCCATGCCGGACGAGGCCGCGTTCCTGGAGTACGTGTTGAGCCTGGTGGGGGCGCGGCGCCCGGGCGATGCGGCCTAGTGGCCGTTTCTTTTCGTGATTGACAGGCCCGGGGTGCAGCGACCTTCCAACGCGTTTCGCACTGGTGCATGACCGCCCGCAGGCCGGGCCTGCAACGGCGGCTCAGCGCGGCGCGGGGGCGGACACCTTGGCGCCGCCACGCCAGCGGTTCACCAGCACCAGCAACGCGGTGGCCAGCAGCAGCACGGTGGCGGTGGCGATGACCGCCGCGTAGCCCGCGTCGAACGCGTCGCGGGCCAGCCGCGCCAGCGCGGCGCCTGTGTCGCTGGACAGGCCCTCGGCCACCACCAGCGCTTCGTCCAGGCTGTCGCGCGCCGCACCGGCCCCGGCTGCCGGCAGGCCGGCGGGCACGTCCAGCGTGTGCGCGTACACCCCCGACAGGATCGAGCCCATCAGCGTCACCCCCAGCGCGCCGCCCAGTTCATACGACACTTCCTCGATCGACGCGGCCATGCCGGCGCGCTCGGGCGTGGCGCTCTGCATGATGGTGCTGGACGCGGCGGTCATGGTGGCGCCGATGCCCACGCCCAGCACGCACAGGCTGGCGATCTGCGCCGCCAGCGCGCCGTCGTAGCTGAACAGGTAGCCGCCCATGCCCAGGCCGGACACCAGCAGCGAGACGAACAGCAGGCGCGCGCTGCCCACCTTCGGCAGCAGCCAGCCGGCCAGCGGGCCGGCGATGAACGCGGCCAGCGGCAGCGGCAGGATGTAGAGCGCGGCCTGGATCGGCGACATGCCCAGCACCAGTTGCAGGCGCTGGCTGAACACCAGCTCCATGCCGAGCAGCGCCGCCGCCGCGAACAGCGCCGAGGCCACCGCCGAACTGAAGCTGCGGTTGCGGAAGATGGCGAAGTCGATCATCGGATGGGGCCGCGCGCGCTGGCGCCGGGCGAAGATGAACAGCATCGCGGCGCCGCCGGCGCAGGCCAGCGCGGCGTCCAGCCAGGACGGCTGGGCGCGGCCCAGTTCCTTGAGCGCATAGGCGGTCAGGATCAGGCCGACCATCACCTGCAGCGAGCCGACCAGGTCCCAGGGGCGCTGGCGGTCCGGCTGGCCGGCCGGGATGTAGCGGCGCGCCAGCGGCAGCGCCAGCAGCACGATCGGCAGGTTGATCAGGAACACCGAGCCCCACCAAAAGTGCTCCAGCAGGATGCCGCCGATGACCGGGCCGAGCGCCGCGCCGCCCGAGGCCACCGAGGCCCAGACGCCGATGGCGATGGCGCGCTCGCGCTCGTCGGCGAAGGTCAGGCGCAGGATCGACAGCGTCGCCGGCATCATCATGGCCGCGCCCACCGCCAGCACCGCGCGCGCCGCGATCAGCGCCGCGGGGTTGGGCGAATAGGCCGCCGCCAGCGAGGCCGCGCCGAACACGGCCAGGCCCATCATGAACAGGCGCTTGTGGCCCAGGCGGTCGCCCAGCGTGCCCATGCCCAGCAGCAGGCCGGACACCACCAGCGCGTAGATGTTGACGATCCAGAGCTTGGACGAGGCCGTCACGCCCAGTTCGTGCGTGAGCCGAGGCAGGGCGGTGTACAGCACGGTCATGTCGACCACGATCAGCAATAGGGCGCTGGAAACGATGGCCAGCACCAGCCAGCGACCCGGCGCGGGCGCGGCGACAGCGGGGGAGGGATTGCGCTGCGTCATGCATTGACTCCTATAACGCCGGACATTTTCAATCTATGAAGCATGGATAAGAAGTTGGAATCCATCTATAAAATAGATGTATAGGTGGCGGCTCCATCGCCCCGTGCGGCCGGCAACCGTTTTGAAGGCTTGCTTGGCCACCCCTGGAGACAACCATGCACTGGACCCTGGAACAACTGCGGCACTTCGTGGCGGCGGCGGACGCCGGCTCGTTTTCGGCGGCGGCGCGCCAGGTGGGCCGGGCGCAATCGGCCGTCAGCACCTCGCTGGGGTTGCTGGAAGCGGACCTGGGGGTGGAGCTGTTCGACCGCTCGCGCCGCAATGCCACGCTGACCCGGGCCGGTGAAGTGCTGTTGCAGGAGGCGCGCGAGCTGTTGCGCCAGGCGGCGGGATTGGAGCAGCGGGCGCTGTCATTCGCGGCCGGGCAGGACGCGCACCTCAGCCTGGCGCTGGACGAGGCCTTGCCCGATCGGGTGCTGGGCGCGCTGGTGAAGGAGGTCTCGGCGCGCTTTCCCGCGCTGGAGCTAACCCAGTTGAACGGCACGGCCACCGAAGTGGCGGACTATGTCTCGCAGGGGCGCGCCAGCGTGGCGTTCCATTACGATCGCGGCGATCCGGGCGCGGCCTTCGCCCATCGCTACCTGGGCGACGTGGGACAGGGCATCTTCGTGGCGCGCGACCATCCGCTGGCCGCGTTGCCCGAAGTCACGCGCAACGACCTGGCGCGCCATCGTCAACTGGTGATGCGGATGGAGGGGGTGGAGGATGTGGTGATGAGTCCGTCGGCGTGGCGTTCAGACAGTTTCTACAGCATCGCCGCCATGGCCGTGGATGGCTTGGGCTGGGCCATTCTGCCGCTGAACATCGCCGAGTACGAGGGCTACCGCGAGGACCTGGCCAATGTGCCGTGCGTCGGCCTGTCGCTGCCGCCGCTGTCGGTGCGCACGCTCTGGCTGCAGGGCCGGACGCCGACGGCCACCGAGCGCTGGATCCAGGATCGCATGGAGCAACTGCTGCATCCGGCGGCCTGAGCGGGCCGGGGCGGCCGGGCGGCCGGCGCTGGCCGCCTGCGGAAGGCGACCGCCGCGGCGGCCCGAGCCCGGGCGCGTCAGGCCTTCTTGCGATACACCAGCACCGGCGTGGTGGAGTGCGCCAGCACCTTCTGCGTCTGGCTGCCCAGCACCACGGCGGCCATGCCGCGCCGGCCGTGCGAGGCCATGGCGATCAGGTCGCAATGGCGTTCGCGGGCGGTGTCGATGATGGCCTGGTAGGGATCCTCGTGGGTGGCGCGCAGCGTTTCGCAGGGCACGCCGGCCTCGCGCGCCTGGGTGGCGGCGGCGCTCAAGAGGCGTTCGGCCTGGGCGCGGATCTGGTCCTGGTAGTCGCTCAGGCTGTGGGCCACTTGCGCCGCGCCCATGGCGAAGACGTGGAAGGGTTCCTCGACGGTGAGGATGGTGGCCTTGGCGCCCAGCGACTTGGCCAGATCAAGGCTTTCGACCAGCGCTTCCGAGGACAATTGCGAGCCGTCCGTGGGAATGAGAATGTGCTTGTACATGGTGTCTCCCGTGTTTGTGCAGCGGCCGTCGCGACTTGCGACGGTTACGTAACACTGTATCGGCCGGGAGAGGGCGGCTACTTGAGCGGGATCAAACCTTGCGCAGGGTCAAACCGCCCCGCGCGGCCCCGCGTCAGCTCAACAGCGCCGCGACCAGGTCGCCGCCCGCGCGGTCGCTTTCGCTGAAATCGAGCGCCGTCTGCACGTGTTCCAGGTGCTCGTCCATCAGCGCGCAGGCGCGGTCGACGTCGCCGGCGCGGGCCGCTTCGATGAAGGCGTGATGCTCGCGCGATGAGCAACTGGCATCGTGCGAGCTCTGGTACAGCACGGTGATCACGGCGCTGCGCGCCGACAGCTCGCGCAGCATGCCGGTCAGCACCGAATTGCCGACGGCCTCGGCCAGCAGGATGTGGAAGTCGCCCAGCAGGCGGTTGCGGGCCTGCACGTCGCCGCTTTCGACCGCGGCGCGCTCCTGGGCCAGGTGGGCGTCGATGCGGCGGTAGTCGGCCGCCGTGGCGCGGGTGACGAACTCGCGCGCCAGCGCGGCCTCGAGGATGCGGCGCACCGCGTAGACCTCGCGCGCCTCGTTGGCGTCGGGCTTGCTGACGAAGGCGCCCTTGTCGGGCACGATGTTGATGAGCTTGTCCTTGGACAGCATCAGCAGGGCCGCGCGGATCTTGGTGCGGCTGACCTTGTAGACGCGCGCCAGCGCCTCTTCGCGCAGGCGGGTGCCGGGCGGCAGCCGGTGCGCCACGATGGCGGCGGCGATGGCCTTGGCGATATCGTCGGCGCTGGGATCGGCGGGAACTTCCTGGGTCATGAAGCGCGGGGCGGAAAGACTGTATGGGCAGCCAGTCTATCAAAATCCCGGGCTGGCAACATTTATTGCATACGAAAATTGTTGGAGCCGCTGCCTCGTCCGCCGCGCTCAGGCGCGGAACGCCGCCGGCTGATACTGGCCGAGCGCGTCGAGCAGCCGCGTCCAGGCCTGCACGCCCTCGCGGATCGAGCCGATGCGGAAGAACTCGTTGGGCGCGTGCACGTCCTCGTCTGGCAGGTTGAAGCCGAACATCAGCGTATCGATGCCGAGGGTTTCCTTGAACACCGACGTGATCGGCACGGAGGCCCCCAGCCGCACATGGATCGGATCGCGGCCGTCTTCGGTCCGCAGCACCGCCTGGGCCGCGCGCACCAGCGGATGGTCCGGCGCCAGCGTCGAGGCCGGCGAGCCGTCGTGCATCGCCACCACCTCCAGCGCGGCGCCGGGCGGGCAGTGCGCCCGCAGGTGCGCCAGGACCGCGCGGATCACCCGCGCCGGGTCCTGCCCTTGCACGACGCGCACGGTCAGCTTGGCCGACGCTTCGCAGGCGATGATGGTCTTGGTGCCGGCGCCGGTATAGCCGCCCCACATGCCGTTCACGTCCAGGGCCGGGCGCAGCGTGATGCGCTCGCGCGGGCTGTAGCCGGGCTCGCCATGGCTGGTCGCGCCCACGTCGTCGAAGAACGCCGCCTCGTCATAAGGAAAGGCGGCGGTGTCCTGGCGCTGGCGCGGCGTGGGCGGCGCGGCGTCGTCGTCGAAGCCGGCCACCGCGACGCGGCCATCGGCCGCATGCAGTGTGGCCAGCAGCGCGGCCATGTCGTGCAGCGCATTGCGCACGCCGCCGCCATAGCGCCCCGAATGCAGATCCTTGGCGGCCGTGCGCAACCGCACCTCCAGCGCCGCGTTGCCGCGCGCGCCGGTGTTGATGGTCGGCACCTGGGCGCTGGCGCGGCCGCCGTCGGCCGACAGCACCGCGTCGGCGGCCAGCAGGGCGCCGTGGCGCTGGATCAGCGCGCGCAGCGTGGGGCTGCCGGTTTCCTCTTCGCCCTCGATGAACACCTTGATGTTGACCGGGCAACTGCGCAGCGTGGCCAGGAAGGCGAACACCACCTCCAGCGCCACCGTGGTCGACCCCTTGACGTCGGAGGCGCCGCGCGCATAGAGCCGGTCCCCGACCTGGGTCGGCTCGAAAGGCGGGGTGCGCCACAGTTCCAGCGGGTCGGCCGGCTGCACATCGTAGTGGCCGTAGATCAGCAGCGTGGGCTTGCCGGGCGCGCCCAGCCACTCGCCGTAGACGGCCGGCTCGCCGCCGCCCTCCAGCAATTGCACGTTGTGCAGCCCGTCGCGGCGCAGCCGCTCGCACAGGAAGTCGCGCGCCCGCGCCATGTGCGGGGCAAAGGCCGGGTCGGCGCTGACGCTGGGGATGCGCAGGAATGCCTTGAGCCAATGCGCGATCAGCGGCTGGCGCGCGTCGAGGTGCGCCAGCACCGGCTGGATGAGAGTGTCGGACATGCAGACTCCGTGGGAAGGAAGAGGGCGGCCGCTCATTCGGCCTGGAAACCGCTGCTGCGCACCAGTTCGGTCAGGCGCGCGGTCTGTTCGGCATAGAAGGCTTCGCTGGCGCCCAGGGTCTGCGGCTCGAACAGGATCTTGCCCTGGGCCAGCAGCGTCTTGCGCGCGGCGGGGTCGGCCAGCGCCGCCTCGACCGCCGCGTGCAGCTTCTGCGCCACCGCATCGGGCGTACCTTGCTTGACCATGTAGGCGGTCCAGATGGTGTAGTTGAAGTCCTTCAGGCTGGCGCTTTCCTGCACGCTCGGCACGTCGGGCAGCATCGGCAGGCGGTCGCGGTTGAGGGTGGCGATGATGCGGATGCGGCCTTCGCGCCGCAGGTCCTCGTAATTGGCCTGATAGGGCACGATGGCGAAGTCGATCTGGCCGCCCGCCATGTCGGTCAGCATCGGCGAGGCGCCGCGATAGGGGATGTGCGTCAGCGCCAGGCCGGCGCGCTTGGAAAGCGCCTCGGTGATGAGGTGAATCATCGAACCCGCGCCGCCCGAGCCGTACGTCAGCGGCGCGCCGCCGCGCCGGGCCAGCGCCACCAGTTCATCGACGTTGGCCACGCCCAGCCCGGCGCGCGTCATCACCACGTAGGGCGAGGTGGCGACCGGCGCGATCATGCGGAAGGCCTCGGGCCTGTAGTGGACCGACTTGTTGGTCAGGCCGGCCAGGATCAGTTCGTTGGGCGAGCCCTGGAACACGTAGTAGCCGTCGGCCTTGGCGCCCAGCACGCGATTGGCCCCGAGCACGCCGTTGGCCCCGCCCAGGTTCTCGACGATGACCTGGCCGCCCAGCGCCTGGGTCATCGGCCCCTGCAGCGCGCGCGCCGTGATGTCGCTGGCGCCGCCGGCCGGATACGGCACCATCAGCGATACCGGCCGGGCGGGGTAGTCTTCGGCGGCGGCGGCGCCCGTGGCCAGCAGGGCGAGCGCGGCGACGGCGGATAACAGCAGTGTCTTCATCGGAGTCCCTTGGGTGTTGTGTGTTTTCCGGAATGCTAGAAGCGCTGTTTTCATCTGTCCAATCGATTGATTGGCTGATTACAATGCGTTTTATGCATGATTTTTCGCGGCGCGGCCGCGTCCCGGAGATTTCATGAATCTGTCGCAACTGGCTCATCTGGTGGCGCTGCTGGAGACCGGCTCGTTCACCCGCGCCGCGGAATCGCTGCACCTGTCGCAGCCCGCGTTCAGCCGCAGCATCCAGTTGCTGGAGGCCGAGCTGGGGGCGCCGCTGGTGGATCGCATCGGCAAGCGCAACGAGGCCACGCCGCTGGGTCGGCAGGTGGCCGCGCGCGCCCGCCGGGTGCTGGCCGAGGTGCACGAGATCCGGCGCGAGGCCGAGCTGCTGGCGCAGGGCGAGGCCGGCGCGGTGGCGCTGGGCCTGGGCGCCGCGCCCGGCGCGCTGTTGAGCGTGCCGCTGATGCGCCATGTGATGGACGTCTATCCGCGGCTGCGCGTGCGCCTGTCGCGCGGGCCGACCGACGCGCTGCTCGCCGGCCTGCGTGAACGCGCCCTGGACGCGCTGGTCGTGCACGTGCGCACGCTGGACGACGACGCGGACCTGGACGTGGCCGCCATGCCCAGCCTGGCGTCGGGCTTTGTCTGCCGCCCGGACCATCCGCTGCTGGCGGGCCCCGCGCCGTCGCTGTCGCAGGTGCTGGCGTATCCCGTGGTGTCCACCGGCCTGTCGCCGGAGATCCGGCGGCGCGTCTCGGCGGCGCGGCCGGACGGCTTCGAATTGCACATGGAAAGCGAGGACATCGCCGGCCTGCTCGATATCGCCGCGCGCTCCGACGCGCTCTATCTGGGCGTGCTGGCGTCGGCCGCCGGGCCGGTTGCCGAGGGCCGCCTGGCGCGCCTGCTGCCGCCGCCGGATTTCGACATCGCGGCGCATTTCGCCTTTGTCACGCTGCGCGGACGCAGCGAAAGCCCGGCCACCCGCATCGCGCGGGAGTTCTGCTTCGAGCAGATGGGGCGGGCCGCGCAGGGGGCGGCCGCCGAGGGCTAGGGCCGGCTCACACGGCAAGCAGCCTCGCGCAGGTTCGGGGAGGCGCCTCGCCGCGTCGACGACCCCTGGCGCGACGGATTCATGCCGCTTTGTGCACAATCGGCACGCCAGCCCTGATCAATCGCGCGGCCGTCTTGGCGTATCCTGCTGCGGTCGGCGCCTCGCGCCAGCGGCGCGCGCCGCCGGCCATGCCTTTCTCCCTGGAATTCCCCATGCCCACTGGCCTTTCGTCCGCGTTGCAGCGCTTTCCCCGTCATGCCTTGCTCGACGGCCCCACGCCGATCCAGCGCCTGGCCGGGCTGGAGGCGGCCCTGGGCGCCGCGGCCAACGGCGTGCGCCTGTACGTCAAGCGCGACGACCACATGTCGCTGGGCGGCGGCGGCAACAAGCTGCGCAAGCTGGAGTTCCTGCTGGGCGAGGCGCGCGCGCAGGGCGCCGATACCGTGGTGACGGTCGGCGGCCTGCAATCGAACCACGCGCGCCTGACGGCGGCGGCCGCGGCCCGCGCGGGCATGGCCTGCGAGCTGGTGCTGGGCCGGGTGGTGCCGCGCGACGACGTCGATTACGAGGAAAACGGCAACATGCTGCTGAACCGCCTGTTCGGGGCGACGGTGCATGCGCTGCCGGTGGGCGCCGATGCCATGGCGGCGGCGCTGGAGCGGGTGCGCGCGCTGGAGTTGGCCGGGCGCCGCGTCTACCTGGCGCCGCTGGGCGGGTCGACGCCCGTCGGCGCGCTCGGTTACGCCGCCTGCGCGCTGGAGATCCTGGCGCAGTCGCGTGAACTGGGGGTGGACTTCGCCCGCATCGTGGTGGCCAACGGCAGCGCCGGCACCCATGCCGGCCTGGCGGCCGGGGTGGTCGCGGCGGGCCTGCCCGCCAGCCGCGTGCAGTCGTTCACCACGCTGGCCGACGCGGAGGTCGCGCATGCCAAGACGGTAGACCTGACCGCCGCCACGCTGGCGCTGCTGGCGCAGGGCCGGGCGGACGACGTTGCGGCGCCGGCGCCCAATGACATCCTGGTCGATGGCAGCCAGCGCGGCCTGGCCTATGGGGTGCCCACGCCTGCCATGCTGGAGGCGGTCGGCCTGCTGGCGCGCAGCGAAGGGCTGCTGCTCGATCCGGTGTATTCCGGCAAGGCCTTTGCCGGCCTCCTGGCCGACGTGCGCGCCGGCCGCCACGCGCCGGGCAGCGACGTGCTGTTCGTGATGACCGGCGGCGCGCCCGGCCTGTACGCCTACAAGTCCGCGTTCCAATGAAAAAACGGGCCGGCCGCCGCGAGGCGCCCGGCCCGTCCAGGACGGAGCCTGGGGGCGGCGTCAGTCCTTGGCCATCAGCCCCAGGTACTCGATCAGCCCCTTTTCCTTGACGTAGGTCGCCTGGGCCCAGGCCTTGTAGTCGGCGCTGTCGCGGTAGGCGGGTTCCTGGTTCAGCTGTTTCATGACCTCGATGCTGGCCGGGTCGAACAGCGCCTTCTTGAAGGCGTCATGCAGCGTCTTGACCACCGCCGGGTCCATGCCCTTGGGGCCGGCCAAGCCGTAGGGCGAGGTCGATACGACCTTGTAGCCCAGCTCCTGCGCGGTCGGCACGTCGGGCCAGCGGGTGGTGCGCTTTTCGCCGAACGTCACCAGCAGCCGCATCTTGCCCGAATCGACGAACTGGTCCCAGCCGGTGGCGTCGCTCTGCGCCATCACGTGGCCGCCCAACAGCGCCTGCTGCATGTCGGCGTTGCCCTTGTAGGGCACGTGGTTCAGCTTGACCTTGGCGTTGATGGCCACTTCCTCGATCAGCAGGTGCGGCGACGAGCCCACGCCGGTCGAGCCGTAGTCGATGGTGCCCGGATGCTGGCGCGCGGCCTCGATGTACTCATTGAAGGTCTTGTAGGGCGAGTCGGCGCGCACCGTGAAGCCGAAGGTGTAGCCGGACAGGCCGATGATGAAGGTGAAGTCGTTGATCGGGTCCCACGAGGTCTTCTGCATGTACGGCATGCGTAGCATGGCCAGCGTGTACAGCGCGACGGTGTAGCCATCCGGCTTGGCGGTGCGCGACATGGTCGCGGTGCCCAGCGTGCCGCCCGCGCCCGGGCGGTTCTCGACGATGACGGGCTGGCCCAGGTACTTGGATGCGTCCTGCGCCACGATGCGCAGGTGGCGGTCGGTGGAGCCGCCGGCCGGGAACGGCACGATCAGCGTGATGGGCTTGGTGGGAAAGGCGCTTTGCGCCGACGCCGCGGGCGCCAGCGCGCCGCCGGCCAGCGCCAGCAGCAGGGCGCCGAGGCAGGCGCGGCGCAGGGGTTGGTGGGCCATGGGGCTTGTCTCCGATGTGATTATGGTTTTGTGTGTCGTGGCTGTGTTGTGAGGCGCCGGTCAGCCGCGCAGGGCGACCTTGACCGGCAGTCGTTGCAGCGCCTCGCGCAACTGCTCCTTCAGCGGCGCGGGGGTGGCGGCGTCGGCTTCTACGGCGACGTCGGGCTGCGCGTCGGACAGCACGCGCAGCAGGGGACTGTCCGGCGGCAGGCCGGCCTGTTCGAGGACGCGCTCGACCACGGCGCGCGCCGAGACCGCCGTGGCCAGGCGGCGCAGGTCGGGCTTGTAGATCTTGCCGACGTTGGTCATGGGCATCTGCTCGAGCACGATGACGCGCTTGGGCCGTGCCGGCGCCTCGTCGACGTGGGCGGCGGCGTAGGCGATCAGCTCGGCCTCGGAGACCTCGGCATCGTCGGCCAGGGTCACGAAGGCGATCGGCAGTTCGCCCGCGTACGGATCGGGCGCGCCGACCGCGGCGCAGATGCGCACCGCCGGGTGCGAGGCCAGCGCATCCTCGATGGTCTTGGGATCGATGTTGTGGCCGCCGCGGATGATCAGATCCTTGGCGCGGCCCTGCAGGTGCAGGCGGCCCTCGCTGTCCAGGAAACCGACATCCCCGCTGATGAGCCAGCCGTCCTCGGTGAAGGCGCGCGCCGTGTCCTCGGGGTCGAGAAAGCCGGGGATCACGTTGGGCGACTTGAACAGCAGCATGCCTGCCTGCCCGGGCGGCAGGTCGCGCGCCGGCTGCCCGGCGGGCGCATCCAGGCCGACCACGCGCACCTGCACATAGGGCAGCGGAAAGCCCACGCAGTTGACCGGAAAGCGCGAGCCGGGCGGTGTGATCGAGGTGATGCCGGCCATCTCCGTCATGCCCAGGCTTTCGTTCACGTGCAGGCCGAACAGGCGCTCGAAGCGCGCCGCCAGCTCCGCCGGCAACGGCGCGGCGCCGGTGCGGCAGTAGCGCAGCGACGAGATGTCGGCGCCGTCCAGCGGGATCTCGGCCAGCGCCGCCAGGATGGTCGGCACGCCCTGCAGCGAGGTGGCCCGGTGGCGCTCGACCAGCCGCCAGTAATTGCGCAGCACCTCGCGGTTGCGCAGCAGCAGCGTGGTCGGGATCACGGTCTGCACGCCGGCCGACAGCGCCGCCAGCGAGGCCGGCAGCACGCCCGCCACGTGGAACAGCGGATAGCCGTTGATGACCACGTCGCCGGGTCCCGCGCCCTGCAACTGCACCGCCGCCCAGGCCGTGAAGACCTGGTTGGCGTGGGTGTGGATGGCCAGCTTGGGCGCGCCCGTGGTGCCGCCGGTGTGGAAGTAGGCGGCCACGTCGTCGGCGCGGATCACGCGGCCGCTGACCAGCCGGTCCGAGGGCTGGGCAGCGCGCGCGCTGTTGAAGTCGAGCGCGAAGTCGGGCAGCGCCGGGCGTTGCGACGGCGGCTCGTCGTGCGGCGCGACGCGCAGCAGCGTGCGCAATGTCGGCACCCGCTCGCGCAGGCGCAGGGCCTTGGACCAGGACTCGCATTCCGTGTCCGAGCCGTAGGCGATCAGCACCTTGGCGCCGGCGGTGGTCAGCAGCGAGGCCAGCTTGTCCTCGGTCAGCAGCGGGTTGAGCGGCTGCACGATGCCGGCGGCCTCGCCGCCCCACAGCGCCAGGTGGTATTCAAGGCAGCCCGGCAGCAGCACGCCGACGGCGTCAGTCGGGCCCAGCCCCAGGCTGTGCAGCAGGTTGGCGGTCTGGTGGATGCCGGCCAGCAGCTCGTCGTAGCGCCAACTGATGGCCGGCTCGTCGGGATCGGCGTTGCGCAGGAAGGTCAGCGCGATGCGGTCGCCAAAGGCGGCGGCCGAGTTGCGGAAGATCTCGTAGGTGCTTTGCACCGTCAGCGTCTCGGCCAGCGGCCGGGCCGCCAGGCGGCGCACGTCGTCGATGGAACGCACCGGGAACGGCGCGGCGAAAGGCGGGGCGACGGGAGGGGCGGTGGGGGAGGCTATGGGGGCCTGCGTCATGATGCCGTCCTCGCCGCTTACGCGCGCCCCAGCGCGATGTAGCGCCGCAGGTGGTGGTCCTCGTCGCCGAGCTGGTGGTCGATCATGACCAGCCGCTTGGCGTAGTGCGCCAGGGGCAGCTCCCAGGTCATGCCGATGCCGCCGTGCAGTTGGATGCTTTCCTCGGCCACCAGCGTGCCGATGCGGCCGATGGTGTACTTGGCGGCCGACAGCGTCCGTTCGCGCGTGGCGCGGTCGGGGTGGTCGAGCGCGGCGGCGGCGTTGATGACCGCCGAGCGCGCCTGCTCGATCTCCAGCAGCACGTCGGCCATGCGGTGCTGCAGCGCCTGGAAGCTGCCGATCGGCACGCCGAATTGGCGCCGGGTGCGCAGGTATTCCAGCGTGGCGTCGCGGGCGCAGTCCATCGCGCCCACGGCCTCGGCGCACAGCGCCAGGATGCCGCGGCCGGTGGCGTGTTCCAGCAGCGCATGGCCGGCGCCGGCCTCGCCCAGCAGGCTGTCGGCGCCCAGCGCCACGTTCTCGAACGTGAGTTCCGCGGCGCGGCCGCCGTCGATCAGGTCGTAGCCGCGCGCCGTCACGCCCGGCGTGCCGGCGCTGACCAGGAACAGGCTGATGCCGGATTCGTCGTCCTCGGCGCCGGCGGTGCGCGCCGACACCAGGAACAGGTCGGCATGCTTGCCCCCCGTCACCACGGCCTTGGCGCCGTTCAGCGCCCAGCCGTCGCCGCTGCGCTCGGCGCGGGTGCGCACGTCGTTCAGGGCGTAGCCGGAGGTGGGCTCGGCCGCGGCCAGCGCGGCGGTGATGCCGCCCGCGATCAGGCCGTCCAGCGCCTCGCGCTGCGCCGGGCTGCCGGCTCGGGCGATGGCGCTGCCGACCATCAGCGCGTCCAGGAAGGGTTCCAGCACCAAGCCGCGGCCCAGCGCCTCGAACACCACGCTGATGTCAAAGCCCGCGCCGCCCAGCCCGCCGTGTTCCTCGGCGAACAGCGCGCCGATGGCGCCCAGTTCGGCATAACGGCGCCAGAACTCGGGGTTGTAGCCCTGCGCCATCCTGGCGTGGCGTTCGCGCGTGGCGAAGTCGTATTGTTCGGCGACAAAGCGGCGCAGCATGTCGGACAGCATGCGCCGGTCTTCGGTGTGTTCAAAGTTCATGGCCGGCCTTTACAGTCCCAGGATCATCTTGGAGATGATGTTCTTCTGGATTTCGTTGGAGCCGCCGAAGATCGACAGCTTGCGGTTGTTGAAGTACTGCGCCGCGGCGCTGTCGGCGCCTTCCGGGCCGATGGGCGCGGCCTCGTAGCCGTCGTGCAGGGCCTCGGCCACGAACGGGCGGGCGTAGGGCCCCATTGCGCGGCGGTTCAGCGCGGTGATCTCCTGGCGGATCTGGGTGCCGCGGATCTTCAGCATCGAGCTTTCGGCGCCGGGCGCGCCGCCGCCGGCCACCGCCGCCACCACGCGCAGGTTGGTGGTGCGCATGTTGGCCAGTTCGATCTCCACCCGCGCCAGGCGCGCGGCGAAGTCGGGATCCTCGGCCAGCGGGCGGCCGTTCTTCTTCTGGCTGGCGGCCACCGCCTTCAGGCGTTCCAGCGCGGCGGTCGACTGGCCGACGCCGGCGATATTGGTGCGCTCATAGGTCAGCAGGTATTTTGCGCAGGTCCAGCCGCGGTTTTCCTCGCCCACCAGGTTCTCGACCGGCACCCGCACGTCCGAGAAGAACACTTCGTTGACTTCATGCTCGCCGTCCAGCGTAATGATGGGGCGCACCTGCACGCCCGGGCTGGCCATGTCGATCAGCAGGAAGCTGATGCCTTCCTGGCGCCGGCCCTCGTTCGAGGTGCGCACCAGGCAGAAGATCATGTTGGCGTACTGGCCCAGGGTGGTCCAGGTCTTCTGGCCGTTGACGACGTAGTGGTCGCCGTCGCGCACCGCGGTGGTCTTGACCGAGGCCAGGTCCGAGCCGGCGCCGGGTTCGGAATAGCCCTGGCACCACCAGTCCGAGCCGTCCAGGATGCGCGGCAGCCAGTGGCGCTTTTGCGCCTCGTTGCCGTACTTGATCAGCACCGGCCCCAGCATGCTCAGGCCGAAGGGCACGATGCGCGGCGCGCCGGCCAGCGCGCACTCGTTGTCGAAGATGAACTTCTGCGTGGCGCTCCAGCCGGTGCCGCCGTATTCCACCGGCCAGTGGCTGGCCAGCCAGCCCTGGCGGTTGAGGATGGCGTGCCACTCGACCATGTCGGCGCGCCCCAGCAGCTTGCCCTGCGTGACCTTGGCCGACAGCCGCGCCGGCAGGTTGGCGGCCAGGAAGGCGCGGACCTCGTCGCGGAAGGCGTTTTCTTCGGGGGTAAATTCCAGATCCATCGGGCGATTCCTCAGTAGATTTCGAACAGGCCGGCCGCGCCCATGCCGCCGCCCACGCACATGGTGACGACGGCGTAGCGCGCGCCGCGGCGGCGGCCTTCCAGCAACACGTGGCCGGCCAGACGGGCGCCGGTGACGCCGAACGGGTGGCCCAGCGCGATCGAGCCGCCGTTCACGTTCAGCCGCTCCATCGGGATGCCCAGGCGTTCCTGGCAGTACAGCGCCTGCGAGGCGAAGGCCTCGTTCAGTTCCCACAGGTCGATGTCCTCGACCTTCAGGCCGTGGCGCGCCAGCAGCTTGGGCACGGCGTAGACCGGGCCGATGCCCATTTCATCGGGTTCGCAGCCGGCGATCGCCAGGCCGCGGAACGCGCCCAGCGGGCGGATGCCGGCGCGCTGCGCCTCGGCCGCTTCCATCAGCACGCAGGCGGCGGCGCCGTCCGACAACTGCGAGGCGTTGCCGGCGGTCACGAACTGGTCCGGGCCGCGCACCGGCGCCAGTTTGGCCAGCGCCTCGTAGGTGGTTCCCGGGCGGTTGCAGGTGTCGTGGTCCACCGTGACTTCGCGTTCCGACACGGCGCCGGTGGCTCGGTCGGTGACGGCCATGGTGGTGGTGACGGGGATGATCTCTTCGCGGTAGCGGCCGGCGGCCTGGGCGGCCTCGGTGCGCGCCTGGCTCTGCGCGGCGAAGCGGTCCTGCGCCTCGCGGCTGATGCCGTAGCGCGCGGCGACGATGTCGGCGGTCTCGATCATGGGCAGGTACAGCTCGGGCTTGTTGGCCACGATCCACGGGTCCATGCCACTGACGCCGTCGTCGCGGGTGCGGATCTGCGACACCAGCTCGACGCCGCCGGCGAGCATGGCGGGCGCGCCGTCCATGACGATGCGCGCCGCGGCCGAGGCGATGGCCTGCAGGCCCGAGGCGCAATAGCGGTTGACGGTGGCGCCGCCGACGCTGACCGGCAGGCCGGCGCGGATCACCGCCTGGCGGCCGATGTTGCGGCCGGTGGCGCCCTCGGGGTAGCCGCAGCCGATGAAGGCGTCCTCGATCAGGGCGGGGTCGATGCCGCTGCGCTCGACCGCGGCGCGCACCGCGTGGGCGGCCAGGGTCGGCCCGGCGATCAGGTTGAATTCGCCGCGCTGCGCCTTGGTGATAGGCGTGCGGGCGGTGGAGACGATGACGGCTTCGCGCATATCGGTTTCCGTTGAATGAGTGGGGTCAGGCGGCCTGGTTCAGGCTGGCGAAATCGCGGCCGGATTCGGCCAGTTCCACCAGCAGCGGCGACGGCTTCCAGAATGCGGGGTCTTCCTTGGCAAAGGCGCGGATGTCGGCCAGCACGTTGGCCAGCCCGACGCGGTCGGCGTAATGCATCGGCCCGCCGCGATAACGCGGAAAGCCATAGCCCGACAGGAACACCATGTCGATGTCCGAGGGCCGCAGCGCGATGCCCTGGTGCAGCACGTTGGCGGCCTCGTTGATCATGGCCGCCAGGTAGCGGCGCTGGATGTCCTCGGCGCTGAACGGACGGGGCGTCACGCCGGCGCGCTGGCGCTCGGCGTCGATGATCGCCAGCACTTCCGGATCGGGCGTGCCGTGGCGGGCGCCATCCGGATACAGGTAGAAGCCGCGGCCGGTCTTCTGGCCGAACCAGCCGCGCTCGCACAGGCGGTCGGGAATCTGCACGTAGCGCAGCGCCGGGTCGCGGGTGGCGGCGCGGCGCTTGCGCGTGGCCCAGCCGATGTCGCCGCCGGCCAGGTCCACCATCTGGTACGGACCCATGGGATAGCCGAAGTCGCGCACCGCCGCGTCGATCTCGTAGGGCGAGGCGCCGTCCTCCATCATCATGTCGGCCGCCTGGCGGTGCACCGCCAGGATGCGGTTGCCGATGAAGCCGTCGCAGACGCCGGCGCGCACCGGGATCTTGCGCAGGCGGCGCGCCAGCTCGAAGCCGGTGGCGACGGTGTCGGCGGCGGTCTGGCGGCCCACCACCACCTCCAGCAGCTTCATGATGTTGGCGGGCGAGAAGAAGTGCAGGCCCAGCACATCGGCGGGGCCGCGCGTGGCCTGGGCGATGCGGTCCACGTCCAGGTAAGAGGTATTGGTGGCCAGCACCGCGCCCGGCTTGGCGACGCGGTCAAGCTGCGCGAACACCGCCCGCTTGACGTCCATGTCCTCGAACACGGCCTCGATGATCAGGTCGGCCTCGCCCAGCGCGGCATAGTCGGTGGCGCCGGTGAAGCGCGCCAGCCGGGCGGCGCGCTCGTCGGCGCTCATGCGGCCCTTGCCGACCAGCAGGTCGTAGACGTGTTCGACCCGCTGGCGGCCACGCGCCAGCGCGGCCTCGTCCTGTTCCACCATGACCACCGGCAGGCCCGCGTCCAGCACCGCCACGGCGATGCCCGCGCCCATGGTGCCGCCGCCGATCACGCCGACGCTGTCGAGCCGGCGCGGCTTGGCCTGCTTCAATTCAGGGATCTTGGCGGTCTCGCGTTCGGCGAAAAAGGCGTGGATCAGGCCGGCGCGCTGCGGGCTGTCCAGGCATTGCAGGAACAACGCGCGCTCGGCGCGCAGGCCCTCGTCGAAAGGTTGTTCGACGGCGGCGCGCACGGCGTCCAGGATTTTTGCGGGCGAGAACAGGCCGCGCGTGCTGGCGGCGATGCGCTGGCCGGCGGCGTCGATCGCGGCCAGCGACGCGGCCTTGTCGGCTAGCGCCTGGCCGTCGCGGCTGCGGCGCGGCTTGGCGCCCTGCGCCAGCAGGCGCCGGGTGTAGTCCAGGCCGGCGGCCAGCGGGTCGGCGCCGCTGGCCATTTCATCGGCCAGCCCGGCCGCGACGGCGGCCTGCGCCGTCATCGGCTTGCCCGACAGCATCAGGTCCAAGGCCGCGGCCGCGCCGATCAGGCGCGGCGTGCGCTGCGTGCCGCCGGCGCCGGGCAGCAGGCCCAGCGTCACTTCGGGCAGGCCCAGCTTGGCGTTCGGCAAGGCCACGCGGTAATGCGCCGCCAGCGCCACTTCCAGGCCGCCGCCCAGCGCGGCGCCGTGCAGCGCGGCCACCACCGGCTTGGCGCAGGCCTCGATCTGGTTGCACACGTCGGGCAGGGCGGGCGGACGCGGCGGCTTGCCGAATTCGCGGATGTCGGCGCCGGCGATGAAGTTGTTGCCGGCGCCGGTGAGCAGCACGGCCCGCACCTGCGGGTCGCCGCCGGCCTGGTCGATGGCGCGCGCCAGGCCCGCGCGCACCTCGGCGCTCAGGGCATTGACGGGGGGATGATCGATGGTGACGACGAGGACGTCGCCGTCGCGGCGCGTGTGAACGGCGCCGGCGGGTGCGCTGGCTGTCATGGGACAGTGTCTCCGGTAGGGTCGCCGCCCGCGCCGGCCCTGGCCGGCACGGCGGCATCGCAGAGCGGGGCTCTGGCGAGGCCGGCGCGCCCGGGGCGGACGCGGCGCAGTCGCGGCGCCTGGCGGGCCAGGAACGGCCCGTCTTGTATCCGTCTATTCTTTCCCAGCAAAGAAGTCTTGACAATGGCATCCATAATTGACAACGACGATAAAGGAATTTGACAATAGGCACGGACCGCCGCGATGCAACGGGCAAAGCCAGCACCGGTCCGGGAGAGTCGACATGGATACAAAGGCGCTGACGTTGCTGGTGGAGATCGTGGACGCGGGCAACCTGAGCGAAGCGGCGCGTCGGCTGAAGATGACACGGGCCAACGTCAGCTATCACCTGACGCAGTTGGAGCGCGCCGTTGGCATGCAGCTATTGCGGCGCACCACGCGCCACGTCGAGCCCACCGAAATCGGACTCAAGCTGTACCACCACGGCCGCAGCATCCAGGACGAACTGGCGGCGGCGCGCGAGGCCGTCGAAACGCTGGGCAAGACGCCGCAGGGCAAGGTGCGCCTGAGCGTGCCGAGCGGCTACGGGCAGTTCGTGATGATGCCGTGGCTGATCGAGTTCAAGCAGGCCTATCCCGACATCGTGCTGGACGTGCTGTTCGAGAACAGCGTCGATGATCTGCTGCGCGACGAGGTCGACATCGCCGTGCGCATCATGTCCGAGCCGCCGCACAATCTGGTGGCGCGCGAACTGGGCCAGGTGCGCTACGTGGCCTGCGCTTCGCCCGCCTTCGTGCGCGAGCGCGGCCTGCCGGACAAGCCGGCCGACCTGGCGCGCCTGCCCATCATCAGCGCCGCCGTGATCGGCCGGCCGCTGCGGCTGTCGGCCTACTACGGCGGCCAGCCGCGCCAGCACGTGGTGCTGGAGCCCACCGTCATTTCGCGCAACTACGCCTTCCTGCGCGAGGCGACGCTGGCCGGGCTGGGGATCGGCGTGGTGCCCGATTATGTCGTGCACGACGATATCGCGCGCGGCGACCTGCTGCCCGCCTTGCCGCAGTGGCGCTTGAGCATCTTCGGCCGCGCCATGTACATGCTGTACATGCCCAATCGCCACCATCCACGCGCCATTTCCATGATGATCGAGTTCATCCAGCAGCGCGCCCAGGCCGCGCACGAAGGACGGCCCGGGTTGCTGGGCGCGGCATAGGACCGGCTTTCGGCGGCGCCCGCTCGGCGCGAGACGCGGGCGGCCACGCGAGCCCGGCGCCCCGGGCTTGGTATTCTCGCGAAAGTTTGACAAAAAGAAACATAATGATAAAAATGCCGACCATTCCCGCGCCGGCTGGCGGCGGGAGTCCCCGGCCGCGGCCAGGGCGGCCTTGACCGTCTCTTGCCCATCGCGCCTGGCGTAGGCGTTGTTCCGATCCATTGCGGGCCTTTTCTTGCGGAGCAAGTATGGCTTTCGTGTTCATGCGCCGGGCATGGTCCGGCCTGCGGCGTCCGGACGGCGCCGCGTTGCGGTGGGGCATGTTGGGACTGGCGGCGATGTTGGCGGCGATGTTGGCGGGGTGTGCGGGCAGCGAGCCGCGCATCGGCGACGCCTACACGGTGCACACCCCGATCTACGCCGACAACCGCATTTTCTATCTCAAGCCCGGCGGCGATGAGCGCGCGCGCGTGCTGGAGCAGGCCGGCGCGCCGGCTTCTTCCGACGCGGAACGGCAACTGGCGGTGCCCGCCAACGCGCCGCTCTCGATCATGATGCGGTCGGTCGAGATCCCGGCGCTGAAGGACGCGGCCGGCGCCAAGACCGCCGGCATCGACGGCCCGGCGGACTACGCGGTCATCCTCGACGTCGCCGCCAGGGACGATGGCAGCAACCAGTCCATCGTGGTCTGGTACCAGCGCGGCGTGCAGCCGGATCAATTCCTGAACTTCTCCAATCTGCTGGTGTATTACGTGCAGCGCTGGGACGAGCGCGTGGCGCCGTCGTTCCGGCTGCGCGTGATGGACGTCACCACCGAACGCAACGCCGAGACCCTGCGCGCGCTGCAACGGGCGCAGGGCGTGGCCAACGGCGCGGCCAGCCTGGCCAACAATCCGCTGGTCTCGCCGCTGGTGGGGGTGGCCTTCACCGCCGCCGAGCTGGTGCTGGCGAACCAGCGCAACCGCATGGTGCTGGACTACAGCGTGCAGCTCTATTCGCAGTCGGCGGTGAGCCAGTCGGCCGGCTCCAACCTCGGCCTGCTCAAGCAGGGCACCTATGTGGTGGTGGGGCGTCCGGTGGCCGGCACGCGCGCGTTCTGGGAAAAGGCGCTCACCTACAACACCCGCACCAACCAGGTGATGGACGGCGCCGAGCCGCTGAACGTGCCGACCGCGCTGGTGTCGGTGGGCACTTTCGAGAGCATCGTGCCCAAGTCGGTGCTGGAAAAGTCGGTGGCGCTGACGGCGCTGCTGAGCAAGGTCGGCGCCAGCGCCTCGGTCGAGCAGGTCAGCGACGCGCAGGGCCGGCTGCAGGCCGCGCTGACCGCCTACACGCTGGGCGAGCGGCTGGCGCGCTATCGCGACCAGAAGACGCTGGACGAGATTTCGACCAAGCTGGCCGACGATGATTTCTCCAAGTCCCTCGGCAGCGAGGAAGCCTTTCTGCTGCTGCGCGGCCTGAACGCCTGCTATCGGTTGAAAAAGCCGCTGGCGGATCTGGAGGAATTCCGCACCTATCACGACAAGCCGGAGGGCCAGGCATGCGCGGCCAGATCCTAGCGCCGCGCGCCAACGAGGGCGGCGGCTTCCTGCGCTGGTTGCCCCGGTTGTTGTTGCCGGCCCTGGCCGCGGTGCTGTTCGGTGGCTGTGCGTCGACCGCCGGAGAGGCCCGGCTCACGGCGCCGGCGCCGGCGGGCATCGCGGATCCCGGACCGGTCACGGTGCCGGCTTCGTGGACGGCCGCCGCGACGCCGATGCCACGGCTGTTCTCGCATCGACTGCTGGCGCCGCCGCTGCAACTGGTGCAGATCGCTTTCTCCGCCGAGACCCCGACCGTGCTGGCGGCCATGCAGCGGTTCGCCGCCACCGCGCCGTCGGCGCTGGAGGCGCGCGGCCTGTTGCGGGCCCGGACCCTGATCGAGCCGGACTCCGGCTGGCTGACGCTGATCGCCCGCGCGCAAGGCGTGGACTGGGTGTTCGGCCTGCAGTTCAGCGCCGACGGCGGCGGGCTGCTGACGTTGCGGCTGCGCACCGCGGGCGCCGGCAATATCGACAATCCGCGGCCGCAGGAAATGGACGCGCACATCGCCACCCTGGCGGCGCTGGCGCCGGGCCTGCTGGCCGATTGAACGCGGCGCGGCGGGCGCGCGTCTCTGGTATAAGGCCTGGAGTCGCCATCGGCCGCGAGGCCGATGGTCCGGACCTGACCGAGAGAGGTACCCCTTGCCGCATCCGCCCACCGCGAGCCGCCTGCTGGCATTGACGGCCCGCCAGTTCACCGCTCAGGTGCCCGCCATGGTCGCCGCCGCGCCGTGGGCCTGCGTGCTGTTCGCGCTGTCTCTGCCGGGCGCGCTGCTGCTGAACCAGGCGGGCGCTCCGCGCGAAATGTGGTTCCTGCTGGCGGCGGTGGTCAATCTGCTGGCCCTGGCGCGCGTGGCGCTGGCCTGGCAGCGCCAACTGGCGGGCGTGCCGCGCCACGCGCCGAGTCTGGATGGCGCCCAGGCCCGGGTGCTGGCCTTGGTGTTCGCGGCGATCGTCGCGATCGCCGCCCTGAAGTCGATCAGCGGCAGCCTGACGCTCTCCCTGTATTTCCAGATGCCGAACACGCCCGGCACGGTGTTCCTGGCCATCGCGTTGCTGTTGCTGCTGATCCTGTGGCTGCCCGTGATGCACCTGTTGGGATCGTGGTCCCTGGCCCTGCCGCAGGCCGCCCTGACGGACGGCTATGGCTGGCGGCGGTCGCGCCAGGCGCTGCGCGGCGCGGTCTGGCCGTTCGCCGCCGCGCTGCTGTTGCTGACCGGCCTGACCGAGGTGACGGGCGCCGCGTTGCGCCAGGCGCTGGTGTTGTGGCGCGCCGACGCCATCATCACGGCGGCGGGCGGCCTGTTGCTGACGCTGGCGCTGCTGCTGTTCCTGTCGATCCTGTGCGCCACCGCGTACCGCGAGCGCGCCTGAGCGGTGGCGCCGGCGCGCGGGCGTTCAACGCAGCATCGGCAGGCTGCCGGTCAGCGCGTTGATCCAGCGCTTGGCGCCGGCCAGGCCGACGCCGAGCAGCGGCTGGTCGCGGTGCGAGGTCTCGCGGTGCCGCGCCCAATAGTGGGCGGCGTCGTGGATCTCGCGGGCGTAGGCCGGAAACACGGCCAGTCGCGCGTCCTCGGGCGGCGGCTGCGTCAGCCGCTGACGCAATTGCGCCATCCGCACCGCATCGGCCGCCAGCACGATGATGGGCAGGTGCGAGATGGCCGACGAGGCCATGCCATCGGGGTCGCGCAGCGGCGCGCCGGCCCAGCCGGGCAGGGCGGCCGCGAGGCCCGCGGCCAGGCAGGCCGAGACGTTGGCGGCCGGGCCCACGCCGAGCGTTGCCGCCAGCACGATCACGATTTTCTCCGGCACGGCGGGCGCGGACGGGACGACAGGGGCGATGGGGACGGACATGCGCGTTTCCTCGGCAAAAGCCGCCATCGTCGACGCCGGCGGCCGTCCTGTCTTGAACGCCAGTGAACGCGTCGCGGGCCGTCAGCCGCGCCGCGCCAGCGCGCCGGCGCCGGCATAGACGGCGGCAGCGCCCAATTCGCGCTCGATGCGCAGCAGGCGGTTGTACTTGGCGGTGCGGTCGGCGCGTGACAGCGAGCCGGTCTTGATCATGCCGCAGTTGGCCGCCACGGCCAGGTCGGCGATGCTGGTGTCCTCGGTTTCGCCGGAGCGGTGCGACATCACCACGCCGTAGCCGGCGCGGCGCGCCAGCGCCAGCACGCGCCATGTTTCGCTGAGCGTGCCGATCTGGTTGATCTTGACCAGGATGGCGTTGCCGATGCCCTGGTCGATGCCGGCGCGGAACAGCCGCGGGTTGGTGCAGAACACGTCATCGCCCACCAACTGGCAGGCGCCGCCGAGCGTCGCGCCCAGTGTCTTCCAGCCGATGATGTCGTCCTCGGCCATCCCGTCCTCGATCGAGACGATGGGGTAGTCGCGCACCAGCCCGGCCAGGTATTGCACCTGCTGTTCGGCGTCGCGCAGCAGGTTCTCGCCGTGGTAGCGGTAGCCGTCCGGGCCGTGCAATTCGCTGGCGGCCGGGTCCAGCGCCAGCGCGATGTCCGCGCCGGGGCGCAGGCCGGCGCGCTCGATCGCGGCCATGATGAAGTCCAGCGCCTCGGGCGCGTTGCGCAGGGCTGGCGCGAAGCCGCCTTCATCGCCCACGTTGACGCTGTGGCCGGCCGCCTTGAGGGCGTGGCGCAGCGTGTGGAACACCTCCGCGCCCATGCGCAGGGCTTCGCGGAAGCTGTCCGCGCCCACCGGCAGGATCATGAATTCCTGGAAATCCAGCGGGTTGTCTGCATGCGCGCCGCCGTTGATGATGTTGATCATCGGCACCGGCAGGGTCTGCGCCTGCACACCGCCGATGTGGCGCCACAGCGGCAGCCGCTGGCTGGCGGCGGCCGCGTGCGCCACCGCCAGCGACACGCCCAGCAGGGCGTTGGCGCCCAGCCGGCTTTTGTCGGGCGTGCCGTCCAGTTCGATCATGATCTGGTCGATCCGGGCCTGCTGGTCGGCGGGCAGGCCCAGCAGGGCGGCGCGCAGCTCGGTGTTGACCGCGCCGACCGCGCCCAGCACGCCCTTGCCCAGGTAGCGGGCGGCGTCGCCGTCGCGCCGCTCCAGCGCCTCGCGCTTGCCGGTCGAGGCGCCCGACGGCACCAGGGCCAGGCCACGGGCGCCGTCGTCCAGCCGGATCTCGACTTCGACGGTGGGATTGCCGCGGCTGTCCAGCGCTTCGTGGGCGGCCAGGTGGGTGATGTTCATGGTGGGCTCCGGAAAGGACTTGGGGAAGGGTAATCGTCAGCTAATTCAAACAAGCAGGAATCGATTCAGCCACGCCGGCAGGTCGTCGGTGCGGCGATGAATCGGGCAATCAGCCATTTCAATGCCGGCATGCTAAAAATGGACCTTGAATCCGACAATGCAGTTTTTCTGCCTCTTCGTCAGTTTTCCTGACAGATGATCCGCCATGCGCCAGTTGCCGCCCCTGTCCGCCGTCCGCGCCTTCGAAGCCATCGCCCGCAGCGGTTCGGTCACCCGAGCGGCCGAGGAACTGTGCCGCAGCCATGGCGCCGTCAGCCGCCATCTGCGCCTGCTGCAGGAGCACGCCGGCGTGGCGCTGTTCGAGAAAGACGGCACCGGCCTGCGCCTGACCCAGGGTGGCGCCACGTTCTATGCCTCGGTGCGGGCGGCCTTCGACCAGCTTGAAAACGCCTACGAACGCCTGGCGCGCGAATCCCAGGCGCCGGGGCTGCACGTGGCCTGCAGCGCCACCTTCGCCATGCGCTGGCTGGTGCCGAACCTGGCCGTGTTCTATCGCAAGCATCCCGAGATCCGCATCCGCCTGTCGATGACCTCGGCGCGTGAAATGCGCAACGAGGGCGCCGACCTGATCCTGGCTTGGGACCTGTCCGGCTACGCCGAGACCGACCGGCGCCAGGCCCTGGCGCTGGCGCCGGTGCGTTTCGGCGCGGTCTGCACGCCGGCCTATGCGCGCAGGAAGCCGGCCACGCGCGCGCGCATCGCCCATGAATACACCTCCAGCGCCTGGAACCAGTGGGAGGCCATCACCGGGCAGCCGGCGGCGCAAGGCGACACGCTGGCGTTTCCCCACACCCACCTGTGCATCGAGGCCGCGCTGTCGGGCCTGGGGGTGGCGCTGGTCGAACGGCGGCTGATCTCGCGCGAGTTGCAGGACGGGCAACTGGTGGCGCCCTACGGCTTCGTGCCGTTCGACGGCGGCCTGCGCGCGGTGCCGGCCGCCGGCCGCGCCCGCACCGCCCATGCCGATGCCTTCATCGCCTGGCTGCGCGGCGCGCTGGCCGGGCCCGAGGACTGATGGCCGCGCGGCGGGGCCGGCTGGCTTGGTATGCTGGACGGGCATTCCCGCCGGAGACTCCATGACCGATACGCCGCCTTCCGCCAGCCCGTCCTCGCCAGCCTTCGCCACCCGTTCGGCGCTGGCGTCGCAGGCGCGCCGTGCCCAGTTGCGGCGCATGAAGATCGCCGCGCTGGCCCTGCTGGTGGCGATGATCAGCGGCTTCATCACGAGCCACGTCATGGGCGGCCAGGGCGTGTGGGCATGGGTGCGGGCCTTCTGCGAGGCCGCCACCGTGGGGGCGCTGGCCGACTGGTTCGCGGTGGTGGCGCTGTTCCGCCGGCCGATGGGCTTGCCGATTCCGCACACCGCCATCATCCCCAGCAACAAGGACCGCATCGGCGACAACCTGGCGGTGTTCGTGCGCGACCACTTCCTCGACCCGGATACGCTGATGGCGAAGCTGCGCGGCTTCGACCCGGCCGCGCGCCTGTCGCGCTGGCTGGCGCGGCCGAAGCAGGCGCACGCGCTCAGCGACGGCGCGCGGCGGGTCGCGCTGCAGACGCTGGACCTGCTGGACGACCGCGCGGTGCGCGGCGTGATCCAGGCGTTCGTGGTCAAGACCCTGCGGCGCTGGGACGCGGCCGGCAGCGCCGGCGAGGTGCTGGGCCTGCTGACCCGCGACGGCCGCCACCAGGAGCTGCTGGACGCCGCCATGGAGCGGCTGGGCGGCTACCTGGGCGACGAGGACGTCAAGGAACGCGCCTCGGCGCTGCTGGTGAAATTCGCGCGCAAGGAATGGCCGCGCATCATCAAGGCGGTGGACGTGATCGCGTCGGTCGAGGGCATCGCCGACAACCTCGCGGACAGGCTGGCGCGGGCGCTGGTGCAGGAACTGCGCGATGTGCTGTCGGAACCGGATCACCCGGTGCGGCGCGACTACGAGGCCTGGGTGCTGGACTACATCGCGCGCCTGGGCAGCGATCCGGCGCTTGCCGCGCAGGTCGAGGCCATGAAGCAGCGCGCCATCGACCACCCCAAGGTGCAGGAGTACGTGCAGGGCCTGTGGGACGACATCCATGCCGCGTTGCGGCGCGACCTGAGCGACGAGCATTCGGCCCTGGCCGCGCACCTGGAAAGCGCCTTGCTGGCGCTGGCGCGCAAGCTGGGCGAGGACCCGGACCTGCGCGAGGCCATCAACGACCACGTGCTGGGCGCGGCGCGGCGGCTGACCGGGCGGTTGCGCATCGGCGTGACCGAGCACATCGCGCGCACCGTCAAGTTGTGGGACGAGCGCCACCTGGTCGATGAACTGGAGCTGAGCGTGGGGCGCGACCTGCAGTACATCCGCTTCAATGGCACCCTGGTGGGCGGCCTGATCGGCGTGCTGTTGCATGCGGCGGTGCTGCTGGCGACGGGCTAGCGCGGCGCCCGCGGGGAGGGCGCCGGTCAACCATCGCGGATTTGCGGACATGTCCGATGTATCAGGAAGGAAGATTGCTGGCGAAGCGCCAGGGCGCGGTGCTATTGTCTTTGCCAGTCGCCGGGCCTGCCGTCAGATCCCCGGGACGACCGCCGCCCGGCCGGGCGGCCCGTATCACGCGCATCTCTCCCCAGGAGGCAAGTCCCATGAAGAAATTCTCGATTCTCGTTGCAACGCTGGCGCTGGCCGGCGCCTCGGCCGCCGCCCAGGCCGAGAGCGTCACGATGTCGGTCCTGAACGACGACGGCAGCGTGGGCAAGAGCGCGGGCACCATCACGCTCGAACAGACCAAGGAAGGCCTGAAATTCACGCCCAAGCTCACCGGCCTGCCGCCGGGCGAGCATGGCTTCCACGTCCATGAAAACGGTTCGTGCGCGTCGACCACGGTCGATGGCAAGGTGATGCCGGGCGGCGCCGCCGGCGGCCACCTGGATCCGCAGGGCACCAAGGCGCACAAGGGGCCGCTGGCCACCGACGGCCACCTGGGCGACCTGCCGTTCATCACCGTGGGCGCCGATGGCAACGCCAAGACGGCCGTGGTGGCGCCGCGCCTGAAGCTGGCCGACGTCAAGCAGCACGCGCTGATGATCCACGTCGGCGGCGACAACTACAGCGACACGCCCAAGCCGCTGGGCGGCGGGGGCGGCCGCATGGTCTGCGGCGTGGTGAAGTGACGCCCCGGGCCGCCTGCTAGGCGGTGCCGTTGCGGCCGTGGGCGCGGTAGCCCGGCCGCTCGGCCAGCCGGTCGTAGTAGGCGGCCACCGCCGGCAGCGCCGGCCGCAGGGCGCTGTCCAGCGGCGTGGCGAACCAGCGGTTGACCGACAGGCCGATGGCAATGTCGGCCAGCGTGAAGGCCTCGCCGGCCACGTAGGCGCCGGTGTCCCGCAGCCGCCGTTCCAGGATTCCCATGAAGTGCGCCCAGTCGCGGCTCGAAGCCTCGATGGCGGCGGCATCCCGGTGCGCCGGCGACTGCCGCGCCAGCGCCATGAAGGCATAGCTCCACGACCGGTTCAGGTCGGTCGCCTGCCAGTCCATCCACTGGTCGACCCGGGCGCGCAGCCTGGCATTGGCCGGATAGAGCGGATTCGCCGCGTCGCCGCCATATTGGTTGGCCAGATAGCGGATGATGCTGTTCGATTCCCACAGCACGAAGTCGCCGTCGCGCAGCACCGGCACCATGGCGTTCGGGTTGAGGGCCAGGAAGGCCGCGTCGGTCGTCGGACGAAAGCCCGAGCCCCAGTCCTCGCGCGTGAACGGCAGGTCGAGTTCGACGCAGGTCCAGAGGACCTTGCGGACGTTGATGGAAGAGGCTTTTCCCAGGATGTTCAGCATGATCGCGGCGGGGCGGGGTGTTTGGCGAGGCGCCGCGCGCGGCGGCCTCGATGGCAGGCCAGTCTAGCGGCCGCCGCCGGCCGCCGCCAGATACAGATCGGGCCGGGCGGGACCACAACAGAAAGCCCGCCGGGGCGGCTGGGCGCCGTTCAGTCCGCCACGGCTTGCGGCTGGCGGCGCAGCCGCGCCACGGGCGAGGCCAGCAGCACCGCGAACTGGGCGGCAAAGCCGACGCTGGACAACCACAGGCAGGCTTCCATGCCCAGCCGCGCCGCCAGGGTCGCGCCGATCAAGGCGCCCACGGGCCGCGCGCCGAACGTCGCCGTGACGATCACGGCCGAGACGCGGCCCAGCAGCGCGTTGGGCGTGACCGCCTGGCGCAGCGTGGTGGTGGCGATGGTCCATAGAATCGGTCCGGCGCCGAACAGGAACAGGCCGACCCCGGCCCAGGCGCCCGCCGGCCACGCCAGCGTCGACAGCAGGATCAGGCTGGCGGCCAGCGCGCAGGTGGGGCCGGCCGCGATCAGCGCGCCGAACGACAGGCGCGCCGCCAGCCACGGCGCGGCCAGGGCCCCGGCCAGCATGCCGGCGCCGTAGATGCCCAGCGTCATGCCCACGCCGGCGGCGGTCAGGCCCAGGCGCTCCACCGCGTAGACCACGTAGACGGCCTGCAGCACGAACCAGGCGGTGTTGAAGCACACCGCCGTGACCAGCACCGGCCGCAGCAGGGGATGCGCCGCCACGAACGCGGCGCCTTCGCGCAACTCGCGCCACAGGTGGCGTCGCGTCGCCGTGCGTGGCGGCTCGGGCGGCAGGCCCGCCAGCAGCCCCGCCGCCAGCAGCGACAGCAGGGTGGCCAGGCCGTAGGCGACGGCGGCGCCGATGCCGCCGACCAGCGCGCCGCCCAGCGCCGGCCCGGCCGAGAACGCCGCGCTGCGCGCCAGTTCCAGCCAGCGGTTGGCCTGCGCCAGTTGGGTTGCCGGCAACAGCGTCGGCACCAGCGCGGGCGCGGCGACGTTGTAGGCCACCGTGCCGACCGCGCCCAGGAAGCCCAGCACCGCCAGCGCGGCCAGGCTCAGGCCGTCCATCGCCAGCAGCGCCAGCAGGCCCAGCAGGCTGGCGGCGCGCGCGCACTCGGCGGCGGTCATCAGGGTGCGGCGCGCGATCCGGTCGGCCAGCACCCCGGCGGGCAACGACAGCAGCAGGAAAGGGAGGGTCTGGGCGGTCTGCAGATAGCCGGTCTGGGCGGCGTTGGCGCCCAACGCCAGCACCGCCACCAGCGGCGCCGCCGCCAGGGCGATCTGTTCGGAACATTGGGCGGCCAGGTTGGAGGCGGCCAGGCGGCGGAATGCCGTGGGCAGGACGGGCATGGAGGCGACGGCCGGCGCGGCCGCGAAAACGACGAGGGCCCGATCATGACCGGGCCCCGTGGGCGTCGCACTCCGTTAATTGCCGTCGCCGGCCGGCGGCGTCAGGGAATCGGCGGGTAGTCGCCGAAGCCGTCCGGCCAGGACGTCAGCACCTCGTAGCCGGTGTCGGTGACGACCACCATGTGTTCCCACTGGGCCGACAGCGAGCGGTCCTTGGTGACCACGGTCCAGCCGTCAGGCAACTGCTTGGTCTGCGGCTTTCCGGCGTTGATCATGGGTTCGATGGTGAACATCATGCCGGGCTGCAGCACCAGGCCTTCGCCGGGGCGGCCATAGTGCAGCACCTGCGGTTCGTCGTGGTAGATCTGGCCGATGCCGTGGCCACAGTATTCGCGCACGATGCTGAAGTGCTCGCGGTGCGCGACGGTCTGGATGGCGTGGCCGATGTCGCCCAGCGTGGCGCCCGGCTTGACTGCCATGATGCCGGCGCGCATGGCCTCGTAGGTCGTGTTCACCAGGCGGCGCGCCAGCGGGCTCGGCTGGCCGACAAAGTACATGCGGCTGGTGTCGCCGAACCAGCCGTCCTTGATGACGGCCACGTCGATGTTGAGGATGTCGCCGTTCTTGAGCACCTTGGCCGACGGGATGCCGTGGCAGATCACGTGGTTGGCCGACGCGCAGATGGTCTTGGGAAAGCCGTGGTAGCCGACGTTGGCCGGGATCGCCTTCTGCACGTTGACGATGTAGTCGTGGCAGATGCGGTCGAGCTCGTCGGTGGTGACGCCGGGCCGCACGTGCTCGGCGATCATGTGCAGCACTTCCGCCGCCAGGGCGCCGGCGCGCCGGGCCATGGCGATGTCGGCGGCGGATTTGATGGAGACCTTGCGCGCCATTTACGCGGCCTCCTGCTGGCCGGCGGTTGCCTGTCCGTGGGACAGGGCGGCGATGCTGAAGCCCTCGGCCTGCTCGATGCGGATCAGCAACTGGCAGATGTCGGCGTGGCGCAGCTCGGGGTAGAGCTCGGACAGCATGCCGATGCGCATCCAGTGTTCGGCCTGCGAGTTGATCGAGCGGCTCAGCGCGCTGCTGGCCACGCGCAGATTCTCGTGCATCTGCTCGGAAATCTTGACGATGCCCATGGTGAGTGTTCCATATATGGTTTGTATATGGAACGTATGTTATCCCACCGTCGGGACCGGACGCAAACCGCCGCGGGGCGCACCCGGCGTCAGGCGCGCCCCTGGGCGGGGGCCTTTTCCAGCAGGTCCATGGCGTCCAATTGACGGTAGCGCGCCGGATAGATCGAGCGCGCGTAGTCCTCGCACGGCGTGCCCTGGGTGGCGATGGCCATCACCACGAATTCGGCAAAGTCCTCGGGCGGACCGGCCTTGGCGTAGTCCGACGGGAAATTGCCGTCGGATCGGGCGGCGGCGCCCCAGGCCTTCATGTCGACGCGGGCGTTGTTGGCGTAGCTGTGGGCCAGTTCGTGCAGCACGGCGTGATCGATCATGGCCTGTTCGCCCGACATGCTGTAGAGCGTGATGCGCGAAAACATGGTCTCGCCCACCGTGTGCGTCTCGCGCGTCGGGTCGGCCCAGGGCGGGCCCTTCACCACTTGCGCGTTGAGGCGCGTGATGCGGTCTTCCAGCGCCATCCCCTTGGCCAGGCGGATCTGCAGATCGCGCCCTTGCAGCATCGCCTTGGGGGCGATGCCCAGGCTCTTGGCGACCTGTTCCGGTTGCGGCTGCGGTTCCTCGGTCAGACGCTCGGTGAATTCCTGCGGCCGGCGCTGCATCAGGTCGCCGGTCCAGAGGGGATCGCGCGGTTCCAGCACCACCGGCACGCGCTGTCCGGCGGGCCAGGCTTCGTACATGACGCACTTGTCGTCCCCCGCGCGCGCCAGGTTGGCGGGTGGCTGGTAGGCCGACGGCCCGGTCAGCTTCACCGGAACCCGTTTGGCGTCGAACATGGCCTCGGTGAGCTTGAGCGTGTCTTGCACCTGGGCGCATTTCACCGGCGCGTCCTGCGCCGCGATAGGTTCGATCGCGGCCAGCGCCGCCGGCGCGCCGGCCTGCAGGGCCTGGGGCGCGTCGTTCACGCCCGCGCCGCCGCCATCACCGCCGCCATGTTCGAGCTGGTAGAACTGCTGGCTGGCGATCAGGGTGGCGCCGCAGGAGGTCTTCATGCCCTCCAGCGCCGTGCGGCGGTCGGAACTGACGCTCTGCACGCCCTCGACGATGGTGTGCTGGCCGGGGCACTTGGGGCAGGTGACGCGGTCGCCGACGCGGGCCATGGGCCGGCCGAAGATCTGTACGGATTCATCCCCCGTCACCACCACGCCGCCGTGCGAGGTGCGGTCACCCTTGCGTATTACGGATCGCTGCGCCATGGCCGCCCGTTGCTCCCGAATGAAGGTTAAGTCTGCTTACAGATAGGTGCCGTCCGGCGCCATGCGCGGGGTGCCCACGACGAAGGTGCCGTCGGGCGCCATGCGCACCGGGCCGCCGCCGCCGAGGTAGCGGCCATCGGGCGCGCGCTGGGGCGTGCCCGCGACGTACGTGCCGTCCGGCGCGCGGGTGATGGGCCCACCGTCGCCGACGTAAGTGCCATCTGGGCAGCGTCGCGGCGTGCCGTTGATGAAGCGGCCGTTGGGCATCATGTGGAATGACTTGTTCATCGCGACTTCCTGGGTTTGGAGAGCTTGCATGATAGCGATGGTCCCTGATGCGTTTTGTAATAGGGCGTGTCATGTTCCAACGTAACGCGGTTACAGATATGGGATCATCGCTGCTTTCGCCGCCGGGCCATGCGCCGCTTGCGCATGGCTCGCCACCCGCAACGACACAAGACACTATGAGCGATATCGACGCACTGCTGCAGCCCATTCCGGGCGAGGCGCCTTGTGGCGCCGACATGGTCTTTTCCGCCGAATTCGACGCCATCCGCGAGGCCCGCCGCCAGGATGACCCGCACCTGGACCAGGGCGACTGGGTCATCGACATCAAAGAAGCCGACTGGCCGCAGGTGATCCGCATCTGCACCGAGGTGCTGACCCAGCGCAGCAAGGACGTGCGCGTGGCCGCCTGGCTGGCCGAGGCCTGGGCCAAGACGCGCGGCTTCGCCGGCCTGCGCGACGGCTTCCTGCTGGTGGACGGGTTGTGCCGGCGCTATTGGGATGGCCTGCATCCGGTGCCGGACGAGGGCGACGTGCAGCAGCGCGTGGGCAACCTGGCGTGGTTGTTGTCGCGTTCGCAGCAACTGGTGCGCGAACTTCCCTTGACGCAGTCCGAGGGCGGGCGCTTCGGCGCGGTGCTGTGGGACAGCGCCTCGCAACTGGCCAACGCCATCAAGCGTTCGCCGCAGAACGCCGCCGACATGTCGCGTGGCAAAGTCACCCTGGAGCAGTTCGACGCCGCGCGCCGCGACACGCCGCCGGCGTTCTACGCCGAGCTGGAAAGCCAATTGCAGAGCTGCTTCGGCGCGGTCGACGTGCTGGAATCGACGTTGACCGAGCGTCTGGGCGACGAAGGCCCGGCCTTCACGCCGGTGCGCGCCGCGCTGAAGGACGTGACCGAGCTGGTGCATCGTTTCGCCCGCGAGGCCGGCCTGCTGGTGCGCGCCGACCTGGCGCCGGCGCCGTCCGCTCAGGCCGTGCCGTCCACCGGCGCGCCCGTTACCCGCATGGAGCCCACCTTGACCGCTGCCGACCTTCCGCCCACGGCCTCCACGGCCACGCGCGGCCCGCTGCAAACGCGCGACCAGGCCCTGGCGCAACTGCGCGAAGTGGCCGAGTTCTTCCGCCGCACCGAGCCGCACAGTCCCGTCGCCTATCTGGCCGACAAGGCTGCAAGCTGGGGCGAGATGTCGCTGCACCTGTGGCTGCGTACCGTGGTCAAGAATGGCGAAGCGCTCTCGGGCCTGGAAGAGCTGCTGGGCGTGCCCAAGCCGCCCGAGAACAACGGCTGAAATCCCGCCCGTGGCGCTGGCCGCGTGGCCGCCGCTCAGCGGCTGGCGCGGAATTCGATGCGGCGGTTCTTGGCGCGGCCCTCGGCGGTGGCATTGGTCGCCACCGGCTGGTCCGGCCCCGCGCCCAGCGTCTCGAAGCGGCCGGGCGGCAGCCCCTTGTCGACCAGATAGGCCCTGACCGCGTCGGCGCGGGCCTGGCTCAAGGCCAGGTTGGTGCTGCGGCTGCCGGAGCTGTCGGTGTGGCCAATGATCTGCACCTTGTCGCTGTGCAGCTTCGGGATCACGTCGGCCACCTGGTCGAGCAGTTCGCGCCCGCGCGCCGTCAGCGTGGCGCTGCCGGTCTCGAATTCCACCACGCGGTTGGTGAGCACCTTGTCCAGCAGTCCCTGTTCGTCCTTGCCGGCGGCCACGCGCAGGCCGTTGACGATCTTGTAGGTCGGGTTGAGCGAGGTGGCGAAGGCGCTGGCGATCTGCTGGCGCGAGGCCTCGTTCTGCACTTCGCCCTGCAGGCGGATCTGGGTGCCGTCCACTTCCAGTTGGCCGCGGTTGATCTGCTTGAGCGGCTGGCCGATCAGCTTGCCGACGTGTTCCGACCAGTTGGGGGGCGCGACCACGCCGCCGACCTCGATCTGGTCGATGACGTTGCCCACGCCATAGACCTGTTGCAGCCGAGCCAGCACGTCGGCCTTGGTGGCCTCGTCGGGCACGGCGCCGCTGGCCACCACCTGGCCGGGCTGCGGAATCACGTTGGCGGGGACGACGGTGGCGGCGTCCTGCGCCGCCGCGGCGCACGAGAACAGCGCCGCCAGGATCAGGAGAGAGACGCGCATGGTCAGGCTCCGGTGAAGACTTCGAGATAGGTGTCGAGCGCCATGCGCAGCGACAGCCTGGGTTGGTCCAGGTAGCTGGAGAGCTTGGCCAGGCCGTGGCTGGCCGACACGTGGTTGCGCACCCAGGGCGCGTCTTCCAGCACGATGTAATGCTCGGCGAAGGCCTGCGGCGTGGACAGCAGGCTGGCCAGCGTCTGCGGAGAGGCGCCGCGAAAACCCGCCACCAGCCGGTGCTTGCCGCCGATGCGGCCGATGAACACGGCGATCTCGAAATCCGCGCGCGCCAGGAACGGCGCGATCAGCGTCATCCAGTACGAGGCCACCAGATTGATGTAGAGCGGATCGTCCGGCAGCGGCAGCGCCAGCCCGCGGTCGAGCTGCGAGGAGCCGCTGGACATGACCGGTTCGAGCAGGATGCCCAGCGCCAGGACGATGTCGTGCACGTTGGCCGCGTGGCCGTTGCCGCGCAGCATGGCCTGCAGGCGCTCGACGGTCTGCAGGTCGACGAAGGCATCGAAGCCGTCGTCGGCCTCGGTGCGGATTTCGCCTTCGAGTTCGTTCAGGCTCTGCAGCGCCGGGCCGGGGTCGGCGTCGGTCATCAGCAGCGCGGCGGCGCCGCTCATGCGGTTCCACAGCCGGCTGAAGGCCATCGGGCTGCGGGCGATGAAGGCCAGCGGCCGCTGCACCTCGACCGAAGTCGCCGACAGGAACGGAAAGCGACGGCCCGACTGGTCGCGGCTGGGCTGCAGGTGGCCGGCGATGGCCAGCTTGCCGCGCGAGCCGAGGATGGCGAACGGCATCGGCTCGGCCTCGTCGTACAGCGTCTTCCAGTGCGGGTCCTGGGCCAGCAGCTCCATGGTGTTGGCGACCCAGCCGTCCAGCGTGCTCATCAGTTGCGGATGCGAGGTGTTCTTGACGAAGTCGCCGCGGGCCGGGATCTTGCCAAAGTAGGCCGTGCGGAACAGGGGGGACTGCAGGTTGCTCATTGCGGCGCTCCGGGTCGCGTCTGGGCGGAGGAGGATTCGGAAGTGGCGCCCACCACGGAGGAGGGCAGGCGCAGGTTGCGCAGGCCCTGGCTGCCGCCGGGCTCGCTGCCGCCGGCGCCGGGCGCCTGGGCGTTGCTGATGATGCGCAGCTTGACCGGCACCGTCACGTTCGACTTGCCCCAGCTCATGTTGAAGCTGCCGTCGGCGTTGGAGGTGCGCTGGGCGGTCGCGATCAGGCGTTCCAGGCCGAAGCGGCCGGGTTCGTTGACGATCTCGACCACGCTGCCGTCGAAGGTGGTGGCGGTGATGCGCGCGCCGGGCGCGCCCTGCGCATTGGGCCAGACGAAGTTGACCCATTGCGGCGGCGTGTTGCGGTAGCGAAGTTGCTGGCCGTCGATCTCGATGGTGTATTCGGTCACCCCGGCGGCAGGCTTGGGCTGGATCTGGAACAGCGTCTGCGGCTGGCTGGCCGAACCGGCGCCCGCGCCGCCGGACAGCGGCGCCACCCACTGCGCGAAGTTGGCGGTGAAGGTCGGCTGCAGGCTGATGCCCATGTCGCCCCAGGTGCGCGCCGTCAGGATGTCGCCGCGGCGCACGGTCAGCGGGCCGAGGGTGTCGTTGACGTATTTGGCGATGCTGCCCTGCGGGCCGAACACCTGGCCGATTTCGTCGCTGCTGGCCTCGACGCTGGCGCGCGAGGCGAACGGATACTTCTCGGCCAGGGTCTGGTTGAACGGCTGATAGACCTGCGCGTTCCAGACCTTGTTCAGTTCGCGCTCGGCCGGTTGCATGGCCACGGCGTAGGCCTGGATCAGCGGCCGCACCAGCAGCGGGCGCAGCGTCTCGCGCTGCGTCGCCGACAGGCCGGCCAGCATCTGCTCGTCGACCAGCTTGAGCGCGTCGGCCAGCTCCGAGTCCTTGCCTTCCAGCGTCTGGCGCAGCAGCACCAGCGAGCCGGGGCCGGGGTCGCCCTGGTTGTTGAGCAGGTTGAAGCGCGTGCGGATCTTGGACAGCGCGCCCATGTAGTTGCCCAGCAGCGACTGGTTCTCGCGCGTCACCACCAGGCGCGCCACGTCCGAGAACTCGCGGCCCACCGGACCCATCGGGATGGCCTCGCCGTTGGCGGCGGTGGCGGGCGCCGGCGGCGTCTGCCGCAGGATCACGCGCTTGAACCAGCCCACCACGCCGCTTTGCGCCTGCTGCAGGCCGGCGTTGACCAGCGACGGGTTGTCCCACGAGGTCTGCTCATAGGCGGTGTTGATCAGCTTGGCGATGGGCGAGGTCTGCGGGTCGCCCAGGCGGTTCATCGCGCCCACCGACTGCTCGAAGCTGGTGAAGGGCTTGATGGTCACGCCGCGCAGGAACTTCTGCCATTCCTGGGCGTACTCCGTCTTGTACATCGTCGCCAGGCTCTTCTGGATCTGCTCGGGGCTGCCGTCCAGCGTCAGGTCGTCGCGCGCGTTCACGCCCAGCACCCAGTCGCTGGTCTGCACTTCCTTCTTGGCGGCCTCGTTGATGGCGGGCTGGATGTATTGTTCCCAGGCCTCGCGGGTGAAGGTGCCGGGGATGGCGTAGCTGCCGGCCACCACGCCGGCGTCGTTCTCGCCGACGATGCGCGCCACCGTCATGGTCTGGAAGCGCGTGGCGGCGCGCGCCTTGAGCGTGGCGTAGGCGCGTTCGCGCGCCGGCATGCCCTGCATCACGGCGCGCAGGCTGGCGCGGGTCTTTTCCACCAGCGCCAGGTTGGTGTCGATCTGCGGCCAGCCGGCGTCGGGGGCGCGGCTGACGTAGAACGAGATCAGGCGCTCGGCGCTGCGGATCAACTGGTCGCGCGGCATGGCGCCGCGGTTGGTCTCCAGCCAGCCGCGCCAGAAACGCGTGATCTGGTCGGACAGGTGGGTCGGGTCGACGTGCTGGCGATTGGCCATCATCAGGTACGTCTTGAGCGCGTTGTAGGCGTCGTCGGCATTGGTCGGCGAGGCGTCCTGGAACAGCGTGTCGCCGCCCGCGGCATTCGCGCCGCGCAGCGCCTGCGGCGCAGGCTTCGGCGCGCCGCCGGCGGCCGCCGCATTGCCGGACATGTCGACCTTGGCCAGGAAGTCCTCCAGGCTCACCTTGACCGGGCTCAGCATGAACTGGCGTGCGCCGTTGTAGTACTCGGCCAACAGGCGTTCCTTGAGCACGTCGCCCTGGTACAGCCCCAGGCCCAGCGACCACGGGCGGCTGGACGAATAGCGGTCCAGTTGTTCGATGCGGTCCTGCAGGATCTCCATGGCCTCCAGGCGGCTCTGCAGGTCGGTGCGCTCGCTTTGCAGGCGCACCACCTTGTCCAGGTCGGCCTGCACGTTCTGCGCCAGTTGGCGGTTGCCCAGGTACGACCAGCTCCAGCCGCCCAGCACCAGGCCCAGCGCCAGCACCAGGCCGAAGAAGGTCAGGTAGCGCACGCGGGTCTTGGCCGGGCTGGCGTGCTGGCGCACCAGCTTCTTGTCGGCGAAGATCACGCTGGAGAACAGGTCGCGCAGGAAGAAGCCGTTGTGCGAGGACACGCTGCGCGCCTGGCCGCGCGGGGCCGGGCGCAGGTCGAAGCGCTCGGCCAGCCGTTCGGTCGAGGTGCTTTGCGACACGCCTTCCTGCAGCGCGCTGGTGAAGTAAAAGCCGCGGAACACGGGCTTGTACTGGAACGGGTTGGTCTCGAACAGCGTCGACAGGAAGGTGCGCAGGGCGGGCTTGATGCCGGCGAATTCCAGCGGGAACGTCAGCAGTCCCGGCGGCAGGTCGCGGTTGTTGCGCAGCGAGATCTGCGCCGTGCCCATTTCCTTGAGGCCTTCGTACAGTTCGTCGAAGCGTTCATCGAACAGGGCCAGCACGTCGCGGTTCTCTTCCGCGCCGTAGGGCAGGGTGGCGCCCCAGACGCGGTCGCGTTCGCGCTGGTCGCTGTCGGAGAAGAACTCGTTGAAGCCGGAAATCAGGTCGGCCTTCGTGAAGATGATGTAGACCGGCGCGAACACTTCCAGCCGGTCGGTCAGTTCCTGCACCCGCTGGCGCAGGTTCTTGGCCAGGTTGATGGCGAACTCGGGGCCGGCGCCGGTCAGCTCGTCGATACTGGCGGCCACGATGATGCCGTTGATCGGCGCCTTGGGGCGATGGCGCTTGAGCAGGTCGAGAAAGCCCATCCATTCGTTGCGGTCTTCCTCGTGCACCGAGTAGCGGCCGGCCGTGTCCAGCAGGATGCCCTCGGTGGTGAAGAACCAGTCGCAGTTGCGGGTGCCGCCCACGCCGCGCACCGCCGCCCCGTTCTTGTCGGCGAAGGGAAACTGCAGGCCCGAGTTGATTACCGCGCTGCTCTTGCCCGCGGCCGGGTTGCCGATCACGATGTACCAGGGCAGTTCGTACAGGGCTTCGTTGCCCGAGACCTGGCCGATCTTGGAGGTCTTGATGGTGCGCACGGCCTGCACCAGCCGGGTGCGCAGCGCGTCCACGTCGCCGCGGTTGGCGGCGGCCGCGCCGGCCTGCACCTGCTGCTCGAGCATGTCGCCCAGGTTCTTGTTGGCGCGCCGCGCGCGGCGCCGGCGCCACAGGTAGGCGCACAGCCAGATGAACAGGAAGATCCCCAGCGCGATGGCGGCCCAGACCAGGCCGATCTCGACCGTGTCGGCGAACAGGAACAGGAACACGACCAGGGCGATCAGGCCGATCGCCATGAACAGGCGCGGGTTGCCGAGGGCGCGCGATGTCCAATGTCGGCCTTCGCTCAGGGCGCTGGAGATACCGGAGAAGAAACCTGAAGGGCTACGCATGATTCTGGCTATTTTTATGTGGGTCAGGCGGAGAGGGACGGAGACAGCAGGGCGAGTGTGCGCAAAGCGGGGTCCTGGGTCATGACGGCGATGACGGGGGCTTCGGCCTGCGCGCAGGCCTCGCCGGCGACCGCCAGCGTCAGCAGGTGCGCGGCCGCGCCGGTGTAGCCGCAGGCGCCGCCCACGGCCAGGCAATCCTCATTCGGATCGAGTGTGGTGAACAGCGTGCTGGCCAGTCCCGCGGTTTCGAGCGGACGGCTGCCACGATGGTCGGCGTCGCTGACCAGCGCTCGGATGTCGTCCGCGCGCCGGTCCTGCTGCTGCAGGAAGTGGCTGGCCAACTCGGCCAGCATCGGTTCGCTGGCGGCGCCACGGGCGTCGGCGCCGGTGGCGCGGTGCGCCATGGGCGACAGGGCCAGCTCGAAGGCGCCGTCCGGCGGCGCGGCGCCGGCGTTGTCGCCGGCCCCGGCCTGGTTCAGGTCGAGCAGCAGGCCGGCGGCCGCTTCGCCGGGCACGCGTCCCTGCGGATTGGCGCTGTCGACCAGCATGCCGTCCGCGTCCCAGTCCTGCACCACCGCGGCGTCGATATAGGAATCGGCCGAGGCCACGATGCGCAGCGGCGCGCGCGCTGGCGTGACGGGCTCCAGCGCCAGTTGCCGCAGCAGGCCGTCGCTGGCCAGGGCGTCGCGCGCCTCGTGTGGCCGCAGCGTCAGGCGGGCGGCGGGCCAGGCCGCGATGAGGCGGGCCTGGGCCAGCGCGTGCTCGCGCGCCGCCGGCGGCCATTGGGCTGGCAGCAGCAGTTCGACCTGCAGCAGCGGCCAATCGTCGTCGCGCTCCGGCGTGCCGTGATCCAGCACGTGGGCGCGGGCCTCGCGCGCCAGGCTCTCGACCACTTCGCACAGCAGGGCGGTGGCGCGCAGGCAGTTCTCGGCCTGCGCGGCGGCGGGCGCGGCTTGGGTTTCCGCGGCCTCGCGCAGCATGTGGTTGTCCAGGTGCGCGGCGCGCGCGCTGAAGATGGGAAAGCCGCGGGCGTTCTTGAGCGTGTCGTCCAGGTCGGGCCGCTGCTGTTTCGCCAATGCCTCGTGGATCGCGGCCGCATCGCTGCCGGGCGCGGCGCGCGCGGCGCTTGCCAACACCGCCAGCCGCGTGGCGGCCGGCGCCGCCTGGGGCGCCTGGTCGCCGGGCTCCGCGGCCGGCGCCGCCGCGGCCGCGGCACGGGCTTCGCGGCGGGCGCGCGCGATGCGCAGGCCGGCCCAGCCGGCCGCGATCAGCGCCAGCGGCAGCGCGAACAGATACAGGCCGATGTCCAGCCCGGTGGGCAGCGTGCGTGATTCCTGCCACCAGATAATGACGGCCAGCCAGACCGCCCCGAAGACCAGGGCCAGCAGCAGGCCGGTTTTGAGAAAGCGGGTCATGTGGATTCGTAGCGGTAATCGGTTGTCGGGGCAGGGGGCAGGGTAGTCGCGCGAGATGATCGGCTCATTGCGCGGCCCCCGCGTCGCGTCGCATGACGCCGGGGCGCCGCAATTCGGTGTGGCCGAAGTCCATCAGCTTCCAGCGGCCGCCCCACGTCAGGCCGACACGCTCGGCGGTCTCGCCAAACAGCTCGTAGCCGCGCATGGCCCAGGGGTCCTTCTCCGACACCACCACCTTGCCGTCGCGCAGGAACGCGCTGTCGGCGGCCAGGCCGTATTGGTGATAGCTCTGGTAGGCGCCGGCGTTGGTTACGTGGGAACCCTTGCTGGCCAGTTCTTCCTGGCGCTCGGGGCTGCGGTAGCCCTCGATCAGCACCATTTCATAACCATGCTCTTCGCGCATGATGCGATAGGCGGCCAGCAGGCGCTGGCGGTAATCGGCGTCCAGCAGGTTCCAGTCGCGGCTCGCGCCGCCCAGGTTCGGGCGCACCAATTCCACTTCGCGCGTGGTGAAGACTTCGGGCGGCAAGGGCGGCGGCGGAACCAGTCTTTCTCCGGTCAGAAGGGCCTGGATGCGAGGGTCCGGACCGGCCATCCGATCCTCGTAAATAAATGTGTGATTGTGTCGCATGACGAAAGCGAAAAGGGACGGAAGCAACACGACAGCGAGGCCCGCGGCGATCTGCCAGCGGTACGCGGAAAACGTGCTGCCGGCGCGGCCCACGCCCGCGCGCACCACCTGCGCGGAGCCGCCGACCATCCCGCCCGCATGTCCCGCGCCGCGCGCCACGCGGCGCCGCATTCCCTGCGCGAACGCACGCAGGCTCCGCGCGGTTCCCGTCCGGAATGACGGAAAGACCAGCAGCGCGGAGACGCCAATCGCAAGCAGAAAATATAGGGGCAGTAGAACTAGCAACGGTATCCCTCAATCACGAAGGCGTAATCTTTTGTTCTATTCGGGATTGAGGCAAGCGCTTGGGCGTTGCAGACAGCGTCGATGCTTTAGAAATCGTAACAAGAAGCCGTGATCTAAAAGATGTCATCAGGTATTCTCGGACACCTTGGTTAAAGGAGCTTCGTGCGCCCTTGCCGACACGGGATCTCGCATGGCAGAAGACGAAAAAAGATCGCGACCACCGCCTCCTATTCCCAGCTTGCTAGCCGGACGCTCATCCTCCGCGGATGCGCAGCAGTCGTCGCGCATTCTCGCCACGCTCGAGGGCCGCGTGCCCGAAGCCGAGGCGGGGCACTTGCCGCCCAGGCAACGTTCGAGGGCGCCGCTGCGGGTGCTGCTGGTGCTGCTCCTGGTATGTCTCGGCGCGGGGCTGTGGGCGGTCTATGACACGGCGGAATTGCCGGCCGTCGTGGCGCGCATCGAGCCGGATGCCCGGCCCGCGGGCAACCCGTCCGCCGGTGGCGCCGCCGCGGTCGCGACGCAAGCCAACCCGCAGGGCAATGCTCCCGCGAGCGCGCAGGCGCGCATGCCGGCGGACGCGCCTGCGCCGCCGCCCAGCGCGGCCGCCATCATCGACGATCATCCGTTGGCGCAATTGACGCAGCCCGCCGACGAGGGCGAACCCGCCAATCCGCTGGCGGCGCTGGCCGTCACGGCCGCCGCGCCCAAGCCCGCCACCGCGCCGCGCGCCGCAACGCCGAAGGCCCCCGGCCCGACCACGCAGCGCGCCGAGCGCTCGCGCGAAGCCACCGTGATCGCCGCGGCAACGCCCGGCGCGGCGGCGTCGACGTCGAAGAGCGCGCCGGCGCGCGGCAAGGCGACGCCACGCAATGACAGCGACGCGGCCTTGCTGGCGACGCTGATGGCCTACGGCTTGCCGCCGGCGTCGCCGCCCGGCACCAAGGTCTACAAGACCGACGGTATCTTCGTGCGCGAGTTGCCGGGATCGTCGCTCGCCACCCGCCTCGGGGAATGCCGCAAGCTCGGTTTTCTCGAAAGCGAACAATGCCGCCTGCGCGTCTGCGCGGGCCACTGGGGCACGGCCCCTGAATGTCCCAACGCGCAATCCCACATCGAACCGTGATCGCGCCTGACCAAGGTTTTTCCTCGATGGATCCGACCGCAACCGCTGGCTTGTTCAATGCAGATGCCCGACTCTACCGTTTGCAAGGCGAGGGCGCGCTTGCGTCCCTGCAGGTGGAGGGTTGGATCGCGCGCGAGGCGCTTTCGAGCGTGGGCCAGTTGCGCGTGGTGGCGCTGTCGGATGACGCTGGCCTCTCGTTGCAGGACATGATTTCTCGCCCGGTCACGCTGTGGACCGCGCGCGCCGACGGCAGTCGCGCGGCGCGCAGCGGCGTGATTCGGGAAGCCGAGCTGCTGTCGGGCGACGCCGGCCTGGCGCGCTACCGGCTGACCGTGGCGCCGTGGCTGTGGCTGGCCACGCAGCGGCGCGCCAGCCGCGTGTTCGAAGGCAAGGCGGTGCTGGACATCGTGCGCCACGTGCTCGATGGCTATGAAGGTTATGTCTACCGGTTGGCGGCCGACGTCGAACCGGCGTTGGCGGGCCTGAAGCCGCGTCCCTACACCACGCAATATCGCGAGACCGACTACGACTTCCTGGCGCGCCTGCTGGCCGAGGCCGGCCTGGGCTGGACCGTGCTGGAAGACGAAAGCGTGCCCGCTCGCCACGTCGTGCAGTTGTTCGCCGACAGCCGCAACCTGGCCGAGGACGCCGAGTCCGCGAACGGCGGCATCCGCTTCCAGCGCGCCGCCGCGACCGAATCGCGCGACACCGTACAGGCGCTGGCGCGCCAGCGACGCCGCACGCCGGACAGCATCACCGTGCTGGGCTGGCATGACAGCGGCAAGCGCGCGGTGGCCGCGCAGTCGCTGGTCAATCCGGCCAGCGGCAACGGCGACGAGCATGGGCTGGATTGGTACGAGGTCGCCGGCCACGGCGGCTTTGCGGATGAAGCCCAGGCCCGCCGCCAGGCGGACCTGGCGACCGAAGCCGTGCGCGCCCGCGCGGAAACCTTCGTCGGGCGCGGGGTGGTGCGCACGTTCCGCTCGGGCACGCGCTTCACGCTGCAGGACCTCTCGTCGCTGGGGCCGGCGGGCGAAGCCGGCTTCGAACCGGTCTTTGCGCTGGACCGAGTCGAGCACGTGGGCATCAACAACCTGCCGCCCGAAACGCGCGCCTCGCTGGCGCAGCGGCTGGGCGGGCTGGATCAGTACCTGGCGCTGGATGGCGACGCCTTGGCCGGGCCGGGCGCGCAACCGCATGACGCCATCGCCTTGCGCGCGGATGCGGCCGTGCTGGCCAGGGCGCGCGAGGTCGGTTACGCCAACCGCTTCGAGGCGGTGCGCTGTGACCGTCCCTGGCGGCCCGCGCTGCCGCAACCACGTGGCGCGCGCCTGACGGGCGCGCCGTCGGTGCACGGCGTGCACACCGCTGTCGTCACCGATGCCGAGGGCGGCACGCAACCGAAAGAGCAGGACGAGATCCTGCGCAACAAGCGCGGCGACGTTCGCATCCGTTTTCATTGGCAGGCCAACGCCGCCGAGGGCGAGGCCGCCAGCCGCTGGGTTCGGGTGGCGCAGCGCCAGTCAGGCGCGGGCATGGGCATCAGCTTCGTGCCGCGCATCGGCCAGGAGGTGCTGGTGCGCTTCCTGGATGACGACATCGACCAACCCATCGTGGTGGGCGCGCTGTACAACGGCCGAGGTGAAGGCGGCACGCCCGCCACGCCCGGCGGGCGCCAGGGCGCCAAGGCCGACACGCAGGTCTATGCCGCCGCGCGCGATGGCGCGCCCAGCGCCCAGGCCAACCTGGCCTCGGGCAACGCGCCGGCCTGGCACGGCGCGGCCGGCGGCGACGAAAACCATCGCAACGCGGCCGCCTTGAGCGGCTTCAAGAGCAAGGAGTTCGGCGGCGCTGGCTACAACCAGATCGTGTTCGATGACACCGATGGCCAGTTGCGCATGCAGGTCAAGAGCAGCGCGCAGGCCAGCGAGCTGAACCTGGGACACCTGATCCACCAGGCTGGCAACTACCGCGGCGGCCTGCGTGGCCTGGGCGCCGAGCTGCGCACGGATGGCTACGGCGCGGTGCGCGGCGGCGCGGGCGTGCTGCTGAGCACGTATACGGCGACCGGCGGCCTGGCCAGCGCCATCGGCGATGCGGCCGGGGTGCAGGCGCTGGCGGGCCAGACTGAGCAGATGGCGCGTTCGCTCGACGGCGTGGCGGGCGCGCATCAGGGGCTGCGGCTGGCGACTGTGCAGGGCACGCGCGGGCCGGGCGCCAGCGTGCTCGATGGCGACAAGGCGCCGCTGGCGGCCATGCATCGCGCGGTTTCGGGCACGGTGGCCGGTGACAGCGTGGAAGGCGCGCGCGGTGACGCCTCGTCCAAGCATACCGACGCGGCGCAAGGCAAGGTGCCGCACGCCACCGATCCCGTGGTGCTGATGGCGGCGCGCGCCGGGCTGGCGCAGGTGGCCGGCCAGCACCTGCAATACACCGCCGGCGAGGCGCTGCACTGGTCGGCGGGCAAGGACCAGAACCTGGCGGTGATGGGCGCGCTGCGCCTGCACACGGGTCAGGGGCTGGGCATCGTGGCGGGACTGCAGCAGGGCGGATCGGAGTCCGGGCTGGACCTGATCTCGGCCAAGGGCAATGTCGACGTGCAGGCGCAGCACGACATCCTGCGGGTGCAGGCGCAGCAGGACATCACCATCGGCAGCGCCCAGACGGCGGTGGAATACGCCGCGCCCAAGCGCATCCGCATTGCGACGGCGGCGGGCGCCAGCATCGTGCTCGAGGGCGGCAACATCACCGTCACCGCGCCGGGCCGCATCGACGTCAAGACCGGCAACAAGCAGTTCGCCGGGCCGGACCGCCTGCCGTATGCCTTCCCCCAGTTCACCGTCTGCAAGCAGTGCGTGCTGGACGCGCAGGATGGCGTGCAGTCGATCACCGACAAAGCATGAGGGGCGGCATGATGGATTGGGAGTCGCGCCTGAACGACACGCTGGCCCAGGCAGTTGATCTGGCCGCCGATGTCGGCGCAGGATTGAATACCTTTCTGCTGGTGGATTTTCGCGGCCACGCCGAACTGTCCGCTCCGCTTCGGGCCAGCGCGGATCTGAGCCATGGCTCCATCTGGGTTGGCACCGAACTGGCGATCTACGAAGACATCGCGCCGTTGCTGATCGAGGTCGATGACCTGACCCGTTTCGAACTGTCGCGCGACCCGGGCGAGCCGCGTACCTCGGAATTGCTGCGCCTGCTGAAGCGGCTGCACCAAAGCGATAGCGGCGCGTATGCGCTGATCCATCTGGTGTCGCCCTTGCCGCTGGCCGAACTGATGGCGCACTTCGCCTATTACGGGGAGTACGGCCTGCCCGATGGCCGCGAGTACTACCTGCACCTTTACGACAGCCGCATCCTGGACCGCGCCTTCCAGGTGTGGACGCCGGCCGAGCGCGCGCGTTTCCTGGCGCCGTTCAATCTGCTGCGCTACCCGCGCCGCGACGGCACCCTGGCGCAGTGGACCGGCCCCGGCCAGCGGCCGGCCGACGATGCGCCCCGGCAGCAACCGTTCACGCTGGCGCAGCACCAGGCGCTGCTGGAGCTGGACTATCCGGACAAGCTGGCGGTGCAGATCCGCCGCATCTACCTCGGCGTGCTGGGCGAACTGCGGCAGGATGAACTGGTCGAGCGCGTGACCGAACAGATGGCGCGGGCGCGCTCATACGGCATCGCCAGCGAGCGCGACATGCTGGACTACGTGGCGTGGGGCATCACGATTTCCCCGCGCTTTGACGAACACGAGGCGATCTCGCCGGCGCTGCGCGCCTTCCAGGGCGAGGGGCTGTCGCAGGCGCTGGCACATGTGCCCGACGCGGTGTGGGATGGGCTGCTGCGGGCGGAGCAGGAACGGGAACAGGGGGTTTTGAATGCGTAAGGGCTTGGTCATTCTGTTGATGTGGCTGGGGATGCTGGCGGGATGCAATGGCGAGCCTAGCTACAAGGGACTCTCGTTCGTAACTTACAACTACACGCCTTGGGATTTGGATCGTGTCGAGGTCACGGATAAAGAGGGAAACTCGGCCACTACAGGTGCCATCATCGCGGGTGGCGGGGAAGGTTCGGTGACCTGCTGCTATCACCTCAAGGGCACCGATTTCAAGGTGCAATGGCGTGGGGCGGACGCGGAGGAGGCCCGCCAACACATGTTTGACGGCAAGTTGGAGGAGGTGATCTTCAACAAGGAGACGCCCGTCCGTTTCCCAGCGGCCGAAATTCCGCCGGGTGATGGGCCGCTATATCTGGAGTTGCACATCTACCCCGACGAGCATATGGAGCTGGCGCTGAGCCGCAAGTTGCTGGGGCAGGTACGCATTCCGATCGTCGAGGTTACGCGTTGGCTCTATGCCCAGCATCGTGACGCTCTGGGCGACTATCGCAGTAGTGCCGAGGTTCGCAGGGTTGTCGCCAAGGTGACCAAAACGGCCTGGACGAAATACCGTCTCGAGGATAAGCAGGACCTGCAGGAATACATGCTGCTGTATTTCACCGTGGCATCGAACTTCAACACCGACCCGGACATCGCGGCGCTGCTGGCCAAATCTGGTCGCCAGCCGGGCGACTTTGCCAAGGCCGTGCAGGCCTTGCCTGCGGACAAGATCGCGCATCTGAAAGCTACGGGAACCGCCCCGGGAGACAAGAATGGCTGACCGCCTACCGCCGGTGGATCGCACCCCCGCCACCGTGCTCAAGAAAATGGCCGAGAACGAGGCTGCCTATCCCAAGCAGGACTGCCAGGAATGTGGCGCCGTGATCCGCATCGGGTTCTTCTTCGACGGGTTCGGCCGCAGCCGCGATGTCGATAACAAGCATCCCACGTTCTACTCGAATATCTGTCGGCTCTGGGAAGCGCACTATGCTCATGACGACGAAGATCGTCCCGTGAATCAGTATTGGTTCCGGTTCTACTATTCAGGACTGGGCACGGAGTTGAATGCGGACGCCAAGAATGACGATTTGATCTACGGAGCGACCACCGCCGGAAAAAAAATCCTGAGCGAAGCCGCGAAGAACGCCAAGAACGCTGCCAAGAACATCACCCGCACCGACGAGATTCCGGAGACGGATGCGCTCAAGCGCTTGCGCAGCGCTACCCAGAAGATGATCAAAGAGGGCTCGTTTCAGCCGGTGGTCAAGGCGTACAAGGATGTGGTGAAGGACGTCAAGACGCTTCCCGACAAGGTGGTGCGGATCTGGAATGCCTGGGACCCGGAACGCCTGGTCAATCGAGCCAAGGGTACGGTGCGTGGTTTCTGGGCAGGCTTCAAGAAAAATCCCTTGAAAGTTGGTTGGACCGCGGCCAAGGAAGTCGCCAAGACCACGGCGCTGGAAGGCGTGCCCGTCATTCGTGACAACGAAACCGTGGCCTACCTGATGGGAACCGGTGTTGACGTGCGGGTCGATGCGGCGCTGCGCCAGTTGCGTGCGGTGCATGAGGCGGTAAGCGCCGAAATGAATAACGTGCGGCGGATCGAGATTTCGGTGTTTGGCGGCGATCGGGGAGGCGTCATGGCACGCCAGTTCATCAACGACGTGGTCAAGAAGTACCGCCGTCGCCATGACAAGGATCTCGTCTTTCCGGGCGTGAATGGCGCGCGCGAGGCTGAAATCCGCATCCGCTTCCTGGGGTTGCTCGATTCCGTCTCGTCGATCATGGATGAGAATACCTTCCTGGGTTTTCTGCCATTTACGGATCTGATCAAACAGACTCACAAGGATCGTACGCTGACGGTGCCGGGCGCAGTCGAAAAATGCGTCCACTTTGCCGCCGCGCAGGAGCTGCGTGCCAACCAGCGTGTGGATAGCCTTGAGAAAACCCGGGGTGAGCAGTATCTCTACCCCGGGTCGAGCGGGGATGTCACGGGTGTCAGTCCTGAGGGGTCGCTTGGATCACGCGGCGAGCTGTCGCGGGTGCCGTTGCGCGACATGCTGAATCTTGGCCTCTGCCACGGAGTGGGCTTCTACAGCATGGAGCAACTATTCGACAAGCGGGCGCTGACTTATGCCAAGTTCAGCATGGCTGCGTCTATCCAGGATGGCGGCCAGACATACCATATCAACGAGTTGGTTGATGCCTATCGCAGCGTAGTGAAATACGAGCCAGGCATCGACTTTATGCCCCACATGGAAGTCTTCCTGCGCTGGCTCGCCGTCCGCTACCAGGACCCCGTCTTCAAGAGCGAGCTGTCAGATCCCGCGGAAAAGTGGATCAAGGATCGCGATTTCTTCACGCCCGAACAGGAATACAACGAAGAACTCCGCCGCGTGTCGGGGCTGTCGCGCGAAGAGCGGGCAAAGCCCGAAAACACGGCTCGCCTGAAAGAACTGGAGGCGCTGAAGGACGAACGCTGGGAGCGCGCAGCGGCCAGCCGTGGCGAGTTGCCGCCCAAGCGGTTCAAGCCGTTGTGGCAGCGGCTTGAGGAGGAATACCGGGCGCTGGAAGACGCCGAGCGCAAGGATGCCGAGAACGAGCGGCGCAAAGACGAACTCCGCCGCACTAATCCTGAGCTGGTGCGCCGCATCGAACAGGTGAACCAGGGTCCGCGCGATATGCAAAAGATGCGCAACGACATCATCGTGCGCAATGGCGGCAAGTTGACCGACGAAGACCAGCCCAAGGACCCCTTCGCCGACATGAAGGCAAGGCGGGCCACCGAACAGCGCCTGCTGAACGTATGGCGCGAAGCCAGTGCCGGCAAGAATCCGCTGCCGCCCAAGGTCATGGCCCTGTTCGACTTCCTGGTGCACGACGCCATGCTGAGCAGTTGGCCGGATCACCTGCTGGCCAGCACCACGCTGTACTTCCGCACGCGCGACAAGGACATTTTCGGCAAGACCGATTTCAAGGCCGAGGAGGCGAAGTTGAAGACCGATACCGCCGCTGCGGCGCGCGTGGACCAGATGCGGGCGAACCTGGATAGTATGGCGCCGGCCCGGCCATGAAGGGGCGGCACGCAAGCCGGGTTTTCGCAATCGCATTGCTGGCCGCATCGGCCGCTTGTGGCGGCGAGCCCGAGTATCGTGGTCTGAACCTGATCGCCTACAACTACACGCCGTGGGACATCGACACCATCCTCATTTCCGACAAAGCGGGGCGGACCGCCAGCAGCGGCGCCATGGGTGTTGGCGGCGGCGAGGGATCAGTGACCTGTTGCTACACCTTGAAGGGCACGGAGTTCACGGTTCGATGGTCAGGTCTGGATGGTGAAGAGGCGATCAAGCATCTCTATGACGGTACGATGGACAGCTTGCTGTTTCGCAAGGAAACCAAGGTCCATCTCGGCCCGACGCCCATACCCGCAGGCGATGGGCCTTTGTACCTGGAACTGCACATCTACCCCGATGAGCATATGGAGCTGGCCCTGAGCCGCAAACTGCTCGGCCAGACACGCTTCCCGTTGGTCGACACGACGGACTGGCTTTACCGGGAATACCGCGGCGCATTCGAAGATTATCGGGATGGCCATGAGGTCCTGCGTGTGCTTGGCAAAGTCGCCAGGACGGCCTGGATCAAGTATCGCATCGTGGAGGAGCAAGACATGCGCCAATACATGCGCCTGTATTTCACCGTCGCCTCCGACTTCGACACCGACCCGGAAATCGCCGCGCTGCTGTCGCAACCCGGCCGCCAGCCCGGCGATTTCGCCAAGGCCGTCGCCGCATTGCCGGTGGCGACCATCGCACGCTTGAAAGCCCAGGGTACGCCGCCGGGCGACAAGAATGGTTGACGCCGACGCGGTCGCAACGCCCAGGCTACCGCGTATTCACGATTCGGACCGCGCCCCTGAGCGCCGCAGCCATCGCCGCAACCTGTTCCACAGCCAGTGCTTGATCCTGCCTCCATAGGCCCAGGACAGCACCATCAACCCCAGCATCGCCACCATGTAATACTCCGTCGCCCAGGGGGGCACCGGATTCAGCTCATGGATCCGGTCGAAGATCGGGTGAAACGGCAGGATTTCGCTGGCGGCCAGCAGGCTGAACACCAGGGCCAGCAGCGGGCCGGTGAAATGGGGCCGCTCGCCGTGGGTCGCATCGTCGGCCCAGTACCCCCAGTGGATGAAGCGCAGGACCTGGATCGCCACCACCAGCGCGGCGATGCCGACGGCCAGCGCCATGCCGCCGATGAGCAGAAGGATTTCGAGCGGAAACATGGCCGGCCGGCGTGGGCGGCGTCGCGCCGGGCCTAGGGCGCCGCCTGTACTTCGATCGTGACGGTATTGGACCGCACGCCATTGGACTCGATATAGACCTCGTACTTCGCCGGCTCCGTGGGCAGTCCCACCTGCGCCGCCAGGTCGGTGCTGAACTGCGTGCCGACGCTGATGCCCGGGCTGATCGGGATGCCCTTGGGCGGGCGCGAGCCCGGGATCTCGTCGACCTCGACGCCGGCGCGGGGCGGACGGCGCTTGTATTCGTAGGCCACGCCTTCGTAGGTCTTGCCGGTCTGGGTGTTGACCGCCACGAAGCGCGGCAACTTCTGATTTTGCGAGACGGGGATGATGCCCTGCGCGCATACCGGGATCACCAAGGCGCCGGTGGCCTGCGGCCGCACGCGCGTGGGCGCGGCGATGTTCAGTTGGTCATCGCTGCCGTGGTTGGGCGGGATGCAGGCGTGGTCCAACACGGTGCCGATGGGGGCGGTGGCGAAGGCGGGCGGGTCAATCCAGTCGGTGGTCATGGAAGCGGTCTGGGTAGCGGGTTGAGAGGGGGCGCGCGGACCGCCGACGGTCCGCGCCGACGCGGGCAGGGCGCAGAGCGCGGCCGCGAGCAGCAAAACCAGGGCCGGCGCCGCGCGGCGCCAGCCGTCAGAACGTGGGCCAGCCACCGGACATATCCACTTTGCGGACGGCCTTGGCGCAATGGACGCAGAAGCGGATGCTCATGCAGTCGGCGCCGAACATGACGCAGGCGCCGGTGTCGGCATCGCTGAACCGGTTCGCGGGCAGGCCCTGATGGCAGTGGTTGCCCCACTTGGAATAGAAAAACGGCCCCTTGTCGAGCTTGGACGAGTCCATGTCGGCTTCGTCCGGATGCGCCTGGACCCATTCCGGGCCGCTGGGCGTCATGCCGATCAGGTGGCCGATTTCATGGACGAAGGTCTCCTGCTGGTAGTTCATCGTCACCGGGTCCCAGGGGGACATCGCGGCCACGCACAGCAGGTTGGTGTTGTAGAACGCGAGACCGGCCGCCGCGCTTTCCATGAGTCGCACGCGCAATACGATCTTGCCGGACGTGGGCACGGGCAGCAGCCCCTCCAGGCGTACGTTCACCGCATGGCAGGCCTTGGGCTGGGCCGGATCGTAGGGGACCGGCGTGACCCGATCGCGTGGCACCACCGCGCGCCGCACGCCGGCGGCCGGGTCGGTGTACTCGAACAGGCATTCCAGGAACCAGTCCTGGGCCGGATCGATGTTGTACCAGAGGAAGCTGACGTCGCCGGCGGCGTCGGCGAACTGGACCTGTGTGCTGCCGGCGCCCGGGCCCGCGTTGGCGCGGATGTAAAAGGGCTGCACCGGCTTCGGCGTGGCGAGCCGGTCCACGTGGCAGGCCACGATGGTGTACGGCTCGCGCTCGGCGCCCTGCGATTGGGCGTAGACCGACCGTGCCGCGCTGCGCAGGCGGGCATCGTCAGCGCTGTTGTCGTAGATCACATCGTAATTGGCCTGGCCGCGCGTGGTCAGCGGCGGCAACTGCACCACGTCCACGCCGTGCCGCGCGTACTCGGTCGCGGTCGGCTGGAAGCCGTGGGGGCGCTGCATCGGCTCGGGGCCGGGCAGCATGATTTCCTGGATGTACAGGCGCCTGACCGTTTCCACGACCTCGGTGGAGATGATCTGGTTCTTGTCGTTGACCACCTCGAACAGATAGGTGTTCAGTCCGGCGGCTGGCAGCGCGATATCGTCGACGATCTTGGTGCCGTCCGGATCGGTGACGTAACTGTAGGAGCGCTGGCTCGGCTCGCGGTAGAGCGGCTGGCGGCTCAGTTCGCGCGCCGAGTACACCGCATTGCCCGGCCGCGGGCTGACCTTGACCGTGAAGCGGTGTTGGCCGGCCTTGTCGAAGCGCACGCGGATCTTGGGCTTGTTGGTCTGGCGGTCCAGGCTGGTGAGCGCCTGGCCGTCGTTCCAGCGTTCCTCGGCCTGCGGCAGGTTGACGTATTGCAGCTTGGCGCCGCTACGCGCCTGGTAGGCCGAGGCCACCGTGGTGGCCGGCCTTGGCGTGTCGCCCGCCGGTTCGCCGGTGGCGTCGCCGGGCACCCGCGCGGCGCCGGGCAGGTTGATGCCGGCCGCTTCCATCACGCGCCGGGCCAGGCCCGGATAGGGCGAGTTGGCCACCGCGGGGATGTTCATGATGGCTTGCGCCACCTTGGGCAGCGTCACGCTGGAAATGCTGGGCGATTGCAGGATGGCGCCCACCACCGCCGGGACCGCGGAGTGCGTCAGCCCCGGCGTGCTGAGAATGGCGCCGGCCACGGCGGGCAGGTTGCCCTGGGTGACGTCCGGCATCGACAGCAGCGTGTTCACGGTGGAGCCGAGCGCCGAGCCGCGGTCGCCGATGACGCCCATGGCCTGGGTCATCATCGGGCCGATGGCTGCGCCCACGCCGCCAGCGGATGCCGCCGCGCCCGCCGCGCCACCCGCAGCTGCCGAGGCACCCGCCGCGCCAGCGGCACCGTCCGAGGCGCCGGACAACATGCCGCCGGCTTTCGAACCCAGCGCGGCGGCCTGCGATGCCATCGCCGTGGCCTGGCCGGCCATGGCGCCGGCCTGGGAGACCGCGTCGGCGGCGTTGGCCAGGCCGGCTGGCATGGGCACGGCGCTGGCGAGCGCGCCGCCGGCGCCTTGCGCCAGGGACGCGGCGCTTTCACTTACCAGCGATTGCGTGGCATTGCCGGCGGCCGAAGCGGCGCGCCCCATCAGCGGCGGGGTGGCGCCGCTCATCAGCGACGGCGTGACCGCGCTCACCGCGGACTGCGCCATGCCGCCGGCCTTGGCCGCGACGCCCGAGACCAGGCCGGAGCCGGCTTCGGTGACGGCGCCCATGGCTTTGCCGGCCATCGCACCCAGGTCCTGCACCGGCTTGAGCACGGCGCCGGCCATTGACTTGGCTTTGTCCAGCATGCCGGAAGCGGCTGTCAGGCCGCTCGAAAGCGCGCTGGCGCCACCGGCCAGGGCCGAGCCGGGGCCGCCCGCGGCGGCCGCATCGGCGGCGGCCGGCGCGGCGGCCAGGGCGTCCGAAGCGCCAGCGGCATTGAGCGCCTTGCCTGAACCGCTCAGGGCCTGGAGCAGCGCGTTGGGCCGGTGCACCAGTTCGGCCGTCACCAGCATCGGATCGCCGACCTGGCTGGAGGGCAGCGCGGGCAGGGCGGCCGCGTCGCTGGCCGGCCCGATCAGGTTGTGCGAAGCGCCCTTGACCGAGAACATGCCCGGGCCCTTGAAGAGGATGTCGCCGCCGTCCATGACGATGCTGCCCCCGGCCGCCTGCAAGGTGATGCGCGTGTTCGCCAGGATCTCGATGCTGTCGGTGGTGGAGGTGATGGTGATGTCCTGGCCCGCCAGCATTTCCAGCATGTCGGTGTGCGCGTGGATCGACACCGGCGCGTTGGCGGCGATGGCGCGCAGGCCGCCGTCCTGCACGAACAGGCTGGTGGAACGGCCCGAGGCGCTGGCGAAGGTCTGGCGCGCCGCGACGTGGCCGTCGGCCTGGGTGGTGGCGTGCAGGTTTTCGCTGGCATGCAGGATCGCGCTGGCGGGGGTCGCCAGGTTCAGCGACGAGGGCGCGTCGACCAGCATGCGGGCGCCATCGATGCGTTCGACCGGGTCGGTGCCGCTGCGCTCGTTGGCGCTGGCCTTCACCGCCTGCTGGCCGCCGACGCTGCCGGCATAGCGGCCGTCGGCCTTCGGGTCCAGCGCCTGGATCAGCGGGTTGAATTGTTCGTTGGCCGCCAGCGCGCGCGCCTGGCTCTGCGTGGCAACGTTGTCGATACGCTGCGCGGCATGTTGCGCGCCACGCAGCAACAGCAGCGCTTCCTGCGCATCGGCCTGGGTGGAGCGGGCGCTTTCGCGGGCGTTGGCCGACAGCAGCATGCCCTGGCCCGAACGCACCACGGTCCAGGCGTCGGAACGCAGCTCGAAGCCCGTGCCGCGCCATTGGCCGCGCGAGGATTCGTCGGCGCCTTGCTGCACCAGATAGCCCAGTCCCAATTGCGACGCGGCGATGGAGCTGGACAGGCGCGTGCGCACCTGTCCGGCGGTGTCGTCGAACAGCCACTGGCTGTAGCCGCTGCCGTCCAGGGCCTGGCTGTGCCAGCCGCTGAGCGTGCCGGGATGGTTGGCATCGGCGTCCACGCCCGCGCTCCAGGGCGGCAGGTCGCTGTCGTTGTACAACTGCGCCACCACCACGGGCTGGTCGATGTCGCCGTCGAGGAATTCCACCACGACTTCGGTGCCCTGGCGCGGCAGGTGGTGCGCGCCCCAGTTCGGACCCGCTTGCGCGCCGGCCACGCGCAGCCAGGTGCCGGAGCGGTCGTCGCCGGGCGCGTTGCCGGCGTCGTCGCCGTGGCTGCGGTGGCGCAGCCCGCCCGGCAGCGGCCGTTCGCCGCGTTGCCAGGGGAACTGCACCTTGACGCGAAGGTCGCGGCCGGTGGTGACGCTGGCGTCCTGCGCCGTCACCACCAGCGCGGTCACGCCCTCGGGGGCCGTGGGCCGGGCGCGCCAGGCCGGCAGCAGCGCGGCGGCTGCCGGCTGCGCGCCGAAGTTGTTGCGATAGGCGCCGTGCTCCAGATCGGGCGTGTCCAGCGCCTGGGCGGCCTGGCTGCCCAGGTTGTTGGCGGCCTCGTGTTCCACCCACAGCAGGGTGTATTGGTTGCCGCCCAGCTCGTCGCCGGGGGCGGCATCGCCCTGCGCGTAGCGGTCGTGCTGGGTCAGCGCGAAGACGTGGCCCGGCATCATCTGGCGGGCCGTGCCGCCGCCCTCGAATTGCAGCGCGCGCGCTTCGTGCGCCTGCAGGCCGCGGCTGGCCAATTGCTCGGCCGTGGCATCGTCGGGATGGCGGCCGTGGCCGTCGTAGTCGTAGTCTTCCAGTGGCGGCAGCGCGCCGGCGTCCAGGGCCGATTCGGCATGAGCGCCGTGCGCCAGCAACGCGCGGTCGTTCCAGGCGACGCGGGTGACGGTGTTGGCGCGCAGCGCGCGCGCCGCGCCAAAGCGCGTGACGCTGTCTTCGGATTCGGTGGCGTCGCTGCGATGAAAACGCAGCGAGGCGGCGGGGTTGGCCGGCCGCGCCGCGCGGGCGTCGAACACCACCAGGCGGTGGCGCGCGCCGCCGCCGTCGGCCTGGCCTTCGCCCTGCTGGTGGTCGAAGCGAAAGCTCAGGCCGGCCTCGGCCATCAACCGCAGCACGAAGTCCAGGTCGGTCTCCCGGTACTGGGTGCGCACCGGGCGCGGCGCCAGCGGTTCGGTGATCTCGAAGGCGAACGCGGCCAGCGGGTAGTCCGCGAACACGTCGGTCAGGATGTCGGTGACCGACTTGTCCTGGAACACGAAGCTGTCGCGCCGCAGCCGCAGCGTGGCCAGCCAGGGCGCGGCGTGCAGGCGGTAGTGCGCCAGCCCGCCGTCGGCGCCCAGCGCATCCACGCCTTCCACCACCGCGTGCCAGCGGCGCTGTCCGCCATCGGCCAGCAGCAGGCCGACGCTGATCTCCTTGCCCAGCAGGGATTCGATATCCAGTTCGGCGGACGAGGACAGGCAGTCCAGCGTCAGCGCGAACAGCTCGGACACGCCTTCGCGCAGATGCATGCGTTCGACGGCGAGCGCCTCGCCCAGCGGGGTGTCGACGCGCAGCAGGCGGGCGTTCTGGGACAGCGAGGCAACATTCAGGCTGCTATAGCCCGCGGGCGGGGAGGAGCGATCGATCATGGTGCGTGGCGGTGTGCGTGAACCTTCAGGGCAGCGAGATGGTCAGGTGGGCGGCGCGCGGCCCGAGCTTGACGATGTCGTGATAGGGCGCCATGGCGGTCTGCATGTCGCCGTTCAGGAAGTGGGCCATGCCCAGGTAGGCCAGCAGGCCCAGCAGGGCGAACAGCGCGCCGATGCTCCACAGCGGCACGTCGCGCTTGAGCGTGTGGGCGATCTTGTCGGGCAGCGGCCAGTGCGGCGCGAAGCCGGCGCGCTTGCCGCGCAGCAGCGCGATCTCGTCGCCCAGGCGTGCGGTCAGGTAGCCGAGTTTTTCCTGGCCCTCGATCATGTATTTGCCCTGGAAGCCCAGCAGCAGGCACATGTAGAACACTTCCAGCGACTGCAGCCGCGGCGCGCCCTGGGCGCGCAGGTCCTCCAGGCGTGTGAAGAAGTTCTCGCCGGCCAGTTGCTCGCCGAACAGCGTCAGTTGCAGCGGTTGCAGCATCCAGGCATCGCGGATCGAGAAGCCGGAGTTCAGCACGGTTTCGTCAACCGCGGCGCAGAACGCGTACTTGGTGGCGTAGACGTCCTCGGCCGGGATGTCGAGCTTCTTGGCGCTGCGTTCGAAGTCCGCGAGGAACTGCTGCACCCGGGCCGAGAACGACGCGGCGCTGGCCGGCTCCTGCCCGCTCTTGAGCAGGAACAGCATCAGGAAACCGTCGTACAGCAGGTCCAGCAGTGACTTGGCGGGACGCGAGCCGTAGAAGTCGGCGGCGTGGGGCGGGAGCGAGGTTGCAGGCATCAGAGAGGGCGCGGCGGTGTTCATGGCGGCTCTTTCAGTGGGCGTCGGGTTGCGTCGGGTCGTACGGGCGCCGGTCAGCGGGTGACGGCGATCAGGTCCAGTTTCAGTTCGGGTATGCCGGCAGGCGCATAGATGGCGATGCTGCGGGCCTGCAGCATGCGGTCGTACAGCGAACCGCGCGTCTGCAAGGCGAAATAGCACGCGCCGGGCTTGACCGGCACCGCCGGCGGCACCTGCGGGGTGTAGGCCAGTTGCACGCCCGGCATGGCCGACAGCACCAGCTTCTCGACGTCGTCGGGCGCGCCGACCTTGAAGCGCAGCGGCACGGTCTCGGCCAGTTCGCTGGCGGGCGTTGCGGCCGACACCGACAGGTACAGCGCGGTGGTTTCGTCGAGCTTGTCGGAATCGAGCCGGCCGACGTGGAACGACGGCCGCAGTTCTTCCAGCACGATCGAGAAGTAGCGGGTCGAGATGACGGTGTCGAGCAGGTCGCGCAGGATCGTGTCGAGCTGCGCGAAGGCCGCGCCGGGCTGCTCGTGGCGATACACCGGCAGGTCGGCCAGCGTGTGCACTTTCGAGAACGTCATCAGCGCGCCGGCCAGCCGCAGCATTTCCTGGAACAGGCGCTCCGGATGCAGTTGCGGGTTGTGGAACAGGTGCGACAGCGCCGAATAGGCTTCGTTGGCGGTGTGCAGCAGCCAGAACGAGGCCACGTCGCCCGAGCGGAACTCGATGATGTTCTTGTTGGGTTCGCGGTGAAAGCCGTACAGCGCGTTGACCTTGGCCTGCAGCGCGTCCAGCAGGCGGCGCAACTGCTCGAACAGCGCGCCGCAGGCCTGCACCGTGAGGCTGGGGGCGATGAAGCTGGTGTCCAGTTCGTAACCGGCGCTGGCGGTGCGGCGCACGCGCGCCACCGGCAGGGTCAGCAGCGCGTCGCGCGGTTCGTGCTCGGACAGCAGCCGCACGTTCTTGCGCAGGAACGCCAGGTCGGCGGTGCTGGCGTTGGTGTAGAGGTCCGGCGCCGGGCTGTCCTGGTGCGCGTAGCGGGCATCGAAGCCTTGCGATTGCTGCGCGTCGCGGTAGTTGCCGCCGATGTCCTTCATCGGATGCAGGGCCAGGTAGAACACGGCCTCGCTGGCGCCGTCGAGCCCGTCCAGCGCCACGGCCGGCGGCAGGTCGTCGTTGTGCGGCGCGTTGTAGATCTCGCCGTCGGGAAAGATCGCCGACAGCTCGGTGGCGCGCAGCATGCCGTTGGCGAGCGCGGCGGCATCGAAGCGCGCCGCGCGCAGGCCCCAGGAATAGGGATGCAGCGCCCGGCTCATCTCCGCCAGGCGGGCCTCATGGTAGGCGTCCTGGCGCTGAAAATGCTGGGGCCGCAGGAACAGCCCCTCTCCCCACAGAATCTTCGCTGAATAACTCACGTTGGCGGGCTCTCGTTATTGACTATCTATATATAAAGAGGACGTTTCGGTGAACGCATCCGGCTCGCGCCGGATTCAGTTCGGGCATTGCAACGAACCGAGCCGGGACGGATCGAACGCGGGCATGCCTGGCGGCACCACGATCTTGCCGGTGGCGACCGTCATGGCGCAGGCATGCGCGCCCAGGACGATGCCGGTGTCCTCGACCTCTTTGACCTCGAACACATATTTCCAGCGCTGCGGCGCGGGCGCGTAAAACAAGGCGGCAACGGCGATATACGCGGCGCCTTTCGGCACCTTCTCGACGTTTTCGAAACGCTGGCCTGGAGTCAGGGTGATTTCGCGCGACGCGATCAGACTGTCGCCCAATGCCGCCTTTTCCTGCGCAGTATCAACCAATTGCGTGAGCGGTGCGCGCTGAAATGCCTCGGCATTCTTCAAATAGTATGCTTTCGTAACGACGGCGGTTGGCTGGCCGCTGCTCGCATTCAAATTTTCTCCGGCGTGTATCGCCAATTTCACGTCCGTGGGCGCATTTGGGTCCTTTTTCAGGCCCGCCGCATCGAGCGCCGTGCCGGTGATTCCGGCCACCGCGCCAAGGGCGGAAACCGCCGCACAACCAGTAATGACGGGGGCTGCCGCGATAAGCATCGTGGCGGCCAGGCATCGCGATAAATTGAGATGTTTTGACATGGCTCTTTATACCGGATCATTGCGACGGCATACAGATGACGGCACGTTGAGCGACATTTCGGCGTGAGTTACATGACGTAATGCCCTGTAGTGGTGTACTAACAAAAAGTTGTTGAAATACGCGGCCCTTGGTTACATCAGACACGTGCCCAAAAAATGCAACTTTCCCGGTATTTCCTCATAGGTGGCATGGTGGCGTTAATGGCCGGTTGCGCCACCACCAGCAAGCCCCAGACGGACGCTGAATACAAGCAGTCGATCACCCAGGCCACGGAGACGCTGGCCAACAAGGGCGGCGACGAGGCCGTGGCCCAATTCCAGGAAATCGCACAACGCAACCCCTCGCGCGGCGAGCCCTGGTCGTATATCGCCAAGATCCGCTTTGACGAGCAGAAGTACGGGGAAGCCATCGTCGCCGCCGACGAGGCGCTGAACCGCGATTCGAACGATTTCACCGCCAAGACGGTGCGCGCCGTGGGCGGCCTGCGGGTCGCGATGCAGTCGCTGGCGGACCTGCGCGCCGACGCGCTGCTGGCCGGCAATGCCCGCAGCGACGCGGTGGCCCTGGCCGCCGCCATGCGCGAGACGCTGGGCCAGGACGTGTTGTTCCCCGAGGGCCGCAAGCCGCCGCGCGGCGGCGGCGCGCGTCCGCCCAAGCCGCGCAACGAAGGCGCCGCCGGCACGGGCACGCCCGCAGCCGGTACGCCCGCAGCCGGTACGCCCGCAACCGGTACGCCCGCAGCCGGTACGCCCGCCACGAGCGGCGCGCCGGCCTCGGCCGCCAACACCCCCGCGACGCCCGCGGCCAGGCCGGCGCAGTCTGGCGGCGCCGCCTCGTCCGCCCAGACGCCTCCGCCCGCATCGGGCCGCGCGCCGGATCCGTTCGGCAACCTCCTCAACAAACCCTGATCGGCCGCCGGACCCGGCTGGCCGGGTCCGCTTGCCATCGTCAATACGCACCCGCTTGGAGCCCCCATGGCTAAGAAAGAAAGCGTTCAGAAAAGACTCCAGAAAGTACGCCCGCCGCGCGTCCAGTTGACCTATGACGTCGAGAAGGGCGACGCGATCGAGCAAAAGGAACTGCCCTTCGTCGTGGGTGTGGTGGGCGACTTCAGCGCCCAGTCGGAAGCCGAGCTGCCGCGCCTGAAGGACCGCAAGTTCGTCAACATCGACGTCGACAACTTCGACGACGTGATGCGCGGCCTGGAGCCGCGCGCCGCCTATCGCGTCAAGAACCGCCTGACGGAAGAGGGCGGCACCTTCGGCGTCGACCTGAAGTTCCGCTCGATCGAGGACTTCCGGCCCGAGGCGGTGGTGCAGCAGATCGAACCGCTCAAGGAATTGCTGGAGATCCGCACCAAGCTGGCCGACCTGCGCAACAAGCTGGCCGGCAACGACAAGCTGGAAGACCTGCTGGGCGAGGTGCTCAGCAGCACGGAAAAACTGCAGCAACTGACCAGCGAAGCCGGCAAGGACGGCAAGGGAGGCAGCAATGAGTAATTCCGCCGCCGCGCAGAACGCGGCCGCCCCGGCCGCCGCCGACTCGGGCCTGCTCGACCAGATCGTCGAGCAGAGCCGGGTGGCCAAATCCACTGCCGAACACGATCGCGCCAAGGACCTGATCGGCGAACTGGCGCGCGAAGTCATGAAGGGCACCGTGGTGGTGTCGGACAATCTGTCGGCCATGCTCGACGCCCGCGTGGCCGAGCTGGACCGCCTGATCTCGGCCCAGCTCAGCGAAGTCATGCACGGCGCCGAGTTCCAGAAGCTCGAAAGCACCTGGCGCGGCCTGCATTACCTGTGCCAGGAAAGCAATACCGGGCCGATGCTCAAGATCAAGGTGCTCAACGTCACCAAGCGCGACCTGGTGCGCGACTTCCAGACCGCCATCGACTTCGACCAGAGCCTGATGTTCAAGAAGGTCTACGAGGAAGAATTCGGCACCTTCGGCGGCTCGCCATTTGGCGCGCTGCTGGGCAACTTCGAGATCACCCGCCAGCCCGAGGACATGTACTTCATCGAGCAGATGTCGCACGTGGCCGCGGCCTCGCACGCCCCGTTCATCGCCTCGGCCTCGCCCGAACTGCTTGGCCTGGACAGCTTCGCCGACCTGGGCCGGCCGCGCGACCTGGCCAAGGTGTTCGACACCGTCGAATACACCAAGTGGCGCAGCTTCCGCGATTCCGAGGACTCGCGCTACGTCGGCCTGACCATGCCGCGCTTCCTGGGCCGCCTGCCGTACGACCCGAAAGAGGGCACCTCGGTGGAAGGCTTCAACTTCGTCGAGGACGTCGACGGCACCGACCATTCCAAGTACCTGTGGTGCAACGCCGCCTGGGCCTTCGGCGCGCGCCTGACCGCGGCCTTTGCCGACTTCGGCTGGTGCGCGGCAATCCGCGGCGTCGAAGGCGGCGGCCTGGTCGAGAACCTGCCGACGCACACCTTCAAGACCGACGACGGCGAGATCGCGCTGAAGTGCCCGACCGAAATCGCCATCACCGACCGGCGCGAGAAGGAACTGAGCGACCTCGGCCTGATCCCGCTGGTGCACTGCAAGAACTCCGACTACGCCGCGTTCTTCGGCGCCCAGTCGGTGCAGAAGGCCAAGAAGTACAACACCGACAGCGCCAACGCCAACGCGGTGCTGTCGGCGCAGTTGCAATACATCTTCTCCGTGTCGCGCGTGGCCCACTACCTGAAGGCGATGATGCGCGACAAGATCGGCAGTTTTGCGTCCGCGCAATCGGTCGAGAGCTTCCTGAACCGCTGGGTCTCGCAGTACGTGCTGCTGGACGACAACGCCAACCAGGAGCAGAAAGCGCAATTCCCCCTGCGGGAAGCATCGGTGCAAGTAGCCGAAGTGCCGGGTCGTCCTGGCGTGTTCCGGGCCGTGGCGTTCCTGCGGCCGCATTTCCAACTCGACGAGCTGTCGATTTCCCTGCGCCTGGTTGCGGAACTGCCCGCCCAGGCCCAGAAATCGTGATGACCGTCTGATTCAAAGCTTTTAACCGGAGAGTACTTTAATGAAGGACATCTACGTCAAATTCGGCAATCCCGCGCTCAAGGGCGAGTCCCAGGACAAGGACCACCCGGACTGGATCGAAGTGGGCTCGTGGCGCCACGAGATCATCCAGCCGCGTTCGGCCACCGCCTCGACCTCGGGCGGCCATACCGCCGAACGCACCGAGCACGGCGAAATGGTCTTCACCAAGGATCTGGACGTGGTCAGCCCGCTGCTCTACCAGCACGCCTCGGGCGGCACGACGTTTGACGAAGTGACCATCGACTTCCTGCGCGCCGACGGCGAAGGCAACCGCGTCAAGTACCTGGAAATCAAGCTCAAGTACGTGATCATCTCGCGCGTGGCGCCGGAAGTGGTCAGCGAAGGCCTGCCGCACGAATCGTTCTCGCTCAAGTACGCCGCGGTGCAGTGGAAGTACACGCAGCAGAAGGTGGGCGGCAACCAGGGCGGCAATTCCCAGGGCGCCTGGAGCCTGACCAAGAACGACAAGACCTACTCGGTCTGATCCCGACCGCGCGGCAAGGCGAAGGCCGCGGCTCGTCCCCGGGCCGCGGTTTTCCTGAAAGAGGTCCGTGATGAAGGGATTCGAACCCAGCCTGTTCGACAAGCTGTTCGAGGCGGACGGCCCGGCGCCGCACGCGCTGCGCCGCCTGTCGGTCGAGGAAATCAAGGAAACCGTCGCGCGCGACATCGAGGCCCTGCTCAATACCCGCATGGTCTTCACCGAGGCGTCGCTCAAGCGCTATCCGAACTGCCAGCGGTCGATCCTGACCTATGGCCTGTCGGATTTCTCCGGGCTCAGCCTGGCCAGCCACTACGACCGGGAATTCATCTGCCGGTCGCTGGAGCAGGCCATCGCCCGCCATGAGCCGCGGTTGACGCACGTGCGGGTGGTGCTGCAGGTCGACGGCCGCGCCACGTCGGTGCTGTATTTCGCGATCACCGCGATGCTGGACGTCGGCCCGGCCCACGAGCCGGTGACGTTCGACGCGACCCTGCAGCCGTCGACGCTGCAGTATTCGGTCAGCAAGGGCTGGGCCAAGGCCGCGGCGGCCGCCTGACAACATAAACGCACGCGGGCGCCGGCGGCCAGCCGCCGGCGAGGAAGGGAAAGATGGAAGAACTGCTGCCGTACTACGAACGCGAGCTGGGGTTCCTGCGCGGTTCGTCGCGGGATTTCGCCCAGCGCTATCCGAAGATCGCCGCGCGCCTGGGGCTATCGGGCGAGACCTGCGAGGATCCGCACGTCGAACGCATGATCGAGTCGTTCGCCCTGTTGGGCGCGCGCATCAACAAGAAGCTGGACGACGACTATCCGGAGTTCACGGAAGCGTTGTTCGAAGTGATGTACCCGCATTACCTGCGGCCGTTTCCGTCATGCTCGATCGCGCAGTTCGACATGGGCGGGGTGGCGGCGCAATTGACCGCGCCGGTGCGCGTGGCGCGGGGCACCGAATTGAAATCGCACGCCGTGCGCGGCGTGGCCTGCCGCTTCCGCACGGCCTATGACGTGACCCTGGCGCCGGTGGCCATCCGCCAGGCCACGTTCGCCTCGACCGCCAACGCGCCATCGGCCACGCAGTTGCCGCCGGGCGTGACCGGCCGGCTGTCGCTGACGCTGGCCTGCCTGGCCGAGACGCAAAGCTTCGCCACGCTGGCCGTGGACCGCCTGCGGGTCTATCTGCATGGCGAGCCGTCGTTCGTGGCGGCGCTGCGCGACTGCCTGTTCCTGCGCACCGCGGCGGCTTACATCGAAACCCAGCCCGGCCGCTGGAACCGGCTGCCTGACGTGCCGCTGGCGCAAGTGGGGCTGGCCGAGGACGACGCGCTGATCGACTTTCCGGCCAGCTCGCATCCGGCCTATCGGCTGCTGGCCGAGTACTTCGTCTTCTCCGAAAAATTCAATTTCGTCGACATCGACCTAGCGGCGCTGCGGCGCGCGGTCGGCCCGGCGCGCGAATTCACGCTGCACCTGCCGGTCAAGGGGCTGCGCGCCGATTCGAATACCGCGCGCCTGCTGGAGTCGGCGTCGGCGGATAACTTCCGGCTGGGCTGCACGCCGGTGATCAACCTGTTCGAGCAGCGCGCCGATCCCATCCGCGTCACGCATGCGGCGGCCTCCTATCCGGTGGTGGCCGACGCCCGCCGTGCCTACGGCTACGAGGTCTATTCCATCGACCGCGTGCGGCTGGTGCGGCAGAACGCGCAGGGCGATTCGGTGGTGGAGTTCCGGCCGTTCTATTCGCTGCATCACGGCGAAACGCCCGAGGGCGCCAGCCATTACTGGACCGCGCGGCGCGATGCGATGGTGGCCGAGCGCAGCCCGGGCTACGAAATGGAGATGTCCATCGTCGACATCGACTTCAACCCGGCCTTGCCACAGACCGAAACACTGAGCCTGGAACTGACCTGCACCAACCGCGACCTGCCGTCGCACCTGGCGGTGGGCCAGCCGGGCGGCGACCTGTTCCTGGAGGGCGGCTCGGTGGCGCGCGAGATCCGCATGCTGCGCCGCCCGACCCACACGCACCGCTTCCAGCAGGGCCGCGCGGCGCACTGGCGGCTGATCTCGCACCTGGCGCTGAACCACCTGTCGCTGGTGCACAGCGGCCTGCCGGCCCTGAAGGAGACGCTGCGCCTGTACGACCTGTCGCACGCGGCGGTGGCGGCGCGCCAGATCGAAGGACTGGTGGGGCTGGACTACAAGCCCGCCACCCACTGGATGCCCGGCGAGCCGTTCGCGACCTTCGTGCGCGGCATCGAAATCCGGCTGACGATCAATGAAGACAACTTCGTGGGCACAAGCCTGCATGCCTTCGTGGCGGTGCTCAACCGCTTCTTCGGCCTTTACGTGCACGCCAACAGCTTCGTGCAGTTGGTGGTGCTGTCGCGCCGCGGCGCGGAAGAGATCCTACGGTGTGCTCCATGCAACGGCGACGCGATCCTAGCGTAATCGAATCGCTGCTGGCCGAGCCGCAGCGCTTCAAGTTCTTCCAGGCCGTGCGGGTGCTGGAACTGTGGTTCGCGCGCCAGGAAGGCACGCGCGCCAAGAATGCCGTGCCGGCGCACCTGCGCTTCGTCAACTCGTCATCGCTGGGCTTTCCGGCCAGCGAGATCGCGGGGTTGACGGCCTTCGACAAGAACGGCCAGGCCCTGCATGACGCCGACGCGCGCCTGGCGGCGCTGGCGGCCGGCACGCTGGGGCGGGTGGAGATCGAGCCGGCCTTCTTCGGCCTCTTGGGCGGGCAGGGCGCCTTGCCGCTGCATTACTCCGAGATCCTCAGCCACCGCGAAAGCGCCACGCGCGATCGCGGCGCCCGCGCTTTCTTCGACATCTTCTCGAACCGGGCCGCGGCGCTGTTCTACGCGGCCTGGAAGAAGTACCGCATGCCGTTGCGGCACGAGACCGAGCAGGACCATCACTACCTGCCGCTGCTGCTGGCGCTGGGCGGGGTCGGCCATCCGGCGCTGCGCGACCGCCTGCATGCGGGCGAGGGCCGCGTGTTCGACGAATCGCTGGCGCACTACGCGGCGGCGGCGCGGCAGCGGCCGGTGTCGGCCGCGTACCTGCAGCGGGTGCTGGCCGACTATTTCCAGGTGGCCTTGCGGGTCGAACAGTTCGTCGGCCGCTGGTATCACGTGCCGCCCGAGAACCGCACCCAGTTGGGCCGGCCCGGTGCGGTGCTGGGCGTGTCCGCCATGGCGGGCGACCGCATCTGGCAGCGCGACTTGCGCATCCGGCTGTGGATCGGCCCGTTGTCCAAGTCGGCGTTCGCCGACTTCCTGCCCGGCGGCGCCCGCGCCCAGGCGCTGGAAAAGCTGCTGACGATGTTCGGCGGGCTGAGCTTCGAATACGAGGTGCGCCTGGTGATGGCCAAGGAGGACGTCGCCGGCAGCGCGCTGGGCGGCGACGCCGAGGGCGGCGGCGCGCGCCTGGGCTGGAATTCCTTTCTCTGCACCGAACCGTCGGCGTCGGACCGCGACGACGCCAGCTACGAACTGCATACCATCCACTAAGAACAAGACAACCCAGAACATGGCCACTCCCCTGAAAACCCTGATCGGGAAACTGAACCAGACCTGCCGCCAGGCCGCCGAGCGCGCCGCCAGCCTGTGCATGGCGCAAGGCCACTACGAGGTGGACCTGGAGCACCTGTTCCTGGCGCTGCTGGAAAAGCCCGCCAGCGATTTCAGCATCGTGGCGCGCCGCAGCGGCATCGAGGCCTCGGTGCTGGAGGCCGACCTGAACGCCGAGATCCGCGGCTTCAAGAACGGCAATACCCGCACCCCGGTGTTTTCGCCGCACCTGCCGCGCCTGTTCGAGCATGCCTGGCTGATCGCCTCGCTGGACACGCAGACCACCCGCATCCGTTCCGGCCACCTGTTGCTGGCGCTGCTGACCGAGCCCGATCTGGCGGCGCTGGCGCGGCGCGGCTCGCGCCTGTTCGAGTCGTTCCGGCTGGAAGAGCTGAAGCACGATTTCGCGGCCCTGACGGCCGGCTCGGAAGAGGCCGGCCAGTCCGTCGCATTGGGCGATGACGCCGCGCAGGGCGAGGCCGCCACGCCCGCGGCCGCGCTGTCCAAGACGCCGGCGCTGGACCAATACACCACCAACCTGACCGAGCGTGCCCGCGAAGGCAAGATCGACCCGGTGATCGGCCGCGATGCCGAGATCCGGCAGATGATCGACATCCTGACGCGGCGCCGCCAGAACAATCCCATCCTGACCGGCGAGGCCGGCGTCGGCAAGACCGCGGTGGTCGAAGGCCTGGCGCTGCGCATCGTGGCCGGCGACGTGCCGCCGGCGCTGGCCGGCGTGGCGCTGCGCACGCTGGACATGGGGCTCTTGCAGGCCGGCGCCAGCGTCAAGGGCGAGTTCGAGAATCGCCTGAAAAGCGTGATCGACGAGGTCAAGCAAAGCCCCACGCCCATCATCCTGTTCATCGACGAGGCCCACACCATGATCGGCGCAGGCGGGCAGGCCGGCCAGAACGATGCGGCCAACCTGCTCAAGCCGGCGCTGGCGCGCGGCGAACTGCGCACCATCGCCGCCACCACCTGGAGCGAATACAAGAAGTATTTCGAGAAGGACGCCGCGCTGGCGCGGCGCTTCCAGGTGGTCAAGGTGGAAGAGCCCAGCGAGACGCTTGCCGCCAGCATGCTGCGCGGCATGGCGCCGCTGATGGAACAGCATTTCGGCGTGCGCATCCTGGACGAAGCGATTGTGGCCGCCGCCCGCCTGTCGCACCGCTACATCAGCGGCCGCCAATTGCCGGACAAGGCGGTCGGTGTGCTGGACACCGCCTGCGCCCGGGTGGCATTGGGCCGTAGCGCCACGCCGGCCCTGATCGACGACGCCCGCCACCGCCTGGCGCGCCAGGAAACCGAGCGCGCCGCCCTGCGCCGCGAGGCCGCCGCCGGCGCCGCGCAGTCGGTCCGCCTGCGCGAACTGGACGAGGAAATGGCCGCCACCCGCCAGCAACTGGCCGACGCCGAAGCGCGCCTGGCCCAGGAAAGCGAGCTGGTGCGGCAGATCCACGCGCTGCGCGAGGAGCTGGAAGCCGCGGGCCAGGAGCCCGACGCCGAAGCGGGCGCCAAGCGCCGCGGCGGCAAGGCCGCCGAGCCGACGCCCGCCCAGGCGCAACTGGCCGAGTTGCAGCAGCAACTGCGCGCCCTGCAGGGCGATGCGCCGCTGGTGCCGGCCTACGTGGATGCGCAGGTGATCGCCGAGATCGTCTCGGCCTGGACCGGCATCCCGCTGGGCCGCATGGTCAATGACGAGATCCGCACCGTGCTGGAACTGCAGCCGCTGCTGGCCGAACGCGTGATCGGCCAGGACCACGCGCTGCACGCCATCGCCCAGCGCGTGCGCACCGCGCGCGCCGGCCTGGAAGACCCGAACAAGCCCAAGGGCGTGTTCCTGTTCGTCGGCCCCTCCGGCGTGGGCAAGACCGAGACCGCGCTGGCGGTGGCCGACATCCTGTACGGCGGCGAGCGCAAGCTGGTCACGATCAACATGAGCGAATACCAGGAGGCCCACAGCGTCTCGGGTCTGAAGGGTTCGCCGCCCGGCTACGTCGGCTACGGCGAAGGCGGGGTGCTGACCGAGGCCGTGCGGCGCCAGCCCTACAGCGTGGTGCTGCTCGATGAAATCGAGAAGGCCCATCCCGACGTGCTGGAATTGTTCTTCCAGGTGTTCGACAAGGGCGTGATGGACGACGCCGAGGGGCGCGAGATCGACTTCCGCAACACGCTCATCATCCTGACCTCCAACGTCGGCTCGTCGACCATCATGCAGGCCTGCCTGAACAAGACCGCCGAGGAGCGGCCGGACCCGGACGCTTTGCAGGAACTGCTGGCGCCGCAACTGTACAAGGCCTTCAAGCCGGCCTTCCTTGGCCGCATGAAGACCATCGCCTACTACCCGGTGGACGACGACGCCCTGGCGCGCATCATCGGCCTTAAGCTGGCCCGCATCGCCGAGCGGGTGCAGGCCAACCACCGCGCCGTGTTCGATTGGGACGACGCGCTGGTCGAGGCCGTGCTGGCGCGCTGCACCGAGGTGGACACGGGCGCGCGCAACGTCGACCACATCCTGAACGGCACGCTGTTGCCGCAGATCGCCGAGCAGGTGCTGGGCCGCATGGCGCAGGGCGAGGCGATCGCGCGCATCCGCGTCACGGCCGGCAAGAACGGCGACTTCCGCTACCGCCTGACCTGAGCCCGGAGCCAAGACCATGCCCCAGGATGCTTCCGGACTGTCCCGCCTGTCGACCGCCGGCATCGCGCAGGCCAACCGCCTGCTGGACCTGCGCACGCCGCTGGGCGATAACCGCCTGGTGGCCGAGACCCTGTCGGCCACCGAACAATTGAGTGGCGGCGCCTATCGCCTGGAGATCACTGCGCTGTCCGACGACGCGCATATTCCATTGAAGGCCCTGATGGGCCAGCCCGTCACCCTGCGCCTGCAGACCGCGCTGGACCGCGAGCAGCCGCGCCTGTGGCACGGCCACGCCACGGCGGTGCGTTTCCTGGGCGCCAACGGCGGCCTGGCGCGCTATGGGCTGACCGTGGAGCCGTGGCTGGCGTTCCTGCGGGCGCGGCGCGACAGCTTCGCCTATCAGGACAAGACGGTGATCGACATCGTCGACAGCATCTTCGGCGACTACAAGGGCCAGGGCACGCTGGCGCCGCAATGGCGCTGGGAGGTCAAGGACCGCGCCGTCTACGCCAAGCGCAGCCTGACCATCCAGTACCGCGAAACCGACTACGCCTTCATCGAACGCCTGCTGGCCGAAGAGGGCCTGTTCTACTGGGTCGAGCATGCCGACGACGGCCATACCCTGGTCATTGCCGACCACAACGATGCCTTCAAGGCCGGCCCGCAGGCCAGCGTGCGCTTTGCGCGCGCCGACGTGACCGAGACCGAAGACAGCATCCAGCGTTGGAGCCCGCGCCAGCGCTGGCAGACCAACGCCGTGCGCATGGCCAGTTGGGACTACCGCAGCGCCCAGGCGCGGCCGGTGTCGGCGCAGGCGGACGCCGGCAAGCTGGCGAACCCGTTGGAGCTGGTCAGCGACGACTACCCCGGCCAGTACGCCTACGAAGACAGCGCGCAGGGCGAGCGGCTGGCGCACAACGCGCTGGCGGCCCTGCGCGTGCGCCAGCAGAGCGTCGAGGGCGCCGGCACGGTGCGCACGCTGGCGCCAGGCCAGCGCTTCACGCTGACCGGCCACTATCAGCAGGGCGGTCCGTCCGCGTTCGTGGTGATCGCGATCACGCACCAGGCCCGCAACAACTTCGACGCCGACATGGGGCGCGCCGTCAGCGAGGCTTTGGGGGGCGACGACGGCGACGACGCCGATTTCTATCGCAACACCTTCACCTGCATCGGCAGCGACACCGAATTCCGTCCCGCGACGCAGGATGGCCACGGCGAGCGCCTGCATCCCCGTCCCACGGTGTTCGGCGCGCAGACCGCCCTGGTGATCGGCGCCGAGGAACCGGTGCACACCGACCGAGACCACCGCATCAAGGTGCAGTTCCATTGGCAGCGCGGCAAGGCTTCCAGCAGCCGGATGGCGCATCCATCAGGCGATGAGAACGCGCCCGCCAAGGATGAGCTGGGCACCTGGGTGCGGGTGGCCGAGCCGGTCGCCGGCGGCGACTGGGGCGGCCATTTCGTGCCGCGCGTGGGCCAGGAAGTGCTGGTGGAATTCCTGCACGGCGATATCGACCGTCCGGTGGTGGTGGGCGCGCTCTACAACGGCGAGGGCGCCGAGGATGCCGCGCACAACAAGGTGCAGGCGGGCGGCGCCAACGCCACCGGCAATGCGCCGGCCTGGTTCGCGGGCGCCAGCGAGGGCCACGCCCACAACGCGGTCATGTCGGGCTTCAAGACCCAGGCGCTGGCGACCAGCGGCGCGGGCACCGGCGGCTACAACCAACTGGTGCACGACGACACGCCGGGCCAGTCGCGCCTGACTGCATCGACCACGCAGGCCGATTCGCGCCTGAACCTGGGCCACGTCAAACAACAGCGCGACAACGAACGCCTGCAGGACCTGGGCCACGGCGCCGAGCTGTCGACCAAGGAGGCCGTGGCGCTGCGTGGCGGCCAGGGCCTGTTGATCAGCGCCGACCTGCGCGAGAACGCCGAGGGCGCATTGCTCGATAGCGCCGAGGCGGCCAAGCAGATCGACGCCGCCCTTGAATCGGCCAGGGAACTGGGCGACATCGCGGTCAAGCAGAAGGCTTTCCTGGAGGGGGATCCGCAGGCGCTGCCGGCGCACGAGGCGCTGGGGCACGTGCGGGACGTGGTCGAGGCGACCCAGGACGACCCCCGCGCGCAGGGGGGCGGGGCCAAGGTCGCGGCCTATAGCGAACCGCATATCCAGGTCAGCGCGCCCAGCGGCATCGGCCAATACACCCCGGGCAACGCCTTCCTGGTGGCCGGCGGCACGCTGGCACAGGTGGCGCCGGACGTGAACTGGGTCAGCAGCGCCAACCTGGCGGTGGGCGTGGCGGCCGGCGTGGTGCTGTTCACGGCGGGCCACGAGGCGGGCGGTAGCCGCCCGGTGAAGGACCGTGGCCTGCGGTTGCACGCGGCGGGCGGCAAGCTGCGCCTGCACAGCCAGGGCGCCAAGATGACCCTGACGGCAGAGAAGGCGGTGACCTTTGCCTCGGCCAGCGCGGCCGTGATGGTGCAGGCCAGGCAGCGCGTGCTCGCCACCGCCGGCGGCGCCTATCTGCGCCTGGAGGGCGGCGGTATCCAGTTGCACGCGCCGGGCAAGGTCGAGCTCAAGGCGAGCGCGCATAGCTGGGTGGGGCCGCAGACCGCCAGTGGCGACTTGGCGCTGCCCTCGGGGGAATTCAAGGATTGCCCGAGCAAGGTGAATAGCGCCGCGGCGGGAGGGTCGGCCTTTGTTTGATGGCGACTTTCTCCACGACGCGGACCGGGCCGCCTGCGCGCGGCTCTATCAGCAACTGCTGGCCGCGGCTTCACGCCCGCAGCACAGCCGGCTCTATGTGCTGATCGACCCCACTATCGAGGATCCGCTGGCCCATGCCGCGCACCGCGGGCAGGCTGTGGCATTGCCGCTCGATCGCAGCCGCTTCCTGCCCGAGCACTGCCCCTATCTGCTCGAATTGGGCGAGTTCGGTCGCGATGACGCCATCGAGCTGTCTGTCCAGGCGGCTTGCGCGGCCGCCGGTCCTGGACAGACGCATCGGCCGGTCTGTGGCTGGATCGCCAGTCCCTTGGTAGCCTCCGTGCTGGCCCGGCATCTGGCCCGCATGGCGCGTTGCCTCGTGCCGGATCGCGTCGACCCGGTGACGCTGCGCCATTGGGATCCGCGCGTCGCTGAAGTCCTGGCGCAAGTGCTGTCCAGCGACCAGATGGCCCAATGGCTGGCACCGGTCCAGGCCTGCTGGCGGCCGGGCCGCGCCGCCGGCGAACTGGAACTCCAGTACGAACGGCCAGCGACGGCCGGCGTGGCGCAAGCCGGCCCGGCCGCGCCGCTGGTGCTCGATCACGCGCAGTGCGCCGTGCTTGAACGTGCCGGCTGGGTCAACCAGGCGCTCGACGCCTTGGCCGAGGCCGGCCACCACATGGCCGAGGCCGGTCTGCGCGCGCGCGCAGACCGGCTGGTGGCGCGCGCCCAGGCGCGTTGGGGGCTGGAGACGGATACCGACATCGTCGACTACACGCTGCATGGTTTGTTGGTGCACCCGCACTTCGACCAGCACCCGGATATCCGCCACGCCATGGCGACGGTGCAGGCCAACGGCATCGCGGCGGTGGCGGCCCTGAACGACATCACGCAAGAACAATGGAACCGCGTGCGGCAATGGACCGGCGAGGCATCCGAATCGGAGCAGACAGAGGTGAGGGATGGCGGAGCTTTCTAACGCGCGCTGCGCCGCGGCGGCGAATACCTGCGGCGAAACCAAGGGCAAGTGCATCAACTGCGACAAGCAGGGCGGCGTGGCGATCATGCCGCTGGTGCCGGCGCCGTTGCCGCGCCCCATGGTGCGCGAAGCCTGGGCCAATAGCGAGCATGGCGGCGCCAGCAATACGCAATGGGAGATTCCTGCCCATCGCATGTACAGCACCTGGCTGGAAAAAAAACTGAACGCGCACGCCAAGGTGCGGCTGTTCGATCCGCGCTTCGACCCCGCCGGGCTGCCGGTGGAAACCTATTTCGTGCGCGTGCCCGCCGCCGGCTACCTGTACGTGCTCAAGCAGGACAAGACCTGGGACGGCTACCTGCTCGACAAGAAGGGCTACTACCGCAAGATCCCGGTCGCCAAGATGCCGGAGGACGCCGAAACCACCAAGCCGCTGTCCGAGGCCTGCTCGTCGGAGGGGCACAACAACACCACCACGCAGTTCATCACCATCGATCACGTGCGCAGCCCCAAGGTCTGGATCGCCTACAGCCGCTACGTCTGGGACAGGGAGACCCGCAAGGATTACGAAGACGACAAGGACGGCTGCCGCACGGCGCGGATGACCGAACTGAACCTCAAGGACATTGCCGACGGCAAGGTGGGGCCGGGCAGCACCGCGCCCAACACCTGCAAGCTGACCATGCCAGACATCACGGAGATCGTCGCCGACTACGCGCCGGCGGACGTGCAGCGCTGCCTGAACGCGGGGCTGCACAACCCGCTGCAGCTGCGCGCCGAGCCGGAACCGCAGTTGCTGACGTCGTTCATGTGGGCGGTGAATTCGAAGCTGCCAGCGTTGCAGTGGGGGGTGGGGCTGGTGCTGCCCGATCCGGTGGGGATCGTGCAGGAGTTGAATCTGCGGCGCAATATCGCGGCGGCGCGGGCGTCGGAACTGGAGGGGGCGCTCGACCCGGAGCGTGCTCGCAAGCGCATCATTGCCGATATCATCCAAGGCATGTGCTTGAGCGCCAAGGCCAATCCGGGGCCGTTCTGGGCGCCTAATTATGGGCCGGAGCGCTACCAGCGCAATATCGACACCGGTGCATGGCAGAGTTCGCTTGCCGACAGCGAGGGCAGGGTTTCGCTGATGAACCAGATCGAGAGCGTCAGTGCCCTGTTCTGCACATGGATGGGAAGTCCATGCTGGAAGCAGCAGCAGCGTTCGGATTTTCACGACAAAGACGAAATGGCCGGCGTGCGGCGTGAGTTCATGGCTGCATCGTGCGTGGCCGGGTCCGGTCATACGGAACGGGAACGAAACCAGATCTGGGGCGAACTCTGGAAGTTGCCTATCGAATCCCCTGACAATTGGTACTACCGTAGTCTGGCTGCCGGGAACCCTGATTTCCTGAAATTGCTGGCTGACACTTCGTCGGTTGACGAAGCGATCACCACGATCAAGGCTGCGGTCGACATGAGCAAGGAGTTCAGCCAGGAGTACGCGAAAAAAATCGACACTTTGCGTGAAGTCTTGAGAGCCAAGCGCCGTTACAACGAGGCGACTGCGGCGCTCGTGGAAACGGTTTCGGGGCAGTTGGCCAGGCTGCTGGTTAAAGACATCAAGACCTATAACCGGTTGATGCGCGGCGTCGCTATGACCCTGGTGACGCGCGAAGACTTGCTGGTGAAACCAACAATCCTCAGCGGTCCGCTGGAGGAGATCAAACGTTTGGTCGAAGAGGCTGCCACCAAGCCCTTGAAAGGTGCTGCGCCCGTTACCTTGGGAGATGCGCTGCCTGTTGGTCGCGGCTATTTGTCCCAACCGGGCAACCTTGGGCAGAAAGGACTCAGCCTATCGGAGTCTGTTGGAAGAGGCGTCTATCTCGATCTCCCCTCGGAGAAGACGACCATCGCAAGCGTAGTCGCGTTCACGGTCCAGAAGCTGGAACAGGGCCAGACCTTGAGCAGGGCGTTGGCAGGGGGTACGCCACTGCAGGAGCTGGAGTTGCCCATGCGCAATCCGGCCCAGGTCAATCCTTATCTGGAGACGCGAGTGGCCCTGGCTGGTTCCATTGCGGGAACGGTGTTGGGGGCGGGCATTATGTTCTTCCAGGTTCAAGGCGCAATGAATGCGTTGAACGCGATGCTCAAGGAGGACGCGGGCCTCGACGACAGGATGGTGAGCGGCGCGGGAGTCGCGGCCAATGTCCTGGCGCTGGTCAGTGTGGGTATGGACATGTCCACCACGATAGTGGCGTTGGTGTCGCAGACCGCCGCCAAGAAGGTAACCACAATGGGCGCGAGGTTTGGCCTGTTCGCCGGCGTCCTCGAAGGAGGGGCGACGCTGATCGGCGCTTCGTACAAGATATATCAGGGGAAGAATACCCGCTCCGCGTATTGGAGTAGCGCGTCCGGGTTGGCCACGATCATCGCTGGCGGGGCGTCTTATGGGCTGACCATGGCGTCGGTTTCGACCGTTGGGGGGGCGGGCGTGGCCACGGTATTGGGCGTTACGCTGGGCCCGGTAGGCTGGACATTGTTGCTGGTCGCCGCGCTGGGCGTGGCGATCTGGACCGCCATCAATGCGGCGGGTACCGACGAGGGCAACCGTCTCCCGGTGGAGTATTGGCTCGATAGCGGGGTTTTTGGAAAAAAGGAGCAGCTTTCCAACACTCAGGCCAACCCGTTCGCGATCAAGGCATCAGGGGGCCAGAAAGCGGCGCCAGCTATTCCCTTCGCCAATCTTCGCGATGAATTGCAGGCGCTGGAGCGCATTTTGTTGGTGGCGGCAGGCTATCTGATGCCGGGGGCCCGGGGCGGCGGGTATGCTTATATCCATTTTCACGTCTCCGTTCCGCGGTATATCTCGCAGAGCCGAATCAGTATCGAGTTTTTCCGCAACGAGCGCGCTGGTGCCAATACATTCCGCAAGCTGGTGGCAGCCAGGAATGCGCAACAACCCACGGTCACCGATACCCCTTCTTTTATCCCGGCGCCGACGTTCCGGTCTACGGAAATGGAAGTGGATGGATCCAGCAAGAGTGTCAAGATCGTAGGGCTGTTTCAGGTTTTCCAGGGGCAGGGCGGATTCTATTGCATGCGGGTCAAGTATTGGCCGGATGAGCACAGCCGTCCCGAGCTGGAAACGGGCTTTGAGTCTTGGGTATACATTTGATGAATCGAGCCAGCAAGAAGCAATCAGTGGGCAATGAAATTCCGGAAAAAAGCGGAGCGTGGGGCTGGCTGCTGCCCGTGGGAAAAGAGCGTGGAACGTCGACGCCTTCTGGCCATGATCATGTCGTCGAAATATCCCCGGCATGCCTGCGGCTCGTACCGCCCCGGGATTCCATGCGTGGGTATGGGGCGGCGGTAGCCTATCTGTTCGGATTGCTGATGAGTTTCACGGCGATCAATTTCATCGTGAAATTCGATCCCACCGGCCGAGGCTACGGCCAGGATTTCTTCATATTTGCAACGTTGTACGTTGTCCTTGCCTTGGTCGGCCTGATTACCGCATTGAAGCTGACGTTCGCGCTCGTGCCGGATACGGTGATCATCAGTCGCCGTCTGCGCCGCCTGTACGCGTGGGAAAAGAAGGCGGGCTGGATCGCGGTCGACTATGACCAGGCTGTTCCCTATGTTGCCAACCGCATGGTTGTCACCACGACCGGCGCGGGTGCGCTGTATCCGTTGCGTGTGGCGCAGCTGTGGCCGGGGAGCCGTCGTGTCAAGACGGGGGTGACGCCCACCAGTCCGTTCGCCAGTCCGCAGTTGGCGGGGGAGGTCTGGGAATTCATTCGGTGCTACATGGACGGGGAACCGGCACAGGCGCCGCCGGTGGCGCTGATTCCCGATCATCGCGCCAATGCGTATGCGTGGATGGACCGTGAATTGTTCTCGGACTCGGTCGATCGGCGGCACCGCTTGAAGGGAGGACTGCAGTCGGTGGCGTTCTGGTTCTTCGGCAGCATGTATTACGTGCCCAATTGGCTGGAATACTGGATCCGTTGCCACGGCCGCCGTCCGGCGCTGCCGGCGGAGTTGGCCGAGTCGATGAAGTGGGAGGGCGAGAATCCTTATCCCATTATCCCGCCCACGCCTGAAGAGCGCTTGGCGATTGAAGGCAAGCTGCCGCATATGCTGAATCGATGGCGCTTGGTAAGCGTTTTCGGGCTATTGATCTGGGTGGCGCTGCCCATCGGGTTCGTGTCGGTATTTGCGTTTTTCCTGTAGTTGGCGCGTTGACGCCGACTCGCTTGCGCCTGACGCGAGAGTATTCCCCGCTCGGTGCCGGGGGCGTCTTGCCGCCGTTTTTCCTTGACCCAGGGAGGGTCCCGATGGATTTCAACGGACTCATGTCCAAGTTTCCCAACGACCGTCCACTGACGGAATTCGAGCGTGAGCACCGACTGCTGCAGAAAAAGCGGCTGGATGTCCCGCTGCTGGCGCAACTGTGCGTGGTGAGGATGAATTCCAACAGCCTGCTGTCGGTCGACCGTTGGTATGCCTGGCGTGGTTTCGTGGCGCTGCTGGGTGCGATCGGCCTGGCCTTCGGCATCGGCGGCGTCCTGATGCTGGCCTGGATCCTGGTGGTGGACCGGCTGCCCAATGAAAACGGCCTGTGGGAAGCCGTCTTCTTCGGCATGGCCATTTGCGCGGCGCTGGGCGCGGCGAGCGCCTGGGTCGCCCAAAAGGAAATGTTCCGCTGGACCTACTATCCCATCGCGCTGGATCGCAAGCGCCGCCTGGTGCATGTGTTCCGGCTGGACGGCACCGTGCTGACCGCAGCGTGGGACAAGATCCATTTCACGCTGGGACGGGGCAGGCGCAGCTTCGGTTTGCTCAACCGGGATATCCGCAGACTGATCCTCGATCAGGACGGGGTCACGGTCAAGGAGACCTTTGCGTTCTGCATCGCCACCAGCCGCGTCGAGAATGCCTACTCGCACTGGGAGTTCCTGCGCCGCTACATGGAAGAGGGGCCGCAGGCCGTGCTGGACGCGGTGCTGTTCTGCATGCCGGTCGACGGCAAGCGCGAGAGCTTTGCCTTCGGCAAGGAGCGCATCTTCGCCAACGACGCGCAGCAGCCGGGCCTGGCCTACCTGATCTTGGCGCCCTTCAACTACCTGCACGCGATCATGCGCTGGGCCGTCATGCGCACCAGCAACATCCCGGCGTTTCCGCCCGAGATCGAGGCGACGCTGCGGCCCGAACCGGGCGATCCGTATGTCCGCGACGCGTCGATGAATCCCGAAGACTTGCGCTAATTAAATCCGGGTAATATTGACAGCGTAATTTAATCCGGGTAAAAATTGCATCCTTCTCTCACCCGAAGGATGCAAGGCATGACCCTATTCGACCTGAACACCGGCGCCACCGCGCCGCTTGCCGATGAAACCGACCTGACCGACCTGCCCGTGGAAGGCGCGCTGCCGCCCGAACTGGACGGCGCGCTGGTGCGCAACGGTCCCAACCCCCTGCGCGGCCGCTTCGAGGGCAACGACGTGCTGTCGTGGTGGCCGCAACCGGCGATGCTGCACGCCATCGTTTTCCGCGACGGCCGCGCCACCGGCTACCGCAACCGCTGGGCCCGCACCCGCCTGTGGGCGCGCGAATACGCGCCGACGCTGGCCGCAGACCTGCCCGACACCAATCCCAACGTCAATGTGCTGCGCCATGCCGGCGAGACCCTGGCGCTGGCCGAAGGCGGCGCGCCGCTGGCGATGACGGCGGGGCTGGACTTCCTGGGCGCCAGCCGCCGCCATCCCGGCCTGGCCGGCGGCATGACCGCGCATCCCAAGATCGATCCCGCCACAGGCGAGCTGATAAGCTTTCGCGCCCATTGGGAGCGCCCCTGGCTGCGCTACGGCGTGACGGGCGCCGACGGCCAGCCGCTGCTGGACCAGCTGATCGAAGTGCCGGGGCCGTCGATGATGCACGACATGGCCATCACCGCCCGCCACAGCATCCTGCTCGACCTGAACGTGGCCTACGACTTCTCGATGCTGTCGCGCGGCCACCGCATGCCGCTGCGCTGGCACGACGAGCGCCAATCGCGCCTGGGCGTGATCCCGCGCCACGGCGGGCCGGTGCGCTGGTTCGAGGTGGCGCCGTGTTTCATCCAGCACGTGGTCAACGCCCACGAGGCCGATGACGCCACGCTGGTGCTGGACGTGGTGCGCTATCCGCATTACCTGCGGCTGGCGCGCGACGGCGCCGCGTTCGAGGAAAACCCGCTGGGCGTGCTGTGGCGCTACGTGATCGACCTGGCCGGCGGCCGCGTCAGCGAACGCGCGCTCGATGATGCCGGCATCGAATTGCCGCGCATCAACGAAAGCCGCACCGGCCACGCCTACCGCTACGCCTACGCGGTGCATCAGCCTAATAATCGCGAGATGCGCGGGGTGCTGCGCTATGACCTGGAGACGGGCGCGCGGCAGAGGTATTCGGTGCCGCCGGGCGACCAGAACAGCGAACCGGTGTTCGTGCCGCGCCCCGGCGCGCGGGACGAGGATGACGGTTGGGTGCTGGTGTGTGTCTACCGGCAGGAGGGCGACCGCAGCGATGTGGTGGTGCTGGATGGGCGCGACATCGGCGCCGGACCGGTGGCCACGGTGCGCCTGCCGCGCCGGATTCCGGCGGGTTTTCATGGCGCGTGGTTGCCGCGGGAGGCGGGCGGCGCGTGAGGGCAGCGGCCGGGCGCCCGTCCCGGCCGGCGTCCGCGCCAGTCCCTATAATCGCGTGCAGCGGTCGGCCCTCGCGGCGGTCGGCCGCTTCGTGGCGTGTGCGCCGCGCAGATACGTTGGCGGTTCCGCCAAACGTATAAATAACTCCTGGCCGCTTCCTCGTTTTATCCCACCCCCCCTACCTAGAATTCTTGAGGCGCCTGCCCGTCGGCACCGCGTCCGTTTTTCATTCCCGGAAGAATCGCGCCAGCCGCCGTAGGTCGCGGCGGCCGGCGCACGTACAGGTAGTAGTCATGACCCTATTTCGAAAGGGGCCCTCGTCCCGCCGCATCTTGAACAAAAACAAGCGCGGAACACAAAAATCGGCTGCGGGCGCGACGGAACGGGGGGCGGACTCGGCCGCATTGACCGGCATGCCCGGTCATGCCGCGTGTACTCCGTTCCGCCTGCACGCGACGACCGCCGCGCTGTGCGCCGTCCTGGCGTTCGCCGGAGCGGTTCCGGATGTGCTGGCCGCCGGCCCCGAGGAAGAGGGGGCACCGGCCGATGTCCCGATGGCGGAAGACGGCACCGACGGGGTCGCCATCCGCCTGACCGGCGGCGCCAGGCAAGTCAAGCTCGAGCCTGGCGGCGGCATCGAAGGCGATATCGTACTGTCGCATGACGACAAGACGCTCACTCCGCCAAAATTGTCCATTCTCAACAGCGGCGACCAATCCGTCCGGGTAACCGGCGGCCTGGACGTCGGGACGGGGGCCGAAGTCGGATTCGCGGGCGATCCCCTCGGGCTGGATGGAAATGTCACGCTGCATGACGGTTCGGCCTTGGTCCTGCGCGGTGCGCTGCAAAGAGAGACGCCCGCCGCCAGCTTCAGCGCCGGCAAGGTGTTCCTCGGCCAGGACGTCACGCTCTCGCTGTCCGGCATCGCTCATCGGATCGTGCGCGACGCGCCGCTATTCAGCGCGGCCGGCGGCATCGAGGGCGACTTCGCCCGGCTGATGTCGGACGGATATGAAAAACGGGTCGATTACCTGACCTTGACCACCAGGAAGTCCGAGGACCAGACGCGTTATCTGGCGGACTATGACCTGACCTGGCTGGACACCGGCGGCCGGTCCCATGGCACGTTCACCATCGGTGCCGACCTGTCTGACACCATTGGCGCCGACCTGCATGACATGGCCGCCAATGGCGCCAGCGGCTGGGACGGCAGGAGCCTGACCAAGCGGGGAACGGGCGCGCTGACGCTGACGGGCGACAGCACCTACACCGGCGGCACCACGGTTGCGGCCGGCACGCTTCGGATCGGCGACGGCGGCCTGACCGGTTCCGTCACAGGAAACATCCGCAACAATGCCGCGCTGGTCTTCGATCGCGGCAATGAAGTGATCCACGCGGGGGTCATTTCCGGCGTGGGCACCGTCACCAAGCAAGGCGCCGGCACGTTGACGCTGACCGGCAACAACACCTACACCGGCCTGACCTCCGTCGACGCCGGCATGCTGCGTATCGGCGGTGGCGGCACGACCGGCGTTGTGGCGGGCGATATCGCCAACCAGGCCACGCTGGTCTTCGATCGCGGCGACACGGCGACCTACGCCGGCGTCATCTCCGGCGAGGGGGCGATGATCAAGAAGGGCACCAGCACGCTGATCCTGACCGGCGACAACACCTATACCGGCCCGACCACGATCGAGGGCGGCCAGCTGCGCATCGGCAACGGCGGCGCGACAGGCTCGCTGGCCGGCGATATCGCCAATGCCGGCACGCTGACCTTCGACCGCGGCAACGCGCTGACGTACACGGGCGTCATTTCCGGCCCCGGGGCGGTCAGCAAGATCGGCGCCGACGCGGTGAATCTGGCCGGCGCCAATACGTACGACGGCGACACCACGGTCGGCGCCGGCACGCTGGAATTCGGCAGGGCCCTCGGCGCCGCCAATACGCTGGGCGGCGGCATCACCGTGGCTGGCGGAGCCACGCTGGCCATCCATACGCCGGCAACGGTCGACATGGCCGGGGCCGCCGTCCTGAACGACGGCGCGTCCCTGTCCATCACAACGGCGCGCGCAGCGGAAGGCGAGCTGCCGGAAAGCTGGCGGGTCAAGGCCGTGACCATCGGCAATGGGGTCACCTTCAATCTGTCCGGCGTCGCGGCCGCGAGCGCGACCGACACCGCGCTGTTCAGCGCCACCGACGGCGTGATCGAGGGCGATTTCGCCCGCGTCTTCATTGGGGGCAAGGCCGACGACGGTGACGCCGCGGCCCCCGGCGTGCGTATCACGGATTTCCTGACGCTGCGCACCCGCAAATCCGACGACGGCAGAAGCTACCTGGCGAGTTACCAGCTCTCCTGGTTCGATACGCCGGCCAGGGCGCACGGCACGTTCCTGCTCGGGGCGGACGAGGAATTCGACGTCGGCGCGACCTTGAGGCGGATGCGAGCCAACGGCGACTGGGATGGCAACAGCCTGACCAAGCGCGGGGCGGGCACCTTGATCCTGAGCGGCGACAACAGCTATTTTGGCCTGACCACCGTCGAAGCAGGCACGCTGCGCGTGGGTTATGGCGGCGGCACCGGCTCGGTGAATGGCGACATCGTCAATCGCGGCGAGGTGGTTTTCGACCGCGGCAATGGGCTGACGTACCCGGGCGTCATCTCCGGCGACGGCGTCGTGACGCAGGCCGGCAGCGGCACGCTGACCTTGACCGGCGCGAATACCTATAGCGGCGGCACCAGGATCCTGGGCAGCACGCTGCGGATCGGCGACGGCGGCGCAACCGGTTCGGTGGCGGGCGATATCTTCAACGATGGCGGCCAGTTGTTCTTCGCCCGCGGCGACGACGTCACCTATGACGGCGTGATTTCCGGCACGGGCAGCGTTTTCAAGGGCTATACCTTCGATGACGGGGTGCAGTATGGGGCCGGCACGCTGACGCTGACCGGCGATCACACCTACACCGGCAGAACCACCGTCATCGCCGGCACGCTGCGGATCGGTGATGGCGGCGCCACCGGTTCCCTGGCGGGCAACGTCCTCAACAGCGCCGCGCTGGTCTTCGACCGCGCCGATGCGGCATCCTACGCGGGCATCATTTCCGGCGTGGGCACGGTCACCAAGCGAGGGACCAACACGCTGACCCTGACCGGCGAGAACACCCACTCGGGCCAGACCCTCGTCGAAGGGGGCGTGCTGCGCCTGGGCGACGGCGGCCTCACCGGTTCCGTGGCCGGTCCGGTCCTGTTGTCCGGTGACGCCGCGCTGCATTTCGACCACGGTCGCACCTGGCGGGGCACCTACGACAACGTGATTTCGGGTTCGGGTTCGGTCACGCTCACGAACGGCATGCTGATCCTGACCGGCGACAACACCTACACCGGCGGCACGCGCATCAGCAACCCCGACAGCACGCTGTTCGTGGGCTACAACGGCACCTCCGGTTCCGTGGCGGGCGATATTGTCAACGATGGCGGCAAGCTGTTCTTCGTGCGCAGCGATGATGCGATGTATGACGGCGTGATTTCCGGCACGGGGGAGGTCTACAAGGGCTATACCGTGAACGCCAGCCCCCGCGGGGATGGCACGTTGACCCTGACTGGCGACCATACCTACACCGGCAGGACCGCCCTGGTCGCTGGCACGCTGCGGCTGGGCGACGGCGGCGTCACCGGCTCCATCGCGGGCAATATCCTCAACAACGCCGCGCTGGCCTTCGATCGCAGCGATCCAGTGACCTACGCGGGCGTCATCTCCGGCGGGGGCAGGGTCGCCAAGGACGGCGACAATGTCCTCACCCTGACCGGGGGCAACACCTACACGGGCGTGACGACGATCAACGCCGGCACGCTGCGCATCGGTGACGGCGGCGCGACCGGCGCGGTAAGAGGCGATATCGTCAACCATGCCGAGCTGGTCTACGACCGCAGCGGCGCGGTGACCTACGCGGGCGCCATTTCCGGCGAGGGCACGGTTACCAAGAAGGGGACCAACACGCTGACCCTGACGGGCAACAACACCTATACCGGCCTGACCACGCTCGAAGGCGGCACGCTGCGCATCGGCAACGGCGGCACGACCGGGTTCGTGACCGGCGATATCGCCAGCGCCGCGACGGTGATCTTCGATCGCAGCGACGCGGTGACCTACTCCAGCGCCATGTCCGGCACGGGGGCGCTCGTCAAGAACGGCGCCGAGGTCCTGACCCTGACGGGTGCCAATACGTATGGCGGCGACACCAGGGTCACCGCCGGAACCCTGAAATTCGGCGACGGCGCGTCCGCCGCGGCCAACACGCTGGGCGGCGGCATGACCGTGGCCAGCGGGGCGACGCTGGACATTCATACGCCCGTCGCGGTGAATCTGGCCGGAACGGCATCCCTGCGGGACGGCTCGGTGCTGATGCTGCGCGACGCGCTGCGCAACCCGGCGTCCGCCGTCAGCCTGACCGCGGGCAAGGTGACCCTCGGCGCCGACGTCACTCTCCTGGTGTCCGGCATCGCCGACCAGATCCGGCGCAGCGTGTCGTTGTTCGAAACAGACGGCGGCATCGAGGGCGACTTTGCGCGGGTGATCTTCGACGGCTACGAAAGAAAGGTCGATTACCTGACTCTGGCCGCCAGCAAGTCCGAGGACCTGATGCGCTATCTGGCCACCTATGACCTGAGCTGGCTGGACGAGAGCGGCCAGGCGCATGGCACGTTCACGCTCGATCCGGGCGTGGCGGACACCGTCGGCGCCGACTTGCATGACATGGCCGCCAATGGCGCCACGGGCTGGGATGGCCGGAGCCTGACCAAGCAGGGTTCGGGCACGCTGACGCTGACGGGCGCTGGCACTTACACCGGCGGCACCACGATCGCCGCCGGCACGCTGCGTATCGGCGACGGCGGCGTCAGCGGCTCCGTCACGGGCGATATCCTCAACCATGCCACGCTGGTGTTCGACCGCGGCGACGCGGCAGCGCACGCGGGTGTCATTGCTGGCGAGGGCTCGGTCACCAAGCGCGGCGCCGGCACGCTCACCCTGACCGGCAACAGTACCTACGGCGGCTCGACCCGCATCGAAGCCGGCACGCTGCGCATTGGCGACGGCGGCACGGCCGGGGCCGTGGCGGGCGACATCGCCAACGACGCCACGCTGGTCTTCGAGCGTGGCGACGCGGTGAGCTACGCGGGCGTCATTTCCGGCAGCGGCACGGTCATCAACAAGGGGACCGGCACGCTGACCCTGACCGGCAACAGTACCTACAGCGGCCCGACCCGCATCGAAGCCGGCACGCTGCGCATTGGCGACGGCGGCACGGCCGGGGCCGTGGCGGGCGACATCGCCAACGACGCCACGCTGGTCTTCGAGCGTGGCGACGCGGTGAGCTACGCGGGCGTCATTTCCGGCAGCGGCACGGTCATCAACAAGGGTACCGGCACGCTGACCCTGACCGGCAACAGTACCTACAGCGGCCCGACCCGCATCGAAGCCGGCACGCTGCGCATTGGCGACGGCGGCACGGCCGGGGCCGTGGCGGGCGACATCGCCAACGACGCCACGCTGGTCTTCGAGCGTGGCGATGCGGTGAGCTACGCGGGCGTCATTTCCGGCGTGGGCACGGTCACCAAGAAGGGGAGCAACACGCTGACCCTGACCGGCAACAGCACCTACAGCGGCCCGACCCGCATCGAAGCCGGCACGCTGCGCGTCGGCAACGGCGGCACGGCCGGGGCCGTGGCGGGCGACATCGCCAACGACGCCGCGCTGGTCTTCGAGCGTGGCGACGCGGTGAGCTACGCGGGCGTCATTTCCGGCAGCGGCACAGTCATCAACAAGGGAACCGGCACGCTGACCCTGACCGGCAACAGCACCTACAGCGGCCCGACCCGCGTCGAAGCCGGCACACTGCGCATTGGCGACGGCGGCAATACCGGTTCCCTGGCGGGCGACATCGTCAATCATGGCATCCTGGCGTTTGAGCGCGGCGATGACGTGACATATGGAAGGCTGGTCTCCGGCACGGGGGCCCTGGTCAAGAATGGCACCAATACGCTGACCCTGGGCGGCGCGAATACCTATTCCGGCGCCACCCGCGTCGAGGCCGGCACGCTGAAAACCGGCGTGGTCAACGCATTCGCGCGAACCGCGGGCGTGATGATCGCGCGCGACGCCAGCCTGAATCTGGGCGGCTACAGCCAGATCATCTCGCAACTGGACAACAGCGGCGTCATCCTGTTCAACGACCTGGGCGCGCCCGTGTCGATGGCCGGCCTGACGGTCGCCGGAAACATGAAGCACAGCGGCATGCTGGTGCTCAATACATGTGCCGATTGCGCGGGTCAGGTCTATACCCAGGCTGGCGATTGGGTGGGGGATGGCGGCACCGTTTCGTTCGGCGCGGTGCTGGGCGGCGATGACAGCGTCACGGACAAGCTGATCATCGGCGGCGCGGCGAGCGGCACCACGTACGTCACCGTGGCCAACGAGGGCGGCGCTGGCGCGCAAACGGTGGAAGGGATCGAACTGATCCGCACGGCCGGGTCCACCGAAGACGCCTTCGTGCAACGCGGCCGCATCGCGGCCGGCGCCTACGATTATTTCCTGAGAAAGGGATCGGCTTCCGGAAATAGCCCGAACAGTTGGTATCTGACCAGCCTGGACATGACGCCTGAACCTCCCACGGAGAACCCGGACGTTCCTCCGGCCGACGACGGCGCGCAGATCCCCGAGGTTCCTCCGAGCGAGGATGACGCACAGGTCCCGGAACTTCCCCCGGCCGACGATGGCCCGCAGGTTCCCGAGGAGCCCCCGAGCGACGATGGCGCGCAGGATCCGGAGCTCCCCCCGGTTGACGATGGCGCGCAGGATCCCGAGGTTCCCCAGGTCGATGGCGGCGCCCAGGATCCGGAGGTTCCCCCGGTTGACGATGGCGCGGACCCCGCCGATCCCCCGCCTGGCGCGGACACGGCCGAACCCGCTGATCCTCCGGTCGATGACAAGGCCGACCTTCCCGATGGCCCCGCCGATACGCCGCCAGGGGGCAATTCCGAAGGCAATGCCAACGCGGTCCGTGTCTTCCGCCCCGAAATCGGCAGCTATGCCAGCAACCTCGCTGCCGCGAGCGTGTTGTTCAACACGAGTCTGAGCGATCGTGAAAGTGGCGAAGCGGTCGATCCCGTGACGGGGGCGCGCCGGCACGCGTGGGCCAGAACGGCCGCCGGGCGCAGCCATGGGAACATGTCGGATGGGCAGAATCAGTTCTCGGCCGACCGTAGCGTGCTGCAGATGGGCAGCGCCATCGCAGGCGGCACGTTCACGGGCAAGGACGGTTGGCGCCTGGGCGTCATGGCTGGCTATGGCAATCAGCACAGCAAGACCCGCAGCCGCCTCTCGGGCTATCAGTCGCGCGGCGCGGTGGAGGGCTACAGCGCCGGTCTGTACGGCACCTGGTATCAAGACGCGCTGACGCATCGCGGCCTGTACGTGGACGGCTGGGCGCTCTATAACCGGTTCGACAATACGGTCAAGGGCGATGGGTTGGCCAAGGAGACGTACCAAAGCCAGGGTGTCACCGCGTCCCTGGAGTCGGGTCTGCTGCTGGAAGCCGGTTCATACACAACGTACGGTGGCATGGAAAACCGCTTCCGCTTCCAGCCGCAGGTGCAGGTGCTGTGGTCCGGCGTGAAAGCCGCCGATCACACCGAGCGCACCGGCACGCGCGTGCAAGGCATGGGCGCCAACAACGTGCAGACGCGCCTGGGCGCGCGGTTGTCGATCAGCAGTGGCCATCGGTCGCGGGGGCCTGGCAAAGCGGGCACGTTCGAGACCTTCCTGGAAGCGAATTGGCTGCATGCGTCCAAACAATACGGCGTGATGCTGGACGGCGTCGGCGCCACGATCCTGGGCAACAGGAACGTGGCCGAATTGAAGGCGGGCGTGGAAGGCCAATTGACCGAGCGCCTTGGCGTCTCGGCGAGTCTGACGCGGCGGCAGGGTGGCCAGGGCCTGCGCGCCACCCAGGGGGCGCTGACCCTGACGCTGCGCTTCTGAGCGCGAGCAGCCGGGGCGCTTGCGTGGGGCCCGCGGCCTGGGTGGCCGCGGCAAGCACCGCGTATCAACGACTCTTGGCGCGGCCCCGCTTCTTGGTGGGCGCCGCGCTGGGCGCTTCCTTGGCGGGGGGCGTGGCCGCGATCACTTGTTCCATCCAGGCCAGCGTCTCGGTGTAGGTCACGAACTGCTGCAGATAGCCCGGCGACAGCTCGCGCATCAACGACAGGGCGCGGTGCACGAGCTGGTTGGAATTGAGCGGGCCGGCGTTCTTGTGCACCTGCTCCTGCGACTGGCGCACCTGGCGGTCGGCGCTCAGGCCGGACCAGATCTCGCGCAGGCCATCCAGCACCGGCAGATCCGGATAGGCATCGCGGCGCGCCTGCGCGGCGATGGCGTCGGGGTCTTCGCCGGGCGCGCCGGGGTAGGCGAGATACGCCGCCAGTTCCGCCAGCGGCCCGCGCGCGGGCTTGGGAGCCGCCGTGGCCGGCGCGGGGCTGGCATCGGGCGTGGCGGCATCGTCCAGCGCTTCGGTGGCGTTGGCCGCGCGGGCCGCGGCGACGCGCGCCGCATACGCCCGCAGCAACTGCGCCAGCCGCTCGTCCAGCCGGGCGCGGGCCGCGCCGGCGTGGGCGGCCGCGCGCCGGGCCAGCGCCTCGATGAAATGGAAACCGACCGGATCGAGCCGGTCGTCGCCGCGCTCGCGCCAGGCCTGCAAGATGGCGGACGCGGCGTCGGCGGGCGGGGCGGCGTCGGGCGCGGCATCCGCGCCGGTCGTCATCGCCAGGCCCAGGCCGCCATCACTGGCCACGCGCGGCCTCCGTGCCGTTGGACGGCTTGGGAAGGGGCATGATCTCGACCCGGCGGTTCTTCGCGCGGCCGTCTTCATCGGCGTTCGAGGCCACCGGCTGCTCGGCGCCGAAGGCGGCGGCGAACACCAGCGACGACGGCACGCCTTCGTCGATCAGGGCGCGTGTCACCGTCAGCGCGCGCTGCGCCGACAGGTCCCAGTTGTCGGCAAAGCGCCGGTTGCCCTCGCGCACCTGCTGGTCATCGGTGAAGCCGCTGACCATCAGGATCTCGTTATTGGCCTTCAGGTAGGCCGACAGCGGCTCGATCAGGCTTTTCAGCACCTCGCGGCCTTCCGGCTGCAACTGGTCGGAATTGAGCGCGAACAGCACGCTGCCGCTGATGCCGATGCGGCCGTTGATGAGCGTCACGCGGCCGGCCGCCAGCGGCGCGGCCAGGGCCTGCTCCAGCGTCTGGCGGCGCTGGGTCTCTTCCTGGCGCTGCTTGACTTCGCGTTCCAGCTGGGTCGACAGCTCCAGCTGCACGGCCACCACGCTCACCAGGATCAGCACGAAGGCGCCCAGCAGCACCGACATCAGGTCGCCGAAGACGGCCCAGGTCGGCACCGCGGGTTCCACGCCGCCGTCGATGTCCTCGCCCGCGCTCATGCCGCCTGCGCTCCGGCGGTGGCGGCGCGCTGGCTGGCCAGTTCGCGCAGGTTCTCGACGATCTGCTTTTGCGACATGGTGCTCAGGTCGACCACTTCACGCGCCTGCGCCACGTAGTAGGCCAGTTGTTCGTCGCCACGGGCGATGGACTTGTCCAGCGCCGCTTCGATGCGTTCCAGGTGCGCCACGAGCTTGTCGTTGGACTCGCCGAACAGGCGCACCGCGGCGCCGAAGGCTTCGCCCAGGCTGGCCACTTCGGCCGCGCCGCTGGTCACCTGCGCGGCCACGTCGTCCAGGCGGGCGGTCTCGGATTCGACCTGCTCGGTGAACTGCGCGCCGACCCGGTCCAGCAGGTCGGTCGACGACGACACCAGCGCGTCCACCGCGCTGCGCTGTTCGCTGGAGGCGTGGTTGACGGCATCCAGCAGCGTCGCCAGCGTGTCCAGCAGGCGGTTGCGTTCTTCCAGCATGGCGTTGTCGTAGGCCAGGCTGTCCGACAGTTTCTGGCGCAGTTCGCCGATGACTTCGGCGGCCGCGCGCGGCGCTTCGGAGGCGGCCTGCACCAGTTGGCCGATCTCGGCGATGGTGCCGCTGGCGTGGGCCTCGGTCTGGGTGGCGATGTCCTGCGCGGTCTGGGCCAGGGTGGCGCAGATTTCCTGCTGCAGGGCGGCGCTGCGGGCGCCGGCTTGTTCCCATTCGTGGCGCAGCGCTTCGGCCATGCGGCCCAGCTCGCCGGTCCAGGCGGCCAGGCGTTCCTGGTCGCGCGCGGCCAGTTCGGCCTGCAGGCCGGCCTGCGATTGGCCCAGGGTCTGCAGCAGCGATGCCGAATGCTGCTCGAAGGCGGACGCCGCCGTGGTCAGGGCCTGCTGGTTGTCGCTGGCCAGTTTCTCGTTGGCCAGTTCCTGGCGTACCTGCGCCTCGGTCCAGGCCTGCGTCACGCCGCCGGCGGCCGTTTCCAGGCGGGCCGACAGGTTTTCCAGCAGCGCGGCCTGCGCCTGGGTCTGGGTGGTCAGGTCCTGCGCGGTGCGGGTCAGCAGTTGTTCCAGTGCCTGGTGGCGCGCGGCGGTCTGCTCGCCGGCCTGGCGCCATTCGCGGCCCAGGTCGGCGGCCATAGCGCCGAGCGAGGCGTGCCAGGCGGCCAGGCGCGCTTCGTCGCGCGAGGCCAGGGCGGCCTGCAGCTCGGCATGCGACTGGTCCAGCGTGCGCAGCAGCGACGCGGAATGTTGTTCGAACGCGGCGGCGGCCGTGGCCAGGGCCTGCTGGGTGTCGCCGGCCAGCTTCTCGCTGGTCAGTTCCTGGCGCACCTGCGCCTCGGTCCAGGCCTGGGTCACGCCGGTGGCGGCCGTTTCGATGCGGGCGGCGACCGTGTCCAGCAGCGCGGCCTGCGCGTCGGAGCGGGTCGCCAGTTCCTGCGCGGTCCGCGCCAGCGTCTGGCTCACTTCCTGCTGGCGGGCGGCGGCGTGCGCGCCGGCCTGTTCCCATTCGCGGCCGAGCTTGTCGGTCAGGGCGCCGAGCGTGCTGGCCCACGTGGCCAGGCGCTGCTCGTCGCGCGAGGCCAGGGCGGCCTGCAGGTCGGCGTGCGACTGGTCCAGCGTGCGCAGCAGCGTCGAGGCGTGTTGTTCGAAGGTGGCGGCGGCGGCGGCCAGGGCTTCGCGGTTGTCGCCGGCCAGCTTGTCGCTGACCTGCGACTGGCGCTCCAGCGCCTCGTGCCATTGCGCCGAGACGTTGCCGGCAGCGCTTTCCAGGCGCGCCGACACGTTCTCCAGCAGGCTGGCCTGGGTCTGCGCGTGCTCGGTCAGTTCCTGGGCGCTGCGCGCCAGGGCCTGGTTGATTTCGAGCTGGCGCTCGGCGGCCTGCGCGCCGGCCTGCTGCCATTCCTGGCGCAGGGTGGCGGACAGCGCGCCCAGGGTTTCGGTCCACGCCGCCAGGCGTTGCTGGTCGCGCGAGGCCAGTTCGGATTGCAGGGCGGTGTGCGACTGGTTCAGCGTGCGCAGCAGCGACGCCGAGTGCTGCTCGAAGCTGGCGGCAGCGGCTGTCAGCGCCTGCAGATTGTCGCCGGCCAGTTTCTCGCTGGCCCGCTCCTGGCGGTTCAGCGCCACGTTCCAGGCTTCGGACATGCTGCCCGAGGACGCCTCCAGCCGTTCGGACACGCTGTCCAGCAGCGCGGCCGAGCGCTGCTCGAAGGTCTGCGCGAAGCGGTCCAGCGAATCGCGCAGGTCCTGCGCCAATGCTTCGCTGGCGCGCTGCTGGCCGGCCAGCGCCTGGTTCCAGATGCCGGCCACGTTGCTGGTGGCGGCCTGCAGGCCGGCGGTCATGCCGTCGAGCTGGCGCTGCACCGCCTGGGTCACGCTTTCGTGCAGCGAGGCGGTCTCGCGCGACAGGCCGGCCATGGTGGCCTCGACGGCGGGCTGCAGCGCCGCGCCGGCCGAACGGGCGCTTTCGGCCACGCTTTCCTTCATCGATTGTTCCATCACGGCGGCCAGGCGCGCGTAGGCGGCCTCGGCCTTGCCCTGGAACGCATCCTGGCTGGCGAGCTGGCGCTCGTTCAGCGTGTGGTTCTGCTGCTCCAGGTTGCGCATCATGGCGTCCAGGCGGTCGACCAGCGCGGGCATGGTCTCGGCCTGCCGTTGCAGCACTTCGGCCTGGCGCTGCAGCAGCTTGAAGCTTTCTTCGCGCTGGTGCGCCTGGCTGTACAGGCGCAGCGTGGTGGCCGCCTTGGCGTCCAGCAGTTGCGCCGCCTGGATGCGGTCGCGCCGGCACAGCGCGGCCAGCAGGCCCAGCATGGCGGAGGTGGCCACGCCCGCGATCGAGGTGCCGAAGGCGAAGCCCAGGCCCTTGACCGGCGCGGCCAGCGAGGCGCGGATGGCGGCCAGGTCGGTGGCGCTTTCCAGGGCGGTGCCGGTGCCGCGCAGCGTCACCACCATGCCCAGGAAGGTGCCCAGCATGCCCAGCAGCACCAGCAGGCCGACCAGGTAGGGCGCCAACGCCGGGCCGGGCAGGCCCACGCGTTCGCCTTCGATGCGCAGCCGCACGGCGTTGCGCAGGCCGGCCGGCAATTGGTCGAGCCAACCGCCCAGGCTGGCGGGCGCTTCCGACAGGTTGCCGACCGCGCGTCTGAGCGACGCGGTGGCCTGTTGGTAGCGCAGCAATTCAAGCGCGCCCGCCACGTAGCAGGCGCAGATCAGCAGCGTGACGGCCAGCGCCAGGGGGTTGGTGCCCGCGTAGCCCGCGCCGATCCAGCCGGCCACGGCCAGGCCGCAAATGAAAACAACGATATTGATCAGATACTTGGACATAGTGTCCCGGTTAGCTGGCGCGAAGGGTGGCAAGCAGCCCTTCCACCGGTTGTAAACGAACATCCAATTCGGCCAGCAGCACGCTGCGCATATCCTTGCGGAACGTCTCCAGCCACGCGCCCGGCGTGGGCGCGGATAAAGCGGGTTGCGGCGCCGTGCAGGCCGCCGCCTGCGCGGGCGCGGCGGCGGGAGCGTCGTCCGTTGCGCTGCCCCCCGGCGCGGCCGGCGCCTGGGCATCGGCCGCCGGCTCGTCCGCGGTTCCGGCCGGCACCCCGGTCTCGGCTTGCGCTTGCGCCGCCGCTTCCAGCGCGGCCTGTTCGGCCAGCCGCAGCCGGTCGAAATGCCCCTGCAGCAACTTCGGAATCGCGCCCAGCAGCGTCCGCTCGCGCGGCAGCAGGGCGCGGTCCATGATGGCGTCCACCACCGCCAGACGCGTCATCTCCGGCGTTTTGGCCGCGAGCATGCCGCGCAGGCGGCTGCGCAGGTTGCCGATGCTGGTTTCCATCGTGTGCTGCAACGACAGATAACGCTGACGAAAATTCGAGTAATCGGCGTCGTCGGCCTGCAGCGCCGCCACCTTGGCGGACACCTGTCCCGGCATCTGCCGCTTGGCGGCCGTGGCCGCGGTGTCGCTGGCGATGGCATCGGCCAGCGTGGTGCGGACGCGCTCGCACTCGCGCTCCTCGGCGCTGCTGAACTGGCGCGCGCCCGGCGCGATCGCCGGCGGTCGGTTGTTCAGGGCGGCGGACAGGGCAATCGCGTCAGTCCAGCCGAGCCACTGGCTCAGATGATCCGACAACGGTTGCCGGGATTCCGGCGCGTCGACTTCCGTCAGGCGAGTCAGCAAGCGAATGAGCGTCGGGCCGCTTAAACCTGTGCGCTGTGGGGCTTGCAACATACCACCAGAGTCAAAAAGGGGGGAGTTTACACGCTGGCGGGGGCTCGCTGGGTCGGAAAAGGGCCGCCGCGCCAATGCCTGCAACAATTTGTCAGGACGGCGCGGCGGCGCGGGACACCGCGGATCAGCGGGATCAGCGGGATCAGGGCGGATCGGGGCGGATCGGGGCGGATCAGGCGCTGGCGCGTGGCCGGCGCACCGCGCGCACCCGGCCGCTGCTGGCGCCGCCGCAATAGAGCACGTCGCCGCCGTCCGACTCCAGGCCGGAGACGTACACGCCGGGCGGCATCGCCAGTCGTTCCAACACCTCGCCACTGGCCGGGTCCACCCGCCGCAGCTCGCTGGCGTCGTCCTCCCAGGTGCCGTGCCACAGGTCGCCATCGACCCAGGTGACGCCGGTCACGTAGCGGTCGGACGCGATGGTGCGCAGGACGGCGCCGGTGGCGGGATCGACCTGGTGGATCCTGCGGTCCTTGTAGCGCGCGATCCAGAGCATGCCTTCGGCCCAGGTCATGCCCGAATTGCCGCCGCCTTCGGGCGCCGGCACGGTGGCCAGCACGCGGCCCGATGCCGGGTCGATTTTCTGGATGATGCTGTCGGCCAACTGGTAGAGATGCTTGCCGTCGAAGGCGGTGCCGGCGCGGGCGATGACGTCGATGGTACGAACCACATCGCCGCAGGCCGGATCCAGCGCGTGCAGCTTGTCGCCGACCGCGATCCAGATGCGGCTGCCGTCGTACGAGACGCCGTGCACGTCCGTGACGCCGGGGAAGGGGCCGTATTCACGGAGAATTTCTGCGGGCTTGGTTTTCATGACGCTTTCCTTGTTGGGAGGGGTGACGTCTCCATGCTAGGCATTCGGCAGCGGGACCGGGAGTAACAATGTCGTCGCGAAACCGGGCAGGGGCGGCGTGATCCAGCGCCGCGCCCGGCCCTGGCCGAACGGATGCGCCTGGCCGGAAGCCGCCAGCGCCTCCAGGGCGCGCTGCACCTGGCGCTGACTGGCGCCGGTGGCCAGCGCCAGCGCCGAACTGGACCAGGCTTGGCCGTCGGCCAGCAGCGCCAGCACGGCGGCGTGGCGGTCCCGCACCGGCGGCGTCAACACGGCAACGGTGTGCGCGGCCGGCATCAATGCAAAGCCTTGCCGCGTTGCCCGGATTTCTGCCCAGGGCGCCAGGGCCGCCCGCAACCGGCCGATTTCCACCCGCAGCCGCGCGCGGTGCGAGTCATCGGGATAGCGGGTGCGGAACGTCTGTGCAATCAACGCGTCGCGCGGCGCGTCGTCCGGCCACGCCTGGCCCAGCGCCTGCGCCAGGGTGAAGAGCACGGGCCGGCTGGCCAGGGGCAGGGTGCGGCCCGCGCCATGCACGGCATAACGGCACGCGTCGATCACCAGCGTATCGGACGCGAGCAGCGCTTGCACCTGCTCCAGGCGCAGCACCTGCGTGTCGCCGGCGCGGTGCAGGTGCGCGGCCGGCGCTTCCAGTACGAGCGACGCCTGGCGCACCTCGGCCTGCAGCGCCGGGATGCCGGCCGCTTGCGCGGCGCGCGCGGCCAGGTCCAGCGCGGCGCGTGCCGCCGTGGCCTGCAGGCGCCGCAGCGCAATGCCGGCCAGGGCCAGCTCGTGCACCGCTCGCAAGGCCGGTGGAAAAGGGGCGGGATTCAGTTCCGACAGCACCTGCTCGGCCTGCTCCAGCCGTCCCATCAGGATCAGGCGGCGGCCGGCCAGATAGCCGGCGTAGGCCGCATTGCGCCGGTCGCCATGTTGCTCGAGCGTGGCGCGGGCGGCGTCGAGCGCCGTCTGTGGCCAGCCCAGGTCGCGCGCGGCCAGCGCGATCTCGGCCTCGGCCACCGCGCAACGGGCGCGCGCCACCGGATCCTTGGCGCCGAACGCGCGGGCGGCGCGGCGCACCAGCGGCCGGGCCCGTTCGAAGTCGCCCAACTGCGCCAGCGCGATGCCGCGCAGTGCCAGCGCCGGCGCATCGTCGCGCAGTGCCACCCGGCTCAACGCGCCCAGCGGATCGCCGCTGGCCAGCGCCCGCGCCGCGGCCATGATCAGCCCGTCCATGACGCTCCCGCCATCGTCCCCGCGCCCCGTTGCCACGTCCATTCGTGGATGCCGCCAATCTACCACCGCGCCACGGGCGCGGGGAGTTCGTCGGCGATGCGGCAGGGCGCCTGCGTCTGCCGTGGCGTCGTCCCCATCCCCCACGGGTAGAATCCGAACCGCCATCTCCCAGGAAACCTGACATGAGCGAGCATCATTTTTCCGCCGACGACATCCAGTCGCTGCGCCAACACGGCATTGCCCTGTTCGCCGATCGCGTCCTGATCGCGGTCCAGCCGCCCCTGGACGAGGCGCGCATCGACGAGATCGAAGCGGCCTGTGCCGGCCCCTTGCCCGATGCGCTGCGCGACTTGTGGCGCCTGACCGCCGGCGGCGAACTGGCCTACGACCTGCATGCGCGCATGGACGGCAACGAAGAGGCCCTCAGTTGGTCCGAGCTGTTCTATGACGGCAGTGACCAATACCGCGACCTGGCGGGCTGGATCGAGCACGAGCAGGAATGCGCCGAAGAGGCCGCCGCGGAACGCGGCGAGGCCTGGGACGGCAAGCTGCGCTATCTGCCGATCGGCGGCTTCGAATACTGCGACCGGATCTATGTGTGCGTGGAACCCGGCCCGCGGGCCGGCAGCATCGTGGCCTGGAAGCAGGGGCTGCCGGGCTGGACGCATGCGTTGCAGCAGGACGCCATCGCGACCGTCGCGGCGGACCTGCACGCGGCCTTTGCCGCGCTCTACCTGGAACAGGATATCGACGACCCCGACAGCACCGGCATACGGGTGCTGGAATACCTGGACGAGCGCGTGGCCGATCACGGCATGCCGCAGGCCCTGGCGGACAAGCTGGCGGCGTTCTATCGGCGCGCGCTGGTGGACTGGCGCGCGCCGTTGGCGGCCGGCACGCTGGGCCAGTCGCCCACGCTGGCCAGGCTGGCCTTGCGGCATGCGTTGGCGCATGACGACGGCGCGCTGGTGGCGCAATTGGCGGCACAGGGCGTGGGCTTTGACCAGCCGTTGCGCGGCAGCGCGCTGGCGCTGGACGTGGCGCTGACGCAGCATGCCTATGCGGCGGCGCGGGCGCTGTTGCGGGCCGGCACGCCGGTCAGCGCGGAGGCGATCCATCGATTCGATCGCAAGCCGCCCGCCGACCTGGTGGCGCAGTTGCTGGCGCGCGGGGCGCGGGCCGACGGCCTGGGCGTGGCGCGCTGCGTGGCCTGCGGGTCGCCCGAGGCCGCGCGCGTGATCGCCGCCGCCGCCGGCGAGGGGATCGCGGCGGCGTATGCCGAGGCGCGCGACGCGATGGCGGCCCGCTACGAGGAAGACCTGCGCCGCGTGCGGGCGGGCAAGCTGGGCCATTACCTGGGCGTGGACGGCCTGGCCGAACGGGTGGCCAACTTGCGCGCGTTTGTGCTTTGAGTCGGCCCCGGGCTAACGCGAGCCATCGCGCCAGGCCGCCTCGGAGGATCCCAAGGCGCTTGCCGGGTAATCCCAAGATTGCGGCGTGTCCGCGATCCGCAGCGGCGGCTTGACGCGCCGGACCGGGCCCCACGCGGTTGCCTCGATTTGTTCGGACCAGTCGGCTGCGCTTTCCGGCGCCAATGCCGGCCCGCCTTCCAGCAAGCCGCCATGCGCGACCAGCAATTGGGCGCTGCGGGCGAGCGACGCGCGCGTGGTGCTGCCCGCGCCGGTGGCCAGCCGTTCGGTCAAGCCCCGGATCGCCGCCGCCGCCATCAGATAGCCGGTGCCGTGGTCCAGCGCCTGGCACGGCAACGGCACCGGGCGGTCGCCACCCTTGGCGCGCATGCCGGCCTCGGCGATGCCGGTGCTCATCTGCACCAGGCTGTCGAAGCCGCGGCGGCCCCGCCACTCACCGCTCCAGCCATAGGCGTCCAGCGATACGTCGACCAGCGTCGGGTTGAGCTGGCGGCGGCGCTCGGCGTCCAGGCCCAGGCGGGCGAGGGCGTCGGCGCGATAGCCGTGGATCAGCACGTCGGCCTGGGACAGCAGGCGTTGCAGCGTGGCCAGCCCCTCGGCGGACTTGAGGTCCAGGCGCGCGCAACGCTTGCCCAGCACGACCTCGGGCACGGTGCCGGGCTCTTCCCAGCCGGGCGGGTCGATGCGCAATACATCCGCGCCAAAGCCCGCCAGGAAGCGCGTGGCCACGGGGCCGGCCAGGATGCGGGTCAGGTCCAGCACCCGCAGACCCTGCAACGGACGCTGGCGCGAAATGCGCCAAGCAGGGCGGGCGCCGCCGCCGCTGGCGGCGCGGTGCAGCAGGGGTTCGGCGGCAACGCTTTGGCCTTGCGGATGCTGGCGCCAGGCGTCCAGGCCGCGCATGGCGGCGGCGCAACCGTTGTGTTCGACCACCGCCGCTTCCAGTTCGTCGGCGCGCCAGCCTGCCACGGCGCGGGCGACGGCGTCGCGGTCGGCGGCCACGCCCAGGACCGCCAGGGCGGCGTCGCGATGATGGGGCGCGTTGGTGTGCAGCCGGATCCAGCCGTCCGCCGCGCGGTAGTCGCCGGCGACGGCGTCCCACAGCGGCGGCATGCTCCAGCCGATGGGGCGCAGGCTGGTGCCGAACCAGAAAGAGGCCAGTCGTTGGTCGACCTCGACCGCCGGCACGGCGGGCGCACCGGCCGCGCCTGCGCCGGCCGCGACGAATTCCGCCATGGCCAGGCCGGCGGCGCCGATCGCGGCGGTGGCGAATTCCGTGACGGCGAAGGCCGAGGGCAAGGCGCCCTGGCCGGTGATGGCGACCTGGCTCAGCAGGGCGGGATCGCCGCCCGCCGCGAGCCAGAACTGGCGCAGGTAGTCGGCGGTGGCGGGCGAGGGGGGGAGGGGGCGATGGATGGCGGACATGTTGCTTGCGGGTCGTTGAGGGATGACGCCAGGATTCATCTTGCCGCATTAATTGTCAATATTGATTAATATAATCAACCCATTGCCCTCGTTCCCCGTCTCGGAACCCATGCCCAATTACCTGACCTCCGCCGCCGCGGCCACCCGCCTGGGGGTGTCGCGCCAGACCCTGTACGCCTACGTCAGCCGGGGATTGCTGCACGCCGAGACCGGCGCCACGCCGCGCGAAAGCCGCTACCTGGCCGAGGAGGTCGAACGGCTGGCGGCGCAGCGCACCCGTGGCCGCAAGCCGAAAGAGGTGGCCAAGGCGACGCTGAACTGGGGTCTGCCGGTGCTGGAGTCGGCCATCACCCTGATCGAGGATGGCCAGTTGTTCTATCGCGGTGAAAACGCCGTGGCGCTGGCGCAATCGTCCTCGGTGGAAGCGGTGGCCGCGCATCTGTGGCAATGCGACCAGGCCATGGCGTTCGGCGCGGCCGCGCCGGGGTTGCCCGAGGATCTGGCGGCGCTGTTCGCGCGCCATCGCGGCCAGCGCGCCGAGGCCGCGCTGTTGCCGCTGTTCACGGCGGCCAGCGATGACGATGCGACCGCGTTGTGGCAGCGCTCGCCCGAGCGCCAGGCGCAGGGCTGCGGCGCGCTGGTGCGCATGCTGGCGGCCTGCCTGCTGCAGACCGCGCCGGACGACGCGCCGATCCACGCGCAGTGCGCCCGCGCCTGGGGCGTGGACGCGGCGGGCGCGGATCTTATCCGCATGGCGCTGGTGCTGTGCGCCGACCACGAACTGAACGCCTCCAGTTTTACCGCGCGCTGCATCGCGTCCACGGGCGCCAGCCTGCGCGCCGGTATTGTCGGCGGGCTGGCGGCGTTGACGGGCGGCCGCCACGGCGCCACCACGGCGCGCGTCGAGGCGATGTGGGAGGAACTGGAACGTGGCGGTGGCGGCGCGGACGCCGGCCAGCGGCTGGCGCGGGGCTTGCGCGAGCGGCTGGCGCGGGGCGAAGACATGCCGGGTTTTGGCCACCACCTTTACCCCGCGGGCGATCCGCGCGCCAGCGCCTTGCTGGCGCGGATACTGCCGCGGCGCCCCGAGTGGGAGACATTGATCGAGCAGGCGTTCGAGCTGTCGGGGCAGCGGCCCTCGGTGGACTTCTCGCTGGTGGCGGTGCGGCGCCATCTGGGCCTGCCGCCGGGCGCGGCCTTCGGCCTGTTCGCGCTGGGACGCTCGATCGGCTGGCTGGCGCATGGCCTGGAGCAGCGCGGCAGCCCCGATGTGATCCGGCCGCGCGCGGCTTATACCGGGATTCATCCGGACGCGGCCTGACGGCGGCGCGGTGGCGCACGCCGCCGGCGCGTCAGGCCTTGGACAAGGTCACCTGGCCGAACGTCATCCAGACGTGGGCGGTCTCCGAGGCCTGCGCGCGGTACGAGCCGCTGGCCTCGCCCAGCCGCATCGCCACGGCGGTGAATTCCCAGGCCAGGGCGTCATCGCATGGCACCTTGCGGTGGGTGTATGCCTCCAGGCCGTGGGCCTTGCCGAAGGCCAGCGCCAGTTGGGCGTGTTCGGCCAGTTCGGCGGGCACCGACGGGTGATCCCAGCCCCACAGGAAGCTGCCGTCCTCGCTGTTGGAGGTGCCGACGATCTGCACCGGCGCTTGGGCGGTGATGCCGCCGGGCAGTTGGAACACGATCAGGCCGCTGTCCATGTCCACGGACCATTGCTCGGCCTCGTCCAGGTGCCAGGTGGCGCAGTGCGCCGAGGTGGCGGCCCGCATGCCTTCCAGGCTCTGGGCGATGTAGTTGGAAACGTCGAAGGGCTGGGTGGTGTCGGACATGCGGGGCTTTGCGGGGGATGGAAAGGCCATAGGGTACCCGCAAAGCGCTGGCCGCCGCATCGCTCATGCGCGACCGGGCCGCCGCGATCGCGCGGCGCCATGCCAAAGCGGGTGAACGGCGGCGTTCAGGTCGGCGATCAGTGACCCGGACGCGCCAGCACGTAGACGCGAGTGTCGCGGCCATAATGCGTTTCAATGGCGCGGAAGGCGAAGCCCAGCTTGTCCAGCACGCGCTGTGAGCCCAGGTTGTCGGGCCAGGTGACGGCCACCAGTTCCGTGGCGTCCAGCGCGTGCCAGGCGTAATCGCACAGTTGGCGCGCGGCTTGCGTGGCATAGCCGCGACCCCACGCCGCCCGCTGCAGCCGGTAGGCCAACTGCAACGCGCCCGTGTCCTCCAGCCGCGTCAGGCTGATCCAGCCCACCGCGACATCGTGGGGATCGACCACCGCCCAATGGCCGATGTCATCCGGCGGCGTCCGCAACCATTCCAGCAGTTCCTGGCGGCGCGCCTGCGTGGCGGGTTTGACGCCGGTGCTGTGGCGCATGACCTCGGGGTCGGATTCCAGCGCCAGGATCATGGGTACGTCGTCCGTGCGCAGGCGGCGCAGGGTGATGGTCGGGGTGGGCGGCATTGCGGCGGCGCTCAATACGTCAGCGGCGCGCCGGTCACGACTTCGTACAGGAACCGGTCCAGCCGCTCGGTCTGGCCGTCCGGCCGGTCGAAGAAGGGCGCCTTTTCCAGGGTCGGCAACGTGGTTTCCAGATAGGCGTGGATCAGCGGGAAGCGCGGGCCGTGCTCGGCCTCGCCGGCCTGCATCTTGATGGCCAGCAGCGCGTTGATCTCGTCGCGCAGCGCGGGGTCGGTGACCATGGCGTCGGCCAGGTCCGCGAAACGCATCGGCGGGATGCCGCGGCCGCTGTCGATCCATTGCGCGGCCAGCACCGGACGCAGCACGTACAGGTATTTCTTGAGCCGCACCGTGTCGCCCTGCAGCGATTCGCGGAAGTTGCGGCCGGCCATGGCCACGTAATGCCAGCGGCCCTTGATGTGCGAGAAATACTCGCTGCGGAAGTGCCGCAGCCAGGCGCTGGTGGCGTCGTCCTGGCGATACAGCACGGGCGAATCCAGCCATTCGAACAAGGTCGGGTTGGAGCCGCGCAGCAGTTGCAGCGCCTTGCGCAATTCCCAGCCGGACACGTCCAGCTCGTCGTCGATGGGCAGCTCGATCACGTCGCGCTGGGGCACCACGCGCAGGTACCAGTCCAGCTTGTGCACGTACAGGAAGCGCACGTCGTAGTCGCTGTCTGGCGAGGCGAACCCCCAGCCCCGGCTGCCGGATTCGCAGGCGAGCAGGACGCGGACATCGTGGCGCTGTTCGATGTGTTCCAGGGTCGCCATGACGCGCTCGCGGATGGCCGGGTCGATGGGGTGGGCATGCAGGATCGAAGTCATGCTTCGGATGCTAGCACTTCGCCAGGCGGGCGCCGCGCGGGGCGATTGATCGGCGGAATGTCGCCATGGCCCGCCGGGTTGCCTCATATGGTTAGGCGCCTTATCATATGCTGCCGTATCAAATGCCGAAACCCCATGCCACCCGCCATTTCCCTTATTTCCGCCATGCTGGAACCCAAGCACCACGCGCTGCTGGACGAGGCTGCCCGCCGCGGGCTGCAATCCGCGGACGGCATGCGGTTGTGCCTGCAGGTGCTGGCCCTGGCCGGCGCCATCGACCGCGATTGCGCCGCGCGCCTGGCGCCGCGGCAGTTATCGGAAGGCAAGTTCGTGCTGCTGTTCCTGCTGCACGGGCAGGCGGGCGGCCTGTCGCCGCACGAACTCGCGGCGCGCGCGGGCGTGACGCGCGCCACCGTCACCGGCCTGCTCGATGGACTGGAGCGCGACGGCTTCGTTTCGCGCCAGCCGGGCCAGGACGATCGGCGCCGGATCGCGGTGGTCCTGACGCCCAAGGGCAGGACGGCGGCGGCCAGGTTGTTCAAGGAGCACACGCAGTGGATCGGCTCGTTGTTCGACCCGCTTTCGCCCACCGAGCGGCGCCAGCTCGGCGAACTGCTGGCGAAGGTATGGCGCGGCACCGACAGCGGGCGCGCGGCGTTGGCGAAGGACGCGCCATGAGCGCCGCCCGTCGAGGCGTCAAGGACATCGGTGCCGACCGCCTGGGGCGGCTGAACGCGGGCGCGCCGGCCACGCACCTGACCGAGTGCCTGGCGGTGGACTTTGCCGTGTTGATGCAGGCGCTGGCGCCCGAGGTGGGCGCCGATGGCATCGCCGCCATGCGGGCCGCGGCGGCGCTGGGCATCTCCAGGCGCATGGCGGTGGCGGCGCGCATCCTGCATGAACGCCTGGACCCGGCCGGCTGCGCGCGGATGGCGGCGCAGGCGTCCGACACCGCGCGCGGCTGGGCCTGCTTCATGATCGGGGCGGCGCCGGACGTGCCGCTGGCGCAGCGCCTGGCGCGCATCCGGCCGTTGGCCGACGACGCGCACTTCGGCGTGCGCGAATGGGCCTGGCTGGCGCTGCGGCCGGCGTTGACGGCCGAGCTGGACGCGGCCATCACGCAACTGCAACCCTGGACGGCGCTGCCGTCCGAGCGCCTGCGCCGCTTTGCCAGCGAAGCGCTGCGGCCGCGCGGCGTCTGGTGCGCGCACATCGCCGCGCTCAAGGCGGATCCGGGGAGGGCGCTGCCGCTGCTGGAGCCGCTGCGCGCCGATCCGGCGGTCTACGTGCAGGATTCGGTGGCGAACTGGTTGAACGACGCCAGCAAGGACCAGCCCGACTGGGCCCGGCGGGTGTGTGCGCGCTGGCTGACGCACAGCCCGGTCGCGGCGACGCAGCGCATCTGCCAGCGGGCGCTGCGCACCATCGGACCGTAGCGCCGATCGTTGCGCCGCAAGCGCGGCCATCGGTGTCGATAATGCGTTGGCCGCGTGCGGCTCAACCCTGCGCTTCGGCCGCCAACGCGGCCTGCACGGCGGGGCGGGATTCGATGCGGCGCTGGAATTGCACCAGGGCAGGCCAGCGTGTCAGGTCCACGCCGAGTTGCGGCGCCCAGCACAGCACCGCGTACAGGTAGATATCGGCCACGCCATAGCGGTCCTGCACCAGGGCGTGCCGCGCGTGCAGCGCGGAGGCCACGTAATCGAGGCGTTTTTCCAGCCGCGCCTGCCACCACGTGCGCGCAGCCTCGGGCAGGTCGCGATTGAACAGCGGGCCGAATCCGCCGTGGATCTCCGCGGAGATGAAATTCAGCCATTCATGCAGCCGGTTGCGGGCCCAACTGCCGGCGGGCGGGACCAGGCCGGAATTGGGACGCAGGTCGGCCAGGTACAGGCTGATGGCGGGGCCTTCAGTCAGCACCTCACCCCCCTCGACCTCCAGCGCGGCAACGTAGCCCTTGGGGTTGATGGCCAGGAAATCGCGGCCGTCCGCGGTGCGCTTGGCGCGGTTATCGACGCGGATCAAGTCGAATCGCAGGTCCAGTTCGCGCAGCAGGATGTGGGGCGACAGCGAGCAGGTGCCGGGGGCGTAGTAGAGCTTCATGGAATCGTTTCGGGGGTGGCCCGATCTGGGGGAAAGGACACCCAGGATCGCTCGGCCTGGAGTATTCGTAAAATTACTTCTTCAGAAACAAGGAATAAGTTGAGCTACTTCCATGATGAATCTGATCCATTGGCGGCTGCTGCTGGCGGTGGTGGACGCCGGCAATATCACCCATGCCGCGCGGCAGGTGGGCATGACGCAGTCGGGCGCGAGCCAGGCCATCGCCCAGCTTGAACATCATCTGGGCGCGCCCCTGTTCACGCGCGAGCGGCGCCAGAGCGTGCCGACCGCGCTGGGACTGCGGGTGGCGCATGAGGCCCGCGCCATGCTGGCCTCGCTGGGCCGCATCCAGGCGCTGGCGCGCGAAAGCGCCGGCGTGGCCGGCGGCGTCCTGCGGCTGGCCAGCTTTCCGATGGTGTTCTCGACCATTCTGCCGCCGGTGCTGCGACGCTTCCGGCAGTTGCATCCCGCCGTCGAGGTGGTGCCGTTGGAAGCCAGCGACAGCGAGATCGAGACCTTGCTGGCCGCCGGCACCGTGGACGTGGGCGTGGTGCTCAATCCGCCCGCGCGGCGCGGCGCCTGTCCGCTGGGCGAGGACGACTGGGTGGCGGTGCTGCCGGCCTCGCATCCGCTGGCGCGCGGCGCGTCGGTGACGCTGGCGCAACTGGCGGCGCAGCCGTTCGTGCTGGCCACGGGCGGTTGCAGCGTGCACGCGGCCAGCGTCGCGGCGGATGCCGGCCTGGCGCTGGCCGACGTGCGCGCCACGGTCATGGAATGGTCCAGCGCCTACGCGCTGGTGCGCGATAACGTCGGCGTGGCCCTGGTGCCCGAACTGACGCTGCCCGAGAATCGCCGGGGCCTGCGGGTGCTGCCCCTGGCCACGCCGGTGCGGCGGCGTTTCGCGCTGGCGGCGTCGCCGCAGGCCGCCAGCGCGCCGGCGGTGCTGGCCTTGTTCGAGATGTTGCGGCAGGATGACAGCAAGGCCTGAGGGCCGGGCGCGGGCCGTTGCGCGCCGTCATCGCGGCGACATCGGGGCGGCCTACGATCGCGGTTTTTGGCCGAGGCGACATGATCATCCGCAACGCAGAAGCCGGCGACAGCGCCGATATCGTCGAATTGCTGGCCCAACTGGGCTATCCGGGCACCGCGGCTTTCCTGCCCGGGAAGATCGAACGCCTGCTGGGGCACCGCGACGCCGAGCTGCTGGTGGCCGAGGACGGCGACCGGCTGCTGGGCTTCATCGGCCTGCACTTCATGGTGCAACTGGCGCTGCCCGGAGACTTCTGCCGCATCACCTATTTCTGTGTCAGCGACGCGGCGCGCGGCAGCGGGGTGGGCCGGGCGCTGGAAGAGGCGGCCGAGGCGCTGGCGCGGGCGCGCGGCTGTGACCGCATCGAGGTGCACTGCCACCAGCGGCGCACTGACGCGCACCGCTTCTATTACCGCCAGGGCTATGAGGAATCGCCGAAGTACCTGATGAAGTCCTGCCGCCCCTGAGCGCGGGCGGCGCGGTTGCGGCCGCACAGGGTTGGCGCGCGCGCGCCGCGCTCGTGTAGTCTTGCCCGTTCCAACGACAAGTCCAAAGGACGGGCATGGAAGAGACAACCCAAGTGACCACGCAGGATGCGCCGCGCGACTGGGCGGCGCTGGTCAACGACCTGAACCGCCTGCTGCGGCTCAAGACCACGGTCATCGGCATGAAGCTGTACGAGGACGAGGCGGCGCTGGCGGGCGTGAAGGGGCTGCGCCGGCCCAGGGCCACCCATACCACCGACCAGATCGTCGGCATGGCGGCGCGGCTGGGCTGGACCGTTGGCATCACCGGCGACGACCTGGTCGGCGCGCAGTGCCGCGCGGTGATCGGCCTGGGGCCGCAGGACGAGGCCTGGCGCAGCGGCAAGGAGTACGTCGGCGTGTGGCACGCCACCGAGGCCGACGCCCGCGCGCGCCAGGAGGCCCTGTCCTGCGTGCCGGCGGGCAGGTACCGGGCGATGGTGGTGTCGCCGCTGGCCTCGGGCCGGCTCGATCCGCCCGACATCTGCCTGATCTATGCGACGCCCGGGCAGATGATCATCCTGATCAATGGCCTGCAATGGAAAAACTACCGGCGCTTCGACTGGAGCGTGGTGGGCGAGACCGCCTGTGCCGATTCGTGGGGGCGGGCGCTGGCCACCGGCGAGCCCAGCCTGTCCTTGCCCTGTTATGCCGAGCGCCGCTACGGCGGCGTGCCGGACGAGGAAATGCTGATGGCGCTGCCGCCGCGCTACCTGCCCATGGCGATCGAAGGGATGAAGGCGCTGTCGGCCAATGGCCTGCGTTATCCCATCCCGCCATACGGCATCCAGAACGACGTGCGCGCCGGCATGGGCGTGAGCTACGCGCAGCCGCCGCGCGGCTGAGACGGGCGGGCCTGGGATGGGCCTGGGATGGGCGGGGCTGTTCAGTCCCCGGCCAGCGCCGCCGCCAGCGTGCGCGCCGCCGGGCCCAGCGGCTGGTCGATGCGGTGCGCCAGGTAGACCTCCGTGGCCACCTGGCTGCCGCGCCCGAGGCTGCCGGTGGGCAGGCGCAGCAGCCGGCCTTCGGCCAGGTCGCGCTCGACCAGCCACAGCGGCAGGCGGCCCCAGCCAAGGCCTGCCAGGATCAGCGCATGTTTGGTGTCCTGGCCGCTGACGCGGCAGGTCTGCGGCGACAGCACCGCGAAGTCGCGGCCGGCGCTGAGCGTGGACGGATCGATCTGCACCACCTGCAGGTGATCGGCAAGGTCGGGCGCGGTCAGCGCCGCGCCGTCGGCCACGCGCGCGGCCAGGGGATGGTTGGCGCCGACCACCGCCACCATCTGTACCGACGACAACGCCTGCATGGCGATGCGCGGATGGCGGAAATGTTCGCCGGCGATGATGCCCAACTGGTGGCTGCCATCGAGCAGCGCGGCGATCGGTCCGCCCAGCGGCAGCACCGCGACGCGCGTGGCGACCGACGGATAGGCCGCCCGCAGGCGGTTCAGCGCGGCGCCGACCTGGGCGATCGGATACAGGGTGTCCACCGCCAGCGACAGTTCCAGCTCGACTCCTTCGCCCAATCCCTGGGCGCGGGCCCGCATGGCGTCGACCCGCAGCAGGATGTCGCGCGCATTGGCCAGCAGCGCCTGGCCTTCCGGCGTCATGACAGGGCGGTGGCCGCCCCGGTCGAACAGCTTCACGCCCAACTGCGTTTCCATGTTGGCGATGGCGTGGCTGACCGCCGACTGCACCCGCGCGAGCTGCCTGGCGGCGGCGCGGAAACTGCCGGTGTCGGCCACGGCCGCGAACACGCGTAGCTGGTCCAGGGTGAGGGCGTCTATCATCGTGCGTCCTGATCTATTTTCAAGATCGGTTCCATCAAAAGATTATCACTTATCAGAATCGGTTCCGGCCGGCATGCTGGCGGCATTGCAAGCGAGGAGAGGCAGGGATGGAAAAGGTGGAAGGCGCGGCGCGGGCCGGCCGGCCGGCGGCGACCCGTTGGGGGGCGGTGCTGGCGATCGTGGGCGCCGGCGTGGTGGCGTCGTTGCAGGTCGGCAAGGTGATCATCGCGGCGCCCTTGCTGCGGCGCGACCTGGGGCTGGACCTGGCGTCGATCGGCACGCTGACGGCGGTGTTCTCGATCCTGGGCGTGCTGGGCGGCATCGCGGCGGGCGGCGTGATCGCGCGTTTCGGCGCGCGCCGCATGCTGCTGTCGGGCCTGGCGACGGTCGCGGCGGGCACGGCGGCGGGCGCGCTGGCGCCAGGTTATGGCGCGCTGCTGACCTCGCGCGTGGTCGAGGGCCTGGGTTTCCTCCTGATCACGGTGGCAGGGCCGGCGGCCTTGCAGCGTCTGGTGCTGCCCGCCAGCCGCGACCTGGCTTTCGCGCTGTGGAGCTGCTACATGCCGGCGGGCATGGCGATCGCGATGCTGGCCTCGCAGGCCTTCGGCGACTGGCACGCCTACTGGTGGTGCGCCGGCGCGGCCGCCGTGATCGCGCTGGCCTGCGTCGCCGCGCTGGCGCCGCCCACGCCCGCCGGCGCCGGCCTGTCCTGGCGCGGGCTGCGGCAGGACACAACCGATACGCTGGGCGCGGCCGGCCCGATGCTGCTGGCGGCTTCGTTCACGCTCTACAGCCTGATGTTCTTCGCGCTGTTCACCTTCCTGCCGGTGCTGCTGATGGACAAGCTCGGCCTGCCGCTGGCCACCGCCGGGCTGTACAGCGCGGCCGCCAGCGCCGCCAACATCATCGGCAACCTGGGCGCCGGCGTGCTGTTGTCGCGCGGCTGGCGGCGCTCGACCCTGATCGCCTGCGCCAGCGTGGCGATGGGCGGGGTGGCGCTGCTGATTTTCCGCTCGGTGTTCCCGGCGATGCCGACCTTCCTGCTGTGCGTGCTGTTCTCGGCCGTGGGCGGCCTGATCCCGGCGACGCTGCTGGGCACCGCGCCGCGGGTGGCGCCGCGGCCCGCGCTGACGGCGGCCACGGTGGGCCTGGTGATGATGGGCAGCAACCTGGGGCAGGTGATCGGGCCGGTGACGGTGGGCGGGGTGATCGACCGCTATGGCTGGGCGCAGGCCTCGCTGGTGGTGGCGGCGGCGGCGCTGGGCGGCGTGGCCATCGCCTGGCGCCTGCGGCGGCTGCACGGCGCCCGCTTGTAGGCACGGGATCCGGCCGCGGCGCGCCGATGCGGCGGCTGTCATGCGAACGGCCTATCATGGGGCATTGTTCCCGCTGGAGTCCCCATGCCTACGCCCGCCCCGCGCCTGGTCATCTTCGATTGCGATGGCGTCCTGATCGATAGCGAAATCATCGCGGCCCGCGCCCAGTCGCGCGCGCTGGCCGAACACGGCATCGCCATCACGCCGCAGGAAGCGGCGCGGCGATTCGCCGGCATTCCCGACGCCGATATGTGGCAGACCCTGCAGGACGAGAACGCGCGCGCCTTGCCGGCGGATTTTGCGCGCCAGTACGCAGATCGGCTGCAGGACACCTTCCGCCAGGAGCTGCGCGCGTTGCCCGGGGTGCGCGAGACCCTGGCCGCCCTGCGCCAGCGCGGCATGGCGTATTGCGTGGCCTCCAGCAGCACGCCGCCCAAGCTGGAGGCGGCGCTCAAGCTGGTCGGGCTGTGGGAGGAATTCGCGCCCAACGTATTCAGCACCGCGCAGGTGGCGCATGGCAAGCCGGCGCCGGACGTGTTCCTGTTCGCCGCGCGGCAGATGCGCACCGCGATCCTGGAGTGCGTGGTGGTCGAGGACAGCGTGCCCGGCGTGCGCGCCGCCCGCGCCGCGCGCATGCGCGCGGTGGGCTACATCGGCGCCTCGCACAACGGGCCGGACCAGCGCAAGCGCCTGCTGGACGAAGGCGCGTTCGAGGTGATCGACGACCTGCGGCGGCTGTCGGAGATCATCTAGCCGCGGTCGTGCGCGCGCCGCCATGGCATTGCCACCGGCGCGCGTCGGCGATGGCGGCGGGCCATGCGTCAGCGGCTCTTGGCTATCACGCCGGTCATGTATTCGTTCAGGTCGCGGAAATCCTTGACCGTCCAGGCGTGCGGCGGCACCTTCACGCCGTTTTCGCGCAAGGTCCTGGGAATCAGGTCGCCGTTGGGACGCAGGATCACCGAGGACACGATGACGCCCGGATAGTCGATCAGCCGCTTCCTGAATGCGGCGGTGGTCAGATCCGGGGTGGGCGGGTTGCTTTTCCTGGCCAGCGGCCCGCTTCCCTTGATGTCCGCGCCATGGCACATGGCGCAGCGTTGCTGGAACAGATTCCTGCCGTTGATGTTCTCGGCATGGGAAGGCGAAGTTTGAACCAGCGCGGAAAATCCCAGCGCGGCCAGGGCAATCGTTGTTGTTTTCATGAAGGCGTGTGGTATCGATCGGCGTCCCGCTCGGCCGGCCCGGCGGCGCCAGGCCATGGTCCCGATCCGGGTGATGGCATCCAGGTCCTGGATCGCGCAAAAAAAAGCGCCTCGCATTCTAGGGCCTGGCGGCCTTGTCCGCTTGCCCGCGCGCGCTTGAGCGCCGACGCCGTCTAAGCGGGCAGCGGCTCGGGCTTGACCCGCACCGCGCTGAGCACGCCGATCATCAGCAGGGCGATGCCGGCCAGCGTCAACGGCTGCGGCATGCTGCCGCGCAGGATGAAGGCGTAGGCCAGCGCCGCCAGCGTCTCGAACACGATCAACTGCCCGGCCAGCGCGGTCGGCAGGCGCTGGCTGGCTTCGTTCCAGCACAGCGTGCCCAGCCACGAGGCGAACAGGCCGATGAGGATCATCAGGCCCAGGAACACCTGCGGGCGCGGCCCCAGCGGCATGTCGAAACTGCTGCCGGTGGCGGCCATGCCGCCCCACAGCAGGCCGTAGCCGGCCAGCGCCAGCGGCAGGGTGGCCACGCCCTGGGCGGTGGCCCAGGTGCGCGGACTGCGGCCCGGATGGTCGCGCAGCCAATCGGCGTTGCGCAGCGGATACCAGGTCCAGCACGCCACGGCGCCCAGCGCCAGCACGGCGCCGATGGCGTAGCGCGACAGGTCGGCGTCGGCCTCCTGGCGCAGCGCCTGCAATTCGACCTGGTTGACGCAAGCGATGCCCAGCGCGATCAGCGCCAGCGAAGGCGCCAGCCGCTTCCAGGGCAGGCGGCCGTCGCGGCGCGCGTTGCGCAGGTTGGCGCAGATGGCGATCACCACCGGCAGCGTGCCGATGATCATGGTGGGCACCGGGCCGCCGGCGCGCTGGATGGCGCTGGCCAGGCACAGGTAGTACAGCAGGTTGCCGATGGCGGCCAGCTTCAGGGCCTCGATCCAGTCGGCGCGGCTGAGCTGGCGCAGCGCCTTGCGGTCGAGCCAGGCCAGCGGGATGGCGATCAGGCCGAAAGCCAGATAGCGCGCCACCGATTGCAGGGCGGCGGGGTATTCCGGCAGCAGCAGCGGGCCGACGAACACCAGCCCCCACATCAGTCCGGCCGCCAGCGCGTACAAGGTTCCTGCCCACATGAAGATTCCCAACGGGTATTTGATAGACGGGGCAGTCTAGCGGCGGCCGGGGCGGCCGGTCTTGTACCAGATTGCTGCGGGCCGCCAGCCCCGGCGCGGCAGCCGATTCGCGGCCCGGCGCCGGGCGGCTCAGGCGCGCACCTGCCTCTGGTAGCGGGCGGGCGTGACGCCGTAGCGGCGGGTGAAGGCGCGGGTCAGGTGGGCCTGGTCGGTCAGGCCGGCGGCCAGCGCGGCCTGGGCGGGCGGCTCGCCGGCGGCCAGCAGGCGCTTGGCCTCGAACAGGCGCAGCGCCATCAGCGTCTGCTGCGGCGTGGCGTGGTACTGGGCCTGGAAGCTGCGCAGGAAGTGGAACGGACTGAGGCCGGCCACGGCGGCCAGCTCCTCCAGCGTCAGGCGGCGCGCCAGATTGGCGCGCAGATAGTCGATGACCGGCGCGAAGCGCGGCGCGCCTTCGGGCCGCGGCGGCGCCGGCACGCGCGCATGGCGCCGGAACTCGGCCAGCAACGCGTGCAGCGCGCTGTCGAACGCCAGGGGTTCGCGCGCGCCCCACAGGGCGTCGAGCAGGGCGGTGACGCGCTGCGCGCTGGCGGCGTCATGGCCCACCGCGCAATCGAACCACCAGCCGGCCTCGCCGGCCACTTCGGCGACCACGTCCGGGTCGATATAGGCCATGCGATAGCGCCAGCCGCCCGCGGTCTCGGCGCGGCCGGTGTGCAGTTCGTCCGGGTTCATCAGCACCACCGAGCCGGGCGGCGCCAGATGTTCGGCGCCGCGGTAGCGGAAGCGCTCCACGCCGGTTTCGATGGCGCCCAGGCCATAGGCCTCGTGGGTGTGCGGCTCGAAGGCGTGGCGAATGATGTGGGCGCGATACAGCTCGATGCCGGGGCGGTGCGCCGGGCGGCGGAATTCGGCGCGGTCGTTGGGATGGTCGAAGGCCTGCGGCACCCCCGCGAGCGGCGGCTCGGGGCGCGCGTCGGAGGCGGCGGGCAGGAGGGAAGCCATGGCGGGATTTAAGCACGTCCGGCGCCGGCGTGTCCGGTGGCGTGGGAAGGCTGCCGGGCGGGCGCGGCGCGCGGCCGTCGGGATGGGGGAGGGGCGCGGCGGCGCTCAGTCCGCCGCCGGCTGCCCCCGCGCCCGGGCCAGCAGCATCTCGCGCTCACGCGCGTTGCGCGTCATGGCGGCGGCGCGTTCGAATTCCGTGCGCGCCTCGGCGTGGCGCCCGAGCCTGCCCAGCAGGTCGCCGCGCACGCTGGGCAGCCAGTGGTAGTTGGCCAGCGCCGGATCGCGCGCCAGTTCGTCGGCCAGGTCCAGCCCGGCCTGCGGGCCGAAGGCCATCCCCACGGCGACGGCGCGGTTCAGTTCCACCACCGGCGACGGCATGGCCTGCGCCAGCGCGTCGTACAGCGCCACGATGCGCGGCCAGTCGGTCTCTTCCGGCCGGCGCGCACGCGCGTGGCAGGCCGCCAGCCCTGCCTGCAGCGCATACGGCCCGCTGGCCCCGCCCAGGCTTTCGGCGCGTTCCAGCGCGGCCAGGCCGCGGCGGATCAGCAGGGTGTCCCAGCGGCCGCGGTCCTGCTCCAGCAGCAGCACGGGCCGGCCCTGGGCGTCGCTGCGGGCAGGCAGCCGCGAGGCCTGCAGTTCCATCAGCGCCACCAGCCCATGCACCTCGCTGTCGCCGGGCGTCAATTCAGCCAGGATGCGGCCCAGCCGCAGCGCTTCGTCGCACAGCGCCGGCCGCATCCAGTCCTCGCCCGAGGTGGCGGCGTAGCCTTCGTTGAAGATCAGGTAGATCACTTCCAGCACCGAGGCCAGCCGCTGCGTCCGTTCCCGCGGCCCGGGCACTTCGAAAGGCACGCGCGCCGCCGACAGGCTGCGCTTGGCCCGCACGATGCGCTGGGCGATGGTGGACTCCGAGGCCAGGAAGGCGCGCGCGATCTCGGCGGTGGACAGCCCGCCCAGCAGCCTGAGCGTCAGCGCCACGCGCGCCTCGGTCGAGAGCAGCGGATGGCAGGCGGTGAACACCAGGCGCAGCAGGTCGTCGCCGATGTCGTCCTGGCGCGCGGCGTCCAGCGCCTCGACGAAATCGGGTTCGACGTCGGCCTGCAGCGCCTCCAGTTCGTGGCCGATCTGCTCGTGCTTGCGGCGGTGGATGGCGTCCAGCCGCAAGCGGTCGCGGGCGCGGTTCTTGGCGGTGGTCATGAGCCAGGCTCCCGGGTTGTCCGGCACGCCGCTGGCCGGCCAGCGCTCCAGCGCGGCCACCAGCGCGTCCTGGGCCAGTTCCTCGGCCAGGCCGACATCGCGCACCAGGCGCGCGACGCCGGCGATGACGCTGGCGGCCTCGATGCGCCAGACGGCCTCGATGGCGCGGTGGGTCGCCGCCGATCCGGCCGAGGCGGTCATGCCTGCGGCGTCGCGCCGGGTTCCATGTAGAACACTTCCCAGATGTGGCCATCCAGGTCATCGAAGCCGTGTCCGTACATGAACCCGTGGTCCTGCGGCGGGCGCGGCGCCGTGCCGCCGGCCGCCTTGGCGCGCGCGACCAGGTCGTCGACCTCGGCGCGGCTTTCGCAGGACAGCGCGATCAGGGCTTCGGTGCCGCCCTTGGCGTCGACGACGGGCTTGTTGGTGAAACCCTGGAAGAAATCCTTCACCAGCAGCATGACATAGATGTTGTCGCTGACGACCATGCAGGCGCCCTGGTCATTGGTGAAATGCGGATTGAAGCTGAACCCCAGGCTCCTGAAGAAGGCCTGCGATTTCGCCATGTCGGCGATGGGAAGGTTGACGAAGATCTGCTTGTGCATGATGGGTCTCGCGGCGGGCGTCGTTGACAGGGATGGAGCGGTTCACTGGCCGTTGCCGGGCAGGTCGCGGAAGCGATCGATTTCCTGGCCGGGGCCGAAGTCTTCCAGCTCATACATCTGCCGCACTTCGATTTCGCAGGGCTGGCCGGGGAAGGGGTCGGGAAAGCGCAGCGTCCATTGCAGGGCTTCTTCGCGCGAGCGGGCCTGGATCACCGTGTAGCCGGCGATCAGTTCCTTGGTGTCGGCGAACGGGCCGTCGATGACCTTGCGCTGTCCCTGCGCGTCGTAGTGCACCCGCCAGCCCTTGGACGACGGCTGCAGGCCGCTGGCGTCGAGCAGCACGCCGGCCTTGGCCAGGCCTTCATGGTAGGTCGCCATGGCGTCGAGCAGGCTGGCTTCGGGCAGCCTGCCGGATTCGCTGTCGGCGTTGGCGCGGACGATGATCATGAATCGCATCGGGAATCTCCTGGTATCGATGGGCCCGGCCGCACGGCGCGGCTGGGTCGGTACTGGCACGACGCATGGGACGCGCGCGAATCGACAGGGAATTGGGCGAATCAGGGTAAACACCTATCCGGGTCCGTCCTCGTCATCGCCCGCGGCGATGACCCGGCGCTACATGAAACAGGGCCCGAGTTCGCGCACCTCGACCGTGGCCCACTGCGCCGCCGGGCATTCGGCGGCCAGCGCCAGCGCCTGTTCGCGATCGTCGCAATTGAGCAGGAAGAAGCCGCCGATCATTTCCTTGGCCTCCGCGAACGGGCCGTCGACCAGCGTGCGCTGGCCGTCGCGTACCCGCAGGCGCACGCCTTCCTGGTCGGACTTGAGGGATTCGGCGCGCGCCAGCAGGCCGCGCGCCTGCAGGCCTTCGGCGTAGCGCAGCATCTGCGCGTAGGCGTCGCGCCCCTGTTCGGGCGTGCGCTCGGCGCGCTGGCCGATGGGTTCGACGATGAGCAGCATGTACGGCATGGCGGATTCCTGTTGGCGCCGGTCCGGGCGCGGGGCCGGCAGCCGCCAGATTACCGCCGTTTGGCCTGGCCCGGCCCCGCCGCGGCGCGAAAAAAAACCGGCCGGGGCCGGTTGGGATCGGGAGCGATCAGGACTGGGTGGCGGCCATGGCCTCGGTTGGCGTCAGGGTCGAGGGCGGCGCGGCTTCCAGCGGGGAGACGGCGGAAGCGGCTTCGGGGCGGGCGGCCACGGGCGCCGGCGCGGCCGCGGCCGGCTTGGCGTCGGCGGTCTTGGCATCCGTGGGCTTGGCGTTGCCGTTCGCGGCGGCGGCCGCCGGCTTGCCGTCGGCGCCCTTGGCGTCGGCCCGGGCCGGCTTGGCGGGGGCGGTGATGTCCATGATGAGTTCGACCCGGCGGTTGGCGGCGCGGCCGGCCGGCGTGTCGTTGGACTCGATCGGACGCGTTTCGGCGTAGCCCACGGCGCGCAGGCGGCTGCCGGCCACGCCGTCGCGCACCAGTTCGCGCAGCACGCTGGTGGCGCGGCTGCTGGACAGTTCCCAGTTGGAGGCGAACTGGCGGGTCTGGATCGGCACCGGGTCGCTGTGGCCTTCGACCGACACCTGGTACTCGTTCTTGTTCAGGATCGCGGCCAGGCGCTTGATCACGTCCAGGCCCGACGGACTGAGCGTGGCCTGGCCCGACGGGAACAGCAGCTCGTTGCTGATGCGGAAGCTGACCGATTGCTCGTTGATGATGACGTCGACCGACTTGCCCAGGTCGCCCAGGCCCAGCGACTCCTTGGACGGGGCCTTCAGGGGCGGGGCGGCCTGCGCAACCACCTCGCCGCCGTCGGGCGTGGCGTCGGCTGCGGCGGCGGTGGCCGTGGCGGCGGGCGCCGCCGGCTCGCCCCAACTGGCCGGGATCGCGGGCGTGTCGAATTCGGCGTATTCGCCGTCGTAGGCCGGCAGGCCCTTGGCCGCCAGGCTGCCGACGATGTCGACCTGCTTCTCGCCGGATTCGTGGAAGTCGCCATGCAGGCGCGACACGGCCAGCATCACCACCAGCATGGCCAGCAGCAGCGTGATCAGGTCCAGGTAGCTGAGCAGCCAGTTCTCGGCGTCGCTTTCAACCGTTTCATCGACGTGCCAGCGGGCGTAGCGGTCCTTGCGGTCGCTCTTGCTGGGGCGCCAGCCGCTGTTGGCCGCCGCCTTCTGCGCGCGCAACTGGGCCTGGCGGGCCTGCTCGATCCGCTGCGCCAGGGAGGGGGAAATCAGGCTCATTGGCGCGCGGCGGCGGGGCGGGTGAAGGACACGGGCTTGGCGGCGGAGGGCACCTGGCCCTCGGTCTTGCCGCGCGCGGCGGAGGCGCCGCCGTCGTAGATTTCGTCCTCGACGTGCATGACGAACGAGTTCAGGGTCTCGCGCACCACGGCCGGTCCGCGCTTCTCGCACATCATCGAGATGCCCTGCAGCACCATGTTCATGGACTCGACGCGGCGCGCGGTGCGGCGCTCGAGCTTGACCGCGATCGGCTTGCACACCAGGTTGGCCAGCAGGATGCCGTAGAAGGTGGTCATCAGGCCGATGGCCAACTGCTGGCCGATGGTGGTCATGCTGCCGTCGCCCAGCACCGCCATCAGGTTGATCAGGCCGACCAGCGTGCCCAGCATGCCGAAGGCCGGCGCGAACGTGGCCATGACGCGGAACATCTGCGCCTCGGCCATTTCACGGGCCTTGAGCCGCGCCACGCGCCATTGCAGCAGTTCGATGATCTGGTCTTCGGGGGTGTTGTCGATGATCAGTTGCACGCCGGTGCGCAGGAACGGATTGGTGACTTTCTTGAGTTCCTGTTCGACCTTGTGGACGTCGGTGTTCATCCACAATTGCGCCATGTTGACCAGTTCCTCGATGTCGCGCTGCTGGTCGTGCTGGTCGTGGCGGAACACCGTGCCGACCAGCTTGAAGACCCGCATCACTTCGGACAGCGGATAGGCGATGAACAGCGCGGCGCAGGTGCCGCCCAGCACGATGGCCAGTCCCGGCAGGTTGAAGTACATGCCGGGGTTGGTGGCGGCCAGCGCGATGACGATGACCAGGGTGAGCAGGCCGACAACGGCGCCGATGACGGTAGACGGATTCATGGATCTTGCCCGATTGCGAGGGAGCATCCCGTGCACGGAATGCGGGATGGTGGCAAATTCTAGCCACGCAAGCAGCCGGCCAATCCGTCGGAAAACGGGGCGAAAGGGGCGGTAAGCGCCGGCTTGAACCGGCGCCGGGGCGCGGCCGCTGGCGGAATAAATAGGGTCGGATTTATTTCGCGATCACGGGTTCAAGGCGGGCCAGGATGGGGGAGGCGTCGCTTCCTCCTAATGCGTCGGCAAGAACGCCGCGAGATCCGGCGGCCGCCGGCTGCGCTCAGGCCGGGCTGCCGTCCGTGCGGTCCGGCGTGGTCGACAGGCACCGCCCCCGCCATTCGTCGCGCGTGATCTCCCAGATCTCGGCCATCTGCCGTCCCGAAACGAAACCGCGTTCCTCGGTGGCCACCAGCCGCATGCCGGTGCGCTCGGACAGGCGGCGCGAGCCGTCGTTGGCCGCCGCCTTGGGCGCGCGCAGCACTGGCTCGTCCAACACCTCGAACCAGAAGGCCGTGACCGCCTCGCTCGCCTCGGTCATGAAACCCTGGCCGCGATAGTCCGGGTCGAGCCAGAAACCGCGGTGGTTGCCCGGATCGTCGCGCATCAGGCTGATCAGCCCGATCAGGCGGCCAGGCTCGGCGCGCGGGCGCAGCGACCAATGCCACTGCGCGCCACGCCGCATGGCCGGCAGCGCCACCTGTTCCACATAGGTGCGCGCGCCGTCCTCGGGGTAGGGCCAGGGCACCTGTTCGGCCAGGTAGCGCACCACGTCCCACTGCGGGAAGATGCGCTGGATGGCGGGCGCGTCGTCCAGCGACAACGGTTGCAGCAGCAGGCGTTCGGTGCTCAACGGGGGATGGAGAAGGTCGTCAGGCATCGCGGTCGCGGAAAGGGGGCGGACGGAAATGTATATCATGGGCGGCAAATCGCGGCCAATCGCCCCGGCCAGGCGGCCGGGATGACCGCCGCAACGGAGAAACACTTATGAATGCCAACGAAAACGTCAGCATGGCGCTTTTTTGCGACTTCGAGAACGTGGCGCTTGGCGTGCGCGACACCAAGTACCAGAAGTTCGACATCCGCCCGGTGCTGGAGCGCCTGCTGCTCAAGGGCAGCATCGTGGTCAAGAAGGCCTATTGCGACTGGGAGCGCTACAAGGAATTCAAGGCGCCGATGCACGAGGCCAATTTCGAGCTGATCGAAATCCCGCACGTGCGCCAGTCGGGCAAGAACTCCGCCGACATCCGGCTGGTGGTGGACGCGCTGGACTTCTGCTACACCAAGTCGCACGTCAATACCTTCGTCATCATCAGCGGCGATTCCGACTTCTCGCCGCTGGTGTCCAAGCTGCGCGAGAACAACAAGAAGGTGATCGGGGTGGGGGTCAAGCAATCCACCTCGGACCTCCTGATCGCCAATTGCGACGAATTCATCTTCTATGACGACCTGGCCCGCGAAGGCCAGCGCGCCGCCGACGCCCGCCGCGACAACCGTGGCGGCGGCAACGCCGGACAGCGCCGCTCGCCCGACGAGGAGCGCCGCCGCAAGGAAGAACTGGAAGCCCGCAAGACGCAGGCCGTGGACATGGTGGTCGAGACTTTCGAGGCGCTGATGGCCGAGCGCGGCGACAGCGGCAAGATCTGGGCCTCGGCCCTGAAGGACGCCCTCAAGCGCCGCCGGCCCGATTTCAACGAGTCCTATTACGGTTTCCGCGCCTTCGGCAACCTGCTGGACGAGGCGCAGTCGCGCGGCTTCCTGGACGTCGGGCGCGAGGAGAAATCGGGCACCTACGTGTACCGCGACAGCGCGGGCGGCACGCCTGCCAGGAGCGGCGGCAAGCCGGCGCTGCGCGCTATGGCGGCGGCGGTCGAGACGCCCGAGGGCGCGGCCGATGCGGCCGTGACCCCGGGTTCTCAGGCCGACGAAACCGATGCCAAGCCCGCGCGCGGCGCGCGCGGAGGCCGCAAGAATGCGTCGGGCGGGCGGGGCGGCCGCCCGGGCGCGGGCCAGGCGTCTGGCCGCCAGGGCGCGCCCGCGGACCGGGAGGGGGACGAACCGGTAGAGCGAGAGGATCGCGAGGCCTGGCCGCGACCTGGCCAGCCGGCCGCAGTCGAGACCGCATCGGTGGCGCCGCAAGCGGCGCCCGTCCTGGCCCCCGTGCCGGCCCCGGAGCCGGCCGCGCTGTCCGTCACGGACGACCCTCCGTCCTCCACTGAGGCGCCGGCCGAACCGAAGAGCCGGCGCGGCGCGCGCAGCGGCCGTGGCGCGGCCAAGACCGCGCGGGCGGCCAAGACGCCGGCGCCGCAAGCCAGTCACGCGGACGGCGCCGCCGAGGCGCCCGCCCGCGCCAAGGCCACGCCGCGGGACACGCCGGCCCCCGACGCCGGAACCCCGGGCAATGCGGCCGCCGATAGCGCCACGGCCGACGCCGCCCCGGCCAAGCCGGCGCGCAAGACCGCCACGCGCGCACGCCGTCCGCGCAAGGTCGCCGACGCCGAGTAAACCGGCGCGTTGGCACGGGCCGGCGCCATGCCGCCGGCCGTTCAATCTCCCACCGGACCCCGGCCGTCGTAGCGGCCGGGCGTCACGCCGTATTCCCGCTTGAACATCGCGATGAAGGCGCTGACGTTGTCATAGCCCGATTCCAGCGCGGCGGCCGTCACGCCCCGGCCGGCCGCCAATATTTCCTGCGCCCGCATCAATCGGGCGCGCTGACGCCACGCCCCCAGCGACAGGCCGGTCTCGGCCAGGAAGCGGCGCGCCAGCGTGCGCGGCGCCATGCCGATCGCGTCGGCCCAGGCGGCCAGCGGCCGGGTATCGGCCGGCGCGTCCGACAGCGCCAGCGCCAGGCGCTGCAGCCGCGGGTCGCGCGGCAGCGTCAGGCCATCGCCGGCGCGCGGCAGGGTGCGGATCTCGTCGCGCACCACGTCGGCGATGCGGATACGGACAGCGTCCCAGGCCGCATCCGGCCAGCCGGCGGCGCGCTCGACCGCCGCCAGCAGCAGCGCCGACGCCCGCAGGGCGCAGGGCGCCGCCGGCAGGTCGGCGCAGGCCGCGGGGCTGAGGTAGACGCTGTAGCCCGCGTACGGGCCATGCGAACGCAGCCCGTGCGGGCAGTCGGGCGGAATCCAGATCGCGTGCGCGGGCGGCGCGACCCATTGGCGGTCGCCCGCCACCACCGTCAGCAGCCCGCGATAGGCGCCGAACAACTGGCCGCGCGCATGCCGGTGCGTGGCGGTGTGGCGCAGCGCCGCGTCCTGGCGCCGCACGGCCAGCAGGGGCGGCCCATCGGGCGCGGCGGCCAGGTCGGGGGCGATCAGGGGCGGCGCGGCCTCGGCGGGTGCGGGGGGCGGGCAGGGGCGGCGCGTGGACAAGGGGGCTCCGGATTGGCACAAATGCGGTATTGATTGTCAAAATTACCGCAGATTTGCCGCGCGAGGGCGACTATCGTGAGTCTCTGCTCATCGACAGGAGAACATGATGCAAGCACAGGACCTATTGCCGGACGACCGCGACGCCGCCCAATTCGGGGGCGTGACCGTGCGCAAAGGCACGGTCGGCGCCTTTCTGCTGAACGCGCGGGTATGGTGCGATGCCGAGGCGGCGCCGGCCGCGCGCGAGGTCGCCGCCCGCGACATGCGGGAGGCCCTGCCGGCGCTGCGCGCGCTGGGGTTGTTCGAGGTGCTGGAGGTGCGCGATCCGGCGCTGCGGCGCTGGCTGGACGCGGCCGGGGCCGGGGCCGGGGCCGCGTCCGCGGGCGGCGAGGTTACGGCGTGATGGAATAGGGCAGCGGCGCGGCGGCGATGCGCGGACCGTCGGCCGCGCCCAGCCGCAGGTCGCCCTCGGGCAGCGCGGCCAGCGTGGTCTCGAACAGCACCGACACGCCGTCGTCGCCGCGGGCCGCGTCGACGATGCGGCCGGTCGGCTCGCCCGGCTGGGTGGCGTCGAACACGTCCTGGCCGGCCAGCCCGGCATCGGCCACGCCGGCATCGGCGATGGTGCCGAACGCCATGCGGCGCTTGACGGTGCCGCGGTAGTGGCTGCGCGCCACCACTTCCTGGCCCGGATAACAGCCCTTGGTGAAGCTGACGCCCTGGATCAGGTCCAAGTTGACGGTCTGCGGAATGAAGACGTCCTGGGTCGCCGTGGTGATCCAGGGAATGCCGGCGGCCAGGTCGGCCGCGTGCCATTGCGCGGCCGGGACCTGCCGGAGCACGGCGGCCAGCGGCGCGGCCGCGGCCAGTTGCTCGTCGGACGCGATCCACCACCAGCGCGCCACGGCGCCGGCCGAGGGCGCGGCGATCCAGGTGCCGGAAGGCAGCTCGGCGCGTTGCCAGGGCGTGCGCGGCAGGGCGCCGGCGGCGGCTTCCAGGGCGGGCAGTTGCGCCGGGTCGGCCTGCACGCCGGCCACGTGCAGCGCGGCGGGGGCCAGCTTGACCTTGGCGCGCAGCACGAACATGGACAGACGCTTGATCAGCGCCGCGGCCAGGTCCTGGCGCACCAGGGCGTACAGTTGCGGGGCATCTTCGGCCGGGGCGGCGCCGCGCCACATCACCAGGGTCGCCAGCAGGCGGCCCTTGGCGGTGCAATAGCCGGCCAGGCGGGCGGCGTCGGCGGGCAGTCCGGTGACGTCCTGGGTCAACTGACCGTGCAGGAAGGTCAGCGCATCGGCGCCGCTGGCGCTGAAAACGGCGAAATCGTCCAACGGCGCCAATTGCGCGCAACCTTCGGCGCGCGCCGGGATCGAAGAATGGAAAGCATGCATGGCTGCGTGGGCCCGTGACTCGTCATCAAAGGCTTGATGATAGCCGTGTTCTCATCGCCGCAGGCCGATGCCCGCGCAGGGCAAAGGGGCGCGTGACGCGCTCCGGCCCTCGTTTTGCTCCGACAGGTCCGCGCGATCCATTAAACTTCCCAGACTTATGAAGAAGCGACTCCGTTTTTACGTCCTGTGGTCATTCGTGCTCATCGTGCTGGCCGTCGCCGCGACCGTCGGCGCGGCCTGGCATTGGATGCATCGACCCATTCCCCTGTCGGCCGACAGGATCGATTTCGTGGTGGACCCGGGCAGCAGCCCGCGCACCGTCGCGCGCGCGCTGAACGCAGCCGGCGTGGCGGTCTGGGAGCCGGGTTTCGTCTGGATGGCGCGCCTGACCGAACAGGACAAGCTGATCAAGGCCGGCGGCTACCAGGCCATCAACGGCGACACGCCCTGGCTGCTGCTGCAACGCATGGCGCGCGGCGACATGACCCAGCGCCAGATCACCTTCCTGGAGGGCTGGACCTTCCGCCAGATCCGCCAGGCGTTGCGCGAGAATCCCGACGTCAAGCAGACGCTGGGGGACATCAGCGACGAGGCCCTGATGGAACGCCTGGGCTCGGACATCAAGCATCCGGAGGGCATGTTCTTCCCCGACACCTACATCTTCACGCCGGGCAGCACCGACTATGACCTGCTGCGCCGCGCGTACCAGGAAGGCCAGCGCATCCTCGACGACACCTGGGCCAAGCGCCAGTCCGACCTGCCGCTGTCCACGCCGTATGAAGCGCTGGTGCTGGCGTCCATCATCGAAAAGGAAACCGGCCATGGCCCGGATCGCCGCCGGGTCGCGGGCGTGTTTGCCAACCGCCTGAAGATCGGCATGCTGCTGCAGACCGACCCCACCGTCATCTACGGCATGGGCGACGCCTACCAGGGCCGCATCCGCAAGCGCGACCTGCAGACCGACACGCCCTGGAACACCTACACGCGCCCGGGCCTGCCGCCCACGCCGATCGCCGCGGCCGGCCGCGCGGCGCTCCTGGCCGCGGTGCAGCCTGAGCAGCACAAGTTCCTGTTTTTCGTCTCGCGCGGCAATGGCACCAGCGAGTTCTCGGTGAACCTGTCCGAGCACAACCGCAACGTTTCCCGCTATATCCTGGGCCAGACGCCGGCGCCCCGCCCGGCGCCTGCGGGCAGGCCCGCCGCGCCCGCCGCCGCGCCGACGCCCGAGACGGCAGCCACTTCCACGCCGGGCGACGATCCGGCGCCAGCACAAGGACAAGAACAATGACCTCACGCGGACGCTTCATTACGCTGGAGGGGGTCGACGGGGCCGGCAAGAGCACGCATACCGAGTGGATCGCCGAGTTCCTGCGCGGCCAGGGCCTGGAGGTCGTCTCCACCCGCGAGCCCGGCGGCACGCCGCTGGGCGAAAAGCTGCGGGCCCTGGTGCTGACCGACCCGATGGGCCTGGATACCGAAACCCTGCTGATGTTCGCCGCCCGCTGCGAGCACCTGCACCAGGTGATCGAGCCGGCCCTGGCGCGCGGCGCCTGGGTGGTCTGCGACCGCTACACCGACGCCACCTACGCCTACCAGGGCGGCGGCCGCGGCCTGGGGGCGGCGCGCGTGGCCGCGCTGGAAACCTGGATGCAGGCCGGCCGTCCGGACCGCACCTGGCTGTTCGACGTGCCGCTGGCGGTGGCGCGCGCGCGCCTGGCCGACGCCCGCGAGCCCGACCGCTTCGAACGCGAAGGCGCCGCCTTCTTCGAACGCACGCGCGCGGCCTACCAGGCGCGCGCCGCGGCCGAGCCCGACCGTATCCACGTGATCGATTCGACCCGCGCGATTCCCGAGATCCGCGCCGAGCTGGAAGCCGGCCTGCGCCAACTGGTGGCGGCCCGGCCATGAGCGCGCCCCAGTTCCTGCCCTGGCAGATGGAGACGGCGCGGGCCTGGCTCGGCAACCGCGAGCGTTTCGCTCACGCCTGGCTGGTGCACGGCCTGGCCGGCATCGGCAAGCTGGATTTCGCCAATGCCGCCGCCGCCAGCCTGCTGTGCGAGACGCCGCAGGACGGCCTGGCCTGCGGCCATTGCGCCGCCTGTGCCTGGTTCGCCAGCGGCAACCATCCCGACCTGCGCCGCATCCGGCCCGAGGCCGTGGCGGTCGAGGAGGGCGCCGACGCCGCCGAGGGCGCGGAAGAGGCCGAGCCGGCCACGGGCGCGGCCAAGAAAGCGCCGTCCAAGGAAATCCGCATCGACCAGATCCGTTCGCTGGAATCCTGGTTCAACACCGCCACTCATCGCGGCGGCTGGCGCGTGGCCCTGCTGTACCCCGCGCACACGCTGAACGTGGTGTCGTCCAACGCCTTGCTCAAGGTGCTGGAAGAACCGCCGCCGCATACCGTGTTCCTCCTGGTGGCCGACGCGCCCGACCGGCTGCTGCCTACGCTGGTGTCGCGCTGCCGCCGCCTGCCGCTGCCGGCGCCCGATGCCGATACCGCCTTGCAATGGCTGCGCGACCAGAATGTCGAACCGGCGCGCGAATGGCTGGCCGCGGCCGGCGGCGCGCCGCTGGCCGCGTTGCGCCTGGCGCAGAATGCCGAGACCGCCTGCCCGCCGTGGCTGTCCCAATTGGTGGGCCCGCTGGCCAAGGGCCAGACGCCCGACGTCGGCACCCTGGCCGAAACCCTGGAAAAGGCCCCGCCGCTCGAGTGGATCGACGCGCTGCAGCGCCTCTATACCGACCTGATGCTGGCCGCCGCCGGCGCGCCGGTGCGTTATTTCCCGGCGCTGGCCGCCGCCGTGGCCGAGGTCGCCGCGCGCATGAACACGGCGCGCGCGGCCGAGGCCGCGCGCTGGCTGACGCGCCAGCGGGCGCTGGCCACGCATCCCTTGAATGCCAAGCTTTTCGCCCACGCGACCTTGCAGCGCGTGGTGCTATCCTGCCAGGCGTAACCTGCCGCGGCGCGGCGGCGGATCCGGCCAGTCCGGGTCGTCGTCCGGACGCCGCGCCTTTCCTCATCCCCGTCTCATGTACGTCGATTCCCACTGCCATTTGAATTTCCCCGAGCTGGCGGCCGACCTGCCCGCCATCCTTGAGCGGATGGCCGCCAACCAGGTGACCCACGCGCTGGTCGTCAGCGTCAACATGCCTGAATGGCCGGGCCTGATGTCGCTGGTCGAGCCGCAGCCGAACCTGTGGGCCTCGGTCGGCGTGCACCCCGACTACGAGGACACGCCCGACCCCGAGCCCGAGGAGCTGGCGCGCCTGGCGGCCCACCCGAAGGTGGTGGCCATCGGCGAGACCGGGCTGGACTACTACCGCCTGTCCGAGCCGCTGGACTGGCAGCGCGAGCGTTTCCGCCGTCATATCCGCGCCGCCCGCGACACCGGCCTGCCGCTGATCGTGCACACGCGCTCGTCGGCCGAGGACACGGTGCGGATGCTGAGCGAGGAGCGCGCCGCCGAGGTCGGCGGGGTGATGCACTGTTTCACCGAGACCTGGGAAGTGGCCCAGGCCGCGCTCGACCAGAATTTCCACATCTCGCTGTCCGGCATCGTGACGTTCAAGAACGCGCATGTGGTGCACGAGGTGGCCGCCAAGGTGCCGCTGGACCGCCTGCTGATCGAAACCGACTCGCCGTACCTGGCGCCGGTGCCGTACCGGGGCAAGCTCAACGACCCATCCAAGGTGATCCACGTGGCCGAGAAGATCGCGGACCTGAAGGGCATCAGCGTGGCCGAGGTGGCACGAGCTTCAACGGAAAATTTCTTTAATCTTTTCAACAAGATAAAGAAATAATCTGACGTCAATTATTTAAAGTAATTTATCAGGATTGCCCATGGCTGCCAGCGCTGCGTTCTCCCGTCACCGCCTCGTTTCACACTGCCGCAGCGCGCTGCTGGCGCTGTGCGTCGCCGTTTCGACGCCGGCGCTGGCCCAGGCCGCCAATCCGTCGGACTGGTGGGTCTACGTCGCCAACGACTATCCGGACGAAATCAAGGATCTGCTGGCGCAGGGCGCCGACCCCAACGTGCGCTACCGCAATGGCCAGCCGGCCCTGATGCGGGCGGTGGTCGACGGGGCCTGGAAGGTGTTCGACGTGCTGGCGGCCAACCCGCGCACGGACGTCAATGCCGAGAACCCGGCCGGCGAGACGCCGCTGATGTACCTGGCCATCGCCGGCCAGACCGAGCGGGCGCGGGCGCTGATGGCGCGCGGCGCCCAGGTCAACCGGCTGGGCTGGACGCCGCTGCACTATGCGGCCTCCAAGGGCCAGTTGGCCATGGCCAGCCTGCTGCTGGAACGCAAGGCGATGGTGAACGCGCCGGCCCCCAACGGCGAAACCCCGTTGATGATGGCGGCGTTGTCGGGCAACAAGGCGATGGTCGAGCTGCTGCTGAAGGCGGGCGCCGACGTCACCACCCGCGATACCAAGGACCAGAATGCCGCGGACTGGGCCCGCACCGGCAAATCGACCAGCCTGGCCGCCGAGCTGCAAACGCTGATCGCCCAGCAGGAAGCGGCCAAGCGCGCCCGCCGCGCCAGCGGCCCGGCGGAGCCGGAAGCCGATCCGGCCGAGGCCGTCGAGGCGGCGACCGGCGTGGCTCCGGCCGATACGGCGGCGGCGCCGCCCGCCGTCCAGCCCGCGCCGCTGGACGCGCCGCCGCCGCTGGCCCAGCCGGCCGCGCCCGCCAAGCCCGCCAACGCGCCCAATGTGGGCGGCGTGTCCGGGGTGCGCCTGAACAACTACGACAAGCCCGCGACGCCCTGACCGCGGGCCGCGCCCCGCTGGTTCCAAAACCCGCCTTCTGGCGGGTTTTTTTATTGCCGGTCGCCGGCGGACCCGCGGCGCGGCTCGGGTGTGCCGGCGCCGAGGGGCGGCGGCCAGGCAAGGCTTCGGCGGTCCGGGGAGGGCGGATTCGTGATCGGGTGTTTCGGGGTTTTCCCTGTAATTTCTCAATCAGTGGGAAAAATTTCCATCGTCACCACCATAAATTGATAATCTCCCTGCCATCACCACCAGGAGTGCTTGTTGATGGATCAGTCGGTAGGACCGGGCGCGGACCGGGTGCTTTACGTGTTGGCCACGCTGGCCCGGCACGATGGCCCGCTGAGCATTGCCGCGCTGGCTGAGAAGACCGGCCTGGCGCAGAGCACGCTCTACCGCCAGGTGGCGCTGCTCAAGCGCTGGGGCTTCGTCGCCGAGCACGAGGGCGAGTACGGCCCCGGTCCGCTGTGCGTGCAACTGGCCTGGGGCTTTGACCAGTCGTCGTTCCTGATCCACGAGGCGCAGCCGGACATGGCGGCGCTGGCGGCCGCGTCGGGCGAGACCATCGGCCTGCTGGTGGCGGTCAAGGACCAGGCCGTTTGCCTGGACATGGTCGAGAGCCAGCATCCGCTGCGCTGCTCCTTCACCAAGGGCCGCGGCCTGCCGCTGGCGCGCGGCGCCTCGGCCAAGTCGCTGCTGGCCTTCATGCCGGCGCCGCGCCTGCAGGCCGCGCTGGCCATCCTGGCCCGGGAGTCGGGCGTGGATCCGGCGCGGCTGGCCGACGAACTCGAAGCCATCCGCGCCCAGGGCTACGCCGTGACCGACAGCGAAGTCGACGCCGGCGTCTGGGGCGTGAGCGTGCCGATCTTCCAGCGCGCCAACCAGGCGGTTGCCTCCATCACGCTGATGGCCCCGTCCACCCGCGCCGCCCAGCGGCCGCAGGCCTTCATCGACCTGACCGTCGCGGCCGCCCGCCGCATCTCGGGCAGGCTGCAGGCGCACTGACGCCGCCCGTTTCCGGATTCCATGTTGTCCCCGATATTCCTGCCGCCTCTCTAGACGCCATACCCCACGCCGTACCGATCGCCGTATCCGTATCCACTTTCTCCTATCAGGATTTGCCATGACCACTCGCCGCACCCTGCTGACCGCCGCCCTGACCCTGGGCCTGGCCTGGAGCATGGGCACCGCCCACGCCCAGGAAACCATCCGCGCCGTGACCGACGCCACCTTCCCGCCCATGGAGTTCGTCAAGGACGGCAAGCGCACCGGCTTTGACATCGAACTGGTCGAGGCCCTGGCCGCCGCCATGGGCAAGAAGGTCGAATGGATCGACATCGACTTCAAGGGCCTGATTCCCGCCCTGCAGGCCGGCCGCGCCGACATCGCCGTGTCCGCCATCTACATCACGCCCGAGCGCAGCAAGGTGGTGGATTTCACCGACCCGTACTACGCCGGCGGCCTGGTCGTGCTGACCAAGAAGGACGGCCCGGTCAAGACCCTGAAGGACCTGGACGGCCGCAAGGTGTCGGTGCAGGTCGGCACCAAGTCGGTCAACTACCTGAAGGAACACTATCCGTCGGTGCAGCGCGTCGAGGTCGAGAAGAACCAGGAGATGTTCAACCTGGTGCAGATCGGCCGCGCCGATGCCGCCGTGACCGGCAAGCCGGCCGCCAAGCTGTTCGCCCAGAGCACCACCGACCTGACCGTGCTGGCCGACCAGGTCACCACCGAGGACTACGGCATCGCCGTGCCCAAGAACAAGCCGGAACTGACGCGCGGCCTGAATGAGGCGCTGCAGAAGATCAAGGCCGATGGCAGCTACCAGGCCATCGTCAACAAGTGGTTCGAGGCGCCCGCGAAATGAACCTGGATTTTGCTCCCGTCTTCGCCGACTTCGACGCCCTGCTGCGCGGCGCGGTGGTCACCATCGAGGTGACCGCCGGCGCCTTGCTGCTGGGCTGTGTCATCGGCCTGCTGGTCGGCGTCGGCCGGCTCAACCCGCAGCGCAGCATCATCTACAACCTGTGCAGCGTCTACCTGCTGTTCTTTCGCGGCACGCCGCTGCTGGTGCAGTTGTTCATCTGGTTCTTCGGCCTGCCGCAGTTCGGCGTGACGCTGCCGGCGTTCGCCTGCGGCGTGCTGGGGCTGGGCATGTATTCCGGCGCCTACGTGTCGGAAATCGTGCGCGGCGCGATCCAGTCGGTCGACCGCGGCCAGACCGAGGCGGCCCGCTCGCTGGGCATGTCGTCGGGCCAGGCCATGCGCATCATCATCCTGCCGCAGGCGGTGGTGCGCATGATCCCGCCGCTGGGCAACGAGTTCATCGCGCTGATCAAGAATTCGGCGCTGGTGTCGCTGCTGACCATCCATGACCTGATGCACGAAGGGCAGAAGATCATCAGCGTGTCGTACCGCTCGCTGGAAACCTATCTGGTGGTGGCGCTGATCTATCTGGTCCTGACCACGGCCGCCATGTTGATACTGCGCAGGATCGAGCAACGCCTGCGCGCGGGGGGGATGGTGCAATGAACGCCGCGAATTCGAAAGAAATGATCCGCATCCGCGGCCTGCAGAAATCCTACGGCGACCACGCCGTGCTGCGCGGCATCGACTTCGATGTGCTGCCGTCGCAGGTGGTGGTGGTGATCGGCCCCAGCGGTTCGGGCAAAAGCACCTTGCTGCGTTGCTGCAACGGGCTGGAAGTGGCCCAGGGCGGCACTGTGGAAATCTGCGGCCAGACGCTGCAGAACGAAGGCGAGCTTTTGCCGGAGGCGGCGCTGAACCGACTGCGCATGCAGGTCGGCATGGTGTTCCAGGGCTTCAACCTGTTCCCGCACCTGTCGGTGCTGGACAACGTCACCGTCGGGCCGCGCACGCTGCGCGGCATGGGGCGTGACGAGGCCAACGCGCTGGCCGAAGACCTGTTGCGCAAGGTCGGCCTGGCGCAGAAGATGTCGGCCATGCCGGCCAGCCTGTCGGGCGGCCAGAAGCAGCGCGTGGCGATCGCCCGCGCCCTGGCGATGCAGCCCAAGGTCATGCTGTTCGATGAACCGACCTCGGCGCTGGATCCGGAACTGGTGGGCGAAGTGCTGCAGGTCATGAAGCTGCTGGCGCGCGAAGGCATGACCATGATGGTCGTGACCCACGAAATGGGCTTTGCCCGCGACGTGGCCGACGTGGTCGCGGTGATGGACGGCGGCGTGATCCTGGAATCGGGCGCGCCCGAGGTCATCTTCAGCCAGCCGCGCGAGGCCCGCACCCGCGAGTTCCTGCAGGCCGTGCTGAGCACGGGGCAGGGGGCGGCATGACGGCGGCGCAACTCGACCGGAGCCTGTGGACCGCGCGCGACGACAGCGCCGAGCGCGGCGACACGCGCCGCCTGGCGCACATCGTCGAGCCGGCCGCGGGCCAGGCGCCGGTGGCGGGCGAGCCGGTGCTGCTGGGATTCGCCTGCGATGCGGGGGTGGCCCGCAACCAGGGGCGCGTAGGCGCGGCCGCCGGCCCGGCCGGCATCCGCAAGTACATGGCCGGCCTGCCGGCGCATGGCCTGACGCGCCTGCTGGACGCGGGCGACGTGGCCTGCGAGGGCGACCAGTTGGAGGACGCGCAGGAGCGCCTGGGGCTGGCGGTGGCCGACCTGTTGCGCCAGGGCGCGCGCCCGGTGGTGCTGGGCGGCGGCCACGAGATCGCCTGGGGCAGCTTCCAGGGCCTGGCGCGCTGGCTGGCGGACCGGGGCGATGAGGGCCCGGTGCTGGTGCTGAACCTGGACGCGCATTTCGATCTGCGCACCGGCCGGCCGGGCAGTTCCGGCACGCCGTTCGACCAGATCGCGCATTACTGCGAGGCGCAGGGGCTGGCGCTGCAATACGCCTGCCTGGGCGTGTCGCGGCTGGCCAATACGCCGGCGCTGTACGCGCGGGCGGCCGAAGTGGGCGCGGTGTGGGTCGAGGACCGCGACATGCAGGAACGCCACCTGGCGGCCCGCCTGGCGAACGTCGACGCCTTGCTGGCGCGGGCCCGCCACGTCTACCTGACCATCGACCTGGACGTGCTGCCGGCGGCGGTGATGCCGGGCGTGTCGGCGCCGGCGCCCTATGGCGTGCCGATGGCGGTGATCGAGGAGATCGTGCTGCGCGTCAAGGCCAGCGGCAAGCTGCGTCTGGCCGACATGGCCGAGTACAGCCCGCGCTTCGACATCGACGGCCATGGCGCCCGCGCGGCGGCGCGCCTGGCCTGGCAACTGCTGTCCGCCTGACACGGTCCGCGGCGGACTTCCGGCCCGCCGTCATGGCCGCTCGCGCGGCGCATGGCGGCGGGCTTTTTCACGCCTGCGGCGCGGCCAGCGGGATCGACATCTCGTGGTGGAAGAGATTGTCGGGATCGACGCTGCGCTTGGTGGCGATCAGCGCGGCGGTCTTGTTGCCGTAGTACAGGTCGAGCCACTGCGGATCGACGTGGCTGTGGCTGGCGTCGGTGTACTTCATGTCGGTGTCGGGGTAATTGATGTAGCACCCCTCGAACGGCGAGCCCGGCTGGTTGCTGGGCTTGCCGCCGTACTGCGCGAAGTACTCGTCGTACAGGTCGGCGATCCACTTGATGTGGAAGGCGTCCTGCGCCGGATCGGTCCAGTACACCTGGAACTGCGACTTCAGCAGCGACGAGCGCTGGCATACGCTGGTCGGGTTGGCCGTCTCGTCGTTGCGGTTGATGCGGCCGCCGTACGAGTCGATCTGCACCAGCGCCTGGTTCAGGCGCGGATCGTCCGAGCCGTTCAGGTATTCCCACAGGGCCATGATCTCGACGTCGCTGAAATTGGCCTTGTGATAGGCGGACTTGTACTTGCCGCGCTGGTTGCTGCCCGAGCCGTTGATGCTCTGCGTCAGCCACAGCCAGTCCATCTTCTGCGCATCGTTGACCGCATGGGCCAGCATCCGCGGCGCCGGATGGACCACGCGGTGCGACGGGCCGTGCCAATGCGTGGACAGGTTGACGGCGGGGGCGGCGCTGGCCGCTGCGTTCATGGTGGCGACGAAGTCCAGGAACGGCTGGTCGCGCGCGCCGCCGACCTTGCCGTCCTTGCCGGTGTACTGGATGCTCAGCACCACGTCGCCGGTCGAGCGATGCTGCACCTTCAGCAGCGTGAACAGGCCGCCGTTGGCCTTGGCCGGGTCGGGGCTGTTCCAGTCGGCGTCGTGGTCGGCGAACCACTGCCAGTAGGCGCGCATGAAGCGCGCGAAGTTGGCGCGGCCCGTGGCGCCGGCGCCGAAGCTGGCCCAGGGGTAGGACAGCGACAGCCAGTAGGCTTCCTGGGGCGCGGCGGGCAGGTCGGCGTAGTAGTAGGTCAGGATGATGCCGTAGTTGCCGCCGCCGCCGCCGCGGCAGGCGATGAAGAGGTCGCGGTCGGCGCCGGCGCTGTGCAGGTTGACGTGCTTGGCGACCAGCTTGCGCGAACCCGGGCCCTGCGGCACCAGGATGTCCACGCCCGAGAGCCAGTCCACCGTCAGCCCGTGCAGGCGCGACAGCAGGCCGTAGCCGCCGCCGACGATGTGCCCCCCCGAACAGACCGAATAGCACGAGCCGCCGGGCAGGGTGCGGTTGGCGGTCTTGTACAGGTCCAGGTAGCCGTCCCAGTTCTGGTTGCCGGACGCGGCCGCGAAGCGGTAGCGCGCGGCGGGGTTCCAGGGCGAGGGGATGTCGCCAGCCTCGCGGTAGCGCAGGCCGGTCATCAGGCTCAGGTCGATGATGGCCAGCGGCTGGTCGTGGTCCTCGGGCAGTTTGTTGGCCACGAAGCCCTCGTAGCAGTGGCCGCCGCTGCGTACCGTGATGCGGCAGCCCTGGGCCAGCGCGGCGTTGGCCGCGTCGAGCACGTCCTGCGGGGTCTTGCAGACGTAGATGGCGTTGGCGCCCTGGCCCGTGGTGGGGAAGCGCAGGTTGAAACCCTTTTGCAGGGTCGCGTAACGCGGGTCATTGCTGTCAATCAGGGAAAAATCCGACATGCGCACCTCTATGGTTGATTTTCATGAGTGCAGTGATGCCAGCGGGAGTCGCCCGCCGGCAACGCGGGATGACAAGCTTTGGAACGCCGCCGGTGCCGGGTACCGCTAAAACCGGGGCCGGTTGATTCTGATTTAACTGGATGACGCTTTCAAGCAAGGTGCGACAGGCGCCCCGGGTCGAACTGACACGCGAATGTGATGTGGCGTCGGGGGGGCGCAGGCAAGAGGGGGGAGGGGGCGACCGGCGCCCGGTACGCAGGGCCTTGCTGGCGCCGGTGACTGGCCTGGGGCGAGTCGAGTGCTCGGGGCGGGCGCGCACAGGGTGGACGCTGCCGACGAGCGGGGCTAGGATAGGCGCAGCGTTTCGGCAGGCTCGGCAACGCTCGCGGTCTCCGTTTCCGTATTATGTCCCTAATTAATATTTTTTCATAAAATAGGGGGACACAATAAGGATATGGATAAAATGGCGCAACTTTGTCAGGAGAGCATGTCCATGTCTCAAACTCCCACCCATGCCTTGCCGTCTTATCTGAATGCCGACGATCTCGGCCCCTGGGGTAATTACCTGCAACAAGTCGACCGGGTCACGCCGTACCTCGGTTCGCTGGCGCGCTGGGTCGAGACCCTGAAGCGCCCGAAGCGCTCGCTGATCGTCGACGTGCCGATCGAGCTGGACAATGGCAGCGTGGCCCACTTCGAGGGCTATCGCGTGCAGCACAACACCTCGCGCGGCCCGGGCAAGGGCGGCGTGCGTTTCCATCAGGACGTGACGCTGTCGGAAGTGATGGCGCTGGCCGCCTGGATGTCGGTCAAGAACGCCGCGGTCAACCTGCCGTACGGCGGCGCCAAGGGCGGCATCCGCGTCGACCCGCGCAAGCTGTCGCAGTCCGAGATCGAGCGCATGACGCGCCGCTACACCTCGGAAATCGGCGTCATCATCGGCCCGTCCAAGGACATTCCCGCCCCTGACGTGAACACCAACGCCCAGACCATGGCCTGGATGATGGACACGTACTCCATGAACGAAGGCTCGACCGCCACCGGCGTCGTGACCGGCAAGCCGATCGCGCTGGGCGGCAGCCTGGGCCGCGTCGAGGCCACCGGCCGCGGCGTGTTCGTGGTCGGCTGCGAAGCCGCGCGCGACCTGAACATCGACGTGTCCAAGGCGCGCGTGGTGGTGCAGGGCTTCGGCAACGTGGGCGGCACCGCCGCCCGCCTGTTCCATGAGGCCGGCGCCAAGGTCATCGCGGCGCAGGACCATACCGGCACGGTGCACAACGCCGCCGGCCTGGACGTCCACAAGCTGCTGTCGCACGTGTCGCAGCATGGCGGCGTGGGCGGCTTCTCCGGCGGCCAGGCGATGGACAAGAACGAGTTCTGGACGCTCGAAACCGAATTCCTGATCCCGGCCGCCCTGGAAAGCCAGATCACCGCCGACAACGCCGCCAAGGTGCGCGCCAAGATCGTGGTGGAAGGCGCCAACGGCCCGACCACCCCGGAAGCCGACGACATCCTGTTCGAGCACGGCGTGTACGTGGTGCCGGACGTGCTGGCCAACGCCGGCGGCGTGACGGTGTCGTACTTCGAATGGGTGCAGGACTTCTCCAGCTTCTTCTGGAGCGAGGACGAAATCAACCAGCGCCTGGAGCGCATCATGCGCGAGGCCTACGCCTCGATCGCGCTGGTGGCCAAGGAGCACAAGGTGACGCTGCGCACCGCCGCCTTCATCGTGGCTTGCACGCGCATCCTGCAGGCCCGCCAGGTGCGCGGCCTGTACCCGTAAGTCCTTCTGGCGCCGGGCCCGGCCCGGCCCGGCGCGCGGAGGAGCCAGAGGAAGACAGGAAAACCGCCCCGACTGAACTGACCCCCGAAAGTTGGATATTGATCCGACCTTCGGGGGTTTTTACATGGCGAAGTATGAAGAGCAATTCAAGATCAAAGTGGTGCAGGCGTACCTGCAAGGCACGGACGGCTTCAAATCGGTGGCGCGCCGATACGAAGTGCCGCACTCAATGGTGCGGCGCTGGGTCGGGAGTTTTCGAGCGCATGGCGTTAACGGGTTGCGCAGGCAATCTGGCTCGTACAGCGCGGCCTTCAAACAATCGGTGCTGATCAAGATCCGGCGCGAAGGTCTGTCGGACACGCAGGCAGCGGTGTTGCTGGGGATTCGTCATACAGGGCACATTACGAAATGGCGCGCCCAGTATGATGCTGGGGGTATAGAGGCGCTGGCGCGCAAGCGCCGAGGAGCAAGCATGCCGCATAAGTACCCCCCAGAGCCGGTGTCCAAGGACATGACCAAGGAAGAACTCGAGCAAGAGCTGGCCTATCTGCGCGCGGAGAACGATTACCTAAAAAAAATGAAGGCCTTGATCGAAGCGGAGAAGACCCGGGCGCTGGTTGGAAAGCGCAAGTGGTCCAAGGATTAAGGCCCAAGCATCCGCTGGCACTACTGCTACGCGTCGCCAAGCTGTCGCGCAGCACGTTTTATTACCACCTGAAGTCGTTCGGAGCCGTGGACCCGTACACCGAGCTCAAGCAGCGCATCAGCGCGGTCTACGCCCGTCACAAGGGCCGCTACGGCTACCGCCGGATTACGGCGGTCTTGCGCCAGGCCGGTGAGCTAGTGAACCACAAGACCGTGCAGAAGCTGATGCAGGCGCTAGGCTTGAAGTCGCTGGTGCGCGCCAAGAAGTACCGGTCCTACCGAGGCCAATCGCACCACGTGGCGGCCAACGTGTTGGCGCGCGACTTCGAGGCGGCGCGTCCGAACCAAAAGTGGGTCACCGATGTGACCGAGTTCAACGTACGAGGCGAGAAGCTGTACCTGTCGCCGGTGATGGACCTATACAACGGCGAGATCGTGGCCTACGAGACCAGCCGCCGGCCGGTGTTCAAGCTCGTGGGCAGCATGCTGAAGAAGGCGCTGGCGCGGCTGCTGCCGACGGAGCGTCCAGTGCTGCACTCCGATCAGGGTTGGCAGTACCAGCAGCAGAACTACAGGCGGATGCTGGCAGATAGATCGGTGACGCAAAGCATGTCACGCAAGGGAAACTGCCTGGACAATGCCGCTATGGAAAGCTTCTTCGGCACGCTCAAGGCTGAGTTCTTCCACTTGAATCGCTTCGAAAGCATCGAGCAGTTGCAAGCCGGCATTCGACAGTACATCCGTTACTACAATCACGATCGCATCAAGCTCAAGCTAAAAGGCCTGAGCCCGGTGCAATACCGAGCTCAGGCCTTCGGGCTTTAGCTGACTGTCCAACTTCTGGGGGTCAGTTCAGACAGGGGCGGTTTCGATTTCGGGCCGCGGAGTGGGCGGGCCGCGTCGCTTACGGCCGGATGGCGGCCACCGGCGCCGCCGGCCGGAACGCGCGGGTCCTCAGGACTTGGGCAGCAGTTCCGGCTTGAGGATGCCGCGCAGGTCCGAGTACGGAATGCTCAGTTCCGGTTCGCCATGCGAGTAGGGGGCGATCGAGTAGGCGTCGTACTTGACCACGATGCCGTCGCGCGTGAGCGCGAAGTTGTCGCTTTCCTGGAACGGCCACATCTTGTTGTAGGCCGCCGGGTCGCGCTTGGCGTCCGCATTGCCGGCCAGCCACTTGGCGTGCGCCTGCCGCAACGCGGCGACGTATTCGGCGCGGCGCCCGGGAATCAGCGCTTCGTCCAGCGCCATGACGCGGCCGCGGCTGCGTTCCCAGTTCAGGTACTGGGTGGCGGGAATGCCGTGCGCGGCGCCGGTCAGGAACTGCTCGGTGTGCAGCTCGATCGAGACGATGTCGCCCACGGTGTCCTTGACGCTGGCCTTGAAGTAGGTGGCGTCGCGCGGCCGCGCGGTGGACCAGAAATATTGCGTGTATTCCGACAGCGTCTCGTACGGGCCGCGGCGATTGGCGTCGGTGCCGGTCATGTAGGCCAGTACGTGGTCGACCAGCGCGGTCAGCTTGGGGATGCCGGGAAAGGCCACGCTGTCGATTTCGATGCGAGGACAGTCGCCCTTGCAATCGGGCTTGTTGGACGCCCACTTGATGCGCTCGGTGGCCAGGTCGCCGATCTTCTCGGGCGTGGCCGTGCTGGCGGCCGCCGTCGGCGAGTCCAGCGTGATGTTGGCGGGGGGCGAACTGCCGCAGCCGGCCAGGGCCAGCAGGACGGCTCCCAAACCCGCGGCGGACAGGCCGCGCGGCTTGCGGGGAAGACGCATTGAACTACCTCCAGAAAACCCGGCCGCGCCCGCGGGCGCGACCGTCCGACTCAAACCCGCGGCGCCTCAGGGGACGACCGCGGTCCATTCGTGCGTGGAGAACTTCTCGGCGGCCTGAGCCTCGGCCTGCGCCAGCGTGGCCGCGCCCACTTGGCCCGGCGTCAGCCGGTGCAGGCTGGCGAAAGTGTCCACCATGCGCTGGATGATGACCTCGCGCGCCAGCCCGGTCTGGGTGCGCAGCGGGTCGACCCGCTTCTTGGCGCTGGTGGTGCCTTTGTCCGACAGCTTCTCGCGCCCGATGCGCAAGACTTCCACCATTTTATCGGCGTCGATGTCGTACGACATGGTGACGTGGTGCAGCACTGCCCCTGCGCGGCGGGCCTGGGCGGCGCCGCCGATCTTGCCGATGTCCGAGGCGATGTCGTTGAGCGGCTGGTACCAGGCCTTGATGCCCAGCCCCTGCAGGGCCTGCAGCACCCACGCGTCCAGGAAGGCGTAGCTTTCCTGGAAGCTCATGCCGTGCACCAGCGCCTGCGGCGCGCTCAGCGAATAGGTGATGCTGTTGCCCGGCTCGATGAACATGGCGCCGCCGCCGCTGACGCGGCGCACGACCTCGATGCCGTGGCGCCGGGCGCCCTCGGGATCGACTTCGTTCTTGAGCGATTGGAAGCGGCCGATCACGACCGCGGGCGCCGACCATTCCCAGATGCGCAGCGTGGGCGGGCGGGTGCCGGCGCCGACTTCGTCGGTGATGACGGCATCCAGCGCCATGTGCAGCGCGGGGCGTTGCGGCGCTTCGTGGATCAGTTGCCAGTCGTAGTCGTTCCAGTCGGTGCGGGTCATGCCAGCGCCCTCCGCAGCACCACCGCCACGGCCTCGGCCGAGAAGCCGAACATTTCGGTGTCGGGCGGCAGCGCCGACTGCACCGCCAGCGCCAGCTCCAGTTCGCCGGCGTCGGCCGGCAGGCCGTTCAGGCCGCGGTTGATGGCTTCCAGCGCCTCGGGCGGCTCCAGGAAGAAATCACCGCTGATGCGGACATCGGCCAGGCGGCCGTCGCGGACTTCCAGGTCCGCGACCACCAGCTTGCCGCCGGGGACTTTGTATTCGCCGTGCATGGGCGCTCCTTTATGTATCAGGCCTGGCGCCGGAGGCGGCGCTACAGGCTCAGTTTCATGCCGTCATGGCTGGCCACGAAGCCGAGGCTTTCGTAGAAGCGGCGGGCGTCGGGCCGGGCGCGGTCGGTGGTCAGTTGCACCATGGCGCATCCCTGCGCCCGGCACTGCTCGATGGCCCACTCGAACATGGCGCGTCCCAGGCCCTGGCCGCGCGCCGACGAGGCGATGCGCACGCTTTCGATCTGTCCGCGCCATTGGCCCAGCCGCGACAGGCCGGGTATGAACGATAACTGCAAACAGCCGATCAGGCGCGCGTCGCGTTCGACCACCGCGAAGAACTGGTTCGGGTCCTGCTCGATGGCGGCAAAAGCCGCAGTGTAGCGGGGGTTGAGCGGAATCGAGGGATCTTCGCGCCTGGCGCCCAGTTCGTCGTCGGCCAGCATGGCCACGATCTCGGGCAGGTCGCCCAGGCGCGCGCGGCGGAACCGCAGCGGGGAATCGGTCATGGCGGCCTCGCTCAGCGCACGTTCTGGGCGGTCTGGCCGAACAGGATGCGGCGCGACTCGTCGTCGCTGACCGAGGGCGCGGTGTTGACCTTGTCGGCCAGCGCGTAGGCGCGCTGCACGGCCGGGCGCGCGGCGATGGCGTCGAACCAGCGCTTCAGGTGCGGGAAGTCGTTCAGGTCCTGGCCCTGCTTGGCGTGCGGCACGATCCAGGGGTAGGACGCCATGTCGGCGATGGAGTAGTCGCCGGCGACGAACTCGCGGTCGGCCAGGCGCTTGTTCAGCACACCGTAGAGGCGGTTGGTTTCCTTGACGTAGCGCTCGATGGCGTAGGGGATGCGCTCGGGCGCGTAACCCGAGAAGTGGTGGTTCTGGCCGGCCATGGGGCCCAGGCCGCCCATCTGCCAGAACAGCCATTGCGAGACCTCGGCGCGGCCGCGCAGGTCGGCGGGCAGGAAGCGGCCGGTCTTTTCGGCCAGGTACTGCAGGATGGCGCCGGACTCGAACAGCGACAGCGGCGCGCCGCCGTCGGCGGGCTGCTGGTCGACGATGGCCGGAATGCGGTTGTTGGGCGCGATGGCCAGGAATTCGGGCTTGAACTGGTCGCCCTTGCTGATGTTGACCGGGTGGATCTCGTAAGGCAGTCCGGCTTCTTCCAGGAAAATCGTGATCTTGTGGCCGTTCGGGGTGGTCCAGTAATAGAGATCGATCATGGGGATTCCTCAGCGTCTTGGCGCCGCCGGCCACTGCCGGCGGATCGGAAGGTCCATGATAGCGGCGCCCCGGGCGGGCGGCCGAATACCCGGGGGCGCGGTGCGGGTTTGGCGCCCGGCCCCGTTCAGGCGGCGCCGGGCCGGGCGCCGCCGCGCAGGCGCCACTGCCAGTTCAGGCTGACGCCGGCGGCCGCCAGGAAGATCATGGCCACGCCCAGCACCTGGGTGGCGTCCATGCGGTGGCCGTACACCACCAGGTCCAGCAGGATCGCCACGGCCGGATAGATGAAGCTGAGCGCGGCGGTCGAGGTGGTCGGCAGCTTCTGGATCGCCGAATACATCAGGATGTACATCAGGCAGGTGTGGATCAGGCCCAGCGCCACCAGGTAGCCCCATTGCAGCGGGGCCGCGGGCAGCGCCTGGAAGTCGGCCATCGGCAGCAGCATCACCGCGCCCAGCGTCACCTGCACCAGCGCCAGCACCTGCGGCGGGATGCCCTTCAGGCGCTTGACGATGACGGCAGTGACGCCGTAGAGCGCCGCCGCGCCCAGCCCCAGCAGCAGGCCCGACAGATAGGCGTCGCCGCCGCTGTGGTCGGTGAGCTTGAGCACCAGCAGCAGGCCGGCGAAGGCGATCACCGACCAGGCCAGCTTGCCGCGCGTGGGCCGTTCGCCCAGGAACAGCGCGCCCAGGCCGATCAGGAAGAAGGGCTGCACGTTGTAGACGGCGGTGGCCAGCGAGATCGAGGCCAGGCGGTAGGCCGAGAACAGCAGCACCCAGTTCAGCACCAGCGCGGCGCCGGCGGCCAGGGCCAGCGCCAGAGTGCGGGCCGTGAACAGGCCGGGCTTGAGCAGGCCGCGCGCCCAGCAATACAGGAACAGCGACAGGGCGCCGAAGACGCAGCGGAAGAACACCACGTTCCAGGCGCTCTGGCCGGATTCCAGGACGAACACGCCCAGGGTGCCGGACAGGGTCATGGCGGCGGCCATCTGGGCCAGGCCAATGCGATCGGATGAGGGGGACATGGAAGGCTCCAGGGGACCATGGGTCCGTGATTCGATGGAGAAATTATCCCAGGCCGATCAGCACGGTTATATGATGTTGCTGCGGCAGTTTTGTGTTTGAACCTTCGTTCAGGTGGAATTTATGCAGAATGACCTAAAAAATGAAAGTCCGGTCCTGGACGGCATCGACCGCCGCCTGGTGGAGATGCTGACGGCCAATGCGCGCACCACCACCGCCGACCTGGCGCGCCAGGTCGGGATGTCCGCGCCGAGCGTGGCCGACCGCCTGCGGCGGCTGGAGGAATCAGGGGTGATCCGCGCCTACACGCTGGACGTCGATCCGGTGGCGCTGGGCTACACGCTGGAGGCCATCGTGCGCATCCGGCCGCTGCCCGGGCAGTTGCGGCGGGTCGAGGGCCTGATCCAGGAAATTCCGGAATTCGTCGAATGCGACAAGGTCACCGGCGATGACTGCTTCATCGCGCGGGTGGTGCTGCGTTCGATCACGCATCTGGACGGCATCCTGGAACGCGTGACCGAGTTCGCCGAGACCAACACCGCCATCGTCAAGGCGCACACCGTGCGCCGCCGGCTGCCGCCGTTGCGTTGAACGGGCACGGCGGAATCGGGCGCGTCGCCGGCGCGAAGGCCAGCGCGGCACGTCCTGTGGCGGCGCCAGGATCCGGGCGCGGCTGCCGGCTTGGCAGCCGTCAGGCGGCCGGCGCGGCTAACGCGCGGACGATGTCGTCCTTCAGCCCGGCCGGCGTGTCGGTGGGGGCGTAGCGCTTGATCACCTGGCCGTCGCGGCCCACCAGGAACTTGGTGAAGTTCCACTTGATGCCCTCGGTGCCGAAGACGCCGGGCTTCTCGCCCTTGAGCCAGCGGTACAGCGGGTCGGCGTTGGCGCCGTTGACGTCGATCTTGGCGAACAGCGGGAAGGTGATGTCGTACTGCGTGGTGCAGAAGTCGAGGATCTCGGCCTCGTTGCCCGGCTCCTGGCGGCCGAACTGGTCGCACGGGAAGCCCAGCACCGTCAGGCCGTCGTCGCGCAGGGCGCGGTACAGCTCTTCCAGGCCCGAATACTGCGGCGTAAAGCCGCATTTCGAGGCCACGTTCACCACCAGCAGCACCCGGCCGCGGTAGGCGGCCAGCGGCTGGTCGGCGCCGTGGATGTCGCGGGCCGAGAAATCGTAGATCGTGCTCATGCGGGCTCCTTGGGGTCAGGCGTCGGAACGGGACGAGGCCAGCGCGCCGGTTTGCGGCGGCTGCGCCATCCCGGCGTGGCGCCCATAGTAGCGCGTGCCCCACAGGGTCAGCAGCAACACCGCCGCGGTGATGGCCGCCGACATCCACGGCAGGTCGGTCAGCGGCAGCCCGTGGCCCAGCGCCAGGCTGCCGAGCCAGGCGCCGCCGGCGTTGCCCAGGTTGAAGGCGCCCTGGTTCAGCGTCGAGGCCAGGTTGGGGGCCTCGGCCGCCTGGTCCACGATCAACGTCTGCAGCAGCGGCACCACGGCAAAGCCGAGGGTGCCCCAGATGAAGGTCATCACCAGCATTGGCGCCAGCGCGTGGATGGCCTGGCTGAGCGCCAGGAACACCAGCAGCAGGCCCAGGAAGATGCGGCGCAGCGACACTTCCAGATTGCGGTCGCCCAGCTTGCCGCCGAGCGTGCTGCCCACCGTGAGCGCCACGCCGAATAGCAGCAGCACGCCGGTCACGCCGCGTTCTGACACGCCGGTGATGTCGCGCAGGATCGGCGCGATGTAGGTCAGCACGCAGAACAGCGCGGCCGAGGCCAGCACGCTGGCGACCAGCGGCCACAGCACGCGCACGTCGCGCAGCACGCGGAATTCGCGCAGGATGTTGCCGGGCTGCATCGGGATGCGGCCCGGCAGCCACGCCGCCAGCGCCGCCACCGCGACCAGCCCGATGCCGCTGACCACCCAGAAGGTCGAGCGCCAGCCCGCCACCTGGCCCAGCGCGGTGCCCAGCGGCACGCCCAGCACGTTGGCCAGCGTCAGGCCGGTGAACATCAGCGCGATGGCGCTGGAGCGCTGGTGGCGCGGCACCAGGTCGGCCGCCACCACCGCGCCGATGCCGAAAAAGGCGCCATGGCAGAAGGCGGTGAAGACGCGCGCCGCCATCAAGGTGGCGTAGCCGGGCGCCAGCGCACAGAGCAGGTTGCCCAGCACGAAGGTGCTGGCCAGGCCGATCAGCGTGGCCTTGCGCGGTAGCCGCGCGGTGATGATGGCCATGATGGGCGCGCCGATCACCACGCCCATGGCGTAGCCCGTGATCAGCAGGCCGGCGATGTCGATGCTGACGTCGAGGTCGGCGGCCACGTTGGGCAGCAGGCCCATGATGACGAATTCGCTGGTGCCGATGCCGAAGGCGGCGGCGGCGAGCGCGATGAGATGCAGGGGCATGTAAAAGCGGGGAGAGGGCCGGAGACGCACGGGGCCGCGGCGGCAGGGAAGGGAGCGTGGATTTTAGAGCAGCGGCCCGCGCGCGCCGGCGCAAATCCCTGTTGCCGATACGGGTATACCCTTAGTTCAGGCCAGTTTCAGGTCCAGCGGCGTGATGCCCGGGAACACCTGCGCCAGCCGCGCCGGACTCAGGCCGTACAGGCGCGAGAACAGGCCGGCGAATAGCGCGCGGTATTCGTTGAGCACCGGATAGTCGCGGTCCTGGAACAGGGTGTCGCGCCTGACCGCGACCTGGCGGCCGGCAATGCGCCCGCCCCGCACGTTGCCGCCCATCACCCAGTAGACCGTGCCGTGGCCGTGGTCGGTGCCCTTGTTGCCGTTCTCGCGGAAGGTGCGGCCGAATTCGCTGATGACCACCACCGTGGCCTGCTTCCAGGCCGGACCCATCGCATCGGCGTAGCCGGCCAGCGCCCGCCCCAACTGGCCGAGCCGGTTGGCCAGCATGCCGCTGGCGCCGCCCTGGCCGACGTGCGTATCCCAGCCGCCGACGTCGACGAAGCCGAGGTTGTAGCGGTCGCGCATGAAGCGGCCGATACGGCGCGCTTCCTGTTCCAGCCTGTCGGCCGATACGGCGTTGCCGCTGGCGGCCTCCATCTCGGCGTCGAGTTCGGCGCGCGTGGCGCCCATGATGCGCTGGCCCTCGGCGACCGAGGCGCCCAGGTCGGTGTGCTGGTACATGGCGGCGATGGCGCGGTTGTCGGCCTCGGACAGGCGCGACTTGCGGGCCGCGCCGCCCAGGTCGATGTTGGGCACGCGTTCGGCGCCGCGGAAGATCTGCGGCACCTCGGAGGTGAAGGCCGCCGCCTGTTCGTCCTTGCCGCCAAGCGTCGCGGCCAGGCGGTTCAGAAAGCCCGAGCGGAAGTCGCCGTTCCTGTCGCGGGCCGCGCCCTGGCCGAGTTCGATGCGGTTCTGGGTCTCGAAGTGGCTGCGGCTGGTGTCGTCGGTGCCGGCGAACGGCACGAAGGCCAACTGGCGCTTCTGGTAGAAGGGCATCAGGCTGTCGGCCAGCGCCGGGTGCAGGGCCCAGCCGTCGGCCAGGGGCAGCGCGGCGCCGGCGCCGCTGCCGGGCCTGGCGATGGCGATGCTCGGGCGCGACTCGTAGTAGAAGTCGCTGCCGGCCGGCACCAGCAGGCTGGCGGCGTCGTAGGCGCCGCGCATGAAGACGACCAGCAGCTTGTTGCCGGCGGCGGCCGGCGCGGCGTACAGGCGGTTGGCGCCGAAGACGAGCGGCGCCGAGGCCAGGAGTTGCAGGATGCGGCGGCGGTCCATGATGGGTTTCTCCCGCGGCGCCTCAGCGCCGCATGAATTCGGGCGAGGCCAGCAGATAGGTGTTGGCGTCCCTGGGGTTCTTCGCCTGCGCGATGGCGTCGCGGGTGGCGGGCGACAGGCGCGCGAACAGGCCGTCGCCGGCGTTCTCGCGCAACAGCTCGGGCAGGCGCGGCAGTTCGACCGGCCCCTTGTCGTCGCCTTCGCGATAGAAGGCCTGCGGCGCGGCGGCGATGGCGCGCGCCACTTCGAAGCGCGCGGTCATCTGGCCCGAGCCGGCCCAGTCCGACTGCGCCTGCGGGTAGCCGTCGGGCGTCAGGCGCTGGTTCAACGGCTGACCCAGTTGCCGCAGCATGGCCAGGCCCGGCCGCGGGTTGACGATGGGCGGCAGGTCGGCATAGGTCAGGCGCAGTGCCGAGTAAACGTAATGCACCGGGTCCTTGAACACGCCCGTCTTAAGCGACTGCGTGAATTCCGGCGAGCCATACAGCGTCTGCAAGGTGGCGGCGATGTCGCCGTCGCTGGCCTGGAAGGTCTTGGCCATCTTGTCGATCACGGAGGCCGGCGGCGCGTCGCCCATGAAGTAGGCGGCCAGCTTGGCGCTGATGAAGCGCGCGGTGGCGGGATGGCGCGCCAGCAGGTCCACGGCCTCGTCGACCTCGGCCAGGCCGGCGCCGCGGATGGTGTGCCCCAGGAAGCGCTTGTCGCCGTAATCGTGGCGCGCCGGGTTGAACAGGAACAGGCCGTCCAGCGCCACCTGATCGCGCAGCGCCGGCCGGACCTTGGGCGGCCCGTCCTGGTTGTGGATGCCCAGGCCAGTGAGGATGCGCGCCAGTTCCTGCACGTCGGCCTGCGTGTAGCCGCCCTTGACGCCCAGCGTGTGCAGCTCCATCAGTTCGCGCGCGTAGTTTTCATTGATGTGCCCGGCGGCGTTCTGGGTGTTGTCCAGGTACGCCAGCATCGCCGGCGAACGCAGCGTGGCCGCCAGCAGGTCGCGGAACTTGCCAAGCGCGTGCGGGCGGATGGCGCGTTCCTCGTACTGGTCGATGTAGGTGCCGATGTCGTTCTTGGCCGCGTAGACGTTGAAGTGGTTCATCCAGAACCAGGTCATCTGTTCCTGCAACTGGTTGGGCGAGTACAGCGCGCGGTAGAACGCGCGGCTGGCGGTGTCGTCGGCGCGCTGGCGCGAGATGGCGCGGGCGTCGCGCTGGGCCTGCTGGCTGGCGTCGGGGGCGGCGTTCTTGGCGCCCTGGCGCAGGCTGCGCTGTTCGGCGTGCGCGTCCTCGGCGCTTTGGCGCGAGATCGACAGCGCGTCGATGCGCTGCTGCACGGCGGCGGGCAGGCGCGCCTTCGGGTCGGGATGCAACTGCGCCTGCAGGTAGCGCTGCGGGCCGAGTTGGCGCATGCGCGCCAGCTCGGCGGGGGTGGCGCCCCAGGTGATGCGGTTGACCAGCGCGGCCTCGAGCGCCTGGGCCTCGGAGCCGGTGGCGGCGGCGGGTCTGGATGCGGTGGGCGGCGCGGCCGTCGCAGGGGCCGCGGCCAGCAGGGGGGCGGCGAGCAGGGGCGCGGCGAGCGCCAGGGCCGCCAATGGCGGCCGCCGGGCCGCGAGGCGACGCAGGAAGAAGCGGCGCAGGAAGAGGCGGCGTAGGAAAAAGCGACGCAGGAAAAGGAGGCGCGGGAAAAAGCGACGCGGGAAAAGGCGCATGTTCGGCATGAAGCGGCACCTTGCGGGTTGACGGTTGCGGCCTGCCTTCAGCAGGCGGTCAGGGTCGGCCGCGCGCGTTGCGGCCGAGTCTGAGCATGTGACAGGATAGTCGCACCGCCATTCCCGTCGCGGCGCTGCTTGAAACGCAAGGAAACCGATGCTTGTGCAATGCGCCGCCGCTTTCCCTGCGCGGCGCGGGGCCATTGCCGCCGATGGGCGGTCCGCGGCCTATCATGTGCCATCGCAGTCAGCGCAAGCGGCGCAAAGGAGGCCGGGCATGCGGGAAATGATCGATCGACTGGAAACCATGTTGGCCAAAGGCACCGACAATATGTTGTTGCGATTCTCGCTGGGCAAGGCCTACGCCGAGCAGGAATGCTACGGCGACGCCGAGACGCATCTGCGCGCCTCGCTGGTGTTCGATCCGGCCTACTCGGTGGCCTGGAAGTGGCTGGGCAAGGCCTGCCTCGGCCGCGGCGACAAGGCTGGCGCCCGCGCCGCCTGGGAGTCGGGCCTGAAGGCCGCGCAGGCGCGCGGCGACAAGCAGGTCGAGAAGGAATTGCTGGTATTCATCAAGCGGCTCGACAAGGAGGCCGCCGCGCCGCAAGAGTGACCCGCTATTGCCGCTTGGCCGGCCGGGTCCGCGCCCGAATCCACGCCGGCGCCGGGGCTATGAGGGACGCCGTTCCAGCAATGGTTGTCCTTGCCGGGGCGCGGTGATCAACGCCGCGGGCACGGGCGCGACGGCGCGCTTGGGCAACACGGTCTGGGCGCCCGCGATGCGGAACACCTCGATGGCGTGGCGCAGTTGGGCCCCGCGTGTGCGCAGGTTGTCGACCGCCAGGCTGGCCTGCTCCACCCGCGCCGCGTTGCTTTGCGCGGCGCTGTCGGTTTCCGAGATGGTGCGGCTGACGTTGTCGATGCCGGTGTGCTGCTCGTTGGACGTGGCGGCAATCTCGTTGACGATCTGGGTCACCTGCTGCACCGAGCCGACGATGTCGAGCATGGCCTCGCCGGCGCGCTCGACGTGGCGCACGCCGTCCTCGACCTTGTGGTTCGACGCCTCGATCAGTTCCTTGATCTCGCGCGCTGCCGTGGCGCTTTTCTGCGCCAGGCTGCGCACTTCGGAGGCCACCACCGCGAAACCCTTGCCGGCCTCGCCGGCGCGGGCCGCTTCCACTGCGGCATTGAGCGCCAGGATGTTGGTCTGGAAGGCGATGCCGTCGATGATGCCGACGATCTCGCGGATGCGCGCGGTGCTTTGCACGATGCCCTGCATTGCCCGCACCGCGTCGTCCACAACCTCGCCGCCGCGCTTGGCCACGTCGGACGCCTGGTTGGCCATCTGGTCGGCGCCGTGCGCGTTGGTGGCGGTCTGTTTCACCGTGGACGCCAGTTGTTCCATGCTGGCCGCGGCTTCCTCCAGCGAGGCTGCCTGGCGCTGCGTGTGGGCCGAGAGGTCGGCATTGCCATCGGCGATTTCGGCGGCCGAGGTCAGCGCGCTTTCGATGCCGCTGTGGACGTCGCGGGTGATGCTGACCAGGCTCTTGCGCATCACTTCCAACGAGAATTTCAGGGCCCCGATCTCGTCGCGGATGCTGGCGGGGGGCAGCGGCGTGCTGAGGTTGCCAGCGGCGATCTGGCGCGTGAAGTCGGTGGCGGTGACCAGCAGGCCGGTGATCGAGCGGGCAAAGCCCCAGCCCGAGGCGAAGATCAGGATCACGCCGCCGGCCAGCATGGCCGCCGCCAGCGCGATCTCCTCGGTGCTCATGCGGTCGAGCATGCCGCACAGCGCCACGCCGGCCGCGCCCAGGAACAGCGTCGAAGCCAGCATGGCCCAGGCCAGCATGCGCGAGCGCACGCCGGTCAGGCGCCAGATCTTGAGACGCGCCAGTACGCCGCGCAGGCCGGTCGGCTTGACCTGGCCGCGGCTGAGCCTGAAGCCGCGCGCGGTGCCGGCGCGCAGTTGCCGGTAGGCCGTGTCCGCGGCGTCGATCTGGGCCCGGGTCGGCTTGACCCGCACCGAGGCATAACAGACCGTCTCGCCGCGCTCGATGATGGGGGTGACGTTGGCCAGCACCCAGTAGAAGCCGCCATCCTTGCGGCGATTCTTGACCACGCCGGTCCAGGATTCGCCGCGCTGGATGGTGCGCCACAGGTCTTCGAACGCCTCTTCCGGCATGTCGGGGTGGCGCACGATGTTGTGGGCCGCGCCCACCAGTTCCTCGCGGGCGAAGCCGCTGACCTCCACGAACGCGGGATTGGCGTAGATGATGCGGCCGCGGGCGTCGGTGCGCGAGATCAGGTACTGCTCGTCGTGAAGCGTGTATTCCTTGTCGTAGACCGGCTGGTTGTTGCGCATGCGTCTTTCGTCCTCTGATGGGCGGGGGCGTGTTGCTGCTGCCGGATCATCGGGGACGGGCGATATCGCCGGGTTGATCTACATCAAAATATTTTGAAACGATGCGAAACGTAAACGGCCGCAAGCGGGCGGGGCCGTGATGTGATGGACGATTTTTGGCCGGCCGGCTCAGGCCTTGGGCAGGTTGCCGAAGGCCTCCAGCGCGCGCAGGCGGCTCTGCGCCAGGTCGACGATGGGCAGGGGATAGCCGGCCGCCGCGCGTTCCATCGGGCTGGGATCGTGGATGGCGCTGTCGTCCAGGTGGGCCAGCTCGGGCAGCCATTCGCGCAGGAACACGCCGCGGGGATCGAACTTGCGCGATTGCGACAGCGGATTGAAAACGCGGAAGTAGGGCACGGAATCCGCGCCGGTGGACGCGCTCCATTGCCAGCCGCCGTTGTTGGCGGCCAGGTCGCCGTCGACCAGGTGCGCCATGAACCAGGCCTCGCCCAGGCGCCAGTCGATCAGCAGGTTCTTGGACAGGAACATGGCCGTGACCATGCGCAGCCGGTTGTGCATCCAGCCCAGCACCAGCAATTGGCGCATGGCGGCGTCGACGATCGGCAGGCCGGTGCGGCCCTGCTGCCAGGCCGCGAGGTCGTCGGGCGCGTCGCGCCACGGCACCGCGGCGGTTTCCGGCTTCATCGGCCGGTGCATCGACAATTCGGGGCAGGCCGCCAGCAGATGCTGGTAGAACTCGCGCCACAGCAGTTCGTTGATCCAGGTGGCGGCGCCGGCATTGCCGCTCTCCAGCTCGCCGTGGTTGGCCGCCTGCGCCGCGCGCAGGGCCTGGCCCGGCGACAGCACGCCGGCGGCCAGGTACGGGGACAGGCAACTGGTGGCCGGCAGGCTGGGGAAGTCGCGTTCGTCGCGATAGGCGTCGATGACCCCATCGACGAAGGCGTCCAGTCGTTCGCCCGCCGCGGTCTCGCCGGCCGGCCACAGCGCGCGGATGGCGTCGCTGGCGGGCGGGTAGCCGTCGAACGCGTCGGGCAGCGGGTCGGCCTGCCAGGCCGGCGCGGCCTGCGGCCTGGGCGCCGGCGTCGCGCGCAGCGGGGCGCTGCGCAGGCGTTCGCGGCAGGCGCGCGCATATGGGGTGTAGACACGGTAGCAGTCGCCCTTGCCGGTCACCACGGTGCCCGGACGCAGCAGCGAGGCGCCGTGGTGCAGGTGCCAGTCGATGTCGGCCTCGGCCAGCCGCTGCGCCACGGCGTCGTCGCGGCGGCGCTCGTTGACGGCCCATTCGGTGTTGGCGTGCACCTGCGCGATGCCGTGTTCACGGCAGAAACCGGCCAGCGCTTCGGGCACCTGGTCCCAGGTGTCCAGCGTCAGCAGCTTCAGCGGAATGCCGAGGCGGCCCAGGTCCCGCGACAGCTCGCGCAGGTTGCGCAGCCAGAAGTCGACCTTGGCCGGCGCCTCGCCGTGGCGGCGCCATTGGCCCGGCGCGGCAATGAACAGGGCAGTGACCGTGCCCGCCTGCGCCGCGGCTGCCAGGGCGGGGTTATCGTGCAGGCGCAGGTCGGTGCGCAGCCAGATCAGGGTATGCATGAGGGCGGTCGTTCCGGAAAGGGGCGGCGGGAAGGGCGCGGCAAAGGCAGGCATTCTATCGCGCCCCGGCGGCGCCTCCGCGAGCCGGGCGGCTGCCCACACCATGTAAAAACTACGAGTAGATGTGACGGCGGTGACGGCGCGTGCGCCGCCAGCGGGCGCAGGGGGGGGACGGCGGATGCCCGGGCGATGCCGCCCGGCCGGCGGTCAAACCATGAAACACGCTGGCGCCGCCGCCTTATTGACGCCGCCGCGGCCCGCGCCATGTAATCCAATTATCGACAAAGCAAAAAATGAACGCCATGGGACATCTGATGGATTTCCGCGCGTCCTTCCTGAGGGGACGCGCACCCGCCGCCAAGACGCCAGGCGATGTATTGCAGGATCTGTGGCGTTCCTTCGACCTGCCCGGTGAATCGCTCGAGCACGTGGTGCTGATCGGTAACGAGCCGGTGCTGCCCTCCTCATTCGCGGTGGGGACGGCGGCCCAGGTCAGCATGGCGGCGGCGGCGCTGGCCGCGGCCGAGTTGTGGCATCTGCGCGGCGGCGAGCGGCAGCAGGTTGGCGTGGACATGCTGCACGCGGCGCAGGAATGCCGCAGCCACTTCCTCATCAACGGCGCCTCGCCGGATCCGCGCGATCCGATCACTGGCGTGTATCGCTGCGGCGATGGCGGCTGGGTCCGCATCCACGCCAATTTTCCGCACCATCGCGACGGCGCCCTGGCCTTGCTGGGCTGTCCGACCGGCGACGGCGCCACCCGCGAAGCGGTCGAGCAGGCGCTGGGCCGCTGGCGCGCGCAGGATTTCGAGCAGGTGGCGGCGGACGCAGGCATGGTGGTCACCGCCATGCGCAGTTTCGATGAATGGGACCGCCACCCCCAAGGGCAGGCGATCGCGGCTCAGCCGCTGCTGACGGTCGAGCGCATCGGCGAGGCCGACCCGCGGCCCCTGCCCAAGTATGGGCACGATCCGCGCCCGCTACAGGGCATCCGCGTGCTGGACCTGACCCGCATCATCGCCGGCCCGGTCTGTGGCCGGGCGTTGGCGGCCTACGGCGCCGACGTGATGCTGGTGAATTCGCCGCACCTGCCCAATATCGCCAACCTGATCGACACCAGCCGCGGCAAGCTGTCGGTGCACGCCGACCTGGACACCGCCGACGGCCGCATCGCGCTGGCCAATCTGCTGCGCAGCGCGCATGTGTTGGTGCAGGGCTATCGGCCCGGCGGCATGGCCGCGCTGGGGTTCGGTCCGCAGGACGCGGCGCGCCTGCGGCCGGGCATCGTCTACGTGTCCCTGTCCGCCTACGGCGCCTCCGGCCCATGGGCGGGCCGGCGCGGCTTCGATTCGCTGGTGCAGACCGCCGCCGGCTTCAACCATGCCGAGGCCGAGGCCGCTGGCCAGGACGCGCCCAGGGCGCTGCCGATGCAGATCCTGGATCACGCCTCGGGCTACCTGATGGCGTTCGGCGCACAGGTGGCGCTGGCGCGCCAGGCCACCGAGGGCGGCAGTTGGCATGTACAGGTGTCGCTGGCGCAGACCGCGCATTGGTTGCGCACGCTGGGCCGCATCGAAGGCGGCCTGAACCGCGCCATGCCAGGCTTCGAGGGCATGATGGAAACGGAGGCATCGGGGTTCGGCGAATTGATCGCGATGCGCCATGCCGCGCAGTTCTCGCTCACGCCGGCCCGCTGGACCCGGCCTTCCAGCCCGCCCGGCACGCATCCGACGGTGTGGCCGTTCAATTGACGGCATCGCGGCCGCGTTATTTCTTGCCGGCCTTCCAGTCGCGCAGCGCCTTCATGGTGTTGGTGACGTGGGCCTCGGGGTTCATGTTGGTGTATTCGTACAGGATCCTGCCTTCGGGCGAGATCACGTAGGACACGCGCTGGGCGCGCTCGGGCCGCGCGTCCAGCACCGCGTCGTAGGCCTTCATGATCTTGCCGTCGCTGTCGGCCGCCACCGCGAACTTGCTGCGGCATTCGCTGACCGAGAATTTGTTCAGGGTGTCGATGTCGTCGGCCGAGACGCCGATGACGGTGGCGCCCAGCGACTTGTATTCGTCGGTGGCCTCGGCGAAGTCATGGGCCTCGATGGTGCAGCCCGCCGTGAAGGCGGCGGGGTAGAAATACAGGACGACCGGACCCTTCTTGAGCGCCTCGGCCAGCTTGAAGGTGAACACATTGCCGCCAAGCGAGGCCTGGGCGCTGAAGTCGGGCGCGGGCGCGCCGACGTTGAGGGCGGCCTGGGCGGCGGGGCCGGCCAGCAGGCCGCAGGCGAGGAACAGGGGGGCAAGGCGCTTCATAGGGGTCTCCGCGAATCGATGGGCCGTGGGCCGCGTGGACATCGACGGGGCCGGGCCTGACCACTGTAGCCGCGTCGTCCGCAGGAATCCAGCCCGGCGGACGACGCGGCCGTGGTTGCGAGGTCAGTCGCGGCCGCCACGTTCATGCGGCGCGCCGCGCTCGCCGCCACCGCCGCGTTGCGGTTCCTGGCCGCCGGATGGCCGCCCGCCACCGTGTTGCGGATTGCCCTGGGGCCGGGCCTCGGGGCGGTTGGCGGGAACCGCATGCGACTCGCGTGGCGCACGGGGCGCCAGGTTGTCCGGGGCCTGGCCGGGACGCGGCCCTTGCTGCGGCCGAGCCTGGGGCTGGGCTTGCGGCGGCCGCGATTGCATCTGACTGGGCGGCTGGGCCTGTGGCGGCCTCGATTGCGCTTGACTCGGCGGTTGGGCCTGCGGCGCGTTTTGCGGTTGCCGCGCTTGCGGTTGGCCGGGCGTCTGTGCCTGCGGCGGGCGGGCCTGCTGCCCCGGCGCCTGCGCAGCACGCGGGCCGCCGGCACCGCCACGATTGAAATCCGCGCGCGGGCCGCCGGGCGTCGCGGCGCCCGGTCCACGGTCCGGGCCATTGCCCGGTCGATTCTGCGCGCCGCTTCCCGGACCGTTTCCTTGGCCATATCCTGGCCCATTTCCAGGCCCATTGCCCTGGCCCGCGCCGGGGCGCGGTCCCGCAGCCGGCCCGCCGCGGCCCGGCGCATGGTCCACGAACGCCTGCGGCGGCCGCCCCTGGTTGTGGTCGAAGAACTGGGCGCGGTTGCCGCCGGCCTCGCGCACGAAGCCGCGTTGCACGTCGGTGGGCGGATGGTGTGGCTCGTTGCGCGCGGCGACCTCACGCGGGTCGGGCCGGCGCTGGATGCCGGCCGGGCCGCCGTTGTAGCTGATGCGGCGGTTGTCGATATTGTTGTTGACCACCACCGTGTGGTTGTAGACGTTGGTGACGCGGGTGACGTTCACGTTGGTCACGGCGCGGTTGTAGAAGAAGCGGTCGTGATCCCAGTAACCGCCGACGTAGCCGATGCCGATATAACCAAAGCCGTAGTTGACGCCGCCGTAGAAGCCGATGTGCGGCCCCCAGTAACCCGCATGCCACAGGTAGACGCCGTCGACGAAGCCCCAGTAGCCCGGGGTCCACAGCGCGCCGGTGTAGGGCGCCAGCACCCAGGCGCCAGGCACCCAGAAGTAGCCGTAGCGATTCAGGCTCCAGTAACCCGGCACCCACATGTAGCCGTCGCCGGGGGCAGGCGGCTGCGTGTAGACCGGCAGGGGCGGAGGCGGTTGCGGGCTGCGGTCGATCGGCGCCAGGTTGGCATTGGCGGGATCGCCGTTGTCGTAGGCGGGGGCGGCTGGAGCGGCGGGCGGCGCGTACGTCTGCGCCATTGCGCCGGCGCAGACGGTCATCAGCACGACGGCGGCCAGGGGGCGCAGGCGGGGAAGCGGGGCGAGGGCATTCATGGCGTTTCCTTTGCGCGGCGCGGCGCGCGGATCAATAGCCGTGGTAGTAGCCACCGTGATAGTAATAGTGCGGCGCGGGGTAATAGTAATAAGCAGGCGCCGGCCGGTAATAAGCCGGGCGCGCCGGCACCACCACACAGCCGGTCAGGGCGCTGGCCATCGCCAGCATCAACAGAATCGTCTTCTTCATTTGGGATCTCCTGCCGAGCGCCTGGCGTGCGTCACGCCTTCCTTGGGCTCGTAGGGATTAGGCCATGCCCGCGGGGGCGAGTTCTGGGTCTGTAATGGATCCGAAACAGCTTTCAGGTGACGGATGTTTGCGCCGGCGTGACCGTTGATGTCGTTCGTAGCAATTGTTCCGGCGCGCGGCCCAGCGGCCGGCCGTCCATGAAAAAGGCCGCCTCGCGGCGGCCTTGAGGGGTGGCGCGAGGCGCCGGGGCGGTCAGTTCCAGCGGCCGCCGTTGCCGGCCAGGCTGAAGCGGCCGGCGCCCATGAAGGCGATGGCCAGGGCCGTGAACAGGAACATGCCTTGCAGTTCCAGCGCCCAGCCGCCGTTGTTGGTCAGGCTGCCGATCTGGCCGGTATGGGCCAGCAGGATCGCGACCACCATGTTGATGGCGATGATCAGGCCGCCCAGGCGGGTGTAGACGCCGATGATCAGCAGCACCGGCGCGATGATTTCGCCGATGTAGACGCCGTAGGCCAGGAAGCCGGGCAGGCCGTGCGAGGACAGCATGCCGGCGATGCCGCCGACGCCGCCGCCGGTGATCTTGAACAGGCCATGGAGCAGAATCAGAATGCCGAGGGTCAGGCGCAGGATCAGCTTGCCGGTGTCGTCGGATTTGATCATGGTGGATTTCTCTTATGGTGGTTAAGGGGGATGCGATGCGCCGGTTGGAGCGCACGCCGAGCCTTTGGTTCCCGCTCCCGCGCCGGCTGGCGCGGGGTGGGCCATTATTACAAATCCGGAATGTGACCAGCAAGCGTTTTGCCGGGGGGGACGGCCAGTCGGTGCTGACGAATGCTTACAGTTCCTCGAGATAGCGCATGCGGAAGCGCCGGCCCTTGATGTTGCTGTTGGACAGGCGCGAGAAAGCCTGCTTGGCGATCTTGCGGTCCAGCGCCACGTAGGCGTTGAACTCGGTGATGTTGATCTTGCCGACCTGCTCGAAGGCCAGGCCGCCGTCGCCGGTCAGGGCGCCCAGCAGGTCGCCGGGGCGCAGCTTGTCCTTCTTGCCGCCCTGGATGCACAGCGTCACCATGGGCGCGCGCAGGGGGCGGTCGGCCTTGGGGCGCAGCGATTTCAGGTCGCCCCAGGTCAGCGGCGCGCCCTGGTATTGCTCGATCAGGTTGGCCCAGCGCATTTCGTCGGGCGAGCACAGGCTCAGGGCCAGGCCTTTCTGGTCGCCGCGGCCGCTGCGGCCGATGCGGTGCACGTGGACTTCGGTGTCCTTGGTGACGTCGACGTTGATGACCGCGCCCAGGTTCTGGATGTCCAGGCCGCGCGCGGCCACGTCGGTCGCCACCAGCACGGCGCAGCTCTGGTTGGCGAACTGGATCAGGATTTCGTCGCGCTCGCGCTGTTCCAGGTCGCCGTTCAGCGCCAGGGCGCTGATGCCTTCGGCCTGCAAGCGTTCGACCAGGTCATGGCTGCGGATCTTGGTGTTGCAGAAGGCCAGCGTCGAGACCGGGCGGAAATGCGCCAGCAGCCTGGCCACCGCGTCCAGGCGTTCGGCTGGGTCGATCTCGTAGAAGATCTGTTCGATGCGGCTGGCGTCATGCTGCGCCTCGACCTTGACCTCGGCCGGGTTGCGCAGGAAGCGCGCGCTCAGCTTGCGGATGTTGTCGGGGTAGGTGGCCGAGAACAGCAGGGTCTGGCGCTTGGCGGGGCAATGCGAGGCGATCGCCACGATGTCGTCGTAGAAACCCATGTCGACCATGCGGTCGGCCTCGTCCAGCACCAGCGTGGTCAGGCCGGACAGGTCCAGGCTGCCGCGTTCCAGGTGGTCCTGGATGCGGCCGGGCGTGCCGACCACGATGTGGGTGCCGCGCGCCAGCGATTCAGCTTGCGGGCGGGCCGCGGCGCCGCCGCACAGCGTCAGGATCTTGACGTTGGCAATCTGGCGCGCCAGCCGGCGCAGCTCCTGCGCCACCTGGTCGGCCAGCTCGCGGGTCGGACAGAGCAGCAGCGCCTGCGGCGTCAGGCGGGTGGGATCGAGCTTTTGCAACACGCCCAGGCCAAAGGCAGCGGTCTTGCCGCTGCCGGTCTTGGCCTGCGCGATCAGATCGCGGCCTTCCAGGATCAGCGGCAGGCTTTGCGCCTGGATCGGCGTCATCTGCTCGAACCCCAGGCTTTGCAGGTTATCGAGCAGGGCGGGCAAAAGGGGCAGGGAAGTAAAGGGCGTCTGGGTCACGGCAGGGGCTCTCGCAGGAACTGCGATAAATACGGATTCGGCCGACAGTGTAAGGCCTGCGGGTCCCCAGGGCGCCCGGACCGGCGCACGCACCGGCCGCCGGGCGCGCGCCAATTCGGGGGCGCGTGGCGCTATCCGGCCGACGGTTCGTAGGTGCCCGCCAGCGCCCGCGCCGCTTCCTGCATGCGCGGCAGCCAGGCGCGCGCGCCGTCGATCGACAGCCGCGCCATCGGCGCGTGCAGCGCCACGGCGGCGATGGCGCGGCGCCCGCGCATGATGGGCACCGCCATGCAGACGATGCCCAGCAGGAATTCCTCGCGGTCGAAACTGGCGCCTTCCTTGCGGATCGCCAGTAGCTCGCGTTCCAGCGCCGCCGCGTCGCATAGCGTGTTGGGCGTGTAGCGCGGCAGCGGCGCCGCCGCCAGCAGCCGCGCGCGCGCCTCGCGCCGCATGTGCGCCAGGAACAGCTTGCCGCTGGCGCTGCAATGCAGCGGCACGCGCGAGCCGGGCTGCAGGTTGACGCGCAGCGGCCAGGCGGTCTCGACCCGGTCCAGGTAGATGACCTCGTCGCCGTCCAGCATGGTGCAGTTGCAGGTTTCGCCGATCTCGTCGACCAGGCTGTCGAGGATGCGGTGGCGTTCGGCCCGCAGCGGCGAATTGAGCAGGGTGTCGCGCGCCAGCAGCGCCAGCCGCGGGCCGGTGATGTAGCTCTTGCCTGCGGGCTCGCGCAGCAGCATGCCGGCGTCCACCAACCGCGACACGATGCGCAGCACGGATGGCTTGGGCAGGCCGGTGGCCTCGGTCAGCGCCGCCAGCGATACCGGCGTCTCGGAACCGGCGACCTGTTCCAGCAGGGATAGCGCGCGCAGCGCCGCGGAGGATTCGTCTTTCATCTTTCAATATTTGAAGATTTGGCGAAAGGCCGCCAGGTTGATGCGGATTCTGCAGAAAATGGAACGCTGCAGGGTGGGAAATGCGGGAGTTCTGCTGCAGTATCGGTTCACCCCGGCCAATATGCAATCCAAGCCGCGCCGGTCCGCCAGGAGAGAGACCATGAGCAGCAAACAACACATGACCCCCAGCGAAGCGTTCGTCGAGACGCTGGTGGCGCAGGGCGTCAAGGACGTTTTCGGCATCGTCGGCTCGGCCTTCATGGACGCGCTGGACCTGTTCCCGGCCGCCGGCATCCGCTTCGTGCCGACGGTGCACGAGCAGGGCGCCGCCCACATGGCCGACGGCTATTCGCGCGTCACCGGCCGCCACGGCGTCTGCATCGCGCAGAACGGCCCGGGCATCACCAACTTCGTCACCGGCGTGGCCGCGGCCTACTGGGCCCACAGCCCGGTGGTGGCGATCACGCCCGAGACCGGCACGTCCGGCATGGGCCTGGGCGGCTTCCAGGAAACCGAGCAGTTGCCGATCTTCTCGCGCATCACCAAGTACCAGGCGCACGTCAACCGCCCCGACCGCATGGCCGAATTCACCGCCAAGGCCTTCGACAACGCGCTGGCCGAGCGAGGCCCGACCCAGTTGAACATCCCGCGCGATTATTTCTATGGCGAGATCGACGTGGCCATTCCGGAGCCGCGCCGCATCCGCCGCGGCCCGGGGTCCGACGAGGACCTGGAAGCGGCCGCGCACCTCCTGGCCAGCGCCAGATTCCCGGTGATCGTCGCCGGCGGCGGCGTGCTGTTCTCGGCCGGCCAGGCCGAATGCGTGGCGCTGGCCGAATTGCTGGGCGCGCCGGTGGTCACCAGCTACCTGCACAACGACGCCTTCCCGGCCAGCCATCCGCTGTGGTGCGGACCGCTGGGCTACCAGGGCTCCAAGGCCGGCATGAAGCTGCTGTCGCAGGCCGACGTGGTGCTGGCGCTGGGCACGCGCCTGGGACCCTTCGGCACCTTGCCGCAGCACGGGCTGGACTACTGGCCGCAGAACGCGCGCATCATCCAGGTCGACGCCGACCACCGCATGCTGGGCCTGGTGCGGCCGGTGTCAGTGGGCATCTGCGGCGACGCCAAGCCGGCGGCGGCGGCGCTCGCCGCGAAATTGCGCGATCGCGAGGTCGCCTGCGTGGCCACCAAGGCGGCGCGCGGCGAAGAGATCGCGGCGCAGAAAAGCGCCTGGGAAAAGGAACTGGACGGCTGGTCGCACGAGCGCGACGACTGGAGCCTGGACATCATCGAGCACGGCGGCGGCCGCATGCATCCGCGCCGCATGCTGCGCGAACTGGAGCGCGCCATGCCCAAGCATGTGATGGTGTCCACCGACATCGGCAACATCTGCTCGGTGTCCAACAGCTACCTGCGCTTCGACGAGCCGGATTCGATGCTGGCGGCCATGAGCTTCGGCAACTGCGGCTACGCGCTGCCCGCGCTCATCGGCGCCAAGCTTGGGCGCCCGGACCGGCCGGCGGTGGCCTACGTTGGCGATGGCGCCTGGTGCATGAGCTTCCAGGAACTGCTGACCTGCGTGCGCGAACGCATCCCGGTGACGGCGGTGGTGTTCCACAACGGCCAGTGGGGCGCGGAAAAGAAGAACCAGGTGGATTTCTACGGCCGCCGTTTCGTCGGCAGCAACCTGCAGAATCCCAACTTCGCGGAACTGGCGCGGGCCATGGGCGCCGAGGGCATCCGGGTCGAGCATGCCGACCAGGTCGGCGCGGCGCTGCAGGCCGCGTGCAAGGCGCAGTCCGAGGGCAAGACCACCGTGCTGGAAATGATGGTGAGCCAGGAGCTGGGCGATCCGTTCCGCCGCGACGCGCTCAAGCAGCCGCTGCGCCTGCTGGACAAGTACAAGCGCTACGTCAACCAGCCGTTCCAGCCGGGCGAGGTGCCGCTGCCGATCGACCCGGTGCGCGGCTGACGCCATGGCCAGCGACCGCTTGTTCGAGCCGCTGCGGGCCGCGGCGCTGTCGGCCGGGCGGGTGCGCACGGCGGTGGCCTATCCGCTGTGCGCGTCCAGCCTGGGCGCCGCGGTGCAGGCGCGAGAAGCCGGCTACATCGAGCCGCTGCTGGTGGGGCCGGCGGCCCGGCTGGCGGCCTTGATGGCCGAACTGGGCCTGCGTGCCGGCTCGCTGGAGATCGTCGACACGCCCGACGACGAGGCGGCCGCCGCGCGCGCCGCCGCCGGCCTGGCGCGCGAAGGCGCCGTCGGCATGCTGATGAAAGGCAGTCTGCACACCAACCACTTCATGTCGGCGGTGGTGGCGCGCGAATCGGGCCTGCGCACCGGCCGGCGCATCAGCCATGCCTTCGTGATGGCGGCGGCCGCGTATCCCAAGCTGTTCATCCTGACGGACGCCGCCGTCAACATCGCCCCGACCCTGCAGGAGAAGGCCGACATCGCGCAGAACGCCATCGACCTCGCGCGCGCGCTGGGCGTGGCGCGGCCCAAGGTGGCGGTGCTGTGCGCCACCGAATCGGTCAACCCGGCGATGCCGGCCACGCTGGATGCGGCGGCCCTGTCGAAGATGGCCGATCGCCAGCAGATCCGCGGCGGCCAGATCGACGGCCCGCTGGCGTTCGACAACGCCATCTCGCGCCAGGCGGCCGAGCAGAAGGGCATCGTCTCGCCGGTGGCGGGCGACGCCGACATCCTGCTGGTGCCCGACATCGAGGCCGGCAACATGCTCTACAAGGAGCTGACCTGGCTGGCCGGCGCGGCCACCGCCGGGCTGGTGCTGGGCACGCGCGTGCCGGTGCTGCTGACCAGCCGTTCGGACGCGGTGCAGGCGCGGGTCGACAGTTGCGCGGTGGCGGCGCTGTATGCGCGGGCGCTGGCGGCCGGCGCGCGTTGAAGCGGGTCGCGCGCCGGCCTGGCACCATCAAGTCCGGCGGTTTGGTACTAAGCGGGGGCCCCGGGGTTGACTAGGCTAGCGCCATAGCCATCGTTTGAATGGCTCATGCCAACAATGCCAAGGGGTGGATGATGCGCAGCGCGACACGCGGCTTTGCCGCAATACTGACTGCATGGGCAATGGCGGCCGGTGCGCCGGCTGCGCAGGCCGCCGATGCGCCCAAGCCGGGCGGCACGCTGGTGATCGGCTCGACCCAGGTGCCGCGACACCTGAATGGCGCGGTGCAATCGGGCATTGCCACGGCGCTGCCCAGCGCCCAGTTGTTCGCCAGCCCGCTGCGCTACGACGCCAACTGGAAGCCGCAACCCTACCTGGCGCAGTCGTGGGAGCTGGCGCCGGACGCCAAATCGCTGACCCTGCACCTGCGCCGCGACGCGCTGTTCCACGACGGCCAGCCGGTCACGTCCGAGGACGTGGCGTTCTCGGTGATGGCGGTCAAGCAGAACCATCCGTTCCAAAGCATGCTGGCGCCCGTCGAAAGCGTCGACACGCCCGATCCCTACACGGCCGTGCTGCGCATGAGCAAACCGCACCCGGCGATCCTGCTGGCGCTGTCGCCGGCGTTGATGCCGGTGCTGCCCAAGCACATCTACGGCGACGGGCAGGACCTGAAGAACCATCCGCGCAATTCGGCCAACGTGGTCGGCTCGGGCCCCTTCACGCTCAAGGACTTCAAGCCGGGCCAGGAGATCGTGCTGGAGCGCTTCGACAAGTTCTTCGAAAAGGGCAAGCCCTACCTGGACCGGGTGGTGGTGAAGATCAATCCCGACGCCACCAACCTGCTGATCGGGCTGGAGCGCGGCGACATCGGCGTGCTGCCGTACATGACCGAGCCGACCATCCTGCGCCGCGCCAAGGACAATCCGCAGATCGTCATGACCGATCGCGGCTACGAGGGCATCGGCGCGCTTGGCTGGCTGGCGTTCAATACCGCGCGCAAGCCGCTGGACGACGTGCGCGTGCGGCAGGCCATCGCCTACGCCACCGACAAGGGGTTCATCACCAAGGCGCTGAACGCCGGCTTCGCCAAGCCGGCGGACGGGCCGATCGTGGCCTCCAGTCCCTACGCGACCCAGGACCTGAAAAAGTATCCGCTGGACCTGAAGAAGGCCGAGCAGTTGCTGGATGAAGCCGGCTTCAAGAAGGACGGCAAGGGCGAGCGCATGGCGCTGACGGTCGACTACATGCCGGGCAGCGACGTGCAGGGCAAGAACGTCGCCGAATACCTGCGCAGCCAGTTGAAGAAGATCGGCATCGCGGTGCAGGTGCGCGCCTCGCCCGACTTCCCGACCTGGGCCAAGCGCATCGCCAGCCATGACTTCGACATGACCACCGACATCGTCTTCAACTGGGGCGATCCGGTGATCGGCGTGCACCGCACCTATCTGTCGAGCAATATCCGCGACATCATCTGGACCAACACGCAGTCCTACAGGAATCCTAAGGTCGACGAACTGCTGGCGCAGGCCGGCACCGAAACCGACGAGGCCCGGCGCCGCGCGCTGTATGCGCAGTTCCAGCAGATCGTGACCGAGGACCTGCCGATCGATTTCCTGACGGTCATCCCGTACCACACGCTGTCCTCCAGGAAGGTGCATGGCCTGCCCGATGGCATCTGGGGCCTGCTGTCGCCGCTGGACGACACCTGGCTGCAATAGGAGAGCGGCCATGTTGCGCTATCTCGCGCGTCGCATCGGCTATGCCGTGGTGCTGCTGCTGGCGGTGGTGACGCTGAACTTCCTGTTGATCCACATCTCGCCGGGCGATCCGGTCGAGACCATCGCCGGCTCCATGGGCGGCATCAGCGAGGAACTGCGGGCCCAGTTGCGCACCCAGTACGGGCTGGACCGGCCGTTCCTGGTTCAACTGGGGCTGTATCTGTCGCAGGTGGCGCGCGGCGACCTGGGCTATTCCTACTTCTTCAACCTGCCGGTGGCGCAGTTGATCTGGGAGCGGGTGCCGGCCACGCTGCTGCTGGTGCTGACGTCGGTGTCCAGCGCCTTCCTGGCGGGCACCGCGCTGGGGGCGCTGGCGGCGCGCAAGCCCAACGGGCCGCTGTCGCAGGGCATCACGCTGCTGTCGATCGTGGGCTATTCCGCGCCGGTGTTCTGGACCGGCATCATCCTGATCATCCTGTTCGCGTCGCTGCTGCCGTGGTTCCCGGTGTCGGACATGCGCTCGGCGGGCGGGCCCGAGGGCGGCTGGGCCGGCGCGCTGGACGTGCTGCACCACCTGGTGCTGCCGGCCTTCACGCTGGCCTTCGTGTACCTGGCGCAGTACAGCCGGCTGGCGCGCGCCAGCGTCATGGATGCGCTGGCGGCCGACTACATCCGCACCGCGCGCGCCAAGGGCCTGCCCGAGCGCACCGTGCTGTACCGGCACGCGCTGCGCAACGGCGTGCTGCCCGTGGTGACCATGCTCGGCCTGCAATTCGGCAACGTGCTGGCCGGCGCCATCCTGGTGGAAACGGTCTTCAACTGGCCGGGGCTGGGCCGGCTGGCGTTCGATTCCGTGCTGCGGCGCGACTATCCGACCCTGCTCGGCATCCTGCTGTTCGCGTCCCTGCTGGTGGTGGTGATGAACCAGCTTACCGACCTGGCCTACCGGCTGATCGATCCCAGGATAAAGACCTCATGAGCCACGTTCCTCCCGCCATGTCCGGCGCGCCCGCGCCGGCGGTCGCCCGTGCGGCGCGGCCATCGTACGAAGCGCTGCGCGCGTTTGCCCGCAATCCGGGCGCGCTGATCGGCTTGCTGTTGCTGGCCGCCATCCTGGCGGTGGTGCTGATCGGCCCCTTGGTGATGCCGGCCGATCCCTTCGAGATCGCCAGCGCGCCGATGGAGCCGCCTGGCGGCGAGCTGCTGCTGGGCTCGGACTATATGGGCCGTGACGTGCTGACCGGCATCATCCATGGCGGGCGCGCCACCTTGCTGGTCGGCGTGGTGGCGGCGGTGCTGTCGATGGCCATCGGCATCACCGTGGGCGCGCTGGCCGGCTACTACGGCGGCTGGGTCGATGAAACGCTGATGCGCATCACCGAGTTCTTCCAGGTGCTGCCGGCGCTGTTGTTCGCCATGGTGCTGGTGACGCTGTTCTCGCCGTCGCTCGGCACCATCGCCGTGGCCATCGGCGTGGTTAGCTGGACCGCCACCGCGCGCCTGGCGCGCGGGGAATTCCTGAGCCTGAAGCGGCGCGAATACGTGCTGGCCGAAAGAGTGATCGGCTCCAGCAACGCGCGCATCATCTGGCGCGTGATCCTGCCCAACGCGCTGGCGCCGCTGATCGTCTCTGCCACGTTGGCCATCGGCACCGCCATCCTGTTCGAGGCGGGCCTGTCGTTCCTGGGGCTGGGCGATCCCAACGTGATGAGCTGGGGGCTGATGATCGGCAGCAACCGCCCCTACATCCTGACCGCCTGGTGGGCGGTGACCCTGCCGGGCGCGGCCATCTTCCTGACCGTGCTGGCGGTCAGTCTGATCGGCGACGGCCTGAACGATGCCCTCAATCCCAAGCTGGCCAGCAAACGGAGAAGCTGATGAGCGCCTTGCTTGAAGTCCGCGATCTCGGCGTGTCCTCCGCCCACGGCGGCCCGGTGGTGGTGCGCGGCGTGTCCTACACCGTCAACCGCAACGAAATCCTGTGCATGGTGGGGGAGTCGGGATCGGGCAAGTCGGTCACCGCGCAGGCCATCATGGGGCTGCTGCCGCCGGATCAGTTGCGTGTGACCCAGGGCCGTATCCTGTACGACGGGCGCGACCTGGTGGGCCTGTCGGCGGCCGAATGGCAGGGGCTGCGCGGCCGCAGGTTCGGCATGGTGTTCCAGGAGCCCATGACGGCGCTCAATCCCATCATGCGCGTGGGCCGGCAGGTGGAGGAGGTGCTGGCCTGGCACACGGACATGGACGCCGACGCGCGCAGGCAGCGGGTGCTGGAGCTGTTCGGTCAGGTGCTGCTGCCCGATCCCCGCGCCATGTACGCGGCCTTTCCATTCCAGTTGTCCGGCGGTCAGCGCCAGCGCGTGGTGATCGCGATGGCGCTGGCGCTGGAGCCGGACGTGTTGATCGCCGATGAGCCCACCACCGCGCTGGACGTGACCACGCAGGCGCAGATCCTGGCGCTTATCAAGGACATCCAGCGGCGCATGGGGATCGGCGTCATTTTCATTACCCATGATTTTGGCGTGGTGGCCGACATTGCCGACCGCATCGTGGTGATGCGCCACGGCGCGGTGGTGGAGGCGGGCGCCGCCGCCGAGATCCTGAACCGGCCGCAACATCCCTACACCCGTCAATTGATCGCGGCGGTGCCGCACAAGCCCGAGGGCAAGGACGAGGCCGCCGCCACGCCGCCGCTGATGACGGTGGCCAAGCTGTGCAAGACCTACGTCACCGGCGGCCGCCGGGTCGAGGCATTGCGGGATATTTCGCTGGAGATCCGCCAGGGCGAGACCCTGGGGCTGGTCGGCGAATCGGGCTCGGGCAAGTCCACGCTCGGCAGCGCCCTGATCGGGCTGGTGGCGCCAGACAGCGGCAGTGTGCGCCTGGACGGCCGCGAACTGGTCGGCATGACGCCAAGGGATTTCCGGCCCTACCGGCGTCAGATCCAGATGGTGTTCCAGGACCCTTACGCTTCGCTCAACCCGCGCCAGCGCGTGGTCGATTCGGTTGCGCAGGGGCCCATCGGTTTCGGCGAAAGCCGCCAGACCGCGCTGCGCGAGGCGCGCGAACTGCTGGCCCTGGTGGGGCTGGGCGGCGACGCGGGCGAGCGCTATCCGCACCAGTTCTCGGGCGGCCAGCGCCAGCGGGTCGGCATCGCCCGCGCGCTGGCGCTCAAGCCGCGGCTGCTGGTGGCCGACGAGGCCGTCTCGGCGCTGGATGTGTCGATCCAGGCGCAGGTGCTGGACCTGCTCAAGACCATCAGCGGCCAGTTCGACCTGTCGGTGCTGTTCATCACGCACGACCTGCGCGTCGCGGCGCAGATCTGCGACCGCATCGCCGTGATGCGGCACGGGCAACTGGTGGAGCTGGACCGCGCCGCCACGATTTTCTACCACCCGCGACACGAATACACGCGCCGCCTGATCGATTCGGTGCCGGGCAAGGCCTGGAACAAGCCCGACCTTCAGGCGCTGGCGGACATCACGAACAGGAGCAAGCAGCATGCATGACGCCCCGCATCCGGGACCGGCGCAAGCCGCCCGCACCACCATTTTTGCCGCCCGCGCCATCCTGACGATGAACCCGGCCCAGCCGCGCGCCACGCACGTGGCGGTGCGCGACGGCCGCATCCTGGGCGTGGGCAGCCGCGAAGACCTGGCCGGTTGGGGACCCGCTGACCTGGACGAGCGCTATGCCGACCACGTCCTGATGCCGGGGCTGGTGGAGGGGCACTGCCATCTGCCGGAAGGGGGCATGTGGCAGTTTGCCTACGTCGGCTACTACGACCGCCGCGGGCCCGACGGCCGCGTGTGGCCGGGCCTGCGAAGCTTCGAGGCGGTGGCCGCGCGCCTGCGGGAATTCGCCGCCAGCCTGGCGCCGGAACAGACACTGATCGGCTGGGGCTTCGATCCCATTTTCTTCGGCGGCCAGCGCATGAGCGTGCGCGACCTGGACGCGGTGTCGGCCGAGCGGCCCGTGGTGGTGATGCATGCCAGCATGCATCTGATGAATGTGAACACGCCGATGCTGTCCCGCGCCGGCATCGACCGCGATACGGATATCGAAGGCATCAGCCGCTTCGCCGACGGCCAGCCCAGCGGCGAGCTGTGCGAATTCGCCGCCATGTTTCCGGTAATGCGGTTGATCGGCAATCCGTTCCGCACCGTGGGCCTGTCGGAAAACGGCCTGCGCATGTTCGGCAAGGTGGCGCAGTGGGCCGGCGTCACCACCGCCACGGATCTCGTCAACGAACTGGGCGACGAGGGCCTGGCGACGCTGGCGCGGGTCACGGCCGAGCCCGACTACCCGGTGCGCATCGTGCCGGCGGCGTCGGCGCTGACCTACGCCGGCGACCCGGCCGCCTGCCTGGCGAAGCTGCGCGAGGCGGGCCGGCTCAATCATGGCAAGCTGCGCCTGGGCATGGTCAAGCTGGTGGTGGATGGCTCCATCCAGGGCTTCACCGCCAGGGTGCGCTGGCCGGGCTATTACAACGGCGCGCCCAATGGCATCTGGGTGATCGCGCCGGGCGAGCTGGACGCCATGGTGCAGGCCTATCACGACGCCGGCGCGCAGTTGCACATCCACACCAATGGCGACGAAGCCACCGAGCTGGCGATCGACGCCATCGACCGCGCCTTGCGCCGCAGCCCGAGGCGCGATCACCGCCACACGCTGCAGCATTGCCAGATGGCCGATGCCGCCCAGTTCCGCCGCATGGCCAGCCTGGGCATGTGCGTGAACCTGTTCGCCAACCACATCTTCTACTGGGGCGACGCCCATTACGCGCTGACCATGGGACCGGATCGCGCCAACCGCATGGATGCCTGCGCCTCGGCCGCGCGCGCGGGAGTCCCGTTCGCCATCCACTCGGATGCGCCCATCACGCCGCTGGGGCCGCTGTTCACCGCCTGGTGCGCCGTCAACCGCCAGACCGCCTCGGGCCGGGTGCTGGGCGAGTCCGAGCGCATCAGCGTCGAGGCGGCGTTGCATGCCATCACCCTGGGTGCGGCCTACACACTGCACATGGACCACCTGGTCGGCTCGATCGAGGTCGGCAAGCACGCCGATTTCTGCGTGCTGCGCGACGATCCGCTGGACGTGCCGCGGTCACGGCTCAAGGACATCGAGGTGCTGGGCACGGTCATCGGCGGCCGGCCGCTGGCGCCCCAGGCAGCCTGACATGGCGCGCATCCCGCTGACGGTGGTGGGCGGTTTCCTGGGCGCCGGCAAGACCACCTTGCTGAACCACGTGCTGGCGACCGGCCGCCGCCGCGCTGCGGTGCTGGTCAACGATTTCGGCCCGGTGGATATCGACGCCGGCCTCTTGGCGCAGCGCGCCGATAACGTGATCCGGCTGGCCAACGGCTGTGTCTGCTGCTCGATGGCCGGGGGCCTGGACGACGCGCTGGCGCGGGTGCTGGCATTGGATCCCGCGCCCGAATGGATCGTGATCGAGGCCAGCGGCGTGTCCGACCCCGGGCGCATCGCGCAGGTGGGCCTGTCGGATCCGCTGCTGCAACTGGAGGCGGTGGTGGTGCTGGTGGACGGCGGCAACGTACGCGATACGCTCGCGGACCCGCTGCTGGCCGATACCGTGCAACGCCAACTGCGCGCGGCCGACCTGCTGGTGCTGAACAAGACCGACCTGCTGCCGGCGGACGACCTGCCGGCGCTGCGCGACTGGCTGCGAGAGCAGTCGGATGGGGCGCCGATCGTGGCGACGCGGGAGGCGCGGGTGGAACTGGCGATGCTGGCCGGCGGCCCGTCCGAGGCCCATGCGTGCTGCGGACCGCATTGCGGCCACGCGGCGCACGATCCACGGCATCCCTTCCAAAGCTGGCTGTGGCCGGCGCCGGCCCTGTTGCACGCCGACCGTCTGGCCGACGCCCTGCGGCAACTGCCGCGCCATTGGTTGCGGGCCAAGGGCTGGGTGCGCACGGAACGCCACGGATGGGTGCTGGTGCAACTGGCCGGGCGGCGGGTGCGTTTCGACACGCGCGCGGCGCGTCCGGCCGAGGTGCAGTCGCCGGGGCTGGTCTTCATCGGCATGCGCGGCCTGACGCGCGGCGAAGAGGTCGCGGCGCGGCTGGCGCCGGCGGCCGCTTGAGTCGCGGCGCCCTCGTTCGCGCGGGCGGTCGGCTGGTGCAAGCGATTTGCCGCGTCTGGTTCTAGACCCTGCCTGGCCCCCAGCGTACCTTGGGTTCAGAGCCTGGGCGCACGTCGCGCCCGGCGATCGAGGAGGGTAGGCAATGCAAAAGACCGTCACCGTGGACATGCTGGCCGAATTCGCGGCCGCATGGAACCGCCACGATATCGACGCCCTGATGTCCTTCATGAGCGAGGACTGCGTCTTCGAAACGGTGGGGGGGCCCGAGCGCTGGGGCGCCCGGCACAGCGGTCGCGAGGCGGTCCGCGCCGCTTTCGAAGCGGCCTGGAAGAACTTCCCGGATGCGCAGTGGAACAACGGCCGCCACTGGGTGGCGGGCGAACGCGGCGTGTCGGAATGCACCTTCACCGGCACGGCCGCGGACGGCTCGCGGGTCGAGGCCGACATGGTCGACGTGTTCACCTTCCAGGACGGCAAGATCCGCGTCAAGAACGCCTTCCGCAAGCAACGCCCGGCCTTGCCGGCCCGCGCCTGAGCCGACGCCGCCACCGGACACCGCCCCATGGATGCCGCTATGTCTTCCGATCCGTCGAATACCGCCGGTACCCTCATCGACCCCGCCGGCATGCCGGCCGCGCCGCCCGCCGCCAGCCCGGCCGCCAACGCCTACGATCCGCTCTACGATCCGCTGGTGTCGGGGCCGGGACGCGGGCAGGAATACGCGCCAACCTACTGGGTCGACACGGCCGGGCCGCCCCCCGCGGACGACGGCCCGATCCACGGCGACATCGAGGCCGACGTGGTCATCGTCGGCTCGGGGTTCACCGGCCTGTCGGCGGCGCTGGCGCTGGCGCGCGACTACGGCGTGCGCGCGGTGGTGCTGGAGGCCAACCGCGCCGTGTGGGGCTGCACCAGCCGCAACGGCGGGCAAGGGCAGAACGCGTCGGGGCGGCTGTACCGCTCGCAATGGATCGAACGCTGGGGGCTGGATGTCGCGCGGCGCCTGGACGCCGAGATCCACGAGGGCTTCGATTACTGGAAGAGCCTGGTGGCGCAGATCGATTGCGACGCGCAACCCGGCGGCCATCTGTACACCGCGCATCGCGAGAAGAAGATGGCCTTCCTGCGCAACGAGGCGCGCGTGATGCGCGAACTGTTCGGCTACGACACGCACATGCTGACCAAGGCGGAACTGCGCGAGCGCTACGTCGACGACCACGAGGCGGTCGGGGCCTTGCACGAGCCGGACGGCATCGGCGTGCATCCGTTGAAACTGGCCTATGGCTACATGCGCCAGGCCCGCGCGCTGGGCGCGCGCGTCCATCCCGGCAGCCCGGTGTCGGGATGGAGCGAGGAGGGCGGCGGCTACCGGCTGCATACGCCGGGCGGCACGGTGCGCGCCAGGCGGGTGGCCTTCGCCACCGGCGGCTATACGGCGCAAGGGGTGAACGGCCTGCTCGACAACCGCATCATGCCGATCCTGTCCAATTCCATGGTGACCCGGGTGCTGACGCCGGACGAACGCGCCCGCGCCGGCCTCAAGAGCACGGTATTCATCACCGACACGCGCACGCTGCGCTTCTATTACCGGCTGCTGCCGGACGGCCGCATGCAGATCGGCAGCCGCAGCGCGCTGCGCGGCGCCGACGCGCAGCATCCGCGCCACCTGGCGCTGCTGCGGGAAGGGCTGGCGCGCAAGTTCCCGTCGCTGCGCGGCATCGAACTGGACTATGCATGGACGGGCTGGGTCGACGTCAGCCACGACATGATGCCGCGCATCACCCAGCCGGACCCGGCGCGGCAGGTTTATTACGCCTTCGGCTATGGCGGCAACGGCGTGTCGTTCTCGGCCCATGCGGGGCGCCGCCTGGCGCAGCGCATGATGGGCCAGGACGGCCTGTCGTGGAACCTGCCGATCTACGACTCGCCGCTGCCCGGGCACCTGTTCGCGCCGTTTCGCCGGCTGGGACAGGCGTTGCTGTATCGCTGGTATTACCTGCGCGACGAAGTGCTGTAGCGGCGGGGGCGTGGCGCGGAACGCGCCCGGACCATCGGCGAAGCGGGGCCGGGCGCGGTGGGCCGCGTTCAGAAAGGGGCGCGCTCAGAACTGATAACGCACGCCGATCTGGCCGTTGTAGTCGTGCTTGAGCTTGCCGGCGAAACTGCTTTCCACCTGGCTGTAGAGGCGCCAGTTGGCGGACAGCCTGGCGTTCAGCGACAGGTTCACCAGATAGCGGCTGTCGTCCGCCATCGGCTTGCGCAGCACGTCGTCCGGATTGCCGTTGTTCACGATGTCGACGCTGCCGCCGCGCCGCAGGTTCTGCAGCCGGAACAATCCGGCGGACACGGCCAGCGCCTGTTGCTCATCGGACTGCAGGTTCAGGCCGACGGCCGCGCCGATCTTGGCGTAGACCGGCCGGCTGGCATTGACGCGCACATCGACGCTGTCTTTGCCGCCATGCAGGGTGTAGCCGCTGGTGGCGCCCGCGACGACTTCGGCCGATGGCTCGATGAAGGCGCTGCCGTTGAACAGGTTCTGCCGCCATCCCGCCTGCACGCTGGCCAGCAGCGAGGTCGAGCGCGCACCTCGCGCGCCGATGTCCAGTTGGCCCGGGAACTGGTAGGTCTGGTTGGTTTTCAGGTACTTGGCGACGACGTCGATGAACGGGCCGTCCTCGTGGATCAGGGCGTAGTAGAGACCGATGCCGCCCGTGGTGTGCCGCTCCGACAACTGGCCTTCGCCCTGGCCGGAACCCTGTGTGTAGCTGCCCATGATGCCGTATAGCTGCCTGCCCTGCTTGCGGTCGAGGCCGAATTGCAGCGTGGTGTGCTTCAGGCGGATCTGCTGGTAGTCGGCCCGTCCATGGCTGGTCTTGATCCAGAGTCCGGCGTCTTCATTGAGCTGGCGCACGTCGCCCAGGCGCTTGTCGAGCTGGTTGGTTTCGAGCACGAAGGCGACGCGCGGCAGGCTGGCCAACGCGCCGGTGCGGTCGATCTGCCGGCGCACCTCGGTGATCTGTCGGATGGTGCTTTCGTCCGCCGCGACGCCCGCCTGTCCCAGGCGCTTGATGATTTCCTCGCGCGACCGCAGGCTGTCCAGCTCGGTCAGCCTCAACGACACGGCCGTGAACAGCGACAGGCCGGGCCTGGCCTGCGCGCCGCCGCCGGCATCCGGGGTGACGACAAGGACGGGATCGTCGGCGGGCTGTGGCGCGGGTTCGGTTGCGGCGGTATCGCCGGGGGCTTCAGGTGAGCCGGAGGAATCGCCCGTTTGCGGCGTGTCGGTGGCGCCGGGGTTGGTGGCGGGGCCGGGATCGCCATCGGGCGCGGCCCCGTCGCCGGGACTGGCGCCGCCGCCCTGCGGCGTCTCGATATCCGGCATTTCGGCGGGCTTTTCTACCGGCGGTTCCGCAGGTTTTTCGACTGGCGGGTCAGCGGGCTTTTCGGCCGGCGGGTCGGCGGGCTTTTCGACCGGCGTGTCGGCAGGTTTTTCGACTGGCGGGTCAGCAGGTTTTTCGACCGGCGGGTCAGCGGGCCTTTCAACCGCCCTGTACGCCAACTGCCATTTTTTCTCCGTGTCGGTGCTGACGATTTCAAGGTTGGGTACGTAGACGGTCAGGCCCTGCGTGACCGAACCGGTCTTGAAATAGCTGTCGGCCGTGCCCACGGGCGCGGACGCCAGCAGCAGACTGCCGCTGGCGTTGTCCGGCACCTCGCCACGAACCAGGAGCGTGAGGTCCAGGCTGTTGTCATCGCCCAGCGCCTCGGTAGCGACGTGGATGCTGTCGCTTGCGCCGTCCTGGGGCCGCGCGGTCAGGGCGAAATGCACGCCGCTGGCGTTCAGGGTGTCGGTTTGCAGGGTGCGCGGCGTCCAGTCGGCCGCCTGGGGCCGGGACAGCTCCACGCGGCCGCCCGTCGGCAAATGCAGCGCGTCGAACTGGCGATCCTGGCTCAAACGCCAGGGGGCGTCGCCGCGCATACTGATGAACCACCATTGCCGCTGGTCGCCGTCATGGCTGACCGCGAGGCCGCCGAGCCACGGGTTGGTGTCCTCGCTGGCGCCGGCCGTGCCATGGATGTCGGCCCGCTCCAGTTGAAACAGGTCAGCCGGCGCAGAGGAGGGGGCGCTCAGCAACAGGTCTTCGCGCGCGACTGGCGCGGCGCTGGCGGGGCGGTCGCCGAAGTCGGTGATCCGCAAGCGGTTGCCGCTGCCGCTCAGCCCGGTGGTGATAATCAGGCGGTCATGATCGCCGCCATTCGGATCGACCCGCAAGGCAAACGTGCTGTCCGTCGCGGCGACGGTGTCGGCTGTGAGGGTGTAGGCGGACGGGCTTGCCGCCGTTGGCGACAAAATGCCGGCCACGTCGGGGCCGGACTGCGCCCGCGCCATGAATCCATTCCGGGTCTGGGTCATGTCGTCGAAGCTCAACAGCGCCTGGGTCGCCTGGAGTTGTTTCAGCGTGGAATCGCCCGTGACGATCCAGTGGGCCTTTTCCTGGACCCGCATGCTGGCCTGCGCCGCGTTCACGCTTCCCGCGTAGATCGTTTCCGGCGCGTCGGCCGTGGCCGAGGCGCCCAGCGTGATGCGGCTGGCCGCCGGGCTGGAGAGGTCGCTGAACGAATGGCTGCCCGGCGCCAGGTACAGGTTCGCATTGTCGCCCTGCAACGCGATGGCCTGGGTGAAGTAATGGGCCGGACCCGCGGGCGCGCCGGACAACGTCAGCGCCGCGCCGTCCGCCAGCGTGACGGCGCCGTCGTCGTACCAGCCGCCCGAGGCCTTGAGATGCGCGCCGCGTTCCAGCGTCAAGGGACTGCCGGCGAACCGGCTGTGACCTGTCAGCGCCGCCTGATCGGAAAGCACGCTGACGGCGCTGCCGCTGGCGTCGATGGCGCCGTTGAATCTCTCGCGGATTTCCAGCGTGGAACTGTCCTGCAAGGTGACCTTTCCGTGGTAGCTGCTCTTGTCGGCATCCGTGGCGGCGATGGAGGTGCCCCGTTCCGGTTCCTGCGCCAATGGGCCGCCGTCGTTCTTGTTGATGTACAGCGACGGGCTGCCCAGGATGACCCGCGCGCGGCGCGCGTCGATGTCGCCCTGCAGCGTGGCGTTGCGCGCCAGGCGGAAAGTGCTGTCCGTCAGCGCCAGCTTGCCGAGGGTGAAATGGCGCGTTTCCCAATCCGGCTGGTCGAACGATACGGATTGGGTCAGGACCGAATCATCGCCGATATCCCGCAGCATCTGGGCGACATCCGGCGTATTGGTGGCATGGATGACGGGATGCCCCTGGAAAACCACTTCGCCCTGGCGCGCGCTGACGGCGTTGTCGCCAATGGCAATGTCGCCGTCGGCGATGAAGGCCGTGTTCGCCTGGTTGACGATGTCGACGTCGAGATTGTCTTTCAGGGATCCGGCAAAAATGAATGCCGTGCGAGGGGGAAAGTACTCCCGCTTGCGCGCATTCGCGATTTCCAGCGCGGGATCCAGGAATTGTCCGGCGTATTCCCAATAATCGTCGCTGGCTTGGGAACCCGTGGAGGGAACGGTGGCGAAGCTGTTCTGCTTCAAGACAAAAAAGCTGAGGCCGCGCTTGTACAGGTCGCCCCGCGATCCGGTGCCCGCGCGCGACGGCATGATGATGTAGTCAGTGACGGCAGCGGGGCCGACCGGGCTCAGGTTGACCGTCACGCCGGCCTTTCGGGCGGCGTGGTTGGCGATCGTGGCGCCATGGTCCAGGGCGTTGTCGGCGAGCTGGTTGAACGTGATGTCGTTGCCGTTGATGTCCAGCACGCCGCCGCGCGCGCCCCACTGGATGCGGTCGGGATTGACCTGCCTGGCGTCGCCCAGCACGACTTCGGCGCGGCCGCTGGCAATGGTGATGCCGGCGAATGCCTGGACCTTGTCGTCAGCGCCTGGCTGTTGCGCGAGGATGACCTTGCCCTCACCCACGCGCAGGCCGCCCGGGTTGACGCCGGTGCCGCCGATGGCCAGGGTGCCGGCGCCGATCTTGTGCAGGTTGTCGCCGGCTACGCCATTGACGTTCCACGCGACCGTGACGTCCTGCTTCACGTCGATGCCCGCGCCCATCCAGGTCTGGTTCGTGTCGGGGGAAACGGTGTAGTCGTTGTGGAAAGTCAGCGCGCCGGCGCCCTGGTTGACCGAGTCTTTCAGGCGGATCTGGCCCGCGCCCGTGCCGCTCGCGGTGCGAAAGGCGAGGTTCTTTCCCGCATCCAGGCCAGGGAAGTCCAGCGCGCTGTTGGCCAGCGCAAACGTCGGCGACTTCTTGTAGCCGTGCATGGCGTAGGCGGGGCCGGCGGTCTGTTGCAGGGCGCCCGTGCCTTGCGTACTGTCGAAGGTCCAGGCCAGCGCCCCGTTGCCGGCCGTGTGGATGACGTCCGGATCGTTGTCCTTCTTGAGAATGCCGTCGATGAAGTCATCGGGCAGGTGCGACCAATAGACGTAGCTGCCCTGTTCGGACATTTTCAGGTCCGCCGCCGTGCCGGCGACCACCCATTGTGCCTTCGCGGCGTCCCAGGCAAACAGGGGGGAGCCGCTGTCGCCTTGCTCCACGTATGACGGCAGCAGGCCCTTGTCTCCCTGGGCGATGACGAAAGTCTCATTCGACCAGGTCGGCGTCACCATGCCGCCCGTCGCCCATCGGTAGGCATAGCCGAGATAGTGCTCGCCGTCCTTGAGGGGCTTATTGGCAGGGTTGGGATCTTCCCCCGCCATGTTGACGCCCAGGTCTGGATTCGGGCCGACGAACTGGATACCCATGCCGACGCGGTAGAACAACGGAAACTGCTGGCGCTGCGCCTCTGTCCAGCGGTCCTTGTCGTTGCCGTCCAGCGCCGGCACCGGCGCCCGCGCCACCACGGACCTGGCGATGGGCGCGACGTCGGTCACCAGTTTGCTCATGCGGGTAAGGTCGAAATCCCATTCCTGGGTGTAATCGCGGATCGCATGATAGTTGGGATGCAAGTCTCTCCTGACCTGCGAGTACACCGTGCCGCCGAAGCGGGCCTCGTCGTGATCGACGTTGTGCGCCACGCCCACGGCGTATTGGGGCGCGATCAGGGTTTCAATGGCGCGGTCGTTGCTGACGCTGGAAAAATCGATGAACGGGATGGCGGCGCTTGTATTGCCGCGCAGCGTGCCATCCTTGTTGAGGATGGGAATGCCCAGGGCGCCGGGCTGGAAAGCCCCCTTGTTCTCGGCGAAATCGCGGTAGGTCTGGTAGGGAATGTCGATGCTGACGTAGCTGGCGCAGGCCGCGCCCGGCAAGAGGGCGGCGGCCAGCAGGGGCAGGCAGGCCGCGAGCGCGGCGCGCCGGCCTTGCCCGCGAGCGCGCCGGGTGGCGCCGATGGTCGAGCCCCGCTTGCGCGCGCCGCAGACTTCGGAGACCGGGACCAGCAGGTTTTGATGGTTGTACTTGAGCGAGTGGATCTTGTTCATGAGGAGAGGGGGCATGCGCCAATGGAAAGCGCAGGGGCGGGCATCGGGGGGGCGGTCGGCATCGCCTCGAGCAGGCGAAGGGTGTTTGCCGGGCCGCGCATCGTGGGATGGGATTGAACTTGAGTTTGGCGAGCCTGGCGTCGCAATCGTCGATAAATCAGACGGCTTCAACCTCACGGCATCGGACCAGCGGATGCGACCGAATTCCTGGTAATGTTCTGCAACCCTGGAACCTCCCGTTTGCAGAGATGCGTCGCCCGCCGCTTGCCATGCCGTCGCCCCGCGTCAATCCGCCATGCCTCGCGCCGCGCGCGGCCGCCGCCCTGTTGGGCGACCGATTGCCCGCGCGGCTGCTGGTGCCTTATCTATTGGCGGCGCTGGCGCTGGCGATCGCCTATGGCGCCAGCTTCCTGTTGGTCGATGCCTTGCGCGCGGCCGGCTTTGACGCGGCCGATGCCGGCACCGTCATCAGCATTGGCACGGTGGCGACACTGATCGGGGCCGGCGGGGCCGGCAGGCTTGCGCAGCGCGCCGGCATCCTGCCCGTGATCGCGGCGGCCGCGGTGGTCATGGCGCTGGCGATGGCCTGCTTTGCCGTGGTTGGCACGGCCGGCATCGGGATGGCCTATGCCGGCGGCGTGCTGCTGGGGCTGGGATGGGCGCTGTTCTACATGCTGGCGCCGATCCAGTTGATCCATTGCCTGAAGCCGGCGGCCCGGCTGGAGGCCCTGACCCTGTTGTCCGGTTCGCAGATGCTGGGTCTGGGGCTGGCCGCGCCGCTCGGCCATTTCCTGGCGGACAGGTTCGGCGGCGCCGCGTTCGCCTTTGCCGTCTATGCGGCGCTCAGCGCCGTGGCGGCCGCATTGGCGTGGCGGCTGCGGCGCCCGCTGGCGCGCCTGCCGCAACTGCCGCTGGACGCCGTGGCGCTGACGCCGCCGGCGATGGCCTGACGTATTCGACCCTGAACGCGATGGTCGTCAACCTGGCCGGCGAGTCGAACCTGTCCATTCCGGTGGCGTCGCAGGTATTCACCCTGGGCTACTTCGCCGGGGCGTTCGGCTTTCCGTACGTCGCGGGCAGGCTGATCGCCGCCCACGGCATCGGCTTCGCGTTGGCCGCGATGATGGCGCTGGTCGCGGTCAACATCGCTATCATCGGCGTGGTGCTGCTGCGGGGCCGCCAGGGCTGACCGTCGCGGCGTTCGCGCCGGGCGGCGTCATGGCGCCGCCCGGCGCACGGAGGCCATCAGGGCTGCCCGGATGCCTGCTTCTTCCACAGCTCCCAGGGGCGGTTCATGACGCCCGCCATCATGTCGTCGGCCATGGCGGCTTCCTCGTCGGACAGGTAGGTGATCTCGCCGTTCAGGCCGATGGCCTTCTGCTGGAGCGCCGCATTCATCTCGGTGTAGATGGCGCGGTAGACCGCCACGGGGATGTCGCCGCCCACCGCGACGAAGCCATGTCCGCGCATCAGCGAGACCTTGCTCTGGCCCAGGGTCCGCGCCAGTTCGCGGCCATGGTCGCGATTCCTGACGAGCATGTCGGTGTGGCCGAAGCAGCAACGGATGTCGAACACCGGGGCGCCGGCGCCGAGAAACCCCGCCATGTGATAGATCGGGCGCAGGCGCACATTCGATCCGGCATAGGGGATCACCGACGGCGAATGGCTGTGGACGATGGCCTGCACGTCGGGCCGCGCGCGGTAGATCTCGCCGTGGATGTAGCGCTCCAGATAGGGCTTGCGCGCGTCCGCGCCGGCCGGCTCGGAGGTCTCGTCGAATTCCATGATGTCCTGCGCGGTCACCAGTTCCGGCGCGAGCGAGCGCGACAGCAGGAAGTGCGCGGGATTGCCCGGGTGGCGGACGCTGACATGGCCGAAGCCGTCAAGGACGCCGAAACGCGCCAGGATGCGGTTGGCGGTGACCAGGTCGTCGATGACCTGTTGGTGTTGCGTGGGGGTGCTCACGTGATTTTTCCCTTGTCGTTCGTGGTGGCTATTGGGCGTCCAGCGAAATGCCGGATCTGCTGGCCAGCGCGCTGTACAGGCCGAGATCGCCGTCAAGCTGCCGCGCCATCGCGGCCGGGCCGGTCTCGACTGCCTCGTAATAGCGGTCGCGGAATTCCTGCTGCACCGCCGGGTCCTTCATCGTCGCGGCTACGGCCTCTTCGAATTTCGCTTTCACGCCCGCCGGCAGATCGCGCGGACCGAGGATGCCGAACCAGACGGAGATGTCGAGGTCGCCGAAGGGCGCGGTCTCGGCGATGGCGGGCACGTTCGGCAGGAACGAGACCCGCTGCCTGGATGCCACCGCGATCATCCGCAGCTTGCCGGCGTCGGCGTGGGGCGCCAGGTTGGGAATGGTGCTGAACAGCACCGGCACCTGGTTGCCCAGTCCGTCGTTGATGGCGGGCGCGCAACCCTTGTACGGCACGTGGACGATGTCCAGCTTCGCCATCTGCTTGACCGACTCGCCCACGAAATGCTGGGGCGTGCCGTTGCCGCAGGACGAATAGCTCAGCTTGTCCTTGTTCTGCTGGATATAAGCGACCAGTTCCGGCACTGTCCTGGCGGGAATGGCGGGGTTCACGCCCAGCGCGACCGGCGCCGAAACCAGCAGCGAGATCGGCGCCAGGCTTTTCTTTACGTCCGGCGTGCCGCGCATCTGCAGCGCGGCGTTGATCGTCAGCGTGCTGTTGGTCAAGAGGAAGGTATAGCCGTCAGGCGCCGCGCGCGCCACCTGCTGCGCGCCGATGTTGCCCGAGGCGCCCGGCTTGTTATCGACAATGACGGTCTGGCCGCCCAGCCGCTGCGGCAGTTTCGCCGCCACCAGGCGGGCCACGACGTCAGCGCCGCCGCCCGCGGCGAAGGGCACGATCAATGTGATGGGCTTGGCGGGATAGGGGGCCTGGGCCCACGCGGGCGCACCTCCCAGCGCGAGCGCGATGGCGGCGCCCAGCCGCCAGCGCCTCGCCATGCGTGGCTTGGTCATGTTGATGTCTCCGTATGGTGTTTTTATGTGGAGCCATTATCTGGACCCGGCCATGCGAGTTCCAATGAAAAAATATTATTTTCCATACGATGCCGCGTATGGCTGTATGGGCCCGCAGGGCTATGGCCCCGCCATCGGTGGCGGTCAGGCGAGGCGCGGCCTCACCGTGATGGCGCGGCGAACGGCGTCCTCACGCGGCGGCCCGCAGGCGGAAGCGGTGCACCACCTGTGCGAGTTTCTCTATGCCCGGGCCGATATGCTCGGCGCGGATGGAGGTGAAGCCGACGCGCAGGAAGTTGCGCGGCGCGCCGGCGGCGTCCATGAAGAACACCTGGCCCGGCTCCACCACCACGCCTTCGGCCTGCGCCGCCTGCGCCAACGCGGTGGCGTCCAGCCATTGCGGGCCCTTGAGCCAGCACGATGACGAGCCGGTGATGGGCACGGCGGTGAAGTCGGGCAGCCAGCGCGCCAGCGCATCGGCGAGCTCGGCGCCGCGCTTCTGGTACGCCTGCGACTGGCGCCGCAGCAGCGAATGGTGGTGCCCCAGCGAGATGAACAGCGAGAACGCGCGCTGGATATAGGCCGATGGGTGGCGCAGCATCAGGCGGCGCAGCGCGCGCAGTTCGGCGGTGAGTTCGCGCGGCGCGACGATGTAGCCGATGCGCAGCCCCGGCGCGAATGACTTGGCCAGGCTGCCGACGTAGATGACGCGGCCGTCGCGGTCCAGGCTCTTGAGCGCCGGGATGGCGCCGTCGCCCCAGCGGCTTTCGCTTTCGAAGTCGTCTTCGATGATGAGGCTGTCGGCCCGGCGCGCCAGCGTCAGCAGTTCCTCGCGTCGCGCCGGCGACAGGGTCACGGTGGTGGGGCACTGGTGGCCCGGGGTGACGAACACGTAGTCGCAGCCCAGCAGTTGGGTGCCGGTGCGCAGGCCCTGGTCGTCCACCGGCAGCGGCAGCAGGTGGCGGGTATGGCTGGCGAAGATGTTGCGCGCGTCCGGGTAGCCGGGGTCTTCCATGCCGACCACGGTGTCCTCGTTGACCAGCAGGTCGGCCAGCAGGTAGAGCGCGTGCTGGGCGCCGACGGTGATGACGATCTCCTCGGCATCGGCCCACACGCCGCGGCGCGGCAGCACCTGGGTGCGGATCTGTTCGATCAGCGCGGGATCGTCATGGGTGATGAGGTCGGGCGCCCAACTGCGGATGTCCAGCACCGACAGCGCCTTGATGCAGCATTCGCGCCAGTCGGCGGTGGGGAACAGGTCCTGGTCGAACTGGCCATAGACGAAAGGGTAGGGCTGCTTTTGCCAGTCGCGCGGCTTGACGATGTTGCGCTGGCGGCTGGGACGAAAGCGCAGCCGCTCGTCCCAGCGAACGTGGTCGACCGACGAGGCGGGCCCGCTGTCCATGCTGGGAGGCGCGGCGCGCCCTTCGAGCACGCCGTCGTGGACGAAATGACCGCTGCGTTCGCGCGATTCGAGGTAGTCTTCGCTGACCAGTTGCTGATAGGCGAACACCACGGTGTTGCGGGCAATGCGCAACTGGTCGGCCAGGTAGCGGCTGGATGGCACCGGCGCGCCGGGCGGCAGGTGCCCGCTGAGGATCGCCGACACCAGCATCTGCCGCACGCGGCCCTGCAGGCTGAGGTTGGGGGCGCTTTCCCGTTCGAACAGGCGTTCCCACAACACAGGCTTGAGCATCGAGGCCTGGCTGGACATGGCGGCTCCTTGTAGGGGGCGCGTCTGGCCCGGTCGGCACGCTGGAGCGGCCGACACCGGGGACGCGCTCCCAGGATAGAGTAGCCGTGCGAAAAAAAGGAATGCGGGATTGCCCTGTCGATGGGCAGGGTTTGGGCGTATCGGCGCAAAAATGGAACGGTGAGCGTCTTAGACCCGTCCCTTCCAAGGAATCGCGAACCTCTCCAGATACCGCACCAGCAGATCGAACGCGAAGGCGAACACGCCGATCACGATGATGCCCATGATGACCGTGTCGCTGGCCAGGAACTGCGCAGCGTTCAGCACCATGAAGCCCAGCCCGCGATCGGCCGCCACCATCTCGGCGGCCACCAGCGTGGTCCAGCCGACGCCGATGCCGATGCGCATGCCGGTGAAGATCTCGGGCATGGCGGCCTTCAGGATCACGTGCCAGACGATCTGCATGCGGCTGCCGCCCATGGCGTAGGCGGCGTGGATCTGCTCGATCGACACCGAGCGCACGCCGGCGCGCGCGGCGATCGCCATGGGCGCGAAGATGGCCAGGTAAATCAGCAGGATCTTGGGGAATTCGCCGATGCCGAACCAGATGATGATGAGGGGCAGGTAGGCCAGCGGCGGCAGCGGACGGTAGAACTCGATCGGCGGATCGAAGATGCCCCGGGCGTAGCGGTTCACGCCCATCAGGATGCCGACCGGAATGGCGGTGGCGCAGGCCAGGAAGAAGGCCGAGAACACCCGCGTCAGGCTGGCCAGGGCATGCTCGGCCAGGGTCGAGTTGGCCACGCCGTCGGTCATGGCGGACACGAACTTGCCGTACACCGCCTGCGGCGACGGCAGGAACAGCGGCTTGACCCAGCCGGCGTTGGTGGCCAGGAACCACAGCGCCAGCAGCGCGATGCTGGTCAGCAGGCTGATGTGGCCGCTGTAGCCGGCGCCCGGCGCGCCGTACACCTTGCCGGGCGCGGCGGGCCGGCGGCCGCCCAGCCCGCTAGGCATGGACGGCCTGCGCGTCGGCGGCGGCAAGTTCGTCGCCGTAGATGATGCCGAGGACTTGTTCGCGCATGGCGATGAAGTCGGGACTTGATTTGATGCCGCGGCCATCGCGCGTCTCCAGGTAGCGCCGGTTGAAGTCCGGCTGGAAGGTGTGGGTGATGCGTCCCGGGCGCGGCGACATGACGATCAGCCGCGAACCCAGGAACAGCGCCTCCTCCACGCTATGGGTGATGAAGAAGAACATCTTGCCGGTCTGGCGCCAGATATCCAGCAGCAGCTCCTGGATGGTCTCGCGCGTCAGCGCGTCCAGCGCCGCCATCGGCTCGTCCATCAGCAGCATGGCCGGATCGCAGGTCAGGGCGCGGGCGATGCCCACGCGCTGCTGCATGCCGCCCGACAACTGGTAGATCATGTGGCGGTGGAAGTCCTTCAGGCCCACCAGCTCCAGGTTGCGGCGCGCGCGGGCGCGCCGCGTCTCCTTGTCCACACCCTGCAGCTTGAGGCCGAATTCGGTGTTTTCCAGCACGTTCAGCCAGGGCAGCAGCGCGTGCTTCTGGAACACCACGCCGCGGTCGGCGCCGGGGCCGGTAATGGGGCGTCCGCCCAGCGTGATCTCGCCGTCGGTGGGTGACAGGAAACCGGCCAGGAGGCTCAGAAGGGTGGTCTTGCCGCAGCCGGAGGCGCCCAGCGCGACGACGAATTCGCCGGGTTCGATGGTCAGGTTGACGTCCTGCAGCGCGATCACCGGTCCGCTGTCGTGCAGGCCGGGGTAGGTGACGCTGACGTGGTCCGCGCGCAGGGCCTGCGCGGCGGGCGTGGCGGGTGGAGTCATGCGGGGTCCCCTTGCATGGTGCGACGCCCGCGGCCAGGCGGGCGCCGGGACCGGGCGCGGCTTGCGGCGCGCCCGGCGTCTCGCCGCGGCTATTTGGCGGCCGCTTTGGCGTACTGGTCGGTGACGTGGGCGCTGTAGTCGTCCAGCGACTTGTCGATCTGCTTCTGGTCCTTGAGGAATTTGGCGCTGGCGGCGAAGGCGCGCGCGGCGCCCGATTCCTTGCCGCCGCCCAGCCATTCGGGCGAGGCCTGTTCCTGGGCGGTGGGGAAGGTCAGCAGCGTGAGCGCGGTGGCGACGTCGTCAGGCTTGCCGCCGATCAGCTTGACGATGCTCTTGACCTGCGCCGAATCGGCGGTCCAGGCGGCCGGGTTGGCGCGATAGGCAGCGTACGACTTGGCCAGCACGGTGGTGAAGGCGGCCATGAACTTGGGGTTCTTGGCGGCCCAGGCGCGATCGACCACCAGGCCGTCGAAGGTCGGCACGCTGGCGCGGCCGATGGCTTCGGAGTCGGCGATGACCTTGCCCGTCTTCTCGATCTCGGTCAGCGCGGGCGGCCAGACGTAGGCGGCGTCGATGTCGCCGCGCTGCCAGGCGGCCACGATCTGCGGCGGCTGCATGTTCAGGATGCGCACGTCGCGCGGGTTGATCTTCCAGACCTGTTCCAGCCCCACCAGCAGGTGAAAGTGCGAGGTCGATACGAACGGCGTGGCGACGCGCTTGCCCTTCAGGTCGGCGGTGCCGTTGATGCCGGAGCCGTTGCGCGCCACCAGCGCTTCCGACTTGCCGATGTTGTCCAGGATCCAGAACAGTTGCAGGTCGACGCCGCGGGTGGCGGCTGAGGTGATGCCGGTGGAGCCGAGCACGCCGACCGGCACGTTGCCCGAGGCCAGGGCGGTGGAAATGTCGCCGCCCGAGGTGAACTGGCGCCAGTCGACCTGGTAGCCGGCGTCTTTCAGGGCGGCATCGAAGCTGCCATCGGCGATGGCGGTCAGGAAGGGGCCGACGATGAGCTGGTAGCCCACGGTCAGGCGGGTCTGGGCGTGGACGGGCGCGGCCAGCAGGGTGGCGGCCAGGCCGGCCAGGATGCCGCGGCGGATGAGGCGGTATAACGCGTTCATGGGTGATCTCCGATAGAGAATGGGCCGCGCCCCGACGCGACCCGGCTTGTGCCGGTGCGGCCTGTGGTGCCAGTTTGCCCGGATGGGGCCACAGCGCTAGGGCCAGATGCCGTATTCGATAGGAGCCAAGGGGGGTGGCCCCCCTTGGGGCGGCGGCCCGGGCGTCCTACGTCTTTTGGGGGAGAGGGGGCGGAACAAGGGGGCGAGCCGGGCGGACCCTTGCCGACAGGTCTCGCCGTGACCGGCGATCCCGCTCGTCGCGCTAGAGCCTGAAATGCCGCCGCAGGGTCTGTTCCAGCAGGTCGGTGGCCGGGGCGGTTTGCGGCGAGGCCGCGCGCAGCAGAACGATCTCATGCGCGGCAATGGCCGGCAGCGTGTCCAGCACCCGCATGGCGCTTGTCACCCGCGAGCGATCGATCAGGCTGACGGCCAGGCCCGACTCGACGCAGGCTTCGACCGCCTGGCTCGACGGACTGCTCAAGACCGTCCGCCAGGCCAGGCCCGCGCGATCCAGGCTGGTGGTCATTGCCTCCCGGTAGGGGCAGTGCGCCGCGTGCAGGGCCAAGGGCAGGGGATCGGGCAATGGCGTCCCCAGCCTGGCGCTTCCCACCCACACCGGCGTGGTCGAGGCCAGTGACTGCGGGTCCGGCCGCCGGGCCATCGCCTGCGCCGCCAGCGCAAGATGCAGGCGACCGCGCCCGACCTGGTCGCGCAGCGCCAGGCTGGGCGCCGTCGTCACTTCCAGCACGACGCCCGGCCAGTCCGCGGCGAACAGCGGCAGGATGTCGCGGATGACGTGGGCCGCGTACTCGTCGGGCAGGCCCAGCTTGATACGGCCGGCAAGCGCCGTCCCCTGGATACCGCCCAGCACCCGGTCGTGCACGCGCAGCAGCTCGGCCGTGCTGCCCAGCACACGCTGGCCCAGGGGCGTCAAGGTCACCGACTGGTTGTCGCGCTCCAGCAGCCGGCCGCCAACCACGGCCTCCAGCCGCTGGATGTGGACACTGACCGCCGCCGGGCTGCGGTGGACATGTTCGGCGGCGGCGCGGAACTGCCCCAGCCGGGCCACGGCATGGAATGTGCGCAACAGGTCGATATCCAGGGAGGCGCTCATGGTTTTGGTTTCATGAATCAGATGGCAAATATATTTTGATTTATTTGATTATGGCCTGGCTTTAAGGTCAAGGGCATGAGGACGCCCACCACGAGCAAGCCAGCCATGCCCCGCCGGGACGCCCGTAACGCCACATTCGCCCCGGGAACGGCGCCGCGCGCCGCCCTGGCGGCCGTGCCCCTGCTGGTCCTGGAGGCCGCTTTGATCGTGACGTGGAGTTCGGGGTTTGTCGGCATGCGCTTTTCGATCGATCACGCCTCGGCTTTCCTGGTGGTGTTCTGGCGCTGCGTGGTGGTGGCGCTCGCGCTGCTGCCCTGGGTGGCGGGCGAGCTGCGACGCACGCCGCCGGCGCTGCTGCTGCGCCACGCCGGCATCGGCCTGCTGGCGATGGCGGGCTATCTGGCGGGCGTTGCCAAGGGCATTGAGTACGGGGTGCCCGCGGGATTGGCCGCACTGATCGCCGACCTTTTGCCGATCGGCACGGCGCTGCTGGGCGTCGGGCTGCCTGGCCAGCGCCTGCGCCGGCAAGCCTGGCTGGGATTGTTGCTGGGATTGCTGGGCGTGGTCCTGGTCACGCGCGATGCCCTGGCCTGGGGCGGGACGCCCCTATGGACCTACAGCCTGCCGCTGCTGGGCATGCTGTCGCTGGCGCTGGCCACCCTGTGGCAGAAGCAGGCCGATTCCCCTGCGTCCATGGGGCTGCTGTCCAATCTGTGGGTGCAATGCGCGATTTCGGCGGTGGCTTTCGCCGCGCTGGCGGGCAGGGAAGGCAGCCTGCTGCCGGTTGCCAGCGCGGGGTTCGCGCTGAGCGTGCTGTGGACAGCGGCGCTGTCGACGCTGGGCGGCTACGGCCTGTATTGGATCTGCCTGCGGCGCTCGTCTCCCACCCGTGTCGCCAGCGTGCTGTACCTGAGCCCGGCGGTTACGCTGGTGTGGGCCTGGGCCATGTTCGGCGAGCCGCTGTCCTGGCTGATGCTGGTGGGCACGGCCGTGTCGGCGTGCGGCATCTGGATGGTCGTGCGGAACGAACCGCGCTAGCGCTCGCTTCGTGCGCCGACAAAAAAGCCGGTCCCGAGGGGGCCGGCCATTCCCGGGCGACGCCAGGCGCGCTTCAGCGGATCAGGCTGAGGAACTCGGCGCGGGTCGACGGGTTGTCGTGGAACTCGCCCAGCATCACCGAGGTGACCATCGACGAATTCTGCTTTTCGACGCCGCGCATCATCATGCACATGTGCTGGGCCTCGATGACCACCGCCACCCCGGCGGCGCCGGTGACGGACTGCACCGCCTCGGCCACCTGGCGGCTGAGGTTTTCCTGGATCTGCAGGCGGCGGGCGTACATCTCGACGATGCGCGCCACCTTCGACAGGCCCAGCACCTTGCCGTTGGGCAGATAGGCCACATGCGCCTTGCCGATGAAGGGCAGCATGTGGTGTTCACAGAGCGAATACAGCTCGATGTTCTTGACCAGCACGATCTCGCGCGTGTCGGAGGTGAACAGGGCGCCGTTGACGATTTCTTCCAGATTCTGGTTGTAGCCGCGGCACAGGTGGCGCATGGCCTTGGCCGCGCGCGCCGGCGTGTCCGCCAGGCCTTCGCGGGACGGGTCTTCCCCCAGTGCTTCGAGAATGGCGGTGTAGTGACTTTCCAATGACATGGGAACTCCTGGGGGCTGCGCGCCGGCGATGGCGATGAACACGCAAGTCTACTCCAGCGCGGGCCGGCTTCGCAGCCGGAAACCTGACGGCCAGAGGGGTTATACGCCGCGGTTTTCCACCGCGTATTTGATCAGTTCGGCCTGGCCGTCGATGCCCAGCTTGCGCTTGATGTTCAGGCGGTGGGTTTCGACGGTGCGCACCGACAGGCCCAGCGCCTGGGCGATCTGCTTGTTGGCGTGGCCACTGGCGATGTGGCGCAGCACGTCGCGCTCGCGCTGGGTCAGCAGGGTGGCGGGGGCGCTGGCCTGCGACAGGCGCAGCGACACGGCGGCGCTGAAGTAGGTGCGGCCGGTCATGACCGCGTCGATGGCCGCCAGGATCTCCTGGGCCGGCTCGTCCTTGAGCAGGTAGCCGCGGGCGCCGGCGCGCACCGCCTGCACCATGTATTCGGCGTTGTCGTGCATCGACAGCACCAGCACCGCGATCTGCGGATAGCGTTCATGCAACTGCGCGGTCAGCTCCAGGCCGCCCACGCCCGGCATGTTCAGGTCCATCAGCACCAGTTGCGGCAGGGTGCCGCCCAGCGGGTCCTCCGCCAGGCAGGCCTGCAGGAAGGCCAGGGCGGCGGCGGCGTTGCCGGCTTCGCCCACCACCTGCAGGTGCGGCACGGTCTCGAGGCGCAGGCGCAGGCCGTCGCGCACCAGCGGGTGGTCGTCGATCAGGAGCAGTCGGATGGGGGAGCCAGGGTCGGTCATGCGGGTCGGGAAGCGTCGGAGGCGTCGGAGAAGGGCGGCGGCAAGGGCAGCCAGGCCTGCAGGGTGGTGCCCTGGTCGGAGGTATGGAAACTGAGGCTGCCGGACAGCGCGGTCATGCGTTCGCGCATGTTGCGCAGGCCGATGCCGCGGCGCGGATCCTGCTGCACCTCGGCGTAGTCGAAGCCGCGGCCGTCGTCATGGATGGTCAGGCGCAGGTCGCGTTCGGTGTAGGCCAGCGTCAGGTCGGCGCGGCGGGCGCCGGCGTGGCGCACGACGTTGGTCAGGGCCTCCTGGGTGACGCGGAACAGGGCGGTGGCGTAGGCGTCGGGCAGCTTCACCGGCCGGCCCTGGGTCGACAGGCGCACGGTCAGCGGCGCGGCGCCGTGCTGGCTGGCGCCGGCGAATTCGCGGCCCAGGTGTTCCAGCGCGGCCGGCAGGCCCAGGTCGTCCAGCAGGGTGGGGCGCAGGTTGTGCGAGATGCGGCGCACTTCGCCCACGGCGGTATTGAGGCGGTCGAGCGCGCCGCCCAGCGGCGTGTCGATGTGCGCCAGCGCGCGCGGCTCGGCGCCGAGGGCCTGGCGCAATCGTTCGCGCGCGGCCTCCAGCGCCAGCTTGATCGACACCAGCACCTGGCTGATGCCGTCGTGCAGCTCGCGCGACAGGCGGGCGCGTTCGTCTTCCTGCGAGCGCACCAGTTGCTGCGCCATCAGCCGCAGCTTGGCGTCGGACTGGCGGTGGTCGCTGATATTGAGCGCCAGGCCGCAGGCCGCCACGCCGAGGATCGAGACCGCGGCGATGCCGGCAACCCAGGCGAACATGTTGCGGATGTTGGACTGGGCGGCGGCGTCGATGTGCGCCAGGGTCTGCTCGACGTCGTCCAGGTAGATGCCGGTGCCCAGCATCCAGCCCCAGCGTTCCAGCACCACCACGTAGCCGAGCTTTTCCACCATCTGGTGGGTCGAGGGCTTTTCCCACTGGTAGTGCACCGCCTCGCCCTGGCTGCCGCCGCGGCGGGCCGCCGTCAGCAGGTTCTGGATCACTGGCTGGCCGCGGGTGTCGCGCAGGTTCCAGAGATCCTGGCCGACCAGTTCGGGCTGGCGCGGGTGCATCAGGTTCCGTCCTTGCAGGTCGTAGACGAAGAAATAGCCGTCGTGGCCGAATTCCATCTGTGCCAGCAGCGCCAGCGCGCGCTCGCGGGCGGCGTCGCCGTCGCTGGCGTCCTGCAGCGGGGCAATCGCGCTGTAGGCCAGGCTGACGTAATGGCGCAGCTCGCTTTCCTTGCTGCCGAGCCAGGCGCTTTCCACCACTTCCTTTTCGCGCTGGGCCAGTTGCAGGCCCTGCACGTAGACGGCCACGGCGATGGCCGCCAGCGCCACCAGCAGGGGGACGGCGGCCAGCAGCAGGATTTTCAGGCGCAGCTTCATCAGGGGATTTGTATCAGCGCCGAATGCGCGTGTTGCGGTGCATCAAGGGAAAAAGGCCCACGCCGGACAGGAGTCCGCGCCGCCGATTTTACGATCCCCGCGGGGAATATGCTGCGGCGCATTCCGTAGTACCACGTAGGGGGCTTGCGTAGTTCCGCGCTTGTTGCGCCCCGGGCAAACCGAAATACTAACGCCCGCGTCGACCGGACGCCGTGCGGACGTTCGCGCCCGCCACCCTACAACAATGAGTCTGCCTACCCGCGGGACGAAAAAAGCGTTTCACGCCAAAAGCATGGCGGGAGGCAAGAGGAGCACTTATGCAAACCAGCAGTAAGGGACTGGGTCAGCACCTGGTCTGGCTGGCGGTTGCGGTCCTGGGCGCGTTCGCGCTGGGCACCGTGGCGCTGGCCAGAGGGGAGACCATCAACGCGCTATGGGTGGTGATTGCCGCCGTCTGCGTGTACTTGATCGCATACCGCTATTACAGCCGCTTCATCGCCAACAAGGTGTTCCGCCTTGATCCCACGCGCATGACGCCGGCCTGGAAGTACAACGACGGCCTGGACTACGTCCCGACCAACAAGCACGTGCTGTTCGGCCACCACTTCGCCGCCATCGCCGGCGCCGGCCCGCTGGTCGGCCCCGTGCTGGCCGCGCAGATGGGCTACCTGCCCGGCATGCTGTGGATCCTGGCCGGCGTGGTGTTCGCCGGCGCCGTGCAGGACTTCACCATCCTGTTCATCTCGACCCGCCGCGACGGCCGCTCGCTGGGCGACCTCGTCAAGTCCGAGCTGGGCAAGATCCCGGGCGTGATCGCGCTGTTCGGCGCCTTCATGATCATGGTCATCATCCTGGCGGTGCTGGCGCTGATCGTGGTCAAGGCGCTGACGCACTCGCCGTGGGGCACCTTCACGGTGGCCGCCACCATTCCCATCGCGCTGTTCATGGGCGTCTACCTGCGCTACATCCGCCCGGGCAAGATCGGCGAAGTGTCCATCATCGGCTTCGTCGGCCTGATGGCCGCCATCACCTTCGGCCAGGACGTGGCCGCGCATCCGGTCATCGGCCCGATGTTCGACTTCGACGGCAAGGGCCTGACCTGGATCCTGATCGTCTACGGCTTCATCGCCTCGGTGCTGCCCGTGTGGCTGCTGCTGGCCCCGCGCGACTACCTGTCGACCTTCCTGAAGATCGGCACCATCGTCGGCCTGGCCATCGGCATCGTGGTGGTCGCGCCCGAGCTGAAAATGCCGGCGCTGACGCAGTTCGTGGACGGCTCCGGTCCGGTGTGGTCGGGCAACCTGTTCCCGTTCCTGTTCATCACCATCGCCTGCGGCGCGGTGTCGGGCTTCCACGCCTTGATCTCGTCGGGCACCACGCCCAAGCTGATCGAGAACGAAACCCAGGCCCGCTACATCGGTTACGGCGGCATGCTGATGGAGTCGTTCGTCGCCATCATGGCGCTGGTGGCCGCTTGCGTGATCGAGCCGGGCATCTACTACGCCATGAACAGCCCGGCCGCCGTCATCGGCACCACGCCCGACCAGGTCGCCCAGGTGGTGTCCAGTTGGGGCTTCGTGATCACCCCGGCCGACCTGGTGCAGACCGCCAAGGACGTCGGTGAAAGCACCATCATCTCGCGCGCCGGCGGCGCGCCGACGCTGGCCGTGGGCATGGCGCACATCCTGCACCAGGCCATCGGCGGCCCCAGCATGATGGCGTTCTGGTACCACTTCGCCATCCTGTTCGAAGCGCTGTTCATCCTGACGGCCGTGGACGCCGGCACCCGCGCGGGCCGCTTCATGCTGCAGGACCTGCTGGGCACCTTCGCGCCGTCGCTCAAGCGCACCGAGTCGCTGCCTGCCAACCTGATCGCCACCGGCCTGTGCGTGGCGGCGTGGGGCTACTTCCTGTACCAGGGCGTGGTCGATCCGCTGGGCGGCATCAACACGCTGTGGCCGCTGTTCGGCATCGCCAACCAGATGCTGGCCGCGATCGCGCTGACGCTGGGCACCGTGGTGCTGTTCAAGATGAAGCGCGACCGCTACGCCTGGGTCACCGTGCTGCCCACGCTGTGGCTGCTGGCGTGCACCCTGACCGCCGGCTGGCAGAAGCTGTTCCATGCCGACCCCAAGGTCAGCTTCCTGTCGCACGCGGCCAAGTACAACGCCGCCATCGCCGAAGGCAAGGTGCTGGCCCCGGCCAAGTCGCTGGCGGAAATGTCGCGCGTGGTGCTGAACGACTACATCAACGCCGGCCTGTGCGCGATCTTCATGTTCGTGGTGGTCAGCATCGTGGTGTTCGGCATCCGTTCGGTGATGCGCGCCCGCGCCGAGAACCGGCCGACCGCGCGCGAGACGCCCTACGAAGCCCTGCCGGCCGTGGCCGCCGGCGCGGACTGACGCAAGGAGGCGCCGCCATGCTGTTTTCCAACATGACCTCGGCGGCCGGCGCCGCCGGCCGCTACCTCGGGCAGACCCTGCGGTTGATGGTCGGCGTGCCCGACTACGAGAACTACGTCGAGCACATGCGGCGCACCCATCCCGACCAGGAGCCCATGAGCTACGAGGACTTCTTCCGCGAGCGGCAGGACGCCCGCTACGGCGGCAAGAAACGCATCGGCTGCTGCTGACGGGCCACGGCTCGTCGATCGCGATGGCAAAAGGCGCCGGCTTTGTCCGGCGCCAATGGCGTTCAACGGGCGTGCTTGCGGGCCCCGGCCACGCAGACGACGGCGGCCAGTGTCACCAGCAGCATGGTCCAGTTGACCTGCTCATGCAGCAGCAGCGCCGCCAGGCCCAGGCCCATGAAGGGCTGGAACAACTGCAACTGGCCTACCCCGGCGATGCCGCCCTGGGCCAGGCCGCGATACCAGAACACGAAGCCGATCAGCATGCTGAACAGCGACACGTAGGCCAGGCCGATCCAGCCGGCCGCGGTGACCTGCGCGAACGACGAAGGCAGGGTCAGCAGCGCAAGCGGCAGCATTGCCGGCAGGGACAACACCAGCGCCCAACTGATGACCTGCCAGCCGCCCAGCGTGCGCGAGAGCCTGGCGCCCTCGGCGTAGCCCATGCCGCAGACCACGATGGCGGCCAGCATCAGCAGGTCGCCCTTGAGCGACACGTCCAATCCGCCCGTCAGCGCGTACCCCACCACGAAGGCCGAGCCCGCCACCGAGAACAGCCAGAATGCCGGCCGCGGCCGTTCGCCGCCGCGCAGCACCGCGAACACGGCGGTGGACAGCGGCAGCAGGCCGACGAACACGATCGAATGCGCCGAGGTGACGTGCTGCAGCGCCAGCGCCGTCAGCAGCGGAAAGCCCAGCACCACGCCGATTGCCGTCAGCATCAGGGCGGGCAGGTCGGCGCGCCGCGGTCGCGGCTGGCGCAGCAGCCACAGCAGGGCCCAGCCCAGCGCGGCGGCGATGGTGGCGCGGGCGCAGGTGAGGAAGATGGGATCCAGCTCCGCCACCGCCACCCGCGTCGCGGGCAGCGAGCCGGCGAAGATCGCCACGCCGATGAAACCGTTGATCCAACCGCTGGTTGCCTTGTCCATGCACTGCTCCGCGCAAAGCGTCCAGTGAAGCATCCGGACGCCGCGTTTCCCAGAGACAGTCCAGTACAATTTAAAATAACTGTTATGCAAAACAGTCCAGTACGGATGGAGGCGAAATGACATCAGGCGGCACCCGGATCGAGGCGGTCATGGCGCAGGTGCGATCGCGCATCGCATCGCGCGCGTACTCACCGGGTGCGCGCCTGCCGTCCGTGCGCGCGCAGGCCGGCGCCATGGGCCTGTCGGTGTCGACGGTAGTGGAGGCGTATGAACGCCTGGCCGCCGAAGGCAGCATCACGTCGCGACCAGGTTCGGGCTTCTACGTCGCCGGCCCGGTGGCGCCGCTGGCGCTGACCGAGATCGGCCCCAAGCTGGACCGCGAGATCGATCCGCTGTGGGTCTCGCGCCAGTCGCTGGAGGCCGCGCCCGACGCGCTGCGGCCCGGCTGCGGCTGGCTGCCGGGCGACTGGATGTACGAGTCCGGCATCCGCCGCGCGCTGCGCGCGCTGGCCAAGTCCGACTCCCTGGAATTGACCGATTACGCCACGCCCCTCGGCCACCCCGCGCTGCGCCAGGTCCTGTCGCGGCGCCTGGCCGCCGCCGGCATCGAGACCGCGCCCGAGCAGCTCATGCTGACCGAGTCCGGCACCCAGGCCATCGACCTGATCTGCCGCTTCCTGCTGGAACCGGGCGATACGGTGCTGGTCGATGATCCCTGCTATTTCAATTTCCACGCCTTGCTCAAGGCCCACCGCGCCTGCGTGGTCAGCGTGCCGTACACGCCACACGGGCCCGATGTGGCGCGTTTCGAGGCGGCGCTGCGCGAGCACGCGCCGCGCCTCTACATCACCAATTCGGGCATCCACAACCCCACCGGCGCGACGCTGTCGCCGCTGGTGGCGCACCGGCTGCTCAAGGCCGCCGACGGCGCGGGGCTGGTGATCGTGGAAGACGACATCTTCGCCGACTTCGAACACGCGCCGGCGCCGCGGTTGGCGGCCTTCGACGGCCTGTCACGCGTGATCCAGATCGGCAGCTTTTCCAAGACCATCTCGGCCTCGCTGCGCTGCGGCTTCATCGCGGCGCGCGGCGACTGGATCGACAGCCTGGCCGACCTGAAGATCGCCACCACGTTCGGCGGCGGGCGGCTGGCGGCCGACGTGGTGTTCCGGACCTTGACCGACAGCGGCTACCGCAGGCACATGGAGTGGGTGCGGCAGCGGCTGGCCGAGGAGCGCGACAGCGTCACGGCGCGGCTGCGGGCGCTCGGCATCGTGCCGTGGCTGCAGCCGAAGGCGGGCATGTTCCTGTGGTGCCGCCTGCCGGCCGGCATTGACGCGGCGACGGTGGCGCGATCCTGCCTGCGCGACGGCGTGGTGCTGGCGCCCGGCAACGCCTTCAGCGTGTCGCTGAGCGCGGGCGACTGCCTGCGCTTCAACGTGGCCCAGTCCACCGATCCGCGCGTATTCGACACGCTGGCGCGGGCGTTGGGCGCGGCGCGATCGGCGTGAGCGGTCCCGCGGATGGGGCCGCGCGCTAGGAGTTGTTGGCCGGCGCGTCGCGGCGGGTCCGCTTCTCGGCGGCCAGCACCAGCGGAATGGCGCAGGCCGCGCACAGCGCCATCACCAGGAAGCCTGCCGGCGCGTAACCGCGATACAGCGCGCCGCCCAGTTGAATGCTGCCAAACATGAACACCCCGCCCGACAGCAGCGCATACAGCGCGATGGCCGACGTCTTGCAGGCCGCCGGCACGCGGCGCGCGATGTACCACATGATGGCGGCATTGTTGCCGGCCAGGGTGAAGCATTGCAGCACTTGCAGCGCCGCGATCCAGCCCGGGTCGGTGGTGGCCGACAGGCCGGCCCAGCGCAGGGCGGTCATGGCGGCCGAAACCAGGATCAGCCATTGGGCGCCGAGCCGCGCCAGCACCTTGGGCGCCAGGAAGAAGAACAGCACTTCGCTGGCCACGCCCACCGCCCACAGCGTCGAGATCAGCGCCGTCGACAGGCCGCGGTCGGTCCAGTAGAGCGTGGAATACGAATACAGGAAGCCGTTGCTGGCCTGTACCAGCGACGCGGCGGCGATGCACAGCAGCAGCGGCCGGTCGCGCAGGATCTCGCGCATCGGCAGCCGCACGCGCTCGGCCGGCGCCTCCTCAGCGCTCGGGCGCGCGGCCCGCGGCAACAGGCGCACGCACGCCAGGCAGGCGACGATCAGCAGGATCGACAGCCACATCACCCAATCGGTGTCGAAGGTCTTGATGAGGTAGCCGCCGGCCACCGTCACCACGGCGAAGCCGAGCGAGCCGCAGGCGCGGATGATGGTGTAGGAATTGCCCTGGCCGCGGCTGCTGGCGATGGCCATGCGGTCGAGCAGCGGCAGCACCGCCGGGAACACGGCGTTCAGCAGCAGCGTGACGGCGAACAGCCAGGCCGGCGCCGCGCTGAACGGGTAGCAGATGAACAGCAGCAGCGAAGCGGCCAGCGCGGCGAAGATCAGGCCATGCGCGCTGCCGCGCTGGTCGGCCACGTGCGCCACCACCGGCGTCGACAGGATCTTGGGCAGGAACGAGGTCGCCACGATCAGGCCGATCAGCGCCGGGTCGAGGCCGCGGCTGGCGAACCACAGGGGAAGAAACGGGATGCTGACGCCCTGCAAGCCGTAGTACAGGAAGTAGAACCCATGCAGGGCGATAGCGCCTTGCCGGGCGTCGGGGTTGCCGCGCATAGCGATGTGACAGAAGTGTGGCTGGGAGGAAGCGCCGTAGCATACTCCTTCCGCCCGGCCGGCTCCGCGCCGCCGCGCCGGCCTTGCCATCGCAACGGCCGTGCCGGCCTTACCAGGGCAGCGGCGCGGCTTCGCCGTTGGCGTGCTCGCCGTAATAGATCGACGGCAGCAAGCGCGACAGGTAGGTGAACTCGGTATAGCAATGGCGCAGCAGGTTCAATCCCAGCACGTCGGGCACGTCCTGTTGCGGCCGTGGGCTCGACAGGCCCAGGTAAAAGCGGCTGCGCAGCACGCAGCCGAACGGCGTGTCGCGCGCCAGGTGGATCATCTGGCCATCCCGCGGATCGCCATCGGCGTCGAGTTGGATGTGGTCGCCGAAGCCGATGCGGGCGTAGATGGCCGCCGACACGTCCTGGTTGCCGTGCGCGGCGCGCAGGCGCGCGGCGTCGAAGGCCTCCTGCGGGGCGTGGAATTTCAGCCGGGCGGCCACCGGCGGCAGGTCGGCCAGCGACTCCACCGCGTGGATCGAGGCGCCGATATAGCTTTCGCCGCGCCGCCAGGCGTTGTCCCAGCCACGATGCTCGACATGGTCGTGCGGATGCCACCACTTGATGTGCTGGGTGGTCTGGAAGAACTTGAACCACCAGTCGAGCATGCGGCCCTTGCAGCCATGCAGGTCGGTGCGCGTGGCCACCACCAGGCCGCCGCCGGGCAGCCGGGCAATGCCGGTCTCCAGCCGCAGCGGCGCGGGATCGAGCAGGCTGTCCATGTCGGCGGCGATGTGCGCCGCATCGGGGTGCGGGGTGGTCATGCGAGGTCTCCGGGATAAGGGAAAGCCATAAGGGAAAGCCGATTCTACATTAAAGAAACGTAGATCGTTTCCAAAATAAGCGGACCGTGTAAGATCGCCCACTCGACATCAGGAGAACCAATCGCCCATGGCGTCCCTTGCCTCATCCGCCGCGCCGCGCCCGCGCGGCCGTCCCGCCCGACCCGACGCCGAACTGCGCGCCGCGATCCTCGACGCCGCCACCTGGCTGCTGCTGAACGAAGGCTATGGCGGCGCGACGCTGGAAGCGGTGGCCCGTCGCGCCGGCATGGCCAAGAAAACCGTGTACCGCTTCGCCGCCAATCGCGAGGACCTGGTGGCGCAGGTGGTGCGCGGCTGGACCGACAGCTTCGAGCCGGCGCTGGCGCAGGAGGTCGCCAGCGCCACCGAGGTGCTGCCGGCGCTGGCGCGGGTGCTGCAGACGATCGCCGACCGCGCCCTGTCGGCCGACGCCGTCGGCATGTTCCGTTTGTTGACGGCCGACTTTCCGGCGCGCAACGCGCTGCTGGCGGTGTATCAGGAAAACGGCATCGAGCGCGGCACCGCGATGCTGGCGGGGTGGTTCGAGAAACTGGCCGCGCGCGGTTTGATCCGCATCAAGCAACCGCGCGAGACCGCCGGCCTGCTGTTGGCCATGACCATCGCCGAACCGCTGCGGCAGATGGCGCTGGGCCTGGCCGAGCCGCTGCCGCGGGGCTCCATCGCGGATCGCATCCAGGCTTGCGTGGCGCTGTTCTCCGGGCAGGGGCGGGTGTTCGAGGTCCTGCCGGACTAGTGATGGCGTCATGCCCGCGCGGGCATATCGATTCAGCTTGGCGCCAGCCGCGCGCGGCCATTGGCAAAGCGCGCATACGGAATTACCCTGGGACGTCGCGGCGCGACCGATCGCGCCGCGCGCGTGTTTTCCGAATCATTTCCAGGAGCTGCGATTCATGGCCAAGAAACTGAATGCGAAGACCACCAAGGCGGCGAAGACGCTGCGCAAACGCCCGCTGGCAACCCCCACCGATCTGGCCGCCGCCGCCACCCGCGATATCTCCGCGGTGTTGAACCAGGTGCTGGCCGACGTGTTCGCGCTGTACCTGAAGACCAAGAACTTCCACTGGCATGTCAGCGGGCCGCATTTTCGCGACTACCACCTGCTGCTGGACGAGCAGGGCGACCAGTTGTTCGCGATGACCGATCCCATCGCCGAGCGCATCCGCAAGATCGGCGGCACCACGCTGCGTTCCATCGGCCATATCGCGCGCACCCAGCGCATCGCCGACAACGATGCCGACTACGTCCAGCCGCTGGACATGCTGGCCGAGCTGCGCGAAGACAACAAGACCCTGGCGGCCACGCTGCGCGAGGCCCACAACGTGACCGACGAGCATCGCGACATCGCCAGCTCCAGCCTCATCGAGAACTGGATCGACGAGACCGAGCGGCGCACCTGGTTCCTGTTCGAGGCCAGCCGGCAGGGCGACAGCACCGGTCATTGAACGGCGTAGGCAGCCGTTTCCCGGCCCTTGTATCGGGGGGCGGGAGAGGGCGGGGCGAAGGGCGGTCCGCCGGTTGCCGGTGTGTCAGCCCTCGCGCCCAAACCCGCCGCGGGCCCATTCCGAGGCTCGTTGCACGCTCAGCTTGTAGGTGGGCGCCACGTGGATTTCGGCCAGTTGTTCGCCCGATTCGTCGTAGGCGCTGAGCACGGCATAGGGCTCGTCCTCGTCGGGCACGATATCCAGCTTGACGGTGACGCGGCCGGCGGCCGCATCGATCTTCACGCTCTTGTGCAGCGTTGCGTGCAATTGCTGTTCGTGGCGCCGCAGGACTTCGTTGGCGGTCTTGACCAGGGTATGGAAGGCGGGCGTGTCGAGGGGCTTGGGGTTCTTCTTGTCGCGGCCCATGGTCCACGGGCCCACCAGGGCCGGTTCGGCCTGCCCGTCCAGGGTCATCTCGACGGCCCAGCCGTCGTCGTCTTCGTTCTTGATGATGCGGGCGGTCCAGCCATCGTCGCGCCACAGCGTGGCGCCCTGTTCCTTGCGGTCGTGGAAGTCGCCGTCGTCCGGCATGTGGGTGTCGTTCACTACTGTGCTGTTCCTGGGGGCATGGGTTCGCGGCCTCGCGGGCGGGGTTGACGCGCCAGGCCGAAGAGATCATGGGTGCGCAGGGCGGATATCCGGATGGCCGGATTCCGCCTGCCCCCCGCACTGTAGCGCAATGCGCGCGGGCGTTCCCGGCGCGGCGGGAACGCCCCGGTCTCGCGGCGTTGCCCTAGAAGCGCACGGCCAGCTTGAGCAGGCCCGACTGCTGGCGGTTGCCGCCGCCGAACTGCGCGTCGTAGGCGACGCCGGCGGTGGTGTTGCGGGCGAGCGCGATTTCGGCGCCCAGGCCGACCACCGCGGCATTCCTGGCGATCGGCACGCCGCGCACCGAGAACGTGCCGCCGCCGTCGAAGGCCAGTTGCTGGCTGGGCGTGACGTCGCCCATGGCGTGGCGCCAGCCCAGCGAGGCGGTCAGGCGGCCCGGCGCGCCGCTGGACTCGAACTGCCAGGCGCCGCGCACGCCCAGCGTGCTGCTGGTCACGTCGTCGGTGCGGCCCTTGCCGCGCAGGGCGGCCGATCCGCCCGATTCCTCGAAATCACGCGTGCGAAGCTGGTTCCAGGCCAGGCCGGCATAGGGTTCGATGCTGTAGGCATCGCTCAGCGGCAGGTGGTAGCCGAGTTCGCTGAAAAGCTGCGTCGACGAGGCGCGGTAGGACGACTCCAGGCGCTGGTTCAGGCTGCCGGCCGCGACGTCGCGCTTGGTGTTGATGTCGTGCCAGGTGTAGGCGGCGCCGGCCATGAAGCGCAGGTGGCCGGGACCGGCCTGGAAATTGCGGCCGCCGAAGATCGTGGCGGTGTAGCTGTCGACGTCGGTGCGCGAGGCGGAATCGGCCAGCGAGCTGTGGCTGCCGACGTAGCCGACCGCGCCGCCCAGGCGCCAGCCGCCGCCGACCGCGCCATCGCCGCCGACGAACAGGCCGCCGGACGATTGGCTGACGCTCGAGGCGTTGCCGTCGCCAGCGAAGGTGCTCCAGTTGCCGAAGGCCTGCGCCCAGACCGGCGAGGCGCCGCTTTGCGGCAGCGCGTCGGCCGACGGCGCGCCCAGTTGGGCGGTCGGCTGTCCGGCGCGCACCGGCGCGTCGAGGTTGCCGCGCAGGTGATCCAGCGGCAACGCGCGCACGCTGTCGGCCTGGCTCTGCAGCACGGTGGCGGTGCTGGCGTAGGCCTCGCCGGACAACTGCTTCAGGGCCGAACGCGCTTCATTGGGCGTCATCGTCAGCACGGCCGTGGTCACCTGGCGGGCGCCGGTGCCGGCGGCCGCAGTGCTGCCGCTGCCGACCACGGGCGAGCCGTTGCCGGGGGCCGTCGCGCCATTGCCGCCTGAGGTCGAACCGTTGCCGCTCGCGGGCGGATCTTCCTGGTCCAGCGCGCCGCCGACGCTGGCTTCGTTGCCGGTGCCGCCGATGCTGCCGATCGGCACGTCGTTGCGCGTGAGCGTCATGAAGGCATTCTTGGCGTCGTAGCTGAGCGTGGGCGTCAGGAAGGCGTAGGCGCTGGAGGCGCCGGTGAAGCGGCCCTGAATGCCGCCGTCGGCGGTGAGAATGTTGTAGGTGGTGCGCGGCGCATAGTTGCCGGCCGGGCCGACGTGCGCCACGGTGCCATCCAGCGTGGCGACGCCGGTGACGTGGATGCGGTCGCTGGCGCTGCTGGCCGGATCGGCGTGCACGCGATAGACGGTATCGGCGCCGAAGGCGAGGTTGCCGTTGACCGTCAACGTGCCGATGGGCGAGCCGTCGTTGCCCGGGGAGATCACGGCGGTGGGGTAGAGCGTGGTGGTGCCGACCTGGCCGACGCCCGCCAGCACGACCTCGCGGCCGATGTCCAGGGGGCCGTTCAGCTTGCCGTCGATCTCCAGGGCGCCGTCGGCGATCAGGATGGGGCCGCTCAGGCCGCTGCTGTCGGCCGTCAGGATCAGGGAGCCCGGGCCGGTCTTGACGAAGCCCTGGGTGCCTTGCAGCGGGTTGTGGATGGTGTCGACGAACTGGCCCGAGGCATAGGTGCCGTCGCCGACCACCAGGGCCGGCGGGTTGCCGCCGCTGCCCACCAGGGTGATGGGCGCGCCCTGCACGGTGTAGCGGTCGGTCGCGAACTGGATGCCCGACACGCGCACCGGGCCGGCGCCGCCATCGACCGTGACCGTGCCCGCCGCGCCGGTGAAGATGGCGTAGCCGCCGTCGGGCAGGGCGCCCGTGGCGTTGGTGGGGCTGTTCCAGTTGCCGCTGGCGGCGCTCCAGGTGCCATTGCCGCCGCCGGCGCGGGTGGCGGATGCCGCGCCGTTGCCGTTCCACAGATTGGTGGTGCTGGGGCCCAGGATCAGGTTGATCTGTTTGTCGCCGGTCAGCGACTGGATGGTCGCCGCGGGCTGCGAGTCGCCGGTCACGCTGCCCAGCGTCAGGCCGTTGCCGCTCAGGGTGCCGCCGTATGACAGGATGCGGTAGTAGCCGGCGTTGGTGCCCAGCGTGTTGACCGACACGTTCAACGTGGTGTTGTTCAGGGTGGCGTTGCCGGCGACCGTGATGTTGTCGCCGGTGCCGGGCTGCGTGATCGGCAGGCCCGCGTAGCCGGTCTCGAAGTCGAATACGGCGTTGTTCATCGACAGGTCGCCCCTGACGACGAGGTTGCCGTTGGATACGCCGGTGGGCGTGCCCACCGGGTAGCCGGGGGCGACGCGCGCGCCGTTCACGTCGAGGTTGCCGTTGATCGCGCCGAAGCCCGAGACGGTGCCGTTGGCGGCCGCGTTGACGTTGCCGGTGAGGGTGACGCCGGCGCCGCCGCCGTTGCCGCCGATCACCAGGGTGCCGCCGTTGACGTCAACGCCGCCGGGGAAGGCGGCCGAGCCGTCGAACACCTGCGTGCTGCCGGACGCCACCGTCAGGTCGGCCGCCATGGCGGCGCCGCAGCAGGTGGTGCTCAATGCGACCGTGGCCGTCAGCCACTTGTTCGTGCCGTATATCAAGACTGGAATCCTTTTTGTCTCGGCCCGAGGTCCCGATACCATACGCAATTGCCCACGGAAATCGTGTTTCCGGTGGCTGAAATACTTTGTATGGAATGGACGGGCCGGTGGAAAAAGGACGCAATTTATACCCGCTTTTTTGCAGATTAAAAAACTGCCTTAAAGATACCATCCAAGGCCGCGGTTTTCGGTCGTTTGGATACCAACCATTTGTTTTTATTGATGTTTTGGATACCGTCCGTCTTATCAATATGGCGGGAATTGATACATTCCATATTATCTGTCAGGCACGATAGATGCTGATTTTCTATTTTAAGAATCGGCGCGGTTTTTATTATTTATCCTGCTTATCGAGGCGCCGCGAAAAAACGTCAGGACGCGCGTTTTTTCGGCCATCGCGACGGCGCCTTCCCGGCTGCACGGCGCGCGATGGCAACGGCGGTCGCGCGTGGCGCGGCCGCCGGCGCGGCAACCCCTGCCGGCGGCCTCCAATGACAGCCCTGTCCGCCAGCCGCCCGCGGATTCAGCCGCTGCCTACGGATTCACCAGCACCGGCTTGTCGCGATACGCCGCCGGGAAGGTCTTGGCCAGGTTCTCCACCTTCGGCACGTCGTTCACCATGATGTACATGCTGTACGGGTGCCGCACCAGGTAGTCCTGGTGGTAGCCCTCGGCGGGGTAGAAGGCCTTGAGCGGTTCCACCGTGGTCGCCAGCGCCTTGGGGTACACACCGGATTTGTTCAACTGGGCGATGTAGGCCTCGGCCACCTTGCGCTGGTCGTCGTTGGCCGGGAACACCGTGGAGCGGTACTGGGTGCCGCTGTCCGGGCCCTGGCGGTTGAGCTGGGTCGGGTCGTGCGCCACCGAGAAATAGATCTGCAGCAGTTGGCCGTAGCTGACCTGCTTCGGGTCATAGGTGATTTCCACCGATTCGGCGTGGCCGGTGCGGCCGCCGCTGACGGTGTCGTAGTCGGCGGTGGCTGCCTGGCCGCCTGCGTAGCCGGAGACCGCCGATGAGACGCCCTTGACGTGCTGGAACACCGCCTGCACGCCCCAGAAGCAGCCGCCGGCGATCACGGCTTTTTCCTGGGCCGCGCCGGCCGCCGACGCGTCGAGCGCGGGCGGCGGAATGATGAAGGCGGTCTCGGCGGCGCCGGCCGTGCCGAGGGCGAACAGGGCGCCGGCGGCGACCAGCGCGGCCTGGCGGGCGCGGGAGAAGGGACGAAGGAACATGATGCGCAATCCTCGAAAAATGACGCCGGCCGCGATCAGGCCTGCGGGGTGAAGTTCATGGCCACGCCGTTCATGCAGTAGCGCAGTCCGGTCGGGCGCGGGCCGTCGTCGAAGACGTGGCCCAGGTGGCCGCCGCAATTGCCGCAATTGACGGCGGTGCGGGTCATGCCGAAGCTGCGGTCTTCCAGCGTGTCGACGGCGTGTTCCAGCGGCTGCCAGAAGCTGGGCCAGCCGGTGCCGCTGTCGAACTTGGTGGCCGACGAAAACAGCTTCTGGGCGCAGCCGGCGCAGGCGAAGGTGCCGGCGCGATGCTCGTCGTTGAGCGGGCTGGTGTAGGGCCGTTCGGTGCCCTCGCGGCGCAGCACGTCGTACTGCGCCTGGGTCAGCCTGGCGCGCCATTCGGCGTCGGTCAGGGTATAGGGGTAGGCGCGGGGCTGCGCGGCGCGCGCGGCGCGCCCGCCCAGCAGCGGCGCCAGGCCGGCGGCGGCCGCGAAGGCGCCGCCCGCGCCCAGGAAATGCCTGCGTGTCAGTCTCATGGGGGCTCCTCGGGAAAGCGGGCCCGCGCGCGGCGCGGCCGGGGCGGCGCACGCGGGACGGTTGGCGGGCGGGCTTACTTGCCCATGCTGTCCTTGCTCATGGAGCCGCCCTTGGACATGCCGTCCTTGGACATCCCTTCCTTCGACATGCCATCCTTGGCCATGCCGTCCTTCTTCATGCCGTCGTGCGACATGCCGTCCTTGGACATGGAGTTCTTCGACATGCCGTCCTTGGACATGCCGTCCTTGGACATGCCGTCCTTCGCCATGCCATCCTTGGCCATGCCATCCTTCGACATGCCGCTCTTGGCCATGCCATCCTTCGACATGCCGCTCTTGGCCATGCCGTCCTTCGACATGCCGTCCTTGGACATGCTGTCGGCCGCGTGCGCGGCGACCGCGCCAAAAGCCAGGCACAGCGAGAATGCGGCGGTGGTGAGTGTCTTCATGATGCGTTCCTCTGGTGTGTCGTGGTGGGAAAAAAAGTGAAAACCACCTAGCTGCCGCCGAACCAGTTGTAGCCCTGGTCCTCCCAGTAACCGCCCGGGTAGGTGTTGGTGACGAAAATCGCCTGGATGTGCTTGGGGTTCTTGTAGCCAAGCTTGGTGGGCATCCGCAGCTTCATCGGGAAGCCGTACTCCGGCGGCAGGGTCTTGCCGTCGTAGGTCAGCGCCAGGATCGTCTGCGGATGCAACGCGGTCGGCATGTCGATGCTGGTGTAGTAGTCATCGGCACACTTGAATCCCACATATTTCGCGGTCAGGTCGGCGCCCACGCGCTTCAGGAAGGTCGAGAACGGCACGCCGCCCCATTTGCCGATGGCGCTCCAGCCCTCGACGCAGATGTGGCGCGTGACCTGGTCGATCTGCGCCATGGCGCGCAGCTCTTCCAGCCGCCAGCGGCGCTTGTCCGCCACCATGCCGGTGACTTCCAGCCGGAAGCTCTCTTCCTCGACCTGCCGCACCTCGTCGATGCCGTAATAGGCATTGAACGGGAACGGGCGGGTGATCATCGATTCCGGGTAGGTGGGGGCCAGCTTGTTCGGATCGAAGATCCAGCCTTGCACCCGGTCGTTGAAGCGCGACACCGCGCTCAGCGCCTTTTCCACGTTCTCATCGTCGGACAGCGTGCAGCCGGACAGCATCGCCAGCCCGCCCAGCGTCAGGCTGCTGCGCAGGAAGGCGCGGCGCGAGGGCGCCTCGACCCGCTTGTCCAGGATCTTCACGGCTTCCTTCAGGATCGCCGGGCCATCCAGGCCCAGCAGCGACAGGCGTCGTTTTGCGCTCACGTCAGGCTCCTTATTTGCCGCGGATCATGGCGATCAGGCTGCGCGGCACGAGCGCCACCATGACCAGGTGGACCGCCACGAACGCCACCAGCAGCGCCATGGCGAAGAAATGGATACGGCGCGCGAATTCATAGCCGCCCAGCAGCGTGCGCAGCGTGTCGAACTGCACCGACTTCCACAGCACCAGGCCGGACAGGACCAGCACCGTGATATCCGCGATGACGAACAGGTAGGCCAGCCGCTGCACCTGGTTATAGTGGCGCGGGTCGGCATGCGACAGCTTGCCGCGCAGGGCGGCGGCCAGGTCGCGGGCGACGCCGCGCGGGCCGACCGGGAAGAACTTGCGCCACAGGCGGCCGGTGGTCAGGTTCAGCCCCAGGTAGAGCAGGCCGTTGACCAGCAGCAGCCACATGCCGGCGAAGTGCCATTGCAGCGCGCCGCCCAGCCAGCCGCCCAGGGTGGCGCCGTTGGGAAAGGTGAAGTCGAAGAACGGCGCGGCGTTGTAAATGCGCCAGCCGCTGGTCACCATGATGACCACGGCCAGCGCATTGAGCCAATGCATGATGCGCAGCCAGCCGGGATGGACCGGGCCGCGGCTGTCGGCCGCCGGGGCGGCGGGGGCGTCTGGGGTGGCGGGCGTGGCCATCATGGCGGGGCTCCTCGGGGAGGCGGTTGTTGTCGTTGGAGCCATTCTTCCCCGGGCCCGATATCGAAGTCCTCACGCAAACTTAAAATAAATGTGATAACTCGCCGGCCATGGATTGGCGACAATAGCGCTGCCGGGGGCGGATCGCCCGCGCCCGGCGTTGCCGGCCGCTGGCGGTCGGCTCACCCTGATTTCCACCCCTGACCGAGCCCCTATGGATACGCCCCGCCGCGTCCTGATCGTCGAAGACGACGCCCACATCGCCGAATTGCTGCGCCTGCACCTGCGTGACGAGGGGTACGCGGTCGAGCACGCGGCCGACGGCAACGAAGGCATGCGCCGGCTGGAGGAGGGCGGCTGGGACGCCCTGGTGCTGGACCTGATGCTGCCCGGCATCGACGGCCTGGAGATCTGCAAGCGCGCCCGCGCCATGACGCGCTACACCCCCATCATCATCACCAGCGCCCGCTCCAGCGAGGTGCACCGCATCCTCGGCCTGGAACTGGGCGCCGACGACTACCTGGCCAAGCCGTTCTCGATGCTGGAACTGGTGGCGCGGGTGCGCGCGCTGCTGCGCCGCACCGAGGCGCTGGAGCGCAATGCCCGCATCGACGCCGGCAGCCTGCGCCAGCACGGCGTGGCCATCGACCCCATTGCCCGCACCGCCTCGGTCGACGAGCGCCGGCTGGAACTGACGCCGCGTGAATTCGACCTGCTGCATTTCTTCGCCCGCAATCCCGACAAGGTGTTCTCGCGGCTGGACCTGCTGAACCAGGTCTGGGGCTACCAGCACGAAGGCTATGAGCACACCGTCAACACCCACATCAACCGGCTGCGCACCAAGATCGAGGCCGATCCGTCCAATCCGCAACGCATCCTCACGGTCTGGGGCCGCGGCTACAAGTTCGCGGCCGCGCCCGGCGCGCCGGCGGAGTCAGCATCATGAAGCGCCTGACCCTGACCCAGCGCCTGTCGGCCGTGTTCGCGCTGCTGCTGCTGGCGTGCTGCGGCGCGTCGGCCTGGCTGCAGATCTCGGCCCATGCGCGTTACGAGCAGGAAGTGGTGCAGCGCCTGTCCAGCGGACTGGCGCAGCATATCGCCGGCACCAATGAACTGATGGACGCCAACGGCTGGAAGCCGGACGCGGTGCGTTCGCTGTTCTCGATGCTGATGATGGTGAATCCCGCGGTCGAGGTCTACCTGCTGGACAACGACGGACGCATCGTCGGCGATGCCGCGCCGCCCGGGCAGATCAAGCGCGACCGGATCGACCTGGCGCCGGTGCGGCGTTTCCTGGCGGGCGGGGCGCTGCCGATCGAAGGCGACGATCCGCGCCACCTGGATACGGCCAAGGTATTTTCGGCCGCGCCGGTGCGGGTGGCGGGGCGCGACGAGGGCTATGTCTATGTGGTGTTGCAGGGCCAGGCGCATGACGCGCTGGCGATGGCTGCGTCGCGCAGCGCGGTGCTGCGCACCACCCTGTGGTCGATTGCGCTGGTGGCCTTGTTGGGCCTGGTGGCGGGCCTGGCGGCGTTCGGCCTGATCACGCGGCCGCTGCGCGGGCTGACGCGCGCGGTGCGGGCCTTTGGCGACGACGACGGCCGCGCGTTGGCGGCGCTGGAAAAGCCCGCCGACGCCACTGATGCGGGCGGCGACGAGATCTCGCTGCTGCGCCGCAGCTTCGTGCAGATGGGCCGCCGCATCTCCGAGCAATGGCGCCAGTTGACGCAACAGGACCAGCAGCGGCGCGACCTGGTGGCGAACATTTCGCACGATCTGCGCACGCCGCTGACCTCGCTGCACGGCTACCTGGAGACCCTGCGGTTGAAGGACGAGACGCTGGACGCGGCCGAGCGCCGCCGTTACCTGGACATCGCCCTGGCGCAGAGCCGCAAGGTCGGCCGGCTGGCGCAGGAACTGTTCGAGCTGGCGCGGCTGGAATCCGGGCTGGTGCGGCTGGAACCCGAGACCTTCTCGCTGCCCGAGCTGGCGCAGGACGTGATCCAGAAATTCGAATTGGCCGCCGAGGCGCGCCAGCAGCGGCTGACCACGGCGATTGACCAGGAACTGCCGCCGGTGCGCGCCGACCTGGGCATGATCGAGCGGGTGCTCACCAATCTGCTGGACAACGCCATCCGCCATACGGCGCCGGGCGGATGCATCGAGCTACGCCTGCGGCAGGCGCGCGACGGCGTGCAGGTGCGGGTCAGCGACAATGGCGCCGGCATTCCCGACGCCTTGCGCGCCGGCCTGTTCACCCGCGCCTCGGTGCTGGCGGACGGCCCGCGCGATGGCGGCGGGCTGGGGCTGGTGATCGTGCACCGCATCCTGAAGCTGCATCACAGCGATATCCGGCTGGTGCAACGGCCGGAGCCGGGCGCGGTGTTCGAGTTCGACCTGCCGGCGGCGCGCTGACGCGGCGTCAGCCGCCCGCGCGCCGCCGTAGCCTGGCGCTGGCGTGCCGTCAGGCCGCCGTCGGCATCCTGCCGTTGAGCAGGTAGTCCATCAGCTCGCGCACGCTGCGCATGGCGTCGCCGAACGGCAGCTTCGACGCGCCGCGGAAGAACAGGCCGCGGCTGACTTCGCCGCGCATGGCGGCGGCCAGCTTCAGGTCGATGCAGAACTGGCCGAAGCGCGCGATGCCGTCGCGCAGGCCGCACTGCGTCAGGCAGTCCATGCGCTGGCTGCAACGGCGCGCGTCGCAGCGGGTGCTCTCCTGCAGGGTCTTTTCCTGGCGCAGGTAGCGCGTCAGCCACGGCGTCGGCACGGCGCGCGCCGGCAGGCCGGCCACGCTGGTGAATTCGGCCAGCTTGTCGGGGTCGGCTTCCATCAGCACGCGCTTGAAGTTCTCGTGGGCGTCGCCTTCTTCGGTCACGGCGAAAGCCGTGCCCACCTGCACGCCGTCGGCGCCGTGGCCGAGCCAGTGGCGCACCTGCTCGTGGCTGCCGACGCCGCCGGCCACGATCAGGCGCGGGGCGTCGCGGCCCAGTTGCAGGTCCTGGAACAACTGGCGGCATTCGGCCAGCACGCGCTTGAAGTCGAAGCGTTCGTCGTGGATGTCGTCCAGGCGCGCGGCGCCCAGGTGGCCGCCGGCGTAGCCGGGGTGTTCGATGACCACGGCGTCGGCCATGCGGCCTTTCTTCATCCACTTTTTCAGTACGGCGGCCACGCCGCGCGCTTCCGACAGGATGGGGACCAGCGCCACCTTGGGGTAGTCGGCGGTCATGTCGGGCAGGTCCAGCGGCAGGCCGGCGCCCATGACGATGGCCTGGGCGCCGCTTTCGCAGGCCTGGCGCACCAGGGCGGGATGGTCGCGCACCGCCTTCATGACGTTGACGGCCACCACGCCGCGACCCTGCGCGGTGTCGAGCGCGGCGCGCACTTCGCGGTCCAGCGCGACGCGGTTGGCGCTGTCGATCTGTTCACGGTCGCGGCAGTCCTCGGTCTGCTCGATCAGATCGGGATGGTGATGGCGCAAGTCCACACTGGCGATGGTGCCGACCGCGTTCTGGCTGGCGACCGCGCCGGCCAGGCGATGGGCGGATACGCCGACGCCCATGCCGCCCTGGACGATGGGCAGCAATTCGCGTCCGGCGAGAGTGAGGGATTTGAACCACGTCATGAAATGGGAGCCTTTATTGGGAACAGTGGCTCCGAGGCTAGAGCAATGCATGACGCGCCGCCTTGCGCGGGATCAAGCGGGCGGGTGAAAGCGGGGAGAGGGAACGCGGCAGGGGCGTGGCCCGGCCGGGCAGACAAAAAAGGGGCGGAGCCGGCGGGCTCCGCCCTTGGCCAATGGTGGCCTTACGCCACCAGCTTGACCAGCGCCGGCACCGTCAGCACGGCGGTGTAGTAGCCCATGAACTGCACGCCGGTGTTAAAGCCGAAGAGGCGCGACAGCAGGCCGCCGAACAGGCCCATGGTCAGGATCACCAGCAGGCCCAGGAACTGGCCTTCCCACACGCTGATCACGATGATCAGGCCGACGAAGGTGGCGATGATGGCCTCGTGGCTGACCTTGCGCGACACGAACAGCGCGGCGCGGCGGGCGAAGTTCATGGCGAACGGATACGACACGATCGCCGCCAGCAGCACCGCCAGCATGCCGTAGCCCAGGAACTCCCAGTGGTTCAGCAGGTTGTGCAGGTTGTGCGTTTGGCCGCTGGCCGCGTCCACCGTGAAGCGCGGCGGCGCGTTGAACAGCGGCGCGGCCGGCCCGGCGGCCACCGGGCTGAGCGGCAGGCCGAAAGCGATCAGCGGGATCAGGGCCTCGGCGATGTAGGTCGCCTCGGTGACGCCGTTGCGCGCGCTCAGCACCGTGGTCAGGCGGTGATAGGCATGCTTGACGCGCGAGCCCACCAGTTCGCCCAGCACCACCGTCATCGCCACCGGGCTGAACACGAAGGTGGCGCTGGAGATGGTGGCGGTGGCCAGGGTCCAGCGGGTCTGGATGCGGTCCATCACCTTGAGCGGGTTGGGGAAGTAGCCCGACCAGCCCTTGACGTCCGGCGCCAGCGAGAACGTGCGCACCTTGTCGCGCATCATTTTGGCGCGGCCCTGCGGCGCGATCACGGTGAACAGGTCCGCGATCAGCGGGCCGATGGCGATGCCCAGGAAGTAGCTGATGCTGAGCTTGACGCCGTATTTGGCGGTCAGGCTCTGCAGCGCCACGATCACCACCACGAACGGCACCAGCAGCGCCACCGCGGCCCAGCGGCCGGCCGAGAAATAGGCGATCAGCACCGCCGCGGCCAGGAAGATCCACGGCGCCGACTTGGTGATGGCGCCGCCGAACGGCGCCAGCAGCACGGCGAACAGCACCGCCAGCGGCACCGCCACGAAAGCGGCGACGATGGCGCCCGACACCATCTTGCGCAGCGCGATGTGCGGCACGCCGAGCTTGCGCAGCATGTTGGCGTCCTGCAGCAGCGGCGTGGCGAGCGTGTCGCCGGGGATGCCCAGTAGCGCCGTCGGCACCGCGTGGGTCATGTGCTTGGCCACCGCGCCGGCCAGGAAGAAGGTGAAGACGCCGGCGGGCGGCACGCCCAGCAGCACCACCAGCAGCGTCAGCGGCGCCAGCGTGGTGGTCTCGTCGGTGCCGGACACCAGGCCGATGGCGGCGAACACCACCGCGCCCAGGAGGCCCATGCCGGCGGCCACCATGATCTGTTCAAGCAACACGGGATCGCTCATGCCGGCACCTCTTCACGCACGTTGCGCGGCTGGGCCTGCGGCGCCTGCGCCGCGGCGGGCGCGGCGAACAGCTCGTACAGGTCCAGTTCCTTCAGTTCCTTGACCACCGCCGGTGGCAGGTCCGCCAGCGTGCCCAGGCCGCCCGGTTGCGCGGCCAGTTCGGCCAGCACCTCGGCGCGCCAGGCCGGATCGTGCGAGGCGCTGTGCTCGACCACTTCGCGCTTGGGCGGGAACAGGCGGGCGCAGATCACGCCCGCCAGCACGCAGCCGGCCAGGCCGGCCAGCATGGCGTAGGCGTGCGCCAGCTCGGGCGAGGCGACCTTGTCGCGCAGCCAGCCGCTGGCGGCGTAGAAGCCCGCCACGCTGACGGCGATGCCGATGGCGATGGCCCACGCCAGGTGGCGCAGGTCGACCGTGTCGTTCCATACTTCGGCCAGGCGTCCGGCGGACGCCTTGCTGTCTCTTTCCATGTCTGTCTCCTTGATGGACGGGCGGCGCGGGAGGTTCCCGGCGCCGCCTCTGTTCTTGTGCGGCCGGCGTGCGTGCGCCGGCCGTGCCGCGCCGTCAGGCCGGTTTCCGCAGTTCCTCCAGCAGCGCCAGCGCGCGGTCGGCGCGCACGTCCTTTTCTTCGGCCATGCGTTTGGCCAATTGGTCGACCTCGGCGCCCACCGCGCCCACGGTCAGCGCGATGTTGCGCGCGTGCAGCGCCATGTGGCCGCGCTGGATGCCTTCGGTGGCCAGCGCCCGCAGCGCGCCCAGGTTCTGCGCCAGGCCCACGGCCACGGCGATCTCGCCCAGCTCCTGGGCCGAGCGCACCGCCATGATCTTGAGCGCCAGCCGCGCCAGCGGATGGGTCTTGGTGGCGCCGCCCACCAGGCCCACCGGCATCGGCATTTCCAGCGTGCCGACCAGGGCGCCGCTGGCGTCCTTTTCCCAATGGGTCAGCGAGGTGTAGCGGCCGTCGCGGCAGGCGTAGGCATGGGCGCCGGCCTCGACCGCGCGCCAGTCGTTGCCGGTGGCGACGATGACCGGGTCGATGCCGTTCATGATGCCCTTGTTGTGGGTGGCGGCGCGGTACGGGTCGGTGGCGGCGAATACGTAGGCGTCCAGCACGCCCTCGATGATCTCGGCGCCGCTGCGGTCCTTGGTGTCGAGGGTCTGCGGCGCCAGGCGCACGCGGGCCCGCGACAGGCGCAGGTCGGCCAGGTTCGACAGGATGCGCAGCCGCACCGTGCCACCGGTGATCTCCTCGACCAGCGGCGCCACGGCCTCGGCCATGGTGTTGACGGTGTTGGCGCCCATGGCGTCGCGCACGTCGACGATCAGGTGCAGCACCAGCATCGGGCCGCGCGGCGTGTCGGCGAACACGTGCGCCTCGATGTCCTGGCAGCCGCCGCCCAGGCCGATCAGCACCTGGTCGCGGCTGTTGGCCAGCTTGACGATGCGCTCGCGCTCGCGCAGCAGGGCAACGCGCGCGCCGTGCGGATCGGTCAGGCCCAGCACCTGCACCTGGGCGCGCATCAGCGGCCGGGTGCTGGAGGTCTCGAAGCCGCCGTTCTCGCGCGCCAGCTTGGCCATGAACGAGGCCGCGGCCACCACCGACGGTTCTTCCACCGCCATCGGCACCAGCACGTCGCGGCCATTGACCTGGAAGTTGCCGGCCACGCCCAGCGGCAGCTCGAAGGCGCCGATGACGTTCTCGATCATGCCGTCGGCGCGCTCCAGGCCGAGCGCGCCCGGTTCGGCCAGTTGCTGGCGTTCCTCGGGCGTCAGGCCGGCCGCGTCGGCGATGGCGGCGAGGCGTTGGGCGGGGGGGAGGGCGCGGAAGTTGGGCAGGCGAGAATCGGCCACCATGGCATGTGTCTCCATCTGGAAATCTAGGAATTGGGTGACCGGATTCTAGGTAAACTGTACCGGCATTCAGAGGTACAGTTTGGACGAACAGTACCATCGCACTGCACCAATTTTCGACTTTTCCCCGCTGGAAACCACGCCGTGGACGCCGACAATTCCCCGGGCCGCGCCCCGCGCGCCGCGCCCATCGCCGAAAGCCTGGCGCGCCTGATCGGGCGCCAGATCGCCGAGGGCGTCTACCGCCCGGGCGATAAATTGCCGTCGCTGCGCGAGCTGGCGCAATTGCATCGCTACGCCAAGAACACCGTGGTGGTGGCGTTCGAGATGCTGGTGGCGCGCGGGCTGGTGGAGCCGCGTCGCGGCTCGGGCTTCTACGTGCTCGACACCGGGCCGGCGCGGCGCGCCGCCGATGAAGAGCCGGGGCAGTTGAGCCGCGCCATGGACATCGTCTGGCTGATGCGCGAACAGCTCAAGACGCAGCCCGACGCCATTGCCGCCGGCGACGGTTTCCCGCCGGTGGAATGGCTGGCCGATATGCGCATGGACCGCTATCACCAGAAGGTCGTGCGCACCGGCCTGGGCACGCTGTTCCGCTATGGCAGCCGCTTTGGCTACGCGCCGCTGCGCGAGAGCCTGGTGCGCAAGCTGGGCGACGTCGGCATCAGCGCGGCGCCGTCGCAGCTGGTGCTGACGCAAGGCGCCAACGAGGCGATGGACCTGGTGATCCGCTACTTCCTGCCGCCGGGTGCGGCGGCGCTGGTGGACGATCCGGGCTACTACCCGCTGTTCGGCAAGCTCAAGCTGGCCGGCGTGCGCATGCTGGGCGTGCCGCGCCTGTCGGACGGCCCGGATCTGGCGGCGCTGGAGGCCTTGTTGCAGCGCGAGAAGCCGCGCCTGTTTTTCACGCAGTCGCTGGCGCACAATCCCACCGGTTCCGACATTTCGCCGGCCAAGGCCTACAAGCTGCTGCAACTGGCCGAGCGCCACAACCTGATCGTGGTCGAGAACGATCCGCTGGCCGACTTCAAGCCGACCTCGGCGGTGCGGCTGTCGGCGCTGGACCAGCTGGAGCGCACGGTCTACATCGGCAGTTTCTCGAAGTCGTTCTCGGCGGCGCTGCGGGTCGGCTTCATCGCCTGCGGCGCGGGCCTGGCCAGCGACCTGGCGGACCTGAAGGCGCTGGTGCACGTCAGCAGTTCGGAATACTGCGAGCGCATGGTCGACGTGATGCTGCGCGACGGCCACTACGAGCGCCACCTGGTGCGCCTGCGCCAGCGGCTGGAAGCGGCCACCGGCGACGCGCTGCGGGTGCTGGATTCGCTGGGCGCGACGGTCTACACGCGGCCCACCCGCTCGCTCTATCTGTGGGCGGCGTTTCCCGGCATCGACAATTCGCTGGCGCTGGCCGAGGACCTGATGCCGGAGAAGGTCATCATGGCGCCGGGCCGCGTGTTCAGCGTCGATCCGACGGCGGCCTCGCCCTGGTCGCGCTGCAATGTGGGCGCGGTGGCGTCGCCGCGCTTTCACGCCGCGCTGGCGGCGCGCCTGGGGCGCGGCGGCGCTCAGCGGTAGCTGAATTCCTCGAACCAGCCGCGCAGCAGGGCCTGCGCCTGCGCGCCCAGCAGCCGCGCCGGCGGGGTGCTGGGGCAATTGCGCGCGCCCTGCACCGCGAAGCGCTTGACGCCGCGCCGCGCCAGTTCGCGCGCCAGGCCCAGCAGCCGGGTCTCATCGAGCCAGTCGGGATGCCAGGTGATGCGGCATTCGAAATCCACGCCGGCGGTCAGCAACTGCGTCAGGCAGGCCTGCGCCGGACGATGCGAGTCGCGGCGGCCGGTGATGTCGTCATAGCCCTGCGCGTCGGCCTTGATGTCCAGGCCGACCCAGTCCAGGTAGCGCAGCACGTCGGCCAGCCGTAGCGGATAGATGCCGGCGGTGTGCAGGCCGATGCGGTATCCCATGCGCCGCGCCTCGCGGATCATCGACGGCAGGCGCGGCTCGCTGAGCGGCTCGCCGCCCGAGAACACCACGCCGTCCAGCAGGCCCTGGCGGTTGTCGAGGAAGGCGCGCACGTCGCGCCAGTCGTAGCGCGCGTTGCGTGTCTGCAATTCGGGGTTGTGGCAGTAGTGGCAGCGCCAGGGACAGCCGGCGATGAAGACGACGGCGGCCAGCGTGCCCGGCCAGTCCACGGTGGAGAAGGGCGTCAGGCCGCCCACCGCCGGCGAATGGCGCGGCAGCGGCTGGGCCGCCGGCCGGGGCGGCGCGGCGTGGGCCAGGCGCGGCGGGTGGCGGGCGGGGGCGGCCTTGCGGCCGCCGGCCGCTTCAGGCACGTTGTTCGACGAAGAAGCGGCGTTCATTGAATTCGCCTTGTTTGCCGGTGTTGAAGGAAGACACGGGGCGGTGATAGCCCATGACGCGGGTCCAGACTTCGCAGCGCACGCGCTGGCTGTCGTCCAGATGCGCGGCCTGCGGGGCGATGGCTTGCGGGGTGATCACGGTTTGCATGAGGGCTCCTGGGGAAAGGGCCGGGCGCGGATCGCCCGGGGGAAATAAAAGCGATGGACGCCGCGGTCAGGCCGGCGCGCAGCAAGACGCCTGCTTGGCCAGCAGTTCGGCGTCGCACTTGGGGCAGAACTCGTGGTGCCCGGCCAGATAGCCGTGGTTCGGGCAGATCGAGAACGTCGGCGTGACGGTGATGTACGGCAGGCGGAAGTTCGACAGCGCGCGCCGCACCAGTTCCTTGCAGGCGCTGGCCGACGACACGGCCTCGTTCATGTACAGGTGCAGCACGGTGCCGCCGGTGTACTTGCCCTGCAGCGCTTCCTGCAGCGCCAGCGCCTCGAACGGATCGTCGGTGTGGCCCACCGGCAGTTGGCTGGAGTTGGTGTAGTAGGGCTGCGCCTCGGTGCCCGCCTGCAGGATGCCGGGATAGCGCTTGCGATCCTCGCGAGCGAAGCGGTAGGTGGTGCCTTCGGCCGGCGTGGCCTCCAGGTTGTAGAGGTGGCCGGTCTCTTCCTGGAACTCGGTCATGCGCGCCCGCACCCGGTCCAGCAGCCGCACCGCCAGCGCGTGGCCGGCCGGCGTGGTGACGTCGTCGGCGTCGTCGCTGAAGTTGCGGATCATCTCGTTGATGCCGTTCACGCCAAGCGTGCTGAAGTGGTTGCGCAGCGTGCCGAGGTAGCGCCGGGTGTACGGATACAGGCCCTGGTCGATATAGCGCTGCACCACCTTGCGCTTGGTCTCCAGCACGTCGCGCCCGAGGCCCAGCAGGTGGTCCAGGCGCGCCATCAGCGCCGCCTCGTCGCCGCGGCAGGTATGGCCCAGGCGGGCGCAATTGATCGTCACCACGCCCACCGAGCCGGTCTGCTCGGCCGAGCCGAACAGGCCGTTGCCGCGCTTGAGCAGCTCGCGCAGGTCCAGTTGCAGGCGGCAGCACATGGAGCGCACCATGTGCGGCTCCAGGTCGGAATTGAGGAAGTTCTGGAAGTACGGCAGGCCGTAGCGCGCGGTCATCTCGAACAGGCGCTCGGTGTTGGGATGGTCCCAGTCGAAGTCGGGCGTGATGTTGTAGGTGGGAATCGGGAAGGTGAACACGCGCCCCTTGGCGTCGCCGGCCATCATCACCTCGATGTAGGCGCGGTTGATCATGTCCATCTCGGCCTGCAGGTCGCCATAGGCGAACGGCATTTCCTCGCCGCCGACGTAGGGGATCTGTTCGCGCAGGTCGGCCGGGCAGGTCCAGTCGAAGGTCAGGTTGGTGAACGGCGTCTGCGTGCCCCAGCGGCTCGGCACGTTCAGGTTGTAGATCAGCTCCTGCATGCTTTGCTTGACCTCGGCGTAGGTCATCGCATCGCGCCGGATGAAGGGCGCCATGTAGGTGTCGAACGAACTGAAGGCCTGCGCGCCGGCCCATTCGTTCTGCAGCGTGCCCAGGAAGTTGACGATCTGGCCGATGGCCGCCGACATGTGGCGCGGCGGCGTGGCCTCGATCTTGCCGGGGATGCCGTTGAAGCCCTCGGTCAGCAACTGGCGCAGCGACCAGCCGGCGCAATAGCCGCTGAGCATGTCCAGGTCGTGGATGTGGATGTCGCCGTCGCGGTGGGCCTGGCCGGCCTCGGGCGTGAAGACGTTGGACAGCCAGTAGTTGGCGGTGACCTTGCCGGCCACGTTCAGGATCAGCCCGCCCAGGCTGTAGCCCTGGTTGGCGTTGGCGTTGACGCGCCAGTCGCGCTGTTCCAGGTATTCCTCCATGGCGCTTTCCACGTCCACCAGGGTGTGGCGCAGCGCGCGCAGGCGGGCGTGCTGTTCGCGGTAGACGATGTAGGCGCGGGCGGTGCGCCAGTAGCCGGCCTTGACCAGCGTTTCCTCGACCTGGTTCTGGATGGTCTCCACGCCGGGGCAGACGTTGCCCTCGGCGGCCAGCGCCTCGATCACCGCGCCGGTCAGCGCCTGGGCCACGTCGGCGTCCAGTTCTCCGGTGCCGCGGCCGGCGGCGGCGATGGCCGCCGCGATCTTGGCGCGGTCGAATGCGACGAGCCGGCCGTCGCGCTTGAGGATGTGTTGGAGTTGCATCGCTGACACCATATGTTGTGGGGTGGAAAAACTCTACCACCACCTATGGTGTCAAAGACCGAGTCGCCGAGGCGTTTGTCAGGCCGGCTTGATGCCGGTCAAACGGCCCCGGCCGGGCCGGGGCGGGCGCAATGCGGCCCTAGAAGCCGAAGCCGACCCCGGCGATCGAGATGACCACCGCCAGCGCCGCGGTGCGCATCGCCGGGCGCGGCGACCACGACAGCATGCCGACCCACAGCAGGGCGCCGGCCGACAGCCAGCCGAGCCAGGCCACCACGCCTACGGTGTTGCCCCACAGGCCGACGCAGGGCAGCAGCGCCAGCAGCAACAGCAGGATGCCGGCGGCGCGCAGCACGCGCGAATGGCCGGCGGACGGATCGCGGCCCCAGACCTGGTCATAGTGGCGCGGCATCGCCAGGCTCAGGCAGGCCATGCCGGAATAGGTCAGCAGCAGCGCCATGGCGATGCCGTATGCGTCGTTCAGATTCATGCCGTGGCTTCCTGGGGCGGGCGGGCGTTGCGCGGCGGCGGCGCCGACAACGGTTTCTTGCGCAATCGTAGCGCGGCCCAGCCGGCCGCCAGGCCGGTGGCCACGGCCGTCAGTTCGACGCCGGCGCTTTCCCAGTCGCCACGCGCGATCTGCGCCAGCGGATGGTCGCCGATCGTCGCCAGCGACAGCAGCGGCAGCAGCAGGCACAGCGCCGACAGCGTGGCCAATTGTCCGATCCACGCGCGCCGCGGCGCGCACAGCCAGGCGTGGGCCAGCGTCAGCGCCCAGACGATGAAGAAAGCGCGCAGCTCCCAGCCGGCGCGCTGCGGCAGCGCCACCGGCAGCAGGCGGTTGGCCCACAGGTAGGCGACGCAGGCGATCGCCAGGCCGGCCAGCGCGGCCACGTTCAGGCCTTCGATCAGGCGGTAGACGCGCGCGGTGGCGGCGCCGAACTCGTTGCCCATCTTGTTGCGGCGCTTGACCATGAACAGCACCGCGCCCGTGCCCATCATCGCGGCTCCGGCCAGGCCGCACAGGAAATACAGCCATTTCATGGCCAGGCCGCCGAACTTGACCATGTGCAGGTCGGCCATCACCTGGCGCGTGAGCGGCGCGGCGCCGCCTTCGACCCCGCCGGGCGCGCGCACGCGCAGCAGTTCGCCGCTGGCGGCGGAGAATTCGGCCATGCCGGTGGTGGTGCTGATGAGGACCTGCTGGTCGGCGGCCTCGTTCCAGCCATAGACCGCGATCCGCATCGAGCCGTCTTCGGGGTTGTTGATGACGACGGCGCGGGCGGTCTGCCCGATCAGTTGTTCGGCGCGGGCCACCAGCGGTTCCAGCGGCGGCACCGCCAGCGCGGCGCCGGTCGGCGTCGGCCGGTCTTCGCGGGAGAGTTCGGCCAGGTACTGGCGCGCGGCCTCGGCGCCGCCGCCATAGGCCGCCGTGATCGGCGCGGGCATCAGCGTCAGGGCCGAGATCACGATGCCGGTGTAGGCGATCATGAACTGGAACGGCAGCGTCAGCACCGCCGTGGCGTTGTGCGCGTCCAGCCACGAGCGCTGGCCTTTTTTCGCGCGGAAGGTGAAGAAGTCCTTGAAGATGCGCTTGTGCGTCACCACGCCCGAGATCATCGCCACCAGCATCGCCATGGCCGCGAAGGCCACGATCCAGACGCCCAGCGGCTGGGCATGCAGGTTGTAGTGGAAGTCGACGAAGTGACTGCCGCCGAGCGTGGCGCGGCCGGCCGCGTGGTGCGCTTGCTCTGGCAGTTCCTGGCCGGTCTCGGGATCGAGTTCGGCGTCGGCGTATTCGCCGTTCTGGTCCAACCAGTACGCCACCAGGCCGTTGTCGTGAAAGCGGTCGACCGGCCAGATCTCCCACATGCCGGCGCCGGGGTGATGCCGCGCCATGTACCGCACCGCCAGGTCGAGCCGGCGCGCGCGATCCACCTTGACGGGCTCGCGCGCCGCCGCCTCGGCCTCGGCCGCGTGATGCTCGGGCGTCATCCAATGGGTGATGGGTTCGGCGAATACCGCCAGGGTGCCGGTCAGGAAGGCGGCGAACAGCAGCCAGGAAAACCACAGGCCGACCCAGGTGTGGAGCCAGGCCATGGAAAGACGGAAAGTGGGTTTCAGAACGCGCCTCGTTATTTTTCGACGCGGCCGCGGACCGCCGTCCTTTATTGAGAATGGTTCTGATTCTAGTCGAAATGGGGCCAGAGTAGGACGAAATCCCTACGCGCTGGCCCCGCGGCGCAACGCGGGGCGCCCGCCGGCCTCAATCCAGTTTGATGTTGGCGCGCCGGCCCACTTCGCCGAAGGTCTGCAACTCTTGCCGCATGCGCGCCGTGAAGGCCGCGCCGTCCAGGTAGACCGGTTCCAGCGCCAGATCCGTGACGGCGCGTTGCACCTGCGGATCGGCCATGATCCCGGCCACCGCGCGGTTCAGCGTGTCCAGCACGGGCTGCGGCGTGCGGGCCGGCGCCACCAGGCCGTACCAGCCCACCATCGACACGCCCGGCAGGCCGCTTTCGATGAAGGTCGGCACGTCCGGCAGTTGTGGCACGCGGTGTTCGCCGGTGACGGCCAGCGCGCGCACCTTGCCGGCCTTGACCTGCGGCGCGGCCGACGACACCGTGTCCACGCCCAGCGCGATCTCGCCGCCGATCAGGGCGGTGATGAACTGCGCGCTGCCCTTGTAGGGCACCGGCGTCATTTTGGCGCCGGCGGCCTCGGCGAACATTTCGCCCACCAGGTGCGGCGCCGATCCCGGGCCGAAGGTGCCATACATCAGGCCGCCGCTGGCGGTCTTGTCGCGCGCCAGCTCGGCGGCCTGTTGCGCGGTCTTGGCCGGCACGCTGTTCTGCGCCAGCAGCACCACCGGCGCCAGGGCCACGATGGCGATGTGCTCGAAGCTGCGGCGCGGATCGTACGGCAGGTCGCGCTTGAGCGCCGGCAGCACGGTGTAGGTGGTGCTGCCCGACAGCATCAACGTGTAGCCGTCGGGCTGCGCCTGCGCCACGGCGTTGGCGCCGATGACGGTTGACGCGCCGGGCCGGTTCTCGACGATCACGGCCTGGCCCAGCTTGCCCGACAGGCGGTTGGCCAGCAGGCGGGCCACCGCGTCGGTGGCGCCGCCGGGCGTGAACGGCACCACCAGCTTGATGGCCTGTTCGGGATAGGCGGCGTGGGCGGCGGGCGCGCCCACGGCGGCTTGGAGGGCAAGGGCCGAAAGGCAGGCCAGCGCGGCGGCGCGGATTCTGGCGATCATGGTCGGGTCCGGTCAGGGTTGGGCAATGGTAACGGGATTGCGGGCGGCCTGGCGCAACGCGGCGCCCTGGTCGCCCAGGTCCCAGAACAGGCCGGCCATGATGGCCAGGCCCTCGCGCGCCACGCTGCCCAGCAGATGTTCGTTGGGGGCGTGCTGGGCGCAGGCGGGGTAGGAATGCGGCACCCACAGCGTGGGCAGGCCGAGCAGGTCGGCGAAGATGTCGTTGGGCAGCGAACCGCCCAGGTTGGGCAGCAGCGCCGGCCGCAGGCCCGTGCTGCGCTCGATCGAGGCGGCGGCCCAGCGCGCCCACGGGTTGTCGGGCGACAGCCGGGTGGCGCCGGCCTGCATGCCGACGCGCACCTGCACGTCGCCGAAGCCGGCCTCATCGAGGTGGGCGCGCACGTGGCGTTCCAGCGCCTTCCAGTCGGTGCCGACCACGAAGCGCAACTGGCACCAGGCCGAGGCGGCCGGCGGAATGGCATTGACCGGCTTGGCCGGATCGCCGGCGCCGAAGGTCAGCACGTCCAGGCTGTTCCAGCCGAACACCTGCTCCGCGGGTGACAGCCCCGGTTCGCCCCAGTCATTGTCGATCGCGGGATCGTCGGGGCCGCCGCCGACCTCCAGGTCGGCCAGCGCCGCGGCCACCGCGGCCGGGATGGGGGGCGGGCGCAGGCCCGGCACCTGGATGCGGCCGCGCGCGTCCACCAGCGTGGCGATGGCGTGCGACAGGATGATGGCGGGGTTGGCCAGCAGGCCGCCCCAGTTGCCCGAGTGATAGCCGCGCTCGCGGGCGCGCAGCGACAGTTCGAAGTTGACCGCGCCGCGCGAGCCCATGAACAGCGTGGGGCGGGCAGCGGCCAGGCGCGGGCCGTCGCTGGCGATGAAGACGTCGGCGGCGAGAGTCTCGCGCTGCGCCTCGCAGAACGCCGCCAGGCCCGGCGAGCCGGCTTCCTCGCCGGTCTCGATCAGCCAGGTGGCGTTGAATCCCAGCCTGCCGTCGCGCGCCCGCAGGACTTCGCGCAGCGCCGCCAGGTTGATGGTGTGCTGGCCCTTGTTGTCGGCGGTGCCGCGGCCGTACCAGCGGTCGCCCTCGACCCGCAGGCGCCAGGGATCGCGGCCGGCGTCCCATTTGGCCGCGTTGCCGCGCACCACGTCGCCGTGGCCGTACAGCAGCACGGTGGGCAGCGCCGTGGACTCGATGCGCCGCGCCACCAGGATCGGCAGATCGACCCCGGCCGGGTTGGGATGGACGCGACAGGCAAAGCCGAGTTGTTCCAGGCCCGGCGCCAGCTCGTCGCTCAGGTAGGCGTGCTGGTCAGGGGCCTGGCTCGGTTCCTCGCTTTCGGTCTGGAAGGCGACGCGGCGGGCCAGGTCGGCCTGCAAGGTGCCATCGTCATAGGCGCCGGTGGCGTGGGCTAGGGCTTGTTCGCGGGTCACTGCGGTCTCGGGGGAAGCGGCGGAGGCACAAAGTTATTACGCTTATGGACATGCCACAATTAGATAATTCGCATTTGATCGTTGCCATTAAGGCAACGATTGGGGGAGCACCATGATTTCGCTGGGATTGCGGTATTTCCTGGAGGTGGCGCGCTGCGGCTCGATCGCCGGCGCGGCGGCCGCGCAGCATGTGGCGGCTTCGGCCGTGAGCCGCCAAATCGCCAAGCTGGAGGAAGAGCTTGGCATTGCGCTGTTCGAACGCCAGGCGCGTGGCATGGCCTTGAGCGAGGCAGGGCGCCAGTTGGCCGCCTACGCCAACGCCGCCGCGCTGGAGGCCGAGCGCGTCACCACCGCCATCCGCCAGCGCAGCGCGCAGGGCGACGTGACGGTGCGGCTGGCCTGTACCGAGGGCTTCGCGCACCGCTTCCTGCCGCAGTGCATGGCCGATTTCAAGCGCCTGCATCCCGAGGCGCGCTTCCATCTACTGGTGGAGCGGCCGGAGGAGGTCAACCGGCTGATCCTGGAGGGCCTGTCGCAGTTGGCGCTGCGCTACACGGTGGCGCCCGACGAGCGCCTCAAGACCGAGCTGCTGTGCCGCGCGCCGGTCTACGCCATCATGTGCCGTCGCCATCCGCTGGCCGCGCGCCGCAGCGTCGGCGTGCGCGACCTGGCGCAGGCGCCGCTGTCGCTGGGCGATCCGGGCACCACGGTGCGCGACCTGTTCGACACGGCCTGCGCCAATGCCGGCGTGCACATCGAGCCGGCCTATGTGTCCAACCATTCGGCGGCCTTCCTGCCGATGCTGCCGGGCAGCCAGATCGTGGCGTTGACGGGCTACCTGACAGTGATCGGCCTGCTCGACAGCGCCGGCCTGGTGGCGGTGCCGTTCAGCAATCCCGAAATGCGCCAGCGCAGCATCCAGGTCGTGACCTTGCGCGGCGCCACCCTGCCGCCGCTGGCGCGGGCCTTCCTGGCGCTGCTGGCCGAACGCCTGAGCGTGGCGCCGCGCGCCCCGGAAGTGGAACGGGGCGCGGGCTGAGGCGTCGGGCGCGGTGTGGACGGGCGGATCAGGCGCGGCGCGCGCGCCAGTCCGCCACCTTCAAGCGCAGCCGCTCCAGCGCCAGGTACACGATCGGCGTGGTGTACAGCGTCAGGAACTGGCTGATCATCAGCCCGCCGACGATGGTCACCCCCAGCGGCCGGCGCAGTTCCGAGCCTTCGCCCATGCCCAGCACCAGCGGCAGCGCGCCCAGCAGGCCGGCCAGGTTGGTCATGACGATGGGCCGCAGGCGCAGCATGGCGGCGCGATGGATGGCCTGTTCCGGCGTCAGGCCCTCGCGCCGCTCCAGGCCGAGCGCGAAGTCGATCATCAGGATGGCGTTCTTCATCACCACCCCCACCAGCAGGAACAGGCCGAGCAGCGCGATCAGGCTGAACTCGATATCGGCCAGCCGCAGCGCCAGCAGCGCGCCGACGCCGGCCGAGGGCAGGGTCGACAGGATGGTCAGCGGATGCAGCGGGCTTTCGTACAGGATGCCCAGCACCAGGTAGATCGCCACCAGCACGCCCAGGATCAGCCAGGGCTGGTCCTGCAGGCTCTGCTGGAAGCTGCGGGCGTCGCCGCCCAGCCGCGTCTGGATGTGGGCTGGCACCATCAGCCGCGCCATGGCGGCGTCGATGGCGGCCAGGCCCTGCTGCAGCGAGACGCCCTCAGCCAGCGAGAAGCCGACGCCGACGGCGGCAAACAGGCCGTCGTGGAACACGCGGTCATTGACCAGGCCGTGTTCGTAGGTGGCGAAGGCCGACAGCGGCACGCGGCTGCCGTCGGCCGCCACCACCTGCACCCGTTCCAGCACCTCGGGGTCCTCGGTGTAGCGCGGGTCCAGCTCCAGCACCACGCGGTATTGGTTCATCGGGTCGTACAGCGTCGCCACCTGGCGCTGGCTGAAGGAGTTGCCGAGCACGCTGGCGACGGTGCGCATGTCCACGCCCAGGCGCCGGGCGGCGGCGCGATCGATGTTGATGACCACCTGCTGGGTGGCGGCGTCGCCCACCGCGTCGACGTCGCGCAGCTCGGGAATGTCGCGCATCGCGCGCGAGATCCTGCGCGACCATTGCCGCAGCGCCGGCACGTCGCTGGCCATGATGGCCAGCTCGTGGTCGCCGGAATTGCCAAAGCCTCCCGGCATGCGCAGGTCCTGGTCGACGTTCAGGAAGAACATCCCGCCGGGCACCGGCGGGGCGTTGGCGCGCAGCCAGTCGATCACCTGGGCCGAGGATTCGCGCCGCTCGGCAACCGGCTTCAGGCGGATCAGGAACAGCGAATTGCTGATGCCCAGGCTGCCGCCGTTGTAGCCGATCACGTCCTGCACGGCCGGATGCCTGAGCACCAGTTGGCGGTAGACGTCGATCTTGGGCTGCATCACCTGGAACGAGAAGCCGTCGTCGCCGCGCACGAACCCCATCAACTGGCCGGTGTCCTGCTGCGGCAGGAAGCCCTTGGGCGCCTGCGCGTACAGATAGGCGTTCAGCGCCACCACCGCGGCCAGCAGCAGCAGGGTCAGGCGGGCGTGGCCCAACACCCGCGCCAGCGACGCGCCATACCATTGGTGGATGCGGGCGAACACCGCGCGCAGCCGCGAGGGCCGCGTTTGGGTCTCGGCCGGCGGCCGCAGCCAGCGCGCGCACAGGCTGGGAATGATGGCGACCGACACCACCAGCGAGATCAGGATGGCGGCCACCAGCGTGATCGAGAACTCGCGGAACAGCCGCTCCACCAGCCCGCCCATGAACAGGATCGACACGAACACCACCGACAGCGCCAGCGTCATCGCCACCAGGGTGAAGCCGACCTCGCGCACGCCGCGCAGGGCCGCCTGGCGCGGACCCAGGCCGCGCTCGAGGTGGCGCGAGATGTTCTCCAGCACCACGATGGCGTCGTCCACCACCAGGCCCGCGGCCACGATCAGCGCCATCAGCGACAGGTTGTTGAGCGAGAAGCCCCACAGGTACATGACGGCGAAGGTGGCGATCAGGCAGACCGGAATCGCCACGCTGGGAATGGCGGCGGCGCGGGCGCTGCCCAGGAACAGCCACACCACCAGGATCACCAGCCCCACCGCCAGCCCCAGCGTGACGTGGGCCTCGCGCAGCGTGGCGTGGATGCCGGGCGAGCGGTCCAGCACTACGGTCAGGTCGACGTCGGCCGGCATCAGCGCGCGCAGGCCGGGCAGGGCCTGGTTGATGGCGGCGATGGTCTCGATGATGTTGGCGCCCGGCTGGCGGCTGACGGTCAGTACCACCGCCGGGTTGTGGTTGTGAAAACCGCTGCTGTAGCGGTTCTCGACCGAGTCGCTGATCCGCGCCACCTGGGCCAGCCGCAGGGCGGCGCCGTCCTGGTGGCGCACGATCAGGCCGTTGTAGTCGGCGGCCGTGCGCGGCTGGCCGGGCGTGCCGACCTCCCAGCGCTGCGAGGCCGAGTCCAGTTGGCCCTGCGGACCCATGGGGGCGGCGTTGGCGATGGACTGGCGCAGGTCGTCCAGCGCCACGCCGTAGTGCGCCAGCGCATTGGGGTTGACCTGCACTCGCACCGCCGGCAGCGAGCTGCCGCCCAGCGTCACTTCGCCGACGCCGACGATCTGCGAGAGCTTCTGCGCCAGCACCGTGGCGCCCAGGTCGTAGAGCCGGCCGGCGGGTCGGGTGGGCGAGCTGAGCGCCAGCGCCATGATGGGCGCCTGCGACGGATTGACCTTGCGGTAGCTGGGATTGCCCGGCATGCCCGAGGGCAGCTCGGAGCGGGCGGCGTTGATGGCGGCCTGCACGTCGCGCGCGGCGGCGTTGATGTCGCGGTCCAGCGCGAATTGCAACAGCACGCGGGTGGCGCCCTGGTTGCTGGACGAGCTCATGGCGCTGACGCCGGCGATGCCGCCCAGCGCGCGTTCCAGCGGCGCGGCCACGGTGCTGGCCATGCTCTCGGGGCTGGCGCCGGGCAGTTCGGCGCGCACCTCGATGGTGGGGAAGTCGACCTGCGGCAGCGGCGCCACCGGCAGCAGGCGCCAGGCCACCGCGCCCAGCAGCGTCAGGGCCAGCGCCAGGAAGATGCAGGCGATGGGCCGGTGCAGCAGCGCGCGGATCATGGCGCCGGCCGGTCCGCGGGGGCGGGCAGGGCCTTGCGGCGGCCCGCGCCCAGTCGGTGGAAGAACAGGTAGACGGCGGGCGTGGTGAACAGCGTCAGCACCTGGCTGACCAGCAGGCCGCCGACCATCACCCAGCCCAGCGGCTGGCGCAGCTCGGCGCCCGAGCCGGTGGCCAGCATCAGCGGCAGGGCGCCGAACAGCGCCGCCAGCGTGGTCATCAGGATCGGCCGCAGCCGCAGCAGCGCGGCTTCGCGGATCGCCTCGCGCGGCGCCAGGCCGCGGCTGCGTTCGGCTTCCAGCGCGAAGTCGACCATCATGATGCCGTTCTTCTTGACCAGCCCGATCAGCAGGATGATGCCGATCACTGCGATCAGGTCCAGCGGCCGGCCGGTCAGCAGCAGCGCCAGCAGCGCGCCCACCGTGGCCGACGGCAGGGTCGAGAGGATGGTGACCGGGTGGATCGCGCTTTCATACAGCATGCCCAGCACCAGATACATGGTGACCACGGCGGCCAGCATCAGCCACAGGGTGTTGGACAGCGAGGCCTGGAACGCGGACGCCGCGCCCTGCAGGCGCAATTCGACGCTCGCGGGCATGGCGATGTCCTGGCGCGCCGCTTCGATGGCGGCGATGGCCGCGCCCAGTGAACCGCCGGCCGGCAGGTTGAACGAGAAATTCACGGCGGGGAACTGCGACAGGTGGTTGACCGCCAGCGGCACGGCGCGCTCGCTGACCGTGGCCAGCGCCGATAGCGGAATCGGCTGGCCGTCCGCCGTGCGCAGGTGGATGCGTTCCAGCGCTTCGGGGCTGGCGGCCAGGCGCCGGTCCACCTCCAGCACCACGCGGTACTGGTTGGACTGCGTGAACAGGGTGGCGACCTGGCGCTGGCCAAAGGCGCTGTAGAGCGCCTGGGCCACGTCGTCCATGGTCAGGCCCAGGCGCGCGGCGGCGTCGCGCGAGACCTCCAGGTAGGCCTGGCGGCCATCGCCCTGCAGGTCCGACGAGATGTCGGCCAGTTGCGGCGCGGCGGCCAGGCGCTGGGTCAGGGCGTGGCTCCAGCGCGCCAGCAGCGCGCTGTCGGGCGAGGTCAGGGTGAACTGGTATTGGCCGCGGCTGACGCGATCCTCGATGTTCAATTCCTGCACGGGTTGCAGGTACAGCGAGATGCCCTGCACCTGGCGGGCGCGGGCGTCCAGCCGCGCCATGATGTCGGCCAGCGGCGCGCCGCGCTCGCTCCAGGGCTTGAGGTTGACCAGCAGGCGGCCGGTGTTGAGGGTGGCGTTCATGCCGTCGATGCCGATGAAGGACGACAGGCTGGCGACGTCGGGGTCTTCCAGCAGGCTTTGCGCCAGCGCCTGCTGGCGCCGCGACATGGCCTCGAACGAGGTGCTTTGCGCCGACTGGGTCACGCCTTGCAGCGCGCCGCCGTCCTGCGCCGGGAAGAACCCCTTGGGCACCGCCAGGTACAGCAGCCCGGTCAGCGCGACGGTGGCCAGCATCGCCAGCAGCGTCAGGCGCTGGTGGCGCAGCGTGATGTCGAGCCAGCCGGCATAGCGCGCCTGCAGGTGGTCGAGCAGGCCGGGCGGGCGCTCGGCGTGCGGCGGCAGCAGGCGCGCGCACATCATGGGCGTCAGCGTCAGCGACACCGCCAGCGAGATCAGGATGGCCACCGCCAGCGTGATGGCGAATTCGCGGAACAGCCGGCCGACCACGTCTTCCATGAACAGCAGCGGGATCAGCACGGCGATCAGCGACAGCGTCAGCGACACCAGGGTGAAGCCGATCTGTCCGGCGCCCTTGAGCGCGGCCGCCATCGGGCTGTGGCCCTGTTCGCGGTAGCGGGCGATGTTCTCCAGCATGACGATGGCGTCGTCGACCACGAAGCCGGCGCCGATGGTCAGCGCCATCAGCGTGAGATTGTTGGTGGAGAAGCCCGCCAGGTGCATCACGCCAAACGTGCCGATCAGGGACAGCGGCACCGCCAGGCTCGGGATCAGCGTGGCCGGCAGGTTGCGCAGGAACAGGAAGGTCACCAGCACCACCAGCCCGACGGCGAAGGCCAGCTCCCATTGCACGCCGCGCACGGAGGCGCGGATGCTTTCGGTGCGGTCGGTCAGCACCCGCACCTGCGCCGCCGCCGGCAGGCTGGCGGTCAGTTGCGGCAGCAGCGCCTTGACCTGGTCGGCCACGGCGATGACGTTGGCGCCCGGCTGGCGTTGGATGTTCACCAGCACCGCCGGCTGGCGATCGACCCAGGCGGCCAGGTAGCGGTTCTCGGCGCCGTCCTCGACCGTGGCGACGTCGCCCAGCCGCACCGGCGCGCCGTTGCGCCAGGCCACGATCAGGTCGCGGTATTCCTGCGCGCTCTGCAACTGGTCGTTGGCGTCCATGATGACCGAGCGTACCGGGCCGTCGAAGCTGCCCTTGGGCTGGTTGGAGTTGGCCTTGGCGATGGCTTCCTGCACGTCGGACAGCCGCAGGCCGCGCGCGGCCAGCGCCATGGGGTTGGCCTGCACCCGCACCGCGGGCCGCTGGCCGCCGGCCAGGCTGACCATGCCTACGCCCGACAACTGCGCCAGGCGTTGCGTCATGCGCGTGTCGACCAGGTCGTAGACCTGCGGCAGCGGCAGCGAATCCGAGGTCACCGCCAGCGTCAGGATCGGCACGTCGGCCGGGTTGACCTTGCGGTACACCGGCGGCGTCGGCAGGTCGGACGGCAGCAGCGAGCCGCTGGCGCTGATGGCGGCCTGCACCTCCTGTTCGGCCACGCCCAAAGAGACGTCGAGCGAGAACTGCAGCGTGATCACCGAGATGCCGCTGCCGCTGGAGGACGACATCTGCTTGAGGCCCGGGATCTGCCCGAAGCGGCGCTCCAGCGGCGCGGTGACCGCGCGCGCGGTGACGTCGGGGCTGGCGCCGGGGTAGGGCGTGGTGACCTGGATGATGGGGTAGTCGACCTGCGGCAGCGCCGCCACCGGCAGCAGGCGCCAGGCAAGGATGCCCGACAGCAGCAGCGCCAGCATCAGGAACGAGGTGGCGACCGGGCGCAGGATGAAGGGGCGTGACAGGCTCATGGCGTTACGGCTGGGTTTCCACGATCCGCACCTCGCGGCCGTCGTGCAGGCGGTCCACGCCTTCGACCACCACGCGTTCGGCCACGGCCAGGCCGGAGCGGACTTCGACACGGCCGGCATTGGCGCGGCCCAGCGTCAGGTCGCGCCGGGTGGCGCGCTGGTCGTCGCCGATGACGAAGACAAAGGCGCCGTCGGCGCCGTACTGCACCGCCGCCGTGGGAATCGACAGCACCTCTTCCTGCCGCGCCAGCGCCAGGCGGATATTGACGAACTGGTTCGGGAACAGCGCCTCGTCGGCATTCTCGAACAGGGCGCGCAGCTTGACCGTGCCGCTGGCGGCGTGGATCTGGTTGTCCAGCGCCTGCAGGGTGCCCAGCGCGATCAGGCGGCGTTCGTCGGCGTCCCAGGCCTGCACCTGCAGGGCGGCGTCGCCGGCCTGCGCCTGGGCCTGGCGCAGCAGGTCCAGATGGGTCTCCGAAATCGAGAATAGCGCCGAGATCGGGCGCGTCTGCACCAGGGTGGCCAGGCCATTGGCGTCGGCGGCGCGCACGTGGTTGCCGGCGTCCACGCGCCGAAAGCCGATGCGGCCGTCGTGCGGCGCCTGGATGCGGGTCTGTGCCAGCAGGCGGCGGGCGTCGGCGACGCCGGCCATCAGGCGCTGGCGCTGCGCGGCGTAGCTGCGCGCCTGGGCCTCGGCGGTGTCCAGTTGCTGCCCGGCCACCGCTTCCTGGCGCGCCAGTTGCCGGTAGCGGCGCAGGTCGATCTCGGCATTGCCGAGCAACGCCTCGACGCGCGCCAGCTCGCCTTCGGCGGCCGCCAGCGCCGCCTGGTAGGGGCGCGGATCGATCTCGGCCAGCAGTTGGCCGCGGCTGACCGCCTGGCCTTCGGTGTAGTGCAGGCGCTGCAACTGGCCGTCGACCTGGCTGCGCAGCACCACCTGCGCCAGCGGCGTGATGGTGCCCAGCGCATGCAGGTCGCGTGGCAGCGGACCGCGGCGCGCGGCGGCGATGCTGACGGGCACGGGTTGCTGGGCGTAACCGGGAATGGCGGCGGCGGGCGGACCTTGCAGGGCGTAGCGCCAGATTGCCCAGCCGGCCAGCGCGGCCACGGCCAGGAAGGTGGCCAGCGCCAGCCGCTGGCGCAACGCGGCGGGGCCCGCGGAAGAAGGCAAGGGCATCTCGGTACTGCCGGGGGATAAGTTGGGGACAGTACGGATTCTAGCTGAATAATAATTATTAGCGTTTTTATATCAGCTTATCGTCAGGTTTGATGCGGCCTCCCTTGCGCCGGTTTGCCGCCGGCGCGCCCAGGCCGGCCTCGGCCAGCCGCGTCTGGATCAATTCAAGCAGCGCCCGGGCCCGCGCGCTGACCGAGTGGCGGTGGCTGTAGACCCCGAGCAACTGCAGCGGGGCCGGTTGCAGGTCCAGCGGCACTTCGCACAGGCGGCCGGCGGCCAGGTCCTCCTGGCATGAGACGGCCGCCAGGATCGCGAAGCCGATGCCCTGGCGCGCGCCCATCAGCGCCAGTTCGCCGCTGTTGACGCGGTAGCGGCTGCGCACCGGCACCTTGACGATGTCTCCGGCCGCGTCCACGAATTGCCAGGGCATGCCCTTGAGCGCGCTCAGGGTGGTGATGCAGGGCAGCGCCTTGAGCTGGCGCGCCTGGCGCGGCACGCCGACGCGGGCCAGCAGCGCGGGCGAGGCAACCACGATGCTGGGCAATATCGCCAGTTCGCGCGTGATGAGGCTGCTGTCGTCCTGGCGGCCGCGATGGAACACGATCGACAGATCGACATCCTCGCGCAGCGCGTCGATGCCATCGAGGCGGGTGTCGCAGGCCAGGTCGATGCCGGGGTGGCGATCGCAGAACTCCGCCAGGATCGGCGCCAGCAACCGTGGCGCTTCGCCCGGCATGCACAGGTGCAGCGGTCCGCGCAGTTCCTGCCTGGCCGCGCCCAGTTCCTCTTCCGTGGCGTCCAGGCTGTCCAGCAACGGCTTGGCCCGCTGGTACAGCAACTGACCGGCTTCGGTCATGCGCAGATGGCGGGTGCTGCGTTCCAGCAGCCGCAAGCCCAGCCGCCGCTCCAGTCCCGCGACATGGCGGCTGACGTTCGACGACGGCATGGCCAGGCGCCGCGCCGCGCCCGCGAAGCTCTGTTCGTCCACCACCGCCGCGTAGACGCGAACGCTGTTCAGATCCAGGGCCTGACCCATGATTATCCCGTTTGCGATATGAAAGGAACCCATTTTTCCATACTAGTTCTCACATCCGGCGGAATCTACGATGCGGATCCTGTGTGCGGCGTCGGGCCGGCACGCGGGATTTGAAGCAAGGATTCAGCATGGATATCGGAATACTGGGCGGCGGGATCGCCGGCCTGAGCGTCGCGCTCGCCCTGCATCGGTCGGGACACCGGCCGCGGGTCTACGAACGCGGCGCCGCGCCGGCCACGATGGGGGCTGGCGTGACGCTATGGCCCAATGCGGGTTGCGTGCTCGACCGGCTCGGGTTGCTGCCGGACGTCGCGGCGCTGGGGGGCAAGCCGGTGGCGATGCGCCGTTACGACCCCGCGGGCAATGCCCTGGGCGGACTCGACATCACCGCGCTGGATCGCCTGATGGGTTACCCGACCCATGCGATCCTGCGCCGCGACCTGCTGGCCGTGCTGCTGGCGCACACGGCGCGCGCCGGCATCACGGTCGAGTACGGCCATCGCGCGGTGGCGATCGAGCCGGGCGATGATGGCCGCGCCACGGCGCGGTTTGGCAATGGCGCCGCCATCCGGCCGGACCTGCTCATCGGCGCGGACGGCCGGATGGACTCGGTGGCGCGTCGGTTCGTCACGGGCGACAACACGCCGGTGTACCAAGGGTTCGTGAACTGGATCGGCGTCGCGTCGGCTCCAGGCCTGGCCGATGACATCGCCATCCAGGACTATTGGGGCGTCGGCGAGCGTTTCGGCTGCGTCGCGGTGCGGCGGGATCTGGTCTATTGGGCCGGGGCCCAGGTCCGGCCGCTGTCCGCCGCCGGGGAGGGGGCGGATCCGCGCGCGGAGGTTGCCGGCCTTTTCGCCGCTTGGGCCGCGCCGGTCGCGCGCCTCATCCAGGCGACGCCCGCCGACGCCGTGCGCCTGATTGCCGTGCATGACCTGGACACGCCGGCGGTCTGGCATCGGGACAATGTGCTGCTGGTGGGCGATGCCGCGCACGCGCCGTTGCCGACCTCGGGCCAGGGCGCGTGCCAGGCGCTGGAGGATGCCTGGCACCTGGGCCAATGCCTGGCGGCCGGGCCGCGCGACCTGGAGGCGGCGCTGGCCGCCTTCACCGCGATCCGCCGGCCCAAGACCGCCGGCTTGACCGAGCTGGCCCGCGTCCATGCGCGCGGCCTGTTCGAGCGCGATCCGGAGATCTGCCGCCTGCGCGACCAGCAGGCCAGGGCGGCCGACCCGGCGGCGGCGCTGCGGGGCTTGGCCAGCGCCTGGGGCGCAGGGCTGTGAACGGGGATAATACGGTTTTCCAGCCAGTTTCCGCCCCGGCGCGCGCCGGGCCGCTCATAGGGTTTCATCCATGCAAGAAAATACCTCCGCCGCCGCGCTGATCGACGCGCTGCGCACCGACCGCGCCGCGTTGCAGTTGTGGCAAACCGTGGCGCGCGAGTACCAGGGCAAGCATGCCAAGGTGCTGGCGCCGCTGGAGGTCACCGAGATCGAGCTCAAGGCCAGGCTGGTGCTCTGCTTCGACCATGCCGCCAGGCAGAAGGAGCTGACCAAGGCGGAACGTCAACTGGTGTCCGAGATCGCCGCGCAATTGGGGCAGGAGACGCTGTTCTCGATCCTGCTGGACGGCACGCCGGCCGAATGCGACATCGAGCGCCTAAAGGCGGTCTACCGCAAGCACAGCGGTTCCGACATCGACGCCGAAGTGGCCGAGGAACGCGAGGCCGAGGCGGCCGAGATGGCCGAGATGGCCGCCTCCGCGCAGGCCCAGGCAGACGCGCCCGCCACCGCCGCGACGTTCGCGCCGGACGCGCTGGCGCAGGCCGAGGCCTTGCTGGCGCTGGGGCCGGACGGCCTGGACGGCGTGCCCCAGGACAAGCTGGCGCTGGCCATTCCCGTGCTGCGGGAGCAACTGGCGGCCGTGAACCGCGAGCTGGCCGCGTTCGAGCGCGACTTCAAGGCCGAATACCGCTTCGATCCGGAGCAGCCGATCGACCCGGCCGACCTGATGGAAGACCTGGACGCGGAAATCGCCGATGTGCAGGACTACATCGGCGAGCTGGAGTTCGAGCTGTCGCAGTTCGTCGACATGCAGCAGCTCAAGGCCTGGCTCAAGGCCATGAAGAAGCAACTGGAAGCGACCCGCCGGCGCGAAGCGCGCGGCTGATAAACGGGGCGGCCGCCCGCGCTTCAAGGCGCCCGGCGCGGCCCGGCGGGCACGATCTTCATCATCGGCGCCGCCGGCTTGGCCGCGGCGTCCGCGCGCGGCCGGATCATCCACGGCCAGAAGCGCCACAGGTACAGGCCGAACCCCAGCGCCCAGGCGCCGGCCGACGCATGCAGCAAGCCCAGCGCGGCGCCGGTCGGCACCAGGGCGGCCAGGCGCAGCAGCGCCGCCAGGATCACCAGCGCATAGCTCAGCACCATGCTGCGGTCGGCGCGCAGCGGCCGGCCCAGGTGGCCCATCGCCGTGCGCGTGGCCATGCCGATGATCAGCACCGAGAAACCGGCCACGCCGATGACGTGCGCCGGCCAGGCGGGCCGCGCCACGTAGCCGGCCAGTTGCGCCGCGCCCGCCAGCAGGCCGAGGCCCAGGCCCAGATAACCCGCGTACAGGACCCACAGCAGCGGCACGCGGCGCGCGGCCCACGGCTTCCAGGCCAGCCACTGCGCCAGCGCCAGGATGCCGGTGACCGCGAGCAGCAGCGCGGCGGCACGCGGCGCCCCGGCCAGCAGGCCGGCAATCGCCAACACGCCGGCGCCGAGCTGCAAATGGCCGCTGCGGGTGTGGGGCGGAATTTCCAGGCCCTGCACGGCCCGCTTGGCGAAGAACGGCAGCACCCGGCGCGCGATCAGCAGCGTCAGCACCGCCATCGTCAAAAGGCCGGCGTTGAAGTAGCGCATCAGCGCCAGGTAATCGCCCGCCAGCGCGGCGCGCAGATACAGCGCGTGGGCCGCGGCCAGCGCCAGCAGCAGCAATGGCACGCCGTAGTTGCGGCGATTGCGCGTGATCCAGACGGCGCGCGCCAGGGCAATGGCGGCCGACAGGAAGAACAGCAGGTCGGCCACGGCGGCGACGGTGAAGGCCGTCATGCCGGGCGCCAGGTAGGCGCCGCGCGCCACCAGCCAGACCACACACAGCGCCGCCAGCGGCGCGCCGCGCAGCGGATTGCGGCCGGTCCAGTTGGCGCCGGCCGTCAGCAGGAAGCCGACCGCGATGGTGGCCACGAAGCCCCACAGCATCTCGTGGGCGTGCCACGGCATGGCGGTCAGCACGCCCGTCAGTCGGGCCGGCGCGAACACCCATAGCAGCACCGACAGCAACGCCCAGGCGCAGCCAGCCAGGTACAGCGGGCGAAAGCCCATTTCGGTGAAGGCGCGCCAATTCGGCCGCGGGGCGCCGTCGGCGGCGGGTTCTTCCAGGGTGAGCAGGGTGGACATGTTGGCCTTTGCGCGGATGGCCGGCGGAGCGGCCTTGAATGTGTATTTGAAATACATATTAACGCCGCCAGACGCTTTCGGCCCATCGCGCGGATTTGATCCCGCGCAAACGCGGCGGCTTTTCCGGGGTGACTAGTCACATCGGCGGCGCCGATATGGTCGGCCGGCGAATGGTGGCGGCAGGCGCGGATGCCTAGGCTTGGGGCTGTCGTATTCCGTGTGCAAAAAAGCGAGAACCACCATGGCATCAACCCACCCCTCGGCCAGCGCGCCCATGCGGGTCCTGGTATCCAGCACCTTCGCCTTCACCATCTGCTTCGCGGTATGGATGATCTTCGCGGTGCTGGGCATTCCCATCAAGACACAGCTTGGCCTGTCCGAGACCGAATTCGGCCTGCTGGCCGCCATGCCGGTGCTGACCGGCTCCCTGGTGCGCGTGCCGCTGGGCATCTGGACCGACCGCTACGGCGGCCGGCCGGTGTTCTTCGTGCTGATGCTGCTGGCGGTGGTGCCGATCTGGCTGCTGTCCTACGCCACCGAGTACTGGCAATTCCTGGTGCTGGCGCTGTTCGTGGGCCTGACCGGCGGCTCGTTCTCGGTCGGCACGCCTTACGTGGCGCGCTGGTTTCCGCGCAACAAGCAGGGCCTGGCCATGGGCGTGTTCGGCGCCGGCAATTCGGGCTCGGCCATCACCAAGTTCGTGGCGCCGGCGCTGATCGCCGCGGCCGGCGGCGCCTGGGTGATCGTGCCGCAGGTGTACGCGGTGGCCTTGCTGGTGACGGCGATCCTGTTCTGGCTGTTCTCGGCCTCGGATCCGTCGCACCGGGTGGCCGGCGGCGCCAGCCTGAAGGCGCAATTCGCGATGCTGAAGGACCCGCGCGTGTGGCGCTACTGCCAGTACTACTCGGTGGTGTTCGGCGGCTACGTGGCGCTGGCGCTCTGGATGACCAAGTACTACATCGGCGAGTATGGCTTCGACATGAAGCTGGCGGCGCTGCTGGCCGCGTGCTTCTCGCTGCCGGGCGGCGTGCTGCGCGCCATGGGCGGCTGGATCTCGGACCGCTACGGCGCCTACAAGACCACCTGGTGGGTGATGTGGGTGTGCTGGGTGGCGTTCTTCATCCTGAGCTATCCGCAGACGCACTTCACCGTGCTGACCACCGGCGGCCCGCGCCAGTTCGACATCGCCCTGGGCCCGACCAGCTTCACCATCCTGCTGTTCATCGTCGGCATCGCCATGGCGATTGGCAAGGCCTCGGTCTTCAAGTTCATCTCGGATGAGTTCGGCCAGAACATCGGCGCGGTCTCGGGCATCGTCGGCCTGGCCGGCGGCCTGGGCGGCTTCATCCTGCCGATCCTGTTCGGCGTGCTGCTCGACCTGACCGGCGTGCGCTCCAGCGCCTTCATGCTGCTGTACGGCACGGTCTGCGTCTCGCTCATCTTCATGCATTTCAGTTTCCGGCCCGAAAGCGCCGCCACCGCGCGGCGCCAAGCCGCCTGACCCCCACCGGAGAACACCTATGTCTTCCCATGTCCTGGCGCGCTGGGAGCCGGAAAACCCCGGCTTCTGGAAACAGACCGGCGCCCGCATCGCCAACCGCAACCTGTGGATTTCCATTCCCGCGCTGATGCTGGCGTTCAGCATCTGGATGCTGTGGAGCGTGGTGGTGGTCAACCTCGACCGCGCCGGCTTCATGCTGTCCAAGAACCAGTTGTTCTGGCTGACCGCGCTGCCGGCGCTGTCGGGGGCCACGCTGCGCATCTTCTATTCGTTCCTGGTGCCGGTGTTCGGCGGCCGCAAGTGGACCGCGATCTCGACCGCCTCGCTGCTGATCCCGGCGCTGGGCATGGGCTTCGCGCTGCGCGACCCGACCACCTCGTTCCCGACGCTGCTGATCCTGGCGCTGCTGTGCGGCCTGGGGGGCGGCAACTTCAGCTCCAGCATGGCCAACATCAGCTTCTTCTTTCCCAAGGACAAGAAGGGCCTGGCCACGGGCCTGAACGCCGGCATCGGCAATCTGGGCGTGTCGCTGGTGCAGTTCGTGGTGCCGGTGGTGATTTCGATGGGCGTGTTCGGCGCGCTGGGCGGCGAGCCGCAGACGATTACCGCCGGCGGCGTCCAACGCAGCCTGTGGCTGCAGAACGCCGGCTTCATCTGGGTCATTCCGATCGCGCTGGCCTCGCTGGCGGCATGGTTCGGCATGAACGACATCGCCGACGCGCGCGCCTCGTTCGCCGACCAGGCCGTGATATTCAAGCGCAAGCACAACTGGCTGATGTGCTGGCTGTACGTGGGCACCTTCGGCTCGTTCATCGGTTTCTCGGCGGGCTTTGCCATGCTGACCAAGACGCTGTTCCCGCAGGTCGACCCGACCACCTACGCCTTCCTGGGCCCGCTGGTGGGCTCGCTGACCCGGCCGGTGGGCGGCTGGGTCTCGGACAAGCTGGGCGGGGCGCGCGTCACGCTGTTCACCTTCATCGGCATGATCGCCGCGGTGCTGGGCGTGGTGATGTTCCTGCCGCTGAACGGGCAGGGCGGCGATTTCAACGGCTTCCTGGCCATGTTCATCGTGTTGTTCGCGCTGACCGGCGTGGGCAACGGCTCGACCTTCCGCATGATCCCGGTGATCTTCCTGCGCGAGCGCACCCAGGCCGCGCACGGCAAGGGCGCAGCCGCGCAGAAGCAGGCCCTGACCGACGCGGCGCGCGAATCGGCCGCGGTGCTGGGCTTTTCCGGCGCCATCGGCGCCTATGGCGGCTTTTTCATCCCGCGCAGCTTCGGCACCTCGCTGGAGCTGACCGGCAGCGCCCAGGCGGCCCTGTATTGCTTCATCGGCTTCTACGCCACCTGCGTGCTGATCACCTGGTGGTACTACGCGCGCCGCAACGCGCCGGTGCCCTGCTGAAGCGGGGCTGGCCGGGGTGACTAGTCACTCTGCCGCGCCCGCCCTGTGCCACCGGCGAATGGTCGGCGCGGCGGGCGACCACTAAAGTGATTTTGACAGCACGGATTGCAGTACGCGCCGGCCGCGCCGGCGCTCTTGGAGAAACGCAATGAGTCATTTTCTGGACCGGTTGAAGTTCATGTCGCGGGTGAAATCCACCTACGCGGACGGTCACGGGGCAGTGGTCAATGAAGACCGCAAGTGGGAAAACGCCTATCGCGCCCGCTGGCAGCACGACAAGGTGGTGCGCTCGACCCACGGGGTCAATTGCACCGGCTCGTGCTCGTGGAAGGTCTACGTCAAGAACGGCCTGATCACCTGGGAGACCCAGCAGACCGACTACCCGCGCACGCGGCCGGACCTGCCCAACCACGAGCCGCGCGGCTGTCCGCGTGGCGCGTCCTATAGCTGGTACGTCTATTCGGCGCAGCGCGTGAAGTACCCGATGATGCGCGGCCGCCTGATGGAAATGTGGCGCGAGGCGCGCAAGACCATGGACCCGATCGCGGCCTGGGAATGGATCAGCCAGGACCCGGCGCGCGCCAGGCGCTACAAGTCGGTGCGAGGGCTGGGCGGCTTCGTGCGCACGGACTGGGACACGGCCACCGAGATGATCGCCGCCGCCAATGCCTACACCATCAAGAAGTTCGGCCCCGACCGCCTGATCGGCTTTTCGCCGATTCCCGCCATGTCGATGGTCAGCTACGCCGCCGGCGCCCGCTACCTGAGCCTGCTGGGCGGCGCCTGCCTGAGCTTCTACGACTGGTATTGCGACCTGCCGCCGGCCAGCCCGCAGATCTGGGGCGAGCAGACCGACGTGCCGGAATCGGCCGACTGGTACAACTCGACCTACCTGATGGTGTGGGGCTCGAACGTGCCGCAGACCCGCACGCCCGACGCCCACTTCTACACCGAGGTCCGCTACAAGGGCACCAAGACGGTGGCGGTGTCCAGCGACTTCGGCGAAATGGTCAAGTTCGGCGACATCTGGCTGGCGCCCAAGCAGGGCACCGACGCCGCGCTGGCGATGGCCATGGGCCATGTCATCCTCAAGGAATTCCACCTGTCGGGCGCCTCGGCCTATTTCCGCGACTACGTGCGGCGCTACACCGACATGCCGATGCTGGTCCTGCTCAAGGAGCGCGACGGCTTTTATGCGCCCGACCATTTCCTGCGCGCCTCGCAGCTTGACGGCGCGCTGGGCGAGCAGAACAACCCCGACTGGAAGACGCTGGTATTCGACGAAACCAGCGGCGACCTGGTGGCGCCCAACGGCAGCATCGGCTTTCGCTGGGGCGAGGGCGCGGTCAACGGCGGCGAGAAGGTCGGCCGCTGGAACCTGGAAGCGCGCGACGGCGGCAGCGGCCGCGCCATCGAGCCGCGCCTGAGCCTGGCGGACAGCGCCGACACCGTGGTCGGCGTGGGTTTCCCGTACTTCGGCGCTGAGCACGACGAACTGCTGGTGCGCAACGTGCCGGCGCGCCGCATCCGCCTGGCCGACGGCAGCGAGGCCCTGGCGGCCACGGTGTACGACCTGCAGATGGCCAACTACGGCCTGGATCGCGGCCTGGGCGGCGGCAACGTGGCCGCGTCCTATGACGACGACGTGCCCTACACCCCGGCCTGGCAGGAAAAGCACACCGGCGTGCCGCGCGCGCAGGTGATCCAGGTGGCGCGCGAGTTCGCCCAGAACGCCCACGACACCGAGGGCAAGTCGATGGTCATCGTCGGCGCCGGCCTGAACCACTGGTACCACATGGACATGATTTACCGCGGCATCATCAACATGTTGATGATGTGCGGCTGCGTCGGCAAGAGCGGCGGCGGCTGGGCCCACTATGTGGGCCAGGAAAAGCTGCGGCCGCAGTTCGGCTGGGCGCCGCTGGCGTTCGCCTCCGACTGGGTGCGCCCGCCGCGCCAGATGAACGGCACCTCGTTCTTCTACGCCCATACCAGCCAGTGGCGCCATGAAAAGCTGAACGTGCAGGAAGTGCTGGGCCCGACCGCCGACCGCGGCCGCTATGGCGACCTCAGCATGATCGACCTGAACGCCCGCGCCGAGCGCATGGGCTGGCTGCCGTCGGCGCCGCAGCTGCGCACCAATCCGCTGGACCTGACCGCGCAGGCCGAAGCCGCCGGCAAGGACCCGGTGGCCCACGCCGTCGAGCAGCTCAAGTCCGGCGAACTGCGCATGTCCTGCGAAGACCCCGACGACCCCGCCAACTTCCCGCGCAACATGTTCGTGTGGCGCTCCAACATCCTGGGCTCCAGCGGCAAGGGCCACGAGTACTTCCTGAAGTACCTGCTGGGCACGCAGAACGCGGTGTTCGGCGACGAGGCCGAAGCCATCAAGCCGGTCGAGGTCAACTACCAGGAAGACGCGGCCGAGGGCAAGCTCGACCTGCTGACGGTGCTGGACTTCCGCATGAGCACCACTTGCCTGTACGGCGACATCGTGCTGCCGACGGCCACCTGGTACGAGAAGGACGACCTCAACACGTCCGACATGCACCCCTTCATCCACCCGCTGAGCGAAGCCGTGCAGCCGCTCTGGGAAAGCAAGACCGACTGGGAGATCTACAAGCTGCTGGCCAGGAAGTTCAGCGAGATCGGCGGCCCCTACCTGGGCAAGCGCCGCGACCTGGTGCTGACGCCGCTGATGCATGACACCCCGGGGGAACTGGGGCAGGCCTTCGAACCCAGGGACTGGAAGCTGGGCGAATGCGACCTGGTGCCGGGCAAGACCGCGCCCAACATGACCGTGGTCGAGCGCGACTACAACGACATCTACCGCAAGTTCACCTCGGTCGGTCCGCTGCTGGACAAGCTGGGCAACGGCGGCAAGGGCATCAACTGGAACACCGAGCACGAAGTGGGCGAACTGGCCGGCATCAACGAGCGCGTGGCCGAAGCTGGCGTGAGCCAGGGCCGGCCGCGGCTGGACAGCGCCATCGACGCCGCCGAAATGATCCTGACCTTCGCCCCCGAGACCAATGGCCACGTGTCGGTCAAGGCCTGGGAAGCGCTGGGCAAGATCACCGGCCGCGACCACACCCACCTGGCGGTGGGCCGCGAGCACGACAAGATCCGCTTCCGCGACATCCAGGCGCAGCCGCGCAAGATCATCTCGGCGCCGACCTGGTCGGGCCTGGAAAGCGAAGAAGTCAGCTACAACGCCGGCTACACCAACGTGCACGAGCTGATCCCGTGGCGCACCCTGACCGGCCGCCAGCAGTTCTACCAGGACCACCGCTGGATGCTGGACTTCGGCGAGGGTTCGTGCGTCTACAAGCCGGCGATCGACACCAAGACCATCGCGCCGATGCTGGGGCGCTATCCCAATGGCGAGAAGGAGCTGGTGCTGAACTGGCTGACGCCGCACCAGAAGTGGGGCATCCACAGCACCTATTCCGACAACCTGCGCATGCTGACCCTGAGCCGCGGCGGTCCCCACGTGTGGATCTCCGAGGCCGAGGCCAAGCAGGCCGGGCTGGTCGACAACGACTGGGTCGAGGTGTTCAACGTCAACGGCACGCTGACCGCGCGGGTGGTGGTGAGCCAGCGCGTGCCGGTCGGCATGTGCCTGATGTACCACGCCCAGGAAAAGATCGTGAACGTGCCGGGCGCGGAGACCAGCGGCAAGCGCGGCGGCATCCACAACTCGGTGACGCGCACCGTGCTCAAGCCGACCCACATGATCGGCGGCTACGCCCAGCAGGCCTACGGCTTCAACTACTACGGCACCGTGGGCGCCAACCGCGACGAATTCGTGGTGCTGCGCAAGATGAAGAAGGTGGACTGGCTGGAAGGCCCGCTGGTCGAGGATCCCGCCGCCCAAACGCAACAGGAAGAGAAGCAATCATGAGGATACGCGCCCAAATCGGCATGGTGCTGAATCTGGACAAGTGCATCGGCTGCCACACTTGCTCGGTCACCTGCAAGAACGTCTGGACCAGCCGCGACGGCGTCGAGTACGCCTGGTTCAACAACGTCGAGACCAAGCCCGGCATCGGCTATCCCAAGGAATGGGAGAACCAGGAGAAATGGCAGGGCGGCTGGCGCCGCACGGCGGCGGGCAAGCTGGAACCGCGCCAGGGCGGCAAGCTGCGCATCCTGGCCAACCTGTTCGCCAACCCGAACCTGCCGCAGATCGACGACTATTACGAGCCGTTCACCTTCGACTACGAGCACCTGAAGAACGCGCCGCTGTCGCAGACGCCGCCGACGGCGCGCCCGGTGTCGGTGCTGACCGGCAAGAAGATGGACAAGATCGTCTGGGGTCCGAACTGGGAGGACGACCTGGGCGGCGAATTCGCCGCGCGCAGCCGCGACGCCCTGTTCGAGGGCGTGCAGAAGGAGATGTACTCGACCTTCGAGAACACCTTCATGATGTACCTGCCGCGCCTGTGCGAACACTGCCTGAACCCGGCCTGTGTCGCCAGCTGCCCGTCGGGCTCGATCTACAAGCGCGAGGACGACGGCATCGTGCTGGTCGACCAGGACAAGTGCCGCGGCTGGCGCATGTGCATCTCGGGCTGCCCGTACAAGAAGATCTACTACAACTGGCATAGCGGCAAGGCCGAGAAGTGCACCTTCTGCTACCCGCGCATCGAGGCCGGCCAGCCGACCGTGTGCTCGGAGACCTGCGTCGGCCGCATCCGCTACCTGGGCGTGATGCTGTACGACGCCGACCAGATCGAGCGCGCCGCCGCCGTCGGCAACGAGCAGGACCTGTACCAGTCGCAGCTGGACCTGTTCCTGGATCCGCACTCGCCCGAGGTGATCGCCGCCGCGCGCGAGCAGGGCATCCCGGAATCCTGGCTGGAAGCCGCGCGCCAGTCGCCGGTCTACAAGATGGCGGTGGAGTGGCGCGTCGCCTTCCCGCTGCATCCGGAATACCGCACGCTGCCGATGGTCTGGTACATCCCGCCGCTGTCGCCGATCCAGACCGCCGCCGAGGCCGGAAAGATGCCTCAGCGCACGCTCGGCACCAGCGCCATGATCCCGGATGTGGCCAGCCTGCGCATCCCGGTGCGCTACCTGGCCAACCTGCTGACGGCGGGCAAGGAAGCCCCCGTGCTGCGGGCGCTCGAACGGATGCTGGCGATGCGCGCCTACAAGCGTGCCGAGACCGTGCATGGCGAGCGCGATACGGCCCTGCTGGAGCAGGTCGGCCTGTCGGAAGAAACCGTGCAGGACATGTACCGCATCATGGCGATTGCCGACTACGAGGACCGCTTCGTGGTGCCCAGCAGCCACAAGGAAATCGTCGAGGACAGCTTCAACGAGAAGGGCAGCTGCGGCTTCACCTTCGGCAACGGCTGCTCGGGCGGCGTCTCGGAAGGCACGCTGTTCGGCCGCAAGCCGCAGGGCAGCGAGATCTTCATCGACATGCCGAAGTCGCGCAAGAAGGCCGCGGCCTGAGACGGGAGAAAACCATGAGCCTTTATCGCCTGCTTTCCGCGCTGCTCTGCTACCCCGAACAGGAACTGCTGGACGCCCTGACCGAGGTCGAGGGCGCGCTGGCCGCCTATCCGGAAGCCGAGGAAACCCTGCAACCGCTGATCGGCCACCTCGCCAGCCAGGACCTGATCGCGCTGCAGGAGACCTACGTGGCCACCTTCGACCGCAACCGCGCCCATTCGCTGCACCTGTTCGAGCACGTGCACGGCGAAAGCCGCGACCGTGGCCAGGCCATGGTCGACCTGCTGGAGACCTACCGCCAGCACGGCTTCGAACCGGTGGTGTCGGAACTGCCGGACCACGTACCGCTGTTCCTGGAGTTCCTGGGCGTGATCGACCCGGCCGTGGCGCAGGACCTGCTGGACGACGCCATCCACGTGCTGGCCGCCATCGGCGCGCGCCTGGCGCGCAACGAGAGCCCGTACGCCAGCGTCTTCGTCGTGCTGCGCGGCCTGTCGCGGGTCACGCCGCGCGAGCAGACCGCGCCGCCGGTGCGCGACATGGACGAAGCCATGGAGACCTTCGGCGCTGGCGCCGACGGCGTCGAACCGCTGCTGCGCCCGTTCTCGGGCGACGGCGCGCAGGCCGTGCGCTTCTATCCCCGGGCGCCGGTCACCCGCTAATTTCCAGGACACGCATCATGAATTCCCTGAACCAGTTCTTCTTCGGCATCTATCCCTACATCGCCCTGACGGTGTTCCTGCTGGGCAGCCTGGCGCGCTTCGAGCGCGAGCAGTACACCTGGAAGACCGACAGCTCGCAGCTGCTGCATCGCGGCCAGCTGCGGCTGGGCAACATCCTCTTTCACGTCGGCATCCTGGGGCTGTTCTTCGGCCACCTGGTCGGCTTGCTGACCCCGGTGGTGGTGTGGGACACGCTGGGCGTGTCGCACACGCTCAAGCAGACGGTCGCCATGGTGGCCGGCGGCGTCATGGGCGGGCTGTGCCTGATCGGCCTGCTGATCCTGATCCACCGCCGCCTGAGCGACCCGCGCATCCGCAAGGCCACCCGGCCCGGCGACAAGCTGTTGCTGCTGTGGATCCTGGTGACGCTGCTGCTGGGCCTGTCGACCATCGCGCTGTCGGCCGGCCACATGGATGGCGAGATGATGGTGCGCCTGATGCACTGGGCGCAGCACATCGTGACCTTCCGCAGTGGGGCCGCCGACTTTGTGGCCGAGGTGCCGCCGCTGTTCAAGGCGCACCTCTTCATGGGTCTGACGCTGTTCGTGATCTTCCCGTTCACGCGCCTGGTGCACGTGTGGAGCGGCTTCGCGTCGCTGGGTTACCTGGGCCGCGCCTGGCAACTGGTGCGCCCGCGCTGAGCGGCAAGGAGGCCGACATGCCTGTGACCATCAATGGCGTCGAACTGACCGACGCCGACATGGAACAAGAACTGCCGCTGCATGCGGACGCGCCCAACCCGATGCGCGCCGCCACCACGGCGCTGGTGCTGCGGCGGGTGCTGCTGGACGAGGCGGCGCGGCTGGGGCTGGGGTCGGAATCGGAGCCCTTGTCCGAAGACGACGCCATCGGCGCCTTGCTGGCCCGCCAGGCCCAGGCGCCCGAGGCCGACGAGGCGGCCTGCCGCCGCTACTACCAGGCCAATCCGCAGCGCTTCATCGTGGGCGAGCTGATCGAGGCCGACCACATCCTGTTCCAGGTCACCCCCGGGGTCAACCTGGACATGCTGCGGGCCCACGCCAGCGCGGTGCTGGCGGACCTGCTGGCCGACCCCTCCGGCTTTGCCGAGGTGGCGCGGCGGCAGTCCAACTGCCCGTCGGCGGCGGTGGGCGGCAACCTGGGGCAGCTGGGGCGCGGCGACACCGTGCCCGAATTCGAGAAGGCGGTGTTCGCCTTGCCGGCGGGCGGCTTGCTGCCGCAGGTGCTGGAGACCCGCCACGGGCTGCACATCGTGCGCGTGACGCGGCGCATCGAAGGGCGCCTGCTGCCGTTCGAGCAGGTGCGCGAATCGATCGCCTCGGCCCTGGCCGCCGCCAGCCGCGACACCGCCTGGCGCCAGTATGCCCGGCTGCTGGTGGAGCGCGCCGACGTGCGCGGCATCGACCTGGGCGGCGCCGAGGACGACCGGGTGTTCGGGAGCCCGTCATGACACCCGCGCCCGCCCTGGCGGTGGCCCCGGCGGCCCCGGTCGCCGCCATGGCGTCCGCCGCGCCGCGGGGGCTGATCGACGGCTTCGGCCGCCGCATCGACTACCTGCGGGTCTCGGTCACCGACCGTTGCGACCTGCGCTGCGGCTACTGCATGCCCAAGGGCTTCAAGGGCTTCGAGGAGCCCGCCAACTGGCTGCGCCATGACGAAATGGCGCGCCTGGCGGGCCTGTTCGCCGGCCTGGGCGTGCGCCGCTTGCGGCTGACCGGCGGCGAGCCGCTGCTGCGCCGCGGCGTGGCCGGCCTGGCCGCCGCCATCGCGGCGCTGCCGGGGGTGGATGACCTGTCGCTGTCGACCAACGGCACCCAGCTGGCGCGCCATGCCGCCGCCTTGCGGGCGGCGGGCGTGCACCGCCTGAACATCAGCCTGGACACCCTGGACGCGGCCGCGTTCGGCCGCATCACCGGACGCGATTGCCTGGATGCCGTGCTGGCCGGGCTGCGGGCCGCGCGCGAGGCCGGTTTCGTGCCGATCAAGCTCAACAGCGTGGTGCATGCCGCCACGCCCGAGGCCGACGTGCGCCGGCTGCTGGACTACGCGCTGGCGCAAGGCTTCATCCTGCGCCTGATCGAGCCGATGCCGGTGGGCGATTGCGGCCGCCGCTATGCCCATGCCGACCTCGGCGAGCTGGGCGCGCGGCTGGCGGCCGACGCCGGCCTGGTGCCGGCGCTGGCGGGGCAGGGCGCGGGCCCGGCGCGCTACTGGAGCAGCGGCGGCGGCGCGCCGGTGCTGGGCGTCATCACGCCCATGTCGCGCCATTTCTGCGCCGCCTGCAACCGCGTGCGGCTGGGCGTGGACGGCACCCTGTACCTGTGCCTGGGCCAGGAAGACCAGGTGCCGCTGGGGCGGCTGCTGCGCGAGGGCGCCAGCGACGCCGACCTGGAACGGGCGATCCGCGCCGGCATCGCCGCCAAGCCGGAACGCCACGAATTCACCACCCGGCCCGAGCGCATCGTGCGTTTCATGTCGCAGACCGGAGGCTGAACCATGCGCGACATCGAACGGCTGGTGGACGGCTTCCAGCGCTTCCAGCATCAATACTACGAAGCGGCGCCGTCGCTGTACCGCAACCTGCGCGACGGCCAGCACCCCAGCACGCTGCTGGTGGGCTGCTGCGATTCGCGGGTCGATCCGGCCATGCTGCTGGGCTGCGACCCGGGCGACATCTTCACCGTGCGCAACGTCGCCAACCTGGTGCCGCCGCCCGACCGCGACCAGGGCCACCATGGCGTGCTGGCGGCGATCCAGTTCGCGGTCGAGCAACTCAAGGTCAGCCGCATCATCGTGCTGGGCCATGCCCAGTGCGGCGGCATCCGCGCGCTGATGGAGCGGCCGACGCGCGGCGACGGCGAACCGGACTACCTGAACCGCTGGATGGATATCGCCGAACCGGCGCGCCAGCGCGTGTTGAGCGACATGCCGGCGGCATCGCTGGCGGAGCACCGGCGCGCCTGCGAGCAGGCGTCCATCCTGATCTCGCTGCGCAACCTGGAGGCGCTGCCGTGCGTGCAGCGGCGCCTGCAGGCCGGCGACCTGACCCTGCACGGCTGGTACTTCGACCTGGTGGCGGGCGCTTTGCTGGCATACTCGGCCCGGGCGGACGCGTTCCTGCCCATTGTCTGTCCCTTGTTCACGGAGCCCGCATGACCCCCGTTTTCGGCATTGCCGGCCGCTCAGGCAGCGGCAAGACCACTCTGATCGAGGCCATGCTGCCGCTGCTGCGCGCGCGCGGCCTGAAGGTCAGCGTCATCAAGCACAGCCACCACGACTTCGAGATGGAGCCGCCCGGCAAGGACAGCGCGCGTTTCCGCCAGGCCGGGGCGCAGGAGGTGATGGTGGCGTCGCCGTTCCGCTATGCCATCGTGCACGAGCTGCGCGGGGCGCCGGAGCCGTCGCTGCAAGAGCAGTTGCTGCGCCTGGCGCCGGCCGACCTGGTGCTGGTGGAGGGTTTCAAGCAGGCGGCCATTCCCCGCATCGAGGTCTACCGTCCGGCGCTGGGCAAGCCGCCGCTGCATGCCGAGGACGCCGGCTTCCTGGCGATCGTGACCGACGCGGCGCTGGCCACGGACCTGCCTTGCCTGCCCCTGAACGACCCGGCCGCGGTGGCCGATTTCATCATCCGGGCGGTGCGGCAGGGTTGAGCGGAACGACTACACTGGAGTCTGCCAGCCGCGCGGCGTGCGCCTCAAGGCTGGCAATCGCCCAACCCGCTTCAGGCACGCCCGCGCGCAAGCCCAGTCCATGACCACACCCGATTCCCCCTCCGACGCCCAGGGCCTGCCGTCGCCACGCCACCGGCTGTCGACGCGCATCGTCGCCAGTTCGCTGCTGGCGTTGATCGTGGTGCTCGGCATGATCGGCCTGACGCTGTGGCTGTCGTGGCAGCTGGAAGGCGCGGGCGCGGCCATCAACGACACCGGCAGCCTGCGCATGCGCGCCAACCGGGTCGCGGTGGAGCTGATGCGGCCCGAGGCCGGGCGCCAGGCGCGCACCGAAGAGCAGGTGCAGTTGATGGACGACACCATCGCCCGCCTGGCGCGCGGCAATCCGGCCCGGCCGCTGTTCATTCCCAACGATCCGACCATCCGCCAGCATTGGCTGGGCGTGGCCGACTACTGGCGCGACATCATGCGGCCGGCGGCAATGCGCGCCATCGCCCGCGAGGACGCGGCCGAATACCTGGAGACGCTGCCCGATTTCGTTGCCCGCGCCGACGAGCTGGTGCGCATGATCGAGCAGGACAACGCCGGCAAGACCACCTCGCTGCGGCTGTCGCAGGGCGTGCTGGCGGCCATCGCCAGCGCCGGCACCCTGGCCATGATCTACCTGCTGTACCTGTGGATCATCGCGCCCGTGCTGCGCCTGCGCGACGGCCTGCAGCGCATGGCGGCGCGCGAGTTCAGCACCCGCCTGCCGGTCGAGAGCCAGGATGAATTCGGCGTGCTGGCGCGCGGCTTCAACCGCATGGCCGACGAATTGCAGAGCCTGTACACCGGCCTGGAGCAGCGGGTGGGCGAAAAGACCGCCCAGCTCGCGGCGCAGAACCGCGACATCGGCGCGCTGTACGACATGGCGGCATTCCTGAACCAGCCCAACGACATCGAGGCGATGTGCCAGGGGTTCCTGCGCCGCGTCATGTTGCAGTTCGACGCCGAGGGCGGCAGCATCCGCGCGCTCGACCCCGACAACGAAAAGCTCAACCTGGTGGTGTCGGTGGGGCTGTCCGAGGAACTGGTGGAATCCGAGCACTGCATGCGGGTCGACGACTGCTACTGCGGCGTGGCCACCCGCCAGGCCGGCGTCATCGTGATCCAAGATCTGCGCCAGGCGCCGTCGCAGGCGGAGCTGAACTGCCAGCGCGACGGTTTCGCCAGCGTGGCGGTGTTCCGCATCGTCACGCGCGACGAGGTGCTGGGCTCGTACTCCCTGCATTTCCGCCAGCCGCGCAAGCTGGCCGCGTCCGAATCGCAGTTGCTGGAAACGCTGGGGCAACTGCTGGGCGTGGCGCTGGACAACCGCCGCCTGGGCGCCCAGGCGCGTCAACTGGCGGTCGTGCAGGAGCGTGGCCTGGTCGCGCAGGGCCTGCACGACAGCCTGGCGCAAGGCCTGAATTTCCTCAACCTGCAATTGCAATTGCTGGACGCCGCCGTCAAGCGCGGCGACCAGGCCGAGGTCGAGGAGATCCTGCCGCTGCTGCGCACCGGCGTGGACGAAAGCTACAAGGACGTGCGCGAACTGCTGACCAATTTCCGCGACAAGCTGGGCCAGGGCGACCTGAAGACGGCCATCGAGGACACGGTCGAGCGCTTCCGCCGCCAGACCGGCGTGCGCACGGAGCTGGCCTTCAGCCAGGGCGTCGGCGCGCCGCTGGCGCCGGAGCAGCAATTGCAGGTGCTGTTCATCCTGCAGGAAGCGTTGTCCAACGTGCGCAAGCATTCCGAGGCCGACCGGGTCGACGTGGTGGTGCGCAACGACCGCGACTTCAACCTGCTGATCGCCGACAACGGCCAGGGCTACGATCCGGACGAAGTGGCGCAGCGTGGCGAGGCCCACATCGGCCTGCACATCATGCGCGAACGCGCCGCCCGGATGCATGCCTTGATTACAATGAAGTCCCGGCCCGGCGGTGGCACGCGCATCGCGTTGACCCTGCCCGACGCCGAACGCCAGGCCGCCTGACCCATCAAGACCATGCCCATCCGTATCCTGCTCGTCGACGACCACACCCTGTTCCGCTCGGGGATGCGCCTGCTGTTGCAGCGCCAGCCCGATTTCGAGGTCGTGGCCGAGGCCGGCGACGGCGTCGAGGGCCTCAAGCGCGCCAAGGAACTCAAGCCCGACGTGGTGCTGCTGGACCTGAACATGCCGGGCCTGTCGGGGCTGGAGACGCTGCAACTGCTGACCCAGGATCTGCCTTCCTGTGCAGTCATCATCCTCACCGTGTCGGAAGAGGCCGACGAACTCGGCCAGGCGCTGCGAGACGGCGCGCGCGGCTACCTGCTCAAGAACATCGACGCCGAGGCGCTCACCACCGCCGTCCGCCGCGCCGCCGGCGGCGAGCCGGTCATCGCCGAAAGCATGACGGCCAAGCTGGTCGAGCAGTTCCGCGGCCAGGCCAGCCTGGCCGCGCAGGCGCCGGCGGGGCAGGCCGAGCGCCATCGCCTGACGGCGCGCGAACGCCAGATCGTGCAGTGCCTGGCGCGCGGCGCCAGCAACAAGGTCATCGCGCGCGAACTCGACGTCAGCGAAAGCACGGTCAAGATCCACGTGCAGAACGTGCTGAAGAAGCTCAACCTGACCAGCCGCGTGCAGGTGGCGGTCTACGCCGTCGAACACGGGCTGCACGGCGACGATCCGGTCTGACGGCGCCGCGCCGGCTCGCGCTGGCCGCGCGGTTTGATCTGCGACAAGGCCACGGGCCGCGCCGGCCCCTAGACTGGCCGGCATGCAAATCCGAACCACTCCCCTGGAACTGGTGGCGCCGGCCGGCAGCCTGGCCGCGCTGAAAGCGGCGGTCGAGGCCGGCGCAGACACGGTCTACCTGGGCCTGAAGAACGCCACCAACGCCCGCAACTTCGCCGGGCTCAATTTCACCGAACGCGACATCCGCGCCGGCGTCGAACTGGCGCACAGCCGCCAGCGCAAGGTGCTGTTCGCCATCAACACCTTCGTGCAGGCCGGCCGCGGCCATGAATGGCGCGAGGCGGTCGACGCCGCGCATGGGCTGGGCGCGGACGCTGTCATCATGGCCGATGCCGGCCTGCTGGCCTACGCCCGCGACCGCTATCCCGACCTGCGCCTGCACCTGTCGGTGCAGGGCTCGGCCACCCACACCGACGCCATCGAACTGATGAAGGAACAGTTCGGCATCCAGCGGGTGGTGCTGCCGCGCGTGCTGACCCTGGCCGAGATCGCCCGTATCTGCGCCAACGTCAGCGTCGAGGTCGAGGTGTTCGGCTTCGGCAGCCTGTGCGTCATGGCCGAAGGGCGCTGCCTGTTGTCGTCGTACGCCACGGGCGATTCGCCCAACAACAAGGGCGTCTGTTCGCCCGCCAGTGCGGTGCGCTGGGTTGAGCAGGACGGCCGCCTGGATGCGCGCCTGAACGGCATCCTGATCGACCGCTATGGGCCTGGCGAGGCCGCCGCTTATCCGACGCTGTGCAAGGGGCGCTTCGAGGTCGACGGCCATGCCGACCATGCGCTGGAGGAACCGACCAGCCTGAACGCCATCGGCCTCTTGCCCAAACTGGCCGAGATGGGCGTGGCGGCGATCAAGATAGAAGGGCGCCAGCGCAGCCCGGCCTACGTCACGCAGGTGGTGTCCACGCTGCGCGCCGCGCTCGACAGCGCGCACGCCGATCCCAACCGCTACTCCCCCCGTCCCGAATGGAACGCCATGCTGGCGCGCCATGCCGAGGGATCCCAAGTCACGCAAGGCGCATTCGAACGTCCATGGAAATGAAACCCAAGGCTTTCCGCATCTCGGTCGGACCGTTGCTGTACTACTGGCCGCGCCAGCGCACGCTGGCGTTCTACGCTGAACTGGCCGACAGTCCGGCCGATATCCTTTACGTCGGCGAAACCGTCTGTAGCCGGCGCCACGAACTGCGCGCCGACGACTGGCTCGACCTGGCGCGCGACCTCGCGGCCGCCGGCAAGGAAGTGGTGCTGTCCGGCCGCACCCTGATCGAGACCGGCGCCGAAGCCTCGGCCCTGCGACGCCTGTGCGAGCAGCGGGATTTCATGGTCGAGGCTGGCGAGGCCGGCGCCATGCGCCACCTGGGCGGCCGGCCGTTCGTGGCCGGTCCGCACATGAACGCCTACCACGGCGGCACGCTGGAATGGCTGGCCGCGCGCGGCGCGACCCGCTTCGTCGCGCCGCTGGAAATGCACGTCAATGCGCTGGCGCGGCTGCTGGCCGAGCGGCCGGCCGGGTTGCAGGCCGAGATCATGGTGTGGGGCCGCATGGCGCTGGCGTTCTCGGCGCGCTGTTTCACCGCGCGCCACTTCCGGCTGAAAAAGGACGAGTGCGGCTTTCGCTGCATCGAGCATCCCGACGGCCTGGACATGCGCACGCGTGAATCGCGCGAGTTCCTGGCGATCAACGGCATCCAGGTGCAGTCGGCCGCCTGTCTCGACCTGCTGGACCAGGCCGCATACCTGGCCGACATGGGCGCCGACGTGCTGCGCGTCAGCCCGCAGTCGGCCGGCACGCTCGAAGCCATCGCGGCGCTGGACGCCGCGCGCGGCGGCCGCGCGCCGGAAGCGGTGCAGCCGCCGGCCGGCATCAGCCGCTGCAATGGCTATTTCCATGGACAGGCGGGGATCGCCTGGCAGGAGGCGCTATGAGCGACAGCCGATTCGCCGTGCCGGGTCTGGTCGCGCGCCTGGGCCGGCGGCTGCCCGCGCCGCTGGTGTCGCTGCACTTCGTCGCCGGGCTGGAGTTGGCGCGGCGTTTGAACTGGCTCAGCCCGCCGCCGGAACTGGAGGGCCGCAGCTTCGCCATCACCATCGAGGACCTGGGCCTGTGCAGCCGCTTCACCGTGCGCGGCGGCGTCTTTCGACCGATGTGGAACCGCGAGGCCTGCGAGCTGGAGCTGGGCGCGGGCGTGGCGGAACTGCTGGCCCTGATGCGCGGCGAGACTGATGCGGACACCTTGTTCTTCCAGCGTCGGCTGCGTATCTCCGGCGACACCGAACTGGGGTTGATCGTCAAGAACTGGCTGGACGCGGCGCCGCGTCCGGCCTGGCTGGAACGGCTGGGCGCAGGGGTGCAATAGGCGTGGCCGCGAAGGCGGCACGCGCCCGGCCGCGGATCTCAGGACGCCGCCGGTCCTTCCATGCGCCGCGCCACCCGCGACAGCGCCAGGCTGGCGCCGAAGTACAGCAGCGCCACCGCCAGGTAGACCTCGACGTGGTACGGTCGCCAGTCGGTGCCCGCCACCACCGCCTTGGCCGCGCCCAGCACGTCGAATACGCCGATGATGCTGACCAGCGAGGTGTCCTTGACCGCGCCCACGAACACGCCCAGCGCGGCCGGCGCCGCGATGCGGCGGGCCTGCGGCCAGATCACCGTCCAGTAGGCCACTGCCGGGCGCATGCCGAGCGCGCGCGCCGCCATCATCTGGCCCGGCGGAATCGCCTGCAGCGCGCCGCGCAGCACTTCGGCCAGCAGGCAGGCGGTATGCAGCGTCAGCGCGGCCAGCGCCATGCCGAACTTGGACACGCCGCCGCCCAGCAGCAGCGGCAGCACGAAGGAGGCGAACAGCAATTGCGTCACCAGCGGCACGCCGCGCACGGCCTCGATCAGCGCGGCGGCGGCGAGCGACCCGCCCAGGCTGCCGCCGCGACGTAGCAGCGCCAGGCCGAAGGCCAGCGGCAACGCGGCCAGCATCGCCGCGATCGCCAGGATCAACGTCACCAGCAGGCCGCCCCAGCGCAGCGGGCCGATGGCGCTGCCGCCCCACGGCCAGCCGCCCAGCGCGGCCGCCGTGACGGCGACCATCAGTGCGATCCACGCCAGGCGCGGGCGGGCCGCGAGCCGACCCACCCCCAGCGCGACCGCCACGGCGGCGAGCAGGGCGGCGCAGGCGACCAGCGCCTGCGCGCGGTCGGCCGGCGCCATGGCGCCGAACAGCAGCAACGGCAGGTTCTCGCCCACGGCGGCCCAGCAGGCGCCCGCGGCGGCGGCGCAGGTGGCCGGGCTGCCGCTCCAGACGGCGCGCAGCAACGCCCAATCGAGCAACGCCCAGCCGGCGGCGGCCAGCAGCAAGACCGTCAGCGCCGCGCCCAGCCAGCCGTTGATGCCGCGTCCCTCGCGCGCCAGCAGGCGCAACGCGGGCCGCTCGCCCAGGCGGGCGCCGTGGCTGTCGCCGGGGCCGTGGCGGGCGTGGCGCGCGTTCCAGGCCGACAGCGCGCCGCCCAGCGCCAGGGCCAGGCCCAGGTAGACGGCCACGGCCAGCGTGATGCCTTCCAGCGCCAGCCCGGTCTGGGTGATGGCGGTGTTGATCACGGCCATCAGCTCCTGGTAGCCGATGGCGATGGCCAGGGTGCTGTTCTTGACCAGCGCCAGGCACTGGTTGGCATACGGCGGCAGCGCTACGCGCGCGGCGTAGGGCGCGACGACGTGGCGCAGCACGCCCCAGGGCGTCAGCGCCATGGCCTGGCCGGCTTCCACCAGGCCCACCGGCACCGCCCGCACGGCGGCGCGCACGATGTCGGCGATGTAGGCGGCATGGAACACCACCAGGCCGATCACCAGGGCGGCGAATTCGATGCTGGGCTGCCAGCCGCCTTGCAGGCCCAGGCCGCGCTTGACGGGCAGATCGATGGTGACGCCGGGCAACAACGCCCAGGCCAGCGCCGTCGCCGCCAGCGCGGCCCAGGGCGCGGCGCGGCCGAGGCGATGACGCAGGCGCCAGCCGAGCAGCACGGCGCCCGCCGCCGCCAGCGCGTACGGCAGCCAGCCATGCAGCGCCGGCAATGCCAGCCCGCGGTTCGACAGCAGCACGGACGGCAGCGGCGTCCACGCCTGGCGCGCGTCCGGCAGGCGCAGCAAGAGGCCGTACCAGACGAACAATTGCAGCAGTACCGGGGTGTTGCGCAAGGGCGCGATGACGAGCGCGGCAGTGCGCGATGCCAGCGGCTGCGACGACAGCCGCAGCAGGCCCAGGCCGACGCCCAGCAGGGTGGCGAGCGGAACCGCCACCAGCGCGACCGTCAGCGTGTTCACCAGCCCGGCGGCGATCGACATCCAGTAGGGATCGTCGGGCGTCACCGGCAGCAGGCTTTCCGAAATGCGGAAGCCCGCCGGCTGGAACAGGAAGCCGAAGCCGCCGCGGATGCCGCGGGCCGCCTGCGTGGCCTCGATGTGCAGCAGCAGTAACGCCGCCAGGGCGGCAAGCCCCAGGGTCCAGGCGGCGGCTGGCCACCAGCGCCGCAGCGCGGCGTTCCAGGGCGAGGGGTGAAGGGCAATCATGTCTGTCCTGGCCTGCGCCGGAAGGCCCGGCGACTTCTCAAAAGCGCGCAGGCGAGCCGTCGGCCCGCCTGGCGGCAGCGCGTGCGTGAAGGCTTATTGGAACGGCGGCGAATACAGCAGGCCGCCCTGGTTCCATTGCCGGTTCAGGCCGCGATCGAGCTTGAGCGGCGTGGCCGCGCCCAGGTTGCGGTCCCACACCTCGCCATAGTTGCCGACGGCCTTGATCACGTTGCGGGCCCAGCCTTCGCCCAGCCCGAAGCTCTTGCCGATACCGGGGTCCAGACCCAATAGGCGGCGCACCTGCGCGTCGCTGCTTTGCGCCTGGCTGTCGACGTTCCTGGAGGTGATGCCCAGTTCCTCGGCGGCCACCAGCGCGTTGACGGTCCAGCGCACGATGGCGGTCCAGTTGGGATCGTCCTGGCGCACGAAGGGGCCGAGCGGCGACTTGTTGATGCGTTCGGGCAGGATGACGAAGTCGTCCGGATTGGCGGCGCGCGCGGCGCGGCTGGCGGCCAGCGTCGAGGCATCCGACAGGTAGACGTCGCAGCGTCCCGCGTAGAAGGCCTGTTCCAGCTCGACCAGGTTCTCGATCACCACCGGCCGATAGTTGAGCTTGTGCTTCTTGAAGTAATCGACCAGGTTCTGTTCGTTGACGGTGCCGGGCTGCACGCAGACCTGCGCGCCGTCCAGTTCGGTGGCGCTTTTCACGCCCAGCTTCTTCGGCACCAGGAAGCCCTGGCCGTCATAGAACACGATGCCGGCCGAGACGATGCCCAGGCCCGCGTCGCGGCCGGAGGTGATGGTGGTGTTGCGGTTGAGCACGTCGATCTCGCCGCCTTGCAGAGCGGGAAAGCGCTGCTGCGAGCTGAGCGGCACGAAGCGCGTTTTTTCCGGATCGCCCAGCACCGCCGCGGCCAGCGCGCGGCACAGGTCGGCGTCCAGGCCGGTCCAGCGGCCTTGCTTGTCGGCGATCGACAGGCCGGCCGAGCCCTGGCTCACGCCGCACACCAGTTCGCCGCGCTTCTTGATGGCATCGACCGTGGCGCCCGCCGTGGCGGCGTTGGCCGTGGACATCGTCATATGCGCCAGCGCCGCCGCCACCCCGGCGGCTTTGAGTAGAGAGATCAACCGCATGCCGTTCCCGTATTTGAAGTATGCAAGAAAGGCATGAATTCTAGGGCTGCGCATCGCCATTGTGAGCGACTGTATCGTCATATGGTTATGAGAACTTAGCCTTATCCAAATTCGCGTCATATACCTAGAATCCGTCCATACCAAGTTGCAGGATTGAAGAAGGTTGCGCATGAGCTGGCAGGATGAATTCCGGGAATGGTTTCCCATCACTCGCGACAAGGCCTACGCCAACATCGCCTACACCAGCCCGCTGGCGCCCAAGGTGGCCGAGGGCGTGGCCGCCTTCTTCGACGGCATCACCCATGCCCGCAGCGACAAGCCGCAATGGCTGCGCGATGCCGGCGCGCTGCGCGCGCGGCTGGCGCGGCTGATCGGCGGCGACGCGCGCCGGCTGGCCTTCACCAAGAACACCACCGAGGGCCTGAATACCGTGGCGCAGGGCCTCTCCTGGCAGGAGGGCGACAACCTGGTGGTCGACGACCAGGAACATCCCACCAATGCCTTGCCCTGGCTCAACCTGCGCCGTCGCGGCGTGCAGGTGCGGGTGCCGCCGTCGCGCGCGCACCGCTATACGGTCGATGACCTGTGGCAGCACGTCGACGCGCGCACGCGGCTAATCGCGGTGTCGTGGGTGCAGTACGGCACGGGCCTGCGCACCGACATTGCCGAACTGGGCCGGCGCTGCGCCGAGCGCGGCATCTGGCTGGTGGTCGATGGCATCCAGGGCGCGGGCCTGTTGCGCGCCGAGGTCGATGCCTGGGGCGTGGACGCGTTCGCCAGCGGCGCCCACAAGGGCTTCCTGGGACCCCTGGGCGTGGGCCTGCTGCACGTGTCGCCGCGGCTGCTCGACGCGCTCGATCCGCTGTATGTCGGCCCCTCGGAAGTCACCACGCTCGACAAGGCCGGCCTGCAGTGGCAGGTGGGCGTGTCCGATGCCGGCGACGCCCGCCGCCTGGAGACCGGCAATCTCAACTATCCCGGCATCGCCGGCTGGGCCGCGGCGCTGGATCTGATCGAGTGGGCGCGGCCAGAGCGCATCGAGCCGTGGGTGCTGGAGCTATCCGCCGCATTGAGCGACGGTTTGCGCGCCCAGGGCCTGCAGGTGGTATCGCCGGCCGACGCGGCGCTGCGCAGCACCACCACCGCCGTGCGCGTGCCCGATCCCGCCGCGGCGCTGGCGCACCTTGCCCGCGAGGGCGTGGTGGCCAGCATTGTGGAGTATGGTTACCTGCGCCTGTCCGTGGGCGCCTATAACAATCACGGGGACATCGACCGCATCCTGCGCGCCGCGCGCGGGTTCGCCGCCTGATCCCATCACCGATAACGCATTTTCGAGGAGCACTACATCATGACCGAAGCGAAGAAGCCCGACTGGCGGCTGGAAACCATCGCCGTGCACGGCGGCTACAAGCCGGACCCGACCACGCGTGCCGTGGCCGTGCCGATCTACCAGACCGTGGCCTACGCCTTTGACGACACCCAGCATGGCGCCGACCTGTTCGACCTGAAGGTCGCGGGCAACATCTACACCCGCATCATGAACCCGACCACCGACGTGCTGGAGCAGCGCGTCGCGGCCCTGGAAGGCGGCATCGCCGCGCTGGCGCTGGCCTCTGGCCAGGCCGCCGTGACCTACGCGATCCTGACCATCGCCGAGGCGGGCGACAACATCGTCTCGTCCAGCACGCTGTACGGCGGCACCTACAACCTGTTCGCCCACACGCTGCCGCAGTACGGCATCACCACGCGCTTCGCCAACCCCAGCGACCTGGCCGCCTTCGAGGCGCAGATCGATGAGCGCACCAAGGCCATCTTCGCCGAATCGGTCGGCAACCCGCTGGGCAACATCACCGACATCGCCGCGCTGGCCGAGCTGGCCCACCGCCACGGCCTGCCGCTGATCGTCGACAACACCGTGCCGTCGCCGTACCTGCTGCGTCCGATCGAGCACGGCGCCGACATCGTGGTGCAGTCGCTGACCAAGTACCTGGGCGGCCACGGCACCAGCCTGGGCGGCGCCATCATCGACTCAGGCAAGTTCCCCTGGGCCGAGCACAAGGCCCGCTTCAAGCGCCTGAACGAACCCGATGTCAGCTACCACGGCGTGGTCTACACCGAAGCCTTCGGCCCGGCCGCCTACATCGGCCGCGCCCGCGTGGTGCCGCTGCGCAACACCGGCGCGGCGATCTCGCCGTTCAATGCGTTCCAGATCCTGCAGGGCATCGAGACGCTGGCGCTGCGCGTGGACCGCATCGTCGAGAACGCGGTCAAGGTGGCCGGCTATCTGCGCGAGCATCCCAAGGTCGAGTGGGTCAACTACGCCGGCCTGCCGGACCACCCGGATCACGCCCTGGTGCGCAAGTACCTGGGCGGCAAGGCGCCCGGCCTGTTCACGTTCGGCGTGAAGGGCGGCCGCGAAGCCGGCGCGCGCTTCCAGGACGCGCTGCAGTTGTTCACGCGCCTGGTCAACATCGGCGACGCCAAGTCGCTGGCCACGCACCCGGCGTCCACCACCCATCGCCAGCTCAATCCCGAAGAGCTGCAGAAGGCGGGCGTGCGCGAGGAAACCGTGCGCCTGTCGATCGGCATCGAGCACATCGACGATCTGCTGGCCGATCTGGACCAGGCGCTGGCAAAGGTGTGAGGGGCATGAACATGATTTCCCGCAGGACCCTGTTGCAACTGGCCGCCGGGCTGCCCGCCCTGGCGGCGGCCCCGTCCATCGCGGCCCAGCCGGCCGCCGGCCGCGCCAAGACCTACGTGCTGGCGCACGGCTCCTGGCATGGCGGCTGGTGCTGGCGGCCGGTGGCCGAGCGGCTGCGCGCCGCCGGCCATCGCGTCCACGCGCCCAGCTTCACCGGCATGGGCGACCGCGCCCACCTGCTGCACAAGGGCATCACCATCGACACCTTCGTCGAGGACCTGGTGCAGGTGATCCAGAGCGAAGAACTGAACGACGTGATCCTGGTGGGCCACAGCTTCGGCGGCATCCCGATCTCGGGGGTGGCCGACCGCATTCCCGAGCGGCTGGCGCACCTGGTGTACTTCGATTCGATCGTGCTGCAAAGCGGCCAGGATGCGTTCTCGGTGTACCCCAAGGCCGACGCCGAGGCGCGCATCGCGGCCGCGTCCAAGGCCACCAACGGCCTGGCCGTGCCGATTCCCGACCCGCTGCCGGCGGCCTGGGGCTTCAAGCCGGGCAGCGCCGACGAGGCCTGGGTCAAGCGCCGCCTGACGACGCACCCGCTGGCCAGCTACACCACGCCCTTGACGCTCAGGCATCCCATCGGCAACGGCCGGCCGCGCACCTACATCCATTGCACCCAGCCCGAGCTGCCGGTGCTGGAGCAGTCGCGCCAATTGGTGAAGTCGCAGCCGGGCTGGAACTGGGTCGACATCGCCGCCCCGCACGAGGCCCACATCACGCACCCGCAGGTGCTGGCCGACCTGCTGCTGGGCCTGTCCTGACGCGCGGGCAAGTTGGGGGCCACGGCGCGCCCGATAGCGAGTGCGTAGGGTGCGCCGCGCCTCCGCGGGCCGCGGCCGGGACCGGCGTTCAGTTCAGGCGCCGCCGCGACGCCAGGCCGAGGGCGCCACGCCCTCGGTGCGTTGGAACACGCGGCTGAAGGCCGCCTGCGAGCGATAGCCGACCCGTTCGGCGGCGTCCGCGATGGCGGCGCCCTGGGCCAGCAGGCGCCGCGCCACGCGCATGCGCAGCAGTTGCAGCAATTGCGCCGGCGTGGTGCCGCTTTGCAGCGTGAAGCGGCGGTGGAAGGTGGCTTTGGACATGTGCACGTGGCGCGCCATGTCGTCCATGCTCCAGGGATCCGCCGGCCGCGCCAGGATCGCCTGCAGCAGGCCCGCCATGGCCGGGTCGCGCGCCAGCACGAACAGGCCGTGGGCCTGGCGGTCGTGGATCGCCAGGTGGCGCAGCATGAAGAAGATCAGCATGTCGGTGAGCCGCTCCAGCACCACCTCGGATGCGCCACCGTCGCGCGCGGTCTCGCCCAGGATCAGGTCGAACACGCCGCGCGCGCTCGCGTAGCGGGCATCGTCGGCGCGCAGCACCAGTATGTCGGGCAGCGTCTCGGCCACCAGGTCCGCCAGGCCCGGGCGGAATTGGAAGAAGCCGCAGGCCAGCCCGGTGCCGTCGGCCTGGCGCGGCAGCAGCGGGCGCATGTCGCGGCACACCGGAGCGTCGGCCGCGTCCAGCGGCGTCAGCGTGTGCGGCAGGTCGCGCAGGAAAAACACGCCGTCGCCCGCCGCCAGGGTCAGCGGCGCCTGACCCGTTCCCAGCTCGACGCGGCAGCGGCCGTGCAGGATAAGGTGGAAACTGGCGCGGGCCCGGCCGCTGGTGCTGGCCGACCAATTGCCGCAATACTGGCCCAGGTGATACAAGCTGGACTGCACCTCCAGGCTCGACAGCAGCAGGGCGTCGACGGCGGCTTGATCGGCGTTCGGGGCGGGCGAGGGCGGCATGGCGAAGTTGGCAAGGCGTGTGGCGGCCGTACTGGTATGGCGGCACGACCGGATCAGTTTGGCGCGATGATACGCGGGGCGCCTGGCTGGTTATAAGCGCATAGCTGAAAGTCGATAAGATCGAGCATCAGCTTGCGATCCGCGTGCATTGTCGCGCGGGGCGGGGCGCCCGCACAATCGAGTTTTCGTTGTTCCCATTCCGGAGACCCTCATGGCCCGTTTGCCCGTCCATACCGCGCAGAGCGCGCCCGAACCCACCCGCGCCGCCCTGGCCGCCGCCGAGCAGGGCGCCGGCTACCTGTCCAACCTGCTGGGCGTGCTGGCCAATGCGCCGGTGGCCCTGGAGGCCTACCAGACGCTATCGCAGATCAACGCCCGCGCCGGGCTGACGCTGCAGGAGCGCGAGGTGGTCCAACTGGTGGCCGGCACCCGCCATGGCTGCACCTTCTGCGTCGCCGGCCACACGGCGCTGGCGCGCAACAAGGCCAAGCTGTCGCCCGAGGTGGTCGACGCGCTGCGCGCCCAGGGCACGCTGCCGGACGAGCGCCTGCAGGCGCTGGCCGCTTTCACCGAAGCCGTGATCCGCACCCGTGGCCGCGTCAGCGACGCCGAACTGCAGGCGCTGCGCGAGGCCGGCTACAGCGACGGCAACGCGCTGGAGGTGATCGTCGGGGTGGGCCTGGCCACGATCTGCAACTTTGGCAACAACCTGGCGCAAACCCCGCTGAACGAGCAACTGGGCGCCTATGCCTGGAGCGGCGCGCAATGACGGCGCGGCAGCCGGACCCGCGACTGGCGCCCGGATTGGCCGCCTGGCTCGACGACCATGCCGGCGCGCTGGACGACGGCAGCCATGACGCCGCCGAGGTCCTGCCGCGATTGGCCGCGGCGGGCGTATTCCGCCTGGGCGTGCCGGCCGCGCACGGCGGCGCGCCGGGCACCGACATCGGCGACGCCATCGAGGCCGTGTCGCAGGTGGCCGAGCATTCCGTGGCCGCGGCCTTCGTGGCCTGGGGCCAGCGGGTTTTCATCGAGTACCTGCTGCGCAGCCCCAATGCCGCCTTGTCGCAGGCCTGGCTGGCGCCCTTGCTGGCGGGCGAGGTGGCCGGCGCCACCGCGCTGTCGAACGCCATGAAATTCCTCAGCGGCATCGAGTCGCTGCAGATCGGCGCGCGGCAGGATGGCGCGCACTGGGTGCTGGATGGCCGCATGCCGTGGGTCACCAACCTGCGCAAGCAGGGCTTCCTGGTGGCCGCGGCCGTCTCGGCCCCCGACGGCACGCCGGCCGTGGTGGCCTTGCCGCATGATATCGAAGGCCTGACGCGCAGCGCCGACCTGGATCTGTTGGCGCTGCAGTCCAGCAACACCGCGGCGCTGGATGTGCGCGGCGTGCGCATCGATCCGCAATGGCTGATTCACCCGGATGCGCGCCAATATCTGCCGCAGGCGCGGCCTGCGTTCGCGGGGCTGCAATGCGGCCTGTCCATCGGCCTGGCGCGACGCGCGTTGCGCGCCGCCGGCGAGGCGGGTCAGGGCCAGGCGTCGCGCGGCATCCTCGGCGAACCCTTGCAGGCGCTGGCGCGCCAGCTCGACGAGGCGACCGCGCGCCTGGTCGACGGCGTGCGCAGCGAACGTTTCGTGGCCGAACCCTGGCTGCTGTTCGAAAGCCGCATTGCGCTGGCCGAGATCGCCAGCCAGGCGGTGCAGCTCGAATTGCAGGCCAGCGGCGGCGCGGCCTACCTGAAGCCTGCCGGCGACGGTTTTGCGCGCCGCTGGCGCGAGGCCGCTTTCCTGCCCATCGTCACCCCCAGCCTGGTGCAGCTCAAGACCGAGCTGGCCAAGCGCCGGGCGCGTCTGGCGGCCGAGGGCGCCGCATGAGCGCGCCGCGTCCGGTGTTGCAGGCGCAGGGCCTGGCGCTGCGCTATGCGCAGGCGCCGGCCGACGTATTCCAGGATGTGGATCTGGTGCTGGACCGGGGCGAGGTAGTGGCGGTGCTGGGCGCCAGCGGCGCCGGCAAGTCGAGCCTGTTGCGCGTGCTGGCCGGACTGCAGCCTGCCAGTGCCGGCACGCTGCTGATGGAGGGCGCGCCACTGACTGGCGTGCATCCGCGCGTGGCGGTGGCGTTCCAGGATCCCGGCCTGCTGCCGTGGCTGTCGCTGGAACGCAATGTCGCTTTCGGCCTGGATTTCACCCATCAGCCCAGGCTGACCGCCGCCGAGCGCCGGTTGCGGATCGACCAGGCCATCGACGAGGTCGGCCTGTCGCACGCGCGCCAGTTGCGGCCGGCGCAGTTGTCCGGCGGCATGGCGCAGCGCACCGCGTTGGCGCGTTGCCTGGCGCGCCAGCCGGCGGTGCTGCTGCTGGACGAGCCGTTCGGCGCGCTCGACGAGGTCACGCGCGGCGAGATGCAGACACTGCTGCGCAAAGTGGTGGCCGACTTTCATACCGCCGCCGTCCTCATCACCCACGATATCGACGAAGCGCTGCTGCTGGCCGACCGCATCGTGCTGCTGGGCGGCGCGCCCGGACGCATCCTGGGCGTGTGGCCGGTGGACCTGCCGCAGCCGCGCGCCGATCTGTTGCCTGAAATGGGCGCGTTGCGCCTGGAAATCCTGACCCGCCTGCGCGATGCGCTGCGGGTCGCACGCGGCCAAGCCGCCAAGGAGCCTGTTGATGTGCCTTGAACACATGTCGCGTCGCGACTGGTTGAAACTGTCGGCCCTGCTGACCGCGGGCGGCGCCGCGCCGCTGTTGTCGGCATTCAATGCCCGCGCCCAGAGCGAGCCCGACGCGCCGGTGCGCATCGGCTACCTACCGATCACCGACGCCGCGCCGCTGCTGGTGGCGCATAACAATGGCCTGTTCGACAAGGCCGGCGTCAAGGCCGAGAAGCCGACCCTGCTGCGTAGCTGGGCGCAGGTGATCGAGGCCTTCATTTCCGGCCAGGTCAACGTGGTGCATCTGCTGTCGCCCATGACGGTATGGGCGCGCTTCGGCAGCCAGGTGCCCGCCAAGGTGGTGGCCTGGAACCACGTCGGCGGCTCGGGCCTGACGGTGGCGCCGGCCATCAACGGCGTCAAGGAACTGGGCGGCAAGACGGTGGCGATCCCGTTCTGGTATTCCATCCACAACGTGATGCTGCAGTACCTGCTGCGCGAGAACGGCCTGACGCCGGTGTCGCGCAAGGACGGCGCGCCGGCCGCCAACGAGGTCAACCTGGTGGTGATGGCGCCGGCCGACATGCCGCCGGCGCTGGCGCAGAACCGCATCGCCGGCTACATCGTGGCCGAGCCTTTCAACGCCGTGGCCGAGACGCTGGGCGTGGGCAAGGTGCTGCGCTTTACCGGCGACATCTGGCGCAACCACGCCTGCTGCGTGGTGTTCATGCACGAGCGCGACCTGCAGCAGCGGCCCGAGTGGTCGCAGAAGGTGGTCGACGCCATCGTCCAGGCGCAGTTGTGGATCCGCGACAACCGCGAAGAGACTGCCAGGCTGCTGTCCAAGGAAGGCATCAACCGCTATACCCCGCACGGCCTGCCGGCCTTGAGCAAGGTGCTGGCGCCGCCGCCGTCCGACCGCGAGCAATACCTGGCCAGCGGCGCGATCCGCCATGCCGACTGGGACGAACGCCGCATCGACTTCCAGCCGTATCCGTTCCCCAGCTACACCGAGGAACTGGTGCGGCGCCTGCGCGACACGCTGATCGAGGCCGACCGGGGCTTCCTGGCCGGGCTGGACCCCGCCCGCGCCGCGGCCGAGCTGGTCGATGACCGCTACGTCAAGCGCGCCATCGAGGCCGCGGGCGGCCTGCGGCGTTTCGGCTTTCCCGACGCCTACACCCGGACCGAGACGGTGCAGGCGTGACGGCGCGCGAGTCTGCCGCGGCGGGCGCGCGCGTCGCCGCACCGGTGACCGGCCCGGCGCGCGCCAGGCCGCCGCGCCAGGGGCTGCTCGCGCGCTGCGCGCTGGGGCTGGCCGGCCTGGCGGCGCTGATGGCGCTTTGGTGGCTGGGCACCGACGCGCTGGCGCCGGCCGGCGGCATGGCGCGGCGTTTCGCGCCGGGCGCCACCTTCGCCAGCCTGTGGGCATTGCTGACCGGTTCGGACCTGCCGTTGCATGTGCTGGTGAGCCTGCGCCGCGTGGCGGTGGGCCTGGGGCTGGCGTTGGCGATCGGCGTGCCGCTTGGCCTGGCCATCGGCAGCTACCGCCGTCTGGAGGCGGCGCTGTCGCCCGCGATGCAGTTCCTGCGCATGATCTCGCCGTTGTCGTGGATGCCGATCGCGGTGATGGTGTTCGGGGTAGGCGACGATCCGGTGTATTTCCTGCTGACCTTTGCCGCGGTCTGGCCAATCGTGCTGAACACGGCGGCCGGCGTCCAGCAGTTGGACGCGCGCTGGATGCTGCTGGCGCAAAGCGTGGCCGCGACCCGCTGGGAGACCCTGCGCCACGTGATCCTGCCGGGCGTGCTCGGGCATATCCTGACAGGCGTGCGGCTGGCGATCGGGATTCTCTGGATCGTGCTGGTGCCGTGCGAAATGCTCGGCGTGTCGGCCGGCATGGGGTACTTCATCCTGGACACCCGCGACCGCCTGGCCTATTCGGAATTGATGGCCATGGTGTTGTTGATCGGCGCGCTGGGCTTCCTGCTGGACGCCGCGGCGCGGGGCTTGTACCGCTACTGGCGCGGGTAGAGGCCGGCGGAGCTACTTGCGTGAACTCCTGCCCGGCGGGCAGATCAGGGCGCGCAGCTTGCGCTGGACCGGGTCGCGCGCGACCGGCGCGTTCGAAATGCCGGCCACCGGCAGCGATTCCACCAGCTCCCCGGTGGCGTCCGGGCCGGCATAGTGCTGGGTCGCGGTGATCGTGTAGGTGTTGTTGGTGCAGTTGATGGTGACGGGCTGCGTCACCGAGCCGTAGGGCTGGCCATTGGCCTCGGAGACCCGCGGCTGCGCGTAGAACCATGCCACCGTCGCCAGCATCACCAGCGGCCGCTCGGTCAGTTGCACGATCGAATCGCGGTCGTAGAACACGCCGGGCATGGACTGCGGCGCCAGCGGCTGCCAGGCCGGCGCGCCGCCAAAGACGATGCCGCGGGCATCCGGCGTGGCCGGCACGGCGCTCGCCGCGCAGGCGTCGGAGGGGACCGGATCGCCTTCGCGCGCCGTCACCACGGCGCAGGCATCGGCCGGCGTGGCCGGCGCCGCGTCCCCTGCCTGCGCCCAGGCAGGTCCCGCCAGTACAGCCAGGACCAGGGTGAGTTGCGCTTGCCTTGCTGTCATGGGGTCTTTCCTGTGGCACATCGGTGTGGGGTTTCCCCAGTATAGAGAAAGAAACCATGACGGCCGGGACCCGGCGGGGAGCGCGTCGCGGGGGTATAGTCTCGTCCGTTCGACAAGCGATGCCGACGCCGTGCCACGGGGCGCCGGCCGGGGTCGGAGGAGAGGCGACGACGATGAATATCAGGGTGCTCGCCGGTGCGGCGGCCATCGCCGTGACCGGGGTGCTGGCTTACGGGTTCTACCAACTCATGCCGGAAGGCGAGCCGCTGGCGCGCAGCGAAGTCATCGGCGAGCTCGACGGCCCGCCGCTGGCCGGCTATTCGCGCACGCGGCTGTACCGCTACGGCGAACATCAGTTCCTGGTGGGGCAACTGATCGCGGGCGACAAGGATGTCACCGGCCTGGCCAAGGCGCCGGTGCTGGACGCGTTGCTGCCGATTGCCTCGGACTGCTGCCAGCCGGAGGGCGCCGCCCGCGCCGAGGCCGCCTCGGCCGATCCGGCCCAGGGCATGCTGCAGGCGGCGGCGACAGCCCGCGACGTGCGCAACCTGGTCTACGGCGGCCGTGACAATGGCCGCTATGCGCTGCTTGGCTCGATCGGCGGCGACACCGGCGTCACGCTCATCGGCGGGCCGCAGGGGCAGACCGTGTACCTGCTGGGCGGCAACGCGCGTGGCGGCGACCGGTCCGCCGGCAGCGATGTCTGGCGTTCCGACGACCAGGGCGCGCACTGGCGCTACGAGCCCGACGTGCAACTGGGCGGGCCGCGTCGGTTCACCGTGTTCCTGACGGGCGACCGGGTCATGGCGCTGGCGGACGGCGCCGGCGACGAGCGCCTGCTGGTCAGCGAGGACGGCGCGCGCCACTGGTCGGCGCTGTCCTTGCGCGAGCAGGTCTGGCCCGACGCCGACAGCTACGGCCGGGCGTTCCAGGAACACCTGGGCCCGGGCCGCGCCGCCACGGATCAACTGGCGTACGGCTGGTCGCTGTACCCGCTGGCCGCCGACCGCGCGGTCGGCTGGAGCTGGCGCGACCGCGTCACGGCCGGCGTGGCGCGCCGTATCGAGACCCGGCGCTTCGAGATACGGTTCCAGGACGGCGCCTCGCCAGCGTTCCGCATCGCCCACGACGTGGCGGCCGTGCCGCCACAGGATCCGCGCTCGCAACCGCGGGTAGGGCAAGCCGAATACGCCACCGCCGACAACCGCATCTACCGGCTCGATCCGGCCGACAGCAACTGGCACGAGCTGGCGGCCATGCCCGCGGTGCGTGGCCAGCGTACCTGGATCGGCCAGGCCTGGTTCGGCCGCAACGGCTGGGTGGTGCAGACTTATGCCGACCACCTGTTCTCGTTCAATGACTACACCCGCACCTATTTCCACACGCGCGACCAGGGCCGCACCTGGCGGCCGTTCCAGCTATCGCCGGACCAGGAGCGCGGCCTGCTCGGCCTGGACGCCGCGGGCGAGGGCGTGCTGGTGCACGTCGAGCGCGGGGGCAAGACCATCATCGTGCGCTATGCGCTGGAGTGAGACATGACGCTGACCGTGCGCGAGGCGCGGGCCGCCGACCTGCCGGGGTTGCGCGCGCTGTTCCTGGCGACGCGCCGCGAGGCCTATCCCTGGCTGGCGCTGGCCAGCCTGCGCGCAGCCGACCTGGACGCGCAGACCGAGGGCGAACGGCTCTGGGTCGCGCTGGCCGCGGACGACGCCCTGGCAGGCTTCGTGTCGCTGTGGGAGCCGGACGACTTCATCCACCACCTGTATGTGGGCCGCGCCTGGCAGCGGCGGGGCGTGGCGCGGGCGTTGCTGCGCGCCTTGCCCCGCTGGCCGTTGACGCGCTACCGACTCAAGTGCCTGCGGCGCAACGCCGCGGCGCTGGCCTTCTACCAGGCCTGCGGTTTTGTGGAAATCGGCGCGGGCACGGGCGAGGACGGCGACTACCTGCTGCTGGAATCGCGCGGCGACCAGCCGCCGCGCGCCGAGGCCTGAGCCTCGCGGCTTCAATCGGCCTGCACGTAGTCCGGATAGCGCTTACAGATCTCGGCCACCTGGCTGAGCGTGCCCGACAGGTGCTCGCGCAGCGCCTGCTGCGCGCGCGCCGCGTCGCCCGCCGCGATCGCGTCCAGCACCCGCTGGTGGTCGTCCATGATGCGCTCGGCCTTGCCGGCCTCGGGCAGGTGCAGGCGGCGCAGTCGGTCGACATGGCCGCTGTAGCGTTGCTCCATGTCCCACAGCGCGGCGACGCCGGCGGCCGCGTGCATGTCGCGGTGGAAGGCCTGATCGGCCGCCATGAATTCCTGGTACTGGCCGGCGGCGTGGCAGACGCGCTGGCGGTCGATGCTGGCCTGCAGCCGCTGGACCAGCAGGGGGTCGGGTTGCTGCGCCAGCACGTGCACGATTTCCAGCTCGATCGACCGGCGCAGGAAATGCGCCTGGCGCGCCGCGGCGATGTCGATGCGGCTGACCACCGTGGTGTGCTGCGGATAGATCTCGACCAGGGCTTCCTCGGCCAGTTTCATGAGCGCGTCGCGGATCGGCGTCTGGCTCAGGCCGTAGGCCTCGGCCAGCGTCACGCGCGACAGCGGCGCGCCGGGCGCCAGTTCGAGGGACATGATCTGTTCGCGCAGATGTTCAAAGACTTGCGGCGCGGCGTGTCGCGAGCGGTCCAGTCTGAGCTTGGGGCTGGGCATCGGAGCGAAGTTCGGTAAAGGGGCGGGACGGGGGAATGCAGCCGCAGTGTAGCGGGTTTTCACCTAGCTGACGCACTAATGTATTAGTGTTTAAATGGTTCGGTCAATGATTTCGCCTTCTTCCTTTCACCGCATCCCAGGATCCGCTTCCCTCATGAAACGCACCTACGAAAGCCTGCGCAGCGCCGCCTGGATGGCCAAGGACGACCTGCGCTCGTTCGGCCATCGTTCCCGCATGATGCAGATGGGCTACGGCCCCGACGACTGGGCCGGTCGCCCGATCATCGCCATCATCAACACCTGGTCAGACCTGAACCCCTGCCACAGCCACTTCAAGCAGCGCGTCGAAGACGTCAAGCGCGGCGTGTTCCAGGCCGGCGGCTTCCCGGTGGAACTGCCGGCCATCTCGGTGTCGGAATCGTTCGTCAAGCCCACCACCATGCTGTACCGGAACATGCTGGCGATGGAGGCCGAGGAACTGCTGCGCAGCCACCCGGTGGACGGCGCCGTGCTGCTGGGCGGCTGCGACAAGACCACGCCGGGCCTCTTGATGGGCGCCATCAGCGCCGGGCTGCCCTGTGTCTACGTGCCCGCCGGCCCGATGCTGCGCGGCAACTGGAAGGGCAAGATCCTCGGCTCCGGCTCGGATGCCTGGAAGCTGTGGGACGAGCGCCGCGCCGGCAAGATCACGCAGGAACAATGGACCGAGGTCGAAGGCGGCATCGCCCGCAGCTACGGCACCTGCATGACCATGGGCACGGCCAGCACCATGACCGCCATCGCCGAGGCCATCGGCATGACGCTGCCGGGCGCCTCGTCGATCCCGGCGGCCGACGTCAACCACATGCGCATGTCGGCCGAATGCGGCCGCCGCGTGGTCGAGATGGTGTGGGACGACCTGACGCCGCAGCGCATCCTGACGCTGGCCTCGTTCAAGAACGCCATCAACGTGGCCATGGCCATGGGCTGCTCCACCAACGCCATCATCCACCTGGTGGCCATGTCGCGCCGCGCCGGCCATCCGGTGGGCCTGGACGACTTCGACGCCGCCAGCCGCAAGGTGCCGGTCATCGCCAACATCCGGCCCAGCGGCGACAAGTACCTGATGGAAGACTTCTTCTACGCCGGCGGCCTGCCGGCGCTGATGTCGCGCCTGGAAGGGCACCTGGACCTGTCCGCCATGACCGTCACCGGCAAGACGCTGGGCGAGAACATCGCCGGCGCCGAGGTCTACAACGACGATGTAATCCGCAAGCTCGACACCGCCATCTACGACGAGGGCGCGCTGGCGGTCCTGCGCGGCAACATCGCGCCGGACGGCTGCGTCATCAAGCCCAGCGCCTGCGCGCCGCAATACCTGCAACACACCGGCCCGGCGCTGGTGTTCGACGACTATCCCAGCATGAAGGCCGCGGTCGACGACGAGAACCTGGACGTCACCGCCGATCACATCATGATCCTGCGCAACGCCGGCCCGCAGGGCGGACCCGGCATGCCGGAGTGGGGCATGCTGCCGATCCCCACCAAGCTGGTCAAGCAGGGCGTGCGCGACATGCTGCGCCTGTCCGACGCCCGCATGAGCGGCACCAGCTATGGCGCCTGCATCCTGCACGCCGCGCCCGAGGCCTACATCGGCGGCCCGCTGGCGCTGGTCAAGACCGGCGACCTGATCACCGTCGACGTGCCGGCCCGCAGCATCCACCTGAACGTCAGCGACGAGGAGCTGGCCGCGCGCCGCGCCGCCTGGACGCCGCCGCCCAAGCGCTACGAGCGCGGCTACGGCTGGATGTACTCGCAACACATCCTGCAGGCCGACGAGGGCTGCGACTTCGACTTCCTCGAAACCAGCTTCGGCGCGCCCGTGCCGGAACCGGAAATCTTCTGAACCCTTCAACCCCGAATCGCTAGCCCTGGAGTTTTCCGTGTCAGATATGAATCCCGCCACCCGCGCCAAGCTGGCCGGCATCAGCACCGCCACGCTGTGCACCGCCTTGTTCAAGCGCGGCCTGCGCAACCAGTTCATCCAGGACGTGCGGCCACTGAACGCGACGCTGCCCAACATGGTCGGCCCGGCCTTCACGCTGCGCTACATCCCGGCGCGCGAGGACCTGAACACCATCAAGGTGTTCGAGGATCGCGCCCATCCGCAGCGCGCCGCGGTCGAGACCTGCCCGCCCGGCGCGGTGCTGGTGATGGACAGCCGCAAGGATCCGCGCGCGGCCTCGGCCGGCTCGATCCTGGTGACCCGCCTGATGAAGCGCGGCGTGGCCGGCGTGGTCACCGACGGCGGTTTTCGCGACTCGCCCGAGATCGCCGAACTCGGCTATCCCGCGTACCACAACCGGCCGTCCGCGCCGACCAACCTGACGCTGCACCAGGCGCTGGACATCAACGCGCCCATCGGCTGCGGCGACGTGGCCGTGTTCCCCGGCGACATCGTGGTGGGGGACCGCGAGGGCGTGGTGGTGATCCCCGCGCACCTGGCCGACGAGATCGCGGACGAAGCGGTGGAGATGACCGCGTTCGAGGACTTCGTTACCAGCCAGGTGCAGGCCGGCGCGTCGATCCTGGGCCTGTATCCGCCCACCGACCCGGCCACCAAGGACAAGTTCGCCGCCTGGCGCAAAGAACAGGGCCGTTGAGCCCTGGCGCCGGCCGACCGGCCGGCGACCCATGCCTATAAAACACAGAGGGCAGGAGACAAGCATGAACAAGCAACGTCGCAGCGCGCTGGCCGCGCTGCTGGCAGGACCGCTGCTGGGCGCGTGGGCGCTGCCGGCCGCGGCCGCCGAGTGGCCGGCGCAGAAGCCGATTTCCTACGTGGTGCCGTTTACCGTGGGCGGCTCCACCGACGTGGTCGGCCGCGTGCTGGCGCAGAAGCTGGGCGACCGGCTGCACCAGAACGTCATCGTCGAGAACAAGCCCGGCGCCGCCGGCGGCATCGGCGCCACCTACGTGGCCAAGGCCGCGCCCGACGGCTACACGCTGTTCGGCGGCACCATCAGCACCCACGCCATCAACGCCAGCCTCTACAAGAACCTGAAGTACGACCCGGTCAAGGACTTCGAGCCGGTCTCGCTGATCGCCTACCTGCCCAACGTGCTGCTGGTCGATCCGAACCTGGGCGTGAACTCGGTGGCCGACCTGATCGCGCTGCTCAAGAAAGACCCGTCCAAGCGCACCTTCGCCTCGTCCGGCGCCGGCACCTCCACCCACCTGGCCGGCGAATTGTTCTCCAGCATGATCGGCGTGCCGCTGACGCACGTACCCTACAAGGGCACGCCGCCGGCCATGGTCGACGTGTCCTCGGGCGCGGTGACGTTCATGTTCGACCAGATGACCGCCGCCTTGCCGCTCTTGCAGACCGGCAAGCTCAAGCTGCTGGCCGTCACCACCAAGGACCGCATCTCGCTGGCCCCCGACGTGCCCACCATGCAGGAGGCCGGCGTGCCCGGCTTCCAGATGGCCTCGTGGCAGGCGGTGTATGCGCCCAAGGGCACGCCCAAGCCCATTCTCGACAAGCTGGCCGCCGAGATCGCCGTGATCGTGAAGGAACCCGACGTGCAGGAAAAGCTCGGCAAGACCATGGGCATGGAACTGGTCGGCAGCACGCCCGACGAACTGCGCGCCCTGATGGCCACGGAGATTCCGCGCTGGGCGGAGGTGGTGAAGAAGTCGGGGGCGACGGTGGAGTAGCGTCGTCGCAATGGTTGGCCACTCCCCGGGGAACGTTGGATGCGAGTCCCCGGGATGGTTTCAGTGGGGCAGAATCAGGAACCGCCGCCGTCGGCGCCCCGAACGCATGATCGCAGGCAGCGTGACATTTTCGCGGGCGGATCGGTCCACCAGCGTTGCCAGTTTGTCCAGCGAATGGATCGGATGCGTATGCGCCTGTTGCTGAAAACGCTTTATCTCGTCCGCGGAACATACCCGTCGCGCGGCTTGCGGTAGTCCGTTGGCTTGCAATACCCGCAATGCGTCGGGGTGGATCAAGATGAGCAGGCTTTCGAGGGCGTCGATTCTTGATTGCAAGTGCCGTAGCGCGTCAGCTTCGGTCGAAACGCCGTAACGCTTCCAGACGGGTTCGTGGTGGGACAGGCGGTTGCGGAAGTCTCGCAAGGTCGAGACGAGATGACGGGCGTGGTCCAGCACAACGCCCGCCCGAGGGGCCGGCCACTGTCCGCGGAAGACCTGAGCCATGTGCTTGGGCCATATCAGGCCGCGTCCCAGGAATTCGCGGTCCAGGATGAACTCCCATGTCGAGAACGCCGTCTTGGCGATGACGCCGCTGTGCGGGATGGCCTGCGCGCGCTGCGTCACGGGACGTCGGCGTTGTTCCGCCAGATGGGCCCGCGTCGCCAAGGCGAAGTTCTCTCGCAGTGCCTTGACGGCATGGGGCTCTTGCGCCTGGGTGACGAATGAGCGGTAGTGCAGTTTGTTGCTTGCCCACCAGAAGCGTCCCAGGCTGACCACCAACGGGTCGATCGCGTTGCGTAGTGTGACTTCGGCGGCACTGATGAGCGGGTAGAACGCGCCGCAGACATGCGCGTTCCAGAGATAGACACCCATCAGCGCGGTGTCGTCGGGAGGCTGGAAAACGGTCTGATAGCTTTGAATGCGTTCGTTGCTGATGAGCGTATCAATCAGAATGGGCCGGTACGGCAGCGTGTGGGGCATGTCGCAGAAGCGCGCAAAAGACGGACCGATCGTCCTTTGACCGCGCTGGTTCCAAGAGTCTAGAATAGCGACTAGGTTGGTGATGGCTGCCAATGGGCGCAAGCCTACGCCCCATCATGTAAGACCTGATTCCCACCCCGGCCTGGAGCCGGGGTTTTTGTTTTCCGCGTCCGGATTCGCCGCGTCAGGGTTTCAGGTTCAGCTTCGGCACCAGCGCGTTGAAGGCCTGTTCCTGCCGCGCCACGTCGGCCGCGAATTGCGGTTGGTCGGCATATGACGGCGTCAGGTTCTGCTTGCGCATCAGGGCCTGGAAGTCCTGCGACTGCGCCACCTGGCGCGCGGCGACGCGCCATTTCTCGATGGCGTCGGCCGGGGCCGACTTCGGCAGGCCGATGCCGCGCCAGACGCTGAACTGCAGGTCGGCGCCGCGTTCCTTCATGGTCGGCACATCCGGCAGGGTATCGAGCCGCTTGGGCGCCATCACGGCCAGGGTGCGCAGCTTGCCGGTGTCCACGTGTTGCTGCAGTTCAGCATAGGCCACGGTGGTGGCCTGCACGTCGCCGGACAGCAGGCCCATGATGGCCGGAGCGGATCCCTGGTACGGCACGTGCACGAACTTCACGCCGGTCTGCTCGCCCAGCGCCGCGGCCGCCATGTGCGGCACGGTGCCGATGCCGGCGTTGGATACCGCCACCCGCTCCGGATTCTTCCGCGCGTAGTCGAGGAATTCCTCCACCGTCTTCCACGGCGCGTCGGCGCGCACGGTGACCGACGACGGATCGTCGGTGAAGCGGGCGATCGGCTGGAAGTCCTTGACGGTGGTCTTGCCGATGCCCATCAGCGGCACCACCAGCATTTCCGGCGTCATCAGCACCAGCTTGTAGCCGTCGGGCTGGGCGTTGGCCACGTACGACCAGCCGATCGAGCCGCTGGCGCCGGGCTTGTTGATCACCACGGTCGGTTGCGCCAGCAGCGGCGGGCGCACCGCCTCGGCGATGGCGCGGGCGGTGTTGTCGCTGCCGCCGCCGGGCTGGTAGGCGACCACCAGCTCCATCGAGCGGCTGGGATAGTCGGCCGCCATCGCGGCGGGGGCGGCCGCGACGCAGGCCAGGAAGGAGAGGGCGCTGAAGGCCAGCGCGGGCAGGCGGGTGCGGGTCATGGTGGCTCCGGTATCAGTAGCCCAGGGCTGAAAGATCCGCCAGTGTCTGGCGGGTGATGGCAAGGGTGCGTTCGCGTTCGTCGCCGGCCAGGTCCAGGCGCGGCGGCTTGACGGTTTCGGCGCTGCCGGTGATCAGGTGCTCGGCCAGCTTGATGTGCTGCACCAGCTTGACCACCGTGTCCAGGTGGAACAGCGGCGTCAGCGCCGCGTACAGCTTGCGGGCGCGCTTGAAGTCGCCTTCGACCGCCAGCCGCAGCAGCTCCACCGACGCTTTCGGCACGGCATTGGCCATGCCCGAGACCCAGGCAGTCACGCCCAGCGCGGCGCTCTCCAGCACCAGGTCGTCGACGCCGCAGACCACCGCCAGGCGGTCGCCGAAGCGCGTGATCAGGTCGGTCACGCGAGTGGTGTCGTAGGATTCCTCCTTGATGGCGACGATGGTCGGCTCCTCCAGCAACTGCGCCACCAGGTCCGGCGTCAGGTCGACGCCGTAGCCGCGCGGGTTGTTGTACAGCAGGATGGGCAGGGGGCTGGCCTGTGCCACGCTGCGATAGAACGCCACCGTTTCGCGCTCGTCCGACTTGTACGTCAGGCCGGGGAACACCATCAGCCCATCGACGCCGATCTGCGCTGCCTGGCGCGCGAAGGCCGCGGCGCGCGCGGTGCCGGTCTCGGCCACGCCGGACACCACCGGCACGCGGCCGCGCACGGTCTCGACCGCGATGCGCAGCACCTCCAGCTTTTCCTCGGGCGAAAGCTGGGCGTTCTCGCCCACCATGCCCATCATCACCACGCCGCCCACGCCGTTGACGATCAGGCGCTCCAGGCCCTGGCGGATGGCGTCCGCGTCCAGCGAGAAATCGGGTTTCAGTTTGGTGGTGACCGCGGGAAATACGCCTTGCCATTGAATGCTCATGCTGCCGCTCCTGTTGCGTGATCCGCCCGGTTTGTATTGTCGGGCTATTGATTGGATATTGGATCCAAAATAAAAGGGCCAGAAAAACGAGGCGCGCGGCCTCGAACCATCGCCCCGGCGAGGGCGCAGATTTCTGTTGGATCATGGATCCAATATACTCACATTAAACGGGTTCCGGACACCGGCTGTCTCTCGGGGTTTTCCTGGGCGTGGGGGCAGGTGGAACGGATCCGCCGCCGCCCGGCGTCCGCCGGGCGGAATCCTCCACCGGATGTGACGTGTCCCAGAATTCCTCTCCCGCCAGCGCCACCCAACCCCGCGCCGCCGCCGGATCCGCCGGCCGCCTGGTGCGCAAGACCGCCGTCGACCTGGTGGTCGACGAACTGCGCGACCGCATCCTGTCCGGCGCGATCGCGCCGGGCTCCGCCCTGCGCCAGGAACTGCTGGCCGAGGAACTGGGGGTGAGCCGGCTGCCGGTGCGCGAGGCGATCCGCCAGCTCAGCGCCGAAGGCCTGGTGGACATGATCGCGCACCGCGGCGCGTACGTCTCGATGCTCTCGCGGGCCGAAGTGCAGGAGTTCTTCGACATCCGCTTGCGGCTGGAGCCCTGGCTGCTGCGGCTGGCGGTGTCGCAGCACACGCCCGAGGAACTGGACGAGGCGGCGCGCATCGTGGCGCGGATGGACAGCGCCGAACCGCAGCAGTGGGGCCGGCTCAATTGGCAACTGCACGAACTGCTGTACCGCGCCGCGCAGCGGCCGGCGGCGCTGGCCATGGTGCGCGCGCTGCATGAAAAATCCGAACGCTACTTCCGCTTCCAGATCGTCAACGCGCCGATCCGCCAGCAGGCCCACGACGAGCACAGCGCCCTGATCGCGTTCTGTCGCCAGGGCCGCGCCGGCGAGGCCGAGGCGGCGCTGGAACACCACATCGCCGAAGCCGCCGAGCAGATCCTGGCGATTGTCGATCACCTGCTCGATACGACCGCGGCGCCGGCGTAGCGGCACAGCCGACGCAACAACGCCGGCCGGGGAAACTCCCTCGGCCGGCGCACAGCGGGCGCGTGTCGCGCCCGCGCCGAGTCCGCGCGGGACTCAGTTGATCTTGATATTGCGTTCCTTCACCAGCACCTTCCACTGCGCGGTTTCCTTGGCCAGGTAGTCGCGCAGTTCATCGGGCGTGCCGCCGATGGATTCGGCGCCGATCGAATCCAGCGTCGCCTTGACCTTGGGCTCGTTCAGGGCCTGGCGCATGGCGGCGTTGAGCTTGGCCACGACCTCGGGCGGCGTGCCGGCCGGCGCGAAGGCGGCGAACCACGGCATCAGCTCGTAGCCGGGCAGGCCGCTTTCGGCCACGGTGGGCACGTTGGGCAGCGCGGCCGAGCGCTTGGCGGTGGTCACCGCCAATGCGCGCAGCTTGCCGGCCTCGATGTGCGGCTTGGCCGACGTCACGCTGTCGAACATGTAGTCCACCTGGCCGCCCAGCAGGTCGGCGATGGCCGGGCCGCTGCCCTTGTAGGGCACATGCAGCATGTCGATCTTGGCCATCGACACGAACAGCTCGCCCGCCAGGTGGATCGAGGTGCCGACGCCGGCCGAGGCGTAGGTGTAGTGGTTGGGCTGCGCCTTGGCCTTGGATATCACTTCGTCCACGCTCTTGACGTCGTTGCGCGCGGGGTTGGTGACCAGCACGTTCGGCACCACCGCCAGCAGCGAGATCGGCGCGAAGTCCTTGATCGGGTCGTAGTTCAGGTCGGCGTACAGCGCCGGGTTCACGGCCATGCCGTTGGCCACGATCAGGATGGTGTAGCCGTCCGGCTTGGAACGCGCCACGCTGGCCGCGCCGATGTTGCCGCCGGCGCCGGCGCGGTTCTCGACGATGAACGAGGTGTTCAGTTGCTTGCCCATCGACTCGCCCAGGGTGCGGGCGATGCTGTCCATGGCGCCGCCCGGCGGGAACGGCACGATCCACTTGACCGGCCGGTCGGGATAGCCGTCGGCCATCGCGCCGCTGGCGGCGCCGAGCAGGGCCAGGCCCATGCAGGCCCGGGCGAGGTGTTTGAAAGCGTGGCGCAAAACCATGTCGTGTCTCCGTGTGCTTGAATTATTTTTCCGCGCGCCGATGCGTGGCCGGCGCGCGGGAACAACCGTGGGGCAGGGCGCGTCAGCGGTCCCTGCGGTAGAAAGCCAGTTTGTCTTCGTCCAGTTCCAGGCCCAGGCCCGGGCCGGAGGGGATCTCCATCTCGAAATCGGCGTAGCGCGGCGGGTTGGCGACGATGTCGTCCTTGAGCAGCAGCGGGCCGAACAGTTCGGTGCCCCACGACAGCCGCGGCAGGCAGGCAAAGCCGTGGGCCGATGCGATCGAGCCGACCGAGCCTTCCAGCATGGTGCCGCCGTACAGCGACATGCCGGCGGCGTCGCCGACGGCGGCGGTGCGCAGCATTTCGTGGATGCCGCCCGACTTGGCGATCTTCAGCGCCAGCACGTCGGCCGCGCCCAGGCGCGCGATGGCCAGCGCGTCCTCGGGGCCGTTGATGGCTTCGTCGGCCATGATGGGCACCACGAAGCGCGCCGCCAGCCGCGCCATGCCGGCCAGGTTGGCGCGCGGGATGGGTTGTTCGATCAAGTCGACGCCGGCCGCTTCCAGGCGCGCGATGGCGCCGGCCGCGTCGGCCTCGTTCCAGGCCTGGTTCACGTCCACCGTGACGCGGGCGCGCTCGCCCAGCGCCTGCTTGATGCGCGACACGTGGGCCACGTCGTCGGCCACGGCGCGGCGGCCGACCTTGAGCTTGAAGGTGTTGTGGCGGCGGCTGGCGAGCAGCGATTCGGCTTCCTCGATGTCGCGCGCGGTGTCGCCGCTGGCCAGGGTCCACAGCACCGGCAGGCTGGCGCGCACGGCGCCGCCCAGCAGGGTCGAGACCGACACGCCCAGGCGCTTGCCCTGGGCATCGAGCAGCGCGCTTTCCAGCGCCGACTTGGCGAAGCGGTTGCCGCGCGCCACGGTTTCCAGGCGCCGCATGGCGGCGTGGATGTTGGCCGCGTCCAGCCCGGCCAGCGCCGGCGCCAGGTAGGTGTCGATGGCCAGTTTGATGCCTTCCGGGCTTTCCTCGCCATACGACAGGCCGCCGATGGTGGTGGCCTCGCCGATGCCTTCGATGCCGTCGCTGCAGCGCAGGCGCACGATCACCAGCGTCTGGCGCTGCATCACGGCCATGGCGAGCTGGTGGGCGCGGATGGTCGGCAGATCCACCAGGATCGCCTCGACCGAGTTTATCGTTACCGGATTCATACTTTCCAGAGCAGGTTCTTCAGGTGACGTGCAGTATCGCTTGCGTTAGATCGCCAAGTCCAAGACTATATGGGTCTCCATTTATACCTTCAGGGTTTGGATAAACCATGGAACTCAGGCACCTGCGCTACTTCCAGGCGGTGGCGCGCGAGGGCAGCTTCACCCGCGCCGCCGAAGCGCTGCACATGGCGCAGCCACCGCTCAGCCGCCAGATCCGCCAGATGGAAGAGGAACTGGGCGTCGCGCTGTTCGAACGCACCACCCGCGCCCTGCGCCTGACCGAGGCCGGGCGCTTTCTGCTGGAGCAGTCGCGGCTGCTGACCGCAAGGCTGGACGAAGTGCTGGAGGGCACGCGCCGGCTGGGCCAGGCGCGGCGGCGCTGGTTCGGCATCGGCTTCGTGCCCTCGACGCTATACGGCTTCGTGCCCGAGCTGATCCGCCAATTGCGCGGCGCCGACGCGCAGGTGGAGGTCGGGCTGATGGAAATGACTACGCTGCCGCAACTGGAGGCGCTCAAGGCCGGCCGCATCGACCTGGGTATCGGCCGCATTTTGCTGGACGATCCGGCGATCGAGCGCCGTGTCCTGATGACCGAGCCGCTGATGGCCGCCGTGCCGCTGCGGCATCCGCTGGCCGGCTGCGACAGCGTGTCGGTCGACCGGCTGGCGCAGGAGCCGTTCCTGCTGTATCCGGCGCGGCCGCGGCCCAACTTCGCCGACCATGTGCTGGACCTGTTCCGCGCCGCCGGCCACGCGCCGCAGGTGGCGCAGGAGGCCAACGAGCTGCAGACCGCCATCGGCCTGGTGGCGGCCGGACTGGGCGTGACGGTGGTGCCGGCCTCGGTGCAGCGCCTGCAGCGGCGCGACGTGGCTCACGTGCGCATCGACGCCGAGGCCTTCGTGTCGCCGGTGATCGCCAGCTATCGCAAGGACGACGCCTCGCCGTTCCTGGCGCAGGCGCTGGCCCTGGCGGCGCAATTGGCCAAGGGGTAACAAAGCGTAGACGGAACGGTTACGGCCCGCCCGCTTGCGGCACACTACGCGCTTGCCATTCCCGTGCTTCCAATAACAACCGTCATAGGGACTCTCGCAATGCTGACCGTCAACATCCAGAACAAGGCCAAATGGCTGTTTTCCCAATTGGGGCAACTGGTCATCGCCGTGGGCCTGCTGTCGCTGGTATTCAACTATGCCTACCGCTACACGGTCGACCGCGACATCAATACGCCGGGCTTCTATCTGGCCACCGTGGCGCTGGCGCTGGTCGTGTTCCTGGCGGTCCGCAAGGACTATGTGTTCGTGAACCGATACGCCTTCAGCGACAGCGAAATCCAGGTCGGCACGCTGCTGGGCGTGAAGAAAACCTACCCCACGTCGCAGTATGAATTCGTGCCGTCGCTGCACAAGGCGGTGAACGTGCCCGAGCAGAAAGCGTCGCTGTCTTTCTACGTGCGCGATGCGCAGAGCAAGAAGAACGTGCGCAACTATTCCTGGGCCGGGTTCTCGCCCGAGGATTTCCAGGCGGTTTCGCGCCTGTACGGGTATCGCGGCGAGACCGATTTCAAGCAGAAGGACTTCGGCAAGCGCTAGCCGCGCGTCATGCCTTGCGGCAGACCCAGCCCTTGAACGTCAGCGCCGCGTAGAACAATTCGACGTCGGTGAAACCGGCCTCGCGCAGCAAGGCTTCATCGGCTTCGGGCGCCAGCACGGGCAGCTTTTCCCGCATTGCCTGCATGCCGCTGCGCGCCTGTTCGGCGGGCACGCCGGCCGCCACCACGAAGGCGGCGTTGCGCGCCAGCCAGGCGTCGCGTCGTTCGAGCGGAAAGCTGTGGTGGGCGACGATGAACGGCGCGCCGGGCCTGAGGCGGCGCGCGACCTCACGGACGGTCCTGAGGCGTTCGGCGGCGGGCAGGAAATGCAGCGTCAGCAGGCAGGTGGCGCCGTCGAAAGGGCCTTCGGGCGCGTCGTCGATATAGCCCTGGTGCAGCGCGGCGCGCGGGGCCAGGTCGCCCAATGTGGCGGTGGCCTGGCGCAGCATGTCGGCCGACGGATCGACGCCGTCCAGGCGCCAGCCTGGCCGCGTCTCGGCCAGCGTCCGCAGCTCCAGCCCGCCGCCGGCGCCGAGTACCAGGAGGCGGCCGTCGTCCGGCGCCTGCTCGGTCATCAGCAGGCCGATCATGCGGTGCAGGTCGCGCAGGCCGGGGACGTGGCGCGCGACCCGTTCGGCGTAGTCGTCGGAGGCGCCGGGCGTATTGGTAAAGGACATCGATGACTCCGGGCGGGACGGCGGCCAGGGCGGCGCGCCGTTATCATGAAACATATGATGTTTCATGATGGCCCCGGCGTCAAGCGGCGTGGCGACGACCGCGACCGGCCTTGGGGGTGACTCGGGGACCGCCGCCCGCAGGGAGATTCAAGCCGAGCGGCTTGGGGAATTCAGGCCGCGATGGAGAGCGCCCGCGCCGCGCCGGGAAAGTCCGGCAGCACGATATCGCAATGGCCGGGGCGGACCCAGCGCACCCGCTCGCGGGTGGCGTCGATGCAGCCGCCTTCGGCGTACACGCCCTGCGGGTCGCGGATCCGCATCATGCGTTCAAGGATGATGGCGGTGGCCTCGGGGTCGGCCAGGGTCTCGTGCACGCGTTCCTTGACGATCTGTTCATCGATATGGCGCTTGCCCGCGGCGTCGGTGCGCAGGCCGTGGCGCCAGTGGTAGATCTCGACGCACTTGGACGTCAGCGTGTACGGCGCGCCGCGTTCCCAGAAATTGTTGAACAGGCCGCCGCCCAGGTAGAACACCCAGGACCCTTCGTAGCCTTCGACGTCCGACGATTCGGCGTCGGGGTTGCGGAACCAGAGCCTGTCTCCCGGTACGTAGAAACGCTGCGGCAAGGGCGCGTCGAGCGCGCCGTATTCGTGCAGGAAGGTGTCGTGGAAACTGCCGGACATGACCGCGCGCGTTTCCCATTGGCGCTGCAGCCGGCGGCCGAGCTCGGGGTTGGCGGTCTGCAGTTCCTGCGCGATGCCGAGCACGGTGACGTATTCGGTGGCGCGGTAGCACGAGAACGAATACAACTGGCCCGAGGCCTCGGGCTGGGTGGCCTTGCGCAGCCCGTCGATCAGCGAGCGGCCCGGCAACACTGTGAAGCCGCGCACCTCGTCGTAGGTCCAGTAGTCCTCGGGCCGCTCGGCGTGTTCGGTGTCGAAGGCCAGCGCGGTCTTGCCGGCGGCCTGCACGATGTAGCGACGGATGCGCACGGCCGAGGCCAGTTCCGCCACGCTGGGGAAGTCGAAGGCGACCGGGCTGGCCAGCATCGCCAGCACGATCTCGCGGTCCAGGTCGGCTTCGTTGGCGTCGGTGCGCAGGCTCAGCGCCCGCGCCACGCCGGTGGTGTCGTGGTCGGGCAGGTAGCTGGCGGCGAAGCCTGGGGTGAGCGCGGCATGCACGCCGGTGGCGCCGGTTCGCGCCTGGCAATTGGCGGCGGCGCGCAGCCCAAGGTCGGACAGGAAGCGTTGCGTCGTTTCCAACGCCTCGGCGGCGTGGATGACAATTCCGCCCTGATCGGGAGAAGGCTGCTGCGGGGATGACGGCATGGAATACGAACCGGAAGACAACGGACAGATTATGGATAAGCGCACACGGGGCAGAGTTCCCGTCAAGCTGCAAAGGCGCGTGAATATCTGTTTCAGGCCGTGCCGGCTCGTGGAAGCCATCCCGTGGGGTCTGATCGATTGTAGGGGTGATGCCTTAATATCAGCTGTATGAATACGGCTCGCCAGCCGCAAGATTGTCATGGCGCTGTCACGCGCTAGGGCATCCGGCGCCTGGCATGACAGGCCGGCACGGTGCCGGTCCGAGACTGGATTGACGTCGGGAGGCGACGCGCAGATGATCCATCCCTTGTCCGCCGGCGTGATGGCCTTGTATCAGGCGCATGCGGCGGCGTTCGAGCGCGACCGCGGCGCCGCGTTGATCGAGCGCGCCTGGCTGGCCGACTTCCTGGCGGCGTTGCCGACGGCCACGCCGCGGGTGCTGGACATCGGCTGCGGCACCGGCGTGCCGATCGCCGGCCACCTGATCGAGCACGGCTGCCGGATTACCGGTGTCGATAGTTCGACCGCATTGCTGGCGCGCGCCGCCGCGCGCTTTCCCGAACAGGCGTGGATCGCCGCGGACATGCGCCAACTGCCTTGCGCCGGGCCGTTCGACGGCCTGATCGCGTGGCACAGTTTTTTCCATCTGTCGCCCGAGGACCAGCGGCCCATGTTCGCGCAGTTCCGGCGCCTGGCGGCGCCGGGCGCGGCGCTGATGTTCACCAGCGGCACGACGCTGGGCGAGGCCATCGGCCAGCTCGACGGCCAGCCGCTTTATCACGGCAGCCTGGACAGCGCCGAATACCGCGAGCTGCTCGCGGCCAACGGCTTCGAGGTATTGCGCCACGTCGAATGGGACGCCGCTTGCGGCAACGCGACGGTGTGGCTGGCCAGGCGGACCTGAGCCAGGCGGGGCGACGGGCCGTCAGGTCATAGATGCGGATCGCGCAGGATCGCCCGGATCCTGAGGAAGGCGTAGGCGGCGCAGCCCAGCGCGATCAGCACCACGAGCCAGGCATACGCCTTCTTGCGCTGCTTGTTGGACCAGGCGCTATCGTAGGTGGCCACCGGATCCCACAACACCTTGCCGTCCATCTGGCGCACCCCATGAACCCTGATGGGCACGTGCACGCTGAACATCTGGCCCTCGTAGACGTTCTTCAGGTCATTCGGCTCGCGGTCGGTCAGCAGTTCCAAGGTCCTTGGCAGGACGAGGCCGGTCACAACGGCGCCCGCCTCGAACGCCACGTCGGGATAGTCGTTCGAGAAATAGCAAAGAGGCCTGTAGCCGCTGTTCTGCCGGGAGCTGGCGGTCCGCGTGTAGGGGCATCCGGCCAACTTGTCCACACGCACGACGACGGCGTGCAGCGTGGCGGGATCGGGCGGCAGGTACGCCTTGTTCGCGGCGTCGAAGAGATCGCGGGACAAAATCAGTAGCATCAGGCAGAGGAACAGTGCACTTAGCGGGCGCTTGAAGCGCGCCTTGATCTCGCTCCATTCGCTCATTGGTCTGGCCTCTTCGATTGCCGTATTGTGGTGGGCGGGGGTAGGCGCGCGAATCCGGGTGGCGCATGCTCCGCCATCAGTTCCGCGACCCAGTCGATGAACACCCGCAGCTTGGCGCTGACGTGGCGGTTGGGCGGGAAGGCGATGTAGAGCGGCATCGGGTCCAGTTGCCAGTCCTCGAATAGCGGCATGAGCTCGCCGCGCGCGGCATGTTCGCGCGCCATGTAGTCGGGCAGCCACAGCACGCCCATGCCAGCCAGGCCCGCCGCCAGATAGGCGTTGCCGTCGTCCACCGCGACCACGTAGCGGCCGTGTGCGTGGACGCGTTCGTCGCCGCGCCGCATGGCGTAGGGCAGGGGCTTGCCGCTGCGCGACCAGAGGAAGCCGACGATGCGGTGGTGGCTGTCCTCGAGGTCGCGCGGATGCGCGGGCGCGCCGGCCCGTTGCAGGTAGGTGGGCGCGGCATAGACGCGCAATTGCAGGTCGCCGACGCGCCGCGCCATCAGTGACTGGTCGGTCAGTTCGCCGCCGCGCACCACGCAGTCGACGTTTTCGCCGATCACGTCGACGATGCGGTCGCTCACGCCCATGTCGAGCTGGATATCCGGATAACGCGCGTGGAAGGCGGGCAGGGCGGGCACCAGGATCATGCGCGCCAGCGGGCTGGGCACGTCGACCCGCAGGCGCCCGCGCGGCACGGACGCGGCCACGGACAGGCTGGTTTCGGCGTCGTCCATGTCGGCCAGCAGCCGCAGCACGCGCTCGTAGTAGACCGCGCCGTCGGCGGTGACGTTGACCTTGCGGGTGGTGCGGTTGAGCAGCCGCACGCGCAGGCGGGCCTCGAGCTGCTGCACCAGTTGCGTGACGCTGGTCTTGCTCATGTGCAGCGTCTCGGCCGCTTTGGTGAAGCTGCCGGTTTCCACCACGCGGGCGAAGGCCTGCATTGCGTCGAAACGGTCCATCGCCACTCCAGGGGATCAGGGGATTGTTTGCATTTTACAAACAGTGATGGACAAGCTTGCCCGTTTATCGGCGGCGGCGCCGTCCGTACAGTGCCTGCATCATCAATACGGGCTTCAAGGCCCGGGACAGGAGAATGAGTATGGCAACGCGTGATGTGGTTTTTCCGGCCGGGCGCCAGGCGCTGTATGAACGCAACCGCTATTCGCCGGCGGTGCGGTCGAATGGCTTTCTGTTCGTGTCGGGCCAGGTGGGCAGCCGCGAGGACGGCTCGCCCGAACCCGATCTGCAGGCGCAGGTGCGGCAGGCGTTCGACAACCTGAACGCGATCCTGAAGGCGGCGGGCGCCAGCTTCGAGGACGTGATTGACGTGACGGTGTTCATGGTGGATCCGGCGTCCCGCTTCGAGACCATCTGGCAGGTGGTGCCGGAATACTGGGGCCAGGCGCCGCATCCGACGCTGACGGCGGTTGGCGTGACCTGGCTGTACGGCTTCGATTTCGAGATCAAGGTGATCGCGAAACTGCCGCGGGACGCCTAGCCGGCCCTGGCGGCGGGGCAAGAAAAGCGACGGGGCAGGCCGGCGGGATCGCCGGGCCTGCCCCGTTTTGCGTGCCTCGTCGTATCAGCCGCGCAGACGCGCCACGGCTTGCGCCAGGTCTTCCTGCTTGCGGATCAGGGCGGCTTCGACCTGGTCGCGCGGGGTGCGGGTGTCGTCGCGGTGGCTGGTCAGGTCGGCCGCGCGCAGCAGGCCCATCAGGTCCTGGGTGCGGGTCTGGGTGGTGGGCGTGATGCGGCTCTGGTCGACCAGCTTGCCCTTGACGAACTTGCTCACCAGGGTCGACATGGTGCTGGACTCGGTGAACGAGGCCTGGGCCAGTTCGCCGTCTTCGTAGGCGATGTCGGTGCGGTTGCTGTAATCGTCGCGGATCTGGTGGAACGCGTAGTTCTGCGACTCGGGGTCCTTGGTCAGGTTCAGCTTCTGATCGGGCGAGAGCGCGCGGTGGAAGCTGGCGTTCAGCGACGATTGCTGCTGTTGCGTGATCGCCAGGTCGAGCTGGGGCCGGCCGCTGGAGGTGGTGTTCTGCGAGGTCTCGTAGGAGAAGGTGTCGAATTCGCGCGGCTGCAACGGATTGGACGCGACCGGGGCCTGGTTGATCGAGGCGGAGAAGTCGGCCAGGCCGGACAGCATGGTGCGATGCACTTCGGCCGGCATGCCCAGGCGCGTCGTGGTCTTGCCTTCCGGCGCCCAGTCGCCGTAGCTCTTGTGCAGGTCCGCGAAACCCGACTTGAACAGGGCCATCAGCGTGGCATCGCCTTCGCCGCGCTTCTGGGCGCTGTCGAACTTGCTCAGGTAGTTGTTGATGGCGGTCGTCTGCTGCTGGGCGCTGCCGAACTGGCTGGGCTGGCTGGCGTCGACGTTGATCTGGGCCGAGCCGGCCACGGTCTTGACCGTCAGCGAGCGTTGACCCGCGTCGGCCTGGAAATTGAAGCTGACGCGGTCGGGGCCCTCGGCGCCGACCGTGGCTTCCAGCGACACCGACGACAGCACGCTGGTGTTGAACTTGGCCAGCGCGCCCAGCGCCAGCTTGGGCGGCACCGAGGCCAGGCCATCGACGGCGTCCTGGAATGATTTGGACAGGCCGGCGATGGCGCTGCGTTCTTCCTCGGTGAGCTTGGCATCGCCCACGTCGATCTGCACGCCCAGGCCCTTTTCATTGCTTTCCAGGGTCACCGTGACCTTGGCGCCGCTGGCGGTGGTGATGCGCAGCGAGACCGAGTTGTCGGCCACGGCCGCGCCCTGGGGGGCGGCGATGCCGTCCACCGGGGCGGCGGCGCGGGCCGAGGGGATCGTCAGCGCGTAGTTGCCGCCATCGTTCTGCATGCGGCCCAGCAGGGCCGCGGCCAGGCCCTTGAACTGGCCGGTCAGCGAGGCGGCGCGGACGTTGTCGGACATCAGCGAGGAGAGCGCGTCGGGTTCCTGCACCTGCCCGGCAGCGACCGACTCGGGAGAATAGGTCAGCACGTTGGTCGGCTGGCCCAGCGTCACCGAGGTGGACGCGGGGATGTCGGGGCTGCGGTTGACGGTGGTGACGCGGGACACCCCGGGCGCCGGCGCCTGCGGGGCGATGACGAGCGGCGGGGTGTAGCTGGAGATCGTGGTCATGTCAGTGGTAGTCCTGGCGGGCAACAACTGCCCAATGAGGCTTGCCGGGGAGTATCACCATGACTAACGGCGGGCGCGGCGAAAAATTAATCTGCCGGTGATATTTATTTTTGCTTTTTGGAAGGCATTTATATTCAGTTAAGTGACAGCTTTGCGGGATTCCAAAAATAATGTCGACAAAACAGATGCCGCGCATCGCGAGATAATCGATGCGCGCGGGCGACGCCTTTCATGCACCGCCGCGGGCCTTATTTCACGACATAATTCTTCGCTTCATTTTCACCGGCCCATTTACGCAGCGCGGCGATGAATTCCGGGCAGACGTTGCCGTCGACGGTGGAATCGACAATCACGCTGTCTTTCATGCGCATCAGCACCTTGCATTCATAAATGCGGGTGCGGCCCTGGTAATAACCGCTGGTGCTTTGCTGGAATACCGGCGTCGCGGCGGTCGTGTTGGTGGCCGGGATCATGCCGACGACCTGCTGGCTGGTGCCGGTCGTCACCCATTCCTGGTAAGGCGCGGCCTGGTAGTCGGACCACTCCAGTTCCATGGTGTTGCCGACTGCGCGTTTCCGGGACGGCTCGCCCAGCGCCGCGATGGCGTCGTTGATCGAGCGGCCCTGCATGTTGCGGGCGACGTTGACGCTGGGAGAGAACGACAGGCCTTCCGAGAAGACCCGGCTGAGCGAGGGCAACGAGGAGCTGCCGCCGGAGGGCATCGGGGCGCATCCGGCCAGGCTGGCGGCGGCGATCAGGCTGGCGGCCAGGCGCAGCGTCGGACGGCGGGCGGAAAGGGGCGAGGGGAAGATCATGGCTTGTGGTCGGCGCTCCGTGTCGGTCGGGCGCGGCGGCTGCGATTGCGGGCCGGGCGCCAGGCGTTTTGTTTCTCTTCGTGACAGGCCGGGGTGGCCAGCCCTGCGACGGGAGAATGATTGCAGACTGACAGCCTGCTTACGAAATGTCCGCCATTTTTACCGATAAACGGGGCCAGCTTCCTTGCGCCAATGGTGAAATTTGTTACTCAATATGCCCGCGTCGTATTGGCAAAGGGGACGGACCGACCGATCCGCTTTGCTAAGATCGTGGCCGCTGAATCCACCCGATCCGGACACCGACCATGCTATTTGCCCGATTTTCCCCGACCATCCGCGCGGCGCTCGGCGCGCTGGCGTTGATGGCCGGCCTGCTCGCGCCGCAGGCGCACGCCGACAAACTGTATGGCGGCATTGCGACGGATGGCAAGCACGCCAAGATCTATTGGGCGCTGCCCGAGGATTCGGAAAAGGCGGCCGAAGCGGCGGCGTTGGCGGCCTGCCGCAAGGGCGGCGGCAAGGACTGCAAATCGCTGAGCTGGTTTTCGGACAGTTGTATGACGTATGCCCGCAATACCTCGAACGACCTGTTCCCCGGCAACAGCGTGTCGCCGGAAATGGCGGCCAAGAAGGCGATCCGACGCTGCACCGCCGGCAGCCCCAACGGCAAATGCTGGTTGACCACGATGCCGCTGTGCGTCGGGCCGGGCTACAGCGCGCAGGACATGGAAGCGGCCAGAAGGGCCACGCCCGCCGAGCTGGAAGCCCTGTCCGCCAAGCTCAACGACCGCGAATACTGGGGCGCCGTCGCCGAGAAGGACTCGGGCGACCTGACGTACTCGGACGGCTACCCCAATGAGAAGGACGCCCTCAACCAACTGCTGGAATGGGATGAATGCACCGGCTGCACCAAGGTGCTGACCTACCGCGACACCTGCGTCGGCATGGCCTGGGCCAAGGGCGTGAAGGGGCGCGGCACCAGCTACACCGCGCTCGATCCGGATCCGAAGGCGGCGCGCGATGCGGCGCGCAACACCTGCAGCGCCAAGAGCGGCCTGCCCAATTGCGTGGCGATGGTGCGCTGCTCGGGCCGTCCCTACATCAGCGGTTATGCCGGCGAGGACGAAAAGGCCAATTGAGATCGCCGTGAGGCGGCAGCGCGCCGCCCGGCACGCCAAGCCGGCTCCCGTACAGGGGGCCGGCTTTTTTCATGGGCGCCCGGTCAATCCGCCAGCCGCGCGGCGGCGTCGCGGACCACCTGTTGCAGCCACGCCAGCGCCGCGTCGCCGGGCGCGCGCCGGCTGCACACCATGTCGATATCGAAAGGGCCCGGGTCGACCTCGGGCGGCAGCGGCCGCAGGGTCAGGCCGGGGCCGGCCAGCCGCAAGGCGGCGCGCCGCGCCAGCGTGGCCACCAGGTCGGTGCCTTGCACCGCGTGCGGCAGCGCGACGATGTGGGCGAAGGTGCAGGCCACCCGGCGCCGCTGGCCCAGCCGCGCCAGGCTGGCGTCGACCACGCCGCGCGCCGAGCCGTCGTCGCTGGGCGTGAACAGCGCGTGCGGCAGCGCCACGTAGCGCGCCAGGTCCAGCTTGCGGCCGCGCAGCGCCGGATGCTGCCTGTCGGCGATGCAGACGAAGTGTTCCTGGTACAGCCGTTCGCGCAGCATGCGCTTGGGCGGCGCCAGGTGGCCGCCGATGGCCAGGTCGACGCTGCCGTTGTCCAGTTGCTCGTAGAGGGCGGCGCGGTCGAGCCGCGCGATGCGCAGGTCGATGCCGGGCGCGTCGCGCCGCAGCGCCGCGACGATGTGCGGCACGATCACCACGTCGGCGTAGTCGCTGGCCGCCACGGTGAAGCGGCGGCCGGCGGCGGCCTGGGGATCGAAGCCGGCGCCTTGCGCCAGCGCCTGGCGGATCTGGTCCAGCGCCGCGCTCACGGCCGGCATCAGCGCGACGGCCTTGGGCGTGGGCTGCATGCCGTCGGCGGTGCGGAGGAACAGCTCGTCCTGGAACAGCAGGCGCAGGCGGCCCAGCGCGCTGCTGACCGAGGGCTGGGCGCGGTTGATGCGCTGGCCGGCCAGGGTCACGTTGCGGGTGTCGTAGAGCGCCTCGAAGGCGACCAGCAGGTTCAGGTCGACGGCGGAAAGATTCATGCGATCAATAATACGAATAGCGATTATGGATTTCAACAATTCCATGGCGCGGTCCTACCATGGCTGGCAGCAATGGAATCGAAGGACTGCGCAATGACGACCGTACTTATTACCGGCATCGAACCGTTCGATGGCGAAACCCTGAATCCCTCCTGGGAAGCCGCGCGGCGGCTCGATGGCGCGCAAGTGGCCGGCGCCACCCTGGTGGCGCGCCAACTGCCGTGCGTGATCGGTAAGGTGGTGGGCGTGCTGCGCCAGGCCATCGAGGACACGCAACCGGACCTGGTGATCTGCCTGGGCCAGGCGGGCGGCCGCGGCGACGTGTCGATCGAACGCGTCGCGATCAACGTGGTGGACGCGCGCATCCCCGACAACGAAGGCCGCCAGCCGATCGACGAACCGGTGGTGGCGGGCGGCCCGGCGGCCTATTTCTCGACCCTGCCGATCAAGGCCATCGTGCGCGACCTGCGGCGCGCGGGCGTGCCGGCGTCGGTGTCGTCGACGGCGGGCACCTACAACTGCAACACCATCTTCTACGGCCTGTCGCACTACATCGCCACCGAGCGTCCGGCGTTGCGCGGCGGCTTCGTGCACGTGCCGTACCTGCCGGAGATGGCGGCCCATCATCCCGGCCAGCCCAGCCTGGCGCTGGAGACGCTGATCGAAGGCGTGAAGGTGATGGTGGCGACTTCGCTGGCCGTCACGGCGGATGTCAAGGAAGGCGGCGGCGCGCTGCATTGAAAGGAGACGGACGATGGATACCTTCAACGACGCCGACGCCTTCGCGCTGGACGGCGTGCCGTTCCGCCACCGGCAGGTGCGGGTGGACGGCCTGGGCTATCACGTGGTGGAAGGCGGCGCCGGGCCGGCGCTGGTCCTGCTGGCGGGGTTTCCGCAGAGCTGGTACGCGTGGCGCCGGGTCATGCCCCTGCTGGCGCCGCACTTCCGCCTCTATGCGGTGGACCTGCCCGGGCAGGGCGACTCGGACAAGCCGCTGGACGGCTACGACACTCGCGCGGCGGGCGAGCGCCTGCGGGCGCTGTTCCACACGCTGGGGCTGACGCGCTACGCGCTGGCCGGGCACGACATCGGCGCCTGGATCGCCTATCCCTACGCGGCGCGCCACGCCGACGAGGTCGAGCGCCTGGTGCTGCTGGACGCGAACATCCCCGGCGTGACGCTGCCCGCCAGCTTCGAGCTGGGACCGGACAACTGGAAGCGCTGGCATTTCCTCTTCAACACCGTGCCGGACCTGCCCGAAGCGCTGTTGCAGGGACGCGAGCGGGTGCTGATCGAGTGGTTCTTCAGCCGCAAGACCGCCAACAAGCCGGGCGTGTTCAGCCGCGCCGACCTGGATGAGTACGAGCGCGTCTACCAGACGCTGGGCGGCTTGCGCGGCATGCTGGGCTATTACCGCGCGGCGCACCAGTCGGCCGAGCAGAACCAGGCGCTGCGCGAGACGCCGTTGACGCAGCCGGTGCTGGCGCTGGGCGGCGAACACGGCAGCGCGCCCGATCTGTACGAGGCGCTGGGGCCGCTGGCGCGCGACCTGCGCGGCGGGGTGCTGGCCGATTGCGGCCACTATCTGCCGGAGGAGCAGCCGCGCGAACTGGCGCGGCGCATGCTGGCGTTCCTGGCGTAGCCGGGCGTGACCGCCGCGGCAGACGGCCGCCCCGGCAAGGGCCGCCCCGGCGAAGGGCCGCCCCGGCGAAGGGCCGCCCCGGCGAAGGGCCGCCCCGGCGAAGGGCCGCCCCGGCGAAGGGCCGCCCCGGCGAAGGGCCGCCCCGGCAAAGGACCGCCCCGGCAAAGGACCGCCCCGGCATTTCCACATTGCGCATCGGTATTTGTCCGGCGCGCGGCGCGCTCCTATCCTGGCCTGCTTGGAATTTCCGCAGGGAGCAGGATGATGGGCAATCGACGCAGATCCGTACTGAAGGCCGCGCTCGGCCTGGCCGGCGGCGTGGTGGTGGGCGCGGGCTTGTTGAGCAACATGACCGGCGCCGCGCCGGCCGCCACCGACGACGCCAGGCGCTATCCGAGCCGGCCTGTCAAGCTGATCGTGCCGATCGCGGCCGGCGGCAGCGCCGACAAGCTCGCGCGCACCGTGGCGCAGAAGCTGAGCGAGAAGTGGGGGCAGAGCGTGGTGGTGGAGAACCAGCCCGGCGCCAGCAGCGCTATCGGCAATGCCGCGGTGGCGCATGCGCGCGGCGACGGCTACACGCTGCTGCTGGGCGGCGACGCCTTGTCGCTGAACGCGCTGCAACCCGGCAAGCCGCTGTACGATCCGCTGCGCGACCTGCGCGGCGTGACCAAGGCGGTGGTCAATCCGCAGTTGCTGGTCGTGCGCCCGGGCCTGGGCGTGAAGACCTTCCAGGAATTCGTGGCGCTGGTGCGCAGCCGGCCCGGCGAGATCTCGCTGGCGCTGCCTGGCGGCAATGGCAGCCTGCAGCACCTGGCGGTGGAACTGCTCAACGAGCGCATCGGCGCCAAGACCAACCAGATTCCCTATCCGGGCGGCGGGCCGGCCACGCTGGATGTGCTGGGCGGCCATGTGGACGCCATGCTGATCACGCTGGCCGCCGCCACCGAGAACGTGCGCTCGGGCAAGCTGGTGGCGCTGGCGGTGACCACGCCGTACCGCTCCAAGGCGCTGCCCGAGGTGCCGACCATGCAGGAGGCGGGGCTGGCCGACTACGCGGTCGAGAGCTGGCAGGGCTTCGTGGTGCCGGCTTCGACGCCGAGCGCGCTGGTCGAGCGCATCCATCGCGACGTGGTGGCCGTGCTGCGCGAACCGGAGACCGCCACGCTGCTGGAGAACCTGGGCTTCGCCATCGCCGCCTCGACGCCCGAAGCGGTCGACCAGACCGTGCGCGACGACATCGCCACCTATCGCCGCGTGATTGCCACGGCCGACGTCAAGCTCCAGTAGGCGCGCCGCAACAGCGGTTTCATATTCATATCTGAAAGTCTTCTTTGTGTTGTGCGGCGCCGGACCGCAGCATAGAACTTCGTTCAATGCCCACGACACAACAACATGAAGACTCGCAATATCTCCGGCCGTATCCTGCAGGCGGCCGTCGCGCTGGCCCTGGCGGCCGGCGCCACCGGCGCCCACGCCGATGCCACGCTGGACAAGATCAAGGAACGCGGCACCGTCACCATCGGCGTATTGGCCAACGGCGGCGTGTTCGGCTCGATCGACCCGGCCACGCAGCAGCTCGTCGGCTGGAACCCCGACCTGGCGCGTGAACTGGCCAAGGGCCTGGGCGTGAAGGCCGAGCTGGTGCAGGTGCAGACCGCCACCCGCACCCAGTTCCTGATCTCGGGCAAGGTCGATCTGCTGATCGCATCGATGGAGCTGAATCCGGAGCGCGCCGAGATCCTGGGCTACGCGCCGACGCCGTTCTTCCGCGTTGGCGGCGCGGCCGCCACCCGCAAGGACAGCGGCATCGCCAAGTGGGAAGACCTGCGCGGCAAGCCGGTCTGCGTGTCGCAGGGCAGCAGCTTCGCGCGGCCCCTGCAGGCCGACTACGGCGCGGTGGTCAAGGGCTACAAGAGTTCTTCGGACTCGCTGCTGGCGCTGCGCGGCGGCCAGTGCGTGGCGGCGGTGCACGATTCGACCCTGATCCACCCGCTGTTGCGCACCAATCCCGAATGGGCCGACTACCACGCGCCCATCGCCACGGAAGTGCTGCCGGCCAATTCGGTGGTGTGGACCCGCAAGGGCGAGGCCGACACCATCGCCGCCGTCGACAAGGTGATCCAGGGCTGGCACCGCAGCGGCTGGCTGATCGCCACCGAGAAACGCCTGGACATCCAGCCGCCGCAGCCGCTGCTGCAGGAACTGCACGACAAGTACAAGCAGGGCAGTTGAGCCTCGCGCCCGCCCGTGTTGGAAAAGACCGATGAATAGACAAGCAATCAAGTGGGCCGCCGCGCTGGCGCTGGCGGCCCTGGCGACGGCGGCGCACGCCGACGCCACCCTGGACCGCGTCAAGCAGCGCGGCAAACTGGTGGTGGGCGTGGACGGAGCCAGCCCGCCGTTCGGCCTGCTCGATCCGGCCACCGGCAAGGTCGGCGGCTTCCAGACCGAGCTGGGCCGCGACATCGCCACCCGGCTCGGCGTCACGCTGGAGACGGTGCCGGTGACGGCCGCGACCCGGGTGCAGTTCCTGCAGGCTGGCAAGGTCGATCTGCTGATCGCCAACATCCAGTGGACCCAGGAACGCAGCGAGATCCTGAGCTATGCGCCGACCCCGTACAACCTCGTGGGCGGCGCGGCCATGGTGTCAAAGCGCAGCGGCATCAAGCGCTGGGAAGACCTGAAGGGCAAGGTGGCCTGCGTGTCGCAAGGCAGCAATTTCGCCAAGCCCTTGCAGGAGACTTACGGCGCGGTGGTCAAGGGCCTGCGCAACATCCCTGAATCGCTGCTGGCGCTCAAGGGCGGCAGTTGCGATGCGTCGGTGCACATCCAGCCGGCGCTGTACGAGACGCTGCACGGCCCCAACGGCAAGGAATGGGACGGCTTCGAGCTGGCCACGCCGGACCAGTTGATCCCGTCGCCCACGGTAATCTGGACCCGCCGCAACGAGGCCGATACCCGCGCCTTCGTCGATGGCGTGATCCGCGACTGGCACAAGTCCGGCCTGCTGGTGAAAGAGGCCGACAGGTTCGGCGTGCCGGCAGATTACCTAAAGCAGGCCAACGCCGACGCGCAGGCCGGCAAGTTCGACAGCGCTCCCCCCGAGGCCCAGGCCAAGCCATGACGACGGCCGCCAGGGACACGCTCGATCCCCTGAACCTGATGAATCCCGGAAAGGTCCTGTCATGACTGAATCCCTGTTTCCCGGCGTGTTCGCGCGCCGCGTCCGTGGCGTGGAGCTGTCGCCGATTGCCGCGGCCGGCGCGCGCGCCGCGCGGCTGGCGGCCGAGGGCCGCTCGATCGTGGTGCTGACCTCGGGCGAGCCCGACTTCGACACGCCCCAGGCCATCAAGGACGCCGCCGCGCTGGCGCTGGCGCAAGGCCAGACCAAGTACACGCCGACGGCCGGCACCGCCGCGCTGCGGCGCGCCGTGGCCGATGACTACCGCCAGCGCCACGGCCTGCCGACCGAGTCGGCCAACGTCATCATTTCCAACGGCGGCAAGCAGGTGATCTACCTGGCCCTGGCCGCCACGCTCGACGAGGGCGACGAGGTGATTGTGCCGACGCCGTACTGGCCCACCTTCCTGGATTCGGTGCGGGTCAACGGCGGCACGCCGGTGCTGGCGCCGACGGCACCGGCCGATGGCTTCAAGCTCACGCCGCAGGGCCTGCGCCAGGCGCTGACGCCGCGCACCAAGTGGCTGATCCTGAATTCCCCCGGCAACCCCTCCGGCGCGGTCTACAGCGAGGCCGAGCTGGCGGCCTTGGCCGCGGTGCTGCGCGAACATCCGTCGGTGCTGGTGCTGTGGGACGAGATGTACGAACAGATCTGGTTCGACGAGGCGCCCACGCACCTGCTGCGCGCCGCGCCGGACCTGGCGGGGCGCACGCTGGCGGTCAACGGCGTGTCCAAGGCCTACGCCATGACCGGCTGGCGCATCGGCTGGGGCGTGGGGCCGGCGGCGCTGATCGGCGTGCTGGAGGCGGTACAGTCGCAGGTGTCGTCGGGCCCCAGTTCGCTGGGCCAGGCCGCCGCGCTGGTGGCGTTGCAGGGCGTGGCCGACGACTTCGTCGAGAACGCGCGGCTGGCCTATGCGCGCCGGGCGCGAGTGATCGTCGACGGCCTGGGCGCGGTGCCTGGCCTGAGCGTGACGGCGCCGCGCGGCTCATTCTTCGCCTGGATTGGCGTGGCCGGCCTGATCGGCCAGGTCAGGCCCGATGGCGCCGTCATCGCCGACGATGGCGACGTGGCCGACTGGCTGCTGGAGGCCGAGGGCGTGGCGGTGGTGCGGGGCGCGGCCTATGGCTTGTCGCCGTACCTGCGGCTGTCGTTCGCCGCCTCGGACGCCAAGGTGGCGGAGGCCGTCGCGCGCATCGCCCGCGCGGTCGCGGCGCTGCGGCCGGCGGCGCTGGAGGCGGCCGCATGATCGAACAGGCATTGCAGGCCTGGGTGCATTTCTTCAAGCCCCTGGGCCTGAACTACGGCTTCGTGCTGGATCCGGGCGAGCTGTCCGCCTTCGGCCACGGCCTGCTGGTGACGCTGCAACTGTGCGCCTGGACGATTCCCGTCAGCCTGCTGTTCGGCGTGCTGATCGCGGCCGGGCTCACCAGCGGCCGGCCCTGGCTGGCGCGGCCGCTGCAGGCCTTCGTCGAGCTGACCCGCAACACGCCGACGCTGGTGCAGCTCTATTGCGCCTTCCTGGTGCTGAACATGCTCATCACGCAGAAGCTGGGCGGCGGCAGCCCGATCACGCCGTTCATGTGGGTGGTGATCGTGGTGGCGCTGCACAAGGGCGTGTTCCATGCCGAGGCGCTGCGCGCCGGCATCGAGGCGGTGCCGTCGGTGACGCTGGAGGCGGCGCGCTCGCTGGCCTTCTCGCGCCGCCAGATCCTCACGCAGGTGCAACTGCCGCTGGCGCTGCGCTTCGCGCTGCCGGCGCTGGTCAACAACCTGGTGGACCTGGTGAAGATGACCGCGATCGCCTCGGCCATCGCGGTGGGGGATGTGACCTACGAGTCCATCATGATCTGGTCGCACCGCGACAACGTGCTGGAACTGCTGCTGCTGATCCTGCTGTATTTCGGCCTGCTGACCTGGCTGGTGAGCGTGGGCGGACGCTGGCTGGAAGCGCGCTTGAGGATGCCCGGCTATGGCCAATGAACTGGTATTGAATGGCGCTGCCGCGCATCGTGCGGGCGGCGGCTGGCGGGCGCTGCTGCGGGATCCGTGGGTGGTGCTGCTGCTGGCGCTGGTCGCGCTGGGCGTCGCCTGGGCGCTGACCGACAGCGCGCCGGCCGCGGTGCGGCACCTGTGGCACTGGTCGCCGGCGCTGCTGCGCGGCCTGGGCATGAACGTGCAGATCAGCGTGCTGGCCATGGCGCTGGGCACGGCTGCCGGGCTGGTGGTGGGCGCGCTGTCGCTGTCGCCTTCGGCCCTGCTGCGGCGCCTGACGCGCATCTACGTGCTGGCGTTCCGCAACGCGCCGATCCTGGTGCTGGTGTATTTCACCACCTACGTGTTCCCGTTCGAACTGAACCTGGGCGGCTGGAACCTGCCATTCCCGGACTGGATCAAGGTGGTGATCGGGCTGGGCCTGCCGGCCAGCGCCAACGTCGCCGAGATCTTCCGCGGCGCGATCCAGTCGATCCCCGAGGCGCAGTGGGAGGCGGCGCAGTCGCTGGCGTTCCGGCGCGCGCAGATCTTCCGCATGATCGTGCTGCCGCAGTGCGTGCGGCGCATGCTGCCGTCGTGGATGAACCTGTACGCCAGCATCACCATGAGCACCTCGCTGGCCTCGCTGGTCGGCGTGCACGACCTGGTCGACACCGCCACGGTGGCCAGCAACACGGTGGCGCGCAGCGACTTCACCATCCTGGTCTATTTCACGCTATTGGCGCTGTTCTTCGCCTATTGCTATCCCATCGCGCGCTGGACGCGCCATCTGGAACGACGTTATGCGCATCACTGACAGCGGCGGCCACGCCGCGACCGACACCCCGCTGGTGAGCCTGCGGGACGTGCACCTGGCATTCGGCCAGACCGAGGTGCTCAAGGGCATCGACGTCGAGGTCCGGCCTGGCAACGCGGTGTCCATCATCGGCCCGTCGGGCTCGGGCAAGTCCACCATCCTGCGCTGCATCACCGGCCTGCTGCGGCCGCAGCGCGGCGAGATCGAGGTCGGCGGCGTGCGGGTCGACGCGCTCAAGACCGAGTCCGAACTGATCGCCCTGCGCAAGCGGGTGGGCTTCGTGTTCCAGCAATACAACCTGTTCCCGCACCTGAGCGTGCTGGAGAACCTGGTGATCTCGCCCACCAAGGTCAACGGCCAGCCGCGGGCCCAGGCCCAGGCGCTGGCGCGCGAACTGCTGGCCAAGGTGCGCATGGACCACAAGGAAAACGCCTACCCGGGCGAGCTGTCGGGCGGCCAGCAGCAACGCGTGGCCATTGCCCGCGCGCTGGCCCTGCGGCCCGAACTGATCCTGTTCGACGAAGTGACCTCGGCGCTGGATCCGGAAATGGTGGGCGAAGTGCTGACGGTAATACGCGACCTGGTGCAGGACGGCCTGACCTGCGTGCTGGTGACGCACGAAATGCGCTTCGCCCAGGAGGTGAGCGACACGGTGTACTTCACCGAAGCCGGCCGCATCGTCGAGCACGGCCCGCCGGCGCGCATCTTCGGCCGGCCGGACAGCGAGCGCACCCGCGCCTTCCTGCAACGCGCCTCGGCCGAGCCGCCGGTGCGGCGCGCCCAGGCCGATCCGATCGATGCCTACCTGACCTTTGACCCGCTGCGCCTCGCAGTGTGATGCCTTTCCGCAACCCGGAGCCGACATGACCACCGAATCTTCCGTTACTCTCGAACGCCGCCAGCAGGTGCAGGACGCCCTGGCCGACATCCGCGGCCTGCTGGCCGCCGCGCCGCTGACGCGCGACCTGCTGGCGCGGATCACCACGCGCCTGGAGCAACTGGCGCAACAGCGCGCGCTGTTTCCCGCCACCGAATTCGCGCCGCCGGCGCCGGGGCAGGGCGTGGGGGCCTCGACCCGCTACCGCCTCAATCCCGACGACGCCGCCGGCGAACCGGCGCTCTACCTGAACTCGATCAACCCGGGCAAGACCACCTTGCCGCACAACCACACCACCTGGGCGGTGATCGTGGCTCTGTCGGGCCAGGAGCTGAACCGCGTCTACCGCCGCAGCGACGACGGCTCGCAGGCCGGCCGCGCCACGCTGGAACAGGTGCGCGAAGTGGTGGTGCAGCCGGGGCAGTCGGTGTCGTTCCTGCCGGACGACATCCACAGCATCCACGTCACCGGCGATGCGCCGACCCTGCATTTCCACCTGTATGGGCAGCCGCTGGAGACGCTGTCGGGCCGCATCGGCATCGACCTGGCCACCGGCGAGATCGTCAACTACAACGCCACCCAGATGAAGCCGGGCCAGGAGCAGCGCGCATGAGCCTCGATCACGCCCACGTGCAGACCCGGCTGGTGCATGCCGGCAGTCCCGACCTGAAGCAGGGCGCCGGCCCGGTCAACGTGCCGGTGGTGCGCACCAGCACCGTGCGCTTCGCCGATACCGCCACCCATGCCGCGCTGAACGCGCAGCGCGCCGCCGGCGAACGCGTCGCCACCTACGGCCGCCATGGCCTGGACACGCACCAGGCGCTGGAAGCGGCGGTCGCGTCGCTGGAAGGCGGCCATCGCAGCATCCTGGCGCCGTCCGGCCTGTCGGCCATCGTGCTGGTGCTGCTGGCCACGCTGGCGCCGGGCGAGCATGCGCTGGTGTCGGACAGCGTCTATTCGCCGGTGCGGCGCGTCGACAAGGCGCTGCTGCAGCGCTACGGCATCGAGGTCGAATACTTCTCGCCCGACCGCGACGATCTGGCCGAACGCTTCCGCCCCAACACGCGGCTGCTGTACCTGGAGTCGCCCAGCTCGCTGCTGTTCGAAGTGCTGGACCTGCCGGCGCTGGCCGCCCAGGCGCGCAGCCGCGGCGTGCTGGTGGCCACCGACAATACCTGGAGCGGTGGGCTCTACTACCAGCCGCTGGCGCTGGGCGCCAACATCTCGATCCAGGCCGCCACCAAGTACCTGGCCGGCCATTCCGACGTGATGATGGGCGTGGTCACGGTCGACAGCCCCGAGCTGGCGCGGCAGGTCGGCGCCACCTACGACGCGCTCGGCCTGGCGGTGGGCGCGGACGATGCCTACCTGACGCTGCGCGGCCTGCGCACGCTGGACGTGCGGCTGGCGCGCCACCACCAGAACGCGCTGAGCGTGGCCGAATACCTGTCGCGCCATGGCGATGTGGAACGGGTCTTTTACCCGGCGTTGCCGCAGGATCCGGGCCATGCGCTGTGGCGGCGCGATTTCAGCGGCGCCAGCGGCCTGGTGTCGTTCGCGTTCAAGGCCGGCCAGCCTGGTGCCGCGGCGCGCTTCATCGACGCGCTGCGCTATTTCTCCATTGGCGCGTCCTGGGGCGGCTACGAGAGCCTGGCCCTGGAGGCGGCGCCGGAACGGCTGGCGGAGCACAGCGTGTGGCAGGGCGGCCATGAAGTGGTGCGCCTGCACATCGGCCTGGAGCATCCGCTGGACCTGGTCGAGGACCTCGACCGGGCCTTCGGCGCGGTCCGCGACGGCCTGCGCCGCAGCGCCTGATGCATATGCAAATGACTGCGTTTCCTTAGGGATTCTGATTATGTAGAAGCAATTACAACCTCTTTGTCCGGTTGTACCCTCGGGGTCTAGAATTTGCCTTGTTCCACGGTTGGCGGCAGGGCATGTCTTCTATTTCTTCGATCGGATCGGTACAGCTTTCCTTCGCGGCGCGGCAATTGGATGCCGTGCGCGAGTTCTACCGCGGCACCCTCGGGCTGGATGAGATGCCGGTCCCGGACGGGCGCCTGCTGTTCGCCCTGGGCGACGCGACCCTGTCGCTGTCACCCGTGGCCGAGGTCAGCCGCGAGGTGCGGGCCGACTATCTGGCGATCCGCACCCACGCCTACGACGACATTCTGCTGCGCCTGCGCGACGCCGGCTTTCATCCGGTCTGTTCGCTGCCCGACGCCTCGCCGCGCGTCATGTACGTCAAAGATCCCAGCGGCAATCAACTGGCATTTCTCGGCTAGGCCTCGTGCTCGGCTCCCTCACACAGGCCTCGGCGATTCCATGAACTTCCAGCAACTGCGTTCCGTGCGCGAGACCGTGCGCCGCGATTTCAACCTGACCGACGTATCCGAAAGCCTGCACACTTCGCAGCCTGGCGTCAGCCGCCAGATCCGCGAACTGGAGGAAGAGGTCGGCGTCGACATCTTCGTGCGCTCCGGCAAGCGGCTGATCGGCCTGACGCCGCCGGGCGAGCAGATCCTGCCGCTGGTCGAGCAGATCCTGCAGTGCGCCGACAACATCCGCCACGCCGGCGCCGAATACGCCGACAGCCGCAAGGGCGTGCTGTCGATCGCGGCCACGCATTCGCAGGCGCGCTACGCCTTGCCGCCGGTGGTCAAGGAATTCCGCCAGCGCTATCCCGACGTGGTGCTGCACCTGCACCAGGGATCGCCCAAGCAGGTCTCGGAGATGCTGCTGGAGGGCGAGGCCGACATCGGCGTGGCGACCGAGGCGGTGGCCGACTATCCCGGCCTGCTGAACCTGCCGTGCTACCGCTGGAGCCACAGCGTCATCGTGCCCAAGGGGCATCCGCTCGCCGCGGTGGACGGCGGCATCAGCCTGTCGCAGCTATCGCGCTATCCCATCATCACCTACGGGCGCGGCTACACCGGCCGGGCCCATATCGACGAGGCCTTCGCCCGCGCCGGCATCACGCCGGACATCGTCATGACGGCGATGGACGCCGACGTCATCAAGACCTATGTCGAGCTCGAACTGGGCGTGGGCATCGTGGCCGCCGTCGCCTGGGACGCCGAGCGCGACACGCGGCTGTGCGCCATTGACGCCCGCCATCTGTTCGAGATCAACCTGACGCGCCTGGCGATCCGCCGCGGGGCGTGGCTGCGCGGCTATGCCTTCCACTTCATCGAGATGTTCGTGCCGACATTGACGCGCGCGGTGGTGGACCAGGCGCTCAAGGGCGAAGCCTGAGACCGGGCGAGGGCGCGCATCGCCGGCCGCATAACCATAGACGCATTTCTACGTTGTCCGCGCCCGGTCGCGGACGTAGGCTGATTCGGTTCTTCAACCCCAGGAATTCCGGATCCCATGAGCACCCATCCCGACGCGGCCGCCGCCGCTTTCCGCCACGATACCGAACGCGCCCGCGCCGTGCGCGACTTCATCGCGCAGGTCAAGGCGCTGGCGCCGGACCCCGCGCGCGCCACGCCCGAACAACTGGCCCCGGTTGCCCGCCTGCTCGAAGCGCTCGGACGCCGCGCGGAATTGTTTCCGGCCGAGGCCTTCGCCGTGGTGCCCGGACGGCCCACCTCGATCTACCGCCTGGCCGAAGACGCGGACGGCGGCTACGCGTTGTACCTGTCGCTGGGCGAGCCCGGCAAGGCGCAGCCGCCGCACGACCACACCACCTGGGCCATCATCGCCGGCGTCTCCGGCAACGAGCGCAACGAGGTCTATGCGCGCAGCGCCGGCAATGAGCCCGGGCGCGACGTGCTGACCCACGTGCGACGAGTGGACGTGGCGGCCGGCAGTTCCATCGTGCTGGGACCGGCCGACGTGCACACCATCGAACTGGTGGGCGACGCGCCCGGCGCGCACCTGCATTTCTACGGCCTGGCGCTTGACCGCCTGCACGGCCGCGTGGTGTTCGAGAGCACCGCCGGCGGCGCCTACCGCACCTTTTCGCCGCCGGCCGCGATCTACCATGCGCGCCTGTCGCCCGCCGGGTTGCAGGAAGCGCTGCGCGGCGAGGCGGAGATCGCCGTGCTGGACGTGCGCGAAGCCGGCCGCTACGCCCGCCGCCACCTGCTGTACGCAGTGCCGGCGCCGCTGTGGCGCCTGGAAGTGCTGGCCGACCGCCTGGTGCCGCGCCGCGACACGCGCATCGTGCTGGTGGACGACGACGAGACGCTGGCGCATCAGGCCGCCGCCAAGCTGACGCGCCTGGGCTGGACCGACATCTCGGTGCTGGCCGGCGGCACCGACGGCTGGGAGCGGGAAGGGCGCGAACTGTTTTCGGGCACCAACGTGCCCAGCAAGGCCTTCGGCGAAGTCATCGAACACGAAAAGCACACGCCGTGGATCGACGTCGACGACCTGCACGAGCGGGTCGCGCGCGGCGACGACATCGTGGTGGTCGACAGCCGCACGCCGGAGGAATTCCACAACTTCACGCTGCCGTTCTCGCACAGCCTGCCGGGCGCCGAACTGGTGTACCGCATCCGCGAGCTGGCGCCGGATCCCAAGACCTTCGTGGTGGTGAACTGCGCCGGCCGCACGCGCAGCATTGTCGGCGCGCAGACGCTGATCGACGCCGGCATCCCGAACCGCGTCGCGTCGCTGCGCAACGGCACCATGGAATGGCTGCTGTCCGGCCGCGAGCTGGCCTATGGCCGTCAGGCGGCGCTGCCCGAACCGTCGGCCGACAGCGCCGCCGCCGCGCGCGAGCAGGCGCGCGGCGTGGCGCAGCGTGCCGGCATCGGCCATATCGACGCGGCCACGTTGCGCGCCTTCGAGACCGAGCAGGGCACGCGCACGCTGTACAAGTTCGACGTGCGCACCCGCGAGGAATACGAGACCGGCCACCTGCCGGGCTGGCGCTGGGCGCCTGGCGGCCAACTGGTGCAGGCCACCGACGAGTACCTGGCCACCCGGCGCGCGCGCGTGGTGCTGGCCGACTGGGACGGCGTGCGCGCCCAGACCACCGGCGCCTGGCTGGCGCAACTGGGCGCGGTCGAGGTCTACCTGTACCAGCCGCCGGCGCTGGCGGCGCTCGAACGCGGCGCCGAGCCGCGCCGCGTGCTGCGGCACCGGCCCGACGTGCCGGCGCTGCGGCCGCAGGCCTTGCAGGCGGCTATCGACGCCGGTTCGGCGGAGGTCTACGACATTGAATCGCGGTTGGCCTACGAGCGCGGCCACGTGCCCGGCGCGCGCTATGCCGCGCCGGATCGCCTGCAGGAGTTCCTGCCGGCCGACACGCAGCGGACGATCGTGTTGACGTCGCCCGACGGCGTGCTGGCCGCCGTGGCGGCGGCCGAGCTGGCCTGGCGCACCGGCCGCCCGGTGCGCTACCTGCTGGGCGGCACCCGCGCCTGGCAGGCGCAGGGCCTGCCGCTGGCGCAGGGCGCCGACGGCGTGCTGACGGGCGACGACGACCAGAGTATCAGTCCGTACCTGTTCGACGATCTCTCGGCGCGCGACCAGGGCTTTCGTGACTACCTCGATTGGGAACTGGGGTTGGTGGCGCAACTGGAGCGCGACGGCAGCGCGGATATCCGGCTGATCGCGGCGGCATAGGCGGAGCGTTTGGGTGCCGCGGGCGATGCCCAGCTAGGGCGTCCGCCGCGCGGCGCTACGGCGCCGGCCTGTCGTGAAGGCAGGCGCCGCGCTGGCCTCGCGCCGGAATTCGCGGGCGCTGGTCGCGATCGACCGCGACCTGCGCATTCCGGTAATCAGGATATGACCAGTAAATTGTTCCTGACTGTAAGCTGAACAAATATGCTCCGGATTCCCAGGCCGCATTGTGCCTGCTTCCGGAGACCATGATGTCCCTATCGAAACTGCTGGCGGGCGCCTTCGCCGCGCTGGCCGCGCTGATGGCCTTTCCCGCCACGGCGCAACATGCCAAGTACCTGGTCACCACCGAGTGGCTGGAGAAGAACCTGAACGACCCCAAGGTGCGCGTCATCGAGGTGAGCGTCAACCCCGGCCTGTTCGAGCGCGGCCACATTCCGGGCGCCAGCAACGTCAACTGGCACACCGACCTGGTCGACACCGTCAACCGCGACATCGCGCCGCCCGCGCAGTTCCAGGCCCTGTTGCAACGCACCGGGGTCAACAGCGACAGCACCACGGTGCTGTATGGCGACAACAACAACTGGTTCGCCGCGTGGGGCGCCTGGATCTTCGACATCTATGGCATCGAGAACGTCAAGATCCTGGACGGCGGCCGCAAGAAATGGGAAGCCGAGGGCCGGCCGCTGTCCAACAGCGTGAAGATCCCCGCCGCGGGCAACGCCCGCCCGAAGGACGCCAACACCGCGTTGCGCGCCCACCTGCAGGACGTACTGGCCGTGGCGCGCAAGGACAAGGCGGGCGTGCTGGTCGACATCCGCTCGGCCGATGAATACAACGGCAAGATCTTCGCGCCCAACGGCGTGCCGGAACTGGCCGTGCGCGCCGGTCACGTGCCGGGCGCGGTCAACGTCACCTGGAGCAAGCTGGTGGCGGAAGACGGCACCTTCAAGTCGGCCGACGAACTGCGCGCCATCTACCAGGCGGCGGGCGTGGACGGCAGCAAGCCCATCATCACCTATTGCCGCATCGGCGAACGCTCCAGCCATTCGTGGTTCGCGCTGCGCAAGCTGCTGGGCTACGACGTGCGCAACTACGACGGTTCGTGGACCGAGTATGGCAACAGCGTCGGTTCGCCGATCAGCAATCCGTCCGGCACCGTGTGGGGCAAGACCTGAGTGAGCGCCCAGGCAACTCCCGCGTCGCCGGCTCCGCCGCCGACGGCGTTGACGGCGGGCGCGGTCCCGCCGGACGTCCCGGCGATCGCCAATGCGGCGGCCGTGGCGCTGCTGGCCGCCATCGGCGCGGCCGCCTGGTGGCTGGCGTCGCAGCCCGAGGGTGGCCGCGGTTTGTCCCTGTCGCTGCTGCTCGGCGCCGCCTTCGGCATCGTGCTGCAGCGTTCGCGATTCTGCTTCTACTGCATCGCGCGTGACGCGATCGAACGGCGCGACCCGGCCGGCGCCTATGCCGTGCTGGTGGCGCTGGCGGTCGGCACGCTCGGCTACCACGCGGTGTTCGGCGCGTTCCTGCCCATCCCCGGGGCCGAGCGCCTGCCGCCCGGCGCGCACATCGGGCCGGTCAGCCTGGCCCTGGTGGCCGGAGCGTTCGTGTTCGGGGTCGGCATGCGCATTTCGGGCTCCTGCATCAGCGCGCACTTCTACCGCCTCGGCGAAGGCGCGCTGGCGTCGCCATTCGCCTTGCTGGGCGCGGGCGTCGGCTTCGTGCTGGGTTTCGCGTCCTGGAACACTTTGTACCTGGCCATGATCCAGCAGGCGCCGGTGGTGTGGCTGCCGCACCACCTCGGCTACGGCGGCGCCGTGCTGCTGCAAGTCGCGTTGCTGGCGTTGCTGGCGCTGGGCCTGAGCCGGCTCGGCCGGCGCGTGCCGGCCGCGCGCCAGGCCGATGGCGCGCCTGACGGCGCCGCCATCCGGCCAGCGAATGCCTCCCAGCACGCGGCGAACAACCCGGCCACGCCGCCGTCCTCGCCATGGCAAGCCGTGCTGCGGGACCGCTGGCCGCCCGCCGTCGGCGGCCTGCTGGTGGCCTTCATCGGCGTCATCGCCTATCTGCGCATCGCGCCGCTGGGCGTGACCGCCGAACTGGGTAGCGTGGCCCGCACCGCCGCGTCCGCGACCGGCGCGCTGCCTCCACGCCTGGAGGGGTTGGACACCTTCGCCGGCTGCGCCACCGTGGTCAAGCAGGCGCTGCTGTCCAACAACGGCGCCTTCGTGCTGGCGTTGGTGGCAGGCGCCTGGGCCGCCGCGCTGGCCGCCGGCGCGTTCCGGCCGCGTTTGCCGACGGCGCGTGAGATCCTGCGCAATTTCACCGGCGGGGTGCTGATGGGGTGGGGCGGCATGACCGCGCTGGGCTGCACCGTCGGCACCTTGTTGTCCGGCGTGATGGCGGGCGCCGCCTCGGGCTGGATCTTCGGCGCGGCCTGCGTGGCGGGGATCTGGGTGGCGCTGAAGCTGCGCCCCACGCGCTGAGCATCCGTCCGCTTTCCTGCGACCACCGCTTCCGCTCGACCGTTCCCGCCGATACGTTATTGCGGAGGATCGGCAATAACGGCTCCATGGGCGGGCTGGTCGAGGCGGCCCGCGCGTCTTAACAGGCGCCACGGAGGTCCGGTTGTCGGGTGGCGGCGTGGAGGCGGCGGTGGCGTGGTGTCGGAAGTATGGGGCGGGGGTGTGCGGCGTTGCCGCTGAAACCCGGTTATTGCATCGGCAGATCAGGTTCGGCGCCGAGCTGAGGCGACGGCGATGAAACGACAGTACGCGTGCCTGCTCGTGATCATGTCGGTACTGGCGATGCTTGTGCTGGTGCCGTTGTCATGGTTGCTGCCGTTCCCGCACGGGTTCACCAAAGCGCCCCTCAAGTCGGATGAGTGGGTGCAAGAGACGCCAACGATGCAGACGCCGTTCTCCCCGCCCAGCGGCGGCCGGGAGATCCGTTCGCTCAGCGTGCATCCCGATGGCAATGACTGGCTGTTCGTGGAATGCGTCCGCACCGGCGACAACCGGTGCGACGTCATGCGCTATCAATGGAAGACGGGAAAGCTGTACCGCTACGGTCTGCCCGCCGGCTACACCTATCCGTACGCCCACTATTCACCGCAGGGCAACTACATCGTGATGTCGCGGCGGCGGATCGCCGGCGATTCCGACGATGAACAGCGCCGTTCGCTCGACGCCATGCAGATCCTGCTGATGCGCAGCGATGGCGAGGGCCTCCAGATCCTTCCCTTGGCGCGGGGCAACAAGCTCTCGCCTTTTATGTCGCTGGATGAAAGCCGGATCGCATTCTGGAGGACGGGACGCATCCTGCCACCCGGACAACGCCTGGGCCTGCTCGATTTCGACATCTGGGAGTTTGATCGGGCCGACGCGACGGAACGGCCTTTTGCCGGCATCTTCAAATTCGTTTCCGGCGGCCAGGCGCAGTATCTCTCGGATGACGAGATCCTGTTCCGAACCTTCGGGCCGGCGGGGCATCTCTCGAGCTACGAGTCCCTGTATGGCAGAAGCAGCGTCTATCGCATGCGGCGCGGGGATACGCGGCTGCCCGAGCCACAGGTCTTCAGCGGCATCAAGTACGCCGAGATGCCGACGATGGATCGCGCAGGGAACCTGTATCTCTGGGGGCAGACGCCGCGCTACGGCCTGACCGTGATCCGTATTGAACCGGGAGGCCAGCGCAGGGCCTGGCAGCCGGGCCTGGGATTCATTCCGCAGGAGTTGATCTGCGATCCGGCTGGCACCTATCTCGCGGTGATCTACTGGGACCAGCCGATGGATGTCACGAACCGTCCGGGCGGCTTGGCCATGCTGGATATCGCGACGGATACCTGGACTGCGATTTCCCTGCCGTCGTGGCGGGATGCGGAAATCATTCCGGTGAACACAAGTGCGAGCGGCGTGGATAACGGCGCACGGGGCGGTTCGATCAATTCGAGGAGCTACTGATGGCTATGGAGCGTGACGCAATAAGATTGGCGGATCTGGATCCTTGGAGTCCAACAAGCTACATCCCCGTGTACGGGTTTTGGTGCGGGCCAAATTGGTCCGCAGGGGAGAGAGGGGGGGAGAAGAGCAGGGCGCAGCTGATCGAGAGCCCGGTATTGACGCGTATCGGTATTGACGGGGTGACGCCTGGAATCAGCCCCGTCGATTCGTTCTGCAAGGACCATGACATCGCCTATTTCGACGCGCAGGGGCAGCCGGATGAAGCCATGAAAAAGCTGGAAGCAGATCTCGTCTTGATGGCTAGGCTCGACCAGCTTGATTTCGACCAACTTCCGGCGGTTGAGCGCTTATATGCCCGCCTGATGTCGTTTGTATTCTTCGAGAAAATTATATGCGTTGATCTGCCCAACGCTTCGAGCGAGTGGATGGGGAGCCGCATTCTCGAACTCGCCAAGTCCTTCGAAAGACTCTTCCAGAAAATCGATGGCCTGACCTACATCGACCAGTTCGGTACCAAGATGACGGGCGTGGCCCTAGATGGCAAAGTTGGAGGCCTCGCCTATCAAATGTACTGGGTGACGGACAGGCAGGCGGACGGATCGAGCCGTATGTGGAGCTATTACAAGGATGCATTCGAAGAGGCCCACGGCGTTAGTTCTATCATAAATGAAGAGATCATCGGAGAATCTCTAAAAGAGATCATTGTCATGCGCGATGGTTCGGTCTCGGAACAGGTGGGGGACTCGGAGCCCATTACCCTGATTACGCCTGGCTACCATCCTGCCCCGGAGTTGGGCGCGGCGTCAAATAACCCGTTGGCGTCGTACGAATCCGGGCAACTTTTCTCGGGGTGGGGACTCGGGACGCCACAAGCTGGTTTGGGTGGGGGAGCATACGATCCCTATTTGCCCTTCTCGACGACTGTGCCGCCGGGAGGGCAGGATGCGGATGCTCCGGTGCTTACCGAGAGCCCAGCGTTATCCACGCCAGCTGGTTCCGGGACAAGGTATTTCGCCGAGGTCGTCGATACGCCGGGCCCCGGGGATCTGATGGGCCAGCCATCTCCGCCGATTCAGGTGGTAGGCGATGCCCCCATGGATGCTTGGATGCCATCTCCTTGGGATCCGGACCCCTTTGGGTGCTTTTCATGGGAAGGGTCGCCCGAGTTTGATGATTGCTGGGGGTTGTATTCCTTAAGCTTCTTTTCGGTGTCTGAGCCGGGCCCAACAACCGAGTTAGAGTTTGTCGAGGCTCAAAGCGGCGAGCGCGGAAGTATCGCGGACTCTATATATCGCCACGATCTCCACAATGAGCAAGAGGCGGACGATCTTGTCTATGCGCCGGTCTTGGGATTGTTTTCATCGCCCCACCCCCCCGACCTAGCAGTTGGACAAGACATATATTGAACTTATCCGCACTGCAGCCCGTCTGAGGACCGATCAGGCCCACGATTGCGCCACGGCCGCCAGGCACGCGATCACCGAAGCGAACGCAATGGCCAGCCCGATCAGCTTGCGCTTTTCCAGCTCGGTCCAGAGCAGCACGCCGGTCAGGCACAGCGCGATCAGCGCGCCGCCGATGGTGTCCGATAGCAGCACCCAGGCCACGCCAGTGCCGTTGGCGCGATGAAAATTCTGGACCACGCCCCACCAACTGGCGCTGCTGCGGCGGGCGCTGGCGGCGCCGCTTTGCGGCCAGAATTCCACCTGCACCTGATAGCCCGGCGCGCGGAACAGCGCCTGCCAGCGCTCGGGCTGGCGCGCGGAGACATCGCCCCAGCGCACATCCTGCGCCGCTTCCTTGCGGATGCGTTCGACCGGCTTGTCCAGCTTCAGGGCCTGCTGCAACCAGCGGCCCACCGCGGCGTCGGTTCGGGGCAGATCGGCGGGCGCCTGCAATTGCAGGGTCTCGACCACGGGCCCGGGCATGTCGATCTTGAGCACGGCCCGATGGTTCTGCAGGATGCCGCTGGCGCCGAACAGCAGGCCCAGCAGCGCGCCCCACAAACCGAGCCAGCCGTGGGCCTTGCGCAGCGCCTTCAGGTACTGGCCGCGGCGCGCGGGCGGACGCGGCGGCCGGGCGGTGGCGGAGTTGACGGAGGTGAGGCTCATGGCCGCGCCTCGCGCAGACGCAACGCGGTGACGGTGAAGCTGTCCGCGGTGAAATGCCGTTGCGACTCGCCGCTGTCCGCCGGATAGACCTCGGTGTCGTCCATGCTGGGTAGATAGGCGATGCCGCGGTCGGCGTCGTAGGCCATGTTGTGGGCCCAGGGCCGGGTGCCGATGGAGGCCAGCCGGCGCAGTTGGCCGGTGCGGCCCGCGTCATGGATCGACAGGCGGGCATCGGTGCCGCTGGGCCCCAGCAGCCAGCCGCGGCGCGCGTCATAGGCCTGGGCGATCAGGGCCGCGGCGGCGCAGGCGGCGGACAAGGCGGCGCGCAGGCGCGGCGCGGCTCGAAGCGGGAACGCGGCCGGCGCGGGGGCAGGGATGGACGGTTGCATGCTCAGAATTCCACCCGCGTCGACAGCACGAACTGGCGCGCGTCGCCCATGGAGATGAAGTACTGGTTGGCGCTCGAGGTGTAGTAGGTGCGGTCGAACAGATTGTTGACGTTCAACTGGAACTGCAACTTGCGGCCGGCGACGCGGGTGTCGTAGGTGGCGAAGGCGTTGACCACGGTATAGGCCGGCAGCACGAATGAGTTGGCCGAATCGCCCGGGCGGGTGCCGACGTAGCGCGCGGCGGTCCCCAGCCGCAGGCGGCCTTCGCCGATCTGGCCGGCGTTGTAGACCAGCGCCAGCGAACCGGTGTGCTGCGCCACGTTCCACAGCCGGTTGCCCTGGTACTGCGGATCATCGGTGGTGCGCGCGTCCAGATAGGCGTAGCTGGCCATGAAGTCCCAGCGCGCCGACAGCGAGCCGCTCACGTCCAGCTCGACGCCGCGCGAGCGCGCCGCGCCGCTGGTGCGCCAGTCGGTCAGCTTGGTGACGTCGTTGTATTGCGACACCAGCACGTTACGCTTGCGGATGTCGAACAGCGCCAGCGTGCCGGTGGTCTGGCCCGGCATGTCCCATTTCAGTCCCAGCTCCCACGACTTGGCCTGCTCCGGCGCCACGCCGGAGTCGATCACCGTGCCGCTGGTCAGCGGGGCGATGGTCGAGGTGGGCTTGAGCGATTCGGTATAGCTGCCATACAGCGACACCTCGGGCGTCCATTTGTAGACCAGGCCGGCGCGCGGCAGCCACTTGCCGCCCTCGATGTCGGTGTTGGTCTTGAACGGCCGGCCGCGACCCGCCAATTGCTCATAGTGCTGGTAGCGCAGCCCGCCCACCAGGATCCAGCGCTCGCCCAGGTGCAGCGAGTCCTGCAGGAAGAACGAGGTGGCGCGCAGCTTGTCGGTCTGGTCGCTGTCGCTGGCGACCACGGTGTTGCCGGGATCCTGCTGGTCGTAGACCGGATTGACGTAGCTGAAGGGCTTGGACAGGTTCTGCCGGATCAGGTCGGAACGGAAGATCTTGCGGCGCTCGTAGTCGGCGCCGAACTGCAGGTCGTTGCGCAGGCCGCCAAGATCGAGGCGGCCGTCGACGTAGCCGATCACGTAGTGGTCCGTGGACAGCGCGCCGCGGGTGCCGTCGTTGCTGCGCTTGATGGTGCCGGCCACCGGATCGATGGCGGTCACGCGCACCTGGTTGGCATCGTAGCGTTCCTGGTTCCAGCCATAGCCCAGGTGCGCCTTCCAGTTGTCGGTGACGCGCTGGTCGATGGTGACCTGGGCCAGCTCGGTGCTGCCCCACATGTTGTTGTAGGGTTCGTCCAGGCGGCGGCGCGAGGGGATGTCGAGCGGCTTGCCGGTGGTGGGATCGAGCGCGGTGCCGCGGTCGAACGGGTACAGGTAGTCGCGGTGCTCATAGGAGGCCACGATCTGCGTGTCCTGTCCATACCAGGCCAGCGACGGCGCCACCAGCGTGTCGCGGCGGCGGCCGAAATCGCGCCAGTAGTCTTCGTTCATGGTGTCGACCACCAGACGGTAGGCCAGCCGCGAGTCGCCGATCGGTCCGGTGCTGTCGAGCGTGGCGCCGACGCCGTCGCGGCCCTGGGCATAGGTCGAACCCGTCAGCGTGATGGCGTGGTACGGCGTGAGCTGCGGCCGCTTGCTGACGATGTTGATGACGCCGCCCGGGTCCATGATGCCGTAAAGCAGCGACGCCGGACCCTTCAGGACTTCGACGCTGTCGGCGGCGGCGTTCAGGCCGCGGCCCTGTACCAGCGGCATGCCGTTGTGCATGATCGAGCCGTCGCGGTTGGCGCCGAAGCCGCGCTTCATCAGCGTGTCCTGGGTGCCGGCGAGCGTGTTGCCCTGGGTGATGCCGCTGACGTTGGCCAGCGCGTCGTCCAGGTTGCGCGGGCGCTGGTCGCGCAGCACTTGGGCCGGCACCACGTTGACCGCCTGCGGCTGGTCCAGCACAGCCAGCGGCGAACGTGTCACCGAGGCCACCGGCTCCGGCTGGTAGGCGCCTTCGGCGGTGGTCGCGCCCAGCACAGTCACCGGCTCCAGTTGGGCGGCATTGTCGCCGCTGGCCACCGGCCGCACCGTGTAGACGTTGTCCGGGCGCCGCTCGGCGCGCAGGCCGGTGCCGTCCAGCAGCCGGCCGAAGCCCTGGTCCACGCTGTAGGCGCCCGACAGGCCGGGGCTCTGCTTGCCGGCCACGAGACGGCCGTCCAGCGACAGCGTCACGCCGGCCTGGCTGGCGAACTGGCTGAGCGCCTGCGACAGCGGGCCGGGCGCGACCTGGAAGCCGGCCGGCGCCTGGGCCTGCGCGGGCGTGACGGCCAGCAGGACCGTTGGCGCGGTCAGCGCGGTGGCCAGCGCGCGGGCCAGGAGCGGAAAACGGAAGGGAGGGACGTGCATGGGATTCCTTGGCGGCGGACGCGCGAAACGCGTCGTACCTCTGCAGTGCCAAGCGAAAAGAAGAAAGGGGAACTGGAAACGCGCGGCTGTTACAAAATAGTTGGGCAAGCCGCCCGCGCCGGCCGGCGCTAGGCAGCCTCCAGCCGGACCCAGCCGGGCAACACGCGCCGGGCGCGCACGGGCAGGGTGGCTTCCAGCGCGCGCAGGATGCGGTCGGTGTCGGCCAGCGGGAACACGCCCACCAGCGGCACTTGCGCGACCTCCGGCGTACAGGTGACGAAGCCGCGCCGGTAGCGCGCCAGCTCGGCGGCAAAGCGCGCCAGCGGCAGGCCGTCGGCCACCAGCTCGCCCCGGGTCCAGGCGTCGCGGGCGGGGTCGAGCGGTTCGGCCGCGTCGATGACGCGGCCGCTGAACCCCGTGCGGGTGCCGGCCTGCGCGATGCGGACGGGGGCATCGTCGGGACGGATCTCGACCGCGCCGGCGTAGACATCGAGCCAGGCGCGGCCGCCGTCGCGCAGCACGGCAAAGCGGGTGCCCAGCGCCCGCAGTTGCGCATAGCCCACGTCCAACAGGAACGGCCGGGCCGGCGCGCGCGGATCGGGATGGGTGTCGATCAGGGTTTCGCCGTCCACCAGCACCACGCGGCGCGCCCGCGCGTCAAAGCGCAGGTTGACCGCGCTGGCGGTGTTCAGCCACAGCCGCGAGCCGTCCTCCAGCGCGGCCTGGCGGGTCTGGCCGACATCGGTGCGCAGGTCGGCCAACTGGCGGCGGGTGGCCGGCTGGTTCCAGGCGGCGGCGCCCACGCCGCCGACGCCGGCCAGCAGCATCAGCGTGCGCAGCGCGCGGCGGCGGCCGCGTCCGGCGCCGGTCAGGGCCTCCAGCGCCGGCTGGCCGGCCACGGATTCGAAGCGCGCGCTGATCGCGGCCACGGCGTCCCAGGCGCGGCGGTGTTCCGGCCGGGCATCGAGCCAGGCCTGCCATTGGCGGGTATCGTCGGCGCTGGCGCGCTCGTCGCCCAGGCGCGCGAACCAGTCGGCCGCGGCTTCGAGCACGCGGCGGTCGGGCGGGGCGGACAGCGTGGCGGGCCTCACCAGACGCCGTCCGCGATCAACAGGCATTGCAGCATCACCTGCGCCATGTATTTCTTCACCATGCGCTCGGACACGTCCAGGCGCTGGCCGATCTCGGCATAGGTGTAGCCGCCCAGTTGCGCCAGCAGGAAAGCCTCGCGGGCGCGGGCCGGCAGGCGCTGCAGCATGGCGTCGATCTCGACCAGCGCCTCCAGCACCAGCGCGCGCCGCTCGGGCGAGGGCGCGCAGGCCTCGGGGCGCTGGGCCAGGGCTTGCAGATAGGCGTGTTCGAGATCGCGGCGGCGCCACAGGTTGACCATCAGGCCGTGGGCGATGCGGGCGAGGAAGGCGCGCGGTTCGCGCAGGCCGGGCGTGTCGCGGGCGGCGATCAGGCGCACGAAGGTGTCCTGGGCCAGATCGGCGGCGTCGTGGTCGTCGCGCAGGCGACGCCGCAGCCACGCCGTCAGCCAGGCGTGGTGCGAGCGATAGAGCGTGTCGACGGCGTGGGGAGCCGGGAGGTCGCCGGGCGGCACGGGGACTCCAAACCTGAAAGAGTAATGGGAATGGTTCCTATTATAGCTATTCGGGCCTGGAGTTCCAGCGGGGGATGTGCTTAGTCGTTGCGCTGGGCGAGGAACCGCCGCTGTTCCGCGTGCAGCGGATGGCTGTCGACGCGCCTGGCCATTTCCTGAGTACTCGTCTGCTTTCGCAGGGCAGCGCATTTCGCCGCCTGGATCATCCATATACGTTGTCGAACATTGCTCCGCTGCCTTGGCGGGCGTCTGAACGTATATGGAAGCGACGATGAAGCGAAATCGCGCGTGGATCTTCGTGGCAACGGTGGCGCTGATTTGCGTGCTGCCGTTGTGGTGGTCGCTCTGGACTTCGGCCTCCCCGGTCGCGAACGAGAAAAGGGCGCCCGTCGCTGTGGTGGAAACGCCGACCACGCGGACGCCGTTTTCTCCTCCGAACGGTGGCAGGGATATCCGCTCGTTGAGCGTGCATCCGAATGGCGTGGATTGGCTGTTTGTCGAATGCGCCCAGGATGGCGATAACCGCTGCGACGTCATGCGCTACCGACTCGATTCCGGCCGGCTGTATCGCTACGCGTTGCCGCCGGCCTATTCCTATACCTACGCGCGCTATTCACCCAAAGGCAATTTCATCGTGATGTCGCGCAGGCCTGTCTATGGCGGGTCGGAAGATGCCTTGGAGCGCTCGCTCCATGACAGTGAAATCGTGTTGATGCACCAGGACGGCCGCGGGCTGGAGGTCATCCCGACAGCGCCCGGCAACAAGCTGTGGCCGTTCATGTCACCGGACGAGACGCGCATCGCGTTCTGGCGAGCCGCTCGTCTGGTGCCGCCTGGCAAGCGCATCCGCCTGTTCGATTTCGATATCCGGGAATTTGATCGACGCGACAGAGTGGAACGGCCCTTTGCCCGCGTCTTTCATTTTGTCGACGGTGGGCAGGCGCAATACATCTCGGACGACGAGATCTTGTTTGAATCTTATGGGCCGATAGATCATTTCTCGGAATACCACCGTCGCTATGACGGCAATGAAATCTATCGAATGAAGCGAGGAGCCGACACGGTGCCGACTCCTGATGTGTTCGATGGAATCGAACATATCAGGATGCCGTCCATGGATCGTGCAGGCAGTCTGTGCCTGTGGGGCCAGACACCCCGTTATGGCCTGACGGTTATCCGTATTGCGGCCGACGGTGAGCGCAGTGCATGGCTGCAAGAAGACGGGTCGGAGGCGTCGTTCGATCCCAGGGAAGTGGTCTGCGATCCGAACGGCAAATATATCGCGTCCATTTATCGGGATCATCCCCTACGTTTTGGTGGCGGGGCAGGGGGGCTCGCCATGCTCGACATTGCTGCCAAGAAATGGTCAGCATTGCCGTTGCCGTCATGGGGGGAGGCAGAGAAGATTCCTGTCCCGGTCTCCAAAGAAAGTGACGCTGCGTCGTGAGTTCGAGGGAGCGATGATGAAAGGAAATCGTGTTTGGATTTTCATGGCAATCGTGGTGGTGGTTTGCGTGGCGCCGCTGTGGCGGTCGCCCTTGATATTGGTTCCTCCGGTTGCAAACGAGAGAACAGCGACTGCCGCTGTGGTGGAAACGCCGACCACGCGGACGCCGTTTTCTCCTCCGAACGGTGGCAGGGATATCCGCTCGTTGAGCGTGCATCCGAATGGCGTGGATTGGCTGTTTGTCGAATGCGCCCAAAGCGGCGACAACCGCTGCGACGTCATGCGCTACCGACTCGATTCCGGCCGGCTGTATCGCTACGCGTTGCCGCCGGCCTATTCCTATACCTACGCGCGCTATTCACCCAAAGGCAATTTCATCGTGATGTCGCGCAGGCCTGTCTATGGAGACACCGAAGAGGACCTGCGCCGTTCGCTTCATGACCTGCAAATCGTGCTGATGCATGAAGACGGCAGCGCCTTGGAGGTTGTGCCGGTTGCGCCGGGCAATAAGTTGTCGCCGTTCATGTCTCCCGACGAGTCGCGGATCGCATTCTGGCGCAGTGAGCGCCTTGTTCCCCCCGGTCGGCGGGTGCGGCTCCTGGAGTTCGATATCTGGGAGTTCGATCGGCGCGGCATGCATGAACAGCCGTTCGCGGGCATCTTCAAATTCGTGGACGGTGGCCAGGCGCAATACATCTCGGACGATGAGATCCTGCTTGAATCCTTTGGTCCATCCCGGCTGTTTTCACGCTATCACGAGATATACGCGGGCAGTGAAATCTATCGGATGCGTCGGGGTAATGAGGTCGTGCCGACTCCGGATGTTTTCGACGGAATCGAGCATGTGCGCATGCCATCCATGGATCGCGCAGGAAATCTCTGCCTCTGGGGGCAGACACCGCGCTACGGACTCACTGTTATCCGGATTTCCCTGGACGGGCGGCGCCAAGCCTGGCAAGAGGGGCCGTCGCAGCTCGGCCCGTCGTTCGAACCCCGGGAAATGGTCTGCGATCAGGCAGGAAAGTACATCGCGTCGATCTATCGGGATCATTCTGTGGGTCTGGGTGGTGGAACGGGAGGTATGGCCATGCTCGACATCGCAACTGATACATGGTCTACGCTTCCGCTTCCCTCAGCGCGGGAAGCGGAAGAAATCCCGGTCATTGACTCGCGCGACGAGATGCGTCGCGTTGGACATTGATCCTTTAAGGCAGAGGAAACAAAATGGCATCCGAAGAGGGCGGCATTAGATTTCAAGATACTGGTTGGTATCCGACAAGCTGGCTTCCGGTATACGGACGATGGTGCGGGCCAGATTGGTCCGCGGGGGAGCGGGGCACAACCAAGAGCGTGGCCGAACTTGATAAAGAACCTGCTTTGCGGCGTATAGGTCCCGCAGGAGGGCTAGAGGTAGACAGTCCATTGGATTGGCTTTGCAAACAGCATGATTTGGCCTATCTCGACGCGGAGAAGGAACCAGGCAGTGAAGCAATGCAGAAATTTAAAGCGGATAAGGATCTGCTGATAAAGATTGCCGCGCTCGACGAGAATCTGCTTACGACAGATGAGAAAAGCTACGTCAAACTGATGACGGCCGCATTCGCCGCAAAGATCTTCACCGTGGATTTCCCCGCGCTTCTTGACGAGGGGGCCATGACGGCCATTAAGGATCTGATGCTATCGCTCCATGGCCTCCTCGACGGGATTGATGGGCTGTCCTATATGGATCAGTTCGGCGCCATGATGTGGGGAGCGGTCAATAAAGGATACCTCCATGGCGGATTCGGCGATCTTGAGTTCTGGGACATCCCGTTCACACGATTCACGCTCATCGCGACCGATACGGCGGGGGGCAGTGCGGTAATTTCGTATTACGAGGATCCGTATCGGGAAGCGCATGGCATCGCAGCCGTGGTCGCGGGCGAAATAGTCGAAGGATCGTCCCGAACGATCACCCTCTATGATGGGGGCTTTGTCACTTCGCAATCCGGTCTGCAAGACCCTGTCGTGCTGGCGGAGCCTTCGACCATGGCTTGGCCCGGGCTGTATCTCGACGATCTTCAGGTCTTTCCTGACGCGATTCCAGGTCCATCAAAGGGATGGATACCGGCGCCCGGATCGGGTGAGGTGGATTTGGCCGATATGCCAATCCCGCCAATGATCGGCAGCACACCGGCTGTCTCCTATCCTCTGCCATCAGTTCCGCAGCCAGCAGCGTCCTGGCCTTCCAGCCCCGAATCTTCCCCGCCGTCTAGCGCCTCATCCGATGAGCCCTCCGATGGTCCCTACTATGCGGAGCTGGTTGACCCACCATTTCCCCCTGATGGGACCGGTCCGAAGGGGCCGCCATCGCCACCGATCAAGGTGTATGGTGATCCTCTGAATAACCCCCTCACGTTGGATGCCCTTTGGAGTTTGTATGATTGTGACGAGGATCCCGATTTTGTGTGCGTCACACTGAGTGAAAACATCATGGCGTACGCGCAAAGTCCGAGTTGGGGTGGCGCGTTCCTGGCATTTGAGGACGAGCGAATTTCTGACTATTTGGGAACAGCGGAGCCGCTTGCTGCGCGAAATGTGTTCGACGAGTGGCTTCCGGAGGCGACCCTCCCGCAGGCCAATGTCGTAGGGCAGAGCTTTGACGACATGGATGCGATGGCGATGCAGCTTGGTTCCGGGCAGGACGTTTTGCTGCACCCCGATGGACACTGGACAGAGTTCGCTATTTGATGAAACGCTCGAAGCCGAATGCGCGCATGATGCCGAATGCAGCCGGCCATCCGGCGGCATTCGGGGTCAGATTCGCCCGCCTTACTTGAACAACGCCGCGTTCTCTTCCAGCACCGCATCCGCGCATTGCGCGTCCAGGTTGCCGCCGGGCGCGCCGGCCACGCCGATGGCGCCGATGACGTTGTTGCCGGCCTTGATCGGCACGCCGCCGCCCAGCAGCAGATAGCCGGGGATGTCGGTCAGGTTGGCGGCGCCGGGGTTCTTCTGCGCGTTCTCCATGATGGCCAGCGTCGGCGCCTTGGCCGAGGCCGAGGTGAAGGCCTTGGCGCGGCTCGCCTCGATGGTGTGGGGGCCGGCGTTGTCGGCGCGCACGAAGGCCTTGAGCAGGCCGGCGCGGTCGACCACCGAGGCGCTGACGTTGTAGCCCTTGGCCTGGCAGGCGGCGACGGCGGCGGTGGCCAGCTTCTGGGCGTCGGCGGTCGAGATATTGCTTTCGGTGAGCACGGCGGCGTGGGCGGCGCCGCTGACGGCGAGCGTGGCAACCAGGGCGGCGAGCGGGTGGCGGGTCATGGTCTGCGTCCTTTATTCGTGTGGGGATCAGGAGCAGTCAGTGTGGCCAAAAGGCTGGCGGCGCGGTATACGCCCGATTACCCACGCGCCTCCGTAGCGCTACGGAGGCGGCGTGCGCGACGAGGCTGACGGTGGCGTCACTCCAGCAGCGTGGCGTACTGGCGGATCAACTGCGCCAGCGAGTCGGCCTCGAGCTTGGCGAACACATTGGCGCGGTAGGTTTCGACGGTCCGCGGTGACAGGTCGAATTCGCGCGCGATCTCCTTGTTGCTCAGGCCCTGCACGATGCGCTCCAGCACCTCGTGCTCGCGCGCGGACAGGCGCGCCAGGCGGTCGGCAGCGGCCTGGGTCACGGCCAGGCGTTCGCGACGGGCGATGTGGCCGCGCACGGCGGACTGCACCGCGTCCAGAAAGATGTCGTCGTCCACCGGCTTCTGCAGGAATTCCATGGCGCCACCCTTGAAGGCGCGGCGGCACAGGTCGACGTTGGCGTGGCCGGTCAGCATTACCACCGGCAGGTCGGAGGCTTCGGCCAGGCGCGCCAGCACATCGAGTCCGCTGATGCCGGGCATGCGGATGTCGAGCACCACGCAGCCGATGGTGCGCGGCGACAACTGCGCCAGGAACTGCTGCGGATCGCCGTAGCCGGCGCTGCGCAGGCCGACGCTGCGCAGCAGCAGCGCCAGCGCGTCGCGTACGGCGTCGTCGTCGTCCACCAGGTAGACCAGCGGCGATTGGTCGGGCAGGCTCATGCGGGGCCTCCGGCCAGGGGCAGGGTCAGGCTGAAGCAGGCGCCCGAAGGCTGCAGGTTGCGCGCGGCCAGGCGGCCGTCCATCGCGCCAGCCAGCGTTTCGCACAGCGCCAGCCCCAGGCCCATGCCCTGCGCGCGGGTGGTATAGAACGGCGTGAACAGCCGCGGCAGCGCGTCGGCTGCGATGCCCGGTCCGTTGTCGCTGACGCTGAAGACGTAGGTGGCGCCGTCGGCGCGGCCTTCGAGCGTGATCTGGCGCGGCCCCGGGGCATCGGCCAGCGCGTCGGCGGCATTCTGCACCAGGTTGTGCAGGATCTGTTCGAGCGCGACCCGCTCGGCCAGGGGCCGCGCCTGCGGGCTGGCGTTGTGCCATTGCAGGCGGATGCCCTGGCGCGCCAGTTCGGGCTCGCGCAGGAAACGCAGCGAGGCTGCCAGCGCGTCGGGATCCAGCGCCTCGCGCCGGCCGGGCGCGCTGGGCTGCACCAGCGCCCGCATGCGGCTGATGATATCGGCGGCGCGCTTGGCCTGTTCCGCGCTGGCCAGCAGGGCGCGGCGTACGCTGGGGCGTTCTTCCTCGTCGTCCAGCAGGCGTTGCGCGGCGCGGGTCTGCGCCAGGATCGCGGTCAGAGGCTGGTTCAGTTCGTGGGCGATGCCGGCGGCCATTTCGCCCAGCGTGCTCAGCCGCGCCATGGATGCCAGCCGCGCCTGTTCCTGCTGGCGCCGCGCCTCGGCGCGCGAGCGCCGCATGGCGGTGATGCCCGCCACCAGCAGCGCGCTGGTCAGGCCCCACAGACTCCAGGGCAGCCAGGGCCAGGAGGCGGGCGTGAGGGTGCGCGTGCTGTGCAGCGCGAACGGCTGGCTGGCCGCGCCCAGCGGCTTGGCGAGCGCCAGTGGCCAGCCGGGGCCGGCCGGCGCCGGCTGGCGTTGCAGCAGGGGCAGCGGCTGTTCGCCGATGGCGAGCGTCAGGTTGGCCAGGCCAGAGGGGAAGTCGGCGGCGGGCACGAGTTCGCGGGCGTCCACCAGCAGGCTCCAGCCGGACGGCGCCACCAGCCAGTAGCGCGCGGCATCCAGCGGCAGCGTGACAGGGCGGCCCAGGGTGCGGGCCTGCTCGACCGCGGCGCGCAGGCCGGGCGGTTCGGCCGTGCTGCCCGCCCAGGCGCCGTCGGGCAGGTAGCCGAGCGCCTGCAACTGCGGCATGGCCGGCCGCAGGCTGGGAAACAGCCGTTCGGGCGCGGGCGGGTGCGACAGCGCGGACAGCGTCGCCAGCACGGCCTCGTGCTGCACGGTCTTCTGGCTCAGCATGCGCTGCGCCACGCTGGTGTCCTGGAAGAAGCGTTCGTATTGGTCGACGTAGTGCTGGCGCCCGATCCAGAGGGCGCCCAGGCAGAACAGGACCAGCCAGGCGAGGAGGGCGCGGTGGCGCAGCGGGGGATTCACGCTGGAATTATGCCCCGTGGCCGATCCGGCGCGGAATCCGTAGGGCTACGGAGGCGTCGCGGCTCACGCCGCCAGGCGGCCGTCGTGGCCGGGCGCGGCCTGGGCGGCGGCCGACAGCGCCATCTGGTGCAGGGCGGCGACCAGGTCCGACTGGGTCACCAGGCCGGCCAGCACGCGGCCCTCGTCCAGCACAGGCACGCAGTGCAGGGCGTCGGACATGGGGCGGGCCAGTTCGATCGCGGGCAGGTCGGGCGTGGCGAACGGCACCTCGGAACGCATGCAGTCGGCCACCAGCAGGTCGGCCGGCGCGCCGCCCGCGGCCGCGACCTGGGCTGGACGGCCGCGTCGGGCCAGCGCGTCCGCCTGCGCCAGCATGCCGGCGTAGTGACCGGCGGAATCGAGCACCGGCAGCCATTGCAGGCGGTGCTTGTCGAACAGGCGCACGGCGTAGTCCAGCGGATCCTGCTGCCGCGCCACGACCACGTCGCGCGACATGATGTCGGCGCAGCGCACGTCGCCGAAGCGCCGCCGGCTGGCGCGCAGTTCGGCGGCCAGCACGATGTCCTCGAGATCTTCCTTGCTGATGTCGAGCAGCTCGCCGCGCTGCGCCAGGGCCTCGTCCAGGTCGGTGCGCGAGAAGCCCAGGCGGGCGCTGGGCGCCGGGTCGCGGGTCTGGTGGCCGGGCGCGGACTCGACGTGGCGCCGCGGATAGTTGCGCCTGAGCAGGCCGTTGAAGACCACGGCGATGCCCAGCAGGATGGCGGAATTCAAGGCCACCGGCCACAGCGCGAAGCCATAGCCCAGCGCCGCCACCTGCGGCCCGCCCAGCACCGCGGTCAGCGCCACCGCGCCGCTGGGCGGATGCAGGCAGCGCAGCGAGAACATGGCGGCGATGGCCAGCGCCGCCGCCGTGGCCGCGGCCACGCCGGGATCGGCTATCGCCTGCGCGCAGAACACGCCGATCAACGCCGACACCAGGTTGCCCGCCATGATCGACCAGGGTTGCGCCAGCGGGCTGGCCGGCGCGGCGAACAGCAGCACGGCCGACGCGCCCATCGGCGCGATGAACCAGGGATTGGCGTTGCCCAGCGCGTGGTGGCCGACCCATTCAGTGCAGAACAGCCCGACCAGCGCGCCCAACGCGCCATAGAGCTTTTCGCGCAGATTGACGCCAACCGGCGCCGGCGCGAACGCACCGAGCCAGCGCTTGATAGCCACAGCCAAAACTTTACCTCGCCGCTTCAGATATATCGGGGGACGACAATTTATCACGCGGCGCGCCGGCCGGCGGCATGAGCTTGTGCCGCCGGGTCATGAGAGGCGGGCGGAATCACCGCTCGGCGTCGTCGCCGATGCGGGCCAGCAGGCGGGTCAGCAACGGCCGCATGGCGCGTAGTTCTTCGAGGTGCGAGGCCGACAGGCTGGCCAGGATGCGCTCGGCCTTGTCCGTCAGCACCACCTCGACGCGGCGGCCGTCTTCAGGGTCGGGTTCGCGGCTGACGAGGTCCAGCCGTTCGAGGCGATTGACCAGTTCGGCGGCGGTATGCGGGCGCACCAGCAGGCGCTCGGCGATCTCGCCGACATAGAGGCCGCGGCGGCCGGGCGCGCCGGGCCGGCTGCCCTTGATGGCCAGCAACGCCTGGTGCTGCTGCGGCATCAGGTCGAGGCCGGCCGCGGCGTTTTCGCTGAAGGCGGCGAACTTGCGCAGCGCGTAGCGGAAATCGGCCAGCAACTCGTAGTCGGTGGCGGATGGCAGGGCGGGGGCTGGGGAACGTTTCACCCGGCCGATTCTAATATATATCGTGATACGATACATTTGATTTTTCGCAAACAGCGGCCGATCACCGTCCTCGCGGACGCAGCGGCCGCGCGTTCCGTTTCCCTCTCCTCGCCTCGAACCATGCCTCCCGTTTCCTCTTCCGTGCGCGCCTTGCGGCTGGGCGACTTCACCACCGACAAGCGTGTCGTGCTGCTGATGGCGCTGGCCGTGCCGACCGGCCTGGCCAGCGTGGCCGCCGCCTGGGCCTTGCTGCGCCTGATCGCGCTGTGCACCAACCTGGCCTACCACGGCCTGTTCTCGTTCGCCGACCTGCCCATCACCACCGGGCGCCTGGGGCCGACGTCGGTGGCCATTCCCGTCATTGGCTGCCTCATCATCGGCCTGATGGCGCGCTACGGCTCGGAGAAGATCCGCGGCCACGGCATTCCGGAAGCGATGGAAGCCATCCTGATCGGCAAGAGCCGCATCGCGCCCAAGGTGGCGGTGCTCAAGCCGGTGTCGTCCGCCATCTCGATCGGCACTGGCGGTCCCTTCGGCGCGGAAGGCCCCATCATCATGACCGGCGGGGCCATCGGCTCGCTGCTGGCGCAGACCATCCACCTGAACGACGGCGAGCGCAAGACGCTGCTGGTGGCCGGCGCCGCCGCGGGCATGACGGCGATCTTCGCCACGCCCCTGGCGGCGGTGTTGCTGGCGGTGGAGCTGCTGCTGTTCGAGTGGAAGCCGCGCAGCTTCCTGCCGGTGGCCACCGCGGCGCTGGTGGCGGCCGTGGCGCGCGCCTTCGCGCTCGATGGCGGGCCGGTCTTCAGCTATGCCGGCGTCATGGCATTCACCCCGTGGCATCTGGTGGCCTGCGCCGCCGTGGGCGTGTTGGCGGGGCTGGGCTCGGGCGCGCTGACGGCACTGGTCTACGCGGCCGAGGACCTGTTCGAGAAACTGCCGCTGCACTGGATGTGGTGGCCGGCGCTGGGCGGCCTGGCCATCGGCATCGGCGGCCTGATCGATCCGGCCGCGCTGGGCGTGGGCTACGACAACATCCGCCATCTGCTGGCGGGCGACCTGGCCTTGCAGGCGGTCTTGCTGCTGCTGGTGGTGAAGGTGGCGATCTGGTCGATCGCGCTGGGCTCGGGCACCTCGGGCGGGGTGCTGGCGCCTTTGCTGATCTTCGGCGGCGCGCTCGGCGCGCTGGCCACGCCTCTGCTGCCGCCGGCCGTGCCGGGCTTCTGGGCGCTGGTGGGCATGGCGGCGATGATGGGCGGCACCATGCGGGCGCCCTTGACGGCGACGTTGTTCGCGGTCGAGCTGACCGGCAACCTGGGGGCCTTGCTGCCGGTGCTGGCGGCCTGCGTGTTCGCCTACGGCGTCACGGTGCTGCTGCTGCGCCGCTCGATCCTGACCGAAAAGATCGCGCGGCGCGGCCACCATGTCAGCCGCGAGTACCGCGTCGATCCGTTCGACCTGCTGCGCGCCAGCCAGGTGATGACCACGCCGGCGCAGACGCTGCCCGCCAGCCTGACGGTGGCACAGGCGATCGCGCATTTCACCACCGCGCAACCGGTCCACACCAGCTATCCCGTGGTCGATGAGGTCGGGGCGGCGGTGGGCGAGGTGACGCGCGCCGACAGCCTGGCCTGGGCGCTGGAACCGGCACTGCATGGGCGGACGCTGGCGCAGGCGCTGTCAGGGCGAGAACTGGTCCATGGCTTTCCCGAGGAACTGGCCAGCCAGATCGCCGACCGCATGGCGCTGTCCGGCGCTGGCCGCGTGCCGATCCTGGACCGCGACAGCGGCCGGGTGCTGGGCATCGTCGGCCGCAAGGACCTGTTCCGCAGCCGCGCCCGGCGGCTGCGCGAGGAGGCCGAGCGCGCGTCGTTCCTGCGGCGGGCGTCGTCCGCGGGCGGCTGAGTCCATCGGCCGCTTCGACGGGCCGACGCCAGGCTAGGCGCGGTCGTCGGCCGCGCGCAATTGCCAGAGGGCGTCGAGCACGTGCTGGGTGGCGCGTTCGACCTGCCCGTCGCGATGGGCGATGCCCAGCGGCCGCCACAGCGCCGGGCGCAGCGGCCGCATGGCGATGCGCGGGTCGGCCTGAGGCGCGGTGGCTTCGTGCGGCAGCAGCGTGGCGCCGTAGCCGGCCGCCACCAGGCTCTTGATGGCATCGTTGTAGTTCAGTTGGATGCGCGGCCGCGGCTGCAGCCCGGCGCTGGCGAACCATTCGCCGGTCTGGCGCGACAGGCGCGTGCTGGCGTCGTTCAGGATCAGCGGCCGGTCGCCAAGCCAGGCCGGCGTGACGCGCGCCGGCGGGTTCCAGGCGGCGGGCAGGAAAGCCATGATGGGATCGCGCCGCCAGGGCCGCAGCACCAGGCCCGGCACCGGCGGCTGCGGCAACGCCACCAGGCCCACGTCGAGCGCGCCGTCGACCAGTTGCTGCAGGGTTTCCTGCGAGGTCAGCACGGCCACCTGGACATCGATGCCCGGGTGTTCGCGGCCAAGCGCTTCCAGCGCCTGCGGCAGCAGGTGGGCGATGGCGCCGGTCGACGCCCCCAACCGCACCCGGCCGGCCAGGCCCTGCACCTGGCGCTGCACGTCGTCGAGCGCCTGGTCGGCCTCGGCCAGGATGCGGCGCGCGCGCTCCAGCAGGGTGTCGCCGATGGGCGTGGGGCGGACCTGGCCGCGCTTGCGCGTCAGCAGCGTCGCGCCGACGCGCGCCTCCAGGTCGGCCACGTGCAGGCTGACGGTGGGCGGCGCCAGGTGCAGCGCACGGGCGGCGTCGGCGAAAGAACCGAGGTCGGCGATGGCGACCAGGGTGCGCAGGCGGTCCAGGTTGATTTCACGCATGGCGGTTTCGTTCAGGAATTCTGAATCTTGTCGTCATGATATTCGACTTTTCGTATGGCGTGAGATCGGCAATCATGAACACCCGGATCCATTTCCGACCCAATCCGCCGGCGCCACGCCGGCTCTTTCGCAAGGCCACGCACATGACGCATCCCCTAGTATTCATCGACGGCGACCAGGGCACCACCGGTCTGCAGATCCACGAACGGCTGCGGGGCCGCACCGACCTGCGCCTGCTGACGCTGGCCGAGGGCGACCGCAAGGATCCGAGGCGGCGCGCCGAGGCCATCAACGCCAGCGACATCGCCATCCTGTGCCTGCCCGACGAGCCCGCGCGCCAGGCGGTGGCGTCCATCGTCAATCCCGAGGTGCGGGTGATCGACGCGAGTTCGGCGCACCGCACCACCGCGGGCTGGGTCTACGGCTTCCCGGAAATGGACGCCGGGCAGGCGCAGCGCATCGCCCAGGCCAAGCGCGTCAGCAATCCTGGCTGCTACCCAACGGGCGCCATCGCCCTGATGCGCCCGCTGGTGCAGGCCGGCCTGGTGCCGGCCGACTATCCGTTCAGCGTGTACGCGGTGTCCGGCTATTCGGGCGGCGGCCGCGCCAGCGTCGATGCCTATGAGGGGCCGGGCGCCACCGGCGGGCTGGCCTTCCAGGTCTACGGACTGGGCCTGGCGCACAAGCACACCCCGGAAATCGAGCGCCACGCCGGCCTGACACAGCGGCCCGTGTTCGTGCCGTCGTACGGGGCGTTCCGCCAGGGCATCGTGCTGACCGTGCCGCTGCAACTGCGGCTGCTGCCCGCTGGCGTCAGCGCCGCGCGCTTGCAGGACTGCCTGGCCGGCCACTATGCTGGCGCCCGCCACGTGCAGGTGGTGGCGGCGCAGGACGCGGCGGCGCACACGTTCCTGGACCCGCAGGCGCTCAACGGCACCAACGACCTGCGGCTGGCCGTGTACGGCAACGCTGACCATGGCCAGGTGCTGCTGAGCGCGGTGTTCGACAACCTCGGCAAGGGCGCGTCGGGCGCGGCGGTGCAGAACCTGGATCTGATGCTGGACGCGCTGGCCCTGGCCGAGGCCTGAAGCGCCAGCGGTTTGTCAGGCGATTTCTGCTCAACTGGGCAGGCGCTGCCGTTCCGGCCGCGCCTGCCTGGGATCCCCTGCCTGGAATCCGCCGCCTGAAGCTTGCATGACCCTGGAAATCCTGCACCGCACGCCGCTCTGGGTATGGGTCCTGTTCGCGCTGCTGCTGTACCGCGGCATACGCGCGCTGCGGCCGCGTCAGCTCTCGGTGTCGCGCACTTTCCTGTTGCCGGTGCTGTTCCTGGTCTGGGTGTTGGTGTCGATCCATGGGGAGGTCACGGACCTGCGGACCGCCTACGAGGCTTTCGCGGCCGGCATGGCCGTGGGCGGCGTGCTCGGCTGGATCTTGTGGTCGCGGGCGGGCCGCGCCACCTATCACCGGGAAACAGGCATGATCGAGCGGCCGGGGTCGCCGATCACGCTGGTCCTGCTAGTGCTGGCCTTCGCGTCCAAGTTCGTGCTGATGACGATGCTGGCGCGCAACCACGGACTGGCCGCCGATGCCGTGTTCTCGGCGGCATTTGGCGGCGTGTCCGGGCTGGTCGACGGCATGTTCTGGGGCGGCACGCTGTCGCAGGTGTGGCACCTGCGACACCTGGCACTGCCGCCGCTGGCGCGGCGCTGACACGGCGGGCGCCAGGCGGACACGTCGGCCGGCGGTGGCTGCCCGCTTCCTTGCGCGAGCCTGTTGCGAGATCCGATCACATCGATGCGCCCGCCGAGCCGCCCGCATCGCGGTCCGCCAGCGTGTCCACCACCAGCGTGCGCAGCCAGCGCGTGCCGGGGTCGCTCTCGAAACGCGGGTGCCAGTGCACCGTGACGCTCAGCGGCGGCAACGCCAGCGGCAGCGGCCGGATCTCGAAGGCGTTGTCGCGGTTGAACCAGACCGCGGCGCGGTATGGCAGGGTGACGGTCAGGTCGGTGCGTCGCACGATCTCGGCGGCGGCCGAGAAATGCGGCAACGTCAGGTACGGCTGGCGGTGCAGACCGGCTTCGCCTAACACGTCGTCCAACAGACGGTGGGCGCTGGCGCGCGAGGCCACCAGAATGTGGTCGAGCCGCTTGAACTGGCCCCGCGTCAGCCCGGCCGACAACACCGGGTGGCCGCGCCGGCCCATGCAGGCATAGCGCTCGCTGAACAGGTCGGCGTGGCGCGTGTGGCGGCCCAGGCCGGCCAGGTTGCCGATGGCCAGGTCGATGTCGCCATCCTTGAGCGCCTGCGGCAGTTGTTCCAGCGCCACCTCCACCACCTCCACCTGCAGGCGCGGCGCCAGCGCGTGCACGCGTTCCATCAGGCTGGGCAGGAATACCATCTCGCCGATATCCGACATCGACAGCCGGAACCGCCGCGTGCTGCTGGCAGGTTCGAAATGCTGCCGCAGGCTGACCGCCTCGGCAAAGCTATTCATGCCGCGTTCGATCGGGTCGGCCAGCGCGAAGGCCACCGGCGTGGGCCGCATGCCCGAAGGGGTGCGCACGAACAGGGGATCGTCGAACTTCTCGCGCAACCGGGCCAGGGCATAGCTCACGGCGGGCTGCGTCAATTGCAGGCGCTGGGCCGCGCGGGTGACGCTGCGTTCATGCAGCACCGTCAGGAAAACCCGCATGAGATTCAAGTCGAAGTCCACGCTCGCCCTTGTTATCAGTCTGGTTTATGCAATGAATAATACCCATAAATTTGACACATAAATAGTTGATTCCTAGACTAATTTTCATGAGCCGCGGCAGTGATCACGCGGCCGCCGACAACAAGGGGAAGAGCACGTCATGCATGCATTGACTTTGCCGTCGCTGTTGCGCGACCAGGCGGCACGCCAGGGAACGCGGCCGTGGATCCAGGCGCCGGGCGGCGCGCTGCGTTACGCCGAGGCGCCCGAGCACGCGGCCCGCTGGGCGGCGCTGCTGGCCCAGGCCGGCGTGGGCCGTGGCGACCGTGTCGGCCTGATGGCCGGCAACCGCATCGAGTTCATGTCGCTGGTGCTGGGTTGCGGCTGGCTGGGCGCGGTGGTGGTGCCGATCAACACCGCGTCGCGCGGCATGCAGTTGCAGCACATCCTGGCCAACAGCGGTTGCGTGCTGCTGGTGGCGGATCGGGCCTCCTGTCCGGCACTGGCCGGCCTCGACGCCGCCGGCCTGGCCCTGCGCCAGATCTGGCTGCTGGACGATGGCGCGGACGGCTCGGCCGCCGCTGCGTCCGGCCTGCCGGCCCCCGCCGCCGCGCTGCCGGCCTTGCCGGACGGGCTCGCGCCCGAGGCCGACCTGGGCCCCGGCGATACGCTGGCGATTCTCTACACCTCCGGCACCTCGGGTCTGTCCAAGGGCGTGTGCTGCCCGCACGCGCAATTCCATTGGTGGGGCGTCATCGCCGCCCGCAACCTGGAGATCGGCGCCGACGACGTGCTCTACACCAGCCTGCCGCTGTTCCATACCAACGCGCTGAACGCCTGTTTCCAGGCGCTGGCGACCGGCGCCTCGATCGTCTGCGACGAGCGCTTTTCGGTCAGCCGCTATTTCGAGCGGCTGGCGGCCACGGGCGCCACCGTCACCTATCTGCTGGGCGCGATGGTGCCGATGTTGCTGGCGCGTGAAACGTCGGCGGCCGAACGCGGCCACCGCACCCGCATCGCGCTGGCGCCGGGCGTGCCCGAACGCTTCCATGCCGTCTTCACCGAGCGCACTGGCATCGCGCTGCTGGAAGGCTACGGCTCCACTGAAACCAACTTTGCGCTGGGCGGCACGCTGGCCGAGCAGCGGCCGGGCGCGATGGGCCGGGTCGCGCCCGAGTTCGACGCCATCGTCGCGGACGAGCACGACGCGCCGCTGCCGGACGGCGAGGCCGGCGAACTGCTGCTGCGGGCGCGGCCGCCGTTCGCCATCGCCACCGGCTACTTCGGCATGGCCGACAAGACGGTCGAGGCCTGGCGCAACCTGTGGTTCCACACCGGCGACCGCGTGGTGCGCGACGCCGACGGCTACTTCCGCTTCCTGGACCGCATGAAGGACGCGATCCGCCGGCGCGGCGAGAACATCTCGTCGTACGAGGTCGAGCAGGTGCTGCTGGCGCATCCGTCGGTGGCAGTGGCGGCGGTCTACGCCGTGCGCTCGGAGCTGGCCGAGGACGAGGTCATGGCGGCGCTGGTCTGCAAGCCGGGCTGTGCGCTCACGCCCGAGGCGCTGCTGGATTTCTGCCAGCCGCGCATGCCGTATTTCGCCGTGCCGCGCTACCTGCGCGTGCTGGACGACCTGCCGCGCACCGAGAACGGCAAGGTCCGCAAGTTCCGGTTGCGCGATGAGGGCGTGACGGGCGACACCTGGGATCGCGACGCCGCCGGCTACCGCGTGGCGCGCTGAATCCCGTCCATATATATATAAAACAAGGGGTAAGACCATGACGTTGGCATACCAGGGCGCGGCGCAGAGCGCCGACGAGCAGGCCCGCAGGAAGCGCACGCGGCGGGTGGTGATGGCGTCCGTCGCGGGCAACGCGATGGAGTGGTACGACTTTTTCATCTACGGCACGGCGGCGGCGCTGGTGTTCGGCGAGCTGTTCTTTCCCAAGGGCACCGATCCGCTGCTGGGCACCATGGGCGCCTTCGCCGGCTTTGCGGTGGGCTTTCTGGCGCGGCCGCTGGGCGGCGTGGTCTTCGGCCACATCGGCGACCGCTACGGCCGCAAGCTGGCGCTGGAATGGACGCTGGGCATCATGGGCGCGGCCACCTTCCTGATCGGGCTGTTGCCCACCTATGAGCAGATCGGCATCTGGGCGCCGGTGGCGATGGTGGTGCTGCGCGTGCTGCAAGGCGCGGCGGCCGGCGGCGAATGGGGCGGCGGCGTGCTGCTCATCAGCGAGGCGGTGGGCGGCAAGCGCCGCGGCTATTTTTCGTCGTTCAGCCAGTTGGGCGTGGCGGGCGGCTTTGTGTTGTCTTCCGGCGTCTTCATGCTGGCGCAGCAACTGCCGCAGGAGGCCTTCATGAGCTGGGGCTGGCGCCTGCCGTTCCTCCTGAGCGTGCTGATCTTCGGCATCGGCCTGTACATCCGCAAGCACATCCCGGAAAGCGAAGAATTCGTGCAGGCCAGGAAGACCGCCAAGCGCGGCATGCCGGCGGTGGAGGTGTTCCGCCGCTATCCGCGCCAGGTGTTCACGGCCATGGGGCTGCGCGTGGCGGAGAACGGCGGCTCGTACATCTTCCTGGCGTTCGCGCTGGCCTACGGCAAGTTCCTGGGCATTCCCAATGACGTGATGCTGGGCGGGGTGCTGGCGTCCATGTTCATCGAGCTGGGCACGCTGGTGTGGTTCGGCCACCTGTCGGACCGCATCGGCCGGCGCACCGTCTACCTGATCGGCTCGGCCGGCTTGATGCTGGCGGCGTTTCCGTTCTTCTGGCTGGTGCAGACCAAGGAGCCGGTGTGGATCTTCCTGGCGTTCTTCCTGGGCAATACGGTCTGCCACGCGGCCATGATCGGCACCCAACCGGCGTACTTCGCCGAGCTGTTCCCGGCCGAGGTGCGCTACACCGGCCTGGCGCTCGGCCACGAGCTGGCCTCGGTGTTCGCTGGCGGCCTGTCTCCGCTGATCGCCATGGCGCTGCTGCGCAAGTATGAATCGGCCACGCCGGTGGCGTGGTTTCTGGTGGGGATGGCGGCCATCACGGTCATCACCTTGCTGCTGACGCGCGAGCCGCCGCGCCAGGAATCGGCATGAGCGCCGGTCCCGGCATCGTCGGCGTGGGCGAGACGCCCGCGCTGCGCCATCCCGAGCCCGGCTGCGACACGGCCACGCTGATCGCGCGGGCGGTGCGGCTGGCGCTGGACGACGCCGGGTTGAGGCCGGCGGACGTCGACGGCCTGGGGTTGGCCTCGTTCACGCTGCGCCCCGACCGCGCCATCGACATGGCGTGGCGGCTCGGGCTGACGCTGGACTGGTGCATGCAGGACGAGATGGGCGGCGCCAGCGCCATCAACCTGCTGCGCCACGCCTGGCTGGCGCTGCGGGCCGGGCAGGCGCGCACCATCGTGCTGGTGGCGGGCGACCATTTCAGCGGCGCCGACTTTGCCGCGCTGGTGGGGCGCTATAACCGCAGCGCGCAGGATTACCTGAGCCCCCTGGGCTGCGCCGGACCGAACCCGCTCTTCGCCATGCTGACGCAGCGCCAGATGGCGCAAACCGGCCTGCGGCGGGAGGATTATGGCGCGCTGTGCGTGGCGCAGCGCGCCTGGGCGGCGGGCAATCCCAACGCTGCCTATCGCCAGCCGCTGACGCTGGCGCAGTATCTGGAGGCGCCGATGGTGGCCGAGCCGCTGGGCCGGCTCGATTGCGTGCCGGTGGTCAGCGGCGCCTGCGCGCTGGTGCTGCAGGCGCGGCCGCAAGGCGTGCACGTCGCGCTGCGGGCCAGCGGCGCGCGCTACAACGCCGACCAGCAGGAGGGCGACGGACTGGTGACCGGTATCGCCGGATTCGCGCCCGCGCTGTGGGCCGAGGCTGGCCTCGGGCCGCAAGACATGGACGTGGTCGGCGTGTACGACGATTACCCGGCCATGGCCGTGGCGCAGTTGTGCGACCTGGGCCTGGCGCCGGCGGACGACCTGCCGGGGTTCATTGCGCGCCGCATCGCCTCGCGCGAGTTGCCGGTCAATACGGCGGGCGGCCAGTTGTCGGCGGGACAGGCCGGCACGGCCGGCGGCATGCATGGGCTGGCGGAAGTGGCGCGCCAATTGCTGGGCCGCGCCGGCGCGCGGCAGGTGGCGGGTGCGCGCCACGGCGTGGCGACCGGCTACGGCATGGTGCAGTTGCGCTACGGCATGTGCGCCAACGCCGCGGTGCTGGCCAGGGAGGACGCATGAGTTTCAACGTGATGGAATGCGCGCAGTGCGGGCACCGGGTCTATCCGGCGCGATTGTGGTGCCCGGCGTGCGGACACGAACGGGCGCGCGAGGTGGCGGTGGAGCAAGCTGAACTGCTGGCGTGGACCCGGGTGCCGGGCAAGGGCGGCGATGCCGACGGCGTCTTCGCTACCGTCAATGCGCTGCCGCGCGGGCCGCTGCTGGTGGTGCGCCTGGCGGATATGCCGCAAGGGGTGGGGCAACGCTTGCGTCTGCTGACACGGACGGCGCAAGGGGTGGCGCTGCCCTGGGCGTAAGCGTTGTCCGAGGGCGACGCGGTGCCGGGCGAGGGCTGACAGCCCGGAATCGGCCTTGGCGGGAGCGCGCCGATCAGCGCTGCGCGTCGGCCGCGCGGATCGATTGCAGCCGTTGCGCCAGCGCGGGGCTCGACAGTTCGCCGACGCGCACGTCCATCAGCCGGCCCTGGGCATCGAGGAACAGGGTCGCCGGCAGGCCGCGGTTGCTCATCTGGCGCGAGGCGTCGCCGGCCGGATCGAGCAAGGCGTTGGCAAGCGATGGCGCGTGCTCATCCAGGTATTGGCGGACGGTGGCCGCCGCTTCGCCCTGGTTCAGAAAGACGAAATGGATGTCGGGGTTGGCCGCCTGCGCCTGCTCGAAGGCCGGCATTTCGCGGCGGCACGGCGGGCACCAACTGGCCCACAGGTTCACGACCATCGGCTTGCCGTGAAAGGCGGCCAGCGTGGTGGCGGCGCCGTCCATGTGTTGCAGCGACAGTTCCGCCAACTGCGGCTGCGTCTGGGCCGGCGGCGCCAGCAGGCGGCCGCCGCCGAGCCAGACCGCCGTGCCCAGCGCCATCGCGACCAACACGGCGCGGCGTGGAGCGAGTTGGCGCAGCACGGCGTAGGCGCCGTAGGCCAGCGCCGCGGCCAGTCCGGCGGAACCGGCCCAGCCGCCGTCGCGCAGGTCGAGAATCCTGAGCGGGGCCTGCAGGAAGTGATCGCGGTATTGCCAGACGAAGGTCAGCCGCGCCACCAGCAGGCCCAGCAGCAGGCAGCGCCACAAGACGCGGCTGGCGTCCTCGGCGCGCGCGCCGGCCAGCAGGCGGCTGGCGAGCAGGCCGATGGCGACGGCGGCCGCCAGCAGCGCGAGCTCGATCGGAAACACCAGGGGGCCGAGACGGAGGGCGGGGCTCATGCGGCGCGCTCCCGGCGCGCGGCCACGCCGGGGCGGCCGTTGCTGCGAAATTCCATGGCGTGATGCGAGTAGGGACAAGGCCCAAGGCTAGCACGCCGTTGCGATATGCTTGGGCATCCTTCCCCGCCGTCGTGTGCCCTCGATGAAATCGCTGCCTTCGCTGTTGCCCCTGATCCAAGCGCCGATGGTCGGCTCTTTCAGCCCGCTGACCATCGCCGCATGCCGCGCCGGGGCCCTCGGCTCGCTGGCCTGCGCGGCGCTCGGCCCGGACACGCTGCGCGAGCAGATCGCCGCGATCCGCGCGCAGACCGATGCGCCGTTCAACCTGAATTTCTTCAGCCACACCCCGCCGGCGCCCGACGAGGCGGCCCAGATCCGTTGGCGCGAGACGCTTGCGCCGTACTACCGCGAGGCCGGGCTGGACCTGTCGGCCGCCGGCAGCGGCCCGGGCCGCGCGCCATTCGACGAAGCCATGTGCCAGGTGGTCGAGGAATCGCGCCCGGCGGTGGTCAGCTTCCATTTCGGCCTGCCCGACGACGCGCTGCTGGAGCGGGTGCGGCGCGCCGGCGCCATGGTGCTGTCGTCCGCCACCACCGTCGAGGAGGCGCGCTGGCTCGACGCCCGGGGCGTGGACGCCATCATCGCCCAGGGCGTGGAGGCGGGCGGCCATCGCGGCATGTTCCTGATCGATGACATCGGCGCGCAACCCGGCCTGTACGCCTTGTTGCCGCAGGTGGTGGACGCGGTGGGCGTGCCGGTGATCGCGGCCGGCGGCATCGCCGACGGGCGTGGCAACGCCGCGGCCTTCGCGCTGGGCGCGGCGGCCGCGCAACTGGGCACCGCCTATCTGCTGACGCCGCAGGCCGGCCGTTCAGCCATCCACCGCCAGGCGGTGCTGGCCGCGCGCGACGATGCCACGCGCCTGACCAATCTGTACACCGGCCGCCCGGCGCGCGGGCTGCTGACGCGCTTCATGCGCGAACAGGGACCGATGAGCGCGGCGGCGCCGGCGTTTCCGCTGGCGACCGGGGCGGTCGATCCGCTGCGGGCGGCGGTGGAAAAGACCGGCAGCGGGGATTTCTCGCTGCTGTGGTCGGGCGAGGCCGCGGCGCTGGCGCGCGAGACCGACGCCGAGGCGCTGACCCGCCAGTTGTGGGACGACGCGCTCGACTGCGCGGCCGGCCTGCGCGGGGGCATGGCGGCGCGGGCCGGCTAGGGCCTCGCGGCCTGTCCGGGGGTTGGCGAATGTGCCGTCAGGCGGCGCCTGGGCGTTGACGCCGTTGGGGGCGGGCAACCCGTTCCCTGGCAGGATCTTGTCCGGCGCTATCGCTTGGCCCTATATATGGCCACGATGAAACACATATTTCCAGGGACGCTAAAATAACCGGCTCGCGGCTTTCGTCGAGCCCTCCGGCCTTCTTCATTCCTGCGCCTCGCGCCCTCGATAAATATGAAAAAACTGACTGCTGTTCTTCTCGTGTCCGCCACCACGATGCTGACCGCCTGCGGCCCGTCCGACAACGCGCCGGCCGCCAGCGCGCAGGCCCCGGCCGCCGCCCGCAAGGTCGTCGTCGGTTTGGACGACAACTTCCCGCCCATGGGTTTCCGCGACGCCAACAACCAGATCGTCGGTTTCGACGTCGACATGGCCAAGGAAGCCAGCAAGCGCCTGGGGCTGGAAGTCGAATTCAAGCCGATCGACTGGAGCGCCAAGGAAGCCGAGCTGAACGGCAAGCGCGTCGACGTGCTCTGGAACGGCCTGACCATCACCGAAGAGCGCAAGAAGAACATCAGCTTCACCGCCCCCTACATGGCCAACCACCAGATCATCATCGTCGGCAATGCCTCGCCGGTGAAGGCCAAGGCCGATCTGGCCGGCAAGGTGGTCGGCGCCCAGGACGGCAGCAGCGCCACCGACGCCATCGCCAAGGACCCGGTCGCCGGCAGCATCAAGGAAGTCAAGAAGTTCGGCGACAACGTCACCGCGCTGATGGACCTGGCCGCCGGCCGCCTGGACGCTATCGTGGTCGACGAAGTGGTGGGCCGCTACCTGATCAGCAAGCGCGCCGGCGAATACCGCGTGCTGGACGACAACTTCGGCACCGAAGACTACGGCGTCGGCGTGCGCAAGGACGATACCGAGCTGCTGGCCAAGCTCGACAAGACCCTGGATTCGATGAAGCAGGACGGCACCGCCGGCCGCATCGCCACCCAGTGGTTCGGCGCCAACATCGTCAAGTAAGCTCCCGGGAAACGCCCGGACCGCGCCGCGGTCCGGGCGTTTTTCAGTCCGGCGATTGCCCGCGCCGCCCATCCCGCTCCTGATTTCTCCCGCCGGCAAGGCGCCCACCCATCCGCATGGACTACGTACTCTCCCTCCTGGGACCCCTGGCGCAAGGCGCGAAAGTGACCTTGACGCTGTTCTTCATCACGCTGGCGCTGGCCGTGCCGCTGGGCCTGGTGCTGGCGCTGCTGCGGATCTCCAAGTGGGGCTTCGTCAGCCAGCTGGTCAACGGCTACATCTGGCTGATGCGCGGCACGCCGCTGATGCTGCAGATGCTGTTCATCTACTTCGCGCTGCCGTTCGTGCCGGTGGTGGGGGTGCGCCTGCCCGACTTCCCGGCGGCGGTGGTGGCGTTCGCGCTGAACTACGCGGCCTATTTCGCCGAGATCTTCCGCGCCGGCATCCAGTCGGTGGACCGCGGCCAGTACGAGGGCAGCAAGGTGCTGGGCATGACCTACCTGCAGACGCTGCGCCGCATCGTGCTGCCGCAGATGGTGCAGCGGGTGCTGCCGCCCATGAGCAACGAGACCATCACGCTGGTCAAGGACACCTCCCTGATCTACGTGCTGGCGCTCAACGACATCCTGCGCACCGCGCGCGGCATCGTGCAGCGCGACTTCACGACCACGCCGTTCCTGGTCGCGGCCGCCTTCTATCTCATCATGACGCTGGTGTTGACGTGGTTCTTCCAGCGTATGGAAAAGCGCTATGCCAAATACGACCAGTAATCCGTCCGCCGGCGGTCGCGGCGCCATGATCTCGGCGCGCGGCATCGTCAAGTCGTTCGGCGCCAACCGGGTGCTGGACCAGGTCTCGCTGGAATTGGGCAAGGGCGAGGTGGTGGCGGTGATCGGGCCGTCGGGCTCGGGCAAGAGCACCTTCCTGCGCTGCCTGAACCACCTGGAGACCATCGACGACGGCACCATCGAGATCGAGGGCGAAGCCCTGGCCACGGCGGTGCCGGGCGGCCAGAGCCGCTACGCCAGCGATGGCGACGTGCGCCGCATCTGCCGCAAGATGGGCATGGTGTTCCAGTCGTTCAACCTGTTCCCGCACATGACCGTGCTGCAGAACATCATCGAAGCGCCCATGATCGTCAAGGGCATGCCGCGCGCCGCCATCGTGCCCAAGGCCGAGGAATTGCTGCGCAAGGTCGGCCTGCTGAACAAGCGCGACAACTATCCCACACGCCTGTCCGGCGGCCAGAAGCAGCGCGTGGCCATCGCCCGCGCGCTGGCGATGGAACCCGACATCATGCTGTTCGACGAGCCGACCTCGGCGCTCGACCCCGAGCTGACCGGCGAAGTGCTGCGCACCATGCGCCAGCTGGCCGACGAGCACATGACCATGCTGGTCGTGACCCACGAAATGGGTTTCGCCCGCGAAGTGGCGCACCGCGTCATCTTCATGGACGAGGGCCGCATCGTCGAAGAGGCGCCGTCGGCCGACTTCTTCCGCGCGCCCCAGCATCCGCGCAGCCGCGAGTTCCTGGCGCACATGCTGTAAGGGCGGTATCGGCGCCGGGCGGCTTGGCGCGGTCTGGGCGCCGCCGGCGCGCCGGCCTCAGCCCTGGCCGCCGCGCCGGGGCACGACCATGGGGCTGCCGGTCTCCGGATCCGGCAGCACCCGGCATTCCAGATCGAACACCTGCCGCATGGCGTCCTCCGTGACCACCTGGCGCACCTCGCCCTGCGCGGCGATGCGGCCGGACCGCATCATGACGACCCGGTCGGCATAGCGGAACGCCAGGTTCAGGTCATGCAGCACCACCACCAGCGTGCGGCCGGCGCGGTGCAGTCGCGCGCACAGCTCCAGCAGGTCGATCTGGTGGCGGATGTCCAGGAACGTGGTGGGTTCGTCCAGCAGCATGATGCCGGCGTCCTGCGCCAGCACCAGCGCCAACCAGGCGCGTTGGCGCTGGCCGCCGGACAGCGTGTGCACGGGATGATCGGCCAGGTCCGCCAGGTCGGTGTCGGCCAGCGCCGCGTCGACCGCCCGGGCGTCGGCGGGCGACCACTGCCGCAACAGGGTCTGGTGCGGATAACGGCCGCGCGCCACCAGGTCGCGCACCGTGATCATTTCCGGGGCCACCGGGTTCTGCGGCAGATAGGCCAGGCGCCGCGCCACCGCCTTGCGCCGCAGGCTGGCCAGGTCCGCGCCGTCCAGCAGCGCCTGGCCCTGGCTGGGCGCCAGCGCGCCGCCGAGCACCCGCAGGAGCGTGGACTTGCCGCAGCCGTTGGGGCCGACCACCGCCGTGAACGCGCCCGGGGCCACCGTGAGCGACAGGTCGCGCAGCACGGGCCTGTCGCCGTAGGACAGGTGGACTTGCCGCAGTTGCAGCGCGGACGCGCCGGGGGAAGGGGGGGTCACGTGGAGGTCTTGCGCCATTCGAGTACCAGCAGGAAAGCAAGATAGACGCCGCCGATGCCGGCGGTCAGGACGCCGACCGGCAGCCCGTTGGGGCCAGCCAGGCGGGTCAGCAGGTCGGCGCCGGCCAGCAGCACGGCGCCGGTCAGGGCCGCCAGCAGCGGTTGCGGGCCGCTCGCGGGCACGCAGCGGCGGGCGATCTGCGGCGCCGCCAGGGCGATGAAGGCGATCGGCCCGGCCACCGCGACCGCGGCGGCCGCGGCCAGTACCGCCACCAGCGTGGCCGCCAGGCGGCTGCGGGCCGGCGGCGCGCCCAGGGCCTGGGCCAGGTCATCGCCCATCTCCAGCAGGCGCAGGCGGGCGCACAGCGCCAGCGCCAGCGGCAGCAGCACGGCGCAGGCCGATCCGATCAGGGCAACGTCGTGCCAGGTCCTGCCGGCCAGGCTGCCGTTGAGCCAGGTGGCCGCCAGATAGGCCTGTTCTCGCCGCAGGTTGGACAGGCCGTATTGCACGAAGGCGAAGGCGATCGCACCCACGGCGATGCCGGCGATGACCATGCGCTGCGGCGCGGCGAAGCCGGCGCCGGAGCCGAACCAGACGCCGGCCGTGGCCAGCAGCGCGCCCGCCGCCGCGCCCCAGGCCACCGGCATCAGGCCCGGCCAGACCATGGCCACCGCCACGGCGCCGGCGGAGGCGCCAGCCGTCAGGCCGATGACGTCGGGGCTGCCCAGCGGATTGCGCGTCAGGCTCTGGAACAGCGCGCCCGACAGGCCCAGCGCGGCGCCCGCCCCCAGCGCCGACAGGGCGCGCGGCAGGCGCACCGTTTGCACCAGCCATTGCTCCACGGCGCCGCCGCTGCCTCGCAGCGCCTGCCACATCGCGGCCCAGGACAAGCCGGGGTCGCCGGCGCGCAAAGCGGTGACGAACAGGACGCCGGCCATCGCCAGCAGCAGCGCGGCGCAGGCCAGTGAGCGCGGCGCGACAGGCCAGGCCAGCCACGCCCCGATGCGCAGCAGCGGGCGGCGGCGAGCGGCCATGGCCGGCGCGGCGCGGGTCATGCCGGGCTCCGCGCGCGGCTGCGCAACGCCGCCAACAGGAAGGGCGCGCCGATGAAGGCGACCACTACGCCGGTGAGCAGCTCCGCGGGCGCGCGCAGCAGCCGCGCCAGGATGTCGGCCACCAGCATCAGCAGCGGGCCCAGCACCACGCAGTACGCCAGCAGCCAGCGCAGGTCCGGCCCCGCGTGGCGGCGGGCGATATGCGGCACGGCCAGGCCCACGAAGGCGATGGGGCCGGCGGCGGCGGTGGCGGCCGCGGCCAGCACCGCCACGCACAGCAGGCCCAGCGCGCGATACAGGCCGGCGCGCAGGCCCAGCGCCTGCGCCAGCGCGTGGCCCAGCGCCAGCAGATTGAGCGGCCGCGCCAGGCCCGCGGCCAGCAGCAGGCCAAAACCGATGTAGGGCACGGCGCGCCATGCCGCGTCGAGCGATTGGCCCGCCAGCGATCCCACGGCCCAGAAGCGGTAGGCATCGAAAATGTCGTCGCGCAGCAGCGCCACCGCCTGCACATAGGCGAACAGCACCGCGTTGACGGCGGCGCCGGCCAGGATCAGCCGCACCGGTTGCAGCCCGCGGCCGCCGGCGCCGATCAGGTACACCGCCGCCGCGGCGCCCAGCGAGCCGGGCAGCGCGGCCCAGAATGGATGCGCCGGCAGGCCGCCCAGGACCAGCGCGGCGGTCACGATGGACGCGGCCGCGCCGGCATTCACCCCGAGCAGGCCCGGCTCGGCCAGCGGATTGCGGGTCAGCGCCTGGATCAGCGCCCCAGCGACCGCCAGGGCCGCGCCGCTCAGCACGGCCAGCAGGGTGCGCGGAATGCGCGAGGCCACTACCAGCGCCGCGTGGCTGTCGTCGGGCTGCAGCAGCGCGCGCCAGACCGTGGCCGCCGACAGGCCGCGCGAGCCGAGCCACAGGCTTGCCAGCACGGCGGCGGCCAACAGCATACAGGCGCCCAGCAGCAGTGGCGCGCGCAGGCGTGGGCTGTGGGAGGGCGTGCCATCGACGCGCGCCGCGCGGGGCTGGCGCGGCGGCATCAGGGCGCGGCTCCGCCGGCCTGGGCATGACGCGCGGCCTGCGCCAGTTGCGGCGCCAGCCGGTCGAGCATCCAGGCCACCGCCAGCGGCGTGCCGGATGACGAGGCCATGACCAGCGCCGGGTCGCTCAGCGCCACGTAGGCGCCGCGCCGCACCGCGGCAATCGAGGCATACAGGGGCAGGGCCGCGGCGCGGTCGCGCTCTTCCGGGGTGTAGAACCAGGACACCAGGATGTCGGCGTCGCCGAGCGCATCGGCGTGCTCGAAGCCCAGGTAGTGGGCGAAATGCCCGGCGCTGGCCCGCAGGCCGCGCACCGACGGCGCCAGGGTCAGGCCCATGGCCGCGAGCGTATCGACGCGCGGATCGCCGGCGACGTAGGCAGCGAAATTGCCCGAGCCCAGGTCGGCGCGTACATAGGCGAAGGTCTTGCCGGCCAGTTCGGGGTAGCGGCGCGCGGCCTGCGCCAGCGCGTCGTGGATGCGCGCCTTGAGCGGCCCGGCGGCCTCGCGCCTGCCGAGCGCCGTGGCGATCAGGTCGATCTGCGTGTCGACGGGCGTCAGGAACGGCTGGCCGGGATAGGCCACCACCGGCACCAGCCGCGACAGTTGCGCGTAGGCCTCGGGCGTGACGCCGGAGAACGGCGCCAGCACCACGTCCGGGCGCAAGGCGATGATCTTTTCGATATCCAGTTCGGGGTACACCGTGATGCGCTCGGGCAGAGGCTGGCCGGTGGCCTCGATGGCGGCGCGCACCCAGGGCCAGTAATGGTCGGCGTCGCCGCCCCAGTCGGCGCGGCCCACGCCCACCGGCACCACGCCCAGCGCCAGCGCCAGGTCGTCGGCGCCCAGGCCCAGGGTGACGACGCGCCGGGGCGGGGCCGTGATGACCGCCTTGCCAAGCGCGCTGTCAAGCGTCACCGGAAAACCGGCAGCCGGCGCATCGGCGCCGTCGCGCGGCGCGGGGCCGGCCGTGTTCGTAGCGGCGGTGGGCGTCGCGGTGGCGGCGGGCGGCGCGGGCCGGTCGCACGCCGACAGGGTGCAGGCCATGGCCAACGCCGCCGCGCACTGGGCGGCGCGGCGGCGCCAGGGCACCGCGATGAATCGATGCAAACGCATTGTGCCGGGAAGCTCCTTGGTGGGTCGTCAGCCGCCGCTTCAGTACTGCGCGCGCAGCGTCAGCATGACGTTGCGCGGCGCGCCATACCAGCCCTGGCTGTAGAAGCCGATCTGGTCGTAGTACTTGCGGTCGAACACGTTGTTCAGGTTGAGGGTGGCCGAGACCTGCTTGCTGAAGTCGAAGCGGGCCATCAGGTTGACCAGCGCGTAGCTGCCTTGCTCCACGTCCACATTGCCGCGCGGGCTGGCGGCGGAGCGGTAGATGCGGCTTTGCCAGTCGACACCGCCGCCCACGGTCAGGCGGTGCAGATCGCCCGGCAGGCGGTAGGTGGTGTAGACCTTGAACAGGCTGCGCGGATGGCTGGTGTTGATCGGCTTGCCGTCGGCGTCCTTGGCGGTGAAGTGGGTGTAGCTGGCGCCGAGGTTCCAGCCGGGCATGAGCTGGCCGCTGGTCTCCAGTTCGAAGCCTTCGACCTTGGCGCCGGAGACGGCGCGGTACGCCTGGGTGCCGGGCATGCCGATGACCGACTCGCCCGGGATGGCCTGTGCCAGGTTGTTCTGGCGGGTCTGGTACAGCGATGCGGAGGCGTTCAGCAAGCCGTCCAGGTAGGCCGCCTTCAGGCCGACCTCGTAGCTCTTGCCGTCGATCGGCGGCAGGATCGAGCCGCTGGGCGAACGGGCGTTCTGCGGCTGGAAGATCTCCGTGTAGCTGGCGTAGGCCGTGTAGGTGCTGTTGATGTCGTACAGCAGGCCGGCGTAGGGCGTGAACTGGTCGTTGATCTTGTACTGGCGCTTGCTGCCGAAGTAGGTCTGGTTGGTCTCCCAGTTGCTCCAGCGTCCGCCCAGGATCAGGTGCAGCGGATCGGCCAGCGAGAAGCGGCCCACCGCGTAGGCGCCGGTCTGCTTGACGCGAAGGTCGTCCGCGGGCGTCTTGTTGGCGGCCCAGGTGGGTTCGGCGATGTGATCCTGGCGCCAGTCGAAGAAGCTGCCCAGCGCGGGCTTGGCGCCGGTCTGCAGGTACTGGCCGATATTGCTGTGGTCGTTGACGCTCATCCAGCCCAGCGCCAGTTCGTGCTTGCGCCCGAACAACTGGAACGGACCCGACACCGTCAGGTGGATGTCATCGCGCGAACGGTCGCCATCATAGTTGTTGTACGCGCTGGTCATGCCGGCGCCGGTGACGCGGTCGGGGTAGCCGCCGCGGAACAACTGCTTCATGCGGTAGTCGCCATCGTTGTGGCTGTAGGCCGCGCGCACCTTCCAGTCATTGGCGAAGCGATGCGTCAGGTCGACGAAGGTGGTGGTGGACTCGGTGTCGATGCGGGCCCAGCGGGTGTTGTTGGCCACCGAGCGGTTGAAGTCGGTGCGCGAGCCGTCGCTGTAGAACAGCGGAAAGCCGCTGCCGAAACCGTTGCTCTGGTTGCGGGAATACTCGATGCCGGCGGTCAGCACCGTGTCCGGCGTGAGGTCGGCGCTGATGACCCCATAGAAGGTGCGCTTGCGCGAATCCAGGAAGGTCACGTAGCTGTCGCCCTGGTCATAGGCGGCGACGAAGCGCGAGCGGATGCGGCCGCCTTCGGTGACCGGCACCGACAGGTCCAGGTTGCCGCCGACCTGGTTCCAACTGCCGGCGCTGGCGCTGCCGGACAAGGCGAACTCGCGCAGCGGCTTCTTGCGGATGAAGTTGACGGCGGCCGACGGATTGCCTGAACCGGTCATCAGGCCGGTGGCGCCGCGCACGATCTCGACGCGGTCGTAGATGGCCGAGTCGATGTCGGTGGCGCCGTAGTTCCACAGGCTGAGGATGGGCGAGTTCAGGCCGTCGAACTGGAAGTTGTCGATATCGAAGCCGCGCGACGAGAACGCAAAGCGGTTGCTGTCGCTGCGCGAGACCGAAATGCCCGGCGCGCTGGCCAGGATCGCGCCGGTGTCGCGCAGGCCCTGGTCCTCGATCTGCTGGCGCGTCACCACGCTGACGGACTGCGGCGTCTCGCGCGGCGACAGCGTCAGGCCGGTGGCCGTGTTCATGGCATCGGTGGTGTAGGAATGGGTGCCTTCGGTGGTGCCCGGTATGCCGGCGCCGCTGACGGTGACGGCGGGCAGTTGCGCCACGTCGCCGCTATCGGCGCTGGCGGCGCTCTGGGCGGTGGCCTGCTGGTGGGTAAGGGCGGAGCAGAACAGGGCCGTCTGAATCGCGTAGACAAGGGGACGCACCCGGCGCGGACGCGCGGCGGGCAGGGGCGGTACGAACGGCATGAGGACGAGCTCCAGCGGAAAAATTTGGTAATGAGAATTATTGATTTTTACCGTTGTGCTGATGTATGCCGGACGACGCGATGCATATGGAGAATGCCGTTGGCCCGGTGCGCCGCCGCGCGGACATGCCCGCTCGAAACCCGCGGGCCGGCACGCTAGCCCAGGCCGGCCTCGGTCTTGGCCACGGGGGCGGCGCGGCGGTGCAGCCAGGCCCAGCCGATGGCGCTGGCGGCCACGCAGGCCAGCATGGCCGCCGCCAGCCGCAGCGGCTGGCCATAGACCAGCGGCACGCCCCAGCCGCTGGCCACGGAGAACGTCAGCATCTGCATGAAACCCAGCACGGACGCGGCGGTGCCCGACAGGTCCGGCACATGCCCCAGGATGCGCAATGTCATGGCCGGTACGCCCATGGCCAGGCCGCAGGTGTACAGGCCGGGCAGCAGCACCGCCCAGGGCAGGCGCGGCGGCTCGGCGGCGGCCATGTACAGCACATAGGCCAGGCAACTGCCCCCCATCAGCAGATAGGCCAGCAGCGTGATGCGCCCATCCGACCAGTGCCCCGCCTTGCGCGCCGCCAGCAGCGCGCCGGCCATGGCGCCGGCCACCAGCGGCACGAACAGATAGGCGAAATCGGTTTCCGGCAAACCCAGGACGTTGACGATGAAATCGGGCGCCGCCCCGATCAGGAACCCCTGGGCGGCGAACAGCAGGCTGAACGCCGCGCCCAGCGCGGCATAGCGCCGGTTGCCCAGCACGCGCGCATAGTTGCCGCCCAGCGTGCGCCAGGCCAGCGGCTGGCGCCGCTCGGGCGGCAGCGTTTCGGGCAGGCGCCGCGCGCACAGCAGCCAGGCGGCGCCGGCCAGCGCGGTCAGCAGCAGGAACACGGATCGCCAACCCTGGTGCGCGGCCAGGTAGCCGCCCAGGATCGGGGCCAGCGCCGGCGACAGGTTGAACACCAGGATCAGGTAGGACATGGCGCGGCGCGCCACCGCGCCGTCGTAGCAGTCGCGGATGATGGCCTGTCCGACCACGATGCCGGCGCCGGCCGACAGGCCCTGCACCGCGCGCCCGGCCAGCAGCCAGCCGAAGCTCGGCGCCAGCGCCGCCATCAGCGCGCCGGCGACGTACACCCCCAGCGCCGTGAGCACGACGCGGCGCCGTCCCAGCGAGTCGGACAGCGTGCCATGCAGCAGCAGCATGGAGGCATAGCACGCCATGTACACGCCCAGCGTCAGTTGTACGGTTTCCTGCGGAACGGCGAATTCCCGGCCCAGCGCCCCGAATGCGGGCAGGTACGCGTCGATGGTGGCGGGGGCGACACAGGACAGCAGGCCCAGCATCAACACCATGACGGGAAAGGAAGGCAGGGGTTCGCGGCGTGACACGACGGCATCCATGGCAGGGGCTTCCCGGGCTGGGAAGCGCTGTCGCATGGTCGCCCGTCATGGCGGGTTGCAGGAATGGAGAACGCCGCGAGAGCAATGGGCGCCGCCGTAAGCCATGCACGGCCGGCGCTCAGTTCAGTTCGCTGGGCGCGATGCCGTAGCGTTCGCGGAACGCCGTGGCGAAGTTGGTGGCGTGGCGGTAGCCGACGAAGTGCGCGGCCTGCTGCACGCTGCATCCCTGGGCCAGTTGTTCGCGCGCCACCTCCAGGCGGCGCTCGCGCAGCCAGCTAAAGACCGAGCGCTGGTAGGCGGCCTGGAACTTGGCGCGCAGCGTGCTGGGGCTCATGCAGGCCAGCCGCGCCAGGTCGTCCAGCGTATGTTCCTCTCCGGGCGCGTTGTACAGGCGTTCGCGCACCCGTTCCAGCAACTGGCGATCGCGCTCGGAAACGGCGCTGTCGGCCGGCGCGCGCTGTTCCAGCGTGGCCAGGGCGTGCGCCAGCAACTGCGTGGCCACGCCTTCGCGCAGCATGGCCTGCAGCGGGCCGTCCCAGCCGCAATCGAGCAGGTGTTCGATGGCCTGCAGCAGATGGCCCTGCACCTGCCAGCGGCGCAGCCGCAGCGACGGTGAACGCAGCGCCTTCCAGATCAGCTCGCTGGTCGGGTCGTCGCCCGCGCCATCCGGGTCGGACAGCGACAGGTTGACGCTGCGCAGGCGCTGGCCGGGCGCGTGGATGCCGGTCATGGCGACGGTGTCGCCGTACAGCGCGCTGACGCCGCTGTGCGCGGCCAGCCTGACGTCGTCATGGCGATCGATGCGGGTCTGGGCGTTGCCCTGCAGCATGACGATGGCCGAAAAACGTGGCGACATCATCGAGGTGGCTTCGTAGTGCTGGTGCACGCGCACATCGGACAGCACCAGCGTCAGGCCGGGGCGGATCGCGTGGGTCTCGACCCGGCCTTCGGCGATGCAGAGGGTTTCCGGATCGCCCCGCAGCGCGCCGCTCAACTGCGGCAGTCGGTAGTGGAAACCGCTCTGGCTGCCCATGCGGTTGAAGTCGGCGACGGTGAATTGGGCGGGGGAGGGTGATGGGTTCAAGATCGTCACTCGCGTTACGGGATGAGCCCCTAAGATGGCCGTTCACAAGCCATTGGATGTGAGAATGAGAATAACATATGTTCGCATTGTTGCAGCTATTCTCACCGATCTGGCACCATTTTGTGGCGCCATGCCCATTTCCCCTCCCGCCACCCGCCTCAAGGCGCCGCGCAATCGCCCAGCTCGTCTCCCATGATGTCGCGATACCACTCGTGGAAATGCTGCATGCCGTCCTCCATCGGCGACTGGTAGGGGCCGCTTTCGGAAGTGCCGCGGCGCAGCAGCGCCAGCCGGCCGGCGTCCATGCGTTCGCCGATCTCGTCATCCTCGACCGCCGTCTCCATGTAGGCCGCGCGCTGCGCCTCGACGAATTCGCGTTCGAACAGGGCGATCTCCTCCGGGTAGTAGAACTCGGCGATGTTGATGGTTTCCTGCGGGCTCTTGGGGTACAGCGTGGAAAGCACCAGCACGTGCGGGTACAGCTCGATCATGTGGGTGGGGAAGTAGGTCACCCAGATCGCGCCGAACTCGGGCGCCGAGCCATCGCGATAGCGCATCAGCGTGTCGTGCCAGTCGCGGTAGACGTCGGAGCCGGGCTTTTCCAGCGAATCGTGCACGCCCACGCGCTGCAGGCTGTGCCGGCGGCCGAATTCCCAGCTCAGGTCGTCGCAGGTGACGAAGCGCCCCAGTCCGGGATGGAACGGCCCGACGTGATAGTCCTCCAGGTAGACCTCGATGAAGGTCTTCCAGTTGTAGTTGCACTGGTGCACCTCGACGTGGTCCAGTACGTAGTCGGAGAAATCGAATTCCGGGCGCTCGAACATGTGGCCCAGGTCGGCGCGCGGGTCGCGCGGGCCTTCGAACAGCAGGCCATGGCAGTTCTTCAAGGGGAAGCGCGGCAGGTTCAGGCATGGCGTGCTGGGGAACTGCGGCGCGCCCAGGATCTGGCCGCGGTTGTCGTAGGTCCAGCGATGCAGCGGGCAGACGATGTTGCCGCCGCTGGCCGACAGGTTGCCGGCGGGGTTGCCGGGGCCGGTGACCGCGCCGGTCTCGCCGCCCAGGATCAGCGCCTGCCGGTGGCGGCAGACGTTCGAGACCAGCTCGACGCCCTGGGCATTGCGCACCAGCACGCGGCCGCCGTCCTCGTGCGGCAGGCGGCGCCAGTCGCCCGGCTCGGGCACGCCTTTCTCGTGGCCCACGTACAGGGCCGATTGCTTGAATATCCGTTCCTGTTCGCGGGCGAACAGGGCTTCGTCGAAATAGGCCCGAACGTGCAGCGGGCTCAACGCCTCGCGCACATGCTCAAGGCGGCCAATGTCCGTCATTTCCGACTCCTTGTGCCATCCCGCAAGGCCCGGCCGCCCTCAGGCGGGCACGGCGCTCTCGGCGTCGATCCGGGTCATGCGTTCGGCAAGATCCAATTTGGGGCAGGTGCTGCAGTAGTCGCTGTCGCGCCTGCGGAAGTAGTGGCAGCAGACCTGCCGGTCCACGGCGATGACCGGCAGGTCCGCGCGCCGCCAGGTCAGGTAGCCGCTGCGTCCCGGGACGCCGAGCAGGTCCATCCAGGCGCCGGCCTGCCGCTGGGCCCAGGCATTGGCGGCGTCGCCGTCGTCATGGCGCGCCGCCAGCAGCGCGTAGAGCACGCAATCGGCCTGCATGCACTCGGCGGCGCGCGGGCTGACCCGCAGCACCTGGGTCAATTCACGGTAGAAGGTGGCGCAGATATTGCGCAGTTGCGCGGCGGCGGCCTGCATGCGTTCGCGCAGGCCGGCGCGCAAGGGGGCATGGCGCTCCAGGGTATAGCCGATGATGAAGCCGTCGTCCGGCACCGGCTGGGTCATGCGCGACAGGTCCGGCACGATCTCGCTGCGGTGCGCGGCGATCACGCTCAGGTAGACGGGCTGCCAGATCAGCAGCCCCCAGCAGCGCAAAGCCAGGTAGTGCGGCCCGGCTTCCGGATAGCGCTGCCCCCAGACATCGCGCAACCGCGCGATGGCCTGGGCGTTGTCGGCGCCCGGGCGGATGCCCGGCCCGGGCGCCGCCGCGACCTGGCCCGACAGCCCGGGCACCAGGCGGCCGGTCAGCGCCAGCAGGTCGTCCAGATCGTGGTTCACGCAAGCGCTCGCACGGTGTCGGCCTGGCCCTGGCCCAGCCATTGCGGGCGATAGCGGGCGATCGGATTGGCCAGGTTGGGCGCCATCTGGAAGCTGCCGATGGGGTCCGCCAGGTTGACCATCTGCAGGTTGTTGGCCAGTTGCAGGCGGTTCAGGCACGAATGGATCATCTCGGGGGCGAACAGATCGTACTGGCGATACTTTTCCAGCCGCTCGGGATGGGCCTCCTGGTAGGCGGTGATGCGGCCGGCCACCAGTTTCCAGAAGGCGTCCTCGTCCATCACGCCGTGGTCGGCCAGCACTTGCGCCAGGTGGCGGAAGTAGCCCTCGAACACATCGACGAAGATGGTCAGCAGCTTGTATTCCTCGGGCACATCGGCGGCCAGGCGGCGGGCGTTCTCGGGCAGGGCGGCGTTCGGGTTGAGGATCGACGATTCCTCGGCGATGTCCTTCATGAAGGCGCGCACGGGCACGTGGTCCTCGACCACCAGGATGACGTTCTCGCCGTGCGGCATGAACACCAGGTCATGGGCGTAGAAGCAATGCACCAGCGGCGTGAGGTAGGCATCGACGTAGCGCTCCAGCCACGCGGCAGCGTCCAGACCCGAGGCGCGGATCAGCTCGGGCAGCAAGGCGCCGCCCTGCGGATCGACGTGCAGCAGCGCCGCCATGGTCATCAGGCGCTGGTTGGCGCCGATCAGCGCGGTGGGATTCTCGCGCCACAGCGCCGAGAACATCTTCTTGTAGGGCGTGTCGACCGAGATGGCCGCTTCGTAGTAGTAGTTGCGGAATCCCAGCGAGGCCGCTTCGCGCAGGATGGTGAAGCCGTTGCGGCGCAGCCACGGGTCCGACGAGATCAGCCCGTGCAGGTATTCGTTGATGGCCGGCGTGCCGGACATGTAGTACGGCGACAGGCCGCGCATGAAGCCCATGTTCAGGATCGACAGCGAGGTCTTGACGTAGTGCTTGCCGGGCTGGCTGATGTTGTAGAAGGTGCGGATCGACTGCTGCGCCAGGTAATCGTCGTCGCCATAGCCCAGGCACACGATCTTGCGCGTGGCCACGTAGGGGGCGAACGCCAGCGACAGCTTGTTGAACCACTGCCACGGATGGGAGGGCATGAAGTAGTAATCGGCCGGGTCCAGTCCCTGGTCGCGCAGGGTCTGGGTGTGGCGCGCGACGGTATCCGCGCCCAGTTCGTCGCGCAGCAGGCTGTCGTAGTCCATGGTCGACAGGCAGGCGAAGTGGGCATTGTCCTTGTGCACCGCCAGCCACATCACGCGGATCGGGCTGGCGCATTCCGGGGCGTAGACGTGATAGTCCTCGGCGTCGAAACCCAGGCGGCCGTTGTTGGCGACGAAGCTGGGATGGCCTTCGATCATCGAGGTCTCGATGGTCTGGTAATCGGCCACCGCCAATTCGGCGGCCGAGGGCGCGGCGCGGGTGTGCTTGTAGGCGCTGCCGTGCAGCGTGCTGGTGATCTCGTCCAGGTAGATCGGCAGGCGGTCCTCGGGCATGCCGAGCTTGTCGCGGATCTCGATGACGAACTGCAGCGCGTCCAGCGGCGCGGGCGTGCCGGCCATGGTCTTGCTGATGGATTCGGGCGGGATGCGCCAGTGGCGCATGGCCATCAGTTGCGCGTCGAACTGGTACTCGGCATGGCCGTCGGCCAGGACCAGGCGGTAGCGGTCAAAGCCGGGCGCCTCGGCGGGGCCGAGCCGTTCGGGCTCCAGCAGCCATTCGTGGGCATATTCCGAGATGGCCTTCTTCACCAACAGGCGGTTCACTTTGTCCCAGACCTCGGGCGCGAGGTGGCTGGCGATCTGGGCGGGATGGGGCTGGGTGCTCATAGGGAAGACTCCTGGAGTTGGGCCTGTTCAAACTGCTGCCGGGTGCAGAAGGCGATGCTGGCGGTCTTCTCGCGAAAACGCGCCTGGCCGGCATAGACAAAACCCATGGCCAGGTTGAGCGCATGGATCTTGCCGTTGTTGCTGTCGGGTTCCACCACCACGCGCCGGGCCTGGAGGCGGTCGAACATGAAGCGCATCACGAAGGCCAGCACGTTGCGGCTGAAATTCGGGATGCGCACGCGCGGCGGGCCGATGAAGATGTGCATGCCGAGGTCGCCGGGGCGCACCGGGTAGTGCTCGCCGACCTGGTCATGGGCGGGGTCGTAGCATTCCACCAGGAAGGCGGGGCGGCCGTCGTGGCTGCCGAGCCAGGCGCCGGCATGGCCGCTTTCGACCAGGGCCTCGTAGAAGTCGCGCACCTGCGCTTCGGTGAACGTCTGCATCGACCAGAAATGCGCGTAGTCCATCGCGAACCACTGGCGCAGCAGGGCGGCGTCGCCGGCGGGATCGAGCGGGCGCAGCGCCAGGCCCGCGCCCTCGTCGTAGTGGCTGCGCGCCTGGCGGTCGATCTCGCCCAGGAAGGCGGCGGTCATGGTGATCATGGCGGGCTCCCGGGGCATCAGACGGTGGCGGCGCGATGGCCGTCCAGCATGGGCATCAGTTCCGGCGCGACGCCGCCGCGGCACGCCGGCGCCGGCTGGGCCGCGCGATGCGCCAACACGCCGCTGGCCGGCGGACGGAAGTCCTGCAGCGCGGTGCGCGGTTCGACGGCGTAGTGCTCATGGCCGGTCAGTTCGCGCAGGATCTGCGAATTGCGGTAGCAGCAGAAGCCCAGGTCGGGATTGGTGACGCCATGGCTGAGCAGGCCGCTGTTCTGCACGAAGATCTCGTTGCCGCCGTGGTCGATGCTGTAGTTGCGGGCGATCTGGTAGTTGCCGTCCTCGGCCCAGGCGATGCGGTCGTGGATCGGATTGACGCACGCGGGGATGCTGCGGGCATAGCCGGTGGCCAGCACCAGGCCGTCGGCCGCGTGCGAGAACACCTGCCCGGTGTCGACGTGGCGGAACTCCAGGTGGTAGCGGGCGGCGTGGCGGTCGTAACGGCTGGCGCACAACTCGGCATTGGTCAGCAGCGTATAGCGGCGGTCGCCGTTGTGGATCTTCTCGTCCAGCAGGTCGTAGATCTGGTTGATGAGCGAGGCGTTGATGCCCTTGTACAGACTGCTCTGCTCGGCCAGGATCTGGCGGCGGCGGTCTTCGGGCAGGTCGTAGAAGTAGTTGGTGTAGTCCGGCGAGATCAGCTCCAGCGTGAGCTTGGTGTTCTCCATCTGGAAAAAGCGCGGCGAACGGGTGATCCAGGCCAGGCTGTAGTCGTGTTCGTCGCTGTCGCGCAGCAGGTCGTGGAACACCTCGGCCGCGCTCTGGCCGCTGCCGACGATGGTGATCGAGGCGCGCCGCTGCAGTTGCTCCTTGTGCCGCAGATACTCGGCGCTGTGGATGTAGGGCGCCTCGCGCCGGTCGCAGCAGGGCGGCAGCACCGGCTGCGACCCCAGGCCCAGCACCAGCTTGCGGCAGCGGACCATGAAGCGTTCGCCATTGACGCTGTGCTGGCCGGTGACCAGGTAGGTGTCGGTCTCGGGGTCGTGCAGCACGCTCTGCACGTCGCTGTTGAAGCGCAGGTTGGGCAGGCGCGCGGCCACCCACTTGCAGTAGCGGTTGTACTCTGCGCGCGTGAGATAGTGGTTCTCGCGCATGTAGTACGAATAGATGCGGCCGGTCTGCTTGCTGTAGTTCAGGTAGCTGTATTCGCTGCGAGGGTCGGCCAGGCTGACCAGATCGGCCAGGAACGGGTTCTGCAGGGTGGAGGCCTCGATCAGCATGCCGGGGTGCCAGTCGAAGCCCGGCTTCTTGTCCAGGAAGAGGGCGCGCACGCCGGGCAGCGGGGCCGACAGGCAGGCCAGGCTGAGATTGAAAGGGCCTAGGCCGATCGCGACGAAGTCATAGATTTCACGGTTCATGATGGTTACGCCTTTTGCGGAGTCTCTCGTTGCACGGACGATGCCCGGGGCAGGGCATACTCGGAACAGGGCCGGCTAATCAGGCGGAACGGGACGCGAGCGGCTAGTCGGTCCGTCGGTCCACTGCAACAACAAAGAATTTCCATCGCCGGTATTGCATGAATTGAACATCTGTTTGGGTATGATTTTCATTTGCAATATTGGCACTCTAGCAAATGCGCCCTGGGCGCGACGCATCGCCCGCGCCATGCAGGCGGCGCTCATATGCAGGGTGGCAAAGCGCATAGGGACACGATCGGCGGGCATATCGTCATGCGGCGCCAGCGCCGGCAACGCGCCGGTGCGGCGCGGACAAGCGCGGGTTATGCTTGCCGCCATGTCAGATAAACGTCCCGTGCTCAGGCTGCGCGGTGTCTACAGCGAGCGCTTGTCGCCCGTCAGCCTGGATCTTGCGGCGGGGGAATGCGCCGCCATCACCGGCCCTTCGGGTTCGGGCAAATCGCTGCTGTTGCGCCAGGTCGCCGACCTGGACCCCGGCCACGGCGAAATCGAACTCGACGGCGCGCCGCGTTCGGGCATGCGCGGCCATCAATGGCGCCGCCAGGTGATCTACTGCCAGGCCGAGGCCGGCTGGTGGGACGACCACGTCGCCCCGCACTTCGCCGATCGCGCGCGGGCCGCCGAGCTGATGCAGCGCATGGGCCTGCCCGCCGGGAAAATGGACGCGCTGGTGCAGGAGCTGTCCACCGGCGAACGCCAGCGGGCCGCCCTGGCGCGCGCACTGGCGCTGGCGCCGCGCGCGCTGTTGCTGGATGAACCCACCGCCGCGCTCGATCCCGCCGCCACCGAATTGGTGGAAGCCGAGCTGCGCCGATACCTGGACGGCGGCGCGGCCATCCTGATGGTGACGCACAACCCTGACCAGGCCCGGCGCATGGCCCGCCGCGGCTGGCGCATGGCGCAGGGCAAGCTGGAGCCGCAATGGACGTGATCAAACTGCAGGCCACCGACCTGATCATCGCTTCGCTGCTGGTTGTGCTGTCGGCCGGCATTTCCTTCGCGCTGCGGCTCAACCTGCAGAGGCAGGTGCTGTGGGCGGCGCTGCGCACCGTGGTGCAGTTGCTGCTGGTCGGCCACATCCTGCGCATCGTGTTCGCGCACGCGGCGCCCTGGCTGACGGCGCTGGTGGTGGCCGTGATGATGGCGCTGGCGGCGCGCGAGGTCGCCGCCCGGCCCAAGGCGCGCCTGGCCGGCCGCGGCAACGGTTATGTGGGCGCCATGGCCGTCGTCGCCACGACGGTCATCACCGCGCTGTTCATCCTGTCGACCGCGCTGCGGCCCGAACCGTGGTACGACCCGCGCTACACGATCGCGCTGGTCGGCATCGTGCTGGGCAGCGTGCTCAACGCGGCCAGCCTGGCGCTGGACAGCGTGTTGTCCGGCGTGCGCCGCGAAAAGCTGGCCATCGAGGCGCGCCTGTCGCTGGGTGCCACGGCGCACCAGGCCTTCGCGGCGCTGCTGCGGGAATCCGTGCGCCGCGGCATCGTGCCCAGCATCAACCAGATGTCGGCGGCGGGCATCATCACGCTGCCCGGCATCATGACCGGCCAGATCATCGCCGGCATGGATCCCATCGATGCCGCCAAGTACCAGATCCTGTTGATGTTCCTGCTCTGTGGCGCCAGCGGCATGGCGGCCATGGGCGCGGCCTACGGCGCCATGCGGCGGCTGACGGACGAGCGTGGCCGGTTGCGGCTCGATCGGCTGATGGCGGACCGCTAGCGCGGGCGGCGCCCATGGCCGCCTCGCGTCGACCAGGCCGCGCCGGCAAATTTGATGAAATATCGACGGGCTCTGCCGCATACTTCGCCCCTCCATGGAATGGCCGGCGTCACCGGCCGCAAAAGAAGGGCGGGATCCGTATGGGCATTACCGAGATGTTTGCGTGGTTGACCAGCGAGCAGGGCCTGATGGCGCTGCTGGCGCAAAACTGGATCTTGGGCACCTGCATCATCGCCGCCATTGTGTTCATCGAGACCGGCCTGGTGGTGATGCCGTTCCTGCCGGGCGATTCGCTGTTGTTCGCGGCCGGCGCATTCCTGGGCCTGGCGGGCATCGATCCGCTGGTGTCGCTGGCGGCCATCACGGCCGCCGCCATTGCCGGCGACGCGCTCAACTATGCCATTGCCTCTTCCCGCTGGGGCCAGAAGCTCGCCCACAGCCGCTGGGTCAAGCGCGAGCACCTTGAGCGGGCGCGCGCCTATTTCGCGCGCTATGGCGCCATGACCATCACGGTGGCGCGCTTCGTGCCCATCGTGCGCACGCTGGCGCCGTTCGTGGCGGGACTGTCGCAGATGCCGCGCCGCACGTTCTTCATCTACAACGTGGTCGGCGCCATTGCCTGGTGCGGCTCGATGCTGCTGGCCGGCTACTGGCTCGGCTCGATCGCGTGGGTGCGCGCCAACCTGCACTGGGTGTCGGTCATCATCATCGGGCTGTCGCTGATTCCGGTGGCGCTGCAAGGGTTGCAGATCCGCCGGGCGCGCGGGGTATCGCGGGCCTGAGCGGCGCGGGTCGACGGCGCGATGCCGCGTCGGGCCCTGGCCCGCGGTCCGGCGGGCAACCCCGGCGCAAAGAAAAAGCCGGCGGCTCCTTGCGGAACCGCCGGCTTTTTTTGCGCCACCGGGCCGGGCGGCCCGGGGCGGGGAGCTTAGCCGATGTTGGCCAGCACCTGGTTCAGCGTGGCGCTGGGGCGCATGGCGCGGCTGGCCTTGTCTTCGTTCGGCTGGTAGTAGCCGCCGATGTCGACCGGCTTGCCCTGGGCGGCCTTGAGCTCTTCCAGGATCTTGGCTTCGCCTTGCGCGAAGGCGGCGGCGGCCGGGGCGAACAGCGCGGCCAGCGCGCGGTCGTCGGTCTGCTCGGCCAGGGCCTGGGCCCAGTACATCGCCAGGTAGAAGTGGCTGCCGCGGTTGTCCAGGCCGCCGACCTTGCGGTCGGGCGACTTGTTCTCGTCCAGGAACTTGGCGGTGGCCAGGTCCAGCGTCTTGCCCAGCACCAGGGCGCGGGCGTTGTCGTAGGCGCGGCCCAGGTGATCCAGCGACGCGGCCAGGGCCATGAACTCACCCAGCGAGTCCCAGCGCAGGAAGCCTTCTTCCAGGAACTGCTGCACGTGCTTGGGCGCCGAACCGCCGGCGCCGGTTTCGAACAGGCCGCCGCCGGCGACCAGCGGCACGATCGACAGCATCTTGGCGCTGGTGCCCAGCTCCATGATGGGGAACAGGTCGGTCAGGTAGTCGCGCAGCACGTTGCCGGTGACGGAGATGGTGTCCAGGCCTTCGCGGATGCGCTTGAGCGAGAACTTGGTGGCCTCGACCGGCGCCAGGATGCGCAGATCCAGGCCGTTGGTGTCGTGGTCGTTCAGGTACTGCTTGACCTTGGCGATGACCTGGGCGTCGTGGGCGCGCTTTTCGTCCAGCCAGAACACGGCCGGCGTCTGGCTGACGCGGGCGCGGGTGACGGCCAGCTTGACCCAGTCCTGGATGGCGGCGTCCTTGGTCTGGCACATGCGCCAGAGGTCGCCGGCCTCGACGGCCTGCTCCAGCAGCACCTTGCCCGAGGCGTCGGTGACGCGCACGGTGCCGGTGGCGGGGACCACGAAGGTCTTGTTGTGCGAGCCGTATTCCTCGGCGGCCTGGGCCATCAGGCCGACGTTGGGCACGCTGCCCATCGTGACCGGATTGAAGGCGCCGTGCTGCTTGCAGTCGTCGATGACGGCCTGGTAGACGCCGGCGTAGCAGCGGTCGGGGATGACGGCCTTGGCGTCCTGCAGCTTGCCTTCGGCGTTCCACATCTTGCCCGAATCGCGGATCATGGCGGGCATGGAGGCGTCGACGATGACGTCGCTGGGCACGTGCAGGTTGGTGATGCCCTTGTCGGAGTTCACCATGGCCAGTTGGGGCAGCGTCTTGTAGGCGGCGTCGATGTCGGCGGTGATCGCGGCCTGCTGGTCGGCGGGCAGCGATTGGATCTTGGCGTACAGGTCGCCGATGCCGTTGTTGGGATCGAAGCCGGCCTGCTTGAGGACGGCGGCGTGCTTGGCCAGCACGTCCTTGTAGAACACCGACACCACGTGGCCGAAGATGACGGGGTCGGAGACCTTCATCATGGTGGCCTTCAGGTGCACCGAGAACAGCACGCCCTGGGCGCGCGCGTCGTCGATCTGGGCCTGCAGGAAGGTCTTGAGCTTGGCGGTCGACAGCACGGCGGCGTCGATGATCTCGCCGGCCTTGACCGGGGTCTTTTCCTTCAGCACGGTCTTGGTGCCGTCGGCGGCGGTCAGTTCGATCTTGACGTCGCCGGCTTCGGCGATCAGGGCCGACTTTTCGGTGCCGTAGAAGTCGCCGCTGTCCATGTGCGCCACGTGGGCCTTGGAGTCAGCCGTCCAGGCGCCCATCTTGTGCGGGTGCTTGCGGGCGTAGTTCTTCACCGACAGCGGGGCGCGGCGGTCGGAGTTGCCTTCGCGCAGCACGGGGTTGACGGCGCTGCCCTTGACCTTGTCGTAGCGCGCCTTGACGTCGCGCTCGGTGTCGTTGGCCGGGGCGTCCGGGTAGTCGGGCAGCTTGTAGCCCTGGTCCTGCAGTTCCTTGATGGCGGCCTTGAGCTGCGGCATCGAGGCGCTGATGTTCGGCAGCTTGATGATGTTGGCTTCGGGCTGGACCGCCAGGGCGCCCAGCTCGGACAGGGCGTCGCCCAGCTTCTGGCTGTCGTCGAGGTAGTCGGGGAACAGGGCGATGATGCGGCCCGCCAGGGAGATGTCGCGGGTCTCGACCGTGATGCCAGCGGACTTCGCGAAGGTCTGGACGATCGGCAGCAGGGAACGGGTTGCAAGCGCCGGAGCTTCGTCGGTGAGGGTGTAGATAATCTTCGGAGTAAGAGACATGATCCTTGAATCTGTTCGGCGGTGGCGCTAGGCGCAAACCCGAACATGCTATGCGGCGTCAGCCGGTAGATGTTGTCGAGAGTGGGTTCGTATGGGCAGACCCGGGCAGGCCCCGATCGGCTCAACATGGCGCCGCCCGTCCTTTATGTGCTGGTCCAATTGCCCGACCGCCTGGAAGGTGCGAGTGCCACGAGTCGAACATTGTAATACCGTGGCCCGCGCGGCGGGCGCGGAAATGGGCGCCAATCGTCCGCGGCGCGTGCGCGGGACATCGAAAAATGGGATTTTTACCCCAGGAATGGCGCCAAATCGGCGCAATCTGCTGGCTACGACCTGCAAGTATTGGCTAATATTCGGCATCTTCCCGTGCCGCCTGGCGGGGCGGGACAGAGCGGGGCGCCGGATGACGATGGGCGTTGTAGCGCCCTGGCGTGGAGAGAGTCAATGCGGTTTGGCAATTTGTTGTTCGATCCGAAGTTCCGCTATGCCAGCCGTACCGATGGCAAGACAATCCAATTCACGCCGGTCGAGACCGCCGCGCTGGCGCTGCTGACCGCGCACGTCGGCCAGATCCTGCCGCGCCAGCGCCTGCTGGACGCCACCCAGCGCGGCGAGGCCGAGGCGCTCGAGCGCAGCGTCGACCTGCTCATCAACCGACTGCGCGGCAAGCTTGGCGATTCGGCGCGCGCGCCGCGTTTCATCGCCACCAGCTACGGCGAAGGCTATAGCTGGATCGCCGCGCCCGAGGCGGGGCCGGGCGGCGACGTTTATGTCGCCATCGGCCCGGCGGCGGGGCCCGAGGCGTTGCGCGCCGAGCCTCGGGTGCGGGCCTTCCTGACCGAACTGGCCGACGCCCTGAGGGCGCGGCTGCCGAGCGAACGCGGCGTCAGCCTGCTGTCGCTGGCCGCGGCGAACGAGGCGAAGGCGCCGTTCCGGGTCGAGGTCGGGCTGCGCCAGGACGAGGCCGGGGTGCATTGCGCGGTGGTGCTGCGCGAAGCCGCCAGCGGCGCCGCGCTGCGCGCCGAGCGCTGGACCATCGCGCCCACTGACGAGGCCGAGGTCGGCCACACCGCTGCCGCCGCCTTTGCCGCCTCGCTCAAGAGCGAGATCTGGCGCAGCCTGGCGCGCGCCCGCGGCGACGTGGCCGGCCCCACCGACGAGCCGATCGAACTGCGCCTGCATCGTGCCGCCGTGCTGTTGGCGCGCACGCCGCAAAGCTGGCTGGAGTCGGAAATCGAGCTGCAAAAGCTGCGCGCCGAGCAGCCGGACGATCCGCAGACCGCCCTGATGTGGGCCTCGCATCTCTACGCCAGGCTGGTGCTGGACCTGACCAGCGATCCGGCCGAGCTGGAACCGCAGATCGAGGCGCTGGTGTTCCAGGCGTTGCCCCATGTGCGCGACAACCCGATGCTGGCGCTGGCGGCCGCCAAGCTGCTGTGCTTTCTCAGCCATGGGCACCTGGAACTGGCCGAGGCGCTGGCCGAGGAGGCGTTTGCCCAAAGCACCGCGTTCGCGTCGGCCTTCGCGGTGCTGGGACAATTGCGGCTGAACCGCGGGCGCCTGCAGGAAGCCATCGACTACTTCGACCAAGGCATCGAGCTGGCCGAGGCGGGCTCGGAGTTCCAGGTATTCCTGATGGTCCTCAAGTGCACCACGCTGCTGGCGCTGGACGACCGCCAGGCCTGCCTGGCGGCCTGCGAGGCGCTGTACCGGACCAAGCCGTTGACGCGGGCGCAGATGGGGCTGTTCCTGTCTTCGCCCGACGAAGTGCTGCCCGACGACCTGCGCCAGATCCTGCTGGGGCTGGACGCGGACCTGCTGCGCCGGCTGCTGGCGCATTTCGAATATCTGTTCGTGCGGCGCGTGCCGGATGCGGCAGCCAGGAAGAACATGTTCCGCGGCGTGCTGGCGCAATTGGCGCGGCACCGGCCGCTCGACGGACTGCCGGCGCGCGTGAGCGCCTACCTGTAGCCGCCGCGGCGGGGGTGCGCACCGCGCGATGACGCGTTCGATTTGACAAACCGACGCGCATGCGGGAAGCTACGCCCCATGACTTTCCGCGCCGTCCGCATTTCGCTGATTATTACCATCATTCCTGGAATGGTGGGTTAACGCGCGACCGCAGTCAGTCAAACAAACCCGCCCCACGAGGCGGGTTTTTTGTTGCCGCCTCTGCCGGGCCCAGTCCCCACGCCGCAGAGAGTTTTCATGCAACAACCGCAAGCCGCCACCGCCAATACCTCCGAGACCGACGCCTTCGCCCCGGGCCGCGCCACGCCCATGGAATACCTGCGCCAGATCCTGACGGCGCGGGTCTACGACATCGCCCGCGAGACCGAGCTGGACCCCGCCCAGGGCCTGTCGCGCCGGCTCGGCAACCGCGTGCACCTCAAGCGCGAGGACAACCAGCCGGTGTTTTCGTTCAAGGTGCGCGGCGCCTACAACAAGATGCGCAACACGCCGCAGGCGGCGCTGGAACGCGGCGTCATCACCGCCTCGGCCGGCAACCACGCCCAGGGCGTCGCGATCTCCGCCGCCCGGCTCGGCGTGCGCGCCACCATCGTGGTGCCGCAGACCGCGCCGCAGGTGAAGGTGGACGCGGTGCGCGCCTTCGGCGGTCCGACGGTGCAGGTGGTGCTGGCGGGCGATTCCTACAGCGATGCCTATGCCTACGCGCAGACGCTGGCCCGCGACCAGGACCTGACCTTCATCCCGGCGTTCGATGATCCCTACGTCATCGCCGGCCAGGGCACGGTCGGCATGGAGATCCTGCGCCAGCACCCGGGACGGCTGGACGCGGTGTTCGTGCCGATCGGCGGCGGCAGCCTGGCGGCGGGGGTGTCGGTGTACATGAAAGCGGTGGATCCGTCGGTCAAGGTGATCGGGGTGCAGACGGTCGATTCCAGCGCCATGGCGCAGTCGATGCAGGTGGGCGAGCGGGTCAGCCTGGCCGAGGTCGGCCTGTTCTCGGACGGCACGGCGGTCAAGCTGGTGGGCGAAGAAACCTTCCGCCTGTGCCGCCAGTACCTGGACGAGATCATCCTGGTGGATACCGATGCGGTCTGCGCGGCGATCAAGGACGTGTTCCTGGACACCCGCAGCGTGCTGGAACCGGCGGGCGCGCTGGCGCTGGCCGGACTGAAGCAGTATGTCGAGCGCGAGGGCGCACAGGGGCAGTCGCTGGTGGCGATCACCTCGGGCGCCAACATGAATTTCGACCGCATGCGCTTCGTGGCGGACCGGGCCGAGGTGGGCGAGGCGCGCGAAGCCGTGTTCGCCGTGACGCTGCCCGAGGAGCGCGGCAGTTTCCGCCGCTTCTGCGCGGTGATGGGGCAGCGCAGCGTGACCGAATTCAACTACCGCATCGCCGATGCCAACACCGCCCGCATCTTCGTCAGCGTGCAGATCGCGCGCCGCGGCGAGGCCGCGGACATTATGCGTGGCCTGGAGCAGGAAGGCTTCGCGGTCAGCGACCTGAGCCACAACGAAGTCTCCAAGCAGCATATCCGCTACATGGTGGGCGGGCGCTCGCCGCTGGCGGGCGGCGAACGGCTGTTCCGCTTCGAGTTCCCGGAGCGTCCGGGCGCGCTGATGAAATTCCTGTCGGCAATGGCGCCGAACTGGAACATCAGCCTGTTTCACTACCGCAACCAGGGCGCGGACTTCAGTTCGGTGCTGGTCGGCATCCAGGCGCCGCTGGCGGACGACGCCGCGCTGGACCGCTTCCTGGCGCAGTTGGGCTACGCGCATTGGGAAGAGACGGCGAACGAGGCGTACCGGCAGTTCCTGATCTAGGCGGCGGCCAACCCATCATGGGCCAGCCCGTGATGGGCCAGCCCGTCCACATGCACCTGGGGTTGGCCTTGCGGGCAGCGCTCCACCCGCGCCAGCACGCCGTAGGCGCGGCGCAGCGTATCGGGGGTGACCACGGCTTGTGGCGGGCCTTCGGCCAGCAGGACGCCGCCGTGCAGCAGCAGGGCATGGTCGGCGTGGCGCAGCGCGATGTTCAGGTCGTGCAGCACCACCAGCGTGATGAGCCGGTGGCGGACGGTCTGGCGCCGCAGCACGTCCATGACGTGGAACTGGTAGTTCAGGTCCAGCGCCGACAGCGGTTCGTCCAACAGCAGCAGGCGCGGACGCCGCACCAGCGCCTGCGCCAGTGACGCCAACTGCTTCTGGCCGCCGGACAGCTCGTCGAGGTAGCGGCTGGCGAGATGGCCGATGCCCAGTTCGGCTAGTACCTGCATGGCCTCGCGCATCAAGGCGTCGCCGCCCTGGCGCGCGCGGCCCGAGCGGGCCGCCACCAGCACCGACTCCAGCACGGTCATGTGAACGCCCTTGGGCAGGGCCTGGGGCATGTACATGGCGTGCTCGGCGCGGCGGGCCGGAGAGAGGCCGGCGAAATCCGCGCCGTCCAGCCGCAGGTCGCCGCCAAGCATGGGATTGAGCCCCGCCAGCGTCTTGAGCAGCGTCGATTTGCCGCTGCCGTTCGGTCCCAGCAGCGCCGTCAGCGTGCCCTCGGGCAGCGGCGCCGCCCGCAGGGCGCGCAGCACCGGGCGGTTGCCATAGCCGGCGGTGAGCGAGCGGATGTCCAGCGAGGCCATGGCGTCAGCGCTGCAGCGCCAGCGTGCCGCGCATGTGCTGGGCGTGGGCCGGGAACGAGCAATAGAAGGTGTAGGACTCACCCGCGGCCAGGCGGCTGACGGGGAACGTGACGGTGGCGGTTTCACCGCCGCCGAGCATCGGCGTCCTGGCCAGGATGCGGCCGTCGCCCGGCGCCAGGAAGTCGTGCGCCGCGCCGGCCTTGATGCCGTCGACCATGACCGCGTCGATGTCCTCGGTCTTGGTCAGCACCCAGTTGTGGCCGGCCTTTTCCTTGCTGTTCTTGCCGGTGTGGATGAGGCGCACCGTGAAGTCCTTGCAGATCGCCGGGACCACGATGTGGTTGGGCGCGAACTTCTTGCCGGGCTGGCCTTCGACGTCGATGCCGCAGGCGGGATCGGCGGCGTGGGCGGCGCCGGTGGCCAGCAGGGCGAGGAAGGCGAGCGGGTAGCGGTATTGCATGGGGAGGCGTCTCCAGGGGCAGGGGAAGGCGTCAGCCACGCTTGAGGGCGCGGATGACGATGGTGAGAAAGAAGGGAATGCCGACCAGCGAGGTCACGATGCCGACCGGGATGAGGGCGCCGGGCAGCACGGTCTTGGAGGCGACCGAGGCCAGCGACAGGATCAGGGCGCCGGCCAGCGCGCTGCCGGGCAGGTAGTAGCGATGGTCCTCGCCCAGCAGCAGGCGGGCGATGTGCGGCGCCACCAGCCCGACGAAGCCGATGGTGCCGACGAAGGACACCGCCAGCGCCGCCAGCGCGCTGACCCGCAGCAGGCTGACCAGGCGCAGGCGCTTGACGTCGATGCCGAAGCTGGCGGCGCGTTCCTCGCCCAGCCGCACCGCGGTCAGCTTCCACGCGTCGCGCAGCGAGAACGGCAACGCCAGCGCCAGCGCGGCAGCCATCACGCCCACGGTGGTCCAGGTGGCGCGCGCCAGACTGCCCATGGTCCAGAACACGATGCCTTGCAGCGCTTCCTCGCTGGCGATGAACTGCAGCAGCATGACCAGGGCCTGGAACGAATACACCAGCGCGATGCCGAACAGCACCACGCCCAGCGTCGAACCGCCGCGCCAGCGCGCCACGCGCTCCAGGATCAGCACCGACACCAGGGTGCTGGCGAAGGCCGACAGCGACACCACCATGCCGGGCGGCAGCGCCGGCACGTGCCAGTCCAACGTGATGGCCAGCGAGGCGCCGAACGCGGCCGCGGCCGACACGCCCAGCGTATAGGGGCTGGCCAGGGGGTTGTCCAGCATGGTCTGCATCTCGGCGCCGCCCAGGCCCAGGGCCAGGCCCACCAGCAGCGCCATCAGGGCGTAGGGCAGGCGGAACTGCCAGACGATGACGCGGGTGCCAGCGTCGGCGGCGTCGGGGTGCAGCAGGGTGCGCAGCAGGTCGAGCGGCGCCAGGCCCGCCGGGCCGGTGGCGACGTCGGCCAGCAGGCTGATGGCGATGGCCACGGCCAGCGCCAGGGCCAGCGCCAGCCGCCGCCGGCGGGTGCGATGGTAGCGGGCGACGGGATCGTCCAGGACGCCGTCGGCCGCGAGGGCGGTAGCGGAACTCTGCATGATGGCGTGCCTGCCTGCCGTCAACGGGCGGCGGGTGCGGTCCAGTAGGTGCCGGCGCCGTCCACATCGAGGAAGTCGCGATACAGCGTGGCCAGCGTGGCGTCCGGGTCCAGCGCGCCGGCGCGTTCGGGGTACAGCCACTTGGCCATCGCCTCGATTGCCGCGACGTTGTAGGGCGAGTTGTAGAACGCGTGCCAGATGCCGAAGGCACGGCCGCGCTTGACCGCGTCCAGGTCGCGAATGCCGTCGCGTTGCAGCAGGGTCGAGAGGCTGGCGGCGGACACGTCGGCGGCAGCGCCGGGGCCCGCCAGCAGGCCGGGACGGCCGGGGTCGGAGCGGCTGCCGGTGGCGATGTAGACCTGTGGCTGGGCCTTCAGCAGGAATTCCATGCTGACGTCGCCGATCGCGCCCGGCAGCACCGGGGCCGCCACATTGACGCCGCCGGCCGTCTCCAGCAGGTCGCCGAAGCTGCCGTTGCCGGTGGTGTGGCAGCAGGCGGGCCAGACGCCGGCCAGCATTTCCACGAATACGCGAGGACGCTCGGCCTGCGGCACCGGCTGCACCAGTTCGCGCACCTTGGCCAGGTGCGACTCATAGAACGCGATGTAGCGCTCGGCCTGTTCCGGACGGTCGAGCGCCTGGCCCAGGATGCGCAGGCTGGGCACGGTGTTCTGGACCGGATGCTGGCGGAAATCGATGAACACGACCGGAATGCCGGCCTGCTGCAGCGACGCGATCATCGGGTTGTTGCGGCCCGGGCCGTGGCCGCTCAGGCTGAAGATGGCCACGTCCGGCTTGAGCGAGACGATCTTCTCCGGGCTGACGCTGGCCTCCGAGGTGGTGCCGATCAGCGGCACCTCGGCCGCCTTGGGGAAACGCTTGATCAGTTGCTGCCAGGAATAGGGATCCTGCTGCTTGAGCTCGCCCTGCCAGCCGACCACGCGCGCCACCGGGTCGGCGCGGTCCAGCAACGCCATGGCGAAGACGAAGCGGCCTTCGCCCAGCAGCACTCGCCGCGGATGATCGGGCACGGTGACGACGCGGCCGGCCAGGTCGGTCACCTGGCCGGCCTGGGCGCCGGGCAGGGCGCAGAGCAGGGCGGTGGCGGCCAGCGCCGCGCGGAACATGTTTTTCAAACGCATGGGGAGATCCCGATCCAGTGGCCACGACACGCCCCGCGGGCTTGCGGGTAACGCGAACCATTCCTATCGGCAGGCAGTCTCCGTCATCAGGGTTCAAGAATTCGTTAAGACGCGCCCCGGGTTGTGGCGGCCCCGTCGCGAAACGGCTGGCGTCCGTGGCGGGATCGGGGCCGCGCTTACAATCTGAGATTGATTTACATTCCCCGCACCGCCCCATGCGCGTTCTTGTCATCGAAGACGACCCCGATATCCTGGCGAACATCACGCATCACCTGACGCGCCGCGGCTACATCGTCGACTGCGCCGAGGATGGTTTGCGCGGCTACGCCATGGCGGCCGAGGGCGGTTTCGACCTGATCGTGCTCGACCTGATGCTGCCGCGGCTGGACGGCTACGACCTGTGCCGCCGGCTGCGCGCGGAGGCGCGCTGCGATACGCCTGTCATCATGGTGACCGCGCGCGACACGCTGGACAACCGGCTGACGGGGTTCGACGCTGGCGCCGATGATTACCTGGTCAAGCCGTTCGCCCTGGCGGAGCTGGCGGCGCGCGTCAAGGCCCTGCTGCACCGCGCCCATGGGGCCGGCGCAGCGCGGGTGCTGCAGGTAGGCGACCTGACGCTGGATACCGGCACCCTGGCGCTGGCGCGGGCCGGACAGCCGCTGCGGCTGCCGCCTTCGCCGCTGCAACTGCTGATGCTGCTGATGCGCGCCAGCCCCGCGGTGGTGCACCGAGGCCGGCTGGAAGAGGCGCTGTGGCGCGATTCGCCGCCGGACAGCGATAGCCTGCGCACGCACATCCACCAGATCCGCCAGGTGGTGGACAAGCCGTTCGCCACGCCGCTGCTGCACACCGTGCACGGCATCGGCTACCAAATGCGGGCCGGCGACGATGCGTAGCGCGCGGCGCGGGCTGGCGCGCTATCTGGTACGCACCTACCTGCTGCTGGCGCTGCTCGTTGGCGGCGCGCTGACCTGGGTCTCGGTCTGGAGCGTGAACACGCTCGAAGTCCATCTGCAGCGCATCGACATGGGCATGGCGGTGGAACGGGTGCGCAACGATTTCCTGGCCGGCGTCGATCCCGGACGGCCGCACCGTTTCTTCCATGGCGCGCCGGGCAGCGAAGCGTTTCCGGCGGGGCTGCGGGGCCTGGCGCCGGGCTTTCACAAGATCGAGCGCGAGGGCCGCGTCTGGCACGTCATGGTGGACGACAAGGACGGCCAGCGCTACATGCTGCTGCGCGACTACACCGAGTACGAACGCAACCAGTCCACTTCGCACTGGACCGTGGTCAGCGGCCTGGCCGGCGGCCTGGTGCTGGCGTTCGTGCTGGGCACCCTGGCGACGCGGCGCATGCTGCGGCCGCTGGCGCGGCTGGCGGCGCAGGTCACGGCGCGCGGCGCGCAGCCGCCCCAGACCCGCCTGGCGGCGGACTATCCGCCGGACGAGATCGGTAGGCTGGCGGACGCTTTCGACGCCACCTACAACCAGCTCGAACAGGCGCTGCGGCGCGAACAGTTGTTCACGGCGGACGTCGGCCATGAATTGCGCACGCCGCTGATGGTGATTTCCAGCTCCTGCGAGCTGCTGCTGGACGAACCCGGCCTGGACGCCGACGGCAGCGCTCGCGTGCGGCGCATCGCCGCGGCCGCGGCCGACATGGGCGAACGGCTCGATACCTACCTGATGCTGGCGCGCGGGCGCGACGCCAGTGACCAGTTCAAGCGCGAAAGCGCCGGCGGCGCGGCGCGTGAACAACTGGCGGCCTGGAGCGCGATGGCGCAGCGGCGCGGCATGTCGCTCGTACTCGAAGCGCCGGCGCAGGCGAGCGCGGCGGATCCAGACGATGCGCAGGCCGACGCGCCGCGTTTTCCCGCGCCCTTGCTGCGCGCGCTGCTGTCCAACCTGATCCGCAACTCGCTGCAGTACGCCGGCCCGGGCGCGCGCGTCACGATCAGCGCCGGCGCGGACTACCTGCAGGTGGCAGATGACGGCCCGGGCATCCCCCTGGAACGGCAGGAAGCCGTCTTCAGCCCGTTCGTGCGCGGCGCGCAGCCCGATGCCGGCAACCTGGGGCTGGGGCTGTCGCTGGTGCGGCGCATCTGCGAGCACCAGGGCTGGCGCGTGTCGCTGCGGTCGGCGCCCGGGCAGGGCAGCGTGTTCAGGGTGGACCTCAGAACGACAGCTCGGCCGTGAAGGTTACGGTGCGGCCGGCGCCGGGCACGCCATAGAGCTGGAATCCGTCGAGCGAGGCGCCGACGCGGCTGTAGTAGAACTTGTTGAACAGGTTCTCCACGTTCATGCCCAGGGTCAGCGACTTGTCGACGCGATAGCGCGCGGCGACCGAGTGCAGCCAGTACGACGGCGCCTTCTCGTCGTCGCGTATCCAGATGGGATGAGTGCCGGACGGACCCGACACCGTGGAACTATTGTTGTTCTTGCCGCCTACGTACTTGTTATCGGTGTAGCGCCGCTTACCCACATATTGCGCGCCGTAGCTCAGCGAAAGCTTGTCGGTGGCCGCGTACGTGGTCCACAGGTTGAACGTCAGGTCCGGCACGTTCTTGGCTTCCTCGCCGCTGTTGGCGCCCTTTGTAATGCGGCTCTTCAAGGCGCTGACGCCGGCGAAGGCCGACCAGCGCGGGGTGAGGTTGCCCGCCAGCCCCAGCTCGATGCCGTCGACCCGCTTGGCGGGCAGCGCGCGCACCACGTCGGTGGCGTCGTCGCCATACTCCCAGGAGTCGGACAGCTCGGTGCGGAACACCGCGCCTGCCAGCGACAGGTCGCCCTGGGCCAGGTCCCACTTCCCGCCCAGCTCGTAGGTCTTGGACACCGCCGGCTTGTAGCTGTCGCCGCCGGTGGCGCCGTAGATGTTGTTGTTGGTCGAGGCGCCCAGCGCGGACGGCTGCGCGGCCTGGCTGTAGGCGGCGTAGAGGCTGGCCTCGGGCACCGGTTTGTAGGTCACGCCGAGGCGGCCGCTCCAGGCGCCGTCCTCGACCCGGTTGGTGCCGTGCTTGCCGGCGGAGCCGGTGACCTGCGTGACGCGGAACCGGTCATAGCGCAGCGCGCCCTGCAGCAGCCATTGCGGCGTCAGCGTCAGCGTGTCGCCCACGTACAGGCCGGTGTTGAAGACCTCGGCGCGGTTGCCGTCGGCGCCCTTGACCTTATCGACCCCGCCCATGTCGACGCCGCCGTTGTTGCGCAGGTCGAAGGTCGGGTTGGTCGACGGCGCCTTGATGGTGCGTTCGTGATCGCCGTAGGTCTCCTTGTAGAACTCCACGCCGGTCACCAATTGGTGCTTGATGGCGCCGGTCTGGAAATCCAGGCTCAGGTTGGTCTGGTTGGCCAGGATGGTGTAGCGCTTGGAGGTGCCGAAGTCGTTGCCGCGCAGTTGGCCATCGGGGCTGGGGTTGTCCAGCGCCACATAGCCGCTGTACGAGGGGATGCCGTCGGCGCTGTTGACCAGCGGCCCGGCGCCGGCGTAGCCGTAGGAGGTGCGCGAGGCGCTGTTCAGGCGCGCCGGCGACAGCACGCCGATGCGGTCGGTCTGTTCCCAGCGGCTGATGTTGGACAGGCGAACGCGGTCGTTGAAATCATGTTCCGCCTTCAGGGTGGCCTGGTCGGTGCGGGTCTGTTCGGTGTACAGCGACGGATCGCCGTACCAGGCGTTGCGCGATACGTTCGGCATGCGCTGGCCGCCGGTGCCGCGCTGGATCGGCACGCCGCCGTCGGGAATGTTGTTGTCTTCCTGGTGCAGGTAGTTCAGGGTGACGCGGGTGGGCGTGCCCAGCCCCATCGCCAGCGAGGCCGCCATGCCGGAGCGGTCGAACTCGGTCACGTCGCGCTCGGCCACGCCGTTGTGGTGGCGCATCAGGTTGATGCGCAGCGCCGAGCTGTCGGTCAGTTCCTGGTTCAGATCGGCCGTGATGCGACGGTAGTGGTCAGTGCCCAGGCCGCCGGACGCCTTGTAGAACGAGCCCAGCCGGGCTTCCTTGCTGACGAGGTTGACGCTGCCGCCGACCGCCGAGATGCCGGACTCGATCGAGCCGGTGCCCTTGAAGACCTCGGCCCGTTCCAGGTTGAAGATGTCGGTGCGGCTGGACATGCCGGCGTCGCGGATGCCGTCCACGGTGATGCTCTGTTCCGCCGAGAAGCCGCGGATGGTGAACATGTCGCCCCAGCCCAGGTTGCCCTCGCCGGAGCTGAAGGTGATGCCGGGAACGTTACGCAGCACGTCCTGCAGGCTCTGGGCATGCTGCTCTTCCAGCACCTCGTGCGGCACCACCGTGATGCTTTGCGGGGTGTTCAGCAGCGGCTGGGTGAATTTGCCGGACTGCACGTGGTCGGTCTTGTAGGGCGCCGGGCTGTCGGCCTGCACCGTCACCGGCGCCAGCACCGTGGCGTTGTCGCTGGCCGGCTGCGCCTGCGCGCTGGCGGCGGCGCCAAGCGCCACGCCCAGGGTCTTGAACGCCATCGCGCGGGGATGAGAGGGTTTGTACTGCGCCATCGTCGGGTTCCAGGAAAGTGCCAATGAGAATCGTTAGCGATTCTAGGAAGGCCCATCTCAAGATCTCGTTAAGGCGAGGGGCGCCATCGTCATGGGGGGCCGCTCCGAACGCGGCGGTGGCCGCTGACGGCTGGGCGGGGTATTCCGGCGGTCCGAAAAAAACGCCTTCCGGGGGAAGGCGTTTTCGCGACAGGCGTGGAAGCGGGCAGGCCCGCCCGGCCTCAATGCAGGATCTGGCTCAGGAACAGCTTGGTGCGCTCGTTCTGCGGGTTGTCGAAGAACTCGTCCGGGCTGTTCTGCTCGATGATCTCGCCGCGGTCCATGAAGATGACGCGGTTGGCGACCTTGCGCGCGAAGCCCATTTCGTGGGTCACGCACAGCATCGTCATGCCGCTTTCCTGGGCCAGGTTGACCATCACGTCCAGCACTTCCTTGACCATTTCCGGGTCCAGCGCCGAGGTCGGCTCATCGAACAACATGATCTTGGGGCTCATGCACAGCGAACGGGCGATGGCCACGCGCTGCTGCTGGCCGCCCGAGAGCTGGCCGGGGAATTTCTTGGCCTGGTCCGGGATGCGCACGCGCTCCAGGTATTTCATGGCCGTGGCCTCGGCTTCGGCGCGCGGCTTCTTCAAGACCCACATCGGGCCCAGCGTCAGGTTCTCCAGCACCGTCAGGTGCGGGAACAGGTTGAAGTGCTGGAACACCATGCCGACGTCCTTGCGGATGGTCTCGATGTGCTTGAGGTCATTGGTGAGCTCCGTGCCGTCCACGATGATGTGGCCTTTCTGGTGCTCTTCGAGCCGGTTGATGCAGCGGATCATGGTGGACTTGCCCGAGCCGGACGGCCCGCACACCACGATGCGCTCGCCCGGCGCCACGTCCAGGTTGATGTTGCGCAGCACGTGGAACTGGCCGTACCACTTGTTCACGTCCTGCAGTCGAATGATGGCATCAGACATGCCTGTACTCCCGTAAATATCGCATTGCGGGTCCGCCGGTGGCGGACCCGCGGCAAGGTTCTAGCGTGCGTGGCCCGTGGCCAGGCGTTTTTCCAGCGCCTGGCTGTATTTGGACATGGAGAAGCAGAAGACGAAGTAGATCAGCGAGATGAACAGATACGCCTCCACCCCGAATCCGCGCCATGCCGCGTCGGACAGGGCCGCCTTGGCCGCCAGCGTCAGGTCGAAGATGCCGATGATCACCACCAGCGACGTGTCCTTGAACAGCGCGATGAAGATGCTGACCAGCGGCGGGATCACGATCTTGAGCGCCTGCGGCAGGATGATCTTGCGCATCTGCTGCCAGTAGTTCAGGCCGAGCGAATCGGCGCCTTCGTACTGGCCCTTGGGGATCGCCTGCAACCCGCCGCGCACCGTTTCGGCGATGTACGCGGCCGCGAACATGATGATCGCGATCTGCGCGCGCAGCAGCTTGTCGATGGAGAAGCCTTCGGGCAGGAACAGCGGCAGCATCACCGACGACATGAACAGCAGGCTGATCAGCGGCACGCCGCGGATCAGCTCGATGTACACGACGCACAGCGCCTTGATGGCCGGCATCTTCGAGCGCCGGCCCAGGGCCAGCAGCACGCCGATCGGGAAGGCGAAGGCGATGCCGAACGTCGACAGGATCAGCGTCAGCGGCAGGCCGCCCCAGCGCGCGTTCTCGACGTAGGTCAGGCCCAGCACGCCGCCCCACATCAGGATCGCCACGGCGGTCAGGCCGACGGTCCAGATAATGGCGAGCTTCCAGTTCCAGAAACGGCGGATGCCGCTGCACACGATCACCGCGACCAGGATGATGGTCGCGATCAGCGGCCGCCATTGTTCGTCGTAGGGATAGGTGCCGAACAGGATCAGCCGGTGCTTCTCGATGATGAAGGCCCAGCAGGCCCCGCCCACCGAGGCGCGGCATTCCTGCGCGTTGGCGGCGGTGAAGTTGGCGCGGATAACCGCCCACTCGACCAGCGCCGGCACCGACATCAACAGGAACCACGCCAGCAGCACCGTGATCAGGATGTTCAGCGGCGAGGAAAACAGGCGCGAGCGCAGCCACGCCCACGCGCCGACATGGGTCTTGGGCGGCGGCAGCCCTTCGCTGGGGGTATGCGTAGTGCTGCTCATATCAACGCTCCACCAGCGCGATGCGCTTGTTGTACCAGTTCATGAAGATCGAGATCGACAGGCTGACCGTGAGGTACGCGCCCATGATGATGAGAATGCCCTCGATGGCCTGCCCGGTCTGGTTCAGCGTGGTGTTGACCACCGACACGATGTCCGGGTAGCCGATGGCCACGGCCAGCGAGCTGTTTTTCAACAGATTGAGATACTGGCTGGTCATGGGCGGAATGATGACCCGCAAGGCTTGCGGCAGCACCACCAGGCGCAGGGCCAGCGGCCGCCGCAATCCGAGGGCGCCGGCCGCTTCCCATTGGCCGTTGCCGACCGCCTGGATGCCCGAGCGCACCACCTCGGCGATGAACGCCGCGGTGTAGATCACCAGGCCCAGCAGCAGCGCCGCGAACTCCGGCGTCAGCGTCAGGCCGCCCGTGAAGTTGAAGCCCTTCAGTTCCGGCATGTCCAGTGTCAGCGAGGCGCCGCTGGCGAGCCAGCCGATCACCGGCAGGGCGATCAAGAGGCCGATGGCCGCGCGGCCCAGCGGGAACGCCTGGCCGGTCGCTTCCTGGCGCTTCCGGCCCCAGTGGCCCAGGAACAGGATGGCGACGACCGCCAGGCCCAGCCCGGCCAGCACCCAGTCGAGCGAGGCGCCTTCCAGCCCCGGCACCTTGAGGCCGCGGTTGGAGATGAAGACGCCCGGCAGCGGATGGTGCGCCTGGCGCGGACCCGGCATGTTCTCGGTGATGAGCGCATACCAGAAGAACAACTGCAGCAGCAGCGGCACATTGCGCATGACCTCGACGTAGATCGAGGCCAGCCGCGCCACCAGCCAGTTCCTGGACAGCCGGCCCACGCCGATCAGCACGCCCAGCACGGTGGCGGCCACCAGCGCCAGCAGGCCGACCCGCAGCGTGTTCAGGATGCCCACGACGATGGCGCGGCCGTAGGTGTCGGCCGGCCCGTAGGCGATGGGCGATTCGCCGATGGCGAAACCGGCTTCGCGCGCGAGGAAGCCGAAGCCGGTAGCGATGTTGCGCAGCGCCAGGTTCTGCAGGGTGTTGTGGACCAGGAACCAGATCGCCGATCCCGCCAGCGCCAGCGCCAGGGCCTGGTAGGCCAGGGCGCGGGTGGCGGGATCGTTCCAGGACCAGCGGCGCGGCGCTCGCCGCGCGTTGGCATTGTTCTGCTTGCCCACGGTTCAGCCCGCCATCAGCGCGCCGACCGCGGCGGCCAGCCGGTCCATGCCCTGTTCGATTACTTCGGTGGCGGTGGCGAAGGAGAACCGCACATACGGCGACAGGCCGTACGAACCGCCGTCGATCACCGCCACGCCTGCCTGGCGCAGGAAGAACAGGCTGACATCCAGGTCGGTCTTGAGTTCGCCGTCCGGCCCCTTGCGGCCGATCAGGCCGGCGACGTTGGCATAGACGTAAAAGGCGCCGTCGGGCGTGGCGCAGGAAATGCCGGGAATCGCATTCAGGCGCCGCACGATCAGGTCGCGGCGCGCCTTGAAGATGGCGACCATCTCGGTCACGCTGGACTGGTCGCCTTCGAGCGCGGCCTGGGCCGCGGCCTGCGAGATGGCGCTGGGGCAACTGGTGCTTTGCGACATGACCGTGCTCATGGCCTTGATGAGGTCGGCCGGGCCGGCGCCGTAGCCGATGCGCCAGCCGGTCATGGCGTAGGCCTTGGACATGCCGTTGACGATCAGCGTGCGCTCGGCCAGGCGCGGCTCGACCTGCACCGGCGAGACGTGCGCTTCGGCGCCGTAGCAGAACGGCGCGTAGATTTCGTCGCTCAGGATCCAGACGCGCGGATGGCGCACCAGCACTTCTGTCAGGGCACGCATCTCGGCGCGGCTGTAGACCGCGCCGCTGGGGTTGCTGGGCGAATTCAGGATCAGCCAGCGGGTGCGCGGGGTGATGGCCGCCTCCAGGCTGGCGGCGTCGAGCTTGAAGCCCTGCGATTCGGGTCCGGTCACGACCACCGGCTTGCCCTCGTTGAGCAGCACCATGTCGGGATACGACACCCAGTACGGCGCGCACACGATCACTTCGTCGCCCGGTTCCAGGCTGGCGGTCAGGGCCGCGCCGATGATCTGCTTGGCGCCGGCGCCCACGGTGATCTGGTCCAGGCCGTACTTGGCGCCCAGGGTCTGCTCCAGGCTGCCGGCGATGGCGCGGCGCAGGCCCGGGGTGCCGTTGGGGCTGGTGTAGCGGATATCGCCGCCGGCGATGGCGTCCTGGCCGGCGCGCGCGATGTGGGCGGGCGTGGCCATGTCGGGCTCGCCCAGGGTGAAGTCGGCGATCTCGCGCCCGGCGCGGCGCAATTCGTCGACCACGATCTTGGCGGCCATGCTGGGGGAGGGTTTGATCTGCTTGAGGCGGGCGTTGACGATGCTGTTCATGGTGACTGCTTCAAAGAATGCGGAGGCCGGCGCGAGGCGGCCAGTCCGCGGAAATCGGGAAAACGCGGCGCGACCCGGCGCCATCGCCGGGCCGCGCGAGAGTCGCTCAGCGCACGGGCCAGCCGTACATCAGGCCGCCCTGGGTCCACAGCTTGTTCAGGCCGCGGTCCAGCTTCAGGGGGCTGTCCTTGCCCATGGCGCGGTCGTAGCTTTCGCCGTAGTTGCCGACCTGCTTGATGATGTTGTAGGCCCACTTGTCGTCCAGGCCCAGGTTCTTGCCCATGCCGGGCGTCACGCCCAGGATGCGCTGCACGTTGGGGTTGGTGCTCTTGAGCATCTCGTCGACGTTCTTGGACGTGATGCCGTATTCCTCGGCTTCGAGCATGGCGTTGAGCGACCAGCGCACCACGTTGAACCACTGTTCGTCGCCCTGGCGCACCATGGGGCCGAGCGGTTCCTTGGACAGGTTCTCCGGCAGGATCTCCCAGTCGTCCGGCTTGGCCAGGCGGGTGCGCATGTTGGCGGCGGTGTTGGACTTGTCGTTGGTGTAGGCGTCGCAGCGGCCCGACTCCAGCAGGCGGAAGTTCTCGTCGTAGTTCTCGACCAGCACCGGCTTGAAGGTGATGCCGCGGGCGCGGAAGTAGTCGGCCAGGTTCAGTTCGGTGGTGGTGCCGGGCTGCACGCAGACCGTGGCGCCGTCCAGTTCCTTGACCGTCTTGACGTTCATCGACTTCTTCACGATCAGGCCCTGGGCGTCGTAGAAGTTCACGCCCACGCCGATCAGGCCCAGGGTGGTGTCGCGCGTCAGGGTCTGGGTGGTGTTGCGCGACAGCATGTCGATCTCGCCCGATTGCAGGGCCGTGAACTTGGCCTGCGCGGTCAGCACGTTGCCCTTGACCTTCGAGGCGTCGCCGAACATCGCGGCGGCCACGGCGCGGCACATGTCCACGTCCAGGCCGGTCCATTCGCCCTTGCTGTCGAGCACCGAGAAACCGGGAATGCCGGCAAAGCCGCATTGCAGGAAGCCTTTTTTCTTGACGGCTTCGAAGGTGACGCCGGCCTGGGCGCCTGAGGCAACGCACAACAGGGTCGCCGCGAAGGCGGTGGTCAGGAACTTGCGCATGAGAGTGTTCTCCAGGGGTACGGAAAAGGGCAGGGAATGGCTAGGAAACAGACCGGCGGCGCACCGTCGCGTCCCCCGGGCGGGCGGGATGGGACAGGCGCTTGGGACGGGGAGGGGAAAGGCGGGGCGTCAGCGACGATGGCCTTCCGGGCGGGCCTTACCGGTGGAGGCGGGCGGCGTAGCGTTGGAAGGTCGGGCGGGGGACAGGCAACAGGCTCATCGGCGGCACTTGGACGGCAGATCTTGCATAACTGATGCGACGTATGATGGCAGCCATCATACAAGTGAGCAAGTCAGGGGATTCCCGTAATTTGCAATGTCGGCAGCGGTTATATGGCGCGAGCGGCCGGGCGCCATGAGGGCGCGGCGCGCGGCAGGCGACGGGCCTGGGCGGGGCGGCGCGTGGCCGCCCCGGAGGATTCCGCGGCGCCAGTCGCGCCGGGAACGGGACCGGGGCCGGTCAGGCCGGCGGGTTGGACAGCAGCTTGCGGTAGCGGGCGATGCTGTCGCCCAGGTGGCGGGCCATGGCGGCGCGCGCGGCGCCGGGATCGCGGCGCATGATGGCGGTCAGGATGGCTTCGTGCTCCAGCACGTTGCGGGTCTCGTAGACCTCCAGCTCTTCGGGGGTCTTGCCGCCGTGCTTGATGTTCAGGTCCAGCATCACGTCGCGCACCGCCGCCTGCAGCAGGGCCGGGAAGTGCGGGTTGTTGGACGCGCGCGCGATCGACAGGTGGAACTCGTAGTCGGCCTTGACGGCGGCTTCCATGTCGCGGGTGGCGCGGTTGAAGGCGTCGAAGGCTTCGACGATGCCGCTCAGGTCGGCGGCGCTGCGGCGCTCGGCCGCCAGGCCACAGGCCTCGACCTCGAGGCCGGCGCGCAGCTCCATGATGTGCAGCGCCCAGCGCGGATCGGCGGCCGGGGCGACGACGAAATCGATGGGCTTTTCGCGGTCTTCGGTGACGAACACGCCGATGCCGGCCTTGCTGACCAGCCGGCCGCTCAGGCGCATCGAGGCCACGGCCTCGCGGATCACGGTGCGGCTGACGTCGAATTCGGCGCACAGCGCATGCTCGGACGGCAGCTTGTCGCCGGGGCGGTACTGACGGGCGTCCAGCCGCTTGGTCAGTTCGTCGATCACGACGTCGGTCAGGCGCGAGCGCGGGCGGGGCCGGGGAGTTTCCATTGTCTCTCTTGTAGGGTTGCGGCGCCGGGAGGGCCGTAACCCCTATGATAAACGCCCGATGCCGTATGACAGCATACAGGAGCGTTATCGGGCCATGGCTGGGGCGGGCTCATGGCGCCGTGGCCGTGGCGCCCAAAGCAGGACGCCCTCCGGTGGGCGGAGGGCGTCCTGGCTGCGCGGAACCGCAAGAGGCAGTGGTCGGCGCGTGGCCGCCCGTTGCGGGCTGGCGTTTACTGCGGGCCGAGCTTGCGGATCAGGGCGTCGAGCATCTCCAGTTCCTCGGGATGCAGGTCGGTCAGCGGCGCGCGCACGGGGCCGGCATCGTGGCCGACCAGCTTGGCGCCAGCCTTGACGATGCTGACGGCGTAGCCGGCGCAGCGGTTGCGGATCTCCAGGTAGGGCAGGAAGAACTCGTCGAGCAGGCGGTTGGTGGTGTCGTGGTCATTGGCGGCGATGGCGCGGTAGAACTGCATCGCGGTCTTGGGCACGAAGTTGAAGACGGCCGACGAGTAGACCGGCACGCCGAGCGCGCGGTAAGCGGCGGCATAGACCTCGGCGGTGGGCAGGCCGCCCAGGTACGAGAAGCGGTCGCCCAGCTTGCGGCGGATGCGGACCATGGCTTCGATATCGCCGACGCCGTCCTTGAAGCCGATCAGGTTGGGGCAGCGCTCGGCCAGGCGGGCCAGGTGGTCGGCCGACAGGCGCGACTGGGCGCGGTTGTAGACGATGACGCCGATCTTGACGGACTTGCAGACCTGTTCGACGTGGTCGGCGATGCCTTGCTGGGAGGCCTCGGTCAGGTAGTGCGGCAGCAGCAGCACGCCCTTGGCGCCCAGGCGCTCGGCTTCCTGGGCGTAGGCGATGGCCAGGCGGGTGGGGCCGCCTGCGCCGGCCAGGATCGGCACTTTGCCGGCGCAGGTGGTGACGGCGGTGCGGATGACATCCGAATACTCGTCGGGGGCCAGCGAGAAGAACTCGCCGGTGCCGCCGGCGGCGAACAGGGCGGTGGCGCCGTAGGGGGCCAGCCATTCCAGGCGCTGGGCATAGGTCTTGGCGTTGAAGTTGCCTTGCGCGTCGAAATCGGTCACGGGGAAGGAGAGCAGTCCTTCCGAGACGATGGCCTTGAGTTCCTGGGGTGTGGTCATGCCTGGGTCCATTGAAGCGAAGTGAAGGCCGCCGTAGCGTCATGCCCGCGGCCGGGATTGGGTAACTTAAGATGTATGTCATCGTACAACATACAAGCTGAATCGACAATGCCTGTGCGCCGATCCAAAAGAAAACGGGCGGCCCACGGCCGCCCGTTCATGGCTTCGCCGGAAGCGGATCAGGCCGACAGCACGCCGTCGGTCATGCGCGGCAGGCCAAGCGGATTGGCGCGCTTGAGGCCGTCGGGCAGCAGCGCGTCGGGCAGGTCCTGGTAGCAGACCGGGCGCAGGAAACGGCGGATGGCGGTGGCGCCGACCGAGGTCGAGGCGGGATTGGAGGTGGCCGGGAACGGGCCGCCGTGCACCATCGCATGGCTGACTTCGACGCCGGTGGGATAGCCGTTGGCCAGGATCCGGCCGGCCTTGCGTTCGAGCACCGGCAGCAGGCCGCGCGCCATGTCGGCGTCGGCTTCGTCCACGAACAGGGTCGCGGTCAACTGGCCTTCCAGGTGCTCGGCCACCGCGCGCATCTGCGCGGCGTCGCGGCATGCCACCACCAGCGAGGCGGGGCCGAAGACTTCGGCCTCCAGCTCGGGCGAGGCCAGGAAGCGGGCGGCGTCGGTGCCGAAGACGGCGGGGCCGGCGGCGTTGGCGGCGGGCCGCGAGGCTTCGCCGCGTCCCAGCGTGGCGACGCTGGCGTGGCCGGCCAGGGCCTGTTCGCCCTGTGTGTAGGCGGCGAAGATGCCGGGGGTCAGCATGGTGGCGGCGCCCTTGGCCTGCACCGCCTGGCCGGCGGCCTGGCGGAAGCGCTCCAGCGCCGGGCCTTCGATGCCGATTACCAGGCCGGGGTTGGTGCAGAACTGGCCCACGCCCATGACCAGCGATTCGACGAAGCCCTTGGCGATGGTCTCGGCGCGCGCTTCCAGGGCGGCGGGCAGCAGGAAGACCGGGTTGATGCTGGACATCTCGGCATACACCGGGATCGGCACCGGGCGCGCGTTGGCGGCCGCCACCAGGGCCAGGCCGCCGCGGCGCGAGCCGGTGAAGCCGACCGCGGTGATGGCCGGGTGCGTCGCCAGCGCGGTGCCGATCTCGTTGCCGGCGCCGAACAGCAGCGAAAACACGCCTTCGGGCAGGCCGTGCCTGGCCACCGCTTGCTGGATCACCCGGCCCACCATTTCGGAGGTGCCGGGATGGGCGTTGTGCGCCTTGACGATCACCGGGCAGCCGGCGGCCAGCGCCGACGCGGTGTCGCCGCCCGCCACCGAGAACGCCAGCGGGAAGTTGCTGGCGCCGAATACGGCCACCGGGCCCAGCGGCACGTTGGCCAGGCGCAGGTCGGCGCGCGGCAGCGGCTGGCGGTCGGGTTGGGCGGGGTCGACGGTGGCGTCCAGGAAGTAGCCGTCGCGCACCACGCGCGCGAACAGGCGCAACTGGCCGACGGTACGGCCGCGCTCGCCCTGCAGGCGGGCCAGCGGCAGGCCGGTCTCCAGGTGGGTGCGCTCGATCAGCGCATCGCCCAGTGCCAGGATGCCTTCGGCGATGCTCTCGAGGAATTGCGCGCGGGTCTCGAGCGGCGCGGCGCGGTAGGGGTCGAACGCGGCGGCGGCCAGTTCCGCGGCGCGCGCTACGTCCTCGGCGGTGCCGGCGCGGAAACCGGGTTGCAGCGGTTCGCCGCGGGCCGGGTCGATGGCGTGCAGCGGGGCGCCGGCGCCCTTTACGGACTGGGCGCCGATCAACATATTGCCGGTCAAGGTCATGAATCTCTCCGAATGAAAACGCCCCCGGAACGGGGGCGACCAGGTGTGGCGCGTCGCGGGCCTATTGCGGGCCGAGCTTGCGGATCAGGGCGTCGAGCATCTCCAGTTCCTCGGGATGCAGGTCGGTCAGCGGCGCGCGCACGGGGCCGGCATCGTGGCCGACCAGCTTGGCGCCAGCCTTGACGATGCTGACGGCGTAGCCGGCGCAGCGGTTGCGGATCTCCAGGTAGGGCAGGAAGAACTCGTCGAGCAGGCGGTTGGTGGTGTCGTGGTCATTGGCGGCGATGGCGCGGTAGAACTGCATCGCGGTCTTGGGCACGAAGTTGAAGACGGCCGACGAGTAGACCGGCACGCCGAGCGCGCGGTAAGCGGCGGCATAGACCTCGGCGGTGGGCAGGCCGCCCAGGTACGAGAAGCGGTCGCCCAGCTTGCGGCGGATGCGGACCATGGCTTCGATATCGCCGACGCCGTCCTTGAAGCCGATCAGGTTGGGGCAGCGCTCGGCCAGGCGGGCCAGGTGGTCGGCCGACAGGCGCGACTGGGCGCGGTTGTAGACGATGACGCCGATCTTGACGGACTTGCAGACCTGTTCGACGTGGTCGGCGATGCCTTGCTGGGAGGCCTCGGTCAGGTAGTGCGGCAGCAGCAGCACGCCCTTGGCGCCCAGGCGCTCGGCTTCCTGGGCGTAGGCGATGGCCAGGCGGGTGGGGCCGCCTGCGCCGGCCAGGATCGGCACTTTGCCGGCGCAGGTGGTGACGGCGGTGCGGATGACATCCGAATACTCGTCGGGGGCCAGCGAGAAGAACTCGCCGGTGCCGCCGGCGGCGAACAGGGCGGTGGCGCCGTAGGGGGCCAGCCATTCCAGGCGCTGGGCATAGGTCTTGGCGTTGAAGTTGCCTTGCGCGTCGAAATCGGTCACGGGGAAGGAGAGCAATCCTTCCGAGACGATGGCCTTGAGCTCCTGCGGCGTGGTCATGGGCGGGTTTCCGTAAGTGGCGGGGTGACCGCTGGCAGGCGTGCCTGTCGCGCGGACCCGATTGAATAGGTACGTCATCGTACAACATGATTTTGGTCGGTTCAACCGATTGCCCAGCGCTTGCAGACGTAATGTTCGGGAAATCCGCAATGCGAGCCAGGCTTGGGGCAAAGCATAATTGCATTGGTTGTACGATAACGTATCGCGCGCCGCCTGCCGCGGCGCCCCATTCTCAGAGGACTCCCCCATGCTGCCCGCGGCTGGCCCAGCGCCCGTGCTGATCAAGATTCATCCCGAGGACAACGTCGCCATCGTCGCCAATGACGGCGGCCTGGCGGCCGGCGCCGCGCTGGCCGACGGCCTGACGCTGGCCGAGGCCGTGCCGCAAGGCCACAAGGTGGCGCTGCGCGACCTGGCGCAGGGCGAGCCGGTGCGCCGCTACAACGTCATCGTGGGCTACGCCGCGCGCGACCTGCCGCGCGGCAGTTGGGTCAATGAACGCGTCACCACCATGCCCGCCGCGCGCACGCTGCAGGACCTGCCGGTCGGTACGCGCAAGCGCGCGCCGCTGCCGCCGCTGGAAGGCTACACGTTCGAGGGTTACCGCAATGCCGACGGCACCGTCGGCACGCGCAACATCCTGGCGATCAGCACCACGGTGCAATGCGTGCAGGGCGTGGTCGAACACGCGGTCGAGCGCATCCGCCGCGAGCTGTTGCCGCGCTATCCCAACGTCGACGGGGTGGTGGGCATCGAGCACACCTATGGCTGCGGCGTCGCCATCGACGCGCCGGGCGCGGCGATTCCGGTGCGCACGCTGCACAACATCGCCCGCAATCCCAACTTCGGCGGCACCGCGATGGTGGTGAGCCTGGGCTGCGAGAAACTGCAGCCCGAGCGCCTGCTGGCGCCCGGCGCCATCCCGATCCGCGCTGGCGAGGGCATGGCGGCAGACGGCGGCGTCGATACCATCGTGCTGCAGGACGACGAACACGTGGGCTTCGAGTCCATGATCGCCAACCTCATGCGCACCGCCGAGCGCCATCTGCGGATCCTGGACCAGCGCCGCCGCGAAACCTGTCCGGTGTCGGAGCTGGTGGTGGGCGTGCAGTGCGGCGGCAGCGACGCGTTCTCGGGCGTGACGGCCAATCCGGCGGTCGGCTTCGCGGCCGACCTGGTGGTGCGCGCCGGCGGCACCGTGATGTTCTCGGAAAACACCGAGGTGCGCGACGGCATCGACCAGTTGACCGCGCGCGCCGCCACGCCGGAAGTGGCGCAGGCGCTGGTGCGCGAAATGGCCTGGTACGACGAATACCTGCAACGCGGCAGCGCCGACCGCAGCGCCAACACCAGCCCCGGCAACAAGAAGGGCGGCCTGTCCAACATCGTCGAGAAGGCGATGGGGTCGATCATCAAGTCCGGCACGTCCAATATCGATGGCGTGCTGTCGCCGGGCGAACGGCTGACGCGCAAGGGCCTGATCTTCGCGGCCACGCCGGCCAGCGATTTCATCTGCGGCACGCTGCAGTTGGCGGCGGGCATGAACCTGCACATCTTCACGACCGGCCGCGGCACGCCTTATGGGCTGGCGCAGGTGCCGGTGATCAAGGTCGCCACCCGCAGCGACCTGGCGCGGCGCTGGCACGACCTGATGGATGTGGACGCCGGCCGCATCGCCACCGGCCAGGCCAGCATCGAGGACGTGGGCTGGGAGCTGTTCCGTCTGATGCTGGACGTGGCCAGCGGCCGGCGCCAGACCTGTGCCGAGGCGCTCAAGCTGCACAACGCCCTGGCGCTGTTCAACCCGGGTCCGGTGACCTGACGCCTGTCAGGCGGGCCCGTACACGCTAAATACAACGACAACGGAGACAACATGGATTCAAACAGAAGGCACCTGCTGGCCGCCGCCGCCGCGCTGGGACTGGCGCGGCTGACGCCGGCCTGGGCCCAGGCGGACGCATGGCCGACGCGGCCGGTGCGCATCGTGGTGCCGTACCCGCCCGGCGGTTCGTCGGACATCATCGCCCGCGTGATCGCGCCGCGCCTGGCCGAAGCGCTCAAGCAGACGGTGGTGGTCGAGAACAAGCCGGGCGCCAACGGCAACCTGGGCGCCGGCATCGTGGTGCAGTCGGCGCAGGAGGGCCACTCGGTGCTGCTCTGCGACGTCGGCGCGCTGGCGATCAGCCCGTCGGTCTACACCAAGCTGTCGTTCGATCCATCCAAGGATCTGCGCGCGGTCGGCATGCTGGCGTATTCGCCGCACGTGCTGGCGGTGCATCCCGATGTGCCCGCCAGGACCGTGCCGGAGCTGGTGGCGCTGTCGAAGAAGCAACGCCTGAATTTCGCCGTCACCGCCATCGGCAGCGCGCCGCACCTGGCGGCCGTGGCGGTGCAGCAGGCCACCGGCGCGCAATGGGAATACGTGCCCTACAAGGGCGGTTCGCAGGCGGTGACGGACACCATCGGCGGCCAGACCCAGGTCATCATGAACGGCCTGCTGGCGACGCTGCCGCACATCAAGGGCGGCAAGCTGCGCGCGATCGCGATCTCGAAGAAGGAACGCATGCAACTGGTGGCCGACATCCCGACGATTTCGGAGCAGGGCGTGGCGGGCTTCGAGTCCGGCACCTGGCAGGGCGTGATGGCGCCCGTCACCACCACCGACAAGACCGCCAGCCTGCTGGCCGCGCTGATGGGCCAGATCGTCAACCAGCCCGACGTGAAATCGCAACTGAACGAGCAGGGCGCCGAGATCGTGGTGCGCGATCCGGTGCAACTGGCGCAGTTCTTCAACAGCGAGCGGGCGCGCTGGGCCAAGGTGGTGCAGAGCGCCGATATCCGGCTGGATTGAGGCGGGCGGCTCCGCCCGGCCCTCCAAAGCACCGCGGACCGTGGAGCGCCTGGCGCCGCACGGTCCGCGTTCTTTGGGATGCAGCGATCAGTCGGCCGTCTGCGTATCCGACGGCGCCTGGGCCGGCGTTGCCACCGAGGTATCGACAGACTTATCGACAGACGTGTCGACCGTCGCGTCCACGGACGTGGCGGCGGGCGCGGCGGCCTCGACCTGCGCCGGCTGCTGGGCGCCTTCCGCGGCCGGCTTGCCCTTGTTCGCATTGCCCTTGCCGCCGCGACCGCCCGCCTTGGCGTGGCGGCGCGAGGCCATCCGCTTGGCGTGCTGCGCCTCGTTGGCGGTGACGGCGCCGGCGGGTTCGCCGTTCAGGTCCACGCGCGCGGCGGCCTCGACCATGCAGTCCCAGTAGCGGCGGCCGTCACACCAGGTCTTGACGGCCTGCTTGATCTCGTCGGCGCTGAGCTGCAGGGCCTTGGCGTGTTGCACCAGATCCTCGAGCACGCCCAGCTTGAGCGGCACCTTGGGCGCCGGCTTCTTGGGGAAGGCCTTGGGGAATTGCCGTTGCAACCGCGAAATGGCGATCAGCACCGGGTCGACCGCCGGCGCCTCGCGTCGTTCGCCAGCCGGCGAACGCGCAGGTTTCTTCCGGGCGGCAGCCGCATCGTCGGACGGACGCGCGGAGGGCTTGCGCGACCCCGCTTCGTTGGCGGCCGGACGGGCGGGTTTCTTTTTGGAAGCCGCCTCTTCGGGAGCCTGCTTCACGAGCAGTTCTCGGATTGCGGCGAGCTGTTCTAGACCCATGGTGTGCTGCGACTTCAAATGTTGAAAGCGTGGAGCATAACAGTTGTAGCGGGTCAGATTGAAGTTGCGGCCCTCCGGCGGCCGTCGTAAGCTCGTGGCCACCATGGGGATGCACACGCCGGTTACGTTTACAAGCCCGTCCGCCGCCACCCGCCGCGCGGTGGCGTGGCTGGCGGCGGCGTTGCTGGTTTTCCAGTCGCTGGTGGCCTCCGCGGCGTTCGGCGCGCCCGCGCCGGCGGCGTCCGCGGGGGTGTCCGGAAATGGCGCCAGCGTCATCCTCTGCACCGCCAGCGGTCCGCGCGTGGTGGTGTTGGCGGCGGATGCACCGGCCAGCCCGTCCGCGGCCGGCCATGACGCCGGGGCCCTGGGCGGCCCGTTGCCGCACTGCTGCGCATCGACCTGCGCCATGCTGGGCGGGGCTTGCCCGCCCGCGCCAGCCGGCATCGCCTGGCGCCTGCCGGCCGAGCTGCCGGCGTTGCCTTTTGCCATCGACGTCGCGCCGCATCCCCGCGGCGAGCCGCTGTGGCTGCCACAGCAGTCACGGGCCCCGCCGCGCGCGGCCTGATGCCGTTTTCGCGCCGCGCCTGCACGGTTTCGCCCGGCTCGCTCGTCGTTGACACGCACGGGACCCCGGCCCTGGCGCCTGCCTCGCCCCGTCTCGCGCGCCATTCCTTTCGCGACTTTCCCCCGCGCCTGCCGCGCGTCTCTTATTCGCCACGCGGCCCCGCGCCGCCCATTTTCCAGGAGATTCATCATGTTCAAACCCGTTCTGATCGCCGCCACGCTGATCCTGGCCCCGCAATGGGCCTGGGCCCACGCCCACCTGCAGCGCGCTACGCCGGCCGACAAGGCCGAAGTGGCCACGCCGTCCTCGGTGAGCGCCAGCTTTTCCGAAGGGCTGGAGCCCGCGTTTTCCACGCTGACCGTGCTGGATGCCGCCGGCAAGCCCGCCGTCACGGCCAAGGCGGCGCCGGCGCCCGGCGACGACAAGACCCTGGTGCTGCCGGTGGCCCAGCCGCTGCCGGTCGGCGCCTACACGGTCAAATGGCAAGCGCTGTCCAAGGACGGCCACAAGACCGACGGCGCCTGGACCTTCACGGTCAAGCCTTGAGATGACCCCGTTGTTGCTGGCGTTCGCGCTGTGCCGGGCCCTCGCCGCCGGCGCGGTGGCGGTGTTGTTCGGCGCTGGCGCGATGCTGGCCCTGGGCGGTTCGCCCCGCCTCGGGCTGGAGACGGAAGCCGCGCTGCGGCGCGCTTTCCGCCTGGCGGGGATCGTCGGCCTCGTCGCCACGCTGTGCCTGTTGCCGTTGCAGGCCGCCAGCATCGCCGGCGACTGGCACGCGATGTTCGATGAAGACATGCTCGACACCGTCATCCTGCAGACGCGCTACGGGCAGGTCTGGATCGTGCGGGCGCTGGCCGCGGCGGCGCTGCTGGGCGTGGTGCTCGGCTTGCGGCCCGGCAGCCCCAGCCTGATCGCCGGGGTCGCCGCGCTGGCGCTGGCGCCGCTGGCCCTGAGCGGCCATGCGGCGATGCACGAGGGCTGGTTGGGGTTGGCGCACGCGCTGAATGACTTCCTGCACGTGCTGGCGGCGGCGTTCTGGCTGGGATCGCTGCTGGTCTTCCTGCTGTGGCTGGCGGCTTGGCGGCGGCCGGCGTGGCGGCGGGACGCCACGCGGGCGCTGCTGCGGTTTTCGGCCTGGGGGCATGTGGCCGTGGCCGTGCTGCTGTTGAGCGGCGTCGCCAATGCGGTGCTGATTCTCGGCCCCGGGTTGCCCGACCCAGCCTCCGGATACGTGCAGGCGTTGATGGTCAAGGTGGCGCTGGCGCTGGCCATGACGGGCCTGGCGCTGTGCAACCGCTATCGCTGGATCGCGCGCATCCGGACACAACCCGTGGTGGCGTTGCGCGCGATCCGGCGCAACACGCTGTGGGAGCTGGCGCTGGGCGCGTTGGTGGTGGCGGTGGCGGGCCTGCTGGGGCTGACGTCGCCGCACTAGCCTGCGCCCGCCACGTTGGCCGGGCGCGGCGGGCGGTTCAGCCCGCCAGCACCAGCAGCAGCGCCAGGCCCAGCAGGATGGCGAAGGCGCTCAGCGCGAACGGCAGCAGTTGCGCGTAGACCGCGCGCTCCTGTCCGCGGCCGTGGGCCAGGCCGGCGGCGATCGACATGCGGATCGGCGAGAAGAATCCCATCGACGTGCCCGACACGTGCAGCAGCGCGGCCGCCGCCGGCAGGCTCAGGCCGGCGTGCAGCGCCAGCGATAGCTGCGACGGCATGAACAGGCTGTTGGGCGCGTTGCCGCTGTTGGCCAGGATGCCGAAGGCGCCGGCCAGCAGCGGCGTCAGCAGCAGCGTCCAGTCCTGCAGGCTGCGGAACAACCCATCCGCGAAAGCCTGCGAAATGCCGGCGCCGGCCAGCACCTCGGCCATCATCGCGAACAGGAACACGGACAGCACCGCGTGCTTGCCGGTGTTCCAGGCGTGGCGCGCATTACCGGCCAGCAGGCCGGGCTGGCGGCGCAGCAGCGCCATCAGCAGCGCGCCGCCGATCAGCCAGCTCCCGGCGTGCAGGAAAGGCGCCCAGGCGGGCAGGTCGGGATAGGGCGCGATCCTGGCCAGCCGGGCCAGGGCCGGGTTCAGGCCTGGCGTCAGGCGCGTCACCACCAGGCAGGCTATCAGCACGATGTAGGGCAGGGCGCCGCGCGCCGCCGTGCGCAGCTCGGCGCGGCCGGGCCGGCGGTCGAGCACGAAACGCAGCACGATCAGCGGGCCATAGGCCGCCAGCAAGGCGGTCTCGGGCCCCAGCAGCGCCGTGGCCGCCGTCAGCAGCGCCAGGCAGGCCAGCATCCAGCCGGCCTCGCGGGCGCGCTCGTTGGCGGCGGCCGGCAGTCCGGCGCGGTTCGCGGTGCGCCAGAACAATGTCATCCAGACGATCATCAGCAGGGCCACCGGCACCATGCCGACCAGCGCCAGATGGGCTGCCGGCACGCGCGCATAGGCCGAGGCCAGCAGCGTGCCGCTGCCCATGGCGCCCCAGGGGATCAGGGTCTGGCTCAACAGCGCGAACACCATCAGCTCGCGCGGCTTGAAGCCGAGCGGCCGGATCAGCAGCACCGTGCCCAGCATGCCGACGCCGAAGCCGGTGGCCGACTCCGCGAAAGGGCCGATCAGGAAACAGGCGAAGAACAGCAGGCGGCGCCGCGCCAGCGGGTCGGCCGGCGCCAGCGCGTCACGCTGGCCGGGATCGCCGCGCGCGGCCATCTGCCAGAACAGCAGGCCGCCCAGGATGTAGGGAGTGATGATGGCGCCGATCCACAGGCCGCGCGCCAGGGCATGGCCCAGATGGCCCGCGCCGAAGACGCCAGGCGCGCTGAACAGGGCCACCGGTGCGGCCGCCAGCAGGCCCAGCACGGCGGCCAGGGTGGTGTTCAGGCGGCCGCTGGCGATGGCGGCAATGACGATCAGCGCCGGCAGCGACCACAGCAGGTAGGTCAGCATGCCGCCGCGAAGCCGCGCAGGATCGATTGCGCGTGCGGGGTAGGCGCCAGGGCGGCGCGCAGCGCGGCGACGTCATGGCCGTCCGCCGCGAGCAGGCCCTGGCGCCGCGCCAGGCAGGCGTCCATCAGGCCGGCGGTGAATTCGGGGTGGAACTGCACCGACAGCGCGCGCGGGCCGTAACGCAGCACCTGGTGCGGATCGTGCGCCGTGCCGGCCAGCACCGTCGCGGTCGCGGGCGGCCGCAGCACGCTCTGCTCGTGCGTCAGGTGCGCCAGGAAACGGTCGGGCAGGCTCGCCAGCAGCGGATCGGCGGCCGCGGCGGGCAGGCACTGAACCGTATGCAGGCCGATTTCGCGGCCGCGCGGGTGATAGTCGACCACGCCGCCGAACGCGTGCGCCATCAGTTGATGGCCATAGCAGATGCCTAGCAGCGGCAACTGCGCGGCCATGGCGTCGCGCAGCCATTGCGCGGTGCGCTCGCTCCACGGCTCGCGGTCGGTCACCATGGACCAGGAGCCGGTCAGCACCGCGCCGCGCAGCGAGGCGGGGTCGGGCAGCGCGTCGCTGGCGGCGGGATGCAGGACCGCCAGGGGGACGTCGATGCCGTCCAGGGCGGCGGCGACCCAGTCGGCCTGTTCGCCGTGGGTGGCGCGCAGGTCTTCGGGCGGACGGCCCATTTGCAGGATGGCGAGCGGTTTGTGCGGCATGTCGGTGGCGGAATCGGCGCGGGGTCCGGACGGACCCCGCGCCATGATGAGGCCAGCGCGGTCATTCATCAATATGAAAAACCGCCTATCTGCTATGAGCCAGGATGATATCGCCGGGCCGCCTGGCGTCCCGCCACGCCCGGCCTCAGGCGGAGGCGGCTTCCGCCTCGGCGACAGCGGCTTGCGCCGCCGCCACGGCCCGATGCGGCGGACGCGCCAGGCCGAGATGCTGGCGCAGCGTGGCGCCCTCATACTCACTGCGGAACAGGCCGCGGCGGCGCAGCTCCGGCAGCGCCAGTTCGATGAAGTCGTCCAGCCCGCCGGGCAGCCATGGCGACATGATGTTGAAGCCGTCGGCGCCATCTTCCTCGAACCATTGCTGCAACTGATCGGCCACGCTCTGCGGCGTGCCGACCACCTGCTGGTGGCCGCGGGCGCCGGCGATGCGCAGGTACAGCTCGCGGATCGTCAGGTTGTCGCGCCGCGCCAGATCGATCAGCAACTGCTGGCGGCTCTTGCCGCCGTTGGTCTCGGGCAGGTCGGGCAGGGGCCCGTCGACCGGATACCCCGACAGGTCGAAGCCGCCGATCATGTTGGACAGCAACTGCACGCCGACCACCGGATGGATCAGGTCCTGCAGGCTCGCGAACTTGTCCTCGGCCTCGGCCTGGGTGCGGCCGATCACGGGAAAGATGCCGGGCATGATCTTGATATCGTCGGGATCGCGGCCGTACGCCACGGCGCGGCCCTTGATGTCGCGGTAGAACGCCTGGGCTTCGTCGAAGGTCTGGAGGGCCACGAAGATGACCTCGGCGGTGCGCGCCGCCAGGTCGCGGCCGGCGGGCGAGGCGCCGGCCTGCACCACCACCGGCCGGCCCTGCGGCGAACGCGACACGTTCAACGGCCCGCGCACCGAGAAATGCTCGCCGCGATGGCGCAGCGGATGCAGCTTGGCGGGGTCGAAGTACTGGCCGCTGGCCTTGTCGCGCAGGAAGGCGTCGTCCTCCCAACTGTCCCACAACCCCAGCACCACGTCGTGGAATTCGGCGGCGCGGGCGTAGCGGCGGGCGTGTTCCACGTGTTCGTCCAGGTTGAAGTTCTGCGCCTCGCCCTGGCCGCTGGAGGTCACCAGGTTCCAGCCCGAACGGCCGCCGCTGATGTGGTCGAGCGAGGCGAACTTGCGCGCCACGTGGTAGGGCTCGTTGTAGGTGGTGGAGACGGTGGCGATCAGGCCGATCTTCTCGGTCACGGCGGCCAGCGCCGACAGCAGCGTCAGCGGCTCGAAATGGTCGCTGCGCGCGGTGCGCGACAGCGATGGCAGGTCGGTGTTGCGCACGCCGACCGAGTCGGCCAGGAAGATCGCATCGAACTTGGCGGCCTCGGCGCGCCGCGCCAGTTCGACATAGTGGCGGAAATTGACCGGCGCATCGGCCTGGGCCTCGGGATGGCGCCAGGCGGCGATGTGGTGGCCGGTCTGCATCAGGAAGGCGCCGAGCTTGATCTGGCGCGAGGGGCGGGTCATGGGTTTCCCTCCAAAAGGAATGGCGGCCTCGCTCGGGCGGCGGCCGTCGGCAAGTGACGAAACAGCGGTCAGGGCGCGACAAGTGGCGTGGCCGTCGCAGGCATCACCAGGCCATCCGCAGCGAGGCCAGCGACGGCAGCGCCGGCACGCCGCCGGCCGCCTCCGCGCCCAGCGGCGGGCTGTCGTCGGCGGGCGCGCCGTCCGGCTCCAGGAAGTCGGACAGCACGTCGTCGCGCAGGCGGATGAAGCGTGGATCGCTGCGGTTGCGGGCGTGCGCCAACGGCACGTCGACGATGCGGCGGATGCGCCCCGGGCGCGGCTGCATGATCACCACCCGGTCGCCCAGGTAGACCGCTTCCTCGACATCGTGCGTCACCAGGAGCATGGTGATGCGCTCCTTCTGCCAGATGCGCTGCAACTCGGTCTGCAGCCGCGCCCGGGTCAGCGCGTCGAGCGCCCCGAAGGGTTCGTCCAGCAGCAGCACGCGCGGCCGGTTGACCAGGCCGCGCGCGATCGCCACGCGCTGCGCCATGCCGCCCGAGATCTGGTGGGGATACGACTGCTCGAAGCCCTCCAGCCCCACCAGGGCGATGTGCTCGGCCACCCGGTCGCGCTTTTCGTTGTTGGAAATCGCCGCGTTGCGCAGGCCCACGGCGATGTTCTGCGCCACCGTCAGCCACGGGAACAGGCGGTGGTCCTGGAAGACGATGCCGCGTTCCGGCCCGGTGCCGCGCACCGGCTCGCCGCCCAGCGTGATGGCGCCCTCGAAGCTGTCGTCCAGCCCCAGGATCAGGCGCAGCAGGGTGGACTTGCCGCAGCCGCTGGCGCCGACGATGGAAACGAACTGGCCTGCGGGGATGTCCAGGTCCACGCCCGTGAGCACCTGCAGCACGCCGCCCTCGGCCTGGGCGCTGGGATAACGCTTGCCGACCGCCTGCAGCGACAGGTCCAGCGAAGTAGGTTGAGTCATGCCTGAGTTTTCCTGCGGTTATTGGTCCTGCCCGCGCAGGCGCGCGAGCCGCCGTTCGGCCACGCGGGCCAGGGCATTCATGAGCCAGCCGATCACCCCGACCACGAACATGCCGAAGATCACCAGGTCCATCTGGAAATGTTCGCTGCCCTCGATCAGCAGGTTGCCGATGCCGACACCCGCCACCAGCAGGTATTCGGCGCCGATGGTGGCCAGCCAGGAATAGATCAGCGCCAGGTAGACGCCGGTGAAGATGGCCGGCGCGGCGGCCGGCAGCACCACCTGGGCGAAGGTCTGCCAGCGGCTGTAGCCGTAGACCCGCGCCACCTCCAGCAACTTGGGCGGCGCGTTGCGCACGCCATCGCAGGTGTTGACCACCACCGGCACCAGCGCCGCCAGCGACAGGAACACCACCTTGGCGGTGTCGCCCAGCCCGAACCACACCGAGATCAGCGGAATCCAGGCGAACAGCGAGATCTGTTTGAAGGTGTTGAAGCTCGGCCCCACCAGCCGGTTGAACAGCGGCGACAGGCCCAGCAGCACCCCCAGCAGCAGGCCCGAGACCGTGCCGATGGCGAATCCGGTCAGCTCGCGCGCCAGGCTGGCGCCCAGTGCGCGCCACAGCTTGCCGCCGACGATCTGGTCGGCGGCGGTGGCCAGCACCTTGCCGGGCGACACCAGCAGGGCCGAGTTCACCAGGTCGGCGCGCGCCAGCAGCCACCACAGCGCGATGGCGGCCACCGGCAGCACCAGGCCGCGCCACCGACCGCCGCCGCGCACGGCCAGCGGTTGCGCCAGCGCCAGTTCGGCCGCGTCGCGCGAGGCAGGCGTGGGCGCGTTCATGGCCGCACCTGTACGTTGGCGGCGCCGCGGCGGCCGTGGATCAGGCGCGTCTCGGTCCAGTCGAGCAGCCGGTCGATGGCGTAACCGATGGCGCCCACCACGATCACCGCGGCCATCACCAGGTCGAGCTGGAACAGTTGGCGGCCATAGACGATCAGGTAGCCCAGGCCCTCGCTGGAGGCCACCAGCTCGACCACCACCAGCGACAGCCAGGCCTTGGTGAAGCCCAGCCGCAGGCCGGTGAAGAGCGTCGGCAGGGCCAGCGGCACCACCACCTCCAGCACTTCCTGGCGCCGGCTGTAGCCATAGACCCGCGCCACTTCGCGCAGCGTCGGGCTGGCCTGGCGAAAGCCCTGCAAGGTATTGAGCGTGACGGGCACCAGCGCCGCCTTGGCGATCAGGATGTACTTGAGCGGTTCGCCGATGCCGACGATCAGCAGCACGAACGGCAGCCAGGCCAGCACCGGGATCTGCACCAGCGCGTTGAAGGTCGGCAGCACGTAGGCCTCGAGCCGGCGAGACAGGCCCATCGCCGTGCCCAGCAGCAGCCCCAGCAGGCTGCCCAGGGCAAAGCCGACCAGCACCCGTTGCAGGCTGGCGCGGGTGTTCAGCCACAGGTCGCCGCTGGTCGCCAGGTCGCGCAGGGTGTCCCAGACGAAGGCGGGCGGCGGCAGCACCTGCGGCGAGATCCAGCCCTGGCTGGCGCCAGTCTGCCACAGCGTCAGCAGCGCCAGCGGCAGCAGCCAGGGCGCGGCGGTCCAGGCCGCCTGGCGCGCCCAGGCCGGCGCCGGGGCCAGGCGCGGCAGGGCGTGATGAGAAAGAGAGGCCATGGCGCGGTCCCGTCAGCGCGCAGCCTGCGCCGGGCCCGATACCGGCTTGCCGGCGGCGTCGAAGGCGGTCCAGTAGCGCTCCAGCCCCTGGGCCTTGAGCGCATTCTGCAGATAGCGCGGATCGAACCAGCCGTCCAGCGAGACCTCGCGGCGGATCAGCTTGAGCTTGGCGGCGTCGGCCACCACCGCCTTGTAGCGGGCGATGATGAAGTCGTCGATCAGCGGCGAGTTGCGCGAGGCCAGGTCCTGCTTGTCGAACTCGGCCTGCCACGAGGCGTAGGGCACGCCGCTCTTTTCCCAGATCTTGAAGAGGGCGTCGCGGTTCTTCTCGTCGGACGACCACTGCGCGGCGCGCACGAACACGTCCACCACCTTTTGCACCTGGGCGGGATTCTCGCGCTCGAAGTCCTCGCGCACCAGCAGCGAGGCCTGGCGGGTGTAGGCGGGATCCTGGCCCTGGGTGCTGTAGATGACCTTGGCCAGGCCCTGGTCGCGCACCTTGAACCATTCGTAGCCGCCGAAGGCCGCGTCCACGCCGTTGGACACCAGCGCCGCCTGGGCGCTGCCGGCATCCAGGTTGACGCCCTTGATGTCGCGCTCGGCCAGGCCATGCGCGGCCAGCACGTTGATCGCCACCAGGTGGCCGTTGGTGCCGCGGAAGATCGACACCTTGCGGTCCTTCAGGTCCTCGATGGACTTGAGCGGGGAGTTCGGCGGCGTCACCAGGTACAGGTTGTTGCGCGCGCCGCTGACCAGCAGCAGCTTGGTCTTCAGGCCGTTGGCGCGGCCCACCACCTGCGGCAGGTCGCCCTGGTAGGCGAAGTCGATCTGCTTGTTCGACAGCGCCTCGTTGACGGCCGGGCCGGCGCCCTTGAAGAACAGCCACTCGACCTTGACGCCGTCGGCGGCGAAGGCCTGTTCCAGCCACTGGTTGACGCGCACCACGCCGCCCGGCGAGCCGCCCCAGGTGATCGGGTCGCCGCCGCCGGCCGTGGCCACGCCGACGCGGATCACGTCGGCGGCCCGGGCGCTGCCGCCCCACGCCGCCAGGGCCACCAGGCCCAGCGCGGCAACGCGTTTACTCAGGATCGTCAATGACTTCATGGAAAGACTCATTCAGGAAAGGATCGGGCAACCGGCCGGCATCACGCCGCCCGGCGGTCTGGCAAACAGCGGCGGGCGGGATCAGGCGGCCGCGCGCGCGGGCGCGGCGGCGAGCTTGCGCTCGATGGCGGTGCCCTGGAAGAAGGCCGGATTGGCCTCGGTATAGAAGCGGTAGGGGTTGCCGAACACCAGCGCCTTGAAGTCCTGCGCGCTAATCACGCCCTGTTCGACCAGGTCCCAGCTTTCGGCCAGCGGCGCGGTCAGGTCGGGCACGTCCCAGTGGCCGATGTCCGAGGACCAGATGGCGTTGATCTTCACGCCGAGCGGATTGACCTTGTCGTTGAAGGCCGCCGCCACGGTGCGGTCGTCGGATTCCGAGCCGAAGTAGAAGCTGTCGACCCAGCGCTTGCGGATGTCCTCGACCGACTCGATGCCGGCGGCGGCGAAGTCGTCCAGTTCGTCCGGATGCGGGTCGCGGCTGTGCGGCAGGGCCGAGATGCCCAGGCTGTCGCGCAGCAACTGCTGCGGGTCGATGTCGCGGCCCCGGATGAAATCGGCGCCGTAGCGCTGGAACAGCTCGTGCAGCAGCGCCACGTCGGCGTTGGCCGGGTTGTAGTTCTGCACCGCGGCGCGGTTGCGCTTTTCCCAGCGGTCCACCAGGTGGGTGTAGACGTGCGAGCCCCAGTCGGCGCCGCCTTCCAGCAGCGCCACGCGCAGGTTCGGAAAGCGCCGCGTGACGCCGCCGAAGAACAGCGCCTTGGCGAAGGCCTGCGAGCCATCGGCGAAGTGGCCGATGTGGTTGAACATGTAGTTGCTGATGGAATGGCGCCCGGTCCAGCCCTGGCTGCCGTAGTGCGTGGTGACCGGCACGCCCAGCTCGACCACCTTGGCCCAGAACGGGTCGTAGTCGTACTCGCTGTCGATGCCGTAGAAGTCGATGTAGCTGGCGTGTTTCGAGATCTCGGGATGGTCGGCGGCGGGATACTTGCGCGCGATCGCCTTGATCGGCCGCTTCACGCCGCCGGCGATGTTAATGACTTTCAGGCCCAGCGTCTTGACCGCGAACTCCAGTTCCTCGATGCCTTCCTGCGGCGTGTTCAGCGGAATGCCGGCCACCGGCGTCAGGCGGTCGCTGTACTTGCGGTACTGGTCGGCATGGAAGTGGTTGATGGCGCGGTGCAGCGGCTGGCGGAACTCGTCGCCCGCGGCCAGCGGCGCCAGGACGTCATTGGGGAACAGCACGGAGTAGTCCGCGCCTTGCTCGGCCAGGCGCTCGTTGAGCAGCTCGGGTAGGGTGTAGGTGGCCAGGTCCAGCGTGTTGCGCGTGACCCGCGCCCACCAGGGCGAGCGCAGGGTGCGGTTGTCCTGGCGCTCGGCCGGCGTCTGCTGGTACCAGTCCTTGCCGCCGCTCTTGGTGGCGAAGCGCGAGCCCAGCGCCTTGCGCAGCGCATCCACCAGCTTGCCGCCGCCGTAGTGCTGGACATAGTCCTCCAGGACCGGCGCGTAATCGTTGACGTGCACGTCGGTGTCGATCACCGGGAAATCCAGGGTCGCCTTGACGGCGGCGGATCGTGACGCGTGGCTCGGGTGCAAAGGCTGGTTCATGCTGGCGCTCTCCGTGGGTCATGTCGCGAGGCGCAGGGGAAGGTTCCTGCTTGCCCGGCAAACATTACGGGAGCGCCGCGCGGCGACCAACGAAGGATTGGTTGTTTAGTTGTGCGTCATGACCAAATAACCGGCGCACGCTCGACGCGCCGGCTTATAGCCATATAGCGCCAGGTTGGTTCGCCTGGCCGTCGGAGCGCGCCTTCGAGCACCTCAAGCGCTACGCCCAGGCGCTGGAGCGGGCGCGCTTCGACGCGTTCTTCATGGCGGATCACCTGGCGCTGCTGAACATGCCGATCGAGGCGCTCAAGCGCAGCCATACCGCCACTTCGTTCGAGCCGTTCACGCTGCTGTCCGCGTTGAGCCAGGTGACCGAGCGGCTGGGGCTGGTGGCGACCGCGTCGACCACCTTCGATGAACCGTTCCACGTGGCGCGGCGCTTCGCCTCGCTCGACCACCTGAGCCAGGGGCGCGCCGGCTGGAACATCGTGACCACCTCCAATCCCGACGCCGCGCTCAATTTCGGCCGCACCGAACAGCCCGACCATGCCCGGCGTTATGCCCGCGCCCGCGAGTTCTACGACGTGGTCACGGGCCTGTGGGACAGTTGGGCCGACGACGCCTTCATCCGCGACGCCGACAGCGGCATCTATTTCGATCCGGCGCGCCTGCGCACGCTGGATCACCGCGGCGAACACCTGTCGGTGCGCGGACCGCTGCACATCGCGCGGCCGGTGCAGGGCTGGCCGGTGATCGTGCAGGCCGGCGCCTCCGAGCCCGGCCGGCAACTGGCGGCGGAGACCGCCGAGGTGGTATTCGCCGCCTCTGCCACGCTGGAGGACGGGCAACGCTTCTATGCCGACGTCAAGGGCCGCATGGACGCGCTGGGGCGCGACCGCGACCATCTCAAGATCCTGCCCGGCGTGCTGGTGGTGGTGGGCGAGACCGATGACCAGGCGCGGGCCATCCGCGCGCGCCTGGTCAGCCTGGTGCACTACGAAAGCGCGATCGCCTCGCTGTCGGTCGCGCTGGGGTGCGACGCCTCGCGCTTCGATCCGGACGCGCCGCTGCCGCCGTTGCCCGAGACCAACGCCAGCAAGAGCAGCCAGGAACGCGTGCTGCGCCTGGCCGAGCGCGAATCGCTCACGGTGCGTCAACTGGCGCAGCGCCTGGGCGGCTATGGCGGGCTGGCGATGGTCGGCACCGCCGCGCGCATCGCCGACCAGATGCAGGAATGGCTGGAGACCGAGGCATCCGACGGCTTCAACGTCATGTTCCCGTGGCTGCCGGGCGGCCTGGACGCTTTCGTCGGCCAGGTCGTGCCGGAACTGCAGCGGCGCGGCATCTTCCGGCGCGAGTACGAGGGCCGCACCCTGCGCGAGAACCTGGGGCTGCCGCGTCCGGCCAACCGCCATTTCACGCCGTGACGGGCACCGCGGTCAGTGCGTCGGCGCGGGACGGGCCTCGCCCCGGCGCCGCTCCATATAGGTCTTGACCACCAGTGTCAGCAGCGCCATGCAGGCCAGCAGCGCCGCCGCCGTGAAGGCGGCAACGGTCTTGTAGTCATCGTTGAGCTGTTCGATCAGCAGCGGCAGCGTCAGCGTCTTGCCCCGGATGGCGCCGGCCACCACCGACACCGCGCCGAACTCGCCGACCGCGCGCGCATTGGTGATGACCGCGCCGTACAGCAGGCCCCACTTGATGTTGGGCAGTGTCACGCGGCGGAAGATCTGCCAGCCGCTGGCGCCCAGCGTCAGCGCGGCCAGTTCCTCTTCCTGGCCTTGCGCCTGCATCAGCGGAATCAGCAGGCGCGCGACGAACGGCGAGGTCACGAACACCGTCACCATCAGGATGCCGGGCCAGGCGAACATCAGTTGCACGCCGTGGCCGCTGAGGCAGCGGCCGAAGATGCCTTCCAGGCCGTACACCACCAGGTAGCACAGGCCCGCCACCACCGGCGAGGTGGCGTAGGGAATGTCGACCAGCGCCACCAGCAGGCGGCGGCCGCGGAAATCGTAGCGCGTCACGCACCAGGCCAGCAGCACGCCGAACACCAGGTTGACGGGCACGCTGACCACCGCGGCCAGCAAGGTCAGGCTGATGGCGGCGCGCATGTCGCTGGCGCCCAGGTTCTGCAGCAGGGCGTCGAAGCCGCCGGCGATCACCCGGGCGAAGATCAGGGCCAGCGGCAAGGCCAGCAACAGCAGGGCGGCGAGCAGGCCGGCGCCGATCAGCAGGCGGCGCGGCCAGGGGGAAGGGCGCGTCATGGCTCAGATTCCCGGCACGCGCTGCCACGGCAGCAGGCGGCCCTGCAGCACCTGCAGGGCGAACAGCAGCAGCAGGGAGGCCGCCAGCACCACGGTCGCGATGGCGGCGGCGGCGGGGTAGTTGTATTCGGCCAGGCGGCTGAAGATCATCAACGACGTCACCTCGGTCTTGTAGGGAATGTTGCCGGCGATCATGACCACCGCGCCGAATTCGCCCAGGCTGCGGATGAAGGCCTGCGAGCCGCCGGTGAACAGGGCCGGCACCAGCGCCGGCAGCAGGATGCGCCAGGCGGTCTGGCCCGGGCTGGCGCCGAGCGTGCGGGCGGCTTCCTCGTATTCGGCCCCGATGTCGGCCAGCACCGGCTGCACCGAGCGCACCACGAACGGCAGGCTGGTGAAGATCATGGCGATCACCAGGCCCGGGAATGCATACGAAATCTTGATGCCCAGCGGCGCGAACCATTGGCCGACCCAGCCGCCCGGCGCCAGCAGCACCGACAGGGTCAGCCCGGCCACGGCCGTGGGCAGCGCGAATGGCAGGTCGATGGCGGCGTCCAGCAGGGCCCGCCCGGGGAAGCGGTAGCGCACCAGGATCCAGGCCAGCAACAGGCCGATGACCAGCACCACGGCGGTCGAATAGAACGCCGCCAGCAGCGTGACGCGGTAGCTGGCGAGCACGCGCGGGTCGGTGACGGCCTGCCAGTACTGGCCCCAGCTCATCTGGCTGCTGTAGAGCGGCAGGGCCGACAGCGGCAACAGGATCACGAGCGTGATGAACAGGCTGCTGACGCCGAAACTGAGGCCGAAGCCGGGCAGGACGGGATGCTGCCGGAAGAACGTGGACATGCGGACCTGAACGTAAAAACGCCAGCCACCCTCGCGGGCGGCCGGCTGACGAGACGGAAGGCGGGGATCGACGCGGCGCGTCAGCGGCCGGCGCCCAGCAGTTGGTCGAGCACGCCGTTGGCGGCGAAGTGGGTCTTGGTGATCTGGTCCCACGAGCCCAGCACGTCCTGCGGATTGATCAGCCGGATCGACGGAAAGCGGCTGGCCGCGGCCTTGACCGCCTCGGGGTCATGCACCCGGTAGTTGAAATCGGTCAGCAGCTTCTGGATGGCAGGCGAGTACTGGAATTGCAGATAGGCCTCGGCGACCTTGCGCGTGCCTTTCTCGTCGGCGACCTTGTCGACCACCGCCACCGGGAACTCGGCCAGCACGCTGACCGGCGGCACCACCACCTCGAAGCCCTGCGCCTTGAACTCGTCGCCCTTGGCGATGTTGTTGACCTCGGATTCGAAGGTCAGCAGCGCGTCGCCCTGGTTGTTCTGGGCAAACGCCACGGTCGCGCCGCGGCCGCCGGTGGGAAAGCTCTCCACGTTCTTGAGCAGCTTGCCGACGAAGGTGCGGGTCTGCGCGTCGTCGCCCTTGAACTTCTCGTTGGCGTAGAGCCAGGCGCCCAGGTACGAGTAGCGCGCGTTGCCCGAGGTCTTGGGATTCGGGAACACCAGCTTGACGTCGTCGCGCACCAGGTCGTCCCAGGTCTTGATGTTCTTGGGATTGCCCTTGCGCACCAGGAAGGCGATGGTGCTGTAGTAGGGCGAGCTGTTGTTGGCGAACTTCTTCTGCCAGTCGGCGGCCAGCAGCTTGTTCTGCGCCAGGATGTCGACGTCGGGCACCTGGTTGAAGGTCACCACGTCGGCCTTCAGGCCCTGGATGATCGACTGCGCCTGGCGCGAGGTGCCGGCGAACGACTGTTCGATCGTGACGTCCTGCCCGGTCCTGGCCTTCCAGTCGGCCTGGAATTTCGGATTGATGGCGGCGAACAGTTCGCGCGCGATGTCATAGGACGTGTTGAGCAGGGCCTGGGGCGCTTGCTGGGCTTGGGCGGCGCTGGCGGCCAGCGCCGTCAGCGTCAGGGCCGAGGCGAGCAGTCGTTTGAGCAAAGGGCTTCTCCGGATGAAAGACGCTACGCGGGAAACCCGCGGCCGGGGCGAAAGGCCCCGATACCGCATGATGCTTATGCCGGCCGATATTTGGAAATATTCAATTACCTTTAACTCATAGCCGGGCGTTGTAACCGGCGCGCCGCACCCGCGTTTTCCGGCATGTGGTGGTCTTGCGGATCGACCAGGCCTGGCGCGGGCGGCGCCGGTCTCACGGGAACGCCATCAACGCGTCGCTTTCCGCGGGATCGAGCTCGATCAGTTCGACCCGTTCCGGCGCCATCTCCTTGACCAGCCGGATCAGCATGCGGGCGAACTCGCGCGCCTGCTCCGACGGCGCAAAGGCGCTGGGCAACAGGAAGCCGTAGGGCATGGTCAGCCGCGGCTCGAAATCGCGCAGCACGATGCCCGGCACATTGGCCGCCAGGATCGGATCGGCCAGCGCAATGCCGATGCCCAGCGCCGCCAACTGGCAGGCCGACTGGCCGGAGGAAGTTTCCATCACCAGCCGCAACGGCAGCCGGCGCCTGGCCATCAGATCGTCGATGTGCTGACGCAGCAGGGTGAACGGGCGCAGCGCGATGAAAGGCTCGTCCTGGATGTCGTCGGCGGTGACCACCGCCTTGGCCGCCAGCCGATGGCCCTCGGGCATGGCGATCACCAGCCGCACCTGGGCGAAGGTGCGCGAGATGATGCCGGGGAAGTCGATCGGCAGCGCCGCCACGCCCAGGTCGAACTGCTGCCCGGACATCCACAGGCCGACGTCGACCCGCGAGCGCACCTCCAGCGACACCCGCGTATGCGGATGACTGCGGGCAAACTCGGCGATGGCGCGCGGCGTGACGCTGTAGGCGAAGTACGGCTGGGTCAGGATGCGCAGCCAGGCGTCCTGCCTGTCGCGGATCGAATCGGCGATGCGCGAGACCTCTTCGAACCCGGCCAGGATGTGGCGCGTGCCTTCGTAAAAGCGCAGGCATTCCTGCGTCGGGATCAGGCCGCGCCCCTGGCGCAGGAACAGCGGAAAGCCGACTTCCTCCTCCAGTGCCGAGATCAGCCGGCTGATCTGCGGCTGGGTCCGATGCATGCGATGCGCGGCCTCGGTAACGCTGCCGGTCTCGAGCACGGCGCGCAGCGCCTGCAGGCGGTTCAGGCGCATAGGGACAAACCCCGATGGGTCGGACAGGGGGGTGGCGCTAGTTGGATACCGCGCCAGAGGGAAAATCGCCTTGGCTGCGCCAACACATTACAAAAGCGCATGAATCAATACTCCAAACGAAATTGACGCATGAATTCACGCAATCTTAGGATCATCCCACCTTCAATGAAAGAGGCGCGGCGTGAATATCCTCGACAAACCGGTTTCCGTGGGCGGACCCGCGGCACTTTTTCCCGATGACCGCAACGGCATCGAACAGCTCGACTGGAGCAATATCGGCGACGCGTTCCCGATCAAGCAGCGGCGGGCCTACCTGAACAACGCCTCGATCGGAGCGCTGAGCCTGCCGGTGGTGGCGGCGGTGAACCGCTTCATGGAGGACGTGCGCGACAACGGCCGCAACGCCTATCCGGAGTGGTGCCGCTACGCCGAGGAGACCATCAAGGCCCGCATCGGCCGCCTGATCGGCGCCCATCGCGATGAGATCGCCTACGTCAAGAACACCACCGAAGGGCTGGTTAACGTGGCCAACGGCTTTCCCTGGCGCGACGGCGACAACCTGATCCTGCCGGACATCGAATACCCGTCCAACGTCTATTGCTGGATGAAGCTGGCCGCGCGCGGCGTGACCATCCGCTGGGTCAAGAACCGCAACGGCCGCATCCTCGTCGATGACATCCGCAAGCTGATGGACGACCGCACCCGCCTGGTGTCGCTGAGCGCGGTGCAGTTCTCCAACGGCTTTCGCCAGGACCTGGAGGCCACCGCCAACCTGTGCAACGAGCGCGGCGTCTACCTGAACCTGGACGCGATCCAGTGGGCCGGTTCGCTCGAACTGGACGTGGAGAGGTTGGGCGTCCATTTCCTGTCGGTGGGCGGCCACAAGTGGATGCTGGCGCCGATCGGCACCGGCTATTTCTATTGCCGCAAGAGCGTGCTGGGCCTGCTGGATCCGCCCAGCGTGGGCTATCACAGCGTCGACAGCACCGAGGACCACATGCACTACCTGCTGGAGTACCGGGCCAACGCCGGGCGCTTCGAGGAGGCCCTGGCCAACTTCACCGGCATCTGGGGCCTGGACGCCGCGGTGCGCATCCAATTGGCGCTGACGCCGGCCCGGATCGAATCGCATATCCTGGAGCTGACCGATTACGCCAGCGCCGCGCTGCAACGCAAGGGCTACCAGATCGTCAGCTCGCGCGCGCCGGGCGAGGCCTCGGGCAACCTGTCGTTCAAGCACTCGGGCCAGGATGCGCAGGAACTGGCGCTGCGCCTGCGCGAGGCGGGCGTGGATCTGGCGGTGCGCGGCGGCAACCTGCGCATTTCGCCGAGCTACTACAACGATTCCACTGAAATTGACCGCCTGGTCGAGGCGCTGCCGTCCTGAGGGCGCGCCTGGCAAGCGGATAATCCAGAGCAAAAGGGGTACAACATGACGTTCAAGCAGACCTGGCGCCGGATGGCGCAACTGGCGGGCGCGTGCGCGCTGGCGGCCGCCGCCGCGGTCGCGCACGCGGCCGACACGCCCAAGCCCGGCGGCACGCTGCGCTATGGCACGGTGTCGGAAATCGTGTCGCTCGATCCGCACGTCTACGGCGGCAGCGCCTGGAAGGTCCTGATCGAGGCGCTCTACAGCCCGCTGGCGGGCTACGACAAGAGCGGCGCCATCGTGCCGCGCCTGGCGCAAAGCTGGGACCAGCCCGACGCCCGCACGATCGTGTTCCACCTGCGGCCCGACGTGGCGTTCCAGGACGGCACGCCGGTGACCGCCGACGACGTCAAGTTCTCGCTCGACCGCATCCTGGAGCCGGGCACCGGCGCCACGCTGCGCTCGAACCTGCTGGGCGCCACCGTCACCGTGGTGGATCGCGCCACCGTCAAGGTCGAAAAGCCGTCGCCCGACGCCACCATGCTGAGCGTGCTGGCCTTGCCCGAGGCGGCCATCGTGTCGCGCAAGTGGGTCGAGAGCGGCGCCAACCTGAAGCTGTCGGCCAACGGCACCGGCCCGTTCCTCTTGAAGAGCTACGAACCCGCCGTGCGCGCCAGCCTGGTGCGCAACCCGCGCTATTTTGTGGCCGGGCAGCCGTACCTGGACGGCGTTGACTTCCGCATGATCAAAAGCGACGACGCGCGCGTCAACGCGCTGCGCAGCCAGTCGCTGGACATGATCGACTTCGTGCCGTGGAAGGACATCGACGTCCTGCGCCGCAATGCCGGCACCAGGATCGACACCGCCGGCGGCGCCTTCATGAGCGTCTGGTTCAACGCCAGCAAGAAGCCGTTCGATGATGCCCGCGTGCGCCGCGCGGTGTCGTACGCCATCGACCGCGAGGCCGTGTCCAAGGCCGCCTTCTTCGGCTATGGCAAGCCCATCTACGGCGCGCCGACGCCCGAGGATTCGCCGTACTACGACAAGTCGCTGGACGGCACCTACAAGCGCGACACCGCCAAGGCCCGCGCGCTGCTGGCCGAGGCCGGCTACGCCAACGGCGTGGACGCGTCGATGGTGGTGTTCCAGGGCCTGGGCATCTACACCACGATGGCGCAGGTGGTGCAGGCCAACCTGAAAGATGTCGGCATCAACCTGAAGCTGGAGCCGGTCGAATGGGCCACGCTGGTCGAGCGCAAGAACCGCGGCGACTATGACTCGATGATCTACGGCGTGTCGGTCAAGCTGCCCGACCCCGATGCCTACGCCTATTACCTGGGCGGCGACTCCAGCTATTGGGCAAAGCCGATCGGCTACCGCGACCCCGAGCTGGAAAAACTGCTGGCCGAGGGCCGCGCGCTGACCGACACGAAGGCGCGCCAGCCGATCTACCAGCAGGCCGAAAAGCGCATCCTGGAGACCAGTCCCTGGGTGTTCGTGAGCTGGCGCGAACAGGCCCAGGGCTACCTGCGCAAGGTGCACGGCTACACGCAGTTGGGCGGCGCGCTGAGCGAAAGCAGCCCGGGCATTTCGCTACCGACCATGTGGATCAACTGAGGCCGGCATGCTGCCTTTCCTGTTCAGACGCCTGGCGTCGGCCATCGTCACCCTGGCGCTGGCGACGGGCGTGGTCTTCATCGCCATCCACCTGCTGCCGGGCGATCCGGTCGCCATCATGCTGGGCGATCAGGCCGGCAGCGATCCGGTGGCCGTGGCGCGGGTGCGCTCCCAGCTCGGCCTGGACCTGCCGCTAGGCACGCAGTTCACGCACTGGGCCGGCGCGCTGGCGCGCGGCGACCTGGGCGTGTCGCTGCGCACCGGCGAGCCGGTGGCCGACGAGCTGGCGCGGCGCATTCCGCGCAGCCTGGAACTGATCGGCGCCGGCCTGCTGGTGGCCGTGCTGCTGGGAGTGCCGCTGGGCGTGGTGGCGGCGCGCTCGCGCGGCCGGCTGGCGGGCGCCGCGGCCTCGGTGGTGGCGGTGGCCGGCTTCTCGGCGCCGGTGTTCGTGCTGGGCATCCTGCTGGTGCTGCTGTTCAGCCTGGCGCTGGGCTGGCTGCCGTCGTCGGGCTTCGTGGCGTTCTCGGACGATCCCGCGCAGCACCTGCTGGCGCTGATTCTGCCGTCGCTGACCATCGGCCTGAACTTCATGGGCGTGGTGGCGCGCATGACCCGCGCCAGCCTGTCAGACGTCATGGGCCGCGACTACGTCAAGCTGGCCCGCGCCAAGGGTCTGCCGCGCGGCAAGGCGATCCTGCGGCACGCGCTGCCCAACGCGCTGGTGCCGGTCATCGCCATCGTCGGCGTGCGCGCCGGCAACCTGCTGGGAGGCACCGTCATCATCGAGGCCCTGTTCGACTGGCCGGGCCTGAGTTCGCTGCTGGTGAGCGCTGCCTTCTCGCGCGACTATCCGGTGATCCAGGGCTCGCTGCTGGCCATCTTCGCCTTGTTCATCCTGATCAGCCTGGTCATCGACCTGGCGCAGGGTTTCGTCGACCCCCGCATCCGCAGGCCCTCCGCATGATCGCATTCCTTCGAGCTTCCAAGGCCGGCGTGCCGGTGCACCTGGCGCTGGGCTTCCTGACGGTGGTGGTGCTGGCCGCCGTCTTCGGGCCGGCGCTGGGGCTGGCCGATCCCTATCTCATCGACGCCGCCAATCTGCTGTCGTCGCCATCCTGGCAGCACTGGCTGGGCACCGACGAGCTGGGGCGCGACCTGCTGGCCCGCGCGGTGTACGGCGCCCGCGTGTCGCTGTCGGTGGCCGCGGCCGCCGTGATCCTGGCCGGCGTGCTGGGCGTGGCCGTCGGCGTGGGCGTGGCATTCCTGGGCCGCCGCGCCGAAGCGGCTGCCATCCGGGTGGTGGACGTGTTCGTGTCGCTGCCGGAGATTTTCGTGGCGCTGGTGGTGCTGGCCTTCATCGGCGGCAACCTGCCGACGCTGGTCGCCACCATCGGCGTGCTGTACGCGCCGCAGTTCGCCCGGGTCGCGTGGGGCGTGGCGCGCGGCATCCGGGCGCGCGAGCACGTGCTGGCGGCCAGTTCGCTGGGCGCGGGCACCGGCTGGATCATCTGGCACGAGGTGCTGCCCAACATGCGCTCCATCATCGCGGTGCAGGCCTCGTTCACTTTTTCCTTCGCGATGCTGCTGGAGGCGGGCCTGAGCTTTCTCGGGCTGGGCGTGCGTCCGCCGGTGCCGTCGTGGGGGCAGATGGTCGGCTCGCTCAAGGATTACCTGTTCACAAATCCATGGCCTGTGCTGGTGCCGGCGCTGGCGCTGTTCTTCACGGTGCTGGCCGTCAACGTGCTGGGCGACTGGCTGCAGGACGCGCTCAATCCGGAGTTGCAACGATGAGCCCCGAAACGGATGTGCTGCTGTCGGTCAGGAACCTGACCGTCGATTTCGACACGCCGCAGGGGACGTTCGCCGCGGTCAAGGGCGTGGACCTGACCCTGCGGCGCGGCGAGGTGGTGTGCCTGGTGGGCGAATCGGGCTCGGGCAAATCGGTCACCGGCTTTTCCCTGATGGGATTGGTGGACGCGCCCGGACGGGTCGCGGCCGACGAGCTGCGTTTCGCCGGCCGCGACCTGTTGCGCGCCACCGAGCGCGAACGCGACGCGCTGCGCGGCAAGGACATCGCCATGGTGTTCCAGGAGCCGATGACCGCCCTCAACCCCGGCCGCAACGTCGGCAGCCAGATTGCCGAAGTCATGCGCATCCATGGCGACATCGGCCGCCAGGCCGCCTGGGAGCGGGCGGTGGCGCTGCTGGAGCGGGTCGGCATCCGCGAACCGGCGCAGCGCGCCAAGGCCTATCCGCATGAGCTGTCCGGCGGGATGCGGCAGCGGGTCATGATCGCCATCGCCTGCGCCTTGTCGCCACGGCTGATCATCGCCGACGAGCCGACCACCGCGCTGGACGTGACGGTGCAGGCCCAGGTGCTGGAACTGCTGTTTTCGATCCAGGCCGAGACCGGCGCCGCCGTGCTGTTCATCACGCACGACCTGGGCGTGGTGGCCGAGATCGCCGACCGCGTGGTGGTGATGCGGGCGGGCGAAGTGGTGGAGGAGGGCGACGTGGGCCAGATCTTCGGCCGGCCCGCGCATCCCTACACCCAGGCGCTGCTGGCCGCCGTGCCGGACGTCGACGCGCCGCGCGATCGCGGCCGCCGGCTGGCGCGGCGTGCGCGGGCCGAGGCACAAGGATCCTCATCATGAGCGAATTCATTTTGCGCGCCGAAGGCGTCACCAAGGATTATGTCGCCACCCGCGGCCTGCTGGGCCAGCCGACGCGGCTGGTGCACGCGGTCAGGGGCGTCAGCCTGGCGGTGGCGCCGGGCACCACACTGGCGCTGGTAGGCGAATCGGGATCCGGCAAGAGCACCCTGGGCCGCTGCATCGCCGGACTGTTGCGTCCAACCTCAGGCCATATCGAGCTGGCGGGCCACGACGTGCGCCATCTGGCGGGCAGTCGGCTGATGGCGTTCCGGCGCCAGGTGCAAACGATTTTCCAGGATCCCTATTCCAGCCTGAATCCGCGCCGCCGGGTCGGCGACGCCATCATGGACGGCATGGTGATCCACAAACTGTACTCGCCCGACGAGCGCCGCGACCGCATGCAGGCGCTGCTGGCGCGGGTGGGACTGCGGCCCGAGCACGCGCAGCGCTTCCCGCACCAGTTCTCGGGCGGCCAGCGCCAGCGCATCGCCATCGCCCGCGCCCTGGCGCTGGAGCCGCGCTTCATCATCGCCGACGAGGCCGTGTCGGCGCTCGACGTCTCGGTCAAGGCGCAGGTGCTGGACCTGCTGGCCGACCTGCAGGCCGAGCAGGGGCTGACCTACCTGTTCATCTCGCACGACCTGGGCGTGGTGCGTCATTTCGCCGACCGGGTCGCCATCATGGCCGCGGGCGAACTGGTGGAAGAGGGCGAGTGCGACCGCATCTTCGAGGCGCCCGCGCAGGACTACACGCGCAGGTTGATCGCCGCCGTGCCGCGCCCCGATCCGTCGCGCCGTCGCCTGCGCCAGGCGGCCTGATCCGGGGCGCGGGCTTGACGCGGATCAAGCCCGCGCATCGGCCGCGGCCGTTGACGCGTTTCCGAACGTCCTACAAGGCGCCGCGCACCTTTTTGGCCGGATCCTGCGTGCTACCATCGGCGCCTTCGAGGGGATGCGAATGCACACGGGCGCCAATACCGGGAGACGATGGACCGCGTTAGCCGTGGCGTTCCTGTTCGTGTTCCAGGCGCTGATCGCCTCCGCCGCGCTGCCCGGCCCCGGCGCCAGGGCGGGCGCCACCACCATCATCTGCACGGCCAGCGGCCCGCGCGTGGTCACGCTGGACGCCGAGGGCGGCGTCGCGCAGGACGCGCAACAACACAGCGGCGCCTTGCCGCATTGCTGCTTCGCCGGCTGCGCCATGCTCGGCGCCGCGGCGTTGTCCGGGCTGCTGCCGCTGGCCTGGCGCCTGCCCGTGGTGCGGCAGGCGCTGCCGGCGCCCACCGTCGACATCCACTTCTCCAGCGCGCAGGCGCGATTGCCGCGGCAGTCGCGCGCGCCGCCCGTCCTGGCCTGAACCCCACCCGTTCCCGTTGTTGCTGGCGCGCCTTGCTTGCGGCCCGCGTGGCCGCGCGCGTCCAGCCCGTTCAGATCCAGAGACTCTCATGCACAAGAACAACGACATCCTGCGGGCGACCGGCCTGGCCTGCGCCCTGGCCGCGTCGTTTCCCGCCTGGCCGCAGGCCGCCGGCGTCGACGCCATCACGACCGTCGATCCGGTGGTGATCACCGGCGTGGCCCCGAGCGCGCCGCTGACCTTCACGACCGACCCCAAGATCCCGCGCCAGCCCCTGCCGGCCAGCGACGGCACCGACTACCTCAAGACCATTCCCGGCTTTTCGGCCATCCGCAACGGCGGCACCAACGGCGACCCGGTATTGCGCGGCATGTTCGGCTCGCGCCTGAACATCCTGACCAACGGCACCTCGATGCCCGGCGCCTGCCCGGCGCGCATGGACGCGCCCAGCTCGTACATCTCGCCCGAAAACTTCGACAAGCTGACCGTCATCAAGGGCCCGCAGACGGTGCTGTGGGGGCCGGGCGCCTCGGCCGGCACCATCCGCTTCGACCGCGACACGCCGCGTTTCACCGAGCCCGGCGTGCGCTTGGACGGCAGCCTCGTGGGCGGATCAAACGGCCGCAACGACCAGGCCGCCGACCTGACCGTGGGCAACGACAAGGTCTACACCCGCATTACCGCCAACCACTCGCACGCCCAGGACTACAAGGACGGCGACGGCAACAAGGTGCCGTCGCGCTGGGACAAGTGGAACGCCGACCTGGCGCTGGGTTTCACGCCCGACGCCGACACGCTGTACGAGCTGACGGCCGGCACCGGCGATGGCAACGCGCGCTACGCCGGGCGCGGCATGGACGGCTCGCAGTTCAAGCGCGAAAGCTTCGGCCTGCGCTTCGAGAAGCGCAACCTGGGCGGCGTGCTGGACAAGCTGGAGGCGCAGCTCTACTACAACTACGCAGATCACGTGATGGACAACTACACGCTGCGCACGCCGGACCCGCACGGCATGATGCCGATGGCGATGGCCTCGAACGTGGATCGCGCCACCTGGGGCGGGCGCGTCGCCGGCACCTGGAACCTGGCGCCGGACCTGAGCCTGGTGACCGGACTGGATTTCCAGCAGAGCCGGCACCGCTCTCGCAGCGGCACGGACACGGTCTCGTACCGCTCGCAGAACTGGGTCAAGGACGCGAGCTTCGCCAATACCGGCCTGTTCGGCGAGCTGACCTGGCACGCCACGCAGGACAGCCGCATCATCGGCGGGGCGCGGGTGGACTGGGCCTCGGCCAAGGACTTCCGCCGCGACAATGGTTCGATGATGATGCCGATGCCCAACCCGACGGCCGGCGAACGCCGCAACGAGACGCTGCCCAGCGGCTTCCTGCGCTACGAACGGGACCTGGCGGACCTGCCGGCCACGGTGTACGTCGGCCTGGGCCACGCGGAACGCTTCCCGGACTACTGGGAACTGTTCTCGCCGAAAAAGGGACCCGACGGCTCGGTCAATGCGTTCCGCGGCGTCAAGCCCGAAAAGACGACGCAGCTCGATTTCGGCGCGCAGTACAAGACCGAGACCCTGGATGCCTGGCTGTCCGGCTACGCCGGCTATGTCGACGACTTCATCCTCTTCGACTACGCCAAGCGCGGCATGGGGGGCATGGGAGGCATGGGCGGCATGCATGGCGGCCATGGCGGACACGGCAGTTCGACGCAGGCCGCCAACATCGACGCCCGCATCGCCGGCGGCGAACTGGGGCTGTCCTACCAGGCGGCGCCGCGCTGGAAGCTGGGCGCGACGCTGGCGTATGCCTGGGGCCAGAATCGCAGCGACGGCCGCGCCTTGCCGCAGATGCCGCCATTGGAGGCCAAGCTCAGCGCCGCCTACGACGACGGCACCTGGTCGGCCGGCGCGCTGTGGCGGCTGGTGGCGGCGCAGCGCCGCTACGCGCTGAACCAGGGCAACGTGGTGGGCAAGGACTTCGGCCCCAGCGCCGGCTTCGGCGTGTTCTCGCTGAACGGCGGCTACGCGGTCAGCAAGCAGGTCAAGCTGTCGCTGGGCGTGGACAACCTGTTCAACAAGACCTACGCCGAGCACCTGAACCTGGCGGGCGACGCCGGCTTCGGCTTTGCCGCCAACACGGCCTTCAATGAACCCGGCCGCACCCTCTGGGCGCGCCTGAGCTTCAAGTACTGAGCGCCGTCCGGATCCGCTTGAGGTCCCGTTCCAGCTCGATGCGCATCGCTTTCAGCAACGCCCGCGCGTTTTCCGAAAGCGGTGTGCCGGGCCGGAACACCAGCAGGCACGCAAAGCCGATGTCCAATTCCAGCGGCTTGATGGCCAGCCCGCGCGCCAGGTAGTCCAGCGCCATGACCGGATGCACCATGCCGATGCCCACGCCGTGCAGGGCGAACTCGCAGACGGAGTTGGAGTAGGGCGTCTCCAGCACCGGGCGCAGCGCCAGGCCCTGGTCGTGCAGCGCCGCTTCCAGCCGTCGACGGCTGGCGTCCTCGGGGTTGAGCGCGATGAAGGCGTGCTCGGTCAGGTCGCGCAGCGTGATGCGCGGCCGCGCCGCCAGCGGATGGCGGCTGTGCATGGCGATCACGCCCGGCAGCCGCAGGAATTCCGAGTGCTCCAGGCCGGCTACCGACAGCTCGTCGGCCATCAGGCCGAAATCGAGCTGGCCGGCCGTGACCTGCCGCAGCACCTCGCGCGAACTCATGATCTGGAACGACATCTGGATGCGGCGGTCCTGCAGGCCGAAGGCGGCAATGGCGCGCGGCATGAAACCGGTGCCCAGCGCCGGCAGCGAGCCGACCGCCAGGCGCCCGACGCCGAACGATTTCAGGCTGCGGATGCGGTGCTCGATCAACTCGAAGCCGGCGAAGCAGCGGTCCACTTCCTCCATCAGCGCGCCGGCCTCCTGGGTCGGCACCAGCCGGCCGCGCACGCGCTCGAAGAGGCGCAGTTCCGACGAGGTTTCCAGCTTGCGGATGGCCTGGCTCACCGCCGGCTGCGAAATGCCCAGCAGGGTGGCGGCCTTGCTGGTGGTGCCGGCCTGCATCACGGCCCGGAAGACCTGGATCTCGCGCATGTCCATCTATAAGTCCCGCTTATTGACTAAGTTTTTTCGATTGTTGAGGCAATGGTGGGAAAGACAGACACTGGCGCTGTTCCCGATCACTCCTAAGCCCAGCAAATAGAGTAGATGAAAGCTATCAATCAGACTAATAGAGATTTCGCCAGTCTCTCGCCCGCCGTCCAGCGGGCCTCCACCGTGGTGTTCGATTCGCTCGACGCCTTCGTCAACCGCAAGCACCGCCAGCCCGACGGCTTCAGCTACGGCGTCACCGGCACGCCCACCGCGCGCCTGCTGGAAGACCGCATCGCCGCGCTGGAAGGCGGCCGCCACTGCGTCATCACGCCGTCGGGCGCGGCGGCGCTGATGACGGTGGTGATGGGCTTCGTGCGCGGCGGCGACCACCTGCTGCTGTCGGCCGCCTGCTACGGCGCGCTCAAGACCTTCGGCGAGAAATGGCTGGCGCACATGGGCGTGGACGTCGAGCTGTACGACCCGTCCATCGGCGCGGGCATCGAGGCCTTGATCCGCCCGGCCACCCGCATGATCTGCATCGAGGCGCCAGGCACCGTCACCATGGAAATGGTCGACGTGCCCGCCATCGCCGCCGCCGCCCGACGCCATGGCGTGCTGACCATGATGGACAACACCTGGGCCAGCCCGCTGGGTTTCCAGCCGCTGGCGCACGGCGTCGACTTCAGCGTCGAGGCCGCCACCAAGTTCTTCGGCGGCCATTCGGACGTGCTGATGGGCAGCATCAGCATGAACGACGCCGACCACTACGCCGTGTTGCGCGAGACCCAGAGCATCCTGGGCCAGCAGGTCAGCCCGGACGATTGTTTCCTGGTGCTGCGCGGCCTGGAGACGCTGGCGCTGCGGCTGCGCGCGCAGAGCGACGCGACGCTGCGCGTGGCCGAGTGGCTGCAAAGCCAGCCGCAGGTCGAGCGCCTGCTGTATCCGCCGCTGCCGTCGGACCCGGGCCATGGCCTGTGGAAGCGCGACTTCCGCACCAACGGCTGCCTGTTCTCGATGGTGCTGACGCCGGCGCCCGAGGCGGCTTTCAACGGTTTCTTCGATTCGCTGCGTCATTTCGCCATCGGCGCCAGTTGGGGCGGCGTGCACAGCCTGGCCGCCTATTACCCGGCGGGCTTGCAGGCGGGCCGTGCCTTCCCGGCGACCGACCGGCCGATCGTGCGCCTGTCGATCGGGCTGGAGGACGTGGACACGCTCAAGGACGACCTGCGCGGCGCGCTGGCGGCGTACCAGGCGCAACGCTGAGCGCCGGCCGGCAAGGGTGCAGGCCGAGCGTTCGCCGCTGGCGCCGCCCCGCACGCCGGCTCGCGCCGAATCCAGTTCAACACACCGGCCGGCCGCGCATGGCCGACCGGCACGAAGCGCCCCGAGGCGCTCACCACATAGCAAGGGGAATTGCCATGTTCAGCTTCAAGCAGACTTACCGTTGTCTCGCCCTGGCCATCGCGGCCTGCGTCCCGGCCGCCGTGCCGGCCCTGGCCGCCGCCCAGCCCGCGGCGCAACCCGCGACACAAACCGCGACACAAACCGCGACACAAACCGCGACACAAACCGCGACACAAGCGCCCGCCGCCGGCGCCTCGCCGGTGGCGGCGGCCGTCACCCAGGCCAACAGCCCCACGGTCGACCAGATCCGCGCCCGCGGCTACGTCATCTGCGGCTCCGGCCATGGCACCACCGGCTTCTCGGCGCCCGACAAGGACGGCAACTGGAAGGGCCTGGACGTCGACACCTGCCGCGCCATCGCCATCGCGGTGCTGGGCGACGCCAGCAAGACGCGCTTCGTGCCGCTGACGGGCCAGCAACGGCTGACCGCCTTGCAGACCGGCCAGATCGACGTCCTGCCGCGCACCACCTCGTGGACCCTGCGGCGCGATGCCAACGGCATCAACTTCACCTACCCGAATTACTACGAGTACGACGCCTTCATGGTGCGCAAGGACCTGGGCATCACCCAGACCAAGGACATGAACGGCGCCACCATCTGCGTGCAGACCGGCTCGACCAACGAGGTCACGGTGGCCGACCTGTCGCGCAAGTTCAAGCTGGGCCTGAAGACCGTGCTGTTCGACAACGTCGCGGCCTCGCGCCAGGCGTTCTTCTCCGGGCGCTGCGACGGCCTGATCACCGACGCCTCGGCGCTGGCGGCGGTGCGCGCGACCCAGGCGCAGAACCCGGACGACTACGTGATCTTCCCGGCCAGCGGCCACAGCGAGGCGCTGACGCCGTCGGTGCGCCATGGCGACGACCGCTGGTTCGACATCGTCAAATGGGTCATCCAGGTGCCGATCGCCGCCGAGGACATGGGCATCACCCAGGCCAACGTCGACGACATGCTCAAGTCCGACGATCCGCGCATCGCCCGCTTCCTGGGCAAGGAGCCCGGCAACGGCAAGGCGCTGGGGCTGGATGAGCGCTGGGCCTACAACATCGTCAAGCAGCTGGGCAACTATGGCGAGATCTTCGAGCGCAACGTCGGCAAGAACAGCCCGATGAAGCTCGAGCGCGGCATGAACCGCCTGTATCGCGACGGCGGCCTGATGTACCCGTACGTCTTCAACTGAGCGGCGGGCGGGGCTCATCATGTTCAAGCGACTCTGGTTCGACGGCCGCGCCCGGTCCGTCCTGGCGCAACTGCTGATCGCCGGCGCCTTCGTCGGCGGCGTGGGCTGGCTGGCCTGGAACGCCCACGCCAACCTGACCCAGCGCGGCATCGCCATGGGTTTTGACTACCTCGGCGAGGCGGCCCGTTTCCCCATCGCCGAAAGCCTGCTGGCCTACCAGCCCACCGACAGCTACGGCCGCGCCTTCCTGGTGGGGCTGGCCAACACGCTGTACATCTCGGCGCTGGTGATCGCGGCTTCGACGCTGCTGGGCTTCGGCCTGGCGCTGGCGCGCCGCAGCCGCCATCCGCTGGTGACGGGCGTGGCCACGGTCTACCTGGAAGCCGTGCGCAACACGCCGCTGGTGGTGCAACTGCTGTTCTGGTACAGCCTGGTGACGATCAACCTGCCGCCGGCGCGGCAGGCGCTGCAGCCGCTGCCGGGCGTGTTCCTGTCGGTGCGCGGGCTGTTCTTTCCGAGCCTGTCGTTGCAGGGCGATACCGGGCCGCTGTGGTGGGCGTTGGGCGCGGCGGCGCTGCTGCTGTGGGGCGCGTGGCGCCTGGCGCGCCGGTCGGTGGCGCCGCGCATGCCGTGGCGCAGCCTGGGCCTGGTCGCGGCGCTGGCATTGGTGGCCGCCGTGGGGCAGTGGGGCGGCGCCACGCTGCACGCCGACGTGCCGGCGCTGCGCGGCCTGAATTTTGCCGGCGGCAGCGCCTTCACGCCGGAATTCACCGCCTTGCTGGTGGGACTGACGATCTACTCGGCCGCGTTCTCCGGCGAGATCATCCGCGGCGGCATCGACGCGGTGCCCGCCGGCCAGTGGGAAGCGGCCCATTCGCTGGGCCTGAAGCCCGGCGCCGCGTTGCGCTGGATCGTGGTGCCGCAGGCGCTGCGCGTGATCATCCCGCCGATGACCAGCCAGTACCTGTCCATCATCAAGAACACCACGCTGGCGCTGGCGGTGGGCTACCCGGACCTGTCCTTCGTCATCACCACCACCATCAACCAGACCGGCCAGGCCATCGAGGGCGTGGCGGTGCTGATGGCGGTGTACCTGAGCATCAGCCTGAGCGTGTCGCTCTTCATGAATCTGTACAACCGCCGCATCCTGAGGACGCAACGCGCATGAGCCTGTCCCATCCTTCCTCTCTGCCGCGGGTTCTGCCGCCGCCGGCGGACCGCCGCGACAGCGCCTGGCATCGCCTGTTCGGCAGCGCCGTCAGCGCGCTCGCCACCGTGGCCACGCTGGCGCTGGTGCTGGCCGCGGCCGGCAAGCTGCTGAACTGGGCGGTGCTGGATGCCGTCTGGCCGGGCGCCACGGGCGCCGTCTGCCGTCAGGCCAGCGGCGCCTGCTGGGCCTTCCTGGGCGAAAAAATGCGCCAGATCCTGTTCGGCATCTATCCGCCCGGCGAGCAATGGCGGCCCACCGTGGTCTGCCTGTTCATCCTGGCGATGACGGTGTTCTCGCTCAGCCCGCGCCAATGGCGCGCCCGCACGGCGGTCATCTGGATCGCGGGGCTGCTGGCGGGCCTGGCGCTGATGCAGGGCGGCATGTTCGGCCTGGCGCGGGTGCCAACCTCGTCTTGGGGCGGCCTGCCGATCACGCTGCTGCTGGCAGTATGCGCGCTGGGCGCTGGCCTGCCGCTGGGCGTGCTGCTGGCGCTGGGACGCCGCGGCAGCCTGCCGACGGCGCGCTTCATCAGTATCGGCGTGATCGAGCTGATCCGGGGACTGCCGCTGGTCAGCCTGCTGTTCATGGCCTCGATCGTGCTGCCCATCATGCTGCCGGCCGGCATGACCATCGACAGTCTGCTGCGCGCCGGCATCGCGCTGACGGTGTTCTCGGCCGCCTACCTGGCCGAGGTGATCCGCGGCGGCCTGCAGGCCATTCCGCCCGGGCAGGCCGAGGCCTCGCGCGCGCTGGGGCTCTCATGGTGGCAGATGACGCGTCTGGTGGTGCTGCCGCAGGCGCTGCGCAAGGTGATCGCGCCGCTCACCAACACCGCCATCGTGATGATCAAGAACACCAGCCTGGTGCTGATCGTGGGCCTGTTCGACCTGCTCAGCTCGGGGCGCGCGGCGTTGACCGATCCGGCCTGGCCCACGCCCTACGTCGAGACCTATCTCTTCATTGCATCGATCTATTTCTGCATCTGCTTCGGCCTGTCGCGCTATTCGATGTGGCTGGAGCATCGCTATAAAAAAGGGGAACTCCGATGACCACGCCTTGCGCCGCCACGCCGCCCGCCATCGCCATCGCCGGCATGCACAAGTGGTATGGCGACTTCCATGTGCTACAGGACATCAACCTGCAGGTCCGGGCGGGCGAGCGCCTGGTGATCTGCGGGCCGTCCGGTTCCGGCAAATCCACCATGATCCGCTGCATCAACCGGCTCGAACGCCACCAGCAGGGCTCCATCGTGGTCAACGGGGTTGAGCTGAGCGACGACCTGCGCGCCGTGGACGGCGTGCGCACCGACGCCGGCATGGTGTTCCAGCACTTCAACCTGTTCCCGCACCTGACCGTGCTGGAGAACTGCATCCTGGCGCCGACCCAGGTGCGGCGCATGCCGCGCGCGCAGGCGGTGGATCTGGCCATGCGCTACCTGGAGCGGGTGCGCATTCCCGACCAGGCCGGCAAGTACCCGGGCCAGTTGTCGGGCGGGCAGCAGCAGCGGGTGGCCATCGCCCGCTCGCTCTGCATGCAGCCGCGCATCATGCTGTTCGACGAGCCGACCTCGGCGCTGGATCCGGAGATGGTCAAGGAAGTGCTGGACACCATGACCTCGCTGGCCGAGGACGGCATGACCATGCTGTGCGTGACCCACGAGATGGGCTTTGCCCGCAACGTCGCCGACCGGGTGGTGTTCATGGACGGCGGCCGCATCATCGAGATGGGCGAGCCGGGCGATTTCTTCGACAACCCCCGGCATGAACGCACGCGCGCCTTCCTGGAGCGCATCCTGCATTAAGGAGGGCAGGGCGGCGGACGCAGCCATCAGGCCCGGTTTGTTTATGAAAATGGAAACCATTATCATGCATGCCTCTGTCGATTGTGCGTCATGTCCTCGCGTCCGTCCCGTCCCTCCGGCTTCCTGGCCTATTACGAAGAGCTGCTCGCGGTCTGGACCCGCAAGCTGGGCTGCCGCGACGCCGCGCGCGACCTGGCCCACGACGCGCTGGTGAAGTGCCTGGAAACCGACCCGGCGCAGGTGGCGCAGCCGCGCGCCTATCTGCACCAGGCCGCGCGCAATGCGGCCGTCGACCAGTTCCGCCGCGACGGCGGGCAGGAATGGGTGCCGCTTGATACCATTGCCGACCACGCCAGCCCCTTGGGCGACCCGATGGCCCAGGCGCGCACCGGCCAGCTGGGCCAGGCACTGGAAGCGGCGCTGGCGGAACTGCCGCTCAAGTGCCGCCAGGTGTTCGTCTGGCAGCGGCTGGAAGGTCTGACGCAGGCCGAGATCGCCGAACGCATGGGATTGAGCAAGAACATGGTCGAGAAATACATGATCCGTACCGCGCTGCATCTGCGCGAGCGGCTGGGGGCGTATGCGCCCCACTGACGCCGCATCGCCCGGGCAGGCCGGCCGCGAGGCCGGCGCCGACGCCATCCGCGCCGAGGCGGCGCGCTGGTTCGCGCGCGCCCATTCCGGCGAGTGGGACGCCGCGCGGGAACAGGCGCGCGCCGACTGGCTGGCGGCCGATCCGCGCCACGCCTATGAGTACCGCCTGCTGGAATCGATCTGGCAGGCCGCGGACGCCGTCGCGCCCGAGCGCCTGCGCGCCCTGGCCGAAGCGCCGCGCCGCACGGCCCGTTCCGGACGGCGCGCCGCGCTGGCCCTGAGCCTGGGCGCCGCGATCGTCGCCGTGGGCGGCTGGGCGCTGTGGCCGCGCGGCGCGGGCTGGACCGAATACCAGACACAGATTGGCGAACTGCGCAGCGTGGCGCTGTCCGACGGTTCCCGCGCCGAATTGAATAGCAACAGCCATATCCGCGTGCGCTTTGACGATGCCGAGCGGCGCGTGCTGCTGGTGGCGGGCGAGGCGCTGTTCTCGGTCGAGAAGAACGCCGGCCGCCCGTTCGTGGTGGATGCCGGCTTGGGCACCGCCACCGTGACCGGCACGCGCTTCGACGTGCGCCGCGACGCGGACCAAGTGCGGGTGCTGGTGGAGTCGGGTTCGGTCAAGGTGGCCGGCGCGCACGACGCGGCGGCCGTGCCGGTCGCGGCCGGGCAGGGCGTACGCATCGGAGCGGCCGGGCAGGCTGGAGGGGTCGAGCCCGCCGACGTGGCGGCGACGCTGGCCTGGCGCGGCGGCCAGATCCGCTTCAGCAATACCGACCTGGCCACGGCGGCGCGGGAAGTATCGCGGTACCGGCAGCATCCTGTCGTGCTGGGAGCCGGGGTGGCGCATCTCACCGTGACCAGCGTGTTCCAGACCCGCGACACGGACGCCTTCCTGACGGCTTTGCCGCACATCCTGCCGGTGCAGGTGCGCCAGCTGGCCGACGGCCGCAGCGAGATTTCGGCGCGTTGACGCTGTTACAAAATAGTTCGGCCGGGTATTCAGGTTTTTTTGCCGTATTGCGTCTTCTTCTTGATTCCGTGGGGCATGGGGCCCATCGATGACGGATCAGGAGCAGAAGCTGTGGTTCACAAGAAAATGGGACAAGGCGCGCCGGTGGCCGCGCGCCTGACGATGGCCGCGATGGCGGCAGTGCTGGCGTTCGGTCCGGGGATGGCCGACGCGCAGGCGACGGCGCCCGTCGCCATCGACATGCCGGCGCAATCGCTCGACCAGGCGCTCAAGCGGCTGGCCGAAACGCACGGCCTGCAGATTTTCTATGCGCCCCAGACCGTGGCCGGCATGCAGGCGCCGGCGCTGTCCGGGTCCATGACGCCGCAACAGGCGCTGGCCGCGCTGCTGCAGGGCAAACCATTGCGGCTGCGGCAGGAAGGCTCGGCCACCATCATCGAACCCGAGGCGGCCAGCGGCGGCGCCACCGTGATGGCGCCGATCGAGGTCAGCGCCTCGCGCACGGCCAGCAACCTGGTCAGCCCCGTGCAGCAGACCATCGTGCTGGAGCGCGACGCCTTGCAGGAACTGCGCACCGGCTCGGACAGCCTGGCCAGCGTGCTGGCCAAGACCGTGCCGGGCATGGCCGATTCCAGCCGCACCATGACCGACTATGGCCAGACGCTGCGCGGACGCGGCGTGCTGGTGCTGGTGGACGGCATTCCGTTGAACACCAACCGCGATTCGTCGCGCAATCTGGCCAACATCGACCCGGCCACCATCGAGCGCGTCGAAGTGCTGCGCGGCAGCAGCTCGATCTACGGCGCCGGGGCCACCGGCGGCATCGTCTCGATCACCACCCGGCCCGCCGGCGGCGAACCGGTGGCCGAAACCACCGTGACCGCCGTCAGCCCGCTGAGCCGGCTGAATTCGGACGGGCTGGGCGGCCAACTGCAGCAGCATTTCGCTGGCAGCCAGGGCATGCTGGACTACGCGCTGGACCTGGGCGCGCGCCACAACGGCGCCTCCTACGACGCGCGCGGCCGCCGCATCGCGCCCGAACCCAGCCAGGGCGATCTGTTCGACTCCAACATCTACAGCCTGGGCGGCAAGCTGGGCCTGCGGCTGGACGACAAGCAGCGCCTGCAGCTGTCGGCCAGCTACTACAACGCCGACCAGCATTCCGATTACACCTCGGATCCCTCGGTCGGCCGCCTGCCGCCGGGCACGGCGCGCGCGCTGCCGCTCAGCGGCCTGGACCTGGCCGACCAGAACCAGATCCGCAACACGCTGGTGAACCTGGAATACCAGCACCTGGACCTGCTGGGCAGCAAGGTCACGGCGCAGATGTACTACCGCGACTACTACACGCGCTTCACGCCGTTCGACGCGCGCGCCGTGGTCACGCGCGGCGGCAACGTCGACCAGGTGATGCAGAACAGCAAGGTGTTCGGCAGCCGGCTGACGATCGACACGCCGCTGGGCGAGCAGTCGAAACTGCTGTGGGGCATGGACTTCAACCAGGAACGCAGCGACATGCCGATCGACGTGTTCGACGCGGCGGCCTACGACGCCAGCGGCGGCCGGGTGTTCCGCAAGACCGGCCGCCTGACCTACATGCCCGAGCTGACCTCGCGCAGCACCGGTATCTTCGGCCAGCTGGAGCACCGCTTTAACGAGCAATGGTCGGTGCAGGGCGGGGCGCGCTACGAGTACGCCACCGCCCGCTTCGGCGACTTCGTGCCGCTGTCGCAATCGCGCGTGGCGTCGCCAGCCTCGGTGCGGGGCGGCTCGGTCAGCTACGACGCCTTCCTGTTCAACGCCGGCCTGACCTACGCGCCGATCCGCGGCCAGGAGCTGTACGCCAACTTCAGCCAGGGCTTCCAGCTGCCGGACATCGGCGTGCAGATGCGCAACGCGCGGCCGGGCTTCGACATCGGCTCGTCGGACCTGCAGCCGGTCAAGACCAACAACTACGAGCTGGGCTGGCGCGGCGGGGTGGGCAACACCACGGCGTCGCTGGCGCTGTTCTACACCACCTCCAAGCTGGGCGATGTGCAGAGCTTCAACAACGGCCTGATCCTGACCCGCACCGAGGAGCGCATCCACGGCATCGAGGCGACGGTGGACTACCTGACCGACGACGAGAAGTGGGGCACGGGCGGCACGTTCACGTGGATGAAGGGACGCGAGCGGCCCGACAACGGCCAATGGCGCGACATGACCGGCTACCGCATCCCGCCGCTCAAGCTCACCGCGTACTTGCAGTACCGGCCCAACGAGCGCTGGAGCAACCGCATCCAGGCCAATTACTTCGGGGCCAAGGACTACCGGCTGGATGGCGTCGAGAGTTTCGGCCGCCGCGACGTGGGCAGCTACTTCACGGTGGACCTGATGAGCCGCTACCAGGTCACGCCGAAGGACACGCTGATCGTCGGGATCGAGAACCTGTTCAACCGCGACTATTACCCGCTCTATAGCCAGTTGATGCGCACCAGCACCAATACCAGCCGCCTGCCGGCCCCGGGCACGGTGCTGACGCTGACGTACCAGCATCGCTGGTAGCGACCGGGAAGGGGCAAGGGGCAAGGGCCGTCGGCGTGTTTTAATACGCGTTTTACGAGCCCTTGAACCCTGACACGGTTCCCCTGCCTCATGTTGCGCCTGACCGAAATCATCCTGCCCCTGTCGACCTCCCAGGACGACATCGAAAACACCCTGCGCGCCGCGGCCTGTAGCCGCCTGGGGATCGCCCCGGAAGCCCTGCGCGCGTTGACCATCTTCCGCCGCAGCTATGACGCGCGCAAGCGCAGCGCCATCACGCTGACCTATTCCGTGGATGTCGAGGTGGCCGACGAGGCCGCCGTGCTCAAGCGCGTCGCCGGCCTGCGCACGGTGATGCCGACGCCGCCCATGGAATACCAGTACGTCGGCCACGCGCCGGCCGATCTGCCCGAGAGCCGTCGCCCCGTCGTGATCGGCTTCGGCCCCTGCGGCCTGTTCGCGGCGCTGATCCTGGCCCAGATGGGGTTCCGGCCCATCATCCTGGAGCGCGGCCGGGTGGTGCGCGAGCGCACCAAGGACACCTGGGGGCTGTGGCGCAAGAACACCCTGCAGCCGGAGTCGAACGTGCAGTTCGGCGAGGGCGGGGCGGGCACGTTCTCGGACGGCAAGCTCTCGACCCAGGTCAAGGACCCCAAGCATTACGGCCGCAAGGTGCTGCAGGAATTCGTCGCCGCCGATGCGCCGCCCGAGATCCTGTATGTCAGCAAGCCGCACATCGGCACCTTCCGCCTGGTCAAGATGATCGAGCAGATGCGCGCGCAGATCGCCGCGCTGGGCGGCGAGTTCCGCTTCGAGAGCCGCGTGGACGATATCGAGATCGAGGACGGCCGGGTGCGCGGCGTGCGTCTGGCGGGCGGGGAGTTCATTGCCGCCAGCCACGTGGTGCTGGCGGTGGGCCACAGCGCCCGCGACACCTTCTGCATGCTGCACAAGCGCGGGGTGTTCATGGAAGCCAAGCCGTTCTCGCTGGGGTTCCGCATCGAGCATCCGCAGTCGGTGATCGACCGCGCCCGCTTCGGTCCCAGCGCCGGCCATCCGGTGCTGGGCGCGGCCGACTACAAGCTGGTGCACCATGCCGGCAACGGCCGCGCGGTCTACAGCTTCTGCATGTGCCCGGGCGGCACCGTGGTGGCCGCCGCGTCGGAGCCCGGCGGCGTGGTCACCAATGGCATGAGCCAGTATTCGCGCAACGAGCGCAATGCCAATGCCGGCATCGTGGTCGGCATCGAGCCCAAGGACTTTCCCGGCATCGAGGACTCGCCGCTGGCGGGCATCGACTTCCAGCGCCATTGGGAAAAGCGCGCTTACGAACTGGGCGGCGGCGATTACAGCGCGCCGGCGCAGTTGGTGGGCGACTTCCTGGCGGGCCGGCCGTCGACCGCGCTGGGCAGCGTCATGCCGTCGTACAAGCCGGGCGTGACGCTCACCGACCTGTCGTCCAGCCTGCCGGACTACGCCATCGCCGCCATCCGCGAAGCCCTTCCGGCGTTCGAGCGCCAGATCAAGGGCTTTTCCATGCACGACGCGGTGCTGACCGGCGTCGAGACGCGCACCTCGTCGCCGCTGCGCATCACGCGCCGCGACGATTTCCAGAGCATGAACACCGACGGGCTGTTCCCGGCGGGCGAGGGCGCGGGCTACGCGGGCGGCATCATGTCGGCCGCCATCGACGGCATGAAGGTGGCCGAGGCGGTGGCGCTGCACCTGCTGGGCCGCGACGACATCACCGGCGGCAATCGTCGCGGCGCCAGCGACGACTATTGATACGCGCCCGGGCCGTTGGCGACCGGGCGCGTTTGCTGCGCCTGGCGCGGCGCATCGAGGCCGGCATGGTGATCCTGGAGGGCGGCCGCGGCGCCGCCCATCCCTCGCCGCAGCTCATTCCGCCTTCATGTTGGCGCTCTTGACGATCCCGCCCAGCCGCTTGTCCTCGGCGGCGATGAAGCTGCCGAACTTCTCCACCGAGCCGGGAATCGCCTCGTAGCCCGCGTCCGCCAACTGCTGCCGGACCTTGGGCGTGGCCATGACGTCGGCGATGGCCTGGTTCATCGCCTTGATGACGTCCTGCGGCGTGCCCTTGGGCGCATACATGCCGCCCCAGTGGGTGATGTTGATCTGGGCGAAGCCCTGTTCCGCCGTGGTGGGCGTGTCGGGCAGCAGCGGCGAGCGGTGGTCCGCCGTGGCCGCCAGCGCGCGCACCCGGCCCGAAGCGATATAGCTGCGCACCGACACCGCCGCCTCCGAGGCCGCGTCGACCTGGCCGCCCATCAGCGCGGTGGAACTCTCGGAACCGCTCTTGTAGGGCACGACCGTGACCGGCACCTTGAGCGCCTGGCCCAGCATTTCCGCGACGAAGTGGCCAGTGCTGCCGGTGCCGGCGGTGGCGAACAGGATGGGGCGCTTCTCCTTGGCGGCCTGTTGCTGCCAGTCCTTGAGCGAATGGATCTTGCTGTTGGCGCTGACGACAATGACCGAGGACGATTCGAACAGCAGTCCGACCGGCACCAGATCGCTGTCCTCATAGGGCATCTTGCTGCGCAGCAGCTTGTTGGTGATGGCGCCATTGCCGGCCACCAGGAAGGTGTAGCCATCGGCCGGGGCCTTGGCCACCATGTCCGAGCCGATGATGCCGCCCGCCCCGGGGCGGTTGTCGATGATGACGGGCTGCTTGAGATGATCGGACAGCCCGGTGGCGAAGATCCGCGTCATGTTGTCGAGCTGGCCGCCCGCCGAAAACGGCACGACAAGTCGCACCGGCTTCTCGGGCCAGGCGGCGGCGCTCGCGGCGGACGCCGTCATCACGCCCGCCGCGAGCGCGAGGGCGTACAGGGGATGCTTGAATCGGTCGAACTTCATGTTGTCTCCTTGGTAGGGCGTGAGGCGCTGCCTCATCTTTATGGTTGTGAAACGCGCTGCGAATCCTCCAGGGCCTGGCGCAGCACGGCGGGCAGGATGCCGCCCGCGCGCCAGATATCCATTTCGTGTTCGTTGTCCAGGCGGCAGAGCAGCGCCAGCGTGCGCGGCGCGCCAACGCCGCGGATCACGCACCGCGCCTCGCCCTGGGGCGCCAGGTCGGCCGGAATCTCGAGGTCGAACGTCTCGCTGCCGTCCAGGCCCAGCGTCAGGCGCGTGACGCCTGACGGCAACTGCAGCGGCAGGACGCCCATGTTCACCAGGTTGGAGCGGTGGATGCGCTCGAAGCTCTCGGCGATGACCGCGCGCACGCCCAGCAACCGCGTGCCTTTCGCTGCCCAGTCGCGCGACGAGCCATTGCCGTAATCCTTGCCCGCGACCACCACCACCGGCACGCCCGCGTCGCGGTAGCGCATGGCCACGTCGTAGATCGGCTGGATCTCGCCGTCGGGCTGGTGGCGCGTCAGTCCGGCCGGGCCTTGTGGCAGCAGTTCGTTGACCAGCGTCGGCTGCGCGAAAGTGGCGCGCATCATCACGCGGTGGTTGCCGCGGCGCGCCAGGTAGGTGTGCAGCGCATCGGCCGGCACGCCCAGCGACAGCAGGTAACGCCCGGCGCTCGATTCGGGCGGGATCTCGTTGGCGGGCGAGATATGGTCGGTGGTGACCGAGTCGCCCAGGATGAGCAGGGCGCGCGCGCCCTCGATGCGCACCGCGCCGGTCTGCGGCGGCACGTCCAGATAGGGCGGGCGGCGCAGGTAGAGGCTGTCGGCGTCCCACGGATAGCAGGCGCCGCTGCCGCCGGGCAGGGCCTGCCAGGCCGGATCGCCCTCGAATACGTCGCGGTAGCGTTCGGTGAACATCGCCGGCCGCAAGTAGCCTGCCACCACGGCGTCGATCTCGGCGTCGCTGGGCCACAGGTCCGCCAGCATCACGGCCGTGCCATCGGCGCGCCAGCCGACCGCTTCGCGTTGCAAGTCGCGCATGACCGTGCCGGCCAGCGCATAGGCCACCACCATCGGCGGCGACACCAGGTAATTGGCGCGCGCCAGCGGATGGACACGGCCGGGGAAATTGCGGTTGCCCGACAGCACCGCCGCCACGCGCGGCGAGCCGTCCGCAATGCGTTGCTCCACCGCCGGCGCGAGCGAGCCCGACAGCCCGGCACAGGTCGCGCAGCCATAGCCGGCGGCGTGAAAACCCACCGCGTCCAGCGCGTCCTGCAGTCCGCTGGCGCGCAGGTAGTCGGTCACCACCCGCGAGCCGGGCGTGAACGACGTCTTGGTCCACGCCGCGGGCCGCAGCCCCAGCGTCCGCGCCTTGCGCGCCAGCAGCCCGGCGGCCACCAGCAGGCGCGGATTGGAGGTGTTGGTGCAACTGGTGATCGCCGCCAACACCACCGCGCCCTGCGGCAGGTCGGCATGCTCATGGCGGGGCAGGGCGGCGGTGGCCTTGGCGAAGGTCAGCGGCACTTCCTCCAGCGGCAGGCGGTCCTGCGGCCGGCTGGGACCGGCCGCCACGCGCGTGAACTGCGACAGATCGACCTCGACCAGCCGGCTGTAGCCGGGACGTTCCTGCGTGCGCCAGAGCCCGGCGGCCTGGGCATAGCGCCGCACGCGTTCGATGTGCGCCGCGTCGCGGCCGGTGCGGGCCAGATAGGCCAGGGTTTCCTCGTCGACCGGGAAGTAGGCGCAGGTCGAGCCGTACTCGGGCGCCATGTTCGCCAGCGTGGCGCGGTCTTCCAGCGATAGCACGCCGTCCAGCGCCTCGCCGGTGAACTCGACGAACTGCGCCACCACCTTGGCCTCGCGCAGGACGCGGGTCAGGTTGAGCACCAGGTCGGTGGCGGTGACGCCAGGCGCCGGCTGGTTGAACAACCGCACGCCGATGACCTCGGGCGCGCGCAACACCAGCGCGTCGCCCAGCATCGCGGCCTCCGCCTCGATACCGCCGACGCCCCAGCCCAGCACGCCTAGGGCATTGACCATGGTGGTGTGGCTGTCGGTGCCGACCAGGGTGTCGGGACAGGTCACCGCCGCGCCCTGCGGCGTGCGCCGCATGGTGGCCACCTCGGCCAGGTACTCGATGTTGATCTGGTGCAGGATGCCCTTGCCGGGCGGCACCAGGCGCAGATTGTCGAACGCGCCCTGGGCCCATTTGAGGAAGGTGTAGCGTTCGCGGTTCTGGCGGTATTCGCGCGCCTCGTTGGCCTGGCGCGCGCCGGCATGGCCGCCTTCCTCGGCGATCAGCGAATGATCGACGATCAGGTCGGTGGGAATGAGGGGATTGATGCGGCGCGGGTCGCCGCCGCGCGCCTGCAGCGCATCGCGCATGGCGGCCAGGTCGATCAGGCTGGGAATGCCGCTGACGTCCTGCGCCAGCACCCGCGTCGGATGCAGCCAGACATCGGCGGGCGCGTCCGGCGCTGGCGCGTCGGGATGATAGGCCTGCAACAGGGCCAACGCGTGCGGCCGATGGCCGTGGAGGGCACTTTCATGCCGCAACGCGTTCTCGATCAGCACGCGCGCCACGTAGGGCAGGCGGCCGGCCTGCAGGCCGTGCTCGGCGGCGAAGGCCGGCACGCTGAAATGGCGGCCATATTCCGCGTCCGGGTCATAGGCCTGCAGATAGGGATCTTGCTCGGGGGGCTGCACGATGCGTTTGTCTCCGTTCCGTTGTCGCCGGGTCGGCGCCCGGCTGTCTTCAGCGCGTATCAGGCGGCCTTGCCAGCGTACAGCGCGTCCAGCCGCGCTTCATAGGCGAAATAGCCGATGCTTTCATAGAGTTCCATGCGCGTCTGCATCTGGTCGATCATGCCGCGCTGGGTGCCGTCGCGGCGGATCGCCTCGTAGGTGCGCTGGGCCGCGCGGTTCATGGCGCGAAACGCCGACAGCGGATAGAGCACCATGGCGACCTGGGCGGCTGCCAGTTCCTGCACCGTCAACAGCGGCGTCTGGCCGAATTCGGTGATGTTGGCCAGGATGGGCGCTGGCAGCGCGCGGGCGAAATCGCGGAAGCCCTCGAGGTCGTGGACCGCTTCGGGAAAGGCGATGTCGGCGCCGGCCTCGATGCAGGCGGACAGCCGCTCCAACGCGCTCTGCCGGCCTTCGCTGGCCAGCGCATCGGTGCGGGCGATGATGACGAAGTGCGGATCGGTACGGGCGTCGACCGCCGCCTTGATGCGATCGACCATCTCCGGCAGGGACACCACTTCCTTGTTGGGGCGATGGCCGCAACGCTTGGCGCCGGCCTGGTCCTCGATCTGCATGGCGGCGGCGCCGGCGGCGATCATCGAACGGGTGGTGCGCGCCACATTGAAGGCCGACGCGCCAAAGCCGGTGTCGACATCGACCACCAGGGGCAGGGGGCAGACCTCGGTGATGCGGCGCACGTCCGTCAGCACGTCCTCCAGGCCGACGATGCCCAGGTCGGGCACGCCCAGCGAACCCGCCGCCACGCCGCCGCCCGACAGGTAGATGGCGCGAAAGCCGGCCTGCCGCGCGAGCAGCGCGTGGTTGGCGTTGATGGCGCCGACCACCTGCAGAGGCTGCTCGGCCTGCATCGCCATGCGCAGCCGCAGGCCGGCGCTGGCCGGCAGGTCGGGTTCGGGGGAAGTCATCATGGGGAGCTCCGTGGTGGGTAAGGGCAGGGGAGGAATGACTTCCATCAAGCAAGATACATGCCAATCGCATCCGCACTGGGGCCGAAGGCGGTGGAGCGGGGTAGGGTTTTCATAATTGAAATGCGGCCATCGCAATGATGAAATCCCCTCTTCGAGTTTCGTTACCGGTGCCGCCATGCTGACTGTCCCGACGCCCGTGGAATCCGACCTGGCGGCGCTGCCGCGCATCTGGGCCGTGGGCGTGGCGCGCATCGCCCGCACCTTCGCCCAGATCCTGCCCAGTTATGCCCAGCGCGGCGAATTCAAGCTAATCGAGGCCGGTTTCGACGCGGCCGCCAGCGTCATCAACGAGGCCGCGCGCCAGGGCCGCGTCGACGTGGTGGTGGCCGCCGGCCTGAACGGCAGCTATCTGCGGCGCCACGTCACGGTGCCGGTGGTGCAGGTCAAGATCAGCGGCTTCGAGGTCATGAACGCGCTGGCCACCGCACGCCGGATCTCGCCGCGCGTGGCCCTGCTGGGCCAGCACGCGCAGTATCCCGAGCTGCAGACCTTCATGCAGACCTTCGCCGTCGACATCCTGGTGCGCACTTACCGCGACCAGGACGACGCGCTGGCGCAGGCCAAGCAGCTCAAGGACGAAGGCATCGAGGTCCTGGTCGGTTCGGGCCTGATCGTCGACTACGCCGAGCGCATGGGACTGGCCGGCGTGCTGGTGTATTCGCTGGCCACGGTGGCCGCGTGCATCGAGGACGCCATCGAGATCACGCGCCTGCAACGCGTCGAGTCGGGCCGGCGCGACTACCTGAACGCCGTGCTGGCCAATCTCGACGAGGGCGTGGCCGCCGTCGACGCCGCCGGCCGCGTGCAGGCGCTCAATCCCGCCGTCGAACGCCTGCTGGGCATCACCGCCGCCGGCCTGGCCGGACGGCGGCTGGAGGAAATATCGCCGGCGCTGTCGCTGGACGAGGTGCTGCGCACAGGCAAGCGCGAAGCCGAATCGGTGCATCGGCTCGGCGGCAAGATGGTGGTGGTGAACCGCATTCCGCTGGCCAGCGGCGCCGGCCTGTCGGGCGCGGTGCTGACCTTGCAGGAAGCCGGCGCCATCCACCGCGCCGACCGCAGCCTGCGCACGCGGGCCCGCACCCCAGTGCGCACCGTGCGCTACACGCTGGACGACCTGCACGGCCAGTCCGCCCCGTTGGCAAAGGCCCGCATGCTCGGCCTGCGCTACGCCCGGGTCGATTCGACCGTGCTGATCGGCGGCGAAAGCGGCACCGGCAAGGAAGTCATGGCCCAGGGCATCCACCAGGCCAGCGCGCGCCATCATTTCCCCTTCATCGCGGTCAACTGCGCCTCGCTGCCCGAAACCCTGCTGGAAAGCGAGCTGTTCGGGTACGAGGACGGCGCCTTCAGCGGCGCGCGCCGCGGCGGCAAGCCCGGGCTGTTCGAGGCGGCCCACAACGGCACGCTGTTCCTGGACGAGATCGGCGACATGCCGCCGGCGTTGCAGATCCGCCTGCTCCGCGTGCTGCAGGAGCGGCAGGTGATGCCCGTGGGCGGCAGCGAACCGGTGCCCGTCAATGTGCGCATCATGGCTGCCACTCATCGCGACCTGGCGGCCATGGTGGCGGCCGGCGCGTTCCGCCAGGATCTCTTTTTCCGCCTGAACATCCTGCGCATCGACATGCCGACACTGCGCGAGCGCCGCGACGACATCTGGCTGCTGGCGCAGCACCTGTACCAGCGGGTGCGGCAGAACCTGGGCCTGGCCGGCGAGCCGCCGTTGCCCGAAGCCTTGCGCGACGCGTTGCTGGCGCACGACTGGCCCGGCAACATCCGCGAACTGGAGAACGTGCTGGAACGCCTGGCGGTGTTCCTGGCGGAAATGCCCGAGACACCGCTCGACCCGGAAGTGCGGCGCATCCTGGCCGACGTGGCGCCGGAACTGACGCGAGGCGCCGCCCACTCGGAGCCGGGCGACCTGGCCTCGCACGGCCGGCGCCAGCAGGCGGCGCATGTGCGCGAGGTGCTGACCCGCTGCGGCGGCGACCGGCGCAAGGCCTGCGAACAGTTGGGAATCAGCCCGACCACGCTGTGGCGGTGGTTGCGCACGGGCGCTTGACTCATTTCGACGACAGCTTGAGCCCTTCGGCGACCTTGCCCAGTGCGGCATACTCCCGCTCGATCTGCGCGCGGAAGGCGTCGCCCGTCACGATGGCGATCTGTTCGCCCGCATCCTCGACAAAACTGCGCGTCGCCGCGGATTGCGCCGCGGCGGTGAATGCCCGCTCCAGCGCCCGCACGCGCTCGGGCGGCGTATTCCTGGGCGCCAGAATGCCGCGCCACAGCAGCGTCTGTTCCTCGCCCAGGCCCAGTTCGTTCAGGCTGGTGGCTTGCGGCAGCGCCGCCACTTTGTCGGCCGAGGTCAATTGGAGGCATTTGACCTTGCCGCTCTTCACGTAGGGCAGCACCGGGGGAATGGATCCCACATACATGTCGATGTGCCCGCCCAGCAACGCCAGCAGGGTGTCGCCAGCCCCTTTGTAGGGAATGTCGCGTTGATGGATGTCCTGGCGGTCGAAGATCCGTTGCGCCGCCAACTGTCCCGGGCCGCCCGCGCCATCGGTGCCGAATGTATAGCGATTCGGCGCCTTGCGCAGCAACTGCATCAGTTGCTTGCCGTCGTCCGCGGCGAAGTCGTGCTGCACGCACATGACGTAGGGCGCGCTGGTCAACTGGGCAACGGCAATGTAGTCCTTGGGCGTGTAGGAAACCGGCGTGGTGTGCGGCGCCACCGTCACCGGCCCCAGCCAGACCCCGGCGATCGTGTTGCCGTCGGGCGCGGCGCGCACCATCTGCGTGACGCCGATGCTGCCGCCGGCGCCGCCCACGTTGACCACCACCACCGGCGCGCCCAGATGCGGTTCGGCGTCCTTGGCCAACATGCGGAAGAAGCCGTCGGTGCCGCCTCCCGCCGTGGTGGGAACGATCAGGCGGATCGGCTCGGCGGCAAGGGCGCCGCCCGCGATCAGCGAGCCAAGGGCCAGGGCAAACGCCCGGGCGGTGAAGGAAAAACGGGGCATGGCGGTCTCCTGAGGTGGCGCCGCCTGAAAGCCGGCGCCACGGGTCGTTGATTGTTATGGGAAAAATCAGCCTTCAAAATCGAACAGCAGCTTCGGGGTATCGCGCAGGATGATGTCGCGCGGGCCCGGGTCGGGCAGCCAATCGCCCAACCAGTCCAGGCAGCGCCCGTAGTCGACCTCGCTCTCGTGCGATACCCACGGCCAATCCGTGCCCCAGAGCAGGCGCTGCGCGCCGGCTTCGCGCAGCAGCAGGGCGCTCAACGCCGCCGCATCCTGGCCCGCCAGACGGTAGGGCGCGGACAGCTTGATCCAGGTCTGGCCTTGGGCAAGCGCTTCGCGCAACAGGCCCAGCGTCGGAAATCCCGGCGTCAGGCCGCCAAAATGGTCCAGGACCAGCCGCACGCCGCTGGCCAGGATCGGAGGGAGCACCGCGGCCAGATGCTCGCCTTCGACATAGACCTCGACGTGCATGCCGCGCTCGCGCAACCTTGGATAAAGGGCGCGGTAGGCGCGGCTGCCGCTGTCTGGCAGGGGCCGGCGGCGCAACCAGTTCAGGCGCACGCCGCGCACGCCATGGGCGTACAGCATGTCCAGCTCCGCGTCGCCGATCTCCGGCTCGACGAGGGCGGTGCCGCGCAGGCGGCCGCCCGCGACCTGCAATGACCGCAGCAACAGGCCGTTGTCGCTGCCGTAGAAGCTGGGCGCGGTCAGGACGCCATAGCAGATGCCGTGGGCGTCCAGGACTCGCAGGTACTCATCGACTTCGGCATTGTGCAAGGGCGCCGAATGGCGGCCGGCAACCAGAGGCAGATCCGTGCGCAGGACGTGGGCGTGGCAGTCCGCGGCGCCAGCGGGAAGATTGAGCGGGGGTGTCATGCACGGCATCCTATCAATAGGATTTACTTTCTTCTAATTAAAGTTCCTGGCGGTTATATATAAAATTTCCTGATGAGACGATTTTCCATTCCCCAGATGGAGGCCCTGCTGGCGATCGCCCGGCTGGGTTCCTTCCAGGCGGCCGCCGAGCACATGAATGTGACCCAGCCGACCATTTCCCTGCGCATCCGCGAACTGGAATCGGCGCTGGGCGTACGCTTGTTCGAGCGCGAGGGCAGGCGAGCAGTGCTGACAGCGGAAGGGGTGCTGGCGCGGCGCTACGCCGAGCAGGCGGTCGGCGTGCTCGATGAACTGGAAACCCGCCTGCGCACCGGCGACCCCTTACAGGGCCGGCTGCGGGTGGGCGCGTCGGAAACCATGGCGATGGCGTGCCTGCCGGCCATCGTCCGGCAACTCGAACAGCGCTATCCGCGCCTGCAGGTCGAACTGACCATCGCCAACAGCCTGGTGCTCAGCGAGCGCCTGAACACCAACCAGCTCGATATCGCCTTTCTCATCGACGCCGGCGTCAGCCATCATTTGCAGGTTGAACCGCTGGCCTGGGCCGAGGTGGCCTGGATCGGGCTGGACCCGCGCCCGCGGTTGCGGGCAGTGGACCTGGCCGCGCAGAAATTATTCGTGGTGCCGCCGCCGTCGCCGCTGCACCAGGTAGTGGCCGCCTGGTGCAGCCAGGAACGCACGCCATTGCCGGAATTCAGCACCTGCACAAGCGTGGCCATCATCGTCGGACTGATAACCGCCGGCGTCGGCATGAGTGCGCTGCCGGTCAGCGTGATGGCCGATGCGCTGGCCAGAGGCACCGTGGTGCGCTACGAACAGGAGCGGCCGTTCGCTCCGCTGCGATTGTGCGCGGCATATCCGCGGGTGGCCGACATGGCCGGGCTGGACGCCGTGGTTCGTATCGCAAGGCAGGAACTGGCGCAGGCGCCGTATTTTTCGGTGATCGAGGCTTGAAATCGGGAAAGGCGCGGCGGTTGGACGGGATGGGAATGCACGCCGCTGTGGGTCTCGTCGTAATACGCATAATGTATATTATGTAAAGTAAGATTATCTCCTCGGACCGCCGCTTTCAGGCCGCACGAACCAGCAACACCGGCGCCGAGGCGGCGCGCACCACGCCTTCCGCGCAACTGCCCAGCAAGGCGCGGTCGACACCGCGACGCCCGTGCGTGCCCATCACGATCAGGTCGGCCGGCCAGCTCCGTGCGATTTCCAGGATGCGCTCCCGCACCGGCAGGCCCAGATCGTCGTACAGCGCGGTCTGGACCACGGCGCCCGCGGCGCTGGCGCGCGCCGCTGCCCGCGCCAGCAACTGGGCGCCGTCCTGGCGCAGCTGGCTGATCAGTTCGCCGGTGTAATAGCCCGCATAGGGATTGAACGCCATTGAAATGGACAGATCGTCCAGGACGTGGATGACGCGCAGTTCGGAATGCGACAGCTTGGCGAGGCCGATGGCCTCGTCCAGCGCGCGATCCGACGCGTGGCTGCCGTCGATGGCCACGAGAATGCGCCGATGTTCGGCTGGCATGGCGGTCTCCCGGATCCTGGCGCCCGGCTAGTGCGAAAACAGCACCGGCACGGTCATCGCCGCCAGCAACGAACGCGTGGCGCCGCCCAGTATCCATTGGCGGGCGCGGCTATGCCCGTACGCGCCCATGACGATGAGATCGGCGCCGAAGTCGGCGGCGGCGTCCAGGATGGCGTCGCCGATGCCCGCTTCGCGCGCGTCGCGCGTCTCGGATTCCAAGGGCGGAAAGCCGTGGCTGGCGCAGTACGCCGCCAGATCCTCGTAAGCGGCCTGCCGCTCGGGATCTTCATCGGCGCCTTGCAGCGTCAGGACGCGCAGCGCGACGGCGCTGCGCAGCATGGGCGCGGCGTCGGCCAGCGCCCGCGCCGCCTCGCGGCCCCGGTTCCAGCAATACAGCGCCCGAATGCCGATGGTCTCGAACGTGCCTGCCGTCGGCAGGACGATGACGGGACGTCCGGCGGCAAGCAGGGTCTGCGGCACGAAATCGTCACCGGTCGCCGCTTCGATGTCATAGCCGTTTTCCTGGCTGACGATGACGACATCGGAATAGCGCGCGTGGCGCGCCAGGCAGTCGGCCGGCGTGTCGTCGCCCTGCCGCCAGGAGATCGCCACGCCGGCCTGCGCGGCAGCCTGACTGAACGCCTCCTGCGTGGCCGCGCGCCCTTTCGTATTGATTTCCTTGATGATTTCCATTGAGCGGGCCCACAGGCCGCCCTCGTCGTAGAAATAGCCAGGCTGCATGTGGCTGGCGAAGATGCCGGTGAGATGGGCGTCATGCGCCTTGGCCATCCGCAGGGCGATATCGATACGGCGTCTGCAATCGACGCCATTGTCCAGGTGCACGGCGATACGGCGGAACATGGCGGAGTCTCCAGGAGGATGCGGCGTTGTCCGGCCGGCGGGCGGCGAGCCCGCGGCGCGGGTCGGGATGTTCCGCCATCTTGCGCCGCCGACGGCGTGGGACGTTGACCTTTGTCAACCCCGCCAGCCGGCGAACCCGATCGGTTGCCGCCGCCGCAAGACTGGGAAGAATCGCGCCAGCTTGACCCGCGTCAATGGCCGGTGGACGCGCGGCGCGATGATGACAGTTGCCGCTCCCCTTCCCCGCCAGGAGGTTCCATGAAAAACGTGCTTATCCCGGTCGACGGATCCGCCAATTCGCTGCGCGCCGTGCGCTACATGATCGACCATGTCCGTGAACACGGCGCGTGCAACCTGCATCTGCTGAACGTACAGCCGCCTATCGTCTCCGGCGCGGTGCTGGCGTTCGTGTCCCATGACATGATCCAGCAATACTACGAGGACGAAGCCAGGACGGCGCTCGCCGATGCCAAGGCGGCGCTGGACAAGGCGGGCATCATGTATCAATCGAACCTGCGCGTGGGCAATGTCGCCGAGTCCATCCAGGCATACGCGGCCGAACACCAGTGCGACCACATCGTGATGGGCTCGCGCGGGCTGGGCGCCGCCGGCAGCCTGATGCTGGGCTCGGTGGCCCTGAAACTGCTGCATGCCGTGCACGTGCCGGTGGTCATGGTGAACTAGCGGCGAGCCCATCATGACCAGCGCGCAGCCCGCACCGCGCCAGGCAGGCGCCCTGCCCGCGCCGGGCCGTCCGGCCAGCCGGCGTCCGTCGCCGCGCGCCGTCATGGCCTGGCGCCTCGCGCTGGCCGCCCTGCTGCCGGCGGCCGGCGCGGCGGCGCAGCCTCTCCCGCCGGCCCCCGCCGCGCAAGTGGCCCGCGCCTTCGGCGAGCAGGTCACGCCGACGCTGACGCCGCCCGCCGACGAACAGGCGCGCTACGGAGAATTGGCGGCGCAGGCCCTGCGGGCGGCCGGCATCACGCCGCTCGGTCCGCAGTTCGTTATCGTGGTGGATCGGGATATCCAGGTGCAGGCGGCGTTGCTGTACTGGCTGGCGCAGCCGCCGCTGTTCCTGGGGGCTACGCCTGTGTCCACCGGCCGGGTCGGCCAGTTCGACCATTTCGAGACGCCCACGGGCGTTTTCAGCCACACGCTCGCCAACCCCGATTTCCGCGCCGAAGGCACCCGCAACGCCAACGGCATCCTCGGCTATGGGGCCAAGGGCATGCGGGTCTACGACTTCGGCTGGCAGACCGCCAACAAGGGATGGGGCGACCGCGCGCCCGCGACCATGCGCCTGCAGATGCACGCGACCGACCCGTATGTACTGGAACAGCGCCTGGGCACGGCCCAATCGAAAGGCTGCATCCGCATCCCGGCGACATTCAATCGCCTGATCGACCGGCTCGGGCTGCTGGATGCCGACTACGAGCTGGCCGCCGCGCTGGTGACGCCTCCCTGGGTGCTGCTGCGTGACCGCGCGCCGGTGACCGGCGCCGGCCGCTACCTGATCATCGTCGACAGCGGCCGTTCGACGCGTCCGGCATGGGCGGTACCCGCCGCGCCCGCCAAAGGAAAACCGCCATGACCTCCCTGCCCTCCCATGCCGAGGTGCAGCGCCTGCACGCCTACTCGCAGGCCAGCAATTACCTGTGCGCCGGGATGCTGGCCCGCGTGCCGCGCCTGCGCCACTGCGGCGCCGCCGTCCGCGAGTAGTGGCTGGCAAGGCGCAACCAGCAGGTGGCCCAGGCACGCGCCGAAGGCATCGACAGCGACGACATCCGCGACGGCAGATGGCCGACTTACGAGGCGCGGCGTGATTGATGCCGGTCAGGCCAGTTCAACCCTGTCGTTCTGTTCCATGACCCGGCAGCGCCAGCCCAGTTCGTCCTTGATCCGCAGGCGCAGCGCGTCGGCGGCGTCGGGTTCGCCGTGCACGATGAAGGTCTCGCGGGGCGGCTGCGTAAAGCCGCCCAACCAGCGCAGGATCTCGTCGGCGTCGGCGTGCGCCGACAGCATCGACAGGTTGTCGATTTCCGCGCGCACGGGAATGTAGCCGCCGTGGATCTTGACCGTCGCCGCGCCATCCAGCATGGCGGCGCCCCGGGTGCCCATGGCCTGGAAACCGGCGAACAGGACCGTGTTGCGCGGATCCGGCAGATAGTGCTTGAGATGGTGGATCACGCGGCCGCCGGTGGCCATGCCGCTTGCCGACACGATGATCTTCGGCATGGGCGAGGCATCGAGCGCCTTGGACTGCTCCACGTCGGTGACGCAGGTCGCCATGCCGAAGGCCGCGCGTGCGTCGGCCAGCGTCAGCCGCTGGTCGGCCAGGTGCCGCAGGTACACGTCCACCGCGCCGCTGGCCATCGGGCTGTCCAGGAATACCGGCAGGTCGTGCGGCAGGCGCCCCGCCTGCCTGAGCTGCCACAGGTAATACAGCAACGCTTGCGCCCGGCCCACGGCGAACGACGGAATCACCACCGTGCCGCCGCGCCTGACCGTGCGCAGGATGATGGCCTCCAGGGCGACCAGCACGCTTTCCTTGCTGTGGGCGCGGTTGCCGTAGGTGGATTCGAGCACCAGATAGTCGGCCTGCGGGATCGGCAGCGGCGCCGGCATGAGCGGATCGCCATGGCGTCCCAGGTCGCCGCTGAAGACCAGGCGGCCGCCCGGGTACTCGAGTTCGACGATGGAGGCCCCCAGGATATGGCCGGCGCGGTGCAGCCGCGCCCGACAGCCGCCGGGCAGTTCGATCGCGGTCTCGAACTCCTGGGGCCGCAGCGCCGCGATCGCGCGTTGCGCGTCCGCCACCGTATAGAGCGGCAGCGCGGGCTTGTGGCTGGATAGATTGTGCCGGTTCAGGTAATCGGCATCGGCTTCCTGCAGGTGGGCGCTGTCGAGCAGCAGCAGCCGGCACAGGTCGAGCGTGGCGTGGGAACAATGGACCGGCCCCTGAAAACCGTCTCGCACCAGGCGCGGCAGGTAGCCCGAATGGTCCAGGTGCGCATGCGACAGCACCACCGCGTCGATGTCGGCGGGCGGCACCTGGAACGGCGCCCAATTGCGCAGCCGCAAGGTCTTCACACCCTGGAACAGGCCGCAATCGAGCAGGATCCGCCGGCCGTCGATCTCCAGCAGGTGGCGCGAGCCGGTGACGGTGCCGGCGGCGCCCAGGAAACACAGCATCGGATGGTTCGACATGGTTCCTCCTTGCGGATGCGCTGCCAGCATCGCACGGCGCGCGCCCATGGGAAATGGCGCGCGGCGCGCGGCTTGACCTAGATCAAGACCGCGCCCGGCGGGCGGATCAAGATGAAGACAAGGCGCCCCGCCAGCCAGGGTACGCCCCTTTTCCCCTGGAGAACAGCATGCTCGCGAGCGAACTCATGACCCCGAATCCCTATTGCGTCAATGCCAGAACGCCCGTTTCCCAGATCATGCGCGCGATGGTCGAGCGGGAAATCAGCGCCGTCATGGTCGTCGGCGACGACGGCACCTTGATCGGCCTGATCAGCGAAGGCGACCTGGTGCGCCGGCAGGACAGCGCCCACCAGAAAAAACTCGACCACTGGCTGGCGCAACTGGCCGAAGGCGAACCCTTGAACCTGGAATTCCTGCACAGCCTGCAACTGGGCGAGCGCGCCGCCGCCAGCGTCATGAGCAGCCCGGTGATCACCGTCGACGAATCGGCGCCCCTGTCGCGGATCGCCGACCTGTTGCTCAAGCATGCCATCAAGCGCGTGCCGGTCACGCGCGACGGCAAGCTGGTGGGCGTGGTCAGCCGCCGCGATATCCTGCGCGCCCTGCTGGCCCAGGATGAGCGCGATTCTCCCGCCCGCAAGGAGGCATCATGACCCGCATCGGTATCGTGTTCTATTCGCGCAGCGGCACCGCGCGCGCGGTGGCCGAACGCCTGGCCGCCATGACCCAATGGCCGGTCCATGAGATCCGCGACCCACAGCCCCGGCTCGGCTTGCGCGGGGACCTGCGCTGCATCGTCGACGTGCTCTTCAAGCGCAGCCCGGCGTACCGCTACGACGGGCCGGCGCTCGACGCCTATGACCACGTGGTGCTGATCGCGCCGGTGTGGCTGCGATCGCTGGCCGCGCCTATGCGCGCATTCCTGCGCAATGCGCACCAGGGAATCCGGGCCTATTCAGTGATCTGCGTGATGTCCGGATATGGCGGCTTTCGCGCGGTCGACGACATGGCCAGCGCGATCGGCGCCAAGCCGCGCTCGATCCTGCTGCTCAAGCAGTTCGACGTGCTGGCCGGCGAGAGCGACGCGGCGCTGTGCCGTTTCAAGGCGCAGTTGCGGGCCTTCGGCGGCGCGGGTGATTGGGACGACCCGGTGCTGCCCGCCGTCGACTGAACGTCGGGAGAACAAAAGGGGGACGGCTCGCGCCCGCCCCTTCAGGCCCCGTGCATCGCGACTATGGCGCACGGCGGGGAACTGTGCTGCAATCAATCCAGACCCCCCGTCCGGTCCTGGAACGCGCATATCCCACCCGCCCATGGAGCCCCCGGCCAACGCGCCACCGCTTCTCGATATCATCCAGTCCGCCACGGAACCCATCATCACGGTCGACGCGCAACAGCGCATCGTGATGTTCAACCCGGCGGCGGAGCGCGTTTTCCTGCGCCAGGCCGACCAGGCCATCGGCGCCAGTCTCGACATCCTGATACCCGTCCGTTTTCGCGCCGTGCATGCCCGGCATGTCGAGCGCTTTCGCCATACCGGCATTTCCGAGCGCAAGATGGGGCTGGGCGCGCCGCTGTGGGGCCTGCGCGCCAACGGCGAGGAATTTCCCATGGAAGCCTCGATTTCGCAGACACAGGGCGAAGCCGGCGTGTTCCTGTCGATTTTCCTGCGCGACATCACCGAGCGGCAGCGGGTCGACCAGGCCCTGCTGGCCTCGCGCGACGAACTGACGCGGCTGTCCAATGCCCTGTTGCACGTACGCGAGCAGGAAAAAAAGCACATTGCGCGGGAATTGCACGATGACCTCGGCCAGAGCCTGACAGCGCTGACCATGGAACTGTCGCAACTGGCCGCGCGCCTGTCGCCGCACGACCAGGACCTGCATGACCGGGTCGAGGCCATGCGCCGCCTCATCAAACTGACTTTCACCTCGTTGCGGCGCATCGCCGCCGACCTGCGGCCAGTCATGCTCGATGACCTCGGGCTGGCCGCGGCGATCGAATGGCTGGTGTCGAATTTCGTGTCACGCTATGGCATCGCCACCGACGCGCATATCGACATCGGCGCCGGCGAACCCGCCAAGCAGGTGGCGACGACACTGTATCGCGTGGTCCAGGAGGCCCTGACCAATATCGCCCGGCACGCGCAGGCCAGCCAGGTGCAGGTGCGGTTGTCCTGCAGCGCCACCGAGTGCTGTCTGGTGGTGCAGGACAACGGCGTGGGCGCGACACCGGAAAGCCTGACGCGCAAGCTGTCCTTTTCGCTGGGCCTGCAGGGCATTCGCGAACGGGTGCGCCTGCTCAACGGCGACGTCAGCATCACGACGCGACGGCAAGGCGGTTTCCGCCTGAAGGCCACCCTGCCGTCCCAGCCGCCGCAGCCGCCTTGGGAGACGCCATGATCGCCGTCATGCTTGCGGATGACCATACCCTGGTGCGCGAGGGCCTGCGCCGCCTGCTGGAACCGACCGGCGACATCTCGGTGCAGGGCGAGGCCGGCAACGGCGCCGAAGCGCTGCGCTTGCTGGCCGAGCGGCCATGGGACCTGCTGGTGCTGGACCTGTCCATGCCGGGCCACGACGGCATCGACCTGATCCGCCTGATACGCCGCGACTACCCCGCCGTGCCGATCCTGGTATTGACGATGCACGGCGAACCGCAATACGCGGTCCAGGCCATCAAGGCCGGCGCGGCGGGCTATCTCACCAAGGACAGCGCCGCCACGGAGTTGGTGCAGGCCGTGCGCCGGGTTGCCGCCGGCGGCCGCTACCTGAGTCCGTCGGTGGCCGAGAGCGTTGCCTTCGAGCGGCATGCCGACGGCGCCCTGCAACCGCATCTGTCCCTGTCCGATCGGGAGTCGGCGGTGTTCCTCCACCTCGCCCGGGGCCTGAACAACGCCGATATCGGGCGGCTGCTTTTCCTGAGCGTCAAGACGGTCAGTACCTATAAAAGCCGGATCCTGGTGAAGATGCGCCTGCGCAACCAGGCCGACCTGGTCCGCTACGCGCTCAAGCACCGGTTGATCGATGACCAGGAAGGCCCCGCCGGCTGACCAGGTCGCACGACGGTGTAGGAATATTCCTACACCCGATCGGGGGCGATTCGTATGGGAACTGGCGGGTTGCGCCGATAGCGCCGTCCCCGGCCGCCGCGCATACTGCTTGCATGCGCGTGCCGGTCGCGCGCCCGCCTCGATTTCTGCCTGGATACCCCCCACCCGATGAGGTGCAACCATGGACACGACCTCGCTCTCGCTGTCGACTCCCCCGCCGGTCAATCAGGCGTTGCCGCGCGACTGCGCCTCCTGCGAGGTGGCGCGCCTGTGCCATCCACAGGACTGGACGTCCCTGGCGCCGGCCGCGCGCGGGCGGCGCAGCGTGCGCCGGGGCGAAGCGCTGTATCGCGCCGGTGACGCATTGCACAACCTGTATCTGCTGCGCGCCGGGTCGATGAAGATCCGCGTCACCAATACGTCGGGTCTGGAGCAGATCACCGCGTTCCCGGGAGCGGGTTCGCTGCTGGGCCTGGATGCCATCGAAACTGGCATCCATACCTGCGATGCCATTGCGCTGGAGGACTCGGTGGCCTGCGCCCTGCCCTACCGCGAACTGGAGGCCAATTGCGAGCAGGATGCCGAGGCGGGGCGTCAGTTCCATCGCCTGATCGCGCACGACATGAACCATTGCCAGCGCCTGCTGCTGACCCTGGGTCGCATGACGACGGACGAACGCATCGCCAGCTTCCTGGTCGAGACCTCCGAGCAGATGGCCGCGCATGGTTACTCGTCGCGCCAGTTCGTGCTCAAAATGACGCGCGAGGACATTGCCAACCACCTGGGCATGAAAATCGAAACCGTGTGCCGCGTTTTCGCGCGCCTGCAGGCGGCGTCACTGCTCCTGGTAAGCAAGCGCCACCTGGAGATCCTCGACGTCGACGCCCTGCGCCGCTTGAGTTGCGGCTGACCCGGCCGCGTAGTTGAGTTTGGTCAATGTCGGCGGGGCCGGCGGGCCTATGCTGGGTATTCCAGGCGGCGCGGGCGCATGCATGCGCCGTCCCCGTGGAGAGACCCGCCATGCAACTTGACTACGAACCCCATGCCGCGCTGTACAAGTACGGCTTCAACACCCTGCTGGCCTCGGCCTCGGGCTATTTCGACACCCTGCGACAGTTGCGCACGTTGCAGCTCAGGACCGACAAGGAAATGCTGGCGTTCGTCCAGCATGCCCGCGACCAGGTCGACGCCGCCGACACCGCCGGCGCCTTGCTCGCGGTGCAGCAGAGCTTCATGCTGGAGCTGTTCGGACGAGAGCTGGCCTACCTGCGGGAACTGGAAAAGATCGCGCGCGAAGCCTCCGCCTCGACGGCCGCCGCCATCCGCAGCAGCCAGAGTCCCTGGCAGGAACGCATGGCGCAGATCGCCGAAGGCGCGGCGCAGTTTCTGTCGCAGGGCAACGGGGCCGGCGGCGATCGCCAGGGCGATGCGGCCGCCGCCGACCGCCACGCTCAACCGACCGCGTAGCCGGCCCAGGCGGCCACTATCATCAGCAGCAGCCCGGGCACCACCTGGGCCGCGAAACGGCGTCCGCCGCTCGCGGCCGCGAACACCGCCTTGCTCAAGGCATTGGCCGACAACGCAGCCAGCACCGGCACCACGGTCTGCGCCGGCAGGACGCGGTCGGCGGCGGCCAGCGTCGCCACCGAGGCCGCCGCCGCATGGGTGTCGACGAAGCCGCCAAGCAATGCCGCCAGCGCGATGCCCCTTTGCCCCAGCCAGGCATTCAACGCGGCCACCCCGACCAGCACGGCGGCCGCGATCAGCGCCAGCATCAGGGCCGCCTGCGGCTTGAAAGGCCGTCCGGGCTCCACTGGCGTGGCCGGCGGCTGGCGCATCGCGCGCAACAGAAACATCGCGCCATAGGCCAGCGCGGCCGCGCCGCTACATACCAGCGGCAGCAGCAGGGCCTGCAGCGTGGCCGGGCTGATCGCCAGCAGCACCGCCGCCATCAGCACCAGGGTCGAGATCGAGGACAACACCGCGCCCGCCACGGCGGGTCCCATCAACGATGGCTCGGCGGCCACCCGCTGGCCCATCGCGCCGATGGTCACCGTGCTGGAAATGAAGCCCGATGCGAAGCCGGCCAGCGGCAGCCCGATGCGCGGTCCGAACAGCCTCAAGGCGACGTGGCCGGCCGCGCTGACCGCCATCACCAGCACGGTGAACTTCCAGACGGTGCGCAGGTTCAGGGCCTGGAACGGCCCGAGGTAGGCATCCGGCAGCATGGGCAGCACCACCAGCGCGGCAGCCGCCAGGATCAGCCCGTCGACCATTTCCTCGCGGCTCAGGACCTTGCGCACGAACCGATGCAGACGCGTACGCGCCGCCAGCAGGATGGCGGCCGTCACGGCCAGGCCCGACGCCAGCACCGGGTCGCGCAGGCACAGGCCGCCCAGCAGCAGGTTCAACAGCAAGGCCGCCTGGGTGGCCATGCCCTGCCCCGTCCCCGCGGCCCGCGCGTGCGCCAGCAACAGCAGTCCCAATGCCGCCGCCGCGAGGCCCACCAGCAGCGCGCCGCCCAGGTACATGGCGACGGCGCCAAGCAATGACGTCAGGGCAAACGTGCGCACGCCGGCGGTTGGCCGGGCCAATGCGCCGCGTTTGCGCCGCTCGCGCTCCACGCCCATCAGCAAGCCGATGCCGAGCGCGATCGCGAACGGGAGTGGAGTCTGCGTGTCCATGATGTCACGTCAATGCGCCGAAGACGGCGCGGCCGCCCGAAGCCTCATTGTTGCGCCAAAACGGGCCCGGCGGGAATCGGCAATCCGGCCGATCCACGCCCGCCGGCCGATTTCCACGGCGGTTGACTCCCGTCAACATCGACGCGGTCGCGCGCTCCTAACGTAAACCCACGGCAAGCCCATTCCCCTATTTCGGAGAACTCGCATGTATCAACGCATCCTAGTACCCGTCGACGGCAGCCCGACGTCGGAACGCGGCTTGCAGGAAGCCATCCGCCTGGCCCTGCTGACGCACGCCAGCCTGCGCCTGATCCACGTGATCGACGAAATGTCCTTCATGCTCGGCATCGACGCCTACGGCTACGCCGCCGGCGAACTGCTGGACCTGCTGCGCAAGGACGGCACCGAAATTCTGCAGCAGGCCAGCGCCACCGTGCGCGCGCAAGGCGTGCCGGTCGACAGCGTGCTGTATGAAAATCTGGACAAGACCGTGCAGCAGCGCATCATCGCCGAAGCCGAAATGTGGAAGGCGGACCTCATCGTGATCGGCACGCACGGCCGTCGCGGCGTGCGCCGACTGGTGCTGGGCAGCAGCGCCGAAGGCGTCCTGCGCACCTCGCCCGTGCCGGTGTTGCTGGTGCGCGCGCCAGAGGAATCCGCGTGATTCCAGGGCGGCACCGGGCGGGGTGATGCGGCATGCGCGCGCCGAGCCACCGGCCCGCGGCGGGCCGGCGCCGGGCGCGGCCCCGCCGGTCCGCTGCCTCGCCCTACAGTCCGCGGCAGTTGGGCGCCGGCCTGATCACCGGCGCGGCCGACGACGATCCCAGCGGCATCGCCACCTATTCCCAGGCCGGCGCCCAGTTCGGCTACGCGATGCTGTGGACGATGCCGCTGACGCTGCCGCTGATGGTGGCGATCCAGCTGGTGAGCGCGCGGATCGGCTACGTGACGCGGCGCGGCCTGGCGGCCAACATCAAGCGCGCCTTCGCGCCGCCGGTCTTGTGGCTGGTGGTCGGCCTGCTGGTGATGGCCAACACGCTCAACCTGGCGGCGGACATCGCCGCCATGGCACAGGCGCTGCACCTGGCGGTGGGCGGCCCGCGCGGCGGCTATGCCGTCGGCATCGGCGCGCTGTGCCTGGCGTTGCAGGTGTTCATGCGCTACCAGGCCTATGTGCGCTGGCTGAAATGGCTGACGCTGGCCCTGCTGGCCTACGTCGCGGTGGCCTTTACCATTGAACTGGACTGGGGCGAGCTGGCGCGCCAGCTCGCCCTGCCCCGCCTGGCGCTCGGCCGTGACGCGCTGCTGATGATCGTGGCGGTGTTTGGCACCACCATCAGCCCCTATCTGTTCTTCTGGCAGGCCGCGCTCGAGATGGAATCGGGTCGGGACGGGCTGACGCGCTCGGCCGGCGAAGTGCGGCGGCAACTGCGGCGCATCCGCGCCGACACGCTGGTCGGCATGACGTTCTCGAACCTGATCGGCTTTTTCATCATACTGGCCACCGCCGCCACGCTGCATGTTGGCGGCGGCGTCCGCATCGAAACCTCGGCGCAGGCGGCCGAGGCGCTGCGGCCCGTGGCCGGCGACCTCTGCTTCCTGCTGTTCTGCCTGGGCATCGTCGGCACCGGCCTGCTGGCGGTGCCGGTGCTGGCGGGATCGGCCGCGTATGCCGTGGCCGAGGCCGCCGGCCTGTCCGCCACCCTGGATGCCCGGCTGGGGCGGGGCGAGGGACACGCGTTCTACGCGGTCATCGCCGCCGCGACGGCGGGCGGCGTGGCGCTGTGCTTCGCGCCGGTCGACCCGGTCGAGGAATTGTTCTGGGCCGCGGTGCTCAACGGCGTGGTGGCCCTGCCCATCATGGCCGTGATGATGGTGTTGGCGTCCCGGCGCGCGGTGATGGGGACGCACGTGATCGGGCCGCGCCTGCGGCTGGCGGGATGGTGCGCCACGGTGGCGATGGGAGGTGTCGTCGCCGCCATGCTGGCCACGCTCTAGCGGCTCGCCCGCTCGCCCGCACAGGCCGTGGCGGCGTCCCCGCACATGACCAGCGGGACCTTGATGAACTGACTGCCTGACAGGGACAGGCCGCGCAACAGGCGATCCGTCGACAGGATGAAGCCGGCGATCGGCGCGACCGTGGGCGCGCGCGGCCCCGCCATGGCGCTTTCGTCCAGGATCTGGATGGTGCCGTTCTCACCCTCGATCCAACCGGGGCCGGCCAGGAACGCGCGCAACGCGTCGTGGGCGGAAAAGAACAGCACGACGGCCTTGCCGTCGAGGCCGAGAATGGCGCCGGCCGGGCCGGCGATGACGTTGTAATAGGTGCGCTCGCCGCTGGCTTCGATCAGGACGCCGCGCCCGTAGGCCACGCCCAGGATGCCGCCGTCGGCGCGCAGGCCGGGCACCACCAGCACGCCGAAGGCGCGCGCCACCAGGGCCTGCGCGGGGGGCGAGAGCCGGTACAGCCGCGCCAGGGTGGCCTCGGCTTCGCGGTCGATCCGGTCCAGCATCGCGGGCGGCACCGCCAGCGGGCCCGGGGCCGGCTGGGCCCGCGCGGCGCTGGTCAGCAGCAGGGCCAGCAGAAGAAAGAGCAGCAACAGGAGGATGGGCTTTTTCATGAGGCGCTCCCGTGGTGGGCGGCATGGCGGACGCGGCGGCGCCGCCTGGCCAGGATTCACCTTGATTGACGCACGGGCGCGCCGACACGCTGTTGACAAGTGTCAACCAGTGGGCGGCGTGGCGATGCTACACCGGGTTGTCGGCGCGGACCTCCCGGACGCGCCGCCGGCCTTGCGAGGACGCGCGTCATGCCGCCATCCGCGGATATCTCCGATCTGGTCTTCGCCGACCGCTACGCCCGGCCCGGCGAAGCGACGCGGCGCGACACCTACCGCCGGGTGGCGACGGCGCTGGCGTGCTGCGAGGCCGCGCCCGACCGCGCCCGCCACGCCGCGCGCTTCTTCGACAATTTCCTGGCGGGCGCAATCGGCGCCGGCCGCATCATGGCCAACGCCGGCGCGGGCGATGACGCCACCATGGTGAATTGCTTCGTGCAGCCGGCCATCGACGCGGCGCCCGGGTGGCCGGCCAGTGTCGATGCCGCGCTGGCGCGCGCCGTGCGTACCCTGCGCATGGGCGGTGGCGTGGGCTACGACTTCACCCCGGTGCCGCCGGCGGGAAGCGGCGCGGGCGGCGTCTGTGCCGCCATCGACCGCTACGACCAGGCCTGCCAGGCGCTCGCCGCCAGCGGGCGCCGGCGCGGCGCGCAGATGGCGGTGCTGGCGTGCGACCACCCCGACCTGCCCGCGTTCCTGCGGGCCAAGGCGGGCCGTCGTCGCTGGCCGACGTTCAACCTTTCCGTGGCGCTGAGCGACCGCTTCCTGCGGGCGGTGGAACACGACGCATCCTGGGACCTGCGCCACGTCAGCCCCCCGGCGTCTGGCGCGGTAGCGCCGCAGGCGGCCCGCGACAGCGACGGCTGCTGGCGCTACACCCGCCTGCCGGCGAGACAACTTTGGGAGTGGATCACCAGCGCGGCCTGGCGTGACGCCGAGCCGGGAGTGCTTTTCATCGATACGATCAACGCCCTGAATCCGCTGCGCGGCAGCGAATGGCTGGCCGCCACCAACCCCTGCGGTGAACAACCCTTGCCCGCCTATGGCAGCTGCGTGCTCGGCCCGATCCATGTCTCGCGCTTCGTGCGCCATCCGTTCGGCGTGGGCGGGCCCGCCGGTTTCGACTTCAGCGCGCTGGCGCGGCGCGTGCGCATCCAGGTGCGGCTGCTGGACAACGTGCTGGAGCTGACCCGGTGGCCCTTGCCCGAACAGGCCGCCGAAGCGCGGGCCAAGCGTCGCATCGGCGTCGGCCTGTCGGGTCTGGCCGACACCCTGCTGATGCTGGGGTTGGACTATGGCGAGGCGCCCGCGCGGGCCTGCGCGGCGCGCATCGCGCGCTGTATCCGCGACAACGCCTATCTGGCATCGGCCGAATTGGCGGGCGAACGCGGCGCCTTCCCGGCGTTCCAGCCGGCCGCCTACCTGGGCGCCGGCGCTTGCGGCCTGCCGCGCCTGCCGCCGGCCGTCCGCGCAGCCATCGCGCGGCATGGCCTGCGCAACAGTCATCTGGTGTCGTTCGCGCCCACCGGCAGCGTCAGTATCGCCTTCTTCGACAATTGTTCGTCGGGGATCGAGGCGGTCCATGCCTGGCAATACTCACGCCGGCTGCGCCTGGGCGGCGGCGAGCCGGTTTCCGTGCGGGCGACCAATCCGGCCTGGCGCTTGTGGCATCGCCTGCACGGTGACGCCGCCGCCCTGCCCGCCTGTTTCCGCCGCGCGGCCGAGTTGCCCGCGGCGGCGCATCTGGCCATGCAAGCGGCCTTGCAACCCTGGGTCGATGCGGCGATTTCCAAGACCGTGCCGTTGCCGCCGGCCAGCACACCGGCCGATGTCGGCGCCCTGTTCCTGCAGGCCTGGCGCCAGGGCGTGAAAGGCCTGACCGTGTTCCGGCCGGATCCGGCCATGACGGCGGTGCTGGAACCGGCCCCGGACCCGGCCGGCGCGTGCGCGGCCGCCCGCGCGGCGGGTTGAGGGCTGCGCGCTACGCTGCTGCCGGCAGTCTTGCGGGCGCGCCCTCCGCCAGGCGCCGCGCCACGCGCCCCTGCTTGCGCGCCGCCCAGAACGACGGCGCTCGCAGGAAGCGCCTGCCGGCCTTGCGCGCCTCGGCCTGGGCTTGGCGCCGCAGGCGTCGGCAGGCGTCATCCAGGCCTTGGCGCGCCAGTTTGCCGGTGGCCAGGCTGACGCAGGTATCCGGCGCCAGGCGCGCCGCGGTGCGCAAATCCTGCGTGCCGCCCAGCGCCGCCTGCAGGTCAGCCAGGCCCTTGGCATAGCGTTCCAGCCGGCGCGAGGGACACAGTTGCAACAGCGCGTCGCTGGCGTAGCGCAGGCGCTTGATCTCGATGCGGGTCTGGTGCTCGCGCCGGGCGCCCTGCCCCTCGGCCTCCAGGCGGCCGCGCAGCGCCGCGTCCCAGCGCTCTAGCCGACGGCGCATGGCGCGGTACAGCGCCTTGGGCTTGCGCTCGGCCAGGGCCGCGTGCATTTCATCGCTGCGCTCGCGCAGCAGGCGCACCATGCCGTCGAAGCGCTCGTTGCGCAGACTGGCGTACATTTCGGCATGCGCCACGTCCGAGCGCGCGCCCGCCCGCCGCAGCGAGACCTCGCGGTCGATATCCGGCTCCGCCTCGCACAGCCGCGGCAGGACGTCGGCCACGAACACATCCCAATCTCGCGCCCGCGACAGGGGCTGCATGGCCCAGGCGACCTCCCGGCGCAGCGCGCGCCGCAACGGCTGCCGGTCGGCCGGACGCGGCAACAGGTCCGACAAGGCGCACAACCGGCGCACGTAGATCCGCAGGTCGTGGATGAGGTCGGGCGCGGCCTGTCCTACCGCGGCATCGCCTTCCCTCAAGCGCCGCACGCGCCCGTGGATCTCGCCGAACCAGATCGCGGCGACGGCGTGCAGCCCGTCCCGCAAGGGAGATGGCGCGGCGGCGCCATTGCCCTCGGGCCTGGCCCGTGGCGCAGGCGTGGCGCCAGCGGGTTCCCGTGCGCCGCCGCCGTTGGCGGCGGTGCGCTTGGTTGATCGCGTCATGACCGCGCTCCTGGTGATTGGGTCAATCCCACGGTACTCGCGCCCGCCAGGGGCTTATTGACGCTAGTCAAGCTTGGCGGCCGCAAGCACCGGCACGGCCCCAATTCTTGAGTTGACCAGACTCAATACGCGCCGTGCCCTGGGCGCGAGACTGGACCTGCGGAGCGCCCAGTTCCCTGTGGGCCGTGCCCGCACATCCGCCGCTCCCTTCTACCTCAGTTGCCATTGGAGATTCAACATGAAAGACGAAGAACTACGCCGCAGTGTCCTGGACGCCCTGGAATTCGATCCGCGCATCGACGCCTCCGGCATCGGCGTCGCCGCGTCCGGCGGCGTCGTCACGCTGACCGGCCACGTTGGGACCTACAGCGAAAAGTACGACGCCGAACGGATCGTTTCGCATCTCAAAGGCGTCAAAGGCATTGCCCAGGACCTCGAAGTGCGCACCGCCCTGCAGCAGCAAAACTCGGATGACGAACTGGCCCGGCGCGCGATCAGCAGCATTGGCTGGAACGGCTCGGTGCCGGACGGCAAAGTCCAGGTGAAAGTCCAGCAGGGCTGGGTCACCCTGACTGGCCAGGTCGGCTGGCACTATCAGCGCGCGGCCGCCGAAAGCGCGGTCCGGCGGCTGTCCGGGGTCAAGGGCGTTTCGAATCTGATCACCCTGGAAGCGGGAGTGCCCGTGGGCGATATCAAGGAGCGTATCCAGAATGCGCTCAAGCGCAGCGCGGAGCTGGAGGCCAATGACATCCAGGTATCGGTGCACGACCGCAAGGTGACGCTGACCGGCAAGGTCAGGAGTTGGGCGGACCGGCACACCGCCGAACTGGCCGCCTGGAGCACCCCCAGCGTAGCGGGCGTGGATGACCGCCTGGAAATCCGCTGACCGTCGCCGGCACGGCCTTGCCGCGCGCTCCATGCGGCGCGGCACGGTCGCCGGGACGCCACGATGGCCGTGGCGGGCGTCAGGGAATCAGCACCGCGGTGGCTTGCAACCGCCCTTGGCGCAAGTCTTCCAGGGCCGCATTGGCATGTTCGAGCGGATAAGTGTGGATGTCGCAATGTACGCCCGCCGCCGAGGCGAGTGCCAGGAACTCCCGGCCATCCGCGCGCGTCAGGTTCGCCACCGACACCAGCTTGCGCTCGCCCCACAGCAGCCGGTAGGGGAATGCGGGAATATCCGTCATGTGGATCCCGCCGCAGACCACGCAACCGCCTTTGCGCACCGCTTGCAAGGCCATCGGCACCAACTCGCCAAGGGGCGCGAAGATGATGGCCGCGTCCAGCGGCTCGGGCGGCGCCTGCCCACTGTCACCGGCCCACACCGCGCCTAGCGCCCGTGCATGCTGCTGGGCCGCCGTATCACCGGGTCGGGTGAAAGCATGGACGCGGCGGCGCTGCCACGCGCAGACCCGGGCCAGCACCTGGCCCGCCGAGCCAAAGCCGTACACGCCCAGACGCGTCGCTTCGCCGGCCGCGCGCAGGGCACGCCAGCCGATCAGGCCGGCGCACATCCACGGCGCCATCGACTCGGCCGCGCCATCCTGCGGCAGCGGGTAAAGATAGGCGGCCTCCGCCAGCATGTGCGAGGCAAAGCCGCCGTCCCGTGTGTAACCGGTGAAAGCGGCCGCGTCGCACAGGTTTTCGCGGCCGGAAAGGCAGAATGCGCAGCGTCCGCAGGTCCATGCCAGCCAGGCGGCGCCCATCCGCCTGCCCAATAGGCGGGGATCGACGCCCGCGCCGGTCTCCTCGACCACCCCAACCACTTCGTGTCCCGGCGTGACGGGATAGCGCAAGCCTGGCAGGTCGCCGTCCACGACATGCAGGTCCGTGCGGCAGACGGCGCACGCCTCGACCTTGAGCCTTACCTGGCCCGCGGCCGGCCGCGGCGTGGGCCGCCGCTCCAATGCCAGCGACGCACCCCGCGTCGGTTGCGACATGGCTCGCATGGCCGGTCGCGCCGCGACGGGATCAGCCCACCACCAGCCTGTCGGCCACCTCGACCACGCCCGGGGCCGACCAGGCGGCGCGTTCGGCCGCGCCCCGCTCGCTCCAGCTGTTGACGCAGCCGTTCAGCGTCACCTTGTTGTCCTGCACGCTGACCTGGACCCGGTTGGCTTCCAGCTGGGCGCTGCGCAGCAAGGCGTCTTCGATGCGCCGCTTGATGTCGCCGGCGCGCACGCTGGGCACGACTTCGATGGTGTTCGAAATGCCGATCACGCCGGAGAGCTTGCGCACCGCGCGTTCGGCGGCGTCTCGCTGGTAGAACCACTCCACATTGCCGCTCAGCGTGACCCAGCCTTTTTGCACGGTGACCTGCACCTTGCCATCGGGCACGGTGGCGTCCCAGGCAATGATGCTGAGCGCGCGCGCGGCGATCTGGTCGTCCGCCAGCTGCTTGGCCGCCGCGGTGCGCACCTGGATTTCCTGGGCGATGCCGCGCACGCCTTTCACATGCTGCACCGTATGCTCGGCGGCCAGTTTCTGCGCATAACTGCCGACGTGGCCGCTGAGCGTCACCACGCCGTTCTCCACCGCCACGCCGATGTGCAGGTCGTCGATGCTGGGCTCGAATGCCAGCGCCTGCAGCACCCGCTCCCGCAGTTGTTCGTCACTCATGATGTTCTCCTGGTGCCGGGACCGGGACACCCGGTCCGCGTACATCGCCCGGGCGCGTCGCGCCCCTGGCATCCTGGGGCGTGGCGCTATTCGATCCGCAGCGTCTTGCCTTGGCTGCCCGCTATTTTCGGCAGCGTTAGCACCAGCACGCCGTTTTCGCAGGCCGCCTTGGCGGCGGACGCATCGATCGGGCTTGCCAGGGTGACCGAGCGCTCGATCTGGCCCCAGTAGCGCTCCCTGCGCAGGACCTTGCCTTCTTCCTTGACTTCGCTGCGCTGTTCCTTGTTGGCGGAAATCATGACGGTGGCGCCGTCGATCTGCACCGAGATGTCCTTCTTGTCGACGCCGGGCAATTCGGCCTTCAGGACATACTTGTCGCCGTCCTCGGTGACGTCGAGGTCCATGCGTGGCGATTCGCCGTCGGCGCGCTGCCGCAGCGGCCGCAGGAAAGCTTGGAAGACGTCCGCGAACGGATCGGCGGAGACGGCGCTGTAGGGGGTGAGGCGAGACATGATGGCTCCTTCAATAGCGGTGTGGACACACCTGTCCCGCCATCTTGAGCCGTCGTCTCCGGCGCTTGTTGACCTTTATCAAGCAGAAATCGCGCCCCTATTTCGACCGAGGCGATCACCGTCCCTGCAGCCGGACGAGCGCGGCCGCCAGGTCATCGCGCGCCTGGCCAGGCGCGGCGTGGTCGAGCGCCTGCCGCAGCGGTGCGACGGCGGCCTGGTCCGTCCGAAGCAGCATTGCCTGCACGGATGACCGCAGCAACGGATCGTCACTGCGCAGCCGCGCGTCGATCGCCGCCTCGATCACCGCCGATGCAATTTCAGCCGGCAACGGCCAAGATTCACCCGCCACCGCCGCCATCATCGTCGCCTTGTCCACGAGCCGTGTGGCGTCGGCCTCCCCTTTGATCGAGCCCGCAAGATACAGCAGCCCGGCCGGGCCGCTCTGCGCGAGCGTGCGCCACACGACCCTGGAGGACGTGTTGGAGCGCGATACGGCATCGATCATCGCCTGTGCGATGGCGTCATCGGGCTTGGGAAAGCCGCCGAGCGTGACGATGAGGCGTTCACGCGCTTCATCGGAGGGAGCCCTTTCCAGTGCCAAGATCAGCTCGCGCACGATATCGCGATAGCCTGTGGACCCTGGCCCCAGCGTCTGGGCGATCTGGATGCGGACAGCGGGCGATGTTGATGCCGCGCTGGCGGCATCGAGTTTCAGGCGCACGTCGTCCGGCAAGGGCAGGCCTGCGGCGATCTGCGCCAGATCTCCCAGCGTTCTTTCATCCCGCGTGTCGCGGATGGCCTGAAAAATGGTCTCGGACGCCCCTCGAGTCGCGGTCCATAGCGCCGTCCGCGTTGAAGCACGATCCGGCTCCGCCTGCGCCTGCCGCAAATGCGCGAGCAAGGGGCCTGCCATGGCGGCGCGTCCAGGCGCGTCGGCCACGGCGAGAATCCTGGCCACCGCGTTCATGCGCGGCTGTGGGACATTGCCGGCCATGTCCCGCGCCATGGCCTGTATCAACGCGTCGGACAGGCCGACGCCGCCTTGACGGCGTTGCGAGAGAAACGGCGCCGTCCAGAGCTGTTCGGCCAATGCCTGCGCGGCCTGGGTTTTCTCGCCTTCGTCCTGCGCGGCCACATAGCGGCGCGCGATCTCAGCAAACCTGCGCTGGTGCTCCGCCGACAGTTCCTCGCGCGGCGGGGACTGCCGGGGCGGGTCCGGAAGACCGGCCGCGGCGGCTCCGGCGGCCGTCAATCCCAAGATGGCTGACAGCCCGAATGGTCGCAATGCCGGGCCGCATGCCCGCCACGCCGGTCGCCGCACGGCGAGCCTGCGCAGGTTGTGTGCCCATTGCCAAAACGTGTTGATAGGTCAGGCTCCGTATTCAGGTAAGGACGCTGGTCACGCTTCCGGGTGGATACCCAGTGCGGCGTGAGTCCGTATATTAGCCGGCGCTCCTGGCGGTCGCCGGTCGCGCTACGGCGCTCAGCCCGGATGGAACTTGTACAGCGCGCATGCCAGAAAACCCGCTGCCAGCGCGAGATGGATGGCAATCCCCTGCCGGCCTTGCAGGATCGACGCAGGCCGTCTTGCGCGGATCGCCCAGGCGAGCAAGCCGGAATGCGCCAGCAGCAGGCCGACCGGCCACAGCGCCAGGTAAAGCAGCACCCCGAGCGGGTCGGGGCCATAGCCGTCGCCATGGCGCGGCGCTTCATAGACGGCGGCGGTGATTGCCCAAACCGCGAGCGTCAGCAGGCTCACAATGAAACTTATCCGGTAGTACAGAAACAAGGGATCCCCTTTGTTTTTGTGAAAGCGTCATCGCTCCGGTCATCGCGCTCATGCAAGCGTTCTCGACTCAATTTCCCAGCAGCCGCACCGTCTGCGGGTTGTAGCCGGCATAGGCGCCGGCGCCGCAGGCGACGACCGCTCGCGCTTGCGGCGGCACGCCGGTGGCGCGCACGGCCAGCTCGCCGCCACGCAGCCGGAATTCCCGGAACCGCTCCGCGGCCACCGAGCCATCCGGCAGGAAATACAGCCGCACCCGTGGCAGCCCCTTGTCGGGATCCGCCTGGCTCGCGGCGCTGAAAGTGGGCACCACCGCCCTCGCCTCGTGCCAGCGCGAGGGATCTTCCAGCGTCTGCCAGCGCACGCGCAGCGGCTGTTCCAGGTCCAGCATGGCAGGGCTCCCGCCCCGTCCCGGGTCGCAGGGTTCGCCGGCCTGGCTGCGCGCCGCCTGGCCGCCCAGGTCCAGCGTCTGGCCGTTGATTTCCAGGCGGGCGATTGCCTGCGTCGTGTAGTTGTCGAGGCTGACTATCGTCAGTCCCGGGGGGCGCGCGGCTGTCATGGCCTCCTCGGTCGTGCCGGCAAAGCGCTCGATGGTCGGCGCGACCTCGACGTGGTCGGCGTAATGGAAGTACTGATAGATCAGCAGCGCCGCCTCGCCGTAGGCGAATGCCGGCAGCAGCTTGTCCAGATCGGGCGCGGGCAGGCGCCGCAGAGGCAGGGAATCGCCGGCATTGCCATCCTGCGAGGAATACGCATAGCGCGCGATGTCTGGCTTCAGGTGCGCGCCGGCGTAGGGAAACGTGCCAGCCGCCACCAGGTTCGCGCCGGGATAGCGGCGAAAGCGCGAGAACCGGTCGTTTTGCGCCGAAGCGGGTTCCATGTAAGGCGAGCCGCCGCCATCGTTCGAAGATGCGGCGCGATAGTCCAGCCAGAGCGTGCGGCCGCTGAAGTTGACGTGGTTTTCAGTGATGGCCGGGTTGGCATCGCGGAAACGGTCGGCGCCCGCCCGGCGCACGGTGTCGTCCACCGGCACGATCAGCAGCGCCAGCAGCGAGGGCAGGAACAGCAACGCGTGTACCCGGCCGGGCACCTTGCCGCGATCCCGCACCAGGTACGCGACCCAGGTCAGCGCCAATACGATGGCCAGCGGGCCGCCGTACAGAATGCCGTACGACAGCAGCGCCGCCATGCCCCAGCCGAGGTTGTCGCTGAAGACGGCGAGCAGGCCAAGCGAGGCCAGCAGCGTCGCCAGCGCGAACGACACGATGATGCCAAACAGATAGTTCGTGATTTTCAATCGATCAGGCCTCGTCGGACTGCCCTGGGATGGGCGGCGGGGTCTTGGGGATGCGGCATGGGGATCCGGCCCCGGCAACGATAACAGAGGCCCGGATCTTGCCAGGACGAACCCCCCCTCTAAGGCGTGCCGCGGGCGACCGGGTCAGGCCGGGTCGGCGCGTCCATCGGGCCAGGGATCGGCCCATGCCGGCAGGCGCGCCAGGCCATCGAGCCATTGCACGATGTTCGGGAACGGCGCCATCGGCATGGTGGATGTTCGCCAGTACGCCGCCATCGACGCGAGTTGGAAGTCGGCGATCGTCAGCCGGCCGCACGCGACGTGATCGCGCCGCTGCAGATGCGTGTCCAGCACCGCCGCATACCGGTTGAAATCCTTGCCCTTGCCCGCCAGTTGGCTCTCGTCCGGCGGCCCGATGCCGAAGGTGGGTTTGACGATGTGCTCGAAGTAGTACGGCGACACCGCCTGTGCCCAGTGGCAATCGTTCCACGACAGCCAGCGCAGCACCTCGATCTGTTCCCGCGCATCGGTCGGCCACATGTCCGAGCCGGCCTTGACGCACAGGTAGGCCATGATCGCCGACGATTCCCACAGCCGGTAATCGCCGTCCACCAGGGCCGGCGCCTTCATGTTGGGATTGATGGCGGCGTAGTCGGGTCGTCGCAGCGCGCCCGCCATCAGGTCCATCTCGACGAGTTCGGCCTCAATACCCAGGTGCTTGACCAGGGCCAGAACACGCCGTGGCGCCTGCGCCTGGATCCAATAGATCTGCATGGGTTGCTCCTCGGGGTGTCGATAGGGTCACGACTTGCGAAACACCATACCCACGCGGCCGGCCTGGCGTCAAAGGACGTTGCATTGGGACACGGCCAACTTCATTCTCCGCGCCCGTAGCACCCCAGGAACATCGCCACCGCCGAATCCACCACCCGATCGCGCTCGGCCGCGCCCAGCGGCGGCTGCCCCAGCGTGACCTGCGGCCAGAAGGCGAAGCTTTTGATCAGCCCCTGCAATTGCTGGCCGGCGAATTCCGGCTCGACGTCGGCCAGGCGGCCGTCGGCGATGGCGCCGCGGATCCAGGCGGTTTCGCCGCCCTCCTTCGCGCCCATGCGGCAGACGATGGCCTGGGCCCGTTCCGGCGTGTGGATGATCTCGGCCATGGCGACGCGCGCCAGGTCGATGAAGTTGGGGTCGCCCAGCAATTCCAGCTTGCGCATCAGCAGGTGTCGCAACTGCGTAGCCAGCGGCTGGTCGGCGCGATAGGTCACGCCGGCGTTGGCGACGCTGCGGTTCCACAGGTGTTCCAGCATCAGCCCGAACAGCTCGTCCTTGCTGGGAAAGTGGTTGTAGACGGTGCGCTTGGACACGCCGGCGGCGGCGGCGATGCGGTCCATGCTGGTGGCCTCGTAGCCCGCCGTGCGGAATTCCTCCACGGCGGCGCTGAGGATGGCCTCGCGCTTCCTGTCGGTAAGCCGCTGTGGAGCTTCTGCCATGGGAACGTCCTAAGGAAAAGATAGCGAAAATTTTACACTCTGCGGTGTACTTTCAAGGAAAACGAAATTACACTGATCAGTATACTTTTTGACGGACGCCCTGTCCGTTCCCCCTTCCCCGCCAGGACTCCGCCGTGACTCCCTCGACGCCCGTCGCTTCCCCCAACTCGCCGTCCGGTCCCGCCGGCCCGACGCATCATCGTGACGGCCGATTCCACAACTCCCGGCCGCGCCCGTCGCTCGGATTCTGGCAGGGCCTCAAGCTCACCTGGGCGTTCCTGTTCGGCAAGCCGGCCGGCACGGTGCCCGACCAGCCGATTCCGGTGCGGCCGCTGACCCGCGCCGACCTGGGCGCGGCGCCCGACCGCAGCCTGTTCCGGTTGGGGCATTCGACGCTGCTGCTGAAACTGCGCGGCCGCTTCTGGCTCACCGACCCGGTGTTCTCGAAACGCGCCTCGCCGGTGCAATGGGCCGGCCCGGCGCGTTTCCATGCGCCGCCCGTCGACCTGGACGACCTGCCGCCGATCGCCGGCGTGATCCTGTCCCACAATCACTACGACCACCTCGACCGTGCCGCCGTGACCCGGCTGGCCGCGCGCACGGGCCGCTTCATCGCGCCGCTGGGCGTGGGCGACCAGTTGATCGCCTGGGGCATCGACCCCGCCAAGGTCGAGCAACTGGACTGGTGGCAGTCCACCGAAGTCGACGGACTGCGCCTGACCGCCACGCCGGCCCAGCATTTCTCGGGCCGGGGGCTGACCGACAGCGACCGCAGCCTGTGGGCCTCGTGGGTCATCGACGACAACGGCATGCGGGTATTCTTCAGCGGCGACAGCGGCTACTTCGACGGCTTCAAGGCCATCGGCGACGCGTACGGCCCGTTCGACCTGACATTGATGGAGACTGGCGCCTACGACAAGCGCTGGGCCTTCGTGCACATGCAGCCCGAGGAAACGCTGCAGGCCCACCTGGACCTGCGCGGCCGCTGGCTGCTGCCGATCCACAATGGCACCTTCGACCTGGCCATGCACGCGTGGCAGGAACCGTTCGAGCGCATCGCCACCCTGGCCGCCGCCCATGGGGTGGCGCTGACCACCCCGGAAATGGGCGAGCGGCTGGACCTGAACGCGCCGCATGCCGGATCGCCCTGGTGGCGCCTGGCCACGGCGCGCAAACCGCTCACCAGCCAGCCCGTCGCCGGCTGACGGCCGCGGGCCGCGCCGCCCAAGGCGCACCGGCCCGGCGCCACGAACGTGTGGCGCCAATGCGTTTACAATCACGGCGCAACGCGTATTGCGCCAAAACCAATGCCCGCGACCCGGGTATTGCGGCCAGACGAAGCCGCTTCGTCTAGTCTTGGGCCTGCACGCAAGACCTGACACGGGCTCCCGCCCCAGGGATACCCGGCCGCTTGGCCGGGCGCCGGGGCTCGTCAGGCACCCACCCAACCCTGTTCGCAACCTCCCCCGCCCCGGCTTGCCGCCTTGGACGCGTGGATCGCTGTTTGCGTGTTTGACCGCCCCGGAGGTGCCCACCCCCCTTTTTCTCCGTAGTGCCTACAACGACAACAACATAATCCTTTGAACCGTAAGGTCTAATACCCATGAGAAAGTTTCTCAAAATCGTGGGCAGCCTGGTGGTGACGGTGGTGGTCGCGGCCGCCCTGTTCCTGTACTGGCCCCTGCATCAACGTTCGGTCCCGGCAGCCGACAACGACAAGCCCCTGGACGCCGTGCTCGTCGGCGGCGGCATCATGAGCGTGACGCTCGCCACCTACCTGCAGGAATTGCAGCCGGACTGGCGCGTCGAACTGTTCGAACGGCTCGACGGCGTGGCGCTGGAAAGCTCCAACGGCTGGAACAATGCGGGCACCGGCCACTCGGGTTTCGCCGAGCTGAACTACACCCCCGAGATGCCCGACGGTTCGGTCGACATCAAGCGCGCCATCAACATCGCCGAGCAGTTCGAGATCTCGCGCCAGTTCTGGGCGCACCAGGTCAAGACCGGCCGACTCGGCCAGCCGTCGGACTTCATCAACCCGACCGGCCACATGAGCTTCGTCTGGGGCGATGACCGCATCGAATACCTGCGCAAGCGCCGCGATGCCCTGGTCAAGAGCCCGCTGTTCTATGGCATGGAATATTCCACCGACCCGGCGCGGATCCGCCAGTGGGCGCCGCTGCTGATGGAAGGCCGCGACGCCAGCCAGAAGGTCGCCGCCACCTACATGCCGCTGGGCACCGACGTGAACTTCGGCGTCATCACCAACCAGTTGACCCAGGGCCTGCAGCGCAACCCCAACTTCAAGCTGCAACTGCAGCATGAGGTCACCGCGTTGCGCCAGAACGGCGACAAGACCTGGAACGTCACGGTCAAGGACCTGAAGACCAACCAGGAGCGCACGGTGAAGTCGCGCTTCGTCTTCATCGGCGCGGGCGGCGCCTCGCTCAAGGTGCTGCAGTTGTCCGGCATTCCCGAATCGAAGAACTACGCAGGCTTCCCGGTGGGCGGCCAGTTCCTGGCCTTCGACGCGCCGGCCATCGCCGGCCGCCACGAGGTCAAGGCCTACGGCATGGCCGATACCGATTCGCCGCCGATGTCGGTGCCGCACCTGGACGCGCGCAAGCTCGACGGCAAGCCGGTGGTGCTGTTCGGCCCGTTCGCGCTGGCCACGACCAAGTTCCTCAAGCAGGGCTCGGCCTTCGACCTGTTCTCGTCGGTCAACCACAACAACGTCGCCAGCATGGTGGACGTGGGGCTGGAGAACCTGGACCTGGTCAAGTACCTGGTGGACCAGGCGCAACTGACCGACGCCGACCGCCACGCCCAGTTGCTCAAGTACTTCCCGCAGGCCAAGCCCGAAGACTGGCGCCTGGTGACGGCCGGTGAACGCGTGCAGGTCATCAAGCGCGATCCGGAGAAAGGCGCGATCCTGCAGTTCGGCACCGAAGTCGTGACCGACAAGGACAACACCATCGCCGCCCTGCTGGGCGCTTCGCCCGGCGCCTCGACCTCGCCGCCCATCATGCTGCACCTGCTGGCCAAGGCCTTCCCGCAGCAGATGGAAGCGGGCTGGAAGGCGCGCCTGAAGGAGATCATTCCGTCGTACGGCCAGAAGCTCAACGACAGTCCGGCGCTGACCAACCAGATCCGCGCCATGACGAGCCAGGTGCTGCACCTGCCGTACGTGGAAGTGCCGGTGCAGGATGCCGCGCCCGCCGCGCCGGCCGTGACGCCGGTGGCGCCCGCCGCCCGGGAGCCAGGCGCGCCGGCGCCAGGCCGCAATGCCAACACGGAAATGCAGGCGCTGTAAGGCCCGCCCCGCCCTCCCTCGCCGGAGGGCTTTTTTGCTCGCGATGCGGCTTGCGGGCACGCCCGCAAGCCGCATCGCGGCCGCGCTTTTACGCTACGCCGTCGCGGCGGATCGCCGGCGTCATTGTGCTAAGGTGCCCCATCGGCAACCCGATGATGACAAGCACAATGCGCCATCCCCTGATCCGCCCGCGAACGCCCTGCGCGGCCGTCCTGTTGTCGCTGTCCCTGGCCGCCATGGCCGGCCCGTCGCAGGCCCGCACGATATATAACGACAAGGGCTTGCGGGTCGAGGAAACCGACATCGGCTTCCAGGACTACCTGGAAGGCAGGCGGCGCAACGCCAGCCAATACACCCTGGCCTACCAGCGCCAGCCGCTCTGCGGCAAGGGCGTCAAGCTGGGCGAGCGTTTCCTGCCGGCGGGCGACCCGCGCCGCGCGCGCGACTACTTCTGCGGCCCCGCCAAGCCGATCAACCCGCACGGGGTGCTGGCCTTTGTCACCCGCACCTCCGGCCACGGCAACCTGCTGTACCTGGATGTCGGCGGCGGCGATCTGCGCATCACCGACATCCCGGTGCAGAAGGAAGGCGACGGCGACAGCATCGGGAGCCTGGTGTTCCTGGACGCCGGCGAACCCGGCTGGACGCGCTACGAAAACGGCTGGTACGAGACCACGCTGATCCGCCACGAACCATTCCAGGCCGTGAGGCTGGGACCCGGCCGCCTGCTGGATATCGACAACGGCGTGGCCTTCCTGCTGGTGCCGCGCGACCAGGAGGTGCAGACCGTCAAGCCGGCCAGCCTGGGCCAGACCGCCAACGGCACGCCGGTGGTGATCGCCGCCGAGCTGCGCCAGCGGCCGACGCCCGTGCGGTTTCGCGCGGTGGACCTGGCCACTGGCCGCGAGCTGGCCAGCGTGGCCGCGGGCGATGCCTGCCTGGATGCGCCGAGCATGGATTTCTGGGGTACCGGCAGCGCTTCGTCGGCCCAGGTGCCGTATGCCGAGCTGGCCGTGTGGCGGTCGCGCAATCTGGTCTACGTGGCCGGGGCCAAGCCATCCTTGCGCCTGGCGGCGGCCAACGAACTGCGCCCGCTGGCCAATTGCCGGCGCGACTGGCAGCCGGCGCGCTGAGGCGCGTCCATGCCTGCCGCCCGCTTTACCGGGCGTACGGGGCACTCCCACGATCCCGCTGAACCGCTGCGCCAATCTCGGAGCGCGAGACGGACGCGGACGGTTCTGCGCGCATCGTCGCTCAATACTAGGGTTTCCACTCATAAATACGCTGAATTTCGCGGATAAGAATTCAGAATTTTTCTTATGCCAGGGGCGCGCGTATAACGGTTGGCGCAGCAATCTGAACCAACCTGCAAGAGAGAAAATCATGAGGGGAAATACCAAGACGGGCCACCAGCCGGTGCGCGCGTCGACCGCCGCATTCATCGGCACGATGATCGAGTGGTACGACTTTTATATCTACGCCACCGCCGCCGCGCTGGTGTTCGGCAAACTGTTCTTTCCGTCCGCCACTGGCTTTTACGGCACGCTGGCGGCCTTCGGCACCTTCGCCGTGGGCTTTTTCGCGCGGCCGCTGGGCGGCGCCCTGTTCGGCCACATCGGCGACCGCATCGGCCGCAAGAAATCGCTGGTCATCACGCTGTTGATGATGGGCACCGTGACGGTGCTGATCGGCCTGCTGCCGACCTATGCCTCGATCGGCTTCTGGGCGCCGGTGCTGCTGGTGCTGCTGCGCATCGTCCAGGGCGTGGCGGTGGGCGGCGAATGGGGCGGCGCGGTGCTGATGGCGGGCGAACACTCGCCCGACAAGAACAAGCGCACCTTCTTCGCCTCATTCGCGCAGCTTGGCAGCCCGGCCGGCCTGATCCTGTCGATGCTGATGTTCAAACTGGTGACCGGGCTGGACGATGCCGCCTTCCTGAGCTGGGGCTGGCGCGTGCCGTTCCTGTTCTCGGCGGTGCTGCTGGTGGTGGGCTTCGTGATCCGCCTGAGCGTCAACGAGTCGCCCGACTTTCTCGAGGAGAAGCAGGCCCAGGCCAAGCGCGCCAAGCCGGCCCGGGCGCCGCTGACGCAGGTGCTGACCGGCGCGCCGCGCCTGCTGGCGTTGGCCGTGGGCGCCAACGTGCTGGGCATCGCCGGGTTCTACTTCACCAGCACCTTCATGATCGCCTACACGACCCAGTACGTCGGCCTGAACCGCGCGGTGATCCTGGACTGCCTGCTGGTGGTGTCGATCATGCAGTTCTTCATCACGCCGCTGGCGGCCTATATCGCCAGCCGCGTCGGCAACCTGCGCTTTCTGGCGACGATGGCGCTGGTGTCGGTGTTCACGCCGTACGCCATGTTCAACCTGGTGGACCTGGGTTCGCTCGGGTCGATCACGCTGGGCATCGGCGTGGCGGTACTGTTCATGGGCGCCTATTATGCGGTGATCGCCGGCTTTGTCAGCGACAGCTTCCCCACGGCGATCCGCTACACCGGGATTTCCATGGCCTACCAGTTGTCGGGCGCCATTTTCGGCGGCCTGACGCCGATGCTGGGCACGGTGCTGGCCGAGAACTTCAAGGGCCAGTGGTGGCCGCTGGCCGTGCTGTTCTCGGTGATTTCGCTGCTTTCGCTGGTATCCGTGCTGTCACTGGGCGCCTGCCGCCAGCGTCATGTCCAACTGCAACCCGAGGCTCGACAAGCATGAAGGCGTACTTCCACGACGATCAGAAACTGCATCATCCGCAGACCTATTTCTCGCGCGGCAAGATGCGCACGCCGCAGGAAGTGCCGTCGCGCCTGGACGCGCTGGCGCAGGCGGCGCGCAACCTGGGCTTCGATGTGCAGGCGCCGGCCGACCACGGCAGCGCCGCGCTCGAGGCGGTGCATACGCCCGCCTACCTGCGTTTCCTGCAGAACGCCCACGCCGACTGGAAGAAACTGCCCGAGGATTGGGGCGACGAAGTTGTCTCCAACGTCTTCGTGCGCGAACCCAACGCGCTGCGCGGCGTGCTGGCGCAAGCCGCCCGCTACCTGGCCGACGGCAGTTGCCCGGTGGGACCGCACACCTGGCATTCCGCCTACTGGTCGGCGCAATGCGCCATTGCCGGCGCCGACCGCATCGCGGCCGGCGACCGCCACGCCTACGCCATCTGCCGTCCGCCCGGGCACCATGCGCGCCGCGACGCGGCCGGCGGCTTCTGCTACCTGAACAACGCCGCCATCGCCGCCCAGCGCCTGCGCGACACCTACGGGCGCGTCGCCATCCTGGACACCGACATGCACCACGGCCAGGGCATCCAGGACATCTTCTACGAACGCAACGACGTGCTGTACGTGTCGATCCACGGCGACCCGGAGAATTTCTATCCGGTGGTCGCGGGTTTCGAGGACGAGCGCGGCGCGGGCGAAGGCTACGGCTACAACCTCAACCTGCCGATGCCGCACGGTTCGCCCGAGTCGGTGTTCTTCGACCGCCTGCGCGAGGCGCGCGCCGCGATCGAGCAATTCCAGCCGGACGCGCTGGTGCTGTCGCTGGGTTTCGACATCTTCGAGAAAGACCCGCAAGCCATGGTGGCGGTGTCGGAAGACGGCTTCGAACGGCTCGGGCGCGAAATTGCCGCACTCAAGCTGCCGACCTTGATCGTGCAGGAAGGCGGCTACTATATCGAGGGCTTGGAATCGAACGCCGCGCGCTTCTTCGCGGGGCTGGCCGGAACCTGAACATGGAACCGGCATGGCGGACGGAAACCGGCCTTGTCCTTTCGCCGGAATCCGCCACGCCGCCATGTGCCCTGCCCCCGCCCGCCCTGCCAACAGCCTGTCGCTCGCGCCCGAGCGCATGGACTGGAACCTGCTGCGCACCTTCATGTTCGTGGTGCAGGCGCGCGGCGTGGGCCGGGCGGCGCAGGCGCTGCACCTGAGCCAGCCCGCGGTCAGCCAGGCGCTCAAACGACTCGAGGACGCGGTGGGAGGCATGCTGCTGCACCGCCGCAACGGCGAGTTTCGCCTGACCGGCCTGGGCGAGGAGATCTACGCCGTGGCCCGCGACATGTACGGCGCCATGGCGCGCATCGAGACCGCCGCCTCGCAGGAGCGCGAGGAGGTCGCGGGCACGCTGCGGCTGCTGGTCATGAGCCGAATCCAAAGCGCGGCCTACGACGACTTCCTGGCCGACTTCCACCAGCGTCATCCCAGGATCGAATTCCACATCGAGGTGCTGCCCAGCGCCGACATCCTCGACGCCCTGTCCAAGCGCGTGCCGGCGCTGGGCCTGTGCCTGTGCCGCAAGCCGGTCGAGGCGCTGGAGCGCCGGCTGTTCCTGCGCCACCACTACGCGGTGGTCTGCGGCCGGCGCCATCCGCTGTTCTCGCGGCCGCGGGTGGGCATCGAAGACCTGATGGACCAGAACTTCGTCTGTTTCGCCAGCGACCAGATCGGCGACACGCTGTCGCCGCTGACCATCTTCCGCGACCAGCAGGGCTTCACCGGCCGCATCGTCGGCACCTCGCCGCACATCGAGGAGGTGCGGCGCATGGTGGTGGCCGGGATCGGCCTGAGCTTCCTGCCCGAGCACCTGATCGTGCCGGACGTGGTGAACGGCGAATTGCGGCGCCTGCCGCCCAACGAGAGCGTGGCCGAGATCGACGTGTTCCTGACCTGGCACCGGCAGCGCAAGCTGAGCGCGGCCGAGACGGCCTACCTGGAGGCGTTCGAGCGCTTCCTGGCGCGCACGCCCCTGGCGGCCCGCGCCCGCTGAGCGGGCGCTACCTCCCATAGGCGGCGCCGGCGGTTATGGCGATAATGACCCCTTGCGCTTTGCCACCCGTCACCACCGCTCAAGAGGACGCCATGTCTCGTTGGACCTTCTACACCGCGCCGGGCACCTGTGCCCTGGCCACCCACATCGCCTTGCAGGAAGCCGGCGCCGAGTTCGACGTCGTCAAGCTGGATTTCGGCGCGGGGCAGCAGCAAAGCCCGGAATTCCTGCGCGTCAATCCCAAGGGGCGGGTGCCGGCGCTGGCCACCGAGCATGGCGTGCTGACCGAAACGCCGGCCCTGCTTGCCTTCGTGGCGCAGCGCTTCCCGGCGGCGGGGCTGGCGCCGCTGGACGACCCGTTCGCGTTCGCCCGCCTGCAGGAACTGAACAGCTACCTGGCGTCCACCGCCCATGTGGCGCACGCCCACAAGCGGCGCGGCGCGCGCTGGGCCGACGACCCGGCGGCGCACGAAGCCATGCGCGCCAAGGTGCCGGAAACCATGACGGCCGTGGCCGCGTACCTGGAATCGCAGATAGCCGGGCCCTGGGCGCTGGGCGACCGCTTCAGCGTGGCCGACGCCTATCTCTACACCATCGGCACCTGGCTGGATGGCGACGGCGTGGACATGGCGCGCTTTCCGGCGCTGACCGCCTACCTGGCGCGGGTCGCGGCGCGGCCGGCGGTGCAGCGCGCCCTGGCACAGGCCAAGGCCGAATAAGGCGCGCCCGACCAAGCCGGGTTCGAGCAAGCCGCTTCCGAACAAGGGCGTTTGAACAAAGCACGTCCCGACAAGACTCGCGGCGCGCGGGCCGGCTCAGCGCTGGGCCGGCGCCGCGTCCGCCGACAGGCTGCGCGGCGTGGTCGTGCCGTAGTCCTCGTCCGCATAGATGCAGGCCGGCAGCGGTGAAACCGCCCGGCCGCCCCGCTCCCACAAGGCCTCGATCCAGTCGGCCGCGGTGTCGGCGATGACGTCCTGCACGCAGAAGCCGGGATCGCGCCTGAACATCGGCACCGGCGGCGTCAGGCCGGTTTCGCCGTGCACCACGTCAAACAGGTTGCGGTGGCCTTCGATGGCCTTGTTCAGCACGTACAGGTCGGGCCCGTCCAGGCCGATGACCACGGAGAACGTGCCCTCGCCGTCCTGGTCGGGGAAGATGCCGAACTGGATCTCGCGCGCCTTTTCCGGCAGGCGCGGAAACAGGCCGGCCAGCACGCGCAGGGCGGCGTCGGAGTGGGCATCGAGTTCACGCCGCAAGGCAATTTGGTAATCGTGTTGGTTCATGCCGCGAGCTTAGCGGATCACGGATATTTCTGTTATTTCTGTCTTGACAGAAATAACAGAAATATCTACAGTGGCCCCATGAAACTGACTCCGATCGCCGAACGCTTCATCCTCCATTGGGGCGAAATGGGTTCACGCTGGGGCGTGAACCGCACCGTGGCGCAGATCCATGCCCTGCTCTACCTGCTGGGCCGGCCTGTGCCCGCCGAGGAAATCGCCGAGACGCTGGGCGTGGCGCGCTCGAACGTCAGCAACAGCCTCAAGGAACTGCAGGCCTGGCGCCTGGCCAAGGTGGTGCACGTCATGGACGACCGCCGCGACCATTTCGAAACCTCCACCGACATCTGGGAGCTTTTCAAGCTGATCGTCGAGGGCCGGCGCCAGCGCGAGATCGATCCCACGCTGACCATGCTGCGCGACACGCTGGCCAGCCCCGAGATGGCCGACGAGACCCCGCTCACCGCCCAGCGCGTGCGCGAGACGCTGGATTTCCTGGAGATTCTCACCACCTGGTCGGACGAAATGCTGCGCATGAAGCCCGACACTTTGATGAAGACGCTTGGCATGGGCGCCAAGATCAGCAAGACAATGCGGCGCACCAAGGGTTGACGACGTGGCGGGACCTCGATCCCGCCTTTTTTTGTCCACATATTTCTGTCTATACAGAAATATCAGAAATTAAAGAATCGATGATGCAGACTCACGGAGGGCGGAATCCATGAACATCCTGGTATGCGGCGCGAACGGTTTCATCGGCCGGGCGTTGTGCGAGGCCCTGGCGCGCGATGGCCACCGGGTGCTCAGGGGCGTGCGCCAGCCCCGGCGGCAGGACGAGATCGCCGTGGACTACCTCTCCGACACGACACCCGAAGACTGGGTGGACCGGTTGCGCGGCATCCACGTCGTCATCAACGCGGTTGGCATCCTGGTCGAAGGCGGCGGCCGCGATTTCGACCGCATCCATCGCCGCGCGCCGATCGCGCTGTTCGACGCCGCGGTCCTGGCCGGCGTCAGGCAGGTGCTGCAACTGTCGGCGCTGGGCGCACAGCGCGGCGATACCCCCTACTTCCAGAGCAAGCGCGCGGCCGACGACCATTTGCGCACCCTGCCGGTCGCGCATCACATCCTGCGGCCGGCGTTGGTCTATGGCGAGCATGGCGCGTCGGCGCGTTTTTTCCGCGCCGTGGCGTCGCTGCCCTTGCACCTCCTGCCCGCCGGCGGGCGACAGGCGTTGCGGCCGATCCACGTCGACGAACTGGCCGAAATCGTTGTCCGGCTGGTGCACGGCGCGGCGGACGCCCCGGCGGTGCTGGACCTGGCGGGCGGCACCGAAGTCAGCTTCAAGCGCATGCTGGCGACCTACCGTCAATCGCTGGGGTTCCCCGCCGCGTGGACCCTCGCCGTGCCCGGCGCGCTGATCAGCGCCAGCGCCCTGCTGCTCGATCGCGTGCCCGGTTCGCTGCTGACGCGCGACACCTGGCGCATGCTGCGCGCGGGCAACAGCGCCGACCCGTCCGCCACGGCGCGGGCGCTGGGACGGATGCCGGCGGGGCTGGAGACCTTCATCCCCGCCGCCGAGGCGCCCGCGTTGCGTCAGCAGGCCCTGGCGGCCTGGCGGCCCGCGCTGCTGCGCGGCGCGCTGGCGCTGATCTGGCTCTGGACCGCCGTGTGCAGCGCCTTCGTCTATCCGGTGGAGGGAAGCCTGGCGCTGCTGGCGCCGGTCGGCCTGCACGGATCGGCGGCCCTGGCGGCCCTCTACCTGGCCGCGGCGCTGGACGGCGCGCTGGGCATCGCCACGCTGTGGCGGCCCGGACGGCGGCTCTGGGCCGCGCAACTCGCGCTGGTGCTCGGGTACTCCGCGGTGATCGCCATCGCGCTGCCGGAATTCCTGTGGCATCCCTTCGGTCCGCTGCTGAAAAACGCCGCCGTCATCGCGCTCCTGTTCATTCTGCTCAGCGAGGAAACCCAATCATGAACGCCTATCTCACGATCAAGACCCTGCACATCCTGTCGTCCGTCCTGCTGGTGGGAACCGGTTTCGGCACCGCGTTCTACCTTTTCTTCGCCAACCGCACCGGCTCGGTGCCGGCCATCGCGGCGGTCTCGAAGCTGGTGGTGCGGGCCGACCTGTGGTTCACCACGCCCGCCGTGGTGGCGCAGCCGCTGACCGGATTGTGGCTGGCGCATGCCGCCGGCTGGAACTGGAGCACGCCGTGGATCGGCCTGTCGATCGGCCTGTATCTGCTGGCGGGCGCCTGCTGGCTGCCGGTGGTGTGGCTGCAGTACGAAATGGCCAAGATGGCGGACGGCGCCCACGCGGCCGGCGCCGTGGCGTTGCCGGCGCGCTACTGGCGCTTCGCGCGCTATTGGGAATGGCTGGGTTACCCGGCGTTCCTGGCGATGGTGGCGGTGTATTTCCTGATGGTGCTCAAGCCAGCGCTATAGGCGCCGGGCAATCCGGCCCAGCGGCTGGCCCTGCCCCACCCCTGTGGCGAGACCCGCGCCGGGCCGGCGCGGATCACGCGCGCCGGGTTCAGTCGATGGCGGCGCCGGCCGTCTTCACGACCTTGCCGAGCCGCGTGTACTCCTGGGCGCCGAATTCAGCCAGCGACTGACGCGTGGTCGGCGACGGGATCGCGCCGCGCGATTCCAGCGCCTGCTTGACCTCGGGACGCGCCAGGGCGCGCCCCACGGCGGCGTTGAGCTTGTCGAGGATCGCGGTTGGCGTGCCCTTGGGCGCATAGAGCCCGTCCCAGGCGAAAAACTCGTAGCCTTTGACGCCGGCCTCGCTCATGGTCGGGATATCCGGATTCGAGCGCACCCGTTCCGGCGTGGTCACGCCCAGCGCGCGCAGCTTGCCCGCCGCGATCTGGCCCGACACGTTCGGCATGACGTCGATCAGTAGCGAAACGCGGCCGCCCAGCAGGTCCGTCATGGCCGCGCTGCCGCCCTTGTACGGGATGTGCATGATCCTGACCCCCGCCATCTGGTTCAGCAGCTCACAGGCCAGGTGCGATGAGGTGCCGTTGCCGGCCGAGCCACAGGTCAGTTCGCCTGGATGCGACTTGGCGTAGGCCAGCAGTTGCGCCAGCGACTTGAAGCGCTCGTCGCTGGCATTGACCACCAGCGCCGCCGCGATCACGGTAAAGCGCGAGACCGGCTCGAAGTCACCCGGCGCATAGCCCGGCGACTTGTACAGCCAGTGATTGGTTGCCTGGGTGCCGTTGGTGCCGTACGACAGCGTGTAGCCGTCGGGATTGGCGCGCGCCACGATGGCGGTGCCGATGTTGCCGCCCGCGCCAGGCCGGTTCTCAATGATGATGGACTGCCCGAGTTCGCGCGACAGCGGCTCGGCCACCAGCCGGGCCAGGGTATCGCCGCCGCCGCCGGCGGCGAACGGCACCACCAGCGTGATGGCGTGGCTGGGCCAGGCGGCCGATTGCGCCGAGGCGGGATTCGCGGCCAGCGACAGGCAGGCGGCCGCGAGGCAGAGCGAGGTCTTGATGAGGGTCATGGTTTGTCTCCTTGGGGGTCGGGACCGCGCGCCCATTGGTTTTGGTGTGGCGGGCGCGCGGGGCAAATCTCGGATCGGTCGGTGACAGGCCTCCGGTGGTCAGGCGAAGCGGCAACTGACCGCGCCGAGCCGGCCGTAGTCCACGTGAAAGGTGTCGCCCCGCTGGGCAAACACGGGCCGCGTGAATGAGCCGCTCAAAATGATCTGGCCGGCTTCGAGCGCCACGTCATGGGTGGCCAGCTTGTTGGCCAGCCACACCACGCCGTTGGCGGGATGGTTGAGCACGCCCGCCGCCAGGCCGGTCTCCTCGATCACGGCGTTGCGCGACATCATGGCGCCGACCCAGCGCAGGTCCACCTCGCCGACCCGCACCGGCCGGCCGCCCATCACCACGCCGGCGTTGGCGGCGTTGTCGGCGATGGTGTCGAAGACCTTGCGCGGCCGCTTGCTGTCGGGGTCGATCTGGTGCGAACGCGCGTCGATGATTTCAAGCGCGGGAATCACGTAGCGCACCGCGTCCAGCACATCGAACAGCGTCACGCCCGGCCCCTTGAGCCGCCGCTCCAGGATGAAGGCCAGCTCGACCTCGACCCGGGGCACGATGAAGCGGTCGTGGGGGATATCGGCGCCGTCGTCGAACAGCATGTCGTCCAGCAAGGCGCCGTAGTCGGGCTCGTCGATCTGCGAGGACAGTTGCATGGCGCGCGAGGTCAGGCCGATCTTGTGGCCGACCAGCCGGCGGCCGCCGGCGATCTTGGCCGCCACCCATTCGCGCTGGATGGCGTAGGCGTCGGCGATGGTGATGTCGGGATGTTCGAGCGAGAGCTGGCGCACCTGGGTACGGCTGCGTTCGGCCTGGTCCAGTCGCTGGGCCAGCGCCTTGATGGTCGCGGCGTCCATGGAGGTTCCTTGGAATGTCATGGGATTTTCCGGCAGGGTTCGGGGAATGTCATTCGGGCGGCAGGTGGCGCCGGCTGCGCTTTTCCGCCAGCAGCCAGTCCTGGCCGCTGGCAACCAGCCGGTCCTGGCAGTCGCGGATGGCAACCAGGCGCGGCGCCCCGCCCTGCACTTGCGGATCGCTGTCGTAGGCGGTGAGGAAATAGCCGACCCTGGCCTGCGACCCGCTGTGTTCGAGCAGGCGCAGGTTGGTGATGACGTGGCAGGTGGTGCGCTGCGGCGCGCGCGCCTCCAGGGCCGCCAGCACCTCGCGCGGCCCGGTCAGCAGTTGGCCCTGGCGCAGCCAGGTGCCATCTGGCGCCATCAGCGCGGCGGCGGCCTCGTGGTGTCGGGTGTCCAGCGCGTGGAAAAAGGCCAGGACGACCGCCTCGCAGGCGGCCTTGGCGTATTCGGTCTGCATTCGGTTCTCCATCAGGGGGTCAGTCGATCCGGGCGCTGGACAACGGCGCGTCGGCGCGCGCCAGTTGCGCGGGGTCCACCTGGGTGCCTTGCGCGATCCACTGGCGCAACTGACGCAGTTCGCGCGCCGCGTTCACCGCCACGGCGCCGATGACGCGGCCGCCATCGTCCAGCGCCACCGACAGCAGCGCCCGCGCGTCCGCCTGGGGCCGCAGCACTTCGCGGGCGGCGCGCGCCGGAAAGCCGGCGATCTGCACCATGGCGTCGTACTGTTCCGACCAGACCGCGCCGCTGGGCTGGTAAGGCTGGCCAGCATCCAGCGCCGACAGCGCCGCCGCCGCGCCCTGGTCCTGGGCGTTCTGCCAGGATTCGAGGCGGATGGGGCCGCCGCCGGCGGGCGCGGCCACCGCCACGTCGCCGGCGGCCAGCACATCGGGCGCCGACGTGCGGCAGTATTCATCGACCAGCACGCCGCGCTCGCAGGCGACGCCGGCCTCGCGCGCCAGGGCGTCGTTGGCCTGCATGCCCACGCCCAGCACCACGGCGTCCGCTTCGATTCGGCTGCCGTCCGCCAGCTCGACGACGCAGCCGCCTTCGGGGCGCGCATGCACCGCGCGCAGGCTGGCGTTCAAGCGCAGCGCCACCCCCTGCCCGGCATGCAGCGCCGCCAGGTGGGCCGAGACGCCGGGCGGCACGCTGCGGGCGCACAGGCGCGGCGCCTGCTCCAGCACCGTGGTGGCGCAGCCCGCCTGGCGCGCGGTGGCGGCCACTTCCAGGCCGATCCAGCCGCCGCCGGCAATGACAATACGGCGGCCGGGGCCCAGGCGGGCCCGCAGGCGCAGGGCATCGTCGCGGGTGCGCAGCACATGCACGGCCGCGGCGTCGGCGCCGGGCAAGGCCGGCACGATGGGACGGCCGCCGGTGCACAGGATCAGTTTGTCGTAGCTGAGCGTGGCGCCGTCGGACGTCTCGACCTGATGGCGCTCGGGCCACAGCCGCGTTGCCGCGACGCCGGGCCGGAAGGTGATATCGAGTTCGGCCAGCCGTTCCAGGGAAAACAGCTCGGTGCTTTCAGGCGCCGCCTGGCCGCCCAGCACCGCCTTGCTCAAGGGGGGCCGCTCGTAGGGCGCGTGCGGTTCATCGCCCAGCAGCACGATGCGGCCGGCGTAGCCGCGGCCGCGCAGCGTGGCCGCCGCCCAGCCGCCCGCCTGCCCCGCGCCGACGATGACGATGGCGCCCGCTTTCACGGGGCCTCCGCGCTCAAATAGATGGTGCCGGCCTCGACCCGCACCGCGTAGCGGCGCAGGTCGGTGGTGACGGGCGGGCATTGGGGTTTGCCGCTACGGATGTCGAACACGCCCTGGTGCAAGGGGCATTCGATGGTGCCGTCTTCCATATAGCCGTCGGCCAGGCTGGCGTTGCCGTGCGGACAGCGGTCCTGGGTGGCGCAGATATCGCCCTGCAGGTCGTACAGGCACACGGCCTCGCCATCCAGCGCGACGCGCAGCGTGCCAGTGTCGGGAGAGATGTCGCCCACCTGGGCGACCGGGGTCCAGGTCGTCATGGTCACAGCCCCATCGCGTTGCGGTAGTAGTCGTAGAACGAGCGGATCAGCACTTCGGTCACCATGTAGTCGGCCGGCTCGGTGTCGCGCCCGCCCATCTCGACGATGCCGCGCGCCTCGGGGTAGCCGGTGACGCCGATCTGCACCTGGTTCAGCATCTCGCTGTCGTCCATCGAGACGAAGCCGGCCGGGCCGAGCAGGTTGGCGTGCTTCAGGCGCAGGCGGGTCATTTCCTCGTCATCGTCCTCGTAGCCGTAGTAGGTGAAGACGAGTTCATGCTCGGTCGGGCCGCGCGGGATCACGTGGCGGGTCTTGAGCGAATTGGCCTGGATGCCGAACTGGGCGGCCGGAAAGACCCAGGCGCCGCCGACCCGGCCGCGGTTGAATTCCGCGCGCGGGGTGACGGTTTCCAGGTCGAGCAGCTCCAGGTCGTCGCGGAAGCGGCTCATCTCGCTGGTGGCCTCGGTCTTCTTCTTGCCCTCGTTGTGCGACACCATCACGCTGTGGGCGCCGCCGCCGGTGGGAATGCACTCGGACTTGGAATCCGCGCGCCACAGGCCGAAGGTGATGTAGAAGGTGTGCAGCAAGGTGGCGTGGTACGGGTCCTTCAGGTTCTCCAGGTACATCTTCCAGTTGCTGGGGATGAGCTGGCGGCTGTAGCCCAGCAGCTTGAGCTTCTTGCCCGGCAGCATGTGGTCGATCTCGGCCAGCACCTCGGGGCCGCAGTAGTCCTCGAAACTGGGCGCATCGTCGGCGAACGTCGCCCAGATCGAGCCGCCGCGGTTGACACTGCGCAGCTTGCGGATGCCGTTCTGCCTGGGGTCGAAGTCGCGCGGCATGCCGCCCTTGCCCATGGCGCCGCGGCGGAACGGGACGCCCTGCAGGTTGCCGTCCAGGTCGTAGTTCCACTGGTGGTATGGGCAGGTGAAGTCGGTCACCTTGCCGGTGTTCTGCCAGCAGATCTGGGCGCCGCGGTGGGCGCAGCGGTTCTCCAGCACGTTGATCTCGCCGCTTTCGGTGCGCACCATGATGACCGGGCGGTTGCCGATCCAGTTGCGCTTGTAGCAGCCGGTTTCGGGCACTTCGCACTCCAGGCCGACGTAGTTCCAGGTGCGGCCGCCGAAGAAGACGTCCATTTCCTTCTGGAAGATGGCGGGGTCGGTGTAGACCCAGTTGGGAATGCGCGTGTAGCCCTCCTTGGGCCAGCGGCGCTCGATATGGATGGGGGCCGCGGCGGGAGTTTCCAGCACGGCGGAATCGGAACAGGTCATGGCGGGTTTCCTGGCAGCGGGATCAGAGGGGAACGATGAGCGAGGTGCGCACGCGGTAGTTGTCGTAGACGCAGTCGCGGCGGGCCAGCAGCGGGCCTTGCGGCGTCAGGCGCAGCTCGTCCAGGTAGCGGCCCACCATGTTCAGCGTGGGCTCGCGGTCGGACAGCGACTCCATCACGGCGAAGTTGGCCTGGGCCACGATGCGCTCGCCCTGCGCTTCGATGGCGCGCACGCCGCTGATGAAGTGGCGCAGCGAGCGCGGTTCGAACATGGTGGTTTCGCGCAGCGCGGTGACGCGGTCGCGCAGCATGTTCTTGTTCATGCAATAGATCAGGCCGAGCGGCAGGCCGGCGTCGTGGTTCTCGCGCGACAGCACGCGGTAATGGCAGTCCTCGGTGAAGAAGTCGGGCCATTCCTCCAGCCGGTCTTCGTCCAGGCAGTAGGCGTAGTCGTCGTAGAAATCGCGCAGGCGGGCGCGCAGCGAGGTGTCGTCGGGCAATTGGATCTGGGTCATGGGAATTTCCGGAATGCGAGCGGCGCGCTCAGGACGCGGCGGCCAGTTGCGCCAGGTTGCTTTCGAAACCGCCCTGGCTGCCGAGCGCCAGGATCGGTTCCTGCATGCGCTCCTGCCAGATCAGGGATTCCATGGCGATCTGCAGGGGGTGGTCCTGCACCGTCAGGGCCGAGGTGGTCTCGGTGCCCGAGTGGTGCGAATGCATGGCCCAGCCGGGCGCCGACAGGATCAGGTCGCCGGCCTTCCAGTCCAGCCGCACGCCGTTGACCTTGCTGTAGCCGTTGCCGCGCAGGTAGTAGTTGATGGCCGACGAGCTGTGGCGGTGCGGCACGTGGTGGTTGTCCGGCGGCGACGATGAAATCGTGGCGAAGAAGCTGTGGGTGGTGCCGATGCGGCGTTCGGTGGCCGGGTTGTACAGCACGAACAGGCGCCGGCCGTTATAGCCGCGCGCCATGTCCTCGACGCTGGGCAGGTGGCGCGAGACCGCCGCCCAGGGCCAGTGCAGCGCCTTCGATTCGAGCACGTCGATGTCGATCAGCCACTCGTAGCCCATCAGCCAGGCGCCTTCCGGCGTGATCTGTTCGCGCAGCGCCAGGTCACGCGCGCGCACCGACTCGGGCGAGCGGGCGGGCGCCGGGCGGGTGTTGGCGTCGGCCGGCGGCACGTCGCCCTCGAATTCCTCGACGTAGTGGATCTCGAGCTTTTCCAGTAGCGGCGCGTTGGAGTACGACAGCCGCACCCAGGGCGTCTGGCCGTCATTGCGGTACGAATGCACCTGCATCGCAGGCGTGTTCCACACGTCCCAGCGGCTCACCGCGATTTCGCGGCCGGCCACCGTGGCCACGCCTTCGCCGCTGATACAGATCTCCAGCATGTTGGAGTTCTTGCGCAGGTTGAAGGTGCGTTCGCCGGGGTTGACGACGTTGATGGTGACGTCCGTGCCAGGGGCCAGGCCCAGACCTGGCGCGGTCGCCAGCGGATGGGCGATGAGCGAGGCGCGGCGGCCGTTGGCGGGGCGCGGCGCGTCGATCAGGCGGGCGATCTCCAGGTCGATCTCCTCCTTGGGGATCACGATCGATGGCCATTTGTTCTGTTCGCGGGGCGCGGCCCCGCTGACGTCGATGAACATGTCTATCTCCTGTGGCCGGCGGGCGGTGCGCGCCGGCGTCATGGTGCTTTGAAGGGGTAATCGAAATCAGGGCTGCGCCAGCAGCAGGTTCTCGCGGGTCTGCGGTGGCAGGGCGACGCCCAGCCCGTGATCGCGGGCGTGCTCGTACGCCACCTGCGCCATCGCCAGGTCCGACAGGCCCATGCCCATGCCCTTGAACAACGTCAGCCGCGCATCCGGCTCACGGGTCTCGCCGCGCGCCAGCAGGTCGCCCAGCACCGCCACGCCGTCCCACGGCGCGCCGTCCGCGCCATAGCGTTCGCGCAGTTCGCGCGAGCCGCGCCGGGCGTTTTCCAGGTCGTCCACCACCACGCGGTCGGCGCGCTCGAACACGTCCTGGCTGAATTCGGCCTTGGCCGGCAGGATCGCGCCCACCGCGTTCAGGTGGCGGCAGTCGGCCAGCCGGGCCGCGTCGACGAAGGGCTCGACGGCGCGGGTGATCAGCGTCACGATCTCGGCGCCGTCCAGCGCGTGTTCCAGCGTGGGCGATTCCTCGATGGCGAAGGTGTACTTGCCGGACACGGCATCGACGAAGGCGCGGCGCTTTGCCGGCGTCGGGCTGTAGACCCGCACGCGCCGCAGCTTGCGCACCGCGGCCAATGCGGCCAGTTGCGTCACTGCCTGCGGTCCGGTGCCGATCAGGGCGGCCTGCGTCGCGTTCTCGGGCGCCAGGGCGCGGGTGGCCACGCCGCTGATGGCGGCGGTGCGCAACATGCCCAGCGCGCGCGCTTCGATCACCGCCCGCAACAGGCCGGTGTCGGCGTCGAACAGGCTGAACAGCGACCCGCCGCCCGCCTTGGTGTGGACCCAGGTTTTAAAACCGGCATAGCCGCCGGGGCCGGGCCGCACCGAGCCCAATGCATGCATCGAGCTGCCGTCGCCCCAGGTGGCCAGCGCCTTGGGCACGTTGCGCGCGCCCTCCTTCGCCTGCGCCACCAGCATGCGCTGCAGCGCGTCGATGGCGCGCGGGATGGTCAGCGCCGCCACCACGTCTTTTTCGGTGAGATACCGCAATGCCTCGGTCATGCCTGTGTCCTTCGTGTCATTGGGGGTGGACGGGTTCGTCCGCCACCGTGTTGCGCAGCGTGCCGACGCCCGGCACCTCGATCTCCAGCGTGTCGCCAGCCGCCAGGAAGCGCGGCGGCTGGCGGCTGGAGCCGACGCCTTCGGGCGTGCCGGTGGCGATCACGTCGCCGGGGGCCAGCGGCGTGAAGGCGCTGATGTAGGCGATCAGTTCTGGAATGGGGAAGATCAGGTCGGCCAGCTCGCCCTGCTGCACGGTCTCGCCGTTCAGGCGCGTCTCGATCCGCAGGCGCGCCGGGTCGCCGATCTCGTCGGCGGTGACCAGCCAGGGGCCGATCGCGCCGCTGCGCTCGAAGTTCTTGCCGGGCGTGACCTGGGCGTTGTGCTTCTGGAAGTCCCGCACCGAGTTTTCGGCCATGCAGGTGTAGCCGGCCACGTGGGCCAGGGCGTCGCGCGCCGCGATGTGACGCCCTGCCCGACCGATCACCACCGCCAGTTCGCCCTCGTAGTCGAAGCGGTCGGAGGCGCGCGGCTTCCAGACCGGCGCGCCGTGGCCGACGAAGCTGTCGGGATAGCGGGCGAACAGCGAGGGATGGCGCGGCAGCTCGCGGCCGGCCTCGGCCACATGGCGGCCGTAGTTCAGGCCGACGCAGAGGATCTTGCGCGGCGCCGGCACCGGCGGCAGCCATTGCAGGCCGGCTAGCGCAATGCCGGGGCCGTCCTGGCCGGCAGCCGCTTGCGCGATGGCCTCGATGCCCGCCGCCAGCGCAGTGGCCAGATCGGGCCAGTACCGCGTCAACGGCACGACCTCGGCGTCGCGCAGCACGCCCCAGGCCGGCTGGCCCGCATGCTCGAAGCTGATCAGCTTCATCTTGTCTCCTGTCCTGTGGGCGATCTTCCTGGCATGCAATTGAGTGACGTATTGCATGCATTCGGTGGCTTTTAAGTGCCTCGACCGCTGTTTTTCCGAATTATTGCATGCAATTTTGATAAATCGCAAGGTCGGACTGTTTTTTTGATGCGCGATTGCATGCAATTTTGTAGGTACACTGGAGGCCCCTTCAGATATGTTTCAGCCGACGATCCGCTATGGCCGCTCAGATCGACAAAGTGATTTCCGAACTCCGGGACATGGTGCTTTCCGGCGCCCTGCAACCCGGCGAACGCGTGGTGGAACTGCAGTTCTCGGCGCGCCTGGGCGTGTCGCGCACGCCGCTGCGCATCGCGCTGACCGAGCTGGAAAAGGAAGGCCTGCTGGAACGCCTGCCTTCGCGCGGCTTTCGCGTGCGGGCGTTCACCGTCGACGAGATCGGCGACGCGGTCGAAGTGCGGGGGGTGCTGGAAGGCATGGCGGCGCGGCTGTTGGCCGAGCGCGGCGCCAGCGCCGAGGTGCTGGAGCAGTTGTCGCAGGCGGTGGAGGAGGGCCGCGCCCTGCTGGCGCCGGCGCGGCGCGACCCCAAGGCCACGGTGGACGCGCGCGCCTGGGGGCAGATCAACCGCCGCTTCCACGAGATCCTGTGCGAAGCGGCCGGCAACCGCGCCCTGCTGTCGGCGCTGGAACACAACAACAAGACGCCGCTGGCCGGCCCGGCCGCGCTGACGCTGCCGTCTACGCCGTCGCAGTTGGAGACGCCCTTCGTGTTACGGGCGCAATCGGATCACGAGGACCTGCTGCGGGCGATCACGCGGCGCGAGGCCGCGCGCGCCGAGAACCTCATGCGCGAGCACGCCTACCGCAGCCGCGAGAACAAGCGCGTGCTGCTGGAATCCCTGCGGGGGGGCGTGGCGGGCGTGGCGCAACCGGCCGATAGCGCGGCGGCTTAGCGCCCTGCGGCCTCGCGGCATGCGCGCGGCCCCGACCCGTCTACATGGCGCAGGGCAGCCCGGCGGCGGGGAACGTCGGTGCGATGGGGCCGCCAGGCCAGGCTGCATTCAGAACAGCCGGCGCACGCGCTCGCGGATGGCGCCGGCATAGGCCCAGCACCACACCGCCAGCGCCAGCATCGCCACCGTGAAATAGGCGCGCGCCTCCAGCGGCACCGGATTCAGGCGCGACAACGTCGGGAACGGCTCGTAGCCGATGAAGTCGCTGGCGGCCAGCGCGCTGAACAGCAGCGCCAGCACCGGGCCGGTGAAATGCGGGCGTTCGCCGCGGGTCCGCGGATCGGCCCGGAATCGCCAGTGGAACAAGCGCAGCAACTGGATCACGACGGCGGCCAGCGGAACGACCAGGGCAAGCTGCAGTACGAGCAGCGCAACGATGACTTGAGTGGGAAGCATGGCCGCGATTTTACGCGGCCTCGCGGCGCGCTACGGGACAACCCCTATTACTGCGCGATATGCAAACAACTATCGTATTCGAGAATTATCAAATAAGAGAATTCTCGCTTCCGACAAAATGGCCGCAGACCCTACTTACGATTACGCCGTCATCGGCGCCGGCATCGCCGGCGCTTCCGTGGCCTACCGCCTGAGCGCGGCCGCCTCCGTGGTGGTGCTGGAGCGCGAGGCACAGCCCGGCTACCACTCCACCGGCCGTTCGGCCGCCATGTTCATGGAGACCTACGGCACCGCGCAGATCAAGGCGCTGACGCGAGCCAGCCGCGACTTCTACGAACATCCGCCGCAGGGTTTCTGCGAGCATCCCCTGCTGAGCCCGCGCGGCGTGCTGTACATCGCCGCGCCCGACCAGCAGGACCTGCTGCGCGAGGTCTACGACGAATTCCGCAGCCAGTCGCCCAACGTCACGCTGATCGACGCCGAACAGGCGCTGGCGCGCGTGCCCTGCCTGCGGCCTGACCAGTTGTGCGGCGCCATCGAGGAGCCGGACGCCCGCGATATCGACGTCCATGCCTTGCACCAGGGCTTCCTGCGCGGCATGACGCGCCAGGGCGCGGTGCTGCGCAACAACGCCGAGCTGGTTGCCGCCACGTACGAGGACGGCGCCTGGACCCTGACGCTGGCCGGCGGCGAGCCGCTGCGGGCGCGGGTGTTGGTGAACGCGGCGGGCGCCTGGGCCGATCAGGCCGCCGCGCTGTGCGGCGTGCGGCCGGTGGGCCTGCAGCCCTGCCGCCGCACCGCCTTTACTTTCACCGGGCCGGACGACATCGACTTCGCGCACTGGCCGGCCGTGGTCGGGGTCGACGAGAGCTTCTATTTCAAGCCCGACGCCGGCCAGTTGCTGGGCTCGCCCGCCAATGCCGATCCGGTGCCGGCGCACGACGTGGTGCCCGAGGAACTGGACGTGGCTACCGGCATCTACCGCATCGAAGCGGCCACCTCGCTGACCATCCGCCGCCCGCGCCACACCTGGGCCGGCCTGCGCTCGTTCGTCGCCGACGGCGATTTCGTGATCGGATGGGATCCGGCCACGCCCGCTTTCTTCTGGCTCGCGGCCCAGGGCGGCTACGGCATCCAGTCCGCCGCCGGCGTCTCGCGCCTGGCCGCCGACCTGCTGCTCGACCTGCCGTTGAACGACAGCCTGACCGCGCAGGGGGTCGACCCCGCGCGCCTGTCGCCGGCCCGCTTCTCCCCTTCCCGATAGGAGCCCGTTCCATGAGCCAAGCCATCCAGCGCCTGCCCAGCAGCCTGCCCTTCCCCTTCTCGCGGGCCGTGAAGGCCGGCGGCTTCCTTTTCCTGTCGGGGCAGGTGCCGATGAGCGCCGCCGGCGAGGTGGTGCGCGGCGACATCCAGACCCAGACCCGCGCGGCCTGCGAGCGCATCGTCGAAAGCCTGGCGGCCGGCGGCGCGCGGCTGGACCAGGTGGTCAAGGCCACCGTGTGGCTGTCGGACATGAGCCATTTCGCCGGTTTCAACGAGGTTTACAAGGAATTCTTCGGCGCGGCGCTGCCGGTGCGCTCGACGGTGGCGTCGGCGCTGGCGCTGAACGTCGATGTGGAAATCGAAGTGCAGGCGTATATCGGGCATGACCCAAGCGGGCAGGACGAAAGCGGGCAGGACTGAAGTTCGACACGGCGGCAAGAACGGACAACCCTAAAGCACGGAGCGATCGCATGAAGATTTTTTCCGGGTCCCTGGCGACCGAGACCAATACCTTCTCCCCCATTCCGACCGGCCTGTCGGCCTATCGGTCGCGCGGCTACTACCCGGCCGGCCAGCACCCGGACCGCATGCAGATGTTCTCCGGCCCCCTGTGGGCCGCGCGCCAGCGCGCCCAGGGCAAGGACTGGACGCTGATCGAGGGCATGACGGCGGGCGCGACGCCGGCCGGCCTGACCACCCGCCACGCCTACGAGACCCTGCGCGACGAACTGCTGGATGACCTGCGCCGCGCCGGCAAGGTCGACATCGCGCTGTTCGGCCTGCACGGCGCGATGGTGGCCGATGGCTATGATGATTGCGAAGGCGACCTGCTGCGGCGGGCGCGCGAGATCGTCGGCCCGGACACGGTGATCGGCGCCGAGCTGGATCCGCACTGCCACCTGACCGACGCCATGGTGAACAGCGCCGATTTCCTGGTGTGCTTCAAGGAGTACCCGCACACCGACATCCTGGACCGCGCCTACGACCTGGTCGACCTGTGCGTGGCGCGCGCCGAGGGCCGCATCAAGCCGACGCGCGCGGTCTTCGACTGCGAAATGATCTCCATCATGCACACCAGCCGCGAGCCGATGCGCGGTTTCGTCGACCGCCTGCTGGCGATGGAAGGCAAGGAAGGCGTGCTGTCGGTGTCGATCGCGCACGGCTTTCCGTGGGGCGATACGCCCGACATGGGCTCCAAGGTGCTGGTCTACACCGATGGCGACGCCGGCCAGGCCGAACGCCTGGCGCGCGCGCTGGGCGAGGAGATCATCGCTTTCCGCGACCAGTTGGCGCCGCCCTACCCCGGCGCCGACGAGGCGCTGGACCAGGCGCTGGCACTGGCCGATTTCCCCGTGGTGCTGGCCGACTCGGCCGACAACGCCGGCGGCGGCGCGCCCAGCGACGCCACCTTCATCCTGGAACGCGTGCTGGCGCGCGGCATCCAGGACGTGGCGACCGGGCCGTTCTGGGACCCGGTGGCCGTGCAGCTCTGTTTCGAGGCCGGCCAGGGCGCGCAGATCAAGCTGCGCATCGGCGGCAAGGTGGCGCCGGTGTCGGGCCAGCCGCTGGACCTGGCCTGTGAGATCGTCGCGCTCAAGCGCGACGCCATCATGACCGGGCTGGCCGGCACGCCCGCGCTGCTGGGCGACGTGGCCGTGGTGCGCAGCCAGGGCGTGACCATCGTCATGACCACCAATCGCACCCAGGCCATGGACACCGACCTGTTCACGCAGTTCGGCGTCGATCTGGGCGCGATGAAGCTGGTCATCCCGAAGTCGTCGCAGCACTTCTACGCCTCGTACTCGAAGCTCGGTCGCCACGTCATCTACGTCGAGACGCCCGGCGCCATCACGCAGGACTACAACGCGCTGCCGTTCACCAAGCGCAAGTTGCCGAAATGGCCCTTCAAGGGCTGATATCCAACCATTGCCCACGCAGGCAACCGGACAAAACAAGGGGATGACCATGATGAAACGATTCAGCCTGCTGGGCGCCGCCGCCCTGCTGGCCTGCGGGCTGGCCGCGGGCCAGCCGGCCCAGGCCCAGGCCAAGACGCTGCGGATGGTGCCGCACGCGGACCTGAAGACGCTGGACCCGCTGTTCAACACCGCCTATATCACCCGCAACCACGGCTACATGGTGTTCGACACGCTGTTCGCGCAGGACAGCCAGGGCCTGCCCAAGCCGCAGATGGTGGAAAGCTGGACCGCCTCGCCCGACGGCAAGGCCTGGACCTTCAAGTTGCGCCCGGGTTTGAAGTTCAACGACGGCACCCCGGTGACCGCCGAAGACTGCATCTCCTCGCTGCAGCGCTGGGCCAAGAAGGACACGATGGGCCAGGCGCTGATGGCCGCCGGCGCCGAACTGGCCGCCACCGGTCCCGACAGCTTCTCGCTGACGCTCAAGCAGCCATTCGGCCTGGTGCTGGACGCGCTCGCCAAGCCGTCGGGCATGCCGCCGTTCATCATGCCCAAGCGCCTGGCGCAGACCGACGCCAACACCCCCGTCACGGAAATGGTCGGCTCCGGCCCGTTCCTGTTCAAGCGCGATGAGTGGGTGCCGGGCAACAAGGTGGTGTACGTCAAGAACCCGGCCTACGTGCCGCGCAACGAACCGGCCGACGGCCTGGCCGGCGGCAAGGTCGCCAAGGTCGACCGGGTCGAATGGATCTACATTCCCGACGGCAATACCGCCACGGCCGCGCTGATGAACGGCGAGGTCGACATGATCGAGCAGACCACGCCCGACTTCCTGCCGGTGCTGGAAAGCAACCCGGACATCAAGCTGAACACCTCGGTCGCCACCCAGGGCATGGCCATCGTCAACGCGCTGCATCCGCCGTTCGACAAGCCGCAGGCGCGCCAGGCGCTGTACTACCTGTTCAGCCAGAAGGAAATGCTGGCGGCCATCGGCTATCCGGAGAAGTACCGCGTCGACTACTGCGCCACGCTGTACATCTGCGGCTCGCCGCTGGCCACCGACGCCGGCGCGGCGCCCTACGCCAAGCCCGACCTGGCGCGCGCCAAGCAACTGCTGCAGGAGGCCGGCTACAAGGGCGAGAAGATCGTGGTGCTCTACCCCACCGACCACATCAGCGCGCCCGCTGTCATGGTGCTGACGCAGAACATGAAGAAGGCCGGCCTCAAGGTCGACCTGCAATCCATGGACTGGGCCTCGCTGGCGGCGCGCCGCCTGAAGAAGGATCCGCCCGAGCAAGGCGGCTGGAGCCTGTTCGTGACCTGGGGCGGCTACTACGACGCCAGCACGCCGCTGACCAACCCGTGGCTGTCGGCCGCCTGCGGCAACAGCCTGCCGGGCTGGCCCTGCGACAAGGAACTGGACGCGCTGCGCACCCAGTGGATCCAGGAACCCGACGCCGCCAGGCGCAAGGACATCGCGGCGCAGTTGCAGGCCCGCGCCTACCAGACGGTGCCGTACGTCATGTGGGGCGAATTCAAGCCGGTGTCGGCGATCCGCGGGCTGTCGCACACGGAGCTGATGAAGACCGGCATCCCCGTGATGTGGAACGTGGAAAAACCATAACGCGGCGCGGGACCGCGCGTGATCGCCACGCGCGCCCCGCCTCTGCACAATCAGGCCGCCGCCCAGCGCCCCGTGCGCGCCGCGCCAGGCTAGGGGGAAACCCAGCGTGAAATACATCCTGCGCCGCATCGCGGCCGTCATTCCCGTCATGGCCGTGGTGGCGGTCGTGGTGTTCATGTTGATCCACCTGTCGCCGGGCGACCCGGCGGCGGTGATCGCGGGCGACAACGCCACCACCGAGGACGTCGAGAAGATTCGCCAGAACCTGGGCCTGGACAAGCCGCTGCTGACGCAGTTCGGCATCTGGGTCGGGCATCTGGCCACCGGCGACCTGGGCACCTCGATCGCCACCCAGATGCCGGTGGCGCAACTGATCGGCCAGCGCATGGGGCCGACCCTGTCGATCGCCATCTTCACCATGCTGTTCGCGGTGCTGGTCGCCGTGCCGCTGGGCGTGCTGGCGGCCTGGAATGCCGGGCGCTTGCTGGACCGGCTGGTGATGATCGGCGCGGTCTGTGCCTTCTCGGTGCCGGTGTTCCTGATCGGCTACAGCCTCGTGTACGGCTTTTCCATCAAGCTGGGCTGGCTGCCGGTGCAAGGCTACAAGCCGCTGGCCGACGGCCTGGCGCCGTATCTGCGGCACCTGGTGCTGCCCTGTCTGTCGCTGGGGCTGGTGTACATGGCCCTGCTGACCCGCATGACCCGCGCCACCATGCTGGAGGCGCTGTCGGAAGACTACATCCGCACCGCGCGCGCCAAGGGCCTGGCGGCCGGCCCGATCGTCTGGCACGCGCTCAAGAACGCCGCCAACCCCATCGTCACCACCATCGGCGTCGGCGTGGCGCTGCTGATCGGCGGCGTGGTGGTCACGGAAACCGTGTTCGCCATTCCCGGCCTGGGCCGCCTGACCATCGACGCCGTGCTGCGCCACGACTATCCCGTGATCCAGGGCGTGCTGCTGGTCGCCTCGGGCATCTACGTGCTGATCAACCTGCTGGTCGACCTGAGCTACCGCCTGTTCGACCCGCGCATCCGCTATTGAAAAGGGGCGATCCATGACCACCACCACCCTGCCCCTGGCCGCGGCGCGCCCGCGCTGGCGCCGCGCCGGCCGCTCGCTGCGCCGCCACCCGATGCTGTACGTCGGCTGCGCCATCCTGCTGGCGCTCGCGCTGATCGCGCTGGCCGCGCCCTGGCTGACCGCGGTCGATCCGCTGGACATCAACCCGATGGCGCGCATGAAGCCGCCGTCGGCCGAACACTTCTTCGGCACCGACGCGCTGGGCCGCGATGTCTATGCCCGCACCTTGTGGGGAGCGCGCGTATCGCTGCTGGTCGGCGTCGTGGTCGCGCTGGTGTCGACCGCGGGCGGCGTCCTGCTGGGCATGCTGGCCGGCTACTTCCGCCGCCTGGACGCCGTGATCATGCGCATCATGGACGGCCTGATGGCGATTCCGGGCGTGCTGCTGGCGATCGCGCTGATGGCCACGCTCAAGGGCGGCCTGGGCACCGTGATCGTGGCCATCGTGGTGCCCGAGGTGCCGCGCGTGGTGCGGCTGGTGCGCGCCCTGGTGCTGACCATCCGCGAGCAGCCCTATATCGAGGCGGCGGTGGCCGCCGGCACGCGCGTGCCGGCCATCCTGCTGCGCCACATCCTGCCCAACCTGTTCGCGCCGCTGATGGTGCAGGCCACCTTCATCGCGGCCTCGGCCATCCTGACCGAGGCGGTGCTGAGCTTCCTGGGCGTGGGCATCCCGCCGCAGATCCCGAGCTGGGGCAACATCATGGCCGAGGGCCGCAACTTTGTCGCGGTGGCGTTCCACATCATCCTGTATCCGGGCCTGTTCCTGGGCGTGGCCGTGCTGGCCGTCAATCTGGTGGGCGACGGGCTGCGCGACATGCTCGATCCGCGCCTGGCGAAAAAGCTGTAGGAGCGCGCATGCCATCCCAACCTGTCCTGCAAGTGAATGACCTGACCACCTGTTTCGACGGCGACGAGACCACGGTGCTGGCCGTGGACGGCCTGTCGTTCGACCTGATGCCGGGCGAGACCCTCGGCCTGGTGGGCGAATCCGGCTGCGGCAAGAGCGTCACGTCGCTGTCCATCATGCGGCTGCTGCGCACGCCCGGGCGCGTGGCGCGCGGCAGCGTCGAATTCGACGGCCGCGACCTGCTGGCCCTGCCCGAGAAGGCCATGCGGGCCGTGCGCGGCAACCAGTTGTCGATGATCTTCCAGGAGCCGATGACCTCGCTCAATCCGGTCTTCACGATCGGCCGCCAGATCAGCGAGCCGCTGATGCTGCACCAGGGCCTGTCGCGGCGCGAGGCCATGCAGCAGGCCGAGGCGCTGCTGGAGCTGGTGCAGATCTCCGACCCGGCGCGGCGCGTGCACGAATACCCCTACCAGCTATCCGGCGGCATGCGCCAGCGCGCCATGATCGCCATGGCGCTGGCCTGCCAGCCCAAAGTGCTGATCGCCGACGAGCCGACCACCGCGCTGGACGTGACCATCCAGGCGCAGATCCTGCACCTGCTGCGCGACATCCAGGCGCGGCTGGGCACGGCCATCGTGCTGATCACCCACGACCTGGGCGTGGTGGCGCAGATGTGCCAGCGCGTCATCGTCATGTACGCGGGCCGCAAGGTCGAGGAAGGCAGCGTCGACGACGTGCTGGACCGCGCCGCCCATCCCTATACCCAGGCGCTGATCCGTTCGCTGCCCGACTTCGTCGACGGCCAGGACCACAGCGCCCGCCTGGCCGAGCTGCCCGGCATCGTGCCGGTGGTGACGCCCGAATCGCGCGGCTGCGCCTTTGCCGCGCGCTGTCCCCAGGCCCTGCCGCGCTGTGCCGACGAGACGCCGCCCGAGGTCGCCGCCGGCGACCGCCACCGCGTCTGGTGCTGGGCGCGCCAGGCCGCGCCGGCCGCCACGATGGAGCAAGACCCGCGATGAACCTGCACGACGCCCCCTTTCCCGCCGCCGTCGCCACGGCGTCCGCCGCCCCCATGCTGCAAGTGACCGACCTGAAGAAGCACTTCCCGCTGGAGGGCGGCAAGGTGCTGCGCGCCGTGGACGGCGTGTCGCTGTCGGTGGCGCGCGGCCAGACCCTGAGCCTGGTGGGCGAGTCCGGCTGCGGCAAGTCGACCACCGGCAAGTGCCTGATCCGCCTGACCGATCCCACCGCGGGCCGCATCCTGCTCGAAGGCGCCGACCTGGCCGCGATGAACAGCGGCCAGTTGCGCGCCATGCGGCGGCGCATGCAGTTCATCTTCCAGGACCCGTTTTCGTCGATGAACCCGCGCATGCGGGTGCGCGACATCATCGGCGAGCCGCTGCGCAACTTCGGCTACGGCCGCGAGGCCATCCGCGAACGGGTGGCGCAGTTGCTGGCCCGCGTCAGTCTGCGCCCGGACGCCGCCGACCGCTACCCGCACGAGTTCTCCGGCGGCCAGCGCCAGCGCATCGTCATCGCCCGCGCCCTGGCGCCGGAACCAGGCCTGATCGTCTGCGACGAACCGGTCTCGGCGCTGGACGTGTCGGTGCAGGCGCAGGTCATCAACCTGCTTATGGATTTGCAGCGCGACCTGGGCCTGACCTATGTGTTCATCTCGCACGACCTGAGCGTGGTGCGCCACATCAGCCACCAGGTGGCGGTGATGTACCTGGGCAGGATCGTCGAGACCGGCACCCGCGACGCGGTCTTCAACCACCCGGCCCACCCCTACACCCGCGCCCTGCTGGCCGCGGTGCCCTCGGCCCGTCGCGGCGAACGCGCGCCCGTCGCGGTGCTCAAGGGCGAGATTCCCAGTCCGCTGGCGCCGCCGTCCGGTTGCGCCTTCCGCACCCGCTGTCCGCAGGCGCAGGCCCGCTGCGCCCAGGAAACGCCCGTGGCGCGCCCGGTCGGCGCCGGCCAGTTGGTCGCTTGCCATTTCGCCTGAGCCGCCTCGACATTCACCGGAGATCCCATGACTTCATCCGAATCGCAGCCTTTCGACTACCTGTTTGTCGGCGGCACCGTCATCGACGGCGCCAACACGCCAGGACGGCGCGCCGACCTCGGCGTGCGGGGCGACCGCATCGCCGCCATCGGCGACCTGTCCGACGCCCCGGCGCGCCACCGGATCGACGTCGCCGGCCAGGTGCTGGCGCCGGGATTCATCGACTCGCACACCCACGACGACAACTACCTGCTCAAGCGCCGCGACATGACCCCCAAGATATCCCAGGGCGTCACCACGGTGGTCACGGGAAACTGCGGCATCAGCCTGGCGCCGCTGGCGCACGCCAACCCGCCGGCGCCGCTCGACCTGCTGGACGAAGGCGGCTCGTACCATTTCACGCGTTTCGCCGACTATCTTGACGCCTTGCGCGCCACGCCCGCGGCGGTCAACGCCGCCTGCATGGTGGGCCACTCGACGTTGCGCGCCGCCGTCATGCCCGACCTGCAACGCGCGGCCACCGACGCCGAGATCGACGCCATGCGCGCGCTGGCCGAGGAAGCCATGGCCAGCGGCGCCATCGGCATTTCCACCGGCGCCTTCTACCCGCCCGCGGCCCGCGCCACCACCGAGGAGATCATCGAGGTCTGCCGCCCGCTGAGCACACATGGCGGCATCTACGCCACCCACATGCGCGACGAAGGCGAACACATCGTGGCGGCGCTGGAGGAGACCTTCCGCATCGGCCGCGAGCTGGACGTGCCGGTGGTGATCTCGCACCACAAGGTCATGGGCCAGCCCAATTTCGGCCGCTCGCGCGAGACGCTGCCGCTGATCGAGGCCGCGATGGCGCGCCAGGACGTGTCGCTGGATGCCTATCCCTACGTGGCCGGCTCGACCATGCTCAAGCAGGACCGCGTGCTGCTGGCCGGCCGCACCATCATCACCTGGTGCAAGCCCTTTCCCGACCTGAGCGGGCGCGACCTGGACGAGGTCGCGGCCGAGCGTGGCAAGTCCAAGTACGACGTGGTGCCCGAGCTGCAGCCGGCCGGCGCCATCTACTTCATGATGGACGAACCCGACGTGCAGCGCATTCTGGCGTTCGGCCCCACCATGATCGGCTCGGACGGCCTGCCGCACGACGAGCGCCCCCACCCGCGGCTGTGGGGCACCTTTCCGCGGGTGCTGGGCCACTACGCCCGCGACCTGGGCCTGTTCCCGCTGGAGACGGCGGTCTGGAAGATGACCGGCCTGACGGCCCAGCGCTTCGGCCTGGCCGAACGCGGGCAACTGCGGCCGGGCTACTTCGCCGACCTGGTGGTGTTCGATCCCGCCACCGTGGCCGATACCGCCACCTTCGAGCGGCCGACCGAACGCGCCGCCGGCATCCATTCGGTGTATGTCAACGGCGCGCCCGTCTGGCGCGAGCAGGCCTTCACAGGCCGGCATGCCGGCCGCGTGCTGGCGCGCACGCCCGCCTGAGCCTCGCCGCCTTATACAATCCGGCGTACGCGCGGCGGGGCTTGCGGGCCCCGCCCCTCCTTCGCCAACCCCCTAGACGCCCGGACCGCTACATGGCCCCTACCCGCAAGACGGCCCCACCCGACATCGTGGGCAAGGAAGTAATGGGCGCCCGCCTGCGCGCCGAGCGCAAGGCCCGGAAAATGACGCTGCAGGCCCTGTCGCAAGCCAGCGGCATCGCGGTATCGACGCTGTCCAAGGCCGAGCTGGGCCAGATCGCCCTGAGCTACGAGAAATTCGCCGCGCTGGCGCGCGCGCTGGACATCGACATGACGCGCATGTTCATGCTGGGCGACGCGCCCCAGGCCGAGGTGGCCCCCACCTACGTAAAGAACAAGCTCAGCGACGCCCGCGACTACGCCACCGACAACTACCACTACCGGCTGCTGATGGGCGAATACCCGGGCAAGAAGATGATGCCGATGCTGGCGCTGATCGATTCGCGCAAGGTAGTCGAGTTCGAGGACTACATCCGCCACCCCGGGCAGGAATTCGCGCTGGTGTTGTCAGGCAAGGTCCGCATCCAGTTCGAGAACGGCGACAGCGTGGTGCTGAACCGGTTGGAGTCCGCCTATTTCGACAGCGGCATCGGCCACGTCTACCTGTCGCTGAGCAAGAAGCCCGCAGAAGTGCTGGCGGTCTGCAGCGACCTGGATGAAGTGCCGTCCCGCCTGAAGCCGGTGTCGCCCAAGAACTAGCCCTCAAGAAGCAGCCCCCCAAGAAGTAGTCTCCCAAGAAGTAGTCCCTTTCGCTTGCCCGCCTCCCGGCGGGCGCTCCCCCGCGCCTGGCCGAGGCCGGCATCGGCTACGGGAAATCCCGTAGAAACTTTCCTTCCCCGCCCGGGGTCACTCTTTATTCAGCTAATTGTCAGACTTAGCGCCTGACACGCCGCACGCTCGTGCGCTGGCGATCCCCGGGAGAATTCGATGCCGCCTTTGCCCCGTTCCTTGCGCCCCAGCCCCAGTGCAGCCGGCGCGGGGAGCGGCGCGGGCGCGCACGCGCTCGGCCCGCCCGGTTTGTCGGTGATGGATGCAACCGTGGTGCTGGTGGGTGTGGTGATCGGCATCGGCATCTTCGGCTTTCCGCCGCTGGTCGCGCAGCACGCCACGTCCGAGGCGATGTACCTGGCCTACTGGGCCGCGGGCGGACTGGTGATGCTGGTGGGCGCGCTCTGCTATGCCGAACTGGGCGCGGCCTATCCCGGCGCGGGCGGGGAATACCTGTATCTGTCGCGCGCCTGGGGGCCGCGGGTCGGCCTGCTGTTCGCCTGGGCGCGCTGCACCGTGATCCAGACCGGCGCGATCGCCGTGGTGGCCTTCATCTATGGCGACTACGCGCAACAACTGCTGCCGCTCGGCACGCATGGGGCCACCGTGCACGCGGCGCTGTCGGTGATCGGACTGACCGCGCTGAACGTGGCCGGCACGCGCCATTCCAAGCGCCTGCAATGGCTGTTCACGATCCTGACGCTGGTCGCGCTGACGGCGGTGCTGGGCGCCGCCCTGTTCACCGCCTCGCCCGCCGCCCCCGCGCCGGCGCCGCTGGGCGGCAACGCCGCCGGGCTGATGGGCATGGGCATGGTATTCGTGCTGCTGACCTACGGCGGCTGGAACGAGGCCGCCTATCTCAGCGGCGAGCTGCGCAATCCCGGCCGCAACATGGCGCGCGTGCTGCTGATCGGCACCGTGGTGGTGACCGGCGCCTATCTCTTGACCAACCTCGCCCTGCTGGAACTGTTCGGCCTGCAAGGGCTGCGCGACACGCCGGCGCTGGGCGCGGCGGTGATGCAACTGGCCGCCGGTCCGTATGCCGCCGCCCTGCTGAGCCTGGTGATCTGCGCCACCGCGCTCAGCACCATCAACGGCACCATCATCACCGGTGCCCGCGTCTATTACGCGCTGGGCCGCGACGTGCCGCGGCTGCGCGCGCTGGCCGGCTGGAGCGAACGCAATGAAACGCCGGTCAGCGCGCTGTTGGCGCAAGGCGTCATCACGCTGGTCCTGCTGGCGGTGGGCGCCTTCAGCCACAACGCGGTGCAGACCATGGTGGCCTACACCGCGCCGGTGTTCTGGCTGTTCATGCTGCTGGTGGCCGCATCGGTATGGCGCCTGCGGCAGCGTGACCCCGCGCGCGCCCGGCCGTTTCGCGTGCCCCTGTATCCGCTGACCCCTGCCCTGCTGGCGCTGACCTGCGCCGGCCTGGTCTATTCCAGCGCCGCCTACGCTGGCGCCGGGGCCCTGATCGGCCTGGGCGTACTGGTGCTGGGCGTGCCGATGCTGCGACTGCTGCGCCCGCACGAAGCGCGCGACCTGGACAGGCGTGGTCCGCAATGAGCCGCCCCTCCCGCTTTTCTTTGCCCTAGGAGTCTTCATCATGCAACGTGCCCATTCGTCCCATTCGCCCGCCCGCCGCTGGCCCCTCATGGCATCGGCGCTGGCGCTGGCCCTGTCCCTTGCGGTGCTGGCCGAGGCCCGCGCCGATGCCGCCAGCCCGCGGGCTGCCGCGACCGAAGACTACGTGCCCGATGTCGGCCAGGATGGCAAGGACGTCATCTGGGTGCCGACTCCGCAGACGCTGGTGGACAAGATGCTCGACATGGCCCAGGTCACGCCGCAGGACCGCCTGATGGACCTGGGATCCGGCGACGGCCGCACCGTCATCACCGCCGCCCAGCGCGGCCTGACCGCCAAGGGCATCGAGTACAACCCCGACCTGGTGGCGCTCTCGCGCAGCAATGCCGCCAAGGCGGGCGTGTCCCGCCGCGCCACCTTCGAGGTCGCCGACCTGTTCGAAACCGACCTGTCGCAGGCCGACGTCATCACCATGTTCCTGTTGTCGACCATCAACGAGAAGCTGCGGCCCAAGCTGCTGGAGCTGCCGCCGGGCACCCGCATCGTGTCCAACACCTTCCGCATGGGCGACTGGGAGCCGGATGCCTCCGAAACCGTCACCGAGGCCTGCCAGACCTACTGCAACGCGCTGCTGTGGGTGGTGCCGGCCAGGGTCGACGGCCGCTGGCAGGTGGGCGGCCGCACGCTGCAACTGGAACAGCGGTACCAGATGCTGTCGGGCAAGCTCGGATCCAGCGAGATCTCGGACGCGCGAATGGATGGCCGCACCATCTCGTTCACCGCCGACGGCATACGCTACACCGGCGAAGTCAACGGCGCCACCATGCAGGGCAGCGCCGCCGGCAAGGGCGAATGGTCGGCCCGTCGCATCTAGGGCGGCCGCCCCGCGGGAGCCGGACGCGGCGTCAGCGCGGCGCGGTCTGGATCACCCGGTGCACGAACTGCAGCTTGCCCACCACCGCGGCGGGCAGCACAAAGGGATAGAAGTCGCGCTGGCCCATGCTGCGCGACAGCTCGTTGAGCACGCCGGTCAGCGCCACCCAGCCATTGACCAGATCGAGAAAGCGCTGACCTTCGGGATCGTCCGGGTCGTACAGCGACGCCCGGGTGAAGGGATCGCTGGCCTGGTCCAGCGGCAGCCGCGCCATGCCGAAGCTGAAGGCGGTGTCCAGCGCGTCCATCATGTGCAGGTAGTGGGCCCAGGTCTCGGCCCAGTCTTCCCAAGGATGCGACGAAGCGTAGGCGCTGATGAAGCGCTGCGCCCAATCGGCCGGCGCGCCCTGGTCGTAATGGCGCCGCAATGCCTGCGCGTAGTCATCGCGCTCGTCGCCGAACACCTGGCGGAATGGCGCCAGCCAGGGGCCGCCGGCCACCAGCCGATCCCAGTAGAAATGGCCGATCTCATGGCGGAAATGCCCCACCAGCGTGCGGTATGGCTCGTGCATCGCCTCACGCACCTGGACCCGGTACGCGTCGTCAGCCTCGTGGATATTGAGCGTGATCAGCCCCTGGCCGTGTCCCGTGAGCAGCGGCGAGCCATCGTCGGGCGGCGCCAGCAGGTCGAACGCCAGCCCGCCGTCGCCCGGCGTGCGCGCCCGCGGGATCGGCAGTCCCAGCGTCAGCAGTTGGGCGATCACCTGGCGCTTGGCGCTCTCGACCTTGCGCCACAGCGTCCCGTTGCCCGGCACCGACAGGTCGGGAATGGTGCGATTGAGGCCGCAGGCGATACAGAGATGATCGGCGCGCGCGGCCGGCAGCAGCCAATTGCAGGCAGCCGGCGACGAAAAATTGGCGCAGCGCTTGAAGATTCTGCCGCGCACCCGCCCGGCCTCGACCCAGGCGCCTTCCGTCTTGCCCGGGTCCAGCGCGACGATGTGGCCGTGGCGCGGATCGAAGCCCAGTTGCCGGTGGCAGTTAAGGCACTCGGTGTTGTTGAAGAACACCCGCTGGCCGCAGACACACTGGAATGCCTTGGCGCGGGCGTGACGCTGCCGCGGACGCCGGCGCTCGGGCGCGTTCAACTGGCGGCTCAGGGCATCGAAGAAAGGATTCATGCGACCGGTCTCCGGGCTACAGCGGCGCGGCCTGGACCGCCACCGCCTGTTCCAGCCGCAGGCCGCGCCGCTGGGTGTCCAGCGTCACCAGCGCGCCGAGGGGCAGCGTCAGGTTGGGGTCGCCATGGCCGCTGGGCCAGGCGGCCAGCACCGGGATGCCGCGCGCCTGGAATTGCTCCAGCAGCAGCGGGAACAACAGGCTCTGGCCGACCGCGTCGCCCCCCGGCAGCCCCAGCCGGGTGAAATTGCCGGCCAGCACGCCCTTGATGCGATCGAACTTGCCTGCCGCGCGCAACTGCGACAGCAACCGATCGATGCGCGGCAGCGCCTCATTGACATCCTCGATGAACAGGATCGCGTCCCGTGTCGCGATCTCGTGGCGCGAGCCGATCATGGCCGCGACCAGCGCCAGGTTGCCGCCCACCAGCCGGCCGCTGGCCACGCCGGGCGCCAGCACCACCGGGTTGGATTCCGGCGGCGCGTCGATCCAGCCGCCCTGCCCGATCTGGCCGCCGACCATCGCCAGCACGTGGCTGGCGGTTGGCTCCTGTTTACCCGCCACCAGGTCCTGCGCCAGCATCGGCCCGTGAAACGTCACGAAGCCCGCGTGACGCTGGATCGCCAGGTGCAGCGCAGTGATGTCGCTATAGCCGATGAAGGGCTTGGGGTGCTGGCGCAGCAGGCCGATATCGAGCCGATCCGCCAGCCGCCAGGAGCCGAACCCGCCCTGCAGGCACCACACCGCGTCAATGGCCGGATCGGCAAAGGCCGCGTGCAGGTCGTTGAGCCGGGCGTCGTCGTCACCGGCCAGGTAGTCGTACGGCGCGTCGCCGCGGGTCAAGGCGGCCGGCATGATGCGCGGGTCGTAACCGCGCGCCTGCAGCCATTCGGCCGCCTCGAAAGCCGCGCCCTCGGCGGCGGAGGCCGGCGCCACGATGGCAACGCGCCCCCCCGGCCGCAGGGCTGGCACGGGCGCATCGCGCCGCGGCGCCGCGGCGGACTGCGCGGAAGACGGCGCCGCCGCGCCGCGATCGCCCGGCCCGGCCACCCGGCTTGCACACCCCGCCAGCGCCAGACCGGACAGGCCCAGCGCGCCGGCGGCCTTGAGCAGGCCGCGCCGTGCGGGATCGTTCAGAGCGCGCCCCTCGCCTTGCCTTGCGGGCATATGCCATCCTTTTTAGATGATGTTTTATTGTTCTTATTTATCAATAAGTTAAATGATAAACCGAGAATCCAGATGAAGTCTGGAGCACGTTATCCCAGAATTCACTTCAACTTATTCCAGAATCTACTTTAAGTGCGTAACGGCCCATCCGGCAGGCGAGCTCCGTCTCGAATCCGCCCGCGTTCCGCCTCCGGCATCCTGACCTGCGCCGCTAGAAGCGTTCGTACTCCAGCCGGTAGCGCCACTGCCCCACCGCCAGTCCGGCCATCGGCAGGCGGCCGATGCGGATGCGGCGCAAGGCTTGCAGTTGCAGGCCGACGCTGTCACAGGCGTACTCGATGAAGCCCAATGCGGGCGTCTTCAACGCAAAGCGCAGATGGCTTTCGTTCTGCCAACTGACCTTCATCGGCGCGGCCGGCCGGCCCTCATAGGCCAGGCCGCGCTGCAGGCGCGCCAGCGCCGCCGCATCGAGCGTGCCGCGCACCTGCGCGATGTATTCCTGCTCGACATGCCGCCCCTCTTCCAGCAACTTGCGCGCCACCGCGAACTCCTGGGTATAGACCACCAGTCCGCTGGCCGCGCGCTCGAGGGGCGTGGCCAGCTTCAGGCCATTGAACATGCGCTTGAGGTAGCGTTGCCCAGACCGGTCGCCAGGCATGAGGTTGGCTGGCACGACCAGGTTCAGCGCCGATTCGACCGGGTCCGAGGCCGACAGGCCGGCCGGCTTGTGCACCAGCACGCTGACCGGGCGCATTTCTTCCAGGCGGGCGCCGGGCAGCAGGCTGACCGTCTGGCCCGCCCGGACGCGATAGCCGGGCTCCTCGACCACCTTGCCGTCCACGGCGACCCAGCCGCCCTCGATATAGCGCTCGGCGTCGCCGCGCGAACAGGATTTTTCGGTGGCCAGGCGCTTGGCCAGGCGGACGCTGTCGCTCATGGCCGGCCCGCCTGTCGGAGGGTGGCCTGGGAACGGGAAGGGAAAGCAAGCGGCGGGTACGTCGTCATCTCGGATACTGCATCAAAAACGGAAAAGGCCGGCGTCGCGAGGCATCGCGCCAACGCGGTGACAGCGTCTGGCCCGAGATGTTACGCCCTTTCCCGAGGCGGCCGCGGCTCAGGCGCGGTCGCCTCGGGCGGCGGCACCTCGTCGACCCAGGCCTTGAGCAACGTCGAGGTCACCGCCAGGATCACCGGGCCGATGAACAGACCGACGATGCCAAAGGCGAACATGCCGCCCAGCACACCGGCCAGGATCAGCAGCATCGACAGGTTCACGCCGCGCTTGATCAGCATCGGCCGCAGCAGATTGTCGAGCATGGTCACCAGCGCTGCCCACACCAGCAGCAGGATCGCGGCCACTTTCATATCGTTCTGGAACAGCCAGATCACCCCGCCCAGCAACGGCAGGAACGGCCCCAGTTGGGCCAGGCACAGCATCAACATCAGCGCGGTGATGATCCCCGCCGCCGGCACCCCGGCGATCCACAGGCCCAGCCCGCCCAGCGCCGACTGCACCACCGCCGTCACCACGATACCCAGCGCCACGGCGCGTATCGACAGCCCCGCCAGGAGGATCGCCGCCACGCCGCGATGGCCGGCCAGGCGGTTGGCGAAGCGCTGCACGAAATTGGCGGCGACGTCGCCCTGGCTATAGAGAATGCCGGCGATGACGATAGTGATCAGCATGTGCATGACAAACACGCCAACGATGGCCGCATTGCTCAGCAGCCACTTGGCCGCCATGGTCACATAGGGCTCCAGGCGCGCCAGCAGCCCGCCCGCGCCGGCGTCGGCCAGCGCCTGCCATTCCTGCGCGATGCGCGGCCCGCCCAGCGGGATGCCCTGCACCCAGCCCGGCGGCGCCATCAGGGCGTAATCGGGCAGACTCTTGATCGCGGTCATGATGGCGCCGCCATGCAGCGCCAGGGTCGAGATGGCCTGGTACAGCGGCAGCACGATCACCACCAGCAGCACGATCAGCATGGCCACCGTCGCCATCCAGCGTCGGCCGCCGCAGCGCTTTTGCACCGCCAGCATCACCGGCCAGGTGGCCACCACGATGGTGGTGGCCCAGATCAGCCCGAACAGGAAGGGTTTCAGCACGTAGAGGCTGCCGATCATCAGGGCCGACAGGATGACGATGACGAGCAGATTGCGGGCAAGGTCCGCGGGCGGGCGTGGGTTCGGGTTCAAACGGTGCTCCAGGCAGCGGCCGCGCAAGGATCGGGCCGTGTACGAATTTATCCGAAAACCCCGTCGACATCCCTATTTGGCCCCGCCGGGCGTGGGCCGCACCGCCACCCGGGCGGCGATCAGGTGGTGCGTCAGCTCCAGCAACTGCTCATCGCGCGTCCGCAACTGGCCCAGCAGGTCCGTCAACTGGGCGTCGCTGGCCGCCAGCCGCTGGGTCAGGTCCTGTTCGCGGCGACGCGAGGCCTGCAGCGCCTCCTGGGCGACGGCCACGTCGGCCAGTTGCCGGCTCAACTGCGCCTGAGCCTCGCCGCGCGCGGCCAGCACCTCGGCCTGGGCCGCCCGCAGCCGGTCGGCGGCATCCGATTCCGCGCCGCGCAGGCGCTCGGCCGCCTGAGCCAGCGCCTGGCGCGCCTGTTCGGCCTGTTGCTGCTGGGCGGCCTGGAGTTCATCCAGCCGCGCTTGCAGGCGTTTGACGTTGCCGCGCTCGGCGTCCAGTTCATTGAGCCAGCGGCGCTCGTGAGCGGCATGGCGCTCCTGCGCGGCGGCCAGGGCCTCGGCCTGCTCGCCCCGGGCGCGCTCGGCATCGGCCACGTGCGCCAGCAAGGCATTGCGCGCGTCCGCCAGTTGCCGCTGCTCGATCGCCAGGGCCTCGTCGCGCTGGCGCAACTGCGCCTCGGCGGCCCGCAGGCGTTCCTCGGTGGCGGCCAGTTGCCCGGTCGCCACCTTCAAGCCCTCCTGCAGGTCGCGCTCGCGGTTTTCCAGGTTTGCCTCGCGCTGGCGCAACTGTTCGGTGAGCGCATCGAGCCGCTCGCCCTCTTCGTGCAGTTCGGCCCAGCGCTGGCGGTTGGCCTCGGCCTGTTCGGCGCGGGCGGCGGCCAGCGCCGATTCCCAGAAATGCGCGGCCGCCTGGGCCACTGGTTCGGGCACGGCGGCCGGCGCGGAGAAGGCGCCAGGATCCTGGATGCGGGCCCCCAGCGAACGGAACCAGGATTCCAGGTGCGGACTGACCGTATTGGGGGAGCCTCGCCCGATCTTCTGACGCACCCGTTCGATGGTCGGCCGCGCCCCTTCCAGCAGCAAGGCGTCGGAGGCACGCCAGACATCCCCTTCCGTAATTCCCGTGGCCATGGCTCGTTTTTCCCGGATCAAGGCGGTTTTTACTCACGATAATGGAATCTTATCGTGAGTAATTTCATATATGCGTTAGATATCATACAGCATATGTATGAAATTATATTTTCAGCGCCATGGGAGGCGTGCCCCCCGCGCGAGAGGTGAAATCCGGCCCCGGCGCGCGCCCTAACGGGCAACCACCCTGCCCGCGCTCTCCCGGACCAGGGCGGCCAGCCTGTCGGCGGCGGGCGCCAGCCTGCGCCCACGCAGGGTCAGGAGTCCCATCTGGCGCGTCAGGGGCGGCGACAGCCGGCAGATCCGCAGCCCCCTGGGCGGCCTGACGGGCAAGGCCAGGCGCGGAAGAATGGCCACGCCCAGCCCGGCCGCGGCCATCGCGATCAGGGTGTGGGCCTGTATGCACTCGTACTTCGGCGTCAGGCGGATGCGCGCCCGCGCCGCCGCCTGGTCCAGCAGGACGCGCAGCGACGTGGCGTTGCTGAGCAGCAGCAAGGGCAAGCGGGCGACGTCCTTCAGCGCCATGGGGTCCGCCGCATCCGGGTAGAGACGGGGCGCCATCAGCGCGCAGATCTCTTCGGTCACCAGCGGTTCGAAATCGCAGTCGGCGCCCATCGGACCGGGGACCACACCGAAATCCGCCTCGCCCTGCAGCACCTGGGCCTGCACGTCCCCCGACTGCCGCTCCCGCACCGACATCCGCACGCCGGGGTACAGGGTCTCGAACCGGGCCAGCACCGGCGGCAGCAGCGCGGCCGCGGCAATCGGCGTCGCCGCGACCGCCACGTGGCCGGCCTGCAAGGCCTGTGTCTCACGAACCTCCCGCACCCCCGCCTCGACCTCGCGCACGCCGCGCCGCGCGGCGTCGAGCAACTGCTTGCCGGCCGCCGTCAACTGGACACTGCGCGTGGTGCGATGGAACAGCTCGGCGCCGACCTGCGCCTCGAGCAATTTGATCTGCGCGCTGATCGCCGACTGCGAACGATGCACCTGCTCGGACGCGCCGCGAAAGCTCCGGGTCTCCGCGATCAGGAGAAAGGTGCGGAGCAAATTGAAATTGATATCGGAAGCCATTGATTAGTTTTTTTGAATAATCTCACCTGATTTTAGCGATTGTTCTTCATTGAGCGGCCCACTACATTCGCACCCCGACACGCACAGCAAGGAGCAAAGCGTGGCAGTTTCAGTGAGAGCAACACATCTATGAGCATTTCCGTTCTGGTGCTCTGCGAGCTGGGCCCCGCGCAAGAGGCGGCCCTGCGGCAGCGCTATCGACCCACGTTCGCGCTGACGCCCGAAGAGCGGGCCCGCATCGTGCAGACCCGCGGCGCCGAATTCGAGGCGGTGCTGACCATCGGCCTGCTGGGGCTGCGCGCCGATGAAATGGAAAGGCTGCCCCGCCTCAGGCTCGTCGCCAGCATGGGCGCCGGCTACGAGAACATCGACGTGACGGCGGCCAAGGCCCGCGGCATCTGGGTGACCAACGGGCGCGGCGCCAACGACGAATGCGTCGCCGACCATGCCATGGGCATGGTGATCGCGGCGATGCGCGACTTCCGTACCCTGGACCGGCTTTGCCGCGCGGGCGTCTGGCGCACCGCCATCGCCCTGCCCACCCACGTGTCCGGCAAGCGCCTCGGCATCCTGGGCCTGGGGGCGGTGGGCGAACGCATCGCCAGCCGCGCCCAGGCTTTCAGGATGCAGGTCGGCTACCACAACCGCCGCGCGCGGCGGGAATTCGACTATCAGTACTTCGACGACGCGCAGGCGCTGGCGCGCTGGTGCGACGTGCTGGTCTGCGCCATGCCCGGCGGCGCGGCGACCCGGCACATGGTGAATGCGGCCGTGCTGCGGGAACTCGGCCCGGGCGGCTACCTGGTCAATGTCGGCCGGGGCAGCATCGTCGATACGCAGGCCCTGGCCGCCGCGCTGGCCTGCGGCGGCATCGCCGGGGCGGCGCTGGATGTCTACGAAAGCGAACCCGCCCCGCCCCCGGCGCTGATCGCCCAGGACCGCCTGCTGCTGACTCCGCACGTGGGCGGCTGGTCGCCGGAGGCGATCGAAGCCCAGTTCGGGATCTTCATGCTTAACCTGGAGGGCGTGTTCTTCGGGCGGGGGCCTGTCACCCCGGTGTAGCGGCGCCGCGCTCCCCGGCGGGCAGTCTCGCCGCCGCCCGCTCGGGGCGCGTTCAGCCGCGCGCTCAACGTCCCGTTAAGGCGCGTTGAGCATTTGTCGATGGCCGCCCCCGCGCCGCCTTCCTACACTGTGGCCATCAATCCCTGGAGATGGCCATGATCCCCCCGCGCAGCATCCGTCTGGCAACCATTCTGCTTCCGCTCTGCCTGTTGTGGGGCGGCGGCGCCAGCGCCCAGTCCGCCACCGCCCCGGCCGCCTACCCGCAGCGGCCCGTCAACCTGATCGTGGCGTGGCCGCCCGGGGGCGCGGTGGATCTGCTGGCGCGACAGTTAGGCACCGTCCTGGCCAAGGACCTGGGCCAGCCCATCGTGATCGAGAACAAATCGGGCGCCAATGGCTCGATCGGGCATGCCCAGGCGGTGCGCGCCGCGCCCGATGGCTACACCGCCCTGCTGGCCACCAACAGCACCTTCGTGATCGGCCCGCACCTGTACAAGCAGTTGCCGTACCAGCATGAGCGCGACCTGGCCCCGGTGTCGCTGCTGGCCGCCAGTCCCCTGGTGCTGGCCGTCAATCCCGCGCTGAAGGTCAAGACCTTGACACAACTGCTGGCCCTGGCGCGCGAAAAACCCGGGCGGCTGACCTTTGCCTCGGGCGGCCAGGGATCCACCAGCCACCTGGCGGCCGAACAACTGATGGCCCTGACCGGCATCGAGATGACCCATATCCCCTACCAGGGCGGCGGCCCCGCCGGCACGGCGGTGATGAGCGGCGAAGTCGACATGGCCTTCCTTGACCTGGGCGTCTCGCTGCCGTTCCTGAATTCGGGGCGGCTGCTGCCCCTGGCCGTCTCCAGCGATCAACGCTCGCCGCTGCTGCCCGAGGTGCCGACCGTGGCCGAATCCGGCGTCAAGGACTTCGAAATCGCCACCGCCTTCGCCGTGTTCGTACCGGCGCGCACCCCCGCCCCGGTGATCGACCGGCTCCATGGCGCCCTGGTCAAGGCGCTCGGCGACGCCGACCTGCGGCAGAAGCTGATCCACCAGGGCGTGATCGTGATGGGCACCAGCCCGGCCGAACTGCGCGACTACACCACGCGTGAAAACCAGCGCTGGGGCAAGATCATCAGCGACCGCCACATTTCGGTGAACTGACATGCGGCGCAACGATTTCCGTATCGCGATCGTCGGGGCCGGCGGCATCGGCTGCGCCACCGCGGCCTATCTGCGGGCCAGCGACCTGCCGGTGGCGATGTGGTCGCCCACCGGGCGGCACCTGCGCCCGCATGCCGAGCCCGGCCGGGCGCGCTTCGACTGCGTCGGCGCGCTGGAAGGCGCCGTGGCGGTCGAACGGCTGGCGCGGCTGTCCGACCTGTCGGACTACAGCCATGTCTTCATCTGCCTGCCCGCATCCCGGTATCAGCAGGTCCTGGAAGACGCGGCGCCCCACTGGCGCGACGGCCAGACCCTGATCGTCAGCGGCGCGCTGTCACTGGTGCCGCTGTGGCTGCGGCAGACGGCGGCGGCGCATGGCGCCGACGTCACCGCGGTCGGGTGGAGCACGACTCTCACGACCGCCCACTTCCTGCCCGACGGCCGCCTGCACCTGAACGCGCCGCGCGGCCAGATCGGCATGGCCTGGCTGGCGCCGCGCGCGGGCGGCCGCGACGCACTGGCCGATTGCCAGGCCCTGTTTGGCGACCGGTTCGCGCTGGCCGACAATCTGTTGGCCAGCATCCTGGCCAACATCAACCCGATCGCGCATGCCGCGGAGGTGATCCCCAACCTGACCCGGATGGACCGGGGCGAGGCCTGGCCGCTGTTCGGCCACTTCACGGGGGTGGTCGCCAACATGGCAGAGGCGCTGGACCGGGAGCGGCTGGCGCTGGCCCGAGCCCTGGGGTTCACGCTGCCGACCCTGGCGCAGCATTATTCGCGCTCGTACCACGTGCCGCTGGGCCCACTGGAGGACATCGCTCGCGCCATCGATGCGCGCGGCGCCGGCCCGCTCGGCCCGGCGCGGCTGGCGCATCGCTACGTGCTGGAGGACGTGCCGTTCGGCCTGGTGTTCCAGGAACGGCTGGCGCGGCTGCTGGGGGTCGACTGCCCGCTGCTGTCCGCCTGCATCACGTTGCTGGAAGCGGTCTACGCGGAGCCGTTCCGGGACCGCAATTACCTGCTGGACTCGGTGCTGCCCGACGGCATGTCGGCAGAGGCGTTGCTGGCGGCCTGCAGGAGCGCGTGCGCGGCATCGTGAAAGCGCTCGATGATGTCGTCCTGGTGCCACGGCGTCCGGTACACCATCACGATAGGGATCGGCTCGGGCAGCGCCTGGACCGGCAACGCCGCCAGGCTGCCGCGCGCCAGGCGTTCCTGCACCGTGCGCCGGGCCAGCAGGCTGAGCCCCAGCCGGCGCTCGACCAGTTTGAGGTTGGTGATGGCGTTCATGGACTCGATGGCGGGCGCGATGGGCGGCAGGTTGTTGTCCAGCAGCAACTGCTCGATCATCAGCCGGGCCTGCGTCGGCCGGGCCGGCAGTATCCAGGCCTGCTGCTTCAACTCGCGCCAGGTCCACGGCGCCTCGCGCGGCGCCAGGGCCAGCGGATGATCGCCGGCGCACACCACGATCCACTGTTCCCGGCCCACCGGCCGGATCACCAGCCCCTCCTGGCAAAGGCTGCCCAGTTCGGACGAGGTGTTCATGGTCAGCAGGACGTCGATCTCGCCGCTTTCGAGCTTGCGCTGCGTGTCGTCCAGCCTCCCCTCGACGATCTGCACCGGCGGCAAGCCGCCATCGTCCGCCATGCCGCGCAGCACGTCGGGCAGCAACGACCAGGCGATGAAGGGCGGCGCGCCAATGCGCAGGACCGCATCGTGCCCCAGCTTGCGGTCGCGCAGATCATCGGCGAGATTGGCGACCTCGGACAGCAACAGGCGGGCGCGGTGCACCAGGATGTCGCCGTCCCGCGTCAGGCTCACGCCGCGGCCATGCCGCTCGAACACCGTGATGCCCAGCAGCGTCTCGATTTCCCCCAGGCCCTTGCTGACGGCGGCGGTGCTGACGCAGAGCTTCTCACCCGCGGCGCGCATGCTGCCGGTGTCGGCCAGCACCGTCAGCAATTCGAACTGGCGCATCCGCAACGCGGCGATCATGCGATAGGTGGAGTCGTGCATCCGGGCGGCACCTTCAGGGCGGGTAGCGAAGTAGCGGAATGATAGTATCCACGGGCCGTGCCACGCCAGGCTCCCCGCTCCCGGTCATTTCCCGCCCCGCATGCTGCCCACTTCTCCGGCCCCGCTGCCCCTGCTGGACCCACGCGCGCTCGACCGCCAGGCCGACGCCGCCATGCGCGACCTGCTGCGCGAGGGTAGTTCGCCCAATACGGCCGCCAGCTATCGCGCCGCGATCCGCTACTGGTCGGCCTGGTTCGGCCTGCGCTATGGCCGGCCCCTGGCGCTGCCGCTGTCCGAGGCGGCGGTGATCCAGTTCGTGGTGGACCACGCCCAGCGGACCGGCGCCCAGGGGCTGATATCGGAGCTGCCGCCGGCGCTGGACAGCGAGTTGGTGCGGATCAAGGCCAAGGGCCGGCTCGGGCCGCCCAGCCTGAACACGCTGTTGCAACGCCTGTCGGTGCTCTCCAAGGCCCATGAGCTGGCCGGGCTGCCCAACCCCTGCCGCGCCGCCGCCGTGCGCGAGCTGCTGGCCCGCACCCGCCGCGCCTATGCCCGCCGGGGCGCGACGCCGGCGCGCAAGGACGCCCTGACGCGCGAACCGCTGCAGGCCCTGCTGGACACCTGCGACGACTCCCTGCGCGGCCTGCGCGACCGGGCGTTGCTGCTGTTCGCCTGGTCCAGCGGCGGCCGGCGGCGGTCCGAGGTGGTCGGGGCGACCGTCGAAAACACGCGCAAGGTGGGCGAGGATTACCTCTATTTGCTCTCGCACTCCAAGACCAACCAGTCCGGCGCCGACCGCGCCCAGGACCGCAAGCCGATCGCCGGCGCGGCGGCGCTGGCCCTGGACGCCTGGCTGGCCGCCAGCGGCATCCGCCAAGGCGCCCTGTTCCGCCGCATCCGCCGTGGCGATGTGATCGGCGAGCCGCTCGCCGCCGCCGCGGTGCGCGCCATCGTCCAGGAACGCTGCCGCCTGGCGGGCATCGAGGGCGATTTCTCGGCCCACAGCCTGCGTTCGGGTTTCGTGACCGAGGCCGGCCGCCAGAACGTGCCGTTAGGCGACGCCATGGCCATGACCGGCCATGCCAGCGTGGCCACCGTGATGGGGTATTTCCGCGCCGGCGCCGCGCCCCGCTCGCGCGCGGCGCGCCTGCTGGACACGCCATCCGGGGACGAAACACCGTAGCGCGCCAACCACACCCGCTCGATCCCGGCGAGACCCGAGGCGCGCTTGCATACAATGGCGCCTGCCGGCGCTGCGCAGCGCCGCGCCCATAACGAGACCCATGCCTGCTGTGCTCCCCATGCGAATCAATCTACGCGGCCTGGTGCTCGCGCTTACGATATTCAGCGCCATCGCCGCTACCGCCAACGCCTTGTACGCCAGTTACCGGCTGCAGCGCGAGCAACTCATCACCACCACCCTGGAAGCAAACCGCGTCTACGCCGCCAAGCTGGCGCAGAGCGCCGGCGGTTTTCTCAAGGCGGCCGAACGCCAACTGGGCTACAGCGCGCGCCAGATCGCGGCGCACATGGGCGCCCCGGACATGCTGGCGGCCGAGGTTCGCCGGGTACAGGAGCAGAGCGACACGTTCAATTCGGTGGGCGTGGTGGGCGCCGACGGCGTGCTGCTGGCCACCACCCAGGATTTCCGCAGCTTTGTCGGCACCCGGATCGACAGTCCGGGCAGCCGGGTCGCGCTGCAAAGCCGTCATCCGGTCATCACCAAACCCTATGTCTCGATCGCCGGCAACCTGCTGATCAACCTGTCCTATCCGGTGCTGGCCGCCGACGGCCGCTTCCTGGGCTACATCGCCGGCACCCTGCACCTGCGCAGGGAAAGCGCGCTCAACGACCTGCTGGGCCTGCACCACTACAAAGACGGCTCCTATCTCTATGTGGTGGATGGCGACGGGCGGCTGATCTATCACACCGATGCCAGCCGGGTCGGCGAAGTGGTGAACGGCAATCCGGTGATCGAAGCCGTCATCGAGGGCCAGGCCGGCGCGCGCCGGGTGGTCAATTCACGCGGCGTGGACATGCTGGCCGGCTACGCGCCGGTGCCCGCCAGCGGTTGGGGCGTGGTGGCCCAGCGCCCCACCGCCGTGACACTGGAACCGATCCGCGAGCTGCTGTGGGCGCTGCTGGGCTACGCCGCGCCGCTGGCGTTGGTGTTCCTGCTGGCGATCTGGTGGTGTGCGCGGCAGATCTCGCTGCCGCTGTCGCAACTGGCCACCAACGTCGAACATCATGACGTCGCGGTGGCGATGCAACGGGTCAAGTCGGTGCGCGCCTGGTATTTCGAGGCCGAGCGCCTCAAGCGCGCGGTGATCTGGAGCTTCACCACCCTGCAGGAAAAGATCGGCAAGCTGAACCTGGCCAGCATCACCGACCCGCTGACCGGCCTGCGCAACCGGCGCGGCACGCAGGACGCGGTGGATCACCTGCAGGCTTCGGGCACGCCGTTCTCGGTGCTGGCGCTGGACATCGACCATTTCAAGCGGGTCAATGACACCTACGGCCATACCGCGGGCGACAAGGTGATCCAGGACGTGGCGCAGTTGATGCGCGACTGCTCGCGCCCCGGCGACATCCTGTGCCGCAACGGCGGCGAGGAATTCCTGATCCTGCTGCCGGGGGTGGCGCCGACGGAAGCAGTGATCGTGGCCGAGCGGCTGCGCCAACGCACCGCGGAGCGCGACTTCCCACAGGTGGGCGGGATCACGATGTCGGCGGGCGTGGCGCAATGGCCGACCAGCGGGCCGGACGTGGTCCAGGTGTTCCACGCCGCCGACGCCGCCCTCTATGCGGCCAAGCAGCAGGGCCGCAACCGCGTGGTGCTGCACGGCACTCCCTAGGGCCCGGGGCCGCCGCAAGCCCCCCTAAGCCATCGCCAACGCCCGGTAGTGGCTGGCGATGGCGGCCGCAAACAGGCCGCCGATTACCGACACGTGCTCCAGCGCGAAGAACAACGCCAGCCTGGCCTGCGGTTCGGGCAGGCGCCAGAAGGCGTGAACGATGAAGATCGTCAGCGCCAGGAACACCGCCAGCGCGGCGGCGGCCAGCCAGACAGCACGGTCCGCCAGGATCAGGATCGAACCGGCCAGCATCAGCGCCGCCACCGCGATGTTGAACAGGCGGGCCGGTTCCAGCCCCGCGCCCCGCATTTCCGCCACCCCGCCCTGGAAATCGATCAGCTTGGCCGCGCCCGAGGCGATGAAAACCACCGCCAGGCACAGCCGCGCGATGAACCAGAGCCAGGAGCTCTGAAGCACGGATTCGAGGTATTGCGGCGTCTGCATGGGTGCTGCTCCTGATGGTCGGCGTTGTCCCGCCCGCCCGGCGGGCGCGGCGGCAAGCCGGATCCGGCGGGTTGCCAAATCCAGCGCGGCGGACTATAAGACCTCAACTTAACTTGAGGTCAACTTCCATGGCGGGCGACAAGCCGATCGACATCACGCGGCTCATGACGGTGGGCGAAGTCGCCCGGCGCAGCGGGGTGCCGGTCTCGACGATCCACTTCTACGAAACCAAGGGATTGATCCAGAGTTCGCGCAGCGACGGCAACCAGCGCCGCTTTCCCGGCATCGTGCTGCGCTACATCGCCATCATCAAGGTGGCGCAACGCACAGGCATTCCGCTGGAGGAAATCCGCGAGGCCATGTCGCGCTTCCCGCAGGACGGCAACCGTCTCAGTCCGGCGCAATGGAAGGCCCTGTCGTCGCAATGGCGCGCGAACCTGGATGAACGCATCCGCAAGCTGACCCGGCTGCGCGACGAACTGGACAGTTGCATCGGCTGCGGCTGCCTGTCGCTCAAGGACTGTCCGCTGCGCAACCCGGACGACGTGCTCGGCCGCGACGGGCCGGGCCCACGCATCCTGGAACGGCCCTGAGCCGCCCGGCGAGACGTCATGCGGCGCGCGGCGATGGCCTGGCAGCCGCGCAATTACAGTATCCTGCGCGCACAGCCACATCGCATCAGGCCGGCCCATCCGTATGTTGCGCAGTAGATTCTCGATCAAATCACTGGAACGCTATTTCCTGATATTGGCGGCGGGCGTGCTGCTGCCAATGTCGGTCCTGACGGGAATCCTGCTGCTCCAGAGCCGCGCCGCCTATCTCGCCACCGGCGAAGCGCTGCGCGCTTTCGCCATCGTCCGCACCACCATCGCGGCGATGGAAACGGTGTCCGCCGAGCGTGGTCCCATGAATGCCGCCCTGGGCGCCGACTACCCGGTCGGGGCATCCCTGCTGGATGGGCTGCAGGCGGCCCGCGAACGCAGCGACACCCGCATCGCCGAACTGCTGGCGCTGTACCGCGCCCCGCTCAGTCCGAACAGCGCGCGGGAGTTCACCAACATCCAGCGCATCCGCTACGCCCTGATCAAGGCCCGCGCAGACGCCGACGCCCTGATCGCCACGCCGCGCGCCGACATCTCGGGCCAGCGCGTGCTGGCGGCGGTGAACGGCATGGTGGCGCTGGTGCCCGAGCTGCAGGCGGCAATGGCCGAGAGCGCCGGCGTGGTGATGCGGAACGGAGCCGACGCGCCCAATCTGCTGACCCTGGCGTTGCTGGCGAGCGAGCTGCACGAACAGGCGGGCCTGCTGGGCTCGACCTTCACGCCGGCGCTTGCCAAGCACCGCCAACTGACCGAGTCCGACGAATACCGCATTGAACGGGTGCTGGGACGCATCGACCAATTGCACGACCTGCTGGAGATGCGGCTGGCGACGCGGCCGGACCTGCGCGAGTCGCTGGCCTACGGCGACCTGCGGCATTTCTATTTCGGCGAAGGCATGCGCTATCTGGCGGAAGTGCGCGACATGGCGGCGCTGCAACCCGGCGGCGCCACCATCAGCGCGCGCGAGCTGGCCGCGACCTACGTGCCGCTGATGCACGCCATCAGCCAGTTCCGCGACCTGATGCTGGACCTGATGGAGGCGAGCATGCGCGAGCATCGGCGCGACGCGATCCGCTTGCTGGCCATCACACTGGTCGCCGCCACCGCGCTGGCGGCCGCGCTGATGCTGTCGCTGCGGCAGTTTCGCCGGCGCGTGATACGGCCGTTCGTGCAGGCCACCCGCATCATCGGCGCCATCGCCAACGGCACGCCCGTCGCCGCGATCCCCGTGGGCAAGTACCGCGGCGAGGTCGACGGCATGTTCGAGGCGCTGAGCGTGCTCAAGGACAACGCCGCCGCGCGCAAGCGCGCCGAACTGGAGCGCGACCGCCTGATCGTCGACCTGGCGGTGATGGCGGAGACCGACTTCCTGACCGGCCTGCTCAACCGCCGCGCCTTCGAGAGCCGCCTCGATCAGGCCCTGTCGCAATGGCGCGACGCCGGCACGGCATTGGCCTTCATCCTGTTCGACATCGACGACTTCAAGGGCATCAACGACACCTACGGCCACGCCAGCGGCGACCAAGCCCTGAAAACGGTGGCCGACCTGTGCCGGCAGACCTGGCGGCAGGCGGATGTGGTCGCGCGGGTGGGCGGCGAGGAATTCGCCGTGCTGTGCCGGGCCCACAAGGCCGCCGAGGCGGTGGAGATGGCCGAACGCATGCGGCAGCGCATCGCGCGGGCCAGGGTGGCGGCGGAAAACGGCGCGGTGTTCGGGCTGACCGCCAGCTTCGGCGTGGCGCTGGCGCGCGGCCCCGGCGTCGAGACGGCGGACAGCTTGTTCCGCCGCGCCGACGAACTGCTCTATCGGGCCAAGGTGGATGGCAAGAACCGGGTGGCGCCGGAAAACACCGACTGACGGCGGGCGCCTTTGCGCCGCCAAAAAAAAGCCGCGTCGGAGTCGACGCGGCGTTGTTGCCTTGGAGGGGTCAGTCAGGAACGCGGGTCGCGTTCTTGTCCTGGGCGGCCTCGGAAGTTTCCGGGCGGGTGGAGGTTTCGGGGTCCGGGCGCGAACCTGGCGCCTTCCAGTTCAGCGGCGGAACTTCGAAGCGCGGTTTCTTGGCGATCAGTTGGGACATGTGCGTACTCTCCTGTGTGCGATGTCGGCCTGCCCTGCGCAGGGAACGACTCGGATATCCAGCGCGCCCGGGATGCCCTGGCGGCGATGCAAGGCAGGCATCAGGAACGGGCGCCAGGGCATGGCCCTGGGGTCGTCGGCAAAGCCGGCGGCGAAGCAAGACGCTTCGATGGACCCCGCCTTGGGGGAAGGCCAAGGCCTGCGCGCGGCATTGGCTTGGCGGCATCCGGAACAATTGCCGGCTTTTTGTGTGACGATCTAAGTATTTTAGTATTAATTAACAGATAAAGCAAGCATCTTGAGATTGGCTTATGTATCTGAATGGTGCGGCGCCCCCTGCCCCGACGCCCGGACAGGAACGGCACAGCAAGTGAACCGAGCCCGTGCGTAGGGGGCGCGCTCACCGCCTGACCGACTCGCTTGACCGAAGAGAATGATCGTTCTACTATTGCCTCCATCGCATATAGAACGATCATTCTCAGCCATGTCCGACACGCCCAACCTCCCGCCCGACGACGCGCGCCTGCGCCTGCTCCAGGCCACCGAACGGCTGGTCTACGCCGGGGGCATCCACGCCACCGGCATGGATCTCATCGTCAGGACCTCCGGCGTGGCGCGCAAGCGCGTGTATCAGTACTACCCGAACAAGGATGCGCTGGTGGCCGCGGCCCTGCGGGCGCGCGACGAACGCTGGATGCGCTGGTTCGTCGACGCCACGTCGCGGGCGGCCACCCCCAGGGCGCGGTTGCTGTCCATGTTCGACGCCTTGCGTGAATGGTTCGCCAGCGAGGACTTTCGCGGCTGCGCGTTCCTCAATGCCGCCGGCGAAATCGGCGATGAAGCCAGTCCGGTGCTGGCGGTGGCACGCGAACACAAGGCGCGGCTGCTCGACCACATCCGCGCGCGGGTCCGCGATGCCGATCTGCCCGAGCCCGACGAGGCCGCCGCGCAATTGCTAGTGTTGATCGACGGCGCCATTGCGGTGGCGCTGGTCTCGCGCGATCCGGCCATCGCCGACAGCGCGCGCCGCGCCGCCGCCGCGCTGCTGGGGCCCGGGGACTGAGGCCATGACTCTGCCCGCCCCTTGCGCCCGGCCATGCTCGTGGCATTCCCGTTTTTTCCACCCGCCTGCGAGGCCAGCGCGATGACATCGACCCCCACTACCCGCCCCCCTCTTCCTCCCTTCACCCGCGACAGCGCGGCGCAAAAGGTGCGCCTGGCCGAAGATGGCTGGAACAGCCGCGACCCCGACAAGGTCGCGCTCGCCTACAGCCAGGATACGCGCTGGCGCAACCGCGCCGAGTTCGTCAACAGCCGCGAGCAAGCGCGCGCCTTCCTGGCCCGCAAATGGGCCAAGGAACTGGACTACCGACTCATCAAGGAACTGTGGGCCCACGACGGCAACCGCATCGCCGTGCGCTACGCCTATGAATGGCACGACGATTCCGGCAACTGGTTCCGTTCGTACGGCAACGAAAACTGGGAGTTCGGCGAGGACGGCCTGATGACGCACCGCTACGCCTGCATCAACGACCTGCCGATCCGGGAAGCCGACCGCAAGTTCCACTGGCCCCTGGGCCGGCGTCCCGACGATCACCCGGGGCTGTCCGAACTCGGCCTCTGAACCCACGGTGCGACGCTCGGCGGCGAGCCCCTTGCCCGCAGGGCGTCGTGGACGCCCTGCCTCGCGGCGGCGACAAGCGGGCCTCGCGGTCCCGGGCTCGACGATCAGCGTTAACGGCCCCTAGGGATTTCCCGTGTTTTTTCCACGCGCTCCGCCTTGCGTGGAATTTTTTTCCATTTCCTGAAAGGTATTCGGAAGTTTGGATTCTTAGACTCCCGCATTCATTGGAATGTCAGCTTTCATTCAGGCCGAAGTCAGTCCGAATGAAAACCACAACAAAGGGAGGAATGAATCCAATGCAATCAAGACGCAGCGTCATCAAGCGCGAGGCGTGGGCCGCGGGCACGATGATCGTGCTCGGCCTGGGCGCCATCGCGCAGGCATCCACGTACACCCTGGGCAGCCTGGCCCGCATGGGCCCCGGCCTGTTTCCCGCCATTCTCGGCGTGCTGCTGGTCCTGCTGGGCCTGATCATCGCGCGCATGGCCTACTCGCCAATGATTACGGAAGAGGACGCCGAAGAGGTCCCGCCGCCCGAGTGGCGCGGCTGGGGGTGCATCATCGGCGGTCTCCTGACCTTCATCCTGCTGGGCAAGTATGGCGGCCTCGTGCCCGCCACCTTCGCGCTGGTCTTCATCTCGGCCATGGGCGATCGCCAGCACACGCCGCGCAGCGCCGCGCTGCTGGCCGTGGGGGTGACCATTCTCGGCGTGGCCGTTTTCTCGTGGGCGCTGCAGTTGCAGTTTCCGCTGTTCCGCTGGGGCTGATCGATGGAAATCCTCAATAACCTGATGCATGGCTTTTCGGTCGCGTTCGCGCTCGACAACCTGCTGTGGGCCGTGTTCGGCGTGTTCATGGGCAACCTGATCGGCGTGCTGCCGGGCATGGGCGTGCTGGCCGCCATCTCGATCCTGTTGCCGCTGACCTACACCATGACCCCGACCGCCGCACTGGTGATGCTGTCGGGCATCTACTACGGCTCGCAGTACGGCGGCGGCATCACCTCGATCATGCTGAACCTGCCGGGCACCGCCTCGCACGCCGTGGCCTGCCTGGACGGCAATCCGCTGGCGCGCAACGGCAAGGCCGGCTCGGCGCTGTTCATGCTGATGTTCTCGTCGTTCTGCGGCGCGTCCGTCGGCATCCTGGCGATGATCCTGTTCTCGCCGCTGCTGGTCGACGTGGCCTTCAAGTTCGGCCCGGCCGAGTATTTCTCGATGATGATGCTGGGCCTGCTGGCCGGGGCCACGCTGGCCAAGGGCTCGGCGATCAAGGGCGTGGCGATGGTGGTGGTCGGCCTGCTGCTGGGCGTGATCGGCACCGACGTCAACACCGGCACCATGCGCTTTCACTTCGGCATCCTCGAACTGAGCGACGGCCTGCAGATCGTGGCGCTGGCGATGGGCCTGTTCGGCGTGGCCGACTTCCTCAAGAACATCAACCAGATCGGCGGCGACACCAAGGTCACCAGCACCAAGGTCAGCATGAAGTCGATGCGGCCCGAAGCCGGCGACATCAAGCAGTCGCGCGGCGCCCTGGTGCGCGGCACCGCCATCGGCGCGGCCTTCGGCATCCTGCCGGGCACCGGCCCGACCATCGCCTCGTTCATCTCGTACGCGGTGGAAAAGAAGGTGGCGCGCGAGCCGCGCCGCTTCGGTCGCGGCGCCATCGAGGGCATCGCCGGCCCCGAGGCCGCCACCAGCGCCTCGACCCAGACCAGCTTCATCCCCACCATGAGCCTGGGCATTCCGGGCGACCCGGTGATGGCGCTGATGCTGGGCGCGCTGATCATTCACGGCATCCAGCCGGGTCCGCAGATGATGGTCGAGCACGCCGACATGTTCTGGGGGCTGATCGCCAGTTTCTGGGTTGGCAACGTGCTGCTGTTGCTGCTGAACCTGCCGCTGATCGGCATGTGGGTGCGCCTGTTGACCGTGCCGTTCCGCTATCTGTTCCCGGCGGCGCTGTTCTTCGTCTGCGTCGGCGTCTATAGCACCAACAACAACCTGTTCGATGTGGGCATGGTGACCTTGTTCGGGGCGGCGGGCTATGCGCTGATCCGACTGCGCTTCGAACCGGCGCCGCTGCTGCTGGGCTTCGTGCTCGGGCCGATGGTGGAAGAGAATTTCCGCCGCGCCCTGCTGCTGTCGCGCGGCGACCTGTCGATCTTCGTGACGCGCCCGATCAGCCTGGGCTTCGTGCTGGCCTGCGTGATGCTGATCGCGTTGCTGCTGGTGTCGGCCGTGAGGCAGAAGCACAAGGCGCAAGCCGCACTGGAACAAGCGCGCACGGCGGCCTGACCGGCCTCGACGGTGTGACCCACAGCCGCCCTCGGGCGGCTGTTTTTCCTGGCGCGAAAGACTCGTCGCGCGGGCGGACAACGGCCCGCTAGGCCTCGGGCGGCGCCGCCGGCCCCACGACCTGGCCATCGATATGGCCCAGCGGCCGGCCCGGATCGAGCCGGTCGCGCACCCGCTGCTTGAGCACCTTGGCTTCCGGAAAACCGCCGTCGCGCTTGCGGTCCCAAACCAGTTCGCCATCGTAGGTGATCTGGAAGATGCCGCCGGTGCCGGGCTGCAGCACCACTTCGCCCAGGTCGGTGGAAAAGGTGGACAGCAGCTCCTGCGCCATCCAGCCGGCGCGCAGCAGCCATTGGCACTGGGTGCAGTAGAGGATGACGATGCGGGGACGATGAGCGTCGGGCTGGGTGGCGGTCTGCATGGCGCGGATCATTCTACGCCAGCCAGGGGCGGGCGGCGCGGATCGCCAGTCGTGGATAATGTCAGGTTTTCCCGCGCGCGCGGTGCGCCCCGAGTCCGCCAATGAAGTCTGTATTACCCGCCCGCAGCCAACGCTGGCTGATCGGCCTGTTGATGGGTCTGGTCACCCTCACGCCGATGGGCATCGACATCTACCTGCCCTCCCTGCCCGCCATGGCCGTCGGCTTCGGCCAATCGATCAGCGCGCTGCAGGCCAGCATCACCCTCTTCATCTTCTCGGTCGGCGTCGGCCAGATCCTCATCGGCCCGCTGGCCGACCGCCATGGCCGCCGGCCGGTGGCGCTCGGCGGCGCGCTGGCCTACCTGCTGGGGTCGGCGCTGGGCGCGGCCGCGACCTCCCTGGAACTGTTCTACGCCGCGCGCGTGATCCAGGGCCTGGGCGCCTGCTCGGCTTCGCTGGTGGCATTCGCGGCGGTGCGAGACCGCTTCAGCCCGGCGGTCGGGGCGCGTGTCTACAGCTATCTGAACGGCGCATTGTGCACGGTGCCGGCGCTGGCGCCGATGCTGGGCGGCGCGCTGGCGGTGCATGCCGGCTGGCGCAGCACCTTCGTCTTCATGGTGCTGTTCGCACTGGCGCTGGCCGCGTTGCTGGCGTGGCGTTTCACCGAAACCCGCGCGGCCGCGCCGGCGCGCGGCACGCCCCTGTACAGCCTGCGCCGCTACGCGCCCATTGCGGCCAGCGGCCGCTTCCTTTACTTCGCCATTTTCGGCATGGCCGGCATGGCCATGATCCTGGTGTTCGTGTCGGCCGCGCCGGTGGTGCTGGTGCAGCAGCTCGGCTATTCGGAGCTGGGGTTTTCCGCCTGGTTTGGCGGCAACGCCGCCATCAACATCGCGGCGTTCTTCCTGGCGCCGGTGTTCATTGCGCGCTGCGGCCGCTATGCCATGCTGCGGGTCGGCATGATGGCGCTGCTGGCGGCCGCGCTGCTGCACCTGGCCGCCTGGCGCTGGGCGCCCGCGGCCGCTTGGATCTTCATGCTGCCGGTGGCGGTGCTCACCGTCGGCTTTTCGCTGGCGCTGGGTTCGGCGCTGAGCCTGGCGCTGGAACCCTTCGCCGATCGCGCCGGCACCGCCGCCGCGGTCTATGGGCTGTTCCAGATGAGCGGCTCGGCTGTCATCGCCACCGCCCTGCTGGACCAGGGTGTGGCCCCGCAAGCGGCGATGGGCCTGATCGGCGTAGTGATCGTGGGGCCGCTGCTGTGCCTGTCGGGCGTGATGGCCCGCCGCGTCGCCGCGTCTTCGCACTGAGCGCCCGGCCCACGCCGTCCGGCGTGGCTCACGCCGCCGCGCGCGGCGCGTTCGACAGGTGCATCAACAGCGCGCCGGCGGCGATCAGGGCCGCGCCCGCCAGCCGGCCGGGATTGAGCGCGCTGCCGACGAAGCCCACCAACGCATAGCGGTCCAGCAGCAGCGCCGCCAGCATCTGGCCGGCGATCACCGCCGCCAGGAAGGCGCCCGCGCCCAGGCGCGGCGCCAGCATCAGCGCCGCCGTGATGTAGAACACGCCGGCCAGCCCGCCGGTCCAGCCCCACCACGGCAGCCGGCCGATCTCGGCAAAGCTCGGCGCCGGCACGCGCAGAACCGCCATCACCGCCATCGCGGCGATGGCGCTGATGGCCAGCGAGACCATGGTGGCCCACAGCGGATGCCCCAGGTGACGGCCCAGGGCGGCATTGGCGCCGGCCTGGATAGGCACCAGCGCGCCCGCCAGGATGGCGGCGGGAACGGCGTAGAAGGTCGTGGTATTCAAGGTTTGCTCCGATTCAAGAGGGATTGGCTTTATTCTCTTATTCGTCAACCGTTGAATCCAATTCGATATTTGTCTATTCAATATGCAGCCAGTGAATAATTTACGGGCCATCGACCTGAATCTGCTGGTGGTGCTGGACGCGTTGCTGCACGAGCGCAACCTGACCCGCGCGGCCGCCCGTCTGCCGATGAGCCAGCCCGCCATGAGCCACGCGCTGGCCCGCCTGCGGACGCTGCTGGGCGACCCGCTGTTCCATCGCACCCGTGGCGGCCTGCGGCCCACGCCGCACGCCCTGGCGCTCGAAGCGCCGCTGCGCGATGTGCTGGCGCAGGTGCGTCGGCTGTTGGCGGGCGCGGTGTTCGAGCCGGCGGCGAGCCGGCGCGCGTTTCGCCTGGCGATGTCCGACTATGGCGCGAGCGTGCTGCTGCCGCCGCTGATGCGGCGCCTGCGGCGCGACGCGCCGGGTATCGACCTGGAGATCAGTTATGCCAGCCGTAGCGGCATGATCGCGGGCGTGGCCGACGGCCAGCTTGACCTGGCGCTGGCCGTATTCGGCGAGACCCCCGCCGACATTCAGCGCGAGGTGCTGTTCGAAGAGCGCTTCGTCTGCGTCGTCGACGCCGCCGCCGGCCTGCCGTCGACATTGGAGGATTACCTGGCGCGACCGCACGTGCTGGCGGCCGCAAGCCAGGACCAGCGCGCGGCGGAAGTGGACGCGGCGCTGGCCCGCCTCGGCCAGTCGCGCCGCGTGGCGCTGCGGCTGCCGCATTGGACGGCGGCGTCCGCCGTGCTGGCCGGCACCGACCTGGTGCTGACGGTGGCGCGGCGCTCGGTGACGCCGGCGCCGGCCGGCCTGGCCGTGGGGCCGGCGCCATTCGCGATTGCGCCGCTGGCGTTCGAGATGATCTGGCACCAGCGCGCCGACGCGGACGCCGGCCTGGGCTGGCTGCGCGCGCTGCTCGGTCAGGTGGCCGGCTGAGGCGCGGCGGGCGCCGCCTATTCCCGCGCGCGCGGCGCCATGAACTCGGGGCCGACCGGATCGAGGACGTTCTTTTCCAGCAGTTCGTCGATGTCGGCCATGTCGGCGTCGCTCAGGTGCCAGCCGCAGGCCTGGTCCACGCCGTCCAGTTGTTCGGGACGGCGCGCGCCCCACAGGGCGATGGTTGGGCCGCTGTCCAGCACCCAGCGGATCGCCAGGGCCAGCACCGGCTTGTCGTAGCGGATCCGCGCCATGGCCTCCAGTTCCTTGGTGGCGCGCACGTACTGGTCGAAACGCGGCCGGCGGAACTTCGGATCCGCCGCCCGCAGGTCGTCGGCGCCGAAGGTGGTGTCCACCGTCATGCGACCCGACAGCAGGCCGCGGCACAAGGCGCCATAGGCCAGCACGGCCAGCCCGTGCTCGCGCGCATAGGGCAGCACGTCGCGCTCGATGGCGCGCTCGAACAGGTTGTAGGGCGGCTGCACCGACGCCAGCGGCAGCACCGCGCGGAACGCATCCATCTGCTCGGGCGAATAATTGCTCACCCCCACCGCCAGGATCTTGCCTTCGCGCTGCAGCGCTTCCAGCGTGCGCGCCGTGTCCTCGATCGGCACCAGCGGATCGGGCCAATGGATCTGATACAGGTCGATGCGGTCGGTGCGCAGGCGGCGCAGCGAATCCTCCACCTCGCGCCGCAGCCGCTGCGGGCTGGAGTTGCGCCGCACGCCCTCGCCGGCCCATTCCAGGCCGCCCTTGGTGGCGATGACCGCCCGGTCGCGCATGCCCGCCAGGGCCTGCCCCACCATTTCCTCGGAATGGCCGAAGCCATACACCGGCGCGGTGTCGATCAGGTTGATGCCGCGCTCGACCGCGCCGCGCAGGGTGGCGATCGAGGCCGGGTCATCGGCGCCGCCCCACATCCAGCCACCGATCGCCCACGTGCCCAGGCCGATTCTCGACACAGGCGTGGGGATGCCTTCAATACGCATGGTCTCGACCAGCATGACTTCTCCTACACAAAAGGGTTGATGAGTGTAGGTCAGGTATTATTGAATCGGATTCAACGATTTATTCATCTTCGCCCCGCTGTTCATGCCGTCCTACAGCCGCCACGACCTGGCCGATCTCAGCGCCTTTGCGGCCATCTGCCGGCGCGGCAGTTTCCGCCTGGCGGCCATCGAACTGGGCGTATCGACCTCGGCCCTGAGCCACGCGCTACGCAACCTGGAAGATCGCCTGGGCGTCAAGCTGCTCAACCGCACCACCCGCTCGGTCGCGCCCACCGAAGCCGGCAGCCGCTTGGCGGCGCAACTGGACCAGAGCTTCGGCGAGATCGGCGCCGCCCTGTCGGAGCTGGACCGCTACCGCAGCGGCCCGCTGGGAGGCCTGCGCATCAACGTGCCGCGCGATGCCTCGCGGCTGCTCCTCAGCCCGGTGCTGGCTCGCTACCTCGACGACTATCCCGGCGTGAAGATCGAGGTCGTGGTCGACAACAACATGGTCGACATCGTCAAGGCCGGCTTCGACGCCGGCATTCGCTTCGGCGACACGGTGCCGCAAGACATGGTCTGCACGCCGCTGACCCCGCCATTGCGCTGGGTGGTGGTGGGCGCGCCCGCCTATCTCGGCCGCCACGGCACGCCCAGGACGCCCGAGGACCTGTTGCGCCACGCCTGCATCCGGCTGCGGCTCGGCGACCAGACCATGTACCGCTGGGAACTCGGGCAGCCGCCGCGCGCGCACGCCATCGACGTGCCCGGCGCGCTGATCGTGAACGAAACCGACATGGCGCTGGACGCCGCGCTGGACGGCATCGGCCTGGCCTATTGCCTGGAGCGCTGCGCGGAGCCGCACCTGCGCGCCGGACGCCTGCGGCGCGTGCTGGACGAGTGGTCGCCAGCGGGCGCGCCGCTGGTCATGTACTACCCCAGCCGGCGGCAACTGGCGCCCGCGCTGAGCCGCCTGATCGAAGCGATCCGCGGCGCCAACGGGCTGCCCGGCGCGATCGACGGCTAGGCCCCGCCAATCGCCCCGCATGGGTCGCGCCGGTCCGCAGGCGGCGCCAGCCTGCTATCGTGGAGGCCAGCCCCCCTTTCGGAGACGCCATGCCCGCCGATGCCCTGCCCCAGGACCCCTTGCTGTTGCACACGATGCGCGATGGCATCGCCACGCTGCGGTTGAACCGGCCCGCGCAATTCAATGCGTTATCCGAAGGCTTGCTGGACGCGCTGCGCGCGCGCATCGACGCGCTCGCCCGTGAACCCGGCCTGCGCTGCGTGATCCTGGAATCGGCCGGCCGCGCGTTTTGCGCCGGCCACGACCTGCGCGAAATGCGCAGCCAGCCCGCGTTCGATTACTACCTGGCGCTGTTCCGCAAGTGCGGCGGCGTCATGCAGGGCCTGCAGGCCCTGCCGGTGCCGGTCATCGCCAAGGTCCGCGGGGTGGCAACCGCGGCGGGCTGCCAATTGGTGGCGAGCTGCGACCTGGCCGTGGCCGCCGACAGCGCGCGCTTCGCCGTCTCCGGCATCAATGCCGGCCTGTTCTGTTCCACGCCGGCGGTGGCGCTGAGCCGCAACGTGTCGACCAAGCGTGCCTTCGAAATGCTGGTGACCGCGCGCTTCATCGACGCCGCGCAGGCGTGCGACTGGGGCCTGCTGAACGACGTCGCGCCGGACGTGGAGCTGGATGCGCGGGTCCAGGCGCTGGCCGACGTGATCGCGTCCAAGAGCCCCGCCGCGATCCGCCACGGCAAGCGCATGTTCTACGCACAGCGCCAGATGGCGCAGGCCGAGGCCTACGAATACGCCGCCGAAGTCATGGCGCGCAACATGATGGAAGAGGACGCGGCTGAAGGCATCGACGCCTTCCTGCAAAAGCGCGCGCCGCGCTGGCGCCCGTGACCGGCGGCGCTACGCCAGCCAGCCCAGCGCCCAGCCGCCCGCCGCGGCGGCCAGCACCACCCACAGCGGCGACCAGCGCGCATACACCAGCAGGCCGAACAGGCCAAGCGCCAGCGCGAAATCCGCCTTGGTGAGGATCGCGCCGGTCCAGACCGGGTCGTACAGCGCCGCCAGCAGGATGCCCACCACGGCCGCGTTGACGCCCGCGACCATGTTGCGCACGCCGGGTCGGCGCCGCAGGCCTTCCCAGAAAGGCAAGGCGGCGGCCACCAGCAGCGCGCCGGGCAGGAACACTGCCACCAGCATGGCCAGGCCGCCGGCCCAGCCCGGCAATGGACCGGACGAGACCGCGCCCAGGAAAGCGGCGAACGTGAACAGCGGCCCCGGCAGCGCCTGCGCCACGCCATAGCCCGCCAGGAAATCCGCGCTGGACACCATGCCGCCGCCAACCGCGGCCGTCTCCAGCAACGGCAGCACCACGTGCCCGCCGCCGAACACCAGCGCGCCCGCGCGATAGAACCCGGCCAATTGCGTCGCCAGCGGCGCGTCCGACAGTGACGCCCATAGCGACAACCCCGCCAGCAACAGCGTGAACAGCGACAGGCAGAGATAACCGGCGCTGCGCGACACGCTCTGGGCCCGGTTCGCCAGAAGCGGCCGAGGCGGCACCTGCAGCAACACGGCGCCGGCCGCCGCGCCCAGCACGATGGCGCCGATCTGCCCCAGGGTGGTCGGTAGCGCGACGGCGATCAACGCGGCGACGATGGCCAACCCGGCGCGCGGCGCGTCTGGACAGAGCGAGCGGCCCATGCCCCACACCGCCTGCGCGATCACCGCCACGGCCGCCACCTTCAGGCCATGCACCAGCGGCAGGCTGGCCAGGCCGCCGAAACGCGCCAGCCCCAGGCCCAGCAGGATCATTGCCAGCGCGGACGGCAGCGTGAACGCAAGCCAGGCCGCCAGCATGCCCGTCCACCCGGCCCGTTTCAGGCCCAGCGCCATGCCGACCTGACTGCTGGCCGGGCCCGGCAAAAACTGGCACAACGCCACCAGATCGGAAAACGCATAATCGTCGAGCCAACGGCGGCGATCGACGAATTCCTCGCGGAAATAGGCCAGGTGCGCCACCGGGCCGCCAAAGGCGGTCAGGCCGAGCCGCAGAAAAGCGAAAAAGACCTCCGCACAGGTTCCGCCTCCAGCCGTCTCGGCCTCGCTGGCCACCGCTTTACTGGCGACGCGTTCATCGTGGGAAGGGGGTTGCGGCGGCATCGGGCTCGACACTCTGGAACGGTTGGCGCCGGCCGGTCGCGCGGCGGCGTGATTCAAGCTTATAGCCGGGCGGCGCGGCAGTTTCAATCGTTCGCGCGGCACGGTTCCGCCAGAGTACTGCATCAAGCTTCACAATTTCCATACAAAATCCGTTGGATAGCCCGATATCCGCTCTGTAGAATACGCCGGCCCACCGCGGTGGCCAGACGCGTCGAGCGGCAAATGTGCGGCGCCCGCGCCCACAGGAATTCCAGAATGCTCAAGTTCACGATCCGTATTTTCGTGGTCGCCGCCATCGCCTACATTGCCGCCTCGCAATTGGTCAACCGCAGCCTGGGTTATCTGCTCGAATCGATCAGCGCCGATCTGTCGTACGAGGCCGTGCGCGGCCAGATGTACGCGCTGCATAAAGAACTCGATCCGATCGAGCCCGAATCACGCGCCGCCTTCATCCGCGATTCCCTGCGCCCGCACTATGGCCTGGAATTGAAGCTGGTGACACCGGAACGGATCGAAGCGACCGAACAGGAAAAGCAGGATCTGGCCACGCGCGGCTTCATCATGCGCGACGAATACAACACCTATCTCGCTCCCCTGCCCGGCGAACCGCGGCAATGGCTGGAGATGCGCCTGCCCGGCGAACCCACGCTGGAAAAGTGGATCACATGGGGCGCGTGGCTGGCGCTGAGCATGGTGCTGGCGGCCGTGCTGCTGCTCCTGTGGGCGCTGCCGGTGTGGCGCGACCTGGATTCGCTGCGCAACGCCACCCTGCGCATGGGCCAGGGCGACCTGGGCGTACGCGCGCGCCTGTCGCATTTCTCCGGCATCCGCCATGTCGGCGAGAGCTTCAATCAAATGGCCGAGCGCATTTCGGCGCTGGTGGAGAATCAGCGCAGCCTGACCAACGCCGTCTCGCATGAATTGCGCACGCCGCTGGCTCGGCTGTCGTTCGAGGTCGACATGCTGGGCCAGGAGAAATTCCAGGCGCGGCGCGAACAGATCCTGCACGACATGCGCACCGATATCCGCGAGCTCGAAACCATGGTCGACGAACTGCTGGTGTACGCGCGGCTGGAACGTCCCGCCGACGACGTCGTCAAGCAGGAAACCGTGGACGTGCGCGACTGGCTCGGCGAAGCGCTGGCGCAGGTGGCGCACCAGGCCGACGCGCGCGGCGTGCATTGCCACGTGCGCGACGGCCTGCCGGCGCATGTGCAGTTGCATCCGCGCTACATGAGCCGGGCGCTGCTCAACCTGGTCCAGAACGCCGTGCGCTACGCCAGCGCGCGCATCGAAATCTCGCTGACGAGCTGCCCGACGGGCGGCTACGAATTGATCGTCGATGACGACGGCCCGGGCGTCGCGCCTGTCGATCGCGAGCGCATTTTCGAACCCTTCATCCGGCTCGACGAAAGCCGCGACCGCGGCACCGGCGGCGCCGGCCTGGGCCTGGCCATCGTCAAGCGCGTGGCAGCCAGCCACAAAGGCACCATCGAAGTGCGCGAAAGCCCGTTGGGCGGCGCGCGCTTCATATTGCGCTGGATGTCCACGCCCGTCGCGGCGGATTCAGCAGGTAGTTGCTGATGTCGAACGCGCCGTCCTCCGGATCGGTGAACTTCTGCGCTGCGGCGGCGCCGCAGACCAGCCACAATCCCAACACACGCGAGACACTCCGCATAGACGGCTCTCCCGACGACTCGGTCCGGCGACCTGGCCGGACGCCGGACCACGGCGCGTTGGCGCGTTTCAGAACACCAGCGTGGCCGATGCCATGAAGGTGCTGCTGCTATCCAGGCGGTTGGTGCTGCTGAGGGTCGGCACCCAGCGCAACCCGAGCGACAGCGAGCGCTTGTCGGCCAGCTTGCGGTCATAGGTGAGGACCGGACCTAGCGCCCAGTCGCGGCCCCGGAAGCCATTCAGCCGGTCGGCGGTGGGACCGCTGTCGCTGCCGAGCTGCTGTTGCGTGCCGGGCAACCGTTTTGGCGTGTAGTAATGAATTAACCAATAGTGCGATCGGTTTTACCGGACGGCGCGATCGAAACAAATCGCAGGGCGCGCGGGGCGCAAATAAGAAACGCAGATAACAAAGCGGGAATGCCCCTTTCGGGGATTCCCGCCCATATTGAAAATACCGCGGCGCGTCGTCAGGCTGGCGCGGCGGCCCTGCGCGCATGGATCTGGTCGATGCGCAGTCCATCGCGGCGCGTGATCTCGAAGCGCCAGTCGCGCCACGCGATCACGTCGCCGGTTTCCGGAATCCGCCCTTCCGCACGCAGCAGCCGGCCCGCCAGCGTCGCGTCGTCGGCGCCCTCGGCCAGCTCCGCCGCCTCCAGCACCCGCGCCGCTTCGGCCAGCGCCAGGCGCCCGTCCAGCAGCCAGGAACCATCCGACAATTGCAGCGCTTCGGGCGGCGCCTCGCTATTTTCCGGCAGCTCGCCGGCCACCGCGGTCAGCACGTCCATCGGCGTCACCAGCCCTTCGCACACGCCGTGCTCGTCGACCACGATCAGCATGTGGTCGCGCGAGGCGCGCAGTTCTTCCAGCACCTTCAGCACCGGCGTGGTTTCCATCACGTAGCGCGGCTCGCGCGCCAGCTCGACCAGGTCGATCGGACCCGGGTTCTGCAGCAGCGGCAGCAGGTCCTTGAAGTGCAGCACGCCCAGCACGTTGGCCGGATCGCCGGCGCACAGCGGCAGGCGCGAGTGGCCCGAGGCGAACTTGCGCACGATCGCGTCGGGCGTGTCGGCCACATCCAGCCAGACCATGTCGCCGCGCGCCACCATGATCGCGCGCACATCATGCGCGCCAATGGCCAGCACCCGTTCGATCATGGAGCTTTCCTCCGGCGCGAACGCCGGTTCCTCGCCGACGCTGTCCACCAGCGCCACCACATCGTCGGCCGGTTGCGGCGCCTGGCCGCCGCGGCCGGCGCGCAACAGCCGCAGCACGGCCTGCGCGGTGCGCTGGCGGCGGCCCAGGGCATGCGCGCCCTTGGCCCGGTTGCGGCGCGCAAGCTGGTTGCACAGCTCGATCAGGATCGAGAAGCCGATCGCGGCGTACAGGTAGCCCTTCGGCACGTGGAAGCCCAGGCCTTCGGCCACCAGGCTGAAGCCGATCATCAACAGCAGGCCCAGGCACAGGATCACCACGGTGGGGTGACGCGCCACGAAGCCCATCAGCGGGCGGCTGGCCAGCATCATCACGGCCATGGCCACCACCACCGCGATCATCATGATGCTCAGGTCCTGCACCATGCCGACCGCCGTGATCACCGAGTCCAGCGAGAACACCGCGTCCAGCACCACGATCTGCAGGATCACCTGCCAGAACACCGCATGCTGCACCTTCTGGCCGCTGTCATGGCCGCTGCCGCCCTCGACGCGCTCGTGCAGCTCCATCGTGCCCTTGAAAAGCAGGAACAGGCCGCCCAGGATCAGGATCAGGTCGCGCCCCGAGATCTCGGCGCCCAGCACGGTGAACAGCGGCGCGGTCAGGGTCACCACCCAGGCGATGCTGGCCAACAGGCCCAGACGCATCAGCATGGCCAGCGTCAGGCCGATCATGCGGGCGCGGTTGCGCTGCGCCGGCGGCAGCTTGTCGGCCAGGATGGCAATGAACACCAGGTTATCGATACCCAGCACGATTTCAAGAATGACCAGCGTCGCCAGGCCAAGCCAGGCGGTCGGGTCGGACATCCAGTCAAAGATCATCAACGTTCCACAAGAAGACTCAGAAGCGGGCGAGCGCGCGGGTCCGGCAACGCCGGGGCCATGGCGAGGGGCGAACTCGGAGAGAATGGAGCTGGGCCGCGCGTGCGCAAGGCGCGGACGGTGTCGGACAGGCCGGCGGCGCGCGGCCGCCTATGCGGGGCGTGGGCGCTGCGGCGAGATCGCGCGGAGCCGGCCGTGCGGGGCCCGACGCCGGAAGTCGGCAGGGAGGGGAAACCGGGCGCCGCCACGTGAGCGGCGCCATACTAGGAGGCGGGTCGTCGGTCATAGATGGCGAAACCGTCCTCGCTTGCCGGGCAAGCGCAGGCCGCGTGTTCCGCCGTGCTCTCATTCTTTCAGGAACCTGAATATTAGCTGAAATGTAAGCGAGAGAAAAATCCGGGACGCCCCGCATCGGAAGGGTGTCGCCGTCATCGAATCAGTGACAAACTCGATGCTCATACATATAAGCTGTCGCGGGATCCCTTTCACTCGGGAGCCGAACGCTCCGAAGGTTGTCGCCTCGCGGACCGCGCGCCGGGGGCCAGCCTCGCCGGACGCAGGCTCCGCCGCTGGAGCGATGAATGAAAGACCAACCTGTTTCCGCACGGCGCGGGCTGCTCAAGGCCCTGGCCGTGGGCGTGCCCGGCGCCGTCTGGGCGCCCCATGCCGCCGCCGCGCCCGAGGCCATGCCGGCCCCTGCCGCAGCTCCTCCCAACCGCACGCTCAAGTTCTTCAACGCCCAGGAAGCGCTGGCGATGGACGCCATCGCCGCGCGCCTGATCCCGGCCGACGAGCTCGGCCCCGGCGCCAAGGAAGCCGGCGTGACCCAGTTCGTCGACGGCCAGTTGGCGGGCGCCTGGGGCGCGGGCGAGCAGTTCTACCGCCAGGGCCCGTTCGAGGCCGGCACGCCCGAGCAGGGCTACCAGTTGTCGTTCACGCCCGCCGAGATGTTCCGGCGCGGCCTGGCGGCGCTGGACGCCGCCACCCGCAAACAGGATGGCAAGCCCTACGCCGAACTGGACGCCCAGCGCCAGGACGCCTGGCTGCACGACATGCAGGCCGGCAAGCCGGATTTTTCGCCATTGCCGTCGGCCGTGTTCTTCCAGGCCCTGCTGGACGCCACCATCGAGGGATTCTTCTCCGACCCGCTGTATGGCGGCAATATCGACATGGTGGGCTGGAAGCTGGTCGGCTTTCCCGGCGCCTACGCCTCGTTTTCCAACGACATCGAGCGCCACGGCGTGATCTGGGCCGGCCGGCCCGTATCCATCGCCAATGCGCGCGCCCACGCCATGAAACCGGGAGATGGCCATGGCTAAGACGCTCCCCGCGGTGGATGTGGCGATCGTCGGCGGCGGCTGGACCGGCGCCATCATCGGCAAGGAACTGGCCGCGGCCGGCCAGCGCGTGGTGGTGCTGGAACGCGGCGAGGCGCGCTGGCCCTCGCCCGATTTCCAGGGCCCCTACGTCCACGACGAACTCAAGTACACCCGGCGCCACGAGCTGCACCAGAACGCGGCCACCGAAACCTTCACCTTCCGCAACAACACCGACCAGAAGGCGTTGCCGATGCGCCGCTGGCAGTTCGCCTACCCCGGCACCCACCTGGGCGGCGCCGGCAACCACTGGTCGGGCGCGTACTACCGTTTCGATCCGACCGACTTCCGCCTGCGCAGCCACTACACCGAGCGCTACGGCGCCAAAATCTTCGATCCCGAGCTGACCTGCCAGGACTGGCCGCTGACCTACGACGAACTGGAGCCCTACTTCGACCGCTTCGACTACCTGATCGGCGCCTCCGGCCAGGCTGGCAACATCAAGGGCCAGAAGCAGGAAGGCGGCAACCCGTTCGAGCCGTGGCGCTCGCGGCCCTACCCCAACCCGCCGATGAAGGTGCCGTATGCGCCGGCGCTGTTCGGCGAGGCCGCGCGCAAGCTCGGTTATCACCCCTACGTGCAACCGTCCGCGCTCTGCACCCGGCCCTATGTGAACAGCGAAGGCCTGCACATGAGCGCCTGTGTGTATTGCGGCTTCTGTTCCAACTTCGGCTGCGAGCACTTCGCCAAGGCCTCGCCGCAGGTCTGTATCCTGCCGGTGGCGATGAAGTTGCCGACCTTCGAGATCCGCACCGGCGCGCATGTGCTGCGGGTCGAGCTGACGCCGGACAAGAAGCGCGCGCGCGGGGTGACCTACGTGGACGCGGCCGGCGCCGAGATCTTCCAGCCGGCCGAGATCGTGGTGCTGTGCGCCTTCGGCATCAACAATGTGCGCCTGCTGCTGCTGTCCGGCATCGGCCAGCCCTACGACCCCGTGACCGACAAGGGCGTGGTGGGCCGCAACTACACGCACCAGACGACGTCCGGCGTGAACCTGTTCTTCGACGAGTCCGTGAACATCAATCCGTTCATGGGCGCCGGCGCCGTGGCGGTCACCATGGACGACTTCAGCGCCGACAACTTCGATCACGGCCCGCACGGCTTCGTCGGCGGCGGCTACCTGCAAATCCAGGTGGTCAGCGGCGCGCCGATCGGCTTTCATCCCACGCCAAAGGGCACGCCGGGCTGGGGCGCCGAATGGAAGAAGGCTGTCAAGCGCTACTACAACCACGCCGCCAACATCACCATTACCGGCTCGGCCCAACCGTGGCGCGGCGGCTACCTCAGCCTGGATCCTACCTACAAGGACGCCTGGGGCCTGCCGCTGCTGCGCGTGACCTACGACTTCCCCGACAACGACATCCGCATGTCGGCGTTCCTGACCGAACGCGGCGACGAGATCGGCCGCGCCATGAAAGGCGTGACGCAGACCGAGCCGGGGCCGCGCAAGCGGCCGTTCTCGGCCACCGTGTACCAGTCGACCCACCTGACCGGCGGCGCGGCCATGGGCAGCGATCCCGCCACCAGCGTGGTCAACCGCTACGGCCAGTCCTGGGACGTGCCCAATGTCTTCGTTACGGGCGCGGCGCTGTTTCCCCAGAACTCGGGCTACAACCCCACGGGCACGGTGGGCGCCACTGCCTATTGGATCGTCGAGAAAATCAAGGCGGACTACCTGCGTTCGCCGGGACGGTTGGTGTCATCATGATCGAACATCGCAACGGCATCTTCATCGCGGTGGCGCTGATGGTGGGCGTGCCCGCCGTCACACTGGTCGCCACCCTGCACCAGATGTTCGGCACCGGCGGCGACGGCCCGATCCGCGCCTCCGCGGTGCAGGCCCCGCCCGCGCCGGCTCAACCCGCGGCGCCTGCGGCGTCGGGCGCGCCGCCGGCCTCGGCCACACCGGCCACGGCAGCGCCGGCGTCCTCCGCTGCGCCCGCCCCCTCGGCGGCCTCGCCAGCCGCGCCCGTGCCCGGGCGCAGCGCGCTGGACTTCAGCGCATCGCGTCCGGCCTGGGAGGGCTACCTTCGCGGCGCCGACCCCGAACAGGGCAAGCAGCTCGCCGCCGCGGGCAAGCCGGCGGCAGGCGTGCAGGCCTGTGTCGCCTGCCACGGCCAGGCCGGCATCACGCCCACCGGCGGCATCTTCCCCAACCTCGCCGGCCTGACACCCGAGTACATCGCCAAGCAGTTGGCGGACTTCCGCCAGGGCACGCGCAAGCAGCCGCTGATGAACACCATCGCGCAAGCCCTGAGCGAGCAGGAAATCGGTCAGTTGGCAGCCTATTACGGTAGCCTGGCGGGACCGCCGCTGCACGTGGGCGAAGCCGGCGGCGAGGCGGCGCGCAAGCTCGACCAGGCCGGCGACGGCAGCCGCGCCTTGCCCGCCTGCGCCAATTGCCACGGCCTGCGCGGCATCGGCGAAGGGCCGTTGCTCCCGCGCTTGGCGGGCCAGTCCAAGGAGTACTTCGCGGACCAGATCAACGCCTTTCGCAACGGTTCGCGGCAGAACGACGATGTCGGCGTGATGCGCGCCTTCGCGCAGCGGCTGACCGACAGCGAGATCGAGGCGCTGGGCCAGTACTACGCGGGCACGCGCTGATCCGGCCACGGTCTCGGAGGGCGGCGCCCTGCCCGCGGCGCCGCCCTCCGAGGCCTTGCGTCCGACCTCGCTTTCGCCTGGCCGCCCCGTGGCGCGCGGGATGTGTTCCATTGCATATGAATATTCATCAAGTCTGTTTTTTTACTTGGTGTTTTCCCTAATCCCTTCATATAATTGCCGCACCATCAACCACCCCGAGATCATTGTGGACAACGACGGATGTAGTCGATACACGACTGCTTGCGCCGCTTGACGCAGGATCCGCAGAGTTTTCTGCCGAGTCCTGCGTAAAGCCAGGACACGGCTATTGGCCCGGCAGCCTCGCGCTGCCCCGGCCTCGGCCCTCCCGATACCGACTTACCGACGCGATACGCGGGCTTTGTTGCGCCCGCCCCGCGCCCGGCGAGCGGCGCATGCATGTGGACCTTCCACCGTACTCCCGCCCGGAGACGACCATGCGCATCAAGAAACTCCTCCCCTTCCTGGATGGCGCCGCCGCCGTGCGCGGCGCCGACGCGGCCGCGCACACCCCGGCCGCCGCCCCGACCTATCAGTTCACCATCGTCAGCCTCGCCGACACCCTGAACGCGCTGCGCAAGCAGTTGTACTACGAGCTGCAGGCCCTGAACCTGCGGGTCGTGAACGTGCGCATCTCGCGCCAGGAAGCCGGCCAGCTCGCCAGCACCATCGTCACGCTGCAATGCCCGCCCCAACTGCGCGGCCTGCTCAGCGCCATCGCCCTGCGCCTGGGCCAGAGCCCTGACGTGCGCCGCGTGCACTGGGAAAACGAAGGCGGCGCCCGCATCGCCGTGCTGCCGGCCTGAGCCGCGGAAAGGAGACTGTCATGAAAGACCCGTACAAATGCCTCCTCGTCGCCCGGGTGGCAGCCCTGCTGCTGCTCTGGCTGCTGGCTTTCATCCTGACCGCCGCCTCCGTCTGGCAAATGCCCTGAGGCCGAGGCCCGCCGCGACCGCCCCGGCCCGGTGAAGCCGCCGGGACCGGGGCGACCCGCATGCTGAACACGAGAACAACAACATGAAGAACTTCGAGAACATCCAGCTCCTCCCGCTGGCCAACACCCTCATCAGCCTGGCGGTGGCCTTCGTGCTCGGCTCCATCGTCGGCTTCGAACGCCAGTACCGCCAGCGCACCGCCGGCCTGCGCACCAACGCCCTGGTGGCGGTGGGCGCCGCCATCTTCGTCGACATGGCCTTTCGCGTCGGCGGCCCCGACGGCGGCGCGCGCGTGATTTCCTACGTGGTGTCCGGCGTCGGCTTCCTGGGCGCCGGCGCCATCATGCGCGAAGGCGGCAGCATCCGCGGCCTGAACACCGCGGCCACGCTGTGGGGCTCGGCCGCCATCGGCGCCTGCGCCGGCGCCTCGCTGATCCTGGAGGCAATCGCGGCCACCGTGTTCGTGCTCGCCGCCAATACGCTGCTGCGGCCGCTGGTCTCGTACGTAAACCGCCAGCCCGTCGACGCGCAGACCACCGAAGTCACGACCGTGATCCACGTCATCGCCCACGTCGACCAGCGCCAGGCCGCCATGACCGTGCTGGAAGACGTGCTCGAGGACGAGCAACTGCCCCTGTCCGAACTGAAGATCGACCAGTTCGGCGAGAACGAGGTCGAGATCGAGGCGGCGTTGAGCGAAGCCTCGGTGGACGAACTGGACCTGGACCGCGTCACCGCCCGGATCGCCGCCGCGCCGGGCATCCGCACCGCCTTCTGGGCCGCGCGCACGGTCTAGCGGCGCGGCGCCAAAACACTCTAGAATGGGCGCCGATCATGCGCCGCCCGCTCCCGTCCCTCGCTCGCAACGCCGCCTGCCTCTGGCTGGTGCTGGCGCTGTTCGCGCTCAAGGCTTTGGTGCCGCCGGGATTCATGCCCGCGACCCAGCAGCGCGGCACGCTGATCCAACTGTGCTCGGCCGCCGGCACCATCTGGGTGGCCGGTCCGTCCAGGCACAGCGACGCGCCCGACGAACGCCACGCGGCCCAGGCCGCCGCCTGCCCCGTGGGCGCGATGCTGGCGGCGGTGGCCCTGCCATCGGCGGCCGCGCCGCTGCTCGCCGTCGGCGCGGTCATGATGCATCCGCTGGCGGCGCGCGCGCCTCCCGCGATCCACGAAGGATCCCCGCCCGGCCCGCCGCTCGGCGCCCGCGCCCCGCCCCTGCCCCCGGTACCCCGCTGATCGTTCCGCCGCGCCTTGCGCGGCTTTCTTGGCTTACCGGGAATTCCCATGGTTTCTATTTCCGCCAGGACGCGCCGCGTCCTGCCCTGGCGCGTGGCCGTCTGGACCGCGCTCGCCTTCACGCCCGCGCTGCATGCGCAGGTTGCTTCCACCCTGGCTGCCCCCAAGGCGCCCGGCGTCGCCACGCTGCCGGCGATCTCGGTCGCGGGCGACACGCCCCTGGCCACCCTGCTGGAACAGGCCAGCACCGGCACCCTGCTGGGCCTGCGGCCGTTTGATACTCCCGCCAGCATCGACGTTATCAGCAACGAGCAGTTGCGCGCGCGCGGCGCGGTCAACGTCACCGACGCCATCACCCAGGCAGCCGGCATCAGCGCCATGCGCCATCCTGGCAATGGCGGCTCGTCGCTGTCATCGCGCGGCTTCACCGATTCGAACTCGGTGGCCCAGTTGTTCGACGGCGTGCGCCAGTTCGGCGGCGTCGGCCAGACGTTCCTCTATGATCCCTGGGCGGTCGAGCGCATCGAAGTCCTGCGCGGCCCGGCGTCGGTGCTGTACGGCGAAGGCGCCATCGGCGGCGTGGTCAACGTCATCCCGAAAAAACCCACCCGCGGCCCGATCGAGAACGAGATCCAGACCACCATCGGCACCCACGACACCCAGAGGCTGGGCTTCGGCAGCGGCGGCGCACTGGATGACAAGTGGTCATACCGGCTCGACATCAGCGGCAACCACAGCGACTCGGGCATCAGCCTGGGCGACGCGCGCGACCTCGCGGTCACCGCGGCGTTGCGGCTGGACGTGTCGCCGGAGCTGAACGTCACGCTGACCCAGGCCTATGCCTGGCAGGAGCCAACGCGCTACTTCGGCACGCCGCTGATCGCCGGCAAGATCGACTACGACCTGCGGCGCCAGAACTACAACGTGGCCGACAGCAAGATCATCTACCGCGACAGCCGCACCGACCTGAAGGCGGAGTGGTCGCCGAACCCGGCCACGCTGGTGCGCAGCCGCGTCTACTACATCGGCAGCGACCGCGACTACCGCGACGCCGAAAACTACACCTGGCAGCCGGCCAGCGGCCTGATCCAGCGCAGCGCCTACACCGACATCCGCCACGACCAGCAACAGGTCGGCAATGTCACCGATGCGTCCTTCGACGGCCACCTGTTCGGCCTGGCCAACAAGGTGGCGCTGGGCTTCGAGCTGAACCACGCCACGTTCAAGCACACCAACAATTCGCCGTATTCCGGCACCTCGCTGGTGGACCCGTACGACGTCGATCACGGCCGCTTCATCAACGTCGCCGGCACTTCGCCGCGCTATCGCAACAGCGCCGACCAGTACGCGCTGTTCGCGGAGAACCGCCTCATGCTGACCTCCCGCTGGTCGGTGCTGGCGGGCGTGCGCTATGACCACATCGACCTGAAACGACGTGACCTGGTGGCCGACCAGACCGCGTTCAACACCACCTTCAACAATGTCGGCTGGCGCATCGGGACCGTCTACGACCTGCTGCCCACGCTGTCCGTCTACGGCCAGTACGCCGAGGCCGCCGACCCGATCGGCAGCCTGCTGCTGCTGTCGCCGGCCAACAAGGACTTCAAGCTGTCCAAGGGCCGCCAGATCGAAGTCGGCGTGAAGCAGACCTTCTGGGACGAAAAGGGCCAATGGACGCTGGCGGCGTACCACATCCGCAAGGACAATCTGGTGACGCGCGATCCCAACGATCCGACACTGCGCATCCAGGTCGGCGAGCAGTCGTCGCGCGGCCTGGAGGCGACGCTGGGCGTGGAATTGACGCCGGCCTGGCGCGTGGACCTGAACGCGGCCGTGCTGCGGGCGCGCTACGACGACTTCAGCGAATCGGCCAACGGCGTGGCGGTATCGCGCGCCGGCAACGTTCCCACCGACGTGCCGGAACGCGTGGCCAATGCCTGGGTCAGCTGGAAATTCGCGCCGCAATGGACCGCCAGCGCCGGCCTGCGCTATGTCGGCCGCCGCTTCGCGGATGCCGCCAACCGGCTCGAAATGGCGGGCTACACCACCACCAACCTGGCCCTGCAATGGGAGCCGCGGCGTGACCTGACGCTGGCATTGCGCGCGTTCAACGTGTTCGACCGCCAGTACGCCGAGACCGCCTACTACAACCAGACGCAATGGCTGCTAGGCGAAGGCAGGCGCGTCGAGCTGAGCGCCAACTACCGCTTCTGACTCACTGGGTGAGCAGGTCGGAGATCGCGTCGCCCAGGTCTTTCACGGCGCCGGCCACGCCGCCGGCCGCGCCCTCGGCCCCCACGCCGATCGCGCGGCCGAAGCCGCGCGCGATCTGGGCCGCGAAACCCCGCGAGGCCGAGAACTTCGGATTGTCGAGGCTGCCGGCCAGCTTGAACTCCATGCGCAGCGTGCCCTTGCGGTCTTCCAGCGCGGCCAGCACCGCCTTGCGCGGCAGCGAAAACAGCGAACCGTCGCCGCTGAACTTCAGATCGTGCAACGCCACCACGCCCGACGCGTTCAACTGCCGCTTGGCGACGGTGGTGCGCATGTCCAGGTCCATCGCGCCGCCGGCCAGCGATCCGGCGCCGTTCTCGGCCAGGTATGGCGCGGCATAGCGGATGTCCATGTTGCGCACCGCGACCGTCATGTCCGCGTCGCTGTCGCCCACCGCCAGCGAACCGCGCGCCTGCACCGTGGCCGCGCCGCTGCGGTTGTCGCGCACCGATCCCTTGAATTCCATCTGGCTCTGCTGGCCATCGGCCGGCAGCACCAGCGGATGCAGGCGCGCCGACACGTTCTCGAACGGAATGCGGTGCGGCGGCTTGGCGATGGCCGAGTCGATGAAGTCCAGCCGGCCGCCATCGAGGACGATATCGTCGACCCGTATCGGGCCCTTGTCGCGCGCCCGGCCGCCGTCGCCATCCGCCTCGCGCAAGGCCGCCTGCAGGGCCGGCGATATCTGCATGTCGCCGTCGGCGCTGCGCAGCACCGCGAAATCGAATCCCTCGATGGTGATCTTGCGGAAAACGGGCTGGCGCCGCAGCAGCGAGCCCCAGTCGGGCTCGGCCACCACGCGCTGCGCGCTGGCGGGCGCGACGCCTTCGGCGCCCGCGATCTTCACGTCCGTCAGCACCACCGCGTCGAACCCCAGCCGCACATCCGCCACCTGCGCACGCGGTCCCAGCAGGCCGGCGACGTGCCGCTCGATGAAGCGCATGCCGATCGAGGCAGCGGCGCCCAGCAGCAACGCCCCGAGCACCAGCGCGACCAGGAGCTTGCGCGCGAACGAACGGCGTGGCGTGGCGGAGGCGTTACCCATGGATGGTCCTGTTGACGATGCGCCGGAACGCGGCGGCTTCCCGGCGGGCCTTCTGGCGGCCCAGCCTGGCACCTTAGCGATCCCCGCGCCGGGGCGCAAGGCATACGGCGGCACCGGTGCGGCGCGATCAAGGGTCCGCCAGGGCGGATGCGACGAAGCCCGCGCCGGGTTTCCTGGCGCGGGCGTCACCGCCACCAGCCCCGCGCCTGCCGGCGCGGGCGGCTGGATCGCGGGCCGGCTAGCGGCCCGTCAACGCATCAGCGCTGCGTCTGCGAGCGCTGCCCGGACTGCCCCGGCTGCTGCCCCGGATTGCGGTCCTTGTCCATCTGCTGGCCGCCCTGGCCGGGTTGTTGCTGACCCGGCTGGCTGCGGTCCTTCGGGTTTTCCTGCGATTGCTGCTTTTGCGGCTGCTGTTGCTGACCGGGCTGCTGGCCGGACTGATTGGGGTTTGCCATGACAAATCTCCTCGCAAGCGGAACCATTCCGCGAGGAATTGCCCAGCAACTGCCGTGCCCGCCAAGGCGCGGGGCGCGCGGACCTGAGACGCGTGATACGGCACCGGTAATTTCGGGGCGCGGGAAGTAAAAAAGCGCGGCTATTGCGTGGTGACGTGCGCCGGCAGGCCGCTCTCGGCGTCCTGCGGATCGAAGGCGTCGAGCCAGGCGGAAGCGTAGCTGGCGGGCGCCGCCAGCGGTTCGCCGCGGTCGCGCTGGACGCGCAGCCGCATCATCAGGTCATCCAGCGGCATCGGCCGGCCCAGCGCGTAGCCCTGGCCATAGCGACAGCCCGCGGCCCGCAACGCCGGCACGTCGGCCACGTTCTCGACCCCTTCGGCCACCACCCGCCAGCCCATCCGGGTGGCCAGTTCGGCCGCGGTGCGCAGCACCTCGAAGGCAACCGCGCTGCGGCGCATGCGCGTCACGAAGTACTGGTCGATCTTGACCTCGGACAAGGGAATCGCCGACAGCAGTTTCAACGAGGCGTGGCCGGTGCCGAAATCGTCCAGGCTGACCTCGCAGCCGGCCTGTTCCAGCCGTTCCAGCGTGGCGCGCAGGGCTTCCAGTTCCCTGATCGGCTGGTCTTCGGTCAGTTCGACGCGCAGCAGCGACGCCGGCAGCTCGGCCACATGGATGCGGTCGAGCAGGAAATCGACCGCGCGTTCGTCGGACAGGGTCGAGGCAGGGGCATTGATGGCAATGGGAATCGCCATGCCGATGCGCCGCATGTTCTGCAGCATGTCGATCACGCGCTGCGCCACGCGCTCGAACAGGATCCGGTCCAGTCCCAGCCGGTTGACGGCGGGAATGAACTCAGCGGGCATGACCACGCCCAGTTGCGGATGCTGCCAGCGCGCCAGCGCCTCGGCCGATACGATGCGGCCCGTCAACAGGTCGACCTGCGGTTGCAACAGCACCCGCAGCCCTTCCTTGCCGGTAATCATGGCGGCGACTTCGTCGTCGCTCACCACCGAGCTTGTGGAAGCCTCGTGAGTTGGCGTCATGTTCGCTCCTTAAGCCCCCCGGAGTACGGCCTGCGCTGTCCGGGCGCAGAGCGGGGCACGTTGGACATGAGTATTCACAGTCGGCCTGCAGAAATATGTCGCTGCCTTGCTTCTTACTGCCTTGTGTACTTACCCAGCGTAGTCGATCGCCAATGTTTTTTTATGCGATTTTGCGCATTTACTCCAGGGTATTTTGCACGCTTGCGGCGCCAAAGTCACACATATGTAACCAGTAGTATTCGGGTCATTCAGATTCATGAACACCGCATTTTTCGGACGCTCCTATTAATCGGTGTTGTTTGTCCTTGTCGACATGGTAGCGTTGCGGCTTTCCCGCCGTTCCGGCCTTTATTTCCACCCCGTTTTCGCTTGACTACCCTGCTCTCCCGCTGGCGCGTTTCATTGCGCCACGTCCTCTGGCTGGACGCCCTGCAAGCCGCCGCCATCAGCGCCGCCCCCGTCATCCTGGCCGTGCTGGCGCACGAGCCGCGCCTGGGCTGGACCGCCATCGCCGCCTTCTGGGCCTGCTTCGGCGATCCTGGCGGCCCGCTGCGCCAACGCGCCGCGTCGATGCTGGCGCTGGGCCTGATCGGCGCGCTGTTCTGCTTCCTGGCCAGCGCCAGCGCGCACACCCTGTGGCTGCTGCTGCCGCTCACGTTCGTCTGTTGCACCTTCGGCGGCCTGCTGCGCGTACTGGGCCCCGCGGCGGCCATCGTCGGCACGCTGCTGTCGGCCGGCTTCGTGGTGGCGGCCGAACTGCCGGCGCCGACGCTGGGCGCCAGCCTTTCGTATACGCTGTTCTTCGTCGCAGGCGCCCTCTGGGCCATCCTGATGACGGCGCTGGTGTGGCGCCGCCGTCCCTGGAAGGACGCGACCCACGCGGTGGCGCACTGCTATCGGGGCCTGGCCGACTTTGCCGACGCGCTGGCGCGCATGTATTCGGGCCTGGCGCCCGCCGCCGGGCCGCAGGCGTGGAGCGCCGTCACCCGTCCCCAGCGCAGCGGCGTGCGCGCCGCGATCGAGGCGGCCCGCGTGCGCATCAGCGAGGTGCAGGATGCGCGGCCGTCGCGGCGCGCCCGCGCGCAGCAATTGTTCTATTTGCTCGATAGCGCCGAAGACAGCTTCATCGCCCTGGTGGCCGCGGCCGATCTGCTGGAATCGAATGCCCCGCGCTGGCTCGGCCGCGCGGCCGGCGCCAATCTGTCACACGCCTTCCATCGCTACGCCAGCGTCGCCAACGCCATCGCCAGCACCTCGGACGTCAGCGACCCCAGGCAGGCCGAGTGCCTGCGCGAGCGGCTGGCGCATTTCGGCGCCGGCCTGCACGAGCTGCGCGGCGCCGCCATGGCCTATGCGCCCGACCTGGCAACCATGGTGCCGGTGCTGGACCGCCTGCAGCAGACCGCCCAGGCGATCATGCAGGCCCTGTTCGACCAGGATGGCACGCCCGCCACGCCCGCGCTGGCCGCGCGCGCCGATTCGACGGCGCGGCAGGCCTGGCGCAGCCTGCGGCAAAACCTGCGGTTCGAGTCGGACGCGTTTCGCCACGCCCTGCGCGTGGGCATCGGCGCCACCATCGCGGTGGCGTTGTCCAAGACCTTCGCGGTCAACCACGGCTACTGGATGTCGTTGACGCTGGTGTTCATCCTGCAACCCTACTTCGCCACCACCTGGCAACGCACCGTCGAACGCGTGATCGGCAGCGTCGCCGGCGCTGTCGGCGCCTCGCTGCTGGGCCTGCTGCTGAGCACCCCGCTGTCGGTGGCCCTGGCGGTGCTGCCGATCGCGCTCGGCACGTTCGCGGCCCGCACCATCCACTACGCCTTGTTCACCTTTTTCCTGACGTCGCAGTTCGTGCTGGTCAGCCACATCCAGCAGCCCGACATCTATGAGCCGATGCTGGCTGCGCTGCGCGCCTTCAACAGCGTGCTGGGCGGCGTGCTGGCCCTGCTGGTGGGCTTTCTGGTGTGGCCCGAAAAGGAACCGCGCCAATTGGCCGGCGCCCTGAGCCGCGCGCTGGCACGCCATGCCGACTATGCGCGGGCGCTGACGGCCGACAAGAGCGGCGCGGCCCCCGCGGCCGACATCGTCGGCCTGCGCCGCCAGGCCTGCCTGGCCGCCGACAACGCCGAAGCGGCATTGCAGCGGCTGCAACAGAATCCCGTGCACCGCGACCGCAAGGTGGACACCGCGGTCAACCTGCTGAACGCGATGCGCCGCGTCACCGCCGCCGGCACCGTGCTGGAGATCCAGCCGCCGCTGCCGCCGGACAGCGAAGCCGCGCCGGCCCTGCGCGACTACGGGCTGGCGCTGGCGCACGCGCTGCATCCGCAGGAGCCGGCCCCCGTGGTCGAACTGCGCCAGTTGGCGGTGCCGGCCGCCGTCAACGCGGCCGCGCCAGCGCTGGCCGGGCCGCTCGACCGCATCGCCCAACAGGCGCGGCAGGTGCGCCAATTGCGCGACCGCCTGCAGCAGACCTGACAACCCGCGGCCGCTTGCGGCAACCCCGCGAAACTGCGGGGCGCTTGACGCGCATCAAGGGCCGAATGCCCGGAACGCGCAACGATGGAGACCTACCGCGCTCAAAAGGAGGCCGCCATGTATCGCCGCATTTCCGTCCACCTGGACCACGGATTCGATTGCCCCCGCCGCACCCGGGTGGCGCTGGCCCTGGCCAAACGCCACCAGGCCGAGCTGGTCGGCATCTATGCCAGCTCCGCCCCGCCGCAGTATTACTACGGCGAATCGGTGCTGATGTCGAAAACGCTCAACGTGATGCGCGACCTGCAGGCGCAGAACCGCGGCGCGGTGCAGACCGCCTTCCTGGAAACCGTGGCGGCGGCCGACGTGCCGGCCGCGGTCCGCGCCGGCGCCAGCTCCCCAAGCGCCAGCATGGCGCGGCTGGGCCGCACCAGCGACCTGCTGGTGGTCAGCCAGCAGAACCGCGAAGACGTCGAGGCCGTGCACGAAAATGAATTCGTCGAACAGACTTTGCTGACCGCCGGCCGTCCCGTGCTGGTGGTGCCGTCCAGCGGCGATTTCCCGGTGGTGGGCGAACGCGTGCTCTACTGCTGGGACGGCAGCCGCGAGGCCGCCCGCGCGCTGGCGGACGCGGCGCCGCTACTGCGCCTGGCCTCGCACCTGGTGGTGCTGACCATGGATGAGGGCGCCGCCACCCGCGATGACGAGGCCGTGCCGTTCGAGGATCTGGCCACCTACTGCATCGCCCAGGGCATGCCGGCGCCAGACCACGTCCGCCGCGACGTCAAGGGCGTCGGCGTGGGCAGCACCATCCTGAACGCCGCCGCCGACTACAGCGCCGACCTGATCGTGATGGGCGCCTACGGCCACAGCAAGTTCCGCGAATGGGCGATGGGCGGCGCCACGGCGTCGATCCTCAGGACCATGACCGTGCCGATCATGTTCTCGCACTGACCCTCGCCCGACGCCGTCGGCGCCTCAGCCCTGCTGCGGCACCGGCGTCAGCACCGGCTTGCCGGCGAAATGCGCGGTGGCGTTCTCCAGGAACAGCGCCACCGTCGCCGACACCGCTTCCGGCGAGCGCCCCGCACTGTGAGGGGTCAATACCACGTTGTCCAGCTTCAGCAGCGCCGGCGGCACCACCGGTTCGCCTTCGACCACGTCCAGCCCGGCGCCCGCGATGCGGCGGCCGGCCAAGGCGGCGATCAACGCCTCGGTGTCGACCACGCTGCCGCGCGCGATGTTCACCAGATAGCCCTGCGGTCCCAGCGCCTCGAGCACGGCCGCGTTCACCAGGTGCCGCGTGTCGGCGCCGCCCGGCGTCGCCACCACCAGGAAGTCGCTGGCCTCGGCCAGCGCCAGCGCGCTGTCGTAATAGGTGTAGCCGCTCTCGGGGCGCGGCCGCCGGTTGTAGTAGCCGACCGTCATGCCGAAGCCGTGGGCGCCGCGCTTGGCGATCTCCTGGCCGATGGTGCCCAGGCCCACGATGCCCAGGCGCTTGCCCGAGACCTGCGGCCCCATGAAGCCATTCCAGTGCCCCTGCCGCACCCAGGCGTCGGCCTGCGGCAGGTGACGGGCGGCGCCCAGCAGCAGCGCCATGGCGTGATCGGCCACCGAGGTGGCATTGGCGCCGGGGCCATGCGTCACCCGCACGCCGCGCGCGCGGGCGGCGGCCAGGTCGATGTTCTCGAAGCCGACCCCCAGCGAACAGATCAGCTCGAGCCTGGGCAGGGCCGCCATCTCCTCGGCGTAAAAGCCGGTGGCGCCCCGCGTCAGCACCACGCGGATCTCGTCGGCGTGGTCGCGGATGGCCTGGGCGCGCTGCTCGGACGTGGTGGCAAGAATGCAGCGAAAGCCGCGGTCTTCGATGACCGGCAGGAAATCATGCACGCTTTCAATCAATATCAACAGGGGGATCTTCATGTCGCTACGGCTCGGAGGCGGTGAAACTGCAATGGCGCCAAAAAAGCGCCGCCAGATATTACGCCTCGGTACAATTGCGCGCCACCCGCCGTCGCCGCCATTGAACGCCCCATGAAAGCCAAGCTCCGCAAGTCCCTGCGCTCCGCCGTGTCATTCCTGCACCGCTGGACAGGGCTGATCCTGGGAAGCGTGCTGGTGCTGGCGGGTCTGAGCGGCAGCCTGCTGGCCTTCGACCACGAGCTTGACGGCTGGCTGAACAGCGCCATGCTGCGCAACGCCGCGGGCGTCTGCGCCGCGCCGCTGCCGCCTTCGGCCGCGGCCCGCGCGGTCGAGCAGGCCTGGCCCGGCGCCACGATCGCCGCCGTCACCCTGCCCCAGGCGCCGGCCGACAGTTATCGGGTGCAATTCAAGCACGCGTCCACCGCCGACAACGAAGCCGGCGTGGACGCCTGTTCCGGCCAGTTGCTGGCCAGCCGCGACCGCGATGCGGTCACGCTGGACCGCGCCCACCTGATGCCGCTGCTGTTGCGCTGGCACATGACCCTGCTGCAAGGCAAGACCGGTCGTGAAGTGCTGGGCTGGCTCGCCGTCGTCTGGGTGGCATTGCTGCTGGCCGGCATCTACCTGGCATGGCCGCGGCCCGGTCACTGGCGCCGCTCGGTCACGGTCACGCGGGGCGTCGGCGCCTTCCGCACCAGCTACGAACTGCACCGCGCCGCGGGGCTGGTATCGGCGCTGTTCCTGCTGGTGGTGGCCGGCAGCGGCTTCTTCATGGGCCTGCCGCAACTGGGCCGGCAACTGGTCGCCAGCGTCGCGACCCTGCCCGCCGACGCGCGCGCCGCCACACAGGCGCCGCTGGCCGCGGGCGAATCCGAAATCGGTTGGGATGGCGCCGGCGCCAAGGCGCGCGCCCTGGCGCCGGCGGACGCCACGCTGGTCATGCTGCGCCGCGACCCGGCGCGCGGCGTCTACCAGGCACGGGTGCGCCGTGCCGACGACTGGCAGCCGGTCGGCACGTTGCGTCTGTTCCTGGCGATGCGCGGCGGCGAACTGCTGTCGCGCGCCGACCCGATATCAGGCACGACTGCCCAGCGTTTCCTGGCGGTGATGTTCCCGCTGCATTCCGGCAGTCTCTATGGCCTGCCGACCCGCATCCTGACGGCCGTCCTCGGCCTGCTGCCGCTGCTGTTCTTTGTCACCGGGCTGGTCATCTGGGTCAGCCGCCGCCGATTGCGGCACCGTGGCCGGCAGGCCGCTCAGGCGCGCGCTCGCGCGGCGCAAGAGCACGCCTGAAGCGCCGGCACGCGGCGCGGCAACCCGCCTGAACCACCGCCGCGCGGCGGTGCGGACCGGCTGCGCGTTCGGCCGGGCGGTCCTCGCGATCCGGCCCGGCCCCGCGCTATATGCGCCCTGTCAGCAGCAGCACGATCAGCACCACGAGCACGATGCCCAGCAGGCCGCTGGGGTAATAGCCCCACCCGCGGCTATATGGCCAGGCGGGCACCGCGCCGATCAGCAGCAGGATCAGGATGATCAACAGAATGGTAGACATGATGGCTCCGTTTGTTCTTGGTTGATGCGCAGGCAAGAGGGCAATCAGTGGATCGTCCGACGCGTCTTTGCGGGATGGGACGGCTCGAGCGGCGGCAGGTCCACTTCGGGCTCGTCGGTATCGGGATCGACCGGCAGGTCACCCGGTGGCGACCCCGGCGGGATCGGCTCCGGCTTGGGCGGAACGTGCAAGTGCTGAAGGTAAGGCATGGCTTGCTCCTGTAAAAATGTTGCTTGGCGCGCGGCCGGAATTCCCCGGTTCGCCCCTTGCCCGATGCGCTGACGCTCACTGGCGCGTCAGCGCGAAAACACGCGACAGCTCGCGGTTGAATGCGGGGATGTCGTCCGGCTTGCGGCTGCTGATCCAGCGGCCATCCACTACCACTTCCTGATCGACCCACTCCGCGCCGGCGTTGCGCAGGTCGTCGGCCAACGAGGGCCAACTGGTCAGCTTGCGTCCCTTGACCAGTCCTGCGGAAATCAGCAGCCAGGCGCCATGGCAGATCACCGCCACAGGCTTGCCGGCCTCATGCATGGCGCGCACGAAGGCGCGCGCCTCGGGATGCAGGCGGATCTCGTCGGCGTTGACCACGCCGCCCGGCAGCAGCACGGCGTCGAACCGCTCCGGCTGGGCCTCGGCAAACATCAGGTCGGCCTCGACCGACTCGCCCTTGTCGTGATGGTGCATCCCCTGTACGGGCCCGCGGCGGGCCGACACGACCACCGTGCGCGCGCCCTGCTGCTGCAGCGCGTCGCGCGGCTCGGTCAGTTCCACCTGTTCAAAGCCATCCACCACCAGGATGGCGACGTTGAAATCCTGCAATGTCTTGGTCATTCGAAACTCCCTGTCTGTGGCAAGGACCGGGACAGCAAGTGGCGTGCCCGCGCATGGCGGGGCAATGGAGGGAGCAATCCGGCCAGGCGCAAGCCGGGCACGGCATTTGCTCCGGCGCTGGCGCCGATTGCTGGAGGAAAGATGGCAAACCGCAACCCGCAGCCGACGGCCAGCGCCGCCGACGACGCGCTGATCTACCTGGACGACACCACGCCGGGCTATTCCCGGATGCGGGTCAATGGCACGACCTTCCATTACCTGGATACCGCGGGCAGGCGCATCCGCCGCGCCGCGGAACTGGCCCGCATCCGCGCGCTGGCGATCCCGCCCGCCTATGAGGATGTGTGGATCTGCCCCGACCCGCGCGGCCACCTCCAGGCCACCGGCCGTGACGCCCGCGGCCGCAAGCAATACCGCTACCATCCCGCCTGGGCGCGTCTGCGCGATGCCGACAAATACCAGAGCCTGAGCGAATTCGGCGCCCGGCTACCCCGCATCCGGCGCCAGGTGCGACGGGACCTGCAGGCGCCGGGCCTGCCTCGGGCCAAAGTGGTGGCGGTCGTGGTGCAACTGCTGGAAGACACGCTGATCCGCATCGGCTACCGTGAATACGCCCGCACCAACAAATCCTATGGCCTGACCACGCTGACACGGCGGCACGCGCACGTCAGCGGCGACCAGTTGCGATTCCGTTTCCGCGGCAAGAGCGGCGTCGCGCACGATGTCACGGTCAGGGACCGGCGCATCGCGCGGATCATCAAGCGCTGCCTGGACATTCCAGGCCAGCAATTGTTCCAGTACCTGGACGCCGACGGCAGCGCCCACGGCATCGATTCGGAGGCGGTGAACGCGTACCTGCGCGAGGCCGGCGCGGCCGATTTCACCGCCAAGCATTACCGCACCTGGGCCGGCTCGGCGCTGGCGTTCGCGGCGCTGCAGGCCCGCCCCTACGTCGACGAGCGGCAGGCGCGGCAGGAAGTCGTCGACGTGATCCGGCAGGTGGCGCAGCGGCTGGCCAATACGCCCGCGGTCTGCCGCGCCTGCTACGTGCATCCCTCCATTATCGAGGCCTACCTGGCCGGAAAGCTGCCGCCCAAGGCGCCGGCGCCGCCCGGCCCGCGCGGCCTGGATGCCGACGAGCGCCGCCTGCTGGCGTTCCTGCGGACCACGCCATGACGAATGCCGCGGGCCGTCACAGAATCGAGGAACGGGCGTTCTTGGCGCGAGGTTGCGGCTTGGCGTTGTCGGCCCAATTCGATTCGGTCTTGTCGTCGGCCACCCGGCGGCCATCGCGCGCCGCTTCGTCCGGCGTGGACGCGGTGGGCTTGGCCGGCTGTCGCGGCACATCGACCGGCCCTCGCGGTGGCAGCACTTTGGCGCCGTCATGCTCTGCCGGGGTGGCTGCCGCCTTGCGGCCGGAAGGTCTGGAGGATGTCATCTGCGCGCTCCCAATGATTCCGATGTATGTAGATCCATGCTACGGCATGGTTGAGCCGGACACTGCGCATCGCCCGCCCAAATTGCAAGCGGATGTGGCAACCCGCGCAGGAACGGCGGTTCCCCGGTAAAACGAACATTCACTTCTGGAGTTTTCCCATGGCCAATACCCATACGCCCCTGCCTTCGGATTTCCCCGAGAACGGTCCTGACGATCGCGGCGCGCGCCGCCGGCGGCGCCACCCTGAAAGTTGGATCGACGACCTCGAGGCCACTTTGAGCGACGCCTCGGCCACCGATCTGGAGGCGCTCAAGGCCCGCCTGGCCGAGCAATTGCGCGACACGCGCCACAGCCTGCGCGATGCCTCCGACAGCGCCCAGGACATGGTGCGCGAGACCATCGACTGCACCGAGCAGTACATCCATGCGCGCCCATGGCAGGCGATCGGCCTGGTTGCGGGCGTCGCTTTCCTGTTCGGCGTTGTGGTCGGCCGCCAATAGCCTCAGGCGCGTCCGACCGGTGCGGCCCCGGAACGCGCGGGCGGGCACAACAGTTGCTTGGACTCCTTCGAGGACGCAACCGCGTCCGTTACTTCGAGGGAGACCGGCATGACCCAATCCGACAAGGCAGCGACCGGCGCGCGGCCCCACCCAACCCCGCCCATGCCTGGCCAGCATTTGCCGAAGCCCGGCATGGAGGCCGACATGGCGCTACGGCCGCAGTACCAGGCGCCCGACTATCGTGGCAGCGGCAAGCTGTCGGGCATGGCGGCCATCGTCACCGGCGGTGACTCCGGCATCGGCCGCGCCGTCAGCGTGCTGTTCGCGCGAGAAGGCGCGGACGTGGCGGTGGTCTATCTGGATGAGCACGAAGACGCCCGTGAAACGCAGCGCGCGGTCGAGGCCGAAGGCCGGCGATGCCTGCTGCTGCCCGGCGACGTGCGTGAATCCGCCTTCTGCACGCGCGCCGTGGAACAGGCGGCGCAGGCCTTTGGCCGGCTCGACGTGCTGGTGAACAACGCGGCCTACCAGCAGCATGACGACCGGCTGCAGGACATCAGCGATGAGAAGTGGGACAAGACCCTGCGCACCAACATCCACGGCTATTTCTACATGGCGCGCGCCGCATTGGCGTACCTGCAACCCGGGGCCGCCATCATCAACACGGGGTCGGTGACCGGGCTGCGCGGCAGCGGCGGATTGCTTGACTACTCCACCAGCAAGGGCGCCATCCACGCCTTCACCCGGGCGCTGGCGTCCAACCTGGCGCCGCAGGGCATCCGCGTCAATGCCGTGGCGCCGGGTCCGGTATGGACCCCCTTGAACCCGGCCGACAGGGACGCCGAAGCCATCAAGTCATTCGGCAAGAATACGGATCTCGGCCGGCCCGCCCAGCCGGAGGAAATCTCGCCCGCCTATGTCTTCCTGGCCTCGCCCGCCTGCGCCAGCTACATCACCGGCATCGTGCTGCCGATCACGGGCAGCGCGGGCGACTGACGCCCACCCGCCCGCGGGGCGCTATTTCCCGGGGGCCACCGAGGCCGGCGCGGCTCGTTCCGCGGGCGACACCGGCGGCGGTTCGCCGGGCGTCGCGGGCGGCATCCGCTCCGGGTTGGCGGCCGGGTCGCGCTTGAGCGCACGCGCCAGCGCAAGGTGGTCGCCGAGGGTGGACACGTGGCGCGCGGCAAACTCGCGGATTTTCGCGTCGCCGTCCTGCCCGGCCGCGGCGCGGTAGAGCTTCTCGGCCTTTTCGTGGGCCTGCAGCGCCACCTGCTCGACATACAACGCGTCGAATGCCGGGCCGGTCTTGCCCGCAAGCGCCTCCAGCGTGCGCTGGTCGGATGGCTCCGCCTTGCCCGGCAACGCCACCTTCCTGTCATCCGCGAGTTGCCGCAGTTCGCGGTCCAGCTCCGCGTAGCGAGCCTGCATCTTGGCGGCAAACGTGTGGACCTCGGTGCTGCCAGCGCGTTCGCCGGCCAGTTTCGCCGCCTCGACCTGGAATGCGTCGGCCGCCGCGGCCGCCTGCAGGAAATGGCTGTCCGCCGGCGACACGGCTGCCGCGCGCGCGGCCAGCGGCGCAGCCAACAGCGAAAACAGGCAGGCCGCCACCAGCCCTTGCCACAAAGTCCTCTGATTCATGACCTTCTCCTTACCCGCCCCACGGGCGCTTCATGGCGGTTCATGGCGTCACGGAAGGCGCCTCGACATGACGGGGCGGCTTGAGCGGGTCGAAGTCTTCCCATTTGCCGTCCAGCCATCGCCCCTGGGCCCGCTCGATGTCGTGTCCCCCCGCTTCTCGCAGCACGCGCCGCGCCGCCGACTCCCGCTCCGGCGCGACCGGCAGCGCCAGCATCACCCCAGCCTGCCGCAACGGCGGATGAGCCTGGGGGGCCGCGGCCGCGGGCCGGCGTTGCCGCCTGCCCGCCATCCACAAGGCCCCGCCCAGGGCGCCTACGTAAGCGCCGACGCCGGCCGCCGCGGCCACCACCAGCATGGCCGCGCCGGCCCACAACGCCACCAGCCCGCCCGCCAACGCCAGCACAATCCCCACCAGCGCCGCTCCCGCCAGCGCGCCGATGTGGGCGCCGCGCGCGTCCGGATCCGCCACGCGGTCTCCGCCAAGCGGGTAGCGCGCATGTTCTCCGGCCGTATTGATGTAGAACGTATGGATATCGCCCTCATCGAATCCCTCGCGGCCCAGGCGCTGCGCGGCCTCGCGGGCTTCGTCAAAGGTCTGGAAACGGGCGGCGACGATCAAGGACATGGCAATCTCCTGGGCTTCAAGGACGCTGCGGCCAAGGCAGCAACTGCCATGCCTGCCTCCGGCACGCGGGCACGTCACTTGCTGCGCCGAAGCACGACCCGACGGCGGGAGTCCTCCCAAAACCGGCCTGCAATTGAAACGCGCGGCACCCACGCGCGGCAGTGCGCTGCCGCCACAGGAGGGAGAGACATGCACACCTTGAGCGACAACGATGAAGCGCATCCCGCCGGCCGGCCAGAGGACGCGCAACCGGGGACCGATGTCCGGCGTGGCCTCGGATCCCTGGATTGGGTCGCCCTCGTTGCGCTGGTGGCCGGCGGCTTGAACACCGGACTGATCGCGGCGGTCAACCTGGACCTGTTCGCGCGGCTGCTGCCCTGGGCAGTGGCCGCGCGCGTCGCGTATGGCCTGGTCGGGTTGGCGGCGCTGCATTGCGTGGTGCTGCTGTTCCGCCTCGGCGCCGAGGCGGACTGAGGCGCATCAGCGCCCTTTTCCCGGCTCGCGCGTGCCGGGATAGCGGCCTCCCTCCTCGTACTCGGGGCCTTGCGGGTGCGGCTGCGCGTCAGCGCCGCGGCGGGGCTTGGGCGGCGTGGCGCCGCCAGGCCCATCCGCGCCGAACTGGCCGCTGCGGCGGGCGGCCTCGCTGTCGCTCTGCGGCGTGTTGGCCTTGCCGCCCGCCCCGGCGCCTGCCTCGGTGGCGGGCGCCTGCCGATCGCGCTGGACGTCGGACGGGATGCTGTCGTGCTTGCTCATGGCGGTCTCCTGAAGGCAATCGTGGCAATCCCGAGCAAGCGGCGTGCCTGCCAGCGCGCGGGCACGCCGCTTGCTCAGCGGAAACGGGGCGGCCATCCCGGCCCCCTTACTCCAAGGAGTCATCCATGAATCTGTCCAAGATCCGCCTGTCCATGAGATTCGCGCCCGCCGCCGCCCTGTGCCTGTCGGCGCTCGCGTTGCCCGCGGCCGCGCAGACCACGCCCGTGCGCACCAGCGAACAGATCGACAATCAATACAAGATGGACAAGAAGCAGTGCGACGCCATGAAGGGCAATCAGAAGGATGTCTGCCAGAAGCAGGCGGAAGCCACGCGCGATAAAGCCAAGGCCGACGCCAAGGCCGCCAAGGAAAAGGCCGAAGCCAACCACGACGCGGCCAAGACACGCAACGATGCCGACTACAAGGTCGGCAAGGAGAAATGCGACGCCATGTCCGGCAACGCCAAGGACGCCTGCATGGCCGACTTGAAGACCCGCTACGGCAAGTAAGCGATGGAGGCGGACGTCAATGCGCGCTTCCCGGCTCCTCTCCCGGCAACGCATAACCGGCCGCCGCATATTCCTCGAGGCGGTTGTACAAGGTCTTGGGGCTGATACCCAGCACCGCCGCCGCCTGTTTCTTCACGCCCTTGCAACGCTCGAGCGTCGCAAGGATCAGGCGGCGGTCGGCTTCCGCCAGCGTTTCTCCCACCGGCACGGTGACCTGTCCGCCGCGCATCTCGCCGCCTGGCGAGACCTGCGGCGTCAGCATGTCCGCGTCCAGCTCGTCGCCTTCGGCCATGATGAAGGCGCGACGCACGAAGTTCTTCAATTCGCGGACGTTGCCCGGCCATTCATACTGAGCCATTGCCGTGGCCGCCCGCGCCGAGAACGCCTTGGTCCGCCCGCTTTCCTCGTTCTGCGCCTGCAGGAAGCGATCGGCGAGCAACAGGATATCGTCGCCGCGTTCGCGCAGTGCCGGCAGCTCGAGCGGGAACACGTTCAAGCGGTAATACAGGTCTTCGCGCAGCTTGCCCTCCTGCACCGCCTGCTCGGGATTGCGATTGGTGGCGGCGACGATGCGGATGTCGCAGGCGATTTCGCGATGCGTGCCGACCCGCATGAATTGCCCCGTCTCGAGCACGCGCAGCAGCTTGACCTGCAGGTCCAGCGGCATCTCGGTCACTTCGTCCAGGAACAGCGTGCCGCCGTCGGCTCGCTCGAAATAGCCCTTGTGCTGGCGGTCCGCGCCGGTGAAGCTGCCGCGCTCATGGCCGAACATCTCGCTCTCGATCAGGTTGGGCGAAATGGCGCCGCAGTTGACCGCAATGAAGGGACGCTGGCGGCGCGCGCTAAGCTCGTGCACCGCATGCGCGGCCAGCTCCTTGCCCGTGCCGCTCTCGCCCACCAGCAGCACCGTCACGTCGGTGGGCGCCACCCGGCCGATCTGGCGATACAGCTCGCGCATCGGGGCCGACGCGCCGTACATCTTGCCGAAACGTCCCGGCTCCTCGAAGGGCCTGCCCGGCAGCTCGCCGCCGGCATTGGCCATGATGCGGGCCAGGATGCCGTTCAGGCGCTCCATGCAGATCGGCTTGACCAGGTAGTCCGTGGCACCCAGGCGCAGGGCCTGCACCGCATTGTCGACCGTGCCGTGGCCGGTCATCACCACCACCTCGGCGCTGGCCGTGGCCACACTCTTGAAGATGTCCATGCCGCTGCCCCCGGGCAGGCGCACATCCGTCAGCACCAGGTCGGGCGACTGGCGCTCGAGCTGGATCAACGCATCCTTGACGCTGGCGGCCAGCGCTACGGTGAAGCCGTTGTCCCGGCCGAGTTCGGCCAGGGTTTCGCGGATGGCATCGTCATCATCGACGATCAGCAAGTGGGGCATGGCATCTCCTGGAGCCGTGGCTCGGGCAACAGCGCCCGGCGCCTGTGGGGCCATCCCTGAGCATAGCCAAGTCGCAGCAGATTGAAGTAATTATTCGATAGAAAAGACCAACATTTTCGATTACTTGCAACTGGTCGCATCCGCGTACCGGGGCAACCACTACCATGGCCAGACAATGAATGCTTCCAGTCTTTCCCCCATCATGCAGAAACTGGCCACCCAGGTGCGCCTGGCCGCCGAAACCGATGCCAGCGTTTTCATCGTGGGCGAAAGCGGCGCCGGCAAAGAAGTGGTGGCGCAGGCAATCCACGCGGCCAGTGCGCGCCGCGACCAGCCGTTCGTCGCCGTCAACTGCGGCGCCATCAGCGGGTCGCTCGCGCATGCGGAATTATTCGGTCACGAAAAGGGCAGCTTCACCGGCGCGCTTGCGCAGAACGCGGGTTATTTCGAATCGGCCAGCGGCGGCACGCTGTTCCTGGACGAAGTGACTGAAATGCCGCTCGACATGCAGGTGCATTTCCTGCGCGTGCTGGAAACCGGCACCTATCAACGCGTCGGCGGCTCGGACCTGCTGCGCGCCAACGCGCGCATTCTCTGCGCCAGCAACCGGGACCCCGCGGAGTCGGTGGCCGACGGCCGGCTGCGCCAGGACTTTCTGCATCGGCTGCTGGTGATCCCGCTGCGGGTGCCGCCGCTGCGCGAACGCGACGGCGACGCGGTCGTCCTGGCGCGGGAATTCCTGACCGAATTGAACACGCGCCACAATACCCGCAAGGCCTTCTCGCCCCGCATGCTGCAGGCGATCGCGCGCCATGACTGGCCGGGCAACGTGCGCGAACTTCGCAACACCGTGCAGCGCGCCTACATCCTGGGCGACGAACAGCTCGACATCGACCTGCCGCGCCCGCGCGTCGCGCCGCACGCCGAGTTCAAGGACGGCGCCTTGAACGTGCCGGTCGGCACCGAGCTGGGCAACGCGCAACGCGACTTCATCCTCGCCACGCTGGCCCATCACGGCGGCGATAAGCGCCTTACGGCCGAAACCCTTGGCGTCAGCCTGAAGACCCTCTACAACCGCCTGGACGTCTACGAAAAAAGCGCGGGCGGCCCCGCCGCGGCCTGAACCCGCCCTCGCGGGCGCCGGCGGATCCTCGCCTGCCCGGCGGCCGTCCCTGGCGGCAACGCCCCCCAAGGCAATATTTACGTCTCCTTGTAATCCTGGCCCGCGCCATTGCCCGCCCGGGCATGCCCGTCGCCCGCGCGCCAAGCGGGCATGATCTTTGCATATATCCAGGGATATACCGTCGCCCCGACAGCCACATGGCAGGAGACTCCCTTGGGACACCCGATGCAAGAACTGCGCCTGCGCCAGCAGATGACCTTGGCCCCCCGGCTGCAACAGTCGGTCAAGCTGCTGCAAATGTCGGCGCTCGAATTCACCACCGCGGTCGAGCTGGCCCTGGCGAGCAACCCCTTCCTCGAGGAAGTGGACGAGCAAGCGCCGGACCCGGCCGGGGGCATCGAGCCTGTTCCTTCCCTGGAACCGCCGTCCGGCCCGCCAGCGGAGCCTGCGGCGGCCAACGCCGCGGAGACGCCGGCGGAGCCCCCGGCCACGCCGGAATACGCGGGCGACTATCCCACCGCGCCACGCAGCGACGGCGAGGACCACGACTTGGGCCAATGGGCTAGCGCACCCGTCTCCATGCGCGAGAAACTCTCCCTGGAGCTGGGCAACTACCGGCTCGAACCCCGCGACCGGCTGCTGGCCGAGTTCATCATCGACTCGCTCGACGAAGATGGCTACCTGCGCACGCCGCTGGCCGAACTGTGCGGCAGCCTCAGCCAGGACTTCGCCCCGCCTCCCGAGGAGGAAGAGTGGCTGACCGCCCTGCGCCTGGTGCAGCAACTGGATGCGCCGGGCCTGGCCGCGCGCGACCTGCCGGAATGCCTGGCGCTGCAATTGGAGGCGGCCCCCGGCATCAACCCGCCCATACGCGCCCTGGCGCTTCGCATCGTGCGCGAGCACATCGACCGGCTGGCCAAGAACGACGCAGCCGGCCTGCGGCGCGCGCTCAATTGCGCCGACGACGCGCTGCGCGAGGCCTGCGCGTTGATCCGCAACCTGGATCCCAAGCCTGGACGCCGCTACGACGCCCAGGCCCCTGCGTACGTGGTGCCCGATGTCTTCGTCGACAAATGGCGCTCCCGCTGGCGCGTGGTGCCGAACCGGGGCGCCATGCCCCAGGCGCGGCTGCACCAGGTCTACGCCGACCTGTTCCGGCGCGCGCGGCTCGACGACCGCAGCCCGATGGCGCAGGAGCTGCAGGAGGCGCGCTGGCTGGTCCGCAATGTGGAGCAGCGCTACACCACCATCCAGCGCGTGGCGGAAGCCATCGTCAAGCGCCAGCAGACTTTCTTCGAATACGGGGAAGTGGCGCTGCGCCCGCTGATGCTCAAGGAAGTGGCCGACGACCTGGACATGCACGAGTCCACGGTGTCGCGCGCCACCACCGGCAAATACATGGTGACCCCGCGCGGCGTATTCGAGTTCCGTCATTTCTTTTCGCGTGAGTTGCCCACCGATTCGGGCGGCACCTGCTCGGCCGCGGCCGTGCGCGCGCTGATCAAGGAATTGATCGAGGCCGAGGATCCGGCCATGCCCCTCTCGGACGTGGCCCTGGCCCAGCAACTGGCTGCCAACGGCATCGTCCTGGCCCGTCGCACGGTCTCGAAATACCGCGGCCAGTTGCGGCTCCCGCCGGCCGAATTGCGGCGCGAGCACTGACCGCGGACAGGCGCGACGTCATCGACGCCGCGCCCCTTTCACTTACTTGCTGCCACCCGTGTTGGGATATCCCGGCGCGGGCGTGGCGCCGGCCGCCGGCGTGCGCGGCACATTGTCGTTGGCCTCCGGATGGCGCCGCGGCATTTCACCGCTGCGCTTGTCGCTGGACGGCGCCATATTCTTGTCCAGGTTGGGCGGCGTGCTGGTGCTGTTGGGCGCGGCGTTGGGCGCGGGCGCGGCCTGGCCCGGAGGGACCGGCCGGTTCGGCGGCACCGCCGTGCCGTCATTCGGCGCGGTGGACGGCGTCGTCGGACTGGCGGATTGGGCCCAGGCGGCGCCGGCTCCGCCCAGGCTGGCGGCGACAACGATGGCATAGGTCATGGCACGAATCTTCATGGTTCACTCCTTTTTCAGGTTGCCAGATCCATCCAGCAATTCGTATGCCCGGGATGATGCGCCAGGGCGGGCCCGCATCGCGACCGGCACTTTTTACCGTCCAGTGCAAACCTGACACCCGCACTCCCTCATTCGTCTCCCTCTCCCGTCCCGCGGGCATACGTCGATTCAAGCATGCGCTGGACGCGCGCGGTCAGCGCATCCAGCGCGAAAGGCTTCACAATCAGCTCCATGCCGACCTCCAGGAACCCGGAGCCACGCGCGGCGCTTTCCGCATATCCGGTCATCAGCAGGACCTTGAGCCCGGGATGCACGGCGCGCGCCGCGTCGGCCAGTTGGCGCCCGTTCAATCCCGGCAAGCCGACATCGGTCACCAGCAGATCGATATGAGCCGTGGCCCGCACTTGCTCCAGTCCGGCGTCGCCGTCGTTGGCGGTCAGCACCCGTATGCCCTGTTCGCCCAGGCATTCGCTGACCATATCGCGCACGTTCGCGTCGTCTTCCACCAGCACGATGATCGCCTGGTGCGACCGACCGCCGGGCGCGCGCGCCAAAGCCGGCGGCGCCACGGCATCCGCGGCGCTGCCCTGATGGCGGGGCAGGAAAATCCGGACCGACGTCCCGGTCCCCACGTGGCTTTCCAGCGTCACGACCCCGCCCGCCTGCTTGGCGAACCCGTAGATCATGGACAGGCCCAGGCCCGTGCCTTCCCCCTGCGGCTTGGTGGTGAAGAACGGATCGAAGGCATGCGCCAGCACGTCCGGCGTCATGCCACAGCCCACGTCCATGACCTGCACCTCGACGAAATCGCCCGCCGGCACGCCGGGATAGGGCCGCAGGAATGCCGGGTCCAGATGGATATTCCTCGCCGACACCGTCAACGGCCCGCCTTCCGGCATGGCATCGCGGGCGTTGATCACCAGATTGAGCAGCGCGTTCTCGAACTGGTTGCGGTCGCAGCGCACCGGCCACAGGTCCTGGTCCACGTTGAAGATCAGTGAGACGCCCTCGCCGGTATAGCGGCGGAACAGATCGACCATCGATTGCAACGTCGTGGCCACGCTGAACGGCTGCGGATCGATCGGCTGGCGCCGCGAGAACGTCAGCAGCCGCTGTGTCAGGTGCGCGGCGCGGTTGGCCGAGTCCATCGCCACGGTCACGAAACGCCCGGCCTGTTCCGGCACGCCGCTCGCCAGCTTGCGCTGGATCAGGTAGAGCGCGCCGGTGATCCCTTGCAGCATGTTGTTGAAATCATGGGCGATGCCGCCCGTGAGGCGCCCCACCGCCTCCATCTTCTGCGCCTGGCGCAGCGCGTGCTCGGTCGCCAGCAACGTCTCGGCCTGGGACTTCAGGTCCGTATCGTCGCGGCCGGCCATATAGAGGCTGTCCTGCGCCCACGACATGCTCCAGGTGATCCAGGCATAGCCGCCGTCCCGCTTGCGCATGCGGTTTTCCAGGTGCCGCACGCCCTGGGCCATCTCCGGGCGACGCGCGTGGGTCAGCGCTTCACGCGTCGTTTCGTAGTCGTCGGGATGGATCAGGTCGCGCAGCCCCATCGCCAGGAACTGTTCCGGGGTCCAGCCCAGGATCGGCCGCACCGCGGGGTTGACGCTGGCGAAGCGCCCCTGCCCGTCGACCACCGCCAGCAGCTCGGGCGACAGGCGCCAGATGCGGTCGCGTTCCGCAATGGCGCTCTCGACGCGCTGCTCCAGCGTGCGCGAATACTGCGAACGCTCGACCGCGGTGCACAGGCGTTCGGCCACGTCCTCGATGCAGGTCACGTCGCCGCGCTTGAGCCGGGTGCCGGCCGTCGGCCGCACCACCAGCGCGCCGCCGGGCCGCCCCCAACGGGCCGTCGGCACCACGATGGCGGACGGCATGATGTCGCCGTTGGGCTGGGCCAGCAACGGCTCCAGGAAAGCCGTGCGGCCGCCGCGCACGGCCTCGACGAAGGCAGAGTCGAACGTCAGGTCCAGGTCCGCGCAACCGTCGCGTCCCGGCCGCGGCCGCCAACAGGTCGACACCTGGGGCTCGGCGCCCTCGCCCGCTCCGTCCACCAGCGCCACCAGGCCCAGCGCCAGATGCTGGCCGAGGCTCTCGCAGGCCAACTGCTCGATCGCCGCCTGGTGCTGCTGTTCGCGCATGCGGTCGCCCAGCGCCAGCACGAAATGCTTGCGATGCTGCCCTTCCCACAATTCCGCCTCGGCGGTCTTGCGCGCGGTGACGTCCAGGAACAGCGCCATCATCTGGTTGTCGCCCTCGCGCCGCGCGCGGGCCTCGTACCAGGCCGGCTGCGGCGACGGCACCGCGAATTCGAACTGCGCCGGTTCGCCGGTTTCGACTACCTGCGCGAACGTGTCAAGGATCTGGTCCGGCACCCCGGGAATCATCTCGCGCAGGGTATGGCCCAGCGTATCGCCCTCCTTCATGCCGCTTTGCCGCTCGAACGCGGGATTGACCTCGATGAAGCGGAAGTCGACGATGCGGCCCTGCGCGTCACGCAGCGCTTCGCTCAGGAAGAAGGCTTCCTGCATGCCCTCGAACATGGCGCGCCAGCGTTCGCCGCTGCGGCGCAGCGCGACTTCGGTCAGGTGGCGTTCGATCGCCAGCGCGGCACTGCGCGTGACCACCGCGATGGCGTCGATATCGTCGGCCGACGGCGTGCGCGGCGAGCCGTAGTAATTCGAGAACACGCCCAGCAGGCGTCCATCGGGGGCCTTGATCGGCGTCGACCAACAGGCCCGCAGGCCGTGCGACAGCGCCAGGTCGCGCCATGACGCCCATGCCGGATGGCTGGCGATGTCCTCGACGTAGACGGGGCTGCCGGAATCCGCGGCCCTGCCCCAGGAGGCCATGTCCGGCCCGATCGGCGCACGGTCGACAGCGCTGTTGAACTCGTGCGGCAGGCTCGGCGCGGCGCCGTGCCGCAGGATCTTGCCGCTGTCATCGACCAGCGCGATCGAGGCGCGCAGTTCGACGCTGGATTGGGCCTCGATGGCGTGCAGCATATGGCCAAGCACCTCGGCCAGCGGCACGCCGGCGGCGATGCGCTGCAACATCACGCGCTCGTCTTCGAGACGCGCGAGGGTATTGGTCCAGGGGTGGGGCACATGGTCTCGCTGGGTCAGCATGGAATCTCCTGCAGGCTTCCCAGACTGTATTGCGGGCGCGGCGCGGCAGCCGCAACCCTCGGTAACTCGGCATTACATCTTGCCGGCGGCCCGCGGCGAGACATCGCCGATTGACCGCCTGGCCGCCTTCAGCGCGGCATGTCGACGCTTTCGCGTGCCAGCCCCAGCGCCGTCAACGCCTCGGGTTTGTCCACCAGCACGCACTGCTTGCCGGTGCGGGTGCAGTGGTCCTTGACGCGCCAATAGGCGCCGTGGCTGACGCAGCCGGTCTGGCAGATCACCAGGTCGGCGGCGACCAGGCTGGCTTCCAACGTATCGCCGTCGGCGCCTTCCGCGCCGCAGTGGCCCAGGTAGCGGCCACCGGCCATTTCCACTACTTTGCGCGTCAGCATCAGGGCCATGGCGTCCTCGCCGACGCACAGCACGGATTTCTCGCGCAGCGCCGTCGCGGCGATCACCGCGGGCGCCACGGCGGGTCCGGTGGCGGCGTCAAGCGAATGCGCGCGCGCCGCGGCGGACCGATCCTGCCAAGCCAGGCGCTCGCGCATCCGGCTCTGCACCCGTTCCATCAGTTGCGTGACGCGCCTGGCCAGCGCCACCCGCCTGGGCAGCCCCGGAACCGCGCCTTCGAATGCCGCGCGGTCTTCACGCGCCCAGGCCAGCGCGGTGTCGCGCTGGATCACCGCGGCCCGCAGCTTGAGGACCTCCCCTTCGAGGTGCTGGATGCGCTGCGCCTGGGCGCTGAGCAGGCGGCTGCAGCGGCCCTGCGCCTGCCCATAGGCGGCGAGCAGCGCCGCGTGCTCGCGCTGCAGCGAATTGGGCTCCTGGAATGCTAGGGTCATCGTGGGCCTCTCGGGTGACGGGCTACAGGCGGACGCGGATCATGCGCCGGCCAACGTGCAGGGCATTATAAATGAGAATGAGTCCGTTTCAATGAATGAGGATATGTCAATTCCGAGTACAGGGAAATCCATTACTGACGGCCCCTGATCGCTTAAATATGATCGACAAACCATATCGGCACGCAAGCCTTCGCGGGCTTGACTAGACGCCCATACAGGACGCCTCGCGCCTTGCCTGTCCTGGCCCGAGCACCCGCCGGGCCGCGGATTCAATGAAGTGAGGGGCACCCGATGCCGCGATCAACCGAGCTTCTGCGCGATATCCACGAAACCAATCTGATGTATCTGCTGCTGTTGCAGCGGATGGCCCGCGCCGGCAACCTGCCGGCCCTGGCGGGCATGCAGATATCGGAACGCGCCTGTCAGTGGCTGGCGGGCCTGCGGCACGAGGACGTGGCCCGGCTGGCCAAGAGCAGCGTGGTGCTGGCGCAGTTGAACCTGCCGCCGCACCTGCTGCTGGCGACGCTCAGCCAGGGCATGGAGGCCACCCTGGCCGCCGAGCCCCAGGCCGAGGCGCCCCCGGTCCGCACCCTCGCCTAGTCGGCGCCACCGGAAAGCCCGATGGCCGGGCGCGCGCGGCGGCCCGCGGCCGCCGCTTGCTCCCCTCAAACAGGCTCACGACGCGCCCCGCTCCACCGCCGCAGCCGACGGCACGCGGGCCGTGCGCCAGTAAAGCGCCGCGCTGATGGCCAGCGCCACCGTCAACAGGCTGCCGGCCATGGCCGCCACGCCAGGCCAGCCGCCATCGGTCCAGAAGTGGCCGCCCAGCGAGCCCAGCACACTGGACCCGACGTAGTACACCAGCAGGTACAGCGCGGCCGCCAGCGCCTTGTAGCCCCGCGACATCTGGCCGACCCAGCCGCTGGCCACCGCGTGCGCCGCGAAGAAGCCGAAGGTGAAGACCACGATGCCGGCGATCAGCACCGCCAAGGCGTCCGACAAGGTCAGCAGCAGCCCCGCCAGCGCGATGCCCGTGGCCGCCGCCAGCATCGCGCCGCGACCATGGCGGTCGGCCAGGCGGCCGAAATAGGTCGACGCGAAGATGCCGACCAGGTACACCACGAAGATGAAGCCAATGAAGGTCTGGCTCAGCGAGAACGGCGGCGCCACCAGGCGGAAGCCGACGTAGTTGTAGACGGTGACGAAGGCGCCCATCAACAGCCCGCCCATGGCGAACAACCCGCACAGCGGACCGTTGCGCAGGTGCGCCCCGATGCCGTCGCGCACGTCGCCGGCCACGCCGGCCCAGCCGCGCGAGCGCTGCGGCGTGAAACGGCGCGAGGCCGGCAGCAGCCAGATGAACAGCAGCGCCGCGACGATGCCCAGCAGGCCCAGCGTGCCCAGCGCCGCGCGCCAGCCGAAATGGTCGGACACCAGGCCCGTGATCACGCGCCCGGACAGGCCGCCGAAGGCGCTGCCGCTGATGTACAACCCCATGACGAAACCGAGCGTGTCGGGTTCGACCTCTTCGGCCAGGTAGGCCATGGCCACCGCTGGCACCCCGCCCATCGCCACGCCCTGCAACGCGCGCAGCGCCAGCAGGCTGTGCCAGTCGGGCGCCACCGCCGCCGCCGTGCCCAGCACGGCCGAGGCGAACAGCGACAACGCCATGATGCGCTTGCGCGGCAGCGCCTGCGAAAACAGCCCCACCAGGAAGATCGCCACGGCCAGCAGGCCGGTACAGAGCGACAGCACCAGGCTGCTCTGGGCCGGCGAGACGCCGAAGGCCTGCGTGAACAGCGGCATCAGCGGCTGCACGCAATACAGCAGCGAAAAGGTGGAAAAGCCCGCCGCGAACAGCGCCCACTGGGCGCGCCGCAAGGCCGGCGTGCCGCGCGCGAGGTAATCGGCCTGGGGCGCGGCGGGGGAAGGCGGAGGAACGACTGGGGCGGTGGACATCTCGCAAATCTCGAAAACATCGGGCAATGGACCCGTGCGATCAAGGTAGACTTTTCCCCTGCATATGTCCAATATATGAAACCGGCACTCGCTATATTTTAAAACGATGGAACTGAGACATCTGCGCTATTTCACCGTGGTCGCGGAAGAACTGCACTTCACCCGCGCCGCCGCCCGGCTGGGCATCGGCCAGCCGCCGCTGAGCCAGCAGATCCAGCAGCTCGAGCGCGAGATCGGCACGGCGCTGTTCCTGCGCCTGCCGCGCGGGGTCGAGCTGACCGAGGCCGGCGCGCAGTTCCTGGAGGACGCCCGCGCCATCCTGGCCAGCGCCGACCGCGCCATCGACACCGCGCGCCGACTGGGGCGCGGCGAGCACGGCGCCATCACCGTGGGCTTCACCGCCTCGGCCGTGTTCCACCCGTATCTGCCGCGCGCCATCCGCGCTTTCCGCGACCGCTATCCGGACGTGCGCATCAGCCTCACCGAAAGCAATACCGTCAGCCTGCTGCGCGGCCTGCGCGAAAATGCCGTGGACGTGGCCTTCGTGCGGCCGCCGTACGTGCTGGATCCGGAATTCGAGGCCGAACGCGTGCTGGACGAACCCATGCTGATCGCCCTGCCGCCCGACCATCCGCTCAGCCGCAAGCGCAGCGTGCCGATCGCCGCGCTGGCCGACCAGGATTTCGTGCTCTATCCCCGCCCCATCGGCGCCGGCCTGTACGACGCGATCCAGAACGCCTGCCTGCGCGCCGGCTTTACGCCGCGCGTCATCCAGGAGGCGCCGCAGATGGCCTCGATCGTCAGCCTGGTGGCGGCCGGCGTCGGCATCGCCATCGTGCCCGCCGCCATGCGCCACATGGGCGCCCAGGGCATCGAGTACCGGCCGATCAAGGGCGACGCGCCGCACGCCCTGCTGGACATGGCCTACCGCCGCCACGACCGCTCCGTCGCCGCCCGCAACGCGGTCGAGATGCTGCGACGGCTGGCGCACCCCGAGCCGTCCGCACCCGCATGAAAACAGGGCGGTATCGCCCTGTCGCTTTTGTCATCTTCTGTAAACCCGTGCACCGCCGCGCCCTGTAAATTGTCGCGCTATCGCCGCTGCGGCCCCGTTCACCGGAAGGCCGGCCGGCCCAACCTGCCTATAGGTGCACACGTGCAACGTACTCTTCTGGCGGTGGCCATCGCCACCCTCCCCGGTCTGGCCGCGGCGGCCGGGCTGGCCTCCTCCATCGGCGCGGTCACGGTCTACCAGGACCGCGCCGTCGTCACCCGCGCCGCCAGCAGCGACCTGCCCGCCGGCGAACACGAACTGGTCCTGGAAAAGCTGCCCGCCAGCCTGCAGGAGAATTCGCTGCAGGTCTCGGCCAAGAGCAGCGGCCAGGCCACCCTGCTGGATGTGCGCGTGCGCGATGCCTTCCAGGCCGACACCGCCAACGAGCGCGTCAAGCAGTTGGAAGACCAGATCCGCAAGCTGCAGGGCCAGCAGGCCGCGCTGGACGACGAAGCGTCGGTGCTGGACAACCAGCGCGAGCTGGTGGCGATGATGCAGCGCGGCGCCACCGAGCCGGCCAAGGATGGCCCGCGGCCGACGCTCGATGAGCTCAAGGCGATCCAGGCCCTCAGCGCCGACACCCTCAGCCGCACGCTCGCCGGCCTGCGCCGCGTGGCCGAACAGCGCGAGGAGCTCGAGCGCCAACTGTCCGCCGCGCAGGGCGAACTGGGCCAGTTGCAGGGCCAGCTTAACCGCCGCACCAAGACCGTCACGCTGCGCGTCAACCTGGCCCGCGCCGGCAAGCTCGACCTGAACGTCTCCTACGCCGTGGCCGGCGCGCGCTGGACCCCGTCGTACGATGCGCGCCTGCGTCCGGCCGACCGCAGCGTCGATCTCGGCTACTTCGGCGTGATCCGCCAGAACACCGGCGAAGACTGGAACAACGTCAAGCTGACCCTGTCCACCGCCCGCCCGGCGCTGGGCGGCGGCGCGCCCAAGCTGGATCCATGGATCATCGATGTGGCGGCGCCGCCTCCGCCGATGCCGGCCCCGGTGGCCGCGGCGCCGGTCATGCGTCCCGAGCCGCGGGCACGCCAGAGCGCCAAGTCGGCCTCCGCCGAGATGGCCGCCGGCGACATGGCGCCCGCCCTGGAAGAGGCCACGGTCGCGACCGCCGCGGTCCAGTCCGAGGCCACCAGCGCCTCGTTCCAGATCCGCACGCCCGCCACGCTGCCGTCCGACAACAGCACGCAGCGTGTCGCCATCACCACCGCCAAGCTGCCGGCCACGCTGCAATACCAGTCGACCCCGGCGCTGCGCGAAGCCGCCTTCCTGACGGCGCTGGCCAACAACAACACCGAATACCCGTTCCTGGCCGGCACGCTCAATACTTTCCTGGATGACGCCTTCGTGGCCGCCTCGTCCATGAAATCGGTGATGCCCGGCGAAAAGGTCGAGCTGGCGCTGGGCGCCGACGACGGCATTTCGATCAAGCGCCAACTGGTCAACCGCTACACCGAAAGCACCGGGTTCTCGGGCAATGGCAAGCGCGTGACTTACGAGTACAAGATCACGGTCAAGAACAACAAGGCCACCAAGGAACAGGTGAGCTTCAAGGACCGGTTGCCGATCTCGCGCAACGAGAAGATCGAGGTCAAGCTGCTGTCGCCGTCCGAGCGCGACATCAAGCGCGAAGACGACGGCGTGCTGGTTTGGAACTGGGAGATGGAGCCCGGCAAGTCGCGCGACGCGGTGCTCAAGTTCTCGGTCGACTACCCGGGCGACATCGACGTCGCCGGTATCTGAGCGGCGATGGCGACGCCGCCGGCCGGCCTCATTGCCGGCGGCAGAACGCGATGAAATCGGCGGGGGCCAGCGGCATCGAAATGCCATAGCCCTGCGCCAGCGTGCACCCCAACTCGCGCAGCAGCAGAATGTCGCGCTCCTGCTCGACCCCTTCGGCCACCACCCGCCGCCCCAGCACCCGCCCCATCTCGATGGCCGCCGCCACCACCGCGCGCGAGGCCGGTTCGCGGTGCATGTGGACGATGAAGTCGCGGTCGATCTTCAGTTCTGTGAACGGCATGGCCGAGAACAGCCGCATCGACGCGATGCCCGCGCCGAAATCGTCCATCGCCAGCTCGAAGCCGCGCACCCGCAGCAGGTTCAGGGCCGACGACAGCGCCAGCCAGTCGGTGACCGGCTCGTCTTCCGTCAGTTCGACCTTGACCAGCCGCGCCGGCAGCCCGGCCCGGGTCACCCGCTGCTCCAGGCTGTCCGGCAGCCCGGGCGCGCACAGCGTCGAGGCCGAGGCGTTGATCGCGATCGGCACCGCGATGCCCTCCGCGTGCATCTCGGCCAGCACCTCGACCACGCAGTCGGCGACACGGTTGAACAAGGTCTGGTCCAGCCCCAGACGGTGCGCCGCCGGCACGAAATCCACCGCCGGAATGACGCCCAGCGTCGGATGGTCCCAGCGCGACAGCGCCTCGGCCGCCACCGTGCGTCCCGTGCCCAGGTCCACCTGGGGCTGAAGCACCACGCTCATGCCGTCGCCGGAACTGAGCGCGCGCCCCAGTTCCGCCTCGATCACCTCGCGCCGCACCGCGGTGCGGCGCGGCGAGGCCGTGTCATCGTCCAGGCTGTGCAGCGCCGTCTTGATCGCATGCTGCATGGCGGTGCGCGTCACCGGCTTGGCCAGCGCCTGCGACGACGGGCAGCCGGCCTGCAGCGCCAGCCGCACATGCGATTGCAGCAGCTCGTCGGACAGGCTGCTGATCCAGACGATCGGCGGCATGCTCTTGAGCCGCCCCCCGTCGACCAGTTGGCGCAGTTCGTTGGGCAGGCGCGTGCCGTCGCCCTCGCCCATGACGATGTCGCTGATGACCACGTCGTAGGCCTGGCGCGCCAGGGCGGCGATGGCCTCGGCGCTGCTGCCCACGCCGGCCACCCGCCGGTATCCCAGGGCCAGCAGCATGTTCTGCAGATACGCCCGCTCCACCGGGTGGTCTTCCACCAGGAGGATCCGTCGAGAGGCGCCGGCGTGGAGTTTGGGCATCGGTCATGTCCTCGGGCGTGCGGCAGGCGGTGAGCCGGGCGCGGGGCGCTCGGCCTGGGGCGCGGTCGCGGGAACGCATGGCGTCATCGCTAAGGCGGTTGCGTCAATGCTAAGGCATCTGCCCCGACTGTAGCGCCACCGAACACGCCCTAGGCCCATTCGCCGCCCGGTCGCCATCGATCGTCCTAGGGCGCACGGGGACATAGCCCGGACGGACGACGCCGGCCGGTGCGATAATGATGGTCTTTTCCGCATCTACGGCACGGAGCTTCCCTTGACCCGCATTGACGATCCCCTGCACGACCGCGAGGTCGGCACGGCCGACGCCACCCAGGACAACACCCGCACGGACGACACCCGCATCAGCGCGGTGCGTCCGCTGATTTCGCCCGCGCTGCTGCAGGACGAGCTGCCGGTGTCGGCCGAGATCCAGACGCTGGTCGAGGACAGCCGCGCCCGCATCGCCGACGTGCTGCACGGCCGCGACGACCGCCTGGTGCTGGTGGTCGGCCCCTGCTCGATCCACGACCACGGCCAGGCGATGGAATACGCGCGCCAACTGCGCGCCGCCGCCGACCAGTACCGTGACGACCTGCTGATCGTGATGCGTGTCTATTTCGAGAAGCCGCGCACCACCGTCGGCTGGAAGGGCTACATCAACGACCCGCGCCTGGACGGCAGCTTCCGCATCAATGAAGGCCTGCGCCGCGCCCGCGAACTGCTGCTGGACATCAGCGGCCTGGGCCTGCCGATCGCCACCGAATTCCTCGATCTGCTCAGCCCGCAGTACATCGCCGACCTGATCGCCTGGGGCGCCATCGGCGCGCGCACCACCGAAAGCCCCAGCCACCGCCAACTGAGCTCCGGCCTGAGCTGCCCGCTCGGGTTCAAGAACGGCACCGACGGCGGCGTGCAGATCGCGGCCGACGCCATCGTCGCCGCCAGCGCCAGGCACGCCTTCATGGGCATGACCAAGATGGGCATGGCGGCCATCTTCGAAACCCGCGGCAATGCCGACACCCATGTGATCCTGCGCGGCGGCAAGCAAGGCCCCAACTACGACGCCGCCAGCGTCGACGCCTGTTGCGCGGTGCTGCGCGCCGCCGGCCAGCGCGAGCAGGTCATGATCGACTGCTCGCACGCCAACTCCAACAAATCGCACCTGCGCCAGGTCGACGTGGCGCGCGACATCGCCGCCCAATTGTCCCAGGGCGACACGCGCATCACCGGCGTGATGATCGAGAGCCATCTCGAGGAAGGCCGCCAGGACCTCAAGCCCGGCCAGCCGCTGCGTCATGGCGTGTCGATCACCGACGCCTGCCTGGGCTGGACCCAGACGCTGCCGGTGCTGGACCTGCTGGCCGACGCGGTGCGCCAGCGCCGCGCCAAGGCCCGCGCCTGACAACCCGCGCCGGTGCGCGCGGCATCGCGCCGGACGGCCGGGATTGCCCCGCAAAATGCGCTAGCGATTCAACGCATACGGCGCCGGATCCATGTCCGGCGCCTGTCCCGTCATCAGGCAGGCCAGCAGCTTGCCGGTCACCGGCCCAAGTGTGAAGCCGTGATGCGCATGGCCGAAGGCCAGCCACAGGCCCGCGTGGCGCGGCGCCGCGCCGATCACCGGGCGCATGTCCGGCATGCACGGCCGGCAGCCCATCCAGGGCGTTTTCTCCACCGCCTCGCCTAATGGCAACAACTGCGCTGCGAGCGCCCGCGTGCGGGTCACCTGCACCGGCGACGGCGGCGCGTCGCGCGGCGCGAATTCGGCGCCCGTGGTCAGGCGCAGGCCCAGCGTCATGGGCGACATCACGAACCCGCTGTCGATATCGGCCACCGGATGCGCCAGCGAGGCCCCGCCTTCCAACGCGAAATGCTGGTGATAACCGCGCTTGACCGCCATGGGCACGCGATACCCCAGCGGCCGCAGCACGTCGGGCGACCACGGCCCCAGCGCCACCACCGCCTCGCGCGCCTGGACGGGCCCCGTCACGCCGCGCACGCGCCAGCCGCCAGGCACCGCCTCGAGACTGCGCGCATCGCCACGCGCCAGCGAGCCGCCACGCCGCTGGAACAGCGCCGCGTAGCCGCGCGCCACCGCGCCCGGGTCCGACACATTGACCGGGTCGCGCCAGTGGATCGCGCCCACCATGCGCGGCGACAACGACGGCTCCAGCGCCGACAGGGCCTGGCGGTCCAGCAACTGGTAGTCCAGTCCGTACTCGGCCAGCGCGGCGGCCTCGGCCGCCGCGCGGTCCAGGCTTTGCTGGCTGCGCATGCCATCGATCCAGCCATTGCGGCGAAACAGCGCGCCGATGCCGGCGGCGTCCTTGAGCGCGTCGTGTTCGGCCACGCTGCGCTCGATCAGCGGCAGCATCGCGGCCGCGGCGCGCGCCAGCCGCGACGGCGCCGAATGCCACCAGTAGCGCAGCAGCCAGGGCGCGATGCGCGGCAGGAAACGCGCGTGGTAGCGCACGTCGGGGGTGCGGTTGCCGGCATAGCGCAGCAGGCTGCGCCAGTCGCGCGGAAAGGCGTAGGGAATGACGCTGGCGCGTTCGATCAGCCCGGCGTTGCCATAGCTGGTTTCCTCGCCGGGACCGCGCCGGTCCAGCAGGACCACCGAGCGGCCGCGCGCCTGCAGGTGCAGCGCGGTGCTCACCCCGATGATGCCCGCGCCCAGGACAACCACGTCAGTTTTCATGCGCCGCATTCTGCGCCCGGGCGCGGGGGTTCGGCAAGCCGCCGAGGGCGGGCGTAGAATCGCTGGGCGTCCGGGACGCCGCCATGACGGCGGGCGCCCGACCGCGACGCGTCCGCGGAGTCTCCCGTCATGTCTTCCCCCGCCCGCCTGCCGCCCGTCACCCTGGAAGGCGAGATCGTCCGGCTCGAGCCCCTGACCCTGGCACACGCCGCCGCGCTGGCCGAGGTTGGGCTGCACCCGGAACTGTGGCGGCTGCAGCCCGAACCGGTCGAATCCGCCGACGACATGCGCCGCTACGTCGAGCGCGCGCTGGACGGCCAGGCCGCCGGCGCCTGCCTGCCGTTCGCCATCGTGCGCCGCGAAGACGGCCGGGTCATCGGCACCACCCGTTATATGGATATCGCCCTGCCGCACAGGCGCCTGGAGATCGGCGCCACCTGGCTCACCCCCGCCAGCCAGCGCAGCGGCGCCAACACTGAAGCCAAGTACCTTTTATTGCAGCACGCCTTTGAAACAATTGGTATCATGCGGGTCGTGTTCAAGACGGAAGTGACCAACCTGCAATCCCGGCAGGCCATTCTCCGTATCGGCGGCGTCGAGGAAGGAGTCTTCCGCAAGCACCTCATCGCGCAGTCCGGACGCACCCGCGACATGGTCTACTTTGCCATCCTCGACGAGGATTGGCCCGCCGCCAAAGCGCGCCTGCTGGCGCGCCTGCGGCGCGCGCCGTAGCCCGGACGGGACCTTGCTCTTTGTTTGCATCAGGGCCGGCGCTCAAGTTCACCGGACGCGACGCCGTTAACGCAGTACCGCGGGGCAAGTTTCCACCCGCCCCCGCCTCTTTCAAGTCAGGTATGGATCGTTCTCCCCTCGCCCCGCCCTCGCCGCTCGGGCACAACCAGCGCACCATCTTCATCTACACCGAAGAGCAACGGGGCAACCAGTTGGTTGAATCATTGGTCATCGGCATGCTGTCGGACGTCTCGGGTTCGGACAAGCTCGTCGTGGTGCAGGACCCGTTCAGCGGCCTCAAATTCATCTACCGCATCGACCACGAAAGCAGCAATCTCGACGCCGCGGCGCTCACCGAACAGGACGAGTCCGCATTCAACGGCAAGACATCGGTCCAGATCAACTCGATGTCCTACAAGTTGGGAACCGCCGAGAACGCAATGAAGCTGCTGCGCGGCAAGACCCAATGGATCCAGGACAAGGGCGCGGTGCTGTCGGTGCTGCTGCAGAACGCCGCGGCCCGCAAGACGCGCTTCGCCCCGCCCCGCATCGAACGCGATCGCGTCCGCCGGGTGCCGCAGGGCGTGCCCGTGGAATACCTGACGGACCCGGCCGCGCCGCCGCAATGACCCGCGCGGCACGGCGCAATCGCTGAATCGATGCCGGGCGAATTTTTTATCCACAGTTTCTGTGGATAAAAAACTCACGGGCGCACGACTGCTGGCCGTTACGACGCCGCTACCGGGGCTGGTCATTTTTTGACCACCGGTATCGGCGCGGTTCGAGGCGCCCTGCGACGGCATTCGCTGCGCCGCAATATGCCGCGCCGCCGCAGCGGCGATAATGATATTCTCCGCGAAAGCGCCTCGAGGGGATCACACCGATGGCGCCGTATCCGGCCTGCGCCAGGCGGAGTCCTCCACACCAATAAGAAGCCGTAGCATGAAAGGAGCGGAAAGCGTGTTTGCCCTTGGAGCGCCTCGCGCACAACCGCTAGCTCGTCCGGCGCCGTGACCATCATCATCGTCGACGATCACGGGGACTGGCGCGACAGCATCGCCGAATTCATCCACGACCTCGGCCTGGGCGAAGCCATCCTCACCGCGGGGTCGCTGTCCGAACTCGACCAACTGCTGCTGAGCGTGACGCCCGGCATCCTGGTGCTGGACGCGATGCTGCCCGATGGCGACGGACTGGCGCGCGTGTCCCACCTGCGCACCACCTATCCCTCGATGGGCATCATCATGCTCACTGGTCGCCTGTTGAGCGAAGACAAGGTGTCCGGCCTGAGCCTGGGCGCCGATCATTACCTGACCAAGCCCGTCAACCTGGCCGAACTGGGCGCCACGCTGGTGTCGCTGTCGCGCCGGCTGAGGGTGGTGCCCGCGGCCGGCCCCGAAGCGCCCAGCGCCGAGATCTGGCGCTTCGATCCGGCGCGCCGCATGCTGGTCTCGCCCAAGCGCGTCCACGTCGACATCACCGATACCGAGAGCCGCCTGATCGGCGCGCTGATCCAGGCCGCGCCGCTGCCGCTGTCGCGCGGCCGGCTGGTCGAGGCGCTCGGCGCCAGCGCCGAAGCCTACGACACCCATCGGCTCGACGCCCACATGCACCGCCTGCGCCGCAAGCTGCGCGCGCAGGCCGGCGGCGACATGGGCATCCGCACGGTGTATGGCGTCGGCTACGTCTGCACCATGCCCGTGCAGGTCATCAGCAATCCCAAGAGTTGAATCCATGTCCCTCGCCGCCCGTCCCCGCCGTTCCGTCCTCTACATGCCGGGCGCCAATGCGCGCGCGCTGGACAAGGCCCGCAGCCTCGACGCCGACACGCTGATCCTGGACCTGGAAGACGCGGTCGCGCCCGACGCCAAGGCGCTGGCGCGACAGCAGGTTGCCGCGGCCCTGCGCGCCGGCGGCTATGGCCGGCGCGAATGCGTGGTGCGCGTCAATGCGCTCGATACGCCATGGGGCCTGGACGACGTGCGCGCCATCGCGCAGGCCGGCGCCGATGCGGTGCTGCTGCCCAAGGTGCAATCGGCGGCCGAACTGGAAGCCCTGGCGCAGGCGCTGGACGCGGCCGGCGCGCCCGCCGCGCTGCCGCTGTGGGCGATGGCCGAGACGCCGCTCGGTTTCCTGCGGCTGGACGCCATCGCCGGCGGCCACGCGCGGCTCGCGGCCATCGTGGTGGGCACGTCCGACCTGGTCAAGGACCTGCACGCCCGCCACACGCCCGAGCGCCACGAGACGCTGCTGGCGCGCTCGCTGGCGGTGCTGGCCGCGCGCGCCCATGGCCTGGCCGTGCTGGACGGCGTGCACCTGGGCCTGGATGACGACGCCGGGCTGGCCGCCGCGTGCCGTCAAGGACGCGACCAGGGCTTCGATGGCAAGACCTTGATCCACCCGAAGCAGATCGCCGCCGCCAACGCGGCCTTCGCCCCGACCGATGCCGAGCTGGCCAGCGCGCGCAAGCGGCTCGATTCCTGGCGCGCGGCCCAGGCCGCCGGCCAGGGGGTGGCGGTGGTGGACGGCGCGCTGGTCGAGAACCTGCATGCGCGCGAGGCCGAACGCCTGCTGGCCCTGGCCGACGCCATCGCCGCGCGTTCGGCCCCGGCCTGAGGCCGCGCCACGACTGGCTGAACCCGCCCTCGGGCGCGGGTCCGCGCGGCCGGCTACAATAGCGCCCGCGATCGGATGGGCATCCGCCCCGTCCGCCAGCCGCGCTTCGCGCGGCCCGCATGTCGCGCCGCCGGCGCGACCGCTCCACGGTTCCTTCTTTTTGCGCCGCACTTTGTGGCGGGAGCCTTGCCGCGCTTATTTCACGCCACCCCGGTCGGCTCCCTCCTGCCACACGATTCATGATCCGCTTCCAACAAGTTTCACTCATGCGCGGCGTCAAGCCCTTGTTCGACAAGGTCGACCTGCTCCTGAACCCCGGCGACAAGATCGGCCTGATCGGCGCCAACGGCGCCGGCAAGTCGAGCCTGTTCGGCCTGCTGCGCGGCACGCTGCATGCGGACCAGGGCGACCTGGACTATCCCGCCAGTTGGCGCATGGCCTACGTGGCGCAGGAAACGCCCGCGCTCGACCGCCCCGCCATCGAATACGCCATCGACGGCGACGTCACGCTGCGCAAGCTCGAAGCCGAGCTGGCTGCGCTGGAAGCGGAGCCCGAGAGCGCCGAGAACGGCCTGCGCATGGCCGACATCTACGCCGCGCTGGCCGATGCCGACGCCTACACCGTGCATTCGCGCGCCGAGCAGTTGCTGACGGGCCTGGGCTTCACCCAGGCGCAGATGCAGTTGCCGCTGACCAGCTTCTCGGGCGGCTGGCGCATGCGCCTGAACCTGGCGCAGGCCCTGATGTGCCCGTCCGACCTGCTGCTGCTGGACGAGCCCACCAACCACCTGGATCTGGACGCCATCATCTGGCTGGAAGACTGGCTCAAGCGCTATCCGGGCACGCTCATCGCGATCTCGCACGACCGCGACTTCCTGGACGGCGTGGTCAACGTCATCGTCCACATCGACGAGCGCAAGCTCAAGCGCTACTCGGGCAACTACTCGTCGTTCGAACGCCAGCGCGCCGCCCAGTTGGAACTGGCGCAAGGCATGATGGAAAAGCAGATGCGCCAGCGCGCACACCTGCAGTCGTTCATCGACCGCTTCAAGGCGCAGGCCAGCAAGGCGCGCCAGGCCCAGAGCCGCATCAAGGCGCTGGCGCGCATGGAAGAAGTGGCGCCGCTGCGCGCCGCCGCCGAATTCTCGTTCGAGTTCCGCGAGCCGCTGCGCGCGCCCAACCCGCTCTTGACGATGGACAAGGTCAGCGCCGGCTACCGCAACACCGACGAGGACAGCGGCGTCACTTGCGACAAGATCATCGTGTCGGGCATCGACTTCTCGCTGCAGGCGGGCCAGCGCCTGGGCCTGCTGGGCATCAACGGCGCCGGCAAGTCGACCTTCATCAAGACCATCGCCGGCGAGCTGCAAGCGCTGGCGGGCGAGACGCAATTCAACAAGGGCCTGTCGATCGGCTACTTCGCCCAGCACCAGGTCGAGATGCTGCGCCATGACGAATCGCCGTTGTGGCACATGACCAAGATCGCGCCCACGGTCCGCGAGCAGGAACTGCGCAACTTCCTGGGCAGCTTCAATTTCAACGGCGCCATGGCCACCAGTTCGATTGCGCCGTTCTCGGGCGGCGAGAAGGCCCGCCTGGCGCTGGCGCTGATCGTGTGGCAGCGCCCCAACCTGCTGCTGCTGGACGAGCCCACCAACCACCTCGACCTGGAAACCCGCGAGGCGCTGACCACCGCGCTGGCGCAGTTCGAAGGCACGCTGGTGCTGGTGTCGCACGACCGCCACCTGCTGCGCGCCACCACCGATCAGTTCATCATCGTGGCCGATGGCCGCTTCAGCCCGTTCGACGGCGACCTGGACGACTACAAGGACTGGCTCTACAAGACCAAGCTGTCGGCCAAGGCCGCGGCCTGACCGCGCGCCCCAACCGGCATAGAATCGCAAGCATGTCCCGCCGCGCCGCGGCGGCCCTCAGCGGGGCGGCCCGGCCGGGCGGCCCGCCCTCCTTCCCAGGGAGCCCATGGACAGTCTCAGCCAGCTCCTGTCGACCGCCGAGCCCGCGGGCACGGTGGACCTGCTGTGCCGCTACGGCGGCCGCTGGCGCGCCGATCATCCACAGGCGCCGGCCGGCCACGTGCCTTACCACGTCATCCTGCAAGGCGAAGGCGTGGCCCGCGTCGGCCGCGACGAACTGGCGCTGCGGGCCGGCGACATCCTGCTGCTGCCGCACGGCGCCTCGCACCTGCTGCGCGGCATCGACGAGCGCGCGCCGGCCGCCGCCGCGCCGCCCGACATCCGCCACAACGGCGTCCTGACCGAACTGACCCAGGAGGGCGCGGGTCCGCGCCTGGAAATGCTGTGCGGCGTATTCACGCTGGGCCGCGCCGGCAGCCTGCTGCTGATGGCGCTGCCGCAGGCGATGGTGCTGCGCGCCGCCACCCTGGGCGACAACACGGCGCTGGCCGCGCTGCTGGCGCTGATGCGCGCCGAGGCCGGACAGCCGCGGCTGGGCGGCGCGGCCATCATCAACCAGCTATCCACCGCCCTCTTCACGCTGGTGCTGCGCGCGCTGGTGCACGACGGCCAGCAGACGCGCGGCCTGCTGGCGCTGATGGCCGACCCCAGGCTGGCGCCCGCCGTGCAATCCATGCTGCGGTCCCCCACCGAACCGTGGACACTGGCCACCCTGGCCCAACGCTGCCATTTGTCGCGCGCGACCTTCGCCCGCCAGTTCGTGCGCGCCAGCGGCCTGACGCCGCTGCGCCTGCTGACCGCGATCCGCATGGAGCATGCGGCGCGCCAGTTGGAGCGGCTGAAGGAATCCGTGGCGCGCGTCGCCGCAGGCATCGGCTACCAATCGGAGGCCGCCTTTGCCCGCGCCTTCAAGCAGCACTTCGGCGTCGGCCCGGGCACGTATCGGCGCCAGGGCGCCGCGCCGGAAGGCGCGCCGGCCCGGGCGCGCGCCTAGGTGTGGCAAGAAAGCTGTCCGCGCCATGGTCCATTGGCGGGCCGGACGCGTTACAATCCCGCGAATTGCACGCCCGGCGCGATCTTCGACGCCACCTTCAACGGCCCCCGGGCGCGACAACCTCCAACCACGTCCCGCTGTCCGCGGGACGCGTTTTTTTAGCGCTCCTAGATGCCGATCAAAGACCAACTTTTCCTCGCCAGCCAGTACCTCGCGCCGCATCACCTGGTGTCGCGTTTCTTCGGATACGCCTCGGACTGCCGGGAACCCGCGGTCAAGAACTGGATGATCTCGCGCTTCGTGCGCAAGTACGGCGTGGACATGCGCGAAGCCGAGCAGGAAGACGCGCTGGCCTACGATTGCTTCAACGATTTCTTCACCCGCGCCCTCAAGCCGGACGCCCGCCCGCTGGACGATGAGCCCGGCGGCGTGCTGTGCCCGGCGGACGGCGCCATCAGCCAGATGGGCGCCATCGAGCATGGCCGCATCTTCCAGGCCAAGGGCCACAGCTATGGCCTGGCCGACCTGCTGGGCGGGGACAGCGAGCGCGCCGCGCCGTTCCAGGGCGGCGAGTTCGCCACCATCTACCTGTCGCCCAAGGACTACCACCGCGTGCACATGCCGGTGGCCGGCACATTGCGCGAAATGATCCATGTGCCGGGCCGCCTGTTCTCGGTCAATCCGCTGACCGCGCGCAACGTGCCGCGCCTGTTCGCCCGCAACGAGCGCGTGGTCTGCATTTTCGACACCGAGCACGGGCCCATGGCCCTGGTGCTGGTCGGCGCCATGATCGTCGCCTCGATCGAAACCGTCTGGGCCGGCCTGGTCACGCCGTACAAGCGGCGCGTCAAGGCCGTGCGCTACGACGACGCGGCGCGCGCGCCGATCCAGCTCGCCAAGGGCGCCGAGATGGGCCGCTTCAAGCTGGGCTCGACCGCCATCGTGCTGTTCGGCCCGGGCAAGGTGCGCTGGGCCGATACGCCGTCGGTGCGCGGTCCGGTCCGCATGGGAGAACTGCTGGCGCTGCCGCAGGCCTAGGGTCTATTTCCAAAAAAGCGAATAACCGCGTGCGGATTTATTCGCTTTATGCGATGAATCCGCCTGGGTAGATTGGCGGTTTTCCCCAGGCCCCGCCATGTCCGCCACGTCCCTGCCCGCTGCCGCCGCCCCCGCCACCGCCAGTCGTCCGTCCCGCGCCCTGATGCGCCTGCTGTCGCTGGACGACTTCGAGGCGGCCGCCCGCCGCCGCCTGCCCAGACCCATCTTCGGCTATGTCGCGGGAGCCGCGGAGGACAATCAGTCACTGCGCGCCAATCGCGAGGCCTTCGGCCGCTACGCCTTCCAGCCGCGCGTGCTGGTCGACGTGTCGCGCCGCAGCCAGCACGTCGAATTGTTCGGCCGCCGCTACGAATCGCCGTTCGGCATCGCGCCCATGGGCATCAGCGCGCTGTCCGCCTATCGCGGCGACATCGTGCTGGCGCGCGCCGCGCGCGAACAGGGCATCCCCGCCATCCTCAGCGGCACCGCGCTGATCGCGCTCGAAGATGTCATCAAGGAGGCGCCCGGTACCTGGTTCCAGGCCTACCTGCCCGGCGACCCGGTGCGCATCGACGCGCTGGTGGCGCGCGCGGCGCGCGCCGGCTACGACACCCTGGTGCTGACGGTGGACATCCCCGTGTCGGCCAATCGCGAGAACAACGTGCGCACCGGCTTTTCCACCCCGCTCAAGCCGAGCCTGCGGCTCGCCTGGGATGGCCTGACCCGGCCGCGCTGGCTCGCCGGCACCTTCCTGCGCACGCTGCTGGCCCACGGCATGCCGCACTTCGAGAATTCGTTCGCCACGCGCGGCGCGCCCATCGTGTCCGGCTCGGTGCTGCGCGATTTCAGCGCTCGCGACCATCTCAATTGGGAGCACGTGGCGCGCATCCGCCGGCAATGGCAGGGCGCCCTCATCATCAAGGGCATCCTGCATCCGGCCGACGCGCGGCTGGCGCGCGAGCACGGCGCGGACGGCATCATCGTCTCCAACCACGGCGGCCGCCAGCTCGACGGCGCGCTCTCGCCGCTGCGCGCCCTGCCCGGCGTGGTGGCGGCCGCCGGCGCCATGCCGGTGATGATGGACAGCGGCGTGCGCCGTGGTGGCGATGTCCTGAAGGCGCTGGCGCTGGGCGCGCGTTTCGTGTTCGTCGGACGTCCCTTCAACTATGCCGCGGCGGTCGGCGGCCAGGCTGGCGTGGCGCACGCGATCGGCCTGCTGCGCGCCGAGGTCGACCGCAACATGGCCATGCTCGGCATCAACCGCCTGGACCAGATGGACGCCAGCCTGTTGACCCCCGCGTGACGCCTGCCTGATGCCGCCGCCAGGCGCGCGGGTGTCATTTCCCTGCGGGACGCCGCGGCCGCAGGGCATAGAATGACGGTTCCTTCGCTATCGCCGGGCCGGCCTTCGCGCCGGCCCCCGCCCCGCCGCCCGTGTCCCTACGCCAATCCTCGTTTTTCCTGCGCTTTCTGACCCTGGGCGCGCTGGCCCACGTCTACGTCGGCGCCCGCCTGATTCCCGACGCCGGCCTGGACGGCCCGGGCTCGGCGACCGCGGTCCTGCTGCTGATCCTGTCGTGCATCCTGATCCCGCTGGGAATGCTGGCGCGCTCGTCCGTGCACCCGCCCTGGGGCGACCGCATCGCCTGGGTCGGCCTGATCGCCATGGGCCTGTTCTCATCGTTGTTCGTGCTGACGGTGCTGCGCGACGCGCTGTTGCTGGTGACGTGGCTGGTGAGCCTGGCGACCGGTCCGGGACTGCCCTGGATCGACTTGCGGCGCGTCAGCGCGATAGCGGTCGCCGCGCTGGCCCTGGCGGCCACGCTGGTCGGCTTCTACAACGCCCGCCGGCGCGCCCGCGTGGTGACGGTGGAGGTGCCGATCCGCGGCCTGCCGACCGACCTGGACGGCTTCACCATCGTGCAGATCAGCGATATCCACGTCGGGCCGACGATCAAGCGGCGCTACGTGCAGGCCATCGTCGACGCGGTCAACGAACTGTCCCCCGACGTCATCGCCATCACCGGCGACGTGGTGGACGGCAGCGTCGAGCAGTTGGCGGCGCAAGCCAGCCCGCTGGGCCAGTTGCGCGCGCCTTTCGGCGTGTACCTGGTGACCGGCAACCATGAATATTATTCAGGCGCCGCGCCCTGGGTCGCGGAATTCCGCCGCATGGGCCTGCGGGTGCTGATGAACGAGCATGCCGTGATCCATCCCGCCGGCCTGCCGGTGGTGGTGGCCGGCGTCACCGACTACAGCGCCGGCGCCTTCGATCCGCGCCAACGCAGCAACCCCGCGGCGGCGCTGGCCGGCGCGCCGGCCGACGCGTTGCCCAAGATCCTGCTGGCGCACCAGCCGCGCAGCGCGGCCGCGGCCGCGCCGCTGGGCTACACCCTGCAGTTGTCGGGCCACACGCACGGCGGCCAGTTCTTCCCGTGGGGCTTTTTCGTGCGCTTCCAGCAGCCTTATACGGCGGGCCTGCACCGCCTGGGCGACATGTGGGTCTACATCAGCCGCGGCACCGGCTACTGGGGGCCGCCCAAGCGCCTGGGCGCGCCGTCCGAAATCACCCGCCTGCGGCTGCGGCCGCTGCGCTGAATGCCGCCAGGCGCGGCGCGCAATCGCCGAGGCCGCGCCCCGGCGTCCTAGGCGTCGTCCGGCAGCGGGCCGCGCTCCAGGTAGCTGGTCAGCGCGATGTCGCTGGTGGTGTTGGTGATGCCCTCGATCTGGTGGATGCGCGCCAGCAGCGCCTCCAGCGCCTGGGTGTCGCGCACCCGCACTTTGAGCAGCATGGCGCTCTTGCCGGTGATGGTGTGGATCTCCTCGACCTCGGTCAATTCGGCCAGGCCGAGCACCTGCTGGGTAATGCTCCAGTTATTGGTATCCACATGCACGAACGCCAGCAGCGGCCTGCCGATGCGGGCGCCGTCCAGCCGCGCGGCGATGCCCTTGATGAGCCCGTCGCGCTTGAGGCGCTTGACCCGCTCGTGCACGGCGGGGGCCGACAGGTTCAGCAATTTGCCCAATTCGGCGTAGCTCGGCGAGGCGTCGTCCGCCAGCAGCGTTAATAGTTTTCGGTCGCGGTCGTCGAGATCTGACATTGGAATCTGGTTCTGCCTAACGGCATTCGAAGTTTTACGGGATAAAGGAATATCGGTATTAACCCTTATTTTATTCCAATAAAATTCCGCGGATGCAGAACCGCAACACCGCGCGCGCGCCGTCGCCCCGCCCGCCGCTTCCCCCCGCCATCCCCGCCTTGATGTTCGCCGTCAGCGTCGTCGGCTCGAACGGCCTGGCCCTCAGCCCGATCCTGTCGGACGTGGCGCGCTCGTTCGGCAGCACCGCGCTCACCGTCAGCACCGCCATTTCCGCCTACGGCGCGGCCACCGCCGCCAGCGCCTTTCTGCTGGCCGCCCGCATCGACCGCTGGGGCATCCGGCGCGCCCTGCTGATCGCCATGGCGGTGCTGATCGCGGCGCTGTCGCTGTCGGCCGCCGCGCCGCACTGGATCGTGCTGACCGTGGCCCAGGCGCTGGCCGGCGCCGCCGCGGGCGTGATCCTGCCGGCGGCCTACGGGTCGGCCTCGCTGGTGGCCGCCGCCGGGCAGGAAACCCGCGCGCTGGGCCGCGTGATTTCGGGCTGGTCGGTATCGCTGGTGGCCGGCGTGCCCCTGTCGGCGCTGATCTCCGACGCGGTCGGCTGGCGCGCCACCTACGCCGTGCTGGCGCTGTGCGCCGCGGTCGCGCTGGCCGGGCTGCGCAAGCTCCCGGAACGCCGCAGCGCCCACGCCGCCCCGCCCCGGCTGTCACGCCTGCTGGCGCCGCTGTCGTACCGCGACGTGCCGGTGCTGCTGCTGGGCTGCCTGGCGTTTTCCTCGGCCTTCTACGGGGTCTATGCCTTCCTGGCCGACCACGTGCGCACGCTGCTGGGCCTGTCGGCCGGCCAGGTCGGCTTCATCGCCTTCGCCTATGGCGCCGGCTTCCTGCTGGCCGGGCTGAGCGGCGCGCCGCTGATCGAACGCGTGGGCCCGCGCCGCGCCCTGCCGCTGGCCCTGGCCGCGATCGCCCTGGTCTACCTGGCGCTGCTGCCAGCCGCCCATGCGCTGACCGCCGTGCTGGCGCTGGCCGCGCTGTGGGGTGCGGCTTCGCAACTGAGCCTGAATCTGCTGGTGCTGTTGTTGTCGCGAGCCCGACCCGACGAGCGCGGCGCAGTGCTCGGACTGAACACCTGCACCACGTACCTGGGCGCCAGCGTCGGCACCGCCGTGGCCGGCGCGCTCTACACCCACGCCGGCTTCGAGAGCCTGGGGCTGGCCGCCGCGGCCGCCGTGGCGCTCGCCGCCCTGGCGCTGCGCTGGCGCCTGAACGGCCGCCGCGCCGGCGAACGCCGCGCCGCCGCCTGACGCCTCAGGCCGGCAGCACCACCGCGCAATCGCGCCCCGCGCGCTTGGCCTGGTACAACGCCTGGTCGGCGCGCCGCAGCACATCCGACATGCTGACGTCGGTTTCCAGGAAGCCGGTGATCCCCCCGCTGGCCGACAGCACCACCGCATGGCCGTCGATGTTGGCGGGATGCTGGCGCAGGCTGGCGCGCAGGCGGTCGCACACCGCCAGGGCCGCGTCCTGGTCGGCATCGGCCAGCAGCACCACGAATTCCTCGCCGCCCAGGCGTCCCACCGAATCGCCCTCGCGCAGGCAGGCCCGCAACTGGTCGCAGAAGTGCCGCAAGGCGGCGTCGCCGCCCAGGTGGCCGTAGCGGTCGTTGACCTGCTTGAAATAGTCCAGGTCCAGCATCAACGCCGTGTGGCCGGCGCCGCGCCGGGCAGCCTCCAGCAGGGTCTTCATGCGTTGCAGGATCTCGGCGCGGGTCCAGCAGCCGGTCAACCCGTCGACCTTCGCCAGCCGCGCCAGGGCGGCCTCGTTGCGGCGGTTCTCGGTCACGTCCATGCCGATGTTGACCACGCTGCCATCGGGCAGGCGCACGTTGGACCACATGACCGACAGGCACTCGCCGTCGCGTGCCAGCGGCCGCCATTCGCGAAAGCCCTGATGCGGCGTCGGCCCCACGCTGTCGAGGACGCGGGCGCGGACCTCGGGATCGGGGTAGAACAGCGCCAGCGGTTCGGGATGCCGATTGATTTCGTCGCGGGTCCAGCCGAAGCGGCGTTCGCAGGCGTCATTCCACAGCAGGCACTGGCCGTCTTCGTCGAAGGCGTTGATCAGCACGGGGGCGTTGTGGAACAGGGCCTCGTACTGAGCCACCACCTGGCGCAAGCGGGCCAGTTCCTCGTCGCGCGGGTCCGGCGCGCCCACGCCAGCCTCGCCGTCGAACCGCGACGGCGAGGCATTCAGGGCGTCATTCGAAGAAGCGAGTCGCATGGGATGGCGGGCGGGCAAAGGCGTCACGGCCGGGCCGCGGCGGCCCCGGGGATGCAAAGCGCGGCCAGTATACGTTCAAGGCCACGCGGCAACTGCCAAGAAACGTCAAGCCGCCCGGGGCGCCAGCCCGCCCCCGCCGCGGCGCGGCACTACCAGGGAAAACTGATCAGGTCGCCGTACAGGCTGCGCAGCCGGGCCTTGACCTCGGCCGACTGCTGATAGATGGCGATGAACTTGAGCAGCCGCGGGTCCTGCGCGCGGTCGGGCCGCGCGACCCAGCGGATGGCGTAGCGGCGCACATTGGCCGGGTCGGTATTGTCGAACGCCAGGCCGTCCTTTTCATCCAGGCCGGCCTGCTTGGCGAAGGTGGTGTACGTGACCGACGCGGTGACGTCATCGAACACCCGTGCCGACTGCGAGCCCTCGATCTGCACGAACTTCAGCTTTTTGGGGTTGTCGGTCACGTCCTCGAGCGTGGCCTGGTGCGCCACGCCGGGCTTGAGCTTGATCAGGCCGATGGACTCCAGCAGCAGCAAGGCGCGGCCGGTGTTGACCGGATCGTTGGGCACCGCGATGGTGGCGCCGTCCGGCAGCGGCTGGCCCTTCTTGAGCTTCTTGGAGAACAGGCCGATGGTGGTCGAATACCCATAGGCAATGGGCGTCAGGTTGGCGCCGCGACGGGCGTTGAACAGTTGCAGGAACGGTTCGTGCTGGAAGAAATTGGCGTCGACCGAGCCGTCGGCCACCGCGATGTTCGGCAGCACCCAGTCATTGAACTCGACCAGTTCCACCTCCAGGCCGGCCTTGCGCGCCTCGGCCACGGCCAGCTCGGTGGCGGCATTGGCCACGCTCGGGATCAGGCCGATGCGCAGCGGTTTGTCGGCCGCCAGCGCCGGACTGGCGCAGGCCAGCCCCAGGGCGGCCGCGGCGGCGCCGCGCGCCAGGGTCAGGAACAGGGATTGCAGAGACATGGGATCATCCGGAAAAGAATTCGATCGGCCCGGCTATTGTGCCGCAGCGCCGGCCCTGCCCGGCCAAAGGCCTTGCCCGCGCCATGGCGATCGCGTCACGCCACGGCGCTACACTCGACCCCGATACCGAAACCCTGCATGACGGAGTCCGACCTTGCAAAACACCGCCACCCTGCCCCCGCATGTCACCCTGATCGGCGCCCCCACGGACATCGGCGCGGGCGCGCGCGGCGCTTCCATGGGACCCGAGGCCCTGCGCGTGGCCGGCATCGGCCCGGTCATCGAGGCACAGGGATTTCAGGTCGCCGATCGCGGCAACCTCTACGGCCCGCCCAACCCCTGGCAGCCGCCCGTGGACGGCTACCGCCACCTGGACGAAGTGGCCGCCTGGAACCAGGCCGTGCACGACGCCATGTACGAGGCCCTGACGCAGGGGTCGCTGCCGATCCTGCTGGGCGGCGACCATTGCCTGGGCATCGGCTCGATCAGCGCGGTGGCGCGCCACTGCCGCGAGACCGGCAAGAAGCTGCGCGTGCTGTGGCTGGACGCGCACACCGACTTCAACACCAACGTGCTCACGCCGACCGGCAATATCCACGGCATGCCGGTGGCCTGCCTGTGCGGCCATGGTCCGGCCCAGATCACCGGCATGTCGGGCAAGACGCCCGACATCGATCCTGCCTGGGTGCGCCAGATCGGCATCCGCAGCGTCGACGACGGCGAGAAACGCCTGGTGCACCAGGCCGGCCTCGAAGTGTTCGACATGCGCTACCTGGACGAAATGGGCATGCGCGCGACGATGGAAGCGGCGCTGGCCGGACTGGACGCCGACACCCACCTGCACGTCAGCTTCGACGTCGACTTCCTCGACCCCGAGATCGCGCCCGGCGTCGGCACCACGGTGATGGGCGGCCCCACCTATCGCGAGGCCCAATTGTGCATGGAGATGATCGCCGACACCGGCCTGATGCGCTCGCTGGACGTCGTGGAACTGAACCCGGCCTTCGACGTGCGCAACAAGACCGCCGACCTCGCGGTGGACCTGATCGAGAGCCTGTTCGGCAAATCGACGCTGGTGCGGCGCGGCAGTTGACGCACGCTGGGCGGCGGCGGTGGCGCGGCGCGGGTTGCCGATTGCCACCGAACTGATTGAGAATGCCCCAGGTAGAACAAGAAACGCCCCCAGAGGAGACATTCCATGAAGTGCTATTGCGTCGTCAATTTCCGCGAACCGCTGCAGGAAGTGGATCAGCCCGTTCCCGTGCCGCAGGGCTCGCAGGTGTTGCTGAGGGTCCGCGCCGCGGGCGTCTGCCACAGCGACATCCACCTGTGGGAAGGCGGTTACGATCTCGGCCAGGGCCGCACCCTGTCGCTCAAGGAACGGGGCGTGACGCTGCCCCTGACGATGGGCCATGAGACCGTCGGCAGCGTGGTCGCCGCCGGCCCCGAGGCGACCGGCATCCAGACCGGACGCAACTACCTGGTCTATCCGTGGATCGGCTGCGGCGCCTGCCCCACCTGCCTGTCCGGTCAGGAAAACCACTGCACCGCCCCCGCCTGCCTGGGCACCCACCGCGCCGGCGGCTATGCCGAGCACATGCTGGTGCCGCACCCGCGCTACCTGATCGACATCGACGACCTGGATCCGGCCCGCATCGCTCCCTACGCCTGCTCCGGCCTGACCACCTATTCTGCGCTCAGGAAGATCGGCGAGACCGTCTACCGCGAGCATCCCGTGGTGATCTTCGGCGCCGGCGGCCTGGGCCTGATGAGCCTGACGCTGATCAAGGCGCTCGGCGGCAAGGGCGGCATCGTGGTCGATATCGACCCGGCCAAGCGCCAGGCCGCGCTGGAGGCCGGCGCGCTGGCCGCCATCGACGGCGCCGCGCCCGACGCCGCGCAGCAGATCATCAAGGCCGCCGGCGGCAAGCCGCTGCAGGCCGCTATCGACCTGGTCGGCGCGCCGTCCACCACCGCGCTGGCCTTCGACTTCCTGACCAAGGGCGGCAAGCTCATCATCGTCGGGCTGTTCGGCGGCGCCTCGTCATGGCCGATCGCGCTGATTCCGATGAAAGCCATGTCGATCATCGGCAGCTACGTCGGCAATCTGGCCGAACTGCGCGAGCTGATGGACCTGGTGCGGGCCGGCAAGGTGCCGCCGATGCCGGTGCACCGCTATCCGCTGCGCGAGGCCGACGGCGTGCTGGCCTCGCTGCGCGCCGGCAAGGTGCTGGGCCGCGCGGTGCTCACGGTGGATTGACCCTCCGCCGGGGCGCCGCGGCGGGTCGCGGCGCTCTCGGGGTCGGACGGATCGTCGGGCGTGCCTGGCCCCTGTCGCGAATGGGCCTATCATAGGCACCTGCGCAACCGCGCCCATCTTCCCGCAAAGGATCTCGCATGACCGACCGCCAGCTCACCATTCTCGCGGCCATCAACCTGCTGATCGCCGTCGGCGCCGGCGCCTTCGGCGCGCACGGCCTCAAGCGCCTGGTGACTCCCGAGCTGCTGGCGGTCTGGCAGACCGGCGTCATGTACCATCTGATCCACGGCCTGGGCCTGTTCATCATCGCGCTGCTCGGCGCGCGCTACGGTTCGCCACTGCTGTCGGCCGCCGGGTTGGTGATGTTCATCGGCATCGTGCTGTTTTCAGGTAGCCTGTACGTCCTGACCCTGACCGGCACCCACTGGCTGGGCGCGATCACGCCCGTGGGCGGCGCGGCCTTCCTGGCCGCCTGGGCGATGGTGGCGCTGGCCGCCTACCGCGCCCAGGGCTGAGCCCTCGCCGGGCCGCCGCCCGGCAACCCCGCATTACCTTCCTTGGCGGCCTCGGCCGCCTTTCCCGCTGAACCCCGATGTCCTCCTCTACCGTTTTTCCCGCCGCGCGTGACCATTCCGCCTTCGCAGGCATCGCCTGTGTCGCCGGCGGCATCTTCTTCCTGACGCTCAGCGACGCCAACGCCAAGTGGCTGGGCACCACCTACAACCCGCTGCAGATCCTGTTCCTGCGCGCGCTGATCGCGTTGCCGTTCGTCACCGCGCTGGCCGTCTGTCTGGGCGGGCGCCGAGTGCTGCGCACCGCCCATCCCGGCCTGCACCTGACGCGCGGCGCCATCAACGTGGTCTCGGCCTGTTGTTTCTACCTGGGGTTGCGCGCACTGCCGCTGGCGGAGGCCACCGCCATCGCGTTCGCCGCGCCGTTGTTCGTCACGGCGCTGTCGGTGCTGATCCTGAAGGAACGCGTCGATGGCCGCCGCTGGCTGGCGGTGCTGGCAGGGTTCGCGGGCGTGCTGATCATCGTGCGGCCCGGCACCGACGCGTTCCAGGCCGCGACCCTGCTGCCGTTGACCACCGCCTTCCTGTATGCCGTCATGATGATCACGGCGCGCGGCATCGGCCGCGGCGAAGGCATGCTGACCACCACCTTCTACATCGTTGCAGGCCAATTGGTGTGCAGCGCGGTGGCGCTGCCCTGGATCTGGCACACGCCGGCTCTGGCCGACCTGCCCTATTTCGCGGCGGTGGCGCTGTTCAGCACGCTGGGGCTGGCGCTGATCACGCAGGGCTTTCGCATCGCGCCGGCCTCCGTAGTGGCGCCGTTCGACTACACCGGCCTGATCTGGGCCACCCTGCTGGGCTGGATCTTCTGGCGCGAGGCGCCCGATGCCTACGCCTACCTGGGGGCGCTGTTCATCGCGGGCAGCGGCGTCTACATCGCGCTGCGCGAGGCGCGCGGCTCGCAGAAGCGGCGCGCCAAAGACTAGTGTGACGCGCCGCGGATACGCCCGCCCGCCGGGCAGCGATCGCCCCGCGCCCGTCGCCAGCGGCGGCGCGATGCCTACTCGGTCGGCGGCGGGAAATTGCGCTTGAGCGCGCGCGCCACGTTCGGTTCCTGGGCGGCCTGGCGCGCCACTGCCGTCAGCGCCGGACAGTTGGCCTCGAACCAGGCCTGGCCCGGCCGCCAGTGCGTCATCACCGTCACGTACAGGTCCAGCGCGGAAAAGCGGCGGCCCAGCATGTGCGGCGCGCCGGCCTGGCGTTCCAGTTCCTGCCACAGCTCCGCGCGCCGCGTATGTATCCGCTCGCGCAGCAGCTCGGCCGGGGCGCCCGGGGTGGTCCACTGCGGCGGGTCGTCGCCATACGTGAAGGTGGGATAGATCGCCGCCACCAGGCGCACCAGCAGGTTCAGGAAGCGCGTCCGTTCAGGCCGCGCAGGCTCCGGCGCCAGGCCCGCCTGCGGCGCGACGTCGTGCAGGTGCAGCACCATGGCCGCGCTTTCGGTCATCACCTCGCCGTCCGGCGTGATCAGCGTCGGCACCTGCCCCAGCGGATTCAGGTGCAGCAGCCGGTCGCGTTCGGGACCGGGCTTCAGATAAGGCACGTCGGTCAGCGTATGCGGCACGTTGGCCAGCGCCAGCGCCATTTCGACGACGGCCGAGCCGCAGCCCGGCGAGCCGATCAGTTCATACGTCTTCATGATTTTCACCCTCCCGTTTGCGCCGGCGCCAGCCGCAGCAACTCGCCCGGCGAGGCGTCGGTCAACACATAGACATAGCCGTCGAGTCCCTGCCGCACATCGCGGATGCGGGCCTTGCGCTCGCCCAGCAGGCGTTCCTCGGCCACCACCTTGTCGCCGTCCAGCGTCAGGCGGATCAGGTCCTGGTCGGCCAGCGCGCCGATGAAGAGCGAGTGGCGCCAGGCCGGAAAACGGTCGGCGTCATAGAACGCCATGCCGCTGATGGCCGGCGACTTGGCCCACCAGTACAGCGGCGACTCCATGCCCGGCAGCGTTTCGCCCTTGGCCTCGGGAATCGGCTGGCCGGAGTAATTAATGCCATACGTCGCCAGCGGCCAGCCGTAGTTCCTGCCGGGCTGTACCAGATTGATCTCGTCGCCGCCGCGCGGGCCGTGTTCGTTCTCCCACAGCGCGCCGGTCCAGGGATTGAGCGCCATGCCCTGCGGGTTGCGATGCCCGTAGGACCAGATCTCGGGGCGCGCGCCGGCCCTGCCGGCGAAGGGATTGTCGGTCGGCACCGAGCCGTCGACCTTCAGGCGCACCACCTTGCCCTGCAGCTTGTCCAGGTCCTGCGCGGTCGGGCGCTGGTTGTTCTCGCCCAGCGAGATGAACAGGTAGCCCTTGCCGTCGAAGACCAGGCGCGAACCGAAGTGCAGCCCCTGCGACAGCTTGGGCGCCTGGCGGAACAGCACCTGGAAATCCTCCAGCGCGCTGGCGTCGGCCGAGAGGCGGCCGCGGCCGACCGCGGTGCCGCTGCGCGAACCGTCGGATTCAGCATACGAAAGATAGACGTAGCGGTCCTGCGCGAAACCCGGCGACAGCGCCACGTCGAGCAGGCCGCCCTGTCCTTGCGCGGCCACCTTGGGCACGCCGGCCAGCGGCTTGGACAGGCCGCCCGGCGTGCGCAGCAGGCGCAGGGTGCCCGGCCGCTCGGTGATCAGCACGCCCCCTTCGGGCAGGAAGGCCATCGACCACGGATGATCCAGGCCGCCCACCACCACCGTCACCTGCGCGCGCGCGGCGGGCGGGTACTCGGGGCTTTTCTGCGGCGTGGCCCAAGCCGCGGCCGCGCACAAGGCGGCGCCGGCGAAGGCGATCAGGTACGAGGCGCGACGGATCGCGGACGGGCGTGACGGCATGGACATCTCCGGCGGCTGGGTGGGCGCGGCGGCGCTCGGCGGCGCCGCGCGGGTGGCGTACCATAGGAGCCAGCGACGGGTGGCCTCCCGTCCATTTCTCTCAGGAGACTCCCTTACATGAAACTGTACTACATGCCCGGCGCGTGCTCGCTCGCTTCCCACATCGTGCTGGAATGGATCGGCAAGCCCTACGACACACACAAGCTCAGCCGCGACGAACTCAAGGGCCCCGCGTTCCTCAAGGTCAATCCGCTGGGCGCCGTGCCTGCCCTGGACGACGACGGTTTCACCCTGACCCAGAACGTCGCGATCCTCGAATACCTGGCCGAACAGGCGCCGCAGGCCAAGCTGCTGGGCGACGGCTCGGCCCGCTCGCGCGCCGACGTGCGCCGCTGGCTCGGCTTCATCAACTCCGACATCCACAAGACCTTCTCGATGATCTTCGGCGCGGGTCGCTTCCTCGCCGAGGAAGCGCCGCAGCAGGAACTGGCCGCCTCCGCGTCCAAGCTGCTGACGCGCCTGTTCGCGCTGCTGGACGCCCAGTTGATCAACCAGCCCTACCTGGGCGGCGAAGCGCCGTCGGTCGCCGACGCCTACCTGTACGTGGTGCTGCGCTGGGCCCATGCCAAGCAGGTCGACCTGTCGGGTCAGGAGCACCTGGCCGCGTTCTTCAAGCGCATGCAGGACAACGCCGGCGTCAAGGCCGCGCTCAAGGCCGAAGGCCTGGAGTAAGCCTGCCAGGCCGGCATGAACGGCCGGCCCGAACGCCCCGCCGCCCTTGCGCGCCGGGGCGTTTTATCTTGCGCGCCGGCCTGATTGCCTTCAGCCGCCGACCAGCGCCGGCGCCGCGCTTTCCAGGACCTTCCTGACCGCCGCCAGGAAGCGCCGCGCCAGCAGCGGCGGCGCGCTCAGGTTTGAATGCGTGGCCCAGATCTCGACGCTGGCGCCCGGCGCGATCGGCCGCAGCACCATGCTGTCGGTCTGGTCGGGCGACACGCACCACGCGTCCACCAGCGCCGGCCCCAGGCCCTGCTGCACGAACGAACAGGCCGTCACCGGCGAATGCACCTCCACCGCCGCCGGGCAGGCCGGCGCGCCGCCGAAGAACGATTGCAGCGCGCGTCCCAGCGGCGTGTCGCGCGGATAGCCGATCCACGCCGCCGAAGCGAAATCCTCGGGGTGCACCACCTCGTGCGCGGCCAGCGGATGGCCCTTTGGCAGCGCGCAGATCACCGGCACCGTCGCCAGCCGGGTCGAGGCCAGGTTGGGATGATCGGGCGGTCGCATCGAGATGCCGATATCGGCCTGCCCCGACAGGAAATACGCCGCCAGTTCGTCGAACGTGACGCTGCGGTAATCGACCCGCGCGTCGGCGTTGCGGTCGCGAAAGCGCCCCAGCGCCATCGGCACCAGCCGCTGGCCATAGCTGGCGCTGGCCACGATCTTGAGCATGCCCGCGCCCGATTGCCCGAGGCTGGCCGCGAGATCGTTGACGCGCTGGATGCCGCCATAGACCTGCTCGACCTCGGCATACAGGCGCCGCGCCTCGGCGGTGGGCGAGAGCCGGCTCTTGACCCGCTCGAACAGGCGGTAGCCCAGGCGCGTCTCCGTCAGCGCCAGCACCCGGCTCACCGCCGGTTGCGACACATGCAGCATGCGCCCCGCGCCGCTGATCGAGCCGGCCATCATGATGGCGCGAAACACCTCGATCTGGCGCAGGTTCAGCGGCCGGCCGGCGCTCGGCCCGACCTCGTCGGCGTAGGCCTGCTCATCCATGTTGGTTCCCCTTGATCAATAACGGCGGATTATAGGTTTTCGACATTTTTCGATGACGCAGTGCCGCAATCCCGGTGCTAATCTGCCCGCCTCCACACAACAAAACAAGGGGAATCCAGCATGCAACGCACCTTCATCCGCAGCCTCGCCGCCCTGGCGCTGGCCGCCACCTTCAGCACGGGCGCGCAGGCCGCCGGCGCCTATCCCGACAAACCGATCACTTTCATCGTGCCGTCGGCCGCCGGCGGCTCGCCCGACGTGCTGTCGCGCCTGATCACCACGCAACTGGCCAAGGACACTGGCGCCACGCTGGTGGTGGAAAACCGCCCCGGCGCCGCCGGCAACATCGGCATCGCGCTGGTCAAGCGCGCCGCGCCCGACGGCTACACCGTGGGCTACGGCAACATCAATACGCTGGCCGTCAACCGCTCGCTGTTCAAGCGCCTGCCCTACGACGTCGACAAGGACCTGACGCCCGTGGCGCACATGTTCGACCTGTACAACGCGCTGATCGTGCCGGCGGATTCGCCTATCAAGAGCGTGCAGGACCTGATCGACCGCGCCCGCAAGGAGCCCGGCCGCCTGTCGTATGGCGCCTCGGGCGTCGGCACCACCGGCCACATGGGCGGCGAGCTGTTCAAGAGCATGGCCAAGGTCGACGTCATGTTCATCCCGTACAACGGCGGCCCGGCCGCCATCCAGGACCTGCTGGGCGGCCGCCTGGACTACCTGTTCGTCAACACCTCCGAGGCCACCCCGCTGGTCAAGAGCGGCAAGGTGCGCGCCATCGGCGTCAGCAGCCTCAAGCGCCTGGCGCTGATGCCCGACGTGCCGACGCTGGACGAAGCCGGCCTGAAGGGTTACGAAACCGTGGCCTGGGGCGGCGTGGTCGCGCCCAAGGGCACCCCGCCCGAGGTCGTGACCAAGCTCAACGCCGACATCCAGAAGGCGCTGCAGGCGCCCGAAGTGCGCACCGGCCTGGAAACGCTCGGCGCCGTGCCCGCCAGCGGCGCGCCGGATGAGTTCAAGCAACTGATCGATCGCGAAACCGCCAAGTGGAAGCAGATCATCGACACCGCCGGCATCGAGAAACTGGACTGAGCCCCGCCATGACGGACCGCAGCACCCGGATGAACCCCGCTCCGCAAGCCGACTTCATCGTGGCCGGCGCCACGCTCATCGACGGCAGCGGCGGGCCGTCGCGCCAGGGCGACCTGGCGGTGCGCGATGAGCGCATCGTGGCGCTGGGCGATTTCGCCCACATGCCGGGCGTGCCCGTGATCGATGCCCGCGGCCTGGCGCTGGCGCCCGGCTTCATCGACTCGCACACCCACGACGACGGCTACCTGCTGGCGCATCCGGACATGCTGCCCAAGGTCTCGCAAGGCATCACCACGGTCGTCACCGGCAACTGCGGCGTCAGCCTGGCGCCGCTGTCGCGCCGGGAGATCCCGCAGCCGCTGGACCTGCTGGGCCCGCCGGACCTGTTCCGCTTCGACACCTTCCGCGCCTGGCTCCAGGCGCTGGCCGAGACGCCCGCCGCGGTCAACGTCATCCCGCTGGTCGGCCACACCACGCTGCGCGTGGCCGTCATGGACGACACCGGCCGCGCCGCCACCGACGCCGAACGCCAGGCCATGCGCGCCCTGCTCGACGAAGCGCTGGCGGCCGGCGCCTTCGGCGTCTCCACCGGCACCTTCTACCCGCCCGCCAGCGCCGCGCCCACCGACGAGATCATCGACGTCTGCCAGCCGCTGCGCGGCCGCGCCGGCGCGATCTACGCCACCCACCTGCGCGACGAGGCCGACCGCATCGTGCCGGCCATGGAAGAGGCGCTGCTGATCGGCCGCGAACTGGAGTGCCGCGTGGTGTTCTCGCACCACAAGCTGGCCGGCGAACGCAACCACGGCCGCAGCCGCGAGACGCTCGACATGATCAGCCGCGCCGCCGCCACGCAGCGCGTCTGCCTCGACTGCCATCCATATCCGGCCACCTCGACCATGCTGCGGCTGGACCGCGCCCGCCTGGCCAGCCGCACCATGATCACGTGGTCAAAGGGCTACCCCGAGGCCACCGGCCGCGACTTCAGCGAGGTCATGGCCGAACTGGGCCTGGACGACGAAGCCGCCATCGCCCGCCTGGCGCCCGCCGGCGCCATCTACTTCCTGATGGACCCGGCCGACGTCAACCGCATCTTCAGCCATCCGCTGACCATGGTCGGCTCGGACGGCCTGCCCTTCGACCCGCACCCGCACCCGCGCCAATGGGGCACCTTCACCAACGTGCTGCGCACCATGGTGCGCGAACAACGGCTGCTGTCGCTCGAAACCGCCATCCACAAGATGACCGGCCTGGCGGCGGCCCAATACGGCCTGACCGAGCGCGGCCTGCTGCGCGAGGGGTATCATGCTGATCTGGTGCTGTTCGATCCCGCCAACGTCACAGACACGGCCACTTTTTCAGCTCCCATTCAGGTCAGCCAGGGCATCCACGCCGTGTGGGTCAATGGCAGGCAGGTGTGGGATGGGGAACGGACCGGCGCCGAACGCCCGGGCCAGGTACTGGCACCCGGTGATGCAATACCTTGGAGTCAACAAAGTGAATAGCTATTCCCAGGGCTGTTACCTGGGTGTTTTGGGCGGCATGGGCCCCATGGCCGGCGCCGCCTTCGCGCTCCGCCTCGCGGCGCTCACGCCCGCCGACGCGGACCAGCAGCACATCCCCACCCTGCTTCGCAACGATCCGCGCATCCCCGATCGTTCCAGCGCCTACATGGCCGGCGGCGAGAATCCCCTGCCCTACATGGTCGAAGGCGTGCGCTTCCTGGAACGCGCCGGCGCCCAGCTCATCGCCATCCCCTGCAACACCGCGCATCTCTGGTACGACGACATCGCCGCCGCCACCCAGCGCCCCGTGCTGCACATCATCCAGGCCGTCATCGACGACCTGCGCCGCCTGGGCCTGCAGCAGGGCCGCATCGGCCTGATGGGCACCGCCGCCACGCTCAAGCTCGGCCTCTACCAGCGCCACCTCGAAGCCCAGGGCTACGAATGCATCGTCCCCGACGACGATGAAGTCGAACGCTACTGCATGGCCTCGATCCGCGCCGTCAAGGGCAACCAGCTCGAAGCCGCCTTCGCCCCCGCCGCCGACTGCATCGCCCGCCTCAAGGCCCGCGGCGCCGACGCCGTCGTCCTGGGCTGCACCGAACTGCCCCTGGCCGTGCCCCACGCCCTGCGTCCCAGCCTCGGCATCACCCTGACCGACTCCATCGACGCCCTGGCCCGCGCCGCCATCGCCCACTACCTGGCCGACCAGCCCGAGCAACGCATCGCGGCATAGGCAAGGCCCGCGAGTTGCGCGACCGCGCGACAACCGGGAGAATCGATCCGTGGGCCACCCTGTCGGTGGCCCCGGACTATCCAGGAGTGAAGGACGTGCGCAACCCCGTTCTCGCGGCAATGCCGACCAGCATCATGAAAGGCCGGCGCCGGCAAAGCGCTCAAGGCAAACATGCGATCCTGCACGCGGCATTCTGCGCCGTCCTCGCCAGCGCCCCGTTCCTGCCAGTCAAAGCCGCCCACGCCGCGGGCTTCGACTGCAAGGCCGCGAAAACCCATGTCGAACATCTGATCTGCGCCGACCCATCGCTATCCAGGCTGGACGACCAGGTGAAGGATCTCTACGACAAGATCCAGGCCGAAACCGCAGGCCGTGACGGTGAAACCGGTGAATGGCGCGATCCCATGGCAAAAGAGCAGACCCAATGGCGCACCACCGTGCGCGACCGTTGCCCCGACGCCGCCTGCCTGAAATCCGCCTACGAGGCCCGCATCGCCGCCATGAAAAAGAACTGGGCAGAAGCGCTAGGCCCCGCGGACAAGTAATACGCGACGCGCTCCGGCGTCGTCGAATCCTGCTATTTGAAAGCCCAGGCGCCCCGATCCCAGTGCCAGAGATTGAAGGCTGCTAACCGTTGAATTCGATATCGTCCGAGCTCCATGCTCGGCGCAGTTCGGCAATCCCTCTCTCCCCCCTCCCCGGCGGGTCACCCCCTCCCCCCGCGCGCAGCGTCATCCTCCCGACGCAAACCCACCGCGTATGCAAAGATCGGCCGCCCGCGCGGCCGATCTTTGCGGGCCCCGCAAAACCCGCCCCTTACCCCACGCTCCAGCAGCGCGACAAGCCTCGCAATCCGCAGCCCGAGGCGGGTGGTGCCCTGGCGAGGCGCGCCGTCGATGCGCCCGAGGGAATCTGAAGGAGCAGCCGCAGGCTGTGACGAAGATGACGACGGGGCAGTCCGGAGCGAACGCTCCGGACCGCAATCGTTGGCGCGCCTCGCCAGGGCGCCGCCCGCCTCGGGCGACCTACGAAGACACGCCACTCCCAACGAAAAAAAAGGGCGCCCCTTTCAGTAGCGCCCAAATTTCCCTTCGCGGGGAATAAACCGTAATTCGAATCACCCGCCCAGATAAGCCTTCCGCACCTGATCATTGACCAGCAGATTCGCCCCCGTATCCTGCAGCACGACCCGCCCGTTCTCCAGCACATACCCGCGATCCGCCACCTGCAGCGCCTTGTTGGCATTCTGCTCGACCAGGAACACCGTCACGCCCTGCTCGCGGATCTCGCGGATGATGTCGAAGATCTGCGCGATCACCAGCGGCGCCAGCCCCAGCGTCGGCTCATCCAGCAGCAGCAGGCGCGGCCGCGTCATCAACGCCCGCCCGATCGCCAGCATCTGCTGCTCGCCGCCCGACATCAGCCCGGCGCGCTGGCTGGCCCGTTCCTTCAGGCGCGGGAACAAGCCATAGACGTGGTCGATGCCCGCCTGGATCTCCTCGCGCTTGGAGAAAAAGCCGCCCATCATCAGGTTCTCGGCCACCGTCAGATCCTTGAACACGCGGCGCCCTTCCGGCGAAATGGCGATGCCATTGCGCATGATGTGGTGCGTGTCCTTGTTGGTGATGTCCTCGCCCTCGAAGGTGATCTTGCCTTCCTTGGCGCGCGGATTGCCGCAGACCGTCATCAGCAGCGTCGTCTTGCCGGCGCCGTTGGCGCCGATCAGGGTCACGATCTCGCCCTTGTTGACGTCCACCGACACGCCATTGAGCGCCTGGATGGCGCCGTAGAACGTGTGAATGTTTTCCAGCTTCAGCATTTATTCCTCCCCCAGGTACGCCTTGATGACGCGCTCGTCGTTGCGCACCTGCTCGGGGGTGCCGGTAGTGATGGGCTTGCCGTGCTCCATGACCAGGATGCGGTCGGAAATGCCCATGATCAGGCTCATGTCATGCTCGATCAGCAGCACCGCCACGCCGAACTCGCGGCGCAACTGGTCGATCAGCGATTGCAGATCGCGCTTTTCCTGCGGGTTCAGGCCGGCGGCCGGCTCGTCCAGCATCAACAGGCGCGGCTTGGTGATCATGCAGCGCGCGATCTCCAGGCGGCGCTGGTGGCCATAGGCCAGGTTGCCGGCCTCGCGGTTGGCATACTCGCGCAGCCCCATGAAATCCAGCCACTGCGCCGCGCGCGACAGCGCGTCGGCCTCCGACTGGCGATAGGACTTGAGCTTGAGCAGGCCGGGCAGCAGGCGCGATTCGACCTGCGTATGCTGGGCCACCAGCAGGTTCTCCAGCACCGTCAACTGCTTGAACAGCCGCACGTTCTGGAACGTGCGCACCAGCCCGTGGCGCGCCACCTTGTGGCTCGGCAGGCCGGTGATGGACTTGCCGTCCATCACGATATCGCCGGCCGTCGGCGCGTAGAAGCCGCCCACGCAGTTGAACACGGTGGTCTTGCCGGCCCCGTTCGGGCCGATGATGGCGAACACCTCGTCGGATTTGACTTCGAACGCCACGCTATCGACGGCCAGCAGGCCGCCGAAGCGCATGGTCAGTCCGGATACTTTCAGCAATGCCTCGCTCATTTAGCCAGCTCCACGTGGGGACGCTTCATGGGCAACAACCCCTGCGGACGCCACATCATCATCAATACCATCACCAGGCCGAACATCAGCATCCGGTACTCGGCGAACTCGCGCGCCAGCTCGGGCAGCACCGTCAGCAGGACCGCCGCCAGGATCACCCCGATCTGCGAACCCATGCCGCCCAGCACCACGATGGCCAGGATCAGCGCCGATTCGATGAAGGTGAAGGATTCCGGGTTGACCATGCCCTGGCGCGCCGCGAAGAAGGCGCCGCCGAAGCCGGCGAAGGTCGCGCCCAGCGTGAATGCCGACAGCTTGATGCGGGTCGGGTTCAGGCCCAGCGAACGGCAGGCGATCTCGTCCTCACGCAGCGCCTCCCAGGCGCGGCCGACCGGCATGCGGATCAGGCGCGTGGAGACGAACAGCGTGATCAGCGCCAGCAGCAGCGCCATCATGTAGAGATAGATCACCATGTGCTGGTTCTGGAAGGTCAGACCGAAGAAGTCGTGGAACGTGGTGCCCCCTTCCGTGCTGGCGCGTCGCGTCATCTCCAGGCCGAAAACCGACGGCTTGGGAATGCCCGAGATGCCGTCCGGACCGCCCGTGAGCGTGTTCAGGTTGATCAGCAGCAGGCGGATCATTTCGCCGAAGCCCAGCGTCACGATGGCCAGGTAGTCGCCGCGCAGGCGCAGCACCGGAAAGCCCAGGATGAAGCCGAACAGCGCGGCCATGGCGCCCGAGAACGGCAGCGCCTCCCAGAAGCTCCAGCCGCCCCAGTGGTACAGCAAGGCGTAGGTATAGGCGCCGACGGCATAGAAGCCGACGAAGCCCAGGTCCAGCAGCCCGGCGAAACCGACCACGATGTTCAGGCCCAGGCCCAGCATCACGTAGATCAGCACCAGCGTGGCGATGTCGACCGAACTGCGGCCGGCGAAGAACGGCCAGGTCACGGCCACCGCCAAAATCAGCAGCATCAACAGCTTGTGGTTCTTGGCCGGCGCCGACGGCAGCGTCGGCAGGTCTTTCTTGAGCCTCTGGAACGGCTTGGCGATCCAGGGCCGCAGCAACTGGAACACGAACACGACCGCGGCGGCGATGGCCACCAGCGACCAATGCGACTCCATCGAGGTGCGCGCGCCCTGGCGGATCAGTTGCAGGCCGAAGACGGGGGTGACGATGACGGCGGTCAGCACCGCCGCCATGGTGGCGTTTTTGAGATTGTTGTTCGACATCAGACTTTTTCCACCTCAGGTTTGCCCAACAGCCCGGTGGGACGGAACAGCAGGATCAGGACCAGCAGCGAGAACGCCACGATGTCCTTGTACTGCGACGAGATATAGGCTGCCGCGAACGTTTCGGCCAGGCCCAGCAGCACGCCGCCCAGCATGGCGCCGGGGATGCTGCCGATGCCGCCCAGCACCGCCGCCGTGAAGGCCTTGATGCCGGCCAGGAAGCCGATGAAGGGATTGAGCTTGCCGATGGTGATGGCGATCAGCACGCCGCCCACCGCCGCCAGGATCGCGCCCATCACGAAGGTGAACGAGATCACCCGGTTGGTGTCGATGCCCAGCAGGTTGGCCATGTGCATGTCCTGCGAGCAGGCGCGCGAGGCGCGGCCCATGCGGGAATACTTGATGAACAGCGTCAGGCCGATCATCAGCACCACGGTCACCAGGATGATCATGATGCGCGAATACGGCACCGTCACATCGAAGTCGGATCCCATGTGGAACTGCACCGCGCCGGACACCAGCGAAGGCACCGCCATGTCGCGCGCGCCCTGGCCCAGGGCGACCCAGTTCTGCAGGAAGATCGACATGCCGATGGCCGAGATCAGCGCCACCAGGCGGGGGCTGCCCCGCACCGGGCGGTACGCGACCCGCTCGACGCTGAAACCGTAGATGCCGGTGACGACGATGGCCACCAACAGCATGGCGGCGATGATGAACGGAACCGGCAGGCCGCTGCCCGTGCCGATGGCCGTCAGGGTGACCAGGCCGACATAGGCGCCGATCATGTAGATTTCGCCGTGAGCGAAGTTGATCATACCGATGATGCCGTAGACCATTGTGTAGCCGATGGCAATCAACGCGTAGATCGCGCCCAGAGACAATCCGTTGAAGAATTGCTGGGTAAGTTGGGGTATGAGGTCGGACATTATTTCTCTTGCTCCAAATAGTTCCGGCTCCGGTAGAGAGACCCGGAGCCGGAAACCTGGGCGCATTTTAAGGGCCTGTGGTCACCGCATGCCGGCCGCACAGCGCTTTTGGCGCATCGCTACGCGGATTACGGCACAACGACGACGACAGGCCCTACGCGCCGGCAACACGCCGGCGGAATCGCGGGAGTTTACAGCTGGGTCTTCTTGCCGTTCTTGTCCCATTTGTAAACGGCGAACTCGAAGTTCTTCAGGTCGCCCTTGGCGTCGTACTCGACCTTGCCGATGCCGGTGTTGAACGTGGTCTTGTGCATGTAGTCGGCGACCTTGGCGGGGTCTTCGCCCACCGCGGTGATGCTGTCGGCCAGGATCTGCACCGCGGCGTAGGCCGGCATCTGGAAGGCGCCGTCCGGATCGCGCTTGGCGTCCTTGAAGGCCTTGACGATGCTTTCGTTGCCCGGCAGCTTGGTGAAGTCGGCGGGCAGCGTGACCAGCAGGCCCTCGATGGCCGGACCGGCGATCGCCACCAGATCCTGGTTGGCCGTGCCTTCCGGACCCATGAACTGGACCTTCAGGCCCTGTTCACGCGACTGGCGCAGCAGCAGGCCGAGTTCGGGGTGGTAGCCGCCGAAGTAGACCAGGTCGACGCCGGCCGACTTGAGCTTGGTGATGATGGCCGAGTAATCGCTGTCGCCGACGTTGATGCCTTCGAACAGCGCCACGTTCACGCCTTCCTTGGCCAGGGTGTCCTTGACCTGGGTGGCCACGCCCGAGCCGTAGGTCTGCTTGTCGTGCAGCACGGCGACCTTCTTGGGCTTGAGGGTGTTGGCGATGTAGCGCGCGGCGTACGGACCCTGCTGGTCGTCGCGGCCAATAGTGCGGAAGAAGAAGTGCGGCTTGATCGTGTCGGTGACCAGCGGCGACGTCGCGCCCGGGGTGATGCCGACGATGCCTTCCTGTTCGTAGACGTTGACGGCGGCCACGGTCACGCCCGAGCACGCATGGGCCACGGCGAACTTGGCGCCGGAATTGACCACGCGGTTGGCGGCCGGCACGGCCTGCTTCGGTTCGCAGCCGTCGTCGATGAGAATCGGTTCGAGCTTCTTGCCCTTCACGCCGCCCTTGGCGTTGATGGTCTCGATGGCAGTCAGCGCGCCAGCCTGGATCTGGTCGCCATACTGGGTGTTGGGGCCCGTCATGGGCTGCGGGATGCCGATCTTGATCGTATCGGCGGCGTGCACGGAACCTGCCAGGGCAAGCGCCCCGAATGCCATAGCTACCGGGGTAAGGCGATGCAGAAACTTCATGCGGAGTTCTCCAGCGAGGTTTTGAGCGGCTCTGTTCGATCCGGCCTGTCGGGTGGATACCCCGCAACCCGTATCGCGCGTCGCCGGCTTCTTGGGCAAAAACACGGTGTGGGCGGTATTCTGGAAGCAAGCCGACATACTGTCACTGCGTGTAATCCCCAATATTTCACGACAAACCTTTAATCGTGACGGATTACCGCGACAAGTGCGTGAAAACGCAGGAGAAATCCGCGCGGCGCCTGCGATAGCGCATGGCGCCGCGGGCAAAAACATGGCAGGCGGTTTATATGAATAATCATTAATACATCGTTTGACTTCGCATTTTCATACAGTGCTTACGCGAGTCTTACGGATAATGATTATCCCGTTAATAATAATCGCCGTTTTTTCGAAAATCAGGCGTTGGCCGGTTTGGCCAGGTTCCACATCAGGGCGCGGAACGGCGCCAGCATGCTGATATTGACGGCCAGCTTGATCGCCAGGTCGCCCATCATCCAGGTCACCCAGGGCGTGCCGGTGGCGGCGAAGGCCACGCTGAAGAACACCGCGGTGTCCAGGATCGCGCCCAGCACGCCCGAGACCAGCGGCGCGCGCCACCAGCGCTGGTCTCGCAGGCGGTCGAACACCTGGATGTCGACCAGTTGCGCGCAAATGTAGGCTAGGCCCGAGGCCAGCGCGATGCGCGGCGACGCCACCCACACCGACACCGCCAGCGCGGCGGCGAAACCGAACCACGCCACCCGGCGCGCGGCCGCGGGGCCGAAACGCCGGTTGAGCACGTCGGTCACCAGGAACGCCACCGGATACGACAGGCCGCCCCAGGTCAGCCAGTCGTTCAGCGGCACCTGCACCAGGATGTTCGACCCCACCACCACCAGCAGCATGCACAGCACGGCGATGCCGAACTGCGCCCGGCTCATGGGGGCAAAGCGCGCCTTGGCCACGCTCACTTGCCGAACTCCTCGGCCAGCTCGCGCGAACGCCGCGCGGCCGCGGCCATGGCGTCCTCGACGATGCCGGCGAAGCCGGCGGCATTGAACGCGGCCAGCGCCGCGGCGGTGGTGCCGCCCTTGGAGGTGACGCGCTCGCGCAGCACCGACGGCGGCTCGGACGATTCGGCCGCCAGCTTGGTGGCGCCCGCGAACGTGCCCAGCGCCAGCTGGCGCGCCTGCTCGGCCGTCAGGCCGACCTTCTGGCCGCCGGCGATCAGGGCTTCGAGGAACAGGAAGACATAGGCCGGACCGCTGCCCGACAGCGCCGTCACGGCGTCGAGCGCGGCATCGTCGGCCACCCACACCACCTCGCCGACGCTGGCCAGCATGGTGGCGGCCAGGTCGCGGTCGGCCTGCCCCACGCCATCCAGCGCCGCCAGGCCGGTGATGCCGGCGCCGACCAGCGCGGGAGTATTGGGCATGCACCGCACCAGGCGGCGCCACGGCGCCTCGGGCGTGCCCAGCCAGCCGGCCAGCGTATCGGCGCGGATGCCGGCCGCCACGCTTACCACCAAAGTGTCGTCGCGCAACCACTGACGCGTGGAAGCCACAACGTCTTTCATGTTCTGTGGCTTGACCGCGAACACCCACACGCGGCAGCGCGCCAGGGCCTCGTCCGGGGCGGTCGCGGTGGTCATGCCGCGGGCCTGCCAGGCGGCGTGCGAATCCTGGTTAATGTCAATGACATGAATGCTCCCGGCGGGGCATACTTTGCCCGCAAGACCGGAAGCCAGCGCGGCGGCCATGTTGCCGCCGCCGATGAACGCAATCGAAAGTTCGTTTTTCATAGCATGCGATTGTAAACCGGCCTGTTCCGGCGGGAAAAAAAAGAAAATGTTCGTTCGCGCCTAAAACGCGCAATTTGACAGGCGTTTTAAGTGATGTGAAAGTCACGGTTTTGTCACAAACAATTCATAAGGTGACGTGTTTTCCGCGCCCGGACAACCCGGTCGCGACACGCCCAACTGGAGGAAACCTCTCATGCGATCCCACCGAATTGCCCTCACCTTTGCCGCCGTCATGGCGGCCTTCGCGGGCGCTTCCGCGCACGCGGCCACCGAAATCACGTTCTGGCACTCGATGGAAGGCGCGCTGGGCGACCGCGTGAACGGTCTGGTCGACGAGTTCAACAAGAAGAACCCCGACTACCAGGTCAAGGCCGTCTACAAGGGCAACTACGGTGAGTCGATGAACGCCGGCATCGCCGCGTTCCGCGCCGGCAACGCCCCGGACATCCTCCAGGTGTTCGAAGTCGGCACCGCCACCATGATGTACGCCAAGGGCGCCATCAAGCCGGTGCAGCAGATGTCGGAAGAAGCCGGCAACCCGATCGACCCGAAGGAATTCATCGGCGCCGTGGCCGGCTACTACTCGTCGGCCGACGGCAAGCTGGTGTCGATGCCCTTCAACAGCTCGACCGTGGTGTTCTACTACAACAAGGACGCCTTCAAGAAGGCCGGCCTGGACGCCGACAAGCCGCCCAAGACCTGGGAAGAGCTGGCCGCCGCCGGCCAGAAGCTCAAGGCCGCCGGCCAGGAATGCGGCTACACCACCTCGTGGCCGTCGTGGGTCCAGCTGGAAACGTTCTCGGCCTGGCACAACGTGCCGTACGCCACCAAGGACAACGGTTTCGGCGGCCTGGACGCCCGCATCGCCATCAACACCCCGCTGCACGTGCGCCACCTGGAAAACCTGGCCAAGCTGGGCAAGGAAGGCATCTTCATGTACGGCGGCCGCGGCGACGAGCCGAACTCGCTGTTCATCAGCGGCAAGTGCGCCATGATCACCGGTTCGTCGGGCCTGCGCGCCAACATCGCCAAGAACGCCAAGTTCGAATTCGGCACCTCGACCCTGCCCTACTACGCCGACGTGCAGGGCGCCCCGCAGAACACCATCATCGGCGGCGCCTCGCTGTGGGTCTTCGCCAACAAGAAGCCGGAAACCTACAAGGGCGTGACCGCGTTCTTCAAGTTCCTGGCCAGTCCGGAAATCGCCGCCCGCTGGCACCAGCAGACCGGCTACGTGCCCGTCACCAAGGCCGCCTACGAGCTGACCAAGAAGGAAGGCTTCTACGACAAGAACCCGGGCACCGAAGTCGGCGTCAAGCAGCTGAACGTCGAAACCACCGCGCAGTCGCGCGGCCTGCGCCTGGGCTTCCTGCCGCAGATCCGTGAAATCGAGGACGCTGAAATCGAACGCATCGTGTCGGGCAAGGTCTCGGCCAAGGACGGCGCCGAGAACATCGTCAAGCGCGGCAACGAGCTGCTGGAAAAGTTCGAGAAGAGTGTAAAGTAACGCCCGTTGCAGGGCTTGCCGGCGAGTCCCGCGCCGCACAATTCCCTTTGTGCGACAAGGACTTGCCCAAGGCGAACAAGGCTTAAAGCCCTGGTTTTTTTGGGGCTTTAAGCCTATCGTGTTTTTATGAGTTCCGGCGCATTCGCGCCGCAGGCCGGCCGGCCCACCCCGGCGGCTGTTTCACCAGGCGGCGGTTAATCCAACCGCCGCTTTTCGTACCTTGGGTCCCCCCTATGGAAAAACGTGTTGTCTTCGGGCATAAGACGCTGCCCTATCTGCTGCTCCTGCCGCAGATCGTCATTACCGTGGTCTTCTTCTTCCTTCCCGCCGGCCAGGCCATGTGGCAGTCGATGCGGCTGGAAGATGCCTTCGGCCTGTCCTCCGAGTTCGTCGGTCTCGACAACTTCATGGAGCTGTTCTCGCAACAGGCCTACCTCGATTCCTTCCGTGTCACGGCGGTATTCTCGATCCTGGTCGCGGTGGTCGGCCTGGGCGTGTCGCTGCTGCTGGCCGTCATGGCCGACCGCGTGATCCGCGGCGCCGGGCTCTACAAGACCCTGCTGATATGGCCCTACGCCGTCGCGCCCGCCGTGGTCGGCGTGCTGTGGCTGTTCCTGTTCTCGCCCTCGGTCGGCATCCTGGCCGTGGCCCTGCGCCAGGCCGGCGTCGACTGGAACCCGCGCCTGGACGGCAACCAGGCCATGATCCTGGTGCTGATCGCCGCCGTCTGGAAGCAGGTTTCGTACAACTTCCTGTTCTTCCTGGCCGGCCTGCAGTCGATTCCGCGCTCGCTCATCGAAGCCGCCGCGATCGACGGCGCCAGCCCGTCGCGCCGCTTCTGGAGCATCGTCTTCCCGCTGCTGTCGCCCACCACCTTCTTCCTGCTGGTGGTCAACATCATCTACGCCTTCTTCGACACCTTCGCGGTGGTGGACACCACCACGCAGGGCGGCCCCGGCACCTCGACCTCGATCCTGGTCTACAAGGTGTACAGCGACGGCTTCCGCGGCCTGGACCTCGGTTCGTCCGCGGCCCAGTCGGTGGTGCTGATGTTCATTGTGATTGCCTTGACGGTCGTGCAGTTCCGCTACGTCGACCGCAAAGTGCAGTATTGATTTTCGAGGCAGATAACAATGGTTGAACGCCGTCCCTGGCTGGATATTCTGGCCCACGTCATCCTGCTGTGCGGGGTGGCCATGGTGGCCTTTCCGCTCTACGTCACTTTCGTCGCGTCGACCCAGACCGCGCAGGAAGTGGCCTCCGCGCCGATGTCGCTGATCCCCGGTCCGCACTTCGTCGACAACTACATGCAGGCGCTGTTCGGCGGCTCCTCCGGCGGCTCGTCCGGCGCGCCGGTGGGCCGCATGATGTACGTCAGCCTGATCATGGCGCTGGCGATTTCCATCGGCAAGATCGCCATCTCGCTGCTGTCGGCCTTCGCGGTGGTGTATTTCCGCTTCCCCGGCCGCATGTTCTTTTTCTGGATGATCTTCGTCACGCTGATGCTGCCGGTCGAAGTGCGGATCGCGCCCACCTACAAGGTGGTGGCGGACCTGGGCCTGCTCAACAGCTACGCCGGCCTGACGCTGCCGCTGATCGCCTCGGCCACGGCCACGTTCCTGTTCCGCCAGTTCTTCCTGACGGTGCCGGACGAGCTGATCGAGGCAGCCCGCATCGACGGCGCCGGCCCGGTGCGCTTCTTCCGCGACGTGCTGCTGCCGCTGTCCAAGACCAGCATCGCCGCGCTGTTCGTGATCCAGTTCATCTACGGCTGGAACCAATACCTGTGGCCGCTGCTGGTGACCACGCAGGAAGACATGTACCCCGTCGTCATCGGCATCAAGCGGATGATCAGCGGCGGCGACAGCGTGACCGAATGGAACATCACCATGGCCACCGCCATGCTGGCGATGATCCCGCCGGCGCTGGTCGTCATCCTGATGCAGAAATGGTTCGTCAAGGGTCTGGTCGACACTGAAAAGTGAAGATTGCCCATCACGCCTACCCGACAACGACTCCGATACGAATAACTCATGGCTACTCTCAGCTTTCGCAACGTAAAGAAAACCTACGCCGGCAACGTGCCGGTCATCCATGGCATCGACATGGATGTGAAGGACGGTGAATTCATCGTCATCGTCGGCCCCTCGGGCTGCGGCAAGTCCACGCTGATGCGCATGGTCGCGGGCCTGGAAACCGTGACCAGCGGCGAAATCGTGATCGACGACAAGGTCGTCAACAATCTCGAGCCGGCCGAACGCGACATCGCGATGGTGTTCCAGAACTACGCGCTCTACCCGCACATGACCGTGTTCGAGAACATGGCCTACGGCCTGAAGATCCGCAAGTTCTCCAAGGACGAGATCAAGAAGCGCGTCGACGCCGCCGCCCAGATCCTGGAACTGACCCACCTGCTGGACCGCCGCCCGCGCGCCCTCTCGGGCGGCCAGCGCCAGCGCGTGGCCATGGGCCGCGCCATCGTGCGCGAACCCAAGGTGTTCCTGTTCGACGAGCCGCTGTCGAACCTGGATGCCAAGCTGCGCGTGGCGATGCGCCTGGAAATCATGAAGCTGCACCGCCGCCTGGGCACCACCAGCCTGTACGTGACGCACGACCAGGTCGAGGCCATGACGCTGGCGCATCGCATGATCGTCATGTACCAGGGCGTGCCCGAGCAGATCGGCACGCCGATGGAAGTGTTCGAGAAGCCCGCCTCGACCTTCGTGGCCGGCTTCATCGGCTCGCCGCCGATGAACCTGATGGAAGTCAACGTGGCCGGCGACGGCACGGTGCAGACCGCCGACGGCCTGGCGCTGGAGATCTCGCCGCTGCAAGTGCCTTCGCCGGTGCGCGGCCGCAAGGTCATCATGGGCATGCGCCCCGAGCACATGCTGCTGAACACCCAGGGCGTGCCCGCCGAAGTCGAGATGGTCGAAACGCTGGGCTCCGAACAACTGGTCCACTGCCGCTGCGGCAAGACCACGCTGGTCGTGCGCTGCACCACGCGCCAACTGTCCGAGTCCTCGGCCAAGGTCGGCGACCGCGTCAATGTCGGTCCTGACGGCCGTCACCCGCTGCACTGGTTCGAGGCCGACACCGGCCGCCGCGTGCAAGGGCTGTAATCCATCGCGGCGGGGCCGGCGGCGATACGCCCGGCTGGCCCGCCCCGCCCTTTCCCGTCCGGGAAAGGGTCCCTTCCCGCTCAATACGTGTACGTCACCATGGTGCCGACAGAGTACTGGTTGCGCTCCTTCACGATGGGGCTGTCGGCCGCGTCGCCGTAAAGGCGGCGCGCTTCGCCCACCACCGACCAGGACCACGACTTGCTCAACGGCAGCGCCCAGGTCGCGCCCAGGCCGATGCTTTCCAGGCCGCCCTTGGGGTTGTAGCGGCGGTAGCCCGAGTTGGCGGACTGGCGGTCGCTCACGCCATACCAGGTGCGCATATAGTTGCCGTCGCCGAAGTTGCCGCTCAACGCCAGCGAGACCGAGCCGGCCGAGCCTTCGTACACCGTGGTGCTGGCGCCCAGGTTGAACAGCGTGTAGGCGCTGCCCACGTCGCGGTCGTCGCCCTTCTTGAACGCGTGCGCCACCGTGGCCGACAGCGTCACCGGACCCCATTGCGTCTCGGCGTCCATGCCGATCTGCGCGCGGCTCTTGATGTCGCCCATGCCGCGCAGCTTGTTCGACCCCTCGAAGCCTTTCTTGTGATCCTTGCGCGAGGCGCTGGGCGCGAGATAGAAGCGGAAGGTGCTGCTGAGCGCCTGCGTCTCCCAGCCCAGGCCGTGCGCGGTGTCCAGGAAGAACCCGTTCGGGCTGCGAATGCCCAGGCCGACGATCGGCAGGGCCGAGCTTTCATCGCTGCCGCTGTAGCGCGGCGCATAGCCGACGCCCAGCGTGCCGTAGAACTTCCACTCGTCGGCCGGTTTCTCGGTGCCGGTAGCGACCTCGATGCCGCGCGAGCTGGCGCCGCGAGAACCGTAGACCGAATTGTCGGCGACCTGCTGGCCGCCCGCGGCGAACGACAACACCGGCAGGCTGGCCAGCAAACACGCCGCGCCGGCGCGGCGCTGCATCAGGGACATAGGGAGATTTCGCTTCATAAGAACATCCGGGAAACGAGGTTGGGGGAAAAACTCGGTCACGCCGCGGCAATCGCGGCGCGTGCTTACTCTTGCGCCATGCCTTTGGCCTGGCGCATCAGGTTCATCGCGAGGGTCGAAACCGAGGCCACCAGCGGCTCGGCGCTGTCGGCATTGCTCATCACCAGCACCGCCAGCTTTTCGCGCGGCGCCAGCAGCCAGCGGGCATGGAAGGCTTCGGTGGCGCCGCTGTGTTCGCGCAGCGCGTCGCCTGCGATGTAGTCGGCATCGCAGGGCGCCGCCAGCCACGACAGCGCCAGGCGGCATTCCAGGTCCATGCCGTTGGCCACCGTCTCGAGATTGAGCAGCGTGAGCGCGGATTCGTCCTTGAGAATGCGGCGGCCCTGGTAGGCGCCGCCGCCAAACAGCATGCTGGAGAAGCGTGCCATTTCGGAGGAACTGGCCCACAGGCCTTCGGCGGCCTCGTTCGGCTGCGACTGTTCGATCCACGGCATGCCGCGGCGGTAGCCGGCCGCGCGCAGTTCGCGCGCGTCGTCGGCGGCGCCCGCGATCCGGAAGCCTGCGCGCGAGATGTTCAGCGGCTGCAGCAGCGTGCGGCGCACGTAGGCGTCAAAGGGTTCGTCGGCGGCGTGCGCCACCATGTCGCCGAGCATGGCGTAGCCCATGTCGGCGCGGGCCCGGCCCATGGTGTCTTCCAGCGTGTCGGGGCGCAGCGCCAGCAGGCGTCGCACGGTGAAGGGAGAGGTGCCCATCCAGTGCATGGCGGCGCGGCGCGGCTCCAGCTCCCATTGCGGCAGCGCCTGGGCCGCCGGAATGTCCAGCGACAGGCGGCCGTCGTCGGCGGCGCGCAGCACGCCCGCGGCGGTCACGAGCTTGGAGATGGCGCCTACGCGGTAGAGCGTGTCGCCGGTGGCGGTGCGATGACGCGCCGAATCGGCATAGCCGAAGCCGCTGCTCCAGACCGTGCGCTGATCATCGACGATGGCGATGGACAGGCCCGGCACCCGCTGCGCATCCAGGTCATAGGCGATGCGCTGCTTCAGATACGCCACCACCGCCGGATAGTCGCCCTTGGCGATCGCTGGCGGCGCGGCCGGCGCCCCGCCCTGACAACCGCCCATGGCGATCAGGAACATGGCGGCGGCAGCCAGGCGGGTGAGCGAAAACATGACGAACGGGCAACCCTCTTCTGAGAACTGCCGTCATGCTAGTGGGCGACGCGATCCCGATCTTTCCCGCTTTGTATGGAGTTTGTGAAGATTGGAAGGACAGATTGTTAAGTTTGTTAAAGGCGTGCCGGATGAATGCGGCCCGCCCCCGTCCCCGGCCTCAGGCCGCCTTCCAACTGACGATGAAACGGGCGCCGCCCAAGGGGCTGTCCGCGGCCTGCGCGGTGCCGTTGTGCCAGCGCGCCACGCGGCTGACGATGGCCAGTCCCAGGCCGGTGCCGCCGGTGCCGCGGTCGCGGCTCTCGTCCAGGCGGATGAAGGGTTCGAAAATGCGCTCGCGGTCGGCTTGCGGGATGCCCGGGCCGTCGTCGTCGACCATCAGCACGTACTCGCGCGGCGCGGGCGACACCAGGCTGACCTGGACCCGGCCGCCGGCATAGCGGATGGCGTTCTGCAGCAGATTCAGCAGCGCGCGCGTCATGTAGCGCTGGTGCAGGTGCACCTCGCGCACCTGGCACAGCACCACTTCGCAGCGCACGCCCGAGTGGTCCGCCTCGAAGCCCGCGTGCTGCACCACCGCGTCGAGCCAACTGCGGGCGTCCTGCGGCTGCAGCGCGACGCCGTCGCCCTTGTGCTCCAGGCGGGCGTACATCAGCAGTTCGGAGGCCATGCTGTCGAGCTCGGCGACGTCGCTCTTCATGTCGTCGATCAGGCGCTGGCGCTCGGCCGGCTCCTCGGCGCGGCTGATCATGTCGAGCTCGAACGACAGGCGCGCGATCGGCGTGCGCAGCTCGTGCGAAACGGCGTTGGTCAGCTCGCGCTGGTTGCCGATCAGCGCGGCGATGCGCTCGGACATCAGGTTGAAGGTGTCGCCCAGGTTGCCGATGCTGGAATGTCGCGACAGCCGCGCGCGGGCCTCCAGGTCGCCCTGCCCCATGCGCAGCGCGGCGGTCTTGAGCGCCTCCAGGTCGCGCCAGATCGGCAGCGCCCACACCAGCATGAAGGCGCACAGCAGCAGCCCCAGGGCCGAGTAGACCGCCGCCACCACCCACGGGCCGAACGACGGCTCGGGCGGCAGCTTGACCTCGAGCCACTGGTGGCCAGGGCCGGGAATCGCGGCCACGAAGGTCTGCATCTTGTCGCGGATGAAGAAATCGCCGCGAGCGACGATGCGCCGCTCGCTGTCGCTGGCGTTGTAGTCCGACGCGTTGAAGACGCGCAGGCCCAGGCCATAGTAGGGCTTGAGCTGCTTTTCGATGTAGGCCGCCCGCGCTTCGGGTTCGACCTTCGACAGTTCCAGCACCAGGCTGTGGATCTGCCCGCGCACCGACTCGCGGGTGTAGGCGTCGCTGACCGGCTCGAACAGGTAGTTGGCGGAACGGTCCACGACTTCGTTGGAAATCACGAAGCCAACCGCCAGCACCACGAAGAGCCGCAGGACGAATTTAATCATCGCCGCCCTCGTGCGCCTTGGGCGAGAACAGGTAGCCCTTGCCCCACACGGTCTTGATGCGCGCCGGATCGCGCGGGTCGTCGTCGAGCTTGCGGCGCAGCTTGCTGACGCAGACGTCGACGCTGCGGTCCAGGCCGTTGAACTCGATGCCGCGCACCGCATTGAGCAGATCGTCGCGGGTGAGCACCTGGCCGGCCTGGCTGGCCAGCGCCCACAACATCTCGAACTCCATCGTGGTCAGGTCGACCTCGACGCCGCCGTGAACCACCGCCCGGGTGCGCCGGTCGATGACCAGCGGCCCGAACTCCAGGCGCTCCGGCGGCTCCTCGAGCTGGCTGTGGCGCCGCAGCAGCGCGCGGATGCGAGCCAGCAGCACGCGCGGCTCGACCGGCTTGATGACGTAGTCGTCCGCGCCCGACTCCAGGCCCAGGATCTGGTCCAGGTCGTCCTCGCGGGCGGTCAGCATCAGGATCGGCGCCGACGAGAAAGCCCGCAGGTCGCGGCAGACCTGCAGGCCGTCGCGCCCGGGCAGCATCAGGTCGAGGATGGTGATGGCCGGGTCGTGGCGGCGGAACGCCTCCACCGCATGGTCGCCGCGGTAGGCCTGGGCGACCTGGAACCCGTGTTGCTCCAGGAACTGCGCAATCAGGCGCGACAGCTTCGGATCGTCTTCGACTAGCAAGGCCTTGGTCATGGGGTGTCCGGACAAAAAATGAGAGAGCGATTTCGCCGCATTCTACGCAAAACCGCGCGAGCGGCGTTCGACCCCACCGGCGCCGGCTCGGTTCCCGGCGGGCGGCGTGCACGAAAAAGCCGGGCGGGAAGACGTCGCTTCCGGCCCGGCCGAGGGGTCTGGCGGGTGGCGCGCGCCGGCGAACGGCAAAGCCGCCCGATCGCGCGCCAAGTCCTTATTTATAAACGGACTTCGAACCGTCCTTGTGCCACACAAACACGTCGAACTGGAAGTTCGTCAGGTCGCCCTGCTTGTTCCAGCTAACCTTGCCGATGGGCGTGTCGAACGAGTTGGCGTGCAGGTACTTGGCGACCTTGGTCGGGTCTTCGCTGCCGGCGCCCTTGATGCCGTCGGCGATGACCTGCGTGGCGGTGTAGGCCGTCATCTGGAACGCGCCGCTGGCGTTGCGCTTCTTGGCGGCGAAGGCCTTGACGATCTCGGCGTTGGCGGCGTTCTGGGTGAAGTCGGCCGGCAGCGTCAGCAGCATGCCTTCGACGGCATCGCCGGCGATGGCGTTGATGTCCGGATTGCCCGTGCCTTCCGGACCCATCCACTTGGCCTTCACGCCCTGCTCGGCCGCCTGACGCAGCAGCAGGCCCATTTCGGGGTGGTAGCCGCCGTAGTAGACGAAGTCCACGCCCTGACTCTTGAGCTTCGTGATGACCGCCGAGTAGTCGCTGTCGCCGGCGTTGATGCCTTCGAAGATGGCGACGGGCACGCCGCCCTTTTCGAGGTCGTTCTTGACGGCGGTGGCGATGCCCTGGCCGTACGACTGCTTGTCGTGCAGCACGGCGGCCTTCTTGGGCTTGAGCTTTTCCAGGATGAACTTGGCGGCGGCGGGGCCTTGCTGGTCGTCGCGGCCGATGGTGCGGAAGATGAAGTCGTAGTTCTTGCCGTCGGTCAGGGCCGGCGACGTGGCCGAGGGCGTGACCATGACCACGCCTTCGTTGTTGTAGATGTCGGCGGCGGCGATGGTGGCGCCCGAGCAGACGTGGCCCACGACGAAGCCGATCTTGCTGTTGACCACGCGGTTGGCGGCGACCGGACCCTGCTTGGGTTCGCAGCCGTCGTCGATGACCACGGTTTCCAGCTTCTTGCCGTTGATGCCGCCGGCGGCGTTGATGCGCTCCACCGCGGTGTCGACGCCTTCACGGACCATGTCGCCGTATTGGGTGACCGCGCCGGTGGTGGGGCCCACCACGCCGATCTTGATGGTCTGTGCCTGCGCGCCGGCGCTGAACGCCAACCCCGCGGCGACGCTGAGGGCCGCGATGACCGGGGTCAGACGAAATGCTTGCTTCATGAGTGCACTCCTTTAATGGCTTGTAATCGTTGGTTTTTGAACCGGGCGGACGGCCGGAAATGCATTGGTCACGCCCCGTTACGTTGCATTAGCACGGCAAGCATACACTGAAAAATAGCGGCTTTCGCAGGGGTTCCGGCCCGTCTTGCGCGGGGTTTCGATATTGCGGTGCCGCATCCGAGGGGCCGCCGCCCTTATGCCCGACACCGTATATGCAAAAGCGGATTTATTCGTTTGCGTTACTAAGCCGGCGCGGCATCATGGCCGCCATGAGACTCCAACCGATCATCGTCCCCGGATGGAAAGACTCCGGACCCGAACACTGGCAATCGCGCTGGGAGACCCTGTTGCCGCACGCGGTGCGGGTGCAGCAGCGTGACTGGCAGAACCCGGTCAGCGCGGAATGGATATCCACCCTTGCCGGCCTGGTCGACCAGGCCCGCAGCCCCGTGCTGCTGATCGCCCACAGCCTGGGCTGCCTGATCAGCGCGGCGCTGCCGGTGCCGCTGCGCGCCAAGGTCGCCGGCGCCCTGCTGGTGGCGCCGGCGGACGTCGAGCGTCCCGACGCGCCGGACTGTCTGCGCGGTTTCGCGCCGATCCCGCGCCACTCCTTGCCGTTCCAGAGCGTGGTGGTGGCCAGCGACAATGACCCCTACTGCCGGCTGGAACGCGCCCGCGCCTTTGCCGAGAGTTGGGGCAGCCGCGTGGTGGTGATCCCGGGCGCCGGCCACATCAACGCCGACAGCGGACTGGAAGACTGGCCGCAAGGCCTCAAGCTGTTCGGCGCGCTGCGCCGGCGCGCCTCGTGGCGCGTGTCGCCGCCGCCCGAACGCATCGCGCCGATTCCCGAGCGGCCGCTGTCGCACCAGGCCTGACCCCCGACTCGGGTTCCCCGCGCGCCGCGGCCTCGCCGCGCCGCCGCTATCTTGGGCAGCCCGCGCCCACCCGCGTCGCGGGCAGCGGCGTATCGCCGCTGGTGTTCCCCGCGTGCTTGCGGATCCGGTCCGCCAGTTCGGCCGAGGGCGTCTCATAGCCATAGCAATACGGCGGCGTCGGCGCGGCCTCGGGGCGGTAGTCCTGCAGCACGGGTTTCGCGTCTCCCAGATACAGGTTGTCCTTCAGGCGCAGGAACGCCTTGAAGTCGCGCGTATAGCCGTGCACCGCCTTCAGGTCCTGGTAGGCGCCCTCGTCCGACGCCCCGTTGTCCAGCGCGCTGCGCTTGGCGGCGGTGGGGATGTAGCGGCAGTAATTCACCTTCACCCCTTCCACCGTCGGGAAGAACTCGGGCTCCACGCATTGGCGCTTCGCATCGTTGTTGAAGATATTGCCCTCGACCAGCGCCTTGGCCTCCAGGCTGAAGCTCATGCCGTAGAAATCCCAGTTCTCCAGCAGGTTGTTGAACAGGTGGAACGTGCCGAACTGGCCCCGGGGATTGCGCTGCACGGTGTTGAAGAAATAATTGTGGTGCAGTGTCACGCGCGCGATGGAATCCCGGTCGTAGTTCGCGAACAGGTTCTTCGAGGTGATGTTGTTGAGCAGCATGACCTTGTTCGAGTTGTGGAACTTGGTCCACGAAATCGTGACGTCGGTGGAGCCGTTCTTCACGTTCAGCAGCCGGTCGGACATGCGCGACAGGTCCATGTGGTCCACCCACACGTCGCGGCTGTCGTTGGCGATGTTCACGGCCTGCGTCAGCCGGTTCAGGCGGCCATCGATGGTCAGGTGCGTGAGGATGACGTTCCTGCTGCCATACACACCCAGTCCGTCGTCGATCAGTGCCACGTGCCTGCCACGGCCGTCGATCGTGGTGTTGGACGGCACCCGCAACTGCGACTCCAGCACGATCGTCATGTCCGAGGCGAAGCGGATCCAGGTCGGCCCCTTCTTGGCCTGCGCCAGCGCCGCGCGCAGCGTGCCCGGTCCGGCGTCCTGGTCGGAGGTGACCTCGATGAACTTGCCGCCCAGCCCGCCCGTGGCCCGGGCGCCATAACCCTCGCGCTGCTGCAGCAGTTCGGAAACGAAGGGGCAGCGCTCGTCCGGACTGGCGCAGGATTCACTGGCGGCGGCCGCGCCGCCATACAGCATGCCCAGCGCGGGCAGCCAGGCCAACGCGCGCAGCAACCGGCGACGGACCGGACCGGCGCGCCTGCGGCGCGGCGCCTGCTCCGCCGCCGCTTGCCTTGAATTCGTTGTCGCTCTCATGGACATTCACTCCCTAACGCTGCGCGGACCGATCCGCGGACTGCACGTGACGCCAGATGCCGCCGCTCAGGCGCAGGTTTTCCGGCGGACCGGCCACGTGCGCCCGCAGATGCTTGAAATAGGCCGCCTGCCAGCGCGCCGCATACGCATCGGCGTCCTCGCCCGGTTCCACGGCGGGCAGCATCTCCAGCGTGTAGGCCACCTTGCCGTTCTCCCAGCGCGGCGTGTAGAACACCGACGGCACGCCCTGGCGGTGCGCCAGGTGCGCCGCGAAGCTGGAATAGGTCACGGACTGCCCTTCGAAATCCACGCGTGGCGCGGCCGGGTTGGCGGCGCCGTCCACGGCCAGGCACAGCACGTTGCCCGAGGCCAGCGCGCGCATGCAGGCCTTGGCGACCTGCGCCTCGGTCTGGTCGGCGGTGGAGATCAGGGCGGCGGCATAGCTGCTCTGGGCGATGCTGGGCGCGGTCGCCAGCCAGCGCGAGGGAATGCCCAGCAGTTCCAGCGCCATCAGGCCGGCATACATGGGCCCCACGTGCGCCGTGGCCACCACCACGCCCCGGCCGGTGGCCAGCAGCGGCGCGAAGAAACGCTCGCCGGTATCCAGTTCGCCCAGCACCTGCATGGCTTCCTCGACGCTGTCCTCGCGGCACTCGAGCCAGTCGAACAGCAGGTGATCCACCAGATGGCCCCAGCGCGCGCGCCGCTCCCATTGCGCACGGTCGGCCGAGGCGTCGTCGCGCAGCGACCAGGCCCAGTCCAGGCGGGCTTGCGGGATCGGGGCGGTATCCAGTTTGTGTTCCAACTGGTCCAGGGCTTCCTGGAAGGTCGCCGGCAGCGCCTGCCCGCGTTGCGCCACGTATCGCTCGAACAGGGCCTCGGCCTCCTGCTTGCGCCCGGCCTGCGACAGCGCGCCGATGGCCCCGCGCTGCCAGAGTCGCTTTTCGGGCGACTTCTCGACCAGCCGCAGCATCTGGTCGGCCGCCTCTTCATACTGCAGCGTGTAGCGCAGCGCGCGCGCGTACAGGGCGCGGGTCTGCTCCAGGTCCGGCGCCAGTTCCACGGCCTGGCGAAGCGGCGCCACGGCCTCCTTGTAGCGGCCGGCGCGCAGCAGGGTCTCTCCATGCAGCGTCAACAACCGCACGTCGGCCGGCGCCGCGCTCAAGCCCGCCTCGAAGTGCGCCGGGGCATGCAGCTTGCGGTCCTCGTCGGTGGCGCGCCGCAAGTGCGCCAGGCCCAGCGATGCGCGCAGCGCCGGGGCGTCGTGCCCTGCGTCCAGCGCGCCGTTGCCCAGCTCGATCGCCGCCTCGACCCGGTCGTCGTCCAGCAAGGCGCGCACAGCCACCGTCGCCACGCGCGCGTTCGGCAGATCGGCCGCCTGCAAGGTCATGGCAATGGCAGCCGCATCGGCCGAATCGTCGTTGCGCGCATGGGCCAGCATCCACCAATGCGCCTCGCCCGGATTGGCGCGCGCCACGGCAGCGGTCTGGCGCGCAACCTCGGCAGCCTGCGGAATGCGTCCGGCCTGCACGCGCAGTTGTATCCGCGCGGCCTGCAATGCCGCGTCCTGGGGCGCGATCGCGGCGGCGGCATCGGCCTGGGCGATGGCCCGGTCCCACTGCTCGGTGCGGCCCAGCAGGCTGGCGAGCAGGCGGCGGTCGTCGGTGCGCGTCGGATAGGCCTCGACCAGCCGCTCCAGCGCGGCGATCGCCGGCTCGAGCCGGCCCACCTTCACGAACGGCGACACCAGCAGGCGGCGCGCGTCGCGCCAGCCCTCCTCCACCCGCGCCAGCGCCGGTCCGAGCCCGGCCATCGCCTGCAACGGATCATCCGCCTCCAGGATCTGCTTGATGACGGCGCGCAGGCGGCTGACGCCATCGCTCGGAGCGGCCTGGGCGGCGGTCGGCGCCAGGGCGCCGGGGCGTTCTATCGTGGTATCAACCATGGCGCAATCCTCTCAGCAATGCCATCGCCGCGCGCAGCACGAACATGAGCACGAAGCCCAGCGCCAGCGCCTGCAGCAGCAACACCCCCGTGCGCGGGCTGCTGGGCCGGTCGGTGGAGACCGGTTGCGCGATGATGGACAGGTAACGCTGCAGGCGCAGGGCGTCCGTCACGGCCTGCTGGTAGGACTGCTGCGCCAGCGTCAGATTCGAATCGGCGAAGGCCTGCGTATTGCGCAGCGCCTCGTATGACTTGAGTTGTTTCGCTTCCGTGTTGCCCTCGCCGCTCAGGCGCTGGCGCACGGCGGCGAGCCGTTTCTTCAGGGCCACGACCTGCGTCTCGGCGGGCTTGAGCATGAAATGGTCCTTGTTGTTCAGCGCGCGGATCTTGTCCAGGTTGATCTGGGCGGTGCTCAGCTCCGCTTCCAACTGGCTCGACAGGTTCAGCAGCATGGCCACCGTCGCGGTCGGGTCGATGTTGCCGTGCGTGGTACGCCAGGTGGTCAGCGCTTCGCGGGCGCTCAGCGCCTTCTGCTCGGCCTGCCTGACCGATTCCTCGCTGACCCTGAGCTTGTCGGCCACGCCCTTTTCATTCATGGAGCTGACGAACTCTTCCGCCAGGCCGATCAGCGCCCTGGACAGGGTTTCGGCGTCCTCGGGCGAATACGCGCGCACGCGCAGCACGTCGATCTGCTCCAGCGCATTGAAGGAAACCTGCACCGAGGCCCGATAGGCGCGATACAGATCGTCCTCGCTCGAGTCCTCCGACAGATGGTTGGCCGGGTCCAGGCCCTTATTCAACAGGTATTGGCGCAGGCCGACCTTCTTGTCCAACTGCCGCATGCTGTCGCGCGACCTGAGGAAGTCGCTGACCGCCCAGCCGTCGACGAAGCCGCCGAGCATGCCGCCCGAGTTGCCGGTCGTGAGCAGGCTGGCCGCCATCGCGCCGCCGCCCTGCTGGCCGGAGCCCGACTGCACGAAGAAGCGCGATTCGGCTTCGTAGCGCGGCGTGGCGATGCAGAGCACGTAAACCAGCGCCAGGACCACCGGGGCGACGACGATGAGCGCGTTGATCCAGCGCCGGCGGCGTCGATCCTCCAACGCCGACTGCCGTTCGCGGCGCCGGCGCTCGATCTCGGAGCCGCTCTCAGAAGCCGAGCTGGCCCTCGTCGAATCCGCCGAAAACGTCGTCGCCTGTTCCGGATTCGCTTCGTGATCGTCGCGGGGGGAACTTCTGGATGCACTGGTCGAGGTCGTCTTCGATGCGGAGTGCGCTTCGTTCATAAATCAGGCCCTTCAGGCAATAGTCCGCCAATTGATTCTGGCGATAACTGGAAAGAATGAGCGTCCTGCCGACCAGCCGTTCTTCGAACAGCGCCAGCCAGAGACGGGTGAAACGGCAGGGCTCGAAGGGAATGGCCCCTTCGATCACGTAGACATCGAACGCCGGCGCCAGGGCCAGCGCGAACGAAAACTCCTGCCGCGCGAACAGCGGCCAATGCTCCATCGGCCGCGGCAGGCTCTTGGGGTCGGTAATCAGGTCGGCCACCAGTTCATAGGTGGCATCGGCGTCGAGCTCGTACATCTGGCTCACCAGCTCGATCATGTTCAGGCCGCTGGCCTTGCCACGGATGAAGCCCTGCCGGCCGATCGCCCACGACACGTTGCCGTCGTGCTGGACGAAGCCCTGGCGCGGCGGCCGCAGGCCGCACAGCAGGTCGATGATCTGGCGGTGCAGCTCCGGCGCCGGCGACAGCAAGGCATAGCGCCCGACGGGAATGTCGAGGCTGGCCTGGGCCAGCAACGCCTGCCGGTGGCCGAAGGCCAGGGGTTCATCCGTGACGCGATTGAGATGGATCATCGTCATTCCTCACATGGGCTGGATGTTGGGTCGGGCCAGCCGCTCGGCCGCCAGGGCGACCACCATCAGGAAAACCAGGCTGGTCAGGAAGTACCCCAGGCTCGCGTCCTGCGACGTATAGGAATCAAAGTAGGCCGAGCGCAGCAGTTGCATGCCATGCGAGAACGGCAGCCACAGCATCCAGGGCCGCAATTGTTCGGGCAACTGCTCCGAAACGAAAAAGACGCCCGAGAAAATCTGCAAGAAGCGTTCGATCACCGGCGCCAGCCGCAGGAAGAAGTGCCAGAACGTCGCGATCGCGCCGAACAGCAGGCCCATCGCCGCGGCGCAGCACGCCATCAGCACCACGTACAGCATGAAGCCCGGCCAGCTCTTGGGCAGCGTGATGAGATCGAGCGCATGGCCGGCGGTGATCAGGACCACGAACACCACCAGGTACACCGACACGTACAGCAGCGCCTGCACCATCGCGCACATCAAGGGCGACACGCCCTGGAAATTCAACAGGCCGCGCGCCGACACATACGCCGTGCTGCTGCGGAAGATGATCTGGCGGAACATGATCCAGGTCGTCGCGCCCAACAGCGAGAAGGTCTGCACGTCCATCCCCAGGATGTAGTGCGTGCCCATCAGGATGTAGAGCGACGAAATCAGCGTCAGCAGCACCACCGGGCCCACGAACGCCCACAACAGCGCGATCCGGCTTTCGCCATGCATCACATGCAACTGATAGACGAACAGCGCCAACAGCGTGCGTCCGCCTGGCCAGCCGCGGCCGGCGATATGCGGACGATGCCCGGCATGCAGGCCGCGCACCCGGTCCCGCAGGATCTCCAGGTCGCCGGCCTCGCCCGCCGGCAGCTCCATCTCCAGCGCGATATCGTTGCGCGAGGCACGGCGACGCGCCTCGCGCGCCTCGTCCTGCCTGCGCCGCTGCTCGCGCCGCTCCTGCGCCTGGGCCAGGCGCCGATCCTCCGCCACCAGCCGCGCGGGCATATAGCCCGGCGCGAACACCTCGACGCCGGCGCGGATGTCCTGCTCCAGCAGGCGCACGATGATGCGCAGGCGTCGCCGTGAAAAATCGGCCAGCGACTCATCGACCTCGGCGCGCGCGATCTCCGCGTCCAGCTCGGCCTGCACCGCCTCGTAGACCGCCCGCCGGGCGGCCACCGAGTCGTGCGGCTCGCCCTGCAGACGCGCCAGCAAGGGCTTGAACAGCACAGCCGGCTCCGCCTTGGCCTCGAACAGCGCGGCCGGGTCCAGGCGCCAGGCGGCGACGCCCGATCCCACCGCGTAGCTGCTGTCCTTTCTCCGCGAACGCCAACCCTTGATCCGATCCTCGTTGCTCATCGACACGCTACTGGCTGATGCCGTTGGAGGCGCCGGAGCCGGAGTCGGAGTCGATCGCCCGAGTGGCGCTGAAGCCGGCGCTCATGGTCACGCGGAACGCGGACAGCACCTTCTGCACCTGGGTGAACGGCGCGTCGGAGATATAGATCGCCTGGCCTTCCTTCACCGTGAATTCGCGGGCCAGCGCCACCTGTTCCGGACGCGTGAGATCGAACTGGTACACCACTGGCAACAGGTCCGGCTTGCCCTCGGCGCCTGCCTGCGCCGGCGTGAACAGAAACACCGAGCGCGGGTCGGCGGTCTGGTCGTCCAGCCCCTTGGCGTCGGCCAGCGCGTCCAGCACGCTGTAGTTACGCTTGCTGATGGCCACGCGGCCCTGGTTGCCGGCCGCGCCAAGCACGGTCAGGAACTCGCGCGATTCGTACGCGGTGATGACGTCGCCCGAGCGCAGCAGGATGTCGTTGTTCTGGTTGCGGTAAATGTCCGACAGGCGCACCGAGGCGACCTTGTTATCGCGACGCAGGCTGATGACGAGCTGCTCGGGATTGGTCTGCACCGGCGCCGCCTGCGCCAGCGCGCTGCTCAGGCGCTGGGACGTCTGCGTGATCGGGTACATGCCCGGCTTGGTCAGGTTGCCCTGCACGGTCACCATCTGCCCGCGCGCGTCGGTGGCGCGCGTCACGCTGACATCGGCGCCAGCCACCAGCCGGCTCAGCCGCGCCACGATGGCGTCATGCAGTTGACCCAGCGTCATGCCGCCCGCCTTGAATTTGCCGAGGATGGGAAAGGACACATAGCCATTGCGGTCCAGCTCCTGGTTGCCCAGGTCGCTCACCCCCGTCGGATCCGCCGCGAACACGCCCAGTCCGCCGCGTTCCCACACCTTCACGTTGATGCCATCGCCGGGCACCAGGGTGTCGAAGCCGGCCTCGGTCAGGTCGCGATAGCGAACGGGAAAATCGGACACCTCGGGCACCCGGCTCGCGCGCGCGAGTTCGCGCGACGCCGGCATCACGATGACGTCCTTGGCGTCGTGCGCGCCTGTCATCTCGCTCAACATGGGGCCCGAGCGCGGCAGTTGGCAGCCGCTGAGCATGAGTACGGTGATCAGCAGCAGGGCCGGCGCCGCAATGCGGCGCGGGCTCGCCGCCGGGACGTTCATTTGCATAACTTCCTTTATCTTCAGGACCAGGATGGGGCTGGCGGACGCTCAAGCCTGTTTGAGACGCATCGGGGGCAGTTCCATGCTCGCGTCGTTCTCCGACTCTGGCATGAGCGGCATGCACAGGCTCAGGAACTTGGCCAGCATCGCCTCCAGCGAAAACAGGGTCTGCGCCCGCTTGCGGCTTTGGGCTTTCAGGCTCTCGTCGGCGCGCACCCGATCGACGATCGAGGCGACTTTGTCGCAAGCCTCATGCAGGTCGGGATGCTCGACATCGCCCAGCAGGTGGCCCGTCTGGTCTTCCTCGAAGCACTCGCCCGCGCCGCCGGCCGGCGTCGAGACGACCGGCACCCCCAGCAACTGGGCTTCGATCAGCACGTTGGGCAGGCCTTCGTAGCGCGACAGCAGGACCTTGGCGTCCATTTGCGAATACCAGTAGCCCACGTGGTTCGACAGGCCGACGAGCAGCAGTCGATCCATCACGCGCAGTTCTTCCGCCAACGCCACGATGTTGTCGTGCAGCCGGCCATCGCCGACGATGACAAAGCGCGCACGCGGACGCTGTTTCAGGTACATGGCGGCCAGCTTGATCCAAAGCTGAGGGCGTTTGTCCGGCTCCAGGCGGAATACGCCGCCGATGGTTTCCGTGGCGTCGGCCGTGCTTTCCTGGAAGGCCCGCCACTTTTCCTGGTCGGCCTGCGCGGCGTCGGTGGTCAGGTCCGGCACGCCGTTGTACAGCACATGGAAGCGCACGATGGGGATGCCGAGCCACTCGGCATAGGCTTCGGCGGCCTTGCGGCTGTTGCTGACGAAATGCACGCCGGGCACCTGGGCCAGGGCCTGGTACAGCTCCGGGTACTCTTCGCGGAAGCGGTCCTTGCGGATGTTCGGCGGCAAGCCACGGAACACCAGGTGAATGGTTGGAGCGCCGGCCAGCAGCGCCGCCAGGGCGCCGAACAGGCAGGTGCCGTCCTGCCACAGGCTCACCACGTCGAACGTGCTGGCGCGCAGCACGGGCGCCAGCCGCGTCACGCCGTAGTGGACCGGCGGCGGCAACTGCTCCAGCAGGCGGCCCAGGCTGCCATCCGGCACCGACTGGTGAGCCACCGAGATCGCCGGCAACTTGTTGATTTCCGTGACCGGAATCCGCGCCTTGACCAGCACGGACAGGAAGAAGTCCAGTCCCTGCTTCTTGGTGGAACCGGCCGGCTCGGTGTGCTGCTTGACCAGCACTTCGACCTTTTCCGGCTTCATCGGCGCGTCGGCCGCTCCGGCATCGGGCGCGTCCGCCATGCGGGCCAGCTCTCCGGCCAGCCGCGTCAATTGGCGCTCGGCGCCGCCCGGGCCCAGGCTGCCGGTCACCAGGGCGACCGAAACCGGCTTCTCCGGAGAATATTCCGGGATCTGCCGATGACGGAAATGCAGGATGGCGTGCTTCATCGACACGATCCTGATGTCCTTTCCCGCCAGCGCGCTTTCGGGCTCCAGGCGCTGGTAGAAGGCGTAGTCGCTGGCCAGGCCGTTGGCCAGTTCCGCCGCCTTGCTGCCAGGCGCAAGGTGCCTGGCCACGGGCGCGATGACCTCGAACGCGTCCGCCAGCAGGCCGCGCTTGCGCAGGCGCTTGGCGAACTCGACGCGGATGTTGCGATCCGTATGCTGCAGGATCAGCCGGCGAAACAGCTCGTCCGACTGCGCGTGCGCGCGGATGTCGCTCAACAGCTTGGCGCGGGCGAACAGCCTGGAGGGATTGTCCGTGGATTCCGGCAGGTGCCGCTCGACCAGGGCCAGCGCCTCATCGACATGGCGCTCCTTGACCAGGCGGGTCGCCCGGTAGCGCACGATCTCCAGGTCATCGGGGCATTCGCGCAGCAGCGTGGCCCACTGTTCGGACATGCCCTCGTTCAGGCCCGCCGCCTCTTTCAACCTGAGCAGCAGGAAGCGGACCTTGGGGTCGGCCAGGTGGCCGCGCGCCAACGTCTGCGCGTCGGCCAGGTTCGCCTGCGCGACCTGGACCCGCACCGATGCCGCGACGATTTCCTCCAGCCGCGCCTGGACCTGCTGGAGCTCGGACGAGGCGGCTTCCTCGCGTTCGGTAATCAGCGGCGGATTCATGCGGCCTTCCTGCGGTTGGCCTTGTCGATCCACACCTGGCAGCGCTCGATGTAGTGATCGTACTGGGCAGGGTTGTCGGAACGCTCCTGAAGCGCGCGCCAGTAAGGCAGGGCCTGTTCGAAGCGGTGCAGGCGCATGGCGCCGACCGCGGCCAGACGCAGGCCGATGGGATCGTCGGGCACCAGTTGCAGGATGCGCTCGCCCAAGGCCAGGCGCTCGGTGGTGCTGGACGACTCCAGCGCGCGCGCTTCCGCGTACAGCACGGCCAGGATGCGCCGCTTCTCGTGGTCGACCTCCGGCATCCCGGGCCACGATTGCGCCACACGATCCAACAGGTCCCAGGCGGCCTTGGGATCGCCGGCCGCCAGGATTTCACGGGCGCCGCGAATGGCGCGCGGTCCGAGCCGTCCGAGCTGGCGCTCGGCCTCGTCCTTGGCGCTCTGGTCCGCCGAGGCATGCGCCAGGACCATCTTGTAGGCGTCGATGGCCTCGCCGAACCAGCCGCCGTTGAACGCCACCCGTGCGAAATGCAATTGCGTGCTGAACGGCGCGGATTCGTTTGCCGCGGCCTGCTCCAGGTGCCGCATGGCGGTCTGTTTGTCGCCCAGCGCGTCGGCCGCGCGTCCACGCATGGCGTGCAACTCGGGGAACTCGACCTGGGTATCGAGCGCGATGTCGGTCAGGTCGATCACTTCCTTGTGGTTGCCCGCCACCAGCGCGGCCCGCACGCCCAGGCGCATGGCGCGTTCAAAGGCGCGCTGCGCGCGCACGCCGGCCAGGGCGTCCGGATTGAGCAGGCGGTGCGCGCAGATGCGCTCGGCGGCATCGCGCAGCCGGCCTTCCTCCAGCGCCTGGGTGCCCTCCTCGGCCCACGCCGCGGACTGCGTGCGCAGCCAGCCGGAAATGTCTTCCTGTTCGCTGTCGGCCAGTTTGCACGACACGGCCAGCGCGGCCGCGGCCATGATGCAACCGCGCCAGGTCGCTTCCTTGACCAGTTCCAGCGCTTCCACGTCCTTGAGCGCGGGCGATTCAAAGGCCAGCGCGCGCAGGCCGGCGCGGTCTCCGGCGATCAGCCGGTCGCGCCACAGCATCGCGAAACTACGGCCATGCGACGGGATGGCGGCGCGCACTTCATGGACCCAGCGCAGGACGGCGTCCATATCGCTGCCCGCCTGCAGCAGCGACAGCACGGTGTCGGCCGCCTCTGTGGCGGTGGGATCCTGGGGCGAGGAGATGCGGAACAATTGCTTCCAGTTGCCCAGCGCCTCGTCCACGAACCCCAGGTGGCCGGCGGAGATCGCCGCGATGCGCACGATTTCCGGCGTTTCGATCTCGTCGCCCAGCAGGCCGGCGGCGAGCGAGTGCGCAAGCTCGTGGCGTCCCAGCTTGAAATGGTTGCGCATCAGGATCTGCTCGGCCTTGCTGCCGGTGGCCAGCGCGCCATCGGCGCCGTCCAGCAATGCCAGCGAGCCTTCGTAATCGCCCAGCTCTTCCTGGATGCGCGCGAACAGCAGCGTGTGGTCGGGCAGGCCTGGATGCCGGCGCAGCACGTCGCGCAGCCGGCGCGAGGCCTCGCGCAGTTCGCCGGCGTCCCAGAGCTTCTCGATGCGCTCGACGCTTTCCTCGGCGCCCAGCTTGGGCACGGCGGACTGCGGCGTGGAGGCGCTCATGCGCGGGCGCACGAAGGTCTTGAACCATTCGGTGTACAGGCGTTCGGCAAACAGCGGGGTGTAGTGCGTCAGGTCCAGCCCGCCGTCCTCCAGCGCGTCCGCCTGGCCGATCTTGTTCATCAGCGGGGTTGGGTCGTAGCAAGGCACGCCGATGTGCTGGGCGCTGGCGGTCACGGCCGCGATCAACTGCGCCCGCTGCTCGATCGGCACATTGTCGGGCGTCATGGCGTTGACGTGCGTGACGAACACCACCTTGTCGCGGCCCAGCAGATCGACCAGCGCCTGCATCTGCTGCGCGATCTCGTCATCCGTCTGTTCACGCTTGACGATGCGCGCGAGCAGGTCGCGGTTGTCCGCCGACAGGCTCTTGAAGACCGGATCCTGGTCCAGCCACGCGCGGCGCTCGGCCAGCCGCTCGTCGCTGGCCTGGGACCAGAACGTGCGGGTCCGCGCGCGGTCGGCGAAGAACTCGCTGAAGTAGCGCACCAGGTAGTTGGACTGGATGGGATAGCCGTCGACGGTCAGCAGCTTGCGCGAGGACAGTTCGACCATGTACAGGTCGGCCGGCTTGTGCACGCCGCGCCGGGCCTGCTCGCCGTTGGACGGACGGAAGATCACGCGCTGCACGTCGGCGGGAATCTCGGCCTGGCCAAACATGAAGCGGGCTTGCTGCAGCGCCTCGGCGCTGGTGTGCACGAAACCGTAGTTGCGACCAAGCTGCTGCTTGATCGGATAGCGACCCACGGCATCACGCAACGGCGTGTGGATGCGGCAGGTTCCAATCGGGGCAATGGTAAAGGCGGTCATTCCGGGCCTCTCCTGTGTTTGATGGGTTGCGGGCCTGGACTCAGAGCGTCCAGTACAAGAGGCCGGACGGCAGCCGGCGGCTGTCCAGCACGGACTTCAGGTCGCAGACCATGCCGTCGGCCTTGACCAGTTGCGGCAGGTCTTCCCAGAGGGTGTCCATGGTTTCGCGGTGCGGCACCGCCAGGATCAGCACATCCATGTCGCGGAACTCCTCTCGATTGACCAGGCTGATGCCGTACTCATGCCGCATCTGCTCGACGTCGACCATCGGGTCGCAGGCCACCGGCGTGATGCCGTACTCGCCAAGCGCGCGGTACAGGTCGACGACCTTCGAATTGCGGATGTCGGGCACGTTTTCCTTGAACGTCATGCCCAGGATGCCGACCCGGGTCGCGGCATTCAGGCGGCCATTGCGGGCCAGGGTCTGCACCACTCGCGAGGCCACGTGGCTGGCCATGCCGTCGTTGATACGACGGCCCGACAGGATGACTTCGGGGTGGTAGCCCAGTTCCTGCGCCTTGGACGTCAGGTAGTAGGGGTCGACGCCGATGCAGTGGCCGCCGACCAGCCCGGGCGTGAACTTGAGGAAATTCCACTTGGTGCCGGCGGCCGCCAGCACTTCGGCGGTGCGGATGCCGACCAGATCGCAGATCTTGGACATCTCGTTCATCAGGGCGATGTTGATGTCGCGCTGCGTGTTTTCCAGCACCTTGGCGGCTTCCGCCACCTTGATCGAGGAAGCGCGGTGCACGCCCGCATCGATAATCTGTTCGTAGACGCCGGCGATGATCTCCAGCGATTCCTCGTCCTGGCCGGACACGATCTTGACGATCTTCTCCAACGGGTGCTCGCGGTCGCCCGGATTGATCCGCTCGGGGCTGTAGCCGAGCTTGAAATCGACGCCGCAGCGCAGGCCCGAGGCCTTTTCCAGCTCCGGTCCGCAGATTTCCTCGGTCGCCCCGGGGTGCACCGTGGATTCGAAAACCACGATGCATCCGGGCCGCAGCACGGGGCCGATCGAGCGGCAGGCCCGCACCAGCAGCGAAAAATCGGGATTATTCTTTTCATCGACCGGCGTCGGCACGGCGACAACGAAGAAATCGCAGCCTTCCAGTTCGCTCACCTGGTCGGTGAACTGCATGGGGGACGCCAGCAATGCCTCACGCTCGATCTCGCCGGTCCAGTCCTCTCCCTGTTTCAGGCTCGTGATCCGCCGCTTGTCCACATCAAAGCCGACGACATCAAAGCGCCTGGAAAATGCCACGGCCACGGGCAGGCCGACATATCCAAGGCCGCATACTGCGATTCTCTTTACCACGGGGGACCTCACTGTTTTCGTCGTGTCGAATACATCAAAAAATCGACACCCAGGAACCAAATAACCCATGCGAAATCGAATCGCATATTGGCGGCTGGGTGGACGTCACATTCAAATTTGATTACAACTCGATACCCGGTCATACCGGTGGGCAGCGAGCCAACGAATCGTAGGCTGCGGCGGCAGCAAATTTTTTTCTAAAAGTTTTCGATGCTATGGAAATAAGTCGCCGCGGTCGTAATAAACGTGGGGAAATCCCTGAAATAATCTCTTTTTCCATACATATGGAAATAAATGAGACCTTTTGTCTTGTAAGAATATATTTAAAGTCGTTTTCTTATCTTGGTTTAATCAAACTGCAAGCAATGAGTATTCTCCGTGGGTATCTTTGGACGCCCCCAAGGGAAAATGTCGTTATTGCAACTTCAGGTCACTGATCGCGTCCGAAATAACCGGGGATATCGTGCTAGGGGTAAATCGGCACCCCCTATTCGCCATTGACCGCGCACCCCGTGTCATGGCATACGCGCGCGGCGCCAAAATGCCGTCGCACCCTGGCCGCGCAAATCTGTCCTGATATTGAAATGACTTCCACCCATGACAGGCCGGTGGATTACACATTTCAACAAGTGCGCCCCCTCTCGGGGCGCGCCTGGCGCGCCCCGAGAGGCCGGGATTAGAAGCGGAGCTTCAGGCTCACCCCGCCCTGCGTGTCGCGATAGCCCTGGCTACCATGGCGCTGCATCAGGTTCGCCGAGATGCTCACCCGCTCGTTCAGCTCGCCCTGCACGCCCGCAGACATCTCGACCACGTGCTTGCTCCCCTGGATCAAGACCCGGGTGTCGTCCACGCTGACGCCGTAGGGCCTGGGCGTGTGCACCCAGTTAACCTCCAGGAAGGTCTCGAACCCGCCCGCTTTTGCCGGGTCCGGCGACGCCTGCCGGCTGGTCATGGAGAATCGCGCGCCCAGACGGGTCTGCAGTTTGTCGCCCCCCACGCCCTTCACCGTCGTCCCGGTACGTTCCGTGTGCTCGCCGGCTTTCACCCCCGACCAGATGACTTGCGCCTGCGGCCGGACTGCATATCGGTTCTCCCTACCACCTCGGGTCGCATAGGCGCCCGTCTCCAGCACATAGCCCACTTCCACGGACCCGGTGATGCCTTGGCTCTTGTATTTCTCCGCGGCCAGACCCTCGCCCTTGACCGTATTGTCGAATCGGTTGTAGAGCGCCCAACTGTCCACATACAGGCCGCTGCGGGCCGACGCGTCCTGATACCAGGTCCCATACAGGCCCAAGCCATAGCCCACCACATCACCGCGGGATTGGTACCCTGACAGGCGGTTGCGAGTCTTGCTGCGGTGACTGCCGTAGCCAGCCATGACGCCCAACTGCCAAGCGTCTCGGCCGCCGAAAGCGCCCCCCGCGAACGATCCCCCCAGTTGGAGCATGCTCCGGTCCGCCGAGTACCGATTCTGCCCGTCCGACAGACTCCCGCGGCTGCGTCCGGAGGCCATTCTGGCCCAGCCGTGGCCGTGGGCGCCCGTAACGGGATCGACGGATTCCGCGCTCTGGCGGTCGCTCAGGCTCATATCGAACAGCGTACCCGCCGCGGCCATATTGGCGGCGTAGCTGCCCATTTCCGGGCGGTGGACACGAACCCTTCCAACGCCGACTCCCCCGCTCGCGTGATCGTCGCCCGGCTCAATGACGGGCTTGTCCGCCGGCGGTATCGCGGGCATATCGGCAGGCGGCACCCCAGGCGCCTCAACGGGCGGGACTTCCGGCTTGTCAGTGGGCGGCACCGACGGCGTCTCAACGGGCGGAACGTCCGGCTTGTCAGTCGGCGGTACCTCCGGCGCATCAACGGGCGGAACCTCCGGCTTGTCAGCAGGCAGCACCACGGGCGCATCAACGGACGGAACCTCCGGCTTGTCAGCGGGCGGCAACGACGGCGCCTCAGCGGGCGGAGCCTCCGGCTTGTCAGCAGGCGGCACCGGCGGGGCATCAACGGGCGGAACCTCCGGCTTGTCAGCAGGCGGCACCCCGGGCGCATCGACGGGCGGAACCTCCGGTTTATCAGCAGGCGGCACCACGGGCGCATCAACGGACGGAACCTCCGGCTTGTCAGTGGGCGGCACCACGGGCGCGTCAACGGACGGAGCCTCCGGCTTGTCAGTTGGCGGTACCTCCGGCGCATCAACGGGCGGAACCTCCGGCTTGTCAGCAGGCAGCACCACGGGCGCATCAACGGACGGAACCTCCGGCTTGTCAGCAGGCGGCAACGACGGCGCCTCAGCGGGCGGAGCCTCCGGCTTGTCAGCAGGCGGCACCGGCGGCGCATCAACGGGCGGAACCTCCGGCTTGTCAGCAGGCGGCACCGGCGGCGTCTCAACGGGCGGAACCTCCGGTTTATCAGCAGGCGGCACCACGGGCGCGTCAACGGACGGAACCTCCGGCTTGTCAGTGGGCGGCACCGACGGCGTCTCAACGGGCGGAACCTCCGGTTTATCAGCAGGCGGCACCACGGGCGCGTCAACGGACGGAACCTCCGGCTTGTCAGCAGGCGGCAACGACGGCGCCTCAGCGGGCGGAGCCTCCGGCTTGTCAGTCGGCGGTACCTCTGGCGCATCAACGGGCGGAACCTCCGGCTTATCAGCAGGCGGCACCGGCGGCGCATCAACGGACGGAACCTCCGGCTTGTCGGCAGGCGGGACCGGCGGCGCATCAACGGACGGAACCTCCGGCTTGTCGGCAGGCGGGACCTCCGGCTTGTCAGCGGGCGGCACCGACGGCGTCTCAGCAGGCGGAGCCTCCGGCTTGTCAGTGGGCGGTACCACTGGCGCATCAACGGGCGGAACCTCCGGCTTGTCGGCAGGCGGGACCTCCGGCTTGTCAGCGGGCGGCACCGACGGCGTCTCAGCAGGCGGAGCCTCCGGCTTGTCAGTGGGCGGTACCACTGGCGCATCAACGGGCGGAACCTCCGGCTTGTCGGCAGGCGGGACCTCCGGCTTGTCAGCGGGCGGCACCGACGGCGTCTCAGCAGGCGGAGCCTCCGGCTTGTCAGTGGGCGGTACCACTGGCGCATCAACGGGCGGAACCTCCGGCTTGTCGGCAGGCGGCACCGACGGCGCCTCAACGGGCGGAACCTCCGGCTTGTCGGCAGGCGGCACCGACGGCGTCTCAACGGGCGGAGCCTCCGGCTGGTCAGTCGGCGGTACCACGGGCGCATCAACGGGCGGAGCCTCCGGTTTGTCAGTCGGCGGCACCACTGGCGCATCAACGGACGGGACCTCCGGCTTGTCAGCAGGCGGCACCGGCGGCGCATCAACGGACGGAACCTCCGGCTTGTCAGCGGGCGGCACCGACGGCGTCTCAACGGGCGGAGCCTCCGGCTTGTCAGTCGGCGGCACCACCGGCCCATCAACAGGCGGGACCTCCGGTTTGTCAACAGGCGGAACCGACGGCTTCTCCGCAGGCGGCACCACTGGCGCATCGACAGGCGGGACTGCCGGCTCGTCGACGGGCGGCGCCTCAGGCTCGTCGGCAGGCGGCTCGCTTGGTTTTTCCGGCGGCGCGATGAAACTCGTCAGATACCAGTTGTTCTCGTTCTTCCCCGAAGCCGACCCCTTTTGCAGATGGTAGTCATAGGCGCCGGCGGCGATGCGGCCTCTTTGTACGAAGGCGTCCGCCGTGGAAGTCCCGGTCCGAATAAGTTCGATCCCCTCGATCGTCTGCGCGCCGGCCCCTCCCTCGTTGGTCACCACGACATAAGTCGTGCCGCTCGCAGCGCCACTGATCCGCAGTTGGTCCGTCTTGCTGGCGTCGCCGCCGAGCACCGTGCCGAAAGACACGGTGCCACCGTCTCCGACCCAGTCTCCGTCCTGTACGTAGACCTGGCCGGCGCAGTCGGCGCAAGTGTTCAGCATCAGCATGCCGCCGTGGCGCATGTTTCCGACCACCTGGATGCCGCCCCCGGCCGCGGGCGCGCCCTGGTCGTTGAACAGGATGATGCCGCGGTTGTCCAACTGGCGAATCGCCTGGTAGCCGGGTCCCCCCAGGTTGAGGATGGCGCCAGGCGCCACGGTCAGACCGGAGGACTGCGCGAATGCGTTCGCCACGCCGATCTTGAGCGTTCCCGCCTCGATGCGGGTCTCACCCTTATGGGTCGAGCCGTAGCGCAAAGTGAGGGTGTTGTTGCCGCGCTTGATCACGTCACCCGTGCCTGAGATCGCATTCGAGAAGGTCACCGCATCGCTGCGATCAAAGGCCAGGACGGCGTTGTTCACGATGGCGCCTCCCACCGACCCGCTCACCCTTCCGTCGCCAAGCTGCAGAACGCCTGCATTGATGACGGTGTTACCGGTATACGTGTTATCGCCGGACAGGATCAGGGTGCCGGCGCCATTCTTTTGAACCCCCACGCCGCCCCCCTTGATCACGCCCGCGTACTGCGACGCATCGCTGCGGTCAAACACCATGCTGCCCAGGCCCGTGAAAGTGACATCGCTGGCCAGGGAGCCGCTTGTACCGCCATCACCGATGCGCAGCGTGCCGCCTTCCACGGTGGTCAGTCCGGTGTAGGTGTTATCGCCCGCCAGCGTCAGGACATTGGGCCCCTTCTTCGTGACAACCCCCGCGCCCGAGATCACACCCGCGTAGGTTGCCGCGTTGGCACGATTGAAAACCAACGTGCCCCGGTTGGCGATATCGCCTGTGATCGAGCCGGTGTTGCCGCCCGCGCCCAACGCCAGCGTGCCGGCGACGATCGTGGTGTCGCCGCTGTAGATGTGATCGCCGGTCAGCGTCAGCATGCCGGCCCCTTGTTTGGTCAGGCTGGCGCCGTCCCAATGCGCGGACGGTTTCACATCCATCAACGACACGTCCACGGTATCCTGCTCGCCGGCGGCCAGGGTGAAGGTGCCATGCTCCAGCCCGTTGTCGGCCAGCCAGCTCAGGCCGTAACTGGCCAGGTAGCGTTTTTGGTCCTCGGATTTTCGGGTGACCACCGTCAGATAGTCGACCTTCTTCTGGAATCCGTCCGACCTGACGCGTGCAAAGTCGCCTTCGATGCCATCCGCCGCGCTGAACAGCACCTTGGTCTGGTTGGGCTTGTGCACGAAGCCGGACAGATCGAGCGAGACGTTATCGCCGATACGCACCTTGGAGGCCGTCAGATTGCCGAACGGCGCGCCGCTTTTCAGCGGGTCCAACATGGACAGCGTCGCCCCATTTTCGAGAACCACGGCGCCGGACAAGGCGACGGTCGCGGGCGCGTGCACCGACAACGTGGCGCCATCGGCCACATCGATCCCGCCGGCGAGCGTACTGACGGCCGCCGTGCCATTGCCGAACCGCAAAGTGCCAGCCCGGATCGCCGTATCGCCACTGTAGCTATTGCCGCCACCAAGCACCTGCACGCCGGCGCCGGTCTGGATCACCGTGCCCGTGCCCGAAATATCGCCCGTGTTTAGCGCTTCGCTGCCGTGGTCGAACACCAACGCGCCATTGTTGACGATGTTTCCGCGCACCGACCCGCCGCCGCCGCCGTCGCCAAGCTGCAGCGCGCCGGCGTTGATGACGGTGCCGCCGGTATAGGTATTGTCTCCCGACAGGACGAGCGTGCCGGCGCCGTTCTTTGCGACGCCGACAGCGCCGGAGACGACGCCCCCATACCGCGAGGCATCGCTGCGGTCGAACACCAGCGAGCCTGAGGCATTCTGGAAGGCGATGTCGCCCGCCAGGGCGCCGCTCGCGCCGCCGTCGCCCACCCGCAACGAGCCGGCTTCGATGGTGGTGCGGCCGGTGTAGGTGTTATCACCGGTCAAGGTCAGGGTGTTGCTGCCTTTCTTGGTGACCGTTCCAGCGCCTGAAATCTCGCCCGAATAAGTCACGGCATCGCCGCGATTGAAGACCAGCGCGCCCTGGTTGACGACATCGCCCGTCACCGAACCCGTGGCCCCGCCAGCGCCCAGCGCCAGCGTCCCGGCCGCGATCGTGGTGGCGCCGGTGTAGGTGTTGTCGCCGGTCAGGACCAGCGTTCCCCCTCCCTGCTTGGTCAGGCTGCTGCCGTCCCAACCCGTGGCGGTATTGGCGTCGGCGTTCGTGAGCGCGTCTTCAATGGTCTGCGCAAGTCCGGTGGCGATGGTGAACAGGCCGTCCGCCTGGCCATTGCCAAGCAGCCAGGTCAGGTCATAGTCCGCCAGGTACTGCTTGCCGTCGTCGGATTTGCGGGTGGTCAGCGTCAGGTAATCGACCGGCCTTTCGAATCCGTCCGTGGCGACACGCGAGAACTCTCCCTCGATGGCCTCGTCGGCGCTGAACAACAGCACGTCGCGCTGGATCTTGTGGGCGATGCCGGACAGCGCCAAGGTGACATCGTCGCCGATCGACACCTTGCTGGCCGCCAGGCCGGGGCCGGACGCGATGCCCTTCATGGCATCCTGCAGGGCCAGCGTGGACCCTTGCCGCAAGGCCACCTGGTCCGAAACACGGACGCTGGCCGGCACCTGGATCGCGAGACTGGCGCCGTCAGCCACGGCCACCCGGCCACCCAGCGTGTTGGCGGCGATTGCGCCACCGGCGAACTTCAAGGTGCCGGCATTGATGGCGGTCGAGCCGCCATAGGTATTGCTTGCGCCCAGCGTCAGGGTGTTGGCGCCCTGCTTGATGAGCTCGCCATTGCCGGAAATCCTGCCCGCGTACGTGACCGCATTGCCGCGGTCAAAGATCAGCGTGGCGTTGTTGACGATATTGCCCGCAACCGAACCGCCCGCGCCGCCATCGCCCAACTGCAGCACGCCGGCGTTGATGAGGGTGTCTCCGGTATAGGTGTTCGCCGCCGTCAGCAACAGGCGGCCGCCGCCGTCCTGGGTGACGCTGCCGCCACCTGAAACCACGCCCGTGTATTGCACATCGTCGCTGCGGTCGAAAACCAGCGCGCCGCTGTTGGAAATGTTCCCCACCACCGAGCCCGCGGTGCCGCCCTTGCCGATGCGTAGCGTGCCACCGTAGATCGATGTGCCGCCGGTATAGCTGTTGTCACCGGTCAGCGTCAGCGTACCGCCGCCCCCGCCGTAGAGATTGCCCTGTGCAACACTCCCTGCCCCGGAAATCACCCCACCGTATTCCAACGCATCGGAGCGCTGAAAGCCCACCGAGCCGGATTGAATGTGGATGTCTCCAGCCAGGGAACCGGTCGTGCCACGGTTGCCGATATAGAGCCTTCCGTTGTCGAGGGTAGTAAGACCGCTGTAGGAATTTTCGCCGACAAACGTGACAGCGCTGCTCGTCACCTTGACGCCGCCGGAGCCGGAGATCACGTCGTTGTACTGACCACTGACGGCGCGGAATTCCAGTGTGCCGTGGTCGATGATGTCCCCGGCCAGCATCGCCAGCGTGTATCCTCCATATCCGGAAGAGCCAACCTTCAGCGTGCCGCCCTCGATCGTGGTGACGCCGGCATAGCCCCGGCCATCGGCCCAGAGCGACAAGGTATTGGTCCCTTTCTTGGTGATCGTGCCCGCCCCTGCGATGGTGCCCATGAAAACCGCGACATCATCGCTATGATCGAAGACCAGCGCGGCGCCATCCTCGATGGACATGTTTCCCGTGACGACGCCCGCCGTGCCGCCGTCGCCGATGCGCAGCGTGCCCGCGCGCACCACGGTGCCGCCCCGGTAGCTGTTCTCGCCAGTCAGGGTCAGCGTCCCGAGCCCCTGCTTGGTCAGGCTGGCGCCATTCCAGCGCTTGTCCGGATCGGTACTGGCCGCCACATCCTTGAGCGCCTCACTGACCGTGTCGTCGGTATCGAGCGTGAAGGTGCCGTGCGACATGGAGGGGTGCGCATACCAGCTCAAGCCGTACCCGGCCAGGAAGCTGCTGCCCGATTTCCTGACGGTCAGCTTGCGATAGTCCGCCTCGGGCACGTACGCCTCGCCCAACACAACATGGGCAAAGTCGCCCCCGATGCCGCCAGCCGAACGGAACAACTCGACTTCAGCGGCAGGCCTGTCGACGAAGTTGGGCAGATGCAGGGTGGCGTCGGCGCCGATGTTCAGCGTGCCCATCGTCAGCCCCGGCGAAGACGAGGTGATTTGCATCGTGTCCCGCAGCAGCAGCGTCGAGCCCGCCCCGATCATCACGTTGCCGCCGACCCGTAGCGTCGCCGACGGGTCCCTGGCCAATGTCGCGCCCGGCGCGACCGTGATCCCGCCGCTCAACACATTGAGGGACGTGTCGGCGCCGGGCGCCCCGAATTGCAGGGTGCCGGCATCGACGCGGGTATCGCCGGAATAGATATTGGTGCCGGTCAGGATCAGCGTCCCGGCGCCGGCCTGCGTCAGGCTGCCTGTGCCGGACAGCCTGCCGCCATAGGTCAGGCTGTCGCCGCGGTTGAAGACGAGCGCGGCGTTGTTGGCGACATTGGCTTGCAGGGAGCCGGTGGCGCCGCCATCGCCAATCCGCAGCGTGCCGGCATTGATGGTGGTGCGCCCGGTGTAAAGGTGGTCGCCGGTCAGCGTCATCGTGCCGGCGCCGTTCTTGGCCACCGAACCCGAGCCCGAAATCTGCCCGGCGTACGCGGCCGCCTCGGCGCCATGGTCGAACACCAGCAAGCCCTCGTTGACGATGTCCCCCTGCACGCTGCCGGTGGCGCCGCCCTTGCCCAACTGCAACGTGCCTTCCAGGACGCGCGTGCCCGCGTCGTAAAGATTGTCGGCGCTGAGAACCAAGGTGCCGCCGCCGGCCTTGGTCAGGCGCCGGCCATCCCAGTCGGGATTGACCTGCGCCGTATTGTTCGAGAGCGCGCCCGTCACCTCGAAGGTCTTGCCATCGGCCACGTGGAACGTGCCGCTGGCCGCCGCATCCAACCCGTCCCAGCGCAAGGAGTACTGCATGTTGCGCCCGTCGGTGTTGAGGTAGCCGTACTCCGGAGCGGCCGAGCCGTTCACCAGCACCTCGCCGGCGCGCCATGCCCCCGTGATGCCACCGGTGGTGGTGATCAGCCTCACCGGGTGCTGATCCCACCCCGTCAGGCCGGCGGATACCGTGGCGCCCTCATCGAACGAAACCGCGCGCGCGCTCAGGCTGCTGCCCGGCTCGAAGGCCAAGGCGCCGGCCCCCAGCGCGGCGTCGCCGCTGAACGTCAATCCCTTGCCGGCCAGGGTAAGGCGGGTATGCGCGGCCGCCGTCAACGTGCCGCTCACCAGGGAATCGACATTGTTGACAATGCGCAAGGCAGTGAGATGATCCGCATCCGCGCCCGCGGACAGTTTCACGCCGCCGGCCATCCTGGCCCCGCGTTCGAGCGTCAGGGTATTGGCGCCGCCAGTCAGGACCAGCGCGCCATCGCCCGCATCGATGCTGCCGCGATTGGTGTTGGTGAAGGTCAGGTCGCTGCCGCGCAGGTCGGCGCCCGCCGTCCGGATGACGCCGCGATTCGTGAGCGTCGCGCCGGCGGCGAGCGTCTGCGAATGGCCGTCCAGGTTCCACTCCGCGTCGGCCCACACGGACAGCGCCGTGCTGTAGGCCATGGCGTCCGCCACCGCGGTATAGAGCGTGCCGGCGGTGATGGCGGTGGCGCCGGTGTAGGTGTTCTGGTTGCTCAATGTCAGGGCGCCGGTGCCGGCCTGCGTCACCGTGCCCGCGCCCGAAATCACGCCCGCGTAGGTCGCCGCGTCGCTACGCTCAAAGACCAGCTCGCCCTGATTGACGATGTTTCCCGCCACGGCGCCCGTCGCGCCGTTGTTGCCCACGCGCAGCGTGCCCGCCTCCACCACGGTATCGCCGCTGTAGGTGTTGTCGCCGCTCAGGATCAGCGTGCCCGGCCCCTGCTTGGTCAGGCTGTTGCCGTCCCAGTCATCGGTGGCCTCCACCTTGCTCAGCGCCGCGCCCACGGTAAACGCCTCGTCGTCACCGATCAGGAACGTGCCATGCGCCTTGGGCGGCGTGTCGAACCAGGCCAGCCGCCAGCTCCCCAGGAAATGCTCGCCGTCGTCGGACTTGCGGGTACGCAGGGTCAGATAGTCCGAGATCCATTGGGTCGGGTCGGCGGCGTCGTGCGCCGCCTTTTTCCCGCCGATGGCGACATGGGCGAAATCGCCTTCGATCTTTCCGCCCGTCGCGCTGAACAGCAACGCGTCCGTCGCGCTGCCCTGCCCGACCCCGGACAGGTTAAAGCCGACATCCGTACCGATGCTGACGGTTCTGGCCTGCATGCTTGCCGGCGATTCGCCCGACGGCGCGCTCGCCGACGTGATGGACAACATCGCGCCATCGCCCAACCTGACGCTGCCGTCCACTGTCATCGGATTGCCGGCGAATCCGGCATCGGCGCCCGCGCCGACGATGACGTCGCCCTTTACCCGGGCCGAGCTACCGCCTCGGTTGAGGATCGACAAGCGCGGCGCGCCCAGCGTCTTGTCGTCATGCGACAGCACGATATTGCCGTCGATGCTCGAGCCCGCTTCGAGCGTGAGGGAATTCTCGCCCCCCGTCAGGGAGATGGCGGCGCCGTCCCGGCCTGACTTAGCGATTCCCGTGCCAGCCCCGCCCGCGCCCTTTTCGATGTCGCCGCTATTGATGATGGTGAGGTTGCTGCCACTGATAGCGGTGCCGCCATCCCCCCCGGCAGCGCCACGCCCGGCAAGGGAAACCCTTCCACCCGCGCCCCCTGCTCCGCCCAATATCTGGGCGCCGCCAGCGTTGATGATTCGCAGGCCGTCACCCTGGATTCCATTCCCGCCCAAGCCGCCTGGAGCCGCGGAACTATAGGGTTGCCCCCAGCTGTAATAGTCCCCCATCCCTGAAGAACCCGAACCGCCCTGAATGACCAGACGGTTCGTGATGTTCAGGCGGCTTCCGCTGATTGCGCTTCCCGCCGAGGCAGCGGCGGTGACGTTCCATCCTGACCGAGCACTATCACCGCCGGAGCCGCCCAGAAGAATGCCCGCATTGGAAACGCTGAACCCCGCCCCCCGAATCGCGCTGCCTCCTGTCGTATACACCCCGCTCCCCTTGCCCCCCGTGACCACCGTGCGTCCATCGACGGACACCCGGTTCGCCTCGACATCGGCCCCGTCAGGGCTGCTGATCACATAGGCGGAGCTGCCCGTCGCGCCCAGCCCGTCCACCTCTTCCAGTGAATACGGATCCTCCTGGGCGGGCAGGCTGACGGTCTGCACGCCGGTCGCGGCGATCGCGGTGGAAAAGGAGCCAGAGACCATCAGGCCGGCGCAGAGCGCCGCGGTCGTCCGGTTCAGGCGAAACGGAACACGTGGCGCGGACGGCGTGCCGGCGGAATCTTTTTTCAAGGCCGCGCATGTCGCGAACGGCTCGGGCCAATGGGATATGGTCATGGTTGCCTACACAGGCGTCGAGCGTCATCGACGACGCTCGACGCACCTCCTCCGGAAATGAACGAACATGCGCATTGCCTGAGGGCAGACGCGATGAAAATTCTAGGTAGGCAAACAGGAGGAAAACCGGAGGCGGGCAGCAGTCACTTATACGTCGGCGGACCAGCCCGACATATCATCGATCCGGTATAGCGCGCTGCCGCCCCCGCAAAAATGCGGGACAGCCGCAAAGCGGACATTGCGCCGTTGCGTGGCCGCAGCCATCAATCGGCGCGCCATCCGCCCCGTGGCCCGGCCTTGTCCGCACGCAAAAAAAACCGGCGCCACGAGGCGCCGGCTTGGGGTGTCGCAGGCGCCCGCGGCGGGCGCCATCTCCATGCTTACTGCAGCAGGCTGCGCAGCATCCAGGCGTTCTTTTCGTGCACGTCCAGGCGCTGGGTCAGCAGGTCGGCGGTCGGCTGGTCGTTGGCGGCGTCGGCCTTCTCGAAGGCGGCGCGGGCGGTCTTGGCGACCGACTCATTGGCGTTGACCAGCAGGCGCACCATTTCCAGCGCTTCGGGCACGGATTCCGGCTCGGCGATGGACGACAGCTTGGCGTACTCGCGATACGTGCCCGGCGCGTAGTGGCCCAGGGCGCGGATGCGTTCGGCGATGCTGTCCAGCGCGTTCCACGACTCGGTGTACTGGGTCATGAACATCAGGTGCAGCGTGTTGAACATGGGCCCCGTGACGTTCCAGTGGAAGTTGTGCGTCATCAGGTACAAGGTGTACGAGTCGGCCAGCAGCTTGGACAGCTCGCCGGCGACGGCGGCGCGGTCCTTGTCCGAAATGCCGATGTTGATGCGCGGAACGCTGGGGGTCTTCTTGGAGGACTTTGCCATTGCTAGCTCCCTGTGGGGTTGGTAGACAAAACGAGGATAACACCGCGATTGCGACAATCCGGCGCTGCCGCCGGCCGCCGCCATGCGGCTTGATCGAGCGCAAATCCGCTCGTATTCTCTTCAGTCCTGCACGGCCGCGGCTTCGTCCGACAGCATCCGCACGCCAGGCAGTTCGCATTCGTACACCGCCTGGGCCAGCGCCTCGATCGCCGCCAGCCGCGGGAAGCTGCGGCGCCAGGCCAGCACCACGCGACGCTCGGGCACGTGGCCCTCGAACGGCAGGTAGCGCAGCAGGCTGTTGGCCGGCGGCTGCTCCGGCACCGCCGTCACCGGCAGCACCGTCACGCCGATCCCGGCCGCGACCATGTGGCGGATGGTCTCCAGCGAAGATCCCTCGAAGGTGCGCTGGATGCCGTCGCTGGCGGCCGAGAAGCGCGACAGCTCCGGACACACCTCCAGCACCTGGTCGCGGAAACAGTGGCCGCTGCCCAGCAGCAGCATGGTCTGCTGCTTCAGGTCCTGCGCGTCGATCGACTCGCGCTGCGCCAGCTCGTGGTCCTGCGGCACCGCCACCACGAACGGCTCGTCGTACAGCGGCTGCATCACCAGCCCCGCTTCGGGCAGCGGCAGCGCCATGATGGCGCAATCGATCTCGCCCTGGCGCAGCAGCTCCACCAGGCGCACGGTGAAGTTCTCCTGCAGCAGCAGCGGCATCTGCGGCGTGCGTCCGATCTGCACTGGCACCAGGCGCGGCAGCAGGTACGGGCCGATGGTGTGGATCACGCCGACCCGCAACGGACCGGCCAGCGGGTCGTGGCCCTGGCGCGCGATCTCCTTGATGCTGGCGCTCTCTTCCAGCACCTTCTGGGCCTGGGCGACGATGCGCTGGCCGATGGGCGTCACGCCCACTTCGGCCCCGCCCCGCTCGAACAGCGTCACGCCCAGCTCGTCCTCGAGCTTGCGGATCGCCACCGACAGCGTGGGCTGGCTGACGAAACAGGCCTCGGCCGCCCGGCCGAAATGGCGCTCGCGCGCCACCGCCACGATGTATTTCAGTTCGGTGAGAGTCATGGTGGACTACGCCCCCGGGAGTTGAGCGCGCGCCCGGCGGGCCGCGCTGGAAAATGAAAAGGTCATCGGAAAGCCCCTCCGCTAGGTGCGCAGGAAGTCTTCCCTGCCCCGCATCCAGCGGGCCAGGTGTGCCTCGACGGCGGCGGGATGTTCGGCGCGCAGCCACACCGCGGCGTCGCGCGCCTGCTCGGCGATCTCGGCGTCGGTTTCCAGATCGGCGAAACGCAGCAACGCCATGCCGGACTGGCGCGTGCCCAGGAATTCGCCCGGACCGCGCAGCTCCAGGTCGCGGCGCGCAATCTCGAAGCCATCCGAGGTTTCGAACATGGCGCGCAGGCGCTCGCGCGCCACCTGCGACAACGGCGTCTGGTAGATCAGGACGCAGACGGACTCAGCGGTGCCGCGCCCCACCCGGCCGCGCAGTTGGTGCAGTTGCGCCAGCCCGAAGCGCTCGGCGTGTTCGATGACCATCATCGAGGCATTGGGCACGTCCACCCCGACCTCGATCACGGTGGTCGCCACCAGCAGGTCGATCTCGCCCTCGCGGAAGGCCTGCATCACGGCGGCCTTCTCGGCCTGCGGCAGGCGGCCGTGCACCAGGCCGATGCGCAGGTCCGGCAGGTCGGCGCGCATGCCCTCGTAGGTGTCGACGGCGGTCTGCAACTCGAGGGCTTCGCTTTCCTCGACCAGCGGACAGACCCAATAGGCCTGCCGGCCGCCGCGCGCGGCCTGGGCGATATGGGCGATGACCTCCTCGCGGCGCGCGTCCGACACCAGCTTGGTCAGCACCGGCGTGCGGCCCGGCGGCAGTTCATCGATCACCGACACGTCCAGGTCGGCGAAGAAGGTCATGGCCAGCGTGCGAGGAATCGGCGTGGCGCTCATGTTGAGCTGGTGCGGCACGATGCGGCCGCGCACCGTCTCGCCCTTGCGCGTCAGCGCCAGGCGCTGGCCGACGCCGAAGCGGTGCTGCTCGTCGACGATCGACAGCCCCAGCCGGTGGAACTCGACGTGGTCCTGGATCAGGGCCTGGGTGCCCACCACCAGTTGCACGCTGCCGTCGGCCGCCGCGGCGGCGGCCTCGCGCCGCGCCTTGGCCGTCAGGCTGCCGCTGAGCCACGCAACGTTCACGCCCAGCGGCTGCAGCCACGACACCAGCTTGCGGAAATGCTGCTCGGCCAGGATTTCGGTGGGCGCCATCAGCGCCACCTGCGCGCCGCCGGCAATGGCCTGGGCCGCGGCGATCGCGGCGACCACGGTCTTGCCGCTGCCGACATCGCCCTGCAGCAGGCGATGCATCGGATACGGCCGCGCCAGGTCCGCCGAAATCTCGGCCACCACGCGCTGCTGCGCCCCGGTCAGCTTGAAGGGAAGCGCCTGGTACAGCCGGTCCACCAGGCCGCCCGGCTCGTCGCGCGCCGGCAGCGCCTCGGCTTCCTTGACGCGCCGCGCGGCGCGCGCCGCGGCCAGCGACAACTGCTGGGCCAGCAACTCATCGAACTTGATGCGGCGCCAGGCGGGATGCACGCGCTCCAGCAGGGCCGCCTCGGACTCGCCCTGCGCCGGCGTGTGCAACGCGCGGATCGCCGGCTCGAACGGCGCCAGGTCGTAACGCGCCAGCGCCTGCGGCGGCAGCGTATCGGACAGGTCGGCGCGGTCCAGCGCCTGCGCGATGGCGCGCCGCAGCGTCAACTGCGGCAGGCCCTCGGTGGTGGGATAGACGGGCGTCAGCGCGGTGGGCAGCGGCGCGTCGGCGTTGGTCAGGCGCGGATGCACCATCTCGCGCCCGAACAGACCGCCACGGACCTCGCCGCGCGCGCGCAGCCGCCTGCCGACCGTGACCTGCTTCTGCTGGCTGGGGTAGAAATTCAGCCAGCGCAACTGCAATTCGCCGCTGTCATCGGCCAGCGTCGCGGTCAGTTGGCGCCGCGGCCGGTACAGCACTTCGGATTTGGTGATCTCGCCTTCGACCTGGCCGGCGAAGCCCGGCCGTAACTGGCTGATCGGGATGACCCGGGTTTCGTCCTCGTAGCGCAGCGGCAGGTGCAGCACGAAGTCCTCGGGCAGCACCAGACCCAGGTTACGCAGCTTGCGCTCCGTATCCGTCATGGCTTTGCCGGCGCCTTTGGAATCGGCGCCGGATCGCTTGGTAGCCACTGCCGCGGCCGGCATATGGGAGGAAACCCCGGGGGAAAACGCGCGTGGGCGGGCGTTACAGGACCAGGACGGCCTCGACCTCGAACTGCGCGCCCTTGGGCAGGCTGGCCACGCCGACCGTCGAACGGGCCGGGAACGGCTGCGGAATGAGTTCGGCCATGATGGCGTTGGCGGCGGTGAACTTGCCCAGGTCGGTCAGGAACAGCGTCAGCTTGACCACATTGTCCAGCGTGCCGCCGGCCGCTTCGACCACGGCCGTCATGTTGGCGAAGGCCTGGCGCACCTGCGCATCGAAATTCTCGGAGACCAGGTCGCCGGTACCGGGCTCGAGGCCGATCTGGCCCGAAAGGTAGACGGTCTTGGTGCCAGTGACGGCAACCGCTTGCGAGTAAGGGCCAACGGCGGCGGGCGCGGCGTCGGTATGGATGATTTGCTTGCTCATGGGCGGAATCCTTCTGGTGACGGATAGCTACAACTATCGGATTTTAATCGGCAATAGGGTTTTGCGAAAGGCTCTATGCCAGGGAACCCCCGAACCGTCCATGTTACCCACACTTCGGGACGGAAAAACGCAATGCGGACCGCCCCGGCATCGCCCACCGGCATTCCCACCCAAGGAAAACATCATGGCCCAGGACTATCGCGTCACCCTCAAGGATTGGATTCGCCAGGCCACCGGCGCGCAAGACTCGGACGAATTCGAACAGACCGGCATCACGGTCTTGAGCATATCCCCGTTCCCGGAAGCCATCATCCTGGCCCACCCGCCCGAGAACAGCGAGGTGTTCATCCTGGCGGTCCAGGTCGACGCCCTGGATGCCGACGTCCACCCGACCCTGCTGCGCAACGTCCTGCAGCTCAATTGCGACCCGGATCTGCTGCCGGGCGCCTTCGCGCTGGAGCCGCAGGAACAGGTCGTGCTGTACCGCTGGGTTGTGGACCTGCCGGACATGGACGAAACCAGTTTTCAGAACGTCCTGGGCAATTTCGCCGTGCTGGCGGGCAAGGCGCTCGATGCCTATCGCGACGCCCTGCCCGTGGCCACCGCCGCCGCCAGCGCGGAGCCGTTCGGCCAGGCGCCCGGCGTCCTGCGCGCCTGACCCCGGGAGACCCGCCATGCAAAGCATTTCCCGACTCCTGACCAGCCAAACCCCCAAAATCGCGGACTCCGCCAGACGTGTGGTCACCAACCGCACCCAGAGACAAATCGTCTCGTCGTTCATGCGGCGCCAGAACTTGAGTACCCGCTCCCGGCCGGTGGGCACCCACATCCAGATGCGGCGCTACAGCTCGTCATCCATTCCGCCGGGGGGTACCGGACGCACCGGACACACCGGACACACCGGAGGCACCGGGGGCACCCGTGGCACTCGTGGCACTGGCTGCACGGGCACCACCACGGGCGGCATCCAGCGTTCACGCGGCCATTCGACCGCCGGCACCCAGGGCCACCGCACGCCGCCCAGTCCCGCCACGCCATCCTCGCAAGGCCCCGGCCTGCTGCGCATCGCGGTCGACGCCCTCGTCAACGCGGTCTCGGCCCTGTTCGGGCAGACCGGCACGGCCTCGCCGCCCTTGCCGACCGTCGCCCCCGAGCGCGCCAAAGAGGTCTACGCCTATCTGGGCGACCACAGCTTCAAACGCCCCTCGGCGCAACCCTTCCAGGGCGATGCCCAGGCGGCGGTCCGCTTCCACCAGCAACGCGCCAGCGAGACCGCGACCAGCCTCGGCGTGCCCAAGAGCGTGGCCGACCAGATGCCGCCGGAGGCGGATCTGGCCATGTGGATGTACCAGCAGGCGCAGACCGATGGCGGCAGCGTGGACGACAACCACGTGCCGCCCCCGTTCAACGGTCGCGATTTCAACCAGGCGCTACGCGGCGACGCGCCGCTCAGGACGGGAGAATCCCGCCCCCCGCGCGACACCCACGATGCCCGCGACATATCCCGCGAGAAACTGATCGCCGGGCTGGAACTGCGGGTGCTGACGCCCCCCACGCCGTCGGGCGAGCCCAAGGTTTATGCCCGCACCCTGGCCACCAACGACCACAACACCGAGTTGCTCAGGCGCCTGAACGCGGGCGAAGCGGTCACCGATGCCGGCGTCATCTCGGTCACCACCAAGCTGGACGCCGCGTCCCCCGCCATGTACCTGGTCTCCGTCGACAACGCCTTCGTCGACCCGCATGGTCCGGACGCCAATGACCTGGCGCGCGCGGAAGCCGAGCACATGGCGGTCGGGCAGGTACTGGTCAAGATCGGCGAACACAATGGCGTGCCGATCGTGGCGGCCCACGCGGACATGGCGGTCCATGCCAATGCGCTGGCCGACATCGCCCGTCACTTCACCTTCCAGGAAGGCACGCTGGAAACCGCCGTCCAGACCCAGGCCCGCACCGAACGCGCCGACGCCGCCCGCACGCGCATCGCCGAACACCCCGACGAACTGCTGGCCCTGGCTCGCGGCAAGCTGACGGCCTAGCGCCGCTCGCCCCATCCGGCGCCCTGCCCGCCCGGCGTCAACGGCGGTCCGCCAGGGGCGGGCCGCCGATCTCCGCCCGGCTGGCCCACAGCAGGTCGTACAGCGCCTGCGCCGCCAGCGGCAGGCTGCGGCCCTGGCGCCACACCAGATACAGCGGCCGCAGCAGCGCCTTGCCCGCCAGCGGCACGATGCGCAGGTCCGTGCCGCCGAAGTGGAACAGCGTCATCGCCGGCACCACCGCCACGCCCAGGCCGGCGCGCACCAGCCCGGTGACCGTGGCCAGGTGCTCGACCTCGAACACCGGCGGCGGCGCGTCGGCGCCGAAGGCCGCGTCCAGATGCTTGCGCACGCTGCTGTTGCGCGCCAACTGGATCACCGCGTAACGCGCCACGTCGCGCAGGCGCACCCGCGCCTGCGCAGCCAGCGGATGATCGGCGCGGCACACCAGGAAATAGCGATCGGCGTGCAGGAACTCGCTGTCCAGGTCGCTCATGTCCGGGCGTCGCGAAGCCACCGCGAAGTCCACCTGGCCGTCGCGCACCATGTCCAGGCACGGGTCGAGCAAGGCGTCGCGCAGGTCCACCGCGATGCCCGGATGCTGCTCGCGGAACCTCGCCAGCAGCGGCGGCAGCCAACCCGCCGCCAGCGACGGCAGCGCGGCCAGCGCCACCCGGCCGCGACGGCGGGCGGCGTGATCGCGCAGGTCTTCCATCACCAGGTCCATATCGGCCAGCAGGCGGCGCGCCGACGCGTCCAGCACGCGCCCTTCGGCCGTCAGCTCCACATTGCGGGTGTTGCGGTCGAACAGCCGCAGGCCGGCGCTGTCTTCCAGTTGCCGGATCAACGCGCTGAAGGCCGGCTGCGTCAGATGGCAGCGCTGGGCGGCGCGGGTGAAGTGCCTTTCTTCGGCCAGGGCCACGAAAGCGCGCAATTGCCGGGCGGATAGATTCATGGCTTTTTTGGATTAATTGATCCGATATTTCTATTTTACGGATGATCGGACGCTGCCTATAGTGGGCTCCGGCTTCCCTCACGCGACTTTTATGCCTTCCTCTCCCCTGCTCATCGGTTGCGCCTCCGGCTTCTCCGGCGATCGCAGCGACGGCGCCGCCGCCGTGGTGCGTACGCTGGCTGCCCGGGGCGGCGGCACGCTGATCTTCGAAACGCTGGCCGAGCGCACCCTGGCGCTGGCGCAACTGGCGCGCAATGCCGACCCGCGCCGCGGCTACGAGCCGCTGCTGGACGAACTGGTGGCGCCGGTGCTGGCCGACTGCCTGCGCCACGGCATCGCCATCGTCAGCAACTTCGGCGCCGCCAACCCGGTGGGCGCGGCGCGCCGCATTGCCGAACTGGCGGCGCAGCAGGGCCTGCCGGCGCCGCGCATCGCCGTGATCCATGGCGACGCGCTCGACACACCGGCACAGCGCGACCTGCTGCGGCAACGCCTGGGCGCGGCGCTCGACGGGGTCGAGGTGGTCAGCGCCACCGCGTACCTGGGCGCCAGCGAGATCGCGCAGGCGCTGGCAGCCGGCGCGCAGATCGTGGTCGCCGGCCGCGTCGCCGATCCGTCGCTGACGCTGGGCCCGGCGCTGGCCCATTTCGGCTGGGACGCGCAAGACTGGCCGCGCCTGGGTCGCGCCACCATGGCCGGCCACATGCTCGAATGCGGCCTGCAGGTCACCGGCGGCTATTTCTGCGTGCCCGGCCTGAAGGAAGTGCCGGACGTGCACGCCGCCGGCTTTCCCATCGCCGAGATCGACGCCGACGGCGAGTTCGTCATCGGCAAGGCCGCCGACACCGGCGGCGCGGTGAACGCCCGCACGGTCAAGGAACAGTTGCTGTACGAAGTGCACGACCCGGCCCGCTACCTGACGCCCGACGTGACAGCCGACCTCAGCCAGGCGCGGGTCGAGGAACTGGGCCCCGACCGCGTCGCCGTGCGTGGCATCACCGGCCACGCGCGCCCCGCGGAACTGAAGGTCAACGTCTGCCACCACGGCGGCTGGCTGGCCGAGGCCGAGATTTCCTACGCCGGCGTGCAGGCCGAGGCGCGCGCCCGGCTCGCCGCCGACATCGTGCGCCAACGCATCGGCTCGGCGCTGCGCCTGCGCGCCGACCTCATCGGCGCCATCAGCATCCTGGACAACGACGCCGGCGCCTTGCGGCAGGGCCAGGCGGCCGGACATGCCCGCGATGTGCGCCTGCGGATCGCCGGCGAGCACACCGATCGCGCCATCGCCGAACGCGTGCTGCGCGAAGTCACCGCGCTCTACACCTGCGGCCCGGCCGGCGGCGGCGGCGTGCGCACGGCGCTGCGCCCGCGCCTGAACATGGTGTCCTGCACCATCCCCCGCGATGCCGTGCCCAGCGGCTGGCGCTTCCTGGACGAGATCCCGCAATGAACACCCCGTCGATGACCGTCCCCCTGTACCGCCTGGCGCACAGCCGCTCCGGCGACAAAGGCGACACCTCCAACCTCAGCCTGATCGCCTGGGACCCCGAATGCTATGAAGTGCTGGCCGCGCAGGTCACCGAAGCGCGCGTGGCCGCCTGGTTCGCCTATCGCCAGCCGGCCCGCGTCACCCGCTACCTGCTGCCGACCCTGCACGCCATGAACTTCGTGCTCGAAGGCGTGCTGGACGGCGGGGTCAACGACGCGCTCAACCTGGACGCGCACGGCAAGAGCCTGTCTTTCCGCCTGCTGGACATGACGGTGCCGGTCAGCGCCACGCTGGCCGCCCGCCTGCCCGACATTCCGGAGGACCGCCCCGCCCCCGCCTGACCCCGCCGCACCACCACGACAACAACACACACAACACACGACAGGAGACACATCATGCGCTTTACCCTCAAGGGCCGGCTGGCCCTGCTGCTGGCCGCCATGCCGCTGACCGCCCTGGCCCAGGGCGCCGCCGCCAACGGCTTTCCGACCAAGCCCATCACCTTCATCGTGCCGTTCGCCGCCGGCAGCGCCACCGACCAGATCGGCCGCGCCATCGGCCAGGGCGTCACCGAACAGACCGGCCAGGCCGTGGTGATCGAGAACAAGCCCGGCGCCAGCGCCATGATCGGCGCCGCCGCCGCCGCCCGCGCCGCGCCCGACGGCTACACGGTGCTCATCACCACCAACACCACCCACGCCGCCAACGAACACCTGTACAAGACGCTGACCTACCAGCCGGTCAAGGACTACGCGCCGATCTCGCTGCTCGGCAAGGGCGGCCAGATCATGGTGGTCAACCCCAATTCGACCGCCAAGTCGGTCGGCGACTTCCTGGCGCAGGCGCGCCAGTCGCCCGGCAAGCTGAGCTTCGGCAGCGGCAGCTCCAGCAGCCGCATCGCCGGGGAACTGCTGCAGCAGATGGCCGGCGTTCAGTTGCTGCACGTGCCCTACAAGAGCAACCCGCTGGCCGTCACCGACCTGCTCGGCGGCCAGATCGACATGATGATCACCGACACCGCCACCGGGCTCCCCCAGGTCAAGTCGGGCAAGCTGCGGGCCCTGGGCGTGACCGGCCAGGCACGCTCGCCGCTGGCGCCGGACGTGCCCACCATCGCCGAATCCGGCGTGCCGGGCTACGAGATGGGCTACTGGTTCGCGGCCTATGCGCCGGCCGGCACCCCGCCCGACGTCGTCAAGCGCCTGAACGAACTGCTGGTCAAGGCCACGCAGAGCGCGCCGGCCAAGCAGTTCTACGCCCAGACAGGCACCGACCCGGCCAGCTCCACGCCGGACGAGCTGGCGCAGTTCCAGCAGGCCGAGTCGAAGAAGTGGGGCGACATCATCAAGAAGGCCGGCATCCAGCCGGAATGACCGTCCCGGGCGGCTGCGCGCCGCCCTGCTGGCGCCTTTCCCGCATGACCCGTCCTGCCCTAGGTTGACACCTACGGGACGGTATCCGTAGCGATTACGGACTGAGCACCCGATGAACTTCATCGGGTGTTTTGCATTGTAGGGACAGATGTGGGCGCTCGGTGTTGTAGATCTGGACAGACTGCCTGACCATGAGCCTGGCTTGGGCCAGATCAGCGGGTCTTTGGAGCAACAGCTCTCCCTTCAGGATGCCGTTGACCCGCTCGGCCAAGGCATTCTGGTAGCAGTCGTAGCCGTCGGTCATCGAGCAACGGATGCCATGGCGGGCGTGCAGGCGCTGGTAGTACGTCGAGCAGTACTGGATGCCTCGATCCGAGTGGTGCACCAACGGCTGACTCGAGCGCCGCGAGCGCAACGCCATCTCCAGCGCGCGGCGCACCCCTTCGGTCTGCAGATTCTCGGCCACGTGGTAGCCCACGATCTTGCGCGAGTAGGCATCGGTCACCAGGCTCAAGTAGGTGCACCGCTGGTCGGTCGGCAGGTAGGTGATGTCCGCCACCCAGACCTGCTCGGGGCCGGTCGCCACCACCTGGCCTTGACCCGCCTTGAGCAGGTTCGGGTGGCGCCGGAAGCGGTGATGGCTGTCCGTGGTCTTGTGATACGCCCGGCGCGGTCTGACCAGCATCCGGGCGCTGCGCAGGATGTCGAACAGCGCATCGCGCCCGGCCTTGATCCCCGCCTCGCGCAGCGGCTGGCGCAGCACGTGATGTAGCTTACGCGTACCCAACTTCGGTTGCCGGACCCGCAACGCCGTCACCATCGACACCACCTGGCAAGCCTGCTGCTGGCGCTCTCGCTCCCTGTGCCTGCCCTTGTAATAGGCCTGGCGGCTGTGCCCCATGTAGCGGCAAGCCCTTGCCACGCTCAACCCTTGGACGAGCTTTTGCGTGAGGACTTGCCCGAAGGCTTTTTTACGACGCGCACCCCGTAGTCTTTCTCCAGCACGTTGACCACGGCCTCGAACAACTGCGCCTTCTCGCGCGCCTCCTTGAGCTGAACCTCCAGCTCCTTGATCCGCTGCTCGGGCGTGAGTCCCTTGCCCTGACGATCCATATCCACTCCTCTGACCGTCGGCAAGCTCCAGCCACTCCAGCCCGGGCGACCATGCTTGCGCAGCCACACCAGCACCGTCGACCGGCCTTGGATCCCGTAGCGACGCTGCGCCTCTTTGTACGTCAGCTCGCCTTTTTCCACCTGCTCGACCACCGACAGTTTAAAAGCCAGGCTGTAATCCCGCTGGGTTCGCTTGATCCTTGATTCCAATTGACTCTCCTTTTTTCTCTCAAAAAGGTGTCAACCAAATTCAGGACGGGTCAGCAGAAACAAAAAAGCCCCGTCGCAGATGCGACGGGGCTTTTTGCTGGAGCGGATGAAGCGCGACTTATTTGTCGACGAAGGCGCGCTCGACCACGTAGTCGCCCGGCTGGCCCACGCCCGGCGACACCACGAAACCACGCTTGTCCAGCATGGCGCTGATGTCGGCCAGCATGTGCGGGCTGCCGCAGATCATGGCGCGATCGGTTTCGGGGTTGATCTGGGGAATGCCGATGTCTTCGCACAGCTTGCCGCTTTCCATCAGCTCGGTGATGCGGCCCTGGTTGCGGAACGGCTCGCGCGTGACGGTCGGGTAATAGACCAGCTTTTCGCGCACCACGTCGCCGAAGAACTCGTTGTTGGGCAGTTCGTTCTCGATGAAGTCGGCGTAGGCCAGCTCGCTGACCCAGCGCACGCCATGCACCAGGATGACCTTGTCGAAGCGTTCGTAGACGTCCGGATCCTTGATGATGCTCATGAAGGGCGCCAGGCCCGTGCCGGTGCCGAACAGGAACAGGTGCTTGCCCGGCTTGAGGTCGTCGACCACCAGCGTGCCGACCGGCTTGCGGCTCACCAGGATGGTGTCGCCTTCCTTCAGATGCTGCAGGCGCGAGGTCAGCGGACCGTTCTGCACCTTGATGCTGAGGAATTCGAGGTTCTCTTCGTAATTGGCGCTGGCGATGCTGTACGCCCGCAGCAGCGGCTTGCCTTCGACTTCCAGGCCGATCATGACGAAGTGGCCGTTGTGGAACCGCAGGGCCGCGTCACGCGTGGTGGTGAAGGAGAACAGGGTGTCGTTCCAGTGGTGCACGCTCAGCACGCGCTCGGTATTGAAAGCAGCCATGTCGTATCTAGTAAGGGCGGGACCAGGGGTCGACGGGAAACCGCGACGGCCTCGGCTCGTTCCGCGAGGGGTTCGCCATGGCGCACAAAAGACGCGCCCGGCATTAGGGTTGTCCCTATTCTACAGGGACTTGATGATAATTGCTCTCATTATTCCGTAATACCCTTATGCCGTATTGATGGGGATCAAGGGTCTTATGCGCAGTCTTACATTGAGTTGAATACGATAAAACTTCCTGTTATCGTCCCGCTCTGACTTGATAATCATTTTCGTTAGCAGACCGCTTTGCCGGAGTCCCTATGTCCAAGCGTCCCCAAATGACCACCCTGCTGCGCGCCCTGGCCCTGGCCGGCGCCGCCGCCTTCGCCGTCCCGGCCCACGCGGCCGAGGAAGTCAGCCTCTACACCACCCGGGAACCGAAGCTGATCCAGCCGCTGCTGGACGCCTTCACCAAGGAAAGCGGCATCAAGGTCAACACCGTGTTCGTCAAGGACGGCCTGCTCGAGCGCGTCAAGGCCGAAGGCGTCAAGTCGCCCGCCGACGTGCTCATGACGGTCGACATCGGCAACCTGCTCGACCTGGTGGATGGCGGCGTGACGCAGTCGATCAAGTCGCAGACGCTGGAATCCGTCATCCCCGCCAACCTGCGCGGCGCAGATGGCAAATGGTACGCCCTGTCGTTGCGCGACCGCGTGCTGTACGTCGAAAAGGACCTGAAGCTGGAATCCTTCCGCTACGAAGACCTGGCCGACCCGAAATGGAAGGGCAAGGTCTGCATCCGCTCGGGCCAGCACCCCTACAACACCGCCATGGTCGCCTCCATGATCGCCCATGACGGCGCCGAGGCCACCGAGAAGTGGCTGCGCGGCGTCAAGGCCAACCTGGCCCGCAAGGCCGCCGGCGGCGACCGCGACGTGGCCCGCGACATCCTGGGCGGCATCTGCGACATCGGCCTGGCCAATGCCTACTACGTCGGCCACATGAAGAACGCCGAGCCCGGCACCGACGCCCGCAAGTGGGGCGACGCCATCAAGGTGGTCCGCCCGACCTTTGCCAACGAAAAGAGCGGCGGCACTCACGTGAACGTCAGCGGCGCGGCCGTGGCGGCCCACGCGCCCAACAAGGCCAACGCCATCAAGCTGCTGGACTTCCTGGTGTCCGAGCCGGCGCAGGCCCTGTACGCGCAGGCCAACTACGAGTACCCGGTGCGCAAGGGCGTCAAGCTCGACCCGGTCATCGCCAGCTTCGGCGAACTGAAGGTCGATCCCCTGCCCCTGACCGAGATCGCCAAGTACCGCAAGCAAGCCAGCGAGCTGGTGGACAAGGTCGGTTTCGACAACTAAACGCGGCAAGGCGGCGCCCCCTGGCGCCGTCTCGCGGCTCTCAGGCCTGCCCTTGCTCGCCCGGAAAACTCCCGGGACGCGCGACGGCAGGCCTTGACGCTACTACAGGCGCCGCCCGCGCAGCGCCTTCCCCGCAGTAACTCTTGTGAAGCATGCATACAGATTCCCTGCCCCGGCCACTGCGTTTGCGCTGGACTGAACGCGGCGCTGGCTGGCTGGCCGGCGCCGCCCTGATCGGCCTGGCGGTGCTGGCGCCGGTGCTGACCCTGGTCTGGTGGGCGCTGGGCGGCGATCTGTCGCACTGGCGCCACCTGGCTACCTACGTGTTGCCGCAGGCGCTGACCAACACCGCCGCGCTGCTGGCTGGCGTCGGCGTGCTGGTGACCCTGCTGGGCACCGGCTCGGCCTGGCTGGTGACGGCTTACGAATTCCCCTCGCGGCGCACCTTGACCTGGGCGTTGCTGCTGCCGCTGGCGGTGCCGACCTACATCATCGCCTTCGCCTATCTCGACCTGCTGCACCCGATCGGCCCGATCCAGAGCGCCATCCGCGCGCTGCTGGGCTACGACAGCCCGCGCCAGTTCCGGCTGCCGGACCTGCGCTCGATACAGGGCGCGATCTTCGTGCTGGGCTTCGTGCTGTATCCCTATGTCTACCTGAGCACCCGCGTCATGTTCATGACGCAGGCGGCCAGCCTGCTGGAAGCGGCGCGCACGCTGGGCGCGGGCCGCTATGGCGTGTTCTTCCGGGTGGCGCTGCCGCTGGCTCGTCCGGCCATCGTGGTGGGCGTCAGCCTGGCGCTGCTGGAAACCCTGAACGACATCGGCGCGTCCGAATTCCTGGGCGTGCAGACGCTGACCGTCTCCGTCTACACCACCTGGGTCACGCGCTCGGACCTGGCCGGCGCGGCGCAGATCGCGCTGACCATGCTGGCCATCGTGATCGGCCTGATCCTGCTCGAACGCCATGGCCGCAAGCGCCAGCGCTACGCCAACACGCAACGCATGCGGCCGATGCAGCCGCGGCGACTGCGCGGCGCGGCCGCCGTGCTGGCGGCGGTGCTGGGCTGGATTCCCGTGATCATCGGCTTCGTGGCGCCGGCGCTGTACCTGGTGGTCGAGACCTACAAGCGCCTGCACCTGGTGGGCGGCGTTTCCAACCAACTGCTAAACGGCTTGGGCAACACGCTGATCGTGGCGTTCAGCGCCACCATTGTGACGCTGCTCTGCGGCCTGATCGTGGCCTGGGCCGGCCGCACGCTGCGCGAAAGCGCCGGCTTCAATCCGGGCCGCGCCTGCGCCCGCGTCGCCAGCCTGGGCTACGCCGTGCCCGGCACCGTCCTGGCCATCGGCCTGCTCACCCCCTTCGTCTGGATCGACACCGCCGTGGCCAAGGTCTTTGGCGGCGGCGGCCTGTTCCTGATGGGTTCGATGGCGGCGCTGGTGTGCGCCTATGCCATCCGCTTCCTGGCCATCTCCACCGGCGCGCTCGAAGCCGGCCTGGCGCGCATTCCGCCGTCGCTGGAACAGGCCTCGCGGCTGCTGGGCGAAAGCTCGGCGGGCACCTTGCGCCGCGTCCACCTGCCGCTGCTGCGCCCGGCGCTGGCGGCCAGCGCGCTGCTGGTGTTCGTGGACGCCATGAAGGAATTGCCGGCCACGCTGCTGCTGCGGCCCATGAATTTCGACACGCTTGCCACCTGGCTCTACGCCGAAGCGGCCCGCGGCACCTACGAGGAAGGCGCGGTCGCCGCGCTGGCGATCGTGCTGGCCGGCCTGCTGCCCGTCATCCTGCTGGCCCGCACCAATCTGAAAATGGGACATTGAACATCGTGCCCGATCTGCTTGAACTCGATCACATCTCGCTGGCCTACGACACCCCCAAGGGCCTGCGGCCCGTGGTGCAGGACCTGACGCTGGGCCTGCCGGCCGGCCACATCGGCTGCCTGCTGGGCGAATCCGGCTGCGGCAAGACCACGGTGCTGCGCGCCATCGCCGGCTTCGAGCCGGTGCGCGCCGGCCGTATCCTGCTCGATGGCGCGGTCATCTCCTCGCCCTCCGAGCAGGTCGCGCCGGAAAAGCGCCGCGTCGGCATGATGTTCCAGGACTACGCCTTGTTCCCGCACCTGTCGGTGGCGCAGAACGTGGCCTTCGGCCTGCGCCGCCTGGAGCGCGCCGAACGCACCCGCCGCGTCGAGGAAATGCTGGCGCTGGTCGGCCTGGCGCATGCCGCCAACAGCTATCCGCACGAGATCTCCGGTGGGCAGCAGCAGCGCGTGGCGCTGGCGCGGGCCCTGGCGCCCTCGCCCGACCTGCTGCTGCTGGACGAGCCGTTCTCGAATCTGGACGTCGACACCCGCGAGCGCCTCGCCTTCGAGGTGCGCGAGATCCTGAAGACCACGGGCCACACTGCCATCCTGGTGACCCACAACCAGGCCGAGGCCTTCGCCATCGCCGACCGCATCGGCGTCATGGCATCCGGGCGCATCGCCCAGTGGGACACGCCCTACAACCTGCACCACCACCCGACCGACGACTTCGTGCGCGACTTCATCCGCCGCGAAGCGCTGGTGGAGCAACGCGAGCAGGTCTTCGCGCGCGGGCGCTGATCCACGGGCCGCGCCCGGGCACGGGCGCGGCACGCGACGAACCGGCGATTGCGGCGGGTCCGGCCGGCGGCGCGGCCCGCGCCCTCGACGGCCGATCAGTCGGCCGACAGTTTCACCTTCTGCGACAGCGCCTTGAACGACTCGTACTGGCTGCGGGTCAGGCGCTCCACCTCCGCCGGCGTCGAGCCATAGGGCATGAAACCGGCCTGCTCCAGCTTGTCCTTGACGTCCGGCATCGCCAGCGCGGCCTGGAAGGCTTCGCTCAACGCGTTGGTGATTTCCGCCGGCATCCTGGCCGGGCCATAGACGGCGAACCACGGATCCACCACCGCCCCGCCATAGCCCAGCTCGGCCAGCGTCGGCACGTCCGGCAAGGCAGGCGCGCGCTTGCTGCCGGTAACCGCCAGCGCGTGGACCTTGCCCGACTTGATGTGCGGCAGCGAGGCCGGCAGGTTATCGAACAGGATCGGCAGATGGCCGCCCAGCAGGTCGTTCAGCGCCTGCGCGCTGCCCTTGTAGGGAATGTGCTGCATGCCGGCGCCGGTGAGCTGGTCGAACATGACGCCGGCCAGGTGCATCGAGGTGCCGGTGCCCGGGGTGCCGAAGGCCGTGCCGGGATGCTGCTTGGCGTAGGCCACCAGGTCCTTGACGCTGTCGGCCTTGAGCGACGGGCCGGTCTCCAGCACCACCGAGGACGCGCCCAGCATGCTGATGCCGGTGAAGTCTTTGGTCGGATCGAACGGCATCGACGGATAGACGAAGGGGTTCAGCGCATTGGTGGAGATGGCGCCGAAGCCGATGGTGTAGCCGTCCGGCGCGGCCTTGGCCACGGCGTCCATGCCGATGCTGCCGCCGGCGCCCGGACGGTTCTCGACGATGACCGGCTGGCCCAGTTTCTCGGCCACTTTCGCGCCGGCGGTGCGCGCCACCAGGTCGGTGGTGCCGCCGGCGGTGTACGGCACGATGAACACGATGGGCTTGGCCGGATAGCCGGCGGCCAGCGCGGCATTGGCGCCATGGATCAGCGCCAGCGCGGCCAGGCCGCGCAGCGCGTTCAGGGTAAAGCGTTGCATGATGTCTCCATCCCGATTGTTATCACGTTAGGGATGCGCATCATACTGTGTGGCGCAATTCAGACGCCATGACGAACGAAACCGCGGTTCTTCGCACGTGCGCGGATCAATCCGCCGCGATCGGTGATACAGTGCGGACTTCCCGGCAAGCGGCGCCCTGATTGCGCCGCGGCTTCGCCGGCCCCGAGGCGCCGCGCCCGATGCGCCGCCCTATCCCCACACACCGTACTGCACAGGAGGAAAGCACCATGCAACAACAGACTTCCCCCGTTGCAGGCCGCGTCTAGCACGTTCGAATTTCCTTGCCGCATCTTCGCGGCAGACCATTCGCATTGCCCAGGCCCGGACCTGCCTGACAGGGTCTCTCATTCGTATCGCAATGAGAGCGGCCCTCCTCATGACCTGATCTGGAATTTCCATGGGCAATTGCATTCAAGCACTGTCCGAGCGCGTCACATTGATCGCCTCGGACGACACCTGGATCGAAGGCAACGCGATCCAACAACTCCATACCACCGCCAGGCTCGCCGGCATGCGCCACGTCGCGGGCATGCCGGACCTGCATCCCGGACGCGGCTATCCGGTGGGCGCCGCGTTCTTCTCGCTCGGCCGCCTGTATCCGGCCTTGATCGGCGGCGACATCGGCTGCGGCATGGCGCTCTGGTCGACGCATCTCGAAAGCCGCAAAGTCGCGCCGGACAAGCTCGACAAGCGGCTGCGCAACATCGACGAACCGCTGGACGACTCGTGGCAGGCGCTGGTGTCGGAACTGGCGCCCGCCGGCGTCGGCCATCGGCAGGCGCTGGGCACCATCGGCGGCGGCAACCACTTCGCCGAGCTGCAGTGCATCGACGAAATCCACGATGCGCAGGCATTGGCGGCCTTGCGCATCGACGAGAAAAAGCTGCTGCTGCTGGTGCACAGCGGTTCGCGGGGCCTGGGCCGCTCGATCCTGGAGGAACACGTCCGTCGCCATGGCCATGACGGCCTCGAGCAGGACAGCGCCGCATGCCGGGATTACCTGGCGCAACACGACGACGCCTTGCGATTCGCGCAGGCCAATCGCCACCTCATTGCGCGCCGCATGCTGGCACGCTGGGGCGTGGATGGCGAACAGGTACTGGACGTCGACCACAACCTGGTAACCCCCGCCGTCATCGCCGGAGAAGCGGGCTGGCTGCACCGCAAGGGCGCGACCCCGTCCGACGGCGGACCGGTCATCATCCCCGGTTCGCGCGGCGACTTCAGCTATCTGGTGGCGCCGATCGCCAGCGAGGCCAGCCTGTTCTCGCTGGCACACGGCGCGGGCCGCAAGTGGATGCGCAGCGAGTGCAAGGACCGGCTGTTCAAGCGCTACAGTCCCGCGCAACTGAGCAAGACCCGGTTGGGCAGCCATGTCATCTGCCAGGACAAGCAACTGATCTATGAGGAAGCGCCGGAGGCGTACAAACCCGTGGACAGCATCATCGCCAGCCTGCAACAGGCGGGCCTGCTGACGGTGCTGGCCAGGCTGCGCCCGGTGTTGACCTACAAGACCCGGGGGGAGTGCTGCTGATGATGCTGCTACAGTTATCCGCGGCCCAGGGCCCCGATGAGTGCTGCCTGGCGGTCGCCAAGGCCCTCGCCTACCTGTTGCGCGAGGCCGAGGCCCGTGGCGTTGGCATCGATATCCTCGAACAGGAGACCGGCGTCCGAGCCGGCACCTATCGCTCGGTGCTGCTGGCCCTCGATGGTCCGGGCGCGGCCGGCCTGGCCGCGTGTTGGGAGGGATCGATCCAGTGGATCTGCCCCAGCCCTTATCGCCCTGGCCACCTGCGCAAGAACTGGTTCATCGGCGCGTTGCGTTGCGACCCGCCGGCCATCCGCCAGGACACGGAGATACGCTTCGAAACGACGCGCGCATCCGGGCCGGGCGGCCAGCACGTCAACAAGACGGAATCCGCGGTGCGCGCGACGCACGTGGCGACGGGCATCAGCGTGAAGGTGCAGTCCGAGCGCAGCCAGCATGCCAACAAGCGCATCGCCGCGCTGCTGATCGCGCATCGGCTGGCCCAACATGAGCAGGCCGCGCATGCCACGGAGCGGGCCCGGCGGCGCCAATTCCACCACGAGGTGGCACGGGGTGGTCCCGCGCGCGTGTTCAAGGGCGAGGCGTTCGAGTTGTTGAAAGCCGGATAGACGGCGAACCGGCCGGAGCCGCCAGGCGCATGTCGCCCGGCGCTCCGGCCGGGCGCGTCAAGCCCGCGGCGGCGGCAGCGGGATGAACTCGGTCTCGTCGCCCGGCACGGTCTGGCCGAAGCGGTTGCGCTGCCAGTCTTCCTTGGCCTGCTCGATGCGGTCCTTGCTGCTGGAGACGAAATTCCACCAGAGGAAGCGCGGGCCTTCCAGCGGTTCACCGCCCAGCACCGCGAAGCGCGCGTCGGTACAGGCGCGGATCTGCACCGGACGGCCCGGGGCGAAAACGATCAGGCGGCCGCTCTCGAACACTTGGCCATCGATCTCAACCGAGCCGATCGCCAGGTAGGCGGCGCGCTCTTCGTATTCCGCGGGCAGCACGGTGACGGCGCCGGCGCGCAACTGCATGTCGCCATAGAACAGCGGCGAGTGGGTCTTGACGGCCGAGGTCTTGCCGAACAGCGAGCCGGCCACGACCTGCGCGCGCACCCCCTCGCCCTCGACCACCGGCTGGGCGTCCAGGCCATAGTGGGTGAAACCGGGATCGGTTTCCTCGTGGGCCTTGGGCAGGCCGACCCAGATCTGCAGGCCGGCCAGGCGCTGCGCGGCCTGGCGGCTTTCGGGCGAGGAGCGTTCGGAGTGCACGATGCCGCGGCCGGCCGTCATCCAGTTCACCTCGCCGGGCAGGATGGTCTGGGTGTTGCCGGCGCCGTCGCGATGCACCATCGAGCCTTCGTACAGATAGGTGACGGTGGACAGGCCGATGTGCGGATGCGGGCGCACGTCGATGCCCGAGCCGGCCGTGAATTCAACCGGGCCCATGTGGTCCAGGAAGACGAACGGGCCGACGGTGCGACGCTGCGCCGAGGGCAGCGCGCGCCGGACTTCGAAGCCGCCCAGGTCGCTGCTGCGCGGCACCACCACGGTTTCGATCTGGCTGTCGCCGGCTTGGGACAAAGTGGACATGGGAATACTCCTGTAGGTTGGCCGTCTCGGGGCCATGTTAAGGCCGGGCGGATCGGCGATCCACCCGGCTGCCGGCCTCAAGCCAGATCGAACACCAGCACTTCGGCGTTGTCGCCGCCGGACAGCGCCACCCGCGTTTCATCGCTGATGGCGACCGCGTCGCCGGCCGCCAGCGCCACGCCGTTGACCGTCAGGCTGCCGCGGGCCACGTGCACCCAGGCGCGGCGGCCGGGGGCCAGTTCCAGCGTGGCCGACTCGTCGCCGTCGAACAGGCCGGCATAGAGCCGCACGTCCTGATGGATCGTCATCGAGCCGTCGACGCCGTCGCCCGACACCAGGGCTTGCAGACGGCCGCGCTTTTGCGCGTCGGTGAAGGCCTTTTCCTCATACTCCGGCGCGATACCGGTGACGTTCGGCTCGATCCAGATCTGCAGCATGTGCGTTTCCTTGTCGGCGCGCGGGTTGAACTCGGAGTGCATCACGCCGCGGCCGGCGCTCATCCGCTGCACGTTGCCGGGCTGGATGGTGGAGCCGCTGCCCATGCTGTCCTTGTGCGCAATGGCGCCGTCCAGCACGTAGGTGATGATCTCCATGTCGCGGTGGCCGTGGGTGCCGAAGCCGCGGCCGGCGGCGATGCGGTCGTCGTTGATCACGCGTAGCGCGCCGAAGCCCATGTGGGCGGGATCGTAGTAGTTGGCGAACGAGAAGGTGTGGAACGAATCGAGCCAGCCGTGGTTGGCGTGACCGCGTTCGGCGCTACGGCGGATGGTAAGCATGGTGACTCCTGTTTCAAATATGTGAATGGTTTCGCTTGGACCGGCGCCTGACTTTTTTCGCTTGGCGCTGGCTGCTCGACCGGCATGAGTGACATTGTGCGCGTACTCGCGCGCCAATTTGACGCTATGATTTGAAGAAACCATTCAGTTTTTTTGAACGATATTGCCCGGAGCTTCCCCATGCAGCCGATCACCCCCGAATTGCTCGTCCTGGTGGATGCGATCGCGCGCCACGGCAGCTTTGCCAAGGCGGCGCGCGAGCTGGACAAGGTGCCCTCCGCCGTGACCTACGCCATCCGCAAGCTGGAGGACGGGCTGGACGTGCTGCTGTTCGACCGCTCCGGGCACCGGGCGCTGCTGACGCCGGCCGGCGAGGCGCTGCTCAAGGACGGCCGCCACGTGCTGCAGTCGCTCGACGACCTGGCCTGCCGGGTCAAGCGCATCGCCACCGGCTGGGAGGTGGAGCTGCGCATCGCGGTAAGCGCGGTGCTGCCCTGGCGGCCGCTGTACGACCTGGTCGAGGAATTCCAGGCGCTGGGCAGCGCGACGACCCTGCGCTTTTCGACCGAGGTGCTGAGCGGCAACTGGGATGCGTTGACCTCGAACCGCGCCGACCTCGTGATCGGCGCGGGAGCGGCCGGCGAGCCGACCGGCCCCTACCGCTCACAGACGATGGGACAGGCGCAATTCGGCTTCTGCGTGGCGGCGCATCACCCGCTCGCATCGCTGCCGCAGCCGCTGAGCCGCGCCGACATCACGCGCTACTGCGCGGTGGTGGTGGCCGATACCTCGCGCAACCTGCCGCCGCAGTCGCGCGGCATCCTGGCAGAGCAGCCGACGCTGGTGATGCCCACGATGCAGGCCAAGATCGAGGCCCAGATTCGCGGGTTGGGATGCGGCTACCTGCCGTTGACGCTGGCCGCGCCCTACCTGGCGCAGGGCGTGCTGGTGGCCTGCGATACCGATGAGGGGATGTCGCTGACCGAGCATGTGGCGTATGCGTGGCGGGCGGAGGCGCCCGGCGAGGCGTTGAAGTGGTGGCTGCAGAAGTTGAAGTCGCCGCGCCTTTGCGAGGGCCTGCTAGGCATGGCCTGAGCGCGCCATTTTCCTCTGAAGGACGCCCCGCGGGCGGCGCAGCGGCCGCCCCGGGGTCCGGGCCAACGCGGCCTACTCGTCCTCGATGCCCAGCTCGCGCAGCTTGCGCGTGATGGTGTTGCGGCCGATGCCCAGCCTTGAGGCGGCTTCCACGCGGCGGCCGCGACTGGCGTCCAGGGCGCTTTGGAGCAGGATCTTCTCGAACTGGCGCGTCAGCGTCGCCATGACAGCGGGTTCGCCGCGCTCTAGGCGGTACTGCGCGTCGCGCAGCAGGGAGTCCTGCCAGTTGCGGGGCGTGGCTTCGTCGGCCGCGGCGGGCGCGGAGTGCTGGACCACGGTGCCGATGGCGGCAACGCCGGCGCTGGCGGGCGGTCGCGGCGATACGGAGCCGGCGGCCGGCGCGTGTTCCATCGCGCGGATTTCGGGCGGCAGGTCGGCGCGTTCGACGGTCTGACCAGGGGCCATGACGGTAAGCCAATGGCAGAAGTTCTCCAACTGGCGCACGTTGCCCGGAAAGTCGAACTTGGTCAGGACGGCCAGCGCTTCCGGAGTCAGCCGCTTGACCGGCACGCCAAGGGCGCGCGCGCTGGCGGTGAGGAAGTGGTTGGCGAGCGCGGGGATGTCCTCGACCCGTTCGCGCAGCGGGGGCAGGCGCAGGCGGATGACGTTCAGGCGGTGGAACAGGTCTTCGCGGAACAGGCCCTGCTCGACCCGCTGCTCCAGCGGCTGGTGGGTGGCGGCGACGATGCGCACGTCGACCCGCACCGGCTGGGCGCCGCCGACGCGGTAGAAGCTGCCTTCGGCCAGCACGCGCAGCAGGCGGGTCTGCAATTCGATCGGCATGTCGCCGATTTCATCGAGGAACAGCGTGCCGCCATGGGCTTCCTCGAAGCGGCCGCGGCGCAGCGTGTTGGCGCCGGTGAAAGCGCCGCGTTCGTGGCCGAACAGTTCGGCTTCCAGCAGATCGCGCGGGATGGCGGCGGCGTTCAGCGCCACGAACGGGCCGCCGGCGCGCATGCCATGGCCGTGCAGCGCGCGCGCCACCAGTTCCTTGCCGGTGCCGGACTCGCCGGTGATCAGCACGGTGACCTTGGACTGCGCCAGCCGGCCGATGGCGCGGAACACTTCCTGCATGGCGGTGGACGACGACTGCGTCATCATCCAGCGTTCGTTGTTCTGCGCCTCGCCCTGCCCTTCGGGACTCTCGGGCTGGGCCGATTCCTGCATGGCGCGCTGGATCAGCGCCACCGCTTCGTTCACGTCGAAGGGCTTGGCCAGGTAGTCGAAGGCGCCGCCCTGGAAGGCCGACACGGTGCTGTCCAGGTCGGCAAAGGCGGTCATGACGATGACGGGCAGGCCAGGATGGCGTTCCTTGAGCTGGCGCAGCAGTTCGAGGCCGTTGCCGCCGGGCATGCGGATATCGGAAACCAGGGCGACGGGCGTCTCGTGCGCCAGCGCGTCGAGCACGTCGGCGGCCTGGGAGAAACTACGGGTGGGGACACCGGCGCGGGCCAGGGCCTTTTCGAGGACCCAGCGGATGGCCTGGTCGTCGTCGACGATCCATACGGGTTTCATCAGAGTGCGGGCTCCATCGGTAGGACCAGGCGAAACTCGGTGCGCCCGGGTCGGGATTCAAATTCGATGATGCCTCCGTGCTGCTGCACGAAATCCTGGGCCAGGCTCAGGCCCAGGCCGGTCCCGCCGGCGCGGGCGGTGACCAGGGGATGGAAAATGCGGTCGCGGATATGGTCCGGCACGCCGGGACCGTTATCGATGATGGACAGCTCCAGCGCCAGGCGGTGCTGCCGATGCGCCAGCATGACCTGGCGCGCCACGCGGGTGCGCAGCGTGACGACGCCAGGTTCGAGTCCGGGCGTCTGCGGCCGCGCGACCAGTTCCTGCGCCGCGTTGCGGGCCACGTTCAGCACCGCCTGCATCAGGCGGGCGGCGTCGCCCTTCAGGTCGGGCATGGACGCGTCGTAGTCGCGCACCAGCGTGACGTCGTTGCGGAATTCGGCCTGGATCAGGGCGCAGACGCGCTCGCAGATCTCGTGGATGTTCACCGGCCGCGCGTTCAGCGGCACGCGTTGCGGGCCGCTCAGGCGGTCCACCAGCGCCTGCAGGCGGTCGGCTTCGGAAATGATGACCTGGGTGTACTCGGCCAGCGCCGCGCTCGGCAGCTCGGCTTCCAGCAGTTGCGCGGCGCCACGCAAGCCGCCCAGGGGATTCTTGACTTCGTGCGCGAGGTTGCGCAGCAGTTCGCGGTGCGCCTCGATCTCGTCGACCAGGCGATGGTTGCGATCGGCCAGCACGCGCTGCTCGATCTCGCGGGTCTCGATCAGCACCGGCCAGGCCTGGCCGCTCAAGCCGACCGTGGTCACCGCCACTTCCACCGATTCGGCGGCGCGGCGCAATGAGGCCAGTTGCCTGACGTCGGCATACCTGCCGGCCGCGGCGCGGTCGATGGACGATTGGATGTTTTCCGGATTGTCGAACAGCGTGGCGGCGGAGTGGCCGCAGAGCTGCTTGCGGGAACGGCCGAACAAATCCTCGGCGGCCGCATTGGCGTATTCGATATGCCCGCGTGCGTTGACCAGGAAAACGGACGTGGCAAGCAGATCGAGAGCTTCTACATTCATTTTCAACGTACCCGAATGACTACAAGGGGGAAATCGGCACACCGGTCCGGTGGCGCTTGCGTGCGCCGCCCTGCCCGCCGGCGCGAGGGCCGGCGGGACAGGCTGTCGGTCGGCGACCTGGCGGTGCGCGTGGTGTCGGCCCTGGTTTCTGCCTACATCATCGCGCTCCCCCAGCCACAACCCCTGGAAATCAGAGGCTGTAGTACATGTCGAATTCGACCGGGTGCGTGGTCATGCGCAGACGGTTCACATCGGCCATCTTCAGGTCGATGTAGGCGTTGAGCATGTCGTTGCTGAACACGCCGCCGCGGGTCAGGAACTCGCGGTCGTTGTCCAGCGCTTCCAGCGCCTGCTCCAGCGAGGAGCACACGGTCGGGATCTTGGCGTCTTCTTCCGGCGGCAGGTCGTACAGATTCTTGTCGGCCGGATCGCCGGGGTGAATCTTGTTCTGCACGCCGTCCAGGCCGGCCATCATCAGGGCCGAGAAGGCCAGGTACGGGTTGGCCAGGGGGTCCGGGAAGCGCGCTTCGACGCGGCGGCCCTTCGGGTTGCCCACGTACGGGATGCGGATCGAGGCCGAACGGTTGCGGGCCGAGTAGGCCAGCTTGACCGGGGCTTCGTAGTGCGGGACCAGGCGCTTGTACGAGTTGGTGCCCGGGTTGGTGATGGCGTTCAGGGCGCGGGCGTGCTTGATGATGCCGCCGATGTAGTACAGCGCGAATTCCGACAGGCCGGCATAGCCGTTGCCCGCGAACAGGTTCTGGCCGTCCTTCCAGATCGACTGGTGCACGTGCATGCCGGAACCGTTGTCGCCGACGACGGGCTTGGGCATGAAGGTGGCGGTCTTGCCGTAGGCATGGGCCACGTTGTGCACGATGTACTTGACGATCTGGGTCCAGTCGGCACGTTGCACCAGGGTGCTGAACTTGGTGCCGATTTCCAGTTGGCCGGCGCCGGCCACTTCATGGTGGTGCACTTCGACCGGCACGCCCATCTGTTCCATCAGCAGGCACATTTCCGAACGCATGTCCTGGAACGAATCGACCGGGGGAACGGGGAAGTAGCCGCCCTTGACCGCGGGACGGTGGCCGGTGTTGCCGCCTTCGAATTCCAGGCCGGTGGACCAGGAGGCCTCTTCCGACTTGATCTTGACGAAGGTGCCCGACATGTCGGTGTTCCAGGTCACGCCGTCGAACACGAAGAATTCGGGTTCCGGACCGAAGTAGGCGGTGTCGCCCAGGCCCGAGGCCTTCAGGTAGGCTTCGGCGCGCTTGGCCAGCGAACGCGGGTCGCGGTCATAGCCCTTCAGGTCCGACGGTTCGACCACGTCGCACGACAGGATCAGGGTCGGCTCTTCGCGGAACGGATCCAGGTTGGCGGTCGACAGGTCGGGGATGAGCAGCATGTCGGAGGCTTCGATGCCCTTCCAGCCCGGGATCGACGAACCGTCGAAAGCCTGCCCGCTTTCCAGCTTGTCTTCATCGATAGCGGAAGTGGGCACCGACACGTGGTGCTCGCGGCCAACCGTATCGGTAAAGCGGAAATCCACGAATTTGACTTCGTTGTCGGCGATCTGTTTCAGGACGTCTTTCGGGCTTGCCATGTCATCTCCATTAGATAAAAGGGTCGAGGGCTGTGCCGCTCGACTGGCATAAAAGAGGGAAGCAATAAGCGTGCCAGGTCTCACCCCCGGGATTGCCCGGGGAGGCCTGTGAGGTCATGGGGCAATGTAGCACCATCTTGGTGCAAATGATGGGGCATGATTGCCCCATCATGGTGCTTTATTGCTACAGGAACATTTCCTGCAGGTCGTTCAGGAAGCGCCAGCCCAGGGGCGTGGCCCGCAGGCGGGTGGGATCGGCGTCCAGCAGGCCCTTGGCGGACGCTGCCTCCAATTGGTGCGCGATGGCGGCCAGCGACAGGCCGGTGCGCTCGTTGAACAGCGTGGCCGCGACGCCGTCCTTCAGACGCAGGGCGTTCAGCATGAACTCGAACGGCAGCTCGTCGGGGCCGACCTGGCGGCTCTCCGCCAGGTGGCTGCCGTCGCCGGCGGCGGCCGCGCGCATCCAGGACTCCGGGCTGCGCAGGCGCGCCTCGCGCACGATGCGGTCATGGAACGACAGTTTGCCGTGGGCGCCCGGCCCCAGGCCGAGGTAGTCGCCGAACTCCCAATAGTTCAGGTTGTGGCGGCAGCGCGCCCCGGGCCGGGCATAGGCCGAGACCTCGTAGCGCGCCAGGCCGGCCGCGGCCAGCTCGGCCTCGACCGCGTCCTGCATGGCGGCGCTGGCGTCGTCGTCCGGCAGGTCCTCGGGCGGGAACTTGGCGAAGACGGTGTTGGGCTCCATCGTCAGGTGATAGAGCGACAGGTGCTCGGTGCCGAAGCCGATGGCCTGGCGCAGGTCGGCCACGCAGGCGTCCAGGGTCTGGCCCGGCAGCGCGAACATCATGTCCAGGTTGACGCGCGGCGCGGCGCGCTGGGCCATCTCGATGGCGGCGCGGGCCTGGGCCGCGTCGTGGATGCGGCCCAGCTTCTTCAACTGGGCGTCGTCGAAGCTCTGGATGCCCAGCGAGAAACGGGTCACGCCGCTGGCGGCGTAGTCGCGGAAACGGCCGGCCTCGGCGGTGCCGGGATTGGCCTCCATGGTGATTTCCGCATCGGGCCACATGTTCAGACAGGCGCGCAGCATGGCCAGCAATTCGTCCAGGCCGGCGGCCGACAGCAGGCTGGGCGTGCCGCCGCCGATGAACACCGAAACCACCTGGCGCCCCCAGATCGACGGCAGCGCCTGCTCCAGGTCGCTGCGCAGCGCGTCCAGGTAGGCGCGTTCGGGAATCTCGCCGCCGGGCGCGGCGTGCGAATTGAAATCACAGTACGGGCACTTGCGCACGCACCACGGCACGTGCACATAGACCGACAGCGGCGGCAGGCTGGCCAGGGTGGCGCCGGCCGGGGTGACCAGGCGCGAGCGGGCCGCGCCCATTTCGGAGCGGATGGGGATGGTGATGGACATTCGTGTTCCTGGCGGCGGCGCACACGCGCGCCGGGGTCAAGCCTGGTTCAGCTTGCTCAGCAGTTCGCGCAGCGCGCGGGCGCGATGGCTGATGCGGTTCTTTTCCTCGGGATCGAGCGCGGCGGCCGTCAGGCCCTGGTCGGGCAGGTAGAAGTGCGGATCGTAGCCGAAGCCGTTCTCGCCTTCCGGCTGGTCGATGATTTCGCCCTGCCACAGGCCTTCGCCGATCAGCGGGCGCGGGTCGTTTTCACCGCGCACCAGCGCCAGCACCGCCACATAACAGGCGCTGCGGTCGGTCGCCGACGCCAACTTGTCGACCAGCAGCGCGTTGTTGGCCTGGTCGGATTTCTCGCCGCCATGCATCTTGGCGTAGCGCGCCGAATACACGCCCGGAGCGCCGTCCAGCGCGGCCACGCACAGGCCGGAATCATCGGCCAGCGCCGGCAGCCCGGTCAGGCGGCTGGCATGGCGAGCCTTGGTCAGCGCGTTCTCGACAAAGGTGACGTGGGGCTCCTCGGCCTCGGGCACGCCCAGGTCGCCCTGGGGCACCAGCTCGATGCCGAGCGGGGCGAACAAGGCGGAGAACTCACGCAGCTTGCCCGGGTTGTTGGATGCCAGCACGACGCGGCGCAGGGAATCGGGAATCTTGGGGGAAGTCATGGCCAAATTGTATAGGGCGCGGTCACCGCCCCGGGCGGCATGTTACGTGTAAGCGCAACAACACAGACATATTTCGTCGTCAATATGGGCAATCTTGTCACTGATCGTATCTGAACGCCCCGGCGATGAACCCACTTCACGCTTTGCCACGGCCGGTTGCGGCCAGCGCGCCCACCCATTCCGCCGGCGCCGCTGCGCCAGCCCCCGTCAGCCTGGCCGGCATCCTGCGCGAACGGCTGCTGCGCCCCCGCTTCCAGCCGGTGATCGACCTCTCGCACAGCCGCATCTATGGTCATGAAAGCCTGATCCGCGGCCCGGTCGACACCACCCTGCACTTTCCCGACGCCCTGTTCGCCGAGGCCCGCCGCCAGGGCCTGCATCCGCAACTGGAGCTGGCCAGCTTCCGGGCCGGCGCCCAGGGCTTCGACCAGACCGCGGCCGCCGGCAAGCTGTTCCTGAACCTGTCGGGTTCGGCGCTGATCCACTACTGGACGCTGTGGGGCGACGAAATGCCGCTGCGCCTGCTCAAGGATTGCACGCTGGCGCCGTCCAACATCATCGTCGAACTGACCGAGCAGGATCCCCTGTCCGAGCACATGTCGACGCTGGGCAACGCCTTTGCCTGCCTGCGCGAATACGGCATGCGCATCGCCCTGGACGACTATGGCGTGGGCAATTCCAACCTGCAGTTGTGGGCCGAGATGCAGCCCGATCTGGTCAAGATCGACCGCTACTTCTTCAACGGCATCGGCCATGACGATCGCAAGCAGAACATGGTGCGCGCCATCCTCAAGGTGGCGCAGTACCTGGGCACGGCCATCGTGGCCGAGGGCATCGAGACCGCCGAGGACTTGGCGGTGGTGCGCGACCTGGAGATCCGCTACGCCCAGGGCTGGCTGCTGGGACGCCCCGACGAAGCCCTGCTGACCGAACTGACCCCGCCGCTGCGCGACTCGCTGCGGGTGCGGGCGCCCGCCCCACTGTCGCAGCGTTCGACCGGCGGCACCGCCGCCAGCCTGCGGGTCGAGGCTCCGGCCGCGCTGCTGCACAAGCACACCAACGACGACGTGCACCGCCTGTTCATCGAGCACAAGAGCCTGCACGCCGTGGCGGTGGTCGACGGCGACAACCGGCCGGTGGGCATCATCAACCGCCGCGACTTCTCCGAACACTACGCGCAGCGCTACACCCGCGAACTGTTCGGACGCGACGCCTGCTCGACCTTCATGAACGGCGAGCCGGTGCTGGTGGACCTGGACGTGTCGATCGACCAGTTGAGCCACGTGTTGATCTCGGAAGACCAGCGCTACCTGATGGACGGCCTCATCATCACCCGCGACGGCCGCTACGACGGCCTGGCCACCGGCGAGACGCTGGTGCGCTCGGTGACCGAGATGCGCATCGAGGCCGCACGCTACGCCAACCCGTTGACCTCGCTGCCGGGCAACATTCCCATCAGCCGGCACATCGCCACGCTGCTGGAGGACGCCGCCGATTTCACCATCTGCTACGGCGACCTGAACAACTTTAAGCCATTCAACGACGTCTACGGTTACTGGCGCGGCGACGACATGATCCTGCTCACCGCCGACATCATCAAGCGCCACTGCGATCCGCTGCGCGATTTCGTCGGCCACGTCGGCGGCGACGACTTCGTGGTGCTGCTGCGCAGCGCCGACTGGAACGAGCGCATCCAGCGCGTCATCGCCGAGTTCAACGAGCGCGCCATCGACCTGTACGACGACGAGGGCCGCCGCAACGGCGGCATCGAGGCCGAGGACCGTTACGGCGTGCCGCGCTTTTTCCCGTTCGTGACGCTGGGGGTCGGCGCGCTCACCGTCACCCCTTCCCTATGCGAGCGCATCCGCCCGGAGGACATCGCGTCGGCCGCTGCCCATGTCAAGCACAAGGTCAAGCATGGGAACCTGTCGCTGGTGACCGAGCGCTACAACGGCGGCGCCCTGCCGCAGCTCGTGCGCTGAAGCCTGCCCGGCGGCCTCCTGCGTCGCCTGGTCGATCTGGAATACCGACACCGCGCGCCGCAGGCCCTGGGCCTGCTGTTCCAGCGCGGCGGCCGCGGCGGCGGTCTGTTCGACCATTGCCGCATTCTCCTGGGTCGAGCGTTCGATATCCGCCACGGCGTCATTGACCGAGGCGATGCCCGCGGCCTGCTCGGCCGTGGCGCTGGAGATTTCCGCCACGATCTGAGTCACGCGGTCGACCGAGGCCAGCATGTCGCGCATGGTGTCGCCGGCCAGGTTGACCTGGCGCACGCCGGCCTCGACGCGCGCGGCCGAATCCTCGATCAAGCCCTTGATTTCCCTGGCCGCCTGGGCGCTGCGCTGGGCCAGCGAGCGCACTTCTCCCGCCACCACCGCAAAGCCCTTGCCCTGCTCGCCGGCGCGGGCGGCTTCCACCGCCGCGTTCAACGCCAGGATGTTGGTCTGGAAGGCGATGCTGTCCACCACCCCGACGATCTCGCCGATGCGGCGCGCGCTGTCGGCAATGCCCTGCATGCTGGTCACCACCTCCTGCACCGCCTGGCCGCCGCGCTGGGCCAGTTGGGTCGCGCTGAGCGCCTGGCGGCTGGCCAGATCGGCGTTGCCTGCGGTCATCTGCACCGTATGGGCCAGTTGCGTCATGTTGGCCGCGGCCTCCTGCAGCGAACCGGCCTGGCGCGCGGTGCGGTCCGACATGTCGGCGCCGCCGGCCGCGATCTCGCCCGAGCCCGTATGGATCTCCTCGACACCATGGCGCACCGACGCCACCGCCGCCGACAGGCCGGTCTGCATGCGGCGCATGGCCGAATACAGCACGCCAATCTCGTTGTCGCCATGGACGGCGATGTGGCCGGTCAGGTCGCCGTCGGCGATGCGGTCGAAATGCGCGCCAGCCTCGTTCAGCGGCCGCAGGATGCGGCGGCGAAAGCCCAGCCGGATCAACACCGCCAGCACCAGCACGAAGCCCAGCACCGCCGCGGCCACCACGGTCACGCGCTGCATGGTCTGGCTGGCCCCGGCCACCGCGGCCTGGCCCTGCTGGCGCGCATAGGCCTGGTAGGCGTCGGCCTGCTTCACGTAGGCCGAGCCGGATGCCGGCAACACCTTGTCGACCAATCGATTCACCTCGATGCCGTTCCAGCCCTTGATGGCCTTGAACATGGGCGCCAGCGTCTGGTCGGCAAAAGCGGCATAGGCCGCCAGCGCCTGGTCGAACAGCGGCGCGCCCTGGGCGCTGGTGTCGGGATTGGCTCGCAGCCGCGCCAGGCTGGCAGCGGCCTGCCTGAGCAGCGCATCGGCATGATTCAGCGACTGGTCGCGGGCTTCCTCCAGCCCGCCCTCCATGGCCGTCTTGGCGTCGGTCAGCGCGGCGCGCGCCTGGAACAGGCTGCTGGTCATGTCCGACAGGTCGCTGGCGCGCTCGATACTGCCCCGACCCAGCGCCTCGATGTCGGCGCGGTTTTCGCGCAGCACGAAGATCCCGGCCGCCGCGGCCAGCGCGAACAGCACCACAAACACTGCCAGAATGGCGGAAACCGCCGTCGTCACCCTGAGATTTTTCCGCATATCCATCCGTCTGTTGCATCGCCACACAGGCGCATCGGCGCGATTATGGGGATGCAGTTTGGCAATTTCTTGACACAACCCGGCCCCCCGCATGACGAACGGCCGTCACACAAATGCGCTTTTGCGAACAGGAACCCGGTATTAATGAATTGTGAATTGGCAGGCGCGGCGCCTTGCGGCACATTCGATCCTGTCCCGAATTCCATTTCACTGTCGACATCGCAGCCCACCCCATGCCTCACGCCTCCCACGCCTACCAGGACATCCGCGAAGCCGTCCGCGACCTGTGCGCCCAATTCCCCGCCGAATACTTCCGCAAGGTCGATGAAGAACGCGGCTACCCCGACGCCTTCGTGCGCGCGCTCACCGAAGCCGGCTGGCTGGCCGCGCTGATTCCCCAGGAATACGGCGGCTCGGGCCTGGGCCTGACCGAGGCCTCGGTCATCATGGAAGAGATCAACCGCAGCGGCGGCAACTCGGGCGCCTGCCACGGCCAGATGTACAACATGGGCACCCTGCTGCGGCACGGTTCCGAGGCGCAGAAGCGCGAATACCTGCCGCGCATCGCCGCCGGCGAGCTGCGCCTGCAGTCGATGGGCGTGACCGAGCCCACCACCGGCACCGACACCACCAAGATCAAGACCACCGCCGTGCGCCGCGGCGACCGCTACGTCATCAACGGCCAGAAGGTCTGGATCTCGCGGGTGCAGCATTCCGACCTGATGATCCTGCTGGCCCGCACCACGCCGCTGGATCAGGTCACGCGCAAGTCCGAGGGCATGTCGATCTTCCTGGTGGACCTGCACGAGGCGGTCAAGCACGGCATGTCGATCCGCACGATCCCCAACATGGTCAACCACGAGACCAACGAGCTGTTCTTCGACAACCTGGAGATCCCGGCCGACAACCTGATCGGCGAGGAAGGCAAGGGTTTCAAGTACATCCTGGACGGCCTGAACGCCGAGCGCACCCTGATCGCCGCCGAGTGCATCGGCGACGGCTACTGGTTCGTCGACAAGGTCACCGCCTACGCCAAGGAACGCATGGTGTTCGGCCGCCCCATCGGCCAGAACCAGGGCGTGCAGTTCCCCATCGCCCGCGCCCACATCAACGTCGAGGCCGCCAGCCTGATGCGCTACGAGGCCTGCCGCCTGTTCGACGCGCACGAACCCTGCGGCGCGCAGGCCAACATGGCCAAGCTGCTGGCCGCCGACGCCTCCTGGGAGGCCGCCAACGCCTGCCTGCAGTTCCACGGCGGCTTCGGCTTCGCCACCGAATACGACGTCGAGCGCAAGTTCCGCGAGACCCGTCTCTATCAGGTCGCGCCGATCTCGACCAACCTGATCCTGTCCTACGTCGCCGAACACATCCTGGGCCTGCCGCGCTCCTTCTGACCATGACCCCCGACACCTCCCACCCCAGCGCCACCCTCGCCGCCTTCGCCGCCAACCTGCGCTTCGAGGACATCCCCGCCCCGGTGCTGCGCCGCGCCGAAGACCTGTTGCTGGACTGCCTGGCCTCGATCCTGGCGGGCGCCGCGTCGCGCCCGGTGCTGGCCATCGACCGCTACGCCGCCGCCATGGGGCCGGCGGACGGCCCCAGCGAGATCCTGATCAACCGGCGCCGCACCTCGCCGGTGTTCGCCGCCATGGTCAACGCCGCCGCCGCCCACGTGGTCGAGCAGGACGACGTGCACAACGGGTCGGTGTTCCACCCCGCGGCCGTGGTGTTCCCGCCGGTGCTGGCGGTGGCCCAGGCGCTGGGCCGCAGCGGCCGCGACCTGCTGGTGGCGGCCGTGGCCGGCTACGAAGTCGGCATCCGCGTCGGCGAATTCCTGGGCCGTTCGCACTACAAGATCTTCCACACCACCGGCACCGCCGGCACGCTGGCCGCCGCCGCGGCCACCGGCCGCCTGCTGGGCCTGTCGCCCGCGGCCATGCTGGACGCCTTCGGCTCGGCCGGCACGCAAGCGGCGGGCCTGTGGGAGTTCCTGCGCGACGCCGCCGATTCCAAACAACTGCATACCGCCCGCGCCGCCGCCAACGGCATCGCCGCGGCCTACCTGGCGCAGGAAGGCTTCACCGGCGCGCGCCACATCCTCGAAGGGCCGCAGGGCATGGCCGCCGGCATGTCGAGCGACGCCGACCCGGCCCGCCTGACCGACCGCCTTGGCACGCGCTGGGCGCTGGCCGAAACCTCGTTCAAGTTCCATGCATCGTGCCGCCACACCCATCCGGCGGCGGACGCCCTGCAGCAGGTGCTGCGCGAACACAAGCTGGCCGAAAGCGATATCGCGCGCGTGGTGGCGCACGTGCACCAGGGCGCCATCGACGTGCTGGGGCCGGTGGTCGATCCGCGCACCGTGCACCAGTCCAAGTTCTCGATGGGCACGGTGCTGGGCCTGATCGCGCGCCAGGGTCGCGCCGGCCTGCCGGAATTCGACGCCGCGCTGGACGATCCGGCGGTGGCCGACTTCCGCGGCCGGGTCACGATGGAACTGGATCCGGAAGTCGACGGCGCCTATCCGCAGCGCTGGATCGGCAAGGTCACGGTGCATACCCGCGACGGCCGCGTGCTGCACGGCCGCGTCGACGAACCCAAGGGCGATCCCGGCAACACCCTGTCGCGCGACGAGATCGAAACCAAGACGCTGAGTTTGGGCCGCTATGCCGACGCCGCCACCGAGGCCGAGCTGCGCGGCCTGATCAAAGCGATCTGGGACCTGGAGCGGGCCGGCAAGGTGGGCGCCCTGCTGCCCTGAGGCCCGCGCCGACCGCTTACACCAGCGCCGCCCGCTGCGCCCGCACCAGGCCGGCGATGCCGCTCTCGGCCAGGCCCAGCATCGCGTCCAGTTCGGCGCGCGTGAAGGTCGCGCCCTCGCCCGTGCCCTGCACTTCCACGAAGGCGCCGCTGCCCGTCATGATGACGTTGACGTCGGCGTCGCAGGCCGAGTCTTCCTCATAGTCCAGGTCCAGCACCGGACGGCCCTGCACCAGCCCGACCGACACCGCCGCCACCGCGTCGCGGATCGGGTTCACGGCCAGGTCGCCGCGTTGCATCAGCAGCGCCACCGCGTCGGACGCGGCCACCCAGGCGCCGGTGATGCTGGCGCAGCGCGTGCCGCCATCGGCCTGCAGCACGTCGCAATCCAGGTGCAGCGTGCGCTCGCCCAGCGCCCGCATGTCGAACACGGCGCGCAGGCTGCGGCCGATCAGGCGCTGGATCTCCTGGGTGCGGCCGCTCTGCTTGCCGCGCGCGGCCTCGCGGTCGCCGCGGGTATGGGTGGCGCGCGGCAGCATACCGTACTCGGCCGTGACCCAGCCCTCGCCTTTGCCCTTGAGGAATGGCGGCACCTTTTCCAGCACGCTGGCCGTGCACAGCACGTGGGTGTTGCCGGCCTTCACCAGTACCGACCCTTCGGCGTAGCGCGTGAAACCGCGCTCCAGGCTGAACGGCCGCAGTTCGTCGACGGCGCGGCCCGACGGGCGGGCAATGGCGGTGGCAGAGGTCATGGCAAGGCTCCAATCAGATTCGGTTGGCGGCATTGTACGGGCTGCGGGTCGCGGCCCCGCCCGGGTTTGGAGTATCCTGCCGCGATACACGGGTTGCATATACCCGCCCGCGTCCGCGCACGACGGACAGGCGGAACCGGCGCGGCCCGATCCAAAACAAGCAACAGGATATCGACACCATGATTCGCAGTATGACCGCCTTCGGCAACGCCCGGGCAGACCTGGAACAAGGCACGCTGGCGCTGGAACTGCGCAGCGTCAACAGCCGCTTCCTCGACCTCTATTTCCGCCTGCCCGACGAGCTGCGCCACGTCGAGACGCCGCTGCGCGAACTGCTGACGGCGCAACTGGGGCGCGGCAAGGTCGAGATCCGCGTGTCCTACACCCGCAACGTCAGCGCCGACCTGTCCAGGCTGGACCCCGCCTGGCTCGAAACGCTGGCCGAACAACTGCAGGCCGCGCGCCGCGTCCTGCCCGACATCGCCGCCCCGCGACTGGTCGAGCTGTTCAACTGGCCCGGCCAGCGCGCCAACGACGCGCTCGACCCGCAGGTCTGGGGCGCCGCCTGCATGCAGGCCGCCCAGGAAGCGCTCAAGCAGTTGCAGGAAGGCCGCGCGCGCGAAGGCGAACGCCTGGCCGGCATGATGCGCGACTGTGCCGACGGCGTGGCCGCCATCGTCGAACTGGTGCAGAACCACCTGCCGCAGTTGCTCGCCGACCACCGCGACAAGCTCGCCGCCAAGCTGCGTGAAAGCGTGGAAACGGCTTTCCCCGGCGGTTTCACCCATATCTCGGGCGCCGAATTGTCCGAGCGGCTGTCGCAGGAAGCCAACCTGTTCGCGCTGCGCATCGACGTCGCCGAGGAACTGTCACGCCTGCGCTCGCACGTGGCGGAGCTGCGCCACCTGCTGACCGACGGCGGCGGCAAGGCCGAAGGCAAGAAAAACGCCGGCAGCGCCGGCAAGCGCCTGGACTTCCTGTTCCAGGAAATGAACCGCGAGGCCAATACGCTGGGCTCCAAGGCCGGCAGCATGGAAGTCACCCGCGCCGCCATGGACCTGAAGCTGCTGATCGAGCAGATGCGGGAACAGGCGCAGAACATCGAGTGACGGGTACGCAAGACTCACGCATCCGGATTGCCGATCTTTGTCGCTTCGGCTTGGCCGAGCCCCGACACCCAGCGCCGCAAATGGCAGGACTTCGGCCCTGCTTTGACCGGCAGTCCGGATGATCAACCTCCTCCTGCCGCCTCCTATTCCCGGGCTTGCCACCGACATTGGCTGCTCGCCCCAAAAGGGATGACGAATTGGTCTCAGGCCCGCCGATCGGCCCGCCGCCTATCCATACAATGCCAGTTGCTCTTGTATCAGCTAATCCAATGGATTAGGATAGGACTCACGCGAAGTCATGCACGGCCTTGTCGAACTGCCCTCTTATATTCGCTTGGCCGACAAGCTTCTGACCGAGCGGGAACGCCAAGACCTTATCGACTATCTGGCGGGGAATCCCAAGGCCGGAGACATCATGGAAGGCACGGGCGGCGTGCGCAAGCTGCGCTGGCGCCGCGGCGACCACGGCAAGCGCGCGGGCGTGCGCGTCGTTTACTACTATCACGATGACCAGATGCCCCTATATCTGCTGACGCTCTTTGCCAAAGGCGACAAAGGCAATCTGACCAAGGCGGAGCGCAATGATCTTGCCAGTCTGGTCGACGTCTTGACGAACCTCTGGAACCGGCGAGCGCAATCATGACCAGCACATTCAACAACATCAAGCAGGGCCTGCACGAAGCGATCGCCCATGCCGAGGGCGATACCCGGGGCGTGCGCGTGCACCGCCCCCGTCAAGTCGACGTCAAGGCGGTACGAGCCAAAGTGGGCATGACCCAGGAGCAATTCGCCGCCCGATTCGGCTTTTCCACCGCGACGTTGCGGCACTGGGAACGTGGTGACCGCTCTCCGCGAGGCCCGGCGCTGGTATTGCTCAACGTGATTGAACGGAACCCCGAAGCGGTGATGGAAGCACTGGCGTAAGTTGAACGTTTGTAGCGCTTCTGCTCGTGCGGGCTGTCGGCGACCCGCTGCCTCGGCGCCGTTCGTCGGCACCAGGACAACGGGGGAACCCGCATTTCAGCGGCCGCCAGTACTTGGTGTGGGCGCCGTCTCCGGCCCGACCGTGGCGGGCTCGCCGCGCAGGGCAGAATCCAGGTAGGCGCTGCGCGCCCGGGCGTCCGGGAACGTCATGTCCTTGTAGCTGACGAAGCGCGAGCCCTTGGCCAGGCGGTAGCCCAGCCAGATCAGCAGGAACAGCGGAATGCCGATGTAGGTGGCCGCGACGCCGCCCCAGTCGATGCGGTGTTCCAGGAAGGCCTGGTAGTTCTGCCCCAGCGTGATCACCAGGCACAGCACGAAAGCGAAGATCGGGCCGAACGGGAAGAACGGCGACACGTACGGCAGGTCGGCCAGGTTGCGGCCCTGCTTGACGTAGCCACGGCGGAACCGGTAATGGCTGATGGCAATGCCCAGCCAGGCGATGAAGCCGGTCATGCCCGAGGTGTTCAGCAGCCAGATGTAGACCGCCTTGGGGCTGAAGATGAACGAGAAGAAGCACAGCGCCGCCACCACGGTGGTGGCCAGCAGCGCCCACAGCGGCACGCCGTTGCGCGCCACCCGGCCGAAAATACGCGGCGCCTTGCCGTCACGCGCCAGGCTGTAGAGCATGCGGGTGGCCGCGTACATGCCGGAATTACCGGCCGACAGCACCGAGGTCAGCACCACCGCGTTCATGATCGAGGCCGCCGCCAGCAGCCCGGCGCGTTCGAAGATCAACGCGAACGGACTGACGCTGACGTCGGTGACGTCATTGCGCAGCAAGTGCGGATCGGTATAGGGAATCAGCAGGCCGATCACCAGGATCGCCATCACGTAGAACAGCAGGATGCGCCAGAACACCTGGCGCACGGCGCGCGGCAGGTTGCGCGCGGGGTCCTTGGATTCGCCGGCGGCGATGCCGATGAGTTCGGTGCCCTGGAACGAAAAGCCCACTACCATGGCCACCCCGATCAGGGCGGCGAAACCGCCGGCGAACGGCGCGTCGCCCACGGTCCAGTTGGCCACCCCGCCATCCTCGCCGCCGCGGATGATGCCCAGCAGCATCATCACGCCCATGGCGACAAACGCCAGCACGGCGATCACCTTGATCAGCGCGAACCAGAATTCGGCCTCGCCGAAGCCGCGCGCCGACAGCGCATTCAACCCGAAAGTGATGGCAAGGAACAGCGCGCTCCAGTACACGCCCGGCACGTCGGGAAACCAGTACGCCATCACCAGTTGCGCGGCCACCAGGTCCACCGCCACCGTGACGGCCCAGTTGTACCAGTAGTTCCAGCCCAGCGCGAAGCCGAAGCCATCTTCGACATAGCGCGCGCCGTAGGTCGAGAACGACCCGGACACCGGCATCGCGGCGGCCAGCTCGCCCAGGCTTGTCATGAGGAAATAGACCATCACGCCGATCAACACATAACCCAGCAGCGCCCCGCCCGGACCGGCCTGGGCGATGGTGGCGCCGGAGGCCACGAACAGCCCCGTCCCGATGGAGCCGCCCACCGCGATCATCGTCAGGTGGCGCGCCGACAGGGCGCGGCGCAATTCGGACGGTTCTGCCGCCCCCTTCTTGCCGCCGTCGCGGTGCTGGTCGTGTTCCGTCAATGCCAAAGTCGTGTTCCTTCAGAGCAAAAAAGCCCCCGCGGATTGTGCCCCCGGGCGCCGTGGGATTTCCACGCAACGCGCGAGCATAGCGCAACTGCCCCCGGTCGTCGAAACGGCCGGGGGCAGGCGTGGATCCGTCCCCGCGCGGGGGATATTCACGCCGGGGCTATTGAAACGCCGTTTCCATGAAGGTGCGCAGCTTGCGCGAATGCAGCCGCTCGGGCGGCATGTCGCGCAGGCGTTCGAGCGCCCGGATTCCGATTTCCAGGTGCTGATTGACCTGGCGGCGGTAGAACGCGCTGGCCATGCCCGGCAATTTCAATTCGCCATGCAGCGGCTTGTCCGACACGCACAGCAGCGTGCCGTACGGCACGCGGAAGCGGAAGCCGTTGGCGGCGATGGTGGCGGACTCCATGTCCAGCGCGATGGCGCGCGACTGCGCGAAACGCTCGACCAGCTCGACGTGGTCGCGCAATTCCCAGTTGCGGTTGTCGATGGTGGCCACGGTGCCGGTGCGCATGATGCGCTTGAGGTCCCAGCCGGACAGTCCGGCGACCTCTTCGACCGCCTGCTCCAGCGCCACCTGCACCTCGGCCAGGGCCGGCACCGGCACCCAGGTGGGCAGGTCGTCGTCCAGCACGTGGTCCTCGCGCACGTAACCGTGGGCCAGCACGTAGTCGCCCAGCCGCTGCGAATCGCGCAGGCCGGCGCAGTGGCCCAGCATCAGCCAGGCGTGCGGGCGCAGCACCGCGATGTGGTCGGTGATGGTCTTGGCATTGGACGGCCCCACGCCGATGTTCACCAGCGTGATGCCCGAATGGTCGCCGCGCACCAGGTGATAGGCCGGCATCTGCGGCAGGCGCTGCGCCTGGCCGTCGTCGGCCGGGCCGGATTCGCCGCGCCGCGTGATGCGGTTGCCCGGCTCCACCAGCATCTCGTAGTCTTCGTTGCCGCTGGCCATCAGCGCGCGGGCGCGGGCGCAGAACTCGTCGACGTAGAACTGGTAGTTGGTGAACAGCACGAAATTCTGGAAATGCGCCGGCGCCGTGGCGGTGTAGTGCTGCAGCCGGTGCAGGGAATAGTCCACCCGTTGCGCCGTGAAGGGCGCCAGCGGCTTGGGCTCGCCCTCCTTGCCGCGCCACGAACCGTTGACGATGGCGTCGTCGGTCACCGCCAGGTCGGGCACGTCGAACAGGTCGCGCAGCGGGCGCTTGAGCGCCTCGAGATGCTCGCCTTCGACATACGCGCCCTCGGGGAAAGCGAAGTGCAGCGGGATGGGCGAATCGGATTCGCCAACCTCGACCGCCACGCGGTGGTTCTGCAGCAGTTGGCCCACCTGTTCGATCAGATAGTCGCGAAACAGCGCCGGCTGGGTGATGGTGGTCTGGTAGATGCCGGGTTCGGCCACGTGGCCGTACGACAGGCGGGTATCGATGGGATCGTAGGTTTCCACCAGGATACGGATGGCCGGGTAATAGGCCCGGGCCCGTTCGCGGCCATTGGACGAGCCTTTCAGGACTTCGCGGAACGCCGCCCGCAGGAATGCCGTGTTGCGGGCGTAGATCTCCGCCAGCCGGTCGACCGCCGCCACCGCGTCTTGGTAGGGCTCGAAAGGAATGGCCTCGGGCCGGTTCATCGAGGACAAAGGGTGTACTGCGTTCATCATGCGCTGGACTCCGCTTTCTTATGGTCTTGTTTTCAGCGGCCGCTGTCGGCGATCAAACCGGCAAGGGCCGATGGCACCGATTATGCCCGACCCAATCGCTCGATGAAGTGCCATATTGGCCCGCCTGACCAGACGCCATCTGACGCCCGATCTCCGGCGCCAGGGTCGTCATTGCGATAGAAACAATATATCATTCCGTTTTTCCATTTTTACGCCCTGCCCATGCCGCCGGCCACCGGCTTTCGCCCCCGCCCGACTCAGCGCCTTGCCCGATGGGCGACGCTGGCGTGGCTGTGCGCCTGCCTGCTGCTGGCGCCGCTGGGCGGAGTCCGGCACGCGCTGGCGCACCTGTATGACGCACCCGAGTCCAGCCAGGACGCCGCGCATACCCCCGACAAGCTCGGCCACTGCGATCTCTGCCATATCTGGGATCTGCTGGACGCAACGCTGCCAGCCTCGTTTCCCGTCATCAACGGCAGTCCGCCCCGGCTGACGCCGCCGCCGCCCACCCCGCGCGGCGCCACGCTCGTCACCAGTCCCTGGTTCCAATCGCGCGCCCCGCCCGCCGCGGCCTGATCCCCTCGCGCCCGATTCCAACCGCCGCCGTCCATCGGCCGGCACCCAGGACTGCCACCATGTCTATTGCTTCTTCCTTTGCGGGGACGCGCTCGTCCCTGCGCGCCTTCACCCTCAGCCCGCTCGCCCTCGCCTGCCTGCTGGCCCTGCCGCAGGCCGCCCGCGCCCAGGCCGCCGCCGACGCCACCACGCTGTCGCCCGTCATCATCACCGCCAATCCGCTGGGCAGCGAAGCGCTCGCCTCGCCGTCGACGGTGGTGCAAGGCACCGGCCTCGACCTGCGGCGCGCCTCGAACCTGGGCGAGACCCTCAACGGGCTGCCCGGCGTCTCCACCACCACCTACGGCCCGATGGTGGGCCGCCCCATCATCCGCGGCATGGACGGCGACCGCATCCGCCTGCTCAACAACGGCGTCGGCTCGCTCGACGCCTCGTCCCTGTCGTTCGACCACGCGGTGCCGCAGGACCCGCTGTCCACCAACCGCGTCGAAATCCTGCGCGGCCCGGCCGCCCTGCTGTATGGCGGCAGCGCCATCGGCGGCGTGGTCAACACCATCGACAACCGCATTCCCACCGAACCCATCGACGGCATCCACGGCGACGTTGCCGGCAGCTACGGCGGCGCCAACAACGACCGCAACGGCGCAATCCAGCTCGAAGGCGGCGACGGCAACTTCGCCATCCACGCCGACGCCTTCAGCCGCAAGACCGGCGACCTGCGCATTCCCGGCTACGCCCGCACCTCGCAGCAACGCGCGATCGACGGCCCCGACCGGGACCAGCCGCGCGGCACCCTGCCCAACAGCGACGGCCAGGCCAGCGGCGGCGCGCTCGGCATGTCCTGGACCGGCGACCGCGGCTACGCCGGCCTGTCCTACAGCGGCTACGACTCGAACTACGGCTCGGTGGCCGAGCCGGACGTGCGCATCAGGATGCGCCAGGAACGCTTCGGCTTCGCCAGCGAGCTGCGCGACCTGGAAGGCCTGTTCACCAGCGTCAAGATGAACTTCGCCTACACCGATTACCAGCACAAGGAAATCGAGGACGGCGAGACGGGCACCATCTTCAAGAACCGCGGCTACGAGGCCCGGATCGAGGCCCGCCACGCCGACATCGGGCCGCTGCGCGGCGTGGTCGGCCTGCAACTGGGCCAGACGCGCTTCTCGGCGCTGGGCGACGAAGCGCTGGTGCCCACCACTGACACCGATTCCGCCGCGCTGTTCGCGCTGGAGGAATGGAAGATCAACGAGCGCCTGACGCTGAGCGCCGGCGCGCGCGCCGACCACACCCGCCTGACGCCGGGCGGCGGCGGCAACGAACGCTTCGACGGCTCCAACCGCCGCACCTTCACCGCCGGCAGCTTCTCGCTGGGCGGCATCTACAAGCTGGACAGCGCCTGGTCGGTGGCCGCCAACACCGCCTACACCGAGCGCGCGCCCACCTTCTACGAGCTGTACGCCAACGGCCCGCACGCCGCCACCGGCCAATACCTGCTGGGCGACCAGAACCTGGCCAAGGAACGCGCCTGGTCCGGCGACCTGTCGCTGCGCTACAAAAAGGACGCCGACAGCGCCAGCGTCGGCGTGTTCTACAGCCGCTTCTCCAACTACCTGGCCGAAATGAACACCGGCCGTTTCCGCAACGATAACGGCGACCTGGTCGCGGCCGGCGATGACGGCGCCCTGCCCGAGGCCCGCTACCAGGGCGTGTCCGCGCGCCTGTACGGCGTGGAAGCGGAAAGCAGCACGCGCGTGCTGCAATCGGGCGGCCACAAGCTGGACCTGGGCCTGTCGGGCGACTACACCGTGGCCCGCAACAGCGACACCGGCCGCTCGCTGCCGCGCATTCCGCCGCTGCGCCTGCGGGTGGGGTTGGACTACGGCTACGGCCCCTACAGCGCCGGCCTGAGCGTGTCCAAGGCCTTCGCCCAGCACAGCCGCCCGGACAACGACACGGCCACCGCCGGCTACTACAGCCTGGACGCCACCGCCGGCTACCGCTTCAAAGTCGCCGCGGTGCAATGGCAGGCCTACGTGCGCGGCATCAACCTGACCAACCAGGACATCCGCTACGCCACCTCGGTGCTGCGCGACGTCGCTCCCGAAGGCGGGCGCGCCGTGATGGTCGGCCTGCGCGGCAGTTTCTGAGCCCCACGCCTGGCGCCCGTTACCTTTTCCTGACGGCATGAGGTAACGGGCGCGACGGGGAAATGCTGCATTGCACTACAAATGTAATGAAACTTTATTCCATTACAATGCGATGGCAGTTCGTGAAGCTCAAGCCTCCCCTGCCCCCTTTCCGCCGGCTTGTCCCCCCGGGACAAAGCCATGCCGCCCACTCCGATTCCTGAAGTGACGTAATGACGCCGCCTACGCGAAAAGCACGATCCGCCCTGTTCCGCCTGCCCGCATTCCTGTCCGCCCCCCTGCTGGCCCTGACGTTCTCCTGGTTACCCGGCGCCGCCCAGGCGTCCATCCCCTCCGAACAAGCCCGCGCCACCCTGTCCGGCCTGAGCCTGGCGCAGGAACCCACCGTGCCCACCCTGCGCGAACGCGTGGTGCAAGCCGGCCTGGCCGCCATCGGCACGCCCTACAGTTGGGGCGGCGACGACGCCGCCGAAGGCTTCGACTGCAGCGGCCTGGTGCTGTACGTGTTTCGCGAGATCGCCGGCCTGGAACTGCCGCGCACCGCGCGCCAGCAGCGCACCCAGGGCGATACGGTCAGCAACAAGAAACAGCTCAAGCCCGGCGACCTGGTGTTCTTCGCCACCCGCGGCCGCGGCATCACCTCGCACGTGGGCATCTACATCGGCCAGGACAAATTCGTGCACGCCCCGCGCCGAGGCGCCAAGGTGCGCGTTGACGAGATGAAGAATCCGTACTGGTCCAAGCGCTATCTCGGCGCGCGCAGCTACATCGATACGGCCAAGGGCCAGATGCTGGCGCAGAAGTAGATCAGCCGCCACGCTGTGTGCCATGTGCTCGCGGCGCCGTGTAGGGAATGTCTTGTCATGAGGGCGCAGGCGCCGTCGCCCTCCCGCGAGTTCGAATCCGGCATTGCCATCACCTGATTGGCGGTCTTGCCGGTGCGATTCCGTTGGGCCTTGATACCGGCGGTCGACACGGCCGCACGGCAGATACCGTTGTGCGTCACGTTGCTTTGCTGTCCAGGAGCGTGCTCATGCCCGGCGCTGGCGCCGCCACCGAAGTTCCGGACGGCTCGCATCCCCGGTAACGCTGAAGCCGCACAACAGGCTCGCCCCGGGCACCTTGCAAAGGCTGTTGCTCTCGATGTCGCTGACGGTCAAGCTTCGCCTCGTCACGGCATTCCCCCATCACCGTCGCTTCGGACGAGCCTTGAGGCTGTAGACGCGCCCTGTTTGCGCTGAAACATCCGTTATGCGCTTCGGGCCGATGCGATCGTCATGTGCAGCGAGTAAATGCCTCCCGCAAAGCAAGACCCAGCTCCATGTCGCTGGCAGTCTGCGGGACGATTACTGGGACAAGATCTAAATTAGTACGCACCGTGAAGCCGTCCAGCCCTTTGCGGTGAGTCGGCTGGAATTCGATTCCCTCGCTCATCACGGAGACCGGACAAAACTTCATGCTCTTATATAAAGCCCGCTTGCCGGTATACCCAAACTTTCGCATCATCAACGAATCTTCTTCTTTGCCCCTTTTTTTAAGCTCACCCGAATTAATCATTTGGCTCACATACTCTCTAGGAACGGCTCTGCTCGTAGCAAGAGCCTGCCTGACAGCGCTGCCCAGTACTTCATCGTTTTCATCCGGCGGCAGAAATAACTTATATCCATCTGGATCACTAATTTCTATTAATGCAACTGCCAGGGAACTTACGCTGAAAAATTTGTCATTCGAAAGCACGATGGCAGATGGAATAAATTTTTTCATGCTCATTACCTCACTTTGGTTACAACGATATTTATATCGAACTGCTTTGCATATTCGATAGTTTTCGCGATGGCCGAAAACTGTTCGACAGTCGAGTTCGCCGGCACGGCAAGATGCATCTCGCGTCGCGCAAAAGAGCTCGCACGGATCATTTCTCCCTTTGCGCCATCCCTTCTGAACTCAACCATCGCATCCACGTATTTGTTGAGCGTTCTTGTGATCGCCGCAGGTTGTTGATAGCTCTTTGCCCCTGTATCCAGCGTTTTTGTGCTGATGGCTATTCCGTCCGGGGTGAGATGATCAAAAGTTAAGAAATTACTTTTGATCATATTCAGGTCGTCTGTTCCCGGAGGCAATTTCGCCTGAACGAAAGCTTCGAATGGCTTGCCTTGCTGAGCGATCCCCTTCCCCCATTGCATCCCGATCTCGCTCATCGAAACTGTACCGCCCAGGCCTTTGCCTTCAGCTTTCAGCAGTTGAGCGCCAAGCTTCATGACGTCCAGGGTCTTGGCACTTACGTTGATGCCTGCCTTTGCAAGTGCAATTCCCCCCTTTGCCGCAGTACCGACGCCAGTCACTGCGGTGCCAACCTGCCACGCCAGATTGCCGAGGTCCTCGCCAAGTTGAAGGGCATGGTCGGTGCCACCAACCTCAATGGCCTGACGCATCCGAGTGATCTTCGCGTCGAATTCGGCGACGAGCGAGTCGCCGAGTTGTTTCCGCATATCAGGATCGGTGATGAGCTCCTTGATTCCGTTCAATCCCGCGATCGGGTCGGACAGGAATGCCGCCAGACCCTTGACGTCATCCCAGCCCGCCAGGGCGAGACCTTTGCCAATGCCGGCAGTCGTCAGCACATCCTGCTTGCCCGATATGTAGACCCATTTGCCCTGAATCTTCAGGTACTCAAGCATGCCGTCGGCGGCCGCGAGTTCCTTGTTCATCTGGACGATCTGCTGGGTCGCTAGCCAGTTGTTGTCCACCGCGGTTGCCGCGGCGGTCGATGCCGGGGCTGCATCCAGGCCGCCTGCCGCACCGATGCCTGTCACGATGCTGACTATGAGATTGCGTTTGGCTTCGCGCTCAGTCGCTTTTTCATCGGGTGTCGTTTCGCCGAACAATCCTGTCAGAAGACTGCTGGCCGATGCTCCCAGCGCGGCGCTGGTGCAACTCTGGCTACTCGCCGCGGCGCCTGCGCAGGCCACTATCGCGTGCATCGACGCATGCAGCGCACTGCCTTCGGTCAGCGTTCCGTTGGCGACCAGTTTGCCGACGTAGCCCGCCCCCTGTTGCTGCACGTAGTTGACCAGCATGTTCTGAGCGAACTGCGAAGTCGTGCCAGTAACGTTGCCGCCAGCCGCAGCGGTAAGGGCGGCAGCAATCTGCCGGTACGTGCCGCCCGCCCCCCAATTGGCGTCAATGTTTCGTGCTTCGGCGTAGCTTGCCGCTGCCTGATCCCTGAGAGCCTGCCGTTGAGCATCCGAAAGACCATTGCCGGGGTCCGCGGCCATTGCTTCAGCCGCTTTGGCTTCGCTGACTCTGACATCGGCCTTCTTCGCCATATTGTTGAGCAGCGTGCCGGTTTCCCGCGTCAGCGCCCCCACGATCTCGAAGCCTGCCCTGATCTCCTGCTCGTTGAAGATGGGTTTGAGAGCGTTGGCGCCGTCTTGTCCGGTGAACACGTCACGGTTCAGTCCGGCCATCATTTCGTCGACCGACTGGCCTGACAGGTCCTGCTGAGCCAGTTCGTTGGTGATAGTGAGGCGCGCCCCGCTAATGCCGCTGCGGGTGGCGCTGGCACTGTTGCCGCTGGCGGCCATGACAACTGGCAGACTGGCGCTGAAGTTGCCCAGGGTCGGCAAGGTACTGCCGGGCACCTGGCCGCCGGTGGCGGCCTGCCCCTGCTGGTTGGTACCCACACCGCCGCCGGGGCCAGTTTCCTTCCTGTCGCCATTGCCAGTGCTGTACCCGCCGCCAACACTGATGCTGCTGGCGGAGTATTCGGCGTGGTTACTGATGTCACTCGTGGTGAGTGTGCCGGTGGTCAGCGTGTTGAAACCATCCCTGACCGCCTGTTCCGACGACGTGATGGCGGCTCCCCTGAGGTCGGTGTTGTCCCTGACTCTTATCTGGAACCCGCCCTCGCCGGCTTCGATGCGCGACTGTTCGGTGACGCTGGCATAGTCGCTGTGTATCTTCTGCTGGCTAAGGTTTACGCTGCCCGAGAAGCCCCCGCCCACGGTCACGCTGCCGCCAACGTTGGTGTCTTTGCTCCTGAAGGTACTGGTGTCCTGCAGGCTCTCGATGCTGAGGTTGCCGCCTACGTCGGCCATCACCTGCCTGCCGCTGGCGACCGCGCCGCGCAGGCGGGTGTCGCCGCCGGATCCCAGGATCAAACGTTCGCCGGCTGTTACGTGGCTGTTGGTCCAGGTGACATCCTTGCCTTCTCCCTTACCTCTGCCAATGCTGGCGTTCGCCGTGACGCCCATGGCGGCGCCGCCCTGGCCGACAGAGATCGCCACACCCACTCCCGCGCTGGAGTTGCTGCTGGTTCGGCGGGTTTCTATGGTGTTCTGCGCCGCCAGCAGATTGATATCGCCATCGGCCTTGAGCACCGCGTCGCCGCCCGCGCGGATGTCGCTGCCGCGCACGGTCAGGTTGGAAGCCGGGCCGCCGCGGGCGCCGATGCGCACATCGCCGCCCGCGGCCACGGCTGAACCGGCGGCCGTATCGGTGGTGGCGGTGGATTTGCTGTCGCTTTTACTGGCGCCAACGGTGATGGCGCGCGCCATCGCTCAAAACCTTTCTTGCCGCGGCGGTGAAAAATGCCGCGGTGGCGGGCGATCCCCCAGCGATTGCGGTGGCCACACGTCCGACGCCCAAGTTGGCCACGATACGCCATTTGGCGCTGGAGGCGGTGGGCCGCATCTTTCTAATTGGTAGCACGGGGGGACGAACTGGTAGCCCTTGTTCTGCATGCAGCGTTTAAGCTCATCGCTGAATGCCATTGACTCCCTACGATACCGTTCGTCATTAACAGTAAGCTTGTACGCGTCCTTAATATGGAAGCCCCCGTTTTTATCTCCACCGCACTCTTTCCAATCCACCCAACGGGTTTCCTCTGTTTGGCCATTTAGCGGCCAATACCACTCCATCGGTAGGACCTCGTGCTCAACCCACGCGCTCAACACGGGGTCGCAAAGGGTTTGCGACTCGGTGATGCTGCACAAATACCCCCTTTTGTTGATATAGAAGCAGCCAGTCACCGACAGCAAAAAAGCGGAGACAAAAAATAGCCTTATCGTCGTTTTCATCGCTTCATCCTCAACAAAATGTCCAGCGCTTTCCATGCCTGGGGCGGCAGCGCTTCCGATAACGCAAAGGGAGTGGCGGGCACCAGCGCAATACCGGTCCAGGTTTCATACATGAAATCCTGCACAGGCGTCAGACCGCGCCTGGCGTTGCCCTGCTCGTCGTAAAAGCCACTCAGGGTGCCGCCGATGAAGTCATGCGATCCGCCATAAGCCTCATGTGCAAGATCAAGAATTCCCCCAGGCGAATACGCAAAACCGAGAAGAGTTCCCGGTCCGCCCTGGTTCCCGCCAGTGGGCCCAGGCATTTCCTTGCCACGGTCGGTTTCGAGAAATTCGGCCATCGTCATCCCGACCTGGGATCGATCAAACTGGACACGCCCATTTCCATCCAACTCAAGTTTCGGAATACCGTTTTCATCCAGGATCTCCTTGCCTTGGAAATCCTTTTCTTTCTTGCACCGTTGATTTACTGGCCCACACAAAATATCCAACACCACCCGCGTCCCCGCCGTCTTAAATCCATCGCCCCGAATACCCGCACTTTCCCCGCTCTTGTTATCCAGCGTCGTCTCGCCATCGGTAATCCCCGCGAACTTCTCCGAGTCCGCGATCGTGTACCGCCGCATGCGGTCGGCCGCCTCCGACAAACCCGCTTGCAGCGCCGCCACGCCGCCCGAGCCGCCCAGCGCGCCCACCGCCACGTTCAGCAGCCGCTCCTGGGTATTGATCTCGTTGATCTGTGCCTGCAGCGCCTTGATCTTTTCCGGGTCTTGCGTGGCCTTGATCTGCTGGCGCAGTTCCGCGCGTTTCTGTTCCGCGTGACGTTCGATGGCGGCGCCGGCCTGCTGGCCGAACGCCGCGACGATTTCAGCTTCGGCCTGCACTTGCCGGCGCAGCTTGTCGCCGTCCCATTTTTTCGTCAGGCCACCAGCGCCGTCGCCCGCCCGCACGCGTCGATCCAGCATGGCCAGCACCTGATCGGCGGTCTTGCCGGTGCGTTCCCACTGGGCGTTCCTGTCGGTGATGGTCACGGCCGCGCCGCTGATGCCGCTGTGCGTCACGCTGCTTTCACTGCCCTTGCGCACGCTCATGCCTGGCGCGCCGGCGCTGACGCTGTTGCCGAAGTTCCGCGCCGACCAGGCGTCACCTTTGCCCGCGACATTGCTGGCCGCGGCCTCACCTGCCTTGCTGGCGCCGCCTTCTTCCTTGCCTGCGCTGCCTTCTTTCTTCGCGGCGGACGCCTTGTCATCGCCGACAACGCTGAAGCCTCCCGACAGGCTCACCCCTGTCGCCTTGTACCGGCTGCGGTTCTCGATGTCGCTAACGCTCAGGCTGCCTGTCATCACGGTATTCACTCCCCGCTCCACCGCCACTTCGGACGAGGCGATGGCCGCGCCCTTGAGGTCGGTGTTGCCCTGGACGCGGACCGTGAAGCCGTCGTCGCCCGCGTCAAGGCGCGATTGCTCGACGACGCTGGCGAAATCGCCATCCACCTTGTTGCTGGCGTAACTACCGCTGGCGGCGAACCCCACGCCCGCCGTCACGCTGCCGCCGATCTGGGTGTCGCTGCTCTTGAAGCTACTGGTGTCCTGCAGGCTCTCGATGCTGAGGTTGCCGCCTACGTCGGCCATCACCTGCCTGCCGCTGGCGACCGCGCCGCGCAGGCGGGTGTCGCCGCCGGACTCCAGGGCCAGGCGTTCGCCGGCAGTGACGTGGCTGTTGGTCCAGGTCACGTCCCTGCCCTCGCCCCGGCCCCTGGCCCCGCTGGCGTTGGCGGTCACGCCGAAGGCCAGGCCGTTTTGGCCCACGGATATCGCCACGCCGACTCCCGCGCTGACGCTGCTGCTCTTGCGGTCGGTTTCGAAGGTGTTGCTGGCCGCCAGCAGATTGATATCGCCATCGGCCTTGAGCACCGCGTCGCCGCCCGCGCGGATGTCGCTGCCGCGCACGGTCAGGTTGGAATCCGGTCCGCCGCTGGCGTCGATGCGCACATCGCCGCCAGCGGCCACGGCTGAACCGGCGGCCGTGTCCGTGGTGGCGGTGGATTTGCTGTCGCTTTTACTGGCGCCAACGGTGATCGAGATATTGACGCCGCCGGCCGACTGCGGGTCGGCCTGGACGGCATCGTAGGCGTTCTTGGCCGCCAGCCCCGTGGCCGCGCCTGCCAGCACCTGCATACGTCCGTCAGTCGTCTGGCCGGCAGCGCGCTTCATCTGCCCGGCGGTCTCAATGGCCGACAACACCGGCGCAGAAAGCGCCACGGTCAGGCCGGACTGGCGGAACTTGCTCTGTTCCACGCGCTTGCCGGTTTCCCGCGCGTCGACGATATCGACCTTCTTGGCGTGGATGTCGATAGCGCCCTTGGGCGCGAGGATATGGCTGCCGGTCTGCTGGTAGTGGCCGTCCGCCGCCAGGGTCACGTTGCCGGCCGTGGAGCCCGCGGTTGAGGCCGCCGCATGGGTACTGGCGTCCCGGCGGTCGCCGCTTTGCATCTGGCTGCCGATCGTGAAGGCGAGCCCCCCGTTGTAAAGGAAGCCGCTTTTCCGGTTTTCCTTGAAGTGGCTTTCCTGGCGGGCTTCGGTGGCGGCCAGCAGGGTCAGGTTGTTGTTGGCCACGATGGCCGTGCCGGCATCGGAGACGACGTTGCTGCCGGTGATGTTGACGTTCTCGCCCCGGATGGCGACGGTGTTGCCGCTGAAGGTGCTGGATAGCGCCGTGGTCTCTTCCAGGCTGTCGCGGGTCGTTTTGGTGCTGGAGCCCAGCAGGCTCCTGGACGAATGGCGACGGCCTTCGGCCCAGTTGCGGTTCGCTTTGCCTGCCAGGATATTCACGTCGCCCCGCGCAACGGCAACCAGGGCTCCCTGCTCGCTGGTGACAGCGCCCGCGGTGCTACTCAGATCGCGGCCAGCCTGCAGGCGCACGCCGCTGGCCGTGTTGATGGTGCTGCCGACATCCTGCTCGTAACCCTGCCTGAGATAGTTGCTGGCATTGCGTACGTTGTTCTCCTGCTCGGCAATCCTGACGGTGCCCAGCGTGAGGTCCCGGCCGGCGGCCATGGCGGTCTGACCATCCTTGCTGCGGTTGCCGACCCGGGCCGCGATCAGCTTGGCGTCACGCCCCGCCGAGGCCAGCAGGAGGCCATTCGGGTTGGTGACGTAGAGACCGGCCACGCGATCCAGGCTGGTCCGGCTGAAGTCGCTGCGTCCGACCCGCGTGGCGCCGCCGCGAGTGGTGCTGACCACGTTGAGGTCGCGTCCGGCACCGAGCCGCAGCGTCGAACCGGCATCCAGCGTGCCGCCGATGTTGTCGATGTCGGCGCGGGCGCTGAGCGCCACGGCATCGCCGGTGATGCGGCCGCCGAGAATGCGCAGGTTCTCGCCGCTGAGACTGACCACCGCGCGTCCCGCAATGGCGCCGGAACTAACGAGATCGCCTTTCAGGTTGAGATCGATGGAGTTGGCGGCCAGCAGGCTACCGTTGCCGTCAATGTCGCCAGGCCGTACGCGGACGTAGACCTGCGGCGCCAGGGCGCGTGTGATACTGCCATCGGCCAGCGTCACGTCGCGTTCGACCAGCCAGACGATATCGCTGGTGAGCTGGGCCATCTGCCTGGCGCTCAGCGCCACGCCAGGACGCAGATTCCATTCTTTCGCATAAGTGACGCCTGCGTCCAACAATGCCTGGAACTGCGCCTCGTCGCTGGCGTAGCCGCCGAGGAATCGGCGGCCAGTCAACTGGCCTATCTGGTCGCGGACCAGTTGCTGTTCGTAGAAGCCATCGCCCAGTCGCTTGTGCACGAGGGCCGGGTCATGGCCGAGCTGCGACAGCATGTAGTCGGAACTGAGCCAGTTGCGGTAGTCGGTGAAACGCGGATCGGTCTCGACCAGGTAACCCCTGGCGTTCGGGGCAACACGAAACAGGCTGTTGGCGGGCGCCGCCGTGTCCAGCCGCGCGGTAGCGAGACCGCTACCGCCGGCGGCATGTGTTCCTCTGTCGATTCCCGGCCCCTCGATGCGGGCTGCTTGCGCCCGGGGGTCCGTTATCCGCGCTGGGTCGGCATTGACGGCGGCACGGACGCCGCCGCCCACAATGGGGCCGACGCGATGGTCCTGGCGGTCGGTGACCGCGAAGCCGCTGCCTGCGCCCGCGGCGTTCTGCACAATGCGGGAAACACCGAGCTCGATGGTGGTCGACAGGTCGACCGGCGCGTAGGCGATCTTGCCGTCCCACTTGCGCTTGTGGTGGCGTTTGAAACCGCCGTGCCATTTCGAGTAGGTGTACTGGCTGGTTCCGACCCGGTTGATCGTGTGCTCGCCCAGGGCGGCCACGTTGTCGATTCGGTCCAGATCGCCGTGCAGGGCGCCGCCGGCCATGATCCGGCTCTTGTCGTTGACGAGCTGGTCGCCGCGCAGGGTCATGTTGCCGCCGGCGCGGATGAGCGCCGGCGCGCTCTCCATCACCTGCGTTTCATACTCGGTCTGCGCTATGTCGTATTGGGTCCAGTCGTGGATCTTCGCACCGGTTTCCCTGTGCCGATAACGTCCGGCCCTGCTCCAGCTTTCCCAGCGGTATTCGCCGGCATCGTGTTTTTCAGGATCGCCTTCAGGCTGGATGTACAGGTGCCGGGTCGGGCCGCTGATCCTTGCCAGTTCGGTGCGGAAGTGCAGGTTGCCATTGAACAGCCCAGCGCTGTCCAGGGTCAGCCCGCCCAGCGACTCGATGGTGGCGCTGTCGTTGCGGACGAGGTCGGCGCGCGCGGCCGCATGGCCGTTGACGTCCAGCGTACCGCCGATGTTCAGCGCATCGCCACCGCCGCCCGCGCTGAAAATCAGCGCCTGCTCGCGGTTGGTGATGAAGCGGGCGCCGATATCCAGGCGCTGACGCGCCGCGATGACGGCGGCGGCGCCCGCTTCTTCGCGATTGACGACGGTAGCCGCCTGGATGGCAAGCTGGTCGCCATAGAGCCGGCCGCTGCCGGCGTTATCGAGAGCGCCGGCTTCGATATGGGTCTGGTTGCCGTCGACAAGCCCCCGGTTGGTCAGGCTGTGTTGCGCGGCGACGGTGGCGCGTACGCCGTTCATCTTGCCGGTGACGCTGTTGATGATGTCCGCGCCGCGCACGTCGAGGTCACCGGCCTGCAACACGCCGTGGTTGATCAACAGGCCAGCGGTGCTGATGCGGGCGTGGCCATTGGCGGTGATTTCCCGGAGGTGGGTGAAGTCCTGCCGCAGGCTCAGGCGCAGATCCCCCCTGGACAACAGGCTGCCGTCACCGTCCAGGCTGTCGGCGGCGACGTTGAGCAATTTGCCGGCGATCAGCGTGCCGCTCGGATTCAGCACACGACTGACGGCCACATCGATGCTGCCGCCCGAAGCGATGTGACCGCGCGCGTTGTCGAGCTGGCCTGCGGCGTGCGCGCCACGGATGACGATGCGGCTGTCGGCGGCGACGATGCCGGCAGTGTTGTCGGTGCGACCGGCCGCCAGCATGACGCTGTCGGCCTGCAAGCCGAGCGGCTGGCTGTCTTTCGCGCCTTGCGTGTCGCGGTTGAGGATCTGCGAGGCGCCAAGGGTCAGGCCATGGCCCGCGACCATCAGGCCGGCGTCGTTGTTTGCGTGGCCGCGCAGGAATGCCTTCAGGTCATTGCCTGCCTGGACCCGGCCCCTGGCGTTGTCGATCGACGTCGCGCCGATATCGACGTCCGCGCGGCCGCCCAGCAGCCCGCCTGTGTTGTCGATGTCGCTGACCCGGGCGATGAGATCCTTTCCGCTGTGCACGACGCCGTCGCGATTGGTCAGATTGCCGCTGTTCAGTGCCAGCGTGGCGAGGCTGAGAATGCCGCCCGTGTCGCCGGCATCGGCATTGATCAATGCCTGACCGTGCGTATCCACGCGCATTCCCTGCCGGGACTGCAGGAGGCCGCCGGCATTGTTCAGCGCGCCGCTGTCGATGTCGAGCAGGCCGCCGGTGGTGGCGATGGTCCCGCGGGCATTGTCGAGCGCCGCCAGTCGTGTATCGACTGCGACGCTGGCGCCCAGCACCATGCCCCCGGCATTGCCGAATCCACCGTTGGCCAGAATGACGTTGCCCGCCCCCCGCAGCGCGCCGCCAGCGTTCCCGGTATGCCCGCGCGTAGCCACGCTCAGGTCGCCGTCGGTGGAAACGATCAGGCCGCCATCGCGGTTGTCCAGCACCGAGGCGATGGCGGTCATGTCACCGCCGGCCACAAGCAGGCCCCCGTCGCTGTTGTCCAGGCGCCCGTTGATCCTGATACTGGTATCGGACCTGCTGTCGTTCCGAAAAGTCCCGGCGCGGTTGGAGAAGTCCTGCGCGCTGACGGACACGGGGCCGTGCACTTGCATCAGCCCGACGTCGTTGCTGAGCAGGCTCGCGGCAATGCGCGCGCCGGCGGCAACCCGGATTTCACCCTGGCGATTGCTGAAATCGCCACCGCTCACTTCGAGCTGAAGCGCGCCCAGATGCCCGCCGTCATTGTCAAGGCCGCCGCTTGCGGTCAGGTCGATATGCCCGCCGGCCAGGATGCGGCCGCCGTTGTTGTCAAGCATGCCGGCGATCTTGAGCGCGCCATTGGGCATCGAGGCAAGCTCGGCGTCCGGCTGGGCGCCATTGCCGTCCGCGCCCTCCGCACCCGCTTGCGGCGCCTGCTCATTGCCCGAAGACGCGCCCGACCGCGGCGCCGCGAGACCGATACGGCCGCCATCCCGGTTACTAAGGCGGCCCGCATGAATCGCCAGGCTCAATGGACCGGTCTGCCCGATAACCCCTTCGCGGTTGGTCAGGGACTGCGCAGTGACGCCGATGCGCCTGGCGCTGAGCGTTCCGCCGCGATTGTCGATATCCTCGGGAGTGTCGAGCGCCAGTTCGCGGCCCGCGCTGAGCGTTCCGGCATTGGCAAGGCCGCCACTCGCGTCTATGCGCGTGTCGCTGCTGGCCTGCATCGTGCCGAGGTTTTCCAGGCGTCCGTCGGCGGTGACCAACAGTTGGCCAGCCTGAGCGCCCATCGTACCGGCGTTGCGCACCCCGACGCCATGCTCGGTTCCCACCAGGACGATCTTCTGGCTGTACATGCCGCCGAGCGCGCCGACATCCAGCGCAAAAGCTGGCGCATCGCCACTGGCGGCGATCTTGCGCACCTCCGCCTGGTCGGCGCTGAAATCATTGCCTCCGGTGGCGATCCGGAGCTGCCGCGCCCAGATCCCGGCGTTGGCTTCCACGGAGCGGGCGATCAGATCCGTGTAGTTCGCCGTGCTGGCATCCATGCCCTGGCCCGTAACGCGGATGGCGCCGCCCTGCACCCGATAGCGTTCCAGCGCCCCGCCGTTGATGACGGGCCGGCCGGTGGTGATGGTGGCCCGCTCCGCGTTGATGAAGCCGCAGCCATCGCAGGAAATGCCCGCCGGGTTGGCGATGACAAGCTGCGCCCGATCGCCCGCGACCTCGACATAGCCATTGAGCCGGCTCGGGTCGCTGGAGTTGACTTCATTGAGAATGACCCGGGCCGTACCGCGCGCCAGCCAAGGATTGCCCTGGACCCAGCCGCCAAGCTGTGTTTGCGCGCTGGTGCGGGAATTGTTGAGAATGACGCCCGGTTGCCCGACATCGAACTGGCGATAGGCATTGCGTGAAACGCCGGCTGCGCTCGGGGTCTGGATATTCACCAGCGGGACGCCGCTGGCCGCTTCCAATACCGTCGGTCGCTGATTGCCGGGGGCGCCGGGGTCGGCCACGACCTGCGCGTTCGCCAGGGGCACGATGACCACCAGGCCGAACGCGGATGCCACGGCAAAGCCCAACGGCCTGAGCGTGGCAACGAAACGGCTGCCGGCGGCGCTTGCCTCCCCGCCCTGGCCTGGGCCGTCACGCCGGGCAAGCTCCGTGACGGCCTGGAACAGGCCCAGCGCCCGATTGAAAACGATGCGGTGAAGGTTCCTGTTCATGCCATCGATACCGTTGCCTGCGCGCGATCCATGCGGCGTCAGCAGGACCAGTTGAGGCTGAAGCCGGTCGTCAGCGACCCGCTGCGAAAGCCCGCGGGCCTGGAGAGCGGCGTGCCGACAAACAGATCCCACCAGAATCCCGCGGCGCCGCCACGCAGACCGATGACCGCGCCTGCGAGGCTGCGTCCCTGCAACCAGCGCGTGGACGGGCCCGACACATGGCCGTAGTCGGCGCCGAAATAGAGTTCCTGTGCGGCGCCCAGTTGCAGACCGATTTCGTTGCGCCAGACCCAGCCACGCTCGCCCATGAGCGTCAGTTCGCCGTCAAAGCCGCGTACCGTGTAACGACCGCCGATCGAGAAGCGGTCCGGCGGCGCCAGCGGCGTGCGCGCCCATTGCGCGCGCCAGTTGCCGGAGTAACGGGCACGCTGCGATCCCGGCCGGAACGGAACCACCAGTTGCACGTCGGCGGTGAGGACCTTCATCCGCGAAGTGCCTTCCCCGAAGTCTTCCTCGGGCGCGGCCATCGCGTTGAAGGCGCCCGTGCCGCGCCGCCAGGCCAGACCCGCATCGAGCGTGCTTTCGTGCAGGAATTCGCGGTGGGTCAGCCCCAGCTCCCAACCGCCGGTGCGACGCCGTTGAACTCCGATTTCCGTGTCGTCGATGAAGTTGTTGGACCTGCGCATCCAGCCGCGTCCGTAGAACGAGGTCTTGCGGCTGGCATCCCGGTACACCACGCGCGACAGGCGCACTTCGGCGTTGTTGCTGGTGCCGCTGTAGAGGTAGTTCTGGCGGTATCCGGCAACGGTCTGGTGGTACCTGTAGCCGCTGAGGGTGGCGCTGATCGTCCAGTAGCCCCAGGGCGCGCCGTAGTGCGTGGTGTATCCCCGGGAGCCCTTGCCGCTGGCATTGAAGACGTCTTGACTGACGTTGATGTAGAACAGATCGTTCAACGAGAGTGGGGAATCGAGCGAAAGCGTGGCCGAACCCTGGAGCTTGCCGGTCGCCCTGCTGCCGGCGTCGTCCAGCGATAGGCTCAAGCGCACCGGAGGCAAACGCTGTCGCCAGAGGATCACCAAATCGCTGTCGCCGGGGCGCGCATCGTCAGCTTCAGCAGGCGTGATTTGCAGGTCGGCCGCTACGGTGGGGACGCGTCGGAAGTTTTCCAGCGCCTGTTCGATATCGCGCAGATTGAGCAGGTCGCCGCGCCTGGCCGGCACGGCATTCAAGGCAGTGGCCCGGGGCGACGTACCGGGCGCGAATCGGATGGCACGGACGCGGCCGGGCACGACGGTGAGCGTCAGCGTGCCGCCCTTCAGATCCTGGGGTGCGGCGAGAATGCGGGTGGTGACGAAACCCCGCGCGACGACGGCATTCTGCACGCGCGCCATGACCACGCTGATGCCCTCGGCGCCAAGGCAGCGCCCCGTGGCGGCGTCGTTCTCGGGGTCGGCGGCGCGCAAGGACCAGAGAAAGCGCTGCGCGTCCTCGCCATCAAGACGGATACGGTCAATCGGAAAGCATGGCGTCTCTTCCCGAGGCAACAGGTCCGGCGACGGCGCGCGCGCCGACCGCGCCCGTACATTCGGCGCCGTTTCCTGCTGTTTGCGCAACATCCTTTCGCGCTCCTGCTGGCGCAGCAGTTCCTGCGCGGCGCCAGCCTGCGTCTGTGCGGACGCCGATACCATGAACAGCAGCAGGCTGAACGAGATCCATACGCGCTGCGGCAACCACCCGACCATCCTCCCTCCCTATGTATCCGAGCCCGGTCATGCTTCGGCATTGGATGGCGGCAAGGCGGATATTGGGATGCGGCGAGCTGGTTTGTCGGACCAGGCGTTGGCCACCGCTCACGTTCTCGGATCACATAACCTATTGACGAGGAATGGCGACAGCGCCTCGCGTGATGCCCGGCAAGGAAAAACGGCAACCAAAGAAAAAAGCGCCCGAGGGCGCTTTTGTCATGGCCGGCGGAAACCCGGTCAGCCGCGGCCGACGAACGGCATGTTGGTCGCCATGATCGTCATGAACTGCACGTTGGCGTCCAGCGGCAGGCGGGCCATGGCGGCAACGGCCTGCGCGACGTGGGCGACGTCCATGCGCGGCTCGACCTTGGTGCTGCCGTCGGCCTGCAGGATGCCGGCGGCCATGCGCTCGGTCATGTCGGTGGCGGCGTTGCCGATGTCGATCTGGCCGCAGGCGATGTGGTACGGCCGGCAGTCCAGCGAAATCGACTTGGTCAGGCCGGTCACCGCGTGCTTGGTGGCGGTGTAGGCGATCGAGAACGGACGCGGCGCGTGCGCCGAGATCGAACCATTATTGATGATGCGGCCGCCCTGCGGCGTCTGCGCCTTCATGACCCGGATCGCCGCCTGCGCGCACAGGAACATGCCGGTCAGGTTGGTATCGACCACCTCGCGCCAGAGCGTCACCGGCAATTCCTCGATCGGCATGGCGGGCGCGCCGCGGCCGGCGTTGTTGAACAGCACGTCCAGACGGCCGTACTCGCGCTGGGTCGTGTCGAACAGTTCGCGCACCGCCTGCTCGTCCGACACATCGGTCGGCACCACCAGCGCCCGCACCCCGTCTTCGCCCGCCGCCGTGCGCGTGGCTTCGAGCGGTTCGCGCCGGCGGCCGGCCAGCACCACGCGATAGCCCTGCGCCAGGAACTCCAGCGCCACCGCCCGGCCGATGCCGGTGCCGGCGCCGGTGACCAGCGCGACGCGGGGAGGTTCGATCTCGTTCGTGTGCATCGCAAGCTCCTTGTTATCTGTCGGCGAAATGCTACCCGAATCATTCCGGCGATGCTGCAAGCGAACGTTCCATCGTTCTCGCCCGGCCGACCCTGGCTGCCCTCATCGGCAAGACGCCCGCTTCACGCCTTGCGCGCCAGGCGGGTGGCGTGCGCCAGGCGCGCCCCCGCGGCTGAAAACAACGGCCTCGAAAGCGCTATCGAACAACGCCCCTCGCCCATCGCCGCGCGGTCGAACGCCCTCGCCCGCCCCGGCTGACCTGGCGCAACATGCCATCAAGACTTTGCGCTGTCACAAATTTACATATAATTTTGGGAAATTAACTTATTACCAAAATTCCAATAAACCCCGGAGATACCCATGGCGTTACAGCCCTACCTCCCCCGCTGGGCGGGCGTGCTGGCCCTTGGCGCCAGCGGCCTGGCCGCCCTGCCTGCCGCGGCGCTCGCCGCCCCGGACGGCCGCCAGATCAGCACCCAGGGCGCCAACGGCGCGCCCGCCTGTATGACCTGTCACGGCGCCCAGGGGGAAGGCAACCCCGCCGCCGGCTTCCCGCATCTGGCCGGCATGGGCGCCGCCTACCTGGCCGAGCAGCTCGAGGCGATGGCCAATGGCTCGCGCGTCAGCCCGGTGATGGCGGCCACCGCCAAGGCGCTGGACCCGGCGCAGCGCCAGGCCGTGGCCCAGTACTACGCCGGCCTGCCGGCGCCGCTGAACATCGATCGGCTGGCCGCCACCGCGCGGCAATTGGCCAAGCCGGACGATACCGGCGCCTGGCTCGCCACGCGCGGCGCCTGGGACAGGAACATCCCCGCCTGCAACCAGTGCCACGGCCCGGGGGGCATTGGCGTCGGCGCCAACTTCCCCAGCCTGGCCGGCCAGCCCGCGGCCTACATCGCCGGCCAGTTGCGCGCCTGGCGCCAGGGCCAGCGTCCGCCCGGCCCGCTGGGCCTGATGCCGGCCGTGGCCACCCGCCTGACCGACGCCGAGATCGACGCGGTGTCGGGTTACTACGCCGGCCTGCCCAAGGCCGCCGACCTGCTTGCCACGCAAGCGAACGCCGCCGGGGGAGCCAAGCAATGACCTCGATCCGCAACCGAATCGCCCGCCTGCTGCTCGCCGCCGCGGGAACCGGCGCGCTGCTGTCGACCACGGCGGCCTTCGCCGCCGACGCGCGCCCCGAATTCACGCCGCCCAGCGCCGCGTCGCTGCCCGACAGCGAATTCGGCAAGATCGTGCGCCAGGGCGAACAGATATTCCTGCACACGCCGCAGAATGCCGGCAAGTTCGTCGGCAACGACCTGAACTGCGCCAGTTGCCACCTGGACGCCGGCCGCCGGCCCGATTCCGCGCCGATGTGGGCGGCCTACGTGCTGTATCCCGCCTACCGCGCCAAGAACGGCCACGTCAACACGCTGGCCGAGCGCCTGCAGGGCTGTTTCCGCTTCAGCATGAACGGCAAGCCGCCGGCGGCCGACGATCCGGTGCTGACCGCCTTGCAGACCTACATGTTCTGGCTCGCCAGCAAGGCGCCCACCGGCGTGGCGCTCAAGGGCCAGGGCTACCTCAAGCTGCCCAAGCCCGCGCAGAAAGCCGACTACGTGCGCGGCGGCGAGGTCTACGCCCAGTACTGCGCCGTCTGCCACGGCGCAGAAGGCAAGGGACAGAAGAACGGCGAGCACTGGGTCTTCCCCGCGCTGTGGGGGCCGGATTCCTTCAACTGGGGCGCCGGCATGCACCAGATCGGCAACGCCGCCGGCTTCATCAAGGCCAATATGCCGCTGGGCCAGGCCGGGATGCTCAGCGACCAGGAGGCCTGGGACGTGGCGTACTTCATGAATGCGCATGAACGGCCGCAGGACCCGCGCTACACCGAATCGGTCGCCAAGACCCGCGCCAAGTACCACGACTCGGACGATTCGCTGTACGGCATCGAGGTCAACGGCCACCTGCTCGGCAGCGATTCGCCCGCCCCCGGCGGCAAGCTGACGCAGGCGGCGGCCCGCTGACGACGCGGCGCGGCGGGTTTTCCCCCTGCCGCGCCGTGCGATTTGCTATCCTTCGGGTCTCGGCATCACACGCTCGTCACATTCATGCACGCCACCTCCGGCAATGTTTTCATGGTCGTCGCCCCCAGCGGCGCCGGCAAATCCAGCCTGGTCAAGGCCTTGCTGCAGCAAGACCCGTCCATCCTCCTGTCCGTCTCCTGCACCACGCGTGCCCCCCGCCCCGGCGAGGAAGACGGCCGCGAATACCGCTTCATCGGCATCGACGAATTCAAGCAGTTGCGCGACGAGCAGCGCCTGCTGGAATGGGCCGAGGTGCATGGCAATTTCTACGGCACGCCGCGTGACCGCATCGACGAAGCCACCCGCGAGGGCCGCGACGTGCTGCTGGAGATCGACTGGCAGGGCGCGCGCCAGGTGCGCCAGCGTTTTCCCGGCGCGATCGGCATCTTCGTGCTGCCGCCGTCCATCGAGGAACTCGAAAGCCGCCTGAAGGCGCGTGGCCAGGATGCGCCGCAGGTGATCGCGCGCCGGCTGATGGCCGCGGGCGGCGAAATCGCGCACGCGCCGGAATGCGAATATGTTATTATTAATCAAGAATTTAGCGTAGCCTTGTCGGAACTGACTCAAATCGTCAGCGCCGCGCGGCTGCGTTTTTCGTCTCAGGCCGTCCGCCACGCCGAGCTGTTCGCGCAGTTGGGCATCCCGGCGGCGCACTGAAACGAATCCGCATTCTCCCTATCCACCATCAGCACCAGGTGTCCTAATGGCTCGCATTACCGTCGAAGACTGTCTGAATCAGATCCCCAACCGTTTCAAGCTCACGCTGGCCGCGACCTACCGCGCCCGCGAGCTGGCGCAAGGCCATGCCCCGCGCCTGGACAGCAAAGACAAGCCCACCGTCACGGCCCTGCGCGAAATCGCGGGCGGCCTCACCGGCGCGGAAATGCTGCGTAAAGTTCCCACCTGATATTTTCCGGGGGGCGGCAAGCATGGCTTTTCCCGGGCTGAAGTACGCTTCATCAGGTCTGCTTGCCGCGCTACGTGCCGGCTCCCGTCTCGGGCGTCGCACGGGCAAGAAAGACAAGAATTCCCCCACGCCAGCCTCCGTCGCCGCGCAAGAAGCGGCGGACGCGACCGCCTCGCCGGTCGCCTCGCTGGCGCCGCTGACCGAAATCATCGGCAGCTATCTCGACAAGAAAGATGTAGAACGCGTGCGCGAAGCCTATCGCTTCGCCGACCAGGCGCACCTGGGCCAGTTCCGCGCCAGCGGTTCGCCCTACATTTCGCACCCCATCGCTGTCACGGAAATCTGCGCGGGCTGGAAGCTCGACGCGAACGCATTGTCCGCCGCCCTGCTGCACGACGTGATGGAAGACCAGGGCATCGCCAAGCACGAGCTGGCCGAGAAATTCGGCCCTGAAGTCGCCGAGCTGGTCGATGGCCTGTCCAAGCTGGACCGCCTGGACTTCGCCACCAAGGCCGAGCAGCAGGCCGAGAGCTTCCGCAAGATGCTGCTGGCGATGGCGCGCGACGTGCGCGTCATCCTCATCAAGCTGGCCGACCGCCTGCACAACATGCGCACGCTGGACGCGGTCAACCCCGAAAAGCGCCGCCGCATCGCCCGCGAAACGCTGGACATCTACGCGCCCATCGCCCACCGGCTGGGCCTGAACCTGCTGTTCCGCGAACTGCAGGACCTGTGCTTCGCGGCCATGTACCCGAATCGCTACCAGGTGCTGTACAAGGCCGTGCTGGCCGCGCGCGGCAACCGCCGCGAGGTGATCGGCAAGATCGCCGACTCGGTGCGCGCCGCGCTGCCGGCCGCCGGCATCGAGGCCGAGGTCACCGGCCGCGAGAAGACGCTGTTCGGCATCTACCGCAAGATGGTCGACCAGAAGAAGTCGTTCTCGGACGTGCTGGACATCTACGGTTTCCGCGTCATCGTCCACACGCTGCCCGAGTGCTACCTGGCGCTGGGCACGCTGCACCAGTTGTACCGGCCGGTGCCCGGCAAGTTCAAGGACTACATCGCGATCCCCAAGGTCAACGGCTACCAGTCGCTGCACACGACGCTGGTGGGCCCCTACGGCACGCCGGTGGAATTCCAGTTCCGCACCCGCGACATGCATCACGTGGCCGAGGAAGGCGTGGCCTCGCACTGGCTGTACAAGGGCGCCGACCTGACGCTCAACGACCTGCAGAAACGCACCCACCAGTGGCTGCAATCGCTGCTGGACATCCAGAGCCAGACCGGCGATTCGGGCGAATTCCTCGAACACGTCAAGGTCGACCTGTTCCCGGACGCCGTCTACGTCTTCACCCCGCGCGGCAAGATCATCTCGCTGCCGCGTGGCGCGACGCCGGTGGACTTCGCCTACGCCATCCATACCGACATCGGCAACCAGGCGGTGGCGGCCAAGGTCAACGGCGAGTTCGTGCCGCTGCGCACGGAACTGAACAGCGGCGACACGGTGGAGATCGTCACCTCCCCCGCTTCGCGCCCGAACGCGCAATGGCTCAACTACGTGCGCACCGGCCGCGCCCGCTCGGAAATCCGCCACTACCTGCGCACCGTCAAGTACGAGGAATCGGTAGCCTTCGGCGAGCGCCTGCTGGGCCAGGCGCTGCAGGAGCTGCACATGCCGCTGCCGGCCACCGACGATCCGGCCTGGCAGAAGCTGGCGCGCAGCACCGGCGCCAGCTCGCGCGAGGAAATCCTGGCCGACATCGGCCTGGGCAAGCGCCTGGCGGCCGTGGTGGCGCGCCGCTTCGCGCCGGAGCACCAACTGGTGGCCACCACCGCCGCCGCCGTGGACGAACTGACCTCGGCCCGCAGCGCCCCGATCCTGATCCAGGGCAACGAAGGCCAGGCGGTGCAACTGGCACCGTGCTGCGGCCCGCTGCCCGGCGACCCGATCATCGCCGGCATGCGCATGGGCCACGGGCTGGTGGTGCATACCGCCGACTGCCCGGTGGCCATGCGCCAGCGCCTGCGCGAACCGGAACGCTGGATCAACGTCGCGTGGGACGCCCACACCGCCAAGCACCTGGCCACGCGCCTGGACATCGTCACCCGCAACGAGCGCGGCGTGCTGGGCCGGCTGGCCGCGGAAGTCACGGCGGCCGACGCCAACATCATGCATGTGACGATGCACGATGATGCGGTCTCGACGGTGTCGCTGCACCTGACCATCCAGGTGGACAGCCGCAAGCACCTGGCGCAGGTGATCCGCGCGATCCGCCACGTGCCGCAAGTGCAGAAGATCGTGCGCGTGAAGGGCTGAGAGCGGAGCCCACCCCCGAAGCGCTGCGCGCTTCCCCCTCAAGGGGGCATGTCTACGGACCGGCGGAGCCGGATCCGTGACATCCCGCTTGGGGCGCGGTTCTGGGGCGATCCGCGCTCAGGCCACGTGTTGCAGGAAGTCCTTCAGGCGCTGGCTGGGCGGATTGTCCAGCAGCTCGGCCGGCGGACCGTCATGGGCGATCTTGCCGGCGTCGATGAAGATCAGGCGACTGCCGACCTTGCGCGCGAACTCCATTTCGTGCGTGACCACCACCATGGTCATGCCCTCCTCGGCCAGGTCGCGCATCACCTTCAGCACTTCGTGGCGCAGTTCCGGGTCGAGCGCCGAGGTCGGCTCGTCGAACAGCATCAGCTTGGGCTTGATGGCCAGCGCGCGGGCGATCGCCACGCGCTGCTGCTGGCCGCCGGACAGCTCGGACGGATAGTGGTTCATGCGCTCGCCCAGCCCGACCTTGCGCAGCAGTTGCTCGGCCAGTTCGCGCGCCTCGTCGCGGCCCTGGCCGCGCGTGTGGATCGGCCCGAACATGACGTTCTGCAGCGCGGTCATCTGCGGGAACAGATTGAACTGCTGGAACACCATGCCGGCCTCGCGCCGGATCTCGCGCACCTGGGCGGCCCCGCCATGCACGCTCAGGCCGTCGACCAGCAGGTCGCCGCCGTTGATCGTTTCGAGCACGTTGATGCAGCGCAGGAAAGTGGACTTGCCGGAGCCGGACGGCCCCACCACCACGACCACCTCGCCCGCGTCGATATTGAGCGAGATGCCGTTCAGGACCGTGGACTCGCCGAACGTCTTGGTGACGTCATGAAATTCAACCATGCTCATAGTATGCGCATCCTCTTTTCCACCAGGTGCAGGATCAGCGCCATCGTGCCCGTCAGGATCAGGTAGACGATGGCGATGGCCGACCAGATCTCGACCGCGCGGAAGTTGCTGGCCATGATCTCCTGGCCCTGGCGGGTCAGTTCCGCGACGCCGATCACGATGAACAGCGACGAATCCTTCAGGCTGATGATGCACTGGTTGCCCAGCGGCGGAATCATGCGGCGGAACGCCACCGGCCCGATGATGTGGAACAGGATCTTGTGAAACGGCAGGCCCATCGCCTGCCCGGCTTCCTTCAGGCCCTTGTGCACCGACAGCAGCGAGCCGCGCACGATCTCGGAGATATAGGCGCCCGAGTTGATGATGAGCGTGACGATGGCCGCCCACTCGGCGTCCACCCGGATGTTCGCCAGCAGCGGCAAGGCGAAATAAATGAACATCACCTGCACCACGATCGGCGTGCCGCGGATCACCGCGACGTACACCTGGGCGATGCCCGACAGGATCGGATGCCCGTAGGCCCGGGTCACGCCGGAGAGCGCCCCCAGCAGGAACCCGCCGAACAGGCCCCAGAAGGTGATCTTGATGGTCATCTGCGTGCCAACCCACAGGTTGGGCAGCGCATCCATCACTACATTCCAGTCAAAATCCACGAATTACCCCTCAATGGCGCGCCTCGCGCGCCGCATCATGGCGGAACGCCCGGCGACGCACGCGACTCGGGGCCGCCCCGTCCCGGGCCCGGCGCCGCCGGAGCGAAGCGCCGGGGCCCCAGACTGCCGGGCGGCCCCGAAATGCAACATCAATCCGGCGGAAAAGCTCAGGGCTTCTTGCCGAACCACTTCTCGTAGATGGCGTCGTACTGGCCGTTGGACTTGAGCGTGGCCAGGGCCTTGTTGACCTGCGGCACCAGTTCGCTGCCCTTGGGGAAGGCGATGCCGTAGAAGTCGCCGCTCTTGACCGAGCCGACCACCTTGACGCGGCCCTTGCCGGCCGTGTTGGCGTAGTACTGGACGTTGGGCGTGTCGTGCACGGCGGCATCGACCCGGCCGGTGGCCAGTTCCAGGTAGGCGTTGTCGATGTTGGGGAACAGCTTGAGCTTGGCGTCCGGCACCTGGGCCTTCAGGAAGTCCACCGTGGCCGTGCCGGTCTTGACCGCGACGGTCTTGCCGGCCAGCGACTTGGCGTCCTTGATGTCGGTGTTCTTTTCGCCGACCAGGATGGCCAGGCCGCTTTCATAGTAGGGATCGGAGAAGTCGATCACCTTCTTGCGGTCGTCACGGATGGTGATGCCGGCCAGCGCGACGTCGATGTTCTTGGTCTGCAGACCGGGGATGATGCCGTTGAAGTCCATCGGCTGCAGCTTGTACTTGACGTTCAGCTCCTTGGCGATGGCGGCCCACAGGTCGACGTCGAAGCCGGTGTAGGTGTTGCCCTGCTTGAACTCGAACGGCACGAACGCGGTATCGGTGGCCACCACCAATTCCTTGCCTTGGGCGTAGGCGCCGGAGGCGGCGCCGAACATGGCCATGGACAGGCCGACCAAGGCGGCGGCGACTTTACGTTTAATCATGAAACTCTCCTCTTGGGGCTGATAGCGCCCGGGGTTGCAGTTGGAACATGATGCGCGGGCCACGCCGGGATCGCCGGAGCAACTTACGGCGCATGTTAACGCATCCGTCCCCACCGCAGAGAGCTTAGAAAAATTACAATCCGCATGACACCCCGGAGAATCCCCATGCCCTACAAGTATGTACGCATCGCCGGCAACCGGCGCCAGGTCGGCGTGGCCCTCGGCAAACTGGCCCGCCCGCTGATGGCGACCTACCTGGACCAGAGCGCCACCTGGAAGGCGCTGCGCCCCTGGCGCGGCCATCCGTACCTGGACGAACTGGGCGAACAGGCCCGGCGCGCCCTGCCCGCCGTGTGGGACGAATTGGAGGGGCTGGCCGAGGGGCTGGGGATGCCGCTGGCGGACGTATTGCTGTGGAACTGCCGGGGCGACCTGCTGCACAGCAGCGGCAGCGGCGACGGCTGCACCTCGGTGGCGCTGAAGGCGGCCGATGGCACCCGCTGGATCGGCCACAACGAGGACGGCGATCCGTTCCTGTACGGCCGCTGCCATCTGGTCGACGTGGCGCTGGACGACGCGCCGGGCTACCTGAGCTTCTATTACCCGGGATCCCTGCCCGGCCATACCTTCGGGGCCAATCGCGCCGGCCTGGTGCAGACCATCAACAACCTGCGCACGCGCCTGCGCCAGCGCGGCCTGCCGCGCATGCTGCTGGCGCGCGCCGTGCTCGACTGCGCCACGCTGGACGAGGCCGTGGCGCTGCTGCGCGACGCGCCGCGCGCGGGGGGCTTCCACCATACGCTGGGGTCGGCGGCCGACGCCCGCATCTTCAGCGTCGAGGCGACGCCGGGCGCCGCGTCAGCGCAGGAGATCGGCACCCGGTATGGCCACGCCAACCACATGGTGCATCAGGCCAGCCGGGGGCAATCGCAGATCATCACCGACTCGTCGCGCGAGCGCCAGCGCCGCATCGAGGGCATCGTCGACACCTGGTCCCCCGCCACCATTGGCGCCGACCTGCTGACGGCGCTGCATGACACCGAGGGCGAGCTGCCGATCCTGCGCACCGATCCCAAGGATCCGGACGGCGAAAACACGCTCGCCACCGCGATCTTCGAAATCGGCGATGGCGAGGTGACGCTGCGGGTCTATGACCGCAAGGCCAAGGCGGACATTGTGCTGGATGTGATGAACGATCCGGACGATCCGGCGCCCGAACCCGCCTGAACGGGCTCGGGTGCCGATGACGGGCAGCGCTTAGACCGCCCCGTAGCCCCCGCCTCCCGGCGTTTCCACCACGAACACGTCGCCCGGATGCAGTTGGGCGCTATCCTGCGGGCCAAGCTCCTCGACCGTGCCGTCCAGCCTTTCGACATAGTTGCGGCCCATCGCGCCCGGCTCGCCACCGGCCAGGCCGAACGGCGCATAGCGGCGGTTGTTGGACAGGATCGCGGCGGTCATGTCTTCCAGGAAGCGGATGCGGCGCACGCCGCCGTTGCCGCCCGGATAGCGCCCCGCCCCGCCCGAACCGTGGCGGATCTCGTACGACTCCAGCCGCACCGGGAAGCGGAACTCCAGCACTTCGGGGTCGGTGAGGCGCGAGTTGGTCATGTGCGCCTGCACCACCGAAGTGCCCGGGAAGCCTTCGTCGTGGGGACCGGCGGCATCGATGCGCACGGGACCGGCGCCGGTGCCACCCGAGATGGTCTCGTAGTACTGGTGACGCGCGTTGCCGAAGGTGAAGTTGTTCATGGTGCCCTGGCTGGCGGCCAGCACGCCGAGCGCGCCGTACAGCGCGTTGACGATGCACATGGACGTTTCGACGTTGCCCGCCACCACCGAGGCCGGCGGGTTCGGGCGCAGCATCGAGCCTTCCGGCAGGATGATCGACAGCGGCACCAGGCAGCCGTCGTTCAGCGGGATGTCGTCGTTGACCAGGGTGCGGAACACGTACAGCACCGCGGCCACGGCGATGGCGCCCGGGGCGTTGAAGTTGTTGTCCAGTTGGTCCGAGGTGCCGGTGAAGTCGACCACGGCGCTGCGCGCCTGGTTGTCCACCCGCACCGCGACGCGGATGACCGCGCCGTTGTCCAGCGGATACTCGTAGCTGCCGTCCTTGAGCACCGAGATCACGCGGCGCACCGCCTCTTCGGCGTTGTCCTGCACGTGGCCCATGTAGGCCCGCACGACATCCAGGCCGAAGTGATCGCACATGCGCAGCAGTTCCTGCACGCCCTTTTCGTTGGCGGCGATCTGCGCGTGCATGTCGGCGATGTTCTGGTCCGGATTGCGCGCCGGCCAGCGGCCCGAGCCGAGGATGTCGCGCGCGGCCTGTTCACGGAACTCGCCGCCCTTGACCAACTGGAAGTTGGTGAACAGCACGCCTTCGTCTTCGACCGTCTTCGAATCCGGCGGCATCGAGCCCGGGGTGGTGCCGCCGATGTCGGCGTGGTGGCCGCGCGAGCCGACGTAGAACAGGATCTCGCTGCCCTTGCGGTCGAACACCGGCGTGATCACCGTGACGTCCGGCAGGTGGGTGCCGCCGTGGTACGGGTCGTTGACCACGTAGGCGTCGCCCGGCTGCATGCGGCCGGCGTTGGCGTTCATCACGGTGCGCACCGATTCGCCCATGGAGCCCAGGTGCACCGGCATGTGCGGCGCGTTGGCGATCAGGCGGGCCTGGGCGTCGAAGATGGCGCAGGAGAAGTCCAGGCGTTCCTTGATGTTGACCGAGTATGCCGTGTTCTGCAGGCGGTAGCCCATCTGCTCGGCGATCGACATGAACAGATTGTTGAACACCTCCAGCATCACCGGGTCGGCCTGGGTGCCGACAGCGCGGCGCTGCGGGCGGGCCTCGACGCGGCGGATCACGAAGTGGTCCTGTTGCGTCAGCTCGGCCTGCCAGCCGGGCTCGACCACGGTGGTCTGGTTCGGCTCGGAGATGATGGCGGGGCCCGCCACCACGTCGCCGCCGGCCATGTCTTCACGCACGTACAACGGCGTGTCGCGCCAGGCGCCGCCGCTGTACATGCGCACGGTGCGGCGCGGCGCCAGCGCGCCGTCGCGGCTGCGCGAAGCGGGCGTCTCGGTGACGCGCTCGCCGCCGCCGGTGGCTTCCACCGAGATGGTCTCCACCACCAGTTCGCGGTTGGGCATGAGGAAGGAATAGCGCTGGCGATAGGCCGCCTCGAAGTCCTTGCGGGCCTGGTCCAGGTCCGAATACGGCACTTCGAGCGCGGTGTCGGTGCCGCGGTACTTCAGGTGCAGGCGGCGCTGCACCTGGATGTCGCTGTCGGCCACATGCTGGCGGCGCAGTTCGCCCACGGCCTGCTCGGCCAGCGCGTCCAGTTCGCCTTGCAGCTCGGCCATCAGCGCGGCGTCGAGCGTTTTTTCGACGGTCTTCTGGCGCATGTCGGTCTGGTCGGCCAGGCCCATGCCGTAGGCCGACAGCACGCCGCCCAACGGGTGCGCGAACACGGTGGTCATGCCGAGCGCGTCGGCCACCAGGCAGGCGTGCTGGCCGCCGGCGCCGCCGAACACGGTCAGCGCATATTCGGTGACGTCGTGGCCGCGCTGCACCGAGATGCGCTTGATGGCTTCGGCCATGTTGCCGACGGCGATTTCCAGGAAGCCTTCGGCCAGTTGTTCCGGCGTCATGTCGCGGCCGGTAGCGGCGCGGACCTCGTCGGCCATGGCCTGGAAGCGCTGCACGACGGCGTCGCGGTCCAGTGGCTCGTTGGCGTCGGGGCCGAAGACCTTGGGGAAGAAATCGGGCTGGATCTTGCCGAGCAGCACGTTGCAGTCGGTCACGGCCAGCGGGCCGCCGCGGCGGTAACAGGCGGGGCCGGGGTTGGCGCCCGCCGAATCCGGGCCGACGCGCAGGCGCGCGCCGTCGAAATGCAGGATCGAGCCGCCGCCGGCCGCGACCGTGTGGATGCTCATCATCGGTGCGCGCATGCGCACGCCGGCCACCAGGGTCTCGAATTCGCGTTCGAATTCGCCGGCGTAGTGCGACACGTCGGTGGAGGTGCCGCCCATGTCGAAGCCGATGATCTTGTCAAAACCCGCTTGTTCGCTGGTGCGCACCATGCCGACGATGCCGCCGGCCGGGCCGGACAGGATGGCGTCCTTGCCGCGGAAGCGGTGCGCGTCGGTCAGGCCGCCGCTCGATTGCATGAACATCAGGCGGATGCCAGGCAGCTCGCTGGCCACCTGGTCGACGTAGCGCTTGAGGATGGGCGACAGGTAGGCATCGACCACCGTGGTATCGCCGCGCGAGACGTACTTGATCAGCGGGCTGACCTCGTGCGAAGCCGATACCTGGGTGAAACCGATCTCGCGCGCGATGCGGGCGGCGCGCTGCTCGTGGCCGGTGGCGTGCCAGGCGTGCATGAAGACGATGGCGACGGTGCGGATGCCGCTGTCGTACGCCGCCTGCATGTCGCGGCGCAGCGCCGCTTCGTCCAGGTCGCGGATCACTTCGCCATCGGCGGCGACGCGCTCGTCGGCCTCGACCACGGCCTCGTAGAGCATTTCCGGCAGCAGCACGTTGCGGTCGAACAGGCGCGGGCGATTCTGGTAGGCGATGCGCAGGCCGTCGCGGAACCCGCGGGTGGTGACCAGCAGCGTGCGTTCGCCCTTGCGTTCGAGCAGCGCGTTGGTGGCGACCGTGGTGCCCATCTTGACGCATTCGACCTGCTCGGCCGGCACCGGCTGGCCGGGCGCGATGCCCAGCAGCTTGCGGATGCCCGCCACCGCCGCGTCGCGGTACTGCTCGGGGTTCTCCGACAGCATCTTCGCGGTGGTGGTGGTGCCGTCGGGGCGGCGCGCCACGATGTCGGTGAAGGTGCCCCCACGATCAATCCAGAATTGCCACTTCATATTCATCCTCGGGTACAAGAAGCCGCCACGGCGCTGCCGGCCGCGGCGTGCGGGTGGTGGTACGGGAAGGATCCCGCGTATCGGTTACAGGGAGGTCGCGGCGCGCGCGGCCTGGTCGTACAGGCCGGACAAGGCGCGCAGCGTGTGCGCCAACTGGCGGCTGAATTCCAGGCCGCCCCCGCCCGGCGCGTCGAGGCCGGCGGTGAGGCATTGCTCGCGGATTTCGCCGTAGCGCTTGATGATCGCCGCGCCCTCGGGCGTGACGCTGTAGAACACTTCCTTGCTGGCGCGCTCGCCCTTGACCACGCCCAGGCGGTCGAGCTTTTTCAGCGCGTAATTGACGATGTGCGTGTCTTCGACATTGAGCGTGAAGCAAATGTCGGCCAGCTTCTTGGGACGCTGGCGGTGGAACACGTGGTGGAACACCATGACATCGGTGGGCGTCAGGTCAGGCAGGCCCGCCGCCGCCATGCAGCGCACGGTCCAGCGGTCAAAGGCGTGGCTGGCGATCATCAGGCCGAATTCGACTTCGGACAGATCGGGCGCGCTGCCCCCGGCCAGGTGGGCCGACGAGGCGATCAACGTGGAGGTCATAACGGCCGCGCAACGAGTTTATCTGCGCGAAATACTAATAATTTATCTATATTTCATCAATAAAAAATAAATCAGGGACATAAAAAAACCCTCGTTTCGAGGGAATACCCCTAGCTCCTGGCCCCCGCTGACAGAACCGTCCGGCCGCGCCAGGGCGTTCGCGGCAGACGCCCGCCGCGGCGCCTGCCCTGAACAAAAGACTACGGCGCGTCCCAGCCCGCCGGCAGATTCGCGCGGATCAGCGACCCCGCGATGGAGATGCGCGCCGCGATCTCGGGCATCGGATCGCCCGGGCCAAACCAGCGCGCATCGGCGATCTCGTCCTCCTGCACGCGGATGTCGCCGGATACGTACTCGGCCGTATAGGCCACCATCAGCGAATGCGGGAACGGCCACGACTGGCTGCCGAAGTACTTGAGGTTGCCGACCTTCAGGCCGACCTCTTCCAGCACCTCGCGGTGCACCGTCTGTTCGATGCTCTCGCCCGGCTCGACGAAGCCGGCCAGCGCCGTGTAACGCCCGGCGGCATTGGCGGTGTGGCGCGCCAGCAGGATGCTGTCGCCCTTGCGGATCAGCACCATCATGGCCGGCGAGATGCGCGGATAGGCCGAGAAGCCGCAGGCCGGGCAGCGCTGGCAGAACTCGCCGCTGACACGCGTGGTAGGCGTGCCGCAGGCGCCGCAGAAACGATGGGTGCGGGCCCATTCCGCGATCTGGTAGGCGCGCCCGGCAAGCGCCATGCGTTCCTCGTCCAGCACCCCGAACAGCGACCGCAGCTTCTTGAACGCGTAGCCGTGCGGCGCTTCGATGCCCGGCTCGACATGCGCGGCGCGGGCCGGCGATTCCGGCGCGGCCCAGACCGGCTGCAAGGCATCGGCCCCAAGCCCGGCGCGCACACAGGCGTCCAGATCCGGCAACACGCTGGTGGCTTCCTCGACCAGCAACTCGTCACGACGAAAAACGAAATTCACACGATCCTCTGCGGCACGACTGCGATGACGAGATCTTAGAAGAAAAAAGCCCCGCCGCAAGACTTCGTCCGGCCCGTGGGCACACTAGTTCAATCTTCAAGCAATCCGCGCGCGCCAGCCTAGGAATTACCCGTAAACGCGCATTTACAGGCACTTTGTGACCAATTGGCAACATAGAATGGCACGGCTTTTCAGCCTGGCGTCATGCCACGCCGCGCGCTCTTTTCGCAATGCCTAACCGGGCCAAGACGTCCCGCACTCCTCATTCGCAAAGAAGGACCATCATGTTCAAGAAGCTCTCGCTGTTGACCGGCAGCCTCATCGTGGCGTTCAGCGCCGGCGCCCAGGCCCAGACCAAGTGGGACCTGCCCAGCGCCTATCCCGCCAGCAACTTCCACGTCGAAAACCTGACGACCTTCATCAAGGACGTGGACACGCTGTCCGAAGGCAAGCTCAAGATCACGCTGCACAACAACGCCTCGCTGTACAAGGCGCCCGAGATCAAGCGCGCGGTGCAAGGCAACCAGGCCCAGATCGGCGAGATCCTGCTGACCAACTTCGCCAACGAAGATCCGATCTACGAACTGGACGGCCTGCCCTTCCTGGCCACCGGCTACGACGCCTCGTTCAAGCTGTACCAGGCGCAGAAGCCGTTCCTGGAAAAGAAGCTGAACTCGCAAGGCATGACGCTGCTGTACGCGGTGGCCTGGCCGCCCCAGGGCATCTTCGCCAACAAGAACATCAAGCAGATCAGCGACATGAAGGGCCTGAAGTGGCGCGCCTACAGCCCGGTGACGGCCAAGATCGCCGAGCTGGTCGGCGCCCAGCCGGTGACGGTGCAGCAGGCCGAACTGTCGCAGGCCCTGGCCACCGGCGTGATCGACTCGTACATGTCGTCGGCCTCCACCGGCTACGACACCAAGACCTACGAGTACATCAAGAAGTTCTACGACACCCAGGCCTGGCTGCCCAAGAACGCCGTGATCGTCAACAAGAAGGCGTTCGACGCGCTCGATCCGGCGACGCAGGAAGCCTTGAAAAAGGCCGGCGCGCAGGCCGAGGAACGCGGCTGGAAGCTGTCGCAGGAAAAGAACAAGTGGTACCAGGAAGAACTGGCCAAGAACGGCATGGAAACCATCAAGCCGACCGTCGAGCTCAAGGAAGGCCTGTCGGTGATCGGCAAGCGCATGCTGGATGACTGGCTCAAGAAGGCCGGCGCCGACGGCCAGGCCATGATCGACGCCTACCGGAAGCAGTGATACGACCATGCGCCGCTTTCTGGATGGACTTTACGGCGCGGCCGGCCTGCTGGCCGGCCTGTGCACGATCGGCGTGCTGGTGGCGGTGCTGGCCGCCATCATCGCCCGACAACTCGGCCTGAACATTCCCGGCACCGACGCCTACGCCGGGTATTTCATGGCCGCCGCGGGTTTCCTGGCGCTGGCCAGCACCTTCAAGCATGGCGAGCACATTCGCGTGACGCTGCTCCTGAACGCGCTGTCGCCGGCCGCCAGCCGCCGCCTGGATATCTTCGCGCTGGGCATCGGCTGCCTGATGGCTGCCTCTTTCGCCTTCTTCAGCGTCAAGCTGGCCTACGATTCCTGGCAGTTCAACGACATGTCCACGTCCAACGACGCCACGCCGCTGTGGATTCCGCAGCTGAGCATGGCCGTGGGCACGGTCCTGTTCCTGGTCGCCCTGCTCGATGAGCTGGTTCGCCGTTCACGCGGCCTGGCCGCCGCCACCTCGCAGCAAACCCATGAATGAACTTCTCGTCATTACCCTGCTGGTCGTCTCGATCTTCGCGTTCCTGGGATGCGGCGTCTGGGTCGGCCTGACACTGGCGGGCACCGCCTGGATCGGCATGGAGATCTTCTCCAGCCGTCCCGCCGGCGATGCCATGGCCGTCACCATCTGGGGCGCCTCGTCGAGTTGGACGCTGACCGCCCTGCCCCTGTTCCTGTGGATGGGTGAAATCCTGTTCCGCACGCGCCTGTCGGAAGACCTGTTCAAGGGCCTGGCCCCCTGGCTCAACCGGCTGCCCGGGCGCCTGCTGCACACCAACGTGATCGGCTGCGCCATCTTCGCGGCGGTGTCGGGCTCGTCGGCCGCCACCTGCGCCACAGTCGGCAAGATGACCATCCCCGAGCTGACGCGCCGCGGCTACCCCGAATCGAAGATCCTGGGCACGCTGTCGGGCGCCGGCACGCTGGGGCTGCTGATCCCGCCGTCGATCATCATGATCGTCTACGGGGTGGCGGCGGACGTGTCGATCGCCAAGCTGTTCATCGCCGGCATCGTGCCGGGCATCCTGCTGGCGCTGCTGTTCATGGGCTACATCGCCTGGTGGGCGATCCGCAACCCGGACGAAGTGCCGGCCGCCGATCCCGGCCTGACGTTCATGCAAAAGCTGTCGCGTTCGCGCCACCTGATTCCGGTGATGCTGCTGATCGGCGCGGTGCTGGGCTCGATCTACACCGGCCTGGCCACGGCCACGGAAGCGGCGGCGGTGGGCGTGGTCGGGGCGTTGATCCTGTCGGGACTGCAAGGCTCGCTGAACCGTTCCACCTTCATGCAGTCGCTGCTGGGCGCCACCCGGCTGTACTGCATGATCGCGCTGATCCTGGCCGGCGCGCAGTTCCTGACGCTGGCAATGGGCTACATCGGCCTGCCGCGGGCGCTGGCCGAATGGATCGGCGGGCTGGGCCTGTCGCAGTTCGGGCTGATCATGGCGCTGATGGTGTTCTTCATCGTGCTGGGCTGCTTCCTGGACGGCATTTCCATCGTGGTGCTGACCATGGGCGTACTGCTGCCGACCGTGCAGGCGGCCGGCATCGACCTGATCTGGTTCGGCATCTTCATCGTTTTCGTTGTGGAAATGGCACAGATCACGCCGCCGGTGGGCTTCAACCTGTTCGTGCTGTCGGGCATGAGCGGGCGCGAACTGCCCTACATCGCGCGCGCCTCGCTGCCGATGTTCTTCCTGATGATCCTGGCGGTGCTGCTACTGTACATGGTGCCCGGCATCGCCACGTGGCTGCCGCTGCATATGACGCTATGAGCCCGTAGCGCCCCCCAGAAACCCCGTTCTCGCAACGGGGTTTTTTTGGAACAATCGCCTGATTGTTTCAACCATCGCCTTTTTTGTAATTCTGTAAACCCAGGGAAAACGCGAAAAAGATAAACGCACTACACAAGCCGTAACTTTTTTAGAATCCCCGTGGCGTTCCAGTGCGCACCAAGATGGCGCACAAACGCAACCAGGGCCAACGCTCCGGACCCGCGCCAACCCCTGGCGTCGGTGCAGCGGCCCCGCTCCGGGCGAACCGCCAGGCGCATCCCGTCGAGTCAAAAGCCCGACGTACGCAAAGAACAGAAACATTAGGAGAAGCCTTCGTGAAACGCATCACCCTCTCGCTCGCCGCAGCCGGTCTCGGCCTGGCCGCCGGCGCCGCTTCCGCGGAAACCAGCGTCACCCTGTACGGTATCGCCGACGTCAGCATCCGCTACGTCAACACCAGCGACGGCGCCACCGGCCAGGACGGCAGCCGCATCTCCATGGCCAACGGCGCCATCTCCAACAGCCGTTGGGGCCTGCGCGGCTCGGAAGACCTGGGCGACGGCAACCGCGCCTTCTTCCGCCTGGAGCAAGGCTTCAACGTGCAGAACGGCAAGGCCTCCGACACCAGCAAGACCTTCAACCGCCTGGCCTACGTCGGCCTGGATGGCGGCAAGATCGGCGCGCTGACCCTGGGCCTGCAGAACACGGTGATCCAGGACCTGATGGCCGACTACTTCGACCCGCTGACGGTCGGTAACTACAACGAAAACTCGTGGCTGCCCGCCGCCATGGGCCGCGTGCGCAACAACAACTCGTTCCGCTACTCGAACACCCTGGGCGACCTGAACGTGATCGCGCAGTGGGCCAACGGCGACAAGTGGTCTGACCGCAAGGCCGGTCAGCAGATGGGTGTGAGCCTGCGCTACACCGTCGGTCAACTGGGTCTGGGCGCCGCGTACCAGAACACCTACGAAGGCAACGATTCCGACCTGCGCCAGCGCGTCTGGAACTTCAGCGCCTCGTACCAGTTCGAAAGCGCCAAGATCTTCGCGGGCTACTTCAACGGCCGCGACCAGACCGGCTGGGTCAACGCCGTCATGGGCGGCACCACCACCGCCCAGCTCGACCGCAAGGACAACGGCTACTTCGCCGGCGTGACCTGGCAGGCCACCCCGCGCTGGGCCATCACCGGCGCCGCCTACTACGACCAGAGCAAGAACGTGGTCGAGGACGGCGACAAGGGCAAGCGCTACGCCCTGGTGGCCGTGGCCGAGTACTCGCTGTCCAAGCGCACCCAGGTGTACGGCACCGTGGACTACAACAAGGTCCGCGACGCCGCCACCGGCGAAATCGCCGGCCGCACCAGCCAGGTCGGCGCCGGCGTGGGCATCCGCCACATCTTCTGAGTCCTTCGAGACTGTCGGCCCGCCCCCGGCCGCCTATCAAGAAAAAGCCCGTCGCCTCGCGCGACGGGCTTTTTTTCGCCTGGCGGAAAGCGGCCGACGGGCTACATCCCGAGATACGCCTTGCGCACCTCGTCCGACGCCGCCAGCTCGGCGGCATCACCCGACAGCGCAATGCGCGCGCTCTGCATCACATAGGCGCGCGACGCCACTTCCAGCGCCTGCGTCATGTTCTGCTCGACCAGCAGCACCGACAGGCCATCGTCGCGGTTCAGCGCGGCCAGGGCGTCGAACACCTGTTCGACCAGCAGCGGCGACAGGCCCAGGCTGGGCTCGTCGATCAGCAGCAGCCGCGGCCCGCTCATCAGGGCGCGGCCGATCGCCAGCATCTGCCGCTCGCCGCCGGACATGGTGCCCGCGAGCTGTTCACGGCGCTCCTTGAGCCGCGGGAACAGCGTGTAGACCTTGTCCAGCCGCTCCTGGTAGATGCGCTCGTCGCGCACGGTGTACGCCCCCAGCCGCAGGTTCTGCTCGACCGGCTGGCGCGCGAACACCCGCGCGCCTTCCGGAATCATGGCGATACCCTGCTTGACCAACTGGTCCGGCGGCGTTCCCGTGATGTCGCGCCCTTCGAAGACGACCCGGCCTTCCCTGGGCTTGACCGAGCCGATGATGGCCAGCAGCGTGCTGGACTTGCCGGCGCCGTTGGCGCCAAGCAGCGCGGCGATTTCGCCTTGCCGCACTTCCAGCGACACGTCGCGCACGGCCTGCACGCCGCCGTAGGCCACGCTCAGGTTGTCGACCTTCAACATCGCATCAGGCACGGTGCTTCCTCCCCAGATAAGCCTCGATCACGGCGGGATGGCGCACGATGTCCTGGGGCGCCCCTTCCGCGATCATCTGGCCAAAATTCAACACCAGCACCCGTTGCGCCAGCCGCATCACCACCTCCAGCACGTGCTCGACGATGATCAGCGTGACCCCGGCGGCATGGATGCCGCGCAGGATCTCGGCCAGCGCGATGGCCTCGGCCGGATTGAGGCCGCCGGCCACTTCGTCCAGCAGCAGCATGCGCGGCTCGGTCGCCAGCGCACGCGCCAGCTCGACCCGCTTCTGCCCTGCCACGTTCAACTCGGCCGCCAGCGTATCGGCGCGGTCGGCCAGGCCCACCAGCTCCAGCACCCGCGCCGACGCGCGACGCGCGTCGGGCAGGCGCGGATGGCGCAGCAGCGCGCCGACCATGGCGTTCTCCAACACCGTCATCTGGCCGAAGCTGCGCGGGATCTGGTAGGTGCGCACCAGGCCCATGGCCGCGACCTGCTCCGGCCGCCGGCCGATCATGGACTCGCCGGCGAACGCCACCGTGCCCGAGGTCGGCTCGTGATGGCCGACCAGGCCGTTGAACAGCGTGCTCTTGCCCGCGCCGTTGGGACCGATGATGGCGACGATCTCACCCGCCTCGACCGACAGCGAGATGTCCTTGTTGGCGACCAGGCCGCCGAAGCGCTTGGTCAGGTTCTTAACGTCGAGCAGAGCCACGGCGCCTCCTCAATGTCACCAGACCGCCTGGCAGGAACAGGGTGACGAGCAGGATCGCCAACCCGAAAATCAACAGGTCCAGGCCCAGGCCCGAACTGCCCCACAGCACCCGCGTGCCTTCCGACAGCGGCAGCAGCACCGCGGCGCCCAGCCACGGACCGACCAACGTGCCGACCCCGCCCAGGATGGCCACCAGCACCACCTGCACCGACATCGTCAGGCTGAACATCGACTCAGGATCGATGAAGCCCACGTACATGGCGAAGAAGCCGCCCCACACCCCGGTCATGCCGGCGGACAGCACGAACGCCAGCATCTTGTAGCGGTCCGCCGGCACGCCCAGGCTGCGCGAGGCCGCTTCGTCGCCATTGATGGCGCGCCAATAGAAGCCGGTCTTGGAATGCACCAGGAAGTACGTGGCGCAGAACGTCAGGAACGCCAGCCCCACCGCGATCCAGTAGTACGGCACCTTGCTGCGGAACAGCAGCATCCAGGCGGCGTCGCCGATCGGCGCCTCCAGCCCGACCGCGCCGCCGGCCCAGTCCCAGTTGATCATCAGCAGCAGCCCGATCTGCAACAGCGCGATGGTGGCCATGGCGAAATAGTGGCCGGACAGGCGCAGCGTCGGCCCGCCCACCAGCCAGGCCAGCGCCGCGCTGATCAGGCCGCCCAGCGGAATGCCGAGCAATGGTGTCAGCTTCAGATGATGCAGCAGCAACAGCGTGGTGTAGCCGCCCACGCCCACGAACACCGCGTGGCCGAAGGAAATGCGCCCGAGAAAGCCGCCCACCAGATTCCAGCACGCGCCGAGCGCGCCGAACATGATGGCCAGCAGCAGCACCTGCAGGGTGAACGAGTCGGTCACCACCAGCGGCACCAGCGCCAGCAGCACCGCCGCCGCCAGGGCCACGGCCACCGGCCATTTCGGCACGCCCGAGGCCGCGCCGTCCTTTTTCTGTGTCGTCGTCATGTCACCACCGCCCGAACAGGCCGCGCGGCCGATACCAGAGAACCAGGATGAAGAGGATGAAGACGCTGACCGTCTTCAGCGCCGGCGCCACGAAGTAGCCCGTCATTGCCTCGATGATCCCGATCAGGATGCCCGCGATGAAGGCGCCCGGCAGCGAGCCGAAGCCGCCCATGCAGACCGCCACGAAAGCCAGCAGGCCGAATACCGTGCCCACCGATGGGAACACGTAGAAGAACGTGGTCAGCAGCGCGCCGGCCAGGCCGACGGCGGCGCTGCCCAGCATCCAGACCTGGGCGTTGACGCGGTCGGGCGAAATGCCGACCAGCGCCGCCACCTGACGGTCTTCGGCCACCGCCTGCAGCGCATGGCCCCAGCGCGTGCGGTACACCAGCACGAACAGCGCGACCACCATCACCAGCGCGATCAGTCCGGTCACCACCTGCGGCCGGCCCAGCGAGATGCCCGCCACGGTGACGCTGCCGGACACCAGGGTGTCGGGCAGGCTGCGGTAGTCGGGGCTGAAGGCGATGAACGCCAGTTGCCGCAGCACCAGGCCCAGGCCGAAGGTGGCCAGGATCACCGCCATGGCGGGACCTTTCTGCAGGCGCTTGATGATCAGCGCATAAGTGAGGAAACCAACGAAGGCCAGCACGATGGCGACCAGAGGGGCCGACAGCGTGGGGTCGATATGACCCAGGGTATAGAGCCAATAGGCGGCATACATGCCGAGCATCAGGAATTCGCCATGGGCGAAGTTGATGACGTCGGTGATGCCCCAGATCAGCGCCAGCCCCACAGCCACCGCGGCATAGATCAGGCCGTTGAACAGGCCTGCCGAGAGAGCTTCAAACATGGAGTGCTCCTGTGGCGGGCCCCCGCGGCCCGCCACGGCTGATGATTACTTCCAGGAGAACGGCAGCGTGGGCAGCGTCTTGTCGGTGCGGTACTTTTCCGGCCAGACCGTCTGGTAGGACGAGCCCTTCAGTTCCAGGATCAGTCCCGAACCCTTGGTGTTCTGGCCCTTGTCGTCGAACTTCACGCCGGCCCAGGGCATGGCCACTTGCGCCTCGCCCAGGTCGGTGGCCGCCAGCGCCTTGCGGATCGCTTCCGGATCGGTGGAACCGGCGCGGTTGATGGCATCGGCCAGCACCAGCACGCCCTGCATCGAACGGGCGTTGTTGCCGTTCAGGTCCTTGCCGGTCTTGGCCTTGTACATATCGTTGATCTTCTTCAGGCCGGCCTTGGCGGCGGCGACGTCGTTGCCCCACACGTCGCGCGTCAGCACGCCCTGCACCTGCGGGCCCACTTCCTGCACGAAGCGCGAATCGATGAAGCCGGCGTCGTTGGCCAGCAGCACTGGCGGCGCGTACTTGCTTTCGCGCATGGTGCGCACGAACAGCATGGCGTCCGAGGTGTAGCTGGCGAAGATCGCCACGTCGGGCTTGGCGGCGGCCAGCTTCTGCACCTCGGCCGTCACCGAGGCCGAACCGGCGCTGTAGGCGATGTTGGCCACCACCTGGCGCTTGTACTGCTTGGCGAACTTCTCGACCGCCTTGTAGGTGTTGACGCCAAAGTCGGTGTTCTCGTAGACCACCGCGATCTTGGCGGTCGGCGTGCCCTTCACGCCGTCCAGGAACTGCATCATGTTCTCGACGAAGGTGTCGTCGTTGGGCGAGGTGCGGAAGAACCACTTGTAGCCGCGCTCGGTCAGGTCCGGGCTGCTGGACTCGCCATTCAGGTAGGGAATGCCGCGCTGCTCGGCGATGCGGCTGGCGGTCTTGGTGACGGCCGACTGGTAGGCGCCGGTGAGGGCCACCACCTTTTCCTGATCGATCAGCCGTTGCGCGTCGGCCAGGCCCACTTCGGGCTTGCCCTGCGAATCGCCGAACACGACCTCGATCTTGGCGCCGCCCAGCGCCGGCAGGCCGGCGCCCGCGGCCAGCGGGATCCCTTCCAGTTCGGGATGCGGATTATTGACGATGTCCACGGCCAGTTCGACCGCGGCCTTGATCTCGGCGCCGGTGGACGCCAGCGCGCCGGACAGGGGATAGATCGCGCCGATCTTCACGGTCTTGACCTGGGCCTGCGTCGGCGCGGCGGCCAACAGCGCCAGACTCGCGGCGACACACGCAATGAGCTTCATCTTCATTACCTGACTCCTGGAGAAATTCCACTGTGAAAGCAATGCAAAACGCGGGGCGCATGGCCCCGGGCCCGGGAAATCCGGGCCTGCGGCGACCCGCCACCCGTGCGCAGTCCGACGGGTGGTGGATCTTGAACTCTTGTCGCCTTTTCCCCTTGTCCTGTCATGGATCTTTCTGGAGGCAAAACCAAAGCTGCTGACGCGTCCGACCATGGACGCTTTGTAATGGGTACTGCTAGTGCGTGAAGACTGTGATTTCTAGCGGTTTTCCGCTGACGGTTGACTGAGAATCGGAGCGCGGCCTACAGGATCGCCATGCGGCTGTTGACCAGGTCGGTGACCAGCATATGCCCGGGCGCGTGGGTGATGCAGAAATCGGGGCGCACGGCGGCCACCACCGATTGCGGCGTCACGCCGCAGGCCCAGAACACCGGCAGCTCGCCGGCGCGGATCTCCACCGCGTCACCATAATCCGGTCGGTCGATATCGGCAATCCCGATCAATGCGGGGTCGCCGATGTGCACCGGGGCGCCGTGCACCGAGGGAAAACGCGAGGTCACCTGGATGGCGCGGATGGCGTCGGCGGCCTTCAGGGGCCGCATCGACACCACCAGCGGGCCGCCGAAGACGCCGGCGGCATGGGTCGGGATATTGGTGCGGTACATCGGCACATTGCAGCCCTGCTCGATGTGGCGCACCGGCAGGCCGTTGTCCAGCATCGCTTCCTCGAACGAGAACGAGCAGCCGATCAGGAACGACACCAGGTCATCGCGCCACAGGTCGCGCACGTCGGTCGGCTCGGCCACCAGCTCGCCGTTCTGCCACACGCGATAGCGCGGGATGTCGGTGCGGATGTCGATGTCCTGGCCCAGTTCGGGCAGGGAGGGATCGCCCGGCTCGGACATGGCCAGCAATGGGCACGGCTTGGGATTGCGTTGGCAGAAATGCAGGAAATCCGCCGCCAGCGCGCGCGGCAGGATCGCCAGGTTGGCCTGCACGTGCCCCGGCGCCAGGTTGGCCGTGGGACCGCTCAGTTTGCCGCTGCGGGCGTCGAGCCTTGCGCGACGCGCCAGTTCCACGCTGTTGCGGGCCGCCGAATCCAATGCCATGTCCATTCCCCTGAAGCCAGTGTTGGTATGGCGCCATTGCACCGGAACTCGGGCCCGGCGTCTAATCACATGTTGCGATAGACCCCGATCAGAATTCCTTATCAGGGTTTTGCCGGATGGCGCAGCGCTTCTTCACGCGCAATGTGCTGGGCGGCCTCGGCCACGGTGCGCGGCACCTGGCTGTCGGGGCCCTGCATCCAGCAGGCGGTGTAGTGCAGCGGCGGCAACGCCGGCGCCTTGACCTCCAGCACCCGCAGCTCGCCCTGGGTCAGCTCCTTGCGCAGGATCACCGGGGCGATCACGGCGGTGCCGATGCCGTCGAGCGCCATGCGCACGATCACGCTCAGCGCCGAACTGCCATACATGCGCGGCGCGTCCACGCCGGCCTGCTGCAGCAATTGCCGCACCGCGCGGTGCGGATCGGTGGTGGACGAATAGGTGATGACCGGCCATTCCCCCAGCCGCTTCAGGCTGATGGGCTGGCGTCCCACCTTCAGCTTGGGGCTGGCGACCCAACTGAGCGGGTAATTGCACAGGTACAGGTTTTCGATGCGCGGCTCTTCCATCGGCCCCAGCAGGAACGCCAGGTCGATCTGGCGCGAGGCCAGTTGGGTCTTGAGCACGGTGGTGGTGTCCACCTGGATCTCGACCATCAGCGCCGGGTAGGCGTCGTGCAGGTATTCCATCAGCGTCGGCAGCCAGGTATGCACGATGGTCTCGGACACGCCCAGCCGCAGGGTGCCTGTCATCACGCTCTTGGCCCGCGCCGCTTCCTGCATGTCGCGGCGCAGTTGCAGCATGCGCTCGGCGTGTGACAGCAGTTCCTGGCCCTTGCCGGTCAGCTTGATGCCGCGCACGTCGCGGTCGAACAGGCGGATGCCCAGGTCGGATTCCAGCGACGCGATGCGCTGGGAAATCGCCGGTTGGGTGGCGTTGAGCTTTTCGGCCGCGGCGCGAAAGCCGCCCAGCGTGGCCACCCAGAAAAACGTCTCGATATTGCGCAGATCTATCATGGCGCCCGTATCCTGCCCCGTTGCGCGGCATGTCCAGCCTGGATGTTAGCGTCAGGGGGACGGTTCCGATATGGCGGAAAACACCGCCCTGCCCGCCCGCGCGGCCGCCATCCCCACCCGACAGCCGTCCCCGCGAAGCAAGGCCCGACGGCGGGCGGCCCGGGGCCGTGAGCGGGCGCGGCCCGGGCCCGGGTTCAACCCGCGAGCAGTTCCTCGACCGCCAGGCCGATGGCCAGGATGCGGCGGTCGGCGCCGTTGCTGCCGGCGATCATCAGGCCGACCGGCGCGCTGCCGTCGGCGTGGCAAGGCAGCGACAGCGCGCAGCCGTCGAGGAAGTTGATCAGCGTGGGATTGCGCAGGATCAGGCCGTTGGCGGCGTAATAGGCTTCATCCGAGGCCGTCAGGTCGGCCACGGCCGGCGCCACGATCGGCGTGGTCGGCAGGATCAGCGCATCGTAGCCGGCGATGCGGCGGTCGACCGCGGCGACCCAGGCTTCGCGCGCGTCCAGCAGGTCCAGGTAGTCGGCGGCGCTCATGTCCTTGCCGCGCATGATGCGCGACACCACGCGCGGATCGTAACGCTTGCCGGCGCGGGCGATCAGGTCGCGATGCCAGGCCCAGGCCTCGGCGGCGGTGAAGCCGCCCTTGGCGTTGATGCCGGCCAGCTCGGCGAATTCCGGGATGGCAACCTCGTCGACCAGCGCGCCAGCCTCTGCCAACCGCGCCACGGTGCGCGCGAAGGTGTCGGACACGTGCTTGTCCATGGCGTCCAGCGCCAGCGTCTGGGGCACCGCCAGGCGCAGGCCGCGCAGCGGCAGCGCCTCGGGCACCGGCCCGCCCTCGCCCGACAGGATGGCGTCGAGTTCGGCGCAGCAGCGCACGCTGGCGGCGATGGGGCCGATGGAATCCAGGTTGGCCGACAGCGGCAGCACGCCTTCCATCGACACGCGCCAGGCGCTGGGCTTGAAGCCGGTCAGGCCGCACAGCGCGGCGGGAATGCGCACCGAGCCGCCGGTGTCCGAACCGATGGCGGCCACCGCCATGCCGTCGGCCACCGACACCGCCGCGCCCGACGAGGAGCCGCCAGGAATGCGGCCCGTGGCGCGGTCCCAGGGGTTCAGCGGCGTGCCGTAATGGGGATTGATGCCCAGGCCCGAATAGGCGAATTCGGTCATGTTGGTGCGGCCGATGATGACCGCGCCGGCGGCGATCAGGCGCTGCACCACTTCGGCGTTGGCGTCGGCCGCCGGTTCGCCCTCGCGCGCCACCGAGCCGGCCATGGTGGTCTCGCCCTCGATGTCGAACAGGTCCTTGATGCTGATCGGCAGGCCCTCGATGGCCGAGCGCACGATGCCGGCGGCGCGCAGCGTGTCCGAGGCGCGGGCCTGGGCCAGCGCCGCCTCGGCATACAGGCGGGTGAAGGCGCGGGCGCCCTCGCCGGCCGGATCGTTGGCGCGCGCCAGGGCGGCCTCGGTCAGTTCAACGGAAGTGGTGCGGCCGTCGTTGAGGGCGGCGGTCAGGTCATTCAGGGTCGAAAGCATACGGTTCCAGGGGGCCGCGGGGCGGCATGAAAGGTGTTGGACCGGCGCGCCCCGCCGGGGCGCGTCATGGCAATCAGGGCGCCTGCCGGGCGTCAGGCCACCACCGGCAGGATCTCGACATGATAACGGTGGCGCAGGCTGCGTTGGCGGCGCGGATCGAACAGTTCCATGGTGAATTCGGCCGACGGGCGGATGCCGCCGATGGCGCCGACGGTGCCGCAGGTCATGCCGGCGCCTTCGGGCAGCGTGGCGCCGCCGCCGGTGTAGCCGGCGATCAGGTCCTGCGGCGTGCGCAGCGAGGCCAGCGGGCCTTCCTGGTACAGCACCTCGGCGCCGTTCTCGACGATGTACGAACGGATTACCAGTTCGTCCCAGTATTCGGCCACGTCGGCCAGGCGCCACGCCGAGGTCGCCACCGGCTTGACGCAGACCTGCTTGGACATGGCCACACTGACCGTCTCCAGCTTGCGGTCGGTGTGGTCCGAGGCAATGCTCACGTACATTTCGCCGTCGGCCGCGAACACGAAGGTCTCGACCTCGCCGGACGAATCGCCGCCCACCGCCTGCACCCGTTCGGCCTGGGTCAACTGGTTGTCGGCGATGCGGTAGTACAGCGGCACGCTGGTGGGACGCGGCACGCCGATGGCGGCCAGTTCCTCGATGTGGTGCTCGATGGCGGCGATGTCGCGCCCGGCCCAGCCGGCCACGATGAGGGTATTGAAGTCCACCTCGACCTGGCGGGGGGAATCGGCTTCGATCTGGAATACGGCTTTCATGAAAAGTCCTGCGGAGGTAAACGGGAAAGAATGGGCACGGCCGCGCGGCCGTGCGCGAAGGGATACCGGGGCTAGCCGAACACGCGCGGCAGCCACAGGGCCAGGTCGGGCCACCACGCCAGCAACGCCAGCATCACGAACATGGCCAGCACGAACGGCAGGCTGCCGGTGATCACGGCGCTCATCGAGCCGCTCTTGCGCAGGCTCTGCACCACGAACAGGTTCAGCCCCACCGGCGGCGTGATCAGCGCGGCCTCGACCAGGATGATGATGATGATGCCCAGCCAGATCGGGTCGTAGCCCAGCGCGATCATGATGGGCGCGACGATGGGGATGGTCGTGATCATCATCGACAGGGTCTCCATGAAGCAGCCCAGCACCAGGTAGAACACGATCACGATCAGCAGCATCCAGCCCGGCGACAGGCCCAGCCCGGTGATGGACTGGGTCAGCGCGTCGGTCAGGCCGGTGGCGGACATGACGAAGTTCAGGAAGCTGGCAGCCACCACGATCAGCATGATCATGGCGGTCGAGCGCATGGTGCCTTCCATCGCCTCGCGCAGCATGGTCCAGGTCAGGCGGCGGAACCAGGCGGCCAGGATCAGCGCGCCCAGCACGCCCAGCGCGGCGGCCTCGGTGGGCGTGGCCAGGCCGGCGTAGATCGAGCCCACCACCAGCAGGAAGATGCCCATTGGCGGCGCCAGATGCACCAGGCTGGCGAAGCGCTGGCCCCAGGTGGCCTGGATCTTCTTGCCGCCCCAGGACGGCTTGACCACGCAGGCGATCATCACCGTCAGCATGAACAGCGCCGCCATGGCGAAGCCCGGGATGATGCCGGCCAGGTACAGCTTCGGCACGGACGAATTGGTCAGCACGCCATAGATCACCAGGTTGATCGACGGCGGGATCAGGATGCCGAGCGTGCCGCCGGCGGCCAGGCTGCCCAGGAACAGCGGCTCGTTGTAGCCATACTTGCGGATCTGCGGAATCGCCACCGTGCCGACCGTCGCGGCGGTGGCGACGCTGGAGCCGGAGGTGGCCGAGAACAGCGTCGAGGCGCCGATGTTGGCGTGCATCAGGCCGCCCGGCAGCCACGACAGCCACAGGCTCATGGCGCCGTACATGCGTTCGGCGAAGCCGGCCCGCAGCAGCACCTCGCCCAGCATGATGAACAGCGGAATGGCGACCAGCAGGAATTCGTTGTTGGTGCTCCAGGAGATCTCGCCGATCGCGCGCGACAGCGGCAGCATCGAGAACATCGGGTCCAGGATCAGGCCCAGCACCCCCAGGGCCGCGCCCACGGGGATCGACAGGCCGATCAGGACCAGCAACAGAGTCAGGGCGGTGGCGATCATGCGGCGGCTCCCTTGACCATGCGCTCGCCGGCGGCGGCTTCCTCGTCGGCTTCTTCCTGCGCGGAACGCACGCCGCAGATTTCCTTGACCAGTTCGATGTCGCCGGTCACCAGGGCGGCCGAGGCGCGCGCCAGCATCAGGGCGACGGTAATGCACATCCAGGCCAGGCCCAGCAGCCACAGGCCTTGGGGAATCCACAACGGCGTAGCCAGCGGCGTGTTGGCGGCGGACTTCTGCGCCCACGACATCTGCACCACTTCATAGGCGTAATAGGTCAGGAACACCATGAAGACCGCCAGCGCCACCATGGAAACCCAATCGAGCACGGCCGACACGCGCACCGGCAGCTTCTGGTAGAGCACGTCCACCCGCACGTTGGCGCGCTGCAGCGTGGCAAAGGCCAGCGCCCAGGAGGTGCTGATGGCGAAGGCGTAGCTGGACAGTTCGTCGGCGCCGCCGGTGTTGAAGTCCAGAAACTTGCGGGCCAGCACGTCGAAGGAAATGAGCAGCACGCTGGCGATGGTCAGCGCGCCGCCCGCCCACACCGCGACGCGCGAGAAGGTCTCGGCGCGACGCAGCAGCCCGCCCAGCAGGCGGAAGTGTTCGGTTCGGGTCATGGGAAAAACCTCTGCGGCCGGATACGGCCTCGATGATGAATCGCAGGCGCGCCGCCGCTGCAACGGCGGACGGCGCGCGGTCTCGCTTACTTGCTGGCGGTCACGCCCAGCGTCTTGCCGACGGTGGCGTTGAAGTCCTTGACGCACTGCGCCGAGCAACGCGCGGCCCACTTGGGCAGCACGGCTTCCTGCGTCACCTTCTTGAGCAGTTCGCGGTCGGCGTCCGAAGGCTGCACCAGCACCATCTTGCCCTTGACCGGGAACGGGCACGCGGCCGCGCCGGTGTTGCAGTCATAGCCTTCCTGGGTCTGGCGCGCCGCGGCATCCCAGATGTTGTCGACCAGCGTCTTGACGTTGGCCTGCAGGAAGGTGCGCACGTTGGGATCGAGCTTGTCCCAGGCCTTCTGGTTGACGGCGTGGATCTGCTGGTTCCAGTTGATCGGCAGCGCCACCAAATGGGTCGACACTTCGTACCACTTGGCCGAGTAGCCCGACAGCGAGCCGGTGATGGCGCAATCGACCACCTTGTTCTGCAGCGCCGGCACCACTTCGCCGAACGCCATGGTGACGCTGGAGCCGCCCAGCGCTTCCACGAATTCGGCGGTGGTGCGGCTGCTGGTGCGGACCTTCTTGCCCTTGATGTCGGCCAGGCCCTTGATCTCGGCGTTGCAGAACAGCACCTGCGCCGGATAGGTGGAGATGCCCAGCAGCTTGACGTTGCTGCCTTCGCCATAGAGGCGCGCGTAGACCGGCTCGAAGGCGTTGGTCACCTCGCGCGCCGTCTTCACGTCCGGCGCCAGGCCGGCCAGGTCGATGGCTTCGTTGATCGGGTTGTCGCTGGCGAAGTACGACAGCGTGGCGGTGCCGAACTCGACCACGCCGGTCGACATCAGGCGCAGCAGTTCCGGGCCCTTCAGGCCCATTTCATTGAAGCCCTTGATGTCCGCGGTGACCTGGCCCTTGGACGCTTCCGGAATGGTCTTGGTCCAGAACGGCTTTTCGTAATCGTTGTAGGCGGTCAGGTTGGACAGGCCGCCGACCACCTTCAAATGGGTCTTGGGCAGGTCTTGCGCCTGGGCGGTGCCGGCCAACAGGCTGGCGGCGACGGCGGCGAGAGCGAGCGACTTCTTCATGGAACAAACTCCTGGCTGGCGGGATGGTCTGGCGCGCGCGGGTCCCCGTTACCTTGAGCGCGCGGGTAGAAATCGGAACGTCAGAGGAGCAAAGTTTTTCCCCCGCGCCTGTGTTTCCAGGCGATCTTCTTGATGTGCCGCCATTGCAGCGTCAGGGGCGCCGAGCGTCCAATCGTATGTTGCGATGTGGGGGTATAAATATTTCTTGGGTCTCGCCGGCGGGCCGCCCGGCGCCGGCCGCAGAGCCAGCAACCATGCGGCCTGGCGCGGGATCGCGGGGTCGGACGCGGGCGCGCCGCGAGCGCTTCGCATGACCGCCCGCGCGCGCGGCGCTGGGGAAAACACCTAGGCGCGCGCGCCCCGGCGGATCATGATGCGTGCCGTTGCCGGCGCGGCCCGGGGTCCGTGCGCGGCTTGCTTTCGTGCGGACAGGCGCTAGGACGACGCCACGCCGTCGCCCGCCTGCGCGGCCACTTTCTGCGCCATCTGCGCGATCAGCCGCGCCGCGTGGCTGTCCGGCCCCTGCACCCAGGTGGCCGTGAAACTCAATTCGGGCAGCGGGTCGGCATCGACCCGCAGGATGCGCAGTTCGCCGCGCGCCAGTTCCTTGCCCAGGAACACCGGCGCGATCACGCTGGTGCCGATGCAGTCCTGCGTCATCCGCACCACCATCGACATCGAGGCGCTGCCGTACATGCGCGGCGACGCCACGCCGGCGCGCGTCAGCATGTCGCGCACCACACGATATGGCGCGCTGTTGGACGGATAGGTGACGATGGGCAGGCGGCCGATGCGTTCCAGCGTCAAGGGCTCGGGGCCCAGTTCCAGCAGCGGACTGGCGACCCAGGCCAGCGGATAGGTGCACAGCGGCAGGTTCTCGACCCGCGCCTCCAGCACCGGCCCCATGAGGAAAGCCAGGTCGATCTGGCGCGACATCAGGTGCGAGCGCAGCACGTGGGTGGTGTCCACCTCGATCTCCAGCACCAGCGCCGGATACGCGGCGTGCACCAGCTCGATCAGCGTCGGCAGCCAGGTCTGCACGATGGTCTCGGCCACGCCGATGCGCACCGTGCCCGTCATGACGTTCTGCTCGCGCGCCGCCTCGAACATGTCGCGCCGCACTTGCAGCATGCGCTCGGCGTGCGACAGCAGTTCATGGCCCTTGGCGGTCAGCTTGACGCCGCGGGCGTCACGCTCGAACAGGCGCACGCCCAGATCGGCCTCGAGCGAGGCGATGCGTTGCGATACCGCCGGCTGCGTGGTGTTGAGCTTGTCGGACGCGGCGCGGAAGCTGCCCAGCGTGGCGACCCAAAAGAATGTTTCTATATTGCGTAGTTCGATCATGAACCTTTCCCCTTGCCGCGATGAGCGTATCATGTCAGCCGCCCCGTGGCCCCTCCACGGCCCCATCGCGCACAAGGAGCCTGTCCATGTCCCCGGCCGATACCGGTCGCCCGCGTCCCGCCCCCAGCGGCCCGCTCGTCGGGATCCTGTTGCTGGTGCTGTCGATGTGGACGCTGTCCTGCCTGGACGCCAGCGGCAAATGGGTCATGAACGCGGGGGTGCCGCTGCTGGTGCTGTCGTGGTTCCGCTACGCCGTGCACCTGCTGCTGGTGCTGGCCCTGGTGCTGCCCACGCGCGGCATGGGCATCCTGCGCAGCAAAAAGCCGCGTGAACAGCTCCTGCGCGGCGGCTCGATGTTCCTGGCCACGCTGATGTTCTTCACCACGCTCAGCTACATTCCCCAGGCCGAAGCCACCGCCATCAACTTCCTGGCGCCCTTGCTGGTGCTGTCGCTGGCGCCGTGGATCCTGAAGGAGCCGGCGCGCATGTCGCGCTTCGTGGCCGCGGGCATCGCCTTCATCGGCGTCATCATCGTCATCCGCCCGGGCGGCGGCCTGCATCCGGTCGGCACCATTTTCGGGCTGCTGACGGCCTGTTGCTTCGCGGCCCAGTTCATCGCCACGCGCCGCGTCGCGGGCGACGATCCGTTCACCTCGCTGATCTGGAGCGGCGCGGTCGGCACCGGCTGCCTGACGCTGGCCCTGCCCTTCATCCTGCCGCCCGCCCTGCCGGTGCTGCAGGCGCTGACGCCGCTGGACTGGACGCTGCTGATCTCCACCGGGGTCACCGGCGGCCTGGGTCACCTGTTCCAGATCGCCGCCTATCGCCGCGCGCCGGCCTCGACCCTGGCGCCCTTCATCTACCTGCAGATCATCAGCGCCACCACGGTCGGCTGGCTGGTGTGGGACCACTTTCCGGATCCCCTGACCTGGCTCGGCATCGCCATCATCTGCGCCAGCGGCATCGGCATCGGCCTGGTGGAGTGGCGCCGCAGCCGCGTCCAGGCGGCCGCGCCGGCCAGCGCCAGCGCGCGCTGACACGCCCCCGGCGGCCGGCGGCCGCCCCGCCTCCCGTACAATGCCCGGCGCCGCCCGCCTGCGCGGGCCGTCTTCCCCGCATTTCCAGAACGAGGGCTCCATGATCATCAAACCCCGCGTGCGCGGCTTCATCTGCGTGACCACCCATCCCGTCGGCTGCGAAGCCAACGTCAAGAACCAGATCGACTACGTCCGCGCCCAGGGCCCGATCAGCGGTGGCCCCAAGCGCGTCCTGGTGATCGGCGCCTCCACCGGCTACGGCCTGGCGGCCCGCATCAGCGCCGCCTTCGCCTGTGGCGCCCAGACGCTGGGCGTGTTCTTCGAGCGCCCCGGCGAGGCCGCCAAGGCCGGCACCCCGGGCTGGTACAACAGCGCCGCCTTCGACAAGTTCGCCAGCGCCGAGGGCCTGTACGCCAGGAGCATCAACGGCGACGCCTTCTCCGACGCCATCAAGGCCCAGACCATCGCCGCCATCAGGCAGGACCTGGGCCAGGTCGACCAGGTCATCTACAGCCTGGCCGCGCCGCGCCGCACCCATCCGGTCAGCGGCACGGTGTTCAACTCGACCCTCAAGCCGGTCGGCCAGGCGGTCACGCTGCGCGGCCTGGATACCGACAAGGAAGTCATCAAGGAATCGGTGCTGGAACCGGCCACCCAGGAAGAGATCGACGCCACGGTGGCGGTCATGGGCGGCGAGGACTGGCAGATGTGGATCGACGCCCTGCTTGAGGCCGGCGTGCTGGCCGAGGGCGCCACCACCACCGCCTTCACCTACCTGGGCGAGAAGATCACCCACGACATCTACTGGAACGGCTCGATCGGCGCCGCCAAGAAAGACCTGGACCAGAAGGTGCTGGACATCCGCGCCAAGCTGGCCGCGCGCGGCGGCGACGCCCGCGTCTCGGTGCTGAAGGCGGTTGTGACCCAGGCCAGTTCGGCCATTCCGATGATGCCGCTGTATCTGTCGCTGCTGTTCAAGGTCATGAAGGAAAAAGGCACGCACGAGGGCTGCATCGAGCAGGTCTACGGCCTGTACCGCGACAGCCTGTGCGGCGCGGCGCCGATCCTGGACGACGAAGGCCGGCTGCGCGCGGACTACCTGGAACTGGACCCCGCCGTGCAGGCGCAGGTGCAGGCGCTGTGGCACCAGGTGACCGAGTCCAACCTGTATGAACTGACCGATTTCGCCGGCTACAAGCGCGATTTCCTGCGCCTGTTCGGGTTCGAGATCGATGGGGTCGATTACAACGCCGATGTCGACCCGGATGTGAAGATCCCCGGACTGATCAGCGCCTGAGGCGGGTTCGGGTCCGCCGGGGGCCGCGTTCGCGCCTCGCTCGCGCCTCTTTCACGCCCCCTCGCGCCGCGGTGGCGGCCCGTCAGCGCCGCGCCTGCGCCTTGCCGGCGCTGAACAGCCGCAACAACTGGTCCAGCCCGCCCTGGTCGATCGCCACCCTGGCCTCGCGCCGCACCGCCGGCTTGGCGTGATACGCCACCGACAGCCCGGCGATGCGCAGCATCGGCAGGTCGTTGGCGCCGTCGCCCACCGCGATGGCGCGCTCCGGTCCGACCCCCAGCGCCGCGCACACCTCCAGCAACTTGCGGCGCTTTTCCTCGCCGTCGCACAGGTCGCCCCACGCTTGCGGCAGCAGCCGCCCAGTCAGGCGGCCATCGACGATCTCCAGCACGTTGGCGCGCACGTCGTCCAGCCCCAGGCGCACGCGCAGCCGGTCGGTGAAGCAGGTGAAGCCGCCCGTCACCAGCAGGCAGAACAGGCCGGCGGCCTTGCAAGCCGCGATCAGCGTTTCCACGCCCGGGTTGAGCGCCAGGCGGTGTTCATACACCTCGTCCAGCGCCGCCGCCGGCATGCCGGCCAGCAGCGCCACGCGCTGCCGCAGGCTCTGCTTGTAGTCGACGATCTCTCCCTGCATCGCCGCCTCGGTCAGCGCGGCCACCTCGGCCTTTTTCCCCATCAGGTCGGCCATCTCATCCAGGGTCTCGATGGCGATCAGCGTCGAATCCATGTCGAAGGCGATGACCTTGTAGTCCGACAGTGTCAGCGGCGGCTCGATACCGCGCCAATGCAGGCCGGCGTCGCTCTGGAAATCTTGCATGGGCAATCCTTCTATTGCTCGGGTGGCGGATGGCCGGCCTCGCGGCCCAGCCAGTCGATGAAATGGCGCGCCGCGGCCGCGGCCGGCGCGTCCGGGCGGAACAGCGCATGCACGCCGGCATTGGGCAGGCGCGGCTGCAGGAACAGCGGCCGCAGCCGGTCGGCGCGCAGGTCGTCCTGCAGCAGGCACCACGGCGCCAGGGCGATGCCCAGGTCGTTCATGGCGGCCTGCATGCACAGGAATTGATGGTCGAACACCGGCCCGGGCAGTTGCGCCGGCACGTCCACCCTGGCCAGCGCGAACCAGCGCGGCCAGTGGTCCATGCCGCCCGCGACCTTCAGCAAGGGGTGCCCCAGACAGTCGGCCGGCGTGGCCAGGCGGTTGCGCTCGATGAAGCGCGGCGACGCCACCGGCACGTGGAAGTCGTCCAGGCAGTGCACGCAGCTCATTTCGGCGTGCGCCACGAAGCCATGGCGGATCAGCACGTCGCCGCCGGCCTCGTCGCCGCGATCCAGGAACGAGCGCCCCTGCGTGGTCAGTTGCACGTCGATGCCCGGATGCAGCGCCTGGAACGCCGACAGCCGGGGAATCAGCCATTTCATGGTCAGCGACGGCGTGGCGCTGACGCGCAGCACGCCGCCATGGCCGGGCGAGCGCAGCTTGGCGGTGGCTGCCGCGATGCGCTCCAGGCTGGCCTGGACCTCGGGAAAATACGCCTGCGCGCACGGCAGCAGCGTGACGCCGCGGGCCTCGCGCGCGAACAGCGGCTGGCCGACGTAGTCTTCCAGGATGCGGATCTGCTGGCTGACCGCGCTATGCGTGATGCTCAGTTCGTCGGCCGCCGCCGTGAAACTGCGCAGGCGCGCCGCGGCCTCGAATACCCGCAAGGCTTTCAGCGGCGGCAGGCTCGGGCCCGCCATCTCAGGCGCCGTCCGCCCGTGCGCGCCCCTGGCGCAAGGCTTTGCTGCTAATACCCACGATTTCCCTTGTCGTCTGTTTTTTGCCGGCGCCGCGCGAGGCCGCGCCGTGGCTATGAGCCGCATTCTAGGGGATTGCGGCGCCGCCGACCTCTTAGAAAAACTAACGCCAGCCCTTAAAAAACACCGCTGGTGGCAGCGCGGCCGGGTTCCTATGATGCGTCCAATCCCAGGCAGGAACCTTTCATGGCATCGATCACCGTAGACGGCATCATCAAGACATTCGGCGGCCAGCAGGTGCTGCGCGACCTGTCGCTGCACATTCCCGACGGCGGGTTCTACACGCTGCTGGGTCCCAGCGGCTGCGGCAAGACCACCCTGCTGCGCTGCATTGCCGGCTTCTACGCGCCCGACGGCGGCCGCCTGCTGTTCGACCAGGACGACGTCACGCACGTGTCGGCGCACCGCCGCGACATCGGCATGGTGTTCCAGGACTACGCGCTCTTTCCCGACAAGACCGCCTTCGACAACGTCGCCTACGGCCTGCGCGCCCGCGGCGTGGCCCGCGCCGAAATCAAGCGCCGCGTCGACGAGGCGCTGGACAAGGTCGGCCTGGCGGCACTGGCCGACCGCTACCCGGCGCAGATGAGCGGCGGCCAGCGCCAGCGCGTGGCGCTGGCGCGCGCCCTGGTGATCCGGCCGCGCGTGTTGCTGATGGACGAGCCGCTGTCGAACCTGGACGCCAAGATGCGCCTGCAGATGCGCGACGTCATCCTTGACCTGGTGCGCGAGGCCGGCATCACCACCGTGTTCGTCACCCATGACCAGGAAGAAGCCCTGGCCATGTCCGACCGCATCGCCATCATGGACCACGGCCGCATCGCCCAACTGGGCACGCCCGAGGAACTGTACGGCACGCCGGTCAACGCCTATGTGGCCGACTTCATCGGTTCGGCCAACGTGATCCCGGTGCCGGCGCGCGGCGGGCTGCCCGGCGCGCCGGCCGGCCACGTGCGCTACGAGCTGTGCGGCCTGGGTTTCGACGGCACGCTCGGCAGCGACACGCTGGCCGAACGCGCGGTGCTGATCGCCCGCCCCGAGGAACTGGCCCTGATGGCGCCGGCGCCCTACGTGCCCAACACGCTGCCCGGCAAGGTGCTGCGGCGCCAGTACCTGGGCTTCAAGACCGCCTACCGCATCGCGCTGCAGGACGGCTCGGAGATCCGCGTGGAGCTGCACGCGGGCAACATGGTGGCGCAGTTCCAGCCCGGCGAGGCCGTGCAGGTGCTGATTCCCGCCGACAGCCGCGTCGTCAACGCCTGAGGACCGCCACGCCATGAAAATCAAATGGTGGCCCTGGGGCATCCTGACGGCAATCAGCCTGGCGCTGCTGCTGTTCTTCGTGCTGTATCCGCTGGCGGTGCTGTTCAGCAACAGCGTCACCGGCCAGGACGGCGGTTTCTCGCTGGAAGGTTTCCGCGCGCTGCTGGCCGACTCGCAATACCTGGAGGCCTTCGGCAACACGCTGGTGCTGGGGCTGGTGGTGACCGCCTGCACCATCCTGGTGGGCGTGCCGTTCGCCTACATGGTGGCGCGCTACGACTTCCCGCTCAAGAACCTGGTGGCGATCCTGCCGGTGCTGACCATCGTCATTCCCGAGATCATCGTCGGCCAGTCGTGGCTGCTGGTGCTGGGCAACAACGGCATCCTGACCAATCTGCTGGGCGACGCGGGCATCTCGCTGCCGTCGTTCTACGGCTGGACCGGCATGGTGTTCTCGATGACGCTGGTCTACTACACCTACATCTACCTGGGCGTGCTGGCCGCGTTGCGCGGCTTCGACGGCCAGTTGGAGGAAGCCGGCCTGAGCCTGGGCACGCCGCCGCTGCTGACCCAACTGCGGGTGCTGGTGCCGGTGCTGCTGCCGGCGGTGCTGGTGAACGCGCTGGTGGTGTTCACGCTGGTGGTGGGCAACTTCGCGCTGGCGATGCTGCTGGGCAGCCGCGTGCCGCTGCTGTCGGTGATGACCTACAACACCTTCGTCAGCGAAATGGGCGGCAGCCCGACGCTGCAGAGCGCCATGTCGGTGGTGTCGATCGCCATCGTCGCCATCGTGCTGTTCGTGCAGAAGCGCGTGGTCGAGCGCAAGGTCTACACCATGACCCAGGGCCGCGCGCCGGCGGCGCGCCGGGTGCGTTCGTGGCAGGCCATCCTGTACACCGGCGGCGTCGGCCTGGTGATCCTGCTGTCGCTGCTGCCGCTGATCGTGGTGTTCATCGCCGCCTTCACCAAGACCAGCGGGCCGGTGATGCACTGGGGCTCGTGGTCGCTGGCCAGCATGCAGCGCGCCCTGCACGGCGCGCCCGAGCCGATCCTGAATTCGCTCAAGTTCGCCTCGCTGGCCACGGTGACGGGCGTGGCCTTCGCGGTGCTGGTGAGTTATCTCACCATCAAGAAGCGCAGCGCCTTCACCCAGGTGCTGGACTACATCGTGGTGCTGCCGCTGACCATCTCCGGCACGGTGCTGGGCATCGCGCTGGTGCAGACCTTCAACACCGGCTGGCTGGTGCTGGCCGGCACCTCCGGCATCATGGTGCTGTGCTACGCGGTGCGGCGCCTGCCCTTCGCGGTGCGCAACGCCTCGTCGGTGCTGTTCAACATACCCGACTCGATCGAGGAAGCCTCGATCAGCCTGGGAGTATCGCCGCTGATGACCTTCTTCAAGGTCATCCTGCCGGCCATGAAGGCCTCCATCATCTCGGCCGCCATCCTGATGTGGCTGACCACGATTTCCGAGCTGTCGGCCTCGATCGTGGCCTACAGCGGCGGACTGGAGACCATGCCGATCGCCATCTTCCGCCAGGTCGACGGCGGCCGCCTGGGCATGGCCTCGGCCTACGGCGCGGCGCTGGTCACGGTGATCGTGCTGCCCATCATCGTGTCGGTCAAGGCATTCCGCATCAAGCTGTTCTCCGGCAAATAACCCGCATCCACAAAGGCTAACCATGCACCTCAAACACTTCCTGCAAACCGGCCTGCTGGCCGCCACCCTGGCCGCGGGCGCCGCGCAGGCGCAGAACGTGGTCCTGTACTCGTCCAACAACACCGAGACCATCGAGACCGCGCTCGACGCCGTCAAGAAGCAGTCGCCCAAGCTGAACGTGCAGCCGGTCACCGGCGGCACCGGCACCATGATGAAGCGCATCGAGGCCGAGGCCCAGAACCCGCGCGGCGACCTGTTCTGGAGCGGCGGCTTCGGCACGCTGGGCGCCTACCGCCAGCACCTGCAGCCCTACCGTCCGGCCGACATCGACAAGATCCCGGCCGAGTTCCGCGGCCCGGACGATCTGTGGGTCGGCACCAACGTGCACATCATGGTGCTGATGGTCAACGAGCGCCAGTTGAAGGGCCTGGCGGCGCCGGCCACCTGGTCCGACCTGATGCAGCCGCAATGGAAGGGCAAGTTCGCCATCACCGATCCGTCCAAGAGCGGCACCGCCTACATGCTGGTCTACGGCCTGTACAAGCAGTTCGGCCAGGAAGGCCTGGACAAGATCGCCGCGAACGCCGTGGTCACGGCCTCGTCCGGCACCACCTACAAGGGCGTGGCGGCCGGCGAGTACGCGGTCGGCATGACGCTGGAATACGCCGCCCAGGAATACGTGGCCGGCGGCCAGAAGGAGATCAAGCTGGTCTACCCGACCGAGGGCAGCTACCTGGCGCCGGAAGGCATGTTCATCATCAAGGGCGCCAAGAACATGGAGGCCGCCAAGGCGCTGTACGACGGCCTGCTCAGCAAGGAGGCGCAGGAAGCGCAACTGGTGAAGAACTTCCGCCGCCCGACCCGCAGCGACATTGCGGTGGCCAGCCTGACCACCCTGCCCGACTTCAACAGCATCAAGATCTTCCCGGTGAGCCAGGACGCGGCCGCCAAGGAGTACGAAGCCGTCGTCGCCGCCTGGAACCAGGCGGTGGCCAAGGCCAAGTAAGGTCCGCGCCAGAGGTTTGCGCCAAGCAAGAACGCCACCTTCGGGTGGCGTTTTCGTTTCAGGCTTGCGCCGCTGGCGCGGGCCGCAGCGGCCGGTCGCGTCCCGCCTACGCGGCCATGCGTCCCGCCGCCAGCACCACCTGCCGGCCGCAACGCGCCGCCAGTTGGGGATCGTGCGTCACCAGCACCAGCGTGGTGCCGTGCTCGCGGTGCAGGTCGAACATCAGGTCGATGACGGTGACGCCGGTGGCGGCGTCCAGGCTGCCCGTGGGTTCATCGGCGAACAGCAGGTCGGGCTGCACCACGAAGGCGCGCGCCAGCGACACGCGCTGCTGCTCGCCACCGGACAGGGTGCGCGGATAATGATGCAGGCGCGCCCCCAGCCCGACGCGCTCGAGCATGGCCTGGGCCGCCTCGCGCGCCGGCTGGCCCGCCAGTTCCAGCGGCAGCATGACGTTTTCCAGCGCGGTCAGGTTCGGCAGCAACTGGAATGACTGGAACACGAACCCCACGTGATTGGCCCGCAGGCGCGCGCGGCCGTCCTCGTCCAGGGCGAACAGGTCCTGCCCGGCCAGGCGCACGCTGCCCGCGCTGGGAACATCCAGCCCGGCCAGCAGTCCCAACAGGGTGGACTTGCCCGACCCGGAGCTGCCGGTGATGGCCACGGCGCTGCCCGCCGCCACCGTAAAATCGATGTCTTCCAGGATAGACAGCGTCCCGCCGGCATCGGCCACCCGCTTGCCCAGCCCTTTCACCTCGATCGAATTCTTGCTATCCATGCGCCTGATTCCCCTGATTCGCCGTTCACTACTGATATCCACGCTGGCCACGGCCACCCTGATGGCGCCCGCCCACGCTCAGACCGCCCCGGCAGCCCAGGGTTCCGCGCAACGCACCGTGCTGGTGGTGGGCGACAGCCTGGCCGCCGAGTACGGCATCAAGCGCGGCACCGGCTGGGTGCCGCTGCTGTCCGCGCGGCTTTCCGAACAATACCCGAAGTACAAGGTGGTCAACGCCAGCATCAGCGGCGACACCACCAGCGGCGGCGTCGCCCGCCTGCCGGCGCTGCTGCGCCAGCACAAGCCGGCGGTGGTGGTGCTGGAGCTGGGCTCGAACGACGCCCTGCGCGGGCTGCCGCTGAACATGACGGAGCAGAACCTGCGCGCCATGGCGCAGGCGGCGCGTAAAGCCGAGGCCGAGGTGGTCATCGTCGGCATGCAGATCCCGCCCAACTACGGCCGCGACTACACCCAGCGCTTCGCCCAGGTGTTTCCCACCGTCGCCAAAGACGAAAACGCCCGGCTCGTGCCCTTCCTGATGGAAGGTATCGCAACGAACCGGGCGATGTTCCAGGCCGACGGCATCCATCCCAACGAGGACGCCCAGCCCCAACTGCTGGACAATGTGTGGCCGGCGCTGCGGCCCTTGCTGCAATGACGCGGGCCTGAGCGGCCCGCGACCTGCCGCGCGGCCGATCAGCCCGCCGCCTGCTGCGAGGCGTCGCCGCCGCGGATGGCGTCGGCGGCCGCCGGCAGCACCTGCACCTTGTATTCCTCGCGCAGCATGCGCACCAGCGCTTCGCTCTCGGCCTGGCCCCAGGCGCCCGCCAGTTGCTGCGCCAGGCGTTCCTTGTCTGCGGCCTCGACCGTGCCGGCCTCGACCTTCTCCAGGCGCACCAGCGTGTAATCGGCGCCCGACTGCACCCCGGTATAGGCCGGCAGCTTGGCGGCCGGCAGGCGCATCACGGCGTCCAGCACCGAGCGCGGCAGGTTCTTGGGATCCTGGCGCGACACCACCAGCGGACCGCCGAAGCCTTCCGGCGCGGCGGCCGGGTTGGCCTGATCGGCCGCCAGCGCGGCTTCGCCGGCCTTCTTGGCGGCTTCGGCCGAACGCTCGTCCAGCAGCTTGGCGCGGATCGAATCGCTGACCTTCTCCAGCGCCGGCACGTGGGCCGGTTCCACGGCGGCCACGCGCACCGCCAGCATGGTGTCCGGCGACAGCTCGATCACGCCGGAGTTCTGCTTTTCACGCAGCACGTCGGGCGAGAACAGCACCTGGCGCACGCGCGGGTTGTCCAGCAACGCCGCGTCCGGGCTGTCCACGGCGGAGCCCGGGCCGGCCTGGTCGGCGGGCAGCAGGCCTTCGCGCGTCACGCCCGAGGCGGTGCGCAGCTTCAGGCCGACCGCGTCGGCGGCCGGCTGCAGGCTGTCGCGCTGGTCATAGACCTGCTTGTTCAGTTGGCTGGCCATTTCCGAGAAACGCACGGCGGCCAGTTGCTTGCGCACTTCAGCGGTGATCTGGCTCTTGACCTCGGCCAGCGGCTTGATCGAGGCCGGCTGGATCTCGGTGACCTTGATGACGTGGAAGCCCGACGGGCTTTCGACCACGCCCGACACCTGGTCCTTGGACTGGCTGAAGATCGCCTTTTCCAGCGGGCCGGACAGCATGCCCGGCGCCAGCCAGCCCAGGTCGCCGCCATTGGCGGCCGAACCGGCGTCCTGCGAATTTTTGCGGGCCAGCTCGGCGAATTGCGCCGGGTCGGCGGCGGCCTGCGTGGCCAGAGCCTCGGCCTTGGCGCGGGCGGCCTTGCGCGCATCGTCCGAGGCGCCGGCCGGCACTTCGATCATGATGTGGCTGGCGCGGCGGCGCTCGGGCTGGCCGAAGCGGTTCTTGTTCTGCTCGTAGTACGAGGCCAGGTCCTCGTCCTTGACCTGCACACCCTCGGTGGCGGCGGCTTCGTTCAGCACCAGGTACTGCACCTGGACCTGCTCGGGAATCTGCAATTGCTGCTTGTTGGCGTCGTACCAGGCCTGGATGTCGGCCGGGGTGACCGTCACTTGCGAGCGGAAATCGGCGGCGGCGAAGCGGCGCAGTTGCACCGTGCGCTGCTGCGTCAGGGCGGTTTCGAGCGACGCCACCACTTCCGAAGGCGCGCTGGCCGACTGGCCGACCGGCTCGAGCACGCGGGCCACGGCCAGATCGCGGCGCAGGCCGGCTTCGAACGACGTCGGCGACATGCCCTGGGCCGCCAGCACCTGGCGGTAGCGCTCGGGCGAGAAGCGGCCGTTGTCCTGCACTTCCGGGATCGCGGCAATGGTATTGCGCAGCGTTTCGTCAGACACCGAGAAGCGGTTGTCCACGGCCACGTTCGCCAGCAGGCGCTGGTTGATGAGCTGGTTCAGCAGCGCTTCGCGCAGTTGCGGCGTGTCGATCACGGCCGGGTCGAACTGCGCGCCCAGGCGCTGCCGATATTGTTCAAGCTGGTTGCGGTGCGCCTGGTCGAACTCCGAGCGGGAAATGGGCTGGCCGGCGACCGTCGCCAGTTCCGGCTCCTTGCGCATGAAGCTCTCATAGCCCTGAATCCCGACGAGGAAGAAGGAAGGCACAATCAGAAGCAGCAGGATGAACTGCATCCAGCGCCGGTGGCTGCGAATAAATTCGAACATGGAATCCCTGTTGCCGCACTCGGGAGGAGACTTCCGCCCGGGCCGCACGAAAACGCATAAAAAAAGGCGAATCTCATTCGCCCTATTCCCATACCGGTCAAACCGGGTCAGCGGGCGGATTTTAGCATTTCTCATTCGTCCCGCAGCGTCTGCTTACATCGACCCGCCCGGCGCCCCCGCGCGCCCGACGACGAGGCTTGCCACCCCCACGGAAGCCGGCCCGGGTCAACCCGGGAAACCCCGGTTTTCGCCTTCCGTCCCCCCTCGTATCGTGACCTTCGGGCCGCCACGCCACGCCCGCCGTCTTCCTTCCTTTCTCACAGAGGTGACTTTCCATGCCGTTCCCGCTCTCACGTCCGCTCGTCCTGCGTGCCGCGCTCGCCCTGGGCTTCCTGGGCAGCGCCTCCTTCGCCGCGCTGGCCGCGCCCGTCGCCGCCGTGCATGAAGCCGCCGAGCAGCAGAAACAAGGCATGCTCGACACCATGCGCGACCTGGTCAACATCGAATCGGGCAGCAGGGACGTGGAAGGCGTCGAACGCATCGCCGCCCTCATCGGCGAACGCTTGAAGGCGCTGGGCGGCACCGTCGAGATCCTCCAGCCCACCGACATCTTCCGCCTGGACGACACGCCGGAGCGCGTCGGCCCCATGGTGCACGCCGAATTCAAGGGCAGTGGCCAGAAAAAGATCATGCTGATCGCGCACATGGACACCGTCTACCGCAACGGCATGCTCAAGGACCAGCCCTTCCGCATCGACGGCGACCGCGCCTATGGCCTGGGCATCGCCGATGACAAGCACGGCGTCGCCATCATCCTGCACACCGTGGCCCTGCTGCAAAAACTGGACTTCAAGGATTACGGCACCCTGACCGTGCTGATCAACGGCGACGAGGAAATCAGCTCGCCAGGCGCCCGCGCCACCATCACCCGCCTGGGCGCCGACCAGGACGCCGTCTTCTCCTTCGAAGGCGGCGGCGCCGAGGGCCGCCTGACCCTGGCCACCAGCGGCATCGGCGCCGCGTACCTGACCGTGCAGGGCAAGACCTCGCACGCCGGCGCCCGTCCCGAGGGCGGCGTCAACGCCCTGACCGAGCTGTCCCACCAGATCCTGCAACTGAAAGACCTGTCCAAGCCCGAGGAAGGCCTGAAACTGAACTGGACCGTGGCCCAGGCCGGCACCAACCGCAATGTCATCCCCGGCCAGGCGACCGCCCAGGCCGACGCCCGCGCCCTCAAGGTCGCCGACTTCGACGCCCTCGAACGCACCTTGCAGGAACGCATCCAGAAGAAACTGCTGCCCGAGGCCAAGGTCAGCGTCAAATTCGAAGTGCGCCGCCCGCCGCTGGAAGCCACCCCTGCCTCGCGCGCCCTCGCCAACCACGGCGTCGCCATCTACCAGGAACTCGGCCTGCCCATGAAAGTCATCGACCGCGCCAGCGGCGGCGGCACCGACGCCGCCTTCGCCGCCCTCAAGGCCCGCGGCCCCGTCATCGAAGGCATGGGCCTGAGCGGCTTCGGCGCCCACTCCAACGACGCCGAATACATCCAGATCCCCTCCATCGTCCCCCGCCTCTACCTGGCCGCCCGCATGATCATGGACGTCTCCCAGGACAAGGCCCCGATGAAATAAGCGCCGGGCGCCTCCGGCGGCGCAACCCTACGAAGGCCGCCCCTGCCCCCAGGCGGCAGGCTCCCCGCCCCCAAATCCCACCTCCCACCCCCGGATGCGCTCGCGCGAGCAGCCGCAACGTATGTCCGACAAGGCCGCGCAGGGCGGCCTCGTCGGACGGGCGCCAGCAAATCTTTCAGCCCCCCCCACTCCTTCCCACAAAGCCCAAGCACACCGCCCACCCCAGCGACGCCCCGAACTTTCCCCACCGCGAGCGGCTGCGGGGCCGTGGCGCGGGGCCGGGGCGTGTAGAGGCGCGCGCGATGGAATCCGAAGGAGCCGCAGGCGACGAGGATGAGCACGCGCTGTCCGGCGCGCAGGCGCCGGACAAGCCTCGTAGCCCCGGCCCCGCGCCACGGCCCCGCAGCCGCGCCAAAAGAACCGAACCCGCGACACAGGCACGAAGCAAGCCCCCCCCGCACGACAGGAAAGGAACCCCCAGAACAGAGTATCCTTCCACCCTGTCCCAAAGAACCCCAAAAGCATCAAAGAAATGACCGCATCCCTCCCCACCTGGCCCTATTCCCGCCACATCGCCCACCGCGGCGGCGGCCGCCTGGCCCCGGAGAACACCCTCGCCGCCATGCGCGTCGGCGCCGAACACGGCTTCACCATGTTCGAATACGACGTCAAGCTCAGCCGCGACAACGTCCTCGTCCTGATGCATGACGACGACGTCGACCGCACCTCCAACGGCCACGGTCCCGCCGCCGCCAAGACCTTCAGCGAACTGGCGCAACTGGACTTCGGGAGCTGGCACTCCGCCGCCTACGCCGGCGAACCCCTGCCCACCTTCGCCGCCGTGGCCCGCTACACCGTCGCCAACGGCATCGCCAGCAACGTCGAGATCAAGCCCTGCCCCGGCCGCGAAGCCGAAACTGGCGCCGCCGTCGCCCTGGCCGCCCGTGAACTCTGGAAAGGCGCCGCCGTGGCCCCGCTGCTGTCCTCCTTCGCCGAGGAAGCCCTGCAGGCCGCCAAGGACGCCGCGCCCGAACTGCCGCGCGCCCTGCTGGTCGAGAAGGTGCCCGCCGACTGGCTCGACCGCCTGGTCAAATACGACTGTGTCGCCCTGAACATCAACCAGAAGGACGCCACGCGCGAACTGATCGACGCCGTGCACGCCGCCGGCTACCGCATCGCCGCCTGGACCGTCAACGACCCCGAGCGCGCCCGCCTGCTGCTGGATTGGGGCATCGACGGCATCTTCACCGACGAACTGGCCGCCATCCGGCCGGCCGCCTGAGGCCCCCGCCCCGTGTTCAGCTATCGCCACGCCTTCCACGCCGGCAACCATGCCGACGTGCTCAAGCACGCCATCCTGGTCCACACCCTGGACTACTTCAACCGCAAGGACGCGCCCTACTGGGTCATCGACACCCACGCCGGCGCCGGCCTGTACAGCCTGGACAGCGACTGGGCCGCCAAGACCTCGGAATTCGCCGACGGCATCGGCCGCCTGTGGGAACGCGACGACCTGCCGCCCCTGCTGGCCGACTACGTCGCCCGCATCCGCGCCTTCAACACCAACGGCCGCCTCAAGCGCTACCCCGGCTCGCCCTGGCTGACGCTGGACGCGCTGCGTCCGTCCGACCGCCTGCGGCTGTTCGAAATGCACCCGACCGAGATCGACACCCTGGTCGGCAACCTCGAACACATGGACCGCACCGCGCAGCGCCAGACCACCATCTACGGCGACGACGGCTTCGAAGGCGTCAAGGCCCTGCTGCCGCCGCCGACGCGCCGCGGCATGGTGCTGATCGACCCGTCCTACGAGGACAAGAACGACTACCGCCGCACGCTGATCACCGTCAAGGAATGCGTCAAGCGCTTCGCCACCGGCACCATCGCCGTCTGGTATCCGCTGGTGCAGCGGCGCGAGGCCAGCGAAATGGCGCGCCACTTCGAGAACCTCAAGGTCAAGAGCTGGTTGCACGCCACGTTGACGGTCAAGAAGGCCACCATCGACGGCTACGGCCTGCACGGCAGCGGCATGTTCCTGATCAACCCGCCGTGGACGCTGCACGACGCCCTCAAGCAGGCCATGCCCTACCTGGCGCGCGAACTCGGCCAGGACGAGCGCGCCGGCTTCACGCTGCAGTACCGCGAGAATCCGTTCCCCGTGCCGAAGAAGCAGTCGGACGACTGATTGCCGCCCGGCAGCGCATGAAAAAACCGGCCCCGCGTTGCACAACGCGGGGCCGGTTTTTTCATGCAGGGCGCGCGCGGCCCGCTCAGGATTCGCCGACCACCGTCAGGCGCCAGATTTCCAGCCCGCGCACCAGGATCTCGCCCGCCTCCGCGATATGCGCCTCGAGCAGCCGGCAGGCCCGCTCGACCTCGCCATGGCGCACGGCGTCCAGCAGCTCCAGGTGCTCGCGCTGCGAGCCTGGATCCCATGCGACGCACGACGCCGTCACATGCATGTAGCGCGTGCGCGATTCATGCAGCATGTCGATCGTCGCCAATAGCCGCGGCATCGCGCACGGCCGGTACAGCGCCTCGTGGAAGGCGCGGTTGGCCGCCTCCCAGTCGCGCATGTCGCGCGCCTGGTCGCCCGCGTCGATCGCGGCCTGCGCCCGCGCCAGGTCGCCGGCGCTCATCGCCGCCATCGCATGGCGCAGCGCCAGCGATTCGAGCGCGCCGCGCATCCGCGTGATCTCCACGATCGACGCCTCGTCCAGCGAACTGACCCGCACGCCCTTGCGCGGCTCGCTCACCAGCAGTCCGCGCGCCTCCACACGGCGGAACGCCTCGCGCACCGGCACATGGCTGGCGCCGAACTCCGCCGCCAGCGCGTCCTGACCCACCCGCTCGCCGGGCCGCAACTGGCCTGTGATGATGCGCTCGACCAGCGCGCGCGCGATGCGTCCAGGCAAGGTGTCGTCGTCGTCGCGCGAGGCGCCGTGGGCCAGGGTCATGCCGCCTCCCGCGCCTGCCAAAGCGGGCCGCAGGCGGATTGCGTGGCGGCGGCCAGACTGCCGTCCGCGACCCGGGCGCGCAATAGCGCGATGTCGTCATGGACCCAGCGGTCATCGCCAAGCATTGGCGGCACCACCGCCCGCACCGCGGACCAGGCCGCGGCTGTGCCCGCGCCGACCGGATAGGCGGCCAGATCGGGCTCGGCCAGATCCAGCGCCTGCGCGGCCAACAGCAGCTCGACAGCCACCACCGCCTGGCTGTTCTCGACCACGGTGCGCGTGCGGCGCGCCGCGAAACACGAGTTGCTGATGTGGTCCTCGGTATTGCCCTTGGCGGGCAGGCTGGTGGCGCTGGCCGGGCCGCACAGGCCCATGTTTTCCAGCACCAGCCCCGTGCCCATGCTCTGTGCCACCGAAAAGCCGGTATTGATGCCGGGGCGCTGCGCGATCAGGTTGGCCGGCAGGCCGAAATTGCAGGCCGGGTCGACCAACCGCGCGCTGCGGCGGTCGCAGATCGCCGACAGGTCGGTCACCGCCAGCGCCAGCAGATCCATGGCCTGGGCGATGTATTGCCCATGGAAGTGGCCGCCCGAGACGATGGCGTAGCCCGCGTCTTCCGGGAAGATCAGCGGGTTGTCGGTGGCGCTGTTCATTTCGGTCGCGAGGATGCCGTCGACGTAGTCCAGCGCGTCCAGCACCGGTCCGTAGACCTGCGGCACGCAGCGCAGCGAATAGACGTCCTGAATGCGCGGGGCCAGCGGCGGCGCGTGCGGCGTGCCCGCCTGCGCCGGATCCAGGCCGGGCGTCCCGCGCAGGCGCACCTGTCGGGCCGGCTCGGTGCAGCGCCGGCTGCCCGCCACCAACTGGCGAATCGCCGCGGCCACCCGCCGCTGGCCGCGATGCGGACGCGCCAGCATGACGCGGTCCTCGAAACACGACAGTTCGCCGCGCAGCGCCTCCAGCGTCATGGCCATCGACAACGTCGCGCCGCCCAGCAGCTCGCGCGCGTCGTGCGCGGCCAGCACCGCGTAGGCGAGCGAGGCCGTCGCGCCGTTGATCAGCGCGGTCGCGTCCTTGGCCTGCACGTCCATCGTGGCGGCCATGCCGGCCTGTTCGAAGGCGCGCGCGGCCGGCATCACCTCGTTCCGGTAGGTGACGCGCGATTGCGGCAAGCCCATCAGGGCGCCGCTCATCAGGGCCAGGGGCGCCAGGTCGCCGCTGGCGCCGACGCTGCCCTTGGACGGCACCACCGGCGTGATGCCGTGGTTCAGCATGGCGATGAGCCGGTCGATGATCGCGACCCGCACGCCGGAATGATTGCTGGCGAAGGCGTTCACGCGCAACGCCATCATGGCCCGCACCACCTCGTCCGGCATCGGCTCGCCCGTGCCGGCCGAATGCGAACGCACCAGGCTGGCCTGGAATGTGGCGATCTCCGCCGGCGCGATGCGTTGGCTCTTGAGCGCCCCCACGCCGGTATTGAAGGCGTACATCAGCGGCGCGGCGTCGTTGAGCCAGTGCGATTCGATGTAGCCGCGCGTGGCGTCCAGCGCTTGGCGGGCGGCGTCGGCCAGGGCGACGGTGGCGCCGCCGCGCGCGATGGCAACGACGTCCTCGGCGCGCAAGTGCGCGCCGTCCAGCGAAATGACGGGAGTGTTCATGGGCAGGGGCCTGGTCAATTTTTATAGATTATCTATAAAATTTCCTGACGTGACAAGAAATCCACGGTCCGTGCGAGGCCCCCTCTCTTCCCCGGCCCGCCCCGCGCCAGTCGCGCCAACTGCGCCTGCCCGGACGGCCGCTCAAGACGAAGAAGAGGCTGCCCCGCGGGCAGCCTCTTCCATGCATGGCTCGCCCTCAGGCGGCCGCGCCTTCCGCTTCCACCTGGCGCAGCGCCTCCTGCGCCCGCGCCAGCTTGGCGGCCGCGTCGCGCAGCGCGGTGCGCAGGCCTTCCTCGATGACCGGATGGTAGAACGGCATTGCCAGCATGCGCGCCACGGTCAGCTCCTGTTGCACGGCCCAGGCCAGCAGATGACCGATGTGCTCGGCGCTGGGGCCGACCATTTCCGCGCCCAGGAAACGGCCGGTGGCGATATCGGCGTACACGTGCAGCAGGCCGCGGTTCTTCAGCATCACCCGCGAACGACCCTGGTCGCCGAAATCGACCTCGCCCGTCACGAAGGTGCCCGGCGTCAGGCGGGCATGGCCCTGCCCGGCCAACGCGATCTGCGGATCCGAGAACACCACCGCCAGCGGCGCGCGGCGCAGGCCCTGGCGCACTTCCGGATAACGCGCCGCGTTCTCGCCGGCGATGCGGCCTTCGTCGGCCGCCTCGTGCAGCAGCGGCGCGTCGGCGTTGGCGTCGCCGGCGATGAAGATCGCCGAATCGCCCGCCTGCATGGTGTCGCGGTCGAACAACGGCACCCCTTGCGCGTTCAACTGCAGCGAGGTGTTCTCCAGGCCCAGGCCGTCCACATTGGGGCGGCGGCCGGTGGCCACCAGCGCGTAGTCGAAGCGTTCAGTGCGTTCGGTGTTGTCCAGCGCCACGTAGCGCACCTCGACCTCGTCGCCCACTCGCTGGGTTTCCAGCACGCGCGCATCCGGGTCCAGGTAGAACTCCTGCTGGAAGATCTTGCGGGCGCTGTGGCGTACCTGCGGATCGCTGATGCCGCCCAGGCTGCCGCTGACGCCGAACACGCGCACCTCGACGCCCAGCCGCGCCAGCGCCTGGCCCAGTTCCAACCCGATCACGCCGGGGCCGAACACCGCCACGCGGCGCGGCAGGTCATCCCAGGCGAACACATCGTCGTTGAGCACCAGGCGGTCGCCCAGCCCCCGGAACGGCGGCGGCACCGACGGCCGCGAGCCGGTCGCGATCACCACGCGGGACGCATGGATCTCGGTGTGGTCGTCGACCCGCAGCACCGTATCCGATTCGAAGCGGGCGTAGCCGCGGATCTTGTCTTCGGCCGGGATGTTCTCCACGCCCTCCAGCACGAAGCCGACGAAACGGTCGCGCTCGCGCTTGACGCGGTCCATCACCTCTTCGCCGTTGACCGTGACCTCGCCCTCGACGTGCACGCCGAACGGCGCGGTATGCGCGGCGTGATACGCGGCCTCGGCGGCGGCAATCAGCAGCTTGGAAGGCATGCAGCCGACGCGGGCGCAGGTGGTGCCATAAGGACCGCCTTCGATCAGCAGCGCGCGCTTGCCCGCGGCCTTTGCGGCGCGGTAGGCGGCCAGGCCGGCGGTGCCGGCGCCGAGGACGGCGATATCGGTGTGCAGAGTCTTCATGAGTGGGATCCCCCGGTGTAGCGTGGAGCAGACATTGTCAAAGGCGGATTCCGCCTTGTTGCGCACCCTCAGGGACGAACGCCGTCCCGCGGCGCCCGCCGGGGCCGCGCGAAGATGCGGAAAAAGGGAAACCGGCGCGCCGGACCGCTCCTCGCGGGAGCGGCCGCGGCAAGGGAAAGGGAGCGCGTCCCCTTCCCGCCAGCATCAGGCGAAGTGCGCCTTCAGGTCGTCCAGGCCGCCGATCAGCGAACCGTTGATGAACACCTGCGGAGCGGTGCCCTTGCCGGACACGGCGCCGATCACGCGGCCGCGCACCTTGTTCTCCAGCGGGATCTCGATCGGGGCATAGCCCTTGTCTTCGAGCAGCGCCTTGGCTTCCACGCAGAACGGGCAGCCGGGCTTGGAGAACACCACCACCTGGTCGGGCTTCTTGGCCGTCGGGGCGAAGTGAGCCAGCATGGTGTCGGCGTCCGACACTTCAAACGGGTCGCCTTCCTTCTCGGGCTCGATGAACATCTTCTGCACCACGCCGTCCTTGACGAGCATGGAGTAGCGCCAGCTGCGCTTGCCGAAGCCCAGGTCGCTCTTGTCGACCAGCATGCCCATGCCGGCGGTGAATTCACCGTTGCCGTCGGGCAGCAGCGTGATGTTGGACGACTCCTGGTCCTTGGCCCATTCGTTCATGACGAAGGTGTCGTTGACCGACACGCAGACGATGCTGTCGACGCCGGCGGCGGCGAAGGCCGGAGCCAGTTCGTTGTAGCGCGGCAGGTGGGTCGACGAGCAGGTCGGCGTGAAAGCGCCGGGAAGCGAAAAGACCACGACCGTCTTGTTCTTGAACAGGTCGTCGGTCGTGACCTTTTTCCAGGTGTTGCCCTCGCGGACGGGGAACGTTACGTTGGGAACACGTTGGCCTTCACGGTTTTGCAGCATGCAATCTCTCCTTGGGGTAGCGGGGTCTTGTTCAACCACCATGGAAAGAATGATAAACGTCAGCTATCAATTATTCAAATTTAATTAATTTAATTGATTGATAGCTTAAATCAATAACCTAATGACCACCGCCAGGCTTTTTCTATCATACGCCTGGCGGCGGCGGGCCATCACACGCGCTGCGGCTCGTAGCCGGCATCGCGGATCGCGGCCTCGACCTTATCGGCCTGGTCGGTGCCCGTGACGGTGACGCGATGCGCGGGCAGGTCCACCGCCACGCTGGCGCCCGGCGCCGCCGCCGTCACCGCGCCGGTGATGGTCTTGACGCAGTGGCCGCAGGTCATGTCGGGGACTTGGAATTCGATGCTCATGGTGTTCTCCGGGGGGATCAGGGGGGATTGCCGCACCGCCTCCGGTGCCAGCTCAACCCCAGCTTAGACCTTCCCATTATAGGAAGGTCAAGCGTAGAATAGTCCTTGACCTTCCCATCATGGGAAGGATGAAACTGGGGTCTTCCTACCTCAACCGAGACAGCCATGAGCGTTGCCAACCCTTCCGTCGAGCTTGAACTTGCCATCGAAGGCATGACCTGCGCGTCCTGCGTGAAGCGCGTGGAAAAGGCCCTGACCCGCGTGCCGGGCGTCGCCCAGGCCCAGGTCAACCTGGCCACCGAACGCGCCCTGGTGGCCTATGATCCGGCCGCGGCCCAGCCCGATGCCCTGGTCGCGGCCGTGGTCAAGATGGGCTACGAGGCCCGTCCGATCGCCGCCCAGGACGACCACGCCGAACGCCAGTCCGAAGCGCGCGACGCCGAGGCACGGCGCCTGCAGCGCGCCTTCATCGCCGCCCTGGCGCTGACGCTGCCGGTGTTCGCGCTGGAAATGGGCTCGCACCTGATCCCCGCCATGCACCACTGGGTGCTGGCGAACATCGGCCAGCAAAATAGCTGGCTGCTTCAGTTCGTGTTGACCACGGCGGTGCTGGCCTGGCCCGGCCGCCACTTCTTCAGCAAGGGGCTGGCGGCCTTGTGGCGCCGCGCGCCCGAGATGAACTCGCTGGTCGCGCTGGGCGCCGGCGCGGCCTGGGGGTATTCGGTCGTCGCCACCTTCGCCCCCGCCTGGCTGCCGGAGAGCGCCCGCAACGTCTATTACGAAGCCGCCGCCGTCATCGTCACGCTGATCCTGCTGGGCCGCACGCTGGAAGCGCGCGCCAAGGGCAAGACCGGCGCCGCCATCAAGCGCCTGATCGGGCTGCAGCCGCGCACCGCGCGCGTCATGCGCGACGGCCAGCCGCGAGACATCGCCATCGAGCAGGTGCGCAAGGGCGACATCGTGGTGGTGCGCCCTGGCGAAAAGATCCCGCTGGACGGCGAGATCATCGAGGGCAGCTCGTACGTCGATGAATCAATGCTGACCGGCGAACCAGTGCCCGTGGAAAAGCAGCCGGGCATGCAGGCGACCGGCGGCACGCTCAATACATCCGGCAGCTTCACGCTGCGCGTCACCCACACCGGCGCCGACACCATGCTGGCCCGCATCATCCGCATGGTCGAGGCCGCCCAGGGCGCGCGCCTGCCGATCCAGGCGCTGGTGGACCAGGTCACCGCCTGGTTCGTGCCGGCCGTCATGGGCATGGCGCTGCTGACCTTCCTGGCCTGGTTCTTCCTCGGCCCCACGCCGGCGCTGTCGCATGCGCTGGTCAACGCAGTGGCGGTGCTGATCATCGCCTGCCCCTGCGCCATGGGCCTGGCCACGCCGACCTCGATCATGGTCGGCACCGGCCGCGCCGCCGAAATGGGCGTGCTGTTCCGCCAGGGCGACGCCCTGCAGACGCTGCGCGACGTGCAGGTGGTGGCCTTCGACAAGACCGGCACCCTGACGCTGGGCAAGCCCACCCTGACCGAACTTGCGCCGGCCGCCGGCTTCGCCGACCGCGACGTGCTGCAATGGGTCGCCTCGGTGCAGGCGCGCTCCGAACATCCGATCGCGCTGGCCATCGTGGCGGCCGCCGCCGAACGCCAGATCGACCTGTTGCCGGCGGAAGGCTTCGCCGCCATCACCGGCGCCGGGGTCGAAGCCAGCGTGGCCGGCAAGCGCGTGCTGGCCGGCGCCGACCGCCTGATGGCCGAGCGCGGCATCGACGTCAGCGCCTTCGGCCAGCGCGCCGAACAATGGGGCGACGAGGGCAAGACGCCGATCTACGTCGCCATCGACGGCCAGGCGGCCGCCATGATGGCCGTGACCGACCCGGTCAAGCCGTCGGCCGTGGACGCCATCGCCGCGCTGCACGCACAGGGCCTGAAGACCGCCATGATCACCGGCGACAACCGCCATACGGCGCAGGCCGTGGCGCGCCAATTGGGCATCGACGAAGTACGCGCCGAGGTGCTGCCCGACGGCAAGGTCGAGGCCATCGCCGCGCTGCGCGCCGGCGGCCGCAAGCTGGCCTTCGTCGGCGACGGCATCAACGACGCGCCGGCGCTGGCCGCGGCCGACACCGGCATCGCCATCGGCACCGGCACCGACGTCGCCATCGAGGCCGCGTCCGTGGTGCTGATGGCCGACGATCTGCACGGCGTGCCCAACGCCATCGCACTGAGCCGCGCCACGCTGGCCAACATCCGCCAGAACCTGTTCTGGGCCTTCGCCTATAACGCCGCGCTGATCCCGCTGGCGGCCGGCGCGCTGTACCCGGCCTACGGCCTGTCGCTGTCGCCGATCTTCGCGGCCGGCGCCATGGCGCTGTCCAGCGTCTTCGTGCTGGGCAACGCGCTGCGCCTGAAGACATTCCGCCCCCCGCGCGCCGCGCACTGACGCGCCGTTCTTCCAGGAGACCGCATATGAACATCGGACAAGCCGCGCAGGAATCCGGCATCTCGGCCAAGATGATCCGCTACTACGAGAGCATCGGCCTGATCGGCCCGGCGCTGCGCAAGGACTCGGGCTACCGGGTCTACAGCGAGCACGACCTGCACACGCTGCGCTTCGTGCGGCGCGCGCGCGACCTGGGTTTCTCGGTGGAACAGATGAACGAGCTGCTGGCGTTGTGGCGCGACCGCAGCCGCGCCAGCGCCGACGTCAAGCGCATCGCGCTCGAACACGTGGCCGAACTGGAACGCAAGGCCTGCGCGCTGCGCGACATGGCCGCCACGCTCAAGCACCTGGCGCACAACTGCCACGGGGATGATCGACCCGACTGCCCCATCCTGGAAAACCTGGGGCGCTCCCAGTAAGAAAAAGGGCAAGCCAACCGGCTTGCCCTTCTTGCATGCGGCCCGGCCGACGCCGGGGCGGGTCACGCCTGGCTTTGCGCCGGCGTCTCGCCCTCGGCCGCGACGCGGGCGTGGTAGGCCTCGGTGGCCGCCTGCTTGGACGCGGCCTTCTCGGCGGCCGCGGCGGCCTTTTCCGCTTCCGCGGCGGCCGCATCGGCCGCCTGCTGCAAGGCGCGCTGGCGGGAGCGCTCCTGCACTTCGCGCACGCCCTCGGCATCCAGCGATTCGAACACCGCGATCGACTCCACGTGCCCGGTGTGCGGGAACATGTTGATGACGCCGGCGCTCTTGAGCAGGTAGCCGCCCTCGTGCACCATGATGGCGGCGTCGCGCGCCAGCGTGGCGGGATTACAGGACACGTAGACGATGCGACGCGGGCGCTCCTCGGCCTTCAGTTGCGACAGCGCCTGCGCCACGGCCTGCGCGCCTTCGCGCGGCGGATCGATCAGCATGCGGTCGAAGAAGCCCAGGCCGCGCAGCCATTCGACGTCCACCTCGAACAGGTTGAGGGTGGCGAAACGGGTGCGCTCGCCCAGCCCGTGGCGCGCGGCGGCCTCATGGGCGCGGTCGGTCAGCGCCTTGCTGCCCTCCACGCCCACGGCCTCGCGGCCCTGGGTGGCCAGCGGCAGCGTGAAGTTGCCCAGGCCACAGAACAGGTCGGCGACGCGGTCCGTCGGCTGCACTTCCAGCAGCGTGAGCGCGCGCGACACCATGGAACGGTTGATGGCGTGATTGACCTGGGTGAAGTCGGTCGGCCGGTACGGCATGCGCAGGCCGAATTCGGGCATGGTGTAGGTCAGCGCGTCGCGATGCTCGGGCACCAGCGGATGCACCGTGTCCGGGCCCTTGGGCTGCAGCCACCATTGCACGTTGTGCTTGTCGGCGAAGGCGCGCAGCACGGCGATGTCGTTGTCGGTCAGCGGCAGCAGGTGGCGCAGCACCAGCGCGGTCACGCCGTCGCCCAGCGACACTTCCACCTGCGGCAGGCGGTCGGGCGCGGACATCGACGCGATCATGGCGCGCAGCGGCATCAGCAGGTCGCTGACGTGGCGCGGCAGCACATGGCATTCGCGCATGTCGGCCACGTAGCTGCTCTTGCGCTCGTGAAAGCCCACCAGCACCCCGCCCTTCTTGGGCACCACGCGCACCGACAGGCGGGCGCGGTAGCGATAGCCCCAGGTCGGGCCATGCAGCGGCGCCAGGATGCGGGCCGGCCGCAGCTTGCCGACATGCCAGAAGGTGTCTTCGAGCGAACGCTGCTTGATCGCCACCTGCGTGGACGGTTCGAGATGCTGCATGGCACAGCCGCCACAGACGCCGAAATGCGGGCAACGGGGCGCCACGCGCTGCGACGAGGGGCGCATCACCTGGTCGACCCGCGCGATTTCATAGGACGGTTTGCGGCGCACGGTGGTCGCCGTGACCCGCTCGCCGGGCAAGGCGCCTTCCACGAACACGACCTTGCCATCGCGACGGGCGATGCCCCGGGCTTCCAGGTCCAGGGATTCGATACTCAAAACGTCAGACATCTCACGCAGTCCAGAAAATTCACGCAACCCGGCATTGTAAGAGGATTCGGCAGCGCCCCGCCCGCGCCCGAAAAAAAGGGGGACTTGCCGGAGACGGCCCGCCGGGCAGTCTCCATCAAGCCCCCCAAAAGCCGGCGCCGGTCAGGGCGCCGCCACGGATGGGAATCAGAACGAACGCGACACCGAGAACACGGCGCCCAGGCGGCCCGACGGATGGCCGTACTTGGTCGGCAGCCAGTTGTCCTTGGTGGCGCCGACGGCGGCCAGGCCCAGCACCCAGCCCTTCAGGTCCTTGGTCACGCCGAGCTTGTAGTCGACGTAATGGCCGATGGAGTCGCCGTCCATGTTGACCTGGTTCTTGAGCTTCTGGTAACCCAGATGGCCCACCAGTCCCCAGCCGTCGCCCAGGTCGAAGTTGGCGGTGCCGTCCAGGTACCAGGTGCCCTTGCTGTCGGGCGTGCTGAAGAAGTCGCTGGGCGTGTAGGAATACTTGAGGGTGTAGTTGGCGTAGGTCGCGGCCAGGTACAGGTCGGTGTTGTTGTAATTGCCGCCCTTGGGCGAGCTGGAGCCGGGATAGTAGTAGTGCAGCACGCCGGCATCGAGCGTGAAGCCGCCGCCGACGTCGCCCTTCCAGCCGCCGTAGAAGTCCATTTCCAGGTTGCCGTCGGTGAAGACGAAACTGGATACGTTGGAGTTCCAGTTGCCCAGGTAGAAACCGGAGCTGTGGGTCAGATCGATGCCGAGTTGGGCCGCGGGCCGGAAATCGGTCTGCGAGTAGCCGCGGAAGCGATAGTCGCTCGCGATGGTGGCATTGCCGCTGAGCGAGAAACCGCCGCCCAGGTCGGTGGGTTCGGCCTGGGCCGTTGCGATGAAACAAGCGGCGAGCACAACGGGCAAGGCTAGCAACGTCTTCTTCATGGTGCGATGTCCTGATCGGATTTGACGAGGAGGAAGGCCGAAGGCGCATCCATCGGGCCGGTCCTGCAACGGCGGATGCCGGCTCCTTCCCCATCAAGCAAGGTCCGTGCCAGGTTTCAATTGCATCTCAACGGGCTGGCGCCGCGCTGAACGGGCATGCTGGTCGCACCAGGACGGTGCATCACGCCGCGCATGCAGGCGGCGGCGCATCAAAATGGGGCTGGCGCCCCGTGATGGCGCCGGGCACGAAAAAAACCCCGGCCCGCACAAAAGCGGGTCGGGGTCGCGCGGCGCCGCCCGCGATGGGCGGGCCGCCAGGCGGCGAATCGGGGGCCGCCCGGAGCGCCTCAGTTGGCGGCCGGAGCGGGCGGCGGCGGCACGGCGCCCGGCGCGTTGCCCGGGCCCTTGCCGTGGCGCCCTTCCATGCGCGCGTGGCGCTCCTGCATCTTGGCCTGGCGGTCCTTGAGCATCTGGGTCACCTGGGTGCGCTGGGCGTCGTTCAGGCTGTCCCACACGGCCAGCCATTGATCGCGGACCTGCTTGGCCTGCGTGCCGAACTGGTCGCGCGACTTGTCGGATTGCTCCAGCAATGCGCGCGGATCGAGCTTGCCGCTGTCCAGTTGCGCCTTGAGCAGATCGTGGCGCTGGTCACCGGAAGCGCGCATGGCTTCATGCAGGCTGCGCTGGCCGTCCTGCGCGGTCTTGACCAGGGCCTGCTGCTTGTCGTCCAGCTTGAGCTGATCGAGCTGCGCCTTGGACACGGGGCCCAGGCCCGGGATCCACAGGCCGTCGCGCATGCCCTTGTGGAAGCCGCCATCACGGGGGCCTTGATGCATCGCGGCGGGACCACCGTCGGCGGGCGCCGCCGCCATGACGGGACCGGCCAGCAAGCCGCCGGTGGCGGCGACCATGGCCAGGGCAGCCAGGTTGGAGCGGAGTGCGAATCGGGACATGTAGGTCTCCTGAAAGTGAAGAAAGCGAGGCCATTGTGCGATCCGCCCGGTTTCATCCAGGTTTCGTCCCCGCAAGCTATGTTTCAGTCGATTGCGCCTGCGCCAGGCGTGAAAACGGGGCCCGGCGGGCCCCGTCTGTCGAGCATGCCGCGCCAACCGCGCGCGCCGCTCAACTGGCGTCCCAGGCCGCCATGTACTCCTTCCAGTGCGGCGCATCGCTGGCCGTCAGCGTGTCGCGCACCAGCGCGATCTCGGCCTCGTAGGCCGTGCGGTCGAGTTCGCCGCGCAGGAAGCGGAAGCGGCAATACACCAGCCAGGTGTTGACCACGTCCGTTTCGCAATAGGCGCGGACCTCGTCGGCACGGCCCTGGCTCCAGGCCTCCCAGACCTTGCTGCCATCCATGCCGAGCTTGCCCGGAAAGCCGCACAGCTTGGCCAGTTCGTCCAGCGGCGCGTTGGCGCGGCCGTTGTACTTGGCCAGCAGGTCCATCAGGTCGGTGTGGCGCGAGTGATAACGCGAGATGTAGTTGTTGAACTTGAATTCGCGGTCTTCCTCGCCCATGTCCCAGTAGCGCGGCGCGGGCACGCCCTGGATCAGGCTGCGGTAGTGCAGCACCGGCAGGTCGAAGCCCGAGCCGTTCCAGCTAACCAGCTTGGGCGTGTAGCGCTCGATGGTCTTGAAAAAGCCGGCCAGCAGAGCGGCTTCGGGATCGTCGGGCTGGCCCAGCGTCTTGACGCGAAAGCCCTGGTCGTCGCGGAACACGCAGCCCACCACCGCCACCTTGTGCAGGTGCAGCGGCAGGAAGTCGTGGCCCACGGCCTCGCGGCGCGCGGTGAGCGCGCGCTCGACCACTTCGGCATCGGGCACGTCGGCGCTCCAGCCGTTGAGCTTGCGCAGGCCTTCCGCGTCGGGAATGGTCTCGAGGTCGAATACCAGGGTGGGCGTCATTTGGCGGGCAGGTACTGCATCGGATCCACGGGCGTGCCCTGGCGGCGGATCTCGAAGTGCAGGCGCGGCGAGGTGGTGTCGCTCTGGCCGATCTCGGCGATCTTGGCGCCGCGCTTGACGTCCTGGCCGGTCTTCACGAGCAGCGTGCGGTTGTGCGCATACGCCGTGATGAAGCCGTTCTGGTGGTTCACGATGATCAGGTTGCCCAGGCCGCGCACGCCGTTGCCGCTGTACATGACCTTGCCATCCGCGGCGGCGGTGACCGGGTCGCCCAGCGCGCCGGCGATATCGATGCCCTTGCTGTTGTTGTTGAAGCCCTGCATGATCTGCCCGCTCGCCGGCCAGGCCCAGTTGATCACGCCGGCATCGGCCGCGCGCGTGGCGGGCTTGGTCTCGGCCGGAGTCGGGGTGGGCGGAGGCAGCGACGCCGTGGCGGTGGCCGAGGTGTCGTTGGGCTGGTCCAGCGGACGCGGTTGCGGCTTGCTGCTGGCAATCGGCGCCGGTTGCGCGCCGCCGCCCGACGAACCGGACATCTTCAGCACCTGCCCGACCGAAATCTGGTTGGGATCGGTGAGGTTGTTCCAGCGCTTGATGTTCTCGACGTCGACATTGTTGGCGCGCGCGATCTTGTAGAGCGTGTCGCCCGGCTTTACGACATAACTGCCGCCCGGCTGGGCGGCGGCGGACGGCTGGCCGCCGGCCAGGTCGACGACCGGGGCGCGCGTGCCTTTGGATGCGCAGCCGGCCAGGATGGCCAGGCTGAGGACGCCAGCCACGAAAAGCGGGCGGCGCAGGCGCGTCATGGACACGCCGAGGGTCATATCGGTCAGTTGCAACTGCCCGTTGAGCATACGTTTCTCCTGTTTGCTCAAGATTGTATTCCGGCACGCAGCGGCACAAAGCGCACGGCCTCTAATTCGGTTCGTTTCCAGCTGGCCGCGCCCGTGCGTTCGATCAGCACCAGGCGCTGGTTCGAGCCCCCTTCGGGGGCGATCAGGCGTCCACCCGGCGCCAGTTGCTGGAGCAGCGCTTGCGGGATGGTCAGGCCGGCGGCAGCCACAACGATAGCATCGAACGGCGCCACGCCGGGCAGGCCCAGCATGCCGTCGCCGTAGATCAAGCGGATTCGCGTGGTCAGCCGCAAGGCGCGCAGATGCTCGCGCGCCAGCTCATAGAGACCGCGAATGCGCTCGATGGAATGGACCTCGCGCACGAACTGCGCCAGCACCGCGGCCTGGTAGCCGCAACCCGCGCCGACTTCGAGCACGCGGGTCGGCGCGCGGTCTTCGCAGACGGCCGCGATCATGCGCGCCACCACCCAGGGCTGCGAGATGGTCTGAGAATGGCCGATGGGCAGCGCCGCATCCTCGTAGGCCCGACTGGCCAGCGCCTCGTCGACGAACAAGTGGCGCGGCACCACGGCCATGGCGTTGAGCACGCGCTCATCGCTGACGCCCTGCCCGCGCAGGCGCTGCACCATGGCCTGGCGCAGGCGATCGGAATTGAGCCCCAGATTGCCGCCGGCCGTCGGCGTCGGCGCCTTGGCCTGGCTTTGCAGCGTGGCGGCCGAAACGCGGGTGTTGCTGTTGGCCGGTGTAACGCCGGGGCTGAGCCGTCCGGAGTCGTAGCGGACGGGACTGGGCCGACCGGGCACGGCCTGGGAGACGTCCGGCTGGCTTATGCGTCGGCGCATAGCGGCTCTGCCCAGGTCCGGATTTCGTCGAGCTGCCCGTGCTGGGTCAGGTCCAGCCGCAGCGGCGTAACCGACACCCTGCCCTGCGCCACCGCGTGGAAGTCGGTGCCTGGCGTGGCGTCGGCGGCCTGCCCCACCGGCCCGATCCAGTAGACCGTGTCGCCGTAGGGGGTGGTTGTGCGCACCACCGGCTGCGACGGATGGCGCTTGCCCAGGCGGGTGACCTGGAAGCCATGCATGTCGTCGAAGCGGCGGCTGGGAATGTTGACGTTCAGCAGCACCGGCGCGGCCAGTGGCTGCGCCAGGTGGCGCTCGACCACCAGGCGCGCGGCGCGGGCGGCGGAGTCGATGTGTTCCCACCCCTTTTCGGCCAGCGAGAAGGCGATGGCCGGGATGCCGAACAGGTAGCCCTCGCTGGCGGCGGCCACGGTGCCCGAATAGAGCGTGTCGTCGCCCATGTTGGCGCCGTTGTTGATGCCGGACACCACCAGGTCGGGACGCGCGTCCATCAGCCCGGTCAGGGCGACGTGGACGCAATCGGACGGCGTGCCATTGACGGCGATGAAGCCGTTGGAGGCGGTGCGCACCGACAACGGGCGGTTCAGCGTCAGGGAATTGGACGCGCCGCTGTGGTTGGTCTCGGGCGCGACGACGGTCAGATCGCCCAGGCCTTCCAGCGCCTTGACCAGCGCTTCGAGGCCAGGGGCCGAATAACCATCATCGTTCGAAACCAGAATTCGCATTGTGCATCCGAAAGAAAATAAAACGCGGGTGGACCGGCTGGATTGTACCGTCCGCGGAAGGCGCCGGCATGTCCGGCGCCAGCCGTCTCCGATCGTCCGCTCGCTAACCCGTAGGCGGGTCGGCCGGCGACCGGGGTAGAATCCGCAGCCATCGAGACAATTGCAAGATAACAACGGACTTCCTTACAACATGGCGATTACCGAACCGTCCCTGGCGTTTACCGCGGCCCTCATCCTGCTGGCCTACCTGATCGGCTCCGTGCCGTTCGCCGTGGTGGTCAGCAAACTCATGGGACTGCAGGACCCCCGCAGCTACGGCTCCAAGAACCCCGGCGCCACCAACGTGCTGCGCACCGGCAACAAGACCGCCGCCGCGCTGACGCTGCTGGGCGACGCCGCCAAGGGCTGGTTCGCCGTCTGGCTGGCGGCCAGGCTGGCCCCTGGCATCGCCCCCGGCCCCCTGGCTGCGGTGGCCGTGGCGGCCTTCCTCGGCCATCTGTATCCGATCTTCCTGGGCTTCAAGGGCGGCAAGGGCGTGGCCACCGCGCTCGGCGTGCTGGTGGCCATCCAGCCGTGGCTGGCGGTCGCCACCGCGGCCACCTGGCTGATCATCGCGGTGTTCTTCCGCTACTCGTCGCTGGCCTCGCTGGTGGCGGCGTTCTTCGCCCCGGTCTATTACGTGTTCGGCTCCGGCCTGGCGTGGTACGCCCAGCCGGCCATGGGCATCGCCCTGGCCATCATTGGCGTGCTGCTGTTCTACCGCCACCGCGCCAACATCGCGCGCCTGGTGCAAGGCACCGAAAGCCGCATCGGCGGCGGCAAGAAGAAGTGATCCGCGGGCCGGCGCGGGCGCCGCGCGCGGAATGAAAAAGGGGGCCTCGGCCCCCTTTTTCATTGCCCGTCCCGGTCAGGCGATATCGGCCAGGTCCCAGCGCGGCCGCACGGTGAAGCCGTGCGCGTCCGGGTCCAGCGTCACCAGCCCCGCCTTGACCCGCTCGGCCGCGGCGAAGGCGATCATGGCGCCGTTGTCGGTGCACAACGACAGCGGCGGAAAATAAGCCTGGGCCTTCAAGGGCTTGAGCGCGGCGGCCAGCCTGGCGCGCAGCAACTGGTTGGCCCCCACCCCGCCGGCCACCACCAGCCGGCGCAGGCCGGTCTGCTTGAGCGCGCGGATCGACTTGGCGGCCAGCACCTCGACGATCGCGGCCTGGGTCGCCGCGGCCAGGTCGGCACGGGTCTGTTCGTCCAGCCCGCCGTCCTGCTCGGCGGCCTTGACCCGGGTCAGTACGGCGGTCTTCAGGCCGCTGAAGCTGAAATCCAGGTCGCCGCTGTGCAGCATGGGACGCGGCAGGTCGAAACGCGCGGCATCGCCCTGCTCCGCCAGCCGCGCCAGCGCGGGGCCGCCCGGGTAGCCCAGCCCCATCAGCTTGGCGGACTTGTCGAAGGCTTCGCCGGCGGCGTCGTCCAGGGTTTCGCCCAGCAATTCGTAGCGCCCCACCCCGTCCACCCGCATCAATTGCGTGTGGCCGCCGGACACCAGCAGCGCCACGAACGGAAAGTCGGGCCGGGGATCGGCCAGCATCGGCGACAGCAGGTGGCCTTCCAGGTGATGAATGGCGATGGCGGGCAGATGGCGCGACCAGGCGAACGACTGCGCCACGCTGGCGCCCACCAGCAGCGCGCCGGCAAGGCCGGGGCCGGCGGTGTAGGCCACCGCGCCGATGTCCGACATTTCCAGGCCCGCCTCCTGCAGCACCTGGCGGGTCAGCGGCACCACGCGCCGGATATGGTCGCGCGAGGCGAGTTCGGGCACCACGCCCCCGTATTCCTGGTGCATGGCGATCTGGGTGTGCAGGGCGTGCGCGAGCAGGCCGCGTTCCGTACAGACGGCTGCGACGCCCGTTTCGTCGCAGGAGCTTTCAAAGCCGAGAATAATCATGGCGGCAGAGTTTACAACTGATGCGAAAATACGCCCGTTTACAAAATGACCGGGGGCGGCCAAGCCCCCTTCTCACCAACCAAGCCTGCAAGCACCCTGGGGACAAGAATGCTGGAGAAGCTATTCAACCTGCGTGAACACGGCACGACCGCGAGAACCGAGATCGTGGCCGGCCTGACGACATTTCTGACGATGTCGTACATCATCTTCGTGAACCCGGACATCCTGTCGTCCACCGGCATGGACCGCAGCGCCGTGTTCGTCGCCACCTGCCTGGCGGCCGCGCTGGGCTCGCTGGTGATGGCGCTGATCGCCAACTGGCCGATCGGCATGGCGCCGGGCATGGGGCTGAACGCCTTCTTCGCCTTCACCGTGGTCAAGACCATGGGCTACACCTGGGAGCAGGCGCTGGGCGCCGTGTTCATCTCGGGCGTGATCTTCCTGATCCTGACCATCTCGGGCATCCGGGTCTGGCTGGTCAAGGGCATCCCGCATTCGCTGCGCAGCGCCATCGCCGCCGGTATCGGCTTGTTCCTGGCCATTATCGCGCTGTCGAGCGCCGGCATCGTGGTGGCGCATCCCGCGACCAAGGTGACGCTGGGCGACCTGACCACGCCGGGGCCGCTGTTCGCCATCCTGGGCTTTTTCATCATCGCCTCGCTGGACGCGCTGCGCGTGCGCGGCGCCATCCTGATCGGCATCCTGGTGGTCACGGTGCTGTCGATGGCGCTGGGCTACAACGAATTCAAGGGCGTGTTCGCCGCGCCGCCGAGCCTGGCGCCGACGCTGTTCAAGATGGACATCCTGGGCGCGCTGCACACCGGCTTCGTGCACGTCATCCTGGTGTTCGTGCTGGTCGAGGTGTTCGACGCCACCGGCACGCTGGTGGGCGTGGCCAAGCGCGCCGGCCTGATGCCGGAGGGCCGTCCCAACCGCCTGGGCCGCGCGCTGTTCGCCGACAGCACCGCCATCGTCGCCGGCTCGATGCTGGGCACCAGCAGCACCACCGCTTATGTCGAAAGCGCCTCGGGCGTGCAGGCCGGCGGCCGCACCGGCCTGACCGCGCTGGTGGTGGCCCTGCTGTTCCTGGCCGCGCTGTTCATCTCGCCCCTGGCCGGCGCCGTGCCCGCCTACGCCACCGCGCCCGCCCTGCTCTACGTGGCCGGCCTGATGATGCGCGAACTGATCGACATCGACTGGAACGACGTCTGCGAAGCCACCCCGGCCGCGCTGACGGCGCTGGTCATGCCCTTCACCTACTCCATCGCCAACGGCATCGCCTTCGGCTTCATCAGCTACGTGGTGCTCAAGACCGCCACGGGCCGCGTGCGCGACGTGCATCCGGCCACCTGGCTGGTGGCGATCCTGTTCGTGATCCGCTACGCGTTCTTCCCGGAATAACGCCGGCAAGGCATGCATGCAAAACCGCCGCGCTTCCGGTCCGGAAGGCGGCGGTTTTTTCATTGCCGGCGCTCGTGCCAGCCATCAGGCCGTGGCTGTCCAGACCGCCAGCTCATAACCGTCCAGGTCGGTGAAGTGGAAGCGGCGGCCGCCGGGGAAATCGAAGGCCTCGCGGCTGATGCGGCCGCCCGCCGCCGTTACGCGGCGCTGCGCGTCGCCCAGGTCGTCGGCGTACAGGATCACCAGCGGCCCGCCCGGGCGCACCGGCTCGCCGGTGGTGAGGCCGCCCTTCAGCCGGCCATCGGTGAATTCCGTGTAGGTTGGCCCGTAGTCGGTGAACGACCAGCCGAAGGCCTCGCCGTAGAAGCGCTTGCTGCGCGCGATGTCCGCGACGTTGAATTCGATGTTGTCGATCTGGTGGTTGTTGCCGGTGGCGCCCATGCGTGTCTCCCGAGGATATTGAAGAAAACCGCATCATCCCCGATTCGCGGGGCCATGTCTTGGGGCGGGACTGGGGCCATGGGAACAATGCTTGCGGAGTCGAAATGACCACCATACCGGTACCACCGCCAGGGTGCCGGGCCGTGCGGCGAATCGTCGTCATTGAGCCCGGCTATCAACCCGCCGGCCCGCATGGTTGCTGGCGGGAGCGGTTGAATTCGCCGATACACTCCCCATGTATATAAGACCATGGAGCCGACCTTGTCCCACCCCCACCCGCATTCCTGTCCCCGCCGCCACCGCGAGCCCCGCGTATGAGCACCCTCGCCCGCATCCCCTTCTCGGTGCTGGACCTGGCGCCGATCGTGCAAGGCCGCGACGCCGCCGACGCCTTCCGCAACAGCGTGGCGGTGGCGCAGCATGTCGAGCGCCTGGGCTACAAGCGCTTCTGGCTGGCCGAGCACCACAACATCAACGGCGTGGCCAGCAGCGCCACGGCGGTGCTGATCGGCCACATCGCCGGGCACACCTCGACCCTGCGCGTCGGCTCGGGCGGCGTGATGCTGCCGAACCATGCGCCGCTGATCATCGCCGAGCAGTCCGGCACTCTCGAAACGCTTTACCCCGGCCGCATCGACCTGGGCCTGGGCCGCGCGCCCGGCAGCGATGGCGCCACCCAGCACGCGCTGCGCCGCGGCCCGCGCAGCGGCCTCGAATTCCCGGCGCTGGTCGAGGAGCTGCGCGGCTTTCTCGCGCCCTCGCGTCCCGGCCAGCCGGTGCGCGCGATTCCCGGCGAAGGCCTGGACATCCCCATCTGGCTGCTGGGTTCGAGCGATTTCAGCGCGCGGCTGGCGGCCGAACTGGGCCTGCCGTTCTCCTTCGCCGGCCACTTCTCGCCGGAAGGCATGGCGGCCATGCGCCTGTACCGTCACCTGTTCAAGCCGTCCGAGACCCTGTCCCGACCCTACGCCATGATCGGCGTGCCGGTCGTGGCCGCCCCCACCGATGAAGAGGCGCAGCGCCTGTCCACCACGCAGCAGCTCAAGTTCCTGTCGCTGGTGCGCGGCAACCGCCTGCAACTGCAGCCCCCGGTCGATAGCATGGACGGGCTGTGGAACGAATGGGAGCGCGAGGCGGTCAATCAAAGACTGGGCGCCGCGATCGTTGGCGGCCCCGAGACCGTCAAGCGCCGCCTGGAGGCCCTGGTGGCCGAGACGGAAGCCGACGAAGTCATGATCGTGTCGGATTTTTACGATATTGCCGACCGCCTGCGTTCCTTCGAGATCGTTGCCGCGCTCAAGCAGCGCGACGGCGTACCCACAACAACCGCGGCGTGAGGCCGGCGGCCCCGCCGCCGGCCCCACAAGCTCCGCAGACCGCGCTCGCCACAGCGCCAACCATTGCGACGCGACCGGTCCCCGCTCTACTATGGACCGGCAGGACCGGCAACCGCGTCGCCGCATCCGGTCTGGGCAGGCGTCCCCGGGCCGCTGATACCGACACTTTGCGCCGCGCCAGCGGCAAGGATCCAAAATGAGTATTGTTGAACTCACCAAAGACAGCTTCCAGGAAGCCATCACGCCGGACGGCACCTTGATCGTGGACTTCTGGGCCCCCTGGTGCGGCCCGTGCCGTGGCTTCGCGCCGGTTTTCGAGCAGGCCGCCACCGAGCATCCCGACGTCACCTTCGCCAAGGTCAACACCGACGTGGAACAGGAACTGGCCGGCGCGCTGGGCATCCGCTCGATTCCCACGCTGATGGTGTTCCGCGAGAAAGTCCTGCTGTTCTCCCAGCCCGGCGCCTTGTCCGGCGGCCAGCTCAATGAGCTGCTCGCCAAGATCAAGGAAGTCGACATGGAAAAGGTCCACCAGGAAATCGCCGCGGCCCAGGACAGCCAGGACGCGTGATGCACAAGGGCCCTTCGGGGCCCTTGTCGCATGTCACGCCAATTGTTCCCACGCCGAGCGGCCGCGCGTGATGTTGGCCGCCGTCATATCCAGGTCGGCCACGGCGCCGCGCGGCACCGTGAAGCGCAACGCCACCCCGTCCGCGCTGAAATCCTCCTGCACGATCACCGCGCCGGCCTGCGCCAGCCGCGACTTCAGCAGCGGCAGCTCGGCGAAGCCGCAGGCGCACGCCACCGTGGCCAGGTCCACGATCTCGGTGCGCGGGCCGTTGCGCAGGCAGTTGGCGGCACAGCCGCCATAGGCCCGCACGAGTCCGCCCGCGCCCAGCTTGACGCCCCCGAACCAACGCACGACCAAAACCGCCACGCGGTCCATGCCCTGCCCCTCGATCGCCTGCAGGATCGGACGCCCTGCCGTGCCGCCGGGCTCGCCGTCGTCATTGAAGCGGTATTCCTGGCCGATGCGGTAGGCCCAGCAGTTGTGGGTGGCTTCGGGCTCGCTGTGCGCCGCGAAGAACGCCATGGCCTCGTCGACGGTGGCGACGGGCGCGGCGTGCGCGACGAAGCGGCTTTTCTTGATGTCTTCCTCGTGCGAGCAGACGGCGGTCAAGGTGGTGGTCATAGCCCGGCATTGTAAGGGCGCGACCCACGCCGCGCTGGCACGGCCAGGGCGGACGGATCCGGCGCGCGGGCCTCAGCCGTGGCAGTCGGCGACTTCCTGGTCCAGGTAGACGTCGAAGGCCACGTCGCGCGCCCACTTGGCGGGCAGGGCCTTCCAGGCGCCGGCCCGCGCCCATTCGCGCATCCGCGCATCGAGCCAGGCCTGCGTGGCCGTGTCGGCCGCCGGCAGCAGCCACACGCGCTCCTGGCTGGCCCCCTCGGCGCCGAGCGTGGCCGAGAACTTCTTCCATTCGGGGAAACGCATCAGCGGCTCCCACGCCGCGTCATCGATCAGGCCGATGTCGCAACTGCCCTCGCGCACCGCCACCAGTGCGTCCGACGGCACGCGGTAGGTGCGCACCACCGCGCCCCAACTGCGGGCCAGCGCCTGCGCGCCGACGGCGGCTTCGGCCATGCAGACGCTGCGGCCGCGGGCATCGCTGCCCTGGCGCATGCGGGTATCGCTGCGGATCACGGCCTTGGGACGCGCGGCGTAACCGGTGGCCACCGCCGCCAGATCGCCGGGCAGCGCCTGGGCCGGCGACACGCGATCGGCCAGCACCACGTCGACTTCCCCCGCGGCCAGCAGCCGGGCCGCGTCGGCCGCCGCCACCTGCCGCAGGCTGAACGGCAAGCCCAGGTCCTGGGCCAGCTTCTCGGCCATGGCGACATCCAGGCCTTCGGGCGTGCGGATCTTGGCGCCGGCCGCCGGCGCGGGCGCCAGGTACGGCACGCCCACCACCAGTTCGCCACGCTGGCGCGCGGCCGCCAGGCCGTCGGGCGGCGCCGCGCCGCTGGTGGCGGACAGCAAGGCCAACAGGCAGGCCACGAAACGCAGACCGCGCCGCATCATGGGTCTCACACGTACTGGTAGCGCAGCAGCCGGTGCTTGAGGTTCTCGAGCACGAACTGGTCGATCAGCGCGGCCAGCACCGCGATGACCAGAATGTTGGTCATGACGCCGGTCATGTCGGCGATCTCGCCCGAATAGGCCAGCGAGCGGCCCAGGCCTTTGCCGAAGCCGATCAGCATCTCGGCCGATATCAGCGCGCGCCACGCGTTGCCGAACGCCAGTTGGGCGCCGGTGATCAGCTCGGGCATGACGGCCGGCAGGTAAACGCGCTTGACCAGGCCCCAGGGCGTGGCGCCCATGACGCGGGCGGCCGACACGTGCACGCGCTGTACCGACTCGGTGGCGTTCATCACGCTCAGGGCCGCCGGGAAGAACGCCGACAGCGCCACCACCACGATGATCGGCGTGCTGCCGAAACCCATCACGATCAGGAACAGCGGCACCCAGGCGATCGACGGGATCGACTGCAGGATGACGATGGCGCTGCGCAGCACTTCGCGAAAGAAGAACAGCACCGCCGCCACCAGGCCGAAACCGATGCCCGCCGCCAGCGCCAGGCCGTAGCCCGCGCCCAGCCGGCCCAGCGTGCCCATCAGGCTCTGGTGGAACGATTGCTTGCCGAGGTCTTCGAACAGGCGTTCGAGCACCGCCGGCACGCCCGGCATCAGGAAATCGGGCAAGGCGAACGCCGCCGCCTGCCACAGCGCCAGGATGAACAGGACGCCCAGCACGCCCGCCAGATGCTTGCGGGCGCCGGTCACACGGGTCGATGCGCTCAAAGCTTGCGAGCCTCTTGCCAGGACAGGTCGACGATGCTGGAGACGTCATACGGCTTGCCGTCGCGCGTCTTGAGCGAGCCCTGGGCCTGCAGGATGTCGGCGATCTCCTGCATGCGCTTGGTGTCCTTCTCGGTCAGCTTGGGCGTGAACACCTGCGTGCTGATGGCCTCGGCGATCACCGTCTCGCGCGGCAACTCGCCACGGTTCAGGGTCTTGAGCGTGGGCTCGGCGATGAAGTACGAGGCGATCAGCTTGGAGGCCTGCGCCGGCTCCTTCTGCAGCAGCGCGATGGCCTGGTTCTGCGCGTCCAGCGCCTTCCAGACGTCGTCCTTGCGCTTGGCCAGCGTCTCGCCCGAGGTGATCACCACCATGCACGGGAACGGCCAGGCCTGGCCCACTTCGTAGATCTGCTTGACCGGCGCCACCAGTTGCGCGATGCGGTCGTAGGGTTCGAACAGAAAGGCCGCGTCGACGCGCTTGCCCACCAGCGACTGCACCGCCACCGCCGGGCTCACGCCCATCACGTTGACGTCGTCCGCGCCCAGGTTGCCCTGCTTGAGCACCACGCCCTTGAGCACCACGTCGGCGGTGCTGCCTTCGGCCTGCGAGGCCAGCGTCTTGCCCTTCAGGCCGGCAATGTCCTTGATGCCCGAATCGTCGCGCACGATCAGCGAGTGGTAGCCCTGCTGCGCGCCGCCCACCACTTTCAGGTCCGCGCCCTTGGAGGCCCAGGCCACGGCGTTGGTGAAGCCCAGCACGCCGATGTCCAACTGGCCGCCGACGATGGCCTTGATCAGGTCGGTGCCCGACTTGAACTCGATCAGCTCGGAATCCAGGCCGGCCTTCTGGTAGTAGCCGCCCTCCTGCGCCACGATGGCCTGCGCGTCGTCCATCACGCGCAGGTAGCCGACGCGGAATTTCTCGGCGGCCATGGCGGGCGCCGCGGCCAGGAGCGCCGCGGCCAGCGGCAGGGACAGCCATTGCTTGAATTTCATGGGAAAGGCTCCAGGGAATCGAGGATGGCCGACGCCTGGTGGCGCCGCCCGTGAACCGGAAAATCGAAGGAGATCAGGCGGCCAACGCCAGATCGGAATGCGCCGCCGCGCCGTCGACCGCGATGCCCAGCAGGCGCAGGATCTCGCGCTTCTCGGCGGCCAGGTCGGACAGGTCGTGGCTCTTGGCGCGGTGCGCCAGGTTGAATTCGCGCAGCACGCGCGCCGGACGCGGGCTGAACACCACGATGCGGTCGGCCAGGAACAGCGCCTCATCGACGTCGTGGGTCACCAGCAGCACGGTGGGTTTTTCCTGCGCGATCAACTGGCGCAGCACGTCCTGCAGCGCCAGGCGCGTCAGCGCGTCGAGCGCGCCGAAGGGTTCGTCCATCAGCATGGTCTGCGGCTGCGCGATGAAGGCGCGGGCCAATGCCGCGCGCTGGCGCATGCCGCCGGACACCTGGTGCGGGTAATAGTGCTCGAAGCCGGCCAGGCTGACACGCGCCAGCCATTCGCGCGCCGCCTCGCGGGCGCGCTTCTTCGGGGTCTTCTGGAATTCCAGCGCCAGCGCCACGTTGTCTTCCAGCGTCAGCCACGGATACAGCGCATGTTCCTGGAACACCAGCGTGCGGCTGGGATGCGGGCCGGTCACGGCCTTGCCGTCGGCCAGCACCTGCCCTTGCGTCGGCTTCTCCAGGCCGGCGGCCAGGTGCAGCAGGGTCGACTTGCCGCAGCCGGACGGGCCGACCAGCGCGACCAGCTCGCCGGTCTTGAATTCGCTGGTGAAGCCGTCGACGACCGGCAGGTCGCCGAAGTGCTTGTGGACGTGGTCGAAAGTCAGGTTCATGGAACGAATCGTGGCGCGCGTGGGGAACGGGCCTAATCTAACAATTCGTTATATGAATCCAAACGATCAATATCGCATGTTCTTAAGACTTTTGGTTATGAACAAAGTACCTCAGGCCGCCGCCTGCGCGCGGCTGGCGTGGCGCTGCAGTCCGAATGCGATCAGGAAGCCGAGCAGCACCGCCACCGCCGCCGACAGGAAGATCGCCGGATAGCCGAAGCCGCCCGAGATATAGCCCGCCACCGGGCCGGTGGCGCCCAGCGCCAGGTCCAGGAAGGCCGAATAGGCCCCCAATGCCGCGCCGCGGCTGCCGGCCGGCACGCGCGCCACGGCCTCGACGCCGATGGCCGGGAACACCAGCGCGAAGCCGCAGCCGGTCAGGGCCGCGCCCACCAGCGCGGCGCCGGGATTGGGCGCCAGCCACAGCAGCGCCAAGCCCGCCGCTTCCACCAGGAACGACACCTGCGCCACCTTGAAGCCGCCAAAGCGCGTGATGGTGCCGGCGAACAGCAGGCGCACCCCGATGAAGGCACAGCCGAACGCGCTGAGCGCGTGCGCCGCGCCCTCCCACGAGAAGCTGGCGTAGTACAGCGCCACGAAGGCGGCCAGCGTGCCGAAGCCGACCGAGCCCAGCCCCAGCGCCATGCCGTGCGGGAACACCCGCAGCACCACGCTCTTGAAGGCCATGCGATGCCCGCCGACGATGGCCACCGCGGCCCGCGCCAGCGCCAGCCCCAGGCCGGCCAGGCCCAGCAGCAGCACCGCGCCGCCCAGCGCGCCCATGCTCCATTCGGTTTCCAGGTAGACGCCCAGCGGCGCGCCCAGCGCCAGCCCGCCGTAGGTGCAGATGCCGTTCCAGGAGATCACCCGCGCCGTGTGCAGCGGACCGACCCGGGCAATCGCCCAGGTGGCCGAGCCGGTGCCGACCCAGCTTTCGCCAAAGCCCAGCGCCAGCCGGCTGACGATGATGGCGCCCAGGCTGAGCCAGGCGCTGCGTTCAAAGGCATAGGCCAGCAGCAGGAACACGCCGCTGGCGGCGCAGGCCGCCATGCCGATGACCACGGTCTGCTTGGGCCCGACCGTGTCGGCCATGCGGCCGGCGTGCGAGCGGCTCAGCAGCGTCGCCAGGTACTGCACGCTGATGGCCAGCCCCGCCAGCACCGAGCCGTAGCCGAGCTGGCCATGCACGTAGCCAGGCAGAACCGCCAGCGGCAGGCCGATGGCGAGATAACAGATGAAGGTGAAAAAGGCGATCGCGACGATGCGCGCGGTCAAGGCGAACGTCCCGATGGGCTGGCCATCGGGCGTGGTATGCGGTGTGGGAGACATGTCGAACGGGGTGGAGCCTGGCGCAACGGGCCAGGGTTTACCCGGATGATAGCCCAGCAGGATTGCGGCAGGCTGAACGGACGCCAGCCCGCCGCATGGGCGCGGGGCTCAAGGCCCCGGGTGTCAGGCTTCGATGCCGCGCGAGGACAGGTAGTCTTCGTAGCCGCCGCGGTAGTCGACGATCTCGCCCGAGGGCAGGATTTCGATCACGCGGGTGGCCAGGCCCGACACGAATTCGCGGTCGTGCGAGACGAAGAACAGCGTGCCTTCGTACTTTTCCAGCGCGAACTGCAGCGATTCGATCGATTCCATGTCCAGGTGGTTGGTCGGCTCGTCGAGCAGCATGACGTTGTGACGACCCAGCATCAGGCGGCCGAAGGTCATGCGGTTCTTTTCGCCGCCGGACAGCACCTTGGGCGCCTTGGGCAGGTCGTCCGCCGAGAACAGCAGGCGGCCCAGCACCGAACGGATCGACTGGTCGTCGTCGCCCGGCTGGCGATGCTCGCCCATCCAGTCGAGCAGGTTGATATCGGTCTGCAGAAACTGATCCGAAACGTCCTGGGCCATGTAGCCGAGGTCCGCGTTATCCGACCACTTGACCGTGCCGGCGTCGGGCGCCAGGTCCGTGGCCAAGAGACGCAGCAAGGTGGTCTTGCCGACCCCGTTGGCGCCGATGATGGCGATCTTCTCGCCGGCGTCGACCATGGCCGAGAAGTTGCGGATCACGGGCGCGTCGTAGGACTTGGACAGATTCTCGACCGTGACCGCCAGGCGGTGCATGACCTTGTTCTGCTCGAAGCGGATGTACGGGTTCTGGCGCGACGACGGCTTGACCACGACCTGCTCGGCCTTGATGCGGTCGATCTGCTTCAGGCGCGAGGTGGCCTGGCGCGACTTGGACTTGTTGGCGGCGAAGCGGCGCACGAAGTCCTGCAGTTCGGCCACGCGTTCCTTGGCCTTGGCGTTGTTGGCCACCAGGCGCTCGCGCGCCTGCGTCGAGGCCAGCATGTAGTCGTCGTAGTTGCCCGGGTAGATGCGGATCTCGCCATAGTCCAGGTCGGCCATGTGGGTGCAGACCTGGTTCAGGAAGTGGCGGTCGTGGCTGATGATGATCATCGTGCTCTGGTAGCTGTTGAGCACGTTTTCCAGCCAGCGGATGGTGTTGATGTCCAGGTTGTTGGTCGGTTCGTCCAGCAGCAGCACGTCCGGGTTCGAGAACAGCGCCTGCGCCAGCAGCACCCGCAGCTTCCAGCCCGGCGCCACTTCGCGCATCGGCAGGTTGTGCTGGTCCACGGCGATTTCCAGGCCCAGCAGCAGCTCGCCGGCGCGGGCTTCGGCGGTGTAGCCGTCATATTCGGCGAACTTGGCTTCCAGGTCGGCCGCGCGCATGTAGTCGTCTTCCGACGCTTCCGGGTTGGCGTAGATCGCGTCGCGCTCGGACATCGCGGCCCACATCTCGGTGTGGCCCATCATCACCACGTCCAGCACGCGCAGGTCCTCGAAGGCGAACTGGTCCTGGCGCAGCTTGCCCAGGCGAACGCCCGGCTCCAGCGAGACGTTGCCGGCCGACGACTCCAGGTCGCCGCCGATGATCTTCATGAACGTCGACTTGCCGGACCCGTTGGCCCCGATCAGCCCGTAGCGGTTGCCTTCCCCGAACTTGACGCTGACGTTCTCGAAAAGGGGCTTGGGACCGAACTGGATGGTGAGATTGGCGGTGGATATCACGGTGGTGTCTTGGGGGGAATCTTGGTTTTGAGGTCGCGCAGCGGCCAAAGCGGATGCGGCGAAACCCGATAGTGTACCAAGCCCATCTATCCGGAGCTTGCCAGGCAAGCGCACGGGCGTGGCGCTCGGGCTCCCGCCGAGTGCCATTTGTTATCTTAAAGTAAAAATTTGTATTAAATGAGGTACCATTGCGCCCTCGACACGCGCGCTTCCTGCCCGCCGGGCCATGGAGGCTGATTCAACCCCTCGCCGCCGTCCCGTGAACGATTCGCCCCCGCCTTCCGGAAACGTCAGGTTCTATTTCCGCTCATTGATCATTGCCGCGCTGGTCGCGATCACCATGCTGTGGGCGACGCCCCGACTGACGCCCAGTTCGGATCTGCTGACCTACGCCATTGCCCGCCTGCAGGCGCGGCTGGTGGGCGGCTATTACAGTCCCGCGCATCGCAACGACACCACCGTGGTGCTGATCGACGACGATTCGCTCGATCCACAGAAAGGCGCCTGGCCCGTCTCCTACCGCACCCACGCGCGCTGGCTGCGCAATATCGGCCTGATCCACCAGCCTCGCGCCATCTTCCTGGACATTACCTTCGGCCGCGAACGGGACGACCCGACCTTGCCGGAGCTGGTTTCCGCCCTGTGTGACCTGCGCGATGCCGGCGTGCCGGTATTCCTGGCCGCGCTGCCTGGCGACGATGGCGGCCTGCGGCTGCGCGATGGCCTGGCCACGCCGGCCGGCGAGCCGCCCTGCTTCACGATGGTGGACGTGCGCTACGCCGCCAGCAAGGTCGACCGGCTGGTCTGGAGCTATCCGCTCTGGTCCGAAGGCGGCACGCGCAGCGCGGCGCTGGCCATGGCCCAGGACGCCGCCGGTATCCCGCTGACCCGCGGTGGCGAAGCCATGGCTCTGACCTGGGGGGTGGACAACCTGGACCAGCGGCGTTTCTCGCCCGACTGCCGCCAGGCGCGCGGCGGCTATCCGGAAATGCTGCCGGGCTACGTGCGCCGGCTGCTCAATGGGTCCGAGGCGGACAAGCCGATCTGCCCCTACACGCGCACGCTGACGCTATCGGAACTGCGCGCCGCCGACGCCGACCAGGCACGCCTGCAGGATCTGCTCACCGGGCGCTACGTCATGATCGGCGCGGCGTTGAGCGGTTTCAACGATACCGTGCTGTCGCCGGTGCACGACGTGATCCCGGGCGTGTTCATGCATGCCATGGCGCTGGACAACTTGCTGACCTACCGCGACCACTACAAGCGCGCGCTGGAATGGGAAATCTGGCCGCCCAATGTCCTTTGGCTGCTGGGCATCCCCATCGTCATGGCCGCGCATTTCCTGCATTGGTTGGCGCAATGGCTGGTGCTGCGCCTGCGTGGGCTCACGCCCTGGACCCGCCGCTGGCTGGTGCCGCCGCAACAGTGGCGCTTCTCGGCGGCGCCGCTCGCCGATGGCGCCGCCGACCCGCCACCGCCGCTGCGCGCGCTGAGCACGGCCCACGGACCGCTGGCGCAGGGCCGCCTGCTCAGGTCCGTCTTCGCCGACCGCGCCTCCCGCCGCTGGCTGTCGCTCAAGACCGCTGAAAAACTGGTGATCGTGGCCGCCCTGACACTTCGCAAGGCGGCCACCATCCTGCTGTCCTCGATGGTCGTCATGTACATCGTGCTGGTCGCTCAGGAATGGGTGGACGTCGGCACCCTGCCCATTGTCGACCTGGCGGTCATGGCGCTGGCCGCGCACTGGCTCGGCTGGACCGATACCGTCACCAAGTTTCTCGGCGGCAAGCCCAAGGCGGACGCGACCACACCGCCCCAGGCGCCCCCGCAACCTTCCGCCAAACCTCAGGAGTAGAACCGCATGATCCAGCCTTCCTCCATGATTGCCGCCGCCCTCGCGGCGCTGGCCCTGTACGGCGCGCCGGCCCTGGCGGCCGACCAGATCGTCGGCGCCAGCCTCAAGCCGCTGCCGCTCTATGCGCAGCCGGGCGGCGGAACGCCGGTCGCCAAATCCGATGGCCAGGGCATGCCGTGGCCGGTACTGGAAAGCCGCGAAGAGTTCTACCGGGTGACGGTGGACGGCGCCGACTACTGGGTGGACAGCATGCAGGTGCGCGTGGCGCGTAATTCGTCGGCGCAGTGCGGCCCGGTGGTCAAGCGCGTGCCCGGCCCCACCGGCTCCACCGCCGGCGCCGGCGAAAATGCCTGCCGCTGACATGGCGATGCCCTTCCATCCCGCGCCCCGCCTCGCGGCCCTGACCCTGGCGATGGCTCTGGCCGGCTGCGCCAACATGCCCGGCGCCGGCCTGTCGTTCAAGACCGGGGAATTGCCGCCCGCCCCCACCGACCGCAAGTGGCCCGACGCCGACCGCGACGCCCGCAATCAGCGCGCGCAACACATGGGCCTGGTTGCCATGCCCGAGATGCAGGGCTACCTGAACGGCCTGCTCGGCCGCATCAAGGATGCCGCTGGCGTGCCCGGCTGGCCGGGTGCCGTGTACGTCACCGCGTCCCCAGCCCTGGAGGCCTACAGCACTGGCGCGGGCAATATCTACCTGTCGATCGGATGGCTCTCGTCTGCGGAGTCCGAGGACGAGATTGTCGCCATCCTGTCGCACGAATTTGGCCACATCTACCTGGACTATCACCAGCTGGAAGCGGCCAATACGACCAGCGACCAAGTCGCCACGCTGGCGGCGCTGGGCGTGGCCCTGGCGCAAAAGGCCGGCAGCGCGACGGGCTGGAGCCCGGTGGACAGCGTGATCGCTTCCTATGCCTTCGGCAAGGACGTGTTGGTCCCCGCCTGGAACCGGCAGCAGGAGGAAAACGCCGATCGCTTCGGCGCCACCGTCAGCCTGCGGCTGGGCTATTCCTACACGCAAGGGTTCAAGGCCTTCCTGGAGCGTCAGGCCACCTGGGAAACGGACAACGCCAGGATCCAGGAAGAAGACCGCAAGCGCATGGTCGAGCAGATCAAGCAGGCCGCCGCGCAGGATGCGCGCAGGCAGGCCACGGCCTCGGGCAACAAGGTCGCGCCGCTGACCGAGATGCAGGCGTCGCTGAGTTCCGGCCTCGCTGGCGCCAGCGAAGACCTGCGCAATGGCCTGGACGACATCTGGAAGAAGCTGACCGTCAGCCATCCCAGCACCGAAGCGCGGCTGACCTCGTTGACCGGGCAGGTCACGCCGCTGATGGCCGGAAAGCCTCGCCCCGCGGCCACCATCGCGCCGTGGAACAAGGCGCGCGCGCAACGTCGCAGCGCGACCGTGCTGAAGAACTATCAGAGCGCCAACGCCGCGCAACAGGCGCTGCAGGCGCAGGACTATGTCCAGGCGCGCAAGCTCGCGGCCCAGGCCGCCTCCGGCCCGACCGCACAGCAGGCGTTGCCGCTGCTGGCGCTAAGCATGGCGCAAGGCGAACCCGGCAAGCCGTCCGCCCGCGCCGCCGCCCTGCTGGACCGCAACCTGCAATCCGAGGGCGACCGCGCCTGGCGCATTTATGTCCTGCGCGCCAACAATCTGCTGGGCTCCGGCCAGCGCGCACCAGCCACCGCGGTCATGAACCAGGGCTTCGAGTATTTCAAGGATGCCGGCCTGGCCTGGCCGGAGGCCATTGCCTTCTACGGGCAGACCGACAGCTGGGACAGGGCGCGCAAGCTGGCGCAGGAATGCGCGTCGCGCTTTCCCAGCTATGCCGGCGCCTGCAACAAAGCCGCGCAGACACCCGCCGAGCAGGCCGAGGCCAAGCGCCGCGGCGAGCAGAAGGCGCAGTCGTTGGTCGACAGGCTGTTCAAGAAGTGAAGCACGCCACGCGGCGGGCCTTCCGGCCCGCCTGCGTCAGTGATGGTGTTCGTCCAGCACCAGGTGGGCCAGGCCCTTTTCGGTGGCGATGCCGACCTTCTGGCCGATCGGCAGCGTCGCCTTGGTGGCCACGTGGCCGTACGGCAGGCCGGTCACCACCGGCACCTTGACCGTCTTGCGCAGCCAGGCCACCACTTCGTGCAGGTCGTAGCCCTTGTCGTGCGGCGCCAGCTTGTAGTCCGAGAAGCGGCCCAGCACGATGGCCTTCTGCTTGCCCAGAATGCCCGCCTGCCACAACTGGATCAGCATGCGCTCGATGCGGTACGGATGCTCGGCCACGTCTTCCAGGAACAGGATGCCGCCGCGCACCTTGGGCATGTAGGGGGTGCCCGCCAGCGAGGTCAACATCGCCAGGTTGCCGCCCCACAGGATGCCGCGGCAATCGACCGGGTCGGCGTCCTGGGTCTCGAAGCTGAGGATTTCCAGCTCGCCGCGCATCACTTCGCCGAACAGCGCTTCGGTCAGGTCGTCGACCTTCTTGCCGCCGAAGTCGTAGATGGCGGTGGCGCCGGTGTAGCTGACCGCGCCGGTCTGCGCCAGCAGCGCCAGGTTGAACGCGGTGAAGTCGCTCATGCCGACGAAGCGCTTGCCGCTGTCGGCCATGGCCTTCCAGTCGATCGCGTGCAGCAGCCGGCCCATGCCATAGCCGCCGCGCGTCACCATGACGATCGGCAGTTTCTGCTTGGCGGCGCGCGTCAGGCTGGCCAGGCGCTGCGCGTCGGTGCCGGCAAAGCGCTGATGCTCGGCCAGCGCGGTGCGGTCCAGCGCGGTCTTGAAGCCCTGCGCGGCCAGGCGCTCGCGCGCCACTTCGACGGTCTGCGGGTCGCGCACCGCCGACGACGGCGAGATCAGGTAGATGCCGCGGGCGTCCGGGAAGCCGTGGACGTGGCCCGGCTCGTGGTCGTGGCTGTGATCGTGGCCGCAGGCCTCGTCGCATTCGTGGTCGTGATCGTGCGCGTGGCTGGCGTGGTCATGCGCCGGGGCGGCGGCCGCCTTGGCGGCGCGCGCCTTGGCGCCTCGGGTGTTGCTCATGCGATGGATTCCTTGGCGCGGCGTTCGCGGAAGAACCGGCGCAGCAGCTCGCCGCAGGGTTCCGCCAGCACGCCGCCGGTGACTGAAGTGTGATGATTGAGTTTGGGCACCGAGCCCACGTCCAGCACGCTGCCGCAGGCGCCGGTCTTGGGGTCGTAGGCGCCGAACACCACCCGCGCCAGGCGCGCGTGCAGCATGGCGCCGATGCACATGACGCAGGGCTCCAGCGTGACGTACACGGTGATGCCCGGCAGGCGGTAGTTTTCGAGCGCGCGCGCGGCGCCGCGCAAGGCGACGATCTCGGCGTGCGCGGTGGGGTCGTGGTCGATGATGGTGCGGTTGTAGCCGCGCCCCAGGATGTCGCCCTGGGCCGAGACCACCAGCGCGCCCACCGGCACCTCGCCGATGTCATAGGCCGCCTGCGCCTGTTCCAGCGCCAGCGTCATGAACTCGGCATCCTGCGCGGTCCAGGGCGGCACGGCCGCCATGGCGATCGGCTCAACCACGGTACACCCGCGATTTGAGCGCGATGCGGCCGGCCAGGCTTGTCACGGCCTCTTCCAGCCACTGGTAGAGCTCGGCGTTCTCGTCGTAGCGCGCCTGGTTCAGGTTCGACACCCGGCCTTCCTCGATGAAGCCCCAGGCGCGGCTGCGCTTGTCGCGGTGCTTCGGATCCCAGACGCCGAAGGCGTAGCCGCCGGCGCGCCGGATCAGCGAGAAGCACGGGATGTCGGTGTAGCCGTCGCCGACGAACACCATCTGGTCGAACGGCACCCGCAGGCGGTCCTCGGGCACCTTGCGGTTGACCTCGAACGGCTTGTTGCGGAAATCGCGGCCGATGATGCCCTTCTGGATGTGGAACAGGTAGCGCGTCTTGTCGGTGAAGCTGACGATGCGGCGCGGAAACTCGATGCCGCCGTCGGCGCCGTAGGTGAATTCGGAGGCCCAGATCTCGGTGAACTCGTGCGCGATGGGCGTGGAGCGCACCACGTCGCCGATGCCGCTGGAGATCAGGTAGAACTCGAGCTGCACCTGCGGCTGCGCCGCCCGCACCGCGGCGCGCAGGCGCTGGAACAGCGTGGCCACGCCGTCGTGCAGTTCGAGGCGCGCGCCCCAGTCGCGCAGCCGCTGCTGCGTGATGAGGCCGTGCTTGCCCTCGCGCGAGAGCTGGATCATCTGGTAGAGATAGGCCGGGACCGGGTCCCAGTCCTGGTGGGACAGCAGCGGATCGACCTGGTCTTTCCAGAAGGACGCCGTGTCCACCCCGATGCTGTCCAGGAAACCGGACGTGCTGTCCGAGGCCAGCGTGTCGTCGAAGTCGAAAATCAGGGCGATGACGTCGGACATGGATATGCGTGAGTAAGGGCGACAGCCGCCATTTTGCCTGATTGTGGCGGCGGCTGGGCCCCGTGGCCGCGGGGAAAGGACGCGCCGCGCCCTCCCCTGGCCCGCCCAGCGTCGTTACTGGCGCATCGGCGCGGGCGGCGGCGGCGCCATGCCCGGGGCCGGCGCCATGCCGGGCGCGGTGGCCGGCGGCGGAGGCGGCGGCACCGTGCCGGCGGTGCCGGCCGGCACCTGGATCACGGTTTCACGCAGCACGCCGCCACCCTGCACGCTGCCGCGCACCTGGGTCGGCGAGGTCATCTGCGTGATGCAGTCCTGGCGCGAATCGGCGGGCAGGCGGTTGCAGCGATCCAGCATGTTCTGCTGGTGCTGGTCGGTGGTGCCATCGCTCAGTTGCTTGCGCATGGCTTCCTGGCGGGCGGCGCCAGCCTCGCGCATGCAGGCGGAGCGCTCCTGTCCGGTGCTGCCGTTCTTGCAAGCCGCCACATCCTGTTCGTATTGCGCCTGGATGCCGGCGCGGCCGATCGGGTCGGCCGCCTGCGCCGCTCCGGCGGCCAGCATCAGGCCAGCCGCGCAAAGGGATGCCGCAAGGCGTTTGGTGTGCATGGGACGTACATTCATGGCCAGCTCCTTGGAGAAAGAGGATTGAACCCGAACGGCGCGGGCCTGGCTGGGCCGGCACCGTCTGCTTGATACAACTATCCCACGATGGCACGACGGGGACATGTCCAGCAACGTGCAATCGTAAGCTGAAGTTTCCGCTGCTGCGGCGCAATATTCCTTGCGCCGGCGCAATTCGTCCCTAAAAAACGCCGATACGTCCCCGTGTATCCGGCGCCGCCCTGCCCGCTACCTCGCGTCCAGATCGGCGTCGGCCTTGGTCAAACGGTTACGGTAAACCGCCGCGCGCATCAGCAGCATCGCTGTCACCGGCGACGACACGATCAGCAGCAGCGTGATGATCACCTCATGGAACACGGGCCGCGACGATAGCGCCGAGAACACCAGGATCGACGCCGCCAGCACGCAGCCGCAACCCAGCGTGTTGCCCAGCGTCGGCGCATGGATGCGGGCGTAGAACGTCCGAAAGCGCAGCAGGCCGGCCGATCCGGTCAGGGCCAGCAGGCCGCCCAGCACCAGCAGCACGCTGGCCGGGATGCTGGCCCACAGGGGCAGGTTCTCGATCATGGCTCGATCACCTCGCCGCGCAGCAGGAAGCGGGCCATGGCTGTCGAGCCCACGAATCCGAAAAGCGCGATCAGCAGCGCAATATCGAAGTAGACCGATGTGCCCGAGCGGATGCCGAACACCAGCATGGTCAGCATGCCGTTGATGTAGAGCGTGTCCAGCGCCAGCACGCGATCCTGCGCGGTGGGGCCGCGCAGCAGGCGGATGGCGGCAAACACCATGCCCAGCGCGAAGCACACCAGGGCAAAGGACGCCGCCCAGTAAAGTATGGCGTTCATTCGAAGATCTCCATCAAGGGGCGTTCGTAGCGATCCTGCACCAGGCGTACCCAGTCTTCCTCGTTCTGCAGGTCGAGCACGTGCAGCTTGAGGCGGTGGTCGTCGCCCAGTTCGACCCAGACAGTGCCGGGCGTGTAGGTGACGATGCAGGCCAGCATCGCCAGGCCGTGCGGATCGCGCATGGTCAGCGGAATCTTGATGAACCCGGGCGAGAAATCATTGCGCCGCGGATTCAGGATCAGCCTGGCCACCGCGATGTTGGACTTGATGATGTCCACGGTCACGTGCAGGAACAGCGGAATCGCCTTCCACAGGCGCCGCGGCCGCGCCTTCAGCGGCCGCAGGCGCGAAGCGGCCCAGGTGAACCACAGGGCCAACGCCACGCCCAGCGCAATCTGGCCGGCCGACAGGCTCTCATTGAGCACCAGCCACAGGACGAACAGGAACACCGGCAGGAAGAGGAAATACAGGCGGCGCATCAGTTTCCTCCCGGCGTGGCGCGCACCGTCTGCGCGGACATGACGGCATCGATATAACTCTTGGGCTGGTCCAGCGAACGCGCGGCGTCGTCCAGGTAGGCCGACACCGGGCCCGCGCCCGCCGCCAGGCCCACGCACAGCAGCAGCAGAACCGCCACCGGCCCCGCTTCGATCAGCCGCAGGCGCGGCGTGCTGCGGTCGTCGCTGGCCCAGAACACGCGGATGCCGGTGCGGCCCAGGCCGATCAGGCCCGCCAGGCCGGACACCAGCACGGCTGCCACCAGGATCCAGGCGTCCATCGGCGGCGCCGATTCGTTGGCCGCTGAAACCGCCGCCGACAACAGCGAAAACTTGGCCACGAAGCCCGACAGCGGCGGCAACCCGGTCACCAGCAAGGCGCAACAGATGAAGGCCAGGCCAAGAAAGGCCATGGCCGCCGGAATGGCGACGCCGACCACGTCATCCGAACGATTCACCGAGGTCGGGTCGTCCAGATCGAAAGCGTCCAGCGTCACCGCCAGCACGTTGGCGCCGAAGCTGCGGGTGCGTTCGATGAGCTCGGCCAGCATGAAGAACGCGCCCGTGGTCAGCACCGAACTGATCAGGTAGAACAGCGCCGGGCCGGTCAGCGTCACGCCGGGCATGCCCAGCGCCGTCAGCAGCGTGCCGGCCGAGACGATGACGCAATAGCCCACCATCTTCTCGAGCTGCTGCGTGGCCAGCAGGCCCAGGCCGCCAAACAGCAGCGTGGCCAGGCCGGCCGCGAACATCCAGTCCAGGCTGAACGCCGCGGGCGCGCCGCTCGGCAGCAGCAGCGAACCGATGCGCAGCAGCGCGTAGATGCCGACCTTGGTCATGATCGAGAACATGGCGGCGATCGGCGCGCCGGCCGAGCCATAGCCCTTGACCAGCCAGAAGTTCAGCGGCCAGGCGCCCGCCTTCACCAGGAAGGCCACGCCCAGGATGGCGGCGCCGGCCTCGAACAGCATGCGGTCCGAACCGGTCAGGTCGCCGGCGCGCAGCGCCAGGTCGGCCATGTTGAGCGTGCCGCTCACGCCGTAGATCAGCGCGATGCTGATCAGCAGCAGGAACGAGGCCACCAGGTTGACCGCGATGTACTGCAGGCCGGCGCTGACGCGCGCCACGCCCGAGCCGTGCAGCAGCAGGCCGTAGGAAGCGGCCAGCAGCACCTCGAAGAACACGAACAGGTTGAACAGGTCGCCGGTCAGGAAAGCCCCGTTCAGGCCCATCAGCAGGAACTGGAACAGGGAATGGAAATGCACCCCGGCCCGGTCCCAGCGGGCCAGCGCGTAGGTCAGCGAGGCCAGGCCCAGCACCGCGGTCAGGGTCAGCATGACCGCCGCCAGGCGGTCCACCACCAGCACGATGCCGAACGGCGCGGGCCAGTCGCCCACCAGGTAGACGCCGACCCCATGCGGCCAGACGTCCGGCACGGCGCCGCCGGCGACCGCCAGCAAGGCGATGGCCGCGGCCAGTTGGGCCAGGGTCGACAGCATGGCGATGGCGCCGCGCGTGTAGCGGCGGGTGTCGCCCAGCAGCAGCATCGCGGCGCCGGCCAGCAGCGGCGTGACGATGGGCAGGACGGGAAGGTGTTGCAGCCAGAAACTCAAGATTGGGACTCCCGTCCATCGACGTGGTCGGTGCCCGTCAAGCCGCGCGAAGCCAGCAGCACCACCAGGAACAGCGCGGTGGTGGCGAAGCCGATCACGATGGCCGTCAGCACCAGGGCCTGTGGCAGCGGATCGGCATACCAGGAAGGATCATGGGCCATGGCCGGATCCACCACCGGCGGCCGGCCCGAGGTCAGGCGGCCCATGCCGAAGATGAACAGGTTGACCGCGTACGAGACCAGCGACAGGCCCATGATGAACTGGAAGGTGCGCGGCCGCAGCAGCAGCCAGACCCCCGAGCCCGCCAGGACGCCGATCGCGACGGCATAAATCAATTCCATCAGGCTTCCCCCGTTTGTGCGGCGGCCGCCTGGCTTTCGGCGGCTGCCTTGCGTTGTGCGCGCAGCGATTGGTGGGCCAGCGCCACCAGCACCAGCACGGTGGATCCGACCACCAGCATGTAGACGCCCAGGTCGAACAGCAGCACGCTGGACAGGTGCACGTGGCCCACCAGCGGCAAGGCGATGTCCCACGCCAGCGCGGCCAGGAACGGCTTGTAGGCGAGCCAGGCCGACACCGCCGCCGTGCCCGCGAACAGCAGGCCGATGCCGATCCAGTTCTGCGGGTTCAGGCGGCTGCGCGATTCGACCCAGTAGACGCCGCCCACCATGTACTGCAGGATCACCGCGGTGGCGAAGATCAGCCCGCCGACGAAACCGCCGCCGGGCTGGTTGTGGCCGCGCAGCAGGAAATACACCGAGATCAGCGCCGCCGTCGGCAGCAGCAGTCGCACCAGCACCGTCGGCACCATCATCGGGCCGGTCGGCACGATCGTCTTGATGTCCGGCGTGGCCGGCACCGGGCCGTCCTGGTCGATCTGCTGGCGCGGCAGGTCGGCGCTTTCGGCGGCCGGGCGGAAGCGGCGCAGCAGCGCGTACACCGTCAGCGCCACGATGCCCAACACCGTGATTTCGCCAAAGGTATCGAAGCCGCGGAAGTCCACCAGGATCACGTTGACCACGTTGGTGCCGCCGCCGTCAGGCAGCGCGCGGTCGACGAAATATGACGAGATCGTGTCGGTCTGCGGCCGCACCAGCACCGCGTACGCCAGCGCCGCCATGCCGGTGCCGGCGGCGGTCGCCATCAGCAGGTCGCGCAGGCGGCGGCCGCGGGCGCGCAGGGTCGCCCCCAGCCCCTCGTCCTCGTCCTGCTCGATGCGGCGCGGCAGCCAGCGCAGGCCGAGCAGCAGCAGCACCAGCGTCACCACCTCGACCGACAACTGCGTCAGCGCCAGGTCGGGCGCCGAGAACCAGACGAACGTGAGACAGGTCACCAGGCCGGCGCCGCCGGCCAGCGCCAGCGACGCCAGGCGGTGATACTTGGCCTGGTAGGCCGCGGCCACCGCGCAGACGCAACCCACCAGCCACAGCAGGGCGAAGGCCGGATCGACCTCGGCCGCGCGGCCGGTGCCCTCGAGCCAGCCGCCGGCGCGCAGCGGCAGCCAGGCCACGAACAAGGTGCCCAGCACGATCAGCAGCATCTGCACCTGCAGGCGCGACGACGCGAGCCAGCGCAGCAGCCAGGCGGCGGCCACGCTGGAGCCGTCCAGCAACGCCTCGAACGAACGGCGGCCGTCCAGGCGGTAGATGAATGGCACCCGGCCCGGGTTGGCGCGCTGGTGCGCGCGCAGCGCCAGGTAGAGGATCACGCCAGCGGTCATGGCCACGAAGCTCATCACCAGCGGCAGGTTGACGCCGTGCCACACGGCCAGGCTGTATTCGGGCATGTCGGCGCCCAGGATGCTCTGCGCGGCGGTGGCCAGGAACGGGCCGAGCGTCAGGCCCGGCAGGATGCCCACCACCAGGCACATCAGCACCAGCAGGCCGCTGGGCAGCAGCATCCAGCCGGGCGGCTCGTGCGGCGCGCGCGGCAGGTCGGTCGCCGGCGGGCCGAAGAACACCTGCAGGATGAAGCGCAGCGAATAGGCCACGCTGAAGGCGCCCGCCACCGTGGCCGCCAGGGGCAGGCCCACTTTCGTGATCATGTCGCCGCTGACGAAGGTGGTCTCGGCGAAGAACATTTCCTTGGAGATGAAGCCGTTGAGCAGCGGCACCCCGGCCATCGAGGCCGCCGCCACCATGGCCAGCGTGGCCGTGATCGGCATGGCCTTGTACAGTCCGGACAGCCGGCTCAGGTCGCGCGTGCCGGTCTCGTGGTCGACAATGCCCGCCGCCATGAACAGCGAGGCCTTGAAGGTGGCGTGGTTGACCATGTGGAACACCGCCGCCACCAGCGCCAGCGAGCTGTTCAGCCCCAGCAGCAAGGTGATCAGACCGAGGTGGCTGATGGTCGAGTACGCCAGCACCCCTTTCATGTCCTGCTGGAAGATGGCCGCATAGCCGCCCAGCACCAGCGTGATCAGCCCGGCGCCGCCGATGATCCAGAACCATTCGTCGGTGCCGGACAGCACCGGCCAGAAGCGCGCCAGCAGGAACACGCCGGCCTTCACCATGGTCGCCGAGTGCAGGTAGGCCGACACCGGCGTGGGCGCGGCCATGGCGTTGGGGAGCCAGAAATGGAACGGAAACTGGGCGCTCTTGGTCAGCGCGCCCAGCGCCACCAGCACCAGCACGGCGGGATACCACGGGTCGGCGCGCACCAGGTCGCCGGCGGCCAGCACGCGGTCCATGTCATAGCTGCCGACGATGTGGCCCAGGATCAGCACCCCGGCCAGCAGGCACAGCCCGCCGGCGCCGGTCACCGTCAGCGCCATGCGGGCGCCGCGGCGGGCATCCAGGCGGTGATGCCAGTACGCAATCAGCATGAACGAGGCCAGGCTGGTCATTTCCCAGAACATGACCAACTGGATCAGGTTGCCCGACAGCACCACGCCCAGCATGGCGGCCATGAAGGCCTGGAAGAAGGAGAAGAAGCGCGGCACCGGGTCTTCCGGCGACATGTAGTAGCGCGCGTACAGCACCACCAGCGCGCCCATGCCGGAGACGATCAGGGCGAACAGCCAGGCGTAGCCGTCCATGCGCAGGGTGAACTGCAGGCCCAGGGCGGGCGCCCAGGGAATGTCGACGCGGACCACGCCGCCGCCGGCGACCTGCGGATAGAGACTGGCGACCAGAACCGCGCAGGCCAGGGCGATGATGCCCGCCAACCAGGCCTCGGCATTGCGGGCGTTGGAAGGCAGCAGCGCGGCGCACAGGCTGCCGGCGAACGGCAGAGCGAGGATCAGTATCAGCGACATGGCGTTCCGAGAATGTCCGGGCCCCCTCCCGCCAGCGCAGCAGCGAGAGACGAAACAGACCGGGGATTGAAAAACGGACGGAACCCTGGCCCGGTGCGTCGCTGCACTACACGTTGCCCCGCGGGGACGTCAACCTACGCCATTGAACGGCGCGGACAGAAACAAACGCAATAGTTTTCTTGCAAGACCGGCCAAGAATCTCATCCGAAAAATATCAGATTCTTGTAAGTTATGCAGAGATTTATGCGCGTACCGGGGGGATGACGACATGATCGCTGCGCAATCATTACGCATCGATGACTGGCCCCGATTTCGTTCAAGTTCTTGTCAGCATACGATTTTTTGCGCCATCGTCGCACTTCTGGCGGGCTTCTTCCGGGGTAAAAATACCCACACGCGATGCAGGGGGAATACGGATTGACCGGTTCCCCGTAACTGTGTGGAATGGCGCCCACGAAGCGTCGGCCAGGCCAGCATCCGAGCCCGGCGCGCTTCGCCGACGCCGGCCATCGTAGCCGGCCGGCTCGGATTCAATAATATGGAGAAGACTCTTGACCGTGCTGTCCCAAGCCAAGGCCGTCCTGGCCACCGCCCTCGCCGGCCTCTGTCTCAGCGGCGCCGCGCAAGCCGCTGACGCCTACCCGAACAAACCCATCCGCCTGATCGTGCCGTTCGCGGCCGGCGGCACCACCGATATCGTCGCCCGCGTGGTGGCCGAAGGCCTGGGCCGCGAACTCGGCCAGGCGGTGGTGGTGGAGAACCGCGGCGGCGGCGGCGGCTCGATCGGCGCCGACGCGCTGGTCCGCTCCGCCCCGGACGGCTATACCCTGGGCGTGGCCACTGTCAGCACCATGGCCACCAATCCGGCCACCAACCCCAAGAACCCGTACAACCCGCTCAAGGACTTCGCGCCCATCACCAATATGGTGAACGTGCCCAATGTGCTGACGGTGAACCCGGCGGTGCCGGCCAAGAACCTGGCCGAGTTCATCGCCCTGCTCAAGGCCAACCCCGGCAAGTACAGCTACGCCTCGTCCGGCGCCGGCGGCATCGGCCACCTGGACGGCGAACTGTTCAAGTCGCTGACCAAGACCGACATGGTGCACGTGCCGTACCGCGGCTCGGGCCCGGCGCTCAACGACGTGATCGCCGGCCAGGTCAACGCCCAGTTCGACAACCTGCCCTCGTCCATGCCGCACATCCAGGCCGGCAAGCTGCGCGCCCTGGCCGTGGCCGCGCCCAAGCGCCTGCCCGCCCTGCCGGACGTGCCGACCTTCTCGGAAGGCGGCCTGCCGGAAATGGACAACATGGCCTGGTACGGCCTGGTCGCGCCCGCCGGCACGCCCCAGGCGGTGATCGACCGCATCCACGACGCCGCCGTCAAGGCGCTGAAGGATCCGAAGATCATCCAGCGCCTGGCCGACGGCGGCTCGCTGGTCGACGGCAACACGCCGGCCGAATACGCCGCGCAGATCAAGCGTGAACTGGAGCTGCGCCAGCGCATCGCCAAGGAGCGCAACATCCAGTCGACGAACTGAGGCTTGTCACGCGGCATCGCCGCGTGACCCGGGCGGCCAGTCCGCCTGCCCGCCGCCACGCCGTGCCGGCGGGCCCTTTCCGAGGCCGCCGGCGCAATGCGCGCCCTGCGCGGCGCCAGATTCGGACCGTCCCACGCCACATCGGCGATCGCCGGGCATATGACGCGCCCGCGCTCTGCTACCATTTCGCCCGTGCGAATCGATTTCTCCCATCCTTCCGACACCGCTTGCGTGCTTTGCGCCCTGCGCTCGACCCTGTTGAGCTCGCAGGAAGTCGCCGCGCGTTCCGCCTACGCGCGTTCCAAGCCCGGCTAATCGCCGGCATCCCCCCTTCCCGCTTTCCGTCACCGGCCCGCCGCCGGCCGCCTGCACGCCCGTACCCTTGTCGCGCGCGGCGCGGTTCGAGGCCGGCCGGCGCGACCGCCCTGCCGCATGGTCGGGCGGTCTTGCCACGTTTTCCGTCCGCGCGCCGACTGTGACCGGCGGGCGGCGCCACGCCTTGATTGCCACCGAACGCCATGCAACTCACCAAGAAATTCGTCAAAGCCAAGAACCCCTGCGCGGGCGGCTACAAATGGTTCCTGCGCGACCACAACGGACAGGGGGACTATCAGGCGGTCCTCGATGCCCTGGTGGCCGACGGGCGCGTCGGTGACGCCTGCTGGCTGCTGGACCAGTTCGGGCCGACCGACGCGGTGTTGAAGCTGGACACGCTCGACGCCCACGCCATCGTCTTCGCCGGCACGCTGGAAGTGCGCATGGGCATCAACGTCGACAGCGTGGTGCGGGCCGGACGCAGCATCATCACCGGCGGCGGCATCCGCGCCGGGGAATCGATCGTGGCCGGCGAAAACATCACGGCCGGCGCCAACATCGCCAGCGCCGGCGATCTGCGCGCGGGCGGCGACGTGTCCGCCGAATGGGGCATCGAGGTCGCCACCGCCTTCGACTGCCGCGGCAACCTGCGCGCCAAGTGGGACATCTGCGCCGGCCAGGACCTGGCCGTGACCGGCCACTTGCGGGCCGGGCAGGACGTGCAGGTGCAAGGCGCCCTCAAATGCGGCCAGGGCATCAAGGCCGGCGGCGGCGTCCAGGCCGCCAAGGACATCGATGCCGCCTGCGGCATCCAGGCCGGCGCCAGCATCGCCTGCGGCGGCCACCTGGCCGCGGGCTGGGGACTGATCGCGGGCGAAGACATCCGCGCCGACGGCTCGATCCGCGCCGGCGAAGGCGTGCAGGCCGACGGCCGGATCGAGGCGGGCGACGGCCATGGCGTCTATGCCGGCCTGAACGTGCGCCTGGACGCCTGGGCGGTCTGCGCCCGGGTCCAGGCGCGCGAACGCCCGGCGCAACTGGTCAGCGGCCACTGGGCCGGCCAGGAAGAAGCCGCGCACGCGTAGCGCGGACGAAGCGGCAGGACGGCCACGTCCCGGAGCGCGCCCTCGCCCCGCCCGCGCGCGCGCGATGCGCCCCCGAGGTGTGCGCCGCGCGGCGAACATCCCGCGACGCGGCGGCAAACCGCGATCAGCCCCCCGAGCGCGCCGCCGGCGTGCGCAACACCAGCATCAGCCCCAGCAGGATCCCGGCCATGCCGCCCAGGCTCAGCAGCGACAGGCGGTTGCCCAGCACCAGGTAATCCAGCGCCGCGGTGCCGGCCGGCACCAGGTAGAACAGGCTGGTGACGTTGACCAGGTTGCCGGACTGGATCATGCGGTAGAACAGCAGCGTCGCGCCGACGGAGATCACCAGTCCCATCCACAGCAGCGGCAGCACGAATCCCGGGCTCCAATCCACGTGCAGCGGCTGGAACGGCGCGAACAGCAGGCACAGCGCCAGGCTGGCCACGTACTGCAGCGGCATCACGTCCGTCGGCGCCTGGCGCACGCGCTTTTGCAGGATGGCGCCGGCGGTCATGCTGAGCAGCGCCGCGAACGCGAAGGCCATGCCGGCGAGCGAGAAACGCGCCATGCCGATGCTCTGGAACATCACCATGCCCAATCCGCACAGGGCCAGCAGCAGCCCCGCCAGCCGCAGCGGCGGAAAGCGGCGCTCGAGCAGCGCCAGGGTCAGGATGGGTTGCGCCCCCAGCAGCGTGGCCAGCACGCCGGGCGTGATGCCGTGGTCCAGCGCCAGCAGATAGCAGATGGAATAGCTGCCGATCAGCAGCAGCCCGGTCAGCGCGACGATGCCGCGCGTGCCGGGCGCCGGCAGCCAGCGCCGGCGCCCAACGCAGAGCGCCAGCAGGACGACCAGCGCCAGGACGAAGCGCCACAGCAGGAAACCGAAGGCCGAGGCGTGCGCCAGGCCCCATTTGGCGAAGATCGCGCCGCCGCTCCACAGCAGCACGAACAAGGAAGTGGAGCCGTAGGCGGCCCACGCATTGCGATTGAAAGACATGAAGATTTCTACCTGTCGGGTATGGAACAGGCTCCCGCGGCGTGCACGCGTCTTGCGGCGCGCGAACGGATCAGGCGTGGACGCGCGGCGGGCGGGCGCGAACGCAAACGCGTCGGCGCATCAGCGCGGCGGATCCAGGCGATAAGGCGGGAGCGGGAAGTGTGCGGCGGTCAGCCGACGACGGCGGCCACGGGCGGATAGGCGCCCGCGACACCGACGACGACATCGCACGGCGGCGAAGCCACCGGCGGCGATACGACCGTCGAGACGACAGGAGAAACAACGGGAGGCGACACGCCCTGCCGCCGGCTTGCGCGCAGGCCGGCGCCGGCTGCGCGGGCAGCGAAGGCGGATTCGGCGGAAGGCGTGAGGTCGGGCATGTGAAGCGCGTCGGGTTCGGTGATGAACCCGTGTAGGCTACCGGCGCCGCGCGCCAGCGTCAAGTTGCGGGGCGCCCGCACGCAGCCGGCGACGCGCTTGACGACACCGGTCCGCACGTGCGGGGGCAGTTTGCACGTGCGGACGCGGCTCGCACCGCCGCCAAGGCGTCAAGCGCCGATGCGGCGCTGCTCGACGCCCAGGTCGCGCCAGGCCTCGCCGTGGCAGGTGAACATCAGGATCTGGTGGCGCGTGGCGGCATCGAACAGCGCACGCTTCATCAGGTCGCGCCGCTCGTCGTCGGTGTGCACCAGCGCATCGTCCAGCAACAGCAGCGTCGGCCGTCCGGCCTCGCGCAGCAGGTCGGCGTAGGCGAAGCGCGCCAGGATGCCCAATTGCTCGCGCGTACCGAAGCTGAGCGCGTCCAGCGGATCCTCGCCGCCCGCGCGTTGCAGGGCCGCGGGCAGCAGCGCCTCGTCCAGCCGCAGCGCGGACTCGGGGAACAGCAGCGCCAGATAGTGGCCCAGGCGCCGCGCCAGCGGCGCCTGCAGGCGCTGGGTGGCGGCGTCGCGCTTGCCGGCCAGCAGGGTGGACAGCAATTCGAGCGCCTGGGCGCGGCGCTGGAATTCGTCGCGGCGGCGCTGCAGGCGTTCGCAGGCGGCCTCGGCTTCGGACAGGCGTTCGCCCAGGCCCTGCGCGCCGGCCTGCTCCAGCTTGCCCAGCAACTGCTGGATCTCGCTGTGGCGCTTGTGCTGGGCGTCGCGTTCGATGGCGGCGGACTTTTCGTAGCGCTGCGCGTCCTGCTCCAGCAGCTCCGGACGCAGCGCCTCCAGCGCGGCCTGCGCCTGACGCAGGCGCTGTTCGAGCAGGTCGTGGCCGCTGCGGGCCTCGGCCAGCCGGCCGGCGCGGGCCTGGCGCTGCGCCGCGCGTTCGGGCGATTGCAGGTCGGCGCCGCGCGCGGCGGCCTGGGTTTCGAGCAACTGGGCGCGGGCGCTGTCGGCATCCAGGGCGCGCTGCGCGGCCGCCAGGGCCTGCTCGGCCTGCGCCGCGCTGGCCTCGGCATCGCGCAGCGCCTGGCGCGCGGCGGGCGCATCGGCATCGCCCGCCTCAGCCGCCGGCGGCAGCAACGCCAACCGCTCGGCCAGTTGCGCGCGCCGCGCCTGGGCTTCGTTGCGTTGGCCGCGCAGCGCGTCCACGCCCTTGGGCGCATGGATCGCCAGCGTCTTGCGCATGGCCTCCAGTTCGCGCTGCAGGTCGACGCCGCGCGCATGGCGTTCCTCGGCCTCGGCCACGTGCGCCACGCCCAGGCGCGACAGCAAGGCCGCGCTGGCCGCCTGCACGTCGGCCAGTTCGCGCTTGAGCGCCGGCAGGTCCTGGCCGCCCGGCTCGATGCGCAGCCGGCCCAGGCCGGGCAATTCGAGTTCAGCCGCCGCGGTCAGCAGCAACTCGCCGTTGCCGGCCAGCGCGGCGCCGTCCAGCCGGGCCTCGCGGCCCGCGTCCAGCGCGTACGACAGGCGCGTGGCGATGGCCTGCTGGCGCAGTTGCAGGTCGCCCAGCGCGCGTTCGCTCTTGCGCAGGGCCTGGATGTCGGCGTCGGCGATCTCGATGCGCACGGCTTCGGCCTTCAGGATCGTGCCCTGCTCGATCAGGCGGGTGGCTTCTTCGAGCGCGCCGTCCAGGCGCTCGATGTCGCGCGCCAACTGGTCGATCTGGTGTTCGAGGTCGCGCCGGTCGGCCACGGCTTGCACCGCAGCGACCCGCTGGCGCGCCTGCTCGGCGGCGGCGGCGTGCGTGTCGCGCAGCGCGCGGGCCCGGGCCAGCGGCTCCTGGGCCTGCTGGACCGCGGCGCGGGCGGCCCGCGCCTGCGCCGCCAGGGCCTGCAATTCGGATTCGTCCTGCTGGTCGCGGCGCACCTGTTCCTGCAGCACGGCCAAGGTTTCGGCCGCCTGGCGCTGTTCGCGTTGCAGCCCTTCGAGCGCCTCGCGTTCCTTGGCCACGGCCGCGAGCCGGGCGCGCGCCTCGGCGGCGCGGGCCTCGAAATCCTTCCAGGGCTGGCCGGCCTCGGCGCGCGCGTGCTCGGCGCGCAGCGTCGCCAGCCGGTCGACGTCGGCGTCGAGCTGGGCCTTGGCCTGGGCGCATTGGTCGCGCTCGGCCAGGGCGGCGGCGAGCGCGTCCTCGGCGTCCTTGTAGATGCCCTTGGGGCGGCCGTTGCGCGCATCCAGCAAGGCGGCGCGCTCGGCGGCGACGCGCTCGTAGAGCCGGTCGCCGTCGCCGGAGGCCAGCTCGCCCGACAACTGCGTCAGGGCCTCGCGCAGATGCCCGCCGGCGTGGCCGGCCGCGGCTTGCAGGTTCTGGCCGTCGCCCTGCTGGATCCACAGCAGGCCCGGCACGCCGGCCAGGTCGGGCTTGCTCTGGCCGCGCGCGGCCAGTTCGAAGCCCAGCAACGCGGCCAGTGCGTTCTCGGCTTCCTCGCCATCGAGCCGTTGCGCGCCGTCGTCGATCAGCAGTTCGCAGCGGGCCCGCGACAGGAAGTGTTTTTTCAGCAGGTAATCGTGGCCCGCATGGCTGAACGCCAGTTCGACGCCGGGGCGTGCGCCGCTCTCGCCGCGCGGCGCCAGGTCGGACACGGTACGGGTGCTGTAGCGTTCCAGGAACGCGGCGCGGATGGCCGCGGCCACCGTGCTCTTGCCGGCCTCATTCGGACCGACGAACAGGTTCAGGCCGTCCTGCAAGCCATCCAGCACCAGGGGCTGGCGGAATTTGCGGAATTCTTCCAGGGCGATGCGCGTGAGCTTCATTGCGCGCCTCCCGCCGCCGCGCCTTCGCGCTGGAACCGCAGCAGCAGCCGCAGGGCCTCGCCGGCCACCGCCGCCTGGTCGGGATCGGCCTGCATGGCCTGCAGTTGCGCGGCCACTTCGCCGACGTAGCCGCTCGCGCCCAGTTGCGCCAGGTCGGCCTCGTCGGGTTCGAGCAGCAGGCCGGAGAAGTCCGGCAGCACCGCCCTCGCCTGCGCCGCCGCCTGGTCCACGGCGCGTTGCAGCGCCTCCCAGGTCGGCACGTTGACGTGGCCCTGCAGTTCCAGCCGCAGCACGTCTTCGGCGCGCAGCGCCGCCAGGCGGTCGGCCAACGCCTGGGCGTCGGTCGGCAGGCTCAGGGTTTCGGTCCAGGCGGACCAGCGGTATTTGCCGGTGGCCACGCGTTCGACGCGTGGCGGGGCGCCCGGCGCATCGATGCGCACGTCCAGCGCATAGCCGGGTTCGTTGCCGCGAAAGCGGTCTTGCTCGGGCGTGCCGGCGTACCAGGTGCGTTCGTCGATGGCCAGGCAGCCGTGCCAATCGCCGAGCGCCAGGTAGTCGAGCCGCGCACGGGCGGCGCGGTCGGGCGCGATGGGGTTGGTGGCGTCGATGGTGTCGGGCAGGCGGCCGGCGACACTGCCATGGGCCAGGCCCACGCGGACGCGGCCGGGTTCGGATTCCAGCGCGTCGAAGGCCTGGGTGACGTCGTCGTAGGTATGACGCTGGGTCAGCGGCGCGGCCAGCACCGCGAGGTTCTGCGCTGGCAGGTCGACCACGCCAGTACGCAACGGCACCCGCACGTTGGGCGGGATGCAGCCCAGTTGCGCGGCGCGGCTCCAGACGCTGTCGGCCAGCGCCGCGTCGTGGTTGCCGGCGATCATGACCCACGGCCCGGCGTAGGCGGCCAGCGCGGCGAACAGGCGGCGGATGGTGCGGTCGGACACCGCCTGGGTGTCGAACACGTCGCCGGCCACCAGCACCGCGTCGACCTGGCGCTCGGCGGCAAGCGCGGCGATGCGCGCGACGACATCGAAGCGGGCCTCGGCCAGCAAGGCGGCGTCATCGGTTTCGAACTGGCCGTACTGACGGCCGATCTGCCAATCGGCGGTATGCAGGAAATGGGTCATGCCGCCGATTGTAGAGGCCGGCGTCGATTCCCTGTGGCCTCAACGGGCCTGCAAGTGTCGCGGCAATGTCGCGCCGCGCCCGCTGGAACAACGGCCCGGCCGGCATCGTGCGCCGGGCGGGCCGTCGGGACGCCGGCTTGTGGCCGGCGCCGGAGGCAAGGATGCGGGCAACAGGCCGGAATCAGGCGCCCTTGCCGCCCAGCACCAGCGGCCGCTCGGCCGAGGCCTGGCGGTCGTAGCGCGACAGAGCCAGGCCGTCGGTGCGGATCTGCGGGCGCTGGCCCAGCACCTGGTCGGCCACCAGCTTGCCGGAGCCGCAGGCCATGGTCCAGCCCAGCGTGCCGTGGCCGGTGTTCAGGAACAGGTTGCCGTAGCGGGTCGGGCCGACCACGGGCGTGCTGTCCGGCGTCATGGGGCGCAGGCCGGTCCAGAACTCGGCGCGGGCCACGTCGCCGCTGCCGGGGAACAGATCGTTGACCACCAGTTCCAGCGTCTTGCGGCGCGCGTCCTTCAGGCGCAGGTCGAAGCCCGACAGCTCGGCCATGCCGCCGACGCGGATGCGGTCGTCAAAGCGGGTGACGGCGATCTTGTAGGTCTCGTCCAGAATGGTGGAGACCGGCGCGGCGGCCTCGTCCTTCATGGGGATGGTGAGCGAATAGCCCTTGACCGGGTACACCGGCAGGTCCAGGCCGAGCGGCTCCAGGAAGCCGCGGGTGTAGCTGCCGAAGGCCGCGACGTAGCGGTCGGCCGTCAGCACCTCGTTGCCGACACGCACGCCGGTCACCTGCCCGCCGGCGGTGTTCAGGCCGGCGACGGACTGGTTATAGCGGAACTCCACGCCCAGCGCCGCGGCCATTGCGGCCAGGCGGGTGGTGAACAGGCGGCAGTCGCCGGTCTCGTCGTTGGGCAGTCGCAGGCCGCCGGCCAGCTTGTGCAGCGAGCGCGCCAGCGCCGGCTCGGCGCTCACCAGGCGGTTGCGGTCCAGCAGCTCGTAGGGCACGCCGACCTCTTCCAGCACCGCGATGTCGCGGCGCGCGGCTTCCATCTGGGCCTCGGTGCGGAACAACTGCAGCGTGCCGCGGGTGCGCTCTTCATAATGGATGCCGGTGTCGGCGCGCAGCTCGCGCAGGCAGTCGCGGCTGTATTCGGCCAGGCGCAGCATGCGTTCCTTGTTGACCGCGTAGCGCTCGGCCGAACAGTTGGCCAGCATCGCCGCCATCCACTTGAGCTGGTACAGGCTGCCGTCCAGGCGGATCGCCAGCGGCGCGTGCTTCTTGAACAGCCACTTGATGGCCTTCAGCGGAATGCCGGGCGCGGCCCAGGGCGTGGAATAGCCCGGCGACACCTGGCCGGCGTTGGCGTAGCTGGTCTCCTGGGCGGCGCCGGGCTGGCGGTCCAGCACCGTCACTTTGGCCCCCTGGCGGGCCAGGTAATAGGCCGTGGTGGTGCCGATGACGCCGCTGCCGAGGACGATGACGTGCATGATTCGTTCCGAAGTTTGGATTTGGTCAGGAATTTCGGTAGTCTATGAGCCTTATCACAGTGAAAATCACTGAAGATTTTCATTCGGCAGTGGTTTTTCCCGGCCAAGCTCCTTTTTTCGACCGCCAGAAGTGAAATGCGCGATCTCGATCGTATCGACCTGAAAATCCTGGATATCCTGCAGCGGGAAGGCCGTATTTCCGTCACGGAACTGGCCGAGCGCGTCAGCCTGTCGGCCACGCCCTGCTCCGACCGCGTCAAGCGCATGGAGCGCGAAGGCGTGATCTCCGGTTACCATGCGCGCGTCAACCCGGCGGCGCTCGGCAAGAACCTGCTGGTGTTCCTGGAGATCAAGCTTTCGGCCAAATCGGGCGACGTGTTCGACAAGGTCAAGAAAGAGCTGCTGTATGTGCCCGAGGTCATGGAGTGCCACCTGGTGTCGGGCGACTTCGACTACCTGGTCAAGGCCCGCCTGACCGAGATGAATGAATACCGCCGTCTGCTCGGCGAGATCCTCAAGCGCCTGCCCGCGTCGGCCGAATCGCGCAGCTATGTGGTGATGGAGGAGATCAAGGAGACGCTGTACCTGCCCGTCGACCGGTAGCAATTCCCGCGTCTTGTTACCGGACTTTGCGCCGCCTGCTGCTATGCTTTCGGCCCTTCCGGTCCGCCGGCGCGCAGGACCCGACCCCGATTTCCTGGCTTCATGACTATGACCCGTCTCTACAAGTACTTCTTCCGCGGCCTGATCACCGTGCTGCCGCTGGCGCTGACGATCTACCTGCTCTACATCTTCCTGGCCTGGACCGAGGCGGTGGCGCTGACCTTCCTGCGCCCGTTCATCGGCGGCTTCTATTTTCCGGGCCTGGGGCTGCTGCTGGGGATCCTGGGCATCCTGGCGATCGGCTACCTGGTGTCCAAGGAGCGCGTCAAGCGCGTGATGGCGCTGCTGGAAATGCCGTTCACCAACCTGCCGGTGGTCAAGAGCATCTACTCGTCGCTCAAGAGCTTCGCCGACTACTTCTCGCCCAGCTCCAAGGCCACCGCCCAGCAGGTCGTGATCCTGCGCATCCCGGGCCAGCAACTGGAGCTGGTCGGCCTGGTGACGCGCCGCAACCTGGACGGCCTGCCGGAAGGCTTCACGCAGGGCGACCGCGTGGCGGTGTACCTGCCGATGGGCTATATGATCGGGGGCTATACCGTATTCGTGCCGCAGGAATGGGTGCAGCCGATACAGATGTCGGTCGAGGAAGCCATGCGCTCGTCGCTGATCGCCTGGATGGCGCGCGCAGAAGCCCCCAGCGACCGCCCCGTGGCGCCCGCCGACGTGCCCCCGGCGCCCCCCGCGCCGCCGGCCCCGCCCGTTGGCGGCAACGCCCCCGGCGGCCAGGCCTGAACCGCCCGATCCCCATTCAACGCCCGTCCGTGCCATGCCCATCATCGAATTCACGCTTGCCGAAGGCAGCCCCTTTATTGAAGTCAACCAGTTGCTCAAGGCCACCGGCGTCTGCGACAGCGGCGGCGCCGGCAAGATGCTGGTGGCCGAAGGCCACGTGAGCGTGGGCGGCGTGGTCGAAACGCGCAAGACGGCCAAGATCCGTCCCGGCCAGATCGTCACCTGCGGCGACGTGCGTATCGTGGTGCGCGCGTCATGAAGTTCAAGATGTCGCAGAACTCCATCTTCGCGGTGCTGCTGCGCTCGCCGTGGTGGATGAGCGCCGGCGTGGCGCTGCTGCTGGCGGTGGGTGGATTCGCCGCGCTGCCGCTGGAGTATGCGGCCATGGGCGTGTTCGCCGCCGTGCCGTTCGCGGTGATCGCCATCATGGCGGCCTACAAGCAATTGCGCGCGCCGTCGGGCGCCCGCGTCGAGGCCGTGGCGCAGGCCGCCGCGGCCATGTCGTGGCAGCAGTTCGCCGCCACGGTCGAGGCCGGTTTTCGCCGCGATGGCTGCGAGGTCGAACGGCTGCAAGGCCCCGGCGCCGATTTCGCCTTGGCCAAGGACGGCCACGTCGCCATGGTCAGCGCCAAGCGCTGGAAGGCCGCGCGGGTCGGCGTCGAGCCGCTGCGCGAACTGCAGGCGGCGCGCGAGAAGCGCGGCGCGCGAGAAGCCATCTACATCGCGTTGGGCGAGGTGTCCGACAACGCCCTGCAATACGCCCGCGCCGAGGGCGTGTCGCTGATGACCGCGCCGGAACTGGCCAAGCTGCTGCGCGACCTGAAACCCTGACGACCGGCGCCGGCGCCATCCGCGCCCGGCGCCCCTTCCGCCCGTCGCCACGAACGCGTCGTGTCGGCCCCGTCGCCCCGGCGACAGCGGATGCCCACCGGAGGAATGCCCGCATGATCCCTCGCCTGCTGGCCGACGCCGTCCTGATCATTCACGGCCTGTTCGTCGCCTTCGTCGTGTTCGGCGGCCTGCTGGCGCTGTGGCGCTGGCGCCTGGCCTACCTGCACCTGCCGGCGCTGGCCTGGGGCGCGATGGTCGTCGGCATGGGCTGGATCTGCCCGCTGACGCCGCTGGAAGTCTCGCTGCGCCAGCAGGCGGGCCAGCAAGGCTATGCCGGCGGCCTCGTCGAGCACTATATCCTGGCGCTGATCTACCCGGACGGCCTGACGCGCGGCGTCCAGGTCGCGCTGGCGCTGCTGCTGGTCGCCGGCAACCTCGTCATCTACACCCTCTGGGCGCGTCGCCGCCTTGCCCGCCGCGTCCGCGCGGCGGGCGCCCGAACCTAGGAACCGACCCGATGAGCTTTCTGAAGAAACTGCTCGGCAAGCAAGCCGCTCCCGCCGACGCCGCCGCGCACGCCGATCAGCCCGCGCCGCAGCCCGCAGACGCGGCGGCCGCTGACACACAGGCGCCGCAGGACGCCGACATGATCCGCGCCTACGACGCCTACGGCCGCGAGATCTTCGTGCCGCGCGACCAGTGGCGCGACAACGTGCTGGCCGGCGCCATCGAGCGCCATTGGGACGACCCCGACTCGCTCGCCGGCCTGATCATCCAGTCGCTCGGCGACGGCTTCATCGATGAAATGGTCAGGCCCGCCGACCGACTGGTCGAACTGCAACCCGGCGCCGAGCGCGGCGTGGTGCTGCAGGCCATCGTCTACATGAAGACCGGCCGGCTCGACGACGCCGAACGGGTGCTGCGCGATTTCATGGCCGCGCACGGCGAGACCGGCATCGTCCTGACCAACCTGGCCAAGATCCAGGACGAGCGCGGCGACGAGGCCGGCGCCCTGGCCACGCTGTGGCATGCGCTGGAGCTGGATCCCAACCAGGACAACGGCCTGGGCTGGTACGAGGCGATCCACCGCGAACACGGCGGCGACGCCGCCGGCGTGGCCGCCATGCGCAAGGTCGCCGCCCTGCCCGGGAGCTGGCGCGCGCAACTGTGGCTGGCGCACGGTGAACTGGGCGCGCACAACCTGTCCGGCGCGCTCGCCATGTATGAAGAATCGCTCGCCCGCGCCGGCACGCCCGCGCCCGCCGACCTGCTGGCGCAGATGAGCGGCGACCTGGGCAACGCCGGCGCGATCGAGCCGATCGTGCAACTGGCCGGGCCGCGCTTCGAGGCCGCCCACCACGGCATCCAGGTCGGCAACAACCTGATCCGCGCCTACGTCGAACTGGGCCGCCACGACGAGGCCCGCGCCATACTCGACCAGCTCTACGCGCAGCAGCGCCCCGACTGGAAGGACAACCTGGGCTATTGGGACACCGAACTGGCGCGCGCCGCGCTGGGTGACGGCGCCACCGAACCGGCGCAGATGCGGCTGGCGATGCTGCTGGGCCGCGGCCCGGTCTGGCTGACGCCCGATTCGCCCGCGGCGGCGCTGTTCACGCCGGTGACGCCCGACCGTCCGCTGGTGTCGTTCCTGGGCGGCTCGGCCGAGATCGGCGCCGCGCCCGAAGGCGCCGAGCGGCAACTGGCCGACGCCACCGGCCGCCTGAGCCGCGCGCTGCCGCTGTACTTCAACGAACAACTGGCGCTGCGCTGCGGCCTGCGCACGCAGACGCTGGTGCCGTGGCTGACCGAGCCGCATCCCGGCTTCCTGCTGAGCGGCGCGGCCTGGGACGACACCGACGCCATCGGCTACGCGCAGCAATGCGAGGCGCAGAGCGATTACGTGGTGATCTCGCACCTGGTCACCGTGGCCGAGCCGTGGCGCGCCGAGGTGCGCCTGGTGCGCACCGAGGACGCCGAGTGCATCGGCGCGTTGTCGGCCGAATTCCCGATGGCCGATCCGACCGCCGCGATCCAGCGCCTGACCGAGGAACTGGTGGCGCTGGTCGGCCGCGCCACCGCGCAGGCGCCGCTGGCGGCGCCTGCCAACTACACGGTGCCGGACGGCGCCGCCTTCCCGTACTACCTGTTGCGCCTGGAACAGTTGCTGGCCGTGCGCTGCAACGGCGCCGACCCGGACCAGCCGGGCCAGCTCAATGGCGAACGCGAGATCATTGACGGCAACCTGCGCCAGTGCCTGGACTTCCCGCGCAGCGTCAACGCGCGCCTGCTGCTGGCGCAGACGGTGCGCGCCATGAAGAAGGTGCGGCCGGATGTGGCGGGCGAGTTCGAGGAAAAGATCGCGCGGCTGCAACGTGAACAGCCGCTGGCGGCGCCGGCGCAGGCCGCCGTGCAGGCCTTGTTGGACTGAGCTCCCGGCAGGCCCTGCCGGCGCGCAGCGTCAACCATGCCGCCGGCGCCCGCGGGCCGCCCGCCTGGGCCGACACCGCCCACGCGTCGCGCCGTCCTACAAAGCGCGCGCGATCACCAGCCGCTGGATGTCGCTGGTGCCTTCGTAGATCTGGCACACGCGCACATCGCGGTAGATGCGTTCCACCGGGAAGTCGGCCAGGTAGCCGTAGCCGCCCAGCGTCTGGATGGCGGCCGAGCAGACCTTCTCGGCCATCTCGGAGGCGAACAGCTTGGCCATCGAGGCCTCGGTCAGCGCCGGCCTGCCGGCCTCGCGCAGCGCCGCCGCGTGCAGCACCATCTGCCGCGCGGCGTGGATCTGCGTGGCCATGTCGGCCAGCCGGAACGACACCGCCTGGTGCTCCATGATGGGCTTGCCGAAGGCCTGGCGGTCGCGCGCATAGTCGCGCGCGCATTCGAACGCCGCGCGCGCCATGCCGACCGACTGCGAGGCGATGCCGATGCGGCCGCCCTCCAGGTTCGACAGCGCGATCTTGTAGCCCTCGCCCTCCTCGCCCAGCCGCCACGCGGCGGGAATGCGCATATCCTCGAAGGCGATCTGGCAGGTGTCGGACAGGTGTTGGCCGAGCTTGTCCTCGACCCGCACCACCTGGTAGCCCGGGGTGTCGGTCGGCACGATGAAGGCCGAGATGCCGCGCTTGCCGGCCTGCGGATCGGTCACCGCGAACACGATCACCAGTTGGCCCGTGCGGCCCGAGGTGATGAACTGCTTGGCGCCGTTGAGCACGTAGTGGTCGCCGTCGCGCACCGCGCGGGTGCGCAGGCTGCTGGCGTCGGAGCCGGCCTGCGGCTCGGTCAGGGCGAAACCGCCGATGGCCGCGCCCGTGGCCAGCGGCCGCAGGAACAGGTCTTTCTGCGCGTCGCTGCCGTACTTCAGGATCGGCATGCAGGCGACCGAGTTGTGCACGCTCATGATGGTCGAGCAGGCGCCATTGCCCGCCGCGATCTCCTCGAGCGCCACGGCGTACGACAGGTAGCCGCTGGCGTTGCCGTCCCATTCCTCCGGCACCAGCATGCCGAAGAATCCCAGGTCGGCCATCTCGCGAATGGCGTCGGCCGGATAGTGGTGTTCGCGGTCCCAGCGCTCGGAATTGGGCGCCAGGCGTTCCTGGGCGAAACGGCGCGCCATGTCCTGGACGCTGAGCTGTTCTTCGGTCAATAGCATGTTCGATGTCTCCTGGTCGGGCAGTGCCGGACTGGCGCGGGTGGCCGCCGTCCGTGTTCTCTTGCGCGGGCCGGCGTCCGGGATGCGGGGCGGGCTCGCCTGCGAGGATACACCGGCGGCCGGCGGCGTGCCCTACCCCGCGGGATCGTCCAGGATGCCGACCACGAACTCGATGAACGCGCGCACCTTGGCAGCGGGCAGATGGCGGGAAGGATACAGCGCGTAGAGGGCGTAGCGGTCACCGACATAGTCCGGCAATAACTCGACCAGCTCGCCTTTGCGGATCAGTTCACGCACGCCGCTGGCCTTGAAACGGGCGATGCCCGCGCCCGCCAGGCACGCGCCCAGCATCGTCCAGCCGTCGGACAGGTGCAATTGGCCCGAGGTATGCGCCTGCGTGGTCCGACCGTTCTTGCGGTACGACCACGCCAACGGCTGGCCGGTCATGGGACTGCGCATCTGGATGCAGGCATGACGCGCCAGATCGGCCGGCGTCGCGGGCGCGCCATGCTTGCGCACATAGGACGGCGCGGCCACGGTCAGCGAACGGGTATCGAGCAGCTTGCGCGATACCAGCGAGGAAGACGGCGGCTCGCCGAAGCGGATCGCCACGTCGAAGCCCTCGGACACCAGGTCTCCCAATTGCTCGCGCGTGGCCAGATCGAGCGTCAGCTCGGGATGCGCCTGCAGAAACCGCCCCACGTGGGGCGCCAGGATCAGACGGGCGAAAAAGGCATCGGCGTTGACGCGCAGGCGGCCCTTGACCGCCACCGACGCGCCGCTGGCGCTGTCGATCGCTTCGCCGATGCCGGCGACGAGCGGATTGATCTGTTCGTACAGCCGACGCCCCTCTTCGGTCAGCGCCACCGCCCGCGTGGTGCGGTCCAGCAGTCGCACGCCAACGCCGGCCTCCAGCCGGCTCACGGCGCGGCTGACCCCGGAGGCTGTGATTCCGAGCGTTTGCGCCGCGCGCGCGAAGCTGCCGCTTTCCACCACGGCGGCCAATACGCCGATATTCGCCAATATGCGGCCATCCATCGAGACATTCCAGATAAGTGAGCAAACGTCATGAATGTTATGACTGAATTGCCATTCTCTCAATGATCGCCAGCGCCTACGATGCGTTCCGGCGTGATCGATCCGCATCCCGCCCCCCACCTGGAGAGAATCCCATGTATGCCATTACCGGAATCAGCGGCAAGGTCGGCGGCGCGCTCGCCGCCTCTTTGCTGCAAGCGGGCCTGCCCGTGCGCGCCGTGCTGCGCAACCCCGCCAACGCCGCCGCCTGGATCGCCCGCGGCTGCGACGTGGCCATCGCCGACATGACCGATGCCGACGCCTTGGCGCGCGCCTTCGCCGGGGCCGACGGGGTATTCATCCTGCCGCCGTCCGAATTCGATCCGAGGCCCGGCTTTCCCGAGGCCCGCGCCGTCATCGACGCGGTCACCTCCGCCATTGCGCTGGGCCAACCCGCCAAGGTCGTGTGCCTGTCGACCATCGGCGCCCAGTCCGACCAGCAGAACCTGCTGACCCAGCGCACCCTGATGGAACAGGCGCTGCGCCGCCTGCCATTGCCGGTGACGCTGCTGCGCCCGGGCTGGTTCATGGAGAACCTGGCCTGGGATGTCGCCAGCGCGCGCGACCAGGGCGTCATCGACTCGTACCTGCAACCGCTGGAGCGCGCCATTCCGATGGTGGCCACGGCCGACGTCGGCCGGGTCGGCGCGCAACTGCTGCGGGAAGACTGGACCGGCCTGCGTGTGGTGGAACTGGAGGGCCCGCAACGGGTCAGTCCGCTCGATGCCGCCCGGGCCTTTGCCGAGGTGCTGGGCCGGTCGGTGGCCGTCCGCGCCGTGCCGCGCGAGCGCTGGGGCGCGCTGTTCACGGCCCAGGGCATGCGCGATCCGATCCCCCGCATTCAGATGCTGGACGGCTTCAATGAAGGGTGGATCGACTTCGAAGGTCCGCGCGACCGGATCATCAAGGGCCAGGTCGCCCTGGTGGATGTGGTGCGCGCGCTGACGACCGCCGTCAGCCGCAATGCGGATGCTGCTTGAGCCGTTCCTGGAAGTCCCGCGCCAACTGATCCATGCGGATGGTCGCGAAGTGTTCCAGCAGCAGCCGGCGCGACTCGGCCATCGCGCCTTCCAGCCCGGCGTTGACGGCCTGCTCCACCAGGCACTTCGGTTCGCTCTGGTCCAGCCCGAGCGCGAAGATCGGCGGCTCGCCCAGCGCCTGGTAGACGTCCAGCAGCGTCAGCTCGGACAACGGGCGCGTCAGCACCCAGCCGCCGCCGTGGCCCTTTTCCGATTGCACGTAGCCGCGATCGCGCAGGCCGGACATCATGCGCCGCACCACCACGGGATTGGTGCTCAGCATCTTGCCGATGGTCTCGGAAGTCAGCGGCGCGTCCTGCTCCGCCATGTGCAGCAGCACGTGCAGCATGCGGGACAGGCGGTTATCACTGCGCATGGAAAGACTCCTGGTTCATGGTTTGAAACATTATAAGTTGCATGACCGGGCGGGATCGCCGTATCATGCAACTTTTAAAGTATCGATATAGCGATGAAGCCCGAAAAACTGCCCCCCTGCTACGACGCCATCATCATCGGCGGCAGCTTCGCCGGCCTGTCGGCCGCGATGCAGTTGGCCCGTGCCCGCCGCCGCATCGCGCTGGTGGATGCCGGCCTGCCACGCAACCGCTTTGCCGCGCATTCGCACGGGTTCCTGGGCCAGGACGGCAAGACGCCGGCCGAGATCGTCGCCGTTGGACGCGCCCAACTGGGCGCCTACCGCACCGTGGACTTCATTGACGGCGCCGCCGCCAGCGCCGCCGGCGAATCGGGCCGCTTCCTCGTCACCATGGAAGATGGCCGCGAACTGCGAGGCGCCCGCCTTATCCTGGCCATCGGCGTGCGCGACGAACTGCCCGCGCTACCCGGCCTGCGGGAACGCTGGGGCCGGACGGTGCTGCATTGCCCCTACTGCCATGGCTATGAAGTGGCCGACCAGCCGCTCGGCGTGCTGGCCGCCCACCCTATGTCCTCGCACCAGGCCGCGCTGCTGCCCGATTGGGGCCCCACCACCTATTTCACCCAGGGCGAGTTCGAGCCGGACGCCGAGCAGGCCGCGCTGCTGACCGCCCGTGGCGTGCGCATCGAGCGCACCCCGGTGACGCAGTTGCTCGGCCCGGCGCCGCGCATCGACGCGGTGCAGTTGGCCGATGGCCGCCGCCTGCTGGTCAATGCATTGTTCGTCGCCAGCCGCGTGCACATGGCCAGCCCGCTGGCAATGCAGTTGGGCTGCGCCTTCGACGAGGGCTTGCTGGGGCCTTACCTGCGGGTCGACGATTTCAAGCAGACCACGGTGCCGGGCGTCTACGCCGCGGGCGATGCCAGCCTGCAGATGGGCAATGCCACGCTGGCCAGCGCCTCGGGCGTGATGGCTGGGATCGGCGTGCACCAGTCGCTGGTGCGCGATGACCCCGTCAAGTGCTGGCGCGCGCAGGCCAGCCGGCCGGTGTAGGCATGCGCGCGGTCCGCGTCGCGTACGCAGTGAAAGGCGCGGCGGGGATCCCGGCTGATGCCGGCGGCGCGACGTTCAGGTGCATTGCCACAGATGCGCGCTGACGCGGCAGTGGCCGCACCAGAAGCTGTAGTTGCAGCCGCCGCTGCCCCACATCCAGTCGCCGCCGTCCGCCTGCGGCAGGTCGGAATCGAGCTGCATCGCGAACGACATGCGCTGGTCGCAATCCGGACAGGCGGGGTAGTCCGCCGACTGCACCCAGCTGGGCGGGCCGCCGACACGGCTCAGGTTCTGGCGGCCGTTGGAATCGCCCCAGTCCTGCCAGGCCCAGCGCGACGGGGCCTGGAACAGGGCCACGTCGGCCTCGCGCAGCGGTTCGGCGGGAAACTCCGGCGTCACCGGCTCGGCCCGGCGCTGCGACGGATGCGCTTGCGGCGCGCCGTCGCCGTCGTGTTGGAAGAAGAGGATCGGGCCGTCCTGTTCCCACCCCTGGCACGACAGGCAGGTGGCCAGCGTCAGCGGTGTGGCGCAATCGATACCGGCCACCTCGGGCCGCGGCAAGGTCAACAGGCGATGCAAGGGTCCATGGCACAGGCCGCAGGCGGCCGCGAGCGCGCCGCCCATCCGGCCCGCCGTCACGGTGGCCATCGGCGACGCGGGATCCGGCGCCGGCGAACCCCAGGTGGGATGCAGGCGCTGGATCTCGCGCCGCCACGCGGGTTGCGAGGCCGTCATCTGCTTGCGTTGCGCCGCGTCGAAACGGATGTGCAGGGGCTGCTCGCCATGCAGCGCGCGCGCCTGGCCGCCGTCGTCGGCATAGCCCACTTCCATCAGCCAATAGATGGCGTCGGGATCCACGCCTCCCCCGAAGCCCTGGCGCCAGGCGCGCGACACCGTCCGCGGCTGGCGCGAGTGCAACAGGGCGCGGGCGCGTAGTTGGTCCGGGGAATCCGCTTCGATCGTCGGCGGCAGTTGCGCCAGCCACGCCCGCGCCGTCTCGGCGTCCAGCGCGCGCCACGCCCGGTCGATATTGAAACGCGGGCCGCCCGCGCCGGCTTCCGCCATGGCCAGCAGCGCCGGCCAGTGGCCCGCGAACAACTGCGGCCATTGCAGCGCGGCTGAATCCAGCACTTCCGCCACGCCTTCCGAGGCCGGCCCGCGCAGCGCCCGCTGCCACGCCTGCCGCAACGTGGCGGCATAAGTGGCGTCGTCCATCAGGTCGAGCGCGGCGTCGATGAAGGTGGCGTGCTTGAGGCCGCGATCCAGGAACCGCGTGACCAGTTCCCCCAGCGCCGCCGGGTCATCGCGGCGCAGCCGCAACACCTGGCCCATGGGGTCGTTGTTCGTCCAGCCCAGCCGCTCAAAGGCGTCGACGATCTGCGCCGGCGACAGCGCGGCCTGCGCGGCCATCTTGTCGTTGCCGTCCGTCATGCCGGCTCCTTGCGGCCGGCGCTGGCGAATTTCTTCCAATCCTCGTTCTCGACCAGCGTCGAGCGGAACACGCGCAGTTTCTCGCAGCCCTTGATCGACTTCAGCACCTTCTTGACCTGGTCGCACACGGTGGCGGGCAGCCACGGGCTGAGCGTGACGCGCTTGATGGTCGCGGGTGCCACCGGAATGCGCAGCACCGGCGTATCGCGCGTCCTGCGGCAGACGAACAGGCGGAATTCCTTTTCATCGCGGAAGGCGTGGCGCTTGAGGAACGGCAGGTCGGCCTCGACGGGCGGCTGCTCGCGCAGCGACTTGATGGTGCGGTACTGCACCGCCTCGGCCCGCAGGTCGGGCACGGCTTCGACCTGCTCGATCAGCTTTTCCTTGTCGAACTCGATGCAGACCCCGCCGCTGCCGTGGGAGAACACGCGCCAGTGGTGATAGGTCTCGGAGGCCTCGGCCAGGCACAGCGCATAGATGCCGAGCAGGCGCTTGGCGCGGGCGTATTCCTCGATGTAGAACGAGTCGTTGCGGTCATCCCACGCCTTCGGATTGAGCAGCGCCAATTCGCCCGTCTGCAGGTAGTCGATCAGGTAGGGAAGCTCGGTGTATCTGCGCAACGAGGTGGCCAAGGCGGTGCTCCGGTGTGTACCCAGCCGCCAGTCTACCCGCATCGCCGCCGGCACGACGTTACACTGGCCCCTTGGCAAAAAGGAGACTCCATGCAGCAGAACAATGGTGAAGGAAGGCAAGCTCCCCGGCGTCACGCGCCTACCAGTCAGCGGTTCTGGTACATCGTCCTGGCGGGCACGCTGGTCACCCTCAGCTATGACCTCATGCCGCTGCTGCGCGGGCAGCTCTCGCCCCTGCTCAAGCTGATCATTCCCGGGCTGCTGCTGGCCGGGCTGTACCGTGGCAGCGAATGGGCGCGATGGCTGCTGATGGTATCGTTGCTGGGCTTTGGCGTGCTGGTCATGTACCTGACGACCTCGCTGATGCCCTACTCGATCGACATCTGGCTGCACCGCTTTGTGTGCAGTGCCGCCATGATCGCGACGGGGCTGTACCTGGCGCTGGCCAGGAAGGACTTCCAGCGCTATTGCAGCTACGTGGCGTTTCGCGACGGCCCCAAGGCCGCGGCCAGGAAGCGGGCCGCCGCCGACGCCCGCCGCTAGCGCCCGGCACGCCAGGGCGCATCGACCGTCAACCGCTCACGCCGGCAGGCCGGCGCTTCCCGGCGCGTTCAGCGCAACGCGGTCTTGAAGAACGCGACCACCGCCGCGTTGAAGTCACGGTGCCACGCCGCGCGGTCGAAACCCGGCGCGTCGCGGCAGATCGCCGGCGCGGCCTCGGCCTGCGCGGCCGAGCACGGCGCCAGGAACGCGAAGTGCCCGGCGCCAGCCACCGGGCGGAACTCGGATGCCGGCAACCCCTCGCGCACCGCCTCGACACTGGCCGGCGTGACGCCGTCGCCGCCCCGCTCCGAGGCCCACAACTGCACCGGCATCGACACCGCCTTGAGCGCATCCGCGCCGAACGCGTTGAGCGGGTCGGCGATGACCAGCGCCCTGATGCGCGCATCCTTCACATAGGGTTGCGCCGGCACCTTGCCGTCGCGGATGTCGCGGCACATCGGCAGTGACGGTTCGCCGCCGCAGAGCGCCAGGCCGCGCGTGAAATCGGGCGTCGCGCCGGCCAGCACCAGGCCGGTGTAGCCGCCGCGCGAAAAGCCGAAGAAACCCACCGCGCCGTCCAGTTGCGCCCGCTGCGGCCAGGCGCCGGCCAGGTAGTCGATCAGCCGCTTGATCTCGCGCGGCCGGGTCGAGAAGATCGACAGATAGCCCTGGCGCGAGCGGTCCACCGCGTTGTCGCCGACATGGTTGATCGCCGCCACCACGAAGCCGGCGTCCGCCAGCGCCGCGGCGGTGTCGTGATGGCCCAGGTACGAGCCGGCCGATCCGTGCGACATGACGATGAGCGGCTTGCGCCCGTCGCTCATCGGACAGTCCGGCGTCGCCGCGAGGGTGACGCGGCCGATGGCCACTTCCCTTGGCGGCGCGGCGCACGGATACCAGATGCCGCCCTGCAGGGCCGGGCCGTTCATGTCCATCGGCAGGTTCAGGCGCTGGAACCCCGCGGCGTGAACGCCGCCCCCGAAGGCGAACGACAGGACGAGGCAGCAGCGCAGGAAGGTCTTGAACATGGAATCGCAAGGAAATGGCGGCTTCGCGCCGCCGCGCCGGCCGCCCGAAAAGAATTTCATCCTAAACCTCCTCGATCACCGCCGTGGGCGCGAACGGCGTGCCCAGCCCCAGCGCGCGATAGATGCGCTCCAGGATGCGCTGGCGCCGCGTCGGCCTGCCCATGCGCCAGCGCGTGTCCAGGATCAGCAGCGGCAAGGCGACGCAAAGCCAGGCCACCAGCAGAAACACGAACGCCACCGCGGCCAGTTCGGGCGCCGTCTCGCGACTCGACGGCGAATCGGAGGAGGACAGCACCGCCACCACCACCAGCCAGCTCACCAGGAGCAGGATCGCCAGCAAAGACAGCATCGGCACGCGCTGCCTCAGGCCCACGCCCACGGGCGCGATGTCGGTGAAGGCGGCGCGGAAATAGTGGTGGCAGACATAGACGCGGCCGTCTTCCAGGTTGCGCAGGCCGTAGACCAGTTGCTCGGGCCCCGCGCCGGCGATCTGGCCGGCATAGGCGGCCACCTCCACCTGGTCGCCTTCGGCCAGGAACGGCAGCGCGTCGCCGAAATTCTCGGCGACGTACATGATGAAGCGGCGCGCGCCCACCTGAAAGCGATAGACGCCATAACTGGGCGCGGTGCGGACCGACGGCCTGGACTCGTGCGTCAGCGACGCCAGGACGCCGCGTATCAGCAGGATCTCGGGCGACGCGTCGGCGATCAGCGTCTCGCCCTCGCCTTGCGGGTGCGAGACGGACGCCTGCGCCGTCGGCGCGACGTGCCGCACGGGGGTCTGCAGCAAGTCGCGGTACAACGCTTCGCTGCGCAGGATCGCCGCCCGATGCCGGCGGTTGTCCCACAGGCCGTAGAGCGAGTAGCCAGCCAGCAGCACGGCAACCAGTGCCACCGTCAGCGCCAGCACAAGCAACAGCACCTGCGCGAACGACGACAGGTCCAGCAGGCTGGCGCCGGCGCCGGCCACCGCGGCCACGGCCAGGCTGATGCCGATGCCGCGCCATCCCCGGCGGCGCTGATCGACGTAATAGCGCGGCGGGATGCCCTGGCCCTGCCCCGCGTTCAACCAGGAAAAATGACGCAATCCCCGAGGGCCGCCTTCGAGCACGCCGACGCGCACCGGCGTGGCCTGTTGCCGCAAGCCCTGCAGCGTGCGGATATCGGCCGGGTCGTCGAAGGTGCCGTTGACCGCCACGCCGTTGACCCGGAACCACACCTGGCCGCGGACGAAAGGCACCGCGACCCGCATCGCGTCGATGCGGCCTTCGACCGTTGCGGCCACCGTGTTCGTGCGTCTGGACATGCGCGCTGACGGGCCGCAACGCGGGCGGCCAATGTTGGAAAGCGCCCAGCATACCGCAAGCCGCGGCGGGCTCGGGAATGTGCGATCATCGACGGTTGCGAGCCGCTCCGCCAGCCGCCGCGACACCACGCGGGCCGGAGCCGGCCACCGAGACCGCCATGACCAATCACTTCGAAAGCCCCTTCAAAGGCAAGCTGCTCTCCGACGACGTCACCAACAGGAACATCAAGGTCGGCCGCTACAGCTACTATTCCGGCTACTACCACGGCCATTCGTTCGACGACTGCGCGCGCTACCTCATGCCGGACCGCGACGATGTGGATCAACTGATCATCGGCAGCTTCTGCTCCATCGGCTCGGGCGCCGCCTTCATCATGGCGGGCAACCAGGGCCATCGGTACGACTGGGCGTCGTCGTTCCCGTTCTTCTACATGAGCGAAGTGCCGGCGTTCGCGCAAGCACGCGACGCGTTCCAGAAGGCCGGCGACACCGTCATCGGCAACGACGTCTGGATCGGTTCCGAAGCCATGATCATGCCCGGCATCACGATCGGGCACGGCGCCGTGATCGGCAGCCGCGCCCTCGTCACCCGGGACGTGGAGCCCTACACGATCGTCGGCGGCAATCCCGCCAAGCCGATCAGAAAGCGCTTTGCCGATGACGATATCGACTTGCTATTGGAAATGCAGTGGTGGGACTGGCCCGAGGACAGGCTGGCCGGCGCCATGCCCCTGCTGTGCTCGGGCGATATCAAGGGCCTGCACCGGTATTGGCGCGACGGCGTCACAACGGCGCCGCGGCCGGCATGAAGCCGCCGCCGCGGATCACGTGCAGCCATCGAGGGCGGCTGCCGCCATCGACCTTCCTGCGCAGGCGGCGCATGGCGATCGCCACCGCCTGGCACTTGACGTGCCCCGCGCCCAGGCCCGGCGCCTTGGCCTGCCAGACCGATTCGGCCAATTGCCAACTGGAGAACACCGCGCCCGGGCTGCCCATCAGCATGGCGAGCAGCCCAAACTCCTTCGGCGTCAACAGCAGTGGCTCTCCATCCCGGTAGGCGCGGCAGCGCAACAGGTCCAGCTCCAGGTCCGCGAAGTGCAGCCTGTCGCCGGACTCGGGAATGCATGTCAACAGGACGTGCCCCATGACCGCGGATGCCCCGATGCCGCGGGCGCGGCTATCGGCGGCTCTCGTTCTGGCGCTGCACTTCGGCCTGGTAGTCCGGGCCCGAACGCAGGCGCACGTATTCCGAGAACGCCGCCTTGTACTCGGGGCTGTAGATGTCCGGCGTGGCCTCGCCGCGCCAGAACCGGTCCACGCCCGCCCGCTTCCACAGCGCCAGGTCGGCCAGCACCTCGGCGCGCGAGAGCGACGCGCCGTAGGGGCTGGTCAGGGCCGTGGACGGCGCCTGCTGGGCCAGCGCCGTACCGGAAACGCCCGCCGCCAGGGCCAGGATCAGTGCGGTTTTACGAAGAATCTGCATGCTTCACTCCTATGAATCGTGGGGGGTAGTGCACGGGATTCATTCTAGGAAGGCGATGCAGACAGAAAGCGTATAAGCGGATTACGTTTTTGAAATATTTGACTAGAGCAAGGCACTGGCCTAACAAGATTTCCAACAAGACAAAGGTCGTAAAGCGCTATTATCACGTACACCTATCATCAAAGCACCAAAAACAGCTTTACCAAAAACCAAATCCATATCAAAAGATCGAATCCACCAAAGCGGGATTACACTAAGCCTCCAAACAACAACTTATCAGTCAAAAAATTACATGCTCACCCAAAGCAAGTATGATGAAATTTTTAAGAGCAATAGGAAAGTCCACAAGAAGGCTCTTAAACAAGCCTATGAAATAAGAAAATTCGAGATAGATCTTTATTGGAAAAGAGCCGCATATTTCTGGACGTTTATTGGCGTCGCGTTTGCGGGTTATGCCGCCGCATACAGCACCGAAACCAAAGGACATGCATATACCCTTGCAGACAAAGAGCTTTTATTAATAATAATTTCTTGCATAGGGGTAGTTTTCTCAGTTGCCTGGCATTACGTCAATAAGGGCGGGAAATTCTGGCAAGAGAACTGGGAGAATCACGTCGAACTCTTAGAGAACGAAATATTCGGCCCCCTCTATAAAACAATAGCTAAAAGACCAAAACGCGCCAGTATTTCATGGAAATCCATCTCCGACCTACTCACCAAACCGGAGCCGTTCTCGGTATCAAAAATAAACCAAATTGTCAGCACATTCACCGCCCTCATCTGGATATCGATGCTTGTCAAATCCAGCTTACCAATTTGCTTCGAAGCATGCTTCGTTGATTACAAAAAAGCTGTTCCAATATCATTGACTATCGCGACATGCTTGGCAATTCGCTTTGCAGGAAAAAGCCACCAAGACTCACACCACCCGACAGTTAGCGGTCGAACAGCAACAATTGAGGTTGAAAAACCTGCCTCCAACAGCATTAAGAAATAGCCAATAAGAAAAAGCGCCACGGACACCGTGGCGCTTCGGGATCGCGAAGATATCGCGCGGTGCTTACCGCACCTTCCCTTCCTTCCAGGCCTCCAGCAGCTTCTCGTACGCCACCGTTTCGCCCTTGGGCTTTTCATTGGCCAGCTTCTTCCACGGCGCGTGCTGGTCCGACAGCCACTTGTTCGGATCGCCCTTGGCGTTCAGCTTGGGCGCGCATTGCGCCATGCCGGCCCGCTCCAGCCGCGCCATCACCTGGTCCATTTCGTTGGCCAGGTTGTCCATCGCGGCCTGCGGCGTCTTTTCGCCGGTGACGGCGGTGGCGACGTTCTTCCACCACAGTTGCGCCAGCTTGGGATAGTCGGGCACGTTGTTGCCGGTCGGCGTCCAGGCCACCCGCGCCGGGCTGCGGTAGAACTCGATCAGGCCGCCGTAGTTGGCCGCGTTCTTGCTGAAGTAGTCGCTGTGGATGTCGCTGTCGCGGATGAAGGTCAGGCCGGTGATCGACTTCTTCAGCGACACCGTCTTGGCCGTGACGAACTGGGCGTAGAGCCAGGCGGCGGCCATCTTGTCGGGGTTGGTGGACTTGAAGAAGGTCCACGAGCCCACGTCCTGGTAGCCGTTCTGCATGCCGTCCTTCCAGTACGGACCGTACGGCGACGGCGCCATGCGCCATTTGGGCGTGCCGTCCTCGTTGACCACCGGCAGGCCCTTCTTGGTCATGTCGGCGGTGAAGGCCGTGTACCAGAAGATCTGCTGGGCGATCTGGCCCTGGGCCGGCACCGGACCGGACTCCGAGAACGTCATGCCCATGGCCTGCTGCGGCGCGTACTTCTTCATCCAGTCTACGTACTTGGTCAACGCATAGACCGCGGCCGGGCTGTTGGTGGCGCCGCCGCGCGCCACCGAGGCGCCCACCGGCGTGCACTTGTCGTCGGCCACGCGGATGCCCCACTCGTCCACCGGCATGCCGTTGGGCAGGCCCTTGTCGGCGGCGCCGGCCATCGACAGCCACGCGTCGGTGAAGCGCCAGCCCAGCGACGGGTCCTTCTTGCCGTAGTCCATGTGGCCATAGACCTTCTTGCCGTCGATCTCCTTGACGTCGTTGGAGAAGAAGTCGGCGATGTCCTCGTAGGCGGACCAGTTGGTCGGCACGCCCAGCTCGTAGCCGTACTTGGCCTTGAACTTGTCCTTCAGGTCCTGGCGCGCGAACCAGTCGGCGCGGAACCAGTAGACGTTGGCGAACTGCTGGTCGGGCAACTGGTACAGCTTGCCGTCCGGCGCGGTGGTGAACTTGGTGCCGATGAAGTCCTTCAGGTCCAGGCCCGGGTTGGTCCATTCCTTGCCGGCGCCGGCCATGTAGTCGGACAGCGGCAGGATGGCGCCGTAGCGGTAGTGGGTGCCGATCAGGTCGGAGTCGGAGATCCAGCCGTCGTAGATGGACTTGCCCGACTGCATCGAGGTCTGCAGCTTCTCGACCACGTCGCCTTCCTGGATCAGGTCGTGGTTGACCTTGATGCCGGTGATCTCGGTGAAGGCCTTGGCCAGCACCTTGGACTCGTACTCGTGGGTGGTGATGGTTTCCGACACCACGTTGATTTCATTGACGCCCTTGGCCTTGAGCTTGGCGGCGGTCTCGATGAACCACTTCATCTCGGCCATCTGCTGGTCCTTGGACAGGGTCGACGGCTGGAATTCCGAATCGACCCACTTCTTCGCCTCCGGCTCGCCGGCCCAGGCCCCTGACGTACCGATCAGGGCGATGGCGGCCGCCATGGCGTGCATGCGCAATTTCATGACCTGTCTCCTCGATAAGTCCTCCCCTGGGGTGCTGCGGACTTCTGGCCGGGGAAGACACTGGCCGATCGTCCTTCCAAACCGCTGATATCGCGCGGGGTCTGCGCCCCGTCAGCCTTTCCTCATGATGAAGGCCAGCAGCAGCATGGACAGCACGAAGCTGATCCACACCGATGGCGGCTCATCCAGCGAAAACCATTCCACCGCCTTCTGCCCGAATCCCAGGAACGCCAGGTTGAGCCAGGCCGCGGCCATCAGGCCGATGAAGAGGCGGTCGCCCCGGGTCGTGCGCAGCGGCAGGAAGCCCTTGCGCTCGACCGTGGGCGATTTCAGTTCCCAGACCGTCATGCCGACCAGCATCAGCACGATGCAGGAGAAGAACACGGCGACGGGGGTGGTCCATACCATCCAGCTCAACATGTTGCGCCCTCCCCCCTCAGACCCGGCCCATCGCGAAGCCCTTCGCGATGTAGTGCCGCACGAACCAGATGACGATGCCGCCGGGCACGATGGTCAGCACCCCGGCCGCCGCCAGCACGCCCCAGTCCATGCCCGAGGCCGAGACCGTGCGCGTCATGGTGGCGACGATGGGCTTGGCGTTGACCGAGGTCAGCGTGCGCGCCAGCAGCAGCTCGACCCAACTGAACATGAAGCAGAAGAACGCCGCCACGCCCACGCCCGACTTGATCAGCGGCAGGAAGATCGTCAGGAAGAAGCGCGGGAACGAATAGCCGTCCACGTAGGCCGTCTCGTCGATCTCGCGCGGCACGCCGGACATGAAGCCTTCCAGGATCCACACCGCCAGCGGCACGTTGAACACCAGGTGCGCCAGCGCCACCGCCAGGTGCGTGTCCATCAGCCCGAACGAGCTGTACAACTGGAAGAACGGCAGCAGGAACACCGCCGGCGGCGTCATGCGGTTGGTCAGCAGCCAGAAGAACACGTGCTTGTCGCCGATGAAGCGGTAGCGCGAGAACGCGTACGCCGCCGGCAGCGCCACCGCCAGCGAGATGACCGTGTTGATGACCACGTAGATCAGCGAGTTGATGTAGCCCGAATACCAGGCCGGATCGGTGAAGATGGTTCGGTAGTGCTCCAGCGTGAACTCGCGCGGCCACAGCGTCAAGGTGCTGACGATCTCGGTATTGGTCTTGAACGACATGTTCAGCATCCAGTACAGCGGCAGGATGGCGAACACCAGGTACAGCGCCAGGAAGGCGCCGCGCCACCAGGTCGATTGCTCACGCATTGGCGCGCTCCTCGTCGAAACCGCCGGTGGTGCCGGCGCGCTGCATCCAGTTGTACAGAATGAAGCAGAGCAGCAGGATGATCAGGAAGTAGATGATCGAGAACGCCGCCGCCGGGCCCAGGTCGAACTGGCCCACGGCCTTCTGCGTCAGGTACTGCGACAGGAAGGTGGTGGCGTTGCCCGGCCCGCCGCCGGTCAGCACGAACGGCTCGGTGTAGATCATGAAGCTGTCCATGAAGCGCAGCAGCACCGCGATCATCAGCACGCCGCGCATCTTGGGCAGCTGGATGTAGCGGAACACCGCCAGGCGCGAGGCGCCATCGATGCGCGCGGCCTGGTAATAGGCGTCGGGAATGGCGCGCAGGCCGGCATAGCACAGCAGCGCCACCAGCGGCGTCCAGTGCCAGACGTCCATCACCAGCACCGTGACCCAGGCGTCGAGGTCGTTGCCGGTGTAGTTGTAGTCCACCCCCAGCCACGACAGCGTCGCCCCCAGCAGGCCGATGTCGGTGCGGCCGAACACCTGCCAGATGGTGCCCACCACGTTCCACGGGATCAGCAGCGACAGCGCGATGATGACCAGCACCGCCGAGGCGCGCCAGCCGCTGGCCGGCATCGACAGCGCCAGCAGGATGCCCAGCGGGATCTCGATGGCCAGCACCGCCAGCGAGAAGCCGATCTGGCGCAGCAGCGCGCCGTGCAATTCCTCGTCCTGCAGCACGGCGGCGAACCATTCGGTGCCGACGAACACGCGGCGCTCGGGCGAAATGATGTCCTGCACCGAGTAGTTGACGATGGTCATCAGCGGCAGGATGGCCGAGAACGCCACGCACAGCACCACGGGCAGGACCAGGAACCAGGCCCGGTGATCGATCGGTTTCATCGGATCAGCTCCTCGTCGCGGTAGAAGCAGGTATGCGGATTGAGCGCCGACAGCCAGACCGTGGCGCCGGGCGCGATGGATGCCGCGTCGGTGCCCAGACGGGCGCGCAGCGGCGTGCCCTCGAAGTCGGCCAGCAGCAAGGTGTAGGTGCCCACGTCCTGCACCCGCTGGACCGTGGCCGGGATGGCGCCAGGCGCGTTGGCGTCGGCCAGGCGCAGGTATTCCGGGCGCACGCCCAGCTTGACCGGGCCGGCGTCGGCCAGCCGGGTCGCCATCGCATCCGGCAGGCCGTCGACGCGGCGCTGGCCCACCATCAGGCCGCCGTCGCGCCATTGCGCCGGCAGGAAGTTCATGCCGGGCGAGCCGATGAAATGGCCGACGAAGGTATGCGCCGGCCGCTCGAACAGGTCGTCGGCGCTGCCCACCTGCACCGCGCGGCCGCGCGCCATCACCATCACCTGGTCGGCGAAGGTCAGCGCCTCGGTCTGGTCGTGGGTGACGTAGATCAGCGTCAGCTTGAACTCGTGGTGGATTTCCTTGAGCTTGCGGCGCAATTCCCACTTCAGTTGCGGGTCGATCACGGTCAGCGGTTCGTCGAACAGCACCGCCGACACGTCGTTGCGCACCAGGCCGCGCCCTAGCGAGATCTTCTGCTTGGCGTCGGCCGTCAGGCCGCTGGCGCGGCGCTCCAGCACGTGCGACATCTCCAGCATCTCGGCGATGCGGCCGACGCGCTCGCGGATCTGCTTGGCGGGCACGCCACGGTTGCGCAGCGGAAACGCCAGGTTCTCGGCCACGGTCATGGTGTCGTACACCACCGGGAACTGGAACACCTGGGCGATGTTGCGCGCCTGCGGCGTCTTGTGGGTGACATCCTGGCCGTCGAACAGGATGCGGCCGTGCGAGGGCCGCAACAGGCCCGAGACGCAATTGAGCAAGGTGGTCTTGCCGCAGCCCGAGGGACCCAGCAAGGCGTAGGCGCCGCCGTCGCGGAAGGTGAACTTGAGCGGCAGCAGCGCGTAGTCCTCGTCGGCCTGGGGATTGGCGACGTAGGAATGGGAGAGGTCCAGCTCGATCTGCGCCATCAGGCGATCCCTCCGCTGGCGTGGGGTCGGGCGGGGGCCGCCAGCAAGGCGCCGTCGGCGCCGAAGGCGTAGGTCTGGGCCGGGTCGAAGTACAGCGTCAGGCGCTGCTCCAGCGTGTAGCGATGCACGCCCGGCAGCTGCGCGACCACGTCGCCGGCGGCCGTCTCGGCGTGCACGAAGGTGTCGGACCCGGAGATCTCGGCCAGCTTGACCACGCCGTCCAGGCCGATGTGGCCAGGGCGCGGCGCAATGTCCAACGCGCCCGCCCGCAAGCCGGCGGTGAGCGCCCCGCCCGCGCCCGGCGGCAGTGGCCGCGCGACCGCGATGCCGCCCTGCAGCGTGAAGCCGTCGGCGTCGCGCTGCGCGGCGAACAGGTTCATGGGCGGATCGCTGAAGGCGCGCGCCACCCGGATCGAATTGGGCCGGTGGAAGACCTCGGCGGTCGGGCCGTACTGCAGCAGTTCGCCCGCGTCCAGCACGGCGGTGTGGCCGCCCAGCAGCAACGCTTCGCCCGGCTCGGTGGTGGCGTAGACCACGGTCGAGCGGCCCTCGGCGAACAGGGCCGAGAGCTCGTCGCGCAGTTCCTCGCGCAGCTTGTAGTCCAGGTTGACCAGCGGTTCGTCCAGCAGGATCAGCGGCGCGTCCTTGACCAGGGCCCGCGCCAGCGCCACCCGCTGCTGCTGCCCGCCGGACAGTTCAGAGGGATGACGGGCCAGCAGGTGGTCGATGTGCAGGCGCGCGGCCATGGCCCCGACCTTGTCGGCGATACCCGACGCGCCGCGCAGCTTGAGCGGCGAGGCGATGTTGTCGAACACCGTCATGGACGGATAGTTGATGAATTGCTGGTACACCATGGCGACGTTGCGCTGGCGCACCGGCACCCCGGTCACGTCGACGCCGTCGGCCAGCACCCGGCCCTCGGTGGGCCGGTCGAGCCCGGCCATGATGCGCATCAGCGATGTCTTGCCCGCCAGGGTCACCCCCAGCAACACGGTCATGGCGCCCGGCACGGGGGCCAGGCTCATGGGATACAGGTGCGTCTGCGAGCCGGCTCGCAACGCAATCCTGTCCAGGGTCAGCTGCATCTGGTCTCCTCTGCCTTTAATACGTCCCCGGTTTATCAACCGGACTTCGGTACATCGGGTACAGCGGCCCTGCGAGCGCGCAAGAACGCGCCGGTTCGGGTTTTTCTTTCAGATCGCTTTCGTTTTTTGTGCGTTTTACTCAAGAAGCGAAAAAAATACAATCTTGCAGCGCGTCATTATTTTTCGCTTTTGTTGTTTTATGATGCGACTGTGACACTCCATACGCCAACATGACACTCAATCCCAGACAAAGCGCCTTGATCGAAATGGTGCGGGCCCAGGGCTCGGCCACGATCGAAGAGCTGGCCAAACGCTTCGACGTCACGCTGCAGACCGTGCGGCGCGACGTCAACATCCTGTCCGAAGCCGGCCTGCTGTCGCGCTTCCACGGCGGCGTGCGCATCGAAGCGTCGACCATCGAGAACATCGCCTACCGCAAGCGCCAGGGGCTGCACGCGGCCGGCAAGCAACGCATCGCCGAGGCCGTGGCCCGCGCCGTGCCCGATGGCTGCTCGCTGATCCTGAACATCGGCACCACCACCGAGGCCATCGCCCGCGCCCTGCTGCGCCATCGCGGCCTGCGCGTCATCACCAACAACCTGCACGTGGCCGACATCCTTTCCGACAACCCGGATTGCGAAGTCATCGTCGCCGGCGGCGTGGTGCGTTCGCGCGACCGCGGCATCGTCGGCGAGGCCACCATGGACTTCATCCGCCAGTTCCGGGTCGACATCGGCCTGATCGGCATTTCCGGCATCGAGGCCGACGGCACGCTGCGCGACTACGACTTCCGCGAAGTGCGCGTGGCCCGCACCATCATCGAACAGTCGCGCGAAGTGTGGCTGGCCGCCGACAGCAGCAAATTCAAGCGCCAGGCCATGGTGGAGCTGGCGCACATCTCGCAGATCGACCGCTTCTTCACCGACGCGCATCCGCAGGAACCGCTGGCGCAAGTGCTGCTGGACGCCGGCGTGCGCTGCGAAGTGGCCGCCGCGCCGAACGCGGCCAAGGTATCCGCCTGACCGGCTTGACCCGGACCGGAGCAAGGCGCTTGCGCCCCGCCCGGCCGGCACGAAAAGAAACGAACACCGCACCGAACCCTAGCGGCCCCGCCGCCCCACGCATATGAACCAACCGCTCGCCACCGTCACCCCGCCCGACCGCAACCGCCTGCTGGCGCAACTGGACAACACGCCCGCCTGGGACGTGATCGTCATCGGCGGCGGCGCCACCGGCCTGGGCACCGCCGTCGACGCCGCCAGCCGCGGCTACCGCACCCTGCTGATCGAGGCCGCCGACTTCGCCAAGGGCACCTCCAGCAAGGCCACCAAGCTGGTGCACGGCGGCGTGCGCTACCTGGCGCAGGGCAACATCAGCCTGGTGCGCGAAGCGCTGCACGAACGCGGCCTGCTCAACCGCAACGCGCCGCACCTGGTGTGGCCCCTGGGCTTCGTGGTGCCGGCCTACAACCTGCTGGACCAGCCCTTCTACGGCATCGGCCTGAAGATGTACGACATGCTGGCCGGCAAGCTCAACCTGTCGCCCAGCCGCTGGCTGTCGCGCCGCGACACGCTGGCCAACGCGCCGACGCTGGCCGAGAACGTCAACGGCCGCGGCCTGAAGGGCGGCGTGCTGTACTACGACGGCCAATTCGACGACGCGCGCCTGGCGCTGAGCCTGATGCGCACCCTGTTCGACCTGGGCGGCACGGCGGTCAACTACGTGCGCGCCACCGGCCTGACCACCACCGGCGGCAAGGTCGACGGCGTCACGGCGCAGGACGCGCTGGGCGGCGCCAGCTTCACCTTGCGCGCGCGCTGCGTCATCAACGCCACCGGCGTCTGGGTCGACAGCGTGCGCCGCATGGAAGACAAGAACGCGCCCACCATGGTGGCGCCCAGCCAGGGCGTCCACCTGACGCTGCCGCACGACTTCCTGCCCGGCAAGCGCGCCATCCTGATCCCCAAGACCGACGACGGCCGCGTGCTGTTCGTGGTGCCATGGAACGGCCACACCATCGTCGGCACCACCGACTCGCCGCGCAACGACCTGCCGCTGGATCCGGAAGCCGGCGCCCAGGACGTCGATTTCATCCTGAGCACCGCCGCGCGCTATCTCAGCCGCAAGCCGACCCGCGACGACGTCACCAGTGTCTGGGCCGGCCTGCGGCCGCTGGTCAAGGCCACCGGCGACGCCGCCACCAAATCGCTGTCGCGCGAGCACACCATCCTGGTGTCGCAGGCCGGGCTGGTGACGGTCACGGGCGGCAAGTGGACCACCTACCGCCGCATGGCGCAGGACGTGGTCGACACCGCCATCCAGCACCAGTTGCTGACGCAGGCCAGTTGCCGCACCGAGTCGCTGGCGCTGCATGGCGCCAACGGCCTGGCGCCGTCGCAGGAACACGCCGGCACGCCGGACAGCTACTACGGCAGCGACCTGACCACGCTCAAGGCCCTGCCCGGCGCCGAGCGCATGCTGGTCAAGAGCAGCGGCCTGTCCGAAGCCCACGTGCGCTTCGCCGCGCGCTTCGAACTGGCGCGCAGCGCCGAGGACGTGCTGGCGCGCCGCAACCGCGCGCTGTTCCTGGACGCAGAGGCCGCCATGCTGGCCGCGCCCGAAGTGGCCCGCATCCTGGCCGAGGAACTGGGCCACGACGCCGCCTGGCAGCAGCGCACGCTGCAGGAACTGGCCGGCGTCGCCGCGCACTACCGCCTGAAATGACGCGCTGAAAAGTGACGCGCCGACAATCGACGCGCTGAAGCCGCGCGCCCGGGGCGCGCCGTGATTGTCCGCACCCGCAACGCCGCACCCGCAACGCCGCGCCGGCATGGCGCGGCGTTGTCGCATGGCGCCGGAGCCTGTGCAAGGCGCCTTGCAGGGAAAACAGGCCCTAGGGCACGCGCAGCGGACTGGACTGGATCATGGTCTCGAACACGCGCAGCAGGTCCGGATCGCACTTGGCCCCGGCCTCGCGGTTGAGGATGCGCATGATCTCGGCGTGCGTGCGCGCCGGATGATAGGGCCGCGCGTCGCCCAGCGCATCGTAGGAATCGGCCAGCGAAATGATGCGCGCGTGCAGCGGGATGTCGTGCCCCGCGAGTCCGTCGGGATAGCCCGAGCCGTCGAAATGCTCGTGATGATGGCGCACCGCCAGCGCGATGCGCTCGCGCTGGGGCATGTTGCTGTGCAGGATGATGTCCGCACCCACGGCGGCGTGCGACTTCATGATCTCCCAATCCTCTTTTTCGAGGCGCTTGGGCGAGAACAGCACGCGATCGGGGGTGCCGATCTTGCCCACGTCATGCAGGCGGGCGGCCACGGCCACGGCGTGTTGGTCATCTTCGTTCAGGCCGCAGGCCCGCGCCAGCGCCACGCTCAGCGCGACGACGCGGTGGCAATGGCGGCCGGTGGCGGCGTCGCGGGCCTGCATCGCGGCGAACAGCGCCGCTTCACAGGATCCTGCGGCCTGCGCGGCAGGCGCGCTTGGGGGGACATCTGGAGGCATCGGTCTTGGCGCGCGCGGTTGCAACGGAACCGCGCGCCTGTGTCAGAAAGTATCAATTCTGACACAAGCACGTACCGTTCCGACAACACGCCGCGCCCCTGGACGTGGACGCCCGTAACCATGCCCTGCCTTGCGTTCAGGCCCGCAGGCGTTCCAGCAGCGCCTGCGCCACGCCGACCGACGATGCCGGATTCTGCCCGGTGATCAAGAGGCCATCGGAGACGATGTGCGGTTGCCAGTCGGCGCCCTTGCTGTAGAGGCCGCCCAACAGCGCCAGCTCGTCTTCCACCAGGAATGGCACGACGGCGGTCAACTGCACCGCCGCCTCTTCCGTGTTGGAAAAGCCGGTCACCTGGCGGCCCTGCACCAGCGGCTTGCCGTCGGCGGTCTTGGCGTGGCGCAGCACGCCCGGCGCGTGGCAGACCGCCGCCACGGGCTTGCCCGCCGCCAGCATGGTCTCGATCAACGCCACCGACTTGGGGTCTTCGGCCAGGTCCCATAGCGGGCCGTGGCCGCCGGGATAGAACACCGCGTCGTAATCGGCGGCCTGCACCTCGGCCAGCCGGCGTGTGCTGGCCAGGCGCCGCTGCGCCTCGGCATCCTGGCGGAAGCGGCGCGTGTCATCGGTCTGGGCGTCGGGATCGTCACTCTTGGGATCGAGCGGCGGCTGCCCGCCCTGCGGCGAGGCCAGTGTCAGCGTGGCGCCCGCGTCCAGGAAGGCGTAGTACGGCGCGGCGAACTCCTCCAGCCAGAAGCCGGTCTTGCGGCCGGTGTCGCCCAGCGTGTCGTGGGAAGTCAGCACGATCAGGATATTCATGTTGCGCTCCTCATGTTGCGTTCCTATTCATCCGGCCCGACGCGCACGATGCGCTTGCCGGCGTTCTCGCCCTTGAGCAGGCCCATCAGCCCGCGCGGCGCATTCTCCAGGCCATCGACCACGTCTTCGCGGTACTTGATGCGGCCGTCGCGCAGCAGCTCCTGCATGGCCGCGCGGAACTCGCCGAAACGCGGCGCGTATTCGTTGAAGATGATGAAGCCCTGCATCTTGATGCGCTTGGTCAGGATGGTGCGCATCAGCAGCGGCAGGCGGTCGGGGCCGTCGGGCAGGCTGGTGGCGTTGTAGGCCGAGATCAGGCCGCATACCGGCACCCGCGCGCGCGGATTGAGCAGCGGCAGCACGGCGTCGAACACCGCGCCGCCGACGTTCTCGAAATACACGTCGATGCCCTGCGGCACCGCCTTGGCCAGCAGGTTGGCCATGGCCGGATCGCGGTGGTCGATGCAGGCGTCAAAGCCCAGTTCCTCGACCACGTAGCGGCACTTGTCGGGGCCGCCGGCGATGCCCACCGCCTTGCAGCCGTGGATCTTGGCCAACTGGCCCACCACCGCGCCGACCGCGCCGCTGGCGGCGGCCACCACCACGGTTTCGCCGGCCTTGGGCTGGCCGATGTCCAGCAGGCCCATGTAGCCGGTGAAGCCGGGCATGCCCAGCACGCCCAGCGAATACGACGGACGCTCGGGCGCCGAACCCAGCTTGAGCAGGCCGCTGCCGTCGGAGACGGCGTAGTCCTGCCAGCCGGACTGGGACAGCACCCACTCGCCCACCGGATAGTCGGCGTGGCGCGAGGCCACCACCCGGGCCACGGTGCCGCCCACCATGGGCTGGCCGACCTGCACCGGCTCGGCGTACGAAGGCGCGTCGCTCATGCGGCCGCGCATGTAGGGATCGAGGGAAAGATAGACCGTGCGCAGCAGCAGTTGGCCCGGCCCGGGTTCGGGGACCGCGCCGGTTTCCAGGCGGAAATCGCTGTCGGCGGGTTCGCCGCTTGGCCGCGAGGCCAGGACGATGCGGCGGTTGAGGGAGGACGATTGCGGCATGGCGTGCTGACTCCTTCTGTTCCGATCAGCTCATTACACCACCTCCGCCGGCCGGCCCGCCCGCCAACCCTGCCAGCCGCTGCCCTTTTAATTAATTAAGTATTTAATTAGAATCTGCCTCATGCCTGCCAAGCCATCCCCCGCGCGCCGTCCCGGCCGCCCCGCCCGCCCCGACAGCGCCGCCGTGCGCGACCAGTTGCTGGACATCGCCACCGACCTGTTCGCCACCCAGGGCGTGGCCGCCACCCGCCTGGCCCACATCGCCGAACGCGCCGGGTTCACCTCGGCCATGCTGCACTACTACTTCAAGAGCCGCGACCAGTTGCTGGACGCGGTGGTGCTGGAACGCGTGGTGCCGGTCATCGGCTACGTCTGGAGCCCGGTGCCGCAGACGGCGCGGCGCCTGGACGGTTCGGCCGACACGGCGCGCATCGTCATCACCGAGATCGTCTCGCGCATCGTGCGCTGCGGCACCGACCGCCCCTGGCTGCCGTCCTTGTGGATGCACGAGGTCGTCAACGAAGGCGGCCAGTTGCGCGAGCGCGTGCTGCGCCACCTGCCGGCCCAGCGCCTGCAGGTGTTCGCCGGCCTGATCGCCGACAGCCAGCGCGCCGGCGCCATCACCCCGGGCGTGGAGCCGCGGCTGGTGTTCCTGTCGATCCTGGGCCTGACGCTGCTGCCGCTGGCCACGTCCAGCCTGTGGCGCCGCATCTGGCAGAACGATCCGCAGGTCCAGGCCATCGACCACGACGCCATTGCCGCGCACGCCATCGCCATGCTCACTGGCGGGCTGTTTTCCCCGCCGGCCCCGGGGCCCGAGGCCCCCGGCACGCCCGCCGCGCCGGCACAGCGGACCCGGCGCGCCAAGCCGGCCGCCACCACCGAACCGCCCGCCACAGGACGCTGACCATGCGCACCCCTTCCCTCCCGCGCTATGCCCTGCCCGTCGCCGCCGCGCTCGGCCTGTCGCTGCTGGCCGCCTGCGGCAAGCGCGACGATGCCGTCTACCAGGGCTACGTCGAGGGCGAGTATCTCTACATCGCCTCGTCCGAGGCCGGCCGGCTCGACACGCTGTCGGTGCAGCGCGGCCAGCAAGTCGCCGCCGCCGCGCCGCTGTTCGCGCTGGAGGCGACGCGCGAAATCGCGGCGCGCGACCAGGCCGGCGCGCAGTTGGCGGCGGCCAGCGCGCAGTTGGAAGACATCGCCACCGGCAAGCGGCCGCCCGAGGTCGATGTCGCCCGCGCCCAACTGGCCCAGGCCGAGGCCGCCAGCCGGCGCTCGGCGGCGCAACTGGCGCGCGACACCGCGCAGTTCCGCGCCGGTGGCGTGGCGCGGGCGCAACTGGACGACAGCCGCGAGCAGGCCCGGTCGGACGCGGCCCGGGTGCGCGAGCTGCGCGCCCAACTGGAAGTGGCCAACCTGCCCGGCCGCCAGGACCAGCGCCGCGCCCAGGCCGCCCAGGTCGAGGCGGCGCGCGCGACGCTGGCGCAGGCCGACTGGACCCTGGCGCAGAAACGCCTGGCGGCGCCCACCGCCGCCCTCGTTTTCGACACGCTGTACCGCGTGGGCGAATGGGTGCCGGCCGGCAGCCCGGTGGTCAGCCTGCTGCCGCCCGGCAACATCAAGGTGCGCTTCTTCGTGCCCGAAACCGTGGTCGGCGCGCTCAAACCCGGGCAGCAGGCCACCGTGCGCTGCGACGGCTGCGGCGACCCCGTGCCGGTGCGCATCGACTACGTCTCGCCGCAGGCCGAGTACACGCCGCCGGTGATCTACAGCCGCGAAACGCGCGGCAAGCTGGTCTACATGGTCGAGGCCCGCCCCGCGCCGGATGCGGCCACGCGGCTGCATCCGGGCCAGCCGGTCGAGGCGGCGCTGCAATGAACGGCGCCCCCGCCCGCCCCGCCGCCGAGCCCGGCTACGTCATCGACGTGCACGGCCTGAACAAGCACTTCGGCAACAAGCACGTGGTCAACGACGTTTCGCTGCAAGTGCGCGAAGGCGAGATCTTCGGCTTTCTCGGCCCCAACGGCAGCGGCAAGACCACCAGCATCCGCCTGATGTGCGGCCTGCTCACGCCCGACTCGGGCAGCGGCACCTGCCTGGGCTACGACATCCTCAAGGACAGCGCCGAGATCAAGCGCCACGTCGGCTACATGACGCAGAAGTTCTCGTACTGGGACGACCTGACCATCCGCGAAAACCTGGACTTCGTCGCCCGCATGTACGGCATGCCGAACCGCCGCGAGACCGTTGACCGCGCGCTCGAGGACCTGGGCCTGCAGACCCGCGCCAACCAGCTCACCGGCGCGCTGTCCGGCGGCTGGAAGCAGCGCCTGGCGCTGGCCGCCTGCCTGCTGCACGAGCCGCGCCTGCTGCTGCTGGACGAGCCCACCGCCGGCGTTGACCCGACCGCGCGGCGCGACTTCTGGGAACAGTTGCACGAGCTGGCCGCGCGCGGCATTTCGGTGCTGGTCAGCACCCACTACATGGACGAGGCCGAGCGCTGCCACAAGCTGGCCTACATCTCGTACGGCAAGCTGCTGATCCAGGGCACCGCCGACGAAGTCATCGCCCAGCAGCGCCTGACCACCTGGGCCATCCACGGCCATGACCTGGTGCCGCTGGCGCAGCGGCTGCGGGGCGCGCCGGGGGTGGACCAGACCGTGGCCTTCGGCACCGCGCTGCACATCAGCGGCCGCGACGCCGCCGTGCTCGAACGCACCTTGCGAGACGTCGTGGCCGGCCAGGACCTGCGCCTGGAACGCATCGACACCAGCCTGGAGGATGTCTTCATCTACCTGATGAACCGCTCCGACGACAACTACGCGAGCGCGGCATGAGACGCCACCTGGAGGGTTTCTCGTGGTCGCGCTGGTGGAGCATGGTGCTCAAGGAATTCCTGCAGCTGCGGCGCGACCGCATCACCTTCGGCATGATCGTCGGCATCCCGATCATGCAACTGGCGCTGTTCGGCTACGCCATCAACACCAACCCCAAGCAACTGCCGACCGCCGTCATCGTGGCCGACCACAGCCCGTTCACCCGCAGCTTCGTGGCGGCGATGACCGCGTCCGACTACTTCGACATCGTCGAGACCCTGCCCGACGAAGAGGCCGGCCGCGCCGCGCTGGCGCAGGGCCGGGTGCTGTTCGTGCTGACCATTCCACCGGACTTCTCGCGCCAGTTGCTGCGCGGCGAGCGGCCGGCGCTGCTGATCGAGGCCGACGCCACCGACCCGATGGCCACGGGGCTGGCGATCGGCTCTGCCACCCAACTGGCGCAGGCGGTGGCGCGCAAGGACCTGACCGGCCCGCTGGCGCACCTGGCCGGCGGCCAACCGCCGTTCGACGTGCGCGTGCACCAGCTCTACAACGAAGAACAGATCTCGCAATACAACACCGTGCCCGGCCTGATGGGCGTGATCCTGACCATGACGCTGGTGATGATGACCGGCCTGGCCATGACGCGCGAACGCGAGCGCGGCACCATGGAAAACCTGCTGGCCATGCCGGTGCGGCCGCTGGAGGTGATGACGGGCAAGATCGTGCCCTACATCGCCATCGGCCTGATCCAGTCCACCATCATCCTGCTGGCGGCGTATTTCGTGTTCCACGTGCCGTTCCTGGGCAGTTTGGTGACGGTGTACCTGGGCGCGCTGATCTTCGTGGCCGCCAACCTGACCGTCGGCATCACGCTGTCGTCGCTGGCGCAGAACCAGTTGCAGGCGATGCAACTGACGATGTTCTATTTCCTGCCCAACATGCTGTTGTCCGGCTTCATGTTCCCGTTCCTGGGCATGCCCAAATGGGCGCAGTACCTGGGCAACCTGCTGCCGCTGACGCACTTCAACCGGCTGATCCGCGGCATCCTGCTCAAGGGCAACGGCTGGTGGGACCTGTGGCCCGCCATCTGGCCCATGCTGCTGTTCACCGTGGTCGTCATGACCGCCGCCGTGAAGTTCTACCGCCGCACCCTGGATTGAAGGCCGCCATGCCCCGCCCCCACCTGCCCTTCGCCCGCCGCGCCGCGCTTGTGGCCGCCTGCGCCCTGTTGCCCGGCTGCGCCGTCGGACCGGACTTCGAGCGACCCGCCGCGCCGCCGGTCGCCGCCTACACGTCGCCGACCGACAGCGCCGCCCCCGCCAGCGGCGCCCAACCGCGCCTCACCGGCGCCGACATCCCGGCCCAATGGTGGCGCCTGTTCCGCTCCGATGCGCTGGACACGCTGGTGCGGCAGGCGCTGGAGGCCAGCCCGACCCTGGAACAGGCCCGCGCCCGGCTGCGCCAGGCCGGCGAGGATCTGAACGCTGAGACCGGCGGCCGCCTGCTGCCGGCCGTCAACGCCAACCTGTCGGCCACCCGGCAGAAGGTCGATCCTTCCGCCTACGGCGTGCCGGTGACCGAGCAGCCCGCGCCGTTCACGCTCTACAACGCATCGATTGACGTGTCCTACACGCTCGATGTGTTCGGCGGCAACCGCCGCGCGCTGGAGGGGCTGGCGGCGCAGGTCGACTACCAGTCGCACGAACTGCAGGCCGCGCGCATGACGCTGGCCGCCAACGTCGTGACCACCGCCATCCGCCAGGCCGACCTGGCCGCGCGCCTGGCCGACACCCGCGAGCTGCTGGCGGCCCAGCAGCGCCAGCGCGACATCATGGCGCAGCGCCTGCGGGCCGGCGGCATCGCCGAGGCCGACCTGCGCAACCAGGAACTGCTGCTGGCGCAGACCGCCGCGACCGTGCCGCCACTGGAATACCAACTGGCCCAGGCCACGCACCAGTTGGCCACCTACCTGGGCCAGCCGCCCGCCGCCTGGCAGGCGCCGCCGCTGCGCCTGGCCGACCTGGCGCTGCCGGCCGAGATTCCCACCGGGGTGCCGTCGGCGCTGACCCGCCAGCGGCCCGACATCCTAGCCGCCGAGGCCCTGCTGCACCAGGCCTCGGCCAACGTCGGCGTGGCCACCGCCAACCAATACCCGCGCTTCACCCTGACCGCCAGCTTCGGGTCGCAACGCACCCGGGCCGGCGATATCACCGATGGCGTCAATGTCTGGAACCTGGGCCTGGGCCTGGTGCAACCGCTGTTCCATGGCGGCGAACTGCGCGCCCGCAAGCGTTCGGCCGAGGCCGCCTACGAGGCGGCGGCGGCCGGTTATCGGCAGACCGTGCTGGATGGTTTCCGCCAGGTGGCCGATGCGCTGCGCGCGGTGCAGGCCGACGCCCGGGCGTATGACGCCTACGACACCGCCTGGCGTCGCGCCGACGACGCCGCGCGCATCGCTGACGCGCGCTACCAGGCCGGCGGCATCAGCCACCTGGCCCTGCTGGACAGCCAGCGCCAGTTGCTGCAGACGCGCATCGCCCGCGGCGCGGCCGACGCGGCGCGCTACGCGGACACCGCCGCCTTGCTGCAGGCGCTGGGCGGCGGCTGGTGGAACGAGCCGCCGGACAGTCTGGCCACTCCCGCCCGCTAGCCCGCAAACCCGCGCCAATACATACATTGCCCGGTCATGTCCGAGAATTCGGGTCAGAAAGTGGCGTTGTGCGACGTTTAGGAATCCGTTGTATCCGATGCATCATGCATGCGCTGAAGCTGCACTGATCCCGACAACGATTCATGAATGACTTACTAGACCTGATCGTCTTCTCACCCGATGCCCACCAACGCGCACGCCGCTGCGACGCGCTGGCGGGCATGGGCTTCTCGCCGCGCGGATGCGAGGACTCCAACGGCCTATTCCGCCTGTTTCAGGCGCGCCGCACGCCGCTGCTCGTGATGGAAGCCGAGCTGACCGATCTGTGCATGGCCGTCGCCGGCCTGCGCGCCATGGACACCACCGCCGGCATCGTCGCCGTCTCGACCTTCGATTCGCCTGAAAACCGCATCCTCGGCCTGCACTGCGGCGCCGACGCCTGCTTTCCGCCCGACGTGGCCACCGCCGAGATCGCCGCCGCGCTGCAGGCGCTGGTGCGCCGCGTGCCCGTGAGCGGTCGCCGGCCGGCCGACGCCGAGGCGCGCCCGGCCGCCGCCGCCCCCGCCGAGGCCACCGGCAAATGGCAGTTCCAGGATGCCGCCTGGACCCTGGTCAGCCCGCGCGGCACGCGCCTGCCGCTGACCCAGGCCGAACGCGACTTCCTGCTCAAGCTGACCACCAGCCCCGACAAGCGCCTGCCGCGCGGCGACGTGCCGCCCGGCGATCCGCAGGCTGGCCGCGAATCCGTGCGCCGCACGGACGTCGTGGTCAGCCGGCTGCGCCGCAAGGCGCAGGAGACCGACATGGAATTGCCGATTCGTACCGTCTGGGGCTGGGGCTACGCCTTCACTGGCGACATCTAGCCCGCGCCGCCGGCCCGGTGGCGGCGTATCATGCGGCATGGCCCGCCGGATCCCCGGCGCCGGCCTTGCCAACCCACCATTTCCCGCCATGGAAGTCTACGACCGCCTGCAGGCCCTGCTGACCGAGCACCAGGCCCGCTACCGCCTCATCTCCCACCCCGCCGCCGGCCGCTCCGTGGAAGTCGCCGCCGTGCGCGGCACCGCCGTCAGCCAGGGCGCCAAGGCGCTGGTCTGCCGCGTCAAGATCTCATCCAACCAGCGCCGGAACGTGCTGGCGGTGTTCCCCGCCGACCAGCAGGCCGACCTGGACGCCATCGCCCGCGCCGCGGGCGGCAAGAAGGCCTCGCTGGCCTCGCAGGACCTGGCGCGCGAGCTGACCGGCTGCGAGATCGGCGCGATCCCGCCCTTCAGCTTCAACCCCGACCTGCACCTGCTGGTGGATCCCACCCTGCGCCAGCGTCACGATGAAATCGTGTTCAACGCCGGCCGTCTCGACGCGTCCATCCTGATGGCCACCGCCGATTATTTCCGCCTGGCCGCGCCGCAGGAAGCGCCGCTGATCAAGGGCCAGGGTTAACCGGCCCGGGACCGCCGTGCCGCACTCAGCCGCCTCCCGCGAAAACCGCCGCGCGCGCGCCTCCAACATGCGCTGGCTCATGAGCCTGGCGCACATGGAACCGTCGCCGGTCAGCCGCTGGGTGGCGCTGCGCGCCGCGCTGGCCATCGGCCTGCCGACCGCCGCCGGCCTGCTGCTCGACCAGAGCGCGGCGGCCGCGCTGGTGGCGCTGGGCGCGCTGCCCGCCATCACCGGCGACAACGGCGGCCCCTACCGCAACCGCGCGCTATCCATCGGCAGCACCGTGTTCGGCGGCGCGCTGGGTTACTTCCTGGGCACGCTGCTGGCCGGCCACGGCCTGTTCAGCGTCGCCGGCATGACGCTGCTGGTGCTGCTGGCCAGCCTGGTCGGCACCTTCAATAACATCGCCGCCGTCGCCACGCTGCAATTCGCCACCTACGTGATCGTCGGCGCCAGCCTGACGTCGCCGCTGCCGCCCTGGCTGCCGCCGGCGCTGGTGGGCGCGGGCGGGCTGTTCGGCCTGGCGCTGACCCTGCTGGGCTGGGTGGTGAACCCGATCGCGCCGGAACGGGCGGCGGTGGCGCTGGCCTATCGCAAGCTGGCGGCCATGTTCGCCGCCATTGGCACCTCGCGCATCATGACGGCGCGGCGCGACATGGAAGCCGCCATGGCCGGCGCCTACGACACGGTGCTGGCGGCCCGGCGCCGCGCCGCCGGTCCCTCGCCGCGACTGGCCCGGCTGGCCGCGCAATTGCAGGCCTGCACGCCGCTGTCGGATGCGGCGCTGGCGCTGGCGCGGGCCGGCCGGGTGCTGCCGCCCGAGTGCGCGCGGGCCATGAACCGGCTGGCCGACCATGTCGAGAACGCCACGCCGCTGGCGCCGGGCGACGACATCGCGGCCGTGCGCCGGGCCGGCGCGACCGCGCTGGCCGACGCGCTGGAGCAGGCGCGGCCGTTGCTGGAAGGCAGCGGCCCGGCGCGGCCCGACGCTTTCCCGGCCCTGCCGCCGGCCCGCCCGCGCACGCCATGGCGAGTGCTGGCGCGCACCTACCGGCCCGGTCCGACCACGCTGCGCTACCTGGCGCGGCTCGGCCTGTGCCTGGTCGTCGCCGAGGCGGTGGCTCACACCCTGGCCTTGCCGCGCTCATACTGGGTGCCGCTGATCGTGGTGGTGGTGTTCAAGCCCAATTTCGGCTCGGTCTTCGCCCGCGCGCTGCAAAGCTGCGCCGGCAGCGTGGTAGGCGTGGCGATCAGCGCCACGGTGCTGGCGCTGGACCGCAGCGGCGTGGTCAGCCTGCTCACCGTGACCGCCCTGGCGGCCTTGCTGCCGTGGTCGATCCGCCGCAACTACGGCCTGTTCTCGGCGATCCTGCTGCCCATCCTGATGCTGCTGATCGGCGCGCTGCAGCCGGGCAGCTGGCCGATCGCGCTGGCGCGGCTGGAGGACGTCGCGGTGGCCGCCGCCATCGTGCTGGCGGTGGGCTACCTGCCCTGGATGCGGATCGAGCGCCACAACCTGGACCAGGCCGTGGCCACCGCCATGGACACCCTGGCCGCCTACCTGAACACCGTGTTCCAGGCCGATTCGGCGGCCCGCCACGACCTGCGCACCCAGGCCTATGCGCGCCTGTCCGACCTGCGCATCGCCTTGCAGCGCGGCCTGTCGGAACCCCGGCTGGTCAGCCGCCGCGCGCTGGCCTGGTGGCCGGTCGAAGTGGCCCTGGAACGCGTGGCCAACGCGGTCTCCGACAGCGCCTGGTCGCTGCCCGTGGGCCAGCCGCCGCCCGACCCGGCGGCGGTGGCGCGGCTGGCCGAGACGCTGCAGGCCATGGCGCGGGCCGTGATTCAAGGCATGGCGGTCCCCGCCACGCCCGTGACGACCGACACGCCCGCGCTGCGCGAAGCCGCCAGCGCCATCGAAGCCCTGCGCGCGACCCTGGCCGGCCCCGGCTTCGCGGCCGAACCGGGCCGTGTTCGCCCGCCTTCCCCGACCACCCAACCGGACTGAACCATGTGCCTAGCCGTCCTCGCCCTGCATACCGTGCCGGGCATTCCCGTCCTGATCGCCGCCAATCGCGATGAGTTCCACGCGCGGCCGACGCTGCCGGCGGCGCAGTGGGCCGACGCCGCCCACGTGTACGGCGGCCGCGACGCGCTGGCCGGCGGCACCTGGATGGGCGCCACCACTGGCGGGCGCTATGCGCTGGTCACCAATTTCCGCGAGCCCGGCCGCGTGGTCGCCGACGCCCCCTCGCGCGGCGCCCTGGTCGAGGACTTCCTGCGCGGCCGCGCGCCGGCCGCCGACTACATCGCCGCCGCCCATGCCGCCGGCCAGGCCTACAACGGCTTCAACCTGATCGTCGGGGACGCGCAGGGCGCCTGGTACGCCAGCAACCGCGACGGCGCGCCGCGGCCGCTGGCGGCCGGCGTCTATGCCCTGTCGAACCACCTGCTGGATACCCCCTGGCCCAAGCTGGCGCGCACCAAGGCCGCCTTCGAGCGGGTGCTGGCGCATGCTCCCCAGCCCGACCTCCCGGCGTTGTTCGAGGCGCTGGCCGACCGCAGCCCGGCCGACGACGCCGACCTGCCCGCCACGGGCCTGCCGCCGGATCGCGAAAAACTATTGAGCAGCCCCTTCATCGTCAGTCCGAACTATGGCACCCGCAGTTCCACCGTGCTGGCGCTGCGCGACGACGGCACCGGCCAACTGGTCGAAAAGCGCTTTGCGCCCGATGGCGCCGCCAACGGCGAGAGCGTGCTGGCATTCGCCTGGCGCGACCCCGGCGCGAGCGATACGCTTGGATCGTCCACGCCCCGGTAAAACGGGCAGCGCCGGCGAACTCGGCGCGCATATGCCGGTCGAATTTCCTGCGTGATCATCCCTTCAAGGAGAATTGCATGAACAAGCGCATCGAACGTTGCACCCTGGCCGCCGCGATGGCGGTGGGCACCATGGCCCTGGCCGGCTTCCTGACCGCCGCGCAGGCGGCGCTGCCCGCGGTGCAGCACCAGGGCAGCGTGGAATACGTCAGCGGCGGCATCGGCCTGGACGAATCCGAAGCCATGAAGGCCGCCGCCAAGGACTACCCGCTCTCGCTGACCTTCGCCGCGCAGCGCGACGGCAAGGCCGACTATGTGGCCAACGTCGCCGTCGTCATCAAGGACGGCCACGGCAAGCAGGTGCTGCAGGCCGAGTCCCAGGGCCCCTACATGCTGGTCAAGCTGCCCGCCGGCAGCTACAAGGTCTCGGCCACCTTCAACGGCAAGGCGCAGGAACGCGAAGTCAGCGTGCAGAACAGCGGCACGGCGCGCGCCGTGTTCGAATGGAAGTGAACCCCTGATGGCCATGCCGCCTGGCCAGGCGCGCGGGGCGCCCGGTGCCAGGCCGGGACCGCGTGGGCGCGCTAGACGCCCGCAAACAGGATGGCGATGACAAAGCCCACGCTGATCGTCCAGACCAGCGAGCGCAGCGCGCCCCAGCCCGCCAGGTACATCGCCAGGTAGCCCAGGCGCACGCCCAGCCAGCAGGCCATCAACGTGGCCACGTGCGCGGGCGCCGCCTGGTTGTACAGCGCGAACAGCACCGCCGCGTAGAAGAACGGCAGCGCTTCGAACGTGTTGGCCTGCGCCGCGTTGGCGCGCGCGCGCCAGCCTTCCTGCCGCGCCAGCCAGGCGCGCGGATCATTGTTGTCGAACTTCCTGCCGCCCGCCTTGGCGACGATCGTGCAGACGAACGGCAGGATCGCCGCCGCCAACATCAACCATGCGATCAATTTCATTGCAGCTCCTTGCGCGGAACGAGCCTCTTCCCGCCACCGGGCGGGACGCGCCGCTGCGGCATGGTCGCCCGAAAGCGCGGAAATGAAAAGCCGCCGGCGCGAACGGCAAACGCCTATCGGCCGCCCGCAAACGGCGGCCTCAAGATGCGGCGCTTACACTTGCGGCTTTGAGCGCCTCCCGCGCACGCGATGCCGGTGACGCGCCGCCCGTTGTCTCGCAGGAAGAACCATGCCTCTCGCCTCTCCCGGCTCCCTGATGTTCCTGGCCGCCGCCCTGCTGTGGCTGCCTGCCACCCGCCGCTGGGCCCTGCTGCCACTGGCGCTCGCCTATGCCTGGGCCTGGACGCAGGGCGGCATCGAGCCCGTGGCGCTGGCCTGGCCCGCGTTGCTGGCGCTGGCCGCCGTGCTGGCGCGGCCGACCATGGCGGCGCCAGCTCGCGCCACTGGCCATGCGCTGTTCCTGATCCTGGCGGTGCTGCTGTTCCTGCACTGGCTGCCCGGCTACCACAACCCGCTGGTCATCCCGCGCGCCGCGCTGACGCCCGATGCCGTGCCCTTCGCCATGTACCTGAACCTGGACAAGCCGCTGGTGGCGTTCTGGGTGGTGCTGGTCGCCGCGCCCGCCATGGCCGGCGCCAGCGCGCGCGCCACGCTCACGGCGGCGCTGGCCGCGTGCGCCGGCGCGATCGCGGCCTGCCTGGGGCTGGCCCTGGCGCTGGGGGTGGTGGGATGGGCGCCGAAGTGGCCCGACTCGGGCTGGCTATGGCTGATCAACAACGCGCTGCTGGTGACGCTGGCCGAGGAAGCCCTGTTCCGCGGCTACGTGCAGGAACGGCTGACGCGCGCCTGGCGCGGCCGCCCCTGGGGCGCCACGGCCGCGCTGCTGGTCGCCGCGCTGCTGTTCGGGCTGGCGCATTATGCCGGCGGCTGGCAATGGATGCTGCTGGCCGGCCTCGCCGGCGTTGGGTACGGCATGGCCTACCGCCACGGGGGCCTGGCGGCCGCGGTGCTGGCCCACGTGGGCCTGAACGCGGCGCACTACGGTCTGTTCACCTACCCGATGCGCGCCGCGCTGCATTGAAACGCCCATGCCGCTGCCGACCCGTCGTGGCCGGCAACGGCGCGGCGCTTCAGGCCGTCGCCAGGGCCGGATAGTCGGTGTAGCCCGTCGCGCCCGAGGCGTAGAAGGTCGACGAATCCGGCGCGTTCAACGGCGCGTTCAGCGCAAAGCGGCGCACCAGGTCGGGATTGGCGATGAATTGCACGCCGAACGCCACCGCGTCGGCGCGGCCCGCGGCAATCGCCGCCTCGGCCGATTCGCGCGTGAAGCCCTCGTTGGCGATATACACGCCGCCGAACGATTCCTTGAGCTGCGGCCCCAGGCTGTCGGCGCCCTCATGTTCGCGCGCGCACAGGAACGCCAGGCCACGGCGGCGCGCCGCCCGCGCCACGTAGTTGAAGGTCGTGGCCGGATCCGAATCCCCCATCGAGTGGGCATCGCCACGCGGCGACAGGTGCAGGCCGACGCGGCCGCCGCCCCACACGCTGACGCACGCATCCACCACTTCCAGCATCAGGCGCGCGCGTGCTTCGAGCGAACCGCCATAGCCGTCGGTGCGATGGTTGGTGCTGTCCTGCAGGAACTGGTCCAGCAGATAGCCATTGGCGCCGTGGACTTCGACGCCGTCAAAACCGGCTTCCTGCGCCAGTTGCGCGCCGCGGCGATAGGCCTCGACGATGCCCGGGATCTCATCGGTCTCAAGGGCGCGCGGCACCACATAACCGCGCTTGGGACGCACATGGCTGACATGGCCGCCGGCCGCGATCGCGCTCGGGGCCACCGGCAGTTCGCCATTGAGGAACACCGGATCCGAAATGCGGCCCACGTGCCACAGTTGCGCGAAGATACGGCCGCCGGCCTCGTGCACCGCCGACGTCACCTTGCGCCAGCCCTTGACCTGCTCCTGCGACCACAGCCCCGGCGTATCGGCATATCCCACGCCCTGCGGCGTCACCGAGGTGGCCTCGGTCAGGATCAGGCCGGCGGACGCGCGCTGGACGTAGTACTCGACCATCAGGTCGTTCGGCACCCGGCCCTCGCTGGCGCGCTGGCGCGTCAACGGGGCCATGATGATGCGGTTGGGCAGGGTCAGTTCCCCCACTTGCAAGGGTTCGAACAGCAGGCTCATAACAATCCTCGTGCCCGGCGGGCGGGCGTGGGTAGCGGCGGCAGGCTACATGTCTTGATTCAATTGCCGCAGGAACGCGGCAATCACGGGTTCATTGCGACGGAAGAACACCCACTGCCCCACCTTGGTGGCCGAAATCAGCCCCGCGCGCTGCAGCACCGCAAGGTGCGAAGACACGGTGGACTGCGACAGCCCGCAGCGCCCATCGATATGGCCCGCGCATACCCCGTGTTCGAAGGTATGCCCCGGACGCTCCTCGAAGTGCGCCTGCGGCGTCTTCAACCACCCCAGAATCTCGCGGCGCACGGGATTGGCCAACGCCTTGAGAATGGCGTCGACATCGATCTCCGTGGTGGCCTCGGCGGCGGGGGCAGCAGTGGTCGTCATATTGAAATATCGCAATTTATCGAATCTTATATCGAGACATCCCGATATATCGTTATACCCCTGCCGACCGAGGGGCCTTCTTCGGAATCCGAGGGACCATCACTCCCCCTGCACCCGCCCCCGCAACCGCTTCACCTCGCCATGCAGCACCTTGCGCTGCACCCGCCGCCGCTGCGACGCCCGCGTCGGCTTCGTCGCCCGCCGCGGCTTCTCCACCTTCGCCGCCGCCCGCACCATATTCACCAGCCGCTCGATCGCCTCCGCCCGGTTCTTGTCCTGGCTGCGGAACGACTGCGACTTGATGACGATCACCCCCTCCTTCGAAATGCGATGGTCGCTCATCGCGCACAACGCATCCTTGATATCCGCCGGCAACGACGACGCCCGCACATCGAACCGCAGATGCACCGCGCTCGACACCTTGTTGACGTTCTGCCCGCCCGCGCCCTGCGCCCGGATCATCGAGAACTCAATCTCGCGCTCGTCGATATAGAGAGAATCTTGAACATGAAACATAGCGCGAGAGTATATAAGCCTTCGCCAGGCGATAAACCCTCCGCTCCCCCCAGATCCGCCCCCCTCGCGCATCCGCCACGCCTGCGCGCCAGCGAACCCCGCCCAACATCCCACACCGCGTATGCCTGGAGCGGCCGCCCGGGCGGCCACTCCAGGCGGGCCCAGCAAGACTTTCCAGAACCCTGAGGCCTTGCAGCACCACCACCCAAGACGCTCGCAGCCCTGGGCGCGGGCGGGTCGGGAGGCGGGCAACCTCGATGCGCCCGAGGGAATCCGTAGGCAGCCGCCGTCAGGCGGCAACGAGGATGACGCAGGGGCAGTCCGGAGCGAACGCTCCGGACCGCAATCGTGGGCGCCCGCCTCCCGACCCGCCCGCGCCCAGGGCGACCTACGAAGCCCCCGCCAACGTCACGCAACCACCTCAACAAACGAGAAAAAGCCCACGACATCAAGGACATCCCAGCCCCCCGCAACCAAGACCGACTAAAATGACGCCCTTTTGCCCCTCCCTGGCGCGCCACCCAGCGCCACTCCCCCATGACCTACACCGCCAAAGAAATCTTCAAAACCCTGCAAGGCGAAGGCGCCCACGCAGGCCGCGCGGCGGTCTTCTGCCGGTTCGCGGGCTGTAATCTCTGGAGCGGCCGCGAAAGCGACCGCGCCAGCGCCGCCTGCACCTTCTGCGACACCGACTTCATCGGCACCGACGGCGACGGCGGCGGCAAATTCGCCACCCCCGAGCTGCTCGCCGACGCCATCGAAGCCGCCTGGGGCCCCGACACCGCCAACCGCTACATCGTCTTCACCGGCGGCGAGCCCCTGCTGCAACTGGACGAAGCCTTGCTGGCCGTCGTCCACGCCCGCGGCTTCACCGTCGCCATCGAAACCAACGGCACCGTCCAGCCGCCCCCCGGCATCGACTGGATCTGCGTCAGCCCCAAGGGCACCGCCCCCGTCGTCATCGAACGCGGCAACGAACTCAAGCTGGTCTACCCCCAGGCCAACGCCCTGCCCCCGCGCTTCGAGCACCTGGACTTCGACCACTTCTTCCTGCAACCCATGGACGGCCCCGCCCGCCTGGCCAACACCGAACAGGCCGTCCAGTACTGCATGCAGCACCCGCAATGGCGCCTGAGCCTGCAGACCCATAAATACATAGGCATTCCATGATTTCCGTGACCCGCAGGCTTGAATTCGACGCCGGCCACCGCATTCCCGACCACCGCAGCCAGTGCCGCAACCTGCACGGCCATCGCTACGTGCTCGAAATCACGCTGACCGGCGACATCGTCCAGGCCCCCGGCGAATCCGACAACGGCATGCTGATGGACTTCGCCGACATCAAGCGCATCGCCAAGACGCATATCGTCGACGTCTGGGACCACGCCTTCCTGGTGTACGAAGGCGACACCGCCGTGCGCGGCTTCCTCGACTCGATGCCCGACCACAAGACCGTGGTGCTGGACCGCATCCCCACCGCCGAGAACCTGGCCGCCGTCATCTTCGAGATCCTCGCGCCGCACTATCACGGCCACTACGGCGCCGACCTGCGCCTGACCCGCGTGCGCCTGTACGAAACGCCCAACTGCTGGGCCGACTGCAACGGTTGATCGTCCAGGGCGGCCAGCGTGGCCGCCCCGCAAGGCGATGCGACAGCATGGCCTTGCCGCCCCGCCTTTCCATCCACGGAAAACCCACCCCTGATTTTCCCGATTGAAAAAATCAATGGAGATCTTCGCCATTTTCAATTAATAGTAAGCTAATAGATAGGATACAATCGATTTCCATGGACACCCCCACCGACTCCCAACTCATGGCCACCACTGCCAACCTGATGGTGCTGTCGCGCGCCTACCGCGGCGCCGCCGACAAGGCCCTGGCCGACTACGGCCTGTCGCAAGCCACCGCCTGGCCCGTGATCCTGGCCGGCCGGCTGGGCGACGGCGTGCGCCAGGGCGCGCTGGCCGAGGCGCTGGGGGTCGAGGGTCCGTCGCTGGTGCGCGTGCTCGACCAACTGGTCGCCGCCGGCCTGATGGAACGGCGCGAAGACCCGCATGACCGCCGCGCCAAGACCCTGCACCTGACCGACGCCGGCCACGCCCTGCGCAAGCAGGTCGAGGACGTGCTGGTGGAACTGCGCCGGCGCCTGTTCGACGGCGTCAGCGAAGCCGACCTGCAGGCCTGCCTGCGCGTGTTCGACGCACTCAAGGCCGCGCTGGGCCGCAGCGCCGCCGGGGCCCAGGAGGACCCGCGGCCATGAAACTGCCCAACGTCCGCGAGACGATCTTCTCCCTCAAGAGCTACCTGAGCGCCATCATGGCGCTCTATCTTTCGTACAGCATCGGCCTGCCACGCCCGTTCTGGGCCATGACCACCGCCTACATCGTGGCCCAGCCCTGGTCCGGCGCGGTGCGCTCGAAGGCGCTGTACCGCCTCGTCGGCACCTTCTGCGGCTCGGCCATGACCGTCTACATGGTGCCGCGCCTGTCCAATTCGCCCGTCGTCATGACCGCCGCCATGGTGGCCTGGGTCGGCTTCTGCCTGTACCTGTCGGTGCTGGACCGCACGCCGCGCTCGTATCTCTTCATGCTGGCCGGCTACACCGCCGCCATGATCGGCTTTCCCAGCGTCACCGACCCGTCGCAGGTGTTCGACACCGCGCTGGCTCGGGTCGAGGAAATCAGCCTGGGCATCGTCTGCGCCACGCTGGTCCACAGCATCGTGCTGCCGCGCGGCCTGGCGCCCGCCCTGACCTTGCAGTTGGACAAGGCGGTGCGCGACGCCAAGCTCTGGATCCACGACACCCTGAGCGGCAAGACCGCCGAACAGAAAGACCGCGACCGCCGCGAGCTGGCCAACGACATCACCCAGTTGCGCCTGCTGTCGACCCACGTGCCGTTCGACACCGGCAACCTGCGGTGGACCGCCGGCGCGGTGCGCGCCATGCAGGACCAGATCGCCGCGCTCACGCCCGCCGTGTCCGCGGTCGAAGACCGCATGCGCGCCCTGCAGGCCAACGGCCAGACGCTGCCGGAGCCGGTCTCGCAAGTGCTGGCCGCCATCTCCGAATGGATCAACGCCGGCGCCAAGGCCACCCACGAAACCGCCGTGCAGTTGCGCGCCGCCGTCTCGCGCCTGACGCCCGCCATCGACAGCCGCTCCGGCTGGCGCGACGCGCTGCTGGCCAGCCTGATGACGCGGCTGCGCGAGCTGATCGACACCTACGACGAATGCCTGGCGCTGCGCCGCGAGATCCGCGCCGGCCTGGCCGGGGCGCCGCTGCGCGGCACGCGCGCCCCCGCCCGCACCGCGCCCAGCCGCACGCTGCACCGCGACCGCGGCATGGCGCTGCTGTCGGCGGCCGCCGCCGGCGTCGCCATCTCGGTCGTCTGCCTGTTCTGGATCGGCACGGCCTGGAGCAACGGCGCCACCGCCGCCCTGATGGCCGCCATCTTCAGTTGCTTCTTCGCCTCGCAGGACAACCCGGTGCCGGGCATCATGCAGTTCCTGACCTACACGGTGTATTCGATCCCGCTATCGGCGCTGTACCTGCTGGGCATCATGCCGGCCATCCATTCGTTCGAGATGCTGGCGCTGGCGATGCTGCCCACCGCCTTCGTGCTGGGCATCTTCATCGCGCGGCCGGCCTCCACCGGCAAGGCCATGGCGGTGCTGTTCGGCTTCCTGGGCACCATGGCGCTGCAGGACACCCACACCGCTGACCTGGTGTCGTTCATCGACACGCAGGTGGCGCAGTGCATGGGCGTGGCCACCGCCGCCATCATCGCCGCCATCTTCCGCACCGTCAGCGCCGACTGGAGCGCGCGCCGCATCCAGGCCGCCAACTGGAACGAACTGGCCACGCTGGCCAGCTCGCCGCGCGCCCCGGCCCGCCACACTTATGCCGCCCGCATGCTCGACCGCATCGGCCTGCTGCAGCCGCGCCTGGCCATGGCCAAGCGCCCCGACGATCTGGTCGCCGCCGACGCGCTCAAGGACCTGCGCGTGGGCCGCGACATCACAGAACTGCAACGCGCCCGCCGCCACCTGCCCATGGCCGACGCCACCATCGCGCCGGTGCTCGACAGCCTGGCGCGCTTCTTCCGCCAACGCTCGGCCTGGCGCGGCGGCGACAAGGCGCCGGAAATGCTGGCGCAGATCGACCGGGCCCTGGCCAGCGTCAGCGCCACGCCCGGCACCGTCGCCGCGCGCGACCGCGCCGTGGTGGCCCTGGTGGGCCTGCGCCGCGCTTTCTTCCCCGACGCGGCCGATTACCAACCCGCCCATCCCACGCTGGAAACACCATGATCGGCGAATTCAACCTCTATGGCATCTACTTTCCCTGGCTGCTGGTGCTGGGCGTGGTCACCCTGGGCGTGGCCTGGGCCGTGCGCCGCGTGCTGGCGCGCGCCGGGCTGTATCGCCTGGTGTGGCACCCGGCGCTCTTCGACCTGGCGCTGTTCATCGTGCTGCTGTATGGCGTCTCCCTGATTTCCCCTTATTTTCTGCAGAGATAGGTATGAAACTCCCCAATGCCCTGCGCCCCGCCGCCATCGGCAAATTCGCGGTGACCGCCGCCGTGGTCGCGGCCGCCGTCTACGCCGGCTGGCAACTGTGGGTGCACTATGAAGTCGAGCCCTGGACCCGCGATGGCCGCGTCAAGGCCTACGTGGTGCAGGTGGCGCCGGACGTGTCCGGCCTGGTGACCGCCGTGCCGGTGCACGACAACCAGGACGTCAAGGCCGGCGACGTGCTGTTCGAGATCGACCGCGCGCGCTTCCAACTGGCCTACGACCAGGCCCAAGCGTCCGTGCGCTCGCAACAGGTGGCGCGCGAACAGGCGCTGCGCGACGCCAAGCGCAACCGCTCTCTGGGCCAGTTGGTGGCCGCCGAGGCGCTGGAACAGAGCCAGACCAAGCTGCAGCAGACCGAGGCCGCGCTGGCCCAGGCCGAGGTGCAACTGAACACCGCCCGCCTGAACCTGGAACGCAGCCGCGTGCTGGCCGTGACCGATGGCCGCGTCACCAACCTCGACCTGCGCGCCGGCTCGTACGCCAGCGCCGGGCGCGGCGTGATGGCGCTGGTCGACGCCAGCTCGTTCTACGTCGAAGGCTATTTCGAGGAAACCAAGCTGCCCGGCATCCACGAAGGCGACCCCGTCACCGTCACGCTGATGGGCGACAACCGCCAGATCCGCGGCCACGTCGAGAGCATCGCGCTGGGCATTGCCGACCGCGACCGCAGCACCGGCGCCAACCTGCTGCCCAACGTCAACCCGACCTTCAACTGGGTGCGCCTGGCGCAACGCATCCCGGTGCGCGTGAAGATCGACGAAGTCCCCGCCGGCGTGCGCCTGGTGGCCGGCCAGACCGCCACCGTGGCGGTCGGCGCCGCCGCCGCGCCCGCGCAGACGCGGACCGACACGCGCCAACCCTCTTGAGCACGCGCTTTCACCCACTCGTCAACCACTTAGACAACGCCAAGCCGTAACCGCCATGAACACCAGATTCCTCCTGCCGCTGATGCTGTCCGCCGCGCTGGCCGGCTGCGCCGCCGTGGGCCCTGACTACCAGGTGCCCGCCGACGCGGCCGCCGCCCGGCCAGGCGCGCAGGCGCCATTCGCCGAGGCGCGGGAGGGCGTGTTCCAGCGCGACCAGGTGCCCGGCCACTGGTGGCGGCTGTACAACGATCCGGTGCTGGACGGCCTGGTGGAGAAAGCCCTCGCGGCCAACACCGACCTGCGCGTGGCCAGCGCCAACCTCGAACGCGCCCAGGCCGCCGTGCGCGAGACCGAGGCGCAGCAGCAGCCCAGCCTGGGCGTGAACGCCTCGCCCACCTTCGGCCACGTCTCCGGCATCCAGGAACTGGCGCCCGGCATCGATCCGCCCAACCGCTGGTCGTACTCGGCCGGCGCCAGCATGTCGTACCAGGTGGACCTGTTCGGCCAGATCCGGCGCGCCGTGGAAGCGGCCGGCGCCGACGCGCAGGCGGCGCAGGCCGCCTACGACGCCACCCGCGTCACGGTGGCGGCCGAAACCGCCCGCGCCTACGCCAACCTGTGTTCGGCCGGCATGCAACTGGCCTCGGCCGAGCATTCGGTGAAAGTGCAGCAGGAATCGCTGGACGCCGTCAGCCGCCTGCAACGCGCCGGCCGCGGCACCGCGCTGGACGTCACCCGGGCCCGCAGCCAGTTGGAACAACTGCGCGCCAGCCTGCCGCCGTTCCAGGCGCAGCAACGCACCGCGCTGTACCGGCTGGCGGCGCTGACCGGGCAGACCCCGGCCGAGATTCCGACCACGCTGCTGCAATGCGCCGCCGCGCCGCAATTGAGCCAGACGATCCCGGTGGGCGATGGCGCCGCGCTGCTGCGCCGCCGTCCCGACATCCGCCAGGCCGAACGCGCGCTGGCCGCCGCCACCGCGCGCATCGGCGTGGCCACCGCCGACCTGTACCCGAAGATCACGCTGGGCCTGTCCGGCGCCTCGGGCGGCCCGGCCGCCATGTTCGGCGATCGCGGCACCTTCAGTTGGAGCGTCGGTCCGCTGATCTCCTGGACCCTGCCCAACACCGGCGCGGTGCAGGCGCGCATCGCCGAGGCCGAGGCCAACACCAAGGCCGCCGTGGCGCGCTTTGACGCCTCGGTGCTGAATGCGCTGCGCGAAACCGAGAGCGCGCTGGTGGTGTACGCGCGCCAGCTCGATCGTCAGGCGGCGCTGCAAGCGGCGCGCGACCAGGCGGCGCAGGCCGCGTCACAGGCACGCCAGTTGTTCCAGTACGGCAAGACCGACTACCTGACGGTGCTCGACGCCGAACGCACGCTGGCCAGCAATGAAAGCGCGCTGGCCGCCGGCCAGGCCGAACTCAGCAACGACCAGATCGCCGTGTTCCTGGCGCTGGGCGGCGGCTGGGAAAAGTAGGCGCGGCAGGCGATACCCGGGCGGCCAGGTCGCCGCCCGCCTGTTGTTTCCCTCCGGCGCGTGGCGCCGACCTCCCCGAACGGGCCGACGCGCCCGCTTCTCCAGGGCTTCGCGCCCTTCCCCCCCCTCCTTCGCATGGATCGCGCGCGCCCGCGATGCGCGGCCGTACCACGCGCCTTTGCCCCGCGTCGGCGCGCCTGCCTCCCCGATGGATGGCGCCCCTCATTTTCAAATAGCTTCCACAATATGGAGACAGGATTGTTGGCGCCGCCCATAGCCTCTTAGAATCGGTCTCACATCATTATTCCAATTCAAGCAGAGACAGATCGATTTCCTGGCGGCCTCCCGTGGCGCCACCAGGAATCAAAACAAACATCCATAATATGGAAGAACAAAACAACGCCGAACCCGCCCGCGTCATGGACAGCATCACCAAGCTGCGCGCCGAAGACGCCGGGCGCGTGGTGATCGCCGGCTCCCATGGCGGCAGCTACGCCGCCTATTGCGCCGCCCGCGGCCGGGTTCGCGCGGTGGTGCTGAACGACGCCGGCGTCGGCTGGCAACAGGCCGGCATCGCCGGGCTGGACGAACTGCAGCAGTGGGGCGTGGCCGCCGCCACCGCCGACTACCGTAGCTGCCGTATCGGCGACGGCGCCGACATGGCGCGCCACGGCATCATCAGCCACGTCAACGGCCTGGCCCATGCGCTCGGCTGCCGGCCCGGCATGGCCGTGGCGCAGGCCGCGCGGCGGCTGGCCGATGCCGACATGGCGCCGACCTGGCCGGCGCCGCGCCACGAGGCCCGCGCCGTCCTGGCCACGGCTGCCGACGGCACGCCGCGCGTGATCGGCGCCGACTCGGTCTCGCTGCTGGAGCCGGCCGACGACGGCCTGATCGCCGTCACCGCCTCGCACGGCGAACGGCTGGCGGGCCTGGCCACCGACGGCGTGCGCCCTCGCCCCTGGCTGGTGACTTTCAACGACGCCGGCATCGGCAAGGACAGCGCCGGCATCGGCCGCCTGCCCCTGTTGCAGCAGCGCGGCATCGCCGCGCTGACCGTGTCGGCCCACAGCGCCCGCATCGGCGACGCGCGCTCCTGCTACGAGGACGGCGTGGTCTCGTGCGCCAACGCCCGCGCCCGCGAACTCGGCTGCCGCATCGGCGCCCCCCTGAAATCCTTTATTGACGCCCTGCTGGCCGGGCGCGCAACCCACCTGGAGCATTCCCCGCATGTCGGAAACCCTTGAAATCACCGGCGGCGAAGCCATCGCCCGCATGTTCGCCGCGCATGACGTCGGCCTGATGTTCGGCATGGGCGGCTTCCAGCTACTGCCGTTCTACGACGCCGTGCGGCGCCTGAAGCTGAACCACAACCTGATCAACGACGAACGCTGCGCGGTGTTCGCCGCCGACGCCTACACCAAGGTCAGCGGCCGTCCCGCCGTGTGCGACGCCACGCTCGGCCCCGGCGCCACCAACCTGGTCACCGGTCTGGCCGAGGCCTACAACGCCGGCACCGCCATGGTGGCGCTGGTGGGCGACTCGCACCGCATGCATTCGTGGAAGAACATGACGCAGGAGGCGCGCCAACTGGAAGTGCTGCGCCCGGTGGTCAAGGACGTGCTGCGGGTCGAGAAGATCGAGCGCATTCCCGAACTGGTGCGGCGCGCCTTCGCGGTCGCCACCAGCGGCCGGCCCGGCCCGGTGGTGCTGGACGTGCCCGAGGACATCGCGCATGAAGTCCACGCCTTCGACGCCGCCGCCTTCCACGCCAGCGAGACCTACCGCCGCGCGCCCGCGCTGCGCTGCCGCCCGGATGCCGACGCCCTGGCGCAGGCCGCCGCCATGCTGGCCGGCGCCGACCGCCCGCTGATGCTGTGCGGCGGCGGCGTGCACATCAGCGAGGCCGCCGAGGCGGTGCAGGATTTCGCGCGGCGCTACAACATTCCGGTCGCCCACACCATGAGCGGCAAGGGCGCCATCGCCTGCGACGATCCGCTGAACGCGGGCCTGTTCGGCCGCTACAGCCGCATCGCCAACGACCTGATCGCCAAGGCCGACTGCCTGTTCGTGGTGGGCTGCAAGCTGGGCGAAGTGGCCACGCGCCGCTATGACCTGCTGGCCACCGGCGCGCCCATCATCCACCTGGACATCGTGGCCGAGGAATTCGACCGCACCACCACGCCGGCGCTGCGGCTGTGGGGCGACGCCCGCGCCACGCTGGCTGAACTGGACCAGGCCCTGGCCGCCCAGCCCGACAACGGCGGCGCCCGCCGGGAAGGCTACGCCGCCGAAGTCGGCCAGGCGATGCACACCTGGCGCGAATCGGTGCGCGCCAAGCTGACCTCGGCCGACCGGCCCATCGGCATGGCGCGCCTGATGCACGAGATCAACGCCAGCCTGCCCGAAGACGGCGTGCTGGTGGCCGACGGCGGCTTCGCCGCGCACTGGGGCGGCCTGCTGTTCGACACCAAGCGCGCCGGGCGCGGCTTCGTGCCGGACCGGGGCTTCGCGTCGATCGGCTACGGCATCCCCGGCGCCATCGGCGCGGCCGCCGCCGCGCCCGGACGGCAGGTGGTGAGCCTGACCGGCGACGGCGGCTGCAACATGTCGCTGGGCGAGCTGGAAACCGCCGTGCGCATGGGCCTGGCCTTCACCCTGGTGGTGGTCAACAATGCCGCCTCGGGCTATATCAAGGCCTTGCAACACCTGATGTACGGCAGCGGCAGCTACCAGTCGTCCGACCTGGCCGAGACCAACTACGCCAACGTGGCGCGGGCGCTGGGCTGCAACGGCATCCGGGTGGAGGACCCGGCCGAGATTCCCGCCGCGCTGGCCGCCGCCTACGCCTGCAAGGACCGCCCCACCGTGCTGGACGTGGTGGTGACGCGCGACCCCGCGCACATGCTGCCCGGCGTGGACAGCCGCGCCGCCAAGATCAAGCCGGGCGACCGCATCGCCTGAGCCTGAATAACAACACAGACATCCCAAGCGAGGAGACAACCCATGAAGATCCGTACCTGGCTGACCGTGGCGGCCGCCGCCCTGGCCACCGTGCTAGCGCCGTCCGCCGGCGCCCAGAGCAACTATCCCGACCGTCCGATCCGCCTGATCGTGCCCTTCCCGCCCGGCGGCACCTCGGACGTGGTCGGCCGCATCTTCGCCGAGGCGCTGGGCAAGCAGATCGGCCAGCCCGTGGTGGTGGAAAACCGCGGCGGCGCCGGCGGCACGGTCGGCTCGCGCGCGGTGGCCAGCGCGCCGGCCGACGGCTACACGCTACTGCTGGGCACCTCCAGCACCAACGGCACCAACTCGGCGGTCTACAAGAACCTGCCGTACGACGCGGTCAAGGACTTCACCCCGGTCACGCAGATCATCCGCGTGCCGGGCGTGATCGTGGTCAACAAGGACTTCCCGGCCAAGGACTACGCCTCGTTCGTGGCGCTGATCAAGGGCGCGCCGGGCAAGTATTCGTATGCCTCGTCGGGCAACGGCGGCGCCACCCACATGGCGATGGAATACTACAAGTCGCTGTCGGGGCTGGACATGATGCACGTGCCGTATCGCGGCACCGGCCCGGCGCTCAACGACGTCATCGCCGGCCAGGTGCCGATCCTGTGGGACACGGCGGCCTCGTCGATGGCGCACATCCAGTCCGGCAGCCTGCGCGCCATCGTGGTGGCCGCGCGCAAGCGCCTGCCGCAACTGCCCGACGTGCCCACCTTCGCCGAGGTCGGTCTGCCGACGTATGACGCCGAAATGTGGAACGGCCTGCTGGCCCCGGCCGGGCTGCCCGCGCCGATCCTGGCCAAGCTGGGCGAGGCCTCGCGCCGCGCGCTGGCCGACCCCGAGGTGCAGGCCAAGTACGCCGGCGTGGGCGCCTACGTGGTGGCGGACAAGCCGGAGGCCTTCGCCGCGATGATCAAGGAAGACGTGGCCAAGTGGAAGAAGGTGGCCGAGTTCGCGCACATCTCGGTGGACTGACATGGGCCAGCGCATGCAAGGCAAGACCGCGCTGGTGTTCGGCGCGGGTTCTTCCGGCCCGGGCTGGAGCAACGGCCGCGCCGCCGCCGCGCTCTACGCCCGCGAAGGCGCCCACGTGTTCGCGGTCGACCTGCGCGCCGATTCGGCCGAGGAAACCCGCCGCATCATCGCCGAGGAAGGCGGCCGCTGCACCGCGCTGGCGGCCGACGTGACCGACAGCGCGCAGATCCTGGCGGCGGTGCGGGCCATGCTGGCCGAGGCTGGCAGCATCGACGTGCTGCACAACAACGTCGGCATCACCGAGATGGGCGACCCGATCGAAGCCAGCGAGGAGAGCTGGCACCGCGTCATGGACACCAACCTGACCGGCGTGTTCCTGACCTGCAAGCACGTGCTGCCGGTGATGCTGGCCCAGGGCGGCGGCAGCATCGTCAACATCTCGTCGCTGGCCTCGATCCAGGTCAACACCTACCCGTACACCTCGTACTACGCCGCCAAGGCCGGCTTGAACCATCTGACCCGCGCCCTGGCGGTGCGCTATGCGCCCGACAACATCCGCGTCAACGCGGTGCTGCCGGGCGTGATGGACACGCCGCTGATCTACACCCAGATCGCGGGCCAGTTCGAGGACGTGGAGGAAATGCGCCGGCGCCGCCACGCCGCCAGCCCGATGGGCCGCATGGGCGACGCCTGGGACGTGGCGCACGCGGCGCTGTTCCTGGCCAGCGATGAAGCGAAGTACATCACCGGCGTGTGCCTGCCGGTGGACGGCGGCAAGTCCTGCGCGGGGCGATAGCCGGCGGCGCGGGCCGGCCTGTGCCGCGCTTCAGGCCGGGCGCGGCGCCAGTTCGGCGCCCAGTTCCGTGGCGGCGCGTTGCAGCGCCGCCACCACTTCCTGCAGCCGCGCCCCCGACAGCCGCGAGCGGATCGCGGCCACGCTGAGCGCGGCCACCACGTGCTGCTCGCGGTCATACACCGGCACGCCCACCCCCAGCATGTCCGGGATGATGCGCCCCGGGTTCAGCGCATAGCCATTCTTGCGGGCCGCGGCGATGTCCTCGCGCAGCATCGCGGTGGACGGCAGGTCGGGCGCGGCCGAGGCGTCGTAGCGCGCCAGCACCCGCTCGATGTCGTCGTTGGGCAGGAACGCCAGCAGCGCCAGGCTGCCCGCCCCCACGCCCAGCGGCCGGCGGTGGCCGACCTCCAGCGTCAGGATCTTGATGGGAAAATCGCCCGTCTTGCGGTCGACGCAGACCGCCTCGTGGCCCGACCGCACCGACAGGAAGCTGGTGTCGCCGGTCGATTGCGCCAGCCGCAGCACCGCCGATTCGGCGATCGCCTTGATGCCGTGGCGGCTTTCCGCCGCCAGGCCCAGGATGTACGACTCGCGGCCCAGGCTGTAGGTCTTGAGCTTGGGATTGAGCGCCAGGAAGCCCTCTTGCAGCAGGGCCGACAGCATGCGGTGCGCGGTGGGCGGCGTCAGGCCCAGGTCGCGCGCCACGTCGGTCAGGCCGACCCCGCGCGCGGGCGCGGCGCCCACGTACTTGAGGATGCGCAGCACCCGGAAGATGCTTTGCGCGCCGCCGACCGGATCGGCGTCGCGCGCGGTGGCGGAGGATTTGGCGGGGCTCACCGGCGCGCCTTCAATGCACCGTGGTGCCGTCGGGCGGCGACTGGTTCAGGCCCAGCGCCGCTTCCCAACTGCGCAGCGGCACGCAGGTCTGCAGCCGCTCGATGGCGCGCTGGATCAGCGCCGGATGCAGCTCGTGGCCGACCTGCGAGGCCACGTCGATGGTGGCGTCGCCGTGCAGCTCGTCCAGCCGCGCCTGCGCCGCCTGGATGTGCGCCACCGGCATGACGGCGTCGGCCGCGCCGTGCAAGAGATGCAGCGTGGTGTACTGCGGCGCGGCCTTGGGCAATTGCGCATAGCGGCCAGAAAAGGCGATCACGCGGCCGGCCATGCCGTCATGCGCCTGCACCAGCTCCAGCGCCATGATGGCGCCCTGCGAGAAACCCGCCAGCGCGGTGTCGGACTGCAACAGGCCGAAGCGGGCCTGGGCCCGCTGCACGTAGGCCTCCAGCGGCGGCAGGGCCCGGGCCACGCGTTCGGGGCGGTTTTCCTCGGTGACGCCGCGCACCGAGAACCATTGCCGGCCGGCGCCGCCGCCATCGAAGGGCTCGAAGCCCTCGGGGATCAGGATCGCCGCCGCGGGGAACGCGGCGCGCACGGCCTGGGCCAGCGGCAGCAGGTTGTCGGGCGCGCCGCCGACGCCGTGCAGCAGGATGAAAAGCTGCCGCACCTCGGTGCCGGGCTCGGGCAGGAATTCGATTTCGTGGGGGGACGCGGGGGAAGAAGTGGCCATGCTACGGCTCCGGACAGGCACTGGATGGCCCCATTGTAAAATGCCCGTCATACGCAATCCTAGGCAAAGCGCCCCCCGGGCCGGCTCGTGCCCCCGGTGTCCACAAGGCGCCCAGGGGCGTGCGCGGTCGGCGCGGGGCTTTGCATCAACCTGTGCATTCCATGAAAACACCGACGACAGACTCGGGAACCCCGCCGGCCGGCAAGAACCAGTTGCACCGCGTGCTCAAGGCGCGCCACCTGACCATGATCGCCCTGGGCGGCGCCATCGGCACCGGCCTGTTCATCGCCTCGGGCGCGGCCATCGCCCAGGCTGGCCCGGGCGGCGCGCTCACGGTGTACCTGCTGATCGGCCTGATGGTCTATTTCATCATGACCAGCCTGGGCGAACTGGCCACCTTCATGCCCGTGTCGGGCTCCTTCTGCACCTATGCCTCGCGCTACGTGGACGGCGGCTTCGGCTTCGCGCTGGGCTGGAACTTCTGGCTCAGCTGGGCCACGGTGGTGGCGGTGGACGTGGTGGCCGCCCAACTGGTGATGGCGTACTGGTTCCCCGATACCCCCGGCTGGATCTGGAGCGTCGCCTTCCTGGCGCTGACCTTCGGCCTGAACGCCTTCTCGGCGCGCAGCTTCGGCGAGGCCGAGTACTGGTTCGCCATCATCAAGGTGGTGGCGGTGCTGTGCTTCATCGTGCTGGGCCTGGCCATGCTGGTGGGCATCATCCACAGCGACGCGCCGGTCGGCGTGCGCAACTGGACCGTGGGCGAGGCGCCCTTCGTCGGCAACGCCGCCACCTGGGTCGGGGTGGCCATGGTGGTGGCCTATTCGTTCCAGGGCACCGAACTGGTCGGCGTGGCCGCCGGCGAATCCGAGAACCCGCGCCGCAACGTGCCGCGCGCCATCAACCACGTGTTCTGGCGCATCCTGCTGTTCTACGTGCTGGCGATCCTGATCATCGGCCTGCTGATCCCCTATACCGACCCGCAACTGCTGCGCAACGAGGTCGAGGACATCGCCGTCAGCCCGTTCACGCTGGTGTTCCAGCACGCCGGGCTGCTGTCGGCGGCCACCGTGATGAACGCGGTGATCCTGACCTCGGTGCTGTCGGCCGGCAATTCGGGCATGTATGCCGCCACGCGGATGCTGTTCAACATGGCGGTCGAGGGCCAGGCCCCGGCCGTGTTCAAGCGCCTGACCGGCAACGGCGTGCCGCTGTACGCGCTGCTGGCCACCACCGCGCTGGCCTGCCTGTGCATGTTCAGCGTGGTCTACAGCCCCAAGGCGGTCTATATCTGGCTGCTGAATTTCGCCGGCATGACCGAGTTCATCGTCTGGCTCAGCATCGCCGTCAGCCACTACCGCTTCCGCCAGGGCTACGTGAAGCACGGCTACGACACCGCCAACCTGCCCTACAAGGCCGGACTGTTTCCGTTCGGGCCGCTGTTCGCCTTCGTGCTGTGCCTGCTGGTCACGCTGGGCCAGAACTACCAGGCCTTCCTGGACGAGCGCATCGACTGGATCGGCGTGGTCTCGACCTACCTGGCGATCCCGCTGTTCCTGGCGTTCTGGATCGGCCACCGGCTGGTGAAGAAGTCGCGCTGGATCAGCTACGAAGACATGCAGTTCTACGGCTTCGAGGCCGACCGCGCGGCGGGCGTGCCGCAGGACGAACCGGTAGCCGCCGGCCAGGCCGCGCGGACCTGAGCCGCGTGCGGGCCCGGAGGCATCCGGGGCCACGCGCCCGGCCGCCGTCCGGCCCGCGCCGCCCCTATTCGAAGCTGTCGCGCGGACGCTGCGCGATGACGCCGTACCAGCCCAGGCCGGCATAGGTTTCATAGCCCGGCGTCAGCGCGAACCCCACCAGGCCGCGATCGGCGTTTTCGTAGTAGCCGCGCGGCCGCTCGTCGTGGCGCAGCACGTACCGCTCTTTCAGCGATACCGCGCCATCCGAGGCGGCGATGACGCGCTGGCGGCTGTCGACCAGCAGGCAGCGGGTGCGTCCCCATTCCTCTTCCGACAGGCCCACCGACTTGACGATACTGTCGGCCTGCTGGCTCCAGTCGAAGAACACCCCCAGCACGCCCAGCGGTTCGCCCTGCTTGTCGGCGTCGCGCCGGATCGCGGTGGCGTAGGTGGCGACGTGGGCGCCCTCCAGCAGGCGCTCGCTGTCGATGTCCATGGCCACGTACTCGCCGCCGTCGGCCGTGGCCATCCCGCGCCGGAACCACTCGGCCTGGCTGACGTTGGCGCCGCGCGCCTGCGGATAGCGGTCGGGACGGCCGTTGGCCACCACCCGCCCCTGCGCATCGGCCACCCACAGGTCCAGGTAGACCGTATAGCTGTCCAGGATCACGCCCAGCCGGCCGCTGGCGTGGCGGGCGCTGTCGGCGCCGGGTTCCTGCAAGGCCCGCACCACCGACGAATCCGTCGCCCACCAGCGCACGTCGCAGGAACGCTCGTACAGGTTGCGGTCCATGGTCTCGATCATGTTCAGCGCCAGGTCGCCCAGGCGGCGGCCCTCGTAGCCGCGGATCTCGTGCAGGGTGTTTTCGCCGATGCGGATCAGGTCGGCGATGGACCCGGCCAACTCTTCCTTGAGCGCGTCGGCGATGCCGGTGATCTGCTCGGACACGTACTGCACCTGGTTGGCCACCACCGCGAAACCGCGTCCCGCCTCGCCCGAGCGCGCGGCCTCGATGCGCGCGTTCAGCGACAGGTACTTGGCCTGCTGGTTGATGTCGACGATGCTCTCGATCTTCTCGTTCGAAATGCGCTCGACGCGGCGCGACAGTTCGACGATGCGTTCCGGTTGATGGGCCATGTTCAGCACTCCTTTTGTTGGACGTTGTTGCGTGAGGAGACGGTGACATGGGGACAGAAGCAGGAAGCGTGCCAAGCCCTGCACGGGTTAACGACCGGCGCCTTCCAGGGGCGTGGCGGGGATGGCGACGGCGCATCGCGCCTCGAAGCGGGCCTTGCGGCGCGCACCAATACGGTGCAAGCGACAGATACATCCGGTGCCTTCCGGGTCGGGTAAAATACTGTATATTCATACAGCAATAAGCGATTCCGGCCAGGCGCCTCTCCGCCCGGCCGTGCCGCCACCCACCGAATCTTCACCCAGGAAAACCGGGTCGTCCGCCCGCCATGCCGTCGCCAGAACAGATCCACCCCGCGTTGTGGCGCGCCACCCAGTTGGCGCGCGGCGCCGCCCGCAGCCTGCCCACCGGCCACGCCGCCCTGTCGGCCGAGCTGCCGGACGGCGGCTGGCCGCTGGGCTCGCTGATCGAGCTGCTGGCGCCGCAACCCGGCATCGGTGAAATCCGCCTGCTGCGCCCGGCCCTGGCGCAGCTCGAAACGCGCCGCGCCATCGCCCTGGTGCAGCCGCCGCACGCGCCGCACATCGCCAGTTGGATGAGCTGGCGGCTCGACCCGCGCCAACTGCTCTGGGTCGCCCCCGAAAAACCGCTGGACGCCCTCTGGGCCGCCGAGCAGATCCTGAAGAACGGCAGTTGCGGCGCCCTGCTCTGCTGGCTGCCGCACGTGCGCCCCGAATCGCTGCGCCGGCTGCACCTGGCGGCCCAGGCCAGCGACCTGCTGTTCGTCGCCCTGCGCCCGGCCAGCGCCGCGCAGCACGCCACCCCCGCCCCCTTGCGCCTGGCGCTCGCGCCCGCGCCGGGCGGGCTGTCCGTCCATATCCTCAAGCGCCGCGGACCGGTCTGCGAGGCCCCGCTGTACGTGGGCCTGGAGCCCGGCGTCCTGGCGCCCACCCGCCATGCGCCTCTGGATCGCCGCCTGCCTGCGCTGCCTGCCGCTGGACGCACTGCGCCCGCACTGGCCGCTTGAGGCGCAGGCCTACGCGGTCCTCGACCAGGAACGCGTCGCCGCCCTCACGCCCGCCGCGCGCCAGGCCGGCGTGCGCGCGGGCATGCGCCGCGGCGGCGCGGCCGCCATCGCGCCCGAGGTCGAACTGCTGGCGCGCGACCCGGTGGCCGAGGCCGACACCCTGCAGGGCGCGGCGCTGGCGCTGCTGCAATACACCCCCGAGGTCGCGCTGGCGGACGCAGACACCGTGCTGCTCAACGTCGGCGCCAGCCTGCTGTTCTTCCGCGGGCCACGCGCGCTGCACCGGCGCGTGGCCGCCACGCTGGCCGCGCTGGACCTGCGCGTGTCGCTGGGCATGGCGCCCACCGCCGCCGGCGCCTGGCTGCTGGCGCATCGCGGCGGACGCCGGTCGCCGCGCCGGGTGCTCACCCCGCGCACCCTGGCGCGCCGGCTCGACGCCCTGCCCGTGGCCCTGCTGCCCCAGGCCCTGCCGCGCCTGGACTGGCTCAACGACATCGGCTGCCACACCCTGGCCGACCTGCGCGCCCTGCCGCGCGCCGGCCTGCAACGGCGCAGCGCGCCCGAGCTGCTGCAAGCGCTGGACGCGGCCTACGGCCAGTCGCCCGAACTGCATCGCTGGATCGAGCCGCCGCCGCGCTTCGAGCGCCGCATCGAGCTGATGGAATACCTCGAACACACCGACGCGGTGCTGGCCGTGGCGCGGCGCCTGGCCGAACAGTTGGGCGGCTGGCTGGCGGCGCGGCAACTGGCGGTGCGGCGCGTGCTGCTGCGCCTGGACCACGAGCGCGGCCGCCACGCACGCCCGCCCACCGAGCTGGAACTGGCGCTGGCCCAGCCCGTCTGGCAGGCGCCGCAGATCCTCAACCTGCTGCGCGAAAAGCTCGGCCGCCTGACGCTCGAAGCGCCGGTGATCGCGGTGACGCTGCTGGCGCCCGACACCACCGAACAGCCCGCCGCCAGCACCACGCTGTTCCCCGAACCCGGCGGCACCGCCGCCGACCACGCCCGCCTGCTGGACCTGCTGACCGCGCGGCTGGGCCGCGAGCAGGTGCGCCACGCCTGTCCCCTCCCCGACCACCGGCCCGAGGCCGCCAACGCCTGGGGCGACGCGCTGGAACCGCCGCAACGCCCCGAACCGCTGCCCGAGCCCCTGGACCGCCCCTTCTGGCTGCTCGATCCGCCGCTGCCGCTCAAGCTTGCCGGCCACCGCCCGCAATACGCCGGCCAGGCGCTGCGGCTGATGCGCGGCCCCGAGCGCATCGAAAGCGGCTGGTGGGATCCGGTCCTGACCGTGCGCGACTACTTCGTGGCCGAGGACGCCGCCAGCGCGCGCTACTGGATCTACCGCGAGCGCGACGACGCGCACGCGCGCTGGTACCTGCACGGGCTGTACGCCTGACCCCGCCATGCACGCGCCCGACGATCCCCATGACGACGCCCCCGGTCCGCCTGCCGGACTGCCCGGCTACGCCGAACTGCAATGCCAGTCGAACTTCTCGTTCCTGCAGGGCGCCTCGCACCCCGAGGAACTGACCGCCCGCGCCGCCGAACTGGGCTATGCCGCCCTGGCCATCACCGACGAATGCAGCCTGGCCGGCGTGGTGCGCGCCCACGTCGAGGCCAAGACCCAGAAGCTGCCGCTCATCATCGGCGCCACCTTCCGGCTGCGCGCCGGCCCCGAGGCCGCGCCGCTGGACCTGACCCTGCTGGCGCAGACCCGCGAGGGCTACGGCAACCTGTCCGAACTCATCACCCTGGCCCGCACCCGCGCCCCCAAGGGCGAATACCGGCTGGCGCCCGAGGACTTCACCGCCCCGCCGCCGGGCTACGAACACCTGCGCCACCTGCCCGAATGCCTGGCGATCCTGTCGCCCGTCTACGGCGACGACCCCGACCGCATGGCGCAGCAGGCGCGCTGGCTGGCCGCCACCTTCCCGCGCCGCGCCTGGGTCGGCCTGACCCTGCTGTACCGCTCGCGCGACGACCTGCACCGCGCCGCCGTCGACCGCGCCGCGCGCGCCGCCGAACTGCCGGTGGTGGCGCTGGGCCAGGTGCAGATGCACGTGCGCTCGCGCAAGCCGCTGCACGACACCCTGACCGGCATCCGCACCCACCAGTGCGTGTCGCAATGCGGCTACGCGCTGGCGGGCAACGCCGAGCAGCACCTGCGCACCCGCATGCGGCTGGCCAACCTCTATCCGCCCGAGGCGCTGGCGCAGACGCTGGTGGTGGCGCGGCGCTGCGCCTTCTCGCTGGACGAACTGCGCTACGAATATCCCGACGAGATCATCCCGCGCGGCCACACCCCCGCCACCTACCTGCGCCAGGAAACCCTGGCCGGCGCCGCGCGGCGCTTTCCGGGCGGGACGCCGGACTACGTCAGCGAGCAGATCGAAAAGGAACTGGCGCTGATCGCCGACCTGCAATACGAGGCCTACTTCCTCACGGTCTACGACATCGTGCAGTACGCCCGCGACCACGGCATCCTGTGCCAGGGGCGCGGCTCGGCCGCCAACTCGGCGGTGTGCTACTGCCTGGGCATCACCGAGGTCGATCCGCGCCGCGGCAACAACCTGTTCGAGCGCTTCATCAGCAAGGAACGCAACGAGCCGCCCGACATCGACGTCGACTTCGAACACCAGCGGCGCGAGGAAGTGATCCAGTACATCTACCGCAAGTACGGCCGCCAGCGCGCCGCCCTGACCGCCGTGGTGATCTCGTACCGCCCGCGCAGCGTGCTGCGCGACACCGGCCGCGCGCTGGGCGTGGACCCGGGCGTGATCGACGCGGTGGCGCGCGCCCACCAGTGGTGGGACAGCAAGCAGGAAATGCTGCGCACGCTGGGCGCCTGCGGCCTGGACCCGGAATCGCAGGTGGCGCGGCAGTGGGCCGCGCTGGCCCAGACGCTGATGGGCTTTCCGCGCCACCTGTCGCAGCACCCCGGCGGCTTCGTCATCTCGCGCGGCAAGCTGTCGCGGCTGGTGCCGATCGAAAACGCCGCCATGGCCGACCGCAGCGTGGTGCAGTGGGACAAGGACGACCTGGACGCGCTCAAGCTGCTCAAGGTCGACGTGCTGGCGCTGGGCATGCTGTCGGCGCTGCGCCGCACCCTGGAACTGGCCGGCCAGCGCCGCGGCCAGCCGCTGCGGCTGCAGGACATTCCCGAAGGCGACGAACCCACCTACGACATGATCTGCGAGGCCGACACCATCGGCGTGTTCCAGATCGAATCGCGCGCCCAGATGACCATGCTGCCGCGCCTGCGGCCGCGCGAATACTACGACCTGGTGGTGCAGGTGGCCATCGTGCGGCCCGGCCCGATCCAGGGCGGCATGGTGCATCCGTACCTGCGCCGCCGCCAGGGCAAGGAAAAGGAAAGCTACCCCAGCGAGAAAGTGCGCGGCGTGCTCAGCCGCACCATGGGCGTGCCGATCTTCCAGGAACAGGTGATGCAGATCGCGGTGGTCGCGGCCGGTTTCTCGCCCGGCGATGCCGACCAGTTGCGGCGCTCCATGGCCGCCTGGCGGCGCAAGGGCGGCGTCGACAAATACCGCGTCAAGCTGGTGGGCGGCCTGCTGGCGCACGGCTACACGCTGGACTTCGCGCAGGCGCTATTCCGCCAGATCGAGGGCTTTGGCGAATACGGCTTTCCCGAAAGCCACGCCGCCAGCTTCGCGCTGCTGGCCTACGCCAGTTCCTGGCTCAAGCGCCACGAACCCGAGGCCTTTCTGGCCGCGCTGCTCAACTCCCAGCCCATGGGCTTTTACGCGCCGGCGCAACTGGTGCAGGACGCGCGCCGCCACGGCGTGCGGGTGCTGCCGGTGGACGTGACCGTCAGCGGCTGGGACGCGGCGCTGGAGCCCGCGCCCGCCGACGCGCCGCCGCGCCGGCCCCATCCTCACGCGCCCTCGCCGGACGAAATCCGCCCCGCCGTGCGCCTCGGCCTGAGCCTGATCCAGGGCCTGCACCAAGACAGCGCCCGCCGCATCGAGGCCGCCCGCGCCGAGGCCCCCTTCACCAGCACCGGCGACCTGGCCCGCCGCGCCGCCCTGACGCGCCACGACCTGAACGCCCTGGCCGCCGGCGACGCCCTGCGCACCCTGGCCGGCCACCGCCGCCAGGCCAGTTGGGAAGCCGCCGCCAGCGTCCACAGCCGCGACCTGCTGCGCGACGCCGCCATCCACGAAACCGAGATGCCGCAACTGGCCGCGCCGACTGAAAACCAGACCGTGGCGGCCGACTATCGCAGCGTCGGCCTGACCCTGCGGCGCCACCCCGTCGAGCTGCTGCGGCCGCAACTGGCGGCGCGCAACTTCCAGCCGGCCAGCGTGCTCAACGGCTACCCCGACAAGCGCGTGGCCCGCGCCTGCGGCATCGTCACCGTGCGCCAGCGGCCGCAGACCTCCAAGGGCGTGATCTTCGTCACGCTGGAAGACGAAACCGGTCCGGTCAACGTGGTGGTGCGCCCCGAACTGATCGAACGCCAGCGCCGCGAGCTGCTCGGCGCCACCCTGCTGGGCGTGTATGGCTCTTGGCAGAGCGTGGACGGCGTGCGCCACCTGATCGCGCAGCGGCTGGTGGACCTGTCCGAGCTGCTGGGCGGCCTGAGCACGCCCAGCCGCAATTTCCACTGACGGCAGTGCGCGGCGGCCGGCGACGCTCCGGGAATCGACCGGACGCCACGGCCAAGCGCCGCGCGGGCGGCTGGTCTATGATGGATTTTCCGCGCCGCCCGCCGGCCCCGCGCCGGCCGCGCCGTGGAGACGTTTTCTATTTCAGGAGTGATCATGATCCGCAAGCTGATTCCCGTTCTGCTGGTTGCCACGCTGAGCGCCTGCGCCAACACCGGAGCCCCGCGTTCCTCATCCTCATCCGCCGCCTCCAGTTCCGCCAGCTCGCCCGCCGCGTCCGACAGCTCCTCCGGCGCATCGTACGGATCACCCTCCGCCCAGGCCGGCGCCCGCAAGACCTGCGACGCCGCCGCGCTGCAATCGCAGATCGGCCAGAAAGCCACCCAGTCCGTCCTGGAAGACCTGCGCACCCGCAGCGGCGCCGCCACCGCCCGCATCCTGCGCCCGGGCCAATTGGTCACCATGGAATACAACGACACCCGCCTGAACCTGATCGTCGACGACAAGGACGTGATGACGGCGATCCGCTGCGGCTGACGTCCCGGCATTCACGGCAAGACGGGCGCAACGGGCACTCGCCCGGCGCTCGCTTCTTCCAGACGGCGCGGTTGCCCGGGTCGTCCATGGACATCTTCCCGGGGCCGCCCCGCCCGCGGACAACCATCCCCAAGCGAACGACCGGCCAGCCCCACAGGCTGGGCCGGGCCGGCGCGCCAGCAAGCTTGCCGGCGCGACCGCCCCCTGCACGCCCGGCCCACGAATCGATCCACAAATCGATCCGCCAACGCTTGACCCTTACGTAACGTCATGCCCAAAAGTTCGGCCTGCGCCATTCACGAAGGAACCCCATGCGACTGAAAGTAGGAGAACTGGCCAAGCGCAGCGGACTGACGGTCCGCACGCTGCACCACTATCACGCGATCGGCCTGCTGACGCCTTCGGCGCGCGCCGACAACGGCTACCGGCTCTACGGCCGCGACGACATCGCCCGGCTGCACCAGATCCAGGCATTGCGTCGCTTCGGATTGCCGCTGGCCGAGATCGGCGCCTACCTGGACCAGCCCGGCACGCCGCTGGACGAGATCATCGCCAGACAGATCGCGATGCTCGACAGCCAGATCCAACACGCCACCCGGCTGCGCGAACGCCTCGCGCAGTTGCAAGGCCAATTGGCGATGGGAGCGGAGCCGGAACTGGCCGATTGGCTGACCACTCTGGAACTGATGAACATGTACGACAAATATTTCTCCCAGGAAGAACTGGCGCGTCTGCCCATGTACCGCCGAGGCCCGAACGACGATGCCGGCTGGCTTGCGCTCATCGCCGACGTGCGCCGGCAGATGGACGACGGCGCCCCGCCCGAGGACCCGCGTTCGCAGGCGCTGGCCCTGCGCTGGATGACGCTGCTGCTGCGCGACACCAACGGCGATGCGCGCCTGCTCGTGAAGCTCAACCAGATGCACGAACGGGAACCGGCCATGCAGGAACACATCGGTATCTCGCCCGCCATGCGCGACTACGTGGTGCGCGCCTTCTCCGAAAGCAAGCTGCGGCTCTACGAAAAACACCTGACGCCGGACGAGGCCCGGTTCATGCGGGCGCATTATCACGACCGCGCCGGCGAATGGCCGGCCCTGATGGCGCGGGTGCGCGACGCGATCGATGCCGGGCAGGCGCCCGACTCGGCCGCCGGCCGCGAACTCGCGCGGCAATGGCTGGAACTGTTTTGCAGCTACGCCGGCAACGATCCCGCGACCCACGCGAAATTCCGCCACGCCCTGATGACCGAGCCCGAACTGACCGCCGGCACCTGGGCCGATGACGCCACGCTGGCTTTCATGCGCCAGGCCATGGGCGCATTGGCGGCGGCGCGCTAAGCGGCGTCGGCGTCCGCGGACACGGACGCCGACGCGGTTACGGTCGAGGTCGTCGTCGCGGTCGAGGTCACGGTCGAGGTCGAGGTCTCGGTCGCCGTCGCGGTGACAGTCGCGGCGACAGTCGCAGCCGCGACCGCGCTACCAGCGCGCCGCCTGGACGAAATCCACGAAGGCGCGCAACGGCGCCGGCAGATAGTGCCGGCCCGGAAAATACAGCAAGGGGCCGGTGAAGCTGGGCCACCAGTCCGCCAGCACCGGCTCCAGTTCGCCCCGATCCAGGTACGGCTGCAGCCAGTCCTCGAACAGATAGACCACTCCGGCGCCCGCCACCGCCGCATCGACCGCCAGGTCCACCGCCGCCCCCAGGCTGACGATCAGCGGACCATCCACCTCCACCGTGACGGACTGGCCGTCGCGTTCAAACGCCCACGCCGGCATCGCGCCGCTGGTGAAACGGCCGCGCAGGCACAGGTGCTGGCGCAGGTCTTGCGGATGTTGCGGCCGTCCATGCCGGGCCAGATACCCCGGCGCGGCCGCCGCCGCCATCCGCTGGCGCCGCGGCCCGATCGGGACGGCCACCATGTCCTGGTCCATGCTTTCCTCGTAGCGGATGCCCGCGTCGCAGCCCGACTGCAGCAGCTCGACAAAACGATCGTCAACGATCACCTCCAGCCGGATCTCCGGATACTGCGCCAGAAACGGCGGCACGATGCGCGGCAGCACCAGCCGGGACGCCGCCAGCGGCACATTCAGCCGCAGCCGGCCCGCCGGCCGGTCACGGAAATTGTTGGCCACGTCCAGCGCCGACTCGACCGCGTCCAGCGCGGGCGTCAGTTGCTCCAGCAGGCGCTGCCCGGCCGCCGTGGTCGCCACGCTGCGCGTGGTGCGGTTCAGCAGCCGCAGGCCCAGCCGGGCTTCCAGCCGGCGCACCGCCTCGCTCAACTGCGACGCGCTGGTCCCCGTCTGGCGCGCCGCGCCACGAAAGCCCCCATGCGTGGCCACCGCGACAAAGGCGCTGATGTCTTGAAGGTTGGACACGGCAAGCCCCAATTGTTCGCTATTCCGCACAAGCTGTGCAATTACCAGGGATTGTCGCACGCCCCGCGCCGCCCTAGACTCGCTGTCATTCCCTCCCTGGAGCACGTCATGACCTCGATTCAACAAGCCGGCGCCTATGCGCTGGGCGACCTGACCGTCAACCGCCTGGGCTACGGCGCCATGCAACTGGCCGGCCCGCACGTATTCGGACCGCCCAAGGACAAGGCGCAAGCCCTGGCGGTGCTGCGCGAAGCGCTCGAACTCGGCATCAACCACATCGACACCAGCGACTTCTACGGCCCGCACATCACCAACCAACTGATCCGAGAAGCGCTGCACCCCTATCGCGACGATCTGGTCATCGTCACCAAGGTCGGCGCGCGCCGGGGCGACGATGCCTCGTGGCTGCTGGCCAATTCCCCCGCCGAACTGGAATCGGCCGTGCACGACAACCTGCGCAACCTGGGCCTGGACGTGCTGGACGTGGTCAACCTGCGCCTCATGTTCGACGTGGCCGGCCCCGCCGAAGGCGACATCGAACAGTCCTTCACCACCCTGGCCGAATTGCAGCGCAAGGGCCTGATACGCCACCTGGGCCTGAGCAACGCCACCGCGCGCCAGGTGGCGCAGGCGCGCGGCATCGCCGACATCGTCTGCGTGCAGAACCAGTACAACATCGCGCACCGCGCCGACGACGCGCTGATCGGGCAGCTTGCGCAAGATGGCATCGCCTACGTGCCGTTCTTCCCGCTGGGCGGCTTCTCGCCGCTGCAATCGGCCACGCTGGAGCGCGTGGCCGCCGACTGCCAGGCCACGCCGATGCAGACCGCGCTGGCCTGGCTGCTGCAACGCGCGCCCAACATCCTGCTGATCCCGGGCACCTCGTCGATCGAACACCTGCGGCAGAACGCCGCCGCGGCCAGCCTGGCGCTGCCGCCGCGGGCCGTGGCCGAACTGGACGGGATCGGCGCCGTGGGCTAGTTCAATGGGCGCGGTTGACCAATCCGCCGCATAGTGGCACCTTACCCCGAAGTGCCACGCCCGGAACCCCACTTGGACCACCCACAGCCCCTCGTCACCGTCGACGCCGTCCTGCTCACCCTGCGCGAGACCGGCCTGGAAATCGCCCTGCACCCGCGCGACCGCGCGCCGTTCAAGGGCGCCATGGCCTTGCCGGGCGGCGTGGTTCACGTGGACGAAGACGCCAGCACCGAAGCCAGCATCCGCCGCGTGCTGCGCGAGAAGACCGGCTTCGAGCCGCGCTACCTGGAGCAGTTGCAGGTGTTCTCCGGCCCCGACCGCGACCCGCGCAAGTGGTCGCTGTCGGTGTCCTACGTGGCGCTGGTGCCGGCCGCCGAACTGGAGGCCGCCCCGGCGGGCTTTCGCTTCGTCAGCGTGGACGCGCTGCCGCCGCTGGCCTTCGACCACGCCGGCATCGTCGCCGCCGCCGTGGCCCGCCTGCGCGGCAAATCCAGCTACTCCACCCTGCCGTTCTTCCTGCTGCCCGAACGCTTCACCCTGACCGAGCTGCAGCGCACCTACGAAGCCATCCTCCAGACCACCCTCGAGAAATCGAACTTCCGCCGCAAGATGGAAGCCTGGGACGTGCTCGAAGCCACCGACGACTACGCGCTCGGCGCGCAGCGTCCCGCCCGCCTGTACCGCCTGAAAGACTTCGCCCTGTTCGACCGCAGCGTCGGCTGACCTCGCGCCGAACTCCACTTAGTTGCAAACAAACAATAAGTAGGCTTATACTTGCCTCACTTAGTTTTAATCTGCCACTAAGGCCACATCATGTTCACTCTTACCGCGGTAGTAGCAGGACAACGCCACACCGATACGCCCAGCGCGTTCGTGTTCCCCGGCGGCGAAAGCCAGGTCACCGTGCCGGCGGCCTTGCAGGCCCGCGCCGACGCGGCCAGCGAATTCCGCATCCACGCCCTGCTGAAGTCGGCCGACGACGTCATGCAGTTGCTGCTGCTGACCGACGCGCTGCGCCGCCTGAACCCGGCCGCGCCCGTGCACCTGGACCTGCCCTACGTGCCCTATGCCCGCCAGGACCGCGTCTGCAATCCGGGCGAGGCGCTCGGCGCGGCGGTGTTCTGCAAGCTGATCAACGACCAGCAATACGCCACCGTCACCGTGGTCGAACCGCACAGCGACGTCACCCCCGCCCTGCTGCAACGCGTCCGCGTCATCGACGCCGCCGCCTTCCTGAAGAACGCGCTGGCCAACCCCGCCTTTGCCAACGGCGTCACCCTGATGGCGCCCGACGCCGGCGCCCGCAAGCGCGTGCAGGCCCTGGCCAAAAAGCTGGGCGTGGCCGACGTGCGCTACGCCGAAAAAGTCCGCGACCCGCAAACCGGCCGCATCACCGAAACCCGCGTGCCCGACGACATCCCCGCGCAACCGGTGCTGGTGGTCGACGACATCTGCGACGGCGGCCGCACCTTCCTGGAACTGGCCAACGCCCTGCGCGACAAGACCGACCAGCCGCTCTACCTGTACGTCACCCACGGCCTTTTCAGCAAGGGCCTGGCCGAGCTGAACGCCCGCTACGCCGGCCTGTACACCGCCTACGACTGGACCGCCGCCGAAGGCCCGGCCGCGCCCGTCATCGTCAACCCGATCGTAGCCGCCGACGCGCTCGCCACCGCGGCCAACTGAACATCAAGCAGGAGTCCACGCCATGAATGCCCCCGCCCCCGTCGCCACCAAGAACGGCATCAACCCTTTGCTGCAAGCCGACTTCTACAAGACCGGCCACCCCTTCCAGTATCCCAGGGGCACCAACAGGATCCTGGCCAACTTCACCCCGCGTTCGGCCCGGCTGGCGCCGGTGCTGCCCGAACTGTTCGACAACAAGATCGTCTGGTTCGGCCTGCAAGGCTTCATCAAGGAAATCCTGATCGACCTGTTCAACCGCGAATTCTTCGGCAAGCCCGCCGGCACCGCCGTGCGCCAGTACCAGCGCCGCGTCGACAACGCGCTGGGCAAGGGCGCGGTCACCGTCGATCACCTGCAGGCGCTGTATGACCTGGGCTATCTGCCGCTGGAGATCCGTTCCCTGCCCGAAGGCGCCCGCGTCGACATCCGCGTGCCGCCCGTCACCTTCATCAACACCAAGCCCGAATTCGCCTGGCTGGTCACCTACATCGAAACGCTGTTCAGTTGCGAATCGTGGAAGCCGTCCACCGTGGCCACCATCGCCTTCGAATACCGCAAGCTCCTGACCTACTTCGCCCGCCTGACCGGCAGCCCGATGGACTTCGTCAACTGGCAAGGCCACGACTTCTCGATGCGCGGCATGGCCGGCCTGTACGACGCCCGCAAGAGCGGCGCCGGCCACCTGCTGTCGTTCACCGGCACCGACACCATTCCCGCCATCGACTATCTCGAAGACCTGTACGGCGCCGACTCGGACCGCGAACTGGTCGGCGGCTCGGTGCCCGCGACCGAACACTCGGTCATGTGCCTGGGCAGCAAGGAAGGCGAAATCGAGACCATCCGCCGCCTGGTCACGCAGGTCTATCCGGCCGGCATCGTGTCGGTGGTGTCGGACACCTGGGACTTCTGGCAAGTGGTCACCGACTTCGCCGCCGCATTGAAGTCGGAAATCCTGGCACGCCAGCCTGATCCCTTCGGCAACGCCAAGGTCGTGTTCCGCCCCGACTCCGGCGATCCCGTGAAGATCCTGACGGGCTACTTCTGCACCGACGTGCCCAGTGTGGAAGACGCCGCAGCCCTGGCCGCCGCCCGTCGCGACGGATTCGAAGCCGTGCGGGATATCGAGACTGGCCGCTACTGGCGCCTGGACGACGACGCCCGCGCCGGCCAGGCGCTGCGCGAGGCCGAAGTCAACGGCGCGGTGCAATGCCTGTGGAACATCTTCGGCGGCGTCGTCACCGAGCGCGGCTACAAGCTGCTCGACCCGCACGTCGGCCTGATCTACGGAGACTCGATCACCCTGGCGCGCGGCCGCGACATCCTGGTGCGGCTGGAAAGAAAGGGATTCGCGTCGGGCAACGTTGTGCTTGGCATTGGCTCGTACACCTATCAATACCTGACCCGCGACAGCTTCGGCTGGGCGCTGAAGGCGACGTATGCCGAGGTCAATGGCGAACCGCAGGAACTGGTGAAGGACCCGGTCACCGACTCCGGCGTGAAACGGTCGGCCAAGGGCTTGCTGCGAGTCGATGAGACGGCGACGGGGTATGTGTTGCACGACCAGCAGACGCCGGAGCAGGCGGCCGGCGGCGCGCTGGTGCCGGTGTTCCGGGATGGGGTTCTGCTGGTGGAGCAGGATCTGGCGCAGATCCGGGAACGGTTGCAGGGGTCGTGGGTTTGTCCGGAGCCGGGGAGCATTGAATGGGGACGGCGTTGATGAGGCATACGAAGCACCCGGGACTCTGTCCGCGATAAATCTGGGAAAAATGGAAAAACTGAAAAAATTGGCTAAGCTGGCAATCAACCTGACTGTTCGCCTGAGGAGGTGACCATGGGCCTGCCCACCCGAAAGTACCAGGCGACTCCCAAAGATGTCCGGGCGATTGTCAATGGAAGCTATCCAGGCGATCCCCACGCAGTGATCCAAAGCATGGCGTCCACGCTGGCCAAGGAGCTTTCCCCGCTCCAAAAACCTGGCCACACGGATGCCCTGCTGAGCATTCTTGTGCGACAGCTCGAAGACTGGTTGGGATGTGACGCAAATCTAGCGCTGCCTGAAGAAAAGGCGACCGCGCTGCCAGTTACCATGTGGTCTCCCGCCGAGGTGGTGGCCAAGCAAAAGCTGAGCGCGTTGACGACCCTGTATCGATACGACAAGGCCGGCAAGCTCTATTGCGTGAAGCCGTCAGCGAAGCAGAACGGGCGCATGTTCCCGGCCTGGCAGTTCGTTGATCCGGTTCCCAGCCTTTTGCCGCACGTCATCACCGAGTTGCGTGGAGTGTTGCAGTTCGAGCTTCATGCTTTTTTCGTTACCCAGCAAGACGACCTCAATGAACTATCACCCGCGGAAATGCTGGCGGGGCTGCCGTTTGAAAATCGAGGCGCAGTATCGCCCGCACAGGCGCGACTGCTCTCGCTTCCAACGGCAGAACGGTTGCAGCGGGTTCTGGCGCTTGCACGGTATGCAGGAAGGGGCATGACTGATTGAAATCGGTCGTATGCGATTTGATGAACCAACGCGTTACGAGCCGCCGTCTCACCTACAGGCACTAGTTCCCAGTACCGCCCTACTCCCCGCCCGCCCCCACCGCCGGCGGCACATGCGGCAGGAACGCCCCCGCCACCTCGAACGCGCATTCCTCGCGCGCAATATCGATCACCCGCGACACCACCGGATTGACGATGCTCTTCTTGTGCACCGCGTAGTAATTAATCGTCGGCAAATCCGGCTGCACATCCAACTGGCACAGCGCCCCGCGCTCGACCAGCGGCGCGAAATACGCTCCCGGCAGATAGCTGATGCCCAATCCCAGCATGGTCAGCTGCGCCATCATGCCCAGGCTGTTGCAGGTCAGCACCCGCTTGACCGACAGGCCCTGCTCGGCGAACCAGGCATCGTACAGATGCGACAGCGCCGAATTGGTCGGCTGTGAGATCACCGGGTACGGCGCCAGGTCCTGCGGCGCCAGCCTTGCCGAGAAATCGATGTCCAGCGACGGGCTGGCCATCCAGACGTTGGTCACCGCGCCCAGATGGACGCAGTCGTATTGATAGCTCCAGAACGGCCCCGGCATGATGGCCAGGTCCAACTGGTCCTGCTCCAGCCGCTCATACAGCGTGATGCCGCCATCGATCTCGGGCATCAACTGCACCTTGGGATAGCGCAGGCTGATCTGGTTGACCAGCCGCGCCAGCCAGGTCATGCCGACCAGCTCGGTCACGCCCAGCCGCACCACGCCCTCGAAACTGGCCGGGTCGGCCATGTTCTGCACGATGCGGCTGTTCAGGTCCAGCATCTCGCGCGCCAGCTCGAACAGCTTGCGGCCCTGCGCCGTCAGCGCCAGCTTCTTGGCGCGGCGCTCGAACAGCGGCGCGCCCGCGAAGGCTTCCAGTTCCCCCACCCGCTTGGCGACCGCCGACTGGGTGGTGTGCAGCTTGCGCGAGGACGCGCTGAAGCTGCCCAGTTGCGAGCTCCAGTAGAACGCCTCCAGCTGTTTGAGGGTGTACATCGCGGCGGTGGACGTGAAATGCATGAAGAACCCTCACATTATCGTCGACAGGCGCGCGGCTGCGCGCCGTCCGGTCCGCGACCGAAACGTCGGTCGGCAGAAACGTCGGGCGGCCGAACCGGGCCGGTCGGCGCCGATCCGCCCCCGCCGGCACCGACGCATCCAAGTCAATGCCACCGCATGCCCACTCAGTCGTTCCCTGCCGGACGCAGCGGGTATCCCGCCACGCCCGGCACGGGCCCCTACCCCCGCGGATGCAGGATATCCGCCAGAAACCGCTGCGCCCGCGGATGCCGCGGCGCGCTGAAGAAGCGCTCCGGCGTATCCACCTCCAGGATCTCGCCCGCATCCATGAACACCACCCGGTCGCACACATCCCGCGCGAACCCCATCTCGTGCGTCACGCAGACCATGGTCATGCCGTCCTTGGCCAGGCCCTTCATCACCTGCAGCACCTCGCCCACCATCTCCGGGTCGAGCGCGCTGGTGGGCTCGTCGAACAGCATCACCGGCGGTTGCAGCGCCAGCGCCCGGGCGATCGCCACGCGCTGCTGCTGGCCGCCCGACAGCGAACCGGGATAGGCGTCGATCTTGTGCTCCAGCCCGACCCGCGCCAGCAGTTGGCGCGCCAGTTCGGTGGCCTGCTTGCGCGGCTGCTTGCGGATGTTGACCGGCGCGAACACCACGTTGTCCAGCACGCTCATGTGCGGAAACAGGTTGAACTGCTGGAACACGAAACCGATCTTCTGGCGCAGCGCGTTCAGGTTGACGCCCTTGCCGTAGATGTCGGCGTCGTCGATCAGGATGCGGCCCTTCTCGATGGGTTCCAGCCGATTGATGGTGCGGATCATGGTGGACTTGCCCGAGCCCGACGGCCCGCACACCACCAGCACCTCGCCGCGCGCGACCGACAGGTCCACGTCCTTCAGGACGTGATGCGCGCCATACCATTTGTTGACTTTCTCAAGCTTGATCATGATGAATTCCGATAAGCGCCGGCTCAGGGCCTGTTCTCGCTAAAAGGGGCCTCGCACGGGCCCTAGGCCATGGCGCGCTGGCGGCGGATGCGCAGGTCCAGCCAGGACAGGCCGCGGCTCAGGCTGAAGCACACCAGGAAATAGATGATGGCCAGGATGCCGAACACCTGCAGCGGCTTGGTCAGCACCAGGTTGTTGACCTGGTTGGCGGCAAATGTCAGTTCGTTCACGCTGATCACATACCCCAGCGAGGTCTCCTTGATGGTGGAGACGAACTGGCTGGTCATGCTGGGCAGCACGTTGAACAGCGCCTGCGGCAGCACCACCCGGCGCATCGTGGTCCAGTAGCCCACGCCCAGCGAGCGCGACGCCTCGATCTGGCCGCGCGGCACCGCCTCGATGCCCGAGCGGATCACCTCCGACAGATAGGCGCTCTCGTACACCACCAGCGCCGCGATCAGCGTCCAGAAGCCGCTGATCACCTGCCCCGTCAGCTTCGGAATGACGAAGTACGCCCAGAAGATCAACATCAGCAGCGGCATGCCGCGCACCACGTTCACCAGCGTCTTGCTGGCCACGCGCAGCCAGCCAAACGGACTGACCCGCGCCAGCGCGATGGCCAGCGCCAGCGGCAACGACAGCGCCAGGCCGCACAACGCCAGGATCAGCGTCAGCGCCAGGCCGCCCAGCGGCCCATTGGGGTATTGGCCGACCAGCAGCGTCGGCCAGTATTGCGACAGGAGATCAAGCACCGTGGCCTCCCCGGTTCAGGCGGTAGCGCGCATAGATGCGCGAGCCGATCAGCATGATGAGGAAGGATCCCAACAGATACATGAGGGTCGCCGCGCCAAACGTGGCGAAGGTGCGGTAGGTCTCGTTCTCGATCTCGCGCGCCTGGTAGGTCAGCTCCATCACGCCGATGGCCATGGCCACGCTGGTGTTCTTGAACAGCAGCAAGGCGCGGCCCACCAGCGGCGGGATGGAAATCCGCACCGCCTGCGGCACGATCACGAAGCGCATGCATTGCAGATAGCTGGCGCCCAGCGCCCGGGCCGCCTCGAACTGCGTGCCAGGAATGGCGCGCAGCCCGCTGCGGATATCCTCGGCGATATAGGCGGCCGACCCCAGCGCCAGCGCGATCGCCGCCAGCGACATCTCGGCGTTGTGCTGGTACAGCCACATCCGGAAACCCTCCGGCAGCAGCTCGGGCATGCCGAAGTACCAGAACAGCACCTGCACCAGCAGCGGCACGTTGCGGTGGTATTCCACATAGGCGTCGACCAGCCAGCGGCACGGCGCCAGGTTGGTGGCGCGCACCACGACCAACGTCACCGCGATCGTGAACGCCATCACCCAGGACACCAGGAACAACTGCAGCGTCACCACCATGCCGCTGGCCAGCAACTGGTATTGCGAAGCGTCAAGTAGGCTCATTGCGCGGTACCGGCGTTCAGCCCGCGATGGGGCCGATCTTGAAACCGCGTTCGAGCTTGTACGGCGTCTGCGCGCCGAACCACTTGTCGAACAGCTGCGCGGCCACGCCCGAGCTTTCCGCCTCGTCCAGCGCCTGGTTCACCACCGCCAGCATGCCCGGCTCCGACTTGCGCACGCCCAGGCCCCACGGCTCGTCGAACACCGACTTGGCGATCACGCTGACCGGCGCCGTCGGCGGGCTTTGCAGCACCAGGCGCACCAGCACCAGTTCCGACGCGAACTGCGCATCCACCTTCTTCTGCTGCAGGGCCAGATACGTGGCCGAGCTGTCGCCGTAGCCGATCACCTGCGACTTATCAAGAATGCGCTTGATCTCGCGCTCCGAACTGGAACCCTTGGTCGCGCCGATGCGGCGGCCGTTCAGCGACTCGATCGTGTCCAGTCCGGAATCCTTGCGCACCAGCAGCTTCTGCGGGCTGACGTAGTACGCGTGGCTGAAAGCGATCTGCTGGGCGCGGTCCGGCGAATAGCCCAGGTTCGCCGCCAGGATATCGACACGGCCCTCGTTCAGCTCCGGCACGCGCGCCGCCACCGACAGCAGCTTGTAGCTGATCTTCACGCCCAGCTTGTCGGCCACCAGCTTGCACACGTCCACGTCATAGCCCACCAACTGGCGCGTCGTCGCGTCCTGGAAACTGAACGGCTGCGACGTGCCCAGCGTGCCGCAGATCAATTCGCCGCGGGCCTTGATGTCCGCGACCTGGTCGGCGCGGGCGCCAGCGCCCAGCGACAACGCGGCCAGGCCCAGGCAGGCGGCGATAAGTGAATGGCGTTTCATGGTGATTCCCCTTGTGTTGTGGTTTGAACAGAAAAACGGAACCGGCCCGCTCGTCGGCGGGCCCGGGAACAACTAGACGAGCTTGGCGCAGGCCTCGCGGATGCCCGCGCAGCCCTGCCGGATATCGTCCAGCGAAGCCGCGAACGACAGCCGGAACGTGCCCGGCGCGCCATAGGCATGGCCGTCGATCACCGCCACGCCTGCCTCGCGCAACAGGTAATGCGTCAGGTCGGTATCGGTGCGGATCTCGACGCCTGCCGGCGTGCGCTTGCCCAGCAGCCCCGAGCAATCCGGAAACACGTAGAACGCGCCCTGCGGCACCACGATCGCCAGCCCCGGCGTGCCGGACAGCTCCGCCACCGCCAGATCGCGGCGCTCGCGGAACACCCGCGCGAACTCCGTCACGCAGTCCTGCGGCCCCGACAGCGCCTCCAGCGCCGCCGCCTGGCTCACCGACGACGCGCCCGACGTGCTCTGCGACTGCAGAATCGCCATGGCCTTGATCAACTCGTCCGGCCCGGCGCCGTAACCGATGCGCCAGCCCGTCATCGCATAGGCCTTGGACACGCCATTGACCACCAGCGTGCGCGCCGCCAGCGCCGGCGCCACCTGCAACGGATGCACCGTCGGCGCGTCGGTGAAGTTCAACCGCGCATAAATATCGTCCGTCATCAGCCAGACATGCGGATGACGCTCAAGCACCGCGGTCAGCCCGCGCAGCTCGTCGGCAGTGTAGACCGAGCCCGTCGGATTGCTGGGCGCGTTCATCATCAGCCACTTGGTGCGCGGCGTGATGGCGCGCTCCAGCGCCTCGGGCGTCAGCTTGTAATCCGTGGCCGGCGAGGCCGGCACCGTCACCGGCACCCCGCCGTTGACCAGCACCATGTCCGGATACGACACCCAGAACGGCGCCGGAATCAGCACCTCGTCGCCCTCGTTCAGCGTCGCCGCCAGCCCGTTGAAAATCACCTGCTTGGCGCCCGTGCTGACAATGATGCGCGCCGCCGGGTAATCGACGCCGGTCGCTTCGAGCAGATGCGCCCGCGCCGCCTTGCGCAGCGCCACCGTGCCCTGGGCCGGTGGATACTTGGTCTCGCCCCGGTTCATCGCGGCCGTGGCCGCCTGGCGAATATGCTCCGGCGTCGAGAAATCCGGCTCGCCGATCGTCAGGTCGATAATGCGCCGGCCCTGCTCGCGCAGCTCGGCAATGATCGCGCGCGCCGCCACGCTGGGCGACAGCTTGATGCGCTTGATGCGGTCGGCGACGATGCTGGCGGCTTGCGGGGGCTGGGTTTGCGGCTGGGTCGGGGTTTGCGTCGGGGCTTGGTTCACTTCGCGGCTCCCGTCTTCTCGGCCAGGGTCTTCTCCAGCCAGGGCTTGGTGTAGGTGCCGGCGCGCAGCTTCTCCTTGGCCACCGCCTCGTCGGCTTCCTTCTTGACCGCCAGCGCCAGCACCGCCGCCGCATGCTCGGCGGGAATCACCACCACGCCGTCGGCATCGCCGACCACCACGTCGCCCGGGTTGACCACCTGGCCGCCCACCGACACCGGCACATTGATCTCGCCCGGGCCGTCCTTGTACGGCCCCTTGTGCGACACCGCGCGCGCAAAGCAGCCGAACTGCCCCTGCGCGAACACGTCCAGGTCACGCACCGCGCCGTCGATCACAAACCCGGCGATGCCGCGCCCCTGCGCGTCCATCATCATCAACTCGCCGACCAGCGCATTGCTGGTATCGCCAGCGCCATCGACCACGATCACATCGCCCGCGCCACCCAGCGAAATCGCCTTGTGGATCATCAGGTTATCGCCCGGCCGCGTCTTCACGGTCAGCGCCAGGCCAACCGTGCGCTCGTTGCCGGCGTGCAGCGGACGCAGCCCGCTCACGCCGTACAGGCGGTTCATGCAATCGCTGATCTGGGCCGAGCCAATGGCGGCAAAACCGGCCAGCACGTCAGCGGCGACGGCCGGCGCGGGCCGGGGAAGAATGCGGTATCCGATGGGATTCATAGCGAGGAATTTTCTTGAAGGCGTGAACGGCAATAAGCGAACACGCATTACAAGGCCTCGCGGGGCGATCCTCAAAACGATATAAATTCCCGGTTATGTAGGAATTATTTTCGTGGATGTTATTGGATCGCGGGGGGAGCGTTGTGGGTGGGGTTGGGGGCTTCCCTTTCGTCGTCCGGTTGCAGGGCCTGGTCGAGCATGGCTTCGGTCAGGGTGCCGAGGTGCTCGCAGAGGCTTTCGACGCCGCCCATCAGGGCGGTGATTGCCCAGGGGTCCAGAGGTGGGGAGCCGGTGGCGTCGGGTTCGGACGCGCTGTTGCCGACCATGCGGGCGATGGTCTGGATGGCGTAGCGGGTGCGGTCTAGTTGGTGGAGGTGGGACAGGGAGACGGGGCCGGATTCGCGGTCGGTGTCGATTAGCCAGGGGTTTTGGGTGAGGGGGTGCAGCATGGGGGCTGCCTCCTATAGCGAGTAGAGAACCCGCCTCCCCGCTTCCAAACGGGGCGGGCGGGCACAAGACAGGGTTGGAAGACCGGAGCTATAGGACCCGGCGTGCGCAAGCGCACCCCCGTCCAGGCCCGCCCATAGGGACGTGCGTAGACGCTGGACATGAAAATGCCGCCTGAGCGGCGGCTGTCCCGCCTATAGCTTACCCGGCTTCCATTCCGGGACTACCGTTGGTGCGGTAGTGGGGGGAGTATACGGGAGGGAGGGGTGAGGGGTGGCGAAGAGAGGACCATTTAGCCACTATCCGGGGCGCTCAAATCTCACTTTCGGCCAAAGCATATATATCAACTTAATTCTAATGTATTCTTAATGCTACTTACTGAGGCTCATTCGACAATATGCTCGGCGGCTAACGTAGCGTTCATTGGCTCCATCGCGCGTCAGCCACTGATTCATCCGCCACCAGCTATGTCATCTTCAATTGCTGGTACCAGCGGAGGCTAGGAACATTAACAAAAGGAGGAACAAGTGGGATCCGATATGCAATTGGTACTCAATGGCGAACAAACCGGGCACGCAGACGCTCTTCTCGGATCGTTTATGCAAGCGCGTCACCTAGACTGTTTGGTGGCGTTTGCGAAAGGTTCGGCTCTCAAGCTGATGCTCCAAACACTGAAAGAATCCCTTATTCGAGGCATGACGGCTAGGTTTGCGATCGGGCTAAGCTTTCACCTCACTGAGCCAGCGTTGCTAAGGAGCCTTTTTAGACTTTCCCGAATCCACTCCTTGAAGCTATACCTGAGCAACACGGAGGAAACCTTCCATCCCAAGATCTATGCATTCGCGCACCCGAGTCGATCGAGAGTCTTCGTTGGGTCAGCCAACTTGACAGCCGGAGGTCTTTCAAGCAACTACGAGGCTTCACTCCGTGCTAATGATGCAGACGGCGGGCTTGTCGCTGAGGTGGCGGAGTATTTAGATAAGTTGATTGCAAACAAGGTCGTTGTGCCTGCGACTAAGCAGGGGATCGACGACTACGCTCGAGAATTCGCCGTCCAAAGGGCCTGGCGCGACATGGCCAAAAAACGTGCCGACAAGATCAATCGCGGAGCGGTTCCTGATCCGAGCGTGCTTGCCTACCAGTTAGACGAAATGAAGCGAGACACATCGGAACACGGCTTCGCTGCGCATCGGACCATCCGAGCTCGACACGTCGCCGAAGCAAGAGTGCGTATTCAAGAGCTAGCGGCCATGCAAAGGCCGACCTCGACGGCCTTTCTTCCCATGTACGAAGGCCTATATCAGCGATTCCACTCGGGTGGTCTACATAGACAGAAGACTAGGATAGAGTCACAGGCGTCACGCTTTGTGGCTTCCTTGGCTGACATCCTAGAACGTACCAAGCCCCAACCAGCAGAGGCCTTTGAGATACTTCGGGAACACTTTCTCAGTATAAAAGGCGCAGGTGTAAATCTACTGACAGAGGTTTTGCACGCGATCGACAATAAACGGTATGCGGTCATGAATCAGAACGCCGTGGCGGGTATGGCCAGTGCGGGGTTTTTCAACTACCCTCAGCACCCGAACAAAACCGCAGTTAGCGGCGAACTGTATGCCAGCTTTTGCCGGGAAGCCCTAACTGTTCAGCGGCAGCTTCGCCTGGACAACTTTTCTGAACTCGATGCCTTGTTCAACTATATCTACTGGCAGGAAGGCGAGGATGAGGCGGATGCATAGCCGAACACGATTGAGCAGCACGATAGATACCGTCGTTAAAAGCAGGTTCGGCAACGCGGTGACACGTAGCATTGACTGGCTATCCTATTCCTCCTGCTGGCTTGCAATGACTCGAGTAGGGTCGTCGATGAAGACCTTGGGAAGAACTAACCATAGCAAGTGACCACCCTCAGTCACGAATAGGCCAGAAACCATTTAATTTGAAAATACCATTTTTACCCCGCCCCCTCTTCCTCACTTCTTCTTGCGCTGGCACAATGGTTTATCGAGACTAGCACACTCCGCGACATTAAAATAACTGACAAAAGCGCCATGACAGACAATAGCTTCGAAATTTTCGAGAAAATTTCCCAGCAACCTTTTCCGGTTACTTATCTCAACTTCCGTTCAGTCGATCGCTTCCTTTACCGAATTCGAGATATAGGAAATCTACACCACCACATACCCAAAGAGCTAATCGAACGGCTAGACAAGTGCCATCTCTACATGATCTGTAAACGGCCACGTTTGTCGTTGATTCCAGGTACCATTGCATGGACGGCCGATTTCATTTCCCTCAGAGTCTCCTGTGCCTGCAAGGGTGTGCAATCTGAAGTCGATGCTCACATTACGCGACCTCCCGAACTATCCCACGCCAAGGCTTTTTCTGCTTCGCCCTACCCGCATCGTGAACTACTTGCTCTAGACAAAGACGGCCAAGTTATTCAAGAAATTCTGTTCGCGAACTTTGCTCATCTAGTTGTCTCGCTCCCCGCATTTGCCAAACAACTTGAAGTACTTTATATCGGAAAGGGATTATCTCGAAACACACAAGACCGCCTAAAAAATCATGGGACGCTTCAAAAAATTCTTGCAGAAATAAGCTCCGATGATCCTGATTCCGAAATTTTTGCTCTCGTCTATCGTTTTGACTATAGAAGATCAGCCGTCGGAATTATCACCGACAAAGCCGATGCAATGAAGCGCCTGCATAAGAATACAAAACCATACAAACCCACATTAGACGATCAAGTAAGTCTCATTGAGGCCGCCACCATAGCGTACTTTCACACCGAAAAATACAACTCACACTATATAAATTTCCCCAAAACCGACACTGATGCGGCACGACGCTCTCGTGAATCTGGCGCAGATTACATAGTCATTGAAATAAGCACCGAGAACATTGGTGGCGTTCCAATTTACTCACAACGGATTGAGCCAAGCGCTATGCATCTTGTCGTCCATCGAGTCGGTTGATAACTTTCAATAAACTTAACCTCGGCAGGCAAGTGTAAGAGCATCCCTGTGAAGTAGACAGTGGCCGACAAAGATTCGGAGCATGGTTTAACCGGGGCAAGTACTGCGACGGCGGGATGCAGCCCAGCACTTCTTCCTGACGGCATTCGTTGTAGTTGCAGCCACTCTCCAGTTTTGAACTGTCCACTTTGCGGGGAAAGGTCATAGTCGACCAGCCATTGGGCGTGACCTGCTCGGATTTTTCACGCCACCGGGATGTGGGATCTAGCTTCAGCTAGTAATCCTGCGGCAGCGACCTGAGCGGCCTGCCGCGTTGTAATGCTCGCGCCAGTCTTCGATCACGATGCGCCTCGGTCCGGCTGCGAAACCATTCCATATTCAGGCACTCGTCGCGCAGCTTAAAACTCTCGGTCGTGCCGTTCTGCCTGGTCTTGCCACACCATGCGCAGTACAGAAGCCTCCCCGATCTACCGTCGGACGAAGAATCCTCGGGAGGTACAGTCGCTAATTGGGCATACGAAGCTGGAAAGCACAGTTCGCTATCTCGGCATTGAGGTCGACGATGCTCTTGAGATGGCAGAGCAAACCGAGCTTTGATGCATCCGGCCTGAGGGCGCCAAGAGGATACTGGACTTTTTTTAAAAGCATATCGACCATATTAAATCCCCTTCCCGAGAATATGAAAGTAGGTAGCGGTTAGCATACAAATCAAAGGCTCTCAAGCACAGCGCCGAAGTAAGATGGGTAGGCTGCTAGCACACCCCCTACCATCTCGCGGTACTCGGGCAAAGCTGCGCGAAAATTTTGCCCATCGTAACCAGCCAACCCGAGTCCGATGGCGACGCCCTGGGCAATGTGCCGGTCAGCCAGCCCGGACTCGTACGTTGATACCGCAAGCCTGCTCGGTAGGCCATAGGCCAGAGACTTTTGGAATTCACTCAGTACTCCGGCCTCCTCGCGGTTGAGCCCCGCCGCCCCGAAAAGAAACAGACCGACGGCAGCGACGACCAGCGGGCAGTCAAAGCCGAGACAACCTTCCAAGAACTGAAGGACGTCAGCTTCGTTAAGGTTGCGTCGGCCAACCTCCCCCCAAGGTTTGGAAGCGTTGGCATCCTTGGCCATGTCTATCAGCTGCCGATATGAGTTCCCGCTCATCCATCCCCGCGCAAGCTGCAGGGAGATGCCAGGGGGTTCCATACTCGTCAGCAACTTGTCGTCGACCACGAGATTAAATAGCGGCCACACTGCCTGCAGCCATTCATCCGTACTCACGAGAGCCTGCAGTGTATCTGCCCGTTCCTGAACCCAGGCTTCAATCGTTGTTGAATCGGCTGCACTCAGCAGCGTCTTTGCGTACGCCGCCTGCCGCGCGGGGTCGGGCACCAATTGCTCAATATGCGTGGCTGCCGACTCAAAGAGCAGCACAAGTGATGCCTTCGTATCTTCATCTGCTAGGGAATAGGCCAGAGTCGAGGCTGCCAACTCGCGTACCCTGAGTAACATGTGGTCAAAACTCTCGACGCCACGGTTGGCCATTAAGTAGCTCTCGAGAGCGGACAGCAGTTTTTGCCTACTCGAAATTTCCTTCGCTAGGTACCGGTGGTTGAATCCAAGTTGCAGGTGATTATTAGCCATCTCGGCGGCCCAGGCCTGTAACTCGTCACCTCGCCTAAAGTAGGCCCGCAACACCTCGGCCGTCGAGACCGGCAACGCGTTCCTTCCATCGGGCGAAAAAATGGGTGCTAACAATTCGAGTAGAGAGCTTGAAGTCTCCTCAGAATTCTCTGGCTTCAATAACCCAACTGCCGCCTGGAGGCGCCAACGCTCCGTTCGTGTGTTATCAATCACCTTGGGATCAGCAAAAAGGATAAGTCCCTCTGTATGCATTCCGGCGCGACCGGCGCGGCCAATCAAGTTTTGGAAATCTCGCGTCTTGATGCGTTCAGCACCCTGATTTACCCCAGAGACGATGAGGTAGCGAATCGGCAAGTTAACGCCTTGTGCCAAAGTCGAAGTGCAAATTACCAGTTTGATGAGCTCGCCCTGCATCGCATGCTCAATGGCTAGCCGCAATCCTTGTGGCGTCGTTCCGTGGTGAACAAACACACCAAGTGCTGCAGCTTTCGTCACTATGGATTGCGCGCCAAAGTGCTGCGTTGCCAAGTGGGTTAAGCCTTGAATTTCGTTAGCGTCAGACGCCGCCGCAGGAGATGGTAAAGCGAACCCCCGGTCGTACACTTCTACCGCTCGTTCCGCCAAGCCACTCGCGGTGTCCTTTCTACCGCAGAACACGGCCACGGCGCCGTTCGGGGCCAAACGAATTCCGAGGTAAAGCGAAACGTCTTTCCAGGCATCGTTGCCCTTCTGCGGAAATAGTCGGACCTTTCGTTCCCTCCCACGTATTTGTAATTCTTGAGCCTCAATACTCCTAGGTACGAAGTAGTCCGGGCGCGTGTAGCTATCTGATTCAAAGAACAATAGTTGCCCAAGTCGCTCGCTCCAAGTAGTAAACGCAATCGATCGCGCCGTCGACAACAGTCCGGTACCATCAACGACGTTGGGCTCAGCACCGATAAGCCAAGTGCCGACAGCGACGGCGTTCTTGATAACAGCGGATATAAGAACCGTCTGCGCAGACGCTTGAAGCAGTTCCTTAATCTCCGTCAGCAGCAGTTCGTAGGTAATGCCGCGTTGTCCAGTGTCGAACTGGTGCCCTTCGTCATAGATCACTACCCCGATTTGCGCTATCAAGCTGGGCTCCTGTCTGAGCACATATAGCAGCTTCTCTGGCGTTAACACCATCAAATGACGGGTTGTGGGGGTAGCTTGGCCGAATAACTCGGCCAACTGGTCGACGAAGTCCATTTGCAGAGCATCGGAAAGTTCATTGACCTTGATGTCCTCGCCCATGAATGCTCGGCGCAGTGAAGTGGCAACCTCATGGCACAGGGCGCGGAACGGTGCAACGAGTACTGCGACCCGCGTCCTTTCAGCCAGGAATGAGCTGCGGAGAATTACTTCGACAGAGCGCGTTTTGCCTGCGCTTGTGGGCATTTGGACCACACCGGACCGTCCGAAGAAGAGCCCCGCCTGACCTAACAGTTTTTGCGACGGCCAGAGTTCTTTCGGAAAACCGGTACGACGGATTGAATCACTCCAAGTATTAGCGTGAAGCCCACTGAACCCGGGCAACAAATTCCAGGCTGAGCTCGCTAGGCGAAGCCTGACCACGGCCGATGCCACCTCCGCAAGAACCACTTCCCTAGACGTACCGCTGGCGTAAGTCAAACGACGCAGTTCGCTCAACAACTCGACGACCAGCTCGGACGACGTACCGTCGTTGAAGTGGCCCATCAAACGAAAGGCAAGCTCGTTAAGCAGTCCGTCGAGCCAGTGCGCAGCCAGATTGGGAGAGTGACGCCAGTCAGCCTGCAATATCCAGACTGTAAAGTGCTCAATAGCATTGGCGCTTTCTGCCTGAAGGCGTCTGGCAAGCACTAAGCTGCTTCCCGGACGCTGGCCCAGAAAATAGCTAGCAGATGCGAGCAGCGTGACTTCCCGCGATACTTCAGCATCGAACCGAGAGCCCAAGTAGGCATCAAAGAAGCTCGCTGCAAAGCCGATGTCGCCCCGCAGGTCCTCGGTCAATGCGCCCGGAACGTCAAGAGCGTCATTCAGCGCTGCCGCAGCATCCACCAGCGTTCCGATAGACAACGGGAACAAGGCGGCAGGTTCTACCTCTTCCGGCACGGCGATATGAGACTCTTCAGGCAGCCCCAACTCGTACATCTTCTCCTTCGAGCGAGTAATGCCAAAGTACCGTCGACTGTTGGATTCAGGCTTCATTCGCCGCTCGCTGGTAAAGGGCATGGGCAAGCGTCATCAGGTCTTTGCCCTTGATGGCAATCAGCTGCAGGTTACCCGCATTGTTGTGTCCAGCGATCATGGTTCCTGTGATGCCATTTATATCAAATGCCGTATCGGAAAGAATGGCTGCTGCACCTGAGAGAAGCCGGTAGGGTCGGTCAACAGCGTTCTGAAATCGCTGAACAACCAACATCGACGCACGCTCGCCGGCCATATGCATACGACGCTTCATTGCAGCCAGCGTTTCGCCGGCTCGCAGATAGTCTTTGCCCGAGTCATTAACTGCGACCTGCAGACGGTCCTTGTACTTGCCACCCCCGAGCTGAGCCTTCGCCTCAAAGGCCAGCATCTCGTCGGTCGGCTTCGGCTGCTCCGGGTTGGGGCACTGAAAACCCACGATGTCGACGCCTTTGACTGACTCGTCTCGGCTTCCCTTCTCCGCGTACTTGCCGCGTGGAACCCAATACCCGAGGACGAACTCGACGTAGTCCGAGACTAGCAACTCCGCAAAATCACCTGAGCGGATAGCAGGCCCAGGCGGCACATTCTTGTCCGGGAAGACTAGATCCAACAGATATTCTGATCGCGATTTTCCAGTACCTTCGCGCAGGATGTCGATATCACTGTCGGGACAATATGTCTGCCGGAATCGGCTGGCCCACTCGCTGAGACACGCGGCGTCATCGGGGACCGCAAGTTCCCAAACTTCGCAGGTCCCCCCGCTACTCAACATCAGTGATTCATCCTGCACCAGATGATCAAGGTATGCTGGCGAAGCCATTGGTTTTTTCTTGATATGTGTCATTCAGGTCTAACGTTCAATCTGGCCATCAGGTCGGGAATTTTTGATTCTTCAACCCCAGGTAACAGAAGGCACAAGCTCCGAAGCCAACCGGACGAGCCTTTGCGCAGGGGCATTATCTTCAGATTGAATCAGCCAGCGTGTACTAGCTGATTCGAAGCTTCCTTATAAATTGCTTTGATAGTTCGACCGAAGAAAATTCACTTGAAGATTAATACTCGCGAACTCACATTCTTGGCTGGGCAGTGGCCAAGCTGACCGCCACTGCGGACACCGTAAGCAAATATAACGTTTTTTTGTCTGCAATGTCCTCCAAGCGCATTGTCGATTTGGACAGCAGGGTATGGCACTGGGCTCACCATGCGCGCACTCTTCCAAGACGATCCGACTATAAAGGTGGAAGTGCGAATGGTCGCACATCTGAAATCCAAGACCGGCGATCTTTCAACGAACGACGCTGCGGATTGGCTGCAATTTTATAAAGCGATTCCATACTTGGACTGCCTCGTCGCCGAGAAAGCCGCGATCTCGCTTGCCAAGCAGGCCGGCGCGATTCGAAATTATGTTTGCCCTGTCCGGCCTCTGGAAGACCTAGTGACGCTTTACGTCAGCTAACGAATCCACTCTTTTTGAGCAGTGGCTATTCTCTTCGGTCACGTTACCGATGGTTAGGAAAAAGGATTTAGCTGGCAGATAAGCACTGCCAAGGTTGCTGAGCGTCCTCCATTGGCCGATCACGGACAAGGGAAAAAAGACGTTCAACTTGCATTGACGGTGAGTCACCATTTAATTACTGGGCAAGGGCACCTTGCATTCGCGGGTACTCTCCCCTCCCTAAATCACGCTTACCTCGCGCCCTTCAGCCCGAAGCAACCTCACCGCCTCCCCGGCAACATCCGCACCAACGTGTTATCCCGAAACACATAATGATGCAGCAACGCCGCAGCAGCATGCAGCCCCACCAGGAAATACCCCACCGTAGCCAAGGTCTCATGCAGCTCCTTGACCCGATCCGCCAAGGCCTTATCCGGCCCCACCAGCGCCGGAACCTCCAACCCAAACAACGGAATCACCTTGCCCCCCGCGCTGAGCGTCAGCCACCCCAAAATCGGCGTGACGATCATGAACGCATACAACGCGTAATGCATCACCCGTGAAAGCACGTCCTGCCACCTCGGCATCGGCGGCCGCACGCCTGGCGCCGCCCCCGAAGCCACCCGGATAACCACCCGCAAAACCACCAACCCGATCACACACAACCCGAGCGAAAAATGCAGCGCCTTGATGTTGTTGTACAGATCGGTGCCTTTGGTGGCCAGCCCGCGCAATTCCATACAGGCGTAGACCAATGCCAGGACCACGAGCATGAGCCAGTGCATGGTGATCACCAGGCCTGCGTACTGAGTATCGGAGTTCTTGATTTTCATGTTTTTTCCTTGTCGTCAAAACGCGCTACGGACAGCCTGGTTCGATAATCGCCCTGCCCTCGGCGCCCTGCTTGGGCGCGTCGGGAGGTCTCCAGGGATCAACATGGGTCATCACGTTCAATACACGATGCCGCTGCATGACGCGTTGGCGCGCTTGCACGGCGATCTTGTGGCCTTCGTCGACAGTCAGCCCGGCGTCGATTTCCAGGTGAGCGTCTACGACGATCATATCCCCCATTTTTCGGGTGCGTAGATCGTGCACGCCTTGAATTCCCGGGGTGTCCAGCAGGGTGCGCTGGATCGCGGCGGCTTCGCCTTCGTCGATGGCGCGGTCCAGCAGGTCGTGCAAGGCGTCCCAGCCGAAGCTCCAGCCCATTCGGGCCACCATGAAGCCCACGATGGCCGCGGCGATGGGGTCCAGTATCGGGTAGCCCAGTAGGTTGCCGATGATGCCCAGGCCCACCACCAGCGACGACGCCGCGTCGGAGCGCGCATGCCAGGCGTTGGCCACCAGCATGCTGGACTTCACGCGCTTGGCCACCGCAAGCATGTAGCGGAACAGGGCCTCTTTGATGACCAGGGCGGCACAGGCCACCCACAGCGCGACGAGGTGGACCTGCGGGATCGCGTCGGGCTGCTCCAGCTTGGTCACGGCGGACCACAGCATGCCGCCGCCGACCAGCAGCAGCAAGACGCCCAGCGCCAGGGACGCCGCGGTCTCGTAGCGATAATGGCCGTAGTGGTGGTCCGCGTCGGCTGCTTTCTGGCCATGGCGGTTGGCCAGCAGCACGATGAAGTCGGCGATCAGATCGGAAGAGGAATGAATACCGTCCGCGATCAGGCCTTGGGACTTCGAGAAAATGCCGATGACAATCTGCGCGGTGGCGAGCACCACGTTCACGCCCACGCTCACCCAGGTGCTGCGGGCGGCGGCGGCGGCGCGTTCGGCCGGGCTGTGTTCATCGTCCTCCGGGTCTTCCAGCGGAGGCGGAAAGGCGGTCATGGTTCATGCTCCCGTTCTTGCAATCTAGCCTTGCGGCATGCGGGCTGGAGCATAAGCACCGAACCCTGAACGGATGATGAACGTGGAGAAACCGGGCGCCGCCCCCGGTCGCAACGAAGCCTGCCCTACGTTGCGCTCATCTCCTTCTCTTTCTCTTTCTTCATCTTTTCCTTGTCCTTTTTGGCGCCTTCGTGGTGCGACTTGATGGCGAGAAACATGCCCGTGCCCAACACGAGGATCTTGAACGTACCGAAGATTACAGGGACCCAAAAATTCATCATTTCCTCAAAACGCTGCTGCGGCAGCTGCATTTACTGCGCGTGGGCCGGGCAAAGCCAAACGGGCGACGGACGCGAGAACCACGAAACGTATCAGCCCGATTCAGCGCGGTGAGCGCCCTGCTCCCTACAAGCGTCAAATTCTACCGCCGAATCCATACAAACTCTTGAATGATTCGCTATGTATGTTTTTTATGAGCCAAACATGGCTTAAAAATCCATACATTTGGGCCGCGCGGCGAAAAGCGGCGACTCGAACCGGGCATGGCGCGCTGCCCAGAGCGGCAACTGCGTTCAGCGCAGAGCGCGTAACAGCGCATCCGCGGTGACGACGGTGCAGTACTCGCCGTCCAGGTTGGCGAGCGACATGGCGTGGACATCCTCGGCGCTTCGCGCCGCCCCATTCCAGTCGATCCGGGCGAAGGTGAAACAGCCGTCGGCCACGAGCCACGCCTGCAAGCCAAGGTTGCCAGCCATGCGCACCGTCGCCTCGACGGAATTGTTCGTGATGACGCCCGCCACGACCAACGTGTCGTGGCCATGGGCGCGCAGCCGCTTTTCCAGGTCGGTGCCGATAAACGCGCTGTTCGTCTGCTTGGGAATGATCGCTTCCCCCGCGATGGGCGCTGTTTCCGGCTTGAAGGCATGCCCTGGCTGGCCCGGCCGATAGTGAGACGCGGGATCCGTGGAGTCATGCCGGACGTGCCAGACCGGCCACCCCTGGGCGCGCCAATGGGCGAGGAGCCGACCGACCTGGCGCTCGGCATCGGGATTGTTGCGCTCGCCCCAACTGGGATCGTCGATCGCGCACTGCAGATCGATGAGCAGAAGGACGGCGCCGCGTGGGGCAAGTGGGGAGCGCATGTGGACAGGCCGGGGATTTTCGAATCGCTTGGCGGGTCGAGACGGGGCCGAAAAGCCGAGCGACGCCGACTATACCGCAGGCCAACCACGGTCACCGTGCGGCCCTTCGGACGCGCCCAACGGCTTTGGGCGCGAAGTCCAGGGCCTTCGTCGGGCGATCAGGTCAACATCAGCGCGCCGCGCTCGCGCGGCCGGGCGCCGATGTCCTCGCGCCGCGCGGCATCCTCGCGCAAGCGGAACACGCCGACCGCCCCCACCAATGCATGCGCCTGGTCCTGCATCGAGCCCGCCGCGGCCGCGGCTTCTTCGACCAGCGCGGCGTTCTGCTGGGTCACTTCGTCCATCTGCGACACCGCGCGGTTGACCTGCTCGATGCCGGTGGCCTGTTCCTGCGATGCCGCGGCGATCTCGCCCATGATGTCCGTCACGCGCTTGACCGAGGCAACCACCTCCTGCATCGTGGTGCCTGCGTTTTCCGCGTGGCCCGCGCCCTCGGCTACCTTGCTGACGGACGCTTCGATCAGCGTCTTGACCTCGCGCGCGGCCTGCGCGCTGCGTTGCGCCAACGACCGCACCTCGCCCGCGACCACCGCGAAGCCCTTGCCCTGCTCGCCCGCCCGGGCCGCTTCAACGGCGGCGTTCAGCGCCAGGATGTTGGTCTGGAATGCGATCCCGTCGATGACCGAGACAATCTCGGAAATCTTGCGCGAGCTGGCGGAAATATCGCCCATCGTGCTGACCACCGCCGACACGACGGCGCCGCCGCGCTGGGCGACTTCGGAGGCGCTTGCCGCCAGTTGATTGGCCTGGCGCGCGTTGTCGGCGTTCTGCTTGACGGTCGACGCCAGTTCTTCCATCGATGCGGCGGTTTCTTCCAGCGACGCGGCCTGTTCTTCGGTCCGGCTGGACAGGTCCGCGTTGCCGGCCGCGATCTGCCTCGCTGCGCTGGAGATGGTTTCGGACCCGGCGCGAATGGTGCGAACGGCGCCGGCCAGCTTGTCCTGCATATCGTGCAGCGCGCGCAGCAGTCGGCCGGTTTCATCGCGGGTGACGGCGTGGATGGGTTGCCCCAGGTCGCCACGCGCCACGGTCTCCGCCACCGACACGGCCTGGGCAAGCGGCGCCGTGATTGACTTGGACACCCGCCACGCGAACAGGCCGCCCAGCACGACGGCCAGGCCCGACAGGATCAGGTTCAACATGCCCGCGTTGTCGATGACCTCCCGGCTGTCGGCGCTGGCGTCCGCCATCTCGGCCGCTTGAATCCGCGAAATCTCGATGATGTGGTCTTGCAGGCTGTCCAGAAGCGGAAGGGTCTCTTCCAGCAAGCGCTGGCGGGCGGCGTCGCGCTCGCCACGCTTGAGGAGCGCGCCCACGCCCTGGAATGACTTCACGTAGCGGCCGCGCACGTCTTCCAATAGCCGCAGTCGCTGACGTTCGTCTTCGGTGCTGAACAACGGCCGCAGGGTCTCCAGCGCCTGGTCGATCACCTTCCGATTGGTGTCGATGTGGGCAAACAGCGCTTCAGCGGCGCGGGGATCGGTATTGACGATCAACTCGAGGTTCGCGCGCGCATTGGCGCGCGTCGTGACGTCAATCCTGTTGATGGCACTTGCCTCGGCCCAAGTCTGTTCTGTGATCGCCCGGTTGATGCCGCCGATGTGGGACAGCTCGTATTGCGACAGGCCAGTGAGCGCCAGTAGCAGGACAAGTACGGTGCCGAAGCCCAGCGTCAGCCGGGTGCCAATGGAGAGGTTGCCAAGAGTGAGACGCGAGCGCATGAATTTGTATTACGACAAAGGGAAAACCCCTAGTTTAAATTTCATGTCACATATAGCAATGGTTTTGTAATGGAAGTTTGCGATTTCGCATGGCGGGGCGGAATTTTTTGTGGCTGCCAGCCGCTTCGGTATTCGGGGCGGCCGCACGCCTTTTTGCTTTTTCCTACGCCCGTGCGGGTGGCAGAAGGCCCGCGGCCCTTCCCCGCTAAGTGTCGCCGGAAGGCGTATTCGCGGAAATGAACCCTACCGGCAAGCGAAAGACTGATGGAGCGCCTCGCTCACCAGCGGGCCGGCATTTTCCGCGAGACGGCTCGCCGGCAGCTTGGACAAGTAGCTGTACACCCTGTCTTTCAATTCGTGAGGAAGGACGCCGGTAGGGGCGCACCAGACCGTGCCTTGTGTCTGGTCGGCGATGCCGACGACGTAGGCCTGCGCATAGGAGGAAGCAAATTGGCGGCGAAGCGATGCATCGCGGAACTCCGAGGGCATCCGGCCTTCAAGGGCCGCGGCCAGCTCGGCGCCAGTAAAGTGCCAGGTCCTGGTTCCCTGCGCCTGGCAGACCGCGCAAGCGGACAGCATGATAACCAGTGGTAGCAATCGCATTGGAAATTCTGCCTCTTTGGCCCGCCTGGCGGCCCTGTCGTGTGTACGCGTTGTCCCTGCTGGACGCAGGTCCGGTCTCAGAGATGGTCGAGTTGATTGCGCGGGTGGAACGCCGGGTCCTCTTTGCCTTCCAGCATCGCGTCCACCATGGCCTCGAATGCGCCTGCGGCTTGGCCGAGTGCTTCGGACGCCAGGAATACGGAGCCGCCGTTTGCGGCGAGTTCCAGCGCCGCCACCGTTTTTCGTTCGTCTTCCTCGCCCCAGAGATAGTCGTGAACCACCGCAAGGCCACGGCCATCCGCCTCGAGAAAATCGGCCGCTCCGCGCGCTATCGAAAAAAAGACGATGAGGTCGTAGAGGTTTTCGGAATAGGTCAGCGAGCCTGCAACGAAGCGCGTTCCTGTACGATCGTAGGCCGCCACTTTGATGTTCTCGGCCTCCGCGGATGCCAGGATGGCCCCCAGGGCCGCGCGGTTGTCCGGATGGCGAGCCAGCATGGCGTCGCATTCCGCAATGAGCCTGCCCAGATCCTGATTGCTGGAGGCAGCCAGATCCTTGCCTTCGGAGAGATACCACTGGCCGCCAATGGCACGCCAGTCCGACCATCTTGATGCCGCCGGCGCCGGGGCAGCGAGCCATCTGGCAAGATTCTCGCGGGGCATCTGGAGGTTGAGAAAGGCGGAATAGGGTTCGGACATGGCAGCCAGCGATTCCTCAGGTTCTGATCAACTTTGCTTTTACCAAATAAGGGCTGTCAGGCCAATTCTCGACAAGATTGCAACCGATGAGCGACTCCCCGATCTACATCGTCGATCTCGATGTCACCCTTGAAGACGCGCCCGCCTTCGCCGACAGCGGCATGCGTTGGATGGAAGCAATGGGCATTGCTGTTCGTTCCACTATTGCCGAGGTCGCCTTTTCACCTGTCAGCCACGCGCCTGGCCCGGGCATCGCTCGATGGACCGATTGGGTAAACGAGCACAGCAATAACGGGATAGGGGCAATCGTGGGGCGCCGTGTCTACAACGCCGGACCGCAAAGCGTCGAGGGGCTGCGCTGCCCATGCTGCGCGGTAGAGCATGACGCAGCTTCTCTCCCTTGGAGAAAAATGATTTCCGCCTGGTATTCGGGCGAACGTGGCGCGCTCGAGTGCCCAAGCTGTCGACACTCGGACAGTATCAATCAATGGCGATTCTTGCCGCTCGCATGGGGATTGGGAAACCTCGCGTTTGGGTTCGATGGTCCTGGCGTAGGGGACGCACTTGCCCTGGAACTGGGAAAAGTCCTGGGGCATAGGATGGTCGTCGTGTTTGATAAGTTCTAGCCGCGAATAATTAATATGCGCCCGTCAATCGTCCCCTGCCCCCGCCGACGCATTCCTGGCCTCGGCCAGCGCCACCGTCAGATGCATCACCTTCTTCTTCAACTGATCCCGCTCGTCCGTCAGCCGCGCCAGCAACTCCCGTAGCCGCGCCACCTCCGCCGGCAAATCCGCGATATTCTCGATCGGGATATCCGGCACCGCTTCTTTCGGCGGCGGCGCCTTGGCCTGGCGCACTTCGCGCGCCGCCTGCTGCAATTCCTTTCTGCCGCCCGCCACCGCCGCGGCCTGCCGCTCGGGCGGCAACGTCGCGACCGCCGCCGCGGCGTTGATGGAAATCGCCCCATCCTTCACCGCCCGCACCAGTTCCGGCGCGGCGGCCTTCTGGATCTTCTCGATCTGCCCCAGCGTGTTGCTGCTGATGCGCGCCTCGCGCGCCAGCGCCTGACGGCTCAGCGCGGCGGCCGGCGGGATGGGCGGCGGTTCAGGCGGCGGCGTGCTGCCGTCGTCTTCCCACGGCGGCACGCTGCGGGATTGCAGGATCTCTTTCTTGCGCAGCGCCAGCACCCCGCGCTGGAAGTCCGACACGCTGCGCCGGCCGAGGTGGTTCTCGATCATCCACAGGTGCACGTCGTCCATCGACTTGAACGAGGTGTTCTGGCGCGTTTCGAACGGAATGCCGTGCTTCATGCACAGCGCGTAGCGGTTGTGGCCGTCGATCAGCAGGTCGCCCCACAGCACCAATGCGTCGCGGCAGCCTTCGGCCAGCAGGCTGCGTTCGAGCGCCTCGCGCTCGTCGTCGGTCAAGGGGTCAATATAGGCGCGCAGGCCTTCGTCAATCCTGATATCCATGGTGTCCAAAAAACATTCAAGCGCCGCCCGCCGCTGGCTAGGCCTGCGGCCCTTCCAGCGCGATGCGCACGGCCTCCAGGCGAACGCGGGGGTCCGTCAGCGCCAGCAGCCGGGTCTTGTCGACCGCCGGCAGCGGCAGCAGTTCGCACCAGCGGTCGGCCACCCAGGCGCATTCATCCAGCCGGTACGGCGGCGCCACCGGCATGCGGTCGGCGGGCACGCCTTCCTGCTGCCATTGGGCCACCAGCCTCCCCAACGCGTCGGCGCAGGGTTGCAGCGGCGCCGGCACGGGCAGCGGCGGGTCGTCGGGGATGGGTTCGATTTCGCCCATCCAAAGACCGTATTTTGCCAGTTGGCTGGAGACCAGGCGGAAGCGGCTCGTCCCTACGCAGCGCAGTTGCAGCAAGGCGGGCATGGGCGCGTCCCAGGCGTCGACGCGGGCCAGGGTGCCGGTGTCGGCCAGGACCTCCTGGCCTTCGGGCGAGCGGACCTCGTTGCCGGACAGCAGCGCGACCACGCCGAACTCGGCGCCGTCGGCGATGCAGCGGCGGATCATGTCCAGGTAGCGCACTTCGAAGATGCGCAGGTGCAGCACGCCGGCGGGGAACAGCGCGTTGGACAGCGGGAACAGCGGAATGGTCGCCATGGCGGCGCCCTACTTCACGGTGAAGGCGTCGTCGACGGGCACCTGCATGGCGGTGACCAGCGCGTTGGTCTGGGCGGCCATGCCGATGACGGCGAGCAGTTCGGCGTGCTGGCCGTCGGTCATGCCCTTGGCGCGGGCGGCGGCGGTGTGGGAATGGATACAGTAGCTGCAGCCGTTGGCCGTCGATACCGCGATGTAGATCATCTCGCGCACCAGGGGCGGGATTTCCCCGTCGGCCATCATGACCTGCTTGAGCTGCTCCCAGACGCGCTTGAGCTGGGGCGGGTCGTTGGCCAGGGCGCGCCAGAAATTGTTGACGAAATCCGACTTGCGGGTGGCGCGGATGTCTTCGAACACCGCCCACGCCTCGGGGATCCTGCGCGCTTCTTCATCCGACAGCAGATGCACCGTAGCCATATGCCACTCCAACGGGTAAGGGGCCGGGCGGCGGCGTGCCGCCCGCGCAATGTCCCATTGAACTGGAAAGCCCGGCGCGGTTCAAGGCGCGGGGCGACATCCGCCCCACCCTACGCCGACATCTGCGCCGGCTTGAACGGATCGAGCGGATAGCGCGGCCGGTTGCGCCGCTGGTAGGGGAATAGCGAGAAGTCCGAGCTGGTGACGCCGGGGCTGTCGCATTCGATCAGCGCGCACGAGATGGGCACGAACACCGGGCGGCAGTACATGCGCGACTTGACCAGGATGAAGCGGGCGGCGCGCGGGTCGATGCCCAGGCTCTCGAAAACGCCCAGGTCCCAGGGTTCGTGGGTGCGTTCGGTGATGACCAGTTGCGCGGCGCCGATGTCCAGCACGGCGCTGCGGCCCATGCAGGCGGTCTGGCCGGTGTAGGTGGGGCCGGTGATGACGTAGCTGCCGTCGGTGATGGCGCGCACCACGCCGGTCAGCGTCACCGGCGCGGCGGGCCGGCCGATGGCGGGGATGGGCAGCTTGTTGCCGACCGGCAGTTCGACCCGGGCGCCCTGCCCGGCCGCGATCATGGCGGCGACCGCTTCGGGGTCGCAGTACAGGCCGGCGACGATGCCGGTCAGGCCGGCGTCGACGGCGGCGACCAGCACGTCCATGGTGTCGCAGGTGCCGCCGGACATGCAGTTGTCGCCGTGGTCCAGCAGCAGCACGGGGCGGTCGGCGCCGCGCGCCAGGGCGGCGGCGCGGTCAAGCGAGGCGGCCAGGGGTTCGGCCTCGTAGACGAAGCCGTCGCGGTCGTCCCAGATGGCGGCGGCCAGGCCCGCGGCGACGCGCTCGGCGGCCTCGGCGTCGCCGGCGGCGACCACCACCACGCTCAGGCACGGGTCGGGGATGTCGGCCAGGGCGAAGCCGGCCAGCACCGACACGGCCAGCATGCCGCCGGCCTCGGCGCCGCGCGCGGCCTGCACGGCGCGGCGCATGGCGCCTTCGGCGGTGTTGCTGCGCAGGGTGTGGCTCATGAGCGGCAGGCGGCGCCAGGCCAGGCGCGGGCGCGGACCGCCCGCGAGCCAGTCGAACAGGAGGCGGCCGGCGTGCTCGCCGGTTTCGTACATGTCGATGTGCGGGTAGGTCTTGAAGCTGACGATGACGTCGGCGTTGTCGATCATCTTCTGGGTGACGTTGCCGTGCAGGTCCAGGGCGACGGCGATCGGCACGCCGGGGGCTTGCTGGCGCAGGCGTTCGAGCAGGTCGCCTTCGCCGTCGTCGGTGGTTTCGACGGCCATGGCGCCGTGCAGGTCCAGCAGCAGCGCATCGCAGCCGGCGGCGGCGGCGACGATGCGGTCGCACAATTCACGATAGGCCTGGCCGTCGACGCGGCCGCTGGGGTAGGCGGTGGCGGACACCGGCGTGACCAGCGTGGCGCCACGCGCTTCGGCCAGATCGATGAAGGCGGACATGGCGGTGCGCTTGCCGTGGTTCTCTTCGTAGGCGGCGCGGTCGTAGGTGGGGCCGTCGTTGCCGAAGGCGGACAGCGGCGTGGGCACCGGCGAAAAGGTGTTGGTCTCGTGGTTCATGCGGGCGATCATGACTTTCATGCCTTGCCTCCGTTGTTGCTGTTGTTGTGCGGGTCGGGGCGCGCGCCGCCCAGGCCCAGTTTTTCCATGGCTTCGCTGGCCTCGACGATCATGGCGGCGACCTCGGCCACGCTGACCCGCAGGCCGGTGGCGCGGGTCCGCATGTGTTCGTAGGCGGCGCGTTCGTCCAGGCGCTGGTGGTCCATCAGCACGCGGATCGCCTTTTCGATCACGCGGCGCGCCTTGATGGTGCTTTCCAGCTTGTCGATCTTGTTCTGCTGGCGCGTCTGGAACTGCTTGGCCGAGCGCGCCAGCACCAGGGTGCTGAGGATGCCGGCCGAGCGGAACGGCCGCGTCAGCACGCCGTGGGCGTTGGTCTTGAGGAGTTGCTTCAAGGTGGTGGGGGTTTCGTATTCGGACAGCGCGATCAGGGTGGCGTCGACCTCGCTGGCGGACCAGGCGAACGAGTTCTGGCCGCATTGCGAGACCTGGAAGAACACCACGTCGGCGCCCGCCGGCGGTTTGTCGGGGAACGGCCAGACCAGATGGATGCGGCAGCCGATGCGCTTGAGCTGTTCGACCAGCAGGTCGCGGTCTTCGCCGGGCGGATAGGCCACGGCGACGGCCACGCTGCGCAGGTCTTCGTAAAGGCGGCGGAGGCTATGGTCCATGATCACGCCAACCAGAACTCGTCCAGGCCGAAAGCCGTCAGGTAGGGGTCCGGCTTGACCGGTGCGCCGCTGGCCCAGACGATGTCGAAGCGGCCGTCGACGCGGCAGACGCCGATGCGCGGCGTCAGCACGCTGTGGTTGTTTTCGGCCAGGATGGTCAGGCGGCCGCCGGGTGCGTCGAAACCCACCTGGTGCACCGCCTGCGCCAGCTTGCGCGTGTCCAGGCTGCCGGCGCGCTGCAGGGCGCGCGCGAACAGGTGCATCTGGCTGTAGCAGGCCTCGGCGTAGACGCTGGCCGGGCGGTCGCCGAAGCGGGCGCGCCAGCGGTCCAGGAAATGGGCGTTGGCGGGCGAATCGACGGTATTGAAGTAGGTGGCGGCGGTGATGTGGCCAGTGCACAGGGCCGGGCCGATCTCGGCCACCTCGGATTCGGCCATGGTGAGGCTGGCGATGGGGATGTGCGGCGCGCCCGGGTCGGCCTCGCAGGCGGCGTGGTAGCGTCGGTAGAAGCGCTGGGCGTCGTCGCCGATCAGGGTGGAGAACACCACATCCGGCCTGATTCGGCGGATGTCGCGCACCACGTCGATGATCTCGCCTTCGTCGCAGCCCAGCGGCAGGTAGGTTTCGTCGAGGATCTCGCCGCCATGCTCCTCGACGGTGTCGCGCATGATGCGGTTGGTTTCGCGCGGATAGATGTAGTCGGCGCCCACCAGGAAGATGCGCTTGCCGCAGTGCTGGATCAGGTAGGCGGCCAGTTGCATGCTGCCCTGGTTGGGCGCGGCGCCGGTGTAGATGATGTTGGGCGAGTATTCGAAGCCTTCGTAGACCGAGGCATACCAGAGCAGCGCATTGTTGCGCTCGACCACCGGCAGCATGGCCTTGCGGCAGTGCGAGGTGCAGCCGCCGAAGATCACGTTGACCTCGTCGTCCAGCAGCAGCCGCGCGGCCAGGCGGCGGTATTCCTCGGCGTCGCTGCGCGGGTCGTAGACCACCGGTTCCAGCGGCCGGCCCAGCACGCCGCCGAGCGCGTTGATTTCCTCGACCGCCAGCACGGTGCCGAAGAAGTGCTGCGATTCGGTGGTGCCGGTCACGCCGCTGCGCGAATACAGCACGCCGATGCGCCATCCCGGCGTGGCGGCGTCCCTGTCAGTGCGGGAGGTCATAGGAGCTTCCTTCTGCAAGATCGTGGCGGGCGCGCCGCGGGCGCCGGGACGGTTCATACCTTCAAGTGGTCCATGATATGGCCGGCGGCCCCGGGCGCGCCAGCCTCGCCCTGGTCGACGATGGCGCCCTGCTTGAGCACCAGGTAGCGGTCGGCCACGTCCAGCGCAAAGGCCACGTTCTGTTCGACGATGAACATGGAGGTGCCGCGCCGCTCGCGTTCCCAGTTGAGCGCCCGGCCGAGCCGCTCGATCACCGAAGGCTGCAGGCCTTCGGTGATCTCGTCCAGCAGCAACAGGGCCGGCCGCTGCATCAGGCCGCGCGCCACCAGCAGCATCTTCTGCTCGCCGCCCGACAGCGTGCCGGCATGCTGGCGCAGGCGGCTGGCGAAGACCGGAAACAGGTCGGCGATCTCGCCGAAGCGTTCGTCGAACAGGCGGTCGTTGGCCAGGCCCAGGCGCAGGTTGTCGCGGATGTTCAGGTCGGGGAACAGCGGCTGGTCCTGGGCCGCGTAGGCGACGCCGCGGCGCGCGACTTCGTGCGGCCGCAGGCGGGTGGCGTCGACGCCGCCCAGGCTGACGGTGCCGCGCAGCTTGGGCAGGTAGCCCATGACCGTCTTGAGCAGCGTGCTCTTGCCCATGCCATTCTTGCCCAGCAGCGCCACGCAGGCGCCGCCGGCCACCGACAGCGAGATGTCGTTCAGCACCACGGCGCCTTTGTAGCCGCTGGCGACGTTTTCCAGGCGCAAGGCCGGGGCGGCGTTCATGGTTGGGCTCCTTCGGGCGGGATGGACGGGGTTGCGGGTTGGGCGCCTTGCTGCGCGGGTGGCTCAGTGGCTTGCCGACTAGCTTGCCGGGTGGCTTGCGCGGTCTTGTTCGCGGCCGGCGCGTTGCCGGCGTAGATGGTGCGCACCAGTTCGGATTCGGCCACTTCGCGGAAGCTGCCGTCCATGACGATGCGGCCCTGGTGCAGCACGATGATGCGGGTGGCCACCTCGGCCACGAAGTCCAGGTCGTGCTCGACCAGCAGGCAGCACAGGCCGTGGGTATGGGCCAGGGCCGACAGCACCTGGCCGATGCGGGCGCGTTCGTCCTTGCTGAGACCCGCGGTGGGTTCGTCCAGCAGCACCACGCGCGGCTCCAGCGCCAGCACCATGGCCAGTTCCAGCGCCTGCTGCTGGCCATGCGACAGGTCGCGCGCCACGCGGTCGAGTTGCTGGTCCAGGCCGGTCATGCGCAGCACCTCCAGCGCGTAGGCCGGCAGCGCCAAGACGGGCGCGCGGCGTCGCCATGACGGGCGCTCGCGCAGCGTGGTGGCGATGCGCAGGCTTTCGGCCACGGTCAGCGTGTCGAAGATGTTGGCGTTCTGGAACTTGCGCCCCAGGCCGTAACGCACGCACTGCTCCGGCCCGTCGCGCCTGACGGCGTGGCCGCAGAGTTCGACCGTGCCCTCGCTGCGCTCGGCGCCGTCGGCGATGCAGCGCATCAGCGTGGTCTTGCCGGCGCCGTTGGGACCGATCAGGCCCAGCAGCTCGCCGCCGCGCGCCCGCAGGTCGATGCCTTCCAGCACCTTGAGGCTGCCGAAGCGCTTGGCCACGCCGGCCAGGACCAGGCCGCTTTCGGCGGCGGCCTGGGCCGGCGCGCGCGCCACCAATTCCGGCACCGGCGCCGGCCGCCGGCGGCGCCACGGCGCCAGCAGTAACGGCAGCAGCCCGCGCGGCAGCAGCAGGATCACCAGGATGAAGGTCACGCCCAGCACCAATTGGTACAGGAACGGCATGTTGCCGCTGAGGTACGAGCCGGCCACGTTGATCAGCACGGCGCCCAGGACCGGCCCCCAGACCGTGCCGCGTCCGCCCAGCGCCACCCAGATGATGAGTTCGGTGCCGAACACGAAGCCGGTCAGTTCCGGCGCCACCACGCCGCTGAAGGCGCCGTAGCCGAAGCCCGCCAGGCTGGCGACCGCGCCGCACACCACCAGCAGCGCGATGCGCCAGTGCGCGGTGTTCAGGCCCAGGTAGCTGCAGCGGCCCTCGTTGTCGCGCAGCGCGGCCAGGATGCGGCCGCCGTCGCTGCGCACCGCGACCCAGGCCAGCAGCGCCACGATCGACAGGCCGCCGGCGGCGATGACGTACCAGGCCTCCAGCGACAGGTCGAAGGTGTCGTAGCCGGTCAGGCCGGACGACGAACCGGTGTAGGTGCCGCCCGACAGCGCCACCTGGGTCAGCACTATGGGCAATACCAGCGAGATCACGGTGGCGAAGAACGGCGAGGCGCCGCGATAGAACGACAGCCAGCCGGTGGCCAGCGCCAGCAGCATCGCCGCGCCCACCGCCACCAGCGCGGCCGCGAGCGCGATGCCCGGCGAGAAGCCGTAGTGCGTGAAGGCCAGTCCGGCGGCATAGGCGCCGACCCCGAAGAAAGCCGACTGGCCGAAGGTCAGGTAGCCGGTGTAGCCCCACAGGATATCGACCGTGACCGCCGCCACGGCGAAGAACAGCGCCTTGATCAGCACGTTCAGCAGGTAGGTGTCGAACAGCCAGGGGCCGGCCACGGTCAGCGCCAGGCAGGCGATAGCCAGCCACAGCAGGTCGCGCCCGCGGGCGGCGCGGCGCGGGTCGGCGCGGGTCGCCAGCGCCGGTTGCGCAAGGGAGGAATCAGTCATGGGCGAATCCTTTGGGACGCAGGCGCAGGGTCAGGGCCGCAAGCACCGCGATGGTGACGCCGCCCAGGATCGGGCTGATGAACACGCCCACCAGCACCTGGCAGGCGCCATAGACCAGGCAGGTCAGGAGCAGCGCGGTGATCGAGTTGCCCGACACCATCACCAGCATGAAGGCGCTGACCAGCCACGGCAGCCCCATGTTCGGATCGACGCTGGACAGCGGCGTGATGAGCGCGCCGGCCAGCGCCCCCAGCCCCGCGCCCAGCGCGAAGGTGGTGAAGCGGATGCGTTCGGCGTTGATGCCCAGGCCGCGTGCCAGGTCCTCGTTCATGATGACGGCGCGGGTCCGCACGCCAAAGCGCGTGCCGTTCAGCAGCAGCGTCAGCGCCACGTACAGCAGCAGCGCGCCCGGCACCAGGAACAGCCGATAGGCCGAGTATTCGGTGCCCAGGAACGGCACCGCGCCCTGGATCGGCGCATCGGCGAACTGCACCTCGCGGCCGAAGGCCATGGTGATGAGTTGGCCGATCACGATGCCCAGGCCCCAGGTCGCCAGGATGGCGTCCAGCGGCCGCTTGTACAGCGGCTGCACGATCAGGCGCTCGACCAGCATGCCCACCAGCACGCCCGCCACCAGCGCGCACGGCAGCGCCAGCCACGGGTCCAGCCCCAGCCGCGTCACCACCAGGGCGGCGTAGCTGCCCAGCGTGATGATGGCGCCGTGGGCGAAATTGACGATCTTCATCACGCCGAAAATGATCATCAGCCCGGCCGTCACGATGAACAGCATGGCGGCCGTGCTCAGGATGTCCAGCATCAAACCCATTGTGTTCTCCTGCGCCGCCGGCGGACCGGCGGCGCGCAGGGTGTGGCTTACCGCGTTACTTCAGGTCGGGGCACTGCGCGCCCGGATCGACCTGGTCGAAGGTCTGCAGGATCTTGATGGAGCCGTCCGGCTGCACCTGGCCCAGCCGCATGGTCAGCGCGGCGTGGCGCTGGCGGTCCATCTTGACCGGGCCGCGCGGGCCGTCGAACGACACTTCGCTCAGCGCCTGCACCACCTTCTGCGGATCGAGGCTGCCGGCCTTCTCGACCGCCGCCTTGTACAGGAAGAAGGCTTCGTACTGCGGGCCCGAGAACTCGTTGGCGGTCTTGGCGTCGGCGCCGAACTTGGCCTTCAGGCCGTCGAGGAACTTGCGGTTCTGCGGCGTATCGATGCTGGTCAGGTACGAGGCCGACAGGTACATGCCGACCGCCGTGTCGCCCATGGTCTTGGCGGTGGCTTCGTCGATCGCCAGGTTGCCGTAGGGCATGGTCAGGCCGGCCGCCTTGACCTGCTTGGCCAGGCTGACGTTGGGTCCGCCGCCGGCGGTGGAGCTGATCAGCGCGTCCGGGTTGGCCGAGCGGATCTTCGACACAACCGGCGTCCAGTCGGAGCCGTCGATGGGCAGGTATTCCTCGCCCACCACGCGCCCGCCCTGCTTCTCGATGTATTCGCGGGTGAACTTGAGCATGCCGCGGCCGAAGGCGTAGTCGCTGCCGACCAGGAAGAAGGTCTTGGCGCCGCGTTCCTTCATGAAGTGGTCCACCACCGGCGCCACCTGCTGCTCGGGCACCCAGCCGTTGACGTGCATCCAGCGGTTGCACGAGCGGCCTTCGTAGAACGAGGTGTAGATGTACGGCACCTTGCCGCGCGAGACGATGGGCAGCGCGGCGTTGCGCGCCGCGCTGGTTTCCATGGCGATGATGGCGTCCACCTTCTTCTGGAACACCAGCGTGTCGTAGGCCTTCTGCGCGCCGACCGCGCCCGAGGCGTCGTCGGCGATCTCCAGCACCACCTGGCGGCCGAGGATGCCGCCGGCGGCGTTGATTTCATCGGCGGCCAGTTGCGAGGCCTGCACCACGCCGGGCGCGACCACGCTGTTGGCGCCGGACAGGCCGACCGGCACGCCAATGCGCAAAGGGTCGGCCGCGTGCGCGCCCGCCGCGCCGGTCAGCGCGGCGATGAAGGAAAGTCGGATGAGGAAGCTGCAAGTGGGTTTTTTCATGGGGATTTCTCCTTGGGGGCCGGCTGTCCGCCGTTGTAGTCAACGCTGCCGCGGCGCCTCGGCGGCGCCCAGCAGTTCGTCGTAAAGGTCGCGGCGCCGATCGCGCAGCACGTGGTTGAAGTCGTTCAGTTGCCGGGCGCGGCGCGAGGCGGCCAGGTCCACCGGCGCCACCAACACCTCTTCGCGGTCGTGGCTGGCGGGGCCGGCCACGGTCCAGCCCTGCGAGCCGACGATCAGACTGCGGCCGACGAAGGGCTGGCCGCGCTCGACGCCGACCCGGTCGGCGCACACCAGCGTCAGGCCGTTGCTGTGGGCGCCGGCCGCCGCCAGCGCATGCGCCATGGCCGGTCCGTCGGGCGTCTGCCCGGGCATCGGCACCCAGTTGGTCGGCACCGCGACGATGTCGGCGCCGCGCAGCGCCAGCAGGCGGTAGACCTCGGGGAACCAGCCGTCGTAGCAGATCGCCACGCCCAGCCGGCCGAATTCGGTATGGAACACCGGCAGGCCCAGGTCGCCCGGCTCGAAGAACAGGTTCTCGTCGCCCCACAGGTGCAGCTTGCGGTAGGTGCCCAGGTAGCCGTCGGGGCCGGCGATGATGGCGGCGTTGTACAGCCTGCCGCCGCTGCGCTCGGCGATGCCGGCCACCAGGTAGATGCCCAGGCGTTGCGCCAGCGCGATCCAGGCCTGCGAACTGGGGCCCTCGGGCACGGCTTCGGCCAGGGCGTGGGCCTCCTGGCGGCTGGCGAACACGTAGCCGGTGTTGGCCAGCTCGGGCAGCACCACCAGCCGCGCGCCCTGCGCGGCGGCCTGCTCGACCAGTTCGATGGAACGGGCCACGTTGGCGGCGACCTCGCCCATGACGGGGGCCGTCTGCACACTGGCCACGTGGATCGCGGACGCGGCGGCGTCCGGCGGCGGTGATACTTGCATGCGATCTCCCTGCAACGTTTTGGAAAACAAAAAAGCCCCCGACCACGCATTGCGTGTGAGTCGGGGGCTTCTATAGCCAGACGAAGGTTCGGGCAGCAATCATTGCTGCGGGGCACTGCCGCACCAAGCCGTGCCGGTGCGTGCGGATCAGTCCTGATCCTGTGGCGAATCATAGGGATGCGCGCGGACCGGCGGCAATAAGAGGTTTCCCGGACGGCGCCATGGGTGCGAGAATCAGGGTCGGCCATCAAGGAGGAACCCGCCATGCCCCAACTTTCCGCCTACCTCAGTTTCGACGGCAACTGCGCCGAGGCCATGCGTTTCTACGAACGCGTGCTGGGCGGCCGCGTCGAGGCCATGGTGCGCTACGCGGATGCGCCCGCCGATGCCGCCATGCCGGCGCTGTCGACCGAAGAATCCGAACGCATCATGTACGCCCGCCTGGCGCTGGACGAACAGGTGCTGATGGCCAGCGACGCGACCGCCGGCCATCCCTACCCCGGCAAGCAGGGCATGGCGCTGTCACTGGCCTACCCCACGGTCTCGGACGCGCAACGCGTGTTCGATCTGTTGGCAGAGGGCGGCAGCGTTACCATGCCGCTCCAGAAAACCTTCTGGGCCGACGCCTACGGCGCGCTGATTGATCGCTACGACACGCGGTGGATGGTCAGCGGCGGGCGGCTCAGCCACTGACACCCCCAACTGACAACCCCACTGACAACCGCATCCGCCACCCGCGGATGGAGCGAGACATCCATGACGCATGGCATACAGGGCAGGCAACGTTGGTGGGCACTGATGGTGCTGTGCCTGGGCGTATTGATGATCGTGCTGGACACCACCATCGTCAACGTCGCCCTGCCCTCGATCCGCGAAGACCTGCATTTCACCGAGACCTCGCTGGTCTGGGTGGTGAACGCCTACATGCTGACCTTCGGCGGCTTCCTGCTGCTGGGCGGGCGGCTGGGCGACCTGCTGGGCCACCGGCGCATGTTCCTGGCCGGCCTGGTGCTGTTCACGGTGGCCTCGCTGGCCTGTGGGCTGGCCCGGGGCCAGGGCCTGCTGATCGCCGCGCGCGCCGCGCAGGGGTTGGGCGGCGCGGTGGTGTCGGCGGTGTCTTTGTCGCTCATCATGAATCTCTTCACCGAGGCCGGCGAGCGCGCCCGCGCCATGGGCGTGTACGGCTTCGTCTGTGCCGGCGGCGGCAGCCTGGGCGTGCTGCTGGGCGGGCTGCTGACCAGCAAGCTGTCGTGGCACTGGATCTTCCTGGTCAACATTCCGATCGGCGTAGCCGTCTACGCGCTGTGCCTGCGGCTGTTGCCGGCGGCGCGCGGCGCGGCCGGCGGCGGCAGGCTCGACGTGGCCGGCGCGCTGGCGGTCACCGCATCGCTGATGCTGGCGGTGTACGCCGTGGTCAACGGCAACGAGGCCGGCTGGACCTCGGCGCAGTCGCTCGGCCTGCTGGGCGCGGCCGCGCTGCTGATGGCGCTGTTCCTGGCGATCGAGGCGCGCGTGGCCGAGCCGCTGATGCCGCTGGCGCTGTTCCGCCTGCGCAACGTGGCCACCGCCAACGTGGTCGGGGTGCTGTGGGCCGCGGGCATGTTCGCCTGGTTCTTCGTCTCGGCCTTGTACATGCAGTTGGTGCTGGGCTACGACGCCATGCAGGTGGGGCTGGCGTTCCTGCCGGCCAACCTGATCATGGCGGCGTTCTCGCTGGGGCTGTCGGCCAAGCTGGTGATGCGCTTTGGCATCCGCGGGCCGCTGGCCACCGGGCTGCTGATGGCGGCGCTGGGGCTGGCGCTGTTCGCGCGCGCCCCGGTCGACGGCCACTTCGCGGCGGACGTGCTGCCCGGCATGCTGCTGCTGGGCCTGGGCGCGGGCATCGCCTTCAACCCCATGCTGCTGGCCGCCATGAGCGACGTCGAGCCGGGCCAGTCGGGCCTGGCGTCCGGCGTGGTCAACACCGCCTTCATGATGGGCGGCGCGCTGGGGCTGGCGGTGCTGGCCAGCCTGGCCGCGGCGCGCACGGCCGCGCTGGCCGGCGCCGGCGCGGCCCCGGTGGCGGCGCTGGCGGGCGGCTATCGCGTGACCTTCCTGGCGGGCGCGGTGATCGCGGCCGTGGCGGCGGCGCTGGCCGCCGCGCTGGTGCGCTCGCGCAACCGCGAGCTGGGCGGACACGGCGACGCGCCGGCCGGCCACTGAGGCGTCGCGGGCGCGCCACGTCTTTTGAATTCTTTACGATTGGCCGGCAAGGCCGGGAGTAATCTGGCGACGCCCCCTCCACCGGACAGGAAGCGCCGCCATGCCATTTCTCGCCAGCGCCCATCTGCTGCGTCACCGCGACGGCCATGAGGCCCGTGTCACCTTCGTCGAGCTGTTCTTCGACCTGGTCTACGTCTTCGCGGTCACTCAACTATCCCACAGCCTGCTGCACGACCTGACCCTGATGGGCGCGGTGCACACGCTGGTGCTGTGGTTCGCGGTGTGGCTGGGCTGGCAATACACCTGCTGGGTCACCAACTGGTTCGATCCCGACGCGCTACCGATGCGGCTGATGCTGTTCGGCGTGATGCTGCTAGGGCTGGTGGCCGCCGCCGTGCTGCCCGGCGCCTTCGGCGAAAACGGGCTGATCTTCGCGATCTGCTACGTGCTGATCCAGGTGGGCCGCACGCTGTTCGTGGTGCTGCACCTGGGGCCGTCGCATCCGCTGGCGCCGAATTTCCGCCGCATGCTGGGCTGGCTGTGCATCTCGGCGGTGTTCTGGATCGCCGGCGGTCTGTCTTCGGGCGACACGCGGCTGGCGTTGTGGATCGTGGCGGTGGCCTGCGAATACCTGTCGCCCATGGCCGGCTTCTGGCTGCCCGGCCTGGGCCGCTCCAGCACCCGCGAATGGACCATCGAGGGCGGCCACCTGGCCGAGCGCTGCCAGTTGTTCGTGATCGTGGCCCTGGGCGAGACGCTGCTGATCACCGGCGCGACGCTGGGCGAGCACCCGCACTGGGACATCCCCACCCTGATCGCGCTGCTGGCCGCGTTCCTGGGCACGGCGGCGATGTGGTGGGTGTATTTCGACACCAGCAGCAAGGACGGCAGCGAGGCCATCGCGCACCACGCCGATCCGGGCCGGGTTGGGGCCTACTTCCATTACGTGCACGTGATCCTGATCGCGGGCGTGATCGTCTCGGCGGTGGCCAATGAACTGGTCATCCTGCACCCGGACGGCCGCATCGTCACGGCGGCCGCCGCCGCGCTGCTCGGCGGCCCGGCGTTGTACCTGCTGGGCAACGGCATCTACAAGACAGTGGTGTATGGCCGCTTCCCGCTCTCGCATGTGGCGGGGCTGGTGCTGCTGGCCATCCTGGCGCCGATCGCGTTCTTCACCGACAACCTGATGGTCGGCGGGCTGACGACGCTGATCATGATGCTGGTGGCCGGGTGGGAAAGCGTGTCGCGGCGGCGGATGCGGGTGGCGCACTAGAGCGGCCAGGGGCCAACGGCATCGTTGCGCGCCGCATCAACGCCGCTTGCCGAACACCGACTTCGGCGCGCGGCCATGGAAGCGGGTAAACGCAGCGCTGAAATTGGCCGGGTGGCGGTAGCCGACCCGGTAAGCCGCCTGCGCCACCTGGCAGCCGGTCTCCAGCAACTCCCAGGCGCGGCGCATGCGCATCTCGGTCAGCAGCCGCATCGGGCTGTTGCCGTACAGCGCCCGAAAGCCCTGCTTGAGCTTGAATTCATTCAAGCCGGTCGCCAGGCACAGGTATTGCACCGTCAGTTCGCGATCCATCTGTTCGCGCATCAGCGCATGGGCCCGCTCCAGCCGGGCAATGTCGGCCTGGCTGAACCGGCCCGCCGCTGGCGCCGGCGCCAGCGCGCGCAACTGGCGTGACAACAGGGTCAATGCCTTGATGTGGATGTCCAGCGGGTCGCTGGCCCGCGCCAGTTCGGCCGCGACGGCGGCCAGGTCGGCGCTGGTGCGGCCCTGCGCCAGCCGCCGCAGGCCGCCGGCGCCGAACAGCGCTTCGGCCTGGGCATGGCCGGCGTAGCGGCGCAGCGCCGCCTCGCCCACCAGCAGGCGCAGTTGCGAGACGGTACTGCCGCCCAGGTAGCGGCGCTCGCCCAGGTGACGGCGGAAGGCGGTCACCGTGGTCTGGCCGCCGCGGAAATCCAGCTCGGCGCCATCCGCGCCGCGATAGGCCGAGACGCCGCCCAGGGCCAGCGTGATGACCAGCGTGCGCCCGCCATGCGCGGCGGCATTCTCCTCGATCAGGTCGCGCACGGGGGTGTATTGCGAATGCACCAGGGCCAGGCCCTCGCCCAGGTCCAGGCGGTCGGCCACGCACTCGCCCAGATCCGCCGGCAGCGCCAGCCGCGACCAGCCGGGACGGACGGCCGGACCGGGTTGGGCGAGCGTGGCGGAGATGCGCAGGGACATGGTTTCGACGGGAGGTGACGGGTGGCGGGACGGAACCGGGATGGCGCCGGGACGGGTGCCTGAAATCGGCTCAGGCGCGGCTGCGCCGGCATGCATACGAATCCATCCGGTTCGCATATGAATGCTAATGATAGGCGTTCGCATAAAGAAATACCATCTTCGGGACGGCGCCGCGCGTTCGGCCGCCGTGACTGCTTGCACAGGAATCCCGATGAATCGCCCTCTTCCCCACCCTCGCGCCGCCTGGGTTGTGCTGTGGCTTTGCGCCACGCCCGCCGCGCTGGCGCAGCCCGCCGTGCCTTCGGCGGCGCCCGCCTCCCCGCACTCTTCCGCGCCTTCCGCCGCGTCAACGCCGGTTGCCGCCGCCGCGCAACTGCCCGCCATCACCGTCACCGCCGACAAGCAGGAACGCGCCCTCGAATCGCTGCCCGGCAGCCTGTCGGTGTTCGACGGCGACATGCTCGAAAGCCAGGGCGTCGTCGACCTGGAGGGCCTGCAGCGCATCACGCCCGGGCTGACGTTCCAGCCGTTCGGCCAGGCCGGCGTCAATGCGGCCGTGATGCGCGGCCTGTCGGCCAATTTCTTTTCGTTCTCGACCTCGACCCTGCTGGTGGTGGACGGCGTGCCCACGCTGATGGCGCAGGGCTTCGACGACCAGTTGCTGGACATCGACCGCGTCGAAGTGCTGCGCGGCCCGCAATCGGCGCTCTATGGCCGCAACGCGGAAGCCGGCGTCATCAACGTCCATACCCGCCAGCCGGGCGACAGCCTGCGCGGCAGCGTCTCGACCACCGTGGGCAGCCGCGACCTGCGCATGCTGCGCTTCGACCTGAGCGGGCCGATCGTCGACGACACGCTCTACGCCAGCGTGGCCGGCGCCTGGCGCGGCCAGGACGGCTTCATCGACAACACCTACACGGGCCGGCGCGAGGACGACCGCGAACTGCGCAACGGCAAGCTGGCGCTGCGCTGGACGCCGTCGGCGCGCACCGACGCCACCTTGCGCTATGCGCAGATCAACTACCGCGACGGCGCCGCGCTGTGGGGCTCGCCCACGGCCTCGCGCGCCACCGTGGCGTCCGGCACGCCGAGCTGGAACCGGTCCATCGGCCGCAGCGCCTCGCTGTCGCTGCGCCACGACCTGGACGACGGCCTGCGCCTGACGTCGGTGACGGCCTGGAACGATCTGCGCGACCGCGTGCAGCAGGACACCGATTTCCAGCCCGCCGACCTGCTGCACATCGCCCGCGACCACCATTTCCGCAATCTGTCGCAGGAGCTGCGGCTGGAGGGCGCGCTCGGCCGCGCCCACTGGCTCGTGGGGCTGTACGCCGACGGCGACGACCATGACCTGCGCAACACCCAGAAGATGCCGCGCGGCCTGACCGAAAGCGTGGTGCGGCTGCGCGGCCAGTCCGGCGCCGCCTTCACCCACTGGACCGTCCCGCTGGCCGAGCGCTGGACCCTGGAGGCCGGCGCCCGCGTCGAGCGCGACGCCGTGCGCTTCACGTCGCAAGGCGACAGCGCGCGCCGCGCCGACTGGACCCGCGTCACGCCCAAGCTGGCGCTGCAATACGCCTTCGCGCCGCGCCAGCAGGTCTATGCCTCGGTCGCGGATGGCTTTCGCGCCGGCGGCTACAACGTGTTTTCGCCAGCGGCGGACTACGCCGCCTACCAGCCGGAAACGCTGCGCGCGTACGAGATCGGCGCCAAGGGCTGGCTGCCCGGCAACCGCCTGCGCTACGCCGCCGCGTTCTACGTGATGACGGTCGACAACATGCAGGTGCAGCAGATGCCGCTGCCGGGCCTGGTGTACGTCACCAACGCCGCGTCGGCGCGTTCGATCGGGGCGGAATTCGAGCTCGAATACCTGCTGGGCCGGGGCTGGTCGTTGCAGACCGGATTGGGCCTGAACCGCACCCGCTTCAGCCACTTCCGCGACGGCGCCAACGACTACAGCGGCAACCAGAACCCGTTCGCGCCGCGCCTGAACGGCCACCTGACCGCGCGCTACGACGCCCCCGCCGGCTGGTACGCGCAGGCCTCGCTCAGCGGCACCGGCCCGGTCTACCTGGACGCCGCCAACCGCTACCGCCGCAACGGCTACGCGCTGGTCAACCTGGCCGCCGGCGTCACCGTTCGACAGGTGGAAATCGCCGCCTACGTCAACAACCTCGCCAACCGCCGCTACGACGCGGTGGGCTACCAGAACGGCATCGTCACCGTCTACAGCCCGCCGCGCGAAGTTGGCCTGCGCCTGACCTGGCGCCTTTGATCGTCAACACAAGGAACACGCCATGCCGACTTCCCCCCTGCCCCTGCAACGCTATTGGGACCTGGCCGCCGCGCCGGTCGAAACCGCCGCGCTCGACGCCGCCCTGGAACTGGACCTGTTCGCGCACCTGGTCGCGCCGGCCAGCGCCGCGCACGTCGCGCAGGCGCTGGCGCTGCGCCCCGCCGCCGCCGAGCACCTGCTGGACCTGCTGTGGAGCCTGCGCCTGCTGCACCGCATCGCCGGCGAGCCGCCGCTCTACCGCTGCGGGGTCACCGCGCGCGACCACTTCGTGGCGGGACGGCCCCACTACTGCGGCGACGCCTGGCGCTACCGGCGCCGCGCGCTGGCGCAGTCCGGCGAGCAGTTGATGCAACGGTTGCGCCAGGATCCCGCCGCAACACCCGCCGCCCCGTCCGAGGCCGGCGCCTGGGCCAACGCGGCGCGCGTGCAGATCGGCCAGGAGCAACGCGCCCTGGCCGTGGCGGCGGCGCGCGAGGCGGTCGCCTGCGTGCCCGGCGCCGACGCGGCGCGCCGCATCCTCGACCTGGGCGGCGGTCCGGGCCTCATCGGCATCGCGCTGGTGCAGGACCGCCCGCAGGCCAGCGGCGTGGTGTTCGACTGGCCCGAGACCGCCGCCGTGGCGCGCGAGAACATCGCCGCCGCCGGGCTGGCGGCGCGCATGGTGGCGGTGGGCGGCGACCTGGCCACGGCCGATATCGGCGCCGGCTACGACCTGATCTGGTGCTCGTCGGTGCTGCATTTCGTGCCCGACGCCGCCGCCACGATCCGCAAGATGCACGACGCCCTAGCACCGGGCGGGCTGCTGGTGATGGCGCATGCCGAGGTCCCGGACGACGCCGACGCCGCCGCGCGCGTGTTGCGCTATTACCTGCCGATGCTGCTGCTGGGGCGGCGCGTGACGCGCCAGGGCCAGTTGGCGCAAGCGCTGCGCGCCGCCGGCTTCGCCGACGTGCGCGGCTTCGATTCCGACCGCTTTCCGCTGGCGCCGCTGCATGTGCTGTCGGCGCGCCGGACCGCGCCATGACGCCGCGCCTGCGCCACGGCCTGGCCCAGGCCCTGTTCGGCTGGCTCAACCTGGCGCTGACCGCGCCGGGCGTCTATCTGTGGCTGGGGCTGCCGCTGGTGCTGCGCCAGCACGGCTGGTCCGGCACCGCCCTGGGCCTGTTCCAGCTGGCCAGCCTGCCGACCGTGTTCAAGTTCCTGCTGGCGATGCCGCTGGACCGGCGCGGCGCGCGCCATGGCGGCTACCGGCGCTGGACGGTGGCGCTGCTGCTGGCCTACGCCGCCGTGCTGCTGGCGCTGGGCTGGCGCGACCTGCTAAATGATGGCGTTACGCTGTTCGCGCTGGCGGCCGCCGCCGCGCTCGCCGGCACCTGGGCCGACGTGCCCGTCAACGCGCTGGCGATCCGCGTGCTGCCTGCGGCCGGCCGCGCCTCGGCGGGCGGCATCCGCTCGATGGCGCTGTGCCTGGGCGCCATCGCCGGCGGCGGCCTGATGCTGCTGGCGCAGGCGCGCTGGGGCTGGCAGGCGCCGTTCCTGATCATGGCGGGCGCGCTGGCGCTGGGCGCGGCGCTGACCTTGCTGCTGCGGGAGAGCATGGATGCCGGGCGAGCCGACGACGGCGCGATTGCCTCGCGCGACGAACACCTCGACACGAACGACGCGGCGACACTGGATGAAACAAAGGGGCAACCCCGCTCGCCCCCGCAAGCCGCCGACACCACCTCGACCACGCGCCACGCCATCGCTTACCTGCGCCTGCCCGCCAGCCGCCGCTGGCTGCCGCTGCTGGCTCTGCTGTTCCCCTTCATCGGCGCCGGCTGGTTCTATCTGAAGCCGCTGCTGCTGGACCAGGGGCTGGCGCCGCAACGCGTGGCCTGGCTGGTCGGCGTCGCGGGCGGCGCGGTGGGCGCCGTGGCCAGCATCGCGGGCGCGCGGCTGCTCAAGCGCCTGGGCGCGGGCCGCGCGGTGCGGCTGCATGCCGGCGCCGGGGCCGCCGCGTTGCTGGCGTTGACGCTGGCAATCGGCCTGAACGCGGCGCCGGCCGTGCTGGCGGCCTGCGCCATGATGGTGGCCGCGGCCATGGGCGCCACCGCCGCCCTGGCGTTCGGCCTGATGATGTCGCATGCCAGGCCGGGCCTGCAGGCGCTGGACTACGGCATCCAGTCCAGCGTGTTCGCACTGACGCGCATCGCCGCGCCGCTGGCGGCCGGGATCCTGCTCGACATGGCCGGACCGGTCGCGATGCTGGCGGCGTTGACGACAGGCGCGGCGGCGGTGCTGGCGCTGGCTTGGCGGCGGGCGGCCGCGCTGCCGGGCTAGGGGTTCGCGGCGCGGCGCCCTCAACCGCCCGGCCGGTGCCCCGCCAGCACCGCGCTCATGGACTGCGCCGCGCCCTGCAAGACCGGCACCGCGCGCAGCAGGTCGTCGAGCATCAGCCGCGCGGTGGGCGCATGGCACGCCACCGCCGCCACCACGCGGTCCTGCGCGTCGCGCACCGGCACCGCCACCGCGCTCATGCCGCGCACGAACTCCTCGTTGTCGATGCCGATGCCGCGCGCGGCCAACCGTTCCAGTTCGTCTTCCAGCCGCGCCGGATCGGTCAGCGTGCGCGGCGTGTTGCGCGTCAGCGGCAGGCGCGCCAGCACCCGGCCGCGTTCGAGCCGGTTCATCGACGCCAGGAACAGCTTGCCGCTGGCGGTGCAATGCATCGGCACGTGGCTGCCGACGGCGAAGAACAGGCGCAGCGGTTCGGTGGTCTCGACCCGCTCCATGTAGATCACCTGGTCGCCGTCGGGCGCGGTGAGATTGCAGGTTTCACCCAGCTTGCCGACCAGTTGCGCCAGCACCGCGCGGCAGGCGCGCGTGAAGGCCGAGGCGTGCAGCGTCGCCAGCGCCAGCGCGGTGGCCTGCGGCCCCGGCACGAAGCCGTTTTCAGTGGGCGTGGCGGCGACAAAACCGGCGCGCTGCATGGCCGCCAGCAAACGCATCAAGGTGGACTTGGGCATGTCCAGGCGCTGCGCCAGTTGCGCCAGCGTGGGCGGATGCTGGGCGCGGGCCAGGTAGTCCAGCACCAGCAGCGCGCGCAGCGAACGCGCGGCATCCTGCGGCTCGTCGGCGTCGTGCCTCCGCGCCGATGCTGCACTGCGATTTTGAAACCGAAGATCCATGTTCTGTGCCATTTCGCCGTTCCCGCGCTTGCCGCGCTTTCTTTCCCGTGGCGGCTTCCTAGAATCGCCACAGATACGGAACCTTTGCGCGTCGCCGCGCCCCCCTCGCATCAGGCCAGTATATAAGTGCGCGGCGATGCGGCAAGCAGGGTAAACGCGCCGTCCGGACGAGGGACTCCCCGCGTCACGGCACGGCCAGGCCAAGGAGGAAACAGACATGTCCGATGCCGTGGACTACATCGTGGTGGGGGCCGGTTCCGCCGGCTGCGTGCTGGCGAACCGCTTGAGCGCCAATGGCCAGCACAGCGTGTGCCTGCTGGAGGCGGGACCGCCGGACCGCTCGCCGTGGATCCACCTCCCCATCGGCTACGGCAAGACCATGTTTCACAAGGTGCTGAACTGGGGCTACTACACCGAGCCCGACCCCAACATGCTGGACCGCCGCATCTACTGGCCGCGCGGCCGCACGCTGGGCGGTTCCAGCGCCATCAACGGCCTGATCTACATCCGCGGCCAGCGCCAGGACTACGATGCCTGGGTCGCCGCCGGCAACCCGGGCTGGAGCTGGGAGGAATGCCTGCCCTACTTCCGCAAGCTCGAGAACAATGACCTCGGCCCGGGCGCCACGCGCGGCACCGAAGGCCCCCTGAACGCCACCTCCATCAAGACGCCGCACCCGCTGGTCGAAGGCCTGATCGGCGCGGCGCGCGCGCTCGGCCTGCCACACGTGACCGACTTCAACAACGGCGACCAGGAAGGAGTGGGCTACTACCAGCTCACCACCCGCAATGGCCGCCGTTGCTCCACCGCGGTGGCCTATCTGCGCCCGGCACGCGGCCGCGCCAACCTGCGTGTCGAGACCGGCGCGCACACGATGGCGGTGCTGTTCGAGGGCAGCCGCGCCTGCGGCGTGCGCTACCGCCAGGACGGCCAGGTGCGCACGCTGCGCGCCCGCCGCGAGGTGATCCTGTGCGCCGGCGCGCTGCAATCGCCGCAACTGCTGCAACTGTCGGGCGTAGGGCCGGCCGCGTTGCTGCGCCGCTTCGGCATCGGCGTGGTGCGCGACCTGCCCGGCGTGGGCGAGAACCTGCAGGACCACCTGCAGATCCGCCTCATCTACGAGACGCGCCGCCCCATCACCACCAACGACCAACTGCGCACGCTGCACGGCCGCGCCGCGATGGGGCTGCAATGGCTGCTGTTCCGCGGCGGGCCGCTGGCGGTGGGCATCAACCAGGGCGGCCTGTTCTGCCGCGTCGATCCGGCCAGCGCCACGCCCGACACCCAGTTCCATTTCGCCACGCTGTCGGCCGACATGGCCGGCGGCAAGGTGCATCCGTTCTCGGGCTGCACCTATTCGGTGTGCCAATTGCGGCCGTCCTCGCGCGGCACGGTGCGGCTGCGCAGTGCCGATCCGTTCGAGGCGCCCGCCATGCAGCCCAACTACCTGTCCACCGAGCTGGACCGGCGCATGACGGTGGCGGCGGTCAAGTACGCGCGCCGGCTGGCCGCCACCGAACCGCTGGCCGGCCTGATGAAGCGCGAATTCCGGCCCGGGCCCGAGGTGCGGAGCGACGACGAGATCCTGCACTTCTGCCGCGAGTACGGCGCCACCATCTTCCACCCGTCGGGCACCGCAAAAATGGGGCCGCGCGAGGACCCCATGGCCGTGGTCGACGAGCGCCTGCGGGTGCACGGCGTGAGCGGGCTGCGGGTGGTGGATTGCTCCATCATGCCGACGCTGGTCTCGGGCAACACCAACGTGCCGGTGGTGATGCTGGCCGAGCGCGCGGCCGACTTCATCCTGCAGGACCTGCACGCGGCGCGGCCGCGCGCGCAGGCGCAACCGGCATTGCAACAGGCGGCATGACATGAGCTGACCGCAACCCGCGGAGCGGCGCCGCAGAGCGCCGCCCGCTTCCCCCAAAGGAGACAGGCATGGCCAAGCAGAACGAAACCGCGGTGAGAAAAGTCGTCGCCGCGTCGCTGATCGGCGCCACCATCGAGTGGTACGACTTCTTCCTGTACGGCGTAGTCGCCGGCATCGTGTTCAACAAGCTGTACTTCCCCACCGGCGACCCGCTCATCTCGACCATGCTGGCCTACACCACCTTTGCGGTGGGCTTCATCACCCGGCCGCTGGGCGGGCTGGTGTTCGGGCATTTCGGCGACCGCATCGGCCGAAAGAGCATGCTGGTGGTGACGCTGATGATCATGGGCGTGTCGACCTTCCTGATCGGCCTGGTGCCCACCTATGACAGCATCGGCCTCTGGGCGCCGATCCTGCTGCTGCTGTTGCGCGTGTTCCAGGGCATCGGGCTGGGCGGCGAATGGGGCGGCGCGGTGCTGATGGCCTACGAATACGCCCCGCCCGACAAGAAGGGCTTCTATGCGTCGCTGCCGCAGATCGGCCTGGCGATCGGCCTGTGCCTGGCGTCCGGCACGGTGGCGCTGCTGTCGACGCTGCTGACCGACGCGCAGTTCATGGCCTGGGGCTGGCGCCTGGCATTCCTGGCGTCGGCCGCGATGGTCGGGGTCGGCATGTACATCCGCCTGAACATCAAGGAAACGCCCGAGTTCACCGCGGTCAAGCGCGACAACGCCGAAAGCCGCATTCCGTTCATGGACATGATCCGCCGCTATCCCGGCAACGTCGCCAAGGGCATGGGCGCGCGCTACATCGACGGCGTGTTCTTCAACGTTTTCGGCGTGTTCTCGATCTCGTACCTGACCCAGACATTGCAGATCACGCGCACGGAAGCGCTGACCGGGGTGATGGCGGCGGCGCTGGTGATGTGCTTCACCATCCCCTACTTCGGCCGGCTGTCCGACCGCATCGGGCGCACGCGGGTGTATTTCTGGGGCTCGCTGGTCACGGCGGTGGTCGCCTTCCCCGGCTTCTGGCTGATGCTCAACAGCCAGGGCAGCGTGATGCTGGTGTGGCTGGCCATCATCATTCCGTTCGGCATCTTCTACGCCGCCGTCTACGGGCCCGAGGCCGCGCTGTTCTGCGAGCTGTTCGACGCCAAGGTGCGCTACACCGGCATCTCGTTCGTCTACCAGTTCTCGGGCATCTTCGCCTCGGGCATCACGCCCATCATCGCCACCGCGCTGCTCAAGACCGGCAATGGCCAGCCGTGGCTGATCTGCCTGTACGTGCTGTTCTCGGGCGTGGTGTCGGCGTTGTGCGCCTGGCTGATCGGGCGCGGCGGGCGCACCGCGGCGCAGGACGGGCTGGCCCCGCCGGCCAGCGCGACCCTGCGCAAGGCCTAACCGGCGCGCGGGCGGCGCCACGCGCCGCCCCTGCCCGCCGTCAGGCCACTGTGACCGGACGGCCGTGGAACGGATAGTTGGGATCGTTGTAGCCGTGGGTCGAGGCGTGGCCCGGCGTGACCCAGCTATCCACCAGCGCCTCGTCCTCGGGCGTGATGGTGACGTCCAGCGCGGCGTAGTAATCGTCCATTTGCGCCAGCGTGCGCGGGCCGGCGATGACGCCGGTGACGATCGGATTGGCCAGCACCCAGGCGGTGGCGAAATGGCCCGGCTGCACGCCGCGGGTAGCGCTGTGCTCGACCAGCCGCTGCGCGATCCGCAACGACTCTTCCCGGAACTCGGTGGCCAGGATGCGGCGGTCGCCGCGCCCGGCGCGGGTGTCGGCGGCCGGCGCCTGGCCCGGCAGGTACTTGCCGGTGAGCACGCCGCGCGCGATCGGGCTGTAGGGCACCACGCCCAGGCCGTAGTGCTGGCAGGCCGGCAGGATCTCGACCTCGGGGCCGCGATTGAGCATGTTGTAGTACGGCTGGCACACCACCGGCTGCGGCACGCCCAGTTTTTCGCACAGGCGCAGGGTTTCGGCGATGCGCCAGCCGCGGAAGTTCGACAGCCCGAAGCTGCGCAGCTTGCCGGCGCGGATCAGGTCGCCCAGCGCCCACAGCGCTTCTTCCAGGTTTTCCTCGTGGTAGTCGCGGTGCAGGTACAGGATGTCCAGGAAATCCGTGCCCAGCCGCGCCAGGCTCTGCTCCACGCCGCGGATCAGCCACTGGCGCGAATAGTGCGACTGGTTCGGGCCCTTGCCCACCACGTTGCCGATCTTGCTGGCCAGCACCCAGTCGTGGCGCTGCCCTTGCAGCAGCTTGCCCACCACTTGCTCGGAACGGCCGTCGTTGTAGACGTCGGCGGTGTCGATGAAATTCAGGCCGTGGTCGCGCGCGGATGCGACGATGCGGGCGGCCTCGTCATCGGGCGTCTGCTCGCCGAACATCATGGTGCCCAGGCACAGGGGGGATACGCGAAGGTTGCTTGATCCGAGACGGCGGTAGTTCATGGCGAAATCCTTGGTCGGCGCGCGGGGTGCGCGGGGGAAGCGAAACAGGAAGCGGTGCGGCGCGCCCGGGGCGCGGCGGGGCAAAGGGTCATGTTGCCAGAAGCCGGCCGGCATGCCGCTGAAAATCCCTGCCCCGGGCAGGGACTCCACCGGCGACGCGCCGGCGGCGTGTCAGGCCGGCTGGGCGTCCACCGCCGCCAGGATCCTGCCGAACAGCGCGTCCGCGTGCGCCGAATCGAGCCAGCGCACGATCGCCACCAGTTTGCGTTCGGGCTCGACCCAGGTGAACGAACTGCCCGCGCCCACGCCGAAGAAACTGGACGCTGGCACGCTCGGAAACACGCGGCCCTCGTGGTTCAGCCAGATCAGGTAGCCATAGTACGGCGCGATCGCGCAGGGCTGGCGCATGGCGTTGATCCATTCCGGCGACAGCACCTGGCGGCCGTCGGCCGCGCGGCCCTGGTTCAGCAGCATCTGGCCGATCAGCGCCTGGTCGCGGGCGCTGATCGACATGCCGCCGCCCCAGTGCGAGCCGCCCGGCACCGACGGCATGCGCTGGCCGTCGATCTCGACCCAGGCGTTGTCGTAGCCGACCCACTGCCAGTTCTCGCTGGCGCCCAGCGGCCGCGTGACGGCCTCGCGGAACACCTCGGGCAAGGGCCTGCGGAACAAGTGCAGCAGCGCATACGACAGTTGGTTGATGCGCACGTCGTTGTATTCCCAGTACGTGCCCGGCGCCTGCAAGGGACGGGCCTCGCCCTTTTTGCCGTCGGGCGGCACGCCGAAGGTGACGGCGCGATAGCGGTCGGCCTGGTCGGAGACGCCGAAGCGCTCGCCTTCCCATTCGCTGGTCTGCTGCAGCAGATGACGCCAGGTGATGTCGGCGTTGCGTCCATGATCGAAGCCGATGCCGGGCACGCGCTTGCCCACCGGCTCGTCGACGTCCGGCAGCACGCCGCGGTCGTGCGCCAACCCGGCCAGGATCGCCAGGTACAGCTTGGCCACGCTGAAGGTCAGGTCGGCGCGGTCGGGATCGCCCCACGCGGCGATCTCGCGGCCCTCGCGCAGCACCACGCCCGACACCGGGCCCCGGTCGTGCAGCGGGCCCAGCAGGCGGTTCCAGGGCGGCGGATCGTTCTGGTGCACGCCGAAGACCCCGTTGACGCTGCGGTCCCAGGCGGTTTCGTGGTCGTTGGCGAACTGGATCGCCTGCTGCATGAGCGCGTTCATTGTTTTCCCTTGCGTCGTCGTCGGGTGTTGGCTGATGGCGCTAGCGAGTATATCCACCCGGCCGCGCTGCAGCGCCCGTCCGCGCGTTATGGCCACGGGCAATAAGCAACTCGGGAATCAATCGTTGGCGCGCGCCGCCGCGAACGGTAGAGTCCAACGCCCCGCATCCCTCGATGACATTTTCCGCCTCATGCCTGATCGCTTCATCTCTATCGCCGAGCGCGCCGCCCGCGCGACCTTGCCGGCCCTGCGCGGCGCCCGTGTCCGCCTCGGCGCCGCCTTGCTGGCGCTGGCCGCCTGCAGCGGCGCCGCGCACGCCGAATCGCGCGTCGTGCGCATCGTCGTGCCGTACGGCACCGGCGCGGTGCAGGACACCATCGCCCGCGCCATCAGCGACGAACTCGGCAGCGCCCTGGATGCGTCCATCGTGGTCGAGAACCGCGCCGGCGCCGGCGGCACCGTCGGCACCGCGCAAGTGGCGCGCGCGGCTCCCGACGGCAACACGCTGGTGCTGGCCGCGGCCAGCCACCACATCGCCGGCTACCTGTACAAGAACCTGAGCTACGACCCCTACAAGGATTTCACCGGCGTCGCCTACCTGGGCAACACCGGCTACATCCTGCTGGCGTCCTCGACGCTGAAGGTGGCCAACACCGCCGAATTCATCCAGGCCGTCAAGGCCAAGCCCGACGCCTACGACTACGCCTCGGCCGGCAACGGCAGCGCCTCGCACCTGGGCATGGCCTCGCTGCTGGCGGCCGCCGGCGCGCGGATGCAGCACATCCCGATGAAGTCCACCGGCGACGCCGTGACCGAGCTGCTGGCCGGCCGGGTGCAGGCCGTCACCGCCGCCACCATCGGCGTCACCGGCTACCGCAACGATCCCCGCGTGACCTTCCTGGCCTACACCGGCAAGCAGCGCTCGCGCTTCGCCCCCGACCTGCCGACCGTGGCCGAGAGCGGCCTGCCCGGGTTTGCCTTCGATTCGTGGCTCGGATTGCTGGCGCCGGCGGGCATCGCCCCGGCCGAACGCGACCGCATCAACGCCGCCGTCAACCAGGCGCTGTCCGATCCCAAAGTACAGGCGCGCCTGGCGGCGCTGGGCGCCGAAGCCGAAGCCAAATCGCCCGCGCAATTCCAGCAGTTGCTGAAAGCGGACTGGGAGGCCACAGGCGGCCTGGTGGCCGCCTCCGGCGCCCGCGTCGAATAGGCGGAACGAAGATGTTCCCGGCAGGCCGCCGGCAGCGGCCGCTCGGCCGGGATACGCCGGCTAGCGCTGGCGCACGCCTTCCAGGAACATATCCGTGATGAAATCGGCCAGCGCCTCGCGCTCTTCGGCATTGGGCTCGCGGCGCGTGAAGCGCTCGATCACCCCCATGAACGCGTGCGACAGCCATTCCGGCGGAATGTCCTTGCGGAACACGCCCGCGCGCTGGTCGATGCGCACGTTCTCGGAAATCATCTCGACCAGCTCGTCCTTGAGCGCCTCGGCCGCATCGACCTGGAAAAAACCGATGCGCGTCAGGTTGGGGTCCTCTTGCAGGATCGCCAGCCAATTGCTGACGCCGCGGCGCACCCGCACCTCGACCGGCAGGTCCTGGTCGTCGGACAGCCGCGCCTGGCAGACCTCCTGCCGCAACCGCTGCGCGAACATGCCCACGAGCTCATCGTACGCCGCCTGCTTGCTGGCGAAATACTGGTAAAAAACGGGTTGCGTCACCCCCGCGCGGGCAACAATATCGCTGATCCGGGTGTGCTGGAAACCGCGCTCGGCGAACTCCGCCGCCGCCACTTCCAGCAGTTGCAACCGGGTGCGCTCACCTTTCGTCAAACGCTTTTCTTGCGGTACAGATGGGGGTATTGCCGTCGTCATCGCGTGAAAATACTCTCATTCCGGCTTTTTTGCCATACATTCCTGCATACATAGGATCCTGATGCGCCGACTATCGCGCCCGCTGCACGCTTTCTGCGCCGCCGTGCTCCTGCCGGCCCTGGCGGGCTGTGTACCTTACCCCACTTACAAGACCCTGCAGCCGCGTGCGGCCATCGCTGTGCAGGACGAAGCCGGGCAACCACTGGCCGGCGCCCGCGTGGTGCTGATCGCCGGCGCCTACCCCTATGGCTACGACCGATACCGAGTCGAACAGCGCACCGGCGCCGACGGCCGAGCGGACTTCGATGCGCGCCATGAATGGCGGGTGGAGGTGCTGGCCATCCATGGCTCGGAACAGTTCTTCTGGAACTGGTGCGTCGAAAAGGCCGGCTACGAGACTTACGCCACCCACGACCGCAATGCCGAGGCCTTCGACGCCAAGGCGGTCGTCCGGCTCAAGGCCGGTGTGTCGCAAACCTGCGACAACCCCAATGGTTCGCCGTTCATGCGCGAGACCCGCACAAGCCCCTGAAATCACTTGAAATCTTCGTAATTCTTGACACAACTATTGCGTCGCCTCGGCGTTACAGTACGGTATCGTCGGCCGCCGCAGCACGTGGACGTCCGACGGCTCAGGAGCAAGATCATGAAGCGGTTTACAGGTCGTATGGTCGGCGTCGCGCTGGCACTGGCCTTGGCAAGTTCCCCCGCGCTGGCGGGCGGGTATCGTGGCGGCTATCACCATCACCACGGCGGTGGCGGCGGCAACGGCTGGTGGATTGGTGGCGCGTTTGCGCTCGCGGCCACCGGGCTGATCCTGGCGGCCAATAACTCCGGACCGAGCTACGTACAGACCGGCGTCTACGCCCCGGGCGTGGCCTACTACCCGCCCCCGGTGTACACGGCGCCCGTGTACGAAGCGCCGCCTGTCTATGAAGCGCCGCCCGTCTACCAGGCCCCGGCACAATACGCTCCGGTGCAGTACGAACCGGCCCCTCCGGTCAACCGGGCGCAGGCCAGCGCCTCGGCCGACTGCCAGCGCTGGGCCATGAACCAGAGCGGCTACGACCCGGCAACCATTTCGCAATGGACCACCCAGGTCATGGTGGACACCTACAACCGCGCGCTGGATTCCTGCATGAACAGCCGCGGTTACCGGGCCAACTGACGACCATCGCGCCCACGGCGCGTCAGCCAGGGAGGAGCCCCGCCAGGGCCTCCTCCCTGTTGTTTTCACGGCCGTTGACGCCCGCGTGCATGGCGCCCCTCAACCGCGCCCGCCGCCCCATCCGCGCCAGGCGAAAAACGCCCCGGCCAACAGGGCCAGCGCGGCCGGCAGCACCCAGACGAAGCCGCTGTCGGTGTAGACAACCCCATCGACCGGATCGTAGTAGCGGCCCAGCTCGTTGAAATCCCACTTCAGGTACTGCGCGTACCAGAGCCAGAAGAAGAACGCCGACAGCGCCAACGACACCACCGCCCCGGCCCGCGCCAGCAGGCGCCCGCGGCCGGTGCCCGCGATCAGCCGCCAGGCCGACAGTACGCCGGCCGCCACGGCTACCAGGACCAGCCAGTCGCCGACGTTAAAGCCCATGCCCCGCCTCCAGGCGCGCCAGGCAGGCAGCGGCGTCCGCCCATTGCCCTTCGCTGAAGACGCGCACCCCGGCATCGGCCAGCAATTGCGCGGTCACGCCCACGCCCGGCCGCCGCTGCCTCGAAAAGCTGCCGTCGTAGACATACCCGCTGCCGCAGGACGGACTGCCCTCCTTGAGCACCGCAATGCGGATGCCGCGCTCGCGCGCAGCGGCCAGCGCCAGGTGCGCGCCGCGCAGGAACGGCACGGTGGCATCCTCGCCCGACACCGCCATCACGCGGGCGCGACCGCCCAGCACGTCAGCGGCATTGGCGCCCGGCTCGATCTCGGCGGGCGGGCGCGGAATCGGCATGCCACCCGCCACCTCCGGACAGACTGGCACGACCCGGCCTTCATCGAGCCAGCGCGCCAGGATCGCGTGGCCTCGCGGCGCCGAGCGGCCGTCGTAGCGCACGGGGTGGCCCAACAGACAGGCGCTGACCAGGACGTATTGCATGAGCGGGAAACTCCTAGACCACGGTGCCGAACAAGGCGCCGACGCCAGCCGTCACTGCCATCGCCAGCGCGCCCAATATCGTCACCCGCACCGCCGCCGGCCCCTTGGGCGCGCCCCCGGCGCCAGCCGCCAGGGCCCCCAGACAGGCCAGACAGGCCACGGACGCGCCGATCACCCAGCCGATAAGCTGCGGCAACGGCACCACCGCGGCCACCGCAAGCGGCAACGCGGCGCCGCCGGCGAACGAGGCGGCCGAGGCCACCGCCGCCTGCACCGGCCGGGCGCGATTGTGGATCGAGATGCCGAGTTCGTCGCGCGCATGCGCGTCAAGCGCGTCGTGGCGCGTCAGTTGCCGCGCGACCTGCTCGGCCAGGTCCCGCGACAGCCCGCGGCCGACGTAGATCTCGACCAGTTCCTCGAGCTCTTCGCCCGAGTTGCGCTTGAGCGAACGCTGCTCCATGCGCAGGTCGGCGGCCTCGATATCGGATTGCGACCGCACCGAGACGTATTCACCCGCCGCCATCGACAGCGCCCCGGCCACCAGGCCGGCCAGGCCCGAGGTCAGCACCGCCTCGTGCGAGGCCTGGGCGGCCGCGACGCCGGTGATGAGGCTCGCGGTGGAGACGATGCCGTCGTTGGCGCCGAGCACCGCGGCGCGCAGCCAGTTGCTGCGGAATATCCGGTGATGTTCTTTGGAAGGCATTGCCGTGGACCCGTTCAAGGCGCGACAAGGCTGGCGGCGGACGGCCGCCGCCAGCGGCTCAACGCGGCGTCACGCGCACCGCGGTGAGCAAGCCTATCACGCAAAGCGTGGCCTGTTCGCCCTCGTAGGCATGCACTTCGACCTGGCAGATCGACAGGCGCTTGCCCGGCTTGACCACGCGGCCGCTGGCCACGTAGCGCTCGCCCTTGGCGGGCGCCAGGAAGTTCATCTTGAACTCCGAGGTCAACACGTCCTCGCCCGGGTGGAACAGGCTGAAGGCGGCATAGCCGCCGGCCGAATCGGCGATGGTGGTGGAGATGCCGGCGTGCAGGAAACCGTTCTGCTGGCACAGATCGGCGCGGTACGGCAGCACGATGTCCACCCTGCCCGGCTCGACCACGTCCAGGCTCGCGCCGAGCAGCCGCATGATGCTCTGCCGCTCGAAGCTCGCCTGGACCCGCCCGGCCGGATCGGCGCAAGTGGCGGGCGCGGCCATGTCAGTCCTGGTCGCGCTTGACCAGATTGACGATGCTGGAGAAGTCCAGCCGGCCCGAGCCGCCCGCGCTGTGCAGCGAATACAGGTTGCGCGCCAGTTCCCCCAGCGGGATCGAGGCGCGCGCCGACAGCGCCGCCTCGGCCGCCAGGCCCAGGTCCTTGAGCATCAGGTCGACGCCGAAGCCGCCGGCATAGCCCTTGGAGGCCGGGGCGTGTTCCATCACGCCGGGCCACGGGTTGTACAGCTCGGTGGCCCAGTTGCGGCCAGAGCTCTTGGCGATGATGTCCGACAGCACCTTGGGATCGAGGCCGTTGGCCACGCCCAGCGCCAGCGCCTCGGAGGTGCCGGCCATGAGGATGCCGAGCAGCATGTTGTTGCAGATCTTGGCGACCTGGCCGGCGCCCGCGGGCCCGGCGTGGAAGATGTTCTTGCCCATCTTCTCCAGCACCGGACGGGCGCGCTCCAGCGCGGCGGACTGGCCGCCGACGATGAAGGTCAGCGTGCCCGCGGCGGCGCCGCCGGTGCCGCCCGAGACCGGCGCGTCGATCATGGCGATGCCGCGGACCTCGGCGGCCTGCGCCACCTTGCGGGCCGAGTCCGGCGCGATGGTGCTGCACTCGATCACGAGCGCGCTGGACGCAATCTTGCCCAGCAGGTCCTGGTCCAGGTACAGGCCTTCGACGTGTTTGCTGGCCGGCAGCATCGAGATCACCACCTCGGCCCCCTTGACCGCCTCGGCGGCCGAGGCCGCCGACTTGGCGCCCGCATCGGTCAGCACCTTGACCGCCGCCGGCACCAGGTCGAACACCGTCAGGCTGTGGCCGGCCTTGACCAGATTCAATGCCATGGGCGCGCCCATGTTGCCCAAACCGATAAACGCGATACTGCTCATGATGTCCTGTCTCCTGTTGCTATTGCTGTAGGTATGAAATCAGTGTTGCGACGCGATGCCGGCCCGCTCCGCGGCGGACGTCAGCGGCCTTCCTTGCCCAGGTCGTCCAGCGGATGCGGCTGGCCCTCGGGCCAGGGCTCGTCGAAGAACTTCTGCACCCAGGCCTCGGTGGCCATGTCCAGCACCGCGGGGTTCCAGCGCGGCGTCTTGTCCTTGTCGATCAGCAGCGCGCGGATGCCCTCGGCGAAATCGCCATGCGCGGTGCAATGGAGCGCGGCGATGTACTCCGCGCGGAACACATCGTCCAGCGACCGCAGCCGCATGCGCTGCTGCAGCGCGAACGACAGCCGCAGCGAACCGGGCGAACCGGCCAGCATGGTGGCGGCGGCGCGCGCCAGCCACGGGTCGGCATGGTCCTTCAGGCCGGCCAGTTCCTCGTAGATCTCGTCCAGGCGGTTGCCACTGCACAGGCTGTTGATCATGAACGAGTGCTGGCGCAGGTGACCGCCCTCCAGCGGCGTCTGCGGTTCGAGCGCCGTCAGCGCCCGGCGCAACAGGCCGTCGTTGATCGAGCGCGGCGGGATCGCATCCTCCGCGCCGCCTGCGGCCTGGCCGGCCCAGGGCTGTTCCTCCAGCGAAGCCAGCAGCTTGGGCCAGTCTTCGTGGTTCAGGCGGAAGTCCGCCAGGCCGGCGAAAAACGCGTCGGCGGTATTGATCTGCGCGCCGGTCAGCGCCAGGAACACCCCGATGCGGCCCGGCATGCGGTTCAGCAGCCAGCTACCGCCGACATCGGGAAACAGGCCGATGGAGATTTCCGGCATCGCCAGGCGCGAGGTCTCGCTGACCACGCGGTGGCTGGCGCCCATCATCAGGCCGATGCCGCCGCCCATGACGATGCCGTGGCCCCAGCACAGCACCGGCTTGGGGTAGCTGTGGATGCGGTAGTCCAGGCGGTATTCATGCTCGAAAAAACGGCGCGCGTAGGCATTGCCCCACGCGCCCTTGCCGGCGTTCTCGGTCATGCTGCGGTACAGGCCATGCAGGTCGCCGCCGGCGCAGAAGGCCTTCTCGCCCGCGCCCTGAAGCACCACCAGCGCCACCGCCGGATCGCGCGCCCAGGCGTCCAGGCGCTCTGCCAGCAGGTCGACCATCTCCAGCGACAGCCCGTTCAGGGTCTGCGGCGAATTCAGCGTCGCGATCCCGAAGCGCATTCCATTGGCGGCGGCCCTTTCTTCGAACAGCACCGGTGCATTCATCTTATGTCGGCTCCTTTTTCCAACAATTGGCGGGCGATGATCACGCGCATGATCTCGTTTGTCCCCTCCAGAATCTGATGTACGCGAGTATCGCGCACCAGACGCTCCAAGGGATAGTCCCGCAGGTAGCCATAGCCGCCGTGGATCTGCTGGGCGTCCAGGCAGATCTGGAAGCCCATGTCGGTGGCAAAGCGCTTGGCCATCGCGCAGTAGGTGGCCGCGTCGGGCGCGCCGGCGTCCAGCTTGCAGGCCGCCAGCCGCACCATCTGGCGCGCCGCCACCAGGTGGGTGGCCATGTCCGCCAGCTTGAATTGCAGCGCCTGGAATTCCGCCAGGCGGCGGTTGAACTGGCGCCGCTCGTCCATGTAGCGGCGGGCCGCGTCCAGCGCGCCCTGGGCCGCGCCCACCGAGCAGGTGCCGATATTGATGCGGCCGCCGTCCAGGCCCTTCATGGCGATCTTGAAGCCCTCGCCCTCCTCGCCCAGCAGGTTGCCGGCGGGCACACGCACGTTCTCGAACACAATCGGACGGGTGGACTGGCTGTTCCAGCCCATCTTCTCTTCCTTGCGGCCGTAGCTGATGCCCTCGCTGTCGGCGGGCACGGCAAAGGCGCTGATGCCGCCCGCGCCCTCGCCGCCGCTGCGCGCCATCACCACCAGCAGGTCGGTATCGCCGCCGCCCGAAATGAAGGCCTTGGCACCATTGAGCAGGTAGTGGTCGCCCTGGCGCTGCGCCCGGGTCGACAGCGACGCGGCGTCGGAGCCGGCGCCCGGTTCGGTCAGGCAGTACGAGGCCAGCTTCTGGCCGCTGGCCAGCAGCGGCCCCCAGGCCTCGCGCAGGGCCGGCTGGCCCCACTTGCCGACCATCCAGGTGGCCATGTTGTGGATCGTCAGGAACGCGGTGGTCGACGGATCGACGGCGGCCATTTCCTCGAACACCAGGGTGGCGTCCAGGCGCGGCAGCCCCAGGCCGCCGATGTCCTCGCTGGCATAGATGGCGCAGAAGCCCATCTCGCCGGCGCGCGCGAACGCCTCCTTGGGGAAGATGCCCTCGGCATCCCACTGCGCCGCATGGGGCGCCAGTTCGCCCTCGGCATAGTCGCGCGCGGCCTGCGCGAACGCGCGCTGCTCGTCGGTCAGTTCCAAGTCCACAGCCTGTCTCCTGATGTCATCGGTATTGTCTGTTGGCGTTGCTGCCGTCTCGTGAACGTCAGCCGGATCATTTTGACATGACGTTGACGTAAACGTAAGGGTGCGGCGCCGTCAATGTTACGCCGGAAGGGCCGGCGTGATTTGTCCTGATGATGACAATGTGGCGGCAGCCCGCCGGGCTCCGGCGGCGCGCGCCCCGGGGCCGACTGCTACAGCAATCCGGCCGGACGCACGCGGCCGTTGCGAGCGGTCCTGGCGCGCCGGTGCTCGGCGCGGCGGCGGCGCGATTCCTTGGGATCGAAGCTCAGCCCGCGGTAGATCTCCACCCGGTCGCCGTCCGCCAGCGGCGTGGCGGCCTCGACCGCGCGGCCGAACACGCCCACGCCCCGCTCCCAGGGCTGGACCACCGGGAAGGCCTGGGCGAAGCCGCTGGCGCGCAGGGCGTCCGCCACGGTCGCGCCGGCCGGCAGCCGCACCTCGCGCAGCCAGACCTGGGCCGACAGGGCATAGCAGACCGACACGGCGATCTGCCCGTCGGCGGACGGCTCATTCCCCATACTTGGCCTGCGCGCGCTTGGTGAAGGAATCGATGAAGCTGGTGGCGATGCGGTTGAACACCGGCCCCACCACCATCTCCAGCGCCCGGTTGGAAAAGGCGTATTCCATGGTGAACAGCACCTTGCAGGCATCCTCGGCCAACGGCTGGAACTCCCAGTGCCCCACCAGGCTGGAAAAAGGGCCATCGACCAGTTCCAGGTCGATGCGGTCGGGGTAGACGTGCCGGTTGCGCGTGGTGAAGCGCTGCTTCATGCCCGCGAAACTGATCAGGATGGACGCCTGCATGCCGTGCTCGTCGCGCGTCTGCACCTCGGCGCCGCCACACCACGGCATGAACTCGGGGTACTTTTCCACGTCGGCGACCAGGTCGAACATCTGGGCGGCGCTGTAGGGCACCAGGACGGATCGCTGTACTTTGTGCATCGACTATCGCAAATGGCTAGAATGATAGGATTTTACCGGCACTGCGCCGCCGGGGCGCAAACGAGCACAAACGAAGAACAAACGGGCATATTGGGCCCCACAAGATGAGCATTATCGATAACCGCAAGGCCACGCACGACTATTTCATCGAAGACCGCTACGAAGCCGGCCTGGTTCTCCAGGGCTGGGAAGTCAAGGCGATCCGCGATGGCCGCGTGCAGCTCAAGGAAAGCTACGTCATCGTGCGCGATGGCGAACTGTTCCTGCTGGGCATGCACGTCAGCCCCCTGCCCACCGCGTCCACGCACATCCACCCGGACGCCATGCGCACCCGCAAGCTGCTGCTCAAGGCCGAGGAAATCAGCAAGCTGATCGGCAAGGTCGAGCAGCGCGGCTACACGCTGGTGCCGCTCAACCTGCACTACAAGAACGGCCGCATCAAGCTCGACTTCGCGCTGGGCCGCGGCAAGAAGCTCTTTGACAAGCGCGACACCGCACGCGAGAAGGACTGGCAGCGCGAGAAGGAGCGCATCATGAAGCACGACACGCGGGCGTCGCGCAAAGACAGTTGAATCAGGCGGCCGCCGGCAGCGGCACGCGCTCGGCCGGCTGCATGCCCGGCCCCAGCACCCGGTTGCGGCCGCCCTGCTTGGCCGCGTACAGCATGCGGTCGGCGCGCTCAAAAAAGGCCTGCAGGTTCTCGCCCGGCAGCCACTCCGCCACCCCGGCGCTGAACGTATAGGCAATCACGCTGCCGCCATGGGCGCAGGGCGTGCGCTGCACCGAGTCGAGCAAGCGCTGCGCCACGTCCATCACGGCGTCGCTGCGCAAATCGGCGAACAGCACGCTGAATTCCTCGCCCCCCACCCGGCCGACATGATCGCCGGTTCGCAACGTGGCCGTGGCAAGCAGGCCGAAATGGCGTAGCACCGCGTCGCCGGCGGCATGGCCGTGCGTATCGTTGATCCGCTTGAAGTGGTCGATATCCAGCAGCATCAGGGACAATGGCCGCCGCGTGCGCAGCGCCTGGGCGCAAAAGCGCTCCGCCTGCAGCCACCATGCCTTGCGCGACATCAACCCTGTCAGGAAATCGGTGCTGGCCTCGTGCTCGCGATCGGCCAGCATGCGGTCGTGGATGATCATGATCGTGCCCAGCGTCAGGCAGGGCATCGCCAGCACGCCCAGCGTCATGAACACAATGTTCCAGTTGGTCGGTTGCAGCAGGAAATCGGCCCAGGCCACGCCGGACGCGAACAGCACCGACCGCAGCGCGCAGGTCAGGCCGGATATCATCGCCACCGACCAGACGAAGTAATAGCTGTAGCGCGAACGGTTGGCGGGCAGTCCCCGCCACACCGCCGCCGCCACCGCGAACATGAAGCCCATCTGCAGCGTCGACATGGCCACGATGCGGGGCGCCACCTGGTTGTCCAGGTAGGTATATCCCGCCAGCACCAGCCAGGCCGCGCCGCAGGCCAGCCCCATCAGGTGGCGCGGCACCCGCTGCCCCAGCAGGCGCCGGATACCGGTGTAGTAGGCGCACAGCGCCAGCCCGATCAGCACATTGGGCAGCACGATCGACAGCCAGCGCGGCGCCTCGGTGGCCTGCAGCCCGAACAGAAAAAACGCCAACAGCGTGAGCAGGTTGGCGCGTATGGTTTCGCGGATCCCGGCCATGCCGCTGCGCGCCAGGGATCCCAGCACGCACAGCGATAGCACTCCCGTCAGTACTGCGATCGACAGCAAATGGACGGGAGCGATCATGGGCAATGCGCCAGGCGGCGCGCGGTTCAGCTGTTGCGGGTGGATTTGACGATGGTCATGGCCGAGGCGATCATGCCGCCCACGTCCGCCAGGTTGGCCGGCAGGATCAGCGTGTTGCCTTCCTTGGCCACGTTGCCGAAGGCCTCGACGTAGCGCTCGGCCACCTTCAGGTTGACCGCTTCCATGCCGCCGGGCTGGCGCACGGCGTCGGCCACCTGCGTGATGGCCTTGGCGGTGGCTTCGGCAATCGCCAGCACCGCCGCGGCCTCGCCCTGCGCCTGGTTGATCTGGGCCTGCTTCTCGCCTTCCGAACGGGCGATGGCCGCTTCGCGTTCGCCGGTGGCGATGTTGATCTGCTCCTGGCGGCGGCCTTCCGAGGCCGCGATCAGCGCGCGCTTCTCGCGCTCGGCGGTGATCTGCGCCTGCATCGAGCGCAGGATCTCGTTGGGCGGGGTCAGGTCCTTGATCTCATAGCGCAGCACCTTCACGCCCCAGTTCAGCGCCGCCTCGTCCAGCGACGACACGATGGTGCTGTTGATGGCGTCGCGTTCCTCGAAGGTGCGATCCAGTTCCATCTTGCCGATCACCGAGCGCAGCGTGGTCTGCGCCAGCTGCGTGATGGCCGAGATGTAATTGGACGAACCGTACGACGCGCGCATCGGGTCGGTCACCTGGAAGTACAGCACGCCGTCCACCTGCAGTTGGGTGTTGTCGCGCGTGATGCAGACCTGGCTCGGCACGTCCAGCGGGATTTCCTTGAGCGAATGCTTGTACGACACGCGCTCGATGAACGGGATCACGAAGCCGGCGCCCGGCGACAATACGCGGTCGAACTTGCCCAGCCGCTCGACCACCCAGGCGTGCTGCTGGGGGACGATGGCGATCGCCTTGATGACGATCAGGATCGCCAGTGCGACGATAACAAGCAGGACGATAGTGGAAGTGTCCATCATGGTGTAGTGCCTCTTCTGGGGTGAATGCGGTGACGCGCCTGTCCGCGATAGCCAGGGCGCCTGCTGCGGCCGGCCCGTCTGCGCGGGTCCGGGTCCTGCCTTGGAACGGGCCGGCGCGCAAAGGCAAGGAGCCTTCCACGCCGCCACGCCCTAGCGCGTGGCGCCGGTCGCGTCCCCCTTCGGAGTCAGGACCAGGCGCGTGCCGCGCATTTCGGTGATGATGTGTTCGCCGCCGTGGGCCGGCTGCCCCTCGGCCAGTTCCGCCTGCCAGTGCGCGCCGCGGTACCAGACGCGCGCGGTGCCGTCCTGGCTCCAGGCTTCCACCTTGACGGTCTGGCCGATGTCCAGGTTGACGTCGGCGTTGCGCGAGGCGTCGACCTCGCGCTTTTTCAGGACGCGCGTCTTGCGCAGCACCAGCAGGCCCAGCAGCAGCACGACGCCACACGCCACCAGTTGCCACTCCAGGCCCGCCAGCAGCCAGGCGGCGACGCCCCCCGCGGCCAATCCCAGCGCCACCAATAGCAGGTAGAAGGTTCCTGTCGCCAGTTCGCCGATGAGCGCCAGCGCGGCCAGCCCTAACCAAATCCACATAGTTACGTTTGCCTGAAAGGATGAGTCGGTCAGCGGATTGTACGTATTTCCATGACGCCGCGGTGACGCCCCCGCCCACCTCGGACAATCGCCTGGATTATGATGTGCGCTGGCTGCCGTCCCCGGCCGCTGGCATTTACCACGCATACACCCCCAATGACCGCTGCAATCTCCCCCGCCCGTCCCGTCCTCATCCTGCACACGGGCGACCCGGACGATACGCTCAAGAGCCAGTTCGGCGGCTATGCCGAACAGTTGGCGCGGGCCTCCGGCCTGGCGCCCGACGCCCTCGAAGTGGTCGCCGTCCACGCCGGCGAACGGCCGCGCGCGCCGGACCAGTACCGCGCCGCCCTGATCACCGGGTCGCCGGCCATGGTCACCGACCTGGAGCCCTGGAGCGAAGCCACCGCCGCCTGGTTGCGCGAAGCCGCCGCGGCCGGCCTGCCGATGTTCGGCATCTGCTACGGCCACCAGCTCCTGGCGCACGCCCTGGGCGGCAAGGTGGGCTACAACCCCGCCGGCCGCGAAGTCGGCACCCAGACGGTCGAGCTGCTGCCCGCCGCCGCCGGCGACAAACTGCTGGCCGGCCTGCCGCCCACCTTCCCGGCCCAGATGCTGCATGCGCAGACCGTGCTGCAGTTGCCGCCCGGCGCCGCCGTGCTGGCGCGTTCCGACCTGGATCCGCACCAGATGATCCGCATCGGCCGCAACATCTTCTCGACCCAGTTCCACCCCGAATTCGGCCCCGATTTCGTGCGCGCCCACCTCGAACGCTTCGGCCGCCGCTACGCCGCCGAAAACCTCGATGTGCCCGGCCTGTCCGCCAACGTGCGCGCCACCCCAGTGTCGGGCGAACTGGTGCGCCGCTTCCTGGACGCCTACGCGCCCGCCTGAGGCCCCGGCCAGGGGCACAGGCCGCTCCCGGCAACAACCGGAGTGCGGCGCGGGCAGGCCTTTGAGAACATGGTCGAAAGCGCGCAAACCGGCGCGCCCCTGGAGCCCGACATGACCCACGCCGCCCCCTTGAGCAAACAGCACGCCGCCGCCGTCGAACGCGCCTGCCGGGCGCTGGAGGCCGAGCAGCCGCCGGACCTGAACACACTGGCCGAACAGGCCGGCATGAGCCGCTTCCATTTCCACCGCATCTTCAAGGCGGCCACCGGCATCACGCCCAAGGCCTACGCCAACGCGCTGCGCGCCGACCGCGCCCGCCAGCAACTGCGCCAGAGCGCCAGCGTCACCGACGCCATGTACGGCGCCGGCTTCAACTCCAGCGGCCGCTTCTACGAGGCGGCGCCGGCCATCCTCGGCATGACGCCCACCGCCTTCCGCAAGGACGGCGAAGGCGTCGAAATCCGCTTCGCCGTGGGCCAGTGCGCGCTGGGCGCCCTGCTGGTGGCGGCCAGCGACACCGGCATCTGCGAAATCGCGCTGCACGAAGACCCCGAACAACTGGTGCGCAACCTGCAGGACCGCTTCAAGGCCGCCCGGCTGATCGGCGCCGACCGCGAATTCGAGCAATGGATGGCGGCGGTGGTCGGTTTCGTCGAGAATCCCGCGGTGGGCCTGCACCTGCCGCTGGACGTGCGCGGCACCGCGTTCCAGCGCCGCGTCTGGGAAGCGCTGCGCGAGATCCCCGTCGGCACCACCGCCACCTACACCGACATCGCCGAACGCATCGGCTCGCCGCGCTCGGTGCGCGCGGTGGCGCGCGCCTGCGCCACCAACAACATCGCGCTGGCGATTCCCTGCCACCGCGTGGTGCGCACCGACGGCTCGCTGGCCGGCTACCGCTGGGGCATCGAACGCAAGCGCGAACTGATCGAGCGCGAGGCCAAGGCGGCCTGAGTCCAGGGCGCGCCCCCACGCGGCGCGGTCGGCCGCGGCGCCCTCCTCTTCCAACGCCGCGCGCGCCAGGCGCAAGCCTCGCACGCGCCGCCGTACCCGAAGCGACGTTTTCACCTTGGGACGGCCGGATGGCAAAAAAAAACCCGCGCCATCCCTGGCGCGGGCCTTTTTGCATGCGGACCGGCGATTACTTCGCCAGGCGCTGCCAGGTGTCGACCACCGTGTCCGGGTTCAGCGACATCGACAGGATGCCTTCGTCCGTGAGCCACTGCGCGAAGTCCGGGTGATCGCTGGGGCCCTGGCCGCAGATGCCGACGTACTTGTTGGCGGCCAGGCAAGCCTTGATCGCGCGGCGCAGCATGAACTTGACGGCGTCGTCGCGTTCGTCGAAATCGGCCGCCAGCAGTTCCATGCCGGAGTCGCGGTCCAGGCCCAGGGTCAACTGGGTCATGTCGTTCGAACCGATCGAGAAGCCGTCGAAGTACTGCAGGAATTCGTCGGCCAGGATGGCGTTGGACGGCACTTCGCACATCATGATCAGCTTCAGGCCGTTCTCGCCGCGCGCCAGGCCGTGCTTGGCGAGCAGGTTGACCACCTTTTCCGCCTGGCCCAGGGTGCGCACGAACGGCACCATGATCTCGACGTTGGTCAGGCCCATGTCATCGCGCACCTTCTTGAGCGCTTCGCATTCCATGCGGAAGCACTCGGCGAAGTCGTCGGCGATGTAGCGCGAGGCGCCGCGGAAGCCCAGCATCGGGTTCTCTTCCTCGGGCTCGTAGCGCGAACCGCCGACCAGCTTGCGGTACTCGTTGGACTTGAAGTCCGACATGCGCACGATCACGGGCTTCGGGTAGAAGGCCGCCGCGATGGTGGCCACGCCTTCGGCCATCTTCTCGACGAAGAAGGCGCGCGGGCTGGCATGGCCGCGGGCGGCCGATTCCACGGCCTTCTTCAGCTCGCCGTCGACGTTCGGGTAGTCCAGCACCGCCTTCGGGTGGATGCCGATGTTGTTGTTGATGATGAATTCCAGGCGCGCCAGGCCGACGCCGCCGTTGGGGATCTGGGCGAAGTCGAACGCCAACTGGGGGTTGCCCACGTTCATCATGATCTTCAGGTCGATGGCGGGCATCTCGCCACGGCGCACTTCCTCGACTTCGGTCTCGATTAGGCCGTCATAGATGCGGCCTTCGTCGCCCTCGGCGCACGACACGGTCACGGCCTGGCCTTCCTTGAGCACGTCGGTGGCGTTGCCGCAGCCCACCACGGCCGGAATGCCGAGTTCGCGCGCGATGATGGCCGCGTGGCAGGTACGGCCGCCACGGTTGGTCACGATCGCCGAGGCGCGCTTCATGACGGGTTCCCAGTTGGGGTCGGTCATGTCGGTGACCAGCACGTCGCCGGGCTGCACCTTGTCCATGTCGGAGATGTCGCCGACCACGCGCACCGGGCCCGAGCCGATCTTCTGGCCGATGGCGCGGCCGGTGATCAGGACCTGGCCGGTGGCCTTCAGGCGGTAGCGCTGCTGCACGTCGTTGGCGCCCTGCTGCGACTTCACCGTTTCCGGACGCGCCTGCAGGATGTAGATCTTGCCGTCGACGCCGTCGCGGCCCCACTCGATGTCCATCGGGCGGCCATAGTGCTTCTCGATGATGACAGCGTAGCGGGCCAGCTCGATGACCTCGTCGTCGGTCAGCGAGTAGCGGTTGCGCTCGGACACCGGCACGTCGACCGTGCGCACGGCGCGGCCTTCCGGACGCTCGGGGTCGAACTCCATCTTGATCAGCTTGGAACCGATGCGGCGGCCGACGATGGGGAAATGGCCCTGGGCCAGCGTGGGCTTGAAGACGTAGAACTCGTCGGGGTTGACGGCGCCCTGCACCACGGTTTCGCCCAGGCCGTACGACGAGGTGATGAACACCACGTCCTGGAAGCCCGATTCGGTGTCGATGGTGAACATCACGCCGGCGCTGCCCTTGTCCGAACGCACCATGCGCTGGATGCCGGCCGACAGGGCCACATCGGCGTGAGCATAGCCCTTGTGCACGCGATAGGAGATGGCGCGGTCGTTGTAGAGCGAAGCGAACACGTGGCGGATCTTGTCCAGCACGTCGTCGATGCCGACCACGTTCAGGAAGGTTTCCTGCTGGCCGGCGAACGAGGCGTCGGGCAGGTCTTCGGCAGTGGCGGACGAGCGCACCGCGAACGAGCCCTTGCCATCGGCGTCGAGCTTGGCGAAGGCGTCGCGGATCTGCGCTTCGAATTCGGCCGAGAACGGCGCTTCGACGATCCATTGACGGATCTGCGCGCCGGCGTTGGCCAGCTCGCGCACGTCTTCGGGGTTCAGGGTGGTCAGGCGTTCGGCGATGCGCTTGTCCAAGCCGGAGGCCTTGAGGAAGTCGCGGAAGGCGTCAGCGGTCGTGGCAAAGCCGCCCGGCACGCGGACACCCGCGCCAGACAACTGGCTGATCATTTCGCCTAGTGATGCGTTCTTGCCTCCTACCGAGTCCACGTCCGTCATGCGGAGCTGCTCGAACAAAACAACGTACGACATTGAAGTCACCTTTTACAATGGAATGAAAGCGAGTTTGGTCAATGCAGATTCGACGCCGGCTTACCGCCCGGATTTCGCCGATCCGCCTGCGCTGACCAAACTGGCCTTGGACCGCCCTTGGGGTGACTTATAGGGGCCTGATTGTACTCGGAGGAGCACATCCGGCCATCCGCCTGGTTGGAATTTTTACATATGACATCTACCCCGATCGTACGCACGGTATACATCGTTTCCGACAGTACCGGTATCACCGCGGAAACCTTCAGCCAGTCGGTGCTTTCCCAGTTCGAACAAGTCGATTTCAAGCCGGTGCGGCTGCCGTTTGTCGACACGCTGGAAAAAGCCGCCGAAGTGGCCATGCGCATCGACCGCAGCGCCCAGGAAGCCGGGGTGCCGCCGATCGTCTTCAGCACCCTGGTCAATCCCGACATCCTCGCCCGTGTTCGCCAGGCGAACGGCATTTTCCTCGACCTGTTCGGCACCTTCGTCAGCCACATCGAGCAGGCGCTGGGGCTCAAATCCAGCCATTCCATCGGCCGCTCGCACATGCAGGCCAATTCGGAAAAGTACCGCAACCGGATCGACGCCATCAACTTCAGCCTGGCGCACGACGACGGCCAGTTCGTCAACCAGCTCGACCAGGCCGATGTCATCCTGGTGGGCGTGTCGCGCTGCGGCAAGACTCCGACCAGCCTGTACCTGGCCATGCAGTACGCCATCAAGGCCGCCAACTTCCCCCTGACGCCGGACGATTTCGAGCGCGGCACCCTGCCCTCGACCATCGCGCCGCACCGCGCCAAGCTGTTCGGCCTGTCGATCCAGCCCGAGCGCCTGGCCGAGGTGCGCAACGAACGCCGTCCCAACAGCCGCTACGCGCAACTGGAGCAGTGCCGCTATGAAGTGGCCGAGGCCGAGCGCATGATGCGCCGCGAGGGTATCTCCTGGCTGTCCACCACCACCAAGTCGATCGAGGAGATCTCGACCACGGTGCTGCAGGAAGTCGGCCTGGATCGCGGCTGAAAATGACAGGGTCCGGCCATGGGCGCCGGGCCCACTCGGTCGCGCAACCGGCGATCGCCGGCCGCGCGCGCCGTCACTGCCGCACCGCTCCAGGCAGGACGACGGGGCGGGACAGCTCGATGTAACTGCTGTCGGCCGGCAGGTAGAACCCCACCAGCTTGCCGGACGAGGCCACCAGATAGGCGTCCGTGCGGCGCGGCAAGTCAATCGCGAACGGACCGCCCAGCGGCCGGAACACGTCGCCCTGCACGATGGCGCCGGCCCGCCGCCATTGCGAGCCGGAAGGCAGCGTCACGGCGGCGTCGTTGGGCAGCTTCGCCACCACCTCACGCGACAATTGCAGCCGGCCGGCCGATTCGGTCATGTCGACCGGCACCAGACTGACCCGTTGCGGTGCGCCCGAGGCGCATCCGCCCAGCGCCAGCGCGCACAGGCAGGCGGCAAGCAATGACTGGCAGCGGGCGCGGCCTGGCAGGGAGTGAGCGACCGGCAATGACGCCATGGAACACCTAGGGAGCGGCAAAGCGTCGAGTATATGCCGGCCCGGCGCCCGCCTGGCGGGTCAGACACGCACCAATGCAGAATCAGCGCGCCGCGTCCGCCAGCGCCTGGCGGCGCTGCTCGAACAGGCAGATGGCGGCGGCGGCGCCCACATTGAGCGACTCGACCGCGGCCATGTCGTGGGGAATGCGCAGCCTGAGCCGCGCCGCCGCCAGCAACTCGGCCGCGACGCCCTGGCCCTCATGGCCGAAGACCCAGGCGCAACGCTCGGGCAGGCGCCCGGCATACAGGTCCTGGGCGCCTTCCAGCGCGGTCGCCACCAGCGGCACGCGCAACCGGGGCAGCAGCGCCTGCAGGTCCACGTGCTCGTGGATCGCCAGCGCGAAATGCGCCCCCTGGCCGCTGCGCAACACCTTGGACGACCACGCGGCGGCCGTGCCGGTGGCCAGGAACACGCGCTTGACCCCGGCCGCGGCACAGGTGCGCAGCAAGGTACCGACATTGCCCGGGTCCTGGATGCGATCGAACAGCACGCAATTCTCGTCCACCGCCTCGGGCAGGGACGGCAACGGCGGCGTCACCACGAAGGCCACGCCCTGCCCGCTTTCCACGCTGGCCAGCGCCTGCATCAGGCGCGCGTCCAGCGCCAGGCAGCGGGCATCCGGCACGGCGGCCGCCAGCGCCGCGATATCGGGCTGCGACAGGCGGTCGACGTCGAAGATGGCCTGGTCCGGCGCGCCATGGTGCTGCAACCACGCCTGGCACAGGTGCACGCCGTCCAGCAGCACGGGCGCGCCGCGCTTGCCCGCGGTGCCGGCGAGCTTGACCAGCGCCTTGACCGCGGGATTGTCGCGGGAACTGATGTGTTTCATGAGACCAGGCCGAAGGCCTTGATGGGCGCGAAACTGCGGCGGTGCTCGACACAGGGACCGTGCTCGCGCAGCATCTGCAAGTGCAAGGCGGTGCCATAGCCCTTGTGCTGGTCGAACGCATACTGCGGGTACAGCGCATGCAGGCGCAGCAGATCCGCGTCGCGCGCGGTCTTGGCCAGGATCGACGCGGCGGAGATCGCCGGCACCAGGGCATCGCCCTTGATCACCGTCTGCACCGTGCAACCCAGCTTGGGGGCCTGGTTGCCATCCACCAGCGCCAACTGAGGGGCCGTCGACAGGCCCTCGACGGCGCGGCGCATCGCCAGCAGGGTGGCGCGCAGGATGTTCAGGCTGTCGATTTCGGCCACGCTGGCGCTGGCCACGCACCAGGCCAGCGCATGCGCCTGGATCTCGAGGGCCAGCGCCTCGCGCGTGGCGGCCTTCAGCACCTTGGAGTCGGCCAGGCCGTCGATGGGCCGGGCCGGATCCAGGATCACGGCGGCCGCGTATACCGCGCCCGCCAGCGGACCGCGGCCGGCTTCATCGACGCCGGCCGTCACCAGGGCCGGCTGCGCCGGCGCGGCAAACAGGTCAGGCTGCTCCACCGGCCACCTCCAGGATCGCCTGGGCCGCGAGCGCCGGCGTGTCGCGCAGCAGCTCCTGGTGCAGCGCCGTGAAGCGGGCCTCGATACGCGCCGCCAAGGCCTCGTCGGTCAACGCCGCCCAGGTGGCCTCGGCCAGCTTCTCCGGCGTGGCGTCGTCCTGCAACAGCTCGGGCACCGCGAAGTCGCGCAGCAGCACGTTGGGCAGCCCCACCCACGGCAGATAGGGCCGTTCCTGGCCGGACTTCCAGGCCATGATGCGACGCATCAGCGGCGACAGCACGTAGGAAATCACCATGGGCCGCTTGTACAGCGCGGTTTCCAGGGTGGCGGTGCCGCTGGCCACCAGCACCGCGGTGCTGGCTTCCATCACCGACCATGCCACTGGCGCCTGGCGATCGCCATCCGCGCCGTGCAGATCCTGCGCGGTCACGCAGCGCAACCCCGGCACGGGATACTTGGCCAGGATCGCCTGGAATTCGGCGCGGCGCTGGTCGTTGACCATCGGCACCACGCATTGCAGCGCCGGATCGCGCTTCTGCAGCATCTGCGCGGCCTGCAGGAAGCGCGGCGCCAGCAGGCGAATCTCGGACGAACGGCTACCCGGCAGGATCGCCAGCACGCGCGCGTCCTGGTCGATGCCCAGCCGCGCGCGCGCCGCCGCGCGGTCCGGCTGCATCGGCACCGCGCCGGCCAGCGGATGGCCGACATAGGTGACCGGAATGCCTTCCTTGCGGTAGATCTCTTCCTCGAACGGGAACAGCACCAGCATGTGCGACACCGATTCGCGGATCTTGTGGATGCGATCGTAGCGCCAGGCCCAGATCGAGGGGCCGACGAAATGGACGGTCGGCGTGCCGGCCTGGCGCAGTTGGTGTTCCAAACGCAGGTTGAAATCGGGCGCGTCGATGCCCACGAACACCGACGGCGGCTCGGCCAGCCAGCGGCGCGACACGTCGCGATAGGTGCGCAGCAGACTGGGCAGACGCTTGAGCGCGTCGACGTAGCCGAACACCGTCAGCGCATGCATCGGATGCCAGGTATCGAAATCGCGGGCCTGCATCTGCGGGCCGCCAATGCCCTCGCACAGCACGCCCGGGGCGCGCTGCTGCAGACCGGCAATGATGCGGCCGGCCAGCAGATCGCCCGAGGGCTCGCCGGCCACCATGCCGATCCGCATGTTCATGGACGGATGATGCCGCGCGACGCGACGTCGAGGAAATCCAGCAGCGTCTGCAGATGCTCGGCGACTTCGGGCTCGGCCTGCTGGCGGGCGCGCAGTTCGGCCCGGGCCGTGTCCAGCGGCAAGCCGCGGCGATAGATGATCTTGTAGGCGTCGCGCAGCGCCGACACCTGGGCGGGCGTGAAGCCGCGGCGCTTCAGGCCTTCGACGTTGATGCCGACCGGCCGGCACGGATTGCCCGCGGCCAGCACGAACGGCGGCGTGTCCTGCATCAGCGAGCTGTTGCCGCCGGTCATGCTGTGCGCGCCGATGCGCGAGAACTGGTGCACGCCGGTCAGGCCGCCCACGATGGCCCAGTCACCCACATGGACGTGGCCGCCCAGTTGCACGGAGTTGGCCAGGATGGTGTTGTTGCCCACGTGGCAATCGTGCGCGATGTGCACGTAGGCCATGATCCAGTTGTCATCGCCCAGCGTGGTGGCGCCGCCATCCTGCACCGTGCCGGTGTTCAGCGTGACGAATTCGCGCACCGTGTTGCGGTCGCCGATGATCAGCCGGGTCGGCTCGCCCTTGTACTTCTTGTCCTGCGGCATCCCGCCGATCGAGCAATACCGATAGAAGCGGTTGTCGCGTCCGATGGTGGTCACGCCATCGACCATGCAATACGGGCCGAGCTCGGTGCCGGCGCCGATCGTCACATCGGGGCCCACGACGCAGAACGCGCCGATGACCACGCTGGGGTCGATTTTCGCCGCCGGATCGACGACGGCGGTAGGATGGATGTTTCCTGCCATTTACTCTTCCAGGCTGCGGATCGCGCACATGAGCTTGGCCGACGCCACTTCCTGCCCGTCCACCGTGGCACGCGCTTGGTATTTACAGATGCTGCGGCTCAGGCGCTCGGCTTCGACCTCGATGCGCAACTGGTCGCCCGGCACCACCGGGCGGCGGAAACGCGCGCCGTCGATGCCCACTAGGTAGTACGCCGTCTTGGCGCCTTCGCACTTCAGGCCGCCGTTCTCGTCGGTGAACGAGAACAACGCCGAAGCCTGGGCCATGGCTTCCACGATGAGCACGCCCGGCATCACCGGATGGTGGGGAAAGTGGCCGTTGAAAAACGGTTCATTGATCGAGACGTTCTTGATGGCGACGATGGATTTGCCGGGCACCATTTCGACGACGCGATCAATCAGCAGCATCGGGTAACGATGCGGCAGCCTCTCCATGATCCCCTTGATGTCGAGTTCCATTTTTCTGTGAATTCCTGCGTAATGAATTAAATCTGTCGGCGCCGCGAGCGCCAGGGCGGCATGGCGGCGCCCTAGTCTTTTTCCAGCGTCCGCAAGCGGCGGCGCAATTGCGCCAACTGTTGTATCACGGCGGCGTTGCGCTGCCATTCGCCATGTTCCGCATACGGGTACACCCCGGTATAGCGGCCAGGCTTGGAAATATTGGACGTCACCGCGGTGCCGCCCGAAATGTGTACGTCGTCGCCCAGCGTCAGGTGCCCTGACAGCATGGCCGCGCCGCCGATGGTGCAGCGCTCGCCGATGGTCGTGGACCCCGCCACGCCGACGCACGCCGCGATCGCGGTGTAGGCGCCGATACGGCAGTTGTGGGCCACCATGATCTGGTTGTCGAGCTTGACGCCATTGCCCACGACGGTGTCTTCGAGTGCGCCGCGGTCGATGGTCGTATTGGCCCCGATTTCGACGTCGTCACCCACCGTCACCCCGCCCAACTGGGGAATCTTGCCCCAGGCGCCCTTGCCCAGCGACGGATCCGGCGCGAAACCGAAGCCGTCTGCGCCGAGCACCGCGCCGCTGTGGATGATGGCGCGCGCGCCGATCTTGACGCCTTCGTACAGCGTGACATGCGCATGCAGGCGGCTGTCCGGGCCGATCGACGAGCCAACGCCGATGACGCAGCCAGCGCCCAGCACGCTGCCGCGGCCGATGCGCGCGCCCGATTCGATCACGCAATTCGGACCGATACGCACGTCTTCCTCGATGTGCGCATCAGGCGCGACCACGGCCGAGGGATGCGTGAACGCGGGCAGGGCCGGACGCCGCGCGGCGTCGAACCACTGCGCCACGCGGGCGTAAAGCAGATACGGATGCTTGCAGACGACCAGCGTGAAACGCGGCCGATCGGCGCCGGCGGCTTCCAGCGTCTCGGCCACGTCGGCCGAGACGATCACCGCCCCCGCCTGCGTGGCGGCGAGCTGGCTCTGGTACTTGGGATTGGCCAGGAAACTGATCTCATGGCCGCTGGCCGAAGCCAGGGTGCCGATGCCGCAGACTCGCAAGGGCTCTGCGCCGGCGGGCGCGCTGATGCGCCAGTCCATGCCCTGGGTATTGGCGGCGCTCAACAGCGCTTCGAGCGTCGGCGCGCGGGCAAGATCCAGTAGAACCGGCATACGGCGACTGCAGCTTACTTGCCCAGGCTCTGGATCACCTTGTCGGTGATGTCGATGCGCGGGTTGACCGTGACGGCGTCCTGGATGATCAGGTCGTAGTTTTCCTGTTCAGCGATGCGCTTGATGGCCTCGTTGGCCTTCGTCACGATGCTGGAAAACTCTTCGTTGCGGCGGCGGTTGAAGTCTTCCTGGAATTCGCGGCGCTTGCGCTGCAGGTCGGTATCCAGGTTCGACAGCTCCCGCTGGCGCTTGACGCGATCGGACTCGGACAGCACGGGCGCATCCTTGTCGAACTTCTCGGCTTGCGAACGCAGGCTGGAGTTCAGACGCTGCAGTTCGTCGTCACGCTTCTTGAATTCGGCTTCGATCTTGCTTTGCGCCGTCTTGGCCGGACCGGATTCACGCAGGATCCGCTCGGTGTTGACGAAGCCGATCTTGGTGTTCTGAGCCTGAGCGGGCACCGCCGCGACGGAACCGAGAATGAGCGCACCCACCAGGGCAATGGAGCCGCCCAGCTTGCCACGACGATTAACGCGCGGCGAATTCGATGATTTAAGTGCGAAGTCAGACATCATGAAAATCTCACCTTCCAGTAAGGCAAAGCCAAAGTATGTATTGTGCCACTAAACGACAAGGGAGCCGGGCCAGGAGGCCTCTCCCTTGTTTTCAAGCGTAACGCCAGCGCTTAGAACCCGGTTCCGATCTGGAACTGGAAGCTCTGCTTGTCGTCGCCCGGCTTGGCATTGAGCGGACGCGCGTACGACAGTTGCAGCGGGCCCATCGGCGACTGCCACGACAGGCCGATACCCGCCGAGAAACGCCAGCCGCAAGGATCGTCGACCTCGCTGCCCGGCTTGCCGTTGGTGCACGACAGGCCGCTGCCCGCGCCCACCTGGCCCGCATCGCTGAAGATGAACCAGCGCAGCGTGCGGTCCTTGGATGCGCCCGGGAACGGCAGGTACAACTGCGCGTTCGCCACGATGCGGCGCGAACCGCCCAGGTAGTCGCCCGTGACCGGATCGCGCGGACCCAGCGACGAACCTTCGTAGCCGCGCACCGTGCCAATACCGCCGGCGTACACGTCCTTGATGATCGGGTAGTCCTTGCCGCCGTAGCTCTGGCCCCAGTCGACCATGCCGTTCAGCGCCAGGGTGTACGAATTGCCCAGCGGGATGAAGTACTGCTGCTGACCGGTGAGCATGTAGTACTTCAGGTCGACCGTCGAGAAGTCGCTCTTCAAGCGGGTGTACGAACCCTTGGTCGGCGCCAGGGCGCTGTCGCGGGTGTCGTTGGACCAGCCGGCGGTGAAGATCACCGAGTTGGTCGCATCGCCGTACTGGTCGACGAACTTGCGGTAGGCCAGCGGCGAATTCGAGAACAGATCGATCTGGTTGCGCTCGAGGTTGGCGCCCAGGAAGATCCGGTCGTACTCGGAGATCGGCACGCCGAAGTTCATGCCCAGGCCCATGGACTTGACGCGGTAGTCGCCGTCGTTGTTGTTCCAGGGCTCGGTCACACGGTAGTAAGCGGACGTGGTGCGGCTGATGCCGTCCTTGGTCCAGTACGGGTCGGTGTGCGACAGCACCACCGCGCGGTTGCTCTTGCTGGTGTTCAGTTGCAGCGTGAGGTTGGTGCCGCTGCCGAACACGTTGTCTTCGCTGATGCCGGCCGACAGGATCGCCTTTTCGGACGAACCGTAGCCCACGCCCAGGTTGATCATGCCGGTGGGCTTTTCCTTCACGTCGACGTTGACGTCGACCTGGTCGGGCGAGCCCGGCACCGGATCGGTCTTGACGTTGACGTCGCTGAAGTAGCCCAGGCGGTCGACGCGGTCGCGCGAGGTCTTGATGTCCTTGGCGTCGTACCAGGCGGCTTCCTGCTGGCGCATTTCGCGGCGCACGACTTCGTCGCGCGTGCGGGTGTTGCCGCCGATCTGGATGCGGCGCACGTAAACGCGGCGGCTCGGATCGACGTAGAACGTCAGGTCGGCCTCGTGCTTGGCGCGGTCGAGCTGCGGGTTCGGGTTGACGTTGGCGAAGGCGTAGCCCAGTTCACCCAGGTAGTCGGTGATGGCCTTGGCCGAATCGTTGGCCTTGGCCGCCGAGAACGTTTCGTCGGGCTTGATCTTGACCAGGTTGTTGATTTCCTGGTCCAGGCCGATCAGATTGCCCGCCAGTTTGACGCTGCGCACCTTGTACGGCTCGCCTTCATGGACCGTGATGGTGATGCGGATGTCCTTGCGGTCGGGCGAGATCGTCACCTGGGGCGGCTCGACCGTGAATTCCAGGTAGCCGCGGTCCAGGTAGAACGAACGCAGGCGTTCGAGGTCGCCTTCGAGCTTTTCCCGCGAGTACTTGTCGGTATCGGTGTACCAGGTCAGCCAGCCCGGCGTGGTCAGCTTGAATTCGTCGAGCAGGTCGCTTTCCGAGAAGGCCTTGTTGCCGACGAAGCGGATTTCCTGGATGCGGGCGACCGAGCCTTCGAACACGTCGAAGCTCACGCCAACGCGGTTGCGCGGCAGCGGCGTGACGGTGGAGGTGACCTCGACGCCGTACTTGCCCTTGGACAGATACTGCTGCTTGAGTTCGTATTCGGCGCGCTCGAGCATCGAGCGGTCGAAAATCCGGCCTTCGGCGAAACCCACCTGCCCCAGCGACTTGGTAATGGCCTTGGAATCGAACTCACGCATGCCGTTGAAATTCACGGATGCAATCGTCGGACGCTCCTGGACCACCACGACCACGACATTATTGTCGGTCTGGATCTGCACGTCGGTGAAAAATCCCGTGCCGTACAGGCGGCGAACGGCCTCGGTGGCCTCTTCCTCGGTGAATTTCTCACCGACCTTGACGGGCAGATAACCGAAGACGGTGCCGGCGTCGGTTCGCTGGATCCCCTCTACGCGGATATCCCGCACGACAAAAGGGTCGAAGGCGTGAGCCATGCCTGGCAGCAGCAATGCGGCGATCAGACTCGGCACTACGCCCGGCAGTACACCCTTTTTGTGATGAAACATCCGGCGAAAAGACATCCTTGAGTATCCTCGGTCGTGCAAATGGCGGGGGATTTTATGCTAATTGGCGCTTAAGTGAACAAGCGCGTGAAATCATTGAACAACGCAAGCCCCATCAGGCTTGCCAATAAACCAATGCCTGCGCGCTGTCCGATATCGATCCACCGTGCGGGCGGCGGACTGCCCCGCACAATTTCGACGAGATAGTACAGCAGATGGCCACCGTCCAGCATAGGAATGGGCAGCAAATTTAGTACGCCCAGGCTGATGCTGATCAACGCGATATAGGCGATATACGCAACAATGCCGATGCGGGCGGTCTGGCCGGCATAATCGGCGATCGTGACCGGGCCGCTGACATTGCGCCAGGAAACGTCCCCCGTGACCATGCGGCCCATCATGCGCAGCGAAAACAGGGCGGTGTCCCAGGTGCGGACGGCGCCGCGCCAGAGGCTGTCGAAGACGCCGTAGCGCACCGTCACCATGGGCACGTCGCCGCCTAGCTGGACGCCGAGCCGGCCGATGACCTGGCCGTTGACCGTTTCGGCGCGCGGCGTGACATTCACGGAAATCTGGGCGCCATCGCGCGCCACCGTCAGGGCCAGCGTCTTGCCCGCGCTGTCCTGGATCTGCTTTACCAGCGCGCCGGTGTCCGGCGTGGGCTGGCCATCGACGGCCAGGATCAGGTCGCCCGCGCGCAGGCCGGCCGCCTGCCCTTCGCCGCCATCGTTGACGACGCGCACGGCGGGCTTGGGTTGGGCCAGGCGGATGCCGGCGGCCAGCAGCGGATCGCCGCCGGCCGGATCCATGGCGTTGGCCGGCAGGGTCAGTTCCCGTTGCTGCGATGCACCACCGGGGGTGCCGACTTCGATCTGGGTGCGGCCACCCGTGGCCATCACGTCCATCAGGCGCCAGCGGGCGTCCGACCACGACGCGACCTCCTGGCCGTCGATGGCCAGGATGCGGTCGCCCGCCACCAACCCGGCGCGCGCCGCGGGCGTATCGGCAGCGGGTTGGGCGATGACAGCCACCGGCTCCTCGGTGCCCGCCATGTTCAGGCCGGCATACAGGAAGACCGCGAGGATGAGATTGAAAATGGGACCGGCGGCAACGATCGCGATGCGCTTGCCGACCGATTTGTTGTTGAAGGCGCCTGCCGCTTCGGCCGGGCTGGCGCCCGCCGGGGCATCGTCCTGCATCTTGACATAGCCGCCCAGGGGCAAGGCCGACAGGGCCCATTCGGTGCCATGGCGATCGGTGCGGCGCAGGACCACCTTGCCGAAGCCGACCGAAAAGCGCAGCACCTTGACGCCGCACAGCCGCGCCACCCAATAGTGCCCCAACTCATGGAAAATGATCAGGGAGCCAAGCGCAACGGCAAAGGCCAGCAGGGTGAAAAGCATCGGGGTCAGGAAATCAAGGAATCAACGCACGGGAAAAACGGCGCACGGTCCGGGGAACGATCCATGCGCCATCACGCCAGGCCGAGATTGCCGGCGTAAACGCGCGCGGCGGCATCCAGCGCCAGCACATCGTCAAGACTATTGAGCGTAACAGATGATTGCCCCCCCTGCCACTCCAGGGTCGCCTCGATAACCCGCGGTATCCAGGTATACCCCAGACGGCCCGCCAGGAAGGCGTCCACCGCCACCTCATTGGCCGCGTTCAGGGCGATGCAGGCGCCCTGCCCGGCACGCAGCGCCTCGAACGCCAGCGCCAGGCACGGGAATCGCGCCAGGTCCGGCTTTTCGAAATCGAGCCGGCCCAGACGGGTCAGGTCCAGCGGCCCCACGCCGCTGTCCAGGCGCTCGGGAAAGCCCAGGCCGTAGGAGATCGGCGTGCGCATGTCGGGCTGACCCAATTGCGCCAGGATCGAGCCGTCGTCGTATTCAACCATGGAGTGAATCACGCTCTGCGGATGCACCACGACCTCGATGCGGTCGGCCGGCATGGCAAACAGCCAGTGCGCCTCGATCACCTCCAGGCCTTTGTTCAGCATGGTGGCGGAATCGACCGAGATCTTGCGGCCCATGCTCCAGTTGGGATGGGCGCAGGCCTGCGCCGGCGTCACCTCGTGCAGGTCCTCCAGGTCGCGGCCCCGGAACGGGCCGCCGGAGGCGGTCAGCAGCAGTCGGCGCACGCCCGGCGCCGGCGCATCGGGCGCCCCGGCCCGGCCGCCATGGGGCAGACACTGGAAAATCGCATTGTGTTCGCTGTCGATGGGGAGCAATTCGGCGCCGTTGTCGCGAATTGCCTGCATGAACAGCGAGCCGGCGGCGACCAGCGCTTCCTTGTTGGCCAGCAAGACCCGCTTGCCGGCACGCGCCGCGGCCAAGGCCGCGGGCAGGCCGGCAGCGCCGACGATGGCCGCCATGACGGCGTCGCACTGCGCATCCGCCGCCGTATCGGCCAGGGCCTGCGCGCCGATCCGGATTTCCGGCGCGGCCTGCCCGGCCGGCCAGGCCGCCACGAATTTGTCACGCGCCTTGGCATCGGGCACCACGACCACCGCGGCGCGGCTGGCCAACGCCTGCTCGGCCAGCCGTTCCATGCGACTGTAGGCAGACAGGGCATACACCGCCAGGCGATCCGGATGGCGAGCGATCACGTCCAGCGTGCTCTCGCCTATCGAGCCGGTCGATCCCAGCACCACGACGCGTTGAAAAGCCGTCAAAACAACACTCCAGACAAGATTAGCGCCAACGGCGCGACCGGCAGGATCGCGTCGATACGGTCATAGACCCCGCCGTGCCCCGGCAGCAGTGCGCTGGAATCCTTGCGGCCCGCGCGGCGCTTGAGCAACGACTCGAACAGGTCGCCGATGATGGACAGCACGCCCAGCAACGCCGCGATCGGCAGCGCCAGCCAGAACGACCAGTGCGCCACCAGCGCATGGCCGAACGTTCCGTCCCACAGGCTCGACAGGCCGATCCAGATGACGGCGCCCAGCACGCCGGCGACCGCGCCGGCCACCGTCTTGCCGGGGCTGACCCGCGGCGCCAGTTTACGCTTGCCGAATGCGCGGCCGGCGAAATAGGCGGCGATATCGGCGACCCAGACCAGGGCCAGCAACGACACCACGAAGGCGGCGCCGCGCGCCATGAACATCTGGGCCAGCACCGCCCAGGCGGTGAACGCGGCGGGGACCGAAAACAGCGACCACCCCAGATTCGCCGGCGCCGCGTCGGATCGGCCGCGCACCACGGCGGCGGTGGCCCCGAACAGCCAGACCACGGCAACCAGCGGCGCGGCGTAGCGCAGGATCCAGGACGGATCCGCGATGCCGTCGCGCTGGCCCGACAACCAGGCCGACGCCAGGGCCAGCATGGCCGCGAACAACAGGACGGGAATGCCCGCGGCGATCATGGACGACGGCGGTTGCGGCAGCGTCAGGCGCAGCCACTCCCAATTGGCGCAGGCCGCCGCCAGCGCGAGCAACGCCACGAACCACCAGGGATTGGCGCTCATCATTGCGGCCGCCAGGACGGCGAGCAGGACGATGGCGGTAACGATACGCTGGCCCAACATGGTGACGATCTCCTCGGGTCGACCCACAGCCGCCGCGCGCGGGGCACGGCGAGCCGCGGCCGGACTATTTTTCGCCGGTTTCGGTGAGCTGGGCGCTGGTGCGGCCGAAGCGGCGCTCGCGCGTCCGGTACCAGTCAAATGCCTGGCGCAGTTCGTCGGCGCCGAAATCCGGCCAGTAGCGGTCCGTGAAATAGAACTCCGCGTACGCCATCTGCCAGATCAGGAAATTGGAAATGCGCTGCTCGCCGCCGGTGCGGATGAACAGGTCGGGCTCGGGCGCCCAGGACATGGAAAGATGCCGCGCCAGGCGCTCTTCGTCGACCCGCTCCGGATGCGCCGCCAGCTCGGGCTCGGCCGCCAGCATCGCGCGGGTGGCCTGCAGGATGTCCCAGCGACCGCCGTAGTTGGCGGCCACCGTCAGGTGCAGGCGGTCATTGTGGGCGGTGCGCGCCTGGGCGGCGAAGATCAGTTCCTGCAGGCGCGGCTCGAACGCGGACAGATCGCCGATGACGTGCAGGCGCACGCCCTGCTCTTCCAGCTTGCCGACTTCGCGCTCCAGCGCCTGCACGAACAGGCGCATCAGCAGCGACACCTCCTCGGCAGGCCGGCGCCAGTTCTCGGAACTGAAGGCGAACAGCGTCAGGTAGCGCACCCCCGCGCGGCCGCAGGCCTCGACCACGCGGCGCACCGCCTGCACCCCCTTGGCATGCCCGGCCGTGCGTGGCAACAGCCGCCGCGTCGCCCATCTGCCGTTGCCATCCATGATGATGGCCACGTGCTCCGGGATGTCGCGGGTATCGGGAACCGCCTGGGTAGAACTGGTTGCCATGGGTCTGGGGAGCGCCGTCGACCGGCGTAAAACAGGGAATACGGGGAAAAACCCGCGCCGTCGATCCACCGCTGCGTCAGTGTGCTGCGAAGCAATGGATAGGACGGCGCGAAGGCAAAAATCCTGGGACCGGGGCGGCTTGCTGCCCGCTCCGGCTCTGCAAGGATTATACGGTCATGATTTCCGCTTCTTTTTGGGCAACCATCTTGTCGATGTCGGCCACGTTGCGGTCGGTCAGCTTCTGGACGTCGTCCTGGGCGCGACGCTCGTCGTCCTCGGAAATTTCCTTGTCCTTGACCAGCTTCTTCAAGGTGTCGTTGGCTTCGCGGCGCAGATTGCGCACGGCCACCTTGGCGTCCTCGCCTTCGCTGCGCACGACCTTGGTCAGGTCGCGGCGGCGCTCTTCGGTCAGGGCCGGCATCGGCACGCGGATGGTATCGCCCATGGACATGGGGTTCAGGCCCAGGTCCGATTCGCGGATGGCCTTCTCGATCGCGGCGGCCATGCTCTTTTCGTAGGGCTGGACGCTGATGGTGCGCGCGTCAATCAGGTTCACGTTGCCGACCTGGCTGATCGGCACGGGCGAACCGTAGTACTCGACCTGCACGTGGTCCAGGATGCCGGTGTGGGCGCGGCCCGTGCGGATCTTGGCCAGGTTGGTCTTGAGCGTGTCAAGCGACTTGGCCATCCTGGCTTCGGCGGATTTGCGGATTTCTGCGACGCTCATGGATTTTCCTTTTCTTTAAACGTGTACCAACGTGCCTTCGTCTTCGCCGCTGACGACGCGCTTGAGCGCGCCCGACTTATTGATCGAAAACACCTTGATCGGCAGCTTCTGGTCGCGGCACAGGGCGAACGCCGTGGCGTCCATGACTTCCAGGCGGCGGACGATGGCCTCGTCGAAGCTGATGCGCGCGTAGCGCGTGGCGGAAGGATCCTTGTTGGGATCCGCGCTGTAGATGCCGTCGACCTTGGTGGCCTTCAGCACGATCTCCGCGCCGATCTCGGCGCCACGCAGGGCGGCCGCGGTGTCGGTCGTGAAGAAGGGGTTGCCGGTGCCCGCGGCGAAGATGACGACCTTGCCTTCTTCGAGGTAACGCAGGGCCTTGGGGCGGATGTACGGTTCGACGACCTGGTCGATGTTCAGGGCCGACTGCACGCGGGTGTCGATACCCTTGTGCTTGAGCGCGTCCTGCAGGGCAAGCGCGTTCATGATGGTGGCCATCATGCCCATGTAGTCGGCGGTGGCGCGGTCCATGCCCTGCGCACCCGGGGCGACGCCACGGAAGATGTTGCCACCGCCGATGACGATGGCCAGCTCGACGCCAGTGGCGGCGACTTCGGCGATCTCATCGGTCATGCGGACGATGGTGGCGCGATTGATGCCGAATGCATCGTCGCCCATCAGCGCCTCGCCGGAAAGTTTGAGAAGAACCCGTTTGTATGATCTGCTGCTCATAGGTGATATCCCGAAGAACATTCCGACGAAAGTGTAAGACAAGAAATAGGCCGGACTAGAAAATATCTAGCGCCGGCCTGTAAGGACTACCCCGAGATCAGGCGCGGCCGGCGGCGGCGGCGGCAACCTCAGCGGCGAAGTCGCTGGTCTTCTTCTCGATACCTTCGCCGACGACGAACAGCACGAACTTGGTGATCGAGGCGCCCTTGGCCTTGAGCATCTGTTCGACGGTGTTCTTGTCGTCCTTGACGAAAGGTTGCGACAGCAGCGTGACTTCCTTCAGGAACTTCTGCACCGAGCCTTCGACCATCTTGGCGACGATTTCAGCCGGCTTGCCCGATTCGGCGGCCTTCTGCTCGGCGACCGAGCGTTCGGCGGCGATGTCGGCCGGGTTCACGCCGTCGGCGTTCAGGGCCTTCGGCTTGGTCGCGGCGATGTGCATCGCCAGGTCCTTGCCCACTTCCTCGGCGCCGGCGTATTCCACCAGCACGCCGATCTTGCCGCCGTGCACGTAGCTGGCCAGCGCGTTCGGGGTCTGGATGCGCTCGAAGCGGCGGATCGAGATGTTTTCGCCGATCTTGCCGATCAGGGCGGTACGGGTCGATTCGATGGTGCCGTCGCCGTAGGGCAGCGCCGACAGGGCGGCCACGTCGGCGGGGTTCTGGGTGGCGACCAGCTCGGCCAGCTTGTTGACGAAGGCGACGAAGTCGTCGTTCTTGGCAACGAAGTCGGTTTCGCAGTTCACTTCGATGACGGCGCCTTGCTTGGCGTCGGCCGAGATGAACAGGCCGATCAGGCCTTCGGCCGTGACGCGGGCGGCAGCCTTGCTGGCCTTGTTGCCCAGCTTGACGCGCAGGATCTCTTCAGCGCGGGCCAGGTCGCCTTCGGCTTCCGTCAGGGCCTTCTTGCACTCCATCATGGGCGCATCGGTCTTTTCGCGCAGTTCCTTGACCAGGGCGGCGGTAATTTCAGCCATGTTAGCTCCAAATTTTGCTAAGACATGCCCCGGCGGGCCGGGGCATTGGTGTGATTCGATGAGACGTCCGCAAGCTGCGGATGAGGAAGGCGGGAGTCCGCCTTCGCACTGCCGGCGAGGCGGGGGCACGCCGCATTCCGCGACCGCCCCCTGACACTAACCGCCGGACATGACAGCAGGCTTAGGCCTGGTTGTCCTGCACTTCGACGAACTCTTCCTGGCCTTCGCCGATTTCCTCGACCAGACCGTTCAGGTTCTGTTCGCGGCCTTCCAGCACGGCGTCGGCGATGCCCTTGGCGTACAGCGCGATGGCCTTGGCCGAGTCGTCGTTGCCGGGGATCACGTAGTCGATGCCGTCGGGCGAGTGGTTGGTGTCAACCACGGCGACCACGGGGATGCCCAGGGTCTTGGCTTCGGCGATGGCGATCTTGTGGTAGCCGACGTCGATCACGAACATGGCATCGGGCAGGCCGTTCATGTCCTTGATGCCGCCGATCGACTTGTTCAGCTTTTCCAGTTCGCGCTGGAACAGCAGGCCTTCCTTCTTGATCATGCGCTCGGCGCCGCCTTCGGCGACCACGGCTTCCATGTCCTTCAGGCGCTTGACCGAGGTCTTGACCGTCTTGAAGTTGGTCAGCATGCCGCCGAGCCAGCGGGCATCGACGTAGGGCATGCCGCAACGGGCGGCTTCGGCGGCGACCAGCTCGCGGGCGGCGCGCTTGGTGCCGACGAACAGGATGTTGCCACCGCGAGCAGCAAGCTGCTTCACGAACTTGGTGGCTTCCTGGTACTTATCAACCGTCTTTTCCAGGTTGATGATGTGAATCTTGTTGCGATGGCCGAAGATGAAGGGGGCCATCTTGGGGTTCCAGTAGCGGGTCTGGTGACCGAAGTGGACACCCGCTTCCAGCATTTCGCGCATCAAAGACATAACTTTCTCCAAGGGTTGATTTCTTGCGCCGCACCTGCATCAGCCTGTGGCTGACACCCTGGGTGGTGTTGCGCGCGATTTCCCGCACCTGCGGGATGAACAGAATTTTAACCGGGCCGGCCGATCACTGCCGCACTACTCCGACGTGCCGGGCATGTGCCCTGCGCGCCTTGCTGCCACGCTGCCGCGATAAACCCAGACGGCCGCCACGACGAAGCGCCTGGCGCCGCTTGCACGCATCGCGCCGTCCGACCCGCCAGGAAATTCCTGGCAGTTTCTTCCAGCGCACCCGGACCTGTTTTGTTGGCAGCGAAATCCAGTTCATTCGCGCCATGGCTTTTCAACCATTGCGCGCATCAGTCGCCGGGGGCGGTTCTTCAGGAAAACCTCCAGGAACTGGAAACCTTCCAAGAACTTAAGCCGGCAGCCACCTTGAACCTGCATCGCTGCTCGAAAACGTGACCGGGCTTGCGAGCACGCAGCGCCCCGACCTGTGTCGATGCAACCATCCCACCGCCCCGGCCCGCCGCCTTCTCTCATCCGCTGTGCCGCCGTGCCTCCCGGAACCTGGCGACTGGCCCGAACCCCCACCACAACCTTCGCTTGCGATGAAACTCCGAAGCCCGCCACCGATCTCACAAGAAGCGGCGCGGCCCAACGTACGTAAATCAGACAACCAACCGGGTGTGGCCTGGATGATTCCATCCCCACCCGCCGGGATCGGCGCTTGCCGCTACCCAGATTGCTCCCCAAAATTTTAGGGAAGCCTATAATTCTACTATTCTTTCAAGCAGACATTCAAGCGAGATTCGTCAGTCATTCCATGGGCACCATTACCAATCCGGCCGACCTGGCCAAGATGCGCGCGGCCTGCCAGGACGCCGCCAAAGTCCTCGATTTCATCACCCCCTACGTCAAGCCTGGCGTCACCACCGGGGAACTGGACCGCCTCTGCCTGGAATACCTGACCGACGAACTCAAGGTGAAGTCCGCCACGGTGGGCTATGCCCCGCCCGGCTACCCGCCCTTCCCTGGCGCCATCTGCACCTCGGTCAATCACCAGGTGTGCCACGGCATCCCGGGCGACAAGGCCTTGAAAAACGGGGACTCCCTCAACATCGACGTCACCATCATCAAGGACGGCTGGTTCGGCGACACCAGCCGCATGTACGCCGTGGGCGAGCAGTCGATCCTGTCGCGCCGCCTGACCGACATCACCTTCGAGTGCATGTGGAAAGGCATCCAGCAGGTCAAAAACGGGGCCACATTAGGCGACATCGGCAACGCCATCCAGAAGCATGCCGAGTCCAACGGCTTTTCGGTGGTGCGCGAGTTCTGCGGCCACGGCATCGGCCAGCGCTTTCACGAAGACCCGCAAGTGCTGCACTACGGCAAGCCGGGCACCGGAGTGAAATTGGTGACGGGTATGCTGTTCACCATCGAGCCCATGATCAACGCCGGCCGCCGCGAGATCCGCCAGTTGTCCGACGGCTGGACGGTCGTGACGCGCGACCACAGCCTGTCGGCGCAATGGGAGCATGCTGTGTGCGTCACCGACACCGGCTACGAGGTCCTGACCCTGTCGCCCGGCATGCCCAAGCCGCCTGCCTTCATCACCGAACCGATCGTCATCCCCGCCGTCTGACCCCGGCCCGTCCGCCACCATGACCGCCGACATTCTCAGCACCCTGCGCGAACGCATCCAGGAATCCCGGCGCGCCGCGGTGGCCCAGTTCCGCGAGCACGAACGCCCCGATACGCTGCTGGGCGAACTGCGCCGCATCGTGGACGCGGCGCTGCGCGACCTGGTCAAGCACTATCCCCTGCCCGCCGGCGCCACGCTGGCCGCGGTGGGCGGCTACGGCCGCGGCGAACTGTATCCGCACTCGGACGTCGACCTGCTGATCCTGCTGCCCCACGCCCCCACCGCCGACGACGAATCCGCCATCGAGCAACTGGTCGCCTCGCTCTGGGACCTGGGCCTGGAGCCCGGCCACAGCGTGCGCACCATCGAGGACTGCGAGCGCGAGGCCGACGCCGACATCACGGTGGAAACCGCGCTGCTGGAATCGCGCTGGCTGGCCGGCAGCCGCGCGCTGATGAAAAAGTTCGAGGCCGCCACCCAGTCGCGACTGGACGCGCGCGCGTTCTTTCGCGCCAAGCGCGTCGAGATGCAGCAGCGCCACGCGCGCTACCAGGACACGCCCTATGCGCTCGAACCCAATTGCAAGGAATCGCCCGGCGGCCTGCGCGACCTGCAGGTGATCCTGTGGATGGCGCGCGCGGCCGGCTTCGGCGAGAACTGGCGCGCGGTGGCGCAGGCCGGTCTGCTGACCCCGTCCGAGGCGCGCGACCTGCGCAAGGCGGAACAGGCTTTCAAGCGCCTGCGCATCGAATTGCACCTGCTGGCCAAGCGGCGCGAGGACCGCGTGCTGTTCGACCTGCAGCCGGCCCTGGCCGAGGTCTACGGCATCCACGCCACGGCCACCCGGCGCGGCAGCGAACTGCTGATGCAGCGCTACTACTGGGCCGCGCGCCTGGTGACGCAGCTCAACGGCATCCTGGTGCAGAACATCGAGGAACGCCTGTTCCCGCGCCCCGACAGCGATGCGCGCGACATCGACGACGATTTCCGCAACCTGCGCGACCGCCTCGACATCATTCGCGACGACGGTTTCGAGCGCAACCCGACGCTGTTGCTGCGCGCCTTCCTGGTGATGCAGCAGCATCCCGAGCTGACCGGCATGTCGGCGCGCACACTGCGCGCCATCTGGCACTCGCGCCATCGCATCGACGCGCAGTTCCGCCGCAACCCGGTCAACCGCAAGCTGTTCCTGCAGATCCTGCAGCAGCCGCGCGGCGTCGTGCACGAGCTGCGCCGCATGACCATGCTGAACATCCTGCCGCGTTACCTGCCGGTATTCCGCCGCATCGTCGGCCAGATGCAGCACGACCTGTTCCACGCCTACACGGTGGACCAGCACACGCTGGCGGTGGTGCGCAACCTGCGCCGCTTCACCATGCCCGAGCACGCCCAGGAATATCCGCTGGCCAGCCAACTGATCGCCGGCCTGGACCGCCATTGGCTGCTGTACGTCGCGGCGCTGTTCCATGACATCGCCAAGGGCCGCGGCGGCGACCACTCCGAGCTGGGCGCGCGCGAGGTGCGCAAGTTCGCCCACGACCATGGCATGGAGCCGGAAGACGCCAAGCTGGTTGAATTCCTGGTGCGCCAGCACCTGCTGATGTCGGCCGTGGCGCAAAAGCGCGACCTGTCCGATCCCGCCGTGATCCAGGACTTCGCCGCCACGGTCAAGGACGAACGCCACCTGACCGCGCTATACCTGCTGACAGTGGCCGATATCCGCGGCACCAGTCCCAAGGTCTGGAACGCCTGGAAGGGCAAGCTGCTCGAGGACCTGTACAAGCTGACCCTGGCCGCGCTGGGCGGCGCCCATGCCGACGCCCACACCGTCCTGACCGAACGCCGCGAGGAGGCCGCGCGCCTGACCCGCCTGGCGGGCCTGCGCGACGACGCGCGCGAAGCGTTCTGGAGCCAGCTCGACGTGGCCTACTTCCTGCGCCACGACGCCTCCGATATCGCCTGGCATACGCGCCACCTGTATCACCAGGTGGCGCCGGCCCACGCGGTGGTGCGCGCCCGCCCCACCGAACAGGGCGAAGGCCTGCAGATCATGGTCTACACGCGCGACGTGCCCGACCTGTTCGTGGCCATCTGCGGCTACTTCGACGCCAAGTCGCTGTCGGTGCAGGACGCCCGCATCCACACCACCCGCCACGGCTGGGCGCTGGACAGCTTCATCGTGCTGCTGCCCGAAGGCGCCAGCGACCTGCGCGCGCAGGCCACGCTGGTCGAGCACGAACTGGCCGAGCGCCTGAAGGACGCCAAGACGGCCGCCCAGGCCCCCGCCGCCCGCGGCGGCTACTACGGCCGCGGCCGCCAGTCGCGCATGTCGCGGGTGTTCCCGATCATGCCGCAGGCCGAGCTGCAGCCGGACGAGCGCAGCACCTCGTGGCGCCTGTCGGTCACCGCGACCGACCGCCCCGGCCTGCTGCACGCCCTGGCGCGGGTCTTCGCCCAGCATGAAGTGAACCTGCTGATGGCCAAGATCATGACGCTGGGCGACCGCGTGGAGGACGTCTTCATCGTCGATGGCGCGACGCTGACGCGGCCGCGCAGCCAGATGCAGTTCGAGCGCGACATCCTCGATGCGCTGGCCGGCGACGAGGTCCGGCAACAGGCCGCCTGAAGCCGGACCGGCGCCCCATCGCCAGACAGCCGCCGACCGCATACAATCCGGTTTTCGGCTTGGCGATACCGTGCGATGGAGCTAAACGAATACCTGCGGGTGCTGGGAACCAGCTTCTTTTTCGCGCTGGCGACGCTGCTGCCGTTTCTGAACCCGCCGGCGATCGCGCCCATCTTCCTGTCCCTGACCGAAGGCGCCTCGTCCGCCACCCGCACGGTGCTGGCCAAGCGCGTCGCCGTCAACGTCGGCCTGATGCTCATCGTCGCCATGGTCGCCGGCAACGTGCTGTTGGGCTTTTTCGGCATTTCGCTGTCGATCGTGCGGGTGGGCGGCGGCATGCTGGTCATCGCCAGCGCCTGGCGCCTGGTCAATTCCCCCGATGCCGACACCGAGCGCGTGGCCCGCATGGCCGAATCCTTCACCCCGGAAATGGCCAAGGCGCGCGCTTTCTACCCGCTGACCTTTCCCATCAGTTGCGGTCCCGGCTCGATCGCCGCGGCCATCACGGTAGGCGTGTCGCTGCGCGACCAGAACCACGTGCTGAGCCTGCTGCGCCTGGGCGGTTCGATTCCCGGCATCGTGGTCGTTTCGCTGACCTTGTACGTCTGCCTGCGCTTTGCGGCGCAGATGCTGCACCGGCTGGGCGATAATGGCACCGCCGTTTTCATGCGCATGTCGGCCTTCATCATGCTGTGCCTGGGCGTGCAGATCTTCTGGGAAGGCTCGCGCGAGCTGCTGCTGGGGGTATTGCAGCAGGTCATGCAACCAATTCCGATTCCCAAGGCCTAACGCCTGGCGGCCGGACCGGCCATCCCCCGGGGCCCCGCCCCCGCGAACCCCTTACCTTGCAACAACCATGACTTCTCGTTCAGAACGCCTGCTCCGCCTGATCGCCCTTTTCAGCTTCGGCGCCGTCGGCATCGCCCTGATTTCCCAGTACGTCTTCGACATGCCGCCTTGCGCCTGGTGCGTGATGCAGCGCCTGATCTACCTGGTGATCGGCGTCATCGCCCTGATCGGCGGTTTCGGCGGCGGCCGCGCGCTGACGCGCATCTGCGCGTCCCTGGCCGCCCTGCTGTCGATCAGCGGCATCGCCGCGGCCTGGTACCAGTACACCGTGGCCGCCAAGATGCTGTCGTGCGACCAGACTTTCGCCGACCGCTTCATGACCGGCATCGGCCTGGACGGCAGCGTGCCGTGGCTGTTCGGCATCTACGCCACCTGCATGGACGCGGTCGTGCCGGTGCTGGGCATCGAGTATGCGCTGTGGAGCCTGGCGCTTTTCGTGATCCTGCTGGTCATGGCGCTGGCCGCGGCGTTCGGCCGTGGCCGCGCCTGAGCCGCACGCCTCGCCATTGGAAGCGCCCCACGCCGAACGCCTGCGCGCCCTGGTCCGCTATCGCGCACCGCCTGGGCGGCGCCGCGCCGGACGCGCCCTGGGAGGTGGTGAACCAGGCGCGGGTCCACCTGTGGCGCCGCGACGGCTGCATTGCGCCGCCCCCGCTGGCGTCGCTCGCGGCCGGCATCGCCACCTGGCCGGAGACCGCCACCTGTATCGGCGTATCGCTGGACGCCGGCGATCACCTGCGCATCCTGGCGCCGCACGGCCTGGAGGACCTGTTCGACCTGGTGCTGCGGCCCAGCCCCGGACTGCGCGACCCCGCCCTCTACACCCAACGGCTGCGGGCCAAGCGCTACACCGAAAAATGGCCGCGCCTGCGTGTGCGGCACCTGCCTCTTTCCTGACGCGATGAAATACCTGACCGGCTATCCGGAAACGCTGCTGGCGCAGGCTCGCGCGCTGCTCGACCAGGGCAAGCTCGGGCCGGCGTTGCGGGCCCGCTATCCCGCCGGCGCGCATGGCGTGCGCACCGACAAGGCGCTGTACGACTACGTGGTGGACCTGAAGAACACCTACATCCGCAACGGCGCGCCGCTCAGCAAGATCGCCTTCGACAGCAAGATCCACGTGATCCAGCACGCCCTGGGCCAGCATACGTTCATCTCGCGGGTCCAGGGCGGCAAGCTCAAGGCCAAGCACGAGATCCGCGTGGCCACGCTGTTCAAGACGGTGCCGGAGGAATTCCTGAAGATGATCACGGTGCACGAACTGGCGCACCTGAAGGAGAAGGACCACAACAAGGCCTTCTACAACCTGTGCCGCTTGATGGAGCCGCAGTATCACCAGTATGAATTCGACCTGCGGCTGTACCTGACCCACCTGGAGGCCAGCGGCGAGAGCCTGTGGTGAGGCCAGCAAGAATGAGGCAGCAATGCCGTGCCCTACCCTCCCGCGCCCAGCGCCTTGTACAAGGCAATGCCTGCTTGCAACTGCGCCAGTTGACTGAGGGCAAGCGACTCGCGCGCCTGGTTCAGGCTGCGCTGGGCCAGCAGCACCGGCAGGTAGGCGCTTAACCCACGCGCATAGAGCCGGGTCGCCTGTTGCAGGGCCTGTTGGCTATCGGCTGCGGCCTTCTGCAACGCGGCTTGCCGCTGGCGCTCGCTGGTCCATGCCGTCAAGGCGTCTTCCACGTCACGCAAGGCCGCACGCACGTCCCGCTCGTAGACGCGCCGCACGGCGTCGGCGTTGGCCTGCGCCGCCGTCACGCCTGCCTTCGCGCGGCCGGCGTCGAAGAGGGACTGGCTGCCTTGCATCGCCGCCGACCACGCCAGGCTGGCGCCCGAGAACAGGTCGTGGATAACGCTGGCGGTGGTGCCGAACCCCAGGGGAATGCGGAACGAGGGAAAGCGCGCGGCCTCGGCCACGCCGATCTGCGCGGTGGCGGCGGCAAGGCGTCGTTCGTCCGCACGCAGGTCGGGGCGTTGGCGAATGAGGTCCGAAGGCAGTGACAGCGGCAAGTCTTTCGGCATGCGCAAAACGGGCGCGGGCGTTGCGAGGTCGGCATGCCAATCGCCGGGAAATCCGCCCGTCAGCACACCGATGGCATGGCTGAAACGGGCGATGTCCGCATCCAGCAGAGGTGGTAGCGCCTCGGCCGCTTCGCGCTCGGCGCGGGCCTGGGTGACGTCGGCCAGCGTGCCCAGGCCGCTGCGGTGCGCCCATTCGGCCAAGCGCTCGGCTTCGGCCAACGTGCGGATATTGTCCTGCGCGATGGCCAAACGCAGTTGCGCGGCGCGCAGCCCGGCGTAATCGGATGCCAGTTCGGCCACCAGGCTCACTTGCAGCGCGCGATGGTCCTCCGCCAGCGCCTGGATGCCGGCATCGGCGGCCTCGACCGCGCGGCGCGTGCCGCCGAATAGGTCCAGCTCCCAACTGGCATCGAATCCCAGGCGCCAGGTTCGTGCCTGCCCGCCGGGCTGCGCGCCGAGCGCCTTGCTGCCGCGCACGGCCTCGCCGGCGGCGCCGACCGAGATTTCAGGCATGGCGGCCGAGGCGATCTGCACGCGTTCGGCGCGGGCCTGACGCAGGCGCGCCAAGGCAATATCCAGGTCCTGGTTATGTGTCAGGGCCTGATCGACCAGGCGGTCGAGCAAGGGATCCTGGAAGGCGCGCCACCAGGAACGCAGGCCATCATGGTCGCCATCGGACATGGCGGCGTCGGCCTCGATCCAGTGCGCGGGCACGTCCAGCACCGGCGGGTGGTAGTCCGGACCCACGGCGGTGCAGCCGGTCAGGGCCGCCAACAGCGAGGCCAGCATTGCCTGTCGAAGGTGCGGCGGCGTGCGAGGGACGGGTGCATGCATGGCTTTGTCCTCACATCCAGCGGTGCAGCAGCGAAATCAGCCGGCCCTGCGGTACCGGCGTGCCTGCGGAAGGCGTGACCTCAATGCTGCCGGTCATGCCGGCGGCCAGCACGACCTCGCGCGGGACATGCTCGAACTCGACGCGCACGGGAATGCGCTGCGCCAGCCGGACCCAACTGAAGCTGGGCTCCACACTCGGCAGACCCTGTGCGTCGGCCTGCTGGTTGCTATCGGCGATGCCACGCCCGATGCTGGCTACCCGCCCTGGCAATACCTGGTCGAAGCCCATCAGGCGGATGCGCGCTGCCGCGCCGGGCTGGATGCCGCGCAGCTTGGTTTCCTCGAAATAGCCGGTGATCCAGAAGCTGTGGGCGTCGATCAGGGCGAGGTTCGGCTGGCCCGCCACGGCGTAGTCGCCCTTGTTCAAGCGCAGGCGCGTGACGTAGCCATCGGTCGGCGCACGCAGTTCGGTACGCGCCAGATCCAGCTTCGCCCTGTCCACGGCGACCCGCGCACCGCGCAGTTCGGCCTGGGCAATGGCAACGGCCTGATTCGCCCGCTGGATGTCCTCGGCAGGCACCAGGCTTTCCATGCCCCGGCGCCGCCGCGCCTCCTCGGTTTTCTGGCGCAGGGATGCCTCGGCCGCTGCCAGCCGCGCCTCGGCCTGGGCCAATTCCAGCGTGAAGCTGGCATTGTCGATGCGATAGAGCACCTCACCCCGATTGACGTATTGGTCGTCCGCGACCGAGACTTCGGCGACGGTGCCTGACACTTCGGGAGCGATGCGCACGATCTGCGCGCTGACGCGGCCATCACGGGTCCATGGGGCGACGACGTAGGCACGCCACAGCGCGCTGACCAGGAACCCCGCGGCAACGACCACTGCGAGAGTGAGTCCTGCCCGCAGCAGGCCCCGGGCGGGAAATGAACGTTCAGACATAAAGCACCAACAGGGAAACAAGGCAAAGGGAAAGGGCGAACTCGAACAGGCCTGGATGCCACACCCAGCGCAGCATCCCGCTGCGCGCCAGCACGAACCGAAGGCCCAGATAGATCGGCAGAGCCAGGCAGGCGTAGGCAAAGAAGGGCGGCAGGTAGATGCCGGCCAACGAGAATTCACTGAGCATGGGTTTGGCCTCCAGAGGGGGACTGAGCGTCGTTTGCATGGCGCTCCAGCAGCGCGGCGATGTCGAGCAGCACGGCTGTCACGCGCCGCGCGTCATCCATCGAGGCGCCGGACCGCGCCGGCAAACGCGCCAAGGAGGCCGCCGCGCGGCGGGCATGGCGCGCGGCCCGCAGCGGATCACCGGCCCGCTGGCGCATATGGCGCAGCGCGCGTGCCGCCAAGCGCGCCCACTCGGCGTCCTGGGGCGCCTGGCCAAGCCAGCGTCGCAGGCGCAGGACTTCCCGGCCCAGATGCAGGCTGGTCAGCGCCCGGGCAATAGCACGATCCATCGCCTGCGGCTGAGTTTTGAGCAAGGCGCCGAGTTGCGCGATGCGATGCTGCTGGCGCCATTGCCAGGCCGACGCGTCTGCCGGGTCGCCGCCCAAGGCGCCCAGCGCCGCGTCGCGGATGCGCTGGCGCAGGCGCGTGACGTCGCGAGCCCCGTTGCGCGGCAGCACGATCCTGAAGCCCAGCAGCGTGAAACACGTCGCCAGGATCCAGGCGACGGCACCATTGAGGAACAGCGCAAAGTCGTAGCGCATCGGGTTGTCGGCCGCCGCCAGCGTCGTGAACGCCACCAGGTAGGCCACGCCCGCCAAGGCATGGCGCGGCATCGTGGTGGCATACACACCGGGCAGCCAGAACAGGCTCAGGATCACCAGCAGCAGCGGCAGGCCCGAGACGTGAGGCAGCACGATGAAGGTGCACAGGAAGGCCATCGCCACGGCGGCCACCGTGCCCTTGATGAATTCGACCGCGCCCAACGCGGGATTGGGCGCGGTGGACAGCAGCGCGCAGGCCGCCGCCAACCCCGCCAGCATCATGTTGCCTTCCGTCCAGCCGGTGGCGATCCAGAAGGCGCCGCCCATCAGCACGGTCAACAAAGCGCGTACGCCGTTCTGAAGGGCTGCCACCGTGTCGCGGTGGAATGGCACGGACACGCGCGCCGGCGTCGGCCTGGGTTGGTGGAAACGCTCGTTGCCTTCGAGGGCTTGCTGGTAATCGTCGAGTTGCTCGAGCAAGCGATCGCCCGCGATCATTAGTGTGGCCTGCTCGGAGGCGTCGTCGAACGAGGTGGCGGTGAGCGCGGCCACCAGCCGGGCGCGCAGGTCGGTCAACAGCCGGATGGCACGCGCTCTTCCGGCCGAGCCAGGCTCCTGCGCCAGCGACTGGCCCACCTCCCGCCATGCCCTTTCCCAGTCCGGCTGCAACGCTCTCAGTACAGCGAGACTGGCGCTTTGCCCGCTCAGGGGCGGCGCACCGCCCACAAGAGCGGAAAACAACGACACCATTACCTGCCGCACCGTGCCGGCACGATGGGCCAGGTCGGCGGATTCGGCCTTGCCCAGCGCCAGCAGATCGTCCACGCCATAGACCTCGGTGATGAGAGAGCGCCGTCCGGCATCGAGGGGCTTGGCCTCTGCGGCGTCGCTGCCTTGAATGGCCTGGTGATGCGTCGCAAGCACTCCCGCCGTGGCGACCGCAAGACGGTCGAGCGCCGCGGCCAGGCGGCTGTGCACGCTGCGGCTGCTGAAGAGAGCCGAGACCAGCGCCAGGCAGACCACGCCGATCATCACGGATGCCCCGCGTCCCATTACTTGGTCGAAGGTGCGCTCCGGGTGCTGCATGGCGCCGTAGGCCGCCAGGCCCACGGTATAGCCCGCCAGCGCGGCGCCATAGGCCCGGAAATGACGCAGCAGGGTCATGCCCACCACGCACACCCCCAGCCACAGGCCGAAACCGAGCAGGAACAGCCAGGGCATCTGGCCGAAGGCGCTCATCAGCACGAAGGCCGCCAGCATGCCGATCAGCGTGCCCAGTACGCGCCACACCCCCTTGCCCATCACGCCTCCCTGGACGGGGTTGATGACCAGCAGCACGCTGGAAGCCGCCGCGTAGGGCGCGTGCAGTTCCAGCAGATAGGCCACCACCAAGGCCAGGCAGGCGGCCAGGAGCGAACGCATCACATAGGTCGCCCGCGGGGTGGTCAGATCGAGATAAGGCAGGCCATGCGCCAAGCCCTCACGAAGCCGAGAGCGGCGTAAAGAGGCGCCTGAATCCGCGTCAGGCACGTTAGCCGAATGCACGATGCAACCCTTCCACAGTGATCAATACGCGTCACTGTAGGCAAGGCTGAGCATTGCTAAAAGTGAATTTATTGCACTCGGATGATTGCTCAAAACGCACGCATAGCGCGGCGATCGGTCAGGGCTTGACGCGCTTGGCGGCCTGCGCGTGGTCCTCGTTGCAAAGCGTATGGATGGTCTGCCGCAGCCACTGATGGGCCGGATCGCCTTCAAGGCGCGGGTGCCAGGCCTGGGTCAGCAGCACCGTTTCCAGCGGTGTCGGCAGGTCGAACACGCGAATACGCAAGCCCGCCGACAGCGCGGTACTGGCCAGATGCCGGGGCAACGGCAACAGCAGATCCGAATCTTGCAATGCGAACAGCGCCGTGTACGGATTGGGCAGCACCAGGGCGACGTGTCGGCGCAGCCCCTGCGCCTCCAGTGCGGCATCGACCGGCCCGGCGGCCTTGCCACGCCGCGACACGTTGATGTGCTCCCAGCGCGTGAGGCGCTCGGGCGTGATTTCTTCGTCGAAGATGGGATGATTGACGCGCGCGACGCCCACGAACGTCGTGGTGAACAGGGCTTGAACCCGAATTTCCGGTCCGAGCTTGCGCGAGGCGCTGATGAACAGGTCGATGCGGCCGCTGCGCAGCGCCTCCTCGTCCACATCGTCCTCCTCTGGCGAAAAGCGCAGCATCGCCCGCGGCATGTCCCGTGCCATTGCATCCAGGAGATGACCCAGATGGATGCTCACGAACTCATCGGTGGCGCGGACGCTGAAACGCCGATCCAGCGATTTCAGGTCGATCTCGGCATCGGCAGCGAACACCTGCGAGGCCTGTTCGACCGCCAGCCGCACCTGCTCACGCATTGCCAGAGCCTTGGGCGTGGGTATGAGCTTGCGGCCGACCTGGACGAACACCGGGTCGCCCAACGCCTCACGGATACGGCCCAAGGTGCGGCTCATCGCCGGCGCGCTCAGATGCATGCGGCGCGCGGCACCGATGACGCTGCCCTCGTCGAGCAGCGCATCCAGCGCCAGCAGGAGATTGAGATCAGGACGCGACATGGCTGGCCCTATGATTTACCTTCATGCAATCATAGGCTCTTCCGAATAGCGAATGAAGCATTCAACGGCAAGCCTGTATTCCGTTCATCATCAACTGATGAACAACAGGCATTACAGACTGATCGCCACGATTCCGATCAGCACGATGCCCGCACCCACGATGCGGCGCGCGAGATGGCCCTCACGAAAGATCAGATACGCGAAGAGGGAACCGACGATGATGGACGACTCGCGCAAGGGGGCGACGAGCGCAATGGGAGCCGCCTGCATGGCGTTCAGCACCAGGATGTAGGCCAGTGGGGAGAAGACAGCCACAATGAGAATAGGCGCGGCATTGGCACGAAGTGCCGCAGGCATGTGCCGCCGATGCCGCAGCGCGCCCGGTGTCAGAGCCAGGCTTTGCAGCAGAAGCGTCCCCGCGTAGTAGCTTACTGGCGCGACATGCAGCGACGTGACCGCGTAGCTGTCCCATAGGGTGTAGCTGGCGATGGTGGCACCCGTGGCGGCCCCCCAGAGCATCCCCTGGAGTGGACGGGGACTGCCGCTGCGGAATGGGTTGCCAGTGACGACAAGCACGCCTGAAACGACCAGGAGCGCGCCGAACACCGCGACGACGTTCAGCCGCTCGCCCAGAACGAGAATCGCGAACAGCATCGTCAGCACCGGCCCCGTGCCACGCGCGATCGGATAAACCACCCCAAGATCGGCGCGATCGTAGCCGGCCTGCAAGGTCAGCGAGTACGCGATGTGCAATGCCGCCGAAACAGCCGCGGCCATCGCGAGCTGCCCATCCATCGTCCGCAGCCCGTGCGCCATGAGACCGACCGCGATAGGGATCCACAACAGTGTCGACGCGAAGCTGTACGCCCAGACGAACAGCAAGGTGTTCCCCTGTTTGTACTTCGACGCCAGGTTCCACACCGCATGCGCTACCGCTGCGGCAAGAACCATGGCAATGGTGTCGGGCTGCATCAGGGCATCAGGAAATGTCAGGCAGATCAATGCCTGCCCGCTCGGCCAGGCGGCTGCGATCTGGATCGCGCAGCGCGAGGGTGGCGACCAGCGCGTCAAGCACGACGAGTTGGGCCAACCGGCTTGCCGCAGCGGCCATCTGTGCCGGTAGCGGCGCGCCGCCGACGACAAGCGCGACGTCCGCGAGGGCTGCCAAAGGCGTGTCGTACTGGTTGGTGATGGCAATCAGCGAGGCGCCGGCCGATGACGCCGCATCGGCAACGGCAAGCGTGGATGACGTGCGGCCAGTCGAACTGACGGCGATGACGACGTCCTCGGCGCCCAGGAGCCGCGCCGCAATCATGGCCGACAAGTGATCGGTGATGCCTACCGTCATCACGCCGACCGCGCGCAGACGGAAGACAGCATCGGCGGCCACCGTCGAGGAAGGGCCGGCACCGAACGCAAAGACCTGCCGCGCGCGCTGGATCAAACCCACGGCCTTATCCAGCGCAGGGAGTTCGATGGCCCCGCCCAGCGCAGTGAGTGCATCGGCGCCGGCACGGATGGAGGTTTCCAGCACGGAGCCCGACGTCGCATCCGCGCTGAGCACTTCGGGCGGAGCGAAGAACCGGGCTGTGCCGCGGGCACGGGCTATCTCGATCTTCAGCTCGGCAAAGCCGCTGAACCCAAGCGCACGCGCCGCGCGGATCACCGTTGGCGGCGAAACGCCGGCCTGGGCGGCAACCTGAGCGGTCGTGCTGACGCCAACAAACAAAGGATCGGTGAGCAGCAGATCGACAACCTTCGCCTCGCTCGCGGCGAGGTCGCCGCTTCGCGCTTGAATGCTGCCGATCCATTGCTGCAATCGGCGCTCGCCTTCTGTAATAGAATTACCATTATCTTTATTCATAGGTAATATATTACATGCACCGCATGAGGGGCACAACGGCCCATGCACAGATGGCGTTAAAGGAATCCGCGTTCATGAACACTGAAATCAACACTGCTGTCGCCATCGTGGGACCCGGTGCGATCGGCACCACGGTCGCGGCGATGCTGCATGAGATCGACTGCACGCCCTTGCTGTGTGGACGGACTCCCCGCGATCACCTGACGCTGCTGGAAGACGGCCGCACCATCAGCGTCCCCGGCCCGGTTCGCACGAGCCCGAAGCAGATCACTCGCCCGGCTGATCTTGTGTTTCTGGCAGTCAAGGCCACGCAGATCGAGGCGGCCGCAGACTGGCTTGCCGCGCTGGTCGGGCCGCAAACCGTGGTGTGCGTCTTGCAGAACGGTATCGAACAGGTGGAGAGGGTTCGCTCACACGTGCCAAGCGGGCACATCGTTCCCGCTGTCGTGTGGTTTCCGGCCCAGGCGCAATCCGATGGCTCGGTCCGCCTGCGCGGCGAGGCACGCCTGACTCTGCCAGACACGGCTGCCGCGCGTGTCGTGGCGCGGGCACTGCAAGGCACGCGGTGCGCCGTGGACTTGGCGGAAAACTTCAGCGCGCTCGCCTGGCGCAAGCTGTTGCAGAACGCGGTGGCGGGCCTCATGGCGCTCACGCATCGTCGCTCGGGCATGTTCAGCCGCGCCGACATTGCCGGGCTGGCGTTGACCTATTTACGCGAATGCCTGGCCGTGGCACGCGCAGAGGGCATTGAACTCGGCGAGGACGTATCGCAAGAGATCCTCGGCAAATTCCAGTTGGCCCCTGCCGACATGGGCACCTCCATCCTCACTGACCGGGAAGCAGGCCGGCCACTGGAATGGGATATCCGCAACGGCATCATCGCGCGTCGCGGCCGGGTTCATGGCGTTCCGACGCCGATCAGCGACATCCTGGTGCCGCTGCTCGCGGCCGCGAGCGACGGCCCAGGCTGACATTACCGCCCATGCTCTCGCTATCGCTCGGTTTCCTCCTCGCTCTTGGCGCAGGCGTCTTCTTTGCCCGGCATGGCGATCGCCTCTCTGTTCGGCAGTATCGAACGAGTGATCCCCTCGCGGCATGAAATTTGTTGGCGACCGGTGCCTGCCTGCCCGCTGACCGGCGTTTTCTCAGCCGCGTCAGGCGCGCGATGACAGCGTCATCGTGAAACAAAAAAAAGCCGCTCCCCGGGGAGCGGCTTTGGCATGGAGCGCGTCGAACTCAGGCGTCGTTGGCGGCATAGCCCATGTTGAACTGCAGGCCGCTGGCGCCTTCGCCGTCGCCCGACTCCGCGCGCGACTGACCCAGGCGAGCCAGGTATTCCGCGGTGATGTCGCCGGTGATGTACTCGCCATCGAAGCACGACGCCTCGAAGCGCGAGAGCTTCGGGTTGAGGTCGCGCACCGCATGCTGCATGTCGTGCAGGTCCTGGTAGACCAGGCTGTCGGCGCCGATCGCGCGGGCGATTTCCTCGTCGCTGCGGCCGGTGGCGATCAGTTCGCTCTGCGTCGGCATGTCGATGCCGTAGACGTTGGGGAAGCGCACCGGAGGCGCGGCCGAGGCGAAGTACACCTTGTTGGCGCCGGCGGCGCGCGCCATGTCGACGATCTCGCGGCTGGTGGTGCCGCGTACGATGGAGTCGTCCACCAGCAGCACGTTCTTGCCCTTGAACTCCATGCCGATGGCATTGAGCTTCTGGCGCACCGATTTACGGCGCACGGCCTGGCCGGGCATGATGAAGGTGCGGCCGACGTAGCGGTTCTTGATCAGGCCTTCGCGGTAGTCCAGGTTCAGGCGCGCGGCCAGTTGCATGGCGGCCGGACGCGAGGAATCGGGGATCGGCATGACCACGTCGATGTCGCCCAGGCGCATGTTGCGCGCGACCTTGTCGGCCAGGTACTCGCCCATGCGCAGGCGCGCGTCGTACACCGACACGCCGTCGATCAGCGAATCGGGACGGGCGAAGTAGACGTATTCGAAGATGCAGGGCACCAGTTGCGGATTGTCGGCGCACTGGCGGCTGACGAAGCGGCCGTCCAGGTCGACGAACACCGCTTCGCCCGGCTCGACGTCGCGCACGAAGGCGAAACCGCTGCCTTCCAGCGCCACGGATTCCGAGGCCACCATCCACTCGACGCCTTCGTCGGTTTCCTGGCGGCCGATGCACAGCGGACGGATGCCGTTGGGATCGCGGAACGCCAGCAGGCCGTAACCGGAAATCTGCGCCACCACGGCGTAGGCGCCACGCACGCGCTTGTGCACGGCGGCAACGGCGCGGAACATGGCGTCGTCATCGAGCGAGACGCCGCTGGCGGCCGATTGCAGCTCGTGGGCCAGCACGTTCAGCAGCACTTCCGAGTCGGAATTGGTGTTGATGTGGCGGCGGTCGACGCGGTAGAGCGACTCACGCAGCTCGCGCCAGTTGGTCAGGTTGCCGTTGTGGGCGAACATGATGCCGAACGGGGCGTTGACGTAGAACGGTTGGGCCTCTTCCTCGCTGGCGCTGGAGCCGGCGGTGGGATAACGCACCTGGCCCACGCCCGAGGTGCCCGGCAGGGCACGCATGTTGCGCGTGCGGAATACGTCGCGCACCAGGCCGTGCGCCTTGTACATATTGAACTGGTTGCCTTGCGACGTCGCGATGCCCGCGGCATCCTGCCCGCGATGCTGCAACAGCAGCAAGCTGTCATAGAGCAGCTGGTTGACCGGCCCGCGCCCGATGACCCCTACGATTCCACACATGGTGAGATTTCCTGGTTGATGTGAAGCTAATCAATACGGCAGCCATGTCGCCAGGGACGGCGGCAGCCACGTCTTGATATGTTTGATGGCCTCGATGGCCGAATGCGAAAACATGGCGTCCTGCCACCACGGCTCCTGCGGCAACGGCGTATAGCCGGCGGCGGCGACCAGCGCCAGCACGATGAGCAGCCCCCGGGCCAGTCCGAACATGCCGCCCAGGCCGTGATCGGCCGGGCTCAGCCCGGTGCTGCGGATCAAGGCGGCAAGCGTCATGTTGACCAACCCCACGCCGAGCAGCACGATAATGAAGACCACCGCGTACGAGACACCCATGCGCAGCAGCGTTGTTTCGATATAGGGCTCCAGCCAGGTATAGACCGTGGGCCCCCACCAGATCGCGGCCACGAAGGCCAGCAGATACGCGACCAGCGACAGCACTTCCTTGAGCAGGCCGCGCACCAGGCCCAGCACACCCGATACCACCAGGATGGCCAGCACGACGAAGTCGAAGCCGGTCACTACTGGGCGGCGATGAAACCGTTGTCATAGCCCAGGGTGCGCAACCGCGCCTGGGCCGCCTGGGCCGCCTCGCGCGAGGGGAACGGCCCCACCCGCAGACGGTACTGCTGCTTGCCCCCGATGGAAGCCTGCTCGACGAACGCGTTGGTGACGCCCGCCTGATGCAGCTTGCTGCGCCGCGACTGGGCGTCCTCGGACGTCGTGTAGGCGGCGATCTGCAGCACGAAATTGCCCTTGGCGGCCTGCGGCTTGGGCGCCGACGTCGCGGCGGGCGCGGAACGGCCTTCGAGCAACGCCAGGGCGCGGGCGCCGTCGTCCGAGCGGGTCTCGGGCTTGGGCGTGGCCGGCTTCGGCTCGGGCTTGGGTTCGGGCTTGGGCGGCGGGGTGCGCGGCGGCGTGGCGGCGGGCGGGGTCGTGGCGGGCGGCGTCGTGACCGGCGGCGGCGTCGTGGTGGACGGCGTCGCGGCCTGCGGCGCGGCGGCTTGCGGCGAGGTCACAGGCGGCGGCGTCGCGACACCGGACGACTCGCCAGGCGTGGCGCCTTGCGTCGGCGCGGCGGGCGCGGTCGCCTGCGGCTCGCTCACCTGCGGCTGGAATGGCGTGGTGCGTTCCGGCACCTTGATGGGGATGTTGTCGGCCACGGGCGTCGGCTGGGAATCCAGCACCATCGGCAGGACGATGACGGCCGCCAGCACCAATGCGATGGCGCCCGCGAGCCGGCGACGGGCGCGCCCGCGCAACTCGGCCGCCTGAACCTCGCTCGGCACGGCCGCTCGCTTGGAGGGTTGCGCCTGGTCGGCAGGATCCTTGCGTTTGAAAAAACCCATGTTTGCCTATGCCGCTCTTGCCTACGCCTTGCGACCCAGAGACTGCAAAACCGAGGCCACGGTGAGAAATGATCCGAACACCACGATTCTATCATTCTCCCCTGCCCGTTCGCGCGCCGCGGCAAAGGCCTGGGCGGGATCGGCGTAGGCCGAGACGCCCGGCGCCTCAGCCCCGGCGGGCGCGGCTGGCAGGCCGGCCGCCACCCGTTCGGCCAGGTGTTCGCCGGAGCCGCCGCGCGGTCCCGGCAGGCCGGCGCAGAACCAGTGGTCGATGCGCGTGCCGATCTTGGCCAGCACACCCGCCAGGTCCTTGTCATTGAGCATGCCGAACACCGCATAGGTATACGGATGGAAACCCATGTTATCCAGGTTCTGGGCCAGCACCGCGGCCGCATGCGGGTTGTGCGCCACGTCCAGGATCACCGTGGGTTGGCCCGGCAGGATCTGGAAACGGCCGGGCAGCGAGGCCTGCAACAGGCCCTGGCGCACCGCCTGCTGCGGCACCGGCAGGCGGTCGCGCACCGATTCCAGCGCGGCCAGGGCCGCCGACGCGTTCAGCAACTGGTTGGCGCCGCGCAGCGCGGGATAGGCCAGCGCGCTGCGGCGCTGTTCGCGGCCGCCATAGGCCCACTGCTGACGGTCGCCGGAATAGTTGTAGTCGCGGCTGAACAGCCACAGGTCGGCGCCGATCTGCTCGACGTAATCAAGCAGCGACTGCGGCGGCACCGGATCGGCACAGATGGCCGGCCGGCCGGCGCGGTAGATATGGGCCTTTTCGAAACCGATCTTCTCGCGCGTGTCGCCCAGGTACTCGATGTGGTCCAGGTCGACGCTGGTGACGATGGCACAGTCGGCATCGATGATGTTGACGGCGTCCAGGCGGCCGCCCAGGCCGACTTCCAGCACCACCGCGTCCAGCCGCGATTGCGAGAACAGGCGCAGGATGGCCAGCGTGGTGAATTCGAAGTACGTCAGGGACGTCTCGCCGCGCGCGGCCTCGACCGCGATGAACTGCTCGATCAGGGCCTCGTCCGAGGCGATCTGCCCATTGACGCGCGCGCGCTCGTTGAAATCGATGAGGTGCGGCGAGGTGTATAGCCCGACCTTGTAACCCGCGGCCAGCAGGATCGACTCCAGCATCGCGCAGGTCGAGCCCTTGCCATTGGTCCCGCCCACCACGAACTTCACGCCCGGCAGTTCCAGGTTCATCCGGGCAGCCACTTCCCGCACGCGCTCCAGGCCCATGTCGATCGCGGTGGCGTGGATCGATTCCAGGTACTGCAGCCAATCGGACAGGGTGGCGCCGGCGGCGGGCTTGAGTGCGGAAGACATGAGGCGGGATCGCAAAGGTGAACAGCCCATGATTTTAGCAGCGCATGCCCGGTGTTTTCCCTAATCCCCCGGGGACGCCGCGGGATCGCCGGGAAAACCCGCTTGCCGATGTTTTTCTCATACGTGAAAATGAATTCACATATGAAAACTAACAAGGATGAGACATGACGCAGCGCAAAACCCCCGCCTGGCTGGTCCGCGAGGCCGAGGTGCCCGGCTACCACCCGGCCAACCATACCGGCACCCTCAACCGCCGCCTGATCGGCCCCGACACGGTGGGCTCGCGCGGCGTGGAAGTGCTGCTGGGCGTGATCGACAAAGGCCAGGGCGCGCTGCCGCACGCCCACCCGGGCATCGAGCAGGTCTGTTACCTGCTGTCGGGCAGCGCCCGCGCGCAGGTCGGGGACGAATGGGCCGACATGGGCCCGGGCGACTGCTGCTATTTCCCGCCGGACATTCCGCACGTATTCACCGTGACCAGCGACGAGCCCGCGCGGCTGCTGGTGATCTACACGCCGCCTTACGAGGAATCCCCGGACCGCGTGATCCGCGGTTTCCCCGCATCGACCGCTGGCGCCTGAAGGCGCCACGGAGACCGGCCCATCCCGGGCAGCGGCCGCAGAAGCCGCGCCCGCTTCGCATCCCCCTGGAGACAAACCATGCGACTACTACGCCTGCTGGGCGCCACCCTGGTCGGCGGCGCCATCGCCCTGGCCCTGCCAGCGGCACACGCCGCGGACTATCCGAACAAACCCATCACCCTGATCGTGCCGTTCCCCGCCGGCTCCGGCACCGATGCGGTCGGCCGCATCTTTGGCGCCGAACTGTCGACCATCCTGGGCCAGCAGATCGTGGTGGAGAACAAGCCCGGCGCCAACGCCACCATCGCCGCCAGCTACGTGGCGCGCGCCAGGCCGGACGGCTACACGCTGTTCGTGACCACCAATACCTCGCATTCGGCCGCCCCCTGGCTGATGAAGAACATCCCCTACGATCCGGTCAAGGATTTCACCCCCATCGCGCGCGGCGGCAACCTGCCCTTCATCCTCGTCGTCAATCCCAAGCGGCCGTGGAAGACCGTGGCCGACCTGGTCGCCGACGCGCGCCAGCACCCCGGCCGCATCACCTACGCCAGCGGCAACAGCACCGGCATCGTCGCCGGCGCCACCCTGGCCAACCGCGCCAAGATCGACATCCTGCACGTGCCCTATAAAGGCACGCCGCAGGGCCTGACCGACGTAGTCGGCGGCCAGGTCGATTTCATGTTCACCGACCTGGCGTCCGGCCTGCCGTTCGTGCAGTCGGGCCAGTTGCGGGCGCTGGCGGTGTCCACCGCCGAGCGCAGCGCGATCGTGCCGGACCTGCCTTCCATGGCCGAGTCGGGCGTGCCGGACTTCGACCTGAATTCGTGGAACGGCTACTTCGGCCCGGCCGGGATGCCGCCCGAGGTGGTGGCCAAGCTCAACGACGCCATCAAGCAGGTGGTGGCCAAGCCAGACGTGCGCAAGCGCCTGGCGGGCCTGGGCTTTGACGCGTTTTCCAGTTCGCCCGAGGCCTTCGGCCGGTTCGTCGGCGAGCAACGCGACCTGTGGGGCAAACTGATCCGCGACGCGGGGATCGAGCAGCAATGACAATGTCCGCCGCCGCATCCCCGCAGGCCGCCGGCCCCCTGTCCGGCGTACGCATCCTGGACCTCAGTTCGGTTGTGATGGGTCCTTACGCCACCCAGGTGCTGGCCGACCTGGGCGCCGACGTCATCAAGGTCGAGTCGCCCGCCGGCGACAACATGCGGGCCGTCGGCCCGATGCGCAACCCGGGCATGGGCCACCTGTACCTGCACCTGAACCGCAACAAGCGCTCGGTGGTGCTGGACCTGAAGACGCCGGAAGGCCGCGAGGCCTGCCTGCGCTTGGCCGAGACCTGCGACGCCCTGCTCTACAACATCCGCCCCCAGGCCATGACGCGCCTGGGCCTGTCGTACGAGGCGGTGGCGGCGCGCAACCCGCGCATCGTCTACCTGGGCGCCTACGGCTTCGGCGAGGCCGGCCCCTACGCCGGCCGGCCCGCCTACGATGACCTGATCCAGGGCCAGACCGGCATCGCCGCGCTGGCGGCGCAGCAGAGCGGCGACGTGCCGCGCTACGCGCCGCTGACGCTGGCCGACCGCGCCGTGGGCCTGCATGTGGGCATCGCGCTGGTGTCGGCGGTGCTGCACGCCCGCGCCAGCGGCCAGGGCCAGCAGGTCGAGATCCCGATGTTCGAGGGCATGGCGCACCTGGTGCTGGGCGACCACCTGGGCGGCGCCACCTTCGAACCGCCGCTCGGCCCCACCGGCTACGCCCGGTTGCTGGCGCCGCACCGCCGGCCCTACGCCACCGCCGACGGCTACATCTGCCTGCTGATCTACAACGACAAGCACTGGCGCAACTTCTTCGCGCTGATCGGCCAGCCGGAACTGGCGCAGGATCCGCGTTTTCACACCCACGGCGCCCGCGCCGCCCATATCGACGAGGTCTACGCCTTCGTCGCCGACGTGATCCGCACCCGCGCCAGCCAGGACTGGCTGCGCGAGCTGGCGGACGCCGACATCCCCGCATCGCAGCTCTACACGGTCGACGACCTGCTGCAGGACGAGCACCTGGCCGCCACCGGCTTCGTGCAGGACCACCAGCACCCGACCGAGGGCCGCCTGCGCACCCCCGCCCCCCTCGGCCGCTACCAGGGCACGCCGACCGCCATCCGGCGCCCGGCGCCGACGCTGGGCCAGCACAGCCGCGAAGTGCTGGCCGAGGCCGGCTACGACCCCGCCGGCATCGACGCGCTCTTTGCCAATCGCATCACCCAGGATGGAACCGACTGATGGACTTTGCATTCACCCCCGATCAATTGGCGCTGCGCGACGCAGTATCCCGCATCTGCGCCCGCTATCCCGACGAATACTGGCTGGAACGCGACCGTGAAGGCGGCTTCCCTGAACCCCTGCACGCCGACCTGGCGCGCGACGGCTGGCTCGGCATCGCCATGCCGCCGGAGCATGGCGGCGCCGGCCTGGGCATGACCGAGGCCGCGCTGATGATGCAGACCATCGCCGCCTCGGGCGCGGGCTTCACCGGCGCGTCGGCCGTGCACATGAACATCTTCGGCCTCAATCCCGTGGTCGTGTTCGGCAACGACGAGCAGCGCGCCCGCTGGCTGCCGCCGCTGATCGCCGGTCAACAGAAGGCCTGCTTCGCCGTCACCGAGCCCGACGCCGGCCTGGACACCACCAAGCTCGGCACCCGCGCCGTGCGCCAGGGCGACGAGTACGTGGTGCATGGCCGCAAGATCTGGATCTCGACCGCCCAGGTGGCCGACAAGATGCTGCTGCTGGCGCGTACCACCCCGCTGTCCAAGGTGGCCAAGCCGACGCAGGGCCTGTCGCTGTTCTACACCGACCTGGACCGCGGCAAGGTCGAGGTGCGTGAAATCGAGAAGATGGGCCGCAAGGCGGTGGACTCGAACATGCTGTTCATCGACGGCCTGCGGATCCCGCTGGCGGACCGCATCGGTGAGGAAGGCCGCGGCTTCGAATACATCCTGCATGGCCTGAACCCGGAACGCATCCTGATCGCGGCCGAGGCGGTCGGCATCGGCCGCGCCGCCCTGGAGCGCGCGGTGCGCTACGCCGGCGAGCGCCATGTATTCGGCCGGCCGATCGGCCAGAACCAGGGCATCCAGCACCCGCTGGCGCAGGCCTGGATGCAGTTGGAGGCGGCCGACCTGATGGTGTTCAAGGCCGCCAGCCTGTATGACGCCGGCCAGCCCTGCGGCCCCAGCGCCAACGCCGCCAAGTATCTGGCGGCCGAGGCCGGCTACAACGCCTGCCAGACCGCGGTAATGACGCTGGGCGGCATGGGCTACGCCAAGGAATATCACGTGGAACGCCTGCTGCGCGAGAGCTTCATCCCGCGCATCGCGCCGGTCAGCCCGCAACTGATCATGTGCTTTATCGCGGAAAAGGTGCTGGGCCTGCCCAAGTCCTATTGAGGCCCCTGCCGGCCGGCGCGCACGCCGGACGCGCCGGCCGCCCGGGCCACGCGCCTTGCGCGCCGCCCCCGGCGCCCTCTCAGGACTGCTGTTCCAGCCCGGTGCACGCCGCCCGCAGGATGCGGGCGTATTCCTCCTGGCACGGCTCGATCCGGTAGATGGGGCCGCCCACGGAGATGGCATAGTGCTCGCCCGAGAGCGTCACCGGCCAGGCGATGGCGCCGACGTCGGGAATCGACTCGCCGCTGTTCATGAACCAGCCGCGCTGGCGCGACAGCGTCAGATCCTGCAGCACCGCTTCGCGCGTAACCAGCGTGCGCTCGTTGTAGCGCGTCAAGGGGCCGCTGCCGAGCAGCGCGTCACGGGCCGGCTCATCCATCAGGGACATGAGCGCCTTGCCCAGCGAATTGGCGTGTACGTCCTTGAACTCGCCGGCAACCGGCGCGTATCGGATCGTGTGCGGCGAATCCAGCACGTCCAGGTAGACCACCCGGCCGTCCTGCGTCAACTTGGCGAATACGACGGTTTCCCGGGTTGCATCCCTTAATTCAACCAGGCTCGGATAGACCCTGTCCAGCACCGGGTCGGCGCGGGCGATGCGTTGCGCCATCGCCAACAGGCGCCCGGTTGGGTAGTAGCCCTGGCGGCGGCCGGTTTCGTAGAGATAGCCCAAGCCGGTCAGGGTGCGGATCAGGGCCAGGCAGCTTGATACCGGCACGTCCAGCAGCCGGGCCAGTTCCGACAGGGGCAGTGCGCGCTTTTCCCGGGCATAGGTTTCGATGATTTCGATGACTCGCAACGCCGTCTTGACACTCATTGCCCGATCCCAACTTGTTAGCACATGAAACAGCCCGCTGTGACGAGGGCTAAAGTTCCCTGCGGCGCTGCCGTAATCGTAGCTGAGAATTCCCTGAAAACAGCGCGTTCCTCCGAGACGCCCGCACCGCCGCTGGAGTGATCATGGCCGTAACCCCCTTAGCCCCCGCTACGTTCGCACCGGCGCCGGTCGCGGCCGTGCCAGTCGTCGCAGATCCATCCGTCACCGTCGCCCCGCCCGCCGCCAGCACCAATGGCAGCGGCACCGATTCCGCGACGTCGGAGCAGTCGAATTCGCAGAAGCTGCCGCTCGACAAGGCGCTGGACGAAATCAACGAGCAGATGAAGGCCTGGTCGACCCAGTTGCAGTTCGAGGTCGACCCGGACGTGCACCAGGTGGTGGTATCGGTGGTGGACGCCAAGTCCGGGGACGTCATTCGTACCATCCCCAGCGAAGCTGTGCTCAAGATCGCCAAAATGATCGTGAACATGCAGGGAAATGGCATCAAGACCTCGGCTTGACATGAATTCCCGTACTTTCTTCTGTGCCCGTTTTGGCGCCAATCGATGATGGAATCATCGAATTAGGCCCGCCTTATGCCCTTACCCGGCCAATCGCCGGCACCCTATTTTTGACAGAATCGCATCGCTAGGAAGGATTTCACATGGCCTCTATCACTAACCTCGGTTCAGTTTCCGGCTTGCCCCTGGAAAAGATCCTGTCGGACCTGCAGGCCGCCGAGGACAAGAAGCTCTCGATCTACACCACCCGCGCCTCCAGCTACAAGACTCGCATCGACGCCTACGCGCAGCTGCAAAGCTCGCTGGAAGCCCTGCAGAAGTCGGCTGCGGTACTGGGCAAGACCGAGACGATGGCTGCCATCAAGGGCAGCGTCACCGGCGGCACCGCCTTGACGGCCACTGTGGCCGCCGAGGGCGCCGTCGCGGGCCAATACGTCATCGAAGTGAACAACCTGGCGCGCGCCCAGAGCCTGCAATCGGGCGCCGTGGCCGACCGCACCGCCAAGCACGGCGACACCGGCTCGTTCGAAATCGAGCTGGCCGACGGTACCAAGCGCACCATCGACCTCAAGGGCGACACCTCGCTCAACGGCATCGTCAAGGCCATCAACGCCGACGACAAGTCCGGCCTGCGCGCCACCGTCATCAACGACGGCAGTGGCAACAACTACCTGATGCTGACGGCCAAGGACACCGGCGTCCAGGCCTCGGTCAAGAACATCACCGTCACCGGCGACCAGTCGCTCAAGGACATCCTGTCCTTCAGCACCGCCGCCGACGGCACCACCACCGGCATGGCCAACACCAAGGCCGAAGACGCCCAGCTCACCATCAACGGCCTGGCCGTCAAGAGCGGTTCGAACAACGTGGCCAACGTCATCGACGGCGTCACGCTGAACCTGACCGACAAGACCGAGGCCGGCAAGCCGATCACGCTGAAGCTCGAATCCGATACGTCGGTCGCCAACAAGGCCATCCAGGACTTCGTCAAGACCTACAACGCGCTGCAGACGACCATCAAGAACCTGACGGCCTTCGACGCCAAGGCGGCCACCAACCAGCCGCTGACCGGAGACGGCACCACGCGTTCGATCCAGTCTTCGGTGACCGGCGCGCTGCAGGCCGTGCTGGGCTCGGGCACTGTCCGCTCTCTGGCCGACCTGGGCATCACCACCGATCCGCAGACGCGCCAGCTCAAGCTCGACCAGACCAAGCTGGACAAGGCACTGAGCGGCAGCCCGGCCGACGTCACCAAGCTGCTGACCGGCGACAACGGCCTGGCCAAGAATTTCGAAAAGGCGTTCAAGGACGTGTTGGGCAGCACCGGTTCGCTCAAGACGCGCACCGACGGCCTGACCAAGTCGATGAGCGATCTGGACGCCCAGCAAAAGCGGGCCAAGGCCGCCAGCGATGCCGAGATCGACCAGATGCGTACCCGCTTCGTGGCGCTGGACAAGTTCTACATGCAAATGCAGACCACCGCCAACTACCTGACCCAACAATTTGCGGCGATGAACAAATCGAGCAAATAACCTGTAGAAGATGCATTAATGACTTACGCCGCCCGCCGCCCCACAGGGTCCCAATCCGTCCGCTCCTACGCCGATATCGGCCTGGAAACCCAGGTGCTGGGCGCGAGTCCCGAGCGGCTGATCACCCTGCTGTACATGGGTGCCCGGGCGGCGATCGGGCAGGCACGCATCCACCTGCAGGAAGGCCGGGTCGCCGAGCGCGGCGCGGCCATCTCGAAAGCGATCAAGATCGTCGATGAAGGCTTGAAGACCGGGTTGAACATGGAGGCCGGCGGCGAGATCGCCGCCAACCTCGCCCGGCTCTACGATTACATCGTCCGCACCTTGCTGACGGCAAATCTGAAAGCGAACGCCGAGCAACTCGATATCGCCGACCGCCTGCTGGCGGATCTGGCCGAGGCTTGGCAGACTTCCGTCGACCGACCGGCTGGCCTCACCCAGCCCTGATGGCCAAAAACACAAATCCAGCCAGCCATCGAACGCCCGAGATTTCCATGACGTCCCTTACCCAGTACTCATCCCCTATTCTGGAACACTACCAGGAGATCGCCCTCATCACGGGCGAGATGTTGACGGCCGCCCAGGCCGGCGACTGGGATACGGCGATGGCCCACGGGCAGCAATACTGCGAGCTGGTCGAACGCCTGCGGATCGCGGAGCCGACCGCGCCGCTGGACGAAGCCGGCCGCGCCATGAAGTACGACCTGCTGGTGCGCATCCTCGAAAACGACGCGCTCACGCGGGACCTGGCGCTCCCGCAACTGGCCCGGCTGGGCGAACTGCTGGGCCGCATGAAGCGCCAGCAGACGCTGTTGTCGGCCTACGGCTACCAGGCGCCTGAAGCATGAGCGTAGGTCCCGCGGCACTCGGCAACGTCCTAGTGCAGCGGTTGGACGCCGTGCTTGGCACGACGATGTCCGCCGCCAGCGCCAACCAGGTGTCGGGCGCGCGGCCGGATGCGGTCAGCCAGCCCGGCAACCTGGACAAGCCCGGCTCGGCCGACGGCTCCAATCGCGACCCGCGACAAGGCATCCAGACCGGCGGCGCCCGCGGCGACCGCCCGCCCACCGTCCTGGACGCCAAGACCGCCGCCGCGCTGGCGCTGGCCGCCCGCGGCCTGGTCACCAGTAGCGACACCACGGCCTCGGCCCCCACCACGCTGGGCACGACCGCGCGCGCGATCCTGGCGTTGCTGGCCCAGTATCCCGACGCGGCGCCGCCGGTGCAGGGCCGCGCTCCCTTGTGGTCGGCCAACGCGCCGGCCCAGCCTGGCACCGACCAGGCCGCCGCACAGCCGGCGCAACCCGGACAACCCCAGCCCCCCGCCACCGGCGCGGCGGCTCCCGCCACGACCCCGGCCACCAGCGCGGCCGCGGCCCTGGCCACCGCCGCGGCAGCCACCGCCGCGGCAGTCAGCGCCGACCTCGAAGCCGATACCCCGCTCGGCGCCAAGCCCGGCCGCCCTGGCGGCGCGGCCGACGCCTCCGGCGGCGCCAAGGGCGCCGACGCCACGGCCCACGCCAGCCTGGCGGCGGCCGGACCGTCCGCCCGCGCGCTGGGCCAGGCGCTGCGCGCGGCGCTGCAGACCAGCGGCCTGTTCTACGAATCGCACCTGACCGACATGGTCTTCGGCCGCAGCAATCCGGCCCAATTGCAGCAGGAGCCGCAAGCCAAGCTCACGCGCAGCGGCGTTCCCAGCGAAGCCGACCTGGCCCGGCCGCGCGCCGACAGCGCCGGCACCTCCGCCAACCGCGCGGGCGGCGAGGCGCCGACGACGGGCGGCGGCGCCCACACCCCCGCGCCCGGCACGCCGGTCAGCGGCATCCACCAGGATCTCACCGTGCTGGTGCGCCAGCAGCTCGACGTGCTGGCCAACCAGGCATTGACCTGGCAAGGCGAAGCCTGGCCCGGCGCCCCCATGGAGTGGGAAGTCGAACGCGAGCCCTACGGCGGCGACCCGGAATCCGGCGTGCCCACCTGGGCGACCCGCCTGAAGCTGGACCTGCCCCGCCTGGGCCTGGTGGACGCGCGCCTGAACCTGGCCGGCGATCAGATCGTGCTGCAATTGGTCGCCCCCCATGGCGCGGCCGAACTCAATGAGTCCTCGGACCAACTGCGTTCGCGCCTGCTGGCCGCCGGCCTCACGCTCAGCCACCTGGTGGTGAACGTGGTCGATCCGCGTCCCGTCATGCCCACGGATTTCTGATGCGCACCGCCCCGCCTCCCGACCAGGGTCCCAACGCCAACCGCAACGCCGCGGTCGCGCTCTCGTATGACGACAAGGACGCCGCTCCCCGCGTCGTGGCCAAGGGTTACGGCCAGTTGGCCGACACTATCGTGCGCGCCGCCGAGGAAAACGGACTCTATGTCCACGAGTCGCGCGAACTCGTCGGCCTGCTGATGCAAGTGGACCTGGATGCGCATATTCCTCCCCAACTCTACGTAGCGGTGGCAGAATTGCTGGCCTGGCTGTACCGCCTCGAATCGCGCGAGCTTCCCGACGCCGCGCCGCCAGCCTGACCCCTATTTTCCAAGGACATCACTGTGTTGGATGCCAGCGATCCGGAATTCCTGCTCACGCGGCCGGAAGACATGCGCGCCGCCCTCTTCGAACTGACGCACCCGGACAGCCATATCCTGGTGCGCGACGCCGCCGATCGCGAGATGGCGGTACTGGTGCTGGGCGCCGACAAGCAGACCCGCCAGTTCTTCTGGCGCCCGCGCGACTACGCCGGGGCCGACTTCGAACAGTCCGACAGCATGGGCCTGCTGAGCGGCACGACCTTCCATTTCCACGCCACCGCCTACGGCGGCGTGCAGATCCGCTTCCGCGTCGAGCGCCCCGAAGTCATCCATTTCGATGACGGCAGCGCCGCCTTGATGTCGCCCTTCCCCGAACACCTTGCCCGCATCCAGCGCCGCAAGATGTTCCGCGCCTCGCTGATCAGCAACGCCAACCGCTGCCAGGCGTCGTGGCAACCCGACCCGGCCGAGAAGCCGATCAGTTTCTCGGTGCGCGATCTGTCGGTGGACGGCGTCGGCCTGCGGGTGGAACTGGCGGTGCAGGCCCTGCCGGAACGCGGCTCGGTGCTGGAGGACGTGCGACTGGACTTCGGCGACCTGGGCAAGCTCAACGCGCACCTCGAAGTGCGCAATGTGTACCCGATTTCGGGCCAACCCATGGTCCAGTCCGATAACCCCGACGAGCCGGCGCCGCCCCATGTGTCGCTGACCGGCGAACCGCCCATGAGCCACCTGGGCGCGGTGTTCCTGAACCTGGACGCGCGGCAGGAAAACTGGCTGCAACAGGTCGTCTGGCGCCTGGAAAAAAACGCAAGGTAGTGTTGCCCCCACGCGGCGCGTGTTGTGAGCCCCCACGCGGCGCACGCTACGCGTGCTTGCTGCCCCCCCGAGGGGGCTGCCCCGCCTACGGGCGGCCGGGCGGCGGGGCGGACGTTCTGGCCTAGATTGGGTTATGTTCTAGCCGAGGCAGGGCCGTTCTGGCCCTGCCTGCGCCGTTACACGGCCATCGACGAGATTTCCTTGTAGGCCGCGACCAGCTTGTTGCGGACCTGGACGGCCGTCTGGAAGCCGATGCTGGCTTTTTGCAGGTCGATCATCACGTCGTTGAGCGAGACGTCGGGCGCGCCCATTTCGAATGCCTTGGCCTGCGCCGTGGCGGCATTCTGCGCGCCGGTGACGCGGCGGATGGAGCGTTGCAGCTCGGCGGCAAAGCCGTCGGGCTGGGCCACCGCCTCGCCGGCGGCGAGGTTGCCGGTTTCGGCCTTGGTGACGGCCACGCGCATCTGCTGGAGCATGCTCTCGATGCCGGACAAGCCTGATACAGCCATTACGTTATTCCTTGCAGGTGGGGCGTGGACTACGCCAACAATGCACGCAGCGTAACCCGGCAACCCCGGCGTCATAGCGACTAAAAGCCGCCAAAACACCCGATATTTCCCCGAATGCGCCGCCCCCGCCGGCGCGCGCCGCCACCCCGCCCGCCCCACCGCCACGGTCGCTTGTCTACATAGGGGATAAGTAACGCCAAAAAACCGCTGTTTTCGACGATTGGGTTTGCTAACGCAGCAGCAATAATCCAGGCTCTCCCCAGACCAGAAGCACGTTGCATGTGTAATCTGCCCTACCCGAACATGAAGTCCTTTTCCCTGCTCCGCGAAGCCAGCGGGAGCCGCCAATGAATCAGCAGGCTACCCTGAGCGCGTCGCTTCTGGCGAAGTTTCCCGTGTTGGAAAAGATCCGCGCCCTGCCCAAGCCGGTCCTGCTGGGCGCGGCAGCCGCGGTGGTCGCGCTCATCGTCGCCGTGGCGATGTGGAGCAGCGAGCCCAAGTACAAGGTGCTGTTCTCGAATCTGGACGACCGCGATGGCGGCGCCATCGTGACGGCCCTGGGCACCATGAACGTGCCCTACAAGTACAACGACACCGGCACCGCCCTGCTGGTGCCGGCCGACCGCGTCTACGACGCCCGCCTGCAACTGGCGTCCCAGGGCCTGCCGCGCGGCGGCTCGGTCGGCTTCGAGCTGATGGACAATGCCCGCTTCGGCGCCAGCCAGTTCGCCGAGCAGATCAATTACCAGCGTGGCCTGGAAGGCGAGCTGGCGCGCTCGATCGAATCCATGCACACCGTGCAGCACGCCCGCGTGCACCTGGCCATGCCGCGCCAGTCGCTGTTCGTGCGTGAACGCCAGCCGCCCACCGCCTCGGTGCTGCTGAACGTCTACCCCGGCCGCAGCCTCAGCGACGCCCAGGTCTCGGCCATTTCGTGGCTGGTCGCCTCCAGCGTGCCGGAACTGACCGCCGAGAACGTCTCGGTCGTCGACCAGAACGGACGCCTGCTGTCCTCGCCGCTGGGCGAAGGCCGCGGCATGGATGCCGACCAGATGCGCATGGTCCGCGAAACCGAACAGCGCACCGTCGAACGCATCCTGACCATCCTCAATCCGCTGGTCGGCCCGGGCAACGTGCACGCCCAGGCCAGCGCCGAAATGGACTTCGCCCGCCGCGAGGAAACGTCCGAGGTTTACCGTCCCAACCAGGAACCCGGCCAGGCCGCCATCCGCAGCCAGCAGACCAGCGATCAGAACCAACGCGGCATCAATCCCGCCCAGGGCGTGCCCGGCGCACTGTCCAACCAGCCCCCGGGCAACGCCCAGGCTCCCATCGCCAATCCGCCGCAAACCCAGCCGCCGCGCCCGGGCCAGCCGCAGCAGCAAGGCCAGCAACAACAGCAGCAACAGACGGCCACCGGCGCCCAGAACGCCGGCGGCACCATCAACGATCGCCGCGACGCCACCACCAACTACGAAGTCGACCGCACCATCAGCCACATCAAGCAACCGGTCGGCACCGTCAAACGCCTTTCGGTCGCCGTGGTGGTGAACTACGTGCGCGACAAGGATGGCGACCTCAAGGCCCTGCCGCCCGAGGAACTGAGCAAACTGACGAACCTTGTGCGCGAGGCGATGGGTTACTCGGAAAGCCGCGGCGATTCGCTGAACCTGGTCAACAGTCAGTTCAACGACGGTCCGCCGGCCCTGCCGATGTGGCGCGATCCGGAAATGATCTCGCTGTTCAAGACCATCCTGGCATGGCTGGTCGGTGGCGTCCTGGCCCTGTGGCTGTACCGCAAGGTGCGCCGTTCGGTGGGCGACTACCTGTACCCGCCGGTCGATCCGGAAGTGGCCGAGGCCGAGCGCATCGAAGCCCAGCGCGAGGCCCAGGACCTGGCCCGCGCCAAGGAAACCGACCGTTACCAGGACAACCTGGAACGCGCCCGCACGATGGCGAACAAGGATCCGCGCGCCGTCGCGATGGTCCTGCGCACCTGGATGACCAAAGATGAAAAATGATTCCAAGCCGATGGACGGCATGACGCGCAGCGCCGTCCTGATGATGTCGCTGGGTGAAGATGCTGCCGCCGAGGTCTTCAAATACCTCTCCGCCCGCGAAGTCCAGCAGGTCGGCGCCGCCATGGCCAGCCTCAAGCAGGTCACCCGCAACGACGTCGCCGTGGTGCTGGAGGAATTCCGCCAGGAAGCCGACCAGTTCATGGCCGTCACGCTGGGTTCGGACGACTACATCCGCACCGTGCTGACCAAGGCGCTGGGCAGCGACCGCGCCGCCGGCCTGATCGAGGACATCCTGGAAGCCGGCGAAGGCGGCAGCGGCATCGACGCCCTGAACTGGCTCGATCCGCACACCGTGGCCGAGCTGATCGGCGACGAGCACCCGCAGATCATCGCCACCATCCTGGTGCACCTGGAGCGCGACCGCGCCGCCGGCGTGCTGGCGCTGCTGACCGACCGCCTGCGCAACGACGTCATGCTGCGCATCGCCACCTTCGGCGGCGTGCAGCCCGCGGCGCTGTCGGAACTGACCGAAGTGCTCAATTCGGTGCTGGCCGGCCAGGGCGCCAAGCGCAGCAAGATGGGCGGCGTGCGCACCGCGGCCGAGATTCTCAACATGATGAATTCGGCCGAGGAGGAAACCGTGGTCGCCAGCCTGCGCGAACGCGACAGCGACCTGGCGCAGAAGATCATCGACGAGATGTTCGTGTTCGACAACCTGCTCGACGTCGAGGATCGCGCCATCCAGCTCATCCTCAAGGAAATCGACAACGACACCCTCATGGTCGCGCTCAAGGGCGCCCAGGAAGAGCTGCGCGCCAAGTTCCTGCGCAACATGTCCAGCCGCGCCGCAGAAATGCTGCGCGAAGACCTGGAAGCGCAAGGCCCGATCCGCATGTCGAAGGTCGAGACCGAGCAGAAGAAGATCCTGCAGATCGCCCGCCGCCTGGCCGAGAGCGGCCAGATCGTGCTGGGCAACTCCGGAGACGACGCGTATGTCTGAAGCGGATACCGGCCAGTCGACGCTCATCTCGCGCAGTGCCGCCTGGCGGCGCTGGCAGATGCTGTCGTTCGACGAGCCGCCGCCCGTCGAAGTCGAACCCGAGCCCGAACCCGATCCGGGCCCCGACCCGGAAGTGGTGATGGCCCAGCTGCGCGCCCAGGCCATCGCCGAGGGCCGCGAGGAAGGCTACGCGCAGGGTCATGCCGCCGGCCTGGAAGCGGGCCGCGCCGAAGGCCATGAAGCGGGCCTGGCGGCCGGTCGCGAAGCCGGCTATGCCGAAGGCCTGGCCCAGGCGCGCGAACAAGGCGCCCAGGAAGCGCAGCAGTTGCACGCGCTGATGCAGGCCTGCGCCGAGTCGGTCGGCTCGCTGGAAGAAAAGATGGGCCAGAGCCTGCTGACGCTGGCGCTGGACATCGCCCAGCAGGTCGTGCGCACCACCCTGGCCGAGCAGCCCGACACCGTGGCCAGCGCCGTCCGCGAAGTGCTGCACATCAACCCCACCGCCGGCGGCCAGATGCGCCTGTGGGCCAACCCCGCCGACATCGAGCTGATCCGCCTGCACCTGGCCGACGAACTCAAGGAAGGCCACTGGCGCGTGCTGGCCGACGAATCCATCGCCCGCGGCGGCTGCCGCGCCGAGACGCCGTTCGGCGACATCGACGCCACTTTGCAGACCCGCTGGCGCCGCGTCGCGGCCTCGCTGGGCCGCAACGTCCACTGGGAGGATCCGGCGTGAGCGCCAATCCGGCCCCCGCGCAGCCCGGCCAACCGGCCGTGCCCGTGATCGACCGCTGGCAGACCCAACTGCAGATCGGCTCGATCCGCGCCGCGTCGACCGACCCCTGGCTGGTCAGCGGCAAGATCACGCGCGCCACGGGCCTGGTGCTGCACGCCACGGGGCTGCGCCTGCCGGTGGGCGCCGCCGCCCGTATCGAGATCGCCCGCGGCCACGACCACTGGGCCGACGCCGAAGTGGTCGGTTTCGACGGCCACACCCTGTACCTGATGCCGCAGGCCGACATTTCCGGCCTGCCGCCCGGCGCCCGCGTGGTGCCCGGCGAACCGCCCGTGCAGCGCCAGATCCCGCTGCCGCGCAAGGCCGAACTCAATGGCAACGCCAAGCCCCAGTTGGGCCGCCACTTGCCGGTGGGCAACGCCCTGCTGGGCCGTGTGCTGGACGGCGCCGGCCGGCCGCTGGACGGCCTCGGTCCGCTGACCGGCGCCGAACTGGCGCCGCTATCGGCGCAGCCGATCAACCCGCTGTCGCGCGCCCCGATCGACACCGTGCTCGATACCGGCGTGCGCGCCATCAATGGCCTGCTCACCGTCGGCCGCGGCCAGCGCATGGGCCTGTTCGCCGGCTCCGGCGTCGGCAAGAGCGTGCTGCTGGGCATGATGGCCCGCTATACCAAGGCCGACATCATCGTGGTCGGCCTGATCGGCGAGCGGGGCCGCGAAGTCAAGGAATTCATCGAGCACAACCTGGGCCCGGAAGGCCTGGCGCGTTCGGTGGTGGTGGCCGCCCCGGCCGACGTCTCGGCACTGTTGCGCCTTCAGGGCGCGGCCTATGCCACGCGCCTGGCGGAACACTTCCGCGACCAGGGCCTGGACGTGCTGCTGATCATGGACTCGCTCACCCGCTACGCCATGGCACAGCGCGAAATCGCGCTGGCCATCGGCGAGCCGCCCGCCACCAAGGGCTATCCGCCATCCGTGTTCGCCAAGCTGCCGACCCTGGTCGAACGCGCCGGCATGGGCGCGCCCGGCCCCAGCGGCAAGGCCGGCTCGATCACCGCGTTCTACACCGTGCTGGCGGAAGGCGACGACCAGCAGGATCCGATCGCCGACTCGGCCCGCGCCATCCTGGACGGCCACGTGGTGCTGTCGCGCCATCTGGCCGAAGCCGGCCACTACCCCGCCATCGACATCGAGGCCTCCATTTCGCGCGCCATGACCTCGCTGATCACGCCGCAGCAGTTCTCGGTGGTGCGCCGTTTCAAGCAGACGCTATCGCGCTACCAGCGCAACCGCGACCTGATCGCCGTGGGCGCCTACGCCGCCGGCAACGACCCGCAACTGGACGACGCCATCGCCCGCTACCCGCGCCTCGAAGCGTTCCTGCAACAGGATATCGGCGAGAACGTCGGCTACGAGGACGCGGTGGAACAGTTGCGCGCCAGCTTTGAATTGAGGGACACCTATGCCTAGCCAATTGCCCCTGGACATGCTGATCAACCTGGCCAAGGAGAGCACGGACGAAGCCGCCCGCCTGCTTGGCCGCCTCAGCACCGAGCGCACCAATGCCGAACGCCAGCTCGGCATGCTGCAGGACTATCGCCAGGACTACCTGGAACGCCTGCAGCAAGCCATGACCACCGGCATGTCCGCCAGCGATTGCCACAACTACCAGCGCTTCATCGGCACGCTGGACGACGCCATCAGCCAGCAGCAAGGCGTGCTGCGCCAGGCCGACGATAACCTGGCCAAGGGCCGGCTCTACTGGCAGCAGGAAAAGCGCAAGCTCAACTCGTACGACGCCCTGGCGCAGCGCGAATTGCGCGCCCAGGCCGTGGTCGAATCCCGCCGCGAACAGCGCGCCAACGACGAATACTCCGCCCGCCTGGTCCAGCGCCGGGCCGGGATGCATTAATTGCCCACAGGAAGCCCGCCATGACCGCTCCCCTGCCCACCCCCGCCATCGCGCCCGCCGCGCCGGTCTCGATCGCCGACACCCTCGGCGCCAAGGCCGCGCCGGCCACAGCCAAGAAAGGTCCGTCCTTCTCGGACGTGCTGGCCCAGCAACGCCCCAATCCGTCCGCCGACGCGCGTCCCGCCGCCAACGGCGGCGCCAAGACGCCGGCCAGCGGCAAGAGTTCGGGTGGCGCCGCCGGCAACGCCGAGGATGCCGCCGCGCAGGCCATCGACAATGCCGTGCAGACTGCCGCCCAGGCCGAAGCGGGCGCGCTTGCCGTCGCCGCGCAGCAGCCGGCGGCGCCGGTGCTGCCGCAGCAGGCCCTGGAGATTGCCGCCCAGGCCGCCGAACAGACGCAGTTGGCGCGCGGCACCGCCCAGGCCGCCGCCACGGCCATCAGCGCTGGCGCCGCCGTGGTGCAGGCCGCCCTGACCGCCAACGATGCGATCGCCACGCCGCGCGCGCCGGTGCCCGCCACCGCGCAACAGGCCGAAGCCGCCGCCGCCCTGGCCAGCCGCGATGCCCAGGCCGCCCTGCCGGTGGTCACCGCCGCGGCCAAGCCCGGCTCCGCCCCGGTCGCCGAGATCGCCGCCAAGGCCGCGCCCGCCGGCGAATTGCCGCGCCCCGCGCCCGAACCCGCGCAGCCCCGCGCAGCCGACGTGCGCGTGGCCGCCGAACCGACGCCGGCCGCCCCCCACCATGTGCGCGCCGAAGAGGAATCCGACGCGCCGGTGCTCAGCACCGCGCAGCAGTTCCAGGTTCCGCAGCACGCCGCCAACGCCCAGGATCACCTGGCCCAGGCCATCGCCGCCGCCTCGCAGCGCCAGCAACCCGCGCCCATCGCCAACCCCGCCAGCATCGCCGTGCCCAACGTGCCGGTCGTGCTGCAGGTCGCCACCCCCGTGGGCGGCACCCACTGGGGCACCGAACTGGGCCAGCAGATGGTCGTCATGAGCAACAACGTGCGCCAGGGCACCCAGACCGCCGAACTGCGCCTGGATCCGCCCGATCTCGGCCCGCTGCGCGTCAGCATCAACCTGGCCGACGGAGTGGCCAGCGCGTCGTTCGTCTCGGCTCACGCCTCGGTGCGCCAGGCCATCGAAACCGCCATCCCGCAGTTGCAGCAGGCGCTGGCCCAGGCCGGCATCTCGCTGGGCCAGACCAGCGTCGGCGAACAGGCCGCGCAACAGGAATTCGCGCAGCAGAACGGCGGCGGTTCCCAGCGCCAGGGTGGCGGCAACGGCGCTGCCGTGGCCGACGGCGCGATCGATGGCCAGCCGGTCGCCGTGACGGCTTCGCGCAACGCCAATGCGCTGGTCGACACCTTCGCGTAACAATCGCGCGGCCCGCGGCCGGCAACGGTTGCGGGCGGTGCAGCAATAGCTTGAGATACACGGCTTTCGCCCTGTTTTTCGCCTCCAAGCCGGGGGCGCATTTCGGGCAGAATGCTTTCATCCACTAAGAATCCGTTTTCATCAGCGGCAAAACACGCATCGACACCGAGATGGCGACTTCCAAACCCACAACCATGCCGCCACGCGGCGCGCTTCCGACACGCTCCGGCGGCATTGGCCGAATCCTTCGTCCGTTGCTCATGATATTGGTGCTGTTGCTGGTGGCGGCCGCGAGTGCGGGCGCGACCTGGTTCGTCGCGCAGCGCATGCAGCCGCAAGGCGGCGCGCCGGTGCAGTTGGGCGTCGGTCAGACCGGCGGCCAGCCGGGCCAGCCCGGCGCCGCGGGTCCGCAAGCCACGCCGACCACCTTCGTCGCCCCGCCCACCACTCCGGCCGCGGTGCCCGCGCCGATCTTCGTGCCGATCGAGGCCTTCACCGTCACGCTGCAGAACGCCGACACCGAACGCATCATGCACGTCGGCCTGACCCTGCGCGTCAGCGACGAACAGACCCGTATCCGTCTCGAAAAGTACATGCCTGAAGTGCGCAGCCGCATCCTGATGGTGCTGTCTTCGCAATCGCCCACCGGCGTGCAGACGCAACAGGGCAAGACCGACATGGCCAACGCCATCAAGCAAGCCGTCAACCGCCCGTTCGCGCCCCTGCCGGACGGCCAGTATGTCACCGACGTACTGTATACGGCGTTCGTGGTGCAATAAGCATGGCCTACGAGGCGTTTCTTTCGCAGGACGAAGTCGACGCGCTGCTGGCCGGCGTCACGGGCGAGAGCGACAGCAAAAAGGAATCCGCGGGCCCCAACGACGGCGCCCGTGCCTATGACCTGAGCTCGCCCGACCGCGTGGTGCGCCGGCGCATGCAGACGCTGGAACTCATCAACGAACGCTTTGCGCGCCAGATGCGCAGCGTGTTGCTGAACTTCATGCGCCGCAGCGCGGACATCACCGTCGGTTCCATCAAGATCCAGAAGTACGCGGACTTCGAGCGCAACCTGCCCGTGCCCAGCAACCTGAACATGGTGCAGATGAAACCGCTGCGCGGCACGGCCCTGTTCACCTACGACCCGAACCTGGTGTTCCTGGTCATCGACAGCCTGTTCGGCGGCGATGGCCGCTATCACACGCGCGTCGAGGGCCGGGACTTCACCACCACCGAACAGCGCATCATCCGGCGCCTGCTCAACCTGACCCTGGAGAGCTACGGCAAGTCCTGGGACCCCGTCTATCCGATCGAGTTCGACTACGTCCGCTCGGAGATGCACACCAAGTTCGCCAGCATCACCGGCAACAATGAAGTGGTGGTCGTCACCTCGTTCCACATCGAATTCGGCGCGACCGGCGGCGACCTGAACATCTGCCTGCCCTACTCCATGATCGAACCCGTGCGCGACCTGCTCACGCGACCGCTGCAGGAAACCACGCTGGAAGAAGTGGACCAGCGCTGGTCGCAACAGCTTTCGCGCCAGGTGCGCAGCGCCGACATCGACGTGGTCGCCGAATTCGCGCGCATTCCGTCCAATATCCGCGAACTGATGCGCATGAAGGTTGGCGACATCCTGCCCGTGGATGTGCCGCAGACCGTCATTGCCCATGTCGACGGCGTGCCGCTGATGGAATGCGGTTACGGCGTCTTTAACGGCCAGTACGCCCTGCGCGTGCAGAACATGTTTACCTACGATACCGAATCTAACGAGGCCCCCGACCATGACTGACAAGAACGAGCCCGGCTCCGGCTCGTCCCCGGCCGACGACTGGGCCGACGCGCTCGCCGAACAATCCCGCGCCAATCCGCCCACCCAGGCGGATGGCCTGAAGCCCGCTCAGGACGACTGGGCCGCCGCCATGGCCGAGCAGACCGCGGCCACGCCGCCGGCCGCTGCCGCCACCCCGGCGCCTGCCCCGGCAGCGCCCGCCACGCCCGCCCCGGCCGCGCCCGCCGCCCAATCGGCCGCGCAGTCGGTGTTCAAGCCGCTGGCCGGTGCCGCATCGGGCGCCGGCACCGATATCGACCTGATCATGGACGTGCCCGTCCAACTGACGGTCGAGCTGGGCCGCACCCGCCTGACCATCAAGAACCTGCTGCAACTGGGCCAAGGCTCGGTGGTCGAGCTGGACGGCCTGGCCGGCGAGCCGATGGACATCTTCGTCAACGGCTACCTGATCGCCCAGGGCGAAGTGGTGGTGGTGGAAGACAAGTACGGCATCCGCCTGACCGACATCATCACCCCGTCCGAACGCATCAACCGCCTCAACAACCGCCGTTGAAGCCACGCCCGTGATGAACGATTCCGCCCTGCTGCGCGTCATCATCGGCCTGGTGCTGGTGCTGGCGGCCATCCTGGCCGCGGCCTGGCTGGCGCGCCGCGCCGGCCTGACGCAGCGCGGCGGCGGTAACCTGCTCAAGCAGGTCGCCAGCCTGCCGATCGGCGCGCGGCAGAGCATCGTCGTCGTCGAGATCGAGAACACCTGGGTGGTCGTGGGCGTCAGCCCCGGCCAGCTCAACACCCTGCATACCCTGCCCGCCGGCGAACTGCCGCAAGCCGCGACCTTGCCCGCCGCCGCCTTCGCGGCCAAGCTGGGCCAGGCGCTCAAGCGCCGCTAGCCGGCGCGCGCATTTCCACACCATGAGCTTGCCCAACTCCCCTCGCGCCCGCCGCGGTGCGCTCCCCCTGCTGGGCGCCGCCGCCCTGCTGGGCCTGGCCCTGTTCCCCGCCGGCGTGGTGGCGCAGGCGACCCTGCCGGCCCTGACCGCGACGCCGGGCCCGGGCGGTTCCGAAACCTATTCGCTCAGCATGCAGACGCTGCTGCTGATGACATCGCTGTCGTTCCTGCCGGCGGCGCTGCTGATGATGACCGGCTTCACCCGCATCATCATCGTGCTGGGCCTGCTGCGCAGCGCCATGGGCACCGCGATGTCGCCGCCCAACCATGTTCTGATCGGGCTGGCGCTGTTCCTGACCTTCTACACAATGTCGCCGGTGTTCGACAAGATCTACACCGACGCCTACAAACCGCTGTCCGAGGGCTCGATCCAGTTCGAGGCCGCGGTCGAGCGCGCCGCCGGCCCGCTGCGCACCTTCATGCTGCACCAGACCCGCGAGAACGACCTGGCGCTGTTCGCCAACCTGGCCAAGCAGCCGGCGCTGGAGGATCCGTCGCAGGTGCCGCTGCGCATCCTGGTGCCGGCATTCATCACCAGCGAGCTCAAGACCGCGTTCCAGATCGGCTTCACCATCTTCATCCCGTTCCTCATCATCGACCTGGTGGTCGCCAGCGTGCTGATGGCCCTGGGCATGATGATGGTGCCGCCCGTGACCGTGGCGCTGCCGTTCAAGCTGATGCTGTTCGTGCTGGCCGACGGCTGGAACCTGCTGATGGGCTCGCTGGCCCAGAGCTTCTATCAATAGGGAATCGCCATGACCGCCGAAACCGTCATGACCATGACCTACCAGGCGATGAAAGTCGCGCTGGCGATGGCCGGCCCGCTGCTGATCATCACCCTGATCGTGGGCCTGGTGATCAGCATCTTCCAGGCCGCCACGCAGATCAACGAAATGACGTTGTCGTTCATCCCCAAGCTGCTAGCCATGTGCGGCGTGCTGGTGCTGCTGGGCCCCTGGCTGATCGGCATCATGGTCGACTACATCCGCCAGCTCATCGGCCAGATCCCCGGCCTGGTGTCGTAGCGGCGCGCCGCCGGCCCCGGGACGCGTCGCCATGTTCTCCTTCACCATCGAGCAGCTCAATGGCTGGATCGGCCAGTTCCTCTGGCCGTTCGTGCGCATCCTGGCGCTGGTGGGCACCGCTCCCCTCTTCTCCGAATCGATCATCCCGGTCAAGGTCAAGATCGGCCTGGCCTTCGTGCTGGCGGTCGCCGTCAGCCCGGCGCTCGACCCCGCGCCCCCCATCGCGCCGGGCTCGTTCGCCGGCCTCTGGATGGTGATGCAGCAAGTGCTGATCGGCATCGCCATGGGCTTTTCCATGCGCCTGGTGTTCGCGGCGGTGCAAACCGCCGGCGAATTCGTCGGCCTGCAGATGGGCCTGTCGTTCGCCTCGTTCTTCGATCCCAGCACCGGCGCCAACACGGCGGTGCTGTCGCGCCTGTTCAACATCGTGGCGATGCTGACGTTCCTGGCCCTGGACGGCCACCTGCTGGTGCTGGCGGCCCTGGTGCGCTCGTTCGACACCCTGCCGGTGGCGGCGATCCAGTTGCACCAGAACGGCTGGGGCGTGGTGGTGGAATGGGGCAAGACCGTGTTCGTGTCGGGCCTGCTGCTGGCCCTGCCGCTGATCTGCGCGCTGCTGACCATCAACCTGGCCATGGGCATCCTGAACCGCGCCGCGCCACAACTGTCGGTGTTCTCGGTGGGTTTTCCGGTCAGCCTGATCGTGGGCGTGGTGCTGCTGACCGTGGTGCTGCCCAATTCCGGCCCGTTCCTGGAATCGCTGTTCGAATCCGGCCTGTCGGCGATGAGCCGCGTGACGGACGCGCTGGCGGGCAGATAGCGCCACGACCGACGCCGCCGGCTTTGCCACGCGCAACGCGCCATGAAAAAGCCGGCCCGAAGGCCGGCTTTTTCATGCGTCTTTCGCAGACCTACTGCTGTCCGGTCAGGCGGAAAACCCGGATGGTCTCGCGCAAGGTGCCGGACTGGTTGCCCAACTGCAGCACGGCGCCGCCCAGCTCCTGCACCAGCGCGGTGTTCTGCACCGTCATCACGTCCATCTGCGATACCGCGCTATCAACCTGCTCGATGCCGCTGGACTGTTCCTGGGACGCCTGCGAGATCTCGCCGATGATGTCGGTGACGCGATGCACCGCCGCCACGATCTCTTCCATCGTCGCGCCGGCCTGCTCGGCCTGGGCCGAGCCTTCGGTCACGCGCTCGACCGAATCCTCGATCAGGCCCTTGATCTCCTTGGCGGCCTGGGCGCTCTTTTGCGCCAGGCTGCGCACTTCGCCGGCCACCACCGCGAAGCCCTTGCCGGACTCGCCGGCGCGGGCCGCTTCGACCGCCGCGTTCAGCGCCAGGATGTTGGTCTGAAAGGCAATGCCCTCGATGATGCTGACGATGTCGACGATCTTGCGCGAGCTGTCGGAAATGCCATGCATGGTGCTGACCACCTGGCCCACCGCGACACCGCCGCGACGCGCCACGTCCATGCTGCTGGCCGCGAGCTGGTTGGCCTGGCGGGCGTTGTCGGCGTTCTGGCGCACGGTCGAGGTCAACTGCTCCATGCTCGCCGCGGTCTGCTGCAACGAGGCGGCCTGCCCCTCGGTGCGTCCGGCCAGTTCCTGGTTGCCGCGGGCAATGTGCACCGCGGCCTGAGTCGTGCCCTCGATGCCGCGGTACACGTCCTGCGCGATGCCGATCAAACTCTTGCGCATGACCTCGAGCGAGAACTTCAGGCTGCCGATCTCGTCATCGGAGTCGGCCACGATCTGGGTGGTCAGGTTGCCGGCGGCGACCTGGCGCGCCATGTTGGCGGCGTCGACCATCGGATCCAGCAGCGAACGGCTCAGGCTCCAGCCCAGGCCGAAGATTCCGGCCACGCCCAACGCCAGCAGGCCACAGGCCAGGCCGGCGCCGGCGGCATCCAGCGAGGCCCAGTTGGCGTTCAGGCCATAGGCGCCGGCCGCCACCACGATGCCCGACGACAGCAGCGCGTGCCGGAACATGCGGCTGCGCACGTTGCGCTTGAACGGGAAGGCCAGCAAGTCCAGGCTGCGGCGCCAGCCGGCGCGCACCGGCCGGCCCCGCACGATGCGCACGCCGCGGGCGCGGCCTTCGCGGATGCGTTCGTACAGCGCCTCGGCCATCTCGATCTGTTCGTCGCTCGGCCGCACGCGCACCGACGAATACGCCACCACTTCGCCGTTCTCGACGATCGGCGTGGCATTGGCGAGCACCCAGTAGTAGCCGCCGTCCTTGCGGCGGTTCTTGACCAGGCCGAGCCAGGACTCGCCGGCTTCGAGCGTCTGCCACAGGTCGGCATAGGCTTCCGGCGGCATGTCGGGATGGCGCACAATGTTGTGCGCCTTGCCGATCAGTTCCTCGCGGGAGAATCCGCTGACTTCGATAAATGCCGGATTCGCGTAGAGGATGCGGCCCTTGGTATCGGTACGCGAGATCAGGTATTGATCCTCTCGCAGCTTGGTTTCCACGTCATTGACAGGAAGGTTTACGCGCACAGCTTGTCTCCGGTTGCATCATGGTGCAGCGAACGATCCGCGAAGGTCGACCCGGACCGGGTGCCCCGCCGCACCGCGTCCGCGCCGTGCCCCGGGGGCTGCGCATGCCGATGCGCGGCGCGACCTGGGCCGGTTCACTGCCCTTGTCCTGGGCGTTATGACCATGAACGGCAATATTTTCGAAAACTTAAGCTGTTCATGACAAAAATCAGACCCACATAAGACATTCGACCCGGCGGCCGCGAACGGGCGCCGGGTCGGCGGAAGCCGCGGCCAACAGGCCGGGCTTCGCATTGCGGGGCTCGCGCCCCGATGATCAGTCCTGCGTCAGCGTCGGCGCCTGGTAGCCGCCCAGTTGCTGGGCCGGCACTTCAATCACTTCGCCCGCGTTGATCTTGAACACGGCCACCGCTTCGGCCAGCCGGTGCGCCTGTTCCTGCAGCGAGCCGGCCGCGGCGGCCGCTTCTTCCACCAGCGCCGCGTTCTGCTGCGTCACCTCGTCCATCTGCGACACCGCGCGATTGACCTGGTCGATGCCGCTGGACTGCTCCTCGGACGCCGCCGAGATCTCGCCCATGATGTCCGTCACGCGCTTGACCGACGCCACGATCTCCTGCATCGTCGCGCCCGCCCGTTCGACCTGCTGCGAACCCGCGCCAACCTTGGTCACCGAGTCCTCGATCAGGCCCTTGATTTCCTTGGCCGCCTGCGCGCTGCGCTGCGCTAGCGAGCGCACTTCGCCCGCCACCACCGCGAAGCCCTTGCCCTGCTCGCCGGCACGGGCCGCTTCCACCGCCGCGTTCAGCGCCAGGATGTTGGTCTGGAAGGCGATGCCGTCGATCACCGACACGATCTCGGAGATCTTGCGCGAGCTGGCCGAGATGCCCTGCATCGTGTTGACCACTTCGGCCACCGCCGAACCGCCGCGCTCGGCCACGTCCGACGCGCTGGCCGCCAACTGGTTGGCCTGGCGCGCGTTGTCGGCGTTCTGCTTGACCGTCGAGGCAAGCTCTTCCATCGAAGCGGCGGTCTCTTCCAGCGAAGCCGCCTGCTCTTCCGTGCGGCTGGACAGGTCGGTGTTGCCGGCCGAGATCTCGCGCGAACCCACCGTGATTTCATCGACGCCGCGGCGCACCGTGGCCACCGTGCGCGTCAGGCTTTCCTGCATGCGCTTGAGCGCGGCGAACAACTGGCCGATTTCGTTGTGCGAACGCACTTCGACGCGGCTGGTCAGGTCGCCGGCGGCGATCTTGTCGAAATGCTGGCCGGCCTCGACCAGCGGACGGACCACCAGGCGGCCGAACAGCACGCGGCAGAACACCATCAGGGCCAGCGCCAACGCCACCGCGACGGCAACGGCCACCATGGCGCGGTTGAAGTTGTCCTCGGCCTGCTGGATCGTGGCTTCCTGCTGGTCGGCAATGTACTTGCTGAATTCGCCGATGGCCTCGATGAAGGCGGCGCTGCGCGGCGTGCCGTATTCATTGTTGACCATGTAGAAGGTCGAGTAGTCCTCGCTGCGCAGCGCTTCCACCATGGTGTCGACGCCGTCATCGATATACGAACGGTAGCGGCGCACCAGGTTCATCGATAGCTGGCGGCCGGTGTCATCCTGAAGCATGTTCTTCTGGAAGTCGGCGAAGCGGCTGCGCACGCCGGTCAGCAGATCGGTGGCGCCCTTGAGCGCCGCGGCCGCGTCGCGCGCCGAGTTCTCGCCGCTGCCCCAGCCCGACTCCTGCAGGTGGCGGGCCGCGACCATCAGGCTGACGCGGGCGCGCAGCATGTCGCTGTTGATCACATCCACTTGCTTGGAGCGCTCGGTCAGCGCATTGACCTCGCGGATGGACTCGTAGTTATGCTGCAGGAAGAAGGCGGCCAGGCCGCCCACCGCCGCGATCAGCACCGCGAAGAATGCCATGACCCACAGCAGCATCGTGCCGACGCGTGCGTCGCGCAGTCTCAGCTTGCGTTTCACCTTGGGCGCACGCGAGGCCTTTTTCTTACCGACCTTGCCTGACTTCGCTCCGGATTCCAGACTCGCTTCCATATTCTTTCCCCATCCCTCAGGTACAGCTCTGACCAAATGAAAAACCACCCTGGCGTGCCTTCCTGGCGGAAGTGGCACGCATCAGGGCGACGTACGCGGCGGCCTCCGGGGCCGGCACGCTCTCCGCGAAAACGGGACCTAACGGCCCTGGCGCATCGGCTCGGGCGACACGACGGCCGGCCCCGGTATGACGATGGTTTCCACCTGGACCTCCGGCGCGGGCTGCTGCGCCCATTCCTGACTGACGTCAGGCACAGGCGCGGGGCCCAGCAACTTCTGGCGTTCCCAGGGTTCCAGCAGAATATTGGTGCTGTCCACGAGGCGCATCAGGCGGCCGTCGGGGCCGAACTGCAGCAGCGCTTCCTTGCGGCTGTACAAGCCGTCCGGGACAAACGTGATCTTGAAGGACCAGAGGGCGAGGAAGGTGCCGTCGGTCTGCTTGTAGAACTTGTCGGGCGGGGCGGTGAGCGCCCGCGAGGCTTCTTCCAGCGTCGTCTGCCCCGGCGTCAGGGTCGACAGCTTGCCGGGGTCGAAATTGTGGCCCGTCGCCGAGCAGCCGACGATCAATGCCGTGATCGCCGCTGCCGCCAGAAGATGTAGATAGCCTCGCATACCTGCCCATTTACCGGTCATTGCCGGCGTCAAAAAGATTCCCAGTCATCGTCTGCCGGCGCCTGGCGGCGGGTCGCCGCCGGCGTCGCCGGTTTGGCGTCGTTTGCCGCGGTCGTGGCCGTGCCGGCGCGCGGCGCCGGACGGCGCAGCGGACGCGCCGCGCTCGCCGCCTCCGCCCCGGACGCCGGCTTGGCGCGGGGCGCGGTGTGCGTCAGGCGGACAGCCGGCGCGGCCTGGCGCGGCGCCGGCTCGACGGGCGCCGCAGCTTTCTGTTGCGCGGGCGCCGTTTCCTCGACCGTCGGCGCAACCACGCGCGGGGCGCTGCGCTGCTGCGCCAACTGGCGCGCCGGCACCTCGATCACGTCGCCGGCGTTGATCTTGAACACGGCCACCGCTTCGGCCAGGCGCTGCGCCTGTTCCTGCAGCGAGCCGGCCGCGGCCGCCGCTTCTTCCACCAGCGCCGCGTTCTGCTGCGTCACCTCGTCCATCTGCGAAACCGCGCGATTGACCTGGTCGATGCCGCTGGACTGCTCCTCGGAGGCCGCCGAGATCTCGCCCATGATGTCCGTCACGCGCTTGACCGACGCCACGATCTCCTGCATCGTCGCGCCCGCCCGCTCAACCTGCTCGGAACCCGCGCCGACCTTGCTCACCGAGTCCTCGATCAGGCCCTTGATTTCCTTGGCCGCCTGCGCGCTGCGCTGCGCCAGCGAGCGCACTTCGCCCGCCACCACCGCGAAGCCCTTGCCCTGCTCGCCGGCACGGGCCGCTTCCACCGCCGCGTTCAGCGCCAGGATGTTGGTCTGGAAGGCGATGCCGTCGATCACCGACACGATTTCCGAGATCTTGCGCGAGCTGGCCGAGATGCCCTGCATCGTGTTGACCACTTCGGCCACCGCCGAACCGCCGCGCTCGGCCACGTCCGACGCGCTGGCCGCCAACTGGTTGGCCTGGCGCGCGTTGTCGGCGTTCTGCTTGACCGTCGAGGCAAGCTCTTCCATCGAAGCGGCGGTCTCTTCCAGCGAAGCCGCCTGCTCTTCCGTGCGGCTGGACAGGTCGGTGTTGCCGGCCGAGATCTCGCGCGAGCCAACGTTGATCTCGTCGACGCCACGGCGCACGGTCGACACCGTGCGCGCCAGGCTTTCCTGCATGCGCTTGACCGCCGCCATCAGGGCACCGATCTCGTTAGTCGATTGCACCTCGACGCGAGTGGTCAGGTCGCCGCCGGCGATCCGGTCAAAGCTCTCGCCGACAGCCCGCAGCGGCCGCAGCACGACGCGGTTCATGAACAGGAAGGCGCCCAGCGACACGGCCAGGATTACCAGGACCAGCGCGAGGTAGACATACGCCATGACCGCGCCCTCCGAGCGCGACGCCGCCACCCGCTCTTCGCTATAGGTGGTGATCGCGGTCGCGAATTCGGTCAACTGCTTGGAAAACGCGCCGCTGGCCGCGGCGGTCTTGGTGTTCTTCAGGTTCAGGTATTCGGCGTTGTCCCCCCGGTCCAGCGCGCCCAGCATGGCCTGCAGGCCTTCGGCAAAGCCGTTGAACGAGGCCAGCAGTTGGCCTTCGGCGGCGCGGCCGATATCGGTGGTCTTTGGAATCGCCTTGAACTTCTCGAGCTTGGCCTTGCCGTCGGTCAGCAACTGCTGGACGATGCGGGTGTTCTCGGCCGCGCCCGCCTTGTCGCCGGCGGCGCGCTGGGCCGCGGCGATGTCCGCGCGGATGGTGGCGCGCAGCATCTGCACATAAGAGTCCTTGACCAGATTGCTCTGCTGGACGCTCAGGCTATCCAAAGCGTTGATCGCTTCGGCGTTGGATCGCATGCTGTTCCAACCCAGGGCGATGGCAACCAGCGCGGCCACGGCGACTGCCAATTGGGCAAGCATCAAACCCGTGCGCACCTTCAGATTGCTTAACATTTTCCGATATTTCCGGTAACCGCCGAGGCGACATGTTGACGTCGCCCCGTCGTAAAAGGGATGTGTTTTCTACTACCTATTCAATGCAACAAAAAACCTTGGCCGAACACGCCGTCAGAAGGATTCCCAATCGTCATCCGCCGGCGGCGCTCGGCGCGAGGATGCCGGGACCGGCTTGACCGCCTTGACGTCGGTGGCGTCGCTGGTCTTGACGACCGGGCGTCGCAGCGGCCGCGCCGCGGTGGCGCCGCTATTCGGGGTGGGCCGGGCGCGGGCCGGCTGGGCCAGGCGCGGCGCCGGCGCGGCGGCGGGCTTGGCCGCACGCTGGGCCGGTTCAGCCGCCGCTTCCGGCCTCGCGGTCGGCGCAGCCACGGCCGGAGCCGCTGCCGCAGGCGCGTTTTCTTCCTTCGGCGCCGACACACGCGGGGCGCTGTGCTGCTGCGCCAACTGGCGCGCCGGCACCTCGATCACGTCGCCAGCGTTGATCTTGAACACGGCCACCGCCTCGGCCAGGCGCTGCGCCTGTTCCTGCAGCGAGCCGGCCGCGGCCGCCGCTTCTTCCACCAGCGCCGCGTTCTGTTGCGTCACTTCGTCCATCTGCGACACCGCGCGGTTCACCTGGTCGATGCCGCTGGACTGCTCCTCGGACGCCGCCGAGATCTCGCCCATGATGTCCGTCACGCGCTTGACCGACGCCACGATCTCCTGCATCGTCGCGCCCGCCCGTTCGACCTGCTGCGAACCCGCGCCAACCTTGCTCACCGAGTCCTCGATCAGGCCCTTGATTTCCTTGGCCGCCTGCGCGCTGCGCTGCGCCAGCGAGCGCACTTCGCCCGCCACCACCGCAAAGCCCTTGCCCTGCTCGCCGGCACGGGCCGCTTCCACCGCCGCGTTCAGCGCCAGGATGTTGGTCTGGAAGGCGATGCCGTCGATCACCGACACGATCTCGGAGATCTTGCGCGAACTGGCCGAGATGCCCTGCATCGTGTTGACCACTTCGGCCACCGCCGAACCGCCGCGCTCGGCCACGTCCGACGCGCTGGCCGCCAACTGGTTGGCCTGGCGCGCGTTGTCGGCGTTCTGCTTGACCGTCGAGGCCAACTGCTCCATCGAGGCCGCGGTCTCTTCCAGCGAGGCCGCCTGCTGTTCGGTGCGGCTGGACAGGTCGGTGTTGCCGGCCGAGATCTCGCGCGAGCCGACGTTGATCTCGTCAACGCCACGGCGCACCGTGGCCACCGTGCGCGTCAGGCTCTCCTGCATGCGCTTGACGGCGCCGAACATCTGGCCGATCTCGTTGGTGCTGCGCACATCGATGCGGCCGGTGAAATCGCCGCCGGCAATCTTCTCGAAATGATCACCCGCCTCGTGCAAGGGGCGCAGCACCGTGCGATTGATGAAGATCCAACAGCCGATCGCCAGCAGCGCCGCGATAACGAGCAGCGCGATCGTGACACTGCGCGAGATGTTGTGGTCCACCTGGGCTTGCGCCGCCAACTCATCGGTGCGTTTGTCGACGAAGTCCAGGTACTTTTCGACGGCTTCGCGGAACTTGGTGTTGACGTTGCTGGCGGCGTCGTTGAGATTCAGGTAATCCTGGATCGCCATGTTCGCCAGGGCCTTGGCCTGGCCCTTGAGCACTGCGTCGTATTCCTTGAGCGCGACGTCGACCGCCTGCCCCAGGGCTTCCGTGCCCGGCAACTGGGGCGCCTTGCGGAACTCGTCCATCATCTTGAAGGCATCCTGCATCAGGCCTTCGGAACGCTTGGCCTGGGCGGTCGCCTGTTCGGTCTTGCCCTGCTGCATGTCCATCAACGAGGTGGACAACAGCAGGCGCGCGCGCAGGAAGACGGTATAGGCACGAGTCAGCGGCACCGCCTGGTCGGTGTAGGCCGCGTTGATCTGGTCCAGCTTGTCATTGCTGGAATTCAATCCCATCCAGGCCACGCCATTGGATGCGAACATGGCACCCGTGAAGAGCAACAGCACCAGGATGATGCAGGTGCGAACTTTCAAATTGACAAGCATGAAATATCCGAGCGTTAAGCGTGTGAAACGACAAAATTCCTACCCTGTACGCACACACGGACGCTCCGGCATACCACCGGAAGCGTCCGTAAGGGCGCAACATGCCGAGCCCGCCATCGGGCACGGCCTATGGACTCACCGCATTATTTGCGGCTGAAAAGACTCGACCCCTGGATCGTCATGAAGGCCGCCGACGCCGCCTGCAAAGCCACCTGCCGCAAGGCCAACTGGCTGGCGCCCGAGTAGTAGTCGAGGTCTTCGAGGTCGGACAGCGACTTCGAGTACGACAGGCCCTTCTGCGTACCGGTGGCGTCCAACGCCTCCAGTTCGTTCATGCGAGCGCCGACGGACGCGGCCACGGTCTGCACGTTGTCGTAGTTGGTCGACAGCTTCTTGTTCGCGGTGGCCAGCTCGTTGTTCAGCTTGGCCAGCGCCACGGGGTCGCCGGCGATCGGCGAGTCCAGCGTCTTGATAAGGCTGTCCAGGGTGTTGAATATGTCGACGTCGGCGGACTGCACGCTTTGCACGTCGATCACGTCGCCGTTTTGCGGCGTTCCCTTGACCACGACCGAGACACCGCCGAAGTCGATCGATGCATCCGGCGTGTACGCGGTCGGGGCGGCCGGCGGCGCGGGCGTGGTAACCGGCGGCACCGGCGGATTGGCGTTGGGATCGGTCGTGATGACGCGATAGCCCATGTTGCCCGTGGCCGGATCCGACTCGAACTGCAGGCTGAAATTCTTGCCGATGTTGGGGCTGCCCGGCGTCACCGACACGGTGCTGAACTGCGCGGTGCCCGTGTTGTGCGCGGCGGCCGTGCTGACGTAGGCCTGCGAACCCGGATTGGCGCGATTGAAGATGTCGCTGCCGATGTCGCTGGTGGACATCTGGCGCGACTGGTCGACCTGCACTGTGCGCTCGCCGGTGGCGCCGCTGTAGACGATCTTGCCAGTGGCGTCCTGGGCGTAGGGGATGACGCCGCCCTGGTAGCCGGAGAACAGGTACTGGCCATTGCCATCGGTGCTGTTGGCCAGGCCCAGCAATGCGTCGCGGGCATTTTTCAGCGCGGTGGACAAGGCCTGGCGATCGCTGTCGGCGAAGGTGCCGTTACCGGCCTGCACCACGCGGGTGCGCACGTCGGCCAGCGCCGTCGTGATCGAATCCAGGACGTTGTTTTCCTGGGACAGGTTGGTCTTGGCGGTGTTGCGGTTGAGCTGGTACGTCGCGTTCATGCTCTGCGTCTGCGCCACGTTGATCGACAACGAGGCGGCCAGCGGATCATCCGCCGGCGTCAGGAACTTCTTGCCGCTGCCGACCTGTTCGACCAGGCGGTTCATGTCGGATTCCTGAGCGAGGACGCCCTTGAGTCCGTTCGAGTACATCATGGAGGTGCTCAGGCGCATGGGGATACTCCGAATTTGTCTTGATGGGTCACGATGTCAACGATCCGATCAGCCGCGCAGGCCCAGCAGCGTATCGAACAGCGTGCTGGCGACGTCGATGATGCGGGCGCTGGCCTGGTATTGCTCCTGGTAGAGCGACAGGCTCACGTATTCTTCGTTCAGGTTGACGCCCGACACCGCCTGCTGGGCCTCGAGCTTCTGGGCGACGAGGTTGGACTGGGCGGTGTTGGCCGACTTGATCTGCGCGGTCTGCACACCAACGGTGTTGACCACCTGCGAGAACATCTCGTTGATGCTCATCGTGCCGTGGCCCAGCACCTTCTTGGTCTGCAGTTGCGCCAGCGCCAGTGCGTTCTTGCCGTTGGCGTCGCCACCGGCAGCGTCTGCCGCGGCGACCTTTTCCGGATCGGTGATCAACACGTTGATGTCACGGGCGGCGTCGCGCGTGGGCGACAGCGACCACTTGTCGCCGGCTTGCGGCGGCGAGTCGATCGTCAGCGTGACGCCCATTTCAGCGCTCAGGTCCAGCGTGGCGGTGGGCGGGGTGCCGGTTGCCGGGCCGTTGTACACCTGGGTGCCTTCGGGCAGGCGCGTCACGCGGTAGTTGGCGCCGTCGAAGCTGATTTCGTAGTCTTTGGCATTGATGTTGTTCACGTCGGTGAACGTGCCGCTGATCTGCGCGCCGCTCTTGTTGGCGGCGTTCGGCACGCCTTGCGGCGAGCCGATGCTGAAGAAGTCCGTGCCCGGGTTGCCGGCGGTGTCCAGGCCCTGGCGGTGCTGCTCGTTGAACGACATCGCCAGGCCGACGGCCATCTGGCCCAACTGGGCCTGCATGACGTCCAGCGACGAGGCGCGGAACTGCAGCAGGCCGCCCAGCTTGCCGCCGGTGACGTCGGCGTCGTTCAGCTCGACCGACACGGTCTTGCCGCCCGAACCGGCCGGCAGCGTGTAAGCGATGACGGTGCGGCTGACGTCCTTGGACGACGCCACGGCCTGCAGCGGATAGATGGTGTTGCCCGACAGCAGCGCCTGGCCGCCCGAGGCCAGCGAGATGTTGAGCTTGTCGCCCTGCTCGTAGGTCGTGATGCCGACGAGCTGGTTCAGTTCCGACACGGCCTGGTCGCGCTGGTCCAGCAGGTCGTTGGGCGGATTGCCGCCAGCCTTGGCGCGGGCGGTGGAAATCTGGTTGTTCAGGTCGTCGATGCGGGTCAGGTAGCTGTTGACCTGGTCGACGGTGGTCGAGATCTGCGTGTTCAGGCCCAGGCGCTGGTTCTGCATTTCCTGGTAGGCCGAGCGGATCTGGGTGGTCAGGCTGTTGGCCTTGCCCAGCAAGTCCTGGCGCGCGGCGGGATCCGCCGGCTTGCTGGCCACGGTGTTCATGCTGGTGAAGAAATTCGACAGGCCCGGGGCGATGCCCACGGTGCGGTCGGCGAACAGGTTGTTGACCTGGGAAATCTGGTCGAACTGGGTCTGAAGCTGGGCGCTGCTGCCCTGCGCGCCGACGAGCTGCTTGTACAGGAAGCTGTCGTAGCTGCGCACCACGGTGTCCACCTGGACGCCGCGACCGATGAAGCCATTGCTGGTGGCCTGGGCGCCGGCGGTCGAGATCATGACGCGCTGGCGGTTGTAACCGACCGTGGTGGCATTGTTGATGTTGTGGCCGGTGGTTGCCAGGCCCGCCTGGGACGCGTTCAGCCCGCCCAATGCCAATTTGTACAGATTCATGCTGACAATGCCCCGTATGTAACCGCGACTGATATTTCTGGATACCCGATTAACGGCAGCAGGTAGTCCAAATTTAGAGTCCTTCCAACATCTGACGCGAAATATCGACCTTGGCGGCCGCGCCCCGCAACTGGCTCATGACGCCGATCAATTTCTGCGCGTACTGCGGGTCGGTGGCGTAGCCGGAACTCTGGATGCGGCGGGCCGCCTCGATTTCGTTGCGCGCCTGCGTCACGCTCTCGTAGCGCGGGCTGGTGCCGATCAGGCGGGCGTAGTCGGCGAACGATTCCTCGTAGGACGAGTAGGCCCGGAAGGGTTGCGTCACCTTTTTCGCCACGCCGCCTTCGTATTCGGTGGTCAGCACATTGACGACCTTGCCCTTCCAGCTCGGCCCCGCCTTGATGCCGAACAGGTTGTAGCTGGTGCGCCCGTCCTCGTGCTTGATCTCGCGCTGGCCCCAGCCGGACTCCAGGGCCGCCTGGCCCATGATGAGACGGGCCGGCACGCCGCTCTGCTGCGAGGCCAGGGTGGCCGCGCGCGACATCTTCGACACGAAATTGATGACGTGCTCGGGCGCGCCCTCGGCCGCCGCCAGGGCGCGGTCGCTGGCGCGGTTGTTGCGCATCACGTCCATCAGCGCCGACACCTGGCGCGAGCCGCCCGTCTGGAAATCCAGGTCGGTGCCCTGCCCCAGGCGTTGCACGGCCTCGGCCGGCAGGTCGCCGGGCTTGCCCTGCTGCATCTGCGCCAGGATCGATTGCGACAGGCCGATGCCCGGCGTGGCCAGGTGCAGCGCCAGTTGCTCGTCGGCCATGGATTGCAGCATCTGGGTCTGCTGCGAGTCGAACAGCCCTTCCTTGGGCGTCGCCTCGCGCATCCGCTTGAGCATCATCTGCAGGAACAGGGCCTCGAACTGCTTGGCCACCTGCTTCTGCTGCTCGGTGCCGGGATTGGCCGGGTCCTTGGTCACATCGCGCTTCAGATCCGACAGGCGACCCATGTCGAACACGGAATCCTGGCGACTGCCCAGGGCCGCGGAGGTGTTGGTGTAACCCATGGCGGTCAGATGATTTCCAGCTCGGCGCGCAGGGCGCCGGCGCTCTTCATGGCCTGCAGGATCGCCAGCAGGTCCTGCGGCGTGGCGCCCAGGGCGTTCAGGCCCTTGACCACGTCAGCCAGGTTGGCGCTGGTGCTCACGCGCTGCAGCGAACCGTTTTCCTGGCGCACCTCGATCTGGGTGTTGGGCACCACCACGGTCTGCCCCTCGGTGAACGGCGTATCCGGTTGCGACACCTGGTTCTGGCGGTTGATGATGACCGACAGGTTGCCGTGCGCCACGGCGGCTTCCTCGATCATGACCGTGCGGTTCATGACCACCGAGCCGGTGCGGGCGTTGATGATGACCTTGGCCACGGTCGGCGCGCGCGCCACCTGGAGGTCCTCGACCTGCGACAGGAAGCGCGCCTGCGCCGATTGTTCCATCGGGCTGCGCACCTGCACCACGCGGCCGTCAAGCGCCGTGGCCGTGCCCTGCCCGAACTTGCGGTTCAGCGCCGCCACCACGTTCTGGGCGGTGCCGAAGTCGGTGTTGTTCATTTCCAGGTAGATGTAACCGTCGCGGGCGAAGGTGGTCGGCACCCCGCGCTCGACGATGGCGCCGCCGCTGATGCGGCCGCCGTTGAGCTGGTTGATCTGCACGCTGGAACCGCCGGCCGAGGCGCCGGCGCCGCCGACCAGGATGTTGCCCTGGGCGATCGCATAGACCTGGCTGTCGGCGCCCTTGAGCGGCGTCATCAGCAGCGTGCCGCCGCGCAGGCTTTTGGCGTTGCCCATGGAGGACACCACCACGTCGAGCGTCTGGCCCGGACGGGCGAACGCCGGCAGGGTCGTGGTGACCATGACCGCCGCCACGTTCTTGAGCTGCATGTTGCTGCCGGCGGGAACGGTGATGCCCAGTTGCGACAGCATGTTGGTCAGGCTCTGCTGCGTGAACGGCGTCTGGCGCACCTGGTCACCGCTGCCGTCCAGACCCACCACCAGGCCATAGCCGATCAACTGGTTGCCACGCACACCCTGGATGGATGCCAGGTCCTTGAGCCGCTCGGCATGCGCCGCCGAGGCGCCGGCCAGCAGCCCCGCCGCGACACAGACACGCGCCAGCAGGGACAACATGGCGGAAATCGGAGTGGGTTGTTTCATGGTCAGAACGGCGAGGCGATCAGGAAGAAGCGTTGCAGCCAGCCCATGGTCTGGACCTCATCCATGACGCCCTTGCTGCGGTATTCGATGCGGGCGTCGGCCACCTGGGTGGACGACACGGTGTTCGTGCCGGTGATCGAGCGGGGATCGACCACCCCCGAGAAGCGCACGTACTCGCTGCCCCGGTTGATGGCGATCTGCTTTTCGCCGGCCACTTGCAGGTTGCCGTTGGACATCACCCCCACCACCGTGGTGGTGATGGTGCCGGTGAAGGCGTTGTTGGCCGTGCTGTCGCCCTTGCCCTGCGACACGTTGCCGCCCTTGGCGTCGGTGTTCAGGTTGGCATTGGCCCAGCTATCCATGAACGACGGCGCGGCGGCGATGCCCAGGCTGGCATTGCCGCTGCGGTTGGTGTTGGTCGCGACGTTCTTGGAGGCGTTGGTCTTCTCGTTCAGGACGATGGTGACGATGTCGCCGACGTTGCGCGGCCGGCGATCCTCGAACAGGGGGTAGTTGCCGTAAGTCGTCGGCTGGTAGATCGAGCCCGTGGGCTGCGCCGTGGGCATCGGCGGCGGCGGCGGCGCGGCCGTCGTCGGCCCCGTCACGATGGGCTCGGGCGGGATCATGGCGCAGCCGGCCACCAGCAACGCCAGGGCCGCACACGAAACCAGACGCAGGACAGACGACATAGGCATCACAGTTGAGTCAGGCGGGCCAGCATTTCGTCCGAGGTCTTGACGGCTTTGCTGTTCATTTCGTAGGCGCGCTGGGTCGTGATCATGTTGACCAGTTCCTCGGCCACGTTCACGTTGGAGGTCTCGACGTAGTTCTGCATGAACGTGCCGGCGCCGTCGACACCCGGCTGAAGCAGGTTCGCCGGACCGGAGGCATCGGTTTCCAGGTACAGGTTCTCGCCGACGCTCTGCAGGCCGGTCGGGTTGATGAAAGTGGCGATCTGCAACTGGCCGATCTGCACGTTGACGCCGGCCGCGCCGGGCTGCGTCACCGAGACGATGCCGTCCTTGCCGATGGAGATCGACAGGGCATTGTCGGGCACGTTCATGGGGGGCTGGATCACGTAGCCGCTGACCGTGGTCAACTGGCCGTTCTGGTCGCGTTGCAGCGCGCCGTCGCGGGTATAGGCCTGGGTGCCGTCCGGCAGTTCGACCTGCAGGAAGCCGCGGCCATTGATCGCCACGTCCAGCTCGCCGCCAGTGTTGTTCAGGCCGCCGGTGGTGTGGATGCGCTCGGTGGCGGCCACGCGGGCGCCGGTGCCCAACTGCAGGCCCGACGGCAACTGCGTGGCGTCGCCGACCTGGGCGCCGGGCTGGCGCAGGGTCTGGTACATCAGGTCCTGGAATACGGCGCGACCGCGTTTGAAGCCGTTGGTCGCGACGTTGGCCAAGTTGTTGGAAATCACGTCCATCGAGGTCTGTTGACCTTCCAGGCCCGTCTTGGCAATCCACAGCGAACGCATCATGATGAAGTACTCCTGGTGCGGCGGCCCGGCCGCGCGCGAAAATTATTGGGTTCGGATCGGCTGACCGGATCAGGAAACCGAGAGAATGCCGTTGGCGCGCTCGGCGTTGCGGTCCGCCTGCTGCACCACCTGCATCTGCTGCTCGAAGCGGCGGGCGTTCTCGATCATGCCCACCATCGCCGCCATGGGATTGGTGTTGCTGCCTTCCAGCACGCCGGACAACACCCGCAGGCTGGGATCAGCGGGGGCCGGCGGGGCCGGCTGGCCGTTGACCGGCGCCAGGCGGAACACGCCGTCGTCGCCGTGCACCAGTTGCGCTTCCGGCGGGTTGGCGAGCTTGATGCGACCCAGATTGAGGATGTTGTTGGGGGCATCGCCGGCGCCGATGGCGGTGATGGTGCCATCCGAGGTGATCGTCAGCGCCGCCTGGTCGGGCACGTCGATGATGCCGTTCTGGTCGGACATCACGGGCTGGCCCAGCGAGGTCTGCAGCAGGCCGTTGATGCCCACCTGCAGGCTACCGGCGCGGGTGTAGGCCTCGCCTTGCGGGGTCTGCACGGCGATCCAGCCGTTGGAACTGGCCAGGGCCACGTCCAGGTCGCGGCCCGTGGTCTGCATGTTGCCCATTTCAAAGTTGTTGCGGGGCGTCGACGCCACCGTCGAAACACGCGTCGGCAGGCTCACGCCGTCGTTCACCGGAACCGACCGGTACAACGCGATCTGCTCGCGAAAGCCCGGCGTGTTCACGTTGGCCATGTTGTTGGAGAGCGCGGCCTGGTGTTCCGTGATCCGCGCTGCGCCATTCATGGCGGTGTAGATGATTCGATCCATTGCCTATTCCGTCGATGTCGTCGCGTGCCCGTCAGCCATTACTTCAGGTTCATCAGGACTTGCATGATCTCGTCCTGCGTCTTGATGGTCTGCGAGTTGGCCTGGTAGGTGCGCTGGGCGATGATCATGTTGACCAGCTCCTTGCTCATGTCGACGTTCGAGGCTTCGGTCGCCTGGCCCACCACCTTGGACATGCCGTTGCTGCCCGGCTGGCCCAGGATCGGCTGGCCCGACGAGGCGGTTTCCTTCCAGGCGTTGTTGCCCACCGGCTGCAGGCCCTGGAGGTTGGCGAAGTCGGCCAGCACGATGGTGCCGACGATCGAGGTCTCGCCGTTGGTGTAGCTGGCCACCAGGCTGCCGTCGGCGCCAATGTTGATGCCGCGGAACTCGCCCGAGGTGTAGCCGTCCGGCTGGGCCTTGAGCGCATAGGCGCTGCCGTACTGCGTGGTGCCGGTGTAGTTCACGGCGACCGCCAGCGGATCGGCCGGGGTGGTGCCACCGCCCGGCGTCGCGAACGACAGGTTGACCGTGGCGGCGCTGGTCATCACGCCGGCCTTGTTGAACGTGAACTGGGTCGGGTTGCCCCACACGCCGGCCGCTTCGGTGGTCGGCGCCATGGCCTGGCCGTCGATCGTGTAGTAGACGTCGTAGACGCTGTTGCCGGCGGCATCGGCGGCGCGCTTGGCGAAGTACTGCATCACCTGGTGCGAGTTGCCCAGCGAGTCGTAGACCGTCATGGGCGAGGCGTTGGTGTAGCTGCCGGGAACCTTGGGGTCGAACGGCTTGCCGACTTCGGTCACGGCGGCCGTGTAGTCGACGAAGCCGGGGATGACGTTCAGGTTGCCGGCGGTGACCTGGCCGGTGCCGTCGATGGTGACGGTATTGGGCGCGGTGCCGTAGGTGGCCGCCGGCGGGTTGCCCGGGGTCCAGGTGATCGCGCCGCCGGGCGCCTTGGTGAAGGTGTAGGCGGTGCCGCCGAGCGTCACGGAGCCGGGCACGGCCGGCGAGGTCACGGTGTCGACCTGGTAGATGACCTTGGCGTTGGCGTCCAGGTTCGCCACGGTGGTCGCGGTGGAGGTGGCCTTGGGCGCCACGTTGGCGGTCGGCAACTGCAGCTCGACCGGGTTGGCGCCGATGCCGCCGTTGGGGTAGCCCGTCAGGCGATAGCCCTGCGCGTTGACGATGAAGTTGTTCTTGTCGACCAGGAACTCGCCGTTGCGGGTGTACATCACGGCGCCGCTCTGGTCGGTGACGCGGAACATGCCCTTGGCGCCATCGATGGCGATGTCATATTCGCCGCCGCCGCCGTTGACCGTGCCCACCGTGAAGCGCTGGGTGATCGCCGACACCTTGGTGCCCAGGCCGACGCGCGAGCTGGCGTAGACGTCCGCGAACGACGCGGTCGACGACTTGAAGCCGACGGTGCCCGAGTTGGCGATGTTGTTGCCGATGACGTCCAGGTTCTGCGCCGCGGCGTTCAGGCCGCTCAATCCTTGTCCGAAACCCATGTTTTCTCTCGCTAATCTTTAAGGGGGAAACCGCCGCCGTGGCGCCGGCTGATAATCAAACCGGCTGGCCTCAGCCGATCACCTTGCGCACATCCAGCATGCTGGTCTGGCCATCCAGGCCCATATCCAGACGCAGGCCGTTGGTGGAGTAAGCCACGCTCTTGACCTTGCCGTACTTCAGCACTTCGGCGGCCACCTTCTTGTCGTCGCCATCCGTGGCCAGGACGGACACGGTGTAGGCGCCCGCTTCCAGCGCCGCGCCGGCGTCGTTCTTGCCGTCCCAGTCCAGCGTGTACACGCCGGCCTTCTGCTCGCCCAGCTCGATGGTGCGCACGACCTGACCGTTGGCGTCGGAGATGCGCACCTGAACCTTGGCGGCATCCTTCTGCAGGTCGATGCCGTAGGGCGTGACCACGCGCTCGGAGGGATGCTCGGCATCCACGCCGACCTTGACGTTCGAACCGGGAACCAGCACGCCCTTGCCGATCATCGCGACCGCGTTCATGGACTGCGACACGTCGATCTGGCCGCTGATGGCCAGCATGGTGTTCTTGAGGTTGGTGATGCCTTCCACCGTGGAGATCTGCGCCAGCTGCGAGGTCAGCTCGGCGTTCTGCATCGGGTTCAGCGGATCCTGGTTCTTGAGCTGCGTGACCAGCAGCTTCAGGAACTGATCCTGCAGGCCCTGGGCGGTGCTGGTGCCGTTGGCGCCGCTTTGCGCCAGGCCCAGGCCGGTCTTGCTCGTGGATTGGTCGACGGTGGTCATGGTTTCACTTCTTCAAAAACTTCCGCGCGGGCGGCGCGGCGCGCGGAATCAGACGGGTCAGGATTGGCCGATGGTGAGGGTTTTCTGCATCAGGCTCTTGGCGGTGTTCAGCACCTCGACGTTGGCCTGGTACGAACGCGACGCCGCGATCATGTTGACGGTTTCGGCGACGGGATCGACGTTGGGCATGCTGACGTAGCCCTGCGCGTCGGCCATCGGATGCTTGGGGTCGTAGACCTGCTTGAGCGGGGACTGGTCCACCACCACCCCGGCCACGCGCACGCCACCGATCTCGCGGCCCTGCGCCTGGCCGGCCGGCGGGTTGACCTGGAACACCACCTGGCGGGCCCGGTACGGCTGGCCGTCGGGACCGACCACGCTGTCGGCGTTGGCCATGTTGCTGGCTGCCACGTTCATGCGCTGTGACTGCGCGCTCAGCGCCGAACCGGCGATATCGAAAATGCTCAACAAGGACATTGCCTGCGGTTCCCTATGAAAATCAATCCTGGATGGCGGCCATCATGGTCCGGATGCGACCCGACAGCAGTTGCATCGTGCTCTGGTAGTGCAAGGTGTTGTCGGCGAACTGGACCCGCTCGATGTCCATGTCGACCGTGTTGCCGTCCATGCTGGGCTGGTACGGCAGGCGATACAGCAGATCGGTCGGCCCCTGCGACACGGCCTTGGCCGGAATGTGGCGAGCCGACGTCAGGGTCAGCGAGGTGTCCGGCAGGCGCTTGGTGCCTTCCATGGCGTTCTGCATCGCCGTCTTGAAATCGAAGTCGCGCGCCTTGTAGTTGGGCGTGTCGGCATTGGCGATGTTCGAGGACAGCACTTCCTGGCGCTGCGCGCGCAGCCCCAGGGACTGCTGGAAGAAGCGGAAATCTTCGTTAAGCCGGTCTAGCATCGGATCGCCTTCAATACGGATGGAGTCCGGGACAGCGGACGCACCGTTATCCCATTGGATGACGGCATCATAGGGGCGGGTGGCAGAACACAATCAGCCAAATAACCCGTCATTTCTCATCCAATTCACGTATTGCCAAGCGGCGCGGGCTTCTACAATTCGGACATGAGGAAATTCCCCGCAAATCTCCGCGCGCGCGCCGCCTGCCTGGCCGCCCTGCTGCTGGCCCCGGCGGCCCAGGCGCAGGACGCCGCCGTCCAGGCGCCCGAGGCGATCATCATCGCCGCGCAGACCTATTTGCTGGAACAACTGGCCTCCCTGCCCGGCCAGGCCTCGGTGAGCATCGATCCGCCGCGGGCGGAGCGCCTGGCGCCGTGCGATACTTTGTCCCCATTTATGCCGTCCGGCATGAAGCTGCGCTCGCGCATGACGGTCGGCGTGCGCTGCAACGCGCCCAAGCCCTGGACCACTTACGTGCAGGCCACGGTCAGCGTGCCGGGCTACTACTATGTCGCGTCGCGCATGATCGCGGCGGGCCAGGCCCTGACGCCCGCCGATCTGGCGCCGCGCGACGGCGACCTGGTGGCCCTGCCCCCGGGGGTCATCACCAATCCCGATACGGTGGTCGGCATGACCGCGGCCTACCGGATCAACGCCGGCCAACCGGTCAAGGGCGCCGCCCTGCGCAACGCCCAATCGGTGGTGCGCGGCTCGAACGTCCGTATCAACGCCCGCGGCAAGGGTTTCGTGGTCAGCAGCGAGGGGCAGGCCCTGGACAATGCGGCGCCGGGCGCCACGGTCCAGGTCCGCACCGCCAACGGACAGGTGGTCAGCGGCGTGGTGCGCAACGCAGGCCTGGTCGAAATACAACTTTAGGTAATGTTACATATCGCGTTGCGGCTAGCGCCCTCCTACCCTAAAGTTCCTTCCGACCCGGTCGTTACAGAGACATAAGTAGGCGGAGCCGTCGCAAACCGACCCAGGACGCCCTGCGGAGAAAACCTTGAAAATCAATTCGACAACCAACCGGCCCATCTCGGCAGATGCGGTCAGCCCTCGCGCCGAGTCCGCGGTCGCTCAGGCCTACGGCGCCGGCAGCGGCAGTGGCGCCAGCAGCTCGCAGGTCGCGCTGAGCTCGGCCTCGCGCAAGATGCTGGCCCTGCAAGACGGTTCGAACGACATCAACGTCGAGCGCGTCGCCGCGATTCGCGCCGCCATCGCCTCGGGCCAGCTCAAGATCGACACCAGCCGCATCGCCGATGGCCTGATCGCCAGCGCCCGTGACCTGCTGAAGTAATACTGCCTTTGCAAGATCGCCGTTTTTTCGACCCGTCCGCCCGAGTATGACCATGAGCCCTGTCGAATCCCTGCAAGCCTGCATGAAGCAGGAAGATGCCCTGATCACCGAGTTTTCCGCCATCCTGGAAGAAGAAACCAAGGTGCTGGTCGGGCCGGGCAACGTCGACGCGCTGCATGACATCACCGAGCGCAAGGGCAATATCGCCCAGCAGTTGGTCGACCTCAGCCACACGCGCGATGGCCTGCTCGCCGAAATCGGCCTGCCCCCCGGCCATGCCGGCACCGAGCAGGCCGCCGTGCAGCACCCACAACTTTCCGACGTCTGGCAGGCGCTGCTGGCCAAGTCGGCATCGGCCAACGAAATCAATATGCGCAACGGCGCCCTGATCGACGTGCACCTGCGCTATACCCAGCAATCGCTGGACGCCCTGCGTCAGATCGGCGGCCTGGGCGGCACCTCGACCTACGACGCCCAGGGCCGCGGCGCCCGCGCCACGCCGGGCCGCAAGCCCATCGTCGCCGGCTGAGCCGGATCCCGACGTCCCAATACAAACAGCCCGCTTTCGCGGGCTGTTTGTATTGAAGGCCCCGCGTCGAAGCGCCCTAGACGCCGCCGGCCATCTCCAGCATCGCGAACATCTTCAACAGCGCGACCGGCAGCAGGCGTCCGGACAGCTTGCGCTCCGGGCTGACGACGCCGGCCAGGGTGGCGCGCACGCCGTCCGCCGCCGAGGCATGCGCCAACTGCCAGCAGGCCGCGCCCAACTGGCCGGCCATCAGCGACTGCCGCGCCAGCGTATGCGCGCCATCGACCGCGGGCAGCGCCTGCCAGGCATTGGCCATGTAGCGGAACCCGGCGCGCGCCTCTTCCTGCAGCACCAGCCAGCGCGCCACCGTGGCGGCGTCCGCCTGGCCGGCGGCAAGGTTGGTCAGGCCGAACAACTGGCCGGCCACTTCGCCACTGGCGGTATCGATCAGGCGGGCGCACACCAGGCGGAAGCGGGTTTCGTCGCCGCGGCCAGGCAGGCCGATCTCGGTGCCCGAGGCCCACAGCGCCAACGGCGCCGGACGGGTGCCGGGCACGGCGCGCAGGCCGGGCATGTCGCCCGGCTGGCCCACCGGCAGATAGCCGACACTCTTGCCCACCGCGTTCAGATTGGTCGGACATTCGTCCTGGATCACGCGCATGCCGCCCGGGCTGCGCGCCACCCACGACACGCCCTGCTCGCTCAGGCTCTGCCACAGCGCCGAGGTGCCGGCTTCCAGCATGTGCACGGCCGGCACCTGGGCCAGTTGTTCGTTCAGCCAGCGCACCCGCGCCTCCAGGGCCAGCGCCGTGTCCGGCTGCGCGGCGGCGGCCGGCGCGAACGACGACAACATGCCATGGGGCAGCACCAACTGCTGCGCAGGCGCGGCCAGGGCCGCGCCGCGATCGCTCATCAGCACCGCGCTCAGCAACGTGCCCCCGGGCAAGGCCTCGCCCTTCATGCTGGCCTTGCCGTGCATGACCAGCAGATTGCGGCTGCAAGTGGTTGAGAATTCGCGCCGCACCATCGCCAGCGGCGTTTCGCCCAGCGCCGCGAGGCTCGACCCCGCGCCGTCGCTGACATACTCGCGCCACGAGGCGCGGGCCTGCACGCAGGCAGGGTCGCTGTCGAGCCAGCTCAGGGTGTCGTCCAGGTTCTGCGCGGCTTCGATCGTGCCGGCGCCGCCCTGCGGACGCAGGATCGCCGAAGCCAGCAATTGGCGGCGGCGCGCGGGATCGACACTCGCTTCGGTCTCGCGCGACGTCGACCACAGCGACGCCATGTCGGCCTCGCTGGGCGAATACAGGGCGCGGGCGCGCTCGACCATGGCGAAGGCGCGATCGATGAGCGCGTCGGCGCGCGCCAGCTCCAGGTGCTCCGGCACCTTCTGGCCGATCGACGAATAGTGGATGGGCAGGCGGTGGCGGATCGCCGTGTCCAATGCCGCACCCAGGCGCGAAGCCTCGTCGAGCTTGGTGATGATGCAGCCGGCCACGTCCTCGCCGACGCCGTTGCGATAGGCGTGGGCGACTTCGTCCAGCGTGTCGCCCTGGCTGGCGGCGTTGAGCACCAGCAGGCGGCGCACCGGCTTGCCGGCGTTGCACAGCATCGCGGCCTGCTCGGCCACCTGGCGGTCGCGCTGGCTGATGCCGGTGGTGTCGATCAGCACGATCTTGCGGTTGCCCAGCTCGGCCAGGACGCGGCGCAGTTCGCCGGCGTCGCGCACGGAGTGCGCCGGCACGCCCATCAGGCGGCCGTAGATCTGCAGTTGTTCGAGCGCACCGATCCGGAAATTGTCGGTGGTCAGCATGGCCACCTGCTCGCGGCCTTCGCGCGCGACGCAGCGCGCCGCCAGCTTGGCCAGCGTGGTGGTCTTGCCGACGCCGGTCGGGCCGACCAGCGCGTACACGCCGCCGCCCAGGAATTCATCTTCCGATCCCAGCACCGGCAGGTGCGTGACCAGTTCATTGCGGGCCCAGGCCAGCGCGGATTCGGCGCTCATGCCCTGCGGCATGCGTTCGACCAGCGCGCGGACCAGCTTGGTGCTGAAACCGGCGTCCAGCAGGCTGCGGAACAAGGCAGCGCCCGCCGGCTCGCGGCCAGGCCCCTGGCGTCCGCCCCACAGCAAGCCGTCCATGCGGCTTTCGAGCGCGCCGCGCAAGGCGCTGATGGCGTCCTGCAAGCCCGCCGCCGCATCGCTGGGCAGCGCCGCGGGCGGCACCCCCGGACCATTGCGCAGCGGCGCATCCGGCATGCGCGCCATCGGCGACGGCGCCACGGGCGGCACCTCTCGGGCAGGCGGCAAGGCCGGCATTTCCATCCGCACCGGCGCGGCGGGCGCCATCACCGCGGGCGCGGCCGCTTCCGCCGTCACGGCGGGCGGCGCCTGACGCGCGACGGGTTCCGCCGACACCTCCGGCTCGGGCTGAGACTGCGCGGCGTAGGCCGACTGGTAGGCGGCGATCGAACGCGACGGCACCGCGTAGGCGGGCTGCGCATCGGCGACGGGCACAGGCGGCGCTCCGTAGGCCGGTTGCGAGACGCTCGGCGCCGCACCATAGGCGGGTTGCGGCGCTGCGGCAGGCGGCGTGCCGTAGGCGGGTCGCGGCGCGACCGGCTGCGGCGCGGCGGCGGCCGGCGCGCCATAACCGGACTGCGCGCCATAAGGCGGTTGCGAGGCCGTGGCCGGGGTGGCGCCATAGGGAGGCGGCGCCAGGTTGGCGGGCGCGGCGTGACCGTACGGCGCGGGCGCCTGCGGCGGCACCGGCGCGGCCGGAGCGCGAGCCGGCGCGTGGCCGTCGGCATACCCCTGCGGCGTCGGCGTCGGCGCCTGCGGCGACGCGTCGTCGAACGCGCCCTCCACCGTGGCCAGCACCTCGATGCCGCCATCGACGCTGCGGTTCGACACGATCAGCGCGTCGGGACCGAGCACCTGGCGCACCTGGCGCATGACGTCACGGCTGTTCGCGCCAAAGAAGCGACTTATTTTCATTGACCATTACCTCCGCCGATGAGCGCCGTCACACGGACCATGCGCTCATCCGGAATTTCCGTATTCGACAACACGCCCAACTGCGGCAGGTGGTGGCGCAGGAAGCGCGACAGCGGCGCGCGCAGCACCGGCGACACCAGCAGCACCGGCGCGTTGCCCTGCGATTCCTGGCGCTCGACCGCCGCCTGGGTTTCGCGCAGCAGGGTATCCGCCAGGCCAGGCTCCAGGCCGCCGCTGGTGGTGAGCGCCTGCGACAGCACGCGTTCGAGCTTGACGTCCAGGCCGATCACGCGCAGTTCGCCCTCGCCCGGGAACCATTGCTGGGTGATGGCGCGACCCAATGACCGGCGCGTCAGCGCGATCAGCTCGTTGATGTCGGGCTGGCCGCCCGTGCCGGCTGCCAGCGCCGCCAGGCGCGGACCGTGCTCGGACAGGGTGTCGATGATGGTGCGCATGTCGCGGATCGGCACTTCCTCGGCCAGCAGGCCCTGCAGCACCTTCTGCAAGGCGGTGAGCGACAGCGTCTTGGGCACCAGGTCTTCGACCAGCTTGGGCGCGTCGCGGCCGATGCGGTCCAGCAACTGCTGCACTTCCTGGCGGCCCAGCAGGTTGGAGCCGTGGCGGTGCATCAGGTGGTTCAGGTGGGTGGCGACCACGGTGCCGGCATCCACCACCGTGTAACCGACCACCTGGGCCTGGTCGCGCAGGCTGCCGTCGATCCACAGCGCCGGCAGGCCAAAGGCCGGGTCGGTGGTGGGCGTGCCCTTGATCTGCATGGTCACGCCGCCCGGGTCGATCGCCAGCCACTGGCCCGGCATCGCCACGCCGTGGCCGATCTCGACGCCGGACAGCAAGATGCGGTAATCGTTGGGCTTGAGTTCGAGGTTGTCGCGGATATGCACCACCGGCGGCAGGAAACCCACGTCCTGGGCGAATTTCTTGCGCAGGCTGCGGATGCGGTGCAGCAGCTCGCCGTTCTGGGCGTGGTCGACCAGCGGGATCAGGCGGTAGCCGACCTCTAGGCCAAGCTGGTCCACCATCGAGACGTCATCCCAACTGGCTTCGGCCGCGGCGGCCTGCGCCTGCGTCACGGCCTGTTGCGGCACCTCGCTGGCCGCCACCTCAGCGGCCTTGCGCCGCTTGTGCATCGCCCAGCCGCCCCAGGCCAGCGTGCCGGCCAGCGTCAGGAAGGCGATGTGCGGCATGTTGGGGATCAAGCCCATGATGCCGATGATGCCGGCCGTCAGAAACATCACGCTGGGGTTGGAGAACAGTTGGCTGATGATCTGCTGGCCGATGTCCTGGTCGGTCGACACGCGCGACACCACCACGCCGGCGGCGGTCGAGATCACCAGCGCCGGGATCTGCGCCACCAGGCCGTCGCCGATGGTCAGCAGCGTGTAGACGCGGGCCGAGTCGCTCATCGACATGTCGTGCTGGGCCACGCCCACGATCAGGCCGCCGATGATGTTGATCGCCATGATCAGCAGGCCGGCGATGGCGTCGCCGCGCACGAATTTGCTGGCGCCGTCCATCGAGCCGAAGAAGTCGGATTCCTGCGACACCTCGGCGCGGCGCTTGCGGGCCTCGTCCTCGCCGATCAGGCCGGCGTTCAGGTCGGCGTCGATAGCCATCTGCTTGCCCGGCATCGCGTCCAGGGTGAAACGCGCGCCGACTTCGGCGATCCGCCCCGCGCCCTTGGTGATGACGATGAAGTTGATGATGGTCAGGATGATGAAGACGATGATGCCGACGGCGAAGTTGCCGCCCACCAGGAAATGACCGAAGGCCTCGATCACCTTGCCCGCCGCGTCCGGGCCGGTGTGGCCGTGCAGCAGCACCACCCGGGTCGAGGCGACGTTCAGCGACAGGCGCAGCAGCGTGGCGAACAGCAGCACGGCCGGGAAGGCGGCGAAATCCAGCGGCTTGCGGGTGAACATGGCCACCAGCAGGATCATCACCGACAGCGCGATGTTGAAGGTGAACAGCAGGTCCAGCAGGAAGGTGGGCAGCGGCAGCACCATCATGCCCAGCACCATCACGATCAGGATGGGACCGGCCAGGAGCCGCGCGTGCGTGGCTCCGTTGCTTTTCAACATGGTGAGCAGAGCGCTCATTCCTTAAGCTCCTTGTGCTGCGGTCTTTGCCTGCGGGTCCAGCGCGGCCGGCACGGGCAGGGACTTGGGCGCCGTCGGTTCGACCCCCCATCCCGAGCGCCACGAGCGCAACTGGAAAACCCACGCCAGCACTTCCGCGACCGCGGTATATAGCTCGGCCGGGATTTCATGCCCCAGCTCGACGTGTTGATACAGGGCGCGCGCCAGGGGCGGCGCTTCCAATGTGGGAATGCGATGCTCGGCGGCCAGTTCGCGGATCTTGGCCGCCACCAGCCCGGTGCCCTTGGCCAGCACTCGCGGCGCGCCGTTCTTGTCTTCCTCGTACTTCAGCGCCACGGCGTAGTGGGTCGGGTTGGTCACGACCACGTCGGCCTTGGGCACCTCGGACATCATGCGGCGGCGGGCGGCCTGGCGCTGCTGCTGGCGGATGCGCGCCTTGGTGTGCGGGTCGCCTTCGCTTTCCTTGTGTTCCTGGCGCACGTCTTCCTTGGACATGCGCAGCTTCTTCAGGTGGCTCCAGATCTGCCACGGCACGTCCAGCAGCACGATCACCAGCAGCGAAGCAACGATGAAGGCGCTGCACATCGCCACCAGGCTCAGCGCCTTGGTCAGGGCGGCGGCCGGCGCCACGTGCATCAGGCCCAGCATGTCGTCGTGGTAGCGCCAGATGATCCACACCGCCACGCCGCCCACCAGCAGGGCCTTGGCCAGCGCCTTGATCAGCTCGACCACGGTCTGCGACGAGAACATGCGCTTGAGGCCGGCGAACAGGCTGAGCTTGGAGAAATTCGGCGACAGCGGCTTGCCCGAGATGACAATGCCCCCCAGCAACACGCTGGACAGCACGGCGATCACCGCCAGCAGGCCGAAGATGGGCAGAATCACCATCAGGGCCTGGCCGAAGCCGTTGACGGCCTGCTCGACCATCACGCCCGGGTCGGCCACCACGCGCTGGTCGAACGCCAGGCCGTTGCGCAGCACCCCGCTCAGTCCCTTATAAATCGTGCCGCCGCCGGCCCAGATCGCCGCGACACCGGCGGCCAGCATCATGAACGTGCCCAGTTCCCGGGAACGCGCAATCTGCCCCTCCTCGCGCGCCTTTTCCAGGCGCCTGGGAGAGGCGGCTTCGGTTTTCTCGAGGTCGCTTTCTTCGGCCATGCTCTGCGGTGTCGTTGCGGCTCGCGGATTGACGGATTACGAGCTGCCCGCCGAGATTCTAGGAGGCCTGGGCCTTGGGCGATAAGCCAAGAAACGGGGGGAAAGCGGCGCTATTCCCGGATGCGCCCGGGCCGGGCCGGCCAGGGCGGGCCGGCGACCGGACGCCCTGCCCCGCCAGCCTGGCGGATCGGTCTGGTTCAGCCGGCCGCCGCGACCACCGGCCGCGCCGATCCGCCGGCGTCCAGGGTGGCCTGAAAACGCACGTAATCGAGCCCGATCCGCACTGCGCCCCAGTGCTCGCCGCCCAGGAACAGGGGCACGGAGATGTCGTTGACGATCTCGCCGGTATCACGGGAGTAGGTCTGAAACAGCAGGGTTTCGGTGTTGGCGGCCAGCCGCGCTCCGACCGGGTCGTCGAAGATGCGCTTGTGCCGCACCCGGGCGATGTCCTGGGCCGGATCGCCGCTGGGCGGGTGCGAATAGCGGCTGTTGTGCGCCGGGGCATACCCGCGCGCGTCCACCAGCAGCGCATAGCTGCCGCCGGGCACGGCCTCCAGCACGCGGTCCAGCAGGCGGGTCAGCGCCTCGTCGATGCCGCGGTCGTAGGCGGTGTGGTAACGCGGGGGATCGCTGCCCGCGATCCGCTGGTAATGGCGGTCGAACACATCCAGGCCGCGCTCACGGGCATGGTCGAGCAGCCGGATCGCCGCCAGCCGGAAGCCCTCCAGCGTCTCGGACAGGCGGTCGAAGGCGGTATTGCCGGTGCGCATGTCCGATAGCACCTCCTGCACGCTCTCAGTCTGGCGCCGGATGCGGTCGATCTCGCCGGACATGCTGGCCACCCGCTCGCGCACGTCGGCGCTCAGCGCGGCGATGCGACTGACGTCCTGGCTCATGCCGTGGTTGGTGGCGTCGACCTCGCCGATCGCCTGCACCACCTCGCCCACTTGGCGGTTCATGCTGTCGAAATCGCGTACGAAGTGCTGGAAATCCTGGCGCGTCTTGTCCAGCACCGCGCCGGACGCGTCCACGTCCTCGCGCAGGGCGCCGGTCTGGCGCTGGGTCGAATCGACCAGCTCCAGCATCTCGCCGGTATGGCGGCCGATGTCGCTGGTGGCGGCGTTGACCCGTTCGGCCAGCCGGCCCACCTCGCTGGCCACCACCGCAAAACCGCGCCCGGCGTCGCCGGCACGGGCCGCCTCCACCCCGGCGTTCAGCGCCAGCAGTTGGGTCTGCAGGGCGATGTCCTTGATGAGCTTGCTGATGTCGCCGACCGAACGCGCCCGGCCGGTCAACTGCGCCACCACGTCGGTGAACGCCGCCATCTCGCGCGTCATGCGGTCAACCCGCTCCTTGACCTCGGACAGCTCGGCCAGCGCCTGCTCGGCCGCCCGCAGGTTCTGCCCGGAGACCTGGGCGATCTCGCGCGCATGGGTCGAGGTGGACGCCGACAGCGCCGCGATCTGGGCGCCGCTGGCAGCCAGGGCCTCGGCCGCGCGCGCCTGCTCCTGCGCCAGCAGCGCGCAGCGGCCGGCCTGGAACTGGGTCCGGGCGGTGTTGAGGGCGATCTCGATGCTGGACTGCCGCACCGTGCTGACCCGGCTGCGGATGCCGGCCAGGAAGCGGTAAAGCGGCCAGGCGGCCGGGCTGAGGGACAACGGGCGTTCGGACAGCGTGGCGCGGCCACGGTTGAGCCGGCGCAACAACCCCCAGATACCTCCGAATCGGAATGTGGATCTGGCCAACATGGCACCTCCTTGTGCGGCCCGGATTGCCTTCTGTGGGCATCCATTGCCTGGGCGCGATGCGCCCTGTCTCCTGCTGCGGCCCCGATTCTTGTTGTGTTGCAGTCTACCCAAGGGCGCGCGTTCGCACCCTTAGGGAATACGACCATGCCCGACCAGCGGGCATGGCGGCAGGCGGGCCCGCGCGGCCCGTCGCCCGGCGGGCTCAGAAGCCCAGGCTGGCCAGCAGGTCGTCGACCTGGTCCTGGCTCGTGACCACGTCGGTCTTGCCCTGCGGGCTGACCTGCGGACCGTTGAGCAGGCTGTTCGCCTCGTCGCGGCGCTCTTGCGGCACGTTGTCCAGCAACACCTGCAGCAGCTCGCGCTCGATCGCGCCGACCACGTCCATCATGCGCATGATGACCTGGCCGGTCAGATCCTGGAAGTCCTGCGCCATGATGATTTCCATCAGCTTGGACTGGGTCTGCTGCGTCTGCTTGGGCACGTCCTGCAGGAATGCGCGCGTGTCCTTGACCAGCTCGCGGGCCTCGGGCAATTCCAGCGGCTGGTCGTACCATTGCTGCCAGCGAGCATCCAGGGCCTGCGCCGAACGCGACATGCCGTCCTGGATCGGACCGGCTGCCTCGGTCGCGTTCAGCACGCGGTTGGCAGCCTGTTCGGTCATCTGCGCCACGTAGCGCAGGCGGTCGCGCGCGTCGGGAATGGCGTTGGCTGCGTCCTTGATCGCCTGGTCCAGGCCGAGCTCGCGCATGCTGTCGCGCAGCATGCGGGTCAGCGAGGCGATGCGGTGAATCAGGTCCGGGGATTCCGCCGAGTCTTCATTCTGCGTCGTGCTCATTGCACACCTCAGCCGCCAATTTTCTCGAAGATCTTGACCAGCTTCTCTTCCAGCGTCGCCGCGGTGAAAGGCTTGACCACGTAACCGTTGGCGCCGGCCTGGGCCGCCGCGACGATGTTTTCCTTCTTGGCCTCGGCCGTCACCATCAGCACCGGCAGCGAAGCCAGGCTGGCGTCGGCGCGGATCTGCTTGAGCATTTCCAGGCCGTCCAGATTGGGCATGTTCCAGTCGGAGACGACGAACTGGAAGCCGCCGTTGCGCAGCTTCTCCAGCCCGATCGCGCCGTCTTCGGCCTCATCCACGTTCTCGAAACCAAGCTCCTTGAGCAGGTTGCGGATGATCCGCCGCATGGTGGGGAAGTCATCCACCACCAGAATCTTGATGCCCTTGTCTACCATCTTTTACTCCAGAAGAAATTTGCTTGAGACCGATCGGGATCACAGCCGCGTCAAACGCGGTGTCCCCGGTCGCCCAGGCGAGTCAGAATGCGCTCACTCATTGCCGACAGCGGCACCACTTCGTCAGCCGCACCGATTGCGATGGCCTCCCGGGGCATGCCGAAGACCACGCAACTGGCTTCATCCTGCGCGATGGTATGGGCGCCGGCGCGGTGCATGGCCAGCATGCCGGCCGCCCCGTCCTTGCCCATCCCGGTCAGGATGACGCCGATGGCGTTCTTGCCCGCTGCCACGGCGGCGGAATTAAACAACACATCCACCGACGGGCGGTGGCGATTGACCGGTTCGCTGGCCTCCAGCTCGATCACGTAGTTGGCGCCACTACGGCCCAGGCGCATGTGCATCTCGCCGCCCGGGGCCAGGTACACGTGGCCCGGCAGCACGCGCTCGCCGTGCACGGCCTCGCGCACCGTCACCGCGCACAGGGCATCCAGGCGCTGCGCGAACGAGCGCGTGAAACCGGCCGGCATGTGCTGCGTGATCAGGATGGCCGGGCTGTCCGGCGGCAGCGGTTGCAGGACCTCGCGGATGGCTTCGGTGCCGCCCGTGGACGCGCCCACGATGACCAGCTTTTCCGAGCTGGCCAGCGGCCGGCGCAACATCGGCGCCGGGGCGGGCGCCGGCGCGTGCGGGCTCGGCGCCCGCAGCTTGGCGCGCGAGGCGGCGCGGATCTTGTCGGCAATGATCTCGGTGTATTCCAGCAACCCGTCGCGGATGCCCAGTTTGGGCTTGGTGACGAAGTCGATGGCGCCCAGCTCAAGCGCGCGCAGCGTGATTTCGCCGCCGCGCTCGGTCAGCGACGACACCATCACCACCGGCATCGGCCGCAGGCGCATCAGCTTTTCAAGGAAATCCAGCCCGTCCATGCGGGGCATTTCCACGTCCAGCGTCAGCACGTCGGGATTGTGCTTTTTGATCAGCTCGCGCGCCACCAGCGGATCGGGCGCGGTCGCAACCACTTCCATATCCGGCTGGCTGTTGATAATCTCGGTCATCAGTCCGCGCACGAGCGCGGAATCATCCACACATAGAACTCTGATTTTCTGCATTGTTTACCGCCTCAGGCGGACCTGGAATCCGTCGTCACCGACAGCTCTAGGCCTTGCCAGCGCATTCGTAGACTGTCTGCCCGCGCAGACGGAAATCCCGACTGATATAGGTGAAGTTCTCCGAATGGCCCGCAAACAGCAGGCCGCCCGGCTTGAGCAGCGGCACGAACCGCTCAAGGATCTTCGCCTGGGTCGGCTTGTCGAAGTAAATCATCACGTTGCGGCAGAAGATGACGTCGAACTTCTCGCTGATCGGCCAGGAAGGCGCCAGCAGGTTCAACGTCTCGTACCGCACCATGTCGGCAATCTCGGGACGCACCCGGACCTGTCCGGCGTTGGCGCCGCGGCCCTTCAGGAAGAAGCGCTTGAGGCGGCTCTCTTCCATCTTGGCCACGCGCTCGGCCGGATAGACCGCCGTGCGCGCCCGGTTCAACACGTTGGTGTCGATATCGGTCGCCAGCACCGAGCAGGCGCTGGCGCGCGGGCCCAGGGCCTCGGCCAAAGTGATCGCGATGGAGTATGGCTCTTCGCCCGTGGACGCCGCACAACACCACACCGACACCGGGCCGCCGCGCTTTTGCGCGAAGTCGGCCAGGATCGGGAAGTGGTGCGACTCGCGGAAGAACGCGGTCAGGTTGGTCGTCAGGGCGTTGACGAAATCTTCCCATTCGGCCGCGTCCGGCTCGTTCTCCAGTTGGTCCAGATAGCTGGCAAAGTCCTGCCGGCCCAGCGCGCGCAGGCGCCGCGCCAGCCGGCTGTAGACCATTTCGCGCTTGTGCGCGCCCAGCGAGATGCCGGCACGCGCGTGAATCATCTTGCGCACGCGGGTGAAGTCCGCGTCGCGAAAATCGAATTGGCGGTCCACCGGAATGGACGGCGCCATGTTTGCTGCTGTCGCCACTGCCGCCCTCAGCGCTCAATAGCAAGCGCGTCTGGCGCTTGCAGCCGTGAATCGTCGCCGGCGGCGGAGCGACCCGAAGACAGGCGATGGGCCGGCACTTCGATCACTTCGCCGACGTTGATCTTGAACACCGCCACCGCCTCGGCCAGGCGCTGCGCCTGTTCCTGCAGCGAGCCGGCCGCGGCCGCCGCTTCTTCCACCAGCGCCGCGTTCTGTTGCGTCACTTCGTCCATCTGCGACACCGCGCGGTTCACCTGGTCGATGCCGCTGGACTGCTCCTCGGACGCCGCCGAGATCTCGCCCATGATGTCCGTCACGCGCTTGACCGACGCCACGATCTCCTGCATCGTCGCGCCCGCCCGTTCAACCTGCTCGGAACCCGCGCCGACCTTGGTCACCGAGTCCTCGATCAGGCCCTTGATTTCCTTGGCCGCCTGCGCGCTGCGCTGCGCCAGCGAGCGCACTTCGCCCGCCACCACCGCAAAGCCCTTGCCCTGCTCGCCGGCACGGGCCGCTTCCACTGCCGCGTTCAGCGCCAGGATGTTGGTCTGGAAGGCGATGCCGTCGATCACCGACACGATCTCGGAGATCTTGCGCGAACTGGCGGAAATGCCGTGCATGGTGTTGACCACTTCCGCCACGGCCGAACCGCCGCGCTCGGCCACGTCCGACGCGCTGGCCGCCAATTGGTTGGCCTGGCGCGCGTTGTCGGCGTTCTGCTTGACCGTCGAGGCCAGCTCTTCCATCGAAGCGGCGGTCTCTTCCAGCGAGGCCGCCTGCTGCTCGGTGCGGCTGGACAGGTCGGTGTTGCCGGCGGCGATCTCGTGCGAACCGGTATTGATCTCGTCGACGCCCCGACGCACCGAGGCCACCGTGCGCGTCAGGCTTTCCTGCATGCGCTTGAGCGCGGCGAAAAGCTGGCCGATCTCATTGGTGTTGCGGACTTCGACGCGCGCGGTCAGGTCGCCGCCGGCGATGCGGTCAAAATGATGGCCGGCGTCCTTGAGCGGCTGCAGCACGCGGCGGCGCAGGAACACATAGGTGGCGAACACCAGCAGCGCGGCGATCACGCCGCCCGCGCTCACCGCCAGCAGCACGAACTGGTAGCGCACCTGGGCCACCTCGAACGCGTCCAGCATCTTGCTGGCGCGCCAGAAATCAAAGCCTTCGACAGCGCGGGCGAAGCGCCCTTCGAGCGCATCCTGCACCTTCTGCACCTGCGCCTGGTAGGCCGGCATGTCGGCCTTTTCAAGCGCGGCGGTCAGCGGCACCACGCCCTGCTGCACCAGCGCGCCATACGAGTCCTCGACTTCCTTGAGGGACTCGGCCGCCTCGGCCGGTCGCGGCAGGGTCTTGAAATAGTCGAACTCCGCCTGGCCCTTGTTCTGCGCCGCCTTGGCGCGTTCCAGCAAGCCGGCTGCCTCGCTCGACAGGCCCTGCGCCAGCAGCGTGGGCTGACCGACGCTGCGGACGATGTCGCCATAATTGGACGTGGCCGCGCGGCCCAGGCCATTGAGGGTGTCCTTGTAGCTCAAGACGACACGGCCCAGCGCGTCGTTCAGTTCTTGCGATTGCTTGATTTCCGCCAGCGTCGCATTGCTGATGCGCAACGACAACACGCCCAGTGCGGCTCCGATCACCAACATGAATGAGAAGAACGCCAGCACCCACAACAGGCTGCTGCGTATCGTCATGTTCGCGAGAAACTTGCGCATCACAAGCACCACTCCTGACTGCAAACGTTAAGGAAAAGCGCCATATCGATTCCACAATATGGCGCGCCCATCTCCCTGGGAGGTCGCCACCGCCGGGGCTCCGCCCCGCCGGTCGCGCATCCGGGTCCGGTCCTTCCGATCAGGAAGCGACCTTCTCCACCAGGGCCATTTCATCGCTGGTCATCATCTTCTCGATGTCGACCAGGATCAGCATGCGTTCATCAACCGTGCCCAGGCCCGTCAGGTATTCGGTGGACAGGGTGGCGCCGAACTCCGGCGCCGGGCGGATCTGGCCAGCGTTGAGCATCAGCACGTCCGACACGCCATCGACGACGATGCCGACCACGCGGCGATCGAGGTTCAGGATGATGACGACGGTCTGCTCGTTGTATTCGACGCTGCCCAGGTTGAACTTGATGCGCAGGTCGACGATCGGCACGATGATGCCGCGCAGGTTGGTCACGCCCTTGATGAACGGCGGAACATTGGCGATGCGGGTCACCGTGTCGGCATCGTAGCCGCGGATTTCCTGCACCTTCAGGATGTCGATGCCGTACTCTTCGTCGCCCAGCGTGAACACCAGGAACTCGTTGCCGACATCTTCATTGCGCGCGGCTTGCGCTTGCGGTTTGGCTGCCATGGGGCTATTTCTCCATCAATTCAGAATGGCTTCGGGCTGCGACCAACGCTCACGGTTGGCGCGCGCAAGCGCAAATACGTCGACGATCAGCGCCACGCTGCCATCGCCCAGGATGGTGGCGGCGGAGATGCCGGGGACCTTGCGGTAATTCGACTCTAGGTTCTTCACCACCACCTGGTGCTGGCCGATCAGGTGATCCACCAGCAACGCGAAACGGCGGTCTTCGGCCTGCATGATGACGGCGATGGCCTGGGTCGGGTCGGTCTGGGCCTCGCTGACCGAGAACACGCGGTGCATTTCGACCAGCGGCAGGTACTCGCCGCGCACGTGCATGACGCGCTCGTTGCCAGCCACGGAGTAGATCTGGTCGTTGGTCGGCTGCAGCGATTCGGTCACGTGGTTCAGCGGCAGGATGAAGGTCTCTTCGCCCACCCGCACCGACATGCCGTCCAGGATCGCCAGCGTCAGCGGCAGCACGATGCGCGTGGTGGTGCCGTTGCCCGGCTCGCACGACAATTGCACGTGGCCGCCCATGTCCTGGATGTTCCGGCGCACCACGTCCATGCCGACGCCGCGGCCGGAGATGTCGGTGACCTTCTCGGCCGTGGAGAAGCCCGGCGCGAAGATCAGTTGCCAGATTTCGTCGTCCGGCGAGTTCTCGTTGACAGGCAGGCCCTGGGCCATGGCCTTCTTGAGGATCTTCTCGCGATTCAGGCCGGCGCCGTCGTCGCTGACCTCGATGACGATGTTGCCGCCATTGTGCTGGGCAGACAGCACCAGTTGGCCGACCGGATCCTTGCCGGCGGCGACGCGCTTCTCGGGCGTCTCGATGCCGTGGTCCAGGCTGTTGCGCACCAGGTGCGTCAGCGGATCGATGATGCGCTCGATCAGGCTCTTGTCGAGTTCGGTGGCGCGGCCGTAGGTCTGCAATTCGATCTGCTTGCCCATCTTGCCGGCGATGTCGCGCACCAGGCGCGGGAAGCGGCTGAAGACGTAGTCCATCGGCATCATGCGGATCGACATGACGGCTTCCTGCAGGTCGCGCGCGTTGCGCTCGAGCTGCTCCATGCCATTGAGCAGGCGGTCGTGCAGCACCGGGTCCAGCGTCGACGCGGTCTGCGCCAGCATGGCCTGGGTGATGACCAGTTCGCCCACCAGGTTGATGACCTGGTCGACTTTTTCCACGCCGACGCGGATCGAGGTGGATTCCTTGTCGACGTGGGCAGGAGCCGCGGCGCGGCTGGTGCGCGAGGCCTGCGAGATGGCTTCGGCAGCGGCGGCCGACTCGGCCACGGCGGGCGCGGCAACAGGCGCCGGCGCGGGTTCAGGGGCCACCGCCGGGGCCACGGCGGGCGCCGCGGCCGCGACGGGCGCGGGCGCCGCCTCTGCCGCGCTGGCCGGCGGCGCTTCACGGGCGATGTTGAGCTGGTCGGCGTCGACGATGAAGCAGCAGACGGCCTCGATGTCGTCCGGGGTGCAGGTGCTGTCGACCCAGACGGTCAGGACGCCGTTGGCACGCTGGCTGGCCTTGACCTGGCCGAGGTTGCCCATCTCTTCGAGCAGCGACTCGGCGTCCTTGTCCGACACCTTGGTGATGCGCACGCGCAGCGGCAGGCCGGCGGCATCGGCGGCAGGAGCCGCCTCGACCACGGGCGCGGGCTCGACCACGGGCGCGGCCTGCACCGGCGGCGGGGCGACCGGCGCAGGCGCGGCGGCCGGCGCAGGCGCGGCGGCCGGGGCTGCGGCAGCCGCGGGATCCTTGTGCTCGAGGGCGAGCTGCCTCAACACCGCGCAGATGCGCTCAAACACGGCTTCATCGGGCTCTTCGGAGGCCCGGTAGGCATCCAGTTGGCTTTTGAGCACGTCTTTCGTTTCCAAGAAAATATCAATCATGTCCGTACGCAGCGCCATTTCGCCGCGACGGATCGCGTCCAGAAGGTTTTCAAGCAGATGGGTGGTGCCCGCCAGCTGGTTGAAGCAGCCGAACGTCGCCGCGCCGCCCTTGATCGAGTGGGCCGCGCGGAAAATGGCATTGAGCTGCTCGATGTCGGGCGCGCCGACGTCGAGCTCGAGCAGCAACTGCTCCATTTGCGCGAGCAGTTCGTCCGCCTCGTCGAAAAAGGTCTCGTAAAACTGACTGAGGTCCAAACCAGAACTCATGACCCGTACGCCTTCATAAATGAACTTGCCTACGCGCCGGATTGCTCATCGAGCAATTCGGACGCCAATTCCACCAGCACATCGGGATCGACCGGCTTGGACAGCCAGCCGCATACGCCCAGATCCCGCGCCGCCATCTTGCTGTCCACGTCGTCTTCGGTGGTCAGCACCAGCACCGGCACGTCCAGGTACTGTTCCTGTTCGCGCAGGCCCTGGATCAGTTGCAGGCCGCCCATCACGGGCATGTTCCAGTCGCTCACCACCAGGTCCACCGGATGGTTTTTGGCCACCTCCAGCGCTTCCTGGCCGTTGCCGGCCGTCAATACCTTCCATCCCGCGCCCGTCAGCGTCGCCTGGACGATCATTCTCATCGTCGCCGAATCGTCCGCCACCAGAATCGTTGCCGCCATTGCTATCGAGCCCCTTCGGCGGGCGGCGTTGCCGCCGCGTCGCCCTGCTTGGTTGCCGTCGTGGCCTGGGCGGCGGCGTTCACCGCCTCCACGGCCGTTCCAACCTCGCGGGCATCCTTGGCGCTGACGTCCGCGGCCGCGGCGTTCTCGCTTTCGATGCGCCGCTGGGTGCTCTGGTTGAGCACCACTAGGCTGATACGTCTATTAACGGCCGCATATGGATCATCTTTAACGAGACTCATGCTCGAGGACAGACCCTGGATGCGCATGACCTTGCTTTCATTCATGCCGCCGGCCACCAGTTCCTGGCGCGAGGCGTTCGCACGATCGGCCGAAAGTTCCCAGTTGCTATAGGCGCGCTCGCCGCGGGCGTACTGCGACGCGTCGGTGTGGCCCGAGATGCTGACCTTGTTGGGCAGCTCGTTCAGAACCGGCCCCAATTCCCGCAGGATGTCGCGCATGTAGGGCTGCACCTCGGCGCGGCCGGTGGCGAACATGGGGCGATTCTGGTTGTCGATGATCTGGATCCGCAGACCTTCGGTGGTCAGGTCGATCAGCAATTGGGGCCGGAAGCTCTTGAGCACCGGACTGTTCTCGATGACGTTTTCCAGCCGCCTCTTGAGGTTTTCCAGGCGGTGCTGGTCGCGCCGTTCGGCATCACCCATCGGCTGGGCCTCGACCCGGTTGCCCTGGGCGCGGCGCTCGTCGCCGTCGCTGCGCAGCGGGTCGCGGCCGCCCCCGGGGACCGCGCTGGTCTCGGCCGAGCTGCTGGGACCGCCGGTCAGCGCCACGCGCAGGGGCATGCGGAAGTATTCGGCGATGCCCTTGAGTTCCTCGCGCGGCACGATGCTGATCAGCCACATCACCAGAAAGAACGCCATCATCGCCGTGATGAAGTCGGCGTAGGCGATCTTCCAGCTTCCGCCGTGGTGTCCGCCGCCGTGGACTTTCTTGCGGCGGATCACCACACGGTGGTTGTTTACCGTGCTCATGGCTCGCTCCGTCAGGCCTTGGCAGTGGACTTGGTCTGCCGGACGTGCTCTTCCAGCTCACCGAAAGTCGGCCGCACCGACGAATACAGCACCTTGCGGCCGAATTCGACCGCGAGCTGCGGCGGGTAGCCGTTCATGCTGGCCAGCAGCGTGGTCTTGATACATTCCAGCACCTTCATGGCCTCGTCCGTGCGGCGCTCGATGCGCGAGGCCAGCGGACCGACGAAGCCGTAGGCAAGCAGAATGCCCAGGAAGGTGCCCACCATGGCCTTGGAAATCAGGTCGCCGAGAATGGCGGGCGGCTGATCCACGGCGGCCAGTGCCTTGATCACGCCCAGCACCGCGGCCACGATACCGAACGCGGGCAGGCCGTCGGCCATCTGCCGGATCATGCTGGCAGGCACTTCGCGCTCGTGGCGGTAGGTTTCGATTTCCTCGTCCATGAGCGTTTCGATCTCGAACGAGCTCATGTTGCCGCTGATCATGATGCGCAGGTAGTCCGTGATGAACTCCATGAGCTTCTCGTCCTTGGCGATGCGCGGATACTCGCTGAAGATCGGACTGGAGGCAGGATCCTCGATGTGCGATTCGATCGCCATCAGGCCTTCGCGGCGCGCCTTGTTCAGCAGCACGTACAGGAGCGCCATGAGCTCCATGTAGACGTCCTTGCCGTAGCGCGAGCTTTTCAGCGTGTCGGGCAGCGCCTTCTTCACGAGCATCAGCGATTTCTTGCTGTTGCCGGCCAGGAAGGCGCCGAAGGCCGCGCCGAAGATCAGCGTCAACTCGAACGGCTGGTAAAGCGCGCCCATGTGGCCGCCCAGCGCTACGAAGCTGCCGATGACCGACACGATCACCACTAGAAAACCGATAACAATCAACACATCAGGCCCCTGCCAACGAAGTCTAAAACCGGCGTCAATGATCCCCTGTTCCCCCCGTCCCAAAAAGGCGGGTTACGGGGAGTTTTCCAGGGCTTTTGATGTATTTGGACGCGCCGCTCAGGAACGGGCGGCGTCTACGGCTGGCACGGATCGGCTGCCCGCGCGCGCCTTGGCGGCGGCACGGGTCTTGCCGGCCCGGGGTGGCGGACGGCAGATTGCGCACACGAAATCCGACTGCGGATCATGCGCGTGCGCAATGAAATGCCCGCCACACTGGCGGCAGGCGGAAAGCTGCAGCATGCCGCTATCGAAGAACCGCACCAGCATCCAGGCCCGGGTGAAGCTCAGCACGGGCTCGGCGGATTCGGCGTTGTCCACGCCGGCGTTCTCGAGATAGAGGCGGTACGCGTCGATGATGGCGCGGATGCCCTTGCTGCTGGTGCGCGTGTTCAGGAACGAATACACGTTGTAGAACAGCGAGGAATGGATGTTCGGCAACCAGGTCATGAACCAGTCGACCGAAAAAGGCAGCATGCCCTTCGGTGGCGAGCAACCGCGGATTTCGCGGTACAGACGTGCCAGGCGGTCATGGCTGAGGCTGGTTTCAGCCTCCAACACCTGCAGCCGCGCGCCCAGAGTGATCATGGAGCTGGCTAGCAGGATGTCATCCGCTTCCTGCGAAACGCTCTTGGTGGCCATTACGCGTGTCCGAGTGGGAATCGACAGGCCGTCAGGCCAGTTCTTCAACAGGTTGCTTGGCCAGCAGGATCGTCGCGTGCGCTTGCTGCAGCGCACCGCCCAGCACGTCGTGGGTCAGGGCCGACAGCAGGCTGTAGTCGTCGAAACGGAAACGGCACAGGAGCGAACTGGAGCTGGCCAGCTTCACCAGCTGAGCCGGAGAAAGACGCATCAGGATATCGGCAACCTCGTTGCTGAAACCCAGACGGAACATCGATGCAGCATAGTCATCGCGCAGCATGCGCTGCGCGAGAAGCAGGTAGGACAGATTCACCTCACGGATATCTGCCAGCAAAGAATTTTCGACTTGTTGCACGCCCGACTCCCTATTCCCTATCCCACCGAAGGGGCTTGATAACCAAGGACAATGGCAACGTTTGTTGCACAGTGTCCGCTGCATCCTGTTTTAATGCGAAATGTATCATTTGTTCGCAATTTAAGTAAAATTTACCACAGGTCATGTCATTTTCTATGACTTATATGACAAATCTTTGTTGATATCGCGCAACTTGAGACTTTAGATACACCTTGACATAGAAAGTCCTGACAAATGTACGTCAATTTGGCAAATAAGCATTCAAAACGTTGCGTGCTTTAAGGAATGAAATACCGGCTTTTGCCGACAATGACACCTTTCGATCACAAAATATTGCTAGCTTTAGCGTAGCCGCGCGTTTGTCGACAATGTCGCAAATTGACAACAACCGACAATGCGTCACGATGGACACCGCCTGACACTCCCGCAATGCCCCACGCAGATGACAGCTTGGTCGAATATGCCCCGCTAGTGCGGAAGCTGGCCCTGCAATTGCTCGCCCGGCTGCCGGCCAGCGTCGAACTCGACGACCTGATCCAGGCCGGCATGATCGGCCTCTTGGATGCGGTGCGCCGCTACCAGGAGACCGCCGACGCCCAGTTCGAGACCTACGCCACCACCCGCATCCGCGGCGCCATGCTCGACGAACTGCGTGGCCAGGACTGGCTGCCGCGCAGCGTGCGCGCCAAGGCACGCAAGATCGAACAGGCCATCCAGTCGCTGGAACAGCGACTGATGCGCGCGCCCACGGAAGCCGAGATCGCCCAGCAGATGGAGATCCCGCTGAACGAATATCAGACGCTTCTGCACGACGCGCAGGGTGTGCAGATCGTTCACTACGAGGATTTCGCGACCGAACCCGATACGGGCTCGGGCTCCGGCCAGTCCGACTGGACCGCCACGCTGAACCACGGCGCGGCCAGCGGCAATCCGCTCGATTCCCTGCTGGCCGGCGATTTCCGCCAGGCGCTGATCCACGCCATCGACTCGCTGCCCGACCGCGAGAAGCTGTTGTTGTCGTTGTGCTACGAGCAAGGCCTGAACCTGAAGGAAATCGGCGCGATCATGAACGTGACCGAGGCCCGCGTCTGCCAGTTGCGCTCGCAGGCCACCGCCCGCATCCGCGCCAAGCTGCGCGAACAGGCCTGGCAGGACCTGCCCCAGGAAGGGCAGATCGCGCAGATCATCTGAAGCCGCGCACGTTCGTGCCGATGTGGTCCGCACAAATCCGGGACCAGTCTGTATCGGCCTCCCACCCGACGAAACCCGGGCTCTTTCCGCCCTTTTTCAAGCCTTCCGCATCCACCATCGGCTGATAGGCTGTCGCCTGCACAATGCCTTTGCCTACGCGCGCGACCAAGCGGCCAAAGTTGCGGCCGCCTCGACACGGACTCCAAGATGACCGAACCCGATCTGTTGAACCAGGCGATTTCCAACGCCTACGACGAAACGCCCTATGTTTCAAACGCCATCTCCCATAGCGCGCCAGGCCAACTGCGGGCGGTAGCCCATCTGTTCGGACACGCGGCGCCGCCGCTCGATCAGGCGCGCGTCCTGGAAATCGGATGCGCGGCGGGCGGCAATCTCCTGCCTTTCGCGGCTGCCCACCCCGACGCAAAAATCGTCGGCGTGGACCTATCCTCGGCACAGGTGTCGGAAGGCCGCCAGGTCATCGAGCGGCTCGGGCTGCGCAATATCGAGTTGCTCGCCATGAGCCTGACAGACATCACCCCGGATTTCGGCCAGTTCGACTACATCATCACGCACGGCGTCTACAGTTGGATTCCCGCGGAGGTTCGCGAGGGGCTAATGCGAGTCTGCCGCGAGAATCTGGCGCCGGCCGGCGTAGCGTATATCAGCTACAACACTTATCCCGGTTGGAAAGTCTCGGAGGTGGTGCGCGACGCGCTCGTGCTGGGCACGTTCGGCGCCAGCACCAGCGCAGAAAAGCTGACCAAAGCGCGGGAAATACTCTCCATGCTGGAGCACGGCACAGCTGAATCCAATGCGCAAGCGATTGCGATACGCCACCTTGCCCAACATTTGCGCTCACAACCCAACCATTATCTACAGCACGAGTACCTGGAAGCGGTAAATTCGCCCTGCTACTTCCTGGAGTTCGTTGCCCAGGCACAGCAACACGGCCTGGCCTATCTGGCTGATGCAATGCCGGAAACGTCGATATCGACCAACTACGGCAACCACGTTGCCGCGCACCATCAACAGGTATCGCAAGGGTTCGACCGTGCTGTGCGCGAGCAATTTCTGGATATCGCGATCGGGCGCCAATTCCGACGCAGCCTGCTGGTCCATGCCGAACAAGCGGCCAACGCGCTGGAACAACCCGAAGCCAGCGGATTTGCCGATATGCATTTCACGGCGCTGCTGGACCTGGCGCCCTCCGGCGCCGCGGACGCGCCCCAGGACGAGCACCGTTACCAAGGTCGCACGGGAAAAACCTTGACGACGTCCGATCCCGGCCTCATCGCGCTGGTCGACCGCCTGCGCCTGGCGTGGCCGGCCACCGTTCCTTTTTCCGAATTACGCAGCCTGGTTCGCCCCCATGCCGCCGGACTCAGCGAAGAGGATCTGGACACGACCATCTATGTACACCTGGTGACGCTGCTCAATATGGGCGCCTTGCAGTATCGACTGGAGCCGGCCCCGTACCAGGACAAGATATCCGCCAAGCCCCGGCTCATCCCCGGACTGGCCACCCTGCTTGCGACGCAGCAAACGCAACTGGGGGCGTACAACCTGTGGCACCAGACATTGAATCCGCCCACCGACGAGATCATCAAATTCGTCATGGGCCGGCTGGACGGCAAGCAGACCCTGGTCACGCTGCGCAATCAGTTGCGCACCGCGCTGGCCGCCAACAAGCTGCGGCATCCCAGCGGCCAATCCGTGAAGAACGCGACCAACCTGGACGCGATCGCCCAGGATCTGCTCAAGCAAGTCCTGGCCAATCTGCAAAAAATGGCGGTCCTGCACTGACGATCGAGGCTTCGTCAGGCCCGGCCCCCGAAAAATTTGAGAATTCTTGAGTTTTGCCCTAAAGAACGATCCTGGGGCGCCGTAATCCTGGCAACGGAAGAACTATCGCATCAAAAATGCGTATTCCCGTTACACAGTTGGGCGGCCTAGCTGCCCGGTTTGAAGAAGCCTTTCTCTCTTGGGAGCCTAAACATGGCTGCAGTCATTAACACCAACTACTTGTCGCTGGTTGCCCAGAACAACCTGAACAAGTCCCAGTCCGCCCTGGGTACCGCCATCGAACGCCTGTCGTCGGGCCTGCGCATCAACAGCGCCAAGGACGACGCCGCCGGCATGGCCATTGCCAACCGCTTCACCGCGAACGTCAAGGGCCTGACCCAAGCCGCTCGTAACGCCAACGACGGTATCTCGCTGGCCCAGACGACGGAAGGCGCCGCCTCCGAAGTCAATACCCACCTGCAGCGTGTCCGCGAACTGGCCGTGCAGGCTGGTAACGGCAGCTACTCGCAAGAGCAGCTGGATTCGATGCAAGACGAAATCAACCAGCGTCTGGCCGACATCGACCGCATCTCGCAACAAACCGACTTCAACGGCGTGAAGGTCCTGTCGGGTTCGGCCAAGCCGCTGACCCTGCAAGTCGGCGCCAACGACGGTGAAACCATCACCCTGAACCTGTCGGAAATCAGCGTCAAGACGCTGGGCCTGGACGGCTTCAACGTCAACGGCAAGGGCGTGGTGCAAAACCGCGCCGCCAACGTCAACGACCTGACCGGCCCGAACGTCGCCGCTGGTCCCCTGCCCAACCAGTACGACGTCACCACCAAGAACACCAGCGCTTCGGCCGCTGACGTGCTGGGCAAGCTGAGCGACGGCAACACCGTTGTGGTCGAAGGCGCCACCGCCGCCGACGACGTCACCTACAAGTACGACGCCGCCGCCGGCAACTTCACCTACAACAAGGTGGACACGGGCGCCAACGTCGCCACGGCGATCACGAGCAAGATCGGCTCCACGCCGGCCACCGCCACGTACAAGAACAACACGCAAGAAGTCAGCATCCAGATCGCCTCCGACGGCAAGATCGCCGATGCCAATGGCAATGCGCTGTATTGGGACACCGCCGGCAACCTGTCGACCACCGACAACGGCAGTGCCTGGGCCCAGGCGAACGTGACCAATCTGACGACCTTCATGGGCACCGCCGGCACCCCGGCTGGCGTCGAACTGAGTGTCAACGGCACGACGTACAAGAGCCAAGCGGCCGCTAACATCACGTTCCAGACGACCGCCACCACCGCCGAAGTGCTCAGCAAGATCGACGGCCTGGCCACTGGCAAGTCCGCTACCGTTACCATGGGCTCGGGCGTGCTGGCCGCAACCGTCACGGTGGACGACGCCGGCCTGGTGCAGCAAGGCACCCTGGACCTGTACGTCAACGACAAGCAGGAACTGTCGACGACGTCCAAGACGGTTCAACGCTTCGAATTCGACCAGATCTCGGGCAAGATCCAGGCCATCGCGGGCGGCAACACGTTCACCTCGGCAGGCGCCACCGGCGTGGACCCCAACGCCGACAGCATCGGCAAGCAGCTGTTCGTCAACAGCGCCGGCAAGATGACGTTCGAAACCACCAGCAAGGGCGACAAGACCACCGACCCGCTCAAGACGCTGGACTCCGCCTTCACCAAGCTGGACAAGCTGACGGGCGAACTGGGCGCTGTGCAAAACCGCCTGGAATCGACCATCGCCAACCTGAACAACGTCGTGAACAACCTGTCGTCGGCCCGCTCGCGTATTCAAGACGCGGACTACGCCACGGAAGTGTCGAACATGTCGAAGGCTCAGATCCTGCAACAGGCTGGCACCTCGGTTCTGGCGCAAGCCAACCAAGTGCCGCAAACCGTTCTGTCGCTGCTGCGTTAATCACGCCGCAACGCCTGACGGTTGGGCGAGGCAGGCCGCAAGGCCTGTCCCGCCCGCCTCACGCACCAGGTCCTTCGCACCTGGTCGCACAACAAGCCGGCGCAAGCCGGCTTGTTTGCATTTGTGCCCTCCCATTCTCCCGCCGTCGAGTCCCCTGAACATGCCAGAACCCACACCCCCGCGCGACAACCGCTGGTGGGAGAACTATGCGGTCCGCTATCTGCTTCCGACCTTGACCGGCATGCTGTTCCTGCGCTGGTTGCAGCTGACCACGAAAGGGTTCTTCTCACCGATCCTACCGCCAGCGGGGGACCTGGCCGGGCCGACTCCGTTCAAGGACCTCGGCATGCCGGAATTGCTGGTGTGGGCAGGGGCAGGCTTCGCTTTTGCCTATGTCGCTTCGCTCCCCATCCTGGTGTTCCATGCCACGCGTTCACTGGAAGCCAATGGCCTGCGCAAGCCGCGCCGATTGTCGCCGTCCACGATTACCACGGGGCTGCTCTGCGCGACCATCGCATTGGCCCTGGCCCGGCATTTCTGCGACGGCTGGCCCGGCCTGCCATTCATTGCCTTGCTCATCGCCGGTGCATTCTGCCTGGCGCAGCGCCGTCGCATCAAGGCCGCGTCCTTGGGACGCGTCCCGGTGGTTGAATATGCCCGGGCGCTCGCGCGCAAGCGGGCCGGTGCGAGCGACCCGTCCCAACGCTGGGTCGATGAGTACGTCACTTCTTATCGCCACCTGAGGGAACACGGCAATGCCGCGTTCATCCTCTTGCTGCAGGTCATCCTGTGCACGCTTGTCTACATCTGCCTGACCGCCGTGCCGGGCTACGAGCGGTGGACCTGGGACACGATGCACGAGGGACAATGGATGGCTTTTGCCATCTGCTTTCTCCTGCTGGTGCTCTGGATCGCCCCCGCGGTGAGCGTGCATCAATTGAGCCAGAAGCTCGAAGCGCACCTGACGGCTGGCCGCGGTCCTGGCAGCCCCGAGACCGCCATGGCGCCCGCGCCCCGGCCGTCCGCTCCCCGCCAACCGTCGCAGCACCCCGCCTCCCCTGTCGCGCAGCCGTCCGCCGCCTCGCCCGCCCCTGCCCGGGCAACAACGCCACGCCTGCTGGCACGCATGCTCAAGACCGTATCGCAATGCTCGCCGTGGCTGCTGCCGCTGGCCTTCTGCCCGCCCATCCTGTTGCTCTGGTTCCACCTGCAGAATCTGCATTACCCGGCCCTGCTGATGTCCGCGATCAGCAGCACGGCAGGCCTGGGCGCCTTGCTGCTCCTGGGCGGACTGGTGTGGCTGTTATGGCTGTTGAGCCTGGCGTTCCCTTCGCTGCTGGTCGCCGCGAGCGCATCGCTGTACCAACCGGGCGGCGTTCCCGTCCGGCTGGTGTATGCCTGGATCGGGGTATGCCTGTGCGCGGCGGGAGGAAGTTTCGCCGCGATCCAGCTGACGGCGACCCTGCCAGGCTGGGCCTTCCATCTGATCTACGCCACACTGGCCCTGCCCGTCGGACTGGCCGCCTGGAGCCGTCCTCCCACCCCGCTCATCCCGCCCCGCAATGACAGCGTCCGGCGCGTTCAGGCGGTTCTTTCCGGTGGGTGGTTTTTTCTGATTGCGCTGCTGGCGCTTTACCTGCTGTTGCTGCCCCTGTATCTGGTGAGCCGGGCGTACGCGAAAGAACCCGACAGCCTGTACCTTGTCACGGGCGTGGTCGGCTTTTCCTTTCTGGGCGCCTTGTTGCCCGGCATTGCATTCGCCTGGCGTTGCAGGCGGGACGCACACGGCGGCCGCAAACCGATGTCGGCCAGCGGATTCGCCGTCCTGTTGCTGATCCCGCCTCTGCTTTCGACCCTGTATCTCTCCGCCATTCACAAGCAGCTCAGCTATCTGACGCTGACGGCCGCCGGAATCGTCGACAAGGGCGGATCGGACGCTCGGCCCAAGCTCTTGCGCCTGCCGGACAATTGGCGTGAACACGACCGGCAACTGACTGCCGGCTTTCCACCGTTGACGCAATGTGCCGCGACGGAGGCCGCCGCACCAGAGAAGTCCGCCTGGCTGTGCGGTTACACGAACTTCGCGTTCGGCAATACGCAATTGATCTGCGACAAGTCCTATGCCGACGACCGGGGAGGCTATGTGAGTGAGGCATTGACCTGCCTCGTGTTCGCCGGCAACCAGGTCGTCAATCTGGTGAAACTACCCAAGCCCGGACTGCGCCGCTGAAGGCTGCATTCCTCCGGGTGAAGGGCTCGCCTTGCCTGATCAAGCGGGTGTGGAAGGTGGCTTTTTGCCACCTTCTCGCTTTTTTGAGACCCACAACGCCCCCTCATAATTGCCGTCGCACGTTTTTGTATCTATATTTTTCGTAACATGACCACCACGCCTCCCGATCCACTCGCTACGCGGCATGACGGCACCACGGATCCAGACGACCAGGCGCCGGTGGATCCGCACACCCAGCGCCTGCGCGACGAGAACCGCGCCTTGCGCGAGCTGCTGGCGGCGCAGGTGCAGGCCTCGATCCCGCGGCCCAGCCTGTTCAAGCGGCTGGGCTGGGCGCTGATCAGCGCGCCCGGCGCCGCCCTGGTGCGCTGGCGCAGCCTGATCGGCCGCGAGGACGCCACCCCGATCACCGGCAAGCGCGTGGGCTACGCCACCCTGACCGTCCTCTACACGCTGGCGATCTATGGCGCGCTGGTGTTGCTGGTGGTGTCGTGGAGCACGCCGAATGCCGCGCGCACCGGCGTGAACGCCGCCGGGCCGGTGCGGGTGCCGCTCGATGCGCCGCCGAGCGCGGGCCAGGAACCGGCGAGCCCCGCCGCCGCCCCGACCGACCGGCACAGCGGCGACGGCGCCGCCACGCCCCCCAAAGAAACCGAGCCGCCGCCCTCCCCGGAACAGGCGCCGCACGGCGCGCCCCAGGAGGACGCCCCGGAAACGACCGCGCCGGAGGCCCCCACCGACGGTCCGGTCGCGCGCCCCGCCAGCGCCGCTGGCGGCAATGCCATGCCGGCCGCGGCCCGCGACCCCGCGCCGGCGGCCGCGCCCGGCGCGCCCAAGCCGACGCTGCGGATCACCGAGATTCCCGCCGAGAATCCGCTGGCCTGGCTCGACAGCCTGAAAACCGAGCTGGCGCGCTGCGCCACCCTGGGCTTTTTCGACCGCCCCGATTGCGCCTGGGCCGCGCGCAAGCAATATTGCGGCCCCAACCAGGGTTGGGGTGCGGTCAAGGAATGCCCGCCGCAGCCTTGACGCCGACGCCGACGCCGGAAAATTCTGCCGCGATGCCGCAAACTTTGCGATAATCGCTGAACCCCGGGCTTCGGCCCGGACAGCCTTCCACAGGACACCCGCCATGGATCTTTCCATCAGCAACACCGTGAACACCGGCCTGGCCATGCGCGACGCGCAACTGATGCAGGAAGTCCAGGCCCGCGTCACCAAGAAGGCCATCAACGCCCAGGCCGACACCGTCGCCACGCTGATGCAGTCGCTGCCGGTGGTCGCCATCGACGGCAAGATCGGCACCCGCATCAATACCCAGGCGTAACCGCCCCGGCGCGCGCGGCCGCGCCTCTCCCTTCCGCTTTTTCCCGTCTTCGCCAGAGGCCGTCAGGCCTCCAGGTGCCCGCGCATCAATTCCTCGAACCATTCCAGAAAGACCGCCAGCCGGCGTGAACGCTGCCGCCGGTGCGGATAGAGCAGCGTCACCGGCATGGGCGCGGCGCGATGCGCCGGCATGACTTCCACCAGTTCGCCGGCATCCAGCAGGCCCTGCACGTCGAAGCGCGGAATCTGGATCAGCCCGAGGCCCGCCAGGCAGCAGGCGATATAGCTTTCAGCGTTGTTCACCACTACCCGACTGGGCACCGCGAGGACCTGGCGGCCGCCATCGCCGTGCGCCACCTCCCAGGGCAGTTCGCGGCCCGTGGTCGGCGAGGCGTAGCCCACCATCCAGTGCTCCGCTGGTAGCGCGTCCGGCGCCCGCGGCACGCCCTGCTCGCGCAGGTAGGCGGGGCTGGCGCAGTTGATCAGGGCGATGCTGCCCAATGGCCGTGACACCAGGCTGCTGTCATGCAGCGCGCCGATGCGCACCGCGCAATCGACGCCTTCCTGGATCAGGTCGATGGCGCGGTCGCTCGAACCCAACGCCAGTTGCAGCCGGGGATGGCGCCGCAGCAGGCCCGGCAAGGCGGGCGCCACCAGGCGGCGCGCAATGCGGCTGGGCACGTCGACGTTGAGCCGTCCGGACACCTGGCGCTGGCTCTGCTGGAACAGATGGTCGATATCCTCGACCTCGGCCAGCAGGGGCCGCACCCGTTCCAGCAACTGGGCGCCATCGGCGGTCAGGCGCACCTGGCGTGTGGTCCGGTGCAGCAGCCGCGCGCCCAACTGGGCCTCGAGCTGCTGCACGGCGGCCGAGACCGAGGCGCGCGGCAGCTCCAGCGCGTTGGCCGCCTTGATGAAGCTGCCCATCTCCGCCACCTGCGCGAAGACGCGGTACTGTTCGAATCTGTCCATGCTCCCCCGGGAGTCCCCCAGCGCCGGCGGCACGACGCCGCCCGTGACAGCATAGCCGGTTCGCGGGACATCGCAGACACCGGAAATGGCGCTCCCGCCGGACAGGCCCGGCCGGATCCACGCGGCCTCGGATCGCAGGGGCCGGGCGGGCCCAGGGCGGCCGGGCCGCTTACTTGGTGGTGTAGCCGCCGTTGATCAGGATGGTCTGGCCGGTGATCCACCAGCCATCGCTGACCAGGTGGCGGATGAACGGCACCACGTCCTCGATGTCGGTCAGGCCGGTCTTGGAGAACGGCGACAGCGCGGCGGCGGTCTTGTGGTACGCCACGGCATCGGCGCCTTCGGCCGGATAGAAGAACGGCGTGTCCATCGGGCCGGGGCCGACGGCCGTCACCGAGATGCCGCGCGCGCCGAATTCCTTGGCGGCCGCGCGCGTGTAGTGCTCGACCGGCGCCTTGGCGCCGGCATAGGCGGCGTAGAACGGCGTGAACGCGCCCAGCAGCGAGGTCACCAGGGTGCAGACCTTGCCGTTGTCGTTGACGTGGCGGCCGGCCTCTTTCAGAAAGAAGAACGCCGACTTGGCGTTGACCGCGCTCATCTCGTCGTATTCGGCTTCGCTGATTTCGGTCAGCGGCTTCTTGAGCACCTTGCCGACGGTGTTGATGGCGATGTCGGGCCGGCCCACCGCCGCGACCGCGTCGGCGAACAGTTTCTCGACGGCGCCGGCCGTGGTCAGGTCGGCCTGGAATGCGACGCCCCTGGCGCCGGCGGCCTGGATCGCGGCCACGGTGGCGTCGGCGTCGGCCTTGGACGCCGCGCTGTTGTAGTGGATGGCGACGGCCTTGGCGCCCTGTTGCGCCAGGTCACGCGCGATCAGGCCGCCCAGGTTCTTGGCCCCGCCGGCGATCAGGACGACTTTGCCCTTGATGGAATGGTCTGCCATGGAAAATCTCCCGCATGTGTGTCGATGGAGATTCGATTCTAGGCAGCGGCGCGACCGGGATCAGCCGGGCATGGCCGGATGGATTATCCAGAAAAACGTCCCAATGAAAAACAGCCCGAAGGCCGGGAGGCGCTTCGGGCTGCGGTGCCTGCGTCCGGATGCAAGATCCGGCCAGCCAGGGTTTACTTCTTCTTCATCGGCGGCAGGTCGGTGCACACGCCTTCGGCCACTTCGGCCGCCATGCCCACCGATTCGCCCAGGGTCGGGTGCGGGTGGATGGTCTTGGCGATGTCGATGACGTCCGCGCCCATTTCCACGGCCAGCGCCACTTCGCTGATCAGGTCGCCGGCGTGGGTGCCGACGATGCCGCCGCCCAGGATGCGGTGCGACTCGGCGTCGAACAGCAGCTTGGTGAAGCCTTCGTCGCGGCCGTTGGCGATGGCGCGGCCGGAAGCGGCCCACGGGAACACGCCCTTCTCGACCTTGATGCCCTGCTTCTTGGCCTCGTCTTCGGTCAGGCCGACCCACGCCACTTCCGGATCGGTGTAGGCCACCGACGGAATCACGCGGGCGTCGAAGAACGACTTCTGGCCGGCGGCGGCTTCGGCCGCCACGTGGCCTTCATGCACCGCCTTGTGCGCCAGCATCGGCTGGCCGACGATATCGCCGATGGCGAAGATGTGCGGCACGTTGGTGCGCATCTGGCGATCGACCTCGATGAAGCCGCGGTCGGTCACGGCCACGCCCGCCTTGTCGGCGCCGATCTTCTTGCCGTTGGGGCTGCGGCCCACGGCCTGGAGCACCAGGTCGTAGCGCTGCGGTTCCTTCGGCGCGCCCTCGCCCTCGAAGGTGACGTAGATGCCGTCTTTCCGGGCTTCCGCGCCGACCGTCTTGGTCTTGAGCATGATGTTGTCGAAGCGGCCGGCGTTCTTCTTCTGCCAGACCTTGACCAGGTCGCGGTCGGCGCCCTGCATCAGGCCGTCCAGCATTTCCACCACGTCCAGGCGCGCGCCCAGCGTGGAGTACACCGTGCCCATTTCCAGGCCGATGATGCCGCCGCCGATGATCAGCATCTTCTTGGGGATTTCACGCAGCAGCAAGGCGCCGGTGGAATCGACGATGCGCTCGTCCTGCGGCAGGAACGGCAGCTTCACCGACTGGCTGCCGGCGGCGATGATGGCCTGCTTGAAGCGGATGGTCTGCGACTTGCCGTCGGCGCCCTTGACCGCCAGGTGGTTGGCATCGGCGAATTCGCCCACGCCCGTCACCACGGTCACCTTGCGCGCCTTGGCCATGCCGGCCAGGCCGCCGGTCAGCTTGGCGACCACGCTGTCCTTGTAGCCGCGCAGCTTGTCCAGGTCGATCTTGGGTTCGCCGAAGCTGATGCCGTGGGCGGCCAGCTCGCGCGCCTCGTCGATGATGGCGGCGTTGTGCAGCAGCGCCTTGGACGGGATGCAGCCCACGTTCAGGCAGACACCGCCCAGCGTGGCGTAGCGTTCGACCAGCACCACGGACAGGCCGAGGTCGGCGGCGCGGAAGGCGGCCGAATAGCCGCCGGGGCCCGCGCCCAGCACCAGCATGTCGTACTCGGCGTCGGCCGAGCCCTTGAAGGTCGCGGCGGCGGGGGCCGCGGCGGCCGGCTTGGCGTCGGCCTTGGGGGCCTCGGCCTGCGGCGCGTCGGCCTTGGGCACTTGCTTGGCGGCCGGGGCGGCCTCGGTCGCCTCGACTTCCAGCACCACCGAGCCTTCGGCGACCTTGTCGCCGACCTTGACGCTGATGGACTTGACCACGCCGCCCGTGGAGGCGGGGATTTCCATCGAGGCCTTGTCGGACTCGACCGTAATCAGGCTCTGCTCGGCCTTGATGGTATCGCCCACGGCGACCAGCACTTCGATGACTTCGACTTCCTTGAAGTCACCGATGTCCGGCACTTTGATTTGAACGGTATTGCTCATAGGGCTCCCCGTTTACAGCGCGATGCGGCGGAAGTCGGCCAGCAAGGCGCCCAGATAGGCGTTGAAGCGGGCAGCGGCGGCGCCGTCGATGACGCGGTGGTCATAGGACAGCGACAGCGGCACGATCAGGCGCGGCACGAACTGCTTGCCGTCCCAGACCGGCTTGTGCGACGAACGCGACACGCCCAGGATGGCCACTTCGGGCGCATTGATGATGGGCGTGAACGAGGTGCCGCCGATACCGCCCAGCGAGGAGATCGAGAAGCAGCCGCCCTGCATGTCGGCCGGCGAGATCTTGCCTTCGCGCGCCTTCTTGGACAGGTCGGTCATTTCCTGGGCGATCTGCAGGATGCCCTTCTTGTCGGCATCGCGGATCACCGGCACCACCAGCCCGTTGGGCGTGTCGGCGGCGAAGCCGATGTGGTAGTACTGCTTGAGCACCAGGTTGTCGCCATCCAGCGAGGCGTTGAACTCGGGGAACTTCTTCAGGGCCGCGACCACGGCCTTGATCAGGAAGGCCAGCATCGTGACCTTGATGCCCGACTTCTCGTTTTCCTTGTTCAGCGTGACGCGCAGCGCTTCCAGGTCGGTGATGTCCGCTTCGTCGTTGTTGGTGACGTGCGGGATCATGACCCAGTTGCGGTGCAGGTTCGCGCCGGAGATCTTCTTGATGCGCGACAGCGGCTTGGCTTCGACCGGGCCGAACTTGGTGAAGTCGACCTTGGGCCACGGCAGCAGGCCCAGCGCGGCGCCATCGGCCGAGCCACCGGCGGCGGCCACCGGGCCGGCGGCCAGCGCCTGCTTGACGAAACCGCGCACGTCGTCGGCGGTGATGCGGTCCTTGGGACCGGTGCCCTTGACCTTGCTCAGGTTCACGCCCAGTTCGCGGGCGAACTTGCGCACCGACGGCGAGGCGTGCGGCAGTTGGCCGGGCTTGAGGTTGGCGTCTTCCAGCGCGGCGGCGGGAGCCGGACGCGAGCCGGCGGCGGGCGTGGCCGGGGCGGCGGGCGCTTCCGCCTTGGCGGCCGGGGCTTCCGACTTGGCCGGCGCGGCCTCGGCCTTGGCGGCCGGCGCGGCGGCGGCGGGCGCGCTGCCCTCCACCACGACCACGACCGAGCCCTTGGCGACCTTGTCGCCGACCTTGACCTTCACTTCCTTGACCACCCCGCCCTGCGAGGCCGGGATCTCCATCGAGGCCTTGTCGGACTCGACGGTGATCAGGCTCTGCTCGGCCTTGATGGTGTCGCCGACGGCGACCATGACTTCGATGACTTCCACTTCCTTGAAGTCGCCGATGTCCGGCACTTCGATCTCGACCGGACCGCCGCTGGCGGCCGGCGCGGCGGCCTCGGCCTTGGCGGCGGGCGCGGCGGCGGCAGCCTGCTTCGGGGCTTCGGCCTTGGGCGCTTCCTTGGCGGCCGGGGCGGCGGCATCGGCCGCTTCGACCTCCAGCACCACCGAACCTTCAGCGACCTTGTCGCCGACCTTGACGCTGATGGACTTGACCACGCCCCCGGTGGAGGCGGGAATTTCCATCGAGGCCTTGTCGGACTCGACGGTAATCAGGCTCTGCTCGGCCTTGATCGTGTCGCCCACCGCCACCAGCACTTCAATGACTTCCACTTCCTTGAAGTCGCCGATGTCGGGAACCTTGATTTGCACGACGTTGCTCATGTCTCTTTACCCTCAGGCGTATTGCGGGTTGGCTTTGTTCGGGTTGATGCCGTACTTCTTGATGGCTTCGGCCACCTTGGCAACCGGCACCTTGCCTTCGTCGGCCAGCGCGCGCAGCGCGGCGACCACGACGAAGTGGCGGTCCACTTCGAAGTGCTCACGCAGCTTGGCGCGGAAATCCGAACGGCCGAAACCGTCGGTGCCCAGCACCTTGTATTCGCGGCCCTTGGGCACGAACGGACGGATCTGGTCCGCAAACAGCTTCATGTAGTCGGTCGAGGCGATGATCGGGCCTTCCGTCTTGGCGAGCTGTTCCGTGACGTAGGCCACCTGCGGCTTCTTCTCGTCGGGGTGCAGCATGTTGTGGCGCTCGGCGTCCAGGCCGTTGCGGCGCAGTTCGGTGAAGCTGGTGACGCTCCACAGGTCCGAGGCCACGCCCCAGTCGGCTTCCAGCAGTTCCTGGGCGGCCATGACTTCGCGCAGGATCGTGCCCGAGCCCATCAGTTGCACGCGGTTCTTGCCCTTGCCGTGCGACTTGAGCTTGTACATGCCCTTGATGATGCCTTCCTCGTCGCCGGCGGTCAGGCCAGGCTGCGGGTAGTTTTCGTTCATCACCGTCAGGTAGTAGTAGACGTTTTCCTGGTCTTCCACCATGCGCTTGAGGCCATGCTGGATGATCACGGCCAGTTCGTGGCCGAAGGTCGGGTCGTACGAGACGCAGTTGGGGATGGTCGAGGCCAGGATGTGGCTGTGGCCGTCTTCGTGCTGCAGGCCTTCGCCGTTGAGCGTGGTGCGCCCGGCGGTGCCGCCCAAGAGGAAGCCGCGCGCCTGCATGTCGCCGGCGGCCCAGGCCAGGTCGCCGATGCGCTGGAACCCGAACATCGAGTAGTAGATGAAGAACGGGATCATGATGCGGTTGTTCGAGGAGTACGACGTGGCCGCCGCGATCCACGAGCTCATCGCGCCCGCTTCGTTGATGCCTTCCTGCAGGAGCTGACCGTCGGCCGCTTCCTTGTAGTACATGACCTGGTCCTTGTCGACCGGCACGTACTTCTGGCCTTCCGGCGCGTAGATGCCGATCTGGCGGAACAGGCCTTCCATGCCGAAGGTGCGCGATTCGTCGGCCAGGATCGGCACGACGCGCGGACCCAGTTCCTTGTCGCGCAGCACCTGGTTCAGGATGCGCACGAAGGCTTGCGTGGTGGAGATCTCACGGCCTTCGGCGGTGGGTTCCAGCACGGCCTTGAAGGCGTCCAGGGCCGGGGCCTTGAGCTGCTCGTCGGCCTTGGCGCGGCGGCGCGGCAGGTAGCCGCCCAGCGCGGCGCGGCGCTCGTGCAGGTACTTCATTTCGGGCGAGTCTTCCGCCGGCTTGAAGTACGGCAGGTCGGCCAGCTTGTCGTCCGGGATGGGGATGCCGAAGCGGTCGCGGAATTCGCGGATCGAGTCCAGTTCCAGCTTCTTCTGCTGGTGGGTCGGGTTCTTGGCCTGGCCCACGTGGCCCATGCCGTAGCCCTTGATGGTCTTGGCCAGGATGACGGTCGGCTGGCCTTCATGCTTGGAGGCGGCGTCGAACGCGGCGTAGACCTTGTGCGGATCGTGGCCGCCACGATTCAGGCGCCAGATGTCCTCGTCGCTCATGCGCGAGACGGCTTCCAGCAGCTTGGGGTGCTTGCCGAAGAAATGCTCGCGCACGAACTTGCCGTCGTTGGCCTTGTACGCCTGGTACTCGCCGTCGACGGTTTCTTCCATGATCTTGCGCAGGATGCCTTCCTTGTCGTGCGCCAGCAGCGGATCCCAATAGCCGCCCCAGATCAGCTTGATCACGTTCCAGCCCGAACCGCGGAAGTCGCCTTCCAGTTCCTGGATGATCTTGCCGTTGCCGCGCACCGGACCGTCCAGGCGCTGCAGGTTGCAGTTGATGACGAAGATCAGGTTGTCGAGCTTTTCACGGGCCGCCAGGGCGATGGCGCCGAGCGACTCGGGTTCGTCCATTTCGCCGTCGCCGCAGAACACCCAGACCTTGCGCTTGCTGGTGTCGGCGATGCCGCGGGCGTGCAGGTACTTGAGGAAGCGGGCCTGGTAGATGGCCATCAGCGGACCCAGGCCCATCGACACGGTGGGGAACTGCCAGAAGTCCGGCATCAGCTTCGGATGCGGGTACGAGGACAGGCCCTTGCCGTCCACTTCCTGGCGGAAGTGGTTCAGTTGTTCTTCGGTCAGGCGGCCTTCGAGGTAGGCGCGGCCGTACATGCCGGGCGAAGTGTGGCCCTGGAAGTAGACCAGGTCGCCGCCGTGGTCTTCGGTTTCGGCATGCCAGAAGTGGTTCTGGCCGCAACCGATCATGGTGGCCAGCGAGGCGAACGAGGCGATGTGGCCGCCCAGGTCGCCGCCGTCCGGCGGGTTGTGCTTGTTGGCCTTGACCACCATGGCCATGGCGTTCCAGCGCACGTACGAGCGGATGCGCGATTCCAGTTCCAGGTTGCCCGGATGCGCCGGCTCCAGGCCGGGCGGGATCGTGTTGACGTAAGCGGTGTTGGGCGAGAACGGGATGTGGGCGCCGGAACGACGGGCTTCGTCGATCAGGCGTTCCAGCAGGTAGTGCGCGCGCTGCGGTCCTTCGCGATCAAGGACTGCCGCCAGGGCTTCGAGCCACTCCTGGGTTTCTAGGGTGTCTTCGTCGTTGGCAGCCTGCACGGCGCCAGCCTGGGCGAAAGAGGACATCGTGTGTCTCCTGTTGGGGTTCGTTCGTGACCGCACCCGCTTATTTATCTACTCGCGGACACGCCATGGTAGTCGGGATCATCCGGGCTACCATGCCATGCATGGGTCGGGGTGTTGTGCTAGAGACCAGCTACTCGGGAGCGGTTTCCCTATCAGCCGGCATTCTAAGAAAGAAGATTAACCGGTCGCAAGGAAAATTTCATGTTGCGGTACGGCATTTCATAATGCGAAAATATGAATGGAAGCTGAAAAGGATGGAAGGCACTTTTTTAGCCCATCTCCCTTCTGAAGGGCTTGATTCCCGGCAATTCCCGCCGACACGCACTAAAATGCCCCCCACGCCGCGCCTTCGGCTTGCTGCCCCGCGGGGGCGTTTTCATCTTGAGGCGGCCCGGCGATGAAAAATGCCCGGCCTATCCGGCCCAAATTACATGTCCAGCGCGCCCAAGTCCAATATACCCACGCCGTTCCACGACCACGCCCGCACGCGCCGCCGCGGGGTGTACTGGGTCACGCCCGCGATGGTGCTGATCCTCTATATCTGTGTGATGGGGGTGTTCTTCTGGTTGCAGCGCATCCATGACGACAGCGTCATGTTCGTGACCATCGACCAGGAAATGCGGCAGCAGCGCCTGATCTGGGTCGTGCTGGCGCTGTCGTGCGTGATCGTCATCAGCCTGCTGATGCTGTGGCGCTATACGCGCTTCCGTTCCGCCGCCGAGGCCGCCCTCATCGCCGAGACCGGTTTCCGCCGCGCCATGGAGAACTCCATGTCCACCGGCATGCGCGTGCTGGACATGGAAGGCCGCATCGCCTACGTCAATCCGGCCTTCTGCCGCATGATCGGCTGGAACGAGGCCGACCTGATCGGCCGCAGCCCGCCCTTCCCCTACTGGGTGCCGGGCCGCCATGAACAGCACCAGCACACCCTGGACGTGCTGATGTCCGGCAAGACGCCCAGCAGCGGCCTGGAAGTCGAGGCCCAGCGCCGCGACGGCTCGCGCTTCACGGCGCGCATGTACGTGTCGCCGCTGCTCGACCCCAACGGCAACCAGATCGGCTGGATGACGTCGATGACCGACATCACCGAGCCCAAGCGCATCCGCGAGGCCCTGACCGCCGCGCACGAGCGCTTCATGACGGTGCTCGAAGGCCTGGACGACGCCATCTCGGTCACCGCCGACACCCACGACGGCCTGGAGCTGCTGTTCGCCAACCGCACCTACCGCCGCGTGTTCGGCGCCCAGACCGGCGGCCACGACGAGCTGCTGGCGGGCCGCCGCGGCCGCTTCACGGATGAATCCGTGGAAGTCTTCGCGCCTTCGGTGCAGCGCTGGTTCGAAGTGCACCACCGCATGCTGGCCTGGACCGACGGCCGCCGCGTGCGCATGCAAGTGGCGCGCGACATCACCGAACGCCGCACCCACGAAGAGGCCTCGCGCGTGCAGCAGGAAAAGATCCAGCTCACCAGCCGCCTGACCACCATGGGCGAGATGGCCTCGTCGCTGGCGCACGAACTGAACCAGCCGCTGACCGCCATCGCCAACTACAGCATGGGCGCGGTGGCGCTGGTCAAGGCCGGCCACACCAGCCCCAACATGCTGCTGCCGGCGCTGGAAAAAGCCGCCTCGCAGGCCGAGCGCGCCGGCAAGATCATCAGCCGCATCCGCGAATTCGTGAAGCGCAGCGAGCCGCGCCGCCAGCGCGTGGCGATCGGCCGCATCGTCGACAACGCCATCGGTTTTGCCGAGATCGACGCCCGCAAGCGCCGCATCCGCATCGACAGCTTCGTGCCGTCGAACGCCCCGGACGTGCTGGCCGACCCGATCCTGATCGAACAGGTGCTGCTGAACCTGCTCAAGAACGGCCTGGAAGCCATGGAAAAGAGCGAGTCCGACGAGCTCAAGGTGGCCGTGATCCTGCACGAGCAGCACATCGAGGTCGCGGTGGTCGACCGCGGCCATGGCCTGGCCGAGCCGGAACGCCTGTTCGAGCCCTTCTTCAGCACCAAGACCCAGGGTCTGGGCATGGGACTGAATATCTGCCGTACCATTATCGAATCGCACCACGGCCGCCTGTGGGCGGACCCGAATCCCGCCGGCGGTACTATTTTCCGCTTTACCCTGCCCTGCGCTGCGTCTCAGACGCAGGCCCAGAATGATCAGTCCGAGGAGTTGCACGCATGAACACGCCCCACCTGTCGAGCACGGTATTCATTGTTGACGACGACGAAGCGGTCCGCGATTCGCTGCGCTGGCTGCTGGAGGCCAATGGCTACCGGGTTCGCGCCTACGCCAGCGGCGAGTCGTTCCTGGAAGACTATGACCCCAGCCAGATCGGCGTGCTGATCGCCGACGTGCGCATGCCCGGCATGAGCGGCCTGGAGCTGCAGGAACAACTGATCGCCCGCAACGCCCCCCTGCCCATCGTCTTCATCACCGGCCACGGCGACGTGCCGATGGCCGTGTCGACCATGAAGAAGGGGGCCGTCGACTTCCTCGAGAAGCCGTTCAACGAATCCGATCTGCGCGAAATCGTGGCGCGCATGCTGGAGCAGGCCACGCAGCGCGTGAGCAAGCACCAGGCCCAGAAAGACCACGAAGCCATGCTGGCGCGCCTGACCGCGCGCGAGCAGCAGGTGCTGGAGCGCATCGTCGCCGGCCGCTTGAACAAGCAGATCGCCGACGACCTCGGCATCAGCATCAAGACCGTCGAGGCGCACCGCGCCAACATCATGGAAAAACTTGAAGTGACCACTGTTGCCGACCTGATGAAAGTGGCCCTGGCCAAACCGGAGGCGCATGCATGAGCCGCCGGGCCGTTCCCAAGGCGAATACCGTAGCGCACCGCGCGGAGGGTGCCTAATGACCGCTAGGATCATCGACGGCGCCGCCCTGTCGCAGCGCATTCGCGAAGAAGTCGCCCAACGCGTCGCCGCCCTGGCCGCCAAGGGCACCCGCCCCGGCCTGGCCGTGGTGCTGGTGGGCGAAGACCCCGCCTCCCAGGTGTACGTGCGCAATAAAGTCGCGGCGTGCGAGAAGGCCGGGCTGCATTCCGTCAAGGAACAGTACCCCGCCGACATGACCGAGGCCGAACTGCTGGCCCGCATCGACAAGCTGAACCGCGATCCGTCCATCCACGGCATCCTGGTGCAGTTGCCGCTGCCCAAGCACATGGACGCGCACAAGGTCATCGAAGCCATCGCCGCCGAGAAGGACGTGGATGGCTTTCACGTCAGCAACGCCGGCCTGCTGATGACCGGCCAGCCGCTGTTCCGCCCCTGCACGCCCTACGGCGTGATGAAGATGCTGGAATCGGAAGGCGTGGCCCTGCGCGGCGCCGAGGCCGTGATCGTCGGCGCCAGCAACATCGTCGGCAAGCCCATGGCCATGCTGCTGCTGGCCGCCGGCGCCACCATCACCATCTGCAACTCCAAGACCCGCGACCTGGCGGCCCAGACCCGCCGCGCCGACGTGCTGGTGGTGGCCACCGGCAAGCCCGGCATGATCGACGGCTCGATGATCAAGCCCGGCGCGGTCGTCATCGACGTGGGCATCAACCGCGGCGCCGACGGCAAGCTGTGCGGCGACGTCGACTTCGCCTCCGCCAGCCAGGTGGCCGGCGCCATCACCCCCGTGCCGGGCGGTGTCGGCCCCATGACCATCGCCATGCTGCTGGTCAACACCGTCGAAGCGGCGGAACGGGCCGCGGCCTGAAGACCGGTCCCGGGCCCCGCCGTGGCACCCCTGTGGGTTTGCCCCGCGCCCTTCCGGGGGCCGGGGGCAAACCCACAGTCGTCTCTGGACCCGCCGCGCGGAACCGGGCGCGCCCAGGGCCGGCCCTTGCTTTTCGGCCTGCCGCCCCAACCTGATCCTTATGCCTGCCGGCGCGCTCGCTTGCTGCCCGCCCTCCTCTCACGCTATTGGTAACACCATGACCCAGAATCCCTTGCTCGCCCCCGTCTCAGAACTGGTCGACTACCAGGCGGTCAAGCCCGCTCACGTGGTGCCCGCCATCGAGGAACTGCTGGGCGTCGCCCGTCAGGCCGTGGACCGCGCCGCCGATCCGGCGCTGGCGCCCACCTGGGAAGCCGTGGTCGAGCCGCTGGATACCGCCTCCGAACGGCTGTGGCGCGCGTGGTCGGTGGCCGGCCACCTGAACGCCGTGGTCAACACGCCCGAACTGCGCGAGGCCTACAACGCCGCCCTGCCCCTGGTGACCGAGTTCTCGACCTGGGTCGGCCTGCACGAAGGCCTGTACCAGCAGTACCAGCGCCTGGCCGCCGCGCCCGATTTCGCGTCGTGGTCGCCGGTGCGCCGCCGCATCGTCGAGATGGCCCTGCGCGACTTCCGCCTGAGCGGCGTCGAACTGCGCGGCGCCGACCGCGAGCGCTACGCCGCGATTTCCGACCGCGAAGCGCAGGCCTCGCAGAAATTCTCCGAGAACGTACTGGACGCCATCGACGCCTGGTCGCTGCTGATCGAGGACGAGGCCCGCCTGGCCGGCATTCCCGCCGACGTGCGGGCCGCCGCGCGCGCCGCCGCCGAGGAAGACGGCAAGCCGGGCTGGAAGCTGACGCTGAAGATGCCCTGCTACCTGCCCGTCATGCAGTACGCGCAGGACCGCTCGCTGCGCGAGGCGCTGTATCGCGGCTACGGCACGGTGGCGTCCGAACAGGGCGATGCCCGGTTCGACAACTCGCCCCTGATCGAGGAACTGCTGTCGCTGCGCGCCGAGGAATCCACCCTGCTGGGCCTGGGCACCTTCGCCGCGCTGCGCCTGCAGACGCGCATGGCGCGCGACGCCAAGGAGGTCACCACCTTCCTGCGCGACCTGGCCGCCCGCGCCAAGCCCTACGCCCAGCGCGACCTGGCCGAGCTGAAGGCCTACGCCGCGGCCGAACTCGGCCTGGCCGAATTGCAGCCGTGGGACGTGGCCTATGCTTCCGAGCGCCTGCGCGAGTCGCGCTACGCCTACTCCGAAGACGAGGTGAAGCAGTACTTCACCGAGCCGCGCGTGCTGGCCGGCCTGTTCGAAGTGATCGAGACGCTGTTCGACGTGCGCCTGGCCGAAACGCCGGTGTCGTCGTGGCATGCCGATGTGCGCGGCGTGCGCGTCGAAAGCCCCCAGGGCGACCTGATCGGCTACCTCTACCTGGACCTGTACGCCCGCGCCGGCAAGCAGAGCGGCGCCTGGGTCGACAGCGAGCGCACGCGCCGCGTGGTCGCCGGCCGTGTGCAGACGCCGATCGCCTACCTGACCTGCAATTTCTCGCGCCCCAACGGCGACCGCGCCGCCGTGCTGACGCACGATGACGTCATCACCCTGTTCCACGAAACCGGCCACGCCCTGCACGCGCTGCTGTCGGAGGTGGACGAGCCCGGCGCCGCCGCCTTCGCCAGCGTCGAATGGGACGCCATCGAACTGCCCTCGCAATTCATGGAGAACTTCTGCTGGGAATGGGCCGTGGTGCAGAAGCTGTCGGCCCACGTCGACAGCGGCGAACCGCTGCCGCGCGCGCTCTACGACCGCCTGGTCGCGGCCCGCAACTACCAGAGCGGCATGCAGACCGTGCGCCAGATCGAGTTCGCGCTGTTCGACATGTTGATGCACGACCGCGCCAAGGGCGCCAGCATCAGCGAAGTGCTGGCCCTGCTGCAGGAAGTGCGCGCCGAGGTCGCGGTGCTGTTCCCGCCAGCCTGGCACCGCCTGCCGCATGCCTTCTCGCACCTGTTCGCGGGCGGCTACGGCGCCGGCTACTACAGCTACAAGTGGGCCGAGGTGCTGTCCGCCGACGCCTACGAGGCGTTCGAGGAAGCCGCGGCCAGGCAGGCCGGCAACGCCCTGGGCACGCTCGATCCGGCCACCGGCGCGCGTTTCCGCCGCGAAGTGCTGGCCGTCGGCGGCTCGCGTCCCGCGGCCGAGTCGTTCGCGGCCTTCCGCGGCCGCGCCCCGCGCATCGATGCGCTGCTGCGCCACAGCGGCATGAGCGCGGGTTGATCGATTCGCGCATGATTCATGGCCCGCTTGCGAGCGGGCCATTTTTTTGGCTGGCCGCGCTAGCGCTCCCCCGGCCGGCGCGCCGATACCACCAGCCAGTTCCCATGCGCCGACGGTTCCGAGCCGGCCTGGCGCCAGAAGTGGCGGCTGTCCTCGTCCTGCGCGTGTTTCAGGCGCGCCCGGCAATAGCGCCGCGCGGGCCAGGCCAGCAGATGATCGAGCCAGCGCCCTTGCCTGGTTTCGGCCACGGAATGCAGGGTGATGTCGTGGAATCCATGGTGCGCCAGCAATTGATGCAGTTGGGCAAAGCCCAGGGGGAACAGCGCGCCTTCCGTGCGCGCCGCGGCGCTCCAGGGATCGACGTGCACACCGCGCAGCAGCGCCCGCAGGCGGACCCGCACGCGGCCCGCGTTGGGCGTGGTCAGAACCAGCGTGCCGCCCGGGCGCAGCGCGTCATGAAAGCCGCGCACCAGCAGTCCGGGGTTGGACGCCAGGTGGATCGCTTCGCTGCAGACCACGGCGTCGTAGGGCACGGCCGCGGGCAGCGGCGTTTCCAGGTCATGCACGGTCAGGCGCCGGTAGCCATTGGCCGAGGCCGGCAACCCGGCCGGACCGATGCCATCGAGTTCGACATCGCGTCCGGTCGCCGGGCGCACCATGTCGCCCAGCCAGCCGCGGTTGCAAGGCGCGTCCAGCACACGCCCCGCCAGGCGGCTGCGCAGGATGTCGAGCACCACGGGGTAATACGGAAAATAGGGATAGCCCAGCGCATGACTGGCCGCGGTGTTCATAGAGTGGCACCTCGCCGGTAACTGACAATATCCTGACTGTAGCTGTCAACAACCGTTCGCATGGCCCGATTTGCCACTTCTCCAACAATATTTCGACAAAGCTTCACAAGTGCGCCGCACGCGCCTTGCGGCGGGACAAACACCAGCGTTGGCGGCGCGCGGCCAACGCGCCGCCAACGGGTAGAATCGACGGGTTTATCCCCCAACCGGCGATGGAACCCATGCGACACCTGCTTACCGGACGCGCCTGGCGCGGCCTCTTCCTGGCCCTGTGCATGCTGCTTGCCGCCTGCGGCGACCGCAATGTCGATTGGACGCTCTACAACGTCAAGGGGCACCTGCCCGACCTGAAGTTCTCGTTGCCGGGCGCGGGCGGCAAGACCGTCAGCAGCGACGACCTCAAGGGCAAGACCGTGCTGCTGTTCTTCGGCTACGCCAGTTGCCCGGACATCTGCCCCACCACCATGGCGCAGTTGACGGCGGTGCTGCAGAACCTGGGCGACAAGGCGCGCGACGTGCGCATCGTGTTCGTCAGCGTCGACCCGCACCGCGACACGCCGGATATCCTGCAGGCCTACGTCAACGCCTTCAACAGCAACGCCATTGGCGTCACCGGCAACGAAAAGCAGGTGGCCGACCTGGCGCGCCGCTACCGCGTGGCCTACCAGATCGAAAAGCCCCGTCCCGGCGATGACGCCGACCAGTACGAAGTGACCCACAGCCGCGGCGTGTACATTTTCGACAATCAGGGCCGCGCCCGCCTGCTGGCCTCGGACACCGACAGCATCGAGGCGATGACCAAGGACCTGCGCCAGTTGATCGACCTGACTTCGTAAGGCGAGGTGCAACATTGCTGCATGGGCCATGCGGCGCAGCATGTTGCGTCCAGACCCCAAACACCAGTTGTTACAGCCCCGCTGGCGCGCGCGTGGGTAATATCAGGGCACATCGCCCTTTACCCTCGCAAGGAGTACGCGCATGAGCATCATCATCATGATCATCGTCGGCTTCATCGTCGGGCTGCTCGCCCGCGCGATCATGCCCGGAGACCAGAACATGGGGATCATCATGACCACCATACTGGGCATCGTGGGCGCGGTCGTGGCCGGCTTCCTCGGCCAGAAGCTGGGCTGGTACGCCCCGGGCGAACCGGCCGGCTGGATCGGCTCGGTGGTCGGCGCGATCATCGTCCTGTTCGTGGTCGGCCTGATCGCCAAGAAACGCACCTGACGCGCCGCGCGCGCACCACGCAAAGCGGGCCGATCGAAAGATCGGCCCGCTTTTTTTCGCTGTCGGACTGCCCGGGGATCAGCCCCGCTGGCCGTTGGCGGCGGGCGCGGCGTCCGGCGCCGGCTGCGCCGCCGTGACGGTGCGCTCGGTCCAGCCGCCGCCCAGCACCTTGTACAAGGTGACCAGGTTCGACAGCCGCGCCAGGCGCGTATCGACCAGCGCCTGCTGCGCGGTATAGAGCGAACGCTGCGAATCGAGCACCGTCAGGTAGTCGTCGATGCCCTGGCGGAAGCGCTGCTCGGACAGGTCATAGGCGCGCTGGTTGGCGGCCACCAGCAGTTGCTGCGCCTGGATCTGCTCGTCCAGCGTGCCGCGGCCGGCGAGCGCGTCGGCCACTTCGCGAAATCCCGTCTGGATCGTTTTCTCGTACTGCGCGACCTGGATGTTCTTCTGCACCTTGGCCAGGTCCAAGCCCGCCAGCAGCGAGCCGCCGGCGAAGATCGGCACCGTGATCTGCGGCACGAAGCTCCAGGCGCCCGAACCCGCGTTGAACAAGCCGCCCAGGCTGGCGCTGGCGGTGCCGGCGTTGCCCGTCAGGCTGATGGTCGGAAAGAATGCGGCGCGGGCCGCGCCGATGTTGGCATTGGCGCCCTTGAGCTGGTGCTCGGCGGCGCGGATGTCCGGACGGCGCGCCAGCAGCTCGGACGGCAGGCCGGCCGGCAGCGCGGTCGGCAGCATGCCGTCGTCAAGCTTGACGGCGTTGTCCAGCGCCGCCGAGATCTCCGGCGACAGCGGCTGGCCCACCAGCAGCACCAGCGCGTTGCGGTCCTGCGCGGCCTGGCGCGTGTACTGCGACAGGTTGCGCTGGGCGGTGCGCAGCGACACTTCGGCCTGGCTCAGGTCGAGCGCGGTGGACAGGCCCTGGTCGTAGCTCTGCTTGGTGAGCTTGTAGGAATCATCCTGGCTCTTGAGCGTGTCGCGCGTCAGGCTCAGCAACTCCTGGTCGGCGCGCAGCGTCAGGTAGGCGTTGGCCACTTCGGCGATCAGCGTCAGTTGGGTCGCGGTGCGGGTTTCGTCCAGCGCCAGGTACGATTCCAGCGCCTTGTCGCTCAGGCTGCGGATGCGGCCGAACAGGTCCAGCTCCCACGAGGACAGCGCGGCGCCGACCTGGTAGTTGTGGCTGGTGGTGGCCTGGCCGCTGGGCGACAGGTCGGCCGGCGTGCGCTGGGCGGTTTCCTTGCCGGCGATGCCGACGCTGGGCAGCAGGTCGGCGCGCTGGATGCGGTACTGGGCCCGCGCGGCCTCGACGTTCAAGGCCGCCACGCGCAGGTCGCGGTTATTGGCCAGCGACTGCTCGATCAGTTGCTGGAGCAAGGGATCGGCGAAGAAGTCGCGCCAGCCGATGTCGGCGGTGGCCACCGGACCGGCGGCATCGGCCTTGTAGGCCGGGCCGGCCGGATAGGCCGCCGAGACCGGCGCGTCGGGCCGTTCGTAGGTCGGGGCCAGCGAGCAGCCCGCCAGGGCCGCCGCCAGGGAAAGGGAAACCAGGGTTCTCATCTGCAGCTTCATTGCGGTTTTCCTTCGACGGACACGTCCTGCGCGTCGTTGGCGCTGGGGTCGTGCGGATCGCGTCGCGCGCTCATGCGTTCCACCTTGAACAGGCGCAGCATGATCACGAAGAACGCGGGGACGAAGAAGATGGCCAGGAAGGTCGCGGTCAGCATGCCGCCGATCACGCCCGTGCCGATGGCGTTCTGGCTGCCCGAACCGGCGCCCGAGGAGATCGCGAGCGGCACCACGCCCAGGATGAACGCCAGCGACGTCATCAGGATCGGGCGCAGGCGCTGGCGGGCGGCGTGGATCGCCGATTCCGTCAGGCTCGCCCCGGCCTCGTAGTGCTCCTTGGCGAACTCCACGATCAGGATGGCGTTCTTGGCCGCCAGCCCGATCGTTGTCAGCAGGCCCACCTGGAAGTACACGTCGTTGGACAGGCCGCGCAGCAGCGTCGCGCCCAGCGCCCCGATGATGCCCAGGGGCACCACCAGCATGACCGCGGACGGAATCGTCCAGCTTTCATACAGCGCCGCCAGGCACAGGAACACCACGATCAGCGAGATCGCGTACAGCGCCGGCGCCTGGGCGCCCGACAGGCGTTCTTCGTACGACATGCCGGTCCACTCGAAGCCCACGCCGGTGGGCAGCTTGCTGGCGATGCGTTCCATCTCGTCCATGGCCGCGCCCGAGCTGTAGCCCGGCGCCGCGCCGCCCTGGATGTTGTACGAAGGCACGCCGTTGTAGCGGTTCAGCTTCTGCGGGCCGAAGCTCCAGGTGGCCTTGGCGAACGCCGAGAACGGCACCATGTCGCCATCCTTGTTGCGCACGTACCATTTGTCCAGGTCTTCGGGCAGCATGCGGGCCGAGGCCTCGCCCTGCGCGAACACCTTCTTGACGCGGCCGCGGTCGATGAAGTCGTTGACGTACGACGAACCCCAGGCGGTGGACAGCGTGCTGTTGATGTCCGACACGGCCACGCCCAGCGCGCGCGCCTTTTCGCGGTCGATGTCGAGCTGGTACTGCGGCGCGTCCTCGATGCCGTTGGGGCGCACGCCCTGCAGGATCTTGCTCTGCGCCGCCTCGCCCAGCAACTGGTTGCGCGCGGCCAGCAGTTTTTCATGGCCCACGCCGGCGCGGTCCATCAACTGGAAGTCGAAACCGTCGACGTTGCCCAGTTCCATCACCGAAGGCGGCGGCACCACGAACAGTTGGGCGTCGCGCTCGGTCTTGCGGAAGTGCGCATTGGCGCGCGCCGCCACGGCGGCCGCCTTGAGATTGGCGGCGCCGCGGTCTTCCCAGTCGCGCAGCTTGATGAACAGGATCGAGGCATTCTGGCCGCGGCCGCCGAAGTTGAAGCCGTTGACCGCGAACACCGAGGTGACGGCATCCTTCTCTTCGGTCAGCAGGTAGTTGGTGGCCTCGTCGATGACGGCCTTGGTGCGCTCGGCGGTGGCGCCGGCGGGCGTCTGGATCTGGGCGAACAGGATGCCCTGGTCCTCGGCTGGCAGGAACGCGGTCGGGATGCGGGTGAACAGCCAGCCCATGGCGATGACGATGGCCAGGTACACCACCATCAGGCGCTTGGTGCGGCCCAGGCCGCGCGCCACGGTATTGGCGTAGGCGTGGCTGCTGCGGTCGAAACTGCGGTTGAACCAGCCGAAGAAGCCGCGCTTGGTGCCATGGTGGCCCTTCGGGATGGGCTTGAGCAGCGTGGCGCACAGCGCCGGCGTGAAGACGATGGCGACGATCACCGACAGCACCATCGAGGACACGATGGTGATGGAGAACTGGCGATAGATCACGCCAGTCGAGCCGCCGAAGAACGCCATCGGGATGAACACCGCGGCCAGCACCATGGCGATGCCGATCAGCGCGCCGGTGATCTGGGTCATGGACTTGCGCGTGGCCTGCTTGGGCGTGAGGCCCTCCTCGGCCATCACCCGCTCGACGTTTTCCACCACCACGATGGCGTCGTCCACCAGCAGGCCGATGGCCAGCACCATGCCGAACATGGTCAGGGTGTTGATGGAATAGCCGAACGCGGCCAGCACGCCGAAGGTGCCCAGCAGCACCACCGGCACCGCCAGCGTCGGGATCAGTGTGGCGCGGAAGTTCTGCAGGAACAGGTACATCACCAGGAACACCAGGATGATGGCTTCCACCAGCGTCTTGAACACTTCCTCGATCGACAGGCTGACGAACGGCGTGGTGTCGTACGGATAGACCACGTCCATGCCCGGCGGGAAGTACGGCTTCAGGTTGTTGATGGTGTCACGCACCGCCTGCGCCGTATCCAGCGCGTTGGCGCCGGGGGCCAGCTTGATCGCCAGGCCCGAGGCGGGCTTGCCGTTGTAGTAGCTGTCGATGGCGTAGGTCTGGCCGCCCAGTTCGATGCGAGCGACGTTGGCCAGGCGCACCTGGGAACCGTCGGCATTGACCTTGAGCAGGATGCGGCCGAAGTCTTCCGGCTTTTCCAGGCGCGAGGGGCCGATGATGGTGGCGTTGAGCTGCTGGCCGCGCACCGCGGGCAGGCCGCCCAACTGGCCGGACGACACCTGGACGTTCTGTTCCTTGATGGCGTTGACCACGTCGACCGTGGTCAGGCCGTAGTTCACCAGCTTGGCCGGATCCAGCCAGATGCGCATGGCGTACTGCGAGCCAAACAACTGGAAGTCACCCACGCCCTGCGTGCGGCTGATGGGATCCTGGACGTACGAGGCGACGTAGTCGGCCAGGTCGTCCTTGGTCATCGTGCCGTCGGTGGACACGAAGCCCGCCACGATCAGGAAGTTCTTGGTGGCCTTGGTGACGCGGATGCCCTGCTGCTGCACTTCCTGCGGCAAGAGCGGCTGCGCCAGCGACAGCTTGTTCTGCACCTGCACCTGCGCGGTGTCGGGGTTGGTGCCCTGGCGGAACGTCAGCGTGATGGACATGCTGCCGTCGGCGTTGCTTTCCGAGGAGATGTACTCCAGGCCGTCGAGGCCGTTCATCTGCTGCTCGATCACCTGCACCACGGTGTCCTGCACCGTCTGCGCCGAGGCGCCCGGGTAGGTCACCGCGATGCCGATGGCCGGCGGCGCGATGTTCGGATACTGCGAAACCGGCAGCTTCAGGATGGACAACGCGCCGGCCATCATCAGCACGATCGCGATCACCCATGCGAAAACCGGTCTATCGATAAAAAACTTTGCCATGCAAGGCTCCCTGACTACTGCTTGGCCGCCGCGGCGCCCGCCTGCGGTTGCTGCGCCGGCTTGGCGCTGGCTTCAGAGGCAACCACCTCGACGCCCGGGCGCACCATCTGCACGCCTTCCACGATGACCTTGTCACCGGCCTTCAGGCCGTCGGTGACCAGCCACTGGTCGCCAATGGCGCGGTCGGTCTTGATTTCACGCAGTTCCACTTTGTTCTCGGCATTGACCACCAGCGCCGTCGGCAGGCCGCGCTGGTTGCGCGTCACGCCGCGTTGCGGCACCAGCAGGCCGTCGGCGGCAACGCCGTCGACCAGGCGGGCGCGCACGAACATGCCGGGCAACAGGCGGCGGTCCGGGTTGGGGAACACCGCGCGCAGCGTGACCGAGCCGGTGCCCGGGTCGACGGTGACTTCGGAGAACTGCAGCTTGCCCTGCTGGGTGTATTGCGAGCCGTCTTCCAGCGTCAGCGTGACCAGCGCGGCCTGCTCGCCCTCGGCCTTCTTCAGTTGACCGCTGGAGAGCGCGTTCTGCAGGCGCAGCAATTGCACGCTGGACTGGGTCACGTCGACGTAGATGGGGTCGATCTGCTGCACGGCGGCCAGGGCCGTGGCCTGGTTGGCCGTGACCAGCGCGCCCTCGGTGACGGAGGAACGGCCGATGATGCCGCTGATCGGCGACAGCACCTTGGTGTAGACCAGGTTGATGCGCGCGGTGTCGAGCGCGGCCTTGGCCGACAGCACGTCGGCGACGGCCTGGTCGCGCGCCGCCACGGCGTTGTCGTAGGTCTGCTGGCTGACGGCGCGGGTGGCCACCAGCGGCTTGTAGCGTTCGGCCAGCAGCGCGGCGGTCTTCTGCTGCGCCTGGGCACGCGCCAGGGCGGCCTTCTGGCTGTCGAAGCTGGCCTGGTAGAGCGCGGGGTCGATCTGGTAGAGCTGGTCGCCGGCCTTGACCTCGCCGCCCTCGGTGAACAGGCGCTTCTGCACGATGCCGTTGACCTGCGGCCGCACTTCGGCGACGCGGAACGGCGAGGTGCGGCCCGGCAATTCAGTGGTCAGGGAAACCGGCTTGGTGGTGAGCGTGACGACCGTCACCTGCGGCTTGCCCGCCTGGGGTGCTTCCTGTTTCTTGCCGCAAGCGGCCAACGTCAGGGCCGATGCCGTCAGCGTAAGCACCGCCGCACCGCGCCACATCGCGCTTTTCTTGTTCATAGATTGCATTCCCGATTTCCAACTAAAAAGGTAGCGTCATACCCGCCCGCCGTGGCCTGCGCCCGCGGGGCGACCGCGGTGTCCGCCGGGCAACCGGCGACAGCAACGGCGCCACCCGGACCGCGCATCGTTGCGGCTCGTGAGGATTGACTGGGGTGTGGTTTCGCCTCAGACATTCAGGCAGGGCTTCGACGCTTTGCTGCATTGCAGAATCGGCATTTTGCGTTATCCCGCCCGAGAAACAAAGAGGCATATTGAGAAAACATCATTCCAGATATGGGACAATAAATCGCCCCATCGTGTGACAGAATCCCTTCCATGAAACGTCTACAAGGCATGGAACTCTTCGTGGAAGTCGCCAAGACGCACAGTTTTAGCCGTGCGGCGGCCGCCCTGGGGGTGCCCAAATCGACATTGTCTCGCCAGGTGGCCGAACTGGAACGGTCGGTGGGCCTGCGCCTGCTCAGCCGCACCACCCGCAAGGTGGAGCTGACCGACGCCGGCCGGCTGTATTTCGAGCGCTGCCAGCGCATCGTCGCCGAGGCCCAGATCGCCCACGAGGAACTGCAGAAGCTGGTCGACACGCCGTCCGGCCCCCTGCGGGTGAACATGCCGGCCGATTTCGGCACCGATTTCCTGGCTGAATCGTTCATGGAATTCTCGCGCCGTTATCCCGACGTCACGTTTTTCCTGGATCTTGCCAATCCCGATCACGCGCAGCGCGTGTTCCAGACCTGCGATATTTCCATCGAGATCGGCGAACTGCCCGATTCGACGCAGATCGCGAGACTGCTGGGCATGCTGCCCGCCCATCTGTACGCCTCGCGCGAATACCTGGAGAAGCACGGGGAACCGAAGCACCCCAGCGACCTGACCCGCCACGAGTGCATCGAGTTCCGCGCCGAAGGCGCCGGCCGCGTCACCCGCTGGCCGCTGAACAGCGGCGACCAGCACATCCAGTTCACGCCCGGCAACCGCTTTTCCGTGAACGGCGTGGCCATGGCCCGGCGCCTGGCGATGCTGGGCGCCGGCATCACCGTGCTGGTCGGCGGCCAGACCGCCGAACAGAAATCGGGCCAGTTGCGGCGCGTGCTGCCGGACTGGCAGTTGGGACCGTTCCCGGTGTATGCCGTCACGGAAACCCGGCTGCTGCCCGCCAAGACCCGGATCTTCATCGAATTCCTGATGGAGCGCCTGGGCGGAGACGGGCAGGCGAAGGATACCGCGCCGTTCATGAAATGACGGCGGCTCGGAAACAGACTGAAAAACTTGCTCGCGGCCGGGCGGCGGCGGCCCGGCAAGCGCGCGCCGGCGCCGGGCCGGCGCCGCGTTCAGAAGCGTTCGTCGTCGCGCAGGTAGCGCCACTGGCCCAGCGGCAGGTCGCCCAGGGCCACGCGGCCGATGCGCACGCGTTTCAGGCCCACCACCTTCAGCCCGACCAGTTCGCACATGCGGCGGATCTGGCGTTTCTTGCCCTCGCGCAGCACGAAGCGCAACTGGTCGTGGTTCTGCCAGCGCACCTGGGCCGGCTTGAGCGCCTTGCCGTCCAGCGACAGGCCGTGGTTCAGCAGCGCGAGACCGTTCTCGGACAGTTCGCCCTGCACCCGCACCAGGTATTCCTTGTCGATGCTGGAATCTTCGCCGATCAGCAGCTTGGCCACGCGCCCGTCCTGCGTGAGCACCAGGAGGCCCTGCGAATCGATGTCCAGCCGCCCGGCCACGGCCAGGCCGTCCAGGTGGCCGCGCTCGAAGCGCTGCGGGCTGCGGTCGCCGGCAAAGCGCGAGCGCGCGTCGATCAGCGCCACCGCGGGCGTGTAGCCCTTTTCGGCCTGCCCCGAGACGTAGCCCACCGGCTTGTTGATGAGGATGGTGACGCGCGATGTCTGGCGCGCCTGCGCGGCGCGTTCCAGCGTAATGACCTGGTGCGGGAAGGCGCGCGCGCCCAGCTCGGACACCACCTCGCCGTCGACCCGCACCCAGCCGCGCTCGATATAGCTGTCGGCCTCGCGGCGCGAACAGAGTCCACGCTCGGACATGAGCTTGGAGATTCGTACTTTTTCCATGGCCGGTATTGTATGCGCAGGCCCCGCCCGCGCCGCCGCCCTGCGGCCGCCGGCGCCCCTGCGGCAATCGGCCACAGGCCGCGACGGCCAGGCCGCGCGCCGGCCTTGGCATAATACGCAGCCATGATGACCTCAGCAGCAGCACATCGCCCTCCCCTGGCCGCCGGCTGGCTGGCCAGCGCCCCGCCCGTCCTGACCCTTGCCCAGCGCCATTGGCTGTTCCGTCCCGGCGCCCTGACCGCCGGCCTGCGCCAGGTCGGCCAGGTGCGCCTGCGGGTGCTGGCCGAGTACGCGGACGGCGCGCCCGCCGACGAAGCGCACGCCATGCGCATCGCGCCCGGCGCGCCCGTCTGGGTGCGCGAGGTGCTGATGTCGGTGGACGGCATCGACAGCGTGCCGGCGCGCAGCCTGACGCCGCTGCGCGCCTCGCACGGCGCCTGGCAGGGCATGCGGCGGCTGCTGACGCGGCCGTTGGCGGACATGCTGTATCACGACAGCACCGTGATCCGTTCGCCGTTCGCGTGCCGCCGGCTGGCCTGGCCGGTGCCGTTTCACGCCACCGCCGCTGGCGCGCTGGCCGCCAATGGCCGCCCGCGCGACGCCGAGCGGGTCTGGGCGCGACGCTCGGTGTTCTGGCGCCAGGGCCAGCCGCTGCTGGTGGCGGAATGCTTCCTGCCGGATTTCTGGCGCCTGGTGGCCGGCCGCGCGGCGCCGCCGCTGGTGCCGCACCAGCGTACGCCGCGCTAGCCGCGAGGCGCCGCCGGGCGCCGCGCCGCACGCCTCCGCCCAGCACACCCCCGCCTCGTTCCCGCCGCGCAGGCGCTTACGCATGCGCGGGGCGCGGCCGGGTGTCCACCGCCAGGCAGAGCAGGCCCGTCAGCAGCGCCAGCCCCACATGGCCGATATACAGTGGATCGAAGTCCGCGTGGCTCAGTGCCCCCTTGCCCAGCAACAGCACCGTCAACGCCACCCCCAGCACCGCGCCGATCTGGCGCGTGGCCTGGTTGACCGCGCTGCCGACCGCGTAGTGCTGCGGCGGCAGGCGGTTGACGGCGGCGCCGGCCAGCGACGGCAGCACCAGGCCCACGCCCAGCCCGCTCAGGATCAAGCCGGGCAGCCAATGCGCCAGGTAGGCGGGCTCGGCGCCCGGCACCAGCAGGAACCACAGTCCGCTGGCGGCGTACACCAGCGAGCCGCCCACCAGGAACGGGCGATGGCCCAGGCGCGCCGCCAGCTTGCCGGTGATGATCGCGGTGGGCATCACCAGCAGCGGGCCCGGCGTCACGGCCAGGCCCGCGCGCGGCAGACTATAGTGCCAGACGCCGGTCATGTAGAAGAAGAAGGCGAAGAACATCATCGCGAAGGCGATGCCGAAGCTGAGCGTGGCCAGGTTCACGTAGCGATAGGTGCGATGCTTGAACAGCGCCAGATCGACCAGCGGATGCGGCGTGCTGCGGGCCCAGCCCACGAAGGCCGCCAGCGACACCAGCCCCATCGCCGCCACCATCCACAGCTCGCCACGGCTCCAGTGCGGGGATTCCGACTGCACGATGGCCAGCGCCACCGCGCCCACGCCCACCATCAGCAGCGCCATGCCGACGCCGTCGACGCGCCGCCGCGCTTCGGGCCGCACCGATTCCTTGAGGCGGCTGGCGCCGAACCAGAGCGACAACGCGCCCAACGGCAGGTTGATGTAGAAGGCCCACGGCCAGCCGGCGGCATCGACCACGAACGCGCCCAGGCTGGGACCGACCGCCGCCGCCAGCGCGGCCACCGCGCCCCACAGGCTCACCGCCACCGAGCGCTGCGAGGCCGGGAAGGCGGCAAGCACGATGGACAGCGAGGCCGGCGTCAGCAGCGCCGCGCCGACCGCCTGCGCCACGCGCGCCGCGATCAGCCAACCGACGCTGCCCGCCAGGCCGCAGGCAGCCGAGGCCGCCAGGAACAGCAGCACCCCGACCATGAACATGCGCTTGCGTCCATGCGTATCGGCCAGCCCGCCGGACGGGATCAGCATGGCGGCGTAGACCACCGTGTAGGCGTTCAGCACCCAGGACATGTCGGCGGCCGAGGCCTGCGGAAAGCCGGCGCGCATGGCGCCGAACGCGGCATAGAGCATGGTCGCGTCCAGGGAAACCAGGAATACGGCCACGCTGGCGATCCAGAAGATCGGCCAGGGAGATTGGGCCGCGAGCGGCGCGGCGGCGGCATGGGGAGCCGCGGAGGTGGCATTGGAATGCATGTCGATCGGACTCGGAAATGGCGTCGGAAAGGTCGCGAGGGCGTAGCGTCCGCGGCTCATGCCTGCAGGTAGACGGGCGGCTCGGCCGCGAGGCCCTGCTTGACCCGGCGCGTGGCGTCGTCGGCCAGCACTTCCTCGGCCCCGGCTTCGAGCGCGTCGAAGGCCTGGCGCACCACCGAGTCAGGAGTGCTCTTGGGCGCGTCCAGTCCCCGCGTCAGGTCGGTATCGACAAACCCCATGTGCAGGCCAAGCACCTGCGTGCCCTGCTCGCGCAGTTCGTGGCGCAGGCCGTTGGTCAGGGCCCAGGCGGCCGACTTGCTCATGCCGTACACGCCCAGCATCGGCCGGTTGATCCAACTGGCGATCGACAGCACGTTCAGCAGCGCGCCGCCGCCGTTGGCCGCGAGCACCGGCGCAAAGCCCTGCGCCACGCGCAGCGAGCCCAGCAGATTGGTTTCCAGGTGGCGGCGCGCCGATTCGATGCTGCCTTCGGCCAGGAAGCCGCCCATGGCGGCGATGCCGGCATTGTTGATGACCAGCGTGACGTCCTTGGCCAGCGCGGCCGCGGCGGCCACGTCCTGGTCGCTGGTGACGTCGAGCTGGATGGCCTGCACGCCCGGCAGCGTGACGCTGGCCGGATCGCGCGCGCCGGCGTAGACCTTGCGGGCGCCGCGGGCCAGCGCCTCGCGGGCGAAGGCCAGGCCGATGCCGCGGTTGGCGCCGGTGATGAGGACGGTGGCGTTCTTCAGTTGCATGATGTCTTTCCTTGGGTGCTGCGTTCTGGCGGGGGGGCCGGAAACACCGGCCGGTTATATGAATATGACGATCATCATATTCATGGAGTGAAGAAAGGCCGCGCGCGGCGGCCCGGAAAAAGGGGTTCAGTGGGCGGCTTGACGGCCCTCGCTGTCGTACTGGTCCAGGATCGACTGGCGCGCGGCCGCCAGCATGGCCCGGCCCTGCTCGTTGTCGCCGAGCGCGCGGGCCAGTTGCATGGCGCCGACCAGGTTGCTGGTGATCGCCATCGCCGCGTGCGGGCCGGCGTCGGCCGGCAGCGCCTGCCGCACCACGCCGACCAGGCCGGACACCCGGCTGGCCGAGATGTCGCGGACCTCGGGCGACTGGCGCGGCATCTCCGAGGCGAGCGCCGAAATCGGGCAACCGCTCTCGCACCCCAGCAGATGCTTCTCGGACAGATAGCTTTCGACCAGGGCCCGCAGCGGGCTGGCGCCTTCGGCGCGGCGCCGCGCCATGCCCTGCGCCATGCGCGCCGCGCCATCCCGGCCGGCGCGTTCCATCGCCGCCACCAGCATGGCATCGCGCGACGGGAAATGCGCGTAGAAGCCGCCGTGCGTGAGCCCGGCCTCTTTCATCACGTCGGCCACGCCGACGCCGGCGTAGCCTTCCCGACGAATGGCGCGCGCGGCCGCTTCCACGATGCGGTCATGGGATATCTCTTTGCGGGAAGCGGGGCCGGCCATGGTCGGGACTCCGAAATATGATGGCCATAATATAAACCTGCCCCGCACACTTTGCACGCTTTTTTTGTTGCGATGCAAGATCGGGCGCGGAACGTTCCCTGGGCGCGGCGGAGAAGCCCCTCAGGGCGCGCTGAAGCTGTCCAGCACCTTGCGGAACGTCCCGGCCGTGCGGTCGAACCCCTCCCGGGCGACGCCCGGGTGATAGGCTCCAGACGAGCACATGAGGGACCAGGTGTAGCCGTCCGCCAACCGCAGCCGCACCAGCGCCACCTGGCGGTCGTCACCCTGGGTGAGGGTCAGCAGGGCCTGGTGCGCCGGCAGCCCGGCCAGGGTCGACACCCCGTTCTCGAGCACATTCACCTGCTGGTCGGAATACATCATGCTCCAGGCGACTTCGGGCAGGACGGCATCCTGCTCGCCCAGCGGCTCCGGGGGATCGATGGTGCGCAGCGAGACCGAACACGTCTGGTTGTCGGCCGCGGTGGCGCCAGGCTTGGCGATCATGATCATTTCCTGGCCAGCCTGCGCCGGCCCCTGCGCCAGTTCCCACCCCGCCGGGACCAGCACCTTCTGGCCGCCGGCGAACACGTGCATGCGGTCCGTGGCGGCCGTGGCCGGCTCCCCGGCCGGCGCCGCGACCGCCCGCAGCGAAAATACCACCAGCGGCAATGCCGCCCATGCCAATGTTCGGGTCTTCCTCATCCCTACGCCTCCAGGAAAGGGCCTGGCGGTATCAGCGCCAGACTTCGGGTTCGATGCTGACTTCGCCCTTGTCGGCCGAGAAATACACCACGCCGTCCGAGATATTGGCATTCAACTGCATGGTGCGTTCGGCCAGATTGGCCAGCGCGCGCGTCTGCTCGGACGGCAGGTTGATGACCTTCAGGTTGCGGGTGCGTTCCAGCTTGTTGCGCACGCCGTCCCACCAGATCCTGCTGGCCGAGCCGCCGTAGCAGTAGACGATGACCTGCTCGGCGCGGCCGCAGGCGCGCAGGATGCGGCGCTCTTCGGGCTGCCCGACCTCGATCCACAGGGTGATGGCGCCGGTCAGGTCCTTGACCCACAGGTCCGGCTCGTCGGTGTCGCTCAGCCCCTTGGTGAAGGACAGCTCTTCCTGGGCCTGCAGCGCGTAGGCCACCAGGCGCACCATCATGCGCTCGTCGGTTTCGGAGGGATGGCGGGCGACCGTCAGCGCGTGGCTGCCGTAGTAGTGCCGATCGGTGTCGGCCACGTTGAGGTCGGCCTTGTAGATAGTGGCGCGCAGGGCCATGGCGAGAAAATCCGTTGAATGGGGCGAATGACTGAAGGCCGCCATGATACCGCCTGCGGCGCGATCGGCCCGCGCGGCCCGCGGCGAGGGCCCGCCGCTTTGCCGGCAGGCACCCCCGCCACGGCTCAGTACACGCCGACGGAATGACGCGCGACGTAGTGCCCTTCCCCGACCCGCACCAGCGGCTCCACCAGGGGATCGTCGCCCAGCTTGCGCATCGGGCTGGGGATTTCGTCGACCAGCAGCGAGCGCTCGCGGTGGCGGCGCTGCGGATCGGCGATCGGCACCGCCGCCATCAGCTTCTTCGTGTAGGGATGCTGCGGGTTCTCGAAGATGGCGCGGCGCGGGCCGATCTCGACGATCTGGCCCAGGTACATCACCGCGACGCGGTGGCTGACCCGCTCGACCACCGCCATGTCGTGCGAGATGAACAGGAACGACACGCCCAGCTCGCGCTGCAGGTCGAGCAGCAGGTTGACGATCTGCGCCTGGATCGACACGTCCAGGGCCGACACCGATTCGTCGGCGATCACCACCTTGGGGTTCAGCGCCAGGGCGCGCGCGATGCAGATGCGCTGGCGCTGCCCGCCCGAGAACTCGTGCGGATAACGGTCGATCATCTCGGGCACGAGGCCGCACTTGTCCATCAGCCAGCGCACCCGTTCCTCGGCCTTCGCGCCGCTGGCGACGCGGTGGATCAGCAGCGGCTCCATGATGGAGTAGCCGACCGTCATGCGCGGATCGAGCGAGGCGAACGGATCCTGGAAGATGAACTGGATGTGCCGGCGCAGCGTCTGCATGGCGCTGCCGCGCAGCGCGCCGATGTTCTGGCCGTCGAATTCGATCGAGCCGCCACGGCTCTTGACCAGTTGCAGCAGCGAGCGGCCGGTGGTGGTCTTGCCGCAGCCGGACTCGCCCACCAGGGACAGCGTCTCGCCGGGATACAGGTCGAAGCTGACCTTCTCCACGGCGTGGACGCGCTTTTGCACGCGGCCGAGAATGCCGCCGGTGATGTCGAAGGTGGTGGTCAGGTCGCGCACCTTCAGCACCGGGCCGTTCTCGCGGCGCACGGTGGACGGCGCCGCCATGGCCGGCTCGGCGGGCGCGGCCTGGCGCGCGGCGTCCTCGACCTTGAGCAGCGGGAATGGCGCCGGTTCGTCGGTGCCATGCATGGCGCCCAGGCGCGGCACGGCCGACAGCAAGGCGCGGGTGTAGGCATGTTGCGGCCGCGCGAAAACGTCGTCGGAACCGCCCTCCTCGACCTTGTCGCCGCGATACATCACCAGCACCCGGTCGGCCACTTCGGCCACCACGCCCATGTCATGGGTGATGAAGATGACGCCCATGTCCATTTCTTCCTGCAACTGGCGGATCAGTTGCAGGATCTGGGCCTGGATGGTGACGTCCAGCGCCGTGGTCGGTTCGTCGGCGATCAGCAGTTGCGGCTTGCAGGACAGCGCCATGGCGATCATGACGCGCTGGCGCATGCCGCCGGACAACTGGTGCGGATAGCGGTCGAGAATGGCGCGGGCTTCCGGGATGCGCACCCGCTCCAGCATGCGCAGCGTTTCGGCGCGCGCCGCGGCCGCGTCCAGCCCCTGGTGCAGTTGCAGGGCCTCGGCGATCTGGTTGCCGGCCGTGAAGCTGGGGTTGAGCGAGGTCATCGGCTCCTGGAAGATCATCGCCACGTCGGCGCCGCGCACGCGCTGCAGCGTGCTGTCGGGCGCATTGACCAGGTCCAGCACGTCGCCGTTGCGCCGGCGCAGCAGCATGCCGCCGTTGACGATGCGGCCGCCGCCGTACTCCACCAGGCGCATCAGCGCCAGCGAGGTGACCGATTTGCCCGAGCCGGACTCGCCCACGATCGCCAGGGTCTCGCCGCGGTCGACGTGGAATGACACGTTGCGCACCGCTTCGACGACGCGCTCGGGGGTTTTGAAGCGCACGGTCAGGTCGTTGACCTGGACGACGCGTTTGGGATCCATGGTTGCCATGATGATTACTTGTCCTGACGGGGATCCAGCGCGTCGCGCAGCCCGTCGCCCAGCAGATTGAAGCCCAGCACCACCAGGAAAATGGCCGATCCGGGGAAGATCGACATCCAGGGCGCCTGGGTCATGAAGTTCTTGGCGGTGTTCAGCATCGAGCCCCACGACGGATTCGGCGGCTGCAGGCCCAGGCCCAGGAACGACAGGCTGGCCTCGGCGATGATGGCCGTGGCGATGGTGATGGTGGCCTGCACGATCAGCGGCGGCATGACGTTCGGGAACACGTGGCGGCAGATGATGCGCAGGTCCGAGGCGCCCAGCGCGCGGGCGCTCTGCACGTAGTCCTCGCTCTTGACGGCCAGCACCTGCCCGCGCGTGAGCCGGATGAACTTGGGCGCGGCCGACACGCCGATGGCGATCATGGCGTTGGTCAGGCTCGGGCCGAGGAAGGCGGCCAGCGCGATGGCCAGGATCAGGAACGGGATCGCCAGCAGCGCCTCGGTGGCGCGCGAGATGCAGCTATCGGTCCAGCCGCCGAAATAACCGGCGGCCAGGCCGAACGGCACGCCCACCACCAGCGCGATCAACACCGACACCAGGCCGGCCATGAGCGAGGCGCGCGCGCCATAGACCATGCGGCTGAAGATGTCGCGGCCGAGCTCGTCGGTGCCCAGCCAGTAGGACGCCGACGGCGCCTTGCGGATGGTGGTGAAGCTGGTCTGGAACGGGTCGTGGTTGGCGATCAGCGGCGCCAGCAGCGCCAGCAGCACGAAGAACAGCACGATCCCCAGGCCCAGCATGGCGACGTGATTGCGTTTGAACTTGCCCCAGGCGCGGTTGCGGCTGCGGGGCGGCGTGACGGCAGCGGCCGTTGCGGGAATGGCGCTCATGCGTGCCTCAGGCGGGGATTGACCAGGATGTAGAGGATGTCGGCCAGCAGGTTCATCAGGATGAAACCCACAGCGACGCAGAGCACCACGCCCTGCACCACCGCGTAGTCGCGCGTGAAGACCGCGTCGACCACCAGCTTGCCGAAGCCCGGGATGGTGAAGACCTGTTCGGTCAGCACCGCGCCCGCCAGCAATTCGCCGAACAACAGCGTCACCAGGGTGACGATCGGCATCAGCGCATTGCGCAGCGCGTGCCGCAGCACCACGCGGCGCGGCGATACGCCCTTGGCGCGGGCGGTGCGCACGTAATCGGCCGACAGCGCCTCGAGCATGGCCGACCGGGTGTGGCGCATGAGATAGGCGGCAATCGCGGTGGACAGCACCAGCGACGGCATCAGCATGGTCTTGATCGACAGCCAGAAGTCCTCGGCCGGCGACACGTAGCCCGAGGCCGGCAGCAGCTTCCATTGCACCGACACCACCATGATGAGGATGATGCCGAGCCAGAAATTGGGAATCGACATGCCTGACAGCGCGGCGATGTTGGCCCCCATCTCGACCGGCCTGCCCTTGCGCACGGCGGCCACGATGCCCATGGGGATGCCCACCAGCAGCGCGAAGAACATGGCCATCGCCGCCAGTTGCAGGGTCACCGGCAGCTTCTGGGCGATCAGCGTGGTCACCGGCACGTCGGTGCGCAGCGACTTGCCCAGGTCGCCTTGCAGCACCTGCCCGGCCCAGGCGGCGTACTGCATCGGCAGCGGATCGTTGAGACGGTATTTGTCGCGCAGATAATCCAGCACGGCGGGATCGCGCTCTTCGCCGGCCAGGGTCAGCACCGGATCGCCGGGCAGGATTTTCTGCAGCATGAAGACGATCATCGACACCAGTATCAGGGTCGGTATCGCGACGATCATGCGGCGCAAGATGAGTTTAAGCATGGGGAAAAACCGTAGAAAACAAAAGGCCACGCGCGCGTGGCCGGCGGGCGCGGCGGCGAACCGCCGCGCACCGGTTTACTTCTGGGCGAACGTCACGCCCTTCAGGCGGATCATGCCGTCCGGATACGGCACGAAGCCCTTGACCTTCTTGGCCAGCGCGAACGGCCACGGCTGGTAGTAGTTGTACACGCCGGGCAGTTCGTCCTGGATGATCGTCTGCGCCTGGTCGTAGATGGCGCGGCGCTTGGTTTCATCCGGCACCGTGCGGGCCTCGTTGAGCAGCTTGTCGACTTCCGGGTTGCAATAGTGGCCGTCGTTGAGCGCGCCCTTGCAGGTCACGAAGCTATGGATGTTGCCGTCCGGATCGACCCGTCCCGACCAGCCCAGCATCACCACCTGGAAGTTGCCGCCGGCCGATTCCTTCTGCAGGGCGGCGTACTCGGTGGGCCGCAGCGACAGGTCGAAGCCGGCCTCGGAGGCCATGGCCTGCACCATCTCGGCCACCGACGAGGTGGTGGTGTTGTTGCCGAACATGACCTCGGCCTTGACGCGGTCGAAGCCGGCCTGCTTGAGCAGCGCGCGGGCCTTGGCCACGTCGCGCTTGGTCATGGGGAACTTGTCGCTATGGTAGGGGCTGGCGGGCGGGAACGGCTGCTGCGCCGGTTCGAAGATGCCGCCGCCGGCCACTTCGTTGATGGCGTTGCGGTCGATGGCGAGCTGGAACGCCTGGCGCACCAGCTTGTTCTTGAACGGATTGTCCTCGGCGCGCTTGCCGTTGGCGACGTTGAACATGAACTGCTGGAAGCCCAGGCCGGCCACCGGCGCGAAGGTCAGGCTGGCGTCGTTCTTGACCTGCGGCGCGTCGGACGGGTTCAGGCGCTCGAGCAGATCCAGGTCGCCGGCGCGCAGGTTCGACAGGCGCACGGTGGTATCGGGGATCGGCAGGAAGGTGATGCGCTTGAAGGCGTAGTCCTTGGCGTCGTAGTACTGGTCGAATTTCTCCAGCACGACGCGGTCGTTCTGGATGCGCTCGACGAACTTGTACGGACCCGAGCAGATCGGCTTGCGACCGACCGCGGCCACGTCGGCGTCGGCGAACGACTTGGGCGACAGCATCATGCCGGCGCGGTCGGACAGTTGCGCCAGCAGCGTGGCGTCGGGCTGCTTGAGGGTCAGCACCAGGGTGCTGGCGTCGGGCGCCTCGACTTTCTCGACCGAGGCCAGCTCGCCCTTGCGCAGGCTGTCGGGCAGCGTCATGGCGCGTTCCAGGTTGGCCTTGGCGGCGGCGGCGTCGAACTTGCTGCCGTCATGGAACAGCGCGTCTTCGCGCAGCTTGAAGGTAAGCACCTTGTTGTCCGGGCTGAACGACCACGAGGTGGCCAGTTGCGGCACGAAGTGCAGCTTGGGATCGATGTCCACCAGCTTGTCGCACAGCGAGGTGAAGACGATGCGGCCGACGTAGGTGCGGGCGCGGTGCGGGTCCAGCACGTCCGGATCTTCCTGCAGGCCGATGCGGATGTTCTGCGCGCAGGCGGCGCCGGCGGCCAGCGCCAGCACGCTGGCGCCGAAGGTCATGGTCAAGCGTTTCATTGTGTTTATTCCCCTTGTGGCTGCAATGCCTGGCTGCGATGCCAGGCGGCAAGGCGCGTATCAGAAGCCCACGGCTTGGCCGTCGCGGCGGCTGTCGCTGGCGGCGACGTAGCCAAGCTCGTTGTCGCTTTCGGACATGCGCCAGATGAATTGGCCGGCGCCGAAGTCCATGTACGGATCGTCCACGGATTTCAAAGCATGCCCGAGGTCTTTCAGGCCCGCAATAGTGGAAGCCTTCATATTGGTCTCGATATCCAGCGTGAAATCGCGGTTGACCTTCCAGCGCGGCGCGCAGCAGGCGGCCTGCGGGTTCTGGTGGTAGTCGACCATGCGGATCACGGTCTGCAGGTGGCCCTGCGGCTGCATGTCGCCGCCCATCACGCCGAAGCTCATGACAGGCTTGCCGCCGCGCGTCAGGAAACCCGGGATGATGGTGTGGAACGGCCGCTTGCCGCCCTCGACCACGTTGGCCGACTTGGGATCCATCGAGAAGCCGACGCCGCGGTTCTGCAGGCTGATGCCCGTGCCCGGCACCACCACGCCCGAGCCGAAACCCATGTAGTTGGACTGGATGAACGAGATCATCATGCCCTTCTCGTCGGCGGCGGTCAGGTAGACGGTGCCGCCGGCGGCCGGGCGGCCCGCGCCGAAATGGGTGGCGCCGTCCAGGCGGATCAGCTTGGCGCGGCTGTCCAGGTAGTCGTCCGACAGCATCTGCTCGGGCGTGACTTCCATCGAGCGCGGGTCGGCCACGTACTTGTAGAGGTCGGCGAAAGCCAGCTTCATGGCCTCGATCTGCAGGTGCTGCGACTGCACCGAGTCGACCGGCATGTCGGCAATGTTGAAGCGTTCGACGATGCCCAGGGCGATCAAGGCGGCGATGCCCTGTCCGTTCGGCGGGATCTCATGCAGCTCGTAGCCGCGGTAGGAACGGGAGATCGGCTTGACCCATTCCGGGCGGTAGGCGCGCAGGTCTTCCAGCGTCATGGCGGCGCCGCATTCCTGGCTGAAGGCGGCGATGCGCTCGGCCAGCTCGCCTTCGTAGAAATCGCGGCCCTTGGAGGCGGCGATGCGGCGCAGCGTGTTGGCCGCGTCCGGAAAGCGGAAGTGCTCGCCGACCTTGGGCGCGCGGCCCTCGGGCATGAAGGCCTGGGCGTAGCCCGGCTGGTTGCTCAGTTCATTGGCGGCGGCGGCCCACTTGTGCGCCACCACCGGCGGCACGGCATAGCCGCGCTCGGCGATCTCGATGGCCGGTTCGAACAGTTGCTCGAACGGCAGCTTGCCGAGCTTTTCGTGCAGCGCGGACCAGCCGGCCACCACGCCCGGCACCGTGACCGCGTCCCAGCCGCGCTTGGGCTGGATCGCCAGGCCGTCGGCGCCGACGCCGTACTTGCGCTTGAAGTATTCGACATTCCACGCGGCGGGGGCCACGCCCGAGGAATTCAGGCCATGCAGTTCCTTGCCGTCCCAGACGATGGCAAAGCAGTCGCCCCCCAGGCCGCAGGAGACCGGCTCGACCAGCACGATGGCGGCGGCGGCGGCGATGGCGGCGTCGACCGCGTTGCCGCCCTTGAGCAGCATGCGCAGGCCAGCCTGGGCCGCCAGGGGGTGCGACGTGGACACCACGTTACGCGCGAACAGCGGGATACGGATGGAGGGATACGGGTTGACCCAGTCGAAGGATTTCATGGCGCCTGTCTCATAGAGGTAAGCAGGCGAAGGTACTCCCGTGATCTAATTAAATCAATTTGATTTTTTGTTCAGTAATAAAAGAAATTTTTGTGAATTGACCCCATGAGCACCATCCGTTTCCTGCGCACCTTTCTGGCCGTCGCCCACCATGGATCCTTCTCCGAAGCGGCCGAGCAGGTGGCCCTGACGCAGGCCGCCGTCAGCTTCCAGATGCGGTCGCTGGAGGCCGAACTGGGGCGCGAGCTGTTCGACCGCAGCGGCCGGCTGGCCATCCTGAATGCGGCGGGCCGGGAATTGCTGCCGGAAATCAAGCACTTGCTGGATTTATACGACCGCATGCGGCTGCCGCGCACCGTGCCGGGCGAACTGGCGGGGTCGGTCTCGGTGGGCAGCATCGTCTCCTGCATGGGCACGCTGTCCAAGGTGGTGTCGGGCATGAAGAAGTCGCACCCCAGGCTGGACGTGCGCATCCTGTCGGGCAAGGCCAGCGAACTGGCCGGCAAGGTCGAGGACGGCGAACTGGACGCGGCCTTCCTGGTGGAGGCCGGCCGCAAGATGGCCAGCACCCGCTGGACCCCGCTCTATGAAGAACCGCTGGTGGTGATCGCCCCGCCCTCGGCCGCCGGCCACGACGCGCGCCAGGTGCTGGCGGGCAACCCCTTCCTGCGCTTTGACCGCACCCAGCGCACCGGCCTGCAAATCGACCGCCTGCTGCGGCGCCTGGCGGTGCCGCTGGACGAATTCCTGGAACTGAACGCGATCGAGACTCTGATCGAACTGGTGCGCCAGGAGGTCGGGGTGACGCTGCTGCCGCTCATCAACGGCTCGAACTGGCGCGACAGCCCGCAGTTGCGCATCCTGCCGTTGCCCGACGACCTGGGGCCGTCGGCCCGCGCCATCGGCATGCTGGAGCGGCGCGAGCATGCCCGCCAGGGCATCACCACGGCCATCTGCGAGGCATGCGCCGCCGCATTCCGGGCGCGCGAGCCGCAGGCCATCCCGTAACCGGCGCGCCGCACGCAAGCACGCCCCGCCTCGCGCCCCGGGCGGGAGCGAGGCGGGGCATTGCGCCCGGCGCGGCCGCTGCCGGTCCGCCGCGGGGGGGCGCGCTTACAGGCCCATCGCCGGATCGGTGACCGACGGCTTGCCCGTCTCCACCCGGCCGGCGAAGCGGCGGAGATAGGCCGGATCCTCGTTCAGGCGCGCGGTGAAGTCGAACCAGGCGCCGCTCGCCTTGAGCGACCACGACTGCTCGACCTGGCTGCCCGCCGGCACCGTCAACGTCCACTTCTCGTTGTTGGTGTAGTAGGCATTGGGCGTGATGACGAAGGTGCAGGCCTTCTTGCCGTTGTTGATGAAGCTGGTATAGACGTCGCCGTTGGCGATGTCGTAGCAGACACGGATTTCCGCGCCCAACTGCTCGGTGCGGGCCAGCGCCAGGTCGCCGGCGAAATGGCGCAGGTAGCCGTTCGGGCCCATCACCCACAGGTCGTACTTGCCGCCGTCCGCGGCGGCGTCCCAGCTACCTTCCAATTGCTTGCCCGGCTCGACCGCGTAGCGGCGCGGCAGCCGATCCAGGTGCAGGCGGTCATAGACGTGGAACACCGCGGCCGCGCGGCCGGTGTTGGCGAACACCAGCCACATGGCGCTGGTGCCGGGCTGGGCGCGGCCGCTGGTGTGCAGTTCGTAGGGCAGCGCGCGCGAATAGCGCACGCCGGTTTCCTGCTTAGGCTTGACCTGGGTACTGGTGTCCGGCAGCGGCACCTGCGCCAGGGCCTGCTGATCGGCGCGGGTCTGGTCGGCCTGGGCCTTGGTCAGCAGCGTCAGGTCGGGCAGTTGCTCATTGTTGGGCGTGGCGAAGTTGAAGGCCGAGGTCAGGTCGCCCAGCACCGCGCGGCGGTAGGCGCTGATGTTCTTTTCGGCCACGCCGAAACGCGCCTCCAGGAAACGCAGCACCGAGGTATGGTCGAAGGCCTGCGAGTTGACCCAGCCGCCGCGGCTCCAGGGCGAGACGACGTACATCGGCACGCGCGGACCGGGACCGTACACTCGGTTGTCGGCCGCGTCCTGCAGCGACGGTTTGACGTGGCGTTCCAGGTCGGTGTTGATGGTCGAGGCGCCCGCCATCGAACCGTCCGGATTGAGCGACGGCGCGGCCGGCGACGGCACATGGTCGAAGAAGCCGTCGTTCTCGTCGAAGTTGACCAGCAGCACGGTCTTGCTCCAGACGTCCGGATTGGCCGTCAGGGCGTTGAGCGTCTCCTGGATGTACCAGGCGCCCTGCACCGGGCTCGACGGGCCGGGGTGCTCGGAATAGGCCGCGGGCGCCACGATCCACGACACCTGCGGCAGCGCGCCGTTGGCCACGTCGTCGCGCAACGCCTGCAGGAAGCCGCCATCGGGCATGGTGTTGGCCGTGCCTTTGTACAACGGGTTGGCGGCCTCGGATGCCGGCGTCCAGGCCGGCGGGTTGGGGTCGACATTGGGATCATTGCCGGCCAGCTCATAGGCCTTGCGGAACTGGCGGAAGCCGGCCAACGGATTGTCGGTGAAATTGTCCGGCAGGTTCTGGTAGACCTTCCAGCTCACGCCGGCTTCCTGCAGGCGCTCGGGATACGTCTTCCAGGTCCAGCCGATCGTCGACGGGCCCAGGTCGTCCCATTGGTTGCGGGTCGAGGGGCCGTTGCCCTGCGCCAGCGGATCGTTGGTTCCGGTCCAATGGAACAGGCGATTGGTGTTGGTGCCGCCGTGCGAGGAACAGTGGTACGCGTCGCACAGCGTGAAGGCCTCGGCCAACGCATACTGGAACGCCAGCTCCTGCCGCGTGTAGTAGCCCATCGACTGGTTCTGCTTGTAGCGCGGCCATTGGTACAGGCGGCCGCCGTCCCAGGCGTTCTGGGCGTCGAGATAGTCGTGCGGGGTGCCTGACACGCGCTGGGCGTTGCCTTTGGTGCTGTCCAGGTGATACGGCAGCACTACGCGGGTGCCGTTGGTCTGTTCCCAGACCGAGCGGTTCTGGGGCAGCGGCACCGTGATGCGGTCGCCGAAGCCGCGCACGCCCTTGAACGAGCCGAAGTACATGTCGAACGAGCGGTTCTCCTGCATCAGGATGACCACGTGCTCGACGTCATTGATCGTGCCGGTGCGGTTGTTGGCGGGAATGGCGAGCGCCCGGCGGATGGCCGGCGGGAACATCGACAAGGCGGTCAGGCCGGCGCCGGAGGCGGCGGCGTTGCGCAGGAAGCGGCGCTTGCCGGCGTGGATCGGTTCTTTATGGGACGTCACGGATGCGTTTCCTTGAATGCTGAAAAATGGCGCGGCGTCAGGGCGCGCAACGCAGGAGGGGCTTGGCGGGCTGGGTCGGCGTGTCGGGCTGGCTGCCGGTGTCGTCGTCGTCCTTGTCGCCGCCGCAGGCGGTCAAGGTGGCGGCCAGCATCAGCATGGCGCCCAGGCGCAGGAAGGCGCGCAGGATCGGGGAAGCGGTATTCATGTCGTGTCTATCCTCGGGACATCAGGGGAACAATTCGGAAACCGATTTGCCGGACATGGCCAGCGACTTGACCTCGGTTTCGGTCAGGGCGCGCGACCAGAAGGCCAGGTCGTCGAAATACATGGTGTAGGGGCCCTTGGTGCCGGCGCAGCACACGCCGTAGGTCCCCTTGCCGTCTTCGTTCAGGCCCAGGTGCGGGCCGAACACCCCGGCGATCTGGGCGAAGTTGACGGCGCCTGTGGAAATCGAGCGGCTGAACCAGCCCATTTCCGTGTCGTAGACATAGGCGGCCATGGTCTTGGCGGTCTTGTCGATGACCATCGCCACGTAGACCGGTTTGTTGGCCGTGAACTTCACGCCGTTGATGTCGACGCGGCTGCCGCCGGCCAGGTTGAAGCGCAGCTCGGGGCCAGCCCACTGGGCGATGGTGATGCCGGGGTTGCCGCCGGAGTTGTAGTCCTTGTTGCCCAGGATGGAGCGGTCGTTGGCGGTGCCATCGGACTGGTACCAGAAGCCGATGGTGAACGCCTGGACGCTGTCGAGCAGGCCCGCCGGATAGTCCAGCCTGAAGGCGCCGGTCGGATCGCCCGAGCGCTGGTTCTGGAACATCTTGCCGAACACCCCGCGGTCGCTGAACGCCGGCGCCTGGACGCCGTCGTACGGCGTGATGGCGCCGCCGCCGGCGGCCTTGTCGGTCAGGTTGCCCTCGAACGGGAACAGCATCGCCAGGCCGGTGCGCAGCGACGGCAGCAACGGCACCGGCGCCGTGTAGACCACGGTGGCGCGCACCGCCGTCACGGCGTTGCCGACCGAGATGGCGTAGTTCAGTTCATGCAGCCCTTCGGTGGTGAAGGTGAAGCCCGTATCGGCGTAGTCGGTGGCGGTGCCCGGCAGGCGCGCGATTTCCGTGCCGTCGCGGGTGATCACGATCTCGCCGGTGGGCGTGCCGACGCGCGTCCAGTTCAGCGCCACGCTCTTGTTGTCCATTGACGTGCGGCTGGTCGCGCGGCGCAGCGCCACCGGCTCGAACAGCGAGGCGCCCGCCAGGTCGTACTGGCCGGCCGCGGGCGACGCGCCCAGGTGCGCCAGGATGGTCGGCGCGGCGTCGGCGCCGCTGGGCAGACCGTACCAGGCGATATTCCAGGCGCCGTCGAACGAGGCGTCGTCGGCGCTGCCGCCCAGCATCTGCGGGCGGTTCATGGCCAGCAGCGTGGTCTTGTTAAGCGACAGCGGCAGGCCGTCGCTGCCGCCGGTGCGATCCAGGCCATGGCTGGAGGCCACCACCACGAGCCAGTTCTCGTCCGGATGGGTATTGCGGCGATCGGCCACCTGCGCCAGCAGCGCGCCGATGGCGGCGTCGGTCTGGCGCAGGATCGCCTGGTAGCCGGCGCCGAAACCGCCGCTCGCGGCGGCGCGCTCGGCCGCGCCGAACTGCGCCAGCACCACGTCATACCCTTCGGTGATGCGGTCGCGCGCCTGGCTGGCGACGCAATCGTCGACGCCGCCGCAGTCCGTCAGGCTCTGCAGGAAACCCGCGTCGCGGTCATTGCCCGTCAGGCTGGCCAGCAGCGACGAGTTGAATGCCGCCGCGGTGCGCGCGGCGGGCTTGGCCGTCCGCACGCGCTGGAACAGCGTCGGGGTCTTGGGCGCCTGGCCCAGCGCGTTGCTGCGCACGCCATGCTGGTCCGCCCACTGGCCGGTCAGCAGCGTGGCCCAGCCGGGCGCCGACAGCGTCGGCTGTTGCGTGACCGCGCCGGTGACGCCGCCGGTCCACGACCGGGTCGCCGTCAATTGCGCCAGGTTGGGCAGGGATTTGTCCGCCGCACCCTGGCGATAGGCGTCATAGGTCAGGCCGTCCACGCCGATGAACAACACCTTGGCGGCCGAGCCGCCGCCCGCCTGCGCGGCCGGCGCCGGCGTGTCGTCGTCGCTCTTGTCGCCGCCACAACCGGCCAACGCGCCCAGGGTCGCCAACGCGACGCCCCAGCGCTTCCAATTCGATACCTGCATGTCTTTCCCTTTCCAAACCCGCTTTGTGAGTGGCCCACATAGTGGCGTCGCAAGGTGAACGACCGATGAAGCAAAGAAAGGAATCGTTGATCGACGGATCAGCTTTTTTTCCCAGTGCGATACAGACGGCAACAAAGCCAGGGGACCAGCCAGCCGGTCCCCTGCAGGCGGCCCACGCGCTTTCGCGGACTTGTCACGATCGGCTGTTAGAGTCGGGCGCATCGTGGCGCTTGCGCGCCAATCCTCTTTCCGCCGTTTCATTGATGCCTTTGTCCCTGCGCCTGTCCCCGCCCGCGGCTCCCGCCGTCTGCCGTGTCGTTGCCATGCTGGCGTTGGCCGCCGGGCTGGGTGCCTGGGGCGCGGTGCTGCTCGCGCCCAAGCCCCCCGCCCTGCCCGCCGCCGTATCCGCGCCGCCCCCGCGCGCCGCCGACAACATGCCGGTGGCGCTGTGGTTCGGCCGCGATGAAGTGCTGCGCACGCAGATCAGCGTGCTCGGCGTGATCGCCGCCGGCGCCGACGGCGCCGCGGTGTTCAGCGTCGACGGCGGCCCGCCCGCGGCCTGGCGCGTCGGCGACGAAGTCGCGCCGGGCATCGTGCTCAAGGAGGTCGGCGCCGACGCCGTCACGGTCGAGCAAGGCGGCCGGCCCAGCCGGCTGGCCGCGCCCGCCTCGCCGGCGCCGGAAGGCGGCATCACCCGCGCCGCCAAGTGATCCCCGCGCCTCATATTGCTGTCATATTTCATGTCCACAATCGCACGCTTCTCACTGAAATACCGGAGTCGTGAAGTGCGACAGTCATCGCGCGGGCTCGCCCGCCAGCAAGGTTTCACCCTGATCGAGATCATGGTGGTCATCGTGATCATGGGGATTCTTGCCGCCCTGATCGTGCCGCGCGTGCTGGACCGTCCCGACCAGGCCCGCCAGGTCGCGGCGCGCCAGGACATCGCCGGCATCATGCAGGCGCTCAAGCTGTACCGACTGGACAACGGCCGCTATCCCACCACCGCCCAGGGCCTGCGCGCGCTGGCGGAAAAGCCGGAAGGCGCCTCCAACTGGCGTGGTTACCTGGACAAGCTGCCCAATGACCCCTGGGGCCATCCGTACCAATACCTGAATCCCGGCGTCAAAGGCGACATCGATGTGTTCTCGTTCGGCGCCGACAACAAGCCCGGCGGGGAAGGCGGCGATGCCGACATCGGTTCGTGGGAACTCTGAGCGCGGTTTCACGCTAGTCGAAGTCCTGGTGGTGCTGGTGATCGTCGCCATCGCCGCCAGCATGGTGAGCCTGTCCATCGGCAAGCGCGCCGACCCGTTGCGCGACGACGCGCAACGCCTGGTCGACGCCTTCACGGTGGCCGAAGGCGAAGCCCGCAGCGATGGCCGATCGATACGCTGGCAGCCCGCCAGCGGCGGCTGGTCGTTCGAGCGCCAGGGCCGCTCCAATGCCCCCTCCGCCCAGGACGACACGCCCTTGCCCGTCGACACGCTTGAGCGCGACGAGGCCCTGCGCCCGCAGGCCTGGCTGGCGCGCCAGGTGCGGTTGCGGCTGTCGCCCGACCGTCCGCTGGTCTTCAACACCGAATGGGTGGCCGACCCGTTCAGCGTGCAACTGCGCGCGGGCGATTCGCTCGTGACGGTGACGCGCGACGCCGCCGGACGCTATGAGATCCGCTGAATTTATTCCCATCCGCCCCCCGCGGCGCCGACGCCAGCGTGGCTTCACCCTGATCGAGGTGCTGGTGGCGCTGGCCATCATCGCCGTGGCGATGGGCGCGGCCTTGCGCGCCACCGGCGTCATGGCCGCCAACAACCGCGCGCTGCAGGACAAGACGCTGGCGCTGCTGGCCGCGCAGAACGCGCTGACCCAACTGCGGCTGGAGCAGACCCTGCCGCGCGCCGGTTCGCAGACCGTTCCCTGTCCGCAAGGCGGCCTGGCGCTGCAATGCGAACTGGTGTTCACCAATTCCCTGAACCGCAGCTTCCGCCAGGTGTCGGTCAAGGTCCGCGACGCGGGCAATGGCGCGGCCCTGCTGCAACTGGACGGCCTGCTGTCGAGCCTGCGATGACCGCCTGCCGCTGCCGCGCCCGCGCCCGCGCCCAGGCGGGCTTCACCCTGATCGAAGTGCTGGTGGCACTGGCGCTGATGGCGCTCGTCAGCCTGATGGCCTGGCGCGGCCTGGACAGCGTCTCCAGCGCGCGCGACTGGATCGCGCAGCAGGCCGACGACACCGACGCCATCGTGCGCACGCTCGGCCAGATGGGACGCGATGTCGAACTGGCCTACAACGGCCCGTCGTTCGCCGCGCCGGGCATCGACGCGCACGTCTTCACGACGGGCGTGCGCCTGTTGCGCGACGCCGCCGGCGCGCAGCGCCTGGAGATCCTGCGGCCCGCCGCGGATGGCGACGGCCGCTGGCAACGGGTGCAATGGTCGGTGCGCAAGGACGGTCTGTGGCGCGCCAGCGGCCCGCCGGCCGAACAGGGACCGCTGCCGCCCGTCGGCAATGGCGCGCTGCTGCTGCCCGGCGTGCGCGCGCTGACGCTGCGCGGCTGGGTGCCGGGCGCGGGCTGGATGGACACCCGCGCGCCATTTTCCGCCACGCCCAGCGGCATCGAGATCACGCTCGACCGGGGCCCGGCTGGCGACGCGCGGCGCTACAGCCGCATCCTGGAGCTGCCATGAAAACGGCCCCGCCGCGCGAACGCGGCGCCGCCGTCGTCAGCGCGCTGATCATCGTCGCCATTGTCGCGGCGCTGACCACCAGTCTGTTCCAGCGCCAGACCGCCAGCACGCGCCGCATCGAGAACGAAATGGCGCGGGTGCAGGCGCGCATGCTGCTGGCCGGGGGCATCGACTGGGCCCGCCTGGTGGTGCGCGATCACGGCAAGCGCGAGTCGACCACCCGCGGCGACCAGATCTGGGCCACGCCGGTGCTGGACACCCGCATCGAGCGCCCCGGCGACGACCGCGTGGCGGTGTTCTCGGGCAAGGTGCAGGACGAACAGGGCAAGTACAACCTGACCAACCTGGCCAGCAACGGCGTGCCGCAACCGGAACAGGAGCGGGTGTTGCGGCGCTTGCTGGGCGCTCTGCGCCTGCCGGACACGCTGGCGGGACGCATCATCGAGGTCATCGCCGCCAGCCAGCCGCCGGCGCCGGCCGCGGGCGCGCCCACGCCGGCCCAGGGCGGCCAGGCGCCGGATGCGCGCGCGCCGCTGCCGCGCGGCATCGACGACGTGGCCGCGCTGCTGGGGCTGGAGCCCGCCGCTCGCGGCGAACTGCGGCGCACGATGACGGTGCTGCCCAGCGCCACCAACGTCAACGTCAATACCGCGCCGCCCGAAGTCATCGCCGCGCTGGTGACGGGCCTGTCGCTCAGCCAGGCCCGCGCCATCACCGGCGAACGCGACCGCGGCAACTGGTTCAACAACGCCGGCGACTTCGCCAACCGGCTGGCCGCCACCGGCGTCAAGACGCCCGCGCCCGCCGTCAGCACGACCAGCGGCTGGTTCCTGGCCAGCGGCGCCGTCGTCTACGAACGGGCGCGGGTCTCGATGCAGGCGCTGATACGCAGCGCGCCGCCCGCCGCGCCCGACACCATCTGGACAAGAGAAGCCCCTTGAAGAATTCCTTGCGTATCGCGCTGGCCCCACTCGCCGAACTCGGCCCGGGCTCGCTGCTGCCCTTTGCCTGGTTCGATCGCCGCGGCCGCTGCGCGCGCCAGGGCGAGCTGACGCTGCACGCCCTGGGCCAGGCCTACCCGCAGGCCGCCTGCGAGGCCGTGCTGCACCCGGCCGACGTCATCGCCGCCACCGTCCAGGTGCCGGCGGTGGCCAAGGCCCGCTTCGCCGCCGCGGTGCGCGGCGCGCTGGAGCCGCTGGTGCTGAGCGACCTGGACGACCTGGCGATCGGCCATGGCCCGCGCGACGCCCACGGCAACGTGGCGCTGGCCTGGGCGCCGCGCGAACCGGTGCGTCGTGCGTGGGGCCTGCTGAACGCGCAGGGCTTGCGCGCCCACGCCCTGATCGCGCCGCAGACGCTGGCGCCGGACGACACGACGCCTCTGCGCGATCCGGCCGACCCGCGCTGGCAGGCGCCGTCGCCTTCATGGTCGCTGGCGATGCCCCAACTGGCGCCGGCGCGCGTGTCGCGCTGGCGGCCGGCTTGGCGCTGGAGCGCCGTCGCGGCCGCGGTCTGGATCGGCGGCCTGAACCTGCATGCGGCGCAACTGCGCGGCGAGGCGCAGTCGCTGCGCGACGGCATGCGCCGCCAGGTGCTGGCGGCGTTTCCCGAACTGCCGGTGGTGCTGGACCCCGCGCGCCAGGCGCAGCAAGGCCTGGACGCGCTGCAGACCCGCCGCGGCGGCGCCAACGCCGGCGACTTCCTGCCGCTGGCGCGCGCCGCCGCCCAGGCGCTGCCGTTCGCCGCCGACAACGTCGCCCGCCTGTCCTATGCCGACCAGGCGCTGACCCTGCAACTGGCCGATGCCGGCGCCCAGGCCCAGCGCGTGGCCGAAACGCCCGCGCTGATCCAGCAGGCAGCCTCCCAGGGCCTGAAGCTGGAACGCGGCGACACCGACAACACCTGGCGCATCACGCGCAGCCAACCATGACGCCCACTGAACGCCTGAACGCCGCCTGCCGCGCCGTCCTCACCTCGCTGGCGCCGGCCGCCGACCGCGCGCGCCAGCGATACCAGGCCCTGGCGCCGCGCGAACGGCGGCTGGTCAACGGCGCCGGCGCCCTGCTGGGCGCGATGCTGGTCTTCACCCTGCTGGTCGAACCCGCGCTGGACTCGGTGCGCAAGCTGCGCGAGGAACTGCCGCGCCTGCGCAGCCAGGCCGCCGCCGTGGCGGCCATCACCACGCAGGCGATGGCCCTGCGCGGCAGGGCCGCCGCGCCGGCCGCCGCCCTGCCGGCCGTCGCCGACATCGGCGCCAGCCTCGAACGCGCGGGCCTGCCGGCCGACCACTGGAAGCTGGATCATCCCGGCCAGGGCGACAGCGTCACGCTGGTCGTGACCGAAGTGCCCTCTTCGGCGCTGCTGCCATGGCTCGAGCATGCCGCCGGCGATTGGGGCCTGGCGGTCAGGCAGGTGGAGCTGACACGCGCCGCCAACGTCAATGGCCGGCCATTGCCCGGCCTGGTCAACGGCATCATCAAGCTGGCCTTGCCGGCCCCGCGGGCCCGCTCCTGATGCGTCCGCCGCGACGCCCCCGCCTCCTGCCCAGGCGCAGCGGCCTGGCGCTGGCCTGCGCCGCCTGCGCCCTCACGGCCGCGGCCGCCGTGCTACCGGCGCGCTGGCTGCTGGCCTTTTTGCCCGCCGACGCGCCGGTGGCGCTGGCCGACGCCGCCGGCACCGTCTGGAACGGCAGCGCCTGGCTGGCGCTCGGCCCGCCCGGCGCGCGCCGCATGCTGCCGCTGGCCCTTCACTGGCAGTGGCGCTGGTCATCGCTGACGCTGGAACTGTCGCACCCCTGGCTGCGTGGACCGGTGCGCGCCGGCCTGGGCTGGGACGGCCTGTCGCTGTCGGCGCAATCGCTGCGGTTGCCCGCCACGGTGTTGCCGGCGCTGGGCGCGCCCTGGAACACGCTGGCGCCCGAAGGCACGCTGGAACTCGACTGGCAGACGCTGCGCCTGGGCGGCGCCCTGCCCGACGCGCCCCTGGCCGAACTGCGCTGGCGCGACGCCGCCACCGCCTTGTCACCCGTGGCCCCGGTCGGCACCTACGTACTGCGGGTGCGCGGCAACGGCCGGGCCGGCGCCACGCTGGCGCTCAGCACCGAGAGCGGTCCGCTGGCGGTCACAGGCCAGGGCAGCGTCAATGCCCGCGGCGTGCGTTTTCAGGGCCAGGCGACCTTCGCGGCCGGGACCAGCGAGGCCGAGCGCAGCGCGCTCGACGGCCTGATGTCGACCCTCGGCCGGCGCAGCGACGACGTGGTGGTCTTCGGCATCGGCAAGTAGTTTCAGTGTCACGGCCCTGGCGGACGCCCTCGCCGCGGCGCACCGCTCACTATCAGACCGGCTGACGTTGACGCAAATTTTCATAAACCATAACGTTTTGAATTCTTTGCATCACGACAGATCCGCGTCATCCCATGGGCATGCCATCCCGCCTCACGGTCCCCTCCTGTATCAACTGAACGCGCCGCGGCGCGGACGCGCTGCGTCCGCCGCCCGATCGTTCGCACCAGGAAACCGTTCGCCCGATGCCTCCCGCCATGCCTTCCGTCTTCTCCTCTCGCACGCCGTCCCGTTTCCGGCTAGCCGCCCTGGCGGCGGCCCTGACCACCGCCGGCGCCGCCCAGGCCCAGGCCCCATCGGCCGCCGACAACACCGCCACGCTACCCGCCATCACCGTCATCGACCGCTCCAACCAGGGTTCGATGCGGCCCGGCGCCTTGCGCGACGAACTGGTCAAGACGGAATCCATCAGTGAACGCGCCATCGCCAAGGCCGGCGCCACCAACATCAACGAAGCGCTCGACAAGAATCCCGGCATCGCGGTGCAGGTGGAATGCTCGATCTGCAATGTGCGCAACGTGCTGTTGAACAACCTGCCCGGCCGCTACACCACGATGATGATCGACGGCGTGCCGATCTTCTCCTCGGTATCGTCGGCCTATGGACTGGACAGCGTCAGCGTCTACGGCGTCGAGCGCATCGACGTCGCGCGCGGCGCAGGCGCCAGCCTGATCGCCCCGGAAGCCCTGTCCGGCTCGGTCAACATCGTCACCAAGCGCCCCACAGAGGCCGAGAACCGCGCCCGCGCGCAGATCGGCAGCTACGGTTCGCGCCAGGGCGACGCCTACCTGGCGCGACCGTTCGAGGGCGGCGCCATCACCGCCACGCTCAACTACAACAAGCACGACTCGGTCGACGCCGACCACAACGGCATCTCGGAATACACCGGCTACGACCGCAGGCTGGGCGGCATCGGCTTCTTCCTGGACGACGCGGGCGGCTTCAAGGTCCGCGGGCGGATCGACGTGGTCAACGAAAAGCGCGGCGGCGGCGCGCTCGGTACTGATTATTCAGCCATCAAGCACAGCACCACGGGCAACCCCTTCAACTGGAGCGGCGGCGTACACGGCTCGCCCGACCGCAACGGCTGGGTCAGGCCGGAAGACGGCACCATCGTTGACTACGACGAGGGCCCGGACGGCGATCGCGGCGGCCGCGGCGGCATGTCCGAGATCATCTTCACGGATCGCGTGCAGTTCATCTCCACCGGTGAAAAGCACTTCGGCGACAGCCTGTTGCGCCTGGCCGTCGGCGCGGCGGAGCACAAGCAGGACAGCTTTTACGAGCTGGCCACCTACATCGCCCGCCAGAAGCAGTATTACGCCGAAGCCAGTTGGCAGACGCCCATCGCCGGCTGGTTGACCACCACCGGCGCCAACTTCCGCTACGAAGACCTGAAAAGCCACGGCAGCATGGAAGACGGCACCGCCGTGCGCGGCGTCGACGACTATGCCTATCGCACGCCCGCGCTGTTCGTGCAGGCCTACCGCGCCTTCCTGGACGACGCGCTGGAAATCAACGGCTCCGTGCGCTATGACCGCCACAACGTCTTCGGCGGCATCACCTCGCCGCGCCTGAACGCGCTCTATCACCACACGGCCGAGCTCTCCAGCCGCTTCAGCATCGGCAAGGGCTTCCGCGCGCCCACCAGCTTCTTCGAGCAGGAGCACGGCATCCTCAACACCATCCGCATCGACCGGCGGATCACCAAGCCAGAGGAGTCCCTGAACGCCAGCTATGCGCTCAACTACGCCGACGACCGGCTGGCGGTGACCGGCTCCTACAACTACAACCGCATCAAGAACTTCGCCATGCTCGATCCGAGCCAGATAGATGCCAACGGCGACCCGATCACGGTGTTCAGCAGCGCGCGGCAATCCGTCATCGTGCAAGGCGTAGACGTGACGCTGTCCTACCTGGTCACGCCCGCCCTGTCGGTCATGGCCGCCGCCGAAGGCTTCAACTACCGCTTCCCGGCGGGCTCGCTGATCTTCGCGCGGCCATACGCCAAGGCTTACCTCGGCCTGGACTACGACCGCGGCAGCCTCGACCTGAACGCCAAGCTGGTCTGGACCGGCCCCATGAACCTGCGCAAGTTCCACGGCGACGGCTCGGACGGCCCGAACCGCTACAACCTCGACGGCACGCCCAAGCGCGACAAGAGTCCCGGTTTCTTCACGCTCGACCTGCGCGGCGAATACGCCATCAACAAGAACTTCACCTTCTACGCCGGTGTCGACAACGTGTTCGACTACAAGCAGTCGGACAAGGAAAGCCCGCTGTTCGTCGACAGCGCGGGCGATATCGACGTGACGCAGTTGTGGGGGCCAAGCCGCGGGCGCTACCTGTACGCCGGCACCAAGATCAGCTTCTGATGCGCCGCGGACTGCTGCACGCCTGCCTGGCACTGTGCGCCGCGCCGCTCATGGCGGGCGCCCAGTCGCCGCCGGGGTCGCCTCTGCCGGCCGGGCGCGCCTGGGACTTCTCGCTGCCAACGCTGGCCGGCGACCGCTTCGTGCGGCTGGCGGCGTTGGACGGCCCGGTCCTGGTCAATTTCTGGAGCCGCGACTGCCCGCCGTGCGTCGCCGAGCTGCCGCGACTGCAGGCCTTCGCCGCCGACCATCCGGCGTGGGCCGTGCTGCTGGTCAGCACCGATACGCCGGCCGTCGCCACGGAATTCGCGCGGCGCCACGACATCACTCTGCCGGTATTGCGTCCGGGCGGCAATGTCCTCGCCCTGATGCGCGCCGCCGGCAACCGGGGCGGCGCCCTGCCATTCACGGTGGCGACCCGCGCCGCCCACATCTGCGACGGACAGCTCGGCGCGCTGTCCACGGCGGATCTGCAACGCCTCACGGCGCGCTGCGCAACGGCGCCGGCTGCGCCCGTCGCGCCCGGCCCGTGACGCCGCCGCGCCGGGCGCGACGGGCGCGCCATGCGCGCATTGGCCGCCGCCGGTCACGCGGCGCGCTGCATGCCACGCGACACCCGCACCGCCCCGCCTGCCGGCAGGGACGGCCCGGCCGCCATGGCGTGGCCGGCTAGGCGTCGCGTGTCACCCGCAGGATCTCTTCCGGCGAGGTCTCCCCGCTTTCGACCCAGCGCGCGCCATCCTCGCGCATGCTGAACATGCCGGCAGCGCTGGCGGCGCGGCGCAGTTCGCGCTCGTCGCTGCCTTCGTGGATCAGGCGACGCGCCTCGTCATCCACGGTGAACAGTTCATGGATGCCGGAACGGCCGGCGTAGCCGGTATGGTTGCAGGCTTCGCAGCCCACCGGCTGGAATACCCTCGCACCGTCCCGCATCGACGGCTTTTTGCAGGCCGCGCACAGCTTGCGCACCAGCCGCTGGGCCAGCACCCCCAGCAGCGACGAGGACAGCAGGAACGGCTCCACACCCATGTCGGTCAGGCGCGTCACCGCCGACACCGCGTCGTTGGTGTGCAGCGTGGCCAGCACCAGGTGGCCCGTCAGCGACGCCTGCACCGCGATCTGCGCGGTCTCCAGGTCGCGGATTTCCCCGATCATGATGACGTCCGGATCCTGGCGCAGAATGGCGCGCAGCGCCAGCGCGAAGCTCATGTCGATCTTGGCGTTGACCTGGGTCTGGCTGATGCCGGGCAGGTCGTACTCGATCGGGTCTTCCACGGTCAGGATGTTGCTGGTGGAGGCGTCCAGCCGGCTCAGCGCGGCGTACAGCGTGGTGGTCTTGCCGCTGCCGGTCGGGCCGGTCACCAGCACGATGCCATGCGGCTGGCGGATCAGCCGGTCCAGTTGCCGCAGCACGCCGGGCGCCATGCCCAGCTTCTCCAGCCGCAGGCGGCCGGCTTCCTTGTCCAGCAGGCGCAGCACCGCGCGCTCGCCATGCCCGGTGGGCAGGGTCGAGACGCGCACGTCGATCGGCCGGCCGCCTACCCGCAGCGCGATGCGGCCATCCTGCGGCAGGCGCTTTTCGGCAATGTCCAGATGGGCCATGATCTTGATGCGCGAGATCAGCGCCGCGTGCAGCGCCTTGCGCGGCGAGACCACGTCGCGCAGCGTGCCGTCGACCCGGTAGCGCACCACCGAATGGGTCTCGAACGGCTCGATGTGGATATCGCTGGCGCCGTCGCGCGCCGCCTGCGCGAACAGCGCGTTGATCATGCGGATCACCGGCGCGTCGTCCTGCGCATCCAGCAGGTCGGCAACCTCGGGCATGTCCTGCAGCAGTCGGTCCAGGTCGATCTCGTTCTCGGCCACGCCCATCACCGAGGCGGCGTCCTCGGCGTGGCTGTAGGCAGCCGCCAGCAGCGTTTCCAGGGCGTCGTCGTCCACCCGCGCCACGGCGATGTCGCCATGGCAGCGCTGGATCTCGCGCACCGCCCATTCGGGCGTGCGCGGGCTGACCGTCAATTGCGCGTGGCCGGCGCGCAGCGACAGCACCGCCCGCTGCGCGCGCGCCCAGGCGTAGGGCAAGGGATGCGCGCTCATAGATGCGAGACCAGTTCGCCCTTGAAGCCCAGTTCCTTGAGCAGCGCCGTCGCGGTGGAGATCGTGCCGGGGTCCTTGGACACCTGGCTGCGCACCACGTAACCCATGCCGCCCGGCCCCGTCTGCACGTAGGCCTGCAGCCCGCTGGCCTGCACCCGCTGGGCGATGCGGTCGGCCTCGGCGCGCGTCTTGACCGAGGCGAACTGCAGCGTCGCGCTGGCGCTCTCGGCTTCGCCGTAGAGCGAGGACGGATCGCGCGCCACGCTCACTCCCAGCGGCAGGCTGGCGCGGATCGGCTGCGCCGGATCGCTGGTCTGGCGCGCCGCCGGGTACTGGCGCACCGCGAACGACTCGACCGTCGTGGGCGGCGGACGCCGCATGGTCTCGGCCAATTGGTCGGGACGCATGTCATAGGCATTGTTGGACACCGACGGCGCCGACCCGGGCGGCGGCAGCATCGGCGCCTGCATGTTCGGCAGCAGCCAGTGGTCCCCCGGTTGCGCGCCGCCCTGGGCGCGGCGCATGTAGTCGTAGCGGTCCATCGTCACGCCCGCGCTCTGGCGCGCATCGCGCACCACGTAGGGCCGCAGGAACACCATCAGGTTGGTCTTGGTGCGCTTGCGGCTGTCGTACTTGAACAGCGAGCCCAGCACCGGAATCGAGCTCAGGCCCGGCACGTTGTTGGAGGTCAGCGTCACGTTGTCTTCGAGCAGGCCGCCCAGCACGATGATCTGGCCATCGTCGATCAGCACGCTGGTGTCGATGGCGCGCTTGTTGGTGACGATGCCGGTGGTCGCCGACGAACTGCTCTCGTCGATGCTGCTGACTTCCTGATAGATGTCGAGCTTGACCGCGCCGCCTTCGGAAATCTGCGGCCGGATGTTCAGCTTCAGGCCGACGTCCTCGCGCTGGATGGTCTGGAACGGATTGGAGCTGCCATTGCTGCCGCTAGTGACGTACTGGCCGGTCACGAAAGGCACCGTCTTGCCCACCAGAATGCTGGCAGACTGGTTGTCCAGCGTCAGCAGGTTCGGCGTGGACAGGATGTTGGCTTCGCCGCTGTTCTGCATCGCGCGGGCCAGCACGCCCAGGTTGATGACCTTGTTGCCAAGCACGTCAACCGTGCCCTTGACCACGCCCAGGCTCAGGCCGCCGCCCAGCGCGTCGATCGAGGTCGGGCCCTTGCCCGACAGGCCGCTGCCGCCAAGGTTGGTGCCGCCGATGAAGCTGGTGCCGCCGCTGTTGATGTTGCCGGCCCCGGTCATCCACTGGATGCCGAATTCGGCCGCCGCCTGCTCGCTGACCTCGACGATCAGGCTTTCGACCAGCACCTGCGCACGGCGCTGGTCGAGCTGATCGATCACTTCCCGCAGGCTGCGGTACAGCGGCTCGGGCGCCGCGATGATGAGCGAGTTGGTGGCCGGATCCGCCTGGATCGTCGCGCCGCCGGCGGAGTAGGACACGGCCTGATTGCCCGAGTCATCCCGCGCGATGCGGTCCTGGTCGCCGGACAGGCCGCCCTTGCCATTGCCGGACCCATCTGGCGTATTGGACGACATGCCCAGGCCCGAAGCGGGATTGGCGCCGCCACCGGACGATTGCGACGGGCGATTGCCGCCGGCCTGTCCGGAATTGCCGCCCGCGCCAGCGGTGTTGGCGCCGGGCGCCGAATTGGCCTGACCGGCCAGCAGCCCGCCCAGCACCTCGGCGATACGGGTGGCCTGCGCGTTGCGCATGTAGACCACGTGCAGGTTGCCGGCGCGGTTCTGCTGCGCGTCCAGCTTGGTGATGAGATCGCGCGCCAGGCGCGTGCGCGCCGGACTGCCGGCGCGGACCAGCACGCTGTTGCTGCGCGGATCGGCCACCACTGCGATGCGTTGGGTCGGATCGCTGCTCTGCGTGTCAAGCAATTGCGACGCCAGGATGGCGATGTCGGAGGCGATGCCCGAACGCACCGGCACCACGTCGGTATCGATCGAGCTGGGCACGTCGATGCGCGCGATCACGGCCGCGATGCGGTCGAGGTTGTCGGCATAGTCCGTCACCACCAGCGTATTGTTGCCGGGATACGCGTTGATCGGGTTGTTGGGCGGCACCATCGGGCGCAGCACCGGCACCAGGTTGGCCGCATTCTCGTACTTCAGCGGGAACACCCGCGTCAGCATCTCGCCGCTATTGCCCGAGCGGCCGCGCGCGAAGTCCGCGACCGGCACCGGCGCCTTGCCCGCGCCGCCGGCGGCGGGCGCCGGGCGCGGATCGCCCACCACCGCGCTGCCCTGCAGCTTGGCGTCGGCCTCCGGCACCACGCGGGTCACGCCGTCCACATCGACGATCGCGAAGCCTTGCAACCGCAGCGCGCCGGTCAACATCGACAGCGCCTGTCCGCTATCGACCGGCCGGTCCGACACCAGCGTGAGCTTGCCCTTCACACGCGGATCCACCAGGAAATTGCGCTTGGTGAACAGCGACAGCGCACGCAGCACGGCGGGGATGTCCGTGTCCACGAAGTTCAGGCTGACACGATTGTCCGCCTGTTGAGCATGGGCCAGACTGGCCGCGGGTCCGAGTTGGCTTGCCGCTAGCAAGACCGCAAGGCTGAGTTGCGCGAGATGACGCATGACGAGATGTGCCTGAGACGTGAAGTCGTGTGAAAAAACGTGAAAGCGCGTCGGAGTATACGGGGTGACACTGCAACACTACGGTCATAATCCAGAGGCAAGGTGACGGGCTGCAAAGCCTTGATTTACGGGCCTTTCCGCCAATCGGCGACGGCCCCGAGCCACCTTCCCACCATGCCATCCTTTCGTTACGAAGCGACTGACGCGCTCGGCAAGATCGTGCACGGCACGATCGACGCCGACAGTGAACGCGGCGCCCGCAACCAGTTGCGCGGCCGCGGCCTGCTGCCCCTGTCCACCACCCCCGCCGCGCGCGTCGAAGGCCTGGGCGCCGCGCTGCGCACGCGGCTGTCCGATGCCGACCTGGCCTGGCTCACGCGCCAGCTCGCCAGCCTGCTGGCCGCCCGCCTGCCGCTGGACGCCGCGCTCGGCGCCACGCTCGAACAGGCCGAGAAGAAACACATCGCCGCCACGCTCGAAGGCGTGCGCGACGATGTCCGCGCCGGCCATCGCCTGTCCACCGCGCTGGCCTCGCGCCCGCGCGACTTTCCCGAGATCTACCGCGCCCTGATCGGCGCCGGCGAGGAATCCGGCGACCTGGCGCAGGTCATGGAGAAACTGGCGGACTACATCGAAGAACGCAACACGCTGCGCAGCAAGGTCATGACGGCGTTCATCTATCCCGCCGTGGTGGCCTGCGTCTCCGTCATCATCGTGATCTTCCTGCTGGGCTACGTCGTGCCGCAGGTGGTATCCGCCTTCAACCACGCCAAGCAGCAACTGCCGCTGCTGACCCGCATCATGCTGGCGCTGTCCGACTACGTGCGCGACTGGGGCCTGGCCACCGGCGCCGTCATCGCGCTGGCCATCGTGCTGTGGCGTTACTCCCTGCGCGCGCCCGCCACCCGCCGCGCCTGGCACGCCCGCGTCCTGCGCCTGCCCCTGGCAGGCCGCTTCGTGCTCGGCGTCAACGCCGCCCGCTTCGCCTCGACCCTGGCCATCCTCTGCGGCAGCGGCGTCGCCCTGCTCACCGCCCTCGACGCCGCCCGCCGCACCCTCGGCAACGACGTCCTGCGCGGCGCCGTCGACGAAGCCGCCGCGCGCGTGCGCGAAGGCGCCTCCCTGTCAGCCTCGCTGGCCGCGCAGAAAGCCTTCCCCTCGCTCCTCATCCACCTGATCGCCAGCGGCGAAAAGACCGGCCAGCTCCCCGAACTGCTGGACCGCGGCGCGCAGAACCTCTCACGCGACCTCGAACGCCGCGCCATGGCCATGACCGCCCTGCTCGAACCCGCCCTCATCCTGCTGATGGGCGGCTTCGTCCTGCTGATCGTGCTGGCCGTGATGATGCCGATCCTCGAAATGAATCAACTGATCCGCTAGACGCACAAAAGGAAAAGGCCCGCGTCCACCCGCGGGCCTCACAGATCAAACACGAACGCCAGCAGGCACATCGACGCAGCGAACGAAGCAGCCGCGCGCAAACAAGCAGAAAGGCCCGCGCACCAAAGAAATAGCAGCGCCCCAAAAGCCGCCGTCCTCCCATCCCCTCTCTCTTGCCCCCTGCGCGAAGCGCCCCCCTCCCAACGCCCCTCCACCGCGTATGCCCGGGACGGCCGCCCGCGCGGCCGTCCCGGGCGGGCCCCGCACCCCCCACGCAGGCAGCCGCCGCAGCAGCGCTTCATTTCTCAATGGTGCGAGCCCGGCGCGCAGGCGCAGCGGGTGCGGGCGCCGTCGATGCGCCCGAGGGAATCTGAAGCCCAATAGTCGTCATTCACGACGCCCGTGACGAAGAAACTGTCTTCGTGGCTGCACCTGTGGCAAGGTGGAATGCCGCTCAGGTAAAGACCGACCTTCCAATGGTGCGTGTTTGCCCACGCCCGTACTGAAGCATGGCCCCGGGTGACGTCACCGACATTGGCGAGCACACGCTTAGCGCGTGCATCCCGTTTGAGAGAGTGAGTACAACGACGTACCCATGCCTGGCGGCATTCCGTTAGCGATGATGGAGCAAGCCATGTCACCTCGCAAGTCCGATGCAACCCTAAGCCTGGCCCATCCCGATGCCGCGGGCATCGACATCGGGTCGGCCAGCCACTTCGTTGCCGTGCCTCATGACCGCGACGACCAACCTGTCCGCGAGTTCAAGAGCTTTACGGCCGATTTGTATCGCCTAGCGCAATGGCTCAAGGACTGCGGCGTTACCGCCGTGGCCATGGAGTCCACCGGCGTTTACTGGATCCCGCTTTATGAGCTGCTCGATAGCCAGGGTTTCACCGTTTACCTGGTCAACGCCCGTCACGTGAAGAACGTCTCGGGCCGCAAGTCCGATGTCCTGGACTGCCAGTGGCTGCAACAGCTCATGAGCTATGGCCTGTTGGCCGGCGCCTTCCGTCCCTCTGACGAGATTTGCGTCTTGCGCGAGTTCTCGCGCCAGCGCGAGATGCTGCTTGCCTCGCAGGTGCGCCACGTGCAGCACATGCAGAAGGCACTTGCCCAGATGAACATTCAGCTCACGCAAGTGCTGTCGGACGTGGTCGGGGTCACCGGTCAGGCCATCATCCGCGCCATCGTCGGTGGCGAGCGCGACCCGCATGCACTGGCCCGCCTGAAGAAGCGCCAGGTCAAGGCCAGCGAGGACGATATCGCTGCCGCGCTGCAAGGCAACTGGCGTCACGAGCACTTGTTCGCGCTGCGGCAAGCGCTGGCCCTGTACGACACCTATCAACAACTGCTCAACGATTGCGATCAGCACATCCAAGCCGAACTGCACAAACTGCACCGCCATGACGGCGATCCGGGCAAGTCGCAGCGCCGCTGGCCCAAAAAGGCCATGGCCTTCGATCTGCGCACGCATCTATTTGCCATGTGCGGCGTGGACCTGACCCGCATCAACGGCATCGACGAGATGACTGCCTTTACCGTCCTGGCCGAGGTCGGTCCGGACATGAACCGCTTCCCTTCGGCCAAGCACTTCGCTTCGTGGTTAGGCTTGTGCCCGGGCACACGCATCTCCGGAGGCAAGGTTCTGAACGGCGCCACCAAACGCTCACCCAACCGCGCCGCACAGGCCCTGCGTCTGGCGGCAATGGCGCTACGTCACAGCCAGTCCGCTTTAGGCGCCTACTACCGAAGGCTGTGCGCTCGCCTGGACAAGCGGCGCGCCATCACCGCAGCCGCGCACAAACTGGCTCGACTGATTTACACCCTACTGACCAAAGGGTCCGAATACGTCGACCAAGGTGAGCTGTACTACGAAGAACGCCACCGCCAACGCGTCCTGCATCACCTGACAAAACGTGCAGAGACCATGGGCTACAGCTTGGTGCCGTTAACCGCCTCAGGAGAAACCAATGAGGTATCAATGACTTAAGTGGAGTTTCTTGAGAGGCAGTCGCCGAAGGCGACAACGAAGATGACGAAGGGGCAGTCCGGAGCGAACGCTCCGGACCGCAATCGTTGGCGCCCGCACCCGCTGCGCCTGCGCGCCGGGCGCCTCAAGAACGCAACCGCCCGCCCCAAAAAACTTCGGGGAGACCATAACGATCCCCCCGACAGTCAACCCAAAACCGAATCCAGCGCAAACTCAAAGCGCCTCTTCGTCGCTCTCCCCCGTCCGAATCCGGATCGCCTGCTCCACCGGCGTCACGAAGATCTTGCCATCCCCGATCTTGCCGGTACGAGCCGCCTTCACCACCGCCTCGATCGCCGCCTCGACCTGGTCATCCGGCAGCACCACCTCGACGCGGATCTTCGGCAGGAAATCCACCACGTATTCCGCCCCGCGGTAGAGCTCGGTATGCCCTTTCTGGCGCCCGAACCCCTTCACTTCGGTCACGGTCAGCCCGCTGACGCCGACCTCGGCCAGCGCTTCGCGGACTTCGTCGAGCTTGAAGGGTTTGATGATGGCGGTGACTTGTTTCACGTTGGTCGTCCTGATTGTTCGATCTGTTGCGGCGCCCCGGGGTACATATCGGACCAGGGCACAATGATTGAGAGAATACCACCGGCGCCCGGCCCGCCAAGCCCGGCGCCTCGCCTGCCGGGAAAACCCGCAGACCGGTCAGGCCGGCGGCGTCTGGTCGGGAATCCGGTCGGCGTCGCGCATCCACACCGCCGACTCCGAATCGCTCGGCGCGCGCCAGTCGCCGCGCGGCGACAGCGACCCGCCCGAGCCCACCTTGGGCGCGTTCGGCACGCAGGTGCGCTTGAACTGGCTGAGCCGGAAGAACCGGTCCAGGAAGATCTTCAGGTTGCGCTTGATCGCCGCCAGGTCGTATTGGTTGCGCGCCACGTGGCCGCCTTCCGGCCAGGCGCCGGCATCGCGGTCGCGCCAGGCCGCCAGCGCCAGGAACGCCACCTTGGTCGGCGCGAAACCATAGCGCAAGGTGTAGTACAGGTTGAAATCCTGCAGCTCGTAGGGCCCGATCGTGTCTTCGCTCTTCTGCGTCGGCTTGCCATCATCGCCACCCGGCACCAATTCGGGGCTGACGTCCGTGCCCAGCACGTCCAGCAGCACCGCCGCGCCGGCTTCGCCCAGGCGGCCGGATTCGGCCACCCAGCGCACCAGGTGCGTGATGAGCGTCTTGGGCACGCTGGCGTTGACGCTGTAGTGCGACATGTGATCGCCCACGCCATAGGTGCACCAGCCCAGCGCCAGCTCGCTCAGGTCGCCGGTGCCAATGACAATGGCGTTGTTGAAATTGGCGATGCGGAACAGGTGGTTGGTGCGTTCGCCGGCCTGCACGTTCTCGAAGGTGATGTCGTACACCGGCTGGCCAGCGGCATAGGGATGGCCGAGATCCTTGAGCATCTGCAGGCAACTCGGACGGATGTCGACCTCGGAGGCCGTGCAACCCACCACCGCCATCAACTGGCGCGCCTGCTGCAGCGTGCGCGTACTGGTGGCGAAACCCGGCATGGTCACGGCCAGGATGTTGGCGCGCGGCAGCCCCAGCGTGTCCATGGCCTGGGCGCAGACCAGCAGCGCGTGGGTCGAATCCAGCCCACCCGAGATGCCGATGACCACCTTGGACATGCCGCTGGCCGAGAGCCGCTGCGCCAGCGCCTGCACCTGGATGTTGTAGACCTCCTTGCAGCGCTCATCGCGGCGCCGGGGGTCGGCCGGCACGTACGGAAAGCGCGCCACGCGCCGCTCCAGCGGCAGCTCGGCGTCCTCCAGCGGCGCCGCGACCGGCACCAGCACCTGGCGGAACTTGCGCACTTCGTCGCGGTGACGGCGCGCCGACTGGCCGAAGGTGGTCTGGTGCATGCGCTCGCGCGACAGGCGCTCCAGGTCGACGTCGGCAAACAGCAGGTGAGATTCGTTCAGGAAGCGCTCGGATTCGCCGAGCAGTTCGCCGTTTTCGTAGATCAGCGCCTGGCCGTCCCAGGCCAGGTCGGTGGACGACTCGCCGCGGCCGGCCGAGGTATACATGTAGGCCGCCAGGCAGCGCGCCGACTGCTGCGCCACCAGTTGGTGGCGGTAGGCCGACTTGCCGACCACGATGTTCGAGGCCGACAGGTTCACCAGCACCGTGGCGCCGGCCAGCGCCGCGAACGAGGACGGCGGGATCGGCACCCAGACGTCTTCGCAGATCTCGACGTGGAACTGGAACAGCGGCAGCTTTTCCATCTGGAACAGCAGCTCGGCGCCGAACGGGACGGTCTGGTCCAGCAGGCGGATCTCGGTGGCGACGGCGCAATCGGCCGCGCTGAACTGGCGCGCTTCGTAGAATTCGCTGTAGTTGGGCAGGAAACTCTTGGGCACCACGCCCAGGATGCGGCCGCCGGCGATGACCACGGCGCAGTTGTACAGTTGGTGCGCCACCCGCAGCGGCGCGCCGACGATGACCGCGATATCCAGCTCGGCCGTGGCCCGCGCCACCTGGTCCAGCGCCGCCTCGCAGGCGTCCAGAAGGGCCTTCTGGTGGAACAGGTCGTCGCAGGTATAGGCGGACAGGCCGAGTTCGGGGAACGCCACCAGCACGGCGCCGCCCTGGGCCGCCTGCTGCGCCAGCGCGATGGTCTGCGCGGCGTTGAAGGCCGGGTCCGCGACCTTGCACTCGGGCACGCCCACGGCGACCCGGGCGAAGCCATGGGAATACAGGTTGAAGAACGGGTTCGACATCGGATCCATCGCCTGGGGCGCCTTGATACGGAACTGCACGAAACGGGCCTGCTGCAGGCCCCGGGAATCCTACCTGGCGATTATCTCACGGCGTCATGCGCCGGACGGCGGCGCCAGGCGCTCCGGATCGGCCCGGTGATGCGCGCCTTCGGCCGCCAGCGCCGCTTGGACGGCGCCCTCGCGCAGGTAGCTGCCCATGGCGCCGATGTCCGCGCCAGACGGCTGCTGGTACAGCCGCAGGCCCAGTTCCGGCAGGATCGCCAGCAGATGGTCGAAGATGTCGCCCTGGATGCGTTCGTACTCGACCCAGGCGGTGACGGCCGTGAAGCAATAGACCTCGACCGGAATGCCATCGGCGGTGGGTTCCATCATGCGCACCATCATCGCCATGTCCTGGCGCACCTCGGGGTTCTGCTTCAGGTAGGCCAGGCCGTAGGCGCGGAAGGTGCCGATATTGGTCAGGCGGCGGCGGTTGGCCGGCACGCTGGCCAGCTCGCCCATGGTCTGGTTGGCCTGGGCGATGTCCTGGGTCTTGACCCGCAGGTAGTCGTGCAGCAGCCGGAAGCGCATCAACTGCTGGGCTTCCTCATCGGTCAGAAAGCGCACGCTGCTGGCGTCGATGCGCAGGGTGCGCTTGATGCGCCGGCCGCCCGATTCGAACATGTGGCGGTAGTTGCGGTAGCTTTCCGAGAACAGCTTGTAGGTCGGCACCGTGGTGACGGTGTTGTCCCAGTTCTGCACCTTGACCGTATGCAGCGCGATGTCCTTGACGAAGCCGTCGGCGTTGGACTGCGGCATCTCGATCCAGTCGCCGATGCGCAGCATGTCGTTGCTGGTGAGCTGGGTGCTGGCCACCAGCGACAGCAGCGTGTCCTTGAACACCAGCAGCAGCACCGCCGACAGCGCACCCAGGCCGGAGATCATCCACAGCGGCGAGCGGTCGATCAGGATCGACAGCACCAACACGGTGCATACCGCCATCAGGATCAGCTTGCTGATCTGGATATAGCCCTTGATCGAGCGGGTCTGCGCCCGGGTGGTGGCCGAATAGGTGTCCTGCCAGGCGCTCAGCACCCCGGAAAACGCCACGAACACGCAGATCCAGGCGCCGGCGTGGGCCAGCCGCCCGACCAGCGTGGCCGCCTTCTCGACGTGCGGGACCAGTTCGATTCCCACCGACACCACCGCGAACGGCACCGCGTACCACAGGTTCTGATAGGCGCGACGGCGCTGCAGCGCCTTGTCCCAGTCCTCGTGGCCGCTGACCACCAGCAGCCGGTGCGCCAGCAGCAGCACCACCCGCGCGACCACCCACTGGACGAACAACGCCGTCAGGATCAGCACGCCGATGCCGACCAGCGTTTGCGCCCACGGCTGGTGCGGCATATAGGTATCGAGTTCGGTGGCCAGCTGTTCCCATTCCATGGGCATAGGTCGTGTGCTCTCTTTCAGGTGACGGGGGACGTTCTCATCCTTAGGCGGCTCGGCGATGGAAAAACGCCGTAGACCGCCGGATATGACCCTGAATTATCCGACAACTCGCGCCGCCGCGCGTTTCCAGCCGCAACAGCGTCGCGCCGGATTCGTCAGGCGCCCGAGGCAGGCCCTATAATCCCCGCCATCATGGCAAACACTCCCTCCCCCGATCAAAACCAGTTCGCCAACAAGGCGCAGGCCTGGTCCGCCCGGTTCTCGGAACCGGTTTCCGAACTCGTCAAACGCTACACGGCGTCCGTGGACTTCGACAAGCGCCTGGCGCGCGTCGACATCCAGGGTTCGCTGGCGCACGCCGACATGCTGGCGGCCCAGGGCATTATCGGCGCCCAGGACCTGGCCGACATCCAGCGCGGCATGACCCAGATCCTGTCGGAAATCGACGCCGGCAGCTTCCAGTGGCTGCTCGACCTCGAAGACGTGCACCTGAACATCGAGAAGCGCCTGGTCGAGCTGGTCGGCGATGCCGGCAAGCGCCTGCACACCGGCCGTTCGCGCAACGACCAGGTGGCCACCGACATCCGCCTGTGGCTGCGCGGCGAGATCGACACCCTGATCGACCTGCTGCGCCAGTTGCGCCACGCGCTGGCCACGGTGGCGCTGGACAACGCCGCCACCATCATGCCGGGCTTCACCCACCTGCAGGTGGCCCAGCCCGTCACGTTCGGCCACCACCTGCTGGCCTACGCCGAGATGTTCGGCCGCGACGCCGAGCGCCTGGCCGACTGCCGCCGCCGCGTCAACCGCCTGCCGCTGGGCGCCGCCGCCCTGGCCGGCACCTCGTTCCCGATCGACCGCGAACGCGTCGCCAAGACCCTGGGCTTTGACGGCGTCTGCCGCAATTCGCTCGACGCCGTCTCCGACCGCGACTTCGCCATCGAGTTCTGCGCCGCCGGCGCGCTGATCATGACGCACGTCTCGCGCCTGTCCGAAGAACTGGTGCTGTGGATGAGCCCGCGCGTCGGCTTCATCGACCTGGCCGACCGCTTCTGCACCGGCAGCTCGATCATGCCGCAGAAGAAAAACCCCGACGTGCCCGAACTGGCGCGGGGCAAGACCGGCCGCGTCAACGGCAACCTGGTCGCCCTGCTGACCCTGATGAAGGGCCAGCCCCTGGCCTACAACAAGGACAACCAGGAAGACAAGGAAGGCCTGTTCGACACCGTCGACACCGTGCGCGACACGCTCACGATCTTCGCCGACATGGCGGCCGGCATCAAGGTCAAGGCCGACAACATGCGCGCCGCCGCGCTGCAGGGCTTCGCCACCGCCACCGACCTGGCCGACTACCTGGTCAAGCGCGGCGTGCCGTTCCGCGATGCCCACGAAGTGGTGGCCCACGCCGTGCGCGACTGCGAACAGCGCGGCTGCGACCTGGCCGACCTGTCGCTGGACGAACTCAAGGCCTATCACCCGACCATCGGCGACGACGTGCACCAGGTGCTGACGCTGGAAGGCTCGGTCGCCGCGCGCAAGCACGTGGGCGGCACCGCCCCCGAACGCGTGGCCGAGGAAGCCCGCCGCGTGCTGCAGGAAACGGCGGCGCAGTAAGCCCGCGGTTCCCTCGCTCGAAAACAGGCGGCCCCGGATTTCCGGGGCCGTTTTCTTTTGTGGCCACGCTACGCAAATTACCTGTCACGGCGTGTCATTCCTCGTTTCCGATCTCGCACGAGCGGCGGGGACGGGTTCGCTATGATGGGCGCTTTTCCACTCAGCCCCTGCCCCATGCCAGCCCTGCGCGCGTCCTGGTTTCCGTCGCCCCTGTCCCGTCCGGCCATCCTGACGACCGCCTGCCTGCTGGCGCTTGCCGCCCTCCCCGCCGCCCAGGCGCAGACCGCGCGCAAGCCGTCGCCGTACGAAAACAACGTCATCGAGCCCTTCAGGGCCCCCCGGCCGCTGACCCCCGAGGAGATCGCGGCGCGCAAGGCCGAGGACGCGCGCCGCGGCGGTCCCGCCTTCATGGCCCGGATCGACGACGAAGCCGCGTTCCGCCAGTTGGCGCGCGTCTACAACGCCGGCACGCCGCTGGAAATCCCGCACGTGCTGTTCGTGATCGACCGCCAGCGCGGCAACCGCATCCATTACCTGGACACGCCGCGCTACGGCCTGCACGAGACCTTCGCGCGGGAGCGCCGCCTGCTGCCCGGCAAGGACAAGGCCGCGCTGACCGCGCAATACAAGGATCCCAACCGCCGCCTGCTGTTCGGCACCCTCAGTTGGCAGCGCGACCTGCCCGGCTACACCTATGAATTCTGGGAAGGCGACCGCCTCACCCCCGAACTGCTGAAGCTGGCCGACGAGGTGGTCGCCAAAAGCTTCTATGCCCCGGTCCGCTTCAAGACCAACTCGACGCTGCACGAACAGGCCGCCGCTACCGCCGGCCTGACCTTCGTGACCCAGGAAGCGCTGCTGCGCGAACAGGCGTTTCTGCCGCTGAACCCCGGCAGCGCGCAGGGCCGGCTGCGCATCGTCGCCTCGGTCGAGGCCACGCCCGACCTCAAGCGCGACGACATCGTGGTGCTGGACGAAGTGCCGATCGCCATCCCGCCCGTGGCCGGCCTGATCACGCAGCGCCCGTCCACGCTGCTGTCGCACGTCAACCTGCTGGCCAAGGGCTGGGGCATTCCCAACGCCTACGTGCGCGACGCCACCACCGCACTGCGCCAGTACGACGGCCAGTGGGTCACGCTGACTGTCAGCGGCAACGACTACCAGGTGCGGCCCAGCGACAAGCCCGCCAACCAACCGCCGGCCACGCCGCCCAAGCCGCGCGCGCAACTGCCCAAGCCGGACCTGACGGTGCAGGCGCTCAAGCCGCTCGATGCCCTGGCCGTGCGCGACAGCCGCCATTGCGGCGTCAAGGCCGCCAACCTGGGCGCGCTCCGCTCCGCATTGCCGCCGGCCGCCAGCGTGCCGGACGGCTTCTGCATCCCGTTCGCGCAATACGCCGCCTTCATGAAGCGGCTGAACGTGGCGCAACGGGTGGCGGCGCTGGAACAGCGCGCCGACTTCGTGGCCGACGCCGAAGTCCGGCGCAAGGAACTGGCGGCCCTGCGCCAGGACATCATGCAGGCCGCCGTCGACCCGGCGCAGGCCGAATCCTGGCGGGCGCTGTGGCAATCGCGCCTGAAGGGCGCGGGCGTGTTCGTGCGCAGCTCGTCCAATTCCGAGGACCTGCCCGGCTTCAGCGGCGCCGGCCTGTACACCACCGTGCCCAACGTCACCCAGCCGGACGCGCTGGCCAAGGCGGTGCAGACCGTGTGGGCCTCGGTCTACAACTTCGACGCCTACGAGGCGCGGCGCGCGGCGGGCATCCCCCAGGACGCGGTGGTGATGGCCGTGCTGGTGCAATTGGCGGCGCCGTCCGACAGCTCCGGCGTCATGATCACGCGCGATCCGTTCGACGCCAGCCGCCGCTACGTGACCTACATCTCGGCCAAGCGCGGCCTGGGCATCAAGGTGGTGGAAGGCAAGCGCCAGGCCGAGCAGGTGATGTATTCGAGCTGGTCCAAGGCGGTGCAAGTGCTGAGCCGCTCGGCCGAGGACACGCAGTTGGTGGCCGACGCCGGCGGCGGCGTGCGCGAAGTGCCGATCGCGGCGGACGCGCGCCAGGTGCTGAACGACGCGCTGGTGGCGCGGCTGGCCGCCGTGGGCCGGCAGGTCAAGCAGCGCCTGGGCCAGGTCGACCAGGACATCGAATGGGCGGTGGTCGGCGACAGGATCATCATCCTGCAGGCGCGGCCCTACATCGACGCGCGCCGCTAGCGAGCACGCACGCGGGCGTTCCAGGCCTGTTGCCTTGAACGCGTCCGCGCCGCGTGTCCTGCGCGCATCACGGGCAACCCATGCCGTCCGGCAAACGGGCCCGCACAGGAAAAAGCCGCGGCGGCGGGCAGGATGCCCACCACCACGGCTCCGGATACGCCGCGACAGCTTCTCTAGATGTGCAGCGCGTGCCCCAGCGCCTTGAGCGCGGCTTCCTGCACCGCTTCGCCCAGGGTCGGATGGGCATGGATCGTGCCCGCCACGTCCTCCAGCGTCGCGCCCATTTCGAGCGACTGGCCGAACGCCGTCGACAGTTCCGACACGCCCCGCCCCACCGCCTGCCAGCCCACGATCAGGTGGTTGTCGCGACGGGCCACCACCCGCACGAAACCGTCGGTGGACTCCAGCGTCATGGCGCGGCCGTTGGCGGCGAACGGGAACGAGGCCGCCAGGCAATCCAGCCCGGCCGCTTCGGCCTCGGCCGGCGACAGGCCGGCCACCACGACTTCGGGATCGGTGAAGCACACCGCCGGGATCGCGGCCGGCTGGAAGTGGCGGCGCTTGCCCGCCACCAGCTCAGCCACCATCTCGCCCTGCGCCATGGCGCGGTGCGCCAGCATCGGCTCGCCGGCGAGGTCGCCAATGGCCCAGACGTCGCGCATGGAGGTGCGGCACTGGTCGTCGATGCGCAGTGCGTTGCCCTTGCGGTCAAGCTGCAGATTTTCCAGGCCCCAGCCCTGCGTGCGCGGACGCCGGCCGACGGCGATCAGCACCCGGTCGGCCGGCAGCGCGGTCTCGGCGCCGCTGGCATCCTGGATCCGCACCGCCGTGCCTGCGCCATTCAGCCCCAGCACCTTGCGGCCCAGGTGCAGCTCGACGCCCAGCCTGGCCAGTGCGGCGGCGACGGGCTTGGTGAGTTCCGCGTCGTAGGTCGGCAGAATGCGGTCCTGCGCCTCGACCACGGCCACCTCGGCGCCCAGCTTGCGGTACACCGTGCCCAGTTCCAGGCCGATGTAGCCGCCGCCCACCACCACCAGCTTCTTCGGGATGTCGGCCGGCGACAGCGCCTCGGTCGAGGACACCACCATGCCGCCGAACGGCACCGAGGGCAGCGGCGTCGGCTCGGAGCCGGCCGCCAGCAGCAGGTGCTCGCACTGGATGCGCTGGCGGCTGCCGTCGGCGCCCTCGACCTCGACGGTCTTGCCGTCCAGCAGGCTGGCCCAGCCCTGCACCACCTGCACGCCGTTCTTCTTGAGCAGCGCGCCCACGCCGCCGGTCAGCTTGCCGACGATGCCGTCCTTCCAGGCCACGGTGCGGCCAATGTCGATGGCGGGCGCCGACACCGAGATGCCCAGCGCCGACTGGCCGGCGTAATGCCGCGCCTTGTCGAATTCCTCGGCCGCGTGGATCAGCGCCTTGGACGGAATGCAGCCGATGTTCAGGCAGGTGCCGCCCAGCCGGTCGCCCTCGACCAGGATGGTGGGCACGCCCAGTTGCCCGGCGCGGATCGCGGCCACATAGCCGCCAGGCCCGCCGCCGATCACCAGCAGGGTTGTCGTCTTGGTAGTCTGGCTCATGCTTACTCCACGAAAAGCAGCGCGGGTTGTTCCAGCAGCGCGCGCACGGCCTGGATGAAGCGGGCCGCGTCCATACCGTCGACCACGCGGTGGTCGAACGAGGACGACAGGTTCATCAGCTTGCGCGCCACCACGGCGCCATTGCGGAAGGCGGGCCGCTCGACGATGCGGTTCACGCCCACGATGCCGACCTCGGGATGGTTGATGACCGGCGTGGTGACGATGCCGCCCAGCGGCCCCAGGCTGGTGATGGTGATGGTCGAACCGGACAGCTCGTCGCGTCCGGCGCTGCCGGCGCGCACCGCCTGCGCCAGCCGGCCGATCTCGGCCGCCATCGACCACAGGTCGCGGGTTTCGGCGTGGCGCATCACCGGCACCATCAGGCCGCCGTCGCTCTGCGTGGCGATGCCGATGTGCACGGCGCCATAGCGCGTCACCTGGCCGGCCTCGTCGTCATAGCGGGCGTTGATCTGCGGGAAGTCGCGCAGCGCGATCACCATGGCGCGCGCCAGCAGCGGCAGCAGCGTCAGCTTGCCGCGCGACTCGCCGAACTTCGCGTTCAGGCTGACGCGCAGGTCCTCGAGCTCGGTGACGTCGATTTCCTCCACGTAGCTGAAATGCGGAATGCGGCGCTTGGACTCGGCCATCTTCTGCGCGATCTTGCGGCGCAGGCCGATCACCGCCACCTGCTCTTCGTCGTTGCGCTCGGCGTAGGCCGGGCCGCGCGCGGTCGTGGCCGCGCCCTGCCCTTGCAGGTAGGCGTCCAGGTCCTCGTGCATGACGCGGCCGGCCGGGCCGCTGCCGTGCACGTAGCGCAGCTCGATGCCCAGGTCCCAGGCGCGCTTGCGCACCGCCGGCGAGGCCAGCGGCTTTTCGCCGGGTTCGCGGGCCGCGGCGGGCGCCTGGCGCGCGGCGGCCGGACGGCTGGACGGCGCGGAGGGCGCTTGCGGCGCGGCGGCGGACGATTGCAGCGACGCGGCGATCTGGCCGGCAACGCCGCCGGCCGGGGTCTTGTCGGCCTTGGCCGGCGTCGACTCGGCGGCCGGCGCGCTTGCCGCCGGCGCGGGCGCGGCCTGCGGTTTCTGCGCCGCCGCGTCACCCTTGAGATTGCCTTCGCCTTCCACTTCCAGGCGGATCAGTTCGCCGCCCACGGCCATGACCTGGCCGACTTCGCCGCCCAGCGCGACCACGCGGCCGACCACGGGCGACGGGATCTCGACCGTGGCCTTGTCGGTCATGACGTCGGCCAGCGGCTGGTCCTCGGCGACCGTGTCGCCCACCTTGACGTGCCAGCCCACCAGTTCGACCTCGGCAATGCCTTCGCCGATGTCGGGCATCTTGATGACATGAATCCCCATCTCACACCTCCATCGCGCGCTTGAACGCTTCGCCGACCCGGCGCGGGCCGGGGAAATACGCCCATTCCTGCGCGTGCGGATAGGGAGTGTCCCAACCGGTCACGCGCTCGACGGGCGCTTCGAGGTGATGGAAGCAGTGTTCTTGCACCAGCGCGATCAGTTCGGCGCCGAAGCCGCAGGTGCGCGTGGCTTCGTGCACCACGACGCAGCGGCCGGTCTTCCTGACCGAGTTGACGATAGTCTCCAGGTCCAGCGGCCACAGGCTGCGCAGGTCGATGACCTCGGCATCGATGCCGGTTTCCTCGGCCGCGGTCAGCGACACGTGCACGGTGGTGCCGTAGGTCAGCACCGTCAGCGCGTTGCCCGGCCGCACGATCGCGGCGGTGTCCAGCGGCACGGTGTAGTAGCCGGTCGGCACCACGCTGCCCGGGCGTCCGGTCCACGGCGTCACGGGACGGTCGTGGTGGCCGTCGAACGGGCCGTTGTACAGGCGCTTGGGTTCCAGGAAGATGACCGGATCGTCGTTTTCGATGGACGCGATCAGCAGGCCCTTGGCGTCGTACGGGTTGGACGGCATCACCGTGCGCAGCCCGCAGACCTGGGTGAACATGGCCTCGGGGCTCTGGCTGTGGGTCTGGCCGCCGTAGATACCGCCACCGCAGGGCATGCGGATGGTCATGGGCGCGATGAATTCGCCCACCGAGCGGTAGCGCAGGCGCGCCGCTTCCGACACGATCTGGTCGGAAGCCGGATAGAAATAGTCGGCGAACTGGATCTCGCACACCGGCCGCAGGCCGTAGGCGCCCATGCCCACCGCCACGCCGACGATGCCGCCTTCGGAGATCGGCGTGTCGAACACGCGCGAGCTGCCGTACTTGGCCTGCAGGCCCTCGGTGCAGCGGAACACGCCGCCGAAATAGCCCACGTCCTGGCCGAACACCACCACGTTGCCGTCACGCTCCAGCATCACATCCATGGCCGAGCGCAAAGCCTGGATCATGGTCATCGGCGCGGACGCCGGACCAACATTGTTATCGATAGCCATGACTCACACTCCGAGCTGCTGACGTTGCCGGCGCAGGTGCTCCGGCATGTCCTTGTAGACGTCTTCAAAGATGCTGGCGGCGCTGGGGACGTGGCCGTCCACCAGGGTGCCGTAGCTTTCCGCTTCCTTCTGCGCCGCCTGGATCTCGGCGTCGAGCTCGGCGCGCACCGCGTCGTGCTCGGCCTCGGACCAGATGCCACGCAGGATCAGGTGCTTCTTGAAGCGCTCGATCGGGTCGCCCAGCGGGAAGTGGCTCCAGTCGTCGCCGGGACGGTACTTGGAGGGATCGTCGGAGGTGGAGTGCGGGCCCGCGCGGTAGGTCACCCATTCGATCAGGGTGGGGCCGAGGTTGCGGCGGGCGCGTTCGGCGGCCCAGCGCGAGGCGGCGTAGACCGCCAGGAAATCGTTGCCGTCCACCCGCAGCGAGGCGATGCCGCAGCCGACGCCGCGGCCGGCGAAGGTGGCGCCCTCGCCCCCGGCGATGGCCTGGAAGGTCGAGATGGCCCACTGGTTGTTGACCACGTTCAGGATCACCGGCGCGCGGTACACGTGGGCAAAGGTCAGCGCGGTGTGGAAGTCCGCCTCGGCGGTGGCGCCGTCGCCGATCCAGCCCGACGCGATGCGGGTGTCGCCCTTGATGGCCGAGGCCATGCCCCAGCCCACCGCCTGGATGAACTGCGTGGCCAGGTTGCCCGAGATGGTGAAGAAGCCGTTCTCGCGGTCGGAATACATGACCGGCAACTGGCGCCCCTTGAGCGGGTCGCGCTCGTTGGACATGAGCTGGCACATCATGGTCACCAGCGACACGTCGCGCGCCAGCAGGATGCTCTGCTGGCGGTAGGTCGGGAAACACATGTCGCCCTGCTCCAGCGCCAGCGCGTGGGCCGAGCCGATGGCTTCTTCGCCCAGGCTCTGCATGTAGAAGGAGATCTTCTTCTTGCGCTGGGCGGTCAGCATGCGGCCATCGAAGATGCGCGTCTTGAGCATGGTGCGCATGCCTCGGCGCAACAGCTCGTCGCTGATCTCCGGCGCCCACGGGCCGACGGCGCGGCCGTCGTCGTCGATGACCCGCACCAGGCTGTAGGCCAGGCTGCCGGTGTCGATCGCGGCGACATCAATGGGGGGCTTGGGCACCTCGCCGGGCGGCGACAGGCGCAGGTAGGAAAAGTCGGTCTTGCAACCCGGACGCCCGGTGGGCTCGGGGACGTGCAACTTCAGCGGCCCGTATTGGCTCATGAATTGTCTCCACGCTTGATCGTGTCATGCGCATTCTTCTTACCAAGACACTGCCCGGGGGGGTGACCTCGGACATTGCCATCGTCGGCCTGTGCAAAGGGATGAACATGCACGGCCGGGAGCCAGAGTAGCACAGGGCGCGGCCCCGAGACAGGGGCCGCGCCGGCGCGCGCGGCAGGGGATTGCACTCCCCTGCCGGCCCGCTATCACCAGCGGTAGGTCGCCGTGCCGATCACGCGGCGCGGCTCGCCGTAGAAGCAACCATAGGTGCAGTTGCCGATGTAGGTCTTGTCGGCCAGGTTGGTGGCGTTGAGCGCGAATCGCCATGGCCCGGAGGTGTAGCTGACCATGGCGTCGAACAGCGTAAAGGATGGCACCTCGACCGCCGTGCCGTGCGCCAGGCCGCGCGTGCTGCCGACGTAGCGCACGCCCGCGCCGATCCGCAGCCCCGGCAGGCCGAAGGCGCCGAAGCCGTAGTCGCCCCAGACCGAGAACTGGTTGAACGGCACCGAATTCAGACGCTTTCCGACCTCGTCCGGTTGCAGCGGGCTGGCCTTGAGGGTGCGCGCATCGGTGTAGGCGTAGGCGGCGATCAGGTTGGCGTGGCGGCCGAGGCGGGTGCGCGCTTCCAGCTCCAATCCGCGGGCGCGCGCCTGACCTGCCTGGATCTCGTAGTTCGTGTCGAACGGGTCGGTCACGTTCACGTTCTTGCGGGTGAGCTGGTACACCGCCGCCGACAGCATGGTGTCCGCCCCCGCCGGCTGGTAGCGCACCCCGGCTTCGTACTGCTGACCGGTGGTGGGCTTGAAACGGCTGCCCTGGCGATCCTGGCCGCTGGTCGGCTCGAACGATTCGCTGTAGCTCAGGAACGGCGCCAGGCCGTTGTCGGCCAGGTAGACGATGCCGGCGCGGCCGGTGAAGGCCTGGCTCTTTTCATTGTCCGCGATCTTTTCGCCGGTGAAGAAATTGCGTTCGTTGACCGTGACCCAATCGTGCCGTCCGCCCAGCAGCACCACCCACTTATCGGCGATCTTGACCTGATCCTGCAGGTACACCCCCAGGCGCTTCATGTCGGTTTTCGAGGACGACCGCGGGAACGGCGTGGCCGGTCCCAGGGGGACGCCATAGACCGGGTCATAGAGATCGATATTGGTATTGCTGCGCAGGTAGCGCTCGGTCTCGTGCCTGGGCAGCGAGTAGTCCAGGCCCGCCAGCAGCGTGTGGCGCAGCGGGCCGGTCGTGGCGTCGTACTGCAGCGAGGTATCGGCCACAACCGCCGAAGACCGATCCCAGCGCGGCATCGCGCCGCGATCGGCGGTGTGGCGCTGGTCGGCCTGTAGCTGCCAGATGTCGGTGGAGAAATAGGTGCTGTCCGCGTGGAAGTAGCGCACGCTGTTGCGCAGCTTGAGCTGGTCCGTGAACGCGTGTTCGAACAGGTAGCCGATCGAATAGCGCTTCATGATGAACTTGTCGAAGCCAGGTTCCCCCGTGAATCGATTGCGGGGAATCCTGCCGTTGGGATTGGGCAGGACCGTGCCCTGGCCAGGCAGGCCGTAGACGTAGGCCGTGCGGTCCTCCTGGTATTCCGCCAGCAGGGTCAGCGAAGTGGCATCGCTGGGTTGCCACTTGAGGGCCGGGGCCACGTAGGTCCGGTCGTCCGGCACGTGATCGATGAAGGTGTCGCTGTCGCGCTTCAAGGCGGTCAGGCGGTAAGACCATTTACCCTCGTCATCGAGCGCGCCGCCGAAGTCGCCGGAGATCTGCTTGCGGCGGAAGTTGCCCGCCTCGACGTTCAGTTCATGCAGCGGCTCGGTCGTGGGCCGCTTGCTGACCGTGTTGATGACCCCGCCCGGCGGCGCCGCGCCGTAGAGCACCGAGGCGGCGCCCTTGAGGAACTCGACCCGTTCCAGCCCGTACAGTTCCTGCCGTCCGTTGTAGATGTTCACGGTGTACAGCGTGCCATCGCGATAGTAGCTGCCCTGACTGCCGCGAAAGCCGCGCAGGAACAGGCTGTCGGAGGTGCGATCCTGGCCTTCCGCGCGGCTCACGCCCGCCACGTAGCCCAGCGCGTCCTGCAGGCTCTGCGCCTTGAGCGTCTCGATTTCCTCTGCGCCGACCACCGTGATCGACTGCGGCGTCTCGATGATGGGCGTATCGGTCTTGGTGCCGGTGGCGCTGACGCGGGCGGCGTAGCCATGCAGCGGGCCGGAGGGCGATTCGGCCGCGCCGGTCACGCGCACCGGCGCCAGCAGGGTGGCGTCGCCCGCCTGCGGCAGGGGCCGCGCGCTGAACGTGCCATTGGCGGTGACGCGCAATTCCAGGCCGCTGCCCGCCAGCGCCTGGCGCAAGGCCTGCTCGGCGGTGTAGGTGCCGGCCACGGCCGGGGCCTGGCGGCCCGCCACCAGCGCCGGATCGACCGACACCGCCTGGCCGCTCTGGCGCGCGATACGGGTCAGGGTCTCGGCCAGCGGCGCGGCGGGCAGATCGTAGCGCTGCGCCATGGGCGCGCCCGATTGGTCGCCCGCCTGGGCCTGGGCGATACCGGCCGGCGCGGCCAGGGCGATGAGGAACGCGGCCGCAAGCTGCGGCGCGGGACGAACGGGGAACATGGAATCTCCTGCGACAAGGGGGTGCTTCAGGAGGTATGTCCAGCGAGCCCGCCGCAAGCGATCATTTTTTTTTGGCGGCATCGGCGCGCAGGTCGATGCTGACCAGCCAGCCGCCCAGCGTGGCGACCTCGATCGGCAGCGTCTGGCGCAGGGATTCCAGCACGCGGTCGGTGTTGTCCAACGGAAACGCGCCCAGCACCCGCAGCCGGGCGGCCTCGGGAGAGATGCGCAGGAAGCCGCGCCGGTATGGCCGCAATGCCGCCACCACCTCGCCCAGCGGCTGGTCGCGCACCACCAGCATGCCGTCTTGCCAGGCGGCGGCCTCGGCCAGCGCGGCGTCTGGCGCGCCGATGCCATCCGCGCCGAAGCGCGCGCCCTCGCCCGCCGCCAGCGTGCGCCGCTGGCCTGCCGCGCGGATCTCGACACTGTGCTCGATCACACAGGCGACACTGCCCCGCGCATCGCGCGCCACGCCGAACACCGTGCCCAAGGCCTGCACCTCGCCATCGCGACTGGCGACGATGAAGGGCCGCTCGGCGTCCGCCGCCACCCGCACGTAGACCGCGCCCTCGCGCAACCGCAGCACGCGGACGCGGTCATCGAACTGCAGGTCGACGGCGGAGCGCGCGTTCAGGGTGACCACGCTGCCGTCCGGCAGCGGATAGGCACGGCGTTCGCCAGTGCCGGTGCGCAGGTCCGCGGCCAGGGTCCGCAACGGCGTCTGGCGATCGACCAGGGCGGCCAGCCCGCCGGCCGCCAGCGCCAGCATCAAGGCATTGCGCAGCGCCCGGCGGCGCGAGGTCGGCGCCAGCAGCGCCGCGCCGGCCGCCCGGGAGGAGGCGCCCTCGCCCAGCGGCGCAAAGGTGCTGTCGAGGGCGCCGGTGACCAGATCCCAGGCGGCGGCGTGGCGCGAGTCGATCCGGTGCCAGGCCTCGAACCGGGCGCGGTCGGCGGCGCTTGCCTCGCCCGACGACAGCAGCACCATCCAGTCGACCGCCGCCTCGACGGCGGCCGGCAGCGCGGGCGCGCTCATGCGGCCAGGCGCGCGGCCACGCACAGCGTGATGGCCTGCTTCATGCCGCGCCGGACGGTGATGGCCGACACGCCGAGCTGCTCGGCGATCTGCGGATAGGTCAGTTCGTGCAACTGGCTCAGGAGGAATATCTGGCGGGCGCGCGCCGGCAGGCGTTGCAGGGCGCGGTCGATCTGCATCAGGGCCTCGACCACCAGCGCGCGCTGTTCCTCGCTGGGCGCGCAGGCCTGCGGCAGGGATTCGAGGCTGTCGAGATAGGCGCGCTCGAGCTCGCGGCGGCGCCAGAAGGTATACAGCGTGCGCTGCGCCAGCGTGGTCAGGAACGCGCGGGGTTCGTGGATCGGCTCGGTCTGGCGCCCGGCCAGCACCCGCAGGAAGGTATCGTGCGCCAGGTCGGCGGCGTCATGGCGGCAGCCCAACCGGCGCCGCAGCCATTCCAGCAGCCACGGATGATGGGCCTCGTACAGCTGGGCGGCGGGGTGCGGCGTCGGCTGCGCGGGATGGGACATGGCGGGGAATGGGAGGGCGGGCTAATCAACAATAAGAATTATTGTCATTTATTGGCGGCCGCGCAAGCCTGCCCGGTGCAGCCGGATGGCGAGCAACATCGGCCTGGCTCGGTGTCGTGGCTCGGTGTCGTGGCTCGGTGGCTTGGCTGGGCGGCTTGGCTGGGCGGCTTGGCTCGCTGGACCGCATCTGGCCGACCTCTATACTTGCGGCTTCCGATTCCCCTGGAAACCGACGTGCCTCGATTGACTGCCTCGAAAGGGTTCAGCTGGACCGGCATCGTGTTTGCCGCGCTTTACCTCGCCATCGTCATCCTCTGCATCGCCGGCGCGCTGTCGGCCGACGGCGACGACAAGGGCCGCTTCGTGCTGCTGCAATTGCCATTGGCCTTGCAGCTTGCGCTGCTGCACGAACTGAACCTGGACCGGCTGCTCGGTGAGCTGTCCTGGGTCGGCGGCTACCTGCTGATCGGGCTGCCGACGCTGGCCCTCTTCTATGCCGTGGGCTGGGGCCTGGAGAAACTCGTGCGCGCGGCCTTCCGGCCCATCGCGTCGCAACGGTAAGCGACGCACGCAAAAAAAACCGGCCAGCAGCCGGTTTTTTTGCGCCACGACGCGCCTCAGACCGGACCGGTCCACTCGGTGACGAACTCGCGGTAGTCCGGGCGGTTGGCCGGCGGCACCGCGCACGCCGGCGTGCCGATCGCCAGGAAGCCGAGGAAGCGGTAGTCGAGCGAATCCAGGCCCAGCGCCGCCTGCACGTCTTCGACGTAGGTGCCGATGCCGGTGCTCCAGAACGCGCCGTAGCCCAGCATGTGGGCGGCGTTCAGGATGTTCATGGTGGCGCAGCCGGTGGCCAGCAGTTGCTCGGCCTCGGGGATCTTGGTGTTGTCGTGGGCGATCTTCTGCGCCACGGCGACGAATAGCGGCACGCCGGCCATCCACTCGCGCACCGACTTTTCCTTTTCCGGCGTCATGCGCGGATCGCCGCTGCGCTTGACGGCTTCCAGCGCCACGTCGGCCAGCTTGCCGATGGCCTCGCCCTGGATCACCACGAAGCGCCACGGGCGCAGCGCGCCGTGGTCGGGGGCCGACATGGCGGCCTGCAGGATCTGTTCAAGCTCGGCGGGTTTGGGCGCCGGACCCCGCAGGAACTTCACGGAACGGCGCGAGGTGATGGCATGCAGGGGCGTGGCGGTGGCGGTCTGGGTCATGGAGTCAGGCACAGGTAACAGGATTCTGGCGGTTTCCCAAATGGGAAAGAGAAGGGTTCTCATATTACGCCATGGCCGCGCGGGGGACGGCTATCCCCCTGCCCGGCGCATGGCGACTGGCGGATTCAACCCAGGTGGGTATGGCGTTCCTGGCGTTCCTCGACCTGCATTTCCGACAGGCCGTGCAGGATGCCGCAGTCTTCCGCGTCGGGCCGCGCCGACAGGCAGCGCTGGCGCAGATCGGTCAATTGCGTCTTCAACTGGGTCAGCTCGGCGATGCGCTCGTCCACGTGGGAGATGTGCTCATCGAACAGTTCATTAATGGGGCCACATCCTGCCTGGTGATTGTCGGCCAGCGACAGGATGGCGCGGATCTCGTCCTGCGTCATGTCCAGCGCGCGGCAGTTGCGGATCAGCCGCAGGCGCTCCAGGTGGGGCTGGCCGTAGCTGCGGTAGTTGTTCAGTCCCCGTTCCGGGGCGGGCAGCAGCCCTTCCTTTTCGTAATACCTGACGGTTTCGACCGTGGTGCCGGCCGCCGTGGCCAATTCGCCGATACGCATCATGCCTCCCGGACGCATCCGATGGATTAAAGGGGGTTGACCCTATAGTAACTCCAAGGTGTGGAATACGGTCAATGGCTTACGAAAAGGCAACGCGAATGTCTTGCGCAACGAACAAACATACCGATCCCACCGCTTCCGGACGACCGGACGCCTGCTGCGGCGCCAAGACCCCGGCTGCGTCCGGCGGGCATGACCACGCCGGCGCATGCTGCGGCCCCGCGCAAGGCAAGGCCGCCTCGGCCGCCGGCCATCGCCACGAAGGCGCCGGCCATGATCACGATCACGGCCACGATCACGATCACAATCACAGCCACGACCACGACCGCGATCACGGCCATGCCCATGCGCGGACGCATGACCACGGCGCCTCGGCCTGCTGCGGCCACGATGCCGGCAACATCCAGATGTCCGCCGGCGGCGCGGCCGTGCTGCAGGCCGGCCCGGGCCAGTTGCTGGCGCGCCTGCGCATCGGCCAGATGGACTGCCCGACCGAGGAAACGCTGATCCGCAAGAAGCTCGACAGCGTCGACGGCGTGCACGCGCTGGACTTCAACCTGATGCAGCGCATCCTGACGGTGGTGCACGCCGAGGGCGCGCTGGACCGCATCACCGCGGCCATCAAGTCGCTGGGGATGACGCCCGAACCGCTGGCCGACGACGCGCCGCGCACGCCGGCCCCGGCCGCCGCGCGCGTGAACTGGTGGGCCATCGGCGGCGCCGGCGTGCTTGCCGCGCTGTCCGAAGCCTCGCACTTCGCCGGCATGCACTGGGGCGTCACCGCCGCGCTGGCGGTCGCCGCCATCCTGGCCTGCGGCATCAGCACCTACCGCAAGGGCTGGATCGCCGTGCGCAACGGCAACCTGAACATCAACGCGCTCATGAGCATCGCCGTCACCGGCGCGGTGCTGATCGGCCAGTGGCCGGAAGCGGCCATGGTGATGTTCCTGTTCAATGTGGCTGAACTGATCGAGGCCCGTTCGCTCGACCGCGCCCGCAATGCCATCCGCGGCCTGCTGGACCTGGCGCCCGAAACCGCCACCGTGCGCCAGGCCGACGGCGGCTGGCAATCGGTGCCGGCGGCGCAACTGCAGATCGACGACGTGGTGCGGGTGCGACCGGGCGAACGCATCGCCGCCGACGGCATCATCGTCAGCGGCCGCTCGGCGGTGGACCAGTCCCCCATCACGGGCGAAAGCCTGCCGGTGGAAAAGGCCGAGGGCGATCAGGTGTATGCGGCCACCGTCAACACGGCCGGCTCGTTCGACTACCGCGTCACCGCGGCGGCGGGCAACACCACGCTGGCGCGCATCATCCACGCGGTCGAACAGGCCCAGGGCGCGCGCGCGCCAACCCAGCGCTTCATCGACCGTTTCTCGCGCATCTACACGCCTGCCGTGGTGGGCGTGGCGGTGCTGGTGGCGGTGCTGCCGCCGCTGCTGTGGGCGCAGCCCTGGTTCGACGCGATCTATCGCGCCCTCGCGCTGCTGATCATCGCCTGCCCCTGCGCCCTGGTGATCTCCACGCCGGTCAGCATCGTCAGCGGCCTGACGGCGGCCTCGCGCCGCGGCATCCTGGTCAAGGGCGGCGTGTACCTGGAGGAAGGCCGCAACCTGAAGTGGCTGGCGCTGGACAAGACCGGCACGCTGACCCATGGCAAGCCGGTGCAGACCGACCAGCAGGACTGGGACGTCTCCGACCTGACGCGCCAGCCCGCTGCGCGGATTGCCGCCAGCCTGGCGGCGCGCTCGGACCACCCGGTCTCGCTGGCCGTGGCCAACGCCGCGCGCGACGCCGGCCAGGCCCTGCTGGACGTGGACGACTTCACCGCCCTGCCCGGCCGCGGCGTCAGCGGCAAGGTGGACGGCGTGCTGTTCCAGTTGGGCAACCGCCGCCTGATGCGCGAGCTGGGCGTGTCGGACGAAAAGCTGGAAGCCCGTTTCGACGAACTGGAACAGCAGGGCAAGAGCGCCATCGCGCTCAGCGATGGCCAGCGCGTGCTGGCGCTGGCGGCGGTGGCCGACACGGTCAAGCCCACCAGCGCGGCCGCCATCGCCGACCTGCACGCGCTGGGCGTGCGCACCCTGATGCTGACGGGCGACAACACGCCCACGGCGCAAGCCATCGCGCGCCAGGTCGGCATCGACGAAGCGCGCGGCGATCAACTGCCGGAAGACAAGCTGGCCGCCATCGAAAGCAAGCTGGCGCCCGCCGGCAAGGTCGGCATGGTCGGCGACGGCATCAACGACGCCCCGGCCCTGGCCCGCGCCGATATCGGCTTCGCCATGGGCGCGGCCGGCACCGGCACCGCCATCGAAACGGCCGACGTGGCGCTGATGGACGACGACCTGCGCAAGATCGGCACCTTCCTGCGCCTGTCGCGCGCCACCCACCGCGTGCTGGTGCAGAACATCGCGCTGGCGCTCGGCATCAAGGTGGTGTTCCTGGCGCTGGCGATGACCGGCAACGCCACGCTGTGGATGGCGGTGTTCGCCGACGTCGGCGCCAGCCTGCTGGTGGTGGCCAACGGCTTGCGGCTGCTGCGGGCCGCCCCGGCAGCGCCCTGATGCGAAACGCCCCGGCAGGAATCTCCTGCCGGGGCGTTTTTCCACATCGGCGCGGCGCCGCGCTCCCGCGCCGTCTGATCGTTCAAGCCGCACTGCCCGGGAAGGCGGCCGGGGCCGCCTCGATCATGCGGCGATGCAACGCCGATCGCGCCGCGCGTCAGCCCGTCTGTTCTTCCTGCGGCCAGTCGCGCAGCACCGGCGCGTCCGGGGCGCCCGGCCCGACCTCGCGCAGGTGATCGTGCTGCAACAGCGCCATGCGGTAGGCGTCGCGGTAGGCGCCGTTGGAAAAGAACTCTTCCTTGAGCAGCCCTTCGATCTGGAAGCCGCAGCGCTCGTAGATGTGCACGGCGGCGCGGTTGTCCTTGTCCACCACCAGGTAGACCTTGTGCAGGTTCAGCACGCGGAAGGCGTAGCCCACCGCGATGCGGGTGGCGGCCTTGGCGTAGCCCCGGCCCTGGTAGCTGGGCGCGATGATGATCTGGAATTCGGCGCGGCGGTGGATGTAGTCGATCTCCACCAGTTCCACCAGGCCGGCCGGCTGGCCGGTGTCGTGCTCGATGATGAAGCGCCGCTCGTTCTGGTCATGCAAGTGGCGGTCATAGAGGGCGACCAGTTCGTCGTAGGCCTCGTAAGGCTCTTCGAACCAATAACGCATGATGACGTCGTTATTGTTGATCTTGTGCACGAAGTGCAGGTCGCCGCGCTCCAGGGGGCGTATTTTGATATCGGATATTACCGACATAGAAACCTCCGAAAGTGCTGCCATTGTAGCTGACACCACCCCGAAAAGCCCATTACATGGCGATTTCACCAGAAGAATGGCTTGTTTATTGACCTACAGCAGAAAAATGGCTGAAAAAGCGCATGAATACTGGAACTTTCAATATTCACGCGCCGCCATCCGTAACGAAATCCACCCGCAGCCCGGGCCGGGCATTGCCCCCCCTGCCCTTGGCACACATGCCGCCATTACGGCGCCGCGAATGCCGGCAGGCGCTGTTCGATGCGCCGCACCACCTCGTTGGCGGCCGATGACAGCGGCCGCCCCAGACGCAGCAGCATCTGGCACTCGGGCGCGCTCAGGATCGGATGCGCGATCGGCAGCGCCACCAGTTCGCCGCTGGCCAATTCGTGATGCACGCCCAGGTTCGGCATCAGCGTCACCCCGGCGCCGCTGATCGCGTACTGCTTGAGCACGCGCAGCGAATTGGTGGTCAAGCTCGGCGTCAGGTGGATGCGTTCCGTGAACTCCAGCAGGTCGACCGCCTGGCGCAAGCCATACGGCGCGGACATCAGCGCGAATGGATACGGCAGGATGTCGGCGATGGTGAGCGGCGCGCGGCGCCGCGCCAGCGCATGGCCTGGCGGCGCCAGCAGGCAGACCGGATGCTTGCGGCTGGCGCGGCAGCGCAGCCGCGGATCGACCGGCGGGTTGTAGGCCAGGCCGATGTGCGCGGCATCCGTGGCCACCGCCTCGACCACCTCGTTGACCGAGCCGACGTTGACGCTGACGTTGATGCGCGGGTGTTCGATGCAGAACGGCCCCACCACGTGCTCCATCAGGCTGTCGATGAAGCCTTCGCTGATCATCAGATGGACGTTGCCGCGCCGCATGCCGCGCAGTTCCTGCAGGCGCGTGTTCAGGTGTTCCTGCTGCGCGCGGCAGGCGCGATGGTATTCCAGCAGCATGTCGGCGGCCTCGGTCGGCGTCAGTCCGCGCGCGCGGCGCTCGAACAGCGCCACGCCCAGTTCCTTTTCCAGCAACTGGATCTGGCGGCTGATGACCGAGGGCGCGGTGCCGAGCTTGTCGGCCGCGCCGCGGATCGAGCCACAGGCCACGACCTCGTTGAAGTACTTCAGCCGCGTCTGGCTGATTTCCGCCATGGTTTCCCCTTTTGTTTTCCGTTGCTCTGAAGGCAACGACAATTTATCACCCAGGTCATTGTTTCGAACACAGTGTGCTCGCAATATGGACGCCGCGCGGACCCGCCCGGGCCCCGCCGCCATCCCACCCACCGCGGCGGGCGCAGACCCGCCCGCGAGGAGACACGCAATGCCCCATCAGGCCACGCCAGGCGCCGATCCGCGCCTGGGTCCGCTATACCGCAAGATCACCTGGCGGCTGCTGCCGTTCCTGCTGCTCTGTTATGTGTTCGCCTACCTGGACCGCATCAACATCGGCTTCGCCAAGCTGCAGATGCAGCAGGACATCGGCATCTCGGATGCCGTCTACGGCCTGGGCGCCGGCATCTTCTTTCTCGGCTACGTGATGTTCGAGGTGCCCAGTAACCTGCTGCTGACGCGCATCGGCGCGCGCCGCACAATCAGCCGCATCATGGTGCTGTGGGGCCTGACCTCGGCCTCGATGCTGTTCGTGCAGGGCGAATGGAGCTTCTACGTCCTGCGCTTCATGCTGGGCGTGTTCGAGGCCGGCTTCGCCCCCGGCATGATCTTCTACCTGACCTACTGGTACTCGCAGTCGCGCATGGCCGGCGTCATGGCGGTGGTGATGCTGGCCGGCCCGATCGGCGGCATCGTCGGCGGGCCGGTCTCGGCCTGGATCATGACGGCCTTCTCCGGCGCGCACGGGCTGGATGGCTGGCAATGGATGTTCCTGCTCGAAGGCCTGCCCTGTGTGCTGCTGGGCGTCATCGCCTTCCGCTACCTGGACGACAAGCCGGCCGAGGCGCGCTGGCTCAGCGCCGAGGAAAAGGCGCTGCTGGCCGCCGACCTGGACAGCCGCGGCGCGCACAAGAAGCACGCCTTCGCCCAGGTGCTGCGCGACCCCGCCATCTACGGCATGGCGCTGACCTACTTCTGCCTGATCTGCGGCATCTATGCGGTCAGCTTCTGGCTGCCGACGCTGCTCAAGCTGGCCGGGGTGCAGGACACCATGCAGATCGGCCTGTACTCGGCGATCCCGTACGTGGCCGCGGCGGTCTTCATGCTGGGGTTCGCGCGCAGTTCCGACCGCCTGCGCGAACGCCGCTGGCACACGCTGGTGCCGGCGCTGCTGGCCGGCGTGGCGCTGTGCATCGCCACCGCGGCGCCGACGCAATTCGCGCTATCCCTGACGGCCATCACGCTGGCCACGGGCTTCATGTGGGCCGCCTACACGGTATTCTGGGCGATTCCGTCGCAGTACCTGCAAGGGGAAGCCGCGGCGGGCGGCATCGCGCTGATCAACAGCATCGGCCTGCTGGGCGGCTTTCTCAGCCCGTCCATCATCGGCTGGGTCAAGGAATCCACCGGCAGCCTGGCTGGCGGCCTGTACGCGATCTCCGCCCTGCTGGTGGCCGGCGCCCTGCTGCTGCTGGTGAACCGTCCTCCCCAATCCGCGCCCGCGCGCGCCTGACGCTCAAAGGAATCGATCATGCACATTCTGGTGGCTGGCTTCCAGCACGAGACCAATACCTTCGCGCCGTCCAAGGCGGCCTATGAGAACTTCGTGCGCGGCGAGGGCTTTCCCGCCATGGTGCGCGGCGAGGACATGCTGGCGCTGCGCGAGGTCAACATCCCCGCCGGCGGCTTCATCAACGCCGCGCTGGCGCAGGGCCACACCGTGCGCACGGTGATCTGGGCCGGCGCCAGCCCGTCGGCCCACGTCACCCGCGACGCCTACGAACGCATCGCCGGCGAGATCGTCGACGCGGCGCGCGCCGGCGGCTTCGACGCCATCTACCTGGACCTGCACGGCGCCATGGTGGCCGAACACCTGGACGACGGCGAAGGCGAACTGCTGGCGCGGGTGCGCGCGCTGGTCGGCCCCGGCGTGCCGGTGGTCGGCAGCCTGGACCTGCACGCCAACGTCACCGTGCGGATGCTGCGCGAGGCCGACGGCCTGGCCGCGTTCCGCACCTACCCGCACGTGGACATGGCGGTGACCGGCGAGCACGCCGCGCGCCTGCTGGCCGCGCGCGTCGCGGCCGGCGACAAGTGGGTGCGCGCCGAACGCCGGCTGCCGTTCCTGATCCCCATCAACGGCATGTGCACGATGCTGCAGCCGTCGCAGGGCGTGTACGAAGAACTCGAACGCCTGGAGCGGACGCCGGGCGTGGCCTCGATCTCGTTCGCGCCGGGCTTTCCCGCGGCCGACTTTCCCGAATGCGGCCCGGTGGTGTGGGCCTACGGCACCGACGCCGACGCGGTCGAACGCGTGACCGAGGCGCTGTACCAGCGCGTGCTGGAACTGGAACCGCAATGGTCGCCCGACTTCCTGGCGCCGGCCGACGCCGTCAAGCGGGCCCAGGCGCTGGCGGCGGGCGCGTCGCGCCCCGTGGTCATCGCCGACACCCAGGACAATCCAGGCGCGGGTGGCGACGCCAACACCACCGGCATGCTGCGCGCGCTGGTCGAGGCCGACGCGCAGAACGCCGCGCTGGGCCTGTTCTACGATCCCGAGGCCGTGCGCCAGGCGACCGCCGCCGGCATCGGCAGCAAGGTGAAGCTGCGCCTGGGCGGCCAGTCCGGCGTGGCCGGCGACGCGCCGTTCGAGGGCGAATTCGTGGTCGAGACGCTGTCGCCGGGCAAACTGCGCTTCGATGGCCCGATGATGAACGGCATGGACGTGGACCTGGAGGCGGTGGCCGGGCTGCGCCTGGGCGGCGTGCGCGTGGTGGTCAGCGCCACCAAGTCGCAGATGCTGGACCGCAACCTGTTCCGCGTCGGCGGCGTGCAGCCCGAGGAGATGGCGATCCTGGTGGTGAAAAGCTCGGTGCACTTCCGCGCCGACTTCCAGCCCATCGCGCATGAGGTGCTGGTGGCCAAGGCCCCGGGCCCGATGCAGGCCGATCCCGCCGACCTGCCCTGGACCCGGCTGCAACCGGGCATCCGCATCAAGCCGATGGGGCCGGCATTCGCGGCTTGAATTCGCGGCCTGGTCTTGAACGGAACGCGGATGGGACGCGGACGGCCGCGTCCTACTTGAGCTTGCCCTGCGGGCTGACGAAATCTTCCAGCGTCAGCCCTTTTTCCTTGAGAATGGCTTCCAGCAGCGGCTGCAGCTTGCCCAGGCTTTCCTGGACCGTCTCGCGCACGGTGTCCACCACCACCTGGGTGCTGCGCTCGATCTCGATGTTGACGTGGTCGCCCACCTGCTTGTCCTCGAACACCGTCATGCGGCGGGTCTCGGGGATCAGCCAGACTTCGAACCAGCCTTCGGCGCGGTTGACCTCGGACACGGTCAGGCTGGCGCCGTTGATGGCGATGTAGCCCTTGGGGAACACGTACTTGCGAAAGGCCTCGGGGATACTGAAGCGCATCAGGCGATTGGTGTCCGAGGACTTCACCATCACCACTTCCGAGGTGAAATCGACGTGGCCGGAGAGCGGATGCCCGCCGATCTCGGCGCCATCCTTGGCGGCGCGCTCGACGTTGGCGCGGTCGCCTTCCTGGTAGCTGCCCAGCGTGGTGATGGCCAGGCTTTGCAGCATGACATCGAAGGTGGCCTGGTTGGCGTCGAGGATTTCGGTGACCGTCAGGCAGACGCCGTCGGTGGAGACGCTGGCGCCGACCGTCAGGTCCTTGCAGAAGCCGTCGGGAAACGCCAGCGTAAACGTGCGCAGGCCTTCGCGGTCCGCGATTTTCGCGATCTTCGCGGTGCCTTGGACAATACCGGTGAACATGCTGATCCTGGATATGGGGCGTGGCGCCCCTGGCAAAACATCAAAGGTAACCGATATTTTGCCACCGGGCGCCCGCCCCTGTCGGGGCGGCACGCCCGGCCGCCGCCGGATCAGTGGCGGATGGCGATGGTCTTCAGGGTGGTGAAGCCGTACAGCGCCTCGAAGCCCTTTTCACGGCCGTAGCCCGACTGGCGCGAACCGCCGAACGGCAGCTCGACGCCGCCGCCGGCGCCGTAGTTGTTGACGAACACCTGGCCGGCGCGCAGCTTGCGCGCCAGGCGCAACTGGCGGCCGCCGTCGCGGGTCCAGACGCCGGCCACCAGGCCGTAGAGCGTGCCGTTGGCGATTTCCAGCGCTTCCTCCTCGGTGTCGAACACCATGGCGGCCAGCACCGGGCCGAACACTTCTTCCTGCGCCAGCCGGCTCTTGGGCGGCACGTCGCGGAACAGCACCGGCGGCTGGTAGAAGCCGCTGTCGGGCGCGCCGTCCTTGAGCTTGCCGCGCGCGGCGACCTTCAGGCCCTCGGCTTCGGCCTCGGCCAGGAAGCCGCGCACGCGGTCGTGCTGGCGGGCGCTGATCAGCGGGCCGACGTCCAGGTCCTGCGCGGCCGGGCCGGTGACGGTGGCCGAGAACGCCTCGCCCAGGCGCGCCAGCACTTTCTCGTAGACGCCGCGCTGGATCAGCACGCGGCTGCCGGCCGAGCAGGTCTGGCCGGCGTTCTGGATGATGGCGGCCAGCAGCACCGGCATGGCGGCGTCCAGGTCGGCGTCATCGAACACGATCTGCGGCGACTTGCCGCCCAGTTCCAGCGTCACCGGCACGTGGTTCTCGGCGGCGGCGTGCGCCACCATCTTGCCGGTCTGCGGCGAGCCGGTGAACGAGATGTGGTCGATGCCCGGGTGCGCCGACAAGGCGGCGCCGGCCTCGTGGCCGTAGCCGGTGCAGATGTTCAGCGCGCCGGCTGGCAGGCCCACCTCGGCGGCGATCTCGGCCACCTTGAGCAGCGACAGGCAGGCGTCCTCGGCCGGCTTGACCACGCAGGCGTTGCCCGCGGCCAGCGCCGCGCCGACGCTGCGGCCGAAGATCTGCAGCGGATAGTTCCACGGCACGATGTGGCCGGTCACGCCATGCGCTTCGCGCACGGTCAGCACGGTGAAGCCCGGGGTATAGGGAATGGTCTCGCCGTGCAGCTTGTCGACCGCGCCGGCATAGAACTCGAAATAGCGCGCCACGGCGGCCGCGTCGGCGCGGGCCTGCTTGATCGGCTTGCCGGCGTCGGCCGATTCCAGTTGTGCCAGTTCTTCCTGGCGATCGAGCAAGGCGAAGGCGATGCGCATCAGCAGGCGGCTGCGGGCGGCCGGAGCCATCTGGCCCCACTCGCCCTCGAAGGCCGCGCGCGCGGCGACCACGGCGCGGTCCACATCCGCCTCGCCCGAGCGGGCGATGGCATCGAACGCCTTGCCATCGGAAGGGTTCAGCACGGGGATGGTTTCGCCGCTGGCGGCGGGCACCCATTGGTTGGCGATAAAGTTCTTCTGAGTCACGGTGTGCGGAGTAAAGTAGCGGCCGTTGGCCGATTGCGGAACGCGCGGATGCGGGGGTCTCCTGGCGCGGCCGGCGAAGCCGGATCGCGCCACCCGGGCGTCGGTGGCGCGCGGTGTGGTTATGGGGGTGCTGCGGATCCATCCAAGGTAAGGGAGCGCCCCACAATTTGTCAATTGAATTGACAGCTTTCGTCCCACGCTTCAGGATATTTTTCGTCCAACTCGGGTTATCCCTAGGATTTCAAAACCATAAGGCGTTCGTCCCACGGCGGGACGCCTGGTCAGATTTGTCATGACACCGAACAAACCCGGCGCCCGCGCCATGGGAGCAAGTCAATGAGCAAAGTGCGCGATCCGCAGCTGGACAAGCTGCTCACCGCGGCCAGCCGGCCGCGGCCGGAACTTGAGGTCCTGGCCGAAGTGGCCTCGGGCCTGGGCTACGTGCGCGCCGAACGCTTCGCCGAACGGGTCTACGAAAGCCTGTTCTACGCCATCGCCACGGGCAAGATCGCGCCGGGCGCCAAGCTGCCGACCGAACTGGAACTGGCCGCGCTGTTCGAGGTATCGCGGCCGGTGGTGCGCCAGGCGCTGGACCGCCTGCGGGAAGACCAGTTGGTCGAGTCGGTGCGCGGCTCGGGCAGCTACGTGCGCGCCAAGCCCGACCTGATGGGCGGCATGCCCGCCGTCGACCCGGCGCGCCGCGTCGGCCACATCTTGGAAGGGCTGGAATTGCGCATGGTGATCGAACCGGAATGCGCCTACCTGGCCGCGTTGCGCCGCACCGACGACGACCTGCTGGAAATGGACCGCATGCTGGCCGGCTACGAAGCCGCCGACGCCGCCGGCGCCATCGCCCACCATCACGACTATGGCTTTCACCGCGCGATCGCGGCGGCCACCGGCAACCAGCGCTTCGTCCAGGTGCTCAAATCACTGGAGTACGACGTCAGCCACGCCGTCAACATGATGCGCCACCTGGTCCACAGCGAACCCTGGAAGCGCACCCGCGCCGCCATCGACGAACACCGCCAGATTTACCGCCTGATCCGCGAACAGGACGCCGAGGGCGCCCGCAACATCATGCGCGCGCATATCGAAAAAGCCCGCAGCCGCATGCTCAACAGCGGCTCGGAACATTGAGGCGGCGCCGGCGCTGCCCCGTCCGCGCGGCGGCTCATGCGGTCCGTCCGGCGCCACCGCATTTTTCCTGACCCGATTCACTGCCTGATTTCCGCCTGATTCCCACCATGCCCAGCCTTCCCCTCCCCCTGGACCAGCAACTCGTCATCGTCACCGGCGCCAGCCGCGGCCTGGGCGCGGCCATTGCCCGCGCCTTTCTGCGAGAAGGCGCGCGGGTGGTCATCAATTATCTGAACAGCGACGCCGCGGCGCGCGAACTGGCCGCCACCGCCCCGGACCGCGCGCTGGCCGTGCAGGCCGATGTGCGCGATGGCGAGGCCGTCGCCGCCATGGTGGCGCGCGCCAGCGAACATTTCGGCCGGCCGGTCGGCACCGTGGTCAACAACGCCCTGCCCGCCTTCCAGTTCGACGGCGACGCCCGCCCCCACGCCGACACGCTCGACTGGGCGCGCATGAACGCGCAACTGGAAGGCAGCGTGCGCGCCGCCCTGAACACCACCCAGGCCGTGCTGCCGTCGATGCGCGCCGCCGGCGGCGGCCGAATCATCAACGTCGGCACCAACCTGGTCCAGAACCCGGTGGTGCCGTACCACGACTACACCGCGGCCAAGGCCGCTCTGCTGGCGTTCACGCGCACGCTGTCGCACGAGCTGGGGGCGGACGGCATCACCGTCAACATGGTGTCCGGCGGGCTGCTGCGCACCACCGACGCCTCGGCCGCCACCCCGGCCGCGGTGTTCGACCTGATCGCCGCCAGCACGCCGCTGCGCGAAGTGACCACGCCCGAACAGTTCGCCGACGCGGTGCTGTTTTTCGCCAGCCCGTGGTCGCGCGCGGTGACGGGGCAGAATTTGATTGTGGATGGAGGGCTGGTCAAGGGGTGATGCGGCCGCGTCGCGTCGACGAATGTGGTTAATGCGAGGGCGGCTCGCTGCCGATACCAAGGCGCTGGTCAAGAACGCGGAAATAGGGGCGTTGGCCCCAAGCGGCGCGATCGCCGATCACATACAGCCGGGCCTTGGCCCGGCTGACCGCCACATTGAGCAGGTTGGGGCTTTGCGCAGCCCAATCCTTGGCCCCCGGGCGCTGCGGGTTGCCGCCCAGCACCAGGATAACGATTTCGGCCTCCTTGCCCTGGGTCGTGTGCACCGTCCCGGTCTTGGCAGGATCGAGTCCCAGCATCCGGGCCATCGCGCGCAGTTGCGTCGCCGCATCCTTGAACGGCGAGATCAGGAAAATGTCCTTGGGCGCGACCTGATGCTCAGCCTGCAACGACCGCAATAGCTTCCTGGCAGCCTCCCCTTCCTCGGGCACCCAATTGCCCACACTGGTTTGCGCGCGTACGTCGATCCAATGGCAATGCGGCCACGAATGGGCGGACGGCGATTTCCCTTGAACCATCAGCCCGTCATAAGCAATGTCGTTGCTGATGGAAAACATCGGATCATCGCAACGGCGGTGTACACGCAGAGGCGAACCGACCCAGACTTTCCCGTTCTCCTTGCCAGGCAGCCAGGTCCCCATCGACATGCTCTGATCCGACAGGCACTGCGCCGATGTGAAGCTGGGCCACCAATCCCGAGGTACTTCATAGTGCCGAGCCAGTGCGCCCTCGACCGCCGCCGGCATGCCCAGCACGGGTTCAAGCTGGTTGGGATCGCTCACCACGACGGTGCGCGCCGAGCGCCAAATGGCGCCGGCGGCCTGTTGTGGCAGCGCCTGGCCGGCTTCGTCGATCAAAAGCCAGCCGATCGACTCCCGGCCAAGCGAATGGAACATGCGAGGAATCGAGGCAAAGGTCGTGGAAATCACCGGCACCACGAGCGCGAGGCTACCGAGCGCCACCCGCGCCATGTCTTCAGGCATGCCCTTACCTTGGAGCCAGTTCGAGGCCAAGCCAAGGTTGTCGATGATCTCCTGGGGATGTGACTCGATGAAAGCGCGATGCACATCCAATCCGGCCAGAAACAGATCTTGCCGCGCGCGGCGCCAAGCCGGCGTTGACCAGGGCGAAGACAATTCGCGGGCGGCGTCATCGGCGCTGGATTGCGGCCAGTACGCCCCCAAGCGTTGCATTGCCTGCAGACATGCATGCCTGGCAGCGTCAAGCCGGTCCAATGCCTCCTGATGAGCGACCTGCTTTTGCCGCAAGGCTGTCCTAAGCTTCTCGTCCCCACCGGCCGCATCCTGATGAGCCGCCTTGGCCTTCTTGCACTCCGCGGCCAGGGCATCGTGATCGGCCCTGGATTGCCTGACTTGAGCATCGATCTGGCTGCGTCTGTTCCACCAATCCCGGTGCGAGCGTCCCCAGGTCGAAAGCCAGATCAGCAATCCAGGCCTGGCCCGATCGTGGCTGGCCAATTCAGCTTGTGCCGCCGCACACTGCTTAAGCGCGCCGGCCATCCGCGCTTGCAGGTCGTCGACGCACTCCCGTAGCGTCGGCAGCGCGGCCTGTCGCGCCGCGAGTTCGACCTCGATAGCTCGCGCGCCACGCTCTAGTTCCTCGGCCTGAGCGCGCGCCTTGACGACGGCCTCCGGAAGTTTCGCGTTCGCCTCCAAGACGCTTCGGCATTGACGTTCGGCCTCCTGCGCCTGTTCGAACCGGGCCACGGCCTGTGCCCAACCGATCACCGGCTTGCGTCCGCCGTCGATGATCCGGCTCAGGTGATAGCGCAGCCCTTCCCCGCCCTCGACAAAGGGATTGGCGTCCCATCGAGCCAGAAGCGCCGCTTGCGTGGGATCGTCTTGCGCGTCCGGCTGATTTTTCCTGGAATAGACGCCAGGGGGATTCTTCCACCAGAAGCTGTTCATGAACGCGCCACGGTTGGCCTTCGATCCCATGCGCGCGGCCAGGAGGCCCCAGGCGGCATTGCCCAGGACGTTGCCGGCCAGGCACTGGTAATAACCATCCGGATGCGCACTGCGCCCGGCCGCATCGGCGGGTACGGCCTTGACGCCAGGCAGTTCCAGCGAAATGTTCTCCACCGCGCCGTTGTTGGCCGAGGCCACAACGATGGCGAACCCGCTCAGGTCAGCGTGCAACGGTCGATAGTTGCACCAGAATTCACCCAGTTTCTTTGTCGTCCGCCCGGCAAAGGCCTGCCCTCCCAACCGGGCAAGGTGCGCCGCGCGCGCCGTGACAACCGCCGCCACCACATCGCGTAGCAAGGTGGTCTTGCCCGTGCCCGGCGGTCCATTGATCGCAAAAATTCCAGGCTTGGCTTCGAGCTGGCGCCACAGTTCGTTGACGGCCAGTTGCTGGCTGAACGCAAGCGGATGATCCGAAGGCCAACTTCCCGCAGGAAAAGCCGGAGGATTCAACGCCGCGAAGGCAGTCGCCACTCCATGAGCCTCGCGCAGATCCACGCGCGCAGGATCCACCTTTGCCGCCGCCTGGATATATTCGGCCAGCCCTTTCCCGACATTGCCATCGACCCAGGCTCGGCGCAGCGCGTTGAGATCGCCCACAAAGAAACTATTCAGCAGATCATCGCCCGGCTGGGGATCGGACGTGCCCTGATCTCCCGTCGCGTCGGCTCTCTTGACCTGGACGCATTTGGCGGCGTGGGTCGAGGAGATCATCCCCTCGGGCAGTAGACAAAGGGCGGCAATGCGCCCGCTCAACGCATCGAGCCAGGCACGGGTGGGCGGCGCTTTTTTCTCTCGCGCCGCGGCCGTGGCGCCGACGAGCCACTGCATAAGCCGGCGGACCAGCATGTCGAAGCCCGCATAGCCGCTGTTCGGGCTCGGGATCTCGGGATTGGCCTCTGGCAAGCCGGCGGTGACGATCCTGCCGCCCTCTTCCAGCACCGCGATGCCGTCAGGGTAATGCAGGATCTGCCCTGCAGCCCAACATGCCAGGGACAGCACAAAACTCTGTGGCAGAGGATAGCCGTCTTCGTCGAAAGCCAGGTCAAAGAGGCGGCCTTGGCCACTGGGGCGGCGCTCGTCGAATACATCCTCGTGCGAACCAACCTTGACTTCCAGCAATGCCGCAAACCGCTCGATCTCGTAGAGCCCCGCCTGCAGCGTGTAGCGCCAGGCAAGGCGCGGCGCAATGCGTTTGGCCCGGTGTTTTGGATCGAACCAGGGCAAGGACTCGTCCGCGCGCAACCGGTAGACAGGCTCGGTGAGGTGGGAGGGATTGGCTTTCTCGGCCTTTTGCGGGACGCACGCCTCGACGGCGCGCCAGAACCCTAGTATTCGCGGGGCTTGAGATATCGCAGGCTGCCGGCCCTGCTGTTGTTCTGCCATTGTTTTGTTCTCTTTTGAGGACTGCGGAACTTCCGATAAAAGTCGGATATTGGCGTTCTTTAAATTATACAAATTGATAATAATTTATACGGATGCGGTGGCTTTCCGGTTTGAACGGAACCCGCCTTTTGTTCGCGCAAATTACAGAAAGGAGTGAACCATGCGTGAAGCGCTGCCCGTCAACGCTTCCCACGGTTTCGGACGCCCAGAAGGGACGACTCGCCAAAACTCACTGCTTCCGTTGCTAGACTGCCGACAGGGCATTAGTCACCCGCAGGTTCAATGCCTTGGCTCGCGCATTGGCCACACCTTCCAGTGGTACGCGACTCATTCGAGCGCTACCCGCAGGCATCTCGTGCAGGTCAGGCACCGGCATCACTTCGCCGATCCGCTTGTCAAAAAAGTATCCGATCGAATACACTACCCATGTACCACATAAAGCCGCTGCCAGAGTTCGACGCTTGGTTCGACACCCTGACAGACCCGACTACGCGGGCCCGCCTGATCCGCAGGCTTGAAAAGGCCGCACGGGGTTTGCTGGGCGATGTGAAACCGGTCGGAGAGGGCGTGAGCGAGATGCGCGAGTTCTTTGGCCCCGGCTGGCGCATGTATTACGTCGAACGGGGCAATGTGCTGATCGTCATGCTGGGTGGCGGCACCAAGGGCACACAAAGCCGTGACGTCAAACAGGCCAAGGAATTGGCGCGGGCCCTGAGAAACGACGAAGAAGACCAATCATGAGCAAGAAAACGATCAAGGTTTCCGAACTGCCCACCTTCGACCCCGCGCGTTACCTGCGCGACGACAAGGACATCGCCGCCTACTTGACGCAGGTGATCGAGGACGGAGACTTCAGTGAGCTTGCCCAGGCGCTGGGAGTTGCCGCGCGCGCTCGTGGCATGACGCAAATTGCCGAGACGACTGGCATTGGCCGAGAATCGCTATACAAGGCCCTGCGCGCTGGCGCGAGCCCGCGCTTTGACACCATCGCCAAGGTATGCAAGGCATTGGGCGTGCGTCTCGTCGTCCAGGCCAAGCATCCGGCCTAGGCACGCATGACGAGCGTGGCCGGGCCAGTAGCCGGAAACCAAGATTTCCTAGAGAATCCCTCCCACCTTCCGCAACGATAAACTGCATTCCCCCCATGAAATTAGCCACCTGGAACGTCAACTCCCTGAACGTGCGCCTGCCGCAAGTGCTGGACTGGCTGGGCGCCAATCCCGTCGACGTGCTGTGCATCCAGGAACTGAAGCTGACCGACGACAAGTTTCCCGAGGATGCCTTCAAGGAAGCCGGTTACCACGCCGTCTGGGCCGGCCAGAAGACCTACAACGGCGTCGCCATCGTGTCGCGCGTGCCAGGCACGTCCATGGTTCGCAACCTGCCCACCTACGAAGACCCGCAGCAGCGCGTGCTGGCCCTGACCTTCCCCAGCGCCGACGGCGACGTGCGCGTGGTCTGCGCCTATTGCCCCAATGGCCAATCGGTCGGTTCCGACAAGTATGCCTACAAGCTCGAATGGTTCGCCGCCATGCGCGCCTGGCTGGCCGACGAGATCAAGCAGTACCCGCGCCTGGCGGTGCTCGGCGACTACAACGTCGCGCCGGCCGACGAGGACGTGCACAACCCCGAGAAATGGGAAGGCCAGGTGCTGGTCTCCGAACCCGAGCGCCAGGCGCTGCGCGAACTGATCGACCTGGGTCTGGCCGACTCCTTCCGCCTGTTCGAGCAGCCCGAGAAATCGTTTTCGTGGTGGGATTACCGCCAATTCGCGTTCCGCCGCAACGCCGGCCTGCGCATCGACCACATCCTGCTGTCGGCGCCGCTGGTCAAGCGCTGCACCGCCTGCGTGATCGACAAGGAGCCGCGCCGCAACGAGCAGCCGTCCGACCACGCGCCGGTGGTGGCCACGCTGACGTTCGATTGAGCCAAAAATCTTGCGCGCCGGCTTGCACGGCGCGCGGAAATTCCTGTATAGTTGCGCTCTTGCTTGATTTGGGGCGGTAGCTCAGCTGGGAGAGCGTCGCGTTCGCAATGCGAAGGTCGGGAGTTCGATCCTCCTCCGCTCCACCAATTCAATCTCCAGAGTGATCTGGGCAAGTCCGGAACAGCGCCTTAAGGCGCTGTTTTTGTTTGGTCGCTTGGCCTGACTATTTCCGGCCAGCGCCCAGGATCCGGCCAGTCCCCACGACTGAAAGGCTGGCGGCCGTTGGGCTGCCGGCCACGGGACTACCGACCACGGGACTACCGGCCACGGCGCCGGCTGCGCCAAGGCCGGGCTGCAGCAAGGATATGGCGGGCTTGCCATATTCCTCCCGGTAACCCACACATAGCAGCACCCTGCCGACACGCTCGCACCGCGCGACGAATCGCCAGCGGCTCAATACCAGGCCGATTTCTTGCGCCCCGTCCTGGCCGCAAGGCCGGACCCAGGCGATGGACAAGCGCGGCAGCGCGTGCAGCAGCCCCAGCCCCACGCTTTTTGCGCAAGCCTCGCGGGCGACCCAGCCGGCCAGGAAGTCCACCACGACGAGGTCCCGCCGCGCCAGCCAAGCCGCCAGGCGGCGTTGGCGGGCGGCCAGATCGGGCCGGTCCAGATGCTCGATATCAATGCCCACATACTTGCGATTGGCATATAGCCGCGCCTGCACGCCGGCACTGTGGCTCACGCCGAAACCGGCAAGGCCGGGAAGGTACGGCTTGCCCAACCGGGTGCGCAGGATCGGGGCGCGCGCGGCCCGCCCGACCAGCACCGGATCGGGACGACCCAGCACTACCGTGACGTCAAAGTTCGACGAGGGTGCGGTCATGCGTGCCGGTCGCGATCAGGGTGTCGGCCTCGCCCGCCACGGCGCGGGCGCTGAACCGCAGGGAATGGCCGAACATCGCCTCCACCGTGATCGTCAGCCGCACCGCGCTGCCCGGGTGCGCGGGCGCAACGTGGCGCACGCTGACCGCATGCCCGACCGACCCGCAGCGCCCGTCGCCCGCCAGCCGGATGCACTCGGTCGCGTAAGACTCGATCCAATAGACTATCACCGGGGTGGCCAGCACATCCCGATCTCCTCCATAGTTCAATGCGCTTGCGGCGGCATCGACCATGCAGGTTTTCGTGAACTGCTGTCCCGTCTCGAACAGCGCCTGCGCCTGTAGCGTCGGGCCATCCATCTAGGCGCGCTCCAGCGCGGCGAGCGCATCCGCCGCATTGCCGAAACGATCCTTGAACATGGAGATCCATCGCTCCAGCCCAAACGCGACACAACTGGTATGCACGAAGCTGTCGGCCAGGCGGATATCGAACTTTTCTCCGAAGTAGTTGCGGTGATAGTTCAGCGACGACACGGCGTGGCCGTCGAACACCAGCTCACGCTTGGTGGGCGTCAGCGCCGACAGGCGCGCCACGGCGCTGCCGGAATCAAAGAAGGGATCGTTGGCTTCTTCACAACCCGCGCTGATCCCAAGTTGCGCGAACAGGGAGAACAGGCGGTCGTACCCCGCTTCCAGGTGCGCCTGCGCGCCCTGCGCGGTGCCCAGGTACACGTATTCCTTCATGGTGAAGTTGAAAGCGCGGTAACGATCCAGCGCCTTGTCCTCGTGCCGGAAGCAGCGCGCGATGCAGGACTCCACCCGCGCGTCTTCGAGGTGCTGCCCTTGCAGCCCCAGGTAGACCTTGTAGCAGGTGGCCGGCAACAGCGCCACGTCGGCGCAAAGCGCCTTGAAATCCTGGTCCAGCTTGCGCTGGCCGCGCGCGAACCCCAGCAACTCGCCCTTTTCTATCGAGCACATGACGCAGGTCAGATGCGGGAAATTGCGCACGTAACCCAGCGCATTGATCTCTTCATGGGCCAGCAAGCTGTCGAACTCGGTGGTGGCGTCGGGCGCAATCGAGAATATGTCGTCCAGTTTGGCCTGCAGCACGTTCTTTACCCGGTGCCATTGCTTTTCGATGATCACGATCAAATCTCCTGAAAATCCCTGAAAGCACTTGAGTGGATGCGTGCACGACCCGGCCTTACGCCGTCAGGTCAGCCAGCACCTGGCGGACGGTTCGGATGGAATGCGTGTCCTTGCAGGACGTGCCGCAATACAACGCCATTTCCTCGATCAAACCCTCGGTGTGCACGGTGGGTACCGCAACGCTGTAACGCAGAATGGGATAACGCTTGCCAAAGTAATGCGCAGAACCGATGACACTGGCCGGCAGCGATTGCTCGCAACTTGCATTGCGGATAACCCGGTGGCGATGGGTGTGCCAGCCGATGCTGAAGCGGTCGGTGACCACGGTATCGCCGGGCGTGGCGTTCACGATCGCCTGCTTGTAGCGCTCGTGCGCGGCGGACTCCCGGGCGGCCGCGAATACGGTGCCGCACAGCGCGCCGGAAAATCCGGCCTGCACCACCTGGCGCAACTCCGCCGCGTTGCTGATGCCGCCGCTTAGAAACACCATGCGCCTGTCGACGCCATGGCGGCCGGCCTGGTCCAGCGCCTGTCCGCGCGGAGTCGAGCCCAGGTGATGGCCGCCCGCCTCCGTCGTCTGCAACACGCCAAAGCGCGCGCCGGCATCGAACCCCGCTTCCAGCTCGTCCCAGGTCCCGCCTTGCACGCCATATTCCATGCCGGCCGGCAAGGCCCGCAGCACGGTCGCATCCGGCAGGCCGAAGAAGGTCACGACCGGCCGCTCCGGACGGTCCGCCAGAAAGGCGAGCCGCTCCAGCAACGCGTCCGCGTCCAGTACGAAGGGCACCAGATTCACGCCGAAGCGCGCGCGGGTCAGTTGGGCCGTGCGCGCAAGCAACGCGCCGATCTCGTCGAGCGTGTGGCGATACAGGCCTATCATGCCGAACGCGCCCGCCTCGCACACGGCGGCCGCCAGTTCCGGCTGCGCCACGCCGCCCATGCCGGCCTGCAGGACAGGCAAGCACGCGCCAAAAAACGCCTCCACCTCGGGACTGCTGGCAATCCGCGCCATGGTGAGCCTCCGCCTATAGCGCAGCCAGATTCAAGTCCGTCACCAGCCCCTGTTTGGTGAAGTAGGCGGCGCTACGCTTGAACCATTGCTCGTGGATGGCCTTGCGCGCCGGATGCGACCGCAGCGCGTTGCGCATGGCGTTGCCGTTGCGAAACCCCAGCGGCTCGTAGACCTTGGCATCATCATAGACGGCGGGGTTGTACATCAGGCTGATGAAGTACCGGAACATATTCGTTACCGTGCGCGCCACCTCCGCCCGCGTCGCGTCGGGATCGCCGCTGCGCTCCAAGGCCAGCCGATACAGGCGCGGCACCATTTCCCGGCCGAAGGACACGTGGCGGGACTCATCGACATGGTGCTGGTAGTTGATCTGCTTGAGGATCTCGGTGATGCCGTCCGTGGTGCCGACCTTATGGTTGTAGTAGTCGACAAACTCCTCGAAGATCAGCGTGCTGGCGAACATGTACAAGTCGTCCAGCTCTGGCGTGGCGGCCTGCGCATCGCCCTGCAACTGAATGGATGGATATATCTTTCCCGCATAATCCAGGCAGGCCTTGGCGAAATACCACATATGGAAATTCTCTTCGCCCATGAAGACATGCAGGTATTCGGAGACATCGGCATAGCGCTCTTCATAGATGCAGCGGCTGACAAAGCCCAGCACCCCTTTGATGCCATGCACGTTCAGGCTGAAGAAATTGACCGCCTCCCACTTGCTGAGCCGTATCTGCTGCGCGGCGTCCAATTGCTCCTGCAAGGGCGTTCCATAGGTGGTGAGCAAGTCATTGCTGCACCAGGGCTGGTCATCCGGGATACGGGCGGGCCACTCGAAACGCTCGTAGGGATCATGCGAACGCCCCTTGGATAGCGTCTTCAGGCGTTCGATTCTTGAGTAGTCGAATGTCATGGTGCGCTCCTCGCTCGGCCTAGCGCTGTGCCTGGACGAAGTTGACGATGGCATCCACCGTGCGCAGGTCGTCGACGGTGATGGCGGTCGAGACATCACGCCCGACCAGTTCGCCCAGGAACATGATGAAATCCAGGAACTGCATGCTGTCCAGGATGCGCTCTTCGATCAGGTTCTTCTCTTTGATGCCCTCCACCTGCGCATTGCGGTTTTCCTTCAGCCAGGCGATCACTTCGGCTTCGGTATCGGTGACGGTCTGTGTGGACATAGGGACTCCGGTTCAATAGGTGGATAACGCGTCAGACCTTGACGGCCGACAGCAGGCAGAACCCGCTGCTCTCCTGGCGCAGCACGGCCTGGCGCTCAAACCCCGCACCCGCGATCCGCGCCTGCATGTCGCCCACCGTCCAACTGCGCCCGCCGTCCCACAGCGCCAGCGCGGACAGGTTGTGCAAGGTGGTGAACAACGGCGCGCGCCGGTCCTCGGCAAGGAAGTAGCCTTGCACCAGCAAGGTTCCGCCCGGGCGCAATGCCTGCCTTGCGCGGTCCAGCATCGATCGGCACACCTGCGCGCTCTCCTGATGCAGCACGTTCGAAAAAAGCAGCGCGTCGGCCGCCTCGCCAAAGCCGTCCTGCCGATAATCGGCCACCTTGGCGCTCACGCGGTCCGCCAGGCCGGCTGCGCGCACGGTTTCGCGCGTGATCTCGACAACCGGCGCCAGATCCAGAACCTGCGCGGTTACATCGGGCCGCGCCGCGCACAAGGCAATCGAATACGTGCCCGCGCCCCCGCCCACATCCACCAGATGGCGAATGGGCACGTCTTGCAGGGCCTGCGCGAACGCGGGGCCGGAACGGGACGCGAACTGGTGCATGCCCAGGATGAAATCGCGCATGAACTGGGGGTCCTCGCCCAGCCACTTGGATTGGTTGTCCACCGCCTCGCCTCGCCGCACCGCCTCGGCCAGTTGCGTCCAGGGCTGTTTCCAGCGCGCCATGACGCGCAGCCAGCACAACAGGGATTCGGGGCTGTCCTCGGTGAGGAAACGCGCACTGAGATCGGTATTGGCGTAGCGCTCGCCGTCGCATGCCAGCAGCTTTTGCGCGACCGCGCAGTCCAGCAAGCGTTCCAGCGGCTCGGATTCGCAACCGATTTCCCGAGCCAGCTCGGCGCAGGTACGGGGTTCGGTCAAACGCTGGGCAATCCCCAGATCGGCCAGGGCATACAAGGGTTGCCCCTCCCAATGCCCGAATGCCAACCGGGAAAACGCCATGAAGCTCACATCCATCGAGATTCCCTCCTGATTCAACGGTGATGGCCCGCAGGGCCAGACAGGTGAACACGCAACAACTCCGGGGACGGAGTTGGAAACCAGCGATCAGGACGGGATACACGCAAAGCCGATGCAGATCCGGCCGCATGCGCCATCCTGGGGAGTGACAGCGATCTTGCGGGGGCGGCTAAAAGGCGTCGCCGGAGTTTCAATATGGTCCATATATTGGACCATTATTTATTGTTTAATTTTCGAGCATTCTATACCCACGCAGAAAATAGGCAATAATAAATTTCACCCGATATTTTGGTCCATTATATGGACCATAAACATTGTTTAACGAAGAGGTGTGGGCATGGAGTGGACCATCGCGGCACTGCTGGCCGGCGCGGGCACGCTGGGCGGCGTCATCAATGCGCTGGCGGGCGGCGCCACATTGATTACCTTTCCCGCGATGGTGGCGGCGGGCCTGCCGCCCGTCATCGCCAATGCCTCCAGCGCGGTCGCCATCTCACCCGGCCATATCCTCGCGGCGCTGGCGGATCGTGAAAATCTGCCCGCTCCCGATCGGCGCTTCTGGCTGTTATCCATCGCCACCACCGCGGGCGGCGCGCTGGGCGCATTCATCCTGCTTGCCATTCCCCCCGCCTATTTCATCCTGCCCGTGCCGGCCCTGATCGCGTTCGCCACCCTGCTGTTCGCCTTTGCGCCCCAGGTGCAGGCCTGGAGCGCGCGCCGACGCGGCGGCCAGGCGCAGGACGGCCCCGCGCGCGGCGTGCTGCCGATCGCGCTGGCCTCCGTGTATGGCGGTTTTTTCGGCGCCGGGCTGGGCGTGATCCTGACCGCGGTGATTTCCATCACGGATCCCGGAAACCTGCGCGCCATCAAATCGCTGAAAAACCTGCTGGCCACGTTTGTCACCGCCGCGGCAATCGTCATCTTCATCGTGCAGGGTTCGGTGCATTGGCCGGCCACGCTATGCATGCTGGCCGGCGCGCTGGCGGGCGGCTACCTGGGCGGCCACTTGATACGCGTCCTGCCGGCTTCGGCCATCCGGGCGTTCGTGATCGTCACGGGCGCCGCCATGACCGTGATCTATGCGGCGAAGTACTGGTTCTGAACGCCCCGCGCCATCGCCGGCCCGGGCGCATCACCGGCGTCATCGGAACATCGTCCTGCGTGCGTGAACGCCGCAACTGCGATACAACGGTAGGCACTCTGCCGTCACCCGGATGGAACACCGATGCCCGCGCCCGCCACCGCCGCTCCCCCTGCCGCTCCCGCCGGCGAACGCCTGCCGCTGCTGCTGAGCCTGAACGCGGGCTACGTCGACACCCTGGGGTTCATCGCGCTGCACGGCCTGTTTTCCGCGCACGTGACGGGCAACTTCGTGACCATCGGCTACGCGCTCGGCAACGGCGCCTCGGGCGCCTGGACCAAGCTGGCGGCCCTGCCGATGTTTTGCCTGGGCGTGTTCCTGGCGCGCCTGTATGGCCAGGCGCGACGCGACGCGGGCAAGCCGGCGTTCATGCGGTTGCTCACGGCCAAGACGCTGCTGCTGTGCGTGGCGGCCGCGCTGGCCCTGGCGCTGGGGCCGTTTCCGATGGGTGATAGCTGGGGGCTGTTCGCCACCGGCATGACGCTGGTGCTGGCGATGTCGATCCAGAACGCGGTGCACCGCGTCCACCTGGGCGCGGCGCCGCCCTCGACGCTGATGACTGGCACCACCACGCAGATCATGCTGGATCTGGCGGACGCCGCGCGCGGCCAGGCCGACGAAGCGGTCAAGCGCCGCATGGGGCGCATGGGACGGGCTGTGCTGGCGTTCGCGATCGGTTGCGGCGCGGCGGCGCTATTGCACGTGTCGATCGGATTGTGGGCGTTCGTGCTGCCGCCGCTGGTGTCGCTGGCGGGACAGGCGCTGGCGCGGCCCTACCCCGGCTGACGCGCCTGGCTGGCGCGCCGGGCCTGGGCGCCCTTGCCCTGCGGGCGCGGATCGCGCGGCGCCTGGCCGGCCCGCCGGCCGCGCAGGCGGCGGGCAATGGCGTCATAGAGCCGCACGCCGGGCGTGCGCATCAGCAGGAACACCAGCACGCCCGCCGACAGGAGCCACAATACGGCGCGCAGCGAGATCATGGCGTGCCTCCCGCCGGTTCGGCGCGCAGGTGGCGCCGGATCGACCGCGAGAAACCGATCGAGTCTTCGCCCAGGATCGGCGGAATGCCGACAAAGCCGCGTTCACGCAGCGTCTGCAGGGGCTGTCGAGTATCGAGTCCGCCCTGCTCATAGAGATATTCGGGCAGGTAGCCCGACAACAGGATGCGGTAGTCCAGCGGCAGCCCGGGCACGATGGCCCGCACCATGCGATAGACCAGCGTGGTGCAGTTGGCGGTGACCGTATGGTAGAAGCGCGGCGTGTCGGCCAGCTCGTTGGCGGTGCGCACGTACGACAGGAACAGTTCGCGCATGGCATCGACCGGCATCTGCACCGGGTAGATGTAGACATTCTCCGCGCGCGGGCCGGCGCGCACGTAGAGCACGTCACGCTCGTCGGCGGCCACCACGCTCAGTTCGAATTTCTTGAAGAAGCCGCCCAGTTCGGAGAACTGTTCGCCGCGTTCCTTGCGGATCTCGACCGAGAACACCACATGGCGGCCATCGGCGAAACCGAACGAGACCAGGGTGTGGGCGATGGCCGGACCGTCCCAGTACGACAGCACCATGTCCACCGAGCGCAGGTCGTTCAGGTCGTAGACCCGGGTTTCCCAGCGCTGCGTGTAGTCGCTGTCCGAACGCCACTTGAAGTCGCGCACATTGTCCAGCGTGACGATGCTGCCCGCGACACTGCCGCGCAGGGTGCGGGCCACGTCGTCGGCCCAGACCCGGTCATTGGAGGGCGCGATGCCCTGCCACCACGCCGCCAGCGCGATCACTGCCAACAGGTAGGCCCACAGCGCCGGCCGGCGCCGCAGACGGCCAACGCCATGCCACAGGCGCAGCAGCGCATACAGCCCCAGCGCGACCCAGGCCAGCATCAGCACCGCCCTGGCCCAGACGGCCCCCGGCCCCTGATACCAGAACGCCAGGCAGGCCCATGCCATCGAGAACAGCATCAGCAGGCTGAGCGCCAGGCGCCCCGCCAAGCGCAGGCAGCGCCAGGCCCAGCCGGCGCGTTCGCGGTCAGGCACCGGCGCCATGTTGACTCACGATTTCCAGCACGCCATTGATGACGAACTGCACGCCCATGCACACCAGTAGGAACCCCATGATGCGCGAGATGGCCTCGACCCCGCCGTTGCCGATCAGGGCGACAATGCGGCCGGCCGAACGCAGGCAGATCCAGAACAACAGGCCCAGCAGCGAAAAGACGATGATCGGCGTGACGGCGATGGTCCAGGCGGGATACTCGCTGGCGGCCTGGCTGCCAACCGTCGAGGCGGCGCTGATGATCATGGCGATGGTGCCCGGGCCCGCCGTGCCCGGCAGCGCCAAGGGCACAAAAGCAATATTGGGCACCTGGCGATGGATCGCGACATCGGCGGCCACGTCAGCCTCGCGCTCGTCGCTGGCGGCGCTGGCCGCCGCCGGAAACAGCATGGTGAAGCCGATGCTGACCACGATCAGCCCGCCGGCGATGCGCAGACCCGGGATCGAGATGCCGAACGTGGCCATGATCCAGGCGCCGGCGTAGTACGTCACCAGCATGATGCCCACGACATAACAGGCGGCCTGCCGGATCTGGCGTTCGCGTTCTTTGTAGGGAATGTGCTGCCCGAGAGACAGCAGCATGGTCATGGAGGTCAAGGGGTTGGCCAGCGGCAGCATCAGCGCCAGGCCCAGGCTGACCAGCTTGCCCAGTTGAACCAGATCATCAATCATCGCGGCGGAGGAAAAAACGGCGGGTCGGAACGGCTGCGCGGCGCCGTGCCGCAAGGGGCATCAACCACGCTACACCGCACAGTGTAATGTAAGCAAAGGAAATCTCCCGTAATTACCCGGGCCCGCGCTCCGGTACGATGCGCCCTTGGCCGCCTCCGGCCCGTCACTGACAGGAGTTTTCCGTGCCCCTCCTCCGTTTGCGCGCGCTGCCCGTCGCCCTGCTGCTCGCGCTCACTCCCTTCGCTGCGTCCGCGGCAGCCGGCATGGATTGCGGCCAGGCGCGCACGCCCACCGAAAAAGCGCTGTGCGCCGACGCCGCACTGCACCGGCTCGACGCCGAGCTGGGCGCGGTCTACGGCAAGCTGCGCGCGGCCCGGCCGCAACAGGCCGATGCCTTGCGCCAGACCCAGCGCGGCTGGCTGAAGCAGCGCGACCTGTGCGGCGCCGATGGCGACTGCCTGCGCCAGCGCTACGAGACCCGGCTGGCCGAATTGCAGGGCCAACTGCGGCGCGCCCAGGGCTACCAACCCGACGCCACCGACAAACTGGCGTTGGAGGACCTGCGCCAGGCGGTGGCCGCTGCCGCCCGGAAGGACCCGGAGATGCCGCTGGAATCCGTGCTGGCGGCGTTGTCGACGCGGGCCGAATCGACCACGTTCGCCAATGTGCGCGCCGCGGATGGCGACGGCCAGGCCCGCCTGCCCGACCAGCGGCCGCCGGGCGTGACAGAGGACGAATGGCGCGCCGTGCTGGCGTCGGGCCTGGACACCGATAGCGACGCCGAAGGCGGCAACGTCTCCTATACCCTGCTGGACCTGGACGGCGACGGCCAGCGCGACCTCGTGGTCGATACCTACATCGGCGGCACCGGCCTGTTCTCCGCCATCGGCGCGTTGCGTCGCGACGGCGCGCGCTTCGTTCCCGCCGATGCCAACGGCGCGCCGGACGCCGGCGGCTCGCTTTACACGATCAACGGCCGCGGCGCCAATCAGTCGGGCGACTGGATCCGGCTGCGCGGCCGGGTCTATGCCACCTACCGGGTCGGCAGCTACGGAGAAGACCGCTTGTATCTATTGCGGCCGCTGCACCTCGTGGGCGATGTGCCGACGCTGACCGTCCGCTACCGCTACGACCTGTCGGTGCCACGGCAGCAGACGCGGCAGGACACGGGCGCGGCCAGGACGCTGGACGAAGCGCTGCACGCGGCATTGACCCGGGCGCTGGCCGGCCTGCCGCCGGGGCCGGCCAAGGGCGACGCGCCTGGCAGCCAGCCGCTGTGCCCGGTGCCGGCCGGCACGCGTCGGGACGAGCGCGAGGCCTACAACGGCTACGGACCCGGGCATTACAGCTACGAGACGGTCGGCGACCTGACGGTGCAGGTCGGCCCGCGCTGCTACATAGGCCGGGTGGTGGACTGGTTCGGCGACTACAGCGCCAAAGGCGGCCTGTCCGCGCAGCTCTGGATTCGTGATCCGGATCCCGCCGGCAAGCAGGACGCGTTCGACCTGCGCGGCAAACGCCGCGCGGTCGATATCGAGACGTCGATCGGCCCGGTGCAGGGCGACAACGGCGTCTAGGGCCGGCGCCAGTGCCGCGCCGCCAGCGCCAGCAGGCGCGCGTCGGCGCCTTCGGCGGCCACCAGTTGCAGCGCCACCGGCAGGCCGTCGACGAAGCCGGCCGGCAAGGCGATGGCCGGCAGACCCAGCAGGTTCCACGGATTGGTCAAGCCCAGCAGCGTCTCGCGCACGGCGGCGCTGCCCGGGCCGGCCACGCTGCGCTGTTGCAGCGCCGGAGCGGTGATCGCCACCGCCGGCAACGCCAGCACGTCGACCCGCTCGAACAGGCCCGCGAACACGCCCCGCAACTGCTCGCGCGTATTGCGCGCTCGGACGTATTCCCAGCCCTGTACCGGACGCGAGGCGCGCAGGCGCTCCAGCACTTCGGGATCGAACTTGCCGGGCTCGTCCTCCACCCGCTCGGCATGCACCGCATAGGCTTCCGAACGCTGGATGGCGCCCAGCGCCGCCTGCAGCGCGCGGGCGTGGCGCGTGACCTCGGCGCCATCCACCAGCTCGCCGCCAAAGCCTTCGGCGGCGGCGCGGACGCGCGCCGTGACGGCCGCCTCGCCGATCGCGAACGGCGCGTTCGGCACCCACATCATGCGCGGCGCGGCCAGGCCGGGATCGGCCGCGTCGGCATAAGCGCCGATGGCGCCGCCGGACACCGCCTGCATGAACGCCTGCGCGTCCTCGACGCTGTTGGCCAGCACACCGACATCCTCGATGCTGGGCGCCAGCGGGAACACGCCGCGCGCCGACACGCGGCCGTGGGTCGGCTTGAAACCGACCACGCCGCACAGCGCGGCGGGCACCCGCACCGAGCCGCCGGTGTCGGTGCCCAGCGCCAGCGGCACCATGCCGGCGGCCACCGCGGCGCCGCTCCCCGCGCTGGAACCGCCGGTGATCTGGGTGGTGCGCCACGGATTGCGCGCCGCGCCCTGGACGCTGCGGTCGCCGGTGGGACCGTAGGCGAATTCGTGCGTAAGCGTCTTGCCGATGACGATGGCGCCGGCCGCGCGCAGCAAGGCCACGCACTCGGCATCGGCGGCCGGCCGGTGCCCCAGGAAATGCGCCGCGCCCATGGTGGTGGGCATGTCGCCGGTGTCGACGTTGTCCTTGATGGCGACCGGGATGCCATGCAGCGGCCCGCGCACCTGGCCACGGGCCCGCTCGGCGTCCAGCGCGCGGGCGGCGGCCAGGGCGGCATCGACGTCCACATGCACGAAGGCGTTCAGTTGCGGGTTCAGGCGCTCGATGGCGGCCGCCGCGTGGCGCACCAGCGCTTCGGCGTCAAGCGCGCCCTGGCGCATGGCGTCCTGCAGCTCGGCGACGGTGCGGCCCGCGAAAAAGCCGGGTTCGACGGCCAGCGCCGGAATGGGGTTCGATTGCGGATTCATCGGGTGGCTCCCTGGTAATTGGCGGGCAGGCGCGGGCCGACGCCCGGACGCACCTGCAGCATGGCGATCATGCCGACGGCGGTGGCGACGGAGGCGGCCACGAACATCACGGAATAACCATGGCGCGCCGCCAGATAGCCGGTGAGCGTCGGCGCCAGGATCGAAGCGATATTGGCGAAGAAGTGCATCAGGCCGCTGAAGGTGCCGACGCGGCTGGCCGGGGCGGTGTCGATCACCACGGCCCAATAGACCGAATTCGGCATGGCGTTCAGGGCATTGGCCAGCGTCATCAGCGCGATCACGGCGAACACCGACTGCGCCTGCGACACCATCAGGAAGCACAGCGTGGTGGCCAGCAGGCAGCCGGCGGCGAACCAGCTACGGGCGATCTTCAGGTTGCCGGTGCGCCTGGCCAGCATGTCCGAAATGCGGCCGCCCAGCAGCACGGTGACGCAGGCGCCGGTCCAGGGAATCATGCCCATGTACCAGAGCGAGGACAGGCTGTAGCCGAAGGTGTCCTGCAGGTACTTGGGGGTCCAGGTCAGCAGCAGGAAGTTGACGTAGTTGAACGAAAAATAGCCCAGCGTGTTCAGCAGCAGGGTCTTGCTGCGAAAGAAGCTCCACCACGGCAGCGCCGGCGCGTCGCCGCCCTGCCCGGCCGCCGCCTGCTCGGCGCGCGCCGCCTGGATCTCGCGCAGTTCGGCCGGGGACACGCGCGGGTTGGTGTCGGGGCGGTCGGTGAAGATGCGCATGAACAGCACCAGCACGATCAGGCCGGCCGCGCCCAGGATGTAGAACATGGCGCGCCAGCTACCGGTCAGGCTCAGCAGGCCCACCGCCACCGGCGCCGTCAGCAGCGCGCCCAGCGGCGTGCTGAGCAGGCCGAAGCCGACCACGAAGCCGCGTTCGCGCGGGGTGGCCCAGTTGGCGATGGTCTTGTTGATGATGGAGTACGCCGGGCCTTCGGCCGCGCCGAACAGGATGCGGATGGTGGCGAAACCCGCCAGCGCCGAGCCGCCCAGGAAGGCCAGGCCGAAGTCGCCGGCCCAGGCGGTGGCGATCTCGAAGATCGACCAGGTCACCCCGGCCACGATCCAGACTTTGCGCGGGCCGAAACGGTCGGCCAGCATGCCGCCAAACAGCGCGCCGACCATGTAGCCGTAACCGAAGTAGCCCAGCACGGCGCCCCAGTCGCCACGATCCAGGCCATATTCGCCGGTGATATGGGCGGCGGCATAGGACATGGCGCCGCGGTCGATGTAGTTGATCAGTGCCAGCAGCACGACCATGGTGAAAATTCGGTAACGGAACCGCGAGTTCCGGGATTCAAGCGTCATTGCGATCCATCCAGTCGATTTACCCAAACGTTTGGGTTGCGCAATGCTAAGGGGTCGGAAAACAAAAATCGACACCGTGTAAACCCTAGGTTGCCGCCAAAGACCCTGAGACGGTATTCGTGCGTGTATCCTCCAGCCCCATGAACAAATCCCGCCCTGTCACGCTGCAAAGCCTGGCGCGGCAGCTCGGTCTGAACGTGTCGACCGTCTCCCGCGTCCTCAACGGTTCCGAGGATGACGCGCGCGCGGCCGCCGCGCCCGACACGGTCAAACGGGTCCGGGCGCTCGCCGCCGAGTTGCAATATCAGACCAATCCGCACGCGGCCAGCCTCAAGACGCGCCGCAGCCGCACCATCGGCGTGCTGGTGCCGAGACTGTCGGACATGGTGCTGGCCACCATCTACGAAGGCATCGACGAAGCCGCCGCCGAACACGGCTACCTGACCTTCGTTTCCAACACCCAGGACGCGCCCGACAAGCAGCGCAAGCTGATCGACATGGCGCTGGCGCGGCGCGTGGACGGCCTGATCCTGGGCGACGCCCACAGCCACGAGGGCGCGGCGCCCAATCCGCTGCTGGCCGACCTGGCGCAACGCGACGTGCCGTTCGTGCTGGTCAGCCGCCACGCCGATGACCATTGCGCCGTGACCTGCGATGATCTCGAAGGCGGACGGCTGGCGGCGGAGCATCTGTTGGCGATGGGCCATCGGCGCATCGCGGTGATGGTGGGCGAACCCTTCACCAGCACGGGCCGCGACCGCTCGGCGGGCTTTTTCGCGGCCTGCGCGCGGCACGGGGTTCAGGTGCCCGCCCAATGGCGCATCGAAAGCCCGTTCGATACCGACGCCGGCCGCCTGGTCGGCGCCCGCCTGCTGGCCGGTCCCGACCGCCCCACCGCCATCTTCGCGGTCAACGATTTCCTGGCGGTGGGGGTGATGGGCGCGGCGCGCGAGCACGGCCTGGAGGCCGGCCGCGACGTGGCCGTGGTGGGCTACAACGACACGCCGCTGGCGGGCGCCCTGCCCATCGGCCTGACCACCATCCATTCACCCATGCACGAGATGGGGCGGCTGGGGCTGGAACTGCTGCTGCAGAAGATCGACGGCGGCGCCCCGCGCAGCGTGCGGCTGGCGCCGTCGCTGGTGGTGCGCGGCAGCAGCGATCGGCCGATACCGGGCTGAACCGCGCCTGCGGGCCGAGGCCCCGACCGTGGCCGCGGTTCGGCCCGGGCGACCGTGGCTGGCGGTCTTCGTGGGCACCAGGGATATCATGTTCGCCCCAAGACAACACATGCCGATACTGCCATCCACGCCATGATCAATTCTTCCACGCTCGTCGATATCGGCGGCAAGCGCGTCCTGCAATTCGACGCGACCGGCCCCGCCCTGGCCACCGGCCAGGACACCAACGACCTGATCAGCGCCGCCTGGGAACACGAGGCCGAATGGCTGGCGCTGCCCGCCGCGCGCGTGCATCCCGATTTCTTCCGCCTGGAAACGCGCATCGCCGGCGAGCTGATCCAGAAGTTCGTCAACTACCGCCTGCATTGCGCGGTGGTGGGCGATATCTCGGCCTATCTGGCGGACAGCAAGTCGCTGCGCGATTTCGCCTACGAGACCAACCGCGGCCGCGTGTTCTGGATGCTGGATGACATGGCGGCGTTGACCGCGCGATTGACGGCAAGCCAGGGCTGAACGGGTCATAGCCGGCTGTCTGGCGTGGCCCCCGGCCGGCGAGCCCGCGACGCGGCTAACGGTTATGACTGGCATGGATAAAGCGGAAGTTCAAGGAAAGCCGCCAAGCCCGGCCCAATGCGCAAAGCCCCTTCGGCGCGAACGGTCTTGCTTGACGCAGCACCGCTGCGGACCGTATCGTTATTTGAACGATCATTCCAAAAACAACGCCATGCGTACCAAGGATTTCGACCCCGACGACGTCGCCGACGCCGCCATGCAGGTGTTCTGGCGGCGCGGCTACGCCGCGACCTCCGTGCAGGACCTGGTGGACGGCACCGGGCTGGGACGCGGCAGTCTCTACAACGCCTTCGGCAGCAAGCAGGGCCTGTACGAAGCCGCGCTGCGGCGCTATCACGAACTGACGGCCGCCAACCTCGACCTGCTCGCCCGCCCCGGCAATGCGCGCGAGCGCATCGGCCGGCTGCTCGACTTCATCGCCGACGACGAACTGCGCGAGGCCAGCCGGCGCGGCTGCCTGGTGGCCAACGCCTCGCTGGAAATGGCGGGTCAGGATGACGTGGTGGCCGAACTGGTGCGGCGTAACTTCCAGCGCCTGGAAAAGGCGCTGGAGAAGATCCTGGCCGAAGGCCAGGCCAACGGCGAGATCGACAGCGGCAAGTCGCCGCGCGCGCTGGCCCGCTTCATCGTCACCACCATCCAGGGCCTGCGCGTGGTGGCCAAGGGCAGCAATGCGCGCGAACGCCGCCAATGGCTGGGCGACGTGGTCTCGGTGGCGCTGGGCGCGCTCTAGGCATACCGCGGCATTTCCGTGCCGCCGGTTTTTTTTGGTCTTTTCTGGAACGATCGTTCCATTTCAACCGCAACCGGAGTTTCCGAATGAGTTTCACCCCACCCCTGCCCGCCGGCGCCTGCCCCCAGGAGGACGCCGACGGTTTGCCGCTGGGCAAGCTGCTGGCCCTGGCGCTGGCGGGTTTCATCACCATCATGACCGAGACCGTGCCCGCCGGCCTGCTGCCGCAGATCGGCCAGGGCCTGGGCGTCTCCGAGGCGCTGGCCGGGCAATTGGTCACCCTGTTCGCGGCCGGCTCGGTGCTGGCGGCGATCCCCATCATCGCCGCCACCCGCGGCTGGAACCGCCGACCGTTGCTGTTGCTGGCGATTGCCGGCCTGTCCGCGTTCAACGTGGTCACGGCGCTGTCGACCCATTACGCGCTGACGTTGGCGGCGCGCTTTGCCGGCGGCATGGCGGCCGGGCTGCTGTGGGGCCTGTTGGCCGGCTATGCGCGCCGCATGGTGGCCTCGCGCCAACAGGGCCGCGCCCTGGCGGTGGTGGGCACGGGGCAGCCGCTGGCCCTGTGCATCGGCGTGCCCGCCGGCGCCTGGCTCGGCGGCCTGATGGACTGGCGCGGCGTGTTCTGGCTGATGGCCGCCGTGTCGCTGACGCTGCTGCTCTGGGTGCGCGCGGCCGTGCCCGACTTCGCCGGCCAGGCCACGCGCCAGCGCCAACCGATCGCGCGCACCTTCCTGCTGCCGGGCATCCGCCCGATCCTGTTCGTGCTGTTCACCTGGATCCTGGCGCACAACGTGCTCTATACCTACATCGCGCCGTACCTGATCCACCTGGGCAAACCGGCCTCGGTCGACCTGGCGCTGCTGGTGTTCGGCGCCAGCGCGGTCGCCGGCCTGTGGCTGACCGGCATGCTGGTGGACCGGCGCCTGCGCCTGCTGACGCTGCTTTCGCTGGCGCTGTTCGCGCTGACCGCCTGCGCGCTGGGCCTGGCCGGCGGCAACCCGGCGGTGCTGTTGACCGGCGTGGCGTTGTGGGGCTTGAGTTTCGGCGGCGCGCCGACGCTGTTGCAGACCGCCCTCGCCGATGCCGCCGGCGAGCATTCCGACGTGGCGCAGTCGATGCTGGTCACGATCTTCAACCTCGGCATCGCCTGCGGCGGCATGCTCGGCGGCGCCCTGCTGGACACGGCCGGCGCCGGCTCCTTCGCCTGGACCGTCGCCGCGCTGGCCGCGATCGCGCTGCTGGCCGCATGGCGCGCGCGCGATCACGGCTTCCGTCCCGGTCACCGGCGGTAGCGTCGGGCCACCGCCGCCAACGCCGCCAGCATGCAGGCGGCGGCCGCCAGCAGCGTGGCGGGCAAACCCCAGTGATCGACGCTGACCCCGCCCGCCAGCGCGCCCAGCGCGATGGCCAGGTTGAACACGCCGACGAACAGCGACGTCGCCGCTTCGACCGCGCCGCGCGCGGCCTGCATCACCCAGGTCTGCAAGGCGACCGAGACGCCGCCGTACGACAGCCCCCACAGCAGCAGCAAGGCCGCGGCGGCGCCGCGCAGGTCGCCCAGCCAGGGCAGCAGCGCCAGGGTCGCCAGCAGGCCTAGCGTGATCGCCAGCAGCGTCGCGCGCGGATGCCGCGCCGCCGCGCCGCCCGCCACGAAGTTGCCGGCGATGCCGGCCACGCCGTAGGCGAACAGCAGCGGGCCGATCCAGTCCGCCGCGAACCCCGCCATCGTCTGCAGCACGGGACGCACGAAGGTGTAGGCCATGAAATGTCCCGCCACCAGGAACAGGGTGATGAACAGCCCGCGCCGCAGGCCTGGATTGCGCAGTTGATCCACCAATTGGCGCGCCGTGACCGACTGCGCCACCGGCAGCGGCGGCAACGCCAGCGCGGCGAACAGCAGCGCCGCCGCGCTCAGCGCCGCCATCGCGCCGAAGGCGCTGCGCCAGCCCGCCAGATTGCCGATCAACGCGCCCAGCGGCACGCCCAGCACCGACGCCACCGCCACGCCACCGAAGATGACCGCGGTGGCCATGCCGACGGACCCGGCGGGAACCAGCCGGCCCGCCAGGCCGCCGGCCACCGCCCAGATGCCGCCAATGCAGAGGCCGACCAGGACGCGCGCGGCCAGGAACCCTGCCAGGCCCGGCGCCAGCGCGCTGCCCAGGTTGGCAAGGGCCAGCAACAGCAGCAGGCCGCACAGGATCCGGCGCCGGTCGATGCCGCGCGCGCCGACCACCACCAGCGGCGCGCACAGCGCGGCCAGCAGGCCGGGCGCCACCATCAGCCAGCCCACGCGGCCCACCGACACGTCCAGGCTGGCGGCGATCGGCACCAGCAGCCCCACCGGCAGCATCTCCGTGGTGACGACACAGAACGTCGCGATGCCGGCCGCCAGCACGCCTGCCCAGGCGCCGCGGGACGATTCGCCGCGCGCGGCGGCCGGGTTCAGGGAAATACCGCGGGTCATGGAAAGCCTCTCGCCAAACAGGAACAGGAAAAGAACGCCGGGCGGGCGCTCGCGCCAGGCCGTCCGACGGCCCTGGCCCGGCCAGTCTACTGTTTCCATTTTGCTGATAAAGTAGGCTTTCAAAGAAACAAAAGGGACAAATCGTCGCCAATACGCCGCAACATCGCCGCCCCGCCCTGGAGCCGTTCCATGACGCCATCCGCCCCTCACACCGGCATCGACCACCTCGGCGATGTGATCGCCTTCATCCGCGTCGCCGACGCGCAGAGCTTCACGCTGGCCTCGGAACGCCTGGGGCTGTCGCGCTCGGCCATCGGCAAATGCATCGCGCGGCTCGAACAGGGCCTGGGCGCACGACTGCTGCATCGCAGTACCCGCAGCGTCAGCCTCAGCGACGAAGGCCGGCTGTTCTACGAACACGCGCAGCGCATCGTGGCCGAGGTCGACAACGCCACCGGCGCCATGGCCAGCCGCCAGGAAACGCCGCGCGGCCGCTTGCGCATCGACCTGCCGGTGGCCCTGGGCCGGTTGCACATCCTGCCGCTGGTGGCCGACTACTTGCGGCAATGGCCTGAGGTCGAGGCCGACATCAGCTTTACCGACGACTACACCGACCTGGTGCGCGACGGCATCGACGTCGCCATCCGCATCGGCGGCGAGGTCGACAGCCGGCTGGTGCGTCGCGTGCTGGCGCCGCACCGGCTCATCACCTGCGCCGCCCCGGACTACCTGGCGCGCCACGGCGCGCCGGCCTCGCCCGACGACCTGGCGCGCCACCAGACCCTGGCCTTCACCCACATGGGCGCGCCAGTCCCGTGGCGCTACGCCGGCTCTGGCCAGGAACGCGCTGTCGCAGTCGCCGGCCGCCTGCGGCTGGGCAACACCGAGGCATTGCGCGATGCCGCATTGGCAGGCGCGGGCATCGTCCAGCTTGGCGCCTTCCTGGTGGGCGACGACCTGCGGCAAGGCCGCCTGGTGGCCGTGCTGGAGTCCCACGCGCCACCGGGCGCGCCCGTCTGCGCCGTGTATCCGCACCGGCGCCACCTGGCGCCCAAGGTGCGGTTGCTGATCGACGGCATCGTGGCGCGCTGGCAACACGGCGCGCCCTGGCCGGCGTGAGCGCCGCGCGTGCCGGCATGGCAATTGGGCTTCGGGAACAAACGTCCGGATGCGCACGGCGCCGCCCTCATTTGCATCAGCGATACCGATCATCTATATCCACTAAACTGATGCAAAACCTCTGGCGGGTGGTCCTGTCTAGAGTGCTGTCCGGTCTCCGCGGGACAGCGCTCCGGCGCAAGGGCGCCCGCCATCCGCGGCCCAGCCCGCGGTGCCTTGCCCTTGCCACCCGGAGTTTTTCTTGAGCGACATCTACCACTTCAGCCGCGGCACCGCCCCGCTGCTGATCTCCATTCCCCACCTGGGCAGCCAGCTTCCCGACGCCCAGCGCGCCCGCATGACCGCCGCCGGCCAACAGTCCGGCGACACCGACTGGCATCTGGACACGCTGTACCAGTTCGCCGACGCGCTGGGCGCGTCCGTGCTCGGCGCCCGCTATTCGCGGTACGTGATCGACCTGAATCGCTCGCCCGACGACGAAAGCCTGTACCCCGGCCAGACCAAGACCGGCCTGTGCCCGACCCATACCTTCCGCGGCGAGCCGCTGTACCTGAACGACGCCAGCCTGACCGACGACGAGCGCTCGCACCGCCTGCAGACCTACTGGCAGCCCTATCACGCCAAGCTGCGCGAAGAGCTCGACCGTATCCGCGCCGAACACGGCACGGTGCTGCTGTGGGAAGCCCATTCCATCGCCAGCGTGCTGCCGCGCCTGTTCGAGGGCAAGCTGCCCGACCTGAACCTCGGCACCGCGGACGGCGCCAGTTGCGCCCCCGACATTCTCGAGGCCATCGCCGAGCGCCTGCCGGACTGCGGCTACACCTCGGCCGTCAACGGCCGTTTCAAGGGCGGCTACATCACTCGCCACTACGGCTCGCCGGCCGAGGACATCCACGCGGTGCAACTGGAAATGTGCCAGTCGACCTACATGGACGAGTCCTACCCCTATGGCTACCGGGCCAACGCCGCCGCCAAGGTCATCCCGGTCGTGGAAGGCATGGTGCGCGCCGCGCTGGCGCAGACGCTGGCGCGCAAGCGCTGACCCGCCACCGGACCGCGCCGATGCAGCGCCTGCCGTACCGCGACGCCGACCCCTACCCGGAGTGGAGCCTGCTGCTGACCTGGGTGGCGGTGGTGCAGGCGGCGTCGGTATCGGGCGCGGCGCAGTTGCTGGGCCTGTCGCAGGCCGCGGTATCGCAGCGCATCAAGCAGCTTGAGGCCGCGCTGTCCACCGACCTGCTCGACCGCAGCACGCGCCCGGCCCGCCCCACGCCGGCGGGCGACCTGCTGTTCGACCACGCGTCGCGACTGCTGGCGCAGGCCGGCGACATGACTGAAAGCGTGCGCAACCTGAGCCGCGCGCGCCGCAACATCGTGCGCGTCGGCTGCGTCGACTCGTTCGCGGGCACGCTCGGCCCCACCCTGATCCACGGGCTGTCCGGCACGTCGCGCCAGATCCGGCTCTGGTCGGGCATCACACCGGTACTGGACAAGCAACTGGAAGAACGCCTGCTGGACCTGGTCATCAGCACCAGCGCCGCCGCCGAGCCAACCGCCATCCGCAAGCTCGGGCTGTTCAGCGAGCCCTATCTGCTGGTGCTGCCGCGCGCCCTGCCGTGGGAGGGCGCGCCGTCGCTGGCGCAACTGGGACGCCGCAGCCAGTTCATCCGCTACAGCGCGCGCTCGCACATCGGCGCGGCCATCGACCGCCTGCTGGAAGCGCGCGGCATCGTCATTGAACGCACGTTCGAATTCGACAATACCGATCCCCTGCTCAGCCTGGTCACCGCCGGCCTGGGCTTTGCCATCAGCACGCCGCTGTGCATCTGGCAATCACGCCATTTCATCGACCAGCTACGGGTGCTGCCGCTGGCGCCCTGGCTGGACAAGGCCCGCGCCGACGACCCCGACCTGGCGCGCGCCTTCTATCTGGCGGCGCGGCCGCAAGAGGCAGGCAAGCTGCCGGCAGAGGCCCGCAACGTGATCCTGGTGGCGGTCGAGCGCCTGATGCAGCACGACATCGCGCCGGCGCTCGGCCTGCCGCCGGCCTCGCTGTGGCGCAGCCTGCGGCGCTGACCTGTCCGGACCGCCACGCCGCTCACGACACCGCGCCCCGGCCGTACCTGCCGGTCAGCAACGCCCCGCGCGCGAACCGTGCCAGCGCGTAGGGCGCTAGCGGCACATCCGTCGCCAGTCCCAGGGCTTCCTGCGCCAGCACCCGGCCGACCGCGGGCGACAGCTTGAAGCCGTGGCCGGAAAACCCGAATCCCGCCACCAGCCCCTCCACGCCGTCGATGCGGCCCAGCACCGGATTCCAGTCCGGCGTCACGTCGTACACGCCGGTCCAGGACGATGCCAGGCCGGCCTCGGCATACGCCGGAAAGCGCGCCGCCACCTGCTCGCCAACCGCCGCCACGTAATCCAGCGGGATGTCGCCCTGCTCGGTCTGGCCGGACGCCAGCGTTTCACCGGCCGTGCCCTCGCTGACCAGCATCTGGCTGCCGCCATAGCTGCGGCAGTACAGCATGCCGGGCGAAGCCAGGTCCTTGTAGACCGGCATGGAATAGGCATAGGGCGCCGCCGCGCATTCCAGCGCCAGCACCGCGTGGCGCTCGGGCGCCAGCGGCAGCGCCAGGCCGGTCCACGCCGCCAGTTCGGCGCTCCAGATGTTCTGGGTGCTGACGACCACGCCGCAGGCGTAGTCGCCCTCGGATGTGGCCACGCCGGTCACGCGCCCGCCTTGCCACGACAGGCCATGCACGGCGACGTTCTCGCGGATCGTGACGCCGCGCCGGCGCGCCGCCCGGGCAAAGCTGGTGGCGACCAGATAGGCGTCGGCGAAGCCGGCGTCGGGCTCGAAGCCGATCAACGCGGCGTCGCGGAAATCGGCGATCGGAAGCAGATCGCGCGCCTGCGTCGCGTCCAGCCGCTGCACCGGAATGCCCTGCGCCTGCTGCTGCGCCAGCGCCTCGGCCAGCGGCGCGCGCTTGTCGTCGTCGGCCGCCGCGATCAGGTAGCCGCAGCGCACCAGGCCGCTGGCCGCGTCTTCGTCGCCGACATAGGCGGCGAAATCGGTGAAGGCGCCCCACGAGCGCCGCGCCAGCTCGACGTTTTCGCGCACCGAATAATGGGTGCGCAGGATGCCCGATGACTGCGCCGTGGTGCCGGCGCCGACGGTGGCGCGGTCCAGCACCAACACGCTGTTCGCGCCCAGGGCCGCCAGGTGGAAGGCGACCGAACTGCCGACCACGCCCGCGCCGATCACAATCACGTCATAACGCTTCATGCCCACGCTCCCCAGGGAAGAATGGCGGCAGTGTGACGCCGGCGGCGGCCGGCGGCCTCTACATCAGCGCGACAAATATTGAATAAAAGCGCGGCTTCATGCGCGCTCCGTCTTCTGCGACAGCCGCCAGCGCATCAGGTCGTCCGCGCCGGGGCCGGCTTCCACCCGCAGGTCCTGGTGGCGCACGCGCGCGCCGGAGCCTTCCTCGACCAGCCCCAGTTCGACGCGGCGGCCGGTCTGCGCGTTCATGAAGCGCAGCGGCGATCCGCCGTCAGGCCGCCATTGGTCGCCGACCTGGGCCAGCGCCTGCAGCACCAGCGCGATGTCGCGGCCCTTGGCGGTGGGCAGGTATTCATGGCGGTCGGGACCGCTCTGGTACAGGCGGCGCTCGATCAGCCCGTTCTGTTCCAACTGCCTGAGCCGGTCGGCCAGCGTCGCGTTGGCGATGCCGGTCGAACGGCGCAGGTCGTCGTAGCGCCGCAGGCCGAGCACCAGATCGCGCAGGATCAGCATGGCCCAGCGGTCGCCGACGGCATCGAGCACCGTGGCGATGGAGCAGACCATTCCTTCAAAACTCTTGGAGCGCATGGATTCCCTTTGCCGTGCCGCCGGAGCGCGGCCATCGCAGTATCGCAGCCGCGCGGACAACGCTCAAGCGTCCCTGCCGCGGCCTTTGCTTTACAACTTCAATAATTGAAGTCAATAATTATACCTACTGCTCGACACAGCCCTTTTCCCCTGCCGCCCTTGCCGGACGGCCTTTGCCCCTTCCCCGAAAGGAACCCCCGCCATGCCGCTCTGGAACATCTATCACCCGCAGGACGCCTTCTCCGACGAAGACAAGCAGGCCATCGCCGAGCGCATCACTGCGCTCTACACCGACCTGCCGAAGTTCTACGTCGGGCTGGTATTCCATCCCGTGCCCAGGTCCTCGTTCTTCATCGGCGGCGAACGCGCCGACGACTTCGTGCGCATCTCGGTCGACCATATCGCCCGCCAGATCCACGAGGACGAGACCCGGCGCCGGTTCCTGGCTGCGGTCGGCCGGCTGCTGGCCCCGTATGTCGCGGACCGCGGGCTGCGCTGGGAAATCCATATCGATGAAACGCCGTTCGGCCTGTGGACCATCCAGGACATGCGTCCGCCCGTGCCCGGCACGCCGCAAAGCGAGCAATGGCGCGCCGACAACCGGCCGACCGCGCCAGCCTGACGGCGCCGCTCCCGGCGTGACCGCAGCAGCCTGCCGCGCTCGGATGCCTTGTGGTTCCGCCGCTGCGGCGCGTCGGCGCGGCCGCGCTAGCGCGCGGCGATGACCGGGTCACGCCACGCCACCGTGGCCCCGCGCCCTTCCTCTGCCAGGAATTCCACCAGCGCCGGCAGCGACGCGTCCATCGGCCGATTGGCGTGGATGCGCATCACGTAGCCCCACGAGCCCGGCATGCGCAGGCCCGGCGTCAGCGCCACCAGCCGGCCGCTGGCCAGTTCCTCGTCGATCAGCGGCGCGCGTCCCAGCGCGATCCCGACGCCGGCCGCGGCCGCCGCCACCACCGTGCTCAGGCCGCTCAGCACCAGCGGATCCTGGCCGGCGCTTTCCGCCAGGCCCAGGCGTGGGCGCCAGGTGCGCCAGTCGGTCTCCGGGCTGTCGATGTGCTTTTCCTCGAGCCAGCGATGACGCGTGAAGACGGCGGGATCGTCGCGCTCGTCAGGCGCGACCAGCGCCGGGCTGCACACCGGCACCACGGTTTCCGTCATTAGCGGAATGTCGCCGGGCGCGGCCAGGTGCGGCCCCAGGGCGCGCACGTGCAGGAACGCCAGGTCGATGTCCTGAGCCTTCCAGGCCGGGTCCTGGCTGGCGTGCAGGAACACCTGGATGTCGATGTCGGGGTGCAATTCGATGAAGCGGCCGATACGCGGCGCCAGCCACAGCGCCGCCAGCGACGGATTGGCCGACACGTTCAGGTTGTAACGCCGTTTGCCGCGGGCGCTGGCCCGGGCATTGCGGCAGGCGGTCTCCAGCAGGGTCAAGGCCTGTTGTACCGAAGCCAGCAACGCGGCGCCGGCCTCGGTGGTTTCCGCGCGGCGCACCGTGCCGCCCCGGCGCAACAGGCTCACGCCCAGGTCGGCCTCCAGCGCGCGCAACTGGTGGCTGACGGCGCTCTTGGTGACATTGAGCTCGGCCGCGGCGCGGCTGAGGCTGCCCAGGCGGGCGACGGCCTCGAAGGCGCGCAGCGCCGCCAGCGGCGGCATATGGGTGGGCAGGGTCGACATGGGTTGAGTTTATCTCAACCCATGATTGAATAACTATCGCTATCGCCAGCGCGCCGGATGCGTGACCATGCAGGCTCTGGAGGGAGCATTGATATGTATTTCGATTCGAGGCTTTGGCAACTGACCGCGGGGCTGCGCGCCGGCATGGCGGGCGGCATTTTCCTCGGCCTGCTGGCATTGGCGGCGGGCATCGCCCGCTATGTGTTCCTGGGCCAGTTGCTGGCAAGGGTGTTCGACGGCGCGCCCTGGCAGGACTGGCTCGCGCCGGCCCTGTGCGCCGGCGCCATGGTGCTGCTGCGCGCCCTGCTCGACCACCTGCGCACGGTGCAGGCCAACCGCTGCTCGGCCCAGGTACAGCAGACGCTGCGCGCGCGGCTCTACGATCGCATCGTCGCATTGGGGCCGGCCTGGTTCGCCAACCAGCGCACCGGCGGCGTGATGCTGACGGTGGTGGACGGCGTGGAGCAACTGCAGACCTTCTTCGGCCAGTACCTGCCGCAGGTCGCCATCGCCGCGGCCGCGCCGTTCGCCATCTTCGCCGTCATCGCCTTCTGGGACGTGCCGACCGCGCTGGTGTTCCTGGTGGCGGCGCTGTTCGCGCTGTTCGGGCCGATGGCCGTGCACATGCTCGACCGCCGCGCCAGCCTGGCGCGCACGCGCTCGCTGAACGAGTTCGGCGAGGAATTCCTGGACGCCGTCCAGGGCCTGCCGACGCTCAAGTCGTACGGCCAGGGCAAGACCTTTGGCCAGCGCCTGGCCGCGCGCGCCCGCGCCCTGTCGGACAACACCTTCTGGGTGCTGTCGGTGAGCCTGCTGACGCGCGGCATCAGCGACCTGGGCGTGGCGCTGGGCGCCGCGCTGGCGCTGACAGTCGGCGCCTGGCGCGTGGCCGCTGGCGACATGAGCGTGGAAGCGCTGCTGATCGTGCTGATGGCCGGCACCGAGATCTTCCGCCCGCTGCGCGACCTGCGCTCGGTGCTGCACCGGGGCATGCTGGGCCAGTCGGCCGCCGCCAGCATCCACGCGCTGATGGACGCGCAGCCGCTGACCGCCGCCCCCGCCGTGCAGGCGGGCGCCGCCCCCGCGCGGCTCGATCCCACCATCGAATTCGACGCGGTGGCGTTCTCGTATTCGCCGCAACGCCCGGCGCACCAGGGCCTGTCGTTCCGCGTCGCCGCCGGCGAACGCGTCGGCATCGTCGGCCCCAGCGGCGCCGGCAAGTCCACCATCGTGCGCCTGCTGCTGCGCGAATGCGTGCCGCAGGCCGGCGCCATCCGCGTCGGCGGCCACGACGTCAACCAGCTCGACACGCAGACGCTGCTGGGCCAGATGGCGCTGGTCAGCCAGGACATCACGCTGTTCCATGGCACCATCGATGAGAACCTGCGACTGGGCCGGCCCGACGCCAGCCACGAACAGGTACGCGCCGCCGCCCGCGCCGCCAATATCGACGACTTCATCATGGCGCTGCCGCAGGGCTACGCCACCCGCATCGGCGAACGCGGCCTGCAACTGTCGGGTGGCCAGCGCCAGCGCGTGGCGATCGCCCGCGCGCTGCTGCGCGACGCGCCCATCCTGATCCTGGACGAGGCGCTGTCGTCGGTCGACACCGAGAACGAAGCGCTGATCCAGCAGGCGCTGGACCGCCTCATGGCCGGCCGCACCACGCTGATCCTGGCGCACCGCCTGGCCAGCGTGATCGGCGCCGACCGCTGCCTGGTGCTGGACCAGGGCCGCGTGGTCGAGCAAGGCCCGCATGATGCGCTGATGCGCCAGCATGGCCTGTACTACCGCCTGATGCACGAACAGGCCCTGGCCTTGAGCGCGCCGAGCGCGCCGCTCGTCGCCACGGCGCGCGACACCACGCCCGCCGCGCACGCCACTGACGATGAATCCGGCGGCCAGGGCCCGGCGCTGCGCCCGCTGGACGCCGACGCCGAACAGGTCGGCTGGCGCGCCACGCTGGCCACGCTGCTGTCGGTGGTGCAACCGTGGCGCGGCACCCTGATCGCCACCATCCTGCTGGGCGTGGCGCGCGTGGCCGCCTTCATCGGCGTCGGCGTGCTGAGCGCGCTGGTGGTGGCCGCCATCCGCGACGGCCGCGACACGTCGGCGCTGATCATCGGCCTGCTGATCGCCGCGCCGCTGGCCGCGCTGTTCCACTGGCTCGAATCGTGGCTGGCGCACGCCATGGCCTACCAGTTGCTGGCGGACATGCGCGTCAAGCTCTACGACAAGCTGGAGCGGCTGGCGCCCGCCTATCTGCTGCAACGCCGCTCGGGCGACCTGGTGGCGCTGGCGACGCAGGACGTGGAGATGGTCGAGTACTTCTACGCCCACACCATCGCCCCGGCCATCGTCTCGGTGCTGGTGCCGCTGTCGGTGCTGGGCTTCCTGGCGTTCTACAGTTGGCCGGTGGCGCTGGCGCTGCTGCCGTTCCTGGCCTATGCGCTGGTGTCGCCGGTGCGCGGCCGCCGCAAGGTCGACGCGCTGGGCGACCGCGCCCGCCACGCCCTGGGCGAGATGAGCGCGCACACCACCGACACCATCCAGGGCCTGGCCGACCTGACCGCCTTCCAGGCCACCGGCCGCCGCCGCGAGGAATTCCTCAGGGTCGCCGACCAGTACCGCGTGCGCCGCCTGGACATCCTGCGCGACCTGTCGCGCCAGACCGCCTGGTTCGAGACCGCCATGGGCCTGGGCGGGTTGGCGGTGGCCGTGGTCGGCGCGCTGCAGGTGTCGGCCGGCGCCCTCTCGGCAAGCATGCTGCCGCTGCTGGTGCTGATCGCGCTGGCGACCTTCCTGCCGGTGTCGGAGATCTCGCAGGTCAGCCGCCAACTGGCCGACACCATCGCCGCCACCCGCCGCCTGCACGTGGTCAACAACGAACCCGAGCCGGTCACCGACGGCCCGCTGCCGCCGCCGGCGGCGCCGCACGGCCTGTCGCTGGCGTTCGACCACGTGTATTTCACCTATCCCGGCAAAAGCCAGGACACGCTGCGCGACCTGAGCTTCACCGTGCCGGCCGGCGCCACCGTGGCCGTGGTCGGCGCCTCGGGCGCGGGCAAGAGCACCGTGGCCAGCCTGCTGCTGCGCTTCTGGGATCCGCGCCAGGGCGCGGTCAAGCTCGACGGCGTGGACGTGCGCCAACTGCGGCTGGACGGCCTGCGCGAACGCGTCGCGCTGGTGACGCAGGACACCTACCTGTTCAACGACACGCTCGAAGGCAACATCCGCCTGGCGCGCCCCGACGCCAGCCCCGAGGAACTGACGCGGGCACTGGAACAGGCCGCGCTCGGCGATTTCGTGCGCAGCCTGCCCGAAGGCCTGGCCACGCGCGTCGGCGAGCGCGGCATGCAGTTGTCGGGCGGCCAGCGCCAGCGCATCTCGATCGCGCGTGCCTTCCTGAAGAACGCGCCGGTGCTGATCCTGGACGAAGCCACCTCGCACCTGGACACCCTGTCGGAGATGCAGGTGCGCGGCGCGCTGGACGTGCTGATGCGGCACCGGACCACGCTGGTGATCGCGCACCGCCTGGCCACCATCCGCGACGCCGACCTGATCCTGGTGCTGGACAACGGCACCCTGGCCGAGGCCGGCACCCATGACCAACTGCTGCGCAAGCAAGGCGCCTACGCCCGCCTTGCCAGCCACCAGGGCGCGCGCGACCTTACCGCCGGTAGCGCAACGTCTCTTCCGACGTAGCGTTGCGCCGCACCTCGTCCGCCGTGAACCACACCCGCTTGCTGCCGAAGGTGTTGTACAGGTCGAACTGGTCGCGGGTGTGCGGCGACGGGGTGCCGTCCGGGGCGACGAAGCCGCTCTGCCCCGGCGCCACCACGTCCACCGCCCGCACCGATTTGCCGTCGAACACCGTCATGTTGTTCTCGGTGCCGCGGTTCTGCGTGGCCGGGTAGCTCAGCACCGCCTTGGCGTCGGCCTGCGGCACGCCCAGGAAGTTCTTGGGCGCGAACACCATCGGCGGCGCCGGGATCCTCCATCCGGCCGGATCCTGCCCATAGGCCTGGCGCAACGCCGCCAGCGCATCGTCCAGCGCCGCCAGGATGACGTCGTCGGCGCGCGCGCCGTTGAAGAAGTCATAGCGCTGCGGCACCCCGGCCTCGGGGCCGGCCAGGGCGTTGAACAGCACCTTGACGCCGGCGGTCAGGTTGAGCGAACCGGTGGCCGGCGCCTGCGGCGTCGGGTAGCCGGTGGCGCTGTACCACTTGAAGAAGTCGGCCGGCATCTCGTCGGCCAGCGTGCGCTTGAGCATGGCGCGCAGCCAGGCGTCCATCACCGCCGGACCGGCGTTGTCGAAGTAGCCCGGCTGGCGCTCGCTGGTCGCCATGCCGTCCCACGCCGCCAGCCCCGCCACCAGCCGCGCGCGCGGATCGTCGGCCGGCAGCCCTTGCACCGCGCGCTGCAGGAACGGCAGGAAGTGGCGGCGGTTGACGTCGGCGTAGCTGGTGGTGCGGATCAGGTCCCACATCTGCTGCGCGCTGACCTTGCCGCCGTTGGCAGTCATGGCCTTCAGGCGCGTCTCGATCTCGGCGTAGCGGTCGGCCTGGCCCCAGACGATGGCGAACAGGTCGGTGGACGGGTAGCCGCGCATCGGCTGGTTGTTCCAGTTGGCGATGAAGCCCTGGCGCGGGTTGTAGACCTGCGGATTGGTCGAGAACGGCAGCAGGCCCTGCCAGTCCATCTCGCCCGTGCCCGGCACCGGCAGGCGCGGGTCGTGGCCCGGGCGGCGCCTGGGATAGAAGCCGGTATGGGCGTAGCCGATGTTGCCGCGGTCGTCGGCGTAGTACCAGTTGATGGTCAACGCGTGGCGCGCCGCCTGCGCCTTCCATTGTTCCCAGTTGGCCGACTGCGTCTTGCGGGTCCAGGCCATCAGCGACTGCAATTCGAAGCCTTCCCAGGCGCGCGCCTTGGCGTAGGCCACGTGCTGCGCGTCGTCGAACTTGACGATCAGGCCGTGCACGCTGCGGTACACGTCCAGCGTCACCGGCGCCGCGTCTTTCACCAGGATCAGGTCGGTGCGTTTTTCCAGCGTCTTCCATTGCCCGTCGTGGAAATAACGGGTGCGGTCGGCCGGATCGAGCTTTTCCGCGAAGATGTCGACGTCATCGCCGAAACCGGCGGTCGAGCCCCAGGCCACATGCGCGTTGTGGCCGAACAGGATGCCGGGATAGGCGAACGGCGTGTTGCCGACCACGTCGAAGCCGGCGCCGTGCAGGCCGATGCCGTAGGTGTAGGCCGGATTCCACCAGCCGAACTGCGGGCCGTTCAGCAGGATCGAACGGGCGTCCTTGGCATGGTCGCGGCCCACGATCCACATGTTGCTGGTGGTGGGAAAGCCGGCGATGCCCGGCTGGCCCGATTGCGCGTACTGCTCGGCCAGTTGTGCCCGCAATGTCGCCGGCGCGCCATCGACCACGCCGCGCGTGGCCGGATCGCGCACCACGCGTTCGAGCATCGGCGGCGTGCCGTCGTAGCGCGGCAGCGCGTAGGCCAGCCTGTCCGCGCCGTCCGGCTGGAACACGGCCGGCTGGTAGCTGCCCGCTTCGGGCGGCACCGTGGTCGGCGCGCGGCTGTCGGTCAGCCAGCGCAGTTGGTTGAAGATGCGCATGGCCTCGGCGTCGCCGTGCCTGTCCTTGAGCGCCGTCAGCAGCGCCAGGTTGTCGATCTCGCTGTTGGCGTCCGAGAAGCGGTTGGCCATGGTGCCGATGAAGATCATCGCCACGTCGTAGGCGGTCCAGTCGGCCGGCGCGAAGCCCAGGTCGTTGAACTCCTTGGGCATCAACGTGCCGGGCTCGGCCCGCACCCGCGCCAGCCAGGCGTTCATGCCGGCCGCGTAGCCGTCCAGCACCTGGCGGTCCGAGGCCGGCAGCGCCGCCAATTGGCGTTGGATGCGCTCGGGCGAGAAATTGGCGCGGATCGACTTGTCGAACCCCACCATCGACGCGCCCAGCACCTCGGCCACCCGGCCCTGGGTACTGCGGCGCGCCATCTCCATCTGGAACAGCCGGTCCTGTGCCACCGCGTAGCCGTAGCCATAGAAGATGCCGTACACCGTGTCCGCATAGACGTGCGGCATGCCATAGGCGTCACGCCGGATCGTGACCTTGCCATCGGCGCCCTGCGGCGGCGCCGCGACGGCCTCGGCGGCCTGTCCGGCGGCCGTCGCCACGGGTTGCGCCACGGCCTGCGCCGCCATCGCGGGCAGGCACGAACTGGCCGCCAACAGGGCGGCCGACAACACATGCTGCTTCATTGAATCTGTCTCCGTATCGAATGGGACCGCGCCGCGAGCCTGCCGCGGGCGATGGCGGCGCCTCTGCCGGGCGCCGTCCGCGGACCATCATACGGAGGCCCAATCTATAATTCCAATGCATTTGATTCATATGATTCATGCGGTTGGAACATGGACTTCCAGAAACTCAAGCACCTGCTCGCCGTGGTCGAACACGGCACGTTTTCGCGCGCCGCCGACAAGGTCAACCTGTCGCAACCCGCGCTCAGCCGCAGCATCCAGGCGCTGGAGGCCGAGCTTGGCCTGCCGCTGCTGGACCGCGGCACCCGCCAGGTGCGCCTCACGCCTTACGGCGCCTGCGTCGCGGAACGCGCCCGCCGCATGCGCTACGAAGAAGCCGAGCTGCGGCGCGAGCTCAAGACACTGGCCGGCGGCGAATCGGGCACCCTGTCTATCGGACTCAGTCCCACCCCCGCCTCGCTGTTGCTGACGCCGTTCCTGGCGCACATGGCCGCTCGCCATCCGCAGGTGCGCGTGGCGGCCGAACTCGGCACCACCGCCACCCTGCTCGATCTGCTGCGCGCCGAACGCATCGACGCCATGGTCTGCGACGCCCGCATGCTGTACGGCGCCGCCGACATCGAGACCCGGCCGCTCGCGCCCCTGCGCGCCGGCATGGTCTGTCGCAAGGATCACCCCATCCTGGCCCACCGCCGCCCCACCATCGATCACATCCGCCAGTACCCCGTCGCCTCCAGCACCCTCAGCCCCGAGGTCGCCCTGCGCCTGGCCGAAACCCTCGGCCCCGCCGGCGCCCCCGAGCAGATGGTCAGCGTGCGCTGCGAAAGCCTGGCCCCCCTGGTCCACCTGGCCCTCGCCACCGACACCCTGCTGCTGGGCGTCATCTGCGTCACCCGCCAGGAGCAGCAGGCCGGCCAGCTCGTGGAAGTGCCGCTGCCGCCCGATCCCCAGCGCCAGGGCCACTACGTCCTCGCGCGGCTGGCCGGCCGCAGCCCGCTGAAGGCGCAGGACGCGCTCTACAGCTACACGCAGCAGTGCTGGAGCGGCTTTGCCGGATTTCGCGCGAAGCAGCCGGCGGCTCGGCCGCGGCCAGGGCCGGTCAAGGACCCGTGACGCGCGTGATCCAGTACGGCGCGAGATAGCCGAGCAGGACGCCCAGCGCGACAGCCAGCAGGTAGCCGTCGATGCCGGCGCCGAGCAGGGCCGCGACCAGCAGGCATCCCGCCACGGCGCAGCCGACCTGCCACAGCGCCGGATAGCGGAACGCTTTCGGCTCGATGGCCGGCGCCCCGATCGCGCCGAAGATGGCGCCGGTCAGCGCCAGCCAGATCACGCTTTCCAACGAATAGCCCGTGGTCCAGCCGCCGACGACGGCAAACAGCGCGGCGAAGATCAGGCAGGCCGCAAGGGCCAGTCTGATGCCGGCCGACAGGGTGCGTTTCATGTCATTTTCCTTGGCGCATGGGTGGCCAAGTGTATCCGTCCCGGCCGCCGCATCGCGCCTCACCCGTCCGCGCCTCAGCCGCCGTCCGGCAGCCACTCCTCCAACGTCACCTCGAACGTCATACAGACAGGGTTCGCCCCAGGGACGAACACCCCGCCGTGCACCCGCCCCGCCGGGTCCGCCACCACCCCCGACAGCGAGGCCACCACCGACCCGTCCGCCTGCGCGCGCACCTCTCCCGCCAGGCTCACGATCTCCACCGCCGGCCCCTCAAGCTGCCGCACCTCCCCGCCCCGCGCATACAGGCAGGCATCCACCAGGCTCCCAAGCGCGCCGCGCACGAAGGCATTGCGAAACCCCTCCGCCAGGCACAGCTTCTCGACCCCCTGCACCAGATCCTCGTTGGGCCCGATGCGCGCATACGCCACCCGCCCCATGCTTCCGCTTTCGACCTCGGCCGGCATCATCGTCAGATCTCCCGCGGCTGCAGTAGCCGCAAATTGGTTTCCGCGTCATAAGTGGCGCGCAGTTCGAAGCCTTCCAGCGCCGTCACCAGCACCGTCACCGGCCCCGCGCCCACGATCGATGTCTGCGGAATCAGGTGCCCGCCCAGCAGCGCCCCGCCCTGATCGCAGAACGCGGCGTGACAGTGCACCAGCGGCTCGCCGTTGTCGCCCTTGCCCAGCGTGGCGTTGCCGAAGATCAGCGTGGCCGCGCCCGCCGCGATCGGCGCGGTGTACGCCACCACCCGCAGATGCGCCGGGTCCGGCGGCGCGGTGCAGTAGTCGAGATGGCTGAATTCGCCGCTCAGCAGCGTCATCGAGGCGTTCTCCACGCCCAGCGGCGCCAGGCCATTGACCAGCGCCTCGAACAGGCTGGCGCCGGGCTGCAGCGTCAGCCGGACATGGCGGCCGCGCCGCGCGCAGCGGCTGTGTATCCGTACCGGGTTGAAGGCTCCCGGGTGTATCAGCGTCCTGGGGCGGGGCAATACCGGTGATCCCCGCAACGAACGATCCACGGTGGTGGTTCGCATGATGTGCACTCCGTGCGCTTGTGGCGCAAGATGGGAATGAAAGCTGAAAACGCGGGCGTCAATGCACCGCCGGCAGCATGCCCGCCGCGGTGAAGCCGCCGTCCACACAAATCACCTGCCCCGTCACGTAGCTGGACAGCGAATCGTCGAGCAGCCAGCCGATGGTGCCGTTCAGTTCCTCCGGCGCGGCGTAGCGATGCTGCGGCACCACCTGGCGCCAGGCCGCGCGCGCCTCGTCGGTGTGCATCTGCCCCACCAGCGGCGTCTCGATCGGCCCCGGCGCCACCGCGTTCACGCGGATGCCGTACGCGGCCAGTTCCACCGCCATCACCCGCGTCAGCGTCACCACGCCTCCCTTGGAAGCGCCGTACGCCGCGCGGCCCGCGTTGCCGCGGATGCCCGACACGGACGCGATATTCACGATCGAGCCGCGGCCGCGTTCGCGCATGCGCCGGGCCGCCTCGCGCGCCACCACGAACGAGCCCACCAGGTTAACTTCCAGGATCCGCCGCAGCAACGCCGTGTCCGTCTCCAGGAACGGCACATCGCGGCCGATGCCGGCCGAATTGACCAGCCCGGCGATCGGACCGAAATCGGCTTCCAGTCGCGTCATGACCTCGGTCACCTGCGCCTCGTCGGATACGTCCAGCCGCACGCACCCCAGGCGTTCCGCGGGCGCCAGGCCCCGCACCTCGTCCAGCCGTTCCTGCGACACGTCCGCCACCAGCACCCGGCGTCCCGCGCCCAGCAGGCCCCGCGCGACGGCCAGGCCGATGCCCGACGCGCCCCCCGTGACCAGCACCGCTTCCTGCGCTTCATCCATGATTCGGTCTCCTCGTTGTCTGCTCGCAATGTGTTCGCGATGTCCGCACCCTCTTGCGCGGCCGCCGCGCGGCGGCCCCGTTTCCTAGGCGGGCGCCAGGCAGCCCCGCTCGCGCAGGGCCTCGCGCACCAGCTTCTTGGTGATCTTGCCGTAGCCCGACCGCGGCAGCGCATCCCAGAAGAACACCTGGCGCGGCAGCTTGTAGCGCGCCATGCGCGATCCGAGCCAGGCCAGCAGGGCCTCCTCTTCCAGTGTCTCGCCGGGTCGCAGCACGCACACCATCACCCCCACCTCGCCCCACACCGGATCCGGCACCCCCAGCACCGCCGCCTCCGCGATCGCCGGATGCGCCAGCACCTTTTCCTCGACCTCGCGCGGATAGATATTGGAGCCGCCCGAGATGTACATATCGGATTCGCGGCCGGTGATGTAGAGGTAGCCCGCGTCGTCCAGGTAGCCCAGGTCGCCGGTGCGGAACCAGCCGTTGCGGAAGGCCTTGGCATTGGCGCCCGGGTTGTCGTAATAGCCGGCGAACACCGCCGGCCCGCAGACGCAGATCTCGCCCGTCCGGCCCGCCGGCAACGGATTGCCGGCCTCGTCCTGGATGCTGACCTGCATGCCGATGCGCTCGTAGCCGCAGGTGCCCACGCGCGCCTCGGGGCCGTCGCCGTCATGGTGCTGCTCCGGCGGCAGCACGGTGATGTTGCCCGTGACCTCGCCCAGCCCGAAGTACTGCACCAGCACCCGGCCCAGCTTGGCCAGCGCGCGCTTCTGGTCTTCGCGGTACATGGGCGCGCCGGCGTAGATCACGTAGCGCAGGCTGGAGTGGTCGAAGGCGTCCACCGCCGGGTGCTCGACCAGCAGCTTGACGATGGTCGGCACGGTGAACATGTTGGTCACCCGGTGCGCCTGCACCAGGCGCCAGGCCTCTTCCGGGTCGAAGCGCTCGCCCTCGGGCAGCACGGTGGCGGCGGCGCGCGCCACCTGGGTCAGGAAATGGATGCCCGCGCCATGCGACAACGGCGCCACCACCAGGCTGACGTCGTGCTCGGTGGTGCCCGGCATCAGATCGCACAGGTGGTTGGTCAGCACGAAGGCCATCTGCCCATGCGTCAGCACCGCCGCCTTCGGATGGCCGGTGGTGCCGGAGGTAAAGAAGAACCAGCAGGGATCGTCATAGTCCACGTCGGCGCAGGCCGTCGGCGCGTCATCCAGATGCGCCGCGATCAGGGAAGCGGTGTCGGCCTCGCCGAACTCGCCGGGACCCAGCCGCGCCAGCAAGGCCAGGTCGGGCATGGCCTGCGCCACGGCCGCCGCGTGCCCGGGGGACTGGCCTTCGCACAGGAAGGCCTTGACCCCGGCCGCCCGCGCCAGATAGACCGCCTCGTCCGGCGAGATGCGGCAATTGGTCGGCACCCAGACCGCGCCCAGCCGCAGCACGGCGAACAGGGTTTCGGCGAACGCGAAGCTGTTGCGCGCGTGCACCAGCACCCGGTCGCCCTTGCCCACGCCGCGCTCGGCCAGCGCCCGCGCCAGGGCGGCCGTGCGCGTGTCCAGCTCGCGCCAGTTCAGGCGGGCCTCGCCGCAGACCAGCGCTGCGCGCGTGGGGTGGCGGCGCGCCGCCTGCACCAGGAAATGCGCCAGGTTCATGGCCCGGCGCGACACCGGCGCCACCCCGCCCGGCGGCGCCAGGGCCTGCTCCAGCGGGCCGCTCATTTGACGCGCTCCAGGATGCTGACGTAATTGGCCACGGCCGCGCCGCCCATGTTGAAGACGCCGGCCAGCGTCGCGTCCGGCACCTGCATGGCGCCGGCCTCGCCGGCCAGTTGCAGGCACGCCATGACGTGCAGCGACACGCCGGTGGCGCCCACCGGATGGCCCTTCGCCTTGAGCCCGCCCGACGGGTTGACCGGCAGGCGTCCGCCCTTCTGCACCCAGCCTTCCCGCAGCGCCCGCACGCCGTGGCCGCGCGGCGCCAGGCCCATGGCCTCGTACTCGATCAGTTCGGCGATGGTGAAGCAGTCATGCGTCTCCACCAGGCTCAAGTCGTCCAGGGTCGCGCCGGCATCGGTCAGCGCCTCGCGCCAGGCGCGCGCCGCGCCCTCGAACGCGATCGGATCGCGCCGGCTCAGCGGCAGGAAATCATTGACGTGGCGCCGGGCGCGAAAGCCGATGGCGCGGCGCAGGCCCGCCGCGGTTTCCGCGTCGGCCAGCACCAGCGCCGCCGCGCCGTCGGAAATAGGCGAGCAATCGGTACGGCGCAACGGCGCCGCCACATAAGGGTTTTTCTCGGAAACGGTATTGCAAAACTCGAAGCCCAGGTCCTTGCGGATCTGCGCGTAAGGGTTGTCCAGCGCATTGGCGTGGTTCTTGGCCGCGATGCGGGCCAGCGCCTCGCCGTGGTCGCCATGGCGCTCGAAATAGGCGGTGGCGATGCGGCTGAACACGCCGGCAAAGCCGCCCGGCAGGTTGGCCTCTTCCTTGCGATAGCTGGCATTGAGCAGAATGTCGCCGGTGTCCTCGGTGGAACGCGCGGTCATCTTCTCGGCCCCCACCACCAGCGCCACGCGGCCGCGTCCGGCCTCGATGAAATCCATGGCCGCGTACAGCGCGGCCGAGCCGGTGGCGCAGGCATTCTCCAGCCGCGTCGCCGGCACATACGCCAGCGCCGGCTCGGCCAGCGCCACCAGCGCCGCCTGGAAATCCTGTTTCTGGAAACCGCTGTTCATGACGCCGGCATAGATGCCGTCCACCGCCTCGGGGCTGATGCCCGCGTGGTCGAGCGCGGCGCCGGATACCCGCGCCATCAGGCTTTCGGTGTCGGGGTCGTCGAGTTTGCCGAACGGGGTGTGCGACCACCCCACGATGACGGCACGCTTGCTCATTGCTGTCTCCTCTGTTGGCAGCCCCGCCCCGCCGGCACGGCGGATCAGGGCCTGGGCTTGGCGGCCTGCGGGCGCGCCCGCGCCTCGCGGCCTGCCGGGTTGGCCTGCGCAAGCAGGCGTTTGGCCTCGCGTGACAACAGCTTGGCCAGTTGGAACTGTCTTTCCTCGTCCATGCGCGATTCGACCGCGGCGATGCTCAGGGCGCCCAGCACGTGGCCCTGCTCATCGCGCAGCGGCATGCCGATGCCCCACGAGCCCGGCACCACCAGGCCGCGGTTGACGGCATAGCCCTGCTCGCGCACCTCATCGACCAGCGTGCGGATCAGCGCCACGGAGTAATGCGGATAGCGCCGCTCGATCAGGGCCGCATTGGCCTGCAGGCAGGCATCGACCTCGTCGTCGGGCAACGCCGCCAGGATCGCCAGGCTGCCGGCGCCGATGCCCAGCGGATGCCGGTCGCCCGGCAGCAGCACGTGGGTCTTGAGCGGATAGTCGCCATCCTCGCGCAGCACGCAGACCGCGAACACGTCGCGGCGCAGTGAAAAGAAGGCGGAATCGCCGCACTCGTGCGCCAGTCGCGCCACCACCGGCGCGGCCAGCCGGTTGATGCCGAAGCGCTCGCTGGCGATGTTGCCCAGCACGTGGCATTCGGGGCCCAGAAAGTAGCGGCGGCTGGCCAGGTCCTGTTCGACCATGCCTTCGGCGGCCAGGGCGGCCAGGATGCGGTGCACGGTGGGCTTGCTCATGCCCGTGTCGCGCGTCAACGCCAGCAGGCCCGCGCCTTCGCCGCGGGTGCGCGACACCGCGCGCAGCACCAGCATGGCGCGGGATATCGCCTGAGTGCCACCGACCTGGGATGAGGCCTCCGTCACGTCTCCGCCTGTGTTTTCATCAGGTCCATTTTGTGGACCATCAATATGATTTTGTTTTTTCATTCTGCACCAGTTTTATTGATTTACGCTAGTGAATCAATGTGATTAAATGAATTTAAGGGTAGTACGTAGGTCCACATAATGGACCTCATGCAAAGATAAAGCAACAGGCCTGGCAAGGCGCTTTATCCGGCCGTCCTCGACGGCGGCCGGATCTCATAACCAAGGAGACAGCATGAACACGACTCGACGCAACCTCATGCGCGCCGCGGGAGGCGGCGCGCTGCTCGCCCTGGCCCCGTTCCAGCGCACGCTGGCGGCGCCCCAGTTCCGTTACAAGTACGCCAACAACCTGCCCCCCTCGCACCCGATGAACCTGCGCGCCAACGAGGCCGCGCAGAACATCCTCAAGGACACCGGCGGCCGCTTCGAACTGGCGGTGTTCCCCAGCAGCCAGCTCGGCTCGGACACCGACACCCTGAGCCAGTTGCGCGCCGGCGCCGTCGAGTTCTTCACCCTGTCGGGCCTGATCCTGTCGACCCTGGTGCCCAGCGCCTCGATCAGCGGCGTCGGCTTCGCCTTTCCCGACTACGCCGCGGTCTGGAAGGCCATGGACGGCGACCTGGGCGCGCACATCCGCGCCGACATCAACGCCAAGGGCCTGTTCGTCATGGACCGCATCTGGGACAACGGCTTTCGCCAGGTCACCACCAGCTCGCGCGCCATCAGCGGCCCCGGTGATTTCCGCGACCTGAAGATCCGCGTGCCTGTCAGCCCGCTGTGGACCTCGATGTTCAAGGCGCTGGGCTCGTCGCCGGCCAGCATCAACTTCAACGAAACCTATTCCGCGCTGCAGACCCGCGTGGTGGACGCGCAGGAAAACCCGCTGGCCATCATCCAGACCGCCAAGCTGTACGAAGTGCAGAAATACTGCTCGATGACCAACCATATGTGGGACGGCTTCTGGTTCCTGGGCAACCGCCGCGCCTGGGAAAAGCTGCCGGCCGACATCCGCGAGGTCGTCGCCAAACACATCAACGCCGCCGGCATGGCCGAGCGCGCCGACGTGCTGGCGCTGAACAACCAACTGCAGGCCAAGCTGGCCGAGGAAGGCCTGACCTTCAACACGCCCGACCCCGCGCCCATCCGCGACGCGCTGCGCCGCGCTGGCTTCTATGCCGGCTGGAAGGAAAAATACGGCGACAAGGCCTGGGGCCTGCTGGAGCAGGCGGCCGGGAGTCTGTCATGAGGGCTGCGCTGACGCATCCGGCGGCGCTGCGGGCCGAGGCGGGTCCGGCGCCCGGCGCGCGCCGCCCCTGGGCCATCACGCTGGACAACGCCCTGGGCCACCTGGTGGAGATTCCCGCGGCCATCCTGGTGGTCGCGGAGATCGTCATCCTGTTCTCGGGCATCGTGGCGCGCTACGTGCTGCACACGCCGCTGGTATGGTCCGACGAACTGGCCTCGATCCTGTTCCTGTGGCTGGCCATGCTGGGCGCGGTGATCGCCTTTCGCCGCGGCGAGCACATGCGCATGGGCGCGCTGGTCAACCGCGCCTCGCCCGGCGCCCGCGCGCTGCTGGACATGGTGGCCGTGGCGGCGGCGCTGGCGTTCCTGCTGCTGCTGCAGGCGCCGGGCTACGAGTACGCCTCGGAGGAACAGTACGTCACCACCGCCGCGCTGGAAATCCCCAACGTCTGGCGCGCCGCCGCCTTGCCGGTGGGCACCGCGCTGATGCTGCTGATCGCGCTGCTGCGGCTGGTCGAACGCGCGCAGTGGCGCGTCACCGGCCTGGCGCTGCTGCTGGTCGGCGGCGTGGTGGCCGCCATGACGGCGCTGCAGCCGGTGCTGGCGAGCCTGGGCAACCTCAACCTGCTGATCTTCTTCGTCGGCGTGGTGGCGGCCACGGTGTTCGCGGGCGTGCCGATCGCCTTCTCGTTCGGGCTGGCCACCTTCGGCTATCTGTCGCTGACCACCGACGTGCCGATGATGGTGGTGGTCGGACGCATGGACGAAGGCATGTCGCACCTGATCCTGCTGGCGGTGCCGCTGTTCGTGTTCCTGGGCGTGCTGATCGAGATGACCGGCATGGCCAAGCGCATGGTGGCGTTCCTGGCCAGCCTGCTGGGGCATGTGCGCGGCGGCCTGTCGTACGTGCTGATCGGCGCCATGTACGTGGTCTCGGGCATTTCCGGCGCCAAGGCCGCCGACATGGCGGCGGTGGCGCCGGTGCTGTTCCCGGAAATGCGCGAGCGCGGCGCCGACGAGGGCGACCTGGTGGCGCTGCTGTCGGCCACCGGCGCGCAGACCGAGACCGTGCCGCCCAGCCTGGTGCTGATCACCATCGGCTCGGTCACCGGCGTGTCGATCACGGCGCTGTTCACGGGCGGCCTGCTGCCCGGGCTGGTGCTGGGCGTGATGCTGTGCCTGGTGGTCTGGTGGCGCAACCGCCGCGAAGACCTGAGCGCGGTGCGCAAGGCCAGCGGCCGCCAGATCGGGCGCGCCCTGCTGGTGGCGCTGCCGGCGCTGGCGCTGCCCTTCGTGATCCGCGCGGCCGTGGTCGAGGGTGTGGCCACCGCCACCGAGGTGTCCACCATCGGCATCGTCTATGCCACGCTGATCGGGCTGCTGGTCTACCGCTGCTTCGACGCCAAGCGGCTCAAGCCCATGCTGGTCGACACCGCCTGCCTGTCCGGATCGATCCTGCTGATCATCGGCACCGCCACCGCCATGGCCTGGGCCCTGACGCAATCGGGCTTCTCGACCCAGCTCGCGCAGGCCATGGCGGGCCTGCCCGGCGGCGCCGCCACCTTCATGGCGGTGTCGATCGTCGCGTTCGTCATCCTGGGCAGCGTGCTGGAGGGCATCCCCGCCATCGTGCTGTTCGGGCCGCTGCTGTTCCCCATCGCGCACCAGATGGGCATCCACGAGGTGCACTACGCGATGGTGGTGATCCTGTCGATGGGCCTGGGCCTGTTCGCGCCGCCGTTCGGGGTGGGTTACTACGCCGCCTGCGCCATCGGCCGGGTCGCGCCCGAAGCCGGCATCCGGCCCATCCTGGGCTACCTGGGTTCGATGGCGGTCGGCATCGTGGTCATCGCCGCGGTGCCGTGGATCTCGACCGGGTTCCTGAAGTAGCCCGCCTGGTCGGCCGCCGCGCCTTCGCGGCGGCCGCCCCTTCAGCCATTGCGCCTGGCGGCCGGACGCCATCGCCGTGGGGAAAAACCCACACGCCGGCAATCCCCCACCGTCCGCGCGGTTGATCCGCCTACACCACTTCTATAGAATCTTCAATTCGGGCCTGTGCCCATTCTTTTTTCCCTTCACCTACACCTGGGAGGCGCAAGATGATGAATCCGCATACCGCCATCCCGCGCGTATCTCCGCGACGCCATTAAGTCGTCGCCCGCGCGGCCCCATCGCCAGATTACCTGGCGACTGGTCCGCCGTGCCCGCCCCAAACCCCTGAACGCAATGCCCGCGCCCTGAGGCGCAGGTCGTATCACCTTCTTCCCACAAGGAAACCGGCGCCTTCGCGTTGCCGGGCGATCGCAATGAATCGAACAAAAATCGATCTGCGAGGACAAGCCTTCAAGGACGTCCTCGGCTTTACCTTCCGCTATTGGCGCGCCCAACCCTGGCGCACCGCGTTGATCGTCGGGCTGGCGCTGCTGTCGGCCCTGGCCGACGTGCTGACGCCGCTGTACGCGGGCCGCCTGGTCGATGCCGTGGCATCCGGCGCCGCGGCCGACCGGCAGGCGTGGAGCGCGGCCATCACCGCCTTCTGGCTGCTGATCGCACTGGGCATCGGCGGCACGCTGCTGCGTCAGGGCGTGTTCCAGAACATCATCGTCTTCACCCTGAAGATGATGAACGGCATGGTGTCCAACGCCTTCTACCGGGTGCAGCGCTTTTCGACCGACTGGCACGCCAACAGCTTCGCCGGCTCGACCGTGCGCAAGATCACGCGCGGCATGTGGGCGGTGGACCTGCTGAACGACACGCTGCTGGTGGCGCTGCTGCCCTCGGTCATCATGCTGGTCGGCGCCACCGTGCTGCTGGGCATCCACTGGCCGGTGATGGGCCTGGTGGTCGGCCTGGGATCGGTGCTGTACATCGCGGTCACGGCGGCGCTGTCGCTGGGCTACGTGGCGCCGGCGGCGCGGCTGGGCAATGCCTGGGACACGCGCATGGGCGGCGCGCTGGCCGACGCGGTGAGCTGTAACCCGGTCGTCAAGGCCTTCGGCGCCGAGACGCGCGAGGAAGCGCGGCTGGAGCGCGTGGTCGACAAGTGGCGCCGGCGCACGCGCCGCACCTGGATCCGCGCCACGATCAACGGCGGCATCCAGGGCGCGATGCTGGTGGCGATGCAGGCCGGCATCCTGGGCGCGGCGCTGCTGCTGTGGTCGCGCAACCAGGCCAGCGTCGGCGACGTGACCTTCGCGCTGACGATGTTCTTCATGCTGCAGGGCCACCTGCGCGACGTAGGCATGCACATCCGCAACCTGCAGCGCTCGGTCAACGACATGGAGGAACTGGTGGCGCTGGAGAAGCAGCCGCTGGGCGTGGACGACCGTCCCGGCGCGGGCCGGATCCGCGTCACCGCCGGCGAGATCCGCTTCGAGGACGTGACCTTCCGCTACGGCCGCCACGAGGCGCCGCTTTACGACGGCTTCTCGGCGCGCATCGCGCCGGGCGAACGGGTCGGACTGGTGGGCCATTCGGGATCGGGCAAGACCACGTTCATCAAGCTGATCCAGCGCCTGTATGACGTCAACGGCGGCCGCATCACCATCGACGGGCAGGACATCGCCCAGGTCAGGCAGGCCTCGCTGCGCAGCCAGATCGCGATCGTGCAACAGGAGCCGGTGCTGTTCCACCGCACGCTGGCCGAGAACATCGCCTACGCCCGCCCCGGCGCGACGCAGGCCGAGATCGAGCAGGCGGCGCGGCTGGCCAGCGCGCACGACTTCATCATGGCGCTGCCCAAGGGCTACGAGACGCTGGTGGGCGAGCGCGGCGTGAAGCTGTCGGGCGGCGAGCGCCAGCGCGTGGCGATCGCCCGCGCCTTCCTGGCCGACGCGCCGATCCTGATCCTGGACGAGGCCACCTCGAGCCTGGACAGCGAAAGCGAGGTGCTGATCCAGCAGGCCATGGAACGCCTGATGGTGGGCCGCACCACGCTGGTGGTGGCGCACCGCCTGTCGACGGTGCGCGCGCTGGACCGCCTGCTGGTGATGGACCGCGGCCGCATCATCGAGGAAGGCAGCCATGACCAGTTGATCCGCTTGAAGGGCGGCCTGTACCGGCGCTTGTTCGAGCGCCAGGCCCTGGAGCTGACCAAGGGCCTGACGCAGGCGGAGATGCTGGCCGACGGCGCGCGTCCCCTGCCGGCACGCGCCGACGACGAGGACCAGGACGAGGACGAAACGTCCCTGGCCTTCGGCAAGTAGGGAAAGGCCTGGCGCGGGTCAAGCATGTGTCGGCCCGCTCAGCGGCTCAGCGTCAACCGCAGGCCGAAAGCGATCAGGGCGCCGCCAAACGCGGCGCCCTGCCATTTCTGCACGCGCGGATGGGCCGCCATCCAGCGCCCCAGCGCGCCGCCAGCCAGCGCGCACAATACGTCGAACGCCAGGCCCAGGCTCACCAGGATCACGCCCAGCAGGGCGAACTGCCGGCCGATCGGCCCTTGCGCCGGCGAGATGAATTGGGGCAGCAGGACCGAGCAGAACAGCAATGCCTTGGGATTGAGGAAGTTGGTCAGCACGCCGCTGAAAAACGCCGCGCCCAGGCCCGGCCCGTGCGCGGCCGCCTGCGCCGCGTGCGCCACGCCATAAGAGAGCGGCCCGGCGCGCAGCAATCGCGCGCCCAGCCAGATCAGATAGCAACCGCCCACGGTGCGCGCCGCGTCGAAAGCCCAGGGATGGGCCTTGAACAGCGCCGCCAGCCCCAGCGCCGCCAGCGTCACGTGAGCGGCGCGGGCGACCGCCAGCCCCCCGGCCACTGCCAGCGCCTGGCCGCGCCCGCGCAGGGCGCCGGTCTCGAGCAGCAGGATCATGTCCGGCCCGGGCACCACATAGACAATCAACAGTGCCCCAAGAAACAACGCCATATCGGCCATGATGCGCCACGCTCCGTGCTGCGGGAAATGGCGATCATTCTAGGGAAAAGGCACCGGCATGTGCTTGCTATTCATGCCAACCTGGATAACATGATTGGCATACTGAACCAATCAATCCTGCCTAATCAAAATTTCATGCCAAAACGCCAATTGGACGCCTATGATCGGCGCATTCTCGAGGCCCTGCAGCACAACGGCCGCCTCACCAACGTCGAGCTGGCCGAACAGATCGGCCTGTCGCCTTCCCCCTGCCTGCGGCGGGTACGGCTGATGGAAGAGGCCGGCGTGATCCAGGGCTACGAGGCCCGGCTGGCGCCGGACGAGGTCGGGCTGGGCCTGACCGTGTTCGTCGGCGTCAAGGTCGAACGCCACCACGAGCGCGACGCCGAGCAGTTCCGCAAGGAAGTCTGCGCCCTGCCCGAAGTGGTGGCGGCCCATCTGGTGTCAGGCGAATCCGACTTCCTGCTCCAGGTGGTGCTGCCCGACCTGCGCGCCTATGAACGCTTCCTGCTCGGCACGCTGCTCAAGCTGCCCGGCGTCAAGGACATCCGCAGCAACTTCGCGATCCAGACCGTCAAGCCACAGAGTCCGCTGCCGCTGGACCACCTCGGACATTGAGCGCCGCCTGCCGCACCTTGGCGCTGCGCTGTTCGAAACGCGCCTGCGACTGCGACAGGTAGCGCTGCACGATGGCCGGCTCCGAGGTCCTGGGCGTGCCGCCGGGAAATGGCGGCTGCGGGTCGTATTCGATCTGAAGCTGGATCAGCTTGGCGACCTCGTCGCCGCACAGCGTGGCCACCACTTTCAAGGCCATGTCGATGCCCGAGGTGACGCCGCCGGCGGTGAAAACGTTGCCGTCCACGCACAACCGCGCATCGGTCGGCACGGCGCCGAAATGCGCCAGCAGTTCGCGCGCGCGCCAATGACTGGAAGCGCGCTTGCCGCGCAGCAAGCCGGCCGCGCCCAGCAGCAGCGAACCGGTGCAGATGCCGAAGACGTAGCGCGCGCCCAACGCCTGCCGGCGCGTGAAGGCTACCCAGTCCGGGTCGAGGATGGCATCATCCGTGCCCGGCCCGCCGGGCACCACCAGCAGATCGCAGGGCGGCGCCGACGCCAGGGTCTGGGTCGGCACGAAACGCAGGCCGCGGTCGCTGCGTACCGGATCGGGCGTTTTTGCGACAAAATCGACGCTGAACCCGGGCGCGGCGGCGAGCACCTCGTATGGCCCGGTCATATCGAGCTGGGTCAGCCCTTCGAACAAGAGAATATTGACATGCACGACGATGCTCCTTCGCAGAACGGAACCGCCAGCGTAGCCCCAGGCGCCGGCGCGCGTGCGCCAAATACCCCCAAGATCGCGCCAAAACGCATCGTCTTCCTGCTCTACGACGGTTTCCAGCCACTCGACCTGGCCGGCCCGTGGCAGGCCTTCAGCGGCGCCAACGAGGAAGGCGGCGCGGGCTATCAGTTGAGCACCGTCGCGGCGGCGCCGGTGGTCGCCACCTGGGACCAGGGCCTGCGCATGCAGGTCGACGCCACCTTCGCCGAGGACGACGACGCGCCGATCGACATGCTGTTCGTGCCGGGCGGCCCCGGCATCGATCAGGCCAGCGCCCATGGCGAGACACTGGCCTGGCTGCGCCGCCGCGGCCCGCAGGCGCGCCGCACCTGCAGCGTCTGCACCGGGGCCTTCCTGCTGGCCGCGGCCGGCCTGCTGCACGGCCGCCGCGTCACCACCCACTGGCGCTCGGCCGACCGGCTGCGCCAACTGTATCCGGGCCTGCGGGTGGAAGACGACCGCATCTTCATCGAAAGCGGCGTCGTCTGGACCTCGGCCGGCGTCACCGCCGGCATCGACCTGGCGCTGGCCCTGATAGAGCGCGACGTCGGGGCGCAGGTTTCGCAGGACGTGGCGCGCCGCCTGGTGGTGTTCATGCGCCGCAACGGCGACCAGCGCCAATACAGCCAGACGCTGCGGCTGCAGGATCGCGTGGCCGCGCCGTTCCGCGACCTGGTCGAGAAGATCGAGGCAAGCCTGTCGGCGCGCTGGTCGGTGGACGACATGGCCGATGCCTGCCACATGTCGCGGCGCACCTTCCAGCGCAAATTCGCGGCGCATTTCGGCGTGACGCCGAGCGAGGTGCTGCGCCAGTTGCGGCGCGAACGGGACGGCGCGCTGCGCGCCGCGGGCCGGACCTCCGACAGCGGGCCGCGCCATGTGTTCCGGGCCGCCCCACGCACGCCATGACCCCGCCCGCCTCCCCCTGTCCCGAATGCGGCCAGCCCCAGGTCATCAGCGAACAGGGGCTGAGCCTGATCGCGCGCTGTAGCGGCTGCGGCTGGATGGTGGCGACCACCAATCCGAACCACCCGATCATGGACCGCACGCCTTACACGCTGCGGGCGCGGCCCGGCGCCCTGGCCACGGCCAGCGCCATCGCCCGCCTGGCGGTGGCGCTGGGCATCGGCGTCAAGCGGGCGCGCGAGCTGATCGCCCAGGACCTGCCGGTGGCCGAGAACGTCCTGGCGCTGGAAGTCATCCGGCTGCACGGGGTACTGGCCGGCGCGGGGCTGCAAGTGGAGATCACGCCGGCCTTCCGCTGGCCGCTGGACCCGCGCGACTGACGCGGCGCCGCCTGCCCGAGCCGCCCCCGGCTCCCCGTGGCGGTCCTACCCCGCCAGCCCCACCGACATGCCGCCGCAGACGTACAGCACCTGCCCGGTCATGAAACCGGCGCGCCGGTCCAGGAACGAGGACACGGCGTGCGCCACGTCCTCGGGCCGGCCGATGCGGCCGACCGGAATGGCGGCTTCCAGCGCCACGGTCCTGGGGTCGCCCGGGGGGTTGGACTGGTCGAACAGCTCGGTGGCGATCGGCCCGGGCGCCACGGTGTTGACCGTGATGCCGGCCTTGCCCAGCTCCAGCGCCCAGGTGCGCGTCATGCCCACCAGGCCGGACTTGGTGGCGCCGTAGACCGTGCGGCCCGGCTTGCCCAGGCCGGCACGGCTGCCGATGTTGACGACCCGGCCGTAGCCGGCCTGGCGCATGCCGGGCAGCAGCGCCTGCATCAACAGCAACGGCGCGGTCAGGTTCACCGCCACCATGCGCGCCAGTTCATCCTGGGTCACGGCTTCGATGTCGGCGACCTGGATCATGCCGGCGTTGTTGACCAGGTGCAGCACCGGCCGCGCCGCCGCCAGCGCGGAGGCCGCCGCGGCCGTGGCGGCGGCGTCGCCCAGGTCCACCGACTGGAAGCGCTCGCCGGGCAACGCCGATTCCGGCGGCCGGCGGCTGAAATTGACGACCTCGAAGCCGTCCTGCAACAGGCGCGCGACGATGGCGCGGCCGATGCCCCGGCTGCCGCCGGTGACCAATGCGATGGGGGTTGTCATTGCGCGCTGATTCCCTTGTCCTTGATGAGGCCGCCCCACTTGGCGCGCTCCTGGCGCTCGAACGCGGCCAGATCCGCGCCGAACAGCGTGCCGGGCCGGGCGCCCATGGTAGCGAAATTGGTGGCGATGGCGGGCGTGGCCAGGCCGCTGCGCGCCGCCTCGATCAGTTGCCGCACCACCGGCTCGGGCGTGCCGCGCGGCGCGTACAGCGCGAACCACGCCGTCACGTCGAAACCCGGCAGGCCGGACTCGGCCACGGTCGGCAGGTCCGGCAGCGACGGATCGCGCGCGGCCGACGTGACCGCCACGCCGCGCACCAGGTTGCCGTCCTTGATCTGCGCCAGCGCGCCGGGCAGGTTGTCGAACAGCAGGTCGACCTGGCCGCCGGCCACCGCCGGCAGCGACGCCGAGGTGCCCTTGAACGGCACGTGCAGCATCGTCACGCCAGCCATGGCCTCGAAATAAGCGCCGGTCAGGTGCACCGACGACCCCACGCCCGGCGAGGCGTAGGTCAGCTTCCTGTCCCTGGACTGGCGCGCCGCCTGGATCACGTCGGCCACCGTCCTGTAGGGCGACTTGGCGCTGACGGCAATGACGTTGGGCGTGGTCGACACCAGCGCGATCGGCACCAGGTCGCGCTCGGGATCGAACGTCATGTTGCTGTAGAGGAACTGGTTGATGGTCTGGGTGCCGATGGTGCCCAGGCCCAGGGTGTAGCCGTCAGCCTTGGCGCGCGCCACGTAGGCCATGCCGATGTTGCCGCCCGCGCCCGGCTTGTTCTCGACCAGCACGGTCTGCTTGAGCGCCGGCTGCAGCGCATTGGCGATGGCGCGGCCAAAAATATCGGCGCCGCCGCCCGGCGGATACGGCACGACCACGGTGACGGGATGCTCCGGATAACCGGCCGCCTGGACCGCAGGGATCGGGGCCGCGGCCAGCACGGCCAGCGCCGCCGCGGCCAGCGCGCGCCGCCCGGCGCGCCTGTGCAGGGAATGCGTCATGGATCTGTCTCCTCGCGAATCCGCTCGGGGCGGATTTCTTCTGGCTCCGCCTGGGGGCGGATGCTGTCGATGGGCGTCCGCGGGATGCGGACACTTCCTATAGTACGTAAATACGTACTATATTCACAAGAACACGAAAAACCCATTGGAGACAGACCATGAAACGCTGGACGCGCCGTCCCGAGGGATCGACCTGGGGCGACTTCGGGCCGGACGACGAGATCGGCCGCCTGAACCTGCTGACCGAAGAGAAAGTGCTGCAAGCGGTGCGCGAAGTGCGGGCTGGCAAGGTCTTCTGCCTGTCGCTGCCGCTGGACCTGCCCGGCGGCAACGTGCTCAACCCGCGCCGCCATCCACCGCAGCTCAAGCCGACCTTCCGCGACGGCACGCCCTACCTGAACTTCGCCATGGCGCGCCTGCAGCCCGAGGCCGTGGACGTGCTGTCGGATGACCAGGTCACGCTCAGCCTGCAATACTCGACCCAGTGGGACGGCCTGTGCCACGTCGGCGCGCAGTTCGACATCCAGGGCGACGGCCAGGCCCGCCGCGTCTACTACAACGGTTATGCCGCGGGCGTGGACGTGTTCGGCGGCGATGATGCCGCGCCCGACGCCTGCTGCCCGCCGGGTGGCTCGTACGCGCGCAAGCTCGGCATCAACCGCTACGCCGAGAAAGGAATGCAGGGCCGCGGCGTGCTGGTCGACCTGGCGCGCGCCTTCGGCCCCGGCCGCACCCTGGTGGGCCATACCCAGCTACAGGCGGCGATGCGCGAGCAGCGCGTGGTGGTCGAGCCGGGCGACATGCTGGTGCTGCGCACCGGTTTCGCCGAGACTCTGGTGGAGATGGACGGCCAGCCCGACCCGCACCGCCTGGAGCAGACCGGCGCGGTGCTGGACGGCGCCGATCCGGCGCTGCTGGAATGGATCACCGACAGCGGCATCGCGGCGATCTGCGCCGACAACTACGCGGTCGAGGCCTATCCGGCCCGCACCGCCGGCCCCGGCCATTCGATCCTGCCGCTGCATCATCACTGCCTGTTCAAGCTGGGCGTGCCGCTGGCCGAGCTGTGGTACCTGAAGGCGCTGGCCGACTGGCTGCACGCGCAGGGCCGCACCCGCTTCCTGCTGACCGCGCCGCCGCTGCGCCTGCCGGGCGCCGTGGGCTCGCCCGTGACCCCCATCGCCACGGTGTAGGCCCATGACGTCGCTCCCCGCCCTGTTTTCGCGGCACCTCGACGCGCTGGCCGCGCACCACCCCGACCGCCCTGCCCTGATCGACCGCGACCAGGCCATCAGCCACGCCGACCTGCGCGCGCGCAGCCGCGCCCTGGCCGCCGGCCTGGCGCGCATCGGCGTGCGGCCCGGCCAGCGCGTGGCGGTATGGCTGCCCAACTGCGCCGCGTGGGTCGAGACCTTCCTGGCCTGCGCCCACCTGGGCGCGCTGATGCTGGCGGTCAACACCCGCTTTCGCGCGCGGGAACTGGCCGACATCCTGGGCCGCGGCGGCGCCGACTGGCTGGTGTTCTGGCCCGGCTTCAAGGGCATCGACTTCCAGGGCATCCTGGACGGCGTCGCGCCCGAGTCGCTGGCGCGGCTGCAAGGCATCGTCGCCGTGTCCGAGACGGACGAGCCCATCGCCGCAGCGCTGCGCGGCAAGCCGGTGCACCGCTATGCCGAGCTGCGCGCCTGCGCCGACACGCCCCCGCCGCCCCAGCCCGACGCGGGCGTGCTGTGCTTCACCACGTCCGGCACCACCTCGCAACCGAAGTTCGTGCTGCACGACCAGCACACGCTGCTGCGCCATGGCGCCACCGTGGCGCAGGCGTTCGGCTACGACGAGCACAGCCGCGTGCTGGCCAGCGCGCCATTCTGCGGCGCGTTCGGCTTCGCCACGCTGGCGGGCGGGCTGGCGCACGGCGTGCCGGTGGTGTGCGCGCCGGTGTTCGACGCGGCCGAGTCGGCCGCCGCGATCCGGCGCCACCGGGTCACCCACACCTACGCCAACAACGAAGCGCTGGTCGCCATGATGCGCGCGGCCGCGCCAGGCGCATTCGCCTCGGCGCGGCTGTTCGGCTTCGCCAGCTTCACGCCGGCGCTGGACCACATGCTGGATCTGGCGCGCGAGGCCGGCGTGCCGCTGACCGGGCTGTATGGGTCAAGCGAACTGATCGCCCTGGTCGCCGGCCAGCCGCGCGACCCTGCCGAGGGCGATGTGGCCGCGCGCCACCAGCCTGGCGGCACGCTGATCTATCCCGAGGCCCGCGTGCGGGCGCGCGACCCGGCCAGCGGCCAGGTGCTGCCGCACGGCGAATCGGGCGAGCTGGAAATCCTGTCGCCCAGCCTGATGCGCGGCTACCTCGACAACCCCGAGGCCACCGCCCGCGCCTGCACCGACGACGGCTACTTCCGGACCGGCGACCTGGGCTACACCCTGAACCCGCGCCAGTTCGTGTTCCAGACCCGCATGGGCGACTCGCTGCGCCTGTCCGGCTTCCTGGTGAACCCGGTCGAGATCGAGCAGATGGTGGAGTCGCTGCCCGGCGTGCGCGCCTGCCAGGTGGTCGGCGCGACCCGCGACGGCAAGACCGTGCCCTACGCCTTCGTGCTGCTGCGGGACGGCGCCAGCGCCGATGCGCCCGGTTGGACGGCGGCCTGCAAACAGGCCATGGCCGGCTTCAAGGTGCCCGCCGGCTTCACGGTGCTGGACGCGTTCCCCTCGGTGGAAAGCGCCAATTCGGTCAAAATCCAGAAACACCGGCTGCGCGAGATGGCCGACGCCCTGCTCGCCGCCCCCGCCACCTCCTGACCGATCCGACCATGCCCGCGCGCCCGCTTTTCTCGCACAGCCCCCAACCGCTCTACCTGCAGGCCGCGGCGCTGTTTCGCAGCCATATCCAGAACCGCACCTGGCGGCCGGGCCAGCAGATCCCGCCGCTGGAAGCGCTGATGGAAACCTACGGCATCTCGCGCGCCACCATCCGCCAGGCCCTCGGCCAACTGGAACAGGACGGCCTGATCCGGCGCTCGCGCGGCTCCGGCACCTTCGTCAACGCCGACCTGCCCGAGACGCCGACGCTGCTGATTCCCAAGACCTGGGCCGAAACCGTCGAACTGAGCAACCAGCTCGGCACGGTATCGCTGGTGGAGTCGAGCGCCGACTCGCCGCTGCCCGACACCCTGGGCATGCCGTGCGCGGCGGACCGTGGCGGCCGTTTCCAGTACCTGCGGCGCGTGCACACCACCGAGGCCGGGCCGTTCTGCTACAGCGAGGTATTTTTGGAAAGCAGCCTGTTCCGCAAGCACCGCGCTCGCATCCAGAAAAGCACCGTGGCGCCGGTGCTGGACCAGTTCTACGGCGCCCGCATCAGCGAGGCGCGCCAGGTGCTCAACGTGACCGAGGCCGGCCAGGAATCGGCCGAATCGCTGCGCATCCCGGTGTCCTCGCCCGTGGCCGAGCTGCGCCGCTACGCCTGCATCGACGGCCGCGTGGTGTATTTCGCGCGATTGGAGTTTCCCTTCCGCAAGGTGCGCATGGAGTTCGACCTGTTGAGCCAGCGCTAGGCCGCATCGCATCGAGAGGAACCAGGCCAGACACGCCAGGCGGCCGCGGAGGGCACCCCGGCTTTGCCCGCCCGCCATCCGATCATCCCACTATAAAAGCGCCGCCCTCCAGCCAAGCGCCGCAGTACCCGCAAGCATCCGGCATAACCATAAATGGAGACAACCATGACCCCCATGCCCCGGATTTCGCAGCAACGCAGCAACCCGACAACCCGCATCCCGCTGGCCAAACCCCTGGCGGCCGCGGCCGCCGCCTGCGGCGCCAGCCTGCTGCTCAGCAGCGCGGCCCTGGCGCAGGCCGCGCCCGCCGCCATCTCCGACGACACGGTTCGTCTCGGCCTGATCCTGGACATGAGCGGCATCTACGCCGACGTGACCGGCAAGGGCAGCGCCACCGCCGCGCAGATGGCCATCGACGACTTCGGCGGCACCGTGCTGGGCAAGAAGATCGACCTGCTGGTGGCGGACCACCAGAACAAGGCCGATATCGCCGCCGCCCGCGCCCGCGAGTGGTACGACACGCAAAGAGTCGACGCCATCATGGACGTGGCCGGCTCGGCTCCGGCGCTGGCGGTGCTGGAAGTGGCGCGCGAGAAGAAGAAGATCGTGGTCTTCAGCGGCCCCGGCACCGAACGCATCACCAACGACCTGTGTTCGCCCTATTCGGTGCACTACACCTACGACACCTGGTCGCTGGCCAACACCACCGCCCGCGCCACCGTCGACCGCGGCGGCAAGAGCTGGTACTTCCTGACCGCCGACTATGCATTCGGCCACACCCTGCAGGCCTCGGCCACAGAGGTCGTCAAGGCCCGCGGCGGCACGGTGCTGGGCGCCGCGCGCCACCCCATCGGCACCAGCGACTTCGCCTCGTACCTGCTGCAGGCGCAGGCCAGCCGCGCCCAGGTGGTCGGCCTGGCCAATGCCGGCGGCGACACGGTCAACGCCATCAAGGCGGCGCGCGAATTCGGCCTGACGCAAAGCGGCCAGAAGATGGCCGGCCTGCTGCTGTACATCAACGACATCCACGCCATCGGCCTGGACGCGGCCGCCGGCCTGATGCTGACCGAGGCCTTCTACTGGGACATGAATGACCAGACCCGCGCCTGGTCGCAGCGCTACTACGACAAGCTCAAGAAAATGCCCAACATGAGCCAGGCCGGCACCTATTCCTCGGTGATGCACTACCTGAAGGCGGTGCAGGCGGCCGGCACCGATGCCCCGGACACGGTGATGAAGCAGATGAAGGCCATGCCGATCAATGACTTCTTCGCCGCCAACGGCCGCATCCGCGAGGACGGCCGCATGGTGCACGACATGTACCTGTTCGAGGTCAAGACCCCGGCCGAATCCAGGCGGCCCTGGGACTACTACAAGCTGGTGGCGACGCTGCCGGGCGACGAGGCCTTCATGCCGCTGTCCAAGTCGACCTGCCCGCTGGTGAAGGCGGCGGCGAAGTGAACGATCGGTCGCCCCGGGGCGGCTCAGGCCGCCCGGGCGACCGCCTCTTCCAGCATCTCCAGCCGGTCCTGGCCCCAGAACAGCTCGCCGCGATAGAGGTACGACGGCGAACCGAACACGCCGGCAGCCACCGCCGCGTCGGTATTGTCGCGGTAGGCCTGACGCGCCGCCGGTTGTTCGGCGGCGGCCATCAGCGCCTCGGCGTCCAGCCCCTGCTCCCGCAGGATGGCGCGCAGCGTGTCCGGCGACGAGATATCCCGGTCCTCGCACCATTCGGCCGCCAGGATGGCCTTGTACAAGCCCGCCACCGGCAGGCCTCGCGCATCGGCCGCGATCACGATGCGCGAGGCCAATCCGGCGTCCGGGCACATGTAGGCCGGCGTCGGATTGACGTGGATGCCCAGCTTGCGGCACCAGCGCGCCAGCTCGACCACCCGGTAGGCCTGGCGCTCGGGCGCGCGCTGGCCCAGCAGCACGCCGCCGGTGCGTGCGTAGACATCGGGCAGGTCCACCGGCAGGTAGCGGATGCGCGCCTGGTGGCGCGCCGCCAGGGCCTCCAGCCGGTCCGCGCCCAGATAGGCCCAGTCGGAATTCATCCAGAAGTAATAGTCGATGGTCTTCATGTCTTCCTCAGGTCCGCGCGCCGGCAGGCACGGCCAGCGCGGCCCGCGCCGGCGCGTCGCCGCGCATGCGCCAGGCGCTGAACACCGCGACCACGCCCAGCGCGCTCAGGTACCACACCACGTATTTCGGATCGCCGCCGGCGCGCGCCAGCAGCCAGGTCGCGACGATCGGCGCCAGGCCGCCGCCGATCGCTCCCGACACCTGCACCGCCAGCGAAATGCCGGTGTAGCGCACCTCGGCCGGGAACTGGCTGGAGAACAGCGTGCCCTCCGGGCCGTACAGGCAAGCGTAGACCAATCCCACCGCCAGGCATACCGCGACGATGATCCAGCCGGTCTGGCCCGTGGCCAGCAACTGGAAGAACAGCGGCGCGCACGCCAGGATGCCGACCGAGCCGGCCATGAACACCCACTTGTGGCCGACGCGGTCGCCCAGCATGCCGAACAGCGGCATGGTGAACAGCGCCAGCGCCGCGCCCCAGATGGTGGCGTCCAGCATCACCGAACGGGGGATGCCCAGCGTGCCGGTGGCGTAGGCCAGCGAAAACGTGACCACGGTATAGAACCACGTGACTTCGGCCAGCCGCGCGCCCACCACCGTCCACAGCGCGCGCCGGTGATGCTTGAGGACTTCGGCCACCGGCACCTCGACCTTGGCGCCCTGCTCGCGCATCCGCTCGAAGTCGGGCGACTCGGCCACCTTGACGCGAATAAACCAGCCCACCGCCAGCAGCACCACGCTGGCCAGGAATGGCAGGCGCCAGCCCCAGGACAGCATGTCCTGCTCCGGCAACCCGGCCACCGCGCCCATCGCCAGCGACGACAGGATCAGGCCCGGCGCCACGCCGGCTTGGGGCAGGCTGCCGAAAAAGCCCTTCTTGCCCTCGGGCGCGTGCTCGACGGCCATCAGTACCGCCCCGCCCCACTCGCCGCCCACGGCAATGCCTTGCAGGAAGCGCATCAGCACCAGCAACACCGCGGCCCAGTAGCCGATCTGGTCATAGGAGGGAATCAGGCCGATCAGGATGGTGGGCACGCCCATCAGCAGCAGCGTGATCAGCAGCATCGATTTGCGGCCGATCTTGTCGCCGTAGTGGCCAAAGATCACTCCGCCCAGCGGCCGCGCGAAAAAGCCCACCGAATAGGTGGCGAACGCCGCCAGCGTGCCGGTCAGCGGATCGAACGACGGAAAGAAGATCTTGTTGAAGATCAGCGCGGCGGCCGTGCCGTAGAGAAAAAAGTCGTACCACTCGATGGTGGTGCCCATCATGCTGGCCAGGCCGGCCGTTACGTAGTCCCGGCGCGAACGCGCGCGCGGCGTCTTGGTCGTCATCATCGTGACTTCCCCTTGAAAGTATCGTTATGGGTACGGCTGGGTATCAGCGGGCCGGCAGCGGCGCGATGCCGTGGGTCTGGCGGCACCAGTAGTCGAAGGTGGCGCGCACGATCGAAGGCTTGAGCAGGTAGTCGTGCGCCTCGCGCGCCAGCGCGTCGTCCACCGGCGTCAGCGGCCCGAAGGCCTGCGCGCGGATCTGCAGGCGCGCCGCGCGCTCCAGGTAGACCGACAGGTAGGTCGCCTCCTCGCACGAGGCGCCCGCCGTCAGGTAGCCGTGGTGCGCCAGGATGATGGCGCGCTTGGCGCCCAGCGCGCCCGAGATGATGACGCCCTCCTGGTCGGCGATCGGCACCCCGGGCCATTCGCCCAGGAAGGCGCAGTCGTCGTGCAGCGGCGTCATGTCCATCTGCGCGATCACCAGCGGCTGGCGCGCCGCCGCCAGCGCCGAGGCCCAGGGCGAATGGGTGTGGATGATGGACTGCACGTCGGGCCGCGCCTCGTAGACCCACAGGTGGAAACGCGTCGCCGGATTGGCCATGCCCTCGCCCGTGAGTGTGTGCAGGTCGCGGTCGACCTCGATGAAGTCGGCCGGCGTGGCCTCGTCGAAGCCCAGGCCGAAGCGCAGCGTCCAGTAGGCGCCGGGGCGCTCGGAACGCACGCTGATCTGGCCGGCCAGGCCGGCCTCCTGCTCGGTCATCGCCAGGATGCGGCAGGCGTAGGCCATGGTCTCCTGGATGCTGCGCGGCACGGCGCGCAGGTGCTGCGCCATCTCCTGGGTGGCGCGGGTGTCGAAGTACGCTTTTTCGCGCAGGGTGTTGTCCATGCGGCTGCCTCCTGATGCGGTTCGGGATGGCGCGGACGGATACCGCGCCTTGCCGCACAGTATGGAAAGCGCCCCCGCCTCGAGCCATGCAGCCGGGCTCATAGCAGCTATTCGACGCGGCCGCGCCAGGGGACGACGGCGCGGCCCAAGGGTAAACGAGGATCCCGCGGACGCAACCGGACGGACTCAGTCCCGCGCGATGCCGCGGGCGCAGTCCAGCAGCTCGCGCACCAGCGGCAGCGGCTCGCGTTGCGCCAGCGTGATGGCGACCACGCGCCGGCGCAGCACCGGGCTGCCAATGGCGACCTGGCGCAGTCCATAGTCGGTCAGCAGCTTTTGCGGGATGCGCGAGGGCAGGATACAGGCGCCCACCCCCGAGGACACCAGCTTGAGCATGGCGTCGATGGTCTCGGCCTCGGCCACGAATTCCGGCTGCAGGCCGGCGCTGTGGATCATCTTGCGCAGCGCGTAGTGCGAGGGAAAGCCCACCAGCCGCAGCGCCATCGCGCCCAGGTCGACGCCGTCCTCGGCCGCGACGCCGTCGCGCACGATCAGGCACATATCGTCGTCGAACAGCGGCGTCGAGGCCAGCGCGTCCGAGGCCACGGCGGCGTCGTAGACGAAGCCGATATCGGCCTTGCCGCTTTCCACCAGCGTCACCACCTCGGGCGAACTGCGGCCCATGACCGACAGGTTGACGTGCTCGCGGCTGCTGACGAACTGCGCCACCACGTCGGCCATGAAGTAGTAGCTGAGCGTGTGGACGGTGGCCAGCCGCACCGATCCCTGCGTCACGCCCTCGCGCTGGCGCACCGCCTCCAACGCCTGGTCGATGGCGCGGTAGGCCGGCTGGATGCCTTCCAGCAGGCGCGCGCCCGCTTCGGTCAGTTCGACCCCGCGCCCGGTGCGCACGAACAGCGGCTTGCCCACGTGGGCCTCCAGCGCCGCCAACTGGCGGCTCAGGCCGGACTGGGTCTGGTCCAGGTCCTCGGCGGCGCGCGAAAGCGATTTCAATTCGGCAATGCGCACGAAATAGCGCAATTGCCGGTCCGGCGTGTCCATGCGGCTTCCCCAACGGGCCCGCGCGGGCCCTGTCGTTATTCATCGCGCTCGAATCGGCGCGGCAGGGACAGTGTGCATCAAGGGCCGCGCCGCCACTACCGGGATTTGCGCTAACGCCTGTTCAGCCGGGCAGGAAGGCATAATTCATCAAGCCGGGCCGGAACGTTCATGGCCCAATCGCAGCGCGATGCCGCCACCGCCAACGCGCTCGAATGCCTCGACGAAGTGGGCGTGGACGGCGGGGCTCCCCGCCCAGCGCCAACGGCCCACGTCCAAGGACAACCGACATGACAACCCCCGCCTCGCGTCCCATCCCCGCCACCATCGCCGCCGTGGTGCGCGATGGCCATGTGCTGCTGGTGCGGCGCGCCAACCCGCCCGACCAGGGCCGCTGGGCCTTTCCCGGCGGCAAGATCGAAGCCGGCGAACGGCTCGAGGATGCCGCCGCGCGCGAACTGTTCGAGGAATGCGGGGTGCGCGCGCGGCCGCTGCAAGTCTTCGACGCGGTCGACGTGTTCGACCATGACGAGGCCGGCGCGCTGCGGCGGCACTACATCCTGATCGCGATGCTGTGCCGCTGGCAGGCCGGCGAGCCGGTGGCCGGCGATGATGCGATGGACGCGCGCTGGGTGCCGCTGGCTGAACTGGACGGCCACACCCTGGCCACCAGCTTCGGCGTCGCGGCGCTGGCGCGCAAGGCGGCGGCGCTGGCCGCGGAGGCCGGCATTCTCTGATACCGTAGCCGTTCCGTTGCCGACGATCCGGCGCCCTCCGCGTCCGCCCCATGTTCGAACCCTACCTGTCCCGCTGGAACCTCGTGCCCGACGGCGCTCCCATCACGACCCATGCCGCCCGGCTGCTGCCAGTGCGCCAGGCCGGCGTGCCCGCGATGCTGAAGGTCGCGGTCGAGGAAGACGAGCGCCAGGGCGGCGTGCTGATGACCTGGTGGGACGGCCACGGCGCCGCGCAAGTGCTGGCGCACGAGGGCGACGCGATCCTGCTCGAACGCGCCATGGGCACGCGTTCGCTCGCCGAATACGCCCGCAACGGCCGCGACGACGAGGCCACCCGCATCCTCTGCGGCGTGCTGCGCGAACTGCACGCGCCGCGCGCCCGGCCGCTGCCGCCGCTGCGGCCACTGGAGGAATGGTTCGTCGAACTGTGGCCGATGGCGCGGGCCCGCGGCGGCATCCTGGCGCACAGCGCGCGCCACGCCCGCGCGCTGCTGGACGATCCGCGCGACCCGGTGGTGCTGCACGGCGACGTGCACCACGACAACATCCTCGACTTCGGCGCGCGCGGCTGGCTGGTGATCGACCCCAAGCGGCTCCATGGCGAGCGCGCCTTCGACTACGCCAACATCTTCTGCAACCCCGACCTGGCCGACCCGGAGCCGCCCGTGGCCATCGTGCCGGGCCGTTTCGAACGCAGGCTCGGGATCGTGCTGGAGGAGTCGGGACTGGAGCGCCGCCGGCTGCTGCAATGGGTGGTGGCCTGGTGCGGGCTGTCGGCGGCGTGGTACATGGGCGACGGCGACGACGCCGCCATCGACCTGGAGATCGCGCGGCAGGCGCTGTCGTTGCTGGAGGGCTAGCGCGGCCCGTCAAGGACGCGCGCGCCGCGGGCGCGGAAATACGATGAAACGACCAGCCGGTGTGATCCGGCGCGTATTGCGAGTAAGGTATGGAAAAGCGGCCTTGATTGCCTGGCACGTCGGCCGGTGCCGCCAGCAGGAACCCGAATCATGAATACCCTACGTTCAACACTGCGGCCCCTCCTCGCGGTGATCGCCTGCGCGTCGATCACCGCGTGCGCGAGCCGGCCGCCCGCGCAGACCGACCTGCAATACCGCAGTCGGCCGGCCCCGCAGGCGCAGGGCGCGGCCGGCGCCCCGGGCGCATCGGACCAGCGCCTGACCATCCAGTCCGGCGAGGGAGAACGGCTCAACCTGCCCTGGTTCATCCGCGACACGCAGGAATGGATCAACACCAACTGACCCGGGCCCGCCCACCTGAGCGCGCCGGTCACGCGGCGTCCGTCCCGCCCGAGGCTCATGCGCCCGCGATCTGCTCCAGATACCGCGTCGGCGACACCCCCATCGCATTGCGGAACATATAGACGAAGGCGCTGGCGCTGGCATACCCCAAGGCTCGCGCCACGCTCACCACCGACTGCCCCTGCAGCAGCCGGCAGATGCCCTCGTCGATGCGCACCTGCAGGCGCCAGTTGTGAAAGCTCATGCCGGTCTCGTCTTTCATGCGCCGCGCCAGCGTGCGCGCGCTGGCGCCCATCCGTTCGCCCCACTGCTCCAGCGTGTCGTCGTTGCCGGGCGATTGCAGCACGGCGGCGCAGACCTTGCGCAGGCGCCGGTCGAACGGCAGCGGCAATTGGCGATGCTGCCGCTCGGTGCCGGCCAGCAGGTTCAGCAGCAGCTCGGCGCTCAGGCGCTGCACCGGCCCGTGGCGCGCCGCCGGCTGGTTCAGCGCCAGGATCAGTTCGCGCATCAGCGGCGCCACGTCCAGCGCGCAGGTATCTTTCCACAGCCAGGGCGCGGCGTCCGGCGCGATGAAGGCCGAACGCATCGTCACCTGGCCGACCATGCGCACCTCGTGCGCCACGCCGGGCGGAATCCACAGCGCACGCATCGGCGCCAGCAGCCAGGCGCCGTCCTCGGTCATGACGCGCATGATGCCGGTGGGCGAATACATCAACTGGATGCGCTCGTGCGAATGCGGCTCTTGCCGCTGGCCATCTTCGTAGTGGAACGAGCGCGCCACCACCGGCGGCGCCTCGACGGGAAACTCACGCATTGGCGGGATTTCGATAGCAAGGATTGATCGGCCCGCAATCCAGCCAGTTATGTCCGTTTTTCGACATTTTCTGTCCAGCAAACAGGGAACTTGCTTTTTATCATTAATGCAAATGATTCCCATTGTTTTCAAAAGAAAATGACGCCCCCCGCACTTCCCCCTGTCGCATTTGCCCCACGCCGCCTTCCCGCCTTCCGCCTGACCCTCGCCGCCGCCCTGCTGGCCCAGGCCGGCCTGCCCGTCCTGGCCCGCGCCGCCGACGATGTCCCGCAACTGAGTCCCGTGCGGGTCACCGGCACGGCCGAGAAACTCTCGGATCCCGGCCAGACCGAGGGTTCCCAGTCGTACACCGCCAATACCGTCACCGTCGGCAAGACCGGCGCCAACGTGCGCGACATCCCCAACTCGGTGTCGGTGGTGACGCGCCAGCGCATGGACGACCAGAACATGGTCACGGTAGAGGACGCGCTGCGCGAAACCACCGGCGTCAGCGCCATGACCTATGGCGACGGCACCGCCTACTTCACCGCGCGCGGCTACGAGACCGACGTGCAGTTCGACGGCGTTCCCGCCAACGGCGCGCTGCAATACCTGCCGCAGTTCGACCTGGCGCTGTACGACCGCGTCGAGGTGCTGCGCGGCCCGGCCGGCCTGCTGCAGGGCTTCGGCAGCCCGGCCGGCACCGTCAACCTGGTGCGCAAGCGGCCGCTGGACACCTTCAGCCTGACCGGCGCGGTGATGGCCGGCTCGTGGAACAACTACCGCACCGAGCTGGACGCGACCGGCCCCGTCACGGCCGACGGCCGGGTGCGCGCCCGCGCCGGCTTCGCCGCGCAGGACCGCGACTTCTTCTTCGACAAGGCCCACAATCGCCAGGGCCTGGCCTACGGCTCGCTCGAATTCGATCTGACCGCCAACACCACCCTGACGCTGTCGGCGGCCTACCAGCGCCAGCGCGAGGCGCCGTTCGACTACGGCCTGTCGATCTACTCGAACGGCCACATCATCGACTCGCCGCGCAAGGGCTTCTACGGCACCGACTGGTCGCGCGGCGACACCACCCTGTCGGAAATCTATTCGGAACTGAGCCACCGCTTCGCCAATGGCTGGACCGGCCAGGTGTCGATGAACTACCGCTCGACCGACATGGACAGCCGCTACGGCTACGTCAACGGGCCGGTCAATCCCGCCAACGACCGCGCCGGCTACCGCCTGCAGGTGCAGAAGGACCAGATCCGCTGGATCGGCTTCGACACCCATGCCTCGGGCCCCTTCAGCCTGCTGGGCCGCACCCACCAGGCCATGATCGGCGCCAACTACGCCGAACGGCGCCAGGACAGCCGCTCGGGCGGCATGAGCCTCGGCAACGTGTCGATCTACGACATCGACGTGCCCAATCCGGACCTGCCCTACACCTCGGGCGACGACTCCAAGTCCAGCCAGATGGGCGTCTACGGCCAGTTGAGCTTCAACGTGGCCGACCCGCTCACGCTGATCGTGGGCGGACGCCAGAGCTGGTACCGCAACGCCACCCAGGCCATCCTGCCGGTGGCGGGCGACACGCAGCGCGATCCCGAGGTGCGCAAGTTCGTGCCCTACTATGGCGCGGTGGCGCAGTTGAATTCGTGGCTGTCGGCCTACGCCAGCTATTCGGACATCTACGCCTTCTCGGAAGCCTGGCAGATGACGGCCGACGGCAAGCCGCTCAAGCCGCGCACCGGCAAGCAGTACGAGATCGGCCTGAAGGGCCAGTTCCTGGACGGCGCGGCCAATGCCTCGCTGGCGCTGTTCCGCATCCGCGACAAGGACCGCGCGGTGGCCGACGACGCCAACCCGGGCCGCTACCTGGCGCAGGGCGAGGCCCAGAGCCAGGGCGTCGAGGCCGAGGTCAGCGGCCGCCTGCTGCCGAACTGGGACCTGTACGCCGGCTACACCTATCTGCAGACCCGCTACCTGTCCGACCCGACGCAGGAAGGCCAGATCGTCAACCCGGAAACGCCCAAGCACCTGTTCAAGGTCTGGACCACCTATCGCTTCACGCCCGACGTGCTGCCGGGCTGGCGCGTCGGCGGCGGCGTGCGCACGCAGAGCCGCACCAGCCGCAACAACGTCTCGTGGCAAGGCGGCTACGCGGTGGTCGACGCGCAGATCGGCTACAAGGTCAATCGCAACCTGGACGCCTCGCTGACGCTGAACAACGTCTTCGACCGCCACTACTACGCCCGCGTGCCGTCCAACTTCTACGGCATCTATGGCGAACCGCGCAATGTGATGCTGACGCTGCGCGCCACCTACTGACGCGTGCATGGGGTCCGGTCCGACAACGGGCCGGCGCCCCGCCCTGTCAAACGGACGCCGGGAGCGATCGGTTAAGGTGTAGCCCCACACCCCTTAACCCTTCATTCCTGGAGTAATGAATGACCGGATTGATTATCGTGGTGGCGGCGCTGGCATTCCTGATGCTGGCGGCGTATCGAGGCTACAGCGTCATCCTGTGCGCGCCCATCGCGGCCATGGGCGCGGTGCTGCTGACCGACCCGTCGGCGCTGGCGCCGGTGTTCTCGGGCATCTTCATGGAGCGCATGGCGGGCTTCGCCAAGCTCTATTTCCCGGTGTTCCTGCTGGGCGCGGTGTTCGGCAAGCTGATCGAGCTGTCCGGCTTCTCGCGCGCCATCGTGCAGGCGGTGCTGCGGCTGATCGGCGCCGAGCGCGCCATCATCGCCATCGTGCTGGTGTGCGCGGTGCTGACCTACGGCGGCGTATCGCTGTTCGTGGTGGTGTTCGCGGTCTACCCGTTCGCGGCCGAGATGTTCCGCCAGGGCGGCATTCCCAAGCGCCTGATGCCGGGCGCGATCGCGCTGGGCGCGTTCACCTTCACCATGACGGCGCTGCCCGGCACGCCGCAGATCCAGAACATCATCCCCACCACCTTCTTCGAGACCACCACCTGGGCCGCGCCCTGGCTGGGGCTGATCGGCGCGGCCTTCACGCTGACCGTCGGGGTGGCCTACCTGGAATGGCGCCGCAAGCGCGCCGCGCTGGCGGGCGAAGGCTACGGCACCGAGCTGCGCAACGAGCCGGACACGCCGGCCGGCGGACGCGAGCATCACCCGCTGGTCGCGCTGCTGCCGCTGGTGGTGGTGGGCGTGGCCAACTACCTGCTGACGCGCTGGATTCCCGGCTGGTACCCGGCCGGCTCGCAGGTCGAACTGCCCGGCCTGCCGCAGCCCCTGCCGGTCAACGCCCATGACCAGGTGGCGCTGTGGGCGGTGATGGGCGCGCTGATCGCCGGCATCGCCACCATCCTGCTGTTCTCGTTCTCGCACATCAAGGCGCATTTCGCCGAGGGCAGCAAGAGCGCGGTCTCGGGCGCGCTGCTGGCGTCGATGAACACCGCCGCCGAATACGGCTTTGGCGGCGTGATCGCGGCGCTGCCCGGCTTCCTGATGGTGGCCAGCGCGCTCAAGGCGATTCCCGACCCGCTGGTGGGCGAGGCGGTGGCGGTAACCTCGCTGGCCGGCATCACCGGCTCGGCCTCCGGCGGCATGAGCATCGCGCTGGCGGCCATGGCGCAGACCTTCATCGATGGCGCCCAGGCGGCCGGCATTCCCATGGAAGTGCTGCACCGCATCGCCGCCATGGCCTCGGGCGGCATGGACACGCTGCCGCATAACGGCGCCGTCATCACGCTGCTGGCCGTCACCGGCCTGACGCACCGCCAGTCCTACGGCGACATCTTCGCCATCACGCTGATCTCGACGCTGTCGGTGTTCCTGGTGATCGCCGTGTACTACCTGACCGGCATCGTCTGAGCGGCCGGCCCGAAGGCCTGGCCGAAGATCTCGGCCAGCCACTGGCTGAACACGCGTACCCGCGCCGACACCTGGCGATTCTGCGGGTACAGCACCGACACGGGCATCGGCGCCGGCGGCAGGTCGGGCAGCACCACCCGCAACCGGCCCGCCGCCAGCGCATCGGCCACCCGGTAGCGCGGCACCTGCGCCAGGCCCAGCCCGGCCAGCGCCGCGCTGGCGTAGAGTTCCGCGCCATTGACGCTGACCACCGACCCGGGCCGCGCCAGCACGTTGCGGCCATCCACCATGAAGTCCAGCGGCAGGCTGCGGCCGGTGGATGACGAGATGTAGTCCACCGCCCGGTGGCCCTCCAGGTCTTCCAGCGTGGCCGGCTCGCCGTAGCGCGCCAGATAGGCCGGGCTGGCCACGGTGACCTGCGGCATCAGGGCGATCTGACGCCCCACCAGCGACGAGTCCTGCAGCGTGCCGGCGCGCAGCACGCAGTCCACGCCCTCGCGCACCAGGTCGACCAGCCGATCGTCTTCGCCCAGGTGCAGCACGATGTCGGGATAGCGTTCGAGAAAGGCCGGCAGGCCCGGCATGACGAACACCCGCGCCAGCGTGCCTTGCAGGTTGACCCGCAGCAGTCCCTTGGGCGCGGTGTTCAGGAAGGCGCCGTCCGCCTCCTCCAGGTCGGCCAGCAGGCGCACGCAGCGCCGGTAATAGGCCTCGCCGTCATGGGTCAGCCGCACCTGGCGCGTGGTGCGCTCCAGCAGGCGCGCGCCCAGGCGTTTTTCCATGCGCTTGACCAGGTTGGTGACGGTCGCGCGGGGAATCCGCAGGTCTTCCGACGCCTTGGAGAAACTGCGCCGTTCGGCGATGCGGACGAATACCTGCATTTCCTGGAAGCGATCCATGCGCCCCTCTATTATTAATGTAGATGAAATTATGTTAGCAAAATCCGGATAATTATCTTTTGTTTGGAATAGTCCATGATTCGTCTCACCCACTCACCCCAGGACAATCCATGACTTCCCAAGCTTCCCAACGCGTCGCCCTGGTCACCGGCGCCTCGCGCGGCATCGGCGCCGCCATCGTCCGCCGCCTGGCCGCCGACGGTTTTGCCGTCGCCATCAACTACGCCTCCAGCGCGGCCGAGGCCGACGCCCTCGCCGCTGAAGTCCGCCAGGCCGGCGGCCGGGCCCTGGCGGTTCGCGCCGACGTCGCCAAGGCCGCCGAGGTGCGCGCCATGTTCGACCAGGTCGAAGCCGGCCTGGGACGCATCGACGTGCTGGTCAACAGCGCCGGCGTGCTCAAGCTGCAGACGCTGGCCGAGGCCACCGACGAGATCTACGACCAGACCTTCGACATCAACACCCGCGGCACCTTCAACACCCTGCGCGAGGCCGGCGCGCGGCTGGCCGACGGCGGCAGCATCGTCAACGTCTCCAGCACCACGCTGGCGCTGAACATGCCCACCTACGGCATCTACATCGCCAGCAAGGCCGCGGTGGAAAGCTTCACCCGCGTGTTCGCCAAGGAACTGCGCGGCCGCCGCATCACGGTCAACGCCGTGGCGCCCGGCCCCGTCGCCACCGACCTGTTCAAGCAGGGCAAGAGCCCGGAACTGATCGAGCATTTCGCCAAGATGCCGCCGCTGGAGCGCCTGGGCGAACCCGAGGACATCGCCGGCGTGGTGTCGTTCCTGGCCAGCGCCGACGGCGGCTGGATCAATGGCCAGGTGCTGCGCGCCAACGGCGGCCTGGCCTGAGCGCCGGCCCGTTTCCGGAGACTTCCATGGCATCCGTCATCCTCATCACCGGCGCCGGCAGCGGTATCGGCAAGCTGTCCGCCGAAACCCTGGCCCGCGCCGGCCACACCGTCTACGCCACCATGCGCGACATCGCCGGCCGCAACGCCGGCCGCGCCCAGGCCATGCGCGACTGGGCCGCGGCCCACGGCGCCGATCTGCATCCGCTGGAACTGGACGTGCTGTCGCAGGCGTCCGCCGACGCCGCCGTGGCCGCCATCGTGCGCGAACAGGGCCGGCTCGACGTGGTCATGCAGAACGCCGGTCACCTGGTGATCGGCCCGACCGAGGCGTTCACCGCCGAAGACATGCAGCACGCCTTCGACACCAACTTCTACGGCGCCCAGCGCGTCAACCGCGCCGCCCTGCCGCAACTGCGCCGGCAGCAGTCGGGCCTGATGCTGTGGATCAGCAGCACCACCACCAAGGGCGGCTTCCCGCCGTTCATGGGGCCGTACGGCGCGGCCAAGGCGGCGATGGATTCGCTGGCGGTGAGCCTGTCGTACGAACTGGCGCGCTTCGGCATCGAGACCTCGATCGTGGTGCCGGGCGCCTTCACCCGCGGCACCGAGCACTTCCCCAGCGCCGGCAAGCCCAGCGACCAGGCCCGCGTGGCGGCCTATGCGCGCTACGACGGCGTGATGGACCAGGTCGGCGCGCGCCTGAGCGCGCTCACGCCCGACGACGCCACGCCGCAGGCGGTGGCCGACGAGATTGCCCGCATCGTCGACCTGCCGGCGGGCAGCCGGCCGGCGCGCTCGGTGGTCGACTTCGTCGGCGATGGCGCCGAGGAGGTGCTGGCGCTGGCCGAGGAACTGCGGATCGCCTTCGCCGAACGCATCGGCATCGCCGACCTGCTGCGTCCGTCGACGCCGCGCGCTTGAAAAAAGCGGCGCCCTGGCCGCGCGGCAACCCGGGCGGGAACGGTAGAATCCCGCATCCCTCGCGCTTGCTCGACGACGCGCGACGAATGGCTTTTCATGGGGAACCGCCATGCCGGCACCGCAACCATCCGCATTGCCACAAGACCGCCGCGCCGCGCGCGACGAGCGCCAGGAACAAGCCCCCGCGTGGCCACGCATCGGACGACGCAAGCCGGCCGGCGCGTGGGCCGGCGCCTTCGTCGCGGCCGCGCTGTGCGCCGCGTCCTGGGTCGCCCGCGCCGCGCCGGACGTGCAGACCGGCGACCTGATCTTCCAGCAATCCCGCTCCGCCCAGAGCCTGGCGATCCAGCAGGCCACTCATTCGCCCTACAGCCACATGGGCATGATCGTGATGCGCCAGGGCGCGCCCTACGTGCTGGAAGCCGCCGCCACGGTCAGCTACACGCCGCTGGCGCAATGGGCGGCGCAGGGCGAAAACGGAAAATACGTCGTCAAGCGCCTGCGCGACGCGTCGCGGCTGACGCCCGAGACGCGCGAACAGTTGGCGGGCACCGGCGCGCGCTATCTCGGCAGGCCGTACGACGCGGCCTTCGGCTGGTCGGACGACCGGATCTATTGCTCCGAGCTGGTCTGGAAGATCTACCAGCGCACGCTGGGCCTGCAGATCGGCGCGCTGCAACCCCTGAAGCAGTTCGACCTGAGCTCGCCCACCGTGCGCGCCACGATGCAGGCGCGCTACGGCAAGGACATCCCGTGGGAGGAACCCATCATCTCCCCGGCCGCGATGTTCGACTCGCCGCTATTGGCCACGGTCCCGGACCGCTGAGGCGGCGGGCGGCGCGGCCGATCGCGCAATCGGCGGCGCCGCCGGCCGCTTGGGCCACGCCTATTGCGGCATGTCGAAGCCCTGCTCGCGCAGGTATTTGGCCACCACCGGCTGCCACTTCTGCGGCGCGTGCGTGAACAGGCTGTGGCCGTTCTCGCCGTCCGGCCCCATGGGCACGAAGGTGGCGCGGCCGCCGGCCTGGTTGTAGGCCTCGACCCAGCGCCTGGGCCAGTCCGGCCCCCAGTACAGGTCGTTCTCGGTATAGATCCACAACATCGGCAGCCGCGTGGCCTGGCCATAGCCCGCGTACGTGGCCTGCAGGCGCTCGGGACCGCACGGCTTGCCGGGCGAGCGCACCGGATCGCCACCCGAGCCGCCCGCGAAGTTGATGGCGGTCTTCACCCCCGCGGGGTTCTGCGCCGCCAGCGCCACGGTCGAGCCGCCGCCCACCGACTGCCCCAGCACCACCACCCTGGCCGGATCCACGTCCGGACGCTGCGCCATGACCCGCAGCACCTGGTCGATCTGGCTGGCGGCGCGGTCGAACATCGGGGTGAAGCGGCGCTCGCCGCAGGGGCCGCTGTTCTCCAGGTCCGGCCCGCCGGTGACGCCATAGCCCAGGCGCACCGGCAGCGCGACCACGAAGCCGGCATCGGTGAAGAACCTGGACGCCGCCGCGTAGCGCGCCCGTCCCAGCTTGGCGCGGCCGGCGGCGTCGCCGGCCCGGCCATGGTTGATCACGATCAGCGGATGACGGCCCTCGCCCGCCGGCGTGAAGACGGTCACCACGACTTCGCCCGTGGCGGTGCCGCCGTTCTCCAGCGCCACCCGCACCGGCACCTTCTGCACGCTTTCGTTGGCGGCCAGCTTGGGCGGCGGCGCGGCGCACGCCGTCAAGAGTCCCAGTCCGCCGATCATCGTGATTCTTGCCAGAACACCCATGTTGCCCCTCGTCAGGAATAGGCTCGCCGCCCGGGTGAGCGCAAGATACTCCGAGCGCGCCCGCCCCGCCATCGTCGCGAACCCGGCCCGCGGCGATTTATTCCAGGCCGGACTCATTCCATGAAAATTACTTGTTTGTCGTGATCAACGGCCAGCCCTAGCATGAGCGGCATCGCCCACGATTCCAATGGAGACAGCAAGCCCATGAGCGCCCCGATTCCCGCCTTTCCCCACAGCCACATCGAGCGCGACGCGCGCGGCGTCTACACGCTGCGGATCGACGACGCCAAGAGCCTGAACATCCTGGCCTCGCCGGTCACGCTGGGCCTGACCGCCGCCGTGCGCTGGATCGCCGCGCAGGCCGACGCCCGCGCGCTGGTGCTGCGCGGCAGCGGCGACAAGGCCTTCGTCGGCGGCGCCAACATCCATGAAATGGCCGAGCTGGATCCGGACGGCGGCCGCGCCTTCATCACCCGCCTGCGCGACCTGTGCGAAGCGGTGCGCGCGGTGCCGGTGCCGACCATCGCCCGCCTGCCCGGCTTCTGCCTGGGCGCCGGCATGGAACTGGCGGCGGCCTGCGACATCCGCCTGGGTTCGCGCGACGGCGTCTTCGGCATGCCCGAAGTACAGGTCGGCATTCCGTCGGTGATCCACGCCGTGCTGTTGCCGTCACTGATCGGCCCGGGCGCCACCCACTGGCTGCTCCTGACCGGCGCCACGGTCGATGCCGAGCAGGCGCTGCGCTGGGGCTTCCTGCAATTCCTGTGCGAGGCCGGCGAGCTGGACGCGCTGGTCGAGCGCACCGTCGCGCCTATCGCGGCCAGCGGGCCGCTGGCGGTGCGCTCGCAGAAGGCGCTGCTGCGCTACTGGGAGACCTCCACGGTCGAGGCCGGCCTGGACCGCAGCGTGGACGCCTTCGGCGCGGCCTTCGCCACCGACGAGCCGCGCCGCTACATGGCGCCGTTCCTGGCCCGCAAGCGCGCGCGGGAGGCGCAATGACGGCCCCGGCCAGCGGCCCGCTGGCCGGCGTGCGGGTGGTCGACATGACCTCGGTCGGCATGGGCCCCTACGCCACCCAGATCCTGGGCGACATGGGCGCCGAGATCATCAAGGTCGAAGCGCCCGAGGGCGACGTGTTCCGCGCCTCGGCGCCGGCCGCCTCGCCCGGCATGGGCGCGGTCTACCTGAACCTGAACCGCAACAAGCGCAGCGTCACCCTGAACGCCAAGGACGCGGACGACCGGCAACGGCTGCTGCGGCTGGTCGACGGCGCCGACGTCTTCATCTCCAACGTGCGGCCGCGCGCGCTGGCGCGGATCGGCCTGGACGCCGCCAGCCTGCGCGCGCGCAACCCGCGCCTGATCTATTGCTCGGCGGTGGGCTTCGGCCAGGACGGCCCCTACGCCGCCCGGCCGGCCTTCGACGACATCATCCAGGCCATGAGCGGCCTGGCCGACCTGCAGGGCCGCAACAGCGGCGCGCCGGCCTACATCAACACCATCATGGCCGACAAGGTGGCCGGGCTGACGCTGGCCTACGCCATCCCGATGGCGCTGTACGAGCGCGAGAAATCCGGCCAGGGCCAGGCCATCGAGGTGCCCATGTTCGAGACGCTCGTGTCCTTCACCCTGATCGAGCACCTGGGCGGGCGCACCTTCGACCCGCCGCGCGGCGGCATGGGCTACAGCCGCGTGCTGTCGCCCGAGCGCCGGCCCTACCGCACCCGCGACGGCTTCCTGGCGCTGCTGCCGTATACCGACGCGCAATGGCAGCGCTTCTTCACCCTGGCCGAACGCGCCGACCTGGCCGCCGACCCGCGCTACGCCAGCGCCCGGACCCGCGCCCGCCACTTCGACGCGCTGTACAGCGACCTGGCCGCCATCGTCGCGCTGCGCGGCACCGACGACTGGCTGGCGCTGCTGGCGGACGCCGACATTCCTCATTCGCACGTCAATCCGCCCGAGGCGCTATTCGACGACCCGCACCTGGCCGCCACCGGCTTTTTCCAACGGGTCGAGCATCCCACCGAGGGCACGCTCACGGCCACCGCGATCCCGGTGCGCTTCTCGCGCACGCCCGGGTCGGTCCGCCGCCTGGCGCCACGCCAGGACGCGGATCGCGATATGCTCGATCCGGATTGACCCCCCGGAACGTGGCGGATGCGGGCTTGCGCGCGCCGGCCCCCGGGGCGCCCGCCCCCTTTTCGTCCGGACCATGAACATCACCCTGAAGCAGTTGCGCGTGTTCTGCGCGCTCTACGAGTTGCGCAGCTTCACCGCCGCCGCCCGCGCCGCCTTCGTCACGCAATCGGCCGTCAGCAAGCTGTGCGCCGAACTTGAAGCCGAGGTCGGCCAGCCCTTGTTCGAGCGCTCGACCCGCAGCGTCACGCCGTGCGAGGGCGCGGCCGACTTCTATGCCTATGCCCAGGAGATACTGGGCACGGTGCGCGCGGCCGAGCGCAGCATGTCCGGCCTGCGCTCGCTGGAGCGCGGCGTGGTCGGCGTGGCCTGCTCGCCGATGATGATGGTCGGCCTGCTGGGTGGCGTGATCGCGCGCTACCACCGGCGCCATCCGGGCGTGAAGCTGGACCTGTTCGAACTGAACACCGACGAGACCATCGAGCATGTGCGGCACGGCCGCGCCGACTTCGGCATCGTCTCCACCGACATCGACGGCGACGAGCTGGCCGCGCGCGTGATCTACCGCGACACCATGCATGCCGTCTTCGCGCCCGACCATCCGCTGGCGCGCCGCAAGCAGGTGCGCTGGGCCGACCTGGCCGCCCACGAACACATCACGCTGCGCAACGTCTACAGCGTGCGCCGCGCGGTGGACCGCATCAGCGGCGAACTCAGCCTGCAATTCCAGTCCGGCATCGAGGCCGGCATGCTGACCTCGGTGCTGAACCTGGTGCGCGCGGGCCTGGGCATCACCGTGGTGCCCGGCTACGTCTGCGCCTTCGCGCGCCAGTTGGGACTGGCCACCGCGCCCATCGGCGGCGCCGGCCAGCGCGGCCACGCACTGTGGCTGATCCAGCGCCACAACGCGCGCCTGTCGCGGGCGGCGGACGCGTTCCTGGCCGACCTGGAGACGACGCTGCGGGCGCGCGAGGCGGCGCCCGACCCGACCCGCTACGACGAGGACGCCGCCGGCCAGTGAGGCCGCGCCGGGCCGAGGCGCACGGCGCGGGACTTATCCGGATACGGAATAGGTCTATGAAAATTAGTCCCTTGTTGCGATAAGCCGCGCGGCCGCATGATGGCGGAAATCGCGGCCGCCACCTGCCATCGCGGCCGCAGAAAAACACAGGAGACTTTCATGACCCGATCCCCGCAACGCAGCCGCACGCGCCAGTTCGCCGCCTGCTGCGCCCTGGCCCTGGCCGCCGCCACCGGCGCCGCGCAGGCCAACGACGCCTACCCCGACAAGCCCATCACCATCGTGGTGCCGTTCTCGCCCGGCAGCGCCACCGACACCAGCGCCCGCATCCTGACCGAAAAGCTCGGCCCGCGCCTGGGGGTGCCGATCGTGATCGAGAACAAGCCCGGCGCGTCCGGCACCATCGGTTCCTCGACCGCCGCGCGCGCCGCGCCCGACGGCTACACCCTGATCCTGACCAGCAGCTCGACGCACTCGGCCACGCCGGCCCTGTTCCGCAAGCTGCCGTACGATCCCACCGGCGATTTCATCCACGTCATCCGCATCGCCACCATCCCGATGATGCTGGTGGTGCGCGCCAATTCGCCCTACGGCTCCGTGTCGCAGCTGGTGCAGGCCACCCGCGCCAGGCCGCTGAACTATGCCTACGGCTCGCCCACCAGCCAGATCGCCGGGGCCACCTTCAACAGCGTCGCCGGCGCCGCCGCCAACGCGGTGCCCTACAAGAGCCAGCCGCCCGCCGTCACCGACCTGCTGGGCGGCCACGTCGATTATTTGTTCGCCGACCTGTCGGTGGTCACGTCGTTCATGCACGGCGGCAAGCTCAGGGGCATCGCCTTCACCGGCCAGGCGCGCTCGAAGGACTTCCCCGACGTGCCGACGCTGGCCGAACTGGGCTACAGGAATTTCGACCTGGTGGTATGGGTGGGCGTGGCCGCGCCCAAGGACACGCCGGCGCCGGTGGTCGAGCGCCTGAACCGCGAGATCACGCGCATCCTGAGCGAGCCCGACAGCATCGCCAAGTTCGAGGCGCTGGGCATGCAGGTCGCGCCCAACACGCTGGCCGAACACCAGGCCTTCGCCCAGTCGCAGCGCCAGATCTGGACCCAGCGCGCGATCGACGCGAAGATCGAGCCGCAATAACCGCGCCCGGCGGCCTCAGCCCATCCGGACCGGGGCGGCCGCATTGGCCAGCGGCATCACGGCCAGGCGCAGGCCCATCGCCTTGAGAATCGCCAGCAGGCTGGCCAGCGACGGATTGCCCTTGGGCGACAGCGTGCGGTAGAGCTGGGTCGGGTTCAGCCGCGCCTGCTCCGCCACGGCCTGCATGCCGCCGAACGCCTGGGTCATCTGGCGCAGCACCACCAGCAGTTCGCCCTGATCGCCATCGGCCAGGATGCTGTTGATCGTCTCCAGCGCAAGGGCGGGGTCGCTGCGATAGACCTCGACCATTGCTTCATCATGGGGCTTGCTTCTCATCATCCGTTCTCCGTTGCCAGTCATGCCAATATTCCACCGCGCGTTGGATGTCGGCATCCTGCGTGCGCTTGCTGCCTCCGGCCAGCAACAACACCAGCCGTTCACCGGACAGCGCGTAGTAGACGCGCAGGCCCGGCCCCGTATCGATACGCAATTCCCACACGCCCTCGCGGCAGAACCGGTGATCGCCGAAATTCCCCGATGCCAGACGCGCTACACGGCGGATGACCGCCACCTTGTCGCGCATGCCACGCAGGCCGCGTAGCCAGGTGGCATAGGAATCCTTGAGTTTTCCAGGAGTGAGGTAGTGTTCGATTCGGTACATACGATATTCGTCCATAGACGAATTCCAGTCAAGTCAGCGCAGTCAGTTCGCCAACAAGATAGGACACTCCCTTGGTTCCTGCTGGACGGTGCGTGATCTTTTCCTCCCCCACTCATGCCTTCTCCCAACAAAAAACGGGCGCCAAAGCGCCCGTCCGTCCTGCCTGGATCCTGCCTACCCGTCAGAACCGATACTGCGCCGTGGCGATCACCGTGCGCGGCTCGCCCACGCGGATCTGGCCGGCGCTGGTGGCCGAGGCGTAGTAGGTCTTGTCGGTGATGTTGCGCACCGCCAGGCGCCAGTCCCACTGGCCGGCGCGGTAGCCGACCAGCGCGTCCCAGGTGGCATAGCCGGGCAGCACCGCCGTGTTGGCGTTGTCGGCGTAGCGCTGGCCGACGAAGGTCAGGCCGGTCTCGCCATACAGGCCCTCGGCCGGCTTGTAGGTCAGGAACACGCTGCCGTTGCGCCGCGCCACGTTGCTGACGCGGTTGCCGGCCAGACCGTTGTTGTCCTCGACGATGGACGCGTTCTGCAGGCCGATGCCGCCGCGCAGGTACCAGTTGCCGGTCAGGCGCCCTGCCGCGGTCAGCTCGATGCCGCGCGAACGTTGCTTGCCGGTCAGCAGCACGATGGTCGGATCGACCGGATCGGAGGTGCGGCGGTTGTAGAGCTCGAGCTGGTACAGCGCCAGGGTGGTGCTCAGATTCCCGTCCAGCCAGTCGCTCTTGACGCCCACTTCGTACTGGCGGGTCTGCTCCGGATCCACGTCATTGGTATTGCCGCGCGCGTTCGGCGTGATGCCGATGAGGCTGCCGCCGACCGGCGAGAAGGTCTTGCTGTACGACGCGTAGAACGAGTGATCGCGCGCCGGCGTCCACACCACGCCGGCGCGCGGGCTCAGGCCACGGCTGTCGCGGCGGGCCGAGAGGTCCAGCATGCGGTTGGTGGAATCGACGCTGAAGCGGTCCATGCGCAGCCCCAGCAGCACCTGCCAGGCGTCGTCCAGCTTGATCTGGTCCTGCACGTAGTAGCCCTGGCTGCGGGTCTTGTGACGGGCCGAACTGCTGAGCGTCATGGCGCCGTTGTGCTGCTGGGACAGGTCCGGGTCGTACAGGTCCAGCGTCGGCACCGGCTGCGCGCCCGGGCCCCGCGCCAGCGTGGTGTAGAGGTCGGGCGTGCGCGCCTGGTTGGCCACGTCCACGCCGAACAGCACCCGGTGCTCGATGGCGCCGGTATGGAACAGGCCCTCGGCTTCCAGGTTGTTGCTGATGCTGCGGGTGGTCAGGTCCTGCTGCCAGCGGGTGCGGGAGACCTTGCCGGTGGCGGCGTTGTAGCCGGTCAGGTAGGTGTTGTCGAACTTGCTGTCGAGCGCGAACACGCCCAGCGTGTAGCGCAACTGCCAGCCCGGCGCCAGCGTGTAGGCCAGGCGCGAGCGGAACGATTGCGCGCGATCGTCGATGTAGTCGCGGTCGGGATCGCCGTAGACGGTCGATCGGCCGACGTCGGCGGGCCGGCCGTTGACGCTGGGGATGCCGCGATCCGGAGTACGGTCATAGCGGCTGTATTCGTATTGCACCAGCCAGTCCAGGTCGGGCGTGATGCGCCAGTTCAGCGACGGCGCCACCAGTTGGCGGGTGCCGCCGATCTTGTGGCGGAAGCTGTTGCTGTCCTCCTGGCCGATGTTCAGGCGCACGCTGACGTGCTCGCCGGGATCCGCGCTCAGGTCGCCGTAGAAGCTGCGCAGGTCCCAACTGCCGGCCTGGGCCTCGAGCGTGGACTCGCGGCCCGGCTGCGGCGCCTTGCTGATACGGTTGACGATCCCGCCCTGGCTGCCCCGGCCGTACAGCACCGCGGCCGGGCCCTTGAGCACGTCGATGCGCTCGATGTTGTGCAGGTCGCGCACGTACTGGCTGTCGTCGCGGATGCCGTCCAGGTAGAAGTCGTTGCTGGCGTCGAAGCCGCGGATGCGCAGCGAGTCGAAGCGGGTGTCCGAGGCGTTGCTGACATTGGGGATGCCGGACAGGGCCTCGCCGAGGGTGCTGATGCCGTAGTTCTGCAGGTTCTCGACCTTGACCGTGTCGATGGCCTGCGGCACGTAGCGCGCGGCGGTCTGGGTGCGGGTGGCGGTGGTGACTTCGGGCACCCGTGGATCGTCGGCGTTGGCGCCTTCGACGCTGATGGCGGGGAGATGGATGGGGTCGGCGTGGGAGGGAACGACAGGGGCCATCAGGGCCAGCGCGGCCCCCAGGGTCAGGGCGCGCGGGACGGGAAAAACAGGCATCGCAAGCTTTCTGTAAGTTTTATCGAGCCGCGATCATATCGACAATGAATCTCATTTGTATATGAGATTGTTCTCATTGCCCGCAAAGCCGCGGCGGATGTTGCTGTGTCACAACGACCCGGCCCGGCCGGGCCGCCGGCGCCCCGCCCCCGCGCCGTCGCCCCCGCCATTTGCATGAGTCCGGCGCGCCGGCGGCGGCCGCGCCAACCCTCGCGAATTTGCGACGGTCCTCATCCAACCCGGCGAGGCGCGCGTCATCCAGGCGGACGACGGCGACATCATCATCGCCGTGTTTTTCCAACAATCACTCCGATGTTTGCCCTACGGATAACTCTGGCCGGTCGGACGAGGTTTGCATGAGCGGAACGGGGCGCCGGCTGTATTAGGCTGGCCCCGCAGTACTCCGACTCACCTTGATCGATTGGACGAAAGCAAATGAATCAACTCATTCATCCGGACTGCCATCCCTTTACCGCCGCAGGCAATTTGAAGCAAGTCTCCGCGTTCTATGAGGAAGGACGACGTGTCATGTGGATGATGCTGCGCGCCCAGCCGCGCCCCTGCTTCAATCACGAACTGATCGACGAAATCATGACCCTGGCGCGCGCCGCCAGGGACTCCGGCCTGCCCATCGATTTCTGGGTCACGGGCTCGCTGGTGCCGCAGATCTACAACGTCGGCGGCGACCTCAACTTTTTCGCCGAGGCCATCCGCACGGGCCGCCGCGAGGCGCTGCGCGCCTACGCCCGCGCCTGCGTCGATTGCGTGCATGCCGCCACCCGCGGCTTCGACACCGGCGCCGTATCGCTGGCCATGATCGAGGGCACCGCGCTGGGCGGCGGCTTCGAGGCGGCGCTGGCGCACCACTTCGTGCTGGCGCAGAACAACGCCCGCATGGGCTTCCCCGAAATGGCCTTCAACCTGTTCCCGGGCATGGGCGGCTATTCGCTGGTGGCGCGGCGCTCGGGCATGAAGCTGGCCGAGGAACTGATCGGCAGCGGCGAATCGCACACCGCCGAATGGTTCCAGGCGCGCGGCCTGGTGGACGTGCTGTTCGAGCCGGGCGACGCCTACAAGGCCACCCGCACCTTCATCGACGTGATGCGGCCCAAGCTCAACGGCATGCGCGCCATGCTGCGGGCGCGCCAGCGTGTGCTGCAACTGACGCGCTCGGAACTGATGGATATCACCGAGGACTGGGTCGACGCCGCCTTCTCGATCGATCCGAAGGACCGCGCCTACATGGAACGGCTGGTGATGGCGCAGAACCGTCGGTCACCCGCGGGCCCCGATGGCCTGATCGACGCCACCATGCATTGAGGTCGGCGCGCGCCGGCCGCGTCAGGCAATCAGATGCAGCCGGCGCCGCTGCGCCAGCCAGGTGGTCAGCTCGGCAGCCGGCATGGGCTTGGCATACAGGTAGCCCTGCTTGGCGTCCACCCCCAGCGTATCCAGGAAGGCGGTTTCCTCCTGGGTCTCGACGCCCTCGGCGATCACCTTCAGCTCGAGCGTGCGGGCCACCGCGACGATGGCCCGCGCCAGCGCCTGCGACACCGGGTTCTCGTTGACGCCGCGCACGAAGCTGGCATCCAGCTTGATCGCGTCCAGCGGAATGCGGGCCAGTTGCGACAGTGACGAATAGCCCGTGCCGAAGTCGTCCAGGTGCACGCACGCGCCCAACTGGCGGAACTGCTTCATCAGCTCGATCGCGGCGACCTCGTCCTCGATCAGGCAGCTTTCGGTGAGTTCAATGTCGAGCAGGCAGGGATCGAGGCCGGCATCGTTGACCGCGCGCATGAATTCGCTGACCACGCCCTTGTCGTCCAGTTGCCGCGCCGACATGTTGATGGCGACCCGCAGGTCCAGGCCCTCGCGCTTCCAGGCCGCGGCCTGGCGCGCCGCTTCGCGCATCACCCACACGCCCAGTTGCGAGATCAGGCCGGATTCCTCCGCATAAGGAATGAAAACGCTGGGGCAGATCATCCCGCGTTCGGGCGAGCGCCAGCGCAGCAGCGCCTCGACGCCATCAATCTCGCCGCCGCGGCCGGTGAGCTTGGGCTGGTAGTACAGCATCAAGTGGCCTTCGGCCAGCGCCTTGCGCAGGTTGGTGTCGAGCCAGACATAGTCGGCGTTGCGCCGGTCCATCTCGGGCTGGAACACACGGTAGGTATGGCGCCCGGCTTCCTTGGCCACGTACATGGCGATGTCGGCGCTGCGCACCACGCTGTCGAGGTCGTCGCCGTGCTCGGGGTACATGGCGATGCCGATGGAGCAGCTTGTGTAGACCTCGATCAGCTCCTGGCGGAATGGCTCGCGCAGGCGCTCGATGATGCGCGCGGCGGTGGCCTCCAGGTGCCAGGCCTCGGCGCCTTCCTGCAGCACCAGGAATTCGTCGCCGCCCAGCCGCGCCAGCGTCTGGCCGGGCGACAGGCAACTGGAGATCGCCACCGCCACCGACTTGAGCAGGCGGTCGCCGAAGCCGTGGCCGTAGTGGTCGTTGATGCGCTTGAAATTGTCCAGGTCCAGGAACAGCACGCCGCCGCTGGCGCCCTCGCCTTCGGCCAGCGCCGCTTTCAGGCGGGTGGTGATGGCGTGGCGGTTGGGCAGGTTGGTCAGCACGTCGGTGTTGGCCAGCACCCGCAGGCGTTCCTGCGCCTGGCGTTCCTCGGTGATGTCGGTGCCCGAGCAGATCAGGTAGACACGCTTCTCGCCGCTGCCGCTGGTGACGAACTTGTTGCGGAACAGGAACAGCCGCGGGCCCTTGACCGTGTTGATCAGGCGCTCGACCTCGTACGACTGTCCGCGCTTGTAGAACTCGGCGATGTTGCGACGCGAGGCCGCGGCCTCTTCGCGCGTCATGAACATCTCGAACACGCTGCGCCCGACGATGTCCTGCTCGCGTTTGCCGGTGTATTCCTCGCTGACCTTGTTGAAGCGTTGCACGCGGCCGTGCTGGTCGACGATGACGATGACCGAGTTGGCCTCGGACACCACGGTCTCGGCGAACGACAGGCCTTCGACCAGGTCGCGCGCGACCGAATCGGTGTCAGTGTGCGCCGACGCCGTGCCGGCCCATTCGGTGGGGTTGATCTTGCGGCCGACCAGCCGCAACTGGATGGGATCGCCGTACAGGACGATGTCGATGCGCAGGCTGGCGGTGATGCCGGTCAGGGCGCGAATGGCCTGCGCCTGCTCGGGCTGCAGCGCCAATGCAATGTTGGTTGCGCCTTTGACGGCGGCCAGTTCGATCGCGTTGCTGTCGGCCGCCAACCGCCAATAGGGGCTGGACGTACCGAAATGCAGGTACAGGATCGATTTTTCGTCCTGAGTCTCAGTCATTGGTGTCCCCCGCCATCCCAGGAAGGCCTGCGTGAAACATACGGCCTAGTCAGTTCGGGGTCAACCACCCGCCGGAACGGCGTTCGCGCTGTATTGCGGATTATTTCAACTGGCTTGGCAACTGTCTTCCCCTGCCCTCATGCGGCGCTACGCCCGTTTCGCGCGAGAAAGGCAGGCTTGGCAAGCGTTGCGCATACGGCGGCGCAGCATGCAAACAATATCGTCGAAAATTTGTGACCATTTCCTGCGCGTGGCGTAAAAGAAGCAACAAGGGGGGACATATGTCCCCCTTGTCCATATCGCTTATTCCGGCTTGACCCCGGCTTCGTCGATGACCTTGGTCCAGCGCGCCAGTTCGGCGGACACGCGGGCGCCGGCATCGGCGGGCGTGGTCCACTCGGCGATGGCGCCCTGGTTCAGCAGCGACGCCTTGACCGTCGGCTTGGCCAGGATCTTCTTGAGCTCGCCGTTCAGACGGTCGATCACCGGCGCCGGCGTGCCGGCCGGCGCCACGATGCCGAACATGGAGCTGACCTCGAAGCCCGGCAGGCCGGCCTCGGCCGCGGTCGGCACGTCCGGCAGCGCCTCGACGCGTTGCGCCGAGGTCACCGCCAGCGCGCGCAGCTTGCCGGCCTTGATGCTGGCCTGCGAGGCCGGCACGGTCTCGATCATGCTGAGCACCTGGCCGCCCATCAGATCGGTCATGGCCGGGCCGCTGCCCTTGTAGGGCACGTGCAGGATATCCACGCCGGCGGTGCGCTTGAACATTTCGCCGGCCAGGTGCTGCGGCGAGCCGTTGCCCGCCGACGCCATGGTGACGTAGCCCGGACGCGCCTTGGCCAGCGCGATCAGTTGCTTCAGGTCATTGGCCTGCACCGACGGGTTGACCACGAACACCAGCGGCACGGTGCCGACGATGGACACCGGCGCGAAGCTCTTTTCCACGTCGTAGGTGACGCGGCCGCGGTACAGCGCCGCGTTGATCGAATGGCTGGTGAGCGCGCCCATCAGCAGCGTGTAGCCGTCGGGCTGGGCCTTGGCGACCTGGTCGGCGCCGATGTTGCCGGCGGCGCCGGCGCGGTTCTCGACGATCACCGACTGGCCCAGCGCGCCGGTCAGTTCCTGCGCCAGCACGCGGCCGATCACGTCGGTGGCGCCCCCGGGCGGGTACGGCACGATCAGGCGGATGGGCTTGTCGGGATAGGCGTCGGCGGCCACGGCGGGCGCCGCGGCCCCGGTACACAAGGCCAACAGGGAAAGCAGCAAGGCGCGGCGGGGCCGCAGACGCAGGTCTGACATGTAGGTCTCCTGCCGGGATGGGTATAGGAATGGAACGGACGCCCGGCTCGTCAACGGCGCCAGTGTAGGAGGCCAATCTTGATTGATTAATCAGAATTTTTCTATCGACTGATCTTTTTATTAGATCAATAAAAATTCCGATGAAAAACGCTTGCCTGGCATTTCCAAGGGTGGATATGATCGCAGCCCTGGATTATCAATAATATTATCGGGAAGAAAAATGACGGACGAGACCAAGGGCGGCAAGCCCGCCAAGGGCCCCTTCGACAGCGACGGCGCGCGCAGCACCGGCGTGGCGCGCGGGCTGACCAACTACGGCGACACCGGCTTTTCGCTGTTCCTGCGCAAGGCCTTCATCAAGGGCGCCGGCCTGTCCGACGACGCGCTGGCGCGTCCCATCATCGGCATCGTCAACACCGGCAGCAGCTACAACCCGTGCCACGGCAACGCGCCGCAACTGATCGAGGCGGTCAAGCGCGGCGTGATGCTGGCCGGCGGCCTGCCGATGGACTTCCCCACCATCTCGGTGCACGAGAGCTTCTCGCAGCCCACCAGCATGTACCTGCGCAACCTCATGTCGATGGACACGGAGGAAATGATCCGCGCCCAGCCGATGGACGCGGTGGTGCTGATCGGCGGTTGCGACAAGACCGTGCCGGCGCAGTTGATGGGCGCTTCGTCCGCCGGCGTGCCCGCGATCCAGTTGGTGACCGGCTCGATGCTGACCGGCTCGCACCGCGGCGAACGGGTCGGCGCCTGCACCGACTGCCGCCGCTACTGGGGCCGCTACCGCGCCGAGGAGATCGACGCGCCCGAGATCGCCGACGTCAACAACCAGTTGGTGGCCAGCGTCGGCACCTGTTCGGTGATGGGCACCGCCAGCACCATGGCCTGCCTGACCGAGGCGATGGGCATGATGGTGTCGGGCGGCGCGTCCGCCCCGGCCGTCACCGCCGACCGCGTGCGCGTGGCCGAGCGCACCGGCGCCACCGCCGTCGCCATGGCGGCCGCGCGCCTGACGCCCGACCGCATCATCACCGGCAAGTCCATCGAGAACGCGCTGCGCGTGCTGCTGGCCATCGGCGGCTCGACCAACGGCATCGTGCACCTGACCGCCATCGCCGGCCGCCTGGGCATCAATATCGACCTGGCCGGGCTCGACCGCATGAGCCGCGAGACGCCCGTGCTGGTGGACCTCAAGCCCTCCGGCCAGCACTACATGGAAGACTTCCACCACGCTGGCGGCATGCTGGCGCTGCTGCGCGAACTGCGCCCGCTGCTGCACCTGGACGCGCTGACGGTGTCGGGCCGCACCCTGGGCGAGGAACTGGACGACGCCCCCGCGCCGTTCGAGCAGGACGTGATCCGCAGCGTCGCCGCGCCGATCTATCCGGTAGGTGGCCTGGCCGTGCTGCGCGGCAACCTGGCACCCGGCGGCGCCATCATCAAGCAGTCGGCCGCCAATCCCAAGCTGATGGAGCATGAAGGCCGCGCCGTGGTGTTCGAGGACGCCGAGGACATGGCCCGCCGCATCGACGACGAGGCGCTCGACGTGACCGCCGACGACGTGCTGGTGCTCAAGCGCATCGGCCCCACCGGCGCGCCCGGCATGCCCGAGGCCGGCTACATGCCGATCCCCAAGAAGCTGGCGCGCGCCGGCGTCAAGGACATGGTGCGGATATCCGACGGCCGCATGAGCGGCACGGCGGCAGGCACCATCGTGCTGCACGTCACCCCGGAGGCCGCGATTGGCGGACCGCTCGCCTACGTGCAAAATGGCGACCGGATCCGCCTGTCGGTGGCGCGGCGCGAAATCGCCCTGCTGGTCGAGGATGCCGAGCTGGCGCGCCGCATGGCGGCCGGCCCGGTCGAGCGTCCGGCGGCCGAGCGCGGCTACCGCAAGCTGTTCCTGCAGACCGTGACGCAGGCCGACCAGGGCGTGGACTTCGACTTCCTGCGCGCCGGCGCCACCCGCGACACCGTGCCCAAGCAATAACGCTTTTCCTCTCGCCCATGAACGCCATCAGCCCCGCCGCCCTCGAACCCCAAGCGCCCGACGCCCTGGCGGCGGCGGTCGCCGCGCTGGAGGAAGACATCGTCTTCGGCCGGCTGCATCCGCGCGAGCGGCTGACCGAGGACGAGCTGATGGCGCGCTTCGACATGAAGCGCCACGCGGTGCGCCAGGTGCTGGTGGAGCTGGAGCTGCTGGGGGTGGTCGAGCGCAAGCGCAACGTCGGCGCGGTGGTGCGGGCTTTCTCGGCGCGCGAGGTGATGGAGCTGTATGCGCTGCGCGAAGTGCTGGAAGTGCATGCCGCCAGCCTGATGCCGCTGCCGGTGCCGCCCGCGCGGCTGGCGGCGTTGACGGCGGTGCAGCGCGAGCACGACGCCGCCGTGGCCGATGGCGACGCGCGCCGCGTGTTCCGCAGCAACCAGCGCTTTCACCGCGAGTTGTTCGGGCTGCTGGACAACGCGGTGCTGGGCCAGGCCATCGAGGAATACGCGCGCCGCACCCACCCGATCCGCTTCGGCTCGCTGGCGGCCGCCAATTACCGCGAACGCGCCCGCCAGGAACACTGGGCCATGATCCACGCCCTGCGCGACGGCGACCGCGCCGCGCTGATGGCGCTGTGCCGCGAGCACCTGCTGCCGTCGCGCGACGCCTACCTGGCGTCGGAACAGGCGCGCCGCGGCGCCTGACACCATACCCGCCGCGACCTCACCGCGCCTCTTCAGCCAGATACTGCCGCAGCATCGCCACCAGCGCCGCGGCCGCCGGCGGCAGGCTGCGGTTGCGCGCCGTCACCAGCCCGATCGAGCGCTCGGCCACCGGACCGATCAGCGGCCGCTGCACGATGCCGTTCTGCGCCACCGCGCCCGCCGCGATCTCGGGCAGCGCCGCCACCCCGAAACCGCACTCCACCATGGCCACGATGGTGGTCAGGTGCTCGGCCTCGAAGGCCGGCGTGAAGCGGATGCGGTTCTGCAGGAAGGCCCATTCGGTGTACTGGCGCACGCTGCTCGGGTGCACCATCGACACGTGCGCCGCGCTGGCCGTGTCGGCCCAGCGCAGCGGCCCCCGGGCGCGCGCCAGCGCATGCCCCTCGGGGATCAGCAGCAGGAAACTGTCGGACATCAAGGGCTGGTAATGCAGGTCGGCGTGCTGCGGATCGGCGGCGGTCAGCGCGAAGTCCACGTCGCCGGCGCGCACCAGGTCGAAGGCTGGCCCCGACAGCGTGTCGCGCACCTTCAGCGCCACCTGCGGATGCGCCTGGCGGTAGGCCATCAACACCCGCGGCAACAGGCGCGCGGCCAGCGACGGCAGCGCCGCCACCGACACCTGGCCATGCTCGGCGCTGGCGATGCCGCTGACCGCGGCGATCGCGTCGCGAAAGGCCACCTGCAGCGCGGCGGCCTGCTGCATGAAGACCTCGCCCGCCGCCGTCAGCCGCACGGTGCGGGTGGTGCGGTCGAACAGCCGCACGCCCAGCGCGTCCTCGATGCGCTGGATCTGCGTCGACAGCGCCGATTGCGACAGGTGCAGTTGCGCCGCCGCCTGGCGGAAGTTGAGGGTGCGGCCCAGCACCAGGGTGGTGTCGATGTCGCGCATCGAAAGATTGATCTGCATGCCGTCCAGCGCCTGGCTCATTGATCCGATTCGTCGATCATTCTATCCAAAAAATCTGATTCATCAATCAAACAAGCTTCTCTACACTCGGCGCCCAATACGGTCATGCGCGCAGACACAAGCGCGGACACAGACGAGAGAAGCAACAGCGGTTTCAGAACAAGGAGCAAACCATGCAGACGGACGCGAAGGCCCTGCCCAATCCGGGCGCGGCGCATGCGGTGGTGGTGGGCGGCGGCACCATGGGCGCCGACGTGGCGGTGGTGCTGACGCGCGCCGCCTGCCGCACCACGGTGATCGAGCCGGACGCGGCGCGCGCGGCCGCCCTGCCGGCGCGCGTGGCCGACAATCTCAGGACCATCGGCCGCGAGGCCCAGGTGGCGCAACTGGCCACGGCGGCCAGCCTGGACCAGGTGGACTGGGCCAGCGTCGACCTGGTGATCGAGTGCGTGCCGGAGCGGCTGGACATCAAGCAGGCGCTGTTCGCCGAGCTGGTGCGCCGCGCCCGGCCCGACACGATCCTGGCGAGCAACAGCTCCAGTTTCCCGATCAGCGCCATCGGCCAGGGCCTGGCCACGCGCGAACGCATGCTGGGCCTGCACTTCTTCATGCCGGCGCACCTGGTGCCGCTGGTCGAAGTGGTGATGGCCGAGACCAGCGACGAGGCCCGCGCCGACGCGCTGATCGCCTTCATGCGCCGCTGCGGCAGTGTGCCGGTGAAGGTGCGCCAGGACCTGCCGGGTTTCCTGGCCAACCGCCTGCAGCACGCGCTGTCGCGCGAGGCCTTCAACCTGATCGACCGCGGCATCGCCTCGCCCGAGGACGTGGACGCGGCGGTGCGCTTCGGCTTCGGCTTCCGCTTCCTGGCGGCCGGGCCGGTGATGCAGCGCGACCACGCCGGCATCGACGTGCACGCGGCGGCCGGCGCGACCATGTACCCGACGTTCTGCAATGACGACCATCCGGCGCGCTGCCTGACCGAGCGCGCCGCCGATGGTCGCCATGGCATGAAGGCGGGCGAAGGCTTCTACGCCTGGACACCGGACACCATCGCCGCCGAACGCGCGCGCTATGACCGCCTGTTGCGCGCGGGCCTGGACCTGATCGCGCCGGAACTGCCGGAGATCCAGCCATGAACGCCGTGGACATCCCCCGCCCTGCCCTGGCCGAGTCGCCCGTCATCGTGACGGTGGCGCCCAACGGCGCCTACAAGAAGGCCGCCGACCACCCGGCCGTGCCGCTGACGGCCGAGGCCCTGGCGCAGGAAGCCCGCGCCTGCCTGGACGCGGGCGCGGCGATGATGCACATGCACGTGCGCAAGCCGGACGGCAGCCATCTGCTGGACGCGCAGGCCTACCGCGATGCGCTGGCGGCGGTGCGCCGCGCGGTCGGCGACGAGCTGCTGGTGCAGGTGACGAGCGAGGCGGCTGGCGTGTACAAGGCGGCCGAGCAGATGGCGCTGGTGCGCGAGCTGCAGCCGGAAGCGGTGTCGATCGGCCTGCGCGAGATCGCGGTGCCGGAGATTGCCGAAGGCGAGCTGGCGGCGTTCCTGGCCTGGGTCGCCGAGCGCCGCATCATGACGCAGATCATTCTGTACGACGAGGGCGACGTGCGGCGCTGGCTGTCGCTGCGGGCGCGCGGGCTGGTGCCGCCGGGCGCGTGGTCGGTGCTGTTCGTGCTGGGACGCTACAGCGTGGGGCAGACCTCGTCGGCCTATGACCTGCTGCCGTTCCTGGCGGCCTACGATCATTCGCTGCCCTGGGCGGTGTGCGCGTTCGGGGCGCAGGAGAACGCCTGCGTGACGACGGCGGCGGCCTTCGGCGGGCATATGCGGGTGGGGTTCGAGAACAATCTGAAGCTGCGGGACGGAAGCATCGCCAGCGGCAATGCCGACCTGGTGCGCCAGGCCGTCGAGGGCGCGCGCGCGCTGGGACGGCCGTTGGCGGACGCGGCGCAGGCGCGCCGGATCTACGGCGCGATTGCCTGACGCCAGGACAAGCCCCCGGGGCGGTGGCGCGCCAAACACCCCGGCTGGCCCTGTCAGCCCGGCCGGGCTCGCCCTAGGCACGCTCGATGCGCGCCGGCAACCCCTGCCGCACCGCCGCGCCCGAGACCCAGTCGATCCAGACGTTGGCGTGCTCGCCGCGCGTCGCATCGCCGAAGCCCAGGTCGTTCAGGTTCACGCCGGCCGCCAGCGCCGGATCGTGCGGCATCGGCTTGCCATCGATCAGGTGGGCGCGCGCGCCCAGTTCGGTGTGGCCATAGCCGTGCTCGACGCCGACCGCGCCCGGCTGGATGCCGTCGCGCAGCAGCGCCAGGCCGGTCACCGACCCGCCCGGCGTGACGATGCGCACCCGATCGCCGTTGCGCAGGCCCAGCCGCTCGCCGTCCTGCCGGTTGATCGACACCGGATTGTGCGGATGCACCTGGCGCAGCCGGTCCACGCCGATGGACATCGAACTCATCAGGTTGGACTTGAACGAACTCAACAGGAACGGCCAGTCGGCGCGTGGATACTGCTGGCGCACGTCGCGCCCGTCGGCCAGCCGCGCCGGATACCAGGTGGGGCAGCCGCTGTAGCGCTCGCCGGTCATGGCATGGCGAAAGCCCGCCAGTTCCTCGCTCCATATCTGCAAGGGCTTGGCCCAGGCCTGGCGGGTCTGGCCGGCGTCGCTCCAGGCGTCGCGCACGCGGTCGAAACGCCCGCCCCGGCTCATCACCATCGCCACGCGGCGCCACTCCTCGGGCTTGAGCTTGCCCTGCAGCGCGTCGCGATAGCGCGCCACGCCGGTCAGTTCAAGATCGTCGTCGCTGGCCTCGGGCACCGGCCGCCCGGCGCCGAAGGCGATGTTGGCGATGCCGCGCAGGAAGAAGTCCTCGGCCGTGTCCAACGGATAGCGGTTGCCGTCCGCATCGGCGATGGCGTTGGCGCCAAAGCCCGGCATGCCGATGCGCTTGGCGCAGGCGATCAGGAACGACTCCAGGCACACCGGCGCGCCGTCGGCGCTGCGCGCCACGCGGGGTTGGACCGCCGGCCAGCGCACCGTCGACGCCTTGGCCACCACGTCGGCCCACGGCGCCGACACGCCCCAGCTTTCGTAGGTGACGGTATCGGGCACGATGTAGTCGGCCAGCGCGTTGGTCTCGTTGATGAACGGATTGATCGACACCGCCAGCGGCAGGATCTTCGGGTCCTTCAGCTTGTCCAGCAGCACGTTCCTGAACCCGGCAATGCCGTAGACCGGGTTGCTCATGTGATTGAACCAGACCTTGGCGCGGTACGGGTAGCCGGCCAGCGCCGACGCCAGCATCTCGGAACTGAGGCCGCCGGTGGCCGGGTACCAGGGCGCGGCGGCCGGATAGACCGGCTGGCCGGCGGCCTGCTTGCGCTTGAACTCGCTCGACTTCTCGTAGGGAAAGCGGTTGCGCGACAGGGCCACGCCCTTGGGCGTGGCTCGGTTGGCGAAGCCCGCGATGTTGTAGCGCGGCCCCGCGCCATAGGGCGGGAAAGGGCCGGCGTCCAGCACCAGGCCGCCCTCGACGTTGAGGTTGCCCACCAGCGTGTTGAGCATGGCGATGGCGTAGGCGGTGTAGAAGCCCGCGCCGCTCATGGTGCCGCCGTGCGCATCCGCCACCGCGCGCTTGCCGTGGCTGGTGAAGCGCTCGGCCAGTTCGGCGATCTTGGCCGCCGGCACGCCGCACAGCGCGGCGTATTCGTCCAGCGACTTGCGCTGCGCCTCCTGGCGCAGCAGCGACAGCGCGCTGCACACGCGCAGCGCGGCCGGCGCGCCCGCCAGGCCCGGCGCCGCCACCGCCTCGTCAACGAACAGCGTGGCCGGCGTGGCGCCGGTATGCGGGGCCAGCGTGCCGTCCTCCAGCCGCACCACGTACACGTCCTCCCACTTTTCACCCGCATCGGCCGGCCTGGCCCAGTCCAGGTCGGCGCCGCGCAGGAAAGTGCCCTGGCGCGCATGCCCTGGCTCGGCGATCACCAGGTGCGTGGCATTGGTCCACGCCGCCTCGCCCGCCGCCTTCATGGCCGCCGGGCCGGGCTGCGCCAGCGCGCGCGCATCGAAGCGCTCGTTGTCGAGAATCCAGCGGATCAGGCCCATCGCCAGCGCCAGGTCGCTGGCCGGATTGACCGGCACCCATTCATTGCCCGATCCCGCCGACAGGCTGGAGGACGCGGGTAGCATCGGCGCCACCACCACATAGGTGAAGCTGGCCTCCTCGGGCCGGGTGCGGGCCTCGGCCAGTTGGCGCGCCTGGCGCTGGAACGGGTTGCCGGCCTGCGCCGGCGCCGCGCCGATGAACAGGCCGAAGCGGGCGTTGTCCCAATCCGGCTTGCCGTGCGGCATGCCCTTCAGGTCGCCCAGCGCCGCGCCCGCGCCGACGCGGAAGCTCTGGCCACAATAGGAACCGTGGTTGCTGAAGTTGACGGTGCCGAACGACTGGCCGGCAAAGCGCTGGATGAGCGGCGTGCGGCCTTCGTTGGACGCGTCGGTGAACAGGAACTGGTTGACCTTGGCCCCGTACTCCGGGTTGGCCGGATCCAGCGGCGTGTCGCGGTCGAAGATGGCGCGCAGGCCATCCACGTGGCCCTCGCCGAACAGGTCGCCGCCTTCGCACACCTCCTGCACCAACTGCTCGAAGGAAATCGTCTGCCACTTGCCTTCGCCGCGGCCGCCGACGCGCTTGAGCGGTTGCAGCACGCGGTACGGGCTATGCAACTGCTCCAGCATGGCCGAGCCGCGCGCACAGGACGTGGCGCGCCCTTCCAGGCCGTTGTCGCCGCCCAGTTGCGCGTAGGTCTCGCGCACCGGCGCGTCCATCGCGGCCGGGCGCGTGGTGGCCAGCGGATGATACGGGTTGCCGGCCACCCGCAGGATGCGGTTGGCCTTGGTATCGACGCGCAGCCGCACGCCGCACTGCGTCCAGCAGCCCAGGCAACTGGAGGGGCTGACGGTCTGGCCCGGCTGGGTCGACAGCAGGCCCGTGACCGGGTCGATGCGGAATTCCGGCGTCAGCGAGTTGCCGCGCACGGCGTGCGCGGTGGGCACGCCGGCAGTGCCTTGCGCCAGGCCCTTGACGGCCTTGCCAACGGTTTCGCCGTAGCCGGCCGCGAACGCGGCCAGGCCGCCGGCGACCACGCCGCCGCGCGCGATCAGCTTGCGGCGCGCGGCGTTGTCGGGTTGATCGGGTCCGTCGGCGTGGGCGTCGGGCGTGTCGTCTCGGTGTTGCTTGTCCATGGTCATCTCGATGCGAATTCTTGTCGGGGCCGGCGGCTCAGGCCGCCAGGCCGCGGGTGCGGGCCGGGAACCGTTCCAGCGCATAGGTCACGGCGGCCATCAGCGCGGTGCACAGGCCCAGCACGCCGATCATGCCGAGCAGGCCGTCGCTGCCCCAGGGCATGTCGTACAGGTACAGGCCGGCGCCATACTTGGGCACGCCCTGCACGCTCATGAACACGACCCAGCGGAAGATCCAGGCGGCGGCCAGCATGGTCAGCGCCAGCACGGCCGACGGCAAGGGCGCCGCCAGGGTGCGCGGCGCGCGCTGCAACAGCGCGATCATGCAGAACGCGGTGGCCACGGCGCCGGCCAGGCTGGCGCGCCATACCGGGAACTCGCCGAACAGGCGCAACGCGGCCTCGAACGACGGGTCCGCGCCCAGCAGTCCCAGCAGGATCCACGCGCCCACGCCAATGGCCATCATCACCACCGCCGTCACGCTCAGGCGGCGCAACAGGTCGACCGGCAGCGCCTTCAGGCCGCCGGGCAGCCAGCGGCCCACCAGGAACATCGCCCCCAACGCGCCCAGCCACGCGGTCAGCGCGAAGTTCAGCGGCAGGAACGGCGTGTGCCACAGCGGACGGGCGCGCAGCACCATCACCTCGGCGCCGGTGTAGACCAGGATCGACACCGCCGACAGCGCCAGCGCGATGCCCAGCAGCCGTACCCAGACCATGCGCCCCCACCACCAGGCGGCGCAGAACAGCACGGCCAGCCCGGTGAAGACCGGCAGCAGCAGCGCCCCCAGCCACATCCACGACCACGGCGTCAGCCGGGTATAGAAATGCCAGAAGCGGCCCGGCTGGTGCAGGTCGGCCAGCAGCGACACGGGCGCGGCGATGGCGCACACCAGCAGCACGGTCACGGCCGCCGGCAGCAAGCGGCGGGCCGGCGAGCCGGCCTCGCCAAACGCGGCGCCGGCCGCCGTCAACGCGGCAGTGGCGGCGATGCCGATAAGAAAGAAATACTGCACCGCCCACGGCAGCCAGGCGGCGTCATAAACGGGCGTCAGCAATTCGGTGATCTGCATGCGCGTCCCCTTCTCAATGGCCGCCGGCCAGGCGCACGCCGGCCTGGCCGTCAATGTGGTGCACGAAGGCATCGGGCAGGCCGATGTAATAGACGTGCGGGTCGGTCTTCATCTCCGGCTTGAGCACCTTGATGTCGGCGCGATGCTCGGCCATCAGCCGCGAAATGGCGCTGTCCGGATCGTTCAGGTCGCCGATGACACGGGCGCCGCCCACGCAGCTTTCGACGCAGGCCGGCAGCAGGCCGGCTTCGAGCCGGTGCTCGCAGAAGGTGCACTTGTCGGCGGTCTGGGTGTCGTGGTTGATGAAACGGGCGTCGTACGGACAGGCCTGCACGCAATAGCCGCAGCCGACGCAGCGCTGGTTGTCGACCAGCACGATGCCGTCCTCGCGCTGGAACGTGGCCTGCACCGGACACACCGGCACACAGGGCGGGTTGTCGCAGTGGTTGCACAGGCGCGGCAGCATCACCATGGCGCAGGGGCCGCCATTGTCGGCCTGGACTTCGTATTGCAGGACGGTGGTGCGGAACTGACCGACGGGCGGCAGGTTTTCCAGCGAACAACTGACCGTACAGGACTGGCAGCCGATGCATTTGCGCAGGTCGACCAGCATGCCGTAGCGCTTGCCAGGGATGCCGGGACGACGAGGGGGTTGCTGGTTGATGCCGGTGCCGGCTTCGGCACGGATGGGGATGATGGTGGCCGCGGCGCTCAGGCCGAGCAGGTTCTTCAGGAAACCACGTTTGCCCGGGAGGGGGACTTCGGGTGGGGGGTGAGGCACAGACTTCTCCGCGAATTATGTCGTTGTGCCATTAACTTATCGCTTTTAGTTATATAGAGAGTTGATGCCGATCAATGGGGGACGGGTTTATTTCAGACGTTCTTATGCCTCCACCTCGAAAGACCGCAGGAAGTCGCGATCCTGGCGCAAAAACGCGGCCAGCAGCGCGCCGACGGCCGGATAGAAACGGAACGTCAGGGACTTGATGGCGTGCATGCGCGCCAGCCAGGCGTCGATCCAGGACAACAGGGCTGATTCAATGAACGCGGCCTGCTCCCGCGCCTGGCTCGAGAGGTCGGCGGGCCGATCGCAGGCCCTGGCCCAATGGGACATCAATGCCAGCATGACGGCGAGATGGTCTTCCGGCTCCTTGAATGGTTCGTCGAGCCGCAACCGATTGGACGCCAGCATCGCGCGCATCAACAGCGCCGGTTTGCCGTACAACTGTCCGCCGCCATCCAGATAGTGCGAGGCGTAAGGAAGCGGGCAGGCACGGCCCTCCATCAGGAACAGGGTGGCGAAGTCGGCGGCGTTCTCGACCGCGGCATCCGCGTGCCGCGCCCACTCCTGGAACACGCCAGCCACGGCGTCCGCCTCGCACCCCATTCCGAGTTCGGCGAGGACGGCCATCATGTCCGCGGCGCCCCCTCCCTGGTAAAGCGCCATGGCGTCCCGCCCCAGCTCCCGGGCAAATAGGGTGGAAAACCATCCATACAACTGCGACCGCAAAGAGGACGCCGCCACCCATTCCGGGTCGATGTGCTCGCTGTTCAACTGCTGCTCCGCGAAAAAGAGAGAGGGCAACACGCCCTCCCCGGCTCTCCCAGCTCTCAGAGGCTGGCCATGAGCTTGCCGTCGATATCGACTTCGGCCGGACCGCCGAATGCCGTCACCGCCGGCGCGACGCCCTTGAACAGCTCGATTTCCACCAGGCAGGTATTGGCGCTGGTCGCCTGCGCCAGCTCGGATGAGCCGATGTCCAGCGTCAATGTATTGGGATCGCCGTAGGTATCCAGCGCGCCGATCTCGGGTCCGGTCGGCCCATACCAGGCGCCCTCGTGAATGCGGACCACCCCGGGCGGGAAGTCGCTGGAGATGGCGGCCCCCGCCAGTAATTGCCCGCGGTCGTTGAAGACCCGCACCAGGTCGCCCTGGCGGATGCCGCGCTGCCGCGCGTCCTCGGGGCTGATATAGACGGGCTCGCGCCCCTGGATGGTGTAGGTCGCCCGCCGCGACGGTGATTCGCACGTCTGCGAATGCAGGCGCTCGTTGGGATGCGAAGACTGCATCCAGAGCGGGTACTTGTCCGAACGCGGACCGTTGTGCGACCGCTCGGCCTTTTCCATCCAGAGCGGATGCCCCTTGCAGTCGCGGTAGCCGAAGCTGGCGAGCTTGCGGCTGTAGATTTCGATGAACCCGGACGGCGTGCCCAGGGCGTTGACTTCCGGATCCTCGCGGAAATCGGCATGCCGCACCCACGGCTTGCCCTCCGGGAACAGCACGTAGCCCTGTTCCCAGAACTGCGCGAAGGGCGGCATGGCGAAGCCCTTGCCGGCGTTCTCCTTGCGGCACTCCTCGTACAGGAATTCGACCCACTGCATCTCGTTCATGTTGCGGGTGTATTCCACATCGCGCTGCATGCGCTTGCAGAAGTCGGTCCAGATGTCGAAATCCGAACGCGAGTGAAACAGCGGATCGACCAGCTTGTGCATGGCGATCACGCCCCGGTTGGAGAAGGTCCCGTAGGCATCGATGTCATTGCGCTCGAACGGCGTGCAGGCCGGCAACACAATGTCCGCGAAGCGGCAGGTGGCCGTCCAGTTGTAGTCGATCGCGACCACCGTCTCCAGCTTCTGGTAGGCCCGCTTCATGCGATTGCGGTCCTGCTGCCGGTGCCACTGGTTGCCGCCCGAGAAAATGGCCATCTTGTAGGGCGGCAGCTTGACCTTGTGGCCGTTGTAGTTGATTTCCTTGCCCGGCTCCAGCAGCGCGTCGATCACGCGGGCCACCGGCACCACCGCGCTGTAGCCTTGATAGTCGTCGTTCTCGTGCCGCGGTTTGCGGCCCGGATCCAGGTTCAGCGGGAACGAGCCCGGCATCGACGCCCCCGAAGCCGGCACGCCCGCCGAACTGTAGTGGTGGACGTAGCTGATGCCGCCTCCCGGCAAGCCGATCTGGCCCAGCATCGTGGCCAGGATCGCGGCCATCCAGTATGGCTGTTCGCCGTGCTGCTGGCGCTGGATCGCCCAGCCGAAGATCAACTGCGTGCGATTGCCCGCCATCAGGCGCGCCAGCTCGCGGATGCGCCCGGCCGGCACGCCGCAGATGGACTCGGCCCATTCGGGGGTGCGCTCGATCTTGTCCTCGGTCTTGCCTTCGACATAGGCGATGAATTCCTCGAAGCCCACGGCATAGGTCTCGATGAATTTCTTGTCGTACAACGCCTCTTTCCACAGGGTATGGATAAGGCCCAGCATCAGCGCCACGTCCGTCATGGGGTTGACGTACTGGTGTTCGCAGCCCAGGTAGTTGCGCGTCTTGCTTTTCACCGGGTCGACGCTGATCACCGAGATCTCGCCGCTGGCCACCTTCTGCTTGAGCCGCGCCAGATGCTCGTAGGCCTCGTGCGTTTCGGTGTTCCACCCCACCTGCAGGTTCTTGATCGGGTCGCTGGCCCAGAACACCAGCACCTGCGTCTCCTTCAGGATGATCTCCCACGACGTGCCCTGCGAGTACACCTCGGTCGACCCGAGCACATAGGGCAGGATGGTCTGGCCGGCGCCGGTCGAGTAGTCGCCTGCCGTGCCGACGCTGTTGCCGTGCATCCCCATCGCCCGCAGCATATGGTTGCCGCAGCTATGCATCAGGCCCACCGCGTGCCAGCCGACGTTGCCCACGTGCAGCGCCCACGGACCGTAGTCTTTCTGGATACGCTCCAGCTCGTCATAGACCAGGTCCAGGGCTTCGTCCCAGCCCACCCGGATGAACCGGTTGTCGCCCCGCGACGCCTGGCCGGCCTGGCTCGGGGCCGCCCCCGCGCGCCGGTTGCGATACCAGTCCAGGCGCACCATCGGGTATCGCACCCGCGATGGGCTGTACAGCACGTCGAGCGTGCCGTCCATAATCGGCGTGGGGTGCTTGTCGAACTCGAACGGCTTTATTTCCACCACGTGGCCGGCCACGACCCGGGCCCGGAAGGCGCCCCAATGCGCGCCCGAGAACTTCCAGCGGCCAGGATCGGCCGCGGTGGCGCCCGCGGCCCGCACGACATTGCCATTGCGCAGAAGCGGCGGCACCACGATGGAACCCAGTGAAGCGGCGACACCGCCCATGAAACGTCGACGGGAGATTTTCATTTCTTGCTCAGTGGGCCGAAGCCACACCGTCCTTGGCTACGAAATCGGAGGAATGCAACTGCAGGTACTTCAGGACCAGCCTGGCGGTCGGGTCATCCATGTTGGTGAAGCCGACCATGCCGCCGAACAGCCCCGGCCATTGGTTGGCGTCGTGCGAGGCCTCGTTCGGCTGGCGATGGCACACGCTGCAGCTTTGCGAATAGCTCTTGCGCGCCACCGCCCAGATCGGCTCGACGTCAGCCACCAGGCCGCCGCCGCGCAGCCAGACCGTCGCGGAGATCTTCTGCCACTGCAGGCCGGTCACCTCGTCGATCCGGCTTTCGATCACGTGGACCACGCCGTCGTCGCGCGACACGTCCTGGCTCAGCACGGCGCTGGTGATATTCATGCCGAACCGGCCGTACAGCACGCGGGCGTAACCCTTGTTCTTTCGCCAGAGCTGCAACTCGACCTGCACCGCGTCCTTTTTCTTCTGCAGCACCTTCACGCCGGTGGCGATCTCGATGGCGCCGATCTCGCGGGCCAGGCCCTCGTCCGCGTAAATCGGCTGCGGCATGACGCTGTAGTAGTCGCGGCCGGCGTCGATGGCGGCGCCGCGAGCGTCGGCGGTGAGCGCCGCCAGCGCCGGGTTGCCCTGCGACTTGACCTCTGGCAGCCGGTGCGCGATGCCCTTGTGGCAGTCGACGCAACTGGCATCGCGTTCGGCCGCGCCGTGCATGGTGGTCTGCGAGGTCACCCGCATCTTGTCGAAATCCATGCTGGCGTAATCATGGCAATTGCGGCATTCCTTGGAGTTGTTCGCCTTGAAGCGGGCCCACTCGCGCGTGGCCAGCACGATGCGGTGTTCCTGGAATTTCTCGGGCGTGCCGATGGTGCCCATCAGGTGCCCCAGCACTTCGCGCGAGGCCTGCATCTTGCGCGCGACCTTGGAGGTGAAGTCATGCGGCACGTGGCAGTCCGGACAGTGGGCGCGCACGCCCGAGCGGTTCTTCCAGTGCACGCTCTGCTGCAGCTCGGGCAGCACCGTGTCACGCATCGAGTGGCAGGAAATACAGAAGGCCTCGGTGTTGGTGGCGTTCATGCCGGTATTGAACAGGGCCAGGAACGTCACGCCGCCCAGGAACCCGCCGATGACCAGCACGCCCAGGCCGATGCGGGTGGCGGGACGCAGCAGCAGCGCGCCCGTCCATTGGATGATGGATTTGGCGATCTTGAAGGGATTTTTCATGTCGGTGGCTCAGGCTGCGGCTTTGTAGAACGGAGCATTCATGCCGGCGGCCCCCAGAACAGGATCTGCCCGAACCAGACGACGAATCCGTAGATGCAGATCATCAGGAACGCCACGACGGGACACGCCACAAAGGCCAGCGACAGGAACTTTGCCCACTCGGCCCCACCACCTTTACTGCTGTGCTTGGGTTTGCTTTTCACGGAGTACAACTATTTGGATATGAACGGCGACTGCGTCGAACCGCGTCGCGGCACAAGCAAGGCCGGCGGTCCCCGCGAGGGCCGTTGGCGGTTCGATGCCTTTTCATGATCGACGCGCGGCCGACCCTCGCATGTTGATCTCCGTCAAGCGCCGCAGGTCGCACGCGCCATCGCGCCCATTACTCAGACCGATCCGAAACCACGGCCGGGTGACCTCCGAAAAACGCATATCGTGGCGCGGCGATCTGCACCATGGTGAGGCCGACGGTAAACGCGTCCGACATAAATCCAAATGCGCCGCGGCCAAGCAAAACGGCGATCCGGATTCATTAATATCCGATCCCGTTGTCGGCTTCGCGCCGCCCTTGATGCAGCGGGGATTGTTGTCATGACTATCTGGATGGGCACCAGCCATGCTTGAAGCGCAGGGGCTCACATGTTCGAAAGGAACCCTTCTGCTGTTCGAAGACGTGTCGTTCCAGCTATGCGCGGGGCAACTGCTGCGCGTGACCGCGCCCAACGGCCATGGCAAGACCAGCCTGCTGCGCATCCTGTGCGGCCTGGCGCACGCCGACGCCGGCACGGTGTGCTGGCGCGGGGCCGACATCCACCGCCTGGGGCCGGCCTACCGCCAGCACCTGCTCTACCTGGGCCATGCCGACGCGCTCGCCGATTCCCTGACACCACTCGAAAACCTGCGCTTCCTGTGCCAGGCCCAGGCCGATGCCGTCTCCGCGGCGGCCTGTCGCGACGCGCTGTGCCGGATGGGCCTGGCGGCGATGCTCGACCTGCCGACGCGCCTGCTGTCGCGCGGCCAGCGGCGCCGCGTGATGCTGGCGCGGCTGTCGCTGCGCCCGGCGCGGCCGCTGTGGATCCTGGACGAACCCTTCAACCTGCTCGACGCGGCCACGGTGGCGGCGCTGACGCGGACGCTGGCAAACCATTGCGACAACGGCGGGTGCGTCCTCCTGACCACGCACCAGGAGGTGGCCTTCGACCGGCCGGTGCGCACCCTCGATCTTGGTCCAGGCGCGCCATGACGCGGCCGGCCAGTCCCTTCTTCGCCGTCCTGCGGCGCGATCTGCTGCTGCTTGGCCGAGGCCGGGCCGACGCCGTCGTCTCGCTGCTTTTCTTCGTGCTGGTCGCCTGCCTGTTCCCGCTGGGCGTGGGCGCCGATGCGGCCTTGCTGCGCACGCTCGGGCCCGGCGTTCTATGGGTCGCCGCGCTGCTCGCCGCGCTGTTGTCGCAGCATCGACTGTTCGCGCAGGACCACGCCGACGGCACGCTCGAACAGCTACTGCTTTCGCCGGGCGCCGCCACGCTCTGGGTGCTGGCCAAGATCACGGCGCACTGGATCGGAACCGGTCTGCCTTTGATCGCCCTGGCGCCCGTCATGGGCCTGCTGTTTGACCTGGGTCAGTGTTCGCGCCTGACCCTGTCGCTATCTTTCGCGCTGGGAACGCCGGTGCTGGCCCTGGTCGGCGCGATCGGCGCCGCGCTCTCCCTCGGGATGCGCGGCGGCGGCGTGCTGCAGGCCCTGTTGCTGCTGCCCTGGTTCGTGCCGGTGCTGATCTTCGGCGCGGGCTCGGTGGCCTCGTGTGGCACCGGCCAGCCGCCCGCCACCCCGTTCCTGCTGCTTGGCGGCGCGCTGCTGGCGGCGCTGGCGCTGGCCCCGCCCGCCTGTGTCCTGGCGCTGCGCTTCGCCGTCGAAGAATGAAGATGCCTCCCATGCCTGCCCTCCCGCCCGCTCCTCCCGCCCGCCGCGCCACCCGTCTGCTGCGGTTCGCCGCGCCACAGGCCTTCTATCCGCTGGCGGGCAGGCTGGTTCCCTGGTGTGGCGGGCTCGCCATCCTGCTTGGCGCATGCGGCCTGGCGATCGGCTTTTTCGTCGCGCCCACCGATGCCACCCAGGGCGAGGTCTACCGCATCATTTTCATCCACGTCGCCGCCGCGTGGATGTCGCTGTTCATCTATCTGCTGATGGCGTTCTGGTCCGCGCTCGGCCTGATCCTGCGCACCCGACTGTCGTTCATCATGGCGCGCGCGCTGGCTCCCACCGGCGCGCTGTTCTGCTTCGTCGCGCTCTGGAGCGGCGCGCTATGGGGCCGGCCAACCTGGGGCGTTTACTGGGTCTGGGACGCGCGGCTCACCTCGCAACTGATCCTGGGATTCCTGTACCTGGGCTACCTGGCGCTGACCGCCCTGACCGTCGATCCCCATCGCGGCGACCGCGCCGGGGCGCTGGTGGCCCTGGTGGGCGCCATCAACGTACCGGTCATCTATTTCTCGGTGTCCTGGTGGAGCACGCTGCACCAGGGCGCTTCGGTCAGCCTGACGCGCGCGCCGTCCATGGCGGCGACCATGCTGGCCGCCATGCTGCTCATGGCCCTGGCCGCGTGGGCCTACACCGCCGCCGTCGCGCTGGCGCGCGCGCGCGTCATGATGCTGGAGCGGGAGTGGCCGGCCGGCTGGGTGCGCGAGCTGGCGCGCCGCGAGACGGCGATGCGCAAGGAGCCGGCATGATGCACTGGCAATCCTGGGCCGCGTTCTGGCACATGGGCGGGCGCGCCGCCTTCGTCTGGGGCAGCTACGGCATGCTGGCCCTGCTGGTGCTGGCCGAATGCGTGTCGCTGGCCCGGCGGCGGCGGCGCGCGCTGCGGCGCCTGGCGGCGCTGGCTCGCGCCACCCCGGCGGCCGGGCGGCCATCACAGGACGGAGGACCGGCATGACTTCCCCCCGCCGCCGGCGGCTGCTCCTGCTGCTCTGTGCGGTCGCGCTGTTGAGCGCGGCTGCCGCCCTGATCCTGACGGCCATGCGCCAGAACCTGGTGTTCTTCCACACGCCCAGCGAAATCGCGCGCGGCGAGGCGCCACGACAGCGGCTGTTCCGCGTCGGCGGCATGGTGCTGGCCGGCTCGCTGCAACGCGAGGCCGACGGCCTGGGCGTGCGCTTCATCGTCACCGACACCGCCCACGAGGTCCCCGTGGTGTATCGCGGCGCCCTGCCCGACCTGTTCCGCGAAGGCACGGGCGTGGTGGCGCAGGGCACGCTGGACGCCGACGGCGTGTTCACCGCGACCAGCGTGCTGGCCCGCCACGACGAGAACTACACGCCGATCGAAGTGCGCGACGCCATCGCGCGCGCCCACGACGCCAGCAGGACGGTGCGGCCATGATCGCCGAAGTCGGCCACTTTTCCCTGGTGCTTGGCTTCGCGCTGGCGCTGGTGCAGGCCATCGTGCCACTGTATGGCGCCTGGCGCGGCCGCGCGGCGCTGATGGCGGTCGGCTGCGGCGCCGCGCGCGGGCAACTGCTGTTCGTGCTGCTGTCATACGCCTGCCTGCACCTACTGTTCATCGCCAATGATTTCTCCGTGCGGCTGGTGGCGGACAACAGCCACAGCCGCACGCCGCTGATCTACCGGATCACCGCGGTCTGGGGCAATCACGAGGGCTCCATGTTGTTGTGGATCGTTTCGCTGTCGCTGTGGACGGTGGCGGTGACGCGCTGGAGCCGCGGGCTGCCCGAGGTCTTCACGGCGCGCGTCCTGGGCGTGCTCGGCGCGGTCGGCGCGGGCTTCACCGCCTTCACGCTGCTGACCTCCAACCCCTTCGCCCGCATGCTGCCCGCGGCGCGCGAGGGCCGCGACCTGAACCCGCTGTTGCAGGACCCCGGCATGATCATCCACCCGCCCTTGCTGTACCTGGGCTACGTGGGCTTCAGCATCGCCTTCGCCTTTGCCATCGCGGCCCTGATGACGGGACGCCTGGATGCCGCCTGGGCGCGCTGGTCGCGGCCCTGGACCGTGGCCGCCTGGGTGCTGCTGACCGCCGGCATCGCGGTGGGATCGAGCTGGGCCTATTACGAGCTGGGCTGGGGCGGCTGGTGGTTCTGGGATCCGGTCGAGAACGCCTCGTTCATGCCGTGGCTGCTGGGCACCGCGCTGATCCACTCGCTGGCCGTGACCGAAAAGCGCGGCGCGTTCCGCGGCTGGACCGTGCTGCTGGCGATCGGCACCTTCTCGCTATCGCTGCTGGGCACGTTCCTGGTGCGATCCGGCGTCGTCACCTCGGTGCACGCCTTCGCCACCGACCCGGCGCGCGGCGTGTTCATCCTGTGCCTGCTGGTGACGGTGGTGGGCGCATCGCTGTTGCTATACGCCTGGCGCGCCCCGCGGCTGCAGGGCGGCGGCCACTTCCAATTGGTATCGCGCGACGCCGCCTTGCTGGCCAACAACGCGCTGCTGTCCGTGGCCTGCGCGGCGGTGCTGCTCGGCACCCTCTACCCGCTGTTGCTCGACGCCCTGGGCCTGGGCAAGATTTCGGTGGGACCGCCCTACTTCGACACCACCTTCGTGCCCTTGATGACGCCGGTGCTCGCGCTGCTGGTGCCCGGCGCCGTGGCGCGCTGGAAGGCCGACACCTGGCAACGGCTGGCGCGCCGCCTGGGGCCGGCCGCGCTCGCCAGCGCGCTGCTGGGCCCGGCGCTGGGCTACGGGCTCGGGCACTTCACCTGGCGCGCCTGCCTGGGCCTGGCGCTGGCGGCCTGGATCGTGCTGGGCAGCCTGCACTTGCTGGCGGAGCGCCTGCGCGGCGGCGGGCGGGCCGACATCGCCACCCGCCTGCGCGGCATCCCCGGGAGCTGGTGGGGCATGTGGCTGGCGCATCTGGGCCTGGGCGTGTTCATCATCGGCGTCACCATGGTCAACAGCTTCCAGTCACAGCTCGACGTGCGCATGCTGCCCGGCCAGACAGCCCATCTGGCCGGGTACGCCTTCACCTTCGGCGGCGTCGAGCAGGTCGCCGGCCCCAACTGGATCGCCGCGCGCGCCACCCTCGACGTCGCGCGCGGGGGCAGGCATGTCGCCACGCTGCGGCCGGAGACCCGCCACTACGTGACCCAGGCGATGCCGATGACGCAATCGGCCATCGACGTCGGCCCCTTGCGCGATCTCTACACCGCGCTGGGCGAAAGCCTGCCCGACGGCGGCTGGATCGTGAACCTGTTCCACAAGCCGTTCATCAGTTGGATCTGGGCCGGCTGCGCGCTGATGATCCTCGGCGGCCTGGCCGCCGCCGCCGACCGCCGCTACCGCAAGCCGGCTTCGCGGCGCGACGCCGCGCCCACGGGCCACGGCCGGCCGCCTCAAAGCGAACAGCCATGAAACTACGATCCCTCGTGCCCCTGCTGTTGTTCCTCGGGCTGGCGGTCATGCTTGCAATCGGCCTGGGCCTGGACCCGCGCGAGCTGCCCTCGCCCCTGGTGCGCCAGCCCGCGCCGCCCTTCACGCTGGCGCGGCTGGACGCGCCGGGAAGCCAGTTCGGGCTGGACGACATGCGCGGCCGGGTCTGGCTGCTCAACGTCTGGGCCAGTTGGTGCGTCGCCTGCCGCGTCGAACACCCCGTGCTGCTGCGCGCCGCCCGCGAAGGCCGCATTGCCATCGTCGGGCTGGACTACAAGGATGAAGACAGCGCGGCGCGCGAATGGCTGGCGCGCCTGGGCAACCCCTACACCGCCACGGTGCTCGACCCGCGCGGCAGACTCGGCATCGACTATGGCGTGTACGGCGTGCCCGAGACCTTTCTCATCGACGCCCAGGGCGTCATCCGCTACAAGCACGTCGGGCCGGTCACGCAGGACGTGCTCGACAACATCCTGATCCCCCGGGCGCGGGAGGCGCTGAATGAACCCTGACATCCCCCGCCAGCCTCGCCCCACGATACGACGCACCGCCGTGGCCAGCGGTTGGCACGCGACCGGCCGCGGCATCGCGCTGGCGCTATTCATTGCGGCCCGGGCCGTGGCCGGCGAGGCGCCCGCCGCCGCGTCCGACCCCGCCCTGGAAGCGCACGTCCAGGCCTTCACGCGCGACCTGCGCTGCCTGGTGTGCCAGAACGAATCCCTGGCGGACTCGCGCGCGCCGCTGGCGCGCGACCTGCGCGACGAAGTGCGTCGCCTGTTCCGCTCGGGTCAGGACGAGGTCCAGGTGCGCCAGTTCCTGGTATCGCGCTATGGCGACTACGTGCTCTATCGCCCGCCGCTGAAAGCCCGCACCGCGCTGCTGTGGATCGGGCCCGGCGTGCTGCTTGCCGGCGCCATGGGCGGCCTGCTGTGGCGTTTGCGGCGCCATGCCCGCGCGCCGGAGCCGCCCTTGCCCGCGCCGCAAGCGCAGGCGGCCCGGGCCCTGCTGGCCGAGCCCCCGCAAGACGCCGCGCCGTCCGCCGCCAGCGGAGAGCGCGCCCCATGATCCTGTTCTGGCTCCTCGCGGCCGGCATGGTCGCCGTCGCCCTGCTGTTCGTGCTGCCGCCCCTGCTGGCGCCAGAAGCCGCCGGCCGGCGCGGCGGCTCGCACCAGGCGCAGGCATCGCTGGCGGTGTTGCGCGAACAACTGGCGCAATTGCAGGCCGACCATGCCAGCGGGCGAATCGCACCGGACCACTATGCCCAGGCGCGCGCCGAGATCGAGCGGCGCGCCCTGCGGGAAGGATGCGCGGCGCCGGACCGCCTCGATACCCGGCCCGCGCCCCGTTGGGCCCTGGCGGTGGCCTTGGGGCTGGGCGCGATCAGCGTCGGCCTGTACGCCGCGCTCGGCGACCCGGCGGCCCTGACGCCGGCAGACGCCGACCCGCACGCGTCGCCCTCCGCCGGCGCCGGCCACGACCCCGGCGATCCCATGGCCGAACGGCTGGCTGGCTTGATCCAGCACCTGCAGGCCCACCCGGACGACGCCGAGGGCTGGATGACATTGGCCCGCACCTACGCGACGCTGGGGGATTTCGCCGGCGGCGCGGCAACCTGGGCGCGCATGGGCGCCCGGGCGCCGCAGGATCCCGGCGTGCTGGCGGACTGGGCCGACCTCCTGGCCACTGCGGCGGACGGGGATTTTTCGGGCGAACCCGACCGCCTGATCGGCCGGCTGCTGGCGCTTGCGCCCGACGACGTGAAAGGCCTGGCCCTGGCCGGCACCAGCGCGTTTTTCCGCGGCGACTTCCACGGCGCCATCGACGCCTGGGAACGCCTGCTGCCGCTGGTCGACCCGGATGGCCCCGTCCACGAGCAGATCCAGGCCAGCCTGGCGCAGGCCCGCCGGGCGGCCGAGGGTGCGGCGGCTGATGGTGGGGCGACCGATGGTGCGGCGACCGATGGTGGAGCGGCTGATCGTACAGCGGCTGATCGCGCGGCGGCCGGCGCGGAAGGCCCCGCCTTCCCACCGGGAGCTCGCGCCAGTGGCGGCCGCGGCCGGCAGGATTGACCGTCCGCATTCCTCACGGCCAATCCACGCCCGCCTCCCGCTGTTCCCGTTGCCCCTTCGGCGCGAGATCTCCCGCCGTGCGTCGCTGCCCGGGCGACGCCAGCGCCCGGGCGCAGGATCAGGCAGGCACCGTCAACGCCTCGCGCCAGGCGGCCAGCTTCTTCTCGAACGACGCGGCCGCGTGGGCCGGGCTGGTGGATGGCAGGTCGACGTACTCCAGCGGCCGCGCCGGCAGGCGCGGCAACACATGGCGGCGGTACAGGCTGGCCGCCTTGGCGCCGTTGAAGCAGACCCGCACCAGGCGCGGATGCGCCAACAGGAACGCCGCGAAGTCGTTGGGCACCAGGGTATCGCCGCGGATGTCCGCATCCAGGCTGCCCGGCCGTTCGCAGGCCTGCAGCACGTCCCAGAGCGCGACGCCGGCGGATCGCAGCGCTTGCAGGCGCCGCGGGTAGTCGGCGGCGGGATCGAACCCCAGCACCTGGCCCGCGATGGGCCAGAAGGCGTTGCGCGGATGGGCGTAATAACGCGCCTGCCGCAGCGAGGCGACGCCGGGCATGGAGCCCAGCACCAGGATGCGGGCGTCGGCGGCGGCAACCGGGGCGAAGCCCTGGACGTGGGCATATCGGTCGGCCACGGTGGTATCGGCAATTCGTTGCATGGCGCAAGAATACCCGGGTTCGCGGGCCTTCCGCCGCCGCCCGCGCCGGCCACCGGAACGGGTCCGGGCCCGGATTCCTCCCGGCGCCGCGCGTGCCTCACTGGCAACACCTGCCCAGGTCTGGCGCTATCAGTGTCCTATTCCTGGAACAGTGCTTATCGATGGCGGGGACTACCGAAAGCGGCCTCCCGCCCTTATCTTGACAGGTATGACGAACGGCCCCGCAGGGGCCGCGCAACAGGAATGACGATCATGAAGAAGATTCTGGGTGTGCATGCCAGCCCGCGTCCCCACTGGGTGGGCGACGGCTTTCCGGTGCGCTCGATGTTCTCGTACAACGACAAGGGCAAGAACGTCAGCCCGTTCCTGCTCCTGGACTACGCCGGCCCGGCGCAATTCGCGCCGGCCACGCAACCGCGCGGCGTCGGCCAGCATCCGCACCGCGGCTTCGAAACCGTGACCATCGTCTACAGCGGCGAGGTCGAGCACCGCGACTCCACCGGCAACGGCGGCGTCATCGGGCCTGGAGACGTGCAGTGGATGACGGCCGCCTCGGGTATCCTGCATGAAGAGTTCCACTCCCCCGCGTTCACCCGCCAGGGCGGCGAGCTGGAGATGGTGCAGTTGTGGGTCAATCTGCCGGCCAAGGACAAGAAGGCGCCGGCCGGCTACCAGAGCCTGCTGAACGCGGATATCCCGGTGGTGTCGCTGCCTGGCGATGCCGGCTCGCTGCGCGTCATCGCCGGCAGCTACGGCGGCCAGACCGGTCCGGCGCGCACCTTCACGCCGATCGACGTGTGGGACGTGCGCCTGTCCGCCGGCAAGACCGCGACCTTCGCGATCCCGACGGGCCGCAACAGCATGCTGGTGATGCTGCGCGGCACGGTGCTGGTCAACGGCGAAGCCGTGGCGCGCGACGCGCAACTGACGCTGTTCTCGCAGGATGGCGACGAGATCACGGTCGAAGCCAACAACGACGCCGTGTTCCTGGTGTTGAGCGGCGAGCCGATCGACGAGCCGGTGGTGGGATACGGGCCGTTTGTGATGAATTCGCAGGCGGAGATCGTCGAGGCGATCCAGGACTTCAATGCCGGGAAGTATGGGCAGATGCATTAAAGGGCGGGACCGGCGATAGCTGGTCGGTCCTGCTGGATGAGGCCGCGTTTCCTGGGTTGGGGAACGCGGCTTTTTGTTGGGCAACGGAGTGGCGTGGGAGTCGCGTTACGACCCAAAGCGGAAGTTCGGCGGATCAAAGTGCTGCTTAGCGGAGATGGCTAAGCGAGGTCAGACCAGACTGAATAAACTGCCCGACGTCCCTTTTTTTTCATCTAAGTTGTGACTGTGTTCATGCGCACCCCGAAGGTGGGATTTTCCCTAAGTAGTCCTGAAGATCTCTATGAAAATCTGGCCCATGCTGTCCAAGTAAGAGATACGCGAAAATCTCCCGGAGGGACCGCCGTAGGTGCGGAATATCGTCATGCATGATTGGCGCATAGGGCGTGTCGCCATACCTATTCGACGGATGAAGTGTCATTACACGCTGTTCGTAAAACTCACCAAAATATCTCTCTGTGTCGTCTGGAGCACTTAAGCCAAATGGAGCGTCAAAGTGCTGATGAAGCCACATTGCGGCATCATGAGCGGATGGATCCTTGATTCCGAGGCCATGTAGATGGCGCTTCACCAAACTGAACGATGCATCGAGTGCTATGTAGAGTGAGCCTATAGCTTCCTCGTTGAATTCGTAGTGCTGTCGAAGCATGTCGGCCTTGATAAGCGTATAGATTCCTCGAAAGAAGACAAAGCTCGCATCATTAAGGGCTTCCCAAAACGCTAACAATCGGTCAAAGCCATATCGTCCCGCAGGGATGGTGTTGTACTTCTTGCTGAAGACTCCGCGAAGCAACGCATGTTGACCAAAAGAAGTATTGGCCTCCGTGGCAGTTTTCAACAGAAGTTCCCTCACGCGATGTACGGTTAAAGGGCAAGTCAGATCGAGTTCGTTTGCGTCGAGTCGAGGGCTGTATCGCACGACGGGATACAAGCTGACATAAGGTTCGTCCCGAAGTTCACATAGGACTAACGACGCCATTAATCGAAGCTCTTCTGGCGAAGCCCAATCGAACTCAGAATAGGGTGCATCTTCTACTATGTCTGCCCAATCGCCACCATGCACCACAGAAAAAGCGATATCTTCGTCAGCGTAGAAGAACCCTAAGGGCACATGCTGAATCCCACGCGGATAAGTCCCTCGTGGATCCATCACCATCACTCGATAAGTCGGGGTGCCTCTCCGAGCGATGACTTCTTTCCATGGTAGAAACGTTATCGGTTTGGTTACCAGTGCGCGGTCCATTCAGCTCCTTTACAAAGCGGCCAGCCGGTCAAAGTTCACGAATGTACATTCTGGCCGCGGGCAGTCGTCCAGCGGCGGCATCTTTCGACCCGAAACGGTCGTGCCTTGCGAAGACAAACGGTCTGATAGCATTACCCAAAACTGACGGCACGCAGCGCTAAAAAATGAAGTTGGACGTACGCAGGTTATTTTATCGGGTACGGTCTTTGGCTTCTCTCATGGATCCTTGTGAGTTGCGTACACCCAGGGGAGTGTAAGTGGTCGTAGGTACACCGCCGGCAGCTTTATGCGCCCGCAGCGCACGTTTTATGCGTCCGGATGACATCGGAATACTTGCCGGTGCCGCGCGTTGCACCAGTGCTTGGCCCCAATATTCTTCATACATGTCGCGATGAAGTTGGTGAAGCTGTGATCGAGATAGTCGGTCAAAAAATCCAGTTCTGGCCAGAAGGTCTCGGAGCCGGGTTCGACTCGGATGAGAGAGTGCTACTAAGAAGACATAGCGACACTCGAGGAATGTGATTTGAGCGAATACTAGCTCTTTATAGGCGTCAATAAGTAGATGGTCCGGCGCTCCCCTAAGCATCTGCTCAAGTAGCACTTCAAAGGTGTCTATCAGGCGAGTTTGGGGATGAATTTCTGTCGCGACAATCTTGAAATTTCGGAAATGGAGGTAGTCGATACATCGCCTGTCCTCCGTTGTGAGCGATCCGCTATCTCGCCTACTTGCAATTCCGCGCGATAGACCATTCACCCCTTCCTCTATGAGAGCGGCGTCCACTCTGCTCAGGGCATTTTTCAGCACCGCGCGCCCCGTCGTCTCACCAACGCGGACCTCTGAAAGAGTTTGTCGATAGATATCTAAAAGCCTGAACAAGACTTCTTCATATCGCCTTTTTTCGTCATTCTGACGATTTTGCCTGGCATCTTCTTCCTGAGCGCGGATCTGGCGTTGCTGTAGCAGCAAGGTGATGACTAGGCCGCCGAATCCCAAAGCAGTGAACAACGAAGTGACTCGGCCAAAGCTATCTCCATAGACGCCAAAATGCTCGACGGTCTGTTCAGTTGGATGCGGAATTTCATTTGCTAAATAGGACCAAAGTACGCCCACTGCAACTAATGCCACGAATGGTCCCCAAATGCTTTTGATGAACCGGGCAAGCGTTGCACGAGGATTGCTTCTGAATCCGCGGACTCGCGACGGAATGGCGATTGTTTGATCTTCCATTTTCATACGCCGTAGGCTCCTCCAGTCGGAATAATGAGACCTTCATTCGTTGGAGCGACCTGCCTTTCTGGCTATGTCGCGCTAATTCTCGCCATCAGAGAGATGATTATGGGCGATCTAACAGTCAACGTCGACAGGCCGCTCCTGGCCGTATGCCGCCCTGGATCGCCGGCCGATGACGACCCGTTGCTGCCAATGCCCCCCAGTGCGGTAGTTCGCATTGCGGGTCAATAACTCAGGAGGAAATTTCGTGGCCTCTCGGGATCGCACGTGTTAGGTAGCGAACTCTGCTAGGACTTCCAGAACAGCAGCCATAGCCTCACTGGGAGCTGGAAAGCTTCGATGCGCTACGGCCATCGGGCGCATGAGCCGCGGGTGAAGAGGGCGAACCGATATGTCTGGCGTCCGGTGTTGATCGTCCACTTCTTCCAAGGGCAAGATCGCGGCGCTCTGGCTGGCACTGGCCAAGCTCTTCAATGCGCCGGGGTAGCTCAGAGTCAAATAGGGGCGGGGGTTTAGGCCAGCCTGCCCGAACCACGACGCCACAAGGCCATACATTTGGGTGCCCGGCGCGAAACAGGCCCACCGCTTCGTGGACAACCATTCTGGTGTCACTGTTTCGGGAACCTCCCAGGAAGCAGGTATCAGTGCAACCATTGGGTCGTTTCGCCAGGGAACGAGCGCAACACGCGCGACGGCAGGTTGGGGGCTGGCCACGATGCCGATATCGAGAGTCGCGGCATGTAGCCGTTGCATAGCCTCGGCTGATCCTACTGCCTCCAGCTTCAGTTCCACCCCTGGTTTTCGCCGCTTAAGGGCATCGAGCATCAGCGGCAGTCGTCGCATTCCGACGCCGACCGACACCCCAATCTTTACCACGCCGTCACCGCCGGCTGCCGTGCTGCGTACGAGATCAATCAGATCGTCACTCGAGGCAAGTAGCTTGCGCCCCTCTTGCACCAGTGCCAACCCTGCTGGCGTCAGCGCTGTTTGCCGTCTACCGCGCTCGAGCAGGTTTGCCTGCATGCGAGATTCCAGTTCCTTGACATGCAAACTGATTGTCGGAGGAGCAAGGTGAAGTGCCTGGGCGGCAGCTGCGAACGTGCCTAGATCTGCAATCGCTATCAGCGTTTGAAGTTGGTCCAAATTCAAATTGCGCATCAGTATTCCTGACCATATAGATCAGTAAGGTCAACTTTACGGATGGTAAGGGATATTCGAACATCTCGCTCATGGAAAACAAGACATCCGAACAACAAGACAACGCCGCCCAGGCTCCTGCCGACATGGCACCGGGCCACCCGAAAAAGTACGTTTCGAGATGGATAGCGGAGACGATCTCTCTACTTCAAAAGGCCGAAAAGAAGATCATTGAGAGCTTTCGAGTGCCTCCGAATGGCGGTTAATCCAAGGCGTATCCCAAGGTAGCGTTCCCCGTGTTTTTGCAACTGCGCGATAGTGGGCCGACTCGATCGCCTTTACCTTCTGACCGTGGACTTCCAACTGAGAGTCCTGACTCTTTCGATCCAAGCCCCAGGCAAGCGTTCGAACGGCCGCTACTGGCCGTCGGCGGAACTTCGCCGACGACCGCGGACGTCAGTTTCCGCGAGAACCGGACGCTCCGACGCCGCGTGCATGATCCACGGGGATATGCGGTCCAGGATTCAATGAGACGCAACGATTCTTGCAAGCGTCACGCATGCGGTTTCTATGTTGTGGGGGTGCAGGTTCGTCACGCTGAGTAGCAAGCCACGTTGAGCGTACCCGCGGCTAAGGTGCCAAGCGGAGAGCGCCGAGGGCGCGAGGCCATGTGCGCGGGCGATACGCACCACGGCGATGTCGTCGGCAATCTGTGGCAGCGGTGCGATCACGCCCAGGCCAGCCGCCAGCGTGCCCGGCAGAAGCCTATTTACATGCGTTAGCGCGAGGTTGCGGCGCTCGGCATAGAGAGCCTTCATCTGCCGCAGGTGCCGCAGGAAGTGCCCATTGGATAGAAACTCCATAACAGCCAACTGGGTGATCCGGTTCGGAGCCGGGGCCAACACGGCGGCAACCTCGACCAGACGTTCCGCCAGCGAACGTGGGGCGACGACGAAACCGAGGCCGAGCGTCGGACTGAGCGTTTTGCTGAACGACCCGATGTGGATCACACGCTCGGCGCCTGCGCCTGAGGCAAGGGCCGGTGCAGCCCTACCGTCGAGCTGAAGTTCCCCAAGATAGTCATCTTCGATGATCCAGGCGCCACTTGACGCCGCCCAGTCGAGCAAGGCGTGTCTTCGTGCGCGCGATAGGGTCACGCCTAGCGGTGCGTGTTGGCCTGGGGTGACCAGTGCCAGCATGGCGTCTGGGGCCCGGGCGATGCCATCGTCCACGCGCAGCCCCTCGGCGTCAACAGCCACAGGTTCGAGCGTGGCGCCGATTAGCTCGAGCCCGCGCCTTCCCAGCGGATAACCTGGCTCTTCGATCCACGCCTTGCGCCCTTGGGCGCGTAGCGCCGTGAGGGCAAGCAGCAGGCCCTGCCGGTATCCACCGGTGACGATGATTTGATCGGGATGGCATTGCATTTGTCGGCTGATGGCAAGGTGGCTCGCGATCTGGGCCCGCAGCACGGGTTCGCCTCGCGGGTCAGCGTAGGCCGTGTTAGTGCTCGCGTCGTCGCGTAGGGCACGCGCTCGCATGCGGGCCCACAGCTTGGCTGGAAAAGCGTCATGAGCGGGTACGCCCATTTGGAAGGGCCGTGGGGCGCTCGAAAATGGACGGTTGAAAGCCGCCAAAGGTCCGTCGATTGGCAAGTCGTCGACCGCTTCGATGGTAGGCGGCCGAGCGCTTACGCGCGTTCCAGCGGGGCCGGCACCGAATACCAGGTTCTCGGCGATTAGCCGATCGTATGCCACGCGGATTGTGCCGCGCGCGACACCAAGCTGCGCGGCGAGGTCTCGACCGGAAGGCAAACGCTGTCCTGGCGCAAGCCGGCCGTCGAGGATCGCCTGTCGCAGGCTCGCATGGATCTGCTCGCCGATTGCCGCGACGGCGGCTCGGTCCACCTGAATCGACAGTGCATCGAACGTACTTAAGTCAGTCATCTTGGGTCAGTCGTTTCGGCAGTTTTTGGGTCTGTTTCTCCAACAGCCGGTGGAGTAACGTCTGCTTATGTCATGGATCGCGGTCGAAGTCGATAGGCGGCCTTCGGGGCGCGCTGGCCGCGATCCGACAATCATAAACAACAGCAAAGGACTGTGATGACCCGTTTGAACTGGCAAGAGATCGCACCTGAAGGCGCAAAGGCACTTTTCGGTATCCACCACTATGTCACGAGGAGGACGAACCTTCCGGAGGAACTCGTGCACCTCGTGTTCCTCCGCGTTTCGCAAATCAATGGCTGCGCACACTGCATCGATATGCATAGTCGCGATCTAAGAAAAACCATGTCGATCGACAAGATCAGTTTGGTACCGGTATGGGACGAGGTGCACCATTTGTTCTCTGAGCAGGAGCGCGCCGCGCTAGCCTGGGCTGAAGAGGTGACCCGTGTCAGCGAGACGCACGCGTCTGATGAAGCGTATGCCGCCGCCTCGGCACAATTCGCGCCCAAGGATCTGGTTGATCTCACGATCACGATCGCCGCAATGAACGCGTTCAATCGGCTGGGAGCGCCATTTCGAGTTCCTGTCGCTGCCCAGTCGTGATATGGTTTCCACACGCAGATTGGAAGTGATGCTTCACGGGCTCGAAGATTGCAGAATCCTGGGCGTCGATGATGCATTTCAGTCTGAGCTGCGCGGAGGGCAGCTTTGGAAAATCGCCTGCGAGCGTCTGCTTCTGGCCGGCAGCGGTCGTTGCCAAATCACATCAGTGACCCACATTAAGCTGACCAAGCACTTCCCCGACAGCCACGACGCCGCCCTCCCACCTCAGACAAACCCGATTTCCCCCAGCCCCCCGCCCATCCCCCTACCCCATCGACTATAAAAACAAAACACTTCCCATTCGCACTTCACTCCCCGCCGTCCCCACCATGAAAAAGTGCCTCGCCCCCACCGCCCACCAGGTCGGTGGCCTCTACCGCGAGCATCACGGTTGGCTGCGCAACTGGCTTCGCACTAAAGTCCGCCGCGCCGAAGACGCCGACGATCTGACCCAGGACACTTTCGTCCGCGTGCTGTGCGCCGCCACTCCCCTCCACATCGACACCTCCCCCCTGCGCGAACCGCGCGCCTATCTGGCTACCGTGGCCGGACGGCTGGTGGCCAATTTCTACCGGCGGCAGGCGCTGGAAATCGCCTATCTCGAAGTCCTGGCCTCCCTGCCGCATCAGCAGGTGCCTTCCCTCGAAACCCAGGCCCTGGTGCGCGAGGCGTTGTTCGAGTTCGATCGCATGCTCGACGGCCTCGACCCGAAGGTGCGGCAGGCCCTGGTGCTATCGCAGTTCCAAGGGTTGCCCTACACGCAGATCGCCGTGAATCTGAATGTCTCGCTGCGCACGGTGAAGAACTACATCGCGCGCGCCATGGCGCACTGCTGCCTGGCGGCCTTCTGATCCCCCGGCAGGTTGCATGGCCGAGTCCCGCCCGCCGTCGTCCGCCGAGGAATCGGCCGTACACGAAGCCGCCCGCTGGTTTGCCTGCCTCATGGCCGAAGACGCGACGCCGCGCGATCGCGTTGACTGGCAGGCCTGGCTCGACGCCAGCCCCACGCATCGCCAGGCCTGGGAACGACTGCAGAAGATGCGGGGCGCCTTCAGCCGCGTGCCGGCTAATGTCGCCACGGCCGTGCTCACCCCGTCCGCGCGCCGGCGCGCGCAGCGCCGCAGCCTGCTGTCGTTGATGGGGATGGGCCTGCTGGCCACTGGCGCCTATGGCGTCATGCGGTCAGGGGAGTCGGACATCTGGCAGACCGCGACCGGCGAGCTGCGCCAATTTCAACTGGACGACGGCTCGCAGCTCTATCTAAACACCGCCACCTGCGTGACGCTGGATTTCAGCGACGCGCGGCGTCGGGTGGTGCTGCGTGCCGGCGAGATCCTGATGCAGGTCCATCAGGACCAGACCTCGCGGGCCATGCCGCGCCCGTTCGTCGTCAGCACGCCGCATGGCGACATCCTGCCGCAGGAGGCCCGCTTCACGGTGCGGCTGGATACCCGCGACACGCGGGTGCAGGTGTTGCAACAGTCGGCCACCATCCTGCCTGGCCAGACGCAGAATCACCCTTCGATCCGCATCCCTGCGGTGCTGCTGCGCGCCGGTCAGGCGGTGTCGTTCGATGCCGACGGCGCGGGGCCGGTGGGCGCCGCGTCCGTGGATGCGCAGGCTTGGCTGCATGGCCGTCTGGTGGTGGAGGATCGGCCACTGGCCGAGGTCGTCGCCGAACTGGCGCGTTATCGGCCCGGCATTCTGCGGTGCGATCCGGCGGTGGCCGATCTGAAGGTCTCCGGGGTCTTCTCATTGCGGGACACCGACGAGGCGCTGGAAGCAATCTCGGACAGTTTCCCTGTGCAGGTGCGGCGGCATACGCGCTACTGGGTGACGGTGCTGGCGCGCCCAGGGGCGTAGCCGGCGCGGTGGCGCAGGCGGCGGCCCTCGTGCCTGACGCCACGGGTCAAGCGCAAAAGCGATCACATAAGTATTTTTTTCAATCGCATTTGCACTTTCGTAGTACGTCGCGTGTCCTCAATGACGATGGCGCTCGCCATGGACGCGAACCGAACCGGTTCCGGCCATGGCCTCGCTTCCCGTTCAATCACTATGCCGCGATATGTCCATGCACGATCACCCCTCCACTTCACCGGCCTGCGCGCCTGGCCGCTCCTCGCACCCTGCCGCGCCGGGCGCGCGCCAGTTCACGCTGAATCTCACGCTCATATGCCTGTTGGCCGCCTTCACGCCGCTGCGCGCCGCCCACGCGCAAACGCCCTCGGCAGCCCTCGCCGCCAGCACCTTGCAGGTGGACATCCCGGCCGGTCCGCTGACCACGGTGCTGAACCAGTACGCGCAGGCGGTCGACGTCAGCCTGTCGTTCGACGCCTCGCTGCTTGCGGGAAAGGAATCCGCCGGGTTGCGGGGGAGTTTTGAGGTCGAGGCGGGTTTCCGCCGCATCCTCCAAGGCAGCGGATTCGAAGCGGTGGCGCGTGCGCCGGGGCGCTACATGCTGCGCGGCTTGCCGAAGGCGGCAGGCGCGGACGCCACCGATGTGACCCAGCTGAACGCCGTCACCGTCAGCGGCTACCGCGAAGGCGACGCGCCCAACCGGGGCTACACCGTCAGCAGCACGTCCAGCGCCACCAAGCTCGACCTGGCGCCGAAGGAAACGCCGCAGAGCATCACCACGTTCACGGCGCAGCAGATTCAGGATCAGGGGTTGTTGACGGTCAGTGAAGTGCTGGACCAGACGCCGGGCATCACACTGATTACCGCCGGCGTGGCGGGCGCCGGGAACCAACCTGTCTATTCACGGACTTTTCCGGTCACTTCGGTGCAACTGGATGGCGTCATGGCCAGCAGCTACATACTGTCCGGCTCCGCCAACGGCAACATCGGGCTGCAGGATTCCTTTCTGTACGAGCGCATCGATGTGATCCGCGGCTCCAATAGCCTGACGGGCGGCGAAGGCGATGCGTCGGCCAGCCTGAACTTCGTGCGCAAGTATCCCTACCTGGATCGTCACCTGTCGGCGAATTTGAAATACGGCAGCTGGAATAATCGCCGCGCCGAGCTGGACCTCTCCACGCCGGTCAACGACCGGTTCCGGGTGCGGCTGGCGGCAGCCATGCAAAAGGGTAATCACTGGGTCGAGCGGGTCAAGAGCGATCGAGGCGCGGTGTCGCTGATCGGGCAATTGGATGTGACGGAGAACAACCGCATCAGCGCCGGCGTGACGCAATTCGACTTCAAGCTGGACGGGGCCTCGCCGCATGGCTTGGCGAGGTATTCGGAAGTGTCAAACAACAGATTCCGGCCTGGAGAAAAAGAATTTCTACCGGAGGGCATACGCGACCTGCCACCAGGCGACAGCGTATTGCCAACCAGAGGCGTCTCGCGCGACTTCAATAACGCAACCCCTTGGTCACACACCCATCGTAATTACACCAATCTGTTTCTCACCTGGGACCATGATTTCAACGACGACTGGTCATTCAAGGCCAGCTACAACCATGCCAGCAACATGGACGACCAGTTGTACGGGGAAATGGGATCCCGCTATTACGTGCCCCAAGCGGGGTTGGCCAGCTACATTGCCAAACGCGACCATCAAGAGAACATCGTCAATGCCGTGGATGTTCACCTGAAAGGCCGTATTGAGGCATTCGGCCGAGACCAGGAATTCGTCGTGGGCGCCAATGCCTATAACGTGAATCACATGGTCTACGGTGGCTATGATTCCTTCGGGACGGCGGAATACCCCCTACTCGCGTTCGAGTCATGTGGCCGCCGCAATCGCTCTTGCCTCCCACCGAGGTCGCCCATGGATCGCACGTCGATAGGTGCCATTCCCATCGAAGGCTGGACCGCTCGCCTTCCCGAGGAATCAGAGTTGGCCGGCTCCCGCAGGGACATGTACAGCGCCAGGGAACGATATATCACCAAGCGCCGGCAAACTGGGTACTACTTCAGCAGCCATTTGCGACCGATTTCGCGCGTTCATCTCATTCTGGGCGGGCGTTGGGCCAAGGATGTGGAGACGGACCATGTCGACACCGACTGTCTAGTCGACCACTGCAACTCCACCCACTTCCTTCCCAATTCCACCAACCCCACCATGCGCCCGAAGTTCCTGCCTTATGGCGGTCTGATCGTCGAACTGACGCCGCAGATCAATGCCTACGGCAGCTATACAACCTCCTACGTGCGCGACCCCGTCTATAACGGTTCTAACGGTGGCACCAACGCCATTACCGGCGATTACCTCCCCCCGGTGCGCTCGATCACCGAGGAGGGAGGCCTCAAAGGCGCATTTTTCGACGAACGCCTCAATATCGCAGCATCCTACTTCAGGATGACACAAAAGGACTTTCCCTTTCAAAGCTACGACCCCAACGCCCCGACTACTGACAACAACGGCTGGCGCGTCTATGGATGGGAATTCAATGCCACCGGCGCTATCACGAAAGACTGGAATATCGCCGTGGGCTACGTCAAACAAAAACAGGTCCTGCCGCCATTCAAGGGGGAGATCATGTTTTCGGCGGTTGACGACCTGACCGGCAGCTATCGCGCGCCCGAACAATCCTTCAAGTTGTTCACCACCTATCGCGTCAAACGCCTGACCATTGGCGCGGGCGTGCGCTGGCAGAGCCGCACACAGTCCGCCTGGATTCCCATGGACTTAGAGCACCGCAAGCAGGACTACCTGATGCGACAGGACGCCTACTACGTCGTCGACCTAATGGCGCGCTACCAGATCGACCGGCACTTCAGCATGCAACTGAACGTCAACAACATATTCGACAAGGTCTACTACCAGCATGAACGCTCCTTTAATTCAGCACCGCCACGGAATGCGTTGCTGACCTTGAGCTACCGCTTGTGAAGGTATCCGGATCATCCGACGCGCAGCCGTCCTCTGCCGCATATAACCGAATCGGACGAAAGGCTGCATGGGTTTGGCACACGGCGTGCACTTTCACCACTGGTCGCGTGTCCTCCTAGATGTGTGGATCCTAGCCGATCAGGTCGCAGTCCTGGCGACAACGCTGGCTGCCGGGTTCACCCAGGTCCCCAAAAATCAACCCTTGTTGCCACTGGGGATCGTTCATCATCCCTTTTCAAGGACACGACCATGCGCAAACTCGCCTCACTTTCCGCTGCTTGCTGATGACCGGATCCGCCGGCGTCGCCTCCGCAGGCTGGAACCAATTGGACCTCGACCAACCCAGCAACCTGGAAGAACAAGCGAATGTCGTTTACCAGGGCTCGTTCAATTACAACGGTCAGACCTACGGTCCCTCCACTTCCGCGGCCGTTCCGACTCAGGCCAGCACAGGCATTTCCAACGTATTCGATCTGAACTCCCTGCAAGCCTTCACCCTGTACGGCAAGAACGGCCCCGCAGGCACAGGTCGCAACGATGATCTGAGCCTGACCTCCAATGACAATTCCGCGGCCGCCGGCGTCAAGTCTCCGGTGGTATACCGCGTCTACCGCCAGAACTATTCGGCGGCGGTGGTCAACCTTGCACGTGGCACAGTGGGCCGCCACTTCGTCAAGAGCATCGTCGGCGAACAGACCGTGCCGGACACGCTGGTAAATGGCACCTACAACTACGCCGGTGTGACCTTCTCGAACTTCCCGCGTGGCATGTTCGATTACCAGGTCACGGTAACGGGCCCCAGCTCCGCCACGGGCCAGGGGTCATTCTCGTTGGACGAGATCAAGATTCCTGCCAAGATATCCTCGACCGGCAAGGACATTGTCTTCAACATCAATAACGGCAAGCTGGATCCGACGGCTTTGGATGCGACCGGCAACGGTCTGGTCTTCGCCGGAGACGTGACTATCACCACGAACGACGTCAGCAATCCCGACGCGTGGAAGGAAATCGGTGGTCTCGTAGCGAAGCCGGAATATGACCTGACGCTCTTTGGCCCCAACGGCGCGGAAATCGCAGGCGCCATCAACGGTCTGCCTGACCGCGTCGGCTCTGTCGCGGTCATCGGCGCAAAACAGTAACCGCTACTAGAAGGGCGGAGCAATATCTCTTCAACATCAAATAGATAGCGACCCAAATCGGACTGCTATTTGATATTGGCCGCCATTGAATTGCGATCGCTCCCATCACGGACTGCAGGGATTCCCCTGCAGTCCTTTTGCCTATTCAAGCCGCCGCATCCGGAAGACCCGTGCCGCACCCTCTCTGGTCCAACCCCTCTCGCCGTCATTCACTGTTCACGGCAATCGTCGTCAGCCTGTTGGTCACGGGCTACCCGCTTACGCTCCAGGCCCAACCCGCCACGCCGTCACCCGCCGTCCTGCCCGCTCCCGTCCGCCCCCTGGAGCCGGACACCCCGACGCTCCCCCCTCCACCTCGCCCCACGCCCGCCATCACGCACCGCCAGCCCACCCAACCAGCCCAGCCCCCCGTCGAACTGACCGACCAGGACCTGGCCGACGACCTCAAGCTGACCGAACGCATCCTCAACCAGGCGATGTTGCAAGAGGACTGGAGCACCCTGCGTCGGGTGATGCGCTTCTACCCCTGGATCGCCGGCGTCGATCCGATCCTGCGCGACTACGTGCATGGCGCGCTGCTTCGCCACGACGGGCGGCTGGCCGAGGCCATCGCGTTGTACCGCCAACTGGTGGCGCAGCATCCCGACCTGGGCTACGTACGGCTGGAACTGGCCACCATGCTGATGGAGGATCGCCAATTCGCGCAGTCCGACGCCGAGCTGGCCGACCTGCGGCTGGGGTCGCTGGAGCCGGCGGCGCAGCGCAGCGTCATGCTTTACCGTCAGGCATTGGCGCAGCAGCGCCGCTGGAATTTCCGCCTGGGCGCGGGCACGGTCTACAGCAACAACGTCAATTCGGCCAACCGCGACCCGATGCTGTACCTGCCGGTCGCGACACGGCAAGGTCCCTTGTGGGTGCCGTTCGCGAAGGGCCGCGACGCGTTGCCCAAGGCGGATTGGGGGTTGAAATACAGCAGCAGCGCCAATGTCGAACGCAATCTCGGCGGGCATCACTACTACACGCTGGGCGCGGATATCGACGGCACCGCGTATCGCGTGCAACGCGACTACAGCGACCGCTCCCTGACCTTGCGCGGCGGCTACAAGTGGCAGGATGCCACGCGCTGGTTTGCCGCGACGCCCCAGGCGGGCCGCAGCTGGATGGGCAGCCGGCGCTATAGCCACAACCGCGGCTTGAGCCTGGAGTACGGGTGGCGGCCAACGCCGGGGTGGCAGTTGATGGGGGCCTGGCTGTGGCTCAAGCGCGGCTATGACGATCGGGCCTATGCCGCCTATGACGGCCATCTGGACGTGCTGTCGCTGACGGCCATCCGCGTGTTCTCGCCAGCGCTGTTGGCTTACGCCAGCGTCGGGCTGCAGCGCGAGGCGGTGGCGGCGGGCGAATACACCTATCGCTTTCCCTGGGCGCAGCTGGGCGTGGTCAAGACCTTTGGGCAAATGTTGGGCACGCGCTTGAGCGCCCGCTATGGCCGCCAGGCGTATGAGGCGCCCTACGCCCTGTTCCTGAACCAGCGGCGGCGCGATCATGAACTGCGCGTGGACGCCTCGGTCTGGAGGACGGACCTCAAGATAGCCGGGATGGAGCCGAAGCTGAACCTCAGTTACCTCAAGATCACCAGCAATCTGCCCATGTATGCGCGGGACCGGACCGAGGTCAGCCTGATGCTGGAGAGGCGGTTCTAAACAGCATCCGTGTCGGCGACCAGGGCAACAATCCGTCCACGCTCACACGTTCTGGCCCTTTCTCACTGCCATGGATATCTCCTTGAGCATCCAGGCGAAAGTCGTCGCGGCGCGAGTCCCCCCTGCTCCCTTCGGCCACGGCAAGCGGAGTTGTCGAAACAATTCCGGCTGCGTGATAGGGACGAAATTGCCGCGCCCGAAGCCCGTCGCCGCCGTTTCAGGAACGATGTCCCAAGCTGCCCATCCCCGGAGACCGCCAGGAGCGACTCCGTGCTATCCGTTTCCGCCGCTATCGGCAATTGCACATTGGCGGCCTTGAACGCGTCTTCGATCAGCATGTGCGTCGAGAATTTCGGCGGGAACAGGGCTAACGGAATCGAAGCCAGAACGGTCTCCGGTCCGTACTTTCACGCCGATCGAGGCCGTTTGTGATGAATTCTCAGGCGGAGATCGTCCTGGCAATCCAGGATTTCAATGCCGGAAAGCATGGGCAAATGCACTGGGAGGCCGGATCGGCGTTGACGCGCCAGCGCGCCTCGGCCGGGTAGTCTCGGCCAGAAAGTCTCATGACGCGCCCCGAATCACTGCCAAAATGATGCAATTTTCGCGAGGAACGTGACAGAATATCGGGCACCCGCGTCACGGCTGTACCGCCGAACCCCGTATTGATCAGGTCCTGAAATGCCCGTTATCGGCGATCCGCCTCCAACCCGACCTCCTGGCGAGGGCGTGGGCAGCGGCCATGGCGGGTCCGACGGCGCCCTGGAGCGGCTGGCGCGCCTGGCGCGGCGACTGTTCAATGTCGACACGGCGATCGTTGCCCGCGCCGACGCCGCGGGCGCATGCGAGGCGATGGCCGGCACGCCCCCCGCTTCGCCGCAGCCATGGTCCATGCAATCCCCCATCCGCGCCGCCGACGGACGCGTGCTGGGTAGCGTGCGCCTGCTGCACGGACAGGATCGCGCTTTCACGGATGAAGACAGCCGGAACCTGCAAGACCTGGCGGACCTCGCGGCGACCGCTATCGCCCCCCAAGCGCGCGAGCGCGCCGACGAAATCGCCTGGCGGGAGGAAGCCAGGAAGTTGTCGCTGGCCATCGCCGGTAGCGGCACGGGGGTCTGGGACCGCAACGTGGTGACCGGCGAGATCACCTATTCGCCCGGCTGGAAGGCCTTGCTCGGCTATTCCGAGTCCGAACTCACGACCCGCATCGAAGACGCCTACCAGCGCCTGCACCCGGACGACCTGGGTTTCGTGCAAGCCGCCATGCAGGACCATTTCGACGGCAAGACCGAAAGCTACGAGGTCGAGCACCGCATCCGCTGCAAGGATGGCAGCTACAAGTGGATCTGCAGCCGGGGCAAGGTGGTCAGTCGCGACGAGGCCGGCAAGGCGCTGCGCATGATGGGCACCACCACCGACATCAGCGCGGTGCGCGCCCTGGCGGAACGGCTCAAGCTCACGGCGGACCTGGTCGTCAACCTCACCGACGCCGTGCCCGGCCTGGTCTTTCAGTGCCAGGCCGTGACCGAGGGCGGCGCGAGGTTCTCGTATGTCAGCGCCGGCATCCGCGACATGTTCGAGCTGACCGCCGACGACGTGCGCGCCAGCGCCACCGCGATCGAACAGCGCGTCCATCCCGAGGACCTGCCCGCCTACCGGGCATCGCTGCAGCAGGCGACCGCCGCGCTCACGCGCTGGCACCTGGAGTTCCGCGTTTGCCTGCCGCGACAGGGGGTGCGGTGGCGGCTGGGCGACGCCAGCCCGAGCCGCGAGGCCGGCGGGGGCGTGGTCTGGCACGGCTTCGTCACGGACATCACCGACCGCAAGCGCGCTGAACTGGAATTGCGCGAACTCGCCGCCACCGACGCGCTGACCAGCCTGCCGAACCGCCGCCATTTCATGTCGCGCATCGCCGCGGAGCTTGCGCGTATCAAGAGCGACGGCGGCCACGGTTCGGCGGTGCTGATGTGCGACCTGGACCACTTCAAGCACATCAACGACACCTGGGGCCACGCCATCGGCGACGGCGTGCTGCAGCACTTCGCCCGCATGCTGCGTGCCCAGTTGCGCGAGATCGACCTGGTGGGCCGTATTGGCGGCGAGGAATTCGCCGTCGTGCTGCCGGACACCGACATCGAAAGCGCGCACCTGTTCGCCCACGACGTACAGCGCCGCATCGCGGATACGCCCTATCTGACGGGCGGACAGCGCATTCCGCTGACGGTCAGCATCGGCATTTCCGCGCTGCATACGCACGACGACGACGCGGAACTGGCGCTCAGCCGCAGCGATCGCGCGCTGTATTACGCCAAGCAACGCGGCCGGAACAGGATCGAATCGGTGTTTTTCAGGTAGCGCCAGCCCGACGCATGGGTTTGCCTGACCCGCAGGTTCCGCGGAGCCAATCAAGGAGAGGACGGCCGCGTCAACTGAAAGCGGTCAGTACTACGAGCGTACCAGCCGCCGCCATGCATGCGCGCGACCAGCCCCATCGCCGGGGTATCCACGTGCCCTCGCTGTGCGTCCAGCACATAGGCATCGGACACATGAGCACCCAACACCCGGCCAATCACCACCAGCTGGCGAGGCCCCGTGACGATCGTTGCCTGACTGATGCATTCGAGCGCCACCGGGCAGCCGTCTATCAAGGGAGGCGCCACGCTTCGCGCGGGCCTGGCCGTCAGCCCGGCCGCGGCCAGCTCATCGACGTCGGCCGGATAGTCCGCGCAAGTCTGATTCATCTGCTCGATCAGCGGCTCGGGCACAAGGTTCACCACGAACTCGCCGTTTTCGATGATGTTGGCGCTGGAGTCCTTCAGTTCACCGCTGGAATGACGCATCAAGCCGATCGCGACGGTCGGCGGCTGATGGCCCATGACATTGAAGAAGCTGAATGGCGCCGCGTTTACCACTCCCTGGCCGGACAGCGTCGTCAACCAGGCGATCGGGCGCGGGGTGACGGTGGATGTCAGCACGTTATAGACCGTCTGCGCCGGCAGCGCGCTGAAGTCGAAATGCATGAATCAGGCCTCCTGTTGGCGAACGGCGCAATGACTGGAAACCGCACGCTTTTCGCCGACATCGACATGCAACTGGAACACGTCGGGACGCGCGTAATGGCCCGCCACGTCGAAGTCGTATTTGCCGCGCAGGATCTGATTGGGATCGATGTCGGCGTACAGGATGGTCTCGGCATCGAAATCCGGCCCCGCCACCACTTCGCCCAGAGGATCGATGATGGCGCTGCCGCCACGCATCAGCACGGTGTCGGGCGCGTCGCCCAGCGCACACTCGAAGTCCTCGGGATAAGCGTTGCGACGCAGGTGCTGGCATGCGGTCAGGACATAGCAGCGCCCCTCCAGTGCGATGTGGCGCATGCTGGGAATCCAGGAATCACGATCATCCGCGGTCGGGGCGCAGTACAGCGCCACGCCCTGGCTGTACATGTACATGCGCAGCATCGGCATGTAGTTTTCCCAGCAGATGACGGCGCCGACCTTGCCGAACGGAGTGTCCAGGACGGGCAAGGTCGAGCCGTCGCCGAACCCCCAGATCAGGCGTTCGCCGGCGGTGGGCATCAACTTGCGGTGCTTGCCCGCCAGGCCTTCACGGCCGTTGAAATACAGGACCGTGCAGTACAGTGTGCCGCCATCGGCCTCGATGCAGCCCATCACCACGACACTGTCGGTGTCCGCCGCGGCCTGCGCCACCAGCGCGACTTCCTCGCCGTCCAGACGGATGGCCTGGCTGTGATACCGGGAATAGGCATCGCGGCCTTCGGGCTTGCGCATGCCGATAGGGGCGCCGAAGGAATTTCCCTTGGGATACCCTCCCAGGAAGGCTTCGGGAAACACCAACACCCGCGCTCCCCGCTGCGCCGCCTGACGGATCAATGACGCCGCCTTTTGCGCGCTGGCAATGCTGTCTGTCGGAATGGAAGCCGCCTGAATCACGGCAGCCTTGAAACGCTGTTGCTGGGACATGTTTTTCCTTTTTTATCGGTTCAGTGCGCGGGGTCTTCGTCAATGGCACGAGCGCGGGTGTTTGGCAGGAACAGCGTGCCGACGATACCGACCACCGCGGTCACGATGACGGGATACATCAGGCCGCCAAAGATGTCGCCGCTGGCCTGGGCCAGGTAAGTGGCAGTGAAGGGCACGATGCCGCCGAATATGCCGGCACCAATGTGATACGGGAAGGACAGCGCGGTATAGCGGATGCGGGCCGGGAACAGCTCAACCAGGTAGGATGCGACCGGACCGTAGACCATCGCCACAACGGCGGTCATCAACACCAGGATCAAGATGATGGTGGCGCGATCGACGCGTGCGGGATCCGCACGGTCGGGATAGCCGGCAGAGGTCAGCGCGCGGGCATAAGCGGCGCGGTCAAAGCCGTTGACCGTGGTGGCCCCCACGCTCATGGCAATGGACTGGCCAGGCAAGGGCGCGGCGTACTCAAAACTGATGCCCTTGCCAACCAGGAATTTCTTGGCTTGCACGCAAACCTTCTTATGGTCTGCGTGGCTGCCGATCATGGCGGCTTGCAGCCCGAAGTCGCAGGCCCCGCCGCTGGCGTCGGCGTGTATGCGCACCGGCGTGCTCTGCATGGCTTGCGCCAAGGCGGGGTTGCCAGCCTTGAGCAGCGCGTCGAACATCGAGTGATAGCCGATCGCCGCAATGAACAGTCCGGCCATCATGATCCACTTGCGGCCTATGCGGTCGGACAACCAACCGAACAGCACGAAAGTCGGCGCACCAATGATGAAACCGATCAGGATCAGTGTATAGACGCTGGTCTGATCCAATTGCACGGCCTGCTGCATGAAGATCATGACGTAAAACTGGCCGGTGAAATACGTCGCCCCCTGCCCCGCGGTCACGCCCACTAGCGCCAGCAGCACCAGTTTCAGGCTGGGCCATTGGCCGAAGGTCTCCTTGACCGGATTTCGGGACAAACGGTTCTGCTGCTTCATGCGGGTGAACACAGGCGACTCGTGCAACTTGGCCCGCACGTAGATCGAGACGGCCAACATCACGATCGACAGAATGAACGGCAAGCGCCAGCCCCATTGACGAAACTCCTCCACGCTCATGGAGGCCTGAGTGCAGAGAATCACGACCAGGGACAAGATCAGTCCCGCCGAGGACGTGATCTGGATCCATCCGGTCAGCAGCCCGCGACGCTTCGGCTCGCAGTGTTCCGCCACATAGATCACGGCTCCCCCGTACTCGCCACCCACGGCCAGGCCCTGTACCACACGCAAAGTCAGCAGCAGGATCCACGACAAGTGTCCCGCCGATTGATAGCTGGGCAGACAACCGATCAGCACCGTCGCGCCGCCCATCATCACCACCGTGATCAAAAAGGTGTACTTGCGGCCCAACTTGTCGCCCAGATAGCCGAACATGACCGCGCCCAGTGGCCTGATGATGAACCCCACCGCCAGCGCACCCAACGCCGCCAGCAACGCGACAGTGGGATTGTCCTGCGGAAACAGCACTTGGCTCATGAAGACAGCCAGGGTCCCGTAGATGAAGAAGTCATACCACTCGAACAGCGTGCCCAGTGTCGACGCCACAACCACCTGGCGTTCTTCCCTTCTGCTGAGCATCGAACCCGTGCCGGTCCCTTGCATCGCGACGTGCGCTTCCATGCGTGTATTCCCCGAAGTTATAAATTGATAATGCTGTATCGCTTAACTATTATCAAACTCGCGAACGGCTTTTCAGAACTAGGGGAAACCCCTGGCAGCCACAAGGGCCCCGCGCGGAACGCGCCTGGGTCACTGTTACACTTCTCGCCACAGGATTCGAGGAGGGGGGTGCATGGCCAAGTCCGCCATTACGGCGAAAAACGATTCGGAACAGGCGACGGCCCCGGGTCGCCGAGGTATTCAATCGATAGAAGTGGGCTTTCGTATCCTTGACGTCATCCGCAAGGCTGGCCGCCCCACGCCCCTGAAGGACATCGCCGACGCCTGTGACCTGACCGTGCCCAACGTCCATTACTACCTGGTGAGCTTCCAGAAGGTGGGCGTCGTCCAGCAGCACGCCGACACAGGCCACTACGGCCTGGGGCCGTATGCCCTGCGACTGGGGCTGGCAGCCCTGGAGCAATTCGATGTGTTCAGCAGTGCGCGCCCGATCATGGAGGAAGTCGCCGCGATCACCGGCCACACGGTATTTCTGGGCGTGTGGGGCAACAAAGGCCCAACTATCGTTTATCGCGTCGAAGGCGCCCGCAGCCGTCCGTTGCTGGAACTGCGCGTGGGCAGCGTGCTGCCTCTGTTGTCATCCGCGCTGGGGCGCAACTTTCTGGCGCACCTGCCGGCGGCGAGTACGCGCGAACTCCTCGACATTGAAATGGAGACGCCGGCAGACCGCTATGACGCACAGGCCGCGCATCGCTATACGCCCCAGGAGGTCGAGGCGATTCGCGAAGAAGTGAGAAAACATCACATCAGCCGCTGCCGACATGCGCTGCTCCCGCATTTCACGTCCTTGTCGGCGCCTGTATTCGACATGCTAGGCTCCATGACGGCCGGCATCACGCTGATGGGGCCGGTGGGCGCGATTGATGACGACTTGGCGTCCGATACGGCGCAGTTGCTGCTCGAAAAGTCCCGCGCCATTTCCAGACTGGCAGGGTGGACCGAAGACGCGGCGCCCTGAGTACGTCGGACGTCCGCCTCTCAAGCGCCCCGGCAACGGCCGCCGTGGGGTAACGCCTGCTTGCTGCCTGGGCCAGAGACGCGATCTAGGGCGAGCCGCGCAGGTCGAAAGCCATGCGCAACAACCTGTTGATTTCGCCAGTCAGATGGCGTTTGCGCCCCTGTTCCACGATGCTGATGCTGCGAAACTCCTGTGGCCCCGGCAACGGCAGCACTTTCAATGCCGGGTCTTTGTTCCAATGGACGTTTTGCAACAACGGCACCAAGCTGACGCCCACTTGCTGGCGCACCAGCGCCGCAATGCCAAGAATCGAGTTCAGCTCCAGGATTTCCTGCGGTTTGACTCGCAATCGGTGCAGCACCCGATCGGCTTTGGAACCGGTGGCGGTATTGCGGTCATAGCGGATGTAGGGCTGAGTGGCCAGCAGCTCGGTGATGTCCGGCGTTTTTGCATGGGCCTGCGCGCTGGCCAGCAGGATCAGCGGTTCGTCATAGAGCCGCGAGCAGCTCAGCCCTTTGAATTCCTGCCGGGGCGACTTCACCACGACCGCCGCGTCCAGCTCGCCGGCCAGCAGCAGCGGCGCCAGCTCATCAGAACGCGCGCTGGTCAGCGTGACCGACACTTTGGGATGGATGGCCTTTAGCTGCACCAGGCAATTGGCCAGCAGCCCCATGGCCGAAATGATGCCGCCCAAGGTGATTTCGCCTTCCATGCGCAAATCCCGATCCGGGTCTTCAAGCATTGCTTCGTAATCGGCCACCAGGCGCCTGGCGCGCGGAAGCAGCAGCGTACCGTCGCGACTCAAACTCGTCTGTCTGTGATTGCGTTCGAACAACGTACGGCGCATTTCGTCTTCAAGCGCGCGCATTTGCTGGCCGACGGCGGCGCTGGTCAATGCGACCCGGTCGGCCGCGGCGGCAAAGCTGCCCTCCTCCGCGACGGCAATGAATGTTCTGAGAAACCGGATGCTGCTCATGGCGCGAGGCGATTTTTAGATAAAGATTTACTTTACTCCAATTAAAACTAAATTAGATTTTCTTTGTATATGCACTGGCGGATACTGCGGGTCTTCTCATTGAATGGTGTAGACCATGAGCACTGCGACCCCGGATTCCCAGGCCGACCTGCTGGCGCGGCAAAACGCGCGGCGTCTATACGACCAAGGGCCGACAACAGTCTATGCCCATGCGGGCGACAAACGCTTCGCCTATTGTCTTTACGTTCCCGAATCCATCGAAGACGCAACGCGTCCGGTGGATCTCGTGGTGGTCGTGCATGGGTCCAACCGCGCGATGGAAACCTACCGGAACAGCTTTGCCGAGTTTGGCCGCTGGAACGACTGCGTCATCCTGGCGCCGCTGTTTCCGGTGGGCGTGCTGGGCGATGGCAACGGCGACGGCTACAAGCAGATTCTTGAAGGGGATATCCGCTATGACCAGATCCTGCTGGATATGGTCGCCGAGGTCGGCAAGAAGTACGGCCGCGACTTCGACACCTTTGCCCTCTTTGGCTATTCGGGCGGCGGCCAGTTCACCAATCGCTTCTGCTACCTGCACCCCGACAGGCTCTGGGCCGCATCGATCGGCGCGCCGGGTTCGGTCACGCTGCTGGACACCGCGCGCAAGTGGTGGGTGGGCGTCGCGGACATGGAGACGCGGTTTGGCAAGGCGCTGAACCTTGATGCGCTGCGTCAGGTCCCCATCCACATGGTGGTCGGCGCGGCGGATCTCGAAACCTGGGAAATCACCCATCGCCCCGGCGGCAAGCACTACATGGAAGGCGCCAACGACGCCGGCCGCACCCGGCCCGAGCGGCTGGAACGCCTGCGCGCCAGCTTCGAAGCGGCGGGCGTGAGCGCCACGCTGGATCAGATTCCCAACGTGCCCCACATGGGCATCAAAGTCATGCCGGCCGCGCAGAAATTCTTCGCGGCGGTGTTGCGCGAACGGCGGGCTCGCCAGGCGCAGCAATAAGCACAAGCGGCACGGCCAGGTCCTGGCCGCGCCGCCCACCCATTGAAGGAGGATTACTTCATGCGCAACAGTGTAAAGGCCGCCCTGGGGTACGCCGCGCTGGCGTTGACGCTGGCAACGGCCGGAAGTCACGCCGCCGAGCCATCACGGATTCAGGTCGGCATCAGCGGTGATATCCGCAGCACCGACCCCGGCGTCAACCGGGACGAGAACACCGACGCCGTCGTCATGCATATAGTGGAAGGCCTGGTGGCCTACCGCGAAGACGCGACCGTGGGGCCGTTGCTGGCCGACTCGATCACGGTTTCTGATGATGGACGCAGCTACCGCTTCAAACTGCGCGAGGGCGTGCGGTTTCATAACGGGGCGCCGCTGACCGCCGCCGAAGTCTTGTGGACCTGGCGCCGCTACCTCGATCCCAAGACGCAATGGCGCTGCCTGGGCGACTTCGACGGCCGCGGCTTGCTAAAGGTGCAGGACATCAGCAGCCCGGACCCGATGACCGTGGTGTTCACCCTGGAACAGCCCAACGCCTTGTTTCTGGCGACGATGGCCAGAACCGATTGCGGGGGCACGGGCATTCTGCATCCGGATTCGCTGACGCCGGAAGGCGCGTGGCGCTCGCCGGTGGGAACCGGGCCGTTCAAGCTGGGGCAATGGCAACGCGGGCAATATGTGGAGCTGCAACGCTTTGCTGACTATGCGCCGCGTGCCGAGGCAAAGCCTGACGGGTATACCGGCAACAAGGCCGCGCTGGTGGACCAGGTGCGCTTTGTCGTGATCCCCGACAATGCGACGGCCAAGGCCGCGCTGATGGCGCGCGGCGTCGATCTGCTGCCCGACGTGACGGCGACCGACGCGGCTGACTTGAAGCAGGTCAAGGGGTTGACCGTCCAGGTCAGCCCGGCAATGTCCATCAACGGCCTGCTGTTCCAGACCCGCGACCCTTTGCTCAAGGATGTGCGTATCCGCCGCGCCATTGCGCTGTCGCTGGACTACGGCCAGATGGTGGCCACGCTGTCCAGCGGACTGTCCAAGGTCAACAATTCGGCCGTGCCCAGCAGCAGCACCTACTATGACGCGGCGACGGCCAAGGGCTACCGCACCGATCTGGCCGAGGCCCGCGCCTTGCTGAGCGCGGCCGGCTATCGCGGTCAGCCGATCAAGATGATTGTGAACAAGCGCTACCCGCAGATGTTCGATATGGGCATTCTGAGTCAGGCCATGCTGGCGGCCGTGGGCATCAACATCCAGATGGAGACGCTGGAGTGGGGCACGCAGCTTGAACGCTACCAGAGCGGCAACTATCAGATGATGGCGTTCTCGTATTCTCCCCGCTTCGACCCGGCCTTGAGTTTCGAGCAGATACTGGGTGACAAGTCCAGGGAGGCCCGCAAGGTCTGGGACAACGGTGAAGCCATCGACATCCTGCGCCAGGCCATGCGCGAAGCCGATCCGGCCAGGCGCCAGGCGCTATTCGATCGGTTGCACGACATGCTGATCAAGGACGTGCCCATGGTCATCATCTACAACGGGACCGCCATCGGCGCCTTCCGTGATGGCGTCCAGGGCTATCGAACCTGGCCGATTTCCAAGCCGCGCCTGTGGGGCGTGTCTTTGGCGGCGACCACGAAATAGGCCCGTCATGTTGCGATTCTTCATTCAGCGCCTGGGCATGGCGCTGCCCACCCTGCTGCTGATCTCGATCATGGTTTTCGGCCTGATCCGCTTCATCCCGGGCGACCCCGCCCTGCTGATGCTGGGGGATATGGCGGACGCGCAAAGCCTTGCCGACATGCGCAAGGCCCTGGGACTGGATCAGTCATTCGTGACCCAGTACCTGATCTGGATACGGGCGGTGCTGGGCGGCGACTTCGGCTTGTCGATCAGTAGCAGCCAGCCGGTGCTGGGCCTCCTGGTCGAGCGCTTCAGCGTCAGCGCCGTCATCGTGCTGATCTCGGTGGGACTGGCAGTGCTGCTGGCCGTTCCCGTGGGCCTTTACGCCGCCTGGAAGCAGAACAGCCTGATGGATCTGGGCCTGGTCGCCGGCGCCACCCTGCTGCTGTCAATTCCCGCCTTCTGGCTGGGCTTGCTGCTGCTGTACTGCTTCGGCATGACGCTAGGGTGGCTGCCCATCGTCGGCTACGTCAGTGTCAGCGCGGATCCGTTGCGCGGCCTGAGCTATCTGGTCCTGCCGGTGGTGACGCTGACGCTCGTGGAGTTCGGCTCCATCGCCCGCATGGCCCGCGCCAGCACGATCGAGGTCTTGCGGCTGGAATACATCGCCCACGCCCGCGCCAAGGGCCTGTCGGAATCGGCGGTGCTGTGGGGCCATGCCTTGCGTAACGCCTTTGCGCCGACCTGGACGCTCGTGGGCCTGATCCTGGGCAATCTGCTGGGCGGCATTGCGGTGTTGGAAACCGTCTTCACCTTGCCCGGCATCGGCCGACTCATGGTGGATTCGATCTTTGCCCGTGACTATCCGGTCCTGCAGGGGTGTCTTTTGTTGATCACCAGCATCTATGTGGTGGTGAATTTGATCGTTGACCTGCTGTATCCGGTCTTTGATCCCAGGGTGAAACTATGAATGGCGACGTCATCTCCTTGCCGGCCGCCCCCGTGCGGCGCCGCGGCCTGCCCGCGCTCAATGCCTTGATTGGCGGCGGCCTTCTGCTGGGATTGGTCGCGCTGGCGCTGCTGGGCCTGGTGTGGACGCCGTACGACCCGCTCAAGCTCGATCTGAGCCTTCGGCTGCAGGCGCCTGGCGCGCGGCACTGGCTGGGCACGGACGAGTTCGGCCGCGACGTCCTGAGCCGGCTGATCATCGGCGCATCGACCAGCCTGTGGATCAGCCTCCTGTCCGTGGCGGTGGCGTTGGGATGCGGCACCCTGATCGGTATGCTGGCCGGCTACCTGCGCGGCTGGACCGACCGCATCCTGATGATGTTCAACGACGCCCTGCTGGCCTTTCCCGGCATTTTGCTGGCCCTGGGCATTATGGCCGTGCTGGGCGCCAGCCAGTACAGCATCGTCCTGGCGTTGGGCATGGCCTACACGCCGTCGGTGGTGCGGGTGGTTCGCGGCAGCGTGCTGTCGCTGCGTGAGCGCGAATTCATTGAGGCGTCCCGGGTCATTGGCAATTCCGAGCTATACACGATGTTCCGCCACGTCGTTCCCAACTGCCTCGCGCCCGTGTGCGTGTTGGCCACCAGCATGTTCGGCTGGGCCTTGCTGTCCGAAAGCGCACTGAGCTTTCTCGGACTGGGCGTACCGCCGCCCGCGGCCACCTGGGGCAGCATGCTGGCGGCCAGCCGTCCCTACATTGCGTCGGCCGCATGGCTGGGCGTGTTTCCCGGTGTGCTGATCAGCATGGCCCTGCTGGGTATCAACCTGTTTGGCGATGCCCTGCGTGATCGCCTCGATCCGCGCATGAGGAAATGAACATGACCGAGAACGCATCCCTGTTGTCTGTGAAGCACCTGAAGATTCGTGCCGGCGTGGATGGCCCGCTGGCCGTGAACGATGTCAGTTTCGAGCTGGCTCCCGGCGAAATCCTGGCGCTGGTGGGAGAGTCGGGCAGCGGCAAAACCATGGCGGCGCGCGCCGTCATCGGCCTGTTGCCCGCCCCCATGCAGGTGGCGGACGGCAGCATCGGCTTCAAGGGCCGGACGCTGGACACGCGCAATGCCCGCGCCTTGCGCCGGGTTCGCGGGGCCGAGATCGGCATGGTTTTCCAGGAACCCATGGTGTCGCTCAACCCGGCACTGACCATCGGCCGTCAAATGAGCGAAGCGCTCAAGCTGCATACGCGGCTCGGCGCGGCCGAGATCCGCCAGCGTTGTCTCACCATGCTGGAGCGCATCGGCATTAAGGCCCCGGTACGCTGCCTGACCGCTTATCCGCATGAGTTCTCGGGCGGCATGCGCCAGCGCATCATGCTGGCGTCCGTCATGCTGCTGCGTCCGGCGTTGCTGATCGCGGATGAGCCCACCACGGCGCTTGACTGCCTGGCCCAGCTCGATGTCATCGAACTGATGCTGGAGCTCACGCGTGAACAAGGCACGGCCGTGCTGTTCATCAGCCATGACCTTTCGCTGGTGGCGCGCTATGCCCACAAGGTTGTGGTCATGCGAAATGGGCAGGCGGTCGAACAGGGGCCCACGGCCTCGATCCTGTTGAACCCGCGAGCCGAATACACCCGTCAGTTGCTGGAGGCACTGCCCCGCCGCGGTGTCCTGCCGCCCTTGCCCCATGCCAGCGCACCGCTGGTCGAGGTCAAAGACGTATGCGTCGAGTACCCCGGTCCGCGCAGCTTCTGGCAGCGCGGCGCCGCCTATCGCGTGGTGCGCGGCGTGGACCTGAGCATCGCGCCAGGTGAAACGCTGGCGCTTGTCGGAGGCAGCGGTTCCGGCAAGACGACGCTGGGGCGCGCGGTAGCCGGATTGGTCAAACCCCGCGCCGGGAGCATCAGGTTCGAAGGCGTGGACCTGCTCAAGTCCGTCAACCGCCGCGCCCGCCTGCAATGCCAGATGATCTTTCAGGATCCGTATTCCTCGCTGGACCCGCGCATGCGGATCGGGCAGATCCTGGCCGAACCCCTGCGGCATTGCGATGACTTGAACGACGCGCAGCGCCGCGCGCGCGTGGCTGAAACGCTGAGCGACGTCGGCCTGAATCCGTCGTTCCGGGACCGCTTCCCACATCAACTGTCTGGCGGCCAGCGTCAGCGTGTGGCGATCGGCCGCGCCCTGGTACGCCGGCCGAAGATGGTCATTGCCGATGAGCCGATCTCGGCATTGGACATGACCATCCAGAAGCAGATTCTGGATCTGTTCGAGCGTCTGCAGCAGCAATACGGCTTTGCCTGCCTGTTCATCTCGCACGATCTGGCCGCGGTTGAACGCATCGCGCATCGCGTGGCGGTGATGAGCCAGGGCGAAATTGTCGAAATCGCCGCCCGCGACGCCTTGTTCGACACGCCGCAACACCCTTACACCCGCAAATTGCTGGCCGCGGCCAGCCCGCTGGAAAAGCTGGCCAACGGGGGCTATCGCATCCGCCCGGCCCAAGCCTGAGCCAGCCGCCGGCTCAACCCATCAAGGAGATTCCATGACCGACGCCAGTCCCGTTTCCAATGCCTTCTGGGCGCCTTTCACCCCGATGCGGCAGTTTCAACAACAGCCCATGATGTTCGACAGCGCCGAAGGCATGTACTACCGCACGCCCGACGGCCGCCAGATTCTCGACGCCATGGCCGGCCTGTGGTGCGTCAACGCCGGCCACGGCCAGGCGAGCATCGTTCAAGCCATTCAAGAGGCCGCCGCGCGCCTGGACTTCGTTTCCTCGTTCAAGATGAGCCATCCGGGCGCGCAGGCCATGTCGGATGCCTTGATTGCCCTGGCGCCCGAGGGCATGACCAAAGTGTTCTTCACCAACTCTGGCTCCGAAGCCGTCGACACCGCCTTGAAAATTGCGCGCGCCTATCATCAGGCTCGTGGCGACAGCCGCCGCACGAAGTTCATCGGCCGGGCCAAGGGCTATCACGGCATGGGATTTGGCGGCTTGTCCGTCTCGGGCATCGGGCGCCAGAAGCGCGACTTCGGGCCGCTGCTGGGCGAGGTCAGCCATTTGCCCCTACCGTATGACGCCAGCATGCGCTTTAGCGCCGGGCAACCGGATCATGGCGCCAACTATGCGGAAGCGCTGGCGCAGTTGCTGGACATCCAGGACCCCGGCACGGTGGCCGCCGTCATTGTCGAGCCGGTCACCGGTTCCGGCGGCGTGTATCCGCCCCCGGTCGGCTACCTGCAACGCTTGCGCGAGCTGTGCACGCAACATGGCGTGCTGTTGATCTTTGACGAAGTGATCACCGGCTTTGGGCGCGTGGGCGGCAACTTCGCCTCGCAGGTGTTTGGCGTTACCCCAGACCTGATGACCGTGGCCAAAGGCCTGACCAACGGCGCGGTGCCCATGGGCGGCGTCATCGTCGGCGGCGCCGTCTACGAAGCGTTCATGGCCGGACCGCCGCAGGTGGTGGAACTGATGCACGGCTACACCTATTCCGCCCATCCGCTGGCATGCGCGGCCGGCCTGGCGACGCTGCGTCTGCACCAGGACCTGGAGATCAACGCCCGGGTGCGGCAGATCAGCTCCCATTGGCAGTCGCAAGCGCTGGCGCTCGAAGGTCTGCCGCATGTGAACGATGTGCGCAGCATCGGCCTGCTGTGCGCCGTCGACCTCGCGCCGCGCGCCGGCGCGGCCGGCATGCGGGGCGCGGATGTCGCCCGCCATTGCTTTGAGCAGGGCGTACTGGTGCGGGCGTCCGGCGACATGATCGTCATTTCGCCGCCGCTGATCATCAGCCCTGCCCAGGTCGAACAGATTTTTGAATGCTTGCGACGAGCGCTTCTTGTTGACGGCATCTGACCGGGCCGGCGGCTGATGCGAAGAACATGGAGCAGCGATAAAAAACGAACGCGTCACAACCCCGGCGGCGGATCTGAAGCGTATCCCTTCAAATGGGCAAGAAACGCCCGGGAGGCCACAGTAAGCGTGTCCTCCAGATAGACAACCTCCAGACTGGTATCGAGCAATTTGCTTGGGTCGCGTAGCGCCACCGCGACCACATCTTTCCGGGCGGAGCGCGCCGCGGTGGACGGAACCAGCGCCACGCCCAATTTTCCGGCGACCAGCGCGATGATCGTGTGGATATGCGCCGCTTCCTGAACGATCTGCGGTTGGAATCCCGCTTCGAGGCACGCGGCGCTGATGCGTTGGTGAAAGGCTGGCACGCGACTGGCAGAGAAAGATACGAATCGCTCGTCACTGAGTTCAGCCAGACGGATCGCTTTGCGAGAAGCAAACGGATGCCCGCGAGGCAACAGCGCCACCAGGCGGTCTCGAGAGACCGGGAAATGAAGGCTTCCGGCAGGATAGGGAACGGGCGGCGTCAGCACCCCCAGGTCGATTTTGCCCTCGTCCACCATTGAGGCGATCTCGATGGATACGCCTTCAACCAATCGAAGCCGTACTGCCGGGTGAGACGAAGAGAACCGCGCCAAGACTGCGGGAAGCAGGTCGACCATCGCCGACGTGATGAACCCAACCCTGACCTCTCCGAGTTCCCCGCGTCCGACCGCGCGAGCCATGTCGAAAGCGCGAACGCCGTGCGCGATCAGCTTTTCCGCCTCCCCTTTAAGCACAACCCCGGCGGCGGTGAGCTGCACGCCCACCGCGGAACGCACGAACAGCGACGTTCCCACGGCCTGCTCCAACTGCCGCATGGCGACACTGAGCGGAGGCTGTGACATCCGCAACGCTTCCGCTGCCTTGCGCAGGCTTCCACACTCGGAAACCGCCAGGAACTGGCGTAACACCCGAAGATCCGGGATGGCTGAGGGTATATGTCCCATGTATCGCCTAGATCATGAACGATATTAGACGCGATGATCCCATCCACGTAAATTGCTTGCAAGCACCAAAGGCGCCGCACTGGATCGACGGCTTGGTGCGAAGCAACATCCAAGCCAGTATTCATGAAAGTTACCGCGACCCTTGAAGAGTTGCCGTCCGAGAGTTGCTGTCCGCTCATATGGAGCCATACATGCGCTTTGCTCCCATCGCTTTGTCCGTAATTTGCACGTTTTCCGTGTCGGTGTCGTTTGCACAGGGGGAAACCTATCCGGCAAAGCCCATTCGTATTGTTGTTGCGACCCCGCCCGGTTCGACCCCCGATGTGGGCGGGCGGCTCGTGGCTGCGCGCCTGTCGGCCGATCTGAAACAGGCCGTGATCGTTGAAAACCGTCCCGGCGTCAATGGACTGCTCGCAGCCCGCGAGGTGCTCCGCAGTGCCCACGACGGCTACACGCTGCTGCTCGCGCCATCGAGCACCATGGCGATCTCTCCCTACATCCACCCCAAACAGGCGGGATCACTCCCCGCCGATTTCGCCGCCGTCAGCCAGATATACAAGACGGACTTCAGCCTGATAACGCGCGCAGGATCGGGGCTGGAGTCCGTGTCCGACCTCATCGCCGCAGCCAAAGAACGGCCTGGAAAGCTGGTCGGCGCGTTTGCCGCGGTGGGCAGCGCCTCGCACGTATCGCTTGAGCTTTTCAAGCAGATGGCCGGTGTCGATATCTACGCGGTGCCCTTCAATGGCAGCCCGGCCGCGTCCCTGGGCGTCGCGTCTGGCGAGGCGGACCTCCTTTTTGAGACGGTTCCATCCACCGAACCCGTGGTGTCTTCCGGAAAGGCGCGACGCATCGCCATGACGGGCCCGGAGCGCTTCGCGTTGGCGCCGTCAATCCCGACGGTGGGCGAAAGCGGATTGCCGGGCTTTGTGGTAACGACCTGGGCAGGAATCTTCGCGCCGAAGGACGTGCCAGCGGACCGGATTCAACGGATATCGGATTCGATCGACAGCGTCTTTCAGGACGCGGCTGTCGTGCAGCAGATGGCGGCATCCTCGCTGCTGCCAGGCGAGCCCTCCTCCACGCGATTCCAGGCGATCTGGCTGTCCGATCTTGAAATGTCGAAAAAGGTGGTGGCAGCCGCCCCGGAACTACAGCAGGAGAACAAGTGATGGATTTGGGAATTGATGGCAGGACCGCCCTGGTGATGGGTGCTGGGGGTGGGCTGGGTAGCGCCATTGCCAAAGCGCTCGCGCAAGAGGGGTGCCGCGTGATTCTGGCCGATGTGGATCTTGCTTCGGCGCAGCGGGCGGCTTATGCGATTGCCGAGCTTGGCGGGATCGCGCAGCCCGTCGCCTGGGATCTGTCGGATGTCGGGTCGATCAGCCGCCAAGTGATGCTGATGAAACAGGAGAATGGGCCGATCGATATCCTGGTGAACAATTCGGGCGGCCCCGCGCCTGGCATGACCCACGACATCACCGAACAGCAATGGCATCGCTACTTCGATTCGATGGTGCTGTCGTTGATGACGCTGACCCGGCTGCTTGTGCCGGAGATGCAGGCGCGGCGCTGGGGACGGGTGATCACGTCAACCTCCTCGGGAGTCGTCACTCCGATACCGGGTCTTGCGGCTTCCAATGCCTTGCGGCTCGCCTTGGTGGGCTGGTCGAAATCGCTGGCGCAGGAAGTGGCGAAAGACGGGGTGACCGTCAACGTGGTGATTCCCGGGCGCATCGCCACCCAGCGAATTGCCGCGCTCGATCAGTCTCGCGCCAAAGCGGCCGGGCTGACGCAGGAGATGGTCGCCGCCAGCAGCACATCGACCATTCCGGCTGGCCGCTACGGGGAGCCCGCCGAGTACGCCAACGCCGTGGCGTTTCTTGCAAGCCAATGTGCGTCCTACATCACGGGGACGTCGCTGCGCGTGGACGGCGGGCTGATTCCCGCCATTTGAACGAGAGAAGACATGACTATTGATGCACAAAGCCGACGCGAGATCCGCGCGCGATTCTTGAAGGTTGACACCGCCAATGTGGCGGACGTCATGGACACCATGGGCCTGATGGACCAGAGTCTTTCGCCAGAGTTCAGGCAATTCACCGGCACGGACAAGCTGGCGGGCTGGGCGTATACCATCCGCGGCCAGATGGTCCCCGGCCCGCTCGGCGGCGACGAACAGAAGATGCAGGCCTGCCAACAGGTGTCCGAGGATGAAGTGACCGTCTGGAGCGGCGATGGCAAAGGCGTCTGCTACTTCGGCGAACTGATCGCCCTTGGCATGCGGGAGCGGGGAGCCGTGGGGGCTTTGATCGACGGGGGAATCCGCGATATTCATTGGCTGCACAAGATGAACTTTCCCATCTTCGCCAAATACCGGACGCCGACGCAATCCATCGGCCGCTGGCGCGTTACCGGGTTTCGCGAGACCGTCTACCTGGCGGGAGCCACCAGCACGCTCGTCCCCGTCAGCCCGGGCGACTTCATTCTTGCCGACGCCGACGGCGCGATCGTCATTCCCGCGCGGCATGTCAACGACGTGCTCGCCGAGGCGGAACGGCTCACCGCCCAGGAACTGCAACTGCGCGCCGAGCTGAACCACGGCCTTACCCTGTCGGACGCCCTTGCCAAGTACGGACATGTCTGAGCTTTCGTTTCGCCCCCGCCATGCAGACGAGTCCATCGGATCCGCGCGGGCGACCGCGGCCACAATGGTTTCCGCGCTGCCGACCACGACCGTGACTGGCGTTTCGCTCTATGCGTACGTCGCGCCGGCCGAGTCGATCGCGTCGTCCTTTGGCGTACGCAGCGAACGCGGCGCCGTTCTGATCCGGGTCGAGGACGCATCCGGATCCTTCGGTTGGGGCGAAGTGTGGTCGGGCATGCCGGCTTCCGGCGCCCTGCACCGGCTGAATCTGCTTCGCGAATTCGTCGCCCCCGCGCTGGTGGGCACAACATTCCAGGCGGTGCAGCCAGCCATCGCACGCCTGCGCAGCCTGACGCTGCCGATCATTCGCCTGGCGGGAGAGCGAGGGCCTGTCGCGCAGATTCTTGGCGGCATGGACACGGCGCTCTGGGATCTCCAGGCCAGGCGAATGGGTCTGCCCCTGTATCGCGTACTCGGGGGCACGCAAGCCCGCATGCGCTGCTATGCGAGCGGCCTGGCCCCGGACACGCCGGCCGCTCGCCTGGATGTCTTGCGGCAGGCGGGATATAACGCATTCAAGTTCAAGGCCGGATTCGACGATGCCAGGTCTATCCCGCTATTGCTCCGGCAACGGCGGGCGCTGGCGCCAACAGAGGCGATGATGCTAGATGCAAATTGCGGGTGGGATCTCGCCACTGCCACGCAAGCGCTGGCGCAGTTGGATGACGGCGATTTTTCCTGGATCGAGGAACCGCTGGGCCCGGAATGTCCCGCCGCCGAATGGCAGGCGCTCAAAGCCAGGACGCGAATCCCGATTGCTGCCGGTGAGAACCTTGCCGATATCGACGAATTCGTCGCCGCCCTGTCCTGGCTCGATGTCATTCAACCCGACGTGGCGAAATGGGGAGGAATCAGCGGCGCTCACGAAGTCGGACTTCGCGCCATCGCCGCGAACAGGCAGTTCTGCCCCCATTCGTTCGGAACCCAGGTCGCCGCCATTGCGTCCGCTCACGTCCTCGCGGCGACGGGAGGGGGAGGATACCTGGAGCTGGACGTCAACCACAACCCGCTTCGGGCCACGTCCACTTACGGGGAATGGATCAAAGACGGCGTGCTGTCGCTGACTGAAGCGCCCGGCTTGGGATTCGAACTTGATCTGCGCGGTATCGAACCTTACTGCCGCGCTTCCTGCGTGATCGGCGCGAACGCATGAAGGACGGCCCACCGCACGGTATCTGACTGGCGCGCGGTGTCGGACAAAAAGCGCCCAACGTGGCCTGGCACCGTCCGCACGGCTATCGGCAGCGTTGCAACAAGCTCTCGTTGATCTCCCGCAGATCGATGATACCCAGCAAGCCCATGTCGCGCCTGATTTCCTCGGAGATCAGCGCGATGGCATGGGCCACGCCGCGCTCGCCCGCCACCGTGGCCGCATAGTTGAACGGCCGGCCGACGAATACGCAGCGCGCGCCCAGCGCCAGCGCCTTCAGCACGTCCGTGCCGCGTCGCACGCCGCTGTCGAGCATGACGTCCATGCCGCCCGCGGCGTCCACGATCGCGGGCAAAGCCTGCATGGGCGCCAGGCTGCCGTCCAGTTGCCGCCCCCCATGGTTGGACACGATGACCGCGTCCATGCCGTGCGCGCGCGCGGTGCGCGCGTCGTCCGGATGCAGGATGCCCTTCAGGACCATCTGGCCCTTCCAGGTCTTGCGTATGGCGGCGACGTGCTGCCAGTTCAGGTGCCCGCGATCGGAAAAATCGCGCAGCACATGCCTGGACAGGATCGGCGCGCCGCGCGCGGCGTAGTTGTTTTCGAAGTGCGGCATACCGTGGCGGGCCAGCGTGCGCAGCAGGGTCCCGATCAGCCAACGCGGGTGCGTGATGCCCTGCCAGGCCAGGCCTATGCTGGGTCGCAGCGGGGTGGAAAACCCCGCCCGCACGTTGTTCTCGCGGTTGGCGGCCACCGGCGTGTCGACCGTCAGCACCAATGTTTCCACGCCGGCGGCGGCGACACGGTCGATCAATGCGGCAATCTGGGCGCTGTCGCCGGGCAGGTAGGCCTGGAACCAGGTCCCCGGGGCCGCCGCCATCACGGTTTCCAGGCGGATCAGCGAGGACCCGCTCATGATGCAGGGCACGCCCGCCGCGGCCGCGGCGCGGGCGAGCGCCACGTCCCCGCGATAGCTGGTCAGCGCCGCAATGCCCATGGGCGCCACGCCGACGGGCGCCGCATACTCGCGGCCCAATATCGTGCAGCGGGTGTGGCGGCGCGACACGTCCACCAGCACCTTCGGGCGGAACCCGTATTCGCCGAAGGCCTGCCGGTTGCTCCGCTCGGACTGCCCGTCTTCCACCGCGCCCGACACATAGGCATACAGGGGCTTGGGCAGGATCCGCCGGGCGGCGGCTTCGAAGTCGTGCAGGCTGAGCATGCGGCGCAGCGGGTCTGGCATGGCGGGGGTTCCTGGCGGGGCCCGGCGGACCATCCGCCGCGCAAGGGTCATGGGTAACGGCGAACGAATATAGGCCGGCCCGAGGTTTGAATAAAGTGACTTTATTGATGTTCGTTATTACACTTTTCCTCGCCCTCAATCGCCTTGCAGTCGCCCCGACCCTTCACTTCCCATGACTCTCAAGCAACTCGAGGCCTTTTACTGGGCCGCCACCTGCAAGAACTTTGCCATCGCCGCGAATCGCCTGAATATTTCGGTGTCGTCGTTGTCCAAGCGGATCGGCGAGCTGGAATCCTCGATCGGCGCCGCGCTGTTCAGCCGCAGCGCCCGCAGCGCCACCCTGACCGCGCTGGGCGAGCAACTGGTGCCCCATGCCAAGGACCTGCTGCGCAACGCGGACCAGTTCATGCAGCAGGCCAGCAACAACCTCAGCTACTCCGGCCGTTGCCGCTTCGGCGCCGGAGAGCTGACCGCCATGACGTGGATGGCCGGGCTGATCGCCGTCATCCAGCAGGCCCACCCCAACCTGCTGGTCGAGCCCTTCGTGGGTGTGGGCGAACTGGTCGAGCGCGGACTGGAGGAAGGCGAGCTCGATTTCGCGGTGATCGCGGGCCCGTCGTCCCGAGCGTCGCTCGCCTCGCGCGTGATCGGCAGCGCCCATTTCGAATGGGTGGTATCGGCCCGGGCCGTGCCCGACGCGGCCTCGCTTGAACCGGCCGATCTGCCGGGCCTGACGCTCATCACCCTGCCGCAAAGCTCGGGCGCGATCCGGATTCTCGACGACTGGCTGACCGAGCAGCGCGTGTCGCCCGGCCGCAATCAATGCTGCAATAGCTGGCCGGGCATCGCCGCCATGCTGCGGCAAGGGCTGGGGCTGGGCTTCCTGCCTGCCGCCTGGGCCCAGGTGTTGATCCAGCGCGGCGACTTGCAGCCGCTGTCGCGCTTTCCGCCCTTGCGCCCCCTGGCCTATACCTTCCAGTGGCGCCGCGACGACACCCGGCCCATGCTGGAAAGCCTGCGCACGCACGCGCAGGCCTGCCTGGACTTTCACGCCCCTGCCGGAATGCTCTAGCCCGGGCGCGAGCCGCACGCGACACTTTCCAAAAAGCGTTGTTTTCGAGATCAAATTATTCGCTTTAAACCGCCATGAGCCCGGCGTAGAGTCCCCCCGGACAAACATCCAAGGAGACAAAGCGCCATGTCGGAGTTCGGATTCACCCTGCAGGCATGCCCCGCCGGCCCCAGCCGCGAAACGCTCGCGGCCTATCAGGCGTTGGCCGTGGCCAACATCAGCGACGCGATGAGCCGCGCGACCGGCACCTCGGCCCTGCGCCCGATGCATCGCTCGCGCCGCATCCTCGGCCGCGCCTACACCGTGCGCACGCGGCCGGGCGACAACCTGATGGTGCACAAGGCGATCGATTCCGCCGAGCCGGGCGACGTGATCGTGGTCGATGCCGGCGGCGACATGAACAACGCCATCATCGGCGAGATCATGGTTGGCTGGGCCGCCCGGCGCGGGCTGGCCGGTTTCGTGATCGACGGCGCCATCCGCGATAGCGAAACGATCGGCGCGGGCGATTTTCCCGTCTATGCGCGCGGGGTCGCGCATCGCGGTCCCTACAAGGACGGCCCCGGCGCCATCAACGTGCCGATCGCGATCGACGGCATGGTGGTCCTGCCCGGCGACCTGCTGGTGGGCGATGCCGACGGATTGCTGGCCATCCGTCCCGACGAGGCCCCCGCCATCGCGGAGCGCGTGCGCGCGATCGCCGCGGCGGAAGCCCGAGTGCTGGAGGACATCGCGCGCGGCGCGCTGGACCGCGCCTGGGTCGACGCCACGCTCAAGGCGCGGGGCGTGCTGTGAACGCGGCGTCTTCCCCCCAGACCGCCCGGCTCTGCCGCCTGGACCTCTGGCTCAATCCGGTGTTCGACGAGATCATCGGCGCCGCGCCCGGCGTCTCGCTGTCGGTGCTGCCGGCAAGGGGCGACGATGCGCGCACGCTGGCCGGCCTGAAGTCGGCCCATGCGTATCACGTATCCGCGGCCAAGGACGAACTGCCGCGGCAATGGTTCGTCAATGCCGATCTGATCGCGCAATGCCCGGACCTGGTGTGCGTCTCGTCCGGCGGCGCGGGCTACGACACCATCGACGTGGCGGCCTGCACCGCGGCGGGCATCGCCGTGGTCAACCAGGCGGGCGGCAACGCGGAATCCGTGGCCGAGCACACGTATGCGCTGCTGCTCGCCGTGCAGCGGCGCGTGGTGGAATCGCACCAGCGCCTGCGCCACGATGCCGGCTTCACGCGCGAGGATCTAATGGGCCATGAAATCCATGGCCTCGTCCTCGGCCTGGTCGGCATCGGCAAGATCGGTACCAGCGTCGCCCGCATTGCGCGCGGCTTCGGCCTGCGCGTGATCGCGCACGATCCGCTGCTGTCCGCCGACGCCATCCGCGACCGCGGCGCCGAGCCGGTGTCGCTGGACGAGTTGCTGGCGCGGTCCGACGTGGTGTCGCTGCATTGCCCCCTGGACGCCTCCACGCGCGGCCTGTTCGGCGCCAAGGCCTTCGCGGCCATGAAACGCGATGCGGTGTTCCTCTCGACCGCGCGCGGCGGCATCCACGACGAAGCGGCACTGCACGACGCCCTGCGCGCCGGGCATCTGCGCGGCGCCGGGCTGGACGTCTGGGAACAGGAGCCGCCCGAACGCGACGCCCCGCTGCTGGGCCTGCCCAACGTCGTCGCCACCTTCCACACCGCCGGCGTCACCCACGAAGCCCGGCGCAACGTCGCCCGTTCATCGGCCACGCAGCTCGTTGCGATGCTGCGCGGCGAACGCCCACCGCAACTCGTCAATCCGGAGGTCTGGCCGCTGGCGGCCGAACGCATCGCAAATCTGGCATGACTACACGGCTTGAGCCATCGCCGGCATCGCAACGCACGATGCAGGCAGGCCCCGGCCACATACCAAGGAGACAAACCATGCAAAAACACAATAAACGCGGGACGCTGCGCGCGCTTGCAGCCTTGCTGGCGGGCGCCGCCCTGTTCAGCGGCGGCGCGCAAGCGGCCGGCTACCCCGAACATCCGATCAACCTGATCGTGTCTTACGGGCCGGGCGGCGGCACCGACCTGGTGGCCCGCATGATGGCGCCCTATCTGCAGAAATACCTGGGCGGCGATGCCCGCATCGTCGTGCTGAACCGCCCCGGCGCGGGCGGCGCGATTGGTTTCTCGGAGCTGGCGCGAGCCCAGCCCGACGGCTACACCATCGGCTTCATCAACACGCCGAACCTGTTGACGATTCCCATCGAACGCAAGACCAGCTTCACCTGGCGCAGCTTCGATCTGCTGGGCAACCTGATCGACGATCCCGGCGCGTTTTCGGTGCTGAACGACAACCCGATCAAGACCCTGGCCGACCTGTCCGCCTACGCCAAGAAGAACCCGGGCAAGGTCACGGTGGGCACCACCGGCACGGGCTCCGACGACCACCTGGCCATGCTGCGCTTCGAACGCGTGTCCGGCAGCAAGCTCAGCCACATCCCCTACAAGGGCGCGGGCGAGGTGCGGGGCGCGCTGGCCAGCGGCGAGATCACGATCGGCGCCATCAACGTGGGCGAAGCGCTGCAGTACCAGAAAGGCGGCACCCCGTTGCGCATGCTGGGGCAGATGGGCAAGACGCGTTCGGCGGCGCTGCCGGACGTGCCCACCTTCAAGGAGCAGGGCTTCGATTTCGAACTGGCGTCGCTGCGAGGACTGGCCGCGCCCAAGGGCTTGCCCGACGACGTGCGCGCCAAGCTCGTCGCCGCGCTGAAACGCACGGTGGACGATCCGGAGTTCCAGGCCAAGGCCAGGGACATGTTCGCGCCGCTGCGTTATCTGGCGCCCCCGGAGTACGCCAAGGAACTGGCGGCCGGCGAAGCGGAATTCCAGGCGCTCTGGAAGGAAGCGCCCTGGCTCGATAAGTAGGCGGTTCGAGGGCTGGCGCGGGCGGGTTCCCGCGCCAGCCCGCCGGCTGACCGAACCGGTGTCCATCTGCCTCGAGCGTTAACGGCCGGCCGGCGCCGGACGTTTTCCCGCACGCCCTGGACAGCCAGCGCAAAAAACGGATAGTCCCATGCCCGGCGGGACGGGTTTTCCAGCAGTCCCGCCCGGGGCGCGGCGTTTTACTATGAGGACCATCATAAAGGCGCGCCACGGACGTGGCCGCCAGGGGAACCGGCGGCCGCTGCCCGCCGGACATCAGGACCTGAGCAAGGAATCCCGGCCATGCTGAACACGACGCAGTCCGATGCCGAGACATCATGGCAAGCCGCCGGGCCGCGCGCGGCCGCCGGGGCCATGGCCGGCGCCGCGGGGTGGCGCATCGACACCATCCTGGCGACACCCGCGCAGCAACTGTTCGCCTCGGGCGACCTGGACGAAGCACGCGCCATGGTGGGCCGCGTGATGCGGCCGCACCACCTGGGCGTGGTCGGATCGACGCAGCGCCTGAATGCGCGCATGCATCACCAGCCGCTGGGCGAAGTATCGCTGAACCGGCTGCGCTACGGCGCGAACGTCGAGATCCGGCCGGGCCCGCTGGAGGACTTCTTCCTGGTGCAGATGCCGCTGTCGGGCGCCGCGCTGATCGAGAGCGGGCCGCAGCGCGTGGATTCGACCCCGGACGTGGCATCGGTGGTGAGCCCGGATGACGACTTGGCGATGCATTGGGCCGACGACAACGACCAGTTCATGTTGCGGGTGGGCCGCTCCCTGCTGGAACGCACCCTGGTGGGCCACCTGGGCTGTACGCTGGATCGGCCGCTGCGCTTCCAACTGGGGTTCCGCTGGCGCGAGTGTCCGGCCTGGCGCTGCCTGATGGCGTATCTGCTGGACTGTTCCTCGCAGCACGCCGACCTGGCCGAGCACAAGCTGATCGTGCACCAGATGGAACAACTGGTGGCGGCGACGCTGCTGTCCGCCCTGCCCCACAACTACAGCGCCACGCCGGCGGGCCGCCGCGGCGCGGTGCTGCCGCGCCACGTGCGCTGCGTGCAGGATTACTTGCAGGCGCATGCGCACGAGCCGGTCAGCGCCGAGCAGTTGGCGCGCATCGCGGGAGTCAGCGTGCGCAGCCTGTATGCCGGCTTCAAGGAATTCCTGGGCATCAGCCCCATGCACTATCTGCGCGATCTGCGCATGGAGCGGGCGCGCGCCGAACTGCTGTCAGGCGAATGCCAGAACGTCGCGGGCGTGGCGTTGCGCTGGGGTTTTGCGCACCTGGGACGTTTCAGCGCCGGCTACAAGGCGCGTTACGGCGAAAGCCCCAGCCAGAGCGTGCGCCGGCACGGCTGACGCGGCAACTTTGTCAGGACTGGCCAGGCCCTGCGTTCAGACAACCCTGGGGATGGCCAATCGCAAACGATCGTCCGCTCACGCTGACGGCGTTCATTGCGGCATTCCGTTCGGCATTCAACGTGGCGTTCAGTGCGACGTTCAGCGTGGCGTTCAGCGCGGCTTCCAGGTCAGCCCGTCGGTCGAGCGGTATTCCGGGGTGCCGGCGCAGCAGCCGCCGGCGCCGAACGCCTGGCGGCCGATGAAGGCCTGCACGAAGCCCTTGCCCGCCGTCAGTTCCTGGCGCACGCAGAGCGTGGGCAACAGGGAGAAATCGCCTTCAAGCACCTGCGTCCAGGCGACGTTATCGCCTTCCGCCGGTTCCACCTTGTAGACCTTGCATTCATGCATGAGCAGGTGGATGGGCTTGCCCGCCAAGGTGCCCTTGAACTGGCGTTCGGGCGGCGTTTCCTGGGTGGCCAGGGTTTCCGCCGTGAGCCTGGACCCGGCGGGCGGCGGCGGCAGCGACGAGTCGCAACCCGCCAGCGCCACCGACGCGCACAGGACGAGAACAGTCAGGCGGGCGGGGCGTGTCATGGAGCCGCCGCGTCAGGCCACGTTCGCGTAGCGTTGTTCAAGGTAGGCGATGATGTCGCTGGACTCGTACATCCAGCGCGTGCCGCCCGCTTCCTCGATGCGCAGGCACGGCACCTTGACCTTGCCGCCGCCGGCCTGCAATTCGGCGCGCGCCTGGGGATCCCCTTTGGCATCGCGCAGCGCCACGGGCACGTTCAGGCGGTGGATGGCGCGCCGCGTCTTGACGCAGAACGGGCAGGCATGGAACTGGTAGAGCGACAGCGCGGCCGCCTCGCGGTCGACGGCGGCCTGGCCTTGGGCCGAGCGTTGCCGCGGGCGCGGGCGCGTCAGCGCATCGCCCAGGACAATCAGTTGACCCACACCGGCACGCAAGGCTTTGACAATCATGGATGGCTGCTTGAAACGAAGAGAGCCTTGAGTCTAGCCCATTCGCGGCGGCGGGCGGCCGGCGCCCGCCTTGCCATCGCCCCCTTTCCCCGCGGCGGGCCCGCTGCCGGGCCGGCCCGCCGCACGCAGCCCCAGGGCCTGTCTATCCTGAAAGGAGCCGGGCGCGGGCCCTAGAACGGAATGGCCAGTTTGACGTACAACTGCGCGCCCTCCGGCCGGTTCTTGACCTGGAATTCCTGCTGCCACTTGGCGGTGAACAGCCAGCCGCGGTCGTTCATGTAGCGCACCGACGGCCCCACGCCGAAGGCGCGGGCGCGGCCGGCGGCGCTGTTGGGGCCGTTGTCGTCGGTGACCTGCTGGAAGGCATGCCCGCCCACGCCCAGCACCCAGCCCTTGCCCACGCCCCAACCCACCGCGTAGTCGGCGTGGATGGCCTGGCCCGAGCGGGTGTCGGTGGCGGTGTTGCGGAAGTTGAAGTCGTACATCAGCTTCAGATCGGCATTGAAGCCGTCCGGGCTGATGCGGCTGAGCGCGAACACGGGCTGGGCGGTCCAGTAGTTCTTGCCGAGGCTGGACGGGTCCTTGCGGTCGTATTCGCCGGTGGGCGCGTACATGTCCAGGCCGACCACGTAGTGCAGCGATTCGGACAGGTGATAGCCCAGCGCCACGCCCAGCGTCATGTCGCCCAGGCCGGTGCTGCGGTAACGCTGGCCGCCGGCCTTGAAGGTCACGTCCAGCAGCGGCGCGATGGCATGGAAGGCCAGTTGGCCGCCCAGCACCTGCTGCGGCGTGACCCAGATCAGGCGCGGGGCCAGCACGTTGACGTCGACCTTGAAGTCCGGCACCGGCAGGCGCTCGCCGTCGTTGCCGCGCAGCTTGTCGTAGCGCGCGCCGCCGCCGTAGACCAGCATGTGCACCCCGGGCGGCGGCAGCGCGCCCGACATGAAGTTCTCCAGGCCGTCCGGATAGATGCCCAGGCCGCCGCCTTCGGTGGCTTGCGCCACGCCGCCGGCCAGCGCCAATGCCGCGGCGCAAGCCAGCCGGCGTGTCAGGTGTCTCTTCATGTTCCGCTCCTGCCCCCGCGGGGCGCGAGATGTTGTGCGACGAGATAGCCGGAACCGCCGCCCAGTCCGGGACCCGGGTGGGTGGCGGCGCCGATGTGGAAAAGGTTGCGCAGCGGCGTGCGGTGGCCACGCGCGCCCTGGCTGCCGGCGAACGGGCGCAGCCAGAAGAACTGGTCGGGCGAACAGATGCCCGCGTAAGGATCGCCGCCCACCAGGTTGCAGTTCAGCGCCTCCAGGTCGGCCGGCGAGTAGCTGCGGCGGCCGACGATGCGTTGCGCCAGGCCGGGCATGACCGGCTCCAGCCGCGCCTGCACGCGATCGGCGACGGCCTCGCGCAGGGCCTCGGTCCAGCGGCCGTCGGCGGGCGTGTCGATCAGGCCGGCGGCATCGCCCTTGACGCGCGCCGGCAGCTCCTGCATCTGCACCCACAGGATCCAGCCGCCGGCCGGCGCGCGCGACGGATCGACGGCGACCGGCTGGCCGATGGCCAGCGTGGGCCGCGCCGGCAACAGGCCGTTGTTGGCCTCGGTGACCGACGCGCAGACCTGCTCCATGCTCTCGGTCAGGTGCACCAGCGGCACGTGGCGCAGTTCGGGCGTGCGCCAGCCGGGCGGCGCGTCGAGCGCGAAATGGATCTGCATGCCGCCGCGGCCATGGCGGTAGCCGGCGGCGCGGCGCCGCACCGGCTCGGGCGCGTCGGGCAGCAGCGTGCCGTACAACTGGCCGGGCGTGACGTTGCAGACCACGGCCTCGCCGGCGCGGTACTCGCGGCCGGCGGCCACGACTCCGACGGCGCGCCGGCGGCGGCCTTCGCCATGCGTCAGGATGCGTTCGACGGCGGCGCCGGTCCGCAACCGGCCGCCGTGGTGCTCGATGACCTTGACCAGGGCGTCCACCACGCCCTGGCTGCCGCCCTTGACCACCGGCATGCCGCCGGCCACCACCGCGGCGAAGGTCAGCTTGCCGATCAGCGCCGAACAGGCGTCGTCCGGTCCCAGGCCGGTGTGCAGCACCCAGGGCGCGATCAGCGCGCGCGCCGCGTCGGATTGCAATTCACGGTCCGACCAGCGGCGAAAGCTCTCCAGCGAATCGGCGGCGAACGCCATCAGCCCGTCCAGGCCGCGCCGGCGCCACTCGCCGAACAGCAGCTTGAGCATGCCGGCGCCATAGGGGTTCTGGCCCAGCAGGCCGAAGGTCAGCGCGGCGTCTTCGCCGAACAGGCGTTGCGCCATGGCGCCGAACGCGGCGCCGTCGCCGGGCGCCCACGCGTCCAGGCGCCGCGCGCTGTCCGCGATGTCCTGCTTGAGGGCGATGCCGCTGCCGTCGGGCAGCGCCAGGCCGGTGGCGTAGTCGCACTGGGCGAATTCCAGGCCGGCCGCCTGCAGGGCCGGCTTGAGGGCGGCGTAGGCGGGACCGCCGACAAACAGCGGATACCAGCTCGACAGCACGTCATGGCGGTAGCCGGGAAACAGTTCCTCGGTGCGGATGCAGCCGCCCAGGCGGTCGTTGCGCTCCAGCACCAGCACCGATTTGCCGCGCTGCGCCAGCAGCGCGGCGCACACCAGCGAATTCATGCCGCTGCCCACCACGATGATCTGGGCGTCGGAGGCGGAAGATAAGGGCATCATAGGGTCAGCGCCGTGAAGCGTCCCGCGTGAAACACCAGCGGCGTGGCCTCCAGGCTGGCCACGCGCAGCACCCGGCCGAACAGCAGCAGGTGGTCGCCCGCCGGACTCTGCTGGTCGTTGGCGCAGACCAGCGTGGCCACGGCGCCGGCGATGGCGGGCACGCCCTCGGGCACCTCGTGCAGCTCGGCGCCTTCGAACTTGTCGGGCACCGCCGGATCGGCGAAGCGCCGCGCCAGCGCCTCCTGGCCGCAGGCCAGCACGCTGATGGTGAAGTGGTCGCAGTCGCGGAACGCCGCCAGGTTGGGCGAGCGGTTCACCAGGCTCCACAGCACCAGCGGCGGATCGAGCGACAGCGAGGCGAAGGAGTTGATGGTCAGCCCGACCTTGCGGCCGTCCGGACAGCGCGTGGCGACGATGGCCACGCCCGTCGGATAGCTGCCCAGCACGCCGCGCAGGACCTTGGGGTGCAGGTCGGTGCTGCCCCAGTCCAGGGCCGCCATCACGCCGCCGCCCGGGTGGATTTTTCGGCGATGAAGGCCTCGCAGGCGGTGGCGTCGGTCCACCACGGAAAGAAGTTGGGCGGATGGTTGAAGCCGTTGGCGATGGCGCTGGCCAGCGCGGGCGCGTCGCCGGCGGCCTGCAGCAGGTGCAGCAGATGCGGCGGCGGCGGCAGCAGCATCGAGTTGGTCCAGTCGACCACGGCGCTGGCGTAGTCCCAGAAGCGCTCGAAGGTCTGCCGCATCCAGTCGGCGGTGAAGGGCTGGTCGCCGCGCGCCAGGATCGCCTCCAGGTAGACGGCGCAGGCCTTGGTGGCGTTGTTCGAGCCCTGGCCGGTGATGGGGTCGTTGGTGACCACGGCGTCGCCCAGGCCGAACACCAGGCGGCCGGACGGCAGGGTCATGACCGGCTTGCGCACCGTGGGCGCGAAGCTGCCGGCCAGGATGCCGTTGGCGTCGGTCAGTTCGACCGATGCGCAGCGCTCGGCCTCCCAGGGCAGGAAGGTGCGCAGGATGTCCAGGCTCCTGGCCAGATGGTCCTGCGGCGTCTTGATATCGCGCCAGCAGTCCATCGGGCCGCCCGGCACGCCTTCGAACACCATGATTTCGCAGGGGCCGGTGGTGGTGAGCGCGGGAAACACGAAGTACTCGCCGACGCCGGGAATCAGGTTGAAGGCGACCCGCGAGAACACCGGCGCCGGGCGCATGCCGTGCACGTAGGTCAAGGCCAGCGCGCGCTGCGGCTTGTCGAAGCGCGAGCGCGCGGTGTCGCGCTCGAACAGCCTGACCACGTCGCCCTTGCCGGCGGCCAGCAGCACCAGGTCATGCGAGGCGGCCAGCAGCTCCAGCTCGGCCACGCCGCCATCCTGGATCAGCAGGCGGCCGCCGCGGGCGGCGAACAATTCCATCCAGGCCGGCATCTTGATGCGCTGGTCCACCGCCTGCGCCGGGCGATCCAGGCGCGCGGCCCAGTCGATCAGCTTGTGGCCGGGGCGCTCGGGGTGCGGCACGGCCAGGCCGATGCCTTCGACCGGCGGACAGTCGGCCTCCCACTGGTTCAGGCCCAGGTCGCGTTCGATCTGCAGCGAGGCATCGAACATGCACTGGCTGGACATGACCTTGCCGCGGCGGATGTCATCGGGCGCGCGGTTGGTGACCACGGTCACCTCGTAGCCCTTGTCCAACAGGCCCAGGGCCAACGGCAGGCCGGCCTGCCCGCCTCCGACGATCGCGATTCGACGCATGATGCTTCTCCTGTTTGGTGTGCGGGTCCGCCGGGTGCCTGGCGGGCCGATGAGCGGTAAGGCCGGCCTTATTCGGCCAGGCGCGGGATGGCGGGACGGGCCTGTTCGGGGCCCATGGCGGAATAGCCGCCGTCGACGGCGTAGTCGGCGCCGGTGACGAAGCTGGCGTGGTCCGACAGCAGGAAGGCGACCACCTCGGCCACCTCGGCCGGATCGCCGGCGCGGCCCAGCAGGTGGAAGTCGGCGGCGACCCGATCGGTCTTGGCGCGGTCGCCCTGGGTCAGTTCGTCCATGACCCGCGACCAGGTCCAGCCGGGCGACACGGAATTGACGCGGATGCGGTCGCCGGCGTAGTCCATCGCCAGGCTGCGGGTGACCTGCAGCAGCGCGGCCTTGGAGACCGGATAGAGCCAGCGGCCGGTCTGCGCCACGCGCGACGAGATGCTGGTGAAGTTGACGATGGCGCCGCCGCCGGCGGCCACCAGGTGCGGATGCACGGCGCGGGCGGCCATGACGGCGCTGACGACGTTGATGTCCAGGGCGCGCAGCCAGTCGGCGCGGCCGGAGGCGGCGCCGTCGTCGAGGTAGGTGGCGGCGAGGTTTACCAGGTAATCGATGCGGCCGAAGTGGGCGGTGACCTCGGCGACGGCGCGGGCCAGTTGCGCGTCGTCGGTGATGTCGAGCGGCCAGGCGCGGATGCCGTCGGGGTCGGTGGCGGCGACGCGGGCGGCGCCGTCGGCGTCGATGTCGAAGATGGCGACGCGCACGCCGTTGGCGCGCAGCGCGGCGACGACGCCGGCGCCGATCAGCGTGGCGCCGCCGGTGACGATGGCGGTTTTTTGGGCCAGTCCCTTCATTTGCTTGCCTCCTGGATTGCTGAGATCGTGAGGCGGATGTTGCGACTGGGCGCTTGCTGGGGGGTAGCCGGATTTGGCGGTGGGTATCCGGGGAGTGCGGGTATTGCGGGGGGGGTTGATGGCCGTCAGGGGGGGATGGCCGGTGGCTGCGGTGGGTATCCGGTTTGTGCTTTGCTTTGTTCGCCTGGGAAGGGGGTGGTCAGGGTGATGGGCTTCGTAGGCCGGCTCTGCTTCGTAGGCTGCCCCTCGGGCGGGCGCAGTCGGTGGCGGGCGCCCACGATTGCGGTCCGGAGCGTTCGCTCCGGACTGCCCCGTTGTCATCTTCGTTGTCGCCTGCGGCGACTGCCTCTCAAGAAACTCCACTTAAGTCATTGATACCTCATTGGTTTCTCCTGAGGCGGTTAACGGCACCAAGCTGTAGCCCATGGTCTCTGCACGTTTTGTCAGGTGATGCAGGACGCGTTGGCGGTGGCGTTCTTCGTAGTACAGCTCACCTTGGTCGACGTATTCGGACCCTTTGGTCAGTAGGGTGTAAATCAGTCGAGCCAGTTTGTGCGCGGCTGCGGTGATGGCGCGCCGCTTGTCCAGGCGAGCGCACAGCCTTCGGTAGTAGGCGCCTAAAGCGGACTGGCTGTGACGTAGCGCCATTGCCGCCAGACGCAGGGCCTGTGCGGCGCGGTTGGGTGAGCGTTTGGTGGCGCCGTTCAGAACCTTGCCTCCGGAGATGCGTGTGCCCGGGCACAAGCCTAACCACGAAGCGAAGTGCTTGGCCGAAGGGAAGCGGTTCATGTCCGGACCGACCTCGGCCAGGACGGTAAAGGCAGTCATCTCGTCGATGCCGTTGATGCGGGTCAGGTCCACGCCGCACATGGCAAATAGATGCGTGCGCAGATCGAAGGCCATGGCCTTTTTGGGCCAGCGGCGCTGCGACTTGCCCGGATCGCCGTCATGGCGGTGCAGTTTGTGCAGTTCGGCTTGGATGTGCTGATCGCAATCGTTGAGCAGTTGTTGATAGGTGTCGTACAGGGCCAGCGCTTGCCGCAACGCGAACAAGTGCTCGTGACGCCAGTTGCCTTGCAGCGCGGCAGCGATATCGTCCTCGCTGGCCTTGACCTGGCGCTTCTTCAGGCGGGCCAGTGCATGCGGGTCGCGCTCGCCACCGACGATGGCGCGGATGATGGCCTGACCGGTGACCCCGACCACGTCCGACAGCACTTGCGTGAGCTGAATGTTCATCTGGGCAAGTGCCTTCTGCATGTGCTGCACGTGGCGCACCTGCGAAGCAAGCAGCATCTCGCGCTGGCGCGAGAACTCGCGCAAGACGCAAATCTCGTCAGAGGGACGGAAGGCGCCGGCCAACAGGCCATAGCTCATGAGCTGTTGCAGCCACTGGCAGTCCAGGACATCGGACTTGCGGCCCGAGACGTTCTTCACGTGACGGGCGTTGACCAGGTAAACGGTGAAACCCTGGCTATCGAGCAGCTCATAAAGCGGGATCCAGTAAACGCCGGTGGACTCCATGGCCACGGCGGTAACGCCGCAGTCCTTGAGCCATTGCGCTAGGCGATACAAATCGGCCGTAAAGCTCTTGAACTCGCGGACAGGTTGGTCGTCGCGGTCATGAGGCACGGCAACGAAGTGGCTGGCCGACCCGATGTCGATGCCCGCGGCATCGGGATGGGCCAGGCTTAGGGTTGCATCGGACTTGCGAGGTGACATGGCTTGCTCCATCATCGCTAACGGAATGCCGCCAGGCATGGGTACGTCGTTGTACTCACTCTCTCAAACGGGATGCACGCGCTAAGCGTGTGCTCGCCAATGTCGGTGACGTCACCCGGGGCCATGCTTCAGTACGGGCGTGGGCAAACACGCACCATTGGAAGGTCGGTCTTTACCTGAGCGGCATTCCACCTTGCCACAGGTGCAGCCACGAAGACAGTTTCTTCGTCACGGGCGTCGTGAATGACGACTATTGGGCTTCAGATTCCCTCGGGCGCATCGAGGTTGCCCGCCACCGACTGCGCCCGCCCGAGGGGCTACGTGCGTCTTGGTCTGTCGCGCTGCAGGACCTGTGGTCAGGGAAGGGAATTTTCAGGGCTGCCAATCCTGGCCGCGCGGGCGGCCAAGATTGGCGTCCAGGTATTTGAAGGGGTGGCGAATGCGCTGCGCGCCGGTGATCGATGCATATCCATCTTCCGCAACTTGCTGGGAGATAGAGAGAGGTTGGCCATTTCACCGATGCGGGGAGCGGAAGGTGACGCGTGTATCGCGTCGTGCGGTCAGTCCGCCCTTCTCCACACACTGGCGAGCCAGGCTTGTTGTTCGCGAGGGAGGCCGTCGGGGCGGTAGTAGTGTTCGAGTTCTTCGAAGCCCGCGGCTTGCAGCAGGGTGCGCCAGCCGGCCAGGTCGTGGTAGGCGCCGTAGCGGCCGCGGTTCCAGCCTTCCTGGTTGCCGCCGCGGGGGTTGGAGCTGAAGAGGACGCCGCCGGGTTTGAGGGTGGCGCGCAGGTCGCGCAGGACGCGGGGCAGTTCCTGGGTGGGGACGTGGAACAGGACGGCGTTGGCGAAGATGCCGTCGAAGCGGGCCGCGGGCAGTTGCAGGCGCAGGAAGTCCTGGTGCCAGACTTCGCGGCCGCTGGCGGCGCGGGCCATGGCGACGAAGCTGGGGGTGCCGTCCAGGCCGACGGGGCGGTGACCAAGGGCGGCGAAGGTCTTGAGGTCGCGGCCGGGGCCGCAGCCGAGGTCGAGGATGTCGTAGGGCGGCTCGCCGTCGATATGGCGCAGCAGCGCGGCGATGTTCTGGCTGACGTCGTGGTCGCGCGTGCCGGCCTCGAAGGACTGGGCGCTTTCTTCGTAGTGGGCCAGGGTCAGTTCGGTGATCTTGGCGAGGTCTTCGGCGTCGAGGTGCATGGAACGATTGTGCCGTAAAAAAACCCGCGCACGTCACCCTGCGCGGGTTTGGGGTCGGGCGCGGCCGGCTCAGGCGTGGCCGGCTGAGGTGCGGCCGATATCAGCGCGACCGGCGCAGACGCGGGCGGCTGACCTGCGGTCGCCCGCGGCGCGGCAGGCTCAGGCGGCCAGACGGCCTTCGATCCGGGCCTTGGCGGCGGGCAGGTCCTCGGGCAGGCCCTGGGCCAGTTGGCCGAACAGCTCGTCGTGCAGCGCCAGTTCGTCGCGCCAGGCGCCGTCGTCGACCGACATGACCTGTTCAAACTTGTCGGGGCTGAATTCCAGGCCGGTCCAGTCGATGTCCTGGTAGCTGGGCGAGATGCCGAACACCTGGTCGACGCCGCCGGCCTGGCCGTCGATGCGGCCCAGCATCCAGCGCAGCACGCGCATGTTCTCGCCGAAGCCGGGCCAGACGAACTTGCCGTCCGGACCCTTGCGGAACCAGTTGACGCAGTAGATGCGCGGCAGCGTGGCGCCGGCGGCTTCGAGCTGCTTGCCCAGCTTGAGCCAGTGCGTGAAGTAGTCGCTCATGTTGTAGCCGCAGAACGGCAGCATGGCGAACGGATCGCGCCGCACCACGCCCTGCTGGCCGACGGCGGCGGCGGTGGTTTCCGAGCCCATGGTGGCGGCCATGTAGACGCCTTCGACCCAGTTGCGCGCCTCGGTCACCAGCGGCACGGTGGTGGAGCGGCGGCCGCCGAAGATGAAGGCGTCGATCACCACGCCCTGCGGGTTTTCCCACTCGGGGTCGATCGACGGGCACTGCGCCGCCGGGGCGGTAAAGCGCGCGTTGGGGTGGGCGGCCTTGCGGCCGGTTTCGCGGGCGATGGCGGGCGTCCAGTCCTGGCCCTGCCAGTCGATCAGGTGCGCCGGCGGCGTGTCGGTCATGCCTTCCCACCAGACGTCGCCGTCGTCGGTCAGCGCGACGTTGGTGAAGATGACGTTGGCCTTGAGCGTGGCCATGGCGTTGAAGTTGGTCTGCTCGCTGGTGCCCGGGGCTACGCCGAAATAGCCGGCCTCGGGGTTGATGGCGTGCAGGCGGCCGTCGGCGCCCGGCTTGATCCAGGCGATGTCGTCGCCGATGGTGGTGACCTTCCAGCCGTCCATGCCCTGCGGCGGGATCAGCATGGCGAAGTTGGTCTTGCCGCAGGCCGACGGGAACGCGGCGGCGACGTGGTATTTGCGGCCCTTGGGCGAGGTCACGCCCAGGATCAGCATGTGTTCGGCCAGCCAGCCCTGGTCGCGGCCCATGGTGGAGGCGATGCGCAGCGCGAAGCACTTCTTGCCCAGCAGCGCATTGCCGCCGTAGCCCGAGCCGAAGCTCCAGATCTCGCGACTCTTGGGGAAGTGAACGATGTACTTGGTGGCGTTGCAGGGCCAGGCCACGTCGGCCTCGCCGGCGGCCAGGGGCTTGCCGACCGAGTGCACGCACGGCACGAAGTCGCCGTCGGTGCCGAGCACGTCATAGACCTGCTTGCCCATGCGCGTCATGATGCGCATGTTGACCACGACATACGGGCTGTCGGACAGTTCGACGCCGATGTGGGCGATGTCCGAACCCAGCGGACCCATCGAGAACGGCACCACGTACAGCGTGCGGCCGCGCATGGCGCCGTCGAACAGGCCGTTGAGCGTGGCGCGCATCTCGGCCGGGTCGGCCCAGTTGTTGGTCGGGCCCGCGTCCTCGGGACGGTCGGAGCAGATGAAGGTGCGGTCTTCGACGCGCGCCACGTCCGACGGGTCGGAACAGGCCAGGAAGGAATTGGGCCGCTTGGCCGGGTTGAGGCGGCGCATGGTGCCGGCCTGGACCATCTGTTCGCACAGGCGATCGTATTCTTCCTGCGAACCATCGCACCATTCGACGCGGTCCGGCTTGGCCAGCGCCACGACGCTGGCGACCCAGTCGATCAGGCCGCGATGCTTGACGTACGCGGGTACGTTCAAGGCCGCCAGGCCCCCGTCCAAGGGTTTATTCATCAGGGTTATCTCCATACTAAGGCTAATGGCGATACGGCCCCGTTTGACTGGGGCCGTATACATGTTTGCGCCATCATACTTGCAGCGCCGGGCAGCCCGTCAACCCGACCAAACGGACGAGTTTGTCACCGGGTTTGTCACTGTTTCAGGGGCGCTTGTCGCGTCCGCCGCCCTCATGCATAGCTGCCGTCGCGCAGCGAGCGGCGGATGATCTTGCCGGTGGCGGTGGTCGGCAAACTCGTTACAAAGCGGATGCGGCGCGGGTATTCATGGGCCGCCAGGCGGCTGCGCACGTGCGCCTGCAAGGCCTTGACCAGCGCCTCGTCGCCGGCCACGCCGTCGTGCAGCACCACGTAGGCCATCACCACCTCGGTGCGCTCGGCGTCGGGCACGCCCACCACGGCGGCCATGCGCACCGCGGGGTGGCCCAGCAGGCAGTCCTCGATCGGCCCGGGGCCGATGCGGTAGCCGGCGCTGGTGATGACGTCGTCGTTGCGGCCGACGAAGCGGATGAAGCCGTCGGCGTCGCGCACGCCCATGTCGCCGGTCAGCAGGTAATCGCCGGCGAATTTCTCGGCGGTGGCCTGCGGGTTGTTCCAGTAGCCCAGGAACATCACCGGATCGGGCCGCAATACGCCGATATTGCCTTCCTGCCCATCGGCCATTTCGGCGCCCTGCCCGTCCACGATGGCGACCCGGTGGCCGGGCGCGGCGCGGCCGATGCTGCCGATGCGCGGCTCGAACAGGGATGAGCACGATGACACCAGCATGTTGCATTCGGTCTGGCCGTAGAACTCGTTGATGGTCACGCCCAGCACCCGGCGGCCCCAGTCGATCAGCTCGGCGCCGAGCGATTCGCCGCCGCTGGCCACCGAGCGCAGCGCCAGCGCGCCGGGCGCGGGCGGATGGGCCACGCCGCGCATCATCTTGAGCGCGGTGGGCGGCAGGAAGGTGTGGGTGACGCCATGGCGCGCCATCAGGTCGAAGGCCGCGGCGCCGTCGAATTTCTCGAAGCGCCGCGCCAGCACCGGCACGCCGTGGTGCCAGGCCGGCAGCAGCACGTCCAGCAGGCCGCCGATCCAGGCCCAGTCGGCCGGCGTCCACATCAGCGTGGCGTGCTCGGGAAAGAATTCGTGCGACATCTCCACGCCCGGCAGGTGGCCGAGCAGCACGCGGTGGGCGTGCAGCGCCCCCTTGGGCTTGCCGGTGGTGCCCGACGTGTAGATGATGACGGCCGGGTCGTCGGCCGCGGTGGGTTCGGCTTCGAACTGCGCGGATTCGGCGTCGAGCGAGGCGTGAAACGGCAGCGCCCCGCCCTCGCCCGGACCGTCGATGCAATAGACCGTCCGCAGGGCCGGCAGCGTGGCGCGGATCTCGCGCAGGCGGCGGCAGCCCTCGGCGTCGGTGACCAGCGCGGCGGCGCCGCTGTCGGCCAGCCGGTACTGGATCGCGTCGACGCCGAACAAGGTGAACAGCGGCACCGCCACCGCGCCCAGCTTGTACACGGCGATGTGGGTCACGGCGGTTTCGGGCGCCTGCGGCAGGTACACCGCCACCCGGTCGCCGCGCCGCACGCCCTGGCGCCGCAGCGCGTTGGCCAACTGATTGGCGCGCGCCTTGATGTCGTCGAAGCTGTAGCGCGTCTGGCTGCCATCGTTTTTCTCGTGGATCAGCGCCAGGCGGCCGCTGCCGTCGGCCCACTTGTCGCAGGCGTCCACGCCGATGTTGTAGGCCGCCGGCACGCGCCATTGGAAGGAAGACGCCAACTGCGCGTAGGTTTCGGTTCTGGACAGCATGATGCTCGGGTCTCCGTGTCGCGGTTCTTGTGTTCGCTGTTCTTTTGTATTCGTGGCGGGGGCTTTGAGGCGCGGCGCCGCGGGTCGTTATGATAGTAAGCCCTGGCCACTTCCCATCGCCCCGCCGCCCCCATGGAAAAAACCGCCGCCGTCCCGATGCGCCGCCCGCCGGCCAGCGCCAAGTCCGAGCAACGGATACGGGACATCCTGCGGGTCGCGCGGCAGGTGTTTTCCGAGGCCGGCTTCCAGGCCGCCACCACCACCGAGATCGCGCAGCGGCTGGGCGTGTCCGAAGGCACGGTGTTCACCTACTTCGGCGGCAAGCGCGAGCTGTGCGTGCGCGTCATCAGCGACTGGTACGACGAGATCATCGCCAAGGTCGAGGACTACCTGCCGCACGTGCAGGGCGCGCGGGCCCAACTGCACTACCTGGTGCATGCGCACCTGCGCCACCTGCTGGCCGAGGGCACCGGGCTGTGCGCCTTCATCCTGTCCGAAGGCCGGGCCCGCAACGACGATTTCGGCGAGATCTACGCCGGCCTGCAGCGGCGCTACACCGCGCCGTTGATGCGCATCCTGGCGCAAGGCCAGGCCGACGGCCACATCCGCGAGGACATGCCGCTGCGCCTGCTGCGCTCGGCCATCTATGGCCCGATGGAACACGTGCTGTGGGACGCCATCCTGCGCGGAACGCGGGTCGACGTGGCGGCCACCGCCGACCAACTGGTCGACTTCCTGTGGCAGGCGCTGCAGCCGCCGCGCCGCGACGCGCTGGCGCTGGCGCGATTCCGGGGCGAGGTGCAAGACGCCCTGCATCGGCTTCAGTCCGCCGAGAACAAGGACGGCGGCGCGTACTGAGGAAAGCCGTCGTAGGTCTCGCCGCGCGCGGCTGGCGGCAGGGTCCAGGAGTGGCGCGCGTTGGGCACGCCGCCATCCACCCGGATGACACTGCCGTTGATGAAGGCCGCCGCCGGCGACAGCAGGAACACCACCGCCGCCGCCAGCTCGGCCTCGGTGCCGAAGCGCTGCAACGGCACCTTGGCGGCCAGCCCGCGCAACACCGCGCGGTAGTCCTCGTCGTAGCTGTCCATGCCGCTGGAGGCGATCCAGCCCGGCGCCACCGCGTTCACCCGCACGCCGGCGTGGGCCCATTCGCAGGCCGCCGTTTCGGTCAGGTTCCAGACGCCGGCGCGGGCCGCGCCGGAATGCCCCATGCCGGGCATGCCGCCCCAGATGTCGGCCAGCATGTTGACGATGGCGCCGCCATGCTGGCGCATGTGCTGGATATAGACCTCGCGCGCCATCAGGAACGTGCCATGCAGGTTGTTCTGCACCACCGCGTTCCAGCCGTTGAAGCTGATCTGGTCCAGCGGCGCGGGGAACTGGCCCCCGGCGCAATTGAACAGGCCGTCGATGGCGCCATGCGCGGCCAGCGCGTCGGCCACCGCACCCCGCACGCCGGTTTCGCCGCGGATGTCGCAGGCGTGCAGCGTGATGCGGCCCGCGGCCTCGGGATAGATGCGCGCCAGTTCATCGCGCGCGGCCTCCAGCTTTTCCGGCTTGCGGCCCACCAGCGCCAGTCGCGCGCCCAGCGAAGCCAGCTCGTGCGCGGTGCAGCGCCCCAGGCCGCTGCCGCCGCCCGTGACCATGACGGTCTTGCCGTCGAACAGGCCCGGCCGGAAGACCGACGCGTAGCGCGACGCCGCGGCGGCGCCGTCGGGGGATGGGTTCATGTCTCGCTCCATTATTTTTTTGAGGATAACTCAATAACCTGAAAATAAGTGCGTCTTTTAGGCGTATAACCCTATGGAAACAATGCATCGATTCAGGCTATTAGTTGAGCCTTTATCAATAATTCGGAGACCCGCATGAGCACGCCGACCCCGCTGCTGGTGGACCGCGACGGCCCCGTCGCCCGCCTGACGCTGAACCGCCCGGACATGCGCAACGCCTTCGACGAAACGCTGATCGCGGCGCTGACCACGGCGGTGCGCGAGGCGGCGGACGATCCGGCCGTGCGGGTGCTGCTGCTGACCGGCGCGGGCAAGGCGTTCTGCGCGGGCGGCGACCTGAACTGGATGCGCAGGATGGCCACGCTGACCGACGCCGACAATCGCGCCGACGCCGATCGCCTGGCGCGGATGCTGCGCGCCATCTGGTCCTGCCCCAAGCCCGTGGTGGCGGCGGTCAACGGCGACGCCTATGCGGGCGGCATGGGCCTGGTGGCGGCCTGCGACGTCGCCATCGCCGCCGATCACGCGCAGTTCTGCCTGTCGGAAACGCGCCTGGGCCTGCTGCCCGCCACCATCAGCCCCTACGTGATCCGCGCCATGGGCGAACGCGCCGCCAATCGTTACTTCCTGACCGCCGAACGCTTCGACGCCGCCGCCGCGTACCGCATGGGGCTGCTGCATGGCATCGTGCCGCTGGCGCGGCTGCAGGACGAAGCCGACGCCGTCTGCCGCGCGCTGTGCGACAACGGCCCGCAGGCAGTGCAGGCCAGCAAGCGGCTGGTGCGCGACTTTGCCGGCCGGCCGCTGGATGACGCGCTGGTGGCCGATTCGGTCGAACGCATCGCCGCGGTGCGTGCGTCGGATGAAGCGCGGGAAGGCGTCAGCGCGTTCCTGGAAAAGCGCCCGCCAGCCTGGCGCGCGTCCTGAGGCAAGGCGAGGCGGCGCGTCCGCGCCGCGGCGAACATGGCGGCCGTATCCCACATGCCATAATCGCCGATGCAAATCCTGGAATCTCCATGCCCACCGCCTTACCCGTTTTCCCCCCATTGAATGCCGAGCGCCTGTGGTCGCGCGTCGAGACCCTGTCGCGCTACACCCTGCCCGACCAACCCTGGACCCGCCGCGCCTTTTCGCCGCTGTTCCTGCAAGCGCGCGAGTGGCTGCGCGGCGAGTTCGAGGCCGCCGGCCTGGCCTCCCGCCTGGACGCCGGCGGCAACCTCATCGGCACGCGCGCCGGCCGCAACCCGCAACGCAAGCCCATCGCCACCGGCTCACACTGCGACACCGTGATGAGCGGCGGCCGCTTTGACGGCATCATCGGCGTGCTGGCCGGCATCGAAGTCGCCCACACGATGCGGGAACACGGCATCGAACTGGAGCACCCGTTCGAGGTCATCGACTTCCTGTCGGAAGAACCCAGCGACTACGGCATCTCCTGCGTCGGCAGCCGCGCCCTGAGCGGCCAACTCAGCGCCGACATGCTGGCCGCGCGCAACGCCGACGGCGAGACGCTGGCGCAGGGCATCGCCCGCATCGGCGGCGACCCCAGCGCGCTGACCCAGCCACTGCGCGGCCCGGACGGCACCGCCGCCTTCGTCGAACTGCACATCGAGCAAGGCCCGGTGCTGGAAAGCCGCCAACTGCCCATCGGCGTGGTCACCAACATCGTCGGCATCCGCCGCGTGCTGATCACGGTCGAAGGCCAGCCCGATCACGCCGGCACCACGCCCATGGACATCCGCCGCGACGCCCTGGTGGGCGCGGCCCGCATCATCGACGCCGCCAGCCGCCAGGCCAGCGCCGCCAGCGGCAACCCGCACTACGTGGTCGCCACCGTCGGCAAGCTCGCCATGACGCCCAACGCCGCCAACGCCGTGCCCGGCCGCGTCGAGCTGACGCTGGAAATGCGCAGCGACAGCAACGCGGTGCTGGACGCCTTCCCCGAAACCCTGATGGCCAGCGTGGCCGCCGACCTGAAGGCCCTGCGCCTGACCGCCGGCTTCGTGCAGTTGAGCCGCGCCCAGCCCACCGACTGCATGCCGCTGGTGATGGACGCGGTGCAGGCCGCCGCCGACCAGCTCGGCTACGCCAATATGCGCCTGCCCAGCGGCGCCGGCCACGACGCCGTCTACATGGCGCCCACCGGCCCCATCGGCATGATCTTCATCCCCTGCCTGAACGGGCGCAGCCACTGCCCCGAGGAGTGGATAGAGCCGGCGCAGTTGTTGGACGGCACCCGCGTGCTGTATCAGACCGTGCTGGAACTGGATCGCCGGCTGTCCCGATAACCCCACCCTGATGCCGCCATGGAACAGATAGAACTGAACGACAGCACCGCCGACCGCTACCTGCTGGACACCCCCGGCCTGACGCTGCTGGTGTTCCACAGCCGCACCTGCGGCACTTGCCGCATCGCGCGCGAACAGTTGCCCAAGCTGGACCTGCCGGTGGAACGCGTGTGCTGGGTCGATGCGGGCGAGAACGGCGGCCTGGTCGAACGCTACGAGGTCTTCCACCTGCCGGCCATGTTCGTCACGCGCGACGGCGCCTTCTTCGGCCCGGTGCAGGCCAGCCTGGCCGAATGGGATCTGCGCCAGCAGATCGGACTGGCGCTGGACAGCTACCCGGCCGAACTGCCGTGAGCGCCGTCGCCGCCCTCGCGGCCCCTACCCGCCGTCCGCTGGACTCGCTGGCCACCGGCGTGATGCTGCTGCTGTGCGTCTGCTGGGGTTTCCAGCAGATCGCCATCAAGCTGGTGGCCGCCGACATCTCGCCCATCATGCAGGTCGGCCTGCGCTCGGCCTTCGCGGCGCTGGTGCTGGGCGCGGTGGTGTGGCGCGCCGAAGGCTCGCGCGCGCTGCGCGATGGCACGCTGGGCGCGGGCGTGCTGGTGGGCCTGCTGTTCGGCTTCGAGTTCCTGGCGATCGCGCAGGGGCTGGTCTACACCACGGCCTCGCACATGTCGGTGTTCCTGTACACCGCGCCGATCTTCACCGCGCTGGGCCTGCACTGGCGCGTGCCGGAAGAACGCATGGCGCCGCTGCAATGGCTGGGCGTGGCGGTGGCCTTCGGCGGCATCGCCGTGGCCTTCCTGGGCAACGGACAGCCGCAGGCCGCGGCTGCCAGCAACATGCTGCTGGGCGACAGCCTCGGGCTGCTGGGCGGGCTGCTGTGGGGCGCCACCACGGTGGCGATCCGCCGCACCGCGCTGTCGGAAGCGGCGCCGTCCAAGACGCTGTTCTACCAGATGGCGATCGCCGCGCTGGTGCTGCTGGTCTATGCCGCGGCCACCGGCAACGCCGGCATCCGCTACACGCCCTCGGCCGTGCTGAGCGTGGCGTTCCAGTCGGTAGTGGTGGCGTTGTCGAGCTACCTGGCCTGGTTCTGGCTGCTGCGGCGCTATCTGGCCTCGCGCCTGTCGATCCTGTCGTTCATGACGCCGCTGTTCGGGGTGTCGTTCGGCGTGCTGATCCTGGACGAACCGCTGGACGGCGCCTTCGTCATGGGCGCGCTGATGGTGCTGGCCGGCATCTCGCTGGTGAGCGGCGCCGGCCTGCTGCGCGAGAAGCTGCGGCGCGGCCGGCGCCCCTGAACGGCGCGGAGGTAACCGTAGTGGAGTGACAGGCGTGGGCCGGGTCGCGGGCTGACCCGGCGCCTGGCGCGCCGGCCATTGCCATGACCGGCGCGCGTTCGGGGCGCCGGCCCTTCAGGCCCGGCGCGGGCCGCCCAGGTTCAAGACGATCAGCGCCGCGCCCGCCAGCACCAGCGCGAAGCCCCACCAGTCGGCCACGGCGGGGCGATCGCCCACCAGCGCCATCGCGCCCAGCACGCCGACCACCGGCACCATCAGCGTGGTCAGGGCCGCCACAGTGGCGCTGACCCGTTCGCTCAGCACGAACCACAACCAATACGCCACCGCCGTGCCCAGCACGATGTGGAACGTCAGCGCCGCTGCCACCCGGGGGCTCCAGCCCTGCGTTGGAAAGGTCTCGCCCGCCAGCAGCATGCCGGCCAGCGCGCAGGCCGCGCCCACCGCCAGTTGCCATGCCGTCACCACGATGCGGTGCCCCGTCACCGGCCAGCGCTTCAGGTAGACCGTGCCGGCGGCCCACCCGAAGGCGGCGGTGAGCGGAAACGCCAGGCCGCGCGCGGCGGCCAGGTCGTGATCGGCGAAGATGGCGCGCAGCACCGGCCAGGCCAGCACCGCCACGCCCAGCCCGCCCAACAGCAGCGCCAGGCCGCGGCGGCGGTCCAGCCGTTCGCCCAGCACGGCCCAGGCCAGCAGCGCCGACATCATCGGCATGGTGAAGGTCAGCACCGCGGCGCGCGAGGTGCTGGTGCTGAGCTGGGCCCAGGCCACCGCCAGGTTGAACACCGCCACGGCCAGGATGCCGCCGATGACGATGCCCCGCCACGAGGCGCGCGGCGGCAACAGCGCCAATCCCTTGGCGCGCGCCAGGATCAGCAGCAGCGCGGCGCCGCTGCCCAGTCCCAGCAGCCGCAGGGTGAACGGCGGGCAGATCGACAGCACGATCTTGACCGCCGGCCAGTTCAGGCCCCAGAACAGCGCCAGCGCAACCGGGATCAGGCGCACGCGGCCTTTTCCCGGGCGATCAGGTCCGCCAGGCCCTGGCGCTGACGGCCTTCGGCGTCGAAGTTGGCGGGATCGAGCCAGCTTTCGTAGGCGGCGCGCAACGCCGGCCATTCACTGTCGATGATGGAGAACCAGGCGGTGTCGCGGCTGCGGCCCTTGTAGACCGTGGCCTGGCGGAAGATGCCTTCAAACTGGAAACCCAGCCGCGCGGCGGCGGCGCGCGACGGCGCGTTCAGGCTGTCGCATTTCCATTCGTAGCGGCGGTAGCCCAGCTCGTCGAAGGCGCGGCGCATCAACAGGAACTGCGCCTCGGTGGCGATGCGGGTGCGCTTGAGCAACGGCGAAAATGCCACGAAGCCGACTTCGATCACGCCGCTGGCCGGGTCAATGCGCATCAGCGACAGCGAGCCGATCGCGCGGCCGCTGGCCAGGTCGATGACGGCGTGGTGCATCGGGTCGCTGGCGGCATGGGCCTGCGCCTGCTCGGCGAACTGGCGGTAGGCGGCGGCGTCGGCAAAGGGGCCAACGCTCATGTAGGTCCAGTCGCGGCCGTCGGGCGCCTGGCTGAAGGCGGCATACAGGTCCGCCGCGTGGCGCTCGGCCGATAGCGGTTCGAGGCGGCAGTAGCGGCCCTGCGCGGGGGCCAGCGGCGGTCGCGGACGCGGTGTCCAGCCGGACAGGTCGGCGCCGATGGGTTGTTCGAATGCGTTGACGCGGGGTTGCATGCTGCGAGGCCTCATCCTGGTTGGAAGCGGGTTGGGGAAAGCGCCGCCGCCAAGGCGGACGCGCGCCAGGGTTTTTCGTCGTGACAGGCCCTGGCATGCTCCCACGATAGCCAAACCGTGGCATGATAAAAAGCACCACGATTCCTGAATTTAATAGAGCCATGACCGACCAAGCCGCCCTGCTCTCCAGTCCGCTGGCGCGCGGGCCGGGCGCCCCGCCGCGTCAACGCCAGCTGATCCAGCGGCTCAAGCAGGCCATCCTGGCGGGGCAGCTGCCCGCTGGCGGCAAGCTGCCAGCCTCGCGCGTGCTGGCCGACGAGCTGGACATCTCGCGCAACACGGTGCTGATCGCCTACGAACAGTTGACCGCCGAAGGCTACGTCATCGCCGACCGCCAGGGCACCCGCGTGGCGCCGTTGTCGGCCGCCGCCGCCAGCGCCGCCCGGCAGGCCGTGCGACAAGCCGCCGCGCAAGCGGCCGGACAGTCGGGCGCAGCCGACGCGCCGGCCTTGCGCACCGCCACGCGGCTGTCGCGCATCGTCTCGACGCGCGCCCCCAACGACGGCTCGCTGCCGCTCACGCCCGGCACGCCGGCGCTGACCCAGTTTCCCATCAATGCCTGGCGCCGGGCCCAGGACCGGGCGCTGCAGGCCGCTCCCGCCGCCACGCTGGGCTACGGCCCGCCGGTGGGCGAACCGGCGCTGCGCGAAGCCATCGCCCAGTATCTGCGGGTGTCGCGCGGGGTTCACTGCGACGCCTCGCGCATCGTCATCACGGAAGGCGCGCAGGGCGCGCTGGCGCTGTGCGTGCAACTGCTGACCAATCCCGGCGACACCGCCTGGCTGGAGGAACCCGGCTACCGGGGCGCCAAGTCGGCCTTCCACGCGGGCGACCTGAACGTGGTGGCGATACGGGTCGACGCCGACGGCGTCGCCATCACCGACGAAGACTGGCGCACCCGGCCGCCGCGCCTGATCCAGACCACGCCGACGCACCAATACCCCACCGGCGCCGTGCTGTCGCTGGCGCGCCGCCTCGACCTGCTGGAGCGGGCGCGCCGCGCCGGCGCCTGGATCATCGAGGACGACTACGACAGCGAATTCCGCCACCAGGGCGAGCCGATCGCCGCCATGCAGGGCCTGCTGCCGGACGCGCCGGTGCTGTACGTGGGGACCTTCAGCAAGACCATGTTCCCCGCGCTGCGGCTCGGCTTCCTGGTGCTGCCGCAGTCCATCGCCGGGCCGGCGATGCCGTCGATCACGGAAATGCTGCGCGGCGGGCACCGGCTGGAACAGCTGACCATGGCCGCCTTCATCGACAATGGCCAATTCTCGCGCCACCTGGGCCGCATGCGGCGGCTGTACCGCGACCGCCAGGCCGCCCTGCGCGACGCGCTGGCGCGGCACCTGGGCATCGATCACGAGGTGCTGGGCGGCCACAGCGGCCTGCATCTGACGGTGCGGCTGCCGCCGGACGTGCCCGATCGCGCCATCGTCGAACAGGCGCGCCGGCTGGGCATGAACCCCAACGCGCTATCGACCTTCGCCATCAACCCGCAACCGCAGGACAACGGCCTGGTGATCGGCTACGGCAACACCAGCGCCGACCGCTTCCCGGCGCTGGTCCGGCAACTGGGCAAGCTGGCCGCGACGCTGCGGACCTGAATCGCGGCCGGCGGCATTGCGGATTCGCCCCCCGGCCGGCGGCACGCATCGTGCCCCGGTCCGTCGACCGGGCGCGGCCAGGCGTGGCGCCGCGGCGCCCCGCATCAGCGCCGCGAATCGAGCGCCATGCGCACGGCCAGGCCGGCCAGCACCGTGCCCATCAGCCAGCGCTGGATCACCATCCACAGCGGCCGGCCGGCCAGGAAACCGGCAATGGACCCGGCCATGATGGCGATGACCGCGTTGACCGACAGGCTGATGGCCACCTGCGTCAGCCCCAGCGCGATCGACTGGGTGAACACGCTGCCATGGTCGGGCTGGATGAATTGCGGCAGCAGCGACACGTACAGCACGGCGATCTTGGGATTGAGCAGGTTGGTCACCAGCCCCATGGTGAACAGCGTGCGCGGGCTGCTGGCCGGCAGCTCGCGCACCTGGAACGGCGAGCGGCCGCCCGGACGCACCGCCTGCCAGGCCAGGTACAGCAGGTATAGCGCGCCGCCGAAGCGCAGCGCGTCGTAGGCATAGGGCACCGACATCAGCAGCACGGTCAGGCCGAAGGCCGCGCACAGCACGTAGAAGATGAAACCCACCGCCACCCCGGACAGCGAAATCAGGCCGGCCTTGGGGCCCTGCGAAATCGAGCGCGACACCAGGTAGATCATGTTGGGCCCGGGCGTGAGCACCATGCCCAGGGCGACCAGGGCGAACGTCAGGAGATTGGCGATGTCAGGCATGATGCGCCGGCGCGGGCCGGTCGGTAGTGGCAGGATGATGCATCACATTATCTGAAATCTGTATCGGAACAGCGGGGTTTTTCGTGGCCGCGGCGCGCGTGTTGCGCGCCCGCCGCAGGCCTGGCCGCGCCGGCGGCGACGGCCGGGTTCAACGACCACGCCGCCGGGATACAACAACTGCGCCACTTTTAAATGTGCCCGGATGGGAGCGGCGGCTGGACCGGGATACAGTGGTCGGATCGCCCCGCCCGCAGGACGCGCGGGCGGCGCCGTTGAATGTCGACTCGATCCAGGGAGGATCCGCCCATGCCGCCACGATCATCGTCTTCGTCCGCCGCCCGCGCCGGCGCCATCCGCGTCGGCATCGGCGGCTGGACCTACGCGCCGTGGCGCGGCCCCTTTTACCCGGAAGGCCTGCCGCACGCGCGCGAGCTTGAATACGCCAGCCGGCAGCTCACCGCCATCGAGATCAACGGCACCTATTACAGCAGCCAGAAGCCGGCCACCTTCGCCAAATGGCGCGACGAGACGCCCGACGATTTCGTGTTCTCGCTCAAGGCGTCGCGCTACGCCACCAACCGGCGCGAACTGGCCGGCGCCGGCGAATCCGTGCACCGCTTCGTGCACGGCGGCATCGCCGAACTGGGTCCCAAACTGGGGCCGATCGTGTGGCAGTTCGCGCCCACCAAGGCGTTCGACGCCGGGGACTTCGGCGCCTTCCTGGCGCTGCTGCCGGACCAGGTCGACGGCCTGCCGCTGCGCCACGTGATGGACGTGCGTCACGCCAGTTTCGCCTGCCAGGCCTACCTGGACCTGGCGCGGCGCCACGGCGTGGCCACGGTCTACACCGACAGCGAGGACTTCCCGTCGCTGGCCGATCGCAGCGCCGATTTCGTCTATGCCCGGCTGATGCGGGCCAGCACCGTCTTCAAGGCCGGCTATGCGCCCAAGGTGCTCGATGCGTGGGCCGACCGGCTACGCACCTGGGCGCGCGGCGGCGACCCGGCCGATCTGCCGCGGGTGGACCCGCGCAAGCCCGCTGGGGCGACGCACCCGCGCGATGTGTTCGCGTTTTTCATCAATGGCGCCAAGGAACGCGCGCCGGCGGCGGCGCGCGCCATGATCGAACGCCTGTAGCCGACGCGCCGCGCCGGCCTGGCCTTTGGCGGCAAGGCCGGCCCCGGGAGACGGCCGGCAACCGCCTCAATCGGCGACCGGCGTGCGCAGCGTCACGAACTCTTCGGCGGCGGTCGGGTGGATGCCGATGGTGTCGTCGAACACGCGCTTGGTGGCGCCGGCCTTGAGCGCGATGGCGATGCCCTGCACGATCTCGCCGGCCTCGGGGCCGACCATGTGCACGCCCAGCACCTTGTCGGTGTCGGCGTCCACGATCAGCTTCATCAGGGTCTTTTCCTGCGATTCGGTCAGCGTCAGCTTCATGGGGCGGAAGCGGCTTTCGAACAGTTTGATCTTGTGGCCGGCGGCGCGCGCCTCTTCGGTCGTCATGCCGACGGTGCCGATGTTGGGCAGGCTGAACACGGCGGTCGGGATCAGCTTGTAGTCGACCTTGCGGTATTCCTCGGGACGGAACAGGCGGCGCGCCACCGCCATGCCCTCGGCCAGCGCCACCGGCGTCAGCGGCACGCGGCCGATGACGTCGCCAATGGCCAGGATCGACGGTTCGCTGGTGCGGTATTCGTCGTCCACCGCGACAAAACCCTTGCCGTCAAGCTTGACGCCGGTGTTCTCCAGGCCCAGGTTGTCCAGCATCGGCCGGCGGCCGGTGGCGTAGAACACGCAATCGGTCTCGACCACGCTGCCATCCTTGAGGGTGGCGGCCAGGGTGCCGTCGGCGCGCTTGTCGATGCGCGCCACGTCGGCGTCGAACTTCAGGTCGATGCCCTTCTTGACCAGTTCATCGCGCAGGTGCTCGCGCACCGCCTGGTCGAAACCGCGCAGGAACAGCGGGCCGCGGTAGACCTGGGTGGTCTGCGCGCCCATGCCGTTGAAGATGGAGGCGAATTCGACCGCGATGTAGCCGCCGCCCACCACCAGCACGCGGCGCGGCAGCGCCTTCAGGAAGAAGGCCTCGTTCGAGGTGATGGCGTGTTCCTTGCCGGGGATGTCCGGCACCTGCGGCCAGCCGCCGGTGGCCACCAGGATATGCGCGGCGGTGTAGGACTTGCCGTCCACCTCGACCGTGTGCGGATCCTTGATGCGCGCGTGGGCTTCCAGCAGCGTCACGCCGCTATTGACCAGCAAGTTGCGGTAAATGCCGTTAAGACGCTCGATCTCGCGGTTCTTGTTGGCGATCAGCGTGGGCCAGTCGAAGCGGGGTTCGTCCACGCTCCAGCCGAAGCCGTGGGCCTGCTCGAAGTCTTCGCTGTAGTGCGCGCCGTAGACCAGCAGCTTCTTGGGCACGCAGCCCACGTTGACGCAGGTGCCGCCCAGGTAGCGGCTTTCGGCCACCGCCACGCGCGCGCCGAAGCCGGCCGCGAAGCGGGCCGCGCGCACGCCGCCGGAGCCCGCGCCGATCACAAACAGGTCGAAATCGAATGCCATGGTGTTTCCTTCGCCGTCCCGCTGCCGGGACGCGTTCACTGTCGGGAGAAGCGCTATTTTGCACCAGTGCGCCGGCGACCGCCGGCTTGCCCCCACGGCCAACCGGCGGTCAACGGCCGGTGGGGCAGCGCCGGAAGCGGGCCCACGTTGCGCAGACGCGCCCGCTCGGGCGGCCGCAATCCTCCCTGGCGCGCGCCACCTTGGGCTACAGTAATCGCCCGGGGCGCGGTCGCCGCCCCTCCCTCTCCCTGGAGTCGTCCCGATGTCGCTTGAAACCTGGCTGGCCTTCCTCGGCGCATCCGCCCTGCTGCTGATGCTGCCCGGCCCCACCATCCTGACCGTCATCAGCTATTCCCTGACCCATGGCAAGCGCGCCCGCCTGCCGTTGGTGCTGGCGGTGGCGCTGGGCGACTCCACCGCCCTGGCGCTGTCGCTGCTGGGCCTGGGCGCGCTGCTGTCGGCGTCGGCCTTCTGGTTCACCGTGGTCAAGACCGTGGGCGGCCTTTACCTGCTGTACCTGGGCTTCAAGCTGCTGCGCGCCGGCGTTTCGCCCGCCACGCTGCCGCAGGCCGGCGCGGCCGGATCGCGCTGGAAGCTGTTCGCCAACACCTACCTGGTGACGGCGCTGAACCCCAAGGGCATCATCTTCTTCGTGGCCTTCCTGCCGCAGTTCATCGACCCGGCCGGCGACGTCACGCGCCAGCTATGGATGCTGTCGGCCACCTTCGTGACCTGCGCCGGCATCAACGCCACCGCCTACGCGCTGTTCGCCGGCTCGGCGCGCCGTCTGCTGGCATCGCCGCGCGCGCAGCGCGGCTTCAACCTGGGCGGCGGCGCGCTGTTGTCGGCCGCCGGGGTCTGGGCATTGCTGGCGCGTCGCGCCTGACACCTGCTTCAAGGCAAGGCCGCCGACGCCGCTTCCGGATCCAGGCCGTAACGCCGGATCGCCTCGGCCGCCCGCTCGGCCGGCAATGCGCCCTCGTCCGACAGCGCCTTGAGCGTGGCCAGCACGATATGGTGCCGGTCCACCTCGAAGAATGCCCGCAGCGCCTGGCGCGTGTCCGAGCGGCCGAAGCCGTCGGTGCCCAGCGTCACATAACGGCGCCCCACGAAAGGCCGGATCTGCTCGGCCACCGTCTTCATGTAGTCGGTGGCCGCGATCACCGGCCCCCGCGTATCGGCCAGGCTCGTCTCGACAAAGCCCTGGCGCGCCGCGTCCAGCGGATGCAGGCGATTCCAGCGCTCGGTCTCCTGGCCGTCGCGGCGCAGCTCGGAATAGCTGGTGACGCTCCAGACGTCGGCCGCCACGCCGAAGTCCTGTTGCAGCAGGTCTGCGGCGGCCAGGGTCTCGCCCAGGATGGCGCCGCTGCCCAGCAGTTGCGCGCGGACCTCGCCCGGCGCGCCCTCGCGCAGGCGGTACATGCCCTTGAGGATGCCGGCCTCGGCGCCTTCCGGCATCGGCGGATGGGCGGTCTTCTCGTTGATCAGCGTCAGGTAGTAGAAGACGTCCTCTTCCTCCTGGTACATGCGGCGCATGCCGTCCTGCACGATCACGGCGATCTCGTAGGCATAGGCCGGGTCGTAGGCGATGCACGACGGGATCACCGAGGCCAGCACGTGGCTGTGGCCGTCGTCATGCTGCAGGCCCTCGCCTTCCAGCGTGGTCCGGCCCGAGGTCGCGCCCAGCAGGAAGCCGCGCGCGCGGATGTCGCCGGCCGCCCAGGCCAGGTCGCCAACGCGCTGGAAGCCGAACATCGAATAGAAAATGTAGAACGGAATCGTCGCCACGCCGTGGGTGCTGTAGGCGGTGGCGGCGGCGATCCACGAGGCCATGGCGCCCGACTCGTTGATGCCTTCCTGCAGGATCTGGCCGCGCCGGTCCTCGCGGTAGACGCTGAGCTGGTCGGCGTCCTGCGGCGTGTACAGTTGGCCCACGTGCGAATAGATGCCGACCTGGCGGAACATGCCGTCCATGCCGAAGGTGCGCGATTCATCCGGCACGATGGGCACCACGCGCGCGCCGATCTGCGGGTCCTTGAGCAGTTGCGCCAAGATGCGCACGAACGCCATGGTGGTGGAGAATTCGCGGCCGTCGCTGCCCTTCAGGTGCGTGGCAAAGGCTTCCAGGCCCGGCGTGGCCTGCGGGCCGGGGCCGGCCGGACGCAGCGGCAGGTGGCCGCCGGCGCGGCGGACGGCGGCTTCCAGGTAGGCCTGTTCGGGGCTGCCGGATTCCGGCTTGATGTAAGGGATCTCCTCCAGGCGCTCGTCCGGCACCGGCAGGTCGAAGCGGTCGCGGTAGGCGCGCACCGCCGGGTCGGCCATCTTCTTCTGCTGGTGGTTGGTGTTGGCGGCCTCGCCGGCCGCGCCCATGCCGTAGCCCTTGACCGTCTTGGCCAGGATCACCGTGGGCTGGCCGCGATGCGCCAGCGCCGCGGCGTAGGCGGCGTGCATCTTGACCGGATCGTGGCCGCCGCGATTGAGCGCGCCGATCTCCTCGTCGCTCAGGTGCGCCACGCGTTCCAGCAGCACCGGGTCGGCGCCGAAGAAGTGTTCGCGCACATAGGCGCCGCCGCGCGCCTTGAAGACCTGGTATTCGCCGTCCACGCATTCCATCATGCGGCGCCGCAGGCGGCCGTCGTGGTCCTGCGCCAGCAGCGCGTCCCAGCCGCCGCCCCAGATCACCTTGATGACGTTCCAGCCGGCGCCGCGATAGACGCTTTCCAGCTCCTGGATGATCTTGGCGTTGCCGCGCACCGGACCGTCCAGGCGCTGCAGGTTGCAGTTGACCACGAAGATCAGGTTGTCGAGTTTTTCGCGGCCGGCCATGGCGACGGCCGCCAGCGTCTCGGGCTGGTCCTGCTCGCCGTCGCCCAGGAAGCCCCACACGCGCCGGTCCTGCGCCGCGATCAGGCCGCGGTCTTCCAGGTAACGCATGTAGCGCGCCTGGTAGGCCGCCATCAGCGGGCCCAGGCCCATCGACACGGTCGGGAACTGCCAGAAGCCGGGCATGGTGCGCGGGTGCGGATACGACGCCAGCCCGCCGCCGATCTCGCGGCGGAAGCGGTCCAGCTCGGCCTCGGACAGGCGCCCTTCCAGATAGGCGCGGGCGTAGATGCCGGGCGCCGAATGGCCCTGGATGTAAAGCATGTCGCCCAGGTAGTCCGGCGTGGCGGCGCGGAAGAAATGGCGGTAGCCGGTTTCGTACAGCGTGGTGGCCGAGGCGTAGGTGGCGATGTGCCCGCCCACGCCCGAATGCTTGCCGGCGCGCAGCACCATGGCCATGGCGTTCCAGCGCAGGTAGGCATCCAGCCGCGCCTCGATGCGGGTGTCGCCGGGGAACGGCGCCTGGGCCGGCAGGCCGATGGTGTTGACGTAGGGCGTGACGCCGGCCGCGGCATAGCCGCCGCTGCGGGCGCGGTCCTGCTCGATCAGGCGGTCCAGCAGGTAGTGCGTGCGCGGCAGGCCTTCGTGCGCCAGCACCGCCTGCATCGCGTCCAGCCACTCGCTGGTTTCTTCGGGGTCGATGTCGACGCAGTCGATCTCGGGTTCCATGGGCATCCTCCTTGTGGTGCGCAAGCGGCGCCTGGACACGGAAAGGCCGGCGCCATCATTTCACATCGTGAATTGCATTTGCATAATGTGCAATTGCAATCGTAGGGAGGTTTTCGAACAATTGCAAGTGCAACTATTAAGGAAAATGGCGGCTCGCGCGCGGCATGAATGCGCGTGACGGACCCCCGCCGCGCGCCACGGCCGCAGGGCCTCTACAATCCCGGACAACGAAATCCCTGGAAAAGGAAGCGACCGCATGGCCACGGGCAAGCCCGACGCGTGGAGCCTCTTTCTCACCGCGCATGCGCTGGTGGTGGAAGAGATCGAAAAACGACTGTCCGCCGCCGGCCTGCCGCCGCTGGCGTGGTACGACGCGCTGTGGGCGCTGGAACGCGCGCCCGACGGCACCGCGCGCATGTTCGAGATGGCCGAGCGCATGGTCATCGCGCGCTACAACCTGACGCGCCTGATGGACCGCATCGAGGCCGCCGGGCTGGTCGAGCGCTTCCGTTCCGACGAGGACCGCCGCGCCACCTATGCCCGCATCACGCCGGAAGGCCTGGCGCTGCGCCGCAGGATGTGGAAGGTGTATGGCCCGGCCATCGACGAACTGTTCCTGTCGCAACTGCCGCCGGCGCAGCAGGACGCCATGGCCGAGCAGTTCCGCCAGATCGCCCGCCATGTGCGGGCCTTGTCCAGAACCCCGGCTTGACCTGACCGCCACGGAGTCCACATGCCCGTCCGTCCGCCCCTGCACATCGGCATCGTCGCCTGCTCGGCCGAGGGCGCCGCGCTCTGCTACCGCACGATCTGCGCCGAAGGCGCGCAGCGCCTGGGGCCGCACGCGCACCCCGAGGTGTCGCTGCACAGCCTGTCGCTGGCGGACTACGTGGCCTGCCTGGAGCGCAATGACCTGGCCGGCGTCGGCGCGCTGATGCTGACCTCCGCCGATCGGCTGGCGCGCGCCGGCGCGGATTTTCTGATCTGCCCCGACAACACCATCCACCAGGCCCTGGGCCACGTGCTGCCGCAATCGCCGCTACCGTGGCTGCACATCGCCGAGGAAGTCGCCGCCCAGGCCGCCGCGCGCGGGCTGCGCCGCATCGGCATCCTGGGGACGCGCTGGCTGGTCGACAGTCCGGTCTACCCCGACAAACTGCAGGCGCGCGGCCTGGACTACGTGCGTCCCGCGCCGGCCGACCGCGATCTGCTGGCGCGCGTCATCATGGACGAACTGGTCTACGGCGTCTTCAAGCCCGAATCGGTCGCCTTGCTGCAAGGCGTGGTGGCGCGGCTGCGCGATGCCGGCTGCGACGCGGTGGCGCTGGGCTGCACCGAACTGCCGCTGGTGCTGAACGACGCCAACTGCGCCTTGCCGACGCTGGACTCGACCCGCATCCTGGCGCGCGCCGCCCTGGACCGCGCGCTGGCCTGACGCCTGAACTGGCGTCCCGCCCCCTGGGCCCCGCCCGCGGTCAGAGCTGGTCCAGCCCGTACTGGCGCAGGCGATCCAGGTCCAGCACCTTGATCTGGTTGTACGACAGCGCCAGCACCCCTTGGTCCGCCAGCGTCTGCAGCGCCTGGTTGACGCGCTGGCGCGACAGGCCGGTCAGGTAGCCCAGTTCTTCCTGTGAAATCGCCAGCGTCAGGTCGGTGGACGGATAAAGTTGTGGATTGAACAATTGCGCCAGCGACTGCGCCACGCGCGCATCGGCGTCCAGCAGTCGATGGTTCTGGATCGAGGCGATGAACTCGCCCATGCGGTCATTCAACTGGCCGATGACGAAATGCGAGAACGGCAGGCTGGCCGCCAGCAGCGCATGGAAGGTGGCGGCCGGCACCAGCAGCACCAGCGACGGCTGGATCGCCACCACGTCGTACTTGCGCAGCTCGCGCTTGATGACGCTGCCCTCGCCGAACCAGCCGCCCGGCGGCACCCCCGAGAACGTGCAACTGCGTCCCGACTCGTTGTAGATCGCCAGCTTCAGCAGGCCGCTGTGCACCCCCAGCCAGTAATCCGACGGCGCATTGCGGCGCGCGATCCAGGCGCCGCTGGCCACGTGTTCGGCGCGCGCCGTGGCCAGCACCAGGTCCTGGTGCGGCGCGTCCAGCGCGGCGAACCAGGCGCAGCCGCGCAGCAGTCCGGCCAGCTCGGTCTGGGAAACAATGTTTGAAACATCGGACATGGAAAGAACCGTGTAAAACTGCGGGTTGGGCGCCTGGAAAAAGGTCTGTCATGCAGGCGACAGACACCATTTTCCGGCGGCCGATAAGCTAGGGGGCACCAACCTTCACAGGAGCCTCGCACAGGCAGGTAATCGGCCGCCAGGCCAGGCGTGGTCGCCGCCGCGTGGCTTTGCCACGCAAGGTGAGCGCAACGACGCCTGGCGGCCGATTACCTGCCTGCCCGTAGGGTGAGCGCCAAAATGAGCGCCTCTCTACGTTGCGAATGCTCGCCGTGGTCCCGCCACGACTGCGCTTCGCGCCTTGATAGTCGCTCATTTTGGCACTCATGCGAGGCTCCTGTGAAGGTTGGTGCCCCCTGGCAAGCAGCGGGATTCCGGCTACAGATCAATACCGGCGATCCAGATCAAGTTTCCCGCATAAAAGCATATCCGGGCGCCCCCGCGCCCCACAGGAGACAAGCATGCGCAGCCTGTTCGACCACGGCCTGGCACGCCGTGACGCCAACTACGAGCCCCTCACCCCGGTCGACTTCATCGCCCGCGCCGCGCAGGTCTATGGCAACCGCCTGGCCGTGGTGCACGGCGCCGTGCGCCGCACCTGGGCCCAGACCTACGAACGCGCGCAACGCCTGGCCGGCGCGCTGGCCGCCGCCGGCGTCCAGCGCGGCGACACGGTGGCGGTGATGCTGCCGAACATCCCCGCCATGGTCGAGGCGCACTTCGGCGTGCCGATGCTGGGCGCGGTGCTCAACACCCTCAACACCCGCCTGGATACGCCCAGCGTCCTGTTCATGCTGGGCCACGGCGAGGCCCGCGCGCTGATCGTCGACACCGAATACGCCGAGCTGGCGCAGCGCGCCCGCGCCGAATTCCCGCACCTGAAAGTGATTTCGGTGCACGACCTGGACGGCGCCCCGGCCGCCCTGCCAGGCGCCACCGACTACGAGGCCTTCCTGGCCGCCGCCCCCGCGACCTTCGACTGGCGCCCGCCGGCCGACGAATGGGACGCGATCGCGCTGAACTACACCTCCGGCACCACCGGCGATCCCAAGGGCGTGGTCTACCACTACCGCGGCGCCTACCTGAACGCCGTCAGCAACATCCTCGAATGGGACATGCCCAAGCATCCGGTCTACCTGTGGACGCTGCCGCTGTTCCACTGCAACGGCTGGTGCTTCGCCTGGACCGTGGCGGCGCGCGCCGGCGTCAACGTCTGCCTGCGCAAGTTCGATCCCAAGACCGTGTTCGACCTGATCCGCGCCGAGGGCGTGACCCACTACTGCGGCGCGCCCATCGTGCAAAGCGCGCTGGCCAACGCGCCGGCCGAGCTGCGCGCCGGCATCCGCCACACCGTGCGCACCATGGTGGCCGGCGCCGCGCCCGCGCCGGCGGTGATCGCCAAGATGAAGGAAATCGGCTTCGAGCTGACCCACGTCTACGGCCTGACCGAGGTCTACGGCCCGGCCGCCGTGTGCGCCCCGCAGGAAGCCTGGAACGACCTGGAGGACGAACAGCGCGCGCTGCTGACCGCGCGCCAGGGCGTGCGCTACCACCTGCAGGCCGGCGTCTCGGTGCGCAACCCCGACACCATGGAGGAAGTGCCGGCCGACGAGCAGACCGTGGGCGAGATCATGTTCCGCGGCAACATCTGCATGAAGGGCTACCTGAAGAACGAACGCGCCACTGACGAGGCCTTCGGCGGCGGCTGGTTCCACACCGGCGACCTGGGCGTGATGACGCCCGACGGCTACATCCGCATCAAGGACCGCAGCAAGGACATCATCATCTCGGGCGGCGAGAACATCTCCAGCATCGAGGTCGAGGACGCCCTCTATCGCCATCCGGCCGTGGCCGCCGTGGCGGTGGTGGCCATGCCCGACCCGAAATGGGGCGAAACGCCCTGCGCCTTCGTCGAGCTCAAGCCCGGCCACAGCGCCACCGCCGAAGAGATCATCGCGCACTGCAAGCTGCTGCTGCCCGGCTTCAAGGTGCCGCGCGCGGTGCGCTTTGGCGAACTGCCCAAGACCTCGACCGGCAAGATCCAGAAATTCGAACTGCGCGCCGCGGTGGGTTCCACCCGCGCCATCGACGCCACCTGATTCCCTTCCTACCCGGAGCTCCGACGCCATGACGTACCAAGCCCCCGTGAAAGACATGCTGTTCGTGCTGAACCACCTGGCCGGCCTGCCGCAGGTGGCGGCGCTGCCGCAATATGCCGAAGCCACGCCCGACACCGCCCAGGCCGTGCTGGAGGAAGCCGCCACCTTCGCCGGCGACGTGCTGGCGCCGCTGAACCACCCCGCCGACCGCGAGCCCAGCGCCTGGCGCGACGGCGCGGTCACCACCTCGCCCGGCTTCAAGCAGGCCTTCCGCCAATATGCCGAAGCCGGCTGGCAGGGCATGACGCACCCGGTCGAATACGGCGGCCAGGGCCTGCCCGGCCTGCTGGGCGCGCCCTGCTCCGAAATGCTCAACGCCGCCAACCTGTCGTTCGCCCTGTGTCCGCTCTTGACCAACGGCGCGGTCGAGGCGCTGCTGACGGCCGGCTCGCCCGAACTGCGCGAGCGCTTCATCGGCCCGATGCTGTCGGGCCGGTGGACCGGCACCATGAACCTGACCGAGCCGCAGGCCGGCTCCGACCTGGCGCTGCTGCGCACCCGCGCGCAGCCGGTCGGCGACGGCACCTACCGCATTTCCGGCACCAAGATCTTCATCACCTACGGCGAGCACGACCTGGCCGAGAACATCGTCCACCTGGTGCTGGCGCGCCTGCCCGATGCGCCCGAGGGCGTCAAGGGCATCTCGCTGTTCCTGGTGCCCAAGTTCCTGGTCAACGACGACGGCTCGCTGGGCGCGCGCAATGACGTCGCCTGCGTGTCGATCGAGCACAAGCTGGGCATCAAGGCCAGCCCCACCGCCACCCTGCAGTTCGGCGACGCGGGCGGCGCCATCGGCTACCTGGTGGGCCAGGAAAACCGCGGCCTGGACGCCATGTTCATCATGATGAACGCGGCCCGCTTCGCCGTCGGCGTGCAGGGCATCGCGGTGGCCGACCGCGCCTACCAGCACGCGCTGGCCTACGCCGCCGAACGCGTGCAGAGCCGCCCGGTGGACGGCTCCTCGCGCGAGGCCGTGCCGATCATTCAGCACCCGGACGTGCGCCGCATGCTGGGCACCATGCGCGCCCTGACCGAGGCCGGCCGCGCGCTGGCCTACTACACCGCCGGCCACGCCGACCTGGCGCACGCCAGTGCCGACCCGGCCGCCCGCGCCCGCCACCTGGCGGTGCAGGAATTCCTGGTGCCGATCGTCAAGGGCTGGTGCACCGAGGCGTCCATCGACGTCGCCAGCCTGGGCGTGCAGGTGCACGGCGGCATGGGCTTCATCGAGGAGACCGGCGCCGCGCAGTATTACCGCGACGCCCGCATCCTGACCATCTACGAAGGCACCACCGCGATCCAGGCCAACGACCTGGTCGGCCGCAAGACGCTGCGCGACGGCGGCGCGGTGGCGCAGGCCCTGATCGAAGAGATCCGCAAGACAGAAGAAGCGCTGCAAGCGCGCAGCGAACCGGCCGCCCGGCTGGTGCTGACGCCGCTGCGCCAGGGCCGCCTGGCGCTGGCCAACACGGTGGACTTTGTGGTGGCCAATGCCGCCGCGCATCCCAATGCCGTGTTCGGCTCGGCCGTGCCCTACCTGCTGCTGGCCGGCACCGTGCTGGCGGGCTGGCAGATGGCGCGCGCGCTCTTGGCGTCGCTGGACCACCAGGCCGAAGACCCGGCCTTTCACCAGGCCAAGATCGCCACGGCCCAGACCTACGCACTGCACAAGCTGACCCAGGCTCCCGGCCTGGCGGCGGTGGTGGCGGGATCGAACGAGTACGCCGTGCAGCCATGAGCGTGGTCGACGCCGGATCGCGCATCGACGCGCTGGTGGCGCTGGGCGCGTCGGCGCCGCTGGTCCGGCTGGCCAGCGGCGACTGCGTGCATCCGTTGCTGCGCGGCGCGTGCCTGGGTCCGCCGTTCCACTCCTATCACGGCGCCCGCGCGCCGCAAGGGGCGCCGCTGGCGCCGCTGTGGGACGATGGCGACCAGGTCTACGCCCTGCGAGGCACGGCGACCGGCCGCGAGTTCATCCGGTTCAGTATCGAAGACCCGCAATCCGTCGACGTGCTGGCCCTGACGGAACAGGGATTCTGGGCGCACCGCTTCGACTTTCTCTATGAAACCGATGCGCCGCTGGACGACTTGCGGGCCGCCGCCGGCGCGGTGCAATTCCGCCACGTCGAGGCCTACCTGGCCGCGCGCGAGGCATTCGAAGACCCGCCGGGCCACGTCCCGACGCATCGGGATTGGCTGACGCGGACAATCGCCAGCATCGACCGGCGCGCGCGGTTAAACATATAACCAAAAAGAATAAATAAAAGAAATAAACATATCTAAAATTATTAAGCGGACATCGGAAATCCTGCCCGCAGGCAAGACGCCAGCCGTACCAAGGCGTAGTTCAGGACCCTTCCCCATGCTTCGCAAGCTGCTTTCCGCCGCGCTCATCGCCACCGCTTTCGCCGTTGCTCCCGCCCACGCCGCGCCGCCCGCGCTGGAAATCGGCTACCTGCCGATCCTGCCCGACGCGCAATTGTTCGTGGCGCTGGAGGAAGGCACCTTGCAGGCCAAGGGCGCGCCCGCGCCCAAGCTGGTGCAGTTCCAGAGCGGCCCCGCGCTGACGCAGGCGCTGCTGGCCGGCCAGTTGGACGTGGCTTACGTGGGCATCGGCCCGGCGCTGGTGGCCAGCGCCAAGGGCGCCGGCATCAAGGTGGTGGCCTCCAACATCGTCGAGCAGGTCAACGTGGTCGCGCTGGGCGCACTGGCGCCGTATTTCGCCTCGGGCGATCCGGCCACCGCGTTCGCCCGCTTTGCCAAGGACAAGGGCAGAAAGCCCGTCATCGCCAGCTACCCCAAGGGCGCCGTGCCCGAGGCCGCGCTGCAATACTGGCTGCGCAACCGCCTCAAGGCCGCCCCGGCCAGCCTGGAACTGATCTACCAGGGCGAGGCGCAGATCCAGCAGTCGCTGCTGACCGGCGCCATCGACGGCGCCGCCATCCTCGAACCCACCGTCACCACCGTGCTGACCCGCGCGCCCGATTCGCGCGTGGTGGCGCGCGGCTCGCAACTATTCCCGAACCAGCCCGGCGCCGTGCTGCTGGTGCGCGACAAGCTGATCGCCGAGCACCCCGAGGCCGTGCAGCAACTGGTCGACGCCCAGCTCGCCGCCACCGCCCTGCTCAAGAACGATCCGGCCCGCGCCGCGGGCCACGTGCAGAAATACGTCGGCGGCGGCCGCCTGGATCGTGCGCTGGTCGAAAAGGCCATCCGCAATTCGCATGACCAGTTCGTGGCCGATCCGCACGCCATCGTCGACGCCACCGCCGAGCTGCAGACCTTCCAGGCCAGCCTGGGCACGGTCGAGGCCGCCAAGGTCGACGTCAAGCAGTTGTTCGACACCCACTTCTACGACAAGGCCGGGAAGCCATGAGCCAGACCGCCCCCGCCCTGGCCGCGCCCGCGCCGCAGGCCCGCAAGGGCGCGCCGCCGGGGTTCGCCGCCGTGCGCCGCGCGGCTTACGGCATCGGCGGACTGGCCCTCTTCATCGCCATCTGGAAGGCCGCGCTGATCTGGCAATGGGCGCCCGCGGGCACCCTGCCCGATCCCTTCGCGCTGCCCGCCACGCTGGTCCAGGAATGGCAGTCGGGCCGGCTGCTACCGGCCATCGGCTCCAGCCTGGTGCATTACTTCTGGGGCCTGGCCGCGGGCACCGCGCTGGGCTTCGGCGTGGGCCTGGCGGCCGCGACGCTGCCGCGCTTCGACCTGGCGCAAGCCTACCTGGCGCGCATCCTGCGGCCGATCCCGCCGCTGGCCTGGGTGGTATTCGCCATCGCCTGGTTCAAGGTCAGCCATGCCGGCGCCGCCTTCGTCATCGCCATCGGCGTGTTCTGGGTCAACTACTTCGCCACTTACAGCGCGGTGCGCAACGTCGATCCGCGCTATTACGAACTGGCGCGCGCCTTCGGCCACGGCGGCTACCTGGCGCGCGCGCTGGGCGTGACGCTGCCGGCCATCGCGCCCGGCGCGCTGTCGGGCGTGCGCACCGGCATCGGCCAGGCCTGGATGACGCTGATCGCCGCCGAACTGCTGGGCGTGCCCGGCATGGGCCAGGAAATGAATGCCGCCGCCGGCGTCGGCGCCTACGACGCGGTGGTGGTCTACATGCTGATCATCTCGCTGGTCTACACGCTGTGCGACCTGGCGTTCTCGATGGTCGAAAGCAAGGTGCTGCAATGGCGTCCGTGATCGAATTCTCGAAACTCTCATACCAACATCCGGGCGCCGACGCGCCCGTGATCCAGGGCCTGTCGCTGGCGATCGAGGCGGGCAGTTTCGTGGCCGTGGTGGGCGGCTCGGGCGTGGGCAAATCCACGCTGCTGCGCGCGGCGGCCGGCCTGGCCGACCCCGCCAGCGGCGAAGTGCGCTTCCAGGCGCCCGCGCGCCCCGGGCGACGCAGCCGCGCCGTGGTGTTCCAGGACAGCCGCCTGATGCCGTGGCGCACGGTCGGCGGCAACGTCGGCTATGGCCTGGAAGGATTGGGGCTGGACCGCCAGGAACGCCAACAGCGCATCGATGCCGCGCTGCAACTGACCGGCCTGGGCGACTACGGCCGCCGCTGGCCGCACCAGTTGTCCGGCGGCCAGGCGCAACGCGTCGGCATCGCCCGCGCCTTGGCCGTCAAGCCCGACCTGCTGCTGATGGACGAACCCTTCAGCGCGGTCGACGCCATCACCCGCCGCAACCTGCAGCAGGAGCTGATCCGCGTGTGGCAGGCCTCCGGCGCGGCGGTGCTGTTCGTCACCCACGACATCGAGGAAGCGGTGTTCCTGGCCGACAAGGTGGTGGTGCTGGGCGGCCGCCCGGCCAACATCGCGGGCCACTACGACATCGACCTGCCGCGGCCGCGCGACCGCGCCGATCCGGCGTTCGCGCGGCAGGTGGCGGCCATCGCCCACACGCTCGAACATCACTGAGCGGACCGCGCCGGCGTTCCGTCACGCCCGCGGCGCAACCGCGCAGCCGGGCGCCGGCGCCGCCTTGCGCGGCAGCGTCAGCGCCCAGAACAGCGTCGCCGCCAGGCTCAGTCCCAGGCCCAGCGCGCACACGCCCAGCCAGCCCGCGCGCGCATAGACGAAGGTCGAGGCGATCGACCCGAGTCCGCTACCCACCGCATAAAACATCATGTAGCCGCCGACCAGCCGGCTGTGCGCCTGCGCGCTGATGGAAAAGATCATGGCCTGGTTGGTCACGTGCAGCGCCTGCGCCGCGATGTCCAGCACCAGCACGCCCAGCGCCAGCGCCCACAGGCTGCGGTCCAGGAAGGCGATCGGCACCCACGCCAGGCACAGCAGCGCCAGGCCCGCGCCGGTGGTCAGTTGCGCATGGCCGCGATCGGCCAGCCGCCCCGCCCGCGCCGCCACCAGCACCCCGGCCACGCCCACCAGCCCGAACGCGCCCACCGCGGTGTGCGTCAGTGAATACGGCGGCGCGCTCAGCGGCAGCACCAGCGCCGTCCAGAACGCGCTGAAGACGGCGAACATCAACAGCGCGATCATGCCGCGCACCCGCAGCACCCGCTCGTGCGCCAGCAGCGTGAACATCGAGCGCAGCAGCGCGCCGTAGCCCAGTCCCGCGGCCGGCAAGGCGCGGCGCGGCAGCCAGCGGGCCAGCGCCAGCGCCAGCAACGCGGCCAGGCTGGCGGACACCAGGTAGACCGCGCGCCATCCCCACAGGTCGGCCACGGCGCCCGCCAGAGTCCGCGCCAGCAGCAGGCCGATCACCACTCCGCCCTGCACCGCGCCGACGACCCGCCCGCGCTCGTGCGGCGCGGCCAGCGCCGCCGACAGCGCCAGCAAGCCCTGGGTCATCGCGGTGCCGAGCAGGCCCAGCGCCAGCATCCCGGCCAGCAGCCACGGCGCGGCGGACGCCAGCGCCACCGCGGCCAGCGCCAGCACCAGCAGCCCCAGTTGCGCCAGCATCAGGCGGCGCCGGTCGAGCAGGTCGCCCAGCGGCACCACCAGCACCAGCGCCAGCGCGCAGCCCAGTTGCGTCGCGGTGACGACGATGCCCACCGCGCCCTCGTCCAGGCGGAACTCGCGGCCCATGGCGTCCAGTAGCGGTTGCGCGTAGTAGACGTTGGCCACGCTCAAGGCGCAGGCCACGGCCAGCAGCAGCACCAGGGCGGCGGGCAGGCGATCGGCGGATGGCGTGGCGGGCGCAGATGCGACAGATGCCGTGGATGCAGCGGATGCCGTGGATGCCGCAGAGGCCGCGGATGCCGTGAGTTCCTTGGACGCCGGCGATGAAGTAGATGAAGGCGATGAAGGAGATGGCGGAGCAGCAGGGGCAGGATCGGTCTGGTCTGGCATGATGGCCTCAAGTGGTTTCATTACAAAACCAGAATGCTAGACCTTGAGGTTTTATAATGCAACCAAACATTCGACATCTTTCCCCGCCGCGATGCGCGGCAAAGGTCAGGACGACATGGTCAAACGCACCAGTCTCGAAGGCGCCGCCTGCCCGGTGGCGCGCGCGCTGGACGCCATCGGCGACTGGTGGTCGCTATTGATCGTGCGCGACGCCTTCGACGGCGTGCGCCGCTTCGGTGAATTCCAGAAAAGCCTCGGCGTGGCCAAGAACATCCTCAGCGACCGCCTGCGCACCCTGGTCGCGCACGACATCCTGGCGGCCGTGCCGGCGTCCGACGGCAGCGCCTACCAGGAATACGTACTGACGGAAAAAGGCCAGGCGCTGTTTCCCGTCATCGTCGGCCTGCGCCAATGGGGCGAAGACCATTACTACGGCCCCGCCGAGCCGCACTCCACACTCATCGACCGCAAGCGCGGCCAGCCGGTGCGGCGCCTGGAGATCCGCGCCCAGGACGGCCGCGCGCTGGCGCCGGACGACACCGTGGTGCGCAAGGTCGGCGCCGACCGCGCCTGACCCTGGCGCCCCCCCGCCATTGGCCGCTCAAGCAGTCGCCGCGCGCGGCGCCCGGCGAGCGGCCCCGCGTCAGGCCGTGGCGGCCTGCGGCCACTGCCCCGTGGCCAACGCGGTCGGCGAATAGCCGCCAAAGCGCCAACGCAGCGCCAGCGCGCCCGGCCTGGCCCGCACCCGCCGCACGTGGACGCGCCACAACCGCTCGGCCCCCGCGAAGGTGGCGATCTCCGGACTGTCCAGGATCACCTCGGCGCGCCCCGACACCTGCAACACGTCGCCGCGCTCGAAATCGATGAACAGCAGCCCGGCGCGCGGATTGAGCACCATGTTGCCCAGCGTATTGAAAAAGCGGTTGCCGGAGAAATCCGGGATCGTCAGCGTGTCGCCGTCGACGCGCACGAACCCCGGCATGCCGCCACGGTGCGAGACGTCGATCCGGCGGCCGGCCTCGTCGGTGTCGGCATAGGTCGCCACGAACAGCGTGTCGGCGCGCGCGATCAGCGCCCGGTCGGCGTCGGCCAGACCGGTCCGCTCGCGCGCCGCCCCCGGAAAACGCAGGGACGGCGAGCGCGAGAAATGGAAATCGCGCGCCTGGATGTACTGCGGGCAGTTGCCGAACGACTCGGCCACCGTGACCGCGAAACGCCTGCCGTCCCAGGCGGTGATGCGGCCGTTCATGCGGTTGCGGCGGCGCGTGTGCAGTTCGATGCCCAGCAGGCCCACCGGCTGGTCCGGCCCCAGGCCGGCGCGCAGCGGATCATCGGCATCCGGCAGCGCGGCCACCTGCAGGGTCTGCGGGTCCGGCGACACGGCGAAGCCCGGCTCGCCCTCCAGCACGCCGGCCCAGGGATCGCCCTGGCCATCGACCGCGCCCGCCACCAGGAACGGCAGTTGCGCGAAGAAGGCGCGGTGCTGGTCCGGCATGTACGGGCGGATCACTTTCGCGCCCACCTGCGCCATGCGCTCGGCCATGCCGATATGCGCCTGCAACCGCAGTTCGCCCGCGTGCCAGGGCGTCGCGGGCGCGGCCGCGGCCGGCTGGCCGGTCGCCGTCGTGGCGGCCGTCGAACCGCCGGCCGGCGCGGCGCCAAGCGGACTCGTCGTGGTCGTATTCATGTCAGGCTCCTTGCGCGCGGGCGCTTGCGTTCACGCCGCCCGCAATCCCACGGGAGACGCCACCATCGGCACGAAGCGCGGCAGCGCCTCGATCCGCGCCAGCCAGTCGCGCACCCGCGGATAATCCGCCAGCGACACGTTGCCTTCCGGCGCATGCGCCACGTAGGTGTAGCAGGCCACGTCGGCCAGCGTCGGCGCGGCGCCGGCCAGGTAGCCGGTGGCCGCGAGCTCCCGCTCCATCACCGCCAGCAAGGCATGCGCGCGCGCCAGCGTGGCCGGCACGTCATACGGGGCGCCGAACACCGTCACCAGCCGCGCCGCGGCCGGGCCGGCCGCCAGCGGGCCGGAGGCGGCCGACAGCCAGCGCTGCACCGCCGCCGCGCCCACCGCGTCCTCGGGCAGCCAGGCTTGGCCGTTGTAGCGCTTGCACAGGTACACCAGGATCGCGGTGGAATCGGCCACCACCACGCCGTTGTCGTCGATCACCGGCACCTGGCCGAACGCGTTCAGCGCCAGGAACTCGGGCCGCTTCTGCGCACCGCTGCGCAGATCGACTTCGACATTGCGGTGCGGCACATCCAGCAGCGACAGCATCAGGGCCACGCGGTGCGAATGGCCGGACAGGGGAAAACTGTAGAACGTCAGGGGAGCGGCGGACATGGGGTATCTCGGATAGAGGAAACAGGCCTCCATCTTGAACCGCCCGCGCCCGCCGGGGAACGGCCACGGCGCGCAAGACACCATTGCCGCCAGTGAAAGGATCAAGCCGGCAGGGCCGCCAGGTCGCGGCGCAGCGCGTCGACGCAGAAGTCGACGAAGCTGCGCACCTTGGCCGAACTCTTGCGCCCTTCCGGATACACCACGTGCACCGGCAGCGGCGCCATTTCGTAGTCGCGCAGCACCACCTGCAAAGCGCCGCTGGCCAGGTCGCGCGCCACCTGGTAGGACACCACCTGGGTCAGCCCCCAGCCCTCGCAGGCCGCCGCCACCGCGGCCTGGAACGAGGTCACCGTCAACTGCGATGCCAGCGGCAGGCGCCGCGGCTGGCCGTCCTGCAGGAAACGCCATTGCGCGCCGCGCCCTTCCATTGCCGCCGTGATGGTGCAAAAGCGCGCCAGCGCGTCGGGGCTGTCGGGCGTGCCGTGGCGCTGCAGGAAGTCGGGCGAGGCACACACCACCCGCCGCACCTGCCCCACCGGCACCGCCGTCAGGGTGGAGTCGGGCAAGGCGCCGATGCGCACCGCCACGTCCACGCCCTCGTCCAGCAGATTCACCACGCGGTCCACCAGCAGGGCGTTCACCGATACCTCGCGGTGCTGGCGCAGGTAGCCCAGCACCGCCGGCATCACGTGCAGTTCACCGAAGCGCGCCGGCGCGGTGATGTGCAGCGACCCGCGCGGCGCCGCCATCGCCCCCGCGGCGGCGTCGTCGGCCTGCTCCACGGCTTCAAGAATGGCGCGGCAGTCGGCCGCGTAGCGCTGGCCGGCTTCGGTCAGGCGCAGGCTGCGGGTGGTGCGCACCAGCAGCAGCGTGCCCAGCCGGCGCTCCAGCGCCGCGACGCTGCGCGTCACGCTCGGCGCCGACATCGCCAGCCGGCGCGCGGCGGCGGCAAAGCTCTGGGCCTCGGCCACCGCCAGGAAGACAGTCATTTCATGGAATCGGTTCAAGGCGCTCGGCCTCCTCGGAAGGGATGCGCGCCGGCAGGCCCGGCATGGCCGGCAGCGCCGCGACGCTGTCGCGCACGCAGCGCCGCACGATATCGGCCAGGGCCGCGGCCACCGGGCCGGGCCGGCCTTGCGCGTGATACAGCGACAGCGACAACGGCGGCAACGACGGCAGGCCCTGCTCGCCCGGCGCCATTACCCGCAACCCGGCGGGCAGCCCCAGCGGCGTGCGCACCATCAGCCCCAGCCCCGCGCTGACCGCCGCCCACAGGCCCGCCAGGCTGGGGCTGATGAAAGCCGAGGTCCAGGCGATGCCGGCGCGGTCCAGGGCATCGGTGGCGCGGCTGCGGAACAGACAGGGCGCCTCGAACGCCACCAGCGGCCAGGCGCCATCGGCATCGCGCGCCAGGCCCGTCGCGGCCGGACCGATCCAGCACAGCGGCAGTTCAGCCAGCCGCTGGCCATGCGGCCGCGCCGCGTCATGGTCCCAGGCCAGCGCCAGGTCCAGTTCGCCCGCCGCCACGCGTTCGAGCAGCTCGGCATTGCGCGCCACCCGCGCTTCGATCCGCACCTGCGGATGGGCGCGGGCGAACTGGCCCAGCACGCGCGGCAGCAGGATCTCGCCGAAATCCTCCTGCAGCCCCAGGCGCACCCGCCCCTGCAAGCGCGTGCCGCGCACCGCCACCGAAGCCTGATCGTTCAGATCCAGCAGCCGGCGCGCGTACGCCAGCATGGTCTCGCCCGCGTCGGTCAGCGCCAGGCCGCGACCGGCCTTGCGCAGCAGCAGCACGCCAGCCTGTTCCTCGAGTTTTTTCAACTGCGCGCTGACGGCCGAAGTCGAGCGCCCGAGGCGGTCGGCCGCGCGGCCGAAGCTGCCCAGCTCCACCCCCGCGACGAAGCTGCGCAGCACGTCCAGGTCAAAGGTGACAGGCCTGATCATCCTGTTTTTCAAAACCTTTAATTAAAAATTTCCCGATTTTCAGAATGATGTTACGGGCGCAGACTTTGCCGCGTCAATCCCATCTGGAACCGTCATGTCCCTGCCCGCCTCCGCGCTCTCCGCCCCAACCCCTGCCGTGCGCCCCACCCACCGCTGGAAGGTGCTGGCGGTGGGGGTGGCCGCCAATGCTGCCTTCTCCGCGGCGGCGGCCGGCCTGCCCGCCACCGCCGTCTTCCTGCGCGCGGACTATCAACTGGACAACGACGCCCTGGGCCTGGCGCTCGGCGTGCTCGGCCTGGGCGTGGCGTTGTTCGAGCTGCCCTGGGGCCTGCTGGCCGACCGCTGGGGCGACCGGCCGGTGCTGCTGGGCGGCCTGGGCGCGACGGCCGCGGCGCTGGCCTGGATGAGTCTGTTCGCCGCGCCGGCCCACGGCGTCGCGCCCGCCTTGTGGCTGCTGGCGCTGGGCCTGCTGCTGGTGGGCGTGATGGGCGGCAGCGTCAACGGCGCCAGCGGTCGCGCGGTGATGGCGTGGTTCGACGAAGGCGAGCGCGGCCTGGCGATGAGCATCCGCCAGACCGCCGTGCCGCTGGGCGGCGGACTGGGCGCGCTGGTGCTGCCCTGGCTGGCGTCGCGGGCCGGTTTCGGCGCGGTCTTCGGCCTGCTGGCCGGCCTGTGCGCGGGCGCCGCGCTGCTGACGCTGGGATGGCTGCGCGAGCCGGATCGGGCGCACCCCGCCACGGCGGCCGGCTCCACCGCAGCCTCCCACGCCGGCGACAACACCCCGACAACCTCCCCGCGCTCCCGAGCCGCCACCCACACGCCGATCGCCGCCGCGTCGAGCCCCCTGCGCGACGCCAGGGTATGGCGCGCGGCGGTGGCGATCGGCCTGCTCTGCTGCCCGCAATTCGCGGTGCTGACGTTCGCCACCGTATTCCTGCATGACTTCAGCGGCGCCGGCATCGCCACGCTGACCGCCGTGATGGTGGCGGTGCAACTGGGCGCCATGGTGGCGCGCATCGCCGGCGGCCGCTGGACCGACCGCCACGGCAATCGCCGCGCCTACCTGCGCGGCTGCGTCTGGCTGGGCTGTGTGTTGTTCGTGGCGCTGGCGGCCGCGGCCTGGCTCCAGGGCGCGATCCCCGGTAACCGCGCGGCGCTGCTGGCCGTGCCCGTGCTGCTGGCCGCCGCCGGCATCTGCGCCTCGGCCTGGCACGGCGTGGCCTACACCGAACTGGCCACGCTGGCCGGCGCCGCCCGCGCCGGCACCGCGCTGGGGCTGGCCAACACCTGCGTCTACCTGGGATTGTTCCTGACGCCGCTGGCGCTGCCGCGGCTGGTGGCGGCCGCGTCCTGGCCGCTGGCCTGGCTGGCCGCCGGCGGCGCCATGCTGGCAATCTTGCCGCTGTTGCCGCGACCGGCACGGCCGTGAATGCGCGTCGACCGGCACGCATCGACCAACGCCGCCGCTAGTCCTTGAATTCCTGCCGCAGCCACGCCAGGAACGCCTTGACCGGCGGATGGCGCTCGCGCCCCGGCGCGCACAGCGCGGTGTAGGCCGCGCCGACCACGCTGACCTCGGGACGCAGCGGCACCAGCGTGCCGGCCGCGACACTATCCGAAACCATGACCGAACTGGCCAGCACCAGTCCCTGGCCCGCGATGGCCGCCTGCAACGCGTAGTGCTCTTCCGCATAGGCGTGCAGCGCCGCCGGTTTGCGCCAGGCCGGCAGCCCGGCCGCCTCGCACCACTGCAGCCAGCCCTCGTCATACAGCGCCGAATCGCGCCAGCGCACGGTCACCAGCGCGGGGCGCGCCCGCCGCGCCTGCGCCACCACCGCGGGCGCGCCGTAGACCCCGAACCGCTCCTGCAGCGTGCACGCCGCGTGCAGCAGGGGATAGCGCTGGCGGCTGTAGCGGATCGCCACGTCGACGCTGGCGTCCTGCAGCAGGTCGATCGTCTCGGCCTGCGCCTGCAGGCGCAATTGGTATTGCGGATAGGCCTGGTAGAAGCGGCCCAGCCGCGGCACCAGCCAGAGCGCCGCGAACGAATGCGTGGTGGACAGCGTCAGCGCGCCGGCCGCGCTGGCCGGCCGCAGCGCATCCAGCGTCTGGGCGATATCCAGCAAGGCGCCGTGCGCGCTGGCGAACAGCCGCGCGCCGGCGTCGGTCAGGCGCACGCCCTGCGGCACCCGGTCGAACAAGGCCACGCCGGCGTGGCGCTCCAGCGCCTTGATCTGATGCGAAACCGCCGTGGGCGTCACGGCCAGCTCGGCCGCGGCCGCCTTGAAGCTGCGCAAGCGCGCGGCGGCCTCGAAGGCGCGCAGGGCGGTGACCGGCAGGGAAGCAAACATGGCGCGCCATCCAGATGAATTCAACTCATCTTAGCCAAGAAATCCTCGTTTGTCCCGATGCGCGCCGCTGCGTAAATTTTGCCTCGTATCTTCCCTTTTCGTTTCACTCATCGAGGCATCCAAACATGAATACAGCTCATCAATCCAAGCGCCTGCTGATCCTGGCCGGCAGCCCTCGCCGCGACGGCAACAGCGCCGCGCTCGGCGCCGCGGCGCAACGCGGCGCGCAGGCCGCCGGCAGCCACGCCAGCCTGCTGTTCCTGGACGACTACATCAAAGGCTTCCTGCCGGACCTGCGCCATGCCTCGGCGCCCGACGACCGCTACGCCGAGCTGTTCCTGGAACACTTTCTGCCCGCCGACGGCGTGCTGTTCTGCACCCCGCTCTACTGGTACGGCATGTCGGCGCAGACCAAGGCATTCTTCGACCGCTCGTTCACGCATTACGCCGGCACCGGCCCCGAACCCGAGGCGGTCAAGGCGCGCATGGCCGGCAAGCGCCTGGCCCTGGCGGTGGCGTCCGAGGAAACCTATCCCGGCGCGATCCTGGGCGTGGTGCACCAGGTGCAGGAATTCGCGCGCTACACCCTCGCCGATTTCGTCGGGGTGGTCCACGGCGCCGGCAACAGCCGCGGCGAGATCGCGGCGGATCCCCGCAATCCGTTGCTGGCGGCCGAAACGCTGGGCGCGGAGTTCTTCACGCGGAAATACTCGGACTATCGGCTAGAGACGCCACGCAGTCACAACGTATGGGCGTCGCCCCCGCCAGCCGCCGCTCCCCGCGGCTGAGCCAGCCCAGGGCGATCGGCCACAGCGTGTCGCGAAAGCGGTCATGGAAAAAGGCGAAATGGCCGATCGCGTCCAACCCCAGCGAGGCCGGCGCCAGACGCAGGTGGGTGCGGGCGCTGCCGGTGAAATACGCCAGCAGCCGGGCGATGGCGGCCTCGGTGCCGAATTCGTCATCGGTGACGCTGAGCGCCAGGATCGGGGCGGTCACCGCCGCCATCGCGGCGACGCGGCGATCCGGCCCGCCGCGCCCCTCGAAGCGCGCGCCCATGAAACTCCAGTCACGCACCACCCCGCGCGGCGTGTCCTCCAGCCAGCCCAGCCGACGCCCGGGGAAGTAACCCAGGCAGGCGGCCAGCAGCGGCATCACCACATGCCACTTGGCCAGCATGCGCAGGCGCTGGCCGGCGGCGTAATCGCGCCAGTAGGCATATTGCGCCCCCATGGTGAAAATCCGCCGCAACCCGCTGGCCGACGGCGCCAGCCCGGTGACGAAGCCGCCGATGCTGTGCGCCACCACGTCCACCGGCTGGCCCGGAAAATGGTGGCGCACATACCCCAGCACCGCTTCGAAATCCTTCTCGCCCCAATCCATCCAGGACGCCCGGAAACCGCGCAGCGACGCCGGACGCGACTCGCCGATGCCGCGATAGTCGTAGGTCAGCACATCGAAACCGTGTTGGTGCAGGTAGGCCGCGAAGCGCGCGTAATAGCGGCAGCGCACCGAGGTGGCGGCATTGATGACCACCACCGGACGCGGGCCGGCCGGATCGGGGTCGGCGTGGCGCCACACGTAGCCTCCCAGCGGCACGCCGTCCGCGGCGCGCAGCGTGATGCGTTGCGAGTCCATCTTCACATTCCCATGAATCAATCAATACGGCGTCAACGGACGCCACATGAAGCGATTAAATCCGGTAAAAACTCCTGATTCAACCGATCATTCATCGCTCATTACATGAGCTGTAGGAATGTCACTCGGCCGGTTTGCGGGCCGCCGATCGACGCAGCACGCCGGGCGGACTGCCATAGACCTGCTTGAACACGCGCGTCAGGTGCGCCTGGTCGGCAAAGCCCACCGCCAGCGCCGCCTCGGCCAGCGGCAGCCCGCCGCGCAGCAGCGCGCGGGCGCGCGCCACCCGCCAATTGCGCAGCCAGGCCTGCGGCGGCAGACCGTAGCGGCGCGCGAACTGCTTGACCAGGGTGCTGCGGTGGCGGCCATCGGCCCGCGCCAGCGCCTCCAGGTCGGGCGCGCAGGCGGGATCGGCCCGCATCCTTTGCCACAGCAGTTCGCACACGTCGGCGCCATCTCGCGCCGCCTCGGCGGGCGCTCGCCCATGCGCCGCCAACAGCCGGAACAGCGCCGCCGACAGGTCGCCGCGGCGCGCCGCGTCATCGGTATGGTCAGGCGCCAGCGCGGCCAGCCATTGCGCGCACAGGGACGCGTCGCGAATCACCGGCCCGGGCAGGTCCAATCCGCCCTCGCGCAGCGCCAGGGCGTGCTGCTGGAACCAGGCCGGCTCGATGTACGCCATGCGGTAGGCGAGCAGGCCGGCCGACGTGCCGCCGGTATGCACCTGGCCCGGCGCGATCACTACCAGATCGCCCTCGCCCGCCTCGAAGGGGCGGCCGTGCACCGTGAAGGCGCAGCGCCCGCGCGCGATGGCGCCGATCGACCAGGCGTCGTGGAAATGCGCGTCGTACCGGTAGGCGCGCAGGTCGGCGATCAGCACATCGCCGGGCAGGCCGGCGCCGCAATGCCAGATATGTTGGGAAACCGCCATCGGAAAACCGCCAGTGAAAAACGCTCGGGCGCGGCCTCGGCAAGCCCGGCCACTGGCGACAGGCTACCCGAAATAGTCCCCTTCCGCGGCCAACGACCGCGCCAGCAGCCACGCATTGCGCGGATGCTCGCCCACCCGCCGGACCGCATACGGCCACCAGTCCGCCCCGAATGGCAGGTACACCCGGACGGCGTAGCCCAGGCGCCGCAGCGCCAGTTGCCAATCGGGCCGCACGCCATAGAGCATCTCGAACTCGAACTCGTCCGCCCCCCACCCCCGCTCGCGCGCCAAGGCCATGATGGCGCCGGCCAGGCGGTCGTCATGGGTGCCGAAGACCGGAAGGAAGCCGGCCGCGCGCGCCTGGGGCGACAGCATGATGGCGGCCGCGTCCAGATAGGCCTGGTCGATATGGGCGCGGCCGGCATGATCCAGCGCGCGTTCCGGGAACGCCCCCTTGACCAGCCGCAGCGAGGTGCGCTGGCCGATGGCCCAGGCCAGGTCGACCGGCGTGCGGCGTCGGCGCGCCTGCAGCGTCAGGCCGGCGGGCAGGCCGGCGCCCAGCAGTTCCGCGTGCAAGGCGCAGGTGCGTTCGCGCAGGCCCGAGTCCTCCATGTCCAGCACCACCCAGTCGCGCCCGCCACCCGCGGCCTGGCGCGCCGCCGCCGCGATGCGCCGGGCATTGCCGCGCCCCAGCGCATCGTCGCGCATGTAGCCAATGGCGGTGGGATCGATCGACACGTGCACGTCCAGCCCCGCCCGGCCCAGCGCGGCGCAGGCCTGCATGGCCTGCTGCGTGTTGTGTTCGATCGCCGCCGGGTCGGCCACGTATTCGCCCAGGTAGAACAGCGAAGCGCGGATGCCGTGCGCCTCGCGCAGCCGCGCGGCGGTGCGCACCGCCGCCTCGACATCGGCGCCGCCGACGAAGCGGCGCGCCAGCGAGGTGCGCGCGGCCAGCGCGCGCATGGCGCGCCCGGCGCCCGGGCTGCGCGCCAGGGCGATGGCGGTTTTCTGGAAAAGACTCATGGGCTCTCCGTTCAAAGAGAGCCACTATGCGGCGCCGGCCTCGTCCCGTCTTGAACGGGAGTGAACCGCGCCGGCGCGCGTCACGCCTTGCCGGCAGCCAGCGCGGCGGCCCGGGCGCGGCCGAACAGCGGCCGCTGCACCGTCTGCGCCAGCAGCACGCCCAGCAAGGTCACCGCGCCGCCCAGCAAGTGGTAGGAATGCAGCTGCTCGCGCAGCAACACGAACGCGGCCAGCGCGGTGAACAACGGCAGCAGGTTGATGAAGATGCTGCAGCGGTTCGGCCCCAGGCGGTGCACGCCCTCGATCCACAGGAACGACAGCAGCACCGAAGAGAAAATGCCGGCATACAGGATCAGCGGAATCGTCTTCATGTCCAGCGCCGCCTGCGCGGCCGGCACCCGCAGGTACAGCGGCAGCATGTACAGCAGCGCGAAAATCGACTGCACGAAGGTCGACTGCCACGCCGGCAGCGGCACTTTCCAGTGGCGCAGCAGCACGCCGTACAACGCGTAGGAAAACGCCGCCATCAGCATCAGGCCGTCGCCCACGTGGATGCCGTGCTGAAACACGCTCAGCATCTCGCCCTGCCCCACCAGGTACAGCAGGCCCAGGAATGACAGCGCGCCGCCGGCCGCCATGCCCAGGGTCAGCGGATCGCGCAGGATGACCACGCTCAGCAGCATGCTCAGCAGCGGGATCAACGCGGTCAGGATCGCCATGTTGGTGGCGGTGGTGGTCTCGGCGGCGCGGTACGACAGCGCCTGGAACAGCGCCGACGACAGTCCGCCGTACAGCGCCAGCTTGGGCCAGTGGCGCAGGATCACATGGCGGTTGCGCCAGGCCGGCACGGCCGTGAACAGGCCCATGATCGCCAGCGCCAGGATCAGCCGGTAGAACGTGATGGCGGTGGGCGAAATGGCGCTGGCCGCCATCTTCGAGACGATGACATTGCCCGCCCAGAACAGGATGGCGAACAATGGAAACAGGTAGGACATGATGGGTTCACTCGCGGAAGGGGAATCGGCTCTCCGCCGCGGCGCGCGGCGCCGCGCAGGTGGCGGATGACCGGTATCCTATTGAGCGTGCGAGCGCCCGTCTGCCGATGAACAGGCAGGGACTATCTTGAAATGGACATTCCCGAGGCCGCCATATCCCAGGCCGTCGTGGGCGGCGAATGCAGCCCTGGGAAGCAGAGACCCAGGCAGCCGAGGCCCGGGAAATACAGGCCCGCGAAGTGCCGACCCGCGAAGCGCAGCCCCCCCGCGGCGCGGCCCCACCCTCACGGTCTGAACGGCAGCGGATCCAGCGGCGTATCCAGCCCCGCCATCTGCGCCGTCAGCAGCGCCGCGCTGCCGCAGGCCAGGGTGAAGCCAAGCGCGCCCTGGCCGATGTTCAGCCACAGGTTGTCGGCGGCGGAACTGCGTCCGATCAGCGGTTTGCCGGTGGGCGTGGCCGGGCGCAGCCCGGCCCAGGGAATCGCCTGCGCCAGGTCGAGCGCCGGAAACGCCTCGCGCACCTGGCGCTTGAGCAGCGCGATGCGGGCCGGATCGATGTCGGCATTGGCGCTGCCGATGTCCACCATGGCCGCGATCCGCAGCACCCCGCCGACCCGCGCATAGACGATGCGGCGCTCGTAGTCGGTGACGCTGATGCGCGGCGCCACGGTATCGTCGTCCGCCAGCGGCACGGTCAGGCTGTAGCCCTTGAGCGGATACAGCGGCACATCGTGGCCCAGCGGTCGCAGCAAGGCGCGCGTGCCGATGCCCGTGGCCAGCACCACCGCGTCGGCGCCGATGTCGCCGTCCTGGGCGTGCACCGCGACGATGCGCCTGCCCTCGCGCTGCAGGCCGGCGACGGGATTGGACATGGCGCAATGCACGTTGGGCAGCGCTTGCAGCCGCTCGAACAGCGCCTGCGTGAATTGGCGGCAGTCGCCCGCCTCTTCGCTCGGGGTGTAGATGGCGCCGGCCAGGCTGGCGCCCATGCCGGCCAGCGCCGGCTCGCGCTGCAACGTCTGGGCGGCGTCCAGCACCTGCTGCTCGGCGCCGTGGGCCGCCTGGTAGGCGACCAGCGCGCGCGCCTTGTCCAGCAGGGCCGCGCTGCGGTAGGCGATCAGCTTGCCGTTGCGCAGATGGCCGAATTCCAGGTTTTCCTGTTCCAGCAAGGCATGCATGGCGTCGCGGCTGAGAAAGGACAGCGCCTGCAATTGCGCGGTGGACTCGCGCGCCACCGAGGCGCGACAGGCCAGCGCGAAGCGCAGGCACCAGCGCCACTGATGCGGGTCCAGCCGCGGCCGGAAACGCAGCGGCGAATCCTCGCGCAGCAGCCAGCCCGGCACGCTCGGCAACACGCCCGGCCCGGCCAGCGGCGCGACGTAGCTGTAGCTGAGCTGGCCGCCGTTGGCGTAGCTGGAAACCTCGGCCGGATGGGCGTGGCTGTCGACCAGCACGACCTCGTGGCCCTGGCGGGCAAGGAAATAAGCCGAGGTCACGCCCACGACCCCGGCGCCGATCACGCATACCCGCATAGCCTGCATCCCGATAAGAAAATGGCGACGGTCTTATTCTGAAGCGGGGGACGGATGACCGCAAATCACCAAAGCCCCAGCACCCATAACCGCGGCTCATGGACGGCGCTCATGGCCCGGCCTCGCCGCCAAACGTCACGCCCACGGCCACCGGCGAGCCGCCGGCGCCGCCGTCAGGCGGCGCGATGCAGCCTGATGATGGCCGCGGCGGTCGGATCGCGCACCAGGTCCGCCAGGGTATAGCCATTGAGCGCGTCGTAGAACGCCTGCAGGGTCTGCGCCAGCACCCCCGCCAGGCGGCAGGCGCCGTCCAGCGCACAGGGCGGCTCGCGGCAGTCGATCAGCGGGCCCTGCTGTTCCAGTTCGCGCACCAGGTCGCCCAGCCGGTACTCGCCGGCCGGGCGCGCCAGCGCCAGGCCGCCACCCTTGCCGCGCGCCGTGCTGACCCAGCCGCGCTGCGACATGAAATGCACCACCTTGACCAGGTGGTTGCGCGACAGGTCGAAGCGCGTGGCGATCTCCGGAATGGTGACCGCCGCGGGCCGGTCGCGGCACTGCGTCAGATACATCAGCACGCGCAGGCCGAAGTCGGTGAATCGGGTCAGTTGCATGGGCGCCAGGATACACCGGTCAGGCCGGCGCGCCGCCGCTGCCGAAGGCCTCGGCGTGGATGCGGTCCGGCGCCACGCCCAGCGCCAGCAGCGTTTCGCGCTGCGCCCGCATGAAACCGGACGGGCCGCACAGGTAGTAATCGGCATCCGGCACGATGGCCTCGTCGCGGATGGCGCGCAGGTCGACCCGGCCATGATGGTCGTAGTCGCGGCCCGGGCGGTCGGCGTCACCGACTTGCTCGTAGAACACCGCCTTGCGCACGTTGCCGCGGCTCGCGGCGATGTCGTTGACGTGGTCTTTCATGGCGTGCACCGCCTGGTTGCGACAGCCATGCACAAAGCGGATCTGGCGCGGATCGTCCGTCGCCACCAAGTGGTTCAGGATCGACACCATGGGCGTCAGCCCGACCCCGCCGCTCAGCAGCACCACCGGCGCGTCGCCGTCCTCGCGCAGGTGGAAGTCGCCCTGCGGCGGCGCCACGTCCAGCACGCCGCCTTCCTCCAGGCGGTCGTGCAGCGCATTGGACACGCGTCCGGCCGGACCGTGCGCGCCGCCCGCTTCGCGCTTGACCGAGATCCGCAGGCGGTCCTGGCCCGGCGCGTCCGACAGGCTGTACTGACGCGGCTGCATCAATCCCAGCTCCGGCACGTAGACGCGCACCGACACATACTGGCCGGGGAGATAGGCCGGCACCGCGCCGCCATCGGCCGGCGCCAGGTAGAACGAGGTGATCTCGGCGCTTTCGGGCTGCTTGCCGACCACGCGGAACGCGCGCCAGCCGGTCCAGCCGCCCGGTTTGGCGGCCGACTCGGCGTACAACCGCGCCTCGGCGGCGATCAGCATGTCGGCCAACTGGCCATAGGCGGCGGCCCAGGCGTCGACCAGTTCATCGGTGGCGGCCTCGCCCAGCACTTCGCGGATCGAGGCCAGCAGGTGCTTGCCGACAATGGCGTAGTGCTCGGGCCGGATGCCCAGGCTGACGTGCTTGTGAACGATGCGCGTCACCACCGGCGCCAGCACCGACGGGTCGTCGATATGCTCGGCGTAGGCCGCGACCGCGCCGGCCAACGCCTGCTGCTGCTCGCCGCCCGCCTGGTGCCCCTGGTTGAAGATGTGCTTGAGTTCCGGATTGTGCTGGAACATGCGCGCGTAGAAATGGCGCGTCAGGGCCTCGCCATGGGTTTTCAGGACGGGGGCCGTGGCCTTGACCAGGACGCGGATCTGCGGGCTCAACATTGACTGCTCCTTGCGCTGCGGACGGCGCCTGGGCCATCCTTTTTAAAGATTCATTAATAATACATGTTTAAAAAGGAGGCGCAAAATCCGCGCCCGCCGGGGCCGCCCCACGGATCACCGCCCCACGGTTACACTGCGCCTTTGACGCAACACCACAAAGGTTCCCCCATGAGCACCGCTACGCTCAAGACCCGCCTCTCCGACGCCGTCAAGGACGCCATGCGCGCCAAGGCGGCCGAGCGCCTCGCCACCCTGCGTTTCCTGCTGGCCGCCGTCAAGCAGAAGGAAGTCGACGAACGCCGCGACCTGACCGACGCCGAGATCACCGCCATCATCGAGAAGCAGGTCAAGCAGCGCCGCGAATCCATCGCCGCGTTCGAGCAGGCCGGCCGCACCGAGACCGCCGAGCAGGAAAAGGCCGAACTGGTCGTGCTGCAGGAATTCCTGCCGCAGGCCGCCACGCCCGAGGAAGTGTCTGCCGCCATCGACGCCGCGCTGGCCGAAGTGGCCGCGCAGGGCGTCACCGGCGCCCCGGCCATGGGCAAGGTCATGGCGCTGCTCAAGCAGTCGCTGGCCGGCCGCGCCGACATGACCGCCCTGTCGCAGCAGGTCAAGGGCCGGCTCGCCTGAGCATGGCCGGCGCCGCCGACACGCTGGACGCCCTGGCCCCGCCGCTGCGCGGGGCGATCGGCGACTGCGTGGCGGCGATCAACCTGGCGCGGCAGCATTTCGAGTCGCGCTATGACGCCACCCTGTCCGATCCGCTGCAGGCCGACCCCGCGGCCCTGCGCCGCCTGTCGGACGCCATCGCGCCCGTGATCGAACGCCTGGCTGCCGAGCCGGACAACGGCCACGGCTGGGGCGCGGGCGGCGGCTCGGCGCTGGGCTACCGCGAGCCGCGCCCAGTGACGCTGGGCCTGTGGCGCGGCAGCCATGGCCGCCCCGGCGACGCCGATGGCACGCTGGATTACACCCGCTGCCTGTACCTGCTGTTCCAGGCCACCCGCCTGGCGCCCGCCGCGATGGCGCAGGCCATCGCGCCGATGCGCGACGACATCGTCTTCAATCACATCACCCTGCACATCATCGAAGACGCGCTGGCACTGGCCCTGCACTCGGGCGCCAGCCAGGCGGCGCGCGCCGCCGCGGCCGAACCCTACATCCAGCAGTTGCGCGTCACCCATATCTTCCGCGAGGAAGACAACCGCTACCAGGGCTACCGCATCCTGCTGCGCGACGCGGCCGACCATGGCGACGCCGCCGCCGCGCTCAAGCTGCTGCCCCAGTGCAACACGCGCAGCGAGCGCCACGAAATCGATACGATCAAGAGTCGGCTGGTGGCCGCCGTCAGCGCCCGCGACGGCCTGCAGGCCGCGCTCGATCTGTGCGCCAACAAGCGCATCGGCCCGGCCTGCCGCGAATATGCGCTGCAGCCTTTCATCGACGCCGGCGACTACGACGCGCTGCGGGCCGCGCTGGCGCAACACCCCGATCTGGCCACGCCCGACAACGGCGACGGCCTGAGTGTCCTGGTGCCCGCCTTCTGCGTCCGAGAAAAAGGCGCCGGCGCCTCGCGCGATAGCCAGGAATTCGACGCCCTGTTCGCGCGCGTCGATGCCATGGATCCCAGGCTCAAGCACGGCGACGCGCGGCTGCGCGACTGGCTGCTGCTGGAACTGGGACTGGCCTGCGCCAACGACCCGGCCTACGTCGCCCGCTGCCGCAAGGCCATCAAGAACGCCTCGATCAAGCGCGAACTCGACGCCGCCTGACAGCGCGCGCTGCCCCCGCCCCTCAGAACGCGCCGCCGAACAGATCCGGCTGGCGCGTCTGCTCCTGCGGGTCGGCGAAATTGCTCATGCCCACGCCGGCCAGCCGGTACAGCGTCTGCGCCGGCAGGTCGACACGCTCGCACAGCAGCCGCGCCAGCGCCGCCAGTTCGGCGGCCGACGCCGGCGGATGCGGGCTGGTCTGGCTGCGCGTCAGGATGCGGAAACGGTCGGTCTTGAGCTTGAGCACCACCGTGCGGCCCAGCGCGCCTTTTTTCAGCGCCTGGCTCCAGACCTTCTCGGCCATGCGGTCCAGGGCCTCGCCGATCGCGTCCAGCCGCACGTCTTCGGAAAACGTGGTCTCGGCCGACACCTGCTGCAGCGGCTGGTCGGTCTGCACCTCGCGCTCGTCGATGCCGCGCGCCAGCTCATACAGGCGGCGGCCGTAGCGGCCAAAGTAGTGTTCCAGTTCCTGGACCCCATGCGTGGCGAGGTCGCCCACCGTCTGGATGCCCAGTTGCTCCAGACGCGCCTGCGTCACCTTGCCCACGCCCGGCACCTTGCGCACCGGCAGCGGCTGCAGGAATTCCAGCACCCGGTTCGGACGGATCACGAACTGGCCGTCCGGCTTGTTCCAGTCGGATGCGATCTTGGCCAGGAACTTGTTGGGCGCCACCCCGGCCGACGCGGTCAGGCCGGTCTCGGCGCGGATCTGCTGGCGGATCACCTGCGCCACCTCGGTGGCCGACGGCAGCCCCAGCTTGTTGACGGTGACGTCCAGGTAGGCTTCGTCCAGCGACAGCGGCTCGATCAGGTCGGTATGGCGGGCGAATATCTGGCGGATCTGGCGCGAGACCTCGCGGTAGCGGTTGAAGTCGGGCGGCACGTAGACCGCCTGCGGACAGAGCCGCTGCGCGCGCACCGCCGACATGGCCGAATGCACGCCGAAGCGGCGCGCCTCGTAGGACGCCGCGCACACCACCGAGCGCGGCCCGGTCCACGCCACCACCACCGGCTGGCCGCGCAGTTCGGGGTTGTCGCGCTGTTCCACGGAGGCGTAGAACGCGTCCATGTCGATATGTACGATCTTGCGGGTGACGTCGCTCATGTCGGCGGAAATCGGATCGGCGACCGCATGGCGCGCACACGGGCGCGAAAAGTACGGTCACCGAAAAAAACGGCCATGGCCGCCGCATCCTCGCGGGCCGGCGGCGTAAAAGTGGATATTATGACCGCCAAATTCCCGTCGTTCCCTTTCCCTGCGTGCCCACCTCCATGACTGCAACCGCAACCCCCGCCACCGGCGAATATTTCGGCCTGGCCATCCCGTTCATGAGCTTCATCGGCCTGGTGCCCGAAAGCATCGCGCCGGCCTACGCCCGCACCTCGCTGCCCTGGCGCCAGGACCTGACCAACAGCCGCGGCGACGTGCACGGCGGCACCCTGATGAGCGTGCTGGACTTCACCCTGAGCGCGGCCGCGCGTGGTTCGGCCGATGCCACCGAGGGCATGGCCACCATCGACATGAACACCACCTTCCTGTCGCCCGGCACCGGCGACCTGGTGATCGAGGCGCGCTGCCTGCGCCGCGGCGGATCCATCGCCTTCTGTGAGGGCGACATCCGCCGCGCCGACGGCGAACTGGTGGCGCGCGCCACCGCCACCTTCAAGATCATCCGCCGCCGTCCCGGCGGCGACTGAAGCGGCGGCCCGGGCCGCGGCGGGGTCCGGACACCGCATTATCGGACTCGCCGTGAGACGCCAATCCATGACAATGAGCGCTCCCGAATGCCTCATTAAAAGCGCCGCATGGATTGCAAACACAAGCCGCCCAGCATCCGCCACGTCACCGCCAAGGCCCCCGGCGGCCGCTTCTGCGACAGCCTCGGCCCGTTCCTGGGCCGCGCGTCGATCGTGATGGCGGCGCTGGGCGCCACGCCGCTCCATGCTTCCGTCGTCGGCACCGACCTCCCCTATCAGACCTATCGCGACTTCGCTGAAAACAAGGGCGCCTTCCAGCCGGGCGCCCGGGACATCCCGCTGTACGACAAGGCGGGCAAGCCCTATGCCAGCTTGAATCGCGCTCCCATGATCGATTTCGGTTCCGTGGACCGGACCGGCGTCGCCACCCTGGTGTCGCCCGGACACATCATCAGCGTCAAGCACAACCGCGGCTATCGGCGCGTGATCTTTGGCAATCGCGACGACACCACCTACACGATCGTCAACCGCAACGAACATGCGCGGCTCGATTTCCATACGCCCAGGCTTAACAAGATCGTGACCGAGGCAGCGCCCCTGGACATGACCCGCGCCGGCAGATTGCCCGTCTATGGCGACCAGACCCGCTTTCCCGTCTTCTATCGCGTGGGGGCCGGCCACCAATACCTTCGGGACCGGACCGGCAAGATCACCGACCTCCAGCGCGCCTACTTCTACCGCACGGGCGGCACGGTCGGAAGCCCCCTTTTTTCGTTCTGGACATTCCTTTCCCATTCCGGCGACCTCTACGACCCGGCCCAGGGACCGATGGCGTCCTACGGCGTGCCCGGCGATAGCGGATCGCCGCTCTTCGCCTGGGACGCCCGCGACGGCAAATGGGTCGTGCTGGGCGTGTTGAGCGGCTATACCGAGATAACCGGAATCACCACCCACCATACGGTGATCCCCCTCGAGGACATCCTCGACGTCATGCAGCAGCGGACCGCGGCGCCCGTCATCACGGCCCCCGCCGATGGCGACCTCCTCTGGACCCACGACGAGGCCACCGGCGCCGGCGCGCTGACCCAGGGCCCGGCCTCGTGGGACGTGCGCGGCCGGCTCGACGCCGCCGGCCCCGACGCCCTGGACAACGGCCAGGACGTGACGTTTCAGGGCGGCGGCACTATCGTCCTGGCGCAGCCGGTGGACCAGGGGGCCGGCGCGCTCACCTTCGACGGCGACTACACCGTCAAGCCCGCCGATATCCAGACCTGGCGGGGCGGCGGCATCGTCGTAAACGAAGGCAGCACGGTCAACTGGCAAGTCAACGGCGTCGAGGCGGACAGCCTCCACAAGCTGGGCGCCGGCACCCTCAGGATCGCCGCCACCGGGGCCAACCCCGGCAGGTTGAATGTCGGCGACGGCACGGTCATCCTGGCGCAACAGGCGGATGCGGCCGGAACGCAGCAAGCGTTCAGCGCCGCCCGCATCGTCAGCGGTCGCCCCACCCTGGTCCTGACCGACGGCCGGCAAATCGATCCCGACAACATCAGTTGGGGTTACCGCGGGGGCAAGCTCGACATCAACGGCAACGACCTCGTCTTCCATCAATTGAACGGCGCCGACGAAGGCGCCATCCTCGCCAACAGCGGCCCGCTGGCCACCGTGAACCTGGACTTCAGCCGGCCCGGCGTCACCAACGCCGCCACCATGTGGCATGGCCATTTCGCCGGCAACATCAACATCGCCAATACCGTCGATGCGAGCGCCCACGACAGCTTCGCCATCGATGGCGGTATCGACACCACCGGGACGGTCGTCCAGCACAACGGCCAGCTTTACCTGCAGGGACACCCGGTCACCCATGCCGCCAGCACGGTCGCCATCGCGAACAAGCTCAAGGCCACGGGCGATGATTCGGTGTTGACCCAACCCGTGTCCTTAACGCAACCCGACTGGCAGACACGCCGGTTCCGCATGGCGTCGCTCGAACTGCGGGACGCGGACTTCCATCTTGGCCGGAATGCCGACCTCGCCACCGATATCCATGCCGACCGCTCCTCCGTCACCCTCGGCAGCAGCTTCGTGTACATCGACCTGAACGACGGCAATGGCATCAAGACCACGCCGACTGCCGGTGAATCGAAGGCCGGCGACGATGCGGATCGCAGCCGGTTCAAGGGGCGGGTGACGCTGGCGAACCACTCCACGCTCCACATCGCGGATTACTTCAGCGGCGGCATCGATGGCAGCGACAGCGAAACGTACATCGCTTCGGCCCACACGGTGCTGGACCGCCCCAGCCGGTTCGCCGGTTCCCGGGTGCGCCTGCAGGACAACGCCAGGGTGACCAGCCATGCCGGCATCATTTCCGATGGCGTGGTGCAAGTGGAAACCGCTGCCGCGCTGTCGATGCTGGCCGCGGCCGCCGCCGATGCGCCCTGGACGACCTACTCGGCCGCATCCTGGGCCCTGACCGGCCAGGACAGCCGCCTCGATACCGGGTCCCGTACCCGCCTGTTCGGCGACATTCTGTCCAGCCACGCCGCGCACATCGACCTGGGCGGCAGCGAACCCGCCACCCAGGACGGGCCGCGCGCGGCCTATGCCGGTGACATCGCGGCGCCGGCCTCCGACGTGGCCATGCGAAACCTGTTCTGGCAGGTGAAGTCGGCATCGTCGGCAAAATCGGCGCAGCTCGACCGCGTCCAGGTGGATATGGCCAGCGGACCCGGCTTCACGTCCCTCAGCGTCGATTCGCTTGCCCTGGACGACAGTCGGGTGTTCATGGCCACCGACGGCCAGTCCGCCGACCGCATCACGGTATCGCAGTCCCTGACCGGCCAGAACAACGCGCTGCATGTCCGGCTGGCCCCCTCGCTGGCTCCTGCCCTGACCCGCTCCTCGGCCAATCCCGCCGCGCCCGTCGTCCTGGTCGCCGCGCCCAAGGGCTCCCGCAACGACGTCTTCACCATCAGCGCGCCCGAGCGGGAGTTCGCCTTCCATCGCCTGATCCCGCTGGTGGGCGTCGTCGAGACCGACACCGCCACGCAATGGGTGCTGCAAGGCGTCGACAGGCGGCGGGTCGAAAAAAACGTCGACAACGGCCGCAACTTCATGGACGTCCACTATCGCAATTTCCTGACCGAAGTGAATCACCTGAACCGCCGCATGGGGGACCTGCGCGACGCCCCTGGCGAGACCGGCGGCTGGGCCCGCGTGATGAGCGGTTCCGGTTCGGCCCGGACCGGCTATTCGAACCGCTATACGCTTCTGCAGATCGGCGCCGACCGCAAATTCACGTTCAGCGGGGCCAGCGTCTTCGCCGGCGCCACCTTGACCCACACCGACAACCGCTACAGCGGCGACGCCTTCTCCGGCCAGACCCGATCCACCGGCGGCGGCCTCTACGCCTCGACCCTGTTCCGCTCCGGGCTGTATATCGACGTGATCGGCAAATACCTGCGCAACCTCGACCGCTACGCCATGCCGGCGATGGGCCTGTCGCGTCAGGAGCGCAGCTCGCATTCCTGGTATCTCGGCGCCGAAACCGGATGGCGCCTCGCCGTCGCCAAGGGCATGTACGTCGAACCCCAGGTCGAACTGGTGTACGGCGCAGTGCCCGGCCACCGCTTCGACTGGCAGCACAACGCGTCCAACGTCAGCGTGCGGCATGGGCGGGACAACCCGTTGATCGGGCGCGTCGGCGTGGCGGCCGGCAAGACGTTCCAGGGCGCGCACTGGGAACTGACCTCGTTCGCGGGGCTCAGCTACCAATACGACCTGCGCGCCCCCGGCGTGACGGTACTGCGTGACGATGCCGGCGAAACCCGCGTCAGCCACGGCAAGGATGGCCGGATGCTGATGGAGCTTGGCGTGAACGCCAGGATCAGGAAACACACCCGGCTCAGCCTGGGCTTCGAACGCTCCGCCTTCGGCAAGTACAACGTCGACAAGGCGGTCAACGCGAACATGCGCTACGCCTTCTGAGACGCGGGCATGCAAAATCATCCCTCGCCCCGCCCCCTGGGGCGGGCGACTGGCCGGGCAAGCGAGCAGCAACAATATAGGACTCGCGCGCCACATTATCGGACCCGCGGTGGGACGCTATTCCCCGACAATGAGGGCTCTTCATCAAGCCTCATTGACAGCGTCCCATGGATTGGACACACCCGCTACTCGCCGCCGCCGCGGCACCTCCCGCCCCGGGTAGGCGCACCCCGTCCCATGCGGGCGGCCCACGCCCCTGCCCCGTGATGCCCCCGCGCGAAGGGCAACTCCGAGCGATGCCGGCCAAGCCGGGCTGACGTCTGCGCCCTTGCCGGCGCCCGCGCATCCCCAACCTCCGCAATCCGCTTCAACACTCCCGACGCTCAACGGCGCCGGGGCGAGCGCGTGCGCCCATTTTTCCTCGCGTCCGCGCCCAGGAGAGGCGCAATAACCGGAAAGCAGTATGAACAAGATCTACGCACTGAAGAAAAACGCCAGGCAACAAGTCGTTCCGGTCGCCGAGATTCGGCGCGGCGTGAAAAAGACCGGCCGTTCAAGGCGCCAGCGAAAAGCGCTTGCGCTGTGCGGCGTGTCGATCCTGGCCAGCATGTTGGGCTCCCTCCCGCTTCACGCATCCATCGTCGGCACCGATCTCCCCTACCAGACCTATCGCGATTTCAGCGAGAACAAGGGCGCATTCCAGCCCGGGGCGACAAATATCACCCTGTACGACAAGACCGGCGTTCCTTATGCCGTCCTGGATCGCGCGCCCATGATCGATTTCAGCGGCGTCGACCGCAAGGCCATCGCGACGCTGGCATCGCCGCAGTACATCGTCAGCGTCAAGCACAATACCGCTTACGGCAGCGTCAACTTCGGTTATGCGGACGATACGCTCTATCGATTCGCAAACCGCAATAATGACGATTACGCACGCGATTTCCATAGTCCCCGGCTGGTCAAGATCGTGACCGAAGTGGCGCCGATGCCCCTGACAGCCGCCGGCACCGCGCAGGGCACCTACCAGAACAAGAATCGCTTTCCGGTGTTCTACCGGGTAGGGACGGGGTACCAGTATGTCAAGAACCGGGACGGCACGCTGACGAATCTCCAGGGCGCCTACCAGTATCGGACCGGCGGGACGATTGGTTCGCCCAGTATTTCCGATTGGAGTATTGTGTCGAGCCCCGGCAACACCTACAACCCCGCTCAAGGCCCGATGGCGTCATACGGGGCCCCCGGAGACAGCGGTTCCCCGCTATTCGCCTGGGACGCCAAGGAGAACAGATGGGTGCTGGTCGCTGTCACCAGAACGTACAGCGAGCCGCAGGGAGCCGCCAATTCGTTCGTGGTCATCCTCGTCGACGAGTTCAACGCCGTCATGGCAAAGAACCGCGATGCCCCCGTCGTCACCCAACCCACCCTGGGCGACATCCTCTGGTCCTATGACGCCGCCCAGGGCACCGGCAGCCTGACGCAGGCAGACAATGCATGGGCGATGCATGGCAAGCATGGCGCCACCATCACGGCGGCGCTCGACCACGGCAAGGACCTGATCTTCAGCGGCGGTGGCACCGTGATCCTGCAGAACTCGGTGGACCAGGGCGCCGGCTCGCTGACCTTCGATGACGACTACACCGTCAAGCCCGTCGATAGCCAGACCTGGATGGGCGCCGGCATTTTCGTCAACGACAATCACGTCGTCGATTGGGGCATCAACGGCGTGCCCGCCGACAGCCTGCACAAACTCGGAACCGGCACGCTGCGGATCAATGGCGTGGGGATGAATCCCGGGAAACTGAGCGTCGGCGACGGCACCGTCATTCTGGCGCAACGCGCCGATGCCGAAGGGCGGGTCCAGGCCTTCGATGCAATCCATATCGCCAGCGGCCGTCCGACCGTCGTTCTTGGCGATGCCGGGCAGGTCGACCCCGACAACATCAACTGGGGCTATCGCGGCGGCCAGCTCGATGTCAACGGCAACGATATCACCGCTCACCGTCTCAACGGCGCCGACAAGGGCGCGATCCTGACGAACCGCGGCGCGCAGGCGACGCTCAACCTTGACTTCAATCGCACGGATACCGTTGCAACCGATACCGCGGCAACCGATACCGAGGCAACGGCCACCGCTGCCATCGCCAATATCTGGCACGGCCATTTCACTGGCAATCTGAACGTGGTGAACCGCGTCGAAGCGGGCACGAAGAACGATTTCGCGATCGACGGCGGCACCCGGATCGCCGGCGCCCTGCACCAGACCAATGGACAACTCTTCCTGCAGGGCCATCCCGTCATCCATGCCGTCAACCAGAAGCCGATCGTCGCCAAGCTCAGCAAGATGGGGGACGACTCACTGTTGACCCAACCCGTCTCCTTCGACCAGGACGACTGGGAAACGCGGCATTTCACGATGGAATCCCTCGTCCTGAAGGACGCGGGGCTGCACCTTGGGAGAAATGCCACGCTCGCCGCAAACATCCTGGCGCAGAACGCCAACGTGACCTTGGGCAGTGACGAACTCTACATCGATCTCGAAGACGGCAACGGCGTGCAGACCCGGCCCGTACTGGGCAAGTCGAAGGCGCTCGCCCCGGCTGACCAAAGCCGTTTCGAAGGCAGGGTGCAACTGACGGACGGATCCACGCTCAGCATCAACCACTCGTTCATTGGCGGCATCGACAGCGTCGACAGCGCCATCCGCGTGGCCTCGACCCAGGCCGAGCTGACGCAGCCCAGCGAGTTCACCCGCTCCTTGCTGGCGCTGGCCGACGACGCCAGGCTGACGAGCCGCGCCGCCCTCCATTCCGACGGCGACGTGCAGGTTGGCTCGGACGCACTCCTGTCAATGCAGGCAGCGCCGCAAGATGCCGCGTCGTGGACCACCTACAGCGCCGCCGCTTGGCGATTGCAAGGCGCCCATGGCGCCCTCGACGCCGGCGCGGGCACCCGCCTGTTTGGCGACATCGTCGCGGATGACGACGCCAGCATCAACCTGGGCGGCGGCGATGCCGCCATCACGTCCGAGTCCACCGCTGCCGCGGTCTACGCTGGCGCTGTCAGCGCCAGCCAGGCGGGCATGCGGATCCACGATGACGGCCACTGGTTCATCACCGGGGACTCGGCCTTGAATCGGCTACAGGCAAGCAACGCGCTACTGAGTTTCGGTGACAGCCGCCTGCTCGACCGCGATTTCCCGCCGCAGGCGAATTCCGCCAAGGCGTTGGCCATGGGCCTGATCGAGGCCACGCCCGCGAATCCGCCTCATGCCCTGACGGTCGACACGCTTGCCGCATCCGACAGTGTCTTTGTCTTTCGCGTGGATCCCTATAGCGGCGCCCATGACGAAATGACCGTCACCGCGCTGCTCGAGGGCAGCGGCAACCGCTTGCGGGCCGCCTATTCCGGCCAGGCGCAAGCCAGCGGTCCGGCACAAGCCAGGGAAACCCTGGTGTTCAGCGCACCCGCCGCCACGCCCGCGGATCGCTTTGCGCCGGAAAAGTACTTCGTCAAGAGCGATGCCTCCGACACCCCTGCGTCAAGCGATCCCTGGCGCAGCGGCCTGGCGGTCAGCCATGCGGCCGATCAACGGCAATGGTGGCTCATCAGCATGAGCGACGAAGCGCCGTGGAAGCTGACGGAGAATCGCGAGTTCGACTTGTTGCACCTGCCGACGGCGGAAAGGGTGGAGTTGTCGCAACCCGGACCGGCATGGACCCCGCATGCACTGCGGGTCGACACGCTGATTGCCAGCGGCGTGCGCTTCGCCATGACCGCCAGGCCGCAGACCCACGAAAGCGACAGTATCCATATCGCCTCCTTGGCGCAGGGCGGCGACAACCGACTGGACCTTACTCTCCTCGTGCACGATCCGGTCCCCGCCGACGACAGCGGTGTCTTGCTGTTGGCGACAGCGCCCGCGGCCACGTTGGACAGCTACTTCAAGTCGGGTCCCGTCACGCAGGGACTCACGCTCTACGTGCCCAACCTTGAGATCGTCAGCACCGACACGGAGAAAAGATGGCAATTGACGTACAGGGCGGTCGAACCGGTCGTCACGCCCGACCAGACGCCGCCCCCCGACGACGCACCTGATGCGGCCACGCCTGACGAGGGCAATTCTGCCGAAAAACCGGCGGAGCCGCCGGTCGAAAAGCCCGTCGACCCGCCCGCCGAAAAACCGGCGGAGCCGCCAGTCGAGAAGCCCGTCGACCCGCCAGTCGAAAAACCTGCGGAGCCGCCAGTCGAAAAGCCCGCTGACCCGCCCGCCGAAAAACCGGCGGAGCCGCCAGTCGAAAAGCCCGCGGACCCGCCCGCCGAAAAACCGGCGGAACCGCCGGTCGAAAAGCCCGCGGACCCGCCCGCCGAAAAGCCGGCGGAGCCGCCAGTCGAGAAGCCCGCTGACCCGCCCGCCGAAAAACCGGCGGAACCGCCAGTCGAAAAACCCGCTGACCCGCCAGTCCAAACCCACAGGCCACACGCCGGGGGACTGTCGCTGTTCACGCCGTATTCATTGAGGCTGTCCGAACTGGGCATCCTGCGGTCGCGCGACGAGATCATCGGCCGCTTGCGCCAAGCCGGCATCGTCGCGGACGACGACATCGTCAACCAGATCAACGCGGTACGCCAGCAAATCAACCGCACCGCCGCGTTGGCCAGCCTGCCGAAGATCGCGTTCGTGCTGGAAACCAACCAGCTCAACAAACGCCTGGGCGACGTGCGTCAATTGCACGAAGCAGCCGGACTATGGATCAAGACCAGCCATGGACAGGCCGATTATCAGCAAGTGCGCCTGAAGCACGATACGCTGCAGTTGGGCGTGGACCGCATGGATGGCATGCAGTTGTACGGCGTCATGGGAAGCTATACCCAAGGCTCGGGGCATGGCGATGCGGGCCTGTCGGAAAAGCACACCACCGGCGGCATCGGCGTCTACTATGCCTTGATCAACGAGGACGGCCCCTTCGTCGACTTCATCGCTAAGTACCTGAGGACCAACCATACCTACCACATGCCCGCCAATCTTCGCATCGAAGGGCATGGCGCGCACTCGAATTCGGTGCTGGCCAGCGTGCAGGCGGGATGGCGGATGAACCTGTTCAATGATCGCGCCTTCATTGAACCGTCAGTGGAAGTGGTCACGGGCTATACGAGCGGCTACACGCTGCATGGCGACAAGAGCACCGTCGACGTACGGGTCAATGCCAGCGCGCCGGTCTATGCCAAGATCGGCGCCGCCGCCGGGTTGAATTTCCAGTCGGACGAACAACGCGGACTGACGCTTTCAGCCGGGCTGTTCCGGCTTCAGAATCTGCGGCGCGGCGGCAGCGTCGATGTCCTGAACAACAGCGTCCGAGGAGATATGCTGCGCACACCGATGGCTGACGACAGCCGCTATCTGGTCAATGTATCGCTCAATGCCAGGCTGTCGCCCAACTGGCGTTTCTATAGCCAGGTGGAAAGCAGCTTTGCCGGCAAACTGAAACACGACTACAGCGGCCAGGTCGGCGTGCGCTATCAGTTTTGAGGCGGAAAGGTTGGCCGGTCGGTCGGGCGGGCGCGGGCCCTGCGGCATCCCATTATCAGACCTGGGTTCGGACCCTGATCCATGACAATGGGCGCTTTCGCTTATCGTGTTGAAAGCGCCGCATGGGCTGGAAATCTCTGTCACCTGGCCGCAACGCCCTCCCCTCCCTCCCGGCCAGCCCGGCAAGACCTGATCCACGCGACAAGCCGGGCCGCCATGGCGCGCCCCGCCTGACCTTCCGGCCAATCTGCCACGGGCTGTCGATCCTGGCGGGTCTGCTGGCAGCGGCGCCGTTGCAGGCCGCCATGGTCGGCACGGATCTGCCTTACCAGACCTATCGCGACTTCGCGGAGAACAAAGGGGAGTTCCGGCCCGGCGCGCAGGGCATCCCGCTGCATGACAAGGCCGGAGCGCCCTACGCGATCCTGGACCGCGCGCCCATGATCGATTTCAGCGTGGCCGACACCTCGGGCATCGCAACGCTGGTGGCGCCGCAATACGTCGTCAGCGTCAAACACAACGGCGGCTACGCCGGCGTGGCCTTTGGCTATCGCGGTGATACCCGCTATACCCTGGTCAACCGCAACAACCACCGTTGGGAGGACTTCCATTCCCCGCGCCTGAACAAGGTCGTGACCGAAGTGTCGCCCATCGCCATGACCGACGCCGGCGATGCCGCCGGAACCTATACTGACCTGTCCCGCTTCCCGGTGTTCTACCGGGTCGGCTCCGGCGTGCAGCGGGTCCAGGACCGGTCCGGCGTGCGCACACGCATCGCGGGCGGCTACGCCTACCTGACCGGCGGCACGGTGGGATCGCCCGAGGATTCCTACTGGTTCCTGAGGGCGCTGCCGGGCGCCACCTACTCGCCCAAGCAGGGTCCAATGGCCTCATACGGCGGGCCCGGTGACAGCGGCTCTCCGCTGTTTGCCTGGGACGCGCAACGCGGGCGGTGGACCCTGGTAGCGGTGCAGACCGGCTGGTCTGGCGAGGCCGCGACGCTCAGCGCGTTCAATGTGATTCCGGTCCCGGACGTCATGGATGTCATCGACGGCAAGACCGATGCGCCGGTGGTCACCCAAAGGCCCGATGACGAGATTCATTGGACCTACGACAGGGCCAGCGGAACCGGCGCATTGAGCCAGGCGGAGAACGCCTGGACCATGCATGGCAGGTTCGGGGCGAATCAGGCCGCCGCGCTGGATCACGGCAAGGATCTGGCCTTTCGCGGCGGCGGCATCGTCACGCTGGAAAGCACGGTCGACCAAGGCGCCGGCGCCCTCACATTCGACGGCCGCTACGCCGTCAGGCCCACGGATACCCAGACCTGGAGAGGCGGCGGCATCACGGTGAACGCGGAAGCGTTCGTCGACTGGCAGGTCAACGGCGTGGCGGCCGACAGCCTGCACAAGCTGGGCGCCGGCACACTGAAGATCAGCGCTTCAGGGATCAACCCGGGCACGTTGAACATTGGCGATGGCACCGTCATCCTGGCGCAACGCGCCGATGCCAGCGACCGGGTTCAGGCCTTCGCGGCGGTCCGCATCGTCAGCGGCCGCCCAACCCTGGTGCTGGCCGACAGCCGCCAGATCGATCCGGACAACATCCAGTGGGGATTCCGTGGGGGCAAGCTCGACATCAACGGCAACGATCTCACCTTCCATCGATTGAACGGCGCCGACGCCGGCGCCGTGCTCGCCAATAGCGGTTCCCCCGCCACGGTGAACCTGGCCTTCGACCCACCCGGCGGCGCCAATGCCACGACCCTCTGGCACGGCCATTTCACCGGCAATCTCGACATCGCCAACACCGCCACGCCTCAGAGCCGCTTCGCCATCGACGGAGGTATCGACAGCACTGGCGCGTTCATCCAGCAGAACGGCCTGCTGTACCTGCAAGGGCACCCGCTGGTCCACGCCGCCAATACCGCCGCCATCGCGGACAAGCTCAAATCCATGGGCGATGACTCGCTGCGGACCCGCCCCGTCTCCTTCGCTCAGCCCGACTGGGAAACGCGCCACTTCCGCATGGCTTCGCTGCAACTGCGCAACGCGCGCCTCCATCTCGGCCGCAACGCCGCGCTCGCCACCGATATCCTCGCCGATAATTCCATCGTCACCCTGGGCAGCGCCTCTGTCTTCATCGACCTGAACGACGGCACGGCCATCAATACGGCGCCGGCCGCCGGCGAATCGAGGGCTGGCACAGACGCCGAGACAAGCAGATTCGAGGGAGGGGTGACCCTGGCGAACCACTCCACCCTGCACATCGCGGAGCGCTTCAACGGGGGCATCGACAGCGCCGATAGCGAAACGCATGTCTCTTCCCCCCACGCGGTGCTCGACCGCCACAGCGTATTCACCCGCTCGCTGCTGAACCTGCGCGAGGACGCCAGGGTGACAAGCCATGCCGGCCTCGCCTCGGATGGCGAAGTGCGCGTGGGGGCCCGCGCCATCCTGTCGATGCGGGCGGCGGCGGTCCCCGCCCTTCCCGCAACGACCTACTCGGCCGAATCCTGGAGACTGAATGGTCCGGATGCCAGCCTCGAGGCGGGAGCCGGCACCCGCCTTGCCGGCAATATTGTGTCCGACGATGCCGCGCACATCCGCCTTGGCGGTGGCGAATCCGTCGGCCCGACCGCGCCGCGCGCCGCTTACCTCGGCGACATCGCCGCGCCCGCGTCCGACGTGACCATGCAAGACCTGTCCTGGCAGGTGAGGTCCACGTCGTCGGCGAAATCGTTGCGGCTCGATCGTGCCGACCTGGCTCTCGCTGGTGCGTCCGACTTCAGATCGCTGGACGTCGACGTCCTGACCATGGACGACAGCCAAGTGTTCATGCGGACCGACGGGCTGTCCGCCGACCGCATCACGGTCAGGCAGTCCCTGGCCGGCCGGAACAATGCGCTGCACGTCCTGCTGGCCCGGTCGCTGGCCAGCCTAACCCCCTCGCCCACGCCCCTGGTGACAGCCCCGCCCGGCACCCGTGGTGACGTTTTCACCCTGGACGCGCCCACGCGCGAACTCGGCTTTCATCGCCTCACCCCGCAAGTCGCAGTCGTCGCCAGCGACACCGCGACACAATGGGTGCTGCAAGGCTTCGCGCTGAAGCGGGACGAAGCCGCCGTCCAGGGCGGCACGGGACTGACGGATGTCGGCCGCCAGAACTTCCTGACCGAAGTGAACAACCTCAACCGGCGCATGGGGGATCTGCGTCACGCCCAGGGCAATGCCGGCGGCTGGGCGCGCCTGATGAACGGCTCAGGCAGCTCGGCGCGCGGGGGATCCACGAGCCGCTATACCCATTTGCAACTCGGCGCCGACCGGAAGTTCGCTTTTGCCAGGGCCGACGTCTACGCCGGCGCCACCATGACATTCACCGACAACCGCCATAACGGCCGGGCCTTCTCGGGCAAGACCCGATCCTCGGGCGGCGGTCTTTATGCCTCCGCCCTGTTCGATGCCGGATGGTATGTCGACGTGATCGGCAAATACGTGCTCAACCGCAACCACTATGGGATGCCGGCCATGGGCCTGGCGGCGCAGGATTACGGCGGGCATTCCTGGTATCTGGGCGCGGAAGCCGGACGGCGCATCACCCTGGTCGACCGCGCGTTCGTCGAACCCCAGGTCGAGCTGGTGTACGGCACGGTGCCCGGCCATCGGTTCGATTGGCAATACCACGGCGCCAACGTCAGCGTACGGCAGGGACGCTTCACCCCCCTGATCGGGCGCGTGGGTTTGGCGGCCGGCAAGTCCTTCGAGGGCACGGCGTGGCAACTGACCTCGCTGGCCGCCCTGAGTTACCAATTTGACCTGCGCGCCCCCGGCGCGACGTCGTTGCGCGACGATCTGGGGCAGATCCACGCCAGCCACGGCAAGGATGGCAGGATGTTGATGGAGTTGGGAGTGAACGCCAGGATCAGGGGCGGCACCCGCCTCAGCTTGAGCATGGAACGTTCCGCCTTCGGCAGATACAACACCGACAAGGCGATCAACGCGAATATCCGCCACGCCTTCTGATCGGCGCCAGGCCGGGCGGCGGCCTGACCGCGGCCGCCGCGATCGGGCCGCCGCCCGCCGCGTTACTTCGGCAGGTCGCGCGACGGCTTGACCGGCGGCCGCGGATCCAGCGGCATGTAGCTGGCGCACGAGCTCATGCCGTAGTAGATCGCGTCCTGCATGGCGCGCATCGCCGCGGCGTCCCAGGTGCCCTTGCCCCACATCACGATGCGGGTTTCGGTGGTCTTGGGACCGGCGGCCTTCAGGTCGACCCGCGTCATTTCATTGTCGCTGTACGGGGCCAGCACCCGCACCACGGCGGACTGGGCGCCCTCGTCCAGGCTCGAGACCACGCGATAGGCGTTGTCGGTGCTGCGCAGGCAGGCGTTGGCCTGGCGCACCGTGGTGGCATAGGCGTCCTTGAAGGCAACGGGCGCCTTGAACTCGCTGTGCGGCGACGAGCCATCCTGCGAAATGCCCAGCGAGCAGCCCGCCAGCCCCAGGGCCAGCGCCGACGCCACGACCAGATTCCGAACCATGTGTTTCTCCAGATTGATAGCCGCGATTATCCCGCAAACCGGCCACCGGCATAAGTGGCCGGGGCGGTTCGACACCCCGGCCGAGGCTATGGCATTATCGATCAGTAGTCCGGCGGCGCCCGCGGCCGGGTGGAATCGTCGGAGGTATGCCTTGCTCTCATTCATGAAACACACCATCCTGGCCGCCGGTATCGTCGGCGCCTCCCTGGGCGCCAGCGCCGCCGCGCAGCCGCCCCGGGCCTACCCCCTGAAAGACTTTTTCCGCAATCCGGAACGCGGCTTCTTCCGCCTGGCCGACGACGGCAAGACCCTGGGCTTCATGCAGCCCACCAGCGTCGACGGCAAGCCGCCGCGCATGAACATCTACGTCCAGGCACTGGAAGGCAGCAAGCCGGTGGGCGAACCGCGCAAGCTGACCAGCGAGTCGGCCCGCGACATCAGCAACTTCTTCTGGAAAGGCCCCGACGTGGTGCTGTACCAGAAGGACTTCGGCGGCGACGAGAACTTCCACGTCCTGGCGGTGGACGCCAAGACCGGCAAGGTCACCGACCTGACCCCCTACGACGGCGTGCGCGCCAGCATCGAGGACGACCTCGAAGACGACCCCGACCACATCCTGATCAGTCACAACCAGCGCGATCCGCAGGTGTTCGACGTCTACCGCGTCAACGTGCACACCGGCGCCGGCGTGCTGGTGGCGCAGAACCCCGGCAATATCGTCGGCTGGCAGACCGACCACGCCGGCAAGGTGCGCGCGGCCGTCACCAGCGACGGCCTGAACACCACCCTGCTCTACCGCGACAACGAGGCCTCGGAGTTCCGCCCGCTGTTCACCACCGACTACCGCACCAGCGTCAGCCCGGCTTTCTTCACCTTCGACGACAAGAAGTTCTACGCTCTGTCCAACCGCGGCCGCGACAAGCTCGCGCTGGTGGTGATCGACCCGGCCAGCCCCGACAAGGAAGACGAGATCTTCACCCCGGACACGGTCGACCTGGACGCGGCCGGTTTCTCGCGCAAGCGCCGCGTGCTGACGGTGGCCTCCTACCAGACCGACAAGCCGCAGTACAAGTTCTTCGACGCCGAGACCGAAACCCTGTTCAAGAAGCTGTCAGCCCAGCTCGAGGGCTACCAGTTCGCCATCCAGGGCGCCAACCGCGACGAAGACAAGTTCATCGTCGCCGCCTACAACGACCGCACGCCCGGCTCGCGCTACATCTACGACGCCCGCGCCGACACCCTCAGCAAGCTGGCCGACATCAACCCGGCCATCCCCGAGGCCGACATGTCGCGGGTGCAGCCCATCAGCTACCAGAGCCGCGACGGCCTCACCATCCATGGCTACCTGACGCTGCCGGCCGGGCGCGACCCCAAGAACCTGCCATGCATCGTCAACCCGCACGGCGGCCCGTGGGCGCGCGACGGCTGGGGCTACAACCCCGAGGTGCAGTTCCTGGCCAACCGCGGTTTCTGCGTGCTGCAGATGAACTTCCGCGGCTCCACCGGCTATGGCCGCGCCTTCTGGGAAGCCAGTTTCGGCCAATGGGGCCTGAAGATGCAGGACGACATCACCGATGGCGTCCAATGGCTGGTCAAGCAGGGCATCGCCGATCCCAAGCGCATCGGCATCTACGGCGCCAGTTACGGCGGCTACGCGACGCTGGCCGGCGTGACCTTCACACCCGACCTGTACGCGGCCGCCGTCGACTACGTCGGCGTGTCCAACCTGTTCACGTTCATGAAGTCGATTCCGCCCTACTGGAAGCCGATGCTCGACAAGATGCAGGACATGGTCGGCGACCCGGTGCGCGACAAGGACCGCCTGGCCGCCACCTCGCCGGCCCTGCACGCCGACAAGATCAAGACGCCGCTGTTCATCGCCCAGGGCGCCAAGGACCCGCGCGTCAACAAGGACGAGAGCGACCAGATGGTCAAGGCGTTGAAGGCCCGCGGCGTCGAGGTGGAATACATGGTCAAGGACAACGAAGGCCACGGCTTCCACAACGACGAAAACAAGTTCGAGTTCTACGCGGCCATGGAAAAGTTCTTCACCGAGCACCTCAAGCCGTAAGGTTGGAGCCCTCCGCGGCCAACGCGCCCCCCTCGGGGCTGGCGCCTTCCCGCGCGGCGCCTTCCTCCCCCTGCTCCCGGGCCGCCTGCGGGCGGCCCGTGGCGCGTCCGCTCCAGGCCATCTCGACGCGATCGCGGCCCAGCTCCTTGGCCTTGTACAACGCCAGGTCGGCGCGGGCCAGAATGCCGTCGGCGGTGTCGCCTGGCTGGAATGTCGCCACGCCGCCGCTGACGGTCATGCGCAACGCCTGCCCCTGCAGGTACAGCGGCGAATCGCGCAGGGCATCGCAGACGCGCTGCGCCTGCACTAGCGCATAGGCGGCGTCGCAGCCGTACATCAGCAGCACGAATTCCTCGCCGCCCAGGCGGCCGAAACGGTCGCTGGCGCGCACGGCCTTGGGCACCGCCTGCGCAAAATGCCGCAGGGCGGCGTCGCCGGTCGCATGGCCGTGACGGTCGTTGATCGACTTGAAGTGGTCGATGTCCAGCACCAGCACCGCCAGCCGGCCGTCGCCGCGCTCGCAACGCAGCAGCTCATGCTCCAGCTCGTCGAGGATGCTGCGTCGGGAATAGGCGCCCGTCAGGCTGTCGAAGGTCAGCGCCGCCTGCATTCTTTCCGACAGCGCGGTCTGGATCAGCAACAGCAAGGCCAGGAACAGCGCCGGCACCGTCACCGACCCACAGACGATGAAGAACAGGCCCCAGGGCGCCGGATCCAGCAGCGACGACACCGGCACCCACCCACTGCCATACACCGCCACGCGCAGGGCATGCAGCAGCGCCAGGCCGGTCATCGCCAGCAGCACGTAGAGCACCACCCCGGGGGTCTGGATCTGCTTGCGCTGGCGATACACCACGCCGCCCGTGGCGAGCATCAGCCCACAGGTGAAGGTGGAGAACACCACCATGCGGCCCACCAGGTAGTCCTGCCGGTACAGCATGGCCGCCATCGCCACGATACACAGCGCCGCCGCCAGGCCCACGCGCGCGCCCTGCGGCCGCAGGCCGAAGAACTGCCGCACGCCCACGTACACCAGGCTTACGGACGCCAGCCAGGCGGCGTTGGACACCATCACATAGGCGCCGGGCGGCATGATTTCGGACGACGCGTAAGCCAGCATCGACAGCACCGCCAGGCCGTTGGCGATTGTGAACGCCTGCACGCCGCCGACGCCGCGCGTCCGCAGCGGCAGCAGCAAGGGTAGCGCCAGGGCCGTCGCCAGCCCCCACACCAGGAAAAATAAGGAAGTCGTCATGTTGTTTACCGGCTCGCGCGTTCGCATGCGCTCGCCGTCGCTAGGTGTTGCACCGGAGGCAGTGTCGTAGTCACGTTACAGACCTGCACTTTTGACGTTTTTTGTTACTTTCAGGGCGAACCATGTGAACCCATTCCGTCGCGCGCACAACGTTCCGTGCCCGGGTTGCCCCAATACCGGCATACCGCCACGACGGTTGCGCGGTATGCGACAGAGAATACGTCAAGCTTCGTAACAACGGCGCCGCCCTTTGCACTAATTGACAGTTGGATTGACCGAAAACCCATAAAGTTCGGGCTGTTGACGGCGCCGCCAGAAGCGTCGCAACCACGCCCCACGGGCGTGGCGCGTACTAGCCATGCACTCCCTCGTGCGAGTGCGAAGGTCCCCGCAGCGGGCGCCGCGCAGTCACTACCCAACGCTCTCCCATCCGCCGCCGGCGCCCTTGCTTGCGTCCGTGCCGCGCCTTCGGCGACGCGCCCTGCGCGTCCGGCCGGCGGAGCCGTGAGCGCCCTCGTCGCAACTGCGGAAGTACTACGGATGCTGAAAGGAACAATGCCCCCCCGGGGCCACGCGGGCCCCGACATGGCGACCGCCACGCAGGCGGCCCCGCGACAGCGCGCCGCCGCCACGGCCGTGCGCGCCTTCACGGCCGGCGCGCTGCTGGCTCCCGCCCTGGCGCTGGCCGCCCCTGGCGCCGACTATGACGCCCTGATCACGCGCGCCCGCGCAGGCGACTACGAGCCGGCGCTGGCCATGCTGCGCCAACAAGGCGCGGGCGCCGGCCGCCAGGCGATCTACGACCACATCGTCATCGCCGGCTGGGCCGGCCGGCCCGGCGAGGCGGTCGCCGCCTACGAATCCCTGCCCCGGGCCGCCGCCGTGCCCGCCGACATCCAGTTGGCGGCGGCGCGCGCCTACCGCGACCTGCGTCGCTGGCCCGAGGCCCTGGCGGCCTACCGCGCCGGCCTGAGCCGCCATCCCGGCCAGAGCGCCTTCGCCGCCGGCGAGATCATGACCCTCGCCGACGCCGACCAGACCGAGGCCGCGCTCGCCGCCGGCCAGGCCTGGGTCAAGCGCGCGCCGCGCGACGCCGACGCGCGCCTGGCGTTGGCCTATGTCCATGCGCGGCTGCGCCAGCCGTATGAGGCCCTGCACCAGGCCGACCAGGCGCTGTCGATCGCGCCCGGCACGCCCTACGTGCTGCGCGAATATATCGACGCCCTCAGCCGCGCCCGCCTGGCGCGGCCGGCGCTGGATCTGGCCCGCCAGCATTCCGACCTGTTCGACGCCGCGCAGTTGCGCCGGATGGAGGGTGACGCGCTGGCCCAGCAGGTCCGGCTGGCCGCCATGCCCACCCGCACCGAGGCCGGGCGCTTCGCCATCGCCGACCGCGCGCTGGCCCGCTACGACGCGCTGATCCCCGCCTGGCAAGCCCTGGGCGAGCCGGCGCGCCAGGACGTGCTGCGCGCCCGCATCGACCGTCTGCACGCGCTGCATGCGCGGGTCCGCATGGCCGACGTGGTGCGGGAATACGAGGCCCTGCGCGCCCAGGACGTGGCGGTGCCACGCTATGCGCTGAATGACGTCGCCTCGGCCTACCTGTACCTGCGCCAGCCGGAAAAGGCCCGCGACCTCTACCGCCAGGTCGGCGCCGACGGCGCCAGCCGCGACGACGATGCCGAAGACCGACTCAACACCGAGACCGGCCTGTACTACGCGCTGGCCGAAGCCGAGGAATTCGACCGCACCGATGCCGTCACCGACGCCATCGAATCCGGCTACGCGCCCTGGCTGTACTTCAAGGGCCAGGCCACCCGCAACCCCAACGACCTCAAGCTCGAAAGCGCCCAGACCGTGGCCGCCGCGCGCCAGTTGGCCGACGACACGGTCGCCGCCGAGCAGCGCCTGCGCGGCATGGTCGAGAACGCGCCCAACAACTCGACGCTGCGCGCCGACCTGGCCTCGCTGTATCGCCGCCGCGACCTGCCGCGCGCCTCGGAACGCGAACTGAAGATGGCCGAAACCCTGGCGCCGCGCGCGCTGCAGGTCGAAAACGGCCAGGGCTTCACCGCCATGGACCTGCAGGAATGGCGCCAGGCCGAGGCGTTGTCGGCCGACACCCTGGCGCGCGCCCCCGAGAACCTGACCAGCCGCCGCCTGGCGCGCGAATGGGAAGTGCACAACAAGGCCGAGCTGCGCATCAGCGGCTACCGCGGCCTGGCCTCGGACAGCCCGGTCAACGGCAATGGCGACTTCGGCATCGACGCGGTGCTGTATTCGCCGCCCATCGACTACAACTGGCGCGCCTTCGGCGGCGGCGGCTACGCCACCGGCGACTTCGAGGAAGGACGCGGCAACTACCGCTGGTTGCGCACCGGCGTGCAATGGCGCGGCCGCGACCTGACGGTCGAAGGCGAAGTCTCGACCCACAGCTACGGCCACGGCGTCAAACCGGGCCTGCGCCTGTCGGCCGCCTATGACATCGACGACCACTGGCAGGTGGGCGGCTCGGGCGAGCTGCTGTCGCGCGAGACCCCGCTGCGGGCCTTGACCAACGACATCACCGCCAACCGCCTGACCGGCTTCGTGCGCTGGCGCGCCAACGAGCGGCGCGAATGGACCCTGTCGCTGTCGCCGTCGCGTTTTTCCGACGGCAACCAGCGCTGGGAACTGGGACTGGACGGGCGCGAGCGCGTCTACACCGCGCCGCACCTGAAGGCCGACCTGACGCTGGACCTGTCGACCCAGCGCAACAGCCGCGACGACGCGCCCTACTACAACCCGCGCTCGGACCTGATGGCGCTGCCCGGCGCGCGCGTCACGCACACGCTGTACCGCCGCTACGAAACCGCCTGGGAACAGATCGGCACCATCGGCGCTGGCACCTACACCCAGCAGGGCCACGGCACCGGCGGCGTCATCGCCCTCGGCTATGGCCAGCGCTTTCGCGCCAACGACGTGCTCGACATGGGCGCGATGGTCACCGGCATCAGCCGCCCGTACGACGGCCAGCGCGAGCGCGAACTGCGCATCGTGTTCGACCTTGCCTACCGCTTCTGAGACCGCCATGTTGCTCAAGCTATCCACCCGACTCCTGCTGGCGGCCCTGCTGCTGCTGGCCATCCTGGCGCTGACCGCCTGCGCCAAGGACATCCCGGTCTACACGCCGCCGTCCGAACGGCCCGTGGCGGCCGCCGAACAACCCTGGGTCCAGGGAAATTTCCTGGCCCTGGCCTACCACGACGTCGAGGACGACGACCCCGACCAGGGCTTTCTGAGCGTGCGCACCGACCGCCTGGTCGACCAACTGGCCTGGCTGCGCGAAAACGGCTACCAGGCCGTCTCCGTCGACCAGATCCTGGCCGCGCGCCAGGGCGGCAAGCCGCTGCCCGAGCGCGCGGTGCTGCTGTCGTTCGATGACGGCTACCGCAGCTTCTACACCCGCGTGCTGCCGATCCTGAAGGCCTACCGCTGGCCGGCGTTGCTGGCGCCGGTGGGCACCTGGATGGATACTCCCGCGGACAAGCGCGTGGACTTCGGCGGCAGCCCCGAGCCGCGCCAGCGCTTCCTGAACTGGGACGAAGTGCGCGCCATCTCGCAGTCCGGGCTGGTCGAGATCGCCGCCCATACCGACGCCTCGCACTACGGCGCGCTGGCCAACCCGCAGGGCAACACCGAGCCGGCCGCCGCGATCCGCGCCTACGACGCCAAGACCGGCCGCTACGAGACCGAGGCGCAATTCAAGGCCCGCATGGGCGGCGACGTGCGCGCCATCAGCCGCAAGATCGAACAGGTCACCGGCAAAAAGCCGCGCGTCTGGGTCTGGCCCTACGGCGCCGAGGGCGGCAGCACGCTGCGCATCGCCGCCGACAACGGCTACCAGTTGGCGCTGACGCTGGAAGACGGCCCCGGCCGCCTCGGCCGCCTGATGTCCACGCCGCGCATGCTGCTGGCCAGCGACCCGCCGCTCAAGCCGTTCGCCAACAGCATCGTCGGCATGGAAGCCACCCCCTTCATGCGGGTCGCCCACGTCGACCTGGACTACGTCTACGACCCCGATCCGGCGCAGACCGACCGCAATCTTGGCGAACTGGTGCAGCGCATCCTCGACCTGCAGATCAACACCGTGTTCCTGCAGGCGTATTCGGACCCCACCGGCGACGGCCTGGTGCGCTCGGTGTACTTCCCCAACCGCTGGCTGCCGGTGCGCGCCGACCTGTTCAACCGCGCCGCCTGGCAGTTGCACAACCGCGCCAACGTCATGGTGTACGCCTGGATGCCGGTGCTGGCCTACGACCTGGACGCCTCGATCCCGCGCGTCACGCGCTGGCAGCCCGGCCAGGCCGAGGCGCGGCCCGATCCGGACCAGTACCGCCGCCTGTCGCCGTTCGACGCCACCGCGCGCGCCCGCATCGGCGACCTGTACGAGGACCTGGCGCGCCACGCCATTTTCGACGGCATCCTGTTCCACGACGACGCCGTGCTGTCCGACTTCGAGGACGCAAGCCCCGGCGCGCTGGCGGCCTACCGCGCCGCCGGCCTGCCCGGCGACATCGGCCAGTTGCGCGCCGACCCGGACACGCTGCAACGCTGGACGCGCGTCAAGAGCCGCGCCCTGGTCGACTTCACCGCCGAGCTGACCGACCGCGTGCGCGCCGTGCGCGGCCCGCAGATCAAGACCGCCCGCAACATCTTCGCCATGCCGATCCTGGAGCCGCAGTCGGAAACCTGGTTCGCGCAGAACCTGGACGACTTCCTGGCCGCCTACGACTGGACCGCGCCCATGGCCATGCCGCTGATGGAGAACGTCCCCAAGGGCCAGGAAAACGCCTGGCTCGACCGGTTGGTCGACGCCGTGGCGCGGCGCCCCGGCGCGCTCGACCGGACCGTGTTCGAGTTGCAGGCGCGCGACTGGCGCACCGGCCCCGGCCGCCCCGAGGCCACGCCCGTCGACACCGCGGTGCTGGCCGGCTGGATGCAACGCCTGCAACTGCGCGGCGCCCGCAGCTTCGGCTACTACCCCGACGATTTCTCGCAAGACCAGCCCCGGTTGCAAGGCATCCGGCCCGCCATCTCCGAAGCCTGGTATCCCCTCCGATGATCGACCGTCTGATTGCCCTGATTATCCTGCTGGCGGTGCTGGGCGCGCCGTTCGGCTTCACCATGATGCTGACCGGCCAGGCGCTGCTGGGCTTCGTCTTCTTCTACCCGCTGTTCATGTCCGGCATGTGGATGGCCGGCGGCCTGTACTTCTGGTGGCATTGGGAACGGCGCTGGCAGTGGGGGCCCGGATCGGCGCCGCCGGCGCTGGCCGGCGATCCGCTGGTGTCGATCCTGGTGCCCTGCTACAACGAAGCCGACAACGGCGAAGAGACCCTGCTGGCCGCCCTCAACCAGCGCTATCCGAACATCGAGGTCATCGCCGTCAACGATGGTTCCAGCGATGGCACCGGGGCCATGCTGGACCGCCTGGCTGAACAGCACCCCCGCCTGCGCGTGGTGCACCTGGCGCAGAACCAGGGCAAGGCCATGGCGCTGCGCATGGGCGCGCTGGCCGCGCGCAGCGAATACCTGGTCTGCATCGACGGCGACGCGGTGCTCGATCCGGACGCCGCCGCCTACCTGGTGGCGCCGCTGATCGACAACCCGCGCGTGGGCGCCGTCACCGGCAACCCGCGCATCCGCACCCGCTCGACCCTGATCGGCCGCGTCCAGGTGGGCGAGTTCTCCTCCATCATCGGCCTGATCAAGCGTACCCAGCGCGTCTACGGCCAGGTCTTCACCGTGTCGGGCGTGGTCGCCGCCTTCCGCCGCGCCGCGCTCGACCGGGTCGGTTACTGGAGCCTGGACATGATCACCGAAGACATCGACATCAGTTGGAAGCTGCAGCGCGACCACTGGTCGATCTTCTACGAACCGCGCGGCCTGTGCTGGATCCTGATGCCCGAGACGCTGCGCGGGATCTGGAAGCAGCGCCTGCGCTGGGCGCAGGGCGGCGCCGAGGTGTTCCTGAAGAACCTGCGCTCGATCTGGAGCTGGCGCCACCGCCGCCTGTGGCCGCTGATGCTGGAATTCTGCCTGTCGACCGCCTGGGCCTTCGCCTTCGGCATCTCGGTGCTGCTGTGGCTCATCAGCCAGATCGTGACCCTGCCCAACAACATGCACATCGCCAGCCTGATGCCGCCCGCCTTCACCGGCATGATGCTGGCGATGGTGTGCCTGCTGCAATTCGCCATCAGCATCCTGATCGACCGCCGCTACGAGCCGGGCCTGTGGCGCGCGCTCTACTGGGTCATCTGGTATCCCCTGGCCTACTGGATGGTGAGCCTGCTCACCACCCTGGTCAGTTTCCCCAAAGTCATGCTGCGCAAGCAGGCCGAGCGCGCGCGCTGGACAAGCCCCGACCGCGGCATCAAATCACCGGACGCATCATGATCATCACGACCAAACGCTCGCGCGCGGGCTATCTGTTCGACCTGCTGCTGACCGCGGTCGGCTGGCTCGCCTTCGTCTACCTGTTCGGCGCCGGCATCGTCGCCATCCTGCGCGGCGCGGCCAGCGGGCCGCAGGCGCCGCTCTGGCCGACCTTCCTGCCGACGCTGCAGACGCTCGGCAGCTACGCCGTGCTGGCCCTGCTGAATGCGGCGGTGCTGGTGCTGTGGGCGGCCTACAACCACCTGCGCTTCGGCGGCAAGGACCGCCGCCAGCCCATCGCGCCGCTGGACGATCACCGGCTGGCGCTGAGCTTCGCCGTCACGCCGCGCCAGATCGCCCAACTGCGCGCCGCCCGCGTCGCCGTCATCCATCATGGCGGCGACGGCGAGATCCAGGCCATCGAGGCGGCCCGCCCGCGCCTGGCCGCCGTGCCGGCGGCCTGAGGGCGGATAGCGCCCGGAGCGCGCGGGCGGCCGTCACGGGCCGTCGCGCGCCCCCGCTCCTCAGGCGCGCTTGCGCTCCACGTCCGGCAGCAGCACCGCCACGATGCCCAGCAGCGGCAGATAGGCGCACACCTGGTACACATAGCCGATGCTGGTGGCATCGGCCAGCTTGCCCAGCGCCGCCGCGCCCAGCCCGCCCATGCCGAAGGCGAAGCCGAAGAACAGGCCGGCGATCATGCCGACCTTGCCCGGCACCAGTTCCTGCGCGTACACCACGATGGCCGAAAAAGCCGACGCCAGCACCACGCCGATGATCACCACCAGCACGCCGGTCCAGAACAGGTTGGCATGCGGCAACAGCAGCGTGAACGGCGCCACGCCCAGGATCGACACCCAGATCACGATCTTGCGGCCGATGCGGTCGCCCACCGGCCCGCCCACCACCGTGCCCACCGCCACCGCGGCCAGGAACAGGAACAGGTACAACTGCGCCTCGCGCACCGACAGCGCGAACTTGTCGATCAGGTAGAAGGTGAAATAGCTGTTCAGGCTGGCCAGGTAGAAGTACTTCGAGAACACCAGCAGGCCCAGCACGCCCAGCGCGCCCAGCACCTGGTTGCGCGTCAGGCCGTGGCCGCTGCCCTCGCGCCGGGCGCGCGGCTTCAGGCGCACGCGGTTGGCGCTGTACCAGCGGCCGATGCCGGTCAGCACCACGATGCCGAACAGCGCCGCCAGCGAGAACCAGGCCACGCTGCGCTGGCCGTGCGGAATGATGAACAGCGCCGCCAGCAGCGGCCCCAGCGCCGAGCCGACGTTGCCGCCCACCTGGAACAGCGACTGCGCCAGCCCGTGGCGCCCGCCCGAGGCCATGCGCGCCACCCGCGACGACTCGGGGTGGAACACCGACGAGCCCGTGCCCACCAGCACCGCCGCCACCAGCAGCCAGCCGAACGACGGCGCCACCGACAGCAACAGCAGCCCCGCCAGCGTGAAGCCCATGCCCACCGGCAGCGAATACGGCTTGGGATTGCGGTCGGTGTAGAAGCCGATGAACGGCTGCAGCAGCGAGGCCGCCAACTGGTACACCAGGGTAATCAGGCCGATCTGCGCGAAGGACAGGCTGAACGAATCCTTGAGCATGGGATAGATGGCCAACAGGATCGACTGGATCATGTCGTTCATCAGGTGCGCCACGCTGATCGCGCCCAATACCGCGAACGCGGTGGAAGGATCGGCAACGGCGGGACTCGGCGCGGGCGCGGCGGACGCGGTGCGGTCCGGCAACGCGGCGGCGGGATTCTGGGCGGAGTTCATGGATAGGGAACGAAAAAAGAAAACGGGAATGCGTCCGACCTCACGCCGGGGCCTGGCCAGTGTAGGAACGGCGCGCTTCCAGCGTCTGACATTTTTCGTCGAGAAAGTGACAAAATAGCGTTTCCCCCACCATGAAATCGGCTTCCTCCTTTTGTCGGAAGTGACACCATGCCCACCCGGCCCGCGCGCCTCGACCCGGCTCGCAGCATCGACGCCCAGGACTACCAGGACCGCCCCCGCGACGTGACGGCGATGGCCAAGGAATTCGCCGCCGGCGCCCGCACCGGCGCCCACTCCCATCCGCGCGCCCAACTCATCTACGCCGTCGAAGGCGTGATGCGCGTCACCACGCCAAGCGGCTTCTGGGCCCTGCCGCCGCTGCGCGCGCTGTGGGTGCCGGCCGGCGTGCCGCATGGCGTCGACATGATCGGCGCGGTCTCGATGCGCTCGCTGTACATCCATGCCGACGCCGCGCGGGCCTATTGGCCGCAATGCCAGGTGATCGAGGTCAGCGGCCTGCTGCGCGAACTGATCCTGGCGCTGACCGCCGAGCCCATCGACTATCCGCTGGGCGGACGGGCCGGGCAGGTGGCCGCGCTGATCCTGTCCGAACTGACCGCCGCCCGCGTGGTGCCCATCCAGATCCCCTGGCCGCGCGACCGCCGCCTGCAGACGATCTGCGAGGCCATCCTCGACCGGCCCGGCCTGCAACGCGGCATCGAGGGCTGGGCCGGCGAGGTCGGCGTCAGCGCGCGCACGCTGATCCGGCTGTTCCAGGCTGAATTGGGACTGAATTATCGGCAATGGGTGCAGCAGGTCCGCCTGGCCGACGCCGTCTGCCGCCTGTCGCTGGGCGTACCCGTGGCGCGCATCGCCGCCGACCTGGGCTATCGCAGCCCCAGCGCCTTCAGCGCCATGTTCCACCGCGCCCTGGGCGCGCCGCCGCAACGCTATCTGCGGGCGAATGTCGCATGACACTGCAACCGGCCTTGCCGTTTGTCACGGCGCGCAATACATTTCAGCGCGCGCTTGCAGCCGGCCGCTGCGCGAAACCCGCGCGGCGCGTATGCTCAAACCCGTCCCCATATGCCTTGCCCGTGGCGCGAACCGTCCCCGCGGGCAAGTTTGGTTACCGAAACCTTCCGGCCCCGTCGCCGGTCTATAGCGTTCTGCCCTAGAATCGCCAGCAATGAGCACCCCCCAGCAATCCTCCGCCAACCCGGGCGGCAAATCGGGCTTTCCCTGGAAACGACTCCTGATCAAGGCCGGCGTCGCCGTCGCCGGCCTCGGCGTCTGCGGGGCGCTGCTGGTCGGCCTGGCGCTGGCGATCGCCTGGCCCAGCCTGCCGGACCTGCACGCCATGACCGACTACCGGCCGCGGGTGCCGCTGCGCATCTACACCGCCGACAAGGTCCTGATCGGCGAATACGGCGAAGAACACCGCAACGTGCTGCGCTTCGACGAAATCCCGGCGGTGATGCGCCAGGCCGTGCTGGCGGCCGAGGACGACCGCTTCTACCAGCACGGCGGCGTCGACTGGATGGGCATGGTGCGCGCCGTGCTCGTGAACCTCGTCAAGCAATCCAAGACCCAGGGCGGCAGCACGATCACCATGCAGGTGGCGCGCAACTTCTACCTGTCGTCCGAAAAGACCTATTCGCGCAAGTTCTACGAACTGCTGCTGACCTACAAGATTGAATCCGAGCTCACCAAGGACCAGATCCTCGAGCTCTACATGAACCAGATCTACCTGGGCCACCGCGCCTACGGCTTTGCAGCCGCCTCGCGCACCTACCTCGGCAAGCCGCTGTCCGAGGTCACGCCGGCCGAGGCCGCGATGCTGGCCGGCATTCCCAAGGCGCCTTCGCGCTTCAACCCCATCACCAACTTCCCGCGCGCCGAGATCCGCCAGCACTACGTGCTGGGCCGCATGAAGACGCTGGGCTACCTGACGCCGGAACAGACCGAAGAAGCCCTCAAGCAGCATGTGGTGATCCGCGGCGCCGACGGCGCCAGCCTGCGCGGCTTCGCCATCCACGGCGAATACCCGGCCGAACTGGCGCGCCAGTTGATGTACGGCGTGTTCCAGGAGCAGACCTACTCCAAGGGCATCGACGTCTACACCACGATCGACTCCAAGGACCAGGAAGCCGCCTACCGCGCCGTGCGCGACGGCGTGCTGGACTACACCCGCCGCGCGCCCTACCCCGGGCCGGAAGACCAGATCGAGCTGCCCGACGGCGTCGAAAAGGATGCCGCGGCATTCGACGACATCCTCGACGGCGTGCAGGACAAGACGCCCGACAGCGAAGACCTGCTCACCGCCGTGGTGCTGGCCGCCAGCCCGCAGGAAGTGACCGTGGCGCGCAGCGCGCGCGAGATCATCACCATTTCCGACAAGAAGGCGCTGGCCGTGGTGGCGCGCGCCCTCAACCCCAAGGCCGGCGACAGCCAGCGCATCCAGCGCGGCTCGGTGGTCTACATCCACAAGAACGGCAACGGCTGGGAAATCATCAACATGCCGGCGCTGCAGGCGGCGCTGGTGTCGATGGTGCCGCAGGACGGCGCCATCCGCGCCATGATCGGCGGCTTCGACTACAACCGCGGCACCTTCAACCGCGTCACGCAGGCCTGGCGCCAGCCGGGCTCGAACATCAAGCCGTTCGTCTACGCCGCCGCCCTGGAGCGCGGCCTGACGCCCGCCACGCAGATCTCCGACCAGCCCTTCATGCTGACCGCCGCGCAGACCGGCTCGAAGGACTGGCAGCCCAAGAACGACGGCAACCGCTACGAGCCGATGCTGACGCTGCGGCAGGGCCTGTACAAGTCCAAGAACATGGTCACCATCCGCATCCTGCAGGCCATCGGCCCGCAGTACGCGCAGGACTACCTGACCCGTTTCGGCTTCGACAAGGCGCGCTGGCCGGCGGTGCTGCCGCTGGGCCTGGGCGCCGGCGGCGCCACGCCGCTGCAGGTGGTCAACGGCTACAGCGTGTTCGCCAACGGCGGCTACCGCGTCACGCCCTACCTGATCGACAAGGTCACCGACCGCTCGGGCAATGTGCTGATGCAGGCGCAGCCGGTGGTGGCGGGCGACGCCGCCGCGCGCGCCATCGACCCGCGCACCGCCTGGGTCATGGACGACATCCTGCGCGGCGTCACCACCAGCGGCACCGCGGCGCGCGCGCACCAGGTGCTCAAGCGCAACGACATCGGCGGCAAGACCGGCACCACCAACGAAGCGGTCGACGTCTGGTTCTCCGGCTTCACCCCCACCCTGGCCACCACGGTCTGGATGGGCTTTGACCAGCCCAAGTCGCTGGGCACCAACGAATTCGGCAGCGGCCTGGCCCTGACCACCTGGCTCGACTACATGCAGCCGGCGCTCAAGGGCGTGCCCGAGGCCAAGCCGGCGCCGCGTCCCGACGGCCTGCTGGTGGACAACGGCGAATACTATTTCAACGAATTCCCGCCGGGCCAGGCGGTGGCCTCGCTCGACCTGTCCAGCGGCGACCCGCTGACCGACTTCCTCAACAACAACCGCTCCACCGACGGCGTCGACAACTCGGTGCGGCCCCTGCCCGCGCCGGGCGCGACGCTGCCGCCGGCGACTCAGCCCCAGGCGGGCGCGCCGCAGCAGACGCCCGTGCAGCAGACGCCCGCACAGCCGGCGCCGGGCCAGCAGGCGCCGGTGGCGCAGCCGATTCCGATCCCGGCCGCGGGCAGCGGCACGCTGGGTGGCGCCTTGGGTGGCGCTTCCGGGGGCAACCCGGGCGGCGACGGCGGCAACACCCCGATCCCGCCGATCCCGGTGCCGCGCGTCGACGCCGACATCCCGGCCCGCGCCCGCGCCAGCGCCGTCAACGGCACCGGGCCGCTGGCCGCGCGGCCGCTCTAACCCCCCCGATCCGCCCGGGAAAGACCGGCTTGCCGGTGCGCGCGCGGATCAACTATGATCCGGAATAATTCGCATTCCGGATCATGGGATGCGCCGCGCCAACGCCACGCCAGTCCATCATGTCCGCGACCGGGACCTCCCCCCATCCCATCGAAGTGCTTTACGGTGACCACCACGGCTGGCTGCGCGGCTGGTTGCGCAAGCGGCTGGGCAACGCCTTCGATGCCGCCGATCTGGCGCACGACACCTACGTCCGCATCCTGGCCTCCGGCGCCACGCCGCAGCCGGACCAGTCCCGCCGCCACCTGACCCAGATCGCCAACGGTCTGCTGATCGACCTGTATCGCCGCCGCGGCATCGAAGCCGCCTACCTCGAGGCCATCGCCGCGCTGCCGGTGGCGCTGGCGCCGTCCGAGGAAGTCCGCGCCCTGGCGGTCGAGGCCCTGATCGAAGTCGACACCATCCTGCACAAGCTGCCGCCCAAGGCCCGCATGGCGCTGCTGCTGTGCAAGCTCGACGGCCTGAGCTACCGAGAGATCGCCGAACGGCTGCACGTGTCCGTCTCCTCGGTCGAGAAGTACGTCGCGGCGGCGCTGCTGGCGTGCTACCAGGCCCTCTACGATGGCGCGCACTGACGCGGCCGCCGGCCAGGGGCCGGCGATCGATCCCGCGGTCGTGCGCCGCGCCTCGGCCTGGATGGCGCGGCTGTGGTCGGGCGAGGCCAGCGCGGCCGATCGCGCGGCCTGTGACGCCTGGCTGGCCGCCCATCCCGATCACCTGCGCGCCTGGCGCCGCCTGCAGGTCATGGACGCCAAGCTGGCCGGGGTCTCCGAGCCGGCCTCCCGCACGGTGCTGCTCGACGCCCGTCCGCAGGCCTATGCCGCGCGCCGCAAAGCGCTGCGGACACTGGGCATCGCGGCGGCCGCCACCGCCGGGGCTACCCTGCTCTGGCGCGAAAGCGGGCGCTGGGGCATGCTGACCGCCGACCACCGCAGCGCCGTCGGCGAGATCCGCGACATCACCCTGGCCGATGGCTCCCGCGTCGTGCTCGACAGCGGCTCGGCCATCGACGTGCGCTTCGACCGCCACGAGCGCCGCATCCTGCTGCTGGCCGGGGAAATCCTGGTGTCGACCGCTGTCGATGCCCAGGGCAGGCCGTTGCGCGTGCAGAGCCGGCAAGGCGTGGTGCAGGCGCTGGGCACCCGCTTCACCCTGCGCGATGCCGGTCCGCAGGCGCACCTGGCGGTCTACCAGGGCGCGGTCGACGTCTATCCCGGCGCGGCCACCCAGGCGGTCCTGCGGGTGCACGAGGGCGAGCGCACGCGCTTCGACCCGCAGCGCGCCGAGCCGCCCGCCGCGGCGCGCGAGGCCGACGCCGCCTGGACGCGCGGCGTGCTGCTGGCCGAGGACATGCGGCTGGCGGACTTCACCGCGCGGCTGGCCCGCTACCGCAGCGGCTTCCTGCGCTGCGACCCGGCCGTCGCCGAGCTCCGCGTCACCGGGGTCTTCCCCCTGCGCGACACCGACCGCGCCCTGCACAACCTGACGCTGGGCGTGCCGGTCGACATCCACACGTTCAGCCGCTATTGGGTCACCGTCGGCCCCCGGGCAGCACGCTAGGGCGCATCGACCGCCAGAAGCGCCCCGCGCAAACCCTGGCCCCTGTTGCAATTTTTGTTGGCGCGGCATTGAGGAAATCGCCCGCTCGGCCGGAAGACATAGCAGTCGCAACACTTTCTTCCGTACTTTCTGGGATCGACCCGATGGCGAGCCGCCACCTTTCCTCTCCGTTCCGCATCACCGCGCCCCTCTCCGCGCGGCCCACCGCCTCCCGCCTGCTCCCGCGCCGCGCCGCGCTCTGCCTGGCGCTGGGCGGCGCCCTCCTGGCCACCTCGCCGGCGCCAGCCCAGGTAGCGCCTGCGCCCGCCGGGACGCAGACACCGGTGCGCACCTACCAGATCCCATCCGGTCCGCTGGACCAGACCCTGACCCGCTACGCCAGCGAGGCGGGGATCGAGCTGTCGGCCGACGGCGCCCTGACCCGCGGCAAGACCAGCCCCGGCCTGAACGGCGCCTATTCCGTGCAGGACGGCTTCGCCACCCTGCTGCAGGGCCAGGGCCTGCGCGTCGTGCGCGGCGCCAACGGCGCCTATGCGCTGCGTCCGGCGCCCACCGCCGACAGCCCCGCCACGCTGCCGGCCGTCACCGTCACCGGCCGCCCCGAAACGGCCTGGAGCCCGGTGGACGGCTATGTGGCCAGCCGCAGCGCCACCGGCACCAAGACCGACAGCAGCATTCTCGAAACGCCGCAGTCGATCTCCGTCGTCACCGCCGATTTCATCCGCGAAACCGGCGCCTCGCGCCTGAAGGAAAGCCTGGCCTACACCCCGGGCATCAACACCCTGCCCTGGGGCGCCGACACGCGCTTTGACTGGACCATCATCCGCGGCTTCGACGCGCAGACGCCGGGCTACTACCTGGACGGCCTGCAGCTGCGCAACAACAACAGCTGGGCGGTCTGGCAGACCGAGGTCTACGGCGCCGAGCGCATCGAGGTGCTGCGCGGCCCGACCTCGGTGCTGTACGGCCAGAACGGCGCGGGCGGCATGATCAACGTCGTCAGCAAGCGCCCCACCGACGAACCCCTGCACGAACTGGAAGCGCAGGTCGGCGACCATTCGCGGCGCCAGGTGGCCGGCGACTTCTCGGGCCCGCTGGATGACAACGGCAAGGTGCTCTACCGCATCACGGGCCTGGCGCGCGACGCCGAGCTGCCCGCCAGCGGCCTGCCCAACGACCGGTTCTTCATCGCGCCGGCGCTGACCCTCAAGCCGTCGAGCGACACCACCCTGACCCTGCTGTCGCACTATCTGCGGGTGCGCGACGGCAGTTCCTACGGCAGCTTTCCCGAGATCGGCACGCAGCTACCCAATCCGAACGGGAAATTCTCGCGCAATACCTATGTGGGCGAACCGGGCTTCGACCGCTTCAACCAGGAACAGTGGATGGTCGGCTATCTGCTGGAACACCGCCTGAACGACACCTGGACCGTGCGCCAGAACACGCGCTACGGCTACACCAGCGTCGATTACCGCCAGGTCTACGTGCGCGGCGGCTTCGCCACGGTCAACCCCGCCAACCCGGACGACCCCGCCAACTTCCGCCTGCTGGAACGGTTCCCGTTCGGCAGCCAGGAAAACGCGCGGCTCTTCACCATCGACAACCAGGCGCAGGCCAAGGTCGCCCTGGGCGACTGGACCCACACCTTCCTGTTCGGACTGGACTACCAGCGTTCGCGCAATTACCAGCGCACCTACAACGACGGCGTGGTCGCGCCCATCGACGGCTATTCGCCGTCCTACGGCAGCCCGGTCGAGACCGCCGCGCCCTGGTTCGACGCCACCACCCGGCTGGCCCAGACCGGCTTCTACCTGCAGGACCAGATCAAATGGGGCAACTGGGTGGCCACGCTCGGCGGCCGCTACGACAAGGCCAGCGCGGACGTGGACAGCAACATCGACGGCTCCCGCACCAAGATCTCCGAGCACTATTTCAGCAAGCGCGCCGGCCTGGTCTACCTGCATCCGAGCGGCATCGCGCCGTACTTCAGCTACGCCGAATCGTTCTCGCCCACCGCCACCATCGACCCGGCGACCAACAGCCCGATGCGGCCGGAAACCGGGCGCCAGTACGAACTCGGCATCCGTTACGAGCCGCCCGGCGGGCGCAGCCGCTACAGCGCGGCGGTGTTCGACCTGCGGCGCCACAACTACATCACCTATACGCCCGAGTTCCTGCCCAAGCAGACCGGCGAGGTGCAGGTGCGTGGCCTCGAGCTGGAAGCCGCGTTCCGGCCGCTGCCGCAGATGAACGTGGTGGCCGCCTACACGTACACGCCCAAGGCCGAGGTCACGGCCAGCAGCACGCCCAGCGAAGTCGGCAAGCAGATGCAGGCGGTGTCGCGCAACCAGATCGCGCTGTGGACCGACTACCGCTTCGCATCCGGCATCAAGATCGGCCTGGGCGCGCGCTACACCGGACCGAACTGGGGCTACCAGGAGTCGGCCGCGGAGAAGCTGCCGGGCTACACGCTGTTCGACGCGATGATCGGCTACCAGGTACAGGGCTGGAACCTGGCGCTGAACGTGCGCAACCTGGGCAACAAGACCTATCTCAGCAATTGCAGCGCTGGCGCCTGCCGCTATGGCGATCAGCGCACGGTGCTGGCGACCGCGACCTACCGCTGGTAGGCGCGGCCGGATCGAGGGCGCGCGGCCCGCGTCAGCGGACCGCTTCCGTATCCGGCTCGGTCACCACCGCGCGCGGCCAGGCCTGCAGCGTTGCCAGGTCGAGGAAGGTGAAGTAGCCGTCCTTCCAGCCCTCGGTATCGATGTGATAGACGTTGCCCAGCGCCAGCGGCGCGGCCACGGGCGTGTGGCCCGCCACCACGGCGCGCACGCCGCGCACCCCGGTGCGGTCCAGTTGCCGCAGCCGCTCGCGCGACCACTGGCAGGCCGCGCTGGTGCGCTTGTAGCGGTCCTGCAGCGCCGATTCCAGGCGTGGCCAGAACAGCACCGGACAGTCCGCGTGCAGCAGCCCCACCGGACCGGCCGAGGTGTCCACCTCGATCGCGATGGGCAACTGCCCGAAGGCTTCCGCATAGACCTGCTGGCGGTCGGCAGGCAGGTCCAGGAACCAGCCGCCGCCGTAGCCGCGCCAGTTCACCACGTCCACCTGCCCGGTGCGCACGTGGCGCACGGCATAGTCCTCGTGGTTGCCCTGCACCGCGTAGAACCAGGGCTGCGCCAGCCACTCCAGCGCGGCCTCGCTCTCCGGCCCCCGGTCGACCAGGTCGCCAACGGAAAACAGCCGGTCGCGGCTGGCGTCGAACCCCATCCGCCCCAGGCTGTCCTGCAGGCGGGTAAAACAACCGTGCACGTCGCCCACCGCGAAATCACGGCCCAGCTCGTTGCGCGGCACTTTCAGAAAACGTTGCTGCATGATGATCCAGCCCGCCCAATCGGGCCCATGTTTCTTTTTAACCCGCTTTTATACGTCCCCGATTACACCTGGCTTTCACTCGCGCATTCGCAAAAATTGCGTTACGAGAATAGCTATTATTCGTGATAATGTTCCGTCTTTCCCAAAATCCATCCTGAAGGGGGCCGCGCCAGCCGCCCCGCCGTCGCCATGACCGCCGCCTCCACCATCAAAACCTGGTACCTGGTCCACAAGTGGACCAGTCTGGTCTGTACGATCTTCCTGCTCATCATCTGCCTGACCGGCCTGCCGCTGGTGTTCCACCACGAAATCGAGCACTGGCTCGACGATGCCAAGCCCTTGTCGGACGTGCCCGCCTCCACCCCGCCGGCCAATCTGGACACCCTGGTCGAGCGCGCCAAGTCCATGTATCCGGGCGAAGTGGTCGACTACCTGTTCTTCGATCCCGACGAGCCCCAGGTCTACGTTGGCATGGCCAAGAAGCCTGGCGACGGCCAGGTCTCCGGCCACGCGGTGCGCATGGACGGCCGCACCGGCGACGTGCTGCTCGATGGCCCGCTCTACACCGAAGACAAGTTCTCTTTCATGGGCATCATGCTGGCCCTGCACGTCGACCTGTTCGCCAGCCTGCCGGGCGAGCTGTTCCTGGGCTTCATGGGTCTGCTGTTCTGCATCGCCATCGTTTCCGGCGTGGTGCTGTACGGCCCCTTCATGAAGAAGCTGGAATTCGGCACCGTGCGCGCCGGCCGCTCCACCCGCCTCAAATGGCTCGACCTGCACAACCTGCTCGGCATCGTGACGCTGGTGTGGGCCTTCGTGGTGGGCCTGACCGGCGTCATCAACGAACTGTCCACGCCGCTGTTCCGCCTGTGGCAATCCACCGAACTGGTGCGCATCCTCGAACCCTACAAGGGCCAGGGCGTGCCCGCCGAACTGTCGTCGGCCCAGAGCGCGGCGGACACCGCGCGCAAGGCCCTGCCCGGCAACGAAGTGTCGTTCATCGCCTTCCCCGGCAACGCCTTCGGCAGTCCGCACCACTACATCACCTGGATGCGCGGCGCCACGCCCCTGACCTCCAAGATGAACACGCCCGTGCTGATCGACGGCCGCAGCGGCGAGCTGACCACCATCGCGAAAATGCCCTGGTACCTGACCGCGCTGGAATTGTCGCGTCCGCTGCACTTCGGCGACTACGGCGGCCTGCCCCTGAAGATCATCTGGGCCGTGCTCGATCTGATCACTATCGTGGTGCTGGTCAGCGGCCTCTACCTGTGGCTGGCGCGGCGCCGCGCCACCGAAGCCCGCATCGCGGAACTGGTGCGCAAGCACCAGGCCGCCGCCACCCCGCAACGGAGTCCCGCATGAACAAGAAATCCCCGCGCGGCTTCCTGTTCGTCTGGGGCGTGCCGATCCTCCTGGGCGTGCTCAGCATCTTCGGCCTGCTGGCGGCGCTGCTGGGCACCGGCGCCTGGCACTGGGCCTCGTGGACGGCACTGACCATCCTGCTGGTGGTCATCGTGCGCTACTGGTTCTTCCCGCCCAGGCAACCCGAGGCGTAGGGCCGGTCGATACGGGAATCCGCCTCGCGCAAGCCCCAGGCACGCCGGCGGCGCCCGCCGCCCGCGTCCGTCCTACTTGCCGAACTTCTCCGGATCGGGTCCCAGGCGAGGCCCTTCCTTGATGGCGTCGATCGCCGCCATCTCCGCGCCCGACAACTCGAAATCGAACACGTCGATGTTCTCGCGGATGCGCGCCGGCGTCACCGACTTCGGGATGACGATCAGGCCGTGCTGCAGATGCCAGCGCAGCGTCACCTGGGCCGGCGACTTGCCATGCTTGCGCGCCAGCTCCAGGATGGTCTTGTCCTGGGTGATCTTGCCTTGCGCCAGCGGACTCCAGGACTCGGTGGCGATGCCATGCCTGTCGTGAAAGGCCCGCAACTCGCGCTGCGCGAAGCCCGGATGCAGTTCGATCTGGTTGACCGCCGGCGTGACGCCGGTGGCATCGATCAGCCGTTCCAGGTTGGCCTGGGTGAAATTGGACACGCCGATCGAACGGGCGCGGCCGTCTTCCTTCATCTCGATCATGGCGCGCCAGGCGTCCACGAACTTGTCGCTGCCCGCCACCGGCCAGTGGATCAGATACAGGTCCACGTAGGCCAGGCCGAGCTTTTCCAGGCTTTCATCCATCGCCTGGTGGGCGGCATCGAACCCGTGCCTGTCGTTCCACAGCTTGGTGGTGATGAACAGATCCTTGCGCGCCACGCCCGCCGCGCGCAGCCCGGCGCCCACGCCGGATTCGTTGCCGTAGATCGCGGCGGTGTCCACCGAACGGTAGCCGGCCGCCAGCGCTTCCTTGACGCTGGCCGCGGCCTGGTCATCGGGCACCTGCCACACACCCAGGCCCAATTGCGGAATCTTGCCGCCGTCGTTCAGTTTCACTGTGGGTACCTTCGCCATAACACCCTCCGAAGCTTGCGACGCGACGCTCGCACGGCGAAATCGCGCCAGGTCGCGCAGCCAGGGATGTTGCCGGGCGTACCCCTGGCCTACCGTTGATAACGGGCCCGCCCTGCTGCGCCCGTATGGAAAAACCATGCGAAAACCGGATGGAAAACCCCCGGGAGTGATACGTCCATCCCAGGGGTTTTCAACTAGATCATAGCGCTGGTGCCCGATAATGGGCCTTTTCGGGGCCTGTCACCCCCCACTGGAACCCTGGCCCGCCCCGCCTGAGCAGCTCTCGCCCCCATGACCGCACCTGATTCCCGCACGCCCGGCCGCGGTGGCTTCGCCACCCTGCGCACCCTCTTTCCGTACCTCTGGCCGCCCGGCCAGGCAGGCCTCAAGGCGCGCGTGGTGGCCGCCCTGCTTTGCCTGTTCGCCGCCAAGGCGGCCACCGTGTACGTGCCGGTGCTGTACAAGCACGCCATCGACGCACTGGGCCAGGGCGCGCCGAGCGCGGTGACGGTGCCGCTGGGCCTGATCCTGGCCTATGGCGGCGCGCGGGTCCTGTCCCTGCTGTTCTCGGAACTGCGCGATGCCCTCTTCGCCCGCGTCGGCCAGCACGCCATCCGTTCGGTCGGCCTGCGCATCTTCCGTCACCTGCACGGCCTGGCGCTGCGTTTCCACCTGACACGCCAGACCGGCGGCCTGACCCGCGCCATCGAGCGCGGCACCAAGGGCATCCAGACACTGCTGTCGTTCCTGCTGTTCAACATCCTGCCGACCTTCTTCGAGATCGGCCTGGTCTGCATCGTGCTGTGGCGCATGTTCGACGCCTGGCTGGCGCTGGCCACCGGCGCGACGGTGATCCTGTACATGGCCTACACGCTGGCCGTCACCGAATGGCGCGCCAAGTTCCGCCGGCTCATGAACGAAACCGACTCTGAGGCCAACACCAAGGCCATCGAGAGCCTGCTGAACTACGAGACGGTCAAGTACTTCGGCAACGAGGAACACGAAGCGCGCCGCTACGACGCCTCGCTCACCCGCTACGAGCGCGCCGCGGTGCGCAGCCAGGTGAGCCTGTCGATCCTCAACGTCGGCCAGGCCATCATCATCTCCGCCGGGCTCACGCTGGTGATGTGGATGGCCGCCAACGGCATCGCCGCGGGCCGCTACACCCTGGGCGACTTCGTGCTGGTCAACACCTACCTGCTGCAGTTGTACTCGCCGCTCAGTTTCTTCGGCTTTATCTACCGCGAAATCAAGCAGGCCATGATCGACATGGAACGCATGTTCGAGCTGCTGGGACAGGACCGCGAAGTGGCGGACCGCCCGGACGCGCAGCCGCTGCGCGTGGAAGGCGGCGCGGTCGAATTCCGCGACGTGCGCTTTGGCTACGACGAACGCCGGCCCATCCTCAAGGGCGTGAGCTTCACGCTGCCGGCCGGCAAGACCGTGGCCGTGGTCGGCACCTCGGGCGCGGGCAAGTCCACCATCGCGCGGCTGCTGTTCCGCTTCTACGACGCCGACGCCGGCGCCATCCTGGTCGACGGCCAGGACATCCGCGACGTCACCCAGTCCAGCCTGCGCGCCGCCATCGGCGTGGTGCCGCAGGACACCGTGCTGTTCAACGACACCATCCGCTACAACATCGGCTACGGCCGTCCCGGCGCCACCGACGCCGAGATCGAGCACGCCGCCCGGCTGGCGCACATCCACGACCTGATCATGGCCATGCCCGACGGCTACCAGACCATGGTGGGCGAACGCGGCCTCAAGCTGTCCGGCGGCGAAAAGCAGCGCGTGGCCATCGCCCGCACCCTGCTCAAGGACCCGGCCATCTTCCTGTTCGACGAGGCCACCAGCGCGCTCGACACCCGCACCGAGCGCGACATCCAGGCCAACCTGCGCGAAGTCAGCCGCGGTCGCAGCACGCTCATCATCGCCCACCGCCTGTCCACCGTGGCCGATGCCGACGAGATCATCGTGCTGGAGGATGGCCGCATCGCCGAACGCGGCCGCCACACGTACTTGCTGGCCGCGGGCGGCCTGTATGCCGCGATGTGGGCGCGGCAGCAGGAAAACACCGCCGCGCCGGCCGATTGACAAGCCCCGCCCCCTGACCCAAGATCGCACCCTTTGATTCCAAGGCCTTCCATGCAGGATTCCCGTATCGCTCCCGAAGTCCGCGTCTGCGCCGCCACCGACCTGGTCAATGGCGGGCTGGGCGTCAAACTGCCGGTCTCCGACAGCGCGGGGCAGACCACGGCGTTCTTCGTGCGCTACCAGGACCGGGTCCATGGCTATCTGAATCGCTGCGCCCACGTGGGCGTGGAACTCGACTGGGAAGGCAGTTTCTTCACGCGCGCCGGCGACCTGATCATGTGCGCGCGCCACGGCGCCACCTACCAGCCCGACACCGGCCTGTGCGTGGGCGGTCCCTGCAAGAACGGGCGCCTCACGGTGCTGACGGTGCAGGAGCGCGACGGCGCCGTCTACTGGCAGCCCAGCGGCAAGGTCCAGCCGCTGGCCAGCGGCGGCTGATACGTCAGGCGCGGGCCGGTTCGGCCGCCTGCGCCGGTTCGGCGCGATCGGCATAGCGGCGCGCCAGCACCGCGCAGACCATCAACTGCATCTGGTGGAAGATCATCAGCGGCAGCACCACAATGCCCATCTGCGAGGTGCCGAACAGCACGGTGGCCAGCGGAATGCCGGACGCCAGCGACTTCTTTGAGCCGCAGAACACCAACGTGATCTCGTTCTCCTTGGACAGTCCCAGCTTGCGGCTGCCCCACGTCGTGATCAGCAGCACCGCCCCCAGCAGCAACGCATTGACCAGCACCATGGTCGCCAGGTCGATCGCCGGGAACGCGTGCCAGATGCCCTGCGCCACCGCTTCGCTGAACGCGGTATAGACCGCCAGCAGGATCGAACTGCGGTCCACTTTCGACAGGATGCGGCTGTTGCGCTGCGCCCAGGCGCCGATCCACGGCCGCAGCAGGCTGCCCACCGCGAACGGCAGCAGCAGCTGCAGCAGGATGCGGCCGGCATCGGCCAGGCCGTGGCCCCCGCCCTGGCGATGCAGCAGCACCGCCACCAGCAGCGGCGTCAGCACCGTGCCCAGCAGGTTGGAGGCAGTGGCCGCGCAAATGGCGCCCGGCACGTTGCCACGCGCCATCGACGTGAAGGCGATCGACGACTGCACCGTGGAGGACAGCGTGCACACGAAGATCACGCCCAGCCACAGCGACGGCGTCAGCAGCCCGGGAAACACGGCCCGCAGCGCCAGTCCCAGCGCCGGGAACAGGATGAAGGTGCAGCCCAGGATCAGCGCATGCAGCCGCACGTCCTTGACCCCGGCCACGATCGCGTCCGTCGACAGGCGCGCGCCGTGCAGGAAGAACAGCAGCGAAATCGCCACGTTGCTGGCCACCATCATGAACGACGCGCCCTTGCCCACGGCGGGGAAAAAGCTGGCGAACGCCACGGTGGCGATCAGGATGAGGGTGAACTGGTCAGGCAGGAAGCGGCGCATGGCGGGAGGTTTCCGGGAAGGTTGCGGAAACTATAGGCGCGCCGCTTGCTATCGTGAAGGCCGCTGGTTACTTTAGCTGCTATCGGACTTTCCTATAAGCAGGCCGCCATGCTCAATCCGCTCTGGCTCAAGACCTTCGCCGCCGCCGCGGGCGCGCCCAGCTTCAGCGAGGCGGCGCGCCGCCTCGGCCTGACCCAGCCCACCGTCAGCGAACACATCCGCCAACTGGAGCTGGCGCTGAACCGCCGCCTGTTCCTGCGCGACACCCACTCGCTGGCCCTGACCAGCGACGGCCGCAGCCTCTTGGTGCATGCCGAGATCATCCTCGACGCGCACGAGCGCGCCGAACGGCTGTTCGACGCCCCGCGGCTGCGCGGCCGCGTACGGCTCGGCACCTCCGACGACCTGGCGATGGGGCCGCTGCCCGACGTGCTGGCCGCGTTCCGCCAGGCGCATCCCGAAGTGGAACTGGACATCACCATCGGCGTCACCAGCGACCTCTACCGCCTGCTGGACGACAACGGCCTGGACGTCATGATCGGCAAGCGCCGCCGCGGCGACCGCCGCGGCCAGACCCTGCACAAGGAGGCCCTGCTGTGGCGCGCCAAGGAAGGGCTGCGCCTGGCGCCCGACGCGCCGCTGCCGCTGATCCTGCTGCGCGAGCCGAGCGTCACCCGCACCCTGGCGCTGGATGCGCTGGCGCGCGCCGGCCGCGGCTGGCAGATCGTCTGTACCAGCACCAGCTATGCCGGCTGCCAGGCGGCCGCCCGCGCCGGCCTGGGCATCACCGTGCAGCCTTCGCACCTTTCCACCGCCGGGCTGGCCGCGCCGGCCGGCGCGCTGGCCCTGCCGGCGCTGCCGCAGGTCGAATTCATCGTCATCTCGGCGCCCACGCCCAACAAGCCCACCCGGGCCTTGACCGAGATCCTGATGCGCAGCTCGCTGACCTGAACCCCTCTCCATCGGCCTGGCCTGGCGTCCCGGCCCGGCCGGCGCGCCACGCGCAGCGCGAATGGCCGCCGCTCAAGCCCCCGGCCGGGTGTGCCGCACGCTGCCTTGCAGCGGCTGCGGTTGCTTGAGCAGGTTAAGGATCGGGCACCACTGCTCCACCGCCTCATGCACCGCCCGCACCGCCTGCGGATCGGCCGGCGACACGATGTGCGCCGTGTAGCGGATGTTGTGCGGGTAGAACGGCACCTTCTCATAGCCCGGCTTGCCGCCGCGCGGATCCAGGTCGCCTTCGATCTCGACTTCCAGCGAGTCCAGCGGCAACTCCAGCTCGGCCGCCTTGATCAGGAAGATGTGCGTCAGGCAACTGCCCAGCGATCCCAGCAGCAGCTCCGGCGAACTCGGCCCCAGGTCGTAGCCGGCGAAATCCGCCGGGCTGTCGCTCACCACCTGATGGTCGCGGATGCGTATGCGGCGCACGCCGCTGCGCCCTTCGGCGCTGACATGCGCGCGCAGCTTCACCGGCGTCACCGTGCCCGGATCACGCGCATTGCGCGCCAGCACCGCCTCGCGCTTCTGGCCCAGGTATTCGTTCAACGTACTCATCTTGCCTGCCTCGCGGTAGTAAAGGGTGAAAGGAAAAGATGCCCGGCCGCCACGCCGCGCGATGGCGCGTCAATGCCTGCGCCGCGTATCCGGAATATCGATGGGGGAACGATCCATCGCCTGCAACAGCGCGCCCAGTCCCTGGGCCGAGGTGTTCTCCATGCGCCCGCCCGGACCGCAGACGTTGTCCGCGCTGGTCCAGGCCGGCGCCGCGCCCGGCAGCCGTCGCGCCCGCAGCCAGCCGCGCCGGTCCACCATGAACTGCGCGCCCGCCAGGTCGGCCGGCGCCACGCCCGCGGCCAGCGCATAGGCCTCCCACGCCGCCTCACTCGCCGCCACGCAATCGGCTTCCGCCGCCGGCGTGCCGCCGCGCGTCAATGCGACGGTCAGCAGGCGCGGATCCAGGGGCTCTGGCGGCGCGTCGGGGCGGAAGGCCGCCACCCGCACCGGCAGGCCGCGCAGCTCCGACAACGTGACGGCGCGCCCATCGCGGCAGGCCAACGCCACCACCGGCGCCGGAATCGCCGGCATCCCCGCGCCGCCGCTGACGCCATAGGCCTGCACGCGAAGATAGTCCAGCACCAGCCAGACCTGGTCCGGCGACAGCGCCTTCCCTGGCGCCACCGCGCCGCCGTGCGCCGCGCCCTCGCGCGCCAGGCGCGCATGCAACTCGCCCTCCAGCCGGTTGTCGAACAACGCCGCGCCCAGCACGCTGGGCCAGGCGGGCAGTGCGGCCGCGAGCACGCCGCGCCCATCCGCCCGGACCCCATGGCAAGCCGCGCAATGCGCCTGGTACAGGCGCGCGCCCCGCAGCAGGTTGTCATCCGAAAACACCAGCGGCGAACGCTGATAGGACGTGTGCGTCGCCTCCGTCAACAAGAGCCGCGGCGCGGGCCAACTGGCGCTGGCCAATAATCCCGCGGCGGCCGTCAGCAATACCAGCCTGCCGCGCCGCGCGAACAAAGCCGCGGTCAGCAGCGCCAGCGCCACCAGCGTCAATCCCAGCGCCAGCCACAGGCGGCGCCAGGTGTGGCCGCTGACCGGCAGGTCGGCGTCGTAGCGCCACGCGAACGGCCAATGCGCGATCGCCAGCGCTTCATCCGACTGCCAGGCAATCGCCACGGCCAGCAACGCCGCCAGCAGCGCCATCGTGCCCAGCAGCGTGGCGCCGGCCCGGCGCCACTCGGCCCGCGCCGCGCGTTCCGGCGCGCGGCTATGCAGCCAGGCGGCGGCCAGCCCCGCCAGCAACAACAACGCCGCCGCGGCCAACGCCAGGTGTCCGAGCCGAGACCCCAACAGCCCGGGCGCCCCCTGCGTTCGCTGCCAGCCCAGCGCCACCACGCCAATCGCGGCCGCCAGGGCCAGCGCCGCCAGCACCGGCAACGGCAGGCCGGCCGTGATCGCCTGACCGTCGGCGCGTCGGCGAGCGGCGGCCAGGCACGCCAGCATGCTGGCCGGCGCCAACGCGACAGCCAGCGCCAACCCCGCGTTGCTCACCACGTCGCATCCAGTCCCAACAACGCCAGCGCGCGGCGCCGCAGCTCGGCCAGGCGCGGATCGCCGCGATGGCGCGGATACGGCAGGTCATTGACGATCTCGTCCTTGATGCGCGCCGGCCGCTCGCTCAGCACGATGATGCGCGATGCCATGAACAGCGCCTCTTCCACGTCGTGCGTTACCAGCAAGGCGGTGAAACCGCTGCGCTGCCACAGTTCCACCAGCTCGGACTGCATCGCGATCCGCGTCAGCGAATCGAGCTTGCCCAGCGGCTCGTCCAGGATCAGGATGCGCGGATCGTTCACCAGCGCGCGCGCCAATGCCGCGCGCTGCGCCATGCCGCCCGACAGTTGGTGCGGATAGGCCTGGCCGAAGGCCGCCAGGCCCACGCGCTGCAGCGCGTCGTCGACGCGGGCGCGCTGCGTCTTCAACAGACCCCGCGCCTGCAGGCCGAGCGCCACGTTGTGCCAGACCGTGCGCCATGGATACAGCGTCGGATCCTGGAACACCACGATGCGCGATGGCGATGGCCCGTCTATCGGCTCGTCATCGGCCAGCAGATCCCCCTGCGCCGGCGGCTCCAGCCCCGCCACCAGCCGCAGCAGGGTCGACTTGCCGCAGCCGCTGGGGCCCAGCAGCGCGACGAATTCGCCGGGCCGCACCTCCAGGTCAATGTCGTCCAGCACCGGCAACGCCGCGCCGTCCAGCTCGAAACGATGGTTTACGCCGCGCACCGCCAGCGCCGCGCCGCGCGCCGCGGATGCCGCAGTGCCTTCCAGTGCCGCCACTACCATTTCACCACTCCCTTCTGCCAGGCCAGCAGGCGGTCGCGCCCCGCGAACAGCAGCGTGATCAGTCCCGAGAACACCAGCGCCATCACGATCAGCGCGCCGTACATGTTGGCGTACGAGGCCCACCCCTGCGCCCACGACAGGTACCAGCCCAAGCCGGACTTGACGCCCATCATCTCGGCCGCCACGAGCACCGAGAAAGACGCGCCCAGCCCCATGAACAGTCCGACGAACACCTGCGGCAACGCCGCTGGAATCGCCACCCGCAGCACCAGAAACCACTCGCTCGCGCCCATGGTGCGCGCCACGTCGTAATAGGCGCGGTTCACGCCGGCCACGCCCGACCACGTCAACACCGTGACCGGAAACCACGTCGCCAGGGCGATCAGAAACACCGCCGCCGACCAACCCGACGGAAAGAAGAAGAACGCCATCGGCAGCAGCGCCGTCGACGGCACCGGCCCCAGGAACCGCAGCACCGGATGCACCCAGTATCCCAGGCCGCGCGACCAGCCGATCGCCACGCCCGTCAGGAAGCCCGCCGCCGCGCCCAGGCCGAAGCCATTGAGCAGCAGCCACAGCGAATTGCCCAGGCTGTCCGCCAGCCGCTTGTAGTCGGTCGCGTAGACCTCGATCAGCGACTGCGGCGGCGCGAAGAACGGGCTGGGCAGCAACGCCAGCTTGGCCGTCGCGATCTCCCACGCCCCAACCGCCAGCGCCAGCAGCACCAGCCACGGCCCGCCGCGATGCAGCGCACGCGCCGGCCGGCGCCGGCCAGCGCCGGCCACCGCCACCAGCAGCAGCAATGCCGCCAGCACCAGCGCCGCGATGCCGAATTCCCGCGTATACCCCCACGAAACGAAACCCACCTCGACGTTGGGCCAGCGCAATGTCACCGCGCCCACCGCGGCCCACAGCGCCGCCGCGACCACGCCGGTCTTCCACAGGCGCCAGGGATGCGCGGCGGCCGGCGCGCCGCGCAACGCGGCCACCGCCAGCGCGTCAGCCGAGGACATTGGGCACCACCGCTTGCGCGTACTTGTTGATGTCGAGGTTGGCGCTGAGCACCTTGATCGTCTTCAGGTCCTTGGCATAACCCACGATCTCGTCGCGCAGCGCTGCGCCGGTCGACGCATGGCCATGGCTGTGGCTGCGCAGAATCGCCGCCACGCGCTCGGCCGGCACCTTGCCCGGCACGTACGGCGCGAAGATGCGCGCGGTCTCGTCGGGGTTGGACGCGGTCCAGCGTTGCGCGTCGATCACGGCGCGCGTGATGGCCGCCGCCGACTCGGGATCATTGCGGACCAGGTCGCCGCGCAAGCCCAGCACGCAGCAGGTGCGATTCTCGTAGTCGCCCTCGATGTTGGTGGCGATCTCGCGCAGCTTGTTGTCCTCGCGCAGCGTGTAGATCAGCGGATCATCGCCCGCGATCGCATCGACTTCCCCCTTTCTCAGCACCTCGCCGAACAGGTCCTGCGGATACTGGCGCCAGTCCACCGATTCCGGATCGATGCCCAGTTGCGCCACGCGGATCGCGAAAAAGTTCTTCACCGGGCTGGCCTGGTCCGACACCGCGACGCGGCGGCCCTTCAGGTCCTGCACGCGCTTGACCGGCGAATCCGCCGCCGTCAGCAGGCGCATGCAGCCGCCATGCGTGCCCACCGCCAGCTTGACGTCGAAGCCCTGCTCCAGCGGCTTGAGCCAGCGCAGCGCCATGCCGATGCCGCCGTCGGCGTGGCCGGTGGCGATGGCTTCGAGCAATTGATCGGTCGAGCCGCTGAAATTGATGCGTTCGACCTTGAGGTTGTACTTGTCGAAGAAGCCGCGCTCCAGCGCCACCGAGACTGGCGACTGGCACACCGCGGTCTGGCTCCACGCGATCTTATAGGTGCGCGGCGCGCCATTGGCCGCCAGCACCCGCGATCCCAGCATGCCGAGCGGCGCGGCCAGGCCGGCCACGGTCGCCGCGCGCAGCAACGAGCGGCGCGAAATACCGCGCGCCGGATTGGCGCGCGCTTGGACGTTCGTATTCATCAACCTTCCTTTTGAGCAGACTGTGAATGGCGATGCTTGCCATGCGGCATCATCGGCCCGTGCTCAGGCGTTCGACAAATACAAAGTGGGGATAACAATATGGGCTGCGTCAGTCCGGCAGGTGATCCGGCACGCCGTGCTCATCCACGGACTTGACGCGATCCAGCGCGTTGCGCGCCGCCGACATCGCTTCGACCGCGCCGCGAAAACGGCGCGTCACGAAGATCTCGAAGGCCAGGCTTTCCGGCTCATCCGCGTCATCCTGCGTCTGGCCGTCCTCGTCCTGATCCGCTTGCGGCGCAGGCTTGGCCGCGGCATCGCCCTTGGCCGGCAACCGTCGCGTTTCCAGGAAGGCGCGCGCCGGGATGCGCCCCTCGGGTTGTGTCGCATACGCCACGACGGAAAAACCATTGATGATCTTCTCGGCCATACCGGTTTCCTTTAGGCCGCGCCAATCGGCGGCGCAGCTCGTTGTTAGCGACAACGGCCCGGCGTCGGGAAACTTAAGCGGAGGCGCGGCCGCGATTGATTGATCTCAATCGCGGCCGAGCGGCCACACAATATTCAACCGAGTCTATTTTGTCGACGATACGGCGGCCATGCGCGAGCGCACATATTGCGCCACTTGCGCCAGTACCTGCGACAGGTCCGCGCGCAGCGGCTCGAAGCCCTCATTGCGTTCGCGCGTAACCTCGTCCATGTACAGCGGACGCCGGATCTCGATCTGCAGGCTGTGGCGGTTCAACGCCGGCTGGCCGATCTGCGCAATCAACTGCACGCCCTTGTAGGGATCGTTGCGCGCCACCGTGTAGCCGCGGTCGCGCAGCGCCGTCTCGATCAGCGCGATGAATTCCGGTTCGCAGGTGGTGCCGTCGCGATCGCCCAGCACGAAGTCCGCCAGCGGATGCGCGCTCTCCCGGCCCAGGCGTTCGTAGGCGTCGTTCGGCATCGAGTGCAGGTTCAGGTGCCAAACCGCGCCAAAATCGCGTTGCGCGGTTTCGATGGCCTGCGCCAGCGCCGCGTGGTACGGCTCGTAATACGCCTGGATGCGGTGGCGCACTTCGGCCAGCGACAGCTTGCGGTCGTAGATCGGCGTGACCTTGTCCATGCGGCGCCAGATCAGGCCCTTGCCCAGGCGGGTCTTCTCGCCGGGGTCGAGCGGCTCGGGCCAGGGCTCGGCCAGCAGCTCCGGATCCAGATCGCGCAGCGTGCGGTTGGGATCGATGTAGACGCGCGGAAAGTGCGCCGCCACCAGCGTGGCGCCCAATGCCGGCGCCGCCGACCACAAGGCGTCCACGTGCGTGTCCTCGCCCTGGCGCAGTTGCGCCAGGCTGGCCGCGGCGCCGAAATCGGCGGGATATCGCTCGCCGCTGTGCGGCGAATCACACACCAGCGGCAGCGCCGGCGCGGTCGGGGCATGCACGGAAACGGCTTGGAAGTCGGCGTTCGTCATCGTCAGTCAGCCTGGATGTTGGCGGCCTTGGCGACTTTGGCGTAGCGCGCCAGGGCCTGTTCGATCTGGACCTTGAATTCCTGCGGCGTGGTCGGCATCAGCGTACCACCGACGTCCTCGGCCTTCTTGCGGAACTCCGGATCCTGCATCGCCGCGCGCACGGCCTGGTTCAAGCGCTCGACCACCGCCGGCGGCGTGCCGGCCGGCGCCACCAGGCCGAACCAGCCGCCCGTGCCCATGTCGGGATAGCCCAGTTCGATATAGGTCGGCACGTCCGGCAGCAGCGGCGAGCGTTCGGCGCCCAACACCGCCAGCGGCCGCAGCTTGCCGCCCAGCACCTGCGGCAAGGTCGAGGACAGGTTGTCGGTGATGGCGTCCACCTGCCCGCCCATCACGTCATTGAGCGCCGGGCCCGCGCCGCGATACGGCACGTGCAGCAGCTTGATGCCGGCCAGCATCATGAAGTTCTCGATGTTCACGTGCCCCAGCGATCCCACGCCCGGCGAGGCGAAGCTGTACTTGTCCGCCTGGCCCTTGGCCAGGGCGACGAACTCGGCCATGTTCTTGGCGGGGACCTGCGGATTGATCGCGAAGATGCTGGGCACGGCCAGCACGTTGGCCACCGGCTCGAAGTCCTTGAGCGGGTCGTAGTTCATCTTGCGGTAGACCGCCGGATTGGAACCGTGCGTGCTCATCGTCGCCATGCCGATGGTGTAGCCGTCGGCGGTCGAACGCGCCACCTGCTCCATGCCGAGCGAACCGCCCGCGCCAGCCTTGTTCTCGACCACGATGGTCTGCTTCAGGTCGCGGCCGGCGTACTCGGCCACCAGGCGCGCCACGATGTCGGTCGAACCGCCCGCGGCGAACGGCACCACCAGCTTGATGGGGCGGGAAGGATAGTCGGCGGCGTGCGCCGGACCAGCGAAAGACAGCGCGGCGCAGACGCCGGCAAGCGCGATGCGCGCGGAACAGCCGAAAAAGCGGCGGGACATGGAGCGACTCCGGAAAAGGTGCAGGGCTTGCTGCGAGGCCGCCAGTGTCCGAACTTTACGATCCGCTTTCAAACGACTATATTGCACGCCTTCATTACCAACGCTCATGCTAGGGCCGCGCTCGCGCCCTGCTGGAACCCGTCGCGCCATGCGCCTGCATTCGCCGTCCATGTCCGAACTGCACGCCTTCATGACGGCGGCGCGGCTGGGCAGCTTCACGCAGGCGGCCGAGACCCTGTGCGTGACCCAGGGCGCCGTCAGCCGCGCCATCGCGCGGCTCGAAGCGCATTTCGGCCAGCCGCTGATGCGCCGCAACGCCCATGGGCTGACCCTGACCGAAACCGGCCGCAAGCTCTACGAAGGCGGCCTGGCGCCGCTGCAGGCCATCGAGGCGCTCAGCGCCGAACTGCGCGCCGACGACCGCCGCCTGCGGCTGACGCTGTCCAGCGTGCCGACCCTGGCCAGCGCGTGGCTGGTGCCGCGCCTGCCCGACTTCCACCGGCGCCATCCCGAAATCCAGTTGGATTTCGCGGCCTACCGCCGCACCGAGGATTTCTCGGGCGCCACGCCCGACGCCAGCATCCTCTCGGGCGTGGCCGGCCAATGGCCTGGCTGGCAGGCCGACTACGTGATCGGCCGCGAAATGATCGCCATCTGCAGCCCCGCCCGGTTGGCCGCCCGTCGTGCCGCGGGCCTGTGGGACAGCCCCGCGGGCCTGCTCGGCGAGCCGTTGCTGTACCACGCCAACGGCCAGGACAACTGGGACCGCTGGTTCGAGGCCGCTGGCGTGCGCCGAGCCCCGCTCAAGCTTGCCAGCGGTTTCGACCAGGTCAGCATCCTGGTGCGCGCCGTCATGGCCGACATGGGCATCGCCGTGCTGCAACGCTGCCTGGTGCAGGACGACCTGCAGGCCGGCCGCGTGGCCGCCCCCTTCCCCGATCTGCGCATCGCCATCGCGCGCGGCTATCACCTGTGCGCCCCGCCGCAACGGCGCGACCACTACGCCCTGGCCTGTTTCCGCGAGTGGCTTCTCGATACCGCCGGACAGGATCCCGAAGCCACAGTCGAGCCGCCGGCCTGAAATTACGACGATACGTTACAAAACAAAACGGGCCCCGACAGGGGCCCGATCATGACAGGCGATTCGCGGCCTCTCGGCCGGCGTGTTGCGGCGCGTCAGGGCGCCAGTTTGAATCCCAGGTCCACGCCCCACTTGTCCGTCTCGCGCAGCCACTTCGCGCCGCAGTTCAAGCAGCGAAAATGGTCCTCGCGGCTTTCCTCACGGCCCTTCTGAGTCGGGTTGGTGAATCCCTGATGCCCCAGGTGCGAATGCGGTGCGACACCCGCCAACCCGGGGTTGATGCGTTGGCAAGCCAAGCACATAACGCTCATTGATGCTTCCCCAATAACTTGGTTACCAAATTGTAAGGGATTTCACCAATTTTTTTCTATAAAAACCTATTCCCGGTTAGACAAAAATTGTTAACGGCGCAATTAAACAACGGCTGGCAAGGCCGCCAGGCAGGTTGCGAGGTGGTAGGGGGAGGTCGACGGCATATCCGCCCGCGCCACCGCGTCCTCACGGTCCAGGCATTCGTACCAGCCGCCGGGGTGCAGGAAACGGGCGCGAAAGCCGGCCAGCGCCTGGTTCAACGCCGGCAGGTCGCCCAGCACCGCCAGCACGCGCAGGTACTCGGTCTGCGCCCAGATCCGGCGGGTGTCGTCCAGCACCGCGCCCCGCTCGTCCAGTGCGGCCAGCACGCCCCCCGCGTCCACGCCGTGGCCACGGGCCCAGTGCACGCCGCGCGGCAGCGACTCCAGCAGATCGAGGCCGTCGAACACCTCGGCCGACTCGCGCACCAGCGACAGCCACTCGAACTGGTGGCCCGGCTCGATGCGATTGCCAGGCGTGCCCTGCGGCAGTTCGGCAATGCACTGCGTCGGCGCGCTCAGGAACACCTGGCTCATGACCTGCGCCAGGCCGCGCAGGCGGGCCGCGAACAGCGCCGGCTCAGCTACCTGGGCCGCGGCCAGGTAGGCCTCGGTCAGGTGCATCATGGGATTCTGTGCAGGCCCGCGCAACGCCTCGCCCCAATCATGGCTCAGCGCGGCTTGATAGCGCCCGTCGCTCATCCTGAAGCGCGATTCGATGGTCTCGGCCGTGGCCAGCAGCAGCTTGCGCGCCTGCGCGTTGCGCGAACGGCGGAAATACGCGGCGCAGGCGAACACAATGAAGGCATGGGTATACAGGTCCTGCGTCGGGTCGAGCGGCCGGCCGTCCGCATCCACGCTGTAGCGCCAGCCGCCATGCTCCTCATCGCGGAACACGCGGCACATCGAGGCGAACAAGCGGTCGGCATGCGCGCCCGCGGCGGCGCCCGGCGCGCCTGCATACACATACAACTGACGCGCGCAGGCCATGGCGCGATAGCGCTCGGCGGGCAGCGGCTCGCCGGTGGCGGCATCCAGGGATTCGAAGGGAAGACCCAAGGCGTCATTGAAGCCCCGCCCCATCCACATGGGCAGGATGACCGAGTCGAAATGCTCGTGAAAAGCGTTGATGTGCTCCGCCAGCGCGGAATTGGTCTGTGCGGCAGTCATCTTGGAATGACGCAGGCCCGATGAGAGCCATTTGTTTTGAAGCAGCGACGATAACCGAAATTTCCGCCGCCATCTCTGGAACGCCATTCTGAGCGTCATGCGCACACAGACCGGTACAGCCGTTCAGCTTCCTTCAAGCGCGGAGCGCCTATCGGAAGATGTTTTCCTCGACCCAGTTCTGCGCGAATATTTCCGCGCGATCGCGTGCTTCGTCCAACGAAGCGCAGTTGCCCAAGTGGGAAAACGCGGCATCCACTTCGGTGCCGCCCTCAGCCGTTACCGTCAGCAATACGCCATATCCGCCGGTATCCATGGCCGCTGTGGAAACGTCGATCAGTACTTCCTGGTCACGATGCTGCATGTGCTACCTCCCAGTCGGTTACCTAAACGCGTGAACCACGCGTGACGTAGCGGGTGCAGAATTCCCGCGCAAATGAATAGACCTGAATTCGTCACGCAAGTTCATCTTACCGGCGACATGCTGGCGGCGATACGTCCGGACGCTGCCAAATCGAACAAACCGTCTCAGGAGATTCCCGTAGCCCATCTGGATGAGCCCGGCCGCGCGCTCGATTGGAACGCGCAGACATTCGCAATAAATGCACCAATTCGTGACGCGCCAACGCCGTCACAAACATGCAGTGGAAATCGGGATTAACGCAGATGGATGGCGCCGGGCTCTTCCATGCGCAGCGCCAGCTTGCCCTTTTCAGTGATCCGCCAGGCGCCGTCGGGGCCGGGATCGATACAGCGCAGCGTCTGCAAGGCTTCGGCCACATGCGCGGGCACGGTGGTCTGGACGGCGCCCGGTTCCGAATTGTCGGCAACGATGCGCAGCCAATGTCCCAGTTCGCCTTTCTCGAAACGATGCAATGCCATGCGTGACTCTCAGTTCAATACCGCAACGATAGCATGCCGCTCCTACGACGGCCGCAGCGCCAGCGGACGTTTCACGCGCGCCGCCGCGGCCGACGCGGCCACGCTCAGCGCAATCAATCCCAGGCCCAGCATCAGGTCTGGCGAGAGGTGTTCATGGAACACCACCGACGACACGATCAGGCCGATGACAGGCACGCAGAGCATCGCAATCGAGGTCGCCACCGGCGGCAGTTTCTGCGTCATGCCCAGCACCACGATGAAGGTCAGCGCCGTGGCCAATGGCCCGGTGTACAGGATCACCGGCCAGGCGTCTGGCACGCCCAGGAATGCCGGAGCGCCGTCGCGCAGCCAGGCCAGCGCGGCCAGCGGCACGGTGGCGATCGCGGTCTGCCACGGAATCATGTCGGCGCCCAGGCGCACGTGGCGATTGCCGCGCAACTGGATGATGTTGCAGGCCCAGGCAAACGAGGCGCCCAGCAGCATCACCAGGCCGATGACGGTATGCGCTTGCCACGGGCTGAAGGCCGGCGCGACGATCACGCCGATGCCCGCGTAGCTGAGCGCGGTGGCCAGCCACTGCGCCGGCGACAGCCGTTCCTTGAGCACCAGCGACGACAGCGGAATGACCCAGATCGACGTGGCGTAGGCAATCACCGATGCGCGTCCCGGCGCCACATACTGCAATGCCCACAAGGCCAGCGCGGTGAACGCGCCCATCTGCAAAAGGGCCACGCCCGCCACCAGCGGCCATTCCTGGCGCGTCGGCAACCGCAACCGTCCCAGCAGCGCCAGCACCGCCGCGCTGATCAACGCGGCCGACCCGAACCGGCTGGCCGCCAGCCACAACGGGCTCATGTGCGCCAGGCCCAGTTTCATGACGGGCCAGTTGCCGCCCCAGATCATGACCGCCCCGGCCAGGGGCAAGAACTTGCGCAAGGTACTGTGCTGACTCATCGCTACTGCTGCTACCGCTTGAATATTCCGTGCTTTGGCCGATTCGCCAAAGAAAGCGGTAGTCTATAGGGTAAACCCCAGCATATTTCACCTCAATTTGCCGCCATACCATGCATACTCAGCACAAGTGCATGGTTCTCTACACAATTACAGGTCTCTTATGCCGGATATCAACCTGGATGCCACCGACATCCGTATCCTCAACGAACTCCAGCGCGACGCGAGGCTCACCAATGTCGAGCTGGCCGCGCGCGTGAATCTGTCGGCCTCGCCCTGTCTGGCGCGGGTGCGCCGGCTTGAAACCGAAGGCCTGATCGACCGCCGCGTCACACTGCTGAACGCCCGCAAGCTCGGCTTGAAGGTCAACGTGTTCATCCAGATCTCGCTGGACAAGCAGCGCAAGGCCGCGCTCGACGTGTTCGAACGCGAAATCGCGGTGCTGCCGGAAATCATGGAGTGCTATCTGATGTCGGGCGACGCCGACTACCTGATCCGCGCCCTGGTGCCCGACGTCGATGCGCTCGAGCGGCTGATCGTCGAACACATCACGCGCATTCCCGGCGTGGCCAGCATCCGCTCCAGCTTCGCGCTCAAGCAGGTGCTCTACACCACCGCCGTGCCGCTTGGTTGACGGCGCTTGCGGGATCGCCCCGGCCAGCCCAAAATGAAAAGGTCCGCCGCCGGTTCCGGCCGGCGCCGGCGTCCCTCCATCGCTTAGCAAGGAGCACACCATGCCTGAAACCGAATGGTTCCCCGGCAGCACGCTACCCGATCGTCAGGGCTACTTCGAAGTGGCGTTCGACACCGGCGAAACCGAGATCACGCGCTACGGCATCCTGGGTTGGGAACCCGCCGAGGAACGCGGCCGCATCCTGCGGTGGCGCGGCCTGGATCCGAAGATCGAAGCCGCGGAAATCGAACGCGAGAGCGCCGTGCGCAATCACGGCGACGACATCCTGCGCTGACGCGTCGACCCCGCACAAAAAAATGCCGCGGCTGGCCACCGCGGCATTTTTTTCTCACAGGCATCGGCATGGCCCGGACGTGACTATCCGGGCATCGATGATCCTTACATATCGATCTTCGCGATCTTGGTGCCTTCCAGCGACACGCCCGCCATCAGGCCGCCGTTGTTGAGCACGAAACCCACCACCGGCTGCTGCGCGGTGTTGGTGTCGATACGGCCGTTGGCACCGATGTTCACCACCGCCACCGTGGCGTCCGCGCCCACCGTCCAGCCATTGCTGTTGCGGAACTTGTTCAACGCCTCGTCCGTCATGAACAGCACGAACATCGCCTTGGACTGCGCGCCCGCCTGGAAGCCGATCGAGCCGGCGGTGGTGCTGTAGTAGCCGGCGTTGGCGCCGCCCACGCGCAGCACGCCCTTGCCGTGTTGCGCGCCGATGAAGAAGCTGCCGCTCAACACGTCAGGGAAGATCAGCACGCCCTTGGCGCGCGCGACCAGATCCTTGGACTGCGGCGCGGCCTGGTAGAGCTTGCCCAGCGATGCGTTGGCCGCGCTGTTGATGGATTGCCGTTGTTCGGATGCCGTGGCATTGGACTGCGGCGTGGTGGTGGTGCAACCGGCGAACAGCAGGCCGGCGACGCTGATTGTCGCGGCGGCCATGCCGACGCGGCGGAAACGAGGAAAAGTGTCGAACATGGAACTCTCCTTTTTGTTGTCATCCGTTGTCCACTGTACCGAGCGCACACAAGGGCGCAAGGCACATCTTGTGATAAAGGAAACAAAACCTACCGTGCCGCCATCCGCGAAATCGTGCCGAGCGCGGCGGCGGCGCATGACGGCACATGCATGCGCCACGCCGCGCGCGGCAACATTTGGTATGTCAATCTTCGTCTCGATACCAGACTGCAAGCCAATCGACACCGCTTGGCGACCACGCGCTACAGAATGCCGTAGCGCGGCTCGCCCGTCGCCGGGTCGACCGACACGATGCCGGACAACACCAGTTCCGCGTGCCGACGGGCAACACCGGCGTCCACGAACGTCACGAAACGCGGCAAGGGCCAACGCTGCTGGAAGTCCGTTTCGCCGGGCCGCGACACACTGACCTCTATCGCCAACGCCCCGGCATCGAGACTGACCACCTCACACATCACTTCGAAGCCGTCAATGTGACGTTGCGGCCACGGGTTCATTCCTGCGCTCCTGAATCTGCTTTGCCCGGCCGCAATATGCCAAAAATAATTTGGCTTGAAAAGCAATGTTTTCAAGGGGTTATGGCGTACTAGATGAGCTGGTGCCGATGCACCTGGACAAGCGCGAAAACCCCTTGAATCCGGGGCAATTCGAGGCATTTCAGGATATGCGCGCCAACCGGCGCGCGTCATGCAAAGCGCGGCGCGTCAACGCGCCGGCGGGTGAATCCACTGCGAATCCCACAAGGCCTCGCCGCGCTCCAGCGTCGCGGCCAGTTCCTTTTTCCGGCGCAGGGCCACCGCCGCCAGCAACGCATTGCAGATCGACAGCGCGGCCACATGGGAATCGAACGGCGATGCGCTCGACGTGCGCGCCAACAGCACGTGGTGTGCCTGCGCGGCAGCGGGCGCGGCGGCGGAATCGGTGATCAGCACCACTTTGCCGCCGCGTTCGCGGAACACCTTGACGGCATTGGCCGCCGCCACCGAATAGCGCCGGAAGGTGAACGCCAGCAGCACGTCGTGCGGCTCCAGCCAGAGCAACTGGTCTTCCAGGAACATCGACCCCGACGCGGCCATCGCCTTGACGTCGGGCAGGCACAGGTTGAGATAGAGCGCCATGTGATTGGCCAGCGGCGCCGCCTGGCGCAGGCCCAGCACATGCACCCGGGCGCGGCGCTGCGTCAACAGCCGCACCGCTGCCTCGAACGCCGCCACGTCGATCGAGGCGAAGGTCGTCTCCAGGTTGTGCTGGTCATGCAGCAACGCATTGCGCAGGCATGCCTGCGCCGACGGATTGTCGACGCTGACGGCATCGGCGCGCTCGCCCGGCGAGGCCAACAGCGCCGTGAGTTCGGCGCGCGCCTGCATTTGCGCCTGGGCATAGCTGTCGTAGCCGAGCTTGGCCAGCAGGCGCACCACCGTCGATGCGCTGGTGCCGACGTTGCGCGCCAGCGCGGTCGCGGATTCGAGCAGGCCCTGCGGGTAGCGCGCCTGCATGTCCTCGACCAGGCGCCGTTCGGTCTTGGTCAGCTTCCGGTCGTAGGCGGCGATGCGTTGATGCAGATTCATGATGGCAAGGTCCCTGGGCCGGTTTCCACCTTGGAATGCCTCGCACGGGCCCTAGGTGATAACCCCAAATTCAACAACGTTCATTGCAGACTATATTTAGTTCTGCAATATTCTTTGCAGAATAGACTGAACTGTTCATCACCACAAGAGAGCTTCATGAAGCACCCATCCGAGGCCGCGTCGCCCGCCCGCCGCAATCTGCTCATCGCGGGCATGGCCGCCGCCCTGCTGCCGCTGTCCGCGCGCGCCGACGCCTATCCGTCGCGCCCCATCTCCCTCGTCGTGCCCTTCCCCGCCGGCGGCTCGGTCGACCTGGTCGGCCGCCTCTACGCCGAAGTGCTGGGCAAGATCCTGGGCGTGACCGTGGTGGTCGAGAACCGCGATGGCGCCGGCGGCGCCATCGGCAGCCAGCGCGTGGCGCGCGCCAAACCTGATGGCTACACGCTGGTGGCGTCCTCGCAGAGCTCGCACCTGGCCAATCCGCTGATGCATCCCAACCTGGGCTACGACCCGATCAAGGATTTCACGTCCATCTCGCAGTTGGCGCGCACGCCCAATGTGCTGGTCACCAGCGCCGCCCTGCCCGTCAAGGACTTCGCGCAATTCGTCGCCTACCTGAAGGCGCATCCGGACGATGTCCACTTCGCCACGGCCGGCGTCGGCAGCATGGGCCAGTTGAACGCCGAGCTGCTCAAGCACACCCTGCAACTGCGCGCGGTGCACGTGCCCTATCGCGGCGGCGCGCCGCTGCTGAATGCGCTGCTGGCCAACGAGGCCCAGTTCGCGCTGGACAACCTGGCCCCCTTCCTGCCGCACATCCAGACCGGCAAGATGCGCGCGCTGGCCGTGGCCGCGCCCACGCGCCAGGAGGCGCTGCCCGACGTGCCCACCTTCGCCGAACTCGGCTACCCGGTGCTGAACGCGATGTCGTGGATCGGCCTTGCCGCTCCGGCCGGCACCCCGCCCGAAATCACCCAGAAACTGCTGGCCGCGGTGCAGACCGCGGCGCGCCAGGACAGCACCGTGCAGTCGCTGGAAAAGAGCGGCGCGCTGCCGCCCGAACTGCAGACGCCCCAACAATTCACCGACATGATGTCGCAGCGCCTGGCCTTGTATAAAGACCTGATCGACCGCGCCGGCATCCGTCCGGAATAGGATCCCCACATGACCCACCCCGCTTTCGCCCCCGACACCGCGCCCCTCGAGGTCCTGCCGCGCGACCTGTCCGCCTACCGCCAGGGCAACACCGGCATCGACTACGTGCACCGCTTCGAGTCGGGCAAGCCCGGCCCGCATGTGCTGGTCAACGCTCTGACGCACGGCAACGAGATCTGCGGCATGGTGGCGGCCACGCACCTGCTCGATACGGGCGTGCGCCCGAAGATCGGCACGCTCACCGTGAGTTTTGCCAACATGGAGGCGTACAACGCCTTCGACATTGATAATCCCTACGAAAACCGCCAACTGGTTCACAACCTGAACCGCATCTGGTCGCCCGAATGGCTCGACGGCAGCGAGCAGAGCCCGGAGCTGCGGCGCGCGCGCGAGTTGCGCCCGGTGCTGGACGCGGCCGACTACGTGCTCGATATCCATTCGACGCGGGCGCCGGTGCAGCCGTTCTGGGTTTATCCGGAAATGGACCGCAACACCGCGCTGGCCGCCGCCGTCGGCGCCCCCGCGGTGCAACTGGTGATGCCGGCCGGCCGCTTCCCCGGCACCGGCGTGCTGAACTACGGCCGTCATGGCGACCCCGCTTCGGACAGCGGCGGCGCGCTGGTGGTCGAATGCGGCCAGCACTTCGCGCAATCGGCCGCCCTGCTCGCCACCGACGTCACGCTGCGCTTCCTCGCGCACCTGGGCCTGATCGACGCCCCGGCCAACAGCGCGCCCGCGGCGCCCGCGCAGCCGTTCCGGCTGCTCGAGGTGCACATGGTCAAGTCCGAGGACTTCACCTTCACGCGGCCGCTGCTGGGCTTCGAGGTGTTCAACAAGGGCGAGCTCATCGCCATCAACGCCGGCGAGGAAATCCGCTCGCCGTGCGACAACTGCACCATCTTCATGCCGACCCGCATGCCCATCGTCGGCCGTGAAGCGGTGTACCTGACCGAGCCGATGTAAATGTGGGAGCCCCATCCCTGGGACCTGGACGACGCCGCCGCTGACATCCAGCGGCAGGGTTTCCATGTCCGCGGGATGGTGGCCGTCGGCTGGCAAAGCATCCCGTTCGGCGACTTGCCGGCCGAGGGACTGTTCGGCCTGACCGCGGATCAACTGCGCTCGGCCGAAGCCGTCTGCCATGCCACCGTGCAGGACGAGCATTGGGTGCTGACCCAACGGCTCTGGCATGGCTTTCCCGATCCGCCCGAATGGGGACTGTGGACCCGACCGCGGGACGCAGCCGGACGACCCTGGACCTCCTGGGGGCAGTTCGCCGCCCTTCCGCCGGCGTGGCGCCTGCCGCCCGGCGTTGATTGAGCGCGCGGGGCGACGGGCTTTACGCCTCGGGGAACGCCGGCTCGGCGCCCGCCTTCTCCAGCAGATCCGCCACGTCCTGCGCGCCCTTCTCGATGGCCCAGGCCCAGGCGTTCCAGCCTTCGTCGTCGCGGCGGTCGGCCTCGGCGCCATGCGCCAGCAGCAACGCGGCGATGGCGGCATTGCCGCGCGCCGCGGCCGCCATCAAGGGCGTGCCGCCGTCGTCGGATGCGGCATCCACCTGTGCCCCCGCCTCCAGCAGCAAGGCCACCAGTTCCAGGTGCTCCCAGCCCGCGGCCTGATGCAACGCGGTCAATCCATGCCCCGCCCGGCAGGCCGTGTCCGCGCCCTGCGCCAGCAGCAGGCGCGCCGCCTCGGCCGCGCCTGCGGTTGCCGCGCAGAACAGCGGCGTGGCGCCGAACGCATTGCGCGTGTCCACCCCCGCGCCAAGCGCCAGCGCCTGCGCCACGCCCGGCGCGTCGCCGGCCGTCGCCGCCTGCAGCAGTTGTTCGTCTGGTGTCGTCATGAAAAACCCGTCATCGGAAAGGAATCGAAGGCGCCCATTAGACACCGCCCGGCTCACAGATCGGGAATCAGGCGCTTGCCCAGGCTGATCACCTCGTCCTGCTGGAACCCCAGGCTGGCATAGAAGTCCTTGACCGCCAGGTTACTGGCGCGGATCAGCAGGTTGATCTTGGGGCAGCCCATCTCCAGGAACTTGCGCTCCAGCGCCCGCATCAACGCCGAGGCATAGCCGCGGCGCTGATGCGCCGGCGACACCGCCAGGTAATTGACCCAGCCGCGGTGGCCATCGTAGCCACCCATCAGCGTGCCGACGATGACGCCGTCCGCCTCGCCCACCAGGAACAGGTCGGCTTGCACGGTCAGCTTGCGCGCCACGTCCTTGCGCGGATCGTTCCAGGGGCGCGTCAGCCCGCAATCGGTCCACAACTGGATGATGGCGGCTTCGTCCGCCGGATGAAAAGACCGGATGGCCAGTTCGGGATGCTTCATGCTTCGTTCCTCTTAAAGGAAAAACGAAGGCCGGGCGCTACGCCTCGATGGCTGGAAAGCAAAGCGCGCATGCCGCGCAAACAAAAAGGCCACGAGGGGTATCGTGGCCTTCTGGAGGGAACACCGGGGATCCGGCGTTCGAACACGGCTTGCCACTCAACGCAGGCGTCGAGTGATTCGTCGGTTGTCTGCCCGGGCCGGCGCGGCCGGCGGGGCAATGAGAATGCGGTTCATGGCGGGCAGCATACACGACCCCGGCCCGCCGCGCCAAGCGGCCGCTTAGACCGCGGCGGGCGCCGGCAGCGTGCCTTCCATCACCACCACCGCCTGGCCCGCCACGCCGGCCCACACGCCGTCATCGCGGACCTCGGCGTGCGCCAGCAACAGGCTGGCGCGGCCCATGTCGACGCCCTGCGTCACCCGCAGGCGCAACTCGCCCTTGCCGCGCAGGGCCGCCCGCAATGCCGTGGCGGCGCCAGTCGCGCTGCCGGTGGCCGGGTCCTCGGTCATGCGGCCGGTGAACATGCGCGCCTGGATGTCGGTCGGCCCCAGCGGCGTCTCGGCGCCGCAATCGGTGGTGTAGGCATAGATGGAACGGGCGCCGTCCAGCGGCAGCAATGCCGCATAACCGGCCGGATCCGGCCGCGCACGGCGCAACGCATCGCGGCTGGCCAGTTGCACCACCAGGAAGATCAGGCCTACGGACACCACCTGGGGCGCATGCTCGGACAACAGGATATCGTCCGGCGCCAGGCCAAGGGCGCGCGCCGCGGCCTCGGCCGTCACCTGGCTGGCGCGCGTCAACGGCTGCGGCGCGGCCAGCTCGGCACCGAGCAGGCGGCCGTCCGCGCCATAGCGCAGGTCGATGCGCACCAGGCCCGCCTCTTCCTCGAACACGAAGCGCGCCGGGGCCGGCTTGCCGGCCGCGATCATCTCGCGCGCCAGCACCACCGCCGTGCCCACGTTCGGGTGGCCGGCGAACGGCACCTCGCGGTCGGGCGTGAAGATGCGCACCCAGGCCGTGTGTGCGGCATCGCGCGCCGGCAGCACGAAACTGGTTTCGGAATAATTGAATTCGCGGGCGACGCGCTGCATCTGCGCGGTATCGAGGCCCTCGGCCTCCAGCACCACCGCGAGCGGGTTGCCCTGGTAGGCATGCTCGGTGAAGACATCGGCGGTGACGTAGCGGTAGCGCATGCGGGTTCCTTCAAAGGGATGGCGGATGCGGAAAATTATCCGCGCCGCCCGCCCCGCGCGACAGACACAGAGCCGCAGAAATCCGGGCATAACAGGCGCGTGGTCGGATCAGGCCCGCCACGCGCCGCGCAATGCTCAGTCGAACACGGGGCGAAAGAAGCTGCGCTCATAGCTTAGGATGCAGCGCGTGTCTTCGGCGTACTTGAACGCCGCCTGGCATTGCGCGTCCTGCATCGACTGCTGGCGATAGCGCTCGTATTCGGCCAGGCTGGGAAACGTGAACAAGGCCAGCGCGATGTTGTTGGCACCTTCGGACGGCAGGAAATAGCCATGGTGCGTGCCGCCGAACTTCTCGACCAGCGGAATCCACATCTTGCCGTAGGCTTCGAATTCCTTGAGGCGGCTGGGGTCGATGACGTAACGCAGATAGCAGGTAACCATGAAGACTCCATGAGGGTAGAAGGGAAAGCGGATGCCGACCCGGCGCCGGCGCCTGCATGGCCTCCCAAAGGGCACTCGCAGGCCCTAGGCAGTGCAGCGACGGCCTGGGACAATCCCACAACCCGCCCCGCGCGTCAACGCGGCGCTGCGCCGCGCCGCCGCCCTGGGCGGCGCCGTGCTGTTCCCCAAGGCCCCGGCGGGCGATTGGCTGGTGGCCGAGATCCGCGACAGCGAGGGCAACCGCATCGCGCTGCAGGCCAGGATTGACTCCGCCCGGCCAAAACGGCCGAAGTGGGTTAAAAATACCGCTCTGTGCCCGGCCCCGTCGCGACACATCCCGTCCATCCGGAGACGCCTCGTTGGCTTACTTTCTCACCCAGCTCCTGGAACCGCGCCTGTGGGTCCTGACCCTCGCCGTGCTGCTGGCACTGCGCTGCGTGCCATTGCGCGGCTGGCGCGGCATCGCGGCCACCGGCTTCACCGCCGGCATGGTGTTCGACACCATCCAGTTCCGCGTCGGTCCGCCGCGGCTATGGGACAACATGGTGCTGGACTCGATGCTGGCGGCGCTGTGCATCGCCGTGGTCCTGCAGCTCGCCCTGTCGGCGGCCGCCAGGCTGCGGGCGCGGGGCTGACATATACCCCTCCAGGGTAGCGACAACGGCCCGAAGACGGCGGAGCCAGCATGGGCGCCGCCACTTCGCGCCAGGCCCGTAAAGAGAGGCAGGCCGGCGTTCCGAGTTACATCCTGTCCGAGGCCGCGCAAACGTCATTACATTCGCCGCTCAATTCCCCACTATTCACGAGCTGCCCGCGGCGCAGAATCCAGGCATTGCGTCCCGGCCGCTATCGCGGCGCCGATCCCTCGCCGAATGCCATGAAGTGGTTGCTGATTTCCCTGCTCTGCCTGCTCTGTACCGGCTGTGGCCTCGCCGCAGCGCCCTGCCGTGTCACGTCCGCGGTCATCAAGATCGTGCCGGTGGTCGGCGGCGTCGCCGCAGCTCCGACCGATGCCTGCGCGGAGGTGATCGACTGACCGCCATTGCGCCAACCGGAGCGGAAAACACGCGTGGAGATCGCCCGCGCCAGGCGAACAAACGCATAAGAATATCCGCCTCAGCCTGACGGCCTTCTGACTATTGGAACGAAACTTTACCGATGTACTCAGCGGGTTTTTTTGCCTTCCCAAAGGCAAAAAGCGCTGCCTATACTCGCGCACCCAATGTGCCCGACCCAAGGCTTCCAAATGCTAAAAAGCATCTGCCGCATTGCGCCCGCCGCGCTCCTGCCTTTCACGCTATCCGCGTGCATGGGCCTGTCCATCTACTCGCCCACGCGCAACAAGCTCGATGCCCAGGTGGGCAAGAACATCAGCGAGATGTTGCCCGCCTGGCCGCCGGAAACCGGCGCCAAGCCGTTCGTGAACAAGGTGGATGACGAGACCACGAGCTATACGTACGTCTATGGCTACCACCCCGGTCACTACGAGGGCCGGGGCTATTCCACCAACGGCCCGATGGGCACGACATACGGCTCGTACAGTGCCTACGTTCCCGAATACACCGACTGCGCGGTGATCTTCTATACCGACAAGGCCGGCACCGTGCTGCGCTATGACATGAAGACCAACGGCAAGATCAGCTACAACTCGTGCGGGGAATACATCAGCGGATTCCGCTTTTGATGGTGCGCACCGGGTTGCGCCCGGAATTTAGTTTCTGACTCACGCCCGCGCGGCCTTGGCCCTCCGCCCATGCAGGCCACATCACTTGCGGCCTGACTTGCCGGCTTCGTGCTTGCGCCAATAGGCGAACTCCTCTTCGTGGACCTCCAGGTCCAGTTCGGAGACACGCTCTTGAAGCCGCTCCTGCACATCCGCGACCGCCTGGTTATAGATGCTTGGTCCGATCTCTTCCAGGATGAATCCAAGCAGCGCGCCAGCCGCGATATTGCCTATGCTCTCCTCCATGTTCTGGTCGAAGTAGCGCTGAATGGATGCAATGGCGGTGTCCCGGACTCCGCGTTCAAGCTCGATGGCCATGGGGCTTTACCTCAGCTTTTGATTGAAGAGCTCTTGCGCCGCAGCCAGCGACGCGCGCATGCCGTAGATCGTGCCACCTTCGCCGCGGCTGAACCACAACTCGTACTGCCACATGCCGTCCACGAACACGCGACAGATCGTCCAGCCCGATGGGCCGGTCCAGTAGTACTCGTTCCTCTGCACCCATTCCGCTGCGTCCGCCATGCGCCGCCCCCGATGGCCGAAATCGGGGCCTAATTGCACCGATCTCAGACCAAATTATACTGTACAAACATACAGTATTTTTGAGCAAGACCGTGCAATTCCAGTGCAGCGTGCTACGCACCCACCATCTCGGCGAGCGCCGCCGCGACAATGATCCCGGCCAGCCCGTAGTGGGCCTGGTCCGTATGTATTCGATGCTTCACAAAGGCCTGAATCGGCACGTTCCGCGCATGACCATGGATGCGCTGGCGAAGTTCGGCGCCACGGTGCCCAGCGCCATCCCCGACCTACTGGAACCCCAACTCCTGACCTTCGCTTCCGACCGCGGCACGATGGTGGTCGGCTTCGAGGAGATTGCAGGCTGTAGGTACTACCAAGGGTGGTGGATACAGTGGCTGGACAAGTGACCCAACTTGGCGGACTGGCTGCTGCTATATGCCGAGAATGTCATCCGAGCCGGCTTCGCCGCGCTTCCTGCGTCGACAGCGCCCCGCCTTGACGAAGAGTCCCGAGATAGCCCCAGCGAAGTCCCCGCAAAGTCCCCAAAATGAGAAAGGGGGTTAGTGATTTTCATCACTAACCCCCTAGGGTATTGCTGGTCGGGACGGCGGGATTCGAACTCGCGACCCCTTGCACCCCATGCAAGTGCGCTACCAGGCTGCGCTACGCCCCGAAAGAAAAAGAGTATAGCAGACCTAAAAATTGTTTGCACGCATTGGTGCAAAAAAAGTGCCGAATACTCAAAAAAATTTGCGTGCCTTACGCGATGCCGGCAACACTCACAGGCAAGGCTCGCGCATGGCGCGGGGCCATCAACTCGGATAGACGACGGTGCAATGCACCGCCATGCTCAGGCCGTGGCGTTGACGCTCACCGCATTGTCGTTCGAAGCCGTCGCGGCCGAACCCAGGGCCTCGGCCAGCATCGCCGACACATCGCCCAACTCGTTGCGCAGGGCCTGCATCTCGGCGCCAGTCAGACGCACCGCGGCGTCCTGATCGTGCGGCGTGTCGCGCGCATCGCCCAGGCGGTTGCGCGCGCCGCTGATGGTGAAGCCCTGCTCGTACAGCAAGGAACGAATACGACGGATCAGCAGCACTTCGTGATGCTGGTAGTAGCGGCGGTTGCCGCGCCGCTTGACCGGCTTGAGCTGCGTGAACTCCTGCTCCCAATACCGCAGCACATGCGGCTTGACGCCGCACAGGTCGCTGACCTCACCGATGGTGAAGTAACGCTTGGCGGGAATGGGCGGTAAGGTAACGGTGGATTCGGTACGTGTCATAAGAGAATTCTATGCCGCGATGCGTCGAGTGCCGATAACAATTACCGACAAAGCGTATCACTCCTCGGCATCTGGCGCTGCGGGAGTGGCCTGCTCCACCACGCTCTTGAGTTTCTGACTTGCGTGGAACGTGACCACGCGGCGTGCGGCGATAGGGATGGTCTCGCCGGTCTTGGGATTGCGCCCCGGGCGGGGCGGCTTGTCGCGCACCTGGAAATTTCCGAAGCCCGAAAGCTTGACGGAATCTCCGCGCGCCAAGGCGTCGCGGATTTCCTCGAAGAAGGTGTCGACGATGTCCTTGGCCTCGCGCTTATTCAGGCCGACCCGCTCAAAGAGCAGTTCGGCCAGCTCGGCCTTGGTCAGGGTACGCGGCTCGGCAAGCATACTGTTCCCCATGGTTCAAGCGCGCTGGCGCGCGCCGTGGGCACTGACCAAAGCGTCTTTGATGCGCGCCAGGCAATCGGCCACTCGGGCTTCGTCCAGTGTGACCTCAGTGTCCTGTAGCCAGAAACGGAACGCAAGGCTTTTCTCGGCCACGGGCTGTTCGCCCTGGGCCTTTTCGCGCCAGACGTCGAACAGGCGCACGTCCTGCACCACGGCCAGTTGCGGATCGGCCTTGACCGTCGCCGCCACCGTGTCCAGCATGGACTGAACGGTCACGGGCGCGTCGACCCAGAGGGCCAGGTCGCGCACCACCACCGGCTGGCGCGACAATTCGCGCACCTCCGGCAGTTCGCCTTCGGACAGGGCGTCGACGTCCAGCTCGAACACCACCGGCGCGTGTGCCAGGTCTGCCTGCTGCGCCCAACGCGGATGCAGCTCACCGATCCAGCCGACCTGCTTGCCATCCAGCGTGACGCGGGCGCTGCGGCCCGGATGCAGCGCGGGATGCGCCGCCGCTTCGAAGCGCAGGCGCGCGCCGCGGGCGCCGAACAACGCCTGGACGTCCATCTTCACGTCGAAGAAATCGACCTGTCGGGTGGGTACGCCCCACTGCTCTTCCACCGACGGGCCCCACGCGGCGCCCGCCAGCTTGAGCGGCTGGCGCACGCCGGCCACTTCCAGCGGACCGTCCTGCGCCGCGTCATCGCGCGCGAAGACGCGGCCAAGCTCGAACAGGCGCACGCGCGTCTGCTTGCGGTTGGCGTTGTGGCGGATGTTGGCCACCAGGCCGGCGATCAGGCTCGAACGCATCACCGACAGGTGGCTGGCGATCGGGTTGACCAGCTTGACCGGCGTGTCGTTGCCCGCGTAGTCGCGTTCCCACTCGGCTTCGACGAAGCTGTAGTTGACGACTTCCTGGTAGTCCTGCGCGGCGGCCAGGCGGCGCAGCGCGTGCGGACCGCGGCGCACTTCGGGTTGCGAGAACATCTTGGCGCGCGCCAGCGGCGGCACCGTGGGAATGTTCTCGAAGCCGTAGATGCGGGCCACTTCTTCGATCAGGTCTTCCTCGATCTCGAGGTCGAAGCGATACGACGGCGGAGTGACGATGAAGTCATCGCCATCGAGCGTGAATTCCAGCCCCAGGCTGCCGAAGATCTTGGCGACTTCGGCCTGCGTGACGGGCACGCCCAGCACGCGGTGGCAGCGCGCCAGGCGCATGCGAACCGGCTCGCGCTTGGGCAGGTTGACGATCTGGTCGTCCAGCGGACCGGCCTGCCCGCCGCAGATGTCGACGATCAGGCGCGTGATGAATTCGATGTGCTGCGGGATCGTGGCGAAGTCCACGCCGCGCTCGCCGCGGTGGCTGGCCTCGGAACTGAACTTGAAGCGGCGCGCGCGGCCGGCCAGCGATTGCGGCCACCAGAACGCGGCTTCCAGGTAGATGTTCTGCGTGTCGAGCGTGACCGCCGTGGCCTCGCCGCCCATGATGCCGGCCAGGCTTTCGACCTGATCGCCGGCCACCACCACGCCGACCTTCGAATCCAGCGTGACGGTCTGGCCGTTCAGCAGCTCGAGCGTCTCGCCTTCGCGCGCCCAGCGCACCGACAGGTCGCCATGGATCTTGTCCAGGTCGAACACGTGCGAGGGACGGCCCAGTTCCAGCATGACGTAGTTGGAGATGTCCACCAGCGCCGACACCGAACGCTGGCCGGCACGCTCCAGGCGCGTCTTCATCCACGCGGGGGTCTGCGCGCGGGCGTTCACGCCGCGGATCACGCGGCCGCCAAAGCGGCCGCACAGGTCGGGCGCCTCGATCCTGACCGGACGCAGCTCGTCCAGCGTCACGAGCACGGCCTTGGCGGTCGGCACCGACAGCGGCGCGCCGGTCAGCGCGGCGACTTCGCGCGCCACGCCCAGGATCGACAGGCAATCGGCGCGGTTGGGCGTCATCTTCAGCGTGAAGAGCGTGTCGTCCAGGTCCAGCGCTTCGCGGATCGACTGGCCCGGCGCCATATCGGCCGGCAGCTCCAGCAGGCCGGCATGGTCCTGCGACAGGCCCAGTTCGCGCGCCGAGCACAGCATGCCCGACGATTGCACGCCGCGCATCTTGGCCACGCCGATCTTCATGCCACCGGGCAGTTCCGCGCCGACGCGGGCCAGCGGCACCTTCAGGCCGGCGGCCGCGTTGGGCGCGCCGCAGACGATCTGCAGCAGCGCGCCGGAGCCGTCATCGACTTGGCAGACGCGCAGCTTGTCGGCGTCGGGGTGCGGGGCGATCTCGACGATGTGCGCGACCACCACGCCCGTGAACGCGGGCGCGGCCGGCACGGTGTCTTCGACTTCCAGGCCGGCCATGGTGAGCCGGTGCGCGAGTTCATCGGTTGCGATCGGAGGATTGACCAGCGTACGCAGCCAGGATTCGGGAAATTGCATGATCTAGCCGTCTGTTATTCGTTGAACTGGCGCAGGAAGCGCAAATCGCCTTCGTAGAACTGGCGCAGGTCGTTGACGCCGTAGCGCAGCATCGTCAGGCGCTCCAGGCCGGAACCGAAGGCAAAGCCGATGTAACGCTCGGGGTCCAGGCCGAAGTTGCGCACCACCTGCGGGTGCACCTGGCCCGAGCCGGAGATCTCCAGCCAGCGGCCGCGGTTCGGGCCCGAGGTGAACATCATGTCGATTTCGGCCGACGGCTCGGTGAACGGGAAGAACGACGGGCGGAAACGCACGACGAGATCGTCGCTTTCGAAGAAGCAACGCAGGAAATCGGTGTACACGCCCTTCAGGTCGGCGAACGAGATATCCTCGGCGATCCAGAGCCCTTCCACCTGGTGGAACATGGGCGAGTGCGTGGCGTCGCTGTCGACGCGGTAGGTGCGCCCCGGCGCGATGACCTTGATGGGCGGCTTGTGCATGCGGGCGTAACGCACCTGCATGGGGCTGGTGTGCGTGCGCAGCAGCAGCGGCAGGCCGTCGGCGTCTTTCATGTCGACGTAGAACGTGTCCTGCATGGAACGCGCCGGATGGTCCAGCGGGTTGTTGAGCGCGGTGAAATTGGTCCAGTCGTTCTCGACTTCGGGGCCGTCGGCCACGTCAAAGCCGATGGAGCGGAAGATCTCTTCGACACGCTCCCAGGTGCGGATGACCGGATGGATGCCGCCCGGCACGCGGCCACGGCCCGGCAACGATACGTCAATGGTTTCGGACGCCAGTCGGGCATCCAGTTCTGCTTGCACCAGGGCCGCGCGGCGCAGGTTCAGGAGCTCTTCGACCTTCTGCTTGGCCTGATTGATGCGGGCGCCCATGTCGCGCTTCTGCTCGGGATCGAGCTTGCCCAGGCCCTTGAGCAGGACCGTCAGCGCGCCGTCCTTGCCCAGGAAGCGGGCCTTTGCGTTTTCGAGCGCGGCGGCATTGTTGGCCGCGGCGAACAGTTCCTGCGCCTGGGAAACCAGGTCGTCAACCGATTGAGTCATGAAATCCAGCCTTCAAAACGCAAACGGGGCCATTACAGCCCCGTTTGCAGCGATGCGCGATGAGTTAAAGCGCGCGATCAGGCAGCCAAGGCAGCCTTGGCTTGCTGCACGATGGCGGCAAAGCCGGCCTTGTCGCGCACGGCCAGATCGGCCAGGACCTTGCGGTCGAGTTCGATCGCAGCCTTCTTCAGGCCGGCGATGAACACGCTGTAGCTGACGCCGTGTTCGCGGACGGCGGCGTTGATACGCGTGATCCACAGCGCGCGGAACGTGCGCTTCTTGTTGCGGCGGTCGCGGTAGGCGTATTGGCCAGCGCGCATGACCGCTTGCTTGGCGATACGGAACACATTACCGCGGCGGCCACGGTAACCCTTGGCGGCGGAAATGACTTTCTTGTGACGTGCGCGGGCGGTAACGCCGCGTTTGACGCGAGGCATAGTAGATCTCCCTTATATCAAGCGAAAGGCATCATGGCTTTCACGGAAGCCACGTTGGTCTCGTGAACCGCCGCCGAACCGCGCAGTTGGCGCTTGTTCTTGGTGGTCTTCTTGGTCAGGATGTGACGCTTGAACGCCTGACCACGCTTGATGGATCCGCTGCCGCGAACCTGAAAGCGCTTTGCGGCGCTTTTCTTGGTTTTCATCTTGGGCATGATGATTCCCTAAACTGAACACTATTGTTGATTTACATGACGCGAGGTGCTTGTCGCAAGGCGGTTGGCGCCGCGCTCGACCATCAAGGCGAGCACGTTCGACCTACACCATTGCGGCAAAACTTGATGACCTCTTGCCACTTCTGGGGGTACTTCCACTGCTGAGGTACTGCAACTTTCCCCGATGGCCCGGGCGAAAAAAATTGCCTGGATCCGGGAAAGCCTTTGATTATATGGTGATTTCCCTGGTTTTGTCGAGCCGGATCGGGTCTGGCGGGCAGGCGCACGGAAACATTCCGGGACGGAACCCATCCTCCCTGCCGACGGCAATGGCCTGCCCTGCGCATCATGCCCCCGGGCGCCGGTATTGCACCGCCTGCGCGACATGGTGCGTCGCCAGTTCGTCGGCGGCCTCGAGATCGGCGATGGTCCGGGCGACACGCAAGGCGCGATGCATGGCGCGGCCAGAGCCCGCCAGCCGACGCATGGCCTGCAGCAACAGGTCGCGGGCCGGCGGCTCCAGCGGGCAGTGGCGCTCCAGTTCCGCGCCGGCCAACGCCGCATTCGGCTTGCCCTGACGCGCCATCTGCCGCTCGCGGCAACGCGCCACGCGCGCCCTGACCGGCTCGGACGCCTCGCCGGGCGGCCCCTGCAGGCCTTCCAGGTCGGCCGGCGGCAACGCCACATGCAGATCGATCCGGTCGAGCAGCGGGCCTGAGACCTTACCGGCGTAACGCGCGACCTGGTCGGGCGTGCACTGGCAGGCCCGGCGCGGATGGCCGCGCCAGCCGCAGGGGCATGGATTCATCGCGGCCACCAGTTGGAAGCGGGCGGGAAACTGCGCCGTCTGCAGCGCCCGGGCGATGACCACCCTGCCCGTCTCCAGCGGCTCGCGCAGCGCCTCCAGTGTGCGGCGGCTGAATTCCGGCAGTTCGTCGAGAAACAGCACCCCGTGATGGGCCAGACTGATCTCCCCCGGCCGGGGCCGTCCGCCACCGCCCACCAGGGCGATGGCGGACGCCGAGTGGTGCGGCGCGCGGAACGGCGGCGTGCCCATCCTGACCGGTGGCGCGCCCGCCAGCGCGGCCAGGGCCGCGACCTCGAGCGCCTGCGCGCGCGCCAGCGGCGGCAGCAGGCCCGGCAGGCGCGCAGCCAGCATGCTTTTGCCGGCCCCGGGCGGCCCTATCATCAACAGGCTATGGCCGCCCGCCGCCGCGACTTCCAGCGCGCGCCGCGCCCCGGGCTGCCCGCGCACGTCCGCCAGGCAGGGCATCGGCGGCGCCTCGGGCCAGGTGTCGGGCAAGGCGTCCGGCAGACGGCAATGACCCGCCACGTGTGCCGCCACGTCCGCCAGACTGCGCGCCGACAGCACGCGCAGGCCCTCGACCCAGGCCGCCTGTCCGGCGCTGCCGGCGGGCAGGATCAAGGTGGCGCCGGGGGATTCCCGCGCCACGCTCAATGCGATCACCAGGGCCGCCGCGACCGGCACCAGCGCGCCGGTCAGGGACAGCTCCCCGGCGAGCACCAGACCGGCCAACAGTGGATCCGGCGCCGGCATGTTGGCGGCCTCGGTTGCCGCCCCCTCGCCCGGCGGCGCCAGTTGCCCCGCGGCCAGCAACAGGCCGACGGCGATGGGCAGGTCGAAACGGCCCGATTCCTTGGGGATGTCGGCGGGGGACAGGTTGACCGTGATGCGGCCCGCGGGAAAATTGAAGCCGCTGTTGATGATGGCCGCGCGCACCCGCTCGCGGCTTTCGCGCACCTCGGTGTCGGGCAGGCCGACCACGTTGAAGCTGGGCAGTCCCGGCCCCAGGTGGGTTTCGACCCGCACCGCGTGGGCGTGCAGGCCGCTGAGGGTGCGGCTGGCGATTACGGCTAGGGTCAAGGCAGTCTCCGATGGCAGTCGAAGACGAGTATGGCGAAAACAAAAACGGCCGCGCAGGCGGCCGTGGCAAAAGTGTCCCGCGCGGATCACTTGTCCAGGGCGGACAGGCGCGACTCCAGTTGCTCGACGGTGGCAGCCAGTTGATCAACGCGGGCACGCGTGCGCGCCAGCAGATCGGCCTGCACATCGAATTCCTCGCGAGTGACCAGATCGAGCTTCGAGAATGCCTGCGTCATCATGGCGCGGACGTTGCGCTCGACATCCGCGGCCGGGCTGCGGGCGATCAGGTCGGAAATGTTCTTCTGGATGTCTTCCATCCACTGGGTGCGATTGTTCATAGCGGCCTCACGATGTTCTTGGTGCCTCAAGTGTAGTGCTTTCCACAAGCCGGGCAGCGGGCAAAAAAAGGGCGGGCCGCATGCGGTGACCGCCCATCAAAGCACAGGAGAAAACCGGGCCGCCTTGGGGGCAGCCCCCTACCAACATCGTTACTCGCAGCCCATCTGCTTGGCCGACTGCGCGAACAGGTCGGCCGATTGCTTGCACTGGGACGCCAACTGCGTCTTGTCGCTGATCGTGGCCCACTGCGTCTTGGCCGCGTCGAGCTGCTGCTTGAAGCTGGCCGCCGCGGGGTTGGACGCGCCCAGCTTGTCCATGCACGCGCTGACTTTGGTCAGGTAGGCATCGCATTCGGCGGGCAGGCCGGCGGTGGAACTGGCGGCCGGGGCCGAACTGGACGGCGCGGGCGTGGAGGCCGGCGGCGTGGCGGCCGCGGGCGGCGTACCCGGCGTCGTGGTCGACGGCGCCGGCGTGGTCGATGCCGCGGGCGGCGCGGCCTTTTCATCGCTCTTGTTGCAGCCGGCCAGGGCGGCCAGCGCGGCGGTCAGCGCCAACACGGCAAAGGTCTTGCGTTGGATCGTCATCATTCCTCTTTCCTTTCTTGCTTTTCGTCTTTGTTCAGAGAGCCGCGACGCCGGTGTCTTTTGCCGCGGCCGATCAGGCCCAGATACCGCCATGAGCTGGACTTGATTCTTCTTCAGCCTACCTTTGGCAACAAGCTTATGCGTGTAAACCCTCGTATCACGCCCCGCCCCCGTTTTGACGGTGCGTCCGAACCGCTTTCAAACGCCTGACATCTGCGCCATGCGCCGCCCGAAGCCCGGCCAGCAACGTTCAGCGGCCTGTCGGGGCAGACCGCGGCCACGGTCGCCACGCATCCGGCAAACGCGACAAAGGACTACCGCGCCGGCATCAACTCGCAACAAATGGCGGCGGCAAAACATATTCCGTTGCATTCCTCACTTTGCCCGGCCGTGCACCAACTTGAGGCTGATGTCGAGTGCATGAAGCACTATATTGGTGCAATCAGGCACAACAAATGCGCCTGCCTTTCCGCTTTCCGGGCACCGGACCGTATGGCATGGAATTTGCTTGATTGACGATGCCAACGTGCAACCATGAGAGGAAATGCCATGAAACTCATCATCGCCATCATCAAGCCCTTCAAGCTCGACGAAGTGCGGGTGGCTCTATCCGGAATCGGCGTCCAGGGCCTCACCGTTACCGAAGTGAAAGGGTTCGGGCGCCAGAAGGGCCACACCGAGCTGTATCGCGGCGCGGAATACGCCGTCGACTTCCTGCCCAAACTGCGTGTCGAGGCCGCCGTGCCCGACCATCTGGTCGACCAGGTCATCGAAGCCATCGAACAAGCCGCCCGCACCGGCAAGATCGGCGACGGCAAGATCTTCGCCGCCCCCCTTGAACAAGTGATCCGTATCCGCACGGGCGAAGCCGGCGAAGCTGCGCTGTAGACAAATAAGAAAGACTCATTGGAGCCTGAAAATGGATAAAGCAGATATCTCCTGGTTGCTCGTCTCTACCCTCCTCGTATTGATGATGGCCGTACCCGGTCTGGCGATGTTCTATGGCGGCCTGGTACGCAGCAAGAACGTGCTGTCGGTACTGCTGCAAGTGTTGTGCACGTTCGTGCTGGGCCTGGTCCTCTGGTTCATCTACGGTTATTCCCTTGCCTTCACCGAAGGCAATGCGTTCTTCGGCGGCCTCTCGCGCGCCTTCTTCTCGGGCATGTTCAACCCGGCGGACGGCAAGTACGCCATGTCGAACTCGCTGACCGAACTGCTGTTCGCCTCGTTCCAGGCCACGTTCGCCGGCATCACCTGCGCGCTGATCGTCGGCAGCTTCGCCGAACGCGCCCGCTTTTCGGCGGTGCTGGTGTTCACGGTGATCTGGTTCACCTTCGCCTATATTCCCATCGCGCACATGGTCTGGTTCGCGTCCGAAACGGCCCCGGGCCTGCTCAACGCCAAGGGCGCGCTGGACTTCGCCGGCGGCACCGTGGTGCACATCAACGCTGGCGTGGCCGGCCTGGTGGGCGCCTATGTGGTCGGCAAGCGCGTCGGTTATGGCCGTGAAGCCATGCAGCCGCACAACCTGCCGATGACGTTCGTCGGCGCCGCCCTGCTGTGGGTGGGCTGGTTCGGCTTCAATGCCGGTTCCGCCCTGGCCGCCAACGAGAACGCCACCCTGGCCTTCTTCAACACCATGATCGCCACCGCCGGCGCCGTGCTGGCCTGGCTGTTCACCGAATGGGCCATCAAGGGCAAGCCCTCGATGCTGGGCGCCGCCTCCGGCGCCATCGCCGGCCTGGTGGGCATCACCCCGGCGGCCGGCCTGGTCGGCCCGGTGGGCGCGCTGATCATCGGCGTGATCGCCGGCATCGTCTGCGTCTGGGGCGTCAATGGCCTGAAGCGCCTGCTGCGCGCCGATGACGCGCTCGATGTGTTCGGCGTGCACGGCGTGGGCGGCATCGTCGGCGCCCTGCTGACCGGCATCTTCAACGCCCAGGTCCTGGGCGGCCCCGGCCTGGCGGAACCCGGCATGATCCTGGGCCAACTGTGGGTGCAGCTCGAAGGCGTGCTGCTGACCATCGTCTGGTCCGGCGTGGTCGCCTGGATCGCCTACAAGATCGCCAACGCCCTGTGCGGCCTGCGCGTGCCGGAAGACCAGGAACGCGAAGGGCTGGACGTCACCAGCCACGGCGAATCGGCCTACCACAGCTGATCGTCTCCCCCGCCCGCTGCCGGGCGGGACCATGGAAAGCCCCCTCTTCGCAGGGGGCTTTTTTTCGTCAGGGCGATCCTGTTTGGAGGGCCGGGCCCGCCGACGCAAAAAAAACCCGGCGCATGCGCCGGGCTTTCCGTTCGTCGGAGCCACGCCCCGGCACCAATGGCCCTCAGGCCGGATCGAGCGTATCCAGATCCACCGGCAAGGCCCGGTTCAAGGCGCTGGCCACCTTCACGCGCAGCGCGTTGGTATGCGCCCGCCGGACCTCCCGCTTCACGTCCAGCAGTTGCTGCGGATGCATGGAAAACTCGGTCAGGCCGAGCCCCAGCAGCAACCGCGTCATGCGCGAATCGCCGGCCATTTCGCCGCATACCGCAACCGGCTTGCCGGCTCGCTCGCCAGCATTGATGGTGTGGGCCACCAGCCGCAGCACCGCCGGATGCAGCGGATCGTAAAGGGACGCCACGTCGTGATCGCCGCGGTCGATGGCCAGCGTGTACTGGATCAGGTCGTTGGTGCCGATCGACAGGAAATCCAGCGCCTGCGCGAAGGGTTCGATGGCGATGGCGATGGCCGGCACCTCGACCATGGCGCCCACTTCCATGTGCGCCGCGTAGGCCTGGCCGCGCGCATCCAGCTCGCGCCGCGCCGATTCGATGGCGGCCCGCGTCGCCACCACCTCGTGCATGTGGGCGATCATCGGGATCAGCAGGCGCACCGGCCCGTGGGCCGAGGCCCGCAGAATGGCGCGCAACTGCGTCGCGAACATCTCGGGCCGCGCCAGGCAGTAGCGGATCGCGCGCTGCCCCAGCGCCGGATTGGTGGCCACCGTGGCCTCGCCGTCCAGCGTCTTGTCCGAGCCGATGTCGAGCGTGCGGATGGTAACGGGACGGCCGGCCATGACCTTCACGACGGACGAGTAAGCCTCGTACTGCTCTTCCTCGCCCGGCAGATCCGGACGCCCCATGAACAGGAATTCGCTGCGGAACAGGCCGATGCCGTGCGCTCCGGCAGCCAACGCCAGCGCGGCCTCTTCCGGCAGCTCGATGTTGGCGTGCAACACGATATCGATGCCATCGAGGGTGACGGACGGCTCATCGCGCAGCAAGCTGAGTTCGGCGCGCTCGTCGGCGTAGGCGGCCTGGCGGCGGCGGTATTCCTGCAGGATGCGCTCCGACGGATTGACCACCACGGCGCCGGCGGCGCCGTCGATGATCAGCATGTCGCCGTCGCGCACCAGCTCGCGCACGTTGCCCATGGCCACCACGGCCGGCACGCCCATGCTGCGCGCCACGATGGCGGTGTGCGAGGTCGGCCCGCCCAGGTCGGTGACGAAAGCGGCGAAGCGCCCGCCGCGCAGGCGCAACATGTCGGCCGGCGAGATGTCGTGCGCCACCACCACCAGCGCCTCGTCGCCGCCCATGTGCGACATGTCCGGCAGGATGGCCGAGGTGCCGGACAGCACGTGCAGCACCCGCTCGATCACCTGGCGCACGTCCGCGCCGCGTTCGCGCAGGTATTCGTCTTCCATCGCGTCGAACTGCTGGCCCAGGATCTGGCCCTGCGTGGTCAGCGCCCATTCGGCGTTGTAGTGCCGCTCGGCGATCAGCGCCAAAGTCTGCTCGGCCAGCAGCGGATCGCCCAGCAACAGGCTGTGCACATTGAGCATCGCGCCCAGCTCGCGCGGCGCATCGGCCGGCAGGGTGTCGGCCAGTTGCCGCAATTCCTGCTGGGCCGAGGCCAGCGCCTCGGTCAGGCGGCTGCTCTCGGCCGGCACGTCCTCGGGCGCGATGCGGTAGTGCGCCACTTCCAGCGCCGCCGCGCCCATGACCACCGCGCGGCCGATGGCATAACCGCGGGCCACGCCTTTGCCGTACAAACAAATAACGGGGCTGGCAGAGCCAGCCCCGTCGTGCTTGTCGACCGCGGCGCCGGCCGCGGACATGCCGGCCCCGACATTGTCAGGGCCGGCGGATTCGGAAGCGCCGCTATTCCTGTTCACCGAATTTGCTATCGAACAGAGTTTCAATTTCGGAGAGCGCCTGCTCGGCATCGCTGCCCGAGGCCTCCAGCTTGACCGTCACGCCCAGGCCGGCGGCCAGCATCATGACCCCCATGATGCTCTTGGCATTCACGCGCTGCGCGCCGCGCGAGATGAAGATCTCGCTGGAAAACTTGCTGGCCAGTTGCGTCAGTTTGGCGGCCGCCCGCGCATGCAAACCCAGTTTATTGCTGATGACAATGTCTGTATTAGGCATAGGATTTATGGTGACCGCGGCATCACACCGCAGTTGGTGATTGCAGCAAATTGTCCAAGCGCTCTTCGGCTTGAAATATTAGCCGAAATAATAGGACAAGTTCCTGCCCGTCAGTCTACCCGCAAGACCCCTTGCACCCCGCCCGCCAGCGCCTTCTCACGGGTCTCGGCCAGCGAGAGATTCCGGTAGGTCAGCGCGCGCAGCAACATGGGGGTATTCAGGCCCGCCAGCACACAGCACTGGATACCCTGTGCCTGGGCGTCGGCCACCGCCCGCTTCGAGATATTGGCGGGCGTCGCGCCGATCAGGTCGGTCAGCACCAGCACGCCAGCGCCGTGGTCCTGCTCGAGGATGTCCTTGAGCACCGCCGGCGCCAGGTCGTCCGGCCGGTCCTCGGGCTGGATGTCGTGGATCGCCAACATGCCGTCGAGGTTGCCCATGACGTGGCTGGCGCATTCGCGCATGGCCGCGCCCAGGGGCGCGTGCACGACAATGACAATACCCGTGGTCATGACAGGTTCCAGGAAGGTCAGGCCGCGGCCGGAACCGAGGCGCCGGCCGCCACCGCTTTTTCGAGCGCCTGGACGAACATGCCCGCGACGTCGAAACCGGTCTGTTCGGCGATTTCCACGAAACAGGTGGGGCTGGTGACATTGACCTCGGTGACGTAGTCACCGATGACGTCCAGGCCGACCAGCAGCAGGCCGCGCGCGGCCAGCTTGGGCGCGACGGCCTCGGCGATCTCGCGGTCGCGCGGCGACAGCGGCTGCGCCACGCCCCGGCCGCCAGCGGCCAGGTTGCCGCGGGTCTCGCCGGCCAGCGGGATGCGCGCCAGCGAATACGGCACCGGTTCGCCGCCGATCAGCAGGATGCGCTTGTCGCCCTTGACGATCTCGGGAATGTAACGCTGCGCCATGATGGTGCGCGCGCCGTTGTCGGTCAGCGTTTCCAGGATGGCGTTGAGGTTGGGGTCCTTGGGCTGCAGGCGGAACACCCCGGTGCCGCCCATGCCGTCCAGCGGCTTGACGATGACGTCGTGGTGCGTGTCGTGGAAGGCCTTCAGGCGCGCCATGTTGCGCGTCACCAGCGTCGGCGCGGTGAACTCGCTGATCTCGGTGATGGCCAGCTTCTCGGGATGGTTGCGGATCGCCGCGCCGCTGTTGAACACCTTGGCGCCTTGCGCCTGGGCGTATTCGAGCAGATGGGTGGAATACACGTATTCCATGTCGAAAGGCGGGTCTTTGCGCATAACCACCGCGCCGAAATCGGCCAGCGGCAGATCCTGGGGCGCCGATTCGCGCCACCAGTCATGGCCGTGCAGGTCGGCGTCTGCCACCAGCTCGATGGGCGTGGTGACGGCCTTGACCGTGCCGGTCTCGATGTACAGGTCGCCCTGCATGGCCACGCTGAGCGTATGGCCGCGCGCCACCAGGGCACGCATCATGGCGACAGAACTGTCCTTGTACGCCTTCAAGAGCGGCAAGGGATCCAAAACGAACAAAACATGCATCGCGACACCCCGAACGTACGCCGCCTTCCCTTTCGGGAAGGCGGCTATCTATGACATCGTAGCGCAGAGCCGCCCAATAAGCGAACCCGCCGAACATGGGCTGGACGGCGGGTCGCGGGGCAAGAGCGGCCAGGCCTTCCCGGACGGGAAGGCCGGCAGGAGCCTTATGCCGCCGATTCCGGCTTGCCCGCGGGGGCAGCCTTCTTCTTGGGCGCCAGCACCATGACCATCTGACGGCCTTCGAGCTTCGGCATGGCTTCGACCTGGGCCAATTCCAGCAGATCGTCGCGCACACGCTCAAGTACCCGCATGCCCAGTTCCTGGTGAGCCATTTCACGGCCACGGAACCGCAGCGTCACCTTGGCCTTGTCGCCTTCCTCGAGGAAGCGGCGCAGGTTGCGCAGCTTGACCTGGTAGTCGCCCTCGTCGGTGGCCGGACGGAATTTGACTTCCTTGACCTGGATGACCTTCTGCTTCGAACGAGCTTCGGCCTGACGCTTCTGCTCTTGGTACTTGAACTTACCGTAGTCCATCAAACGGCAGACCGGCGGCTCGGCGTTCGGCGCGATTTCCACCAGATCCACGTCGTTTTGCTCGGAAAGACGGAACGCGTCGGCAATCTTGACGATGCCCAGCTGTTCTCCGTCCAGACCTATCAGGCGCACCTCGGGGACGCGGATTTCACCGTTGATGCGATTGGCTTTTTCAGTGGCGATGTTGAAAGCTCCTAGAAATGTTAAGCAGCGCTGCCATCGGGTTGATTGACGTCGCGGCGGGTGGATACGTCTTCGGACAGGCGGGCGACGAAGTCGTCGAACGCGATGGCGCCGAGGTCCAGACCGCCCAATCCGCGTACGGCGACGGTACCGTTTTGCTTCTCCTTGTCGCCGACGACGAGGATGTACGGCACCTTCTGCAGGCTGTGCTCCCGAATTTTACGAGTGATTTTTTCACCGCGCAAATCGGACTCTACTCTAAAGCCTTGTTTTTTCAGGCTTTGCGTGATTTCAGCCGCATAATCGGCCGAAGGTTCGGAAATGCAGCACACCACGGCCTGCACCGGCGCCAGCCAGGGCGGCATCGCGCCGGCGTGGTTTTCGATCAGCATGCCGATGAAACGCTCGAGCGAACCCAGGATGGCGCGGTGCAGCATCACGGGCGGACGGCGCTGGTCGTTCTGGTCCACGTACTCGGCGCCCAGGCGCACGGGCATGGAGAAGTCGACCTGGATCGTGCCGCACTGCCAGTGGCGGCCGATGGCGTCCTTCAGCGTGTATTCAACCTTGGGGCCGTAGAACGCGCCCTCCCCCGGGGAGATCTCGAATTCGCAGCCGGTGCGGCGCAGGCTTTCCATCAGGGCCTGTTCGGCCGTGTCCCAGACCTCGTCCGAGCCGATGCGCTTTTCCGGACGCGTGGCGACCTTGTACAGCACTTCGGTGAAGCCGAAGTCGCGGTAGACCTTCTGCAGCAGGGCCGTGAAGTCGGCGCATTCGTCCTGCAACTGTTCTTCGGTACAGAAGATGTGGCCGTCGTCCTGCGTGAAGCCGCGCACGCGCATCATGCCGTGCAGCGAGCCGGACGGTTCGTTGCGGTGGCACTGGCCGAATTCGCCGTAGCGCAGCGGCAGTTCGCGGTACGAGTGCAGGCCGGCGTTGAAGATCTGCACGTGGCCCGGGCAGTTCATGGGCTTGAGGCCATAGACGCGGTTCTCGGACTCCGTCGTGAACATGTTTTCACGGTAGTTGTCCCAGTGGCCCGTCTTCTTCCAGAGCGAGATGTCGAGGATCTGCGGCGCCTTCACTTCCTGGTAGCCGTTGTCGCGGTAGACGGAGCGCATGTACTGCTCCACCTGCTGCCACAGGGCCCAGCCCTTGGGGTGCCAGAAAATCAGACCGGGTGCTTCATCCTGGAAGTGGAACAGGTCGAGTTCGCGGCCGATCTTGCGGTGATCGCGGCGCTCGGCCTCTTCCAGCATGTGCAGGTAGGCTTCCTGTTCTTCCTTGGTGGCCCAGGCCGTGCCGTAGATGCGCTGAAGCATCTCATTCTTGCTGTCGCCGCGCCAGTAGGCGCCGGCCACCTTCATCAGCTTGAAGACCTTCAGCTTGCCCGTGGACGGCACGTGCGGGCCGCGGCACAGGTCGATGAAGTCGCCTTCGCGATACAGGCTGAGCGGCTCGTTCGACGGGATCGAGGCGATGATCTCGGCCTTGTACTTTTCGCCGATGCCCTTGAAGAACTCGACGGCGTCGTCGCGCGACCAGACTTCGCGCGTCACGACTTCGTCCTTCTTGGCCAGCTCGGCCATCTTCTTCTCGATGGCCGTCAGGTCTTCGGGCGTGAACGGGCGCTTGTACGAGAAGTCGTAGTAGAAGCCGTTGTCGATCACGGGGCCGATGGTGACCTGCGCGTCCGGGAACAGCTCTTTGACGGCGTAGGCCAGCAAGTGGGCCGTGGAATGGCGGATCATGTCCAGGCCGTCGGCGTCCTTGGCGGTCACGATGGCCAGGCGGGCGTCGCCCTCGATGCGGTAGCTGGTGTCGACCAGCGTGGAATCGGCGCCTTCAAAGGTCACGCGGCCGCCCAAGGCGGCTTTGGCCAATCCCGCGCCGATCGATTGCGCCACTTCGGCGACCGTGACCGGTCCCGGGTATTGGCGCTGCGAACCATCGGGCAATGTGATCTGTACCATCGGGAGTGCTTCCTGGGGTTCTTGGGAAAATACGAAATTCAGAAACGACAAACGCGGCTGGTAGCCGCGTTCATTTGGTTGTCTTGCTGAGTCTTACCGCTGACCTGACACGGTGAAACCCGACGCACGAAAAACTAACGCGACATAGGGCGAAAGTTCCGGGTCGTAGTTCGTGCCAGCGGGAAAAACATGATGCTCGGGCCTTCGGGATTGACTTGCGGTGCGCAGCGCCGGGATAAATGGCGTGCTTATCGTTGCCGATTGTAGCACCCTTTGGGGCTATTTCGTGACATTTGCGCGACAAAAGGGGCGGCTGATGGCGCGAACATGGCCCGTCGGCGAGCGCAGGAGGGAGCAACCGAGCCCCTCAGGCCAGGTTGCGGCTGTCGGCGATGGCGGCCAGCGCATGCAGCACGCCCTCTTCCCAGTGCGGCGCGCGCAGCCCGAAGGTGCGCTCCAGCAGGCGGCAGTCCAACCGGGAATTCAGGGGCCGACGCGCCGAGGTGGGATATTGGTCGGACGACACCGCCTGGATATCGCCCGGCGTCAGCGTCACCGCCAGACCGGCGCGCCGGGCCTGCTGCGCGATGAAACAGGCGTATTCGTGCCAACTGGCGTCGCCGGTGGCCGCCATGTGGTACAGGCCGAAGGGAAACTCTCCCCCGGCCGGCCGCGCCAGATAGCGCGCCACGACCTGCGCGGTGGCATCCGCGATGTACGCGGCGCCGGTGGGCGCGCCGCGCTGGTCGCTCACGACGCGCAGCGCTTCCGGCTGGCGCAGCGCCATCAGCATGGTCTTCAGGAAGCTCTTGCCGTACACGCCGTAGACCCACGACGTGCGCAACACCAGGTGGGCCGGGTTCAGCGCCCGCACCGCCTGCTCGCCGGCAAGCTTGCTGCGGCCATAGACGTTCAACGGCGCGGGTTCGTCCCGCTCGTCGTAGACGCCCGCCTTGGCACCGTCGAACACGTAGTCGGAAGAATAGTGGACGATGAGGGCGCCGCGGTCGGCCGCCAGCGCGGCCAGTTCGCCCGCGGCCTCGGCGTTCACGCGCATGGCGCGTACCGCGTCTTCCTCGGCGCGCTCGACCGCGGTATAGGCGGCCGCGTTGACGATGACGTCAGGCTTCTCGCGCCGCACCAGGCGCGCGATCTGCAGGGGATAGGTCAGGTCGCAGTCGGTCCGCCCGACCGCCGTCACCACGCCCAGCGGAGCGAGGCTGCGCCGCAGCTCGAAGCCGAGCTGGCCGTCCCTGCCGATCACGAGAATTTTACTGGGCATCCGCCGTCCGCCGCCTCGCCAGTCCTGCGCCACGGGCTGGCAACAGGCCGGCCCGGAAATGCTGCGATTTTATGCCTTGCGGGCAAGCCCTCGCGAGGCCGATTTAACGTCGCGCATCGCGACCTCTTGCATCGCTTAGTCTGATTCTCTCTTAGTTTTCGTCTGTATGGCGCCGTAAGACCATAAGCTTCGCACTCGAATTTCGGACTGGTTACGGCGTGTGCGCGGCCCCGCCTCTTGGGCGCCCCCTCTGCGCACCGATGTGTGCCTTTCCATTCTGTGGAGCCTAGATGAATACTCCCTCAGCGCCGGACAACGCCGTCTCGTCCGAGCCGCGATCCCCCGATGCGGTTGACCGCCCCAATTCCCGCAAGCACCTGCTGCTGTCACGCCCGCCCCCCGTCATCCGGGTGGCGATCCTGGACGACCACCCCGTCGTGGCGCTGGGCCTGGGCGCCTACCTCGACGCCCGCCCCGGCTTCCGCGTCATCCACCAGGAAACCTCCGCCCGCCGGCTGCTCGACAAGCTGGCGACCACGCCATGCGACATCGCCCTGATCGACTTCTACCTGCCGCAGGAACCGTGGGACGGCGTCAACTACCTGCGCCGGCTGCGGCGCTACCATCCGAATCTGGCGATCATCACTTTCTCGGCCGGCAACCGCCAGGAAACCCAGTACGCCGCCTTCCGTGCGGGGGCCAACGGCTACCTGGCCAAGCAATGGGCCATGCTGCTGCTGCCCGAGATGATCCACGGCGTCCTCAGCAAGAAGAACCCGTTCCTGTCGGTGCACGAAGGCAAGATCCGGCCAGTGTCGCCGCGGCCGCCGCACGCCTTGCTGACGACGTCGGAAGTTGAAGTGCTGCGTCACATCAGCCAGGGCATGTCGGTCACGCAGATCGCGATGCGCCTGAAGCGCAGCAAGAAGACCGTCAGCACCCACAAGCGCCGCGCCATGCGCAAGCTGCAGCTATCGGACGACCTGGCGCTGGCCCTGTACCTGCGGGAAAAGTTCGCCGAATAGCAACGTGGCCGACGCAAGGTCGGCCACCGTTTCATGGCGAGGCGCCAGGCGTCTCAGATGATGCGCGAATAGCTGGCGCTGGTGCTGACCGTACGTAGATAGCCGTCGAACGCCATCGCCACGGCCCTGACGAAGTACCAGCCCAGGCCGGTCACGCGCAGTTCGCCGGCCCGCAGGTTGACCAGGCCGAGCTCGGCGAGGTTGGCCACCTGTGACAGCTCCGGCCCGAAGTAGTCGCCGAACCGCAGGCCATGGCGCGCCTCGACGCGGGCGAAATCCACCCGCCCCTGGCACATGATGTCCATGATGACTTCACGTCGCGCGAGGTCGTCGGCGCTGAGCGCCAGGCCCCTCTCGATGGCGAAGCGGCCGGACTCGATCGCGGCGTAGTAGCCGTCCAGGTCCTTGGCGTTCTGGCTGTAGGTGTTGCCAATGCGGCCGATGGCCGATACGCCCAACGCGACCAGGTCGCGGTCGGGCTGGGTGCTGTAGCCCTGGAAGTTTCGGTGCAGCTCGCCGCGCTGCTTGGCGATGGCCAAGGCGTCGGTGTTGAGCGCGAAATGATCCATGCCGATGTAGGTGTAGCCCTGCTTGAGGAAGCCTTCGATGGCGGCGCTCAAGAGGCCGACGCGCGTGGCGCGGTCGGGCAGGTCCAGCGGATTGATGCGGCGCTGCGGCTTGAAGCGTTCGGGCAGGTGGGCGTAGGCGTAGAGCGCGATGCGGTCAGGCCGCAGCGCGCTGACCTGCGCGATGGTTCGGGCGAACGATTCGGTGGTCTGCAGCGGCAGGCCATAGATTAGGTCGACGTTGACCGAGGCATAGCCCAGCGTGCGGGCGCTGTGCATCAGGTCGCGCACGTCCTCGAACGACTGCACGCGATGGACCGCGACCTGCACCTTGGCATCGAAATCCTGCACGCCGAAACTGAGCCGGTTGAAACCCAGCTTGCGCAGCCGCTCCAGCCGCTGGGGCGTGGCGGTGCGGGGATCCACCTCGATGGAGATTTCGGCATCGAGCTCGAAGCGGAAGGCGCCGCGCAGGTCCGCCATCAGGCGATCGAGCTCTTCGTCGGACAGGAAGGTGGGCGTGCCCCCGCCGAAATGCAGTTGCGATACCGGCACGCCGGGACCCAGCTCGGCCACGTGCAGCGCGATTTCCCGCGCCAGCGCGTCCAGGTAGCGGGCGGCACGGTCGTGATGGCGGGTCACGACCTTGTTACAGGCACAGTAGTAGCAGACCGAGTCGCAGAACGGGATGTGCACGTAGAGCGACAGCGGCTCGGTCGTACAGGAATCGCGGCGCTGGCGCAGGGCCTGGCGGTACTGCTCGACGCCGAAATCGCCGCGGTAGCGATCCGCCGTGGGATAGGAGGTGTAGCGGGGTCCGTTCTTGTCCAGGCGCGCCAGCAACTGGGGCGGAAAGAAAGGTTCGGCGGCGGCGGCCGCAGGATCGGCGAAGGCTGGGCGTAGGGCGGCTTGCATACCTCGAATTATTCGCTTGTGCCGCCCCACCCGCCTTGATCTTGCGCAAACGCGCCGCCCCGTAGAATGGCGGGATTCTTCATTACAAGGACATCCTCGTGGAAACCGAACTTGACGGCCGCCTGCTCGCCCTGCGGCAGGCGATGGCGATCGCCATCGCCCTCTCCACCCGCGGCAGCCCCCAGGCCACCGACATGGCGCTGGAACTGCTGGGCGACCTGAAGACGAACCTGGACAACGCGCCGTCGGACAGCCCTTTCGAGCAACCCGAATGGGTGCTCGGCGCGCACGACGAACTGGAAGGCATCGCGCGCCTGGTGCGGGCCTTCACGCAGACGCCCGAACCGGACAGCGACGGCGCGTAAGGCCCCCTCCGCCTGGCCATTTCCGCGCCACCTCGCCCCGCGGCTAGCGCTCGGGGCCGGCGCCGCAGGCCGCGACAGGCGGCTTGACGCGCCAATGCAGATTGGGGAACCCGCCCCCGACCGGCTCGAACCCCTCGGGCGACACCCGCGCCTTGCTCAACTCCAGCGCGCCGCAGTCAGCCACCAGGTGGGCGCCGACCCACGGACTGAATCGCAGTTGCCCGTTGATCAGCACCAGCGGCCTTTCGGGCAGCCGCAGCGACAACGCGCCCGATTCTTCCCAGGGACCGGAAATGACCCGGACCGGCCCGCCCAGCGCACTCACGGCGCGGTCATGCAGCGCGTCCGCCAACGCCTGCGCATCGAAGTAGCGCCAATCCGTCGGGCGCCGCAGCAGGCCCGCGCCATTGGGCGCCGTCAGTTCCACCCGCAGCATCAGCAGCAACTGGATGACGCTGAACACCAGCGCCACGCGGTACGGCCGGAAGGGCCCGCGCCAGGCCGGGCGCGCCCATTCCATCGCGGCCGGCACAATGAAGAGCAGGAACGGCGTGCCCCAATGCAACTGGATGTGCGATCCCGAGATCAGGGCCATGACGCTGACAAACACCAGCGGGGTCAAACCGAACGACAGCAGCAGGGCGCGCCCCGGATCGCCCGCGACGGCGTCCGGCGGCGCGGCATGGCGTCGTCGCTCGCGGCTGCCCGCCAGCCACAGCACTCCCAGGAACAGCCAGGCCGGCAGGGCCCGGTTCAGCAGTTGATCACCCCACCACTTGGCGACCTCCTGCCCTCGGGCGAGCCACGGCAGGCCAGCCGCCAGCGACGATGACATGGCGTAGTTCAACGGCTCGAAGTCATGATGGATCAGCCAGATCAGATGCGGCGCGAACACCGCCAAAGCGGTCAGGCCCGCCACCTGCAGGCCGAAGACGTGCATGGGATCGCGCCACGCCTTGCGGATGCACCAGAACACCAGCACCGCCAGTCCGGCGACCGCGATCTGGTACTTGGCCAGCGCGCCCAGCCCCAGGCAGGCGCCCAGCGCGAGCCACCAGCCGATCTTGCGAGTCGTGTAGGCCTTCCAGCAGGCCAGCGCACAACCGGCCACCAGCGGGATCAGGACGATCTCGTGGTTGTAGAAGTACAGCCGGCCGTTGTAGAAGGTGACGCACAGGCCCGCCAGCGCGGCGGTGGCGGCATGGGCCTCGCCGCGCATGTCGCGCAACAGGCGCCACATCAGCGCGAACGCGCCCAGCGCACAGGCCGCGCCCATGACATACGTGGCCCAGGCGGTCCCACCCAGCAGTTGCACCACCGGCCACAACAGCCAGGTCGGCAGCGGCGGATGCTTGTAGTAACCCCACTCCAGGCTGCGCACCCAGATGAGTTGCTCGATGTTGTCCGTTGGCGGGGCCAGCACGGCCCGGTCCAGCAGCCAAAGCCAGGCACCCGCGAACACCAGCATGCCGATTCCGACCCGCCAAGGATTCGGCTTCCAGGCCTCTTCGCCATTCCGTCGCACGCCACACTCCCCGTCATGGCGTCCGCAAAGCCCCGCCGCCTCGCCCCGGTTTCCGGAACGCAGGGATTATCGGATCCGGACCACGTCACGACGTTGACGATTTGTCCGGCAATTGTTCGAAAACTGTAAAGCGCGGGGCCGGAACCCCATCGCCTAACTGGCCTGACCACTGGATAGGAAGAGGGGGAATCCCTCTGATCGTTTTCCCTCAATAAAGCGATTTTTACTTTTATTTCAAGGACACGATGCCTATATTGGTGGCCTGACCACCAGACCATTCGTACCGCATCACCACGATGAACACCTTCCAAGCCGTTGCCGTCACCCGGCTCTATCGCATGATCGCCGACCAGATCGCCGGACGGATCCGCGCGGGCGATTTTCCGCGCGGGGGCCGGCTGCCGTCGGAGCGCGAGCTGGCCGAGCAATTGCAGGTCAGCCGCGCCTCTATCCGCGAGGCGCTGATCGCCTTGGAAATCGAAGGCTATGTCGAGGTGCGCGTCGGCACCGGCGTGTTCGTCACCGCCACCCGTGAAAGCGCCGCCCTGCCCGCCATGGCCGGCCAGGCCGCGGCGCAGCAGGACGACATCGGCCCCTTCGACCTGCTGGAAGCGCGCATGCTGATCGAACCCGAATGCGCCGCGCTGGCGGCGCAGCAGGGGTCGGCCGCCCAGCTCGCCGCCATCCGCGGCGCCCATGAGGCCATGTCGCTGACGGATGCCCCGGGCTGGCATGATCGCGAGTTCCACGGCGCCATCGCCGCCGCCTGCGGCAATGCGGCGCTGGCGGCATCGGTGGCCCACCTGTGGAACCTGAGCCTGGCCAGCCCCGTGTTCAGCCGCATGCAGGACTACTTCGTCAACACCAAGGTGTGGGCCGTTGCCCACGCCGAGCACCAGCGCATCCTGACCGCCATCCTGGCGCGCGATCCGATCCGCGCGCGCCATGCCATGCATGCGCACCTCATCGGCATCCTCGCCCGTCTGCGGGAAGACTTCGGCGACGACGACGGGAGCATCCGGCCCGATATCTAGGCTCAACACCGCGACCCGCCGGCGGCGCCGTCCGCCCCCTGCCACGAAACCCAAACCCGCGCCCGGCGCGGGCAGCCCCTCCCGGGAGTGTTTGCATGACGGTTGTATCCCCCCTGCCGCGCAACGGCGGACAGATCCTGATGCAGCAACTGCGCATCCACGGCACGCGCCGCATCTTCATGATTCCAGGCGAGAGCTACCTGCCCTGCATCGATGCGCTGAACGAGCACCGCGGCGCCATCGAGCCGGTGGTGTGCCGCCAGGAAAGCGGCGCTGCCTACATGGCCGAGGCCTACGGCAAGCTCACCGGCGAGCCCGGCGTGTGCTTCGTGACCCGTGGCCCGGGCGCCACCAATGCCAGCATCGGCGTGCATACCGCTTTCCAGGATTCGACGCCGATGATCCTGTTCGTCGGCCAGGTCGGCAACGACTTCTACGAACGCGAAGCCTTCCAGGAGATCGACTATCGCCGCATGTTCGGCCAGATGGCCAAGTGGGTGGCGCAGATCGATCGCACCGACCGCATCCCGGAATTCGTGGCGCGCGCCTACGCCACCGCCACCAGCGGCCGCCCCGGCCCGGTGGTGCTGGCGCTGCCGGAAGACACGCTGTGGGGCACGGCGGCGGTGGCCGACATGCCGCGCTACCACCGCGTCGCCGCCGGCCCTGGCAAACCCGACCTGGACCGCATGCGCCAACTGCTGGACCAGGCTGAACGGCCCGTCATGGTGCTGGGCGGCAGCGGCTGGAACGCCGACGCGATCCAGCAGGTCGCCGCTTTCGCCGAACGCTTCGAATTGCCCGTGGCGACCGCCTGGCGCCGGCTCGAGTGCTTTGACCAACGCCATCCCAACGCCGCCGGCCAGATGGGCTGGGGCATGACCGACGCGCTGCGCGCCCGCATCAAGGCGGCCGACCTGATCCTGGCGGTCGGCACGCGCCTGGGCGAAGCCACCACCGAGGGCTATCAACTCGTCGAGAGTCCCTTGCCGCGCCAGGCGCTGATCCATGTCTATCCGGACCCCCAGGAGCTGGGCCGCGTCTTCGCGCCGACCCAGGCGATCGTCGCCAGCGTCGCCGGCTTCGCGCAGGCGCTGGCCACGCTGCAACCGGCCCACGCCACGCCGCGCGGCGCCGCGGTACGTGCGGCCCACGCCGAATACCTGGATTCGCTCGAACCGTTGCCGTCGCCCGGCCCGCTGGGCCTGGATGCCGTGGCCGCGCAGGTCAACCAGCGCCTGGCGCCGGACGCCTGCGTCACGGTGGGCGCGGGCAACTACGCGCTGTATCCGCACCGCTATCGCCAGTTCACCGGCCCGGGCACCAGCCTGGCGCCGACCGTGGGGTCGATGGGCTACGGGCTGCCGGCGGCCGTGTCCGCCAAGCTGGAGCACCCCGATAAGACCGTGGTCTGCTACGCCGGCGACGGGTGCTTCCAGATGAACCTGCAGGAACTGGGCGTGGCCCAGCAGTACCGGCTGGGCATCGTGGTGCTGGTGTTCAACAACGGCATGTGGGGCACGATCCGCGCGCATCAGGAGCGCGAATTCCCGGGCCGTCCGATCGCGCTGGATTTCGACAATCCCGATTTCACCCAGATCGTGCGCGGCTATGGCGGCTACGGCGAGGCGGTCGAACGCACCGAGGACTTCGCCGCGGCTTTCGACCGCGCGCTGGCTTACGCCGAGCGCGAACGCCGGCCCGCGCTGCTGGAAATCCGCTACGACGCCGACGGCATCGCCCCCGGCCAGACGCTCACCGCCATCCGCGAGGCCGCGCTGGCGCGCCAGGCCGCCGCATCCACCCACTGACCCGAACGAGGCTCCCCATGACTTCATCCCTGTCCGTCAACGGCAACCGGCTCTGGCAATCCCTGATGGATCTGGCCGAGATCGGCGCCACGCCCAAGGGCGGCAACTGCCGCCTGGCCCTGACCGCGCTCGACGGCCAGGGCCGCGATCTGGTCACCGGCTGGATGCGCGACGCCGGCCTGACGATCCGCGTGGACCAGGTGGGCAATATCTTCGCGCGCCGCGCCGGCCGCAACGACGCGCTGCCCCCGGTGATGACCGGCAGCCACATCGACACGCAGCCCACCGGCGGCAAGTTCGACGGCTGCTTCGGCGTGCTGGCCGGCCTGGAAGTGATGCGCACGCTGAACGATGCCGGCGTGCAGACGGAGGCGCCGCTGGAGCTGGCCATCTGGACCAACGAGGAAGGCTCGCGCTTCGTGCCGGTGATGATGGGCTCGGGCGTGTTCGCCGGCAAGTTCCCGCTGGAGACGGCGCTGAGCGCGCGCGACGCCAAGGGACTGGCGGTGCGCGACGAGCTGCGGGCCATCGGCTACGCGGGCACGGAACCGGTCGGCGGCCGCCCGGTGGATGCCTATTTCGAGGCTCACATCGAGCAGGGTCCGATCCTGGAGCACGAAGAAAAAGTGATCGGCGCGGTGACCGGTTCGCTCGGCCTGCGCTGGTACGACGTCACCGTGACCGGCATGGAGATGCATGCCGGCCCCACGCCCATGGGCATCCGCCGCGACGCGCTGTTCGCCGCCAGCTACCTGGTGCAGGCGGTCATCAACATCGCCAACGCGCACCAGCCACACGGGCGCGGCACCGTGGGCGAGATCCATGCCCACCCCGGCTCGCGCAACGTGATCCCGGGCCAGGTGCGCTTCACCACCGACCTGCGCCATGAGGACGAGGCCACGCTCACGCGCATGGACCAGCAATGGCGCGAGGCCTGCCGCGAGATCGCCGACAGACACGGCGTGCAGGTGGACGTGAAGGACGTGCAGTACTTCCGCCCCACCCCGTTCGATCCCGATCTGGTGGAGAAGGTGCGCCAGGGCGCCGCGCGTCGCGGCCTGCCGGCCATGGACATCGTCACCGGCGCCGGCCACGACGCCGTCTACATGGCGGCGGTGGCGCCCACCGCCATGATCTTCGTGCCGTGCAAGGACGGCATCAGCCACAACGAAATCGAAGACGCGCAGCCCGCGCACCTGGAAGCCGGCTGCAACGTGCTGCTGGACGCCATGGTGGCCCGCGCCAACGCCGCGCGCTGAACCGAGGACCTCGTCATGACCCTGCATACCCTCGACTACTGGCAAGCCCGCGCCGCTGCGCTGACGCTGCGCGGCCAGGCCTACATCGACGGCGCCTACGCCGACGCCGCCGACGGCGCCACCTTCGCGGCCACCAGCCCGATCGACGGCCGCAAGCTGGCCGATGTGGCCGCCTGCGGCAAGGCCGATGTCGACCGCGCCGTGGCGGCCGCCCGCCGCGCCTTCGAGGCCGGCGTCTGGTCCGGCCTGGCGCCGCGCGAGCGCAAGACGCGCCTGGTGCGACTGGCGCAGCTCATCACGGAACACAGCGAGGAGCTGGCGCTGATCGAGACCCTGGACATGGGCAAGCCGATCCGCGACGCGCTGGCCTTCGACCTGCCCGAAACCGCGCATTGCTACGCCTGGTATGGCGAGGCCATCGACAAGCGCTACGACGAGATCGCGCCGACGGGCGGCAATGCCCTGGCCACGGTCACGCGCGAACCGCTCGGCGTGGTGGCCGCCGTGGTTCCCTGGAACTATCCGCTGCTGATGGCGGCCTGGAAGGTCGCGCCGGCACTGGCCGCGGGCAACAGCGTGATCCTCAAGCCGGCCGAGCAGTCGTCGTTGAGCGCATTGCGGCTGGCGGCGCTGGCCGAGCAGGCCGACATTCCCGCCGGCGTGTTCAACGTGGTGCCTGGCACCGGTCCGGTCGCCGGCAGCGCGCTGGGCCTGCATCCGGACGTGGACTGTGTGGCCTTCACCGGCTCCACCGCGACCGGCAAGCGCTTCATGAGCTACTCGGGCGAATCGAACCTGAAGCGCGTGTGGCTCGAATGCGGCGGCAAGTCTCCCCATATCGTCTTCGAGGACTGCCCCGACCTGGATCGCGCCGCGCTGATCGCCGCGCTGGCGATCTTCTCGAACCAGGGCGAAGTGTGTATCGCCGGCTCGCGCCTCTACGTGCACGACGCCATCTACGACACCTTCATGGAGAAGGTGGCCAGGCATGCCGCCGAGATGCGGCCGGGTAATCCGCTGGATCCGGCCACGGCGCTGGGCGCCATGGTTGACGAACGCCAGACGCGCTCGGTCATGGCGCGCATCGCGGCCGGCCAGGCCGAGGGCGCGACGCTGCGCATCGGCGGACGCCAGTTGCACACGGACAGCGGCGGCTTCTACATCGAGCCCACCATCTTCGATTGCGCCGACGCCTCCAGCGCGTTGATCCGCGAGGAGATCTTCGGCCCGGTGCTGGCGGCGCAGCGCTTTCATACGGAAGACGAAGCCATCGCATTGGCCAACGATTCCTCGTACGGCCTGGGCGCTGGCCTGTGGACCGCCAACCTGGGCCGCGCGCATCGCCTGTCGCGCCGCCTGCGCGCCGGCCTGGTGTGGGTCAATTGCTATGCCGACGGCGACATCACGGTCCCGTTCGGCGGCGTCAAGCAGTCGGGCTTCGGCCGCGACAAATCGCTGCACGCGCTGGACAAGTACAGCGACCTGAAAACCACCTGGATCGACATCACCCAATAGCGCGGCCGCCGTGCACCTCGTCTATCGCCGCATTGGTGCGCGGCGCCGTCTCTGCACCCATACGCAGCATTGTTGTAGCAGCTCCACCCCGCAGTTCCCCGAGAAACAGGTGGCACGAGGTTTGCTTGTCATAGCCGGCACACGCCGCGTGACGCGCGGCCACCTGATAACCCTCTTCCAGCCCGGAGGCTCGCAGTGAAATCGAAGACTTGGTTCTCCCTCAGCATCGGCGCCCTGATCCTGGCGGCCGCCTTGCCCGCCACGCAGGCGCTGGCCCAGACCAAGGGCGGCACGCTCAACATGATCGTCCAGCCCGAGCCGCCCGTGATCGTCACGGCCATCAACCAGCAGGGTCCGACGCAGTTCGTCGCCGGCAAGATCTATGAAAGCCTGCTGACCTACACCACCGACCTCAAGCCGCAACCGGGCCTGGCCAAGTCGTGGGAGGCCTCGAGCGACGGCCTGACCTACACCTTCCACCTGCAGGACAACGTCAAGTGGCACGACGGCAAGCCGTTCACCGCCGACGACGTGGTCTTCACGCTGTCTGACATGCTGCCCAAGACCCATGCGCGGGCCCGCGTGATCCTGAACAAGTTCGTCGACTCGGTGCAGGCCACCGACCCGAAGACCGTGGTCATCAAGCTGAAGTCGCCGTTCCCGGCCTTCATGCTGATGTTCGAGCCGGGCTTCGCGCCGATGATGCCCAAGCACATCTACGCCGGCACCGACTACATGACCAACCCGGCCAACCAGAAACCGATCGGCACGGGCCCGTTCATGTTCAAGGAATGGAAGCGCGGCGAATACATCAAGCTGGCGCGCAACCCCGATTACTGGAAACCCGGCAAGCCCTACCTGGATGAGCTGGTGTTCAACGTGATCCCCGACGCGGCCTCGCGCGCGGTGGCGTTCGAACGCGGCAGCGTCGACGTACTGCGCGGCGGCGACGTCGACAACGTCGACATCAAGCGCCTGCGCGCCCTGCCCAAGGTCGAGTACACGACGGCCGGCTGGGAGATGTTCTCGCCCCAGGCCTACCTGATCTTCAACATGCGCAAGCCGCCCTTCGACAACCTGAAGGTGCGCCAGGCGGTGATGGCCGCGATCAACCGCAACATGGTGGTCAACAACATCTTCTTCGGCCTGGGCAAGGTCTCGACCAGCCCGTTCGTGACCACCGAGATGTTCTACGACAAGAACATGCCGCCGATGCCCTTCGACATGAAGAAGGCGCGCGCGCTGATCAAGGAATCGGGCATCAAGCCTGGCGACTACACCATCCGCCAGTTGAGCTTCCCGTACGGCTCGACCTGGGACCGCCTGGGCGAATACACCAAGCAGGCGCTCGAGCAGCTGGGCTTCAAGGTCAACCTGGAATCGACCGATGCCGGCGGCTGGGCCAGCCGCACCGGCAACTGGGACTTCGACCTGACCACCAACTTCACCTACCAGTACGGCGATCCGGCGCTGGGCGTGCAGCGCCTGTACATCTCGTCGAACATCGTCAAGGGATCGCCGTTCGCCAACGTGCAGGGCTACAGCAATCCCGAGACCGACAAGCAGTGGGAAGCCGCCGCGTCCGAGGTCGACCCGGCCAAGCGCCAGGCGCTCTACACGCAGTTGCAGACCACGCTGGTCAATGAAGTCGCCAACGGCTTCCTGGTGGACATGGAGTTCCCCACGCTGTATCGCGCCAACGTCAAGAACCTGGTCAAGACGGCCATCGGCCTGAACGAGTCGTTCGACGACGTCTACATCGAGAAGTAAGCGCCGCAAGCCGCAAGCGCAGCCAACCCCGGCTCGCTTGCGGCGCCCGGCCGCGCGACGGACGTCCGCGCCCGTCCACGGAGGACCCTGAGCATGAAATTCCTGTCTTTCCTGGTTTCGCGCATCGGCAAGGCCCTGGTGGTCGTGCTGGGCGTGGTCATCATCAATTTCTTCCTGATCCGCCTGGCGCCCGGCGACCCCGCCGCCGTGCTGGCGGGCCAGGCCGGCGCGGGCGATGCCGCCTACGTCGAGCAACTGCGCGTCGCGTTCGGACTGGACAAGCCGGTGCTGACGCAGCTGTTCCTGTACCTGAAGGGCGTGGTCCAGCTGGACCTGGGCTTTTCCTACCGCAACCATGTTCCGGTGCTGGACCTGATCGTCGAACGCCTGCCCGCCACCTTCCTGCTGATGTCCTGCGCCTTCGTCTTCTCGATCGTGCTGGGCGTGCTGCTGGGCGTGGTCGCGGCCAAGGCGCGCTACCGCAACAAACGCCGCTGGATCGACAGCTCGGTCATGACGGGCGCGCTGCTGCTGTATGCCACGCCGCTGTTCTGGCTGTCGTTGATGGGCATCCTGCTGTTCTCGGTGGTGCTGGGCTGGCTGCCGGCCTTCGGCATGGAAACCGTGGGCGCCGGCCTGACCGGCTGGGCACGCGCGGCCGACATCGCGCAGCACCTGATCCTGCCGACGGTGACGCTGGGCTGCTTCTTCATGGCGGTGTACGTGCGCCTGACGCGCGCCTCGATGCTGGAGGTGATCGGCATGGACTTCGTCAAGACCGCGCGCGCCAAGGGCGTCAGCCCCGGCCGCGTGATCCGCGCCCACGTGCTGCGCAACGCGCTGCTGCCGGTGATCACCTTCGCTGGCATCCAGCTGGGCCAGATGGCCGGCGGCGCGGTGCTGACCGAGACCGTGTTCGCCTGGCCCGGCATCGGCCGACTGATGTTCGACGCGCTACTGCAACGCGACTACCAGCTACTGCTGGGCATTTTCCTGGTGACCTCGATCATGGTGGTGGTGTTCAACCTGTTGACCGACGTGCTGTACCGCCTGATCGATCCGCGCATCAGCGCGGGCGCGCAACAAGGAGCCGCGGCATGAAGCAATTCGCCCGACGCTATATGCGCAACTACGGCGCGGTGGCCGGACTGGCCATCGTGCTGGCCGTGGTGATCGTGGCGCTGGCCGCGCCGCTGCTGTACGAGGATTCGCCCTGGATGATGGTGGCCGATCCGCTGATTCCGCCCTTCACCGACGCGGCCTACCCCTTCGGCACCGACATGCTGGGCCGCGACATCACCGCCGGCCTGGTGTGGGGCGCGCGGGTCTCGCTGATGGTGGGCCTGCTGTCGACCGCCGTGGCCCTGGTGTTCGGCATCGTCGTGGGCGCCATCGCCGGCTACTGCGGCGGCCGCGTCGACGACGCGCTGATGCGCTTCACCGAGTTCTTCCAGACCATCCCGCAACTGGCGATGGCGGTGGTGCTGGTGGCGATCCTCGGGCCCTCGATGTATTCCATCATGGGCGCGATCGCGGTGGTGTCCTGGCCGCCGGCGGCGCGGCTGGTTCGATCCGAGTTCATGACGCTCAAGCAGCGCGAATTCGTGCAGGCCGCGATCGTCATCGGCCAGACGCCGGCGCGCATCGTCGGCACGCAGATCCTGCCGAACGCCATGTCGCCCATCATCGTCTCGGCCTCGTTCATGGTGGCCACCGCCATCCTGACCGAATCGTCGCTGTCCTTCCTGGGGCTGGGCGACCGCAACGAGATGAGCTGGGGCTTCATGATCGGCGCGGCCCGCACCATGATCCGCGAAGCCTGGTGGATGAGCGTGTGGCCGGGCGTGGCCATCCTGCTGACCGTGCTGGCGATCAACCTGATCGGCGAAGGCCTGAACGACGCCCTCAACCCGCAACTGCGCAAGCGCGGCGAATAGGAGACCGGCATGAACGCTTCCCCGCCCCTGCTGTCCATCCAGCACCTCAGCATCGCCCTGCCCCGCGGCGGCGACCGCCCGTTCGCGGTGCAGGATGTGTCATACGACATCCACGCCGGCGAGATCCTCTGCATCGTCGGCGAATCCGGCTCGGGCAAGTCCATGAGCGCCAACGCCATCATGGGCCTGCTGCCCGACTACCTGACGCCGCAACAGGGCCGCATCCTGTTCCGCGGCACCGACCTGCTGCGCCAGGACGAAGCCACCCTGCAAGGCATGCGCGGCAGGGACATGGCCATGATCTTCCAGGAACCGCTGTCGGCGCTGAATCCGCTGATGACGGTGGGCGAACAGATCAACGAGGTCATGCGCGTCCACAACGCCTACCCCGGTCCGGAACGCATGCGGCGCACGCTGGAACTGCTGGCCTTCGTCGGCCTGCCGGATCCGGCCACGCTCTACCACGTGTACCCCTTCCGCCTGTCGGGCGGCCAGCGCCAGCGCGTCATGATCGCCATGGCGCTGGCGCTGGAACCGGCGCTGCTGATCGCCGACGAGCCGACCACCGCGCTGGACGTCACCACCCAGGCCCAGATCCTGGCGCTGATCGCCCGCATCCAGAAGGAAAAGGGCATGGGCGTGATGTTCGTCACCCATGATTTCGGCGTGGTGGCCGAGATCGCGCACCGGGTGGCGGTGATGGAAAAAGGCGTGCTGGTCGAACAGGGCCCGGCCGAGGAGGTGCTGAACCGCCCGCGCCATCCCTACACCCAGCGCCTGATCGCCGCGGTGCCGCACCGCCGCGGCGAGGAACGCGCCGCCGCCACGCCGGAACAACCGGTGCTGGAGGTGAAGGACCTGAGAAAGACCTACGTCGTCGGCCATGGCTGGCTGGGCGGCAAGCGCGAGGTGCATGCGGTCGACGGCGTCAGCTTCAGCGTGCGGCGCGGCGAGACGCTGGGCATCGTCGGCGAGTCCGGCTCGGGCAAGTCGACCATCGGCAAGTGCCTGCTCAAGCTGGTCGGCATCAACGGCGGCCAGTTGATCTTCAACGGCCAGGACATCGCCGCCATGCCGGAGTCGCGCTTCCGGCCGCTGCGCAAGGACATCCAGATGATCTTCCAGGATCCCTTCGCCTCGCTCAACCCGCGCCATACCGTGGGCCGCATCATCAGCGACGGCCCGGTCGCCAACGGCGTGCCGCGCGCCCAGGCCGAGGCCCGCGTGCGCGAGCTGCTGTCGCTGGTGGGTCTGGATCCGTCGGCGTTCGACCGCTATCCCAACCAGTTCTCCGGCGGCCAGCGCCAGCGCATCGGCATCGCCCGCGCCCTGGCGCTGGAACCCAAGGTGCTGGTGGCCGACGAATCGGTATCGGCGCTGGACGTGTCGGTGCAGGCGCAGGTGCTGCAACTGCTGCACGACCTGCAGCAGCGGCTGAAGATCGCGCTGGTGTTCATCACCCACGACCTGCGCGTGGCCGCCCAGATCTGCAATTCGGTGCTGGTCATGCACCGGGGCAAAGTGGTGGAATACGGATCGCCCAGCCAGATCTTCGACAACCCGCAGCACGCCTACACGCAACAACTAATCGCCGCCGTGCCTGGCCAGCACTGGGATCCGACCCAGGCGCAGGCCGCGGCGTGAACCGCATGACCCGCCGCGACGCTCGCGGCACACCCCAACCAGGAGACTCGCATGCAACGCCCGCCCGCCGTGCCCACCGTCCAGATCGACAACGAGCAGGTCACCGTCACCGAATGGCGCTTTCCGCCCGGCGGTGAAACCGGCTGGCACCGCCACGGCATGAACTACGTGGTGGTGCCGCAGACCACCGGTCCGCTGCTGCTGGACACGCCCAACGGCCAGGTCACCAGCCAGCTCACCACCGGCGTGTCCTACTACCGGCCGGTGGGCGTGGAACACAACGTCATCAACCCGGGCGACACCGAGTTCGTCTTCGTCGAGATCGAGATCAAGCAGCCGGGGCAGGCCGCGGCCGGCGGCTGCTCGCACTGACGCGCAAAGGAACACCATGAAGGCGTTTTTCTCGGAAGAACAACTGCTGCACACCCCCCAGCAGTTCATGCGGCTGGGCCGCATCAGCGCCCCCACCGACCTGCCCTCTCGCGCCCACAGCCTGCAAGGCGCGCTGGCCACCCGCGGCATCGCGGTCGAGACGCCGCCCGACTACGGCCGCCAGCCGCTCGAGGCCATCCACAGCGCGGACTACCTGGACTACCTGGAAACCGCCTTCGCCCGCTGGCAGGCGCTCAAGGCCCCGGGCGTCGACCCCGGCCCCGAAGTGCTGCCGAACCTGTCGCCCTACTACAGCGGCCGCGTCGAAGCGGCCGGGCGCGGCCCCTGCCCGTCGCCGTCGATCGTGGCGCAGACCGGCTACTACCTGAGCGACCTGTCCTGCCCCATCGGCCCGCACACCTGGCGCTCGGCGCTGCGCTCCACCCACAGCGCGGTGGCCGCGGCCGAGCACGTGGCCGCCAGCGGCGGCGCGGCCTATGCCCTGTGCCGGCCATCGGGCCATCACGCCCATCGCGACCGCGCCGGCGGCTTCTGCTACCTGAACAGCAGCGCGGCCGCCGCCGCCCGGCTGTTGCAGAGCTGGTCCAAAGTGGCGGTGCTGGACGTCGACGCGCACCATGGCGACGGCACCCAGAACATCTTCTACCAGCGCGCCGACGTCATGACGGTGTCGCTGCATGCCGATCCCGCCGGCTACTACCCGTTCTACACCGGCTATGCGCACGAACGCGGCCACGGCGCCGGCGAAGGCTGCAATCTCAACCTGCCGCTGCCTCACGGCGCCGGCAACGACCCGTTCCTGCGGGCGCTGGACACGGCGCTGGCGGCGCTGGCCGGCTACGGGCCGCAGGCGCTGGTGCTGGCGCTGGGGTTCGACACTTACAAGGACGATCCCATCAGCGTCCTGAAACTGGACATCGACGCCTACCGCGACATCGGCGCGCGCGTGGCCAGCCTGGGCGTGCCCACGGTGGTGGTGCAGGAAGGCGGCTACATGGTGCAGGCCATCGGCCCGGCGCTGGACGCATTCCTGCAAGGCCTGGCCCGCGCCTGAACCCCGCCATGGCCATCACCTCCGCCACGGCGCCCGGCGCCATCCCGGCCGCCGGTTCACGGCGGGCCGGCATCCTGCTGTTCTTCGCGGCGCTGGTGGCCTTCGCCACTTTCGACGCCGGCTCCAAGCAGATGCTGATGCGCTACCCGGCGCCGTTCCTGAACATCATGCGCTATCTCGCCGTGGCGACGCTGGCGCTGGGGCTGCTGTGGCGCCATGGCTGGCCCGACCTGCGCGCCGCGCCGCAAAAGCCCCTGCTGATCCTGCGCGGCCTGATGCTGGCCACCGTCGGCACCTGCTTCATGACGGCGCTGATCTGGATGCCGCTGTCCGAGGCCACGGCGATCTACTTCACCTCGCCCCTCATCATGGTCGCGCTGTCGCCCTGGCTGCTGGGCGAACGGGTGCGGCCGGTGCAATGGATGGCGGTGGCGGCCGGCTTCGCCGGCATGCTGCTGATCGTGCGGCCGGGCGCCGATCTGCCTGCGCTGGGCACGCTGCTGATGGCGGTCTCGGCGATCAGCTACGCCATCTTCCAGGTGCTGACCCGCAAGCTGTCTGGCAAGGTGGCCGGACCGGTGCAATACGCCTACACCGCCTTCATCTGCCTGATTGTCACCGCCCTGCCCGCGCCGTTCTTCCTGCCGGATCCCTGGCCCGACCTGACGGACATGGCCTTGATCGTGGGCCTGGGCGCCTGCAGCGGACTGGCGCAGATCCTGCTCATTGCCGCGTTCCAACGCGTCGCGGCGGCCACGCTGGCGCCGCTGAACTACTTCCAATTGCTGCTGGCGGTGGCCTTCAGCACCTTCTGGTTCCAGCGTCCGCCCGACGCGCTGGCGCTGACCGGCATCGCCATGATCATGGCGTCCGGCGTGTTCCTGGCGCTGCGCCGCGCCGGCTGAGGCGGAATCAGGTGGTTTCGCGCCGCACCAGCGTGAAGCCCAGGTCGATGTGGCGCTGCGCGATGGGCTGGCCGGCCAGGTGGCGCATCAGCAAGAGCGCCGCCTCGCGGCCGATCTCGTAGCGCGGCGTGGCGATGGTCGACAGCGGCGGCGTGGTCCAGGCCGTGCCCGCGAAATCGTGGAAGCCGACCAGCGCCATCTGGTCCGGCACGCTCACGCCCAGGCGGCCGCACTGGAACACCGCGCCCTGCGCCAGGTCGTCATTGCAGAAAAACACCGCGTCGCAATCGGGATGTCCGGCCAGCAGCGTTTCCAGCAGCGCCGCCCCCAGCGCGATCGACGACTTCTCGGGCGTCATGATCTCCAGCGCCGGATCGTACAGGCCGGCGTCGCGCAACGCCTGCCGGCAGCCTTCGCAGCGCCGCAGCGAGCGCGGATCGAGCTGGGCGCCAACGATGCCGATGCGCTTGCGGCCGCGTTCGACCAGGTGACGGCCGGCGGCGTAGCCAGACTCGAACTGAGAAAACCCGACGCTCATGCCGTCGCTGCCTTCGAGCGTCTCGATGGTGTGGACCGTGGGCATGCCCTGCGCCCGCAGCAGTTCCCAGACCCCCGGGTTGTGGTCGATGCCGGTCAGGATCAGGCCATCGGGCAGGTGCTGCAGGTACTTGCGCAGCAACACCTCCTCGGCATCGGGCGAATACCCGGTGACGCCGATCAGCAGGTGGTAGCCCTGCTCGTCCAGCACTTCCTTGATGCCGCTGATGATGTCGACGAACACCACGTTGCTCAATGACGGGATCAGCACCACGATGGTCTGCGAGCGCGCCGACGCCAGCGCACTGGCCGCGTGGTTGGGCACGTAACCGAGTTCCTGGCAGACCTCGGCGATGCGCTGGCGCACGGCCTCGGCCACTTTGTCGGGGGTACGCAAGGCGCGCGACACGGTGATCGCGCTGACCCCGGCACGGCGCGCGACCTCTTGCATGGTCACGCGCCCGGCGCGGGTGCTGCGGGGCTTTCGGATGGACATCGGCCGTTCTGAGCGGTTGGCGAGCACGTAGTCTGACCTAAAGATCGGGGCTTGCCAAACCAAAAATGTTAGCGCTAACATCAGCCTCGCGATATCCATAAGAATTCCGGAAAACGGAGAGGAGACAAGCATGCATGGTTCCCCCAAGGGGCGGCCCGGCGTCGCCCCGTTGGCGCGCGCGGCCGACTGGTGCGCCAGGTTGCAGACCTGGCTGATGGCCGCCTGCCTGGTGGTCATGGTGGTGTTGCTGTTCGGCAATGTCGCCATGCGCTACCTGTTCAATTCCGGCATCAACGTGTCCGACGAAATCTCCCGCCTGGCCTTCGTCTGGATGATCTTCCTGGGTTCGGTGCTGGCGTTGCGCGACCACCAGCACATCGGCGTCACGATGCTGGTGGACCGCTTCGGCCCCGCCGCCCGCCGTGTCTCGCACGTCGTCTGCCAATTGCTGGTGCTGTGGATGCTGTGGCTGCTGGCCGATGGCGGCTGGGCACAGACCGTGATCGGCCTGGACACCCGCCTGCCGGTGACCGGGATGCCACTGGCGGTATTCAACGCCGCCGCGCTCTATGCGGCCGTCGCGATGGGGCTGTTGACCCTGGTCGACCTGATCCGCGTGCTGGCCGGGGGCCCGTTGCGCGCCGAATCCAGCCCCGAAGACCCGCTGGTCTGACCCTTCCCCGCCCCTCGCTCGGACCCGCCCACATGATCCTGACCGTCTTCCTGCTGGTGCTGCTCGGCTTCATCGCCCTGGGCATGCCGATCGCGTTCGCGCTGCTATTGAGCGCGATCGCCATGATGTTCCAACTCGATTTCTTCGACACCCAGATCCTGGCGCAGAACATGCTGTCGGGCGCCAACAGCTTCACGCTGATGGCGGTGCCGCTGTTCATGCTGGCCGGCGAACTGATGAACGCCGGCGGCATCTCGCGCCGCATCGTCAACCTGGCCAGCATGTTCGTCGGCCATATCCAGGGCGGGCTGGGCTACGTCGCCATCTTCGCCAGCGTGCTGCTGGCGGCCCTGTCCGGCTCGGCCGTGGCCGACGCGGCCGCGCTCGGATCGCTGCTGATCCCGATGCTGCGCGAGAAAGGCTACGACCCCGGCCAGGCCTCGGGGCTGATTGCCGCGGGCGGCATCATCGCGCCGATCATCCCGCCGTCGATCTCGTTCATCATCTTCGGCGTCGCCACTAACGTCTCCATCACCAAGCTGTTCTTCGCCGGCATCGCCCCCGGTCTGATGATGGGCATGACACTGGTGGCGGTGTGGACCTGGGTGGCGCGCAAGCACGGCGCCATCAAGCCCGCGCCGCGCCAGCCCTGGAGCGCCCGGCTGCGGGCGCTGCGCGAATCGGCCTGGGCGCTGCTGCTGCCCGTCATCATCATCGGCGGCCTGCGCGGCGGCATCTTCACCCCCACCGAAGCGGCGGTGGTGGCCGCCGTCTACGCGCTGCTGATCAGCTTGTTCGTCTATCGCGAGATCGGCCTGCGCCACCTGCTGCCGCTGTTCATCAACGCCGCCCGCACCACCGCCGTGGTCATGTTCCTGGTGGCCGCCGCCATGGTGTCGTCCTACATGATCACCCTGGCCGACATGCCGCAGGACCTGATCGCGCTGCTGGAACCGGTGCTGGACCATCCCAAGCTGCTGATGTTCGCGCTGCTGGTGCTGCTGACACTGGTCGGCACGGTCATGGACCTGACGCCCACCATCCTGATCCTGGCGCCGGTGCTCATGCCGGTCGTCACCCAGGCCGGCATCGACCCGGTGTATTTCGGCGTCATGTTCGTCATGGTGGGCTGCGTCGGCCTGCTCACGCCGCCGGTCGGCACGGTGCTCAACGTGGTCTGCGGCGTCGCCCGCATCAACATGGAAACCATCTGCAGGGGCGTGTGGCGCTACGTCGTGGCCTACACGCTGCTGCTGGTACTGCTGGTGATCTTCCCCGAACTGATCACCGTCCCCGCGAGCTGGATGCACTGAGGCCCGTACACAGAGGCGCCGACCCGGCGCCATTCAGAAGAAGCCAAGGAGGAACAACCATGAACATCCGTTTCAAGACCCGCCTCATCGTGCTGGCCACGGCGCTGTCCTGCGCCTTCGCCGGGGCCGCCGCGGCCGCCGACGTCAAGCCGCGCCTGATCCGCTTCGGCTACGGCCTGAACGAGGACAGCGTGCAGGGCCGCGCCGCGCGCCATCTGGCGCAGGAGCTGGAGAAGATCAGCGGCGGCAAGCTCAAGATGAAGACCTTCGGCTCGGCCAACCTCGGCTCGGACGAACAGATGCAGGGCGCGCTGGTCGGCGGCGCGCAGGAAATGATGGTCGGCTCCACCGCGCCGCTGGCCGGCATGGTCAAGGAATTTGGCGTGTTCGACCTGCCGTTCCTGTTCAACAGCGAAAAGGAAGCCGATGCGGTGCTCGATGGGCAGCTTGGGCAGGACCTGCTCAAGAAGCTGGAAGCCAAGGGCCTGGTGGGGCTGGTGTATTGGGAAAACGGCTTTCGCAACATGACCAACTCCAAGCACCCCATCGTGCGCGCCGAGGACATGCAAGGCATCAAACTGCGCGTGATGCAGAACCAGATCGCGCTGGGCGTCTTCAACACCCTGGGCGCGAACGCGGTGCCGATGCCGTTCTCGGAATTGTTCACGGCGCTGGAAACGCGCACGGTCGATGGCCAGGAAAACCCCATCACCACCATCCAGAGCAGCAAGTTCTACGAGGTGCAGCCCTATCTGACCATCACCCGCCACGTCTACACGCCCTGGGTGGTGATGGCATCCAAGAAATGGTGGGACAAGCTGTCGCCCGACGAACAAAAGCTGGTGCGCCAGGCCGCCGAAGCCTCGCGCGACTTCGAACGCAAGGACAGCCGCGCCGATTCGCTCAAGGCGATGGGCACGCTGGAAAAGGCCGGCATGAAGATCAACACCGTGTCGCCCGAGGAGGTGGCGCGGATGCGCGAGAAGGTGCAGCCCGTGGTCGACAAGTACACCCAGGAACTCGGCCCGGACCTGGTCCGGCAACTGAACACCGAGATCAGCAAGGCACGCAATTAGGTCCCCGGCGCGCCCGCTGGCGCGCCACGCATCACCGAAGCACACGAGGCACCCATGACCGACACTCCCCGCAAGCTGCGCAGCCAGAAATGGTTCGACGATCCCGCCCACGCCGACATGACGGCGATCTACGTCGAGCGCTACCTGAACTACGGCCTGACGCGCCAGGAACTGCAATCGGGCCGCCCCATCATCGGCATCGCCCAGACCGGCAGCGACCTGGCGCCCTGCAACCGCCACCACCTGGCGCTGGCCGAGCGCGTCAAGGCCGGCATCCGCGACGCCGGCGGCATCCCGATGGAGTTCCCGGTGCATCCGCTGGCCGAACAGGGCCGCCGCCCGACCGCGGCGCTGGATCGCAACCTGGCCTACCTGGGCCTGGTCGAGATCCTGCACGGCTATCCGCTGGACGGCGTGGTGCTGACCACCGGCTGCGACAAGACCACGCCCGCCTGCCTGATGGCGGCGGCCACCGTCGACATCCCCGCCATCGTGCTGTCGGGCGGCCCCATGCTGGACGGCTGGCACGACGGCCAACGGGTCGGCTCCGGCACGGTCATCTGGCACGCCCGCAACCTGATGGCGGCGGGCAAGCTGGACTACGAGGGCTTCATGACGCTGGCCACGGCGTCTTCGCCGTCGGTGGGCCACTGCAACACCATGGGCACTGCGCTGTCCATGAACTCGCTGGCGGAGGCGCTGGGCATGTCGCTGCCCACCTGCGCCAGCATCCCGGCGCCCTATCGCGAACGCGGTCAGATGGCCTACGCCACCGGCCTGCGCATCTGCGACATGGTGCGCGAGGACTTGCGCCCGTCCCATATCCTGACGCGCGAGGCCTTCGAAAACGCGATTGTCGTGGCCTCGGCGCTGGGCGCGTCCAGCAACTGTCCGCCGCACCTGATCGCCATGGCGCGCCATGCCGGCATCGACCTGAGCCTGGACGACTGGCAGCGGCTGGGCGAAGACGTGCCACTCCTGGTGAACTGCGTGCCCGCCGGCGAACACCTGGGCGAAGGCTTCCACCGCGCCGGCGGCGTCCCCGCCGTGATGCACGAATTGCTGGTCGCCGGCCGCCTGCACGCCGAATGCGCCACCGTGTCCGGCAAGACCATGGGCGAAATCGCGGCCAACGCCAAGACGCACGACACGGACGTCATCCGTGGCTGCGACGCGCCCCTCAAGCATCGCGCCGGCTTCATCGTGCTTTCCGGCAATTTCTTCGACAGCGCGGTCATCAAGATGTCGGTGGTGGGCGAAGCGTTCCGCCGCGCCTATCTGTCCGCGCCCGGCGACGAGAACGCCTTCGAGGCGCGCGCCATCGTGTTCGAGGGCCCGGAGGATTACCACGCGCGCATCGAGGACCCCGCGCTGAACATCGACGAACACTGCATTCTGGTCATCCGCGGCGCCGGCACGGTTGGCTACCCCGGCAGCGCCGAAGTCGTCAACATGGCGCCGCCCTCGCACCTGATCAAGCGCGGCATCGACTCACTGCCCTGCCTGGGCGATGGCCGCCAGAGCGGCACCTCGGCCAGCCCGTCGATCCTGAACATGTCGCCCGAGGCCGCGGTGGGCGGCGGCCTGGCCCTGCTGCGCACTGGCGACCGCATCCGCGTCGACCTGAACCAGCGCAGCGTGATCGCGCTGGTGGACGAGGCCGAAATGGAACGGCGCCGGCAGGACCCGCCCTATCAGCCGCCAGCGGCGCAGACGCCGTGGCAGGAACTCTACCGGCAACTGGTGGGCCAGTTGTCCACCGGCGGCTGCCTGGAGCCGGCGACGCTGTACCTCAAGGTGGTCGAGACCCGCGGCGACCCGCGCCACTCGCACTGACAGCGGGCGTCAAGCCTTGAAGAACTGATTGAACGCCGCCCATTGCGTGAACAGGGCGGGCCACGCATGCACCAGCGAGTCCGGCTTGCCCATGCCCCAGCCGTGCTTGCCGGCCGCGAAAATATGCATCTCGGCCGGCACGCCCAGGCGCCTTAACGCGCCGAACATCAGCAGGCTGTTGTCCACCGGCGCGATCGGATCGTCCTGCGCCTGCGCCAGGAAGGTCGGCGGCATCAGCGCCGTCGCCAGATGGTCCACCGAGAACGCCGCGCTCTGCTCGGCGGAGGGGTGGTCGCCGACGATCGAACGGCGCGCATGGGTATGGTCGAACGGCGGCATGAACGTCAGCACCGGATAGATCAGCCCGGCAAAGTCGGGCCTCGACGACAGCTTGTCGGCCTCGTCGACCGGCTGGTAGCGCGCCACGCCCGGGGTGGCGGCGGTCATGCCCGCCAGATGGCCGCCCGCGGAAAACCCCAGCACGCCAATATGTCCGGTATCCAGGCCGAACGCCTGCGCCGACGCGCGGATCACGCGCATGGCGCGCTGGCCGTCCTGCAGCGGCGCCACGGCGGGCCAATGCTCGCCGGGCAGGCGGTACACCAGTTCAAAGGCGGTCACGCCCTGCGACTGCAGCCACAGGCTGGCGGGTGTGCTTTCCGTGCCCCGCTCGATGTGGGCATAGCCGCCGCCCGCGATCACCAGCATCGCGCTACCGTTGGGACGCTCCGGCCGGTACACCACCAGCCGTGGCCGCGACACCCGCGTGACCGAGCCCTTGGCGCTGACCTTCTCGGCCTCTTGCGGACCGGGTCCGCCGGGTGCGCGATTGTCCGGCCACAGGTCGATGCTTTGCTGGCCGCTGGGCGCAGCGATGGCCATCGCTGGTTCGGTCATCATGCCCAACGCGGCGCTTGAAAGGCCGGCCAACAGGAGTTCTCGTCGTTTGATATGCATGGATCTTCCTCGCGCGCCCACAGGGCCGGGCGGGCGACACACCCGCCGGCCCGGCGGCGCTGCAAGCCATTTAAGCAGAGAAAGACACCCGCCAAGGCAGGCGGCAAAGTCAGGTTGGTTTCGACGCGTTACGCGCGTCGCCAGCTTTCAATAAGGCCTCAGGCGCCTGCCGCCGGGCCATCCCGATCGACGCGGGTTTTCATTTCGGAATCAAGCGGTTGCGGCCGGGGACGCGTCAGCACATAAGCGGCGCTTGCAAGGAAAAACAGCCCCACGCCGGATGCAAGCCAAAGCGACGGCTTCGCGCCCCACCAAAACAGGCCATAACCCACCGCCATGCCGAGCGACGCATAGCATTTGCCCTTGCGCGACACCGCGCCCTGTTCGCGCCAGGCGCGCAGCGACGGCCCATACGTCGGACTGTCCAGCAGCCAACGCTCCAGGCGCGGCGACGAACGCGAAAAGCAACCCACCGCCAGGATCAGGAAAATCGTCGTCGGCATCACCGGCAGGAAGGCGCCAATCACGCCCAGCGCCAGCATCACGCAACCCAGGATCAGCCACAGTGCTCTCATCATGATGAGGTGCAGGATAACGCAGTTGCATGCGCGCGCCACGACGCCGTCAGTGCTGCGCGGGCTCCGGCATCTTCGCCCGCAGCATCTCCAGGAACTGCGGATTGCCGCGCCCGCCCGCCTGCCGCGCCTTGGCGACCATGGTCCAGGCATCCGCGTACTGGCCGTTCCAGTAGTACGCCGTGGCCCAGGAGTAGTACAGATAGCCCTTGTCCGGCTCCACCCGCTCGCCATTGCGATACAGGGCATCCGAACGCGCGATCATGGCCGCGCGCTCCGGGCCGGTCAAGGTCGGATCCTGCGCCGCGCAACGCGCGGCGATGCGTCCGGCATCGGCATAGATGCCACGGAACGACGGCGGCTTCAGGACCAGCGCTTTCTCCATCATTTTCATCGCGTCGCAGAACCTGTCCTGGTCGTGCAGCACCGCCGCGAATCCCGTGTAGACGCCGGGATTGTCCGGATTCATCAGCCAGGCCTGGTTGAAGCGCCGCGTGGCCATGCCCAGTTGGTCCGCCTGGTAGAACCGGAAGCCCTGCTCCACCCACGCCTGCGCCGCGCTGGCGCGCGAGCCGAAGGCGCTCGTCGCGTCCGCGATCAGCTTGTCATCCGCCGCCTTCACCGCCGGCGCGGAACGATCGACACCGCCATACATCGGAATCTCGTCCGCGCGCGGCTGCTGCGCGACCGGCGCGGTGGCCACGCATCCCGACAGCGACAGGCAGGCGCTCGCGACGGCAAGCTTGAACGGTAAGACGCGCATTGATTCCCCCTGGTGAGGCCCAAGACTATCACCGAAACCGGCGCGGCTGGATTGCGCCCGGCGCGCTCTAGTCATCTAGATGTCACCAGGGAGCGATATCGTCGCTCGCTCCCTGTCCACGAAGGCATCCCATGCTCACCCTGCCCATCATCGAGAACCTGTTCGCCCACCACGGCGCCGCTTACTACGGCGGCGAGGCCATCAGCCAGACCGAGCACGCGCTGCAATGCGCGCAACTGGCCGAGCAGGCCGGGGAGCCCGAAGCCGTGATCGTCGCCGCACTGCTGCATGACATCGGCCACCTCATGCTCGCCGAGAGCATCACCGCCGACATGCGGCACCAGGAAATCGCCGCCGACGCCCTGGCCCCCCTGTTCGGCAACGATGTCACCACCCCGGTGCGCCTGCACGTCGCCGCCAAGCGCTACCTGGGCGCGATCGAGCCGGCCTACCTGAATACATTGTCGCCAGCATCCGTGCAAAGCCTCGAACTGCAAGGCGGCGTCTTCACGCCGGTCCAGGCCGAAGCCTTCGCCACCCAGCCGCACGCCCTGGATGCCGTGCGGCTGCGTCGCTACGATGACCAGGCCAAGGTGGTCGGTTTATCGACGCCGAGGCTGGGACACTACATGGAAATGGCGGGGCGCTGTTTGCGGACGCGTTGAACGGCCAACGCGCGCCGGATTGAATGACAACCCTGGCGCACGTTATCCCCGGACTGTCTGCGGGTCCGAAATATGGTCCCCTTATATGGCAGGCCATGAAGAAAGAACCAATCATTTGACGCGGCGTGGATCCGACCAAACGCCAATTCAAATCGCGCCGTTCAAAACGCGCCCAGGTTCTTTCCGGAGATAACGTGAACAATCCCGCCCTGCAAACCATGATGTACGACGCCAATCGTAAAAGCGTCGGCGTGGCCTATCTGCTGTGGTTCTTCCTGGGCGGCTTTGGCGGTCATCGTTTCTATACCGGCAGGGCCGCCAGCGCTGGCGCCATGGTCATCCTGACACTGCTGGGCATCGCGCTCAGCGTGCTCGGCGTGGGTTTCATCATGCTGCTCGCCGTCAGCGCCTGGGCGATCGTGGATGCCTTCCTGATTCCGGGATGGATCCGCAGCATCAACATGGAACTTGCGGCGAAACTCACGAGCGGAGCGTTGCCCCGATGACAGCGCATTTGGCCGGCAGCGCATTTGGCCGGCAGCGCATTGGGCCGACAGCGTATTGGGCCGACAGCGTATTTGCCAGCGGCACGACCCATGCGCATCGAAAAATCCCTGTTGACCGGCGGCCATCCTTCTTTATCGGTAAATCTCGACAAAGCGGGCTCGACGAAACGAGCTCGATAATCACGTGATTGATATTGCCGCCGTCGCGGGACGAGGCGGGAAATATCCAGGCAAAAAGCAAAAAGCCGCGAAAGTCTCAGACTATCGCGGCTTTTCAGGTGGTGCATGACTAGCTCTATCACGCACTCACTTTGCAGGAATTTGGTAGGCGGTATTGGAATCGAACCAACGACCTCCACGATGTCAACGTGGCGCTCTAACCAGCTGAGCTAACCGCCTGCAAAGAAGAAGAATTATATAGTGCTTTTTTAAACTCTGCAAATCGTCTTTTCAGATTTTTTGCTGTTTTTATTGCGTTTCATAAGCGTCGCGAGCGTTCACTCGCATTATCTTCAAACGCATCGGCCGGGCTCGAAAACGCATTTCCACGCACCCGCCAGCACTACAAACTTCCTATCTCTTCGCGTCTGCGGCATGCACCGCAGCAACGAAGAACGAGATTCTATCAGAACTTTTTATTCCTTGCTCGACTTCGACGCCACTGCTCACATCGACCGCCCACGGCCGCACGGATTGCACCGCGGCGGCGACGTTGTCGGGGTTCAGCCCCCCGGACAGGATGAGCGGACGGGACACGGAATCGGCCTTCACGTCGGCGAGCAGGCTGTAGTCAAAGCCATGGCCGCTGCCGCCATAACCCGCGCTGTAGCTGTCGAACAACCAGCCGGCCGCTTCGCCATAGGCGCGGCAATAGGAGGCCAGGTCCTCGGGCGTCGCCAGGCCCGGCGCGCCCGCGCGAAACGCGCGCATATAGCGGCGGCCATAGCGGGCGCACTCCTGCGGCGTCTCATCGCCGTGGAACTGCAGCAGTTCCGGACCGGCCTCGTCCAGCACGGCCTGCACATCGGCCGGATCGGGATTCACGAACAGCGCCACCACGTCGACGAAGGCCGGCACGGCGCGGCGCAGTTGCGCGGCGCGGGTCGGCGTGACATAGCGCTTGCTCTTGGGATAGAAGACGAAACCGATCGCATCGACGCCGGCTGAGACGGCAGCGTCGATGTCTTCTTCGCGGGTCAGGCCGCAGATCTTGATGCGTGTGCGCATGGAGTTCATCGCTTGCGTCGCCCAGCGCGACGGATGCGGTCAGTATAAGGCGAGCCGGCCCGCGCCCCGACGCCTGCCGGGTCAAGGCAACCCGCCGGGCCTTACCCTCCCGGCTGCGCCAGGTTGGCCATGAGCGAATCGAATCCGCCCTCGGCCACGCGAAACCAGGGAATGTCCTTGTCACGAAAGGCGGTCATGCTCTCGTACAGCTTCTTGAACATGGGGTCCTTGGCGCTCAATTCCTGATAGAGCTTGAGCGCGGCCTCATGCGCGGCCTGCAGCATCGGTTTGGGAAAGGCCTTGAGCTGCGCGCCGCGCTGCACCAATCGGCGCAGCGCATCGGGGTTGCCGGCATCGTACTTGGCGATCATGTTGGCGCTGGCCATCTGCGAGGCCAACCCGAGCGCCGCCTGGTAGGCCTTGGGCAGCTCGTCATGCGCGGTCTGGTTCACGTAGAGCGACAACTGCAACGTGCCCGCCCACCAGCCGGGAAAATAGTAGTTCCGAGCGACCTTGTAGAGCGCCAGGCTCTCGTCGTCGTGCGGACCGATCCAGGCCACGGCGTCGACGCCGCCCTGCTCCAGCGCCGCGTAAGTCTCCGCGATGGGCAGGTCGACGGGCTCGGCGCCCATGCGGGCCAGCACCTGGCGGGCAAAGCCGCCTGCCTTGATCTTCAGGCCGCGCAGGTCGTCCAGCGTCTTGACCTCGCCCCGGAACCAGCCTCCCATCTGCGCGCCGGTGAATCCGCAGGGAAAGTTCAGGATGCCGTATTTGTCGAACAGTACCCGCGTCAACGCCAGCCCTTCGCCCTGGAGCATCCAGGCATTCATCTGCCGGGTGTTCAGGCCGAACGGCACGCCGGCATCGAAGCACAGCGCAGGATCGGTGTCGAAAAAGCGCGTCGACGCGGTGTGGCCGCAGTCGACGATGCGATGCTGGACCGCGTCCAGCACCTGGCCGGCGTCGACCAGGTCGCCGGCCGGGAAAATCTCGATGCGGAACTTGCCATCGGTGACGTCGCTGACGTAACGCGCCACGTCCTCGGCGCCAGCGAACAGGGTCGGTGATTCGTTCGGAAAGCTGGAGGCCAGCCGCCACGAGACGGCAGGCGCTTCCTGCGCGTAGACGGGCGCGGCAATCACCACGCCGCTCGCGGCCCCCAGGGCGGTTCGCTTCAAAAACGCACGGCGTTGCATGAGACAGTCCTCCTGTGGGCGCCCGCGGCGTCCGGCTAGGACGCGCTGCCCGGCGCCTGCGTGAAGGGCGCCAGCAGCACAGCCCCGCCGTCCAGGTCATCCAGGCCGAATTCGTCCGGATACTCGATGGCCGACAGATACAGGCCATCGGGGGAAAAAGTGGGCGCGCCGCGCCGGCGGTCGCGCCACGACAGCAACTGCGCCATCCAGTCCACCGACTCGCGGCCCTGGCCGATCTGCAGCAGCGCGCCCATGATGTTGCGCACCATGTGATGCAGGAACGCGTTGGCGCGCAGCGTGAACACCAGGAACGGTCCGCGTTCTTCGATATCGAGCCGGTGCATCACGCGCACCGGATGCTTGGCCTGGCACTGCGACGAACGGAAACTGGAAAAATCGTGCTCGCCCAGCAAGGCGCCGGCGGCCGCGCGCATCGCCTCGACATCGAGCGGGTGGTGGCACCAGCCGGCGCGGCCGGCCCACAGCGCCGGACGCACGCGCCCGCGCCAGAGCAGGTAGACGTAGGTGCGGGCACGGGCGGAGAAGCGAGCGTGAAAATCGTCCGACACCGCCTTGGCCCATTGTACGGAAATGGTCGGCGGCAGGAACGCGTTGACGCCACGTACCCACGACTCCATGCGGCGCTGCAGGAGCGTGTCCAGATGAACCACCTGCATCGCGCCATGCACGCCCGTATCGGTGCGACCGGCGCAAATGGTGGGTACCGCCTCCGCCACGCCGCAGAACTGCGCCAACGCGGCTTCCAATGTGTCCTGCACCGTCTGCCGGTGCGGCTGGGTCTGCCAACCCTGCCAGGCGGAGCCGTCGTATGCCAGCCCCAATGCAACTCTAGACATCGTTCAAACCCGAGGACCGCTGACCGGGCGCGGTTCGTCCGTGGGCGGCTCATCCAGGTCGAGGCTGATGGAATCGAGCTTGCGGTTCAACGCCGCCGTATCCAGCGCCGGCTCGTTGTAGGCGTAGGTTTCCTCGTCATCGTCGCCGCGCCGCGCACCCGCGCGCCGCAGCACCCAGGCGATGGCGAAGGCGATCAGCGCCAGGACGGCGGTGACGATAACGAGAAGATTGTCGGCCAGCCAGGCCGGCATGGAAGAAGTCAAATCCTTATCCTTGGTGTTGCTGGCCGCCGCATCCGCGGCCGCCTTGTCTTGTTGCGCGGTGGCCGTCGACGCGCCGGGGGTACCGGCGGCGCCTGGAGCACCCGAGGCGCCAGGCGTGCCTGCCGCGCCCGTGGCGCCGGTTGCGCCAGCGGCCCCCGCGATTCCCGTGGCGCCGGCCGCCCCTGCGGCGCCTGTCGCGCCCGATGCGCCCGAAGTCCCTGTCGTGCTGGTCGCGCCCGAAGCGCCTGCTGTTCCGCTTGCGCCGGCCGGACCAGGAGCACCTGCGGCGCCGCTTGCGCCTGTCGCCCCCGGCGCACCAGCGGCACCCGTCGCGCCCGGCGTGCCAGTCGCTCCAGCGGCGCCCGATGCGCCCGTTGCTCCCGAGGCCCCCGCAGCGCCAGCCGCTCCGGCCGCGCCCGTGGCCCCGGCAGCGCCGGTCGCCCCCGTGGCGCCCGTGGCCCCGGCAGCGCCAGAGGCGCCGCCGCCCGACCCGGACGCGCCCTGCCCGCCCACGGCCTTGTTCAATTCATCGACGTTGCTCTGCAACTGATTCACGCGCCCCTCGGCATCCGCCATGGCGCGCTGGTTGGACGTGCGCTGATCCGCCCGCGCATCGGCCTGCGCCGCCGCGCCATCCTGCGCCTGGCCCGAGGACAGGCGCACCCGGTCCTGCGGCGGCGAGGCGCTCGCCACGCCGGTGTCGCCGGGCTTGGTCACCGTGCCGGACGCCGCGTCCTGCCCCTTGACCACCGACGGATTGGCGCCGGCCGCCGCGCCGATGCGCGCGCGGTAGCGGGCGAACGCCTCGGCATGTTCATTGAAGATGCGGCGCGCTTCGGCCGGATCCACCGCGCGGACCGTGGCCGCATCGGGGATCACCAGTTTCTGACCCGCGCGCACCAGATTCATGTTGTTCTGGATGAAGGCGTCGGGATTGGCGCGCCACAGCGCCACCAGCATCTGGTAGATCGAGGCGTTCGGCACCGCATTGCGCTGGGCGATGGCGAACAGCGTATCGCCCGACTTGACGTTGACCGCCCCCGCCGCGCCACCCGCCCGGCCCGGCGTGCCCACGGCGGCCGGCGTGACGTCGGCGCCCGCGCCGCGCAGCGGCACCAGGATGCTGACCTGCACCTGCCGCTGGCCCGAACTGGAACTGATGTCGAGCAGCAGGTCGACCGCGCCGCCGGCCGGCGCCTGCGTCGACCGCACCCGCAGGTTCTTGCGGGTCGGGTCCAGGCCATCCTCGACCCGCACCACCAGACTGGCCAGCGGCGCCGGTGGCTTCAGGCCGGCGCGTTGCCAGGCGGCCTCGTCGGCCACCGACACCCGCAGCGACGACACCTCGTCGGGCGTCAGTTCCTGCAGCCCGACCAGCGCCTGCAACGGCGTGCCCGGCGCCGACACCACCCGCGAATGCCCCACCCGCATCGCCAACGCCGGACTGCAAGCGCCCGCGCCGATCGCCAGCGCGATCGCCCACTGGAGGGCCTTCAAACGGCGGGCATGCTTCACTTGGCGCGAACGCTGGGTCATAAGCTGGAATTCCGTTCTTATCGTCGATTTTCGGGCGGGACCTGTTCGTCGCCATTACGTGAGAACAAGCCTCAATTCACCGGAAAAGTGTAATGGATCGAGCGCGTTTCACAAACCTGAAAGGCGCATCGGCGTTGGCTGGCGGGCACATTGGCGCCCGGTCCGATACGCTGCAAACGACAAAGGCACCCGCGGGTGCCTTTGTCGAAGCGGCCTACGGGGCAGGACGGCATGCGCCGCCCGCCAGGCCTCAGGCTTCGGCCAGCGCGATGCGCAGCATGCGGCGCAGCGGCTCGGCGGCGCCCCATAGCAACTGGTCGCCGACGGTGAAGGCGCTCAGGTATTGCGGGCCCATCGACATCTTGCGCAGGCGGCCCACCGGAATGTCCAGCGTGCCCGTGACCGCGACCGGGGTCAGCTCGCGGATGGTTTCTTCCTTGGTGTTGGGGATCACCTTGGCCCACTGCGTGCCTTGGGCGATCAGCGCTTCGATCTCGTCCAGCGGCAGGTCGCGCTTGAGCTTGATGGTCAGCGCCTGGCTGTGGCAGCGCATCGCGCCGATGCGCACGCACAGGCCGTCGATCGGGGTGGCGGCGGTGCCGAAGGCGGCGCCGCGGCCGAGGATCTTGTTGGTCTCGACCTCGCCCTTCCACTCTTCCTTGGACATGCCGTTGCCCAGGTCCTTGTCGATCCACGGGATCAGGCTGCCGCCCAGCGGCACGCCGAAGTGCTCGTGGGGCAGCGCCGCGTCCTTCTGCTTGGCCAGGATGCCGCGGTCGATTTCCAGGATGGCCGAGGCCGGATCGTCCAGCAGCGGCTTGACGGCGTGGTTCAGCTCGCCGAACTGGGTCAGCAGCTCGCGCATGTGCTGCGCGCCGCCGCCGGAGGCGGCCTGGTAGGTCATGGTGGTCATCCACTCGACCAGGTCGTTGTTGAACAGGCCGGCCAGGCCCATCAGCATGCAACTGACCGTGCAATTGCCGCCGATGAAGTTGCGCACGCCGCGCTTGAGCGCCGCGTCGATCACGGGACGGTTGACCGGGTCCAGCACGATGATGGCGTCATCGGCCATGCGCAGCGTGCTGGCGGCGTCGATCCAGATGCCATTCCAGCCCGCGCCGCGCAGCTTCGGGTAGACCTCGGAGGTGTAGTCGCCGCCTTGCGCCGTCACGATGATCGGCAGTTTTTTCAGAGCGTCGATGTTGTAGGCGTCTTGCAGCGGGCCCGCGCCAGTCGCCCAAGTGGGGGCGGCGCCGCCAGCGTTGCTGGTGGAGAAAAACACCGGTTCGATCAGTGCGAAGTCGTTCTCGTCGCGCATGCGTTGCATGAGCACCGAGCCGACCATACCGCGCCAGCCGACAAGGCCTACTGCTTGATTCATTTCAATCGCTCTTTAAAGGTGGGGACAAGGTGTGGTGAAAAAACGTGCAGGAATCCAACAATTTATCAGAATGCACGCAGGGATGTTGCGGCGCAGCTTGAAAAAACGGGGCCACAATGAAAGCCAACCCGCTTTCGCGGCGCGGCGGCAACACCGGCATGAAAAAAGGGCCGCCCCGCGGGCGGCCCCTGGAATCGGGACCGCGCCGCAAGGGCGCGTCCCTTGCAGGCATCAGGCCAGGGCTTTGAGGACGGCGTCGCCCATGCCCGAGGTGCTGACTTTGGTGGTGCCGGGTTCGAAGATGTCGGCGGTGCGCAGGCCATCGGCCAGCACGCGGCGCACGGCGGCTTCGATACGGTCGGCCTGCGGCGCCAGGTTCAGCGAGTAGCGCAGCAGCATGGCGGCCGACAGGATGGTCGCCAGCGGATTGGCGATGCCCTGCCCGGCGATGTCCGGGGCCGAGCCATGGCTGGGCTCGTACAGGCCCTGGCCGCCGGCATTCAGCGAGGCCGACGGCAGCATGCCGATGGAGCCGGTCAGCATGGCTGCCTCGTCCGACAGGATGTCGCCGAACAGGTTGCCGGTGACGATCACGTCGAACTGGCGCGGGTTGCGCACCAGTTGCATGGCGGCGTTGTCGACGTACATGTGCGACAGCTCGACGTCCGGATACTCGCGCGCCACTTCGATGACGATGTCGCGCCAGAACTGCGAGGTCTCGAGCACGTTGGCCTTGTCCACGCTGCACAGCTTCTTGTTGCGCTTCCTGGCGGATTCGAAGCCGATGCGGGCGATGCGGCGCACTTCCGATTCAGCGTAGCGCATCGTGTCGTAGCCTTCGCGTTCGCCGCTGAAGGCGCCATCCGGCGACGAGCGCACGCCGCGCGGCGTGCCGAAATAGATGTCGCCGGTCAGTTCGCGGATGATCAGGATGTCCAGGCCGGACACGATCTCGGGCTTGAGCGACGAAGCGCTGGCCAGCTCGGGATACAGGATGGCGGGACGCAGGTTGGCGAACAGGCCGAGCGCCTTGCGCAGGCCCAGGATGGCCTGCTCGGGGCGGAATTCGCGCGGCAGGCTGTCGTACTTCCAGTCGCCGACGGCGCCGAACAGCACGGCGTGCGACTCCTGGGCCAGCTTCAGCGTGGCCGGGGGCAGCGGGTGCTCGAACTCGTCGAACGCCGCGCCGCCGACGGCGGCCTGCTTGATGTCGAACGGCACGTCCAGCGCCTTCAGGACGCGCACGGCCTGCTCGACGATTTCGGGGCCGATGCCGTCGCCCGGCAGGACTGCGATGTTGTGAGTCATGGAAAAAACGATCCTATGGTCGATGGGATGAGTCGGATCAGGCGATCGGACGGCTTTCCAGCCAGGGATGACGGGCCAGGCGCTCGGCCTCGAAGGCGCGGATCTTGTCCGAATGGCGCAGGGTCAGGCCGATGTCGTCGAAACCGTTCAGCAGGCAGTACTTGCGGAACGGCTCGATGTCGAACTTCATGGCGCGGCCGTCGGCCGCCACCACCACCTGGCGATCCAGGTCGATGTTGAGCTTGTAGCCCGGGAAGGCCTTCACTTCGTCGAACAGGCGCGCCACTTCGAGCTCGGACAGCGCGATCGGCAGCAGGCCGTTCTTGAAGCTGTTGTTGAAGAAGATGTCGGCGTACGACGGCGCGATGATGGCGCGAAAGCCGAACTGCGTCAGCGCCCAGGGCGCGTGCTCGCGGCTCGAGCCGCAGCCGAAGTTCTTGCGCGCCAGCAGCACCGAGGCGCCCTGGTAGCGCTGCTGGTTCAGCACGAAATCGGGGTTGAGCGGACGCTTGCTGTTGTCCATGCCCGGCTCGCCGTGGTCCAGGTAGCGCAGCTCATCGAACAGGTTCGGGCCGAAGCCGGTGCGCTTGATGGACTTGAGGAACTGCTTGGGGATGATGAGGTCCGTGTCGACGTTTTCGCGGTCGAGCGGAGCCACCAGGCCTTCGTGAGTGGTGAATGCTTGCATGATGTCGGTACTCGGTGGGCGCTTAACGGAACGTGCGGACGTCGACGAAATGGCCGGCCACGGCGGCGGCGGCGGCCATCGCCGGGCTGACCAGGTGGGTGCGGCCACCCTGGCCCTGGCGGCCTTCGAAGTTGCGGTTCGAGGTCGAGGCGCAGCGCTCGCCCGGCTCGAGCCGGTCGGCGTTCATGGCCAGGCACATCGAGCAGCCCGGCTCGCGCCATTCGAAGCCCGCCTCGATGAAGATCTTGTCCAGGCCTTCGCGTTCGGCCTGCTGCTTGACCAGGCCGGAGCCCGGCACCACCATGGCCTGGCGCACGTTGGAGGCCACGCGCTTGCCGCGCGCCACGACGGCGGCGGCGCGCAGGTCCTCGATGCGCGAGTTGGTGCAGGAGCCGATGAATACGCGGTCCACGCGGATGTCGGTCAGCGGCGTGTTGGGCTTGAGGCCCATGTATTCCAGCGCGCGCTCCATGCCGCTGCGGCGCACGTCGTCTTTTTCGCGGTCGGGGTCCGGCACGCGCGAATCGACCGGCAGCACCATTTCGGGCGAGGTGCCCCAGGTGACCTGCGGCTTGATGTCGCGGGCGTTGACGTTGACCACGGTGTCGAACCTGGCGCCTTCGTCGGTGTGCAGCGTGCGCCAGTAGGCCACGGCGTGATCCCACAGCACGCCCGACGGCGCGAACGGACGGCCGCGGAAGTATTCGATGGTCTTGTCGTCGACGGCGACCATGCCGGAGCGGGCGCCGGCTTCGATGGCCATGTTGCAGACCGTCATGCGGCCTTCCACCGACAGCGCGCGGATGGTGCTGCCGGCGAACTCGATGGCGTGGCCGGTGCCGCCGGCGGTGCCGATGATGCCGATGATGTGCAGGACGACGTCCTTGGCCGTACAGCCGAACGGCAGCTCGCCTTCGACCTTGATCAGCATGCTCTTGGCTTTCTTCATGAGCAGCGTCTGCGTGGCCAGCACGTGTTCGACTTCGGAGGTGCCGATGCCGAACGCCAGCGCGCCCAGCGCGCCGTGCGTGCTGGTGTGCGAGTCGCCACAGACCACGGTCATGCCCGGCAGGGTGGCGCCCTGCTCCGGCCCGATGACGTGGACGATGCCCTGGCGCAGGTCGTTCATGCGGAATTCGGTGATGCCGTACTTGTCGCAGTTGGCGTCGAGCGTGTCGACCTGCAGGCGCGAGATCGGATCGTCGATGCCCTGGGCGCGGTTCATCGTGGGCACGTTGTGGTCGGCCACCGCCAGGTTGGCGCCGTTGCGCCACGGCTTGCGCCCGGCCATGGCCAGGCCCTCGAACGCCTGCGGGCTGGTCACTTCGTGCAGCAGGTGGCGGTCGATATAGAGCAGACAGGTGCCGTCTGATTCCTGGTGGACGATGTGGGCGTCCCAGAGTTTGTCGTAAAGGGTTTGGGCCATGGATGCGCTCAGCAAATAGACAATCCGGCTCGTGCCTCGCATGGAGCGAATCCCTCGCATCCACGCCGGCCGCTGCGGCATGTGAGGCATTATGCCCAGCCTCTGAACCTAGTACAATCACACCGAATATACTAGTACTGACAATACCATGGTGAGTCCCCGAGACGGCAGGACGCCGCCCGGGGCGCAACCAATGCCTAGCGCGACGCGCGGCCCTTGGATTGCTCGTACAGCGGCAGCACCTGTTGCGCCGCCGCCTGCAGGTCGGTGATACGCGAGGCGGCCGACGGGTGGGTCGAGAGGATCTCGGGCGGTGCGCTGCCGTTGTCCGCGGCCCCCATCTTCTGCCACAGCGTGACTGCGGCGCGCGGATCAAAGCCGGCCCGAGCGGCCAGTTCCACGCCCATGCGGTCGGCTTCGGTTTCGTGGGTGCGGCTGTTGGGCAACGTGAACATCACGTCGCTGAGCTTGCCGCCCAGATCCGAGGCGGCGCTCGATCCGGTAGCGATCGACAACACCTGCAACCCGAGGTTGGTGGCCATCTGCTGCGAGACGCGCTCGCGCGCGTGCTCGCGCAGCGCGTGAGAAATCTCGTGGCCCAGCACCGCGGCCAGCTCATCATCCGTCGGCTTGATCTTGTTGATCAGGCCGGTGTAAACGGCGATCTTGCCGCCCGGCATGCACCACGCGTTGATCTCGTCGCTGGTCAGGACGTGCACTTCCCATTTCCAGCCGGACGCGTCGGGGCGGAAAACGCCGGTCTGCGCGATCAGGCGCTGCGAGATCGCTCGCACCCGCGCCACCTGCTGAGCGTCGCGATCCAGCAGGTTCTTGGCCTGCGCCTGCTTGAGGATGTCGGCGTACTGCTGGTTCGCTTCCTGCTCCAGCGCCTGAGACGGCACCATGCTGGACATGTACTGCGTCCGGTTGACGCCGATGGCGCCCGACTGGGTGGTGTTCATCCCGGTGCAGCCCGCCAGGGCAGCCAGGAACAGCGCCGCCGCCAAGCGGCGCAACGGATAGCGATTACGGCTCATGTCAGCCTCCAACAGTCAGGAACAACGGGACGCGCGCAGGCCTCAACCCTGATCGCCGCACTGGCCGCGGTGGCGCAGGGCGTGGTCGATCAGCACCAGGGCCAGCATGGCCTCGGCGATTGGCGTGGCGCGAATGCCGACGCAGGGGTCGTGGCGACCGAGCGTCTGCACCATCACCGGCTCGTTGGCGCGGTTCACGGAACGGCGCTCGACCCGGATGCTGGACGTGGGCTTGATGGCCAGCGACACCGTCACCGGCTGGCCCGTCGATATGCCGCCCAGCACGCCGCCGGCGTGGTTGGTGACGAAGCCGTCGGGGGTGATCTCGTCGCCATGCTCGGAACCGCGCTGCGCGATGCAGTCGAAACCGGCGCCGATCGACACGCCCTTGACGGCATTCAGGCCCATCATCACGTGCGCGATGTCGGCATCCAGGCGGTCATAGATGGGCTCGCCCCAGCCGGCCGGCAGGTTCTCGGCCACCACCTCGATACGCGCGCCGACCGAATCGCCGTCGCGGCGCAACTGGTCCATGTAGGCCTCGAGCTCCGGCACGATGTCGGCGTTGGGCGCGTAGAAGGGATTGTTCGGCACCTCGTCCCAAGAGACGAAGGGAATCGGGATCGGGCCCAGTTGGCTCATGTAGCCGCGCACTTTCACGCCGTATTGCTCGGCCAGCCACTTCTTGGCCACGGCGCCCGCGGCCACCGTCGGCGCGGTCAGCCGCGCGGACGAACGGCCGCCGCCGCGAGGATCGCGCAGGCCGAACTTGCGCCAGTAGGCGTAGTCGGCGTGGCCCGGCCGGAACGTGTCGGTGATATTGGAATAGTCCTTGCTGCGCGCATCGGTGTTGCGGATCAGCAGCCCGATGGGCGTACCCGTGGTCAGCCCCTCGAACACGCCGGACAGGATCTCGACCTGGTCGGCTTCCTGGCGCTGGGTGACGTGACGCGAGGTGCCGGGGCGGCGGCGGTCCAGTTCGTGCTGGATGTCGGCCGCTTCCAGCGGCAATCCGGGCGGGCAGCCATCGATGACGCAACCGATCGCCGGCCCGTGGGATTCGCCAAAATTCGTGACGGTGAACAGGGTACCGAGGGTATTGCCGGGCATAGGAAATCAACAGGTGGGGTTTGCAAGCAACCCCGATTATGACACCGCCGACGCCAAAGCCTGAATTTCCGCGGCGGGCGCGGGACGTCCCAGCAGGAAACCCTGCATCACACGGCAACCCAGCGACTTGAGGATCTCGCGCTGCCCTTCGGTCTCGACGCCTTCGGCCACCACCGGCAGGTGCATCGCCTGGCACAATCCGAACAACGCCGACACCACCTCGCGGCTGCCGGCATCGGACTCGAGAGCGGAGATGAAGCTGCGGTCGATCTTGACCCAGTCGATCGGCAGGTGCCGCAGATGGTTCAGGCTGGAATAGCCGCAGCCGAAATCGTCCAGCGCCACGCCGATGCCCTTGGCCCTCAGCGTGTTCAGGATCTTCACGTGGCGCTCGTAGTGCAGGATGAAGATCGATTCGGTGATCTCCAGCACCAGCTTGCGCGGCGCCAGCTTGGTCGCGGCCAGCACGTCGGAGACCAGTTGCACCAGGCCGTCCTCGTTCATCTGCTTGACCGACAGATTCACGTGCACGCGCCACGCCGCCGGCCACAGCGCCGCCTGTGAGCAGGCGCGTTCCAGGATCCAGGCGCCCAGGGGCACGATCAGCCCGCTGCGTTCGGCCAGCTCGATGGTCACGGCCGGCGATACGCTGCCCAGCTCGGGGTGATGCCAGCGCAGCAACGCCTCGCAGCCCTGCACCACCCCGGTGCCGCTGTCGCAGACAGGCTGGTAGTACAACTCGAATTGGTCCATCGAGGCAGTCGTCAGGGCCAGCCGCAGGTCATTCTCCAGACCCTGCTGGTCACGCTGACGCGCCAGCATGCGGAAGTCGAACATGTTCCAGCCGGGGCCGCCACGCTCCTTGAGCGGCACCATGGCCACCTGCACGCAACGTTGTAATTCCTCGACACTGCGACCGTGGTCCGGATACAACGCCGCCCCCACGCGGAACACCGCGATCAGGGGGCGGCCACCCAGCTCGTAAGGCACGGAAAGGTCCTCGAGCAGCTTGGCCGAGACCTGGGCCGCGCCCTCCTCATCGACGTCGGGAATGCACACGGTGAAGGTGTCGGTGCCCGTGCGGGCCACCATGCCGCCCAGCGCGCGGGTCAACAGGCTGAGCCGATCGGCCACCATCACCAGCAGGGCCTGGTCTTCGCCGGCCCGCAGCATCGCGCTGATCTCGGCGTACTGGTCAAAACTGACCAGGAAAAACGCGCCAATGCCGCGCGAGCCCGAACGGGCGCGCGCGATACCCAGGGACTCCTGGTGGTCCTGCGCCGGTCCGCCAGGGCCGAACACCCCCCCGGCCAGCCTGCCGCTCCGACTGGACCAGCCACGCGCGCGCGCGGCGATGCAGCTCCCGTTGGCTCAGGACGCCGGTCAATTCATCACGCGTCAATCGCCCGCGCAGGACGCGTTCCCGGCGGACGAAAAACAAACTTATCGCTGCAAGTGCGCCCACGAGCGTCAGGCACAGTGCGAGCAGGTAACTCTCACGCACGGAGCCCCCTATCTAGAAACCCTTGGCGTTGTGGTCCGGAAAGAAACCCAAGGGCTGTAACATTTTTTAAATTATGCATTATTTTCGCAAAAAAACGCCACACTTCAGGAGCAACGCGCTCCCTTTCCTTCGATTCCTGCCCTGATCTGGTTGCTCGTTGGGGGTCATGACGGTCCTTGGATAGCAGTCGCTGGCCGGTCCTTTGCGCCATGCCGTGCCCTTACTACGACAGCCGAAGCCCGAAAATTAATACGGCCTGTCTCAATAGTTATCATCCGGGCAATTATCACGAGCGAAATAATTGCACAGGTTGTCTGATATCGCAGTTGATTTCGTAATATTCTGTATGTTCTGTGACATACGGAATTACAGCGTGCGCGGCGACACTGAGGTATTAGTAACGTGTGTCACGTTTCTTATCCAGCATTTTTCCCGTCAGGGCACTTGCGCTGCCCGACGTCTCCCCTTTCACTGGCAGGCCGGCATTGCACGGCACCGGCAACGGTGCGGGCCACGAAGGGAACCTCTAATCCATGTCCACACTACGCCGGCTGATCCTCTGCACCGCTCTCCTGACTGCCTTCATCCTGCTTGGCGCACAGGCGCTGGGGATGCTGGCCGCCCACCGTTATCTCAACACCCAGTTGGCCCAGCAGGGCCAGGCCGGCGCCAGCGCGCTGGCCTGGGCGCTGTCGCACGACCCGGTAGGCGTGCAGGACAAGCGTCAGTTGGCCGACGAGCTGTTCGGGGCCGGGATGTATGCGCTGGTGCGCATTTCCGGTGAGAACGGGGACACGGAGGCCGAACGCCGCGAACCCGCGCAGAAAGGGCAAGCGGGGGCTGCGCGCGACTGGCGCGACACCTGGCTATCCATGGACGCCCCCGCGGCCACCCGCCCCTATCTGGGGCCGGATGGCCGGCGCCTGGGCACGGTCACGGTGCAGGCGGACGCGCGGCCGGCGCGCGACACCCTGTGGCAAGGCGGCGTCCGTGTCATCGGCCTGAGCCTGGCCGCTGGCGTGTTCTGGACACTGTTCGCCGCCAACCTGATGCGCTGGCTCGAGGCGAAGACCGGGCGGCACGGCCTGGGCCGCGCCGGCCCGCTGGCGCGGGGCGAAGCGGATAACCCGCAACCGCGCGGGCCCGCCGGCATCGACGAGGCGCTGCTCGATGCCCAGCGCAAGGCCGCCGCCACGGTGCAGGAACAGAACGCCCGCATCGAATCGCTCGAAAGCGAAATCCAGCGCGACGCCGTCACCCGGTTGCCAAACCGCAAGTATTTCATCGACCACTTCCGCCAGGCGCTGACCGGCCAGGCGGCCGATACCGGCGGCCACATCCTGATGTTCCGGCAACGCGATCTGGCGCAGATCAACCGGCACCTGTCGCGCGCCTTCACAGACCAGTGGCTGCGTTCGTCCGCCGACCGGCTGCGCAGGCTGGTGGACGCCAACGGCGGCGGCGCCATGACGCTGGCGCGGATCGGCGGTTCCGACTTCGCCCTGTTGATGCCGCGCACGTCCGCCCCCCAGGCCGGCCTGCTGGCCGAACGGGTCCGGCATGAACTGCGCTCCTTGCGCGTGCCCATGGACAAGCACGGCTGGTGCCGCTGGGCGCTGGCGATGGCGGCCTTTACGCCCGACGACAACGTCAGCGACACGCTGGCCAGGCTCGATCACGCCCTGATGTGCGCCGAGAGCGCCGACGATGACCAGATCGCCCCCGCCAGCCAGGCGCCCGACAGTACCCGCATCGGCGAATACAGTTGGCACGATGCGCTCTCCACGGCCCTGGAACAGCACCGCTTCTCGTTGACGGTGCAGGCGCTGACGGACGTGCGCGGGGATGTGCTGCATTACGAAGCGAGCCTGACGCTGCACGATAGCCGCGGCGCCGATCCGGTGCCGGCCGCGATCTTCATGCCGCCCGCGGTGCGCCTGGGCCTATCGGCCGAATGCGACATCCAGGCCGTGCGCCTAGGCCTGGACTGGCTCTACACCCACGACGCCGCGCTGACGGTGCACGTATCGCGCGCCTCGCTGGCGCAGGCCGCATTCCTGTCGCGGCTGGAACGCATGCTGGCGGACCGGCCGGCCCTGTCCCCGCGGCTGATCGTCGAAACGGACGCGGGCGCGCTGGTGGAATTGGGCGACGAAATGCGCCAACTGTGCCGCATCGTCACCGCGGCCGGCGGCCGTGTCGGCCTGTCGCGCCTGTCACGGCAATTCGGCGCGATGGAACACCTGCACGAATACCCCCTCTCGTACGTCAAGCTGTGTGGCGGCTTCATTACCGGCATTCTGCACAGCCCGGGCAGCCAGCACCTGGCCGCGACCGTCGTGGCGACCGCCGCCTCGCTCGGCATGTCGGTGTACGCTGAGGACGTTCCCGACGACGCCACCCGCGCCACGCTTGAGAAAATCGGTGTCCACGCGATTCGCGGCGCTGTCGTAAACTTCGCCCGCGCGAACGACCACGCGCCTGACCAACAATGGGTTCCTAGTTGACGGAAGGATTGTTTCTTCGCACCCTTTGGCGCTCGCGCCAATGCCGCGCTGACCGCGCGGCCGCCCAGCGCGCAGCGCGCTCCGCGTGGCCCGTATGGCCGGCAGGCCTGCTCTTGTGGCCCGGCGCGGCACTGGCCGACGCGCCCGGCCACGCATCTGCCGATTTGCTGATCGGCCTTACCGCCGGCATCGCGCTGGCCTGCGCCGTAGCCAGCGCCATCGCCTGGCTCTACACCCGCGCCGCGATCTACGGCGCCGGCCTGGCCTTCGCGCTGGTCGAGGGCATCCTGCGCACCCAACCGACACTGTTCCCGGCGGGCGCGCTGCAGGCGGGCTCGTACGCGGCGTTGCTGGCCATGTCCGTTTCTCTCATCGCTGCGGGCCAGCCGGGCGCCGCGCGCCTGGTCACCGCCTGCCGCTGGACTTGCATCGGGCTGACCGGACTGGCGGCGCTGGCGCTGATCTTCGTCTATGACTCCGATGACGGCATGATGCCCACCCTGATCGCCGGCGCCGGAGCCGCCGCCAGCGTGGTGCTGGCGGCCTGGTTTCTGGCCGTCGCCGCCCGCCCCTGTCCGCGCCGCGCCGCGACGCTGGCGCTGGGCGCGGTACATCTGTCATCGGCCTGGATCCTGGCCCACGACGCCTGGTCCGGGTCCACGGACGGCGGGCCGGTGATGCCGCTGGCGCGGCTGCTCCTGGCGCTGGCCGCCTTGCTGCTGGCGGGACTGGAACGGCGGACGCAGGCGGATCCCGCCCGCCAGCAAACGGACGATGCCCAGCAGTTGGTCCAGGGCGAATTGCGGCTGGTGGAAATGACGGGCGCGCTGGATGCCCAACGGCAGATGAACGCCCTGATCTCCCACGAACTGCGCGCCCCGCTAGCCACCATCAGCGCGGCGGCGCAGTCCCTGGACATGATCCTGTCGGGCAGCGGTGAAGCCGTCGACAACCGGCTGGCGCGGATCCACCGCTCGGTGACCCGCATGACGGAACTGATGGAACAATTGCTGAACCAGGACCGGCTCGGCGAACAGGCCTGGACTCCGCGCGGCGAGCAGACCGACATGTCCGAGCTGGCGGGCGACGTCGTCGCGGCCATGCAACCCGATACCGCCCACGCGCTGCGGCTGCAGGCCGGCGGCGCGCCGCTGCCCGTCTATTGCGACCGCGCGCTGACGAGCGTGGTGGTGCGCAACCTCATCCACAACGCCATCAAGTACTCGCCCGCCAGTGAGCCGATCCGGATCGAGACGGGCGAAACCGAGGCGCAGGGCGTGCCGATGGCCTGGGTGGCCGTGACCGATCGCGGCCCCGGCATTGGCGTGGAGGAACAGGCCCGCATCTTCGAGCCGCGCTTTCGCCGCGCGGCCCATCGCGAAACCCAGGGCATGGGCATCGGCCTGTATCTGGCGCGACGCATCTGCCAGAGCCAGGGCGGCTCGCTGGTCATGCACAGCGAAGTGGGCGTGGGGACGCGTTTCGTCATCACCCTGCCCGCCCGGCCTCCCGAGCCCGATGCGCAGGCTCAGGCCGCGAACACGTAACCCTGGCCGCGCACCGACAGCACCGGCAGCTTCAGCCCGGCGCTCTGCGCCTTGGCGCGCAGCCGGCTCACCAGCACGTCGATACGCCGCAGCTCGAACCCGCCCGGGCTGTCCGGCAGGAACAGCTCGGCCAGGGCCTGTCGGCTGACCGCCGAACCGGCCGCATCCATCAACGCCATGAGAAAGGTCCGTTCCTGGGCGCTCAGGTGCAGCGATGCGCCGTCCGGCGCCACCAGGATCCAGCCGCCATCCTGCAGCGACCAGGAGGTGTCGGCAGCCGCCGCGCGGGTCTCGGCGTCGGCCGGGCGCGGCGCCTTGGCCAGGCGCATGCGGCGCGCCAGGCTGCGGATGACGGAACTGAGCTCCAGCAGGTCGACGGGCTTGGTCATGTAGACATCGGCGCCGCCTTCCAGGCCGCGCACCCGATCCTCGAGCGCGCTGCGGCCCGTCAGCATGACGATCCCCACCGGACTCAACGCGCGCAGGCGCGTCGCGACGGAAAAACCGTCCTCTCCAGGAAGATGGGCGTCAAGTATGACGATATCGCAGGGTTGCTCCTGCAAGCGACGGTAGAACGCCGCGGCATTGTCACAGGCGAACGCCACACGGAAACCGTACCCGCCCAGGCCCAACGCCAACTCCTCCCGGAAGTCCGCATCATCCTCAAGCAGGCCGATACACAGCAAACCATCTGCGCCAGGCATATTCAGAGTGCTTTTATATTGAAAATTGTCGACAAATGCCCCAGTGACAGGCATGCCATCCTGAGTGTCCCGCAGGCGACAATCTTACGACTTTTACAATGGAAACGAATGTTTGCAGAGAAAAAAACCGCGATTTTTCGTCTCAATGCGCCAATTTTCTGCGTTTTACGCCCTCAAAATGGCCGCTTTGTCATCAATACGCGCGCGCAGCGAACATCAGGATGAACAGCTGACCTCGATGCCGTTGGCCCAGTCCGGCGGCAGGCTGGCGTACTTTTCGTAGCCAGCGCGGGCCGTGAACGGCTCGCGCAGCAACGTCATCAGCGTCTCGATTTCGCCCGCGTCGCCCGTCTTGGCGGCGCGGATCGCCTCCTCGGCCAGGTGATTGCGCAATACATATAGGGGGTTGACCCGATTCATGGCCTCGGCCACCTCGGTCGCCGGACGTCCGTCCTGCGCGTGGCGCGCCAGCAGGCGATCGAGCCAGCCCGCGGCCGCCTCGCGGTCGATGAACAGATCCTGGAATGGCGCGCGGTTGCCAGACACAGCATCCGCCAGCCGCCGCCAGGCCAGCGTGAAATCGGCCTGGTTGGCGTCCATCAGCTTGAGCAGGTCGTCCAGCAGCGGCTCATCCGCCGGGCGCCAGGCCGCCAGGCCCATCTTGGCGCCCATGCGGTCATGAAACGCGCGCGTGAACACGCCCTCGAATTCGTCCAGCACCGCGCGCAGGGCGTCGACATCCTGCACCAGCGTATGCAGGCTGCCGCCCAGCCGGTAGAGATTCCACAGCGCCACGGACGGCTGGCGGTTCCAGGAATAGCGGCCCTCGGAATCGGAATGGTTGCAGACATGGCCAAGCCGGAAGCCGTCCATGAAACCGTAAGGGCCGTAATCCAGGGTCAGCCCCAGGATGGACATGTTGTCGGTGTTCATGACGCCATGGCAGAACCCCACGGCCTGCCAGTCCGCCATCAGCAGCGCGGTGCGGCGGGTGACCTCGCGCAGCAGGCGCACGTAGGGCGCGGTGTCGCTTGGCGCCTCGCCGGCGGGCACGGCACGGCATTCGGGGTAGTAGCGGTCGATGACATAGTCGGCCAGCGTCTTGAGCAGGTCCGGCTGACGGCGCGAAGACCAGTGCTCGAACGAGCCGAATCGCACGAAGCTGGGCGACATGCGCGTCACGATGGCCGCCGTTTCCACGGTTTCGCGCCAAACCGGGTCGTCCGAGGCCACCAGCGCCAGTGCGCGGGTGGTCGGAATGCCCAGGCCGTGCATCGCTTCGCTGGCGAGGTATTCGCGCACCGACGAGCGCAGCACCGCGCGGCCATCGCCCATCCGCGAATACGGCGTCTTGCCGGCGCCCTTGAGCTGCAATTCCCAAGCCCCCGCCGGCCCCCGCACCTCGCCCAGCAGGTGGGCGCGGCCATCGCCCAACTGTCCGGCCCACACGCCGAACTGGTGGCCGCTGTAGACCGCCGCCAGGGTGTCGCCGCCTGGCAGCGGCTGCGCCCCGGAAAACACCCGCAGGAATTCCGGCGTCCGCAGCGCGGCCGGGTCCAGCCCGATCAACGCGGCGGCCTCGGCATTGGCATGCAGCAGCCGCGGATTGTTCAGCGGTTGCGGTTCCAGCCGCGTATAGAACGCGGCCGGCAGCGCCGCGAACGAGTTGACGGCTTGCAGTTCGGACAGGGAATGGGCGCTCATGCGCGTTGGCTCCTGGCGGCCCGCTTGGCCGGCCGCACGTAGAAAATGGCGCTGACGAAGAACAGCGTCGACAGCAGGATCTCGCCCCACGCCATCAATACCGACAGCGGCGCCGGATCCGACATGGCGCGCACCACGCCCTCCATCAGGTAGAGCAGCGACAGCATCGAAGCCCACTGATACGTATAGAGGTTGCCGCGCACGACGCCGCGCAGCGGCAGCACCAGCGGCAAGGCCTTGAGCAGCATCCAGGAACCGCCCGGGCGCAGCGGCGCCACCAGCGTTTCCCAGGTGACGCACAGCACGATCAGGGCGAACAGCGACACCGAGGCCGCCAGGCGCAAGCGGGGGTTGAGTTCAGGGTTCATGCTGCTATTATCGCCTGATGAACCGCCCCGCCGAGCCTGCCGCCGCCTCGCCGGCGGCCCCCGAGTCCCCGCCCCCGCGCGCATCGTGGGCGGCGCGGGTCGGGCGTGCCTTTGTCTTCACCGCGCAGCGCGCCGACGAGGAAAAGCTGCTGCAGGTCGCCTCCAGCCTCACCTTCACCACGGTGCTGGCGATCGTGCCGATGCTGGCCGTGGTGCTGTCGCTGTTCACGGCCTTCCCGGTGTTCCAGGAGTTCCGGGTAGCGCTCGAGGACTTCCTCGCCAACAGCCTGATGCCGCCGTCCGTCTCGGACAACATCATGGAGTACCTGAACCAGTTCGCCCGCCAGGCCTCGCGCCTGACCGCGATTGGCGGCGCGTTCCTGCTGGTGACCTCGCTGCTGCTGATCATGACGATCGACACGGCTTTCAACGACATCTGGCATGTCACCCGGCAGCGCCCGCTGCCGCAGCGGGCGCTGGTCTACTGGGCCGTCATCACGCTGGGACCGGTGGTGGCCGGCGCCAGCCTCTGGGCCACCTCGTTCGTGGCGCGCGAATCGCTGGGACTGGTGCGCGACGTGCCGGAAATCGTCAGCGTGGCCATCTCGTTCATTCCGCTGGTGCTGACGGCCCTGGGCTTCGCCGCCCTGTTCATGGTGGTGCCGAACCGCCAGGTGCTGTGGCGCGACGCCCTCATTGGCGGCTGCGTCACGGCGATCGCGCTGGAAGTCATGAAGTCGGCCTTCGCCTACTACCTGACGCGGTTTCCCACCTATACCGTCATCTACGGCGCGTTCGCCACGCTGCCGATCTTCCTGTTGTGGATCTATCTGTCCTGGCTGGCGGTGCTGCTGGGCGCCACCCTGGCGGCCAGCGCGCCGCTGATCCGCCTGGGACGCTGGGAATTCAACCGTTATGCCGGCGCCCCCTTCGTCGATGCGCTGGACGTGCTGCGCGTGTTGCGCCGCGCCCAGTCCCGCACGCCCCCCGGCCTGCCGGCCGGCCAACTGGCCTCGAAACTGAAACTGCACCAGGACGAACTGAACGATGTCCTGGAGACGCTGTGTGACATGAACCTGGTTACACGCACCCCGGACGATCTCTGGGTGCTGACCTGCGACGCCCGCGAGACCTCGCTGGCGCCGGTGGTGGACCGTTTCCTGCTCGATCGCGGCCAGCCGCGGGTGCGCGACGATGGTGAAATCCTGCGGGTCGCGGCAGCCGTGATTTCCCGGGAAAATGCGCCCGTGCTGGAAGAAGTCTGCGGAGAAGCGCAAAATACCGGAAATGGCGTCGCCCCGGTATTGCAGCTGGAAGCGAACAAGAAATAGCAATCAGGGCACCACCGCCCAGGAGAAACCGATGTTGAAGGTCAGCGAGATTCTGCGCGTCAAGGGAGACACGCTTTACACGGCATCGCCGGACATGCCCGTGTCCCAGGCCGTGCAAACCATGAGCGAGCAGGATATCGGCTCGCTCGTCATCATGGAATTCGGCACGCTGGTCGGCATGCTGACGTTCCGCGAGATCATCCGCCACATGCACGCGCATGGCGGCGCGGGCGAAACCACCATCCGTTCCATCATGGACGACGCGCCGGTCAGCGTATCGCCCAACACCAGCGCCGACGAAGTGCAGCGCCTGATGCTCGAAAAGCACGCGCGCTACATCCCGGTCATGGACGGCCCCACGCTGATGGGCGTGATTTCGTTCTACGACATGGCCCAGGCCATCGTGGCGGCCCAGCAGTTCGAAAACAACATGCTCAAGGCCTACATCCGCGACTGGCCCGCCGAAAGCGCGGAGTCGACCCAGTCCTGAGCCACCGGCGGGCGGCGTCATCGCCGGCCCGCGGCGATCGTCCAATGGACAACGCCCAGGCGACCTCGCGGCCGCCTGGGCGTTGTTGCATTCAGGAGGGAGGCGCGTTCAGACGCCCGCCGGCGCCGCCGCCAGCGCGGCGCCGCGTTCCGGCGGCGCATGCCGCTGGCTGCGCCAGGCGTCGTAGATCAGCGCGGGATCGTTCGCGGCCAGCAGCGCTGGATCCGACAACATGCGGCGCCAGCGCCGCGCGCCCGACTGGCCATTCACCAGTCCCAGCATGGGCCGCGTCATGACCCGTAGCGGCACGCCCCGCGCCACCTGGCGCGCGGCGTATTCCATCATCGCGTCGACCACCTGGGCATCGCTGGGCAGGCGCACCGACGGCCACAACTGCAGGGATACTTCGGACAACACCCGGGGCGTGTGCCAGGCAGCGCGGCCCAGCATCACGCCGTCGAAATCGGCGGCCGCGCGCACCGACTGCGCCGCATCGGCCAGCCCGCCGTTCAGCACGAACACGCAGTCCGGGAAGTCCCGCTTGAGCTGGCTCACCACGTCGTAGCGCAGCGGCGGAATCTCGCGATTGTCCTTGGGCGAGAGCCCCTTGAGCACGGCATTGCGCGCATGAGCGATGAACACCCGGCAGCCGGTGTCGTAGATCTTGCCGACGAAATCGCGCACGAAGGCGTACGACTCGTCATAGTCCAGCCCCAGGCGGTGCTTGACCGTCACCGGAATGTCGACCGCATCCTGCATCGCCTTGATGCAGTCGGCGACCAGGGCGGGCTCGGCCATCAGGCAGGCGCCGAAAGCGCCTTTCTGAACCCGTTCCGAAGGACAGCCGCAGTTCAGGTTGATTTCATCGTAGCCCCATTGCCGCCCCAACTTGGCCGACTGCGCCAGGGCGTCAGGCTCGCTGCCGCCCAGTTGCAACGCGACCGGATGCTCGGCCTCGTCGAAGTCCAGGTGACGCGCGACGTTGCCATACAGCAAGGCGCCGGTGGTGATCATTTCGGTGTACAGACGCGCGCGCGGCGCCAGCAGCCGGTGGAAATAGCGGCAATGCCGGTCGGTCACATCGATCATCGGGGCGACGCAAAGCCGCCAGTCGGGGGAGTCCAAGAATCACTCGTCAAAACAAGGGGATGCGGTATTTTACGGTGCTTGGCGGGATTCTGCCCGGCAAGCTGGCCGACGATAGCGCCGCCCCCGCGGGCCATGTGGTCTAAAATTGCGCCGCCGCCGCGCGCAAGCGAGCGCCCGCGCCCGTGGCACACGTCCGCCAACTCCCCTCTTCTCGTAGATCAATGGCCGTATTCACCCCCGTATCCGATGACGACGCACGCGCCCTGCTGGGGCATTTCGACCTGGGTGAGTTCGTCTCGCTGCGGGGGATCACGGCGGGTATCGAGAACACCAATTACTTCCTGTACACCAGCCGTGGCGAGTACGTGCTGACGCTGTTCGAAGTGCTGACGCACGCCCAGTTGCCGTTCTATATCGAACTGATGTACCACCTGGCCAGCCGCGGCATTCCGGTGCCGCAGCCGCAGACGCTGCGCAACGGCACCCGCCTGACCACGCTGCACGGCAAGCCCTGCACGATCGTCACACGCCTGCCCGGCGGCTACGAACCCGCCCCGGGCGTCGCCCATTGCGCCCTGGCCGGGGCCACCCTGGCCCGTGCCCACCTGGCGGCGCGGGACTTCCCGATCCAGCAGCCCAACCTGCGCGGCCTGTCCTGGTGGACCGAGACGGCACCCAAGGTTCTGCCATTCCTCGAAGCCGGCCAGGCGCAGTTGCTGCAGTCCGAGCTGGCCGCGCAACAGGCCGCGGCCGCCAGTCCCGCGTGGCAGGCACTGCCCGCCGGTCCCGCGCACTGCGACCTATTCCGCGACAACGTGCTGTTTGCCGGCACCTTCGAGGATCCGCTCATGGGCGGCATCATCGACTTCTACTTCGCCGGCTGCGACACCTGGCTATTCGACGTCGCGGTCGGGGTGAACGACTGGTGCATCGAACGCGACACGGGTGAATTTATCCCCGAACTGGTCGAATCCTGGCTCGATGCCTATGCCAGCGTGCGCCCGTTCACGGACGCCGAGCGCCAGGCATGGCCGCTGATGCTGCGTGGCGCCGCCCTGCGCTTCTGGCTGTCGCGCCTGTACGACTTTTTCCTGCCGCGCCCGGCCCAGACGCTCAAGCCGCACGACCCCCGCCATTTCGAAAGAGTGTTGCAAGCGCGCCACCGCCCCGGCCTGCCGGTATTGCCGTAATCGTTATGCCCCCCATAATTGGGGGTAGCACGTCCCTTATTGAGAGATCACTTCCCAAGAGAGCCATGCAAGCAGCATTCCTACCCGCGTCTTCCGGCTGGCAATGGGTTCGAGACGGCTTCCGTCTGTTCCGCAAGCAACCCCTGGCCATGTACACCTGGGCGCTGGTCAACAGTCTCCTGGTCATTTTTGCCTTCGCGGCGCAGATCGTCGGTCCGATCCTGTTCATTGCCCTCATGCCGTCGGTCACGCTGATGAGCCTGGCGGCCTGCAAACACGTCGAGGCAGACCGCGTCATGCTGCCCTCGATGTGGGCCAAGCCGCTCAAGCAGCCGGGAGTGTTCCGCAAGCTGTTCCTGATGGGCCTGCTGTACGCGGCCGTCAGCCTGGCGGCCGGGCTCGCCACCTTCCTGCCGTTCTCGGCCGCCTTTTCGGAAGGCATGCGCATCGCGTCCATCGAAAACAGCATGGAACCCGTCCTGATGGCCTTGCGCGCCCCGCTCATCATTTTCACGATTCTCTACATCGTGATCGCGGCGCTTTTCTGGTATGCGCCGGTACTGGTCGCCTGGCACGGCTTGCGACTGACGCAGGCGCTGTTCTTTTCCGGCATCGCCTGCTGGCGCAACAAGTGGGCCTTCCTGGTTTATGCCGCCACCTGGGTCCTGATCGCCCTGTTCCTGGACCTGTGCTCCGGGCTGCTGGTCGCCCTCGGCCTGTCGCCACAATTGGCCAGCACGCTGCAGATTCCGTTCACGATCGCCGCGGCAGGCGTGTTCTATTGCAGCTTCTACCCGTCGTATACCTCCGTGTTCGGCATCAACAGTCCCAGCCCGAATCTCGACAACGGCCACGGCGCCCAGGCATAACGCCACCCGGCAGGGCGCCAGCGCCCTGCACACCTTCACCACCCGCCGATCGCGCGCCACGAACACCACGTCGATGGGATGGCGCATGCCAAAGGTATGCACCGCCCGGCAAGGCGCCAGCAACAGGCCTGAACGCGGCCCCGGGGGCCGGCGCCCCAGCAATCCGCGCATCCGGCCTGGCCAGCTCCCGACCCGCAGCAGCCGCAACCGTGCCCGGGGCCACGGCAGGCGGGCGCTCACCAGGTCCCCTGCAGCAATCGCGCGGCGATGGGAAACGCCAGCACGATGAACGTGCACGGAAAGATGCAGCCTATCAACGGCAAAAGCATCTTCACCGGCGCCTGCAGCGCCAGTTGCTCGGCGCGCCACTGGCGCTCGCTGCGGCATTGCCTGCTCTGCGCCCGCAATACCGGCCCCAGGCTGATACCGAGTGCATCCGCCTGGGCCAGGGCCGCGGTCCACTGGCGTACCAGCGGAATGCCGCAGCGATCCGCCATGGCCTGCAGCGCGGCGGCCCGGGACACGCCGGCGCGCATGTCCGCCAGCGCCTCGCCCAGGACGTCGCGCAACGGGCCGCGGGGACCGTTCGTGGCGGCCATTTGCAAGGCGCCATGCATGCTCAGGCCGGCCTCGACGCACAAGACCATCAGTTCGAGGACGAACGGCAAACCCTGTTCGATCCGGCGCTGGCGTTCCCGTATCCGGCCTCGGAGCCATATTGCCGGCTGCACGCCCGCCATGAGCGCGCCAGCGACGGCCCCCGCGATGTAGTAGCCAATGGCCAATGCATCCCTCGGCGGCGCTCCGGCCAACATGCCACTGCCTCGCAACGCCAACATCGCCAGGCCCGCGAACGCGGTCCCCGCCATTGCGGCCGCCAGACTCAGCGCCATGATGTGCTCGCCGTGCACGGTCGCAGGCAGCCCCGCCCGGGCGGCCATCGCGGCCAGGCGTGTCCGCCAGGTTCGCGGACAAAACCGCCCCACCGCTGGCGCCGTCCACGCGAGCCCGGGCCAGGCCAGACGCCACCACTCCGGCAAATTGGCGACGGCCGGCATGCCGCGTCCGCTGGAGCGCAAAACCCGCCACGCGCATAGCGCCCCGCCCAGCGCCAGGGCAACCATGTCCAGATATCGCCACATCACTACCCTCTCTTAAAAATCGATCCGAACGATCCGCCGGATCAGCAGGACGCCCGCGGCTTCCAGCGTCGCCAGCAGGGCGAGCACCATCCAGCCTTGCCTCGTATGCCAGAGCAACGCCATGCTGTCCGGCTCCAAGCGGTCCAGCACCGCGAGCAGCAACACCGGCAAACCGCCGACGATCCAGGCCTGCATGCGGCCCTGCGAAGTCAGGGCCCGCACTTTCGCTTGCCACTGCAATCCCGCCCGCACCGCCTGCGCGATACCGTCGAGCGCCTCGGCCAGGTCGCCGCCGGATTGCGCGGCGACACGCATTGCCACCACCACGAGTGTGGTCGAATCAGCCGCCATCCGCGTGTTCAGATGCGCCAGCGCCTCGTCCCAAGGCACGCCCAGCCGCTGCTCGCGCAGCACCAGCGCAAACTCCTGCGCCAGCGGCGCATCGCCTTGAGCCACCACCTGCCGCAACGCGGGCGTCAAGGCGATGCCGGCGCGCAGGGCCGAGGCCAGCATCAGCAAGGCCATCGGCAGTTGCTGTTCGAAGCGCCGGATACGCCGTCGTCGCCAGGCGTCCATCAACACGCGCGGCGCCCGCAGGACCAAAGCTGCCGCCAATAACGTGCCGCCGGCGCTGGAGGTGACCATGAAGGCCACCGCCGCCACGAGGACCGACAGTGCCATCGCGCCCGTCCATAGCCATGCCGGGTCGACAAACAGGAACAACTCGCCGAGGCGCCCTTGCGCCTCGTGCGTGTAATGCTCGCGCCAGCGCCGCAATACCGGTGCGAGCCAGCACTGCAAGCTCCAGGCCAATGCCGTGCCGCACACCGTCGCCGCCAGAGCGGCGAGCCAGATCACGACGAACGCGCCGCGCAAACGGCGTCCGCGGCCCCCCCGTCAACGGCGAACCAGGAAACATCCAGGCCGTGGCCCGCCTCCTGCCATGCCTGCGCGAAGCTGGGCACGACCCCGCATCCGGCGAACCCGCCATGACGCTCATGCCGGAACAGTTCCTGCAACTGGATGCGCCCGCTCTCCATACCGGTGACTTCGGCGACGGACACCACCACGCGCCGCCCGTCGGACAATCGCGCCTGCTGCACGATGATGTCGATGCTGGCCGCGATGTGCTCACGCACGACGGCCAGTGGCAGATCCAGCCCTGCCATCAGCACCATCGACTCCAGGCGAGCCAGCGCATCCCTGGTGGAATTGGCGTGCAAAGTGGTCAAGGAGCCTTCGTGCCCGCTATTCATGGCCGTCAACATGTCGAAGGCCTCGGCGCCGCGGCACTCCCCGACCACGATCCTGTCCGGCCGCATGCGCAGCGCATTGCGCACCAGTTCGCGGATATCTATGCGCCCGCGCCCCTCCTGATTGGATGGCCTGGCCTCGAGCGACACCAGATGTTCATGGCTCAACCGTAGTTCCGCCGCGTCCTCGATGGTGACGATGCGCTCGCCTTCCGGGATTTCGTTGGACAGAACGTTCAGCAGCGTCGTCTTGCCCGCTCCCGTTCCGCCTGAGACCAGCAGGTTCTTGCGCAGGCGTACGCATCCGGTAAGGAATTGCGCCATGGCCTCGCTGAGCGTGCCAGCCGCCAACAGGTCCGCCATCTCCGGCCGGCGCTTCGGGAATTTGCGGATGGTCAGGCTCGCGCCTTTCAATGCAACCGGGGGAATGATGGCGTGCACCCGGGATCCGTCGGGCAACCGCGCGTCCACCATGGGCGAGCTTTCGTCGATGCGGCGCCCCAACGGAGTAACGATGCGCTCGATGACCCGGCGCACCGACTGTTCGCTGGTGAAGGCTGCGGCATGGCGCCACAGCCGGCCATCGCGCTCGACGTAGATTTCGTCATGACGATTGACCATGATCTCGGTGACATCCGGCGCCGCCAACAATGGTTCCAACGGCCCCAGCCCGACCGCTTCGTCCAGTACCTCGCGGCACAGGGCCTCCCGGTCGATGGCCAGCGGCAATCCGGCATCCTCGGCCACGATCAACGTCAACAGGCGCGTGGCTTCGGCGCGCAGCGAGGCGTCGCTCATACCCGCCACATCGCGCCGGCGAAGGTCCAGCGCGCCCAGCAGCGCGGCGTGCAGCCGGCGGCGCCATTGCAGGGAGGGCGACGACGGGACAAGCAGGCGTATCGCTGCTGCCTCCCGCACGGGGGGTGACGGCGGAGGTGACGCCGCAGGCACTGCCGCGCTGCGCTCGTCGTCGTGCGTGACGGGCGCCACCTTCAAGCGGCAGGGACCGATCAGGATCTCGTCGCCCGCCCCCACAGGCACATGGCTCGCCACGCGCAGGCCGTTGACGAAGGTGCCGCCAAGCGCACCGAGATCCTCGAGCACGACCACCGACGCTTCGCGCCGCAGCCGCGCATGCTGGCGGCCTACGCGCCAATTGGCAATGCGCAGGTCGCAGTGGACGCCGCGGCCGATCAGCACGGGCGCCGCAGCCACGATTCGTCGCGTGGCCGCGTCATCAACAGTCATCTGGATTTCAAGCATGGTGCTACTCCTGGTTGGCCGGCGCGGGCTTCGGCTCGTCATCGTCCCACTGCGACCCCGCCCCGGCGCGGGTGTTCCAGCCCGCGGTCGCGCGCGACGCGGTTCCCAACCGTGACGGTTGCGGAAATGCGGCGTCAACCAGCGCGTGCGCACGCCGCACCCGATCCGCCATGGCGGGCTCGTCGCGCGACACGATCCGCGGGGTTACAAAAATCGCCAGCTCGGTCTCGCGCAGTTGATAACGCCGCGACGAGAACAGCGCGCCCAGAATCGGGATGTCTCTCAAGCCGGGAATGCCACTGGCATCGTCAGCGCGCTCGCGCGACAGGAAGCCGCCGATGACCAGCGTGTCGCCGGAGCGCACGTTGAATTCGGTGGAAGCCCGGCGTGTCCGCAGCGCCGGCCCGCCCGCGGCGGTCAGCGCCATGTCGACGGAACTGGCCTCGACCTCGATCAGCGAGCGAATGACGCCATTGCGATCGATGCGCGGCGTGATCCGCAAAGATACGCCGTAGGGTTTGAACAGCGTCGTCGGATTGCCGCGCGAGTCGGTCGAGACATAAGGCACCTCGCCACCCGCCAGGAACGTTGCGCTGGCGCCGCTGCGAGCCAACAGTTGCGGCTGCGCCAGCATGACGGCCTCGCCGCTCTGGGCCAGCGCGGCAATACGGGCCGACAACAGCGCATTGACGCCGAAATAGCCTGCGGCGGATGACAGCGGCGCCGGCGCTTGGACCACCTGCTCGCCGGGCCGCGCCATGCGGCCAAGCGACCCGGCATCCCATGCCAGCGCGGCGTTCAGGCCACCCTGCGTCGTGCCGTCCCAGCGGACCCCGAGCTCGCGCAACCTCGACGAGGGGATCTCCACTACCTGCACGTCCAGCAGCACCATGCTGTCCCACCCCACCTGGCCCGTGAAATCGACGACCTCGGGATAGCGCTGCGCCAACGCGGCGATACGGTCACGGTCGTCATCGGACAGGTCATCCCCCTCGATCACGATGCGTCCGCCCACCACCGAACTGCGGGCCCTGGGAATGCGCGACAACAGGGATTCGATTTCCGCCCGCAACCGCGGAGCCCCCGCCGGCACCACTTCGACCGCGTAGGTCTTGACGCCGCCGTCGGCCCACACCTGGACCGACGACATACCTTCGGCGCGTGCGAAAACCACAACCTCGCGACCCGCGGTGGCGACGGCGCTGAGCACCTCGCCATTGCCGATGGCCACCTGGGTCACGCCGGGCGCCGCCAACACGCGGCTTTCCCCGACTTGCATGTCGAGCGCCTGCCCGGCGGACCATGCGGGAAATACGACTGTCCACAGGCACACTGCGGACAGCGCCGCGATCATTCCGACGTTCATGGAAATTCCGATTCAAGGTCCGTTGACGAGACGATCGCTGCATCCGCCCCTTCGCCCAGGCGATCGCCATACAGGATGACCACCCGCGGCGCCGGCCGGGACTTGCGACCGCCATCCAGCAGCGACATCAATTCAGATGGCGGCATGGCCTCGCTGGCCACGGCATCGGCCGCGTTCCGCAACACGGCGGTCAACGTGCCAGCCTGTCTGGCCATGAGGTAGCTGGCGATCTGATCCGCCGATGCCGCCAACGTGATCGGAGGGTTTGCATCGACCGCGGAGGCATCGGTCGCGGCCAGCACCCGCACGCCTCGCAACACGGGCACGACCGCGCCCGGGCCGCGGCGCGGCAGCGTCAGATATACATCGATGGCGTCTCCGGCCCGCAACGTCGCGGCCAGGCTTCCGAGATCGGCGGCCTGCGCCACGAAGGCGCGCTGGCCCGCCTCGAGCCGCGACGCCAACGATGGCTTGACCAGGGAATCCGCAGCGGCGAGGCAGCCATTGAGCACCAGTTCGCCGCCAGTGAGCGCTCCCGCCAGCCGCATGCCCAGCACGCTGTCGATGGCGCCAGGCTCGAGGCTGCTCGCCGGCGCCCACTGCCCCGGAATGTCACGCACAGCGAGATGCCGCTCCTCCAGCACCGTGCCGGCTGCCAGATCGTGCGCGGCGACCAGGCGACTGACCAGCGGAACACGTCCCGCTGCTTCCAGGTCTTCGACACGCTGGCGCACATGTTCACGCACTGCCCAGGCGGACAACAGGCCGGCCGCCAACGCCAGCGCGAAGATGGCTATCTGGCGCGCACCAGGCACGACTCGGCGGGTCATGGCGTCCACCGCCGTATCCACAAACCACTGCCGCCATCCAGCGGTGTCAACATCCATTGCAAGCGCTCGCCGCGCTGCTGCCATGATTGCCAGGCGACGGCCCAACCCCTATCGAGCTCCTGCCAACCCGCGCGCAGCAATCCCTGCCGCAACACCGGCGCCAGACGCGACGGCGCAAGAAAATGGCGCCATATCGACTCAACGACAGTCCCCCGCCCTTGCCGCACGGTGAAATCCAGCATCGGCTGCGCATCGGCCGGCAGCCAGTCGGGCACGTCAGTGACGACGGCCGCCACCGGAGTGATCGACGAAACGCTTCCGATGCTGCGACCGCCCTCAGGGCTGCCCAATTGCGCCACCCAAAAGGCGCCGCCGACCCAGCCGGACAGGATCGCCTGTCCCTGCCGTATCTGGAGATCGCTGAATGCGGGTTGCTGGCGCGACAAGACTTTGATCAATTCCGGCACATCGACGGGCGCATCGAATACCAATGCCTGCATCGGCGCGCCATTCAGCCACATGCGATCCGCCAGGGGTTCGACCCGAGAACCCGGAGGGAAGCGCAATCCGGCCAAAGATGCCGGGTTCGATGACGCGAGGCCGGCCTGCGTAGCGGCTCCGGCGAAGGCCACCGGCCACGCCAGCGCCACCCACATGATCAATATCGAGGCGCCCCGTACGCACGGCGTAGAGCGCCGGTGCGCGCCGCGCGACCGCCCGCGGCCTGAAGGGCCATGCCAATGCCCGCCGGGGAATGGTCGCGCACTCATCGGGGCGCCCTCGCGCTTCCTGCCAATCCTTCCGCAGGCACCACGTCGACCCAGGAAGACAGCCAATCCAGGGAAAGCGCCGGCCGCTGCCAGGGGCCATCCGCGATCATCAACTGATCGCTGATCTCGTGGGCCAGCGACCGGGAGCGCTCCGCAGCCTGCGCCCAGGAAATCGCCGCCGCGCCGATACGGCGACGCAAATCGTCGTCGCCGTCCGCGTTGCCGGCGCCTGCTGCGACACGGATGCGCCGCTCGATACGCAGCGCGCGCCAAGGTCCCACGCCCGCCACGTCGGCGTGTGCCGTAACCGACACCGAGCGGGCCTCGGCACCCACCCACTCAGCCAGCAAAGGCGCCAATCGCGGATCCCCTGCATCGACCGACGGCCCGGCCAGAACGAACGATCCAGATTGCGCGGGAACAATCCCGCCCACGGCGGCGACCATCGCGGTCGAGCGGCTTGCGACGCCAACCTGCTGCGCGGTGAACAGCAACTGCCCCAGCCACGCCACCGCCATGAAGGAGAGGATCAACACGGGCAGCAAAACCAACGCCTCGACCAGCGCCTGGCCGCTTTGCCATACTGGAAGAGGTTTCATGGCGCCTCCCGGGCCCGCAGGGCCTCTTCAGCCGTCACCGAAGCCAGCCGGGCCTGCCAATACGGGAGAAACAGCGTCGGCGGTTCCTCGGGATCGCCGGGATGCGGCTCGGGTCGCGCGAAGTAGGTCTCGGCAGCACTGGTGACCCTCAACCACGCACCCGGACCGGCGCTCGCGCCGCGAGGCCTGCGCACAGGCGCTGCGAAGTCCACATGCCCGAGCCCACCGCGCGCCGCGCTGACCGCCACGGCAAATCGCAGGGGCTCAGCGCCTCGCGCGCTCGCCACCTCGTAATAACCAGGCAAACCCGATCCGGGCCAAGGCCGCAGTTGCGCGATGGCACGGGAATTGGCCAGAGGATTACCTGTGCCGCCACGGACGTCCCAGGTGGTGGCCCCCCTCACCCAGTGCCAGAAGTCCTGGGATGTGAAATTGTCAGGCGGATTCTCGACATACTCCAGCCCATCCGGGCCCGTGGATCCGGGCGCCGACACCACGCCCCAGCCCATCGCATATTCGCGGTAGTAACACCCCGCCCAACGGTTGAAGCGCTGGGAATGGAACGACTGCGTATCCACCGCGCCCCAGCGCCCGTCCGCACCGAGCCAGGTGGCGCCACGGCGACGCAGTTGATGCCGCGCCAGCGGACACTGCGCATTCACGGTCGCGGAACTGACGCGCGTCGCATCACGGCCCGCGAGAAAGCCGTAACGCCCAACGGCCTGCTCGACGGCCGAACGCAGGGCGCTACCGGGCAACGCCGCGCGACGCTGGAGAAATTGCGGCCAGCCATCGCTCAACAGGCGGATCGTCGGCATGTCGGCCGCGGCCCGCGCCGATCCTATCGGCGGCGCCGCGCCTGCCGCCGAATAGTTTTCGCGCAGCACAGCCCGCATGAGGCGATCGCGCGCAGCAGGCAACTCCGCCACCGCCGAAGCGGCCCCCGCCTCGAGCACCTGATGCACGACACGGTCATGCTCGGCATAGGCGCGCATCAACGCCGCCTGCGCGCCGGGTGCGGCGCGTGCCGCGCCATAAGCCAGTCCGATATCACGACCGAACAGCGTGGACAGCAGGCGCGCGGGCGGATTGTTACGCCCGCGTTGGTCGGCAAGCGTATGCGCGAACGACAGCGACGCCCCCAGCGTGACCAGATGCGCCATCGCGATCTGATGGGCGATCTGCGTGCGATTCGCATAAGCCAGGAAATTCATCTGACGGGCCTGCTCCAGCGCGCCGCTGTAGGCCGCGGCATCCGCGGCGTGGATCAAGTGCGCCCGCGCCTCGACGGTGCGCCCCAGCGTATACAGCATGACCAGCGCCGCCGAGACCGTGGCCACGAGCATCACGCCCAGCATCAACGCCTGGCCTCGTTGAACGGTGCGCGGCGCCGCGCGCGTCGCCAGGCCCGTCATTGATCCGCCGCCGCATTGCCCGTGAAGGACTTGAGCGAACGCGCCTTGGTCTGGCCCGCCGCCTTTTGCACCGCCAGTCTCGCGGCGTTCGACTGCGCGCTGCCGTCCTCGCCCGCCAGCTCCCGCGCCATGGCCGCCGTCTGCGACCGCACCACCTGGCCAAGCGACTGGTAGACGGCGATCGCCGCAACCGCCACCAGGGCCACGACCACGATGTACTCCGTCATGCCTTGTCCGGCTTGACGCTTCAGGTATCCCCACACTGTCGATCTCCGCTCGCGATGAATTGAGGGATCCAGTGTCGGTGGATGGGGAAAGCGCAACAATTCGCGAATGCCGAGCTGGATGAATTCGTCCCAAGTCCTTGACGATCCGCCAGGCAACGGTCATTGCCGTGTCTCTCTCTCGCGAATGGCGCGGAGAAAATGTTGTAACCCTCTAATTTATATCGGGTTTTCCCTATTGCCGCCCCTCTGGAGCGGCAGTAGATTGGACTTGCCGGGCTGTCTGACACCCATCGCGTGCGAAGCCGGGCAGGAGCGCCCCAGACTCATCTCGAGCTGGGGCGCTCTTCCATTGGCGGGCTGCGGCGCATCGCGGAGATTGCTTCCCCGCCATTACAAAATCTATACACAGTCGCCCAATCCCCTCACAGTGCGCTGGCTAGCATGGCGTCTTTCCGTATCCAGACTGATCGATGCCTGCTTTCGCCCCGCCGCCCAGGGCCGAGCGCCCCGTGCGGGGCGCCTCCCGCAATCCCGCCATCGATGCCCTGCGGGGCATCTCGATCCTGAGCGTCGTGCTGCTGCACGTGCAGATCCACATCCCGCAGGAACAAAGCCTGCTGGGCAAGGTGCTACCCGCCGCCCTCTTCAATATCGTCTATCGCAGCGGCTATTACGGCGTCATCATCTTCTTCGTGATCTCGGGCTATCTCATCACCGGCGCGGCCATCGAGCGCTGGGGCTGCCTCGAAGCCGTCCGCTGGGGCGAGTTCCTGCGCCGCCGTTTCGCCCGCATCTATCCCTGCCTGCTGTTGCTGCTGGCATTGCTGGCCATACTGCATGCGAGCGAGATGCCGGGATTCGTCATCGAGAACACCAGCCTGGCGCGCGCCATCATCAGCGCGCTGACGTTGCACCTGAATTGGCTGGAGGCGCAGGTAGGCTACCTGCCGGCGGCCTGGAACGTGCTGTGGTCGCAGTCCATCGAGGAAGTCTTCTACCTGGCCTTTCCCGCGATCTGCCTGCTGTCGCTGGCGGCGGGCCAGCGCGCGCTGGTCATGGTCTTACTGCTGTTCGTCGCGCTCGGGCCGTTCGCCCGCGTCGCCTTCACCAGCAACGCGATCTGGGCCGACCACGCCTACCTGGCCGGCATGGACGGCATTGCCATCGGTTGCCTGGCCGCACTGTATGCCGCGCGGCCCGCCGCCCGCGGCCGACTAGCCCGCAAGCTGTTACTGGTCGGCGCCACGCTGTTCGTGCTGGTTTTCTTCCTGCGCAAGGCCACCGGCATGCTGGGGCTCACCGCGCTGGGCCTGAATGTGACCGCGTTGGAAATCGGCGTGGCCTGCCTGCTGATCGGCTGGACCCGCAACCCTCGCCCGACGCGTCCCAACCCGCTTCTCGCCGCATTGCGATGGGCCGGCCAGAACAGCTACGAGATCTATCTGACGCACATGTTCCCGGTCCTGCTGCTGGCGGCGGCGTCCTGCCGCAACTCGGGAGGCGTCGTGTCGACCTGGTGGCGCGCCGGCGCGCTGACCGCCGCCAGCGTGCTGGCGATCCTGCTCTCGGCGATGCTGGGTGGGCTGGTGGCGCGCTATTACTCGACGCCTCTGCGCCGTTGGATCGCGGGAGCCAGAACGCCATGAGCGGAATGACGCGCTAGCCCGCCGCGCGCCGGCCCGAGCCATTCAGGCTCTCGGCGTCCAGGCGCCGGAACACCAGAGCCGACAATAGCGTGATGGCGCCGACACACAGGAACGCCAGCGTGAACGCGCGGGCCAGCATGGCATCATCCGCGCCCGAGAACACGCCGACCAGCCCCCCGCCAATGGTCACCCCCAAGCCGATGGCCAGCATCTGCACCATCGAGAACAGACTATTGCCACTGCCCGCGTCGCGTGCGTTCAGGCCCTTGAGGGTGACGCTGTTCATGGCCGCGAACTGCATGGCGACTCGCTGTACCAAATGACGCTCGCCCACAACCTGCCCAAGGCCGGCCGCGGCGTCACCATCTACGGTGTGCACGGCTACGCCTACATGAATGGTTTCCCGATTGCGACATCCGGCCCTTGCCAGCGGACCTCACCGGTCTGACGGGCTACGACCTCGTCATGCAGATGGATCCGGACAGCCCGTTCGACGACCTCACCCGCATAGGCTACAAACGACCTGATCGAAGGCGTCGCCGCCGAGGTCCACGAGTCAGGCAGATTCATCGGCACAGATCGCGCAGGCGCCCTGCCAGGGCAGGCAGCATCATCCGTCAGGCCCTCAAGGCTGCAGCTACCTTCCCTGAGCGGCAAATACCGGTGATATGCCACCGCTGGAATATCTCGCTTAGGCGGTCGCCTTCATGCTCCTGACCACGCCGGCGTGCGCCATCGCGGCCTCGTAGGCGCTCAGGGTCTCCGCCATTTTCTGTGACAGCATCAGGTGCCGGTCGGCAAAGGTCCGCGCCTGTTCGGCGATCCGGGCTGCTTCGCCGGGATGCGACCAGATCCACGCCAGGTGATCCGCAAAACCCGCAACGTCTCCCGCGGGCGCCAACCAGCCGGTGCTGCCGGGGTGCACGATCTCGGGCAACCCGCCGACCGCGCTCGCCACCACGGGGCAGCGGGAGGCATAGGCTTCCGGCACCACGCGCGACCAGGCCTCGTTGATCGATGGAACCAGCAACGCGTCGGCTGCATGGATGACGTTGCGAATATCTTCACGATGCCCTGCGAACGTCACATGATCGCCGATACCCAGTTCCGTGGCTAGGTCGAGCAGTTGACGGCCATACGCCGCCGTGGCGCGGGTCGGCGCGCCCACCACCAATGCGCGCGCAGGCAGACCACGCTGGCGCAGCAGATGCACCACGCGCAGCAAGTCTTCCTGCCGCTTGTCAGGGCGCAGCATGCCGATGGTCGCCACTACGAACGCGGCGGGATCGATAGCCAGCTCCTGGCGCACAGTATGGCGCAACGCCAGTTTGTCTGCCGTCACGAAAAAACCCTGGTCGGCCCACTCGCCAACGACACTGATGCGATCCCGTTCGGCAAAGCCCGCCTTGACGATGTCTCGCGCCCCTCCCTCGCTTGTCGTGATGACGCGATGGCAACCCAGGCGCCATTCCAGCCGGCGTCGCCAGGACGTGCGCAGCGGCCGCGAGAAATGCCGGGTCCGCACCAGCGAACACAGATCGCGGCACAGCGCGCTGGCCTTGGCGTCGGACGTACCATGCGCATCGATTACCTGGATGCGCAGATCCTTCACGATCTGCCGCAGCCTGAACATGCCTGACCAGGAATACGGTGAGGTGAAATCCATGCCAATGGCCGCCAAGCCCCAACTACGTGCAAGCTTTAAGGTCTCGCTTTGAGGCGGGGCGGCAATCGCCACGGCGTGACCCTGCTCGCGAAGCCAGCGCACCTGATCCAGGACACGGAATTCCAGTCCACCCAGGTTCGGGCTGGAGAGAGTGTGCAAGATTTGCATGAAAATCTAGAACTGCGGAAAACACGAACGGTGCGTATTGGGCTCACTAGACGGGGCGCCCGAGGGGGCGCTAGCGAGAGGATGCTTGCGGGCAAGCGGCGCGTTGTTAGCGAGCGTTTCGCGAAGGCGAATGCCGTAGCGGCAGGGCAATGGACGTGAGCGCGGAAACATCTGTCGGCGAACTGGGCTAGATGGGTTCTAATGCTTGGCGGGCCTGGCTATCGCATCGCTGAAACCGACTGAAACGCCATTTTTGTGAGATTTAGCTACGAGTCAGGAATATAGGCGCGGGGTATGGCAAGAGTTGGAGAGAACTTTTAACCATTGTGAATATTTTTGCTTTTTATGTAACAAAATAAATCAATCCTGCTGTACCGCCAGCCCCGCTTCAACAGTACGCTCGCCTCACGCGCCAATATCGGCCGACAGACGCTGACGGCCGCAAGAACGCCCGCCAGCCGTCGGGCAGGCGAAATCGGGAAAGGGAAAGGGGCGCCACGAGCCTTCGGCACCAGGCGGGCGCGCTGAACGCGCTGGATCAGGTCATCCGACAGGACCGGAAACCCGGTTCAGAAGATGCAAGCCTTGCGCGAACACTCAATCAGGAAGTGCCCGACCATGACCGCCGGATAGAGCACGACGGGCGCGGTCACCAGCACCCACCAGCGTCGCTGACGCCGGAGGACGAGCACGACGCACGCCAGCCAGAGCAGCATGGCGGCCCAATAAGCCGGGAAATACCGTCCCAACCCCAGCGTCAGCCAGTCAACCCGCGTCAGCAGGAGGGCCACCGCGGCAAAAATCGTAACGAGGAGGATCGTCAGACGATTGCCGGGCTTGATGAACGAGCTAGCGGTCATGGATGTCGTTTGAAACGGAACGAACGATTCGGCGCAACCGCCTGAAAACCGACGATACACTACGGAGCCTTGAGATTTCCCGCGGCGGCGCCCGCACGCCTGCGAGCACGCTGACGCGGGACGCGCCACCCGGGACGTCAAAGCATCTTGTCTCGCGCCTGCTCTGCTCTCGACGCACCTATCGCCGTCTCCACGTTCCTGGCCTCCTCTGGAGGAGGCAGCACCGCCGGGAACCCGAGCGATTGAATCCAGAGCTCACGGGCCCACCCCTTCGTGTGATAGAGATGGTGGTCTTCATCTTTTTCCACCGCGTCATAGGCGCGCTGCAGCACTTTCGCCTGCGGCCCGGACAGCTTTTCCGCCACCAGGCCAATCAGCTCCCAGTTTTGGTGGTCCTTGGTCTCGGCGAGCACGACGCACTCCGCCGCCACCAGTTGAGCCGCCTCAGGATTTCCCTGCGACTTCGCCAATTCGATCGCAACAACAAGGCTCTCGCCATGGTGCTTGACCACAGCGCGGCTGGGCACCGCCGCGTTCGGGTCAAGGTTGAGCTCCTCGAATACGGTCAGCAACACGCGCTGGTGCGTCTTCGTTTCGTCTAAATACCCCTGCCACTCCTCGCGCAGGTCGTCGTTGACCGCACATTCGAGCGCCGCCTTGTAAACAAGCTCTCCGCCCAGTTCAGTTTCAAGCGCTTGGTACAGAAGGTCGTGGATTTGCTCGAGGTTGCCAGCTTTCTTCGCCATATTGCCCTCCCGGGGTGACGTCCATTGGGACCACCTGTGGAGCAAGTTCCGTTCCTGCCGAGCCCCTTCCGCTGACGGCTACCGCACTACATCAGTCGGCCGATCGGGCCAGGATTGCGAACGTGTTAATTATGGGAACCGTCCAGCGGCCACAGAGCCGGACGTGCAAACCCACCCTGGTCCCTGGACTGGCACTCCTGGAGAAGCCATATGGCCGCCGGCAGAATTCGGATGGGCATGCCGCTTGCCGATGATGCCACGAGCTATCAACGGAGACAGCCATGGACCAATCACCCAACCGCGACCCGCGCAAGCCGGTTCAACCCGCCCCCGAACCCAGCGACGAAGACCAAGTCGATATTGCATCCGATGTACAACGAGGATTGGAGAAAGCGAATAACAAATCCGAAAGCGATCGGCAAACCCCTCCCGATGGCCATAAGGCTACCGAGTTCGATGGATCGCCGAACCCGCGCGCAGATGAGGGCGCCCGGGTATTCAAACCCGCCGATGACACGCCCGCCGTGATGCCCAAACGCCAAGGGCCAAAGAACCCGGAGTAGGACATGCCTATTCCCGCCACTACTTTGTCAACTTCCGACCGCCGAATGCGACGTGCGGGCGGCCTCCTCGGCTTTGCAATGGGCGGCTTCTTCGACGGCATCCTGCTGCATCAGATATTGCAATGGCACCACCTTTTGTCGGCTGTCCGTACCGGAGTCTTCGGGGACCTACGGGTTCAGGTTGCGGCCGACGGGTTCTTTCATGCTCTGATGTACGTCATTGCCGCGGCCGGCTTGTGGACGCTCTATCATGCGCGCGCCAACACACCAGTGGCGTCGATGCGGCCGCTCTGGCCGACGTTCTGGATGGGCTTCGGAGGCTGGCATATTGTCGACGCGCTGTTCTCGCATTGGATCACCGGCATTCACCGAATTCGGATGGATTCGGATGTGCCCCTGTTCTGGGACCTGACCTGGTTGGCGGTGTTCGGATTGATACCGTTTATCCTGGGCTGGCGCAGCCGTTCTGCGGGGGGAAGCCCGCCGCAACGCGGACAACACGCGTCGATACGATTGCTGCTTGTTGCACTGGTCGGGGCTGCGGCGGCGAACCTGTTTCCGCCACGTGGCGATAACGACACAACTGTCGTGGCACTGATGCCGAACGCGTCAGCCGCCAGACTATTGCTGGCCCTGAACGGTACGCAGGCCCGTATTCTCTGGGCTGACACGGCCGGCGGCGTATGGGTGATGAAGGGCCTTTCAATGCGCCAGGGCCTCGCGCTGTACCGTTCCGGCGCGCTCTTCGTCAGCGGCACGGCCTCGCCGGCAGGTTGTGCCGCGTGGGTGCGGTCAACGCAGGAAGCGCCAACCCGACCGTCAACCGCTTTCACGGAACCGACATGACCTTGCGTCGATTTGCGGAAAAGGCCCGGGATTGCGGAAAAGACAACGGGTCTTGGATTGCTCCAAGACCCGCATGTTTCTTTGGTAGGCCCCCCGAGAGTCGAACTCGGCACCAACGGATTATGAGTCCGCTGCTCTAACCAGGCATGAGCTAGAGGCCCAGGAAACTTATTGCCCTTCCAGGAAGCTCTTCAGCTTGTCGGCCCGGCTCGGGTGACGCAGCTTGCGCAGCGCTTTGGCCTCTATTTGGCGGATGCGCTCACGCGTGACGTCGAACTGCTTGCCCACTTCTTCCAGGGTCTGGTCGGTGCTCATTTCGATACCGAAACGCATGCGCAGCACCTTGGCCTCCCGCGGGGTCAGAGAGTCTAGCACTTCCTTGACCACGTCGCGCATGGAACCATGCAGCGCGGCGTCCGAAGGCGCGAGGGTCGAGGTGTCCTCGATGAAATCGCCCAGGTGCGAATCGTCGTCGTCGCCGATCGGCGTTTCCATGGAGATCGGTTCCTTGGCGATCTTCAGGATCTTGCGGATCTTGTCCTCGGGCATGTCCATCTTCTGCGCCAGGGTCGCGGGATCCGGCTCGGCGCCGGTTTCCTGCAGGATCTGGCGGCTGATCCGGTTCATCTTGTTGATCGTTTCGATCATGTGGACCGGGATACGGATGGTGCGCGCCTGGTCGGCGATGGAGCGGGTGATGGCCTGACGGATCCACCACGTCGCGTAGGTCGAGAACTTGTAGCCGCGACGGTACTCGAACTTGTCCACGGCCTTCATCAGGCCGATGTTGCCTTCCTGGATCAGGTCCAGGAACTGCAGGCCGCGGTTCGTGTACTTCTTGGCGATCGAGATCACCAGGCGCAGGTTGGCCTCGGTCATTTCGCGCTTGGCCTTGCGGGCCTTGGCTTCGCCGGTGGCCATGCGCTTGTTGACGTCCTTCAGGTCCTTGAGCGGCAGCACCACGCGGGTCTGCAGGTCGATCAGCTTCTGCTGCAGTTCCTGCACGGCGGGGATCTGGCGCTCCAGCGTTTCGGCGTACGGATGGCCCGCGGCCACTTCGTCGACGACCCACTGCAGGTTGGTTTCATTGCCCGGGAACACCTTGATGAAATGCGTGCGCGGCATGCCGGCACGGTCCACACACGTGTGCAGGACGGCGCGCTCGAGCTGGCGCACTTCTTCCACCTGGTTGCGCAGCGTGTCGGCCAGCTTCTCGACCATCTTGGCGGTGAAGCGGATGCCCATCAGTTCGTTCTGGATCGACTCTTGCGCGCGCACGTAGACGTCCGACTTGTAGCCGTCCTTCTCGTACGACAGGCGCATCTTGTCGAACTGCTTGCCGACCTCGTCGAACTTGGCCAGCGCCTTCACGCGCAGGTCTTCCAACTGCTTGCTGGACATGCCGCCGGCGGGGCCGTCGTCGCTCTCGTCTTCGTCGGCGGTGACACCGGCGCCGGCGTACTCTTCGCCGTCTTCCGGATCGACCAGGCCGTCGACCACTTCGTCGATCTGCGCCTGGCCTTCACGCACGCGCAGGACGTGGGCGAGGATTTCGTTGATGGTGGTCGGGCAGGCCGAGATGGCCATGACCATGTGCTTCAGGCCGTCTTCGATGCGCTTGGCAATCTCGATTTCGCCTTCGCGCGTCAGCAGCTCCACCGAGCCCATTTCGCGCATGTACATACGCACGGGGTCGGTAGTGCGGCCAAAATCGGAGTCCACGGTGGTCAGCGCGGCTTCGGCTTCGTCTTCGACGTCATCGTCGTTGGACGCGACCGGCGCGTTTTCGCTCATCAGCAGCGTTTCGGCGTCGGGCGCCTGGTCGTAGACCGCGATGCCCATGTCGCTGAACGTGCTGATGATGCCGTCGATGGCTTCGGCGTCGACCAGGTCGTCAGGCAGATGGTCGTTGATTTCGCCGTAGGTCAGGTAGCCGCGATCCTTGCCCAGCTTGATCAACTGCTTGAGGCGGTTGCGGCGGGCTTCGTATTCTTCGGCCGAGACGGGGCCGCGGGCAATCAGATCCTTGGGGTCGGCCTTGCCGCGCTTGCCGCCACGCTTGGGCGGCTTCAGATCCGGCAGGACTTCGCCTTCGCCGTCCATGGTGTCGTCGAAACCGTCGGAATCGTTGTTGGCATTCTTGGCCGGGCGGCCGGGGCGGCGGCCGCTGGGGACCGGACGCGCGCTGCCGACCAGATCGGCGAGCTTGTCCTCGGCCTTCTTGGCACGCGCCTTGGTCACCTTCTCGGGCTTGTCTACCGCCGCCGTCTTGGCAGCCGCCTTCTTGGCGGCCGTCTTCGCGGCAGGCTTGGCGACCTTCACCGCCGTCTTGGCGGGCGCTTTTTCCGCCGCCATGCTGACGACACGCTTGGCCTTGGTGGCCTGGGTGTCGGTCGCATCAATTGCAGAGGAGGATTTGCCGGTGGATTTGGTCATAGTCGCTTCCGTGGTCGTCGCAACCCGTTCGGGCATGTGCACCGCATGAAACCGCTGCCGGGCAAAGGCCCATCGCGGCATCCATGCGGGTAAAACTGGTGAATCGGCGGAACCCCTGCGGCTGCGTTGTTCGCGGCACAAGCTCTTGCGAGCCCGCTTGGCGTCATTGCGGTCCGTGACCGGCTGAACGCCTGGCGTGCATGGTTTCATCCAGCCGCGGACTCCCGGCATCGAGGGGGGCTGTCTGCCTATAAATAGGCGTTGCTTGCCTGGCGGGCCTTGCCCTTGGCAGCTAGATAGACACAGCACCCAAACCTCAGACGCGACGCGAAGATAACCGCCGCCGAACTGCGTGATTCACCACTCAGCTATAGTAATTAACTATGTAACAAATTTGATGCGCACGTCCGCTTTTTTTCGCGCTAGCGCTTGGGGCTCATCCACCCCAGACCGACCCGTTCAACCGGTATCCGCCTTGCCCGCCAGCCCGGCATCGCTTCAGCCGACCTGCCCATCAAACCCTAAAACTATTAGATTCCAGCAACGGAAATAGATTCCGTCCGCCGTTCTTTTTCCTGCCGCTTGCGCAGTCGTTTTCGCACAACCGTGCCCCAACACTGGCGCGATAGCGAAGATTCATCGCAATACAGCCAACAACTACAGCCACACAACGGTTTGCGGCAATGCCGCGGCGGGAAAACCCTTGATTTTACCGCATTTAGCGTATGCCGGCACCTTTGAGCACCAGCATGCGGCTCGACAGCTCCAGGTAGCGCTTGCGCGCCTCCTCGGTCGCCAGGCCGGCCGCGGCCAGCTTGGCCATTTCCGCCTTCGCCGAATCGAATTCGATGCGCCGCAGCGCATCGTCCCATTCGGTTTGCGGATCCGGCAGATCTTCCTGGGACAAAATGTCGACCCGCAGCCCCTTGAGCACCGTGGCGAGATCCGAGTCCGGCTCGGCCGCTTCCAGCAAGGCGCCCACATGGCGGGCGCCGCTGGATTGGGCCAGCATGATCAGATCCCTTACCAATCCTAGATGGGGGCCGTGGTCGATGACTTCAAGCTGCTGGTCGCCCATGGAGTCGACCAGTTCCGGATGGGCCAGCAACAGACTCAACAGCCGCTTGGCCAGGGACGGCATGGTGCGGCGCCCTTCGAAGCCGCCGACGTCATCGCGCTTGCCCTTCCAGTTGCCCTTGCCGCCTTTCCAGTCGCCTTTGCCCTTCCAGTCGCTCTTGCCCTTCCAATCGCCCTTGCCTTTCCAGTCCTGCTTGCCACCGCCGCCACTCCAGCCGCCGCCCGATTCGCCGCCTGGCGACGAGAATTGGCCATAGTCCACGTACTCGCCATCGTCGGCGGGAATGTCGTGAAAATCGTGGCCAGCGAAGTCGTAGCCGCCTTCGTGCGGCACGCTACCCTCTTGCGGCGCCGGTGCGCCGGCGTTGCCCGCCTCGCCCGCGGCCGGCTTGGCCGGCGCGCCGAACGGCTTGGCGGGTTGCTGCGCCAGCACCTGCGCCATTTCCTCCGGCGTCAGTTGCACCAGCTTGGCCATCTCGCGTTCGATCTGCACGCGCAGCGCGCATTCCGGAATCGACGCCAGCAGGGGCTTGGCCTCATGCAGGCAACTGGCGCGCCCTTCGGCTTCGTCCATGTTATGGCGCGAGGCCAGCTCGTCCAGCAGGAAGCGCGACAACGCCACCGCCTCGCCCAGGCAGGCGCGGAACGCTTCGGCGCCCAGTTCGCGCACATACGAATCCGGGTCATGCTCGGTCGGCAGGAACAGGAAGCGGATGGCGATGTCGTCGCGCAGCACCGGCAGGCACGCCTGCAGCGCGCGCCACGCGGCCCGGCGGCCGGCGCCGTCGCCGTCGAAGCTGAAAATCACCTTGTCGCTGGTACGCAGCAACTTCTTGACGTGATCCGGCGTGGTCGCGGTGCCGAGCGTGGCGACGGCATTGGCGATGCCCTGCTGCGCCAGGCCGACCACGTCCATATAGCCTTCGACCACGATGACTTGACCTTCCTGGCGGATCGCCTGACGCGCTTCCCACAGCCCGTACAGTTCCTGCCCCTTGGAAAACAGCGGGGTTTCCGGCGAATTCAGGTACTTGGGCTCGCCCTTGCCGATGATGCGGCCGCCAAAGCCGATCAGGCTGCCGCGCGCATTGCGGATCGGGAACATGATCCGTTCGCGGAAGCGGTCGTAGCGGCGACCGTCCTCGGACTCGATGACCAGGCCCGACTCCACCAGGGTCGGATCTTCGTAATTCGGAAAAACCTGCGACAGCCCGTGCCGGTCCGTGCCGGACCAGCCCAGCCCGAAATGCGCGGCGATCTCGCCGGTCAGGCCGCGCTGCTTCAGATAGCGGATCGCGGCGGGCGACGCGCGCAACTGCTTCAGGTAATGGGCTTGAGCGGCATCCAGCACCTGCGTATGGCGGGACTCCTCGGCCTTGCGGCGCGCGGTTTCCTGCTGCTGGCGGGGACTGCGATTTTCTTCGGGGACCGTCATTCCCGCCGAAGCCGCGAGCGTGCGCACGGCCTCGGGGAAACTGGCGCCCGTGTGTTCCATCAGGAAGGTGATGGCACTGCCGTGGGCTCCGCAACCAAAACAGTGATAGAACTGCTTGGTGGGGCTGACAGTGAACGACGGACTTTTTTCGTTATGAAAGGGGCACAGGCCAAGCAAGTTGGCCCCACCCTTTCGCAACTGCACGTATCGCCCGACAACATCGACAACGTCGACCCGGGCGAGTAGTTCCTGGATGAATGATTCTGGAATCAATAGATTCGGGAATCAGAAATCAATACAGGCGCGGGGGCAGTTGCTGGCTACGGATGCGCTTGTAGTGGCGCTTCACAGCGGCGGCGTGCTTGCGCTTGCGCTCGGCCGTGGGCTTCTCATAGAACTCGCGCGAACGCAGTTCGGTGAGCAAACCGGTCTTTTCGATGGTGCGCTTGAAGCGGCGCAGAGCGGCTTCAAACGGTTCGTTTTCCTTCAGTCGAACGATAGGCATAAAGTGATTGGCCTGCTTGTAGGGTAACAAAAGTTGATGACAAACCTGGCTTGCTTACCAGCAACGCCACGTGGTTCCGGACGGCGAACCGCCTGTACGCTCAGGCCGCAGACTATGCACGCGTCAATAGTAATCGCGCATGCTGTCCGGACCAAGAGTTCAAGAGCCCCGCGTACAGGATTCCCTGCCCGCCGACCTCTTTGCTTCCAGGCGCCAGCGCCAAGAGCCTTGCAGCGCTAAAGTCCTAAAATCGGCTGGCTCTAGGGCCGGTTGCGTTACCCAAAGACTACCTAAAGAGTAACAAGCCAAGTTCGGTTTAGCGATAACCAGCGATTCTAGCATGGTCATGGCTATTTTGACTACCCGGGGAACCGTCTGGCGCCCTGCCCTCGCACGGTCGTGCCGCACATCGGTGGCGGGGATCGCCAGACTATCCGTCCCCATATGATTTCACCCCTTGGAACCCTTGCGGATCCAGGCTTCAAGCTGGTGCGGACGCAGGCTGTCGTAATCCTCGAACGGCTGATGGATCCAGGGGTTGGTCGGCAGCTTGTCGACGTAATAGTCGGGCTGCGCCTGGGAATGCCCCTTCCACCACAGCACGGCGCTGCGCAATTCGGTGATGTCGGCGAACTGGCTCTTGAGGTGGTCGTACACCTTCATGAACGTCTTGCCGGTATCCACCATGTCGTCCACCAGCAACACCCGCCCGGACAGCGTGCCGCGCGTGATGGTGATGAACTGCGCGATATCCATGTCGCCCTGTTTGGTGCCCGCGGCCTCGCGGTAGCTGCTGGTCGCCAGAATGCCCAACGGCACATCAAAAATACGGGACATGACGTCGCCCACGCGCATACCGCCACGCGCCAGGCACAGAATCTTGTCGAACTCCCAGCCGGACTGATGCACCTGCAAGGCCAGGCGCTCGATCAAGCGGTTGTAGTCGTCCCACGTCACCCACAGATGGCTATCGTCACTGGTTGGCGCGCTCATAGGCAAGGATCTCCTGCGTGAAAATACGAAAAGGCCGCCGCCGGTATGAGCCGGCGGCGGCCTTGCGAATAATAACCCGATGTCAGCCCTTCAGGGGATGACGCAGCACGATGGTTTCGTTGCGGTCGGGACCGGTCGACACCAAATCGATCGGCACGCCGCAGACTTCGGCCACACGCTCCAGGTAGCGACGGGCGGCCTCGGGCAGCTTGTCGTACTCGGTGATGCCGACCGTGGATTCGCTCCAGCCCGGCAGCTCTTCCAGCACCGGCTGGGCTTGCGCCACGGCATGGGCGCCGTAGGGCAGCACGTCGCGGAACTCGCCATTGACGCGGTAGCCGACGCCCAACTGGATGGTTTCCAGGCCGTCGAGCACGTCCAGCTTGGTGATGCACAGGCCGGTGATGCCGTTCAGGCGGACCGAGCGCTTGAGCGCGGCGCCATCGAACCAGCCGCAACGGCGCGGACGGCCGGTGACCGAACCGAATTCCTTGCCAATGGTGGCCAGGCGGGTGCCGATCTCATCGACCAGCTCCGTGGGGAACGGGCCCGAGCCGACGCGCGTGGTGTAGGCCTTGGTGATGCCCAGGACGTAGTCCAGCGACTGCGGACCGACGCCCGCGCCCGCCGAAGCGGCGCCTGCGACGCAGTTGCTGCTGGTGACGAACGGATAGGTGCCGTGGTCGACATCCAGCAACGCGCCCTGCGCGCCTTCGAACAGCAGGCGCTTGCCTTCCTGCTGCATGGCGAACAGCGTGCTGGAGACGTCCGCGACCATCGGAGCGATCGCCGGCGCCAGCGCCATGGCCTGATCGCGCACTTCGTTGGCCGACACGGCTTCGGCGCCAAGATATTGGGTCAGCACGAAGTTGTGGTAGTCCAGCACTTCGGCGAGCTTTTCGTCGAACAGCGCGGGATTGAACAGGTCCTGCACGCGCAGCGCGCGGCGGGCGACCTTGTCCTCGTAGGCCGGGCCGATGCCGCGACCGGTCGTGCCGATCTTGCCATCGCCCTTGCGCGCTTCGCGGGCCTTGTCGACGGCCACGTGGTACGGCAGGATCAGCGGGCAGATCTCGGAGATGCGCAGACGCGAGCGCACGTCCAGGCCGGCGGCCTCGAGCTCTTCGATTTCCTTGAGCAGGGCCTCGGGCGACAGCACCACGCCATTGCCGATGAAGCAGGTGACGCCGGGATGCATGATGCCCGACGGGATCAGGCGAAGAATCGTCTTCTTGCCATTGATCCACAGCGTGTGGCCGGCGTTGTGGCCGCCCTGGAAGCGAACCACGCCCTGGACGGATTCCGCCAGCCAGTCGACGATCTTACCCTTGCCCTCGTCACCCCACTGGGTGCCGATTACGACTACGTTCTTGCTCATGTTACGAATCAATATCGAGTTTCTCGGGAAATCCGGAAATCTCCCCGCGGCCCTCTCGTTAACGAGAGGGAGTTAGTCACAGCGTTCTGACCGTCCAGGCGCCATCCTGCAGCGCCAGCTCGCGATCGCAAACGAATTCGTCCTGATCCTGCTCGTGACCGGGCAATACCTGAACGACGATTTCCCCTGACCGGCGCAGGCGGCGGACCGCCTCGACCAGGGCGGGGGCTTGCCCCCAGGGCGCGCGAACCGCACGCGCCCGTTCCGCCGGCGGCAAACCCGCCGCCAGCTTGCGTAAATCCAGACTGAAGCCAGTGGCCGGACGGGCGCGCCCGAACGCCAGGCTGACGTCGTCATAGCGGCCGCCGCGCACCAGCGCGTCGCGCCAGCCTTCGGCATACAGCGCGAACTTGACGCCGGAGTGGTAGCCGTAGCCGTCCACGTCCGCGAGATCGACACCGAAATCGACGTTCGGCTGGCCGTCCACCAGCACCTGCAACGCATCCAGTGCGGCGACGACGCCCGGCAGCAGCGGCAGGTCGTGGCGGGCCCGCTTCAGCACCTCGGGACCGCCATAAAGCTTGGGCAGCAACTGCAACGCCTTGAGCGTTTCAGCGCGCATGCCGGGGGTGCGCGCGGCCAGTTCGGTCAGGCCCGGCACGTCTTTCTCGCGCATCAGGCGGATGACGTCCTGCGAGACCGCGGCAGCGGCCGGATCGGCTTCGACGATGCCGCGCAGCACGCCCGGATGGCACAACACCAGGCGCGGATTGCGCACGCCGGCAATGGCCACCGTTTCCAGCACTAGCTGGATGATTTCGAGGTCGGCCTCGAAACCGGCATGACCGTAGATTTCGGCGCCGATCTGCAGCAGCTCGCGGCTGGACAACAGGTCCGCCGGGCGGGCATGCAGCACGTTGCCGCAGTAGCACAGGCGGGTCACGCCAGCGCGGTTCAACAAGTGCGCGTCGATGCGCGTGACCTGGGGCGTCATGTCGGCGCGAACGCCCAGCGTACGGCCCGACAATTGATCCACCAGCTTGCAGGTACGCAGATCCAGATCGCTACCGGTGCCGGACAGCAATGAATCAATGTATTCGACCAGCGGCGGCGCGACCAGCTCGAAACCGTAAGTGCGGTACAGATCGAGAAGTTCGCGGCGCACTTCCTCGATGCGCCGGGCCTCTGCCGGAAGTACGTCGGCAAGGCTCTCGGGCAGCAACCAGTTACCCATGAATGTTTACCTGAATAACGCCTAGAGATGCGTGGGCGTCGCCCAAACGAAAAAGCGGCTGAGGGGGCGTAAGCCCGCTCAGCCGCTGCGGAATGTTTTCTAGCTTACGGGGTATTGTACATGGTTCAGGCGGCAGCGCCAGCCGGGAAAGCCAGCGGCGCAACACCGTCCCCGATTGCGGGGGCGGCCACCGGACCGTGCCTGGCACGCCAGGAAAAAGCCCCTTGGCGCAGGCCAAGGGGCTTCGGGATACCGCAAGCGGCGCCGCCTTACTTGGCGGGCACGGTCACCGGCGCCAGCGCCTGGCCGGCGGGATCCTTCATGAACTGGAAGAAGCTGGAACTGGGGTCGACCACCAGCACGTCGCCCGGCTTCGAGAACGAAGCGCGATAGGCTTCCAGGCTCTTGTAGTACGTGTAGAACTGCGGGTTCTTGCCGTAGGCCTGCGAGTAGATCGCGGCGGCCGCGGCGTCGCCCTCGCCCATGATCGTCTGGGCCTTGGCGTAGGCCTGGGCCACGATCACTTCGCGCTGGCGGTCGGCTTCGGCGCGGATCTTCTCGCCCTCGGCGGCGCCGATCGAGCGCAGCTCGTTGGCGACACGGGTACGTTCGGCTTCCATGCGGCGGTACACCGACTCCGAGATCTCGGGCGCGAACTCGATGCGGCGCAGGCGCACGTCGACGATCTGCACGCCCAACGGCTCGGCGCGCTTGGCGACGTTGGTCAGGATTTCGGCCATGATCTTGTCGCGTTCGGTCGAGACCACGTCACGCACCGTGCGCACGTTGACCGAGGCGTTGAGCGCGTCGCGGATCTGCGCTTGCAGGCGTTCCTGCGCGGCGCGTTCGTTGCCGCCGAAGGTCACGTAGTACAGGCGGGGATCCGCGATGCGCCACTTGACGTACGAGTCGATCAGCAGGTTCTTCTTTTCGGAAGTCTGGATGCGCTCGGCTTCGTTGGTTTCGATCGTCAGGATGCGCTTGTCCAGCGTCACCACGTTCTGGAACGGCGGCGGCGCCTTGAAGTACAGGCCGGGCTCGTTGATGACCTTGCGCACTTCACCCAGTGAGAACACCAGGGCGTAGTCGCGCTCGCGCACCACGAACACGCAGGAAGAAAGGGCGGCCAGCACGATGAGCAGGCCAACCAGGATGGGCATAAGACGTTGCATGATCAAGAATCCTCCGGGTTAGCGCGACTGGCGGTCGCGGGGCAGCGCGTTGCTATTGCTGCTGCCGGAGGGTTGCGGCGCCGGCGCCGCGCTGCCACGCAGTGGCGCTTGGAGCGGCGGACTGACCAATGCGGGCGATCCGGGGTTGCCTACCGCGGACTTGCTGGCATCCTGGGCGGCCAGATGCATGATCTTGTCCAAGGGCAGATACAACATGTTGTTGTTGCTCTTGGTGTCGACCATGACCTTGCTGGCGCGCGTGAAGATGTCCTGCATGCTCTCCAGATACATGCGCTGGCGCATGACCACCGGGGATTTCTCGTACTCGCCGAGGATGCTGGTGAAGCGCGCGGTATTACCCTGCGCGTCGCCCGTCACCTTGGCGCGGTAGCCTTCGGCCTGCTCCAGCATGCGCGAGGCCTGGCCGCTGGCCAGCGGCACGACCTGGTTGGCGTAGGCCTGGCCTTCGTTGATCTGGCGCTCGCGATCCTGGCCCGCCTTGACGGCATCGTCGAAGGCGGCCTGCACCTGCTCGGGCGGCTGCACGTTCTGAATGGCGACGGTGCTGACCTGCACGCCGGTCTGGTAGCGGTCGAGGATCTGCTGCATCAGCGCCTGGACCTGGGTGGCGACCGTGGTACGACCTTCGTACAGCACGAAGTCCATGGACTGCTTGCCGACCACTTCGCGCATGGCGGTTTCAGACGCCTGGCGCACGGAATCGTCCGGGTCGCGCGTCATGAAGAGGTAGTCGGGCGCGCCATCGGCACGCAGGCGGTACTGCACGACGAACTGCATGTCGACGATGTTCTCGTCCGTCGTGAGCATCAGCGCCTCGGGCAGCACCTTGTTGCGGGCGCCGCCACGGAAACCGACTTCGAACGTGCGCAGTTGCGACACGTTGACCATTTCATGGCTCTGGATGGGGTACGGCAGGCGCCACTGGAAGCCGGCTTGTGAGGTGCTCTTGTATTTGCCGAACTGCGTGACGACCGCGACCTGGCCTTCCTGGACGATATAGAAACCGCTGGCCGCCCAGATGCCGACCGCGACCAGGGCGATCACTCCCAGTCCGATGCGCGCGCCACGCGGCGACGGCGGCGTCATGCCACCGCGATTGCCACCCGGGCGGTTGTTGCCGCCCCCGCCCTTGCGGCCGAATAACGATCCGATGCGATTATTGAAATCGCGCCAGACCTCGTCGAGGTCGGGCGGACCGTCTCCGTTGCCTTGGGGCCGCTTGGGCGGCGGCTCGGAGCCATTATTGTTTCCACGACCCCAACCGGGGTCATTCAGATTGAAGAGTTTGATAATTCGAGGCATTGTTTCCCACAATCTGTCCGGTCTCCGCAATTGCCCCGCGCAACGCGTCCAAACCGGCGCGCTCGGTGGCGCTTACAAATACTCGCGCAATCGTACCATGGGCATCGCGCTCCGCCCGGGGTTCCAGGCCAGCGCGATCGATCTTGTTGTATACCAGAATGGTGGGAATCGCGGCAGCCCCGATTTCGGCCAGAACCTTGTTGACCTCGAAGATCTGCTCGTCACGCTGCGGACTGGCCGCGTCGACCACGTGCAGCAGCAGATCGGCGTGCACGGTCTCCTCGAGCGTGGCGCGGAACGCGGCGATCAGGTCGTGAGGCAGGTCGCGGATGAAGCCCACCGTATCCGACACCACCACATTGCCCGCCCCTTCAATCCAGATGCGGCGCGTCGTGGTGTCGAGCGTGGCGAACAACTGGTCCGCCGCGTAGGTGTCGGCGCGGGTCAAGGCATTGAACAGGGTCGACTTGCCCGCGTTGGTATACCCCACCAGCGACACCGACAATGCGCCGCCGCGCGCCCGCGCGCGCCGCTGCGTGATGCGCTGGCGCTCGACGCGGTCAAGGCGCTCGCGCAGCGTCTTGACCTTGGCGCCGATCATGCGGCGGTCCATTTCGAGCTGCGATTCGCCGGGGCCGCGCATGCCGATGCCGCCGCGCTGGCGCTCCAGGTGGCTCCACATGCGGGTCAGGCGCGTGGCCAGGTGCTGCAACTGGGCCAGTTCGACCTGCAGCTTGCCTTCGTGGCTCTTGGCGCGCAGCGCGAAAATATCCAGGATCAACGCCACGCGATCCACCACGCGCAGGTTGAAGACCCGTTCCAGGTTGCGCTGCTGGGCCGGCGACAGCGGCTGGTCGAACAGCACGATGTCGGCCAGCAGCGCCTGGGCCATGCCCACGCCTTCGTCGGCCTTGCCGGAACCGATGAAGAACTTGGCGTCGGGGCGGTCGCGCCGGGCCGTGAGCGTGCCGACGATTTCCGCGCCGGCGCCCTTGGCCAGCATGGCGAATTCCTCGGCGTGGGCGGCGAAGTCGGGATCACCCAGATCCACGCTGATGATCAGTGCGCGCATACATGCACCATTTTGGAGCCAAAGCGAAAATGCCCGCCGACGTGGAACGCCTGGCGGGCAATAAAAGGTACTGCGGGAGCGAGATTACTCAGCAGGGACTTCCACCTGGAAATTCACGGCGCGGGCGGGAACGACGGTGGAAATGGCGTGCTTGTAGACCATTTGCGTGACCGTGTTACGCAGCAGCACCACGTATTGGTCGAAAGATTCGATTTGCCCTTGAAGCTTGATACCGTTCACCAGGTAGATCGACACCGGCACATGATCCTTGCGCAGCGTGTTCAGGAACGGATCTTGCAGAGTTTGCCCTTTATTGCTCATTGGCCAGGCTCCATTTGTTTGTTATTGAGTGGTGACGCGCTTTTTACAGGTGGGGCACGCCGAAGCATGTACTCTACAGGGTTTTCCCGGCCCGTGCTACTTGTGTCGGATGCAAAAGATGACACCAGAGTTTTCCGCCGGAAAGGCCCTGGCGCTGGGGTTCAGACGAGCTCGGCGAGCGCTTTCAGGAGCAATTCGCACTGCTCGTCCGTGCCCACTGTAATACGCAGAAACTGGTCGATGCGCGGCAGGCGGAAATGGCGCACGATGATGCTGCGTTCGCGCAGGCCGGCGGCCAGCGCGGCGGCATCGCGCGAGGCGTGCCGGGCGAACACGAAATTGGCGCTGGACGGCAGCACCTCGAAGCCCAGGGCCTCCAGGCCGGCTGTCATCCGCACGCGAGTCTGGATCACCGCCTGGCGGGTCCGTTCGAAATACTCGACATCCTCGAGCGCCGCGACCGCGCCGGCCGAAGCCAGGCGATCCACCGGATAGGAATTGAAGCTGTTCTTGACGCGTTCCAGGCCGTCGATCAGCGCCGGGCTGCCGACCGCGAAGCCGACGCGCAGGCCCGCCAGCGAACGCGATTTGGACAAGGTCTGGATGACCAGCAGGTTGTCGTAACGCGCGGTCAGCGCAATAGCCGATTCGGCGCCGAAATCGACGTAGGCCTCGTCCACCACCACCACGCAATCCGGATTGCCCGCCAGCACGCGCTCGATCTCCGCCAGCGTCAACGCACGGCCGGTCGGCGCGTTGGGATTGGGGAAAATGATGGCGCCTGCCTGGCCATGACGGCCAGGCAGGTAGTCTTCGACGTCGATGCGGAAATCGTCCGTCAGCGGCAGCGTTTCGTAGTCGATGCCGTACAGGCCGCAGTAGACGGGATAGAAGCTATAGGTGATGTCCGGAAAACGCAGGGGACGCTCGTGCTTGAGCAACGCCAGGAAGGCATGCGCCAGCACCTCATCCGAACCGTTGCCGACGAAGACACTGGCCGGCGCCACGCCGACGGCCGTCGCCACCGCCTGGCGCAGGCGGTCGGACGACGGATCGGGATAGAGCTTGAGCGTGTCGTCGCACGCCGCGCGGATCGCCTCGAGCACCTTGGGCGACGGCCCGTAGGGGTGCTCGTTGGTGTTCAGCTTGACCAGGTTCTGAAGCTTGGGCTGCTCGCCCGGCACATACGGACTGAGCGTCCCGACCACGGGACTCCAGAAACGGCTCATGGATCAGCTTTCCTGCGCGTAGGGGTTGTGCGAAGACTTGAATTCGATCCGCAGCGGCGTGCCGGCCAGATCGAAAGCGTTGCGGAAACGGGTTTCCAGGTAGCGGCGGTACGAATCGGGCACCGCGTCCAGCGCGTTGCCGTGGATGACCACCAGCGGGGGATTCTGGCCGCCCTGGTGCGCATAGCGCATCTTGGGACGGAAGATGCCCTTGCGCGGAGGCGGCTGCTGCTCGACGGCAGCTTGCAGCTCGCGCGTCAGCTTGGGCGTGGACAGCTTGGCGAAGGCCGCGGCGTGGGCGGCATTGACCGACTTGAGCAGCGGCTTGATGCCCTGGCCGCGCAGGGCCGAAATGGTATGCACGCGAGCGAACGACAGGAAGCGCAGCTTGCGCATGAACTCGCGCTCGATGCGTTCCTTTTCCTCGCCGTCCAGGCCATCCCACTTGTTGACGGCCACGACCACGGCGCGCCCGGTTTCCAGCACGAAGCCGGCGATGTGGGCGTCCTGCTCGGAGATTTCGGTCTGCGCGTCCAGCATCAGCAGCACGACGTTGCTGGCCTCGATGGCCTGCAGCGTCTTGATGACCGAGAACTTCTCGACCGCCTCGAACACCTTGCCGCGCTTGCGCAGGCCGGCGGTGTCGATCAGCGTGTAGCGGCGGCCATCGCGTTCGAAGTCGATCTCGATGGCGTCGCGCGTGGTGCCGGGCATGTCGAACGCGATCACGCGCTCTTCGCCCATCAGGGTGTTGATCAGCGTCGACTTGCCGACGTTGGGACGGCCGACGATGGCCAGCTTGATGCGGTGGTCGTGCTCGCCCTCTTCGGCCGGCTCTTCTTCCTCGGCCGGCGGCTCGGCCAGGTCCTGCAGCGCGAGTTCGATCAGGTCGACGATGCCGTCACCGTGCGCCGCCGAGATGGGATAGGGTTGCCCCAGACCCAGCTCGTGGAATTCGGCGATGGCGGCGCCCGCCCCCATGCCTTCGGCCTTGTTCACCGCCAGCAGCACGCGCTGCTGTCCCGACTTGCGCAGCAGCGTCGCGATCTCGTGGTCATGCGCGTTCAGGCCGGCGCGGGCGTCCACCAGGAACACCACGACGTCGGCCTCGGCGATGGCCTGCCGGGTCTGGCGTGCCATCTCCAGCAGGATGCCGTCCTTGGCGACCGGCTCGAAACCGCCCGTGTCGATGACGATGAAGGGGATATCGCCCACCCTGCCCTCGCCGTAGTGGCGATCGCGGGTCAGGCCGGAAAAATCGGCCACCAGCGCGGCGCGCGATCGCGTCAGGCGATTGAATAGGGTCGATTTCCCCACATTGGGGCGGCCGACCAGGGCAACGACAGGCTTGAAAGACACGGTGTAAGGCTTTGTTCTTGAGGGTTTAGTTGGTGCCGATCAGGACGAGATTGCCATTGCCCGTCTGGACCAGCACACCTTGGGGAGTCGTCTGCGGCGGCGAAACGATGGCACCGCCGCCCACCGACAGGCGCGCCATCAGGCTGCCGTCGCTGCGCGACAGGAAATGCACGTAGCCGTCCAGGTCGCCGACCGCGAGCGCGCCGCCCAGCAGGGCCGGCGCGGTGAGCTGGCGATTCTTCAGCGCAGCCTGCTTCCAGACATTGCCGCCGTTGTCCAGCGCAAAGGCGTTGACCACGCTGTTCTGGTCGGCAGAGTAGGCAAAACGCTGATCCAGGGTCATGCCACTGACGCTGGAGAAGTCCTTCGCCCAGATCGGACGGCCGCCGGCCGTGACGTCAAAGCACACGATACGCCCTTGGTAGGCCACCGCGCAAAGCAGATTGCCGGCGATGCGTGGCGCGCCGACCACGTCGGTCAGGCGTTCCAGGTCGCTGGCGCCGCGCGGGGTGGCGACGGTGCCTTCCCATTGCACGTTGCCGCTGTCGGAGGCGATGGCCATCATCTTGCCGCCGGGCAGGCCAGTGATGACGAGGCCTTCGGCCAGCACCATCTGCGCGGCGCTGCGCAGGGCCAGCGCCGGGCCGGGCCGCTGCACGCTCCAGAGACGCTCGCCGTTGTTGGCGTCGAAGGCCTGGATGCGGTAGTCGCCGCTGCGGACCACGACGATGCCATAACCCACCACTGGCGGGATGTTGACGTCGCTGGTGGCGCGCACCTTCCATTTGACCTTGCCGCTGTCGTCGAAGGCGACCACGTCGCCGTCGGGGGAGGCCACGGCCGTGGTGGTGCCGTCGCTGCCCGCGCCCGCGGTCAGCTTCACGCCGGCCTGCGACTTCCAGATGGGACGACCGCTCTGCAGGTCGAACTTGCCGACCGAGCCATCGGGCGTGGCGGCGTAGACCGCGTTCTCGAGCACCGTGGGCGCAAAGCCGAGGCCGGAGCCGCTGCCGATCGAGGTCGACCAGACCTGGCGCACCGACATGCCGGCCTTGTATTCGGTCAGGGGAGCAGGGTCGTAACGGCCGTCGTCATGGGAAAACAGGCCGCAACCGCCCAGGGCGAGCAAGCTCGTCAGGCAAACAGCGCCACGCCACGTCCGGCCAAAGGCAAATTTACGCATTACAGTCACGCTCCGCTCAGGGCATCCAGTTTCAGTTGCACAACCTGGGTCAGCGGATTCGCCGTGCCCAGGCCATCAATGGCGCTTTGCCATGCCGCACGCGCGTCCTCGCGCTTGCCTTGCGCCGCGAGGATATCGCCACGGCGGTCGGCGAACAAGGCGGCGAACGCGGCCGGGGCGTTGTTCAGTTGGCCCAGCGCGGCGTCGTATTGCTTCTGATCGAGCAACAGACCCGCCAGGCGCAGCCGGGCGACGGCCTGCATGGACGGGTTCTTGGATTGACTGGCCAGCCACTCGAGCTGCTGGCGGGCGCCGTCGACGTCCTTCTGGGCCTGCAGCGCCTGGGCCGCCACCAGCGCGCCGCGGGCGGCGTAGCCGGTCGAGCCGTATTGGTCGCGCAAGGTCGCCGCGGCGGCCTTGATGCGCACCGACGAATCGGCGCCACCCAGGCGGGCGGCGTCTTCGAGCGCCTCGAAATAACCCATGGCCTGGTTGGCCTTGTGCGACTGGTAGGCCTTGGCGCCCCACCAGCCGCCCCATGCCACCGCCACGGCGGCCACCAGCGACAGCATCAGCGTGCCGTAACGAGCCCACCACGCCTTGATCGCGTCGAGTTTTTCCTGTTCTTCCAGATCGTATGCCATGCCCTAACCCTTGATATTCAATACGTCGGCCAAGCCCGCCAACGGGACTTGCTGCTGCGCGGCATCGCCTTGGGCGTCGGCGCGCAGGAATTTGATGCTGGCGGTCTGCGAAGCCACTTCATCGGCGCCAAGGATAACCGCAACCCGGGCGCCGCTGGCGTCCGCGCGCTTGAATTGGGACTTGAAGCTGGCGGCGCCGGCATGCACCACCACCGACAGGCCGGCGTCGCGCAGGTCTTCGCCGACCCGGGCGGCCAGGCGCTGCGCCGCTTCGCCCTGGTGCACGACATAGACCTCGCATTCGGCAGGCGACTCGATCTGCACGCTCTGCTCCCACAGGTCCAGCAGGCGTTCCATGCCGATGGCGAAACCGACGGCCGGCGCGGGCTTGCCGCCCAGCAGCTCGATCAGGCCGTCATAGCGGCCGCCGCCGCAGACGGTGCCCTGGGAGCCGAGGCGGTCGGTCACCCATTCGAAGACGGTCAGGTTGTAGTAGTCCAGCCCGCGCACCAGGCGCGGGTTGAGGCGGTATTCGATGCCGGCGTCGGTCAGGCGCTGGCACACGCCCTCGAAGTGCGCGCGCGATTCCTCGCCCAGGAAGTCGAACAGGCGCGGAGCGCTGTCGGCCATTTCCTGCATGGCGGGGTTCTTGGTGTCCAGCACGCGCAGCGGATTGGTATACAGGCGGCGCTTGCCATCCTCATCGAGGATGTCGACGTGCTTTTCCAGGTGCGCGATCAGGGCGGCGCGGTGCGCGGCGCGCTCGGCCGGCTGGCCCAGCGAATTCAGTTCGAGGCGCACGTCGGTCAGGCCCAGCAGCTTCCACAGGCGGGCCAGCATGACGATCAGTTCGGCGTCCACATCGGGGCCGGCGAAGCCCAGGGCCTCGACGTCGATCTGGTGGAACTGGCGGTAGCGGCCGCGCTGCGGGCGCTCGTGGCGGAACACCGGGCCGATCGAGTAGACGCGCTGCGGGCGGTCGTACAGCAGGTTGTGCTCGATCGAGGCGCGCACGATGCCGGCGGTCATCTCGGGCCGCATGGTCAGCGATTCGCCGTTGAGCGCGTCGGTGAACGTGTACATCTCTTTTTCGACGATGTCGGTCACTTCGCCAATGCCGCGCGTGAACAGGCGCGTATGCTCAAGCACGGGCGTACGCACATTGCGATAGCCGTAGCCGCGCAGCCAGCCGCGCACGATTTCCTCGAATTGCTCCCAGCGGGCGCTGGCCCCTGGCAGCAGGTCATTCATGCCGCGAATGGCGGCGACTTTCTGGAAAGCTTGAGTCATCTTGATCATGCCGCTCCGCGCGCCGGCAAGCGCGCCTCGCGGCCACACCCTTTCTTTTAATGAGAGGCGAGCGCGCCGTAGCGACGCGCAACGTAGTCTTCAACGATGGCCTGGAATTCTTCGGCGATGTGGTCGCCCTTCAGGGTGACCGTGCGCTCGCCGTCGACGAACACCGGCGCGGCCGGCACCTCGCCGGTGCCCGGCAGGCTGATGCCGATGTCCGCGTGGCGGCTTTCGCCAGGCCCGTTGACCACACAGCCCATGACCGCGACATTCATGCTTTCGACGCCGGGGTACTGGGCGCGCCACACCGGCATCTGCCGGCGCAGGTAGGATTGGATGCTATCGGCCAGTTCCTGGAAGAACGTGCTGCTGGTGCGGCCGCAACCGGGGCAGGCCACCACCATGGGCGTGAACGCGCGCAGGCCCATGGTCTGCAGGATCTCCTGCGCCACCACGGCCTCGCGGCCGCGGTCGCCGCCCGGTTCCGGCGTCAGCGAGATGCGGATGGTGTCGCCGATGCCCTGCTGCAGCAGCACGGCCAGCGCGGCGGTCGAGGCGACGATGCCCTTGCTGCCCATGCCGGCTTCGGTCAGGCCCAGGTGCAGCGGATAGTCGCAACGCGCCGACAGGTCGCGGTAGACCGCGATCAGGTCCTGCACGTGACTGACCTTGCACGACAGGATGATGGCATCGCGGCGCAGGCCGAGTTCCTCGGCGCGCTGGGCGTTGCTGATGGCGGACACCACCAGCGCGTCGCGCATCACCGCCTGCGCTTCCCAGGGCTGGGCGCGGCGGCTGTTTTCGTCCATCTTGCGCGCCATCAGCTCGTGATCCAGGCTGCCCCAGTTCACGCCGATGCGCACCGGCTTGTCGTAGCGGCAGGCCACTTCGATCATCTGGGCGAAATTGTCGTCACGACGCTTGCCGCCGCCCATGTTGCCCGGATTGATGCGGTACTTGGACAGCGCCTGGGCGCAGTCCGGGAATTGCGTCAGCAGCTTGTGGCCGTTGTAGTGGAAGTCGCCCACCAGCGGCACGTCCACGCCCATGCGGTCGAGCTGCTCGCGGATCGCCATGACTTCCCTGGCGGCTTCGGGCGTGTTGACGGTGATGCGCACCATCTCGGAGCCAGCCAGCGCCAATTCCTTGACCTGGATCGCCGTGGCGATGGCATCGGCGGTGTCGGTGTTGGTCATGGACTGGACCACCACCGGCGCGTCGCCGCCGATCATGACCGTGCGGTCGCCCCACTTCACCGCCACCGAACGCGTGGCGCGGCGGGGAGCCGCGCCCACGGCGGGCGGCGGCGCATCCTGGCAAGGCAGAGAGGAATCTTGCATCGGCGAAACCGGTATTTACTTGGACAGCTTGGGAAGCCAGTCGAACGCCAGCCATTGCTGCGGCAGCCAGCCCTGCCAGAAGGCATAGGCGACGCCGGCGGCAAGCACCAGCACGATGGCGATCAGCCAGCCCCAGGAGGTCGAGGACGCGCGATCGTCGTCGGCGCCGGACTGGGGAATGGAATGGGCCGAATGCAGCGCCCCCGGACTCAGCTTGACCGGGCCCGTGACGCGGGCCTTGGGGTCGAGCGAATCAACGATTGCCTGCGAATCGGCGCCCAGCATGCGGGCGTAGTTGCGGATCAGGCCGCGCAGCGAGACGCCGGTGGGCAGTTCGCCCCACTGTTCGTTCTCGAGGGCCTCGATCTGCTTGGCCGAAAACTTGATGCGGCTGGACACTTCGTCGAGCGACCAGCCCTTGGATTGGCGCAGCGTGCGCAGCGCCGAGCCCACATTGCCCGAACCGCCCGCGCTCGCGGGCGTCTCTGAAACTGCAGAAGCGATATCCTGCGTCATGCATGCACCTGTCTAATTGGTATGGTCTGGCGCTGCGCGGCGTTCCGCTCGGTGATGCGGGTACGGTCGCGCACTTCTCCAGCCAGTTGACCACAAGCGGCGTCGATATCGTCCCCCCGGGTCTTGCGCACCGTCGTGATGATGCCGGCGTCCATCAGACGCTGGGCGAACACCTTGACGCGGGCCGAAGGCGAACGCTTCAGGCCGGAGGCGGGGAAGGGATTGAACGGGATCAGATTGAGCTTGCAGCGGATCTGGCGGGCAATGTGTATCAGTTCCTTGGCGTGCTGGTCGGTATCGTTGATGCCATCCAGCATGCAGTATTCAAACGTGATGAAGTCGCGCGGCGCGAAAGCCAGGTAGCGTTCGCACGCGGCCAGCAACTCCTTCAACGGGTATTTCCTGTTCAGCGGCACCAGCTCGTCGCGCAGCGCGTCGTTGGGCGCATGCAGCGACACGGCCAGCGCCACCGGACAGTCCTGCGACAGGCGGTCCATCATGGGCACCACGCCCGACGTGGACACCGTGACGCGGCGGCGCGACAGGCCATAGGCGTTGTCGTCGAGCATCAGGCGCAGGGCCGGCAGCACCTGGTCGTAGTTGAGCAGGGGCTCGCCCATGCCCATCATGACCACGTTGCTGATGACGCGGGTGTCTTCGGTGGCGCGGGCGCTTTCCAGGCGCGCGGTGCCGACGTCGGCTTCCAGCACGCGCTTGGCCCACCACAACTGGCCGATGATCTCGCTGGTCTTGAGGTTGCGGTTGAACCCCTGGTGGCCGGTCGAGCAAAAACGGCAGTTCACCACGCAGCCCGCCTGGCTGGAGATGCACAAGGTGCCGCGGTCGTCCTCGGGGATGAAGACGGTTTCGATGGCGTTGCCCTGCCCCACGTCGAACAGCCACTTGCGGGTGCCGTCCGACGAGCGCTGCTCGGTGTTGACCGCCAGCGCCTCGATGACGCAACGGGACGCCAACTGGCCGCGGAAATCGCGGGCCAGGTCGGTCATGGCGTCGAACGAATCGGCGCCGCGCTGGTGCATCCAGCGCTGCAACTGGCGGGCGCGAAACGGCTTGCCGCCCCACTGCCCGACGAGTTCGGACAGGGCGGAGCCATCCAGCCCCAACAGGTTGATTCGTTCGACGGATTCCATGACCAGGGTATTGCTATGACGCTAAAGGAATTTCCGGGAAATCAACGGCTGTGGATGTTGATTTCGGGGAAGAAGAAAGCCACTTCGACAGCGGCCGTTTCCGGCGCGTCCGAGCCGTGCACGGCGTTGGCGTCGATGCTGTCGGCGAAGTCGGCGCGGATGGTGCCCGGGGCGGCCTTCTTGGGATCGGTGGCGCCCATCAGGTCGCGGTTCTTCTGGATGGCGTCTTCGCCTTCCAGCACTTGCACGAACACGGGGCCCGACACCATGAAGTCAACCAGGTCCTTGAAGAAGGGGCGCTCTTTGTGGACGGCGTAGAAACGCTCGGCGTCGGCGCGCGACAGTTGGGCCAGGCGGGCGGCGATGACCTTCAGGCCGGCTTGCTCGAAGCGGGCGACGATCTGGCCGATGACGTTCTTGGCGACGGCGTCGGGCTTGATGATCGAGAGGGTGCGTTGGACGGACATGAGAACTCCAAAAACGGATACTGACTGGTTTCTATGATTGCCTGGCGTGGCCTGCGCTCGTTGGTGTCACCCTTCAAGCGGCAGCGCGCCATGGGCGCGCAAGCGACTCGGAACAACTGCGTTGACAGCGCGTTCCGGGCCGTCCCGGCCGCCTGTGCCAAGGCGGGGATTCGACACTGCCAACCCTTCGGAGTGATCCCGGGGTTGCCCCCGGGCTGTCCCACCTCGAATGCTTCGCTCGATTCATTGCGCTGAAATTCGCAGCGTTTTTTCAATGAACTTTTGGCGAAACCTCAATGAATTCAGGGACTTCTAAAAGGTTTACAGTAACCCGGTATTCTAACACGCCGATACGACCGCATTACATCTTAAAATGAGCGGTTTGCTTGCCCGTTTCCATCGACCGGGCGCCCTGTCTGCCGGAACCCTGTAATGACTCAAGCCGCTCCCCCGAACGCCGCGTCCGCCGCGACCGACTCCCCGGAACTCTCCAAGAGCTTCGAACCTGCCGAACTCGAATCCCGCTGGTACGCCGAGTGGGAAAAGCGCGGCTACTTCGCCGCGGGGTCGCACGTAAAAACGGGGACCGAAGGCCAGCCTTACGTCATCCAGTTCCCGCCGCCCAACGTGACGGGCACCCTGCACATGGGCCATGCGTTCAACCAGACCATCATGGATGGCCTGATCCGCTACCACCGCATGCTGGGCGACGACACCGTTTTCATTCCGGGGACGGATCACGCCGGCATCGCCACGCAGATCGTGGTTGAAAGACAGCTCGACGCGCAGAAGGTTTCGCGCCACGACCTCGGCCGCGAGAAATTCGTCGAAAAAGTGTGGGAGTGGAAGGAAAAGTCGGGCAACGCCATCACCGGCCAGGTGCGCCGGCTGGGCGCCTCGGCCGACTGGCCGCGCGAGTACTTCACCATGGACGACCGCATGTCGCGCGGCGTGGTGGAGACCTTCGTGCGCCTGCATAAACAGGGCCTGATCTACCGCGGCAAGCGCCTGGTCAACTGGGATCCCAAGCTGCTGACGGCCGTGTCCGACCTGGAAGTCCAGTCGGAAGAGACCGACGGCCACATGTGGCACATCCTCTACCCCTTCGTCGACGGTCCGCAGACCATCGTCGACAAGGACGGCCAGACGGTCACCCTGCGCGGCATGACCATCGCCACCACCCGCCCCGAGACCATGCTGGCCGACGGCGCGCTGTGCGTGCACCCTGAAGACCCGCGCTACAAGCACCTGGTCGGCAAGGAAGTCGAACTGCCGCTGTGCGACCGCAACATCCCCATCATCGCGGATGACTTCGTCGACCCCGAATTCGGCACCGGTTGCGTCAAGATCACCGGCGCGCACGACTTCAACGACTACGCCTGCGCGATGCGCCACGACCTGCCGCTGATCGTGATCTTCACGCTCGACGCGCACATCAACGAGAACGGCCCCAAGCAGTTCCAGGGCATGGAGCGCTACGAGGCCCGCAAGGCCGTGGTGGCCCAACTGGAAGCCGAAGGCTACCTCGTCAAGGTCGAGCCGCACAAGATGATGCAGCCCAAGGGCGACCGCACCGGCGTCGTGCTCGAGCCCATGCTGACCGACCAGTGGTTCGTCGCCATGAGCAAGCCGGCCCCCGAGGGCACGCTCAACCCGGGCAAGAGCATCACCGAAGTGGCGCTGGAGGTCGTCGCCGACGGCCGCATCCAGTTCTACCCGGACAACTGGACCACCATCTACAACCAGTGGCTCAACAACATCCAGGACTGGTGCATTTCGCGCCAACTGTGGTGGGGTCACCAGATTCCCGCCTGGTACTCGGATGACGGCCAGGTGTTCGTCGCGCACGATGAGGCCGAAGCCGTCCAGCAGGCCCGCGCCGCCGGCGTCACCGGCGAACTCAAGCGCGATCCGGACGTGCTGGACACGTGGTTCTCATCGGGCCTGGTGCCCTTCACCACGCTTGGCTGGCCCGACAAGACGGCCGACCTGGCGCGCTACCTGCCGTCCAGCGTGCTGGTCACCGGCTTTGACATCATCTTCTTCTGGGTCGCGCGCATGGTCATGCTGACCACGCACCTGACCGGCCAGATCCCGTTCAAGCACGTCTACGTGCACGGCCTGATCCGCGACGCCGACGGCCAGAAGATGAGCAAGTCCAAGGGCAACACGCTGGATCCGGTCGACCTGATCGACGGCATCGACCTGGACGGCCTGGTGGCCAAGCGCACCTACGGCCTGATGAATCCCAAGCAGGCCGGCGCCATCGAAAAGGCCACGCGCCGCCAGTACCCGGACGGCATTCCCGCCTTCGGCACCGACGCACTGCGCTTCACCATGGCCGCCTACGCGACCCTGGGCCGCAACATCAACTTCGACCTGAAGCGTTGCGAGGGCTATCGCAACTTCTGCAACAAGCTCTGGAACGCCACCCGTTTCGTGCTGATGAACACCGAAGGCCACGACCTGACCGGTCCGGACGCGGGCGAAACCTCGTTCGTCGACCGCTGGATCGTCAGCCAGCTACAGGCGCTGGAAGCCGAGGTGGCCCGCGGCTTCGCCGACTACCGTTTCGACAACGTGGCCAACGCGCTGTACCGCTACGTCTGGGACGAATACTGCGACTGGTACCTGGAACTGGCCAAGGTGCAGATCCAGACCGGCACGCCGGCCCAGCAACTGGGCACGCGCCGCACGCTGATCCGCGTGCTGGAAGGCGTGCTGCGCCTGGCCCACCCGATCATTCCGTTCATCACGGAAGAGCTGTGGCAGAAGGTCTCGGTGGTGGCCGGCAAGCGCAAGCAAGGCGTGGCAGACAGTGTCAGCGTGCAGCCGTACCCGCAGGCCAATCCGGCCGCCGTGGACACCGCCGCCGAAGCCGACGTGGCCGAACTGAAGGCCCAGGTCGAGGCCGTGCGCGCGCTGCGCGGCGAGATGAACCTGTCGCCGGCGCAGAAAGTGCCGCTGTGCGCCCAGGGCGACGCGCCCACGCTGACGCGCAACGCCCCCTACCTGGCCGCGCTGGCCAAGCTCAGCCAGGTGGACGTGCTGGACGCCCTGCCCGACGCTGGCGCGCCGGTGCAGGTGGTGGGCGCCAGCCGCCTGATGTTGCATGTCGAGATCGACGTGGCCGCCGAGCGCGTGCGCCTGGACAAGGAAATCGCCCGCCTGGAAGGCGAGATCGCCAAGGCCAACGGCAAGCTGTCCAACGCCAGCTTCGTTGAACGCGCCCCGGCCGCCGTGGTCGAGCAGGAAAAGGCCCGCCTGGCTCAATTCGGCGAGACGCTGCAGAAGGTGCGCGAACAGCGCGGCAAGCTGGGCAACTGATCGCCCGGCAATGCGTTCATGCAAAGGGCCCCGGATCCTCTCCGGGGCTTTTTTTCGCGCGGCCTGATCGCATCGGCCTATACGCCGCCGTCGGTCATCCGGTACCAGGTGACCACGGCGTTCACGTACAGGCGGCGCAGTCCATAGAGCGGAAACGGCTTTACGGGCGACAACGGCACCGGCAGCGCCTTGGCGTCGCCGCTGACGAGGTACTGCGCCATGGCGCGGCCCATGCTGGTCTGCAGGCCCACGCCGCGCCCCTGGCAGCCGATATCCACCAGCAGCCCGGGCTGCGGCTCGTGCAGGTGCGGCAGATAGTCGCGGGTGATGGCCACGCGGCCGCACCAGCGGTACTCGAACGGCGTGCCGGCCACCTGCGGGAACATCTTCACCATCACCCGTTCCAGGTGGGCCCAGTCCTGCGGCCCCTTGGGCTCGCGGAAGGGCCCACGCCCGCCCATCAGCAGGCGGCCCTGGTGGTCCAGGCGAAAATACAGCAGCAGGTTGCGGGTATCGGACGTGACGTGGCCTTCCGGAAAGATGCCTGCGCGCAGGCGCTCCGGCAGCGGCGTGGTGGCGACCTGGAAGGTATTGGCGTCGATGATCGAGGTCTTCAAGCCCGGCAGCAGATCGGCGCCGTAGGCGTTGGTGCACATCACCACGCGGTCGGCGGTCACGCTGGCGCCGCCGGGAGTCGTGGCGGTCCACTTGCCGCCGTCGCGCTTCAGACCGGTGACTGGCGTGTCGGTATGAATCACGGCGCCGGCATTCAGGGCGGCGCGGGCCAGTCCGCGCGCATAGCTCAGCGGCTGCACCGCGCCCGCGCGGCGGTCGACCCAGCCGCCCAGGTAGCGGTCGGCCCCGATCAGCCGCGCCACCTCGGCCCGGTCCAACGGCTGCGCGTCGGCGCCATGGCGCGCCCATTGCGCGGCGCGGGCGTGCGCCAGTTCCAGCGCGGCGGGATTGTGCGCGCCCTGGATCCACCCCCTGCGCACATGCGGCACGTCCATGGCATGCCGTTCGATCAGGTTGAACACCGCGTCGGCGGTGGCGCCAGCGAAGCGCACCAGGCGTTCGCCGCGCTCGGCGCCGAACATCGAAACGAGCGCATCGGGATCGTACTTGAGGCCGGGAATGACCTGGCCGCCGTTGCGCCCCGAGCCCCCGAAGCCGATCTCGCGCGCTTCCAGCAGCACCACCCGCACGCCCTGCTCGGCCAGGTGCAGCGCGGTGCTCAGGCCGGCGTAGCCGCCGCCCACCACCAGCACGTCGGCCTGCTCGGACTGCGTCAGCGGCTGCGTGTCCGGCGGCGGCGCCGCGGTGGCGGCCCAGAGCGACGGGGAAAGCGGAAACGGCGTCTGCGACATGATGGTTCCTCACATGGGATGCAGCACGCGGCGCAGGAAATCCTGCGTGCGCGGGTGCTGCGGCTGATTCAGCACTTCACGGGCGGCGCCCTGCTCCACCATCACGCCGCCGTCAAAGAACATGACGCGGTCGGCAACCTCGCGCGCGAAGCTCATCTCGTGCGTCACGACGACCATGGTCATGCCGGCCTCGGCCAGCTTGCGCATCACGCCCAGCACGTCGCCCACCAGCTCGGGGTCGAGCGCCGAGGTCGGTTCGTCGAACAGGATCGCCTTCGGCTGCATCGCCAGGGCCCGCGCGATCGCCACGCGCTGCTGCTGGCCGCCGGACAGTTGCGGCGGATGGGCGTCGGCCTTGTCGGCCAGGCCGACACTGGCGAGCAATTCACGGCCGCGCTCCAGCGCCTGCGCGCGCGGCTCGCCCTTCACGTAGATCGGACCTTCCACCACGTTCTCCAGCGCGGTGCGATGCGGGAACAGGTTGAAGCGCTGGAACACCATCGCCACCTGCGTGCGGATGGAAACGATGGAGGCCGCATCGCAGTCCACCAGTTCGCCATCCACGGTGATGCGGCCGGCGTTGTAGCGCTCCAGCCCGTTGATGCAGCGCAGGATGGTGGACTTGCCCGAGCCGGATGGCCCGATCACGCATACGACTTCGCCCTTGCTGACCGAGGCATCGATGCCCTTGAGCACCTCCAGCGACCCGAAGCTCTTGCGCACGCCCTTGAGTTCGATCATTTGGCGGCACTCCTCTTTTCCAGATGCCGCACCAGCAGGATCAGCGGCACGCACATCACCAGGTACATCAGCGCCACCAGCGAGAACACGGTGGCGTTCTTGAACGTCGACACGGCAATCAGCTTGCCTTGCAGGGCAAGCTCGGCCACCGTGATGGTGGACGCCTGCGACGAGTCCTTGAGCATCATGATCATGATGTTGCCGTAGGGCGGCAGCACGATCTTGACGGCCTGCGGCAGCACCACGCGGCGCATGGTCATGCTCCAGCTCATGCCCATCGCCATGGCCGCCTCGATCTGGCCGCGGTCGATGGCTTCGATCCCCGCGCGGAAGTTCTCGGCCTGGTAGGCCGAGTAGGCGATGCCCAGCCCGATGATGGCCGCCTGCACCGCCGTCAGGGCGATGCCCATGTCCGGCATCACGAAATAGATGTAGAACAGCAGCACGATGATCGGGATGCCGCGCAGCAGGTTGATCACGCCCGCGCTGAACTTGGACAGGTATTTGTTGCCGGAGACGCGCATCAGCGCCCACACCAGCCCCAGCAGCGTGGACAGGACCAGCGACCCGAGCGTCACCAGGATGGTGAGCTTGGCGCCCTGCAACAGGATCGGCAGGTATTCCGCCGCGTCTTTGAAGAATTCCGTCATGACTCGATTCACCCCAACTGGGCCGCCTCCGGAAACCCGGGGACGCGGCCGGTCCGCGCGCCAGGGCGCGCAGTCAGGGCGGACGCCTGCCGCGGCGCCACGCCCGCCATCAAACGGCCGTCAGCCGCCCAGCCCCCACTTCTTCAGGATCTGGTCGATGGCGCCATCGGCCTTGAGCTTGGCCAGCGCCTTGTTGATGCGTTCGAGCAAGGCGGTGTCGTCCTTGCGCGTGGCCAGGCCCAGGCTGCCCATGACGGTGGGCTGGTAGGACTGCGCCATCTTCAGGTTGGGATAGTTGCCCTGGGTCAGGATGTAGGCGGCGATGGGATAGTCCATGAACCCGCCCTGGATGCGGCCGGCGTTGGCGTCGCGCATCATGTCCGGCGGATTGTCGTAGAGCTTCACCTCCTTGAACACGCCGCTCTTCTGGATCGGCTCGACAAATGCGGTGCCGACCTGCACCCCCACCGTCATGCCCTTCATGTCGGCGAATGACTTGTATTCCTTGTTGTCGCTCTTGAGCACCATCAGGCCTTCGCCATAGCGATAGACCGGCTCCGAGAAACTCACCACCTGCTGGCGCTGCGGCGTGATGAACATGGCCGCCGAGACGATGTCGATGCGCTTGGAAGTCAGCGAACCGATCAGCGCCGAAAACGCCATGGGCTCGATCTGCACCTCGAAGCCAGCCTCCTTGCCGACCGCTTTAACAATATCGACCATCACCCCCTCGATGGAGTTGGTCTTGGTGTCAAGAAAAGTGAACGGACTGCCGGTGGGCGTGGATCCCACCTTCAACACCGTCTGGGCCTGCGCGGCCGTGGCCGTGGACAATGCTGCGAATACAGAGACAACCAGAGTCTTGAATTTCATGACATTTCCTCATCTAGGCAAAGCGTTCCGGAGCGTGCCCGGAAGGCGGATGATCCCCAGTGTCATCGCGCCGATTCACTGCCCGCGCGCTCAAGGCGGCGGTTGCGTCATATCCCCCGCGGCTTGATTGATATTCGAGATGGCCCAGATGACTTCGGTCACCTGCGAGCCGGGATTGCGCCAGCGCCGCGGCGTGCTGCTGGCATAGCAGAAACTGTCGCCCTCCTTGAGCAGCACGACGCGGTCGCCCACCCAGAGTTCGAGCGCGCCCTTGAGCACCACGCCGATCTGCTCGCCCTGCCCGGTCACGAACAGTTCGTTGCCGGTCGAGCCGCCGGGCTCGATGGTGGCGCGGCACAGGTCCATGCTGCGGCACGCGGGCGGCGTGTACATCTCCTTGACGATGCCTTTCTCGCGCAGGTCGATATAGCGGTGCGTGCCGGCGCGGGCGACGCGGCCGCCGTCCTCGCCTTCGGTGTGCTCGGCGTTGCGCAGCAAGGCGTTGACCGACACGCCGAACTCGCGCGCCAGTTGGTGCAGCGTCTTGACCGACGCGGAGCTCAGCCCGCGCTCGATCTGGCTGAGCAGCCCCAGCGACATGCCGCAGGCCTGCGCCACGTCCGCCAGCGAGCGGCCCTGCTGCTTGCGCAACTGGCGCAACTGCTGGCCCAGCCACATGTCGACGGCGGACTCAGGGCGACCCGCCGCCAGCGCTGGCTTGGAGAGCGCGGCGGCATCACGCGGCACGGGAGAGGATCGGCTCATATGAAAATTTCATTTTTATGTAATTTTCAATACTAAGGAGCGCGCCGAGTCGCTACAACCTAGGAGCATCCCTAGGCTGATCGGGTCTTGGAAAATGGGAAAAGGCTTGCGAAGAAAGCCGGGCTTGAGTTGGGGGGGGGGCGGGGGGGGATGCGCCTGCCGGCTCAGGAAGCCTTGGGCTTGGACCCGCGGCGGCGCTTGGCGGGCAGCGGCGGCAACGGCTCGCCGGCCAGCTCGGCCAGGAAGCGCTCGTCGGCGAGCGACAGCCACCCCTGGGCGCGGGCCGACTCGATCAGCTCGGGACGTCGCGCAACGGTCAACGCCAGCGAGCGTTCACGGCGCCAGCGCGAGATGTTGGCATGGTGGCCGCTGAGCAGCGGCGCCGGCACGGGCGCGCCCTCGTAGACTTCGGGGCGCGTGTAATGCGGGCTGTCCAGCAGGCCGGACAGCGTGTCGTTGAAGGAGTCCTGCAGCGCGGAGTCGCCGTCGTTCAGCACGCCCGGCAACAGGCGCACCGCGGCGTCGATCACGGCCAGCGCCGCGATCTCGCCGCCGGACAACACGAAGTCGCCCAGCGAGATTTCGTGGGTGACACAACGCTCGATGAAGCGCTGGTCGACCCCTTCGTAGCGACCGCAGATGAGAATCAGGCCGTCGCTGGCAGCCAGCGCCTCGGCGCCGGCCTGATCGTAACGCTTGCCCACGGGTGCGAGTAGCGCCACCGGGGCCGGCCCCAGGCCTTGGGCCGCGCGCGCCGCCTGGGCGGCGCTGACGGCGGCTTCCAGCGGAGCGGCCATCATCACCATGCCGGGGCCGCCGCCATAGGGGCGGTCGTCCACGGTACGGTGGGGATCAGTGGTGAAATCTCGCGGATTCCACGCATGCAGCGCCCACCGGCCCTGGGCATGGGCCCGGCCGGTGACGCCGAGGTCGCGCACCACCCCGAACATCTCGGGAAAGAGCGTCACGACATCGATGCGCATCAGAGATCCGCGGGCCAGTCGCTATCGATGCGGCGCGCGGCCAGATCGACGGCTTGGATGTGCGCGCGCACGAACGGAACGAGCATTTCGGCGGGCTTTCCCTTGGCGTTCAGCAAGGTTTCGGGGCCGTCGGCTCCGACCTTCTGGCGCAAGACCTTCAAGACGGCGTGAGCGCCGTTATCCAGGACCTCGTCCACCACACCAATGAGCGCGGCGTCGCCATCCGCCGTGGTATACAGCGAACAGCCAATGAGATCGACCCAGTAGTATTCGTCTTCTTCGGGCGCAGGGAAGGAACCCCGCGGCGCCTGCACGGAATAACCGCGCAGCGCTTCGGCCTGGTCACGGTCGGCGATGCCGGCCAACTGGGCCACCACGGTGGCGCCCTGCGAACGGACTTGCACGACCTTGTATGCGACAGGCGCAGACGCGACAGCGCCCCGCGCCAATTCAGGCACAGGGCGAGTCAACCACCATTGAGAAGCTGAGAGCAGCACTTCGGCATTGGCCGAATGCGGCTGCACCTTGACCCAGCCTTTCACACCGTAGGCCGCACTGATGCGGCCCAACTCGATCAAGTCCGCAGGCGCCGCGTTGGAATGTGCGGCATCAGACATGTATCGGGCTATCGGTTTCGTACAGCGTAGCTAGAAACTAGCAGGGTTCAGGCGTGCGACGCGGGCATTAAGCCGCGGCGGAAACCTTGGCCGAGTAGTCCTTGACCAGACGCTCGACGGCCGGCGACAGCTGGGCGCCGTTGCTGGTCCAGTGCTGCACGCGATCCAGCGCGATGCGCAGGTTTTCCGCGCCTTCGTTGCCGACGGGGTTGTAGAAACCCACGCGCTCGATGAAACGGCCGTCGCGACGGTTACGCGAATCGGTGGCCACCAGGTTGTAGAACGGACGCTTCTTGGACCCACCGCGGGCCAGGCGAATCACCACCATAGGTAATCCCTTGAATTAGTTGTGAAAAACGGGAAATTCTAGCACTTAAACAAGCCGACTGGCAAATGCGCATGCTGAATATCGGAAGGCGCGGCGCGATTTATACGCGAAAACACCACATATGCACCACATACGGGTATTCTACAAAATCCGGGCAGGAGCCCGCCGCAGACAGAGTGTAGCCCGTCACGGGCCGCCGTGCTGCGCCGGGGCGCATGAAAATCGCCCGGCGGCGTTGCCATCCGGGACGCGCCGCCCGACCGGCACCCTTTGCAAGTGCGTGTGAAGCATTTCCCCGATTGGAGAGATCGGAATGTCATCCTACGCCACATCCGCAAGCCCGCTCCCCCCGGCCGCGCCGCAACGGTGTTGCCCTTCCCCGCCCTCACGCACCGCATGCCCGCGCGAACGCCCCCGTTTTCGCAGGGGCTGATCGCGCCCTGTTTCTCCCCAGCGTTTTCCCACAACTTCCTCTACCGGAGGGTGCTACACCATGAAGAACCGTAAAACTGTCTTCACCCCTGTCGCGCGCCTGGCGGCAACAGGTTTGGTGGCGGGCATGCTGGCGCTGCCGATGGCGGCCCAGGCCCGGGTGGTCGGCGCCGCGTTGACCACCGCCACCGGCAAGGTCACCGCGGTGGATCCCGCCACCCGCACCATCACCCTGCAGGGCGCCAATGGCAACGTAGTGGATATCCAGGCCGGACCTAACGTGCGCAACTTCAAGCAAATCAAGCCGGGCGATTCGCTTACGCTGGACTATTACGAATCGGTCGCCATCGACGTGCGGCGCGCGGGTTCCGGCGCGCCGGAGGTGGTCACCGAGACCGCCGCCACGCGTAGCGCCAAGGGCGCCAAGCCGGGTGGCGCGATGGGCCGGCAGACCACCATCACCGCGGAAATCTGGCACATCAACAAGAGCGCCAATCTCGTGACACTGAAGGGTCCGCAAGGCGGCCTGCGCACGATCCAGGTGCAGGACCCCGCCTTGCAGGCCCGGTTGGCGCAGCTCAAGGAAGGCGACCTGGTGGACTTCACCATCACGCAAGCCGTGGCGGCGGCGATTCATAAATAAGGCGCGACGAGCGCCGACAAAAAAAGGCCAGCCTGGGGAGAGGCTGGCCTTTTTCATGTGTCGCGCGGCAACTGCGTGGCTAGCGGCGGCGCAGGAAATGCACGCCGCGACCGTCGGCCTCGTGTTGCGCGACCAGCACGTTGCCGGTCTGGCGCGAAAAGGCCTGGAAATCGCGGATGGCGTTGCGGTCGGTGGTGACGACACGCAGCACCTGCCCGCTTTCCATCTGCGCCAGGGCCTTCTTGGCGCGCAGGATGGGCAAGGGGCAGGTCAGGCCGCTGGCATCCACCTCCTGGTCGAACGACGGCGCCGTGGCGCCTGACGCGTTGTCCATGTCAGAGGCGCTCATCGACCCACTTCTGCACGCTGGCGATCGCGGCAGGCAGCGCCGCCAGATCGGTGCCGCCGCCCATGGCCATGTCCGGACGACCGCCGCCCTTGCCGCCCACCTGGCTGGCGACGAAGCCCACCAGGTCGCCGGCCTTGATGCGGTTGGTCAGGTCGGCCGTGACGCCGCCGACGACGCTGATCTTGCCGTCGGCCGAGCCGGTGGCCAGCAGCACCACGGCGGGCTTGAGGCGGTCTTTCAGGTTGTCGACCATGCCGCGCAGGGCCTTGGGGTCGACGTCGCCGATGCTGGCGGCCAGCAGCTTGATGCCCTTGACCTCGACGGCCGCGGAGCTGGCCAGGTCGTTGCCGGCGCTGGCGGCGAGCTTGCTGCGCGATTGTTCCAGGTCTTTTTCGAGCTGCTTGACCTGGTCCTGCACCTGCGCGATGCGGGCCGGCAGGTCGGCCGGCGTGCTGCGCAGCATGCCGGCCACCTGAGCCAGCAACGCGCTCTGGTTCTGCACCCAAGCCAGGGCGTTGTCGCCCGTGATGGCCTCGATACGGCGCACGCCGGCGGCCACGCCGCCTTCGGACACGATCTTGAACAGGCCGATGTCGCCGGTGCGGCTGACGTGGGTGCCACCGCACAGTTCACGCGAGAAACCGATGTCGAGCACGCGCACGGTGTCGCCGTACTTTTCGCCGAACAGCGCCATGGCGCCGCCCTTGACGGCGTCATCGTAGGCCATGACCTGAGCCACGGTGGGCTGGTTGGCGAGGATCTCGGCATTGACGATGGCCTCGACGCGAGCGATCTGCTCGGCCGTCAGGGGCGCGTCCTGCGCGAAGTCGAAACGGGTCTTGTCGGGGTCGACCAGCGAGCCGCGCTGCTGTACGTGCGCGCCCAGCACCTGGCGCAGGGCCTTGTGCATCAAATGGGTGGCCGAGTGGTTGCGCACGGTGCGGGCGCGGCGCACCGCGTCCACGCGCGCCAGCACGGTGTCGCCGACCGCCAGCTTGCCCTCTTCCAGCGTGCCGTGATGGCCGAACACGCCGGACTGGATCTTGAGCGTGTCGCCCACGGCGAAACGCACGCCGACCGCTTCGAGCAGACCGGTGTCACCGACCTGGCCGCCGGACTCGGCGTAGAACGGGGTGGCGTCCAGCACCACCACGGCGCTCTGGCCGGCCTGCACCTGTTGCACCTGGGTGCCGTCGAGGTACAAGGCCGTGACCTTGACGTTGTCGAGTTCGAGCTTTTCGTAGCCTTCGAAACGCGTTTCCGCGCCTTCGTAGCTCAGGCCTTCGGCCATCTTGAACTTGCCGGCGGCGCGCGCCTGGTCGCGCTGGCGTTCCATGGCGACTTCGAAGCCGGCCATGTCGACGTCGACTTCGCGTTCGCGGCAGATGTCGGCGGTCAGGTCTACCGGGAAGCCGTAGGTGTCGTACAGCGTGAACAGCGTGGTGCCGTCCAGTTGGCCGCCCTTGGGCACGTTGGCCAGCGCGCCGTCAAGGATGCGCATGCCGTGTTCCAGCGTTTCGCCGAAGCGTTCTTCTTCCTGCTTGAGCACCTGCGCCACGCGCTCGGCGGTGGCGGCCAGCTCGGGATAGGCTTCGCCCATCTCGGCGACCAGGTCGGGCACCAGGCGGTGGAAGAACGGCTTGGTCTGGCCCAGCTTGTAACCGTGGCGCAGCGCGCGGCGGACGATGCGGCGCAGCACGTAGCCGCGGCCTTCGTTGCTGGGGATGACGCCGTCGACGATCAGGAACGAGCAGGCGCGGATGTGGTCGGCGATGACCTTGAGCGAATTGTTCGCAAGGTCCTTGACGCCGGTTTCGCGCGCGGCGGCGGCGATCAGGTTCTGGAACAGGTCGATTTCGTAGTTGGAGTGGACGTGCTGCAGCACGGCCGCGATGCGCTCCAGGCCCATGCCGGTATCGACACAGGGACGCGGCAGGCGCGGCATGTTGCCGGCGGCGTCGCGCTCGAACTGCATGAACACCAGGTTCCAGATCTCGATGTAGCGGTCGCCGTCTTCCTCGGGCGATCCCGGGGGGCCGCCCCAGATCTCGGGGCCGTGGTCGTAGAAGATTTCCGAGCACGGGCCGCAGGGACCGGTGTCGGCCATCTGCCAGAAGTTGTCCGACGCGTAGCGCGCGCCCTTGTTGTCACCGATGCGGATGATGCGCTCGGCCGGCACGCCGACTTCCTTGGCCCAGATGTCATAGGCCTCGTCGTCTTCCTGGTAGACGGTGACCCAGAGCTTCTCGGCCGGCAGCTTGTAGACCTGCGTCAGCAGTTCCCAGGCGTACTGGATGGCGTCGCGCTTGAAGTAGTCGCCAAAGCTGAAATTGCCCAGCATTTCGAAGAACGTATGGTGGCGGGCGGTGTAGCCCACGTTCTCCAGGTCGTTGTGCTTGCCGCCGGCGCGCACGCTGCGCTGCGACGACGTGGCACGCGTGTACGACCGCGATTCCTTGCCCGTGAAGACGTCCTTGAACTGGACCATGCCCGAATTGGTGAAAAGCAGGGTCGGATCGTTGCCCGGCACGAGCGACGACGAAGGAACGATGGTGTGTCCCTTGGACTTGAAGAATTGCAGGAACTGCTGGCGAATCTCGGAGGATTTCATCGTGGATGAAGCAGAATTTAGGCGAATCTTTGATTATAGAGGGTTGTCGGCGCCTTGCGCCGTCGGGGACGACCCGCAGGCGTCGCGGCCTTCCTGGAGCGGACGCGACGCGCGGCGCGCCCGCGCCGCCAGCCGCCCGCCGCGGAACACCAGGGCGTCCCAGCAGCCGGCCAACACCAGATAGGGGTCACGACGCGCGTAAGGCAGCACTCGCATGCCGCCGGGATCGACGCCGAAAATGGCCGGCACAGGCTGGTCCGGCGCGAATTGCAGCCAGATTTCGCGGCCGTCGTCGAACACCTGCAACGGCGCCACGGCCGGATCGCCGGAGAGCCGCCAACCGAAATCGTACTCCCGCGACGCGGCCGCGGCCGACCGCCAGGCCGCCTCGGTCGCCGGCCGAGCGGACGGCCAGGCCGCGCATCCAGCCAGGCCCGCCAGCCCCGCCGCCAGGAAGAATCTTCGTACCATCCACGCCACCCTCGTAAAGACGGCGGCCCGGAAGCGGACCGCACCGCCATCATGGTGCAGGCGTGCCGGCCATCCTCACAGACCGGCATGTACGCAGGGAGCAATCCATCCCTCCCCCGCCGGCGCCGCGCAACCTCGCCCCCCCTCCGCGCCGAGGGTCACGGGCATGAAAAAAGCCCGGTTCGGAAACCGGGCTTTCGGATGGCCGGGCGGCGCCGGGGCGCCTGCCCGACGGGCCTGCGATCAACGCTGCGTGGCGATGGCGCGGGCCTGGTTGGCGGCGTTGTTCAGCGCCGACACCGGCGGCGTCTTGCCTTCCAGCGCGTCGTTGAGCTGCTGGTTGAACACGGGCTCGATGCGGTCGTAGTTGGCCATGCGGAAACCGCGGCTGTTGGCGACCGGGCGGGTGCTCATCGAGGCCACCACGGCTTGCGCGCCGGGGATGCTCTTGTAGAACGACACGTCCGAGGCGCGGAACGCGGCTTCGGTCAGCGGCAGGTAGCCGGTGCGCTGATGCCATTCCGCCGCGATCACGGGCTTGGACAGCCAGGCCAGGAACTGCGCCGTGGCCTTTTCCTCGTCCTTGGGACGACCATCCAGGGCCCACAGGGCCGAGCCGCTCACGAACGGCTGGCCGCCGGTCTGGGTGGCCTGGTCGTAATAAGGCAGCGGCGCCACGCCGAAGGCCAGCGACTTGGTGTTCAGGAACTGGCCAAACGAGCCCGAGTTGCCCGTCAGCACCGCGCATTCGCCCTTGGCGAACAGCTTGTCGGCGCTGTTGTCGGCGGTGTGCGCCATGAACAGCAGCGAACGCTTCCAACTGACCATCAGCGAGATGTGGCGCATGTAGAGCGTGTCGAACTGCATCGCCGGCGCCGCGCTCTTCTTGGTGACCGCGTCCAGGCCGTTGTTGTTGCTGGTGTACTGCTGGTTGTTTACCGGCGCCAGGTTTTCCAGGTGAATCGAGACCTGGTCGCTGGAGGCGTAGGGACAGTCGAGGTCGGCCACGTCGCGCAGCTTCAACAGCTCGCCCTGCAGGCCGGTCCAGGTGCGGGCGGGCTTGTTGGGATCGAGGCCGGCCTTCTTGTAGGCGGCGGTGTTGTAGAACATCACCGGCACTTCGGCCATCCAGGGGAACGCCAGCAGGCGGCCCTTGCCGTCGCGCACGAAGCTGCTGGTGGCCGGCACGAACCAGTTCAAGTCCTTGACCGGATACTTGGCCAGCAATTCGTACATCGGCAGGATGGCCTTGTGTTCAGCCACGACTTCCGGCGAGTGGTTGTCGTTCAACTGCACCAGGTTGGGGGCCTTCTTGGCCTTGACCGCTGCGGTGGCTTCCTGCTGCAGTTGCGCCTGCGAGGCGAAGGCGCGCAGGGTCACTTTGACCTGGTCCTGCTCCTTGTTGTACTGCTTGGCGAGCTTCTCGAACTCGGCCTTGTTGGCGTCCGGCAGCGTGTGCCAGACCTGGATTTCGACGGGAGCGGCATGGACCGCGCCCGCGACCGCCATGGCGGCGCCAAAGACCCATGTGCGCCGGCTGGCGAACATCGCGCGGGCAATGCCCGCCAATTGCAATTTCTTCATAGGTTCATAGACCAAGAAAAGGGAATTCCGGTTCTGGACGACGTCCGCTCAGCAGGTCGGCCAGTGCCCGGCCCGAGCCGACGCCCATCGTCCAGCCGAGAGTACCGTGTCCGGTATTGATATACAAATTGGGAATGCGGCTGCGGCCGATGATGGGCACGTTCGAGGGAGTGGACGGGCGCAGGCCCGACCAATAGCTGACGCGCTCGAAATCGAGCGCGTCGGGAAAGAGTTCGCGGGCCAGCCGCGTCATGGCTTCGCAGCGACCGGTATTCAGGCCGCGCGAATAGCCGGACAGCTCGGCCGTGCCGGCCATGCGCAGGCGGTCGCCCAGGCGCGAGAACACCACCTTGTGGCTGCTGTCGGTCAGGCTGACCGTGGGCGCGCCACCGGGATTCAGGACCGGGAAGGTCGCCGAATAGCCCTTGGCCGGGTAGACGTTGCACGGGATGCCGAGCGGGCGCAGCAGCGACGGGCTGAAACTGCCCATGGCCACCACGTAGGCGTCGGCCGCCAGGGCGCCGTAGCGGCCGTCGGGCTCGATCAGTTCGACGCCGCTGACCGCCCCGGCTTCGGTGATGAGCCGGGTGACGCGGGTGCTGTAGCGGAATTCGACGCCGGCGCGCGCGCAGCGTTCGGCCAGCGCGACGGTGAACAGATGCACGTCGCCGCTTTCGTCCTCGGGGGTGTAGTCGCCCCCGACGATGGTGTTGCGATGCGGCGCCAGGGCCGGTTCGATGGCGATGACCTCGTCCGTCGAGACGACGCGGCGCTCGACGCCGAAATCGCGCATCAGGCCGGCAGCGCGCTGCGAGTTCTCGAATTCGTGCTGGTCGCGGTAGAAATTCAGGATGCCGCGCTCGAGGTGGTCGTATTCGATGCCCAGCTCGGCGCGCATGCCGCGCAGCGTGGCGCGGCTGTATTCGGCCATGCGGACCATGGCGCGGATGTTCGGCGCCAGGCGGCCCGGCAGGCACTCGCGCAGGAAGGCCAGGCCCCACATCCACTGGCGCCAGTCCAGTTGCGGGCGGAACAGCAGCGGCGCATTGTCCTGGAACATCCACTTGAGCAGCTTCAGGGGCGCCTGCGGATTGGCCCAGGGCTCCGCATAGGAAACCGAAATCTGTGCGCCGTTGGCGAGGCTGGTCTCCTGGGCGGGTCCGGTGCAGCGGTCGATGACCACGACGTCGTGGCCGGCCTGGCTCAGCCACCAGGCGCTGGAGATTCCGATGATGCCGCTACCCAATACCGCTACTTTCATGCCCGCATTGCTCCCTGCGTACCCGCTGAGCCCGCGGACACGATGTCCGCCTCCCGCGGCAAGCCGCTGCCAAGATGACACCGCAGTTTACCCCGGCGCCCCGCCCCCGCCTACGGCCGATTCCATCAAAAAAAGGGAAGGAACCCGCCACCGCCGGATTGCTTCCCTTTTGCGTCATGCGCCGTCCTGCTGATTCAGGGCGCGGCCTTTGCCAGATCGGCCTCGGACGTGAAGGCATCGGCGTAGAACTCTTCCGGAGGCAGGCCGCACTGGGCGCTGAATTCGCGCCGGGCGGCGTCCACCATCGGCGGCGCGCCGCAGGCGTAGACCTGATGGCCCGACATGTCGGGGATGTCCTGCAGCACGGCCTCGTGGACGAAGCCGTCACGGCCGCTCCAGCCGTCTTCCTCGAGCGCATTCGACACCACGGGCACGTAACGAAAATCCGGCAGGTCGCGGGCCCACGACTTCGCCAGTTCGTCCATGTACAGGTCGCGCGGGCGGCGGCCGCCCCAGTACAGCGAGACCGGCCGGCGGATGTTCTTGTGGATCATGTGCTCGACGATGGCCTTGACCGGCGCGAAGCCGGTGCCGCTGGCCAGCAGGATGATCGGCTTGTCGCTGTCTTCGCGCAGGAAGAACGAACCGAACGGGCCTTCCAGGCGCAGGATCTCGCGCTCTTTCATCTGCGTGTCGCCGGCGCCGAACACGTGGTCGGTGAACACGCCGCCCGGCAGGTGACGGATGTGCAATTCCAGCGGGCTGCCGGTGTGCGGCGCGCCGGCCATGGAATAGCTGCGGCGACGGCCATCCTTGAGGATGACTTCGATGTACTGGCCGGCGTAGTAGCGGAACTGCTCCGAGGCGGGCAATTGCAGCTTGAGCACGATCACGTCCGGCGCCGCGCGTTCCATCGTCTGCACGCGCGAAGGCAGCTTGCGGATCTGGATGTCGCTGGCCAGGCGCACTTCGGTGGACTCGACCACCAGGTCGGAGGCGGGCCGGGCCTGACAGAACAGGGTGTAGCCATCGGCCAGTTCCTCGGGCGACAGGATCTGCGCGGGGTACTGGCCGGCGTCGAACTCCCCGGACACCACTTTGCCCTTGCAGGTGGAGCAGGCGCCGTTGCGGCAACTGTAGGGCAGCACGATGCCCGCGGCCAGGGCGCCGTCGAGCACGGTCTGGCCGGGCTCGACCGGGAATTGATGCTTGCTGGGTTGGATGATGACCTGGAAGCTCATGATGAAACGTATCAGGGGGGATCAGGGTTGACGGCGCTCGCGGGACCCGCCCACGGCGCGCCGCCCGGCCCGGCCTCAGGCCGGGAACTTGCGGATTTCCTTGACGCGGTTGGCGTCGTCCACCAGCACGACCTGCGGCTTGTGGGTGGCGGATTCTTCTTCGGACATGGGACCATAGGTGCAGATGATCATCAGGTCGCCGACCTGCGCCCGGCGCGCGGCCGCGCCATTGAGCGAAATGATGCCGCTGCCGCGGGCCGCCTTGATGATGTAGGTGTCGAAGCGTTCGCCGTTGTTGATGTTGTAGAGCTCGATGCGTTCGAACTCGCGCATGCCGGCGGCGTCCAGCAGGTCTTCGTCGATGCCGCAAGACCCTTCGTAGTGCAGGTCGGCTTCGGTGACCGTGACGCGGTGCAGCTTCGCCCGCAGCATAATGCGTTGCATGATGGGAATATCCTGGTTTCGCGTGCCGGAACGCGAAGTGATGCGATGAATGCGAAACACCCGCGGATGGCGCGCACCTGCGGGCATGCAGCCGAACGGCACCCGGTTTTGCCGTCGGAAGCCGGTATTCTATAATTTTTGCCGCGACGGGACGGCCCGTTGCTGCGCTGGCCGCCACATGGCGGCATTTGCCATCGGCAACGACGGCATTGGCCATTGCCGCGGGCGCACCAATCCGGGGACGACCCCTCTCAAGTAGGAGTCGTCATGACCTGGATCATCCTCATCCTGGCCGGCCTGTTCGAAATCGTCTGGGCCGTCGGCCTCAAATACACGCACGGATTCACCCGCCTGGTGCCGTCGGCCGTCACTGTCGGCGGCATGCTCATCAGCTTCTGGCTGCTGGCGCTGGCGATGAAGACGCTGCCGCTGGGCACCGCCTACGCGGTATGGGTCGGCATCGGCACCGTCGGCGCCTTCGTGGCCGGCATCATCCTGTTCGGAGAATCCATCAGCTGGCTGCGCATCGCCAGCGTGGCATTGATCGTCGTGGGCCTGATCGGCCTCAAACTGTCCTCGGCCTGATCAGCGGGCGGATGCCGCCGCCCCGGCCGCGCGCCGGGGCGGCGACGGGCTAGAAATCCAGTTCGATCTCGACCGCGTCGCCCACCTTCAGGCGGGCGCCGGCCGGCGCATCGACAATCGCATTCTGGCCGAACACCACCCCGATCTCCAGATTGCGATAACCCGCCAGTGTGCGGCCCGGCTCGTCGTGCTGCACGGCGGTGCGCTGGTCGATGTCGGGAATCGAACAGCGCGTGCAAGGCTTGACGAACGCCATGCTGACCGCGCCCGTGGTGATCATGGCGGTATGGTCTTCCTCGAAGGCCTCCCAGTCGCCCTGCACCACGATGTTGGGACGGAACCGATCCATCGGCACCGGGGCCACGCCCTTGGCCTGCAGGCGGGCATTCAGGTCATCGAGCGACGCCTGGTTCGCCACCAGCAACGGGAAGCCATCGGCGAAGCCGAAGAAGTGATCTCCCCCGAACGTCTGCGCCAAGTCTGGATGGCTTTCGGCCCACTTGTCGACCCATTCCGGCTTGGCGGGCCGCGTCGCGCCGGTGTCGACCTTGTACAGGCGACAAGGCGTCTTGAGGAAATCCGAGCACCACTGCGCCGCCGCCTCGCTCTCGCGGCGCGCGTCGAGCGTGTCCTTCCAGACGCCCACGCTTTCGACCCCGGGCTGCAGCGCCGAGCCGTCCAGCGGCACGTCCAGGTCGGGCATGCCGGGCGCCGAAAGCCGCAGCGTGTCGGCCGTGAGCGCCGTGCGGATCAAGGCCATGGCCGCCCACTGGCGCTGCGTCATGAAATGGCCGTCCGCCCCCACCAGCATCCAGCGACGGTCGTGGGCCAACCCGGCGCGGTCCACGGGCGACTCGGACAGGTCGATACCGGCACAGGATTTGACGGGGTAGATATGCAGACTGAGGATGCGGGCGGACATGGTGCGGCTTCCGGCAGGGAAAGACGGCAGAGCATAGCGGAACGACGAAAAAAAGCCCAGGCCGAACGGCCTGGGCTGCGGCGCACGCAAGCGGCGCGGGCGTTCTTTCCCTCACGGGAAAGCGCGCAGCGGGAACGGCATGGGTCGCCCCCGCGCGCGGCCGGCCAGGCCACGCCCCGACCAGCGCCGGCAAGCATCCGCCGCGGACAACGTGCCGCGCTAGCTGCCGACCAGCTTCAACGTATCGAGCGGCGTGACCGCCTTGAACGCCTTGCGGGTGGCGATGTGCTCGGGACGCGGGGTCAGTCCGTACTTGGGCGGCTCCAGCGTGTTTTCCATGCTGTTGTAGACCATGAACACGTTGGCGCGCGGCCACGGCGAGATGTTGCTGTTCGAACCGTGCATGGTGTTGCAGTCGAAGAACACCACCGAGCCGGCCTTGGCCGTCATGGTGCGGATGCCGCCCTGCTCGACCAGCAACTGCAGGCTGACAGGATCCGGCACGCCGTACTCCTGCTTTTTCAGCGACTGCTTGTAGTGCTCGTTCGGCGTTTCGCCGACGCACGAGATGAACTGCCGGTGCGAACCCGGCACCAGCATCAGCGGGCCGTTGCAATCATTGTTCTCGGTCAGCAGCACCGAGCAACTGAGCGCGCGCATCGACGGCATGCCGTCTTCCACGTGCCAGGTCTCGAAATCCGAGTGCCAGTAGAACTCCTTGCCCTTGAAGCCGGGCTTCATGTTGGCGCGGGACTGGTGGATGTAGACCTCGGAACCCAGGATCTGGCGCGCCACATTGACCAGCCGCGGATCGCGCACCAGGCGCGCCAGCACGGGGTTGAGCACGTGCACCATGAAAATCGAGCGCACGGCGTTGCTGCCGGGCTCGGTGATCGACTCTTCGCGGCGGATGATCGACGGGTCGCGCGTCATGCGCTCGACCTCGGCCGACAGCGCCCGCACTTCGGCTTCGGAGAACACGTCCTCCAGCAGCAGGAAGCCATCGCGCTCATAGCTGCCGACCTGCTCGCCGCTCAGGGCGTTGGCGTACTTGCCTTCTCCGTAGACCACCGGATCCTGGCGGGAAATGATGGCGGAACTGCGATCCGTACGGGAGGCGTACGGATCCTGCGCAGGTGAGATCATGCGAACCTCCTTGTATCAGGCCGCTTGGGCTTCGGCTTCAGGCAGGGCGTAGACGCCCTCTTTGTCGTGCACTTCCTGGCCGGTCAGCGGCGGGTTGAAGACGCAGATGACGCGCAGCGGCTCCTTGCCGCCGCACAGCCAGTGCTCGTCATGCTCGTTCAGCGCGTAGACCACGCCCGGGCCGAGTTCATACTTCTTGCCGTCGGCAATCGTCTCGATGGAGCCGTCGCCCTCGATGCACCACACCGCCTCCAGGTGATTCTTGTAGTGGATGTGGGTGCGACCGCCCGGGAAGATGGTGGTTTCGTGGAAGGAGAAGCCCATGCCGTCCTTCTTGAGCAGCACGCGGCGGCTGACCCAGGTATCGGTGCGGACTTCGTCGGCGGTGCCGATCACATCTTTGACATTGCGTACGATCATTGACGTTTTCCTCCAAATTTCAGGATGCGGGCGGACTGCCCCTCTTCGGCCAGCGCGTCGGCCACGCTGGCCTCGATCACTTCCAGGCCCTTGGACAGCAGTTCTTCCTCGATGGTCAGGGCCGGCAGCAGCTTGAGCACTTCGTCATGCGCGCCCGAGGTCTCGATGACCACGCCGCGCTTGAAGGCGTTGGCGGCGATGCGGTTGGACAGCGCCGGGGTGGCATTGCTGACCAGGCCCTGGATCAGGCCGCGGCCACGCACCGACAGGCCGGCGTTGGGATAGCTGTGCACCAGGTTTTCCAGCCAGTCGCGCACCAGGCGCTCCTTGCGCTGGATCTCGGCGGTGAACGCGGTGTTGGTCCAGTAGGTTTCCAGCGCCTGGGTGGCGGTGACGAAGGCCAGGTTGTTGCCGCGGAAAGTGCCGCTATGGGCGCCGGGCTTCCAGACGTCCAGCTCGGGCTTCATCAGCACCAGCGACATCGGCAGGCCAAAGCCCGACAGCGACTTGGACAGCGTGATGATGTCGGGGCGGATGCCGGCGGCCTCGAAGCTGAAGAAGGTGCCGGTGCGGCCGCAGCCGACCTGGATGTCGTCCACGATCAGCAGCATGTCGTGGCGCTTGCAGAGCTTGTCCAGTTCCTTGAGCCAGCGCAGCGTGGCGACATTGACGCCGCCCTCGCCCTGCACCGTCTCGACGATGACGGCGGCGGGCTTGTCCATGCCGCTGCTGGGATCTTCCAGCATGCGCTCCAGGTAGGCCATGGTGTCCACGTCCGGGCCGAAGTAGCCGTCATAGGGCATGAAGGTGGTGTTGGCCAGCGGGTAGCCGGAGGCGTCGCGGAACTTCATGTTGGCGGTCACCGCCAGCGAGCCGCCGCTGACGCCGTGAAAGCCGTGCGTGAAGGAAATCACATTGGGACGCCCCTTCACCTGGCGCGCGATCTTGAGCGCCGCCTCGACCGCGTTGGTGCCGGTGGGGCCGGTGAACTGCAGGGTGTATTGCCAGTTGCGCGGCTTGAGCAGCACGCGGTCGACCGCCTCGAGGAAGCTTTTCTTGGCGCTGGTGGCCATGTCCAGGCCATGCACCACGCCGTCCGCCTGCACGTACTCGAGCAGCTTTTCCTTGAAGATGGGATTATTGTGGCCGTAGTTCAACGTGCCGGCGCCGCTGAAGAAGTCGATGTACTCGCCACCGTCCTCATCCACCAGCGTCGATCCCCTGGCCTGGCTGAAGATCACGGGAAACGACCGGATATAGCCCCGTACTTCCGACTCCATCCGGTCGAAGATTTTCAAGTCCATGTGATTATTCCTCCCTTTCATCTCATAAGTTGACAGACGGCCAGATCCCTTCCGCATGCGCGCCAGGCGCATCCGGATGCGTCAAAGCCATCCCGGTTTTCGACAGGTCCGCGTTGCCGCCTAGGGAGCGGGCAAGGTGAACGGGCCTATCCTCAACAACATCTCGTCGTCATGGTCCGCGCCGCCGAACAGTTGCCGATCGAAGAACGGCTGCTCGGAGACGTGGGCGCCCAGTTCGCCGGCCAGGCCGGCGAAGGTGCGGCGCGAGGCCTGGTTGTCAGGCGCCACCGTGGTTTCAAGATGACGAACATGCGCGAGCCCCTCGCGTTGCAAGAGCGCCCGAAGCATGGCGCGGCCTAACCGTTGGCCGCGTGCGCGGGTGTGCACGGCGACCTGCCAGACGAACAACACGTCGGGCCGGTCGGCAAGCACGTAAGCGGAGATAAATCCATCGATGCGTCCTCCGGCGCTTTCGGCCAGGACGCAGGTGCCGCGGTTGTGCTCGCACAGGAGCAGGTACGCGTATAGGGAATTGAGGTCGAGTGGCGGGCACTCGGAAATGAGCTGGTGGATCGCGGCGCCGTCCTTGCGGCGGGGCTCACGCAACAGATGCGTTTTGCTGCCCGCCGCCGGCGCCACGGCACTTGAGTTCGTAGGGTCGTGCAGTTCGTTTGCTCTCATACAACCAATCCTGATTCGGGAGGCGCGCCACCGGTGGGCACCTCGAGGATGGGCGACGACGCGTCGCCCTGGGGTTCCGTCGCCACCCCGCTCTCTTCTTCCATGAGCGCGACGATGCGCTCGAGCGACAGGGTGATGGTGGCCTGCTCCAGCTCCGGCAACGCGTTGAGCGCGTCGGCCAGGTGCTTTTGCAGCGGCGACGGCGCCTGCTGCGCGACCTCGCGGCCGGCGTCGGTGGCAGTCACGAAAACAATGCGGCGGTCTTCACGGCCGCGTTCGCGGCGGATCAGGCCCTTGTCTTCCAGGCGGTCGAGAATGCCGACGACCGTGCTGGGGCTGACATGGATCTCGCGGCTGATCGCCGTGGCCGTCATCGGCCCATTGGCAATGACCGTGCGCAGGCACATAAGCTGCGGCGCGGTGATATGACTCACCGCCGACAACTGGCGCGAATGCAACGCGATGGATCGTGTGATCCGGCGCAGCGCCCGCAGGATGCGCAGGTCATATTGCTGCGCGGGGTCGGTTACGGTCTGTTTATTCATGACTGAATTAGTTCAGCTAAATTGATTTCTATACGAATGATATGGGTGACCTATCCCTGTGTCAAACCGGATCGACCCTCATTTTGTAATCATTTCCGCGCATTCCGTCGTCAAGTCGCCGGGGGCGTTCCCGGGAACGGCGGTCGTTACGATTTGCGGGAATCGTTCTACATTTCGCAAATAAAACATCTGTTTTATTTTTATCCAGACAACGGTAGCATTTGTTTTATTCCTTTCACTTTTTCCGCCATGATCGCGCCCCTGCAAGACCACCTGCGCCGCCTCAGCGCCACCCTGCCCGCCGAATTGCAGCGCGCGGCGCATTGGGTGCTGGCCAATCCGGCCGAAGTGGGACTGTGGTCGATGCGCCGGCAGGCGCAGGCAGTGGGCGTCTCCCCCGCCACCATGCTGCGCCTGGCGCGCGCTGCCGGGCATGACAGCTACGAGGCCTTCCGCGCGCCATTCCAACGCGCTTTGGCCGGCGCCGCCGACAACGGCTTGCGCGAGCGCGCGGCGCGTCTGCAGGCCGCGCACGCCCACCCGGCCGGCGGCACGGGGCAGGATGCGCTGACGCAATGGCAGACGGCGGCCCTGGCCTCGGTCTGGCAAGCCAACGACGCGATGGCGTTCGACGCCGCCGTCGATACCTTGCTGCGCGCGCGCCAGGTCGGCTTCCTGGGGACGCGCTCGGCCTTCGGCGTCGCCTTCCAGATGCGCTATGCCTACCACCTGCTGCGCCGCAACGGCATCCTGATCGATGGTTTGGGCGGCGCCGCGGCCGAGGATGCCGACAGCCTGCAGGCCGGCGACGCCCTCGTGGTGATATCGCAGGCCCCTTATCCGACCGCGACGGTGCGCCTGACCCGCGAGATCGCCGCCCGCGGCGTCGCCGTGCTGGCGCTGACCGACAGCGACACCAGCCCGGTGGCGCGGGCCGCCCGCCATGTGTTGCGCTTCACCCGTCCCGCCGACACCGGGCCGGATGACGGCGAGGCGCGGGATCCCGCGTCCTTCTTCCACAGCACCGCGGGTCTGCTGGGCCTGGCCGAACACCTGATCGCGCGGCTCGCGGCCCGCGGCGGCGAGGCGGTGCTGCAACGCCTGGACGAGATCGAGGCGCGGCTGCAGGCCGACGGCGCCTATTGGCGCGAGCCGCCGCGCGGGCGCAGCGCGGCGCCGGCTCCAGAATGACCCCGCCGCGCGCCGCTTCCCACCTCTTCGCCATCCGTCATCCGCCCTTCCCGCTCCGGAGTTCCTCATCATGACCCATACCCGAGTCCTTCATCGTTCCCTGCGCAGCACGCCCCCGGTCGCGGTCCGCGGCCAGGGCGCCTGGCTCTATGACCAGGACGGCCGCGCCTATCTGGACGGTTCGGGAGGCGCCGCGGTCTCGTGCCTGGGGCACAACCATCCCGACGTGCAGGCCGCGATGCACGCGCAGATCGACGCGCTGGCCTATGCCCACACCAGCTTCTTCACCACCGAGGTCGCCGAGCGGTTGGCCGCGACGCTGGTCGCCGACGCGCCGGCCGGCACCTCGCATGCGTACTTCGTCTCCGGCGGCTCGGAGGCGATCGAGGCCGCGCTGAAGATGGCGCGCCAGTACTACGTCGAGATCGGCCAGCCTCAGCGCCGCCACATCGTGGCCCGGCGCCAGAGCTACCACGGCAACACGCTGGGCGCGCTGGCGGTGGGCGGCAACGCCTGGCGCCGGGCGCAGTTCGCGCCGCTGCTGATCGACGTGGCGCACGTGTCGCCATGCTATGCCTACCGCGACCAGGCGGCTGGCGAAACCGATGATCAATACGCCGAACGGCTGGCGCAGGAGCTGGAGCAGACCTTTCAGCGCCTCGGCCCCGACAGCGTGATGGCCTTTGTTGCCGAGCCGGTGGTGGGCGCGACCTCGGGCGCGGTGACCGCCGTGCCGGGCTACTTCCGCCGCATCCGCGAGGTCTGCGATCGCCACGGCGTACTGCTGATCGCCGACGAGGTCATGTGCGGCATGGGCCGCACCGGCACCTTGTACGCCGTCGAGCAGGAAGGCATCACGCCCGACCTGATCACCATCGCCAAAGGCCTGGGCGGCGGCTACCAGCCGATCGGCGCGGTCATGGCGCAGGAACGCATCGTGCAGGCGATGCAGCAGGGCAGCGGCTTCTTCCAGCACGGCCACACCTACCTGGGCCACGCCACCGCGTGCGCGGCCTCGCTGGCGGTGCAGCAGGTGATCAAGCGCGACAACCTGCTGGCGCGCGTGCGCGCCCAGGGCAAGGGACTGCGCCAGCGCCTGCGGCAGGCGCTGGGCGACCATCCGCACGTCGGCGATATCCGCGGCCGCGGGCTGTTCATGGGCGTGGAACTGGTGCGGGACCGCGCCAGCAAAGCGACCTTCGACCCGGCCCTGTCGCTGCATGCGCGCATCAAGCGCGAAGCCATGGCGCGCGGCCTGATGGTCTATCCGATGGGCGGCACCATCGACGGCCGCCAGGGCGACCACGTGCTGCTGGCCCCGCCCTTCATCATCACGGACGACGAGCTGGACCAACTGACCGAACGCCTGGCCGGCGCTATCGACGCCGCCATTGCCGACAGCGGCCGCTGAACCGCAGGCGGCCTAGCCGGCCGGCGGCGTCGGCTGGCGGCGCCACGCGGGCCAGGCGCCGACGGTCAGCGCGCGCAGCAGCCATTCGACCGGGCCGTAGGCGTGGCGGCGCAGCCACCACGCCGACAGCGGCAGCTGCGCCAGGAAGATCCCCACGGCGATCGCCAGGCCCGCGCCCGGCGACACGCTGCCCGTCAGGCGCAGGCCCCAGCCAGTGAAGAGGAACGCGCACACCACCGATTGCATCAGGTAGTTGCTCAGCGCCATGCGGCCGGCCGGCGCCAGCGTACGCGCCAGCGCGGCGCCCGGCCGCGTGCGCATCGCCAGCAGCAGCGCCGCGGCGTACGACATGCTCAACAGCGGCGCCGTGAACAGGTCCATGGCCAGGCCCGGGGTTTCCCACAACGGGGACATCGACGGCAAGGCGGTGGTCGCATAGGCGGCGGACCCGGCCAACCCGGGCAACGCCCCCAGCGCGCACAACAGCCACAACGCGCGCGGCTGGCGCCACGGATCGGCCAGCGCCTGGCGCCGGCCCAGCGCGTAGCCGACCAGGAACATGGCGAAGACAAAAGGCCCCTGCACCAGCAGGATGACGCCCCAGATGCTGGTGGTCAGCTCATGCCAATGGCGGGCCACAGTGCTGCCGATGGTGCCGCGATAGGCCTCGATGGCGGCCTGCGAATCGGCCACCGCAACCCCATTGGCGGCGCGGCTCAATTCGACGGTGCCGGCGGGATCGAGCAGGCTCAACGCGCCCAGCAGCGTCCAGGCCAGCGACACCAACCCGATCAGCCACAGCGCGCGGCGCAAGGCGCGCCCCGGATCCATGCGGCGGCACGCCATCAGCACCACGCCCAACGCCGCGTAGGTCAGCAGGATATCGCCCTGGTAGAACAGCACGGCGTGCGCCAGTCCCAGCAACGCCAGACCGAGCAGGCGCCGCAGGAAGCGCGGCCCGAAGGCGGCGCCGCCACGCTCGGCCGCGCTCATCTGCAAGGTGAAGCTATAGCCGAACAGGAACGAAAACAGCAGGTAGAACTTGGTCTCGAACAACCATGCCACCAGCCATCGCATCGCTAGGTCCCACGGCCGCGAGAAGGCGGGGTCGGTAATGCCGTTGGCATAGAACGGCGAGGCGAACACGCCAATGTTGACGACCAGGATGCCGAACAGCGCGAAGCCGCGCAGCGCGTCGACGTGGGCAAGGCGCGGCGGGGCCGCCGTGGCGGCGCCCGCAACAGCGCTGACAGGAGCGTTCAGGGGGACGGTCATGACCGCCCGCCCGCCGTGTCGGGCGTCGGCGGCAGGCAACCCTGCAATGCCGCCTCGAGCAGCCGCCCGCCGGCCGCCGCGTCGAACCGCGGGTCCACCACCGACCGGCTGTAGATGCCGTCCAGCAGCAGCAACAGCAGGTCGGTCATTTCGGACACGGGGCGCGGCATGGCGTCCGGCGGCGCGTCCTGCCATACCGCCGCCAGCAGCGCCGCCAGCGATGCCTTGCGCTCGTCTTCGTTGGCCATGACCAACGTGTGCACACGGGGGTTGCGCACTGCCTCGGCCAGGATCTCCATACCCAACCGCGCGAAACCCGGATCGCGGTACTGCGCGAGGTTCTCGTCGATCCAGCCGATCAACGCGGCGCGCGCATCGCCCGCGACGGCGCCGGCCAGGCGGCGTGCGCGCAACGCGTCGGTGTCGGACGCGATCAGCGCCTCGATGATCTCGGCCTTGCTGGCGTAGTAATGGAACAGGTTGCCGGGACTCATCCCCGCGCGCGCGCAGATCTGCGCGGTCGAGGTGGCATGGAAGCCGTTTTCGGCGAAACACTCGGCGGCGGCGGCCAGGATCTGGCGGCGCCGCTCCTGCTGCCGGGCGGGGTCGATTTTGCGCATGCTGCGTCAGAGATCAATTAATAGACTGATTGATCTATCTATTAAATATCGGGCTCCCGGACAACGTCAAGTCGCGGTTCCGGAAACAAAACGGCGGACCCTGCGGGGTCCGCCGTTGAGAGACATCGCCAACCGGACCGCGATCAGCCCAATACCGGCGACAGCAGCGGCTGCTTGGGCCGCACGTCCAGCGCCCGCCCTTTGCGCGCGCGCTTGCCGACGTACACCGCCAGCGCCGCGCCCGCCAGGATGTCTTCGGTGTGCTTGTTGCGGTAGATGCCCGCCGCGCGCAGGCCGAGCGCGCCGATCGGCACGGTCTGATCCAGCTTGTCGGCGCCGTCCAGCCCCATCAGGATGGTGCCGCGTCCGCCGCCGGACAACGATTTGACCTCGTCCAGCCCGAACACCAGGAACTTGCCCTTCTGCGACAGCAGGGCCAGTTGCGTGGCGCCCTCGAACAGCGGCACCGGACGCAACAGTTCGTCGCCCGCCTCCAGCGTGATGAACTGCTTGCCGGCGCGCTGGCGGCTGGTCATATCCGACAGCCTGGCGGCAAAGCCGTAGCCGCCGCGCGTGGCCAGCAACCAGCGGCTGTCGGCCGCCGCCGCGATGGTGTGGACGATGCGGGTGCCGCTTTCCAGGTCGATCATGGTGGTGACCGGCTGGCCGTCGCCGCGCGCCGACGGCAGGCCGGACACCGGCACCGAATAGACGCGGCCGTTGTCGCCCATGGCGATCAGCGTGTCGGTGGTGCGGCATTCGAAGGCGCCGTAGAGATCGTCGCCCTGCTTGAAGGCGAATTGCGAGGCGTCGTGGCCGTGGCCCTGGCGGGCGCGCAGCCAGCCCTTCTGCGACACGATCACCGTAACCGGCTCGTCCAGCACCTTGGTCTCGAGCACGGCGCGTTCGGCGGTCTCGATCAGGGAGCGGCGATCGTCGCCATACTGCTTGGCGTCGGCCTCGATTTCCTTGACCAGCAGGCGCTTGAGCGCGTTGGGATTGTCCAGCAGTTCCTGCAACGCAACCTGTTCCTTGCGCTTGTCCGCGAGCTCCTGCTCGATCTTGAAGCCTTCCAGGCGCGCCAGCTGACGCAGGCGCATTTCGAGGATGTCCTCGGCCTGGCGCTCGGACAGCTTGAAGCGCTCCATCAGCGCCGCGCGCGGCTCGTCCGATTCGCGGATGGTCTGGATCACCTCGTCCACATTCAGGTAGACCACCATGCGGCCTTCCAGAACGTGGATACGGTCGATGACCTTGTCCAGGCGGAAGCGGGTGCGGCGCATCACGGTGTTGGTGCGGAACGCCAGCCATTCGGTGAGGATGTCGCGCAGGCCCTTCTGGCGCGGGCGGCCGTCGGTGCCGATGCAGACCAGGTTGACCGAGGCGCTGCTTTCCATGCTGGTCTGCGCCAGCAGCGTGTTGACGAACTCGTCGCGGTCGACGCGCGAGGTCTTGGGTTCAAACACGAGGCGCACGGCGGCGTCCTTGCCGGATTCGTCGCGCACTGCGTCCAGCAGGTTCAGCATGACGGCCTTGGCCTGCGTCTGCTCCGGCGTCAGGCTCTTCTTGCCGCTCTTGACCTTGGGGTTGGTGATTTCCTCGATCTCTTCGAGCACCTTCTGGCACGAGGTGCCCGGCGGCAGCTCGGTGACCACCAATTGCCACTGGCCGCGCGCCATTTCCTCGAACTGCCAGCGCGCCCGCACCTTGAGCGAGCCGCGCCCGCCGGCGTAGATCTGCGCGATGTCGGCGGCTGGCGTGATGATCTGGCCGCCGCCGGCGAAGTCCGGGCCGGGGATCATGCCGAACAGCTCGGCGTCCGGCAGTTGCGGCTGCTTGATCAGCGCCACGCAGGCCTGCGCCACTTCGCGCAGGTTGTGCGGCGGGATCTCGGTGGCCATGCCGACCGCAATGCCTGAGGCGCCGTTCAGCAGCATCACCGGCAGGCGCGCCGGCAGCATCTGCGGCTCCTGCTGGCTGCCGTCGTAGTTGGGCACGAAATCGACCGTGCCTTCGTCCAGTTCGTCCAGCAGCAGCTTGGCGATCGGCGTCAGGCGCGCTTCGGTGTAGCGCATGGCGGCGGCGTTGTCGCCGTCGCGCGAACCGAAGTTGCCCTGGCCGTCGATCAGCGGATAGCGCAGGGAGAAGTCCTGCGCCATGCGCACCATGGCGTCATAGGCGGCCTGGTCGCCGTGCGGGTGGTACTTGCCCAGCACGTCGCCGACGACGCGGGCCGACTTGACGGGCTTGGCGCCCGCGCCCAGTCCCATGGCCTGCATCGCGAACAGGATGCGGCGCTGCACGGGCTTCTGCCCGTCACCCACGTCCGGCAGGGCGCGGCCCCGCACCACGGACACTGCGTAGTCCAGATAGGCCTGTTCGGCGTAGCGCGCCAGGGTGATGGCGGCATCGCCGCCCTCGTCGGGCGCGGCGTCGAACAAACCTTGTTGATTGCTGTCGGTCATGATGGTTTCAGGTAGACAAATTCATTGAAACGGCGTCATTGGGGACGCGCGGCGCCCAGCAGCTGGGCATCGGCCACGTGCTCGCGCAACTGGGCGCGCACCGCGTCCAGGGTGGCGGCGTCCTGCCCGCGCTTGGGAATGATCACGCCTTGCAGCGTCCCCAGGATGACATACAGATGCTGCGGCGTTTCCTCGACCCGCCGCACGTCGCCCCAGTCGATGCGCCCCGAGGCGTCGGCAATGCTGTCCTCGATGCCGTCGGCGCCGAACACCAGCTGGTGGCGCCCCAGGAACAAGCCGTCGGGCCGCTTGGCCAGCATGCGGCGCGTGTTCATGCGCACCAGTCCAGGCAGCACGAACTCGTAGGCCAGCGCCAGCAGCGCCAGGATGCCCAGACCCACCGCCAGCCCCTCGAAGTACACCGGCAACAGCGCGCCCCAGTTGGGGCCGTGCCCGTCCCAGGTCTGCCAGACCAGGTAGCCCAGCAGAACCACCACCATCAACACCGCGAAACGCAGGTGCGACAGGTAGCGGCGGCGGCGCAGTTCCGGCCGCTTGTACACGTAGGCCGCGAATTCGGCGTAGTCGTCGGCGGTCAGGTCGACCGCCATGGCGGCGGACGGCGGCGGGGACGCGGACGGCGTCATCAGATATCCAGCTCCGCCAGGTTGCCCTTCTCTTCGATCCAGGCGCGGCGTTGCGAGGACTCGCCCTTGCCCATCAGCATGTCGAACATGCGGGTGGTGTCTTCAGGGGTCTGGTCGCCATAGCCCACCGGCAGCAGCCGGCGCGTGTCCGGATTCATGGTGGTTTCCCACAGCTGCTCGGGGTTCATTTCGCCCAGGCCCTTGAAGCGGCTGACCGACCAGCTGCTTTCACGCGAGCCTTCCTTGCGCAGCTTGTCCTGCGCGGCTTCCAGCTCGCCTTCGTCCAGGCAGTAGATCTTGCGCGCCGGGCGCTTGCCCTGCGCCGGCACGTCCAGGCGGAACAGCGGCGGCTTGGCGACGTAGACGTGGCCGGCCTCGACCAGCTTGGGAAAGTGCTTGTAGAACAGCGTCAGCAGCAGCACCTGGATGTGCGAGCCGTCGACGTCGGCGTCCGACAGGATGCAGATGCGGCCGTAGCGCAATCCCGACAGGTCGGGCGAATCGCCCGGGCCGTGCGGATCGACGCCGATGGCGACGGAGATGTCGTGGATCTCGTTGTTGGCGAACAGGCGGTCGCGGTCGACCTCCCAGGAATTGAGCACCTTGCCGCGCAGCGGCAGGATGGCCTGGAATTCCTTGTCGCGGCCCATCTTGGCCGAGCCGCCGGCCGAGTCGCCCTCGACCAGGAAGACCTCGGTGCGGGTGGCGTCGCTGGATTCGCAGTCGGTCAGCTTGCCGGGCAGCACCGCCACGCCGGAACTCTTGCGCTTCTCGACCTTCTGCGCCGAACGCTGGCGCGCCTGCGCCTGGCGGATGGCCAGTTCGGCCAGCTTCTTGCCGTATTCGACATTGCTGTGCAGCCACAGGTCGAGCGCGCTCTTGGCAAACCCGCCCACCAGGCGCACGGCGTCGCGGCTGTTCAGGCGTTCCTTGATCTGGCCCTGGAATTGCGGGTCCAGCACCTTGGCGGACAGCACGAAACTGGCGCGGGCGAACACGTCCTCGGGCAGCAGCTTCACGCCCTTGGGCAGCAGGCTGTGCAGCTCGGCAAAGCCCTTGACGGCGCCGAACAGGCCTTCGCGCAGGCCCGACTCGTGGGTGCCGCCGGCCGGCGTCGGGATCAGGTTGACGTACGACTCGCGCACCGCGTTGCCATCTTCGGTCCAGGCCACCACCCATTGGGCGCCCTCGCCTTCGGCGAAGGTTTCGTGGTCGGCGCCGGCATATTGCTGGCCTTCGAAGAACGGCACCATCAGTTCGGCGCCCGCCAGCGCCTCGGACAGGTAGCCGCGCAGGCCGTCCTGATACTGCCAGGTCTTGGTGTCGCCGGTCTTTTCGTTGACCAGCGAGACCTTCACGCCCGGCAACAGCACGGCCTTGCTGCGCAGCAGGTGGGTCAGCTCGCCCAGCGGGATATTGGGGCTGTCGAAATATTTGGCGTCCGGCCAGACCCGCACGCGGGTGCCGGATTTCTTGCGGCCGCCTTGGTCGTAGGGCGCCAGCGGTTCGGCGACGTCGCCGCCCTTGAACACCAGGCGGTTGACGGCGCCGTCGCGCCAGACCACCACTTCTAGGCGGGTGGCCAGGGCGTTGGTGACGGATACGCCGACGCCGTGCAGGCCGCCGGAAAAGGCGTACGCGCCGCCGCCAGCCTTGTCGAACTTGCCGCCCGCGTGCAGCCGGGTGAAGACCAGCTCGACCACGGGGGCGTTTTCCTCGGGGTGCAGGCCGACGGGAATGCCGCGGCCGTCGTCCTCGACGGAGACGCTGCCGTCGATGTGCAGCGTGACCAGGATCTGTTTGCCGTGACCGGCCAGGGCCTCGTCCGCGGCGTTGTCGATGACTTCCTGCACGATGTGCAGGGGGTTTTCGGTGCGGGTGTACATGCCCGGGCGCTGCCGCACGGGCTCCAGCCCTTTCAGGACGCGGATGGACGCCTCGTTGTAACGTGGAGTGGCCAAGTTATCCCCAACATCTGTGGAAAAAAACCGACATTTTACGGATAAGCCCAGATTCTGCGCGGCTCCGGGTGGGATGCGCACGACCTGACCAGCTCCGAATTCGGTAGGATGACGATAGAGACACAGCCAGCGGATCCGGGTTCAACGCCCCGGATCGCGATAACTGCGCCGCGATATCCTACACAAAAGCGGCGAATACTGTTGTTATAAACAGTGGTATGCCTGTTGTTTTTGACAGTGGTATGCTTTAATCCAATCCACAAACAAGAACAACGGCAAGGCGTCCCTCTTTTCGCCTTTTGCTGCCGAACCCGAGAATCACCATCATGAGCGACCAAATCAAGAACGTCAGTGACGCGAGCTTCGATGCCGATGTGTTGAAGTCCGGCCAGCCGGTGCTGGTGGACTACTGGGCTGCCTGGTGCGGCCCCTGCAAGATGATCGCCCCGATCCTGGAAGAAGTCGCCACCGAATACGCCGGTCGCCTGACGATCGCCAAGCTCAACGTGGACGAAAACCAGGGCACCGCCGCCAAGTACGGCATCCGTGGCATCCCCACCCTCATGCTCTTTAAAGACGGCCAGGCTGCCGCCACCAAGGTTGGCGCGCTGTCGAAGTCGCAACTCACCGCATTCCTGGACGGCGCGTTGTAAACTGCGTGCTGTGAACGAAGGCGCCGCCCTGGGGGCGGCGCGCATTCAATACCGCGCGAGCCCGTCCGTGGCGCGCCGCCAGAACCCTCCTTTACTTTTCCCCCAACACTCACCGCGATGCACCTCAACGAACTGAAGGCGCTGCATGTCTCGCAGCTGCTGGAAATGGCCGCTGGCCTGGAAATCGAGAACGCCAACCGCCTGCGCAAGCAGGAGCTGATGTTCGCCATCATGAAACGGCGCGCCAAGCAGGGCGAGCAGATCTTTGGCGACGGCGTGCTGGAAGTCCTGCCCGATGGCTTCGGTTTCCTGCGCTCGCCCGAGACCTCGTATCTGGCCAGCACGGACGACATCTACATCTCGCCGTCCCAGATCCGCCGCTTCAACCTGCACACCGGCGACTCGATCGAAGGCGAAGTGCGCACGCCCAAGGATGGCGAACGCTACTTCGCGCTGGTCAAGGTGGACAAGGTCAACGGCGTGGCGCCCGAGGCGATCAAGCATCGCATCATGTTCGAGAACCTGACGCCGCTGCATCCGAACCAGCCGCTGCGCCTGGAACGCGACATCAAGAGCGAGGAAAACCTCACCGGCCGTATCCTCGACGTCTTCGCCCCCATCGGCAAGGGCCAGCGCGGCCTGATCGTCGCCAGCCCCAAATCCGGCAAGACGGTGATGATGCAGCACATCGCGCACGCCATCACCACCAACTACCCCGACGCGGTCATGATCGTCCTGCTGGTGGACGAGCGCCCCGAGGAAGTGACCGAAATGCAGCGCACCGTGCGCGGCGAAGTGGTCGCCTCGACCTTCGATGAGCCCGCCACCCGCCACGTGCAGGTCGCCGAAATGGTCATCGAAAAGGCAAAGCGCCTGGTCGAAATGAAGAAGGACGTGGTGATCCTGCTGGATTCGATCACCCGTCTGGCCCGCGCCTACAACACCGTGGTGCCGGCTTCCGGCAAGGTGCTGACCGGCGGTGTCGACGCCAACGCCCTGCAACGTCCCAAGCGCTTCTTCGGCGCCGCGCGCAACCTCGAGGAAGGCGGTTCGCTGACCATCCTGGGCACCGCGCTGATCGAGACCGGCAGCCGCATGGACGAAGTCATCTACGAAGAATTCAAGGGCACCGGCAACTCCGAAGTGCACCTGGAACGTCGCCTGGCGGAAAAGCGCGTCTACCCGTCCATCAACCTGAACAAGTCGGGCACCCGCCGCGAAGAACTGCTGATCGCGCCGGACCTGCTGCAGAAGGTCTGGGTGCTGCGCAAGTTCATCCACGACATGGACGAAGTCCAGTCCATGGAATTCATCCTGGACAAGATGCGCGCCACCAAGACCAACGCCGAATTCTTCGACATGATGAAGAAGAAGTAAGCCGTCGCCGCCCGCATGCCGGGCGCACGCATCGATTTGGCGAGGATTGCCCCACGGCGGTCCTCGCCAAATGCTTTCAGGGGCGGCGTTTCGAGCCGGCCCGCATTGAATCCACCCAGAGGGGCCCGTCGGCCCGCACACTATCCGCGGCGGCGCTCACGGCCAGCCCGCAACCGATCCGCCACCCGGCCGTCGTTCAGTGCAACTTGGGATCCGGGAACGGCAGCTTGTCCTGGGACATGCTGGGCTGGGCCTTCCACGTCTTGCCCTGCCTGTAGAAGTCCATCTGGTTTTCGTTGACCGCGGCGCCCATCGTCACCGCCACCGTGCAGGCGACCTGCCCCGGGTGGCTGGCCTGCTCTGCGGCCACACAGGTGCCCAGTTTGACCTCGGACGGGCGCGACAGGCCGGTGCCCGCGAGCATATCGACGATCGCATCCGTCGCCTCCGGAATGGTGGGCAGGGCCAGGTTCTGGGCCTGGGCCCAGGCGGAAACACTCGTCAATGCGACGACGGTTGCCAGGCGGATGCGGGACTTGGCCATGCGAAGACTCCATCCGGTCTGTATCCCAATGTCAGGTGGCGGCGGCCGCCGGATCAGTGCTCGATGAACTCTTCCAGGCTGCGCGGCTTGGGTGTCTGCTTGGGCGCCGGCTTGCCCGAGTCGTCGATCGGGTCGATCTTGGGATCGTCCCAACTGCCGGTCACGGCGTATTCCATGGTCATGGCGCGGGCCAGCGGCTGCTTGAGCAACCATTGCGTCACGAAGGCGCCCAGGCCGATCAGCGGGTTGACCGCCAGCGCCGTCACCATCGCCGCGCCGCTGGCGTCCAGGTTGGGAATCACCACCGCCTTCAGGTTCCAGCGCTCCTGCACGATATTGACGTCGCCCGCCAGCACGATGGCGGCGACCGGGCCGTTGATCTTGTAGCCCTCGGTCTTGAGCGCGCCGTCCGCCAGCTTGAGCTGTCCGCGCACGGTGTCGAACGGGAAACCGTCGCGCAGCAGGTTGGTCGGGTTGACGTCGAGCCGCGCCAGGCGCTGCAGCGATTGCAGCGACAGCAGCTCCAGCAGGCGCGCCGTGCGCGAATTGACGTGCATGAAGCGGCCCTTGTCCAGGGAGATCTCGGCATCGCCGATGACGTCGGCGATATCGTGGGTCCAGGGCAAGTTGCGCCACGTCACATTGGCCTTGACGGCGCCGGTGCCGCCCGACACCACGCGCTCGAAGCCGATGCGGTCCATGAAGCTGCCTACGTTCTCGAACTTGGCAGTGGCATCCACCGTCAGGCCGCGGTCCGGCCCTTCGAGGCGCCAGGCGCCGGTGGCGTTCAAGGTGGCGGCGTCATTGGTGATCGACAGCTTGTCCAGGCGCCACTGGCGGCCACGTTCGAGGTTGGTGCCCAGCACCTGCAGCTCCCCCAGGTTCTTGCCGTACAGGCGGAATTCCTTGGCCTGCAGGTCGATCGCCGGAATGTCCGACAGGTCGTTGCCCGAGGACAGCGCCTTGTCGGCCTCGTTGGCGTCGTCCGCGCCGCCCAGCGCCAGGTGCTTGAAGCGCGCGGTGATCTGGCCGGCGATGGCGCCGGAGGCTTCGCGCCACGACAGCGAGCCCGCCGTCTGGCGCGACTGGATATCCACGCGCCATTGGGCCGGGGCCGGCCGGGTGGCGTACAGGGTCAGGTCGTTGAGCGTATAGCCGCTGGCGCGCAGCACGCCGGTGGCCAGGCTGATGCGCTCGGCCACGGGCAGCAGCGGCCGCGGCGCCGCGCGTCCCTTGACGGGTGGCGGGTCGAAACCGTCGGACACCTTCTCCCAGGCATCCATGTCCAGTTCCGGCAGGCTGGCGCTCAGGCTCAGGCCGCGCTCGGGCAGGCTGGCTGGACGGTTGATGCCGAGCGCCCCGCGCGCGAAGTACGACGGCGCGGCATCGGCCGGATCGCGCTCGAACAGCGCGTTGATGTTGTCGCCCAGGCTGGCGGTCAGCCAGCGCCGGCCCTTGGCGCCGCGGTCCTGCGCCGCGCCCCATTGCAATTTGAGCGGCCGCGCCAGCGGCGCCGCCTTGCCGACGGGCGCCGGCATGTCGATGGCCAGTCCGGTCAGGTCGGACTCCATCGACAGCTCCACCGAACCGCCGCGCTGGTAGCCGACCTTGCCCTTGTAGGCGGTCTTGCCCGAAAAGCGCCCCATCGACGGCGTATTGCTGATCTGCGTCAGTCCGGACCCGGCCAGCACGCCCTCGAAGCGCAGGGCATCCGTCGGCTGCGCCAGGCTGCCCGAGATCTTGACCGGGCCGCCCAGGAACTGCGCGCGGATTTCCTTGGTGCGCACGCCCTTTTCCGAAAACTCCAGGTCGCCGTGCATCTGGCTGAGCAGCGGCATTTCCGGCATGAAAGTGAAGGTGTTGTCGGCGAACTGGATCTTGCCTTCGACCTGGGTGTCGTCGGTGTTCATCAACGGCACTTTCAGCTTGAGCGGCATGCGCCAGTTACCCGTGCCGCGCGCCTCGTCGAGCGCGCCGTCCAGCAACTGGCCCAGCGGCGAGCTGTCCGACAGCGCCAGGTAGGCCGGCACCGTCCCGCTGGTGTCGCCGCTGACCGTCAACTCGGCGTTGTGCTCCATGTCGGGAATGCTGGCGGTAACCGCCCCCAGCGTCACCGTCTGGCCCGGCCCCGTATGGGCCACCGCGCCGCCCGGACTGTCGAGCACCAGCCCGACCTTGTCGACTCGGAAGTTGCCCGACAGGTTCTCCAGCATCGGCCAGCCCTTGCGATGCGGCCGGGCCGGCGCGTAATCGACCTTGGCACCGGTGTAGGCGCCGGCGATGACAAACTCTCCGGTGGAACCTGGAGCGCCGAAGGGGAATTCGTCCAGGTCGCCCTTGAGGGTGATGGCGGCCGACTCCATCTGGCCGGCCGGCAAGCCGGTCGCGAGCCATTCGCGCGCGTCCGCATTGACCTCCAGCGGCAGGTAGCGGTGGATCGCATTCATGGCGCCACGCACCAGCGTGCCGCGCATGTCGACACTGCCCGCGGCGCTCTTGCCTTCCTTGCGCCACTGGCCCCGCAAGCGGACGTCGAGATCGTCGTTGACGACCCGCAGCTGGCCCACCTCGACAAACCAGTCGCGCGCGTCGGCGCCTTTGACGTGGGCATCCAGCGCGATCTCGCTGGCGCCCAGCTCGGGCTGTTCGAAGATGCCGGGCAAGGCCACGCGCAATTGCTCGACGCGGCCGCTGACCGACAGGTCCGCCGCGCCCGCGCTGCGCGCCAGCGGCACCTGCTCGCTCTGAACGAAATCGCCCGGCGTGCCTTCGATGCGGAACTGCGCGTAGCCGGCCCGCGCCGCCGGGCCATCCGGCGCCGGCGCCCAATCGACGCCACGCGCCGCGACGTCGGTGGTCAGCTTGGTGAAGGCGCCATGATCCAACTGCAGCCAGGCGCGGGCGCTGACGCGCCCCTTGATGGCCGGCGGCGATATCCAGGGCGCCCAGGCCATCGGCTCGGCGTCATCCAGGGCAGCGTAGACCTGCCCGCTCCAGTTGGCCGGACTGGCGGCGCTGGCGCTGAACAGGCTGCGGTTGAACTCGCCGCGCAGGTCCACCCTGCGCGCCAGCGCCGGATCGGCATCGGCGCGCAGCACGAAACGGTGCGACAGGCTGCCGTTGCGCACCAGGAAATCGACATTGCTCAGGACCAGTTCAGGCGCCCGGCGCAGTTCGTCCTGCCAGCGGATGCGGGCGCCGCGCACCAGCAGTTCGCGCTGCGCGGTCAGCCAGCGCAGCGCCGGATGATCCAGGTCCGAGCGGTGATCGCTGGCATTCAGGTCGATGCCCTGCCCCGTCACCCACAGGCGGTTGTCGGCATCGCGGCGCAGGGTCAGTTCGGGTTGTTCCAGGCGTAGCCGCACCAACTTTGGTGACAGCGTCAGCAGGCTGCGCCAGGCCAGCACCGCCGACACCGAAGGCAGCGTCAGCACCGGCGCGGCCTGGTCGTCGTAGACCTGGACCGAGGAAAGATCCAGGCGCGGATTGAGCCCCTGCCAGTCCGCCTGGATGGCGCCGATCGTGACGCGGGCGCCCAACGCCTGGCTGGCGTAGGCTTCGATCTGGGGACGCCACTGGTCCACGCGCGGCAAGACCCAATAGCGCACGCCCAGGAGCCCGATGGCCACGACGCCGTACACGGTCAGCGCCGCCCAGAACAGGCAGCAGAGCACTTTTTTTGAAACAGACACGGATCGGTGGGCAGGAGAATAGTCTTGCGGTATCGTCCCCACTTATACCTGAAACGCGTCCATTCGTCTCCGTCCGATCGCCATGTCCACGCCCGCCCTGTTTGCCCCCGCCCTCGCCTGGTCCGGCCATCTGCGCCGCCGTCTCGACGCCCATCCGGATCTGGCCGCCTGGCTGGCCGAAGCGGTGCAACAGCCGGTCACAGCCGAGCGGCTGGCGCAATGGCAGGCGGAGCTGGCCGGCCCCGGCGCGCCCGACGTCCTGCCGGTGGATCTGTGCCGCCAGGTGCTGCGCAAATTGCGCGAACGCGTCTTCAGCACCCTGATCGTGCGCGACCTGTCCGGCCAGGCGCCCCTGGAAGAAGTGGTGGGCGCGATGACGGCGCTGGCCGACGCGGCGGTGGCCGCCGCCTACCGCAGCGTGGCCGCCGACCTGGCAGCGGTGCACGGCGTGCCGCGCGATCCGGCCACCGGCCTGCCGCAGGAAATGCTGATCGTCGGCATGGGCAAACTGGGCGGCGGTGAATTGAATGTCTCGTCCGATATCGACCTGATCATGCTGTACGGCGAGGAGGGCGACACCGACGGCCCGCGCCGCATCAGCCACCACGAGTTCTATGGCCGCCTGACGCGGCGCATGATGCCGGTGCTGTCCGAAGTCGACGCCCACGGCCAGGTCTTCCGCACCGACCTGCGCCTGCGCCCGGACGGCGACGCCGGCCCGCTGGCCTGGAGCCTGGACGCGTTGGAACACTACCTGATCGGCCAGGGCCGTGAATGGGAGCGCTACGCCTGGCTCAAGGCCCGCCTGATGCCGGCCCAGGCCTTCGAGGGCAGCGACAGCGCGGCCCAGGCCCGCCAACTGGAAAGCCTGCGCGTGCCGTTCGTCTACCGCAAGTATTTCGATTTCGACGCGCTGGCCGCGCTGCGCGCGCTGCGCGAGCGCATCCGCCAGGACTGGCAGCGCCGCGCCTCGGCCCGCAACGGCATTGACAGCGCCAACAACATCAAGCTGGGCGACGGCGGCATCCGCGAAATCGAGTTCGTGGTGCAACTGGCGCAATTGATCCGCGGCGGCCGCATGCCGGCGCTGCAGCAGCGCGGGCTGCTGGCGGCGCTGCACGCCGAACAGGTCGCCGGGCTGGTGCCCGAGGACGACGCGCGCCGCCTGGAGGAGGCCTACCGCTTCCTGCGCCGCACCGAACACGCGCTGCAATACCGCGAGGATGAGCAGACCCACCTGCTGCCGGGCGACCCTGGCCAGCGCGCCGCGCTGGCCGCCGCGCTGGGGCTGAGCCCGCAGGATTTCGAAAGCACGCTGGCCGCGCACCGCCAATTCGTCTCGCGTACCTTCCGCAACGTGTTCCGCATGGTGGGCATGGACAAGGAGGACACCGCCGATGCCGGCGCCGACACGCCCGCCGACGAACCCGACGAGGAATGCGCCCTGGCCGAGCAGATCCGCCAGGCCTTCGGCGAGCAGGCCGACGACCTGTTGCGACGCGCCGAAACGCTGCTGGGCAGCCACCGCGTGCGCAGCCTGCCCGAGAGCAGCCGGCGCCGCCTGGAAACGCTGCTGCCGGCCGCGCTGCGCGCCGCGCGCCAGACCAGCGCGCCGCTGGACGCCGCGGTGCGCCTGTTCGACCTGATCGAGAAGATCGCCCAGCGCAGCGCCTACCTGGCCCTGCTGGCCGAATATCCGGACACCCTGGCGCGGGTCGCGCGCATGGTCGCGGCCAGCCCCTGGGCGGCCCAGTACCTGACGCAGCACCCGCTGCTGCTGGACAGCCTGATCGACTGGCGCACGCTGTTCGAGCCGCTCGACTTCGCCCAGATCGCACGCCAGTTGTCCGCCGACCTCGACGCCTGCCGCCTGCCCGATGGCGACCCGGACATCGAGCGCCAGATGAACCTGATGCGCGACGTGCAGCGCCAAGCCAGCTTCCAGTTGCTGGCGCAGGACCTGGAAGGCGAGCTGACCGTTGAAAAGCTCGCCGACCAACTGTCGGCGCTGGCCGACCTGCTGCTGACGGAAACCATCCGCCGCACCTGGCCGCTGGTGAACAAGATCGCAGGCGCCACGCCGCGCTTCGCCGTCATCGCCTACGGCAAGCTGGGCGGCAAGGAACTGGGCTACGCCTCGGACCTGGACCTGGTGTTCCTGTATGACGATCCGCGCGAGGATGCCGCCGAGGTCTACGCCAAGCTGGGCCGCCGCATGACCTCGTGGCTGTCCACGATGACCTCGTCGGGCCGCCTGTACGAGGTCGACCTGCGCCTGCGCCCGGACGGCGACGCCGGCCTGCTGGCGGTGTCAGTCGAGGCCTTCGAGCAGTACCAGCAGAAGCACGCCTGGGCCTGGGAACACCAGGCCCTGACGCGTGCCCGTTACGCGTCAGGCGACGCCGGGGTCGGCCAGCGCTTCGAGCAGATCCGCGAGGCCATCCTGGTGATGCCGCGCGACACGGCCAAGCTGCGCCAGGAAGTGCTGGCAATGCGTGAGAAGATCAACGCCGGGCATCCCAACAGCACCGACAGGTTCGACCTGAAGCACGACGCCGGCGGCATGGTCGACGTCGAATTCGTGACCCAGTACCTGGTGCTGTGCCACGCGGGCACCCATCCCCTGCTGGTGCGCAACCTGGGCAACATCACCCTGCTGCGCCTGGCCGGCGAGGCCGGGCTGATCGATCCGGCGCTGGCCGCCCGGGCCGGCGACGCCTACCGCACGCTGCGGCGCGTGCAGCACCAGTTGCGCATGCAGGGCGTGGAGAAAGCCCGCGTGGCGCCCGACCAGTTGCAGGCCGAACGCGCCGCGGTGCGCGAGCTATGGGACGCGGTGCTGGGGTAAGCCGCGGCAAGGGCTTGCTGGCGGCGCGGGCCGCCGCCCCAAGGCCAAGGCGGCAACTCAGCGTAAAATAAGGACTTTTACGCCTTACCGCCTGCTTTCAATCATGTCCGAATTCGTGCGCCCCAAACTCGACCTGCCCGCCGGCCGCCGCAAGGTGCTGATGCACTCGTGCTGCGCGCCCTGTTCCGGCGAGGTCATGGAAGCCATGACGGCTTCCGGCATCGACTACTCGATCTACTTCTACAACCCGAACATCCATCCGGTCAAGGAGTACGAGATCCGCAAGCAGGAGAATATCCGCTTCGCCGAGCAGCACGGCATCGAGTTCATCGACGCCGACTACGACATGGACAACTGGTTCGAGCGCGTCAAGGGCATGGAAAACGCCCCCGAGCGCGGCGAGCGCTGCACCGCCTGCTTCGACATGCGCTTCGAGCGCACCGCGCTGTACGCCCACGAGCATGGCTTTGACACCATCACCAGCTCGCTCGGCATCTCGCGCTGGAAGGACATGAACCAGATCAACGGCTGCGGCGAACGCGCGGCCGCGCGCTACGACGACCTGATCTACTGGACCTACAACTGGCGCAAGGGCGGCGGCTCGTCGCGCATGATCGAGATCAGCAAGCGCGAGAACTTCTACCAGCAGGAATACTGCGGCTGCGTCTATTCGCTGCGCGACACCAATCGCCACCGCCGTGCGCAGGGGCGCGAGCGCATCCACATCGGCGTGAAGTTCTACGGCAAGGAAGACCTCATCAACGAGGAAAACCTCTGATCACGCCGGGTCGTCCCGCCCGCGGGCGGTAGCTCCCGCATCAGGCCGATTCGCCCGGCAGGCGCCCCTGGCGCCGGTATTCCGACGGCGATACCCCATAGCGGTTGCGGAACGCGTGGCTGAAACGCGCCGCATCCGAAAACCCATGACGAAACGCGATCTCGCCGATCTGGCGCCCGGTCTGCGCGGCGTCGGCCAGCATGTCGCGGCAACGCTCCAGGCGCGCGCTGAGAATGAAATCGGCCGGCGTCGTGGCGGCCTGCGCGAACAGGTTGTATAGATAGCGGCGCGACACGCGCAGGGCCTCGGCCGCAGTCGCCGGGGACAGGTCCGGGTCATGCAGGTTTTCGATCAGGTACTGCTGCACGCGGCGCAATTGCGCCTGGCGCATTTCGCGTTGGTCCAGCGCGCCCGCGCCGCCGGCCCGCTCGCTGATATCCAGCCCCATCATCTGCATGACGGCGTTGGCCGCATCGCGCGCCGCGCTGTCCGACAGATGGGCGTGCTCGCTCAACGCCACCCGCAAGAGGTCCATGGCCATGCGGCCGCAACCGTGGCGGGCGCTGAAGCTGCGCGCCACCGCGTTGCGCATGGCCGGCAGCCAGGCCTCGGATTGCTTGCCCGGCACCTGCATCACCAGGAAATGGGCGTCGTCGTCGACGTCGACTTCGTACGGACGGGTGGTGTCGTAGATGCCCCACTCGCCCGGCATCAGCAAGGCGGTGCGCGCCGCCTGCCGGATCTCGCTGCGGCCATCGAGCTGCAGCGTGACCTTGTAGCCGGACGCCTCGGCACGCTCCGCGAGCAAGCGCGTGCGGCGCACGCGCTGCGCGCCGGTGCGCATTTCGCAGACCTGCATCCAGCCCAGCGAATCCACCGCCACGCTGCTGCGAAAACGCTTTGGATTGGCGGCCGACACCTCCAGCGGCACAAAGGTGTTGCTGATGTTTTCCTTCCAGCTTGCGCAATCCAGGAACTGCTGGGGCGCGCTGCGTAAGAGAGGGTGGGACATGGCGGCTCCGGCGCGCGGCATGGAACAAAAGGCGGTCTTCTTTCTATCACCGAGCCCCGGGCCGGGAGTATCCGTGACAACCCCTAGGGCCAGCTCACCCTGCCAGGATCCCCGCACAGGCTCCGGGCGCCGCGCGGCCTCAGGGCTTGCGGGCGCTGCCATATGAATAGTCGGACAACGCCAGGCCCAGCGCCGCCAGCTCGCGCGCCAGGCCATGGCGCACCGGCACCACGTCGTCGTAGCGGCGCGGCCGCGCCGCCGCCACCTCGCTCTCCGTATAGGGCGTGAAATCGGCCGGCAATTGCGCTGGACTGAACGTGAGCAAAAGCCAGTTCAACACATTGGCCAACTCGGCATTGCTCAACTGCGAGTAGGCCGCGCCCGGGACCCGGACCAGGTATTCGCGTCCGGCCGGCAGGTGCGTGAAGGCGCCCACCGAATTGCGGAAATCGGGAATGCCGTGCGGCGTGCTGCCGCGGCCGTCGACCCGGTGGCAGCCGGCGCATTGCAGCACGTAGTCCGCGCGCGCGGCCTGCCTCAGCGTGTCGGCGCCGGGCACGCCATTCGCCGCTGCCTGCGGCCCCGCGGCGGCCTGCGCGGCCGCAGGCACCGCTTCGTCGGCGAGCGCTGCCGCCCCCACGGCCGCCGCCCCGATCGCCGCGCAGGCCAGCCCGGCAGCGGCCCCGCGCCACCGCCCTCGCCCGCTGCCCCGTCCCGCCGCGTCCATCATGGCTTCTTCTTGGCCAACCCCACGATCACGGAGGTGGTGCAGTGGAAGATCGACGACTCGTTGGACATGCACCAGTTGACGTCGTTGTGAAGGAACATCTGGTAGCCCGGCCGCTCACGTTCGGCCGAGGCGCACATGCACTTGCCGCAGGCCGTCTTGCCGCAGCAGTCGTTGTAACTGATGAGGTAGTCCTTGCCATCCAGCGGGTTGTGGCAGGTGCCGACCCACGACACCGCCGACGGCGAGGTGCCCGGCGGGCAAGAGGTCATGCTGCCGCCGCAGCACGAGCACAGGAAGCCATCCACCGCGCAATAGCGCCAGTAGTCGCAGGCGGTCTCGTCGGTCTGCGGCTTCTTGGCCGCCGCCGGCGCGGATCGGGCCACCGGCAGCACCGGCACCAGGAAGGCGGTGCCGACCAGCACGCGACCGATGCGGTTGAGCACGCTGCGACGCGACGTGGCGTGGGCGACGGAGCGCGTGGCGCGCTCTCCAAGCTTATCCAACCAGCGCATTGCCGTTCTCCTTGCGTGAAATGCGGGTCTCTTCCAGCGCGCCGCCGGCCAGGAATTCCTGCACCGAGGCCACGCCCAGCTCCTTGGCCGTGAACAGGCTTTCCAACTGTTCGCGCGAATTGATCAGGCCCTTGGCGCGGATCACGCCGGACTCGTCGATCAACACCGCGTACGGCAGCTTGCTGATCTGGAACTTCATGCCCAGCTCGGTCGACAGCAGGTAGGGAAAGCGCTCCAGCCCGGCCTGGCGGTAGAACGCCAGATGCTCCGGCATCTCGCCGTCGCTGGCCAGGACGATGCGCAACCACGCGCTTTCCGTGCCGGCCACCGACTTGAGGATCGGCAAGAGCTTCTTGCACACCGGGCAGGTCGGCGACAGGAAGAACAGCAGTTGGCTGTGCTGGCCGCGCTCGCCGATAGTCAGGCGCCGGCCCAGCAGGTCGGCCAGTTCGAAGCGCGGTGCGGCTTCGCCCACCGCCGGCCCCTTGTCCATGGTCAGCGCCCCCATCGGCGCCACGCGTTCGTACAGCACGCCGATCTGGCGCGACAGCGCCAGGATGACCAGCAGCAGGCAGAGCACCACGCCCCACAGCAGAAAATTGGAAATGATCAAGGCTTCCATATCGTGTCGCTCCGTTGTTCCTAGATGTGCAGGTGCCGCAGCTTCAGGTGCGAAGCCAGCAGGTGGTTAGCGGTGAAATACAGGGCCACGGCGCTCATCGCCAGGCCGAAGACCGAGGCGGCGTCGGTCCATTGGAGGCTGCGTGACGCGCCCTGCGCGGCGGCGAACACCGGCAGCGTCCACGACGCCAGCAGGGCATTGCGCAGCACCATCCACCAGGACAGCCCGGCGCCGCGCGCCGCCGCGCCCCGGAAGGCGGGACCGCCGCAGCCGCAATCGATATCGCGGCGGCCGCGCGCCAGGTTCAGGGCCACGCCAGCCGTGGCCAGGGCCAGCACCAGCAATGCCAGCGCGGCCCCCGCCACACGCAGGCCCGGCGCCAGCAGCAAGGCGCCGGCCAGCGCCTCGGCCAGCACATAGCCCCACGAGAAAAGGCTGGCCAACCCGGTCGGCAAAATGTCGTAGGCATGCACGGCAGCGCTGAACGCCGCCATATCCTTTAGTTTTTCCAGCGCGCCGAGCAGCAGCACGCAGGCCAGCGCCGCGCTGGCGGCATAGAGCAGCACGGGATCGGTCATTGCGCGCCTCCCGGCTGCGGCTCGACCTGCAGCGCCGTCTCGCCGGCGCCCTGGATCGTGCCCTTGAGCACCGGCGCCGCTGGCGCCGCGTCATAGATGTTGACATTGCCGCCGTCGATGGTGAACAGGCGCGGCTTGTCGTCCTGCGACACGGACATCGACAACGCGTTCTTGCCGGGAATGCGCGCCAGCCGCTTGTGCGTGGCCAGGTCGTAGACCCAGATCTCGGCCGCCGGCGTCTTGTGCGTTCCCTCGGCGCCATTCGGATGCATGCCCACGTACAGCCGCTTGCTGGCGCGATTCACCGCCAGCAGGTTGTAGCCGCCGGGACGCCAGCCGCGATCCTTGCCCGAAGCGTCCAGCAGCGACCAGCGCTCGCCGAAGCGGGCCTGTTCGCCGCTGAAATCGGCGCTGTAGACGTTGCCGTTGTATGAGACGAAGTAGAAGGTGTCGCCCAGGCGATCTGTATGCGTGAAGATCGGATCCTTCTCGACCTCGAACATGGGCTTGCTGCGCTGCTGGCCCGACGGCTTGCCGGCGGCGTCCAGGTCGACCGTGACGAACGAGCCGTCGCCGCAGATGCTGGCGAAGCTGCGCGGCCGCGACGGCGGCACGATGATGCTCCAGCAGCCGGCGGCCGCGGTCACTTCGTCGGCGAACTTGCGCGTCTTCAGGTCGACCACCGTGACCGACGAGGCCGGCGTGGCGTTCTGCACGAACAACAGGCCGCCGTCGGAACTCTGCTGCAGGTAGTTGCGGTAGTTCAGCGCCTGCGCGCGTTTCTCGGGTATCGGCACCTCGTACTTGGGCGTCAGCGTCTCGGCGTCCCAGGCCTCGACCACGTCGGTGCGCTTGCCGCGGTTCAGGCGCTCGTAATAGGTGGTCATGATGTAGATGTCCTTGCCATCCGCCGACACCGTCATGTGGCCGTTGAACGACGAGGGCACCAGCCCCAGGAATTTCAGGGTGTCGCCGTCGTAGATGTTGACGCGGCTGTCGACCAGGTGATTGAACACCGCGTCCATCACGTACAGCCGGTGCGGCGTGGCGGGCGGCAGGCGGGTGCCGCCCTTGAGCTCCTCGACCGGCAGGTCGGCGCGGGCAAGCCCGGCGGCCGCGGCCAGGGCCGCGCACAGCGCCCATTTGCCCGCCCGCGCGGCGCCCCTGTTGGCACAAAGCGCAATCATTGGATCTCTCCTGCTGTCATGTCCGTTGCTCCTAGAAGGCGTAGACGTAGCGCATCTGCACGCCCCGCATGCGCGGGCCGTTCTCGACCTTGAGGTCGTGGATGTACTGCATCTGGATCTGGTTGGCGTCGTTGATCTGGTGCGTCAGCTCCAGCGCCAGTTGGTGGTTGCGGGCGCGGCTGGTCACCGTTTCGCCGGCGGCGCGCTCGCGGCCGCCGGTCTCGTAGCGGTAGCGGATGCCGGTGTAGGTGTTGTCCGTGATATTGGTGGAGGCCAGCGCGAAGAAGCGAAAGGACGGGTCTTTCTTGAGGGTCTGGCTCATCCAGTCGCTGTTGCGGCCGTAGATCTCCACTTCGCCGATGGCCTCCAGGAAGGTGGATTCGCCAACGCCCTTGACGAACGAGAAGTCCTGGATGGTGGACCAGCGGTTCTTGCCCGGCGACGTGTCCGGGCGCGAACCGTCGTAGCGGCCCACCGGCACCACCACGAACGGCTCCCAGGCAAACCAGGTCTTGGTCTGCTCATTGTTGTAGAGCCAGATGGCCGACCCCAGCGTCACATCGCCGACGCCGGTCTGGCGGTCGCGCGTGGCGCCCGGCAGTTCCATCGTGGTGCGCGACATCGGCACGATGAACTCAAGCTGCACGGTCTTGCCGAACAGCTCCCGGTAATGCATCTGGCGGTAGATCAGCGCGTCCACGTCCACCGAGGCGCCGTCGACGCGCTTGCCCGCCGAATACAGCCCCGACGAGCGCAGTCCGGCCAGATAGCCGGCGATGATGTTGGTGCCCACCGGCGCGGGTATCCAGTCGCGCGCGCTCGGGTCTCCGGCCCATGCCGCCTGCGCCAGGGCCAGGCCCGCCAGCAGCAATGCTGTGCGCGCCCCAGCCCGGCAATTGGTCTTGCCTGCCATGCACTTCCCCTTGGTTGCGCGGCCGCGCGCGCCGGTATCTCCCGGCTTGTCTCGCGCGGCCGTCAGTCTAGTAAGCGATACAAACGGACTTCTTCTCCAGGTACATGTCCAGTACGGCGCGGCCGTGCTCTCGGCCGATGCCGGACTGCTTGAAGCCCCCGAACGGCATGTTCGGGTCCAGCATGTTGTGGGTGTTGATCCAGAGCGTGCCCGCGTCGATGCGCGGGATCAGGCGCTGGACCCGCGTCAGGTCGTTGCTCCAGAGGCTGGCGCCCAGGCCGAAGGCGCTGTCGTTGGCCAGCCGCACGGCGTCGTCGAGCGTATCGAACGGCTGCGCCACCACCACGGGGCCAAAGATCTCCTCGCGGGCAATGCGGGCGCCGGGCGCCACGTCGGCGAACACCGTCGGCCGCACGAAATAGCCGGCGCCCTCGCCCGCGGCGCCGCCCGCCAGCACCTTGCCGCCCTCGGCGCGGCCGATGCCGATGTAGTCCATTACGCGCTGCTGGTGGCGCGCCGACACCAGCGGCCCCACCTGCGTATCCGGGGCAAAACCGGAACCCAGCTTCATGCCGGCGGCAAGGTCGGCCAGCCGCTGCACCACCTTGGCGTACAGGCCCTTCTGCACGTACAGCCGCGAACCGGCGGTGCAGACCTGCCCCTGGTTGAAGAAGATGGCGGCGGCCGCGCCCTGCGCGGCCACGTCGGGGTCGCAGTCATCCAGCACGATCACGGGCGACTTGCCGCCCAGTTCCAGCGACACGCGCTTCATGTCGTCCATGGCGGCGCGGCCGATGAGCTTGCCGACCTCGGTGGAGCCGGTGAAGGCGATCTTGTCCACGCCCGGATGTGCCACCAGCGCCGCGCCGGCGGTCTCGCCACGACCGGTCACCACGTTGACCACGCCCGGCGGAAAGCCCGCCTCCAGCACCAGTTCGGCCAGGCGCAAGGCGGTCAGCGGGGTTTCCTCGGCGGGCTTGAGCACCACCGTGCAGCCGGCGGCCAGCGCCGGGGCGATCTTCCAGATCGCCATCAGCAGGGGGAAATTCCACGGGATGATCGCCGCCACCACGCCCACCGGTTGCGGCAGCGTGTAGGCGCTGTACTTCACGCCGGGCGGGAACGGGATCGACAGCGCCAGCGTGTCACCGGTCAACTTGGTGGCCCAGCCCGCCATGTAGCGCAGCCATTGCGCGCCGGAGCCGACCTCCAGCCCCTGGGCCACGCCCAGCAGCTTGCCGTTGTTCAGGGTCTCGAGCCGCGCCAGTTCCTCGCCGTGGCGTTCCACCAGGTCCGCCAGGTTCAGCAGCAGGCGCTCGCGCCCGGCCGGCAGCATGTCGCGCCATGGCCCGCTGGCAAACGCCCGGCGCGCGGCCTGCACCGCCAGGTCGATCTGCGCCGGACCGGCGTCGAGCTGGGTGGCGATGACCTCGCCGGTGGCCGGGTCGTGCACGGCAATGGGGTCGCCCTGCCCCTGGCGCAGCGGCTTGCCGTCGACGATCATGTATTCCCGGATGGCGGCCAGTTCCGGGCGGCCGGAGGCGGAGGGATGGGCGGACGACATGCGTGAGGCTCCAACGGATAGGGTGAAGCCAGGATAGCAACGGCCCACCGCGCTGGCTTGTCCGCCCGTGCATGGAGATTTGTCCCGGTGCGCACGAAAAAAACGGGACGCGCCATGCGTCCCGCCTTGTCCGTGGCGCCAGGGGCGCCGGATCAGTCCAGCATCAGCACCGTGGCGCCGGTGGTCTTGCGCGAGGCCAGCGCGGTCTGCGCGTCGCCGGCTTGTTCCAGGCTGTAGCGCTGGTCGATGCGAACCTTGATCTTCTTCTTCAGCACCAGGTCGAACAGCTCTTCCGAGGCGGCCTGCAGCTTTTCCAGCGTATTGACGTGCACGCCCAGCGACGGCCGCGTCACGTACAGGCTGCCCTTCTGGTTCAGGATGCCCAGGTTCACGCCCGCCACCGGACCGGAGGCGTTGCCGAAGCTGACCATCAGGCCGCGCGGCTCCAGGCTGTCCAGCGAGGTTTCCCAGGTGTCCTTGCCGACGCCGTCATAAACCACCGGCACCTTCTTGCCGCCGGTCAGTTCGAGCACGCGCTCGGCCACGTTCTCGCGCGAATAGTCGATGGTTTCCCAGGCGCCGTTGGCGCGGGCCAGCTCGGCCTTCTCGGGGCTGGAGACCGTGCCGATCAGCTTTACGCCGAGCGCGCGCGCCCACTGGCAGGCGATCAGGCCCACGCCGCCGGCGGCCGCGTGGAACAGGATGGTTTCGCCGCCTTGCAGGCGATAGGTCTGGCGGAACAGGTACTGCACCGTCAGGCCCTTGAGCATGAGCGCGGCGGCTTCGTCGAAGCCGATGCCCTTGGGCACCTTCACGACCTGGTTGGCCGGCACGTTGCGGGCCTTGGCGTAGGCGCCGATCGGGCTCTGGCCGTAGGCCACGCGGTCGCCCTTCTTCAGGTGCTTGACGTCGGCGCCCACGGCGGTGACCACGCCCGCGCCCTCGAAGCCCAGGCCATGCGGCAGCGGATGGGGATACAAGCCCGTGCGGAAATAGATATCGATGAAGTTCAGCCCGGCCGCGTGCTGGTCGATGGTGACCTCATTGGCGGCCGGCGGCGGCACCTCGACTTCGACCAGTTTCAGGACCTCGGGACCGCCATGCTGCTCGATACGAATTGCCTTGACGAGATTGCTGGCCATGCTGGCCTCCTTTCATTGAAATGTTGCGACGCAAGCTTGAAAATCAAATACGCAATTCGGACGTCAGCGCGCGGACGCGCTGCCGCCCGGCGCGGCGGGCGGCGGCTTGGCGGCCCCGCCCCCCATCAATACGAATACCCCGGCCAGGACCAGCGCGGTGCCCGCCATCTGCCAGACCGTCACGGGCTCGTGCAGGAACCACGACGCCAGGAACAGCACCGACACCGGTCCCAGCATCCCCAGCAGCGACGCGGTCGGCGCGCCGATCAGCGCCACCGCCCACATCAGCATGAAGACCGGCACCACCGTGTTCAGGGTGGCATGGATGATCGAGTAGCCGTACACGCCCATCGGCTGCACCAGCACGGAGGCCGGATGGATCACGAAGAACTGCACGATGCAGGCCACGCACGACACCAGCATGGCATACGCCACCAGCCGGGTCGGCCCGACACGCTTGATCAGTTCTCCGGAGCAAATCAGGTACACAGAATAGCTGAGCGCCGAACCGAAGACGAATAAAGACCCTAACAGCACCTCGGCGGAACCGCCAAAGCTCAGATCATGCGCGAAAACCAGCACCACGCCGGCATACGACAGCGTCATCGCCAGCCACTGCCGGCGCTCGACCGGCCGTTTGAACCAGAAGGCCGAGATCAGCACCACCAGCGATGGCGACAGGAACAGGATCAGCCGCTCAAGGCTGGCGGTGATGTAGCGCAGGCCGAGGAAATCCAGGAAGCTGGACAGGTAGTATCCCAACAGGCCCAGCAGGCAGACCTGAATGCGTTCCTTCCAGGTCATGACCACGATCTCGCCGCGAGCCGCCAGGCGCGACTGGTGCCACGCCACGGCCGCGAAGAATGGCATGGCGAACAGCATGCGGAAGGCGATCAGGGTGACCGCGTCGATCCCGTAGCGGTAGGTGAACTTGACGACGATGGCCTTGGCGGAGAACAGGATGGCGCCAAGCGCGGCCATGAAAAATCCGGCCGCGCGGCTGGAGGGACGAGAGGCCGGCAAAAGCTTGGCAATGCGATTCATGCGATGATTTTAGATTCAGCGCCGCGGGATTTGCACGCCTGGCGCGCATTTTCAGCCTGCCGCGGCCGGCCATGAACCGGCTCCGCCCCTTCCGTTCCCTGCCCTCTCCCTGCGAATGACCCGACACCGCGCCCTGACTTACATCCATATCGCCGCCATCCTGTTCGGCCTGACCGGCGTCTTCGGCGAGCTGATCCAGGCCAGCGCGGCAGTCATCACACTGGGGCGGGCAGTCTTCGCGGTGATCTCGCTCGGCCTGTTCGCCCGCATGCGCCGGCGCCCGCTGCTGGGCGCCCTGACGCCAGCCCAATTGTTCGTGCTGGTGATCGCGGGCGCCCTGCTGGCGGCCCACTGGGTCACCTTCTTCATTTCGGTCAAGGTCGGTGGCATCGCCATCGCCACGCTGGGCTTCGCGAGTTTCCCGGCCTTCATCACGCTGTTCGAGGGATTGATCTTCCGGGAACGCGTGCGGTTGGCCGAATGGCTGCTGCTGGGCCTGGTCACTGCCGGCCTGGTGCTGGTCACGCCGTCGTTCGACCTGGCCGACCAGGGCACCATCGGCCTGGCCTGGGGCCTGCTGTCGGGTCTGACCTTCGCCCTGCTGGCCCTGAGCAATCGGCGCTCGGCCTCGGGCATGGATCCGATGCAGGTCGCCTGCTGGCAAAACCTGGTGGTGGCGCTGGTGATGCTGCCGTTCGCCGTCGGCCAGTTGCCCGCCCTGCCCGCCATGGACTGGTTCTGGCTGGCGCTGCTGGGCGTGTTCTGCACCGGCCTGTCGCACTTCCTGTTCGTCTCCAGCCTGACTCGCCTGAACGCCCGCAGCGCCGGTCTGGTGATCGCGCTGGAACCGGTCTACGCCATCGCCTTCGCCTGGGCGCTATTCGGCCAGCAGCCGACGGTGCGCATGATGGCCGGCGCCGCCCTGATCGTGGCCGCCATCGTCTGGTCCGGGCTACGCAAGGCCCCGGCCGCCCCCGAAAGCGCCCCTCAAAAGCAGCCTTGACAATTACTGCCTGGGCAGTAAAATCCGCTGCATGAATGCCTCGTCACGCCCTGAATCCTCCGAAAATCCGGTTCACTATCGCGGTGATACCCGCTGCATGATGGAAGAAAACGCCGGCTACCTGATCAAACTGGTGGCCAACTCCCTGAACCGCATGCTGGACCAGGAAATGGCGCCGCTCGACCTCACCGCGATGCAATGGCGGCCGATCGCCATGGTTGCCCTGGGCCGGGCCGATACGCCCGCCGAACTGGCCCGGCTCAACGGCGTCGACACCGGCGCCATGACCCGCACGCTCGACCGGCTCGAGGCCAAAGGCCTGCTGCGACGGGCCCGCAACCAGCTCGACCGGCGCGTCGTGAAGATCGAATTGACGGAACTGGGCGAAACCAAGGCGCGGGCGATCCCGCCCAATATCGCCCGCGTGCTGAACCACCACCTGCGTGGTTTCTCCACCGACGAAGTGACGCAGTTGATGCACCTGCTGCGCCGCATGATCGCCAACGGCTCCGCCTCCGCGCCCGAGCGCTGACGACGCCCGCTTGAGCCGCCCGCCCCTGCAAAAGGGGTTTTATTTGACATAATATTTGCCTAGGCAAATACAGATTAATCAATTACTTTCAGCAGATTGTCAGGATGAAACGCCTTCTTTCTACCGCATTAGCGCTGGCCTTGAGCGGTTGTGCCCTGATGGAACCCGGCCCTGAGCCGGTGGCCGCCCTGAATGAAACCAAGCTGGGCCTGACCGCCCAGGACGTCGCCTGGCCTGACACGCAATGGTGGCATCGCTACGGCGACAGCCAACTCAACGCGCTGATGGACGAAGCGCTGGCCAACAGCCCGTCCATGACTGCCGCCCAGGCGCGCCTGGCCAAGGCCAATGCCGCCGTCAGCACGGCCCGCGCTCCCCTGATGCCGCGCGTGGACGCCAACTACACGCTGAACCGCGAGCACCTGTCGAGCGACTACATTTACCCGGCGCCGCTGGGCGGATCGGTCGTCAGCGACAACCGCCTGGCGCTGGACTTCAGCTACGAGCTCGATTTCTGGGGCAAGAACCGCTCGCGCCTGAAGGCCGCGGTCTCGCAGCAGGCCGCCGCCGCGGCCGACGCGCAGGCAGCGCGCAACGTGCTGGCCAGCGCCACCGTGCGCGCCTATCTCAACCTGCAGGACGCCTTCGCCCAGCGCGACGTCATCAAGCGCGTGCTGGCCCAGCGCGAGGAAGTGCTGTCGCTGACCCGCGGCCGCTATTCCGCCGGCCTGGACACCCAAGTCGAGGTGAAGCAGGCCGAATCGTCGCTGGCCGCCGGCCAGGTCGAGCTGACCCAGACCGAGACCACGCTGGCGCAACTGCGCAATCAGGTCGCGGCACTGGCCGGCGCCGGCCCGCAGCGCGGCCAGTCGCTGGTGGAAGCGGCGCTGACCGCGCCCGCCGGCGGCGTGCCAGCGAGCGTACCGCTGGACCTGCTGGGCCACCGTCCCGACGTGGTCGCCGCGCGCTGGCGCGCCGAGGCCGCCCGGCACCAGATCGACAGCGCCCGCGCCGAGTTCTACCCCAATGTCAACCTCGTGGCCTTCGCCGGCTTCCAGGCCATCGGCACCGGCAACCTGCTCGGCGCCGCCGCCCGCACCGCCGGCATCGGCCCCGCCATCACCCTGCCGATCTTCCACGGCGGCGAGTTGAACGCCAACCTGGCCGGCCGCCGCGCCGATGCCGACCTCGCCGTGTCCGACTACAACCAGACCGTGCTCGACGCCGTGCACCAGGTCGCCGACGCGCTCGACGGCCTGCGCCTGCTGGAGCAGGAACGAGCGCAGCAGCGCCAGGCGCGCGAAGCCATCGAGGCCGCTTATGAACTGGCCGTCAACCGCTACAAGGCCGGCATGGGCAACTACCTGACCGTCCTGGTCGCGCAGACCGGCGTACTGACCCAGGCACGGCTCGACACCGACCTGCGCATCCGCGCCTATCAGCTCGACGCCAACCTGGCCAACGCGCTGGGCGGCGGCTACGTCCCCGCCCCCGCGCAGCAGCCCGCGCCCGCCACGAACTCCACTCATTGAACGCTCCGGATTCAGACGTCATGAACGCAGCCACTCCCACGACCAATCCCGCCCGCAAACGCCTGCTGCTGATCGCGACCGGCGTTTTCATCCTCATCGCGATCGCCTACGGCATCTGGTGGGCGCTGTTCGGCGCCCACTTCGAAAGCACCGACGACGCCTACGTGCACGGCAACCTGGTGCAGATCACGCCACAGGTGCCCGGCACCGTGGTGGCCATCGAGGCCGACGACACCGAAACCGTCACCGCCGGCCAGCCGCTCGTGCGCATCGACCCGGCCGACACACAGGTCGCCTTGCAACAGGCCGAGGCCAAGCTGGCTCAGACCGTGCGCCAGGTCCGCACCTACTATGTCCAGAACGATGCGCTGGCGGCTGACGTCGACCTGCGCCAGGCCGACATCCAACGCGCCCAGGCCGAACTGACCCGCGCCCAGAGCGACGTCACCCGTCGCCAGCAACTGGCCAAGTCCGGCGGCGTCAGCGGCGAGGAAATCCTGCACGCCGAAGCCGCGCTGAAGACCGCGCAATCCGGGCTGGCGCAGGCCCGCGCCGCGCTGGCCGCCTCGCGCGCCAAGCTGGCGACCAACCAGGCGCTGACGCAAGGCACCACGGTGGCCGAGCACCCTGACGTGCGCCAGGCCGTTGCCGGCCTGCGCAACGCGTGGCTGGCCCAATCGCGCACGGTCCTGCCCGCCCCCGTGGGCGGCGTCATCGCCCGCCGCACCGTCCAGGTGGGCCAGCGCGTGGCCCCGGGCGCCGCGCTCATGACGGTGGTGCCGCTGGACCAGGTCTGGGTCGAAGCCAACTTCAAGGAAGGCCAGTTGCGCAAAATGCGCATCGGCCAGCCGGTCAAGATGACGGCCGACCTGTACGGCAGTTCGATCACCTACCACGGCACCGTCGCCGGACTGGACGCAGGCACCGGCAGCGCCTTCGCCCTGCTGCCTGCACAGAACGCCACCGGCAACTGGATCAAGGTGGTGCAGCGCGTGCCCGTGCGCATCGCGCTCGATCCCGAGGATCTGAAGACGCATCCGCTGCGCGTGGGCCTGTCGATGGACGTGGAAGTCGACGTCGGCAAGCAGGACGGCGCAGCGCTGACCGCCGCCACCCGCAAGGAACCGGCCTGGTCGACGCGCGCGTTCGAACCGGCCCATGACGAGGTCGACGCCCTGATCGGCAAGATCATCCAGGCCAACCTCGCCTCCGACGAATTCACGCCGCAGGCGGCGCAATCGCCCGTGGCCAAAGAGGGCTTGGCGCGCGGCGCCAAGTAAGGGGATCTTCCCATGAGCACCACCGCTCAGCCCGCGGCCGGCGGCGCCCCCGCCGAGCCCACCGTACTTCCGCCCGGGACCTACCCGCCACTGGAAGGCGCCACCCGCATCATCGGGTCGATCGCCCTGTCCACGGCGGTGTTCATGAACGTGCTGGACACCTCGATCGCGAACGTGTCCATTCCCACCATTTCCGGCGATCTTGGCGTCAGTTCCAGCCAGGGCACCTGGGTCATCACGTCGTTCGCCGTGGCCAACGCCATCACGGTGCCGCTGACCGGCTGGCTGACGCAGCGCTTCGGCCAGGTCCGGCTGTTCCTGATATCCACCCTGCTGTTCGTGCTGGCGTCGTGGCTGTGCGGCTTCTCGCCCTCGCTCGAAGCGTTGATCGCATTCCGCGTGCTGCAAGGCGCCGTGGCCGGGCCGATGATCCCGCTATCGCAAACGTTGATGCTGGCCAGCTTCCCCAAGTCCAAGGCGGGCATGGCGCTGGCGGTCTGGTCGATGACGACACTGGTGGCGCCAGTGGCGGGACCGCTGCTGGGCGGCTGGATCTCCGACAACTACACCTGGCCGTGGATCTTCTACATCAACGTGCCGGTGGGCCTGCTGGCGGCATGGATCAGCTGGCGCATCTACGGCAACCGCGAATCGCTGACCCGCAAGTTGCCGATCGACAAGCTCGGCCTGGTGCTGCTGGTGGTGTGGGTTGGCGCGCTGCAGATCATGCTCGACAAGGGCAAGGAATTGGACTGGTTCGCCAGCCCCACCATCATCGCCCTGGCCGCCATCGCTTTCGTGGCATTCGTCTTCTTCCTGATCTGGGAATTGACCGACGCGCATCCGGTGGTCGACCTGCGCCTGTTCAAGATCCGCAACTTCACGGTCGGAGCGCTGACGCTGGCGGTGGCCTATGGCGTGTTCTTCGGCAACGTGGTGCTGCTGCCGTTGTGGCTGCAGAGCTACATGGGCTACACGGCCACCTATGCCGGCCTGGTGACCGCGCCGGTGGGCCTGCTGGCCATCCTGCTCACGCCGATGGTGGGCAAGATGCTGGCCACGCGCGACCCGCGCCAGATCGTGACAGTGGCGTTCCTGATCTTTGCGCTGGTGTGCTTCATGCGTTCGGGCTTCAACACCCAGACCGACGTGCGCACGCTGATGATCCCGACCATCATCCAGGGCGCGGCCATGGCGGCGTTCTTCGTGCCGTTGACGTCGATCACGCTGTCGAGCATCGAGCCTTGGCGCATCCCGGCCGCCTCGGGCCTGTCGAACTTCCTGCGGCTGACCGCGGGCGCCTTCGGCACCTCGATCGCGACTACGCTGTGGGAGAACCGCGCCACGCTGCACCATGTGCAATTGACCGAGGCGGCGCGGCCCGGCCAGCAGGCGTTTGACCAGACACTCAACGTGCTGCAGAACACGGTCGGCATGTCGCACCAGCAGGCCTTGAGCACGGTCGACCGGCTGATCAACGCGCAGGCGTTCACGATGTCCGCGGTGGATGTGTTCTACGCCTCGGCGGTGATCTTCCTGTTGCTGACTGGCCTGGTCTGGTTCGCCCGGCCACGCTCGGCCAAGGCGGGCGGTGGCGGCGGCGCGGCCGAAGCCGCGGCGGGCGCCCACTGATCGCCGCCCAGCCCTGTCCCTGACAGGGCGCGCACCCAAAAAAAGGCCCGGCGGATGCCGGGCCTTTTTCAATGTTTAAGCAGCGTGTGCCAGTCCTGCCGTTCGATCACCTCCGGCGGCAGCGCGCTCACCGGCGACAGGTTGATCACCGACACGCCGCGCCCACGCCACTGCTGCGCGGCGAAGCGGAACGAGGGCTCGATCAGGCGGGCGAAGTTGCGCGCCAACCGGCTGGCCTGCGGCGTCTCGCCTTCGTCGTAGAAGCGCATGCCGTGCTGCAGTGTCAGGTCCAGGCCGTGCAGATAGACCTTGCGCGCGCCCCCCGAAATCATCACCTGCAGCGCCACGTAAGCCACCGTATCCGCGTCGAACACCCCGAGCGACGCGTCGAAGCTGTAGCCCAGGCCCTGCTTGGCGTCCAGCAGCCGCAGGTCGGGCGAGGCGGCCACCATGCGCTTGAGCACCGCGGGCGCGGCGCTGCGCTGGTAGGCGCGCTCGGAAATGAACTCGATGATGCAGATGCGGCAGCGGATCTCTTCCTGCGCAATCCCCTGCATGATGTAGCGCAGCACGTCGGGCAGCACATACAGCGTCAGGTCACAGGCGACGATCTCGCGCACCAGATCGATGCGGTCCCGCACGAAATTCTGGTCGATGATGCAGTAGTACTTGAACTGCAGATTGAACTTGCGCGCCAGCGCGATCGAACCATTCACCCCCATGGCTGCCCGGATGTCCAGGCGGTCATAGGGAATCTCGGCGATCGACGGCCCGCTCAGGATCAGGTGCATCTCGTCGTCGTCGGGGTCGTACCCCTGCTCCAACGGCGTGATGGGCACCGAGCGGCCGAACGCGCGGAAACCACAGATCACCCCCGCGGGATTGCGCCAGATGCGCACGAACGGCCACAGGTGCTGATTGTGGCGCTGCGTGCGCGACCGCAACATCCGGAACAGCTTGCGGGCGAAACGGTCGGCACGGCTGCCACCCACCGGGGCGGAGCGGGAGGCGATGGAATCGACCACGGTCTGGGCCCCGGTCAACGCATCGCGCTAGGTCGCCGCGATCAGCGACGCAATGGCGTCGCCTACTTCGGCAGTGGACGCAGTGCCCTTCATGTCGCGCGTGCGCGGGCCATCGGCCAGCACCGTTTCAATGGCGCGGACCACGGCCGCCGAGGCGGCGTCATAACCCAGGAAGTCGAGCATCAGCGCGCCGCTCCAGATCTGGCCGATCGGGTTGGCGATGCCTTTGCCATAGATATCGGGTGCGGAGCCATGCACGGGCTCGAACAGGGACGGGAACTTGCGCTCGGGGTTCAGGTTGGCCGACGGCGCGATGCCGATCGTCCCAGTGCAGGCGGGGCCGAGATCGGAAAGGATATCGCCGAAAAGGTTGGAAGCCACGACCACGTCGAACCAGTCAGGATGCTGCACGAAATGCGCGCAGAGGATATCGATGTGATATTTGTCCCAGCGGACATCCGGATAGTTCCCAGCCATTTCCGCCACGCGCTGGTCCCACCATGGCATCGAAATCGAAATGCCGTTGGACTTGGTCGCCGCCGTCAGGTGCTTGCCGCGCTTGCGGGCCAGTTCGAAGGCGAATTTCAGTACGCGCTCGGCGCCGATGCGGGTAAATACGCTTTCCTGGATGACCACTTCGCGCTCGGTGCCGCCAAACAGGACGCCGCCGCTGTTGGAATATTCACCTTCGGTGTTTTCACGCACGATGAAGAAATCGATCTCGCCGGGCTGGCGGCCGGCCAGCGGCGAAGGCACGCCGGGCATCAGGCGCACCGGGCGCAGATTGATGTACTGGTCGAATTCGCGGCGGAACTTGAACAACGAGCCCCACAACGCCTCGTGGTCCGGCACTGTGGCGGGCCAGCCGATGGCGCCGAAGAAAATCGCTTCATGCTGGCCGATCTGCCGTTGCCAATCGTCCGGCATCATTTTGCCGTGCTTGGCGTAGTAATCGCAGCTCCAGTCGAAGTGGTCCCACTGGAAATCAATGCCGAAGCGCGACGCAACGGCGTCAAGCACTTTCAGGCCTTCCGGAACGACTTCCTTGCCGATTCCGTCCCCTGGGATCACCGCAATCTTGTGTTTTTTTGCCACCACCGTTTCCTTTGTAATCCTGGATTGCACCGCCCAGAATCATAGGCATAAATGGCGGTAACGCAATACCCCAAGTTACAAACAACGTACTACCCGACGTTACAGCGCCGGGTACAGTTTGTTCCGGAGATGGAATACAGAATTCAGCGACGCGTCTTGGAGCCCAGCAGCGATCCCAGGATGCCGCGCGCCAGTTGCGTCGCGATCGAACGCGCCGTGCTCTTGGCGAAAGTCTGCACCACCCCATCGCGCTTGCCGCCGCGCGGGCCGGTGGAGCCGAACAGCACATCGTTCAGGCTGTCCATCAGGCCGCCGCCCTGCGCCTGGCCCGGCGCGCCGCCCGCAGTCGGCGTCGGCGCGGCCTTCCCGGACGCCTGATCGGCCGGGGCCGCGGCGCGTCCGGCCAGCACTTCGTAAGCGGATTCGCGGTCGATGGCCTTGTCATACTTGGCCGACATCGGGCTGCCCTGGCGCAGGGCCAGGCGCTCGGCGTCGGTGGCCGGGCCGATGCGGCTGCCTGGCGGCACGATCCAGGCGCGCTCGGTCGGCATCGGGCGGCCCTTGGCATCCAGCAGCGAGACCAGCGCTTCGCCCACGCCCAGTTCGGTGATGGCCGCCTCGATATCCAGTCCCGGATTGGGCCGCATGGTCTGGGCCGCGGTCTTGACAGCCTTCTGGTCGCGCGGCGTGAAGGCGCGCAAGGCGTGCTGCACCCGGTTGCCCAACTGGCCCAGCACGGTGTCCGGAATGTCCAGCGGGTTCTGCGTCACGAAATAGACGCCCACGCCCTTGGAACGCACCAGCCGCACCACCTGTTCGATCTTGGTCAGCAACGCTGGCGGCGCGTCGTTGAACAGCAGGTGCGCCTCGTCGAAGAAGAACACCAGATTGGGCTGGTCGACGTCGCCCACTTCCGGCAGTTTCTCGTACAGGTCGGCCAGCAGCCACAGCAGGAAGATGGCGTACAGCCGCGGCGCCTGCATCAGTTTGTCGGCGGCCAGCACGTTGACGATGCCACGTCCCTGGGCGTCGGTGCGCATCAGGTCGGCGACGTCCAGCATCGGCTCGCCGAAGAATTTCTCGGCGCCCTGCGACTCCAACGCCAGCAGGCCGCGCTGGATCGCGCCGACGCTGGCGGCGGACACGTTGCCATAGCGGGTCTTGAGCTCGGCGGCGCGGTCGGCGACGTTCTGCAGCATGGCGCGCAGGTCTTTCAGGTCCAGCAGCAGTTGGCCTTCGTCATCCGCCACCTTGAACACCAGCGTCAGCACGCCTTCCTGGGTGTCGTTCAGCTCGAGGATGCGCGCAAGCAGCAGCGGCCCCATGTCGGTGATGGTGGCGCGCACCGGCGTGCCCTGCTCGCCGAACACGTCCCACAGCGCGACCGGGCTGGCGCCCCAGGCCGGCTCGTCCAGGCCCAGGTTCTTGAGCCGCTCCTGCAGCTTGGGGCTGGCCGCCCCCGCCTGCGAAATGCCGGTCAGGTCGCCCTTGACGTCGGCCATGAAGACCGGCGTGCCGATGCGGGAGAAGGATTCGGCCAGCACCTGCAGGGTGACGGTCTTGCCGGTACCGGTGGCGCCAGTGATGCAGCCGTGGCGGTTGGCCAGGGCGGGCAAGAGGGCCAATTCGGTCTGCGCGTTCTTGGCGATGACGATGGGATTGGGCATGGACTGCTCTCCGGACCGGAATGACTCAGATGCCCAAGTGTAGAGCCTGCGATGACGCTTGTGCGCGTGGCAATATGGACACAGGCGGCCCGCTCCCGGGCGCGGAGGCCGCCGGCACGGTAAAATGCCGTTTTTGCAGACAATTTATCCTGGGAAGCCATGGCCGGACACAGCAAATGGGCCAATATTCAGCACCGCAAAGGCCGTCAAGACGCCAAACGCGGAAAGCTCTGGACCAAGATCATTCGTGAAATCACCGTGGCGGCGCGCGCCGGCGGCCCCGACCCGGACAGCAACCCGCGCTTGCGCATGGCCTGGGACAAGGCCACCGACGCCAACATGCCCAAGGACAACATCCAGCGCGCCATCCAGCGCGGCGCGGGCGGCGCGGACGGCGAAGCGTACGAAGAAGTGCGCTACGAGGGCTACGGCATCGGCGGCGCGGCGGTCATCGTCGACTGCATGACCGACAACCGCACCCGCACCGTGGCCGAAGTGCGCCACGCCTTCGCCAAGAACGGCGGCAACCTGGGCCAGGAAGGCTCGGTCGCCTTCATGTTCAAGCACTGCGGCCAATTCGTGTTCGCCCCCGGCACGCCGGAAGACAAGGTCATGGAAGCCGCGCTCGAGGCCGGCGCCGAAGACGTCGCCACCGACGAGGAAGGCGTGATCGAAGTCATCTGCGCCCCGACCGACTACGCCGCCGTGCGCAAGGCGTTCGACGAGGCCGGCCTGAAGGCCGAAGTCGACGGCATCGTCATGAAGGCCCTGAACGAAACCGAACTGGCCGGCGAAGACGCCATCAAGATGCAGAAGCTGCTCGACGCCCTGGAAGGCCTGGACGACGTGCAGGAAGTCTATACCACCGTCATTTTCGACGAAGCGCAGTAACTTTCCGCAGTCTTTTTCCATTACCCCGGCGCGCTGCGGGCTTATGCCTTCCAGGCGCCGCGCTGTCACCGGATCCGGGCCCGCCCGGATCCGTGGCCTATTTCTCGGGCAGGTGTCTGACGACACTCGACTGGCAACCTTAAGAATCACGCAACAATGAAACTCCTGGTAATTGGCTCGGGCGGCCGCGAACATGCCCTCGCCTGGCGACTGGCCCGCTCCCCCCGCGTACACAAGGTGTACGTGGCGCCGGGCAACGGCGGCACGCAACGGGCCGAGCAGATGGAAAACATCCCGCTCACCAATGCCGAGGAATTGGCCGATTTCGTCCAGCGCGAAGGCATCGCCCTGACGGTCGTGGGCCCCGAGGCGCCGCTGGCCGCCGGTGTGGTCGACGTCTTCCGCGCCCGCGGCCTGAAGATCTTCGGCCCGACCAAGGCCGCCGCGCAACTGGAAAGCTCCAAGGACTACGCCAAGGCCTTCATGGTCCGGCACAACATCCCGACCGCGCGCTACGAAACCTTCACCGATCCCGCCGCCGCCCACGCCTATATCGACCAGGAAGGCGCCCCCATCGTGATCAAGGCCGACGGCCTGGCCGCCGGCAAGGGCGTGGTGGTCGCCGCCACGCTCGAAGAGGCGCATGCCGCCGTCGACGCCATGCTGGGCGACGGCTCCATGGGCGAAGCCGGCGCGCGCGTCGTCATCGAGGAATGCCTGGTCGGCGAGGAAGCCAGCTTCATCGTCATGTGCGACGGCCGCAATGTGCTGGCGCTGGCCACCAGCCAGGACCACAAGCGCCTGCAGGACGGCGACCAGGGCCCGAACACCGGCGGCATGGGCGCCTACTCGCCCGCCCCGATCGTCACGCCCGAGCTGCACCACCGCATCATGCGCGAAATCATCCTGCCGACCGTGCAGGGCATGACGCGCGACGGCATCCCCTACACCGGCTTCCTGTACGCCGGCCTGATGATCGCCCCCGGCGATGATCCCGACCGCGACATCAAGACGCTGGAATTCAACTGCCGCATGGGCGACCCGGAAACCCAGCCGATCATGATGCGCGTCAAGAGCGACCTGCTGGACGCGCTCGAGCACGCCGTCGAGGGCACGCTGGACCAGGCCGACATCACCTGGGACCGCCGCACCGCCCTGGGCGTGGTGCTGGCCTCGCACAACTATCCCAACACCCCGCGCACCGGCGACGTCATCCGCGGCCTGCCCGCCGACGCCGACGACTGCATGGTGTTCCACGCGGCCACCCGCCTGGAAGGCGACGAAACCCAGACCACCGGCGGCCGCGTGCTGTGCGTCACGGCGCTGGGCGACTCGGTCAAGATGGCGCGCGACCGTGTGTACGAAGCCATCGACGGCATCCACTTCGACGGCCGCCAGTACCGCAGCGACATCGGCTGGCGCGCGCTCAAGCCGTCGCAGCAGAAGCCCAAGTCCAACGCGTAACCGGAAGCGCCGATGAACGCCTTGCCCGTCGCCGACGTCCGCGGCTACCTCACCGGCCTGCAAGCCCGCATCGTCGCCGCGCTGGAGGCCGCCGAAGGCGGCCCCTTCCGCAGCGACGAATGGGTCAGGCCCGAAGGCGGCGGCGGCCTGTCGCGCCTGCTCGAAGGCGGCCAGTTGTTCGAGCGCGCCGGCGTGCTGTTCAGCCACGTCCAGGGTTCGAAGCTGCCGCCGTCGGCCAGCGCGCACCGGCCCGAGCTGGCTGGCCGCTCCTGGGAAGCCATGGGCGTGTCGATGGTGCTGCACCCGCGCAACCCGTACGTGCCCACCACGCACATGAACGTGCGCATGTTCGTCGCCGCGGCCCGTCCCGGCCATGACGAGGCCGACGTGTTCTGGTTCGGCGGCGGCATCGACCTGACGCCCTACTACCCTTTCGAGGAAGACGCGCGCCACTTCCACACGGTGTGCCGCGACGCCCTGGCCGGGCATGGCGCCGACTACTACCCGCGCTACAAGCGCTGGTGCGACGAGTATTTCTTCCTCAAGCACCGCAACGAAACCCGGGGCATCGGCGGCATTTTCTTCGATGACCTGAACGCTCCCGGCTTCGACGCCTCGTTCGCCCTGACGCGCTCGGTCGGCGACGCCTTCCTCGACAGCTACCTGCCGATCGTCGAACGTCGCCGCCACACGCCCTACGGCGAACGCGAACGCGACTTCCAGGCCTACCGCCGCGGCCGCTACGTCGAATTCAACCTGGTGTTCGACCGCGGCACGCTGTTCGGCCTGCAGTCCGGCGGCCGCACCGAGTCGATCCTGCTGTCCATGCCGCCGCTGGCGCAATGGCGCTACGACTGGCAACCGGAGGCAGGCACGCCCGAGGCCGAGTTGGCTGCCTACCTGACGCCGCGGGACTGGGTGTGAAGCGCATCGGGCTCCTGGGCGGCAGTTTCGACCCCGTCCACGTCGCGCATGTCGCGCTGGCCGACAACGCGCTGCGGGCGCTCGGCCTGGCGCAAGTGCAACTGATCCCGGCGGCCAACCCCTGGCAGCGCGCCGCCTTGCACGCCACCGCGGACCAGCGCCGCGCCATGCTGGAACTGGCCATCGCCGGCCACGATGGCCTGGCGGTCAACCCGATCGAACTCGAACGCGGCGGCGCCACCTACACTATCGACACCCTGCGCGCCCTGCCCGCGGATGCCCGCTATGTCTGGCTGCTGGGCGCCGACCAGTTGGCCAATTTCTGCACCTGGCAGTCATGGCGCGAAATCGCCAGCCTGGTCGACCTGGCGGTGGCCACACGCCCCGGCACGCCGCTGGCGCCGCCGGCGGAGCTGGCTGACTGGCTGCGCGGCCAGGGACGCGAACTCGAAGAATTGCCTTTCGCCCCGATGCCGGTTTCAGCCTCGCAGATCCGCGAGCGCCTGGCCCGGGGCGAATCGACCGACGGCCTGCTGGCCGCGCCCGTCGCCGCCTATATTGCGGCGCACCATCTTTACCGATAAACCCATCCCGCCCTGGCGCGCAGCGCCACGGAAACCGGCACTCGCCGTCCGTCAGCGGGTTATATTTGCAGCTATGGATATACAGAAACTCCAACGCGCCGTCATCGACGCCCTCGAAGACGTCAAGGCGCAAGACATCAAGGTCTTCAACACCACGCATCTGACCAGCCTGTTCGATCGCGTCGTGATTGCAAGCGCCACCTCCAATCGCCAGACGCGGGCGCTGGCCTCCAGCGTGGCAGACCGCGGCCGCGCGCTCGACCTCTCCGGCATCACGATCGAAGGCGAGGACACCGGCGAATGGGTCGTCGTCGACCTGGGCGACGTCGTGGTCCACATCATGCAGCCCGCCATCCGCCAGTACTACAACCTGGAAGAGATCTGGGGCGGCAAGCCGGTGCGCGTCAAGCTGCTGCCGGAATCCACCCGGGTCGCGCCAATCGCCAGCGACAGCGCCTACGACAGCACCGACGATTAAGAGCGCGTCGTGAAGCTGATCGTCGCCGCCGTGGGCACGCGCATGCCAGACTGGGTGCAGACCGCCTGGGACGACTACGCCAAGCGCCTGCCGCCCGACTGCGCGCTCGAACTGCGCGAGATCAAGCCCGAACCCCGCACCACCGGCAAGACCCCGGCCCAGATGATGGCCGCCGAGGCCAAGCGCATCGAGGCCGCGCTGCCGGCCAGTGCGCTACGCCTGGCGCTGGACGAACGCGGCCGCGACCTCACCACCATGGCGTTGTCACAGAGGCTCGAACAATGGCGCGCGGGCGGTCAGGATGTCGCCTTCCTGGTCGGCGGCCCCGACGGCCTGGATGCCGAGCTCAAGGCTTCGTGCAGCGGCCAGTTGCGCCTGTCGTCGCTGACGCTGCCGCATCCCATGGTGCGCGTGGTGCTGGCTGAACAGCTCTACCGCGCCTGGGCCATCATGACCAACCATCCCTATCATCGCGCCTGAGGCATGACGCCGGACGCCAGCCTGGCGCGCGCCGCTTCCCATGACTGACGCTCCCCCTCCCGCACGCCTGTACCTCGCCTCCGCCAGCCCGCGCCGGCGCGAACTGCTGACGCAGATCGGCCTCGCGCACGACGTGCTGCGCGTGCCGGCGCCGCCCGGTGAAGACGAACCCCAGCACCCCGGCGAAAGCGCCGCCGACTACGTGCAGCGCACCGCGCGCGACAAGGCCGAACGCGGCCGCGACTGGCTGCGCGCGCAAGCCTTGCCGGCCTTGCCGCTGCTGGCCGCCGACACCACCGTCATCCTCGACGGCCAGGTGCTGGGCAAGCCCGCCGACCGCGACGACGCCATCCGCATCCTGCAGGCGTTGTCGGGCCAGACGCACCAAGTCCACACCGCCGTCGCGCTATGGACGGGCGATCGCCTGCTGGAAGCGGTTTCGATCACCCAGGTGCAGATGCGCCCCTTGCAACCTGACGAAATCGCGCGCTACTGCGACAGCGGCGAGCCTTACGGCAAAGCCGGCGCCTATGGCATCCAGGGCCTGGCGGGCACTTTCATCGCGCGCATCGACGGCAGCTACACCGGCGTCATGGGCCTGCCGCTATTCGAGACCGCCAACCTGTTGCGGGCCGCGGGCATCGCGATTCCCTGATTCCGCGCAATCCCATGAAAAAAGCCCCCGGGCCTTGCGGTCCCGGGGGCTTTTTGACGTGGTCAGGCGGCGATCAGCTCTGCGACGTCGACACCCGCGCCATCGCCTGCGGCTGCGCGGCCGGCGCCTCGCCTTCGAGCGCCGCATGCAGTTGGTCCTTGTCCAACTCGCCTTCCCAGCGCGCCACCACGACCGCGGCGGTGGCGTTGCCGACCAGGTTGGTCAGCGCGCGGCATTCCGACATGAAGCGGTCCACGCCCAGGATCAGCGCCATGCCGGCCACCGGCACCGTCGGCACCACCGACAGCGTCGCGGCCAGGGTGATGAAGCCGGCGCCCGTCACGCCCGCGGCGCCCTTGGAGCTCAGCATCGCCACCAGCAGCAACAGGATCTGGTCGCCCAGCGACAGCGGAATGTCGCAGGCCTGCGCGATGAACAGCGCCGCCATCGTCATGTAGATGTTGGTGCCATCCAGGTTGAACGAATAACCGGTGGGCACCACCAGGCCAACCACCGACTTCGAGCAGCCGGCGCGTTCCATCTTCTGCATCAGCGTCGGCAGCGCCGCTTCCGACGAGCTCGTGCCCAGCACCAGCAGCAGTTCTTCGCGGATGTAGCGCACCAGCTTCAGGATCGAGAAGCCGTTGTAGCGCGCCACCAGGCCCAGCACCACGACCACGAACAGCACCGAGGTGGCGTAGAAGGTGCCCACCAGCATCGCCAGGTTGATGATCGACTTGATGCCGTACTTGCCGATGGTGAACGCCATCGCGCCAAATGCGCCGATGGGCGCGGCCTTCATCAGGATGGCGACCAGCTTGAAGATCGGTTGGGCCAGCGCCGTCAGGAAGTCCAGCACCGGCTTGCCGCGCTCGCCGACCTGAGCCAGCGCGATGCCGAACAGCACCGCCACGAACAGCACCTGCAGGATGTCGCCGCCGACGAAGGGGCTGAAGATCGTGGTGGGGATGACGTTCAGCAGGAAACCCGTGATGGTCGAGTCATGCGCCTTAGCAACATAGCCCGACACCGCCTTCTGGTCCAGCGTGGCCGGATTGATGTGCATGCCGGCGCCCGGCTGCACGATGTGGCTCACCACCATGCCCACGATCAGGGCCAGGGTCGAGAACACCAGGAAGTACAGCATGGCCTTGCCCGCCACGCGCCCGACCTTCTTGAGGTCGCTCATGGCCGCGATGCCGGTCGCCACGGTCAGGAAGATCACCGGGGCGATGATCATCTTCACCAGCTTGATGAAGCCGTCACCCAGGGGCTGCATGGCCTGCCCGAGGTCGGGCTTGAAATAGCCCAGCAGGATGCCGATCACGATCGCGAAAAGCACCTGCACATACAGAATTTGATAGAACTTGAGCTTGCGCGCAGGCGCGCCTTGATCCACTTCGATCATCGGGATTTGTCCCCACCAGGGCCCCAGGCTCCATGCGACGATGCGCAGCGGGTATCGGGGCGTTATCTCTTTTAAAGCCTTGCGTATCTCCGCAGGCCGATTTCACCCGATGAGCAATATCGCCGGGCTTGCACTGTCATATGCAAATGGCGTGCCAAGCCACGGTTGATCGGATATAGAGCTCAAGTCTTTGATTCAATTGTTTTTTTTCTGGCTGACAGGGGTTGCCGCCGAAAAGATTGGCGAAATACCACACAGAACTCCGCTAAAATGTGCGAAAAACCGCACACCACCATGCCCACTCGTCCTCGCTCCCAGCAGGCGTCCGCCGCTGCGCCCGCTCAAGCGGATGCCGCCGCGTCCCGCCGCCGTCCGGCCTGGCCGTGGGCGCTTCTGATTCTGGCGGTCGTGGCGGTGGTGTTCGGTATCCTGCATGCCGCCAGCGAATGGGCGCGCGACGGCGCTCTCAAGGAAGCCTACCTGCAGGCCCGCAGCGCCGGCCAGATCAACGCCGCCCTGCTGCGCAACAACCTGGACAAATTCCGTGCGCTGCCATTCGTCCTCACTCGCGATGTCGACCTGCGCGCCACGCTGCAGAACCCCACAGCGGCGCAGATCGAGTCGCTCGACGAAAAACTCGACAGCCTGAGCCGCGGCGTGGGCGCCTCGGCGATCTACGTCCTGGACCAGACGGGCTACGCCATCGCCGCCAGCAACTGGCGCGAACCCGCCACCTTCGTCGGCGTCGATTACCAGTTCCGGCCGTACTTTCGCGGCGCCGTGGCGCACGGATCCGCCGAGCACTTCGCGCTTGGCACCATCAGCCACGAAGCCGGCCTTTACCTGTCGCGGCGGGTCGACGACACCAGCGGCACGATGCTGGGCGTCGTGGTGTTGAAAGTCGATTTCCGTGACCTCGAAGCCGACTGGCGCCAGTCGAACGCGCCCATCTTCGTCACCGACGAACATGGCGTCGTGCTGCTGGGCAGCGTGCCCGACTGGCGCTTCCGCGTGCTCAAGCCGCTGGCGCCCGACCTGGCCCAGACCCTGCGCACCAGCCTGCAGTTCGGCGACGCCATGTTCCAGCCGCTGCCCTTGCGGCCCGCCCCGACGACGATCAGTGGCGGCCAACTGCTGCGATCGGCCGAAGCCCTGCCACAGATTCCAGCCGGCGCGCCGCTGCTGCACACCACACTCCCCATCGTCGAATCGCCGGGCTGGACGCTGCACCTGCTGTCCCCCGTGCAGTCGGCGCTCAACCGCGCCACCGCCAACGCGCAACTGGGCGCGCTGCTGGCCCAAGGCGTGCTATCCGCCGTCATCGGCATCCTGCTTTACCGCCGCCATCGCAACCGTGAACGCGCCTCCCAGCAGATGGCGGTACGCCAGCAGTTGGCCGCCCAGGTCGAAGAGCGCACCGCGCAACTGCGCGAGGTCAACCAGCAACTGCTGGCGCAAATGGACGAACGCCAGCGCACCGAGGCGCGTCTGCACACCATGCAGGACGAACTGGTGCAAGCCAGCAAGCTCGCGCTGCTGGGCCAGGTTGCCGCCGGCGTCGCGCACGAAATCAACCAGCCGGTGGCCGCGATCCGCGCCTATGCCGACAACGCCGCTGAATTCCTACGCCGCCAGGATCCGGCCTCCGTCCAGGAAAACCTGGGCACCATCGCCTCGCTCACCGACCGCATCGGCCATATCACCGGCGAGCTGCGCGCGTTCTCGCGCAAGGCAGGCGCCTCGGTCGGCCCCACCAGCCTGAAAGAGGCGCTGGATGGCGCACTGCTGCTGGTCGGCCCCCGGGCCAGGCGCCAGCGCGTAGTGTTGCAACGCCCGCCTGTGGAACAAGACTACCTGGTGCAGGCCAACCGCATCCGCCTCGAGCAGGTGCTGGTGAACCTCCTGCAGAACGGCATGGATGCACTCGAAGGCCAGGCCGACGGCCGCATCATCATCGCACTGCAGGACATGGGCGCCTCGGTGCAACTGTTCGTCAACGACAACGGCCCGGGCCTGTCGCCCGAAGCCAGCGCGCGCCTGTTCACGCCGTTTCACACCACCAAGGCCGAGGGCCTGGGGCTGGGCCTGGTGATTTCACGCGACATCGTCGCCGAATTCGGCGGCGACCTGCGTGCCGCCCATCCCGGCGATGCCATTTTCCCCGCGCCCCACGGCCCCGGCCGCGGCGCGATGTTCACCCTGACGCTGCGCAAAGCGCCGCCTTCGATCCATGACCCGCGTACCTGACACCGACCACTCCCAGCCCCTGCCGCCAGGCGCCATGCCTGGAGCCGCCCTGCTGGAAGATCCCCGCGCCAAGCCCGCCGCACCACGTGTCGCCTTCATTGACGACGACGAGGACCTGCGCCGCGCCAACGTGCAGACGCTCAAGCTGCACGGCATCGCGGTCGAAGCCCATGCCAGCGCGCGCGGCGCGCTCGCCACGATCAATCGCGACTTCGACGGCGTGGTGGTCACCGATATCCGCATGCCCGACATCGATGGGCTGCAACTGTTCCAGCGCCTGCGGGCCATCGACCCGGAGATCCCCGTCATCCTCATCACCGGCCACGGCGACATCGCCATGGCGGTGCAATGCATGCGCGACGGCGCCTATGATTTCCTGGCCAAACCCTATCCCCCGGATCGCCTGGTCACCGCCATCTCACACGCAGCCGAAAAACGTCACCTGGTGCTGGAGAACCGCCGCCTGCGCGAGGCCGCGTTCGCGGTCGAAGCCGACGAAGTGCCCTTCATAGGCACCACCCCGGCCATGCAGCGCATCAAGCAGACGCTGCGCCACATCGCCGACGCCGACGTCGACGTGCTGGTTGAGGGCGAAACCGGCACCGGCAAGGAAGTGGTCGCCACCGCCCTGCACCGCCTGAGCCGCCGGCGGCATCGCGCGCTGGTCGCGATCAACTGTGGCGCGCTACCGGAAAGCGTGATCGAAAGCGAGCTGTTCGGCCACGAGGCCGGCGCCTTCACCGGCGCGCAGAAGCGGCGCATAGGCCGCATCGAGCACGCCAGCGGCGGCACCCTGTTCCTCGACGAAATCGAGAGCATGCCCCTGGCGGTGCAGGTCAAGCTGCTGCGCGTCCTCGAATCGCGACAGATCACCCCGCTGGGCAGCAACGAAGTCCGCAACCTGGACTTGCGCGTCGTCGCCGCCACCAAGGAAGACCTGGGCAGCCCGGCCGTTCGCGCCAAATTCCGCGAAGACCTGTTCTACCGCCTGAATGTGGTCACCATCCGCATTCCGCCCCTGCGCGAACGCCGCGAGGACATCCCTCTGCTGCTGGCCCACTACCTGGGTCATGCCTCGCGCCGCTTCCAACGCGACATTCCCGACATGCCCACGGACATCAAGCGCCATCTATTGACACATGACTGGCCCGGCAATGTGCGAGAACTCGCACACTTCGCCGAACGCTTCGTCCTGGGCGTGCTGAACACCCCCACCGCCACGGCCCCCGAACCCGCAATCAGCGCCGGCACCCTGCCGGAAAAGATGGAGCGTTTCGAAGCCCAGCTCATCCGTGAAGCGCTCGCCGCCCACCGGGGCGACGTCCGCGCAACGCTGGAAGCGTTGGGCATTCCTCGCAAGACGTTCTACGACAAGCTGCAGCGTCACGGCATTGACCGTCAGGACTACACCGGAACGGCACCGCTCTGACGCATTGTCCCGGCCAACAAAAACCCCCGTGCGGCGCAAGCCGCATGGGGGTTTCTTTTCGGGGTTTCTTTTCAGGGTGTGGCGCGCCCCAAAAGACAAAACCCCACAGGCGTTAGCCTGCGGGGTTTTGAGCAATAAAAGCCTGACGATGACCTACTTTCACAGACGTCCGTCCACTATCATCGGCGCAAAGGCGTTTCACTGTCCTGTTCGGGATGGGAAGGAGTGGTACCACCTTGCTATGGTCGTCAGGCGTAACGGGTTGAGAGATTGTCTTTGGGGACAACCGCTCCAATCTTGGAAGAAGCGCAACGTGTGGCGATCAGAGTGTGACTCGATGATCAACGCACAGTGGGTGTAATTGGTGTTGGCTGGCTGCTGACGGGGCAGCCAGATTTTGTATTGAACGACACTTGGAACGCTATATCACCAGGTCATAACCATCAGTGTTATAGGATCAAGCCTCACGAGCAATTAGTATCGGTTAGCTTAACGCATTACTGCGCTTCCACACCCGACCTATCAACGTCCTGGTCTCGAACGACTCTTTAGGGGGATCAAGTCCCCGGGATACCTAATCTTCAGACGAGTTTCCCGCTTAGATGCCTTCAGCGGTTATCTCTTCCGTACTTAGCTACCCGGCAATGCCATTGGCATGACAACCGGTACACCAGAGGTACGTCCACTCCGGTCCTCTCGTACTAGGAGCAGGCTCCGTCAAGTATCCAACGCCCACGGCAGATAGGGACCAAACTGTCTCACGACGTTTTAAACCCAGCTCACGTACCTCTTTAAATGGCGAACAGCCATACCCTTGGGACCGGCTACAGCCCCAGGATGAGATGAGCCGACATCGAGGTGCCAAACACCGCCGTCGATATGAACTCTTGGGCGGTATCAGCCTGTTATCCCCAGAGTACCTTTTATCCGTTGAGCGATGGCCCTTCCATTCAGAACCACCGGATCACTATGTCCTGCTTTCGCACCTGTTCGACTTGTCAGTCTCACAGTCAAGCACGCTTATGCCATTGCACTATCAGCACGATTTCCGACCGTACCTAGCGTACCTTCGAACTCCTCCGTTACACTTTGGGAGGAGACCGCCCCAGTCAAACTGCCCACCATGCACTGTCCCCGATCCGGATAACGGACCAAGGTTAGAACCGCAAACAAACCAGGGTGGTATTTCAAGGATGGCTCCACGTGATCTAGCGACCACGCTTCAAAGCCTCCCACCTATCCTACACAGGCCGGTTCACAGTCCAATGCAAAGCTACAGTAAAGGTTCATGGGGTCTTTCCGTCTAGCCGCGGGTAGATTGCATCATCACAAACACTTCAACTTCGCTGAGTCTCAGGAGGAGACAGTGTGGCCATCGTTACGCCATTCGTGCAGGTCGGAACTTACCCGACAAGGAATTTCGCTACCTTAGGACCGTTATAGTTACGGCCGCCGTTTACCGGGGCTTCGATCAAGAGCTTGCACCCCATCACTTAACCTTCCGGCACCGGGCAGGCGTCACACCCTATACGTCGACTTTCGTCTTTGCAGAGTGCTGTGTTTTTAATAAACAGTCGCAGCCACCGATTCTCTGCGACCCCATCATGCTAAGCGCGCAGGCGCTTCACACTACCGGGGTATACCTTCTCCCGAAGTTACGGTATCAATTTGCCGAGTTCCTTCTCCTGAGTTCTCTCAAGCGCCTTGGAATATTCATCCCGTCCACCTGTGTCGGTTTGCGGTACGGTCTCGTACAGCTGAAGCTTAGAGGCTTTTCTTGGAACCACTTCCAATCACTTCGCAAGCAATGCTCGCTCGTGCCATACCCTTGATTTACGCGCCCGGATTTGCCTAAGCGCCATCTTCGATACGTCAACAGGGACATCCAACACCCTGATGATCTTCCGCGATCCGTCCCCCCATCGCACTGTACGACGGTGCTGGAATATTAACCAGCTTCCCATCAGCTACGCATCTCTGCCTCGCCTTAGGGGCCGACTCACCCTGCGCCGATGAACGTTGCGCAGGAAACCTTGGACTTACGGCGAGGGGGCTTTTCACCCCCTTTATCGCTACTCATGTCAGCATTCGCACTTCTGATACCTCCAGCAGCCTTTACAAGCCACCTTCGCAGGCTTACAGAACGCTCTCCTACCGCGTGTACAAAGTACACACCCGCAGCTTCGGTTTATCGCTTAGCCCCGTTACATCTTCCGCGCAGGACGACTCGATCAGTGAGCTATTACGCTTTCTTTAAAGGATGGCTGCTTCTAAGCCAACCTCCTGACTGTCTATGCCTTCCCACTTCGTTTCCCACTTAGCGATAATTTGGGACCTTAGCTGGCGGTCTGGGTTGTTTCCCTCTTGAGTCCGGACGTTAGCACCCGGTGCTCTGTCTCCCAAGCTGTACTTGCGGGTATTCGGAGTTTGCCATAGTTTGGTAAGTCGCCATGACCCCCTAGCTATAACAGTGCTCTACCCCCCGCAGTAATACTTGAGGCACTACCTAAATAGTTTTCGGAGAGAACCAGCTATTTCCAGATTTGTTTAGCCTTTCACCCCTATCCACAGCTCATCCCCTAATTTTTCAACATTAGTGGGTTCGGTCCTCCAGCACGTGTTACCGTGCCTTCAACCTGGCCATGGATAGATCATCTGGTTTCGGGTCTACACCCAGCGACTGAATCGCCCTATTCGGACTCGCTTTCGCTACGGCTTCCCTATTCGGTTAACCTTGCCACTGAATGTAAGTCGCTGACCCATTATACAAAAGGTACGCAGTCACCCCACAAGGAGGCTCCTACTGTTTGTATGCATACGGTTTCAGGATCTATTTCACTCCCCTTCCGGGGTTCTTTTCGCCTTTCCCTCACGGTACTGGTTCACTATCGGTCGATCACGAGTATTTAGCCTTGGAGGATGGTCCCCCCATCTTCAAACAGGATTTCACGTGTCCCGCCCTACTTTTCTCACGCTTAGTTCCACACACAAAATTTCGTCTACAGGGCTATCACCTGCTACGGCCGGACTTTCCATTCCGTTCGACTATCTTGCATGCTAAAACGTGAAGGCTCTTCCGATTTCGCTCGCCACTACTTTCGGAATCTCGGTTGATTTCTTTTCCTCGAGCTACTGAGATGTTTCAGTTCACCCGGTTCGCTTCCACTGACCTATGTATTCAGTCAGGGATACTCCTTGCGGAGTGGGTTTCCCCATTCGGATATCTGCGGATCAAAGCTTGTTTGCCAGCTCCCCGCAGCTTTTCGCAGGCTACTACGTCCTTCATCGCCTGTGATCGCCAAGGCATCCACCATATGCACTTAGTCGCTTGATCCTATAACGCTGTAGGCTATAGGACCTGAGTATTAGCGTTTGTGCCGTTCATAAGTTTCAAAGCAGTCTGAGGTTATTCACCCCAGTCTTGAGAACTTGGAACAAAATTAATGCAATCACAACCCGTACCCATCTTCATCAGCAAGCTGATTACTTGATGAGCACATTTCGTTGTGCTTCTTCCAGATTGTTAAAGAACGAATATAGCTGTTGAGTAAAACCCAACTCATAAGACCGTGAAGATATTATTCCTCACGACGCTATGAGTTAGCCTCTACATCCCACCAGGCGCAGGTCTTGGTGGAGGTGAACGGGATCGAACCGATGACATCCTGCTTGCAAAGCAGGCGCTCTCCCAGCTGAGCTACACCCCCATATCCACGGCATCTCTACCTGCGAATACTTGGTGGGTCTGGTTGGATTCGAACCAACGACCCCCGCCTTATCAAGACGGTGCTCTAACCGACTGAGCTACAGACCCAAAACCTTCTCGGATCAGTAGTCAGAAGTCATGGACACAGGGAGGAGTCCCTCTACCCAAGCCCACAACCGATCCCAGCTATATCAAACAACCGATAAGAGTGGACGCTTAACACGAGCACTAAGCTCTGAAAGGAGGTGATCCAGCCGCACCTTCCGATACGGCTACCTTGTTACGACTTCACCCCAGTCATGAATCCTACCGTGGTAATCGCCCCCCTTGCGGTTAGGCTAACTACTTCTGGTAAAACCCACTCCCATGGTGTGACGGGCGGTGTGTACAAGACCCGGGAACGTATTCACCGCGACATGCTGATCCGCGATTACTAGCGATTCCGACTTCACGCAGTCGAGTTGCAGACTGCGATCCGGACTACGATCGGGTTTCTGGGATTGGCTCCCCCTCGCGGGTTGGCGACCCTCTGTCCCGACCATTGTATGACGTGTGAAGCCCTACCCATAAGGGCCATGAGGACTTGACGTCATCCCCACCTTCCTCCGGTTTGTCACCGGCAGTCTCATTAGAGTGCCCTTTCGTAGCAACTAATGACAAGGGTTGCGCTCGTTGCGGGACTTAACCCAACATCTCACGACACGAGCTGACGACAGCCATGCAGCACCTGTGTTCCGGTTCTCTTGCGAGCACTACCAAATCTCTTCGGCATTCCAGACATGTCAAGGGTAGGTAAGGTTTTTCGCGTTGCATCGAATTAATCCACATCATCCACCGCTTGTGCGGGTCCCCGTCAATTCCTTTGAGTTTTAATCTTGCGACCGTACTCCCCAGGCGGTCAACTTCACGCGTTAGCTGCGCTACCAAGGCCCGAAGGCCCCAACAGCTAGTTGACATCGTTTAGGGCGTGGACTACCAGGGTATCTAATCCTGTTTGCTCCCCACGCTTTCGTGCATGAGCGTCAGTGTTATCCCAGGAGGCTGCCTTCGCCATCGGTGTTCCTCCGCATATCTACGCATTTCACTGCTACACGCGGAATTCCACCTCCCTCTGACACACTCTAGCCCGGTAGTTAAAAATGCAGTTCCAAAGTTAAGCTCTGGGATTTCACATCTTTCTTTCCGAACCGCCTGCGCACGCTTTACGCCCAGTAATTCCGATTAACGCTTGCACCCTACGTATTACCGCGGCTGCTGGCACGTAGTTAGCCGGTGCTTATTCTGCAGGTACCGTCAGTTTCGCGGGGTATTAACCCGCGACGTTTCTTTCCTGCCAAAAGTGCTTTACAACCCGAAGGCCTTCATCGCACACGCGGGATGGCTGGATCAGGGTTTCCCCCATTGTCCAAAATTCCCCACTGCTGCCTCCCGTAGGAGTCTGGGCCGTGTCTCAGTCCCAGTGTGGCTGGTCGTCCTCTCAAACCAGCTACGGATCGTCGCCTTGGTGAGCCGTTACCCCACCAACTAGCTAATCCGATATCGGCCGCTCCAATAGTGCAAGGTCTTGCGATCCCCTGCTTTCCCCCGTAGGGCGTATGCGGTATTAGCTACGCTTTCGCGTAGTTATCCCCCGCTACTGGGCACGTTCCGATACATTACTCACCCGTTCGCCACTCGCCACCAGACCGAAGTCCGTGCTGCCGTTCGACTTGCATGTGTAAGGCATCCCGCTAGCGTTCAATCTGAGCCAGGATCAAACTCTTCAGTTTAATCTCTGTATTTGTTTCGTATTTCTTAGTTCCGAAGAACCGAGTCATACGTCGCTACTCAAAGGAAGTGAGGTATGTGCTTAGACTTGACATCTAAGGTACTTCACTTCTAGTGAGCACTTGATTTCATTGTGCTTGTGACGGGTTTTAAAAACCAGTCACTGCGCACTCGCATCAAGCGCCCACACTTATCGGTTGTTTAATTGTTAAAGAGCGGTACTGCCAAATTCTGTACTACCAAACTACTTACTGCATCTTCTGCTTTCTTCGGCGATTTCGCTTTCGCGTCGATCGCTGTGTCAGCAGCAGAGAAACGAGATTATGAAGAAGTTTTTATCGTTTGTCAAGTCAGCGTTGCTTGCTTCACTTCGCTGTCTTGCCTACGACCTCTTCAGGTCTCACCAGGTTCGCACCCGGCTTTCTCTTTAGCAGCTATCGAAATATCAGGGTTAACCCTAAGTTTTCGGTAACTGCCAAGCCTGAAACTATAACACAACTTTTGCAGATTATGCAACCGGCTTTTGCCTAATTTGCATCCTATCCTGCAACCCCGCCGCTTTGTGAATCGCTTCACTTCGCAGCAGCTCCGGATCGCTCCAGAGGTTGGTTACCGCCCAGTCGGCTTGCAACATTGTTCAGACCACCCTATCGGGTAAACCCTGATTCGCCGTCACCAGCCAAGCCCAAGACTATAGCACAATTTTTGCAGATCGTGCAACTGGCTTCTGCCTGATTTGCACCGACTTACGCAAAATTCGCTGACCGCCGGTTCGAGAGAATCATCGCTGACTCACCGCCTTGCTGCCCTGCGGCAGATTCGTCGCCATAGCGTCAAATCCGTTGCACTTGCCTGGCTTCGCGGCTCACAAAACTGCGTGAACTGCGAAGGAGCGAGACTATAGCACAGAAATTTGGGCTGTCACACGCCGGACGCAAAAAGCCTGATGAATTTGCAGACCGCCCGATACGAGAGAGCCCCCTGCCTGCCCCCTGCCTGCTCTCCGCCCGCCCCTCCCCCGCCCACGCACTTGCCCAATGCCGCGTCTCTCTATATAGATAACGTTGTGCTCGCCTGTCCCACGGCGCGATCGCCAATATCCACGCGGCGGCGCATGTCTATATATATAGATAGGTCGTCTTGCCTGTAGGCTATTGCGTTGCTTGCCAGGCGCACCCGTACGTTTACTATTCGCCTTGCGCCGCACAGTCCTTACCTGGAGAAGATGCCCCCATGCCCCCAACCATCGCGTTGAGCGAAGATATCCTGATCAACGTCACGCCCTTCGAGACCCGCGTTGCGCTGGTCGAGCAGGGATCGGTGCAGGAGCTGCACGTGGAACGCAGCATCCAGCGCGGCCACGTCGGCAATATCTATCTGGGACGGGTGGTCCGGGTGCTGCCGGGCATGCAGAGCGCCTTTATCGACATCGGCCTGGAGCGCGCCGCCTTCATCCATATCGCCGATCTGCGCGAAAACCGGGGCGAACGCAGCCAGGGCCTGACGCCCACGCCGATCGAAAAACTGCTGTTCGAGGGGCAGACCATCATGGTCCAGGTGGTCAAGGACCCCCTGGGCACCAAGGGCGCGCGGCTATCGACCCAGATCAGCATGGCGGGCCGCATGCTGGTCTACCTGCCGCATGATCCGCATATCGGAATTTCGCAGAAGATCGACTCGGAGTCCGAGCGCACGCAGTTGCGCGAACGGCTGCAGGCGCTGATGCCCAGCGAGGAGAAAGGCGGCTTCATCGTGCGCACCCAGGCCGAGGGCGCCAATGACGAGGAACTGGCCGCCGACCTGGAATACCTGCGCAAGCTGTGGACCAGCGTGCAGGCCGCTGCCCGCACCCAGCCGGCGCCGGCGCTGCTGCACCAGGACCTGACGCTGGCGCAGCGGGTGCTGCGCGACATGGTGGGGCCGTCAACCGGCAGCATCCTGGTCGATTCCCGCACCACGACGGCCGCGATGCTCGAGTGGGCGCGCATCTATACGCCGTCCGTGGTTGATCGCATCCAGCATTACAGCGGCGAGCGCCCCCTGTTCGATACCGCCAATGTCGACGAGGAGATCGCGAGAGCGCTATCGCGCCGCGTGGACCTGAAGTCGGGCGGCTACCTGATCATCGACCAGACCGAGGCGCTGACCACGGTCGACGTCAACACCGGCGGCTTCGTCGGCGGACGCAATTTTGACGACACCATCTTCAAGACCAACCTGGAAGCGGCCCAGGCCATCGCGCGCCAACTGCGGCTGCGCAACCTGGGCGGGATCGTGATCCTGGACTTCATCGACATGGAGGAACAGGAGCATCGCGAGACCGTATTGGCGGAACTGAAGAAGGCGTTGGCGCGCGACCGCACCCGGATGACGGTCAACGGCTTCACGCAACTGGGCCTGGTGGAGATGACGCGCAAGCGCACCCGCGACTCGCTCGCGCACCAGTTGTGCGAGCCCTGCCCCATGTGCGAGTCGCGCGGCAACGTGCGCACGCCGCGCACGGTGTGCTACGAAATCCTGCGCGAGATCCTGCGCGAAGCGCGCCAGTTCAACCCCAAGGAATTCCGCATCCTGGCGTCGCAGGACGTGGTGGATCTGTTCCTCGAAGAGGAAAGCCAGCACCTGGCAATGCTGGGTGACTTCGTGGGCAAGCGGGTGTCGCTGGAAGTCGAGAGCACCTATTCCCAGGAAAAATACGACATCATCCTAGTTTGAGGCTCGACGCCTTGCCGGCCCGCGGGCCCGTGACGCAATATCCGTGATGCCGGAAAGCCGCGATAGCGGCTTTTCTTCTTTGTGCGCGGCCCGCTCCGCCTGCCCACTCGCCACATACCAGCTACGGCGCAAACTTTCACGTCAATATGTGTGAAGTTTGTATCGCGGCGATTCGATTGCAATGAAGTTTGAAACCGGTGGCGACCGGAAGGGCGACCCGATAAGCTCGCCACCGGCTGGCAGGCCCCAGGGTTGAGGGGCCCTGCCATTTCCCATGTTTTCCGGAGAATCACGTAATGAAAACCCTATTCCGTCCGTTCCTGCTGCTGGCCCTGGCCTTGCCGCTGGTGCTGGCCGCCTGCGGCAGCAAAGAACCCGAACAGCGCGCCGCGTTCACGCAGTTCCTGCAGACGCGCATCGTCGACAAGCCGGGGGTGCGGGTGCCGAAGCTGACGGAGGAAGAGAAGAAGTCGTTCGGCGACTACGCCGCGCAGTACGCCGTGATCACCGACTTCAATGCCGCCATGGATGCATCCGTCAAGCCGATGGGCAACCTGATGCAGAAAGGCGCCGTGCGCTCGCTGAACGACGTCATCGCGCGCCGCGACGACATCAAGACCGTCCAGACCGCGCTCAAGGACATGAGCGAGGCGCTGGCCAAGGAACAGGCCAAGGCGGATGCCGCCCGCGCGCAGCTCAAGCAGCCCGATGACCTGAAGGCGGTCTACGACAAGGCCTACGCCAAGACCGTCACAGTGCCGGCCGAGACGTTCCGCGAAGTGCTGCCGCAGATCAGCGGCACGTTGGACAGCAGCCTGAAACTGGCCGAATACGTGGAAGCGCACAAGGCGCAGATCGACCTGTCGGGCCCGATGCCGAAGGTGCAGGATCCGACGGTGCTGGCCGAGCTGAACAAGCTGCTGCAGGACCTGACCGCCCAGGCGCAGAAGGTGCAACAGGCGCAGACACGCCTGCAGGCGGTGATGCTGGGCGGCTGATCACCAACGCCCCAGTCTTGCCGGGACGACCTCGAAAGGGGTCGTCTTTTTTTTGCCGCGGCCAATCGGTGGCGTCGCGAGACCGTCATGCATCCGCCATCATGACCCGGTTGCGGCCGGCCTCCTTGGCGCGGTAGACGGCAGCATCGGCTGCCTCCACCAGCGCGGCGGCATCGTCGCCCGGCTGCGGCCGCAACGTGGCCACGCCGATGCTGACGGTGACGATGCCGCCCTCGTTGTCTTCATGCGGCGCCCCCAGGCCGGCCACGGCCTGGCGGATGTTCTCGGCGATGACCCGGGCGCGCTCGCTGGTCGTGTCGGGCAGCAAGGCGACGAACTCCTCGCCGCCATAGCGCGCCGCCAGGTCGCGCGGTCGCCTAGCCTTGCCGCGCACCGTGAGCGCCAGCATCTTGAGCAGCTCGTCGCCTTCCTGATGACCGTAGCGGTCGTTGTAGCGCTTGAAATGGTCGGCATCCAGGAACAGCAGCGACAGCGGCTGGCCATCGCGCATGGCGCTGGACCATTCGCGCGCCAGCGCCTCGTCGAAGGTGCGGCGGTTGGCGATACCGGTCAGGCCATCGGTCTGGGCCTCCTTTTCGAGCCGGCTCTCGGCCTCCTGGCGCAGGCGGGTCTCGCGCCGGTACAGCACGATCTGCGCCATCACCGAGGCGAACAGCGCCAGCGTGACGGGGATGATCAGCATGGCGCGCCGCACCCAGGGTTCGAGGACTTCGTCGACCGCCATCGCCACGTCGATCACCAGCGGCGTGCCGGGCACGCTCTCGAAGGTATAGAGGCGGTCGACGCCGTCGGGCGCCAGCACGCCGACGAAGACGCCCTCGCGACGAATGAGGAACTGTTGGAAATCCAATTCCTGACCGATATCGGCGCCCAGGTCGGCCGACGAATACGGCGTGCGGGCGAGGACGGCGCCATCGTTGCGGAAGATGGTGATGGCGTCGCGCGGGCCGATCGACAGCCCCGCGAAGCGGTCGCGGAAATAGGCCAGCCGCAACGAACCGGTGACGACACCGGCGAAACTGCCGTCCGGATTGGACAGCCGCCGGCTGATGCCGATGCTTTCATCGCCGCCGCGCAGGCGGCTGAGGTAGGGGCGGCCGACATACATGCCCGCATCGGGGTGATCCCGATGGACCTGGAAGAAATCGCGGTCGGCGAAGTTCAGCGTGACGGGCTCGGTGCTTTGCGAGTCGTAGCGGACGTTGCCGTCGCGATCGAGAATGAGGATGGTGCCCAGGTATTCGGCGCTCGCGGCGCGGTCGAACAGGAAGCGGTGCAGCGTGCCGCGCGGCAGAGACTCGATATCGGGTTCATTCAGGCGCTCGATGACGCCCTGCAGCGACAGATCGTAGACGCGGATGGTGCGGCCGATGTCGGCGGCCAGCACTTCGGTGAGATTGCCAGCGGAGACATAGGCCTGGTTCCAGGTCGTGCGCCGGTCCATCCAGAGCAGCGCCACCGCCGCGGCACAGATGCCGACCGCGATCAGCCCCGCCAGGGCATACAGAGTTCGGTGTAATAACCCATGGGACTTCAATACGGCGCTCCTTCGCTATCGCGGTAGGGGTCGTGGCATTTTTAGCGGTCATAATGCCGCAAGGCCATGCGGGCAGGCAAGATGGCGCCGACAGCGCCGCGCCCGCCGTTCCCATTCGACGAACCTATGAACACCCAGGACAGGATTTACAGCGTACCCACCCTGCGGTTCACGCGGTGGCTGGTCGACCCCGGCCGCAACGTGCCGCCGGAGATCCGCGTAGCGCTGGTGGGAGGCCTGTTCGGATCCCTGCCGATCTTCTTTGGCGGCATCATCAATACCCTGCTGGTGGCAGCGCTGATTACGCTGCGGCGACCCGAGCCGCCATTCCTGCTGTGGCTGGCGATGGAGGCGCTGATCTGCGCCAGCCGCATCCTGGTGCTGGTATCGGCGCGGCGCGCCGCGCTGGCCCGCCGGCCTACCCCGACCGACCTGTATGTAGTGCTGGCGCTCTTGTGGGCCGCCAGCGTGGGCTACGGCACCTTCATCAGCCTGACCAGCGGCGACTGGATCGCGGCGACGCTGGCCTGTCTGTCGGCGGCCTCGATGGTCGGAGGCATCTGCGTGCGCAATTTCGGCGCGCCGCGGCTGTCGGCGGCGATGGTGGCGCTGAGCGTGGGCCCCTGCGCACTGGCGGCCCTGTTTACCCGGGAGCCGATTTTCTGGCTGGTGCTGGTGCAGGTGCCGCTCTACATGACCTCGATGTCGATGGCCTCGTACCGGCTCAACGGCATGCTGGTGTCGACCATGCTGGCAGAACGCGAAAACGAACGCCAGGCGCGGCAGGATTCGCTGACCGGGCTGCTGAACCGCTACGGCCTGCTGCGCGCGCTGGACCAGGCGGTGGGCCGGGCGAGCCAGGACAAGGCAGAGTTCGCGGTGTTGTACCTCGACCTGGACGGCTTCAAGTCGGTCAACGATACCTATGGCCATGGCGTCGGCGACATGCTGCTCCGGCAGGTGTCCGAGCGCCTGCAGGCGCTCAAGCCGCCGGACGCCGAGGCCGGCCGCATCGGCGGCGACGAATTCGTGCTGTTGATGGGGCTGGACGGCAACCAGGACATCCGGCGGTTTTCCGAACGGATCATCGACAGCGTCAGGCAGCCGTATGACCTGCAGCAGGCCATGCCGGTGTACATCGGCGGCAGCATCGGCATCGCGCTGATCCCGCGCCACGGCGCCGACACGGCCGCGGTGTTGCACGCCGCGGACCAGGCGTTGTACCTGGCCAAGTCGGCCGGTAAAAGCCGGGCGGCGATGGCGCAGCTCTGACGACCGGCGAGCCGGGCGCGCGCCCCCACGGCCACGCGCCCGCGCCAGCGTTCAGGATGCCGTGGCGGCGATCCGGAAAGGAAAGGCCTTGGCGCCACGCGCCTTGTCGGTTTCGCGGTGGGCGTTGATGGCCCACGCCGGGCCGGCCCCACGCGTCAACTGGACTAATTGGCGCATCGCGCCGGCGGAAAATCCGCAGCGCAGGGTCATGGCTTGCCGCCGCGCAAGCTCAAGCCCGACAGCGTGCGGGGTCGTGGAAATCCGATCGGATTGCAGCATGGCTGGCCCCTGGCAGAGGCGCTTCGGGAGTGAAGCGCCGATGGAGATCAATCTACCTCAGCCGCCGCGGCTTGCGCGTGAAATGAAGCGTAAAGTAATGAAAAGACGCTGTAATACATCATCCAAAAGACCTGTCATACGCGGGTCATGCCGGCGCGCCAGGTTCGGCGTGCCCGGCCGGCGCCACGGTTTCCCGGTCGGGCTGGTCGTTGCGGCCGTCCGCCGGACCGGTCATGTTGCCGTACAGCAGCGAGCGGCCGGCGAACAGCCCCCCCGCCACTTCCAGCGCGAACCGGTCGGTGTCGCGCTTGCGCACGTCCGCCAGGACCTCGGCGGCTTCGTCCGCAGGCACGCCGATGACGCGTAGCGCCGCTTCGCCGAACACCAGGGCGGATTCCAGCGTCTCGCGGACCTGGTAATCGACCCCCTCCCTGGCCAGCGCCAGGGAATGGATGCGGTCATAGGCCCGCACCACCAGTTGCACCAGCGGGAATTCGGCCTTGATCAGCTTGACCATGTGATTGACCGATTGCGGATTGTCGATGCAGATCAGGATGACCTTGGCGGTTTCGGCGCCGGCGGTGCGCAGCATGTCGATGCGAGTTCCGTCCCCGTAATAGACCTTGACGCCCCACTTGGCGGCGGCGCGGATAGCATCGGTGTCGGTATCCAGGATCGATACCTTGATGTCGCGCGCCAGCATCGCCTGCGTCACGATCTGGCCGAAGCGGCCGAAACCGACGATCAGCGCGCAGCCGTCCAGGTCCTGGGCGACATCCACTCCCTCCATCGACGGCGCCGGCTTGGGCAGCAGCCAGCGCAGCGCCAGCACGCACAGCGGCGTCAGCGCCATGGAAATGATGACCACCGCGATCAGCACGGCCGCCAGGTGCGCGTCGAAGATGCCTGCGGCCGCGGCGGCGCCATACAGCACGAAGGCGAATTCGCCGCCCTGTGCCAGAAGGGCCGTGCGGGTCAGCGCCTCGGCGTGGCTGGCGCGCAACAGGCGGGCGATCAGGTAGACGCCCACCGACTTGACCGCCATGAACACCACCACGCCGGCCAGGATCAACTGCCATTCGCGCGCCACGGCGGCCAGGTCCAGCGACATGCCCACGCCCAGGAAGAACAGGCCCAGCAGGATGCCGCGGAAGGGTTCGACCTCGGCTTCGAGCTGGTGGCGGAAGGTGGATTCGGACAGCAGCACGCCGGCCAGGAATGCGCCCATGGCCATCGACAGGCCGCCGAATTCCATCAACAGCGCCGCCCCCAGCACCACCAGCAGGGCCGCGGCCGTCATGACTTCGCGCGCATGCGCGGCGGCCAGCAGCCGGAACAGCGGATTGAGCAGCCAGCGCCCCGCCGCCAGCAGCGCCAGCACGCAACCGAGGGCGATGGCCGACTGCAGCCAGGGATCGCCATGCTCGCTGGCGCCGGCCGGCGCCAGCAGCGCCACCAGGGCCAGCAGCGGCACGATGGCCAGGTCTTCGAGCAACAGGATGGAAACGATGCGCTGGCCCTGGGCGCTGGCGGTCTCGTCCCGCTCGGCCAGGATCTGCATGACGATGGCGGTGGACGACAGCACGAAGCCCATTGCCGCCATGAAGGCCGCCGGGCCTGACAGGCCGGCGGCCAGGCCGACCGCGGTCAGCAATGCGCCGCAGGCCGCCACCTGGGCCACGCCCAGGCCAAAGATTTCGCCGCGCAGCTTCCACAGCCGCGACGGCTGCATCTCCAGGCCGATGATGAAGAGGAACATCACCACGCCCAGTTCGGCCACGTGCAGGATGGAACGGGGATCGGAGAACCAGCCGATGCCGAACGGACCGATGGCCAGGCCCGCGGCCAGGTAGCCGAGGACCGAGCCGAGCCCCAGGCGCTTGAACAGGGGCACCGCGATGACCGCCGCCCCCAGCAGAACGACGACGTTGACGAGCTGGTTGCCTTCTGCGGGCAGGGACATGGGCGGCTCCTGGGTGGCCTGGCGCGGCGCCGCGCGCGATCAGTCTTCGCGGAACTGCATGTTGTAGAGCGAGGCGTACAGGCCGTCGGCGGCCAGCAGCTCGGCATGCGGGCCCTGTTCGACGATCTTGCCGGCGTCCAGCACGATGATGCGGTCGGCGTTCTGCACGGTCGACAGGCGGTGCGCGATGACCAGCGTGGTGCGGCCCTTCATCAGGCGTTCGAGCGAGGCCTGCACCTGGCGTTCGGACTCGTTATCGAGCGCCGAGGTGGCTTCGTCGAGGATGAGGATGGGCGCGTTCTTGATCAGGGCGCGGGCGATCGCCAGGCGCTGGCGCTGGCCGCCGGACAGGCGCGCGGCGTTTTCGCCAACGGGGGTGTTGATGCCCTGCGGCAGGCCTTCGACGAAGTCCAGCAGGTTGGCGGCGGCGAGCGCGTCGCGCACCTGCTGTTCGCTGGCCTCGCCCAGGGCGCCGTAGCCGACGTTGGCGGCGATGGTGTCGTCGAACAGCACCACGTCCTGGCTGACCAGCGACAGGTGCGAACGCAGGCTGCGCAGCTTCAGGTCGTTGATCGGCACGTCGTCGACGTAGATGGCGCCGCTGTCGGCCAGCACGAAGCGCGGCAGCATGTTGACCAGCGTGGTCTTGCCGCTGCCGGAGCGTCCCACCAGCGCCACGGTCTGGCCGGGTTCGACCACGAACGACACGTCGTTGACGGTGTCGCGGTCGGCGTCGGAAAAGCGATGGGTGACGTTGCGGAATTCGACCTTGCCGCGCACGGGTTCGGGCAGCTCGCGCGTGCCGGTGTCGCTTTCGGGCACCTGGTCGATCAGGGTGAACACGCTTTCGGCCGACACCAGCATCTTCTGCATGCGGGCGGCCAGGTTGGTCAGGCGCTTGATGGGGTCGAAGATCTGCGCCAGCGCGGCCATGAAGGAGGCGAAGCTGCCGACCGTGAGCGAGCCGTTGTTGGCCTGGCCCAGGGCGACGGCGATGACCGCGCCCACCGAGATCGAGATGCACACCTGCGTCAGGGGCGTCAGGGCGGCGTCGGCGGTGGCGGTGCGCATGGCGAAGCGGCGCAGGCGGCCGCTGACGAAATCGAAGCGGCCGCGTTCGACCTCGTAGCCGTCGAACAGCTTGATGACGCGCTGGCCGTCGATGCCCTCGCTGACCACGCGGGTCAGTTCGGCGTTCATGTTGACGGTGTCGCGGTTGATGCGGCGCAGGCGCTTGATGAAGGTGCGCGCGATCAGCACCGAGACGGGCAGCATGATCAGGATGATCAGGGTCAGCACCCACGAGGTGTACAGCAGCACGCAGATCAGGGCGATGACCACCAGGGTTTCTCGCACCAGCACCGTGATGACGTCGGTGGCGTAGCCGGTGACGTTGCCCGCGTCGATGGTGAAGCGGTTCAGCAGGCGGCCGGTATCGCCGCGCTTGAAATCGGCGTCCGGCAGGCCCAGCAGGCGTTCGAACATGTCGCGCCGCATGCCCAGCAGGACGTTGTTGGCCACCCAGGCCAGCAGGTAATCGCTGAAGAAGTTACAGACCCCGCGCAGGAAGATCAGGCCCACCACCGCCAGCGGCAGTGCCCAGACGTAGTAGGGTTTGGCGCCCGAGAAGCCGTCGTCCAGCAGGGGCTTCATAATGACGGCCAGCGTGGGCTGCGTGGCGGCGGCGCCGGCCATCAGCAGGGTCGCCAGCACCAGCCCCTTCCAGTAGGAACCAACCCGGCTATAGATACGGCTCCAGAGTTCGGCTCTGACGGGCTGGGAGCCCGCGGGCGTGTTGCGTGCGGCAGAATTCAATGGAATCACTCGCTTTTATACAATTGTGCCCCGGATTGTACTGGCTACGCGTTGCCGCGCGGGGCCGGGCGTCCCCCTTTCAGTTCCTATCGCGCGGTGCGCCTGTCCATGTCCGAAATCAGTTGCCTCTACGTCCGCCTGCCCAATTGGGTGGGCGATGTCTGCATGAGCCTGCCCAGCCTGCGGGCCTTGCAGGCCGCCGGCCTGCCCCTGGTGATCTGTGCCCGCCCCTGGGCGCGGGACCTGTTGGACGGGATCGACAAACGGGAGTTCCTGCCAATGCTGGGAAAAGTGGGGCCGGATAGAGCCACGGTCAGCGCCCATCGCCGCGCCCTGGGCGCCGAGGGCCGGCGCGCCCGCGGCCTGTTGTTGCCGGATTCGCTGTCCAGCGCGCTGGTGTTCCGGCTGGCGGGAGTGCCATCGGCGGGCTATCGCGACGACGGCCGCAGCTTTCTGTTGCGCTGGCCGGTGGCCAAGCCGGACGGCGGGCTGCACGCGGTGCAGTCCTGGCACCATCTGACCCGCGAGGCGCTGGCCCGCTGGGGGCTGCCGACCGGCCCTGGCGAGCCCGGCCCGACGCTGGACCTGCCGCTGACGCCGGCCCATCACCAGACCGCCAGCCTGGCCCTGGAAGCGGCCGGCCTGGCCGGCCAGCGCTTCGTCCTGATCGCGCCCACCGCGACCGGGCTGCACAAAGGCAGGGTCAAGGTGTGGCCGGGATTCGATACACTTACCCGCGCGTTGCAAGCCCGGGGCCATACCGTGGTAATGTGCCCCCCTCCGGCGGAAGCCGAGGAAGCCCGGCGCAATGCGCCGACGGCGCAGTTGCTGCCTGCGCTGCCGCTGGGCGCGTTCGCCGCGCTGACGGTACGCGCTACGTTGGTGATTTGCAACGACTCCGGCGTCTCGCACGTGGCCGCCGCGGCGGGCGCACGCGAGTTGACGCTGTTTGGCGTCACCCGCCCCGGCCGCACCGGTCCGTGGTCGCCCCGCGCGGTATGCGTCGGTTCGGAAACGGCCTGGCCGTCCATCGAGGAGGTGGAACATCAGGCCGGCCAGTTACTGGACGGCGCGCAGTAAACGCTTAGTTTTGAAATGACCATCATGTCCAGCTACCTCACGAATCTGATCATTCCCTACAACCTGTGCCTGACCCTGGTGGTGGTCGGCCTGGTGCTGGGCCTGTTCCGGCTGCGCAAGACCGGCGGCGCCCTGATCGTCGCCGGCCTGCTGTGGGCGCTGGCCTGGTCGCTGCCGGCCACCTCGCTGTGGCTGGGCGGCGCGCTGGAAAGCCGCTATCCGCACCTGAAGCCGACCGAATCGCCCACGGCGGACGCGATCGTGGTGCTGGGCGGCAATACCGCCAATGGTCGCGCCAACTGGTTCCTGCCTTACGACAAGGACACCGCGGTGGTGCGCGTGGACACCGCGGCGCAGTTGTACCTGGCCGGCCGCGCCCCCAAGGTGGTGCTGTCCGGCGGCGCCCTGGAAGGCGATGTCAGCGAGGCCCGCGGCATGGCCCATGCCATCCGCCAGCAGGGCGTCCCGGAATCGGCCCTGATCCTGGAAAACGCCAGCCGCACCACCTACGAGAACGCGGCCCTGACCGAAGACCAGCTCAAGACCCGCGGCATCGGCAAGGTGCTGCTGGTGACCTCCGCGCTGCACATGCCGCGCGCCATGGCGGCCTTCTCCAAGCAGGGCGTGGTCGCCATCGCCGCCCCTGCGCCGCCGCAGATCGTGGCGCCGGCCGACGGGTCGCTCAACCCCTGGTTGCCCGACCAGCGCACTTTCGACGCCAGCCGTTCGATCATCAAGGAATACGCGGGCCTGTTCGTGTACTGGCTGCGCGGGTGGGTTTGAGCATGGCGACGGCCCTGGCGTGCCGGCCGGGATGCGGCGCCTGTTGCATCGCGCCGTCGATCACCCGACCGATTCCGGGAATGCCGGATGGCAAGCCGGCCGGCGTGCCCTGTATCCAGTTGCTGCCGGACATGCGCTGCGCGATATTCGGCCTGCCGTCACGGCCGGACTTCTGCGGCGGACTGCAGGCCCAGGCCGAGATGTGCGGGCCGGATCGGGAATATGCCGTGCGCTGGCTGGGCGAGCTGGAACGGGCCACGGCACCGGCGCACTGAATGCACAACGGGACCTCGCGGTCCCGTTGTCGTTTCTGGCGCGCCTGGCGACCGGCGTCAGGCGCGCTCGGACAGCACTGCCTGGTACAGGTCTTCGTAGCGGGCCGCCACGGTTTCCCAGCTCTGGTCGCGGGCGATCGCCAGGCCGCGCTCGGACAGCGCCGCGCGCAGTTCGGGCTCGTCGCCCAGGCGTTGCAGGGCCTGCGCCAGTTGTGCGCCATCGCGCGGATCCTGCAGGATCAGCGCGTCCTTGCCGGCCGACAGGTATTGCGCGAAGCCGCAATAGGCCGGCGAACTGACCACCACCGGCAGGCCGTGCGACATGGCTTCCAGCGGCGCCATGGCATAGCTGTCGTTAAGCGTGGGATGGGCGTAGATGTCGGCCGCGGCGAAATAGCGGGCGACCTCGGGCGTGGGATCCACCAACGTGACGCGGCTGGCCACCGCGCCGGCCGCCCGCACGCGCTCGCGGGTGGCCTCGTCGGCGCCCACTACCAGCAGGCGGTACGGCGCCGGCAGCAGCGCCAGGGCGTCAAGCAGCGCGGGCAGCCCTTTGCGCAGCGGATTGCGGGCCACCAACAGGCAGCCGATGGTGGCGTCGTCCCAGCCGAGCTGGGCGCGGGTGGCGGGGCGGGCCGCGGCGGCCTCGGGCGCCGGCAGCTTGACGCCGGGCGCGATGATCTCGACCGGCAGTTGCGGACCGTAGCTGCGGTGCAACTGGTCCATGATCAGGCCGGACACCGCCACCACCCGCCGCGCGGGCGCGCGGCGCACACGGAATTTCTCCAGCAGCAGGTAGGTGGCCAGCCGCGGGCTGAGCCAGGCCAGCGCGCGCTTGACCGGCTTGACCCGGGTCAGGCGGTTGTAGCGCACCGGGGTGACGTGCATCACCTGGATTTCACCGGCCCAGCCATTCATGTGCGAGTGCACGATGTCGTAGCGGCCCCGGGTCAGGCGATCGGCCTTCCAGGCGAAATACAGCACCCGCATCCAACTGGGCAGCCAACCGGGGAAGCGCACGGGCAGGAAGGGGAACGGCAGGTCGCTGTCGTAGTCGCGCGCCACCACGGAAATATCGTGGCGCTCGCCCAGCACGCGCATCAGCTCGACGCCGTAGGCCTCGGCGCCGCCGAAACGGTTGCCGAAGCGGTCGACCAGCAGTGCGATGCGCAGCCGCCGCTCAGCCGCGCCCGCGGATGTCTTCATAGCGCGTCAGGCATTTCTGCAGGAAACGGAAGATGCCGGTCGAACGCGACACCGTCACCCGCGGCAGGCCGAAGGGGTCATCGCTGGCGTTGGCCAGGCCGCGCTTGGTCAGCGTGGCGTTGTCGTAGCCCGCTTCGCGCGCCATGACCAGGTGTTCCGGGCCATGGTCGCCATAGGGATAGCAGAAGGCGGTGACGGGCGCGCCCAGCGCCTGCTCGAGCACGTCCTTGGACTCGACCATCTGGCGGCGCGCCTCGTCGGGCGTCATTTCGGGCAGATGGACGTGGTCCAGGGTGTGCGAGCCGACCTCGTGGCCGGACGCGGCCCATTGGCGCATTTCGTCGACCGTCATCAGCGGCGAGAAGGGGATGCCGATCTTGGCGTCCCAGACGTTGCCGCCGTCGAACTGGTTGGCCACCAGATAGTTGGTGGCGGTGAAGCCCAGCTTGTCGAGCACCGGCATCGCGTTCTGGACCACATTGCGGTAGCCGTCGTCGAAGGTCAGGCCGAACACCTTGCCGCGGCGCTCGCCGCGCACGTACGGCATGACGTCGCGCATCGACAGGCCGCGATAGCCCAGGAAACGCATCCAGCGCATCTGGCGGGCGAAATCGTCCGGATGCACCGTGAGGCCGCGGAACGGCGTGCCCTTGGGGTTGGGCTCGCCGATCTGGTGGTACATGAGAATTGGGATAGACATGGCGCGATTATAGAGGCTCAGTGTCCACCCAATGTTCGTTGGTAGACGTCGACCGTGGCTTGCGCGAAACGCGCCAGGTTGAAGTCGCGCTCGGCGGTCTGGCGGGCGTTCTGTCCCATCGCCCGCACCTGCGCGGGGTCATCCAGCATGAGGCGCAGGCGCGCGGTCATGGCGGCCACGTCGCGCACCGGCACGATCCAGCCGTCGACGCCGTCGGTCACGTTCTCGGGCAGGCCGCCGGCGTCGGTCACCAGCGCCGGCAGGCCCAGGCCCATGATCTCGCGGCAGGCGAAAGACAGCGCCTCGCGGTACGACAACACGAAGCCGGCATGGCAAGAGGCCAGCGCCGCCCGCACGTCGTCCAGCAGCCCAGGGAAGCGCACCTGGTCGATCATGCCGAGCTCGCGCACCCGGTCGAGCTTGGCCTCGGACGGCGGGTCGCCGGCCACCAGCAGCAGCACGCGCTCGCGGTCGCCCGGCGGCAGCGCCGCCACGGCGGCCACCAGATCCAGCCAGCCCTTGTCGTAGTCGGTGCCGCCGGCGCTGCCCAGCAGCAGTTTGCCGCGCCAGTCCGGTCCGAAGAATATCTCGCGCAGCTTGTCCAGGCTGTCCGGCGGCGGCGGCGCGAAAAAGCGCGTGTCGATGCCGTGGCGGATGGTGGTGATGGGCCGCTTGCAATAGGGAGAATCGGCCAGCAGCCGATGGATGTAGTCGCTGACCGCGATGCTGTGATCGGTGGCCAGCGCCACGCGCAGCTTGTGGCCGAAGCTGGCGACCGGATGGTCGTTGTGCTTGGTGAAGACGATGCGCGGGCGACGCGGCATGGCCAGCGTCGCCAGCATCACCTGCTTGTGGTCGGCCGAGCCGTTGGCGTGGATGATGTCGAAGCGGCCGTCCCGGATGAGGCGGCGCAGCCGCGCGCGGTCCCTGAACCAGGACGAGGGCCGCGTGGTGTAGCGCATTTCCACCACGGTCACGCCCGGGATCGCCTTGGCGTAGCGGTACAGGCGGCTGGTGGCGGGCGCGGCGACCGTGATCTGGTGCTCCGCGGCCAGGGCGCGCGCCAGGTTGATGATATAGGTGACGTGCCCGCCGCCGTTGTTGGCGTGGAAGTTGGTGTAGAGGATTCTCACTTGTTCTTCTCGGCCAGGAACATCAGCTTCGAATAGCGGAAGAAGCTGCCTGCGGCGGCGGTCACCGCCAGCACCAGGCCATGGCGGCCATCGAGAAAGCCGCGCCGGATCAGATAGATGCGCACAAAAGTCCAGAAGCTGTGGCCGAGCGCGCCGAACACGGAGGTGCGGCGGCCCTTGGCGTACATCATCGCGGCGGCGTCGGACGAGTAGCGGTTGATCTTGGTGATCAGCGCATCCAGGTTGTCGTACGGGTAATGCCGGAAGTGGCCGGCGAGCCGCAGCGGCGGCTGGCCGTTGGACGGCACCACCCGCTCGTGCACCGCCACGTCGTTGAATCGCGCCGTGCCGCGCTTGAACAGGCGCAGCACGTAATCGGGCCACCAGCCGCTGTGGCGAATGTCGCGGCCGCAGAAATTCGACAGGCGGGCGATCTCGTAGGCCTCGCCGCGCGGCGCGGCGATGGTGTCCAGGATCTCGCGAGCCAGCTCGGGCGTGACGCGCTCGTCGGCGTCGATCGACAGCACCCAGTCGCCGGTGGCCAGGTCGAGCGCGCGGTTCTTCTGCCGGCCGAACCCGGGCCAGTCGGCCGCCACTTCGACCCGCGCCCCCAGGGCGCGCGCCAGTTCGACCGTGCCGTCGGTGCTGCCGGAATCCACCACGATGAACTCGTCGGCGAAGGCAACCGACTTGAGGCAATCGGCAATGTTGGCCGCTTCGTTCTTGGTGATGACAATGACTGATAACTTCATCCGCGATTCCTAAGACGCTTTTTCCAGGCTTTCCAGGCGTGATAGCGCGGCCCCCAGAAGGGGTCGCGCGACAGCCAGATGCGCCGGTTCAGCCAGGTGCCGCCCTGGTTGCGCACCGCGAAGCGGTAGATGTGCCCGGGATCGGCGCCGGGCGTGTTCTGCCCGAACGGGTCGGTGGTGTACAGGTGGCGGAAGCCCGCCTGGCGGGCGGCCGCCACGTAGTCGGCGTCGAAATAGCCCTGCGGCCAGCAGAGGTGGTCGCTGACCTGCCCCAAGCGGCGCATCAGCGTCTCGCGCGAATCGGCCAGCTCCTGGACGATGTGGGCACGCTTGGCCTCGGTATCGGCGCCGCAGACCTTGTCCCAGCGCGTGTGGGTGTGGGTATGCGAATGGAATTCGAAGGTGCCGGCGGCCCGCATCGCCTCGATTTCGCTCCAGCGCAGCATGACGTCGTCGGCGCGGCCGTCGGCGATCAGCTTCTTGCCGGCGTCGTGGTCGGGCGTGGCGGGCAGCGGCAGCCCCTGGCCGGCATGCGGACGCACCGGGCCGTCGCCGATCCAGCCGGTGATGGTGAACAGCACGGCGCGCATGCCATGGCGCGCCAGCACCGGATGGGCGTGGACCCAGTTGTTGAGATAGCCGTCGTCGAAGGTGATCAGCACCGAGCGCTCGGGCGCCGGCGCGCCGGCCAGGTAGGCAGCGAACTGGTCGGCCGACAGCGACTGGTAGCCGGCGCGCGCCAGGCGCGCGATCTGGGCCTCGAACACGTCGGGCATGGCGTTGATCATGCCGCCGGCCGGCGTGACGTGGTGGTACATCAGCACCGGGACGTTGGGCGCGTTCATCGGCGCCGCTCCGCCAGCCAGCGGGTGTAGACGGCCTCGGTGGTCTCGGCCAGGCGGGCGGGCGAGAACACGCCCTCTTCCCAGACCATCTTGCGGCCGGCCTCGCCCATGCGCTGGCGCAAGGCGGCGTCGTCGATCAGTCTTTCGAGCGCGGCGGTGAGCGCGGCCGGGTCCTTGGGCGGCACCAGGATGCCGGTTTCGCCGTCGCGGAACATCTCGGACACGCCGCCGACGTCGGTGCCGATGACCGGCAGGCCGCTGGCCTGGGCTTCGACGTAGACGGTGCCGGAGGCCTCCTGCTGGGTCGCCAGCGCGAACAGGTCGCAGCCGGCCAGCAGATTGGGCACGTCGCGGCGCGTGCCCATCAGGTGGATGCGATCGGCCAGGCCGCGTTCGGCCACGTAGGCCTGGGTCTGCTCGAACACTGGCGAGCCGCCGCCCACGAACACCAGGTGCAGCTTGGGCCGGGTGGCCATCAGCGGCGCGATGGCGTCGATCAGGTCCTTGTGGCCCTTGGTGGCGCGCATCACGGCGACACAGCCGACCACCAGATCGTCCGGCGCCAGCCCGAGTTCCTCGCGCAGGGTCGAATGCTCGACCGGCGGCGGCAGCACGATCGGCGAATAGACCGTGGCGACGCGATCGGCCGGCACGCCGCGTTCGATCAGGTGCTCGCGCACGTGGTCGCTGACGGTGGTGACGCGATGCGGCAGGCGCGTGTACGACCAGAGCGAGCCGACCTTGTTGGACAGGTGGCGGGTGCGCACGATCAGCGGCGTGCCCGCCAGGCGGCCGGCCGCCGCGGCGATCACGGTGTCGCGCCGGCTGTGGGTGTTGAGCACGTCGAAGCGCCCTTCGCGCAGGATGCGGCGGATGGCGGCGACGCCCTTCAGGTAGTTGACCGGCCCGTCCATCTCCAGCGTGTGGACGGTGAAGCCGGCGTCCGACAGGCGCTCGGCCAGTAGCGCGGTCGGCTGGCAGATGGCTTCCAGGTGATGGCCACGCGCGCGCATGGCGTTCATCTCCTTGAAGATACGGCCTTCCTGGCCGCCGAAACTGGTGGCGGCTTCCGAGTGGACGATGCGCATCAGTACGTGACCTCCACGCCGTTCGGCTTGGTCCAGGCGTTCAGGTTCTCGAGCAGCGTGTCGGCCATGCGCACGCGCCATTCCTCGCCCAGCCGCACCGTGCAGAGGAAATTGTTCTTGGTGTAGACGATGTCCACCGGCACGCCGGGGATGCCGTTCTCGGGCTCGGCGCGGAACGGGTTGAGCATCTGGCGCAGGCGCGCGGCGTCGGCGCCGCCGTTGAGCTTGACGCGCAGCGACTTGGCGCGCGCCTCGCGCGCCAGTTGCAGGTCGTACAGTTGCTCGGCGACGATGCGCATGCCGCCCGAATAGTCATCGTTGCTGACCTTGCCCTGGACGATGACCAGTTGGTCTTCGCGCAGGCGGTTGCGGTGCTTTTCGTAGAGTTCGTTGAAAACCGAGATCTCGACCTGCGCGGTGCCGTCGTCCAGCACCGCGAACACCATCTTGCCCCGGCGCGTCATCATGACGCGCACGCTGGCCAGCACCCCGCACATCCATTGCAGGTCGCGCTGCGGCTCGACCCGCGCGAGCTGCATCGGCACGATCTGGCGCACTTCGTCGCGCCAGGCGTCGAACAGATGGCCGCTGTAGTAATAGCCCAGCGCCGATTTTTCCTCGGTGAGCTTCTTGTGCAGGTCCCACGGCGCCACCTTGGCCAGCTCGCCGGCCACCACGTCGCTGCTGTCGTCGCCGAACAGCGAGGACTGGTTGGCGCTGCGCGCGGCCTGCTCGGCCGCTTCCATGGCGGTCGGGACCGAGGCCAGCATGGCGGCGCGGTTCGGCTCGATGGTGTCGAACGCGCCGGCCTTGATCAGGGCCTCGATGGTGCGGCGGTTCACCGCGTGCTTGCTGACGCGGCGGCAGAAGTCGAACAGGTTCTGGAACGGGCCGCCTTCCTTGCGGGCGCGCAGGATGTCCTCGACCGCGCCCTGGCCGGTGCCCTTGACCGCCCCCAGGCCGTAGCGCATGGTGCGCGGCGGCTTGCCCTTTTCGGTGTACTTGTCGGCCACCGGCTCGAAGCGGTAGCCCGAGAAGTTGACGTCCGGCGGCAGCACCTCGACGCCGTTGTCCTGGGCGTCGCGGCAGAAGATCTGGACCTTGTCGGTGTCGTCCATGTCGGAGGACATGGTGGCGGCCAGGAACTCGGTCGGATGGTAGGCCTTGAGCCACGCGGTCTGGTACGAGATCAGCGCGTACGCGGCCGAGTGCGACTTGTTGAAGCCGTAGCCCGCGAACTTCTCCATCAGGTCGAACAGCTTGACCGCGAGATCCGGATCGTGGCCCTTTTCCTTGGCGCCCTTCTCGAACAGCTCGCGGTGCTTGGCCATTTCCTCGGGCTTTTTCTTGCCCATGGCGCGGCGCAGCAGGTCGGCGCCGCCCAGCGAGTAGCCGCCGATGATCTGCGAGATCAGCATCACCTGTTCCTGGTAGACGATGACCCCGTAGGTGCTCTTGAGGGTCGCTTCCAGATCCGGGTGGAAATAGTCGACGGCCGCGCGGCCGTGCTTGCGGTTGACGAAGTCGTCCACCATGCCCGATTCCAGCGGCCCCGGACGGTACAGGGCCAGCATGGCGATGATGTCTTCGAAGGTGTTGGGCCGCAGCTTCTTGAGCAGTTCCTTCATGCCGCGCGATTCAAGCTGGAACACCGCGGTGGTGTTGGCGTCGCACAGGATCTTGTAGGCGGCCGGATCGTCGAGGCTGAGCGCCATGACGTCGAAGTCGCGCTTGTCCTCGTTGAACTGGCGCACGTAGCGCACGGCCCAGTCCAGGATGGTCAGGTTGCGCAGGCCCAGGAAGTCGAACTTGACCAGGCCGGCGGCTTCGACGTCGTCCTTGTCGAACTGCGAGACGGCGCTGTTTTCCTGCCCCGGCTGGCAATACAGCGGGCAGAAGTCGGTGAGCTTGCCGGGCGCGATCAGCACGCCGCCGGCGTGCATGCCGATGTTGCGGGTCAGGCCTTCGAGCGGCTTGGCCAGGTCGACCAGCGCGCGCACTTCCTCTTCCTGCTCGTAGCGGTCCTTGAAGGCCGGCTCGTCCTTCAGGGTGCGTTCGAGCGTCCACGGATCCATCGGGTTGAACGGGATCAGCTTGGACAGGCCGTCGCAGAACATGTAGGGCATGTCCAGCACCCGGCCGGCATCGCGCACCACGGCCTTGGCGCCCAGCGTGCCGAAGGTGGCGATCTGGCTCACGGCGGCGCGGCCGTACTTTTCCTTGACGTAGTCGATGACGCGTTCGCGGTTGTCCTGGCAGAAGTCGATATCGAAGTCGGGCATCGAGACCCGCTCGGGGTTCAGGAAGCGCTCGAACAGCAAGTCGTAGCGGATCGGATCCAGGTCGGTGATGCCGAGCGCGTACGCCACCAGCGAACCGGCGCCCGAACCCCGGCCCGGGCCGACCGGCACGCCGTTGTTCTTGCCCCAGTTGATGAAGTCCTGCACGATCAGGAAGTAGCCCGGGAAGCCCATCTGGATGATGGTCTTGCATTCCCAGCGCAGGCGCTCGTAGTACTGCTCGCGCTTGGACGCGCGCTCGGCCTCGTCCGGGAACAGGAAGGCCATGCGCTTTTCCAGGCCCTCTTCGGACAACTGCACCAGGTAGTCGTCCAGCGACACGCCGTCGGGCGTGGGGAAATTCGGCAGGCGCGGCTTGCCCAGCACCAGGCTGAGGTTGCAGCGCTTGGCGATCTCGACCGTATTGGCCAGCGCCGAGGGCACGTCGGCGAAGCGGCGCGCCATTTCCTCGGAACTGAGCAGATACTGCTCTTTGGTAAAGCGGCGCACGCGGCGCGGATTGGCCAGGATCTCGCCTTCGGCGATGCAGACGCGGGCCTCGTGCGCCTGGAATTCGTATTCGTCCAGGAACTGCACCGGGTGCGTGGCCACCACCGGCAGGCCGGCCTCGGCCGCCAGGCGCATGGCGGCCTGGGTGTAGGCTTCGTCGCCGTCCATGCCGACGCGCTGCAGCTCGATGTAGTAGCTGCCCGGGAACATGTGCGCCCACTGGCGCGCCAGCGCCAGCGCCGACACCGCGTTGCCGGCGTCCAGCGCCTGGCCGACGTCGCCGCCGCGGCCGCCCGACAGCACGATCAGGCCGTCCTGGCCCTGCAGCCATTCGCGGCGGATTTCGGCGCGGCCCTTGCCCTGGTTGGTCAGGAACGCGCGCGACAGCAGTTCGCACAGGTTCAGGTAGCCCTGGTGGTTGCGCACCAGCAGCAGCACGCGGAACGGCTTGGCGGGATCTTCGTCGTTGCTCAGCCAGACGTCGCAGCCGGCGATGGGCTTGATGCCCGCGCCGCGCGCGCCCTTGTAGAACTTGATCAGGCCGAACAGGTTCGACAGATCGGTCAGGGCGACCGCGGGCTGGCCCAGCTTGGCCACGCGCTTGATGAGGTCGGGGATGCGCACGATGCCGTCCACCACCGAGAACTCGGAGTGGACACGCAGGTGGACAAATGGGGACGGGGTTGTTACGGCTTCGGACATAGCGGGAATTGTACCCAGTCGCAAGAGCGAAAACCGCCGCTGCGACGATTCGCCCCGGGCCTGCCGGGCGCCCCTGTGTAACAATAGGCGATTGGACCTGACTCACCCGCCGCAGGACGAGATTTACGTATGAAATGGCTGATACCCGGGATCTGGCTCGCCGCCATCCTGTTCGCGCACTTCCGTGGCCGCGTCAAGCTGCCGCTGGGCCGGCAATTGCTGGATCACTCGGTGCTGCTGGCGCCGATCAACGCCTTCATGGTGCTGAGTTCGCGCGTGCCGTCGACGCCCTACCTGACCACCAGCGAAATCGCCGAGCTCAAGGTGCTGGACGACAACTGGGAGACGATCCGCGACGAAGCCCTGCAGATGGCCGAGATGCGCCGCATCAAGGCGGCCGACAGCCACAACGACATCGGCTTCAATTCGTTCTTCAAGTACGGCTGGAAGCGCTTCTACCTGAAGTGGTATGACGCCCGCCACCCCTCGGCCGAGGAACTGTGCCCCAAGACGGTGGCCATCCTGAAGACGCTGCCCAAGGTCAAGGCGGCCATGTTCGCCGAACTGCCGCCCGGCGGCCAGCTCAACCCGCACCGCGACCCGTTCGCCGGGTCGCTGCGCTACCACCTGGGCCTGGCCACGCCCAACGACGACCGCTGCCACATCATCGTCGACGGCGAATCCTATAGCTGGCGCGACGGCGAAAGCGTGGTGTTCGACGAGACCTACGTGCACGAGGCCTACAACCACACCGACCAGAACCGCATCATCCTGTTCTGCGACGTCGAGCGGCCGCTCAAGTGGGGCTGGGCCGAAGCCTTCAACCGCTGGTTCGGCCGGGTCGTGATGTCGGCGGCCAGCTCGCCCAACGACGGCGGCGACCAGACCGGCGCCATCAACAAGCTGACCCATGCGCACTGGGTCATCGACCAGAAGCGCAAGGCCTTCAAGGCCTGGAACCGCAACGTCTACAAGGCCACCAAGTACGGCCTTATCATCCTGGTGATCGCGGGCTTCATCGCCCTGTGATCGGGCCGACCGCGCGGCTCGCGCGGTCATCACGCCAGCACGGCGGGCCGTCCGGCCCGCCGCTCCCCACCCTACCCCGCGTCGCGCTCCGGCAAGGTCAGCAGGCCGGTGTGGTAGTCGTAGCCGTAGATTTCGCCATAGCGCCCCCATTCCACCGCGATCTTCAGCACGCGCTCGGCTTCGTCGGGCTTGAGGAATTCCTCCAGCGAATCCAGGAAGTTCTTTTCCGGCAACTCGCCGGCAGGCTCCTGTTCCAGGCTGTGGCGGATGTGCGCGGCCAGCGGCACGTGCGCCAGCAACTGACGGCCGAAGATGGCCTGCTTCTGGCTCTGGTCGGCCTGCACGTAGCGCTGGCCCAGCGGCGTCAGGAAGATGTCGCCCTTGTCGATCTGGGCCAGGCCGAACAGGCCCAGCGCTTCGCAGGCCGGCAGCAGGTCGTCGTCGGAGATCTCGGCTTCCTCGGCCAGCTTGGGCAGGTCGGCGCGGCCATTGAACGGCGCCTCGGCCAGCACGTCCAGCACGCCTTCCATGCGCTCGACCTCGGTCTGCGGAAAGCGGTAGCCCAGGCCCTGCTGGCGCGGCGTCGGCATGTCGTGGGCCGGGCGCTGCGTCATCAGCGCGTAGACCTCGTCGATCAGCGCCCGCACCTGCGGCGAATCGGCATTGCGCGGCCGCGGCAGGCCGATCTGCACCTGGCTGCGGATGCGGCCGGGGTCGCTGGAGAACACGATGATGCGGTCGGCCATCATGACCGCTTCCTCGATGTTGTGGGACACGATCAGGATGCCCTTGGTCGAGATGCGGCTCTCGTCCCATAGTTCAAGCATGTCGTCGCGCAGCGTTTCGCCGGTCAGCACGTCCAGGGCCGAGAAGGCTTCGTCCATCAGCAGCACGTCGGGGTTCATGACCAGCGCGCGGGCGATGCCGACGCGCTGGCGCATGCCGCCGGACAGTTCGCGCGGCAAGGCGCCGCCGAACCCGCCCAGGCCCATCAGGTCGAGCACCGCATCGGCGCGCCTGGCGCGCTCGGCCGGCGCCACGCCCTGGGCCTCCAGGCCCAGCTCGACGTTCTGCTGCGCGGTCAGCCAGGGAAACAGCGCGAACGACTGGAACACCATGGCGATGCCCGCCGCCGGGCCGTACACCGGCTGGCCGCGGTAGGTGACGGTGCCCTGGTCGGCGTTGACCAGCCCCGCCATGATGCGCAGCAGCGTCGACTTGCCCGAGCCGGACTTGCCCAGCAGGGCCACGATCTCGCCTTCGCGCAACGTGAAGTCCACGTGTTCCAGCACGTGCCGGGCGGTGCCGTCCGCGGCGCGGAACGACTTGCCGACGTCGTGCAGTTCGATCAGGAAATTGGAATTCATGAGGACTCCTACCGGCCGCGGTCTTCGGCCAGCAAATACAGTTTGCGCCAGAAAAACCGGTTCAGCAGCATGACGAAAATGCTCATGACGCCGATGCCGAGCGCGATGCGGTGGAAATCGCCCTGCTCGGTCATCTGCTTGATGTAGCTGCCCAGGCCATCGGCCACCAGGGAAGTATTGCCCCAGGACACGTACTCGGCCACGATGCTGGCGTTCCAGGAGCCGCCGCTGGCCGTGATGGCGCCGGTGATGAAGCTGGGGAACACCGCCGGCAGGTACACCCGGCGCCATAGCAGCCAGCCCTTCAGGCCGAGGTTGCTGGCGGCCAGGCGCAGTTCGTTCGGAATGGTCGAGGCGCCGGCCACCACGTTGAACAGGATGTACCACTGGGTGCCGAAGATGATCAGCGGGCTGAGCCAGATGTTGGGGTTGAGCTTCAACGCCACCATCACGAACACCACCGCCGGGAACAGCAGGTTGACCGGAAACGCCGCCAGGAATTGCGCCACCGCCTGCACCCGCTGCGAATATTTGGGTCGCAGGCCGATCCAGACCGCGATCGGCACCCAGATCATCGACGCCAGCCCGATCAGCACCATCACCCGCACCAGGGTGATGCCCCCCAGGCCGACCACATGCAGCACCTCGCTCCAGCCCACTTCGGCGTGCACGAACACCACCAGCTTGTAGGTGGCCAGCAAGGCGCCGGCGGCCAGCAGCGCATCCCAGACGCGCGTCCAGCGCGGGTCTGGCGCCTTGGCGCGGGCGCGGATCGAGGTGCCGTCGTACGACACGCTGAACCAGCCCAGCGCGCGCCGCATCTGCGCCCAGAACATATTGGACAGCGCCTGCATCCAGCGGCTGCGGCGGGTCCAGTCCAGCAGCCAGGACTGCTGCGCCACGTCGGCCTGCGATTCCTCGAAGCGGAACTTGTCGGCCCAGGCCAGCAGCGGCCGGAAGAACAACTGGTCGTAGAGCAGGATGCCGGCCATCATGGCGCCGATGGCCCAGGCGATGGCGCGGCCGTTCTCGGCGTCGATGGCCACCGCGATGTAGGAGCCGATGCCGGGCAGCTTGATGTCCTGCCCGGCCACCGAGATGGCCTCGGCCGCCACCAGGAAGAACCAGCCGCCCGACATGGACATCATCATGTTCCACAGCAGGCCCGGGGTGGCGTACGGCAGTTCCAGCCGCCAGAAGCGCTGCCAGCCGGACAGCCGGAACACCCGCGCGGCCTCGTTCAGTTCGGCCGGCACGGTGCGCATCGACTGGTACAGGCTGAACGCCATGTTCCAGGCCTGCGAGGTGAAGATGGCGAAGATCGCCGCGCACTCGACCCCCAGCAGGTTGCCGGGAAACAGCGCGATGAAGGGCGCGATGGCGATGGCCTGGAAACCCAGGATGGGCACCGATTGCAGGATGTCCAGCATCGGGATCATGGCTTTTTCGGCGGTGCGGAACTTGGCCGCGATGGCCGCGAAGATGAAGCTGAACAGCAGCGAAAAGGCCAGCGCCGTGAACATGCGCAGGATGGTGCGCAGCAGGTAATACGGCAGGTAGATCGGATCCAGCGAGATCGGCAGCGCTTCGCCGACGGCGAAGGGACGGCTCATCTGCGAGGCGCCGTAGGCCATGGCGGCCAGCACCACCAGCACCAAAGGCAGGAGCGCCCAATCCCAGCGGTTGGGCGCGGAGCGGGACGACGAGGACGGGCGCGTCCGGGTGCTGAAGAGCTCGAACATGTCGGCAATGCTCCAGGGAGCGGGGGTGAAGGCCCGCGAATTGAAGCATAACCAGATGACGCGTCACTGAACAGAAAACGACTGAAATCTGGCGGTAATACGGGACGGCTCGCGCCGCCCCGCATTGCCCCGCGAGGAGGCCGCGGCCGCCCCGGCGCGAACCCGCAATTCAGCGTTGCAGGGACTCCCAGCTTTTCATCAGGCGCTTGACCGAGACCGGCATCGGGGTGCGCAGCTCCTGCGCAAACAGGGCCACCCGCAACTCTTCCAGCAGCCAACGGAACTCGTCAAGGCGGGGATCGGGCGCGCCCTTCAGGGCCGAGCGCGCACGCTGGTACTGCGTCACGAGCGGCGCCATCTCGGCCACCAGCTTGGCGTCGCGGCCGGGATCGGCGCGCAGCTTGTCGATGCGCGCCACCGCCGCCTTCAGATAGCGCGGGAAGTGCGACAGTTGCGCATAGGGGGTGTCGCGGATGAACCACTTGGGCATCAGCGCCCCCAACTGCTGCTGCAGGTCGGCGTAGGCCGCGGCGTGCGGTTTGGCCTGCGGCAGCTTGCGCTGCAGGGCCGCGTATTCCGTCAGCACCGCGCCCGCCAGGCGCGCCACTTCCTGGGCCAGCAGGCCCAGCCGGCCCTTGCCCTCGGCCCGGCGCGCCTCGAACTGCTGTTCATTGACCGGCCAGGGCTCGGCCAGGCAAGCCTGGCCGAGCGCGCAGTCGATGATCTGGTCGCGCAGTTCCTCCTGCGTGCCCAGCGTCATGTAGAGCATGCTGATCTTGGTGAGGTCGGCCAGGTTCTTTTCCAGGAACTTGACCTGCTCGCGCAGGCCCAGCCGGAACAGCTTGAGCAGGCCGGCGCGGTGCGCCTTGCGCGCCTCGTCCGGGTCGTCGAACACGTCCAGGTCGCAATGCGCGCCGCGATCGACCAGCGCCGGGTAACCGATGACCGATTGGCCGCGGCGCTTGATCTCCATGATTTCCGGCAGCGGGCCAAAGGTCCAGGACGTCAGGTTCTCGTGCGCCAGCGCCTGCGCCACCTGGGTGTCGCTGGCGGCCAGTTGCTGGAAGGTGGCCTGGGCCTGCTTGCCGAACTCGGCGCGCAACTGTGCCAGGTTGCGGCCGGCGGCCAGCATGCGGCCGTGCTCGTCGACCACGCGGAAGTTCATGAACAGGTGCGCCGGCAGCGTCTCGAGCTTGAAGTCGGCGGCGGCCGGGCGCACCTGCACCTGGTCCCACATGTCGGCGATCAGCGCGTCCACCAGGCCGGTCTGCGGGTCGCCCAGGCGCTCGAACCAGCGGTCGTAGAAGCCGGCGGCATAGTCGGGCAGCGGCACGCAGTGGCGGCGCAGCTTCTGCGGCAGCGACTTGAGCAGCAGGTGCACCTTCTCCTTGAGCATGCCGGGCACCAGCCATTCGCAGCGCGCCGGATCGATCTGGTTCAGGGCGAACAGCGGCACCGCCAGCGTCACGCCGTCGCGCGGCGAGCCGGGCTCGAAGTGGTAATCGAGCGCCATCGACACGCCCTGCCACTCCACCTTCTTGGGGAAGACGTCGGTGGTGACGCCGGCGGCCTCGTGCCGCATCAGTTCGTCGCGCGTCAGCAGCAGCTTGGCGGCCTCTGCCTTGTCGAGGCCGTTGACCCATTTTTCCAGCGTCGCGGTCTGCGAGATGTCGGCTGGTAACTGGCGGTCGTAGAAGGCGTAGATCAGCTCGTCGTCGACCAGGATGTCGGGGCGGCGGGTCTGGTGTTCCAGCTTTTCGATGCCGGCGATCAGCTTGCGGTTATGGGCCACGAAGGCCAGGCGCGTGTCGATCTCGCCCGGCACCAGCGCCTGGCGGATGAACAGCTCGCGCGCCTCGCGCGGATGGACCCGGCCGTACTGGATGCGACGGCCGCTGTAGATGGTCAGGCCGTAGAGCGTGGCGCGTTCGTTGGCCACCACCTGGCCGGCCTTCTTTTCCCAGCGCGGGTCGGACCAGTTCTTGCGGATCAGGTGGGCGCCGACCTTTTCCAGCCAGACCGGGTCGATGCGCGCCACGCAGCGCGCGTACAGGCGGGTGGTCTCGACCAGCTCGGCGGCGACGATCCAGCGGCCGGCCTTCTTCACCAGGCGCGAGCCCGGATGGATGTGGAAGCGGATCTCGCGGGCGCCCTGGTAATGGCCACCCTCGTCGCTCTTGAAGCCGATGTTGCCCAACAGGCCCGACAGCAGCGCCATGTGCAGTTGTTCGTAAGTGGCTTCGACCTGGTTGACGCGCCAGCCCTGCTCGCCCACCAGGGCGGCCAACTGGGTGTGGACGTCGTGCCATTCGCGCAGCCGGATGGGCGACAGGAAGTTCTGCCGCAGCAGGCCCACCAGCTTGCGCTGCGAGGCCTTGTGCTGCACCTGCTCGCCGTACCAGCGCCACAGCTTGAGGAAGGAAATGAACTCGGACTTGTCGTCGGCGAACTTGGCGTGCGCGGCCTCGGCCGCCTCGCGCTCCTGCATGGGCCGGTCGCGCGCGTCCTGCACCGACAGCGCCGAAGCGATGATCAGCATTTCCGCCAGGCACTGGTGCTCGCGCGCGGCCAGGATCATGCGGCCGATGCGCGGGTCCACCGGCAGCTTGGCCAGCTCGTGGCCGGTGCGGGTCAGGACGAACGAGGCGCCGGTGCGGCTGGCGTCGTCGCCGTCGTCGGCCGCGGCCAGCTCGATCGCGCCCAGCTCCTGCAGCAGGTGGTAGCCGTCGGCCACCGCGCGCCCGGGCGGGGCCTCGACGAACGGGAACTGCTCGATGTCGTCCAGCTTGAGCGACTTCATCCGCAGGATCACGGAGGCCAGCGAGGAACGCAGCACCTCGGGGTCGGTGAAGGCGGCGCGGGCGTTGAAGTCGGCCTCGTCGTAGAGGCGGATGCAGAGGCCCGGGCCCACGCGGCCGCAACGGCCGGCGCGCTGGTTGGCCGAGGCGCGGCTGACCGGCTCGATGCGCAGTTGCTCGACCTTGTTGCGCCAGGAATAGCGCTTGACCCGCGCCAGGCCGCTGTCGACCACGAAGCGGATGCCGGGCACCGTCAGCGAGGTTTCGGCCACATTGGTGGCCAGCACGATGCGGCGCGCGTTGCCGCGCGGATGGAAGATCTGTTCCTGCTCGGCCTGCGACAGGCGCGCGTACAGCGGCAATACCTCGGTGCCGGCCGGGTGGCGCTTGCGCAGCGCTTCGGCCGATTCGCGGATCTCGCGCTCGCCCGGCAGGAATACCAGCACATCGCCGGGGCCATGGCGGGCGCATTCGTCGACCGCATCGACGATGGCGTCGATCAGGTCGCGTTCCTCGTCGCCCGACATGCGCTCGCGGTCGCGGCCCGGCTTGGCCGGCGCGGCGTCTTCCTCGGCTTCCTCGCGCACCGGGCGGTAACGCACCTCGACCGGGTACAGCCGGCCCGAGACCTCGATCACCGGCGCCGGCTTGTCCTCGGACGCGGCAAAATGACGGGCGAAGCGCTCGGCGTCGATGGTGGCCGAGGTGATGATGACTTTCAGGTCGGGGCGGCGCGGCAGTAGCTGCTTCAGATAACCCAGCAGGAAGTCGATGTTCAGGCTGCGTTCGTGCGCCTCGTCGATGATGATGGTGTCGTAGCGGCGCAGGAGCGGGTCACGCTGCGACTCCGCCAGCAGGATGCCGTCGGTCATCAGCTTGATCGACGCATTGGGGCCGGTGCGATCGTTGAAGCGCACCTGGTAGCCCACCACCTCGCCCATCGGCGTATTCAGCTCCTCGGCGATGCGCTTGGCCACCGAGGTTGCGGCCAGCCGCCGCGGCTGGGTGTGGCCGATCATCTTCTGGCGGCCGCGGCCCAGTTCCAGGCAGATCTTGGGCAATTGGGTGGTCTTGCCCGAGCCGGTCTCGCCGCTGACGATGACCACCTGATGGCCGGCGATGGCGCGCGCGATTTCCTGGCGCCGCGCGCTGACGGGCAGGTCCTCGGGGTAGGTCACGGCGGGAATGGGCCGCTCGGGGCGGGGCGCCTGGCGCGCCGCCGGGGCCGCGGCGTCGGCGCGCGGCTTGCCCGGGGCCCGGGTCGGCCCGTCGGCCTGTACGGGCGGCCGCGGGCGGGAAGATTCTGGCATGTACGATTTGTCCGGTTAGCTGCCTATTATATAAACGCCGCGCGGCCATATAATTTCGCCACGCCGTCCCGTGACGGCGCGTTGACGCGGCCCCCGGGCCGCGTTGTTGCCACTCTCAGGAATTGCCCCACCCATCATGCCCGACCTGGAACCAGACACCGTCTCTGCCCTTGAAGCCCCCGAATTCGCCCCTGCCCAGTTCGTCCGATGGTTCCGAGACGTCGCGCCCTACGTGCATGCGTTCCGAGGCAAGACCTTCGTGGTGGCGTTTGGCGGCGAGTTGGTGCAGGCCGGGGCGCTGAACGCGCTGGTGCAGGACCTGTCGCTGCTGTCGTCGCTGGGCATCCGCCTGGTGCTGGTGCACGGCTCGCGCCCCCAGGTCAATGAACAATTGCGCCTGAAGGGCTTCACCCAGCAGTTCGACCGCGGCCTGGCGCCCACCGACGCCGCGGCGCTGGAATGCGCCAAGGAAGCCGCCGGCGAGATCCGCCTGGACATCGAGGCCGCCTTCAGCCAGGGCCTGCCCAACACGCCGATGTCCCACGCGCACATCCGTGTCATTTCTGGCAATTTCGTCACGGCGCGTCCCACCGGCGTGCTGGACGGGGTCGATTACAAGCACACCGGCCAGGTGCGCAAGATCGACGTCGACGCGCTCAAGTTCGCCATCGAGAAGGGTTCGTCGGTGGTGCTGCTGTCGCCGCTGGGTTTCTCGCCCACCGGCGACGCCTTCAACCTGGCCATGGAAGACCTGGCCACCAGCGTGGCGGTGGCGCTGCGCGCCGAAAAGCTGATCTTCCTGTCCAGCGAACAGGGCGTGCTCAATGACGACGGCTCGGTCGACACCGAGCTGGCCCGGGTCGACGCCGACGCGCTGCTGGCGGCAGGCTCGCTGGACGAGGAAACCGGCGCCTACCTGCAATACGCGTCGCTGGCGGTCAAGCGCGGGGTGGCCCGCGCCCACCTGGTGCCGTTCTCGCTGGACGGCAGCGTGCTGCTGGAGATCTTCACCCACGATGGCGTCGGCACCATGGTGGTCGAAGACACGCTGGACGACCTGCGCCCGGCCACGCTTGATGACGTCGGCGCCATCCTCAGCCTGATCGAGCCGCTGGAAGCCGACGGCACGCTGGTGCCGCGCCCGCGCAGCGTGATCGAACGCGACGTCGAGAACTTCACCGTGCTCGAGCACGACGGCGTGATCTACGGTTGCGCGACGCTGCACAACTTCCCCGAGGATCACATGGCCGAGATGGCCTGCCTGATCGTGCACCCCGAATGGCAGGGGTCCGGCGAGGGCGAGATCCTGCTGCGCCACATGGAATCGCGCGCCCGCGCTTCCGGCGCCAAGCGGCTGTTCGTGCTGACCACGCGCACCTCGCACTGGTTCATGAAGCGCGGCTTCGTGCAGGGCGGCATCACCGACCTGCCGCGCGAAAAGCAGAACAACTACAACCGCTCGCGCAACAGCCTGGTGTTCATCAAGAAGCTGTGACGCGGCCCCGCCCCGGGCTGGCCCCGGGGCCTAACCGCAGTACCCGCAGGGGCTTGGCGGCCTTCCGGCGCCAAGCCCGCTAAAATGACGCATTACCCATTCTTTCCGGCAGCGAACCATGGCCCGTACCGTCAACTGTGTGAAATTGAAGCGTGAAGCCGAAGGGCTCGATTTTCCGCCCTACCCCGGCGAACTCGGCACCCGCATCTGGCAGAGCATTTCCAAGGAGGCTTGGGAAGAGTGGAAGCAGGTGCAGACCCGCCTGGTCAACGAAAACCGCCTGAACCTGGCCGACGCCCGCGCCCGCAAGTACCTGCAGCAGCAGATGGAACGCTTCCTGTTCGAGGACGGCAGCGTCGAAGCCCAGGGCTACGTTCCGCCCTCGGCCTGATGCCGCCGCGCCGCCATGCGCGGCACGCCTGCGAAGCCCCTCGTCCGCGAGGGGCTTCTTGCTTCTGGCCGGTGCGCCCGGCCGCCCTGCCTTAAGATTGCGCCATTGCTGGCCGTACTAATGCCGTCATGAAAGAAGAACCGAGTCCCGCCGACGCCTCCGACCTGCCCCCGGCCATCCGGCGCGCGCTTGCAGTCGCCGCCGACCGCAAGACCGGCACGATCAACGATGTGCGGCACGTCGTCATCCTGATGCAGGAGAACCGTTCCTTCGACCACTATTTCGGCGCCCTGCCAGGCGTGCGCGGCTTTGCCGACCCGTATCCCGCGCCGACACTGGCCGGCGACGTGCTGACCCAGGCCGACGGCGCCCAGCGGCTGCGTCCCTATGCGCTGCAGGGCGAGTACGCCAGCGACACGCCGGTGGGCTACATCACCCCGCATACCTGGGACGACGCCCAGCGCGCCTGGAACGACGGCCGCATGGATCAATGGCTGGCGGCCAAGAGCCGCCTCGGCCTGGGCGCCTACCGTCCCGCCGAGGTGCCTTTCCAGACGGCGCTGGCCAATGCCTTCACGCTGTGCGACGCCTACCATTGCTCGATCCAGGCCGGCACCAATCCGAACCGGCTGTTCCTGTGGACCGGCACCAACGATCCGCTGGGACGCGCGGGCGGTCCGGCATTGGTCAACACCTTCGACCGCCTCGGGCCGGCCGACCTGGGCTACGGCTGGACCACCTACCCGGAACGCCTGCAGGCCGCCGGCATCGACTGGCGCATCTACCAGGACATGGCGGACAACTTCCACGACAATCCGCTGGCCGGCTTTCGCCAGTTCCGCCGCCAGCACGATGCCGGCGGCGCCGACGCGCCGCTGCGCGACCGGGGCCTGTCCACCCACACCCTGGACGACCTGGCGCGCGACGTGGAACAGGGCGCGCTGCCGCAGGTCTCCTGGATCATCGCCCCCGCCGCCGACTCGGAACATCCCGAAGTCTCGTCGCCGCGCCAGGGCGGCGCCTACACCGAACGCGTGCTCGAGATCCTGACCCGCAACCCCGAGGTCTGGAGCGGCTGTGTGTTCCTGGTCACCTACGACGAGAACGACTGTTTCTTCGATCACATGCCGCCTCCGGCCCCGCCGGCGCGCGCCCCCGACGGGCGCTCGGGCGGCCTGTCAACCATCGAGCTGGACGGCGAATACCACGACGTGCGCCACGGCCCCAGCGCCGCCACCCCGGACGATCCGCCCGCCCTGCACGGCCGCGCTTTCGGCATGGGCCCGCGCGTGCCGATGCTGGTGGTGTCGCCCTGGAGCCGCGGCGGCTGGGTCAATTCGCAGGTGTTCGACCACACCTCGGTGATCCGCTTCCTCGAAGCCCGCTTCGGCGTGGCCGAGCCCAATATCAGCGCCTGGCGCCGCGCCGTGGCCGGCGATCTGACCTCGGCCTTCGATTTCGCCGGGGACCGCGCCCTGCAACACGCCGACAGCGTGCGTCACGCCTGTGCCCTGCCCTACGCGCTGGAGACGGTGGGCCGCATGACCGCCGACGGCGAGCACTACCGCCTGACCTTCCGCAATGCCGGCACGGTCGGCGCCGTGCTGCACGTCTACGACCGGCGGGCGCTGGCGCACGCGCCGCGCCGCTACACGGTCGGCGCGGGCGCGCGGCTGGACGACGGCTGGCGCCTGGATGCCGACGGCATCTACGACCTGTGGCTGCTGGGCCCGGATGGCTTCCATCGCCACTTCCGCGGCGACCGCCGCGACGCCGGCCTGCTGGAAACGCAACTGGTGCCGGTGACCTCGGGACTGCGCCTGCGCCTCATCAACCATGGCGACGCGCACCAGCCGGTGCATATCGAATCGCGCATGGGCGACGGCTGGCGCGCCATGGCGCACGTGCAGGCCGGCGGCGCGCTCGAGTTGAAATACGCCGGCTGCGAAGGCTGGTACGACCTGGAGGTCAGCGCGCAGGGCCTGCCGCGGTTTGGCCGCCGGCTGGCCGGCCGCATCAACGCGGGCAAGTCCGGCGTGCCGGACCCGCGCCTGTGCCAGGGCGCCGACCTGCCGCTGTAGGCGCGCGCGCAAAGAAAAACCCCAAGCGCCAAGGCGGCTTGGGGTTTTTTTGCCTGACGGCGGGCGACCGGTCGGCCGCGGCGATCAGTCGTCCTGTTCGGGGGTATCTTCTTCGCCGCGCGCCAGGCGCTCGGTGTTCTTGACGCCGGTGTGGCGCACGTCGGCGCCCTTGACCATGTAGATCACGCGTTCGGACATGTTCTTGGCATGGTCGCCGATGCGTTCGAGCGCGCGGGCGATGAAGATCATGTCGATGGCGCGCGAGATGGTGCGCGGGTCTTCGATCATGTAGGTGATCAGGTGGCGCAGCGCGCCCTTCCATTCCTTGTCCACTTCCTTGTCGCTGCGCACGACGGCGGCGGCCAGGATGGAATCGAGGCGGGCGAACGCGTCCAGCGCCTGGTGCAGCATGGTGCGCACGTTCGAGGCCATGTGGCGCAGCTCGATCACCGGGATGTGGCGGACTTCCGATTCGTGGATGCGGCGCGCCACGGTGGCCACCTTCTCGGCCTCGTCGCCGGAGCGCTCCATGTCGGTCAGCATCTTCGATACGGCCATCAGCATGCGCAGGTCGATGGCGGTGGGCTGGTGGCGGGCGAGGATGCGGCTGATGCTTTCGTCGATCTCCACTTCGTGGCGATTGACTTCCTTTTCGCGCTCGCGCACCTTTTCAACCAGCGTCAGGTCGCCGCTGGCCAGCGCGTCGATGGCCTCCTGGATCATGGCCTCGACCACGCCGCCCATTTGCAAGAATTGCGAACGGACGCTTTCCAGATCAGCGTCGAACTGCTTGTTTGTATGCTCCGTCATCCGGGCTCCCTGCGTGGTTGGTCTCATTGCATTGCCCCGATATGAAAGCGTTTCAAGTATGGGCCTGCACAATCCGCAAGGTTATGACCCAAGTGTGACAGGATTATGAATCGCGGCCTGACCGCCCGCAAGGGCGGCCGGGACGCGCGATTTGCGCTCAGGCGCGGCGATCCAGGCGGCGGATGCCGTTCTGGGTGGCCAGCAGCGCCACGTCGGCGCCGGCAATGGCGAACAGGCCGCAGGTGACCACGCCCGGCAGGTTGTTGACGCGGGCCTCCAGGCCCGGCGCGTCGGTGATCGACAGCCCGGAGACGTCCAGGATGATGTTGCCATTGTCGGTCACGAAACCTTCGCGCAGGCGCGGCTGCCCGCCCATGGCCGTCATGGCGCGCGCCACCGATTCACGGGCCATCGGGATGACCTCGATCGGCAGCGGGAACTTGCCCATGACCTCGACCAGCTTGGATTCGTCCGCAATGCAGACGAATCGGTCGGCAACCGAGGCCACGATCTTTTCGCGCGTCAGCGCGCCGCCACCGCCCTTGATCATGTGCAGGTTGGCATCGATCTCGTCGGCGCCGTCCACGTAGATCGGCATCGACGCCACGTCGTTCAGGTCCAGCACTTTCAGGCCATGGCCGGCCAGGCGCGCGGCGCTGCGCTCGGAGCTGGCGACGGTGCCGCCGATACGGCCCTTGAAGCGCGCCAGGCCGTCGATGAAGAGATCGGCGGTCGAGCCGGTGCCCACGCCGATGATGACATCGGGGCCTGCGACCTGTTCAACGAGTTCCAGGGCGGCGTCTGCGGCTTGCTGCTTGAGTTCTTGCTGGGAGAGCATGGCGAAAATGCGGAAAGGTGAGTGAAGCAGGGAAATTTAGCATGCGACCGCCGCCGGCCAGGCCCGCGCCAGGATCGCGGCCACCTCGGTGCCGGCCGCCAGCTCGCCGAACACGCCGCCCGCCGCGCCCAACCGGCTGCCGACGAAACCCCGCGCCACCGGCTCGGGCGCGTGCCGGATCAACAGCGCCGCCTGCCACAGGCGCGCCAGGTCGCAGGCAATGCGGCGGGCCTGGAACTCGGCCTGGCCCGAATCGGCCAGCAGCGCGCGCCACCGCGCCAGGGCCGCATCGAATTCCGGGTAGCGGCCGGCGGCGGGCGCGAATTCGCCCTCCAGCGCCGGCAGCGCCTCGGGTTCGCGTTGCAGCGCGCGCAGCACGTCCAGCGCCATGACGTTGCCCGAACCCTCCCAGATCGAATTGACCGGCGTTTCGCGGTACAGGCGCGGCATCGGGCCTTCCTCGACGTAACCGTTGCCGCCCCAGGCCTCCATGCATTCGGCCACCGCCGCGATCGCGCGCTTGCAGATCCACAGCTTGGCGGCCGGCGTGCCGACCCGCGCCAGGGCCCGCGCCCCAGGGTCGCCACGCTCGTCCACCGCGCGCGCCAGGCGCAGCGCCAGCGCCTGGGCGGCTTCCGACTCCAGCGCGAGGTCGCCCAGCACATTGCGCATCAGCGGCTGCGCCAGCAACGGCTTGCCGAAAGCCTGGCGGTGCCCGGCGTGGTGCAGCGACTGCACCAGCGCCTGGCGCAGCAGCGCGGCGCTGCCCAGCACGCAGTCGAGTCGGGTGGTGGCGGCCATCTCCAGCAGCACCGCCAGGCCGCGGCCGGGCTCGCCGACCATGACGCCCCAGGCATCCTCGAACTCGACCTCGGCGCTGGCATTGCTGTGGTTGCCCAGCTTGTCTTTCAGGCGACGGATGCGGACCGCGTTGCGCGGGCCTTCCGGAATCCAGCGCGGCACCAGAAAGCAGCTAAGGCCCTCGTCGGTCTGCGCCAGCACCAGATGGGCGTCGGCCTGCGGCACCGAGAAGAACCATTTGTGGCCCACCAGCGAATAGGGACAACCACGCCCGATGGCGCCCAGCGGCGCGGCGCGTGTCGTGACCGCGCGCAGGTCGGAGCCGCCCTGTTTCTCGGTCAGGCCCATGCCGATCAGCGCGCCGCGCTTGCCCGCCAGCGGCGCGTCGGCGCCATCGAATTCACGCGAATAGAGCGCGGGCAGCCAGTCGCCGGTGTAGTCGATCACGCCCGCCGGCTCGCGTTGCAGCAGCGGCACGGCGGCAAAGGTCATGGTGGTGGGGCACAGCGTGCCGGCCTCGACCTGGCCCTGCATCAGGTAGGCCGCGGCCCGCGCCACCTGCGCCCCCGGCACCGGCTGCGCCCAGGCACGGCTGTGCAGGCCGCGCGCCACGATGCCGCTCATCAACAACTGCCAGGCGGGATGGAAATCAACGTGGTCGACGCGATGGCCGGCCCGGTCATAGGCCTGCAGCCGCGGCGGATAGCGGTTGGCGTCGACGCCAGCAGCCAGGGTCTGGGCGCGGCCCAGCCAGGCGCCATGCGCGGCCAGGTCGCCGCTCCAGGCGCCGGCGCCCTCGCGCGCGGCGGCCTCGCGCAGCGCCGGGTCGGTGTCGAACAACGAATAGTCTTCCAGGGGCGGGACCTGGTTGAGGACGGTATGGGTCACGAACGACGGCATGCTGGTGCTCCTATTCGCTATTCATTCGTCGGCGCGCCCCCGGCTGACGACGCGCCCCGCCCCGCGCCTATCGGGCGATGGGCGCGACCCGCTGCCAGGGCCGCAGCGCCTCGACCTGGGCGGCCAGTTCCAGCAGCCAGGCCTCGCTGCCCAGCGGGCCCATGACCTGGATACCGATCGGCAGCCCGTCGGCCGACAGGCCGAACGGAATCGAAATGGCGGGCATGCCGGTCAGGTTGGCCAGCGGCGCGAACGGCGAATAGCCGATCACGCCCTTCTTGCCCAGACGGTAGGCCAGGTAGTCGGCGTTGTCCATCGCATAGCGGCCGAGCGGCGCCGGCAACTGCGCCAGCACCGGCGACAGGAACAGGTCATGGCCCTGCGTGCCTTCGCGATGCAGGAAGCGGCCGATGCGGCGCGTGATCTCGTGGCAGGTGTCGACGCAGGCCACGTACTGGGCGCCGGAAATGGCGCGGGCGTATTCGCGCGCGCCGAGCGTGGTGGGCTGCAATTCGTCGGCGGCGAGCCGGCGGTTGCGGGCGCCGACGTGGCTGTCGATGGCGTTGGCCGCGGCGCTGGCGATCAGCGGCAGCATCGGCGACAGCACTTCCTCCGACCCCACCGGCGGCGCGGCCGGAACCAGTTCGTGGCCGAGGCCGGCGAACAGGCGCGCGGCCTCGTCGACCGCCGCCGCGACCTCGGGATGGATCGCCCCGCCTTCGTAGGTGGTGTTGATGTAGGCAATGCGGCGGCGCGGCGACGAGCGCGGATCGGCCGACACCCGCGCCACGATGTCGCGATACGATTCGCCCGGCCTGGCCGGCGCCGCATAGGGCGCGCCGACGTCGGCGCCAGCGCTGATATCCAGCGCCGCCGCGCAGTCGCGCACCGACAGGGTCATCATGTGTTCGGTGGCCAGCCCGCCCCAGCCCTCGCCCTTGAGCGGTCCCAGCGGCATCATGCCGCGCGAGGGCTTCAGGCCCAGCACGCCGCAGCACGAGGCCGGGATGCGGATCGAGCCGCCGCCGTCGCTGCCGTGGGCGATGCGCACCATGCCGCTGGCCAGCGCCGCGCCCGCGCCGCCGCTGGAGCCGCCGGCGCTGTGGCCGGCCTTCCATGGATTCTGGGTGGGCGCGCCGTAGACCGGGGATTCGCTGGTGGGGCTCAGGCCCAGTTCGGCGCTGGTGCTGCGGCCGAACGGGATCAGGCCGGCGCGCCGATAGCGCTTGACGATCTCGGCGTCGACGCTCCAGTCGACCTTGCCGTACAGCACCGAGCCCATGGCGCTGGGCAGGCCCAGCGCGGCGGTGCCGAGGTCCTTGAGCAGGGTTGGCACGCCCAGGAACGGACGCTCGTCCAGCAGGGCCAGCCGCTGCTGGGCGGTCAGCGCCGCCAGCTCGCCGTCCAGCGCGCGCGCCAGATCCAGGCCCAGTTCGGCCTGCACGCCGCAGGCCGCGTTGATCGCCGGATTGCGCGCCGCCACCCGCTCGAGCGCCTGCTGCATCGCGGCATGCGCCGTCGTGGCTCCCTGGGCGATATCGGCGCCCAGCGCCATCGCGTCGAAGGAAGAGGAATCAACTCGGTCAGCCGTGCCCATGCTTACGATGCTCCAGATATCGACGGCGGAATGCCGCAACGATGAGGATATCGACAGAGCGGCCGGGTCACAAGCCGGGCCGGGCGACCGGCGCGCGAATCAGGCGCCGGAACCGTGGGCAGCCTTCGTGGCCGGCGCGTCGTCCGTGGCGGCGGCCTCGTCCGCGCCGTCGTCGGCCGTGGCGCCCTCGCCGCCCAGCAGGCGCAGCGCCTCGGCCTCGGGCAAGGCCTCGACGCTCTTCAGGTTACGCAGCATGGCGCGCGTGCGCACCTCGGTCTGGCCGATCTTGCTGCTGGCGGTGTCCAGCGTTTTCTTGACGCCGGCCAGCGCGTCGCCGAACTTGCCGAACTCGGTCTTGACCGCGCGCAGCACCTGCCAGACCTCGGATGAGCGCTGCTCGATGGCCAGCGTGCGAAAGCCCATCTGCAGGCTGTTGAGCAGCGCCGCCAGATTGCTCGGACCGGCCACGTTGATGCGCAGGTCGTGCAGGCGGTCAAGCAACCCCGGGCGCCGCAGCACTTCGGCATACAGGCTTTCGGTCGGCAGGAACATGATGGCGAAGTCGGTGGTGTGCGGCGGCGCCACGTACTTGCCGGCGATCAGCCGCGCCTGCACCTCCACCGCCTTGCCTAACGCGGCGCCGGCCGCCTTCACCCCCTCGGCGTCGGCGGCTTCCTGCGCATCCATCAGGCGCTCGTACTCTTCCTTCGGAAACTTGGCATCGATCGGCAGCCAGACCGGCGCGCCGCCATCGCCTCGCCCCGGCAGGCGGATGGCGAATTCGACTACCGCGTCGCTGCCCGGCACCGGCTTGATGTTGGCGGCGTACTGCTCGGGAGTCATGTTGTCTTCAATCAGCCGCGCCAGTTGCACCTCGCCCCAGGTGCCGCGCGACTTGACGTTGGTCAGCACCCGCTTGAGGTCGCCCACGCCGGCGGCCAGCGCCTGCATCTCGCCCAGCCCCTTGTGCACGGCCTCGAGGCGGTCGGATACCTGCTTGAAGGATTCCCCCAGGCGCTGCTCGAGCGTGGCGTGGAGCTTTTCGTCGACGGTGCGGCGCATATCGTCCAGCTTCGCACTGTTGTCATTTTGCAACGCCTGCAGGCGCTGATCGACGGTGGTTCGCACCTCCATCAGGCGTCGCTCGTTGATCTGGATCAGCCCTTGCAACTGCTCGCCGAAACCGGCGGCGAAGCGCGCCAGCGACTCGGCCGATTCGGCCCGCGCCGCCTGCGCGTCCCGCGTCAGGGCGGCGCGCAGGTCGCCGTGGGATTGGGCAAGTTCCTGGCGCAGGCCGCGGGTGGATTCGGCAAACTCGGCGCGCAGGCCGCGCTGGCTTTCCGCCATATCGGCGCGCAGGGCCCGCTCTGTGCGCTCCAGCCCCTCGAGCAGCGTGTCGAGCCGGTCATCGCGCGCCGGCCGCGACAACCATGCCGACAAGGCGATCAGGCAAGCCAGCACCGCGCCGCCGGCGGCAACCCACAGCAGAACTTCATTCGACAAAGTGGCCCCTTTTCAACGCCGCGCACCCACGCCGGGCGCGTGAAATTATAGGACTCTAATCCGCCCCCCGTAGCCATCGGAAACGACTTCCCAGACCCATTAAAAGGCGAAAAGCAAGCAACGGCATTAAACTGTTAACAACTTACATATAACCTTAAAAACAGTTGAATACAGCTGATCTTTCCACACTCTGTCCTCCCCCGGTCGCCTTCGGCTCGGTCTTCGGTCCATTGAATCTCAATGACGAAACGCCGGTCGCGATGGGGGGGGACCGACATATCTTCCAGCATCCCCACGCGCCGTCCCTGCTGGTCAAGGTCATGGACATGCAGGCGCGTGCCGTCTATCTCGAAACCCGCCCGTTCAAGCGCTGGTACAAGCAGTACCAGCGCGAAAGCGCGTACCGCGTCTACCTGAACGAAATCACCGAATACGTCACCACCACCACGCGCCCGTCGGGCGTATGGCAAGTGCCGATGGCGCGCATCCTGGGCGTGGCCCAGACCTCGCTGGGCCTGGGCCTGCTGGTCGAAAAGATCACGGACGAAGCCGGCAACATCGCGCCCACCGTGGCCGACCTGGCGCGCCAGGGCAAGATGAACGAAACCTTGTCGGCGCAGTTGGACGAATTCATCGAGGACCTGGCCGACGCCCACGTGGTGCTGCACGACCTGTCGCCCAGCAACATCGCCTGCGGCTTGAATGCCGACGGCAAGTCGGGCCTGTTCCTGATCGACGGCTTCGGCGTACTGCCGCTGGTGCCGGTATACGCCTGGAGCAAGCGCCTGAACCGCAGGCGCATCCAGCGCAAGTATGCCGATATGCGGGCCGCCATGGCGCGGCGCGCGCGGGAAGCGGCGCTCAGGGCCGCAGGCCGCGCCGACGGCGGCGGCGCCCCCACGACCTGAATCGCGCGCTCAGGGCGCCCGCTCCAGCGGCCTGCCCTGCAGGTCTACCCAGTGATAGTCCCGCCCCGCCTGCTGCCCGCGCCGCAGGGGATTGCGGGTGCACCACGCCGCGTAGGCCGGATCGACGTAACGGTATTCCAGGTGTTCGTCGCGTCCGGCCGGAATGCCCAGACGGGTGGTGCTGATCAGGACCTGCGGCGACTCTCCCACGTCCGCGACGTACAGCGCCTCGGGATCGAAGCGCCGCGCGTCCCAGTCCGGCACCTTCAGACCCAGCGCGCGGCACAGCAACGTCTGGCCGGCGCACAGCCTGCCCGGCGGGCGTGGCCGCCCCTGCGCATCGGGATTCAGGGCCTGCATGCGCGCCAGCGCGTCGGGACCGGACAGGGCGTCGACCCAGGGATAGGCGGACTTGATCAGCACGGCATTGCCGGGACCGCCGGCGCTGAAGTTGAGCGAGTCGCCGCCGCGGGCGTAATACATGTAGACCACGCCGCCATCCATGAACAGGGCGCGGCGCTTGTGGGTGTAGCCGAGCGAGGCGTGGCTGCCCTTTTCTTCCAGATAGTAGGCCTCGGTCTCGATGATGCGCGCCGACAGCCACAGGCCGTCGACGCGATGGCGCACCACCTTGCCCAGCAGTTCGCGCGCTAGCTGGCGCGCATCGCGATTGAAAAAGGCATCGGGCAACGCCTTGCCGGCGCCGCGCGATGCCTTGTCGGCTCTGGCCGCCACGGGATCAGGCGAAGCGTTCGCCGTAGCGCTTTTCGCTGAAACCGACGCCGACCTCGCCATCGGGCGTCACCGCCACCGGGCGGCGCACCAGCGCCGGGAACTCGGCGATCAGCTTGGTCCACTGCGCGTCGGTGCTGGCGGTCTTACGCTCGTCGGGCAGGTTGCGCCAGGTCATCGAGGCGCGGTTGACCAGCTTTTCCCAGCCGCCGAGCTGGCCGGCCCATTCCTTCAGGGTGGCCGCCGGCACCGGATGATCGCGATAGTCGATGAACTGGTGGTCGACGCCGTGCGCGGTCAGCCACTCGCGCGCCTTGACGCAGGTGCTGCACTTGGTCAGGCCATACAGGGTGGTTTGCTTCATTTGGGTTCGGACTCCTTGCGCCATTGCATGCGGTTGGCCAGGATGACGCAGGTGCCCACCGCCAGGATGAACAGCGTCGCCAACGCATTGATCTCGGGTTTCAGGCCCAGCCGCACGCGCGAGAAGACTTCCATCGGCAGCGTGCTGGAGCTGGGGCCGGACAGGAACGACGCCAGCACCACGTCGTCCAGCGACAGCGTGAAGGATAGCAGCCAGGCCGAGGCCAGCGCCGGCGCGATCAGCGGCAGCGTGATCTTGAAGAACACCGTGATCGGCGTGGCGCCCAGGTCCAGCGCGGCCTCTTCGAGCGAACGATCGAGGTCGCGGATGCGGGTCTGGATCACCACCGCCACGAAGGCCATGCACAGCGTCACGTGGCCGACCCAGATGGTGAAGATGCCGTTCTCGGCCGGCCAGCCCAGGTGGCCGCGCAACTCCACGAACATCAGCAGCAGCGAGATGCCCAGCACCACTTCGGGGATCACCAGCGGCGCGCTCAGCATGCCCACGTACAGCGCGAAGCCGCGGAAACGGCCCATGCGTCCCAGCACGTAGCCGGCCCAGGTGCCGATGATGACGGCCGCGGTGGCGGTCATGGCCGCGATGCGGAACGACAGCCAGGCCGCGCGCAACAGCGCGTCGTCGTTGAACAGCGAGTGGTACCAGCGGAACGAGAAACCGGTCCAGGAAGTGACGGCGGGCGACTCATTGAACGAGAACACCATCAGGCTGATGATGGGCACGTACAGGAAGAAGTAGCCCAGCCCCAGCACCACGGCGCGCAGGGTCTTGTTGGGACCGTTCATTTGCGCCCCCCGCTGGCCAGTTCCTGCTGCTTGACCTGGTTGTACTGGAACAGCGCCAGCGGCACCAGCAACAACAGCACCATCACGCAGGTCACCGCCGAGGCCATCGGCCAGTCGGTATTGTTGAAGAACTCGTTCCACATGACGCGGCCCATCATCAGCGTGTTGGCGCCGCCCAGCATTTCGGGGATGACGTATTCGCCGACCGCCGGGATGAACACCAGCATGGCGCCGGCGATGACCCCCTGGCGCGACAGCGGCACGGTGATCTGCCAGAACGCCTGCCACGGCTTGGCGCCCAGGTCGTAGGCGGCTTCCAGCAGGCGCAGGTCCATCTTCACCAGCGTGGCGTACAGCGGCAGGATGAAGAACGGCAGGTACGCATAGACCATGCCGATGTACACGGCCAGGTCGGTGCGGTAGATCTCCAGCGGGCTGGAGATGATGCCGAGCCATTGCAGGAAGTTGTTCAAGAGGCCGTCGTTGCGCAGGATGCCGACCCAGGCGTACACGCGCAACAGCAGCGAGGTCCAGAACGGCAGGATCACGCCCAGCAGCAGCAGGTTGCGCACGCGCGGCGACGAGCGCGCGATGTAGTACGCCATGGGATAACCGATCAGCACACAGGCCAGCGTGGTGATGGCGGCGATCTTGACCGAGCTGAGGTAGGTGGCGAAATACAGGCTGTCGGTGAACAGCAGGATGTAGCCGCGCAGGTGCAGGCTGAACTGCACCGCCTCGTCCTTGAATTCGGCCAGCGAGGTGTACGGCGGAATGCCGAACTTGAGCTCGGCGAAGCTGATCTTGAACACCAGCAGGAACGGCACCAGCAGGAACAGCACCAGCCAGGCGAACGGCGGCACCACCGCCAGCGCCCGGCCCGAGGGCAGCCAGTCGCGGGGCGAGAAGCGGCTCATGACGCCAGCACCGTCGCGCTGTCGGCGTCCCAACTGACGAAGATGTCTTCGTCGATGCCCGGGGCGTCCAGTTGGGCCAGTTGCAGGCTGGGTACGCTGGCCTCGACCATGGCGCCGGAGTCCAGGCGGATCTGGTAGAGCGCGTAGCTGCCCATCCAGGCCATGTGGCTGACCATGCCGTGGGCCCAGTTGTAGTCGCCCGTCGGCTGTTCGCGCGACACCACCATGCGCTCGGGGCGGATGGAGACGTGCACGTCCATGCCCAGCGGCTCGCTGACCCCGTGGCTGACGTACAGCGGGCGGCTCAGCTCGGGACTTTCGATGGCGACGTGGTCGGGTTCATCGACCACGATGGTGCCGGTGAACATGTTGGTCGAGCCAATGAAGCTGGCGACGAAGCGCGAGTTGGGAAAGGCGTAGACATCCTGCGGCGTGCCGCACTGGACGATCTGGCCTTCGGTCATGACCGCCAGGCGATGCGCCATGGTCATGGCCTCTTCCTGGTCGTGGGTCACCATGATGCAGGTCACGCCGACCTGCTCCAGGATCTTGACCAGCTCGATCTGGGTCTTCTGGCGGATCTGCTTGTCCAGCGCCGACATCGGCTCGTCCAGCAGCAGCAGCTTGGGCCGCTTGACCAGGCTGCGCGCCAGCGCCACGCGCTGCTGCTGGCCGCCGGACAACTGATTGGGCTTGCGGCGCGAATAGCCGGCCATCTGCACCAGGTCGAGCGCCTCGAACACGCGGTCGTGGATCTCGGCGCGGTCCACGCCTTCCTGCTTCAGGCCGAAGGCCACGTTGGCCTCGACCGTCATGTGCGGGAACAGCGCGTACGACTGGAACATCATGTTGACCGGCCGCCGGTACGGCGGCACGTTGGTGATGTCCTCGCCATCGAGCAGGATCTGGCCCGAGGTGGCTTCCTCGAAACCGGCCAGCATGCGCAGCAGCGTCGACTTGCCGCTGCCGGAACTGCCCAGCAGCGCGAAGATCTCGTTGCGCTTGACCGAGAGATTGACGGAACGGACGGCGACCACGTCGCCGAAGATCTTGACCACGTCGGCGACGCGGACGAACTCGTCCGGATCGGCCGCATGCTGCGCCGAGTAACGGCTATCGCTCATGATGCTCAGCGCCCCGACTTCAGCTCGGCCCACATGCGCGTCTGCAGGCGCTGGATGTTCAAGGGCTGGGCCTTGATGACATACAGCGACTTGGAGACCTCGGGCGACGGGTAGATCATGGGGTTGTCGGCCACGTCCTTGACCACGTACTTGCGCGCCTCTTTGTTGGCGTTGGGGTAGAACATGGTGTTGGTGATGGCGGCGTGCACCTGCGGCGTCTCGATGTAGTTGATGAACGCCAGGGCCTCTTCCGGATGCGGCGCGTCCTTCGGAATGACCATCAGGTCGAACCAGGCCGGGGCGCCACCCTTGGGAATGAAGTAGTTCACTTCATACGGCTTCTTGGCCTCCTGGGCGCGCTTGCGGGCGATCATGACGTCGCCCGAGAAGCCGTAGACCATGCACAGGTCGCCCACGGCCAGTTCGTCGATGTAGCCCGACGAGCTGAACTGGCGGATGTACGGACGGATCTGCTTGAGCACGTCCAGCGCGGCCTTGTAGTCGTCCGGGTTGGCGCTGTTGGGGTCCTTGCCCAGGTACTTGAGCACGGCCGGGAACACCTGCGCGGCCTCGTCCAGCATCGAGATGCCGCATTCCTTGAGCTTGGCGGCGTTCTCGGGCTTGAAGATCATGTCCCAGTTGGCCAGGTCGACGTTGTCGCCCATGATCTGCTTGACCTTGGTGACGTTGTAGCCCAGGCCATTGGTGCCGTAGCCCCACGGAATGGCGTATTCGTTGCCGGGATCGACCGAGGCGACCAGCGCCATGACGTCGGGATCCAGGTACTTCCAGTTGGGGATCTTGGACTTGTCCAGCTTCTGGAACAGGCCGGCCTCGATCTGGCGCGAGGCGTAATGCGTGGACGGGACAACGACGTCGTAACCCGATTTGCCGGCCAGCAGCTTGGCCTGCAGCGTGTCGTTGCTGTCGTAGACGTCGTAACGGACCTTGATGCCGGTTTCCTTCTCGAAACCCGAGATCGTGTCCGGGGCCGTGTACTCGGCCCAGTTGTAGACGTTGACGACCTTGTTCTGCGCCATCGCCGCCGACGTGGCTGCCGCGACCAGCATCGTCCCCAGCGCCCAGCGCATTCCCGCCCGTAGTTTCATTACCAGCCCCCCAGCGATATGCCGTAAGTTACAGGAGTACCAAAAGGCGGAATCATAAAGCCTTTTAGCGCTGGCCTGCCCAACTTTACCGGGAGATTTAGCGTAATTTGGCGCAATTGGGCCCGGATCAGGCCCGCGGCGCTGCCTGCCTCAAGGCTGTACGCCAACCCCCCAGGCGGTCCAGTAGCTATCGCGCAGTTTGAGCCAGAAACGCTCGCCGTCCTCCCCGGCCACCTTGACCAGGGAGCGGCGCAGCCGTTCCAGGTTGCCCTGGCGCTGGCGGTCGGACAGCCCGCCCTGGGTGCCGCGGTCGAAATCGATCAGCCAGACCCGGCCGTCCGAGCCGATCAGGATGTTGAAGGCGTTCAGGTCGGCGTGCCAGACGCCGGCCCGGTGCATGCGCACGATGGCCTCGGCCACCGGCTGCCACAGGGGTTCGGCCAGCGCCTGGGCCAGCGGCCGCACGCCCGGGATGCGCTCGACCACGATGGCGGCGCGGTAGGTCGGCCCCTGGCGCCAGTAGGCCGCGGCCAGCGGCGCCGGCACCGGCAGCCCCTGGGCACGCATGGCGGCCAGCAGGCGGAATTCACGGAAGCTGCGGGTGCGCGCCTCGCCCGCCCACAGGTAGGTGTCGCGGCTGAGCCGGGCGATCAGGCCGCCGCGCCGGTAGCGCCGCAGCACGCCCTGCCAGCCCTGCCCCTGCACGAACCAGGCCGCCTGGCGGCCGCCGGCGTCCACCGGCCGGGCGCGCTCGCCATAGTGGGCTGGGTTGAACAGTTCCGGGCCGGATTCGCCCAGGCGCGGATCGGCCAGCATGGCGCCGGCCAGCGGCGCCGGCCAGCGGTGGCGCCGGGCGCCGGAAGGATCCCGCTCAGCCTTCACGGTTGCGCATCCAGTCGGCCACGCCGAAGAACGATTGCAGCAGGCGCTCGACCAGGGCGGGGTCGATGCCCTCGTCCTCCATGGCGCGGCCCATGCAGGCCACCCATTGGTCGCGCTCGATCTCGCCGATCGAGAACGGCAGGTGCCGCGCCCGCAGGCGCGGATGGCCGAAGCGCTCTATATAGTGGTCGGGGCCGCCGAAATAGCCGCACAGGAACCAGAACAGCTTGTCGCGGGCCTCGTCCAGGCTGGGGCCGTGGGCGGCGCGCAGTTCCTTCAGGTCCGGCTCCATGTCCATCAGGTCGTAGAAGCGGTCGACCAGGGCGCGCACGCCGGGTTCGCCGCCCAGGAGATCGAAAATGCTGCGGGAGGTTTCCACGGGTTCGGTAGGGGTTTGGACGGAAGACGTCATCAGGTTTCTCTCAGGGTGACCAGCGGCGGGGTGCGCAGCACGCCGCGCAGCGCCAGCGCGCCACCGGCCCAGGCGCCGAGCATACCCGCGCCGATCCCCACCAGCCAGGGCCAGAGGCTGAGGGTAATCGTGAAATCGAACACCTGGGTTGATAAAACCCAAGCGATCGCGCTGGCGCCGGCCGCCGCCAGCAGGCCGGCCAGGCCACCCACGGCCCACAGCTCGATGCGCTGCGAACGCGCCAACTGGCGCCGGGTGGCGCCCAGGGCGCGCAGCACCGCGGCTTCGCGCATGCGTTCGTCGCGGGTGGCGGTCAGGGCGGCCGACAGCACCAGCACGCCGGCTGCCAGCGTGAACAGGAACAGTAGCTGCACCGCGCGGCCGACCTCATTGAGCACCGATTGCAACTGTTGCAGGATGGCGCCCACGTCGAACACCGTCAGGTTCGGGAACTGCCGCACCAGCGCGGGCAGCACCTGGGCCTTTTCCGGCGGCAGGTAGAAGGACGTGATCCAGCTTTGCGGCATGTCGGCCAGGGTTTCAGGCGTCAGGATGGCGAAAAAATTGACGCGCATCGTATCCCAATCCACCCGCCGGGTGCTGGAGACGGCCACCTCGAACTGCTGGCCGGCCACGTCGAAGGTCATCTTGTCGCCCAGCTTGATGCCCAGGGTCTTGGCCAGGCCCGACTCCAGCGACACCTCGGCCGAGCCCGGCTTGAGCCAGCGGCCCTGCTCGATGCGGTTGGACGACGGCATCTGCTCGCCGTAGGACAGGTTGAATTCGCGGTCCACCAGACGCTTGGCGCGCGGTTCCTCGTAGTCGTCCGGCCCCACCGGCTTGTCGTTGACGGCGATCAGGCGGCCCCGCACCATCGGCGACAGCACGATCCGGCCCAGCCCCTCGCGGGTCAGCGCGTCGGTCACGGCCTGGCGCTGGTCGGGCTGCACATTGATGAGGAAGCGGTTGGGCGCGTCCGGCGGCAGCGTGCGCTGCCAGCCCTGGATCAGGTCGGTGCGGGTCATGGCCAGCAGCAGCAGGGCCATCAGGCCCACCGCCAGCGCGCACACCTGGGTGATGGTGGCGGCGCGCCGGCGCACCACGCCGGCCAGCGCGAACCGCAGCGCCGGCAGGCCGGCGGCCAGGCCGCGCAGGCGCGCCAGGCCCAGGATGCAGAGCCAGGCCACCAGCGCGAACAGCGCGAACGCCCCCAGGAACCCGCCCGCCACCACCCCGCCCAGCTTGGCGTCGCCGGCGAACCACCAGATCAGCAGCGCGAAGCCGACCGCGCCGACGCCGTAGCCGAGCGCGCTGCGCGCGCTGATGACGTCGGCGTCGCGCCGCAGCACCCGCGCCGGCGGCACGTGGCGCAACTGCGCCAGGGCCGGCAGGGCGAAGCCCAGCAACAGCAGGAGGCCGGTCAGCAGACCCTGCAGGGCCGGAACGGCCGAGGGCGCCGGCAAGGTCGTGTCGATGAGCGAACCCAGCACCATCACCAGCACCTGGTGCACCGCATAGCCCAGCAGGCAGCCCGCCGCCGACGCGAACAGGCCGACCAGCGCGAATTCCAGGGTCAGCATGCGCGAGACCTGCGACTGCACCGCCCCCAGGCAGCGCATCACGGCGATGCCGTCGCGGTGGCGCGTCATGTAACGGCCCGCCGCCAACGCCACCGCCACGGCCGAGATCAGCACCGCCAGCAGCGCCACCAGCGACAGGAAGCGCTGCGCCCGGTCGAGGGTGCGGCGCACCTCGGGCCGGCCCGATTCCAGCGTGGCGACCTTCTGGCCGCGCTTGAGGTTCTGGCCCAGCCAGGCGGAGTAGCCGGCCACCGCGTCCGGCTGGCCCGCCACCAGCAGGGCGTAGCCGATGCGGCTGCCGGGCGCGATCAGCCCGGTGGCCGGCAGGTCGCTGGCGCGCAGCATCACCCGCGGCGCGACGTTGACGAACTGCATGCCGCGATCCGGCTCATAGGTGATGACCCGGTCGATGCGCAGGTGGGCGTCGCCCACGTTGAGGGTGTCGCCGACCTTCAGGCCCAGCAGCGACAGCAGTTGGCCGTCCACCCAGACCGCGCCCTCGGGGGGGATGTCGCGGGTGGGGCCGTCGGGATTGAACGGCGCGTCGGTCACCCGCAGGGCGCCGCGCAGCGGATAGCCCGGCTCGACCGCCTTCAGGGCCGCCAACTGGGCGCCGTCGCCGGCGCTGACCATGGACGGGAACTGCCAGGTATTGGAGACGGACAGGCCCCGCTCGCGGGCCTGATCGAGGAACGCCGCCGGCACCGGTTCGTCCGCGTCCAGCACCAGGTCGGCGCCCAGCATCTGCCCGGCGTCGCGCTCCAGCGCCCGGCTGACGCGGTCGGCCAGGAAGCCGACGCTGGTGACGGCGGCCACCGCCACCACCAGGGCCAGCACCAGCAGCCGCAGCTCGCCGGCGCGGGCGTCGCGCATCATCATGCGGGCGCCCAGCGCCAGGGTGGTCCAAAAGCCGGGGCGCCTGGCCCGTGAGACATCAGGGAAATCCATCATCTGCCAATGTTAACCAACGGCCGGAATGGGGGCCGAATCCCGCTATCATGCGCGAAGCGCCTTGCGGCGCCGCATACCCACTGCAAAAAAATACCGAATCCCTGGAGAAGACAATGCGTAAATCCTGGCTCGCGGCCACGATCCTGGCCGCCTGCGCGGTCGCCGCGCCCCTGGCCGCCTCGGCCCAGACTCCCCTGAAGATGGCCTATGCCCTGTCCACGTCGTCGCACTATGGCGCCGGCGCCGACGCCCTGGCCAAGTCGATCGAGGCGTCCAGCAACGGCAAGTACAAGGTACAGCAATTCGCCAACAGCGCGCTGGGCGGCGAACGCGAAGTGATCGAGGGCCTGCAGATCGGCACCATCGACCTGGCCATCGTCTCGACCGGCGCCACCCTGAACTTCGTGCCCGAGACCGGCGTCTTCGACATCCCCTTCCTGCTGCGCGACCTGCCACATGCGCGCAACGTGCTCGACAGCAAGATCGGACAGGATATGCTGGCAAAGTTCCCCAGCCGCGGCATCATCGCGCTGGCCTGGGGCGAACAGGGCTTTCGCCATCTGACCAACAACGTGCGTCCGGTCAAGACGCCGGCCGACGCCAAGGGCCTGAAGATCCGCACCACGGAAAACCCGATCCACATCACCGCCTTCCGCCAGATCGGCATCCTGCCGACCCCGATGGCCTGGCCGGAAGTGGCCACCGCCCTGCAGCAGGGCACGATCGACGGCCAGGAAAACCCGCTGTCGGTCATCACCTCGGCCAAGCTGTCGCAGATGCAGAAGTACCTGGCGCTGACCGGCCACGTCTACGGCCCGGCGCTGGTGCTGATGTCGGCCAACGTCTATGACGGCCTGTCGGCCGACGACAAGGCCAAGTTCGACAAGGCCGGCAAGGAGTCGGCCCAGGCCATGCGCGCCTACGTCGACAACATCGAGAAGACCGGCGTCGAGCAGCTCAAGAAGGAAGGCATGCAGGTCACGGAAGTCGACCGCGCCGCCTTCGCCGCCGCCGTCGAGCCGGCCTACCCCGAGTACTACAAGAAGTTCGACAAGAAGCTGATCGAGTCGATCCGCGACACCAAGTAAGCGCAGGGGCCGGCGCGGCCGCGGGCGGCGGACGGAAACGGTTTCCGCCCGCCCCCTGCCGCCGCGCGCCCTGCCATCCGCCCCTGGAAATCCTCATGCGTCTGCTCTGCGCCTTCGACCGCCTGCTGTTCAAGCTGGTGTCGGTCATCGCCCAACTCCTGCTGGTGGCCGCCGCGGCCGCCGCCTTCTACCAGGTCATCGCCCGCTTCGTGCTGCATTCGCCCGCCGACTGGAGCGAGGTGCTGACCCGCGCCCTGCTGATCTGGACGGTGCTGCTGGGCGTGGCCCTGGCCTTCCGCCACGGCGCCATGATCAGCGTCGAACTGCTGCGCAACCTGCTGGGCGGCATGCGCCGCCGCGTGCTGGAGGCCGTCATCGGCCTGATCTGCGCCGGTTTTCTCGGCTTCATCGCCTGGATCGGCGGCCAGATGACCTACCGCGTGCGTTTCCAGAACGTGCCCAGCCTGGACATCTCGATCTCCTGGATCTACCTGGCGATCCCGGTGGGCGCGACGCTCGCCGCCGTCGCCGTGCTGGCGCGCTGGTGCGCCGGCGAGGAAGACAACACGCCCGTGCGCAACGACGCGCAGGGTTGAGCCCCCGTCCCGAATCCAAGCAGCCGATATCGCCATGTCCCAATTAATGATTGTCTCGATGCTGATTTTCTTCGGGCTGTCCGTGCCGGTCGCCGTGTCGATCGGGCTGGCCAGCCTGGCGGGGGTCGGCGCCGCCAACCTGCCCTGGCTGGTGGTGGCCCAGCAGCTTTATGCCGCGCTGGACAAGTACCCGCTGGTCGCGATCCCGTTCTTCATCCTGGCCGGCAACCTGATGGAAGCCGGCGGCATCTCCGAACGCATGGTGGAGTTCGCCAAGAGCGTGGTCGGCGGCATCCAGGGCGGCCTGGCCTGCACCTGCGTGCTGACCTGCATGATCTTCGCCGCCGTGGCCGGCTCCAGCGTCGCCACCACCTTCGCGGTGGGCGCCATCCTGATCCCGGCCATGATCCGCCACGGCTACCCCGCCCCCTTCGCCGCGTCATTGCAGGCCAGCGCGGCCGAGCTGGGCGTGATCATCCCGCCGTCGATCCCGATGATCCTGTTCGCGGTGTCCACCGACACCTCCACCGGCGAGCTGTTCATCGCCGGCGTCATGCCCGGCATCCTGATCGGCGTGGCGCTGATGTTCTACGTCTGGCTCTACGCCAAGCGCAACAACCTGGGCAAGCGCGACGGCGAAGGCCGCCTGCCGCTGTGGCCGGCCTTCAAGCGCGCCTGGCTGGCGCTGATGATGCCGGTCATCATCCTGGGCGGCATCTACGGCGGCGTCTTCACCCCGACCGAGGCCTCGGTGGTGGCGGTGATGTACGCGGTGGTGGTGGGCAAGTTCATCTACCGCCGCCTGAGCTTCAGGCAGTTGTCGGACACGCTGCACAAGTCGGTCGTGTCCACCGCCGTGATCATGTTCGTGATCGCCAACGCCGGCGTCTTCAGCTTCCTGCTGAACCGCGCCGGCATCCCCGATGCGCTGGGCGTGTGGCTGGCGCAATTGTTCGACACCCAGTTCTCGTTCCTGATGGGCGTGAACCTGGCGCTGTTCGTGATCGGCATGTTCATCGAGACCTCGGCCTCGATCGTGGTGCTGGCCCCGCTGCTGCTGCCGGTGGCGCTGAAGTTCGGCGTGGACCCGGTGCACTTCGGCATCATCATGGTGGTCAACCTGGCCCTGGGCATGATCACGCCGCCGTTCGGGGTGAATCTGTTCGCGGCCTGCGCGGTGGCGAAGCTGCCGTTGGAGCGGTTGATCAAGCCGTTGATTCCGTTCGTGGGGGTGGTGATTGTTTGTCTGATGGTGATTACTTATTGGCCGGGGTTGTCGTTGGGACTACGGGATTTGGTTTATTCGAAGTAGGTTTATTGATTGCGGTGGTGGCTTCGTAGGCCGCCTGTTGCGGCGGGGTGGGCCGGGTGGGGCGCCAACGATTGCGGTCCGGAGCGTTCGCTCCGGACTGCCCCATCCTCATCCTCGTAGTCGCCTGCGGCGACTGCCTTCGGATTCCGTCGGGCGCATCGACGGCGCCCCACCCGGCCCACCCCGCCGCAACAGGCTACCGGCATCCAGACATGGGGCGCTGCTACATCGAGGTGTGGGGAGAGAGATTTGCGGGGCCCGCCCCAAATGGCCGCGCGGGCGGCCTTTTGGGGCTTACGCGGGGTCTTGCGTCGGGATGATGCCGCTCCCGCGTATGGGAAAGGGGCTATGTGGAGCAGCCGCGGCATGGATATGCGCACGTGCTGATAGCCCAGCCACGGGGACTCTTCGCAATCGTGCGCCAATGAAACGCCGCCCGCATCACGCCTGTTTGTGGTCGGCGCGAGGGGATCGTCACGCGCAACATGGCGCATGCCGCGCCGACCACCACCGCCCCTCCCCCTGACGTGCGGGGCCATTAGAAAACCGCTCGCCGCCAGCGCGCAGCGCACCCGGGTCACTTTCAAATGCACAGACGCCCAGCGTGGCCGCCCGCGCGGCCGCGATGGGCAGCCACGCAGGTTCCATTCCCTGCATACAGGTCTAGCAGCGCGACAAGCCTAGATACGCGTAGCCCCTCGGTCGGGCGGACCCGATGGCGGGCAACCTCGATGCGCCCGACGGAATCCGAAGGCAGCCGCCGGCAGGCGGCAACGAGGATGAGGCAGGGGAAGTCCGGAGCGAACGCTCCGGACCGCAATCGTGGGCGCCCGCCATCGGGTCCGCCCGACCGAGGGGCGACCTACGAAGCCCGCTCCCGCACCCAAACCCCACCAGGAAAGCCATCAAGCCGCCCGCAACATCGCCCACTCCACGGCATGACACCGCACCTCACGCCCGCCAACAACCGCTACCTCAGGCGCCCTCTCCCGACACACCGCCCTCGCGTTCGGGCACCTCGGATGAAACGTGCACCCGCTCGGCGGTTGAATCGGATTCGGCACCTCGCCGCCCATCGGCTCGCGGTCGCGCCTGGGGGAGTCCAGATCTGGAATCGTATCCAGCAGCATTCTTGTGTACGGATGTTCCGGCGCATCGAACAACTCGTCCGCCGGCGCCTGCTCCACGATCCGGCCCAGGTACATCACCGCCACCCGGTCCGACACGTGGCGCACCACCGACAGATTGTGGCTGATGAACACATACGTCAGGCCGAACTCCTTCTGCAGATCGCCCATCAGGTTCAGGATCTGCGCCTGCACCGACACATCCAGCGCCGAGGTCGGCTCGTCGCACACCAGGAATTCGGCCTGCGTCGCCAGCGCCCGCGCGATCGAAATGCGTTGGCGCTGGCCGCCCGAGAACTCGTGCGGATAGCGCGACGCGTCGTTCGGCGACAGGCCCACCAGGGTCAGCAGTTCCTCCACCCGGCGCCGCGTCTCGGCCGGCGTGGCGCGCAGGCCCAGCGTGATGATAGGCTCGGCCACGATCGCGCCCACCCGCCAGCGCGGATTCAGGCTGGCGTACGGGTCCTGGAAAATCATCTGCGGATGCAGCGCGCCGCCCGTGCGGCTGCGGCCATAGCGCAGCGTGCCGCGGGTCGGCGCCACCAGACCCACCAGCAGCTTGGCCAGCGTCGACTTGCCGCAGCCGGACTCGCCGACAATGCTCAGCGTGGTGCCGCGCGGCACCGCCAGCGACACGCCGTCGACCGCCTTTAGCGTCTGCGGCGGCTGGCGCGATAAGGTGCGTTCGAGCCAGGGCGGCGAAACGTCGAACCAGCAGGCCAGGTCATCGGCCCGCAACAGGATGTCATCGTCATGCGGCATGGGCAACGCCTCCTTGGTGCAGCCAACAGGCGCTGAGGGTCGCGCCCGACGGAGTGGACGCCAGCGCCGGGCGGTCCATGCCGCAGCGCGGACCGGCCATGGCGCAGCGCGGATGGAACGCGCAGCCGTCCGGCATCGCGTGCAGGCGCGGCATGGCGCCGTCGATCTGGTTCAGGCGCGCGGCGCGCTGGCGCAGGCCGGGAATCGCGTTCATCAGGCCCTGCGTATACGGATGGCCGGGGCGCCGCAGCACCTCCAGCACCGGGCCGATCTCGACGATGCGGCCGGCGTACATCACCGCCACCCGGTCGGCGGTCTCGGCGATCACGCCCATGTCGTGCGTCACCAGCAGCACCGAGGTGCCCTGCTCGCGGCACAGCCGGCGCAGCAGCGCGGTGATCTGCGCCTGCACCGACACGTCCAGCGCGGTGGTCGGCTCGTCGGCGATGATCAGCCGCGGCCGCGCCGCCAGCGCCAGCGCGATCACCACCCGCTGGCGCATGCCGCCGGAGAACTGGTGCGGATAGTGGTCGATGCGACGGTCCGCCGCCGGAATGCCGACCGCCAGCAGCAGTTCGAGCGCGCGCTGGCGGGCCGCGGCGGCCGACAACCTGTCGTGGTGGCGGATGGTCTCGATCAGTTGGTCCCCTACGGTGAACAGCGGGTGCAGGCTGGTCAGCGGATCCTGGAAGATCGCGCCGATCTCCTTGCCACGCAGTTGCTGACGCGCGCGGGCCGGCAGGTTGTCGATGCGGCGGCCAGCCAGGTGGATCTCGCCGCCGCCCAGGCGGCCCGGCGGTTCCAGCAGGCCGATCACGGCCATGCCGGTCAGCGACTTGCCGGCGCCGGACTCGCCCACCATGCCCAGGATCTCGCCCGGCTGGATGTCGAAACTGATATCGCGCGTGGCCACCAGGAGGCCGTGGCGGGAAGGAAACTCCACCGACAGGCTGCGCACCGACAGGGTGGGCGCGGCGGGATTCGGAACGGTCGTCATGACGGGCTCCTCGGAAATCTCGGGTAGCTGGAGGAAAAGATCTCGTCGACCGGCGGATGGCCCCAGGTGCGGTCAGGGTAGCGCGCCACCAGCCGGTCGAACTGCGCTTGCGCCTGGTCCTGCGCCAGCCGGGCATCGAAGCCTGGAATGCGGCCATTGACCATGACGAAGCGGCCGTCGATCACCACCTGCGACACGTCGCGGCCGCTGCCGCCGACCATCAGCGTCTGGATCGGATCGATCAACTGGCCGTTGCGGTCGTGGGAAAAATCGAACACCACGATGTCAGCCTTGGCGCCCGCCGCCAGCCGCCCCAGGTCGGCGCGGCCCAGCGCGTCGGCCCCGCCCACCGTGGCGGCGTCGTAATAGTCTTCCGAGCGCACCTCCTCGGTGGACTGGTCCATCACCCGGCACAGCATCATGCCGACCTGCATGTTCAGCACCATGTCCGGCGGCCAGGTGTCGGTGCCCATGCCGATCTTCACGCCCAGCTTGCGGTAGCGGGCGAACGATTCCAGCGTGGCGCCATGGCGCGCCGATACCAGCGGACAGTGCACCACCGTGGCGCCGCCGTCGCGGATGATCTCCAGGTCCTGCCCCGGCCGTTCGATCTGGCGCGAGCCGGACACATAGGTGCCGTGCGGCAGCAGCGCGCGCTCGGACAGGAAGCCCAGGCTGCGCAGCCATTCAGGCGGGCTCATGCCGTGCTGCGCCAGCACCAGGTCGTATTCCAGGCGCGACTGGCAGCAATGCAGGCGGATCGGGATGGCGCGTTCGCGTGCCGCGGCGGCCGAGGCGCGCAGCAGCTCGGGCGTGCAGGTCTCGATGCGGTCCGGCGACAGCATGGCGCGCACGCGGCCGTCGTACAGGCCCTCGACCTCGTCGGCGAACGCCACCGCCTGTTCCAGTCCGGCCATGCCGCGCGCCGCATCGTAATGGCAGCGGATGCGCCCTTCCCCGTCCACATAGGTGTGGCCGCTGCGATAGGCCGGCCCCAGGTAGACGCGCAGCCCCAGTTCGCCGGCGGTGCGCGCCGCCGACAGGAATTCCTCGCGGGTCTCGCCCCACACGCGGTAGAACAGCGAGGCGATCGGCAGCGCGGTGGTGATGCCGTTGCGGATCAACTGGGCGAAGGCATAGCGCTTCTGGAACGCCAGCTCGTCCGGCGTATACATCTCGTACGGGCCGCGCTGCATATACGTGTCGGGCCAGATGCGGCCCTTGCGCCAGGCCGGCGAGTTGTCGAAACCCAGGATGGTCGTGTCCAGGTCCGACAGCGCATCCAGGTCGACGAAGCCCGGGCCGATCAGGGCGCGGCCATAGTCGTGGCGCCGCGCCACCGGGCCCGGATAGCGCGGACCGACATAGACGATGCGGTCGCCCTGGAACACCACCTCGCCATTCTCGTAGAGGCAGTGGCGGCCGTTTTCGTGGCCGACCACCCAGCGCGCGGTCAGCAGCGTGGCGTCGTCGCGAGCGGCCATCACGGCGCCTCCACCAGCGCGCGGCCATCGCGCGCCACCACCCGGCCGCGCTTGACCACCAGCTTGCGTACCGGGCGCGAGACGATCGCCTCGGCCACCGTCTCGGCGTCCACCAGCACGAAGTCGGCGTGGCAGCCCGGCGCCAGGCCGTAGTCCGCCAGGTCCATGACGCGCGCATTGCCATAGGTCGCCACGTGTAGCGCCAGCGCCAGTTCGTCGTCGCGGCGGAAGTTGTTGCGCAGGCCCACCAGCATGGTGCGTTCCAGCATGTCCGGCTTGCCGTACGGGCCCCAGGTGTCGCGCATGCCGTCGTTGCCGGTACAGACGGTGACCCCGGCCGCGTGCAGCCGCGCCACGTTGGGCACCGGGCGCGAGGCCGAGCCGGTCGTCATGATATGCACGCCCGCTTCCACCAGCCCGTCCACCAGCCCCTGCACCGCCTGCGCGTCGGGCATGCCCAGGCAGAACGAATGCGACAGCGTCACCTTGCCCTGCATGCCCAGCGCCAGCACCCGGTCGATGGTCATCTGCATCGAGAACGCGCCCAGCTCGCCCGCCTCATGCAGATGGATGTCGATCGGCTTGCCATGCTTGTCGGCCAGGGCGAAGACCGCGTCCAGGTGGCCCTTGGGGTCGCGGTCCATGCCGGCGGGGTCGAGCCCGCCGACCACGTCCGCCCCCATCCGCAGGGCCTGCTCCATCAGTTCCAGCGTGCCCGGGCGGATCAGCAGCCCGCTCTGCGGAAACGCCACGATCTGCACGTCGATCTCGTCGCGGTACTGGTCGCGGGCGCGCATCACGCCCTCGATCGCCGCCACGCCGATGTCGGTGTCCACGTCGACGTGGCTGCGGATGTGGCTGGTGCCGTCGGCCACCGACATCACCAGTTGCCGCGCCGCTTGGCGATAGGGATCGATCCCCAGGCGGCGCTTCTCGGCGCGCTCGTTCTCGATCTTGTCGATCAGGCGCGGGCCCACCTCGTTGCGGTACCAGGGCATGCCGTACAGGGTCTTGTCCAGGTGCGCGTGGGCGTCGATCAGGCCGGGCAGCAGCAGTGCGCCGCCGCCATCGACGCGCGGCACGCTGTCCGGCACCGCGCCGTCCATGGCCGCGAAGCGGCCGTCGCGCACCAGCACCGAGGTGGCTTCGCCACCCGCCGGGCGGACATGGGTATACAGGGTTGCGTTGTCCATGGTTCTCTTGTCTCCGTGTTCTTGCCGCGCTCAGCGCAGGCGGGGATTGAGGGCATCGCGCAGCCAGTCGCCCAGCAGGTTCACCACCAGCACCACCAGGCTCAGGTACAGCGCGGGAAACACCACCACCCACCACTGCCCCGAGAACAGGAACTGGTTGCCCAGCCGGATCAGGGTGCCCAGCGACGGCTCGGTCGGCGGCATGCCCACGCCCAGGAAGCTCAGGGTGGCCTCGATCAGGATCGCCAGGCCCAGGTTCAGGGTCGCGGTCACCATCACCGGCGTCAGCGTGTTCGGCAGGATGTGGGTCAGCATGATGCGCAGCGGGCTGACCCGGATCAGCCGCGCCGCCTGCACGTATTCCTTGCCGCGCTCGACCAGCGCCGAGGCGCGCACGGTGCGGGCGTACTGCACCCAGTTGGTCATCGAGATCGCCAGGATCAGGATCACCGCCGATAGCGTCTCGCGCAGGCCCGGCGGCAGCAGTTGCCGGAACACCGCCGTCACCAGGATCGCCACCAGGATGGTGGGAATGCTCAGCAGCGTGTCGCCCAGGCGCATCAGCGCATTGTCGATCCAGCCGCCGAAATAGCCGGCCGCCAGCCCCACCAGCAGACCGATCGCCAGCGACAGCACCACCGTGGCCAGCCCGATCACCAGCGACATGCGCGAGCCATACAGGATCGCCGACCAGACATCGCGCCCCTGGGTGTCGGTGCCCAGCAGGAACTGAGCCTCGCCGCCCGCGATCCAGCGCGGCGGCAGCTCGGCGTTGAGCAGGTCGAGTTGGGCCAGGTCGTAGGGATTCTGCGGCGCGATCCAGGGCGCGAACAGCGCCAGCAGCACCACGGCGATCAGCACCACGCCCGCCCCCATCGCCACCGGATCCTGCCGCAGGCTCCACCACAGGTCGCCCTGGAAGAAGCGCGCCAGCCGGCCGCGGCCCGCGTTCGACATCGGTTTAGTGAGCATTGGCGCCTCCCTTGACGTGCTGGCTGCGCAGGCGCGGATCGACCACGCCGTACATCATGTCCACCAGCGTGTTCAGCGCCACGAAGATGAAGGACACGATCACCAGATAGGCGGCCATGACGGGAATGTCCACGAACATGACCGATTGGATGAACAGCAGGCCCATGCCGGGCCACTGGAACACGGTTTCCGTGATGAGCGCGAAGGCGATCAGGTTGCCGATCTGCATGCCGGTCACGGTGATGACCGGCATCAGGCAATTGCGCAGCGCCAGCCGGAAATGCACCACCCGGTCCGGCAGGCCGCGGGCGCGGGCGAATTTGATGAACTCGGTGCGCAGCGTCTCCAGCATCTCGGCCCGCACCAGCCGCATGATCAGCGTGATCTGAAACAGCGCCAGCGTGATCGACGGCAGCACCAGCGCGGCGCGGCCCGAGGGCGTCAGCAGGCCGGTGGTCCAGCCGCCGATGCGCACCGTGTCGCCGCGCCCGAAACCGGGCAGCCAGCCCAACTGCACCGAGAACACCAGGATCAGCATGATGCCGACCACGAAGCTGGGCAGCGAAATCCCCAGGATCGAGACGAACTGCAGCGCCTGCGCCAGGCGCGACTTGCGGTAGATGGCGGTCAGCACGCCCAGCGGCACCCCGATCACCAATGACAGCAGCGTCGCCATCATCACCAGCTCGAACGTCGCCGGGAAGCGCTCGGCCACCAGCGCGAACACATCCTGCTGGTTGCGGTAGGAAATGCCGAACTCGCCGCGCGCCGCGTTGGCGACGAAGTGCACGAACTGCATACCGACCGAGGCGTTCAGGCCCAGCCGCTCGCGCAGCTCGTCGCGCTGCGTCTGCGAGGCCTGCTCGTTGAGCATCATGTCGACCGGGTCGCCGACGAAACGGAAAATCACGAAGGCCAGCAACGCCACGGCCAGCATCACGCCGACCGCATTGCAGACCCGCCTAACTATGAACGCCAGCATGTGCGCCTCCTGTCAGCCCCTTGGGGGGCATCTCGACATTCCAAGCCAGGAGCGCCGCGGCCGATGCAGGACGCGGCGCCTTGCCCATCACTTCATGCGCACCGTCCACAGCCGCGCCTTGTTGTCGGGCATCTGCAGCACGTCGCCGACGTTGGCGCCCACCGCCCAGGCCATGGGCTGCTGGTGCAGCGGCAGGAAGCGCACGTCGTCGTGCAGGGTCTGCAGGATGTCGCTCATCATCTGCACGCGCTTGGGGCGGTCCATCTCGGCGGCGGCGGCGTCGATGCGCGCGTCCAGCGCCGGATCGCCCCACTGCCCCCAGTTGAAGACCCCGGCCGGGCCGGTGCGGCTGTGCATCACCTGCAGCAGGATCGACAGCGCATCGATCTGCGGCTCGTTGGCCCATCCGTGGATGGTGATGTCGAACTCGCCCCGCGAGCGCTTGGGGTTCTGCAGCGAACGCGGACCGCTGGCCAGCGAAGCCTTCACGCCGATGCGCGCCCACATCGAGGCGGCGGCCTGGCACAGTTCCTCTTCGTTGACGAACATGTCGTTCGAGCACAGCAGCGACAACGTGAAGCCGTCGGGGTAGCCGGCCTCGGCCAGCAGCTTCTTGGCGCGGGCGGCATCGAATGGCAGGCGTTCCTCCTGCCGGGCGTCATAGCCCGGGATCGACGGCGCCACCAGCGCGCCGGTGGTGCGCGACAGCCCGCGCATCACACGCTTTTGCAGCAGCTCGGGCGACAGCGCCATGTACAGCGCCTGGCGCACGCGCAGGTCCTTGAGCGGGTTCTTGTCGGTGATGTTGGAGCCGACCAGCTTGTCGCCCAGGTTGAAGCCGAAATACAGCGTGCGCAGCTCGGTCGCGGCCAGCACCTTGACGTTGGGCGCGGCGCGCAGGCGGTCCAGGTCCTGCAGCGGCGCGTTCTCGGTGAAGTTGATGTCGCCCGACAGCAGCGCCGCCACCCGTGTCGGCGCCGAGGCGATCGGCGTGAACTCGATGCGGTCCAGGTTGTGGCGCGGCTTGTCCCACCAGTCCGGATTCACCACCAGAACGGTGCGGGTGTCGGGCCGGTACGACTCCACCTTGAAGGGGCCGGTGCCATTGGCGTGGTGGGTGGCGTAGCCCTCGATCTTCTTGGCCGCGTCGGTGGGCTTCAGGCTGTTGTTGTCCACCAGCCACTGGCGGTTGAAGATGAAGATGTTGGTCAGGTCGTTGAGCATCAGCGGGTACGGATGCGTCATCTCGATGTCGACGGTGTAGTCATCCACCTTGCGCGCCGCCTTGAAGGCCGGCAGGTTGCCCTTGAGCGGCGAGGCGTCGTCGGACACGCGGGTCATGGACGCCACCACGTCGTCGGCCGAGAACGGCGCGCCGTTGTGGAACTTGACGCCGCGGCGCAGGTGGAAGCGCAGCACCGTCGGCGACGGCGACTCCCACGACTCGGCCAGCGCCGGCGTGATGTTGAACTTGTCGTCGTAGCGGATCAGCGCTTCGTACACGTGGTTCAGGAACGCCAGGTTGAAGGTGCTGCCGTAGGAATACGGATCGAGCGAATCCAGATCGCGGGCGGCGCCCCACTTCAGGGTGTTGGCGGCGGATGCCCCGGTGATGGCCGATAGCGCGATCACGGCCCCGGCGGTCCACTTCAGCAGCGTCTTCATGATGGCAATGCTCCCTTGGAGGTGGGTATGGAATACGTCTGGAGGCCGGCGCGGACGGCCGGCGGCGGTAATCAGTGGCCGGCGGTCTGGCGCTGGGCGCGCTCGAGCGTGGCCAGCGCCAGCACCTGCGACAGGGCGGCGCGATAGGAATCGATCACGGGCACGGCGGGCAGGCGCGGCAGGCTGGGCAGGAAACCCGCCAGCGCGGCGCCGGCCACGATGACCACGTCGGCGCCCTGGGCGACCGCGTCGTCCAGCGCCTGGCCCACGGCGGCGATGGTCGCGGGCGAGCGCGTGACGTAGTCGAGCGCATTGCCCGGCAGCGCCAGCAGGCCGGCGCAGCGCGACTCCAGCCCGAGCTGGCGGATCTGCTCGCGCAGCATGCCCGGCCACAGCCGGCCGACGGTCACGATGGCGTAGCGGTCGCCACGCTGCAGGGCGGTCAGGATGGCGGCCTCGGCCATGCCGGCCACCGGCATGCGCAGGCGCTCGCGCACCGCGCCGATGCCGGGTTCGCCGAAACAGGCCAGCAGGCAGGCGTCGAATGGCTCGCCAGCGGCCTCGGCCTGGGTGGCCTCGCGCTCGGCGGTTTCGCAGACGGCGTGGGCCGACACCGCGGCCTGCGCCCGGCTGGCGATATAAGCGGGCCCGAACGGCACCGTCACGGCATGCACCCGGGCCGCGTCGCCAAAAAAGGCGCGCGCCTGCTCGGCGAGGCTGGCGGTCAGGTCGGCGGTGGTGTTGCCATTGATCACCAGCAGGCGGCTGGGCGTGACGGCCAGGCGGTCGGGAAGGACGGCGGGTGCTGCGGACATGAATCGGACCCCTGATGGTTTGTATACAAATCCACCTTTACAAAACCCACGGATTCCTGAATTTTGTATAAATGTTTGTATACGATTTATGCCGACAATGTACGCCATTGGCCTGCCGCTTCAAGCTATCGCTAACCCTTAGCGGCTGATGGTGTATGCTGTTTCACACCTAGAAAAGTGCGCACCGGCGCGGTTCCGCCGGCAGATTCCCCCCACCGGAACGCGCACGCATCGGAGATCCACACCAGATGACGGCCCCCATTGCCGACGCGGCGGAGCCCGCACGGAAAGACGTAAACCGCACGGAAATCGTATACAAAAACTTGCGGCAGGCGATCATCGAGCAGGCCTTGCTGCCGGGCGACAAATTGCCCGAGGACGTCATCGGCGAGCGTTTCGGCGTCAGCCGCACCATCGTGCGCGGCGTGCTGACGCGCCTGTTCAGCGAGGGGCTGGTCGACCTGCGTCCCAATCGCGGCGCGGCGGTGGCGCGCCCCAGCCTGGAAGAAGCCCACGACATCTTCGAGGCGCGCCGCTGCCTCGAACGCGACGTGGCGCGCCGGCTGGTGCAGCACGTCACCGAGGCCGGCTTGGCGCGGCTGGAACAGCACGTGGCGCAGGAAGAAGCCGCGCGCGCGCGCAACAGCGTCAACGAGTCGATCCGCCTGTCCGGCGAATTCCACATCCTGATGGCCGAGTTGTCGGGCAATGCGGTCTACGCCCGCTACGTCAACGAGATCGTGTCGCGCTGCTCGTTGATCCTGGCGCTTTACGGCCGGCCGCATTCGAGCGAATGCGCGGTCAGCGAGCACCGCGAAATCGTCGCCGGCCTGCGCGCGCGCGACGAAAAGCACGTGCTGCACCTGCTGGGACATCACCTGGAGTCGGTCACGGCGCGCGCGCTGCTCAGTCCGGACGGCGCGGGCGTGCGCGACATCCGCAAGATCCTCGACCGCTACGGCACCTAGGGGGACCGCGGCGCGGCGGCCCGCGGGCGGGCGCGGCGCGCGGGTAGGAGACGACCCGCCCCCGGCGAATGGGGCGTGGCCTGACGTGGCAAGCCTGAAATGGAAAAGCGCCCGGTTCGGGCGCTTTGTGGTTTCGGCAAGCCTAGATTTCGCGTTCTTCCGTCTTGAGGTGGTTGTCGCGGGCGAAATCCACCACGAACTTGTACGCCAGCGGTTCGAGATCGCGCAAGCGCTGGTCGACCACGATGCCGCGCACGCCGTCGATCACGACGGGAAGCACGTAGGGCGAATAGGTGAGGTGGTTACCCGCACAGCCGGCGGGCCGGAACTGTGCCATTACGCCGGCGAGCCGTTCCGCCCAATCGCTGGGGCGAAAGCGGCTACCGCTTTCGGTAACGCCATGAATTACGAATTGTCTGACGCGAGTTGCCATGGATTCTTCACTACGGGACGCCCTTCACTGGGCCGGATCTTCGGCGTGATCAAACATGCGCCCCGCGCCGCGAATTGTATATGATTGATCCTTTGCCCTGTCCCGAAAGGCGCTCCGCCCAGGGAAAAAATGCCCAGGAGGACCCGTCATGACCTCGCCTCTGGCCAATATCTACGCCCGGCTGCCGGTCTCGTTCACGCACGGCCAGGGGGTCTGGCTGTGGGACGCGCAGGGCCGCAAGTACCTGGACGCGCTGGCGGGCATCGGCGTCTCCTGTCTGGGCCACGCCCATCCCCGGCTGGTCGCGGCCATCAGCGAGCAGGCCGCGCGCGTCATCCACACCTCCAATATCTACGAAGTCCCGCAGCAGACCGAGCTGGCCGCGCGCCTGGCGGCGCTGTCCGGCATGCGCGACGTGGTCTTCAACAACAGCGGCTCCGAGGCCAACGAGGCCGCCATCAAGCTGGCGCGCTACTACGCCTACCAGCGCGGCAACAGCCACGCCCACATCATCACCATGGATTCGTCCTGGCACGGGCGTACCCTGGCCACGCTGGCGGCCACCGGTAGCGACAAGGCGCGCAAGGGCTTCGAGCCCCTGCCCTCCGGCTTCATCCAGGTGCCATACAACGACGCCGCCGCGATCCGCGCCGCCGGCGACGCCGAGCCGCGCGTGGCCGCCGTGCTGCTCGAAGCCCTGCAGGGCGAAGGCGGCATCCGTCCCTCCGATGCCGCCTTCCTGCGAGAGGTACGACAACTGTGCACCGAGCGCGGCTGGCTGCTGATGATCGACGAGGTCCAGTCGGGCATCGGCCGCACCGGCAAATGGTTCGCCCACCAGTGGGCCGACATCGTGCCGGACGTCATGACCCTGGCCAAGGGCCTGGCCGGCGGCGTGCCGATCGGCGCGATGCTGGCCGCCGGCCCCGCGGCGGGCGTGTTCACCCCCGGCAGCCACGGCACCACCTTCGGCGGCGGCCCGCTGGTCTGCGCGGCCGGCCTGGCGGTGCTGGACGCGCTGGAATCGGAAAACCTGCTGGACAACGCGCACAGCGTCGGCGGCCACCTGAAGGCGCGGCTGGCGCAGGAACTGGCCGGCCTGCCCGGCGTGGCGGATGTGCGCGGGCGCGGCCTGATGCTGGGCATCGAGCTGGCCCGTCCCTGTGGCGTGCTGGCGCTGCGCGCCCTGGAAGCGGGCCTGTTGATCAACGTCACCCGCGACCGCGTCATCCGCCTGCTGCCGCCCATGGTCCTGTCGCGCGCCGAAGCCGACCGGATCGTAGACATCCTGGCGCCGCTGATTCGACAGTTCCTGGCCGAACATCCATAATCAACCTCCCGCCCGGGCCACGAGCCCGTCCGGGCCCAATGACCTGCGACATCACCATGACTCCTCCCACGACTCAAAACGGCCCCTTGCGGCACTTTCTGCAGTTCAAGGACTTCTCGTCCGCCGAGATCGCCTACGTGCTGGACCGCGCGCGGCTGATCAAGGAAAAATTCAAGCGTTACGAACCCCACATGCCGCTGCACGACCGCACGCTGGCGATGGTGTTCGAAAAAGCCAGCACTCGTACCCGCGTCTCGTTCGAGGCCGGCATGTACCAGATGGGCGGCTCGGTCATCAACCTGACCTCCAACGATTCCCAACTGGGCCGCTCCGAGCCCATCGAGGACACCGCGCGCGTCATCTCGCGCATGGTCGACATCGTCATGATCCGCACGTTCGAGCAGACCCGCATCGAGCGCTTCGCCTCGCACTCGCGCGTGCCCGTGATCAACGGCCTGACCAACGAATTCCACCCCTGCCAGATCCTGGCGGACATCTTCACCTACATCGAGCACCGCGGCCCCATCGCCGGCAAGACGGTCGCCTGGGTCGGCGACGCCAACAACATGGCCTACACCTGGCTGCAGGCCGCCGAGATGCTGGGCTTCACGCTGCACGTGTCGACCCCGGCCGGCTATGAGCTCGAAGCCGCCCGCATCGGTTCGCCGTCCGACAAGGTGCTGCGCCAGTTCAAGGACCCGATGCAGGCCTGCCAGGGCGCGCACCTGGTCACTACCGACGTCTGGACCAGCATGGGCTACGAGGCCGAGAACGAAGAGCGCCGCGCCGCCTTCGCCGACTGGTGCGTGGACGCCGAGATGATGGCCGCCGCCGATCCCCAGGCCGTGTTCATGCACTGCCTGCCCGCCCATCGCGGCGAGGAAGTTACCGGCGAAGTCATCGACGGCCCGCAGAGCGTGGTCTGGGATGAGGCCGAGAACCGCCTGCACGTGCAGAAGGCGCTGATGGAGTTCCTGCTGCTGGGCCAGCTCAAGTAAGCAGCGCGCCCGTGAAAAAAGCAGCCCCGTGGGGCTGCTTTTTTTTATCCGCGCCAGGCGCGGCATTCAGGGCTTGAGCGACTTTTCCCAGCGCACGATGGCGTCGACCACCGCCTGCGGCGCTTCCGGCACCAGCGCGTGGCCGGCGCCCGGGATCACCACCACCGACACGCGCTCGCCGAATTCGTCGCGGATCTCGTTGCGGGTCGATTCCGGCTTGAACAGGTCGGCGCCCGCCTGCAGATCGAGCAGCGGCTTGCTGCCGCCCGACCACCAGTCCGACTGGCGCGTGGCCTTGCCGGCCAGGCGTTGGCTCTCGCTGACCTCGGGGTACCAGCCGTTGAGCCAGACGCTGGCGTCATGGCCCGGCGCGAAGAACGCGTATTGGATGGACTTGAGGCGCTCGGCGTCGGGCAGCGACAGGTCGGCGCTGCGGTCGACGTGCTCGCTCAGGCCGGCGGGATACTTCTTGGCCGCCGCCGCCACGATCACCACGCCGCGCACCAGGTCGGGATGGTCCACGCCCGTGGTGCGCGCCACCCAGTTGCCGAACGCGTGCCCGATCATCACCACCGGCTGCTTGGCGACATCGCGGATCACCGCCGCCATGTCGTTGCCGAAGTCATGCAGCGTGATGTCCTTCATCGGTCCGCTGCTGCCGCCGATGCCGCGCGGCTCGGGCCGCAGCACGCGGTAACCGGCCTGCGCCAGCCGCGCCGCCAGGTCGTCGAAATCCTCCTGGCCACGGCCGCGCGACGGCAACAGCACCAGGGCCGGGCCCTGGCCCTGCACCAGCACTTCGATGCGGGCGCCGTTGCCCGGCAGCACCGTGACCCGCTCGACCTTGTCGGCCGCCGCTGCCGCGGCAGGCGTCGGCGCGGCCTGCGCGGCCAGCGACAGCCCGGCCGCGCTCAACGCGCCCCACAGCACAACCCTCGCCCATCGCTTGCTCATCGTTGTCTCCTCGTTCTTCTGTGTCAAAGAATCTTCTGGAACATGGTGCGGCGCGTGTTGCGGAACGACGGCCGCACCCGGCTGCTCCAGTCAGTGGCGCGCACCGCCAGCCACGGCGGGCTGCCGAAGGTCTCGCGCGTCTCCAGGTCATAGCAGGCCAGGTAGCGCGGCCCCTGGTCGCGGCATTCATAGCGCTGCGCGCGCACGGTGCCGGGCACCGAGGCCAGCCCCGGCAGGTGTTCCTGGTCGTACCAGGCATTCAGGTCCGCCTCGGCCTCGGGCAGCACGTCGGTCTCGACGATGTAGTGCCAGGGCGCATCCGAGCCGGCCGAAACGCCGGCCAGGTCCAGGGTCAGGTGCAGCACGCGCGCCTGCGCCCCGGGGAACAGTTCGGCCAGGCGCGCCTGCACTTCCGGCTGGCGACCGGCGTCGCCGTCGACATATACATAGGTCTCGTCCTCCTCGACCGCGGCGAAAGCGCGCAGCCGCACGCCGTCCAGGCCCTCGGTCAGGCGTTGCGCCATGTCGGCCGCGCGCGCCGCGTCGAAACGCTCGCCCAGCGACACCAGCAATACCGTCTTGTCCATGCAAAGCTCCTATCAGTGCCCGACGCGCAGCGCCACCAGGAAGCGCGACACCATGTTGTAGGCGGCTACCGTCGCGGCCAGTTCGACCAGCTCCTGGTCGTTGTAGCGCGAACGCAGCGGCGCGAACAGCGCGTCCGGCACCTCGATGTCGCGGGTCATGGCGTCGGTCAGGGCCAGCACGTCGGCCTCGCCCGCCTCCAGCCCCTGCACCGCGTCGGCTTGCGGGCCGCCGCGCAACTGGTCGACCACCGCCTGCGGCATGCCCGCCGCCAGCGCGTGCGGCACGTGCGCGTCGAACTCGTACGGCGCGTTGTTCAGGGTCGCCACGCGCAGGATGATCAGTTCGCGCACCCGTGGCGACAGTGAGGTGTTCAGGCGGATCGCGGTCAACATCGCCTCCCAGCCCTGCACCACGGCGGGGCTGTTCAGCAGTACCTGGTACAGCGGCGAGATGCGGCCGCGCGCGGCCGCGATGCGCGCTTCCATTTCGGCCAGGGCCGGGCGCGTGCCCGGCACGACCGGCGAGACTCGGCAATCGCTCATGCTCACTCCGGACGGATGTTCTTGCGCTGGATCAGCGAACCCCACTTCTCGCGGTCGGCCGCGATCAGCGCCGCCAGTTCCTGCGGCGAGCTGGGCGCGGCCTGGGCGCCGAACTTCTCCAGCTTGGCGCGCACCGCCTCGTTGCCCAGCGCGGCGCGCAGGGCCTGGTTCAGTTTCTCGACCGTGGCCGGCGGCGTGGCCGCGGGCGCGACGATGCCATACCAGTTGTTCGATTCGACGCCGGCGATGCCCTGCTCAGCCAGCGTCTTGACGTCGGGCAGCAGCGGATGACGGGTCGGCGCGGCGATGCCCAGCGCCTTGAGCTTGCCGCTCTGGATGTGGCCGATCAGGCCCGGCACGTCGCCGAAGAAGCCGTTCACCTGGTTGCCCAGCACGTCGTTGATCACGGGCGCGGCGCCCTTGTAGGGCACGTGCAGCACCTTGGCCTTGCTGGCGTCGGCGAACATTTCCAGCGTCAGGTGCGGGATGCTGCCGATGCCCGACGAGCCGATCGCCACGGACTGCGAGGCCGCCTGCGAGCGCTTGACGAAATCGGCCGCGTCGGTGGCCGGGTTGGCCGGGTTCACCACGAACACGGTGGCGTTGTTGACCACGCGCGAGACCGGCGCGAAATCGCGCACCGGGTCATACGGCAGGTCCTTGTACAAGGCCGGGCTGATGGACACCGCGCCGACGCTGGTCAGGAATAGCACCGAGCCATCGGCCGGCGCCTTGGCGACGTAGGCCGCGGCGATGTTGCCGTTGGCGCCCGCCTTGTTCTCGACGATGACCGACTGCTTGAGCTCCTTGCCCAGTTGTTCGGCCAGCACCCGGCCGACCAGGTCCACCGGGCCGCCCGGCGGGAAGGCAATGATCAGGCGCACCGGGCCATCGGCATGCGCCGCGGGCGCCAGGCTGGCCAAGCCGAGCAGGCCGGCGAATAGGAATTTCTTGAACATGGATTGTCTCCTCGGGATATCGTGTTTTCTTGTTGCCCGGTATCGGGCGATGGCGCGGCTACAGGAAGCCGTAGAGACGCGCCGGGTTGTCCACCAGGACCTGCCGGCGCGTTTCCGCATCCGGGCAGGCCAGGAAAAAAGCGTCGGCCAGCTCGCCGTCGTCGGGCATGTCGCCCGCCACGTTCGGATGCGGCCAGTCGGTGCCCCACAGCGTACGCTCGGGCAGCGCGTCCACCAGAGCGCGCACGAACGGAATGCCTTCGGCAAAGGGGCGCTTGCCCGAGGCGATGCGGTCGATGCCCGACACCTTGACCCAGGCGAGCGGCTCGCGCGCCAGGTCCAGCAGCGCGCGGAACGCCGGCGCGTCCAAGCCGTCGGCGGCCTTGACGCGGCCCATGTGATCGATCACGAACGGCACCGGCAGCGCCCGCAGGCGCGGCAGCAGCTCGGGCAGCATGGCGCCGTCCAGGTGCAGGCAGACGTGCCAGCCCAACGGCGCGATCAGCCCGATGACGTGGTCGAACACGGCCGGATCGGGCGCGCCGCCCAGGTGCGGCACAAAATTGAAGCGCGCGCCGCGCACGCCGCCATCATGCAACCGGCGCACGCTGGCCGGCGTGGCGTCCGCCCCCAGCAGCGCCACGCCGCGATAGCGGCCCTGGCTTTGCGCCAGCGCGTCGAGCAAGGCGGCGTGGTCGCCGCCATGGCAATTGGCCTGCACCACCACCGCGCGCTGCACGCCCAGGTGCGCGTGCAGCGCCGCCATCCTGGCGTAAGGCGCGTCGGGCGGCGTGTAGGAACGTCCTTCGGCATAGGGAAACCGGTCAGCCGGACCGAACACGTGGCAATGCGTGTCGCAGGCCCCGGCCGGCAGCGCGTGGCGGGGACGGGAAGGCGTGGCAAGCGGAGGACGGCAGTCAGGCACGGCGGGATCCAGCGGGGAAAACGTCATCCTCGCGGATTGCGGCCCGCCGAACAATGCTATATCTTTGATTTCAGATATAGAAAATATAAATATCAAATCGCCATGGACCTCAAGCAGATCGAATACTTCGTGCGCGTCGCCGAGCGCCGCAGCTTCTCGCGCGCCGCCGAAATGCTCGACGTGGCCCAACCGACGCTGAGCCGCCAGGTGCGCCTGCTGGAACTGGAGCTGGGCCAGCACCTGCTCTACCGCAACGGCCGCGGCGCCGAACCGACCGAGGCCGGCCTGCGCTTTCTGGAACATGCCCGCGCCCTGCTGGCCCTGGCCGACCGCGCCAAGCAGGACCTGCAGACCCTGCGCGAAACGCCGACGGGCAAAGTGGTGGTGGGCTTGCCGCCACGCATCGCGCGGGTCCTCACGCCGCCCCTGGTGCAGGCTTTCCGCCGCCGTTTTCCCGACGCTTCGATCGCCGTGGCCGAAGGCCTGAGCGCGCAGATGCGCGAATGGCTGCTGGCCGGCCGCGTCGATCTGGCGCTGCTGTACGACCCGGCGCCGTCGCCGCAACTGGGCTATGAATCGCTGTTCCGGGAAAACCTGGTGCTGGTGGCCGCGGCCAACCATCAGCCGCCGCTGCCCGCGCGCGTCGCGGTGGCCGGGCTGGGCGCCTATCCGCTGGTGCTGCCCAGCCTGCCCAATGCCATCCGCACCCTGGTCGAGAGCATCTGCCGCGCCCAGGGCGTGCGCCTGCAGGTGGCGGCCGAGGTCGATGCGGTGCAGACCATCGTCGAACTGGCGGCGCAGGGCGACGCCTACGCCATCCTGCCGCGTTCGGCCGCGCGCGGGCCGGCGGCCGAACACGCGCTGTCGCTCAGCGAAATCGTCGCGCCCGGCATCACCAACAATCTGGTGCTGGCCAGCGCCCGCCACCGCCCCGCCACCCGGCTGGCCACGGCCACCGGCGAGCTGATCCGCCAGTTGAACCTGGCGGCCCTGTTCGAGCCCGCCGCCCCCTCCGCCCGGAGCGCCGGCCGCCCCCCTGCCCGGCCCCCCGCCCGGACCGCCCAAACGCGTTAAAATGGCGGACAGATTTCTTGTTTGGCGGCTCGTTGCTGTCAAAGTCCCGTTGGCGTCTCACCTCAAACAATGACCACTATCCTCCCGAACCTTCCCACCGGCCAGAAGGTCGGCATCGCCTTTTCCGGCGGCCTCGACACCAGCGCCGCGCTGCTCTGGATGCGCAACAACGGCGCCATCCCCTACGCCTACACCGCGAACCTGGGCCAGCCCGACGAATCCGACTACGACGAGATCCCGCGCAAGGCCATGGCCTACGGCGCCGAGAACGCCCGCCTGATCGACTGCCGCGCGCAACTGGTGGCCGAAGGCATCGCCGCCCTGCAGGCCGGCGCCTTCCACATCTCGACCGCCGGCATCACCTACTTCAACACCACGCCCATCGGCCGCGCCGTCACCGGCACCATGCTGGTGGCCGCCATGAAGGAAGACAACGTCAACATCTGGGGCGACGGCAGCACCTTCAAGGGCAACGACATCGAGCGCTTCTACCGCTACGGTCTGCTGACCAACCCGGACCTGAAGATCTACAAGCCCTGGCTCGACCAGCAATTCATCGACCAGCTCGGCGGCCGCTCGGAAATGTCCGAGTACATGCGCCAGGCCGGCTTCGACTACAAGATGTCGGCGGAAAAGGCCTACTCCACCGACTCCAACCTGCTCGGCGCCACCCACGAAGCCAAGGACCTGGAACACCTGAACTCCGGCATCCGCATCGTCAAGCCCATCATGGGCGTGGCGTTCTGGCGCGATGACGTCGCCGTCAAGGCCGAGGAAGTCACCGTCCGCTTCGAGGAAGGCCAGCCGGTCGCCCTGAATGGCGTGGAATACAGCGACCCGGTCGAGCTGATGCTCGAAGCCAACCGCATCGGCGGCCGCCACGGCCTGGGCATGAGCGACCAGATCGAAAACCGCATCATCGAAGCCAAGAGCCGCGGCATCTACGAAGCCCCGGGCCTGGCCCTGCTGTTCATCGCCTACGAGCGCCTGGTCACCGGCATCCACAACGAAGACACCATCGAGCAGTACCGCGAAAGCGGCCGCAAGCTCGGCCGCCTGCTGTACCAGGGCCGCTGGTTCGACCCGCAAGCCATCATGCTGCGCGAAACCGCCCAGCGCTGGGTCGCCCGCGCCATCACCGGCGAAGTCACCATCGAACTGCGCCGCGGCAACGACTACTCGCTGCTCAACACCGAATCGCCCAACCTGACCTACGCTCCCGAGCGCCTGTCGATGGAAAAGGTCGAGAACGCCCCCTTCACCCCCGCCGACCGCATCGGCCAGCTGACCATGCGCAACCTCGACATCGTCGACACCCGCGCCAAGCTGTTCACCTACACGAAGACCGGCCTGCTCTCCGCCTCCGGCACCTCGCTGCCGCAACTGAAGGACGAGGCCAAGAAGAAGTAATACTTCTTCCCGCCCAACAAAAAGCCCCTCGGCAACACCGAGGGGCTTTTTTATTACGCATGACCCGTCCTGAATTTGGTTGACACCTTTTTGAGAGAAAAAAGGAGAGTCAATTGGAATCAAGGATCAAGCGAACCCAGCGGGATTACAGCCTGGCTTTTAAACTGTCGGTGGTCGAGCAGGTGGAAAAAGGCGAGCTGACGTACAAAGAGGCGCAGCGTCGCTACGGGATCCAAGGCCGGTCGACGGTGCTGGTGTGGCTGCGCAAGCATGGTCGCCCGGGCTGGAGTGGCTGGAGCTTGCCGACGGTCAGAGGAGTGGATATGGATCGTCAGGGCAAGGGACTCACGCCCGAGCAGCGGATCAAGGAGCTGGAGGTTCAGCTCAAGGAGGCGCGCGAGAAGGCGCAGTTGTTCGAGGCCGTGGTCAACGTGCTGGAGAAAGACTACGGGGTGCGCGTCGTAAAAAAGCCTTCGGGCAAGTCCTCACGCAAAAGCTCGTCCAAGGGTTGAGCGTGGCAAGGGCTTGCCGCTACATGGGGCACAGCCGCCAGGCCTATTACAAGGGCAGGCGCAGGGAGCGAGAGCGCCAGCAGCAGGCTTGCCAGGTGGTGTCGATGGTGACGGCGTTGCGGGTCCGGCAACCGAAGTTGGGTACGCGTAAGCTACATCACGTGCTGCGCCAGCCGCTGCGCGAGGCGGGGATCAAGGCCGGGCGCGATGCGCTGTTCGACATCCTGCGCAGCGCCCGGATGCTGGTCAGACCGCGCCGGGCGTATCACAAGACCACGGACAGCCATCACCGCTTCCGGCGCCACCCGAACCTGCTCAAGGCGGGTCAAGGCCAGGTGGTGGCGACCGGCCCCGAGCAGGTCTGGGTGGCGGACATCACCTACCTGCCGACCGACCAGCGGTGCACCTACTTGAGCCTGGTGACCGATGCCTACTCGCGCAAGATCGTGGGCTACCACGTGGCCGAGAATCTGCAGACCGAAGGGGTGCGCCGCGCGCTGGAGATGGCGTTGCGCTCGCGGCGCTCGAGTCAGCCGTTGGTGCACCACTCGGATCGAGGCATCCAGTACTGCTCGACGTACTACCAGCGCCTGCACGCCCGCCATGGCATCCGTTGCTCGACGACCGACGGCTACGACTGCTACCAGAATGCCTTGGCCGAGCGGGTCAACGGCATCCTGAAGGGAGAGCTGTTGCTCCAAAGACCCGCTGATCTGGCCCAAGCCAGGCTCATGGTCAGGCAGTCTGTCCAGATCTACAACACCGAGCGCCCACATCTGTCCCTACAATGCAAAACACCCGATGAAGTTCATCGGGTGCTCAGTCCGTAATCGCTACGGATACCGTCCCGTAGGTGTCAACCTAGGGCAGGACGGGTCAGCAACAACCACAAGATACTCGCCCCTGCCAACAAACTGTAGGCAAGCACGCCACGAAAACCACCCGCCCCAGCAGCCGCCAACGGGCGTCTCAAGAACTCGAACAACAACCGCCCCAGCCCAACAACGCCTACAACTCCACCTGCATCCCCATCTCCACGACCCGATTCGCCGGAATCTTGAAAAACTTCGTGCTCCGCGTCGAATTGCGCGCCATGAACGAGAACACCGCCCGCCGCCAGCGCCACAGCGCCGGCTTCCTGGCCGCCACCACCGTCTGCCGCGAAAGGAAATAGGACGTGCGCATCGGCTCCAGATCCAGCTCCGGATACGCCTCGGCCACCAACCGCAGCGCCTCCGGCACATCCGGATCTTCCTTGAAACCGTAGTTGATCGTCGCCGCCCAGCTCGACGCGCTCATCTTCTGCACCGTGAAGCGCTCGTCCTCGGACACATAGGGCACGTCGGCTACCCGGATCGTCAGGAACAGCACATGGTCATGCAGCACCTTGTTGTGCTTGAGGTTGTGCAGCAGCGCCGGCGGCACGTTGCCCGAATTCATCGTCATGAAGATCGCCGTGCCCGGCACCCGCGACGGCGGATAGGCCTCCAACTGCTCCATGAACTCCTTGAGCGGCTGGCGATCGCGCTGCTGCATGTCCGAGAGCAGCCGGCGGCCCCGGCGCCACGTCATCATCAGCGTGAACACCACGATCGCCACCACCAGCGGTAGCCAGCCGCCTTCATGGATCTTGAACACGTTGGCCGAGAACAGCAGCACATCGAACAGCAGCAACAGGCCCAGCACCACGAACCACAGCATGCGCTTGGCGCCCGTGGTGCCGCGCGGCAGCACCGCGAACGCCAGCACCGAGGTCGTCAGCATCGTCCCCGTCACCGCGAAACCGTAGGCCGCCGCCAGGTTGTCCGAATTGCGGAACACCAGCACCAGCACCAGCACCGCGCACAACAGCAGCGCATTGACCTGCGGCAGATAGATCTGGCCCTTCTCCACCGCCGACGTATGCAGGATCTGCATGCGCGGCCAGAAGCCCAGTTGCACCGCCTGGCGCGTCACCGAGTACGCGCCGGAGATCACCGCCTGCGACGCCACGATGGTGGCCACCGTGGCCAGCGCCACCAGCGGCGCCAGGCCCCATTCCGGCGCCATCATGAAGAACGGATTGCGGATCGCGCCGGGATCGCGCAACAGCAGCGCGCCCTGGCCGAAATAGCACAGCGTCAACGCCGGCAGCACCATGCTGAACCAGGCGCTGCGGATGGCCGGGCGGCCGAAGTGGCCCATATCGGCATACAGGGCCTCGGCGCCCGTCAGCGCCAGCACCACCGCGCCCAGCAGCACGAAACTGATCCACGGGAACTCGACGATGAAACGCAGGCCCCACATCGGATTGAGCGCCGCCAGCACCTCGGGCGTCTGCCAGATCTGCCAGCCGCCCAGCGCGGCCAGCGTGCCGAACCACAGCAGCATCACCGGCCCGAACAGCTTGCCCATGGCGCCCGTGCCATGCGACTGGATCGCGAACAGCGCCACCAGCACCACCAGCGCCAGCGGCACCACCCACGCATCCAGCGTGTGCGAAACGATGCCAATCCCTTCCAGCGCCGACAGCACTGAAATCGCCGGCGTGATCATGCTGTCGCCATAGAACAGCGCCGCGCCGAAGATGCCCAGCACGATCAGGATCCAGCGCAGCTTGCCGTCCCGGTTGCGCACCGCCAGCTCCAGCAGCGCTAGCGTGCCGCCTTCGCCGCGGTTGTCGGCGCGCAGGATCAGCGTCACATATTTCAGCGACACCACCACCATCAGCATCCAGAACAGGATGGACAGCACGCCCAGCAAGTGGGCCGGCTCCAGGTCGGTGTGCACGCTCAGCCCGGTCAGGCAGGCCCGCAGGGTGTACAGCGGACTGGTGCCGATATCGCCGTACACCACGCCCAGCGCCCCCAGGACGAGGGCGGCGCGGGAGGACGGGGCGTGGCCGGCGGGCGCCCCACCGGTGGAAGAAGAAGGAACGCTGACCGAGCCCTGGCTCATGATGTGGGTTCTTGCCGAGTGAGTTGAGCCCCCTTGCGAGGGCCGGGAAACACGACCGACAGCCGCGTTCCGGAAAAATCGGGCCGGCTGGTGAGCTTCCACCAGGCGCCGTGGGCGTGCGCGATCTCGCGCACGATCGCCAGGCCCAGCCCCGAACCGCCGGCCGTGACTGACGGCGAACGATAGAACGCCTCGAACACGCGATCGCGTTCTTCGGGGGGGATGCCGGGGCCGTCGTCCTCCACCGTCAGCGACGGCGGATTGGCGCCGACGATCAGGGTGATCTTGCCGGTGGCGTTGCCGTAGCGCAGCGCGTTGTCGATCAGGTTGCCCAGCAGTTCAGCCAGCAACAAGGGATCGGCGTCGATCCAGATCGGCGCGTCCGGCGCCACCAGGTCCAGTTCATAGCGCGCTTCGCGCACTCGCGGGAACCATTCGGCGCCATGCGCCCGCACCCATTCGCACAGGTCGATACGCACGAAACTATCCTGCGGCCGCGCATTGGGATCGGCGCGCGCCAGCACCAGCAGTTGCTGGCCCAGCCGGATCATGCGGTCACTGACCGCCTTGATGCGTTCGGCGCGCGCGCGCACGTCGTCGGGCAAGGGCCGCGCCAGCATCAGTTCGGATTCCAGCCGCAGGCCGGACAGCGGCGTGCGCAATTGGTGCGCGGCGTGGCCGATGAAGCGGCGCTGCGCCGCCAGCGAGGCATCCAGCCGCAGCAGCAGATCGTTGGTGTGAGTGACCAGCGGTTCGATCTCGACCGGCACGCCGGCCACTTCCAGCGGCTGCATGTCGTCGATGGAACGCTGGCGGATTTCCTCGGACAGATGATTGACCGAGCGCAGGCCGGAACGCACGCCCTGCACCACCACCCAGGTGAACAGGCCGATCAGCATCACCTGCCCCACCACCATCAGCCAGAAGAAATCCTCCAGCATCCACAGCGACATGTCGATCTTGTGGGTGATGACCCAGGTGGCGGCCAGGTCCAGCAGCACCAGCAACAGGATCGGCGGCATCAGCCGGATGACCAGATGCCGCGCGAGCGAGCGGGACGGGAGCAAGGGGCGTGGGGCGGGCGGAGCGGAAGGAATGCGTTCTGACGTCATGACGCGGTGCCCTCGCTGTGGGCGGATGGGGAGTCAGGCCGCCGCGGGCTGGCGGGGCCAACCGGCTTCGGGCGGCCAGCCGGGCCGTCAGGCCGTTTCCACATCCAGCATGTAGCCGAAGCCACGCACCGTCTGGATGCTGGCGCCCGTGCCTTCCAGGCGCTTGCGCAGGCGGTACACATAGACTTCCACTGCGTTCTCGCTGAAGTCGGCGTCCCAGGCGGACAGCGAATTGACGATCTGGCGCTTGGTGACCACGCGGCCGACGCGCGCCATCAGCATTTCCAGCACGGACAGCTCGCGCACCGACAGCGACAGGCGCTGGCCGTTGGCCCGCACCTCGCGGCCGACGGTGTCGAATACCAGCGGACCGACCTCGATCAACGGCTGCGCCTGTCCGGCCCGCCGGCGGCCGAATGCGCGCACCCGGGCGGCCAGTTCGGGCAGCTCGAAGGGTTTGGTGACGTAGTCGTCGGCGCCGGCATCCAGGCCGGCGACGCGGTCCTCGATGCCGTCGCGGGCGGTCAGGATCAGCACCGGAACCTGGTTGCCATCCTGGCGCAACTGGCGCAGCACGTCCAGGCCGCTCATGCCGGGCAGATTGAGGTCGAGCAGCATTAGGTCATACGGCTGGCCGGCCAGTGCGCCCAGAACCCGGTCGCCCTCGGTCAGCCAGTCGACCGCATAACCTTGGTCGGCCAGGAATTCCTGGAGCGCGTGGCCCAGGGTGGTGTCGTCTTCGATTACCAGAACTCGCATGCCGCGATTCTAGCGCGATCCCGGAAAAAACGGGGCGCGAAATGCGCCCCGTTGTTGGGAATCGTTCAACGGGCGGATGGCGCCGGGGTGCCCGGGGTCTCTGCCGCCGCCCCGCTCGAGGGCGGCGTGGTGACGAAGCCGATGCGTGTCATCCCCGAGCGGCGAGCCGAGGCCATGACCTTGGCCAGCGTCTCGTAGCGCGTGTTCTGGTCGGCGCGGATGCGGATCTCGGGTTGCGGCTTGGTGCCGGCGATCGACTTGAAGCGATTGGGCAGGTCGTCGATATTGACCGGCTTTTCGTCCCAGAACAGCGCGCCCCCGGCATCGATGGCCAGGTCCACGGTCTTGGGTTCTTCCTCGATCTGCTCGGCGGCCACCTGAGGCATGTTGATCTTGATCGAATGCGCCAGCAGCGGCGCCGTGATGATGAAGATCACCAGCAGCACCAGCATGACGTCGATCAGCGGCACCATGTTGATCTCGGAAACCGTATGGGTGCCGGACCCTTTGCCCTCGAAGCTGCCAAAAGCCATTATTCGCTCCCGCGTTGGACCGCGGCGCCGTTACCGTGCTGGCGGCGCAGGGCGCGCACCTTGCTGTCCGACAGCGCCACTTGCTGGCCGGTCGTCAGGAAGGCGAACAGGTCGTGCGCGAAGGCGTCAAGGCGCGACAGGTAGACGCGGTTGTTGCGCACGAAGGTGTTGTAGGCCAGCACCGCCGGAATGGCGACCGCCAGGCCCAGGCCGGTCATGATCAGGGCCTCGCCCACCGGACCGGCGATGCGGTTGATGGTGACGCCATCGGACAGGCCGATGCCGACCAGGGCATGGTACACGCCCCACACCGTGCCGAACAGGCCGACGAACGGCGCCGTCGACCCCACCGAGGCCAGCACCGTCAGGCCGTTTTCGAGCTTCGCGGTTTCCTCGTCGATCACCTTGCGCATGGTGCGGGTGACGAAATCGCTGCTCGAACCCGCCTCTTCCAGCTTGGTGGCGCCGAACTTGTTGTGGTGCGCCTGGGCGTGCATGGCGTGGCTGGCCAGATGCGAGAACGGATCGCGCGCGCCGTGCGTGGTGATCTCGTGCTCGACCTGCTCCAGCGAGCTGGCGTTCCAGAACTTGTTGAGGAAATCGACCGAGCGGCGACGCATGCTGATGTTGCTGCCGACCTTGACCAGGATCAGGTACCAGGTCACCAGCGACATCAGGATCAGGATGATGAACAGGCTCTTGCCGACGAAGTCGCTCTGGGCGACGAAGTGCAGGAAGCCCATGTCGGGGACGGGCGCGGGCGCCGGGGCGACCGCAGGCAGCGCCGCGGCGGCGCTGTGCAGCGCATCCGCGGATTGCTGGACGGCGCCGGTGGCCTGCTGGACGATGCCGCCGGCCGCGGTCGCGGCTTGCTGGGCGGCGGGTGCCGCGGCGGCGGCGGGCGCCGCGGCGGCGGCGGGTGCCGCGGCCGCCGGAGCCGCTGCCGGGCTGGTGGCCGCCTGCGCCACCAGGGTGGCGCTGTGCATTGCGTTGGACATCTCAGTTCCTCATTACGAAATCGAACGGAATCTTTGCTTTGGCGGGATATGCCACGCCATTGCGGCTATAGGGTTTCATGCGGGCCTTGCGCGCGGCGGCCAGTGCCGACTCGTCCAGCCTGGGGAAGCCCGAGGACGCGTCGATCGTGGCCCGCTCGACCAGCCCCTGGGTATTGATTTCCACCAGCACCACCACCCGCCCCTCTTCCCGCATGCGGCGCGATGCCATCGGGTAGTTGGGCATCGGTCGCGCGCCCAGGTATTCGATCTGGGTTTCCTGCAGGATCTGGTCGGGCGGCGGACCCTGGCGCGGGGCCTGGGTGGTCTGCGCGCCTTCCGTGGCGCCGGCCGGCGGCGTTTCCACCGGCGGCGTCTCTGGCTTGGGCTCGGGTTTGACTTCCTGCTTGGGCTGGGGCTTGGGTTTGGGTTTGGGCTTCGGCTTGGGGGCCGGCATCGGCGGCTTCTCGACCACCGGCTCGGGTTCGGGCTCGGGTTCCGGCTCCACCTTGGGATCCGGTTCGGTTTCGGGCTCGATCTCGGGCTGCGGCTCGGGCGGCGGTTCCGTCACCGGCTGCGGCACTTCCGGCGTGGGCTCGGCTTTGGCGATCTGCGGCGTGGGCGCATCCACCACACTGACCATGATGGCCTCGGGTTCCTCCAGTTCAGGGCGGTTCTCGGGCGCCAGGTAAATGGCATAGACCACCGCGGCATGTAGCGCAACGACCGCCAGGCCTGCGCCTATGCGTATACCAAGGGAAGACGGCGGTGAAGAGTTCAAACCACGTTGAAAGCTAGGCATGAATCAGCCAGGGTGCATTAACTTATCTGGCCAGCCAGGAAAAAACGCGCGCAACGAGCGCACGCCGGCTGACCGGTACAAGCCAAAGATCATAGCTTAAATGCGAATGATTCGCACGTCATATTTCGTCTGCAATAGCGTAACACCCTGATGCGGCGCCAACCCCGCGCCGGAATACACGCCACCAACGCACACCACCAACGCGCGCTCCCAATGCACGCAACCCATACCGCAACCCAGGCATGCGAACGAAACACGAAGCCGAAATACGAACCCGAAGCGCACAAACAAAAAACCCGCCACGTTACCGTGTGCGGGTTTCTGTTTTGGCTTGCTGATGGTGGGTGCTACAGGGGTCGAACCTGTGACCTACGCCTTGTAAGGGCGCCGCTCTACCAACTGAGCTAAGCACCCGTCCTGATGATGGTTTCGCCGCGAACGAACTGCGGAGAAAACGCTAGCCGGGGTACTCAAAAGCAATACGCGGGCCGGAGTATACCGGACCGCGTACCTGTCGGCAAATCAACGCAGGCCGTGCCCGCTCGATTCGCCGATCCGTCAATTAGTTGACGGCGTCCTTCAGGGCCTTGCCCGGACGGAACTTCGGCACCTTGGCCTTCTTGATCTTGATGGTTTCGCCCGTGCGCGGGTTGCGGCCGGTGCGAGCGGCGCGAGCCGACACGGCAAACGTGCCGAAGCCCACCAGGGTGACCGTACCGCCCTTCTTCAGGGTGGTCTTGACGGCGCCAATCAGGGCGTCAAGCGAACGACCGGCGGCAGCCTTGGAGATATCGGCCTTGCTGGCAATGTGATCGATGAGTTCGGTTTTGTTCATTCAGGTGTACCCCTCACAAGGTATGGAGTCTGCCGGGAGTGCAGTTCATCATGGCTGCCATCTTGGACATCACGACTTGCGCGTAGACCCGACAAACGACGAACAGACTAGTGGATAAACTTTTTCTTGCGCTGCAAAGCACAACTTTTAAACTGCTGCGCCGCCTAGGTTTCAAGGGCTTTCGAGCCCGTGAACCGTCAGCGACGCAGACATGTATTAGGCCTTGGCGTAGAGCGGCTGTCAAGCGAAAACCTCACGTCAAGCCGCACCAATACTAGCTTTTAGGCCTTTTCGCAATAAACAAAAACGCGCATTTCGGGGTTTGCGCGACACCGGCGCAACGCCCCGAAATTCGCTCACACATCGGCCCAGCGGCGCAGCAGGTTGTGATAGATGCCGGTGAGCTGCACGATCGAGGGATGGCCGGCCGCGTCCTGGTTCAGACGCTGTATGGCGACGTCCATATCGAGCAGCAAGGCACGCTGGCTGTCCTCGCGCACGAGGCTCTGCATCCAGAAGAACGCGCTCACGCGCGCGCCACGCGTCACCGGGTTGACCTTGTGCAGGCTGGTGCCGGGATACAGCACCATGTGGCCGGCGGGCAGTTTCACCGTGCGCGGACCGTAGGTGTCGTCGATGACGAGCTCGCCGCCGTCGTAGGAATCGGGATCGGAAAAAAACAGCGTGGCCGACAGGTCGGTGCGCACCCGCTCGGCGGTGCCGGCGATGCCGCGCACGGCGTTGTCGACGTGATAACCGAAGGCCTCGCCACCCTCGTAGCGGTTGAACAGCGGCGGGAAGATCTTGCGCGGCAGCGCCGCCGACATGAACAGGTTGTTGCCGGACAGGCGCTGCAGGATCAGGTTGCCGAGTTCCTGCGCCAGCGGATGCTGCTCGGACAACTGGCGGTTGTGCTTGACCGAGGCGGACTGGAAGCCCGCGGTAACCTTGCCATCCACCCAGTCGGCGGCATCGAGACGCTGGCGGATGGCGGCCGCCTCGTCGGGAGTGAATACTTCGGCGATCTGTATGAGCATGGATTCCTGCGCAGGTCACGGCCGGCGCGTCACCGCGCCGAAGCCCCGCCCGATTATCCCTGCAGGCAGCCGTTGAGCGCCTGATCGAAGTCAAATAGCAGATCAGTCTCATCCTCGATGCCCACCGACACCCGGATCAGGCTATCGGCGATGCCCATCTGCTTGCGACGCTCGGCGCCCATCTCGTAGTAGATGGTGTGCGCGGCAGGCAGCGCCAGGCTGCGCGTGTCGCCCAGGTGCGTGGCCATCAGCACGATGCGCAGGCGGTTCAGGAAATCGAAGCAGTCCACGCCGTCGGCCAGCTCCACGCCCAGCAGCCCGCCGAAGCGCGCGCCGAACAGCGCCGCGGCGCGCGCATGCTGCGGATGGCTGGCCAGGCCCGGATAATGCACCTTGGCCACGCCGCGATGCTCTTCCAGGAAGCGCGCCAGCGCGAGTGCGTTGGAACAATGCTTGGCCATGCGCAGCGCCAGCGTCTCGGCGCCCACCGCGATGCGATGCGCGGGCTCGGCCGCGAGCGTGCCGCCCATGTCGCGCAGGCCCTTCTTCTTGATCTGGGTCAGCCCCCAACCGGTGGAGGGGCCTTTGCGATAGGCGTCGTAGATGTTCGAATAGCCTGCCCAGTCGAACAGGCCGGTGTCGGTGACCGCGCCGCCCAGCGCGTTGCCATGGCCGCCGATGTACTTCGACAGCGAGTTCATGACCAGCGACGCGCCGACCGTCGACGGCCGGAACATCCACGGCGAGGTCAGCGTGTTGTCCACGACGTAGACCAGCCCCTTCTCGCGGCAGATTTCGCCAATGACCGCCAGGTCCGCGACCTGGGTCCCGGGGTTGGCGATGGTCTCGGTGAACACCATGCGGGTGTTGGGCTGGATCGCCGCGCGCACCTGCGCCGAATCGGTGGCATCCACGAAAGTGATCTCCACGCCCAGTTCCAGCAGCGTGCCCAGCAGGCTGTTGGTGTTGCCGAACACGTACTGGCTCGACACCAGATGGTCGCCCCGGCGCAGCAGCGTGGTGAAAATGGCGGCCAGCGCGGCCATGCCGGTGGCAAAGCTCACCGTGCCCTTGCCGGCTTCCATGTGGTTGATCTTCGCTTCCAGCGCCGTGGTGGTCGGCGTCCCCTGGCGAGCGTAGGTGAAACCAGGCTTGCCCTGGAACACCGCGGCCAGCTCGCGCGCATCGGCGTAGGCGAACTCCGACGAGGGATGCATGGGCTTGTGCACCGCTCCGTGCTCGACGGATTGCTGGCGGTCGGAATGGAGGATCGTGGTGGTAAAGCCGTTCTGGTGCATGATGGGCTGCGCGGGAAGGAAGATAGCGATGGAAAAGACAGTTCAGGCGCGACGCTGGCGCACGGTTTCGTAAAGGCAGACGGCGCTGGCCACGCTGACGTTCAGGCTCTCGACCGATCCGAGCATCGGGATGTTCACGAGCTGATCGCAGGTCTCCCGCGTCAGGCGGCGCATGCCCTCGCCTTCGGCCCCCATGACCCAGGCCATCGGCTGGCGCGCGTCGATCTGGTGCATGCTGTCGGTCGCCTGGTCGTCGGTGCCCACCAGCCACACGCCACGGTCCTTCAGGCCGCGCATGGTGCGTGCCAGGTTGGTGACCATCAGGTAGGGCACGGTATCGGCCGCGCCGCACGCCACGCGCTGCACCGTGCTGTTCAATCCCACCGCGCGGTCGCGCGGCGCGATCACGGCATGCACGCCGGCGGCGTCCGCCGTGCGCAGGCAGGCGCCCAGATTGTGCGGATCGGTCACGCCGTCCAGGATCAGCAGCAGCGGCGGCCCCTCGATCACGTCGAGCACTTCATCCACGTCCACCGCCAACTGGCGCTCTTCGGCCAGCGCCACCACGCCCTGGTGGCGGGTGCCGCGCGCCAGGCCATCGAGGCGCTCCATGGCGACCGGATGCAGACGGCAGCCCGCCTTTTCAACCTGCTCGATGAACGTCTGCATGCGCTTGTCGCGACGCGACGCTTCTACGTAGATTTCCTTGATCGAGTCGGGCGCGTGGCGTAGCCGCGCGACAACCGCGTGAAACCCGGCAAGGACTTGGGTCGACGCCATAAATGCAAATACCTTTAGAAAAACGGATGCCCGCCCCAGAGGGGGGCGGGCCGCCGGACGTATCCGGCCATAGCCGCAATGTTACCCCTTAGTGGCGCTTGCGCACCGCCTTCTTGGCCGGCGCGGCGCGTTGCGGGGTCTTGGGCGGCTTGCCGGCCTTCTTGGCTTCGGCTCGCCGCTCCTTCGCGGTCTGGCCCTTGAGCGCGGCCGGCTTGGGCGCCGCCGCCTTCTTGACGCGGCGCGGACCCTCGTCCGGACCACGCGCGGACGCCTTGCGCAGGGCGTCGAAACTGGTGCCTTGCACCAGGCGGAACTCGATGCGGCGCGCCTCCAGGTCGACGCGCGACACCTGCACCTGGACCTTGTCGGTCAGGCGGTAGCGCATGCCGGTGCGTTCGCCGCGCAACTCGTGCAGCGCATCGTTGAACTGGAAGTATTCGCCGCCCAGCTCGGACACGTGCACCAACCCTTCGACGTGCAGCGTATCCAGCGTGACGAAGATGCCGAAGCTGGCCACGCCGGTGACGGTGCCGCTGAAGTCCTCGCCCACGCGCTCCTTGACGAACCAGCACTTGAGCCAGGCCTCGACGTCGCGCGAGGCTTCATCGGCGCGGCGTTCGCTGGCCGACAGGACAAGGCCCATCTTTTCCCAGATGGCGTGTTCGTGCTCGCGCTGGGTGCGGCCAATGACGACCGGCTGGTCGTCCAGGCTCGGCACGTAGCGCTGGCCGGCCAGCAAGGCCTTGATGACCCGGTGCGTCAGCAGGTCGGGATAGCGCCGGATCGGCGAGGTGAAATGGCTGTAGCCGGGATAGGCCAGGCCGAAGTGGCCCACGTTGTCCGGGCTATAGATGGCCTGCTGCATGGAGCGCAGGCACATGGTCTGCAGCAACTGGTAGTCGGGACGGCCGCGCACGGAGTCGAGGAAGTCGCCGTAGTCCTTGGCCGTGGGCGTATCGCCCCCGCCCAGCGACAGGCCCATCGTGCGCAGGAACTCGCGCAGCGATTGCAGGCGCTCGGGCGTCGGCCCCTCGTGGATCCGGTACAGGCCCGGATGCTTGCTGCGCGTCATGAAATCGGCCGCGCAGGTGTTGGCCGCCAGCATGCACTCTTCGATCAGCTTGTGGGCATCGTTGCGCACCGACGGCACGATCTGTTCGATGCGGCCCAGCTCGTTGCAGACGATCTTGGTCTCGACCGTATCGAAATCGATCGCGCCGCGCTTCTTGCGGCTCTGCGACAACAGGTGGAACAGTTCATACAGGCTCTGCACCTGCGGCATGACGGCGCGCATGGCATGGGCCGCCGGGCCGCCGGGCTGCTGCAGCGCCGCCCAGATATTGGTATAGGTGGTGCGGGCATGCGAGTGCATCACCGCGTTGTAGAACTGGTATGCCGTAACGGTGCCGGCCTTGGCGCCCGACGCCGGGATCACCATGTCGCAGACCAGCACCAGGCGATCGACATCGGGATTCAGGGAGCACAGGCCGTTGGACAGCGACTCGGGCAGCATCGGAATGACGCGGCGCGGGAAATACACGCTGGTGCCGCGCTCGAGCGCGTCATCGTCCAGCGCGTCGCCGGGACGCACGTAGTGGCTGACGTCGGCAATGGCCACCAACAGGCGCCAGCCCGGCCGCTTGCGCTGGCCCGTGCCCAGTTCGACCGCCTCGCAATAGACGGCGTCGTCGAAGTCGCGCGCGTCTTCGCCGTCGATGGTGATCAGGGGCACGTCGCGCAGGTCGACGCGGTCTTTCAGGTCGCCCTTGCGGACCACGTCCGGCAGGCGGGCGGCCTGCTTGCGCGCGGCCTCGGAGAATTCGACGGGCACATCGAACTTGCGCACCGCGATCTCGATTTCCATGCCGGGATCGTCGATCTCGCCCAGCACCTCGGACACGCGGCCCAGCGGCTGCGTATGGCGGGTGGGCTGCTCCATGATCTCGACCGACACCACCTGCCCGTGTTGGGCGCCGTTGGTGTCGCTGGGCGGAATCAGGATGTCATGCTTGATGCGCTGGTCTTCCGGCACCACGATGGACAAGCCATGCTCGTGCAGGAAGCGCCCCACCAGTTTGTTGGTGCGGCGCTCGATGACCTCGACGATGGTGCCTTCCGGCTTGCCCCGGTATTCGCCCGACGGCTTGACCAGCACGCGGTCGCCGTGCAGCACCTTGAGCATTTCGCGCGGCGACAGGAACAGGTCCGGCCCGCCGTCATCGCGCAGCAGGAAGCCGAAACCGTCGCGGTGGCCCAGCACCTTGCCCGCCACGAAGTCCAGCTTGGTGGCCAGCAGCAGCACGCCCTTGCGGTTGGGCATCAATTGGCCATCGCGCTCCATCGCGCCCAGGCGGCGCTCGAATCCCACCATCGTCGCAGGACGCTCCACGCCCATGCGCTCGGCGAGTTCCACCGGAGATAACGGCGCCCCCGCGGATCGCAGCGCTTTCAGGATGGCTTCACGGGACGGGACATCGGGATCGAAGTCTGGCGGCGCTTCCGGCAACGGAGTGGATCTGTTGTTGTTCGATTCGTTATTCGATCGTTTTGCCAAAGCTAATTTTTCCGTATATAATGCGCAGCTTCTGTGGTTCGCCCAAGGCTGAACACTGAAGCAGAAATGGTCAGACGGATTGTAGAGTGATTTTGCAATTACGCTTTGAATACATGTGCTTTGAATACATGGGAATAAAAACCTCATGCAATCGAAGTGGCAGCGTATCACAAAGTTCTGACTGGAATGTCTCAGTGCCCAGGTGGCGGAATTGGTAGACGCGCATGGTTCAGGTCCATGTGCCGCAAGGTGTGGAGGTTCGAGTCCTCTCCTGGGCACCACGGAATTTCAGCTGAGGCTGTTTGGGTTTGCGATGAAAAAAACATCGCCGTGAAATCAAACAGACAGCATTGGCAAAAAAGTTGAAAACCCCGGAAATCGCAAGATTTTCGGGGTTTTTGCTTTGAGCTGCGTGAATGGTCTGGCGTGAACTGCTTTGCACGGCATCAATTGCCCTGTGCCGACCCATCCGCGACCAGATTCAAAGGCCATCACAAGGATGGTGATGCCCCCACCCCAACGTTAGCCCCCCCCGGGACAGTATTGCTCGATCGGACAACCTTCAGCGCCAAGGCACCTTGCGGTTCAGATGATGGCGCGCATACAGGTCCGCCCCCATCCCCGCGATCTGGCCATCGATCAAGGCCTCGAACGGCCGCAGCAGCTCATCGAAATTACCTGGCGCCTCCAGCGCATTGAGTGCGTGCGTCACCGCCTCGATGGTGGACAGCGCACCCGGAATGTCCGCGTGCCGCACCCGGTAGCGCGACGTCAGGCCGGCCGGCAGCATCACGCGCGGCAGCGCGGCCAGTTGCGGATTGATGTGCAGCAGCTTGCGCGCATGAGTCCAGGTGCCATCGGGCACGATCAATTGCACCGGCCCGCCCGTCGCGGCGGCGCACCCCGGAATCAATACCTCCGCGCCCTCGCCAGGAAACAGCACGCAGGGTGCATACCCAGGCTCGGCCCACTGCTCATATTGAAAGCGCTCGCCCACCAGGCGCCGCGCGCCTTGCAGCCCTAGCACCGCCAGCCGCGCGGTATTCAGCGCATGGCGCGCCTCGCTCGGATGCTGCAACACCACCACGCGGGTGCGCGGAGTCAGCGTCGGGATCAGGGCGCAAAGACAATGGGATTCGGGGCGCTTACAGCGCAGGCAAAGAGGGCGTGACATGGGGCGACACTATAGCGAAGCCGGCCGCATCGAAAAAAAAGTGAAAAAAATGCTGCATGACTTGCACACTTCCAAAAAAGTATGCATAATCTCGTTCCTCTGCTGTTGAACACGAAACGAAACGCAGCCGGTAGCAAGAAGTCGAAAGATGAAATGCAAACTGGAAAGCGACGCGGAAGGTAAGACATCAGCGCCCAGGTGGCGGAATTGGTAGACGCGCATGGTTCAGGTCCATGTGCCGCAAGGTGTGGAGGTTCGAGTCCTCTCCTGGGCACCAATTATTACATCACGAGGTACCTGTCGTGATGCGCCAAGAAAGACCCCGTTCGCGAAAGCGTCCGGGGTTTTTTCTTTTGCGGCCCGAATGATCAGGCCAGCCTGGACAGCCGGCCGATCGTTCGCTCGCAAGCGCCTAGGCCAGCATCCGCGTCATGACGACGTGCGCGATGCCGGCCTCCATGAACTCCTCGCCTTCCACCTTGAAACCGTGGGCCTCGTAAAAGCCCTTGGCGTGGGTTTGCGCGTGCAGCACCAGCATGCGGTGGCCATCGCCATGACCCTGGCCGATCAGGGCGTCGAGCAACTGGCCGCCCACGCCCAGGCCGCGCGCCCGCTTGTGCACGGCCATGCGGCCGATGTGGCCGTCGGGCAGCAGCCGGCCGGTGCCCAGCGGCGTGCCGTCGGCGGCGTAGGCCACCGCATGCACCGAAACCGCGTCGTCGTCGTCCATCTCGACCTCGGGCGGCACCTTCTGCTCGACCACGAAAACGTCATAGCGGACCGACGAGGCGTCGTCGCGCAGGCGATCCCAGGTTCCCAGGGTGATACGTACCGTCGGCTTTTGTTGGTTGGCCATTTTTTTCCCTCGCGCCACTGCTGAATATGAATCCACTGTCGACATTTTCGCAGGGATGGCGTGTCGGCGAAACAGGCGTACCATCGCGGCTGGCCCATTCCCGCAGCTGATCGCCATCATGCCGCAAGCCGCAACGCCCGCCTGGTTGAAATTCGCGCCCGCGCTTTTCCTGCTGCTGTGGTCCAGCGGCTTCGTCGTGCTGAAAGTGGGGCTGGCCTATGCCGACCCGATGACGTTCCTGGCGCTGCGCTACGCCTGCGTCGTGGCGCTGCTGATGCCGTTCCTCCTGGCGCTGCGGCCGCCGCTGCCGCAAGGCACCCGCGCCTGGGGCCACCTGGCCATGGTCGGCCTGCTGCTGCAGGCGGGCTACTTCTGCTTCACCTATCTGTCGCTCAAGCAAGGCATGTCCGCCGGGGGGCTGGCGTTGATCACGTCGCTACAGCCCATCCTGATCGGGCTGCTGGCGCCGGTGATCGCGCACGAACGCGTCGACGCGCGGCGCTGGGCCGGGCTGGGACTGGGCGTGTCGGGCGCCGCGCTGGTCATCGTCGCCAAGGCCTCGGTCGACCTGGCTTCGACGCTCGGCCTGGTGTTCGCGGTGGCCGCGCTGCTCTGCATCACCAGCGGCACGCTGTATGAGAAGCGCTTTGGCGTGCAAACCCACCCCGTCACCTCCAACACGGTGCAATACGCCGTGGGCCTGGCGGTCACGGCGCCGCTGGCCTTCTGGCTGGAGCCGATGCGCCTCGACTGGACCGGGCCGTTGCTGGGTTCGCTGGCGTACCTGGTGGTGGGCAATTCGCTGGTCGCGATCTCCTTGTTGCTGGCCATGCTGCGCCATGGCGAAGCGTCACGCGTGTCGGCGCTGTTCTTCCTGGTGCCGCCATCGACCGCGGTCATCGCACTGCTGGTGCTGGACGAGCCGATCCCGCCGCTGGCCTGGCCCGGCATGGCCCTGGCCGCGCTCGGCATCCTGCTGGTGACCCGTTCGGCGCGCACGCCCGCGCCGGCGCGGCAAGTAGAATGAGCGCCCTTTCGCGCCCATTTCCGCCGCCGCCATGAATGCCGTCATCACCGCCGCCCTGCCGGTCTTCGCGCTGATCCTGACCGGATGGCTGGCGGCGCGCTGGCGCATCCTGGGGCCGGCCGCCACCGACGCCCTGAACCGCTACGTGGTCTACCTGTCGCTGCCGGCGCTGCTGTTCCGCGCCATGACGCAGGTGGACCTGGCGCACATGGCGCACTGGGGCTTTGTCGGCGCGTTCGCCGGCGGCATCGCCGTCACGTTCGCGCTGTCGTTCCTGCCGCGCAAACGCGGCCCGCGCGGCCTGACCGACCGCAGCATCGAAGGACTGGCGGCGGCCTACGCCAATGCCGGTTATATGGGCATCCCGCTATGCCTGGCGCTGTTTGGCGCCGAAAGCCTGGCGCCGGCGGCCTTCACCACATTGATGACGGCCAGCGTGCTGTTCGGTTTCGCCATCGCCCTGATCGAATTCGACCGCCAGCAGGCGCCCGGCCTGGGCGCCACGCTGGTGAAGGTCGGCCGCGCGCTCATGCGCAATCCGCTGCTGGCCGCGCCGGTGCTGGGCCTGGCGTGGGCCGGCACCGGGCTGGCGCTGCCCGAGGGGCTGGATCGCTACGTGTCGCTGCTGGGCGCATCCGCCAGCCCCTGCGCGCTGGTCACCATCGGCCTGTTCCTGGCGCAGACCGAGACCGCAAGCCCGGGACCAGGCGTGCTGCGGCTGGTGGCCGGCAAGCTGCTGCTGCAACCGGCCGTGACGGCGCTGCTGGCGTTCCAGGTGTTCTCCATGCCGCCGCTGTGGGCCTGGACGGCGGTGTTGATGAGCGCCCTGCCGATCGGCACAGGCCCCTTCATGCTGGCGCAGATGTACGGGCGCGACGCGCGCGTCACCTCGCGCGCCATCCTGGTGTCCACGGTGCTGTCCGTCCTGACCGTGAGCCTGCTGGTAGCCTGGATCAGCGCGCATCCGATCTCCTGAGCCGCGCATCTTTATATAATCAAAAGTTATTAAAAAAGCACCAATAAATGCTTTGAGAAATTATTGACCGCCTTTAGACTTTTATCCACGACAACGGGTGCGGCTACGCGCCCGTTTGCTTTTCCCTTATCGAATTCCCGGGACTCTCCCATGAGCGCCAACACTTCCGCCCTGCCCCTGCCCTCGGCGCTGCCGCCAATCCAGATCAACCGCAAGCCGCTCTGGATCGCGCTGCTGCTGGTGCTGGCCGGCGCCCTGTACCTGAACCAGACCGTCAGTTGGCGCCAGGGCGCGTTGTGGATCGTCGGCGCGCTGCTGGGCGTGGCGCTGTACCACGCGTCGTTCGGCTTCACCCAGGCCTGGCGCGTGTTCGTGTCGGACCGCCGCGGCGCCGGCCTGCGCGCGCAGATGCTCATGCTGGCCATCGGCGTGCTGCTGTTCTTCCCGTTCCTGGCGCAAGGCTCGCTGTTCGGCCAGCCGGTCAACGGCCTGGTCTCGCCCCCGGGCGTGTCGGTGCTGCTGGGCGCGTTCCTGTTCGGCATCGGGATGCAGTTGGGCGGCGGCTGCGCCTCGGGCACGCTGTTCGCGGTGGGCGGCGGCAATACCCGCATGCTGGTCACGCTGCTGTTCTTCATCATCGGCTCGGTCATCGCCACCGCCCACTTCGGCTGGTGGTCGACCCTGCCCGCGCTGGCGCCGACCTCGCTCATCAAGACCTGGGGCCTGGCGCCCGCCATCATCGCCAACCTGGCGGTGTTCGCGCTGATCGCCTGGATCGCCACCGTGCTGGAAAAACGCCGCCATGGCCACGTGATCTCGTTCGCCTCGCGCACCGCGCGCCCGGCCTCGCTGCTGCAGGGCCCGTGGCCGCTGATCTGGGGCGGCGTGGCGCTGGTGGCGCTGAACTTCGCCACGCTGGCGCTGGCCGGCCGGCCCTGGGGCATCACCTCGGCGTTCGCGCTGTGGGGCGCCAAGGCGCTGGACGCGATGGGCGGCGACGTGGCCACCTGGGCCTACTGGAGCAAGCAGGCCGCGCTGGGCGCACCGCTGCGCCAGGACGTGACCACGGTGATGGACATCGGCCTGATGCTGGGCGCGCTGGCCGCGGCCAGCGCCGCCGGCAAGTTCGCGCCGGTCTGGAAGGTGCCCGCCCGCTCGCTGGCCGGCGCGGTCATTGGCGGCCTGCTGCTGGGCTACGGCGCGCGCCTGGCCTTCGGCTGCAACATCGGCGCCTACTTCAGCGGCATCCTGTCGGGCAGCCTGCACGCCTGGCTGTGGCTGCCGGCGGCATTTGTCGGCAGCGCCCTGGGCGTGCGCCTGCGTCCGCTTTTTGGCCTGGCGGTGGAAAAAACGCCGTCGGCATCCAGCTGCTGAGAAACACTGTTCCAGCAACGGCCCCCTTCCGAGGGGGCTTTTTTTCGTCCATGCCTCGCAACGCCAGCATTGGCGCGGTTTCCGCAATGGCGGGCGGGGTTGTCGCGGCCGCCGGGCCGCGCCTTGCGTTTACCGGATTTACAGCCGCCCTGGTGTATGGTTGCTGCATTCCGCAATACGGAGACGGACATGCAATGGATTGCCGGCCGCTACACGGCCTTTATCTTGACCCTGGTGGCCGCCGCCGCGACCACCATCCTGGTGTTCACGGATTCGTACTGGTGGTTGTGGGCCGCCGTGCCGCTGGTGCTGCTGGGCCTGCTGGGCGTGTACGACCTGATCCAGACGCGCCACGCCATCCGCCGCAACTATCCGGTGCTGGGCAATCTGCGCTTCCTGTTCGAATTCATCCGCCCCGAGATCCGCCAGTACTTCCTGGAAGACGACACCCAGGCCTCGCCGTTCTCGCGCGCGCAACGCTCGATCGTGTACCAGCGCGCCAAGCGCGAGATCGACAAGCGCCCCTTCGGCACCCAGGAAGACGTGTACGGCGATCGCTACGAGTGGATCAACCATTCCATGTCGCCCACCCACATCGGCGACACCGACTTTCGCGTGACCGTGGGCGGCCCGGACTGCACCCAACCGTACGCAATGTCCGCCTTCAACGTGTCGGCCATGAGCTTTGGCGCCCTGTCGGCCAACGCGGTGCTGGCGCTGAACGAAGGCGCGCGGCAAGGCAACTTTGCGCATGACACGGGCGAAGGCGGCATCAGCCGCTATCATCGCCAGCCAGGCGGCAGCCTGGTGTGGAACATCGGCTCGGGCTACTTCGGCTGCCGCGACGAGCACGGCGCCTTCTCCGAGGAAGCCTTCGTCAGGAACGCCTGTACGCCGCAGGTGAAGATGATCGAGATCAAGTTGTCGCAGGGCGCCAAGCCGGGCCACGGCGGCATCCTGCCAGCCGGCAAGGTCACGCCCGAGATCGCCGAGGCGCGCGGCGTGGCGCCCTGGCAGGACTGCAACTCACCCGCCAGCCACTCGGCCTTCGACTCGCCGATTGGCCTGATGAAGTTCGTCGCCCGGCTGCGCGAGTTGTCCGGCGGCAAGCCGGTGGGCTTCAAGTTCTGCGTCGGCCATCCGTGGGAATGGTTCGCCATCGTCAAGGCCATGCTGGAAACCGGCATCACGCCCGACTTCATCGTGGTCGACGGCGCCGAGGGCGGCACCGGCGCCGCGCCGGTCGAGTTCGTCGACCACGTCGGCACGCCGCTGCGCGAGGCGCTGCGCCTGGTGCACAACACGTTGATCGGCGTGAACCTGCGCGACCGCATCAAACTGGGCGCTTCGGGCAAGATCATCACCGCGTTCGACATGGCCCGCGTCATGGCCATGGGCGCGGACTGGTGCAACGCCGCGCGCGGCTTCATGTTCGCCATCGGCTGCATCCAGGCCCAGGCCTGCCACACCGGCAAGTGCCCCACCGGCGTGACTACCCAGGATCCGCTGCGCCAGCGCGCCCTGGTGGTGCCGGACAAGGCCCAGCGCGTAGCCAATTTCCACAAGAACACGCTGCACGCGCTGGCCGAGCTGCTGGCAGCCGCCGGCCTGACGCATCCGAACCAGTTGCGCCCGCACCATATCGCGCGCCGCATTTCATCGAGCGAGATCCGGCTGCTGTCGGCGCTGTTCCCGGAGCTGGCGCCGGGCGAACTGCTGCGCGGCGAGTTCCGTCACCAGGTGTTCCGCGCCGGCTGGTCGATGGCGCGCGCCGATTCGTTCCAGCCCACCCACGACATCAGCACCGCGCTGGCGCAGGAATACGTCATGGCGCATCCGCCCCAGGCGACGCCGGCCTGAGCGCGGGCCGGGCCGCGATGGCGCTCGCCGCGGCCTACAGCCAGCGCTCGAACATGCGCGAGAAGAACTCCATGAAGCGGTCATCCACGCCCCGGGCGCGCCAGGCCTCGGGCGTGATGCGCACCGACTCGGTCACGTCGCGCTGGAACAGCGCTTCCATGTCGGCCGCGAACTCCGGTCCCAGCACCACCGCGTTGACCTCGTAGTTCAAAGCGAAGCTGCGCCAATCCATGTTGCTGGATCCCACGGTGGACCAGACGCCGTCGACCACCGCGGTCTTGGCGTGCAGCAGCGCGTCGCGCCGCTCGTAGATCTTCACGCCCGCCTTGAGCAGCTTGCCGTAATGAGAGCGGCCGGCATTGAACACCAGCGACGAATCGCTGAAGCCCGGCAGCACCAGCGCCACGTCCACGCCGCGCTGCGCGGCCGCGGCCAGCACGTCGACAAAGGCCGGGTCGGGCACGAAGTACGCCATGGTGATGTGAATGGAGCGCTGCGCGCTCTCGAACGCGGACATGAGCGTCAGATAGACGGTGTAGCCGTCACTGCGATCGGGCTGGTTGGCCAGGATACGCACACGCGTGGGCCCGACGGGCGGCGCGATCGCCGTGCCGCCGCCACGCAGGGGCTCCTTGGCCTGCGACTGCCAGCCGTCCCGGATCACCGCCTCCAACTGGGCCACGGCCGGCCCCTCGATCTGCAGATGCGTATCACGCCAGGGCGCGGCCTGGGCGTCGATTCGCTTTGCGTCGGCTCCGCTGCCCACGCCGCCCGATGCGCCGCTGCCGCTGGCGGGCGACGAGGCGTACACGGCGCTGACATTGATGCCCCCCAGGTAGCCCACCTTGCCATCCACCACCAGGACCTTGCGATGGTTGCGCTGGTTCGGCGACCAGCCGGCGCGGCTGCCATTCACGGGACTGATCGGATTAAAGACCGCGACCTGCACGCCGGCGTCGCGCAGGCGCTGGAACAGCGCGTCGGGCGTCTTGATCGTGCCCACCGCGTCCACCATCAGCGCGACATCGGCGCCGCGATTGCGCGCCGCGATCAAGGCCTCGGCAAAGCGCGCCCCTTCCGCATCATCCTCGAAGATGTAGGTTTCCATGTGCACGTAACGCCGCGCCTGCGCGATCGAGCGCAGCATGGCCTGGTAGGTCCCCGGCCCGTCGGCCAGCAGGCGCACGCGGTTGCCGGCCAACAGCGGCGCGCCGCTGACCGCTTCCTCGACCGCCAGGTGGCGCGCCAGGAAGTCATTCCTTGCATTGCGGGGATCCGCCGCGATGTCGTGGCCGCGGCGGTAACTGGCCTGCGACGCGTCGGCGGACAGGCCGGCCTGGGCCTTGCGGGCGGCGCGTTCCTGCGCATCGGGCACGCTGGCGCAGGCGGCCAGCAGGGCCGCGCAGCAGGCCAGCGCCGCCGCGCGCATGGCGCCTCGCCATGCGCGCCCCCCCCGCGCCAACGGCGCGGGCAGGCCCGGTGGTGGCCTCATGGCGCGAGGACTCAGCGCCGGTTGGCCAGCAGGCAGCAGCCCAGCAAGACGCCCACCAGCGTCGCCACACCCACCGATTTCCAGGCGTGCTCGTGGACGTATTCATCGGCATAGGCCTTGGCGCGGCGGGCGCGCTCGCGCGCCACGCCTTCCCACTCGCCCGCGGATTCGCGCGCCTCGGCCAACTGGCGCGTCAGGCGCGCGCGCGCCGCTTCGATCTCAGAGCCAGTGTATGAGGCGGTCGAACGCAACAGGTCCTCCGTACCGGCAAGCAACTCATGAAGGCTGTCGCTCACGCGATCGCGGTGCAGGGCCATTTCGGCGCGTTGGTGCTTTCTATTCATAGTCGCTCCTTGTCGCGGGTTGCTCAGACAGTCTTGCGGCTCGCCGCCAGACCGTGCCCACATTGTGGCCATTCCCGCCGCCGCGCGCCCGAGCTTTCGCAACCAGCCGTTAACCGATATTTCAGTGGCGCGCCGCTTGCTGAGGCCTCGCGGCACGGTGACGGCCAGACGTACCGTCCCCGTGTGCGGCCGGCCTTTCCGCCCCCGCCAATTTCGTAAAAGTCCATTGCATTTCAGTGGCTTAACTTGACACCGGAACCCCTCTGGCGGCCACAATGTGTTTTTTGCAATGCGCTTCATCGGCCTCAAAAAAGGAACTGAACGCATGGTCTCTCCCTCCGCACTGCTCGCCGGCGCCGCCCCGCGGTTCCTGGCGCCGCAACCCCAGCCCATGACCGCCGAGCAGCAGGAATTGCGCGACGGACTGCTGGATCATCCCGCTCATATCGACCCCAAGTTTCTCTACGACGCGCTCGGCTCGTCGCTGTTCACCGCCATTACGCAATTGCCGGAGTACTACCCGACCCGCTGCGAAGCAGAGATCTTCACGCGGCACGGGCAGGACATCGCGCGCCACATCGGTCCGGTGCAGGCCATGATCGACCTGGGCGCGGGCGACTGCGTCAAGGCCGAGCGGCTGTTTTCCAGCCTGCGGCCGCGCCATTACGTCCCAATCGACATTTCCGCCGACTACCTCCAATCCGCGGTGCGGCGGCTGCGCCTGTCGTACCCGGACCTGCGGATCACGCCCATCGGCCTGGACTTCTCCCAGGCGCTGGCATTGCCGGCGGATATCGGCGCCGAGCAGCGCCTGTTCTTCTATCCCGGCTCCAGCATCGGCAATCTCGACCCGCAAGCCGCGCTGGCCATGCTGCGGCGGATCCAGCGGCAATGCGCCGGCGGCGGGCTGCTGGTCGGGGTCGATCGCGTCAAGCCCAGGCAGGTGCTGGAACCGGCCTACGACGACGCCCTGCACCTGACCGCGGCCTTCAACCTGAACCTGCTGCGCCACGTCAATGACCTGCTGGGCAGCGACTTTGATGTCGATGACTGGCGCCATGTGGCGCTGCTCAACAGCGACCAATCGCGCATCGAGATGCACCTGGAAGCGCGCCGTTCCGTCATGGTGGCCTGGCCCGGCGGCCAGCGGCGCTTCGCGGCGCAGGAGCGCATCCATACCGAGAACTCCTACAAGTTCACGCCCGAAGCCTTCACCGAATTGCTGCAGCGCGCGGGATACCACGACATCCACCATTGGTCGGACGCGCGCGGCTGGTTTTCAGTATTCAGCGCCCGTGCCTGACACCGCGCCCCCTCAACCCGCCCCTGGAGGATCGCCATGGAACCTGCCTGCCTGCTGACCCACCCGGCCAACGGCCCCTATGCCGCCGGCCAGGCCGGCCAGCATGACCGGTACGATGCCGTGCGTGCCACCACCGTGGCGCTGGCCGCCCCCCTGAGTCCGGAGGATTGTCAGGTGCAGTCCATGCCGGACTGCAGCCCGGTCAAATGGCACCTGGCGCATACCACCTGGTTCTTCGAGACCTTCCTGCTGACGCACTTCGATCCGGCCTGCCCCGTGTTCCACCCGCAGTATCGGATGCTGTTCAACTCCTACTACAACGCCATTGGCGCCAAGCATCCACGGCCGCAGCGCGGCCTGCTGACGCGGCCGCCGCTGGCCGACGTGATGCGCTATCGCCAGCACGTGGACCAGGCCATGCACGAGCTGATCGCGCGGCTGGGCGGCAACGATCCGGCCTTCGACGCCCTGCTGGAACTGGGGCTGAACCACGAGCAGCAGCATCAGGAACTGATCCTGACGGATATCAAGCACCTGCTGTTCGCCAACCCGCTCAGGCCCGCCTACGTCGCGTCGGGTTCGCCCGCGCTGCCACCCGGCACGCCCGCCGGCTGGACCCGCTACAACGGCGGCGTCGTCCGTATCGGCCACGACGGGCAGGGCTTCGCGTTCGACAACGAAGGCCCGGCGCATGACGTGCTGCTGGCTCCCTTCCACCTGGCCGACCGCCTGGTGACGCAGCACGAATACCTCGCCTTCATCCGCGACGGCGGCTACAAGCGGCCCGAACTGTGGCTGTCGCTGGGGTGGGAGCGGGTCTGCGCGGAAGGCTGGCGCGCGCCGCTTTATTGGGAAGGCCAGCGCGATGACTGGCGGGTTTTCACGCTGCGCGGCATGCAGGAGCTGGAATTGCAGGCCCCGGTCACGCATATCAGCTACTACGAGGCCGACGCCTATGCGCGCTGGGCACGAGTGCGCCTGCCGCGCGAGGCCGAGTGGGAGCACGCGGCGCGGCAACTGCCCGACGGCGCTTGGTCGAACCGCGCCAACCTGCTGGAAAACGGCCACCTGGATCCCCGCCCCGCCCCCGCCCGGCAGGGCAGCGGCCCGGCGCAGTTGTTCGGCGACGCCTGGGAATGGACCGCCAGTGCCTACGATGCCTACCCCGGCTTCAAGCCCGATGCCGGCGCGGTGGGCGAATACAACGGCAAGTTCATGTGCAACCAGTACGTGCTGCGGGGCGGCTCCTGCGCCACCCCGCGCGGCCACATCCGGCCCAGCTACCGCAATTTTTTCCCGCCGGAAGCGCGTTGGCAGTTTTCCGGCATTCGTCTGGCGCGGGATGCCTGATGGAGTGACTGCGCGGTCGTAGCGGGCCGCCCGCGGCCTGAACAAAAAAGGCCGCCCCCCTACTTGCAATCCTAAAAAATTCCGTGCTAGAATTTCGTTCTTCGTTGCTTGGCTTTCATTGAAAGCAGCGACGATAAGGATGGCGCATTAGCTCAGCCGGTTAGAGCGACGGAATCATAATCCGCAGGTCCCCTGTTCGAATCAGGGATGCGCCACCAGAATTCAAAAAGGCCTTCACTTGCGTGAAGGCCTTTTTCCATTGGGGCGCCGGAACAGGGGTGCGGACCAGGGGTGCGCACCAGGGGGGACCGGGGGTGCGAACCAAAGCGTGCCGGCCCAGATCGAAGGCCGAGGGCTCGCCACCCCGACATCACTTTCGCGACCACGTTGCCTGCGGCCCGCATTTGGGCCCTTCACACATTTCCACATATTCCCCACATTTTTCCCGCATACCGGCGCGGTGCGCCCTTTTAGAATCTTCGCGCACCACGCCCACCACAATCTCATGGGGAGAATCTGACATGCCCTCCAGCCGCATCCAGGCTTGGCGCCCCGCGCAAGCTCGCCGACCTGTCGCCCCGGCCGCCCCCCTGGCAACGCCTGGCCGCCAAGGCGTCATCATCAGCACCGGTATCGCTGGAATCGCCGCACGCGCCGTGCTCGCCGCGATCCTGAGCCTGACCATCGGCCGCGCCTGTGCCGCGCAAGGCGGCGTGCAAGCCTCGAGCGTCAGCTACGCGCCCACGGCCGCGCAATTGCAGACCGTCGAGACGCTCAAGCAGGCCCCCATCGACGCCTTCGCGCCGGCGGAATTCGCCCGCGCCGGCAAGGCCCCGCTGCCCTACCGCCTGGTCTCGCCGGTTGCGCCTGAAAGCGGCAAAAAATACCCACTGGTGGTGATTTTCCACAGTTCGGGCGGCGTCGGCACCGACAACCTGCTGCCGCTGAACGCGTTCACCCGCGCCTTCGGCTCGGCCGAATCGCGCCGCGATTTTCCCGCCTATGTACTGGTGCCGCAGACACCAGGCCGCACCGCCAACTATGAAAAGGACCGCCATGGCGTGCGGGTCTCGCAGGCCGGCGCCGACCTGCCTGACGTCATGCGGCTGGTCGAGGACATCGCCCGGCACCATCCGGTCGACGCCAAACGGATCTATGCCGTCGGCTTCTCGATGGGCGCATCGGCCGCGCTGGACGCCGCCGTCGCCTCGCCCGGGCGCTTCGCCGCCATCGTCGCCATGTCGGGCGTGCCACCGGAGCGCTCGCTCGCCAAGCCGCTGGCGGGCGTCCCCACGCTGCTCGTCCATGGCACCGCCGACCAGGAAAATCCCTACGAGGGCAGCCGGATCTGGGCCGAAGCGCTGGCGGCCGCGGGCGGCCATCCGATCTTCGTCACCTACCAGGGCATGGATCACCGCATCGCGCCGGAGCTGCTGACCGCCAGGCCCTGGCGCGAATGGATGTTCCAGCAGAAGCTGCCTTGAAGCGGCGCGGGGCGTGATGCCCCGCGCCTCGCCTGCCGCGATTATGGCTTGAACACCGTGTCGCGGCGCCGCCCGCCCCAGGTCGCGCACAGGCTGGCCACGAACGCGCCGATCAGCATGGAGGCAAAGCCCCACAGCGCCAGCGCCGCGGCGGCCTTGCGTGCCGCGTCGGCGGCCTCCCGCGCCTTGTGCTTGGCGTCGTCGGCGGCCTGGCGGGCCTGCTGCAGCGTCTGGTTCACGCGCTGCTGCGCGGCGGCGGCATCGATGCCCGCCTGCGCCGCGATCACCCGGGCCACATAGTCGCGGTCGGCCGGGGTCATTTCGCCGCGAGCCAGGCTCATGGCGACGATGCGACCGACTTCGGCGCGAGCCGCGGCGCGATCGCCGCCGGCATCGGGCCGTTCATTGCGCAGCAGCACGTCCGTGAAGTAATCGCCGGCGCCGTCCATACCGCCCGCCGCGGCTCCCGCGCCAGCGGCGGCGCTTGCCGTCACCGCTGCGCCCGCGCCCGCCGCCACGGAAGCGCCGGCCTTGGCCGCGCCCGATGCCAGCGTGGCAATTGCCGAGCCCAGCAGGGCGGCGCTCACGACAGCGCTCAATGCCCACACCAGGAAGCCGTGCGCGGTGTCGCGGAAATAAACCTCGTCGCCATGCACGTCGGCCCATTTGGTGCGCAGCCGGCCGGCGACATAGCCGCCAACGCCATAGGCCACGATCTGGGTGAACAGCATCCAGGCGATCAGGCCGATGCCCGCCGTGGGCGCGGAGACGCCCTCCCCGCTCCAAGGCGAGATCGACAGGAAGCCCAGGCCGGAGCCGCCCGCGAATAACGCCAACGACAAGGCCGCGGCGATGACAGCGCCGGCGAATACCGCGGCCCAGGATACGGCGGACACCGCCGATTCCCTCACCGGCGGCACGCCGTCGTAGGGCCGGTTGGCCGAGAGTGCATTTTCCATGGTGATTCCTCGTTCACATTGCGCGCCGTGGCGCGGGACCGGACTGGCTCAATGCCAGAACAGCGCCAGCAGGATGATGATGGGAATGGGTACCCCCAGCAGCCATAACAGGATCGAACGCATGCAAGCCTCCTTGGTAGTGGGATCGGATTTGGTGGCGCTCAGGCCAGGTCGATCGTGCCCGGCGCGCGCGGATCGGGCGGCGGGACGACGTCGGGCTCGCCCGGATCGTCGGGCGCGTGGTTGGGATTGGGGCGCGGGTCGTCGGGCCGCGGTGGATCGCCGGGCAACGGCGGATCATCGGGCGGCACGTCGTCGGGCGCGTCCGGCGGGCGATGGTCGGGTGGGAACATGGCGGATCTCCTGGGCGCGCCTATCGCGCCAGCCCGCTGCTCAGCAACTGCCATGCCCGGCGCGCCAGCCGCCATCGGCCCGACGCAAAAAAGCCCTCCAGCGAGGGCTTTCGGGCATGGCCGGCCGGATATCAGGACCTGGACGGCTTGCCGTCCTTGGCGGAAGTCCCGGCGTTCGGATCGCTATTGCCCAGGAATTCCACCACGGCGGCCTTGCCAGCGGCGGAGGCCTCGTCCTGGCTGGCATAGCGCCGTTCGGAATAATTGGTGCTGCGCACATTGCCGGTGTCGGGATCCAGCAGGGTGATGATCCAGGCGAATTCGCCCGGCAGCAACTGCCTGACCTGCAGTGTGGCGCGCGTGCCCGGGCGGAGTCGTTGCGGCATTTCGCGATCTGGAGAGTGGGTGGACGCCGCCATCGTAGCGCAAAGCGCGGGCGCGGCGGGGGCGGAAAAATGCTGCGCCGCACACCGATTTCATGCTGCACGGTGCGCGGCAAAAACGCCACAGCGCGCGCCCGAGCCAGGAAAACCCTAGCGCCACACCCCCGCATACAGGCGCACAATCAGACTAAACGTAGCGACGTAGTGACAGACCGCAGTAGCGGCGCCGCATCCCTTTAATCAGGCGAGGACGGAGACATCATGACTTACGTAGCAGTGGTAATCAGCTGTTTGATGGTTGTGGGTATCGTCGCGTTGGTGGTTCAAACGATACAGAGCGCGGGACCCGAGCCGTGGCTGAAAATATCGGCGGCGATCGTCAGCTCGCTGTTCGCCTCCCTGTTGCTCATTCCGCTCGGCTACGCCGTGGCGCAGACCATCGTCCTGGAATGAGCCGACGGGTTCCTCCGGAATCCCCGTCAACCGATGAGCCAGGAGATTGCCACGGGGCTACTTGCCCCGGGCAGGCCTGCCGCGCGTCGCCGCCCAGCAGATCAGCGAGCCGGCGGTGACCATCGCCACGCCTTGCCAGAATGTCATGGTCAAGCGCGTGGACAGCCATATGGCCGCAAAAAAAGTCGACAACACGGGCGTGAAATAGGACGCCGTGGCCAGCAGCGTCAGATTGCCGCTGAGAATGCCCACGTTCCAGAGCGCGTAACCGGCCGCCATGGCGCCGCCCGTCACGCACAGTTCGAGCACGGCGGGCCAGGCGAACGGCAGCGCCGGCTCGGCGCTGAATCCGTATTTGATCCACAGCACGGCCGCGGTCAGCATGAAGAACAACGCCACGCCATTCTTGCCATCAGCGTAGCGTTTCGTGACGTTGCAATAGAAGGCCCAGATGACGGCGCCGCTGAACGCCAGACCATAACTGAGGGGATTGCTGGAGACATTGGCCGCCACGCGCGACCAGGAAACGCCGCCGTCGCCGCCGACCACCCAGACGATGCCGCACAGCGACAGCGCAATGCCCGGCAGCACCCAGACGCTGGCGCGCTGGCCGTTGATCAGGATCGCCAGGATGACGGTAAAGCACGGCCACAAGTAATTGACGATCCCCAGCTCGATCGCCTGGCCGCGGTTGGCGGCGAATCCCAGCGACAGCGACAGGCAGATTTCATAGGCCACGAACAACAGGCTGCCGGAAACCAGGTAGGGGCGCGGGAATGAACGCACGCGCGGCCATCCCAGCAACAGGACGAGAAATGCCGAACCGACCGTATAGATCAGGGCCGCGCCGCCGATCGGCCCGAAACGCTCGCTGACGCCGCGAATCAGGCCGACGACGGTGCCCCAGAGCACCACGGCCATCACTCCCATCAATGTCGCCGCATTGCGGCTGGGGGCAGATTGCATTGCTTTTTTCCGATTTCCCGAAGTCCATCCCGGGCGCCGCGCCATGGCGCGCGCCCAAAACGACGCAGTGTAGCGAAAACGGAAAACCCGCCGCGGGAGGGCCGGCACGGCAATTGCGGGCCGACGCGGCGCGACCGATCGAATATCAACAAGAAGGAGATCTCGCCGCATGACCATCTCTGTACGCAGGCTGAGCGACGTGCTCGCCACCACGGCATCCGGCCGGCTCTACCGGATCGAAGTGTTCTCGCACGCCGACCCGCGCACGGGGCCGCCCATCACGGTCCACTACATTCTCAGGACCTCGGAGGGAGAGCGCGTGATCGCGTTGGGGGAACGGCGCTATCGCCTGAAATCGGGCGAGGTGCTGACCGCCCTGCCGCCCGCCGCCGTGCCCCGCCACGGCGCCTGATGCGCCGGGCGCGGCCGCGTCAACGCTCGTCGGACGCGACCCGCCGCTTGCCCAGACCCTTGGCCCGGTACAGCGCGACGTCGGCCCGCTCCAGCAACTGCAGCATGGTGACGCCCGAATCCGGATAGACGGCGATGCCAACGCTGGCCGAGACCGCGACTCGGATCTTGGGGTAGGGCAAAGAGAGGCTCTCGACCAGGGACTCGGCCACCGCCTGTGCGTTTTCCTGGTTGGCGCCGAGCAGCAGCACGGCGAACTCGTCGCCCCCGAGCCGCGCCGCCACGTCCGAAACGCGAATGGCGGTGGCCATGCGGTCGGCCGCTTCCTTCAGGACGGTATCGCCGGCGGCATGCCCATGCAGGTCGTTGACCGCCTTGAAACCGTCCAGATCGATCGCCAGGATCGCGAACGTCGCGCCGCTGCGCTGCGCCACCGCCAGCTCGCGCAGCACCAGCTCGCCGAACAGCACCCGGTTGCACAATCCAGTCAGGGGATCGTAGTGCGCCAAGTGCTGCGCATGCGCCAGCATCCGCGAGGCCTGCAGCAGCGCCGTGCCGACCTCCTCTGCCTCCTTGACCCGCGTGCCAGGCAGTTCGACGGTGCGGCCTTCGCCCAGCGCCAGAGCCGGGCCGACCAGCCCCTGCACCGCCGACGTCAGCCGATTGGCCAGCCGCAGGGCCAGCCACAACCCCAGCCCGAACGCCGCCACCGTCCCCAGCGCCAGCCAGGCGATCGAGCGGTAAAGGTCGGTCGTCACCAGCGTCATCGGCGCGCCCGCCGCCACCGTCCAGCCGGTCAGGCCCGAGCGGCTGAACGCGGTGTAGACCGGCGTGCCTTCCTTGGTGGTGGACTCCAGCGAACCCTCGTTCTCCAACTGCACCGCGCGCGCCAGCGTCGGCACCGCCTTCTGGCCCACGAATTTCTCGGGATCGCGCGTGCGCGCGATAATGGTGCCGTTCTTGTCCAGCACTGCCGCCACCCAACCGTCCGGCAGCCCGCGCCGCCCCAGCACGTTGCCGATGCGGTCGGGCGAGAGGCCCACGTTCAGGCTGTAGATGACCTCGTCGCCACGCACCACCGGCACCCCCAGCGCGATGGTCGGCGTGCCGCTGAGCGCGCCGATGAACAGGCTGCTCAGGACGGGTTCACGCGCGCGGAAAACCCGCGCCAGCTCCTGCGACACCCCCGAAGACGGCAAGGGCGTGCCGTAGGGCACCATGGTGTTGACCACCTGGCGGCCCTCCTTGTCGGTCAGCACGTAGCTGTCGACGATCTGGAACTTGATGGCTTCGCGGGCGCGCTGGTGGAATCCGCCCAGGTCGCCCCCCACCAGGTCGGGGGACGACGCCAACATCTGCAAGCCGGCTTCGACGCCGGTCATTTCCCGGTCGAGAATCGCGGTCAGGTTGCGGGCCAGGAAAATGGTGTCGCGGAATATCCGCTCTTTCTGGATCAGGTAGCTTTCATAAACGGCGATCGAAGACACCGCCAGCGCCGGCGCAATACAGGCGAACACCAGCACCAGCAGTCCGGTTCGCATCGAATACCGGAGCTTCGGGCGGACCCGCGCGGCGACCAGGCTTTCGCCGTCAGCCATATTATTTTTCCCTGCCGCGCATTTGCACGGGGCAAAACGCTTGCCGACACTGCACCCTCTGACCCATTGCGCCTCTCCTGGAACAGTCATCCGGGCCGACGGCCCGAGGGGACGGAAAACCAGAAATTATTGCAGAACCAGACCGCAGCACACCATCCATCGCCCCGACGGCGCCGGAAAAAAAGCGCCCTGAAGGTGGAAAAAATCGCGTCCCCAATTTACCTCAAAAACAAAGCCGAGAAACCATTTCATTATGCTCGAGCACCTGCCGGCGTATTGCCGCCGGCGTCGCGTCCACTTCCGCCGCCGAATTGAAATATATCGGCCGGGCATGGTCGCAATATTCAATCCCGGTCCGCGGGGGGAGCGACCCGCACCCAGCCAGACTTAAGCCGATCAGCCACGACATCGTCATCGCTGCGAGCCACTTTTTCCTGCACATCCCTGGCCTCCTTGCGGGCCTGGCCCGCCCGCGCCTGGAGGCGGGCCTCACTGTCCGAGCGTTCCTGCGCCCGGCCCATGGCCCGCCCCCGCCAATACACCCCGGCGACGGCGGCCAGCCCCGCCAGCACTGCCGCCACCACGCCGAGGCCCCGCTTAATCCACTGTTGCAACATGCGCCGTGCTCCTGTCGGACCGCGTCCGGATGGCCGTCACGGCCTGCTGGTAAAGGCCGGCCCAACTGTCCGGCTTGGGCTTGCCCGGCCGCCAGGTGCGCAGATACAGCGCCCAGGCCGCCTGCGTTTCGCCGACCGGCGGCAGCGCCTTCGGATCGGTCCAGAGCAGCAGCCGCGCAACGCCGGCGGCCAGCACATCGTCATACTCCAGCGCGGCATAGATCGCCTCCGGATCGCCGGCCACGCCGCGCGACTTGCACAACATGGCCAGGTGATCCCTGCTGGCCGCGTGCAGGAACACACCCCACACGCCGCCGCGGCTGACGCGCGTGCCCTTCTCGAACTGCCAGAAGCCGCGGGCGGGCCCGCCGATCTGCCGCCGATGCACGAAGCGGCTTTCCTGCAGGCCGATGGCCAGCAGCATGCAGTCCGCCTCGGGCGTATCCATGCGCGCGGGCAACAGCGCCATCGCCGGCCGCACCGCATCGTCCATGATCTGGTCAAGCGTCATGCCTGCCCTCCTTGTCTGCGTGGGTTTCCATGCCCAGCGTCTTGCGTCGGATCTCGACCGCCCAGTCCACCAGGTCCTGGTTCTGCAGCTTGGCGGTCAGGCGCAGGTAAGCGCCCAGCACCCACCAGGCCGGCAATCCCGCCAGCAACATGCACGGGCCGAGCACATAGAACATGGCCAGCAGCCCGTCCTCGCCCAGGCCCGTGCGCTGCGCCATCCAGTAGGCCGAGGACATCAGGTCGGGCATCCAGGCGATCATGCCGATCGCCAGCAAAGGTCCGAACAGAAATGAGCTGACCACCGTGCAGGCGGTGCGCGCGACGAATTCGCGCGGCGTGCGCGGCGGCATCAGCAACATGCCGATCAACGCCGCCATCGCGGCCGGCATGCCGAAAGCCAGCGCAATTTTCAGGGCGGCCCAACCGCCCAAACCCGTAGATGCCGGTTCCATGGTTACACCGCTCCTGTCGACGGTGCGCATTGCTGCCTCCCGTGAACATCACGGGCGCCGCAGGGGCGCGCCGGATGGACCAATTCAAATGTGGATGACGCTGCCGTCCGTTTGCCGCAGGCATTGCCAGGACCGGCATACGTTCTGCCGTTGTCTATTGCCTTTCTCCTATGCCCGGGACACGCAGGCCGAGTCGGCCTTCCTGAGCCGCCATGCCAGTCAGCGACAGGCGGAACCCGACAAAAAAAGCTCGCCAAGGCGAGCCATGATTTGCTTGCGCCGGTCAAATGGGCTCAACAGGCCACTCGATCTGCGCGGGGTAGTGGGTCTGCCCGGAGACGCGGTTCAGTTGCACCCGATACGCCTTCCATGCCGCCAACGCGGTTCTTTCGGCATCCGTCGCGACGCCAAGATCCACAGCATCCGACAGGGGGGCCATTCGCAGTCCAGCGCGCTCCAGCAGAAAATCTCGTCGAGCGCGTGCCGCAGCCTCCAGTTGCTCCTTCGTTAGCGATTCCGGCGGAGCGGCGAGGGAAGGGTTCGGAATGTCTTCGGCGGCCCAACGGCCCTCCACAATCCGGTAACGCTTGCCCTCTTCGATGAGCGCAGGCGGGGCCATATCGATGGAACCGCCCGGCATCAGGAAGACGCCGGATTCCAAGGGGGACTCGTCTGCGGTGACCTGGCCCACGTAGTAACCCTCATGGTTCAGTTGCGAAACCATTTTTTCCATGCGATATCTCCTTAGTATTTGATGCAGGCGAACAGTGCCAGGTTGCGTGGGCGAACGGACGCCAGCGCCGCCGAGGTACCCAGAGTCGTGTACGACCAGCCCGCCAGGAAGGAACCAGAGCCGCTGGTGATGTCATAGCCTTCCGTATAGGCATCGCCCACCTTGAACGAGACGCTCCCGTTATCGGTGCTGAAACGCCACTCACCGTTCTGGGACAGATACGGGAAGGAAGGATTGCTGACCGCTCCGATCACGCGGGAAGCACGCTGGCTGGATCCCAATTGGCGGCCGGCGTCCGCCCCCCGTCCGTCGTCCCATCCCCGCACGAACTCGCCGCGCAGATCGGGCAAGACGATGTACGCACCCGTGGTGCTGCGCGTGTTCATCGGATCTGCGGCGTTGGTGCAGCGGTACCCCACCGGCGCGGTCGCGTTCAATGCATCGCCGCAGTAGATGGCCGACGCCAACGCTCCATAAGCGCTGACAGACGCTGCGGCGCCATTGGCCCGCATCCATCCATAAGGCACTTTCGAAAACGGGAAGTAGGCGATCTGGCCGCACAGCGGCGAGCGATAACCGGTATGGATGGCAGAAGAACCCCAGATCCAGACCTCACTGCATTCGGCGACGATGATGGGGCCAACATCCTGCGTGGGAAGCGCATTGATCGAATACACCCGCGGGAAGTTGCCGCTCACGAACGCGGTCGTCGCGATCCTCGTGCTCTTATCCGCCGCCGCCGGCGTCGGCGCGGTCGGCGTCCCGGTCAGCGCCGGCGACGCCGCCAGCGCCGCCACGAACTTGGCCTGCAGCGCCGCCAGGTCGCCGTCGTCCAGCACGTCCTGGCCGGCCTTGTCAGCGATGTACTGGCCGATCATGGCAGCCACGAACGCAGCCTGGCGCCAGACGGTGTTGAGTTCCTTCGATTTGGCCGTACCGGCCGAGAAGCCGCCCAGCCGGGCGGCCAACGCCTGGTAGTCGGCGGGCGCGAGCACATTGGCGCCGGGAACGGTGCCGAAGGGAAGAATCTGATTGATAGCCACGGAATGTCCTTATTCAACCGGCAAAAAGCGAACCCCAGAGTCCGCCGTCGAACCCGGAGATGTAGTGGTTTTGAACGTCAAAACCGAACAGAGGCCCCTCTTCCGAGGGGATGACGTAGTAACTGATGCGCACGCCTTCCGGCTTGAGCGGGATGTATCCGCCGGTCAGCAGCGCCAGGAACAGCGCGGACGGCGGCGCGCCGGCGACGCCGATATCCACCGACATGTCGCCGTTGTCCTGGATGAACACGTGCGTGCCGCCACCGAAGATGCGGTCCAGGATCGCCGCCGATGCCTCCAGCGTGCCGTCCCAGTGGTTGGCCCCGATCTTGGCGCGCAACAACAGCCGATAGGTCTCGTCATCCAGCTCGGTCAGGCCGCTGTCCGGATCGAATGGCCCCTGCCACACGCCCTGGTCGAAACCCAGGCCGTCGACGTCATGCGAGAAGTAGATATTCGAAATGGGCGTCCGGACCTTCCGGTCCAGCCCTACCCAGCGCCCCACGGCGTCCAGCTGGACGCCGACGGCCAGATCCAGATCGAAGGCCGCCGGCATGGCGCCGTACCGCTCTCGCAGTCCGGCCGCAGCCCCGCACAGCGCGGCGACGGTGGCATTGAACTTGGGTTTGGAGCGGTAATAGGCCGACAGCCGCCCGAGATAATCGTCGGTATTGGCCATATCAGGTCACCGTGAGTTTGATGTCATCCGGCGTCGCGGCGGCGGCCTCGTTGAACGCCAGCGACACGTCAGGCGCGCCGTTGCCGGCGGGACCGCGCAGCGTCAGCCCGGAAATCTTGAACGTGCCATTGCCGGCCACGCCATTGGCCGCCGAAATGGCGTCGGCCCACTCCACCGACGCGCTGGCGCCGCCGCCGATCGCGACCCCGTTGATATAGTCCGCGACCGCCCGCTGCACCGCCACGCCGATGGCCGTGGTGTAGCCCGGCAAGGCCCGCAGCTGCACGTCGACCGCCACCGGCACGATCGTGGGCCGGAAGAACCGGATGCGATGCGCGATGCCGTAGATGTCCGTCACGACCACCGTGGTGGTCCCGTGCGTGCCGGTCCCCGGCGTCTTCTTGGCGGCAATGGCCTGCGCGATCAGCGCCGCGTCGCCGCCATCGACCACCAGCGCGATGCTGTGGGGCGGCAGGCCGTGGGCGTCCGCCACCGCGCCGTCGTTCTCGAAGGCGGCGTGGCGCAAGACGCCAGGCACCGACGCGACGGCCCCGATGGTGCCCTCCAGCACGCTGCGCGACGGCAAGGCCACCGAGACGGCCTGGCGCACCCGCAACGCGGCATCGCTCTCGACCGGCGCGCCTGGCGTTGCCGCCGCCGGGTTGACCACGGACTGCCAGCCCAGCGTCGGCGTGCCGATCTGGTTGATGCTGCCGGCCGCCGCGGTCACGGCGCCCAGCGCCTGGCTCTGGGCGGTGACGGTGATCTCGCCGCCAGGCGGAATCGTCACGCTGGCAGGCAGTTGCCAGCGACCGCGGTTGGCATCCATCGCCACGCCATCGACGATGGTGACGCCGCCCTGCCCCACGATGCGCAGGTCCACCGACGAACGCGTCGCGGCGCCGCGCGCCAGGCCGTTGATCTTGACGTTGCTCGACAGCGCCGCATTGGCGGCGGTGGCCGGCGAGAACGCGTTGTAGACGCTGATCGCCGCCGAGTTGGACTCATGGATGGCCAGGGCAAACACGGCCAGCAACTGACCGTCCTGGCTGTCCGCCTCCAGGTACGTATCCGCGCCGTAGATGCCGCGATATTGTTCCTTGAAATACTGCAGCACCTCGCCATAGCTCGGCGCACGGATGCCCGCGGCGTCGATGACCGGGGCTGTGGAAAGAATCGTCATAATGCCGCCTGCACAGTGGCCGTGCCGAAAAGGGTTGAAATGGATGCCGTCACGCTCAGGCCGCGGGTTTGCGGGTCGAGCCGGCTCGAATACTCGGCCAGGTCGGTGACGCCGGCGGTGCCCAGGATGCGCTGGCGGATGGCCCAGTCGTAGCTGGCGCGGGGCTGCTTGCCCAGCACTTCGCCGTTCCAGGGCATGCCTTCGGTCACGTCCAGGAACCACTCGCCGCGCGCCAGCATCAGCCGGGTCTTGACCGCTTGCGCCACGGCCTCGGCCGAATCGCGGTGGAAATCGGCCCGTGCCGAGCCGAATGAATAGTCGCCATCGGCGTCCAGTTTTCGGTAACGCATAGGAATCCTCAGTTGGGTGGCGTGGTCACCGCGTTGGCGCCTTGCGCGGTATGGGTATGGGTGTCATCGACCCGCTTGCCGTTGGCCAGGATCTGGCCGATCACGTTGAGCACGCCGGTGATCTGGGCGGTGTTGCCCTGGCCGCCGCTGCCCACCAGTCCCGCCAGATAGCTGAGCAGGCCGTTCACCAGCACCTGTCCGGAAAACTCGGACACCGGCGCGACCACGTCGAAGCCGCCCGGCGCCACGATCTTCACCTTGCCGGCGGCCGGGTCCAGCTCCAGGAAAGTCGAGCCATCGTCACTGCGCAGTTGGGTCGCGCTGGTGCTGACCGCCGGCAGCACACGGGGTTGCGAGCGCACGCCCACGTAGACGAAGCCGTCGGACAGATCATGCATACGCATCTCGGTCTGGTCCTGCACCTGGCCAGACAGCCACCAGGCGTCGATGCAGCGCGAGGCAAACACCACCAGGCACTCATCGCCCGGCTTGACCGGAAAGGTCAGCGTGCAATTGCCGCCCGATGGGAAATACACGGGGCAATCCACCAGCAGCGGCAGCGCCATGCTGTGCTGCCGGCCCTCGGGCGTCTTGACCCGCGCGCGGATGGCCGGTTGCGCCGTGCACGTCATCGCCACCGGATCGAAGGCGCCGATGATCGCCGGCATGGCGGTCCAGGTCTGCGCCAGCGCGCCATGCAGCGCCGCGCCGATCGCGGCTTGCGGATCGTTCAAAGTCTCAAGTCGGTTCATGAATCTTCCTGCTGAGATAGGACCTGGCCGTGCGCTACTTGACGACGGCGGCAGGCTGGGCGGCGTCGCCCTCGGCGCCGGCCCGCCCCAGGTCGCCGGGAAACAGGGTGGCGTCGGTGGCCAGGCAAAGGACCTCCGTGTACCACTCGTCGCCGCGTGTGTTGCCGCGGTGCTCGACTTCCATCACGTAGTAGTAGCCATCGCCGCTGATGCGGCGCTGCTCGCTGCGATCGATTTCGTTCGCGCCCTTGCCCTCGGAGCGGGCCTGGAAGCCATACTCGGCGATGCGGCTGTTGTCCAGATTGACCAGGCCGCCCACGCGGATGCTGGGATTGAGCAACATGCGCAGCTTGATGCCCTTCTCGGTCTGCTCCGGCATGCCGACCAGGCCGCTGTCGTGCGACAGCACGGGCACCGAACCCGGCACATAGGCGGTTTCGGGAACCACCACCACCTTGCCGTCCTGGATGCTCCACAAGGTGTTCGCACTGCCGCAGACATCCTGCAGGTAGTCCCGCACCATGCCGGACATGACGGCCCCGCGGATCGACTTCTTGCCGCCCAGGTCGGGCACGTAGCCCTGGCGCACGCCGTAGGGGTTCATGGCCGAGCACAGCAGCCGCACCTTGTCGGCGCGGTCGCTGCCCTTGGGCACGGTGGCGTTGACCACCGCAAAGTTGTAGGCCTTGTCGCCATCGGCCGCGGTGATTTCCAGCACGGTCTCGGTGTCACCCGAGCCGCCCCATTTGGCGCGCACCACGTTGCCGTGGAAGATCACGCCGTAATTGCCTTCATAGCCGGCCTGCAGCACCACTCGGGTGAATTCGCGCTGCGCCAGGCTGGCGGTTTCACGGCTGGCGTTCATCACCTTGATGGTGGCGGTGTTGGGGGACTTGGCGTCGTTGCGCTTGATGCCGAAGCTGAAGCTCAGCGCCGACAGATCCAGCGCCTCCTCGTCGCCGACGATCAGCGACACCTTCCGGCCCCACTGGCGCACGCCCTCATCGTCATCGACCGGATCGCCGTATACGACGATCGGCTCCATTGTGGTCGTGTCCGCCATGTCAGTCCGCCACCCAGTAGAGCTTGGCGCCACGGCCCAGGTCGGTGGCCGTCGGCGCGTCGTCGGGCGACTCCGCCCCGGTCACGCGCAGGCCCCCGGCAAAGCCCAGGTGCCGGTATTGCCCCAGCAGGTTCAGGCCCGTCACCAGCGGAATGCCGGACACCAGCGGCTGGCCGAGGTCATCGGCCACGTCCAATATCCAGCCCTCGCGATACTGCAGCGTCAGCCGGTAGTCGTCACCGCCCAGCGAGATGGCGAACACCTGCGGAATCGGCGACAGAGGTATCTCGAAGTAGTTCATGCGGATCTCCTAGTTCCAATGCAGCGAACCGCCGTTGGGCGCGGCCGCGGGCCGGGACGCTTTCACGCCCAGGTTCTGCCTGTCCGCGGTCTTTTCCTTCTCTTTCTGGTGTGCGTAGGGCGGCAGCGACGTGCTGCGGGTCTGCGCCACGATCACTTCGCGCAGCGTCACGGTCGCGAACACGGCGCCGGAGGTCTCCCGGCTGTTCTCGACCGCGATCTTCTCGATCAGCATGCTGCTGTAGCGGCGCCGGCTGGTGATCACATCCACCGGCTCGCGCGACTCCTGCAGATTGAGCAGTTGCGAATAGATCGCGGTGGCGTAGTCGTCGGCGGCCGCCTTGCCATTGGCCACGTCCCTGGCCCGGGCGCCGCGCAACGCCTCGTACGAGGCATTGCTCCAGGCGCACTTCATGGTCAGCGACAGCGGCAGCTTGAAGGCATGGTCGCTGATCGCCGAGCGGCCATAGGGGCCCGACTCCACCGGATGGCTGGTGATCTTGAGCGTATCGTCGTGCGACTCGGTGATGGTCGCCTGCACCACGATGTCGCCGATCTTCTTCGACAGCAGGCCCACCATGTCGGTGCCCGTGAAATTCGTGTCAGTCATAGGAACCCTGCAGGTTGCGCGTCAGGTCGGCATTGACCCGGCTCTGTTGATTGGCCACGGCCGCTCCGGTCGCGCCAGGATCGGCCGACCCATTGACGTAGATGGTGGTGGTGGCATTGACCGACACCGGCGCGGCGGCGGCCGGCGGCGCCAGCGCGGCGCCACCCGCTTCGCCAAGCGCGAAACCGGAGTGGTAATCCCGCCACGGCTCGATCCGGGCACCGTCCATGGGAGGCGGTTGCCAGATGCCTGCGGCCCCGTCGACACGCGGCTCCTGCTGCCCGAGACCCACACCCCTGTCGCCTTGCAGCGACTTCAGCGTGCCGTCCCCGAGCGTGCTGGGATACAGGCCCAGCCCCACTCCCGCCGCCACCGGCGATATCGCCACGCCGCGGGCCAGGCTCTTGGCGCCGTCGACGATGCGGCCGATCCACGAACTGGCGGAGGCCCACAGTGACTGCCCCCATTGCAACGCGGTGGCGCCGGCCGCCTTGACGCTGTCGACCACGAGCGCGCCGCCGCGCGCGGCCATATTGCCCATCCAGGACCAGACCGCGCTGGCCATGTTGCCCATCTGGGTGACGGCCGTCCGTCCCATCGAGGTCATTCTGCCGAACACGCCGCCCACGAAATTGCTGGTCGCCGTCCAGGCACGGCTCACAAAGCCGCTGATCCGGCCAGGCAGCGCGGCCAGTTGCGTGCCCAGCCCGCCGATGATCGAGCGCATGCCGCCCAGTCGCGAGACCAGACCCATCAAGGCCCCCACCACGCCACCGCCGCCCAACATCAGGAAGCCGCCGACCAGCACCAGGAGCTGCGAACTCAAGCCCCCGGTCAACCCGTCGAGCCAGGTGATCAGGCTGATCACCGGCCCCAGCAACGACATGATCGACAGCACGAAATTGCCGACCTCGCCCAGCCGCTTGCCGGCCGTCTGGCCGTTCTCCTTGAACCAGGCCGAAATGCCGTCGAGCGTCTCCTGCAGCTTCGGGCCCATCGTCAGGAGCGCCTGCGCGAACATCGCGTTGACGGAGCCGCTCAATTCACGGATGGTGCCCATCAACTGATGGGCGCGTTCACCGGCCGCCTCGACGGTGCTGTTTTCCTGGGCATCGCGCTGCATCGACAGGCGCTGCCCGAACTCGGGATCGCGCAGGGCTTCCATGACGCCTGGTTCCAGCCCCAGGCTCTGGCCCGTCGCCCGGGCCTGCGCCGGATCCATGCGCTTGAGCGCGTCGCTCAGCTCCAGCATCAGGTCGGCGCTGTTGCGCTGGGCGCCCGCGCCATCGCTCGACGAGATGTGCAGCTGTTCCAGCAGCGCGGCGATCTTGGGATCGTCGCGCACGTTGCGGTGCAGCGCCTGGGTACTGTTGCGCATTGCTTCGACGGAGACACCGAAGTCCTGCGCCACCGCCTCCAGCGCCCGCATGTCCCGGCCCGATGTGCCGCCCAGCTTGGCGGCGAAATAGCCTTGCTCGAACTGGGCAATCTTGTTTTCGGCGAAGTCGACAACGCTCTTGGCCCGCCCCGCGAACACCGCCAGCGCGTCGGCCAGGCTCTGCTTGCGCGAATCGCCGATCGCCTGCTTGAGGTCCTTCAGGTCGTCCTTGTCGATCTTGAATATGCCGATCAACCCCGACGGGTCGATGGGCACGGTTGTATTAGCCATTTTTTTCTGCCATGTGGCGGCGGTACGCTTCCGCCTTGTTGTCTGCCCGCACCGACAACGCGTCGTTCAGCAGCGCGATGTCGGCCAGGTCCAGGGTGCCGTCCTTGAGGGACTCGTACTTGCAGAGCCCCTCGAGGACCGGCGCCAGCAACCAGTCCTCGCCACCGGGCAGGCTCTTCAGCCAGCCTGTGTCGCCTCGGGGCTGCCGGTCTGGCTCGTAAGCAGCCCTTGAATAAAAGGCCCGAGGCTTGCCACGATGACGCGCACCGCCAGCGGCAGCATCACCGCCAGGTCGATGTCCTGGAACATCGGCACGCGCTGGCTTGCCGACCAGATGCCGGTCCAGCCATGCTCCTGCCGGCGCTGGACCGCCTGCATGCAGGTGTCCAGCACATAGTCGGCGTCCTCGTCCTTCATCGCCGCCAGGCCGTCGGCCAGCGGTTGCAGGACATCGGCCATGCCGCCCGGATCCTCGATGATCCCGCGCCCGCCCGCCGCGAGGCGGACGAACACGGGGATCAGCGTAGGAACGATCGGAGCGATGCGGCGCGACACGTGGAACTGTTGCTTGGCGCTCAGTTTCCCGATGGAGTACCGGTGGCCGTTCAGATCAAGTTCCTGCGACATGGCTTAGTAGGTTCCCAGGATCGTGTCGATCTTCGCGGCGTCGAAGGTCCACTTCACCACGTCGCCGTCCTTCTTGTAGGTCAGGTCGGGCTTCTTGCTGAAGGCGCACGAACGGCACGCCGTCACGTCGCCCGTGGCCGGGTTGGTGATGGTGATCAGGTTCTTGCCCCACAGGCGGCTGTCCAGCGACTGGGCGTCGTACAGGGCCTGCAGCTGGGCGTTGACGGGCGAGGTCTTCAGGTAGCTCAGCGTCACGGTGCCGCTCTTGTCGGCGCGCAGCGTGTGCATGACCTCGCCATCGGCGCCCACCGTCATGGCGCTTTTCTCGGCCTTGGCGGCGATGGCGATGCCCTCATCGGCCACGCCCGAGCCGGAGCCCAGCGAAATCGCCCCGCCCGGGCCCACGAGACTGGCGCTGATATCAGCGAACGAATAGGTAGACATCTGCTACTCCTGATTAGCGGTTGACCGTGACCAGAACGTCGACGGTATGGATGGCGCCGGCTTCCTTGGCGGCGACCTGGAACGGGACGGCCTTGCGCGCTTCGCGGTCGGCCTGCGACTGGGTGGCGATCGCCGGCGCGTAGACGTAGTAGCCCTTGGCCAGCGTGTCGCCCTGCTTGAGGGCGCCGAAGCCGGCCGAGTTCCACACGCCCGGGGCCAGGTAGCCGTTGTTGACGGCGGCCTCGCACGCGGCCTCGATCACCGAGGCGATCAGTTGGTTGCCGGCGTCGGTCTGCGGCACCTTGGTCGGGCTGGTGTACAGCAGGTTGTAGACGTCGGTCTGGACGCGGTTGCGGAACCAGATCGCGTTGTAGACCGAGTCGATGAAGATGCCGCTGGGCGTCACACCGTACTGGATGATGGCCGTGTCGTTGTCGTAGTTGACGAACACGTTGCAGTTCTTGGCTGCCAGCGTGTCGGCCTGGCTGCTGCTCAGGGTCTCGGCGACGATGCCGGGCTCCTGCTTGTACATCAGCGTGATGGTGGTGTTGTTGGCGTTGAAGTTCACCGTCAGCAGGCGGCCCAGCAGCGAGGCCACCGCGTACGGGCTGGCGCTGGAGAACTGCACGATCGAGTACTTGTACTTCAGCGCCTTCAACTGGCTGGCGATGTCCTCGTGGTGGGTCGGGTCCAGCACCTGCGGCGCCTGGGTCGACACGCCGTACAGGTGGCGCTGGTCGGCCTCGATCAGGCCGGCCACGGCCAGGTGCTGGGCGTCGGTGATGTCGGCATCGGCGAAGGCCAGGCCCAGGAACTTGTTGGCGAAGCGGTCCAGGAACAGCGACACGGCGTCCACCGGGGTTTCGGCGACGATGCCGGCGACGGGCGCCGAGGCCTTGCCCGCGGTCAGGCCCAGCATCGACGAGATGTCGGTGCCGGCGCCCGCGGCCGTGGCGTAGCCCAGCGTCGAGGTCGCGCCGGAGGTGTTAGAGGTCACGACGAACTGCGAGCCGTTCCACAACACCGAGGCCGACGCCAGTGCCGTCGAGATGATCGACGCGACCCCGTTCAGGTTGGTGGCGCCGGAGAAATCCAGGCCGTTGACCGTCTTGGCGGTGCCGTCGACGGTCAGCGTGAAGGCGCCCGCGGTCACCGCGGTCCAGGCCGACATCTGCTTCTCGGCGGCCGACAGCACGGCGCCGCGCAGCGTGGCCGAGGTCGCGCCCTTGGCCCAGCGGCCGATGTACAACTGCGAGGGCTGGGGCGTCTGCTGGAAGTACAGCAGGGCCGCGCGATATTCGGGCGCGTTGGTGCCGAAGTCGGCGGCGACGGCGTCGATGCCGCCATAGGAGCGCATGCGCTCGCCGGTGTCGATGACCGCGGACGAGCCCAGCAGCAGCGCGGTGTTCAGGCTCGCGCCCTGCGCCGCGAGCGGCGACATGTTGATCGTGACGTTGATCAGGCGTGATACCGGCAATCCATTAGCCATGGTAAATCCCTTAATCTGCAAGGTGGTTGATGTTGTCCGTCGGGGACAGCGACGCGGTATGCGTCGTGACTTGCGCCGACAGGAGATTCAGGACCGGATAGCTGCGCGCGACCCGGCGCGCAAAACGCAGGGTCATGTCGAACTGCCGTATCCACTGCTGATTCACCAGTTCGTGCATGGCCACGATCGGCCCCGCGCCGCTCACCGCCATGCCTTGCGCCAGCAAGGGCTCGCGGTTCTGCGGCACGGCGGCGCCGTCGCGCAGCAGCGCCGCGTGGCGCAGCGCGCGCGGCCCGAACATCGAGCAAAGCACCTCGATGTGTTCGTGCCGAACGTATGAATCAGATCCTTCCCCGGCCGGGTCGTGGGTGACGACCGGACCGGCGTCCGCGGTTTGCGACCGGATGTCCATCAGGCACCAGGTCTCGGTCTGCGCGGGCGGTTCCACGCCGGCGGCAGGCCAGCGCGTACGAACCAGGTCAAGGGGCAGGCCAGCCACGCCGGCGATGAACCCTTGGAACAGCGCCTCGAGCTCGGCATCCTCCAGGGGCGGAGAAATGGCGATCGGCGCCAGGTAGCCGCCGGTGGCCGAACTGTTCGCCATGCGTCGCTCCTTTGTCGTGTTGAGATGCCCGAGGGCGGGTTTGGGGGGAATCCAGAGGCCTGGAGGCGGAACGCCGACTTTGCTGCGCCATCGGCGCGGTGCCGCGTTGCGTGATGCGTGCGGCCGGGTTGCGGCGGATTCCGGCTGTCGCCCACCGGGCTGCCGCCTCGAGCCATTCCAGGTCACCGCGGGCGGGAGAAAGGCCCGGTCATGGAAGGAACGGCGAGGCGGCAGGCCGCTGGGCGCCGCCTTGCGGGCGGCGCCTAACAAAACGCCCCGCGCTCTCGAAGAGAACGCGGGGCGCGCAAATGAAAAAGGCCCGCCAGTGGCGAGCCTGTATCGGAGAACTGCGAAGAACATGAGGGACGCGCATCCGGCGATTCATCCGCCTTCCGGCGCGTTGGCCGGGCACACGTACCCTCTCATAAATAAGGCCCGCTGTAGGCGGGCCTGGTTTGTTTGCTGTTTGCTTGCTACTTGCTACTTGCTACTTGCTACTTGCTACTTGCTACTGCTCGATTGTCGCGATCCGCTTGTTGCCTGCGGTGTTTTCGGTGTACTCGCCGCGCACTTGTTGCTGCCTGCAAGGGGCGTCGATATGAACCGCAACGCCATGAACGAATTGTCGCGCACCGTCTGCCGCCGAAGCAATCCCGGCATGTCGCACTGCGTTGCGCCGATAACTGACGGCGCGTTCACACGAACGTACCCTCTCATAAAAAAGGCCCGCGGTAAGCGGGCCTGATTCTCCAGCATTCCAGCGCATCGGCGCCTGGACGGATCGTCGGCGGGAAGCGCGACGACATGGATGCATTCTGCCGCCGCATCAGGCGTGCAGGCAATCCCCCTCGCGTCGCACTTCGCCCCAGACGTAGGTCAGCGAGTTGCGCGCATGCTCGATGCGGGCCACCTGGCCGCCCTCGTGCAGGGCTTCGAGCACGCGCAGGATCGCCTGTCGCATTGCGTTGCGTTCGCGCCGCGTCAGCTCGCGCGCGCCGGACGCGCCGCGCACCAGTTCGGCCATGCGCCACGGACGCCCCGGCGCCGCCGCCATGAGGTCCAGCACTTCGGTTGCATATTTCATCGGGATGCCTCCCCGCCAAGACGCTTATCCATGCTTTTTTTTCCTTGATGCAAGCTTGCCGTTCGTCATGTCCCCGGAAAGGCTGGCGGGTGAAAATCGCTACCTTGGTAGCGATGAATGGGCCACATGCCGGTCACCCACCCCCATCGCCACGGACGTGGCGGCCAGCCCCGTCGTATCCGCACAAGCCGCAAGCCGCTTGATCGAAGACTTGCGGTCGGCCCGACTATCTCCGGGATGAAAGTCATGGTAGCGAGTCGCTACCAAAAAATCAACAGCGAATCGCTACTGTACTTTCGGGTAGCGGATTGCTACTATCGCTACCATGGACATCCGCTCGATACGACTGAACAACCTCAAATACGCCGTGCACGAGGCCGGGGGCGTCGACCGCCTGGCCGAACGCGCTGGCGTCAGTCGCAAATACCTCGACCAGATCCTTCAAGGGTTCCAGGGCAGGCGCGACAAAAACCCGCGCCGGGTCGGCGACGCGCTGGCCGCCAGGCTGGCCGCCGGCCTGGGCCAGCCCGCCCACTGGATGGACCTGCCGCACCCCGATCTGTGGCGCGAACTCTCGCCCGATGTCGTGGCCGACGAGCCCACGGGCCGGCTTGCCTCCTTTCACCCCGCGCGGCTGGGCCGGCCCGACCACGGCAACGTCCTCATCGCGCAGTTCGACACCGGCGGCGCCATGGGCAACGGCCTGGAGCTGCGCGACCAACCTGGCGTCATCCAGAGCTGGAACGTCAGCCCGGAATGGCTGCAGAAGAACGTGCGCGGCTTTTCCGCCTCGAAGAACCTGTGCATCGTCACCGGGTTCGGCGACTCCATGCGCCCCATGTTCAATCCCGGCGATCCCCTGATCGTCGACCGTGGCGTGCAGGCCGTCGAATACGACGCCATCTACTTCTTTCGCGTCGGCAGCGAAGGCTTCATCAAGCGGCTGCAGCGCATCCCCACCGCCGCCGGCCTCGTGGTCCGGGCCAAATCCGAGAACACCAAGTACGATGCCTGGGACATCACCGAAGGCATGGATTTCGAGGTCTTCGGCCGCGTGCTGAAGGTCTGGCGCAGCGAGGACTTCTAGCCCCATGGCAACCCCATCGCGCCTGTCGGCGCCCGAGAAAACCATCCTGATCCATGGCGCGCTCGGCGCACTGCTGGCCCTGACGCTGCATGCGGCGCTGTTGAACCGCGCGTGGCCATGGCACAACCCGTTCGCCACCCTCTTCGCGATCCAATGGATCTGGCTGGTGCCACTGGCCGGCGCCATGCTGGCGGGCATGCGTTCGGGCAGGCGCTGGCTGCTGGCGCTGGCGGCCTACGGCGTGGCCCTGCCGGCGCTGAATGCCTACGGGCTGGTGACGCTGCAGGGCTGGCAGCCCGCCGCCTACACCGACAGCGGCCCCCGGTCGCTGGCGACGCTGATCACCGCCGCCAGCGGCTTCATGCTGCTGCCGCTGATCCAGGCGCTCGATCCATCCCGACCCGGCTGGGACTATCCCGCCGTGTTCCGCGCCGCGTGGCGCAATACCGTCAAACTGGCGTTGGCAGGCGGCCTGACCCTGGCGGTCTGGCTGCTGTTCTGGGCCGCCAGCGCCATGTTCGGCATGATCGGCATCGCCGCGGTCGGCCAGGTCGTCAAATCCACCCGCTTCCTGCTTGGCGTCATGCCGCTGGTGCTGGCGGTCTGCCTGGTGGGCGTGCACCGCCGCCCGCAACTGGCGGACACGCTGCAGCGTTCGTGGCTCACGCTGACCGCGTGGCTGCTGCCGCTGGTCGCGCTGGTGGGTATCGCCTTCGTGCTGGCGCTGGCGGCCCGGCTGACGCTGGACCTGCAGGCGGGCGCCCTGTCGGCCGGCGCGCTGATCGCCTTCAGCGCGCTGTGGATCAAGCTCATCAACTCCGCCTGGCAGGACAGCCCGCAGGCCCCGCCCTTCGGCCCGCGCCTGCGCGCGGTGCTGCGTGTGACGACGATCGGCCTGCTGCCGCTGGCACTGGTGGCGTTGTACGGCCTGGTGGTGCGCATCGAGCAGTACGGCTGGACCGTTCCACGCATCTGGGGCCTTTACGCTGCGATCCTGCTGACGCTGTACGCGTTGGGCTATGCCTGGGCGGCATTGGCGGCGCGGCGCTTCCACACGATCCTGGGCGGCACCAACATCGTCGCGGCGTTCTGCGCGCTCATCATGCTGGCCCTGGCGAACACGCCGCTGCTGAGCCCCGACCGAATCGAGGTCCACAGCCAGGTGCAACGCCTGATCGACGGGCGCATTCCGCCGGAGGAATTCAGCTATCTCTCGGCCGCGCGCGACCGGGGCGAATACGGCCGGCAAGCCATGCGCAAACTGGCCGAGGGCGCCGCCCAGGCGCAATCCCCCAGGATTGCAACGGCGGCCGCCGACGCCCTGAAGGGTCAGTACCATGATTGGGGGCCGCGAGTCACATCCCGGGAACGTTCCCCAGCCAAGCCGGCCAACCTGCAGGCGTATCCGCCGGGCAGCCCGGTGCCGGATGCCTGGTGGCGCTACGCCGCGGCGGAAAATCCCTATGAGGCAGACAGGTGCGTGCGAGCGGAACAGGCCGCGGCCGACAATCCGGCCTTGGGCGGCGCGCGCTGCTGGCTGATCCACGCGGACATCACCGGCCTCGGCAACGACGACCTGGTGCTGTACATACCGCCGCGTGCGGATGCCAGCGCGGGGGGCTACGAAGCGTTCCTCACCTATCAAAGGCTGGGCGACGACACGTGGGGCCTCGTGTCCTCCAAGAGCAACCGCAAGTCCGAACACGGTCCGGACGTGGACATCGTCAATGCGCTAGCGCAAGGCCAGGTGCGCACCGAACCACGCCAGGATCGCGACCTGATCGTCGGCGGGCGCCGCCTGCCACTGCGCTGAACGGCGTGGGGCGGGCGCTCCCGAGGCCGCTCGTGCGCGTCGCGCCGACAGCCTCGGGCACGAAGGTTACGGCTTTTCTTCCAGGTCCGGCGTGCCGGCGAACTGGCTCTTGAGCAGGGTCAGCGCGCCCTTTTCCGCCAGCGCCTCATTCGGGAACACGTTCTTGGTGTCTTCCAGCACGGGAAAGCCGAAGACGCGGACGCGGGCGTGGTAGCCCTCGGGGGTTTCGGCCAGTTCGATGTCGAAGTTGCGTTCTTCGATCCAGCCCGACTTGTGCAGTTTCCAGTCCATATCCGACGTGCTCCTGGTAAGAGAAGGAAAGGCGCGCTGCCGGCGTGCGGCCGGCAGCGGCGTTGGCGCGTGACGCCGGCCGCGAAGACCGGCGCCATCACAACCTTACACCGGCTGCGCTGACGGCGGCTTGACCGGCTGCAATGCCTTCAATCCGCCTTCTCGGGCAAGGGCGGGGGCGTCGGTTCGACCGGCTCGACGACGGCCTCGGCGGGAGGCGAGAACAGGTCCCAGGAGGCCATGAACAACGCGGCGATCAGCGGCCCGATGACGAAGCCGTTCAGGCCGAACAGCGCCATGCCGCCCAGTGTCGAGATCAGCACGACGTAGTCGGGCATCTTGGTGTCCTTGCCCACCAGGATCGGACGCAGCACGTTGTCGACCATGCCGATCACCAGCACGCCGAACGCGATCAACACCACGCCCTTGATGGTCGCGCCCGTCAGCAGGAAATAGATCGCCACCGGCGCCCAGATCAGCCCCGCGCCCACCGCCGGCAACAGCGACAGAAAGCCCATGATGACGCCCCACAGCAGCGCCCCCTGGATGCCCAGGATGGAGAAAATGATGCCGCCCAAAGCGCCCTGCGACGCCGCCACCGCGATATTGCCCTTGACCGTGGCGCGCACCACTGTGGTGAACTTGCGGAACAGGTGATGCTTGTGCGTGTCGCTGAGCGGCACCGCGCGCTTGACGCGCTGGGCCAGTTGCGGCCCGTCGCGCAGCAGAAAGAACAACAGGTACAGCATGATGCCGAAGCTGATCACGAACTGGAACGTGTCCTGGCCGATGCTCAGGGCCTGCGTGGCCAGGAACTGACTGGCCTGCATCGCGCCCGCGCTGAGCTTTTCTTGCAGGCTGGGGATATCAGCCAGGTCGAACCGCGCCAGAATGTCGTGTACCGAAGGCGGCAACGCCTCCATGGCCTGCTGGAAGTAGGCGCCGAAGTTGATCTGCCCCGACTTGATGCTCTGGTAGAGGTTCGCGCCCTCGCTCACCAGCGAACCGCTGATGACCACCAGCGGCAGGATCACCAGCAGCAGCACCAGCACCAGCGTGATCAGGGCCGCCAGGTTGCGCCTTCCGCCGATGCGCGGCACCAGCCGCCGTTGCAGCGGCGCGAACAGGATGGCCAGGATGGCGCCCCAGAACACCGCGCCGTAGAACGGCCACAGCAACCAGCCGAACGCGATGGAGACCACCACCAGCAGGAGCAGGAAAGTCCGGTAATGCAAGCTTGAGGATTGGCTCATGTTCCGTCCAAGGCGCGGCATGCGCCGCGAGACCCGCATTGTACTAAGGGCCTGCCGGCGGCCTGTCGAGAGGCCGGTGCCCAGGGGCCTGCCGCGCCACCACGGCGCGGGCCTGTTCCAGCGCCCCGGATTGCGCATTCAGGCCCTGCAACCGCCGATTCAGCTCCTGCTGCAGCGATGGCGTGGCGACCTTGGCCTGCCCGTCCGCGAGCGTGATGTCGCCGGCATGGGTGGCAACGAAGTCGGCCACTCCCAGCGCCTCGCGCGCCACCGTGTCCATCCTGCCCGCGGCGTCAAGCAACTCGGCCGCGGGGGCCGTGACCGCCTCGTCGTACACGCCGTCGTAGACCGACGCGAGATCCGGCGCCAGCTCCATGCCGCCGCGCGCCGTGTCGGCGCGGGCCCGGGCAGCCTGCAAGCCGCGAGCGCTGTCGGCAAGCGTCACGCGTGCGTCGCTCAGCGCCTGGCGCCGCCGCACGATGTCGTCGACCGATTGAATGCGCTCGGCCGCCAGCACCGGGCCCAGCGACGTCGCGGTCTTGGCCAGGGCGTCCTGGAAGTCGGTGATGACCGCATAGGCATCGCGATAGCGGCCGATGGCGTCCGACTCGGCCTCGCTCAGCGCGCCGATCGGCGCCAGCGCGCCAGCGGCGATACGTTGCTGCAGCAGACCGATGAAGGCGGCCCGCTCCTGCGGCTCGCGATTGCCGCAAGCCGTCAGCGCCAGCGCCATGGCCGCCGCCAGGGTAGCCAGGCAGATCCGCAGCATTGCCATGCCCTTGCTCCTTGCGTAGTCCGTTGCCGCGCGGCTATCGGCCCGCCACGCGGCCGGTGCCCCCGGCCAGATTATCCCGAAGCATCCGCCGCCTGCCGCCGGCGGGCGGATTTTGTTGCCATCGAAGCGATATGACACAGGCGGCCCGGCGCGCTCAATCGAGCAACGCCAAACGCATCGCGCAGCGGCGGGCAGGATCGAATCCCGCGGCCGCCTCTTCCCGCAGCCGCGCGCGCAATGTCGGCGTCAATTGCGCCGCGGGCACTTCGACAAAACCGTGCCGCCGGTAGAACGGGCCATTCCAGGGCAATTCCCGGTCCGTCGTCAGGACGACCGAGTCGTACTCCCCCGCCGCCCGCGCGACCACCGCGCGCAGCAGCCCGCCGCCCAGGCCTTGGCCCTGCCAAGGCCTGGAGACCGACATTTCCAACAGAAACAGGTCGCCGTCCATCGGTTGCGCCAGCGCGAATCCCACGGGCCGGTCGCCGGCGTCCGCCGCGACCCACAGCAATCCCGCTGCGGCCGCATGCGCCAGCGTCGCTGTTGGCAGGGTTTCCCCCGTGGCCGCCCAGGCCATGGGCGTGCCGAGAAAGCGCTCGGCGGCGGAGCGCTCGATGTCGGGCAGCAAAGCAAGGTCGGCAGGATGGGCGCGTCGGATCATGGGGCATCAGTATGCCCCAGGCAGGCGGGCGGGGCCTGTCGTTACCCCCTAGAATGTCGGTTTGCCGGCCCGCCAGGGCCGCCCTTCCTCCTAGCCATCCCACGGAATGACTCAAGACGTTTCCCCCGACACCTGGGGCTTTGCCCAGCCCGACTGCCGCGGCGCCGCCGCGCTGCTGTATTTCATGAGCGACCTGGCGCGCGTGGCCAACCAGTACCTGCGCCCCGGCCGCCTGAGCCAGGAAGCGCTGGCCGACGCCCAGAAGGCTGTGGACGCGCTGCTGGAGCGCTATGTCGAGATCGAAGCCGCCCCCGAGGCCTTTGATGACGAACGCGTCGAACTGGCCCTGGAGACCGACACGCGCCCGGACGGTTCGACCGCCGCCCAGGTCGCGTTGCGGATGTCGCCGCGGCTGGAAGGCCTGATCATCGAAGCCCAGCGACAGGCGGCGGGCCCCACCAGCCACTGACAGGGAATCGCAGGCGAGTCGACGCCCCCTCGCCCGCGCTCCCTCTCGGTGCGACATGCCTGCTCCATCCAAAAACCCTTGCAAAATCACGGAACTAGATATAGAATGATTGATTGAGCCGAAAAGTGCTGGAAAAAGTACGGGAAGCGGCTCATATATTTGGCTCATATAGAGCTGCCCGATTGGCATCGTTATCGTTGCCCAACTGACTGGCCCGATATTGGCCTGATTTTCGGTTGTTCGCTTTGCCACGCATTTGGCATTTGGCCCGCTTGCCGGGCGCTTGCAAGAAATCCTTCCCTGGGTCCGGTTTTATCCGTTCTGCGACAGATAACCCTAACAACGCAGACTCGATTGATGCCATCATGATGAATGGCAAGATCATCCCGCCCAGGTTTTCGTCTTACGACAAACATTGCAGTTTTCTGATCATTTCGGCCTGATCGTTTCGGCCTGATCGAAAACCCTTATCCGCGGCCCTATCGGCGCGGTAAACCCGCGGCAACCCGCAGTAACCCCGCAGTAACCCATTCGCGGCGGCGACCCAACGCCACCGCCCGCCAGGAACGCCGTCCGTCATTGACCGACGCGGCCCGGCAACAAGCCGCAGGCGCATGCCCGCGGTCAGTACCTCCGCCACTGGCGTGACGCGCAACGCAAACCATGAGAATGCGCAAAACGCCGGCAACGGAGATGCGTTAGTGTCATGCATGACTCGGCACGCGAACAGGACGCGACGCGACAACGCCCGCGCCCGGTCCTCGCGGCATGCAATGCACGGCAATCCCATAACAAGAACTTGAAAGAGAACAACACCATGAATACTCGTTTCACGACCTCGGACCTGATCCGACGCCCGGCCCATACCAAGCTGGACAACATGCCGATCCACATCGGCGACATCGTTTATCTGCAACCGGCCCACGGCCCCGCCATTCGCGCCGCCGTGATCTTCAACGCGCCGATCGACGGCACGACCACGTACACCACCGAAGTGGTGCCGTGCGGGGCAGTCGCGCAAAAGGCGCCCGGCCAGCGCATCCGCTTCCGTCACGAGCACGTGCACCGCATCGAACCGGTGCGTCGCGCCGCTCGCTGAGCTAGCGCAAACCCGCCGCGGTCATGCCGCGGCGGCTTCATTTGTGCGTGATAAAGTCGCAGGCAACGCAGTCATCGCCCGACCATCATGCAAAACAACCGGCTTGCCATCCGCATCTGGGACCTTCCCACCCGCCTCTTCCACTGGGCGCTCGTCGTCTGTATCGTCGGCGCCTTCGTCAGCGTCAAGCTGGGCGGTCTGTACATGGATTGGCATGTGCGCTTCGGCTGCGTCGCGCTGGGCCTGATCATCTTCCGCCTGCTGTGGGGCTTTGTCGGCCCGCGCTATGCGCGCTTCGCGCAGTTCGTGCGCGGCCCGCGCGCGGTGGCCAGCTACCTCAAGGGCGCGGCCGCGCCCGCCGGCCACAATCCGCTGGGTGCGCTGTCGGTGCTGGCGCTGCTGCTGGTGATCGGTTTCCAGGCCGTGAGCGGCCTGTTCACTACCGACGACATCATGACCCAGGGCCCACTGTTCGGTCACGTCAGCGAATCCACCGCCAGCCTGCTGACCTCGTGGCACAAGCTCAACGAATGGGTCATCATCGGCCTGGTCGCCCTGCACTTGCTGGCCGTGGCCTGGTACGCGCTGGTGCGGCGCAAGCGGCTGGTGCGCGCCATCATCACCGGCAATGTCGACCCGAAAGACGTCCCGGCCGGCACCCCGCCGACCCAGGACGGGTTCGCGATCTGGCTGCGCGCCCTGATCCTGGGCGCCTGTGTCACCGGCCTGGTGCTGTGGATTCGCTCGCTGGAGATCGCCGCGGACATGTCGTTCTCGTAGCTGTCCGGCTCGCGCAGGGCCCGACAACCAAACCGCGCGCCAAAAGAAAAGCCCCTCGTTCGAGGGGCTTTTCGCATGCGACGGATGCGCCACGGAGGGCGCGGCCGGCTTACTTCTTCTTGCGGTAGGCGTCGTGACAGGCCTTGCAGCTCGCGCCCACGTCGCCGAAGGCGGCGCGCAGCTTGTCCAGGTCGCCGGCGTCGGCGGCGGCCGACAGCTTGACGATGTTGTCCTGGAACGCCTGCTGCTTCTGCTTGAAGCCGGCCGCGTCGCTCCAGATTTCCGGACGGGCATCGCCGCCTTCCGTGCCCGCGCCGAAAGCCGTCCACGGCAGCGCCGACAGGGTCTTGAGCACTTCGACGTTGGCCTTGATCTGGGCCGCGTCGTAGGGCGCCTGGCCCTTGATCACCGGCGTCATGCGGCCGAAGTGCGATGCCATCAGCGTCAGCGCCGACTGGCGGTACTTGACGGCGTCTTCGGGCTTGGCGAACTGCGCCTGGGCCGAGGTCGCCAGCAGCGACCCGACGGTCATACAGGCCAGCGCGGCGAGCGTGGACAACTTCTTCATTGCAATCTCCCGTAAGTACAACAAGAATGCCGCGCGCCCGGCGCGCGGCAAGGCGACTATACCGCCCGGGCCAGGTCCGCGGCCAGGCCGATATACGAACGCGGGGTCATCGCCAGCAGGCGCGCCTTGGGTTCGTCCGGCAGGGCCAGGGCCTGGATGAATTCTCGCAGGGCTTCCTCGGTGATGCCCTTGCCGCGCGTCAAGGCCTTGAGCTGTTCGTACGGCTGCGGCAGGCCATAGCGGCGCATGACAGTCTGCACCGGCTCGGCCAGCACTTCCCAGCAGGCGTCGATGTCGGCGTCGATCGCGGCGGCGTTGACTTCGAGCTTGCCCAGGCCGCGCATGCAGGCGTCCCACGCCACCAGGCAGTAGCCCAGGCCCACGCCCAGGTTGCGCAGCACGGTGGAGTCGGTCAGGTCGCGCTGCCAGCGGGAGATCGGCAGCTTGTCGGACAGGTGGCGCAGCACGGCGTTGGCCAGGCCCAGGTTGCCTTCGGAGTTTTCGAAGTCGATCGGGTTGACCTTGTGCGGCATGGTCGACGAACCGACCTCGCCTTCCTTCAGGCGCTGCTTGAAGTAGCCCAGGGCAACGTAGCCCCAGATGTCGCGGTCCAGGTCGAGCACGATGATGTTGGCGCGCACGATGGCGTCGAACAGCGCCGACATCCAGTCGTGCGGTTCGATCTGGATGGTGTGGCGGTTCTGGGTCAGTCCCAGGCCGGCGAGCACGCGCTGGCTGAAGGCGGGCCAGTCGATTTCAGGGTACGCCGACAGGTGGGCGTTGTAGTTGCCGGTGGCGCCGTTGAGCTTGGCCAGCGGCTCGACCGCTTCGACCGCGGCGATGGCGCGGTTCAGGCGCGCCGCGACGTTGGCGAATTCCTTGCCCAGCGTGGTCGGGCTGGCCGGCTGGCCATGGGTGCGCGACAGCATCGGCTGGTTGGCCTGGGCCACGGCCATGTCGTTGAGCTTGGCGGCGATTTCACGCAGGCGCGGCAGCACCACTTCGCTGCGGGCGCGCGACAGCATCAACGCGTGCGAGGTGTTGTTGATGTCCTCGGAGGTGCAGGCGAAATGGATGAATTCGGCCGCGGTGGCCAGCTCGGCGTGGTCGGCGACCTTTTCCTTGAGCCAGTATTCAACCGCCTTGACGTCGTGGTTGGTGACGCGTTCGATGTCCTTGATGCGGGCGGCGTCGGCCTCGGAGAAGTCGCGCACCAGTTGCTGCAGGCGGGCGCGGGCTTCCTGGGAGAAGGCGGGCAGTTCGGGCAGGCCGGCATCGGACAGGGCCACCAGCCAGGCCACCTCGACTTCGACGCGGTGGGCCATGAAGCCGGCCTCGGAGAGCAGCCCGCGCAGCGCGTCGCCGCGGGAGGCGTATCGGCCATCCAGTGGCGAAAGGGCGTTAAGTTGGCTAAGCTGGTCGGCGATTTGCATGGTCTGGGAAAGAAAAAGCGGCGGATGGGAAAACCCGGCGATTTTATCATTCAGGGCCGCGCAACATTGTGGCAAACTGGACGGGATTCCGTCCCGCGGACGGTTTGGCCGTCATGCGGCCTGCTATACTTCGGCCGCTTTCCGACTCCGCTTGTGAATCCATGAAACTGATCGGCTCGCTTACCAGTCCATACGTGCGCAAGGTGCGTATCGTCATGGCCGAGAAAAAGCTGGATTACCGGCTCGAACTCGAAAACGTCTGGTCCGCCGACACGCAGATCCAAACGTACAACCCCCTGGGCAAGGTGCCCTGCCTGGTCATGGAAGATGGCGGCGCCCTGTTCGATTCGCGCGTCATCGTCGAATACCTGGACACCTTGTCCCCCGTCGCCCGCCTGATTCCGCAGCCGGGCCGCGATCGCGCGGCCGTCAAGTGCTGGGAAGCCATCGCCGATGGCCTGCTGGATGCGTGCGTCACCATCGTCAAGGAAAAGCAGCGCCCCGAGGCGCAGCGCAGCCCCGAATGGATCGAACGCCAGTACGGCAAGATCCGCGCCAGCCTGGACGCCATGGACAAGAGCCTGGGCGACAACGCCCACTGCATGGGCATCAACTACAGCCTGGCCGACATCGCCGTGGGCTGTGCCCTGGGCTACCTGGACCTGCGCTTCGCCGAACTCGACTGGCGCGCCAACCACCCCAACCTGGCGCGCCTGTACGACAAGCTGTCGCAGCGCCAGTCGTTCGTGGACACCATCCCCAAGACGGCCTGACGCGCCTCCGGCGCCCACCCGCAACGCTCCGGCCGCCTCGCGCGGCCGGTTTCACGTCCGGCTCAGGCCGAGAATGCCTGGCCGGCCTTGAACAGCATGTAGGCCGCCAGCGCAAACAGCAGGCAGGCGAACACCCGCTTCAGCGTCTGCACCGGCAGGCGGTGCGCCATGCGCGCGCCCAGCGGCGCCGTCAGGACGCTGATGCACACCAGCACCAGCAGGGCCGGCCAGTAGATGTAACCCAGCATGCCGGGTCGGGTCGCGCCCTCGTTCAGGCCCGACACGACGTAGCCGATGCTGTTGGCCAGCGCGATGGGAAAGCCCAGCGCCGCCGAGGTCGAAACCGCGTTGTGCAGCGCCACGTTGCACCAGACCATGAACGGCACCGACAGGAAGCCGCCGCCCGCCCCCACCAGCCCCGACAGGAAGCCGATGCCGGCGCCGGCCGCGCTGGTGCCTATCACGCCGGGCATCTGGCGGCTCGGCTTGGGCTTCTTGTTGCGCAGCATGTTCCAGCCGGAATAGCCCACGAACAGCGCGAAGAACAGCGAGAGCCACAGGGTGCTGAGCGCCGCGAACACCGCGCCGCCCGACAGCAGGCCGCCCAGGATGATGCCCGGCGCCATGGCCCAGACGATCGGCCACTTGATGGTGCCCTTCTGCTGGTGCGCGCGCACGCTGGAGATCGAGGTGAACAGGATCGAGGTCATCGAGGTGGCGATGGCGGCGTGCACCACCAGGTCGGCCGGCATGCCCTTCCAGGCGAACAGCATCGTCAGGAACGGCACCAGCAGCATGCCGCCGCCGATGCCCAGCAAGCCCGCCGCGAAACCCGCCACCGCGCCCAGCGCCAGCAGGCAAATCACCATCGTTACATCCACATCCCTCTCCTCGTTGTCGGCGTGCGCCGTTTTTCATGAGCCAGGCCCCGCGGACGCGACGCCCGCGGGGCCTGGCTGGAACTGCTATCGGTATGGCGGCGGCCCGTGGCGGGCCGGGTTGCCTAGACGATGATGCCGCCGCCCAGGCAGATATCGCCATCGTAAAGCACCGCGGATTGCCCGGGCGTGACCGCCCATTGCGGCTCGACGAAGTCGAGCGTGAAGCCTGCGGCGGTCGCATCACCCAGCCGGCAAGCCGCATCGGCCTGGCGGTACCGCGTCTTGGCGCCGTATTCCCCGGCGGCGGGCGCCTGCCCGGCCACCCAACTGACGTCCTGCGCCCGCAGCGAGCCGGACAGCAACCAGGGATGGTCGTGCCCCTGCACCACGTAGAGCACGTTGCGTTCCAGATCCTTGCGCGCCACGTACCAGGCCTCGGCCGTGCCGTCCTCGCGCTGACGGCCCTTCACGCCGCCCACGCCCAGGCCCTTGCGCTGGCCCAGCGTGTAGAACGACAGGCCCTCGTGGCGTCCGACCTTCTGCCCCTCGGGCGTCAGGATCGGGCCCGGCTCGGTCGGCAGGTAGCGGTTGAGGAACTCGCGGAACGGCCGCTCGCCGATGAAGCAGATGCCGGTGGAGTCCTTCTTGGCCGCGTTGTGCAGGCCGATCTCGTGCGCGATGCGGCGCACTTCGGTCTTGTGGATCTCACCCAGAGGGAACAGGGTGCGCGACAGTTGCGCCTGGTTCAGCCGGTGCAGGAAATAGCTCTGGTCCTTGGACCCGTCCAGCGCCTTGAGCAGCTCGAAGCGCGATCCGCCGCCCTCGGCCGCCACTTCGCGCACGCGGGCGTAATGGCCGGTGGCGATGTGTTCGGCGCCCAGCGCCATGGCGTGGTCGAGGAAGGCCTTGAACTTGATCTCGGCATTGCACAGCACGTCCGGGTTGGGCGTGCGGCCGGCCGAGTATTCGCGCAGGAATTCCGCGAACACGCGGTCCTTGTATTCGGCGGCGAAATTGACGTATTCGAATTCCACGCCGACGAGGTCGGCCACGCTGGCCGCGTCCAGCAGATCCTGGCGGGTGGAGCAGTATTCGGAATCGTCGTCGTCTTCCCAGTTCTTCATGAACAGGCCGACGACCTCGTAGCCTTGCTGCTTGAGCAGCCAGGCGGTGACCGAAGAATCGACCCCGCCGGACATGCCGACGACAACGCGGCCCTTCTTGGTGGATGTTTGACTCATGATGATGCCATTTTACTGTGGGCTGGCCGCGTCCTGCGGCTGCGGCTCGGCCGCCCGCGAGACCTCCATCAGCCAGGTCCGGAACGCCTGCAGCGTCGGCAGGTTGGCCTTCTGGTCCGGGTAGCACAGGTAATAGCCCATGCGCGCGCGGATCGGTAGCTGCATCGCCACCGCCAGCTTGCCGTCGCGCAGTTCGTCCTCGATCAGGCAGCGCGGGATCAGCGCCACGCCGAAACCGGCGGCTGCCGCCTGCGACAGCAGCGCATACTGGTCGAAGCGCGCTCCTTCCAGACTGCGCCGGCTGTCGCAGCCGGCCTGCTCGAACCAGTCGCGCCAGCCTTCCAGGGCCGAGGTGTGATGCAGCAGGGGGTAGGCCAGCAGGTCCGCCGGCGTGCTACAGCCGCCCGGAATCAGGCGCGGGCTGCAGACCGGCAGGATCTCGCGGCCGACGATGTAGTCGGCGCCGCTGCCCGGCCAGATGCCTTCGCCGAAACGGACGGCGGCGTCCAGTTCGGGCGAGGAAAAGTCATAGCCCTGGCGATGCGGCAGGAATTCCACGTGGATGTCGGGCCGCAGCCGCATGAAAGCCGTGAGACGCGGAATCAGCCAGCGCGCGCCGAAGGTCGGCATACAGGTCAGGTTGAGCGTGCCGCCCTGCCCCTGGTGCGCGATCAGCTCGACGGTGGCGGCTTCGATCTGCCCCAACCCGGCCTGCACCTTGGTCAGATAGCTGCGGCCGGCCTCGGTCAGGACCAGGCCTTGCCTGATGCGCAGGAATAGTTCGACGCCAACGAACTCCTCCAGGTGTTTCACTTGCTTACTCACTGCGCCCTGCGTGACGCACAGTTCCTGGGCGGCGCGGGTGAAGCTGCTATGCCTGGCGGCGACTTCGAAAGCCTGCAGGTCGGTGAGGGAAGGACAGAACCGTCTCATGGGATAGCGCCTCGGCACCGGGGTTTCCGGCAGACGAAGTTACAAAAAGAAACTCCACCGAAAGAGAGGCATGAAAAAAAGTCATAGCTTAAGGAGAAACTTTCGTTTGTGCAAACCAGGGTTGCACGAAAGAATCTTGCTGTTTGCGTCTGCCTTTTGCGCATCCGCGTTCCAATTCATAGGGGAATTCATGCAACGCCGTAATGTAGTCCTGGGCCTGTGTGTCGCCGCCGCGACCCTGGCCACGCCGCTGACCTCGGGCATCGCCCATGCCGAGGACGCCTACCCGAGCAAGCCGATCCGCCTGATCGTGCCGTTCCCGCCCGGGGGCACCACCGACATCGTCGGCCGCCTGTTCGCCGACAAGCTCGGCAAGGAACTGAACCAGACCGTCGTGGTGGAAAACCGCGGCGGCGCCGGCGGTTCCATCGGCAGCGCCTTCGTCGCCAGCAGCGCGCCGGACGGCTACACACTGGGCATCGCCACCGTCAGCACGCACGGCATCAACCCGGCCATCTACCCGAACCTGCCGTTCGATGGCGAGAAGGACTTCACGCCGGTTTCGAACCTGGCCGCCGTGCCGAACATCATGACCATCAACCCGAAGGTGCAGGCCAAGGACATGGCCGAGTTCATCAAGCTGGCCAAGAGCCAGCCGGGCAAGCTGACGTACGCCTCGGCCGGCAACGGCTCGGTCTCGCACATGATGGGCGAACTGTTCAAGATGGCCTCGGGCACCGACCTGATGCACGTGCCCTATCGTGGCGTGGGCCCGGCGCTGAACGACGCGCTGGCCGGCCAGGTCGACGTCATGTATGACAACCTGCCGTCCACCCTGCCGCACGTGCAGTCCGGCCGCCTGATCGCCATGGCTGTCGCCGCGCCCAAGCGCGTGGCCAGCCTGCCGAACGTGCCCACCTTCGCCGAAGTCGGCCTGCCCGCCGTCAACGACGCCTCGTGGTTCGGCCTGGTCGCCCCGGCCAAGCTGCCCGCCCCGATCCTGGCCAAGCTGAACGCCGCCGTGCAGAAGGTCAGCGCCGAAGCCGACGTCAAGTCGCGCCTGGAAGCGCTGGGCGCCGAACCGGCCGCCAACAGCCCGGAAGCGTTTGCCAAGCAGATCTCGGCCGAGATCGCCAAGAACAAGCGCATCGCCAAAGAAGCCAATGTGAAGATCGACTGAGCGATCTTCGATCCCCGCCGCGCCCGCGCGGCGCGCGGGGATCTCCGATTCACGAACGCAATACCCCCATATGCGAATTACCCAACCCCTGTCCTATCGGCTCGACCTCCCGCAGCAATATCCGAACTCGGCGCCCTCGGCCCCGCTGGTGCTGGACTCCCCGCACAGCGGCACCACCTACCCGCCCGACTTCGCGCCCGCGGTCGATTTTGGCGCCTTGCGCACGGCCGAGGACACCTGGGTTGACGATCTGTGGGGCGACGCCATCGACATGGGCGTGCCCATGATCGCCGCGAGCTTTCCGCGCGCCTATATCGACGCCAATCGCGCCCCCGACGAAATCGACGAACTGCTGCTGGACCAGGCCTGGCCCGGCGCGGTCAACGCCTCGCCCAAGGTCAAGCTGGGCAAGGGCCTGATCTGGCGCATGCTGGATGACGGCACGCCGCTGTACGACCGCAAGCTGAGCGTCGAGGAAGTGACGCACCGCATCGAGGCCTGCTGGAAGCCGTACCACGCCGCCCTCGGCCAGGTGCTCGACAGCGCCCACCAGAAGTTCGGCAAGGTCTGGCACATCAACTGCCACTCCATGCCCAGCGTCGCCGGCGCCTACGCCACCGACCGTCCCGGCCTGGTCCACCCCGACTTCGTGCTGGGCGACCGCGACGGCAGCACCAGCGACCCGGCCTTCCGCGAATTCATCGCGGCCTGGCTGCGCGAGCGCGGCTACAACGTGACCGTGAACGATCCCTACAAGGGCGTCGAACTGGTGCGCGCCTTCGGCCGCCCCGAAGAAGGCCGCCACAGCCTGCAGATCGAGATCAACCGCAAGCTCTACATGGACGAGGTCAGCCTGCGTCCGTCGGCCAATTATGGCCGCCTCAAGGCCGACCTGCGCGACCTCACCGCCGCGCTGATCGACTGGACTCGCGCGCAGACGGCCTGACGCCGGACGCCTGCGCGCCAGTGCCGGCCAGCAGCCCGTTGTCAGTCTGGCCGGTATGACCGGGGCGCGAGCCCCAAAAGCCCCATGGTTAACCCCATGGGGCTTTTCTTTTGGACGGCGCGCAAACTCCTCCCCGGGGCGTATATCCGTTATAACTACGGCGAACCTTCTGAGGAGAAGCGTCGATGCACATCGGGATACCAAGGGAAACCCGAGACGGGGAAACCCGTGTCGCAGCAACACCGGAGACCGTCAAGAAGTACGTGGGCGGCAAACACACCGTTGTCGTGGAGCGTGGCGCGGGCACCGCGGCGCGCTATCTGGATGAAGCCTACGAGGCCGCCGGCGCCACGCTCGGCAGCGCCCAGGAGGCCTTGGGGGCGGAGCTGGTCATGAAGGTTCGCGCGCCCTCCGCGGTCGAACTGCCGCAGATGAAGGCCGGCGCCGTGGTCATCGGCATGCTCGATCCCTTCGACGCCGAGGGCCTCGCGCAGATGGCCGCGGCCGGCCTGACCGGCTTCGCGCTGGAAGCCGCGCCCCGCATCACCCGCGCGCAGAGCCTGGACGTGCTGTCGTCGCAGGCCAACCTGGCCGGCTACAAGGCCGTGCTGCTGGCGGCCCACCACTACGGCCGCCTGATCCCCATGATGATGACCGCCGCCGGCACCCTCAAGGCCGCGCGCGCGGTGGTGCTGGGCACCGGCGTCGCAGGCCTGCAGGCCATCGCCACGGCCAAGCGCCTGGGCGCGGTGGTCGAGGCCTCCGACGTGCGGCCGGCCGCGCGCGAGCAGGTCGAATCGCTCGGCGCCAAGTTCATCGACGTGCCGTTCGAGACCGACGAAGAACGCGAGATCGCGCAGGGCGTGGGCGGTTACGCCCGCCCCATGCCGCCGGCCTGGATGGCGCGGCAGGCGGCGCTGGTGTCGGAGCGCTGCAAGCAGGCCGACATCGTCATCACCACCGCGCTCATCCCGGGCCGGCCCGCGCCGACGCTGGTGTCGGCCGAGACGGTCGCGGCCATGAAGCCCGGCTCGGTGCTGGTGGACCTGGCGGTCGAGCGCGGCGGCAACTGCCCGCTGTCCGAAAAAGGCAAGGTGGTCGAAAAGCACGGCGTGACCCTGGTGGGGCTGACCAACCTGCCCGGCCTGGTCGCGACGGACGCGTCGGCGCTCTACGCCCGCAACATCCTCGACTTCCTGAAACTCATCATCAATGCGGACGGCGCGCTGGCGATCCAGCGCGACGATGAAATCGTGGCGGCCTGCCTGGTGTGCGAAGGCGGCAATGTGACGCGCAGGAGCTGACAGCATGGAAGCGATCAACCCCACCCTGATGAATCTCATCATCTTCGTGCTGGCCATCTACGTCGGCTACCACGTGGTCTGGAACGTCACCCCCGCGCTGCACACGCCATTGATGGCGGTGACCAACGCGATCTCGGCCATCATCATCGTCGGCGCCATGCTGGCGGCGGCGCTGACCGAAGGCGGACTGGCGCGCGGCATGGGCGTGTTCGCCGTGGCGCTGGCCGCGGTCAACGTGTTCGGCGGCTTCCTGGTCACGCGGCGCATGCTGGAGATGTTCAAGAAGAAAGAGAAGAAGCCGGCCAAGGAGGACGCGAAATGATCTCGCTGAACCTCGTCACGCTGCTTTACCTGATTGCGTCGGTCTGCTTCATCCAGGCGCTCAAGGGCCTGTCGCATCCAACAACGTCGCGCCTGGGCAATGCCTTCGGCATGGCCGGCATGGCGATCGCGGTGCTGACCACCGGCGCGCTCATCGTCGGCCTGGCGCGCAGCGGCACCGCCGGCATCGGGTTGGGCTGGGTGCTGCTGGGCCTCTTGGTCGGCGGCTCCATCGGCACGCTGATGGCCAAGCGCGTCGAAATGACCAAGATGCCCGAGCTGGTCGCATTCATGCACAGCATGATCGGCCTGGCGGCGGTCGCCATCGCGGTCGCGGTGGTGGCCGAGCCGCACGCCTTCGGCATCGTCGCCGCCGGCACGCTGATCCCCACCGGCAACCGCTTCGAACTGTTCATCGGCACCTTCGTCGGCGCCATTACTTTCTCGGGCTCGGTGATCGCCTTCGGCAAGCTGTCGGGCAAGTACAAGTTCCGGCTGTTCCAGGGCGCGCCGGTGGTGTTCGCCGGCCAGCACATGCTGAACCTGGCGCTGGCGCTGCTGATGCTGGCGATGGGCGTGTGGTTCATGCTGACGCAGGCCTGGACTCCGTTCATCATCATGACGCTGATCGCCTTCGTGCTGGGCGTGCTGATCATCATCCCGATCGGCGGCGCCGACATGCCGGTGGTGGTGTCGATGCTGAACAGCTATTCGGGCTGGGCGGCGGCGGGCATCGGCTTCTCGCTCAACAACCCGATGCTGATCATCGCCGGCTCGCTGGTGGGTTCGTCCGGCGCCATCCTCTCGTACATCATGTGCAAGGCGATGAACCGCTCGTTCTTCAACGTGATCCTGGGCGGCTTCGGCGGCCAGGCCGGCGAGGCCGCGGCGGCGGGCGGCGGCCAGCAACGCAGCGTCAAGTCGGGCAGCCCTGACGACGCGGCCTTCCTGATGACCAACGCCGAGAGCGTCACCATCGTGCCGGGCTACGGCCTGGCGGTGGCGCGCGCCCAGCACGCGCTCAAGGAACTGGCCGAAAAGCTCACCGAGCGCGGCGTGACGGTCAAGTACGCGATCCACCCGGTCGCCGGCCGCATGCCGGGCCATATGAACGTGCTGCTGGCCGAGGCGGAAGTGCCTTACGACCAGGTCTTCGAGATGGAAGACATCAACAGCGAGTTCGGCCAGACCGACGTGGTGCTGGTGCTGGGCGCCAACGACGTGGTCAACCCGGCGGCCAAGAACGATCCCAAGTCGCCGATTGCCGGCATGCCGATCCTGGAAGCCTACAAGGCCCGCACCGTGATCGTGAACAAGCGTTCGATGGCTTCGGGCTACGCCGGCCTGGACAACGAGCTCTTCTACATGGACCGCACGATGATGGTCTTCGGCGACGCCAAGAAAGTGCTGGAAGACATGGTCAAGGCGGTGGAATGATGCGCCGGCCCCGCGATGCGTGCGCATCGCGGCGTCTTTCCCCGACGCGCGCTCCAGAGGATTCCCGCGACGCGGCGGCCGGCCTAGGCGCGGGCCAGTTGCTCGTCCACCACTTCGATCCAGTGCCGCACCGGCGTGCCGGTGCCGCTCTGCAAATGGCCGATGCAACCGATGTTGGCCGACAGGATCACATCCGGCGCGGCCGGCGCGATGGCGCCCAGCTTGCGGTCGCGCAGCGCCAGCGCGATCTCCGGATTGAGCACCGAATAGGCCCCGGCCGAGCCGCAGCACAGGTGCTGTTCAGCGAACGGCTGCAGCTCGAAGCCAAGATCGGCCAGCAACCGCTCCGACAAAGGCCGCAGGCCCTGCCAGTGCTGCAGCGTGCAGGGCGGATGGAACGCCGCCCGCACCCGCTTTTCCGACAGTCGCTGGCGTAGCTCATCGGCCTGCGGCGCGACGATTTCCGCCACATCCTTCACCAGCGCCACGATGTCCGCGGCGCGCTGCGCGTAGGCCGGATCGTGACGCAGGTGATGGGCGTATTCCTTGACCATGGCGCCGCAGCCCGATGCATTCATGACGATGGCCTCGACCGCGCCATCGCGCACCAGCGGCCACCACGCGTCGACGTTGGCGCGCATCTGGTCCAGCGCGGCCGCCTGCGCGTCCAGGTGGAAACTGGCCGCGCCGCAGCAGCCCGCGCCGGGCGCGATGCGCGCGCCGATGCCGATGGCGTTGAGCACGCGGATGGTGGCGGCGTCGATCGACGGCATCATCGACGGCTGCACGCAACCGGCCAGCATCAGCACCTGGCGCGTGTGGCCCTCCACCTGCGGCAACGCGCCGGCCGGACGCCGCTCGGGCACCTTGCGCTTGAGCGATTCCGGCAGGACGCCGCGCACCGCCTGCCCCAGGCGCATGGCCGGCCCGAACAGCGGCGACAGCATGGCCCGGCGCAGCATCTTGCGCTTGGCCTTCTCGGCCCACGGCCGCGGCACCCGCTCCTCGACGATCTGGCGGCCGATGTCCACCAGATGCCCATATTCCACGCCCGACGGGCAGGTGGTTTCGCAATTGCGGCAGGTCAGGCAGCGGTCCAGATGCTGTTGGGTCGATTGCGTCGGTTCGGCGCCTTCCAGCACCTGTTTGATCAGGTAGATGCGGCCGCGAGGGCTGTCGAGCTCGTCGCCCAGCACCTGGTAGGTCGGACAGGTGGCCGTGCAGAAGCCGCAATGCACGCAGCGCCGCAGGATCGCATCGGCCTCTTTGCCCAGGTCGGTATCGCGGGCCCAGGCTGCCAGATTGGTTTGCATGATGCCTATAGCTCCAGGACCAGCCGGCCGGGGTTGAACAACCCCGCCGGATCGAGTTCTTGCTTGAGGCGGCGCGTGATCAACGCCACGCCCGGCGACAGCGGATGGAACACGCCGTCGGCCGGCGGCCGCGTGCCGGCCAGACGGAACAGCGTTGCATGGCCGCCCAGCCGTTGCGCCAGTTCGCGCAGCTCGGTGGCGTCCCGCGCCCCCGACAGCCAGCGCTGGCCGCCGCCCCACTCCAGCAGGGCCTGCCCGCTGCCGATCGCTGCCGCCGTCGGCGGCAAAGCCAGCCGCCACAAGGGCTGTCCCGGCGCGAAGAACGGATGGGTCTGTTCGCGCAAGCCGGTCCACCAGGCCTGCGCCGCCTCCGGCGCCAGGGGATCGCCGCCGATCACCTGCCGCGCGCCGGCGATGGCCGGCGGCGCGCCCGACAGGCGCACATGCATCTGGCCTTCCTCGTCAGCGCCGCCGACCCAACTGGTCGCCGAAATCGGCAAGGGTTTGCCGCGCCACAGGGCGAAGCTGGCCAGCGCCTGGGCCTGCGTCGCCGGCAACGCCAGCGTCAGTTCCTCCATCGGCCGAGGCACGACCTTGAGTGACACTTCGAGGATCGCGCCGAAGATGCCATGCGAACCGGCCAGCAGCCGCGACACGTCGTAGCCCGCCACGTTCTTCATGACCTCGCCGCCGAACGACAGCACACGGCCGTCCGAATCCAGCAACTGCGCGCCAAGCACGAAGTCGCGCAAGGCGCCGGCGCTCATGCGGCGCGGTCCCGACAGGCCCGCGGCCACACAGCCGCCAACGGTGGCGGCGGGCGAGAAATGCGGCGGCTCGAAGGCCAGCATCTGGCCGTGTTCGGCCAGCGCCGCCTCCAGCTCCGCCAGCGGCGTGCCGGCCCTGACCGTCACCACCAGTTCCGACGGGTGATAGCTGACGATGCCGCGATACGGGGTCATGTCGAGCAGGCAATGGCCATCCTGCGGCGTCACTGGCCGGTAGTTGCCGTAGAACGCCTTGCTGCCGCCGCCCATGACGAACAGCGGCTTGTGACCGGCGCGAGCCGTCATGACCTGGTCGCACAATTCCGACAGGACGAAATCCATGGGAGGGACGTCCTAGAAGCGTGCGAGATCCGGAAAGCGCAGCTCGCCCGCGTGTACGTGCATCTTGCCGTACTCGGCGCAGCGGGCCAGCGTAGGGATGACCTTTTCGGGGTTGAGCAGGCACGGCGGATCGAATGCCCGCTTGACCGCCAGGAACGCGTCGAGTTCTTCGCGAGAGAATTGCACGCACATTTGATTTATTTTCTCCATTCCCACACCGTGCTCTCCAGTCACGGTTCCTCCCACCTGCACGCACAGTTCGAGTATGGCCGCGCCGAACTTCTCGGCGCGTTCCACTTCGTCCGGTTTATTCGAATCGAACAGGATCAACGGATGCAGGTTGCCATCGCCCGCATGGAACACGTTGGCGCAGCGCAGGCCGAACTCGTCTTCCATTTGCTCGATGGCGCCCAGCACCCGGGCGAGATGACGGCGCGGAATCGTGCCGTCCATGCAGTAGTAATCGGGCGACACGCGCCCGGCGGCGGGAAACGCGTTCTTGCGCCCCGCCCAGAATTTGAGCCGCTCGGCCTCCGAGGCCGACACCTGGCAGCGGGTCGAGCCGGCCGCGCGGAAGATGGCTTCCATGCGCGCGATCTCGTGCGCCACTTCCTCTGGCGTGCCGTCGGATTCGCACAGCAGGATGGCCTGCGCATCCATGTCGTAGCCGGCGCGCACGAAGGGTTCGACCATATGCGTCGCGCGCCGGTCCATCATCTCCAGCCCGGCGGGAATGATGCCATCGGCGATCACCCGCGTCACCGCGTTGCCCGCGGCCTCGACGCTGGCGAAACTGGCCATCACCACCTGGGCGCAGGCCGGCTTGGGAATCAGCTTGACCGTCACCTCGGTCACCACGCCCAGCATGCCTTCTGAGCCGATGAACACCGACAGCAGGTCCAGCCCCGGCGCGTCCGGCGCCTCCGAGCCCAGCTCGACCACGTCGCCGTCGATCGTGACCATGCGCACCCGCAGCACGTTGTGCACTGTGAGGCCGTATTTCAGGCAATGCACCCCGCCCGAATTCTCGGCGACGTTGCCGCCGATCGAACAGGCGATCTGGCTCGACGGATCGGGCGCGTAGTACAGCCCGTAGGGCGCCGCGGCTTCCGAAATGGCCAGGTTGCGCACCCCGGGTTCGACCACCGCGGTCGCGCTGGCCAGGTCGATGTGCTTGATGCGATTGAACTTGGACAGGCCCAGCAGCACGCCCTGGCTGTGCGGCATCGCGCCGCCCGACAGGCCGGTGCCGGCGCCGCGCGCCACCAGCGGCGCATTCAGGCGCTTGCAGATGCGCATCACCGCCTGCACCTGTTCCTCGGTCTCGGGCAAGGCCACCACTGCGGGCAATGCGCGGTAGAGCGACAGGCCGTCGCACTCGTAGGGGCGCGTGTCCTCTTCACGAAACAGCACGCAATGCGACGGCAGCGCGGCCGACAACGCCTCGACGAGTTGCTGCAACGAATAAGGCGCCTGCGCTTGTGCCAGGCCGGTTTCGACCAGTGAATTCATGAGCGCAACAATAGCGCGACCGCTGGCTGGACGCAGGCCGGGATTTACCCGCATCCTGCGTACAGCCAACGGCCGCGCGGCCCCGCAGAAGTAACCAGCCGTAAAGCCCCTGCGCATCGCGTGGACAAGCGCGTCGCGCCCCCGGCACCATTCCCACTCATTGAGAACGCCTGTCGGCCGCGCGGGCTGCCCGTTCCCGCTGGCCGAAAAAAAACCGGCGGGTCATCCCCGCCGGCCTTGATCCGCGTCCCTCCGGACGACTCACCAGGAAACGATCTTGCCCGGGTTGAGGATGTTGTTCGGATCGAACGCATGCTTGAGGCTGCGCATCAGATCCAGCGCGTCATCGCCATGCTCTTCGGCCATGAACTGCATCTTGTGCAGGCCGATGCCATGCTCGCCGGTGCAGGTGCCATCCGCGGCGATGGCGCGCCGCACCAGGTTGTGGTTGATGGCCTCGGACTCCTGCCATTCGCGCTCGCTGTCGGCGTCCAGCAGCATCAGCACGTGGAAGTTGCCGTCGCCGACGTGGCCGACGATGGTGTACGGGAAGCTGGCGCGGTCCAGTTCCTCGACGGTGTCGCGCACGCAGTCAGCCAGGCGCGAGATCGGCACGCAGACGTCGGTGGTGCTGGCGCGGCAGCCGGGGCGCAGTTGCAGGCCGGCGAAGTAGGCGTTGTGGCGCGCGGTCCACAGGCGGCTGCGGTCCTCGGGGCGCTCGGCCCATTCGAAATCCATGCCGCCATGCTCGGCGGTGATGGCCTGCACGGTCTCGGCCTGCTCCTGCACGCCCGCCGGACTGCCGTGGAATTCGAACACCAGCAGCGGCGTCTCGCGCAGCGTCAGCTTGCTGTGGAGGTTGACGGCGCGCACGCTGGCCGCGTCCATGAACTCGACGCGCGCCACCGGCACGCCCATCTGGATGATCTCGATCACGCTCTGCACCGCGGCATCGAGCGTGGGGAAGTTGCAGACCGCGGCCGACACGGCCTCGGGTTGCGGATACAGGCGCACGGTGACTTCGGTGATGATGCCGAGCGTGCCTTCGCTGCCGACGAATATGCGGGTCAGGTCGTAGCCGGCCGAGGACTTGCGGGCGCGGCCGGCTGTGCGCACGATGCGGCCATCGGCGGTGACCACGGTCAGCGACATGACGTTTTCGCGCATGGTGCCGTAGCGCACGGCGTTGGTGCCGGAGGCGCGCGTGGCGGCCATGCCGCCCAGGCTGGCGTCGGCGCCCGGATCGATCGGAAAGAACAGGCCGGTGCTGCGGATCTCTTCATTGAGTTGCTTGCGCAGCACGCCGGCCTGCACGGTGGCGGTCAGGTCTTCGGCGTTGACGGCCAGCACCTTGTTCATCTGCGACAGATCCAGGCTGATACCGCCCTGGATCGCCAGGATGTGGCCTTCCAGCGACGAACCCGCGCCGTAGGGGATCAGCGGCACGCGGTGTTGGTTGCACAGCTTGGCGACCTCGGCGACTTCCTCGGTGCTCTGGGCGAAGACCACCGCGTCGGGCAGCATCGCGGGATACGGCGACTCGTCGCGGCCATGGTGCTCGCGCACCGCGGCGGATTCGGAGAAACGGTCGCCAAAACGGGCGCGCAGGGCCTCGAGACAAGCGGCCGGCACCGCGCGGCGCAACGATTCGGCGTGCAAGGGAGCGTTCATGATCAGCGGGTTCTCGGATGGGGGAATCCGGATATTCTACGCCGCCCGCCTTGCTGCGCTGCAAACCGCCCGGACGGGGCGGCTTGCAGCAATCAGGACTTACTTGCCGGAGGTCAGCGCGACCCGGCGGCGCTCGCGCACGGCCTGGGCCAGGCGATCGAGCACGGCGACCGACGCGTCCCAGTCGATGCAGCCGTCCGTGATGCTCTGGCCGTAGACCAGCGGTTCGCCCGGCACCATGTCCTGACGGCCTCCCAGCAGATGGCTTTCGACCATCACGCCGACCAGCCGCGCATCGCCCGCTTCCATCTGGCGCGCCACGTCCTCGATGACCAGCGGCTGGTTCTCGGGCTTCTTGCTGCTGTTGGCGTGGCTGGCGTCGATCATGACGCGTTGGGCCAGGCCCGCCTTGGACATGTCCTGGCAGGCCGCCTCGACGCTGGCGGCGTCGTAGTTGGGCGTCTTGCCGCCGCGCAGGATGACGTGACAGTCTTCATTGCCCGCGGTCGAAACGATGGCCGAATGCCCGCCCTTGGTCACCGACAGGAAATGGTGCGGCTGGGACGCCGCCTTGATCGCGTCCACGGCGATCTTCACGTTGCCGTCCGTGCCGTTCTTGAAACCCACCGGACACGACAGGCCGGATGCCAGTTCACGATGCACCTGGCTCTCCGTCGTGCGCGCGCCGATCGCCCCCCAGGAGACCAGGTCCGCAATGTACTGCGGCGTAATCATGTCCAGGAATTCGCACCCCGCCGGCAATCCCAGGCTGTTGATGTCCAGCAGCAGCTCGCGCGCCACGCGCACGCCCTTGTTGATGTCGAAGCTGCCGTCCAGGTCCGGATCGTTGATCAGCCCCTTCCAACCGACAGTGGTGCGAGGCTTCTCGAAATACACGCGCATCACGATTTCCAGATCCGCGCTGAGGCGGTCGCGCACCGGCTTCAGGCGCTTGGCGTATTCGATCGCGGCGCGGGTGTCGTGGATCGAACACGGGCCGATCACGACGATCATGCGGTCGTCCATGCCATGCAGGATGCGGTGCATCGACTGCCGGGCGGCGAACACGGTGTCGGAAGCTTCCTTGGTGCAGGCGAACTCACGCATGACGTGCGCGGGCGGATTGAGCTCTTTGATTTCTCGGATGCGAAGGTCGTCGGTATTGTGTGACACGGTACTGCTCCTGGGTTTCCCGCCACCGGGATTGCATCCCGGGGGGTTCCTCAAACTGACGGCACAAAAAAAGCCGCCAGTTCGCTGGCGGCTTTTTTGGGGGGATTCTTTCCAAACTTCAGATTGAGCGCTTCCCTTCCTCCGCCAGCGGCTTCAGAAAACCAAAAAAATAAAAGTAAAAGGCGGGGGAAGCGAATTTCATGGGAAAAGACTCTAGCACACTTTTTTCGGGCCGTCACGCCAGTTTGCGGCGCGGCGTGGCGGCCCCGCAGGCTGCCTGGCGACCGGTCAGGCCGTCCCGCCGACGGTCAGGCCTTCCATGCGGACCGTAGGCATGCCCACGCCCACCGGCACGCTCTGGCCGTCCTTGCCGCACGTGCCCACGCCCGAATCCAGCTTCAGGTCGTCGCCGATCATGCTGACGCGGGTCATGGCGTCGGGACCGTTGCCGATCAGGGTGGCGCCCTTGACCGGATAGGTGATCTTGCCGTCTTCGATCATGTAGGCCTCGGAGGCCGAGAACACAAACTTGCCGTTGGTGATGTCGACCTGGCCGCCGCCGAAATTGGCCGCATACAGCCCACGCTTGACGGACGAGATGATCTCCTCGGGCGCCTTGTCGCCGGCCAGCATGTAGGTATTGGTCATGCGCGGCATGGGCAGGTGCGCGAACGATTCGCGGCGGCCGTTGCCGGTGGCCGCGGTCTTCATCAGCCGCGCGTTCAGCGTGTCCTGCATGTAGCCGCGCAGGATCCCATCCTCGATCAGCACGTTGCGCTGGGTGGCGTTGCCCTCGTCGTCGATGTTGAGCGAACCGCGGCGATCCGGAATGGTGCCGTCGTCGACCACCGTGACCCCCTTGGAGGCGACGCGTTCACCGATACGCCCGGAGAACACGCTGGAACCCTTGCGGTTGAAATCGCCTTCCAGGCCGTGGCCGACGGCTTCGTGCAGCAGAATGCCGGGCCAGCCCGAACCCAGCACCACCGTCATTTCACCCGCGGGCGCCGGACGCGCCTCCAGGTTGACCAGCGCTTCGTGCACGGCGCGCTCAACGTAGCCCTGCAGCATTTCGTCCGTGAAATATGCCAGCCCCAGGCGGCCACCGCCGCCGGCATGGCCCATTTCGCGGCGGCCATTGCGTTCGGCGATGACGGTCAGCGACAGGCGCACCAGCGGCCGCACGTCAGCGGCCAGGCGGCCATCGCTGCCCGCCACCAGCACCACGTCATACTCGGCGCCCAGGCCGGCCATGACCTGGATCACGTGCGGATCGCGGGCCCGCGCCATGCGTTCGACGCGTTCGAGCAGCGCCACCTTTTCGGGTGCGCTCAGGGTCGCCACCGGATCGATGTCGGCATACAGGCTGCGGCCCATTTCGGCTTCGACCTGCGCCGCCACCTTGACCTTGCCGGCGCCGCGGCGGGCAATGCCGCGCACCGCGTGCGCCGAGGACAGCAAGGCATCGGCCGAGAGCGAATCGGAATAGGCGAACGCGGTTTTCTCGCCGCTGACGGCGCGCACGCCAACGCCCTGGCTGATGGAGAAGCTGCCGGTCTTGACGATGCCCTCTTCCAGGCTCCAGCCCTCGCTGCGGGTGTACTGGAAATACAGGTCGGCATAGTCGACCTTGTGGGTGAAGATTTCGCCAAGGGCGCGCGCCATATCGGCCTCGGTCAACCCCCACGGGTCGAGCAGGAGCGATTTGGCGGTAGCCAGAGATGCAATAGCGGGATCGATGATTTTCATAGGACTCTGTTCGGGGGCGCCGGCGCGACGAACGCGGCAGCCAGGACGCTCAAGGCTATATCGTACCGCCGACAAGGGGGTGGCGTCGCGGCCGCCGTTTATTGTCTATCAAGTTAACCAATTGGAACCGCTCCCATACCCGCGGGGGGCGTTCCGAAAAAATAACCTCTGCCCGGGCGCCCGCCCCTTTGCTCGCCGGCCGGACGCCCTATCGAACTTGTCATACAACGCAACAGCAAAATGAAAATGGCGTAAAAAAGTCCTCCCCGCAAACGGCCGCGCATATCATTCCCGATGGCTGGGAATGAAAATCCGCATACCCCTGGAAACCCCCGTGTCATAGGGATCGCGTCCAGTCGTCCTACCACTTGTGGAAACTCGTGTATTTGCCGCCGGCATCGACCCGGCATACGAAAATTACAGGCTTACGACACACTGAAAAGTGGGCATCCTCTGCCCATCCGCTCGCTTCGTGAAACAAAAACGCGCATTTCCCAACACGCAATGTTGCATTCGTCCGCCCTGTGAACCAAACGGCCGGTTGTTTCATTTAGTCCCAAATTTGAGAATATCATTCCCAATACTTGTTCATGGCGCAAACCCGCTAGCCTAAAGACTTTCCGGCCGTTTTGATACAAAGTAATTAGACCAAAACAGCGGCAAAGGGACGTCAAATTCTGTATTATGCGAAGCACAACAAATAAACATAACTCCGCCGGCGATTAAAGCAGTTCCATAATCAGGAATAACCATGGCCCGAGAAACCTACGCAGCTCTGCAAGCAAAGATCGAAAAGGAAATCAACAAGCTCCAAAAGAAGGCTGAAGTCCTCCAAACCAAGCGCCGCAAGCCGGTCATCGCCTCGATCATCACGTCGATGCGCGAGTACGACATCACCCCCGAAGAAATCGCCGCCGCCTTTGGCGCCGGCAAGCCCGTCCGTGCCACCCCCAGCGGCCGCCGCAAGGCTGGCGCCGCTGTCCGCCCGGCCAACGCCGCCAAACGCGCCGTTGCGCCCAAGTACCGTCATCCCCAAACCGGGGAGACCTGGAGCGGTCGTGGCAAGGCCCCCCGCTGGCTCGCCGCCGAAGAAGCATCCGGCGCCACGCGCGACAGTTTCCTCATCAAAGAATAAAACCTATTATTCAGTAAGAAAAAATAAATGCGCACCAAATTGGTGCGCATTTTTTATTTTATGACTGTCTTTTGGCGTGGCAAAAACTACTGGACCGGGAACTGGATTTCGCGCTCGGCGCCATTATTTCCCGGGAATCCGTCAAATATTGCCCGTACCAGATACGGCATCATCCGCACGAAATTGTCCCGTTCGCTGAGTACGAAGGCGCTGGAACGGTAGACCTCGGCTCCGCCCCGCTGGCTGTCGTGGATCTGCAGCGTGAGCGTGTTGCGCTGGACCACCATGGGCACGTCGACCCAATCCGGGCCCCAATAGCCGTAGTAGCCGCCCCACGGCCGCGGACCGTAGAAACCGCCATAGCCATAACCGCCATTGAAATACGGATCGTACGGACGCCGCACCATCACCTGCGTCTGGCTCGTGCCATAACGGAACGAGACATCGAAACGGGCCTTGGCGCCCGGCTGGGCTTCCACCAGCCCGGTCGCGCCGATGCCGGCGCGCACCATGTCCTGGTATGACTGGTATTCGAGATTATTGGCTTGCGATGGCTCGGCCGGCACGAATTGGTAAGTCTGGCCTTCGACGCCTGTCGGCCACTGCTGGAAGGAGGTGACGCGCGCCGACACGGTGGGGGTGGCACATCCGCTCAGCACCAGCGCCCCCAATACAGCCAGGACGGCCGCCCAACGGCCGGTATTGAACGGGGAAGAACGAGACATTTGCAACTCCTCATTGCGCGACGGCGCCCATCATACTGAGCTTTGACCGCGCGGGCCCCCAAAAGTTTACGCCGGGCGGGTGCGTCCGGCGCCTGTGTCTGTCAGGCCTCACACTACAATAGGACTCTCGTTCATACAGGACTGCAATCCCATGCGCACAGACACGCCCGTTACCGTATACCGCAAGGATTACCAGCCCTACCCCTACGACATCCCGCAGGTTTCCCTGGCCTTCGACCTCGCGCCCGACAGCACCGAGGTCCGCTGCGTCATGCAGGTCCGGCGCAAGGCGGACGCCAGCGCCGACGCCGCGCTGGTGCTGGACGGCGAAGAACTGGAGCTCGTCTCGGTAGGGGTGGATGGCCAGGCGCTGCCGGCCGACCGTTTTCACCTGTCCGAGCACAGCCTGGCGCTGTACGGCCTGCCCGCCGAGGCCAGCGTGGAGATCGTCAGCCGCTGCAAGCCCTCGGCCAACTCCACGCTGATGGGCCTGTACGTCTCGGGCGGCAATTTCTTCACCCAATGCGAAGCCGAAGGCTTTCGCCGCATCACCTGGTTCGCCGACCGCCCGGACGTCATGTCGCGCTACCGCGTGACCTTGCGTGCCGCGCCGGCCTACCCGGTGCTGCTGTCCAACGGCAACCTGGTCGCCTCGCGGCAACTGCCCGACGGCCGCAACGAGGTCGAATGGGAAGATCCGTTCCCCAAGCCCTGCTATCTGTTCGCCCTGGTGGGCGGCAACCTGACTCACCGCGAAACCACGGTCAAGACCGCCAGCGGCCGCGACGTGCTGCTGCAGGTCTACAGCGACCCGGGCGCAGAGACCAAGACCGAATGGGCGCTGGATTCCCTGGTGCGCGCGCTGCGCTGGGACGAGACCCGCTTCGGCCTGGAACTGGACCTGGACCGCTTCATGGTCGTTGCCGTCCATGATTTCAATATGGGCGCGATGGAGAACAAGGGCCTGAACATTTTCAATGCCGCCTACGTACTGGCCGACGCGGATACCGCCACGGACGCCAACTACGAAGGCATCGAATCCGTCATCGGCCACGAGTACTTCCACAACTGGACCGGCAACCGGGTCACTTGCCGCGACTGGTTCCAATTGAGCCTGAAGGAAGGCCTGACCGTATTCCGCGACCAGGAATTCAGCGCCGACATGATGGCGCAGGACATGGACGAGGCCGCTGCCGCGAGCGCCCGCGCGGTCAAGCGCATCGACGACGTGGTGACGCTGCGCGCGGCGCAGTTCCCCGAGGACGCGGGCCCGATGGCCCACCCGATCCGTCCCGACAGCTACCAGGAAATCGGCAACTTCTATACCGCCACGGTGTACGAGAAAGGCGCCGAGGTCATCCGCATGCAGCACACGCTGTTGGGCGAGGCCGGTTTCCGCGCCGGCATGGACGAATATTTCCGCCGCCACGACGGCCAGGCCGTGACCTGCGACGACTTCGTCGCCGCCATGGAATCGGTCTACACGCGTCAGCACCCGGGCCGCGATCTGTCGGTGTTTCGCAACTGGTACCGCCAGGCGGGCACGCCGCGCGTGACGGTCAGGCTGACGCACGACGCCGCCGCCCGCCGCTGCACCGTGACGTTGTCGCAGGAATGCCAGCCGGTCGGCGTCGAGAAAAAGGCCCCTGCCGGCTTCGTCAAGGCGCCCTACCATATCCCTTTCGCCATCGGCCTGCTGGACCGCAACGGCCGCGCCCTGCCGTTGCGCCATGACGGGATGGTCAAGGACACCGCGCTGCTGGAACTGACAACGCAGAGCCAGCAATGGCATTTCGACGACATCGACGAAATGCCAGTGCCGTCGCTGCTGCGCGATTTTTCCGCGCCGGTGATCGTCGATTACGACTGGACCGACGAGGAGTTGGCGCTGCTGTCGGCCCACGACGGCAACCCCTTCGCACGCTGGGAAGCCGGCCAGGAACTGGCCACCCGCCAGATCCTGGCGCTGGCCGAGGCGCGCCAGGCCGGCCGCACGCTGCACGCCGACCCGGCCTTCATCGCCGCCTGGCGCGCGCTGTTGACCGACCCGGCGCTGGATGCCGCGTACCGCGCCCGCGCCCTGGCGCTGCCCTCGGAAAAGACCCTGGCCGAACGCATGCAGGCCGTCGATCCTCCGGCGCTGGCGGTGGCGCGCGATTTCCTGCGCGCCGAGCTGGGCCGCCAACTCTCGGCCGAATTCCGCCAGGCCTTCGATGACAACCAGACGCCGGGCGCATACAGCCCCGCGCCGGTGCCGGCCGGCAAGCGCGCGATGAAGAACCTGGCGCTCAGCCACCTGATGGCGGCCGGCGAGCACGAGGCGCAGCGCCTGGCCGAACAGCAATACGAGCACGCCGGCAACATGACCGACAGCATGGCCGCGTTGTCGGCCCTGATCAACTACGGCCAGGGCGATTTCCCGCAGCAGGCGCTGGCGGCGTTCTACGACAAGTGGCGCGACAACGCGCTGGTGGTGGACAAGTGGTTCGCGTTGCAGGCCGCGGCGCGCTACACCACGGTGCAGACCGCGCGCGAACTGATGAAGCACCCGGCGTTCACGCTGCGCAACCCGAACCGGGCGCGCGCGCTGATTTTCCAGTTCTGCCTGAACAACGCCCGCGGCATGCACCACCCGGACGGGTCCGGCTATGCCTTCTGGGCCGACCAGGTGCTGGCGCTGGACGCGCTCAATCCGGAAATCGCCGCACGCCTGGCGCGCGCGCTGGACAACTGGTCGCGCTACGTGCCGGCCCTGCGCGGTCCCATGCAGGAAGCCCTGCAGCGAGTGCGCGGCCACGAGGGGCTATCGCGCAACGTGCAGGAAATCGTATCCAAGGCTTTAGAATTCGCAGCATAGGGAGAACCTCTTGAAACGTAAAACACTTACCCAATACCTGGTGGAGCAGCAACGCTCCGCGCACGCCCTGGCCCCCGAAGTGCGGCTGCTCATCGAAGTGGTGGCGCGCGCCTGCAAGGCGATCAGCCACGCGGTCAGCAAGGGCGCGCTCGGCGGCGTCCTGGGCAGCCTCGAAAGCGAGAACGTGCAGGGCGAAGTGCAGAAGAAGCTGGACGTGCTGTCCAACGAGATCCTGCTCGAAGCCAACGAATGGGGCGGCCACCTGGCGGCCATGGCCTCGGAAGAGATGGAGACTATCCACCTGATTCCGAACCGTTACCCCAAGGGCGAATACCTGCTGCTGTTCGATCCGCTGGACGGCTCCTCGAACATCGACGTGAACGTGTCGATCGGCACCATCTTCTCGGTGCTGCACGCCCCGCACAACGTGTCGGGCGCGCCGGTCTGTGAGGCCGACTTCCTGCAGCCGGGCAACAAGCAGGTGGTGGCCGGCTATGCCGTCTATGGCCCGCAGACCATGCTGGTGCTGACCATCGGCAACGGCGTGGTCGGTTTCACGCTGGACCGCGAAATGGGCTCGTGGGTGCTGACCCACGAAAACATCCGCGTGCCCGAAGACACCAAGGAATTCGCCATCAACATGTCGAACATGCGCCACTGGGCCGCCCCGGTCAAGCGCTACATCGACGACTGCCTGGCCGGTTCCACCGGCCCCCTGGGCAAGGACTACAACATGCGCTGGATCGCCTCGATGGTGGCCGACGTGCATCGCATCCTGACCCGCGGCGGCATCTTCATGTACCCCTGGGATGCGCGCGAGCCGGGCAAGGCCGGCAAGCTGCGCCTGATGTACGAAGCCAACCCGATGAGCTTCCTCATCGAACAGGCCGGCGGCGCGGCGATCAACGGCACGCAGCGCATCCTCGACATCCAGCCGGACAAGCTGCACCAGCGCGTCAGCGTGATCCTGGGCTCGAAGAACGAAGTCGAGCGCGTGGGCCGCTACCACGCCGAGGACGCGGGCAAGTAAGCCCGGCGTTCGCCCAACAAAAAGCCCCGGCCTGAGCCGGGGCTTTTTTTTCGTCGGTGACCCGTCCTGAATTTGGTTGACACCTTTTTGAGAGAAAAAAGGAGAGTCAATTGGAATCAAGGATCAAGCGAACCCAGCGGGATTACAGCCTGGCTTTTAAACTGTCGGTGGTCGAGCAGGTGGAAAAAGGCGAGCTGACGTACAAAGAGGCGCAGCGTCGCTACGGGATCCAAGGCCGGTCGACGGTGCTGGTGTGGCTGCGCAAGCATGGTCGCCCGGGCTGGAGTGGCTGGAGCTTGCCGACGGTCAGAGGAGTGGATATGGATCGTCAGGGCAAGGGACTCACGCCCGAGCAGCGGATCAAGGAGCTGGAGGTTCAGCTCAAGGAGGCGCGCGAGAAGGCGCAGTTGTTCGAGGCCGTGGTCAACGTGCTGGAGAAAGACTACGGGGTGCGCGTCGTAAAAAAGCCTTCGGGCAAGTCCTCACGCAAAAGCTCGTCCAAGGGTTGAGCGTGGCAAGGGCTTGCCGCTACATGGGGCACAGCCGCCAGGCCTATTACAAGGGCAGGCACAGGGAGCGAGAGCGCCAGCAGCAGGCTTGCCAGGTGGTGTCGATGGTGACGGCGTTGCGGGTCCGGCAACCGAAGTTGGGTACGCGTAAGCTACATCACGTGCTGCGCCAGCCGCTGCGCGAGGCGGGGATCAAGGCCGGGCGCGATGCGCTGTTCGACATCCTGCGCAGCGCCCGGATGCTGGTCAGACCGCGCCGGGCGTATCACAAGACCACGGACAGCCATCACCGCTTCCGGCGCCACCCGAACCTGCTCAAGGCGGGTCAAGGCCAGGTGGTGGCGACCGGCCCCGAGCAGGTCTGGGTGGCGGACATCACCTACCTGCCGACCGACCAGCGGTGCACCTACTTGAGCCTGGTGACCGATGCCTACTCGCGCAAGATCGTGGGCTACCACGTGGCCGAGAATCTGCAGACCGAAGGGGTGCGCCGCGCGCTGGAGATGGCGTTGCGCTCGCGGCGCTCGAGTCAGCCGTTGGTGCACCACTCGGATCGAGGCATCCAGTACTGCTCGACGTACTACCAGCGCCTGCACGCCCGCCATGGCATCCGTTGCTCGATGACCGACGGCTACGACTGCTACCAGAATGCCTTGGCCGAGCGGGTCAACGGCATCCTGAAGGGAGAGCTGTTGCTCCAAAGACCCGCTGATCTGGCCCAAGCCAGGCTCATGGTCAGGCAGTCTGTCCAGATCTACAACACCGAGCGCCCACATCTGTCCCTACAATGCAAAACACCCGATGAAGTTCATCGGGTGCTCAGTCCGTAATCGCTACGGATACCGTCCCGTAGGTGTCAACCTAGGGCAGGACGGGTCACGGGATCCGGCGAAGGGCTTACTTGACCTCTTCGATGGACTTCACATCGTCCTTGTTGATCTGGACCTTCTTGCCGTCCTTGTCGTACTCGTACATGCCGGATTTCTTGTCATAGGTCGGCTCGTCGGGCGTCACGGTCGAGGTCCCGTCCCGCTGCTGAATAACCGAGGGCGACGAGCATCCGGCCAGCACCCCTACTCCGGTCACCACCAGGGCCAACGTCATGGTCTTCAGGTTCATGGGCGTGTTCTCCGAGTGTGAATGGTGAATTCACTGTATCGGATGCGCGCCCAAAAAAAGTGACGGCATGTGGCCAAAATGCGTATGAAAGTAAAAAACCCCTCGCGGTTCACACCGCGAGGGGTTGCAACCCCATACAACCGCAAGTTGCCTTTACACCTTGGCGTGCGCCTCGATATAGCGGCGCACGGCGGCGGCGTCGCAGTCCATGACTTCGACGCGCTGCGGCAAGGATTCCAGGTTTGCCAGGTTGCCCGGCGGCGTGGCCGGACGGCCCAGGGCGGCCTCGATGGTTTCAGAGAACTTGGCCGGCAAGGCGGTTTCCAGCACCAGCATCGGCACGCCGGGCTCGACGTGCTCGCGCGCGACCTTGACGCCATCGGCGGTGTGCGGATCGACCAGCACGCCGGTCTGGTCGTAGAGCGAGCGGATGGTGGCCAGGCGGTCTTCGTGCGAGCTGGCGCCCGAGACGAAGCCGTACTGCGCCTCGAACCGCGGCTTGAGCGCCGACAGGTCGAAGAAACCGTCGCGCGCCATGTCGGCCCACAGCGCCTTGACGCGGTCGGCGTCGCGATCGACCAGGTCGAACACGAAGCGCTCGAAGTTCGAGGCGCGCGAAATGTCCATCGACGGGCTGGAGGTGGCGTAGGTCTGCTCGGCCGGGCGCGGGCGATAGATGCCGGTGCGGAAGAACTCTTCCAGCACGTTGTTCTCGTTGGTGGCCAGCACCAGGCGACGCACCGGCAGGCCCATGCCGCGGGCGATGTGGCCCGACAGAATATTGCCGAAGTTGCCCGAGGGCACCGTGAACGAGACCTGCTGGCCCGGCTTGTCGGTGGCGCGCAGCCAGCCGTGGAAGTAGTACACCACCTGGGCGGCGATGCGCGCCCAGTTGATCGAGTTGACCGCGCCCAGGCGGTACTTGGCCTTGAAAGCCAGGTCGCCGGCCAGCGCCTTGACGATGTCCTGCGCTTCGTCGAACACGCCGCGCACGGCGATGTTGTGGATGTTCTCGTCCTGCAGCGAGTACATCTGGGCGCGCTGGAACGCGCTCATGCGGCCGTGCGGCGACAGCATGAACACGGCCACGCCGCGCTTGCCGCGCAGCGCGTATTCGGCCGCCGAACCGGTGTCGCCCGAGGTGGCGCCAACGATGTTGAGCGTGGTGCCGCGCCGGGTCAGCACGTACTCGAACACCTGGCCCAGGAACTGCATGGCCATGTCCTTGAAGGCCAGCGTCGGGCCTTCGGACAGCCCCAGCAGCGACAGGCCGTCGTTCAGCGGGCGCAGCGGGACGATGTCTTCGCTGTTGAAGATCTGCGAGGTGTAGGCGGCGCGGGTCAGGCGGCGCAGGTCCTCGGCCGGGATGTCGGTGGCAAAGCGCGACAGCACTTCGAACGCCAGGTCGGCGTACGACAGGCCGCGCCACGATTCCAGCGTCTCGGCCGAAATCTGCGGCAACTGTTCCGGCACGGCCAGGCCGCCGTCCGGCGCCAGCCCTTCGAGCAGGATGTCGGAAAACGGCAGGGGCGCCATGCCCCCCCGCGTAGAAATGTAGTTCATGTCATTGACTCCACAATGCACTGCGTCCCGCCAAGCCAGGCCGCGCGGAGCCGGCTCCGCCGGGCCGCCGCCGGTGCCCCCTTGAGGGGGAGGCGCCGCGGGCGCTTCGGGGGTGGGCCTTCCTCATACCAAATGCTCCACGCGCAGGCGCGTGACCTTGGAACGGACAAAGGGCAAGGCCTCGATGCGCTCGATGGCCTGGTTGACGTTGCCTTCCACCGCTTCATGCGTCAGGAAGATGATGTCCGCGCCGCCGATGTGCGAAGGCTGCTGGATCATCGAGCCGATCGAGATGGAGCGGTCGGCCAGGAGGCGCGCGATGTCGGCCAGCACGCCCGGCTGGTCGTCCACGCGCAGGCGCAGGTAGTACGACGTGCTGACCTGCTCGATCGGCAGGATCGGCGTGTCGGCCATGGCGTCCGGCTGGAACGCCAGGTGCGGCACGCGGTTGCCCGGATCGGCGGTGTGCAGGCGGGTCACGTCGACCAGGTCGGCCACCACCGCCGAGGCGGTCGGCTCTTCGCCGGCGCCCTGGCCGTAGTACAGCGTCGGGCCGACGGCGTCGCCCTTGACCAGCACCGCGTTCATCGCGCCTTCGACGTTGGCCAGCAGGCGCTCGGCCGGCACCAGCGCCGGATGCACGCGCAGCTCGATGCCGTCGGCGCGGCGTTTGGTGATGCCCAGCAGCTTGATGCGGTAGCCCAGGCGCTCGGCGTGCTCGATGTCCTCGGCGGCCAGCTGCGAGATGCCTTCGATGTACGCGCGGTCGAACTGCACCGGCACGCCGAAGGCCAGCGAGGCCAGCAGCGTCAGCTTGTGCGCGGCGTCGACGCCTTCCACGTCGAACGTGGGATCGGCTTCGGCGTAACCCAGGCGCTGGGCCTCGGCCAGCACGTCGGCGAACGGCAGGCCGCGCGAGCGCATTTCCGACAGGATGAAATTGGTGGTGCCGTTGATGATGCCGGCGACCCACTGGATGCGGTTGGCGGTCAGGCCTTCGCGGATGGCCTTGATGATGGGGATGCCGCCGGCGACGGCGGCTTCGAACGCCACCATCACGCCGCGCTCGGAGGCCGCGGCGAAGATCTCGTTGCCGTGCTTGGCCAGCAGCGCCTTGTTGGCGGTGACCACGTGCTTGCCGTTGGCGATGGCTTCCAGCACCAGCTCGCGCGCCAGGGTATCGCCGCCGATCAGCTCGACCACGATGTCGATCTCGGGATCGCGCACCAGCGCGTGCACGTCGGTGTCCACGGGCAGCGTGTCGCCGACGCGGGCGCGCGCCTTGGGCACGTCGCGCACGGCGGCGCGGGTCACTTCAATGCGGCGACCGGCGCGGCGCGCGATCTCTTCCGCATTGCGCGACAGCACCGTCCAGGTGCCGCCGCCGACCACGCCCAGGCCGAGCAGGCCCACTTTCATGGGATTCATCGCGGCGCCCTCCGCGGGCGGGCGTTGAGGCGAATTCATTTCATTTCTCCATAATGCGGGCGCTACGCCACGCAAGCCACGCAAAAAACGGCTGCCCCCGTATCGGGATGCCGCGGATCCGGCTCCGCCGGTCCGCAGGCGCTTCGGGGGTGGGCCTACCTTCGGGGGGGGACCTTACCTATAGCCGTCCTTGCGGAACATGTCCTTGATGCCGCGCACCGCCTGGCGGGTGCGCTGCTCGTTTTCGATAAGAGCGAAGCGCACGTATTCGTCGCCATACTCGCCGAAGCCGATCCCGGGGGACACGGCCACTTTCGCATCCGACAGGACACGCTTGGCAAACTCCAAAGAGCCCATCGCCCGGTAGGGTTCGGGGATCTGCGCCCAGATGTACATGGACGCCTTGGGAATCTCCACATTCCAACCTGCTTCGTGCAGACCGCGCGCGAGCACGTCGCGGCGGCTTTGGTACTGCGCCACGATCTCGTTCACGCAGTCCTGCGGGCCGTCCAGGGCGGCGATCGAGGCCACCTGGATCGGCGTGAACGTGCCGTAGTCGTGATAGCTCTTGATGCGCGCCAGCGCGCCCACCAGCTCGCGGTTGCCGACCATGTAGCCGATGCGCCAGCCCGCCATGTTGTAGCTCTTGCTCATGGTGAAGAACTCGACCGCGACATCGCGCGCGCCGGGCACCTGCATGATCGAGGGGGCGACATAGCCGTCGAAGGTGATGTCGGCGTAGGCCAGGTCGTGCACCACCAGGATGTCGTGTTCCTTGGCCAGGGCCACCACGCGCTCGAAGAACGACAGGTCGACGCACTGGGCGGTCGGGTTGCTGGGGAAGCCCAGCACCATCATCTTGGGCTTCGGAATCGACTCGCGCACGGCGCGCTCGAGTTCCTCGAAGAAGTCCACGCCCGGCGTCATGCGCACGGAGCGGATGTTGGCGCCGGCGATGACCGCGCCGTAGATGTGGATCGGGTAGCTGGGGTTGGGCACCAGCACGGTGTCGCCACGGTCCAGGGTGGCCAGCATCAGGTGCGCCAGGCCTTCCTTGGAGCCGATGGTGACGATGGCTTCGGAATCGGGGTCGAACTCGACCGCATAGCGGCGCTGGTACCAGTCGCAGATGGCCTTGCGCAGGCGCGGGATGCCCTTGGACACCGAGTAGCCGTGGGTGGTCGGGCGGATGGTGGCCTCGACCATCTTGTCGACGATGTGCTTGGGAGTGGCGCCGTCCGGATTGCCCATCGACATGTCGATGATGTCCTCGCCGCGCCGACGGGCTGCCATCTTGAGCTCGCCGGTAATGTTGAAAACGTACGGGGGCAAACGCTCAATGCGAGAGAACTTCCTCATGATGGGAATCCTTAGGGGGCGAAGGGGCAAAAATCCAGGGCGCGAGGGCGCGAAGGGGAAACGGGCTCAAAAGCCGCGCCAGCACACGTTTGCGGCGCAGCAAAACCCTGTAATCTAGCGCAAGGACGCCTGGGCGGCAAATGGAACAAAAATAGGGCCTGCTTGATGGCAAATTTGGTGGCAAAAATGCCCGCCCTCCCGCCGGGCCGCCCCCAACGGCGGGCAGCCCCCCCCGCGGGGGGCAGAGAGCGAGCGCAGCGAGTGAAGCGTGGGGGTATTCCCTTTGCAACATACGGCCATCCTGATGCGCTATTATCGGAGCCATAAAGCCGGAGTATTTATTGAAGCTGCATACCGATCCTGCGACGGCCGCCCTGAACACCGTCACCGCCTACGGTGACGGTTATATCGAGGTCAACCAGGTACGTTTTTCCTCCTCGGTCGCTTTTGGCCCCGAAGGCGAAGTTACCCCTTGGCCCGTTCAGTCGCCGGCCGACATCACCCCCACCCTCTTGCGTCAGGCGGCCGGATTGTCCGAACCCGTCCGCGACCCGTTGGCGTTCCTGGACGAACCCGAAGCCACCCCCAGCCGCCCGGCCAATGCGCCGGAAGTGCTGCTGGTCGGCACGGGCGGCCGGCAACAGTTCCTGCGCCCCGAGGTGCTGCGTCCCCTGTTGGCGGCCGGCATCGGCGTGGAAATCATGGACACCCACGCCGCCTCGCGCACCTACAACATCCTGATGGCGGAGGGCCGGCGCGTGGTCGTCGCCCTCATCCCCCCCAACGGAGACCCCCAGACATGATGATGCCCATCATCGGCAAGCCCGCCCCGCTGTTCACCGCTGAAAGCACCATCGGGCCGATCAGCCTGGAGCAGTGCCAGGGTCGCGCCGTGATCCTGTACTTCTATCCCAAGGACAACACCCCTGGCTGCACCACCGAGAGCCAGGATTTCCGCGACCTGCACGCCGACTTCCTGTCGGCCAGCGCCGTGGTGGTCGGAATCTCGCGCGATTCGCTGAAGTCGCACGAGAACTTCAAGGCCAAGTACGAGCTTCCTTTCCCTCTCATCTCCGACGCCGACGAAACCGTGTGCAATCTGTACGGCGTCATCAAGCAGAAGAACATGTACGGCAAACAGGTGCGCGGCATCGAGCGCAGCACCTTTCTGATCGACGCTTATGGCGTGCTGGTGCAGGAGTGGCGCGGGGTGAAGGTCCCGGGCCACGCCAAGGAAGTCCTGCAGGCCGCCAAGAGCATCGGTTAGCCGTGCACAGGAATACCCGTCAGGTGCCATAGCCGGCCCATACTGGAGAGTGACGCATATGCCGCTTCCGAAGTTGCCCACCCGCCCCGCAGCCATCCTGACCTTCCCCTCGGGCGATAACGCCCGGGCGCAGGCCCGCAGCACCAAGACCGCCGCTGCGCGGTCGAACACCCAGGCCGTCCTGGCCGAAGACGACGAGGACGAGCTGCTGGTCCAGCCCGAACTCGACGGCATGGCCCCTCCCGCCCGCAAGGCCCAGATCCCGGCCCGCCAGGTGCCGCCGCCGGCCCCCGCCGCACCGGCGCCGCGCGCCCAGGCGCGCCAGGCCAAGCCCGCCGCGACCCCGGCCAAGCGCACCAAGCCGCGCGCCCAGAACGAGCCGCGCAAGCTGTTCGTGCTGGACACCAACGTGCTGCTGCACGACCCCAGCTCGCTGTTCCGCTTCGAAGAGCACGACATCTTCCTGCCGATGATGACGCTCGAAGAACTGGACCACCAGAAAAAGGGCATGTCCGAAGTGGCGCGCAACGCTCGCCAGGTCAGTCGTTCGCTCGACGCCCTGGTGCAGGACGCCACCCAACTGGACGAAGGCCTGGAACTGGCCAAGCTGGGCAACAAGGACGCCACCGGGCGCCTGATGTTCCAGACCACCGCCATCCACAGCACCCTGCCGTCGGACCTGCCCATGGGCAAGGCCGACAACCAGATCCTGGGCGTGGTGCGCGCTCTGCAGGAAAAATACCCGCAGCGTGAAGTCGTGCTGGTGTCCAAGGACATCAACATGCGCCTGAAGGCGCGCGCGCTGGGCATGGCCGCGGAAGACTACTTCAACGACCACGTCCTGGAAGACTCGGACCTGATGTACTCGGGCGTGATGCAGTTGCCCGAGGATTTCTGGAACAAGCACGGCAAGGACGTCGAGTCCTGGCAACAGGGCGGCACCACCTTCTACCGCATCCACGGCCCGCTGTGTTCGCAGTTCGTGGTCAACCAGTTCGTCTACTTCGAAGGCCAGATGCCGCTGTACGCCCAGGTGCGCGAGGTCAGCGGCAAGATGGCGGTGCTGGCGACGCTGCGCGACTACACCCACGGCAAGAACAACGTCTGGGGCATCACCGCGCGCAACCGCGAGCAGAACTTCGCCATGAACCTGCTGATGAACCCGGAATGCGACTTCGTGTCGCTGCTGGGCCAGGCGGGCACGGGCAAGACGCTTCTGGCGCTGGCGGCCGGCATCACCCAGGTGCTGGAGACCAAGCGCTACACCGAGATCATCATGACCCGCGTCACGGTGCCCGTTGGTGAAGACATCGGCTTCCTGCCCGGCACCGAGGAAGAGAAGATGCTCCCCTGGATGGGCGCGCTGGAAGACAACCTCGACGTGCTGAACATGGGCGAAGGCGAAGGCAATGGCGACTGGGGGCGCGCCGCCACCATGGACCTGATCCGGTCGCGCATCAAGGTCAAGTCGCTGAACTTCATGCGCGGGCGCACCTTCCTGAACAAGTACCTGATCATCGACGAGGCCCAGAACCTGACGCCCAAGCAGATGAAGACGCTGGTGACGCGCGCCGGCCCCGGCACCAAGGTGATCTGCCTGGGCAACATCGCCCAGATCGACACGCCGTACCTGACCGAAGGCAGTTCGGGCCTGACGTTCGTGGTCGACCGCTTCAAGGGCTGGCCGCACTCGGGCCACGTAACCTTGCAGCGCGGCGAGCGCTCGCGCCTGGCGGACTACGCCGGGGACGTGCTGTGAACCCTCGCGGCTGAGTCTCCACGCCGCGCCCACCGCCGTGGGCGGACGCCGCCTCCCCGGGACGGCGTCTCCAAAGAAAAAGCCCCTTGAGCGATCAAGGGGCTTTTTTATCACCGGTGCCTGACGATTATTTGTCGGCGGCGTTGGTGATGGCGTTGCCGGCCCGCGACATGTCCTTGCCCATGCCCGCCACGGTATTGCAACCGGCGAGTACGAAGCCGAACACGACGAAGGCGGTCAGCACGATCTTGCTGCGCATGCTGCGCTCCTGAAATGTGGAGAAAAGATTCCGGGGCGTACTTTAAACGATCTGCACCCGCAGTTCACCCAGTCCCTCAACGCCGCCGGTGATGACATCGCCCTGCACCACGGCGCCCACGCCTTCCGGCGTGCCGGTGAAGATGATGTCGCCAGGCTGCAGTTCGAACAGGCCCGACAGGTAGGCGATGCTTTCCGGCACGTTCCAGATCATCTGCGAGATGTCGCTGGCCTGCTTGCGCTGGCCATTGACGTCGAGCCAGATGGCGCCCTTGTCGAGCGTGCCGACCACGCTGCGCGGATGGATCGGGCCCAGCGGCGCCGACAGATCGAAGGCCTTGCCCACTTCCCAGGGACGGCCTTGCTTCTTCATCTCGCCCTGCAGATCGCGGCGAGTCATGTCCAGGCCAAGGGCGTAACCCCAGACGCAGTCGTTGGCCTGTTCCACCGGGATATCGCGGCCGCCCTTGCCCAGCACCACCACCAGCTCCATTTCGTAGTGCAGGTTGGAGGTCTTGGGCGGATACGGCATCTTGCCGGTTTCGCCGTCGGCCACGCTCAGCACGGCGTCGGCGGGCTTGCAGAAGAAGAACGGATCTTCACGGCCGGTGAAGCCCATTTCCTTGGCGTGCTCGGCATAGTTGCGGCCGACGCAGTAGACGCGGCGCACCGGAAACAGCGCGGCGCTGCCGGCAACGGGAACCGCGGTCAGCGGCTGGGGAGGCAATACGTAGTCCATGATCTATCAACCTATGACGGGTGGAACGGTCCGATGGCAAAAATCATTCGCGAGTGTATCCCGTTCCGGGACGGCGGAAATATTCAGCAAATTGTAGGGATTTCCCCATCGAACACCACCAGGCGCTCGATGAAATCCGCCATGTAGGCCTTCATTTCCTGGTGGGCGGCCGACACCTGGTAGCGGTCGTGGGCGGCGGCGTCACTGAACGCCGCCACCACCGCGTGGGTCAGTCCGTCCGAACGGCCGGCCTGGTTGGGCCGGAAGGCATAGCCCGCCACGCCGTCGCATTCGGCCAGGATGCGGTCGCAGTAGCCCCGCACCCGGTCATGAAAGCGCGCATCGGCGGCGCCGGACAATTGCAGCATTACGACATGCAGGAACATCACGACTCCTTTTTCGAACGGGCGACGGCAAGCCAGGCGCGCGACACCAGCCCCATGATGCCGTCGCGGAACAACAGGACGCACAGGATGAAGATAGCCCCCTGCACGATCAGCACCCAGGAGCCCAGCGGCGCCAGGTAATTCTGCAGCGACACGAAGGTGAAGGCGCCGGCCAGCGGACCAAACACCGTGCCAATGCCGCCCAGCAGCGCCATCAGCACCACTTCGCCGTTGGCGTGCCAGTGCACGTCGGTCAGCGAGGCCACGCCGAACACCAGCACCTTGAGCCCGCCGGCCAACCCCGCCACCGAGGCCGACAACGTAAACGCCAGCAGCTTGTAGCGCGACGTCGAATAGCCCAGCGAGCGGGCCCGTTGCTCGTTGTCGCGCACGGAACGGATCACCTCGCCGAACGGCGAGTTCAACACCCGCAGCACGAAGGCGTATCCCAGCGCGAACACCGCCAGCGTGAAGTAATACATCGGCATCACGCTGTCCAGGTCGACCAGACCGAACAGCTTGCCGCGCGGCACGCTCTGCAGGCCGTCCTCGCCGCCGGTGAAACCCGCCTGCACCGCGATGAAGTACACCAGTTGCGACAGCGCCAGTGTGATCATGGCGAAGTAGATGCCCTGGCGCCGGATCGCGATGGCGCCGAACGCCAGTCCCAGCAGGCCGCCGGTCAGCACGCCGGCCAGCAGGCCAAGTTCGGGCGTGGCGCCCAGCAGCTTCATGACAATGCCGGTGGCATAGGCCGCCGCGCCGAAGAAGGCCGCATGGCCGAACGACAGCAGGCCGACGTAGCCCACCAGCAGGTTGAACGCCGCGGCGAACAGCGCGAAGCACAGCACCTTCATCAGGAAAGTGGGATAGACGAACCAGGGCGCGGCCAGCGCAGCCAGCGCCAGGATCGCCATGCACCAGCGCATGGCGCGACGGCCCAGTTGCACCGGTTCGCGCGTGGCTTCGGCCGCCAGCACGTTCTGCACCTGCAGCGGCTTGCCGAACAGGCCGGCAGGCTTGCACAGCAGCACCAGCACCATGATGAGGAAGATCGCCAGGTTGGCGGCCTCCGGATAGAACACCTTGGTCAGCCCCTCGATGATGCCCAGCCCGAAACCGCTGACGATGGCGCCCATGATGGAACCCATGCCGCCGATCACCACCACCGCGAACACCACCACCACCAGGTTCGAGCCCATCATCGGGCTGACCTGGTAGATGGGCGCGGCGATCACGCCGGCCACCGACGCCAGCGCCACGCCGAGCGCGTAGGTCAGCGTGATCAACAGCGGCACGTTGATGCCGAACGAGCGCACGATGGTCGGGTTCTCGGTGGCCGCGCGCAGCATGGCGCCGACCCGGGTCTTCTCGATCAGCACCCACACCGCCAGGCACAGCACCAGCGACACCACCACCGCCCAGCCGCGGTACCACGGCAGGAACATGAAGCCCAGGTTGACCCCGCCCGTCAGCGCCTTGGGGATGGTGTATGGCAATCCCGACACGCCATAGGCCTGGCGCAGCCCACCTTCAATCAGCAGCGCCAGCCCGAAGGTCAGCAGCAAGCCGTACAGATGGTCCATGCGGTAGGTGCGCGAGATCAGCACGCGCTCGACCACGATGGCGAACGCCGCCATGATGAGCGGCACCAGCACCAGCGCGGCCCAGTAGTTCACGCCCAGGTAGTTCAGCAGCATCCAGGCCAGGAACGCGCCCGCCGTGTACTGCGCGCCATGGGCGAAGTTGATGATGTTCAACAGGCCGAAGATCACCGCCAGCCCGATCGAGAGCAAGGCGTAGAACGAACCGTTGATCAGGCCGAGCAGGAGCTGGCCGAACAGTGCCGTGGACGGCACGCCAAAAATTTCGAACACAGGATTCTCCCCTCAGACGCCCAGGCGGCGCGCGATCCGCTCGGGATCGTTGCGCGCCTCTTGCGCCGACAATTGGTCGACCACGCGGCCATGCTCCATCACGTAGTGGCGGTCGGCCACCTTGGTGGCGAAGCGGAAATTCTGCTCGACCAGCACGATGGTGAAGCCGCGCTCCTTGAGCGTGCGGATGGCCTGCCCGATCTGCTGCACGATCACCGGCGCCAACCCCTCGGTGGGCTCGTCCAGCAGGATCAACTGGGCGCCGGTGCGCAGGATGCGGGCGATCGCCAGCATCTGCTGCTCGCCGCCCGACAGGTTGCCGCCAGAGCTGGCGCTGCGTTCGCGCAGGTTGGGAAACAGGGTGTAGATCTCGTCCAGCGACATGCCGCCGTCGGCCAGGCGCGGCGGCAGCAGCAGGTTCTCGGTCACGTCCAGGCTGCGGAACACCGCCCGTTCCTCCGGGCAATACACCACGCCCAGCCGCGGGATGCGGTGCGGCGCCATGCCCACGGTTTCCTGGCCATTCAACAGGATCGAACCGCGGCGCTTGTCCAGGATGCCCATGACGGCGCGCAGCGTGGTGGTCTTGCCCGCGCCGTTGCGGCCCAGGATCGTGACCAGTTCGCCGCGCCGCACGTCGATGTCGACGCCGTGCAGCACATGCGATTCGCCATACCAGGCGTTGAGGTCCTTGATCGACAGCATCAGTCGTCCCCCTCTTCAGCGCCCATATAGGCGGTAATGACGCGCTCATCGCGCGATACCGTGGCGTAGTCGCCCTGCGCCAGCACCGCGCCGCGCGCCAGCACCGTGATGGTGTCGGACAGGTCGGCGACCACCGACAGGTTGTGCTCCACCATCAGGATGCTGCGATTGGCCGACACGCGCCGGATCAGCGCCGCGATACGCGCCACGTCTTCCTGGCCGAGGCCGGCCATCGGCTCGTCCAGCAGCATCACTTCAGGCTCCAGGGCCAGCGTCATGGCGATTTCCAGCGCCCGCTTGCGGCCGTAGGGCAACAGGGCCGCCGTGGTGTCGGCCAGGCCCGCCAGACCGACCGCCTCCAGCAGGGCCAGGCCCTGGTCGTTGAGGCGATCGACACTGCGACGGCTGCGCCAGAACCGCATCCCGTCGCCATGCTGGCGCATCAGCGCCACGCGCATGTTCTGCAGCACGGTCAGCCCCAGGAACACCGCCGAAATCTGGAACGAGCGCACGATGCCCAGGCGCGCGATCTGCTCAGGCGCCAGCGCGGTGATGTCGCGGCCGCGATAATGGATTGCGCCCTGGTCGGGCGTCAGGAACTTGGTCAGCAGGTTGAAGCAGGTGGTCTTGCCGGCGCCGTTGGGGCCGATCAAGGCATGAATGGAACCTTCCCGCAGGGCCAGGGACACGCCGTCGACGGCATTGAAGCCGCCGAACCGCTTGACCAGCCCCTGGGCGGACAGAACCGCTTGGGTGCTCATGGCCGTCCTCCTACATGCGGGCCAGCAGGCCGCCGTCGATCGCCAACACGTGGCCATTGACGAACGAAGCCCCCGGCGAAGCCAGGTACACCACCGCCGGCGCGATGTCCTCAGGCGTGGCCCAGCGCCCCACCGGCACCGCCGTCGACAGGAACGACTGGAACTGCGGATTGTCCTGCAGCCCCTGGGTGAAGTCGGTGCGCACGAAGCCCGGCGCCAATGCGTTGCAGGTGATGCCCTGGCCGCCATACTCGACCGCCAGCGCGCGGGTAAACGCCGCGATGGCGCCCTTGGCGGTGGCGTAGGCCGCGATGTTCGGCATGGTGGCCTGGCCGGCGACGGATGACATCAGCACGATGCGGCCGAAGCCGCGCGCCGCCATCGCCGGCAGCACCGCGCGGGCGCAATGGAAAGCGCCATTCACGTGCACGTTCTGCAGCGCCTGCCATTCGGCGGGCGCCATCTCGACCACCGGTTTGCGGTTCTGGTTGCCGGCATTGCTGACCAGCACGTCGATGGCCACGCCATCGCTTTCCAGTTGCGCGATGGCCGCGGCCACGGCGGCGCCGTCGGCCACGTCGAACACCGCGCTGCGCGCCGGGATGCCGGCCGCGGCCAGTTGCGCGCAAGCGGCGTCGCAGGCGGCCTGCGACAGATCGTTGATCACCACGCGTCCGCCCGCCCGGCCCAGGCCGGCGGCGATCGCATACCCCAGCCCGCGCGCGCCCCCCGTCACCAGCGCCGTGCGCCCGGCCAACCCGAAGGTCTGGCCCAGATAGTCCTGATTCAAGCTTGTCTCCTTGTCTTATAGGCGCCGGATCTCTCGGAACATCCGCGTCGGGAAAGGCTTCCCGAGGCTCGGCATCCCTGGCCCGGCTCGTGTCGATCCGCCGTCCCTGCAGGAAAACGTGATTGACATAAATCTCAATATACGCGACTATTTTTAAACACTCAATAACAAGATTTTTAGTTTTTCTTCCATAACGAGTTTTGGCTAGGAGACATCATGGCCCTCGAAACCCCTGGCTGCCCTGCGGCCAACGCGCTGCCGCCACTGGCATCGCGCTTCCTGAAAGTGGATGAACTGCCGTGGAAGCCCACGCAGGTCGAAGGCATCGACATGAAGGTGCTGATGCAGGACAAGGAGTCCGGCCTGCTGACCGCGCTGTTCCGCTGGCAACCCGGCACCGAGCTGCCGCTGCATGAACATGTCGAGGTCGAGCAGACCTATGTGCTGGAAGGCTCGATCGTCGACGCCGAAGGCGAAGTGCGCGCCGGCGACTACGTCTGGCGCCCGCGCGGCAACCGCCACGTGGCCCGGGCTCCGCATGGCGCGCTGGTGCTGAGCTTCTTCCTGAAACCCAACCTGTTCATCGACGCCTACGCCGGCCAGACGCTGGAATAGGCACGCCCCGGCAAGACCCCGCGCGACCGCCCGGCACAGGGCGGCGCGCCAAGATACAAGCCCCCGAGGAGACAAAACCATGAAGATCCGTTTCAAGCATTGCCTGGCCGCCTGCGCGCTGGGCGCCGTTTCACTGTCGGCCCAGGCCCAGGTATCCGACGACGTCGTCAAGATCGGCGTGCTGGGCGACCAGTCCGGCATGATGGCCGACCTGTCCGGCAAGTTCGGCGTCGAGGCCGTGAAGATGGCCGTCGAGGATTTCGGCGGCAAGGTGCTGGGCAAACCCATCGAGGTGGTGTCCGCCGACCACCAGAACAAGGTGGACATCGGCGTCTCGATCGCGCGGCGCTGGTACGAGAACGAAAAGGTCGACCTGATCCTGGACGTGCCGAACTCGGCCATCGCGCTGGCGGTGCAGGACCTGACCCGCCAGATGAAGCGCGTGGTGATCTTCACCAGCGCCGGCTCGGCCGACCTGACCGGCAAGGCCTGCTCGCCCAACGGCATGCACTGGACCTACGACACCTACGCCTACGCCACCGGCGTGGCCAGCGGCGTCATGGAAGACGGCGGCAAGAGCTGGTTCTTCATCACCTCCGACTATGCCTTCGGCCATTCACTCGAACGCGACGCCATGGCGGTGGTCAAGGCCAAGGGCGGCCAGGTGGTCGGCAGCGTGCGCCACCCCATCGCCAGCGCCGACTTCTCGTCGTTCCTGCTGCAGGCGCAGGCCTCCAAGGCCCAGGTGATCGGCCTGGCCAACGGCAGCGGCGACACCATCAACAGCATCAAGCAGGCCTTCGAGTTCGGCATCATGGGCAGCAAGCAGCGCGTGGCCGCGCTCTTCATGAGCATCGTCGACGTGCGCAGCGTCGGGCTGGAATACGCGCAGGGGCTGAACCTGGTCGAGCCGTTCTATTGGGACCAGGACGACAAGGCGCGCCAGTGGTCCGAGCGTTATTTCAAACGCACCGGCCGCATGCCGTCGATGGTGCAGGCCAGCAACTACAGCGCCACCCTGCACTACCTGAACGCGATCAAGGCGGCCGGCACCGACGCCTCGGAGGCGGTGCTCAAGAAGATGCACGAAACGCCCATCAACGACTTCATGACCGAGAACGGCCGCATCCGCGAGGACGGACGCGTGATGCGCGACCTGTACCTGTTCCAGGTGAAGAAGCCGTCGGAATCCAAGCGCGACTGGGACTACTACAAGCTGGTTCGCAAGATCCCAGCCGAACAGGCGTTCCGTCCGCTGGACCAGGGCGGTTGCGCGCTGGTGAAGCCATGAGCGGCGGCGCGCCCGGCCTGCTGGCAGGCAAGCGCGCCGTCGTCACGGGGGGCGCCAACCCCCGTGGCATCGGCGCCGCCATCGTCGCGCAATTCCTGGCGCAAGGCGCCAGCGTCGCGGTGCTGGACCGCGATTATCCCGACCACGCCGACGCCGGCCTCGCCGGCGGCCGCGTCAATCTGCACTGCGACGTGTCGAGCAGCGCCTCCTGCGAGCAGGCCGTGGCGCAGGCGGCGCGGGCGCTGGGCGGCATCGACGTGCTGGTGAACAACGCCGGCATCGTCGCCGCGACCCGCATCTGGGACCTGCCCGAGGACGAGTTCCGCCGCATGATCGACGTCAACCTGACCGGCACGTACAACGTGACGCGCGCCGCCCTGCCCCAGTTGCTGGAGAGCGGGCGACGCCCGGCCATCGTCAACCTGGGGTCGACCGCCGCCCTGCGCGGCGGCGGCCTGCTGGGCGGTTCGCACTATGCCGCCTCCAAGGGCGGCGTGATCAGTTTCACCAAGGCGCTGGCGCGCGAACTGGGCCCGCGCGGCGTGCGCGCCAACTGCGTGGCGCCGGGCATCATCGAGACCGACATGACGCTCGGCAAATTCGGCGAAAATTGGGAACAAGAACTCAAACAGGGCATTCCGCTGCAACGCTTCGGCTCCCCGGCCGAAGTGGCGCAGGCCATTCTGTTCCTGGCCTCGGACCTGTCCTCCTACTCAACCGGCATCGTGGTCGACGTCAACGGCGGCTTCCACATTCACTAGGCGCGTCAGCAGCAATGAGCACTCCCGATCGCATGTTGTCCATCCTCGACCTCTTCCGCGACGACACCACCGCCGCGTTCCAGGAGGACGTCATGGCGCATCTGGAGTGCTCGCGCGCCACCGCCTACCGCTATCTCAAGTCACTCACCGAAAGCGGCCTGCTGGCGCCGACCGCCGGCGGCGCCTACGTGCTCGGCTCGCGCATCATCGAGCTGGACCGGCACCTGCGCCAGCACGACCCGCTGATGCGCGCGGCCCGCGACGTCATGCGCGCCACGGGCGACGAACTCAACGCCAACCTGATGCTGTGCAGCTACTACGGCGACAAGGTCATGTGCGTGGACCGCTACTGGACCGACCATTCCATCGAATCCAGCTACGCGCGCGGCCGCCCCTTCCCCATGTTCCGCGGCGCCACCGCCAAGCCCATCCTGGCCAATCTGCCGCCTTACCAGTTGCGCAACCTGATGCTGTGGCACGCCGCCGAAATCCGCGAGGCCGGGCTGGGCGAAGACTGGGATGCGTTCCGCGCCAACATCAAACGGCTGCGCGCAGCCGGCGTGTGCGTGTCGCACGGCGAGGTCGACCCGGGCCTGATGGGGATCGGCTCGGCGATCTTCACGCCCGACCAGAAGGTGGTGGGCAGCCTGGTGTTCATCGCCGCCGAGGCGCGCACGCCCGCCAAGCGGCTGGCGCTGCTGCAGGAACGCATTCAGGAGGCGGCGGCGCAGGTGACGCAGAATCTGCAGGGCCTGCAAGACAACGGCGCGGCGGCGATCGGCATCATGCCGTCGCGGCCGCGCCGCCTGAAGGCGCCCGCCGGTGCGACACCGGCGCGGCGCAAGGCCTGATCAGCCCTTGTTGTAGCGCTCGGCGCTCTTGAGGATTTCCTCGTGGGCGGCGTCAACGCCCTTCCAGCCCTTGACCTTGACCCACTTGCCCTTCTCCAGGTCCTTGTAGTGCTCGAAGAAGTGTTGGATGCGGGCCGTGTCTTCGGCCGGCAGGTCTTCGTACGACTTGATGTTGCGGTACGGGGGGTAGAGCTTTTCGATCGGCACGGCCAGCAGCTTGGCGTCGCCACCCGACTCGTCGTCCATTTCCAGCACGCCGATGGCGCGGCAGCGCACCACGGCGCCGATCTGGATGGGGAACGGCGTCAGCACCAGCACGTCGGCGGGGTCGCCGTCTTCCGACAGCGTTTGCGGGATATAGCCGTAGTTGCACGGGTAGTGCATGGCCGTCAGCATGAAGCGGTCGACGAAGATCGCGCCCGATTCCTTGTCGACCTCGTACTTCACCGGGTCGGCGTTCATGGGGATCTCGATGATCACATTGAAGTCTTCCGGCAGCTTCTTGCCGGGGGACACGCGGTCATAACTCATGATGGAACCTTGTCAGTCTGAAAGAGGATCAAAGCGAACCGTCGTCCTTGAACGGCGGCTTGGTGGTCGGGGCCGGCACCGCGGGCGCGGCCGGCTTGGGAGTGGCCGGCGGGGCCGGCGAATACGTCGGCACGGGGCTGTCGAACGCCGCGGCCGGGATCGGCGCGCTGTCGAAATATTCGTCGATGTCGGAGGTGCCGCCGACGACCGGCGCATCTTCCGGCGCCAGCGCGCGCGCCTGCTGCTCCTTGTTGGCGCGGGCGTCCGGGTCCAGCACGTAGTCCGACGCCGACGCGGCCACGGCCGGCGGCAACGCGGGATAGTCGCCGCCGATATCGGCGTCGATATCCGACAGGCCGACCGCGTACCCGCCCTCGGCGTCCAGGCGGTACGGGTCCGAGCCGGTATCCGCCGCCGGCAGCGCCGCGTCGGCGGCCAGCACGGGCAGCGCCATGCTGGCGGCGGTGGCGAGGCGCCAGTGGCGCACCGCATCGGCCGGACGGTCGAGACGGTCGTACAGGCTGCCCAGCAGCGCGTGCGTCTGCGCATCGCTACGGCGCGACAGGCTGCGCAGCAGGTAGCGTTCGGCCTGGCCCCACAACTGGCCGTTCAGGCACAGCATGCCCAGCGCGGTCAGCAGGTCGGGATCGGTGGGGCGCTGCTGCAGCCAGGTCTCGGCCTTGGCCAGCCGGCGCGAGACCTGCTCGGCGTCGCAGCGCGCGTAGGCGGCCACCAGGGCGGGGTTGAATTTGACGGCGATGGCGGCCTCGAGCACCTTGGCGGCTTCGTTGGCCTCGCCGGCCGCTTCGAAGGAGGCGGCGCCGGCCAGCGCGATCTCGGGCAGCAGGCGCTCCTCGGCCTTGAGGTCTTTCCAGATGGCGCGCCAGCCGTCGTTGGCGGCCGCCGCACGCAAGCGCGCCGCGCCGGCCACGTCGATCAGATGGTCGCCCTCGGTGCGCGCCAGAGCATTGCGGCGCAGCAGGCCGCGCGCCAGCGTGAAGACCTGTTCGTCATGATGCAGGGCCGTGTGCGCGCGCAGCAGCAGGCGCATGGTATGCAGGTGGCGCGCGCCGCCGTCGGCCAGCGGCGCCAGCACGGCCAGCGCGCGCTCGGCGCGGCCCTGGTCCAGCAGCATGTCGGCCGACACCGTCGCGGTGGCTTCCACCAGGCCGGGGTCGGTGCCGGCCTGCTCCTGCGCGGTCGCCAGCAGGCGGTCGCGGCGGTCGAATTCCCCCAGGCCATGCGCGGCACGGGCGGCCGACAGCGCGGCCAGCACGCGGCGGGTCTGCACCTTGGTCTGCTCGAGCAACTTGGTCAGGTCTTTTTCGGCGTGCGAATAACGGCCTTCGAGCAGGCCGATCCAGCCGCGCTCGAGCAACTCGTGATCGCGGGCCTGGGCGCGCTTGCCGCGCCAGGCGCGGACGCGATCAGGGATGGCAAGCAGCCAGGCCAACAGGCGCAGGCCGACGTACAGCACGACGAAGGCGGCCACGATCAGCAGCACGGCCAGCGTCAGCGACATCGAGATGCGCCACGGCCAGACCAGCAGCAGCACGTTGCCGGAATGGGAACGCAGCACCACCGCCAGGGCGACGGCGATGACGGCGAGCAGCAGAGTCCAGAACCAGGTACGCATGGGCCTCAGTCCTGATCGCTGGTCTTGAAGCCGGCGGCGCGCAGCGCGGCCACGGCGTTCAGGCTGTCGGACACGTCGGGCATGCGCACCGCGATATCGGTCTGCGCCAGTTCGCGGGCCAGGTTCTGGGCCGCGACCGTGTCAGGCGAACGGGTGTCGAAGTACTTGGCCAGCGTGGCGCCGACGTTGTCGAGCTCGCTTTTCCAGACCGCGGGCTGGCGCATCAGCATGGCCAGTTGCACGGTCAAGAGGCGCTGGCGCAGCGTGCCGCGCACCTGGTCGGCCTGTTCCGGCGACAGCAGCAGCGCCGCGGGTTCGTCAACGCGCTGGATCGAGATCAGGCCGCCAAGCTCATGTGCCAGCGCCGAGCCGGCGCGGCCCGGCCACGAGGCCACTTCGGCTCGCCAGCGCTGCCACCAGGCCGCGTCGGCCGGCAGGCCGGCCTGAGGGTCGACCGGGGCGGGGGCCGGGGTCGCGGGGCGAGTCTCGCCGGCGGCGATGCCGGGCGCGGCGGCGTCCGGCACCAGCAGCGGCGCCTTGCCGACCAGGGCCGTCAGGCGCTCGATGCGGGCTGACTGCGCCGGAATGTCGACGGTGGACACGGCGCGCAGGCGGTCCAGGTCGCCGTTGATGGCCTGCTGCAAGCTGGAGAAGCGCGGGCGGTCGGCTCGCGCCAGGCGCGATTGCGCGGTTTCCAGCGCGACGATGGCGTTGGAGACGTTGCCGGCCAGCCGGAGTTGCTGGCTGCCGATGGTAAGCAGGCGCTCGACGTCGTTGGCCAGCAGTTCGTCGCTCGCGCTGTCGTTGAAGTTCTGCCAGGCCTGTTGCAGGGCGTTGTACTGGCTCTGGGTCTCGCGCACGCTGTCTTCGAGGTCACCCAGGCGACCGGCCTGGGCTTGCGCCAGGGCCAGGGCTTCGCGAGTGTCCTTGCGCGCCTGCGCCACGTCGGCGGCCAGCGTGTCCAGGCGCGAGGCGACCTCACGGCCGGCGGCGACGAACTGCGTGCGTTGCTGCCACAGGGCATAGCCCAGCCCGACGGCGAGCAGGATGACGATGATGAGGGCAGTGACCAGGGGGCCACTGCCGCGCTTGGCCGGACGGGCCGTGACGGAATCGGCCGGGGCCGATGCGGGCGCGCTGGCGCCCGGGGCGGCCGGGTTAACGGCCGGATCGGTAGCGGGAGTCTTGTCTGTCATGACGCGATTGTATTCGGTGTCAGTCCGAAGCAACGAATCAAGCAGCAACAAAAGCCTGGAAAATCGACTCGTCGTTGGGCATGCAGATTTTTACCATTGCTTGCGAACCCGGATCAGATGCCGGCGACGGCACGCGCCGCGCCAGCGAAGGATGGGTCAGGACAAAGCCGCAACCGCGCCACCAGGCGGCCAGCCCGGCCGCCTGCAACTGGTCGCGCACCGAGTCCGCGCCCTCGCCGCTGGTGATGAGCCAGGTGGCCGGCACGCCCTGCGCGGCCCAGCGCCGCAGGCGCCCAAGCTCGAACTCGTCCCATTGTGCCGGCAGGCGCCGGTAGGCCGCGTGACGTGTCACGGCGACGCCATGTGACTGCAATTGTTCGCTGAGCCAGTCCCGGCCCTGCGTGCCGCGCACCACCAACACCCGCGACGGCAGCCGTGGCAGGCCGCAAAGCACCTCCCAGAGCGCCTCGGAATCGTGGCTGGCGGCCTGGTCGCCGGGATGCAGGACTGTTGTATTCGCGCCAAAACCCGGCAGCCCCGCCAGCCCTGCGGCGCTGGCCGGTCCGACCGTGGCGACGGCCACGCCCGCGGGCCAGGGCGCCGGACCATCCGCTCGGGCCAGTTGATCCAGGTATTGCCGGGCGGCATTGCCGCTGACGAACACCACCATGTCGTAGTCCGCCGGCCGCGGCAGGTCCGTGGCGGCGACGGACAGGGGGAGGATATCAAGCGCGGGCAGGATGCAGGGCGTCCAGCCCGCGGCGCGCAAGCGGTCGGCCAGGGCCTCGTTGCGACCGGCGGGCCGTGTCAGCACGGCCACGCGCGGCGCTTGGGCGGCGGCCCTGTCCATCAGTCCTCGGGGGATGCGTCTTGCAACAGCTCGTCGAGAATGGCCTGGGCGCCGGCATCGAACAACTCGGCGGCGACCGCCTCGCCGATCGCCTGCGCCTGGCCCACCGGACCGCTGCGCTCGGCGCGCAGGGTGCGCGTGCCGTCGGGCGACGCCACCAGCGCGCGCAGCGTCAGGCTGCCGCCGTGGATTTCGGCATAGGCCGCCAGCGGCACCTGACAGGAGCCGCCCAGCCGGCGCGACACCGCGCGTTCGGCCAGCGAGATCGCGGTCGCGGTGGCATCGTTCAGCGGCGCCAGCCAGGCACGCATATCGTCGCGATCGTCGCGGATCTCGATGGTCAGGGCGCCCTGCCCGGCCGCCGGCAGGCAATCCGAGGGATCGAGCAGGCAACGGATGCGATCCGTCAGGCCCAGCCGGTTCAGGCCGGCGGCGGCCAGCACGATGGCATCGTATTCGCCGCGGTCGAGCTTGCCCAGACGGGTATCGAGGTTGCCGCGCAGCGGCTTGACCGCCAGGTGCGGATAACGCGCGCGGATCTGCGATTCGCGGCGCAGGCTGGAGGTGCCGACGACGGCGCCGGCCGGCAGGTCGGCCAGCGTGTCGTAGCGATTGGAGACGAAGGCATCGCGCGGATCGGCGCGATCGAGCACGGCGCACAGTTCGAACGGCGCCTGCAGATCGACCGGCATGTCCTTCAGACAATGCACGGCCAGATCGGCGCGGCCGTCGAGCAGGGCGTTTTCGAGTTCCTTGACGAAGAGCCCCTTGCCGCCCACCTTGGAGAGGGTGCGGTCGAGGATCTGGTCGCCTCGGGTCGTCAGGGTGAGCAGTTCAACCGCGCACGCCGGGTACAGCGTGCGCAGTAGATCGCGCACATGCTCGGCTTGCCACAGGGCAAGCCGGCTGGCGCGGGTCGCGATGACCAAGCGTTGCGGCAGAGACACGAGGCGTCATCGAACGAAGTGGGAGACGATGACCGTCGCCACGACGCCCAGGATGGCCAGCACGAACAGGCCCTGCAGGAGGCTCAGGCCTGATTCGGATTGCTGGGGATCGGCGGATCTACGCAGACTCATGTACGGATTCCTTGGAGGCAGTTTTGCGGCTTGCCAGCCACCGTCCAAGGACAACAACGAGCAAGGCGCCGAAGATTTCTACGCCGATTTTAACCGCAGTGGGCTGGACGCCGAATTGACCTTCGACAAACACGTCCGTGACCAGCATGCCGCCCGCGATCCAGCCCAGCAGCGCCGCGCCGAAAGTCACCACCAGCGGATAGCGGTCGATCAGCTTCAGGACCAGCGTGCTGCCCCAGATGATGATAGGCACGCTCACGACCAGGCCGAAAATAACCAGACCGATCTGATGATCAGCGTGAGCATTCTGGGCCGCGCCGGCGATGGCGATGACGTTGTCCAGGCTCATCACGAAGTCGGCGATGATGATGGTCTTGATGGCGGCGATGATGGATGTGCCGCCCTTCACGTTGCCATGGGCGTCATCCTCGGGCACCAGCAGCTTGACGCCGATCCAGACCAGCAACAGGCCGCCCACCACCTTCAGGAACGGGATCGACAGCAGGGTCAGCGCAAAGGCGATCAGGACCACGCGCAGCAGGATGGCGCCGGCGGTGCCCCACAGGATGCCCTGCATGCGCTGCTTGGGCTCCAGGTTGCGGCACGCCAGCGCGATCACCACCGCGTTGTCGCCGCCGAGCAGGATGTCGATGAGGATGATCTGGAATACCGCTGCCCAACTCAGCGTCTGGAAAAACTCAAGCAATTTGAACCCCCGAAGGCATTTATCAAAATAAAGGCCGGCCCCGTGCCGGCCGGCCCGCCGCCGTGGCGGCGGGCTTGGAACAACGTATTATTGTAGTTCAGCTTTCAGTCAGCTTTCTGGCGCATCAGCAAAACTTTGCCGATCGCCAGTACCAGCACCGCGCCCAACGCTCCGGTCATGAGGGCGAAGCTGTGCTGGGTCACGCCCAATGCCGCATCGATGCGCGCCACCGGCTCCTGCAGGGCGGGATCACCCACCAGCAATTCGCCGGCGATGAAGCCCAACAACGCCGCGCCCACCCAGACGATGAGTGGGAAGCGTTCGATGACCTTGAGCAGCAGCGTGCTGCCGAAAATCACAAGCGGAATACTGATCGCCAGGCCCAGCACCAGCAGCGTGGTGTCGCCCATCGCCGCGGCGGCCACGGCCACCACATTGTCCAGGCTCATGACCAGATCGGCGATCATGATAGTGCGGATTGCGGTCAGCAGATTGCCATGGGTCTTGCCGTCCCCCTCTTCCTCGCCTTCCGGCAGCAACAGGGTCACGCCGATGTACACCAGCAGCAGTGCGCCGATGAGCTTGAGCCACGGCAGCATCAGCAGCTTGGCGGCCACCAGCGTCAGCACGATACGCATGATGATCGCGGCGGCCGAGCCGATCACGATCGCTTTCTTTTGCTGCGCCGGCGGCAGCGAGCGCGCGGCCAGCGCAATCACCACGGCGTTATCGCCCGACAGCAGAATGTTGACCCAAATGATCTGGAGCAACGCTAACCAGAATGCCGCTGAACTGAGTTCCATACCTCTCTTTCCTAGGACGTGATCCCCCTAGGACAAACCAAATGAATGGGTGGAAAAGACAAAAAGACGTACTGACCGTCTTGGTGCGAGCCCGACGGCATTCTTGCTGGGTACGTGCAGAATTTCTTTCATTATAGTTTCGTTCAGCTTTCCGTATGTTTCGCCGGCCGCATCATGGACACGGGATTTCCCTAGGCTGGAACGAAAAAAAGGCCCGCCGAGGCGGGCCTTCTTCATGCGCACAACCTTACAGCACCGACTTGAGCAGCTTGCCCATTTCGGAGGGGTTGCGCGTGGTGCGGATGCCGCAGGCTTCCATGACTTCCAGCTTGGCGTCGGCCGTGTCGGCGCCGCCGGAGATCAGCGCGCCGGCGTGGCCCATGCGCTTTCCGGGAGGGGCGGTGACACCGGCGATGAAGCCGACGACCGGCTTCTTCATGTTGTCCTTGGCCCACTGGGCGGCGTTGACTTCGTCCGGACCGCCGATCTCGCCGATCATGATGACGGCGTCGGTGTCGGGATCGTCATTGAACATCTTCAGGACGTCGACGTGCTTGAGGCCGTTGATGGGGTCGCCACCGATGCCGACGGCGCTGGATTGACCCAGGCCCAGCTCGGTGACTTGCGCCACGGCTTCGTACGTCAGGGTGCCCGAGCGGCTGACGATGCCGATGCGGCCCTTGCGGTGGATGTGACCGGGCATGATGCCGATCTTGATTTCGTCCGGGGTGATCAGGCCGGGGCAGTTCGGGCCCAGCAGCAGCGTCTTGCTGCCCTTGGCCTTCATGCGGTTCTTGACTTCCAGCATGTCGCGGACCGGGATGCCTTCGGTGATGCAGATCACCAGATCCAGTTCGGCCTCGACGGCTTCCCAGATGGCGGCGGCGGCGCCGGCGGGCGGCACGTAGATGACCGACACGGTGGCGCCGGTGTCGGCCTTGGCGTCCTTGACCGACGCGAAGATCGGCACGCCTTCGAAGTCCTCACCGGCCTTCTTGGGGTTCACGCCGGCCACGAAGGCGGCTTTGCCATTGGCGTACTCGCGGCACATGCGAGTGTGGAACTGACCGGTCTTGCCCGTGATGCCCTGGGTGATGACCTTGGTGTCCTTGTTGATCAGAATCGACATTTGTGAATCCTTGGATTTTTTCTCTTTACTTGACGGCGGCGACGACGCGGGTGGCGGCTTCGGCCATCGTGTCGGCGCTGATGATCGGCAGGCCCGACTCGGCCAGCATCTTCTTGCCGAGTTCTTCGTTGGTGCCCTTCATGCGCACGACCAGCGGCACGTTCAGGTTGACGGCCTTGCAAGCGGCGATCACGCCTTCGGCGATGACGTCGCAGCGCATGATGCCGCCGAAGATGTTGACCAGGATGGCCTTCACGCTCTTGTTCTTGAGCATGATCTTGAAGGCTTCCGTGACCTTCTCGGCCGTGGCGCCGCCGCCGACGTCCAGGAAGTTGGCCGGCTCGCCGCCGAACAGCTTGATGGTGTCCATGGTGGCCATGGCCAGGCCGGCGCCGTTCACCAGGCAGCCGATGTTGCCGTCGAGCTGGATGTAGGCCAGGTCGAACTTCGAGGCTTCGATTTCAGCCGGATCTTCTTCGTCCAGGTCGCGGTAGGCGACGATTTCCGGGTGACGGAACAGGGCGTTGGAGTCGAAGTTGAACTTGGCGTCCAGGGCGATGATGTTGCCCTTGCTGTCGCGGTTCAGGGGGTTGATTTCGACCAGCGAGGCGTCGGTGTCCATGTAGCACTTGTAGAGCTTCTGGAACACGTCCACGGCCTGGGCGGTCGAGTCGGCGGGCAGGCCGATCGCGTTGGCGATCTTGGTGGCTTGCTCGGCCGACAGGCCGGTCAGCGGATCGATGTATTCGGTGACGATCTTCTCGGGGGTGGAGTGGGCCACTTCCTCGATGTCCATGCCGCCTTCGCTGGAGGCGATGAAGGCGACCTTCTGGGTGGCGCGGTCGGTGACCAGCGACACGTAGTATTCCTTCTGGATGTCGGCGCCGTCTTCGATGTACAGGCGGCGGACCTTCTGGCCTTCCGGGCCGGTCTGGTGCGTGACCAGTTGCATGCCCAGGATTTCGGAGGCGAGCTTGCGCACGTCGTCCAGCGAGCGCGCCAGCTTCACGCCGCCGCCCTTGCCGCGGCCGCCCGCGTGGATCTGTGCCTTGACGACCCAGACCGGTCCACCCAGCTTTTCAGCGGCAGCCACGGCCTCGTCGACGGAAAGAGCGGGAATCCCGCGCGGCACCGGGATGCCAAATTGCTTCAGCAGTTCCTTGCCTTGATACTCGTGGATTTTCATGTGTTACCTGTCAGGACGTATGAGAAAGAGAAGGTGAATCGGAGGTCGAATCGGCCGATGCCTCAGCGCTACCCCCGGTGTACCACTTGGGATAGTGCTCAGCCACCACCGGGCCGTCGGTGCTCAGGGCATGACAGCCGTCCAGTTGGAACGGACGCCGGTTCGGGTTGCTTTCCTGCCGCCGGCGATTGGCCATGGTCTGCACCGCCGCGGTGGGAAGCACCTGCGACAGCTCGGTCATGTGCGTACAGCCCTCGACATGGCCGAAGCGTTCCTTGACCTGACGGCGGAACCCCTTGAGCAGGTTCATGCCGACCAGGTCAGCGTAGGCGGATTCGATGGCCATGCAGTGCTCGCCATAGGGAGCGGCATCATAGACGGCCCGCGCGGCCACGATGGTGAAATCGCCATCGATGGTGATGCGCAGGTGCATATGGTGGATGGGTTGCCCCGCCTTGAACATCTCGCCGTCGCGCTTGGGAAAATCGTACGCCTTGACGTCGATGAGCTCGGCTTCCAGGTCCCAGTTGCCGTCATCGCGCGCATACGACTGCACGCGTATGGAACGCGTGTGCAGCGGCTGGCGAGGACAATCCGGCGGTGGCAAGGGCATGCTTGGGGCCTGCGGGGCGAAGACGGCCGGCGCATGGTGCGCGGCAACAAAACCTTCAAAGTATAGCGCAGCCCGCCCTGCCCCGACGGTCAAAATGCGCGGCGCGAACGCCCGTCGCCCGGGCAGATCGCGCCGCGCCGCCTCAGCGTTGTGTCCACGGCGTGGCCGGACTGCCCATCCAGGCCTGCCCCGCCGGGATGCTTTCGCCCTTGAGCACCAGGGTCAGCGGGCCCAGGCGGGCCCCGTCCTCGACCCGGGTGTCATACAGGATGGTGCTGCGCGGGCCGACATTGACGCCGTTACCGATACGGACCTGCCCGATCTTCATGACGCGGTCCTCGAACAGGTGCGTCTGCGGCCCCGACCAGGCATGCAGCACGGCATCGTCCCCAATTGATACACAGTCGTATTCGGTGATGTCGGTGGTGTCCATGAACACCCGCCTGCCGATCCGCGCGCCCATGCAGCGCAGGGCCAGCGGCAGCCAGGGCGTGGCGCGCAGGAAATTGAAGAAGTTCGGCACCGCGATCGACTCATACAGGCTGGTCACGGCCTCGCTCTTCCACACGAACGGCGTCCACATTGGTTCGGCGTGCGGTCGGTAGCGGCCGATCAGCAGCCATTTGAGCGCCACCAGAAACAGGAAGGTGCCGACGCCATACAGCACGCCGGCCAGCATCAGTTCGTCGAACGCCGCCACGAAACCGTCGCGCGCCGCGATCGGGATGACCTTCATGACCGTCAGGTAGCCCACCGCGATCACCACGGCCAGCGGCAGAATCATGCGCATCAGCTCGACCGCGCCGCGCGCCACCTTGCGGCCCAGGCTGGGGCGGAAGGTCAGGTGCTCGGGAAAGCCGGCCGCCTGCTCCCGCGCCGGCAGCGCCAGCGGCGGATTGCCGAGCCAGGTCTGGCCGCTGGCCATGCGGGCATTGGCCGGCGCCCGGCTCTGCACGCCGATCAACACGTCGTCGGGCAGCACCGAGCCGTCCGGCACGTAGGCGCCGTTGCCCACGAAACTGCGATTGCCGATGACGGTGGGTCGCATGGTCATCCAGCCCCGGTCGACCTCCTCGTCGCCCAGCATCACGCCATCGGCAATGAAGCTGTCGCGGCCCAGCGTCAGCATGTCCGGCACGATGCCCATCGCGGTCGAGATTTCGGTGCCGCGCCCCACCTTCGCGCCCAGCAGCCGATACCAGGTGCCGGCATAGATCGAGGCGTACAGGCCGTGCAGCACGCTCAGGCTGGACTCCTGGATCTGGTTGGTGAGCCAGCGCCGCAGATAGATCTGGCCATAGACCGGCCAGCGCCCGCCGCTCAAGCGCGGCAGCAACGCCCAGCGCAGCATGGCCGAGACCAGCACGGTCAGCAGCAGCAGCAAGGCGCTGGCCGGCAAGGCCAGCAGCAGATAGGCCAGGAACGCATTCGGCCACCAGACGCGCGAGCCCATCAGGTCGAGCCAGCGCGCGTCGATCCAGTCGATCAGCACGAAGCTGGGAAACACGGGCATGAAGAACAGCGCGGCGATCAGCGTGCCGCCGGCGGCGTAGGCCAGCATGTCGAGCCGCGCCCAGCGCCCCTCGCGCACCGGCCGCGGCGGCAGCTCGGGGGCGCGCGCCAGCGGGTCGTGCCGCGCCGGCGCGCCGCTCCAGATCTGGCCGGCGGGGATGCGCGCGCCGGCCGCCAGGGACGACAGCCCTTCGAGCCGGCCGTCGGCCTCGATCGTGACGCCGCCCTGCAGCACCGCATACGAGCCCACGTAGGCGTTCTCGCCCAGCGTGATCGGCGCCACCTCCCAGTGCGCGCCGTGGACCTCGAAATTCTCCAGGTTCACGGCCGCGCCGACGCTGACGCCGTCGGCCACCGTCAGCAGGTCGGGCGCCCGCACCGAAATGCGGCTGATGGCGGTATCGCGGCCGATGCGCGCGCCCAGCGCCCGCAGGTACCAGGCCTGCAGCGGCGAGCCCGCCAACAGGTGCGCCGGCGGAATGTCGAGGATGCGGTCGACCAGCCACCAGCGGTAGAAGGTCCAGCCATAGAGCGGATAGCGGCCCGCCTTGAGCCGGCCCAGGATGCCCCACTTGCAGACCACCGCGACGCCGAAGCTGAGCAGGTTGCAGGCCAGGTAGCTGGCGATCGACAACGCCACCGCGCGCCAGACCGAGTCGCCCTCGTCGCCGGTGAAGTAGTGATACGTGAAGAACGGCGTCAGCCAGATCAGCATGCGCACGCCGATCAGGAGCGGCAGCACCGCCAACTGCGCCAGGCCGCAGGCCCAGCGCCGCCATTCCGGCGCGCGCTCGATCGGCGTCGGCTGGAGCGGCGCCGCCGCGGCCGCCGATTCGGCCGCCAGCGTGTCGAGCCGCGCCGCCAACGCGCCCAGCACGGAATGCTGGTAGAGCTCGTGCATGGTCAGCGCGGAAAACTGCGGATGCTTGCGCAGCGACGACACCAGCCGCGCGGCCAGCAGCGAATGGCCGCCCAGGTCGCGGAAGAAATCGCTGGCCAGCCGCAGCGGCTGGCCGGGAAACAACGGCCGCAGGGCTTCGAACAAGGCGTGCTCGGCGGGCGAGACCGGCGTGTCGTCTTCGCCGCTGGGCTCGGAGGCGGTGGCCAGCTCGCGTGCCTTCAGCGCCTTGCGGTCGATCTTGCCCGAGGTCAGGCGCGGCACCTCGGCCACCAACTCGAAGCGGGCCGGAATCATGTAAGCGGGCAGCTCCGCGGCCAGCGCGGCGCGCAGCGCGTGCGGATCGAGCCGCGCGTCACCCTCGGGGGTTAGGAACGCCACCAGTTGGTCGATGCCCGCCAGGTCGCGCAGCACCACGGCGGCCGCGCCAATGCCGGCCTGCCGGTACAGCGCGGCCTCGATCTCGCCCAGTTCGACACGAAAGCCGCGCACCTTGACCTGGTCATCGCTGCGGCCCAGGCACTGGATCTGGCCGTTTTCGTCGATGCGCGCCAGGTCGCCGCTGCGGTACATGCGGGTGTCGTGGTCGCCGCTCGGACGCGGATTGGCCAGGAACTTCTCGGCCGTCAGTTCGGGCCGCCCCAGATAGCCGCCGGCCACGCCAGGGCCGGTGATACAGAGCTCGCCGGTCTGGCCCTGCGGCAGCACGGCGCCGTCCTCGCCGCGGATCAGCATGCCGTAGTTGGGCAGCGGCGTGCCAATGGTCACGGGCTGGCCCGGCAGCAGCTCGGCCAGGCTGGCCGATACGGTGGTCTCGGTCGGGCCATAGGTATTGAACAGCCGGCGACCCGGCGTGGCCCAGCGCTGCACCAGGAATTCCGGGCACATCTCCCCGCCCAGGTTGACGATGCGCAGGCCAGGCACGTCGCGCGCGAACAGCGCCAGCAGCGTCGGCACCGCATGCAGCACCGTCACGCCCTCGCGCACCAGCGCATCGGGCAATGCCTCGGGATCCGTGGTCAGCATCTTGGGCGCCACCCAGAGCGTGGCGCCGACCAGGTAGCTGATCCAGATTTCCTCGAACGACATGTCGAAGGCCACCGAAAACCCTTGGTACACCTTGTCGCCGTGGCGCACGCCCAGCACTTCGTTTTCGCTGCGCAGGAAATGGCAGATGCTGGCCTGGCTGATGGGCACGCCCTTGGGCTTGCCAGTCGACCCCGAGGTGTAGATCACGTAGGCCGGGTGCTCCGGCAGCAGGCCGTCGCGCCGGCGCAGCGGCGCATCGACCGCCACCGACAGCTCCCAGGTGGTCCAGGTGATCATGCCGTCCAGGCGCACGTCGCCGCCCGCAACCAGGCCGCGCGCGCCCGCATCCTGCAGGCAAACCAGCATGCGGTCGGGCGGCGTGTCGGATTCGAACGGCAGCCAGGCCGCGCCCGCCTTGGCGATGGCGGCCTGCATCACGAGCAGGTCGTCGCCGCGCGGCAGGCACAGGCCGACGATGTCGCCCGGCCGCACGCCGGCCTCGATCAGGTGGTGCGCGGCCAGGTCGGCGCGCCGCCCGAGCGCTTCGTAGGTGAGAGTCTGATCCAGCCAATGAATGGCCGCGGCGGCGGGATACCGCAGGATCGTGGCTTCCAGAATATCGGGCAGCGTCTCCGCGGCAAGCAGATCCGGCCGATAGGGGCCTTGGAGAATCATAGGTACGGCGACAATCCAGCAGAAGGGATGTTTTGCCTATTGACCCACAAGGCGCCAATTCGTTCAAGCGCCAATGAAAAAAACCCCTGTGGTGTGCATCCCGCGCACAACACAGGGGTTCCGGGCTGCCGGACCCGGGAGACTGGCCCGAGCGTGGCGGCTCAGGCGGCGTCGCGCAGCGCGCGAGCGGCTTGCACCATGCCGCTCAGCGCGGCTTCGGTTTCGGGCCAGGCGCGCGTCTTCAGGCCGCAGTCCGGATTGACCCACAGCCGCTCCTTAGGCAGGCGGGCGGCGGCCTTCTGCATCAGGCCGACCATCCAGTCCACTTCGGGCACGTTGGGCGAATGGATGTCGTAAACGCCCGGGCCGATATCGTTGGGGTAGCGGAAGTCCTCGAACGCCTTGAGCAATTCCATGTTGGAGCGCGACGTCTCGATCGTGATCACGTCCGCGTCCATGGCGGCGATCGATTCGATGATGTCGTTGAACTCCGAATAGCACATGTGCGTGTGGATCTGCGTCTCGTCGCGCACGCCGGCGGTCGACAGACGGAAGCAGTCCACCGCCCAGTCCAGGTATGCCTGCCAGTCGGCGCGGCGCAACGGCAGGCCTTCGCGGATCGCCGGCTCGTCGATCTGGATGACGCTGATGCCAGCGGCCTCCAGGTCCACCACCTCGTCGCGCAGCGCCAGCGCCAGTTGGCGGCAGGTCTGTTCGCGCGGCTGGTCGTCGCGCACGAACGACCACTGCAGAATGGTGACCGGCCCGGTCAGCATGCCCTTGACCGGCTTGTCGGTCAGCGACTGGGCGTACGAGGACCAGCCGACGGTCATGGGCGCGGGCCGGGCCACGTCGCCGAAGATGATCGGCGGCTTGACGCAGCGCGAGCCGTAGCTCTGCACCCAGCCATTCTTGGTGAAGGCGAAGCCGGCCAGCAGCTCGCCGAAGTATTCCACCATGTCGTTGCGCTCGGGTTCGCCGTGCACCAGCACGTCCAGGCCGACCTTCTCCTGGAAGCGGATCACTTCCTCGATTTCCTTGCGGATGGCGGTCTCGTAGGCCGCGTCCGTCAGCGCGCCCGACTTCCAGTCGCGGCGCAGCGCACGGATCTCGGCGGTCTGCGGGAACGAACCGATGGTGGTGGTCGGATAGGCCGGCAGGCCCAGTTCCTCCTGCTGACGGGCGATGCGGCCGGCGAATGGCGCGCGGTCACGCGACACGCTGGCCGACTCGGCCATGCGCTGCGCCACCGAGGGATTGTGGATGCGGCTCGACGAGCGGCGCGCGGCCAGGGCGGCGCGCTGCCTGGCCAGGCCTTCCTGCACGCCGGCATCAGCCGCGCCGTCCAGCGCGCGACCCAGCAGGCTCAGTTCTTCAAGCTTCTGCGCCGCGAACGACAGCCAGCTCTTGAGTTCGGCGTCCAGCTCGGTTTCGTTGGCCAGATCCACCGGCACGTGCAGCAGCGAGCACGACGGCGCCAGCCACAGGCGCTCGCCCAGTTGCTGCCTGACCGGCGTCAGCGTGGCGAGGGCGGCGTCCAGGTCGGTGCGCCAGATGTTGCGGCCGTTGATGACGCCGGCGGACAGCACTTTGTCCGAGCCCAGGCCGGCCAGCACGTCGGCCAGTTGTTCGGGAGCGCGCACCAGATCCACGTGCACGCCGGCCACCGGCAGCGCCAGCGCCGTGCTCAGATTGTCCTTGAGGCCGTCGAAGTAAGTGGCGATCAGCAGCTTGACCGGGCTGGTCGACAGCGTGGCGTACACCTGCTTGAAGGCGTCGCGCCAGGCCTGCGGCAGGTCCAGCACCAGGATCGGCTCGTCGATCTGCACCCACTCCACGCCCAGCTTGGCTACGCGCGCCAGCACCTCTTCGTACACGGGCACCAGGTGGGCCAGCAGTTGCAGCTTGGCCGTATCGGCCGCGCCCTCGCCGAAAGCGTCGCCCTTGCCGAGGAACAACCAGGTCAGCGGCCCCGGGATCACCGGTTTGACGGCGTGGCCCAATGCCTGCGCTTCCCCGATCTGCTCGAACAGCGATTCACGGGCGATGCGAAAGCTCTGGCCCGGCACCAGCTCCGGCACGATGTAGTGGTAGTTGGTGTCGAACCACTTGGTCATTTCGCAGGCGGCGGCGGGCTTGCCCGACGGGGCGCGGCCGCGTCCCATGCGGAACAGCGTATCCAGCGAGACCGGTTCGTTGTCCTTCTGGCCGAAGCGCGCGGGCACGGCGCCCAGCAGCGTGGTCCATTCCAGGATCTGGTCGTACCAGGCGAAATCGCCGACGGGCACGAACTTGACGCCAGCGTCGGCCTGTACCTTCCAGTGCCGGGCGCGCAGCTCGCGGCCCGTCTGCTCCAGCGCTTCGCCGGTCTGCTTGCCCGCCCAGTAGGCTTCGACAGCGCGCTTCAGTTCCCGCTGGGCACCAATGCGGGGGAACCCCAAATTATGAATCGTAGTCATGGCAATCCCGTCGTCAGACAAAATTTGTTCAAGTGCCAGCCATTCTGACGCCAAAGCAAAATGAATCAAAATCAATGTCTACATTTATAAGATGAAAAAACCTCATATAATGTGAGCACACTCCCTCCGGGGCTGGCAGTCCCGGCCGCGGATCGCCACGCCCTTCACACCCTCATCCTCGCCGTTGCCGCCCCATGCTGGAAATCCGCCATCTCGAAACGCTGACCGCCATCCGTGAAGGCGGCAGCCTGCAGGAAGCCGCCGACCGCCTGCACCTGACCCAGTCAGCCCTGTCACACCAACTGCGCGATCTGGAGACCCGCCTGGGCACGCCGCTGCTGAACCGCCGCACCCGCCCCGCCCGCCTGACCACCGCGGGCCTGCGCGTGCTGGCGCTGGCCGACGAAGTGCTGCCGCGCATCCGCGCCACCGAGCGCGAATTGCAGCGGCTGGCAGCCGGCCGCACCGGCCGCCTGCACCTGGCCATCGACTGCCATTCCTGCTTTCAGTGGTTGATGCCGGCGCTGGACGCGTTCCGCGCGCAATGGCCGGACGTGGCGCTGGATCTGTCGGCGGCGTTCTCGTTCGCCCCCCTGCCCGCGCTGGTGCGCGGCGATCTGGACCTGGTCATCACGTCCGATCCCCAGCAACTGGACGCCGTCGAATACCTGCCGCTGTTCAAATACGAGCTCGTGCTGGCCGTGTCCGAATCGAATCCGCTGGCCGGCAGCAAGTTCGTCATGCCGGACCAGTTGGCCGACCAGACGCTCATCACCTATCCGGTGGACAGGCAGCGCCTGGACATTTTCACGGCATTCCTGGATCCCGCCGATGTCGAACCCGCCGCGATCCGCAAGGCCGAACTCACGCCCATCATCGCGCAACTGGTGGCCAGCAATCGCGGCGTCGCGGCCCTGCCCAACTGGGCCCTGACCGAATACATGAACCAGGGTTGGCTGCGCCTGTGCCGCCTCGGCCCGCAGGGTGTGTGGCGAACGCTGTACGCGACGGTGCGCAGCGAAGATACCGACGCTTCGTACATCGACGAATTCCTGACGCTGACGCGCGACGTTTGTTTCAAAACGCTCAGCGGCATCAAGTCGGCAAAATAAGCGCGGCAGAAAAACAGGCGCGGCGGCCGGCGCATGCCGGCGCGCGCCGCGCCAAGCACGCGGCCGACTCAGTCGTCGTCGCCCGCCCCCAGGATGCGACGGATGACGTCATGCGCAAAGCCGCGGCTGGCCAGGAAGCGCGCCTGCTTGGCATAGGCGGCGCGGTCCTCGGGCCTGGCGCCGAAGCGTTTCTGCCAGACCTCGAGCGCGCGCTCGTATTCGGTGGCGCGCAATTGCTCGCGCAGCTCGGACACCTGGGCATCATCCACGCCGTGCTGGCGCAATTCCTGCACGATGCGGGCCGCCCCCTGGCGCGAGGCGCGGCGATGCACCAGGCTTTGCGCAAACCGCTCGGTCGACAGCCAGCCTTCCTTTTCCAGCGCGTCCAGCACGCGCTGGACCTCATCGGGGTCTTCGGCATGGGGCGCGAGTTTGCGCGCCAGCTCATCGCGGGCATGCTCGCGCCGCGACAGATAACCCACCGCGCGCATTTTCAGCGAGGGCCCCTTGGGGGGCGTGCGGGGCTTGTCTTCGGATGTCCGCGCCCCCTCGTCCGTGCCATCGCCGTCACCGTCCTTGCCACGCCGGCCGCGTCCGCTGGCCGCGCGCCGTTCGGAGCTGCGCTGCCACTGCGACGCCTGGGCGCTCGCGCCCTCTGGATCCTGGCCCGACGCCGCGGCGGATTCGGCCGCCCGCCGCAGGTCGGACGTGCGGCGCAGCCCCTCGGGCTTGGCCACGGTCTCGAATTCATCGTCCAGCCTGGCGCGCAGGCGATCAGCGGACGTGACGGGCGGTTTCCAGCTCATGCGCTTCCTCTATGTGCCAGCGGCAGGCCTCCCGGGACGGGAGCCTGCCGCTGGCGGCCGGACTGGCGAGCCCGGCGCTATCCGATGACGCGACGACGCGATTACTCGTCGCTGTCGTCTTCAGCGGTGGGCACGAATTCCGCGGCGCGGCTGACGATGCCCTGGTTCTCACGGACCCGGTTCTCGATCTCGATGGCCAGTTCCTTGTGTTCCTTCAGGTATTCACGGACATTGTCCTTGCCCTGGCCGATGCGGTTGCCGTTGTAGCTGTACCACGCACCCGACTTGTCCACCACGTTGGCGGCCACGCCCAGGTCGATGATTTCACCTTCGCGCGAGATGCCGGCGCCGTACATGATGTCGAACTCGGCCTGCTTGAACGGAGGCGCAACCTTGTTTTTGACGACCTTGACGCGGGTTTCGTTGCCGACGACCTCGTCGCCCTTCTTGATCGAGCCGATGCGGCGGATGTCCAGGCGCACCGAGGCGTAGAACTTGAGCGCGTTGCCGCCGGTGGTGGTTTCGGGGTTGCCGAACATCACGCCGATCTTCATGCGGATCTGGTTGATGAAGATGACCATGCAGTTGGTCTTCTTGATGGTGGCGGTCAGCTTGCGCAGCGCCTGGCTCATCAGGCGAGCCTGCAGGCCGGGCAGCGAATCGCCCATTTCGCCTTCGATTTCGGCCTTGGGCACCAGCGCCGCAACCGAGTCGACCACGATCAGGTCGACGGAGCCCGAGCGCACCAGCGCGTCGGTGATTTCCAGCGCCTGCTCGCCCGTGTCCGGCTGCGAGATCAGCAGATCGGCCAGGTTGACGCCCAGCTTCGAGGCGTACTGCACGTCCAGCGCGTGTTCGGCGTCGACGAAGGCGCAGGTGCCGCCCAGCTTCTGCATTTCGGCCACGACCTGCAGGGTCAGCGTGGTCTTGCCCGAGGATTCCGGACCGTAGATTTCCACCACGCGGCCGCGCGGCAGGCCGCCGACGCCCAGCGCGATGTCCAGGCCCAGCGAGCCGGTCGACACCACCTGGATGTCATGCGAGACCTCGTTGTCGCCGTAGCGCATGATCGAGCCCTTGCCGAACTGCTTTTCGATCTGCGAGAGCGCGGCGGCCAGCGCCTTGGCTTTTTCCGAAGCGGCGGCCTTGGTGGTTTTGTCGTCCATGTAGTGTCCTGTCAGGTCTGGGTCTGTAACGTATCGGGGCGCGGCACGGGGTGTCGGTCAGCGCGCGGGTTGTCGCAAGGGGTGATCGGGCCGTTGCCTGACAGTTGTTGCCAGAAAACTGGCAGTGCAAACTGTGGCGCTCAAGCGTGATCGGTAAAGCGATAGCGCAGATTATGGCATCGGATTGTACTGTACAAAAAACCAGTGTGCCACAGTTTTCCACGTATTCCCTGAGTGGGCAAGCCCGGTGCCGTATGACAGAATCGAGGAAAAAACTGGCGCTATGTCCCCATTGCGCTCCCGGCACGCCGCCCCGGCATCCCACCGAGGGCGGCACGCGTGCGCCGCTCACCCGGCGCCCTTCTTCTTTTCGACTGCCCATGCGCATCCTGATCGCGGAAGACGACAGCATCCTGGCCGACGGCCTGTCACGCTCGTTGCGCCACAACGGTTACGCGGTCGACGCCGTCCGCGACGGCCTGGCGGCCGATTCGGCGCTGGCGGCTCAGGCCTTCGACCTGCTGATCCTCGACCTGGGCCTGCCGCAACTGGCCGGCCTGGAGGTCCTGCGCCGGCTGCGCGCCCGCAATTCCGCCCTGCCCGTGCTGATCCTGACCGCCGCTGACAGTATCGAGCAACGCGTCAAGGGGCTGGACCTGGGCGCCGACGACTACATGGCCAAGCCCTTCGCCCTGTCCGAGCTGGAAGCCCGCGTGCGCGCCCTGACCCGCCGCGGCGCGGGCGGCGGCGCCACGCTGCTCAAGCATGGCCGGCTGGTGTTCGACCAGACCGGGCGCGTGGCCATGGTCGACGACCAGACGCTGGACCTGTCCGCGCGCGAGGTCAGCCTGCTGGAAATCCTGCTGACCCGCAGCGGGCGCATGGTCAGCAAGACCCAACTGGTGGACCACCTGTGCGAATGGGGCGAGGAAGTCAGCACCAATGCCATCGAGGTCTACGTGCACCGCCTGCGCAAGAAACTCGAGCCCAGCGGCGTGAAGATCGTGACGGTGCGCGGCCTGGGCTATTGCCTCGAACGGGACCAGGGTGCGGCCTACCTCGCAAGCTGAATCGCCACAGCCGGAAGCGCTCAACCAGGAAGCGCTGGATGTGATGCAGGCCGGGGCCCGCGGTCCCAGCTTCGCGCCGCCGCAACGCTCGCTCCTGGGCGAGATCCTCGACTGGATGCTGGCGCCCCTGTTCCTGCTGTGGCCGATGAGCGTCGCCATCACCTACGTGGTGGCGCAGAACATCGCCAACGTGCCCTACGACCGCGCGCTGGCCAACAACCTGCACGTGCTGACGCGCCAGGTGCACGCCCAGGATGGCCGCGCGGTGCTGCGGATGACCGACCCGGCGCGCGATGTGCTGCGCGCCGACGAGACCGACAGCGTGTTCTGGCTGGCGCTCGGCAGCCGCGGTGAATACCTGGGCGGCGACCGCGCCCTGCCCCTGCCCGCTTCCGTCGGCCAGCCGCGCCCCGGCGAGGTCCAGTACGAGGACGACACCCTGCGCGGCTTCGGCGTGCGCCTGGCCTTCACCTGGGTCGATCTGAACCTGCCCAATACCCAGCCGGCGCTCTTGATCGTGGCCGAGACGGTCGAAAAGCGCACCCAACTGGCCAACGACATCATCAAGGGCGTGATCATTCCGCAGTTCGTGGTGCTGCCGATCGCGGTGCTGCTGGTATGGTTCGGGTTGTCGCGCGGCGTGGCGCCACTCAATGCGCTGCAGCAGCGGCTGCGGGCGCGCCGGCCGGATGACCTGTCGCCGATCGACGAACGCGCCGCCCCCTCCGAGATCGCCCCGCTGGTCGCGGCCATGAACGACCTGCTCGACAGGCTGTCGGACAACGTCCAGGCGCAGCGCCGCTTCGTCGCCGATGCCGCGCACCAGTTGAAAACCCCGCTGGCGGGCCTGCGCACCCAGGCCGAGCTGGCCCTGCGCGATGCCAGTCCCGAGGAGATGCAGGCCAGCCTGCGCCAGTTGGTGACCGGCTCCGAGCGCGCCACCCGCCTGGTGAACCAGTTGCTGCTGCTGGCGCGGGCCGAAAACCCCAGCGCCATCGGACTGGCCGCCACCGACCTGAACGCCATCGCCTACGAACAGGCGATGCACTGGGTGCCGCAGGCGCTGTCGCTCGGCACCGACCTGGGCTTCGAAGGCTCGGAGACCCCGGTCGAGATCAACGGCAACCCGCTGCTGCTGGCGGAACTGCTCAACAACCTGGTGGACAACGCGCTGCGCTATACGCCGCGCGGCGGCCACATCACGGTGCGCGTGCAGGCGCAAGGCGACCAGGGCGTGCTGGAGGTCGAGGATTCCGGTCCCGGCATCGCCCCGGAAGAGCGCGAGCGCGTGTTCGACCGCTTTTACCGCGTGCTGGGCACGCTGTCGGACGGCAGCGGACTGGGTCTGGCCATCGTCCGGGAGATCGCGCAGAAGCACCAGGCCACCGTCGTGGTCACCGACCACCCGACGCCGCACTCGAACCTGCCGGGCACGCGCATCCGGGTCGTCTTCCCGCTCTACGTCGAACCCGTCGACGACCTCGGCGACTGAGGCCGGCCGACCCTGCCTGCCCCCCCGACGGGCGCCTCGCGCCGGCCCAGGCGTTTCCCGCCCGGCGTGGTCGCGCGCCGCGCTTGCCGCCACGCAAGTTCCCCGCTCCGTCCCTAGGACTATCCCTAGCCCTCCCAGGGAATTTTACTTTTTGTTTCAAATTTAAGATTCAGGTAAGGGTTCCGTCAGAACCTCGTCAGCCTCGCGCCCCAACCTTGCGATAGCTCGATGTCGGCCCCGCCGGCGGAGGGTCAAGCACGGCGGAAAACCGCCGGCCAGAAAAATCGAGGAGACATCATGAGCACAACTACCATGGCAGGTCGCGGCCCATCCGCGGATCCGCGCCCGATGACCAAGGATGAACGCCGTGTCATCTTTGCCTCGTCGCTGGGCACGGTGTTCGAGTGGTACGACTTTTATCTGTACGGTTCGCTGGCCGCGATCATCGCCCAGCACTTCTTCTCCGGCGTGAACCCGACCGCGGGCTTCATCTTCGCGCTGCTGGCCTTCGCCGCCGGCTTCGCGGTGCGTCCGTTCGGCGCGCTGGTGTTCGGCCGACTGGGCGACCTGGTCGGACGTAAATACACCTTCCTGGTCACCATCGTGCTGATGGGCCTGTCCACCTTCCTGGTGGGCGTGCTGCCCAGCTATGCCAGCATCGGCATCGCCGCGCCCGCCATCCTGATCATTCTGCGCCTGCTGCAAGGCCTGGCGCTGGGCGGTGAATACGGTGGCGCCGCGACCTACGTCGCGGAACACGCGCCGCATGGCCGCCGCGGCTTCTACACCTCCTGGATCCAGACCACCGCGACGCTGGGCCTGTTCCTGTCGCTGCTGGTGATCCTGGGCATCCGCTCGTTCATGGGCGAGGACGACTTCAAGGCCTGGGGCTGGCGCATTCCGTTCCTGATCTCGGTCGTGCTGCTGGGCATCTCGGTGTGGATCCGCCTGCAGTTGAACGAATCGCCGACCTTCAAGCGCATGAAGGAAGAAGGCAAGGGTTCGAAGGCGCCGATCGCCGAATCGTTCGGCCAGTGGAAGAACCTGAAGGTGGTACTGCTGGCGCTGCTGGGCCTGACCGCCGGCCAGGCCGTGGTCTGGTACACGGGCCAGTTCTACGCGCTGTTCTTCCTGACGCAGACGCTCAAGGTGGACGCCAACACCGCCAACATCATGATCGCCATCGCGCTGCTGATCGGCACGCCTTTCTTCGTGATCTTCGGCGCGCTGTCGGACAAGATCGGCCGCAAGCCCATCATCATGGCGGGCTGCCTGATCGCCGCCGCGACCTACTTCCCGATCTTCCAGGGCATCACGCACTTCGCCAACCCCGCGCTGGAAAAGGCGCAGGCCACCGCCCCGGTCACCGTCATCGCCGATCCGACCACCTGCTCGTTCCAGTTCAACCCGGTGGGCACCGCCTCGTTCACCAGTTCGTGCGACGTGGTCAAGTCGTTCATGGCGCGCAATTCGGTGAACTACAAGAACGAAGCGGCTCCGGCCGGCTCGGTCGCCAAGGTCAAGATCGGCAGCGACGAGTTCGCCTCGTTCGACGGCAAGGGCATGGCGCCGGCCGACTTCAAGGCCAAGGCCGCCGAACTCGACAAGGCCCTGACCGCCGCCATCCGCAGCCACGGCTACCCCGCCAAGGCGGACCCGGCGCAAAGCAACAACGTCATGGTCGTCGTGCTGCTGACCATCCTGGTGATCTACGTGACCATGGTCTACGGCCCGATCGCGGCAATGCTGGTGGAAATGTTCCCGACCCGCATCCGCTACACCTCGATGAGCCTGCCCTATCACATCGGCAACGGCTGGTTCGGCGGCTTCCTGCCCCCGGTCGCCTTCGCCGTGGTGGCCGCCACCGGCAACATCTACGACGGCCTGTGGTACCCGATCATCATTGCGGTGATGACCCTGGTCATCGGCACGCTCTTCGTGCGCGAAACCAAGGACAACGACATCAACGCCTAACGACCATCCCCCGCCGGGCGGGACTGCTGCGCCTGCCCGGCCTTTCAAAAGCTCCCCTGGGAGCTTTTTTTTTGCGCTCGCGCCGGCAGGAAGACCTGATACGGTCTGACGTCTGCTCGATTCAGGACCCTGTCAGACCCTCACCGTTAGACTGGCGCTTCAGATTACGGCCTTGCGCCTCTTCGCCCGGCGATTGATCCCCCTGCCAGGCGATTGCAGGGCCAGTGTTCTGACACCGATACCGCGTTCCCCGCGAGCCTTTTATGACGCGGTATTGTGTGCTCCCGTACCGGCCCGGCCTCTATTGAGCCGGGCCGCTTTTTTTGTCCGGGCGCGTTCCGTGCGCGCAAGAAAAAGGCGGCCTCGCTTCGGCCGCCCGGGCACTGCGCGGGGCCGCGCCTCAGCGGCGCATGCCCACCCCGATGACCAGCACGCCGGCCACGATCGCAGCAATCCCTGCCCACATCGGAATCGGCACGGACTTCTCGGTCTCGGCCGTGGCCTTGACCGAACCGACCTGCAGCACGGTTTCCTCGGACTTGTAGCTGAAGCCCTTATACGCCAGGGCGGCGATGCCCAACACGATCAGGATGGCGCCGACAATCTTCATGCTTCTTCTCCTATTGCACAGGGGTGACGCGGACATTACCGCAAGGCTGCCCCCCTGTCAGTGACAGAACGTGTCGCCTGCCCCCATCGTATTGCACCGCCGCGGCAAAGCGGCCCGCGTCGTATAGAATCAACCCTTTTGGCCGACGCTCATGTGGTTCAAGAATCTCAAGATTTACCGTCTCTCCTCGCCGTGGACGCTGACCGGCGAGCAGCTTGAAGAAACGCTTGCGCGGCATGCCTACCAAGCCGGCAACAACCTCGAAATGCAAAGCCTGGGCTGGGTTCCGCCGCGCGAAAACGGCGGGCTGGCGCACGTCGTCGGCGGGCAGATCCTGCTGAACCTGCGCGCCGAGAAGAAGCTGCTGCCCAGCACCGTGGTCAACCAGGTCGCCAAGGCGCGCGCCCAGGAGATCGAAGAACAGCAAGGCTACAAGCCGGGCCGCAAGCAGATGAAGGAAATCAAGGAGCGCGTCACCGACGAGCTGCTGCCGCGCGCCTTCAGCGTGTACCGCGACACCCGCGTGTGGATCGACCCGCAGAATCACTGGCTGGTGATCGACGCCGCCGCCTCGGCCAAGGCCGACGAAGTCATCGGCCTCTTGGCCAAGTGCGTGGATCCGTTCCCGCTCGAAAACCTGTACGTGGCCCAATCGCCCGCCTCGGCCATGACCGGCTGGCTGGCCGAGGACGAGGCGCCGAGCAACTTCAGCATCGACCAGGACACCGAACTGCGTTCGTCCGGCGAAAGCGGCGCGGCCATCCGCTACGTCAAGCACTCCATCGACGCCGACGACGTGCGCAGGCACATCCAGTCGGGCAAGCAATGCACCCGCCTGGCCATGACCTGGGCCGATCGCATTTCGTTCGTGCTGACCGAAGGCCTGGACGTCAAGCGCGTCGCGCCGCTGGACGTGCTCAAGGAAGGCAACGACACCGTCGCCACCAATGACGACGAAAAATTCGACTCCGACATGATGCTGATGACGGGCGAGCTGGCCAAGATGCTGGCCGAGCTGGTCGACGCGCTGGGCGGTGAAAAGAAGATCTGAGCCCCGCGCTCCGGCTTCACCGCGAAAGGCCGCTCCTGGGGAAGCGGCCTTTTTCATGGCGCGGCGGGACGGCGGCTGGCAAGCCGCGCAACCGCCGTCAGGCAGCGACGCTGCGATCGCGGCCCGACTGCTTGGCCTGGTAGAGCGCCTTGTCGGCGCGGTCGATCAGATAGGCGTAGTCCGGATGCCCATCGAAGGCCGCCACGCCGATGCTGGCGGTGATGCGCAAAGCGCCCACTTCCGGAATCATGAAGGCGTGCCGGCGGATCTCGGCGCCCAGTTTCTCGGCCACCAGCAGGGCCGCGTCGCGCGCCGTGTCCACCAGCACCACCAGGAATTCCTCGCCGCCGTATCGAAACACGAAGTCACTCGAACGACAGGATTGATGCACCACCTCGGCGAACTGCCGCAGCACCTGGTCGCCGCCCGCGTGGCCATGCTGGTCGTTGACCGCCTTGAAGTGGTCGATATCCAGCAGCAGCACCGAGAACGTCGAGCGCTCGCGCGTGGCGATCAGGATCTCGCGGCCGATCACCGACGGCAGGAAGCGGCGGTTGAGCACGTTGGTGAGCGGATCGCTGCCGCTTTCGATCTCGGCCACCATGTCGAACAGGCCGTTGAGCAGGTGCTTGATGAGCGCCACCAGTTCCTGCAATTCGCGCACCTGGTCCGGCAGCGACGCCGGGCCGCATTGCAGCAGGCCGGGCAGCACCACGTCGTCCAGCCGTTCAACCGCCTCGGTAATCTGCCGCAGCGCCGGCGCACTCTCGAACAGCACGCCACCCTTGTGCTGCAGCCACAGGCCGAACTCGGAGGCTGCCAGGCGCGGCAACACCTGCTCCGGCGCGCGATAGTGCAGGCCGATCAGCACCGCCTGGCTCCATTCGAGCAGGGCGGCGCGCTGGCGCTCGCGCTCGGTGGAAATGTTCTGGCCCAACGCGAACAGCCGATAGGCCTCGTCATTGCGGGCGCCGCGGTTGATGTCGCGCATGAAGGCGCGGCTCATCTGCTCGATCGCCAGGTCGAACAGATTGCAGACGTACTGCGTCGCGACCGAGGCCGCCACGCCGTCCAGGTCGCTGGCGCGCAGGCGCATTGCGATTTCGTTTTTCAGGATGCGGGCGCCGGCCATCACCAGGTGGATCGGGATGTGCACGCGCGCATGCACCTCTCCCACCTTCTTCTGTACCGCCATCAGCGCCGCGATGTCGCCCTGCTCGCGTACGCACAGCAGGCCCTTGAGCCAGCCCTTCATGCCCTTGTGCAGGCGGGTGGCGACAATTTCGTGCGACAGGCGCGGGCCGGCCTCGGCATCGGCCAGCAGGGTGGAATAAAAGGCGTCGACCAGCTCGTCGGCGCTGTCGGACACTACCGCCGCGACCTGGCCGCGGGTATAGGCATCGACCGACGAATAGACCGCCTGCCAGGCCTGGGCATTGGACGCGCTCAGGTAGCACGCCTGCCCGGCGGGATCAGGAGAAGACGGGACTGTGCGACTGCTCGAAGACATAAGACCATCCGACCGAAGATTCCATGGCGTGTCTCGGAGCGACACGCGACAGGAAAAACCAGCGCGGATTATGCTTGAAATCGCCGGCGTCGGCCGTCATGACGGCCGCGCCCCGCTGCCTCGCGAACGCCTTACTCCAGGCCGTGGAACACCGAGTCGTCCGGGCCGATATGCGACGGGTGCTGCCAGGTGACATCGCGCAGCGAGTGTTGCACCAGCCCTTCCACGCCCAGCAGCACCGCGAAGATGGCCATGCGGATGGGGATCCCGTTGTCGGTCTGGCGGAAGATCGCCAGGCGCGGATCATGGTTCAGGTCCACGCTCAGGTCGTTGGCGCCCGGCCGGCTGTCGCGCGGCAGCGGGTGCATGACGATGGTGTCCGGGCCGCAATACGCGTCGATGATGGCGCGGTTGATCTGGAAGTCCGGCGTGTAGCCCTCGTTCTCTTCGTTGGCAAAGCGCTCTTTCTGCACCCGCGTCGCGTAGATCACGTCGGCACCCGCCAGGCCTTCGGCCAGCGAGGTCTTCTGCTCGATGATGTTGCCGTTGCGGCTGGCCTGCTCGATGATGTAGGCGGGCATTTCGAGCCCCTTGGGCGACACCAGCGAGAACTTGACGTTCTTGTACAGCGCCATCAGCTTGATCAGCGAATGCACCGTGCGGCCGTACTTCAGGTCGCCGACCATGGCGATGTGCGCGCCGTCGAGCAGCTTGCCCAGGCGCGAGAACTCGGTGAGGATGGTGTACAGGTCCAGCAGTGCCTGGCTCGGGTGCTCGCCGGGGCCATCGCCGCCGTTGACCACCGGGATGTTGGTGGCGCGCGCGAATTCGGCCACCGAACCCTGGTCGGGATGGCGGATCACCATCGCATCGACGTAGCCGCTCATGACGCGGCTGGTGTCGTAGATGGACTCGCCCTTGGCCATCGACGAGAAGGTGAAGCCGGTGGTGTCGCAGACCGAGCCGCCCAGGCGGCAGAAGGCCGAGCCGAAGCTGACTCGGGTGCGCGTGCTGGCCTCGAAGAACAGGTTGCCCAGCACCGCGCCTTCCAGTACGCGCGACACTTTCTGGCGGCGCGCGATGGGCTGCATCATGTCGGCCACGCGGAACAGGTCTTCGACCGATTCGCGCGTGAACTGGTCCACCGACAGCAACTGGTTCTTGCCCTCGACCGCGATCCGCTCACGCAGCGGGCCATCTTGTACGCTTTGCGTATATTTTTCGAGCAGCACGCCGTTTTGCACGATCTCGCTGACGAAACGCTGCACCACTTCCGGCATCGCGCGGAACTCCTGCGAGCCCTCCGGCAGCAGCCAGGTATCAAGCGCGCGGCGTTTGACGCCGATTCGGGTCGCGAACACGTCGCGCGTGAGATTCAGGCGGCGCATCGCATCGCGCAGGAAAGCTTGCTGGGAAATGGTCATGACAGGTCCCGAAGAAAGGGGTTGTATACGCACTGCGCATATTATTCCCAACGCAAGTGCATGTCCAACACTTTTGCGCACACGGGTTTACCCTCGAAATCTCAGCGTCGAGCGTAGGTTGTCATCTGCGACGCGGCATCCGTCGTGCCCTGCCCCGTCGCCAGCCAGCAGCCGGCGCAGAACGCCAGGGCGCTGACGAGGTAGCAGAGCATGGCCAGCACCTGCGCCGGCAGGTGCGCCCGGGTCACATGGCCGGTGTAGCCCTGGCGCAACAGGCTTACCTGCGCCAGGTAGGCGAACAAGACCCCGAGGCAGGCCAGCAGCAGCCCGGCCAGCAACAGCAGCAGCGGCAATTGCAGGTCGGGCGCGGCGATATCGCCCCCGACGATGCCCAGCGAGAACGCCGCAAGCCCCAGCGCGGCGCCGCCGTTCAGCCACCCCAGGAAGCGGAACGCGCCGGCCAGCAGCGCGAACGGCAGGCCGGCGGCGCGCAACTGCCGGGCGCGCGGGTCCATTAGTCTTCCTTGCGGCAGACCGGCGTGGCGGTCTGGATGGAGGTGCGCGCGGCGGCGATCTCGGCCGCGTTCCAGCGGCCCTGCCCTAGCACGGTCACGGTGACCTTGGCCTTGGCCGGGCCGTCGGCCTCGGCGGAAATCAGTTCGAGGATCTTGGCGGTTTCCCCCACCTTGTAGACCTGGACTTCGTCCGGCGCGCCTTTCTCGCCAAGGACATGCTTCCAGGCATACGCCACGTTGTACGGATGCTGCACGTTCACATGGCAGGTGCGCACGTATTCGCCGGCGCGGCGGAACGCCGCCTGGTAGTTGGTATCCACGCTGAAGGTTTCCTTCAGCACGGTATCGGCCTCGTAAACGCCCGTGCTGGCGCAACCGCCCAGCAACGCCATCAACGTGACACCCACCCATACAGACTTGCGCATGATTCTTCCTGCCATCGGATTCGGATTCCCGCGATTATGCCAGCGGCCGCAAAAAGGCCACGCCCGAAATGTCGCGACATTTCTGCGTGGCCCTGGCCGCGCCCGGGGGCGCGAGGAACGCCCGGCACCCTTATTTGGTCGCGGCGCCCTCGATCTTCTCGCCGCCGCGCTGGATATCCTTGCCCGCGCCGGCCACGGTATTGCACCCCGCCGACATGGCGGCAATCGAAAGCAGCATGACGAGAATCACTTTGTTCTTCATGGGCATCTCCTTGTCGAGGCGTGAAAACCGCAGCCAGCATACCGCAAAGACCACCGTTTGCGCAGGGTTCGCCCCTCCCCCGTACGCCTGTCGCGTATTTGGCGGCAATGGATTAGGATGCGCTATGAACAAGAAACACGTATCGGAAAACGCGGGCGGCACGCCCCAGGCATGGGGCTGGGAACAGCCGCAATGCCGCGGGCAGGCTGCGCTGGCGCTCTTCATCGACGATCTGCACCGCATTCTGCAGAATTACACCGCCGGCAGGTTGGCCGCCAGCGGCTCGCTGGCCGACGCCCAGGAACAGGTCGACCAGTTGCTGGCGCGATACAACGAGATCGCCGCCGCCCCCGAGATTTTCCTGGGCCAATCGGTCCAGCTCAAGGAGGGCGTCGATCGCAGTGGCGTCTCGCACACCGTACCTATTTTTTCCGCGCGCCTGAAGCAGTCCCTGGTCGCGATGCTTGGACAAAGACCCGGCTGACCCATCTCCGGCGCGCGCCTGCCGCCGGCCAGAACCGCTCCAAAGAGAGGGAGACCGAAGCATGAATACAGACAATGTCGTGGAGTTTCTCCGCCTGCTGTCGCTCGATGTCTCGCTGGGCGCGGCCGCCCAGCACGCCGCGAGCCAGGCGGATGCGCCTCTGGCGTTGGCCCGCCTGGCCACCGCGCACGGCTTGCCTTGCAGCGCCTCCGACTGGTCGATGTTCACCCGCGACTGCCTCGATGCCGCCGACAGCGCCGAAAGCGAAACCTTCTCGGGCGACGCCAGGATCTGGCAGTTGGTGCAGGACCCGGGCCAGGGCACCAGCATGCCGGCCAGCGCCATCACCCGCGTCATCGGCATCGCCACGCAACCCGACGGCCCGACCGTCGTCGGCCATGTCGTCAACGATCTGGCGCCGCGTCCAGCCCAGGGCTCCTCGCCCTATCCCGACAGTTCCTGATCCGGCGCGCCGACCATTGCCAGAAACGCCGCCACGCCGTTGGCGGCCACCACCCCGCTGGCCATGCACGCGGTCAGCAGGTAACCGCCGGTCGGCGCTTCCCAATCCAGCATTTCCCCTGCGCAGAACACGCCCGGCGCCTGGCGCAACATCAGGCCGGGCTCGAGCGCGTCGAACGCCACGCCGCCGGCGGTGCTGATGGCCTCGTCCATCGGACGGGCACGCACCAGCGTGAGCGGCAGGGCCTTGATCAGCCGGCCCAGGCGCGCCGCGTCGCGGAAATCGTCGGCGCCGGCGCACTCGCGCAGCAGGCCGGCCTTGACGCCGGTCAGCCCCAGCCGGCTCTGAAGGTGGCTGGACATCGAGCGCGCGCCGCGCGGATGCGTCACGGCCTGCAGCACCCGTTCCTGCGTCCAACCCGGCGCCAGGTCGAGCAAGGCGACCGCCTGCCCGGCCGCCTCGATGCGGTCGCGCAGCGGCGCCGACAACGCGTAGACCAGGCTGCCCTCGATGCCGTGTTCCGTCACGACGAACTCGCCCTTGCGGGCCGGTCCCGGTCCCGCCTCTCCCACGCAACGCAGCGTGACGGACTTGACTGGCTGGCCGGCGTGGCGCTGGCGGAAGTGTTCGGACCACGCCACCTCGAAGCCGCAATTGGCCGCGCGCAGCGGCGCCGTGGCGATCCCGTGCGCCGCCAGTCCGGGCAGCCAGGCGCCATCCGACCCCAGCTTTGCCCAACTACCGCCGCCCAGGGCCAGCACCACCGCATCGGCCGCGCAGGCGCGCAAGCCATCGGGCGTGTCGAAGCGCAGGTCGGCGGCGCCCGGCGCCCGGTCCGGCGGCCACCCGAGCCAGCGATGGCGCATATGGAAACGCACGCCGCTGGCGCGCAGGCGCGCCAGCCAGGCGCGCAACAGCGGCGCCGCCTTCATTTCGGCGGGAAAGACGCGGCCCGACGAACCGACGAAGGTCTCGATCCCGAGCTGGGCCGCCCATTCCCGCAAGCCATCGGCGTCCAGCGCGCGCAGCCAGGGCGCGATCTGCGCCGCGCGTTCGCCATAGCGCGCCAGGAACGGCGCCGCGGCCTCGCTGTGGGTCAGGTTCAAGCCGCCACGTCCGGCCATGAGGAACTTGCGGCCGACCGACGGCATCGCGTCGTACACGTCGACCTGCATCCCCCGCGCGGCCAACCCTTCGGCCGCCATCAGGCCGGCCGGCCCGCCGCCGATAACGGCCACGCGCTTGGCGGATGGACTCAGGGCGCCCGGGGGCGGATACGGGTTGGAATGCATGGCGGCGGAATTCGGAAAAGCCAGGGCGGGACGGGCCGCCGGGGCTGCGATTGTCGCACGCGGCGGCGCCCCCTCCGGCCGCCGTCCCAGCCGGATGAAAAAAAGCCCCGCATTGAACTGACCCCCGAAAGTTGGATATTGATCCGACCTTCGGGGGTTTTTACATGGCGAAGTATGAAGAGCAATTCAAGATCAAAGTGGTGCAGGCGTACCTGCAAGGCACGGACGGCTTCAAATCGGTGGCGCGCCGATACGAAGTGCCGCACTCAATGGTGCGGCGCTGGGTCGGGAGTTTTCGAGCGCATGGCGTTAACGGGTTGCGCAGGCAATCTGGCTCGTACAGCGCGGCCTTCAAACAATCGGTGCTGATCAAGATCCGGCGCGAAGGTCTGTCGGACACGCAGGCAGCGGTGTTGCTGGGGATTCGTCATACAGGGCACATTACGAAATGGCGCGCCCAGTATGATGCTGGGGGTATAGAGGCGCTGGCGCGCAAGCGCCGAGGAGCAAGCATGCCGCATAAGTACCCCCCAGAGCCGGTGTCCAAGGACATGACCAAGGAAGAACTCGAGCAAGAGCTGGCCTATCTGCGCGCGGAGAACGATTACCTAAAAAAAATGAAGGCCTTGATCGAAGCGGAGAAGACCCGGGCGCTGGTTGGAAAGCGCAAGTGGTCCAAGGATTAAGGCCCAAGCATCCGCTGGCACTACTGCTACGCGTCGCCAAGCTGTCGCGCAGCACGTTTTATTACCACCTGAAGTCGTTCGGAGCCGTGGACCCGTACGCCGAGCTCAAGCAGCGCATCAGCGCGGTCTACGCCCGTCACAAGGGCCGCTACGGCTACCGCCGGATTACGGCGGTCTTGCGCCAGGCCGGTGAGCTAGTGAACCACAAGACCGTGCAGAAGCTGATGCAGGCGCTAGGCTTGAAGTCGCTGGTGCGCGCCAAGAAGTACCGGTCCTACCGAGGCCAATCACACCACGTGGCGGCCAACGTGTTGGCGCGCGACTTCGAGGCGGCGCGTCCGAACCAAAAGTGGGTCACCGATGTGACCGAGTTCAACGTACGTGGCGAGAAGCTGTACCTGTCGCCGGTGATGGACCTATACAACGGCGAGATCGTGGCCTACGAGACCAGCCGCCGGCCGGTGTTCAAGCTCGTGGGCAGCATGCTGAAGAAGGCGCTGGCGCGGCTGCTGCCGACGGAGCGTCCAGTGCTGCACTCCGATCAGGGCTGGCAGTACCAGCAGCAGAACTACAGGCGGATGCTGGCAGATAGATCGGTGACGCAAAGCATGTCACGCAAGGGAAACTGCCTGGACAATGCCGCTATGGAAAGCTTCTTCGGCACGCTCAAGGCTGAGTTCTTCCACTTGAATCGCTTCGAAAGCATCGAGCAGTTGCAAGCCGGCATTCGACAGTACATCCGTTACTACAATCACGATCGCATCAAGCTCAAGCTAAAAGGCCTGAGCCCGGTGCAATACCGAGCTCAGGCCTTCGGGCTTTAGCTGACTGTCCAACTTCTGGGGGTCAGTTCACATGGGGCATTTTTTCATCGCAACGGCCAAGCCATTGATATTGCGGCGATATTGCGACATGCGCAACGCCTATCCCAAGGCTTGTCCACAGCCGCTGTGGGTAACTGCGCTAAGCGTTGCCAGCGGCCTGCATCGGCCCGGACCAGGGTTCGGCATCGAGCTGGAAGCGCAATTCCTGGAACTCGCCGTCAACAGCGACCGAGCGCAGCAGACCCGACCCCAGCGCCTGTCCCATCGCGCGGCGGCACAGGGTTTCGGGATCGTCCGGCAACGACTGGAACACGCCATCGGGAATGCGCAGCCGCAGCAGCGCCTGGGGATCGCCGCGTTCAGCGGGCCGCCCGATGTGGATGTGAGCCGGATAGCCGTGCGGGCACCAGATGCCCACGTGGTACTTGCCTTCGCTGCCGGTATCGGCGACATAGCCGGGATGATCGTATTTTGCCGTGCCCATGGCCCCTCCTCGTGTGCGGCGGACTCGCGCGCTTGAGCCATGGTAGCGCAGCGTCCGCCGCCTGTCCGGACCCGTGACCCCGGGAAACTCCGGACTGGAACGCCGGCTTGATGCAGGGCAAGCGGGGACGAAAAAAGAGGTAAACCACGCCGGACACGGGCGCCCGGAAAAACAAAAAGCCTTGATTTCGGCATGAAATCAAGGCTTCGAAAGCTGGTTGCGGGGGCAGGATTTGAACCTACGACCTTCGGGTTATGAGCCCGACGAGCTGCCAGACTGCTCCACCCCGCGTCTGATGTGTGAATCATACATCATTTTGAAATCTTGTGCAGCGCACCCAGCGCATTGGGCGGATTATTTTTGCTCTCCGCGCCAAAAAAACCCGTTGCGAAGGCCGCGACGCGCGCCAGCAGGCCGGGCGGATCCAGACAGATCGCCTGCGCGTGGCCGACCGCCGTCAGCATCAAGGGACCGCCTTCCGGCAGACGATGGCTTTCGCCCGCGTTCAGACGCATCGACGGCGGCAAATAGCGGCCTGGCGGCATATCCGAGCGATACGGCGGCTCGGCCACCATCAGGCCGCCGCTGACGCAGACGATGAGCGCGCCACCGCGCAGGCGCACCTGGCGGCTGGCGCCGGGCAGCAGATCAATATGTTGCGAACGCGTTTCGGGGGCGGAAAACAGGGCCATGGGAATCTCCAATCTGACCCCCTCAGACTACGTCCGCCCTGTTTTGCGCAACAGCCACACAATCCCTCTTTCTGTACCGATGCAGCCTCTCGATTTCGACCCTGTTATGGTGTACTTTGCGTGAATCTGTGCCTACCCTCAATCCAACCTAGGGGAGCATGATCGGCGCATGGACCCGCAACCGCTATACCTACGCCTGGCAAACCACTACCGGCGCGCCATCCAGACCGGGGTCCTGGCCCCGGACCAGCGCATGCCGTCCGTGCGCACCCTGGTGCGCACCCATCACGTCAGTCTCTCGACCGCGCTACAGGCCTGCCGTCTGCTCGAGGACGACGGTTTGATCGAAGCTCGCCCCCGTTCCGGCTACTTCGTCCTCAAGCCGCGCCGCAACAGCATCCCGCCCGTCAACGAACCGGACATCCGCCAGACGCTGGGAGCGGCCCAGTACGTCGGCATCCACGACCGCGTGTCGGATTTCATCGCCAAATGCGAGGCCCATCCCGTGAGCGCCAACTTCGCGCTCGCGGCGGCGGTGCCGCAAGCCTATCCGATGGAAGACCTGAAGCAGGCCATGATCCGCGCGCTGCGACAGTCGCCCGAGGTGCTGGTCAGCCCGGTGCCGCCGCAGGGCCATCCCGAGCTGCGCACGGTGCTGGCGCGGCGCGCGCTGGCCAACGGCATCAACGCCACGCCTGATGACGTCATCGTGACGCACGGCTGCATCGAGGCGTTGAACCTGGCGTTGCGCGCCGTGGCCCGGCCGGGCGACACCATCGCGGTCGAGTCGCCCACCTACTTCGGCCTGCTGCAGATCCTGGAAAGCCTGGGCATGCGCGCGCTGGAAATTCCCACCAGCCCGCAACACGGCCTGTCGATCGAGGCGCTGGACCTGGCATTCCAGACCCACGGCAACATCCGCGCGGTAGTGGTGGTGCCGAACTTCCAGAACCCGCTCGGCTGCGTCATGCCAGACGCCGAGAAGGCGCGCCTGGTGGCCCTGTGCGAACGCCAGCAGGTGCCGCTGATCGAGGACGACACCTATGGCGCGCTGAACGACGACGACACGCCGCTGGCCGCGGCCAAGTCCTGGGACCCGACTGGCAACGTCATCTACTGCTCGTCGCTGCACAAGACGCTGGCGCCGGGCATGCGCCTGGGCTGGCTGCTGGGAGGCCGCTGGAAAGCCCGCATCGCCATGCTGAAATTCGCGCAGAGCCGGCCCAACGAACCGCTGGCGCAGATCGCGGTGGCCGAATACCTGGGATCGCGCGCCTACGACCGGCACCTGGCGCGGCTGCGCCGGCAATTGAAGACGCAGCGCGAGCAGACCGCCGAAGTCATCGCCGCGCATTTCCCGCGCGGCACCCGCCTGAGCATGCCGACCGGCGGCATGCTGCTGTGGCTGGAGATGCCGGACGGCCGCTCGGGGATGGACGTCTTCGAGGCCGCCCTGCGGCAGGGCATCCGCGTGGCGCCGGGCGCGATGTTCTCCAACGGCACGCGCTACGACCATTTCCTGCGCATCAGTTGCGGACAGCGTCACACGCCCGAGATAGCGCGGGCGCTGATGAACCTGGCTCGCATCGTCGGCGAACGCCAGCCATGAATCCGCAGTTGCATCAATTCATCGTCGACTACGGCCTGTGGGCGGTACTGGGCGGCACCCTGCTCGAAGGCGAAAGCGTGGTCGTGCTGGCGGGCTTCCTGTCGCACCAGCGCCTGCTGCACCTGCCCTACGTAATGCTGTGCGCGTTCGCCGGCTCCTTCCTCGCCGACCAGGCCCTGTTCTATCTGGGCCGCCGCTACCGCGAGCATCGCTACGTGCGGCGGGTCCGCGCCCAGCCCGCGTTCGGCAAGGCGCTGGCGGCGGTCGACCGCTATCCGCATGGCTTCATCCTGGCGTTGCGCTTTCTCTATGGACTGCGCACGGTGGGTCCGGTGGCGCTGGGGGTCTCGCAGGTGTCGGCGCTGCGTTTTCTGGTCCTCAACGCCATCGCCGCCGCGATCTGGGCGGTGTGTTTCAGCCTGGTGGGCTATGTATTCGGGCAGACCATCGAGTCCCTGCTCGGCCGCCTGCACGGCGTGGAAACCAAGCTGGCGGTGGCCGTGGCGATCGGCGTGGCGACCTGGCTGGTCTACCGGCTGTATGCGCGGCGCCGGCGCCGCTGACGGCGCTACTCAGAAGACCAGCTTGCCGCTGGCGCGCAACACGTGGCGGCGGCGCGCCTTGCGATACAGGGAGCCGATGAACGGCAGCAGGGCCAGCCGCCGCAGGATGGGATGACGCTGGTCGAAGTCGTGCCAGGCCTTGAAGCCATGGCCCAGGCGCTCCCAGCTTTGGCGCGCCTCGGGAGAGAGTTTGCCGGGGTCGAACGCCGCCAGCTTTGCCGCTTCCGAGACCCGGGCCGCCAGGCCACGGTTCCGGTGTTCCGATGGATACTGATTCCGCATGGGGCGGCATATTACCCGGCTTGCGGGACCTCTGCCGGCCCCTGTCGCGCGGTGAACACAGGCGGTTTTGGCGCCGCCTTTGATCGCGCTTTGCAAGCCGTTGTGATCAAAGAAAAAAAGCGTTCTATGCCCGCACTATCCCAAGGCTTGTCCACAGAAGTTGTGGGTAACTCCGGCACACCGCCGGGACCCGCGGCTACTTCAGCGCGGCGATGATCTGGTCGCGCACGCTCTCGAAACCCGCCACGTACTGCGGGTTTTCCGAACGGGCCAGCAGGCTGGAATAGTTCTGCTCCAGTTGCGCCTCGATCGCCTCGCGCAGGCCCGGCGAGCCCTTGGCCAGGTGCAGCATCGTCAGCAGCGCCGAGTTGAGCGCGTCGATGCGGCCGCCCTGATGCGAAATGGTATGCACGATGACCGCGATTTGTTCCTGGATGTCCATGGGAAAAGCCCTCCTGGCAATGAATATCGGCGCAAATCCTAGCATGGGCGGGGCGGGCCGCTGGGCAAGCGCCGCCGCGCGCGCTAGCATCGGGCATAGCGCGGCATAAACGGAGCGTGCCCCATGAAGACGATCCACGACTATGTGCCCCCCGACGCGGCATCGCTGCGGCGGCTGCAGGAACGGCTGGGATACAGCGATGCGCAGATGGCCGAACTGGCCGGCCTGGACGCTGCGGTGCCCTGGTCCAGCTACGTGGGCGGCCCGCGGCCGCGCGCGCTCGGGCAGCAGCGGCTGCTGGGCATCGCAGCCCGCCTGACGCTGGATGAGTCGGCCTGGCAAGGCGTGCTGGCGGCCATGCGCGACGCCGGCGCGCACTTCGACTACGGTTCCGCCGACGCGCCCAGCGCCGCGCCGCCGGTGGCCGCCCCGCCCGCCGCCCAGGAAGAACACAAGTTCGGCATGCGGCTGGTCAGCGAGCACGGCGCCTTCCACGAGATGGAGCAGTTGCGCGAGTTCGCCCACCACGTGCAGGAATTCGGCGTCAGCGACCTGGTGCGCGAGGCCCGCTACGACAGCGCCGCGGACCTGTGCCGCTTCACGCTGGCGCCGGCGCGAGAGCCGGACGCCGCCCGTCGCGACCGGGTCTTCGACGCGGCCTCCCGGACCATCACGCGCTTTGCCTTCGACGGGCGCGTCTATCAAGGCGGCGTTCCGCCCGAATCCGACGGCTGAGCCGCGCATTGACTTGCGCCGCATCGCCCCTGTATGGTCCGCGCATGAAAGAACGCCTAGATGCCATCGACCGGCAACTGCTCAGCCTGCTGCAGGCCAATGCCCGCGAACCCGCCGCCATCCTGGCGCGCAAGCTGGGGCTGGCGCGCACCACCGTGGTGGCGCGCATCGCCCGGCTCGAACGCGAGAGCATCGTGGCTGGCTACGGCGTGCGCCTCGGCCGCCTGCTCGAAGAAGCCGCGGTGCGTGCCTACTGCTTCATCAGCGTCCTGCCCAAGACGCCAGCGGCCGTCATCCGCGAACTCGAGAAAATGCCGGAGGTCGAGGAAGTGTCCTCGGTCAGCGGACCGCATGACTACCTGATCTTCCTGCGTTGCGAAACCCATGAACAGCTCGACGCGCTGCTGGACCGCATCGGCCTGATCGAAGGCGTCAAGCAGACGCAGACCTCCATCGTGCTCAGCCGCAAGGTCGACCGCCGCAGCGCGGTCGGCGCCCCGTAGCCCTCCCCGGCGGGCGGCGGGGGCGGCATAATGTTGTAATGTGGCCAATTGCCTTTTACGGATCTCCCATGCTCGCACGCCTTGCCTTCGTCTCCGCCATGCTCGCCCTGCTGACCGCCTGTTCCAGCATGAGCGAGGTGACGCCCACGGGCAAGAATGGCTACAGCGTCACCTACAGTTCCGGCACGCAGTTGCTGACGTGGGTCGAAATCAAGAACCAGGCCTTGCAGCGCGCCGACCAGTACTGCCAGTCCATCGGGCGCAAGCTGCAAAAGCCGTCTGTGACGTCCAACCACGCCACGGGCCTGGGCTCCAAGCGCGCAACGGTCACGTTCGAATGTGGCCAGATCGAACCGCCAAAGGGCGCCAAGCAGTAATCCAGGAACACATCGTGAACACTCCCCCACCCGTGGGCATCACCATGGGGGATGCCGCCGGCATCGGCCCCGAAATCGTCGTCAAGGCCTGCGCCCAGGGCCTGAACGCGCCTTGCGTGGTATACGGTGACGCCGGCGCCTTGCGCCGCGCCGCAGACGCGTTGGGAGCGCGCCTGGAGATCACGGAAATCGCGCACGCCGGCCTGGCCAGCGGCGATGCCGGCCGCATCGAGGTCATCGCCTGTGGCGGCGCGTTGCCGCCCGACCTGCCCTTCGGGCAGGTCAACGCCGCGGCCGGACGCGCCGCCTACGAGTACGTGTGCGCCGCCATCGACGACGCCCAGGCCGGACGCATCCGCGCGATCGTCACCGCGCCGCTGAACAAGCAATCCATGCACGAGGCCGGTATCGACTATCCCGGCCACACCGAAATCCTGGCGGAGCGCTCGGGCACCGACGACTTCGCCATGATGCTCGCCAACGACGAACTGCGCGTGCTGCTGGTGACCATCCACGTCGCCCTGGCCGACGTCATGGCGCGCATCACGCCGGAGGCCGAGCTGACCGCCATGCGCCTGGCCGACCGCGCCTGCCGCCAGATGGGCATCGCCCATCCGCGCGTCGCGGTGGCTGGCCTGAACCCGCACGCCGGCGAAGGCGGCAAGTTCGGCCGCGAGGACATCGACATCATCGAGCCGGCCATCCGTCAGGCACGCGACGAGGGCATCGACGCCAGCGGTCCGTGGCCCGGCGACACAGTCTTCATGCGGGCCCGCCGCGGCGAGTTCGACATCGTGGTGGCCCAATACCACGACCAGGGCCTGATCCCGGTGAAATACCTGGGCGTGGACCACGGCGTCAACGTCACCGTCGGCCTGCCGTTCGTGCGCACCAGCGTCGACCACGGCACCGCGTTCGACATCGCCGGCAAGGGCGTGGCCGACCAGGCCTCGCTGATCGCCGCCTTCGACCTGGCCCTGGCCATGACGCCCTGACCGCCCACGGCGGGGCCGGCAGGCGGACACCCGCCCGGCCCGCCATAGGGCGGCACGCGCCCGAGGTCTACAATACGCCCCGATTCCGGCGCCCTGGCGCGCCGCCGCTTTCCGTCATTGCCCCTACCCCCTCCATGTCACGTCTTGTCCGTCTCCTGCCCGATCGCTTCACCCTCTACCTGATCTGCACCGTCATCATCGCCAGCATCGTGCCCGCCCATGGCCAGGGCGTGGTGGTGTTCGGCTGGATCACCAACATCGCGGTCGGCCTGCTGTTCTTCCTGCACGGCGCCCGCCTGTCGCGCGAAGCCATCATCGCCGGCCTGACGCACTGGAAGCTGCACCTCACGATCTTCTCGGCCACCTTCCTGATGTTCCCGCTGCTGGGCCTGGCGCTCAAGCCGGTGCTGGAACCGCTGGTCACGCCCGAGCTCTACCTCGGCATCCTGTTCCTGTGCTGCCTGCCGGCCACGGTGCAGTCGGCCATCGCCTTCACCTCGATGGCGCGCGGCAACGTGCCGGCGGCGGTCTGCAGCGCCTCGGCCTCGAGCCTGCTGGGCATTTTCCTGACGCCGCTGCTGGTCGGCACGGTGGTCGCCAACGCCGGCAGCGCGCCGATTTCGTTCGACGCGGTCGGCAAGATCATGCTGCAGTTGCTGCTGCCGTTCGTGCTGGGTCAGTTCGCGCGTCGCTGGATCGGCGCCTGGGTGCACAAGCGCAAGGCGATGCTGAAATTCGTCGACCAGGGTTCGATCCTGCTGGTGGTCTACACCGCGTTTTCGGAAGCCATCAACGAGGGCCTGTGGCGCTCCACGCCGATCCCGGCGCTGCTGGGCCTGGTGGCGTGCTGCGCCGTCATCCTGGCGCTGGCGCTCGGCCTGTCGGCGCTGGCCGGCAGGATGTTCGGCTTCAACCTGCCCGACCGCATCACGCTGCTGTTCTGCGGTTCCAAGAAAAGCCTGGCCAGCGGCATTCCGATGGCCCAAGTGCTGTTCGCGGGCCACGCGGTAGGCGCCATCGTGCTGCCGCTGATGCTGTTCCACCAGATCCAGTTGATGGTCTGCGGCGTCCTGGCCGCGCGCTACGGCAAGCGGCCCGAAACGGAAGAATGATTCCGCCACGCCAGCATGAAAAAGCCGCGCCCGAGGGCGCGGCTTTTCTTTCTGGCCGGGCGGCTGCGCACGCTCAATACATGTCGCGCGGCTGCGCGCCGGAGAAGTTCAGGAAGCGCGTGCTCGAGCCCTGGAAGGTCAGGCGCACCGTGCCGATGGGGCCGTTACGCTGCTTGCCGATGATGATCTCGGCGGTGCCCTTGTCTGGCGAATCCGGGTTGTAGACCTCGTCGCGGTAGATGAACAGGATCACGTCGGCATCCTGTTCGATGGCGCCCGATTCGCGCAGGTCGCTCATCACGGGACGCTTGTTGGGACGCTGCTCCAGGCTTCGGTTCAACTGCGACAGCGCGATCAGCGGACAGTTCAGCTCCTTGGCCAGGCCCTTGAGCGAACGGCTGATTTCCGACACTTCGGTGGCGCGGTTTTCGCCCGAACCGTTGCCGGACATCAGTTGCAGGTAGTCGATGATGATCAGGCCGAGCTGGCCGCACTGGCGCGCCAGGCGGCGCGCGCGGGCGCGCACTTCCATCGGGCTGAGCGCGGGCGACTCATCGATGTAGACCTGCGCGTCCTGCATTAGCTGCACCGCGTGGGTCACGCGCGGCCAGTCCTCGGCGATCAGCTTGCCGGTCCGCATGCGGTGCTGGTCGAGCAGGCCGACCGACCCCAGCATACGCATGGCCAACTGCACCGCGCCCATTTCCATCGAGAACACCGCCACCGGCAGGCCCTCTTCGATGGCCACGTGTTCGCCAATGTTCATCGAGAACGAGGTCTTGCCCATCGACGGACGGCCGGCCACGATGATCAGGTCGCCGCCCTGCATGCCCGAGGTCATCTTGTCGAGATCGGTGAAGCCGGTGGGCACGCCGGTCACATCAGAAGTGCTTTCGCGGTGGTAGAGCTCGTCGATGCGTTCCACCACCTGCGTCAGCAGCGGCTGGATTTCCTGGAAGCCGGCGGCGCCGCGCGCGCCTTCCTGGGCGATCTGGAACACCTTGGACTCGGCCTCGTCCAGCAGTTGGCGCGCTTCCTTGCCCTGCGGGTTCATGGCGGCCGAGGAGATCTCGTCGGCGATCGACACCAGCTTGCGCAGCATGGCGCGCTCGCGCACGATCTCGCCATAGCGGCGGATGTTCGCGGCGGACGGCGTGTTGTGCGCCAGCGCGTTCAGATACGCCAGGCCGCCAGCGTCTTCGGCCTTGCCGGCGCTGACCAGCGATTCGTGCACGGTGATGACGTCGGCCGGCCGCGCCAGCCCGATCAGCCGGGCGATGTGGTGCCAGATGAGACGGTGGTCGTGGCGGTAGAAGTCTTCCTCGACCAGCACGTCGGCGATGCGGTCCCAGGCTGCGTTGTCCAGCAGCAGGCCGCCCAGCACCGACTGCTCCGCCTCGATGGAATGCGGGGGAACGCGCAGGTATTCAAGCTGGGAATCGGCAGGTGTGTTCATGGCTTCAATAATAACGGCTGCAGGATATCCGCGACGCGGAAGAAACCCTGCACATCGCGCGACGGCAGGCGGCCCAGCAGGGGCCGCAGCGGCGTGGCGATGAAGGAAAGCACCCGGGTCAGGCGGCGCAGGCGGGCCTTGACCTCGGGGTCGGGATTGCATTCGAAATAGACGTCCAGCGCCAGTTTACCCAGCGCCCGGCCCACGTCGTCGGGCAATTTGCGCAACGACACCAGCGAGGCCAGCATCTGGAACAGATCATAGGCCTGGGCCAGCGGACGAGACAGCGTCGAACCGATGTTCTCTTCGAAATCGATGCGCCACAGCTCGCCGTCCTGCAGGGTGATGTTGCGAATCTGCGCGCCGCCATGCCACAGCCCGCGGGCGTGGAAGGCGGCCAGGTCGGTCGCGGCGGCGCGCGTCAGCCACAGGCGCGAGGTGGTGTCCTCGTTGCGGATCAGGTCCGCCAGGTCTTCGCCGACGAATTCCAGCACCAGCAGACCCTGCTCCTGCCACCAGACCTCGGGCACGCGACAGCCGGCCTGCAGCAACTGCTTCAGGCGCCGGGCCTCGTGTTCCAGACCGTTGCGCAGCAGGATGCCGGGCCGCGGGAATTCGCCCAGGAACAGCTTGCACCCCAGACCGAGGAACAGCGCGCGCGCATAGCGCAACACGTAGCTCACACCGCTGGCCAGGCTCGGACGCCGGCGCTTGATGATGCAGCGCACCCCGTCGATGGTCACATCGCGCACCGACGGCTCACGCTCGGCATCCACGCTGTCGAGCCAGGCGCGCAATCCGGGGGGGGCATTGTGATGGACGGGCGGCGGGGTCAAGAGGTCCTCGGACGAAACAGCGTGGGAGACAAGCGTGCAGCCCGCAAGACTACACGTAAATGGCGGCGGGTAAAGCGAGGAGAAACAAGGCGCAAAGAAAAAAAGCCGGCGCGCGGGCCGGCTTTTTTTCTACCGCGGGGTCAGGCTTACGACAGTTCGCCTTCGACCAGCACCGTGACGTCGACGACGACGTCGGCGTGCAGGGCGACCTGGATCGGGAACTCGCCGATGGCCTTGAGCTGGCCATTGGGCATGCGCACCTGGGCCTTTTCGATGCCTTCGAAACCGGCCTTCTTCAGACCTTCGGCGATGTCGGCGTTGGTCACCGAGCCGAACAGACGGCCGTCGACGCCAGCCTTCTGGACGATCTTCAGTTGGTAGCCGTTGACGCGCTCACCCAGGGCCTGGGCGGCGGCCAGCTTCTCGGCCTGGATCTTTTCCAGTTCGGCGCGGCGGGCTTCGAATTCCTTCAGGGCGGCGTCGGTTGCGCGACGGGCCTTCTTCTGGGGGATCAGGAAGTTGCGGGCGTAGCCATCACGCACGCGGACGACTTCGCCGAGGTTACCCAGGTTGACGACTTTTTCGAGCAGAATAACTTGCATTTCAGTGCCCCGGATTAGTTGTGGTTGTCGGTGTAAGGCAACAGGGCCAGGAAGCGCGCGCGCTTGATGGCGGTGTCCAGCTGGCGCTGGTAGATTGCCTTGGTGCCGGTCAGGCGAGCCGGGATGATCTTGCCGTTTTCTTGCACGAAGTCGCGCAGGGTGTCCAGATCCTTGTAGTCGATCTCTTCGACGCCGGCGGCGGTGAAGCGGCAGAACTTACGACGCTTGAAGAGCGGGTTCTGCTGCGTGAATTTGCGTTTTTCCTTGCGTTTTCCGAAGAAAGCCATGATATGTGCCTCTATGTTTGAGGGGACCGGGTCTGCCTTGATCGGGCCCGACTCCCCGTAACCTATCCGTATTCAGAAGGCGCTCTCGCGCCCGTTGCCCTTCCCTGTCAAGCCACCAGCGGATCGCGTCCTGCGCTGCCGCTGATCCTGCGCGCCTGCTGCAGATGCAGCTTGAACTTCACCGAGTCCTTGCGCACGGGGGCCAGAAACCCCTGCACCAGCAATTCGGACCCCAGCGCCGTTCCTTGCAACAGCAACGCCAGATCGCCCAGTGCCACGGCCGAGATCGTCAGTTCGACACGGCGCGGATGGCCGGCTTCGATGACCTCGGATTCGTGCGCCAGCACCATTTCCAGGGCTGGCAGACCGGCGGGAGTGTGGCGCAAAGGCTCGCATTCGAGAACGCGGGCGCTGAGTTCCAGCTTGTTCATCCTGCCAGGCACCAAGGGGACTTCATGGGATGGGCTCTGCCTGAGCCCTGCTTACTCGGCCTGAGCCGCGACAGCTTCCGCCGAAGCCTTGCGGGCTTCTTCGCGCTCGACCGACTTCATCATGATCGAGGGAGCGGTCTGGGCCTTCTTGGTCTTGATGACCAGGTGGCGCAGCACGGCGTCGTTGTAGCGGAACGAGTGTTCCAGCTCATCCAGCGTGGCTTGGCCGCACTCGATGTTCAGGCAGACGTAGTGAGCCTTGACGAGCTTCTGGATCGGGTAGGCCAGTTGACGGCGACCCCAGTCTTCCAGGCGGTGCACCGAGCCGCCTTGGCCCGTGACCAGCGCTTGGTAACGCTCGACCATGGCGGGCACTTGCTCGCTTTGGTCGGGGTGAACGATAAACACCACTTCGTAGTGACGCATGAGTAAAACTCCTTGAGGATGTCTTGCCTGCCGCTCGCCTGACACCGTCATCAGTCCGCGCACGCATCGCGTTCGCGGTCAGTTCCGGCTTTCCAGTGCTTTCTCTATCACTGGTCTTTTTCTTCGAGGCGTATGGCTTGCAAGGGGCAGCCCGCTGCCCAAAAAACATGGGCGGTCGAGCAAGAAAGCTCTCGATTATCGCCGATCGGACCGTTGGACGCAAGCCAGGGGCGGTCAGGAAATCGGGGACGCGTTATTCGCCCCTGCCGGGCGCGGCATATCGGCCACGCCGATGTCCCGGGGCCGGCTGACCACGCTGACCATCACATAGCTGATGATCATGAGCAGGAACCACGAACCCAGCTTGTTGATCGACACCAGCTCCCAGCCTTGCGACTGGTTGGGATAGCGCCAGGCGTTGGCAAAGGTGCCGATGTTCTCGGCGAACCAGATGAACAGCGCCACCAGCACGAAGCCCAGCAGCAACGGCATGCGGCGGTAGTCGCGCCAGATGCGGAAATAGACCCAGGTGCGGGCGAACAGCAGCGCCGTCAGGCCGAACAGCGCCAGCCTGAAGTCGACAATGAAATGGTGCGCGAAGAAGTTCACGTAGATCAGCACCGACAGCGCCACGGTCGCCGCCAGCGGCGGATGGGCACGGAAACGGAAGTCGAACAGGCGCCAGACCCGCGCCAGGTAGCTGCCGACCGCGGCGTACATGAAGCCGGTGAAGAGCGGCACGCCGCCGATGCGCAGCACGCTCGCCTCGGGGTAGATCCAGGAGCCAGCTGCTGTCTTGAACAGTTCCATGCCGGTGCCGACCACATGGAACATCAGGATGACCTTGGCCTCGTCCCAGGTTTCCATGCGCAGGGCCAGCAGCGCGGCCTGGATCGCCAGCGCCGCCAGCGTCAGGAAATCGTAGCGCGCCAGCCAGGCGTCCTTGGGATACCACCAGTGCGTGCCCAGCAGCAGCGCGCACATCAGGCCGCCAAACAGGCAGGCCCAACCCTGCTTCACGCCGAAACGGAAGAACTCATAGAGCGCGACGCCCAAACGACCGCGGCCGGCCAGGTGATCGGCCAGCCGCGCTTCCCATCCCGCCAGTCGCGCAATGAGCGGCCAGTCGCTGGCCGCCGGATGCCGCACGGAGGACTCAGCCTTCCACCACGGCGTAGGCCGAGTGGTTGTGGATCGATTCGAAGTTCTCGGCCTCGACGCGGTAGCGGGCGATGCCGGGGTGCGCGTTCAGGCGGGCCGCCACGTCGCGCACCAGGTCTTCGACGAACTTGGGGTTGTCGTAGGCGCGCTCGGTGACGTACTTCTCGTCGGGCCGCTTGAGCAGGCCCCAGAGCTCACACGAGCCTTCGTCTTCGATCAGGCGGATGACGCCATCCATGCTGATGTCCGATTCCAGGATGGCCGAGACCGTCACGTGCGAGCGCTGGTTGTGCGCGCCGTATTCGGAGATGGCCTTGGAACACGGGCACAGGCTGGTCACCGGCACCTGCACCACCAGCTCGAACTCGACCTGGTCGCCCTGGGCGCGGGCGATCCACTGCACTTCGTAGTCCAGCAGGCTCTGCACGCCGGAGATCGGCGCCGACTTGTTGATGAAGTACGGGAAGGCCGCGGTGATGTCGCCGCGCTCGGCGTGCAGCAGCGGCAGCATGTCGGCCGCCATGGCGCGGAACAGCGTTGGCGTCATGGGGGTGCTGCGGTACTTTTCCAGCAGCGCCACGAAGCGGGACATGTGCGTCCCCTTTTCTTCGGGGGGCAGCGCCACCGTCAGGGTCCAGTTGGCCACGGTGCCCTGGGGCGAACCGTCGGCGTTCTCGATGAGCATGGGGTGGCGCACGCCACGGATGCCCACGCGCTGGATCGGGATGTGCCGCGTGTCCGTCGAGCTCTGGACGTCGGGCATCACGATGGCGGGGTCGATCGGAGAATTCATTTCGGCTTACCAGTCTGGGCGACGAGCGTGGCGTGAACACGCAGACCCAGGAATCTTTAGGAGGGGGCCATTATCGCCCAAAGTCCCGCCAGCGCCAGGGAAAACCCTTTCATTCGTAGGCTGGCGGGGCCGGAACACACTGTTTCGCCACACGGACCAAACCGCCGGGGCCGGTCCGTGGGTGCGGGCAATCAGGCCAGCAGCGAGGCGTAGCGCGCCCGGATCGACTGCTCGATCCCGGCGGCATCCAGGCCGATACCGGCCAACAGCGCCAATTGGTCGCCGTGGTCGATGAACTCGTCGGGGAAGCCCAGTTGCAGCACCGGGATCGCGACACCTTCGGCGGCCAGCACCTCCAGCACCGCGCTGCCAGCGCCGCCCATGATGGCGGCATCCTCGATCGTCACCAGGGCGTCGTGGCTGCCTGCCAGATCGAGGATCAGGGCGCGGTCGATCGGCTTGACGAAGCGCATGTCGGCCACGGTGGCGTCCAGTTTTTCGGCCGCCGCCAGCGCCGGCTGCAGCAGCGTGCCGAAACCGAGGATGGCGATCTTGCGCCCTTTGCGCCGCACCACGCCGCGGCCCAGCTCGACCGTGTCCAGGCCGGCCGTTTCCGGCGCGCCACAGCCCGCGCCGCGCGGATAGCGCACCGAAGCGGGGCCGGGATACTGATAACAGGTGGACAGCAGCAGGCGGGCTTCGTTTTCGTCCGAGGGCGTGGCCACCACCATGTTCGGCACGCAGCGCAGGAACGCGGTGTCGTAGTTGCCGGCGTGGGTCGCGCCGTCGGCGCCGACAATGCCGGCGCGGTCGAGCGCGAAGGTGACGTCCAGGTTCTGCAATGCCACGTCGTGGATCAACTGGTCGTAGCCGCGCTGCAGGAAGGTCGAGTAGATCGCCAGCACCGGCTTCTGCCCCTCGCAGGCGACGCCGCCGGCGAACGTCACGGCGTGCTGTTCGGCGATGCCGACGTCGAAGTAGCGTTGCGGGAAGCGCTTCTCGAATTCGACCAGGCCGCTGCCCTCGCGCATCGCCGGAGTGACGGCGACCAGACGCGCATCCTGTTCGCCCATCTCGCACAGCCAGTCGCTGAACACCTGGGTGAAGGTGCGCTTGCCGGGCGCCTTGGATTGCTGGATGCCGACGGCGGGATCGAACTTGCCCGGGCCGTGGTACAGCACCGGGTCGGCCTCGGCCAGCTTGTAGCCCTGCCCTTTCTTGGTGACCACGTGCAGGAATTGCAGCCCTTGCAGCGCCTTCAGGTTCTGCAGCGTCGGCACCAGCGCATCGAGGTCGTGGCCGTCGATCGGGCCGACGTAGTTGAAGCCGAATTCCTCGAACAGCGTGGCCGGCGTGACCATGCCCTTGGCGTGTTCCTCGAAGCGGCGCGCCAGTTCCAGCACCGGCGGCACGTGCTGCAACACGGCGCGGCCGACGTTCTTGGCGGCGGCGTAGAAGCGGCCGGACATCAGGCGCGCCAGGTAGCGGTTCAGCGCCCCCACCGGCGGCGAGATCGACATGTCGTTGTCGTTCAGGATCACCAGCAGGTTGATGTTGGCGGTGACGCCGGCGTTGTTCATGGCCTCGAAGGCCATGCCGGCGGACATCGCGCCGTCGCCGATCACGGCGATGTGCTGGCGCTGCACGCCGGCGTTGCGCGAGGCCACCGCCATGCCCAGCGCGGCCGAGATCGACGTGGACGAATGCGCGGTGCCGAAGGCGTCGTATTCGGATTCGCTGCGCTTGGGAAAGCCCGAGATGCCGCCCTGCTGGCGCAGCTTGGCCATGCCGGCGCGGCGTCCGGTGAGGATCTTGTGCGGATAGGACTGGTGGCCCACGTCCCAGACGATGCGGTCATGCGGCGTGTCGAAGACCTGGTGCAGGGCCAGCGTCAGCTCCACCGTGCCCAGGTTCGACGACAGGTGGCCCCCGGTCTTGGAGACCGACTCCAGCACGAAGCCGCGCAACTCGTCGGCCAGGCGCTTGAGCTCGCGACGATCCAGGCGCTTGAGGTCTGCCGGGGATTGGATGCGGTCCAGTAATTCTGTCGTCATGCTTGTATGGGGTTCGTATGCCCGGCCTGCGGCCAGCCCGGACGGGTCACGGATCAGCGGTCTCGAAGGACGATGAAATCAGCCAGCTCGGCCAGGCGCTTGCCGGCGTCGCCCAGCGGCTCGAGCGCGGACAACGCGGCTTCGCGCAGCTCGCCCGCGAACGCGCGCGCTTCGTCCAGCCCCAGCAACGAAACGTAGGTCGGCTTGTTTTCGGCCGCGTCCTTGCCCGGCGTCTTGCCCAGGCTGGCGGAATCGGCGGTCACATCCAGAATGTCGTCCACCACCTGGAACGCCAGGCCGATGGCCTGGGCGTAGACGTCCAGCGCCTGGCGCGAAGCCGAGCTGGCGCCGGCGACGATGCCGCCCAGCGCCACGCTGCAGGCCAGCATGGCGCCGGTTTTCATGCTGTGCATCTGCTGCAGCTCGTCGCGCGAGAGCCGGTGGCCGACGCTGAGCAGGTCGATGGCCTGTCCGCCGGCCATGCCCTGGCTGCCCGCCGCGCGCGCCAGCGACTGCGTGGCCTGCACGATCAGGGCCGGGGCGATGGGCATGGAGGCCAGCAGCTCGAAGGCGAGCGGCTGCAGCGCGTCGCCGGCCAACATGGCGGTGGCTTCGTCGAACTGCACATGGGCGGTGGGACGGCCGCGGCGCAGGACGTCGTCGTCCATGCAGGGCAGGTCGTCGTGCACCAGCGAGTAGGCGTGGATCAGTTCCACCGCCGCGGCGGCGCGGTCCAGCGAGGCCTCGACAGCCAGCACGCTGCCGCTGACCGGGCAGGCCTGGCCGGCGGCGTAGACCAGCGCGGCCCGCACCCGCTTGCCGCCGCCGAGCACGGCGTAACGCATGGCTTCGTGCAGGCGGGCGGGCACGGCGTCGGCAGGCGGCAGGAGGTCGTCGAGAACGTCTTCGACATGCCGCACGCGGCCCTGCAGCCACTCCGGGAAAGCGAGTTGTATTTGCTTCATCCGATTCTTATTCGTCATCCAGCGCGGCGGCATCCAGCGGGCGCAGCAAGTCGCCCTCCAGGACCTTGACCTGCTGTTCGGCCTGCGCCAAGCGCTCCTGGCAGACGCGGGTCAGGGCCACGCCGCGCCGGTAGGCGGCCAGCGACTGCTCCAGCGGCAGCGAACCGTCTTCCATGGCCGCGACCAGCGATTCCAGTTCGGCCAGGGCCGTTTCGAAATCCTGGGGCAAGGGACGGTCGTCGGTCTGCGGATCGGCTTGAGAAGGTTTGGCCAAACGGGCCTCCGGGGGCACTAGGGGTGGATCAATCCGTGAATTGTACGAGATACCACGGTCGCGCCACGCCGCGCCTTTGCGCTCAGGCGGGAGCGCCCGCCAGGCCCGCGATGGCGGCCCGCAGCGCCGGCGCCACCTGGGTGCGCAACCCGGCCTCGGGCAGCAGGCCTTCGGGGCCGCCGCAACTCATGACGAACACGCCCTCCCCGGTCACGGACGTGAATGGCACCGCCACGGCATTGATGCCCGACTGCCACTCGCCGATCGCGAAGCAGCAACCCGTGTCGCGCAACTCGGCGCGGGCGCGCTCGATCGCGGCAGCCGCCGGCGCGGCCGGCCCCAATCGTTCCAGCACGTCGGCGCAGGCCGCCGCCGGCAGGCTGGCAAGGTAGGCGCGCCCCATGGCGCTGTCGAGGCTGGCGCGATAGCCCACCGGCAGGCGCAGGTAGAGAGCGGACGAACCATGGATGGCCTCGACATAGGTCATGGCGTCGCCGTCGAAGGCGCCCAGCGCCACCGCGCCGCCGGTTTCGCGCGCCAGGTCGGTCATGGAGGCCTTGGCCAGCTCGCGCACCTCCAGCCCGGCCAACAGGCCGAAGCCCAACGCCAGCACGCCGTACCCGGGCGAGTACTTGCCGGTGTCCGGGTGATAGCGCAGGTAGCCCAACTCGGTCAGCGTGTAGGTGATGCGGCTGATGGTGGGCTTGGGCAGGCCGGTCAGGCGCGCCAGGTCCAGATTGCCCAGCGCCGCCACGCCGGGCCGGAAGCAGCGCAGCACTTCCAGGCCGCGCGCCAGCGCGGTGATGAAGTCGGGCGACACGGGCCCCTCGCCCACGGCGCCGGCGCGCTTGCGGCGCGCGGGCGCGCTCAGCGCCAGCTTCTGGTCGGGTTTGGCCGCGGGATGGGGGATGCGCTTGGCGTCAGAAAAAGATTGCATTTCTATTCGCTTCGTTTTTATAGTTTATTCCGAATAACAAAACTAAATTCCATTTATCGGAATTTAAAACATCCTAGGAGACCTGGCAAGCCTTGCCCGCCCGCCTTCACCGGCACGCGGACCGGGCCGAGCCGGGCCCGACCTATCACTCAAGCACGCGATTTCAAGGGGAAAACATGATTCGCAAGCGCTACCCGTTCCTGGCGGGTCTACTGCTCAGCATTGCCGCGCTGGGCGCCCAGGCAGATACCTATCCGTCCCGCCCGGTCAAGGTGGTCTCGCCGTTCCCGGCGGGCGGCGCCACCGATGTGCTGACGCGGGTGCTGGCCGAACGCATGGCCAAGACGCTGGGCCAGCCCATGATCGTCGAGAACAAGGCCGGCGCCGGCACGTCGATCGGCGCCGCCTTCGTCTCGCGCGAGGCGCCGGACGGCTACACCATCCTGATGGCCACCAACTCCACGCTGGTCACCAACCGCTATCTGTATAAGGAGCTGCCCTACGATCCCGACGGCTTCGCGCCCATCGGCATGGTCGGGATTGGCCCCCTGGTACTGCTGTCCAGCCCCAAGCGCCCGTTCAACAGCACCGCGGACGTGGTCGCCTATGCCAAGCAGAATCCGGGCAAGCTGACCTTCGCCACCTTCGGCGCGGGCACTTCGTCGCACCTGGCGGGCGAACTGTTCAAGGAACGCGCCGGCATCGACATCCTGCACGTGCCCTTCAAGGGCGCGACCCAGGCCCTGCCGGCGTTGATCAGCGGCGACGTGGACCTGTTCTTCGACATGGTCGCCACCGGCATGCCGCAGGCCGAGGCCGGCAAGGTCAAGGTGTTCGCGATCACCAGCCCCAGCCGCCTGGCCACCGAACCGAAGCTGGCGACGCTGGCCGAACAAGGCTATCCGTCCTTCGACATGACGGCCTGGTTCAGCTTCGTGGCCCCCAAGGGCACGCCGGCGCCGGTGCTGGACAAACTGCAGGCCGCGCTGGCCGAGACGCTCAAGGACGAGGCGGTGCAAAAGCGCATGCTCGACATGGGAATCGAGCCGCGCTCGGGCAGCGCCGCCGAACTGGACAGGCAGGTCAAGAGTGAACAGCCCATCGTGTCGCAATTGATCAAGCAGGCCAACATCGTCCTGCAATGACGGTCGCATCCGTTTCGTGACAAAACGTTCATGCCGCCGCGCGGGCCCGGGCGCCCGCGCCGCCGGGGCCGCCGACCGACAGCGCCTCGCAGTCCCTGTCGGTTTTTCATGCGCCCCCTAACCCCTGGATACAGAACCCGTATCGGCCTGGCTGCTAAGGTGAAAAGCGAGGATGGCCGCCGCGCCGGCCCCGCCCGACTCACCTTCGCCAGGGAGCCCGATGCCACTGACCGATGACCGCTACGCCCGGCTGGATTCCGCCCGCTGGCTCGCCGCCGCGGCGGTGGTGTTGCTGCACAGCGCCGCCCTGATCGTCAGCGACCCGTCTGCCTACGGCAACGGCGCCTGGCTGGCCGCCAATCTGTATGACTCCGCGGTCCGCTGGTGTGTGCCCGTGTTCGTGATGGTCAGCGGCGCCCTGCTGCTCGATCCCGACAAGCCGCAGGATGCGAGGCGGTTCTACAGCAAGCGGGTCACGCGGATCTGCGCGCCGCTGCTGTTCTGGACCCTCTTCTACCTGGCCTGGCGCACCGGGCTGGACTGGTGGGACGACGGCCACGTCGACTTTTCGTTCTGGCCGCGCAAGGTCGCCCAGGGTGAGCCGTACTACCACCTCTGGTATCTGTACATGATCGTGGGACTGTACCTGTTCGCGCCGCTGGTGCGCCTGCTGTACGTGCGCAGCACGCCGCGCGCGCGTTCGCTTTGGGTGGTGGGCATTCTGGGCCTGGCCATCCTGGATGCGCTCTACCGACGCGCGCTCGGCGCCCAGCCCGGCTTCTTCCTGACCTGGTTCCTGCCCTACCTGGGCTATTTCGTCGCCGGCCGCCAGATCTTCGATGGCGAACTGCGCGTGCCGCGTCCGACCCTGGTGCTGGCCGTGAGCGTGGCGGCCACGGCACTGGGCGTGCACACCATGTCCAGCAACCGGACGCTGGACACCTATTTCTACGATTACTTCAGCCTGACCGTGCCGTTCATGTCGCTGGCGGCGTTCCAGTGCATCGTCTCGTCGCCGCGCCTGCCGCGGCTGGCATCGCTGGCCCCGCTGACCTTCGGGGTCTACCTGATCCATCCGGTGTTCCTGGATGTGGCGCACCGGGCCGGCGCCATCGGCGGCGGACGTCGCGATGCCTGGGTCGTGCCGTTGCTGACGCTGGCCGTGTTCGCTTTGTCCGCGGGCAGCAGTTGGCTGTTGCGACGCCATCCCGCCACCCGCAGGCTGGTCTGAAAAGCCTACGGCGCGAAGGGTTAATCACGATTTGCGCGGGGTCAAACCGCCAGGGCCGGATCTTCACCAAGCTTCACCGATCTTCACGGGCGGGGCGTATGGGGTTGGGGTACAATTGACGGCTTACTTGATCGGCCAGACACCGATTTTTCTTCGCGCCAGAACGGATTTAACCATCCCCTTCCGAACAGCTAGGGCGTGGTGAAGCTCAAGCCGTCCTGGCTTTTTAACGCCGGGCCGCCCCAAGAAAGAGGCCCCCTTTGAGGGCAGCCCGCCCACCGCGTACGCAGTACTGAGTGGGCACGGCGTTGGGGGAAATATTCATCCGAGCGGAGGGAATCATGACCGACATCGGTCGGATGGCACATGTTGTGCCAGCTCGCACCCAGCTACCCGTCAGTGCTTACTTTGACGAAGCCCTCTTTGCCCGCGAGCAAGAACTCATTTTCAAGCAATCCTCGCTGTACGTCGGCCACCAGAAGCTGGTGCCCGAAATCGGGGATTGGCGCACCTTGGCCCAGGAAAATGGAGGGCGCGTGCTGGTTCGCAACCAGCAGGGCGTTGACCTCATCTCAAATGTCTGCCGCCACCGCCAGGCATTGATGCTGGGCGGCCAGGCCGGCGACGTCACCGGCCATTGCAATTCGCACGGCAGCCTCAAGGCCACCGGCGGCAACATCGTCTGCCCGCTGCACCGCTGGACCTACAACAACCAGGGCGAGCTGCTGGGCGCGCCGCAGTTCGACACCACGCCGTGCATGAACCTGCAGAAGTTCCGGCTGCGCGATTGCCATGGCCTGCTGTTCGAAGGCCCGCGCGATCCGGCCGCCGACATGGCGCCGCTGTTCGCGCGCCCGGAGTTCGACTTCGGCGACTACGTGCTGGACCACGTCGAAGTGCACCAGTGCAACTACAACTGGAAGACCTTCATCGAGGTGTACCTGGAGGACTACCACGTCGGCCCGTTCCACCCCGGACTGGGCCGCTTCGTCACCTGCGACGACCTGACCTGGGAGTTCAACGACTGGTACAGCCTGCAGAAGGTCGGCGTGCATAACGCGCTGGCCCAGCCGGGTTCTGACGTCTACAAGCAATGGCACGATCGCCTGCTGTCGTTCCGCGACGGCGACGCGCCGGATTTCGGCGCCGTCTGGGTCACGTATTTCCCGACCCACATGATCGAGCTGTATCCGCACGTGCTGGTGCTGTCGACGCTGTACCCGAAGAGCCCGCAGGAAACGGTCAACGTGGTCGAGTTCTACTACCCCGAGGAAATCGCCGCTTTCGAGCGCGAGTTCGTCGAGGCGCAGCGCGCGGCCTACATGGAAACGGCGATCGAGGACGACGAGATCGCCGAGCGCATGGACGCCGGCCGCAAGGCGCTGATGCTGCGCGGCGTGAACGAGACCGGTCCTTACCAGTCGCCGATGGAAGACGGCATGCAGCACTTCCATGAGTGGTACCGCCGCATCATGCAGGAGCGGCTCTGAGGACACGCTCCGCCAACGCAAAAGGGCTCGCGATCGCGAGCCCTTTCTTTTTGCCGGGGCGGCTGCTCAGCGGCCGAGGGCGGCGGCGACCGTGCGCTCCCCGATCGCCAGTCCGACCGTCATGCCCACGCCTGAATGCATCACCGCCACCGTGGTGGCGGCATCCACCGGCATCACGGAGAACGGCGCGGGGCCGTGCGTGCCATAGACGCCCTGCCAGCGCTCCAGCACCCGCAGCCGCGCGCCCAGCGCCTGCGACGCCAGGTCCAGCATGGCATTGTCGACCGCCTCGTCGTTGAACGGGAAGGCATCCTGGCCGTAGCGGTGCGAGTCGCCGATGATCAACTCGCCATAGGGCGTGGGGCTGATCAGCAGATGGATGCCGTTTTCCAGCAGCATCGGCGTGCGCGCCTGGATCTGCTCGCGCAGCGCCAGCGCCGATGGCAGGTCGGAGAAGGCGCCGTAGTGCACGCAGGACAGGCCGGTCAAGAGCGGGCGGTCCAGCGCCATCGGACGCGTCTCGAAGGCCGCGCGCAGCATCTGCAGGCGCGTCACCTCCAGGTTCAGCGGCGCGAACTGTTCGGGCAGCAGCGTCAGGTAGTCGTGGCCGGGGCAGACGAAGACGTGCGCACCGGCGAAGTCGCCCGCGGTGGTCGCGACCTGCCCCTGCTCGACGGCGCGCGCCAGGGTGCCGGTGACGAATTCGACGCCCAGCGAATCGGCCAGGTAGCGCGTGATGGCCGGCAAGGCCTCGCGCGAGTAGATCTGCAGGTCGTCCAGCCCGCGCAGCGCGGCGCAGTGGTGCGCCAGCTGGCCGTCATACAGCTTTGCCACCTCACGGCCCGACAGCAGCTCGGCGCGATAGCCTTCCTGTTGCAGGCGGGTCCGGGCGAATTCGTCCAGCACGTCGGCCTCGCCGGCGTCGCGCGCCAGCACCAGCGCGCCGTTGGCGCGAACATGAAAGCCGGCCCTGGACGCCAGGTCCAGCCACAGCTCGCGCGCCTGCTGGGCGTGCGACAGCATCATGCCGGGAGCCTGGCCGGTGACGATCACCTGACCGAAATTGCGGATGGTCGCGCCATGCGCCTGGCGGCTGCGTTCGATCACGGCCACCGACAGGCCGCGCTTGGCGGCGGCCCAGGCGTGGGCGATGCCGAGCATGCCGGCGCCGACCACGACTACGTCGAATTTTTTCATTTGGAAAACGAGGCAGAGAGGTTGCGCGGGAAGCGCCCGCCCGGGCGCCTCCCCTGCCACGGCGGCGTGGCCGCCGCGGTGGCCCGATTACTTCTTCTTGGGCTCGGACTTGCCGTCGTAGCGGCGGGTCCACTCGGCGATGATGCGATCGCGGTTGGTGGCGGCCCAGACGAAGTCGTTCTTGATCATGCGCTTGGTCAGGTCGGCCGGCAGGTTGGGATTGGACGTGGCGATCGAGGGAATCGCCAGCACCGCGAAGTTGGCCTTGTACAGTTCGTTGGCCTCGCGGCTGGCCGAGAAATCGGCCAGCTTGCGCGCGGCTTCCAGGTTCTTGGTGCCCTTGACGATGGCGGTGGCTTCGACTTCCCAGCCCAGCCCTTCCGACGGGAACACGGCTTCGACCGGCGCGCCGTCGGCCTTGAGCTTGGCGGCGCGGTAGTCGAACGACACGCCGATCGGGAATTCGCCAGCGGCGGCCATGTTGCACGGCTTGGAGCCCGAGTGCGTATACGAACCGATGTTCTTGTGCAGGGCGTCCATGTAGGCCCAGCCCTTTTCTTCGCCGAAGATCTGCAGCCAGGCGCTGACATCCAGGAAGCCCGTGCCCGACGAGGCCGGGTTCGGCATGACGATCTTGCCGGCGTAGACCGGCTTGGTCAGGTCCTGCCACGATTCGGGCTTGGGCAGCTTCTGCTTTTCGGCTTCGACGGTGTTAAAGCAGATGGCGGCGGCGAAGCCGTCCATGCCGACCCAGGTGGGCTCGGCCTTGGCATCGCGCATATTGGCGGCGATCTGGTCCAGGCCCTTGGGGGCGTAGGGCTGCAGCATGCCTTCCTTGTCCATCAGGCCCAGCGAGGTGCCGGCCAGGCCCCAGATCACGTCGGCCTTGGGGTTGCCCTTTTCGGCCAGCAACTTGGCGGTGATGATGCCCGTGGAGTCGCGCACCCACTGGACCTTGATGTCGGGGTTGGCCTTTTCGAAGGCGGCCTGGTAGGCCTTGATCTGGTCGGCTTCCAGCGCCGTGTAGACGGTCAGCGTGGTCTCGGCGGAAGCGGCGCCGGTGATGCCGGCGAAAGCGGCGGCCAAGGCAAGCAGCGTGAAGCGTTTCATGAGGGTACTCCGTGGGTGAGCGGAAAAAGGGTGAGTCGGGTCGCCGCGGCCGGCCCATGCCCGCCGCGGTGCGTTGCGAAAAAAGGTTGGGTCAGGATCCCGGCGTGGGCGGCCTCAGGGGCGTTGGCCCGCCGCCAGGCGGGATTCGATATCGGCAATCACGCCGGGCAGGTCGGCCACGGTGTCGATCAGGTAATGCGGCGCGGCGCCGGACAGTTCGCGGCCGGCGCGCTCGCGGGCCGCCTGGCGGCCGTTCTCGTCCAGGCTCAGGTATTCGTCCAGCGTCAGGCCGGCGGCATTGCCCGACAGCAGCAGGCCGACGGTCCACATGCCGGCGCGGCGGCCTTCCTCGATGCCGGGAGCGGTGTCGTCGACCTTGACGCAGCCGGCCACATCCGTCAGGCCCAGCTCCACCACGTTCTTGAGCGCCATGGCCGGCGCCGGGCGCGCGCGCGGCACGTCGTCGCTGGCGACGATGCAATCGGGCTGCAGGCCTTCGCCGGCGGCGCGCTCGACCACGCGGCGCATCACGCTGCCGGGGTAGCCGGAGCATGAGCCGATCTTCAGGCCGCGCTGGCGCAGCGCGCGCAGCAGCTCGGCCGCGCCGGGAATGGCGGCCGAGTACTGCGCCACCTTGTCCAACTGCATCGGCAGGAAGCGCTCATAGATGGCGGTGACGTCGTCGTCGGTCGGCAGGCGGCCGAACCGGGCCTGGTATTGGTTGGCGATGGCGGGCTCGTCGCACAGCGCGCGGATATGGTCCCATTTGCCCACGCCCATCGGGCCGCGGGCCTGTTCCAGCGTGACGTCCATGCCGAACTCGGCGAAGGCGTCGACGAACACCTTGGTCGGGGCGAACGAACCGAAGTCGACCAGCGTGCCGGCCCAATCGAAAATCACCGCTTCCAGGCGGACGGGCAGAGGCGAAACAGTCATGAGGGTCTTCCTTGCTGAGTATTCAAATCAAAGGGCGGCGGGCCGGCGCCAGGCCTGGCTGCGCGCCACCAGGGCGCGACTGGCCAGGTGCAGCAGCAGCGCCGCCACCGCCGAGCTGGCCATGATCACGGTGCACATGGCGGCGGCCGGGCCGATGAAGCCGGCGTCATCCATGTTCAGCACCGCGACGGCGGCCAGCACCGTGGACGGGCTGTACAGGAACACCACGGCCGACACGGTGGTCATGGCGGAAACGAACAGGTAGCGGGCGACGTCGAGCGCGGCCGGCAGGCACATCGGCAGCGTCACGCGCAGGAAGGTGGTCATGCGCGGCACCTTGAGCGAGGCCGAGGCCGCCTCGAACTCCGGGTCCAGCGCGTTCAGCGCGGTGGCGGCCGTCAGGTGCGCGCTGGTGTAGAAGTGCACCACCGTGCACAGCACCAGCAGCGGCATGGTGCCGTACAGCACATTGAGTGGATTGGCGGCGCCGTTGAAGAAGAAGATGTAGCCCAGGCCCAGCACCAGGCCGGGCACGGCCATCGGCATCAGCGCCAGCATCCCCAGCACGCCGCGCAGGCCGCGCGCCGAGGCGCTGCGGGCCGGCACCTTTTCCATCATCCAGGCGCCCAGGAACACCACCACCGTGCCGATCAGCGCGGTGCAGAAGGCCAGTTCCAGGCTGTTGCGCCAGGCCAGCCAGCCGCCGCCATCCATGTTGTCGAAGTCGTACGAACGCAGCGACAGCGACAGGTTGTAGGGCCACATCTTCACGAACGAGGCCCACACCGCCACGCCGATGATCAGCAGCAGGAACCCGGCCATGCCGCCCGCCAGCAGCAGGAAGGTTGCGTCGCGCAGGCGGTTGGCGCCGGCCGCATAGGGCTGGGCGCGGCCGCTCAACTGGGCGCCCTGGCGCGCCCGCAGGCGGCGGTCGAGCACGAAGGTCAGCAGCGCCGGCAGCAACAGCAGGATGCCGATGGCGGCGCCCTTGGGGAAGTTCTGCTGACCGACCACCGCCTTGTAGGCTTCCATCGCCAGCACGTTGTAGTCGCCGCCCACCACCTTGGGCACGCCGAAGTCGGTCACGGTCAGCGTGAACACCACGCAGCAGGCCGAGAACACGGCATAACGCGTGCCGGGCAACGTCACCGTCATGAAGGTGCGCAGCGGCCCCGCGCCCATCGCGCGCGCCGCGTCATAGAGGCGGCCGTCGGCCAGCGTCAGGCCGGTCAGCAGGATCATCAGCGCGTGCGGGAAGGTGTAGAACGCCTCGCCCACCACGATGCCCCAGAAACCATAGATGGTGGCGCCGCCGGACAGGCCTTTCAGCAAGCCCTGGTTGCCCAGCAGGTAGACCAGCGCGATCCCCGGCAGCAGCGACGGCGCCAGCAGCGGCAGCAGCGCGATGGTGCGCAGCAGGCCCTTGCCGGGAATGCGGCTGCGCGTCAGGGCATAGGCGAAGGCATAGGCGCAGGGCACCACCAGCATCATGGTGACCACGCCCACCGTCAGGCTGCGCCCGACCATGCCGAGGAAACCGTCGGCGCCGATGATGCCCAGCACCACCGACAGGCCGGCCCAATCGCCATTGGCATCGGTGACCGACTTGGCCAGGATCGCCACCAGCGGCAGGGCCAGGAACAGCGCCAGGCCCAGCGCCAGGGCGCCCTGCCCGAGCGTCAGCCCGAAGGCGCCGACCCAGGCGGGCAAGGGGCGGCGGCCAAGCGAGACAGCGGGGGCGTCGACAGGCGCGGACATGACGACGGGGGAACGGCCCGAAGCCGGATCAAGCGTAGGCGCGAATCGCATGGCGCGGCAGCTCCACCCAGCAACGGCTGGCAGCGTGAGGCCCCAGCAGGGCATCTCCGGTTTCAGGGGACACGATCGAGTGGACGGTGGCGCCGGGCACGCCTTCCAGGCGCAGCGCCAGGCGGTAGCCGCGGCCCAGGAACACACCATCCAGCACGTCGGCCAGCATGGTGTTGGGTTGCTCCGGACGCGCCACGCTCACGCGCACCGCCTCGGGCCGCACGAACAGCTTGCCGACGTTGCGCTCCAGCGCCTCGTCCACCGCCAGTTCCTGGCGGCCGACGCGGGCGTGGTGCGCATCGATGCGCTCGAACGGCAGCCAGTTGGCCTCGCCGACAAAATCGGCGATGAAGGCAGAACCCGGCTGGCGATATAGCTCGCGCGGGGTGCCGAATTGTTCGATGACGCCGCCGTTCATGACGGCGATGCGGTCGGCCATAACCATGGCCTCTTCCTGGTCGTGCGTCACCATCAGCGTGGTGATCGACAGGCGTTTCTGCAGCGCGCGCAATTCGATACGCAGATGTTCGCGCACCCGCGCATCCAGTGCCGACATCGGCTCGTCCAGCAGCAACAGGGACGGCGACGGCGCCAGGGCGCGAGCCAGGGCGACGCGCTGCTGCTGGCCCCCGGAGATCTGTCCTGGATATTTATGAGAGGCGCCGGCCAGGCCCACCAGCGTCAGCATTTCCTCGACCCGGTCGGCCACGTGCTTGCGATGGGCGCGCTTGCCGCTCAGGCCATACGCCACGTTCTGGGCCACGGTCAGGTTGGGAAACAGCGCATAGGACTGGAACAGGATGCCGTAGTCGCGCTCTTGCGGCTCGGCATGGGAGATGTCACGGCCCGACAGCAGGATGGTGCCGCTGTCCTGGCGTTCCAGGCCGGCGATGGCGCGCAGCAGCGTGGTCTTGCCGCAGCCCGAGGGGCCCAGCAGGCACACCAGTTCACCGGCGCGGATATCCAGCGACACATCCGACAGCGCCGTATGGCTGCCGAAGCGCTTGACGAGATTGCTGACCGAAAGAAAGCCCCCGCGCTGCGCTCCGGGCTGGGGCGAAGCGCCCGTCGGAACAGTATTGGTATCGCGCTGGAGCTGTTGGGCCATGGGGCCTCCGGTCTGGGAACGAAGGCAGTATGGAAGGCGCGTATTGAGTGTTTATGACACTTCGCGCAAATGCAGTAATAAAAACATCAAATTATTTTGGTGTACTGGCGGTCTTGCGCAATCCGTCCACCAATTCATCCGTTTACAGGCCCCGCCCAACGTGCTCGTCGCCGAACTCAAATCCTTCTATGCCGTGGCTCGCTGCGGCACCGTCACCAAGGCCGCCGCCCAGTTGGGCGTGAGCCAACCCACGGTGACGGGGCAACTGCGCCAGTTGGAGTCGCGTTACGGCGTCGAACTGTTCCATCGCCAGGGCCGCGGCATGCGGCTGTCGGACGCCGGGCACAGCCTGATGCCCATGGTGGAAAAACTGGTGCAGCAGGAGACCGAGATCGATTTCCGCCTGCGCGACGCCAGCGACCTGCGCGAGGGCAACCTGCGCATCGGCGCCACCGGTCCGTACTACATCATGGACACGGTGCGCCGCTACAACCAGCTCTACCCCGGCATCGACCTGACCGTGGCCATCGGCAACTCGCAGAGCATGCTGCAGGCGCTGCATGATTATCGTATCGAGATTGCCACGTCCTCGTTTCTGATGGATGACAAGCATTTGTACCGCCGCATGATCGCGGCCGATCCGATCCGCGTGGTGACGCACCGCGGCCACCCGCTGGCGCGGCGCGGCAAGGTGGCGCTGGCGGATCTGGCCGACCACGCGCTGCTGCTGCGCGAACCCGGCTCGATGACGCGCCAGTTGACCGAAGAAGCGTTGCAGGCGGCTGGCGTGACGGTCAAGCGCACGCTGGAAATCGGCAGCCGCGAATCGATCCGCCAGGCGATCCTGTGCGAACTGGGCATCAGCCTGATCCCGTCGCGCGAGATCCCGTCCCATCCCGAACTGGCGGCCCTGGACATCGAGGGCGCCGACGTCGTGATGCATGAATACCTGTATTGCCTGCGCGAGCGCCAACCGGTGCAGCTCATCGCGCGCTTTCTGGAGATGGCGCCGGCAGCCGGCTGATCTGTGGGATCACTGCCCCGCCTCTTCCCCTTGCGGCCACTCAGGAGACAACCATGGCCTTGACCCTGCAGGACATCGAACAGCTTTTCCTGGAACGCGGGCACCGTTCCTACCATGGCGAATCCGTCAGCCATCTGCGCCATGCGCTGCAGACCGCGACGCTGGCCGAACGCCATGGCGCCAATGCCCAGTTGATCACCGCCTGCCTGCTGCACGACCTCGGGCATCTGATCGCCGACCATCCCGACACGCCCACGCTGCGCGGCATCGACGACAAGCACCAGTATTTCGTGCTGCCGTTCCTGCGCGGGTTGTTCAGTTCGGCGGTGCTGGACCCGATCCGGCTGCACGTGGAGGCCAAGCGCTACCTCTGCTATGTGGAGCCGCAGTATGAAGCGTCGCTTTCGGAGGATTCGAAACGCAGCCTGGCGCTTCAGGGGGGCAGCTTCGATGCGGGCCAGGCGGTGGATTTCGCCAGCATGCCGGGCGCGCCGGATGCGATCCGCCTGAGGCGCTGGGACGACATGGCCAAGGTGCCAGGGCTGGCCACGCCGCCGCTGGACCACTTCCTGGAGATCGCCGAAAGCGTCTCCGGACGGGTCAAGCTGGCGGCGGTCTGGTAAGACCGCCACCCGCGCCGTCGGAATACGACGGCGCGGTTTCAGGCCCGGCTTGCGGCCGGGCCGGCCGGCGCGCTCACTCGCCCTTGGCCACCGGCCGGGACGGATCGCTGCACCACTCGCTCCACGAGCCCGGATAAAGGCGCGAGCCGGCCAGGCCGGCGATTTCCATCGACAGCAGGTTGTGGCACGCGGTGATGCCCGAGCCGCACTGATGCACGATGGCCGCGGGGTCGCGGCCGTCCAGCAAGGCGGTGAATTCCTCGCGCAATTGCGCCGCGTCCTTGAAACGGCCGTCGGCCTGCAGGTTCTGGCCGTTCGGACGATTCAGCGCGCCGGGAATGTGGCCGGCCACCGGATCCATCGGCTCGACCTCGCCGCGATAGCGGTTGGCGGCGCGCGCGTCGATCACGGTGAACGCGGGCCGGGCGATGTTGTCCAGCACCGCCTGCGCATCCACGCTGCCCACGAGCGGCGCCGCCGGCGTCACCGGCGCGCCCGCCTGCACCGGCGCGGCCGCCTCGGTGGAGGTGGGCAGCCCGGCCGCCTGCCAGGCCTGCCAGCCGCCGTCGAGCACGGCGACCCGGTCGTGACCCAGCCAGCGCAGCATCCACCACAGGTGCGCGGCGTACATGCCGCCGCTGGCGTCATAGGCCACCACCAGGGTCTCGGGCGTGACGCCGTGCGCCGCCATCAAGGCGCCGAACTGGCCGCGGTCGGGCAGCGGATGGCGGCCATTCCTGCCGGTCCGGGGGGCCGCCAGCTCGGTTTCGTGGTCGAGGTACAGGGCGCCGGGAATATGGCCGGCGGCATAGGCCTCACGACCGGCCGCGTGATTGGTCAGGTCGTGGCGCACGTCGAACACGCGCACGTCCGCCGCGCCCAGGTGCGTGGCCAGGTCGGCCGCGGAAATCAGGGTCATCGTCATCGGAAATTCTCCTCTGATAGGGTCGGGTTGGCGGGATCAGGTCGGCTTGGGGTCACGCATGGTGCGCCAGACCGACAGCAGGCCCGCCGAAATGATCAGGCCCATCCCGGCCCAGGCCAGGCCGTCCAGGGTATCGCCCCAGAAACCCATGCCGAGCAGGGCCGCGAAGATGATCGTGCTGTATTGCAGGGCCGCGGTCAGCAGCGCCGAGCCCAGGCCGAACGCCCGCGTCATGGCCAACTGGCCGAACAGGCCGGTCACGCCCACGCCCAGCAGCGAGCTGTAGCCGGTCCAGTCCGCATGGCCCCAGCCCTCGAAGCCCAGGCCGGCGAAACTGGACGCGCACACCGCCACCGAAAAGAACAGCACCGTGCGCCATTCCGGCTCGCCGATACGGCCTAGCTGGCGGATCTGCATCATGGCGATCGCCGACATGGCGCCGGCCCCCAGGCCCAGCAGGGCCGCCAGCCACTGGTCTTCGTTGATGCTGGGACGCAGCACGGCGATCACGCCCAGGAAACCCAGGGCCACGGCCGCGATCCGCACCGGGTCGCGCTGCGCCCCGCCCCATCCCAGCATCCAGCAGGCGATGAACAGCGGCGCCGTGTAGTTCAGGCTGGTGGCGGTCGCCAGCGGCAGATGGGAAATGGCGAAGAAACCGAGCCACATCGAAGTGACGCCGGACAGGTTGCGCCACAGGTGCAGTTTCCAACTGGTGGGCACGATCGACTGGCGCCCGGCGCGCGCCCAGATCAGCAGCAGCACCACCGACGGCAGGCCGCGGAACAGCACCACTTGCGGCAGCGTCGCGCCGTGCTCGGTGCCCAGCTTCACGAACGACCCCATGATGGCGAACATGGCGGACGCCAGCAACATCCAAAGTGCCTGCATTTGGGGGTCAGCGCTCAGGTGAAAGTGAGGGGGAAATAGGGGAAAGCGATACTATACTCTCCGTCACCGGGGCGGCGCCGGCAGTCGGGGAACTGCTGCGCCGCGGCACAGTCCAATCCCGCACAAGTCCCGCTCGCTGAGGAACAAAAAAAGCATGAAACGCATCATCCTTTTCGTCATTACCAACCTGGCCGTCATGCTCGTGCTGTCGGCCACTCTACGCATCCTGGGCGTAGACCGCTACCTGACCGCCAACGGCCTGAACCTGCAGGCGCTGTTGATCTTCTCGGTCGTGGTCGGCTTCACCGGCGCCATCATCTCGCTGCTGATCAGCAAGCCCATGGCCAAATGGAGCACCGGCGCCCAGGTGCTGGATCCGAACGCGCCGCGCAGCCAGCGCGAGGCCTGGCTGCTGGACACCGTCCACCAGCTCGCCGATCGCGCCGGCATCGGCCGCCCGGAAGTCGCCATCTACGACGGCGCGCCCAATGCGTTCGCCACCGGCGCCTTCAAGAACGACTCGCTGGTGGCGGTGTCCACCGGCCTGCTCGAAAGCATGAGCGAAGAGGAAGTGGCCGCGGTGCTGGCCCACGAAGTGGCGCACATCGCCAACGGCGACATGGTCACGCTGACCCTGATCCAGGGCGTGGTCAACACCTTCGTGGTGTTCCTGGCGCGCGTGGTCGGCTACTTCATCGACCGCGTGGTGTTCAAGAACGAACGCGGCCTCGGCCCGGGCTACATGGTCACCGTGATCGTCTGTGAGATCATTTTCGGCATCCTGGCCTCGATCATCGTGGCCTGGTTCTCGCGCCAGCGCGAATACCGCGCCGACGCCGGCTCGGCCCACCTGATGGGCGCCCGCGAACCCATGATCCGCGCCCTGGCCCGCCTGGGCGGACTGGAGCCGGGCGAACTGCCCAAGTCGTTCGAAGCCTCCGGCATCACCGGCAAGGGCGGCCTGGCGGCCATGTTCGCCTCGCACCCGCCGATCCCGGCCCGCATCGCCGCGCTGCAGAACGCCCGCGTGATCTGATCCGGGCACAGGCCTGGGAAAAGCCTCCACGCCGCGCCTTCGGCTTTCGTCCCCCCGGGGCGCTCTCATCGTGAGGCGGCTCGGCAATGAAAAAAGCCCCTTGAGCGATCAAGGGGCTTTTTGTTGGGAGCGGACCCGCCTCAGCACTCGACGATGTTCACCGCCAGGCCGCCGCGCGCCGTTTCCTTGTACTTGGTCTTCATGTCGGCGCCGGTCTCGCGCATGGTCTTGATGACCGAATCCAGCGACACGTAGTGCTGGCCGTCGCCGCGCAGCGCCATGCGGGCCGCGTTGACCGCCTTGATCGAGGCCATCGCGTTGCGTTCGATACAGGGAATCTGCACCAGCCCGCCGACCGGATCGCAGGTCAGACCCAGGTTGTGCTCCATGCCGATCTCGGCCGCGTTCTCGACCTGCTCGACCGAGCCGCCCAGCGCCGCGGCCAGGCCGCCGGCCGCCATCGAACAGGCCACGCCGACCTCGCCCTGGCAGCCGACTTCGGCGCCGGACAGCGAGGCGTTGTACTTGTACAGCAGGCCCACCGCCGCCGCGGTCAGCAGGAAGTCGCGCACGCCCTCGCGGTTGGAACCGGGGACAAAACGGTCGTAGTAGTGCAGCACCGCCGGGATGATGCCCGCGGCCCCGTTGGTGGGCGCCGTCACCACCCGTCCGCCGGCGGCGTTTTCCTCGTTCACCGCCATGGCGTACAGGTTGACCCAGTCCATCACCGACAGCGGATCGGACAGCGTGCGCTCGGCCCGTTGGGTCAGGTTGCGGTACAGCTCGGGGGCGCGGCGGCGCACCCGCAGCGGACCCGGCAGTTCGCCATCGGCTTCGGGGTAATTGATGCCACAGCCGCGCGACACGCAGTCCTGCATCACCTGCCAGATGCGGTCCAGCCCGCCCGCGACCTCGCCGGCCTCGCGCCAGGTCAGCTCGTTCTTCATCATGAGCTGTGCCACGCTCAGGCCGCTTTCGCGGCACATGGTCAGCAGTTCGCGGCCGGTGCGGAACGGGTACGGCAACTGGTCGTGCGCGGCGATGACCTGGCTGTTGGAGGCGCCCGCCGTCACCACGAAGCCGCCCCCCACCGACAGGTAGCGGGCCTCGCGCAGCGACTGCCCTTCAGCGTCGAAGGCGTGGAATTTCATGCCGTTCGGGTGCTCGGCCATGGCCTCGCGGCGGTAGAACATCATGTGTTCCTTTTCCACGAACGGCACCGGATAGTGGCCCAGCAGCGGCAGCTGGCGGCTGGCCCGCACCGACGCGATCATGCCGGCGATGGCGGCCGGGTCGACCGTATCGGGCGCCTCGCCCATCAAGCCCAGCAACACGCCCTTGTCGGTGCCGTGGCCCTTGCCGGTGGCGCCCAGCGAGCCATAGAGTTCGGCGCGCACGTTCGCCACCCGCGGCAGCAGGCCGTCGCGCTCCAGCCCTTGGGCGAACAACAAAGCGGCCCGCATGGGGCCGACGGTATGGGAACTCGACGGACCTATGCCTATTTTGAACAGATCGAAGACGGAAACGGCCACCGGAAATCCCCTGCATCCAAGAATGATCCGGCAATGATACGCGCAAGGTCCGGCCCTGCGCAGCAAAGCCCCGCGGGGCGTATGCTGTATTCACGGCACGGGTTTCCCCGCCCGCCCCGGCATGCGATCATTACAGAATTATTTCTTGTCATAAAAAGAATGGAACTGCCCCAGGATGTCCGGACTCATCACCCTGCTTGACTTCGCCGGCTACGTCGCCCTGCTGCTCTGGGGCGTGCACATGGTCCAGACGGGCGTGCAGCGCGCCTTCGGCGCCGCCCTGGGCGCCGCGCTGGGCCGCGCCCTTGGCACCCGCCTGCGAGCCTTCGCCGCTGGCCTCGGCATCACCGCCGCCCTGCAAAGCAGCACCGCCACCGGCCTCATGATCACCGGCTTCGCCGCTGGCGGCGTGGTCGGGCTGGTGCCGGCCCTGGCCGCCATGCTGGGCGCCAACGTCGGCACCACCCTCATCGTGCAGTTGCTGTCGTTCGACCTGACCTCGCTGGCGCCCATCCTGATCCTGGCAGGCGTCTGGATGTTCCGCCGCTATCCTCCGGGCCGCACCCGCGACCTGGGGCGGGTCTTCATCGGCCTGGGCCTGCTGCTGCTGTCGCTGCACCAACTGGTGGAACTGTTCGAGCCGTTCCAGACCGCCCCCATGCTGGGCATGATCCTGGACGCCCTGGCGACCCAGCCGGTCGCCGCAGTGCTACTGTCGGCCGCCTTCACCTGGGCCGCCCACTCCAGCGTCGCCGTTGTGGTGCTGGTCATGTCGCTGGCCAGCCACCACATGGTGGCGCCGCACGTCGCCTTCGCGCTGGTGCTGGGCGCCAATCTGGGCACCGCCATCAACCCCATGATCGAGGGCGTCACCGGCGACGACCCCGCGGCCCGCCGCCTGCCGCTGGGCAACCTGCTGACCCGCATCCTGGGCGTGCTGGCCGGACTGGTGCTGCTGCCTTGCCTGCAACCGCTGATGAGCGATATGTCCAGCGACCCGGCCCGCGCGGTCGCCAACTTCCACACGCTCTTCAACGCCGTCATCGCGCTGGCGTTCCTGCCGCTGCTGGCCCCCTACGCCGCCCTGCTTACCCGCTGGCTGCCCAAACGCACCGACCCCAACGACCCGTCCCGCCCCCAATACCTGGACGAATGGGCCCACGACGTGCCGGCAGTCGCCCTTGGCAACGCCGCCCGCGAAGCGCTGCGCATGGCCGATATGCTGCAGACACTGCTGCTGTACGCCCGCGCCGGCTTCAAGCGCGACAACCGCCACCGCATGGTGCAGGCGCGCCAACTGGACGCCGCCCTGGACAAGCTCGAAAGCGCCATCACCACTTACCTGGCCACGCTGGACCAGGAAAACATGACGCGCGACGACGTGCAGCGCATGGACGACATCCTCGCCTTCATCAGCAACATCGGCCACGCAGGCGACATCGCCCACCATGGCCTGCTCAGCCACATCGCCAAGCTGCGCAAGCAGGGCTGGACCTTCTCTCCCGAACAACGCGCCAGCCTCGACGACACGCTGGGCGAACTGATCGCCAACCAACGCCAGGCCGCCGCCCTCTTCGTCAACGACGACCTGCGCCAGGCCCGCGCCCTGGCCGGTGAAAAGTCGCGTTTCCGCACCATCGAAACGCAGGCGGCCGACGCCCACCTGCAGAAAATCAAGGGCGGTCAGGTCGACGCCGCCGAAGTCGGCGCCCTCTATCTCGACATCCTGCGCGACATGAAGGGCATCAACTCCCACCTGGTCGGCGCCGCCGCCTACCCCCTCCTGGCCCGCCACGGCGAACTCCTCCCCAGCCGGCTGCGCGAAGCGGGGAATTAGGGCCCCCACGCGGCGCGCTTCGCGCTTGCTGCCCCCCGAGGGGGCTGCCCCGCCTTCGGGCGGCCGGGCGGCGGGGCGGCCCCCACGCCGCGCACGCCTCGCGCGCTTGCTGCCCCCCGAGGGGGCTGCCCCGCCTTCGGGCGGCCGGGCGGCGGGGCGGCCCCCACGCCGCGCACGCCTCGCGCGCTTGCTGCCCCCCGAGGGGGCTGCCCCGCCTTCGATGCCCCACAATGGCTGCCAGCGAAGGGGCGACCCCGGCTTGAGGCACTTGTGTCACAAGGCGGCAGCGTGCCCACATGTGATCGCGCTCGCATCGTTCACCAACGCTATGTGGTAGGGCAACAAGTCTCTCTTCACGACACGCAGCCACCGAGCACACGCACCTCCGCCCGCGCGTAGCGAGCCAAGCCCCGACGCCCCACACCGCGTATGCCAGGATCGGCTGCCCGCGCAGCCGATCCTGGCGGGCCCCGCAAACCTCTCGCATGCCGCCGCGGTCCAGCAGCGCCCCATGCCTCGAAACCGGTAGCCCGGCGCGGGTGGCGCATGGGTGGGCGCGCCGTCAGATGCGCCCGGCGGAAACCGTAGATACCGTCTTGGCCGTCAAGTAGAAAAAGCGTAGTCAGGTCTGTAAGGCTGCCGCGTCTTGAGCACACCGAAGCACAGATGTACCACCTTGCGCATGCAAGCACCCAGCGCCGACATCTTGGTCTTGCCCGCCGCCAGCAGCCGTTGATATAACGCCCGCACATGGGGGTTGTGTTTGGAAGCAACAACGCCGGCCATATACACCTTGGCCCGTACATCAGCGGGACCTGCCTTGGACATGCGGCTGCGCCCGCGTAGCGACGTGCCCGACTGTCTCCGCACCGGCACCAGGCCTAGATATGCCGCCAGATCCTCGGCGCACTTGAACTGGTGCATGCGCATCACTCGCAGCATGGTTCTGGCCACCTTCGGGCCGACCCCGGGGATGGAGGACAACAGCTTGGTGTCGTCCTTCAGGTCAGGGTGCCGGTCGATGTGGTCATCGATGGCCTTCTCCAGGCGAGCGATCTCCTTGTCATAGAAGCTCAGGGTGTCACTGATCGAACGCTCCACCAGCTCCGAGGCCGAACTGGCCTCGATCTTCTCTTGGCGGTTCATCGTGCGCAGCCGATCCTTGGACAGCGCGTCCAGCTGGGTAATCAAGGCGCGTAGCTCGCGCACATGTGCCGGCGGGGGCTGCCAAGCACCAGGCCTCATCGCCACGCCATAACGAGCCAACACCAGGCTATCGAGTGCATCTGTCTTGGAGCGCATCGCCATTGCCCGACTGAAGTCGTGCACGCTGGCCGGGTTGGCGATCGACACCGCGATGCCGCCGTCATGCAGCGTCGTGGCGGCCTGCTCGTGATACGGGCCCGTGGCTTCCAGCACGGCATGGGCCTGGTCGGCTCCCACCCCGTGCTTGGCGCACCATCGAACCAGTTCGTGCACTCCGTCCCGACTATTAGGCACAACCTTGCTCTTGCGCTTGTCGTTCTCTGGATCCAGCAACAACGTGCAGTCCAGCTTCAGCTTGGAGACATCAATACCCAGATAGATCATCGTTCATACCCCCTCATACAAGAAAGTATGCCAACTGCGCCCACTTACCTTGTGCATGCAGGGTCAATCAGCCCTAGGCTACCGTCCAGTGTCCGCGATGGCGTCAGAGGTGAGAGACAGGGGTTTGGTCTACGGAACAGGGTTAAGTCCCTCGGGAGCCAAAGAAACTCACCTGCCTCTCATGGAATGGTAGCTAACCATCCCAGGGATCAAGATACAAGGGAGCCGAAGGCGGACGAGGTTGAGCACGGGGAAGTCCGGAGCGAAGGCTCCGGACCGCAATCGCAGGCGCGCCCACCCATGCGCCACCCGCGCCGGGCGGCCTACGAAAGCAACAACGCCCCAAAAAAAACCGCCACGCAAACGCGCAGCGGCTTCTCATGACGCCAAGAGCCCCCCCTCAAAGGTACCGCTTGAACCACTCAAGCATCCTCCCCCACCCATCCCTGGCCGCCTCCGCCTGATAATTCGCCCGGTAATCCGCCATGAATGCATGATCCGCCTGCGGATACACCACGAACTCCGACCGCCGGGCATTCTCATTGCCCGCCGCCAGCTTCGTCTTCATGATCTCGATATCCGACACCGGAATGCTGGCATCCTTGGCCCCATACAACCCCAGCACCGGCGCATGCAGGTCGTTCACCACATCGAACGCATAGCGCTTGATCAACGGACCATGCCCCGTGCTCAGCTTGCCGTACCAGGCCACGCCCACCTTCACGTTCGGATTGTGCGCCGCGTACATCCACGTCAGGCGCCCGCCCCAGCAGAACCCCGTCACCGCCACCCGCTTCGGGTCACCACCATGCTGCGCGGCCCACGCCACGCTGGCGTCCAGGTCGGCGAACACCTGTTCGTCGGGCACCTTGCTGACGATCTCGGCGATCAGCTTGGGAATGTCGGTATAGGTCGATGCATCGCCCTGGCGCTCGTACAGGTTTGCGGCCACGGCCAGGTAACCGGCCTTGGCCACGCGGCGGCAGATATCCTTGATGTGCTCGTGCACCCCGAAGATCTCCTGCACCACCAGCACCACGGGCAGGTCGCGCTTGCCCTCGGGGGCGGCGTAATAGGCGCTGATGGATCCATCGGCCACGGGCAACTGGAAATCCCCGTGAACCAGCCCCTGGGCGTCCGTGTGGATCACGGTGGGGGCGACGTTGCCGGCGGCGGCGGAAAAACTCATGGCGAACTCCTGTGTAGGGATCAACGCGGAGCCGGCGCGCCGCGGTTCGCCATCGGGGCGAGCGCGACAGGACCGGCCAGGATCGGAAGCAAAGCCGGGTATCGCGACCGCCACGCCTCAATGTGTGTGGACGTGCTCCGTGCGTGCCGCGCCGGCGCCCGTCTCGTGCTCATGCCCGTGATGCATCAGGGTCGTCACGCTGTAGATCAGCACGACACCCACGCCCACCAGCAGCAGTTGCGGCACCGCATCGGCCAGGGATACCCGTTCGTGCATCTGCGGCATCAGGTCGGCCACCGAGATGTAGAGGAAGCTGCTGGCGGCAACCACCAATACGTACGGCACCCAATCCTGGGCCTGCTGCAGCACGAAGTAACCTATTATGCCGCCCAAGGCTGAACACAAGCTGGTGAACAGGATCAGCGCGAAGGCGCGGCGCCGCGCCAGGCCGGCATTGAGCAGCACGACGAAGTCGCCCAGCTTGTGCGGCACTTCGTGCACGATGATCGAGGCCGCCGTCAGCACGCCCAGCAACGGATCGGTCAGGAAGGCCGCCGCCACCAGCACACCGTCGCACAGGTTGTGCAGCGAGCTGCCGATCAGGATCAGCACGCCTCCGCGTCCCGCCTCGTGCTGGTCATGACCATGATGATGGTGATGCCCGTCGCCCTCGTGGTGATGGCTGTGGCGCAGCAGCGCGATTTTCTCCAGCACGAAAAAACCGATCAGCGACGCCAGCATCAGCCCGAACAGCACATGGGCATCGGCCACCCCGCTTTCGAAGGCTTCCGGCAACAGGTGCAGCAACGCCACCGACAGCAGCACCCCCACCGACAGACTGACCATGTGATGCAGGTAATGGGCGAACACCTTGTAGGCCAGCCAACTGGCGACAAGGACGGCGATGAGGCCACCGGTGACGGTGGCAAGCAGGACCCAGAGCAGCAGCATTTGGGGGACGTATATGGTCAGGGGAAGCGCAACATTATATTGTTGCAGCCACAAAAGCGGAAATGGGCCGCCGGATCGCTGCGCGCCCCGAACGGCCCGATACGAGGGACTCCGGGACGAGCGGCGCTTCCCGAGCGCGCCGCTCGTCCCGGGGGTCAGTGCGCCTGTTCCCAGTTCTTCCCTACGCCCACCTCGGCCACCAGCGGCACGCGCAGCTCGGCCACGTTGCACATCAGCCGCGGCAGGGCTTCCTTGACCAGCTCCAGTTCCGAGTCGGGCGCTTCCAGCACCAGTTCATCGTGCACCTGCATGATCATGCGCGTCCGCAGCTTTTCGGCCTCGAGCCAGTCCTGCACCGCCACCATGGCCATCTTGATCAGGTCGGCCGCGGTGCCCTGCATCGGCGCGTTGATCGCCGCGCGCTCGGCGCCCTGCCGACGCGGGCCCGAGGCGCCGCGGATCTCCGGCAGTTGCAGGCGGCGTCCGAACACGGTCTCGACGTAGCCCTGCTCGCGCGCCACGCGGCGCGTGTTCTCCATGTACATCGCCACGCCGGGGTAGCGGGCGAAGTAGCGGTCGATATAGGCCTGCGCCGCGTCGCGCGTAATGCCCAGGTTCGACGCCAGGCCGAACACGCCCATGCCGTAGATCAGGCCGAAGTTGATGGCCTTGGCCGCGCGCCGCTGCTCGGAAGACACGTCCGCCAGCGACACGCCGAACACTTCCGAGGCCGTGGCACGATGGATGTCCTCGCCGGCGGCGAAGGCGCGCTGCAGATTGGCGTCGTCCGACACGTGCGCCATGATGCGCAGTTCGATCTGCGAATAGTCGGCCGACAGCAGCAGGCCCTGCTCGGCGACGAACGCCTCGCGCACCCGGCGCCCGGCTTCGGTGCGCACGGGGATGTTCTGCAGATTGGGATCGGACGAAGCCAGGCGGCCCGTGATGACCGCAGCCTGCGAGTAGTGAGTGTGCACGCGGCCGGTGGCAGGGTTGATCATGCGCGGCAGCTTGTCCGTGTAGGTGGACTTGAGCTTGGACAGCCCGCGGTACTCGAGCAGCACCTGCGGCAGCGGATAGTCCTGCGCCAGCTTGCTCAGCACTTCCTCGTCGGTCGACGGCGCGCCGCCCGCGGTCTTGCGCACCACCGGCAACTGCATGCGGCCGAACAGGATCTCGCCCAGTTGCTTGGGCGAATTCAGGTTGAAGGGCTGCCCGGCCAGTTCGTAGGCCTTCTGCTCGAGCTGCAGCATTTCCTGGCCCAGCTTGTGGCTCTGGCGGCCCAGTTCAGCGGCGTCGACCTTGACGCCATTGCGCTCGATCGTGGTCAGCACCGCCGACACCTGCATCTCCAGCAGGTAGATACGCTCCAGCCCGGCATCGGCCGCCACCTGCGGGCGCAGCACCCGGTGCAGTTGCAGCGTGAAGTCGGCATCCTCGGCGGCATAGTGGCCGGCCTTGTCCACCGCCACTTCATCGAAACCGATCTGCTTGGCGCCCTTGCCGCACAGGTCCTCATACGACACGCCGCTGCGGCCAAGGTAGCGCTGCGCCAGGTCGTTCAGGCCGACGCCGCGATGCGACTCCAGCACGTAGGCCTGCAGCATGGTGTCTTCGGCGATGCCCGCCAGGCGGATGCCTTCGTTGGCGAACACGTGCGTATCGTACTTGGCGTGGTGCAATAGCTTGGCGCACGAGGCGTCTTCCAGCCAAGGACGCAGGCGCGCCAGCACCTCGTCCTTGGGCAGTTGCGTCGCGCCGTCCGGGCCGTGGTGCGCAACGGGGATATAGCAGGCCACGCCCGGCGCCACCGCCATCGACAGGCCGACCAACTTGGCCTGCATCTCATCGAGCGACGTGGTCTCGGTGTCCAGCGCCACCAGCTCGGCGCCCTGCGCCAACGCCATCCAGGCGTCGAACGCCGCCCAGTCGGCGATGATGCGGTAATCCAGTTCCGTCGGCGCGGCCGGCACCTCGGCCGCCACCCTTGCATCGCCCGTCGGCACGCGCTCGGCGTCGCCAGTCAGGTCGCGCAGCCAGGTGCGGAAACCGTAGCGCTCGTACAGTTCCGTCAACGTCGCTTCGTCGCGGCCGCGCGGGGTCAGGTCGTCGACGCTGTCGACGTGGCCGGTCAGGTCACAGTCGCACTTCACCGTCAAAAGCTGGCGCGTCAGCGGGAAGTTGGGAATGGCTTCGCGCAGGTTGCTGCCGGCCACGCCCTTGATGCCCTCGGCGCCCTCGACCAGCTTGTCGATCGAGCCGAATTCGGTGATCCACTTGGCGGCCGTCTTGGGGCCGACCTTGGTCACGCCCGGCACGTTGTCGACGGTGTCGCCCACCAGCATCAGGTAATCGACGATGCGGTCCGGCGGCACGCCGAACTTGTTGACCACGCCAGCCTCGTCCAGCACCTCGCCGCTCATGGTGTTGACCAGCGTGACATGGCTGTTGACCAACTGCGCCAGGTCCTTGTCGCCGGTGGACACCACCGTGTGCACGCCGCGCTCGGCGGCGCGGCGGGCCAGCGTGCCGATCACATCATCGGCCTCGACGCCCTCGATCGCCAGCACCGGCCAGCCCAGCGCGCGCACGGCGCGATGGATGGGCTCGATCTGGGCGGCCAGATCTTCCGGCATGGGCGGGCGGTGCGACTTGTATTCCGGATACAGATCGTCCCGGAAGGTCTTGCCACGCGCATCGAAAATACATGCGGCATACTCTGCCTTATAGTCGGATACAAGCTTGCGCAACATATTGACCACGCCGTACAGCGCACCCGTAGGTTCGCCTTGCGCATTGCGCAAATCAGGCATAGCGTGAAAAGCGCGGTACAAGTAGCTTGAACCGTCGACCAGCAATAAGGTTTTTTTCATGGTTACAAAGGCAGATATGGCAACAACTGCGGCAACAATTGCGGCGACGCCCGCCGAAAAACAAATTCCGCTGATTATGTCAGAGATACGGACGGCGGCCGAAAAGCTCGCGAACATCGGGCCGGCGGTCAGTGTCTTTGGCAGTGCGCGCGTCAGCCGCAACTCCCCCCACTACGAAACCACCGTGGCAATCTCGGCCGCCCTGGCCGAGGCGGGATTTGCGGTCATCGCGGGCGGCGGCCCCGGCATCATGGAAGCCGCCAACAAGGGCGCGTTCGAAACCGGCGGCACCAGCATCGGGCTGAACATCAGCCTGCCGCACGAAGCGCACAACAACGAATATCAAACCATCAGTCTATCGTTTGAGTACTTTTTTTCACGCAAAGCCACCTTTTTCATGCACAGCTTCGCCTACGTGGCGATGCCGGGCGGCTTCGGCACCCTGGACGAGCTCTTCGAAGCGTTGACACTGATCCAGACCGGCAAAGTCCCGCCCGCGCCCATCGTGCTGGTGGGCAGCGAATACTGGTCAGGCCTGGTCGAATGGCTGGGGGGCCAGGTGCTCGGCAACGGCATGATCGGCGCGCATGACCTGGATCTTTTCATCATCGAGGACGATCCGCGCAAGGTCGTGCGCAAGGTGGTCGAGTTCCACCAGAAGGTCAGCACGGAAGCGCAATACGCGCCCTCGCTGCCGGCCTGACGGCCGCTGGCCGGGAAAGACGCACCCGGCAATGCCGGGCGGCCGCGAATCGCGGCCGCCCGCGCGCCTCTACTTGCGCATGAACGACGGCAGCACGTCCGCCGGAATCGGGCAGACATACGGCTGGCCGCGGCGCATTTCCAACAGCTCTTCCTTGGCGCGCGCCAGCGTCCCGGGCTGCCGATAGAGATCCGCCGCCGTGGCCGCGATGATCTTGGCCGCATGCACCATGCCCTTGTGCGCCAGCGACAACTTGCCCTGCGCCACCATCTGCCAGGAATGGAATGGCGTGCCGTAGGCATAGCAGGCGCCCCAGCACTGTGCCGTGGGCGTCACCCAACTGACGTCGCCGACGTCGGTCGAGCCATAGCTGATTTCATGCTTGCCGGGCTCGTAAGGCGCGACACCGCTGAACAGCGGCGTCGGATTGCGCAGCACCGCGCCCAGGTTCTTGCCGGCGTTGTCGATGTCGTCGGCCGAAATCGCGTCCCACATGCGGCGCGCAGCCTGCTGTTCGCCTTCTGTGTAGGCCGGGCCTTGCAGCGCCTGCATGTTGGCGTACATGACCTGGTTCAGCACGCCGTTGGGAATGTAGTTGGAGCAGGCCTTGTCGAACACGATCTCCAGTTCGCAACCGGTCATCAGCGCTGCGCCGCGGGCCACGTTCTTGACCCGTTCGTACAGCTCGGCGGCCTGCGAATTGATCGGCGCGCGCACCAGGTACAGCACCTCGGCGCGGGCCTGAACCACGTTGGGCGAGATGCCGCCGCTGTTGGTCACCGCGTAGTGCACCCGCGCGTCCGGCACCATGTGCTCGCGCAGGTAGTTCACGCCCACGTTCATCAGCTCCACCGCGTCCAGCGCGCTGCGGCCCAGGTGCGGCGAATTGGCCGCGTGCGCCGCCACGCCACGAAAGCGGAAATAGGCCTGGATATTGGCCAGCGACGACTGGTGGAAGATGCCGGTGTGCGAGGCCGGATGCCAGGTCAGCGCCGCGTCCAGGTCGTCGAACAGCCCGGCGCGCGCCATGAAGGTCTTGCCCGACCCGCCCTCCTCGGCCGGACAGCCATAGAAACGGATACGGCCCGGCAGGCCATTGCGCTCGAGGAATTCCTTGACCGCCACCGCGGCGAAATGCGCCGCCGTGCCCAGCAGGTGGTGGCCGCAACCGTGGCCGTTGCCATTGGGCGTTTCCGGCGACGGCTGGCAGGCATAGGCGCCGCTCTCCTGGCTCAGGCCCGACAGGGCGTCGTACTCGCCCAGGATGCCGATCACCGGGCCGCCGGCGCCCGCCTCGGCGACGAACGCCGTCGGAATGCCGGCCGCGTCGCGGGTAACGCGAAAGCCGGCCTCTTCCAGCATGGCGATGTGCAGTTCGGCCGATTTGTGCTCGTCATAGCGCAATTCGGCCAGGCTCCAGATGCGATCGCTCAACTCGGCGTAGCGGTCGCTGCGCGCGTCGATGAACGGGGCAAGAATATCGATGGCTCCCATCGTGTCTCCAGTGGCGGTCTACAGGATCTGGGGGCGCCGGCCACGGTACGTCGCCGGCGGCGGCAAAACGTCATTCGTCGAGCTTGATGGCGGCAGTTTCAATGATTTTGCGATTGGCGGCCAGCGTCTGCGCGATGCGCTGGGTGAATTCCTGCGGCGTGCCGGTATCAGGCTCGGCGCCGAGGGTGGCCAGCCGCTGCACCAGCGCCGGCTCGGCCAGCGCCCGGCGCACCGCGTCATTGAGACGCCGCACCACTGCGTCGGGCGTGCCCGCCGGCGCCACCAGGCCGAACCAGGTCTGGCCCAGCGCATTCAATTGCGGGTAGCCCAATTCGGCCAGCGTCGGCAGTTGCGGCAGGCCCGGCAATCGCGCGGGGGCGGCCACCGCGATCGGACGCAGCTTGCCGGCCTTGATCAAGGACTGGGCCGAGGCGTACTGGTCCTGCTGCACCTGCACCTCGCCGCCCACGGCGGCCGTCAATGCGGGGCCCATGCCCCGGTAGGGCACGTGCAACACCTCGACCTGGAGGTCCGCATTCATGGCCGCCAGGTTCAGGTGACCGAGCGATCCCACGCCGGGCGAACCGAAGGAATACTTGCCGGGATGTCCCCGCAATTCGGCCAGGAACTGTGCGAAATCCGTCGCGGGAAAGGCCGGGTTCACCATCCACACCACCGGCACGTTGGCCACCGAACCCACCGCCGTCAGTTGCTTTGCCGGATCGACGCGCGCCGTACCGTACAACAGCGGATTGACCGCCATGGTGCTGACGGTGGCCATGCCCAGCGTATAGCCATCGGGCTCGGCCCGCGCCACCGCCTCGGTGCCGATCAGGCCGCCGGCGCCGGCGCGGTTCTCCACCACCACGCTCTGGCCCAGTTCCTTGCGCAGGCCATCGGCCACCGCCCGCGCCAGGACATCGGTGGAACCGCCGGGAGCGAACGGCACGATCAGGCGCACCGGCTGCGAGGGATAGACGCCCTGCGCGTGCGCCAGGAACGAAACGCCGACCAGTGCGGCGCAGACGAAAGCATGCAACAGACGGGACTTCATGGAACGGCGAATCCTTGCGTGGAAACCGGTAGCCGGCGTCACGTCATTCTGGCCAGGGCATATCCTTATTTCAAATACATTAACGGACCCATATATTCGAATCTTGAATATCAAGATCCGGAATTCCACATCCATGGACGTCGCCCCCGCCACCCTGCTTGCCCGGCTGCTGGCCAAGGGACGCCTGCGCCACCTGCAACTGCTGGCCGGGGTTGCCGAACTGGGCAGCCTGCAGCAGGCCGCCGCTCAGATCGGCATGAGCCAGCCGGCCGCCACCCATGCCCTGGCGGACATCGAATCCCTGCTGGGCGTGGAGCTGTTCGAACGTCATGCGCGCGGCATGCGCGCCACCCGCTGCGGTCAATTGATGGCCGATTGCGCACGCGGCATGCTCACCTCGCTGCGCGCCTCGACCGACTCGGTCGCGGCCCTGCGCGGCGGCGCCTCCGGCAGCCTGCGCTTGGGCGCCATCCCGGCAGCGAGCAGCGGGCTGCTGGCGCAACACCTGCCCGCCTACATGCGCGCGCATCCGGGCCTGCAGGTGGACTTGCAGGAAGGCAGCCGCGAACAGTTGCTGCCGCTGGCGGCAGCGGGCAATCTGGACATGCTGCTGTGCCGGCGCCCGGAGGCGGTGCCGACCGGCCTGGACTTCGTGCCGCTGCAACGGGATGACGCCGTCATCGTCGCCACGCCCGGCCACCCATTGCTCGCCAGCGACACCGCGCCGACATTGGCGCAGGTCGCCACCCAGCTCTGGATCCGGCCCCGCCCGGAACTGGCGATCCACGCCGTCTTCACCGCTTTCTTCGAACGCGCCGACGTGGTCCCGCGGCTATGCCGCCTGGCCAGCGCCGCGCCGCCCATGCCACTGCTGATCGCCGTCATGCAGGCACAGCAGGCGCTGGCCATGGTGCCGCTGACGCTGGCCGGCTGGTATCTGCAACATGGCCATTTTCAGCGCGTGCGGATCGAATCACCGGGCGCCTTCCAGCCCATCGGCGCCATCGTCGGACAGGCAGGTCCGGGCCGCGACTTTCTGCACTGGCTGATGCGCGCCCCGCAACAAACAGCCTCCTGACCGCCGTCTCCAGACTGGCTCACCGCAGCGCCCGCTCGATCGCCTCGCGCGCCTGGCCGATAAAGGCATCTTCGCCCGGCCGCGCCGGCAACAGTCGGAATTCGACGTCGGGCAATGGCGGCAGGCCGGGCGCCTGCAGGCGGCCGATGCCTGGCGCCAGCGCCGACTCGTTCAGGCAGGCCACGCCCAGCCCCGCACCGATCGCCAGTTGCAACCCCGCGACGCCCGAGGCCACGTGCGCCACCGCGTAGGGCACGGCGCGCCGCGCCAGCAACCGCTCGGCGTACTGGCGCAACGCGCAGGTCTCGGGCAGCGCCAGCAACGGCAACGGCTCCGGCGGCGCCGGCGCGCCCTCGGCCCCCATCCACAGCAGCGACTCACGCCGCAGCAAGGGTCCCAACGCCCGCCCTTTCGACGCGCCGCGCTCCAGGATCACCATCGAGATGCCGACATCGACTTCGCCGCGTTCGTAAGCGGCCTCGATCGCGCCGCTTTTCATGATGGTGACGTGCATGCGCACCTGGGGATACTGCTCGTTCAGGCGACGCAGCAGACGCGCCACGTCGCCAGGCCGGAAGTAGTCGGTGATGCACAGCCGCAACTCTCCACGCAGCGCCACGCCGCGCAGGTCGCGGTAGGCTTCGTCGCTGAGCGCCAGGATGGCGCGCGCATGCGCCAGCAGGCGTTCGCCGGCGGGGGTGGCAACCACGCCAGACTTGCCGCGTATCAGTAGCGGCTGGCCAGCCCGCTCCTCCAGCTTGCGCATCTGCTCGCTGACGGATGACTGCGACAGGAACACCTTGGGCGCGGCCGCCGTCAGGCTGCCCGCATCCAGCACGGCCACCAACGTTCGCAACTGGTCGAGATCGAATCCGGACATGGCTTATCCAACGGCTTAAACGATGGAAGGAATCGTAAATTCCCGCTTTTCCGATGTCAATGCCGTCCCTACACTGGCTCCATTCCCCTCACCCAAGGAGCCTGTCATGCCCCACATCGTCGTCCACGTTTCCGGCCAGCCCGACGCCGCCCGCAACCGCCGCCTCGTCGATTCGGTCGTCGGCCTGACCCAGTCGGTGCTCGGCAAGAAGCTGCCCGTCATCGCCGTCACGCTGCAGCACATCCCCCACGACCAATGGTTCATCGGCGCGCGCCCGCTGTCGGAACTGGGCAGGAACGCCTTCCACCTGGACATCAGCGTCACCGACGAGACCAACACCAAGGCCGAGAAAGCCCGCTTCATCCAGGAAATCTACGCAGCCTTCGGCGAGATCCTTGGCGAGCTGCACGAATGTTCCTACGTGCACGTGATCGACGCGCGCGCGGCGGCCTATGGCTATGGCGGCAAGACGCAGGAATACCGGCACCAGCACGCCTGATGCCGCGTGCCGGCGCACGGGCGGCCGCCGCTGCGCCGCCTGGTCGGCAGCGTGTACGCCGTCGACCGCTTGAACAGCGCCACCGGCAAGCCCGCGGCCACGAATGAAAAAAAGCCGCGCACCCCGAAGGGTGTGCGGCTTTCCGATTGCCAGGCGCGCGGGGCCTGAACCCCGCCTCGCCTTACACGGCGGATTCGCGTGCGGCGCGCTTGCGGTCGTTTTCCTGCAGGTGACGCTTGCGCAGACGGATCGACTTGGGCGTGATTTCGACCAGTTCGTCGTCGTCGATGAATTCCACGGCGTATTCCAGCGACATCTGGATCGGCGGCACCAGGCGCACGGCTTCGTCGGTGCCCGAGGCGCGCACGTTGGTCAGCTGCTTGCCCTTGATCGGGTTCACGACCAGGTCGTTGTCACGGCTGTGGATGCCGATGATCATGCCTTCGTACAGCGCATCGCCCGGGTTCACGAACATGCGGCCGCGATCCTGCAGCTTCCACAGCGCGTAGGCCACGGCGTCGCCGTTGTCCTGGCTGATCAGCACGCCGTTGCGGCGCTCGCCGATCGAGCCTTCCTTGATGGGCGCGTATTCGTGGAAGATGTGGCTCATCAGGCCGGTGCCGCGCGTCAGCGTCAGGAACTCGTTCTGGAAGCCGATCAGGCCACGGGCCGGAATCAGGTATTCCAGGCGGGTGCGGCCGCGGCCGTCCGGCTGCATGTCCTGCAGGTCGCCCTTGCGGCGGCCCAGTTCTTCCATCACGCCGCCCTGGTGGGCGTCTTCGACGTCGATGGTCAGCGACTCGAACGGCTCGCACTTGACGCCGTCGACTTCCTTGAACACCACGCGCGGACGCGACACGGCCAGCTCGTAGCCTTCGCGGCGCATCGTTTCCAGCAGGATCGTCAGGTGCAGTTCGCCGCGGCCCGACACTTCGAACACGGTGTCGTCGCCGGTGTCGCGCACGCGCAGCGCCACGTTCGACTTCAGCTCGCGGTCCAGGCGGTCGCGCAGTTGGCGGCTGGTGACGAACTTGCCTTCACGGCCCGCCAGCGGCGAGGTGTTGACCATGAAGTTCATGGTCAGCGTCGGCTCGTCGATGCGCAGCATCGGCAGCACGTCCTGCGTCACGGGGTCGGTCACGGTGCAGCCGATGCCCAGGTCTTCGATACCGTTGATCAGCACGATGTCGCCGGCTTCGGCTTCATCCACCACGATGCGCTCCAGGCCATGGAACTTCAGCACCTGGTTGATGCGGCCGCGGCCGCCCTGGCCCTCGGGACCGAACTTGTAGGCCACTTCCATGCCGGGACGCATGCGGCCGCGGTTGATGCGGCCCACGCCGATCTTGCCGACGTAGCTGTTGTAGTCCAGCGAGATGATCTGCATCTGCAGCGGGCCGTTGGGATCGTCGTCGCGCTGCGGCACGTGCTGCAGGATGGCTTCGAACAGGGGGCGCATGTCGCCTTCGCGCACGTCCGGGGTCAGGCCGGCGTAGCCGGACAGGCCCGAGGCGTACACCACCGGGAAGTCCAGTTGCTCGTCGGTCGCGCCCAGCTTGTCGAACAGGTCGAAGGTGGCGTTAATGACGAAGTCGGTGCGGGCGCCCGGACGGTCGACCTTGTTGACCACCACGATGGGCTTGAGGCCCAGGGCCAGCGCCTTGCGGGTCACGAAGATGGTCTGCGGCATCGGGCCTTCGACGGCATCGACCAGCAGCAGCACGCCGTCGACCATCGACAGCACGCGCTCGACTTCGCCACCGAAGTCCGCGTGCCCCGGGGTGTCGACGATGTTGATGTGCGTGCCTTCGTATTCAACGGCACAGTTCTTGGCCAGAATCGTGATGCCGCGTTCTTTTTCCAGGTCGTTCGAGTCCATGACCCGTTCGGTCAGCGCCTGGTTTTCGCGGAAGGTGCCGGATTGGCGCAGCAGCTGGTCGACCAGGGTGGTTTTACCGTGGTCCACGTGGGCGATGATGGCGACGTTGCGCAAGGCGCGAGTCATAGCGAGTCCTTTAAGGTGGTGGCGGGCAGCAAGCCCGCCGGCAATTCGTTCAGTGCAAGCAATGCCTGCTTCGGGTCTGGCATCGCCTGCAAGGCATCCAGCGCAACGGCGCGTTCCAGAGAAAATGGCCCGACGTGCGTGCGCCGCAGCGCCGCCAGGTGGGCGTAACAGCCCAGCGCGCGCCCGATGTCCTGGGCCAGCGTCCGGATGTATGTGCCTTTACTGCAAGCCACATCGATCTCTGCCTGCGTCCCGTTCAGGGACAGCAGCTCGATGCGGTAAATCGTAATCTGCCGCGGCGGGCGTTCCAGCTCGATGCCGGCCCGCGCGTATTCGTACAGCGGCTTGCCGTCGCGCTTGAGCGCCGAATACATGGGCGGAATCTGCTCGATCGTGCCCGAGAAACGTGACAGCGCATCGCGCAGCGCCTGTTCCTCGACCACGAAGCCGGGCGCGGCGGTAGCCACCACGTTGCCGGTCAGGTCGCCGGAATCGGTTTCCTCGCCAAATTGCAGCGTAGCGCGATAAGCCTTGTCGGCGTCAAGCATCGCGCCGGAAATCTTGGTTGCCCGGCCCATGCAGCACACCAGCAGGCCGGTGGCGAAGGGGTCGAGGGTGCCGGTATGGCCGGCTTTCGCCGCGTCCATGGCACGCTTGGCGCGTTGCAAGGCGTGGTTGCTCGACAAACCTACGGGTTTGTCGAGCAACAGCACACCGTCGAGCGCAAGCCCGCGTCGTTTAGCCATCGTCGGAATCCGGAAATTAAAGCAGTGACGACAGCCCGATCAGGACTGGTCTTCAGGTTCGTCGGGCACGCCCGAGTGCGGGCCGGGCCGGTTTGCGCGGTCGATGAGGATCGACATTTCGATACCACGGGCAATCTGCTCGTCGTGGAAGAAGCGCAAAGTGGGGACAGTATGAATGTGCAGCAGCTTGTATAGCTGGGAATGCAGCCAGCCGGCCTTCTCGTTCAGCAAGGCGGTCGCGGCCTCGGGCTCGGCGCCCAGGACCGTGAAATACACCTTGGCATGCGCGTAGTCGGTCGACAGTTCCACACCGGAGAGCGTGATCAAGCCAGCGCGGGTCGTGTCGATCTCGCGCTGGATGATCCCGGCCAGATCCTTCTGGATCTGGTCGGCCAGTCGCAGATTGCGACCGGGGATGGCTTTGGACTTGTGACGGCTCATTAGAAGCAATGCCTCGCGACGCCTTACAGCGTACGCGCGATTTCCTTGATTTCAAAGACTTCCAGTTGGTCGCCCACCTGGATGTCGTTGTTGCCGCGCAGCGTAAGACCGCAATCGAAGCCCGACTTGACTTCCTTGACGTCGTCCTTGAAGCGGCGCAGCGAATCGAGCTGGCCGGTCCACTGGACCACGTTGTTGCGCAGCAGGCGGACCTGCGAATCGCGACGCACCAGGCCGTCGAGCACCATGCAACCGGCGATGTTGCCGATGCGGGAGATGCTGTAGACCTCGCGGATCTCGACCAGGCCGATGACTTCTTCCTTCTTCTCGGGCGCCAACATGCCCGACATGGCTGCCTTCACTTCGTCCACGGCGTCGTAGATGATGTTGTAGTAGCGCACGTCGATGCCGTTGGTCTCGGCCAGCTTCTTGGCGCTGGCTTCGGCGCGGACGTTGAAGCCGATCACCACGGCGTTCGAGGCGATCGCCAGGTTGATGTCGCTTTCCGAGATGCCGCCCACGGCCGCGTGCACCACTTGCACGCGGACTTCGTCGGTCGACAGCTTGGTCAGCGACTGCACCAGCGCTTCCTGCGAACCCTGGACGTCGGTCTTGACGATCAGCGCCAGGGTCTGGGTGCCTTCGCCCAGGTTGTCGAACATCGATTCCAGCTTGGCGGCCTGTTGGCGGGCCAGCTTGACGTCGCGGAACTTGCCCTGGCGGAACAGCGCGATTTCGCGCGCCTTGCGCTCGTCGGACAGCACCATCAGTTCGTCGCCGGCGGCCGGCACTTCGGTCAGGCCCTGGATTTCCACCGGGATCGACGGACCGGCGGCCTGGATCGGCTTGCCGTTCTCGTCGAGCATGGCGCGCACGCGGCCGAAGCTGGCGCCAGCCAGCACCACGTCGCCACGGTTCAGCGTGCCGCTCTGGACCAGGATGGTCGCGACCGGGCCGCGGCCCTTGTCCAGGCGGGCTTCGATCACCAGGCCCTTGGCGGGCGCGTCGACCGGCGCCTTCAGTTCCAGCAGTTCGGCTTGCAGCAGCACGTTCTCGAGCAGCGCGTCGATGCCCTCGCCGGTCTTGGCCGACACCGGCACGAACGGCACATCGCCGCCGTATTCTTCCGGCACCACTTCCTCGGCGACCAGTTCCTGCTTGACGCGCTCGGGGTTGGCGCTGGGCTTGTCGATCTTGGTCATGGCCACCACCATCGGCACGCCCGCGGCCTTGGCATGGTGGATGGCTTCACGCGTCTGCGGCATCACGCCGTCGTCGGCCGCGCAGACCAGGATGACGATGTCGGTGGCCTTGGCGCCACGGGCACGCATGGCGGTGAACGCCTCGTGGCCCGGGGTATCCAGGAAGGTCACCATGCCACGCTCGGTTTCCACATGGTAGGCGCCGATGTGCTGCGTAATGCCGCCGGCTTCGCCCGCGGCGACCTTGGCGCGGCGGATGTAGTCCAGCAGCGAGGTCTTGCCGTGGTCGACGTGGCCCATCACGGTCACGACCGGGGCGCGCGGCAGTTGTTCGGCTTCCGACACGCTCGCGGTTTCGTCCAGGAAGGCTTCCGGGTCGTCGAGCTTGGCGGCGATCGCCACGTGGCCCAGTTCCTCGACCACGATCATCGCGGTTTCCTGGTCCAGCACCTGGTTGATGGTGACCATCTGGCCCAGCTTCATCAATTGCTTGATGACCTCGGCAGCCTTGACGGACATCTTGTGGGCCAGGTCGGCCACGCTGATGGTTTCCGGCACGTGCACTTCACGCGCGATGAATTCCTGCGGCGCGGGCTCGTTGCGGCGGTCGTTCTGCTGGTTGCGGCCACCACGGCCGCCACTCTTGCCACCGCCCTTGCCGCCGGCACGCCAGCCGTCGCGGCTGGCCGGCGCCGCCGGCTTGTCGGCCGGCTTCTTGCGCGACGCGTCATCCGACCACGTCGAAGCGACTTCGGCGGTCTTGATGGTCTTCTTGGTGCCGGGCGCGGCGGGCTTGGCATCCTTCTTGGCGCCAAGCGCGGCAGCGCCCTTGCCCGCCGGCTTGTGCAGCGTGCCCGAAATCGGGGCGGCCGCGGCGGCGGGCGCTTCCGGTTCGGGAGCGCGCAGCACCTTGCGCGGACGGTTCAGCATCTCGCGCAGGGCGGCGGCTTCGGCCTCGGCGGCACGGCGGGCCTCGTCGCGGCCAGCGCCGGTGGCGGAGGCGGCGAGCGGCGGGCCGGCGCGGCGGTTGTCGGCGCGATTCCCGACCTTGGCGGCGGGCGCAGCGGACTCGACCGGCTTGGCGGCGGATTTCACGGGTTCAGACTTCGCGGCAGGCGGCACCTGGGCGACAGGCGCGGCGGCCTGAGAGGACGATGGTTCGGACTTATTGGCTAGCACAACGGGTTCCGGCTTGGCTTCTTCAGCCTTGGGCTCGGTGGATTCAGTCTTGACTTCGGGCTTGGCCTCTTCGGCCACGGGCTCGGCAGGAGCAGGCGCCGGCGTCGGTTCCGGTTCAGGCTGGGCCTGGACTTCGGCGGCGGGAGCCGCAACGGGGGCGGGCACTTCGGCCGCGACGGGTTCAACAGGCGCGGCCGCTTCTACCGGTGCGGGCGCTTCGACAGCAGCGGGCTCTTGCACCGGGGCAGGAGCCGGCGCCTGGACGGGCGTGGCTTCGCGCGGTTCGGCCGGCTTGGCCGCTTCGGGCACGACGGGTGCGGACACCGGCTGTGCTTCCTCGACGGACGATTCTTCCTCAGCGCGGGCGCTGGCGGCCTGCTCCAGGGCGATTTCGGAGGGATCACGCTTGACGAACACGCGCTTCTTGCGAACCTCGACCTGGATGGTGCGCGAGCGGCCGGTGGCATCTGCCTGGCGGATCTCGGAGGTCTGGCGGCGCGTCAGGGTGATCTTCTTGCCTTCGGTCGCGCCGTGGGCGCGACGCAGCGATTCGAGCAATTTCGCCTTGTCGCTGTCGGTGACGGAATCGTCCACCGATTTGAGGTCAACGCCAGCCGAGCGCAGCTGTTCCAGCAGCACATTGGCAGGCATTTTCAGCTCGGTAGCGAACTGGGCGACGGTGTTACTCGACATTAGGCTCTCTCTTCCCTATATGCAGCTATTACAAACAACGTGAACTTGCGGCGGACTTGACGGCCATCCGCCGCAGACCCGTGTCCATTTGGTTATTCTTCATCGAACCAATGGGCGCGGGCACGCATGATGAGGTCGCTGGCTTCCTGTTCGGTCAGGCCGGCGATTTCCGCCAGCTCGTCCGTCGCCAGTTCGGCCAGATCATCACGCGTGTGCACCTGACGCTCGGCCAGCTTGGCGGCCAGTTCGGGCGTCACGCCTTCGAGTTCGAGCAGATCCTGCGCCGTTTCAAGACGCTCTTCCTGGGCGATGGCCTCGGTCAGCAGCGCATTGCGGGCACGGGCGCGCAACTCATTGATGGTGTCTTCGTCGAACGCCTCGATCTCCAGCAGTTCCTGCATGGGGACGTAGGCGATTTCCTCGATACCGGTGAAACCTTCGTCGATCAGGATGTCGGCGACTTCCTCATCGACGTCCAGCTTGTTCATGAACGTGGTGCGCAGGCCCGAACGCTCGACTTCCTGGCGGTTCAGGCTTTCTTCCGGCGTCATGATGTTGATCTGCCAACCCGTCAGCTCGGACGCCAGGCGCACGTTCTGGCCCTTGGCGCCGATCGCCTTGGGCAGGTTTTCCTCGTCGACCACCACGTCCATCGCGTGCTTGTCTTCGTCCACCACGATGGACTCGACGTTGGCCGGCGCCAGGGCGCCGATGACGAACTGCGCGGGATCTTCCGACCACAGCACGATGTCGACCTGCTCGCCGCCCAGCTCGTTGCGCACGGCGGTCACGCGCGAACCGCGCATGCCGACGCAGGTGCCGATCGGGTCGATACGCTTATCGTATGCCACCACGGCGATCTTCGCACGCACGCCGGCGTCGCGCGCCGCGGCCTTGATCTCGAGCAGGCCCTGCTCGATCTCGGGCACTTCGTTCTCGAACAACTGACGGATGAACTCGGGCGAGGTGCGCGACAGGATCACCTGCTGGCCGCGGGCCGCATGGTCGACGCGCAGGACAAAAGCGCGGACGCGGTCGGCGACCCGGAGGTTTTCCTTCGGGATCATTTCGGAGCGCGGCAGGCGCGCTTCGATCTTGCCGGTCTCGATGATGGCGTCGCCCTTGTCCATGCGCTTGATGGTGCCGGACACGATGGTTTCGCCGCGATCCAGGAAGTCGTTCAGGACCTGCTCGCGCTCGGCGTCGCGGATTTTCTGCAGGATCGCCTGCTTGGCGGCCTGGGCGCCGATACGGCCGAACTCAATCGGCTCGAGGGGTTCCTCGATGTATTCGCCAACCTGAATGTTGGGCACGATCTCGACCGCGTCCGACAGCATTTCCTGCTTGTCGGGCTCTTGCAGGCCCGCTTCGTCGGGCACCACCAGCCAGCGGCGGAAACCTTCGTGGTCACCGGTTTCACGATCGATGGCAACACGAATGTCCGCATCATCCTTGAAGCGCTTTTTCATGGCCGAGGCCAGCGCGCTTTCCAGCGCCCCGAACACGACATCACGCGTGACGTTCTTTTCACGCGCCAAGGCATCGACCAACAGAAGAATTTCGCGACTCATCGCTTTTTGCCCTTGAAATCCAGAACGGGATCCAGTTTTGCACGCTCGATATCCTCGACCGTGAAATTCAACACCTGGACTTCGTTCTTTTTTGCCTCAAATTCGAGACCGAACACGGTCTTGTGCATCCCAGCCGCGGCGTCCGAAGCTGCGGGCGCGTCCTCGGGCACGGTCAACGTACCGGAAAAGACCTTGCGTCCGTCCAATGCCTCGCGCAGCTTGATCTCGATGCGTTCGCCTGCGAAACGGCGGAAGTCGGCCTCGTTGCGCAGCGGGCGGTCAACGCCCGGCGAACCGACTTCCAACCGCTTGTAGTCGATGTTCTCGACCTCGTACACCCGCGACAATTGGCGGGACACCTGCTCGCAGTCTTCGATGCGCACACCGCCGACCCGATCGATCGTGACGCGCAAAAGGCCCAGCGCGGCACGTTCGACGTCAACGAGTTCGACGTCCATGCCGGCCAGTGCCTCTTCGGTCAATGCGAATAAATCAGCCATATACTCAAAAAAAATGGGCTGCACGCCCAGCCCACCGTATTGCACAGTGCCCAGCCGCCACCCTACTGCACGTAAGGAGCAATGCTGGGCAGTGCCCTATATTGCGACCTAAATTTCGGCTCGCGCCACCCTTGCAGCGCGCCCGCCAACTTCGCGAGGGCCAGCCAGCCCACGCCTGTTTCACCGAGACCACCTGCGCCGCAAACCACCGCGACCACCTGGACCCGCCATGAAACCGGGCAACGACCCACCTGACGACCCGTCAGCGACCCGTAGCCCTATAGCCTTACAACCCGCGCATCCATGAAAAACGCCGCATGAGCGGCAAAGCAACGGCGCGAACCGACAGACGCGAAGCCATGAAAACCATTGATTTTACCAGATAAACTGGAAAAACGCCTGATTCGTCACGGGCTTACGTTTATGTGGGACGGATCGAGCCAGCGGCGCCGCGCGGACGCCGCTACGGCGCGGGTTTAGCGGCCCCGGCCGCCCCGGCCACCCATCACGCCCAGGCGCGATTCATGGGCCGACGCGCCGCGAGGCTGCCAGTCATCGCCACGGGGCGACGCCGCATTGCGGGCCGCACGCGGCTTGCCGCCCGCGCCCGGGCCCTTGTTGCCGCCGTTCGAGCCACCGCCACCCGCGCGCGGGCCGTCAGCCTTGTTGCCGCCACGGCCGGCACCCGTCGGCTTGCCGCCGCGAGCGGCATTGCCGCCACGCGCGGCCGCTGGCTTGCCGCCAGGCTTGCCTCCCGCGGGCTTGCGACCAGCACCCGAAGGCGCATCCACCCCACCCGCTGCCGCGGCCGGACCATTGGCGGCTGCGGCACGCGCGCCGCGCGGCTTGCCGCTGCCCGCCTTGCCACCCGCACGACCGCCCGGCTTGCCGCCACCACCCGCGCCGCGACCACCCGCGGCCTTGCCACCCTTGCGGTTGCCGGCGGATTCGCCCGCCAGGGGGTGACCGTTGGCGTAACCGCCAGCGATCATCAGACCGGTGCCGAAAGGATCGGAGGGACACGCCGCCACCTGGCCGGCGCTGCCGGCACGGCCGCCCTGGATCTTGCCGCGGCGGCCAATACGGGCGCCGTTCATGCCATTGCGCTCCATCGTGCCGAAGCCGGGGGGCAAGGCGCTGTCATGCGACTGCGGCTGCTTGGAACGGCGGCGGTTGCCGCCGGATTCGTCGTCTTCGCGCAACAAGCCCAACTGCACCATCAGCGCAGTGACCAGCGAGGCGTCGAGTTCTTCCCAACGGCCACGGCGCAGCGTGCGCGGCAACACCACGTCGCCGAAACGGGTGCGGATCAATCGGCTGACCGTCACGCCCACCGCCTCGAACATGCGGCGCACTTCGCGGTTGCGCCCTTCCTGCAGGGTCACGCGGTACCAGCGGTTGCTGCCGTCGCCGCCCAAGTAGTCGAGCGCGCCGAACGCGGCCACGCCATCTTCCAGCTCGATGCCATCGACCAGCGACTGACGCTGCGCCTCGTCCATCTCGCCCAGGACGCGCACCGCGTATTCCCGCTCGGTGCCGTAACGCGGGTGCATGATGCGGTTGGCCATGTCGCCCGAGGTCGTGAAGATCAGCAGGCCTTCGGTATTCAGGTCGAGCCGACCCACCGACAGCCACTTGCCGGTGCGCAGCTTGGGAAGACGCGCGAACACGCTGGCGCGGCCGCCCGGATCATCATGACTGACGATCTCGCCGGCCGGCTTGTGATACAGGATCACGCGCGGCGGCTTCTTGGTGTTGGTGCGCATGATGGGCTTGCCATTGACACGCACCTGGTCGTTCGGGGCCACTCGCTGGCCGATATGGGCCGGCTCGCCGTTGACCGACACGCGGCCGGCGACGATCAGCTCTTCCATCTCGCGGCGCGAACCGATACCGGCATCGGCCAGCACCTTGTGCAGCTTCGGCATCACCGCTTCGCTGTTCAGGTACTTGCCCAGGCGCTGCTCCATGCGGTCAGCGGTGTCCAGGTACGACAGGGCCTGCTCGGCTTCTTGTTCGCCCCCGCGACTGTCCGGGGTGTCGGCGGCAGCCTGGGCGGGCGCGGCGGCATGCCCTTCGGCAGCCGGCGCCTGCTCGGCGGCGGCGTCGCCGCGACGGCGCCGGAACGGGGTGCGCAGCTTGCGACCACGGCCGCGGGCCTCGCCTTCGGCGGCCGGCTCACGGCTGGCGGAGGCTTCCGCGGGCGCATTGGAAACGGCGTCATCCGGACGGGGATTGTCGTCCTGCATTGCTGTATTCGTTGTCACTGGGACAGCTCCGAATTTCAAACTTGGGGAGGCCTGCCGGGGGCAGGCGCATCATCATCTGGGGAAGCCGGTCCGCGCTCAGCCTCGGGCTGAGCGGAATCCGGCTCGGCAGGCTCCGCCACGGCGGAGCCGGTATCAGGCTCAAACGGCCCGGCGCCAGGCGCCAGGGGTTCGGCCTCGTCTATCGGTTCGGTCGGCTTCGCGCTTTCCGCGTGCTCGACAAGTTCATCCGCGGCGCCGGATTCGGCGCGCGCGTCGGAACTGCCAGTCTGTGCGGGATTTTCTGACAACCCGCCATGCGCCTCTTGGGCGACATCCACGCCCGGCGCATCGGCTTCATCGAAGCGCCCGGCATTCTCGATGCCCACGGATGGCGCATCGGACAAGCTTTCGGCTTGCGCCCGGACGGTGGAATCGTCGGCGGGAATCGCGTCTTCTTCTGAGCGCGAAAGGGGGGATTCTACGCCATCATCCGCCGCCATGGGGGCGTCGTCGTCCGAAACAGACAATTCCGCCCCTGGAATACTGGCTTGCACATCGGCCTCGGCAACCGCCTGCCGCCCTTCCGCATGCTCGGCGGCTTCCGTTGCGCCTGCGGTTGCCGCGCCTTCGACGAGATCTGGGGTATTGGCGGCATCGGCGCCTTCGGCGGCGTCGGCGGCATCCGCCAACTGCTGCACTTCGCCCAGGTCCAGGCCCGCCAGCGCGGCGGCGGCATGCGTGGATTCCAGCGCGGGCAATTCGTCCAGCGCGCGCAGGCCGAGATCATCGAGGAACTGACGCGTAGTGCCGAACAGGGCCGGACGACCCGGCGCATCGCGGTGGCCGATGACCTCGATCCAGCCCCGATCCTCCAGCGCCTTCACGATGTTCGACGACACCGTCACGCCGCGGATATCTTCGATATCGCCCCGCGTCACCGGCTGGCGCCAGGCCACGATGGCCAGTGTTTCCATCACCGCGCGGGAATACTTCGGCGGTTTTTCGGGGTTGAGCCGTTCCAGGTAGCGCTGCATGTGCGGGCGGCTCTGGAAACGCCACCCCGTCGCCAGTTGCACCAATTCCAGGCCGCCATCGGCCCAGTTGTTCTGCAGCGTTTCCAGCAACGTGCGCAAGGCGCTGTTGTCGAATTGTTCATCGTCCCCGAACAGCTTGCGCATTTCGGACAGTTGCATCGGCTGCACCGCGCAAAGCAGCGCGGTTTCCAGCACGAGTATCGCCTCGCTATCGTTCATCGAGATTCAAATTCAAAAGGGCTAACTTGCGTTAGGTTGAAAACAAGGCTACTATTCATTTCTCAGACGCGGGGTGGAGCAGTCTGGCAGCTCGTCGGGCTCATAACCCGAAGGTCGTAGGTTCAAATCCTGCCCCCGCAACCAAATTGATCAAGGCCTGGCGAATGCGCCGGGCCTTTTTCATTTGCGGCCGGCATGTTGAAAACAAATACGTTCAAGACATGCAGGGCGTTATCGGCCAAGGCAAGCCCGCGCGAGGCGGCGGCCCGCGCAGCCACCCGAACCACACCATGGGCGGAACGGCTACAGACAGCGCTGATTTGCGTATTTCTCACGAGAATCCTGTATTTACCACCAACCGCCGCGGGCTCGCGCGGCGATACTCACGCCATTCAAGAGGGCTGCGCGCAGCGCCCCGGCCATGGCGGGGACAAATCCATCAGCGACGGACTTGTTCAAGCAAAATCTGGAAGCTGGCAAAAGCGCCAACGCGCCTGCGGAACACGCCATCATTTGGCGCTATAGCCGCGGCAACCGACATTGCGGTAATCGATATTGCGGTATTCGAGATCAAGGACCTGAATCGTCAGGCATCGGCCAATGGCACACTGCGCCTGCGGCCGCCATCCGGAAAATCCGGCGCGCCTCTCCCCTGGTGTTCCTGGCGCCCGGCCGTGCAGGACACTGGCCTGACAAGCCCGAACCCCAATGCGCCGGAACCACGATTCTTAGATATTTTCCAAGACTACATGCTGGCGGACGATGACAAAGGCCCTGATGCACAGCGCCCGGTCCGTCGAGGCAGCAGCCAAATTATACCGCTATATACCCTGCCCTCAACCCAGCGCCGCCAAACGCGGGCTCCCGATAACACGTTAGGACTGATCCCAGGGCGCCGGCCCCAAACGCTCCACCAGGAAATCCAGCATCGAGCGCAGGATCAGGGGCATCTGCCGGCGCGACGCATAGACGCCATAAATGCCGAGTTCCTGCGGCCTGGCCTGCGGCAGGATGGCCTTCAGGCGCCCCTGCGCCACATACTCGGCGGCGTAGTACGTTGGCAACATGGCGACGCCTGCGCCTTCCAGCGCAGCCTGCAGCAGCACCGATACCTCGTTGGCGCTGATATTGCCGCTGACCGGCACATCGACCGGCACACCCTCGCGCTCGAAGCGCCACAGGCTCTTGCCGAAGTAGGAATGGGTCAGGCAATTGCGCAGCGACAGATCCTCGACCCGCCCCGGCTCGCCCTCGCGCTGCAGGTAGTCCGGCGAAGCGCAGACGATGGAACGGCAGACGGCCAGCTTGCGCGCGATCAGGTTGGGATCCAGGTCATTGGTGATGCGCACCGCCAGGTCGACCCGCTCCTCGACCAGATTGACCGTCCGGTCGACCAGCATCAGGTCGACCGAGGTGCCCGGATGCAACTTGACGTAGTCGGTGATGACCCGCGCCAGATGCCGCGAGCCGAACGACATGCTGGTGGTCATGCGCAACAGGCCGCGCGGCGTATCCTCGGGCGTGGATACCGCGCTGCGCAGGTCGCCCACCATGTCGAGCATCTGCCGGCAACGTGGCAGCGTCTCGGCGCCGGCAGGCGTGAGGCTGAGGCGGCGGGTGGTGCGATGCAACAGGCGCACGCCGACCCACTGCTCCATTTCGGCCAGGTAGCGCGACACCATCGCCCGCGACATATCCAGATGAACCGCCGCCGCCGACAAACTGCCTCTGTCGGCGACCTCCACGAATACCTGCATCGCTTTCAATCGGTCCATGATTGTCTCGATTCTTGCATCAGACTTTCTGGTTATACCGTATTTCCATGCATTTTCCGCAATGAAATGACGGCCACCCAGCCCTTTCAAGACAATCGGCAAGCACCACCCACGAGCAGCGCCGCGACCGGCCCCTCATGCGGGAAACTGGCCCAGCGCCGCGCACACTTCGGCCCGCACCGCATCAACGTCCGCGCCCCTGACGATATAGACCAGCCGCGACAGACGCTCGTCGTCCGGCCACTGCGGCAACGGCCGGATCGGATAGAGCTCGCCATGGACGCCATGAACCTCGCAGGGCAAAGCCTCGCCCTCGAAGCAGACCAGCCCCTTCATCCGCAACAACGCCGTGCCGAACCGCTCCTGCACGCGCGACACACCCGCCAGAAAGGCGGCTCGGCCGATCGGCGCGACCAGCGCCAGCGAAAAGCTCGCCACCTGCGCATGACGCCCGACCATCGGCTTGGCGAACGCCCGCAGCCAGCCCGCCAGCTCGGCGCCATCGCGCCGCGCCTGCGTGTCAGGCCCCTCCAGCAACGCGCCGACCAATGGCGCATCGGTGCGCTGCACGCAGCGCCGCGCACCCGGATTGACCGCGGCCACGGCATGCTCCACCGCGCGCGTTTGCGCAACATCCGCCAAATCGGATTTGCTGAGAACGACGGTATCGGCCAAGGCCAACTGCCGCAGCGCCTCCGGCTGAGTCTCCATCTGCAGCGGCCCGTGACGCACATCGACCACCACGATGGCGCCCCGGTAGGCATAGCGCTCGGCCAGGAAGCGGTCGTGCTTGAGCGTGAAGAGCACCGGCGCCGGATCCGCCAGGCCGCTGGTCTCGATCAGCACCCGGCGAAACGGCTTGATACGGCGATTGAGCGCCAGCATAAACAGCTCGCGCAGGGTGTCGGCCACCGCGCCGCTGACCACGCAGCACAGGCAGCCGCCCTCGATCAGCACGATGTTGTCCTGCGCCAGGCGGACCAGATGATGGTCCACGCCGATGTCGCCGTATTCATTGACGATGACCACGGCGTCGGCATAGGCCGGCTCGCGCAGGAGGCGGTTGAGCAGCGTCGTCTTGCCGCTGCCCAGAAACCCCGAAATCACCGTCACGCCGATGCGCTTGTCGCCTTCCGCTGCCATCACCCCACGGACTTTTGCCCGCCCTCGCTATTGCGCCGCGCCCCAGACGGGGAACGGATCCCGAATCGTAGCCAATTCGGTCGCCGGACGGGTCATTTCTTCCTGCGTCATCAGGCACGCCTGCAGCCGCGCCGTCAACGCCTCCTGATCCATGCCAATCCCGATCAACACCAGCTCCTGACAGCGGTCGCCATAGATGGGATCCCAATCGGCCACGATCCGGGCGCGCGACTCGGCGTCTTCCGGCCAGCGATCGCGCGGCAACGCGGTCCACCAGTACCCGGCCGCGCCATGCCGCGAGACGGGGCCGGCCTGCGACCAGGAGGCCGCGAACGCGGGCCGCGTCACCAGCCAGAAATAGCCCTTGGAGCGCACCACCCCGGGCCACTCTTCTTGAAAACAATCCCACAGGCGCTGCGGGTGAAACGGGCGACGCGCGCGGAACACGAAACTGCCGATACCGTATTCCTCGGTTTCGGGCGTGTGCTCGCCGCGCAACACCTTGAGCCAGCCGGGCGCCTGCGCCGCCTCCTCAAAATCGAAGCGCCCCGTGTCCAGCACGCGCGCCAGCGGCACCCGGCCGAACTCGCCGCGCACGACGTCGGCGCGTGGATTGAGCTGGCGCAGGATCGCCTCGAGCCGCTCCAGCTCGTCCGCCGTGATGAGATCGGTTTTGTTCAGCACCATGACATCGCAGAATTCGACCTGTTCGATCAGCAGGTCGACAACAGTGCGCTCGTCTTCCTCGCCCAGCGTTTCGCCACGCGCGGCCAGACGGTCATGGCTGGCGTAGTCGCGCAGGAAATTGAAGGCATCCACCACCGTGACCATGGTGTCCAGCCTGGCCACATCGGACAGGCTCAGGCCGTCCTCATCGCGGAAGGTGAAGGTCTCGGCCACCGGCAGCGGCTCCGAGATGCCAGTGGACTCGATCAACAGGTAATCGAAGCGCCCCTCGGCAGCCAGGCGGCGGATCTCGATCAACAGGTCCTCGCGCAACGTACAGCAGATGCAGCCGTTGCTCATCTCCACCAGCTTTTCGTCCGCCCGTGACAGCGCCGCGCCGCCCTCGCGTACCAGCCGGGCATCGATATTGACATCCGACATGTCATTGACGATGACCGCCACCCGCCGCCCCTCGCGGTTGTTCAGCACATGGTTGAGCAAGGTGGTCTTGCCCGCGCCGAGAAAGCCCGACAACACGGTCACCGGCAAGCGCGCATCCGCCCGCCCATCCGCTCCCGCACAGGGCCCCGGCCCCGCCTCTTCGTTGCCTATCCGCATGACACCCACCAAAAAGAAATGTTATTACATAACAAATCTTACGCGCGCCACGCCTCCGGGAGCAAGTCCGCAACGATCAGGACGGGTAACAAGCACAGCACCCCGCGCGAACGCGCGCGACAAAACCAAAGCAATAAAAACCAAAAGGGCCACTCACTTGCGTGAGTGGCCCTGAATTCTTTGGCTCCCCGAGCTGGGCTCGAACCAGCGACCTGCGGATTAACAGTCCGTCGCTCTACCGACTGAGCTATCGGGGAACTGCTAAGAAACGAGATTATGAAGGAAAAATTCGAAGTGTGCAAATCGGACCTTTTTTCGCGCCACACGCATCGCAAGTTTCCCATCGCAAAGAAACTCTGATATGATTTCGGTCTTTCCAAATCAGGCCCCATAAACAGGGCATGAAATGGCGAAGAAAAAGATGTTTTGCTGAAGCTCTGGCTTGCCGGAAACGAAGCAAATGGTCTTGCCGGCATAGCTCAGTTGGTAGAGCAGCGCATTCGTAATGCGAAGGTCGTAGGTTCGACTCCTATTGCCGGCACCAGAATTCAAAAAGCAGCCCCCGCGGGCTGCTTTTTTCATTTCCGCCTGGCGCGGCGCAACGGCCCTCGGCCCGCAGCCCCGCCCTTGCGGGAACTCCGGCCTCGCCGCGCACGTCCAATCCGCTGGACACCACACGGCGACGACTATCATGCGCATCCTTCTCGTCGAAGACGACACCATGATCGGTGAAAGCGTGCTGGACTGCCTGCGCGCCGAACATTACGCCGTCGACTGGGTCAAGGACGGCCATGCGGCCGAACTGGCCCTGCGCACCGATCCCTATGACCTCGTGCTGCTGGACCTGGGGCTGCCGCGCCGCGACGGCCTGTCGCTGCTGCGCGACCTGCGCGGCCGCAAGGACCGCACCCCCGTCCTGATCGCCACCGCGCGCGACGCTGTCAGCGACCGCATAGCGGGTCTGGACGCCGGCGCCGACGACTACATTGTCAAGCCCTACGATCTCGATGAGCTGCTGGCGCGCATGCGCGCCCTGATCCGCCGCAGCGCCGGGCGCGCCGAGCCGGTGTTCGAGCACGACGGCATCGTCATCGACCCGCAATCGCACGCCGCCACGGTCGACGGCACGCCGGTGCCGCTGACCGCGCGCGAATGGGCGGTGCTGGAGCCGCTGATCGCCCGCCCCGGCATGATCTTCTCGCGCGCCCAGCTCGAGGAAAAGCTTTATAGCTGGAAAGACAGCGTCAGCAGCAACGCGGTCGAGGTTTATATTCATGGCCTGCGCAAGAAACTCGGTCAGGACCTGATCCAGAACGTGAGAGGCGTCGGCTATGTCATTCCCAAAACATGAGCATTCCGCTTAGCTATTCGCTGCGGGCCCGGTTGCTGTTCTTCCTGCTGGCCGCGATCGCGGTCGGCGCCCTGGTGCAGGGCGTCATCGCCTATCGCAGCACCCTGCAGCAGGCCGACGACATCTTCGATTCGCTGTTGCAGCGCACCGCGCTGTCGCTCGGCACCGGCGACGGGCTGCTGCGGATGGGACCGGCACACGCCAAGGGGTCGGCCACGCCGATGGCCGACGACCTCATCATCCAGATCTGGACGCCCGATGGCGTGCGCGTGTTCAATTCGCGCTCGCGCCGCCCCCTGCCCGACCAGATCGTCCTGGGTTTCGCAGACGCCGAAGTCGAAGGCAGCACTTATCGCGTCTACTCGCTGGCCACGCCGTTCCAGGTGATCCAGGTGGCGCAGGACATGCAGGTGCGCAAGCGCATGGCGGGCGCGCTGGCCTGGCGCACGGTCGCGCCGATCGCGGCGGCGGCGCCGCTGCTGATGCTGATCGTCTGGTGCGTGGTGAGCTGGTCGCTACGGCCCGTCAAGCGCGCCCGGGCGCAGGTGGCCGCCCGCCGGCCCGAGGACCTTTCGCCCATCAATGTGCCCGACCTGCCCGATGAAATCCGGCCACTGATGCAGGAACTGAACCTGCTGCTGGAACGGATGCGCGGCGCCTTCGCGCAGCAGAAGCAATTCGTCGGCGATGCCGCGCACGAGCTGCGCTCGCCGCTGGCGGCGCTGAACCTGCAACTGCAATCGCTGCGCCGCGCGAGCGACGATGCCAGCCGCCGCGTCGCCGAGCAACGGCTGGCGGCGGGCATCGAGCGCGCCACGCGGCTGGTGGAGCAATTGCTGTCGATGGCGCGCCACGAGAACCACGCCGAACAGCCGCCCGCCGAGACGGTGGACCTGGCCGACGTGGTGCGACTGGCCCTGTCCGAGACGCTGCCCGCGGCCAACGCCAAGGACATCGGCATCGAGCTGCACGGCGCGCCGCAGGCCATGGTGCGCGGACGCCGCGACGACCTGGTGCTGCTGGCGCGCAACCTGCTCGACAACGCCATCAAATACACCCCCGCCGGCGGCCATATCGCGATCCGGCTCGACACGCCGGCGGACGGCGCCCGGCTGCTGATCGACGACAATGGCCCGGGCATCCCGCCGGCCGAGCGCGCCCGCGTGTTCGACCGTTTCTACCGGCTGGACGGCAACACCCAGCCCGGCAGCGGCCTGGGCCTGGCGATCGCCCGCGCGATCGCCGAACGCCATGACGCAATCATCACGCTCGAGGACGTTCCCGGCGGTCCGGGCCTGCGGGCCCGGGTGGTGTTTCCGCCGCCGCAGTCGGCGACTTAAGATTCACCTAAGTGTCAGGCCCGAAGATAGCGCCATGTCCCCAAACATGACGCAGGAGCCGACATGAAGACCTCGAAGATGAACCCCTCGCGCCTGGTGCTGGCGCTGCTGGCTGCCGGCGCCATTGGCGGCGCCGGCGCTACCGCCGCGTTCGGCGGCATTTCGATGGCGGCCAGCGCGCCGTCCGCCGTGGCCGCCACCGCGGCACCGGGAGCCTCCACCCCGGGCGCCCCCATGGGCGCTCCCAACTTTGCGCAGATCACGCGTGACTATGGCCCCGCCGTCGTCAACATCAGCATCAGCGGCACCCGCAAAGTGTCCGATGACGACGACGACCCGTTCGCCCAGTTCTTCGGCCAGATCCCCGGCGCGCGCGGCGGCATGCCGTCGCGCGAGGTGCCGATCCGCGGCGAAGGCTCGGGCTTCATCGTCAGCAGCGACGGCGTCATCCTGACCAACGCCCACGTCGTGCAGGGCGCCAAGGAAGTGACCGTCAAGCTCACCGACCGCCGCGAATTCCGCGCCAAGGTGCTGGGCGCCGATCCGCAGACCGACGTGGCCGTCATCAAGATCGACGCCAAGAACCTGCCGGTGGTGAAGGTCGGCGACGTCAACCAGTTGCAGGTGGGCGAATGGGTGCTGGCCATCGGCTCGCCCTACGGCCTGGAGAACACCGCCACCGCGGGCATCGTCAGCGCCAAGGGACGTTCGCTGCCGGACGACACATCGGTGCCATTTATCCAGACCGACGTGGCCGTGAACCCCGGCAACTCCGGCGGCCCGCTGTTCAATGACCGCGGCGAAGTGGTCGGCATCAATTCGCAGATCTACAGCCGCACCGGCGGTTTCCAGGGCCTGTCGTTCTCGATCCCGATCGACGTGGCGTACAAGATCAAGGACCAGATCCTGGAACACGGCAAGGTGCAGCATGCGCGCCTGGGCGTGACGGTGCAGGAGGTGAACCAGGACCTGGCCAACTCGTTCAAGCTCGATACGCCGTCCGGCGCGCTGGTCTCCAGCGTCGAGAAAGGCAGCGCGGCCGAGAAGGCCGGCCTGCAGCCGGGCGACGTGGTGCGCAAGATCAACGGCCGCAACATCGTGTCGTCCGGCGACCTGGCGTCGCTGATCACGCTGGCCACGCCGGGCGAGAAGATCACGCTGGACCTGTGGCGCAACGGCGCCCCCAAGGAAGTCGTGGCGACGCTGGGCGGCGTGCCGAAGGACCGGACCCAGACCGCCGGCGACAGCCGCGACGTGCAGAAGGGGCAGCTCGGCCTGGCGTTGCGCCCGCTCTCGCCGCAGGAGCAGGAAGCGGCGGGCGCTCAGGGTCTGTTGATCGAGCAGTCGGCGGGACCGGCCGCCAAGGCCGGCATCCAGCCGGGTGACGTGCTGCTGTCGCTCAATGGCGTGCCGGTGCACAACATCGGCCAGGTCAAGGACGCGCTGTCCAAGGCTGGCAAGACGGTGGCGCTGCTGGTGCAGCGCGGCGAAGACAAGATCTTCGTGCCGGTGCAGTTGGGCTGAGCCTGATCGACAGGCATGCGGCGGGCCGGCCGGGAAGACATCCCGGCCGGCCCGCGGCTCATTCAGCGTCGGGCTGCCTGCCCGGCGCGGCGGCCTCGAAGGCCGGCAAGGCACGGCAGGCGGCGTCGATGCGCACGACCGTGGGCATCGCGCTCAGGTCGCATTCGAAACGGCGGGCGTTGGCCACCTGTGGCACCAGGCACAGGTCGGCGATGGTCGGGGTGTCGCCATGGCAGAACGCGCCGGTGGCGGCCGAGCCGGCCAATTGCGCTTCCAGGGCTTCCAGCCCCTGGCGCACCCAGTGTTGATACCAGGCCGTCTTGGCGGCCTCGTCCACGCCCAGCGTGTGCTTGAGGTACTTCAACACCCGCAGGTTGTTCAGCGGATGGGTATCGCAGGCGATGCCCAGCGCAAGGTCGCGCACGCGCGCGCGGCCGATCGCGTCCGCCGGCAGCAACGGGGGCTGCGGATGCGTTTCCTCGAGGTACTCGATGATCGCGAGCGACTGACCGATGACGGCGTCGCCATCGACCAGCGTGGGCACGAGGGCGGTGGGATTGACCTGGCGGTAGTCGGCCGACAACTGCTGGCCGCCGTCCTTGAGCAGGTGCACAGCCAGGTATTCGTACGGCAGACCCTTCAGGCTCAGCGCGATGCGCACACGATAGGCGGCCGAGCTGCGGAAATAGCTGTACAACTGCATGAAGTCTCCTCGATTCTTGTTCCGGACGACGCGCCAGGGGCGTCGCGCCTATTCCAGCGATTCGGTCTGCGCGGCCTTGCGCGACAGGCCCTTGGGCAACGGGAAGGCCACGTTCTCTTCCAGGCCCGGCATGGTGCGCACCGACACGGCGCCCAGTTCCTTGACCCGCGCAATCACCTGCTGCACCAGGATCTCGGGCGCCGACGCGCCGGCGGTCACGCCGATGCGCTTGCGGCCCTCGAGCCAGGCCGGGTCGATGGAATGCGCGCCGTCGATCAGATAGGACGCCACGCCCTTGCGGTCCGCCACTTCGCGCAGGCGGTTGGAGTTGGAGCTGTTGGGGCTGCCCACCACCAGCACCAGGTCGCATTCGGGCGCCAGCACCTTGACCGCGTCCTGGCGATTCTGGGTGGCATAGCAGATGTCGCTTTTCTTGGGCTCGACGATGCTGGGAAAGCGCGCCTTGAGCGCCTTGGACACGGCCGCGGCGTCGTCCACCGACAGCGTGGTCTGCGTGACGTACGCCAGGTTCTCGGGATCGGTGACCTGCAGGCCGGCCACGTCCTCGACGGTCTCGACCAGGTACATGCCGCCCTGGGCCTGGCCCAGCGTGCCTTCGACCTCCGGATGGCCCTTGTGGCCGATCATGATGATCTCGCGGCCGGCCGCGCGCATGCGTGCCACTTCGATGTGCACCTTGGTCACCAGCGGGCAGGTGGCATCGAACACCTGCTGCCCGCGCGCCTCGGCTTCGGCCCGCACCGCCTTGGACACGCCGTGGGCCGAGAAAACCACGATGGCGCCCGTGGGGGCATCGTCGAGTTCGTCGATGAAGATGGCGCCCTTGGCGCGCAGGTCTTCGACCACGTAGCGGTTGTGGACGATCTCGTGGCGCACGTAGATCGGCGCGCCGTGCAGTTCGAGCGCGCGCTCGACGATGTCGATGGCGCGATCGACGCCGGCACAGAAGCCGCGCGGCTGCGCCAGCAGGACTTCGGCGCCGGCGGCGGTGACAGCCTGGCTCATCAGAGGACTCCCAGCAGCGCCACGTCGACCCGCAAGCTGATGCCCGCGAGCGGGTGGTTGAAATCGAACAACGCCGATTCCTCGTTGATTTCCTTCAGGACGCCCGAATAGCGGCCGCCGTTGGGCGCCGCGAACTCGACCAGGTCGCCGGGCTCGAACGTGGCGTCGGCGCCCGCGTGCTCGGCGAGCATCTTGCGCGTGACGCGCTGGATCAGCTCGGGGTTGCGATCGCCATAGGCGTCGGCGGGCTCCAGCGTGACGCTGAAGCGGTCGCCCTCGGCCTTGCCCAGCAAGGCGGTTTCCAGGCCCGGCGCCCACTGGCCGCTGCCCATCTGCAGCGTGGCAGGACGACCGTCGAAGGTATCGGTGAAGACCGAATCCTTGCCCGGCCCCGAAGCCAGGGTGATGCGGTAGTGCAGCGTCAGGTAGGAGTCCGGACGGACCAAAACATTCATTTCGTTAGAGGCGATGCTCAAGATCTGCCACCGTATTCAGACAGTAAGTGAATCCTGATTTTAGAGCCTCTTATGAAATTGTCTGTCCGGGTGTCGAAACACGACCGTCCCCGCGAGCGCCTGCTGCGCCTGGGCGCCTCGGCGTTACAAAATACCGAACTGCTCGCCATCGCCCTGCGCACCGGGGTGCCCGGGCTGAACGTGCTGGATCTATCCAGCCAGTTGCTGGACCGCTTCCGCGGCCTGCGCGGGCTGCTGGGAGCCACCCCGGAAGAGCTGCTGACCGTGCCCGGCCTGGGCACGGCCAAGGCCTGCGCCCTGGCGGCGATCCTGGAACTGGCCAAGCGCGCCATCGAGGAGGAACTGACGCTCGCCAGCACCCTCGACCATCCGTCGCGAGTGAAACAATATTGCAAAGTTACGCTGGCCCACCGCCGGGTCGAACACTGCATCGCGCTCTACCTGGACAGCCAGTTGCGGCTGATCGCCAGCGGCGAACTGGCCCGCGGCACGCTGTCCCAAGCCTCGGTGTACCCGCGCGAGGTGGTGCGCGAGGCCCTTCGCCATCACGCGGCGGCGCTCATCATCGCCCACAACCACCCATCCGGCCTGGCCCAGCCCAGCGCGGCGGACCTGGCGTTCACGCGCCACCTCAAGCAGGCGCTGGCGCTGGTCGACATCGCCCTGGTCGACCACCTGATCGTCGCTGGCGACGACGTCTCCTCGATGGCGGAACACGGTCGCCTCTGACGGGCTGCGCGTGCGGCGGGAATTCGTTAGACTACGGCCCGATATTGTTTTAGGCTTAACCTAATTTCCGCTTCCGCGACCGCGCGCCTTCCATGAAACGCCTGTGGGATATCTCCCCTCCCGTCTCCACGGCCTCGCCCGTGTTTCCTGGCGATACCCCGTATCGCCAGCAATGGAAGTGGTCGCTCGAGCCCGGCTGTCCCGTCAACGTCAGCGAAATCACGATGTCGCCGCACGTCGGCGCGCACGCCGATGCGCCGCTGCACTACCAGAACAGCGGCGCCGCCATCGGCGCGGTCTCGCTCGAACCCTTTCTTGGCCCCTGTCGCGTCATCCACGCCATCGACTGCGGGCCGCTGATCACCCCGGAGCACCTGCTCCACGCCGCCGACAACCTGCCCCCGCGCATCCTGGTGCGCACCGCCAAGCACGCCGCGCAGGAATGGTGGACGGACGACTTCTCGGCTTACGCGCCCCAGACCATCGAATGGCTGGCCGAACGCGGCGTCATGCTGATCGGGCTGGACACCCCCAGCATCGACCCCGCATCCAGCAAGACCCTGGACAGCCATCACGCCATCCTGCGGCATGACATGCGAGTACTGGAGAATCTGGTGCTCGACGATGTGCCGCAGGGCGATTACGAACTGATCGCACTGCCGCTGGCTTTGATCCAGGCTGATGCCAGCCCGGTGCGCGCCGTCCTGCGCGAATTGGGCTGAAACACCGGCCACGGGCCGGCCGTGCGCAACGCGGCGCGACCTGCACGCCGCCCGCCCGGCCGTCCCCATTCGAGAAGCAAGATCATGACCACACCGCTCCACCCGCGCATGGCGCTCGCCTGCGCCCGCCTGCCGTTCACCGGCTGGCGCAGCCTGCCCGCGTCCGCCCGCCGCGCCGCCCCGCCCTGCCAGGGAGGCCTCGCATGAGCCAAGCCCAACGCCCCGAAGACATCGTCCACGAGGAAAAAGCGCAACTGGATTTCACGCGCGACATGACCTACGGCGATTACCTGCACCTGGACGAACTGCTGGGCGCGCAGCACCCGCTGTCGCCCGAGCACAACGAAATGCTGTTCATCATCCAGCACCAGACCAGCGAACTCTGGATGAAGCTGATGCTGCACGAGCTGCGCGGCGCCATCGCCAATCTGGCGGCGGACCGTCCGCAACCGGCATTCAAGATGCTGGCGCGGGTCAGCAAGATCATGGAACAGCTCGTCCACGCCTGGGACGTGCTGGCGACCATGACGCCGCCCGAGTACTCCGCCCTGCGCCCCTATCTGGCGCGCTCCAGCGGCTTCCAGAGCTACCAGTACCGCCAGATCGAATTCCTGCTGGGCAACAAGAACGCCGCCATGCTCAAGCCGCATGCGCACCGCGCCGACCTGCTGGCGCAGGTGCAGCGTGCCTATGAAGCGCCGTCGCTATATGACGAATCGCTGCGCCTGCTGGCGCGGCACGGCGTGGCGGTCCCCGCCGACCGCCTGGAGCGCGACTGGACCCAGCCCTACCAGGCCTCGGAAGGCGTCGAGCAGGCTTGGCTGACGGTCTACCGCGACACCGAGCGCTACTGGGACCTGTACCAACTGGGCGAAAAGCTGACCGACCTGGAAGACGCCTTCCGCCTGTGGCGTTTCCGCCACGTCACCACGGTCGAGCGCGTCATCGGCTTCAAGCGCGGCACCGGCGGCACTTCTGGCGTGGATTACCTGCGGCGCATGCTGGAAGTGGTGCTGTTCCCGGAAATCTGGAAACTGCGCACCGATCTGTGATCGGCGATACCATCCGTCCCCAGATGAAAAGCCGGGCGCTCCCTGACAGAGCGCCCGGATTGCGTGCCGCTGCCGGCGATTCCCATGCTAGAATGCACAGTTACTTTTCGGATACGTGGCAAGAACGCCTGAAAGCGGTTCGTGCTGGCGACCCTAACTTTTGACATGACTCCCTTGGGAGTCCTAGGAAAGCACCATGAAAGAAGGCATTCACCCCGAATACCGCGAAGTCGTCTTCGCCGACCTGCAAACGGGCAGCAAGTTCATCACCCGCTCGACCGTCCAGACGCGTGAAACCATCGAACTCGATGGCAAGACGTACCCGCTCTTCAAGTGCGACGTGACCTCCGAATCGCACCCGTTCTACACGGGCGCCCAGACGCGTATCGTCGAAACCGGCCGCGTGGAAAAGTTCCGCGCCCGTTTCGCCCGCACCGCCGGCACGGTCAAGTCCGCTTCCTGATCCTGTCGCTCCTACGGGAGTCACAGCAAAAAGGCAGCCTCCGGGCTGCTTTTTTTTCCCCTGACCCTGCCCGTCGGCAACCCGGGGGCTGGCGCTTCCCGATCTCTCGGTTACATTAACGCCCGTGTCCCCACTTTCCATTTCCACTCCGGCCCGGCTGACGTCCGTGGCCACCGCGAAACTGCCCAGGCTGATCCTGCTGGGGCTGGCCCTGGCGTATATCGTCGCCGGCCTGTTCATGCGCGACCCGTGGAAGACCGACGACGCGGTCGGGCTGGCGACGATGATCACCGCCATCCGCGAAGGCGGGATCACCTGGCTGCTGCCGCAAGTGGGGCACCTGGCGCATGCCGAGGAAGGTCCGCTGATCACCTGGATCGGCGCGATCAGCATCTGGCTGTTCGGCCCCCTCATCGGCGACATCACCGCCGGTCGCCTGCCCAATTTGCTGTGGTTTGGCGTGACGGCCATGAGCGTCTGGTACGGCACCTACCTGCTCGGCCGCCGCGCCGAAGCCCAGCCGCTGGCGCTGCCCTTCGGTGGCGAACCGGAGCCGCGCGACTACGGCCGCATGCTGGCCGACGCCGCCCTGCTGCTGTTGCTGGCCACGGTCGGCATCCTGCAGCGCACCCATGAAACCACGGTGGTGCCCGCCATCATGGCGTGCCAGGCGCTGGCCTTCTATTCGCTGGCGCGCACCGTGGACCGCCCCGTCACCGGCTCGACCACGCTGGGCATCGCATTGGCGGCCAGCTTCCTCACGCGCGGCTGGATCGGCGCCCTGCCGATCATGGTCGCCGCCCTGCTCGCGTTCTATCCGCGCGGGCCGCTCTGGAAATGCAAGCGCTGGCTGCCCTGGGCCGCGCTGGTCGCCGCCGTCCTGATCCTGGCCTGGTGGATCCCGGCCAGCCAGAGCAGCGAATACTGGATCCGCAACTGGAAGACCTGGAACCTGGCGTCCTTCGCCGTGCCCACCTTGCACGATGTGGGCCGCACGCTGCGCGACCTGCCCTGGTACCTGTGGCCGACCTGGCCGCTGGCCCTGCTGGCCATCTGGCGCTGGCGCGCCTGGATCTATGCGCCGCACATCTGGGTGCCGCTGATGCTGCTGATCTGCTCGGCCCTGGTGCTGTTCGGGCTGGACGAGGCAAGCGACTCCGAATACGTGCTGCTGGCCGTGCCCTGCGCGGTGCTGGGGGCGTTCTCGCTGCCGACCCTGCGGCGCGGCGTGGTCAACACGCTGGACTGGTTCGCCGTGATGTGTTTTTCGCTGACCGCCGCCACCGCGTGGCTCGGCTGGATCGCCCTGCACTTTCACTGGCCGGCGCAGATCGCCCGGAACATCGGCCGCCAGACCACCGGCTACGAACCCGTCATTTCCTGGACCGCCTTCGCCCTGGGCGTGGCCTTCACCATCGGCTGGATCGCGCTGGTGGTCTGGCGCCTGCGGGTCAAGCCCCAGGCGCTGTGGCGCGGCACCGTGCTATCGGCCGGCGGCCTGACCGTCACCTGGATCCTGCTGGTGCTGCTGTGGCAGCCGGCGGTCGACTACGCCCGCAGCTACCGCACGGTATCCGGCGAACTGGCGCAGGCGATCGAACAGAACATCCGGCCGGGCGAATGCGTGCGCGGCCTGAGCCTGGGCAGCGGGCAGCGCGCCTCGTTCCTGATCTTCAACAACCTGACGTTCACGTTCGATTCGAAGTGCACGCTGGTGCTGCAGCAGACCACCAACCAGAGCTTGCGCGACAACACCGCCGCCTACAGCGACAGCGCCGACGTGCTGTGGCAAGGCGGGCGCCGCGCCGATCGCCAGGAAGTGTTCCGCCTGCTGCGAGTCGGCCCCACCCGATGACGCCTGCCCAACCGGCGGCGCCCGGTTTCGGCGCCACCCTGCGCAACATCGCCAAACAGGCGTGGCCGGTCCTGGTGAGCCAATGGGCCGGCATCTCGTTCGGCGTCCTCGATACCGCCATGACCGGCCACGCCAGCGCCAACGACCTGGCGGCGATGGCGCTGTCCGCGTCGATCTACATCACCGTGTTCGTGGGCCTGATGGGCGTGGTCCACGCCCTCATCCCGATCCTGGCGCAGCACTTCGGCGCCGGCAACAATCGCGAAGTCGGCCGTAGTTGGGGCCAGGGCGTGTGGCTGGCGCTGGGCCTGTCAGCGGTGGGCGCCATCCTGATGCTGTTCCCGAACTTCTGGCTGTCGATGTCCGGCAACGTCGATCCCGGGGTGCGCGAGCGCATCGCCTCGTACCTGCGCGCGCTGATCCTGGCACTGCCGGCCGCGCTGGTGTTCCGCACCATCTACGCGCTCGGCACCTCGGTGTCGCGGCCCAAGCTGGTGATGGCGATCAATCTCACCGCCATCGGCTTCAAGGCCTTCTTCAACTGGCTGTTCATCTACGGCAGCCTGGGCCTGCCGGCGATGGGCGCCACCGGCGCCGGGCTGGCCACCGCCATGGTCTCGTGGATGAGCCTGGGGCTGGGCCTGTGGGTCATCACCCACGACCGCTATTACCGCCGCTTCCACCTGCACGTCGGCCGGCCCGACTGGAAGACGCTGAAAGAACTGCTGCGGCTGGGCATCCCCATGGGCGGTTCGTATCTGGTGGAAGTCTCGGCCTTCACGTTCATGGCCCTGCTGGTGGCGCGCGAGGGCACTTTCGTGACTGGCGGCCACCAGATCATGTCGAACCTGGCCGCGCTGTGCTACATGATGCCGATGGCACTGGGCGTGGCCACCGCCGCACTGACGGCGCAGGCGATCGGCGCGGGCAACCTCGCGCATGCCCACCGCACCGGCATGGCGGGCCTGGCGCTGGGGCTGATGGGCGCCCTGCTGACCGCGGTAGTACTACTGGCAGGTCGCCCGCTGATCCTGGCGGCCTACACCGATAATTCCCAGGTGGCCGCGGTGGCGACCACGCTGCTGGCGGTGCTGCCGCTGTTCCACCTGTTCGACTCCATGCAGTGCATCAACTCCTACCTGCTGCGCGCCTACAAGGTGGCGGTGGTGCCGCTGCTGCTGCAGACGGTGGCACTGGCCGGCGTCGGCCTGGTCGGCGGCTGGTGGTTCGGTTTCGGACCGGGGCGCGGTGGCCTGGACGGGCTGCGCGAGATCCTGGTGCCCGGCTCGCCGCAGGGGGCGGGCAGCATGTGGCTGATGGCTATGGTCGGTCTGGCGCTGTCGGCCACGCTGCTGCACTTCTGGTACCGCCACATCGTGCGCGACGTGGCGCGGCAGGCCTGACGGCGCGCCCGACGGGCAGCGACGGCGCGAAAAAAAGCAGCCCGAGGGCTGCTTTTTTCATGGCGATGTGGCCGCCGCGCGCGTTGCCAGCGGCGGGACCCGCAGCGCGCTCAGCCCTTGGGACGCTTGTCGATCACACGGCGGGCCTTGCCGGTCAGCGTGCGCTCGACGTGGCCGGCGTCCGACACCTGGATGCGGGCGCTGACGCCGATGTGCGTCTTGACCGCGTGCTGCAGTTGCTTGCCCAGCGCGGCGCGCTCAGCGTCCGACAGGGTCGAGAACTCGGCGCGGACTTCCGTCAGGATCTCGAGCTCGTCCATGTTGCCGGTGCGCGACAGCACCAACTGATAATGCGGCGCCAGTTGCGCGATCTTGAGCACCAGTTCCTCGACCTGGGTCGGGAACATGTTCACGCCGCGCACGATCAGCATGTCGTCGCTGCGGCCGGTGATCTTGCCGATGCGGCGCATGCTGCGCGCGGTGGGCGGCAACAGGCGGGTCAGGTCGCGGGTGCGGTAGCGGATGATGGGCATCGCTTCCTTGGTGAGCGAGGTGAACACCAGTTCGCCCGGCTCGCCGTCCGCCACGGGCTCACCCGTATCCGGATTGATGATCTCGGCGTAGAAGTGGTCTTCCCACACCACCGGGCCGTCCTTGGTCTCGACGCACTCGCTGGCCACGCCCGGGCCCATCACTTCGGACAGGCCGTAGATGTCGACCGCGTCGATGCCGGCCTCGGCCTCGATATCGGCGCGCATCTGCCCGGTCCAGGGCTCGGCGCCGAAGATGCCGATGCGCAGCGAACTTTGACGCGGATCAATCCCCTGGCGGCGCTGCTCCTCCAGAATATTGCAGAAATAGGAGGGCGTGACCATGATGATGTCCGGACGGAAATCGTTGATCAGTTGCACCTGCTTTTCGGTCTGCCCGCCCGACATCGGGATGACGGTGCAACCCAGGCGTTCGGCGCCGTAATGCGCGCCCAGGCCGCCCGTGAACAGGCCGTAGCCGTAGGCCACGTGCACCGTGTCGCCGGGCTTGCCGCCGGCCGCGCGGATCGAGCGCGCCACCAGGTTGGCCCAGTTGTCCAGGTCGCGCTGGGTGTAGCCCACCACGGTCGGCTTGCCGGTCGTGCCGCTGGAGGCGTGGATGCGCGAAATGCGCTCGCGCGGCACCGCGAACATGCCGAACGGATAGTTCTCGCGCAGTTCCTTCTTGGTGGTGAAGGGGAACTTCGAAATGTCGGACAACTGCTTCAGGTCGTCCGGATGCACGCCGATCTCGTCGAACGCCTTCTTGTAGTGCGGCACGTTCTCGTAGGCGTGCTTGAGCGACCACTTCAGGCGCTCGAGCTGCAGCGCGCGCAGCTCATCCTGGCTGGCATGCTCGATGGGGTCCAGCCCCGGCTTGCTCATGGTGTTGGACATGGTTATCTCTCTCCTGGAATGCATCCTCCGATCCGGGGGGGCGCGCCGCGCGCCCGCCTCGGCCGGTGGTCTTGTCTCTGGTTGGTTGACGCGTTCAAGCCTCGGCCGGCGTGCCGACGATCTGCCCCTTGATGCGATAGGATCGGCCACGGAACAGGGCGACATTGCGGCCATCCTGGTTGGTGACCGTCACGTCGTACACCCCGGTGCGCCCGGCCAGCGAGCGCTCCTGCGCCACCGCGGTCAGCAGGTCGCCCTCGAAGCCGGGGGCCAGGTAATCGATGGTGCAGCCCGACGCCACGGTGCTGACGTTGCGCGAATTGCAGGAAAAGGCGAAGGCGCTGTCGGCCAGCGCGAAGATGAAGCCGCCATGGCAGGTCTTGTGGCCGTTGAGCATGTCGGGACGGACCCGCATGGTCAGGCGCGCATAGCCGGGCGCCATTTCCTCGACCTTCATGTCCAGGCCTTGCGAGGCCGCGTCGCCGGCATACATCACCGTGCCCACGGCCTGCGCCAGTTCCTGCGGATCGGTCGGCGCCTCCACGGGCGGAACGTGCGTGCTGCTCATCATTGCCCCTTGAACTGCGGTTCACGCTTGCCCAGGAACGCGGCCACGCCTTCGGCGTAGTCGGCGCTGCGGCCCAGTTCGCGCATCATGTCGCGCTCCAGGTCCAACTGGGTCGCCAGGTCATTGCCCAGGCTGGCCTGCAAGGCGCGCTTGGTGAAGGCCAGGCCCTTGGTCGGCGCGCGCGAGAAATGTTGCGCCAGGTTTTCCAGGGTCGTGTCGAACGCGTCGTCGGCCACGCATTGCCAGATCAGGCCCCAGGCCTCGGCCTGGCGCGCGCTGAGCTTGTCGCCCAGCATCGCCAGCCCCATGGCGCGGGCACGGCCGACCAGGCGCGGCAGCACGAAGGTGCCACCCGTGTCTGGGATCAGACCTAGCTTGCAGAACGACTGGATGAAGTTGGCCGATTCCTTGGCGATGACGATGTCGCCGGCGAAGGCCAGGTTGGCGCCCGCCCCCGCCGCCACGCCATTGACCCCGACCACCACCGGCATCGGCAGCGCGTTCAGGCGCCGCACCAGCGGCGCGTAGAACTTGTCGACGGTCTCGCCCAGGTCGGGCGGCGTGCCGTCGGGCGCGGGTTTGCGCTCGCTCAGGTCCTGGCCGGCGCAGAAGCCGCGGCCGGCGCCGGTAAGCACCAGCACGCGCGCGCCCTCGGTCTCGACGCGGGTCAGCGCATCCGCCACTTCAGCGTGCATGTTGGCGGTGAAGCTGTTGAGCTTGTCCGGACGGTTCAGCGTCAGGCGGGCGATGCCGTCGGCCAGTTCGAATTGGATGTCTTGATAGGTCATGTCCCGTTCCACCGTTCAAATATGGCGGCGCGTCTGCACCACGCGGAAGCGGTTGGACACGTAGGCCGAGTCGGACAGCGCCGCATTGGCCGCCGGATTGGCGCCGGTGCCGTGGAAGTCGCTGAATGCCGCGGTCTGGTTGACGAACACCGCGCCGGTCAGGTTCAGCGACAGCGACACGCCGGACTCTTCCGCCGCTTCCTGCACCTGCTCGGCCACCTCGTTGCTGGTGGTGTAGGCCGACAGCGACAGCGCGCCGTGCTCGATCACGCTGTCGCGCGCGATCTGGATGCTGTGCGCGGTGGAATCGGTGGCGACCACGAAGGCGATCGGGCCGAACCATTCCTGGCTGATGGCGGGGTTGCCGGCCTCGGTGCGCAGCAGCAGCGGCGTGCGCACGCGGGCGTTCTCGAACTGCGGGTGCGTCAGCGTCTTGCTGTCGGCCACCACCGGCAGGCCCAGCGCGCGCGCCTTCTCGATGCGTTCGACGATGCCTTCGTTCTGGATCGCGCCGGTCAGCTCGACGGCCTTGGCGGCGTCGGCGCCGAGCTTGTCGACCGCGGCGCCCAGGGCGGCGGCGACCTCATCGAAGCTGACGCGGCCTTCCGGCGTCTGGATGCCGTCGCGCGGCACGTAGATGTTCTGCGGCGCCGTGCACATCTGGCCCGAATACAACGCCAGCGAGAATGCCAGGTTGCGCGCCACGCCCTTCAGATCGGCGGCCGAATCGATGATGACCTGGTTGACGCCGGCCTTCTCGGTGTAGACCAGCGCCTGGCGGGCATTGTTCTCCAGCCAGTCGCCGTTGGCGGTGCTGCCGGTAAAGTCGATGATCTTGACCGCGGGATCCAGCGCGAGCTGGCGCGCGGTGTCTTCCTCGGCGGTATGCGCGGCCAGCAGCACCACGTCCGGGTCGAAGCCGGCTTCCTGCAGCACTTCGCGCGCCACCTTGACGGTCAGCGCCAGCGGCAGGATCGCGCCCGGGTGCGGCTTGACGATGACGGTGTTGCCGGTCGCCAGGCTGGCGAACAGGCCGGGGTAGCCGTTCCAGGTCGGGAAGGTCGAGCAGCCGATCACCAGCGCCACGCCGCGCGGCACCACGGTGAAGTGCTTTTCCATGCGGATGGGATCGTTCTTGCCCTGCGGCTTTTCCCAGATGGCGACGCCGGGGATGCGCGACATTTCCTGCCAGGCGTAGGCCACGGCCTCGAAGCCGCGGTCCTGCGCGTGCGGGCCGCCGGCCTGGAAGGCCATCATGAAGCCCTGGCCGGTGGTGTGCTGCACGGCGTAGGCCATCTCGAAGCTCAGCTTGTTCAGGCGCGCCAGGATTTCCAGCGACACGCCCACCCAGGCCTGCGGGCCGGCGCGGCGCCAGTCCTGCAGCGCGCGCTTGGATGCGGCCACCAGCTTGGCGGCGGGCACGTGCGGATAGGTGATGCCCAGGTCGAAGCCGTAGGGCGACTTTTCGCCGCCGACGGTGCCGTCGGCGTCATGCAGGTTCAGCGGGAACGGCTTGCCGCGCAGCGCCTCGAAGGCGGCGCGGCCGTCGTCATTGGCGGTCTCGCCATAGTTGCGGGGGCTGGGCGACTCGGCGAACGGGCTCCAGTAGCCGCGTAGCGCGGCGGCGGCCAGGGCTTGTTCCAGCAGGGGCTGATGGCGTTCGAAGAATTTCTGGGACACTGCGTCTCTCCAAATGGAATGGGGGTCTGACTGGCGCGCGCCGGGTCAGGTTTCCTGGTCGAAGTCGATCACCAGGCGGTCGCTGACCGGAAAGCTCTGGCAGCTCAGGATAAAGCCTCGCGCCACTTCGTAGTCTTCCAGGGCGAAGTTGGCATCCATGTCCACTTCGCCCTCGACCACCTTGCAGCGGCAGGTGGAACACACCCCGCCCTTGCACGAATACGGCAGCTCGATGCCTTGCGCCAGCGCCGAATCCAGCACGCTGTCTTTGTTCTTGTCGATCACGAACTTGCGGCTGTGGCCGTCCTGCACCACGGTCACCTCGCACTGGCCCTTGCCGGGCGCCTGGCGGGCGTCCTGCCCCGTGCGCAACGCGCGCGGCCCCTTCGGGGCGCCGAACAGTTCGAACTTGATGTTCGCCTTCGGAATGCCGCGGGCCTGCAGCCGCTCGACCACGCTCTCGGTCATGGTCTGCGGACCGCAGACAAAAGCGTAGTCGATATCCTCGGGGCTCATCCAGGCCGACATCAACTGGTCGACCTTGTCGCCGTCCAGGCGGCCGTTGAACAGCTCGATATCCTGGGTTTCGCGGCTCATGACGTAGACCAGCGAGAAGCGGTCCATGTACAGGTTCTTCAGGTCCTCGATCTCTTCGCGGAACAGCACGGCCGACGAGGCGCGGTTGCCGAAGAACAAGGTGAACTTGCTGTTCGGCTCCGTCGACAGCGCGGTCTTGACCAGCGAGAACACCGGGGTGATGCCGCTGCCGACGGCGAATGCCACGTAGTGGCGCTGGTTTTCAGGCGAGAAGTCGACGGTGAAGTTGCCGGCCGGCGCCATCACTTCCAGGGTCTGGCCCGGCTGCAGCTCGTGGTTGGCCCAGCTCGAGAAAACGCCCTCGTCGACCTTCTTGATCGCCACGCGCAGCAGCTTGTCGCGCGGCGCCGAACAGATCGAATAGGAACGGCGCAGTTCCTCGCCGTTGAGCTGCGTGCGCAGCGTCAAATATTGGCCCGGCAGGAAGGCGAATTCATCGGCCAGCGTGTCGGGCAGGTCGAATGTCACGACCACCGCGTCGCGCGTGTTGCGCGCCACCGAGGCCACTTTCAGGGGGTGGAATTGGTTCAGGCTCATTCTCGAAACCACTCTCAGTGAGTCTTGAAGTAATCGAACGGCTCGCGGCAGCTTACGCAGCGGTACAGCGCCTTGCACGAGGTCGATCCGAAATTGCTGACCAGGCGCGTGTCGCGCGAACCGCAGCGCGGGCACTCGATGGCGGGCCCGGCATTGCGCCGGCTGATGCCCGAGATGTCGATGGCCTGTTGCGCGGGCGCGGCGATGCCATAGTCCTTGAGCGCGGCGCGGCCCTTCTCGCTCATCCAGTCGGTGGTCCAGGCGGGCGACAGGCGCGTCTCGACGCGCACCTCGCCGATGCCGTGGCGCGCCAGCACCTGGCGGATGTCTTCGGTGATCTCGCGCATCGCGGGGCAGCCGGAGTAGGTCGGCGTGATGACGACGACGCAGGCGTCGCCCTCGAACGCGACGTCCCGCACCACGCCCAGGTCCACCACCGACAGCACGGGGATCTCCGGATCGGGGACCTCCTGCAGCCAGGCGTAGACCTGCTCGATGGACACGGGCACGACGGCGTTCACCACTTGGCTCCCGGATAGGCGCGCGGCAGGTACTGCATTTCCGCCAGCACGTAGCCCAGTTCCTCGGTGTGACGGCCCTGGCGACCGCCACGGTGGGCCGGGTGATCGGCCGCGGCCGCCTCCGGCACGGTCAGCGTGGCTTCCTCGAGCACTTCGCGCACATGCTGTTCCCACGGCGCGCGCAGCGCGGCCAGCTCACAGCCGATGCCGCGCGCCGCCATGTCCTGGTCGATCGCGTCGTCGGTGAACAGCTCGCCGGTGAAGCGCCAGGCGTCGTCGATCGCCGCCTGCATCCTGGCGTGGCTGGTCTCGGTGCCATCGCCCAGGCGCACCACCATGTCCGACGAACGGCGCACGTGGTAGGTCACTTCCTTGAGCGACTTGGCGGCGATGCCGGCCACGCGCTCGTCCGACGATTGCGCCAGGCGCTGCAAGAGGAAGTAGTGCCAGACGTCGAACAGGAACTGGCGCGCCATGGTGTCGGCATAGTTGCCGTTGGGCCGTTCGACCAGCAGCGCATTGTGGAACTGATGGGCATCGCGCAGATAGGCCAGCGCGTCCTCGTCGCGGCCGGCGCCTTCCACCTCGCCGGCCAGCGTCAGCCACATGCGGGCCTGGCCCAGCAGGTCGAGCGCGGTGTTGGTCAGCGCCAGGTCCTCTTCCAGGATCGGGCCGTGGCCGGTCCAGGCGCCCAGGCGTTGCGACAGGATCAGCGTGGTGTCGCCCAGGCGCAGCAGGTATTCGAAGAAAGTCTTGTCCATGTCTCCCCCGCCGCCTTACATGTGCTTGATTTCTTCAGGCATCGGAAAGAACGTGGGATGCCGGTAGACCTTGCTGTTGGCCGGCTCGAACAAGGGATCCTTGTCGCCCGGGCTGCTGGCGGAAATGTCGGAAGCCCGCACCACCCAGATGCTCAGGCCTTCGTTGCGGCGGGTGTAGACGTCGCGGGCGTGGTTGATCGCCATTTCGGCGTCGGGCGCGTGCAGGCTGCCGACGTGCTTGTGCGCCAGGCCGTGCTGGCTGCGGATGAACACTTCCCACAGAGGCCAGTCTTTGCTCATGATGGATATCCTCGGATGCCGGGCGCGCGTGGCGCCCCGGGTATTGGATGGGTAAGGAGTTGGAAGGCCGGGCGCAGCCCGGCCAAGGCTCAGGCCGCCTTGCGCTCGGCCTGCTTGTCGGCGTAGGCGACCAGCGCCTCGCGCACCCAGGCGCCGTCTTCGTGCGCCTTGACGCGCGCCGCCAGGCGCTCGCGGTTGCACGGGCCATTGCCCTTTAGCACGGCGTAGAACTCGGCCCAGTCGATTTCGCCGAAGTCGTAGTGGCCGCGCTCGGCGTTCCACTTCAGTTCGGGATCGGGAATGGTCAGGCCCAGGTATTCGGCCTGCGGCACGGTCTGGTCGACCATCTTCTGGCGCAGTTCGTCGTTGGAGAACAGCTTGATCTTCCAGGCCATCGACTGGGCGCTGTTGGGGGAGTCGGCGTCGGAGGGGCCGAACATCATCAGCGCCGGCCACCACCAGCGGTTCAGCGAGTCCTGCACCATGGCCTTCTGTTCGGGCGTGCCGTGCAGGCACATCTGCATCAGCAGGTCGTAGCCCTGGCGCTGGTGGAAGGACTCCTCCTTACAGACGCGCACCATGGCGCGGGCGTAGGGACCGTAGGAGCAACGGCACAGCGGGATCTGGTTGATGATGGCCGAGCCGTCGACCAGCCAGCCGATCATGCCGATATCGGCCCAACTGAGCGTGGGGTAATTGAAGATGCTGGAGTACTTGGCGCGGCCGGCATGCAGGTCGTCGATCAGGTCGTCGCGCGACACGCCCAGGGTCTCGGCGGCGCTGTAGAGGTAGAGGCCGTGGCCGGCTTCGTCCTGCACCTTGGCCAGCAGGATGGCCTTGCGCTTGAGCGACGGGGCGCGCGTGATCCAGTTGCCTTCGGGCAGCATGCCCACGATTTCGGAGTGGGCGTGCTGCGAGATCTGGCGCACCAGGGTCTTGCGGTAGGCCTCGGGCATCCAGTCCTTGGCCTCGATCCGCACGCCTTCGTCGATGCGGCGCTGGAACGTCTGTTCACGGCCTTCGAGCTGGTCCGCGGTCTTGACCTGCTTGACGCCGGTTTCGACGAGTTGAGCGTACATGGTTGTCTCCTTGAGACGGTTTGCGATAGCGCAAAGCAAACGCCGCGCAGGGCCGTCATGTCATAGGCGGATTATTTAATACAAAAAATCCATTGTCAAACTCAAATCTGTATCACATTGGATTTATGTATCATATTGAGGATCCCGATATCGGCCCCTTGCGGCCCCCCTTATGGCAAACCCTCAGTCGCCCCTGGACCGTTACCTGTCCCGCCTCATCAAGAGCGATCCACCGCGCGCCAAATCGCTTTGCGTCAGCTTGCTGGGGGACGCCCTGGCGCCCCATGGCGGCGCCATCTGGCTCGGCGACCTGATCGAATTGCTGGCGCCCCTGGGCATCAACGAGCGCCTGCTGCGCACCAGCGTGTTCCGGCTGGTCGCGCAGAACTGGCTGCAATCCGAACGCCATGGCCGCCGCAGCCTGTATCTGATCTCCGAGCAGGGCCTGCGCCACACGGCGCATGCGTCGCAGCGCATTTACGAAGGCGCGCCGCGGGAGTGGAGCGGAGAATGGACGCTGGTGGCGCTACCGCGCACTGGCAATGGCCTGGCCGAGCGCGCGGAACTGCGTCGCGAGCTGGTGTGGGAAGGATTCGGCATGGTCGCGCCCGGGCTGTTCGCCCATCCGCACACCGAGGCGCGCGCGGCGCACGACATCCTCGAAAAGCTGGGCATTCCGGACAAGGCGCTGGTGCTGTCGGCGCGCGATCTGGCGGGCGCCGGCGGCCTGCCGATCGCGAGCCTCGCGTCGCAATGCTGGAACCTGGAAGACGTGGCCGAGCAATACCGGCAGTTCAGCCGGAATTTCGGGCCACTGGAAAAACTGCTGGAAACGCCGCCAACGCCTTCCGACGCGTTCATCGCGCGGGTCATGCTGCTGCACAATTGGCGCCGGATCGTGTTGCACGATCCGCAGCTACCCGGCCCGATGCTGCCGGATAACTGGCCCGGCCACGCGGCGCGCGAACTCTGCGGCCGCATCTACTGGCAGGTGTTCGACGCCTCGGAAGCCCACCTGGGCGCCCTGGCCGGCCGCGACAACGAACGCTACGTGCCACTGGCCGCCGACATCGCCACGCGCTTCGGCGGACGTCCGGCGTAAGACAGCGGCTCAGCCGCCGTCGCCGGCTTGCGGTATCGCCACGCCCAACGCGTCAACATGGGATTCGCCAACGGCAAGCGCCGCGCCGGGCTGAGTGAGGCCCCTGGCCCGGGCGATGAAAGATAGTGTCCAACGAGCAAGGATCGGGCGCCCCAGCCTCGCCCCGGTGTCGGCATCCAGGCCGCTGGGCACGTCAAGCGCCAGGATCGGCACTCCCCAGCCATTGACCTGATCGACCAGCGCCTGCCAATCAGCCCCCAGGGGACGGTTCAGGCCGATACCAAACAGCCCATCGATGACCAGATCCGGCGCCCGCTGCGAGTCGAGGGCGATTTCGGTCGAACCGCCTGCGGCGATCCAACCCGCGTAGGCGCGGGCGGCGTCGGCGGGCAGGCCCTGCGCGCCCTTGGGCATCACGACCCGCACCTCAAACCCCATTTGCCGCAGGTCCGTCGCCGCCACCAGGGCATCGCCGCCATTGTTGCCGGGCCCGGCCAGCGCCAGCACCGAGGCGCCGGGCGGCACGCGCGCGGCCACGAAGCGGGCCGCGGCGGCGCCCGCCAGCGGCATCAGGCGCCGGCCCTCGGCCAATGCCTGGCGCTCGGCGGCCCGGATCCGGGCGACGGGATGGGAGCTTGGCATGGCGATTGGCGGGCGAGGCCGCCACGTCGGGGCGGTTTACACCTTCAGGAAGTGTTCGCGGTAATACTTCAGTTCGTCGATCGATTCATAGATGTCGGCCAACGCCTCGTGACGGCTCTTCTTCTCGAAACCCTTGTACACGGCCGGCGCCCAGCGGCGCGCCAGTTCCTTGAGCGTGCTGACATCCAGGTTGCGGTAGTGGAAGAACTGTTCCAGGCGCGGCATGTAAGCAAACATGAATCGGCGGTCCTGGCTGATGGTGTTGCCGCACAGAGGCGACTTGCCGGCCGGCACGTGCTGCGCAAGAAACGCCAACAGCGTATCCTCTGCCTGCGCCTCGGAAATTGTCGATGCGCGGACCTTGTCGATCAGGCCGCTCTTGCCATGAGTGGATTTGTTCCAGTTGTCCATGGCGTCGAGCAGGCTGTCGGACTGGTGCACAACCAGCACGGGGCCTTCGGCGACCACGGTCAGGTCGGCCTCGGTCACCACCACGGCGACCTCGATGATGCGTTCTTTTTCAGGGTCCAGGCCGGTCATTTCCATGTCGAGCCAGACCAGGCGGTTTTCGTTCACAGCCATATAATTTGCCTATAAAAGACGCGATTTTCAAACCCGCGATTTTCGCACATACCCATTTGAGCCGGCCGCATCGCCCATGTTCACATTGCTGTTCGTTGCCTTCCTGCTGACCGATATTGCCGTGCGCATGTGGCTGGCCAGTCGCCAGATCCGCCACGTGGCGCGCCATCGCGACCAGGTGCCGCCGGAATTCTCCCACCGGATCGGCCTGGCGAGCCATCAGCGCGCCGCCGATTACACGGTCGCCAGGGTCAGGCTGGGCATGTTCGAACGCACCTATGATGCCATCCTGCTGATCTGCCTGACGCTGATGGGCGGCCTGCAGGTCATCGACCTGTGGGTAGGCCAGCTTACCAGCAACGACTTCCTGCGCCAGATGTTGCTGCTGGTGGCCGTGGCGCTGCTGCTGGGCCTGCTGGGGTTGCCCTTCACGCTGTGGCGGCAATTCAAGCTGGAAGCCCGCTTCGGTTTCAACCGCATGACGCCCGAGCTGTTCATCTCCGACGCGGCCAAGGGGCTGCTGGTGGCGGCGGTGCTGGGGCTACCGCTGGCGGCCGCGGTGCTGTGGCTGATGGGCAGCGCAGGGCAGTACTGGTGGATCTGGGCCTGGGCGCTGTGGACGGTGTTCAACCTGGCGCTGCTCATCGTCTATCCGATGTTCATCGCGCCGCTGTTCAACAAATTCACGCCACTGTCCGATCCGGAGCTGGCCGGCCGTATCCAGCGCCTGGCGCAGCGCTGCGGCTTTGCGCTCAACGGCCTGTTCGTGATGGACGGCTCGCGCCGTTCCGCCCACGGCAACGCCTATTTCACCGGCTTCGGCCGCTCGCGCCGCATCGTGTTCTTCGACACGCTGCTGGCGCGCCTGAACGCCGACGAGATCGAGGCCGTGCTGGCCCACGAACTGGGCCATTTCGCCAAGCGCCACATCATCAAGCGCATCGTCTTCAGCTTCGCCGCCGCGCTGGGCTTTTTCGCCATCCTGGGCTGGGTCGCCCAGCAACCCTGGTTCTACGTCGGCCTGGGGGTGCTGCCCCAACTGGGCGGCCGCAACGACGCCATGGCGCTGCTGCTGTTCTTCCTGGCCATCCCTGTTTTCACCTTCGTCTTCACGCCGCTGGCCAGTTGGTATTCGCGCCGCGACGAGTTCGAGGCCGACCGCTACGCGGCCGAGCAGAGCTCGCCCGATCGCCTTGTCTCCGCCCTGGTCAAACTCTACGACGACAACGCTGCCACCCTGACGCCCGATCCCGTGCACTCCGCCTTCTACGACAGCCACCCCCCCGCCGCCGTGCGCATCCGCCACCTGACGGCGCCCGCGGCATGAGCATGAACGACCGGAACAAGACCGCCTTCCAGGACGCGCCCCAGGCGGGCGGGCGCGGCGACGCCGCCAACGAAGGCCGCATCATCGCGGCGCATGGCCGTCACTACACCGTCGAGCTGGCCGATGGCAGCCTGCGCAAGTGCTTCCCCCGCGGCAAGAAAGCCGGCGCGACAGTCGGCGACCGCGTCCGCATCACGCCCCAGGGTCTGGACGAGGGCGCCATCGATGCGATCCTGCCGCGGCGCAATCTGCTGTACCGCTCCGACGAAATGCGGTCCAAGCAGTTCGCCTCCAACGTCGACCAGTTGCTGATCGTGGTGGCGGTGCAGCCGACCTTCTCCGACGATCTCACCGGCCGCGCGCTGGCCGGCGCCTGGAGCGCCGGCATCGCGCCGTTGATCATCCTGAACAAGACCGACATCGTCGACGCCCTGCCCGCGGCCCGCGCCCGCCTGGCGCCAATCGCCGCGCTCGGCGTGGACATCATCGAACTGAGCGCGCTCGAACCCGAAAAGGTCCACACGCTGCTGGCGCCGCGCCTGGCCGGCCGCACCAACCTGCTGCTGGGACAGAGCGGCATGGGCAAGTCGACGCTGCTGAACGCGCTGGTGCCGGACGCCGCCGCGCCCACCCGCGAGCACTCGACCGCGCTGGACATGGGCAAGCACACCACCACCAGCACCCGCCTCTATCACCTGCCCGCACCGGGCGGCGACCTGATCGACTCGCCGGGGTTCCAGGCCTTCGGCCTGCAACACCTGAGCCGCGAGGACATCATCCGCGGCTTTCCGGAGTTCACCCAGCCGATCGAATCCTGCCGCTTCTACAACTGCACCCATCGCCATGAGCCGGGCTGCGGCGTGGTCGCGGCGCTGGACGCGGGCGCGATCGATCCGGCCCGCTACGCGCTATATCTGCGCATCCTGGACGAGAACCTGGCGGGACAACAGCGGTATTGAGCGACCCGCGAGGCGGCGCACGAGGGGCGCAGCAATCGCGCGCCCGCCTTGTCAACGCGGCTGCAAGCCGTTGCGCAGCAGGTGATAGAGGTTGCGCAGCATGCCGGCGGTGGCGCCCCAGATGAAGTGGCGGCCATAGGGCATGCCGTAATAGTGGCGCACCCGACCATCCTCGAGCCGCGCCTCGTACAGGCGGTGATTGGCCGGGTCCATCAGGAAAGACAGCGGCACCTCGAACACCTCGGCCACTTCGAACGCGTCCGGCGCCAACTGGAAGCCCGGGGTCACCAGCGACACCACGGGAATGATCGAGAAACCGGTGGCCGTCAGGTACGGCGGCATGCTGCCCAACACCTCGACGTGGTTGGCCGGCAGCCCGGTTTCCTCCTGTGCCTCGCGCAACGCCGCGGCGATCGGGGTGGCGTCGCTGGTCTCGATGCGGCCACCCGGAAAGCTGATCTGGCCGGCGTGATCATGCAAATGCGCCGCGCGCTGAGTCAGCATGATGTGCACGCCGTCATCACGGGTCACCAGCGGAATCAGCACGGCCGCCGGCACCGGCGCGCCTTCGCGGCCGGGATAGCGCAGATCGTTGTCGCGCGAGAGCTCAAGCGTCCAGGTGGAAGGCTGGCTGAGCGTGCCGCGCAGCTGGTCGGGCGTGAGCAGGCCGGACGGCACCGCCGGCAGAGAATCGTTGGCGACGACCCAGGGTTGCGACGCCGGATCAAATCCGGGGCGCGCCAATGGCCGTCGCGGCCGAGCGGAAGACGAGGAATCAGACATACGGCTTTTCAAAAAAGAAAAAGGCACCCTCGCAGGTGCCTTTTTAACCCGGAAACCCGTGCCGAACGAAAACGCTGGATGGCGTGTGCGTCCGACACTGGTGGGGCCGTGTGCCGATAAGCGATCAAGCCGCCGAGGCTTGCTTGCTGACCAGCTTTTCCTTGATACGCGCCGACTTGCCCGAGCGGTTGCGCAGGTAGTACAGCTTGGCGCGGCGCACGTCGCCGCGGCGCTTGACTTCGATGCCGGCGATTTGCGGCGAGTAGAGCTGGAACGTACGTTCCACGGCTTCACCCGACGAAATCTTGCGCACGGTAAACGCGGAGTTCAGGCCGCGGTTGCGCTTGGCGATCACGACGCCTTCGAAGGCCTGCACGCGCTTGCGGGTGCCTTCAACGACGTTCACGCTCACGATGACGGTGTCACCGGGAGCAAATTCAGGCTTGGCTTGGCCGCCGGTCAGGCGGGCAATCTCTTCCTGTTCCAGGATAGCGATAAGGTTCATTGAGAACTCCTAGATCATCATGCCTTTGCGGACTAAAGCGCTTTGCCGTTCGATGTTGTTCACGCCTGCCAAAAAGGCCAGGCCATGTACCGCAAGCAGAGGATGAGATTTGGCAAACCAATGATTCTACACCAAAAATTGGCGGATGCCTCAGGTAACATGGCGCCCTGCCCGCAGGTTTGCGGTACCCTAGCGGTTTCTGTAACAAACACGTCATAAGACGCTGTTCCCCTCATGTCGTACTCGTCCCTGTTATTGGTCGTCCTGGCGGCGATGGCCCACGCAACGTGGAATCTGCTTGCCAAGCGCGCGGCCATGGTGGGCGCTCCGTTCGTGTTCGCCTACGGCCTGTGCGCTTCGGTACTGTATGCGCCGTGGGTGATCTGGGTGCTGCTGCACGACGGCATGACCTGGACCTGGCCCGTGGTGGGGGCGATCCTGACATCCAGCCTGTTGCATCTGGGCTACAGCCTGTGCCTGCAGCGCGGCTATCAGGTGGCCGACCTGTCTGTGGTGTACCCGATCGCCCGGGGCACCGGCCCCCTGCTCTCCACGACTGGCGCCTTCCTGCTGCTGCGCGAACCGGCCACCGCCACCGGCATTGCCGGCATGCTCTGCGTGGTGATCGGGGTGCTGCTGATCGCCACCCAGGGACGGCTGGCGATCTTCCGCAACGCGCAGGCCTGGGTGGGCGTGCGCTGGGGCATGGTGATCGGCCTGTTCATCGCCGCCTACACCGTGGTGGATGCCTATGGCGTCAAGGTGCTGCTGATCAGCCCGGTGCTGTTCGACTGGTTCACCTGTGTCACCCGCACGGCGATGATGACCCCGCACATGGTAAAGCGCCGCGCGCAGGCGTGGGAACTGATGCGCGGCCACTGGCATCTGGCCCTGGCGGTGGGACTGTTGTCGCCACTGGGCTACATCCTGGTGCTGTATGCGCTGCGCAATGGCGCGCCGCTGAGCCTGGTGGCGCCGGCGCGGGAAATGTCGATGATGCTGGGCACGCTGGCAGGCATGTTCCTGCTGCGCGAGAAAGTCGGCCCCGGCCGTCTTGCGGGCTGCCTGTCGATCCTGGCGGGCGTCGTGCTGCTGGGCTCGACCTGAAAAGCCCCGGCCCGGTGCTGGAACCGGCGCCACCTTCCGTGCAGCCATCCTGCCGGTTTCGGACTCCGGCGCCGGCCTGCTCTCAAAAGCCGCCGGCCACGCCCAACCACATGAGGGCGGGAATCATCGCGCCCCACGCCAGCACCAGCACCACGTCCACGACCATGCTTTTCACGCTGACCTGATCCGACACCGGTTCGACCGTGGCGTTGCCCAGGCTGCGCTCGCGGGGCGCCTGGACGACGTTGCCGACCGGCAGGGCGTCGACCGCCGCCGGCGGAAACGGCCACCGGCCGGGCAGCGTGCCCGCCCGCTTGCGCGGCTCGACTTCCGCGGGCGTCGCCACGCCGTCAGCGGCGGGCACCGCAAGATCGATGGATACGGCGCCCCTCGCATGGCTGCTCGCCGGCGTGGCCGACCCGGGCATGGCCAGCCCCGCGAAGCGCGCATAGATGGCGCGGGCGCGTTGCGCCGCACGGCGCAGCGGCGTCAGGGAAACAACGGCGAGATCATCCGGCAGGACGGAAAGCTGAGCGGTGTTCATGAGGAACTCCTAATAACGCGATCAAGAACCGCGGCGACACGCCGCGGCGGCGACCCAAGGCTGGGCCGTGGGTCAATCGAACAACGACAACTGCCCGGCGACCATCGCGCGCAACTGGCGCGCGCCGCGCCCGTAGGCGCCGGCAACCGGCAAGGCACTGGCAAAAGGGACCCCTGAAGACGCTTTCGCGTCAGCCGGGGATGGGAAAACGGGAGCGCCGGCAGCGGCTGGCGGGAACAAGGCGGCCGAACCACCGGCGGGCGCCGGGGCCAGGAAACGGTCGCAGTCGAGGGCAAGCCGGTGGCGGTTCAGGCCAAGCTTGCGGGTGGCCACGGCGAAGCGCTGGCGCAGCAGGTCGGCCCAGATGCCGGTGCCCCGCATGCGCGAACCGAAGTTGGGATCGTTGCGGCGGCCGTTGCGCAGGTCTTCGATACGGTGGAGCACGCGCTGCGCACGGTCGGGGAAATGGGCGTTGAGCCAGTCCTCGAACAGCGTTTTGACTTCCCAGGGCAGGCGGATGACGGTGTAGCTGGCGTAGTGCGCACCGGCCGCCTTGGACTCCTGCAGGATGTGTTCCATGGCGTCATCGTTGATGAAGGGGATCACGGGCGCCACCAGCACGCCGACCGGCACGCCGGCGGCGGTCAGGCTGCGCACGGCCTCCAGGCGGCGCCACGGCGCCGCGGCGCGCGGCTCGAGCGTGCGGGCCATGTCGGCGTCCAGCGTGGTGATGCTCATGTAGACGACCACGAGGTTCTGTTCGGCCAACGCCGCCAGGAGGTCGAGGTCGCGCGCCACCAGGGCGTTCTTGGTGACGATGGTGAGGGGGTGGCGGGTCTCGAGCATCAGCTCGAGCATGCCGCGCGTCAGGCGCCAGTCGCGCTCGATGGGCTGGTAGGCGTCGGTGGCCGATCCGATGTTGATGGGCGACGGCTTGTAGCCAGGACGGCTGATTTCCGCCCGCAGCGCCTCTACGGCGTTGGCCTTGGCCACCAGCCGCGTCTCGAAATCGAGGCCGGGGGAATAGCCCAGGTAGGAATGGGTGGGACGGGCGTAGCAATAGACGCAGCCATGCTCGCAGCCACGGTAGGGATTGACGGCCACGTCGAAGGGGATGTCGGGCGAATCGTTGCGCGACAGGATCTTGCGGGCTTCTTCGGCGGTGACGGTGGTCTTGGGGGCCGCAGGCGCCCGGCGGACATCGGGCAGGATGGGGATGACGGAAGTATTGGGGACGGCATCAACGAAATCGGCCGGGAGGCCCGAAGCGGACCAGCCATCGTCGACTTGCACGCGATCGTCTTTCTGGAAGCGATGCCGAACATTAGTAACCGCACCCCGACCGCGCAAGGCGGCGGGGGCGGCAGCCGGGGACCCAGAACCGGCGGGAAAAGAATGATCGGTGCGTGCCATGAAAACAACTGTACAAAAACACAGTGGTTTTGACAAGCACCAAAAGCCTTTTCGTAAGACAGCCCCACTTTACCGCAAGACGAAGACGGCGTCCGGACAATTCGATTTCATGTTGCGATATCGCCCGGAAACCCGCGCCGGCATTGGGTTTGGAATAAAAACAACACCCAAAAACCGGTGCGGGGCGGGCCCTTCCCGCCCCGACTTGCGGTTTACCGAAGCATGCCTGCCGCCGCGGTCTGATGCGTGGCTTCGTCGATCAGGATGAAGGCGCCGGTGGCGGGCACATCGGCGTATCGATCGACCGCCAACGACTCGCGCGTGGTGAATGCAACGCGACCGATGTCGTTCATGCGCAGCGTGCCTTCGGTGTTCTCCACTTCCTGCAGTTCGTGGATGTCGCGATGCGAGAGCACCGCGCGGATCTTCGCCGACGTCAGTCGCGTGCCATGCTTGAGCAGATACTTGCGCGCGGGGTTGAGCGCCTGCGCATCGAGCCAGCACAGCTCCGCCTCGAATTCGCGCGCGACCTGCGCCGGCGCCGCCGCGTGCACGATCACGTCGCCGCGCGAGACATCGACGTCGCGGTCCAGCACCAGCGTGACCGAGTCGCCCGCCACCGCTTCATCGAGTGCCCGATCGAACAACCGCACTTCCTGCACGCGCGCGGTCACGCCCGACGGCTGCACCGCGATCTCGTCGCCGGGACGCAGCACGCCGCTGGCGATGCGGCCGGCATAGCCGCGGAAATCGTCCTTGCGATTGCCATCGTGGCGCGCCACCCACTGCACCGGAAAGCGCAGCGGACCCGCGCCGCCGTCGCCGCTCAGATCCAGCGACTCCAGCAACGTCAGCAGCGGTTGCCCCGAGTACCAAGGCGTCTTGTCCGACCGCGTCACCACGTTGTCGCCGTTCAGCGCCGACAACGGCAGCGCGTCGAAGTGAGCGATGCCGAGCTTGCCCGCCAGGTCGGCATAGGCGGCGCGGATACGCTCGAACACGGCCGGGTCCCAATCCACCAGGTCCATCTTGTTGACGGCCACCACGATGTGGCGGATGCCCAGCAGGCGGGCGATGGTGCTGTGGCGCTTGGTCTGCGGCAGCAGCTTGCCATCGGCGGCGCGGGTGGCGTCGATCAGGATCACGGCCACGTCGGCGGTCGATGCGCCGGTCACCATGTTGCGGGTGTACTGCTCGTGGCCGGGCGCGTCGGCGATGATGAACTTGCGCGCCGGGGTCGAGAAATAGCGATAGGCCACGTCGATGGTGATGCCCTGCTCGCGCTCGGCCTCCAGGCCATCCGTGAGCAGGGAGAAGTCGATGCCGCCCTCGGCCACGCGCTTGTACTTGGCGCGCGAGATGGCGTCGAGCTGGTCGGCGAACACGCCCTTGCTGTCATACAGCAGGCGGCCGATCAGCGTCGACTTGCCGTCGTCCACCGATCCCGCGGTGATCAGGCGCAGCACGCCCGAGTCGGCGCCCGAAAGAAAAGAATCGTTTACTGCGTTCATATGCGTCCCCTGTCGGCCGGCCAGGCGCCGGCCACTCGTGCGATCAGAAATAGCCTTCCTTCTTGCGGCGCTCCATCGAGGCCTCGGAAGTCTGGTCGTCCATGCGCGTGGCGCCGCGCTCGGTGATATCGGTCACCGCGGTCTCGGCGATGATGGCGGCGGTATCGGCGGCATCCGAGGCCACCGGGCAGGTGCAGGAGATATCGCCCACGGTGCGGAAACGCACCGACAGGCGCTCGACCGTGTCGCCGTCCTGCGGCGGCGTCAGGCGCGTGACCGGCACCAGCAGGCCCTTGCGCCGCACCACCTCGCGCTCGTGGCTGAAGTAGATCGACGGCAGCGCCAGCCGTTCGCGCTGGATGTACTGCCAGACGTCCAGCTCGGTCCAGTTGGAGATCGGGAACACCCGCATGTTCTCGCCGCGGTGCACCTTGGTGTTGAACAGGTTCCACAGTTCCGGGCGCTGGGCCTTGGGGTCCCACTGGCCGAACTCGTCGCGGAACGAGAAGATGCGCTCCTTGGCGCGCGCCTTTTCCTCGTCGCGGCGGGCTCCGCCGATGCAGGCGTCGAAGCCGAACTCCTCGATCGCCTCCAGCAGCGTCACGGCCTGCGCCGCATTGCGCGAGTCGGTCTCGCGCCGCAGCACCACGCTGCCGCGCTTGATCGAGTCTTCCACGCTGCGCACGATCAGGGTCTCGCCCAACTCGGCCGCGCGAGCATCGCGGAAGGCGATGACCTCGTCGAAGTTGTGGCCGGTGTCGATGTGCATCAGCGGGAACGGAAAGCGCCCCGGCCGGAAGGCCTTTTCGGCCAGGCGCAGCAGCACCACCGAATCCTTGCCGCCCGAGAACAGCAGCACGGGCTTCTCGCTCTCGGCCGCCACCTCGCGCATGATGAAAATGGCTTCCGATTCCAGCCAGTCCAGGTGGCTGCGTTGAATCACTGCGGACATAGGTATTCCCCTAAAACGAATTCTTGATACGTGATGGGCGTCAGGCGCGCGTGTTTTCCGCGACGATGCCAATGACCCGGTTGCCTGCGTGCAGGCCGCATTCCTTGGAGTCCGACGACTCCCACCACCAGCGCCCGGCCCGCAGGTCTTCGCCCGGGCGGATGGCGCGGGTACAGGGCTCACAGCCGATGGACGGATAGCCCTGGTCGTGCAGCGGGTTGTAGGGGATGCCCAGGCCGCGGATCACGCCCCAGACATCCTCTTCGCTCCATTCGGCCAGCGGGTTGAACTTGTAGAGGCCGAAGGTGGCGTCGCCCTCTTCCAGGTGCAGTTCACCGCGCGTGGTCGATTGCGCGCGCCGCTGCCCGGTGATCCAGGCGCCGCGTCCTGCCAGCGCGCGCTTGAGCGGCTCAACCTTGCGGATCTGGCAACAGGCCTTGCGCAGCTCGACGCTCTCGTAGAAGGCGTAGGCGCCGTGCTCGGCCACATGGCGCTCGACCGCCCCGGAATCGGGTCGATACACGGTGATCTCGCGTCCGTAGCGTTCGCGCACCGCGTCCAGCACGCCCAGCGTTTCCGCGTGCAGCCGGCCGGTGTCCAGCGTGAAGACCTCCAGGTCCAGGCCGGCGCTGTAGATGGCGTGCGTCAGCACCATGTCCTCGGCCGCCAGCGACGAGGCCAGCGCCGCGTCGGGATAGCGCTGGCGCGCGTCCGCCAGCCGCGCGATCAGTTCGTGCCAGCGAACCGCAAGGGCCGGCGCCAGGCCGGCGGCGAGATCGACGGCCGTCATGCTTGCACCGCGAAGACACGCGCCCGGCGCGGGCGGGCCAGCAGGATGTCGCCATCGCGCAGCGCCAGTTCGCGATAGAGATGCTCGGGCACCTCGGCCTCGATGACGGCGTCGGAATCCTGGCTGGCCAATTCCAGGTAGGCGCTGGGGCCGGCCAGGTAGGCATGGGAGAGACGCACCGGGATGCCCGCGCCACCCTCGCGGTAGCGCTCGATGTCGAATTCGTGCGGCCGCACATAAGCGGTGGCGCGCTGCGCCTCGGCCTGCGCCAGTTCTGGCGCAGGCAGCGACAGTCCCGCCCCCTCCCAGACGCCGCGGCTCGCGACGCCTTGCAACTGGTTGACGTCGCCCAGGAAACCGTAGACGAACGGCGTGGCCGGTCCTTCCCAGACCTCGCGCGGGGTGCCGACCTGTTCGATCCTGCCGGCGTTCATCAGCACCACGCGGTCGGCCACTTCCAGCGCCTCTTCCTGGTCATGGGTGACAAACACGCTGGCCACGTTCAGCTCATCGTGCAAGCGACGCAGCCAGCGGCGCAGCTCCTTGCGCACCTTGGCGTCGAGCGCGCCGAACGGCTCGTCCAGGAGCAACACGCGCGGCTCCACCGCCAGCGCGCGCGCCAGCGCGATACGCTGGCGCTGGCCGCCCGACAGTTGCGCCGGGTAGCGGTCCGCCAGCCAATCGAGCTGCACCAGGTTGAGCAGGTCATGCACCTTGCGCCGGATCTGGTCTTCCGGCGGCCGCTGCGAGCGATGCTTGACGCGCAGGCCGAAGGCAACGTTCTCGAACACCGTCATGTGCTTGAACAGCGCGTAGTGCTGGAACACGAAACCGACCTGGCGCTGGCGCACGTCCACCGCGGTGGCGTCCTCGCCGGCGAACAGCACGCTGCCCGTGTCGGCCGATTCCAGCCCGGCGATGATGCGCAACAGCGTGGTCTTGCCGCAGCCCGAAGGCCCCAGCAGCGCCACCAGCTCGCCCGTCTCGATGTGCAGCGATACGTCATTGAGCGCGCGGAACTGGCCGAAGCGCTTGGATAGATTGCGAACCTCGATACTCATGCTTGTCTCCGTCTGGCCGGCCGCGTCAGGCGACGGCCGGCTTGATGGCCGTCGCCGGCCCGGGATACTCGACCGGCAGCTCCGCCGCCTTCAGGTAGCGCGCGTTGCGCCACTCGATCACGTTCTTGGCCACCAGCGTCACCAACGCCAACAGCGCCAACAGCGAGGCCACCGCGAATGCCGCCGAATACTGGTATTCGTTGTAGAGAATCTCCACATGCAGGGTCATGGTGTTGGTCAGGCCGCGGATCTGGCCCGACACCACCGACACCGCGCCGAACTCGCCCATGGCCCGCGCATTGCAGAGAATGGCGCCGTACAGCAGGCCCCACTTGATGTTCGGCAGCGTCACCCGCCAGAAGATCTGCCAGCCGTTCGCGCCCAGCGTCAGCGCGGCCTGTTCTTCCTCGCTGCCCTGCGCCTGCATCAGCGGAATCAGCTCGCGCGCGACGAAGGGAAAGGTCACGAACAGCGAGGCCAGGATGATGCCGGGCACGGCGTAGACGATCTTCAGGTCGTGCGCCTGCAACCAGCCGCCGAACCAGCCCTGGGTGCCGAACAGCAGCACGAACACCAGGCCGGCCACCACCGGCGACACCGAGAACGGCAGGTCGATCAGCGTGATGAGGAACTGCTTGCCGCGGAACTGGAACTTGGTGATGGCCCAGGCCGCGGCCACCCCGAACACCAGATTGACGGGCAAGGCGATCGCCGCCACCAGCAAGGTCAGGCGGATCGCGGCCAGGGCGTCCGGCTCGACGATCGCTTCCAGGTAGAGCGCCCAGCCTTTGCGGAATGCTTCGTAGAACACCGCGGCCAGCGGCACCAACAGAAACAGCGCCAGAAAGCCCAGCGCCAGGAACAGCAGAATGCCGCGCACCCAGCGCGGCTCGGTCAGGTGCGCGGGACGGTCAACAAAGCTCATGCCTGTCTCCCCAGGCCGCGACGGGCCTGCCAGCCCTGCAGCAGATTGATGACGAAAAGCAGCACGAACGACAGCACCAGCATCACGGTGGCGATGGCGGCGGCGCCGGCGTAGTCGAACTGCTCCAGCTTGGCGATGATCAGCAGCGGCGTGATCTCGGACACCATCGGCATGTTGCCGGCGATGAAAACCACCGAGCCATACTCCCCGACGGCGCGGGCGAACGCCAGCGCGAAGCCGGTCATCAGCGCCGGCAACAGGGTCGGCAGCAGCACGCGGCGGATGGTCTGCCAGCGATCGGCGCCAAGGCTGGCGGCGGCCTCCTCGATTTCGCGCTCGATGTCTTCCAGCACCGGCTGCACCGTGCGCACCACGAACGGCACGCCGATGAAGATCAGCGCGATCACGATGCCCAGCGGCGTGAACGCCACCTTCAGGCCGAACCAGTTGGCCAGCGGCGCGCCAAGCCAGCCCTTTTCCGCGTACAGCGCGGTCAGGGCGATGCCGGCCACGGCGGTGGGCAGCGCGAACGGCAGGTCCACCAGCGCGTCCAGGAGCTTCTTGCCCGGAAAGCGGTAGCGCACCAGCACCCAGGCCACGATGGTGCCGAACACCAGATTCACCAGCGCCGCCAGGAGCGAGGCGCCGAAGGTGAGTTGATACGACGCCAGCACCCGTGGCGCCGTCACCGCGTCCCAGAAGCCCTGCCAGCCCAGCGAGGCGCTCTTGATCGGCAGCGCCGCCAGGGGAATCAACACGAGCACGCTCAGGTACAGCACCGCGTAGCCCATGGAAATGCCGAAACCGGGCAGCACGCCCGGGCTGTTGCGCCGAACGGCAAAAGGCGCCTGCGCGCCCTTTGCCGTCGGAATCGAGGCTGAAGTCATGGCCGTCGTCCGCTGGTTGTCCGCTTACTTCTTCTGCGGCTGGTAGATCTGGTCGAAGGTGCCGCCGTCGCTGAAGTGGTCCTTCTGCGCCTTGCGCCAGCCGCCGAAGATCTTGTCGTCGATGGTCACCAGCTTGACCTTGGGGAACTTGCTTTCGTACTTGGCGGCCACGGTCTTGTCGATCGGCCGGTAGTAGTTCTTGGCGATGATCTCCTGGGCCGCCGGGGTGTAGAGGAATTCCAGGTAGGCCTGGGCGGCGGCGCGGGTGCCCTTCTTGTCGACGATCTTGTCGACGATGGCCACGGGCGGCTCGGCCAGGATCGACAGCGACGGCACCACGATGTCGAACTTGTCCGGACCCAGTTCCTCCAGCGCCAGGAAGGCTTCGTTTTCCCAGGCCAGCAGCACGTCACCCACGCCGCGCTCGACGAAGGTGGTGGTGGCGCCGCGGGCGCCGGTATCGAGCACCGGCACGTGCTTGAGCAGCTCGCCGACATAGGCGCGCGCCTTCTCTTCGCTGCCGCCGTTCTTTTCCAGCGCGTAGGCCCAGGCGGCCAGATAGTTCCAGCGGGCGCCGCCGGAGGTCTTGGGGTTGGGCGTGATCACCTGCACGCCGTCCTTGACCAGGTCATCCCAGTCCTTGATGTGCTTGGGATTGCCCTTGCGCACCAGGAACACGATGGTCGAGGTGTAGGGCGAGCTGTTCTGCGGCAGGCGCGCCTGCCAGTTCTCGGGCAAGAGGCCGCGGTCGGCGATGGCGTCGATGTCGTAGGCCAGCGCCAGCGTCACCACGTCGGCTTCCAGGCCGTCGATGACCGAGCGCGCCTGGCGGCCGGAGCCGCCGTGCGACTGACGGATGGTCAGGTCGACGTTGGCCTTTTCCTTGTACTGCTTGATGAAGGCGTCATCGATGGCGCGATACAGTTCGCGCGTCGGGTCGTACGACACGTTCAAAAGAGTCTGCTTCTGCTGCGCCTGCGCCGGCGCGATCGCGGCGAGAGACATCGTCACTGCGGCCAAGGCGGCCAACCATCCGGCTTTCCTGAAAGACATTCCCTGCTCCCTTCGCGTGTTTGGCAATGTGGAAGCAAGTTTGCCGGGGGCCTGTTCTGAACGGAACGAATCATTCTTTGATTGCTCATCGCTCCCAGGCATATAGCGCGGCCGCCGCCCCCTGTGAAAAAGCCGCGCATTCCCAGGGAATACGCGGCTTTGCGGGTGGCTGGCGCCAGAATCCGGGCAAGCGGTGACGCACCGCCTTGCGCACGGATTTCTTATTTACTTATTCGGTTGGGGCGTAATGCGCAGATAGGGACGCACCGCCTTGTAGCCCTTCGGGAACTTCTGCTTGATCACCGCTTCGTCCTGCAGCGACGGCACGATGATGACGTCGTCGCCGTCTTCCCAGTTGACCGGCGTGGCCACGCTGTGGCTGTCGGTCAGTTGCAGCGAGTCGATGACGCGCAGGATCTCGTTGAAGTTGCGGCCGGTGCTGGCCGGATACGTGATGATCAGGCGCACCTTCTTGTTCGGGTCAATGATGAAGACCGAGCGCACCGTGAGCGTGGCGTTGGCGTTGGGGTGGATCATGTCGTACAGCTCGGACACCTTGCGGTCCTTGTCGGCCAGGATCGGGAAATTGACCTTGGTCGACTGGGTGTCGTTGATGTCCTCGATCCACTTGGTGTGCGAGTCGGTGCCGTCCACCGACAGCGCCAGCACCTTCACGTTGCGCTTGGCGAATTCGTCGGCCAGCTTGGCGGTGTAGCCCAGCTCGGTGGTGCAGACAGGCGTGAAGTCGGCCGGATGCGAGAACAGCACGCCCCAGCTATTGCCCAGATACTCATGGAAACGGATCGGGCCGGCCGAGGATTCCTGTTCGAAATCGGGCGCGGTGTCGCCCAGGCGTAGATGACTCATGGTGTCTCCTGCTTGCGGATTCAGGTTACGGAATCGACCGGCCGCCACGTCCGGCGGCCGGCCTGAAAAACGTTTCGGCGGCGGCCTGTGCCGCCCCTGGAAACGATTCTTCCATCAAACCTGTTGCAGGGGAAATACGCAAGACATATAACCTTATGCAATATTCGCGGCCGCGCCGCAGGCGTCCGCCACCACGCCGGCGCGCACCGCCGCCGACAGCGCCAGGGCGCGCGGCAGGATGTGGGCGGCGTAGAACAATCCCGTCGCCAGCTTCTCGCGATGGAACGGATCGGTCGATCCCCCAGCCAGGAGCCGGCGGCACGCCAGCACCGCGCGCGCCATCTGCCAGCCGCCATGCACGACGCCGGCCAGCATCAGGTACGGCACGCTGCTGGCGTACACCGCCCGGATATTCGCCGCGGATTGTTCAAGGATGAATTCCACGCCCGACTCATAGGCCTGGATGGCGCTGTCGAGGTTGTCGCGCAGCAGGCGCAGGCCGTCGCGGTCGGCGGCGGCCGCCCGCGACGACTCGGCCTCGACCGCCCGCAAGGTCTCGCGCATGGCCGAGATGGCGGCGTAGGCGGTGGCGCCGCCATCGCGCTGCGTCTTGCGGCTGACCAGGTCATTGGCCTGGATCGCGGTGGTGCCTTCGTAGATCGGCAGGATGCGCGCATCACGGTAATACTGCGCGGCCCCGGTCTCCTCGATATAGCCCATGCCCCCATGCACCTGGATGCCGAGCGAGGCCACCTCCACCGCCGATTCGGTCGAGAAGCCCTTGACGATGGGCACCATGTATTCGTAGAACGCGCGATTGCGGGCGCGCTGCTCGGGATCCGGGTGATGCGTGCCTTTGTCGTGCGCGGCGGCGGTCACATACGACACGGCGCGCGCCGCCTCGGTGAGCGCCTTCATGGTCAGCAGCATGCGCTGCACGTCCGGATGGCGCGCGATCGCGACCGCTGCGGAGGAACCTTCCACCGCCCTGCCCTGCACCCGTTCGCGCGCATAGGCCAGCGCGTGCTGGTAAGCCCGCTCGGACACGCCGATGCCCTGCTGCCCGACCGAATAGCGGGCCGCGTTCATCATGATGAACATGTATTCCAGGCCGCGATTCAACTCGCCCACCAGATAGCCGACCGCGCCCTCGCCCGCCTCGCCCTTGCCCGAACCGTACAGCAGCACGGCCGTGGGACTGCCATGGATGCCCAGCTTGTGCTCCAGCGAGGCGCACCAGACGTCGTTGCGCGCGCCCAGGGCGCCATCGGCGCCGACCAGGAACTTGGGCACGATGAACAGCGAGATGCCCTTGACCCCGGGCGGCGCGTCCGGCGTGCGCGCCAGCACCAGGTGGATGATGTTCTCGGCCAGGTCGTGCTCGCCGTAGGTGATGAAGATCTTCTGACCCGACAGGCGATAGCTGCCGTCCTCCTGGCGCACCGCGCGCGTGGCCACCTGCGCCAGGTCCGAGCCGGCCTGCGGCTCGGTCAGGTTCATGGTGCCGGTCCATTTACCGCCGATCAGGTTGGGCACGAACGTCTTGCGCTGTTCTTCCGAGCCGACGGTGAGGATGGCCTCGATCACGCCGTCGGTCAGCATCGGGCACAACGAAAACGCCAGGCTGGCGGCCTGGATGTTTTCGCCAGGCGCGGCCGCGACCAGCTTGGGCAGCCCCTGCCCGCCCCAGGCCTGCGGATGCTGCAGTCCCTGCCAGCCACCGGCGGCATAGTCCTTGAATCCCTGGGCGTAGCCTGGCGTCGCGGTCACATGGCCGTCGTTCCAGACGGGCGGGCGGGTATCGCCGGGTACGTTCAGCGGCGCGATCGCCTGCTCGACGAAGCGGCCGTTCTCTTCCAGGATGGCGTCCACCAGATCGGGCGTCACCTCTTCGAATCCGGGCAGTTTGAGGACGTCGTCCAGGCCGGCCAGTTCCTTCAGCGCGAAGCGGAAATCCTGCAGCGGGGTAAGGTAGGGCATCTTGTCTCCATGAGCCTGCGCCCGTGACGGCGGGGGCGGCGGGGTGCGATGGGATGCCGCCTTGGGCGACACGCATGGCGCGGTCGATGGCGGTCTCGGTAGTTTCCCTAGCCTATGTTAAACCCTCGCTCCGCCTCATGGGGCAACGCGCCCTGCCGGCCTCATCCGCCGAGGTGATGCGCCAGCGACACAATGATCGGCCCCAGCACCGGCAACAGCACGTTGGCGATGGCGTAGGTCACGGTGTAGCCCAGCAGCGGCACCGCGCTGCCGCTGGCGCCCAGGATGGCGCTGATCGCCGGCGTGCTGACGTGCTGGCCCGCGATGGCGCCGACCAGCAGCGGCCCCTCTATCTTGAGCAGCTTGTGCCCGACCCACAGCGACAGGCAGGCCGGCCCGAGCGATACCAGCAGGCCGATCAGCGGCAGCACTGCGCCGTGCTCGCGGATCAGCGACACCGCCTCCGGCCCGGCCGACAGGCCGACGCAGGCGACAAACACCGCCAGCCCCAGATCCTTGAGCAATTGCACCGCCTGGTCCGGCATGTGCCCCAATGCGGGCCGCTTGGCGTTGATCCAGCCGCACACCAGGCCGCTGACCAGGGCGCCGCCGCCGCTGCCCAGCGACACCGGAATGCCCCAGAGGCGTGCCCCCAGCGCGCCGATCATCAAGCCCGCGAGAATGCCGAAGGCCAGGAACACCAGGTCGGTCACGCCGCTGCGCCGCAGCTCGTTGCCCAGCCCCGCGCCGGCCTGCGACAACTCGGGCTCGGCGCCCACCAGCGTCACCAGGTCGCCATACTGCACCACGGTGGCAGGCGTGAGCGGCAGCATATGACCGGACCGCTGGATCGACTGCAGGAACACGCCCCGCGCCCGCTGCGCGCGCGGCCCCTTGGCCAATTCGCCCAGGGTGCGGCCATTGACCGTCTTCCTGTTGACGATGACTTGCAACTCGGCCAGTTGCAGGTCATCGGCATGCGCCTCCGGCAACTGGATCTCCGGCCCGACGACCGAGCCGGCCCGCAGCGCGAAGCGGCGCAGGCCCAGCACGACGACGATATCGCCGGTGGCCAGCCGGTCCTCGGGCGTGGGCTCGATCGCCTCGCCATTGCGCAGGATGCGGCTGATGGCGGTGCGTCCGCCCAATTCGGCTTCGACCTCGCCCACCGTCCTGCCGTCCGCGTCCTTGACCACGTGCGAGCGGCCCACCAGCCGCGGCAGGGTCGGCAGCAGGTTCTCGTCGGTCTCGCCCGGCCCCCCGCCCAGTTTCTCCTCAAGCACTTTGGAGGCCTCGCGCAGGTTGATGCGCAACAGGGCCGGCGCCACCTGGCTGGTGAAGAACACGATGCTGATCAGGCCCACTAGATAAGTCAGCGTGTAGGCGGTGGCGATATTGGCCTCCATCCGCTGCACGTCGGCGTCGGGCAGACCCAGGTGCTTGAGCGCCTCCGCCGCGGTCCCGACCACGGCCGACTCGGTTGCCGCCCCGGCAGCCAGTCCAGCCGCCGTGCCCGCGTCCAGCCCGAACAGCGGCACCGCCAGCAGCACGATGGTCAGCACCAGCAGCGCCTCGATGATGGGCAGCACGATGTAGCGCAGGCTGGACCGGTTCAGGTTGGCGAAGAACTGCGGTCCGCCCGAATAGCCCATGGCGAAGATGAACAGGGCGAACGCGACCTCCTTCAGGTCGCCGCGCATCTGGCAACCGGTCTGGCCGATCAGCAGGGCAACGATGAGCGTGCCGCACACGCCCCCGAGCTGGATCGGCCCGACCTTGAGCTTGCCGATCAGGTATCCCAACCCCACCGTCAGGAACAGCACCGCGATGGGAACGTTATTGAAAAACCCGACTGAGCACGTCATGAGGTCATGTCACCCTGGATCTGGCGGACGATGGCGGCTACTTCGCCCCTTTGGTGGCCGAGCGCTCGGCCTTGGCGGCCTTCTTGACCGCCTGCTTCACCGCCTTCTTGGCGGCTTGCTTGCCGGCGGCCTTGCGCTTGGCGGCGGCGGGCTTGACCTTCTGGCCCTTGCCGGCGGTCGGACCCGAACGCACCAGTTGGCCGGCCTTCCAGGCCTCGACGTATTCCGTGGCGGCGTCGACCATGTGCTTGCCGATCTTGGAATAGTCGCCATCATCCAGGTTGGCCAGCGAAATCCGGATCGACCACGGCGGGCCGCCGAAACCGCCGCCGTCCATCAACACCACGCCGGATTTCTCGGCCAGGCGGAACAGGAAGTCGACCGGCTCGTAGTTGGACGTCATGTATTTGCAGAAGGCATCGCCGTAGGTGTTCTTGGCCCACACCATGAAGTCCAGCTCGACGTAGTACCAGCCGCGCATCGGGTCTTCCGGCGGCAGCGGCGCCCCCAGCCCGCGCCACAGCGCGTCGCGTCGGGCGCGCACGATCTGCATCGTCAGGTGCTTGTAGGCGTCCTTCAGGTCCAGCAGGTGCGACAGAGCGAAAAAGCCCATCTGCACCTGCTGCGGCAGCGACAGGCCCGCCGTGTGGTTCAGCGCCACGTTGCGGCTGTCGGCCACCATTCGGTCGATGAACTTGAGCTTCTCGGGCTCCATGGTCATGGCGCCATAGCGCTTGTTCAGGCGCTTCTTCCACGACGCCGGCAGCTCGGCGATCCGGCGGTCCATGGTGTTCTGCTCGTGGGTCGCGATCACGCCCAGGCGCCAGCCGGTGCAGCCGAAGTTCTTCGAGAACGAATACACGCAGATGGTGTTGTGCGGCACCTCGGCCATCAGCGAGCGGAAGTTGGGCACGAAGGTGCCGTACACGTCGTCTGTCACCAGCACCAGGTCCGGATTCTTGCGGATCAGTCCCACGATCTGCTTCATCTCGACCGGGCTGAAGGCGACCGACGGCGGGTTGCTGGGGTTCACCGTCACCGCCAGCTTGATCTTCGGATTCTCGAGCTTGGCGATTTCCGAGGCCGGATAGTGCCAGTCGTGGGTGCCGTCGGCGCGCACGCTACTGGCGTTGATGGCGACGATCTTGAACTGGAAGCGCTCCAGGTGCGCGATCTCGATGTAGGGCGTGAAGGTCGGCAGGAACAGCGCGATGGTATCGCCCTGCTTGAGCAGCCCGTTCTGCATCAGCGAATCGAAGATGTAGCACATGGCCGCCGTGCCGCCCTCGACCGGGAACAGGTCGAACTTGCCCTTGGGCGGCCGGCCGTCGCACATTTCCTTGATCAGGTAGTCATGCACAACCTGCTCAAGATGCACCAGGGCGCGCGGCGGCACCGGATAGTTGTCGCCGATGACGCTGTCGGTCAGCTCATGGATCCATTCGTCGGGCACGAAGTTCTTGATCTTCACGCCGTACTCCAGCACCCCGGCCAGGAAGTCCGCGCCCGCCGCGCCCTTGTTCTTGGACAGGAACTTGCGCAGGCGGTCGGCGCAGCCCTTCTTGGGCGGCATGCCCGCCAGGATCACATCGTCGCGCACCCGGCGCGCTTCCTTCATGGCGAACTGGCCCAGCAGGAAGAAGGCGTCGCGCGGTTCGGTGGCAATCCAGTTGGGATTGCCGCGACCCGCGTTCAACATGGTCAGCGCGGCCGTCTGCTGGGTGTCCTTGGCCAGCGTGATCAGATAATCCTTCAGTTCAAAGGGAGACAGTTGCTCCAGGTCGCGTTGGCGCGAGCGGGTGGTTTTCAGGGCCGAGGCCAGGCTGACGGTGAGAGGCGCGGTGGAAGCCATTGTTCAGTTACTCCTGGTTTGCGATTGACGGACGCTTGCCGGGAATTTCCCGGACGGATGTCCGCCCGCGGTTCGCGGGCGGACATCCCGCAGAAATCCGTTTCCCCCGAAGGGCGAGATTTCCTTCGGCGGAAACGGCCCCTAGGTCATGAGCATGACGATGACAATGCCCCAGATGATGAGCAGGGTATTGCCGATGGCGTAGGGCACCGTGTAGCCCAGGGCAGGCACCTGGCTCTTCGCGGTCTCGGTGATCTGGCCGATGGCGGCCGTGGTGGTGCGCGCCCCGGCGCAGACCCCGAGGACGATGGCCGGGTGGAACTTGAAGACGTAGCGGGCGATATACACCCCCAATATCATCGGCACGCTGGTGGCGATGATGCCCGCAATGAAAAGCTTGGCGCCCAGTTGCTGGAAGCCCTGCACGAAGCCTGGGCCCGAACTGATTCCGACCACGGCCACGAAGGCGGTCAGGCCGACCGAAGTGAGGAACCAGTGCACGGGTTCCGGCACCCGGCCAAAAGTCGGGTGCACCGATCGCAGATAGCCGAAGATCAGCCCCGCGATCAGCGAGCCGCCCGAAGTCGACAGCGTGATCGGAATGCCGCCCACGGTCAGCACCAGCGTGCCGAACAGCCCGCCCAGCAGGATGCCGAAGCCCACGAACACCATGTCGGTCTGCTCGGTGGCGCGGTCCACGTACCCCACCTTGCCGACCACCCGCTCGACATCGCGCTTGGCGCCAAGGAGGAACAGGCGGTCGCCGCGGTCGAGCTTGAGGCCCCAGTTGATCGGCATCTCATGGCCGCCGCGAACCACTTTGCGCAGGAACACGCCACGCCCCAGTGCGCGCACCTGCTCCATTTCGGCGATTTCCTTGACGGTCTTGCCCGCCAGGTTCTTGTTGGTCAGCACGACCTCGACGATCTCGGCGGGCAGGTTGATCAGGTCACGGTCCTCGACTTCGGCGCCGATGATCCCGGCCGCCTGCAATACCAGCGCGTCGTGCCGGCCAGCCACGCCCAGGACGTCGCCGGCCTGCAGCACGGTGGTGGAATCGGTGTCGAGGATCTGGTCGCCGCGGCGGATGCGCTCGATGAACACGCGCGCCTCGACGAAGCGCGACTCGACATCGCCCACGGTCTTGCCGACCCATTCGGAATGATCGAGCTTGTAGGCGCGAGAGATGAACTTGCGGTAGCCCGACAGCTCCATCGAATCCGCGCCGCCGGACATCTTGGCCTCGTACTCCTTGCACTCCTTGACGATGTCCACGCGCATCAGTTTCGGGCCCAGCGAGGCCAGCAGCCAGGCGCTGCCGACCGTGCCGAAGATGTAGCAGACCGCATACGCCACCGGAATGCTGTCGATCCACTTCTTCTTGGTGGCCGCGTCGATGCCCAGGCCGTTAATGGTGTCGGTGGCCACCCCCATCACCGCCGAAATGGTCTGCGCGCCGGACAGCAGCCCCGCGCCGGTGCCGGCATCGAAGCCGAAGCCCACGGCAGTGCCCCAGGTCACCAGCAGGCAGATGACGCAGATGACCACGGCGAAAATGACTTGCGGCAGGCCATCGCTTTTCATGCCGCGAAAGAATTGCGGGCCGACGCCATAGCCCAGGCCGAACAGGAACAGCAGGAAGAAGACTTGTTTGACGATCGGGGCGATCGTGATATCGAGCTGGCCGACCAGCACGCCCACCAGCAAGGTGCCGGTGACCGCCCCCAGGTTGAATCCGAATATCTTTTTGGCACCGATCCAATATCCCAGACCCAGGGTAAGGAATATCGCCAGTTCCGGATATTTCCGCAGAGTGTCAAATAACCATTCCATCCCGAATCTCCTTCGTTATGTACCGGCCAAGCACTTGCGCGAATCCTATCTGCGCGCGGCATACATTATCAGAATCTTTCCAAAGATCAAAAGAATTGCACCGTAAATAGCAAATAGTTTCGATTGCCAGGCGGGCAAATAAAAAGCCCGCGGACATAATGTCCGCGGGCTTTTGGCATTAACGCCGGGGCGCGTCGACTTACAGGGCGCTGGTCAGTTCGGGAACCACCTGGAACAGATCGCCAACCAGGCCATAATCGGCCACGCCGAAAATCGGCGCTTCGGCATCCTTGTTGATGGCGACGATGACCTTGGAGTCTTTCATGCCGGCCAGATGCTGGATGGCGCCGGAAATGCCGACGGCCACGTACAGTTGCGGCGCAACGATCTTGCCGGTCTGGCCGACCTGCCAATCGTTCGGCGCGTAGCCGGCGTCGACCGCGGCGCGCGAGGCGCCCAGGGCCGCGCCGAGCTTGTCGGCCAGCGGATCCAGGATCTTGAAGTTCTCGGCGCTGCCCAGGCCACGCCCGCCGGACACGACGACGCGGGCGCCGGCCAGTTCCGGACGGTCGCTCTTGGCGACTTCGCGGCCGACGAAGCTCGACAGGCCGGAATCGGCCACGGCGGCGACGTCTTCCACGGCGGCCGAGCCGCCCTGCGCGGCCACGGCGTCAAAGCCCGTGGTGCGCACGGTGATGACCTTGACCGGGTCGGCCGATTGCACGGTGGCGATGGCGTTGCCGGCGTAGATCGGGCGCTGGAAGGTGTCGGCGGATTCGACACCGATGATGTCGGAGATCTGGGCCACGTCGAGCTTGGCGGCCACGCGCGGGGCGACGTTCTTGCCCGAGGCGGTGGCCGGGAACAGGATGTGGCTGTAGCCCGAGGCCACGGCCAGCACCTGGGCGGCGACGTTCTCGGCCAGGCCGTCGGCCAGTTGCGGCGCGTCGGCCAGCAGCACCTTGGCCACGCCGGCCGCCTGCGCGGCCTGGTCGGCCACGGTGCGGGCATTGGCGCCGGCGACCAGCACGTGGACGTCGCCTCCGATCTTGGCGGCGGCGGCGACGGCGTTCAGGGTTGCGCCCTTGAGCTGGGCGTTATCGTGTTCGGCAATAACCAGCGTCGTCATCTCAAACCACCTTCGCTTCGTTCTTGAGTTTGTCCACCAGGGCCGCGACATCGGCCACCTTGATGCCGGCCTTGCGGGCGGGCGGCTCGCTGACCTTGAGCGTCTTCAGGCGCGGCGCCGGATCGACACCGAGTTCTTCCGGGGTGACGGTGTCCAGCGGCTTCTTCTTGGCCTTCATGATGTTCGGCAGCGTGACGTAGCGCGGCTCGTTCAGGCGCAGGTCGGTGGTGATAATGGCCGGCAGCTTGAGCGTCAGCGTTTCCAGGCCGCCGTCCACTTCACGCGTGACGGTGGCCTTGCCATCGGCCAGCTCGACCTTGCTGGCGAACGTGGCTTGCGGCCAGTCCAGCAGCGCGGCCAGCATCTGGCCGGTCTGGTTGGCGTCGTCGTCGATGGCCTGCTTGCCCAGGATCACCAGTTGCGGCTGTTCCTTGTCGACGAGGGCCTTGAGCAACTTGGCCACGGCCAGCGGTTGCAGTTCGGCGTCGGTCTGGACCAGCACGCCACGGTCGGCGCCGATGGCCATGGCGGTGCGCAGGGTTTCCTGGCATTGCGCAACGCCGCAAGAAACCGCCACGACCTCGGCCACGGCGCCCTTTTCCTTCAATCGGGTGGCTTCCTCGACGGCGATCTCGTCAAAGGGGTTCATCGACATCTTCACATTGGCGATATCCACGCCGGTCTGATCAGACTTGACGCGCACTTTGACGTTGTAGTCAACGACGCGCTTGACAGGTACCAACACCTTCATCCCGCTGCCTCCAAATGGAAATAAATTCCCGGCGGATCAACGACCCGCCGGGATCGCATTGCACAATTTTTTCCTGATTCTACAGCTTCGCCAGCGCCCGTATATGGGCCACGACGCTGCGCCCCAGGGCGGACAGGTTGTAACCGCCCTCGAGCGTGCTGACGATCCGCCCCTGGCAGTGGCGTTCGGCCACCTCCACGAGCTGCTCGGTGATCCATGCATAGTCGGCCTCCACCAGCCCCATTTGACCCATGTCGTCCTCGCGGTGGGCATCGAAACCGGCCGAAATCAGAATAAGTTCCGGGCGGTGCGCCTCCAGCCGCGGCAGCCAGGTGTCCGTGACGATGGCGCGGACGGCGGCGCCCGCCGTATAGGCGGCCACCGGCACGTTGACCATGTTGGCCGCCGGATGTTCGGTGCCGCTGTTGGGAAAGAAGGGATGCTGGAAAATGCTGCACATGAGCACCCGGTCGTCGCCGGCGAAGACATCCTCGGTGCCGTTGCCGTGGTGCACGTCGAAATCGACGATCGCCACCCGCGACAGGCCGTGGAAGTCCATGGCGTGGCGGGCCGCGATGGCCACGTTGTTCAGGAAGCAGAAGCCCATCGCCTGCGTGCGGCAGGCATGGTGCCCGGGCGGACGCACCGCACAAAAAGCCGTGCGGGCCTCGCCGCCGATCACCGCGTCGACCGCCGCCACCCCTGCGCCGGCAGCGTACAGCGCGGCCTCGTAGGTATGCGGATTCATCAGGGTATCGGGATCTATCGGGTAATACCCTTGCTCGGGCGTATGTCCGCGCAAATCGTCCAGATACTGGACAGTGTGCACCCGCAGCAAGTCATGGCGCGACGCCTGCGGCGCCTGCCGGTCATCCAGATAGGGCATCAGGCCGCTGGCAAGCAATTGGTCGGAAATGGCGTCCAGCCTCTGCGGGCTCTCCGGATGCCAACTGCCCATTTCATGCAAGCGGCATGCCGGGTGGGTAAGATACATGGTCTCCATAAGGAAGATTATGTTCACCTGTCGGCGATTACTGCAACTCGGCACCTTGTCGGCCCTCCTGGCCGGCTGTTCCACCACCGCTCCCACCGCCTCGAATCCCTCCGCCGTCCAGGCCCCCGCGGCCACCGCCGGCAACCCCGCCCCCATCCGCATCGGACCCGCGGCGCCGCCCCCCGGCCCCGAACTGGCGGACGACGGCCCGGCCGCCCTCACCCCCAGCGGCGTCCTGCGCCCCGAGGTGCGCAGCTTCGTCGAAAGCCTGGCCGTCGAACGCAATCTGCCGCTGCAGCCGATGGTCTCGGCGCTCGAAAGCACGCGCTACAACGCCACCGTGGCGCGCCTGATCGCGCCGTCACCGCCGGGGAAAAAGATCTGGCGCAGCTGGCTGACCTACCGCTCGCGCTTCGTCGAGCCCAAGCGCATCGGCTGGGGCGTGGAGTTCTACAACGAGCATCGCGACCAACTCAACCAGGCCGCGCAGCGCTTCGGCGTGCCGGCCCCCATCATCGCCTCGATCATCGGCGTTGAAACGCTCTATGGCCGCAACATGGGCAATTTCCGCGTGCTGGACGCGCTGACCACGCTGGCCTTCGATTATCCGGACCCGGCCAAGCCCGAGCGCGCCACCATGTTCCGAGGCCAACTGGCCGACTTCCTGACGCTGGCCATGACCGGCAAGCTCGACCTCGAAACGCGTGGCTCCTACGCCGGCGCCATCGGCATGCCGCAATTCATGCCCACCAGCATCAAACACTACGCGGTGGACGGCGACGGCAGCGGCCATATCGACCTGACCAACAACACCCGCGACGCCATCATGTCGGTCGGCAGCTTCCTGTCGCAGCACGGCTGGCAACGCGGACTGCCGGTATTCGCGCCGGTGACGTTGCCGGCCGATCCCACCGCGCTGGTGGACGGCGGCCTGGAACCCAAGCAGACCTGGGGCACCCTGACCGCGGCCGGCGCGCGCCTGCAGCCCGGCGCCTCGGCCAACGGCTGGGGCAGCCAGCCCATGGGCGTGGTCGATCTGGTGGAAGAAGCCCGCGGCACCGCGCAATACCGCGTCGGCACGCCCAACTTCTTCGCGCTGACGAAGTACAACCGCAGCTACTTCTACGCCACTGCCGTGGCAGATCTGGCCAGCGAAATCGAGGCGCGCGTCGGCCGCTGAGGGGCCGGTGCCCGCCGCGCCCGCGCCGCCGCAGGCTTCAGACCGTGGCCACCGGCGTGGCGGGCGAACCCACCGCGCCCGGCAGGTTCAGCGGCGGCGCGGTCAAGAGGAAGCGGCTGCGGCCGTTGGCGGTCAGCCAGCGGGCCAGCGCGCCCAGATACCACATCTCGCCGATCGGCAGGCCGAGCTTGAAGATGCAGTGGTGGTGCAGCGGCAAAGCCGCGCAGCACGCGTTCGGCTTCTGCGTCGGGTAGATCTCCAGCGCGTGGTTGTCCGACGCCATGGCGGCCACCTTGGAATCGGTGATCCACTGCAGCAGCTTCTCGTCGCTGCCATCCAGCCCGGCGCAGATCTCGTGCAGGGTGTGGTGGTCCGGCTGGCGCTGCTTTTCCAGCAGCGCATCGCCGAATTCGGTATGGAACAGCACGATATCGCCCTGCTCGATCTCGATGCCATCGGCCTCGATGATGCGCATCAGATCGTCGTAGCCCACCGACTTCTGCTCGCGGCCATAATGCCGGGCCAGGTCCACCATGACGCCACGGCTCTGCAGGCAGGATTCAGCCAGGTGGGTGATGTCCAGTTTCTTGGCATGGGAGGCGCCGCCACGCCCCAGGTCGGTCTTGGCGAAGCCATTGTCGACGTCGTAGTCCACCGGGCCGACCACGTGTTCGTTGGGACGGTAGCCGTTGTAGTAGACGCGCTCGGGCAGGCCATCGCCATTGGCGTCGAACAAGGCGCCCACGTGCGCCAGCGAATCCCACTGGGTCGAGTACTGCAGGCTCATCTCGACGATGTCGTCGCTCAGCACATCGACGCATCCCGGACGCAGGCGGCCCAGCGGAAAGTTCAGGTACTGGTCGCCGTCGCGCTCGGTCGGCCGCAGCTTGGGCGGATGGCGGCGCACATTGACGCCGTTGCCGCCGGGATAGTCCAGCGGCAGCGACAGACAGAAGCTCAGGCCCTCGCGGACTTCCTGGATTCCCTTCATCACGTTCGCGGGAGTGATGTAATTCAGGCAACCCCGTTGGTCATCAGGGCCGAAGTCTCCCCAGTTCGATCCCTCGGGACGGTTCTTCCATCTCATGTGGCGCGGCTCCTTGGCCATGAACTAAGAATTTGACACAAATTTATCACATATAGGATAATAACATCATGGATGTGAAAACAGCCGCACGAGTCCTGGATGTTCTGAACCTCTTCGCCGAGGCGCAGAAGCCATTGCTGTACAGCGAGATCGCCGCGCAGATGGAGATTCCGCTGTCCAGTTGCCATGGTCTGCTCAAGACCATGGTGGCGCGCGGCTATCTGTACGAGATCGGCAAGAAGCACGGCTACTACCCGACGCAGAAGCTGATCCACGTCGCCACCCTGATCTGTCGCAGCGATCCGCTGAACGCCGTGATCGAACCGGTGCTGGCGCGGGTGCGCGACATCACCGGCGAGACCGCCCTGCTGGCCAAGCTTGCAGACGACAAGGTCGTGTACCTGATCGTCGCCGAGTCCAAGCAGACCATCCGCTTCTCGCATCAGCCCGGCGGATTCAAGGCGGTGCACGCCACCAGCTCGGGCAAGGCCCTGCTTTCGGTGCTGTCCGAGGACGAGCGCCAGAAATGGTTCAAGACCTATCCCGGCTTCGCCTCGTACACCGAAACCACCCTGACCAGCCAGGCCGCGTTCGAGCGCGACCTGCAGGCCGGCATCCAGCGCGGCTGGCAACGTTCCCTGGGCGAAAACGTCGAGGACGTGATGTCCATCTCGCTCGGGTTCCGCGCCTATGAACAACCCTTCGCCATCGTGGTGGCCGGCCCCCTGGGGCGCATGCAGAAGAACGAAGCCACCACTGGCCAGCAACTGAAAGAGGTCAAGGCGCTGCTGTACGCGGCCCTGCCCTCGGCCAACCTCACCTTTGTAGGAGAAGACAGCAGATGAACAAGCGCACTTTGCTCGCCGCGGCATGCTCGGCGATCGCCATAGGGGCCCTGCCGCTGGCTGGCGCACAGGCGCAGGACGCCTATCCCGACAAGCCGATCCGCGTAATCATGCCGTGGGCCGCGGGTGGCCCGACCGACGTGGTGGGCCGCGTGATCGCGGTGCGCATGGGTGAAATCCTGGGCCAGCCGCTGGTGATCGAAAGCCGTCCCGGCGCCAGCGGCACCATCGGCGCCGCCCAGGTCGCGCGCGCGCCGGCCGATGGCTACACCGTGCTGATGAACCCGTCGGTGCAGGGCATCTACCCCGCCCAGTTCAAGAGCCTGACTTTCGACCCGATCAAGGATTTCCGCATGGTCGGCGTGCTGGGCACGGTGCCGATGGTGGCCGTGGTGCCGCCCGACTCCAAGTTCAAGACCTTCGGCGAGCTGATCGCGCAGGCCAAGGCCCAGCCGGGTTCGCTCAGTTTTGCCTCGCCCGGCGTGGCCACGCTGCCGCACCTGGCCGGTGAGCTGATCAACACCACCACCAAGGCCTCCATCTCGCACGTCGGCTACCGCGGCAGCAGCCCGGCCCTGACCGACGTCGCCGGCGGCCACGTCGACCTGATGTACGCACCGCTGGCGCCCGCCCTGCCCCTGATCCAGAGCGGCAAGGTGCGCCCGATCGCCGTCACCACCAAGACCCGCCTGGCCGAGCTGCCCGACGTCCCGACCATCGCCGAGAATGGCCTGCCCGGCTTCGACATCGTCACCTGGTACGGCATGTGGGTGCCCAAGGACACGCCCGAACCCATCATCGCCAAGCTCAACAAGGCCATGATCGAGGCGTCGCAATCGCCCAAGGTGGTCGAGGCGCTGAAATCGCAAGGCACCCTGCCCAGCACCATGAGCTACCAGGAAGCCGAAGCCTTCAACCTGGCCGAAAGCGCACGCTGGATCAAGGTGATGAAGGACGCCAACATCCAGCCCGAATAAGGACTGGACGGGCGCGGCGCCGCGCGATCGGGCCCGCAACGCAAACGCCCCACGCTCCGGATGGCATCCGGGACGTGGGGCGTTTTTCCTGGGGCGAAGCGGCCCCGTGCAAGGCGTCAGTTGTTGAAGACGCCCGTGGACAGGTAGCGGTCGCCGCGGTCGCAGACGATGAAGACGATGGTCGCGTCGTTCACGCGCTCGGCCACGCGCAGGGCGGCGACCAGCGCGCCGGCCGACGAAATGCCGCCGAAGATGCCCTCTTCAGCCGCCAGGCGGCGCGCCATGGCTTCGGCCTCGGCCTGCTCGATGGACTCGTAGGCGTCCACGCGGCTGCGGTCGAAGATCTTGGGCAGGTAGGCTTCCGGCCATTTGCGGATGCCGGGAATCGATGACCCCTCGGCCGGTTGCGCGCCCACCACCTGCACCGCCGGATTACGCGACTTCAGATAGGTGGACACGCCCATGATGGTGCCGGTCGTGCCCATGGCGCTGACGAAGTGCGTGACGCGGCCGTCGGTCTGGGTCCAGATTTCCGGGCCGGTCGTCTCGACGTGGGCGCGCGGATTATCCGGATTGGCGAACTGGTCCAGCACCACGCCGCGCCCATCGGCCTGCATTTCCGTGGCCAGGTCGCGGGCGTATTCCATGCCGCCCTTGTCGGCCGGCGTCAGGATCAGCTCGGCGCCATAGGCCGTCATGGCGGCGCGGCGCTCCACCGACAGGTTGTCGGGCATGATAAGGATCATGCGGTAGCCGCGCATGGCGGCGGCCATGGCCAGCGCGATACCCGTGTTGCCGCTGGTCGCCTCGATCAGCGTGTCGCCCGGCTTGATGTCGCCGCGCTCCTCGGCATGCTTGATCATGGAGAGCGCCGGCCGGTCCTTCACCGAGCCGGCCGGATTGTTGCCTTCCAGCTTGGCCAGGATAACGTTGCCGCGCGCCGCGCCTGCGGCGCCGGGAATGCGCTGCAGGCGCACCAACGGCGTGTTGCCGACGGTCTGCTCGATAGTGGGATAGGTAGTAGTCATGGGGCCGATGATAACCCCGCCCGGCGCGGCGCGTCGCCAAAAGCCGCGCTCGCGCCAGGGGTTCCGTGCCTGGCGGCGCCAGCCCCGCCAGGCGCCGGGCAAGGCCCGAATCCGCCCCGGCCATGGCGGCGGACATGGCAACGCAGGCAGGCCGAGGCGGCGCCGGTCAAGGCCGGGTTGGCGCGGCGGGCTTGCCCGCCTGGGCCGCGCCGGGCCTGGCCCCGACACCCGCGGGGGCGCCCTTGGCGGCGCCCGCCCCTGCCGCGGACCGGGCCGACGCCGGGACCGCCGGTTTCGCGCCCGCGCCCTTCGGCTCGGCGCCGGCCGCGCCAACCGTCAGGCCGGCGGCCCCCAGGGCCTCCGCCTTCTTCTGGCTGATGCCGCGTACCCGGTCGGCCAGGTCCTGCAGCGATTCATACTTGCCGGCGCGGTCGCGTTCGCTGACGATGATCTGCGCCGTGCGCGGCCCGATGCCGCGGATGCCCTCGAGCTGCTGCACGGTGGCATCGTTCAGGTCCAGCGCCTGCGCCGGCGCGTGCGCCACGCCGACGACCAGCAGGGCCGCACCCAGCGCCTGGCGCAACACCGGCGCACCGCGCCGCGCGGCGACGGGTCGTTGACGGCGCCACGGCAGCGCGGGCAGGCGGCGGGCAACGGTGGAATGGAGGAAGGGATTCATGGACAGGTCTCCGGAAAAGGCGTGGCGCAACGGTTGCCGCGCCACCTCCGGATCATGGCCCGCGCGCCGCGCCCGGCGGTTGCGCTGTGCATGGATTGATCCACCTCGGCAACTGCGTAGGCCAAAAAAAGCCGCCTCGGAAGGCGGCTCTGTTTCAAGTCGGCACGGCCACAGGCCGGCGGCGGCCGTATCGGCCTACTTGCGCGCGCGCCAGTAGCGCACGTACTCGGCCACGCCGGTCTGCACGTCGCGCATGGGGGCGGTAAAGCCCGCCGCGCGCAGGCGGCTGACGTCGGCCTGGGTGTAGCTCTGGTAACGGCCCTTGAGGTCATCGGGGAACGGGATGTAACGAATCAGGTCCAGCTCGACCAACTGGGCCAGCGTCAACTGCGCCTCGCCGCGTTCGGCGCGCAGCGTATTCACCACCGCCGCGGCGACGTCGTTGAACGGCTGGGCCCGGCCCGTGCCGCAATTGAACACGCCCGACTGCTCCGGATGGTCCAGGAAGTGCAGATTGACCGCCACCACGTCCTCGACCGAGATGAAGTCGCGGCTCTGGCCGCCGTCCACATAGCCGTCCCAGCCGGCGAACAGGCGCACGTGGCCGTGTTCCAGGAACTGGTTCATGTTGTGGAAGGCCACCGAGGCCATGCGGCCCTTGTGCTGCTCGTGCGGACCGTAGACGTTGAAGTAGCGCAAGCCGACAACCTGGGCGGTCAGGGAGTCCATGCGCTTGCGCAGCACCTGGTCGAACAGCAGTTTGGAATAGCCGTAGACATTCAGAGGGCCTTCGTTGGCCGGATCTTCCACGTAGATCGACGAACCGCCGTAGACAGCGGCCGACGAGGCATACAGGAAAGGAATGCGGCGCGCCTGACAGAATTCGAACAATTCCAGCGTGACGCGGTAGTTGTTGTCGAGCATGTAGCGGCCGTTGCGCTCGGTGGTGTCCGAGCAGGCGCCCTGATGCAGAACGGCGCGGATCTGCGGCAGGCTGCCATCGGCGACGCGGCGGCGAAAGTCGTCCTTGTCCAGGTAGTCGGCGATCTTGCAGTCCACGAGATTGACGAACTTGTCGCCCTCGGTCAGGTCATCGACCGCGATGATGTCTTCGATGCCACGACGATTGAGGCCGCGAACCAGGTTGCTGCCAATGAAGCCCGCGGCTCCGGTAACGACGATCATGAGAGTTCTCCTGCCAGTTCGGCGGCGGTGACGACGGACGTGCCCAGCTTGCCCACGGCGATGCCGCCGGCCCGGTTGGCCCAGCCCATGGCATCCGCCCACGGCAGGCCGATGGCGCGCGAGACGGCCAGCGTCGCCAGCACGGTATCGCCCGCGCCGGACACATCGAACACCTCATGCGCCTGCGCGTCGATGTGCTCGCGGCCCGTGTCGGTAAACAAAGTCATGCCCTGCTCGGAACGCGTCACCAGCAAGGCTTCCAGGTCCAGATCGGCGCGCAGGCGTTGCGCCCGATCGGTCAGTTCGGATTCGGAATTCCAGCGGCCGACGGCCTGCTGCATTTCGGAACGGTTGGGCGTGACCAGCGTGGCGCCGCGATAGCGCGAATAGTCATCGCCCTTGGGATCGACCAGCACCGGGATGCCGGCGCTGCGGGCCAGCGCGATCAGCGACTCGACCCGCGTCAGCACGCCCTTGGCGTAATCCGACAGCACCACGATGTCGTGGTTGGCCAGGTGGCGCGCCAGCGCGGCGTCGATGCTGTCGAGCGCTTCCTGCGCCGGATGCTGCTCGAAGTCGACGCGCAGCAACTGCTGCTGGCGGCCCAGCACGCGCATCTTCAGCGTGGTGTGCAGGCTCAGGTCGGTGATCAGGTCGGCCTGGATGCCGGCCTCGGCGGCCAGGCGGCGCACGCTGTCGCCGGCCTCGTCCTCGCCCAGCACGCCCACCAGCGTGACATGGCCGCCCAGCGCGGCGACGTTGCGCGCCACGTTGGCGGCGCCGCCCAGGCGGTCCTCGCGGCGCGCGACGCGCACCACCGGCACCGGCGCCTCGGGCGAAATACGCTCCACCTCGCCAAACCAGTAACGGTCCAGCATGACATCGCCCACCACGAGCACGCGGCTATGCGAAATGGATTCGGCGGGAAATTGGCTCATTCAAGTTCTTCCAGACGACGCGGCGCGTAGGTTTCCCAGGCATTGCAGCCAGGACATTGCCAGTAGAAACGGCGCGCTTGAAAACCGCAGCTCCGGCACGCGTAGCGGTCCAGTCGTTGCGTATGCTTGTGGATCAGGCTGCGCAGCAGCGTGAGGTCGGCCCCGGGCACGGGGCCCTGTTCGGTGGCGCCTTCCGCGTTGGCCAGTTCGGCCTCCAGCAGCCGGTCCAGGCCGAGCAGCGAGGGATGGCTGCGCAGCGCGCCGCGGGCGAACGCCCAGGCCGGCGCCGAGCCTTGCTGCACGCGCAGCTCGCGGAACACGACATTGAACAGGTCGAGCGAGGCATGGCGGGCGTACTGGCGCTGCAGCAACTCCAGCCCGGCCTCGGCCTGGCCCGCGGCGCGGTAGTTGGCCAGCAACTGCTCGGCCACCAGGCCGGCGTACTCGGGGGCGTCGGTCATGACCGACTCCAGGTACAGGCGCTCGCGCTTGGGATCCTGCTCGATCAGCGCCAGGCGCGCGCGCAGCATCGCGGTGCGCACCATGGCGCCCTTGCTCGACATGCCGGCATCTGCGGTCGACAGGGCGTGATCGGCGGCATCCAGGGCGGCGTGCGCGGCATCGACATTGGGCGGCTTGGCGGCCAGTGCGGTCGCGGCCTGCTCGCAGTAGTAATGCACGATCTGCGGCACCGGCTCGTCGACCAGGCCATGCAGCGTCTTGACGGCCTCGATGGCGCGCGGCCAGTCGTGCTCGGATTCGTAGATGCGGATCAGCGAGCGCAGCGCCGGCAAGGCATAGCGGGTGTCCTTGAGCTGCTCGAAGCCGCTTTCGGCGCGGTCGAGCATGCCGGCCTTGAGGAAATCCTGCGCCAGTTCATGCTGGGCGTGCTCGCGCTCGGCGGCGGGCAGGTCGGAACGGTTCAGCAGGCTCTGGTGCACGCGGATGGCGCGCTCCATTTCACCGCGGCGGCGGAACAGGCTGCCCAGCGCGAAGTGCAGTTCGGTCGTCTCGGGATCGAGCTTGGCCACCTCGACGAACGCGTCGATGGCGCGGTCGGGCTGCTCATTGAGCAGGAAGTTCAGGCCCCGGAAATACGAATCGGGCAGGCTGCGGGTCTCCCGCAGCATCTGCCGGATGTCGAAGCGCGCGGCCAACCAGCCCAGCGCGAACAACACCGGCACGAATATCAACCACCAAGGTTCAAAATCCACTATGCGGGCTCTTGCGTAGATTCAATGCGGAAAAGAAAGGCCTGCGGACAGCGCGGCGCCGTCACAGCGGCGACATGGGCGCGACGGCTTCCGGCGGCACGGCCGGCGTGGTGCCGGCCACCGCGGCCTGCACGCGGTCGAGTTCGCGGCGCAGGCGGATGGCCTCGCGGCGACGGCGCATGGCGGCGGGCACGGTCAGCAGCAGGCCGAACAGGGCGCCGACCACGAACACCACCAGCATGACGACGATCAGCGGCACATCCTGCACCACGTAATCGGCATAGAACTTCACGGCGACGGGATCGGTGTTCTTCAACGCGAACATCAATACCGCCACGAACACGAGCAATCGCAGGGCCCAGACAAGGTAGCGCATGACGCATGCTCCTAAGAATTCGAGAGGGTCAATTGTAAGCGACCTCCACACCTCGTGTATCGACCATCAAAGGCGCGCCTTCGATGGTCGCCAAGCCTGCTGGCGGGAAGCCCAAAAACAAAGCCCCTTGATTGCTCAAGGGGCTTTGCTCGCGGTCCGATCCGCCCGAAGGCGGCCTGCTGGCCGTGCCGTCAATGCATGGCGTGCAAGCCAGCCATGGACGGCATCGGTTCGCTCGATCCAGAGGATTGAGCGTCCTCGTCGTTGCCGCCGACCAAGTCCACCCGCTCGCGCAATTCCTTGCCCGCCTTGAAATGCGGCACCTGTTTACCAGGCACCAGCACTTGTTCGCCGGATTTCGGGTTGCGGCCGATGCGGGGAGACCGCTGCGACAGCGAGAAGCTGCCAAAACCGCGGATTTCGATGCGTTGGCCCGAGGCCAGGGCCTGGGTCATCGCATCGAGCACGGTCTTGACCGCGTAATCGGTGTCGCGGGCGGCCAGCTGAGGATAGCGGGCCGCCAAGGCGGCGATCAGCTCCGACTTGGTCACGAATTAACCGTCGTTGCGCTGTTGGTCCAGCTTGGCCTTCAGCAGCGCGCCGAGGTTGGTGGTGCCGGACGAAGCGCTGGCGTCGGACATGCGCTGGATCGTTTCGGCGGTTTCGGCGTTGTCGCGGGCCTTGATCGACAGTTGGATCGAACGCGTCTTGCGGTCGATGTTGACGATCATGGCTTCGATGTTCTCGCCGGCGGTCAGCACGGTGGTGGCATCTTCGACGCGGCCCGAGGAGATCTCGGAAGCGCGCAGGTAGCCTTCGACGTCCACGGACAACGTCACGACGGCGCCCTTGGCTTCGACCGACTTGATGGTGCCCGGAACCACGGCGCCCTTGTCGAACGTGGCAACGAAGTTGTTGAAGGGGTCGCCTTCCAGCTGCTTGATGCCCAGCGAGATGCGTTCCTTGTCGGTATCGATGCCCAGGACCACGGCTTCGATCTCGTCGCCCTTCTTGAAGTTGCGCACGGCTTCTTCGCCGGTTTCCGTCCACGACAGGTCGGACAGGTGAACCAGGCCATCGATGCCGCCGGGCAGGCCGACGAACACGCCGAAGTCGGTGATCGACTTGATGGCGCCGCGGACCTTGTCACCACGCTTGAAGTTGGTGGCGAACTCTTCCCACGGGTTCTGGCGGCACTGCTTCATGCCCAGCGAGATGCGACGACGGTCTTCGTCGATTTCCAGGACCATGACTTCGACTTCTTCGCCCAGGGTCACGACCTTGCGCGGATCGACGTTCTTGTTGGTCCAGTCCATTTCGGAGACGTGCACCAGGCCTTCGATGCCGGCTTCGACTTCAACGAACGCGCCGTAGTCGGTCAGGTTGGTGACCTTGCCGAACAGGCGGGTGCCTTGCGGGTAGCGGCGAGCCAGGCCCACCCACGGATCTTCGCCCAGTTGCTTGACGCCCAGCGAGACGCGGCTCTTTTCCTGGTCGAACTTGAGGACCTTGGCTTCGACTTCCTGACCCACTTGCAGGACTTCGGACGGGTGACGCACACGGCGCCAGGCCATGTCGGTGATGTGCAGCAGGCCGTCGATGCCGCCCAGGTCCACGAACGCGCCGTAGTCGGTGATGTTCTTGACCACGCCCTTGACCACCGCGCCTTCGTGCAGGGTTTCGAGCAGCTTCTGGCGCTCTTCGCCCATGCTGGCTTCCAGCACCTGGCGACGCGACAGCACGACGTTGTTGCGCTTGCGGTCGAGCTTGATGACCTTGAATTCGAGGGTCTTGCCTTCGTACGGGGTGGTGTCCTTGACCGGACGCAGGTCCACCAGCGAACCCGGCAGGAACGCGCGGATGCCGTTGGTCATGACGGTCAGGCCGCCCTTGACCTTGCCGGTGATGGTGCCGGTGACCAGCTCGCCGTTTTCCAGGGCCTTTTCCAGTTGCAGCCAGGCCGACAGGCGCTTGGCGCGGTCACGCGACAGGATGGTGTCGCCGTAGCCGTTTTCCAGGGAATCGATGGCCACCGAGACGAAATCGCCGGGTTGCACTTCGAGCTCGCCCTGGTCATTCAGGAACTCTTCCAGGGGGATCAGCGCTTCGGACTTCAGGCCGGCGTTGACGACGACGAAGTTGTGGTCGACGCGCACGACTTCGGCGCTGATGACCTCGCCGGACTTCATGTCCTGGCTCTTGAGGCTCTGGGCGAAAAGGTCGGCGAAGCTTTCGCCGCCGGTGGCGGTAGTGGAAACGGAAGACATGGGGTTGAAATCCATTGGGCCGAAATGGCCGTTAAAAACACACCGCAGCGGATTGCCCGCCACAGTGGAGTCAAAATACCTGCCTGCCGGTTTGCCCTTGCGGGGTGTCCCGTGGGGGTGTCGCCTGGCCAGGACAGGGCCGATAAAAAAAACGATTGGCGGGGGGCTGCCCGATCAGTCGATCGGGCGGGCCTGCCAGAGATCCAGTATTGCCTGCACGGTTTCCGCAATCGTCAGATTCGACGAATCCAGCACGTGTGCATCCGCTGCGGGAGCCAGTGGCGCCGTGGCGCGTTGCGTGTCGCGGGCATCCCGCTCTCGCATGTCCCGCAAAAGGTCATCTAGATTAGCAGAAATTCCCTTTTCGATCAACTGCTTACGCCGCCGCTCAGCCCGTGCGACCACGTCGGCCACCAGGAACACCTTCAGGGACGCATCAGGGAACACCACCGTGCCCATGTCGCGGCCGTCCGCCACCAGCCCGGGAGGCAGGCGAAAGGCGCGCTGGCGCTCGAGCAGTGCCTGCCGCACGCCGGGGAACGCGGCCACGCGCGAAGCGAAATTGCCAACAGCCTCGCGGCGGATCTCATGGCCGACATCGGCGCCTTCCAGGTAGACATGAGGGCCGTCGAAACGCACGTCCAGCGTCTCGGCCACGCGGGCCACGGCGGGCTCGTCGGCCGCGTCGACGCCCCGGTTGATCGCAGCCAGGGCGGTCAGCCGGTAGAGCGCGCCGCTGTCGAGCACCGCCCAGCCCAGCGCCTTGGCGACGCGGTGGGCAACGGTGCCCTTGCCCGAGGCGGTCGGGCCGTCGATGGTGATGACGGGAGCAGCGGAAGTCACGATCGGATCAGTCGAAGTCATGTAGGGAAAATGGGCCGGAGCCCGTGGTCGCTACGCCGACACCAGGCCGGCGTAGACATCAAAGTAACCCGGGAACGTCTTGCTGACGCAACCCGGATCCAGAATGCGCACCGCCGCCGGGCCGAACGCGGCCAGCGAAAAGCACATCGCCATGCGGTGGTCGTCCCAGGTGCCGATGTGCGCATCGCGCCAGCCCCCCTCGGCGGGTGGCATCACGCTCAGCCAATCCGGCCCCGATTCCACCCGTGCGCCCAGCTTTTCCAGCTCGGTCTGCATGGCGTGAATGCGGTCGGTTTCCTTGACGCGCCAACTGCCGATGTTGCGCAGGCGGCAGGGGCCATCGGCGTACAGCGCCAGCGCGGCGGCCGTCATGGCGGCGTCGGGAATCAGGTTGAAATCGGTGTCAAAGGCCTTCAGGCGACCGCCCTCGGCCACGCGCACGCCGGTCACTTCGATCCAGCCGTCGCCGTAGGTCACGCTGGCGCCCATGGCCGCCAGCGTATCGGCGAATTTGACGTCGCCCTGGATGCTGTCGGCGCCCACGCCGGTCACCCGCAGCGGACCGCCGCCGATGGCGCCCAGCGCCAGGAAATACGACGCGGTGGAGGCATCGCCCTCGACCGCGATCCGGCCCGGGCTGCGGTAGCGGGCGCCGCCGGCGATGGTGAAGCGGCTCCAGCCGTCGCGCTGCACGGTCACGCCGAAACGCGCCATGAGGTTCAGGGTGATCTCGATGTAGGGCTTGGAGATCAGTTCGCCCAGCACCTCTATCACCACCGGCTGGCCGCTCTGGCCGGCCTGCAGCGGCGCGGCCATCAGCAAGGCGGTCAGGAACTGGCTGGAGACCGAACCCTGCACCTGCGTCACGGCCGGCGTCGCGATCTCGCCGCGGCCGATATGCAGCGGCGGGTAGCCAGGCTGCCCCAGGTAGTCGATGCGGGCGCCGAGCGCCTTGAGCGCATCGACCAGGTCGCCGATGGGACGCTCGTGCATACGCGGCACGCCGGACAGGCGGTAGTCGCCGCCCATCAGCGCCAAGGCCGCCGTCAGCGGCCGGATGGCGGTGCCGGCGTTGCCCATGAACAGGTCGGCGCTGTCGACCGGAAAGCGGCTCACGCCGCGCACGGTGACGCGGCCCTCGGCCAGCTCGGACACCGCCACGCCCAACTGCCGCAGGGCAGCCAGCATCACGCGGGTGTCATCCGAATCCAGCAGCCCCGTGATGGCGGTCTCGCCCTCGGCGATGGCTGCCAGCAGCAACACGCGGTTGGAAATGCTTTTGGAGCCGGGCAAGGCCATGACGCCCTGCGCGCGCCGCACGCGCGGCAGATCCAGGAAAGGCAACGCGCCCATGTCGATTACTCCTTGCGCCAGTTGCGGCGCGCCTGCGCCGCCGTGTCCAGCAATGCCAGCAAGGCCGCGCCGTCGCCGCCATCGATCGCGCGCTCGGCGCGGTCCAGCACGGCGCGCACGGCCGCCAGCTCCGCCAGCATGGCGTCGCGGTTGGATAGAAAGATATCGCGCCACATCTCGGGCGAACCCGCCGCGATGCGGGTGAAGTCGCGGAAGCCGCTGCCGGCCAGCGCCAGCCGCGTGGCGGCGTCCTCGGCGGTGGCGACCTGCTCCATGTACACGGACGACAGCAGGTGGGGCAGGTGGCTGACCGACGCCAGCACCCGGTCATGCGCGCCGGCCTCCATGTCGATCACTTGTGCGCCACAGGCCAGCCACGCATCGCGCACCAGGGCGATGGCGGCGGCACTATTCTCGGCCAGCGGCGTCAGGATGACGCAACGCCCCTGGTACAGGCCGGCATCGGCGGCATCGGGGCCGCTGCGCTCGGCGCCGGCGATGGGATGGCCCGGCACGAACTGGCCGATGCGCGCGCCCAGCGCCAGGCGGGCGGCATCGACCACCTCGGCCTTGGTGCTGCCGCCGTCGGTCAGCAGCGTCGCGTCACGCAGATGCGGCAGCATGCGCGCCAGCATGTCCTGCAGGCCGCCCACGGGCGTGGCCAGGAACACCAGGTCGGCGCGGGCGGCGGCCTCTTCGGCGCTGACAGCCTCGTCGATCAGGCCCAGCTCCACCGCGCGCGCCAGCGACGCGGCATTGCGGCCCACGCCCAGCACCCGTCCCACCCGCCCCGCCCGGCGCAAGGCCGCGGCGAAGGAACCGCCAATCAGGCCCACGCCGACGACGGCCAACACAGGAATCAGGGGGCCAGCGGCCCCCTGATTCGGCTTGGAGGAAGCGCCGTTCATTCGGACAGGATGGCGGTCAGCGCGTCGATGAAGCGGGCGTTTTCCTGCGGCAGGCCGATGGACACGCGCAGCCACTCGGGCAGGCCGTCGCCAGCCACGGGGCGCACGATCACGCCGCGCTTGAGCAGCGCCAGATTGATGCGCGGCGCATCGCCCACGTGCACCAGCACGAAGTTGCCGTAGCTGGGCACGTAGCGCAGCTTGAGGCGGTCGAAGGCTTCGCACAACTGCGCCTTGCCGGCCTTGTTGGACGTGTACGCCTGTTCCAGGTAGGCGGCATCGCCCAGCGCGGCCACGGCGGCGGCCTGCGCCAGCGTGTTGACGTTGAACGGCTGGCGCACGCGGTTGAGCAGGTCGGTCAGGGTCGGCTGCGCCACCGCGAAGCCCACGCGCAGGCCGGCCAGGCCGTAGGCCTTGGAGAAGGTGCGCGAGACAATCAGGTTGGGATAGCGGCGCACCAGCGCGGTGCTGTCGAACCGGAATTGCGGTTCCAGGTATTCGTTATAGGCCTCGTCCAGCACCACCGTGACGCGATCGCCGTGGGCGGCGTGGACGCGCTCCAGGAACGCGGCCACCTGCTCGCCCGGTACGAAGGTGCCGGTGGGGTTGTTGGGGTTGGCGATGAACAAGAGGCGTGTGTCGTCGGCGATGGCGTCGAACATGGCGTCCAGGTCATGGCCGTAGTCCTTGGCCGGCACCACGATGTGGCGCGCGCCGCGGGCCTGCGTGGCCAGGCGATAGACCGCGAACGAATGCTGCGCGTAGACCGCCGACGTACCCGACTCCAGCAATGCCAGCGCGGCGATTTCCAGGATGTCGTTGGAGCCGTTGCCCAGCGTGATCCAGTTCATCGGCACTTCGTAGCGCGCGGCCAGCGCGGCCTTCAGGTCGAAGCCGTTGGGGTCCGGATAGCGCGCCAGCGACTCGGCGGCGGCCAGCATGGCGGCGCGCGCCGACTGCGGCATGCCCAGCGGGTTCTCGTTGGAGGCCAGCTTGACGATCCCGGCCGGATCCAGCCCGAATTCGCGGGCCAGTTCCTCGATGGGCTTGCCTGCCTGGTAAGGCGCGATGGCGCTGACGTGCGCGGGAGCGGCGAGAGGCTTGGAAGTGTTGGTCATGGAGGACTCACGGCGCCGGGTAGGAACCCAGCACTTTCAGGTAGGCAACCTGCGCCCGCAGGGTATCCAGGGCGAGCGCGACATTCGGATCGTTGCGATGTCCCAGGACATCGACGTAGAAATAGTATTCCCACTCGCCGGTGCGGGCCGGGCGGGATTCGAAGCGCGTCATCGACACGCCGTTGGCCGCCAGCGGCGCCAGCATCTCGTAGACCGCGCCCGCGCGATTCGGCACCGCCAGGATCAGGCTGGTCTTGTCCTTGCCGCTGACCAGCGGCTCGATGTTGCCGATGGCCAGGAAGCGCGTGCGGTTGTGCGGATCGTCCTGGATGCCGGCGCTGACGACCTGCAGGTTCCAGGCCGGCGCGGCCACTTCGCCAGCGATGGCGGCGATGGTCGGGTCGGACGCGGCCACGCGCGCGGCCTCGGAATTGCTGGCCGCGGCCACGCGTTCCAGGTCCGGGTAATTGCGTGTCAGCCAGCCCTGGCACTGGGCCAGCGCCTGCGGATGCGCGGAAATCGTCTTGATGCCGTCCATGTTGCCGGACTGCGACATCAGGCAATGGCGGATGACCAGCGAACGCTCGCCCAGGATGCGCAGCGGCGTGTTCAGCAGCAGGTCCAGGCTGCGGTTGACCGCGCCCTCCGTCGAGTTCTCGACCGGCACCATGCCGACGTCGGCCTGCCCCGCCTCGACGGCGCGGAAGACTTCGTCGAACGACACGCAGGGAAGCTTCTGCACCGCGTGGCCAAAATGCTCCAGCGCGGCCTGCTCGGAAAACGAGCCCTGCGGCCCGAGGTAGGCGACGGTCATGCCGCGCTCCAGGCCGCGACAGGCCGAAATGATCTCGGTCCAGACCGAGGCCACGCCGGCCGCCGGAAACGGACCGGGATTGAGTTGCTGCAGGCGCCGGATCACTTCGGCTTCACGTTCGGGACGCAGCACCGGACCGTCGGCGTGCGCGGCGTGCTTGACCTCGCCCACCTCCTGCGCGGCACGGGCGCGCTGCGACAGCAGATCCAGGATTTGCGCATCGAGCGCGTCGATGCGGTCGCGCAAGGGGCGCAGCTTGCGCTGCAGATCGTCATCCATAGCGGCGCTCGAATTCCTTCAGGTACTCGACCAGCGCGGCCACGGCGGCCAGCGGCACGGCGTTGTAGATCGAGGCACGCATGCCGCCCACGCTCTTGTGGCCCTTGAGCTGGGTCAGGCCGGCCGCGTCGGCGCCTTGCAGGAAGGCGTCGTTGAGCGATTCGTCGCGCAGCACGAACGGCACGTTCATGCGCGAGCGCACGGGGGCGTGGATCGGATTGCGATAGAAGCTGGTGCTATCAAGGTAGCCGTACAGCAGTTCGGCCTTGGCCTTGTTGGCCGCTTCCATGCCGGCCACGCCGCCATTGGCCTTGACCCACTTGAACACCAGCCCGGCGATGTAGATCGCGAAGGTCGGCGGCGTGTTGTAGCGCGAATGCTCGGCGGCCACGTTGGCGTAGTCGAACGCCGACGGGCAGATCGGCAGCGCGTGGCCGATCAGGTCGCGGCGGCAGATGGCCATGGTCACGCCGGCCGGGCCGGCGTTCTTCTGGGCGCCGGCGTACATCATGCCGCAGCGGCTGACGTCCATCGGACGCGACAGGAAATGCGAGGAAGCGTCGATCACCAGCGGCACGTCGGGCGCGCCGAGCGCGGCCGTGTCGGGCCAATCCAGGAACTCGACGCCGCCGATGGTTTCGTTGCTGCACAGGTGCAGGTACGCTGAATCCTTGCGCACCTTCCAGGTGTCGACCGGCGGCACCCAGGTGAACGGCGCCTGCTCGCGGCCGTCCAACTGTATCGCCTGACCGCTGGTGGCCGCGACCTGCGCGTCACCGTAGCGGCCGGCTTCCTTGTGGGAACGCGACGACCAGTGGCCGGTCACGACGAAGTCGGCCGCCGGCGTGCCGCGCCGTCCCATGAGATTCATGGGAACGATGGCGTTCTCCCCGGAACCTCCGCCCTGCATGAACATCACCGCGTAGTCGGGAGACAGGCCGAGCAGATCGCGCAGATCGCTTTCGGCTTCGTCGCAGATCTGCACGAAGTGCTTGCCGCGATGGCTCATTTCCATCACGGACATGCCGCTGCCGTGCCAGTCCAGCATTTCCGCAGCGGCTTGCTGCAGTACCACCTCGGGCAAGGCCGAGGGGCCTGCCGAGAAGTTCCAGGGGCGGGCCATTATTGCTCCGTAGGTTCCGTCGAATCCGTTGCAGCGGCGTCGCCGTTGCCCTCTTCCTGGCCGTCGTCCAGGTCTTCGCTGTCATCGTCCGCATCGCTTTCGACCACGCGGCGCACGCCGGACAGCGAGCTGCCGTCGTCGACGTTGATGAGGGTGACGCCTTGCGTGGCGCGGCCCATTTCGCGGATTTCCGCGACGCGGGTACGCACCAGCACGCCGCCGGTGGTGATCAGCATGATTTCATCCGAAGGCATCACCAGCACGGCGCCGACCACCTTGCCGTTGCGCGAGCTGGTCTGGATGGCGATCATGCCCTTGGTGCCACGGCCGTGGCGCGTGTATTCGGTGATCGGGGTGCGCTTGCCGTAGCCGTTTTCGGTGGCCGTCAGCACGCTCTGCGTTTCATCCCCGGCCACCAGCAGCGCGATCACGTTCTGCGTGTCCTCGAGCATCATGCCGCGCACGCCGCGGGCATTGCGGCCCATCGGGCGCACGTCGTTCTCGTCGAAGCGCACGGCCTTGCCGGCGTCCGAGAACAGCATGACGTCGTGCTTGCCGTCAGTGAGATCGGCGCCGATCAGGTAGTCGCCATCGTCCAGGTCGACCGCGATGATGCCGGCCTTGCGCGGGTTGGAGAAGTCGGACAGCGGGGTCTTCTTGACCGTGCCGCGCGAGGTCGCCATGAAGACGTAGTGGTCTTCGCTGAATTCCTTGACCGGCAGCACCACCGTGATCTTCTCGCCTTCGGCCAGCGGGAACATGTTGACGATCGGCTTGCCGCGCGAGTTGCGCGTGCCTTGCGGGACTTCCCAGACCTTGAGCCAGTAGACCCGGCCGCGATTCGAGAAGCACAGCAGGAAGTCATGGGTGTTGGCGATGAACAACTGGTCGATCCAGTCGTTTTCCTTCATCGCCGTGGCCTGCTTGCCGCGGCCTCCGCGCTTCTGCGAGCGGTACTCGGACAGCGGCTGGCTCTTGATGTAGCCGCCGTGCGACAGCGTCACGACCATGTCGGTGGGCGTGATCAGGTCTTCGGTGTCGAGTTCGGTCGCGTTCAGCTCGATTTCCGAACGGCGCGTGTCCTTGGCGCCGGTGGAGAACTCGGCCTTGATGGCCTGCAGTTCCTCGCCAATGATGGTGGTGATGCGCTCGGGACGGGCCAGGATGTCCAGCAGGTCGGCGATGGCGGACATGACGTCCTTGTATTCGCCGACGATCTTGTCCTGCTCCAGGCCGGTCAGGCGCTGCAGGCGCATGTTCAGGATTTCCTGGGCCTGGGTGTCGCTCAGGCGGTACAGGCCGTCGCCCTGCAGGCCGAACTCGGCGCCCAGGTCGTCCGGACGGAAGGCCGCGCGGCCGCCCGGCGTGTCGCCGTCGGCGCGCGACAGCATTTCGCGCACCAGCGAGGAATCCCACGACTTGGCCATCAGTTCCTGGCGCGCGACGGGAGGCGTCGGCGCGGCCTTGATGATGGCAATGAAGTCGTCGATGTTGGCCAGCGCCACGGCCAGGCCTTCCAGCACGTGGCCGCGTTCGCGGGCCTTGCGCAACTGGAACACGGTGCGGCGGGTGACCACTTCGCGGCGATGCTGCAGGAAGTAGTCGATCATCTGCTTCAGGTTGAGCAGGCGGGGCTGGCCGTCGACCAGCGCCACCAGGTTCATCCCGAAGGTGTCCTGCAGTTGCGTGTTCTTGTAGAGGTTGTTCAGCACCACCTCGGGCACTTCGCCACGCTTGAGCTCGATCACCAGGCGCATGCCGTCCTTGTCGGACTCGTCGCGGATGTCGGAGATGCCTTCGATCTTCTTGTCGTTGACCAGCTCGGCGATGCGTTCCTGCAGCGTCTTCTTGTTGACCTGGTAGGGGATCGCGTCGACCACGATGGCCTGGCGGTTGCCCTTCTCCATGTCCTCGAAGTGGGTCTTGGCGCGCATGATGACGCGGCCGCGGCCGGTGCGGTAGCCTTCGCGCACTCCGGACATGCCATAGATGACGCCGCCCGTGGGGAAGTCCGGCGCCGGGATGATCTCCATGAGTTCATCGACCGAGCACGCAGGATTGCGCAGGCAGTAAAGGCAGCCGTCGACCACTTCCTGGAGGTTGTGGGGCGGAATGTTGGTGGCCATGCCGACGGCGATGCCCGAGCTGCCGTTGACCAGCAGGTTCGGCAGGCGCGAGGGCAGCAGCAGGGGTTCTTGCTCGCTGCCATCGTAGTTGGGACCGAAGTCGACCGTTTCCTGGTCGATGTCCGCCAGCAGCTCGTGGGCGATCTTGGCCAGGCGGATTTCGGTGTAACGCATCGCCGCGGCGTTGTCGCCGTCGATGGAACCGAAGTTGCCCTGGCCGTCGACCAGCATGTAGCGCATGGAGAAATCCTGCGCCATGCGGACGATGGTGTCGTAGACGGACTGGTCGCCGTGGGGATGGTACTTACCGATGACGTCCCCGACGATACGCGCGGACTTCTTATAGGCGCGGTTCCAGTCGTTGTTGAGCTCGTGCATCGCGTAGAGCACGCGCCGGTGGACGGGCTTGAGCCCGTCCCGCACATCCGGTAGCGCCCGCCCGACGATCACGCTCATCGCGTAATCGAGGTAACTGCGGCGCATCTCTTCTTCCAGCGATACCGGAAGCGTCTCCTTGGCAAAGGAATCCATATATATAACGACAGAATCGTGTAAGGAGGAACCCGGGCCGGGTAAACAGGAAATTCTATCATTCGATTGGGATCGCGGCCCCAAGGGCCCCGAGCGGCCATCGGCGCGGCCCCGCAACCGGATGTCGGCGGCAAGCGGCACCGGTGCGTTCGCCAAGGTCCCGCGAGCCTGTTGTCAAAAACCAACATGGCAAACGGATGGAGCGCGGAAAACGTCATATCCAGCACCAATGCGGCTGTCCAGGGAAGCCAAAGCCCCCCAAATGCCTTAAGATTGTTTCCAGCACGCAGGAAACCCAGTAGCTATTCCTTTGAACCAGCTCTTGGCGTTGCTATACTGGCCCCGTTTTCCTGATATGCGGCGGGGGTTCGCTGCGAGTCACTTATCCAGCTTCAAGCTCAACGAGGAGAAACATGAACAAACCCTCCAAATTCGCTCTGGCGCTCGCCTTCGCCGCCGTCACGGCCTCGGGTGTAGCCTCGGCCCAGACCTATCCCCAGACGGTGGACAACTGGCGCAATCCGTTCGGTAACGTTTGGAAGAACGGTACGAACGAACTGTGCTGGCGCGATGCGTTCTGGACCCCGGCCACCGGCATCCCCGGCTGCGACGGCGTTCCGGTTGCACAACAGAAGGCGAAGCCGGCCCCGATGGCGGCCAAGGTCGTGTTCAACGCTGACACGTTCTTCGACTTCGACAAGTCGACCCTGAAGCCCGAAGGCCGTCAACTGCTGGACCAAGTCGCCCAGCAAGCTCGCGGTATCGAGCTGGAAACCATCATCGCCGTCGGCCACACCGACTCGATCGGTACGGACGCCTACAACCAGAAGCTGTCCGAGCGCCGTGCCGCTTCGGTCAAGGCCTACCTGGTCAGCAAGGGCATCGATCCGAACCGTATCTACACGGAAGGCAAGGGTAAGAAGAACCCGATCGCTTCCAACAAGACGAAGGAAGGCCGCGCCCAGAACCGTCGCGTTGAAATCGAAATCGTGGGTAGCCGCAAGTAATTGCCGGACTAGCTACAATAAAGGGCCTCGCATCGCGAGGCCCTTTTTTTCGCCCGGCTTGCACTAATCCGGTGCAAACGCTCCGGCGCCCGCGGGCGCCGCCGACCCTCTATATATAGAGCCGTCTTATGCTGGACCGCCCATGAGCACCCAAACCCACGATTCCGCCCAAGCCACCGTCAACGCAGACCAGGCCGAACTGGACAAGTTCGCCGCGCTGGCCAGCCGCTGGTGGGACCCCGAAAGCGAATTCAAGCCCCTGCACGCCATCAACCCCCTGCGTCTGGAATGGATCCAGGAAAGCGTGGGCAGCCTGGCGGGCAAGAAGGTGCTGGACGTCGGCTGCGGCGGCGGCATCCTGTCGGAAGCCATGGCCCGCGCGGGCGCCGAGGTCACCGGCATCGACCTGGCCGACAAGTCGCTCAAGATCGCCAAGCTCCACGGCCTCGAATCGGGCGTGAAGGTCGAGTACCGCAAGGTGCCGGTGGAACAACTGGCGGCCGAGCAGCCGGGCCAATTCGACGTGGTCACCTGCATGGAAATGCTGGAACACGTGCCGGACCCGGCCTCCATTGTGCGCGCCTGCGCGACGCTGACCAGGCCGGGCGGCTGGGTGTTCTTCTCGACCCTGAACCGCAATCCGAAGTCGTTCCTGTTCGCCATCATCGGCGCCGAATACGTGCTGCGCCTGCTGCCGCGCGGCACCCACACCTACGATATGTTCATCAAGCCGAGCGAACTGGCATCAGCCGCCCGCGGCGCCGGCCTGGAACCGGTGGGCATGCGCGGCATGGAATACAACCCGATCACGCAGATCTATTCGCTGACGTCCGACACCTCGGTCAACTACCTGATGGCTACCCGCAAATGAGCGCCCTGATCCTGTTTGATTTCGACGGCACGCTGGCCGACACCGCCCCCGACCTGGCCGCCGCCGCCAACCAGCAGCGCACCCGCCGGGGACTGGAACCCCTGCCCTACGAAACGCTGCGCCCGGTCGCGTCACAGGGCGCGCGCGGCCTGCTGCGCGTGGCGCTGGGGCTGAAGCCGGGCGATGAAGAATACGAGCCGACCCGCCTGCAATTCCTCGAAGACTACGCCGCCAGCTCCACCGTCCACAGCAAGCTGTTCCCGGGCATCGAGGCGCTGCTGGCCGATATCCGCCAGCGCGGCCTGTCTTGGGGCATCGTGACCAACAAGGTTACCTACCTGACCCTGCCGATCGTCGAACACCTGAACCTGACCCGCGACAGCGCCGTGCTGGTCTGCGGCGACACCACCGCCCACGCCAAGCCGCATCCCCTGCCGCTGCAGCATGCCGCGCGCGAAGCCGGTTTCGCCACCGACCGCTGCGTCTACGTCGGCGACGACCTGCGCGACATCCAGGCGGCGCACGCGGCCGGGATGCCGGCGGTCGCCGCCGCCTATGGATACGTCGGCGAAGAAGACAACATCAGCACCTGGGAAGCCGAGACCTGCGCCAACACCCCGGCCGAGCTGTGGGCGGCAATCGAGCCGCTGCTGCCGCGCGATCTGCGTTGAGGCGCCGTCATCCTCGCTGATCTCCCATGTCCCGCATCGCCGCCCAGCCTGGCGGCATGCGGGCCGGGATGACAGCGGCACGGCCGGATTAGTTGGCCTGACCGAACAATTTATCCGACTGAAAAGGGTTTATCCCCGGCCGCCGGTGAATTAAAGTGTCTTCAATGCAAGGCAATGCGGGTGCCTCCCGATTGCCTTTCCCGGCCAAAGCCGGGCGCCGCGCGGCGAAGCCCGCACGGCGACTCTCGTTACGCATCGACGGTTTGCCACCCTCATGCGCCCGCGCGCCGACGTCTCCCCGGCGCGCAACCTAGACCTTTTAGACCATCCATCCGTCCACCGCGCGTTGCCTCACGGCTTCGTGCGCACCTGGAATTGCCCATGCTTTTACCCATCCTGCTACTTTCGGCCGCCGGTTTCACCATCCTGACCACCGAATTCCTGATCGTCGGCCTGTTGCCCAGCCTGGCCCGCGATCTGGATGTCACGGTTTCCCAGGCCGGTCTGCTGGTGACACTTTTCGCCTTCACGGTGGCGGCCACCGGCCCCCTGCTGACCGCGCTGATGGCCAACATCGAGCGCAAACGACTGTTCATCAGCGTGCTGGCGCTGTTCGGCCTGTCCAACGCCCTGGCGGCGGCAGCGCCGAACATCTGGGTCATGGCCGTCGCCCGTTTCGTGCCGGCGCTGGCATTGCCGGTGTTCTGGTCGCTGGCCAGCGCCACCGCGGTGGAACTGGTAGGCCCCGCCCGCGCCGGCCGCGCCATCTCGATGGTGGCGTTCGGCATCGTCGCGGCGACGGTGTTCGGCATTCCCATCGGCGTGCTGATCTCCGACGCCTTCGGCTGGCGCGCGGCCTTCGGCGTGCTCTCGGCGGTGGCGTTCGCCAAGGCCCTGTTGCTGCTGCTGGCCTTCCCCAGCACCCGCATCCGCGCCGAAAACGTGAAACTGGTGACGCAACTGCGCATCCTGCGCAACCCGATCGTGGTGGGCCACGTGCTGCTGTCGTTGCTGGTGTTCACGGGCATGTTCACCGCCTACACCTACCTGGCGGACATGCTGGAGCGCCTGGCCGGCTTCAATGGCCAGATCGTCGGCTGGACCATGATGGCGTTCGGCGCCGTTGGCCTGATCGGCAACACCCTGGGCGGGCGCATGGTCGACCGTAGCCCGTTGGGCGCCACCGCGCTGTTCTCGTCGCTGATGGCGGTCGGCCTGGCCTTCGTGGCGCCGGTGATGCAATCGCATGGCCTGCTGGCCGTAGCGCTGACGATCTGGGGCATCGCCCAGGCGGCGCTGTTCATCGTCTGCCACGTGCGCCTGATGAAGTCGGCGCCGGAAGCGCCCGCCTTCGCCGCGTCGCTCAACATTTCGGGCGCCAACATCGGCATCGGGCTGGGCGCCGTGGTCGGCGGCCACGTAATCGACCAGTACGGCCTGGCCTCGCTCGGCTGGGCGGCTGCGGTCATCGTCGCGGTATCCGTCGCCCTGGCGTTCGTGCTCATGGCGGCCTCGCGCGCCCGTCCTGCCGGCAAGGCAGCCTGCGCCAACGCCTAGGCCACATTGCGGTATTCGCGCCACGTCCGGGCGGGCGGGCGCGGAAACGCAGCGGGCTATCGCGTTTACCAGTACAATAGAAGTTCTTGGGGCCGATCCGGATTCGACGTGGGTCGCGAAACAACTCAGGGCATGCCGAGCACCAGTACGCTCGTTAAACCACTGGAACACTACAAACGCCAACGACGAGCGTTTCGCTCTCGCCGCTTAAGCGGTGAGCCGCTGCACTGATCTGTCCTTGGGTCAGGCGGAGGAAGGCAACTTCCTAGGGGGGCAACCCTCGAACCGCAGCAGCGACATTCACAAGGAATCGGTTTGAACTGGGGTCACACGGTTCAAATTTAAATTACGTGAATCGCTCTGGTCCGGCCTGTCGGTTGGCTAAGTCCAGGGTTAAAACCAAATAGATCGACTACGCATGTAGAACTGGTTGCGGAGGGCTTGCGGACGGGGGTTCAATTCCCCCCGGCTCCACCAAATTTCCGCCATAGCGCCAAATGGCCGACCTTCACGGGTCGGCCATTTTTTTTGCAGCGGCCGCCACCGGGCGGGAGTCAACAACGCGTGCTGCCGCGCACCGCGTTCAGGCTCATGCCGGGATTCAGCCGCGATTGCCGAACAGCCCCGACAGCGACGCCAGCAGGTCGGCGGGATTGAGCGACTGGCCGGGTTGCACAGCGCCTTCGGGAGTGGCCTTGTCGATCAGTTGCGGCAGCAGCGACGACAGCGAGCCCAGCACCGAGCCGGTGTCCTGGCCGGTCTTGGCGGCCAGTTCGTTGACCACGCCCGGGTCCAGCACCTGGCCGAGCTGGTCGGCGCTGACCGGCAGGTTCTGGCCCTTGCCGATCCAGGACGCGACGATCTCGCCCAGGCCGCCCTGCTGGAAGCTGGCGATCAGGCCGGAAAGTCCGCCCGGGTATTTGCTCAGTTGTTCGATCAGGGCGGGCAGCAGCGAGGCGGAACCTCCTTGCTGGCCGCCGCCGGCCATCGAGGCCAAGGTATCCAATAGACTCATCGCCGTTCTCCAGGAAAATCGGAAATCCAGTATAGGCCCGTGGCGGCGCCGATGTGGTCATCCAAAGGCCGGCAACCGGCGATCTTTGCAAAGCTTGTCGTTCCGGCCCTCAGCCCGCGCCGCGCGGGGCTGGCGAGGCCAGGGGAGCCTGGGAGGCCTTGAGGGCTTTCAGCGCCTTCTGACCGGCGCGGCCGTCGGCAGGCAGGCCGAGTTCGCGCTGCGCCGCGCGCAGGGCTTCGCGGGTGCGCTCGCCGATCATGCCATCGGGTTCGCCCAGCTCATAGCCGCGGGCGATCAGCAGCCGCTGCAATTCCCGCCGCTCGGCGCGCGACAGCCCCGGATCATCGGTCGGCCAGGCCTGCGCCAGCGGGCCGCCGCCACGCAGGCGGTCGGAGAGGTGCGCAATCGCCAGCGCATAGCTTTCGGCGGCGTTGTAGGAATACAGCGCATCGAAATTACGGGTCACCAGGAACGCCGGCCCCTTCGGTCCGGCCGGCAACAGCAGCCCGACGGGCGTATCGCCCCCGGGCAACGGCTTGCCGTCAGCGCGGGTCAGGCCCTGGCCGCGCCAGAACGACAGCGGACGCTTGTTCTTGCGTCCCGCGCCGGCGATGTTCGCGCCAGCGGGCAGGATCACCTCGTAGCCCCAGTCCAGGCCGCTGTTCCAGCCGGCGCGCTTGAGGAAGTTGGCCGTGGAGGCGAGCGCGTCGGGCACGCTGTCGATGAGGTCGCGGCGGCCGTCGCCGTCAAAGTCGACGGCCAACCGCAGATAGGTCGACGGCATGAACTGGGTCTGGCCGAACGCCCCCGCCCAGGAACCCTTGAGCTTGTCCGGGTCGATGCGCTCGTCCTGCACGATCTTGAGCGCGGCGAAGAACTCGCCGCGAAAGTACGCCTGGCGGCGCCCGAAGCAGGACAGCGTCGACAACGAGGTCAGCAGCGGCCGTCCGCCCAGGGTGCGGCCATAATTGCTCTCCACGCCCCATACGGCCGCGATGGTGGCCGGGTCCACGCCGTAGCGCGCCGCGGCGCGGTCCAGTTCGGCACGCCAGCGCTCGATGCCGGCCTTGCCGTCGGCGACGCGCTCGTCGTCGACCAGCGCCGCCATGTAGTCCCAGATCGGCGTCTTGAATTCCGGCTGCGCATCCAGCAGGCCGATCACCGCCATGTCGGGCGACAGGCTGGCGGCATGCCGGTCGAACGTGGCGCCCGACACGCCCGTCTTTGCGGCGGGGGCGCGCAATCCGGCCAGGCAAGCGGCGAAGGTGTCGGCGGCGTGCGCGGCGGGCGCGGACAACGCCAGCATGGCGGCCAGAGGAATGGCGTGGCGAAAGGTCATCGAGAAAGCGCTCCTGCGGATGCGTTGGCCGCGCCGCCGTCGGGGCGGCGCTGGCTGTCTTCGGCTTCGCCCATGACGGCGCGTTTGTCGAGCAAGGCGGCCAGTTCGGCCTCGTCGAAACCCGCCGCGCGGCGCGCTTCCATGTTGAAAGGGCCACGCAGCCGCGGCGCGTTGTAGCGGCTGGCCAGCTCGGCATAGCAGGCGACCGGCTCCCTGCCCTGCTCGGCGCACAGCCGCTTGTACCAATAGTTGCCGATGGCTACGTGGCCGATCTCGTCGCGCAGGATGATGTCGACGATGGCCGCGCTCCGCGCATCGCCAGCGCCGGCCAGCTTGTTGCGGATCAGCGGCGACGCATCCAGGCCGCGCGCCTCCAGCGTGCGCGGCACCAGCGCCAGGCGCGCCAGCAGGTCGCCGCAAGTGCGTTCGGCCATCTCCCACAAGCCGTTGTGGCCAGGAAAGTCGCCATAGGCATGGCCCAGGTCGGCAAGCCGCTGATTGAGCAGGTCGAAATGCGCAGCCTCTTCGCGCGCCACGCGCAGCCAGTCGCGGTAGAACGCATCCGGCATGCCGGCGAAACGCCAGAGGATGTCCAGCGCCAGGTTCACAGCGTTGAATTCGATGTGCGCCAGCGCGTGCAGCAGCGCCGCGCGGCCCTCCAGCGTCGCCATGGAACGCTGCGGCACCTCGGACGGCGCCACCAGCACCGGCGCGGCGGGCCGCCCGGGCAATCCATCCGGCGTCGCGTAGCGCCGCACGCTATCGAGCGGGGCATCTTCGCCGATGGCGCGCACCCGCGCCAGCTTGTCGGCCCAGCCGGTGGCGGCCAGCGCCTGCAGGGCCTGGGCACGCAGACAGGGCGTGCCGGGTTCGTGCGGATCGCTCCCGTTCACGGGAAGGATCGAATTGCTGTCCATGAAGATTTCCGGTGCGGGACGGAACAACGCCGCCCGCAAGACAATAACCATGCGCGGTCATCCCGCGCCGCGCGCCATGCGCCACTGAAGACTTTATCATTCGTTCATGGATTCGCCGCTACGCCTGACCATCGAGACCGACCTGTCGCGCATCGACGCCCGCCAATGGGATGCGTTGGCTGGGGACCAGCCGTTCCTGCGGCATGCGTTCCTGCACGCGCTGCACGATTCCGGCTGTGCCGCGCCGCGCACCGGTTGGTCGCCCCATTATCTGATGCTGTGGCGCGACGACGCGCTGGCGGGCGCGGTGCCGCTCTACCTGAAATCGCATTCGCGCGGCGAGTACGTGTTCGACTACGCCTGGGCCGACGCCTTCGAGCGCCACGGCCTGCGCTACTACCCCAAGCTGCTGGCGGCCGTGCCGTTCACCCCGGTCTCGGGCCCGCGCCTGCTGGCCGGCAGCGACGAAGACCGCGACACGCTGGTGCGCGGGCTGGTCGCCTTTGCCGAAGAGATCCAGGTGTCGTCGCTGCACCTGCTGTTTCCGGCCACCGCGGACCTGCGAGCCCTGCGCGAGGCCGGCTTCATGGTGCGCGAAAGCGTGCAGTTCCACTGGACCAATCCTGGCTACTCCGATTTCGACGCCTTCCTGGCCACGATGAGCCACGATAAGCGCAAGAAGATCCGCCAGGACCGCAAAAAGGTGGCGCAGGCCGGGCTGACGTTCCGCTGGCTACGCGGCGCGCAGATCGACGCCGCCGACCTCGACTTCTTCTATCAGTGCTATTGCCATACCTACTTCAACCACGGCAACCCGCCGTACCTGAGCCGCGAATTCTTCCTGCGCGCCTACCGTGACCAGCCCGACGCCTTCGTGCTCATCCTGGCCGAGCGCGACGGCCAGCCGGTGGCGGCGGCCCTGAACCTGGCGGGCGGCGACACGCTGTACGGGCGCTATTGGGGGGCGACGGAATACGTGCCGGGGCTGCATTTCGAGACCTGCTATCTGCAGGCCATCGCTTACTGCATCGCCCACGGCATGGCGCGATTCGAGGGCGGCGCGCAAGGGGAACACAAGATGGCGCGCGGGCTGCTGCCCACGCCCACCTGGTCGGCGCACTGGGTCGCCGACCCGCGTTTCGCGGCTGCGATCCAGCAATTTCTGGATGAGGAAACCGCCGCGGTGGATGACTACCTGGGCGAGCTCGAGACCCACACGCCGTTCAAGCGCGCGGCCCCGGACTGAGCGGTCAGAGGAAGCGATCCAGCAGCTTGCGGCTGTGCTTGTCGAGCGACAGGATGTCGCGCACCAGATAGAAGATGCCGTGGCTGTCGGCGATCAGCAGCGTCTGCGGGCTCAGGCGGCGGATGTCCTCCTCGCCCCGCAACGTGAAGCTGGTGGCCCCGCGGTCGGTCTCCACCTTCCAGACGCTGGGCGTGGCGAAGGTCGACACGCTGGCGAGCTTGCGGATCTCGGGCATGAATTCACGCCCGGCCAGTTCTTCTTCGATCAGCGCGCGCTCGGCGGCGGGCACGTCGGCCAGCCTTTCGATCCACAGCAGCTCGCGGCCTTCTCCGGTCACCAGCGACAGCCCGCGATCGGCCTCGCTGATCGGAAAGGCCCGCACCGGAATCACGCCTTCGTGCGCGACGCCGTCGGCGCCCTGGAACACCAAACGCCCGAACGCATTGCGTCGCAGTTGAAAAACGGGAAGCGTCATGACGGTTATCTCGCTCAGGCCACGGCGGCCATGTCTTCGCCGCCGGAGGACTGTGCATCGGCCTCGTTCTGGCGCGCCTGCGCCTGATACAGCCGGTAGTAGGCGCCTTCACGCGCCATCAGTTCCTCGTGCGGGCCCTGCTCCACGATCTGGCCACGGTCCAGCACCACCAGCCGATCAGCCTTGCGCAAGGTGCTCAGGCGATGGGCGATGGCGATGGTGGTGCGGCCGCGCACCAGGTTGTCGAGCGCCTTCTGGATTTCCTTCTCGGTGGTGGTGTCGACCGACGAGGTCGCTTCGTCCAGGATCAGGATGCGCGGGTCGATCAGCAGCGCGCGCGCGATCGAGATGCGCTGGCGCTCGCCGCCGGACAGCGCCTGGCCGCGTTCGCCGACCAGCGAATCGTAGCCGTGCGGCAGCCGCAGGATGAATTCATGGGCATGGGCGGCGCGGGCCGCCGCCACGACCTCGTCGCGGGTAGCGTCCGGCTTGCCGTAGGCGATGTTCTCGGCGATGGTGCCGAAGAACAGGAAGGGCTCCTGCAGCACCAGCCCGATGTTGCGGCGGTAGTCGGCCACCCGCACCGAACGGATGTCGGCGCCGTCCACCAGGATCGCGCCTTCCGACACGTCGTAGAAGCGGCAGATCAGGTTGATCAGGGTGCTCTTGCCCGAGCCGCTGTGCCCGACCAGGCCGATCATCTCGCCGGGCGCGATGCTCAGGTCCAGGCCGCGGATGACCTGGCGGTTGCCGTAGCGGAAACCGACGTCGCGCAACTCGATGCGGCCGTTGACCTGCGGCAGCTTGGCCGGGTTCTGGGGTTCCGGCACGCTGGAGACGTGATCCAGGATGTCGAAGATGCGCTTGGCGCCGGCGGCCGCCTTCTGCGTCACGGACACGATACGGCTCATCGAATCCAGGCGGGTGTAGAAGCGCCCGATGTACGCCAGGAACGCCGCCAGCACCCCCACCGTGATCTGCTTCTGCGAGACCTGCCAGATGCCGAAGATCCACACCACCAGCAGCCCGACCTCGGTCAGCAGCGTGACGGTGGGCGAGAACAGCGACCAGGTGGTGTTGACCCGGTCGTTCACTTCCAGGTTGCGGTTGTTGGCCTCGCGGAAACGCGCCACTTCGCGCTTCTCCTGGGCAAAGGCCTTGACCACGCGGATGCCGGGAATGGTATCGGCCAGCACGTTGGTGATCTCCGACCAGATGCGATCGACCTTCTCGAAGCCATGGCGCAGGCGGTCGCGAACCGCGTGGATCATCCAGATGATGAACGGCAGCGGCACCAGCGTGACCAGCGCCAGCCACGGATTGATCGACACCAGGATCACCGCGGTCATGGTGATCATCAGGATGTCGTTGGCGAAGTCCAGCAGGTGCAGCGACAGGAACACGCAGATGCGGTCGGTCTCGCTGCCGATGCGGGAAATCAGGTCGCCGGTGCGCTTGCCGCCGAAATACTCCAGCGACAACTGCTGCAGGTGCTCATAGGTGGTGGTACGCAGGTCGGCGCCAATGCGCTCGCTGACCCAGGCCAGGATGTAGGTCCGCGCCCAGCCCAGGCCCCACGCCAGGATGGCGGAACCGAGCAGCCCGCCCAGGTACAGGCGGACCTTGCTGTAATCGATGGGCGCGCCGTTCTGGAACGGAATCAACACGTCGTCCATCAGCGGCATGGTCAGGTACGGCGGCACCAGGGTCGCCGCAGTGCCCAGCAGGGTCAGCAGGAAACCGGCCAGCAAGGGCCCGCGATACGGCCGCGCGAAGCGCCACAGGCGCAGCAGCGCCCAGGTGGTCGAGGGCGCCGCCTGCTCCTGGTTGCAGACCGGACACTCGTCCTGCCCAGCCGGGATGGCGTTGTTGCAGATCGTGCACTGGCGTTCGCCCGCTTCGGCTTGTGGCTGGCCGGACAGGCGTATTGCCTGTTGGGCCTCGAACTGGCCCAGCAGCCGCAGCGCGGCCGGATTGCAGGCCAGCGTGAAGCGCCAGATGCCCAGGCGCGCGGTGTCGTCGTGCAGTTCCAGCACGGCCGCGCCAGCGTGGTCGGAAAGATTCAGGGACAGTTGAGGGCCGTACGCCCAGGATTCCCAGCCGGTATCGGCCGCATTGCGGGCGATCAGGCGGCGATCGGTGACGGCGACCAGGCCGGGCTGGAACTTCAGCCGCTGGTCCAGGTCTATTTCGAGCCAGGCCAGCAGGGTCTCATCCTGCGCCAGTTCCGCGCGGATGTCATCCCGCCAGCGGGCAGGAAAGGCTTCGGCTAGGCCGGAAAGCAGGTGTGTTTTTTTCATTAGAACGCATACCGGGCCAGGACTCTGCCCTACAAGGCGGCGACGGCATGCCAACCCCGGGTTGGCAACGTGTCCCTTCCTTACAACACAACGAGTTCACGCCTTTGAAGGCGTCGTATAGTATCAGCCGATTTTTCTAATTAGGAATATCTGGGATCCCCCACTCGTTGGCATTATTCTTAAGGCGCAACCCCAATAAATTCGCGGTCTTGCATAGGGGCGTCCGCGCGTGCCAACCTGCTTCTCAAGTAAATTAAAACATGAAAAAGAAAGACATTGAATTTCTCGATGTCGTGGCTTTGCGCGGCCCGAACATTTGGACGTACCGTCCGGTACTCGAGGCGTGGGTGGATATCGGCGAACTGGAGGACTATCCCTCCAACACGATCCCCGGCTTCTACGAGCGCCTGACCGCGTGGCTGCCGACCCTGATCGAGCACCGCTGCAGCCCGGGCGTGCGGGGCGGCTTCCTGTCCCGCGTCAAGGAAGGCACCTGGCCCGGCCACATTCTCGAACATGTCACCCTTGAGCTGCAGAACCTGGCCGGCCTGCGCGGCGGCTTCGGCAAGGCCCGTGAAACCTCCACCCGCGGCGTCTACAAGGTCGTCGTGCGCGCCTGGCAGGAACAGGTCACCCGCACCGCCCTGAACGAAGGCCGCGACCTGGTCATGGCCGCCATCGAAGACCGTCCGTTCGACGTCGACGCCGCCGTGGCGCGCCTGCGCCGGCTGGTCGACAAGCACTGCCTGGGCCCCAGCACCGCCTGCATCGTCGATGCCGCCGACGACCGCGACATCCCCTACATCCGCCTGTTCGAAGGCAACCTGGTGCAATTCGGCTACGGCTCGCGCCAGCGCCGTATCTGGACGGCCGAGACCGACCGCACCAGCGCCATCGCCGAAGGCATTTCGCGCGACAAGGACCTGACCAAGGAACTGCTATCGACCTGCGGCGTGCCGGTGCCGGAGGGTCGCCTGGTCGACAGCGAGGACGACGCCTGGTCGGCCGCAGAGGACATCGGCCTGCCGGTGGTGGTCAAGCCGTATGACGGCAACCACGGCCGCGGCGTGTTCACCAACCTGACCACGCGCGAGGAAGTGGTTTCCGCCTACCGCGTCGCCGTCGACGAGGGCAGCGGCGTCATCGTCGAGCGCTTCGTGCTCGGCAACGAACACCGCCTGCTGGTGGTCGGCAACCGCATGGTGGCCGCCGCCGCCGGCGAACCGGCCTGGGTCACCGGCGACGGCAAATCCACCATCACCGAGCTCATCGACAACCAGATCAACACCGACCCGCGCCGCGGCCGCACCGAAAACCACCCGCTCAATCCGGTGCGGCTGGATTCGGCCGCGCGCCTCGAAATCGCCCGCCAGGGCCTGTCCGAAGACAGCGTGCCGGCCGACGGCCAGCGCGTGCTGGTGCAGCGCAGCGGCAACGTCGCCTTCGACGTCACCGACCGCGTGCACCCCAGCGTCGCCGCTACCGTGACCCTGGCGGCCCGCGTGGTCGGCCTGGACATCGCCGGCGTCGACCTGGTGGCCGAGGACATCTCGCGCCCGCTCGACGAACAGCGCGGCGCCATCGTCGAAGTCAACGCCGGCCCGGGTCTCCTGATGCATTTGAAGCCGGCCGACGGCCCCCCGCGCCCGGTCGGCCACGCCATCGTCGAACACCTGTTCCCCGAAGGCGATGCCGGCCGCATTCCCATCGTCGGCGTCACCGGCACCAACGGCAAGACCGTGGTCGCGCGCCTGATCGCGCGCCTCTTGCACCTGTCGGGCAAGCGCACCGGCCTGGCCTGCAGCGAAGGCCTGTACCTCGACCGCCGCCTGGTGCAAAAGGGCGACCGCGCCGATTTCGCGTCCGGCACCCGCGTGCTGATGAACCGCAACGTCGACGCCGCCGTCATCGAGAACGACAGCGGCGTGATCCTCGGCCAGGGCCTGGCGTATGACCGCTGCCAGGTCGGCGTGGTCACCAACATCGACGACGCGGACCATCTCGGCGACTTCGACATCAACGAAACGGAGCGCATGTTCAATGTGTTCCGCACCCAGGTCGACGTGGTGCTGCCGACCGGCGCCGCCGTGCTCAACGCGCGCGATCCGCGCGTGGTGGAAATGGCCGAGCTGTCCGACGGCGCCGTGATCTTCTTCGGCATCGATCCCGCCCTGCCCGCCATCACCGCCCACCTGCAACAGGAGGGCCGCGCGGTGTTCGTGCGCGACGGCGCCATCGTGCTGGCGCAAGGCGCGCACGAAGAGCGCCTGGCCGACGTCGCCGCGATCCCGCTGACCCATGGCGGCCGCGTCGCCTTCCAGGTCGAGAACGTGCTGGCAGCCGTCGGCGCCGCGTGGGCGCTGGACATCCCGGTCGAACTCATCCGCGCCGGCATCGAGACCTTCGACATCGACCAGGCCGACGCGCCCTGGCAGTTCACCCTGTTCGAGCGCAACGGCAGCACCGTGGTGGTGGACGACGTCCACAACGCCTCCGCGTTGCGCCCGCTCATCACGGCCATCGACCAGTTCCCAGCGACCACCCGCGCCGCCGTCTATTCGGCTGGCGCCGACCGCCGCGACGTGGACCTGATCGAGCAAGGCAAGCTGCTGGGCGATGCGTTCGACCGCGTGGTGCTGTATGACGACACCACTGTCACCAGCAAGCGCCCCGCCGGCCAGGCCCGCGCGCTGCTGCGCCAGGGGCTGGAGCAAGGCAGCCGCGTCAAGCAGATCCTGGACGAGCCGGATCACGGCAGGGCCATCGAGAGCCAGCTCGCCGGCATTGCGGCGGGCGACTTCGTGCTGCTGCAATCCGACGAAGCCTTCTCCGGCCCCACCATCGATCTCGTCCGCCGCTGGATCCAGCAACACTGACATCATCGCGCGCGCCGCGGCGGCCCGCCGCGGCGCGCGCAAGCTAGACAGGAATACCTGCCATGGAAGTTTCCCGTATCCGAGCGCTGCGCGGCCCCAACCTGTGGAGCAAGAACACGGCGATCGAGGCCATCGTGTCGTGCGCCGACGCCGAATGCTCGATCGACAACCTGCCCGACTTCGAAGCCCGCCTGCGCGCGCGCCTGCCGCAGACTGGCCTGCTGCGCCCCGAAGGCCACCAGGGCGCGGTCTCGATCGCGCACGTGCTGCAGATCGTCTCGCTGACGCTGCAGGCCTACGCCGGCTGCCCGGTCACGTTCGGCCGCGCCTCGCCCACCACCGAACCCGGCGTGTTCCAGGTCGTGGTGGAATACAGCGAGGAAGAAGTCGGCCGCCTCGCCATGGACCTGGCGCAGCAACTGGTGCAGGCCGCGCTGGACGACACGCCGTTCGACCTGGCCGACGCCCTCAAGCGCCTGCGCGAGCTGGACGAGGACGTGCGCCTCGGTCCCAGTACCGGCTCCATCGTCAACGCCGCCACCGCCCGCAACATTCCGTACCGTCGCCTGACGCAAGGCAGCATGGTGCAGTTTGGCTGGGGCAGCAAGCAGCGCCGCATCCAGGCCGCCGAGACCGACCTGACCAGCGCCATCTCCGAATCGATCGCGCAGGACAAGGACCTGACCAAGATGCTGTTGGACGCCGCCGGCGTGCCCGTGCCGCTGGGCCGCTCGGTCACCACCGCCGAAGACGCCTGGGCCGCGGCCCAGGAGCTTGGCGGCCCGGTGGTGGTCAAGCCGCGCGACGGCAGCCAGGGCCGCGGGGTGGCGGTCAATATCGAGACGCGTGAACGCGTGATCCAGGCTTTTGAAGTGGCCGAGGAAATCAGTTCCGAAGTCATCGTCGAACGCTACATCCCCGGTCACGACTTCCGCCTGCTGGTGGTGGGCGGCGCGCTGGTCGCGGCCTCGCGCCGCGATCCGCCGCAGGTCACCGGCGACGGCGTGCACACCATCCGCCAACTGGTCGAGCAAGTCAACGCCGACCCGCTGCGTGGCGATGGCCATGCCACTTCGCTGACCAAGATCCGCTTCGATGACATCGCGCTCGCGACGCTGAAAAAACAGGGCTTCGACGCCGACTCCGTGCCGGCGCCGGGCACCCTGATCTTCCTGCGCAACAACGCCAACCTGAGCACGGGCGGATCGGCAACGGACGTCACGGACGAGGTCCATCCGGAGATGGCGGCGCGCGCCGTTTCGGCCGCGCGCATGATCGGCCTGGACATCTGCGGCGTCGACGTAGTGGCCGAAAGCGTGCACTACCCGCTCGAAGAGCAGAACGGCGGCGTGGTCGAAGTCAACGCCGCGCCCGGCCTGCGCATGCACCTGAATCCCTCGTTCGGCAAGGGCCGCGCGGTGGGCGAAGCCATCATCGCCAATATGTTCGCCGATGGCGAGGATGGCCGCATCCCGCTGGTGGCGGTGGCCGGCACCAACGGCAAGACCACCACGGTGCGCCTGACCGCCCATATCCTCGGCGTGGCCGGCAACCGCGTCGGCATGACCAACTCCGACGGCGTCTACGTCGACAACCTGCGCATCGACACCGGCGACTGCAGCGGCCCGCGCAGCGCCCGCAGCGTGCTGATGCATCCGGACGTCGATGCCGCGGTGTTCGAAACCGCACGGGGCGGCATCCTGCGCGAGGGCCTCGCCTTCGATCGCTGCAACGTCGCGATCGTCACCAACATCGGCATGGGCGACCACCTCGGCCTGGGGTACATCAGCACCGTCGAGGACCTGGCTGTGGTCAAGCGCGTGATCGTGCAGCATGTGCATCCGAGCGGCACCGCCGTGCTAAACGCGGCCGACCCCATCGTGGCGGAGATGGCCTCCAGTTGCCCCGGCTCCATTACTTACTTTGCCGAAGACCGCAACCACCCGATCATGTCGACGCACCGGGCCCAGGGCCTGCGCGTGGTGTACCGCGACGGCGACGCGATCGTCGCGGCCCAGGGCAGCGAGGAAACCCGTTTCCCGCTGGCCGAGATCCCGCTCACGCGCAACGGCACCATCGTGTTCCAGGTCGAGAACGCCATGGCCTCGATCGCCGCGGCCTGGGCGCTGAATCTGGACTGGAGCATCATCCGCCGCGGCCTGGCCACCTTTGTCAACGACGCCCAGACCGCGCCCGGCCGCTTCAACGTGTTCGACTATCGCGGCGCCACCGTGATTGCCGACTACGGCCACAACCCTGATGCGATCCAGGCGCTGGTACGCGCGGTCGATGCAATGCCCGCCAAGCGCCGCGCGGTGGTCATCAGCGGCGCCGGCGACCGCCGTGACGAAGACATCCGCATGCAGACCGAGATCCTCGGGGAAGCCTTCGACGACGTGCTGCTGTATCAGGACCAATGCCAACGCGGCCGCGCCGACGGCGAAGTGCTGGCCCTGCTGCAGCAAGGCCTGGTCAACGCCAGCCGCGCCCGCCACATCGAGGAGATTCACGGCGAGTTCCTGGCGATCGACACGGCGCTGGCTCGCCTGCAGGCGGGCGATCTTTGCCTGATCCTCGTGGACCAGGTGGAAGAGGCGCTGGAACACATCGCCCAACGCATCCGCGAAAGCTGATCCCGATCCGGAAATCGCATGAAGACGGGGCGCGAAAGCGCCCCGTTTCTTTTGGATGGCCGCGGCGGGTCGCCGCCCCACCGGACCTGGCGCCCGATCGTAGCCCTGGCCCTAGCCGTGCGGCGCCGAGACGGGCGCCGCGGCCTGATAGTGGTCCGTCACATGGGCGCATCCCAGCGCGGCCATCGTGGCCAGCGCCAGCAGAATCGTGCCAAGGAATCGTCGGGTCATGCGTGCCCTCTCTTGAGTGATGTCGCCAGACCGCGCCGGTCTCGGAACCGGCCGCGGAGCCTGCCCCGACTATACCGATCCAGCGGGCATGGGGCCAGCGTCGGTGACCCGTCGCGAGGCATCACGCGCCACCGCTTTTATGCAAATCGGCCGTACAGGTCCCGTTACCAGCCCCGCTCAAAAGGGCTCAATAGGTTGCTCAGATGTAACTCCCGCTCTGGTACGCCTGCGCTACCTGCCCGTCATAAGACGCACGGTTTGCCCCGTCCCCGGCCGTTACATTTACCCACAGCGCCCCTTTGACAGCCCTCGTCGCCGCCCTGTACCTTGAATCCAAGCTGATCAGTGCCCAACTCAACCGCGAATACAGAGCTTATCGGCCATAAGCCGCTGCGTTCGCCACTAACGAAGAGAGGTCACCATGAACAACGACATCATCGCTGGCAAGTGGAAGCAACTGACCGGTAAGGCCAAGGCGGCCTGGGGTGAACTCACCGACGACGAGCTGACCCGCACCGAAGGCAACGCCGAACGCCTCGCTGGCCTGATCCAGGAGCGCTACGGCAAGACCAAGGAACAGGCGGAAAAGGAAGTGCGCGATTTCTTTGATCGCAACCCCTGATCCCGCACCTCCAGGAGAAGCCGACATGTTGCACTACGCCGTAGTTTTCTTCGTCATTGCGATCATCGCGGCGGTCCTGGGCTTCGGCGGCATCGCCGCCGGCGCCGCGGGCATCGCCAAGATCCTGTTCTTTGTCTTCCTGGTATTGGCGCTGCTGTCCATTCTGGGCGGCGCATTCCGCAAGAAATAGAAGAACATCGCACCCAAAGAACTTTCGCTTAGCCGTTGCGTCCTGAACGCGCTGAAAACCACATACACAAGGAGCACAACTATGGAATTTCGCAAGCTGATCGCCGCCGCCGCACTGGGTACGGGCGCTGTCTTCACTTCCATGGCCTTTGCCGCCAATGACGGCAAGCCCAAGCAATCCGTGGGCGAATACGCCTCCGACGCGACCGTGACCACCAAGGTCAAGGCCGCCTTTGTGGCCGACAAGCAACTGAGCGCGCTGGACATCGCCGTTGAAACCACCGATGGCGTGGCCAAGCTGACCGGCACCGTCGGCACCGCCGCCGAAGCCGACCACGCCGCCACCGTCGCCCGCGGCGTCGAAGGCGTGAAGCAGGTGATGAACAACATCAAGGTCGACCCGGCCAAGAACAAGAAGTAACCCGCCGGGCCTTGATGGCCATGCAATGAAAAACGGCGCCTGTGCTCACACACAGGCGCCGTTTTTCATTGCGCGCGGGAAGCCGACAGTCCAGAGTCCGCACCGGACCGCTTTGCCGCCAGCAGCACCCCGGCCCGCCTGACAGGCACAGCCCCGTCATGCCGGACCCGCGCGCACACTCAGACGTCCACCGTGCCGCGCCCGATCTCCAGCGCGCGGCCGCCCACCTGGATGCGGCCATCGGCCTGCACATCCAGCAGCAACCGGCAAGGACGGCCCATCTGGTCGCCCTGCTCCACCAGGAAACTGGCGGGCAGCGCATGCTGCCGATGCCGCAGCCAGCCGCCCAGGTTGGCGCAGGCCGATCCGGTCCCGGCATCTTCCTGCACCCCGCCGCCGGGCTTGGCGTAGAAATAACGCGTCACCACGACATCGCGCCCGTCCTGCTGGCGATTCGGGTCGAAGGCGAACAGATAGCAGACCTTGCGCCCCAGGCTGTTGGCCTGCCAGCGATCCAGCCGCGAGGCATCCGGATTCGCGCGCCGCAACGCGTCGACGTTCTTGAGCGGCACCAGTAGCTGGTCCGCGCCCGTATCCACCCAGAGGGGATCATCCGCCAGGTCATCCAGGTCCAGCCCCATCAGTGCGGCAATATCAGCGGCCGGCAGCGTCGGCGCCGCCGTGCGCACGCCATTCGGGCAAGGCGCCGTGAAAGTCCAGGCGTCACCCTGCGCGGTGACCGGCACGACACCGGCCTTGAATTCCAGCGTCAACGCATCGCCGCGCTTGAGCAGGTCGCGCACCACTTGCGACGTGCCGATGGTCGGATGGCCCGCGAAACCCATCTCGAAGCCAGGCGTGAAAATGCGCACCCGCGCATCGGCCACGTCGGACGGCAGGATGAAAGTGGTTTCGGAAAGATTGAACTGCGCCGCCAGCTCGCGCATGGTGGCGTCGTCCATGCCACGCGCGTCTTCGAATACACAGAGGGGATTGCCGGTGAAGGTGCTGGAGGCGAAGACGTTGAGAAGACGGAATGCGTAGGTGGCCATGGGCTGGAGGGAAGGTTGCCGTGAGGAGGAAAATAGACCCTCTACTTTATCGCACCACGCCGGGCCAAGGGACGCTCCCGCAGCCGGGATAATGTCGCGCCGGCCCCCGGCACCGGCCCCCCAACGGCCGCATCGCATCCCTGCCACTGTCACCAGATGGCGAAGAACAGCACCCAGGCCCAGCAGAACGGCGCCAGGCCGGCGGCCAGCACCAGCCACGCCGCGCCCTTGCGCGCCAGGCTTACCGGGCGCTGGTTGAGCAACCGCGCGAACAGGCGCAGGGTCCACAGCACGGCCAGCGTCAGCAGCGTAAAGCGCACCGGCGCCGCCCACGCGGCGCGCACGCCCTCGTGCTTGAGCAGGTTGATGGTGGTGGCCGACAAGCCCAGGAACACGCCGATGCCGGCCGAGGGAATCAGGCCCTGCGCCAACTTGTGCAATCCGGGGCGGAACCAGCCGCCCGCGGGCTGTCCCTCCACTGGCGCCGCTGGCGCCAACCGGTCGGCGATCCACAGCGACAGGAAGCTGGCGCCGCCGATGCAGATCGTCGCGCCCACCACGAACATCATGATGCCGGCGCCGTCGAGCCAGGAGAAGCTGTCGTTCACTTCCGGATAGTGGGTCAGGATGAACCACGGCGCGTTGTCCATCAGAGGCCACATGATGTCATGCTCGACCAGCCAGGTCGCGGCCCACTGCTTGGCGGTCACGTACCACGGACTGGCGCTCCAGAGGAAGGCGCCCATGGCAATGCCCATCAGGCCGAAGCACAGCAGCGCGGTCTGCCACGGTTCGCCATCGGTGACGCTGACGACCTCTTCCTCGGGCGAGCGCGGCGTCAGCGCAATGGCGCCGCGATAGCCGCTGCACCGGCCGCACACGTGGCAATCGCCGGCACCCTTCATGTGACGCAAAGGCACCAGCGGCGCACAGTTGATGGGTTCGATCCGGATGACCGGATGGCGCCACTTTTCCTCGTCGACCTTGAAGTGCCACGGCGCCAGCTTCGCCAGCAGGTTGAAGACGCCGTTGACCGGACAGAGGTACTTGCACCAGACCCGTTTGCTGCGGCCATAGCGCCAACCGACGATCATCGCCGCCACCGTCGAACCGCCCAGCACCGCCAGCACGGCCAGCGGATACTGGTAGACGCTGACCAATTGGCCGTAGATGGTGGTGAGCGCGAAGGCCACGAAGGGCCAGCCGCCCCAGCGCATCCACTTGGGAATGGCATGCCCCTGGCCGCGTTCGCTGGCCCATTCGGTGAGCATGCCCTCCGGACAGAACCAGCCGCACCAGGCGCGTCCCAGGATCGGCATGGAGATCAGCACGAACGGCCACCACACGCCCCAGAAGGCGAACTGGGCCACGATGGTCAGGTTGTTGAAAACCGACGCCGAATTGTCCGGCAGCGGCATGATGGCCGGCACGATCAGCAGGAACGCGTATATCGCAACAATGCCCCACTGCAGCTTGCGCAACAGAGGGGCATGGTCTCGAAGAAAGTCGGCGATACGGGAGGTTGCCCTCCCGAGTGCAGCTGCCATGGTCAAACCTTCATTAATTCAGTCCGATAGACACGTTGGAATCGGCGCTCAAGAGGCGGCGCGGGTGACCGCGACCGGCGCGGACTTGCCGCCCACCCAGCGCAGCAACGTCCACACCACGATCCAGTACGCAACCCACAACAGTACCGAAATCAGGGCGGGCAAGGCGCGATAGCCCGCGAAATCAGCCAGAATCTTGCCAACGCCGGTGCTGTCGCTCAACAGCCACGAGCTGTCCCAGACCGGGTCGACGAGGGTCGGCAGCACGTCCAGCGAAATCAGGTGATCCAGGCCGCCCACCAGCAACGAGCCGGCCAGCAAGAGCAACAGGATTTCGGTCACGCGGAAAAAACGACGCCAGGTGATGAGCTTGCCACCCAGTTGCAGCAGCCAGAAGGTCAGCAGCGCCACCAAGAAACCGGCCACCCCGGCCAGCGCCAGCATCAGCATGTCGCTGCCGCCATCGCCCGCCGCAACGGTGCCGTACAGGAACACCACGGTTTCGCTGCCTTCGCGGGCCACCGCGATGGCCACCAGGACGAACAGGCCCCACCAGTTGTCGTGGGCCACCGAGGAGCGGGCGCCGCTTTCGAGCTCGCTCTTGAGGGTGCGACCGTGCTTCTTCATCCACACGACCATCTGCACCACCAGCACGCAGGCCGCCAGCGACATGATTGCCTGGAACCATTCCTGGCCTTCGTCGCTGAGCCACGACGATACACCCAGCAGCACCAGCGCCAGCGCGATTGCCAGGGCCAGCCCCGCGCCAACGCCACCCCACAGATACTTCAGTCCGCGCTTGCCTTCCGGCGTCGCGCGCAGCCAGGTGTACAGAATGCCCACCACCAGCATGGCTTCGACGCTTTCGCGCCAGACGATGAAAAGAACCTGTTCCATGTGGTGCGGCCGCCTATTCCTTGGGCTTGACGATCAGGGTGCCTTTGACCGCCTGGTGAAAATCATCGAAGAACGGATACTCGCCGGGGCGCGCGATGGTGATGACCACGAACGACTTGACCCCGGGGCCGAGCACCTTCTCCTTGCGCAGCGGAATGCTCTCGAACTCCACCGGCTCGTTGCTTTCGTTGATCAGTTCGATCTTGAAGCGGCCGGCCGGCACTTCCAGCGTGGCCGGCTCAAAGGTGCCATTGGGCTTGAACGTCAACGTGAAGGTAGGCAGTTCGTCCGCCTGCGCGGGCGCCATGCCGGCCATGCCAGCCAGGCCAACCAGCAGCACGCAGATGACGCGAGACAGGCGACGCACGATCAGTAACCGCCCTTCTTGCCGGTGCCGGCGTAGACGAAGTCGTATTCGAGTTCGATCGGCTTGAACCAGTCGCCCACCCCGGTTTCCTTGTCGATGTGACGACCGAAGTGGTTCATCTTGTTGGCCGTCGGCGGCAGGATGGTGTACTTGAGCTTGTACTTGCCCGGGCCTTCGAGCTTGATGTTCTCGCCGTAGTGCGGGCCATCGTTGGCCACCATGGGCATGAGCTCACCCTTTTGCACGTTCTGGCTGCCGACCTTCTGGATCTCGTAGTTCACGACCAGGTAGGGCATCCATTCGCCTTCCGGGAATCCGGTGGGGTTGCCGGCGGTGGCGTGGATATCGGCTTCCAGGTGGACGTCGGAATCCTTGGCGGGACGCATCATGCCCGGCGGGTCCATTTCGATCGGCTGCAGGTAGACCGCGCCGATTTCCATGCCGCCTTTTTCAACGGGCTTGCCGATGGGGTATTCGGCCGCTTGGGCGGCGGACACGCTCAAAGCGACAATGGCCAGCGCCAAGGCTTTCTTCATCATGTGGGTCATCCTCAAAGCTCGATTGAAACGACGGTGTTCAAAACATAAACAAGAACCGTTTGCATTAATGTAACGAAAAAATCTGACATCACCCTGAATCGGAATGGTCCGAAACAAGAGGATGCTTGCGTACCGTCAAGCCAAAAGAAAGCCGGCGGGCAATCGCGCCGCCGGCTGGCTGGTTTTCTCGACCGCGGCCAGGCCGCGAGTCCGGAGATCCGCTACGGCTTGCGGCCGCCGCCTTGCGAACCGCCCGGCGTGAACGGGAAGTTCGAGAACATGGCCCGGGTCTGGTCTTGCATCTGGTCCTGCATCTGGACGAACAGGTTTTTGCTCTGGTCGATGTAGTTGTTCATCATGTTCTGCAGCATCGGCGTCTGCACGTTCATGAACTGGGTCCAGGCCTCGGGGCCGAACTGGCTGCCGTACAGCCCCTTGGACTGCTCGGCCATGCGCTGCTGGATTTCCATGAAGGCCTGGATGTTCTTTTCCAGGTAGGAACCCATGATGCCCTGCATCGCGTGGCCGTAGAAACGGATGATCTGCGACAGCATGTTCGACGAGAACATGGGCATGCCGCCGCTCTCCTCTTCGAGGATGATCTGCAGCAGGATGCTGCGGGTGAGGTCCTCGGCGCTCTTGGCGTCGACAACCTGGAATTCTTCGTTGGCCAGGACCAGTTGCTTGACATCCGCCAAGGTGATGTAGGTGCTGGTCCGGGTGTCGTACAGGCGACGGTTGGGGTACTTTTTAATCAGGCGCAGGCTGGCGCCGGTTTGTGCTTGCGTCATGGTTGTCCCCGGATCGGGCGATCTCTAAGACTTCGAATAGGGTGAAGTGTAATGCCGCGGCGCCTTCTCCCCGAAGCGCCGCGGCCTGGAACGGCCGCCCGAGGGCAGCCCGCGATGCGTCAGCCCATGTGCAGGCCGCCGTTGAGCGAGAAGTCCGCGCCGGTGGAAAAGCCGGATTCATCGGAAGCCAGCCATGCCGTCATCGAGGCGATTTCTTCGGGCGTGCCGAGGCGACGCACCGGGATGGTGGCGACGATCTTCTCGAGCACGTCGGGGCGGATGGCGCGCACCATGTCGGTCCCGATGTAGCCGGGCGAGATGGTGTTGACGGTGACGCCCTTGCTCGCGACTTCCTGGGCCAGCGCCATGGTGAAGCCATGGATGCCGGCCTTGGCCGTGGAGTAGTTGGTCTGGCCGAACTGGCCCTTCTGGCCGTTCACCGAGCTGATGTTGATGATGCGCCCCCACTGCCGCTCGACCATGCCGTCGATGACCTGCTTGGTCACGTTGAAGAGGCTGTTCAGGTTGGTGTCGATGACCGCGCGCCAATCGTCGGCGGTCATTTTCCGGAACAGGCCATCGCGGGTGATGCCCGCGTTGTTGACCAGCACATCGACCTGGCCAAGTTCCGCCGTGACGCGCTCGAAGGCGGCGACGGTGGAATCCCAGTCGGACACATTGCCGACGGAAGCATGGAAGGTATATCCCTGCGCCGCCTGCTCATCCAGCCATTGCTGGTAATTGCGGCTCGGGCCGCAGCCTGCCACGACGCGAAAGCCCTCTTTGGCCAGGCGCTGGCAAATAGAGGTGCCGATCCCGCCCATCCCGCCTGTAACGTAAGCCAGTTTTCCGCTCATTGGACTTCCTCCTGTGTGCGACGGACGCCTCGTTGATTGACTTCTACTTCTTCTACTTCTTATTGGCCCGGGGCCCACCGCAAGCGCGGTTTCAGGTGGCCCTGACCTTCACATACCTGCCAGGCGCCGGCTCGATCGGCCGGTATCTGGCGTTACCTGATTTTGCCCGAGCCTTGACCTGCTTGCCGGAATGCCCGGCCAGCCAGTCCGCCCAGTCGGGCCACCAGCTTCCTGGTTTTTCCTGCGCCTGCGCCAGCCAGGCGTTGGGATCGCCCGGCAGGGGGCGGCCCTCGGCGCCGGCGCCTTCGGCCACCCAATAGCTGCGGCGCTTCTTGGCCGGCGGGTTGACCACCCCGGCGATGTGGCCCGACGCGCCCAGCACGAAACGCTGCGGACCGCGCAGCACCTGGGTCGAGGCATAGGCCGAGACCCACGGCACGATGTGATCTTCGCGCGAACCGAAAATATACGCCGGCATCGACAGTCGCGTGAGGTCCAGTGGCAGCCCCGCCGCCTGGGCGCGGCCCGGCACCTTGAGATTGTTCTCGAGATACGTGTTGCGGAAGTACCAGGAAAAGAACGGCCCCGGCAGGTTGGTGCTGTCGCCGTTCCAGAACAGCAGATCGAAGGCCGGCGGCTTCTGGCCCTTGAGATAGTTGCCGACCACGTAGTTCCAGACCAGCTCATTTGGCCGCAGGAACGAAAAGGTGGTGGCCAGGTCGCGGCCCGGCATCAGTCCGCCGGCGCCCAATTGGTGGTCGCGCAGCAAGGCGTGGGTCTCGTCGACGAACACGCTCAGGATGCCGGTGTCATGGAAATCGAGCAGCGAGGTCAGCAGCGTCAACGCCGCGACGGGATGTTCGCCGCGCGCCTCGGCCAACGCCAGCGCCGAGGCCAGCATGGTGCCGCCGACGCAGAAACCGAGGGCGTTGACCTGCGGCTGGCGCGTGATGTCGCTGGCCACGCGCAGCGCCCGCAGCACCGCGTCGTCGAGATAGTCGGACCAGGTGGCGCGATCGACGCCGTCGGTATCGCTGGCCAGCGGGTTGCGCCAGGAGATCAGGAAAACGGTGAAACCCCGTTCGACCGCATGGCGCACGAACGAGTTATCGGGCTGCAGGTCGAGGATATAGAACTTGTTGATGTTCGGCGGCACGATCACCAGCGGCACCTCGTGCACCGTGGCCGTGGCGGGGGCATACTGGATCAGCTGGAACAGCCGGTTCTCGAACACCACTTCGCCGGGCGTCACCGCCACGTTGCGGCCGATCTCGAACTGCGTCTCGTCGGTCTGGGTGATGCGGCCTTTCTTGACGTCGCCCAGCAGATTGGCCAGGCCCTCGTTCAGGGCGCGGCCGGCGCTTTCGACGATGGACTGCTGGGCGTCGGGGTTCAGGGCCAGGAAGTTCGAGGGCGACAGCGCGTCTACCCACTGCATGATCGAAAAACGCAGCCGGTCGCGCATCGGCTCGCTGACCTGCGCGGCATCGACCATGCGCGACATGGCGCGGGCCGACAGCAGATAGGTATGGGCCATCAGCAGGTGCTGGCCATTGGCGGCCCAGGCCTGGCCAGCGAAACGCCGGTCGGCCGGCGGAGCCAGCGCGCCGCGACGGGCGTCGTCGCACAGGCGCTGCCATTCGCGCGAGAATTCAGCCTGGATATCGGCCAGGACGTCCGGAGCCACGCTCACCGGAAGGGGCCCTGAGGCGGAGAGATTGGCATTCACTTCGACACCTTGTTATCGAGACTTCCCGATTGATGTTGCATGTCGGGTTCAGCACTGTCAATGCGGGTATTCAATGAGGCCAGCAAGCCTAGCCGCCCGCGGGCGCGGCCGCTTTGCGCTGGATCAGACCGGGTCGAGCCAGGCCAGCAAAGCCATCCTGCCGGTCTCGCTGTCGCGACGGTAGGAAAAGAAGCGTCCGGCGTCCGCCACGGTGCACAGGCCGCTCAGCGTGACATCCTGCACGCCGGCCCGACGCAGGCGGAATTCGGCCAGGCCGGCCAGGTCGGCCAGCCATTTGCCCGAAACGCCCGGACGCGGCCGGAAGTAGGTTTCCGTGGCGGGATCGTCCGCCAGGAAGGCGTCCAGCACGTCGCGACCGACCTCGAAGGCTTCCGGCCCGATGCCCGGGCCGACCCAGGCGCGCCAGGCGGTAGCGGCCGGGGCCTTGGCGCGCATGGCGGCCAGGGTGTTTTCCAATACGCCGCCGGACAGGCCGCGCCAGCCAGCGTGGGCCGCGCCCAGGACGCTGCCGTCGGCGTCGGCGATGACCACCGGCAGACAGTCCGCCACCATTACGGCCAGCACGCGGCCCGGGCGCGCGGTGACGCTGGCGTCCAGCGCCGGCTCGTCGGGCAGGTCGGCGGCGTCGGCGTCGACCACGTCGCTGCCATGCACCTGCCGCAGCCACAGCGGCTCGGCCGGAAGCGCCGCGCGCAAGCGGCGGCGGTTCTCGGCCACGGTATCGGGATCGTCTCCGGCGCGGCGGCCCAGGTTGAAGGTGTCGTGCGGCGCCACGCCCACGCCGCCGGCGCGGGTGGTGCAGAAATAGTTGACGCCGGCCCACGCCGGGCCGGTCACCACGGGCAAGCCTTCAATCACGCGTTCCATGCGATCGCTTCCTGGACCAGGGTCATGTCCGCCGGCACGGGGGCGGCGAACTGAACCTCGCCGCGACCGCCCGGATCATCGAAATGCAGGGCGCGGGCGTGCAGCATCTGCCGCTGCGCGCCCGCGATGTTCTTGCCGCCGTAGATCGCATCCGCCAGCAGCGGATGCCCGAGGCTGGCAAGGTGCACCCGGATCTGGTGGGTGCGGCCGGTTTCCAGGCGGCACACCACCTCGGTGACGCGGCCGCCGGGATCGACCTGGCCGCACCGCGCGGGGGCATAGTGGGTGATGGCGGGTTTCGGCGCAACGGGCCGCTCGACGCTCATGCGCACCGGCACGCGCGGGTCGCGGCCGATCGGGCGGTCCACTTTGCCGGCGCGGACCAGCCAGCCGTGCGCCAGGGCGACGTATTCACGCCCCATGCTGCGCGCCTGCAACTGGCGCACCAGATGGGTCTGCGCGATTTCATTGCGCGCCACCACCATCAGCCCCGAAGTGTCCTTGTCCAGCCGGTGAACGATACCGGCGCGGGCCACCTGCGCCAGTTCGGGATAGCGATGCAGCAGGCCGTTGAGCAGCGTGCCGCTCCAGTTGCCGGCGCCGGGGTGCACCACTAGGCCGGCGGGTTTGTTCACCACGATCCAGTCGGCGCTTTCATCGACCACGGGGAAATCGATGGGTTCGGGGGCGAAAGCCAGCGTCTCGGGAGCCGGCTGGGCCCAGACCGTGATTTCGTCGCCCGGCCCCACCGTCTGGCGGACCTTGCCGGGCGCGCCGTTGACGTGGACGTTGCCGGCCTCGATCCAGCCCTGCAGCCGGCTGCGGGAATGGTCCGTCAACAGTCCGGCCAGCACCTTGTCCAGCCGGTCGGCGCGGGTGCCCGCGGGCACCGTTACAAATTGCGGTTCGCCGCGCGGGTTTTCGCCGGAAAGGCTCAGGAGCTCATCGTCGGAAACGAGATCTGCGCTGATGGCTGTATCGGACATGGAGACAAATCATATAATCAGCCTGCCATGCTAACACCAAGGATACGATTCTCGTGATTCACCACTCCGCAGCTCCCTTGAACCCCGCCTCCCGAAGCGGGTCGGTTTTGCGCGTGGTTATCGCGCTATTTGCCGTCATCGCGATCGCCGGTTGCGGTTCGACCAACAGCAAGTACGACAAGACCACTAACTGGAGCGCCGAGCAGCTCTACGCCGACGCCAAGGCCGAAATCTCCTCGGGCGGCTGGAAAGAAGCGCGCGAGCGCCTGACCGCCATCGAGAGCCGCTATCCCTTCGGCGTCTACGCCCAGCAGGCCCTGCTCGAGCTGGCCTACGTCAACTGGAAGGATGGCGAAAACGAACAGGCGCTGGCCGCGATCGACCGCTTCCAGCAGCTCTACCCCAACCATCCCGGCACCGACTACGCGCTGTACCTGAAGGGCCTGATCAACTTCACGCCGGCCAGCGCCTTCATGAGCAACATCACCGGCCAGGATCCGGCCGAACGCGACCCCAAGGGCCTGCGCGCCTCGTATGACGCGTTCAATGACCTGATCAAGCGCTACCCGGACAGCAAGTACACCCCGGATGCCATCAAGCGGGTGGCCTGGCTGGTCAACACCATCGCCATGAACGAAGTACACGTGGCCCGCTACTACTACGAGCGCGGCGCCTACATCGCCGCCGCCAACCGCGCGCAGACCGTCATCACCGACTTCGAGGGCGCCCCCGCCACCGAGGAAGCGCTCTACCTGATGGTGCAGTCCTACGACAAGCTCGGCATGACCGAACTGAAAAACGACGCGCAGCGCGTGCTCGACAAGAACTTTCCCAACAGCTCGTTCAAGGACAAGGGCCTGAAGGCCGACAAGAGCTGGTGGAATCCGTTCAACTGAACACCGACAGTATGGGAAGCCCCTCGATCTCTCGAGGGGCTTTTTTTTGTCCGGCGACGTCCTTGGGTCCTATTCGTGCGGTGCGAGTCAGGACGGTCCGCTTCTGCCTGGCCAGCCCGCCCTATTCCTGCTTGCGGCGGTAGAAAGCCAGCACCTCTTCCAGTTCGCGCGTCCGCGCGAATGGAGGCAAGCCGCGCCACAGGCGCTTGCCATAGGGCTTCTCGACCAGGCGGGCATCGCCCACCATCAGTACGCCCCAGTCCGATTCCGTGCGGATCAGGCGGCCAGCGCCCTGCTTGAGCGAGATCGCGGCCTCGGGCAACTGGTATTCCGAGAACGGATTGCCGCCGTGGGCGCGACAGGCCCGCAGCCGCGCCTCGATCACCGGATCGTCCGGTGGCGCGAACGGCAGCTTGTCGATCGCCACCAGCGTCAGCACGTCGCCCGGCAGGTCGATGCCCTCCCAGAAGCTGGCGCTGCCCACCAGCACCGGGTGCGTCAGCTTGCAGAAACGGTCCAGCAGGTCGCGGCGCGTGCCCTCGCCCTGCTTGAGCAGCGGCCAGTCGTGGCCGGCGTCGTCGAAGGCGTCGGCCAGCAGGTTGGCGACCTTGTCCACGGCGCGCAGCGTGGTGCACAACACCAGCGTGCCGCCCGGGCTGGCTTCCAGCAGCGGCAGCAGCGTCTGCACGAAGCGGTCCAGGAACTGCGGCGATTGCGGCTCGGGCATGCCGCGCGGCACGAACAGCAGCGCCTGCTCGGGATAATCGAAGGGCGACTCCCACTTGCCGGTGCGGGCGCGATCCAGGCCCAGTTGGCCGGTGAAGTGCGTGAACTCGCCATTCACCGACAATGTGGCCGAAGTCATGATCCAGGCCTGGCCCGGCTTGCGGTATTTGGAGAATGCCTGCGCCACCGACAGCGGCGCCGAATGCAGCCGCACATGGTGTTGGCCATGCTCGACCCAGCGCACCGCCGGGCCGGTCCATTCCACCGCCGCGGCCGCGCCTTCGAGGATCGCGGCAGGCGTGGACAGGCCATCGCCCAGCGCCGGTTGCGGGGCCGATGCCGGCGCCTGGTCGTCGCGGCCCCAGCCCTCGTCGTCGAAGCCGGCGCCGTCGCGGCCCGGCGTGGCCCAGCGCTTGAGGCGCACGGCGATTTCAGCGCCGCTGCGGGCGGCGGCCACCAGGTCGGGATGGCGCTCGGCGACCGAACCCAGCGCGTTGGTGGCGATGTCCACCGCCTCGCGCAACACCGCGAACGCGGCATCGAACTCATCGGCGTTGGGAATGGCCTCGAACGTGGCCTTGCGGCCCGGCAGACGCTCGAGCGGCGCACAGACCAGGCGCAATTCGCGCGTGGCGGTTTCCAGGTGCCGCGCGACGTCGCTCCATTTGGTGGCTTCGCGCGCATAGGCCAGGCCGGCGGCTTCGAGCGCGCGGCCGAAATCCAGCAACTGGTGCGTCGACACGCTGCTGCCAAGGAAGCGGGTGGCCGTGTCGGGCAACTGGTGCGCTTCGTCGAAGATGACGGTGTCGGCCTCGGGCAGCAGGTCGGTGACGCCCTCTTCGCGCAGCACCAGGTCGGCCATGAACAGGGCGTGGTTGACCACCACCACGTCGGCTTCCTGCGCCTGACGGCGAGCCTTGACCACGAAACAGTCGCGGATGCGCGGGCATTCCTGGCCCAGGCAGTTCTCGCGGGTCGAGGTGACACGCTGCCAGATGTCGGCGTCTTCGGGCACCTGGGCCAGGTCGCCGCGGTCGCCGGTCTTGGAAATGCCGGCGAACACCTGGATCTGGCGCAGTTGCTGGATTTCGGTGCGCGACTTCAAGGCGCGTTCGTCGCCCTGCAGGCGATCAAGATGGTAGTGACAGACGTAGTTGCCGCGCCCCTTGAGCAGCGCGGCCGTCACCGGGGCCGCCAGCGCCGCCCGTACCCGCGGCAGGTCGCGCGTGAACAGTTGGTCCTGCAGCGTGCGGGTACCGGTGGAAATCAGCACCTTGCCGCCCTGGATGAAGGCGGGTACAAGATACGCCCAGGTCTTGCCGATGCCGGTGCCGGCCTCGGCCACCAGCGTGGCGCGGTCCTGAATGGCCTGGCCGATGGCCTGGGCCAGTTCCACTTGGGAAGGGCGCGGCTTGTAGCCGGGCAAGGCCGACGCGAGCGGGCCGTCCTCGGCGAAGAATTCGGAGATGTCCAGGTCCAGCATGGATACAGCCTGGCGTCGAAGGCGACCGTGCCGGTGGACGGTCGGGGCGCCAGACCCAGAATGGGTGGGAAAGGACCAAATGATACCCGCTGGCGCTGCGCTTTTCCGCCCAACGCGTCGCAAACGTCCCGTCCCATGGGGACGGATGTGTCCACCCTGGCACGTTCTGTAACAACGGCTTATGGCACAATCCGCCCCTTGTTTTTCCTTTTTTGCCGTCGTATCGAGATGTCTGAAACTTCCGTTATCACGAACGTCGCCGCCGGCGTCGACAATGCCCGCATCGTTGCCCAGCTCGCCACCGAGCTCGGCGCACGCGCCTCCCAGATCGCCGCGGCGGTGGAACTGCTTGACGACGGCGCCACCGTGCCGTTCATCGCGCGCTACCGCAAGGAAGCCACCGGCGGCCTGGATGACACCGTCCTGCGCAACCTGGAAGTGCGCCTGGGCTACCTGCGCGAACTCGAAGAACGCCGCGGCGCGATCCTCGAATCGATCTCGCAGCAAGGCAAGCTGACGCCCGAACTGCAGCAGGAAATCGCCAGCGCCGACACCAAGCAGCGCCTGGAAGACTTGTACGCGCCGTACAAGCCCAAGCGCCGCACGCGCGCCCAGATCGCCCGCGAGGCCGGCCTGGAGCCGCTGGCCGACGCCATCCTGGCCGACCCGGCCTGCGACCCGGCCGCGCTGGCCGCGCAGTACCTGAATCCCGAAGCCTCGATCAACGACGCCAAGGCGGCGCTGGACGGCGCCCGCGACATCCTGGCCGAGCGCTACGCCGAGAACGCCGACCTGCTGGCCGACATGCGCGAGCACCTCTGGTCCACCGGCTATCTCTATTCCAAGATGGTCGACGGCAAGGAAACCGAAGGCGCCAACTTCCGCGACTGGTTCGACTTCAACGAGCCGCTGCGCACGCTGCCGTCCCATCGCATCCTGGCGCTGTTGCGCGGCCGCCAGCAAGGCGTGCTGGAAATCCGCCTGGGACTGGAAGCAGAACTCGAAGCGCAAACCCCGCATCCCTGCGTGGCGCGCATCGCCAGCTTCCTGAAGCTGGGCAATGGGCTGTTCGCCCTCGACGCCTCGCCGCGCGCGCGCTGGCTGGGCGAAGTCTGCCGCTGGACCTGGCGCGTCAAGCTGGTGACGGCTTTCGAAAGCGAACTGATCGGCCGCCTGCGCGAGACCGCCGAGGCCGAGGCCATCCGCGTATTCGCCGCCAACCTGAAAGACCTGCTGCTGGCCGCGCCGGCCGGCCCCAAGGCCGTGCTGGGCCTGGACCCTGGCATCCGCACCGGTTGCAAGGTGGCCGTGATCGACCGTACCGGCAAGGTGGTCGACACCACCACTGTCTACCCGTTCGAGCCGCGCCGCGACCGTGAGGGCACCATCAACACCCTGGCCGCGCTGGTCGCGCGCCACAAGGTCGACCTGATCGCGATCGGCAACGGCACGGCATCGCGCGAAAGCGAGAAGCTGGTGGGCGACATGCAGGAACGCTTCCCCGACCTGAAGGTCACGCGTGTGGTGGTATCCGAGGCCGGCGCCTCGGTGTACTCGGCATCGGAAACCGCCGCGCAGGAATTCCCTGATCTCGACGTGACGCTGCGCGGTGCCGTGTCGATCGCGCGCCGCCTGCAGGATCCGCTGGCCGAGCTGGTCAAGATCGATCCCAAGGCCATCGGCGTGGGCCAATACCAGCACGACGTCAACCAGCGCGAACTGGCGCGTTCGCTGGACGCGGTGGTCGAGGACTGCGTGAACGCGGTCGGCGTGGACGTCAACACGGCCTCCGCCGCGCTGCTGGCGCGCGTGTCGGGCCTGAACTCGCTGCTGGCCAAGAACATCGTGGCCTGGCGCGACGAGAACGGCGCCTTCCCCACCCGCGAACAACTGCGCAAGGTGCCGCGCTTCGGCGACAAGGCTTTCGAGCAGGCCGCGGGCTTCCTGCGCATTCCCAACGGCGACAATCCGCTGGATGCCTCGTCGGTGCACCCGGAGGCGTATCCGGTGGTCGAGCGCATCGTGGCCAAGATCAAGGCCGAGGTGAAGCAGATCATCGGCCAGCGCGACGCGCTCAAGGGCGTGTCGCCCTCTGATTTCACGGACGAGCGCTTCGGGCTGCCGACGGTGCGCGACATCTTCGCCGAACTGGAAAAGCCCGGCCGCGATCCGCGTCCCGAGTTCAAGACCGCCCAGTTCAAGGAAGGCGTCGAGACGCTCAACGACCTGTACCCCGGCATGGTGCTCGAAGGCGTGGTGACCAACGTCGCCAACTTCGGCGCGTTCGTCGACATCGGCGTGCACCAGGACGGGCTGGTCCACATCTCGGCGCTGGCCGAGAAGTTCGTGAAGGATCCGCGCGACGTGGTGCGCGTGGGCCAGACCGTCAGCGTGAAGGTGCTGGAAGTGGACGTGGCGCGCAAGCGCGTGGCCCTGACCATGCGCATGAACGACGCCGCCGTGCCCGCCCGGCGCGGCGCTGACGCCCCCAAGGGCGGCGATCGTGGCGGCCGCCGCCCGCAGGGCGACGGCGGCCGCGGCAACGCCGGCGGGAGCGGCGCAATGAACAGCGCCATGGCCGACGCATTCGCCAAGCTCAAGCGTTGAGCCCCTCCCCTGGCCGCTCCCCGCAGGAGCCGGCCAGGCGGCCTGCCCAAGTCTCACCAACCGGCGCACATGCGCCGGTTGTCATTCACGGTTGTCATTCAACTAAGGACTTTCCCTCAAAGTCCGCCCCTCCTTGCGTTGTCTCAAGCCGGATGCAACAAAAATAAGAGAAAATATCGAATTGTGTCTAAATAATAAGCCGGCGGATCGGGCACGCACGGCGGAAGCAAACCCATGAGCAGGCGAGCTGCGGCGCAAACGTCTATCAGGTCGAAGCACAAGAAAAACAGCGCCATACCAGAGACACCGGAGATCCGTCCCGCCATGCGCAACACAATTACGCTTGCCGCCAACGAAACGGCAATCATCACCAAGAAGGAAGCCAGCCCGAGCGGCGCCTACAACGAGGTCACTCTCGGCCAATATGCCCACCTGACCGTGGATGGCGCCGAAGTCACCTTCAAACACATCACGCTGGAACGCCTGGGCAACCGGGTCATCGAGCTGGCCAACGGCGCGCAACTGCACGTGGGCGCGCTGGGATTCGCCAGCATGGGCGCCAGCATCACCTACCGCATCGGCGCCGGCTGTGCGCTGACCTTCGATGCCAGCCAATGGGATCCGGAAGTCGTGGCCAACACCACGTTCGATTTCGTCAGCCAGGGCAGCGGCACGCTCAAGTATTTTCCGTTCATCAACCCCGAGTGGCTCGACTGCCCCAACGTGACAGGCTATTCCGAAGGCGACATGCTGGAAATCGCGGGCCAGGGCAGCGCGCAACGATTCCAGGTGCGCGACGGCCGCATCGTTTCCGCCAACGCACGCTAACGGCGACGACGCGCGGCAAGCCTTTCCTGGAGAACAAAAACGACAAGGGCGGCGCAATGGCGCCGCCCTTGTCTTGCCGCCTGCGCGGCGTTATTCCTGAGCCATCGAGCGCAACGCGTCGCGCGTCTTCGCCAATTGCGCCTGGGCGTCGCCGACGGCGCCGGCCGGCGCCGTCGCCACGGTGACGCCGTCCAGTACCGCAGTCAGGCCCTCAGCCGTGGCTTGCAACAGAGCCTCGGGGGACTCCGCCTGCAAGCGGCGCATCAGCGCGCCGGCTTGCTTCGGATCGGCAAAGCGTTGCGACAACAGCAGCTCCTCGCCATCGGCGGCCAGGAAGCGGAAACGGAAGCCGCCGTCCTCGTCACGGAAACTAACGAAACGCGCGCCCTTGCCTTTTTCCTTCCTGGCCGGCGCGTCCTTGCCCGGCGCCTGCGCGTTCAGGTTGCGCAGGCCCACGGCCTCGCGCAGCTCGCGCATCATCGGCACCGCCAGCTTGCGCGCCTTGGCGGCGCCGGCCTGCAGCACGTCCTCGATGCGGCCGGGGTTGGCCATCAGGTCGAAGTAACGCTCGCGCATAGGCGCCAGCAGGTTCTCCAGGTGATCGTAGAGCGCCTGCTTGGCCTCGCCCCAGCCCAGGCCTTCCTCGAGTTGCTTGCGGAAGGCCGCGGCCTGTTCGTGCGTGGCGAAGGCGCGGTAGATGGTGTACAGGTGCGAGCCTTCGGCGTCCTTGGGTTCGCCCGGTTCGCGCGAGTCGGTGACGATGCGCATGATCGAGGCGCGCAGCGCCTTGGCGCCGCCCTCGAACAGCGGGATGGTGTTGTTGTAGCTCTTGGACATCTTGCGGCCGTCCAGGCCCGGCAACGTGGCCACGTCCTCTTCGATGGCGACCTCGGGCAGCGTGAAGTATTCGCGGCCGTACAGGTGGTTGAAGCGCTGGGCGATGTCGCGCGCCATTTCCAGGTGCTGGATCTGGTCGCGGCCCACCGGCACCTTGTTGGCGTTGAACATGACGATGTCCGCCGCCATCAGCACCGGATACGAGAACAGGCCCATGGTCACGCCGTCATCGGGATCCACACCCTTGGCCACGTTCTGGTCGACCGAGGCCTTGTAGGCGTGCGCGCGGTTCATCAGGCCCTTGGCCGTGACGCAGGTCAGCAGCCAGCTCAGCTCGGGGATCTCCGGGATGTCCGACTGGCGGTAGAAGGTCACGCGCTCGGGATCGAGCCCGACCGCCAGCCAGGTGGCGGCGATTTCAAGCCGCGAACGGGCCACGCGGGCCGGGTCGTCGCACTTGATCAGGGCGTGGTAATCGGCCAGGAAGAAAAACGCGTCGACGCCCGGTTGCGTGCTCGCCTGGACCGCCGGGCGGATCGCGCCAGCGTAGTTGCCGAGGTGGGGGGTACCGGAGGTGGTGATGCCAGTAAGGACGCGGGTGTTCATGGACGATGCAGGCGTTTGCTTGGTGAAACGCCCAGTGTAACGTGCCGCGCGGGCGACGCCGTGGTTACAGGACGGCCAGCAGCGGCGCGGCCAGCGCGCACACCCCGCCGGCCGTCAGCGCGGCGCGCGGCCGGAAGGTCAGGAACCAGATCAGCAGCAGGCCGGCGATGCTGAGGATGCCGATCCATTCGACCGTGCCATAGCTCCAGCCCCAGACTGCGGCCGAGGCGCACAGCGACAGGGCCAGCGCCAGCCAGCCGAAGACCCGCAACGGCACGCGATGGCGGCGTGGCAAAGCGCGGTCGAACAGGTCTTCGTAGTGACGGTCCATGCCCAGGCACAGGGCGGAGAACCCCGCATAGGCCAGGCAGAAGGCGGCGAGCGTCATGGCGTATCACCTCGATTCATAGGCGGCTTCGGAAGGGGAATGCGGCGGCGTCGGGACGGATGACTCGGCGGGACGGGTCCGGGCCTGCACTTGCGCCGCGGCGGGCGCGGACGCTTCAGCGGCCGTGTCGGCGCGAGCACGGACGGGCGTCTTGGCAGCGCCCCTGGCCGGCGCCTTGCGCGCCCGGGCAGCCTTGCGCGCTATCCAGCCCAGCAGCAACGCGCCCGCCAGGCAGGTCAGGTCGAATCCCGCCATGACCCAGTCGCCCGCCGCCAGCGACACGCCAAGGTGACGCGAAGTGGTCAAGGCATTGACCACCGGCACCAGCGCCAGCGAAATGGCGGCCAGTCTCAGCAGATCCACCCACTTGCGCTTCGGGAACAGGAACGCGTATGCCAGCGACAGGCCCCAGGCGGCGAAGAACGCGCGCACTTCCCACAACTGGCGACCCGGGAGCTCGGCCGGCACCAGCCGGTTGGCCCAGAAGAACGCGGCGACCGCGATGAACAGGCCGGCGATGGTGCCGGCATTCAAACCGTCCACCAGGCGCAGCGAGAAGGCCTCGCGCGCACCGGGGCGCGCCTTCTGGCGACGCTTGGCGATCCATAGCACCAGGCCGGAACCGACCATGCCCGTGCCCGCCAGGCTGACCAGGAAATAGAACCAGCGCAGCAGCGGCTCGGCGAACAGGCCCAGGTGCAGGCCGACGACCACGCCGGCGGTGCGCACGGTGGGGCTCAGTTCGTCCTGCCCTTCCTGGTAGGCGCCGCTGACGCCATCGAATCGCATGTAGGGCGCCAGGCGGCCGTAGGACACGCCATCGGCCGCATCGCGGGTGACGGTGACCGTGGCGCCGGCATCGCCGGGATTGTTGACCGTGACGCGGCCCACGCGGCCATGCCAGCGCTGCTGCGCCTGCTCCACCAACGGTGCGAGCGCCGTCAGGGGCGCCGCCTCGTTGCGCGGCGGCGTGACCTTGAATGCCGCGAACACGTCATCCGAATATTGCCGCGGGTTTTCATAGACCGCCATGATGCCGGCGGGCATCAGCATGGCCATGAACAGCACCAGGCCGCTGAAGGTGATCATCAGGTGAAACGGCAACCCCAGCACCGACAGCGCATTGTGGCCGTCCATCCAGGCCCGCTGGCCGCCCTTCTTGGGGCGGAAGGTGAAGAAGTCGGCGAAGATCTTCTTGTGCGTGATGATGCCGCTGATGATGGCCACCAGCATGAACATGCCGGCGATGCTGGCAAGCCAGCGTCCCCACGGGAACGCCATCTCGAGTTCGAAATGGAAGCGGTAGAAGAAGTCGCCGCCGCGCGTTTCGCGCCCGCTGACGGCCTGCCCGGTCCGCGGATCAAGCTTGGCGCGCACGAAGCCGCGTTCGCCCGGCTTGGGCTTGGGCACCTGGTACAGCAGCTGGATCAGCGGCTCGCGATCGGTCGGCGGCGTGATGAACCAGCGCTTGGCGTCGGGCGCGTGCTCGGCCAGGTAGCGCTGCGCCATGGCCACGGATTCGAGCGTGGGCGCGGCCTGCGCCTGGATCTCGGGCTGCATCCAGCGGGTGATCTCGGGACGGAAGAACGACAGCGTGCCGGTCAGGAACATCGCGAACAGCACCCAGCCGAAGATCAGGCCCGACCAGGTGTGCAGCCACGACATGGATTGGCGCAGGCCCTCTTCGCCTTGCGCTTTTCCGGTGCTGGGTTTCATGCGCCCCCCACCATGCGACCGATCAGGAACAGGCCGCCGAACAGCGCCGCCGGCAACAGGATGCCGGCCCAGGCGCGCCAGGCGTTGCGGGTGGCGAACACCCAGATGACGCCACAGGTGTAGACCACGAAGGCCGACATCTGCGCCGTGACGACGGCGTCGGCGCGCTGCATGGGCAGCCAGACGGCCAGGCAGGCCGCGGCCGCCGAGGCCAGGCCGTAGCCGCCGAGGATGGCGGCCAGGGCCCGCGAGGCCACGGCCAGACGGTAGCGCATCATGCCTGCGCCGGCTGCGGGAGCTTTCACTTGGTCACGTTGAAGGTCAGGGTGGAAACGTAGCGGATCCTGGCGTAGGCCTTGCCATCGGCCTCGCCGGCCTTGTCCTCGACGTGGGCGGCTTCCAGCACGTACTGGCCCGGCCACGGCGTGGTGATCTCGATGCGGCCGTTCTCGTCGCTGCGCAAGCGCTTTTCCCACTTGGGCGGGCCGAACACGGTGACCTCGGTCTTGGCCAGCGGCTTGCCCTTGAACTGCAGCACGAAGGTGTTGCTGCCCGCGGCGGCCGGCACCAGTTCCAGGTCGAGCTTGCCCTGGGTGTCTTCGCGGCCGGCCTTGGCGCCGTACTGCATCAGCGTGTCCTTGAACTGGATCGGCTGCGACAGGCGCACGTCGCCCTTGCCGCTGGCGGCGAACTCGACGAAATCCGCGCCCTCGGCCGACGCCTTGAGCGCCTTGCCGTCGGCACCGGTCACCACCGGCGCCACCAGGACCTTGCCCAGCAGGCCGTCGCGCTTTTCGCGCAGGTCGTCCGCCCATTCGCCGAAGTACGCCTTTGCCGCCCCCTGGTCGGCCCGCTCGAGCCAGACGAAGTGCGCCTGCGCCGCGCCGGCGCTGCCCAGCAGCGCGATGGCTGCCAAAGTCCTTGCGAATTTCATTGTCGATCTTCCTGTTGTGAATGCCGGTCTGGAACCGCCCCGCGACGGCTCTCTCTCGGCAAGGGTCTGAATTATAACCATTCTCACTACGATGTGAGGCTTTGCGTGCCTGCCCGTCCACGGCTACGCCGCGAACGGGCCGTCCGGCCTACCAGCGATAACGCAGGCTGGCCTTGATCGAGCGCTGGTAGCCGTACCAGCACCAGGAATCGCCCGAGCAAGAAGCGATGTATTCCTTGTCGAACAGGTTCTGCACGTTCAGCGCCACCTGCATGCCCTTGAGCGACGGCGACACGCGGCCCAGGTCGTAATCCAGCATCAGGTCGAACAACGTGACTGACGGCACCTTCACGGTGTTGGCCTCGTCGCCGTACGACGACCCGATGTAGCGCACGCCGCCGCCCACGCCCAGGCCGGCCAGCGCACCGCCCTGCAACTGGTAGCGGGCCCAGGCCGAAGCCTGCTGCGAGGGCACGCCCACCGGCGCCTTGCCCTTCAGGTTCAGCCCGGAGGTGCTTGGATTGGCCTTGGAATAGGCGTTATCGAGCAGCGAATAGCCCGCCATCAGTGTCAGCCCGCGCAGCGGTTCGGTCTTGGCTTCCAGCTCGATGCCCTGCGTACGCAATTCACCGGACTGGATCTGGCAGCGCGCGTTGGACGTGCCGCACAGATGCGTCGGGTCCGGATCGGTGGTCAGCATGTTTTCGCGGCGGATGTCGAACGCGGCCACCGACAGCAACGTCGCGCTGCCCGGCGGCTGGTACTTGATGCCGACCTCGTACTGGTTGCCCTCGATCGGCTTGAAGGGCGCGTTGTTCCAGCCCGTGCCCGACTGCGGTTCGAACGATTCGGAGTAGCTGAAGTACGGCGCCACGCCGTTGTCGAAGTTGTAGATCACGCCGAAACGGCCGGTGAAGGCCTCCGCGCGCAACGACGAGGGCGTGGTGCGGCCGGTGGCGATGGCGGTGCTCTCGCCGACGTTGCGTGACCAGTCGTAGCGTCCGCCCAGCAGCACCGAAAGGCGGTCGATCTTGATCTGGTCCTGGAAGTACAGGCCGGTCTGGTACTGCTTGGTGGTGGCGTCGGTGGAGAACGCCGGCACCGGGATGTCCTGGTGGTTGTCCGGGTTCATCACGTTCAGCGCGGGCGCGCTGCCAAAGCCGGACAGCGTGTCGGTCTTGACATGCTGGTAGTCGAAGCCCAGCAGCACCGTGTGGCCGAAGGCGCCGGTATCGAAGCGCGCCTGCAGGTTGTTGTCGATGGTCAGCGCGCCGACCTCGACGTCGGTCGCGATCGCGGCACGCTGCTGGTACAGGTAACGGCTGTCGGTGTAGCCGTAGAAGCGGCTGGACGCGCCATAGATGCTGCGGTATTTGGCGTCGGAATGGGTCCAGCGCAGGCTCTGCGTCGCCTTCAGGGCATCGCTGAAGCGGTGGTCCAGCACGTAGCCGAGCGAATAGCTCTTGCGGTCGCTCTTCTCGAAATTGGCGTCGCCATCGTAGTAGCGTGGCGACAGGCGGATGCCGTCCGGCGCCGACAGCAGCGTGCGCATCGGCGGCGCGGCGCCATACGACCCCATGTCGGGATCGCGTTGGAAGTTCGTCAGCACGGTGAGCGAGGTGTCGCCGTTGGGCTTCCAGGTGAAGGCCGGCGAGACGAAGTAGCGGCGCTCCTTGGTGTGGTCGATCTGGCCGTCTGACATGTAGCCCGATCCCACCAGGCGGTACAGGTACTTGCCCTCTGCGTCCAGCGGGCCGCCGAAGTCGAAGTTGGCGCGCCGGTAATCGTAGTTGCCAACCTGAAGCTCGACTTCATGCAGCGCTTCTTCCAGCGGCCGCTTGCTGACCTGGTTGACCACGCCGCCGGGGCCGCCCTGCCCGTACATCACCGAGGCCGGCCCTTTCAGCACGTCGACCCGCTCCAGACGATAGGCGTCCACCTGCGGCAAGGCATCGCGCCCGCCGAACACACGCAGGCCGTCCAGGTAGGTCGATGCGGAGAAGCCGCGCACGCTGAACTGGTCCAGCCGCGTGGCGGTCGCGCCGCGCGTTTCGGTCGCCACGCCGGGCGTGTAGCGCAACACCTGGTTCAGCGTCTGCGCGCCCTGCTCCGCGATCTGCTCGCGCGTGACCACGGACACCGATTGCGGCGTCTCGATCAGCGGAGTGTCGGTCTTGGTGGCGCTGACGCTGGCGCCGGCCACGTAGCCCACGGTCGGCGCGAAGGCGCTCAGGGAACTGGCCGACACCGTCACCGGCGCCAACGTCAGCGTGTCGCCGGAGGGCGCCGCCACCAGCGTCCAGGAATTGCCGGCCTGGGCCCGCGCCTGCAGACCACTGCCAGCCAGGATGCGGGCGAAGCCGGCGCCCACCGGATAGGCGCCGTTCAGGCCTTCGGACCGCAAGCCGCGCACCTGCGCCGGATCGAACGACAGCACCACGCCCGCGCTGCGCGCGAATTGGGTCAGCGCATCGCCCAGCGGGCCAGCGGCGATCTGATAGGTGCGCGGCGCCTGGGCCGCGGCGGGCGAGGCTTGCGCCCAGGCGGCGGGCGCGGCGGCCAGCCAGGCGCCGGCGCAAGTGGCGGCGAGCACGGCCAGACGGCCGGCGGTCAAGGATGCGCCCAGGCGCGGGCAAGATGAAGCGGACACGAAAAACTCCCTTGTACGTAGGTCTCTATCTCTGCCTTTCCGTACCAGGAAGGAAAACCTGCAATGCATCGATCAGGAAATTTGTAACGCTCAGGCCGCGCGTGGCCCGACCTGCAGCCAGTACTGTGTGTGGCGCGTCACCACGATGGGCAGCGCCGGCTCCAGCGCCCGGAGCGCGCGCTCGGCGTCGTCCAGCGGGAACACGCCCGACAGCCGCAGGCCCGCCACCGCCGGGTCCACTCGGATCACGCCGACTCGCTGGCGCGCCAGGTAGTCGGCGAAATGGTCCAGGCGCCAGTCCTTGGCCACCACCAGACCGTCGACCCAGGCCAGGCGATCCGGATCGGCCGCCTGCCGCTCGACCCCGCCCAGGTCGTCGTAGCTCAGGCGTTCGCCCGCTTCGGCAGCCTGCGTCGACGCGCCATCGCGCAGCAAGGCGACACTGCCCTCGTAGACACCCAACTGTGCGCCACCCGGCGTGCGGCGCACGTCGAAACGCGCGTTGTCCGCCAGCAGCACACCATGGCCGGTGTCCACGCGCACCGGGGCGGCGCCTGGTCGCGCCTGCGCGCTCACCAGGATCTCGCCGCGCAACAGGTGGATGCCGCGCGCGCCGCTTGCCAGCCGCAGCGCGCTGTCGCTGTTCAGAGTGACGTGCAGGCCGTCGGCCACCGCCACCGCGCGCCGTTCGCCGATGCCGGTGCTGAGATCGGCGGCCAGGCGCTGCCACGGCGCATGCCGGTAGCCAGCCCAACCCGCCACGCCCACCCCAGCCAGCGTCAGCAAATTGCGCAGGGCCACGCGGCGGCCGGGCGTCGCCGGGCCGTCCAGCGCCGTATGCGCCAGCGCCGCCGGCACGCGGCGCGCATCGCGGCCAATCGTTTCCAGCCGCTCCCACGCCTTGCGATGCGCCGGATCCTGCGCCAGCCAGGCCTGACAGGCCTCGCGCTCGTCGGCATCGGCTATGCCCGACTGCAGGCGCGCCCACCAGGCGATGGCCTGGCGCACCACGGCATCGGGCGGCATGGCGGCGCTAGTCATAAAGCGCGGCATAACAGGCCGACATGGCGCGCACCATGTACTGCTGCACGGAACTGAGCGACACGCCCAGCCGCTGGGCGATTTCGGGATAGGTCAGGCCGTCGAGCTGCGACAGCAGGAACGCCGAGCGCGCCTTGGGCGGCAGCCGGTCGAGCAGGCGGTCAAGTCGCATCAGGGCCTGCATCTGCTCGGCCTGTGTCTCGGGCGACGGCGCATGGGCCTCGGGCAGGTCGGCCAGATAGGCCAGATAGGCATGTTCCAGCGCCGCGTGACGCTGATGATCGATCACCAGCCCCTTGGCGATGGTGGTCAGCAGCGCCCGAGCCTCGCCGGCGCGAACCGTCTTGCGGCCCTGGATCACGCGCACGAACACGTCCTGCGCCAGGTCCTCCGCGCGATGCGCGCAACCGAGCTTGCGGCGCAGCCAGCCGAACAGCCAGGGCCGATGGTCCCGGTACAGGCCGTCGACCTGCGTGGCGGGCGCATCGGCGCAGGAGGCCGGAGACGAAAGGAGGGGGGAAGACACGGGAAGACTGCGGCGCGGGACCAGAAGTCTTCGGATGTTAATTGATAATGACTTGCATTACCAATGCAAATGACGCAAATTGCGCCACGTCCGCCCCCGCGGGCGGACGCTTGCGGCATAACTACAACGTTGCAGTCAGGCGGCGTTCCGACTCGAGGTATTCGCGCGACTGCATTTCCAGGATGCGCGATACCGTGCGATGGAACTCGTTGGCGAGCGCGCCCTCGGTGTAGATCTCTTCCGGTTCGCATTCGGCCGACATGATCAGCTTGACGCGATGGTCGTAGAACACGTCGATCAGCCAGGTGAAGCGGCGCGCCTCGGAAGCCTGGCGCGGCCCCATGCGCGGTACGCCGGACAGGATCACCGCATGGAAGCGATTGGCCAGCTCCAGGTAATCGTTCTGCGAACGCGGACCGCCGCAAAGCGTGGCGAAGTCGAACCACACCACCGAACCGGCCAGCGCCAGCGCGCGGATCTCGCGATGCTCGATATGCAGCAGCGGCTCCTGCGGTGGCGTGTCGGCCAGGCTGTCGAAGGCCTGCTGCAAGGCCTGTTGCGCGCTCTCGTCCAGCGGCGTGTGGTAGCACTGCACCTGCTCGAGCGAGCGGCGGCGATAGTCGACGCCGGCGTCCACGTTCATCACGTCCATGCGCGCCTGGATCAGCTCGATCGCCGGCAGCACGCGGTCGCGGTGCAGGCCGTCGGGATACAGCGTCGACGGCTCGTAGTTGGAGGTCATCACGAACGAAGTGCCGTACTCGAACAGCTTGAACAGCAGGCGGTGCAGGATCATCGCATCCGCCACGTCCGACACGTGGAACTCGTCGAAACAGATCAGGCGGTAGCGCTTGGCCACGCGCCTGGCCACTTCGTCCAGCGGATCCTGCATGCCCTTCACTTCCTCCAGTTCGCGATGCACGCCGCGCATGAATTCGTGAAAGTGCAGGCGCGTCTTGCGCACCACCGGCACGGTGGCATAGAAGGCGTCCATCAGGAAGCTCTTGCCGCGCCCCACCCCGCCCCACAGATAGACGCCACGCGGCACATCGGGACGGTTCAGCAGCTTCTTCAGGGCGTTCGAGCGCATCGCCTTGAACTTGATCCACTCGTCGTAATAGCGCTGCAGCCGGTCGATCGCCTTCTTCTGGGCTTCATCGGGCTTGTAGCCGCGTTCGGCCAGGGCGTGTTCGTAGTATTCGCGGACGTTCATGGAGATGACACAGGCAAAAGAAAAAAAGGGCGGGTCCGAAAACCCGCCCCCTTTGGCAGAGCCGCAGCGTGGCGGATCAGAAGTTCAAGGCGCGCTTGTCGACGGCCAGGGCGGCTTCCTTCACGGCTTCCGACAGCGTCGGGTGCGCGTGGCAGATGCGGGCGATGTCTTCGGCGGCGCCGCGGAATTCCATGATGGTCACGGCTTCCGAGATCAGTTCCGAGGCCATCGGACCGACGATGTGCACGCCCAGGACCTCGTCGGTCTTGGCGTCGGCGATCACCTTGGCAAAGCCGGTGGTGTCGCCCAGCGCGCGGGCGCGGCCGTTGGCCAGGAACGGGAAGCTGCCGGCCTTGTACTCGCGGCCTTCGGCCTTGAGCTGCTGCTCGGTCTTGCCGACCCAGGCGATTTCCGGCGAGGTGTAGATCACCCACGGCACGGTGTCGAAGTTGACGTGGCCGTGCTGGCCGGCGATGCGCTCGGCAACCGCCACGCCCTCTTCCTCGGCCTTGTGCGCCAGCATCGGGCCGCGCACCACGTCGCCCACCGCCCAGACGTTGGGCAGGTTGGTCTTGCAGTCGCCGTCCACGGCGATGAAGCCGCGCTCGTCGAGCTTCAGGCCCACGGCATCGGCGTTCAGGCCGCCGGTGTAGGGCACGCGGCCGATCGAGACGATCAGCTTGTCCACCACCAGCTTCTGCTCGGCGCCCTTGGCGTCGACGTAGGGCACGGTCACCGACTTGGCGGTCGCCTTGATCTCGCCGATCTTGACGCCCATCTGGATGTTCAGGCCTTGCTTGGTGAAGGCCTTCAGGGCTTCCTTGGCCACTTGCTGGTCGGCGGCGGCCAGGAACTCCGGCATCGCTTCCAGGATGGTGACTTCCGCGCCCAGGCGGCGCCACACGCTGCCCATTTCCAGGCCGATCACGCCGGCGCCGATCACGCCCAGCGTCTTCGGCACGGCGCCGATGTTCAGCGCGCCGTCGTTGGACAGCACGACCTTTTCATCGAACGGCAGGCCGGGCAGCTCGCGCGCCGACGAACCGGTGGCGACCACCACGTGCTTGGCAACCAGGTCTTCCTCGGCGGTGCCGGTGACCTTGATGGCCCAGCCGCCCTCGACCTGGCCGGCGAACGCGCCCTTGCCATGGAAGAAGGTGACCTTGTTCTTCTTGAACAGGTACAGGATGCCGTCGTTGTTCTGCTTGACCACCGAGTTCTTGCGGCCGATCAGCGTGTCGAGCTTCAGGCTGACGCCCTTGACTTCGATGCCGTGCTCGGCGAAGTGGTGGTTGGCCTGCTCGAAGTGTTCGGACGATTGCAGCAGCGCCTTGGACGGGATGCAACCGACGTTGGTGCAGGTGCCGCCGGGAGCCGGGCCGCCTTGGCCATTCTGCCAGGCGTCGATGCAAGCCACCGACATGCCGAGCTGCGCGGCGCGGATGGCGGCGATGTAGCCGCCGGGGCCCGCGCCGATGACGACGACGTCGAATTGTTTGGACATAGTGTTCTCGCGAATGAGGAGGGAGTGAAACTCGCCCCGGCCCGCGCAAGCCGGCCCGTGGGGCCGGCCGGGCGCCGCCGACACACAGGCCGCGCGGGCGCCGGGCTCAGGGCGCCGAGATTACAGGTCCAGCAACAGGCGCTGCGGATCTTCCAGGGCGTCCTTCATGGCGACCAGGCCCAGCACGGCTTCGCGGCCGTCGATGATGCGGTGGTCGTAGGACAGGGCCAGGTAGTTCATCGGACGGATGACGATCTGGCCGTTTTCCACCACGGCGCGATCCTTGGTGGCGTGCACGCCCAGGATGGCCGATTGCGGCGGGTTGATGATCGGGGTCGACAGCATCGAGCCGAACACGCCACCGTTGGAGATCGAGAACGTGCCGCCGGTCATCTCTTCGATGCCCAGCTTGCCGTCGGCGGCGCGGCGGCCGAAGTCGGCGATGGTCTTTTCGATTTCAGCGATGGACAGTTGGTCGGCGTTGCGCAGGATCGGCACCACCAGGCCACGCGGGCTGCCGACAGCGATACCGATGTCGAAGTAGCCGTGGTAGATGATGTCCTTGCCGTCGATCGAGGCGTTGATCAGCGGGAACTTCTTGAGCGCGGCAACGGCGGCCTTGACGAAGAACGACATGAAGCCCAGCTTGATGCCGTGCTCCTTCTCGAACTTGTCCTTGTACTTGTTGCGCAGATCGATGACCGCTTGCATGTTCACTTCGTTGAACGTGGTCAGGATCGCGTTTTCCTGTTGCGATTGCAGCAGGCGCTCGGCGATGCGGGCGCGCAGGCGGCTCATCGGCACGCGCTGTTCCGGACGGCCGTCCAGCGACAGCGTGGTCGGGGCGGGGGCGGCCGGGGCCTTGGCCGGGGCGGCCTTGGCGGCGGGGGCGCTGGCGTTCAGGGCGTCGCCCTTGGTGACGCGGCCGTCACGACCGGTGCCGGCGACGCTGGCGGCGTCCACGCCCTTTTCGGCGAGGATCTTGGCGGCGGCGGGCGAAGCCACGCCGGCGGCGGCGGTCGAGGCGGGAGCGGCCGGGGCGGCGGCGGCTTGCGCGGCGGCCTTGGGCGCTTCGGCGGCGGGGGCGGTGGCCGGGGTGGCGGCGGCCTTGCCGGCGGTGTCGATACGGGCCAGGACTTCGCCCGAGGTCACGGTGCTGCCATCGCCCTTGACGATTTCAGCCAGCACGCCCGAGGCGGGGGCCGGCACTTCCAGCACGACCTTGTCGGTCTCGACTTCGATCAGGATTTCGTCCGCTTCGACGGCAGCGCCGGGCTGCTTCTTCCAGGTCAGCAGGGTCGCTTCGGAAACGGATTCGGAGAGTTGGGGGACGACGACGTCGGTGATAGCCATTTTGTTTATTCCGTAGAGTGTGTGTTCTGGACCGCGCGGCGCGGGCAAAGTTCGAAATTGGATTTCTGCAACTTGCCGCACGCCGCGCGTGCATCGGGTTGGGTTACTTGGTCAGCATGGCCTTGAACTTGGGCGCGAAAGCCGCTTCGATCAGCGCCTTCTGCTGCTCCTGGTGCTTGGCCAGGTAGCCCACGGCCGGCGAAGCCGACGCGGCGCGACCGGCGTAGCCCAGCTTCTGGCCTTCGACCATGTTCTCGTACACGTGATGCTGAACGTAGAACCACGGGCCCTGGTTCTGCGGCTCGTCCTGGACCCAGATCACTTCGGTGGCCTTCGGGTACTTGCGCAGTTCGGCTTCGAACGACTTGTGCGCGAACGGGTACAACTGCTCGACGCGGACGATGGCGACGTTGTCGGCGCCACGTTCACGGCGGGCATTGACCAGATCGTAGTAGACCTTGCCCGAGCAAGCCAGCACGCGCTTGACCTTGGCGGCGTCGATGGCCTCGTCGACCTCGCCGATCACCGGGCGGAAGCTGCCGCCGGCCAGTTCGGTCAGGGGCGAGCCGGCGTCCTTGTTGCGCAGCAGCGACTTGGGCGTGAACAGCACCAGGGGCTTGCGGAACGGACGGATCATCTGGCGGCGCAGCACATGGAAGATCTGCGAGGCCGAGGTCGGCTGGATCACTTGCATGTTGTTGTCGGCGCAAAGCTGCAGGAAGCGCTCGATGCGGCCCGACGAGTGCTCGGGGCCCTGGCCTTCGTAGCCGTGCGGCAGCATCAGGGTCAGGCCCGACTGGCGGCCCCACTTGGCTTCGCCGGAGCTGATGAACTGGTCGATCACGACCTGGGCGCCGTTGACGAAGTCACCGAACTGGCCTTCCCAGATGGTCAGCGTGTTGGGTTCGGCGCTCGAGTAGCCGTATTCGAAGCCCAGCACGGCCTCTTCGGACAGCACCGAGTCGATCACGGTGAACGGGGCCTGGCCTTCCGAGACGTTCTGCAGCGGAATGTAGGTGCCGTCGTTCCAGCGCTCGCGGTTCTGGTCGTGCAGCACGGCATGGCGGTGCGTGAACGTGCCACGGCCCGAGTCCTGGCCGGTGATGCGGATGGCGTAGCCCGAGGACACCAGCGTGGCGAAGGCGAGGTGTTCGCCCATGCCCCAGTCCAGGTTCATTTCGCCCTTGGCCATGGTGCGGCGGTCGTTCAGCAGCTTGGCGACCAGCGGGTGCACCGTGAAGCCTTCCGGCACGGTGGTGATGCGCTCGCCGATGCGCTTGAGCTCGGCCAGCGGCACGGCGGTGTCGGCCTGGTCGGTCCACTTGGCGCCCAGGAACGGCGACCAGTCGATCGCGTACTTGCTCTTGTAGTCGGTCAGCACCGGTTCGATGGTGCGCTGGCCGTCTTCCATCAGTTGGCGGTAGTCCTTGACCAGTTGGTCGGCTTCGCCCTCGGACAGCACGCCCTGCGTGGTCAGCTTGTCGGCGTACAGCTTGCGCGTGCCGGGGTGATGGCCGATGCGCTTGTACATCAGCGGCTGCGTCAGCGACGGGGTGTCCTGCTCGTTGTGGCCCAGCTTGCGGAAGCAGACGATGTCGACCACGACGTCGTGGCGGAATTGCAGGCGGTAGTCCAGGGCCAGCTTGGTCACGAACACGACGGCTTCGGGATCGTCGCCGTTGACGTGGAACACCGGCGCTTCGATCATCTTGACGACGTCGGTGCAATACAGCGTGGAACGCGAGTCGCGCGGATCCGACGTGGTGAAGCCGATCTGGTTGTTGATGACGATGTGCAGCGTGCCGCCCGTGCCATAGCCGCGGGTCTGGGCCAGGTTCAGGGTTTCCATCACCACGCCCTGGCCGGCGAAGGCCGCGTCGCCGTGCACCAGCACCGGCAGCACTTGCTTGCCTTCGGCGTCGCCGCGGCGTTCCTGGCGAGCGCGCGCGCTGCCTTCGACCACGGGGTTGACGATTTCCAGGTGGGACGGGTTGAACGCCAGCGACAGGTGCACCGGACCGCCACGGGTCGACAGGTCGCTCGAGAAGCCGTTGTGGTACTTCACGTCGCCGTCGGTGAGGCCTTCGGCGTGCTTGCCTTCGAACTCGGCGAACAGGTCGCCGGGCATCTTGCCCATGATGTTCACGAGCAGGTTCAGGCGGCCGCGGTGGGCCATGCCGACCACGATTTCCTGGACGCCGTTTTCACCGGCGTGGTTCACCACTTCGTCCATCGAGGCGATGAAGCTTTCGCCGCCTTCCAGCGAGAAGCGCTTCTGGCCGACGTACTTGGTGTGCAGGAAACGCTCGAGGCCTTCGGACTCGGTCAGTTGCTGCAGGATGTGGCGCTTTTCTTCGGCCGTGTAGGTCGGCGCACCCAGCGTGGTTTCCAGGCGTTCCTGGATCCAGCGCTTGGCGGCGGGGTCGGAGATGTGCGTGAATTCGGCACCGATGCTGCGGCAGTAGGTGTCGCGCAGCGCCTTCAGGATGTCGCGCAGCGTCATGGTGCTGGCGGTCGTGAAGTAGGTGTTGGTTGCCGAGTAGGTCTGGTCCAGGTCGGCTTCGGTCAGGCCGTAGAAGGCCGGATCGAGTTCGGGGATCGGCGGACGTTCCTGGCGCTTGAGCGGATCCAGGTCGGCCCAGCGCGAACCGAGCGAGCGGTAGGCGGCGATCAGCGATTGCACCGAGACTTGCTTGGAGGCAACGCTCAGGTCAGGTTCGGCGGCGCGTTGCACGAAGGCATTGGCCTTGGCGCGCTGGGCGAACGATTCGACGATGGGAGCGTGGGCCTGGTCGCGGGTGGATTCCTGGCCGTCGGTGGCGGGAGCGTGCTGCAACTGGTCGAAGTATTCGCGCCAGTTGTCAGGTACCGAACCGGGGTTGTCGAGGTAGGCTTCGTAAAGCTCCTCAACGTAGGGGGCGTTTCCCCCAAACAAGTAAGACGTGGATAGGGATTCTATTTCCGAAGACATAATCGCTTCACCTTTACGAGTGCTTCACTCGATTACGATGCAGGAAAACCTTCCGCGACACGGGCTTCCCGTTTAGCGGATAGCAGGGGCAGAAGGCGCGTACAAGCCTTGAAAGCCGTATGCATGAAAGTATAACCCTTTGAGTTTACGGGCGTCTTTTTGCGATTGCGTGACGCAAAAGCGCGCCAGGAATGGTTTCATGCGGCGTTGGAATGTCCATGCAACCCCTGCAATTACGCCGTCTACGCGCCCGCAAATTCCGCGAACGAAAAATGCCGCATTGCGGCATTTTTTTCGATCCGTGCGCGAGGTGTTGCGCAATTGCCTCGTCAGAGCGGCAGTTCGGTGGTCGACAGGATCTCTTTCAGCACGAAAAAAGTGCGGATCTGGCGCACGCCGGGCAGCTTGATGATCTCGCCCGCGTGCAGCTTGTTGAAGCGCTCCAGGTCGCGGATGCGCAGCATCAGGAAGTAGTCGAACTCGCCCGCCACCAGATGGCACTCGAGGCAGCCGCTGATGCCGCGCGCGGCCTGCTCGAAGTCGGTGAAGGACTCCGGCGTGGAGCGATCCAGCACCACGCCGACGATCACCAGCGTGGCCATCTCGACCTCGGCCGGTTCGAGCAGCGCCACCGTCTTTCTGATGATGCCCTCGGCCTTGAGCTTTTCCACCCGCCGCAGGCAGGCGGCGGGACTGAGGTGCACGCGCGCGCTCAGATCAAGGTTGGTGATCTGGGCGTCCTGCTGCAGCAGGCGCAGGATCTGGCGGTCGATGCGATCCAGCCCGGCGATGGCGGCCATCTAATATGTCCCTATAAAATTTAATTTGGTTTTTATTTTTTATTCATAAATATTAGATCCAAAAATCGAATTTCCTAAAAATTTAAAAGGAAGAAATTTAAAAAATACGCAATTGACCAACAATCTGGCGGATTCCTATGATTTTTCCATCCGCGGCGGCCCGCCCGGATCCCCCTTCCCCCAGGAGCCCGCATGGATCTGCAACGCTTTCCCCGCCACCGCCTGACCTTCGGCGACACCCCCATCGAAAAGCTCGAGCGCCTGTCCGCCCACCTCGGCGGCAAGGTCGAGATCTACGCCAAGCGCGAGGACTGCAACAGCGGCCTGGCGTTCGGCGGCAACAAGCTTCGCAAGCTGGAATACCTGATTCCCCAGGCGCTGGAACAGGGTTGCGACACGCTCGTCACCATCGGCGGCATCCAGTCCAACCACACCCGCATGGTGGCGGCCGTGGCCGCCAAGCTCGGCCTGGCCTGCGTGCTGGTGCAGGAAAACTGGGTGGACTACTCGGATGCGGTCTATGACCGGGTCGGCAACATCATGATGAGCCGGCTGATGGGCGCCGACGTGCGCCTGGTGGACCAGGGCTTCGACATCGGTTTCCGCCGCAGTTGGGAAGAGGCGCTGGAGGACGTGCGCAAGCGCGGCGGCAAGCCGTACGCGATTCCGGCCGGCGCCTCCGACCATGAGCTGGGCGGGCTGGGCTATGTCGGCTTCGCCGAGGAAGTGCGGCGGCAGGAGGCCGAGCTGGGCTTCAAGTTCGACTACATCGTGGTCTGCGCCGTCACTGGCAGCACGCAGGCCGGCATGGTGGTGGGCTTTGCCGCCGACGGCCGCGCCGACCGCGTCATCGGCATCGACGCCTCGGCCACGCCGGACCAGACCCGCGCGCAGATCCTGCGCATCGCGCGCCGCACCGCCGACATGGTGGGCCTGGAGCGCCCCATCACGGACGGCGACGTGGTGCTGGATACGCGCTATGCCTACCCGGCCTATGGGCTGCCATCGGCCGAGACCAACGAGGCGATCCGCCTGTGCGCGCGGCTCGAAGGGATGATGACCGACCCGGTCTACGAGGGCAAATCGATGCAGGGCATGATGGACATCGTGCGGCGCGGGGAAATCCCCGCCGGTTCCCGGGTGCTGTATGCGCATCTTGGGGGGGTGCCGGCGATCAACGCCTACAGCTTTCTCTACCGCAACGGCTGACGGCGGCTATGGCGCCAGCGGGTGGCCCTGCGGCGACCTGCGCTGAACCGCTCTTGCCGATACCCAGGAACCACCCGCCGGCGGCGCACGCCGGCGGGTGGTTCGCTTCATGGCGATCGGACTTGCCTGACGTATTAGGGTCATCACTAATGATGTACATAAATTGTATACAGACAATGCGATTTACCTTATCGTGTCGAACACGATGTCCACGCCCGCCTTGTCATGAGCACCTACGACTCAACCCAGCCCTACCCGCGTGACCTGATCGGCTACGGCCGCAACCCGCCGCATGCGCAATGGCCCGGCAACGCCCGCATCGCGGTGCAGTTCGTGCTCAATTACGAGGAAGGCGGCGAAAACTGCGTCTTGCATGGCGACGCGGGATCCGAACAATTCCTGTCCGAGATGTTCAACCCGGCCAGCTACCCGGAACGCCACCTGAGCATGGAAGGCATCTACGAGTACGGCTCGCGCGTGGGCGTCTGGCGCATCCTGCGTGAATTCGAAAAGCGCGGCCTGCCGCTGACGGTGTTCGCCGTCGGCATGGCGCTGCAACGCCACCCCGAGCTGGCCGCGGCGCTGGTCGAGCTGGACCACGAGATCGCCTGTCACGGCTGGCGCTGGGTGCACTACCAGAACGTGGACGAAGCCACCGAACGCGAGCACATGCGCCTGGGCATGGAGGCCATCACGCAACTGACCGGCGCCCGTCCGCTGGGCTGGTACACCGGCCGCGACAGCCCGCGCACGCGCCGCCTGGTGGCGGACTACGGCGGCTTCGAATACGACAGCGACTACTACGGCGACGACCTGCCGTTCTGGATGCGCGTGCAAAAGAGCGACGGCAGCGTGGCGCCGCAACTGATCGTGCCCTACACGCTGGACTGCAACGACATGCGCTTCGCGCTGCCGCAGGGCTATTCGCACGCCGATCCGTTCTTCCAGTACCTGAAAGACAGCTTCGACGCGCTCTACGCGGAAGGCGACGAGGCGCCCAGGATGCTCAGTATCGGCATGCATTGCCGCCTGCTGGGCCGGCCCGGCCGCATCGTCGCCCTGCAACGCTTCCTGGATCACATCGCGCGCCATGACCGCGTGTGGGTCTGCCGCCGCCTGGACATCGCCCGGCACTGGCAGGCGCGCCATCCCTATCAACCCGCTGCCTGAACCGCGCAACCATGGCCCCTACCCTCGCCCGATTCAACGACGCCGCGCCGCAAGACGCCGCCGCCATGCTGGCCGACCTGTATCCCCACGCGCCCTGGGCCGCCGAACAGGCGGTGCGGGCGCGCCCGGTGCACAGCGTGGCGCAGTTGCAGTTGGCCCTGCAGCGCGCGGTGGACGACACTGACGCCGCCGCGCAATTGGCGCTGCTGCGCGCTCAGCCCGTCGCCATGCTCGACGCGGCGGCGGACGCCGCCGCGCTGGCCGCCGACTATGCCGCGCGTTTCGGCTTTCCCTTCATCCTGTCCCAATACGGCCCGCGCGGCGCCGGCCCGCAAGACGGGCAATGGCGCCAGGCGCTCGAACGCCGCCGCCACAACGCGCCGGACGACGAACGCCGCGAGGCCCTGCGCCAATTGCACCGTGACGCCGAAGTGCGGCTTTACGACCGTTTCGGCGTCGAACCGGACCTGGGCAACGACATCTGGGACTGGCAGGAAAAGCTCAGCGCGCACAGCGATCCGGGCTACGCCGAGAACGGCCAGCTCACCGTCACCTACCTGACCGACGCGCACCGCGCCTGCGCCCAGCGCATCTCGCATTGGATGCGCGATTGCGGCTTCGACGAAGTCGGCATTGACGCGGTCGGCAACGTGGTCGGCCGCTATCACGCCAACCGCGCCGACGCGCCCATCCTGATGAGCGGCAGCCATTACGACACGGTGCGCAACGCCGGCAAATACGACGGCCGCCTCGGCATCTTCGTGCCGATGGCCTGCGTGCGCGCGCTGCACCGCCAGGGTCGGCGCCTGCCCTACGCGATCGAAGTCGTCGCTTTTTCCGAAGAGGAAGGCCAGCGCTATCCGGCCACCTTCCTCGGCTCCGGCGCGCTGATCGGCGACTTCCAGCCGCGCTGGCTCGAACAGCGGGACGCTGACGGCATCAGCATGCGCGACGCCATGGCGCACGCGGGGCTGTGCGTGGACGACATTCCCAAGCTCAAGCGCGACCCGGCCCGCTACCTGGGCTTTGTCGAAGTGCATATCGAACAGGGCCCCGTGCTGAACGAAATCGGCCTGCCGCTCGGCGTGGTCACGTCGATCAACGGCTGCGTGCGCTACCGCGTGCGGATCCACGGCACGGCCTGCCATGCCGGCACCACGCCGATGGACCGGCGCCGCGACGCCGCCGTGGCTGCGGCCGAGCTGATCGTGTTCGTCGAAGGCCGCGCCGCGCGCGACGGCGATTCGGTCGGCACCGTCGGCATGCTGGAAGTGCCCAATGGCTCGATCAACGTGGTGCCCGGCGAATGCCGCTTCAGCCTCGACCTGCGCGCGCCCAGCGATCCGCAGCGCGATGCGCTGGCCAAGGACGTGCTGGCCGAACTGGAGGCGATCTGCCAGCGCCGCGGCCTGCGCTACACGCTCGAGGAAACCATGCGCGCCGCCGCCGCCCCCAGCGCGCCGGCCTGGCAGCAGCGCTGGGAACGCGCGGTGCAGGCCCTGGGCGTGCCGGTCCATTGCATGCCGAGCGGCGCCGGCCACGATGCCATGAAGCTGCACGAGATCATGCCGCAGGCCATGCTGTTCGTGCGCGGCCAGAACGCCGGCATCAGCCACAACCCGCTCGAATCCACCACCAACCACGACATGCAGCTGGCCGCGCAGGCAATGCAGCGGCTGCTCGACGATCTCGCCAACGAAGCAACGAGCTGAACCATGACCGATTACGCCCGACTCGACGCCTGGGTGGACGCCCACTTCGATGAAGAAGTGCGCTTCCTGCAGGAACTGGTGCGCGTGCCGACCGACACGCCGCCGGGCAACAACGCCCCGCACGCCGTCCGCACCGCCGAACTGCTGCAAGGTTTCGGCCTGCCTGCCGAGTCCCATCCCGTGCCCGCCGACGAAGTGCGCGCCTACGGCATGGAGTCCATCACCAACCTGATCGTGCGCCGCGAATACGGCGCTGGCGGCCGGCGCATCGCCCTCAACGCCCACGGCGACGTGGTGCCGCCGGGCGACGGCTGGGAGCACGATCCGTATGGCGCCGAGATCGAGGACGGCTGCCTCTACGGGCGCGCCGCCGCGGTCAGCAAGAGCGATTTCGCCAGCTTCACCTTCGCGCTGCGCGCGCTGGAAGCGGTGGCGCGCCCGAGCCATGGCGCGGTCGAACTGCACTTCACCTACGACGAGGAATTCGGCGGCCTGCTCGGTCCCGGCTGGCTGCTGCGCCAGGGCCTGACGAAACCCGACCTGCTGATCGCGGCCGGCTTCAGCTATGAAGTCGTGACGGCCCACAATGGCTGCCTGCAAATGGAGGTCACGGTGCACGGCAAGATGGCGCACGCCGCCATTCCCGCCACCGGCGTGGATGCGCTGCAGGGCGCGGTCTCGATCATGAACGCGCTGTACGCGCAGAACGCGCGCTATCGCGAGATCACTTCGCGGGTCGAGGGCATCAGCCACCCCTATCTGAACATCGGCCGCATCGAAGGCGGCACCAACACCAACGTGGTGCCCGGCAAGGTGGTGTTCAAGCTGGATCGCCGCATGATCCCGGAAGAGAACGCGGCCGAGGTCGAGGCCGACATCCGCCGCATCATCGAAGAAGGCGCGGCCGCCACGCCCGGCCTGCGCGTCGAGATCAAGCGCCTGCTGCTGGCCAACGCCATGCGGCCGCTGCCCGGCAACCAGCCGCTGGTCGACGCCATCCGCAAGCATGGCCAGGACCTGTTCGGCGAGCCGATCCCCGCCATGGGCACGCCGCTCTACACCGACGTGCGCCTGTACGCCGAGGCCGGCATTCCCGGCGTGATCTACGGCGCCGGCCCGCGCACCGTGCTGGAGTCGCACGCCAAGCGCAACGACGAACGCGTGGTGCTGGAAGACCTGCGGCGGGCCACCAAGGTCATCGCCCGAACCCTGGCCGACCTGCTGCGGCCGGCATGAAAAAAGGGCATGACGCACGCGTCATGCCCTTTCGATCCGTGCCTGGCGCAACGCCTGGCCTATGGCCGCGCCAGCCGCGTCACGCGGCGCCAGAACAGCACCGCCACCAGCGCGAACACCGCCAGCCCCAGGAACGAGGCGGTGCGCGCGAATTCCTCGCCCGCGATCGCCAGCGGCGCATCGGTGCCGGCGGCGCCGATGATGGCGGCCATCACCACGCCCACCAGGCTCTCGCCCACGATCAGGCCCGAGGCGATCAGCACGCCGCGCCGGTTGGCGGCGTCGGCGAACGATTCATAGTCCTTGCCGGCGGCCGCGGCGCGGCGGCGCAGCGCGCGCTCCAGCAGCCAGGCCAGCAGCGCGCCGACCACGATCGGCGCCGCCACCGTCGGCGGCAGGTAGATGCCGATGCCCACCGCCAGCACCGGGATGCGGGCGACCTTGCAGGTGCGCTTGAGGATCTCGTCCACCACGATCAGGCCCACGCCCACCGCCATGCCGATCAGGATCATGGTCCAGTTCAGTTGATGCGTGAAGATGCCGCGCGCGATCGCCAGCATCAGCGTGGCCTGCGGCGCCGACAACGCCTGGGACGGGTCCATGCCTGCGCGCGGCATCGCATCGGCGAAGCCGTAGGCGTTGTACAGCAGGTCCAGCACCGGCGAGATCACCGCCGCGCCAAGGACGCAACCGATCAATAGCGCAACCTGCTGGCGCCACGGGGTCGCGCCGACCAGCCAGCCGGTCTTCAGATCCTGCAGATTGTCATTGGAGATCGAGGCCACCGCCACCACCGCCGACGTGCTGAAGATCGCCAGCGCGATGGTCATCTGCACGCCGTTCTGCACCGCCAGCAGGTCGCCGCCCAGCGCCAGCAGCAACAGCGACACCAGCACGATGGCAACGATGCCCACGCCCGAGATCGGGCTGGTCGAGGTGCCCACCAGACCCGCCATGTAGCCGCAGGCCGCCGCCACCAGGAAACCGAAGACGAAAGCAAACAGCACGGCGTAGGCCACCAGTTTCCAGACCGCGGCGGCCGTCAGCGGCGCGTCCGCCAGGAACACCTGGAACGTGATCACCAGCACCGCCACCAGCACCAGTGTGACGACCGAGATCCAGCCCGCCGACAGGTCGCGCTCGGTGCGCGGCGCCTTGCCCGCGCGCGCCGCGCCGGTGCGCGTCAACGCCGAGAACGAGGCCTTGACGCCACGCGCCATCGGCATGAACAGCGTCGCCAGCGTCCAGATGGCGCCCACGCCGATGACGCCTGCTCCAATGAACCGCACCTGCGACGACCACAGCCCGGTGGCGAATTTCGCCAGCGACATGTCCGCGGGAATCTGGGCCATCGAAGTCAGGATCGGCACCGCGATGCCCCACGAGATCACCAGCCCCGTCAGCATGGCCAGGCCCGCCACGATGCCGATCAGGTAACCCGCGCCCAGCAGCGCCAGCGAAAAACCCATCGGCAGCCGGAACACCGCGCCGCCCAACGAAAACCAGCCGCTGACGCCGTCGCCCAACACCCGCAGGCCGCTGGCCGCGAAGCTGACTGCCGCCGCCACCACGCCGCCGCTGACGATGTCGCCCATGCCGGTGGCCGCCGGCATGGCCGGCGCCCGAGCGGAATCCTCGGCCGCGTCCTGGGCGCGCTCGGCGCTGCCCACCCGCAGGATCTCGGCGGCCGCCACGCCCTCCGGGTACGGCAGGTCGCTCTGCACCACCATCACGTGGCGCAGCGGAATCGTGAACATCACGCCCAACATGCCGCCGGCCGCGCAGATGCCCAGGGTCTGCCAGAATGGAAAGCCCTGCCAGTGGCCCATCATGACCAGCGCGGGCAGGATGAAGATGATGGCCGACAGCGTGCCGGCCGCCGAGGCCTGCGTCTGCACCATGTTGTTCTCGAGGATGTTGGCGTCCTTGAACAGGCGCAACACCGACATGGAAATGACCGCCGCCGGGATCGCCGACGAGAAGGTCAGGCCGACCTTGAGCCCCAGGAACACGTTGGAGGCGGTGAAGATAATGGTGATGACTGCGCCCAGCAGCACGCCGCGGAATGTCAGTTCCGGTAGCGTGACCTCTGCCGGGACGCTGGTAGGTTGAGTCATTGAAGTCTCCCTTTACTGGCCGGGACACGAGCCCGCCGCTGGGGCGGGACGGCCCCGGCTATCAGGGCGTTGCCGCCCTGTCTGGTTGCCGGTTTGTTTTTTGTGAAGCGCGAATTCTAGCGCCTTGGCGTCCAGCAGGTGGTCACCACCGGTAAGCGGCCGAAGGCGGCAGATCCTGCCGCCGACACGCCAATCGTCAAATGATTATGCTGAAAACCACGATTTCCTCCCGGCATTTTGATTACCCATGCCCCAGCGACAGGACTAGCATGGCGCTTACAAAGGAGACAAAACCATCATGTGCGACGCCAGCCATTCCCCCGCCGGGACCGCCCCCCGGCATGATGCCGATCCCGCCGAAACCGCCGAATGGCGCGACGGCCTGCAATCCCTGGTCGAGGCCTCGGGCGCCGAACGGGCGGGCTATGTGCTGGACAACCTGCTGGGGCACGCCGCCGCCCTGGGCTTGCGCGCCAACAGCCAGACGCGCACCGCCTACCTGAACACCATCCCCGCCGACCAGGAACCGCCCTTTCCCGGCAACCTGGCGGTCGAGGAACGCATCGCCCGCATCAACCGCTGGAACGCCCTGGCCATGGTGGTGCGCGCCAACCAGGCCCATGGCGAACTGGGCGGCCACATCGCCAGCTACGCCTCGGCCGCCGACCTGTTCGAGGTCGGCTTCAATCACTTCTTCCGCGCAGCCACGGCCGACGGCCCGGGCGACCTGGTCTACATGCAGCCGCACTCGGCGCCCGGCGTCTATGCCCGCGCCTACCTGGAGGGTTTCCTCAGCGACGACGACCTGGCCCACTTCCGCCAGGAAATCACCGCCACCGCGCGCGGCCTGCGCGGGCTGTCGTCGTATCCGCATCCCTGGCTGATGCCCGACTTCTGGCAGTTCCCCACCGGCTCGATGGGCATCGGTCCCATCAACGCGATCTACCAGGCGCGCTTCATGCGCTACCTGGAACACCGCTCGCTGGTGCCCGCGAGCGACCGCAAGGTCTGGGGCATCTTCGGCGACGGCGAGATGGACGAACCGGAGTCGATCGCCGCGCTGACCCTGGCCGCGCGCGAAAAGCTCGACAACCTGGTGTTCGTGGTCAACTGCAACCTGCAGCGCCTGGACGGCCCGGTGCGCGGCAACGGTCGCATCATCGACGAACTCGAAACCCTGTACGCGGGCGCCGGCTGGAACGTCATCAAGCTGGTCTGGGGCAGCGACTGGGACGCCCTGCTGCGCCGTGACACCAACGGCGCCCTGGCGCGCGCCTTCGCCAACACGGTGGACGGCCAGTTCCAGACCTTCGCCGCCAACGACGGCGCCTTCAACCGCGCCCACTTCTTCAACCAGAATCCGGAACTGGCGGCGCTGGTGGCCGACTGGACCGACGAGGCCATCGACCGCCTGCACCGCGGCGGCCACGACATGGTCAAGATCCATGCCGCGTACCACCGCGCCGCGCATCATCGCGGCCAGCCCACCGTGATCCTGGCGCAGACCAAGAAGGGCTTTGGCATGGGCACGGCCGGCCAGGGCAAGATGACCACCCACCAGCAGAAGAAGCTGGACGACGAGGCGCTGCTGGCGTTCCGCGACCGCTTCGCCCTGCCGATCTCCGATGCCGATTGCCTGGCGCTCAAGTTCTATCGCCCGGCCGAAGACAGCGCCGAGCTGCGCCACCTGCAGGCGCGCCGCGCCGCGCTGGGCGGCCACATTCCGCGCCGCCAGACCCAGGCGCCGCGCCTGGCCCCGCCGGCGGTGGACCAATGGGCGCGCTTCGCGCTCAGCGCCGACGGCAAGGAGATGTCGTCCACCATGGCCATCGTGCGCATGCTGACGGCGCTGCTGAAAGACCCGCAGGTCGGCCCGCGCATCGTACCCATCGTGGCCGACGAAGCGCGCACCTTCGGCATGGCCAACCTGTTCCGCCAGATCGGCATCTATTCGGCGCAAGGCCAACTGTACGAACCCGAGGACATTGGGTCGGTGCTGTACTACCGCGAGGCGCGCGACGGCCAGATCCTGGAAGAAGGCATCACCGAGGCGGGCGCGATCTCGTCGTGGACGGCGGCCGGCACCAGCTACTCGGTCAACGGCCTGCCGATGCTGCCTTTCTATATCTATTACTCGATGTTCGGTTTCCAGCGCATCGGCGACCTGATCTGGGCCGCGGCCGACCAGCGCACGCGCGGCTTCCTCATCGGCGCCACCTCCGGCCGCACCACGCTGGGCGGCGAAGGCCTGCAGCACCAGGACGGCTCCAGCCACATCATGGCCGCGGCCGTGCCCAACTGCCGCGCCTACGATCCCGCCTACGCCTACGAAGTCGCGGTGATCGTCGAGTACGGCATGCGCCGCATGCTGGACGAGCAGCGCGACGAGTTCTTCTACCTGACCGTCACCAACGAGAACCTGGCGCAGCCCGACCTGCCGCAGGACGGCGCGGCGGCCGAAGGCATCCTGCGCGGCATGTACCGCCTGCGCCCGGCGCGCCAGCAGGCGGCGGTGCGCCTGTTGGGCGCCGGCCCCATGCTGCGCGAAGCGGAAATCGCCGCCGAGCGCCTGCACGCGGAATACGGCGTGGATGCCGAGGTCTGGAGCGTGACCAGCTTCTCCGAACTGGCGCGCGACGGCCGCGAGGCCGAACGCGCGCGCGCGCTCGGCCTGCCCTCCGCGCCGGACGCGGACTGGGTGCGCGCCTGCCTGGGCGGCAGCGATGCGCCGGTGGTGGCCGCCACCGACTACGTGCGCGCCGTGCCCGAACAGATCCGCGCCTGGGTGCCCGCGCCCTACCGCACGCTGGGCACCGACGGCTTCGGCCGCAGCGACACCCGCGCTCGCCTGCGCGACTTCTTCGAAGTCAGCGCCGACTGGATCGTGCTGCACGCCCTGGACAGCCTGGGCCGGCAGGAGCAAGCCGACGCATTGCGCCGCAAACTGGGCGCAGCCGATCGCGCAACGCCGCCCTGGGCGCAATAACACCCTGAAAGCAAAGGAGAAAAGCCCCGAACCGGGGCTTTTCTCCTTTTTCACCGGCGTCATCACAAGGCGCGCCGGCTTGATCAAAATCGGACGATCGCTGCGCTGCAGCAACCAATTCGCGCCGCTTTCTGTTGAAATACGGGTGTTCCCTAAGCATTTCCCAAAGAATACGGCGGGCCGCGAGCCCGCTTTTTGCTTTCCGATTTACCTTCTCGCTTTTATCTCCAGTTAGCGCCGAAAAGGCTGTATCCCATGGACGAAACCCTCACCAAACTGGCGTTGGATTACCACGCCTATCCCACCCCCGGAAAGATCTCGGTCACCCCGACCAAGACCCTCGCCAACCAGGACGACCTGTCGCTGGCGTACTCGCCCGGCGTGGCCGCCGCGTGCATGGCCATCTTCGACCAGGGCGACGACGCCGCGTCCAAGTACACCTCGCGCGGCAACCTGGTGGGCGTGATAACCAACGGCACCGCCGTGCTGGGCCTGGGCAACATCGGCCCGCTGGCCGCCAAGCCGGTCATGGAAGGCAAGGGCTGCCTGTTCAAGAAGTTCGCCGGCATCGACGTGTTCGACATCGAACTGGCCGAGAACGACCCCGACAAGCTGGTCGACATCATCGCCGCGCTCGAGCCCACGCTCGGCGGCGTCAACCTCGAGGACATCAAGGCGCCCGAGTGCTTCTACATCGAGAAGAAGCTGCGCGAGCGCATGAAGATCCCCGTCTTCCACGACGACCAGCACGGCACCGCCATCATCTCGTCGGCCGCCATCCTGAACGGCCTGAAGGTCGTGGGCAAGGACATCGGCACGGTCAAGCTGGCCTGCTCGGGCGCTGGCGCCGCCGCCATCGCCTGCCTGGACCTGCTGGTGCACCTGGGCGTCAAGCGCGAGAACATCTACGTGGTGGACTCGCGCGGCGTGATCTGGGACGGCCGCGATGAAAACATGGAAGCCAACAAGAAGCGCTACGCGCAGAAGACCGACGCGCGCACGCTGGCCGACGTGGTCAACGGCGCCGACGTCTTCCTGGGCTGCTCGACCGCCGGCGTGCTGACCGCCGACATGGTCAAGACCATGGCCGACCGTCCGCTGATCCTGGCGCTGGCCAACCCGGAGCCGGAGATCCGCCCGGAAGTCGCCAAGGCCGCGCGCCCCGACTGCATCATCGCCACCGGCCGTTCGGACTACCCGAACCAGGTCAATAACGTGCTGTGTTTCCCCTTCATCTTCCGCGGCGCCATGGATGCCGGCGCCTCGCGCATCACCGAGGAAATGAAGCTGGCGTGCGTCAAGGCCATCGCCGAACTGGCCCAGGCCGAGCAGAACGATGAAGTGGCCCGCGCCTACGCCGGCCAGGAGCTGTCGTTCGGTCCCGACTACATCATCCCGAAGCCGTTCGACCCGCGCCTGATCGTGCAGATCGCCCCGGCCGTGGCCCAGGCCGCCGCCGACTCCGGCGTGGCCGCCCGTCCGATCGAGGACATTGAGGCCTACCGCCAGAAGCTGATGGGCTTCGTCTACCACTCGGGCCAACTGATGCGCCCGCTGTTCGCCCAGGCCAAGAAGGCGCCCAAGCGCGTCATCTACGCCGACGGCGAAGACGAGCGCGTGCTGCGCGCGGTGCAGACCGTGGCCGATGAAAAGCTAGCGTTCCCGATCCTGATCGGCCGCCCGTCCGTGATCGAGATGCGCATCAAGAAGTTCGGCCTGCGCCTGGTCGCCGGCCAGCATTTCGAGATCGTCGATCCCGAAGACGACAGCCGCTTCAACGAAACCTGGAACGCGTACTACCAGCTCAAGGGCCGCGAAGGCGTGACCCCGGCCATCGCCAAGGCGATGATCCGCAAGCACAACACGCTGATCGGCGCGATGCTGCTGCGCCGCGGCGACGCCGACGCGCTGCTGTGCGGCGTGGCCAGCAAGTACGACAACCAGCTCAAGTACATCGACGAAATCATCGGCAGGAAGGAAGGCCAGACCTACGCCGCCCTGAACGTGCTGATGCTGCCCGACCAGACGCTGTTCGTCACCGACACCCACGTCAACGAGAACCCGTCGGCCGAGGAAGTCGCCAACATCACCATCCAGGCCGCCGACGAGATGCTGCGTTTCGGCGTGGTGCCCAAGATCGCCCTGCTGTCGCACTCGAACTTCGGCAGCCGCGTCACGGAGTCGTCGCGCAAGATGGCCGCCGCGCGCCAGTTGGTGCAGGACCGCGCGCCCGACCTGGAAGTGGATGGCGAAATGCACGCCGACGCCGCCCTGTCGGAAAAGATCCGCGTGCTGGCCTACCCGGACAGCACCCTGAAGGGTCGCGCCAACCTGCTGGTCATGCCGACGCTGGACACCGGCAACATCACGTACAACATGCTGAAGATGACGGGCAGCAATGGCGTCGCGATGGGCCCGATCCTGCTGGGCGCCGCGCGTCCGGTGCACATCCTGACGACCAGCGCCACCGTGCGCCGCATCGTCAACATGACCGCCCTGGCCGTGGTCGATGCGCAGCAGGAAGCCGCCGAGGCCGCCAAGAAGCGCCGTTGATCGCATTGCCCTGATCGACACGCAAGGGACGCCCCACGGGGCGTCCTTTTTTTTGGGCCGCTTGATGCCGCGATAGTGCGCCGCGCCGGGCGAATGGTAAAACGGGGCAGCGACTCCCCTCTACCCTTCCCTACCGGAGCCCGACCCTATGTTGCTCGACGCCTTCCTGGCCTGGTTTCACTTCCTGGCCATATTCGTCCTGGTGGTGGTGCTGACCGCCGAAGCGGTGCTGCTGCGCCCCGACCTGACACCGGCCACGCTCAAGCGCCTGGTGGTCTATGACCGCCTGTATCTGCTGAGCGCGATCCTGGTGCTGGCCACCGGCGCGCTGCGCCTGACACTGGGGGTCAAGGGGGCCGCGTTCTACATGGGCAACCCTTGGTTCCACGCCAAGATCACGCTGTTCGTCATCATCGGCCTCTGTTCGATCCCGCCCACGCTGGCCTTCCTGCGCTGGGCCAAACAGGCGCGCCAGCAGCCCGCTTTCGTGCCGGACGCCGCGCAGATCAAGCGCGCGCGCCGGTGGGTGATGATCGAATCGCACCTGTTCATCTTGCTGCCGCTGTTCGCGGTGCTGATGGCGCGCGGCATCGGCGCGTAGGGCGCGCCGCGATCCACCCGGCCCGCCCGTCTCAGGGACAGCGCGCGCGGGTCGGCTGTGGCGTGTCGTCGCCGACGGTGATGGTCGCGAAGTGGAACACGCCCACGGCGTCGTTCCGGACCACGTCGATCACTTCGCCGGACAGCGCCTGCCTCACCGACATGCCTTCGGGCACATCGGGCTGGCCATCGCGCCGGGCGACGTCGCCGTTCCAGGGACTCAGCACCAGCACACCCGGAAACGGCTCGCGGGCATCGCCGCGGCCGCGCCGCATCGACTGCACCTGGGTGCCGGCGGCATAACGGACGCCGCCGAACGTCGTCGGGCAGGCCAGCTCGGCATCGCTGACGCGCAACAGGCGCCGCTCGCCATCCAGGTAAAGCCGGGGCTCGCTCAACGGCAGCCCGAACACCTTGACCGCCACCGGGTCCTTGACCTCGATACGCCATTGATCCGGATCGCGCGAGCCATCCGTGTAGACGGTGCCGCTCGATCCATACACAATGGAACCGGGCGCAAGATCCAGCGTGTCGACCCGGTTGCCCGGCCCCAGCACGCACTTGTTCAGCGCCATCATCGCGCCATCCTTCGCCACGTCGAATTCAATGTCCTGGGTGGCGTCGCATTGCCAGCCCAGCACCGTCTGGCTGCCAGCGCCTCGCAGCAGGACGCTGCGCGGATGCCGGCCGCGCAGGGCGTAGGTTTCGCTGTCGTACTCGGCGTCCAGATAGCGTTGCGCCCGCGACGCCTGCACGCCGTACATGGCCACGGGCTGCGGAAACTCGGCTTCGACGTAGGTTTCCAGCTTGCCCTCGTCCTGCAGCTTGAGGCGCGTGCCCGCGGGCATGGCGGTGCCGCCTACCGTCGTCGGCGCTTCCAGGGTGACGTTGCGGGCGGCCTCGCGGCGCGCGCCTTCGCGCTCGATCTGCCAGATGACCGTCTGGACCCAGGCATAGAAGGCAAAGGGGACCAGCAGCACCACGAACAGCAGTCCGGAGGTCTTCCAGTATTTGCGAACCGTGCGGCGCGCGCCGCCGCTGGCGACCAGCACCAGCGCCCAGCCAAGCAGCGCCAGGCCGGCAAGAAAACCCAGGGAAACGAAAATGTAGAAGCCCGCTGAAGGCAGCGCTATTGGAATCATGGCACGGATGATAAACGCCAAACCGCATCACCGCGACGGCGGGCCGGCCATCGGCGGAACACGACGAGGAGCGAGCGGACAACAAAAAACCGCCCGAAGGCGGTTTCCTGGTCAAGCGTGGCGGCGTATCAACGCTTGTCCATCGGGGGCACGTCGCGCGTGACCGAACCGGTGAACAACTGGCGCGGACGGCCGATCTTGTAATCGGGATCCGACAGCATTTCGTTCCACTGGGCGATCCAGCCGACCGTGCGGGCCAGCGCGAAGATGGCCGTGAACAGCGAGGTCGGGATGCCGATGGCGCGCTGGACGATACCCGAGTAGAAGTCCACGTTCGGGTACAGCTTGCGCTGCACGAAGTACGGATCTTCCAGGGCGATGCGTTCCAGTTCCATGGCCAACTTGAACAGCGGGTCGTTTTCCAGGCCCAGGGCCGAGAGCACTTCCTTGCACGTTTCCTGCATCAGCTTGGCGCGCGGGTCGTAGTTCTTGTAGACGCGGTGGCCAAAGCCCATCAGGCGCACGCCCGAGTTCTTGTCCTTGACCTTCTCCATGAACTCGCCGACCTTGGCGATGCCGCCGTTGGCTTGCAGTTCTTCGAGCATCTGCAGGCAAGCTTCGTTGGCGCCGCCGTGAGCCGGGCCCCACAGGCAAGCCACGCCGGCCGAGATGGCGGCGAACGGGTTGGTGCCCGACGAACCGCACAGGCGGACCGTGGAGGTCGAGGCGTTCTGCTCGTGGTCGGCGTGCAGGATGAAGATGCGGTCGAGCGCGCGCTCGACGACTTCGTTGACCTTGTACTCTTCGCACGGCGTGGCGAACATCATGCGCAGGAAGTTGCCCGTGTAGGACAGGTCGTTCTGCGGATAGATGAACGGTTGGCCTTGCGAGTACTTGTACGCCATCGCGACCAGCGTCGGCATCTTGGCGATCAGGCGGATGGCCGAGATGTGACGATGCTGCGGGTTCGTGATGTCGGTCGAGTCGTGGTAGAACGCCGACAGCGCGCCCACCAGGCCCGTCAGGACGGCCATCGGGTGGGCGTCGCGACGGAAGCCGCGCAGGAAGAAATGGAGCTGTTCGTTGACCATCGTGTGATGGGTCACTTGCGAATCGAAGTCGGCCTTCTGTTCCTGGTTCGGCAGTTCGCCGTTCAGGATCAGGTAGCAGATGTCCATGAAGTCGCAATTGACGGCCAGTTGCTCGATGGGGTAGCCGCGGTACAGCAGCTCGCCCTTGTCGCCGTCGATGTACGTGATGCCCGATTCGCAGGCCGCGGTCGACATGAAGCCGGGGTCGAACGTGAACATGCCCGTCTGGCCGTACAGCTTGCGAATGTCGATCACATCCGGACCGACCGTGCCCTTGTAGACAGGGAACTCAATGGGTGCGCTGCCGTCCGAGAAGGACAGAGTGGCTTTTTTGTCAGACAGGTTCATGTTTTTTCCTCTCAATTAATCAGAGCGACCGCATCTGGCCGATGATGCCGCGGAGCCGGGGCGTGTCGAGCGCGCCCTCGAGCTCCTTGCGGGCCAGCAGCAGGTCGAGAAGATCGTTGTCTCCCAACTCGAAGAGCTGCGTCAATGCCGTCACGTCATCGTCGGTAAGCTCGGCCTCGTAGGCGTCGAGATACCGGGTGATGATCAAGTCGTTTTCGAGCAGGCCCCGGCGCGCCCGCCAACGCAGACGCGCCCGTTCCAGTTCAGTAAGCCTGCTCATCATTACACCTTAAATACACCAAACTACTAGACCGCGCGACGGACCATCAGTTCCTTGATCTTGCCAATGGCCTTGGTCGGGTTCAGCCCCTTGGGACAGACGTCGACGCAGTTCATGATGGTGTGGCAACGGAACAGGCGGTACGGATCTTCCAGGTTGTCCAGACGGCTGCCGGTGGCTTCGTCGCGGCTGTCGGCGATGAAGCGGTAGGCTTGCAGCAGGCCGGCCGGGCCGACGAACTTGTCCGGATTCCACCAGAAGGACGGGCAGGAAGTGGAACAGCACGCGCACAGGATGCACTCGTACAGGCCGTCCAGCTCTTCGCGCGCCTCGGGCGACTGCAGGCGCTCTTTCTCGGGCGGCGGCGTGTCGTTGATGAGGTACGGGCGGATCGAGTGGTACTGGTTGAAGAAGTGCGTCATGTCCACGATCAGGTCGCGGATCACCGGCAGGCCCGGCAGCGGGCGCAGCACGATCGGTTCCTTCAGCTCGCGCAGGTTGGTCGTGCAGGCCAGGCCGTTCTTGCCGTTGATGTTCATGGCGTCCGAACCGCACACGCCTTCACGGCACGAGCGGCGCAGGGCCAGGCTGTCGTCGACGTCGTTCTTGATGCGCACCAGCGCATCGAGCAGCATCTTGTCGGTCGGCTGGAGTTCGACCTCCAGCTTCTGCATGTACGGGCGCTCGTCCTTGTCCGGATCGTAGCGGTAGATTTCGAACTTGACGATTCTCTTGGTGCTCATAGTAGGCTCTATCCGGACTTAGAAGGTACGCGCCTTGGGCGGGAAGGACTCGACCGTCAGCGGCTTCATCTGCACAGGCTTGTAATCCAGGCGGCTGCCTTCGGAGTACCACAGCGTGTGCTTGAGCCAGTTCTCGTCGTCGCGGGTCGGGTGGTCGTCCAGCGCGTGGGCGCCACGGCTTTCGGTGCGGTTGGCGGCCGACTTGATGGTGGCGCGGGCCACTTCGGTCATGTTGGCCAGTTCCAGCGCCTCGACGCGCGCGGTGTTGAACACCTTGGACTTGTCCTTGAAGTAGATGTTGTCGGCTTGCTTGGCCAGGTCTTCGATCTGGGTCACGCCTTCGTTCAGCAACTCCAGCGTGCGGAACACGCCGCAGTGGCGCTGCATCGAGAAGCGGATGGCGTTGCCGATATCCTGGGTCTTCTCGCCCGAGGTGCGCGATTCCAGCTTGTTGATGCGGTCCATCGAGAATTCGACGGCCTGCTGCGGCACGGGCTGGTGCGCGTGCTGGCGTTCCGGATGCGAATTGACGATGTGGTTGCCGGTGGCGCGGCCGAACACGATCAGGTCCAGCAGCGAGTTGGTGCCCAGGCGGTTGGCGCCGTGCACCGACACCGCGGCGCATTCGCCGATGGCGTACAGGCCGTTGACGATCTTGTTCTCGCCATTTTCGCGCGTCAGCACCTGGCCGTGATAGTTGGCCGGGATGCCGCCCATCTGGTAGTGGATGGTCGGGACGACGGGGATCGGTTCCTTGATCGGGTCGACGTTGCCGAACTTGATGGCGATTTCGCGGATCGAGGGCAGGCGCTTGTTGATGACGTCGGCGCCGAGGTGGTCGAGCTTGAGCACCACGTAGCTGCCGTCCGGACCGCAGCCGCGGCCTTCCTTGATTTCCTGGTCCATCGAACGCGACACGAAGTCACGCGGGGCCAGGTCCTTCAGCGTGGGCGCATAGCGCTCCATGAAGCGCTCGCCATCCTTGTTCAGCAGGATGCCGCCTTCGCCGCGCACGCCTTCGGTGATCAGCACGCCGGCGCCGGCCACGCCGGTCGGGTGGAATTGCCAGAATTCCATGTCCTGCAGCGGGATGCCCGCGCGGGCGGCCATGCCCAGGCCGTCACCGGTGTTGATGAAGGCGTTGGTGGAAGCGGCCCAGATGCGGCCGGCGCCGCCGGTGGCCAGCACCGTGGTCTTGGCTTCCAGGATGTAGATCTCGCCCGTTTCCATTTCGAGGGCGGTCACGCCCACGACGTCGCCGGCTTCGTTGCGCAGCAGGTCCAGCGCCATCCATTCGACGAAGAACTGGGTGCGGGCGGCGACGTTGCGCTGGTACAGGGTGTGCAGCAGCGCGTGGCCGGTACGGTCGGCAGCGGCACAGGCGCGCTGGACCGGCTTTTCACCGAAGTTGGCGGTGTGGCCGCCGAACGGACGCTGGTAGATGGTGCCGTCGGGGTTGCGGTCGAACGGCATGCCGAAGTGCTCGAGCTCGTACACGGCGTTGGGGGCTTCGCGGCACATGAACTCGATGGCGTCCTGGTCGCCCAGCCAGTCAGACCCCTTGACGGTGTCGTACATGTGCCAGTACCAGTTGTCTTCGCTCATGTTGCCCAGCGAGGCGCTCACGCCGCCCTGCGCGGCAACGGTGTGCGAGCGCGTGGGGAACACTTTGGACAGCACCGCAACGGACAGGCCCGCTTGGGACAGTTGCAGCGAACAACGCATGCCGGCTCCGCCGGCGCCAACGACCACCACATCAAACTGGCGGCGCGGCAAGGATTTCATGACAGAGACCACGGCTTAGATGCTCCAGAGGATTTGCGCGAAGTAAACGACCGTACCGATCAACCAGAGGATCGTCAGCACTTGCAACAGCAGGCGCAGGCCCACCGGCTTGACGTAGTCCATCCAGATGTCGCGCACGCCGATCCAGGCATGCCAGGCCAACGCAAAGAAGGCAAGGGAGGCCAGGATCTGGCCAACCGGAATGAAGCCCACGTAGAAATTGAACAGCTTGACCCAGTGTTCGTACGTGAAGGCGGGCATCGTCAGGATGCCGATGAGCAGCACCAGCGTGTACACGGCCATGACGACGGCGGTGACACGCTGAATGATGAAGTCCATGACGCCATAATGGGCGCCGACGACCAGGCGCTTGGGTCCGTAGTTTTTAGCGGCGGCCATTTACAGCACTCCGAACAGTTTGAGACCGAACACCAGCGTCAGCGCCAGGCTGACACCGAAGACCACGCCGGCGCTTTTCTTGGCCGACAGCTTGTCGATGCCCAGGTGCAGATCCAGCAGCAGGTAGCGGATGCCGGCACAGAAATGGTGCAGGTAGCCCCAGATCAGGACCAGAAAGACAAGCTTGACGATCGGGTTGGCCGCGAAGGAAGCGATCCATGCGAACGACTGCGGCGCGGCCACGCTCGCTGCGAACAGCGGAACGATGACCAAGGGCAAACAGAGGAACAGCAATATGCCGCTGATGCGGTGCAGGATGGACAGCTTGCCGGCCAGGGGCAGGCGATAGGAGAACGCAACTTGGGCAAGCCCAATATTGCGAAACTGCGGACGTGGCTTGGCAGCGGTGTCGGACATGACGGCCTCGGTGTTTCGGAACTAGGGAATCGTGACGGCGCTAATGCCGTGGCCCTCGCGGGCAAACACAGTATTTTCGCCCAGAGAATGGGTCGGTATCAAATCGTAGGTAAAAAACTCATCAATTCAGACTATTGCGGTAGTGGTATCGATCGGTCAAGTACAAGCCCCGTCGGATTTCCATGGGGCGGTCACCATACGTGTACGACACGCGATCCACCTGCAACAACGGCGCGCCGGCGGCAACATTAAGCAACGTACAGACTTCGGCCGGCGCCGCCACGGCACGCAGCTTTTCGTCCGCGCGCACCATGCTGACGCCGAACTCGGATTCGAACAGGCCATAGAGCGGCGCCTTGTTGGCGGTCAGCAGCTCCTGGGTGAGGCCGCGGAAGATGGATCCGGGCAGCCAGATGTCGTCAAGCACGGTGGGCACCTGCCCCATGCACAGCAGCCGGCGGATCGAGATCACGGTTTCGCCGGCCCGCAGGTCGAGCGCGCGGGCGATCTCGGCCGGCGCGCGCAAGCGGCGGCATTCGAGGATGCGGCTTTCCGCCCGCACGGCCTCGCCCTCTTCGTCGGGGGCCAGGCGCAGGAAACGATAGCGCACGCGGGCTTCATGATGGGTGGCGACGAAGGTGCCCTTGCCCTGGCGGCGCAGCAGCAGATGCTCGGCCGCAAGCTCGTCGACCGCCTTGCGCACCGTGCCCTGGCTCACCTGGAAACGGGCGGCCAGATCGATTTCGCTGGGGATGAGTTCGCCGGGCTTCCATTCGCCGCGGTCCAGGCTCTGCACGAGCAGGTCCTTGATCTGGCGGTACAGCGGACTGAAAGCGGCCCCCTCGCCCGTCGGACGGGCGGCGCGAGTGCGTAGGGGAGTTTCGGGCCGGGGGTCTGCCATGGATCGTCTTGGAAGTGTCATGTTCATCCGGAGAATGGAAGGCAGCGCAAACGATGCGGTTTCCATTCGCGTGCGCTGCTGCGGTGCCGGTATTCTGGCCTGATACAGGCGCGCAGCCGGCGGTGCTGCGGCGCATTCGAACAAACGCTCTATTGTGGCATATCGGGGGTGACGCTGTCCAACGTCTTATGTCTTATATAAGATATAAGATCAATTGACGCACCCGTAAATTAGTTCTAGGATTCCTGGCTGTCCGGCGACACATCCGCCCCCTCGCGCGCGGGCCGTCTTCGCCGTTCAACGGATTACACTGATTGGTGAGATTATTTTCTCGCCACACCATTACGGAGAACGTCCATGTCTAAGCCTGCCTTGCGTGTCGCCGTCACCGGCGCCGCCGGCCAAATCGGTTACGCACTGCTGTTCCGCATCGCCTCGGGCGAAATGCTGGGCAAAGATCAGCCCGTCATTCTGCAACTGCTCGAAATCCCCGACGAGAAAGCGCAAAAGGCCCTGAAGGGCGTCATCATGGAACTGGATGACTGCGCCTTCCCGCTGCTGCAGGAAGTCACCGCCCACAGCGACCCGCGCACGGCATTCAAGGACGCGGACGTGGCCCTGCTGGTCGGCGCCCGCCCGCGCGGCCCCGGCATGGAACGCAAGGACCTGCTGTCGGTCAACGCCCAGATCTTCACGGCCCAGGGCAAGGCCCTGAACGACGTCGCCAGCCGCAACGTCAAGGTCCTGGTGGTCGGCAACCCGGCCAACACCAACGCCTACATCGCCATGAAGTCGGCGCCGGACCTGCCCGCCAAGAACTTCACCGCCATGCTGCGCCTGGACCACAACCGCGCCCTGTCGCAACTGGCCGCCAAGTCGGGCAAGGCCGTGGCCGACATCGAGAAGCTGGTCGTGTGGGGCAACCACTCGCCCACCATGTACCCCGACTACCGCTTCGCCACCGTCGGCGGCGAATCGCTGGCCAAGCTGATCAACGACGACGCCTGGAACCGCGACACCTTCATCCCCACCGTGGGCAAGCGTGGCGCCGCCATCATCGAGGCCCGTGGCCTGTCGTCGGCCGCCTCGGCCGCCAACGCCGCCATCGACCACGTCCGTGACTGGGTCCTGGGCAGCAACGGCAAGTGGGTCACGATGGGCATCCCGTCGGATGGCTCCTACGGCATCCCCGAAGGCATCATCTACGGCGTGCCGGTGACCACCGAAAACGGCGAATACAAGCGCGTCGAAGGCCTGGAAATCGACGCCTTCTCGCGTGAGCGCCTGGACTTCACGCTGAAAGAGCTCCTCGAAGAGCGCGACGGCGTCAAGGACCTGCTGAAGTAAGCAGCCAGCAAGCAGAATTGGGCCCGTTGACGCGGGCCCAATTCGCAAGCGGACGGCGCGTCAACGGATGCGCCGCCCGCGGAACGCAAACCTGTCTCTTTGCGCCCGCGCAATGAATTGTCGCGAAGGGGACAGATTTTCGTTCCGCGACCGCGGTAAGGTCGTGGCCAGGCGCCGGAACCCGATGTCCGGCACGGCCACACGCCGCGGGCGCGCAGACCCAGCCATCCCAGCCGGGGCAACGTCACGACACCCGGCCCCTATAACGGAGACTCCCCATGTCCAGACCCGAATCCGCCGGCGCCCTGTTCCGCCGCGCGCTCGCCGAAGAAAGCCCGCTGCAGATCATCGGCGCCATCAATGCCAACCACGCCCTGCTGGCCAAGCGCGCCGGCTACCGCGCCATTTATCTGTCGGGCGGCGGCGTGGCGGCGGGCTCGCTGGGCCTGCCCGACCTGGGCATCAACACCATGGACGACGTGCTGACGGACGTGCGCCGCATCACCGACGTCTGCGACGTGCCGCTGCTGGTCGACATCGACACCGGCTTCGGCCCGTCGGCGTTCAACATCGCCCGCACCGTCAAGAGCCTGATCAAGTTCGGCGCCGCCGCCTGCCACATCGAAGACCAGGTCGGCGCCAAGCGCTGCGGCCATCGCCCGGGCAAGGAAATCGTCAGCACCGAAGAGATGGCCGACCGCGTCAAGGCCGCGGCCGACGCCCGCACCGACAGCGACTTCTACCTGATCGCGCGCACCGACGCCATTGCCTCGCACGGCGTGGACGCCGCCATCGAGCGCGCCCTGGCCTGCGTCGAAGCCGGCGCCGACGCCATCTTCGCCGAAGCCGCCTACGACCTGCCGACCTACGACCGCTTCGTCAAGGCGGTCAAGGTGCCGGTGCTGGCCAACATCACCGAATTCGGCAAGACGCCGCTGTTCTCGGTGGAAGAACTCAAGAGCGTGGGCGTGGGCATGGTGCTCTACCCGCTGTCGGCCTTCCGCGCCATGAACAAGGCCGCCGAGGCCGTCTACACCGCCATCCGCCGCGACGGCCACCAGAAGAACGTGGTCGACCTGATGCAGACGCGCGAGGAACTGTACGACCGCATCGGCTACCACGAATTCGAATCGCGCCTGGACGCCCTGTTCCAGAAAGGCAAGGCCTGACGCGCACCACCGCATCCGGCGCCACGGCGACCCCGCGGCGCCCCGCTTCCCCATTGCATCGACCACCGCGAAAGGAAAGGAGTAGAGACATGAGCACGGCTCCCAAGAAGCAGGCTGCCAAAACGGATACCACCGCGGACGCCGCCCCGGCCGCCAAGCCGGAAGAAAAGGCCGGCTTCAAGCCCAAGAAATCGGTCGCGCTGTCCGGCGTGGTCGCCGGCAACACCGCGCTGTGCACGGTCGGCCGCAGCGGCAACGACCTGCACTACCGCGGCTACGACATCCTGGACATCGCCCACACCAGCGAGTTCGAGGAAATCGCCCACCTGCTGGTGCATGGCAAGCTGCCCAACAAGGCCGAACTGGCGGCCTACAAGCAGAAGCTGCGTTCGCTGCGCGGCCTGCCCGTGCAACTGCAGGATGCGCTCGAGGCCCTGCCGGCCGCGAGCCACCCGATGGACGTGATGCGCACGGCCGTCTCGGTGCTGGGCTGCGTGCTTCCCGAGAAGGACGACCACAACCTGCCCGGCGCGCGCGACATCGCCGACCGCCTGATGGCCAACCTGGGCTCGGCCCTGCTGTACTGGTACCACTACAGCCACAACGGCCGCGTGATCGACGTGCAGACCGACGATGACAGCATCGGCGGCCACTTCCTGCACCTGCTGCACGGCGAGAAGCCGAGCGACGAGTGGGTCAAGGCGATGCACATCTCGCTGAACCTGTACGCCGAGCACGAGTTCAACGCCTCCACCTTCACCGCCCGCGTCATCGCCGGCACCGGTTCGGACATGTACTCGGCGATCACCGGCGCCATCGGCGCGCTGCGCGGCCCCAAGCACGGCGGCGCCAACGAGGTCGCCTTCGACGTGCAGAAGCGCTACGAGACGCCGGACGAAGCCGAGGCCGACATCCGCCGCCGCGTCGAGGCCAAGGAAGTCATCATCGGCTTCGGCCACCCGGTCTACACCGTGTCCGACCCGCGCAACAAGGTCATCAAGGAAGTGGCCAAGAAGCTGTCCAAGAAGGCCGGCAGCACCAAGATGTTCGACATCGCCGAACGCCTCGAGACGGTCATGTGGGACATCAAGAAGATGTTCCCCAACCTGGACTGGTTCTCAGCCGTCAGCTACCACATGATGGGCGTGCCGACCGCCATGTTCACCCCGCTGTTCGTGATCGCGCGCACCGCGGGCTGGTCGGCCCACATCATCGAGCAGCGCGTGGACAACAAGATCATCCGCCCGACCGCCAACTACGTCGGACCGGAAGATCAGAAGTTCGTGCCGCTCGACAAGCGCAAGTAGGACGACGACATGGGCCTGCCGACGCCTTTCCCCGCGCCGCGCGGGCCCAGTGCCGCCTGTATTCACTCAGGAGAGGTACCCAATGTCTGCCCCGATCTCCAACGTCCGTCCCGAGCCCGACCAGGTCCTGGTCGATATCGCGGACTACGTCCTCAACTATGAAATCCAGAGCGGCCTGGCCTACGAGACCGCTCGCAACTGCCTGATCGACACCCTGGGCTGCGGCCTGGAAGCGCTGGAATACCCGGCGTGCCGCAAGCTGCTGGGCCCCGTCGTTCCCGGCACCATCGTCCCGCACGGCGCCAAGGTGCCCGGCACCCAATTCCAACTCGATCCCGTGCAGGCCGCGTTCAACATCGGCGCGATGATCCGCTGGCTCGATTTCAACGACACCTGGCTGGCCGCCGAATGGGGCCACCCGTCCGACAACCTGGGCGGCATCCTGGCCACCGCCGACTGGCTGTCGCGCACCGCCGTCGCCGCCGGCAAGCCGCCGCTGACCATGCGCGCCGTGCTGACCGGCATGATCAAGGCGCACGAGATCCAGGGCTGCATCGCGCTGGAAAACTCCTTCAACAAGGTCGGCCTGGACCACGTGGTGCTGGTCAAGGTGGCGTCCACCGCCGTCGTGGCGCAGATGCTGGGCCTCACCCGCGACGAAGTCATCAACGCCGTCTCGCTGGCCTGGGTCGACGGCCAGAGCCTGCGCACCTACCGCCACGTCCCCAACACCGGCAGCCGCAAGAGCTGGGCCGCCGGCGACGCCACCAGCCGCGCCGTGCGCCTGGCGCTGATCGCCCGCACCGGCGAGATGGGCTACCCCTCGGTGCTGTCCGCCAAGACCTGGGGCTTCTACGACGTGCTGTTCAAGGGCCAGCCGTTCAGGTTCCAGCGTCCCTATGGCAGCTACGTCATGGAAAACGTGCTGTTCAAGATTTCGTTCCCGGCCGAGTTCCACTCGCAGACCGCGGTCGAATGCGCCATGCAGATCCACGACCGCCTCAAGTCCCTGGGCAAGTCCACCGACGACATCGCCAGCATCACCATCCGCACCCACGAGGCGTGCATCCGCATCATCGACAAGAAGGGCCCGCTGAACAACCCCGCCGACCGCGACCACTGCATCCAGTACATGGTCGCCGTGCCGCTCCTGTTCGGCCGCCTCACCGCCGCCGACTACGAGGACGACGTCGCCGCCGACCCGCGCATCGACGCCCTGCGCGACAAGATCACCTGCGTCGAGGACCCGGCCTACACCCGCGACTACCACGATCCCGACAAGCGCTCCATCGCCAACGCCCTCACCGTCCGGTTCACCGACGGCACCCAGCTCGACGAGGTCGTCTGCGAATACCCCATCGGCCACAAGCGCCGCCGCGCCGACGGCATCCCCCTGCTGGAAGCGAAATTCCGCACCAACCTGGCCCGCATCTTCCCCGCCCGCCAACAGGCCCGCATCCTGGAAGCCTCGCTGGACCAGAAAAAGCTGGAAGCGATGCCGGTCCACGAGTACGTCGATCTGTATGTGATCTGAGGCGACACGCGCGGATCTGATCCGAAGCGACAAGCGCAGATCTGAAGCGACAAGCTGCACGCCCCACGGCCCCATCACGGCAAAACCGTCCGGGGCCGCTCTTCTCCCTTCCTCCCGGCTGCGCGCCAAGCAAGCACCTGTCCAGCACCGCGCAGCGCCCCCCGTCCCGACGCAAACCACCGCGTAAGTCAGGACCGGCCGCCCGCGCGGCCGGTCCTGACGGGCCCCGCAAACCTCTCCAGAACCCCACCGGTCTGGCAGCGCATCATTTCTCGAAACCCGTAGCCCGTCGCGGCGGCGGTTTGGGGGGCGGGCAACCTCGATGCGCCCGACGGAAACCGAAGGCAGCCGCCGAACGGCGGCCACGAGGTTGAGGCAGGGGCAGTCCGGAGCGAACGCTCCGGACCGCAATCGTGGGCGCCCGCCCCCCAAACCGCCGCCGCGACGGGCGACCTACGAAGAACCCCCAGCCCTCAGCAATTACAATCCCCCTTCCCCAAGAAAACAAAGACCGCCCCCACCATGTCCATGCTCTGGGTAAAAACCTTCCACATCGTCTTCATCGCCTCCTGGTTCGCCGGCCTGTTCTACCTGCCCCGCATCTTCGTGAACCTGGCCCAGCAATCGGATTCGGCCGTGCAGGTCACCCTGCTCGGCATGGCGCGCCGCCTCTACCGCTTCACCACCATCCTGGCGGTCGTCGCCGTCGCGCTCGGCATGTGGCTGTACCTGGGTTACGGCATCGGCGTCGGCCCCGGCAACGGCTGGATGCACGCCAAGCTCTTTTTCGTCCTGCTCGTCATCGGCTACCATCACGCCTGTGGCGTCATGCTGCGTAAATTCGAACAGGGCAAGAACACCCGTTCGCACAAGTTCTATCGCTGGTTCAACGAAGTTCCCGTCTTGCTGCTCTTGGTGGTGGTGGCGCTGGTCGTCGTCAAACCCTTCTGATTCCCCCTACCCTTTGCACATTCGCCAGGATTCGTATGTCCGCTGATGACCAGGACCGCCCGCGCAAGACGCTGACGATCAAGAAAACCGCGCGCGACGCGCACGCCGAAGCCGCCCCCAAGCGGGTGCGCACCGGCGCCCGCGCCCGCCTGGTCGCCCAGAACGAGCGCGCCAAGGACAACATCGAGCGTCAGAAGGACCCCGAGGGCTACCAGCAGCGCCAGGCCGCCGCCCGCGCCGCGCGCCGGCCGGACGATCGTGAACGCGGCGACGGCCCGCGCCGTGGCGATGGCCCGCGCGGAGACCGCCCGCGCCGCGATGCCGCGCCGGCGCCGCGACCGGGCCGTACGCCGCAGCGCGCCCCGCGCCTGGACGACAAGTACGTCGCCCCCGCCACGCCCGCTGGCCGCTTCTACGATCCGTTCGAAGACGACGGCCCCGCGCCCGAATTCGCGCCGGAACCCGATTACGACGACGAGGCGCCGGTCGACGCCGGCCCGGCGCACGGCGCCGACGCGCCACATCGTCGCGCCCCGACCGTCGAGGTGCGCGAACGCCGTCCGCGCGAACCGCGCCAGGCCGAACGCTTCAAGGTGTTCGCCCCCTGCCCCCAAGGCCTGGAGGAAGCACTGACGGCCGAGATGCAGGCCCTGGGTTACGAAGATGCCGAAGCCGGGCGCGCCGGCTGTTCCTTCACGGCCGATTGGGCGGGCGTGCAGCGCGCCAACCTGTATTCGCGCCTGGCGACCCGCATCCTGGTGCAGGTCGCGCACGCCGAGATCTCGCACGAAGACGACATCCTGGATCTGGCCCGCGACACGCCCTGGGAGCGCTGGTTCGGCGCCGAACAGACTCTGCGCGTGGACACCTCGGCGATCAAGAGTCCGGTGCAAAGCCTGCAGTACTGCAACCTGCGCGCCAAGGACGGCATCTGCGACCGCCTGCGCGAGCTGGAAGGCGAACGCCCCAGCATCGACACCGTCCGCCCCGACGCGCGCGTACACCTGTTCCTGACCGGCCACACCGCCACCCTGTACCTGGACACCTCGGGTGAATCGCTGTTCAAGCGCGGCTGGCGCCTGGACAAGGGCGATGCGCCGCTGCGCGAGAACCTTGCCGCCGGCATGCTGGCGCTGGCGGGCTGGGACCCGGCCGCGCCGTTGCTGGATCCTTTCTGCGGCTCGGGCACCATCCTGATCGAAGCCGCCTGGATCGCCCTGGGCGTGCCCCCCGGCATCTCGCGCCCGTTCGGCTTCGAGCGCCTGCGCGGCCACGACGCCTACCGCTGGCGCGACCTGAAGGACGACGCGCGTTCGCGCATCCTGCCGCAGTTGGACGCGCCGCTGGTGGGCTACGACCTCGATCCACAGGCGGTCGAATTCGCCCGCAACAACGCCGAGCGCGCCTGGCTCACCGCCGACACCATCCGCTTCGAGGTGGGCGACGCCCGTGAAATACAGGCGCCGGCGGATCATGGCTGGATCGTCACCAACCCGCCCTACGGCGAGCGCATGGCCACCGAACAGGATGCCGACCTGTGGCGCGACTGGGCCACGTGCCTGAAGCGCAATTTCGCCGGCTGGCAACTGCACATCATCACCAGCGACCTGACCCTGCCCAACCAGATGCGCCTCAAGCCCAGGCGCCGCGTGCCGCTGCACAACGGCGCGCTGGACTGCCGCCTGTTCGGCTTCGAACTGGTCGCGGCCGGCTACCGCGACGCCTGACGTCATCCCCGCCACCCCCGGGGCGGTTCGTCCCCGGGGCGTCATCCTTTTTCCACGGCCCGCGCGTTGTAAAAGCGCCGCAACATCGCGCCCGTATCTTTGCTTATGGTGCCCCGCAGCGCCGATTTGGGGCATCATCAGCACCAGGGTGTTGCCAATGCGCACCAGGTGCTTGCACAGTTTCAGGGTTAACCCTATAATTCGGGTTATCCCTAGTAGCTAAACAACAGTGCAAGCCCGTGGAGGCTATTGTGATCAACCCGAACAACACCATCCGCCTGACCGACGAACTCGAGCGTCAACTGATGCTCCAGGCCATTGAAGAACAGTTCCGCCCGCACCCGATGCGTGCGTTGGCCGCGGGCCTGCGTAAGCTGGCCCACGGCGTCCGTGCCCTGGCTGGCAAGACGAGCGCCAAGAACGCGCACTCCGCCGCCTGAGCAGGACCCGGGCCTTCGGGCCTGAACGATTTCCCCTTGGGGGCTGCATAGCCCCTTTTATAGACCCGCCCTTACCGGCGGGTTTTTTTTATGGCCGGCACCGGGAAATCGTCAACCCACCGGGCGGTGGCTTTGTCGGATAATACCGGCCCATGACCGACGCCTCCCTCGACCAGACCCCCAACCGGCTGCGCCGGTTCGCCTGCATGATGTACGAAGCCGTGCTGCTGTTCGGCGTGGTCTTCCTGGCGGGTTATCTGATGGACACCCTGACCCAGAGCCGCAACGCCCTGGAATTGCGGCCCGTCCGCCAGGCCTGGCTGTTCGTGGCAATCGGCGCCTACTTCGTGCTGTGCTGGCGCCGCCGCGGCCAGACGCTGCCGATGAAGACCTGGAACATCCGCCTGGTCGATCGCGACGGCAATCCGCCCTCCACTGCCCGCCTGATCCTGCGCTATGTGCTGGCCTGGCCCCTGGTGCTGGCCGGCGCCGCCGTGGTCTGGGCCGCCGCCAGCGCCACCGGCTGGCCGTCGATGGACATGTTCATCGTGGCCGCGCCGTTCACGATCTTCGTCTGGTCGTGGTTCGATCCCGACGGCCAGTTCCTGCATGACCGCCTGCTAGGCACGCGCCTGCGCAATGCGCCGCAGCGCAAGAAAACCCGGTGAGCAAGCATTGAGTCAGGTGCCTGACCACACGCTGAACATACCTGCTTACAACTGGCAAAATCATGCGGCGAATTAGGCGCCGCCTTTCAGAAAGTTGAAAGTCGCGCGCAAAGACAATGGGGCCCCTTTCATAGACGCTCCAATAACTAATCATGCGCGCATTCCTTTCCCGCCTGTCGCTGGCCGCCGCCAGCGCCCTCCTGTTCCTGCCGTTCGGCGCCTCGGCCCAGAATGCCGCCGCGCAACAGGAGATCGAAGCCGCGATGAAAGCGGCCTACGCGGCCGCCCAGGAAGGCCCGGCGGATGTGAAGCTGGGCGACCAGGCCGTGGTGCACCTGCCGGAATCCATGTTCTTCGTGCCGCGCCTCCAGGCCGACCGCCTGATGGCAGCCTACGGCAATGGCAAGGACCCCTCGCTCTTGGGCGTGGTCATGCCCAAGAGCGACGATGACGACTGGGTCATCACCATCAACTTCGACAAGGCCGGCTACATCAAGGACGATGACGCCAAGAACTGGAACGTCAACGAGCTGCTGGACAGCCTGCGCGACGGCACCGAGGAATCCAATGTCGAACGCAAGAAGCGCGGCTTTCCCGAACTGGTGATGGACGGCTGGGTCGAGGCGCCGAAGTACGACAGCAACACCCAGCGCCTGGTCTGGTCGGTCGCCGTCAAGCACAAGGGCGAGACGGCCAACGACAACCCCACCGTCAACTACAACACCTATGCGCTGGGCCGCGACGGCTACATCACGCTGGACCTGATCACGCAGAAGAACCTGGTGCCGAAGGACAAGACCGCGGTGCTGACGCTGCTGGACAACCTGAAGTACGTCGAGGGCAAGCGCTACGCCGACTTCAACTCGTCCACCGACAAGGTCGCCGAATACGGGCTGGCCGCGCTGGTCGCGGGCGTCGCCGCCAAGAAGCTGGGCCTGTTCGCCGTGATCGCGGCGTTCCTGGCCAAGTTTGCCAAGGTCGGCATCCTGGCCGCCGCGGCGCTGGGCGGCGGGCTGTGGAAGCGTTTCCGCGGCAAGAAGGCCGAACAGCAGCAACCCTGAGCAATGAAGCTGCTCCTGCTGCTGTTTTCCGGTATCAAATACCTGAAATTCGGCAAGCTGTTCGCCACCGGCGGCACCATGCTGCTGTCGGTGGCCGTCTACGCCTTCGTCTTCGGCTGGCGTTACGCGGCCGGCTTCGTGCTGTTGCTGCTGGTGCATGAACTGGGCCACTACATCGCGGCGCGCCAGCGCGGGCTGGACGTGGGTGCGCCCGTCTTCATCCCGTTCGTCGGCGCCTGGATCCAGCTCAAGGACATGCCGCACGATGCCGACACCGAGGCCTATGTGGGCCTGGGCGGGCCGCTGGCCGGCACGGTGGCGTCGCTGGCCTGCTATTTCGCGGCGCGCAGCACCGGCAGCGACCTGCTGCTGGCGCTGTCGTACGCGGGCTTTTTCATCAACCTGTTCAACCTGATCCCGCTGTCGCCTTTCGACGGCGGCCGCATCACCGCGGTGCTGTCGCCGCGCATCTGGCTGGTGGGCGTGCCGGTGCTGGTGGCCCTGTTCTTCTGGCGTCCCAGCCCGATCCTGATCCTGGTGGCGGTGCTGGCCTTTCCGAACGTGCTGCGGGCCTTCAAGTACGACCCGACGCTGCCCGAGAACCAGGCCTATTACGGCACCACGCTGGAAAGCAAGCTGACCTATACCTGCGCCTACCTGGGCCTGGTCTGCGTGCTGGCCATCATGGCCCACGACGTGCACGACATGCTGGGCCATCTGCGCGGCTGATCCTGCCTGTTTGACGGCCGCCGCCGCCGAAACGGAGGCGGCCGTCACAACAGCGTCACTTTTTTTTCATGTCACGGTCATCGTGGGGTGGTTTCATTCCCAGGCATGACGACAGCCCCCATGGACAGCAACGTGAACGAAATCCGCCCCACGCACTGGCGCGCTCTCTGGATTTCCGACATTCACCTGGGCACCGCCGGGTGCAAGGCGGAATTCCTGCTGGATTTCCTCGAGCATAACGATTCCGACACCCTGTACCTGGTCGGCGACATCGTCGACGGTTGGCAACTGCGCAAGCACTGGCACTGGCCCAGGGCCCATAACGACGTGATCCAGCGCATCCTGCGCAAGGCCCGCAACGGCACCCGGGTGGTGTTCATCCCCGGCAACCATGACGAATTCGCGCGCGAATTCGCCGGCTACGCCTTTGGCGACATCGAGATCCTGGACGAAGACGTGCACGTGACGGCCAAGGGCCTGCGCCTGCTGGTGCTGCACGGCGACCAGTTCGACGGCGTGATCCAGCACAGCCGCTGGCTGGCGCACCTGGGCGACGGCCTCTACCAACTGGCGCTGTGGATCAACCATCATTTCAACCGCCTGCGCCACCGCCTGGGACTGCATTACTGGTCACTGTCGCAGTACCTCAAGCACAAGGTCAAGAACGCGGTGTCGTTCATCACCGACTTCGAGGAAGCGCTGGCCGGCGAGGCCCGCCGCCGCGGCCTGGACGGGGTGGTGTGCGGCCACATCCACAAGGCCGAGCTGCGCGACGTGGGCGGCATCCTGTACTGCAACGACGGCGACTGGGTGGAAAGCCTGTCGGCCCTGGCCGAGACCCATGACGGCCAGTTGCAGTTGCTGGACTGGGCCGCGATCCAGGCCGAGCGCCAGGCCGACCCGACGCCGCGCAAACCCCGTTCGCTGTCCCTGCCGGCGCTGCCGTCGGCGCTGCGCCGGCAGGGCAAACACCCGTGATAACCCTTATACGTCCCCGTTACGCAACGCGGATATTGCAGTTCACGGCCCTCTAGGTCATGCTTGCAATTGGGGCAACGGGCAAAAACTGACCCGTTCACGCTGCAACATGCTCACAACATAGGGCCATGAACGACCAATATCAGGTGCTCTACCAAACATTCCGCTGGCTGGTTCCCACCCAGTTCAACATAGCGGAAGCGTGCTGCCACCGCTGGGCATCCAGTAGTCCGGATGCGCGGCGCATCGCCATCTACTACGAAGATGAAGCCGGCAACCGCGAGGTCTGGACCTATGCGCGGCTGGCCGAGGCCGCCAATCAGTTGGCCAATGGCTTGGTCAAGATGGGCGTGGGCCGTGGCGACCGGGTCGGTGTGGTTTTGGGGCAACGCCCGGAGACCGTGGTGGCCCACATGGCCATCTACAGCGTGGGCGCGGTGGTGCTGCCGCTGTCGGCGCTGTTCGGCCCCGAAGCCCTGCAGAGCCGCCTGTGCGATTCGGAAACCCGCGTCGCCATCGTCGACCATGCTTCCAGCGCCAACCTGCTGGCCGTCAGCGACAATTGCCCCAACCTGCAACAGATCATCGGCATCGGTTTCGCCGACGAGCGCGTCCTGCCCTGGCGCAGCCTGCTGGCGCGCCAACCCAGTGAATTCAAGCCGGTGCCGACGCGTTCGTCGGATCCGGCCATCCTGCTCTATACCTCCGGCACCACCGGCGCCCCCAAGGGCGCCCTGCTGCCGCACAGCGCGCTGATCGGCAACCTGCCGGGTTTCGTCGCTTCCCAGGACTGGTTTCCGCGGCCCGCCGACGTATTCTGGTCGCCCGCCGACTGGGCCTGGACCGGCGGCATGATGGACGCGCTGCTGCCGACGCTGTATTTCGGTCATCCCATCGTCGGCACCCGCGGCCGTTTCTCCGTCGAGCGCGCCTTCGAGCTGCTGGAACGCTACCAGGTCACCAACACCTTCCTGTTCCCGACCGCGCTGAAGATGATGATGAAGGCGGTGCCCGAGCCTCGCAGTCAATACCAGTTGGCGCTGCGGTCCATCATGAGCGCCGGCGAAAGCGTCGGCGAGACCGTATTCGAATGGTGCCAGTCGGCGCTGGGCGTGACACCCAACGAGATGTTCGGCCAGACCGAGATGAACTACGTGGTCGGCAACAGCCAGAAGCGCTGGCCGGCCAAACCGGGCAGCATGGGCCGGCCCTACCCCGGCCATCGGGTCGCGGTGCTGGACGACGCCGGCCAGCCGGTGGCGGCTGGCGAAACCGGCGAGATCGCCGTGAATCGCTACGACATCCACGGTTTTCCCGACCCGGTCCTGTTCCTGGGCTACTGGCGCGACGAAGCCGCCACCCAGGCCAAGTTCAAGGGCGACTGGTGCCTGACGGGCGACCTGGCCCGGATCGACGCTGACGGCTATCTCTGGTACGCCGGCCGCGCCGACGACGTGTTCAAGTCGTCCGGTTACCGCATCGGCCCCGGCGAGATCGAAAGCTGCCTGGTCGGGCACCCGGCCGTGGCCAATGCCGCGGTGGTGCCCAAGCCGGACGCCGAGCGCGGCACGGTGGTCAAGGCCTATGTGGTGCTGACGCCGGAATTCGCCCAACGCGACCGCGGCGACATCATCGAGAACCTGCAGGAACACGTGCGCGAGCGCCTGGCGCCCTACGAGTACCCGAAGGAAATCGAATTCGTCGAAGAATTGCCCATGACCACCACCGGTAAAATCCAGCGTCGCATCCTGCGCCAGCGCGAAGAAGAACGCGCGCGGGCGTCCAGGCCCCAATGACGCGGGCGGGTCCGCAGAGATCCGCCGCCGCACCCGGAGACAGGGCATGCCCATTTACCAGCTCGACGACCTCATTCCCCGCATCGATTCGGCCGCCTACGTGGCCGACAGCGCCGACATCATCGGCAACGTCACGCTGGAGGCCGGCGTCAGCATCTGGTCACACGTCTCGATCCGCGGCGACAACGACGCCATCCTGATCCGCCAGGGCACCAATATCCAGGAAGGCAGCGTGCTGCACGTGGATACCGGCTGTCCCATGAGCATCGGCCCGAACGTCACCGTGGGCCACCAGGCCATGCTGCATGGCTGCACCATCCACGAAGGCGCGCTGGTGGGCATGCAGGCCATCGTGCTGAACAATGCCGTGATCGGCCGCAACTGCCTGATCGGCGCCGGCGCCATCATCCCGGAAGACCGGGTGATTCCGGACAATTCCCTGGTCATCGGCATCGGCAAGATCGTGCGCGAACTGTCGGACGAGGAAATCGCCAACCTGCACAAGAACACCGCCCATTACGTGGCGCGCGGCCAACACTACAAGACGGCCCTGAAACGTCTGGCCTGAGCCCGCCGCCGGGGACGCCCCGGCAACCGCTGACACCCCTGCGGCCGACAGGGGGAATCGGCCGTCCGATCGGCTAACATTCTCCCATGACCGATCAGCTCAAGAAATACCTCCTCGAAGACCGTAGCGTCCGCGTCCAAGCGGTGCGCCTCACGGATACCTGGAAGGCCGTCCAGGCCAACCACGACTACCCGCCCGCCATCACGCACCTGCTGGGCGAATTGGTGGCGGCCTCCACCCTGCTGGCCGCCAACATCAAGTTCGATGGCTCGCTGGTGCTGCAGATCCAGGGCGACGGCCCGATCGCCCTGCTGGTGGTGGAATGCCGCTCCGACCTCAGCCTGCGCGCCACCGTCAAGGTGCGCGAAGGCCATGACGTGCCAACCGATGGCGACATGCAAAGTCTGCTGAACCCGGGCGGCAATGGCCGCTTCATTGTGGTGTTGGACCCCCAGCACAAGGTGCCCGGCCAGCAGGCCTACCAGGGTATTGTGCCGCTGGAAGGCGAAACCGTCGCCGAAGCCCTGCAGCACTACATGAAGGCCTCCGAGCAGCTCGACACCCGTCTCTGGCTGGCCGCCGACGCCGACCATGCCGCCGGCATGCTGATCCAGCGCCTGCCCCACCACGGCGGCTCGGACACGACGACGCTCAGCGAGCAGGCTGCCACCGAGACCTGGGACCGCGCCACGGCGCTGGCCACCACGCTCAAGCGCGACGAACTGCTGACCACCGAGATCGACACCCTGATCCACCGCCTGTTCTGGGAAGAAACGCTGGTGGCGTTCGATCCGCTGCCGGTGCGCTGGCATTGCCCGTGCACCCGCGAACGCGTGGCCAACATGCTGCGCTCGCTGGGCCAGGCCGAAGTCGACGACATCCTGGCCGAACGCGGCCAGGTCGACGTGGCCTGCGATTTCTGCGGCAAGCCCTACGTCTTCGACGCGGTCGATTGCGCCGCGCTGTTCACCGGCAGCCAGCCGGCCAACGGCGACGCGCCGCCCACCGTGCATTGAACCGCGCCGGGGCCCCGGCCTCGGCTTGTACGAATCGACAGGCGGTCATGCCCGCGCCACACTGGCCGGCCATGACCGCCTTTTTTGTCGCCTCGCGCTCCCGCGCCGCGCGCCCGCTGCAGCGTGGCGCTGCCGCGCTCGAGTTCACCCTGATCGCCGCCCTGATGCTGCTGCTGGCGCTGGGCACGGTCGAGGCCGTCCGCTGGCAACTGACACGCCAGATCGTCCACCTGGCGTTGTTGCAGGCGGCCCGCGCCGGCGCCACGACCCACGGCGATCCGGTCCACATCCGCGCGGCATTCCAGCAGGCCCTGCTGCCGCTGCACGCCGGCGCCGGCGACCAAGCCGGCGCCCGCCGCCGCCAGGCCCACGCCCAGGCGCGCATCGCCGGGCAAGTGGGCGCGTCCCCATGGCGTATCGAGATCCTGCGGCCCGATGCCCAGGCCTTCCGCGATCATGCCCGGCCGGGGCTGCGCACCGACGCGCCCGCCGGCCTGCCGGCCATCGACAACGCCTACCAGGCGCTGCAATACGCGCGCCGGCCCGATTTGCCGGACAGCCGCAGCATCTTCCGAGCCAATACGCTCAGGCTGCGGCTGACCTATCTGTACCGTCCCCTGCTGCCGCCGCTGCGCGCGCTGCTGGCGGGGCTGGCCGGGGGGGCCGACGGCAGCTACGCGAATGCAGCCAGGGCGAACGGACTGGCGCCGATCGGGATGGAACTCGAGGTGGAAATGCACAGCCATCCCGTGGACTGGCGCGGCGCCCAGCCGTATCCGCCCGGCATGGTGGCCGGGGCGTGCCGCGGCCTCCACTGCCCGTGAACGGACCGGGTGGCGCGGACATCGGCACTGGAGTATGACGGGACCGTTGGCGGGTCCGGGCATTGCCCGGACGCGTGGCGGATCAGCGTTGGGGAGTGGCGGTGCCGTTGGCGGGCCGGGCGTTGGCCGGCCGCGTGGCGGAAGTGGCGGCCGGGGCCGGCCTGGCGGGCGTGGCCGGCGCGCTCGCGCGCACCGGAGCGGCCGGGCGGGTGGCGGCCTCGGTGGCCAGCGACGCGCCGCCCGCGGGCGGCTGGGTGTTCTGCGGCAGGATGTGCACGAAGACTTCGCCGTCGCGCATCATGCCCAGTTCACCGCGGGCCCGTTCCTCGATGGCGCCCGACCCGTTTTCCAGGTCGCGGACTTCGGCCTCCAGGGCCGCGTTGCGCGCGCGCAGGCCTTCGTTGGTCTCGCGCTGCGCCGCCACCTGGCGTTGCAGGTCCCAGACCTTGAACCAGCCGCCCTTACCCAGCCAGAGCGGGTACTGGATCAGCCCTACCAGCACGAACAGCACCAGGAACAACAGGCGCATACGCGGGAACCCTCAGCAGTCGTGGCGCTAACAAGGCCGCGGCGCGTGCCGCGGCCCGCTTACATTAACGCAAGTTGTAGAAGGCTTCCAGGCCGGGGTACGACGCGACTTCGGCCAGTTCTTCCTCGATGCGCAGCAACTGGTTGTACTTGGCCATGCGGTCCGAACGCGACAGCGAGCCGGTCTTGATCTGCATGGCGTTGGTGGCCACGGCGATGTCGGCGATGGTCGAATCCTCGGTTTCGCCCGAACGGTGCGAGACGACGGCGGTGTAGCCGGCGCGCTTGGCCATTTCGATGGCGGCGAAGGTCTCGGTCAGGGTGCCGATCTGGTTGATCTTGATGAGGATCGAGTTGGCCACGCCCTTCTGGATGCCTTCGCGCAGGATCTTGGTGTTGGTGACGAACAGGTCGTCGCCCACCAGTTGCACCTTCTTGCCGAGCTGGTCGGTCAGCAGCTTCCAGCCTTCCCAGTCGTTTTCGGCCATGCCGTCTTCGATCGAGATGATCGGGTACTTGTCGCACCAGGTCGCCAGCAGGTTGGTGAATTCCTGCGAGGACAGCGAGATGCCGCCTTCGCCGGCCAGGGTGTACTTGCCGTCGCGGTAGAACTCGGAGCTGGCGCAGTCCAGGCCCAGGGCGATCTGCGTGCCCGGCTCGTAGCCGGCTTCGGTGATGGCCTTCAGGATCAACTGGATCGCGGCTTCGTGGCTGGCCACGTTGGGGGCGAAACCGCCCTCGTCGCCCACCGCGGTGGACATGCCCTGGCCGTGGATCAGCTTCTTGAGCATGTGGAAGACTTCGGCGCCCCAGCGCAGGGCTTCGCGGAAGCTGCCCGCGCCCACCGGCAGGATCATCAGTTCCTGCAGGTCGAGGGTGTTGTTGGCGTGCGCGCCGCCGTTGATGACGTTCATCATCGGCACGGGCATGCTCATGGGGCCGCTGCCGCCGAAGTAGCGGTACAGCGACAGGCCGGACTCGTCGGCGGCGGCGCGCGCCACGGCCATGGAGGCGGCCAGGATGGCGTTGGCGCCCAGGCGTTCCTTGGACTCGGTGCCGTCCAGTTCGATCAGGGTGCGATCGACGAAGGTCTGCTCCTGGGCGTCCAGGCCCATCAGCGCTTCCGAGATTTCGGTATTGAGGTTCTCGACGGCGCGCAGCACGCCCTTGCCGAGGTAGCGGCCCTTGTCGCCGTCGCGCAGCTCGATGGCTTCGCGGGCGCCGGTGGACGCGCCCGACGGCACGGCCGCGCGGCCCATGGCGCCGGATTCCAGCAACACGTCACATTCGACGGTCGGGTTGCCGCGCGAATCCAGAATCTCGCGGCCGATGATATCGACGATTGCACTCATGACTTTACATTCCCTGAACGATAAACATATTCATCACGGCCGCGCCTTCACGGGCATTGCGGGCGCGTCGGTACTGCCAGGAGTCGTAGAAGGCCTGGGCCGCGGCCATGGACGGAAACTCCATGACGACGGTGCGGCCGGGCTCACGCCCCTCGAGGTGCCGGGATTCGCCGCCGCGCACCAGGATCTTGGCATCGTACGCGCGCATGGCGAGCGTGGACAGACGCTTGTAATCCTCGTACTGCGCGGGCTTGGTCACTGTGACGTCGGCGATGAGATAGGCACTCATGGGGTTCCTTCAGGACAGTTGCATTGATGGGGTCGCGGCGCCGGACAGCGAGACACGGGCAGTGTCGCGCAACACGGCGGGGCCGTGCCTGTCCGATGCTAAGTGGTTGTATCCGAAAGCAGCGCCGCGGCGCGAGGCCGCGGCGCATTGTCCGCCAGGAGCGACGGCGGGAACGGGGCCGGCGGCCCGGGCGGCGCAGATGCGCGGCTCGGTGCCGCCGACCGCCATTACGCCCCCTGGCCGCGGCGAGCCTTCTGCTCGATGGCGGCGCGGATGTAGCTGGAGAACAGCGGGTGGCCGTCACGCGGGGTGGACGTGAACTCCGGGTGGAACTGGACGCCGACGAACCAGGGGTGGTCGGGCAGTTCCATGATTTCCGGCAGGTTCTCCGTCGGGGTGCGCGCGCTGATCACCATGCCGGCCTCTTCAAGGCGCGGCACGTAGACGTTGTTGACTTCGTAGCGGTGGCGATGGCGTTCGTTGACTTCGTCGCCGTAGATCGACTGGGCGCGGGTGCCCGGCTTGATCGGCACGCGCTGCGCGCCCTTGCGCATGGTGCCGCCGAGGTCGGACGAGTTGTCGCGCTTCTCTACCTTGCCTTCGCGGTCCATCCATTCGGTGATCAGGGCCACCACGGGATGCGGCGCCGACGGATCGAACTCGGTGCTGTTGGCGCCGCCCAGGCCGGCCACGTGGCGCGCGAATTCGATCACGGCCAGTTGCATGCCCAGGCAGATGCCCAGGTACGGCACGCCGTTTTCACGGGCGTAGCGGATGGCGGCGATCTTGCCCTCGGTGCCGCGCTTGCCGAAGCCGCCCGGCACCAGGATGGCGTCCAGGTGCTTGAGCTGGTCGGTGCCGCGGGTTTCGATGTCTTCGGAATCGATGTACTCGATGTTGATCTTCGAGCGCGTGTGGATGCCGGCGTGCACCAGGGCTTCGGTCAGCGACTTGTACGATTCGGTCAGGTCGACGTACTTGCCGACCATGCCGATGGTGAGCTGGTGTTCGGGGTGTTCGAGCGCCTCGACCAGGTTGTCCCACATGGACAGGTCGGCCGGCGGCGGGGTCAGGCCCAGCGCTTCGCAGACGATATTGTCCACGCCCTGCTTGTGCAGCATGGCCGGGATCTTGTAGATCGAGTCGGCGTCCCACACCGAGATGACGGCATCCAGGGGGACGTTGGAAAACATCGAGATCTTGGCGCGCTCGTCGTCCGGGATGGGACGGTCGGCGCGGCACAGCAGCGCGTTCGGGTAGATGCCGATTTCGCGCAGCTTCTGCACCGAGTGCTGGGTGGGCTTGGTCTTGAGTTCGCCGGCGGACGCGATGAACGGCACCAGCGTCAGGTGCACGAACGCGGCATTGTTGCGGCCCATGCGCAGGCTCATCTGGCGCGCGGCTTCCAGGAAGGGCAGCGATTCGATGTCGCCCACGGTGCCGCCGATCTCGACGATGGCGACGTCGGTGTTGCCGTTCCAGGCGGCGTCAGCGCCCCGGGCGATGAAGTCCTGGATCTCGTTGGTGATGTGCGGAATGACCTGGACGGTCTTGCCCAGGTAGTCGCCCCGGCGCTCCTTGCGCAGCACCGATTCGTAGATCTGCCCGGTGGTGAAGTTGTTCACCTTGTGCATGCGGGCGGAGACGAAACGCTCGTAGTGGCCCAGGTCCAGGTCGGTCTCGGCGCCGTCTTCCGTGACGAACACTTCACCATGCTGGAACGGGCTCATGGTGCCCGGATCGACGTTGATGTAGGGGTCGAGCTTGAGCATGGTGACCTGCAGACCACGCGACTCGAGGATGGCGGCGAGCGACGCAGCGGCGATGCCCTTGCCCAGGGAAGACACCACTCCGCCGGTGACAAATACGTATTTGGTCATCGTAATAAGCGCCCGGGACGAGCGGGCGCGTGCGGGAAATTTGGATTATAGCCGGGAGGCGGAACTTGTCTGGGTTTTCCCCTAGCGGCCAGGCGTAACATTTGGCTGCACTCGCGCGCAAGACCGAAATGCCGTGACGGTGGCCATCATGCTATGGTCGTCCCCGATTTTCTTGTCCCGAGGCCCCTGCGATGAACCTTCCGACCGCACACCCGAACGCGCTGGCCAGGCGCCTGACCACCGCCGCCGTCGGCCTGCAGTTGCTGGGCGCCATCCTGGTCCAGCTCTACCTGATAAGCGCCGGACCGCTGGCCGCGCTGACGCGCGAGGCGTTTGCCCGGCCCGACATGCTGGCGAGCACGGTCGTGAACATCGTCGCCGGCTGCATCCTGGTCGGCCTGACCACCTGGGGAGCCACGCAGCGCTGGCTGCGCCGGCACAACGCGGGCGACGTCGACCGCCCGGGCAGGATGGTGGCCGTGCTGCTGGCGGTCTCGCTGGTGCTGTTCGTGCTGATCTCGACCGGGCTGGCGTTGCTGCAGCACGGTTTCTACACGCTCATCGTGAGGCACAAGGAATGGGTGGACGAGGCCTTCGGCTATTACGGCGTCCGCCGCATGCTCCTGATGGCCCTGCCGCCCAAGCTGTGCGCCATCCTGCTCACCATCCTGGGCAGTTGGCTGGCGGTGCGCATCGCGGCCTGGAGCGTCACCCCCGTAGCAGCGCAGGCGCCGTTCCTGCAGCGGCGCCACGCCGCGTGGATCGCCGCGCTGACGCTGCTGCTGTGGCAATTGCACGTCGCGCTGGTGATCGGCCTGTACTTCATGCCCGATGCGGGATCGGCCGGCATGCTGGAATACGCGATCGGCTATTGGATACTGCCCGCTTTGCTGCTGGCGCTGGCCGCATGGGTCTGCCTGCGCAGCCTGCCGCAAGCACTGGGCGCGGCAGGCATGGGCCGCGCCATCGCCCACGGCACTTTCGCGTTCTGGCTGACCCAGGTGCTGGGAATCGGCCTGGCGCTTTTGATCATCTGGTCCATGACCTGGAGCCAGTTGATACGCACAGCCGCGTCATACACGACCTCGGTGGTGTCGGTGCTGATCTACAGCGTGCTGCTGGCGCTGAGCTGCTACCTTGGCGCCCGGTTGCTCTACCGCCGCCGCGAGACGTCGCCGGAGAGTGCGTCGGCCTGAGCGCCGCGCGAAGGCGCAACGCCGCAAGCGCAATGACAAAAGGCCCCGACGGGGCCTTTTGTCATTGCAGGACGCGACCGTCAGATCGCCGCGGTGCGGCGTTCCAGCCAGGCCAGCGCTTCGCCCTCGACCAGCGGCGACAGGCGCTCGAACACGGTCTTGTGATAGTCGTTGAGCCACGCGATTTCATCCGCGCGCAGCAGCGACGGTTCGATGCAGCGCGTGTCGATCGGGCACAGCGTCAGCGTCTCGAAACACAGGAACTCGCCCAGCTCGGACGTCAGCCAGGCGCGGTTGGCCACCAGGTTCTCGATGCGCACGCCCCAGCGGCCGGGACGATAGATGCCCGGTTCGTTGGACGTGATCATGCCCGGCTCCATGGCCGTGTGCGGACCGGGAACCGCGCGATACGAGATGACCTGCGGGCCTTCGTGCACGTTCAGGAAGTAGCCCACGCCGTGACCGGTGCCGTGGCCGTATTCGGCGCCGCCTTCCCAGATCGGGGCGCGCGCGATGGCGTCCAGCATCGGCGACGGCGTGCCGCGCGGGAACGAGGCGCGCGACAGCGCGATCATGCCCTTGAGCACCAGCGTGAAATCGACCTTCTGGTCGGCGCTGGGCGTGCCCACCGCGACCACGCGGGTGATGTCGGTGGTGCCGCCCAGGTACTGACCGCCGGAATCGATCAGCAGCAGGCCGTCGCCTTCGATGGTGGCGTGCGATTCGGCCGTGGCGCGATAGTGCGGCATGGCGCCGTTGGCGTTGAAGCCGGCGATGGTGGCGAAGCTGGGGCAGACGTAGTCCGGCCGGCGCGCGCGAGCGGCGGTGATCTGTTCGTCGATGGTCAGCTCGGTGATGCGCTCGTTGCCCAGCGCGCCCTCGAACCAGGCGAAGAATTCGCACAGCGCTGCCCCGTCCTGCGCCATGGCCTGGCGCACATTGGCCAGTTCAGCGTCGGTCTTGCGCGACTTGAGCAGCGTAGACGGATTGATGGCCTCGACACGGGGCACGGCGGGGTCCATCGCGTGGAACACGCCACAGGTGACGCGCGCCGGATCGATCAGCAGCTTCTGGTCGAGTTCGAGCGACGCCAGCGCGTCGGCGGCCTGGGCGTAATCGGCCACTTCGACGCCATCGGCGGCCAGCGTGGCGCGCAGCGCGGCGTCGATCTTGCCGTCGGCCACGAACAGCGTGGCGTGGTCCAGGCCGAGCAGCGCATGGCCGACGAACACCGGGTTGTAGTCGACATCGGCGCCGCGCAGGTTGAAGAGCCAGGCGATGTCGTCGAGCGTGCTGATGAAATGCACGTCGGCGCCATGGGCGCGCATGGCGGCGCGCACCTGGGCCAGCTTGTCGGCGCGCGTGACGCAGGCCTGCGGCGCCATGTGTTCGTAGATCGCGGCCGGCGGCAGGCCGGCCCGGTCGGCCCAGATATCGTCCAGCAGGTCGGCGCGGATCTCCAGCGTGGCGCCGGACGTGGCGGCGGCCACCGACAGCGCGCGGAACGCGGCCAGGCCCAGCACCTGCCCATCGACGCCGATGACATCGCCGGCGCGGGTGTTGGCGGCCAGCCAGTCCACATGGCCCGGCGTGGTGGCGACGGCGATCTTCATCAGTTGCACGCCGGTGCCGGCCAGTTGCGCCTCGGCCTGCACCCAGTAGCGGCTGTCGACCCACAGGCCGGCGAAATCGGCGGTCACCACCAGCGTGCCCACCGACCCCGTGAAGCCCGACAGCCAGCGCCGGCCCTGCCAGCGCGCCGGCAGGTATTCGGACAGGTGCGGATCCGAGGACGGCACGATATAGGCGGACAGGCCGCGGCGGCGCATGGCCTGCCGCAGTTGGGCGATACGGGTATCGGTGCTGGACATGGGTTTCCTTAGCGCAACATGAAGGACATGGCGGCCAGGCTGTTCAGCGTGCGGATGGCGGCCTGCATGCTGTCCGTGGTGAACCGCAGCGTCACGCCGTCCACGCGCTCCAGCGTGGGCCACATGCAGAACAGGTCGGCCAGGGCCGACGACTGCGTCTGCAACCGGCATTCTATAGGGGCGGGGATGCGGAACGGAATTGCCTTTCCACCGCTGGGCCGCCCCGAGGTGGAAACGCCCCCCTGGGGGGCAGCAAGCCCGCCTTGCGGGCGCGGCGTGGGGGTCGTTCCCTTCAAGTTGCGCACGGCCGTCTCGGCAGCGGCGGCGATCGCGCGGCGCGAGGCCGCCGGCGACAGCGTCACGCCGCTGCCCTGGCCATGCGCCACCTTGGTCTGCACCCACTGCGCGCCGGGGAACAGGTCGGTGGTCTCGGCGATGAACACGTCGTCGCCGGTGGCCAGGATGACGGGCACGCCCATTTCGCCGGCCAGCGCGCCGTACAGGCCGGCCTCGCCCAGCTCCATGCCATTGATGAAGACGCGCGAGAAAGCGAAGCTGTTGATGGTGTGCGCGAGGATGCCGCGCCCCTGCGAGCGCGAATGGTAGCCGATCATGAAGACGGCGTCGCAGCCCTCTTCCAGGCCGCCCATCATGCCCAGGTAGCGCGGCTTGCCCAGCACCAGGCGGGCGCGTTCGTCGATGCCGTCCGGCAGCAGGTTGCGGAAGCCGCCGTGCGAATCATTGACCAGGACCTCTTCGGCGCCGCCGGCGATGGCGCCCTGCACGGCCGCGTTGGCTTCGGCGGTCATCCAGGCGCGGGCGCGCTCGTATTCGCCGTTGCCCGCGCGGACTTGTTCGGCGTGGAAGACTCCGGCGACGCCTTCGATATCGGTGGAAATCAGGATCTTCATGGAGAGTGCCTTCGTAGGATTCAGAATTCGGTGTCCGCCAGCCATTGGCGCCAGTCGGGCGCGGCGTCGCGGATGGCGGCGCGGTGATGGCCATCGCGGCCCAACACGCCGTCGGCCTGCCACAGCGCGGCGATGATGGCCTGCTCGCAGGCCTCGGCCGCCGCCTCGAACAGCGGATCGATGCGGGTCTCGTGCAGCATGGCGATGGCCGGCATCGGCCGCTCGGCCTGTTGCGGCACGGTGTAGGCGGTGGAGAACGCCAGCGCGATGTCGCCGCTGCCATGACCGAACACCGAGCCGGTGCGGGCCAGGCCGGCGCCGGCGCGCAGCGACAGGCGGCGCAACTGGCGCGCGTCCAGCGGCGCGTCGGTCGCCACCAGCAGGATGATGGAGCCCTTTTCCGGCACGATGGCGGCGTTCTCGCCCGCCTGCGCCAGGCCTCGGTCCAACTGGTCCGCCAGCCGCCGGCCGAAGGGCCGGCCGGCCACGGTCAGGTTGGGCAGGCGGCCGAAATTGGCCAGCACCAGCGCGCCGACTGTGTAGCGCAGGCCAGGCTGGATCGCGGCCACGCGCGAGGCCGAGCCGATGCCGCCCTTGAAGGAAAAGCACGACATGCCACGGCCGGCGCCGACCGCGCCCTGCGCCATGCGCTTGTCCGCGGCGGCCAGCGCCTGGACGTAGTGCGATTCCTGCACCGCCATGGCCTGGATGTCATTCAGATAGCCGTCGTTGCACTCGAACACCAGCGGATTGACCGTCGACATACCGCGGCCGATCTCGGGCGTGGCCGCCACCGCCGCGCGGATCTGGGCGTTGGCCACGGTGCCCACGCCGAAGGTGTTGGTCAGCGCGATCGGCGTTTCCAGCACGCCCAGTTCCTGCACCTGGACCAGGCCGGTGCTCTTGCCAAAGCCGTTCAGCACCGTGGCGGCGGCCGGCACCTTGTCCAGGAAGGGGTTGCCGCCATGCGGGCGCACCACGGTCACGCCGGTCTGCAGCGCGCCGTCGTCCAGCGTGCTGTGGCCAACGGTGATGTCGCCCACGTCGCAGATCGAATCGAGCGCGCCGGCTTGCAGCTTGCCGATGCGGGGTTGGTCCAACGCTTGTTTGTCCATGCTTGTCGCTGCGTGTCGCCACGCTCCAGAATGCAAAATGCCGCCGTCCCGCGCGGCCGTGGCGCGCGCCGCGAGGCGGGCGCCCGGACGCGGGCGGCGGCAAGGGGACCGATGACACGCGCCGAGCCCCGAGGGGCGACCGACGCGGCGGCCATCATCCGCTTGGCGGTTACTTGCGGTCGATCTTGGGATCGAGCGCGTCGCGCAGACCGTCGCCCAGCAGGTTGAACGCCAGCACGGTCAGGAAGATCGCCAGCGCCGGGAAGATCGCCACGTGCGGGGCGATCACCATGTCGGCGCGCGCCTCGTTCAGCATCGCGCCCCACTCCGGCGTGGGGGGCGAAGCGCCCATGCCCAGGAACGACAGGCTGGCCGCGGTGATGATCGAGGTGCCGATGCGCATCGTGCCGTACACCACGATCGGCGAGATCGTGCCGGGCAGGATGTGGCGCATGATGATGGTCCAGTCGGACGCGCCCACGCTCTTGACCGCCTCGACATAGGTCATCTGCTTGATCGACAGCGTGTTGCCGCGCACCAGGCGGGCGAACGCCGGCACGCTGAACACGGCCACGGCCACGATCACGTTGACCATGCTCGAGCCCAGGATCGCGACCACGCCGATGGCCAGCAGCATGCCGGGGAACGCCAGCAGCACGTCGGAGACGCGCATCGTGATGCGTTCCCACCAACCTTCGTAGTAGCCGGCCATCAAGCCCATGAAGGTGCCGACGATGGCGCCCATGGCGACGGACAAAAAGCCCGCGGCCAGCGAGATGCGCGCGCCCATGATGATGCGGCTGAAAATGTCGCGGCCCAGCGAATCCACGCCCAGCCAGTGCGTCCAGGACGGACCGGCGTTGAGCGCGTCGTAGTCGAAGAAGTTCTCCGGGTCGAACGGCACGATCCAGGGGGCCAGGATCGCCACCACGACCAGCAGCAGGACGAAGACGCCGGCGCCCACGGCCAGCTTCTGCTTCTTGAACTTGCGCCAGAACTCGGTGGCGGGCGTGCGCACGTCGTTCTTGGGCACGGCGGCGGCAACGGTTGCGGCGGGTGTCGTATTGCTCATGGCCGCCTCACTTGTAACGGATGCTGGGATTGATGACGCCATAGAGCACGTCGACAATCAGGTTGATCAGGATGAATTCCAGCGAGAACAGCAGCACCAGGCCCTGGATCACCGGATAGTCGCGTTGGGTCACGGCGTCGACCAGCAGGCGGCCGAGGCCGGGCCAGTTGAACACCGTCTCGACCACGATCGAGCCGCCCAGGAGGAAGCCGAACTGCAGGCCCATCATGGTGACGACCGGAATCAGCGCGTTGCGCAGCGCGTGCTTGATGACCACGCGACGCTCGCTCAGGCCCTTGGCCCGGGCGGTGCGCACGAAGTCTTCCTGCACCACTTCGACGAAGGAAGCGCGGGTAAAGCGCGCCATCACCGCGGCCACCGCCGCGCCCAGCGTGATGGACGGAAGAATGTAGTGTTTCCAACTGGAGGCGCCCACGGTCGGCAGCCAGCCCAGGTTCACGGAAAAGATCTGCATCAGCATCATGCCCAGCGCGAACGCGGGGAACGAGATGCCGGACACCGCCAGCGTCATGCCGAGGCGGTCGGGCCAGCGGTTGCGCCACACGGCCGACACGATGCCGATGATCATGCCGAAGGTGACGGACCAGACCATGCTGGCGATCGTCAGCCACAGCGTGGGCATGAAGCGATCGGCGATTTCGGTCGAGACGGGACGCTTGGTGCGCAGCGAAGTGCCGAGGTCGCCTTGCAGCATGTGGCTGAAGTAGCGCACGAACTGCTGCGGCAGGGGCAGATCCAGCCCCAGTTCCTTGCGCACCAGTTCGACGGTCTGCTGGTCAGCCTCCTGGCCCGCGGCCAGTCGCGCCGGGTCGCCCGGAAGCATGTGCACAAACAGGAACACGACCACGGCCACCAGCAGCAGCGTGGGGATCATGCCCAAAAGACGTTTGACGATGTAGGTCAGCATTGAAATTCCTGCAACATCGGCGGGGACACCGCGTCCCCGCCGTATGTGGCCTTGCAAGGGGCCGAACGGCCCCGTGAGTTACCGCCGGTTTACTGCTTCAGGTCGATGTCGCCGAACCAGAACGAGGTGTCCGGTTCCACGTACACGCCCGACAGGTTCTTCGACTTGACGTACAGGTTGTTCTGGGTCACCAGGAAGGCCCACGGGGCGTCCTTCCAGATGGTTTCCTGAACGGTCTTGTAGATCTCGGTCTTCTTGGCGCGGTCGGTCGTCGCCAGGGCCTGCTGGATGCCGTCGTCAACCGACTTGTTCGAGTAGTACGACACGTTGTTGAGCACCGGCGGGAACGCGGCGGTGGTCAGCAGCGGACGCAGGCCCCAGTCGGCTTCGCCGGTCGAGGACGACCAGCCGGCGTAGTACATGCGGACCTTGGCGTCTTCAGGCTTTTGCACCTGTTGCACGCGCTGCACGCGCTGGCCCGATTCCAGCACTTCCACCGACACCTTGATGCCGACTTGCGCCAGTTGCTGCTGCAGGAACTGCACCACCTTCACCGAGGTGCCGTCGTTGTAGGCGGACCAGAGCTGGCTTTCGAAGCCATTGGGGTAGCCGGCTTCGGCCAGCAGGGCCTTGGCCTTCTTGATGTCGTACGGCCACGGGCCGGTCTTGTGGGCGAAGTCGACGCCGGTCGGCACGACGCCGTCGACGACGGTGGCGTAGCCCGAGAAAGCGACCTTGGCCAGGGCTTCCTTGTTGATGGCGTAGTTGATGGCTTCACGCACCTTGACGTTGTCGAACGGCTTTTGCTGCACGTTCATCGACAGGTAGCGGGCCATGATCGAGTTCTTGTGGTCAACCACGTCCAGCTTGTCGTTCTTGGACAGCACGGCGGCCTGCTCGAACGGCACCGGGAAGGCGAATTGCGCTTCGCCCGTCTGCACCACGGCGGCGCGGGTGTTGTTGTCGGTCACGGTGCGGAAGGTCAGGGTGTCGACCTTCGGGTAGCCCTTCTTCCAGTAGCCGTCGAACTTCTTGACCTTCAGGTATTCGGCGGGCTTCCATTCGACGAATTCGAACGGGCCGGTGCCGACCGGGTGGAAGCCGATTTCCTTGCCGTACTTGGCCAGGGCGGCCGGCGAGATCATCATGGCGGCCGGGTGGGCCAGCGCGTTGATGAAGGCCGAGAACGGCTTCTTCAGGGTGATCTTGACGGTCAGCGGATCGACCACTTCGGTCTTCTCGATGACGCTGAACTGGATGTAGCGCGACAGGCGGTTTTCCGGGTTGGCCGGACGGTCGAAGTTGATCTTGACGGCTTCGGCGTTGAACGGGGTGCCGTCATGGAACTTGACGCCATCGCGCAGCTTGAAGGTGTACACCAGGCCGTCTTCGCTGACGGTGTAGTCGGTGGCCAGGACCTTCTGGACCTTCAGGTCCTTGTCGAACTCGAACAGGCCTTCGTAGTAGGCCTTGCCGGCCGCCTGGTTCAGCGTGCTGTTGGTGTTGTACGGGTCGAGCGTTTCCAGCGCGATGGAGACGGCAAACGTCACGTCCTTGGCAGCATGCGCCAGCGGCGAGGTGAGCACGCCGAAGGCCACCGCGGCGGCGGCCATCAGCTTGGTGGGGCGCAGAACTTTCATCATTGCAACTCCTGGTTCCTGTGCGGAATTAGGGGGTTTGGTGGAAGAAAAACAAGTACGACAACTGACTCAATACGCTCCGCCGACCGCGTGGCGGGCGACAAAGTGATCGGTTCCTACCTGCACCAGCGGTTGCACCACCGGCTCGTCGCCGAGCTTGCGGATCGGGCTGGGAATTTCATCGGACAGCAAAGTGCGTTTCATGTGGCGGCGCGCCGGATCGGCGATCGGCACGGCGGCCATGAGCTTCTTGGTATAGGGGTGCTGCGGGTTCTCAAAGATGGCCCGGCGCGGACCGATCTCGACAATCTGCCCCAGGTACATGACCGCCACGCGATGGCTGACGCGCTCGACCACGGCCATGTCGTGAGAAATGAACAGGAACGAAATGCCCATGTCGCGCTGCAGGTCGATCAGCAGATTGACGATCTGCGCCTGGATCGACACATCCAGCGCCGACACCGATTCGTCCGCGATCACGACCTTGGGGTTCAGGGCCAGGGCGCGCGCGATACAGATGCGCTGGCGCTGGCCGCCGGAGAATTCATGCGGGTAGCGCTGCGCCATTTCGGGCGGCAGGCCGACGCGCTCGAGCAGTTCTGCCACGCGCTGTTCGGCCTCTTTGCCCTTGGCCACGCCGTGCACCAGCAGCGGTTCCATGATCGAGAAACCGACGGTGACGCGCGGATCAAGCGAGGCGAACGGATCCTGGAACACGAACTGGATGTCGCGGCGCAAGGCTTGCAGTTCGGAAGTCTTCAGGCGCACGATGTCGCGCCCGCCGAAGCGGATCTCGCCGCCCTGGCTGTCCACCAGGCGCAGCAGCGAGCGGCCGGTGGTGGATTTGCCGCAACCGGATTCGCCCACCAGCGACAGCGTCTCGCCGGGGTACAGGTCGAAGCTGACCTTCTCCACGGCGTGCACGCGGCGCTGCACGCGGCTCAGTATGCCGCCGCGCAGGTCGAAGCGCGTCACCAAGTCGCGCACGCTCAGGATCGGCTCGCGGCGCGCGGCCGGCACTTCCTGGGTGCTGGTGGCGCCGGGTTCGGCCACCGGCTGCGCCTTGCCGTCCACCTGCAGCAGCGGGAAACGCGCCGGCAGGTCGGTGCCCTGCATCGCGCCCAGCTTCGGCACGGCCGACAGCAGCGCCTTGGTATAGGCATGCTGGGGCGTGGCGAACACCGACGCCGACGGGCCTTCCTCGACCTTGTCGCCGCGGTACATGACCAGCACGCGGTCGGCCACTTCGGCGACCACGCCCATGTCGTGGGTGATGAACACCACGCCCATGTGCATTTCTTCCTGCAACTGGCGGATCAGTTGCAGGATCTGCGCCTGGATGGTGACGTCCAGCGCGGTGGTGGGTTCGTCGGCGATCAGCAGCGCCGGCTTGCAGGCCAGCGCCATGGCGATCATGACGCGCTGGCGCATGCCGCCCGACAACTGGTGCGGGTAGCGGTCCAGCACCGACTTGGCTTCCGGAATGCGCACCTGTTCCAGCATGCGCAGGGCTTCGGCGCGCGCGGCCGCGGCGTCCATGCCCTGGTGCTCGCGGATCGACTCGGCGATCTGGTCGCCGGCCGTGAACACCGGGTTCAGGGACGTCATCGGCTCCTGGAAGATCATGGCCATGTCGGCGCCGCGCACGTTGCGCATGGCGCGCTGATTGGCGTTGACCAGGTCGATCACGGAGCCGTTGCGCCGGCGCAGGGCCATGCTGCCCTGGGCGATGCGGCCGCCGCCGTGCTCCACCAGGCGCATCAGCGCCAGCGACGTCACCGACTTGCCCGATCCCGATTCGCCCACGATGGCCAGGGTCTCGCCCCGGTCCACATGGAACGACAGGTTGCGCACGGCTTCGACCGTGCGCTCCGAACCCACGAAGCGCACCGTCAGGTCGTCGACCTGGACCACGCGGTTATCCGGCAGCGCCAGGCTGTTTGCGCGATCAACCATATCTCTAGTAATCCCTAAAACTGACAAAAACGAAGCCCGTCGCCGCTCAGCGATAGATGGCGGTGACCGGCTTCTCACCGACGCGGGCGTAACCGCGGTACATGCCTTCCGTGTTGAACGGCAAGGCCACATTGCCCTGGGCGTCAACGGCCACCAGGCCGCCCTTGCCGCCGATGGTGGGCAGTTTTTCCATCACGACGCGGTCCGCCGCCGTTTCCAGCGAGGCGCCGCAATATTCCATCTGGGCCGCCACGTCATAGGCGGCGACCATGCGGATGAACATCTCGCCCGTGCCCGTGGTGGACACGGCGCAGGTCTTGTTGCTGGCGTAGGTGCCGGCGCCGATCAGCGGCGCGTCGCCGACGCGGCCGACCTGCTTGTTGGTGATGCCGCCGGTGGAGGTGGCCGCGGCCAGGTTGCCCTGCGCGTCCACGGCCACGGCGCCCACGGTGCCGAACTTCTTGTCGGAATCGAGCGGATCGGCCGGCGCCGGCTGGCCGCGCGCGACCATGGCCTGGCCGTCGTGGTCCAGCACCGCCGCTTCCGGCGTTTCGCGCTGCACGCGCAGCAATTGCTCGCGGCGCGCCTCGGTGGAGAAATACGAGGGGTCGACGATTTCCAGGCCGGCGTCCTTGGCGAAGGCTTCGGCGCCCTCGCCCACGAACAACACGTGCTTGCTGGTTTCCATGACCTTGCGCGCGGCGAACACCGGGTTGCGCACGCAGTTGACATTGGCGATGGCGCCCGAACGCAGCGTGGCGCCGTCCATGATGGCGGCGTCCAGTTCATGGGTGCCGGCGCTGGTGAACACGGCGCCATGGCCGGCGTTGAACAGCGGGCAATCTTCCAGGAGGCGCACGGCTTCGGTGACGGCGTCCAGCGCGCTGCCGCCACGGGCCAGCACGGCCTGGCCGGCCGTCAGGATGGATTCGAGGGCGCTCAGGTATTCCTGCTCTTTCTCGGGCGACATGGCCGCGCGGGACATCGCGCCGGCGCCACCGTGAATCGCGATCACGGGTTGAATCATCGTTTACCTACTCCATGGATGAGCCACGGCATCACGGACTGGGTCACCCCAGCGGCGGCCGCGACGGAATTCTTGGCCCGATAGGCCACCGCCGCCGAAAGGGCTTCGATCAGGCCCAGCGCGGCGGTTTCGGAATTGGGAATCAGTTGGCGCGTGGACACCGCGTACAGCACCACCGACGCGGTCGGCGCCAGCGGCGAGGTGGGCTTGTCGGTCAGCACCAGCACCGGCACGCCGGCCTGCTTGGCGGCGCCCGCCAGGGTCACGGTGTCTGCCAGATAGCGCGGAAAGCCGATGGCGATGACCAGATCCTTGCTGGTCATGCGCGACATCTGACGCGCCGCGTGCGATACGCCGCCCGGGCCGGCCAGCGATTCGACCGAATGCAGGTGCATGCACAGGCCACGCTGCAGCATGCCGGCCAGGAAGCCGCTGGCGCCAAACCCGATGATGAAGACGCGGTCGGCGGCCAGGATGGCATCGACCGCCTGCTCACAGGCGGCGGCATCCAGGCTCTGCAGGTTGCGCTGGGCGTTGCGGATGTCTTCTTCGAGGGTCGCGGCAAAGATCTGCACCGCGCTGGCCGAGTGCGCGAGTTCGGTGCGCAATTTTTCGACCGGCTCCAGCGCCGCCTCGAAACCGCGTGCCAGTTCGGCGCGGAATTGCGGGTAACCGGGCAGGTCCAGGGCGCGCGCGAAACGGTTGGCGGTGGCGACCGACACGCCCGCCGCCGTCGCGAATTCGTCGATGGTCATCGTGGCGACGCGGAACTGGTGCGCCAGGACGTACTCGGCCATCTTGTGCTGCGTGCGGCTCAGCGCGGGCTGGGCCCGGGCGATCCGATCAGCGATCGTGAGTGCGGCCTTGTTCATCGAGAAAGAGGGGGGAAACGTAGCGAAGGTTTGTGTAAATCTGTTTACACGCAAATTTTAGATAAGAAAATTCATTTTCATACTAAGGGTATACCCGTGAATTTATGTAACAGTGCTTCAAAAGAAACGGGGCCGGTTTGATGTACGCTTGATCCCAGCCCTTCTTCCCCGCGTTTCGGACTTTTCAAATGCCTCTCTGGACCTGCAAGCCCCACGCCGAACTGACCCTGGCCGAGCTCTACGCGATCCTGCGCCTGCGCTCGGAGGTCTTCGTGGTGGAACAGGATTGCGTCTTCCTGGACATGGACGGCAAGGACCTGCAGGGACAGACGGAACACCTGATGGCCTGGGAAAACGGCGCGCTGCTGGCCTATTGCCGCCTGCTCGAACCCGCGCTGAACGACGGCCAGGCGATCATTGGCCGCGTCATCACGGCGCCAGCGGCGCGCGGCACGGGCCTGGGCCACGAACTGATGCGCCGCGCCAAGGACGAAGTGGCGCGACTGTGGCCGGGCCAGCCGGTCTACCTGGGCGCGCAGGCCCGGTTGCGCGGCTATTACGGCGGGCACGGCTTCGTGCCGGTGACCGAGGAGTACATCGAGGATGGCATCCCGCACGTCGGCATGCTGCTGCGCGAAGCGGCCTGAACGCCACGCCCCGGGGCGCCCTGCCCGCCACGCCTGGCGGGCCTTCAATGAAAAACGCCCCTTGCGGGGCGTTATTCATGATGCCTTGGCGGCGGATTACTTGACCGCCGACACGTCCAGCTTGGCGTGCGTCTTGGACTGGATCTCGTCCACCGTCACGCCCGGCGCCGTTTCCAGCAATTTCAGGCCGTTGTCGGTGACTTCCATCACGCCCAGGTCGGTGATGATCAGGTCGACCACGCCCACGCCCGTCAGCGGCAGGTTGCATTCGGGCAGCAGCTTGATGTCCTCGGTGCCGTCCTTCTTCTTGGCCACGTGTTCCATCAGCACGACCACGCGGCCGACACCGGCCACCAGGTCCATCGCGCCACCCATGCCCTTGACCATCTTGCCCGGGATCATCCAGTTGGCCAGGTCGCCCTTTTCGGACACCTGCATCGCGCCCAGGATGGCCAGGTTGATCTTGCCGCCGCGGATCATCGCGAACGAGTCGGCCGACGAGAAGATCGACGAGCCGGGCAGCGTCGTGACCGTCTGCTTGCCGGCGTTGATCAGGTCGGCGTCGACCTCGGCGTCGGTCGGGAACGGGCCGATGCCCAGCAGGCCGTTTTCGGATTGCAGCCAGACCTCGACGCCCTTGGGAACGTGGTTGGCCACCAGGGTCGGCAGGCCGATACCCAGGTTCACGTAAAAACCGTCTTGCAGCTCGCGCGCGGCGCGCGCCGCCATTTCATCGCGGGACCATGCCATGTCGTGTTCTCCTTAGGCCGGGCGAGTGGTGCGTTGTTCGATGCGCTTTTCCGGATTGGCGTTCAGCACGATCCGGTGCACATAGATGCCGGGCAGGTGGATCTGGTCAGGGTCCAGGCTGCCGGTGTCGACGATCTGCTCGACCTCGACCACCGTGAACTTGCCGGCCATCGCCACGTTCGGATTGAAGTTGCGCGCCGTCTTGCGGAACACCAGGTTGCCGCTGCGGTCGGCGATGTGCGCCTTGACCAGCGACACGTCCGGCACCAGCGAGCGTTCCATCACATATTGCTGGCCGTCGAATTCGCGGATTTCCTTGCCATCGGCGACGATGGTGCCCACGCCGGTGCGGGTGAAGAACGCCGGAATGCCGGCGCCGCCGGCGCGCAGCTTCTCGGCCAGCGTGCCCTGCGGCGTGAATTCGAGCTCGAGTTCGCCCGACAGGAACTGGCGTTCGAATTCCTTGTTCTCGCCCACGTACGACGCGATCATCTTGCGGACCTGGCGCGTGTTGAGCAACTGGCCCAGGCCGAAGCCGTCGACGCCCGCGTTATTGCTGATGCAAGTGAGATCCTTCACGCCCGAATCGCGCAGCGCGGCGATCAGGGCCTCGGGAATGCCGCAAAGGCCGAAACCGCCGACGGCGATCATCTGGCCGTCCTTGACGATGCCTGCCAGCGCCTCCTGGGCGCTTGCAAAAACCTTGTCCATCGCTCCAACTCCTAGTTAAGGTCGAACTGAAGAGGATCCGCCCGCCTTGCCGGACCGCTTGCCCCGAGAAGGAAGCCGGCGATCCTGGGTGGACCCTGTTTTTACTTGGGGCGCGGCTGCCGGTTTCGCGGTCCGGCGGCATCGCGGCCGGGCCCGATGCCTGCTGGTTCGCGGCGCCGAGGGTGGCGCGCCCTGTCATTCGTATTGTGGTTCTGTCCTGGATTTTAACGGCATGGCCGGCAAATGCGGGCGTCGTTTCAAACGCCGCATCGAAGTCGGACCGCCACCGCCCCCGCGCCTAGGCGGCCGGCTGGAACTGCGTGGCCATTTTCGCCAGCACTTCGGGCGGCCACGGAGCGGACGTATTGGCCACGTAATCCATCCACACCAGCACGTTGCGGCCGCGGGCATAGGGACCCGCGTCATCGCCGACCTTCTCGAGCAGCAGCTCGAATTCCGCGCTGGAACGACCGATGCGCGTCACCTTGTGCGTCACCCGCACCGTCGCCGGATAGGTCAACGGGCGCAGGAAATCACAGGATGCATGCGCCAGGATGGCGCCGTCATCGGCCGGCAATTCGAAGCCCGCGTCGTAGAGGATCTGCATGCGCGCCTCTTCCATGAGGCGGAAATACAGCGTGTTGTTGAGATGGTTCAAGGCGTCGGAATCGCCCCAACGCAAAGGCAAATCCACTTGGTGGGTGTCGCCCACCGCCAGAATCCGCGCAGACAGAGTGTCCGGGTTCACCAATTGCTCCTGATGTCTGATGGAAATGCGAAGACGTGCAAGGTCTCCGCCTGCAATACAATCGCCGATAATACTTCCAGCCATATATGGAATACATACGGGGAGCTTTGCAATGTCTGAACGCGAGTCGATGGAATATGACGTGGTCGTGGTTGGCGGGGGTCCCGCCGGCCTGGCCACCGCTATCCGTCTGAAGCAGCTGGCCGCTGAAAAGAATCAGGAAATCGGCGTCTGCGTCCTGGAAAAAGGCGCCGAACTGGGCGCCCACATCCTTTCCGGGGCGGTGATGGATCCGCTGGCGCTGACCGAACTGATTCCCGACTGGAAAGACAAGGGCGCCCCGCTCAATGTGCCCGTGACGCAGGACAAATTCCTGTTCCTGTCCGAGAACGGCGCGCGCGCCACCCCCAATTGGCTGCTGCCGCCCTGTTTCCACAATGAAGGCAACTACATCGTCCGCCTGGGCGACGTGGTCAAGTGGCTGGGCGAGCAGGCCGAGGCGCTGGGCGTCGAGATCTTCCCCGGCTTCGCGGCGGTCGAAGTGCTGTACGACGAGAACGGCGCGGTGCGCGGCGTGGCCACCGGCGACATGGGCGTGGCCCGCGACGGCAGCCATACCGCCCACTACCAGCCCGGCATGGAACTGCACGCGCGCTACACGGTGTTCGCCGAAGGCGCGCGCGGCCAGCTCGGCCGCCAATTGATCGAACGCTACAAGCTCGACGATGGCCGCGACCCTCAGGCCTACGGCATCGGCATCAAGGAAATGTGGGAAGTCGATCCGGCTCAGTCCAAGCCCGGCCTGGTGATCCACACCGCCGGCTGGCCGCTGGATTCCGACACCTACGGCGGCTCGTTCCTCTACCACCTGGACAACAACCTGGTGGCGGTGGGCATGATCGTCGGCCTGGACTACGCCAATCCCTGGCTGTCGCCGTTCGACGAATTCCAGCGCTACAAGACCCACCCCGCCATCCGCGGCACCTTCGAAGGCGGCAAGCGCATCGCCTATGGCGCGCGCGCCATCACGGCGGGCGGCCTGCTGTCGCTGCCCAAACTGACCTTCCCCGGCGGCGTGCTGGTCGGCTGTGAGGCCGGCTTCCTGAACGCCTCGCGCATCAAGGGCAGCCATGCCGCCATCAAGTCCGGCAAGCTGGCCGCCGAGGCCGCGTTCGACGCGTTGGTGGCCGACCGCCGCCACGACGAACTGGCCGCGTATCCCGAGGCCTTCAAGAATTCGTGGCTGCACACCGAGCTGAACAAGGCGCGCAACTTCAAGCAGTGGTTCAAGAAGGGCCGCACCGTGGCCACGCTGATGACCGGCATCGAGCAACTGGTGTTCAAGGGCAAGATGCCGTGGACCCTGCGCCACAGCAAGCCCGATCACGCCTGCCTGCAGCCGGCCTCGCAGTGCGCCCGCATCGATTACCCCAAGCCCGACGGCAAGCTGACCTTCGACAAGCTCAGCTCGGTGTTCATCTCCAACACCAACCACGACGAGAACGAGCCCGTCCACCTGACGCTGAAGGATCCCTCGGTGCCGGTGCAGGTCAACCTCGCCAAGTACGGCGGTCCGGAATCGCGCTACTGTCCTGCTGGCGTCTACGAGTTCGTCAAGGACGACCATGGCGAGGACCGCCTGCAGATCAACGCGCAGAACTGCGTGCACTGCAAGACCTGCGACATCAAGGACCCGACCCAGAACATCGTCTGGGTGGCGCCGCAGGGCGGCGAGGGCCCGGTCTACAGCGGCATGTAGCAGGCGTCGGCGGCCATGGCTGAACGCGTGCTTTTCATCGGCTGCGGCGATCTCGGCCAACGCGCCGCGCGCCGCCTGCTGGCGCGCGGCGACACGGTCTACGCATTGCGCCGCCACCCGCCGGCCGACGACGCCAGCGGCATCCGCTGGCTGGCAGGCGACATCAGCCAACCGGATAGCCTGCCGGCGCTGCCGGCCGGCATCACCCGCGTGATCCACGTCGCCACGGCCGGCGCGCGCGATCCCGCCGCCTATCGCGCCGTGTTCGTCGACGGCCTGAACCACGTGCTGGATGCGCTCGACACGCGCCAGGTCGAGCGCGTCGTGTTCGTATCGTCCAGCGCGGTGTATGGCGAACATCGCGGCGACTGGGTCGATGAAGACACGCCGCCCGCGCCGCAAGGCTTCAACGGCCGCATCCTGCTCGACGCGGAAGCGGCGCTGGCCGCGCGCGCGATCCCGCACACCACCCTGCGCTTCGCCGGCCTCTACGGCCCCGGCCGCCTGCAACTGATCGAACGGCTGCGGACGGGCAAGGCCAGCGCGCCGCTCGAACCGCCGCACTGGGCCAACCGCATCCACATCGACGACGCCGCGGCCGCCATCGCGCACGTGGCGCTGCTGCCCGATGCGTTGCCGGTCTACATCGGCTGCGACGACACGCCCCTGCCGCTGCATGAACTCTATGCCGAGCTGGCGCGGATGATCGGCGCCCCGGCGCCTGGCGACGGCCCCGCGCCCAATGGGGTCGGCAGCAAGAAGCTCAGCAACGCCCGTCTGCGGGCCAGCGGCCTGGCGCTGCAATGGCCGGACTCGCGCGCCGGCTATGCCGCGCTGCTGGCGGACACCGCGCAGGCATAGTTCGACCCGGGCCGAATCGTCGCTGGCGCGACGCGGTGATACTGGCGGTCCCCGAGCCAGCCGCGCCGCCCATGTCCACGCCCTTTCCTACCGATCCGCTGCAGGCGGTCACGCACGTCGATCCCTATCCCTATTACGCCGCGCTGGCCCGCGATCGCCCCCTCTACCGGGACACTCGGCTGGGCCTGTGGGTGGCCAGCGATCCAAGACTGATCCGCGACATCATGCGCCACCCCGCCGCCCGTGTGCGCCCCCTCGCCGAGCCAGTGCCCAAGGGAATCGCCGCGGGTCCCGCCGGCCTGCTGTTCGGCCGCTTCCTGCGGATGAACGATGGTCCGCGGCAGCGCCGTCTCAAGACATTGTTCAGCGGCTTCCTGGCGCGACAGGCGCCGCTGGCCCCCGCGCCCGACTGGCAACGGCTGGACCTGGACGCACGCTCGGCCAGCAGCGTCGACCGCTGCCTGCACGCCGCCCCGGTTTTTGCGCAAGCCTGTGCCATCGGCCTGCCTGGCGCCGTGGCCGCGGAATGCGCACGCGATATCGGCGCGTTCCTCGCAGCCCTGCCGCCCTCCGCCGCCGAGGACCGGACGGCGGCCGGACACGCGGCGGCCGAGCGCCTGCTGGCGCGCCTGCGCGCCCATTTGGATGATGCCGCCGCCAGCCCGGCCTTGCGCGAATTGCGCGTCCTCGGCACAGAGGCCGGCCTGGATCCGATGCTGCTGGCCGCCAACCTGGCGGGCCTGCTGTTCCAGGCCTGCGAAGCCGGCGCCGGCCTGCTGGGCAATGCGCTGCTGCGCGCCGCGCGCCTGGGATCCGGCGCGGACCTGACGCGGGCGCAGGCCTGGGAAATGGTCGATGCGACGCTGCGGCACGACCCGCCCATCCACAACACCCGCCGCTTCCTGGCCGGCCCGATTGAACTGGATGGCCAGCGCATCGAGGCCGACGAGACCGTGCTGCTGGTGCTGGCCGCGGCCGCCATGGCGCAACCCGATGCGCACTGGACTTTCGGCGCACAGGGTCATGCCTGCCCGGGCCGCGACGCGGCACGGCGCGATGCGGCCGGCGCGCTCGTTCACCTGCTGAAGGCCGGCATCGATGGCGCCGCCCTGGCGGCGCGCTTTCGCTACCGCCCCCTGCCCAACGCGCGCATTCCCCAATTTGATTTCACCGAGGAGCCCACCCCATGATCGCCGTGATATTCGAAGTCGAGCCCGCCGACGGCAATGCCGCGCCCTATCTGCACATCGCCGCGGGCCTGATCGATGAACTGAAGACCATAGACGGCTTCATTTCGGTCGAGCGCTTCCAGAGCCTGACGACCCCAGGCAAGCTGCTGTCGCTGTCGTTCTGGCGCGACGAGGACGCGGTCAGGCGCTGGCGCTCGCTGGAATCGCATCGCCGCGCCCAGGAAGCGGGACGGGGCGGCGTGTTCGCCAACTATCGCCTGCGTGTCGCGCAGGTGCTGCGCGACTATGGCATGCGGGACCGAGACCAGGCGCCGGGCGACAGTCGCGCGCATCATGGCTGAGGCCGCGTCTGTCCGTTACCATTGCAGCACCGCCGTTCCCGCGCTCCTCCATGCCTCCTGCCGCTCCCGCCCGCCCCACTGCGCTGCAAGTCGACCTGGCGCGCCTGATCGCGCAGGACATCGTGGCGCGGCGCTACGCGCCTGGCGCCCACTTGTCCGAGGAAGCGCTGGCGGCGAGCTATGAGGTATCACGTACCCCGGTGCGCGGCGCGCTGCGGCTGCTGGCTACCCAGGGGCTGATCACGCATCGTCCCAACAGCGGCTACACCGTGGCCGAAAACGCCGCCCAGGCCTCGCCCGCCATCGCCGGCGCGGGTCCGACCCAGGACGAACTCTACCGCCGCCTGATCGCCGACCGCGCCACCCGCGTGCTGCCCGACCAGTTCACCGAGCGCGAGCTGCTGCAGCGCTATCCCGCGCCGCGCAGCGTGCTGGCCAAGGCCCTGCTGCAGTTGTCGGCCGACGGCCTGCTGGAAAAGCGCAAGGGCCACGGCTGGCAATTCGCGCCCTCGCTGGAGAACCGCGAGGCGCTCGACGAAAGCTACCGCTTCCGCATGACGATCGAATGCGCCGGCCTGCTGGAGCCAACGTTCCGGCTCGACCGTAATGCCCTGGAGCGCATGCGCGCCGCGCACGAGGCGCTGATCCAGCGCGACGACGCCGGGATCTCGGCCGCTGAGTTCTTCGGCCTGAACGCCGCGTTCCACGAAATGCTGGCGCGCTGCTCCGGCAACCGCTACATCCTGCAGGCCGTACAACAGCAGAATCAATTGCGCCGCCTGGAAGAACACGCCGCGTTCCACCGCGAAGCGCGCTTCGTGGACTCCAGCAACGAACACCTGCGCATCATCGCCGCGCTGGAAGCCGGCGACCGGGAAAAGGCCTCGCAACTCATGCGCGAGCACCTTTCGACCTCATTGCGGCAATCCTGAACCTGCATTCCCGAACCGCCGTTCCGTCTTTTCTGCCCCCTAAATTGTATTTTTCTTATTATTAATACAAAATGGTCGCACCTGAACTTCCTTGAAGCAGCAAGCCCATGCCCTCGCCCACGCCTCATCTGTCCTCTCCCCTCAACGCCGACGCCTATTGGATGCCCTTCACCGCCAACCGTCGCTACAAGCGCGATCCGGTGCTTTTCAGCGCAGCCGAGGGCATGCACTACATCCGGCCCGACGGCCGCCGCGTGCTGGACGGCATCGCGGGCCTGTGGTGCGTCAACGCCGGCCATCGCCGGCCCGAAATCGTCGAGGCCATCGCCCGCACCGCCTATGAGCTGGACTACGCGCCGTCGTTTCAGATGAGCCATCCGCTGGCGTTCGAATTGGCCGAAAAGCTGTGCGAAGAGGCGCCCGCCGGTTTCTCCAACGTGTTTTTTTCCAACTCCGGATCCGAGGCCGTCGATACCGCCCTCAAGATTGCGCTGGGCTACCACCGCGCGCGCGGCGAAGGCCAACGCGTGCGCCTGATCGGCCGCGAACGCTCGTATCACGGCGTGGGGTTCGGCGGCCTGTCGGTCTCGGGCATCGGCGGCCATCGCAAGCCGTTCGGCAACCTGCTGCCCTATGTGGACCATCTGCCGCATACCTACGACCGCGAGCGGATGGCCTACAGCCGCGGCCAGCCGGACTGGGGCGCGCACCTGGCCGATGCGCTCGAGCGCATCGTGGCGCTGCACGACGCCTCCACCATCGCCGCTGTCATCGTCGAACCGGTGGCCGGATCCACCGGCGTGCTGGTGCCGCCGCGCGGTTACCTGCAGAAGCTGCGCGAGATCTGCGACCGGCACGGCATTCTGTTGATCTTCGACGAAGTGATCTGCGCCTTCGGCCGCGTCGACGGCGCCTTCGCCTCGGCGCATTTCGGCGTCACGCCCGACCTCATCACCAGCGCCAAGGGGCTGACCAACGGCGCCATTCCGATGGGCGCGACGCTGGTGCGCCAGCATGTCTACGACGCCTTCATGCAAGGCCCGGAGAACGCCATCGAGCTGGCCCACGGCTACACCTACTCGGGCCACCCGGTGGCCTGCGCGGCCGGGCTGGCAATGCTGGACATCTGCCGCCGCGACGGCCTGTTCCAGCGCAGCCGCGACCTATGGCGCTATTGGGAGGACGCGGCCCACGGCCTCAAGGGCCTGCCGCACGTGGTGGACATCCGCAACATCGGCCTGCTGGCCGCGATCGAACTGGCGCCGCTCGCGGGCAAGCCGGGCCAGCGCGGCTATGCCGTGCACCAGGCCTGCCTGGAACGCGGCTGCCTGATCCGCGCGGCCGGCGACACCATGCTGCTGTCGCCCCCGCTGATCATCGAGCCCGCGCAGATCGACGAGCTGTTCTCCGTGCTGGCGCAGGTGCTGCGCGCCGGCGACTGACCCGACGTGGCGGGAGGCATGCCGGCATGGGCGGTCCCTTGCGGGCCAGCCCGCCTTACGCTATCGGTCATCGCAGATGGCGAGCGACGGCCTCGATCACCCGGCGCACGTCCGCGCTCGACACATCCAGATGCGTCACCAGGCGCGTCGGCCCGCCGTAAACCGCGCGCATCAGGATGCCATCGGCAGCCAGCGCGGCGGTCAGCGCATCGCAACGCGCCGGCTCGAATTCCGCGAACACCATGTTGGTGTCCTGGCTCAGGACCCGCACGCCGGTGATACCGCGCAGGCCGTCGGCCAGCAGGCGTGCGTTGGCGTGATCCTGCGCCAGGCGTTCGACGTTATGTTCCAGCGCGTACAGGCAGGCCGCAGCCAGCACGCCCGACTGGCGCAGGCCGCCGCCCAGAACCTTGCGCCAGCGGCGCGCGCGGGCGATCAGTTCGGCGCTGCCCACCAGCACCGAACCGACCGGCGCCCCCAGCCCCTTGGAAAAGCAGATCGACACAGAATCGAATGGCTGGCACATCTCGGCCAGCGGCTTGCCGCTGGCGACGGCGGCGTTGAACACGCGGGCCCCGTCCAGGTGTGTGGCGAGGCCATGGCCGCGGGCCCAGTCGGTCGCCGCGCGCACGTAATCCGCCGGAATCAGCTTGCCATGGAAGGTGTTCTCCAACGCCAGCAGCCTGGTGCGGGCGAAGTGCGGATCGCCTTCGGGCTTGAGCGCGGCAGCGAGCTTCTCCAGCGGCAGAGAGCCATCCTCGGCGTGCTCGATGGGCTGGGGCTGGATGCTGGCCAGCACCGCCGCGCCGCCGCCCTCGTACTTGTAGGTATGGGCCTGCTGGCCCACCAGGTACTCGTCGCCGCGTTCGCAATGGGCCATCAGGCCGGCCAGATTGCTCTGCGTGCCCGACGGAAAGAACAGGCCCGCGACCTTGCCCGCGCGCTCGGCAACTGCCTGCTGCAACTGGATGACCGTGGGGTCATCGCCCATCACATCGTCGCCCAGCGGCGCGCTGACCATGGCCTGCAACATGGCCGGAGACGGCCGGGTGACGGTATCACTGCGCAAATCGATCATGAAGCTTCCTTGAAGGAGAACGGAATCCGGTTAACGGGCCGATCAGCCCGCGCGCGCGGCAGGCGCCGCGCGACTAACGACAAAAATGCCGGCAAGGATCAGGGCCATGCCGCCCAGCTCGACCGGCGACGGACGCTCGGACAGCACCGCCCACGCCATCAGCATCGCCACCACCGGCACGCCCAGGCTGGAAAGGCCGGCAATCGAAGCCGGAACCCGCCGCACCACCTGCAGCCACAGCAGCCAGCCGGCGGCCGTGGCGATCAGGACGATATAGACCATGCCGGTCCACAGTTGCCAGCCCCACTGCGCCGGGATCTGCGGCGCCAGCCACGCCACCGGCGTCATCACCAGTCCGCCGAACAGCATCTGCCAGGCCGTGAAGGTCATCACGTCGGGCGCGTGACGCTCGAACATGCGCTTGGACAGCACCGTGCCCACGCCCCAGCACAGGCCGCTGCCCAACCCCAGCAGCACCGGCCGCATTTCGCCCACGCCGTGCCAGGGTTCGATGAACAGCACCAGTCCGATCGCGGCCAGGCCGATGCCGACGCCGTGGCGGGCCGTCGGCCGCTCGCCCAGCAGGCCCCACGCGAACAGCACCACCCAGAACGGCATGGTATAGGCCATCAACGACACCTTGCCGACGCCGCCGGATACCAGCGCAGTCTGCACGAAGCCCTGGAAACCGGCGGTCTGGGTCAGGCCGATCAGCAAGGTCAGCTTCCACGACGGCAGGCCCAACGGCCGGCGGGTGGCGGCGGCCAGCGCGAACAGCACCAGCGCGCCGGTCACGTAGCGCAGCGCCACGAAATCGAACGGACCGATGTACGGCACGATCAGCTTCATCGCGATCCAGCTCCCCGCCCACACGAGGATGGTGCTGAACATCAGGGCCAGCCCTGCGCGATCGAAACTGCTGCGGCTCACGGCGGCGTCTCCAGTGAAAGTGGCGAAGGAAAAAACGACGATGCCCATGCCGGCAAACCGGCATGGGCATCTCGCATTATGCTCCCGTTGGGCGGGCGACCGTCCGCGCCGTCCGCATGACGGACGGCGCGCGCCGCGTCACAGCGGCTTGGACAGTTGTTCCAGGATGGCGGGGTTTTCCAGCGTGGACACGTCCTGCGTCACTTCCTCGCCCTTGGCGACCACGCGCAGCAGGCGGCGCATGATCTTGCCGGAGCGGGTCTTGGGCAGGTTGTCGCCGAAGCGGATGTCCTTGGGCTTGGCGATCGGGCCGATTTCCTTGGCCACCCAGTCGCGCAGCGTCTTGGCGATGGCCTGCGCCTCTGCGCCTTCGGGACGGGCGCTCTTGAGCACCACGAAAGCCACCACGGCTTCGCCGGTGGTGTCGTCGGGACGGCCGACCACGGCGGCCTCGGCCACCAGTTCGTGCGCGACCAGCGCGGATTCCACTTCCATCGTGCCCAGGCGGTGGCCCGACACGTTGAGCACGTCGTCGATGCGGCCCATGATCCAGAAGTAGCCGTCCGCATCGCGCTGCGCGCCGTCGCCGGCCAGGTAATAACCGCGCAGTTCCGACGGGAAGTAGCTCTTCTTGAAGCGCTCCGGGTCGCCCCAGATGTTGCGGATCATCGCCGGCCACGGACGCTTGATCACCAGGAAGCCGCCGTTGCCCTGGTCGACGTCGCCGCCGGTCTCATCGACGATGGCGGCGGCGATGCCCGGCAGCGGCAGGGTGCACGAGCCCGGCTTGGTCGGCGTGGCGCCCGGCAGCGGCGTGATCATGTGGCCGCCGGTCTCGGTCTGCCACCAGGTGTCGACGATGGGGCAGCGCTCGCGGCCGACGTTCTTGTGATACCAGATCCAGGCTTCGGGGTTGATGGGCTCGCCCACCGTGCCGATGATGCGCAGGCTGTCCAGGTCGTATTTGGACGGATGGGTCTCGGGCGCGGCCTCGGCGGCCTTGATCAGCGAGCGGATCGCGGTCGGCGCGGTGTAGAAGGTGGTGACCTTGTGGCGCGCGATCATGTCCCAGAAGCGGCCGGCGTTGGGGAACGTCGGCACGCCCTCGAACACCACCTGCGTCAGGCCCGCGGCCAGCGGACCGTAGGTGATGTAGGTATGGCCAGTGACCCAGCCCACGTCGGCCGTGCACCAGTAGACGTCGTCCTTGCGCGCGTCGAAGGTCCACTTGACGGTCAGCAGCGCCCACAGCAGGTAGCCGGCGGACGAGTGCTGCACGCCCTTGGGCTTGCCGGTGGAACCGGAGGTGTACAGGATGAACAGCGGATGCTCGGCATTGACCGGCACCGGCTCGCAGGTGTCGGCCTGGCCGGCCTCGACGTCGTGCATCCAGAGATCGCGGCCTTCGTTCCAGGCCACTTTGCCGCCGGTGCGGCGATAGACGATGACGCGCTTGACGGCTTCGCAGCCGCCCATGGCAATGGCGTCTTCCACCGCCGGCTTGAGCGGAATGGTCTTGCCGCCGCGCACCTGCTCGTCGGCGGTGATGACCAGCGAGGCGCCGACGTCGACGATGCGCTCCTGCAGGCTCTTGGCCGAGAAGCCGCCGAACACCACCGAATGCGTCACGCCCAGGCGGGCGCAGGCCTGCATCGCCACCACGGCCTCGATCGACATGGGCATGTAGATGATGGCGCGGTCGCCCTTCTTGTAGCCCAGCTTGGCGATGCCGTTGGCGAAGCGGCACACGCGCGCCAGCAGTTCGCGGTAGGTGACCTTGACGACCTTGCCGTCATCGGACTCGAAGATGATGGCGGTCTTGTCGGCGTTGCCGTTGGTCAGGTGCACGTCCAGGCAGTTGGCCGAAACGTTCAGTTCGCCGTCGCCGAACCAGCGGTAGAACGGCGCGTTGGATTCGTCCAGCACCTCGGTGAACGGCTTGGTCCACTGCAGGTTGTCGCGGGCCTGGCCGGCCCAGAAACCGTCGAAATCCTTTTCGACCTGCGCGCACAACGCGTTGTAGGCGTCCATGCTGGGAATCGCGGCGCCCTGCGCCGCGCGCTCCGGCGGCGGGAACACCCGGGTTTCCACCAGTACGGACTCAATAGCATTCGACATGATCTTGTCTCCAATCTGTGATTCTGTTGTTGATGCCGTTTTTATCTGACTGCCCACTCGCAACCGTATCGCCGCGCTCTTACGGGCACCTTACGCAAAATACGGGCCATAAGCCCGTATCCCGCGGGAACGCGCGCCAAACATGGCGGTAACGGCATCGACAACTGACAGCGCAATACGCAACCCGCCGGACATCGCGCCGCCATCAGGCGCAGCGATTGTCCGGGACTTCATAAGAATATCAGTTGCGGCGAACGCCCGCGCCGTCATGCGGCGCGGCGCGCCAGGCCGCGCGCCATGTCCACGCGCGACAGCAGGATCAGGCCGCCGACAAAGAACAGCCCGGTGACCAGGATGGCCAGCCGGTGGTTGCCATGCGTGGCCCAGGTCACCAGTCCGTAGGTCAGCGGGCCGATGACCGCGGCCAGTTGCACCGCGAACGTCCACAGCGAAAAGAATTCGGCCAGGCGTCCGGCCGGCGCCAGCGCGCCGGTCATGGCGCGGCCCGCGCTCTGCGTCGTGCCCATGCACAGGCCGGCCAGCGTCGCGGCCACCCAGAACACCGGCGCCGTCACCGCGGCGTAGGCCACCAGCACCATCAGGATCCAGCCGCACAGCGTGATCGCCAGCGCCGGCTTGTGGCCGATGCGGTCCTGCACATAGCCGAACGAGAACGCGCCGGCCGCGGCGCCGATGTTGACGGTGAACACCAACAGCATGATCTGCGGCGTGGTGAAACCCATGACCTCCGAGGCATACACCGCGGCAAGCGTGATCACCACCGAAATGCCGGCCTGATAGCAGGCGATGCACATCAGCAGGCGGCGGAACTCGGGAAAATGCTGGCCGGTTTCGCGCCAGGCGTAGGCCAGGCGCTTGAGCATCGCCAGCGCCGCTTGCGGTTCGCCGGAAGGCCGCGCGCGCTCGCGCAACAGGAAGAACGACGGCAGCGCCGCCAGCGCGAACACCGCGCAGGTCACCAGGATGACGCGCGGCACGAAGTGTTCGGCGTCGAGGCCGTCGGCCTCGGCCAGTTTCACCACCACCAGCGACAGGCCCAGGGTGAGCATGCCGCCGCAGTAGCCGAAACTCCAGCCCCAGCCCGACACCCGACCCAGCGCCGACGGCTTGGCCAACTCGGGCAGGAATGCCGCCACCACGGACTCGCCGACGCAGTAGCAATAGTTGGAGACGACGATGGCGGCCAGCGCCAGCCATACATCGCCCGGCCCCGCCTGGGTCAGCACCAGCGTGGCGGCCACGCAGCCGATCGTGCTGCTGTACAGCAGGCGCCGCTTGCCGGCGCGCGCGTCGGCGCGCGCGCCCAGCGTGGGCATCGTCAGCATGATGAGCAGATAGGACAGCGACAGCGCCGCGGTCCAGGCCAGCGTGGCCCACGGCGCGCGGCCGCCGACCACACCGACGAAATACGTGCTGAACACCGCCGTGAGGATCACGGTGGTGTAGCCGGAATTGGCGAAGTCGTACATAGCCCAGGCCCAGACCTCGCGCTTGGCCACGCCGGGGTTCAGCGGACTCCTGTCCGCCGCCCCGCCGGCGGAGACGGCGGCGCCATCGGGCGCCTGCCGCGGCGTTTCCTGGCTCACAGACCCAGCGCGGCGATGCCAGCCTGGGCGATCTGGGCGTCTTCGGTGGACTTCACGCCCGACACGCCGACCGCGCCCACCACCTGGCCGTTGGCCACGATCGGCACGCCGCCTTCCAGCATGCCTTCGATCAGCGGCGCCGACAGGAAGGAATAGCGGCCGTTGTTGATGATCTCTTCGTAGACGCGCGACTCACGGCGGCCCAGGGCCGCGGTCTTGGCCTTGGCCGGCGCGATGTGCGAGGAAATGGGCGCGGCGTCGTCCAGTCGCAGCATGCCGAGCAGGTGACCGCCGTCGTCGGATACGGCGATGGTGACGGCCCACTTGTTCTGCTGGGCGTGTGCTTCGGCCGCGGCCAGGATCTTCTTGACGTCTTCGGCGGTCAGCACGGGTTTGGTATTCATTGCAGCGACTCCTTGATCTGTTCGAGGGCGGTGGGATCTTCGATCGTGGTCAGGTCGCCGGGATCACGGCCTTCGCATACCGCGACAATGGCGCGGCGCAACACCTTGCCCGAGCGGGTCTTGGGCAACGCGCCCACGAACCGGATGCGGGCCGGTCGCGCCACCGCGCCCAGCTGATCTTCCACCAGCCGCATGATATCCGCTTCCAGTTGCTTTGCGCCCTCCGCCGTCTCCGCCGCCGCGGGATTCTTCAGCACGGCGAAGGCCATCGCCGCCTGCCCCTTGAGCGCGTCCGCCACGCCCACCACCGCGCACTCGGCGATGCCGCTATGGCTGTTGACCGACTCCTCGATCTCGCGCGTGCCCAGGCGGTGGCCGGCCACGTTGATCACGTCGTCGGTGCGTCCCAGGATGAACCAATACCCATCCGCGTCGACCAGCCCCCAATCGAAGGTCGAATACACCTGGCGCCCCGGGATCGACGTGAAATAGGTCTGGACGAAGCGCTCATCGTCGCCCCAGATGGTCGACATGGCGCCCGGCGGCAACGGCGGCACAATGGCGACCACGCCCTTCTGGTCGGGTCCGAGGTCCTCGCCGCTGGACTCGCTGACGATGCGCGCATCAAAACCATAGACCGGGAACGATGGACTGCCGAAGCGCGTCGGCACCTTTTCCACGCCCGGCTGCGCCGACAGAATGGGCCAGCCGGACTCGGTCTGCCAATAGTTGTCGATGATGGGCTTGCCCAGGCCCTCGGAAATCCATTGCGCGGTGGGCTCATCGAGCGGCTCGCCCGCCAGGTACACCGCCCGCAGCGAGGACAGGTCATGCTTGCGCAGCAAGGCCGGGTCCTGGCGCTTGAGCACCCGCACCGCCGTCGGCGCCGAAAACAGCGTGTTGACGCCGAACTGCTCCACCAGCTTCCACAGGATGGCGCCGTCGGGGCGCACCGGTGTACCTTCGTACAGCACGGTCGCCTGCCCGCCAATCAGCGGGCCATACACAATGTAGGAATGCCCCACCACCCAGCCGATGTCGCTGGTGCAGAAGAACGTGTCGCCGGCCTTGCCGTCGAACAGATACTCCATCGACGACGCCAGCGCCACCGCATAGCCGCCGGTATCGCGCTGCACGCCCTTGGGCTTGCCGGTGGTGCCGGACGTGTACAGGATATAGCTGGGTTCGGACGACTCCAGCCAGGTCACCGGCACGTGGACGCCGCGCTGCGCAGCGCGCAGGGTGGCGTAGTCCAGGTCGCGGCCGGCGACCGGCTCGAACGGCGCCAGGCCACGGTCGAACACCACCACCGAGGCCGGCGGCGTCTTGCACAGCGCCAGCGCCCGGTCCAGCAGCGGCTTGTAGGGCACCACCTTGCCGCCGCGCGAGCCGCCGTCGGTGCACACCACCACCTTGGGCGCGGCATCGTCGATACGCTGTGCCAGGTTGACCGAGGCGAAACCGCCGAACACCACCGAATGCACCGCGCCGATGCGGGCGCAGGCGAGCATGGTGAAGACCGCCTCGGGCACCATCGGCATATAGAGCAATACGCGATCGCCGCGCCCCACGCCCAGGTCCTGCAGCATCGCGGCGGCCGCGTTCACTTCGTCATAGACGTCCTGGCGGGTGTAGATGCGCTCGCGCTCGACTTCGGTGGAGACCCAGATCAGGGCCGGCTTGTCGGCCTGGGTCGGCAACCAGCGGTCCACGGCGTTGTAACAGAGGTTGGTCGTCCCGCCCACGAACCACCTGGCGAAAGGCGGCCGGGAAAAATCCAGGACCGACTCGAACGGCGTATCCCAGTGCACCCGGCCGGCCTGCTCGCGCCAGAAGGCGTCGCGGTCGTGCACCGAGCGGTAATGGAAATCCCGGGTTTTTTGCATTTTTGTCTCCTGTTATTGTGCATACGCCGTATGGCTGATTGCTTTCTTTTCGAATCCTTTGGTCATTCTGGTGGGCAAACCTTGCACGAGGCTTGCCGCAGGTCAAAAAATTCTGCCACGCGTCTACGCCTCACGGGCGCCGGGCTGGTTACAGTAACGAACCAGTCTTAAAAGTTTGGTAGAATCCCCGCGAAGTTGTAGACAACATATCTGTTGGTTGGCTGCTTGATTTCAGCTATTCAGGTGTTTTTTAGCGTTTTTGACGCTTTATTGCCCGAAAATTGCGAAACAGGCGGCGACCTTCCCCAGGCGAATGCATCGACACTCCAAAAGCGCGCGACTGAATTCATCCTCTGGCCAGGCAAACCGCGGTCTGCGTTTGCTGGCGCTGGCGGCGTGCGTCGCGGGTCTGGCGGGTTGTGCAAACACCTCTCAAAAATCCACCGCCTATACGTCCGAGATCGATCCCTACGAGACGGAATGGGTCGCCACCGCCGATGATCCCATCGGCATGCTGGTGGTGCAGAAGTTCAAGCGCGAACGCCAACGCAACCACAGCGAAGTCAACAGCGACAACGCGATGGTCAGCGAAGCCCTGAACTACCTGGGCATCCGCTACCGCTTCGGCGGCAACTCCCCCGATACCGGTTTCGACTGCAGCGGCCTGGTCGCTTACACCGCCGAACGCTCGCTGGGCCTGAAGCTGCCCCGCAACGCCGCCGAAATCGCACAACAGGGCATTTCGGTCGCCAAGAACGAGCTCAAGGCCGGCGACCTGGTCTTCTTCAACACCCTGGGTCGCCGCTACTCGCACGTCGGCATCTACCTGGGCGACGACCGCTTCGTGCACTCGCCCAGCGCTGGCGGCGTGGTGCGGGTCGAAAACATGACCATGGCCTATTGGAGCAAGCGCTACAACGGCGCCCGTCGCCTGGACAACAGCCTGGTGGCCAGCGCCCGCGCGGCCAACTGACCGCGCTTGCAGTGTGACGCGCCGGCCGCGACGCGGCTATCCTCCAAACGGCGCGACGGGCCGACGCAATCCGACACAGACAGCAAAACGCCGCCGGACTTTACAGTCTGGCGGCGTTTTGCATTCCTCTTCGCGGCCCTGAGCCGCGGGCCTTTTCGGCCTCCCCAGTTTTCAGTGTTGGCGGCGGCGTGGCATGGCAGGGTCAGTGGACCGCGGCGCCCCGGCTGCACAGGCCGCACTGCTGCAAGGCCTGCTGCATGCTGCATACCGAACGGCGACAAGCCACGACACGGATGCCACCACGCTGCGCGGCATTGCGGAAGGTCTTCATGACGTTGTGGCCGAGGAAATCGGTCAGCAAGATGACCAGTTGGGTGCCCGAGGGCAATTGCAGCGTCTTCTTCTGATGCGAGGGATCACGACCACTGATGTGGTGCGTGATCGAGATGTTGTGTCCTTTGAGCAGATCCGGAATGTTGCCGAGCCTGTCGGCGCCCACTACCACTGCACTCAATCCTGCCGTCATGTTTAACCTCACTGGGTCGTTGAGACTGGATGTAATGATAATGATTCCTATTTTTTAGTCAACCCAAATGAGATCGGTTCTTATTTAATATTTTTTATGAGCTTATGAAAAGGGATAGTGAGACACCTTGTCCGCGCCCTTCCCCGCCCCCGCTTCCATGAAAAAAAAGCGGCTCCCCACCAAGGGAACCGCTTCTTCTCGTCCGACTTCCACGGCGCTCGTCATGGCCCAGCCTACTTCGGCGTTCCCTGCACGGCCTCGGTCACGACCGCGCGCGTCAGGGAAGGCGCCAGCATTTCCAGGAAGGTATAGACGTAATCGCGCAGGAACACTCCGGCCTTTACCCCGACGCGGGTGGTGTGCGTGCCGAACAGGTGGCCGACCGGCAGGCCCACCAGGCTGGAATCGCGCCGCGGGTCATAGGCCACGCCGGCGATGATGCCGATGCCCAGCCCGACGTCGACGTAGGTCTTGATCACGTCGGCGTCGATGGCTTCCAGGACGATGTCCGGATGGATCCCCTGGTTGGCGAAGACCTCGTCGATCGTGCTGCGGCCAGTGAAGGCGCGGTCATAGGTCACGATGGGGTATTCCGCCAGTTGCGCCAGCGACAGGCGCTTGGCGGCGCTGGACGTCAGCTCGGCCAGCGGATGATCGGGCCGCACCACCACGGTGTGCTCCCAGGCATACACGGGCAATGTCGCCAGGCCCGGCGTCAGGGCCAGCGACTCGGTCGCCAGCGCCAGGTCGGCCTGCTCGTGCAGCACCATCTCGGCCAACTGCGCCGGGCTGCCTTCGGCCAGCGACAGGTGCACCTTGGGGAACTGCTTGCGGAACGCCGGAATCACGCGCGGCAGCAGGTAACGCGCCTGGGTGTGGGTGCAGGCGATCACCAGGCCGCCTTCGTCGCGGCGGGCGAATTCGTCGCTGACCTTCTTCAGATTGTCGACCTCGCGCATGATGCGGTCGATCACCTGCGACACGGCCAGGCCGGGCTTGGTCAGCCCCTTGATGCGCTTGCCGTGGCGTTCGAAGATCTTGATCCCGAGTTCATCCTCGAACTCGATGATGGCCTTGGACACGCCCGGCTGTGAGGTATAGAGCATCCGGGCGGCTTCGGTCAGGTTGAAGTCGCGCCGGATGGTTTCGCGCACAAAACGAAATTGCTGCAGGTTCATGAATTGGCCCCTGATAGACGGGCCAATTATAAGTAATAAGGACGCCTTGTTATATGACTTATTAATATAAGCTTAGGACAAGGCGTCCCTTTTTCAGCGCATCGAGATCGTGGTGTTCACGGTCTTGGCGTGGGCCGACCAGCGCGCCGTGACGGTCTTGGTCTGGGTCCAGAACTGCACCGCCTGCTTGCCGTTGGGGCCCAGGTCGCCCAGCTTGGATCCGCGCGAACCGGTGAAGCTGAACCACGCCACCGGCACCGGGATCGGCACGTTGATGCCGACCTGGCCGACGTCGATGTTGTTCTGGAAGTAACGCGCCGCGCCGCCGTCCTGCGTGAACAGGGCAACGCCGTTGCCGTTGGGGTTGCGGTTGATGAATTCCACCGCCTCTTCCAGCGTTTCCGCGCCGACCACGCACAGCACCGGGCCGAAGATTTCCTCGGTGTAGATGGTCATGTTCTCGGTCACGCCGTCGAACACGGTCGGGCCGACGAAGTTGCCCTGCTCGAAGCCGGAGACCTTCAGGTTGCGGCCGTCCAGCAGCAGCTTGGCGCCTTCGTCCACGCCCTTCTGGATCAGGCTTTCGACGCGCTTCTTGGCGTTCGGCGAGACCAGCGGGCCCAGGTCGGCGGCGCGGTCCATGCCCGAGTTGACCTTGAGCCTCTTGGCGCGCTCGACGAAATCAGGCAGCCAGTTGCGGGCCTCGCCCACCAGCACGGCCACCGACGAGGCCATGCAGCGCTGGCCGGCGGCGCCGAACGCGGCGCCCAGCAATTGGTTCAGCGCGACTTCCGGATCGGCGTCCGGCAGGATCACGCAGTGGTTCTTGGCGCCCATCATCGACTGGCAACGCTTGCCGGCCGCCGAAGCACGGTTGTAGATCTCGGTGCCGACGCGGGTCGAACCAATGAACGACACGGCCTTGATGTCGGGATGCTCGCACAGCCCGTTGGCCGTTTCCGGACCGCCATGCACCACGTTCAGCACGCCCGGCGGCAGGCCGGCTTCCAGCGCCAGTTGCGCCAGGAACAGCGACGAACTGGGGTCCTGCTCGGACGGCTTGAGCACGAAGGTATTGCCGCAGGCCACCGCGATCGGGAACATGAAGCACGGCAGCATCACCGGGAAGTTGAATGCGGTGATGCCCGCGCACACGCCCAGCGGCTGGATCAGCGTGTAGACGTCGATGCCCGAGGCGGCGTTCTCGGCGTACTCGCCCAGTTGCAGGTTGGCGATCGAGCAGGCGTGCTCGACCACTTCGAGGCCGCGGCCGACTTCGCCCTCGGCGTCGGGCAGCGTCTTGCCATGCTCGCGGGTGATCATCTCGGCCAGCTTGGCGGTGTTGGCGCGCAGCAGCTCCTGGAACTTCAGCATGACGCGCATACGCGCGCCCTGGCCGCTGTTGCGCCAGGTCTTGAAGGCTTCCTTGGAATTGGCGATGGCCTCGTCCAGTTCCGCGCGCGTGGCGAACGGCACCTTGGCCACGACTTCCTGGGTGGCGGGGTTGATCACGTCGCGCCATTCGGTGGTCTTGGACTGCACGAGCTTGCCGCCGATCAATAGCGGAACGCGGGGGACTTCACTCATTTGATGCTCCTCACACTGCATTGTCGATGCGGATGGAATCCGCGTTCTTGGATCTCGCGCGCGCGCCGCCGGGCGAGCCCGGACGGCGCGCCACGCCTTACTTTTGCACCAGCGGGCAGGCCGAATCGGCCAGCGGCTGGAAGGCCTCGGCCGCCGGGATGGTGGCCACCAGCGTGGAATAGTCCCAGCCGCCCTTGGACTCGGACGGTTTCTTCACTTCGTACAGGTACATGTCGTGGATCACGCGGCCGTCGGGCCGGATCGAAGCGTTGCGCATGATCGGATCCTTGATCGGCAACGCGCGCATCTTGTCGGCCACCACCTTGCCGTCGGTGCTGCCCGAGGCCGCCACCGAACGCAGGTAGTGCAGCACGCTGGAATACACGCCGGCCTGCGTCATGGTCGGTTTCAGGCCGCGGAAGGCCTTCTCGAAGCGGGTCGACCACTGGCGCGTGGCGTCGTCGTAATCCCAGTAGAAGCCGTCCACGTACGACAGGCCCTGGGCGCTTTCCAGCCCCAGCGCGCGCAGGTCGGACAGGAAGATCAGCAGCGACACCAGGCGCTGGCCCCCGGCCACGATGCCGAACTCGCGCGCCTGCTTGACGGCGTTGACGGTGTCCTGGCCGCCATTGGCCAGCGCCACCACCTGAGCCTTGGAGCTTTGCGCCTGCAGCAGGTAGGAGGCGAAGTCCGGCGCGTTCAGAGGATGGCGCACGCTGCCGGCAACGGTGCCGCCCAGCGCCTTGACCGCCTTGGCCGTGTCGGCCTCGAGCGAATGGCCGAAGGCGTAGTCGACGGTGATGAAGTACCAGGACTTGCCGCCCGCCCTGACCGTGGCCTTGGCGCCGCCGGCGGATTGCGAATAGGTGTCGAACATCCAGTGGAATCCGACCGGCGAGCATTCCTTGTTGGTCAGCGCCGTGGTGGCCGGGCCGGAAAACATCACGACCTTGTTCTTTTCGCGCGCGATGCCCTGCACCGCCAGCGCCACGGCCGAATTGGTCAGGTCGGCGATGGCGGTGACGCCGTCGCGGTCGAACCATTCGCGCGCCTTGGCCGCCCCCACGTCGGCCTTGTTCTGGTTGTCGGCCGACACCAGCTCGATCTTCATGCCCTTGCATTCCGCGGCCAGGCAATCGTCGATGGCCAATTGCGCCGCCGCCACCGAACCGGGCCCGCCCATGCCGGCGTAGGTGCCCGACATGTCGGTCAGGATGCCGATCTTCACCGGCGGTTTATCCGCCGCGTGCGCCTGACCCAACAGCGCTGCGCCCAGACACAAGCCTGCGGCCAGCCCGCGTGCGTGCAATTCCATGGATTTGTCTCCTGAGTTTTATGCGTTATGGCGCCGTCTTCGCGGCGTGCGGCTCCCGGAGCATTCCCCCCAGGGCTGCCGACCCAGTGTAGATGTGTGAAAATCAACAAGCAACACCAGAAATGCACATTCCTTGTGCATCAATGCACAACCTTATCAGGGGCGGATAACGTGCTGGATTGGGACAGCCTGCGGTACTTCCTGGAGGTCGCGCGGACGCAGCGCGTCAGCGCCGCGGCGCGCAAGCTCGGGGTCGAGCACACCACCGTGTCACGGCGCATCCGCGCCCTGGAAGCCGAATTGGACACGCTGCTGTTCGAGAAATCGCGCAGCGCCGGCTTCGTGTTGACCGAGGACGGCCAGCGCCTGTTCGTGCACGCGGAGCAAATGGAAAGCACGGTGCACAGCGCCCGCGAGACGCTGTCGGGGATCGGCCAGGCGCTGTCCGGCCACCTGCGGATCGGCGCCACCGAGGGCTTCGGCAGCTACGTCTTGACGCCGCTGGCGGCCGATTTCCAGCGGCGTTATCCGCACATCACGCTGGACATCCTGCCGGTGCCGCGCTTCGTCAGCCTGTCCAAGCGCGAGGCCGACCTGGCCATCACCATTGAGCGCCCCCAGCGCGGCCCCTATGTATGCAGCAAGCTGTGCGACTACACGCTGCGCCTGTATGGCACGCCCGAATACCTGGCGCGCCATCCGCCGATCCGCGGCCGCGCCGACCTGGCCGGCCACAGCTTCATCGGCTATGTCGACGAACTGCTGTTCAGCGAGCGCCTGCGCTACCTGGAAGACCTGCTGCCAGCCAGCCGGGTGGTGTTGCGCAGCACCAGCGTGGTGGCGCAGTACCACGCGGCGCTGCAAGGCCAGTCGCTGGCCATCCTGCCCTGCTTCATCGCGGCGCAGGATCCGCGGCTCAAGCCGGTGCTGGAAAAGGAGGTGGAGATCACGCGCTCGTTCTGGATGTATTGCCACGAGGACCTGCGCAAGCTCAAGCGCGTCACGGTGCTGTGGGAATTCATCCGCAAGTCGGTGCTGCGCAATGCCGACCTGCTGGCCGGCAAGCGCGGGACGATGAAATACCTGCCCTGAAGGCGGCAGCGGCGGCGCGATCACGGGCCCCCGCGGTCGGCGGCCCGCCTTGCCTATCCCCCCGCCAATGGATCGGGCCGCGGGTGGGACCGCTAGCTGTTCCTGGGCGCCTTGACGCGCAACCGGCGCATCAGCAGGAACGCCGTAAACGCGGCCACCACCAGGTGGATCGCCACGGTGCCCACGCCGAAACTGAGCTTGCCGTTGGAAATCCAGGCACGCGACAGGTTGATCAAGTTCATATACAGCAGCCCCACCAGGCCGGCAATCAGCAGGTCGCCGGAGCGGCCCAGTCGCGGGTTCACGGCGCCCAGCGGGATCGCCAGCAACGCCAGGTTCAGCGCGGCCAGCGGCAGCGAGATGCGCCACATCACCTGCGACCAACTGCTGGTGGTGTTGTCGGCCATCAGTTGCGGCGTGGTGCGCGCCTTGGCCGAGCGTTCGGCGGCGGCGCGCGCGGAAGCGACGGGGTCATCGCCGCCCTTGCTTTCCAGGCGCAATCCGTATTTCTCGAAGTGCACCAGTCGGATTTCGGGCGTGCCCGGCTTCAGGTCGTAGCGATGCCCCTCGCCCAGCACCAGGAAGCGGTCGCCATTGGGCAGGGTTTCGCTGTGGGCGCTGCTGGCGGTCAGGACGCTGAGCCATTCCGGTCCGGTTTCGCGCGCGAACACATTGCCCAGTTCGTCTGTCGGCTTGGCCGGATCCTCGGCGAAGAACACACGGTTGCCGCCTGCCGATTCCGCGAACTGGCCCGCCGTGACCTTGGACAGGTCGGAGCGTTGTTCAAAGCGCTCGTGGTATTCGCCGATCTGGCGATACGCCCAGGGCGCGGCCACCAGCGTCAGGCCGGCCACCGCGATGGCCACGGGAATGGCGACGCGCAGCACCGGCTTGAGCCAGTCCGCCAGCGACAGGCCGCTGGCGAACCAGACCACCATCTCGGATTCCCGATAATTACGCGTGACGGTGGTCAGCACCGCGATGAAGACCGAGACTGCCAGGATGGTAGGCAGCGCCGTGATGGTGGACAGCGCGGCCAGCACGAGCACGACGTCCGCCCCGATGTTGCCGCCCGCCGCCTCGCCGAGCAGGCGCACCAGCAGCACGCTGAGCCATACGATGAGCAACGTGGAAAAGACAACGCCAGCGTGACTGGTGATCTCGCTGACGACAGAGCGTTTGAATAGAGACATGGGAGAATATGCGGGATAATCGACCGCATCATACAGACGCACACGGGAAACCCTCATGGAATTTAGCACACAGACCACTGCTTCCCTGCACCAGATCAAGACCGCCGCGCTGGCGGTCGGGGTCTTCGCCGACGGCGTGTTGAGCCCCGCCGCCGACCTGATCGACCGCGCCTCCAACGGCGCCGTGCGCGCCGTCGCCAAGAACGAGTTCCGCGGCCGCGCCGGCTCGACCCTGGTGCTGCGTTCCCTGCCGGGCGTGTCGGCCCAGCGCGTGGTCCTGGTCGGCCTGGGCAAGCAGGACGAATACTCGGCTCGCGCCCACGCCTCGGCCGAACAGGCCTTCGCCGCCGCCTGCGTCGCGGCCCAACTGACCGAAGGCGTGTCCACCCTGGCCGCCAACCCGATCGCCGACGTGCCCCTGGTTGCCCGCGCCCGCAGCGCCGCCATCGCCGCCGGCAGCGCCACCTATCACTATGACGCCAGCTTCGGCAAGCCCGACCGCGACGCCCGTCCCAAGCTCAAGAAGATCGTGCAGATCGTCGAGCGCGCCGACGCCGCCCAGGTCCAGAAGGGCCTGCGCGAAGGCGCCGCCATCGCCAACGGCATGGAACTGACCCGCACCCTGGGCAACCTGCCGGGCAATATCTGCACCCCCACCTACCTGGGCGACACCGCCAAGCGCCTGGCGCGCGAATTCAAGTCGCTCAAGGTCGAGGTCATGGACCGCAAGCAGGTCGAAGCGCTCGGCATGGGCTCGTTCCTGTCGGTGGCGCGCGGCTCCGAGGAAGCGCTGCGCTTCATCGTCCTGCGCCATGCCGGCAAGCCCGCCAAGAAGAGCGCCAAGGCGTCCGAAGGCCCCATCGTGCTGGTCGGCAAGGGCATCACCTTCGACGCCGGCGGCATCTCGCTCAAGCCCGCGGCCACCATGGACGAAATGAAGTACGACATGTGCGGCGCGGCCAGCGTGCTCGGTTCGTTCCGCGCACTGGCCGAACTGGAACTGCCGCTGGACGTGATCGGCCTGATCCCGGCCTGCGAAAACCTGCCCAGCGGCAAGGCGAACAAGCCGGGCGACGTGGTCACCAGCATGGCCGGCCTGACCATCGAGATCCTCAACACCGACGCCGAAGGCCGCCTGGTGCTGTGCGACGCGCTGACCTACGCCGAGCGCTTCAAGCCGTCCGCCGTCATCGACATCGCCACCCTGACCGGCGCCTGCGTCGTGGCCCTGGGCCATGTCAATACCGGCCTGTTCACCAAGGACGACGCGCTGGCCGAGGCCCTCTCGTCCGCCGGCCGCCAGGCCCTGGACACCGCCTGGCGCATGCCGATGGACGACGCCTACCAGGACCAGCTCAAGTCCAACTTCGCCGACCTGGCCAACATCGGCGGCCCCCCCGCCGGCGCCGTCACGGCCGCCTGCTTCCTGTCGCGCTTCACCAAGTCGTATCGCTGGGCGCATCTGGACATCGCCGGCACCGCCTGGAAGAGCGGCAAGGACAAGGGCGCCACCGGCCGACCCGTGCCGCTGCTGATGCAATTCCTGCTGGACCAGGCTTGAGCGGCAGCCCGCGGATCCCGGCATGACGCGCATCGATTTCGCCTTTGGCGCGCCCGACCGCCTGCGCATGGCCTGCCAGGTGGTGCGCAAGCGCTACCTGGCGGGCCAGCGGCTGGTGGTGTATTGCCGCGAGGGCTCGCGCCTGGCGCAGTTCGACCGCATGCTGTGGGCCTTCGATGACACCTCGTTCGTGCCGCACGTCCTGGCCAACGATCCGCTGGCGGCCGAGACGCCCGTCGTCCTGACCGCCGGCGATCCGCAGCAGGCGGCGCAGGCCGCCGGCGACGGCCCTTCGCCCTGGCTGCTCAATCTCGACGACGACTGCCCGCCGGGCTTCGAGACCTTCGAGCGGCTGCTCGAGATCGTCTCGGACGATCCCGACGACAAGCAGGCCGCGCGCCAGCGCTGGCGCGTCTATCAGGGCGCCGGCCACACGCCGCAAAGCCACGACCTGAGCCAACGACAGCAGGGCGCCTGACCGCCCTCCCCGCCTCCCGCGCCGCCCCCAGCGGCGCCATCTCGACCCTCGGGAGCCCCCATGCCCCACCGCCCTTCCGACCCCGGCATCCCCACCCTGACCCAGCGGGCCGAACCCACGCTGTCGCCTCCGGAAGCGCCGCTGCTGACCGACGCGCCCCAGGATGACGACGCCTTCCCATTGCTGACCGACGTTGCCCCGAATGACGACGCCTTCCCGCTGCTGACCGACGTTGCCCCGAATGACGACGCCTTTCCGCTGCTGACCGACCTCGCCCGGGATGATGATGCCTTCCCGCTGCTGACGGATGTCGCTCAGGACGGCGCCGACGCGCCGCGTCTGGCTGAAGCGGCCGATACGCCCGCCCTTCCGGCCCTTGCCGCGGCAGTCGCGCCCGACGCCCCGGCCGCCGCACCGGCAGAGGCCTCGGTGCTGGCCGCCCGCCTGCAGGCGGAAGTCGAACAGGTCATGCGCCAGGCCCTGGCCGACGCCATCGAACAGATCCAGGCGCGCATGGACGAGGAACTGCCGCGTATCGTGGCGCGGGTGATGCAGGACGTCAGGCCCGGTTGAAACCGGCTTGACCATCCCCATAACAGGGTCATGCCTGCCCGCCCTGCGCGCTAATTCTTCTGAAAACTGGATTCTTCAGGGAACTGTAAGGTATCCTTGGCATCTAAGCCTTCTAGGCAAATCAATTTCTGCCGTACACAGGAGTCCTCCATGAACGAATATCGTCCGTCCCCCTTTAACCGTTCCGGCACCCTCGCCGGCGCGCCGGGCGAGGTCGTGCGCAACAAAGTCCTGCGCAACACCTATTGGCTTCTGGCGCTCTCGCTGATTCCGACCGTGCTGGGCGCGGCCGTCGGCCTGTACACCGGCATCAACCGCGTCATGGGCGCCAGCCCGGGCCTGTCCGCCATCGTGTTCCTGGTGGGCGCTTTCGGCATGATGTTCGCCATCGAGAAGAACAAGAACAACTCGCTCGGCGTGGTCCTGCTGCTCGCCTTCACGTTCTTCATGGGCGTGATGCTGTCGCGCCTGCTGGGCTTCGTGATGGGCTTCAGCAACGGCTCGCAACTGGTCATGACGGCCTTCGGCGGCACCGCGATCGTGTTCGGCACGATGGCCACGCTGGCCACCACCATCAAGCGCGACCTGTCCGGCCTGCAGAAATTCCTGTTCATCGGCGCGGTCGTGATCCTGGTGGCGGCCCTGGCCAACATCTTCCTGCAGTTGCCCGCGCTGATGCTGACCATCTCGGTGCTGGCCATCGTGATCTTCTCGGCGTTCATGCTGGTCGACCTGCAGCGTGTCGTGAACGGCGGCGAGACCAACTACGTGTCCGCCACGCTGGCCATCTACCTGGACGTCTACAACGTCTTCTCGAACCTGCTGATGCTGCTGGGTATCTTCGGCGGCAACCGCGAGTAAGCGCGCGGCTGTCACAGTCACAAGGGCCTGCATGAACCATGCAGGCCCTTTTTCATTGGAGCGAGCCATGCCTGATCGCCGTCGATTCCTGCAGGCCGCCGCCTGCGCATCCCTGCTGGCCCAGCCGTGGACGGCAAGCGCCCTGAGCCTCCAGCGGCCGATGCTGACCCGTCCGATCGGGGCCACCGGCGACATGCTGCCGGTGATCGGCCTGGGCACCGCCGACACCTTCAATGTGTCGCCCTCGGACGCGGCCGCCATGGCGCCGCTGGCGCAGGTCGTGGACGCCTTGCTGGAGGCGCGCGGCTCGCTGATCGACACCGCCCCCAGCTACGGACAGGCCGAAGCCGTCACCGGAGCGCTGCTGGCGCGCGAGCCGGACCGGCGTCCGCTGGTGTTCCTGGCCACCAAGATCAGCACCCAGGGCCACGAGGCGGCCCGGCGCCAGATCGAGAACTCGCTACGCGCGCTGCGGACGCAGAAGCTCGACCTGATCCAGGTCCACAACCTGATCGACACCCGCAACCAGTTGGCGCTGCTGCGCGAACTCAAGCAGCAGGGCGTAACGCGCTACCTCGGCATCACGCACTACACCGACGCCGCCCATGACGAACTGACCGGGCTGGTCGAAAAGGAAAAGCCCGACTTCCTGCAGATCAATCTGTCGGTGGGCGCGCGCAACGCCGAAAAGCGCCTGCTGCCGGCCTGCCAGGCCAATGGCGTCGCGGTGCTGGTCAACCGCCCGTTCCAGGACGGCGCGCTGTTCCGCCAGGTCCGGGACCGGCCGCTGCCGGCCCTGGCCGGTGAAATCGACTGCACCTCATGGGCGCAGTTGTTCCTGAAATTCATCATCGGCCATCCCGCCGTGACCGCCGTCATCCCCGCCACCTCCAAGCCGGCCAACATGGTGGACAACGCGCGGGCCGGCTTCGGTCCGCAACCGGACGCGGCGCTGCGCGAACGCATCGCCGCCCTGCTGGGCTGAAGCCATGCGCGCCGCCGGCTCCTGGCGCCAGCGGGCGGCGCAAGCGCTGGGGCTCCAACCCGGCGAGGTGGCGGCGGGCGCCTGCGGCTTCGCCTTCTTCTTTTTCCTGTTCTGCGGCTATTTCATGCTGCGGCCGATCCGCGAGACCCTGGGCATCCAGGCCGGCGTCGAACAACTGCAATGGCTGTTCAGCGCCACGTTCCTGGCCATGCTGGCGGTGGTGCCGCTGTTCGGCTGGCTGTCGGGCCGGGTGCCGCGCGCCACGCTGGTGACCTGGGCCTACGCGGTGTTCGCCGCCACCATGGCGGGCTACGCGGCGCTGTTCCACTGGCAACCCGATGGCGTCTGGGCCGCGCGCAGCTTCTACGTGTGGTTGTCGGTCTTCAACCTGTTCGTGGTCTCGCTCGGCTGGAGCCTGATGGCCGACGTCTTCCGCATGGCGTCGGCCAAGCGCCTGTTCGCCTTCATCGCCGCCGGCGCCAGCGCCGGGGGATTGTGCGGCCCCTTGCTGGGCGGCCTGCTGGCGGGCACGCTCGGCACGGCCGGCCTGCTGCTGTTGTCGGCGCTGCTGCTGGCGGCCACCCTGCCGCTCAAGCGCTGGCTGCTGCGCTGGCGCGCCGCGACCCGCTCCGAAGCCGAGACCGCTGAACTGGCGCGCCCGATCCCGGGCGCCATGCTGGCCGGACTGTCGCGGGTGTTCCAGTCGCCCTACCTGCTGGGCATCGCCGTGCTGGTGCTGCTGCTGGCCACGCTCAGCACCTTCCTGTACATGGAGCAGGCGCGGCTGGTGGCCGAGACCTTCCCGGACAGGGCGCAGCGTATCCGCGTCTTCGCCACGCTGGACTTCATCGTGCAGGCCCTGGCGCTGCTGTCGCAGCTATTCCTCACCGGCCGCGTCGCCGCCTGGCTGGGCGTGCGATTCCTGATGGCGGCGGTGCCGCTGGCCATGGCGCTGGCGTTCCTGGCGCTGGCGGCCTACCCGGTGTTCGCGGTGCTGGCCGTCGCCATGATCCTGCGGCGCGCCGGTGAATACGCGTTGGTCAAACCCGGACGCGAGATGCTTTTCACCGCGGTCTCGCCCGAGGACAAATACAAGACCAAGAACGTCATCGACACCGTGGTCTACCGCGCTGGCGACGCGGCCAGCGGCTGGGTCAAGGCAGGGGTCGATGCGCTGGGACACGGCGTGGCGCTGATCGCCCTCCTGGGCGCGCTGTGCGCGCTGGCTGCGGCGGCGCTCGGCTACGGACTGGGGCGCAAGGCCGATCGGCAGCCGCCACCCCGGCCTTAGTTTTTATCGAACAACCATCTGATAAAACCAAACGGATTCCCCGCGCGGCCGCCGCACAATAGCGCAGCCCTCAACGTCCCGGGAACCGTCATGAAACGCTCCGCCAGCCTTGCCGCCCTGTTGCTTTGCCTGACCGCGCAGCCCGCGCTGGCCGAATACCCGGAACGGCCCATCACGATGATCGTGCCGGCCGCCGCTGGCGGCAACGCCGACATCACCGCCCGCCTGGTCGGCCAGGAAATGAGCCGCGTGCTCGGCCAGCCGGTGGTGATCGAAAACCGCGTGGGCGCGGGCGGCCGCATCGGCACCCAGGCGCTGGTGCGCGCCGCGGCCGACGGCTACACCATCGGCTACGCCCACGTCGGCACGCTGGTGCTGCATCGCTATCTCTTCAAGCAGCAGCTCTATGACCTGGACCGCGACATCACGCCGATCGGCCTGGTGGCCGAAACCCCCAACGTCATCGTCGTCAACGCGGCCTCGCCCTACCGCGATCTCAAGAGCTTCATCGACGCCAGCCGCGCCCAGCCCGACCGCCTGACCATGACGTCGGCCGATCCCGGCACCACCAGCGAAGTCGGCGTCAAACTTTTCATCGCCCAGACCGGCGCGGCGGTGCGGCAGATTCCCTATAAGGCCACGGCCGCGCAGTTGGCCGACCTGCTGGGCGGCCACGTCGATTCGATGATGGAGAATCTGCCGCCCCTGATCGGCAATCTGAAGGACGGCCGCCTGCGCGCGCTGGCTGTCACCACCAAGGCCCGCGCGGCATCCAATCCGGACGTGCCGACGGTGGCTGAGCAAGGCTATCCCGACTACGAGCAATCGGCTTGGAGCGCGCTGGTGGCGCCGGCCGGCACGCCGCCCGCCGTCATCGCGCGGCTGAACGCGGCGATGAACGCCGCGCTGCGCGCGGAACCCGTCGCGCGCGAACTGCGCAGCCGCTCGCAGGAGCCGCTCGGCGGCGCGCCCGCCGACGTCCAGACCCAGATCCAGAAGGAACTGCCCAAATGGGAAACCCTCATCAAGGCCGCCGGCACCACGCTGGATTGACACACCCTCGCCCGCGACCGGAGGCCACGCCATGATCCAGGTAAGCCGCGAAGACTTCACCTGCGCCGCCGCCACCAACGCGTCGGCCTACCGGCGCGTCACCATCCCGGTGCTGAAGATCGAGGCCGGCCCCGGGCCGGCCGTGGCGCTGATGGCCGGCGTGCATGGCGACGAATGGGAAGGCCAGGCGGCCATCCTGCAGCTCTGGCAACTGCTGCCGGGCGTCCTGCAGCGCGGCACGGTCTACCTGCTGCCCGCCGCCAACGCCGAGGCCTCGCTGGCCGGCACGCGCCTGTCGCCTTCCGACGGCGGCAACCTGAACCGCGCCTTTCTCGGCGCGCCGGCGCGCGGCTATACCGAGAGCGTGGCCGCCGCCCTGGAGGCGCGGCTGCTGCCGCGCATCCAGGCACTGGTGGACATCCACAGCGGAGGCGCATCGCTGCGCTACCTGCCGTCTTCGGTCATCACCCGCTATGGCGACGACGCCTATGATGAACGCCTGCCGTCCCTGGCCCGCGCCTTCGGCCTGCCGCATTGCGTGTTCTTTCGCGGCGGCGAATCCGGTTCGATGCCGGCCGCCGCCAGCCGCCTGGGCGTGCTGCGCCTGAGCGCGGAAATCGGCGGCGGCGGCGAGACCACCCGCGCGCTGGTGGAACGCTGCCGCGACGGCCTGCTCGGCTGCCTGGCCGAACTGGGCTTGCTGGCCGCCGCCACGCCGCGCCAGCCGGCGCCGTTGCTGCACGACCTGGACGCGCCGGCCGCCACCCTACGCAGCCGCGAACCGGGCGTGTTCATTCCCGCCGTCGATCTGGGCCAGACCGTGACCGCCGGCCAGACCATCGGCCAGCTCATAGAACCCGCCCGCCCCGACCTGCCCGCGCGCGCCCTCGCCAGCCCGCAGGCCGGCACCGTCGTCTGCCTGCGCGCCATCGCCCGCAGCGACGACGGCGACTGCCTGCTGCAGGTCGCCCCCGCCCTTCCCCTGGACTCCCTTGCCTCGTTGTACTGACCCATGCTGATGAACCCCCGCTTGTCCGGCCTGCGCTGCATCCGCTGCGACAGCCAACTGCCGCCCGCCGACTACCCGGAAGGCTGCCCGCATTGCCTGGAGGCCGGCCATCCCGCGTCGCTGGAATGCCAGTACGCCGCAGGCTCCGGCGACGCAATCGACCTGCCGGTGCTGGACCCCGTCACGCTCGGCGAAGGCGCCACGCCCTGCCTGGATGCGCCCGCGCTGGCGCAGGCCGAGGGCGTGGGACGGCTCTGGCTCAAATGCGAGAGCGCCAACCCCACCGGCAGCCACAAGGACCGCATGGCCGCGCAACTGGTGTCGCGCGCCCGGCTGGCCGGCGCCACGCGTGTGGCCGCGGCTTCCAGCGGCAATGCCGGCGTCTCGCTGGCGGCCTATTGCGCCGCCGCCGGTTTGCAGGCCGACATCGCCATCACCCGCCACTGCCCGCCGCTGCAGCGCGAGGCCATGCAGCGCTTCGGCGCCCGCCTGACCGCATTCGACGACAGCCTGGGCCGCTGGCCCCATGTCGCCGACCTGTGCCGCAACCAGGGCGCTTTCGCCGGCACCAACTATCTCAACCCGCCGGTCGGCACGCATCCCTACGGCGTCGAAGGCTACAAGCCAATCGCGCAGGAATTGTTCGACCGCTGCGGCCTGCCCACCGACATCGTCGTGCCAACCGCGCGCGGCGACCTGCTGTGGGGCATTATGATGGGCTGGCAGCAATTGCTGCGCGCCGGCCGCATCCCGCGCCTGCCGCGGCTGCACGCGGTGGAACCGTTCGCCCGCCTGTCGCGGGCGCGCGCCGCGGGCGATGCGCGCGGCCTGTGGGAAGGGGCCACCGATCAATACTCTATCGCCGGCGGTACCGTCACCCTGCAATCGCTCGAAGCGCTGGCGCGCTCGGGCGGCTCGCCGGTCGAGGTCTCCGATGCCGCCGCCGCCCAGGCGCAGCAGCGGCTGGAGCGCCTGGGCCTGGCCACGGAACTGTCATCGGCCGCCGCGCTGGCGGCGGTCACGCGGTTGCGCCGCGCCGGCCAGCTTGATGCGGAATCGTCGGTGGTGCTGATCCTGACGGCGGACGGCCGCCGCGGCTAGGCGGCGGCAACGGCTGCGCGGGCTCCGAGCCCGTCAGCCGCGCTTGACGCCGTAGCGTTCCACCAACGGCGCCAACGCCGCGCGCAGACAGGTCGCCCAGTACTTGCCAGCCTCCGACAGCGGCCGACTGCCATGCAGGATCATGTGGCATTCGAAATGCACGGGCGCCGCCAGGGGCCTGTGGCACAAGCCCGCGGTTTCCAGCCCCACCGCGGTGGCGGGGTTGGCGATGCCGACGCCATGGCCGGCCAGCGCAAGCTGGCACACCGTGCTCGAGTACGGCGTCTCGATTGCGACGCGCAGGCCGAGGCCGGCCTGCAGCACCAGCGCGTCCAGCCGCTGGCGCGAGGCATCCTCGGCATTCAGGGCGATCACATCCACCTCGGCCAGTTGCGCCAGTCCGACCTGCTCCAGGCGCGCCAGCGGATGACCGTCCGGGAACACCGTCACGGCCCGCAGGCTGGCCAGGCGATGGCCGCGCAGGCCCTCCAGCTCCGACTCATCCGCCACGGCGGCCAAGTCCAGCTCGCCTGACACCACCATGTCGCGCAGTGTGTTCGAATCCCGGATCTGCAGATACAGGGGCGTGTCCGGATAACGCTCGCGAAAGCGCGCGATGGTATCGCTGACGACCGCCCCGCTGTAGGCATGGATGCAGCCGATGCGCAGACGCGGCTGGGCCGCGCCGCGGATCGCGCGGATCTTGCGGCCAAGGCTTTCCAGACCGACGTTCAGGCGGCGGATCTCCTCGTACAGCAGCGTGGCCTCGGGCGTGCGCTGCATGCGCTGGCGCACGCGCTCGAACAGCCGCAATTCGATGCTGGCCTCGAGCGCGGCCAGCGTCGCGCTGACCGTGGCCGGCGACACATCGAGCCGCCGCGCCGCGGCGGTCACGCTTTCCGTTTCATAGACGGTGCGGAAGGTCTCGACCTGCTTGAGCGTGAAGGTCATGGCAGGCGCGCCGCGGGTTCAGATGCGCTGCAGGTCCATCAGCACCCGGCGCGTGGCCAGGGGCCGGCCCGCCAGGTTCTCGGCCAGGCGTTCGCGCAGGTCGCGGCGCAGGGCAGGCTCGATGACGGGATCGTCGAAATCGGGTTCCGCCTCATCCACGCCGTAGCCGGTCTCGCGCAGCAGCGTCCATTCGAAGCGGCGCAAGGCGCCCGCCGCGCGCGTGCCGCCCGACAACTGCTGCAGCGCCATGTCGTAGGCGTCGAACAGCAGCGGATGGGCATCCTCGCGCGGCAACAGGCGCAACAGCAGTTCATTCATGTACCACGCCGACATCAGCGCGGTGCCGTTCAGGGCACGCACGCCCATGATCTCGGCGCGGGTCAGGGTCTTGACCTCGCCGTTGCCGGTCCACGACAGCAGCAGCGGCTGGAACGCCGACAGCACCGGACGCAGCACCGAATACGGGCGCTTGGCGCCCTTGGCGACCATGGCCACACAGCCGTGGTCGCGCGAGAAAGTCTGAACGATGAGGGACGTCTCGCGCCACGCGGTGGCGTGGAGCATGTATCCCGGGCGATCCTGGACGCGAGGCGCCCGTTTACTCATAGCCCAGGTCGCGCAGCGCACTCTCGCGGTCGGACCAGCCCTTGCGCACCTTGATGTAGATCTCCAGGTGCACCGGCTTGTCCAGCAGCTTGGCAATGTCCTGCCGCGCCTCGGAGGCGATGCGCTTCATGTGCATGCCGCCGGTGCCCAGCAGGATCGGCTTGTGGCTGTCGCGCTCCACCACGACGCAGGCGGCAATGCGCGCGCCCTTGTCGGTCTCTTCCCACTGCTCGATCACGACCGTACAGCCGTAGGGCAGTTCGTCGCCGACCAGGCGGAAGATCTTCTCGCGCACCAGTTCGGCGGCGATGAAGCGCATCGGCCGGTCGGTCAGGGTGTCTTCCTCGAACATCGGCTCGCCTTCCGGCAGGCGCGCCGCGATTTCCTGCAGCAACTGGTCGAGCTGCTGGTTCTTGGTGGCGCTGACCGGCACCACGGCGCCAAACGGATGCAACGCCATGATCTTCGAGACGAAGGCGAACAGCTCATCGCGGTTCTTGAGCGCGTCGATCTTGCTGATCACCAGGATAGTGCGCTCCGGCGCAGGCAGCAGCGGCAGCAGCTTGGCGTCGCCCTCCGACCACTTGCCGGCCTCGACCACGTGCACCACCACGTCGACGTCGGCCAGCGCCTGCGTCACGACGCGGTTCATCATGCGGTTCATGGCGCCGCCGTGGCGCGTCTGGAAACCCGGCGTATCGACGAACACGAACTGTTCGTGGTCGCGCGTCAGCACCCCGTGGATGCGGTGGCGCGTGGTCTGCGCCTTGCGCGACACGATGGATATCTTGGAACCGATCAGCGCGTTCGTCAGCGTGGACTTGCCCACATTGGGGCGGCCGACGATGGCCACGAAACCGGTACGGAAAGGGGTATCGCTCATTTAGTCTCTTGGGACACTGCCACGGGCAGCGACAACTGCGCGGTCTTGCGCGCCTTGCCCGACTTGCGGGCGGCCTTGGACGCCGGGCTGATGGCCTGCGCGGCCTCCAGCGCCAGCTTGGCGGCCGACTGCTCGGCCGCGCGGCGGCTTGCGCCGGGCGCGTTCACCTTGATCTCGAGCGCCGGAATGGCGCACTCGACCTCGAACTGCTGGCTGTGGGCCGCGCCATGCGTGGCCACCACGGTGTACACGGGCAAGGCCAGCTTGCGGCCTTGCAGGAATTCCTGCAACAAGGTCTTGGCGTCCTTGCCCAGGGTCTTGGGATCGACCGAGGCCAGCACCGGCTGGTACTGACGCACGATCACGCGGCGGGCGGCGTCGAAGCCGGCGTCCAGGAACACGGCGCCGAACAGGGCTTCGACCGTGTCGGCCAGGATCGACGGCCGGCGGAAACCGCCGCTCTTCAGTTCGCCTTCGCCCAGGCGCAGGTACTGGGACAGCTCCAGGCGCTGGGCGATGTCCGCCAGCGAAGCCTGCTTGACCAGGTTGGCGCGCAGGCGCGACAGATCGCCCTCGTCGATCTTCGCGTAACGCTCGAACAGCATCGCCGCGACGACGAAGTTGAGCACGGAATCCCCGAGGAACTCCAGGCGCTCGTTGTGGCGCGCCCCATGGCTGCGGTGGGTCAGCGCCTGTTCAAGCAGTGCTGGGTCACCGAAGTGGTGATCCAGCCGGTTTTCTAGCGTGGCTAGCGACATAATCAGTTGAACCGGCCAATGCGGCTGAGATCGCTGAAATTCATCCAGATGAAGAAGGCCTTCCCGACGATATTGGATTCCGGCACGAAACCCCAATATCGGCTGTCGGCGCTGTTATCCCGATTATCGCCCATGGCGAAGTATTGCCCCTCGGGTACTTTGCAGCGTACCCCATCGCGGGAATATTGGCAGTTCCCGAGGTTGGGAAATTGGTACTGCGGGCGATATTCCTGCGGCCGGCTCTCATCAAGCAGGATATTGTGGCTAACTTCGCCCAATTTCTCCTTATATTGTGCAATATAGGAGACACGATCAGGCTCGAAATAGTCACCGTCGCGCGTATGTGGCACCAATTGGCCGTTCACGTACAGTTTTTTGTCGAGGTAGGCGATTTCGTCACCAGGCAGGCCCACCACGCGCTTGATGTAATCGACGTCCGGATCCACCGGATAGCGGAACACGAACACATCGCCACGCTGCGGCTTGCCGATCTCGACGACCTTCTTGTCGATCACCGGCAGCCGCAGGCCATAGCTGAACTTGTTCACCAGGATCAGGTCGCCCGATTGCAGCGTCGGCAGCATCGAGCCCGACGGAATGCGGAACGGTTCCACCACGAACGAGCGCAGCACGAACACGAACAGGATCACGGGGAAGAAGCTGACCGCGTATTCGATCCACCACGGCACGCGGCGGGCCTTGTCGCCGGCCTCGCGCCGCAGGCGCTCGGCTTCTTGCGAATCGCCGATCAGCGCCGCGTCGTACTGCGCCATCGCCTCTTGCGCCCGGCGCTCGCGGCCGCGCCGCAATACGGCCAGATCGAGCGCCCAGATAATGCCGGTCAGCACCAGCAGAACAAACAGGATCAGGGCAAAGTTCCAACTCATCAGCTAACCGCCTTCTCGGGTTCTATTTGTCTTCCACTTGCAGGATGGCCAGGAAGGCCTCTTGCGGAATTTCCACCGTGCCGACCTGCTTCATGCGCTTCTTGCCGGCCTTCTGCTTTTCCAGCAGCTTCTTCTTGCGCGAGATGTCGCCGCCGTAGCACTTGGCCAGCACGTTCTTGCGCAGCGCCTTGACGTTCTCGCGGGCGATGATTTCGGCGCCGATGGCCGCCTGGATCACCACGTCGAACATCTGCCGCGGAATCAGGCCGCGCATGCGCGTCACCACGTCGCGGGCGCGATGGCGGGCGTTGCTGCGGTGGACGATCACGGCCAGCGCGTCGACGCGGTCGTTGTTGATCAACAGGTCCACCCGCACCACGTCGGCCGAGCGGTATTCGAGGAACTCATAGTCCATCGAGGCATAGCCGCGCGACACCGACTTGAGCTTGTCGAAGAAGTCCAGCACGATCTCCGCCAGCGGGATCTCGTACACCAGGTGCACCTGGCGGCCGTGATAGCTCATGTTGATCTGCACGCCGCGCTTGTTGTTGCACAGCGTCATCACAGGGCCGACGTAGTCCTGCGGCATGAACAGCGTGACCTTCACGATCGGCTCGCGGATATCGGCGATCTTGCCGATTTCCGGCATGCGCGACGGGCTTTCGACGGTGATCACCGAACCATCGCGCTGCTCGACCTCGTACACCACCGACGGCGCGGTGGTGATGATGTCCATGTCGAACTCGCGCTCCAGGCGCTCCTGCACGATCTCCATGTGCAGCAAGCCGAGGAAACCGCAGCGAAAGCCAAAGCCCAGCGCCTGCGACACTTCGGGCTCGAACATCAGCGCCGCGTCGTTCAGCTTGAGCTTCTCGAGCGAATCGCGCAGTTGGTCGTATTCGGAGCTCTCGACCGGATAGAGGCCGGCGAACACCTGCGGCTTGACTTCCTTGAAGCCGGGTAGCGGCTCGGCGGCCGGCTTGCTCGCCAGCGTGACCGTATCGCCGACCTTGGCGTCCTCGAGCTGCTTGATGCCGGCGATGATGAAGCCCACCTCGCCCGCCGACAGGTGCGGACGCTGCTGCGACTTGGGCGTGAACACGCCGGTCTGCTCGCACAGGTGGGTGGCGCCGGAAGCCATCAGCAGGATCTTGTCCTTGGGCTTGAGCATGCCGTTGACGATGCGCACCAGCATCACCACGCCAACGTAGTTGTCGAACCACGAGTCGATGATCAGCGCCTGCAGCGGCGCATCGGGATCGCCCTTGGGCTGCGGCACCCGCGCGACGATGGACTCGAGGATCTCGTCGATGCCCATGCCGGTCTTGGCGCTGGCCAGCACCGCCTGCGAAGCGTCGATGCCGATGACGTCCTCGACTTCCTGGCGCGCGCTGTCCGGATCGGCCTGCGGCAGGTCCATCTTGTTCAGCACCGGCAGCACTTCCACGCCCAGCTCGATGGCGGTGTAGCAGTTGGCCACGGTCTGCGCTTCGACGCCCTGCGAGGCGTCGACCACCAGCAGCGCGCCTTCGCACGCCGACAGCGAGCGGCTGACTTCGTACGAGAAGTCGACGTGCCCCGGGGTGTCGATCAGGTTCAGGTTATAGATCTTGCCGTCCTGCGCCTTGTAGTGCAGGGCCGCCGTCTGGGCCTTGATGGTAATGCCGCGCTCACGCTCGATCTCCATGGAGTCGAGCACCTGGGCCGACATTTCGCGATCCGCCAATCCGCCGCAGCGCTGGATCAGGCGATCGGCCAGGGTCGATTTGCCGTGATCGATGTGGGCAATGATGGAGAAGTTGCGAATATGCTGCATGCTTGAATTTAAAAGGGACGGAACATTCGGCAAACTGCCGGAAGACGCCGCCACCAGGGTAGGCACGGCTGACGGGTTGGGGCCACTCGGCCGGCACGCCCGCCGCCGGGCCACGCTTGCGGCGGGCTGCGGACGGCATCTGGCGGGAGGGCCGGGCAAAAACGAGGGGGCGCCAGGCGCCCCCTCTTGCGGCAACCAGCCATTTTAGCCGGTCTTGCGCCTTATTTGCTTGCGGGCACCGCCACCCACTGGGTCTGCTCGCCGCGACGCACCAGCAGGCCGACCGCGCGGCCCTTGTCCAGCTTGCCGACCAGCTCGGCGAACTGCTTGGCGCCGGTGACGTCGGTGTCGTTCAGGGCCAACACAATGTCGCCTTCCTGCAGGCCGGCCTTGGCTGCCGCGCCTTCGGCGACCTTGACCTGCACCCCGCCCTTGATGCGCAGCTTCTTCTGAACGTCGGCGGGCACGTCGATCACGCCCAGGCCCAGCGCGTTGGTCACTTCCGGCGCGGGCGGCGCGCCCTTCTTGCCCGGGGCGGCCTTGTCGACCGGAATCTCGCCGACCTTGACCGACAGGGTCATCTTCTTGCCCTTGCGCCACACTTCCATGTCGGCGCGCGTGCCGGGTTTGGTTTCGCCAACGATACGCGGCAGATCGGACCAGCGCTTGATCGGTTCCTTGTTGAAGGTCAGGATCACGTCGCCCGGCTGCACGCCGGCCTGTTCGGCCGGGCCGTCCACTTCGACGCTGCTGACCAGCGCGCCCTCGGCCTTGGGCAGGCCGATGGCCTCGGCCACGTCCTTGCCGACTTCGCCGATCTGCACGCCGACACGGCCGCGCGTGACCTTGCCGGTGGCACGCAACTGGTCCACCACCCGCATCGCTTCATCGATCGGGATGGCCAGCGAAATGCCCATGAAACCGCCGCTACGCGAGATGATCTGGGAATTGATGCCCACGACCTCGCCCGCCAGGTTGATCAGCGGGCCGCCCGAGTTGCCCGGGTTGACCGCCACGTCCGTCTGGATGAACGGCAGGTATTCGCCGGTATCGCGGCCGATGGCGCTGACGATGCCCGAAGTCACGGTGGAATCCAGGCCGAACGGCGAGCCGATCGCCAGCACCCACTGGCCCTTCTTCAGTTTCTTGGGATCGCCGATCACCAGCGGCGTCATGTCCTTGGCCTCGATCTTGATCAGCGCCACGTCGGTGCGCTCGTCGGTGCCGATGACCTTGGCCTTGAATTCGCGGCCGTCGGTCAGGGTGACGTAGATGTCGGTTGCATCGCTGACCACGTGATTGTTGGTCATGATGTAGCCGTCTTCGGAGATGAAGAAGCCCGAGCCCACGCCGCGCGGCACGGTGCGCTCCTCGGGCTGCTGCGGCTGCGGACGCTGGCGCGGATTGGGCGACTGCTGGCCCGGCGGCTGGAAATCCGGGCCGAAGAACCAGCGGAACAGCTCCGCCGGATCGTTGCCGCCAGGGCCGACGCCACGGATCGGCACGGTGGCGGTGGTGCGGATGTTGACGACCGCCGGGTCGGCTTTTTCAATGATGCCGGTGAAGTCAGGCAACGCCACCGTCGGGGTGGGCGTTTCGGCCGCAGCGGTCTGCGCCTGCGAGGCGGGCGCGAAGGCGGCCGACATCAGGAGCCCCGCCGTCGCGGCCGCCAGGAAGCGGCGCAGGCCGGGGTTCGACACCATCATTGCTTTCATAGATTGCTCCGAAATCACTTCTTGCCGCAGAGGCCGCCCATTACTTGGAGCCGGCCGCCGGAGCATTCGCCACGGGTACGTATTCTGTCGCTTGCGCCAATTGTTCCAGCGTCGCCACGGGCACTTCGCCCACGGCCGTCAACCAGTAATCGGCAATGCGCGTGCCATAGACGGTAATCGATCCACGCTGCGCCGCGCCAGGGGGCGGATGATGGCCGCGCTGGCTGTCGTAGGGTTCGATGAACACCGAGATGGCCGCCAGGCCATCGGACAGCACCATCTGATTGACCGTCGCGCCGCGCCCCATCGAGCGCGCCACCTGCATGACGACGGTGAACCCCTTGGGCGCCGGAATGCGCCATCCCAGGGCGCCCAGGTCGACCGTCTTCATGGAGGGCTCGAGCACCTTCCAGTCGCGCGTGTTCCAGCGCGACGACAGCGATTTGGGATCGACCTCGGCGCCCAGGCGCAGCGAAGTGAACGACACCTGCTCGACCACGCCGCGGGCGGCGTTGAGGGTCTGGGCCTTCAACAGCAGATTGGTCTCGACGTCGGCACAGAGGCGATAGCCATAGCGCAACTTGTCCAGCGGCTCGATAGTGATCAGGCGGCATTCGCGCCCGGCAACGCGATGCAGCGCCGATTCGGTGCGGATCTTGTAGTGGTCGGTCAGGTTGGCCGGATCGCCCAGCAACAGGCCGGGAAAGCGATCGCCGCGGCGACGCTCGATCAAAACCGTCTTGCGCTCGGGGATCAGGCACTGCACATCTTCGTTGTGCCGCAAGTATTCGCGCGGCTGCCCGTCCAGGATCTCGAGACGCTCGCGCTCGCCGGTGCCGTCCAGGACGTGCACCAGGCGCGAGGACTGGATCATCTCACCCTGCTGATACATGAACACGCCGGCGTAGTCCTGCTTGCGCGCGGCCTGCTGGATGCGGGAGAGCAACTGGACCACGTCATCGCCCTGCGGGGCGGGCGCGGTGTCGGCGGCGCGCGCGGGGTCATGCGCGGCCAGGAATGCGGTCAGGAGCGTAGCGGCGAACCAGCCGGCGCGGTGAGCCTGCCACGAGGCAGCCCGTCCCAGCGCCGGCCAACGGGTCGGAAGCACCAGGGCCATCAGCGCCCCGCCCCGACGTCGAACGACACCTGACGCACCGCGCTGGGGCCGGCCATCTGGCGATGGGCCTCCAGGTAGTCGCTCAGGCCCGACGTATCGGCGCTGCCGCTGACGCTGGCGTCGGCCAGCACGCGCGTCTCGGTGCCGGAGGAACCGCCCGCCAGGTAGGGCTGGGCGACCCAGGCCACCGTGGCAACCGCGGCCGCCACCGCCAGGCCCGACAGCCCCATGCGCAGCGGCGAGCGGCGCCGAGGCGCCGCCACGATCGGCAGTTCGGCATCCAGCGCCCGCGACAGGCGGGCGTGGAAGTTCGCGCTGGGCGTCAGCGCCAGGTCGCTGTTGCGCAGGGCATCACCGATCAGATGATAGGTATCCCAGGTCTGTCGCCCTTCGCGGGTCAACAGGCCGGGGAGAATATCGTCGGTTTCTTCACCGTCCATCCAGGCGGAAACGGATTCCTCCCAGGCGGCATCCGAAGAAACGACGGACTTGGCTGCTGTAGTCTGCATGACTGCCACTCCTTACCAGCGACGCTCGACATCGGTGCCAAGCAAGGGACGCAACTTGGTCGCAATGGCTTCCCGCGCACGGAATATGCGGGAGCGCACCGTACCAATGGGGCAGTCCATGCTCTGGGCGATGTCTTCGTAACTCATACCTTCGATTTCACGCAGGACGATTGCGGTGCGCAATTCCTCGGGCAACTCCTCGATAGCCGCGTTCACCGTCTCGGCGATCTCGCGGCTGGCAACCATCGACTCCGGCGTGCTTATATCGGTTAGGTTGTCGGTTTCGTTAAAAGTTTCACCGTCTTCCGTTTCTATCGCATTGGGCGCGCTCGGCCGCCTGCCCTGGGAGGCGAGCCAATTTCGGGCCGTATTGATGGCGATACGATACAACCAGGTGTAGAACGCGCTCTCGCCCCGGAATTGGGGCAAGGCCCGGTAGGCCTTGATGAACGCTTCCTGGGCCACATCCTCGATCTCGGCGGGGTCGCGGATCATGCGGGCCAGCAGACGGAGAATCTTGCGCTGGTACTTGAGCACCAGCAGGTCGAAGGCCTTCTTGTCGCCCCGCTGGACGCGCGCGACAAGCTCGGCGTCGACTTCGCGCTCGCTCATGTAGCCTCCCGCAGGCGGACCGTCCGGGACGTCTGCCGCGCCGCGCCGGCCAGCAGGCACAGCCGCCGCCAGTCGTCGGGTCGCAACGTCGGTTGCCAGACGGTGAAAGTTACATTTTGGTCGTTAAAGGCCATACTCCCGGGGGGCAAAGGCTGCAGGGTGAGCGAAAGCCAAGCAGGTCCGCGGCGCTGTTGTACCAGCACCGCATCCCGCCAGCCGCCCGGCAGGCGCACCTGCCAGCGGCCGCCACCGGCCGCGGTACGCAGGGCCGATACCGGGGACAGGCTCCGACGGCTCGAGTGTAACAGCCCTGCCGCCAGCGCCAATGACATCAACACGGCGGCGGCCGTCAAGGCGTTGCCGTGCCACGAGGCGGCGGCGACGAGACTGGCAGCCGCGGCCACCAGCCCCAGACCCGGCAGCGCCAAGACGCCGCGTGGCCGCAGGACGGGCACGCGATAAGTCCAGCGCCCCTGGCCCGGGCCTTCCAAATCAGACCCGGCGAACGGCCATCGAGCCGTTGGTGCCGCCGAAGCCGAACGAGTTGGACAGGCCGACGTCGATCTTCATCTGCCGCGCCTCGTTGGCGCAGTAGTCCAGGTCGCATTCGGGATCCTGGTTGAAGATGTTGATGGTCGGGGGCGAGACCTGGTTGTAGACCGCCAGGGTCGTAAACACCGCCTCGATGCCGCCGGCCGCGCCCAGCAGGTGGCCGGTCATGGACTTGGTCGAGTTCACCACCAGCTTCTTGGCGTGGTCGCCGAACGCCAGCTTCAACGCGTCGCTCTCGTTCTTGTCGCCCAGGGGCGTCGAGGTGCCGTGCGCGTTGACGTACTGGACGTCTTCCAGGTTCAGGCCGCCGTTGCGCAGCGCGTTGAGAATGCCGCGGCGCGGGCCGTCCTTGTCGGGAGCCGTGATGTGATGCGCGTCCGAGCTCATGCCGTAGCCGGCGAACTCGCCATAGATGCGCGCGCCGCGCTTCTTGGCGTGTTCGTATTCTTCCAGCACCAGCACGCCGGCGCCCTCGCCCAGCACGAAGCCGTCGCGGTCGCGATCCCAGGGACGCGAAGCCGTCTGAGGATCATCGTTGCGGGTCGACAGCGCGCGCATCGCGGCAAAGCCGCCAATGCCCAACGGCGACACGGTCGACTCGGCGCCGCCGGCCAGCATGACGTCGGCATCGCCGTACTCGATCAGGCGGGCCGCGTCGCCGATGCTGTGCAGGCCCGTGGTGCAGGCGGACACGACGGCGTAGCTGGGGCCCTTCATGCCGAAGGCGATGGACAGATGGCCGGAGATCAGGTTGATCAGCGAACCCGGCACGAAGAACGGCGAGATCCGGCGCGGACCCTTGGCCATGTATTCGACCTGGGTTTCCTCGATGCGCGGCAGACCGCCGATGCCCGAGCCGACGATCACGCCGATACGTTCGGCGTTGGCTTCGGTGACTTCCAGGCCGCTGTCGCGCCAGGCCTGCATCCCGGCGGCCACGCCGTAATGGATGAAGGTATCCATCTGACGGGCTTCTTTGCTCGAGATATAGGTGCTGACGTCGAAGTCCTTGACTTCGCCGGCAATGTGCGTGGTGATGGCCGAGGGATCGAAACGGGTGATGCGGCTGATGCCAGAACGTCCGTTGACGATATTGTCCCAAGCGGTGGTCAGATCGTTGCCAACAGGCGAAACGATACCAAGGCCAGTGATGACGACACGTCGCTTCACGGATGACTCCTCAAACAGACAAAAGAAAGGCGGTTTTCGGGATGCACTGCGCGTGCGGCACACGCAATAGCGGGTCGGGCGTCAATGCCCTTCCCGCGCGTGGACCACACGGCAAATTCCTGAAACCGCCCCGGTTCCCGGCCGGCCCCGGACGTGGGGCAACCGGAAGGATATAGGCTGAGCTTACTGCTTACCGTTCGAATTGATGTAATCAATCGCTTGTTGCACGGTCGTGATCTTTTCGGCCTCTTCGTCGGGGATCTCGGTCTCGAATTCGTCTTCGAGCGCCATGACCAGTTCGACCATGTCGAGCGAATCGGCACCGAGGTCGTCAAGGAAGGAGGATTCGTTCTTGATCTCGGCTTCGTTCACGCCAAGTTGTTCAGCGACGATCTTCTTGACGCGCTGTTCGATGCTTTCCATGCAGATCTCCAAATGGGAAAAATCCCGCGAATTATAGCCAAGCGCAGAGTACTGCAAACGCCAGGCCGTGACAAAAATAACACCGCGCACGTTGATCTGTCGCCCGCCGGGCGCAGGAAAACCGGTGTGCGGCGTTTCCGGATGAACCGCGCGTTGCCGTACCGGTTCCCCGGCACTGACGCGGCGGCCTGGGCCGCCCGCGCGTTTCGTGACTTATTGCATGTACATCCCGCCGTTGACGTGCAGGGTGGTGCCGGTAATGTAACCCGCCTGCGGCCCGGACAAAAAGGCCACCGCATGGGCGATATCCGTCGGCGAGCCCAGTCGGCCCAGCGGAATCTGCTGCAGCAGCGCCGCGGTCTGGCTCTCGCCCAGGGCGCGCGTCATGTCGGTGTCGATGAAACCCGGGGCCACGCAATTGACGGTGATGTTGCGGCTGCCCAGCTCGCGCGCCAGCGCGCGCGACATGCCGGCGACGCCGGCCTTGGCGGCGGCGTAGTTGGCCTGGCCGGCATTGCCGCTCGAGCCCACCACGGAGGTGACATTGATAATGCGTCCCCAACGGGCCTTCATCATATTGCGCAGCACAGCGCGCGACAGGCGAAAGACCGACGCCAGGTTGGTGTCGATGACCGCGGACCAATCGTCGTCTTTCATGCGCATTGCCAGCGTATCGCGGGTGATGCCGGCATTATTGACGAGGATGTGCGGACCGCCGCCTTCCTTGCCAAGCGCGTCGATGAGCGCGTCGCAGGCTTCGGCGTTGGTCACGTCCAGCACCACGCCACGGCCGCCGAACGGCGCCAGCGCCTCGGTGATGGCGGCAGCGCCGGATTCGGAAGTGGCAGTGCCGACGACCACGGCGCCACGGGCGGCCAGCTCCTGGGCGATGGCGCGGCCGATGCCGCGCGTCGCGCCGGTGACCAGGGCGATCTTGCCCTGCAGTTCGATCGAAGTGTTTTCCATGGTCTTAATTTCCGTTGACCGCGGCCAGCGCGGCCTCAAGCGAGGCCGGATCCGTGATGGCCAGGCCGGTGAGCTCGGGGTCAATGCGTTTGGTCAGGCCGGCCAGCACCTTGCCGGGACCGCACTCGATGACGTGGGTCACGCCCTGCGCCTTCATGGCGCGCAGTGTTTCCACCCAACGCACAGGATGCCATGCCTGGCGCACCAGCGCATCCCGGATTGCCCCGGGTTCCGTCGGCGAGGCGACATCGACGTTGTTGATGACCGGGATCTGCGGCGCCGCCACGTTGACCGCAGCCAGCGCGTCCGCCAGCACATCGGCGGCAGGTTTGAGCAGGCTGGAATGGAACGGCGCGGACACCGGCAGCAGCAGCGCGCGCTTGGCGCCCGCGGCCTTGGCCTGCTCGCAGGCGCGCTCGACCGCGCCCTTGTGGCCGGCGATCACGACCTGCGCCGGCGCGTTGAAGTTGACGGCCTCGACCACCTCGCCCTGGGCCGCCGCGGCGCAAGCGGCGCGCACGGCATCATCGTCCAGGCCGAGAATGGCAGCCATGGCGCCGGTGCCGACGGGCACCGCGGCCTGCATGGCGTCGGCGCGCACGCGCACCAGGCGCACGGCATCTTCCAGGGCCAGCGAGCCCGCGGCGGTCAGCGCGGCGTATTCACCCAGGCTATGGCCGGCGACGACGTCGGGATTGCGGCCACCCGCCGCGCGCCAGGCCGCGAAGAACGCGACACCGGCCGTCAGCATGGCGGGTTGGGTATTGGTGGTCAGGTTGAGCTGCTCGATGGGACCCTGCGCGATCAGCGCGCCCAGGTCCTGGCCCAGCGCCTGCGAGGCGCGCGCCACGGTATCGGTCACGGCAGCGACATCGGCCCAGGCATCCAGCATGCCGACTGCCTGCGAACCCTGGCCAGGAAAGACAAAAGCGATTTTCATGTTCGACCGTGTGGAGTGATTCAGAGTCTGTGGAATGTCGGGCGCGACATCCGGGCGGGCGCGGCAGTCCGCGTCCCGGCCGGACACGCCCTTACATGCGGGCCAGTACCGAACCCCAGGTGAATCCGCCGCCCACGCCCTGCATCAGCACGAGCTGGCCCGGCTTGACGCGGCCATCGCGGCGCGCGGCGTCAAGCGCCAACGGCACGCTGGCAGCGGAAGTATTGGCATGGCTGTCGACGGTGATGACAACCTTCTCGACCGGCACGGCAAGCTTGCGCGCCAGGAAATTGAGGATGCGGACGTTGGCCTGGTGCGGCACCAGCCAATCGACTTCGCTGATGTCGACGCCGGCTTCGGCGCAGGTGTCGCGGGCGGAGCGGTCCAGCACCGTGACGGCCTGCTTGAACACGGCCTGGCCGTCCATGCGCAGGAACGGATCGCCGGTGACGTCGCCATAAGCCACGTTGCCCGCGGCGCTGAGGATCTTCATCTGGCTGCCATCGGCATGCAACTGGGCGGCCAGGATGCCAGGCTTGTCGGAAGCCTTGAGCACCACGGCGCCCGCGCCGTCGCCGAACAGCACGCAAGTGCTGCGATCGTTCCAGTCGAGAATGCGCGAGAACACTTCGGCGCCGATCACCAGGGCGCAACGCGCGCGGCCGGCACGGATGAAGCTGTCGGCGGTGGTCAGGGCATAGACGAAGCCGCTGCACACGGCCTGCACGTCGAAGGCCGCCGAGCCCTTGGCGCCCAAGTTGGCCTGCACCAGGCAGGCGGTGCTGGGAAACACGAAATCGGGCGTGGAGGTGGCCAGCACGATCAGATCGACCTCGGAGGCGTCCACACCCGCGTCGGCCAGCGCGCGGCGCGAGGCCTCGGTCGCCAACTGGCTGGTGGTGACGCCACGCTCGGCCAGGTGGCGCTGGCGGATGCCCGTGCGCTCGACGATCCACTCGTCGGAGGTGGCGATATCGCGCGTCGCCAGTTCCGCAGCCAGGGCGTCATTCGAAACCACGCGTTCCGGCAGGAAGCTGCCGGTGCCCGCGATCACGGAATATTTCATTGCGGTATCCATCAAGCGGTGTCTCCAGCCGCGCCCGGCTCGAGCGCCGGAGCACTCGAGGCAGACTGGACGCGCTGGTTGAGCTGCGCGACCGTCTGCGCGGTGCGCTCCAGCAGTTTACTCACGACGGCTTCGCGCGCCCGTTGCAGCGCGAAACCGAAGGCGTAGACATCAGCCGAGCCGTGGCTCTTGATGACCACGCCACGCAGCCCCAGCAACGCCGCGCCGTTGTAACGGCGATTGTCGACGCGGTTGCGCAAGCGGTTCAGCACCGGCTTGGCCACGGCGCCGGCCAGCAGCGTGATCAGGTTGCGTTTGAACTCTTCGCGAATGACGCTGGACAGCATTTTGGCCAGGCCTTCCACGGACTTGAGCACGACATTGCCGACGAAGCCATCGCAGACGACGACGTCGACCGTGCCCTTGAAAATGTCATTGCCTTCCACGTTGCCGTAGAAGTTCAGGGGACTGGCGCGCAGCAGCTCGGCGGCTTCCTTGACGACCTCGTTGCCCTTGATGACCTCTTCGCCGATGTTGAGCAAACCCACGGTGGGGTTGTCGCGATGGTCCACCGCCTGCGATAGCGCGGCGCCCATGATGGCGAATTGCAGCAGGTGTTCGGCCGTGCAGTCCACATTCGCGCCAAGGTCCAGCACCGTGGTGGCGCGGCCCGTCTGGTTCGGAATGGACGTGGCGATCGCGGGCCGGTCGATGCCGTCCAGCGTCTTGAGCACATAGCGTGAAATGGCCATCCACGCGCCGGTGTTGCCCGCGGAAATGCAGGCGTCGGCGTTCCCGTCCTTGACGGACTGGGCGGCCAGGCGCATGGAGGAATCTTTTTTGCGGCGCAGGGCGACCTCGACCGGGTCGTCCATGGTGACGACTTCGGAAGCCGCCACGATCTCGAAACGATCACGCTCGACGCCGCGGTGCTCGGAGAGCGCCGCTTCGATGGCGTCGGGAAGCCCGACCAGCAATAGCCGGGTATCCGGGAATTGCCGGGCGAACTCGATCGCAGCCGGAATCGTGACGGGCAGACCGAAGTCTCCGCCCATACAGTCTATGGCGATGCGTATCACGGGTGCCAGGTATCAGCGCTCAGCCGAATTGGTCCGAGTACGAGTTCGGCCCGGGGGCCTTATTCGTCGGCCTTGGTCTTCAGGACCTTGCGGCCACGGTAGAAGCCGTTGGGGCTGATGTGATGACGCAGGTGCGTTTCGCCCGTGGTCGGTTCGATAGCCGTCGACGGATTCACCAGAAAATCGTGCGAGCGGTGCATACCGCGCTTGGACGGGGACTTCTTGTTTTGTTGAACAGCCATGATGACTCCTAGAAACGGGGCGCATTGTACGCGATGCGGCCCGATGTTGATCTCAATCTTTGTGCTTCAGTTGTTCCAGCACCGCAAACGGCGACGGACGCTTGACAACGGGCTCTTGGGGAGCTTCGCTGTCCTTGGCCTGCGCGCCCGGGCATACATCATGCTTGGGCACATACGGAACGCTCAGAATGAGCTCATCTTCGATCTGGGCCAACAGATCGAAATGATGCGAACCCACCACCTTTTCAGGCTGGTTGGACACAAAACCTTTTCCTGCGTTTCCTGCTTCCTCGCCGTCCTCATCCTCGTCGTCGAAACCCGCGGCGTGATCGCCGGAGGTAAAGCCGTCGTCGAGGTCGGCTTCGGACTTGACCAGTTGCAGCAGGACCTCGCTGTCCACCGGATAGGCGAACGGCTCATTGCACCGCTGACACACCACGACCGGATTCGCCTGCACATGAATGTGCAGGAGCGGCTGACCTTGCAGCAGCCCGGCCTTGCCCATCTCGCCACGCACGGACCACGTCACGAGGCCGGCCTCACCCGCCGGTTGCTCGGGAAGCCCGTCAACCGCGCGCGTCAACCGCACAAGAGGTATGGTGCCTTGCGCTTCCTTGCCCGAATGGGCGAATGCGAATGCGTCGATGGGCTTGATGTTCTGTCCTTTCGCACGAGGCCGCCGGAAATGCGCATTCGCGCACAACCCGCACATCCCGTGCATTCGCGACCATCCCAGGGCGCAAAACCGATGACTGGCGCGGGGTTGCGCCCCGCCCATGAGTGGGGGTTGCGCCCCGCCCAAAAGTCATGCTGCCCTGCAAAAATGCCGCAAAACGTTAGATAATACTGTGACTTACGTCCCAGCGTCAAATATCGAATGCCCTCACAACCCAGCCTGATCCTCGCCTCCAGCTCGCGCTACCGCAAAGAACTGCTCACCCGCCTGCGCCTGCCCTTCACCGCCATTTCGCCCGATGTGGACGAAACGCCACAGCCAGGCGAATCACCCGAAGCGCTGGCGCTGCGCCTGTCGGTGGCCAAGGCCATGGCGGTGGCCGGCGGGCATCCCGGCAGCGTCGTCATCGGATCGGATCAGGTTGCCACGGTAGACGGCCAACCCATTGGCAAGCCGGGCGATTTTACGCGCGCCCAGGCGCAATTGCGCGCACTTTCCGGGCAGATCGTGGAATTTCACAGCGCGTTGGCGGTGACTGACGGTCATCGCGTGGAAAAAGCCGATATCGTGACGCGGTGCAAATTCCGGCGCCTGAGCGACCAGGCCATCGACGCCTACCTACGCGCCGAGGAACCCTACGATACCGCAGGCAGCGCCAAGGCGGAAAGCCTGGGCATCGCCCTGATGGAAAGCATCCAGAGCGACGATCCGACCGCCATCATCGGCCTGCCGCTGATCACCTTGACCACCATGCTGGCCGAGTTCGGGCTCGACGCGCTGGCGGCGCCGGGAGCGCCCGCATGAGCGGCTCGCTGCACCTGATCCCGGTGGGACTGGGCGAGGCCGCCCCGGAAAGCTGGCTGCCCGCCGATGCGCGCGCCCGGGCCGGCAGCTTGGACACCTACATCGCCGAGAACGCCAAAACGGCGCGCGCCTTCCTCAAGCTGGTGGGCACCACCCGGCCGTTGCAGGAAATCACCATCCACACGCTCAGCGACAGGACGGACGCGGCCGAGATCGGCGCCTGGCTCGAGCCGGTGCGCCGCGGCGCCGACATCGGCCTGGTGTCCGAAGCCGGCTGCCCCGCGGTTGCCGACCCTGGCGCCAAGGTGGTGGACGCCGCCCATCGGCTGGGCATCGTCGTCAAGCCCTGGGTCGGCCCCTCCTCCATCCTGCTGGGCCTGATGGCCAGCGGCCTGGACGGCCAGCGCTTCGCCTTCCACGGCTACGCGCCCGTGGACGCCGGCGAACGCGCCAGGCAGCTCAAGGCCTGGGAACAGCACTCGGCCCGACACAACCAGACGCAATTGCTGATCGAGACCCCCTACCGCAACGCCGCCATGTTCGCAACGCTGCTGGCCAGCCTGAAGGGCGACACCAAGCTGTGCGTGGCCCGCGCGCTGACCACCGCGGACGAATGGATCGCCACGCGCACCATCGCCGACTGGAAAAAACAGCCCACCCCATCGCTGGACAAAATGCCCACCCTGTTCCTGTACCTGGCCCGCTGACGATGATCCGATTTGCCGCAGTATGCCTGGCCCTCGCGGCCCTGGCCGGTTGCGCCCAGCGCGGCCCCGCCGGCCTGAACCTGGACACCTCCGTTACCGCGGTCAGCCAGAGCAGCCGGGTGCGTTTCGTCGTGGTGCACTACACCTCCACCGACGACGCCGTATCGATGAAGCTGCTGTCGCAGGGCAAGGTCAGCGCCCACTACCTGATCGAAACCTCCGGCCGCGCCCACAGGCTGGTCGACGAGACCCGCGCCGCCTGGCACGCCGGCGAAAGCGCCTGGTATGGCCTGAATGCCATGAACAGCACGTCGATCGGCATCGAAATTGTCAACCCGGGCTGGACCGACGGCACCGACGGCAAGCCGCAGTGGCATGCCTACGGCGACCGGCAGATCCGCGCCCTGACCCTCTTGCTGCGCGACATCATCCAGCGCCACGGCATCGCGCCCGAGAACGTGGTGGGCCACAGCGACATCGCGCCCCAGCGCAAGGTCGACCCCGGCCCGCTATTCCCCTGGAAGCAACTGGCCGCAGCCGGCATCGGCCGCTGGTATGACGAAGCCGGCGCCGCCGCACACCTGGCGCGCCTGCAGGCCCAGGGCACACCCGACGTCGCGTGGTTTCAGCAGCAACTGCAGCGGCTGGGCTACACCACGCCACAGAGCGGCACATTGGACCGCGCCACCATCAACGTGCTGGCAGCGTTCCAGATGCACTACCGCCCTGCCCGCCACGACGGCCAGCCCGACGCCGAGACCGCGGCGATCATGCTGGCCATGCTGTAACCGGATGGCGCATGCCGCTCAGGCCCCGCGACGGCGCCACCAGGCGGCCAGCCGCCAGCCCAGCAGCAGCGCCAGCACCGAGGCATACAGGATCGGCTCTGACAGGTCGTTCTTGCCGGCCTTGTGCCACCAGTAATGCAGCACCGCCAGCAGGCCGATCAGGTAGATGGCGCGGTGCAGTTGCTGCCAGCGCCTGCCCATCTTGCGCATGGCCCACTGGGTGGAAGTGGCCGCCAACGCCGCCATCAGCACGAACGCGGCGAATCCCACGGTAATGAAGGGCCGCTCGCCGATGTCCTGCAACATGGCGGCCGGATCGAAGCCGCGGTCCCACCAGACCCAGGCCATGAAATGCATGGCGCCATAGAAGAACGCGAACAGGCCACACATGCGGCGCAGGCGCACCAGCGCCGGCTGCCCGGTCAGGCGCCGTAGCGGCGTGATCGCCAGCGTCACGAGCAGGCACACCAGCGTCCAGGTGCCCGACGAGCGTGTCAGGAATTCCACGGGATTGGCGGTCAGCCCATTGGTGAAGCCCAACCAGAGCCAGCGCGCGAACGGCGCCAGGCCCAACAGGAACAGCCAGGGCTTGACGCGCCCGACAGCCCGCGCCGACCACTGGGGCTTGCGCGCCGGGGCCGCGCCAGCACTCTCGGCCACGGGCGGTTTCAATAGTTGGCCTTCAAATCCATGCCCTGGTAGAGCGACGCAACCTGCTCGGCATAGCCGTTGAACATCAAGGTCTTGCGCTTGGGCGAGAACAGGCCGTCCTCGCCAATGCGGCGCTCGGTGGCCTGGCTCCAGCGCGGATGCGGCACGGTGGGATTGACGTTGGCGTAGAAGCCGTATTCCTGCGGCGCGGCCTTGATCCATGAGGAGACGGGCTGCTTTTCCACCAGACGGATCTTGACCAGCGACTTGCCCGACTTGAAGCCGTACTTCCAGGGCACGGCCAGCCGCAGGGGCGCACCATTCTGGTTGGGCAGCACCTTGCCGTAAACGCCAAACACCAGCATGGCCAGCGGGTGCATGGCCTCGTCGATGCGCAGGCCCTCGATGTAGGGCCAGTCGAGGATGGCGGCGCGCACGCCCGGCATGTTCTCGCGCTGCACGGCGGTCACGAATTCCACGTACTTGGCATTGCCGGTGGGCTCGACCTGTTTGAGCAGCGCCGACAGCGAATAGCCGATCCAGGGAATCACCATGGACCACCCCTCGACGCAGCGCAGCCGATAAACGCGCTCTTCCATCGGCGCGAGCTTGAGCAGTTCGTCGATATCGAAGGTGCGCGGCTTGCCGACCTCGCCCTCGACGCTGACCGTCCAGGGCCGGGTCTGCAGCTTGCCGGCGTTGGACGCGGGTTCGCCCTTGTCGACCCCGAATTCATAGTAGTTGTTGTACGACGTGATATCAGCGAAAGACGTCTGCTTGTCCATGACGCTGAACGCCGCATTGGGCTGGCCCGCCAGGGCGCCGGCACCGGGGCCCTGGGCGAAGGCGCTGCGCGTCGCCCACGGCAACCCCAGCCCCGCCGCCGCCACGCCGGCGCGCAGGATCAGGTCGCGACGCGACCGCCAGACCGCTTCGGTCGTGATGTCGGAAGGAACGATGTCATGGGGCTTGCGTATCAGCATGGGAATCTCCTAGGGGGCCGGCGCGGCGAGTCGCGTCGCTGCCGCCCCGCTCAAACCGTGGACGTTTCGCGACCCCATGATATTCCGCCGGCGTGGCCGGCGGCGATCCGCAATAGACCGCCCCGCTCTCGCGGCGTTCCCCGGCGCGCCTGCGATCGTCAGGCCGCCGCCGCCAGGGTCCGGCTGAGCAGCCAGTCGCGCACCAGCGGCACGCTATCCAGCACCGCCTGCGGACCACAACCCTCAAGTTCCTTCAGGGTATGCGCGCCGTAGGTCACGCCCAGGCCATGCACGCCGGCATTGGTCGCCATCTGCATGTCGTGAGAAGTGTCGCCCACCATCACCACGCGGGCCGGATCGACGTCCAGCTCGCTCATCAGCTCGTGCAGCATGGCCGGATGCGGCTTGCTGAAGGTCTCGTCGGCGGTGCGGGTGGCGTCAAACATGGGGCCCAGGCCGGTCGCGGCCAGGGCGCGGGTCAGGCCCACCCGGCTCTTGCCGGTGGCCACGGCCAGGCGCACGTCGCGCTCGGCCAGCGCCGTCAACAACTCGGGAATGCCATCGAAAAGGCGCAATTCTGGATCGCGCAGCAGGTAATGGGTGCGGTAGCGCTCCAGGAAGCGCGGCAGCATCGCCTGGGTCAATTGGGGCACGGCACGGCGCAGCGCGCTTTCCAGCGACAGGCCGATGACCCAGCTGGCGTCGGAGGCCGATGGCACCGGCAGCTCCAGGTCGCGACAGGCACCCTGGATGGCGGCCACGATGCTGTGCGTGGAATCCATGAGGGTTCCATCCCAGTCAAAAACGACCAGCGAATACGACATATCAGACCGACTCCAGTTGTTTCAGTATTTTCCGACAGGCGGGCGGCAGTTCGGCCGTCAGCGTCATCGGCTCCCCCGTCAACGGGTGATTCAGCGTCAATTGATGGGCATGCAGGAACATGCGACCAAAACCCATGCGCGAGAACTCGGCGCGGACCTCGTCATGGCCATACTTGTCGTCGCCCACGATGGGAAAGCCGCTGGCCGCCAGGTGCACGCGGATCTGGTGGGTACGCCCGGTGCGCAGCTCGGCGTCCACCAGGCTGTAGCGGCCGAAGCGCTGCTTGAGCGTGATGATGGTGTGGGCGGTCTGGCCGTCGGGATCGACCTTGACGCGGCGCTCGCCCGACTGGGTGGTCCATTTGGACAGCGACAGCTTGATGTGCTGGCGGTCGTTGACCCAGTCGCCCTCGACCAGCGCGTAATAGTGCTTGTCGCTGCGCCCCTCGCGCAGCATGGCGTGCAGGGCCAGCAGCGCGCTGCGCTTCTTGGCGACCATCAGCAGGCCGGAGGTTTCGCGGTCGAGCCGGTGCACCAGTTCCAGGAACTTGGCCTCGGGGCGGGCGGCGCGCAGTTGCTCGATCACGCCGAAGGAAACGCCGCTGCCGCCGTGGACCGCCACACCGGCGGGCTTGTCCACCACCAGCATCGCGTCATCCTCGAACACCACCGGGAATTCGGCGGCCGGCACCGGTTTGGGCTTGCCAGGGTCGGGCAGGCGCAGCGGCGGAATGCGGACCATATCGCCTTCCGCGACCCGATAGTCCACCGAGATGCGTCCCTTGTTTACCCGGACCTCGCCGCCGCGGATGGCCTTATAGATATGGGTTTTGGGGACGCCCTTGCACAGGCGCATCAGGTAGTTATCCAGGCGCTGGCCGGCATGCTCGGCGCCCACTTCCACCATGCGGACGGAGGGGGTGGCCATAGGGGAGGAAGTTTCTTTGCGCATTGCGGAAAGCGACATATAATCGGGACAGCCTTAAGGGGCTGAATCAGCCGCTGGCGTAGAGATGCAACTCAAGTACGCAACTCCGTCGAGCGCGTGGGCCGCCATTGTACTGCCTGCTCATTCAACCCCTGGGTCATTTGGTCGCCGGCGCAACCGCGCCCTGCCGGATAGTGGTGTGGCATTCATTTTGCCCGCTGTCCCAGCAGGTCCGTTGCCTGCCGCAAGCGGCTTGAAGCACTGCAAGAATCGTCGCATATTTAAAGCACCAGCTGCGCGTCGGCAACCAATCCGGCCGCAACTGCCGTTCACAGCACATTTCCGTCAAACCACATTCAGTGAAGCTGACCCTCCTGCTGAAAGAACCCCGTGCCCCACGGCACGACGTGCCCGCCTGACCCGCGGCGGATACGCCTGGGCGCCGCCCAGGTACGGTCCGCATCTTCTTGCCCGCTTCAGCCGCAGCCCGAGTGGCCCGAGGTCACGCGCCGATATCGGCGCGTCATGACAACGGAGAAACCCTCTCATGAAGCGCATGCTGTTCAATGCGACGCACCAGGAAGAATTACGCGTCGCTATCGTCGATGGGCAAAAACTCATCGACCTCGACATCGAGACTGCCGGCCGCGAACAACGCAAAGGCAACATCTACAAAGGTGTCATCACCCGGATCGAACCCGGCCTCGAAGCCTGCTTCGTCAACTACGGCGAAGACCGCCACGGCTTTCTTCCCTTCAAGGAAGTGGCCCGCAGCTTCTTCAAGGAAGGCGTCGACGTCCGCACCGCCCGCATCCAGGACGCCCTGCGCGAAGGCCAGGAACTGATCGTCCAGGTTGAAAAGGAAGAGCGCGGCAACAAGGGCGCCGCCCTGACCACGTTCATCTCGCTGGCCGGCCGCTACCTGGTCCTGATGCCCAACAACCCCCGTGGCGGTGGCGTTTCGCGCCGCGTCGAGGGCGAGGACCGCCAGGAACTGCGCGACACGATGGAGCAGCTCGAACTGCCCCAGGGCATGAGCATCATCGCCCGCACCGCCGGCATCGGCCGCAACGTCGAGGAACTGCAATGGGACTTGTCGTACCTGTTGCAGCTCTGGACCGCCATCGACGGCGCCGCGCGTGACAACTCCGCGCCCATCCTGATCTACCTGGAATCGAGCCTGGTCATCCGCGCCATCCGCGATTACTTCTCGCCCGAGATCGGCGAGATCCTGATCGACACGGACGAGATCGCCGACCAGGCCACCGCGTTCATGAGCGTGGTGATGCCGGACAACGTCCAGCGCGTGAAGCGCTACCGCGACGACATCCCGCTGTTCTCGCGCTTCCAGATCGAACACCAGATCGAAACGGCCTACTCGCGCACGGTCACGCTGCCCTCGGGCGGCGCCATCGTCATCGACCACACCGAAGCGCTGGTGTCCGTGGACGTCAACTCGGCCCGCTCGACCCGCGGCGCCGACATCGAGGAAACCGCCCTGCGGACCAACTCGGAAGCCGCCGACGAAGTGGCCCGCCAACTGCGCTTGCGCGACCTGGGCGGCCTGATCGTCATCGACTTCATCGACATGGAAGACAGCAAGAACCAGCGCGCCGTCGAACAGCGCCTGCGTGACGCCCTCCATTTCGACCGCGCCCGCGTCCAGATGGGCAAGATCTCGCGCTTCGGCCTGATGGAACTGTCGCGCCAGCGCCTGCGTCCGGCCCTGAACGAAGGCTCGCACATCACCTGCCCGCGCTGCAACGGCACCGGTGTGATCCGCGACGCCGAATCGAGCGCCCTGCACGTCCTGCGCCTGCTGCAGGAAGAAGCCATGAAGGAAAACACCGCGGCGGTCCACGCCCAGGTGCCGGTCGACGTGGCGACCTACCTGCTGAACGAAAAGCGCGCCGACATCACCAAGATGGAAGCCCGCCTGAAGGTCAACCTGGTGCTGATCCCCAACAAGCACCTGGAAACGCCGCACCACCACATCGAGCGCCTGCGCCACGACGATCCGCGCCTGGAAGAAGTGAAGACCAGCTTCGAGCTGGTCGAGGCTCCCGCCACCGACGCCCCCTGGCAGCCGCGCGAAAGCGAGATCAAAGCCCGTCCGGAGGCGCTGGTCAAGGGCATCACGCCTTCGCAGCCGGCTCCCATGTCGACCCCTGCCCCGGCGCCCGCCCCCGCGGCCGCGCCGGCGCAATCGGGCGGCCCCAGCCTGCTCAAGCGCCTGTTCGGCTGGCTGACCGGCAACAGCGAGCCCGCCAAGGCCGCGCCCGCCACCCAGGAAGAGACCAGCGCCAAGCGCGCCGCGTCGCCGGCCCGCGGCAAGGGCCGCAGCGGCCACGATGGCCAGGAACGCCGCGGCGAACGCCACGGTTCCGACCGCAACCGCAACCGTCGCGGTGAGTCCCGCGCCGAAGGCGCCGAGGGCAGCGAAGGCGGCCGTCCGCATATCCGTGGCAACCGTCGCCCCGAAGGCGAACGCGGCGAACGCCAGGAACGCGGCGAGCGCCACAACCGCAACGAGCGCGGCGATCGCGATCAGGCCGTGCAAGCCGCGCAAGCCTCCAACCGCCCCGACATCGCGCCGGAAGCCGCTGGCGATGATGCCGGCGCCGGTCGCAACCGCCGTCGCGGCCGTGGCCGCAACCGCCGCGAGGAAGGCCAGGCCGACGCGCCGATGAGCGAGCAGGAAAGCATGGTCGCCGCGCTGGCCCAGTCGGTCGCCACCGCGCTGCCTGAAGCCAAGCAGCCCGCCGAGGCCCAGGCCGAAGCGGCCGAAGCCGTCGAGCAGACCGCCGATGGCGTGCCCGCCGTCGAAGGCGCCGAAGCCGGCGCCGACCCGGAACGCAAGCGCCGCCGCCGCCGCAGTCGCCGCGGCCGCCGCAGCCCGGACGAGGCAGGCGTGGCAGGCAGCGACGAGCAACTGGAAGACGGCGCCGAGGAAGACGCCGGCGAGCCGGCCGAGAACGTGACCGCCGCGCCCGCGCCAGTCGCCGCCCCGGTGACCGCCGTTCCGGCCGAAGTCCCCGCCCCCGCCCCGCAAGCCGAGGCGCCGGTACGGCAGGCCGAAGCCGTCCAGGCTGAGATCACGCCGGCACCGGCCCAGGTCGAACAGGCATCCGCCGCCGCGCACGAACCGCAGGCCCAGCAGCCCGTACCGGCCACGGCCCCCGAGCCGATCGCCCCGGTGGCTGTCGAGCCCGCCAGCGAGGTTTCCGAGCCGGCCGCGCCTGTCGCAACCCCGGTGGAAGCCGCCGCGGTCGAACCCGTGGTGGAACCTGCCGTGACGGCCGCGCCGGTCGAACCGGAAGCCACGCCGGCACCGGTAGCCGCCGCGCCTGTGGCGGCGGCGCCGGCCAGCGCCCAGCCCATCGTGGTGCCGGCGACGGCTCCTTCGGCCAAGGCCCAGGCCCTGCACGAAGTGGTCAACGCCGCCGGCCTGCAGTGGGTGGAAACCGACCCCGAGCGCCACGCGCAGACGCAGTTGCGCATCGCCGCGGCGCACACGCCGGTCCGCCTGGGCCGCGAGCGCAAGCCGGTGGCCCCGGTTTCGAACGAACCCCTGGTTCAGGTCGAAACCCGCCACTAAAGGCAAGCCGCGCAAGCAAAAGCCCCCATCGAATGATGGGGGCTTTTTTATTTGCCAGCCGACCACGCCGCCCGGGCATGGCGCCGGAACACACCGGCGGAACATGGCGCCGGGATATGGCGCGAACATGGCCCAAAAAAAACCCTCGTCACCGAGGGTTTTTTCGTCAGGCCGGATCGCGCCGCGATCAGAACTGGTACGTATAGGTCAGCTGCACCGTATCCAGGCCGGGATTCGGGCGCTTGATGCTGGCGTTGGAGAAGTGCGAATAGCGCACGCCGATGCGGTTGTTCGGCGTCAGCAGGAAACCCAGACCGACGTGGTCGCCGAACTGGAAGGCGGTGCTGATGTTCTCGTTGGCGAAGCGGGTGCGCGAGAACACGGTGGCGCCGATACCGGCTTCGAGGTAGAAGCGCTCACCCGCCCACCAGCGGAACATCGGGATGGCGTTCAATTGCCACACATTGCTCGGCGAGCGGTCGCCGTCGGCCCACCAGTAAGACACGCCGAGTTCGGGCGTCAGATCCAGGCGGCCCCAGTTGCCGCCGAACTGATAGGTCCACACCGACGGCGTTTCGTAATTCAGGGTGAAGCGCTGATAGTGGTCGCCCACGCCATAGTGCAGGCTCACGCCGCCCTGCGTACCCTCGGACGACTGGGCGCTGGCGATGGTCGCGGCGCCGGCGAGGGCCAAACCGACAAGGCGGACAAGCATTTTCTTCTTCGTCGACTGCATTGGGAGCAACTCCGTATTTTGTTGGGATGACATCTCGGCGCAATTCACGAGTGTTATCCAGTACTACAGAACATAGCAAAAACCGGGCCAGAAGGCTCGCAATATGTCGCAATAAGGCAACAGAAATCATGGAAAACATTGTTCCGCCCGGCGCACAAAAAATGACGCTGTCAGAGGGCTGAACAAACGGCCATGAAAAAGCCGCCGGCACAAGTGCGCGGCGGCTTTTTCATCTGGCCCCCCCAAGCCCGAAAGCCCGGGGAAACGGGATCAGGCGGCGGTGACGACGTCGGCCGGCTGGTTGGTCAACAGCGCCAGCAGGCGGGCGATTTCCTCTCGCAACTGGCGGCGGTCCACGACCATGTCGATGGCGCCCTTCTGCAGCAGGAACTCGGCGCGCTGGAAGCCTTCGGGCAGCTTCTCGCGCACGGTCTGTTCGATCACGCGCGGACCAGCAAAGCCGATCAGGGCCTTCGGCTCGGCGATGACCACGTCGCCCATGAAGGCGAAGCTGGCGGACACGCCCCCCATGGTGGGATCGGTCAGCACGCTGATGAACGGCAGGCCGGCGGCAGACAGGCGCGTCAGCATGGCGTTGGTCTTGGCCATCTGCATCAGCGACAACAGGCTTTCCTGCATGCGCGCGCCGCCCGAGGCGGCCACGCAGATGAAGGGCGTCTTGTTGTCGAGCGCGGCCTGGGCGCCGCGCGCGAAGCGCTCGCCGACCACCGAGCCCATGGAGCCGCCCATGAACTCGAATTCAAAGCACGCCAGCGTCGCCGGCACGCCGCGAATCGAGCCGCTGACCACCACCAGCGCGTCGGTTTCGCCGGTCTGCTTGACGGCTTCGGCCAGGCGCTCGGGGTACTTGCGGGTGTCCTTGAATTTCAGCGAATCGACCGAGCGCGTGCTCTGGCCGATTTCGACGCGGCCTTCCATGTCGAGCAGCGAGTCGATGCGGGCGCGGGCGCCGATGCGCATGTGGTGATCGCACTTGGGGCAGACGTGCAGGTTGGCCGCCAGGTCTTCGCTGTACAGCACCGTTTCGCACGACGGGCATTTCACCCACAGGCCTTCGGGCACGCGGCGGGCGCCGCTGTCGCTGGTTTTGTTGATGCGAGGCGGCAGGAGTTTTTCGATCCAGCTCATTGTTTGTTCATCCCGTAAGGAAGTCGCGCCAGGCCGCTCAGGCCGACGCGCTCGGTCGTTTTACTTGATCCAGCGCCTGCCGGATGGTGCGCAGCCAGCCGCTGGCGGCGGCGACTGCGGCGTCGGTTTGCTGGGCAGCGGGGGCGTTGGCCACCGCCTGCTCCATGGTTTCAATCAGTTTGCTGCCGATGACGACCGCGTCCGCCACGCTCGCCACGCGCTGCGCGCTGTCGGCGTCGCGGATGCCGAAGCCCACGCCTACCGGGATCTCGCGCACATGGCGGCGGATCACCGCCACGCGCTCGGCCACGTCGTCGGTGTTGAGCGAACCGGCTCCCGTCACGCCCTTGAGCGACACATAGTAGACGTAACCGCGCGCCACGGCGGCCACGGCCTGGATACGCGCGTCGGTCGAGGTGGGGGCCAGGAGAAAGATCGGAGCGATGCCATGGCGGCCAAGCGTTCCGGCGAATTCGACCACTTCCTCGGGCGGATAGTCGACCACCAGGACGCCATCCACGCCCGCGGCCTCGGCGCGGCGGGCGAATTCGGCCTGGCCCATGCGTTCAATGGGGTTGGCATAGCCCATCAGCACCACGGGGGTGGCGGTATCGCGCTGGCGGAACTCGGCCACAAGGTCGAGCACGCGGCCCAGGCCCACGCCCTGCGCGATGGCGCGCTCGGCGGCGCGCTGGATCACCGGGCCGTCGGCCATGGGATCGGAGAACGGCACGCCCAGTTCGATGACGTCGGCGCCGGCCTCGACCAGCGCGTGCATCAGGGGAACGGTGGCGGCGGGCGACGGATCGCCGGCCGCGATGTAGGGAATGAGCGCCGCGGCGCGGCCGGATTCGGCGGTGCGCGCAAAGGCGGCGGCAATGCGATCGGAGCGGGTTGTCGTCATATCAGAGTTCGATACCGGCGCGTTCGGCGACGGTATGCATGTCCTTGTCGCCACGGCCCGACAGATTGACCAGGATGACCGCGTCGCGCGGCAGCGTGGCGGCCATCTTAACGGCCTGGGCGATGGCGTGCGAGGACTCCAGCGCCGGCATGATGCCTTCGATGCGGCAGCAATCGTGGAAGGCCTTCAGCGCTTCGTCGTCGGTGATGCCGACGTATTCGGCGCGGCCGGAGTCCTTGAGCCAGGCATGCTCGGGACCGACGCCGGGGTAGTCCAGCCCGGCCGAGACCGAATGCGTTTCCTGGACCTGGCCGTCGGCGTCCTGCATGACGTAGGTGCGGTTGCCGTGCAGCACGCCGACCTGGCCGGCGGCCAGCGACGCGGCATGCTTGCCGCTGTCCATGCCTTCGCCGGCGGCTTCGACGCCGATCAGGCGCACGTTCTCGTAGGGAATGTAGGGATGGAAGATGCCCATGGCGTTGGAGCCGCCGCCGACCGCGGCCACGACGTAGTCGGGCTGGCGGCCGATGGCCTCGGGCATCTGCGTCAGGCATTCATTGCCGATGACGGTCTGGAAATCGCGCACCATGCGGGGGTAGGGGTCGGGGCCCGCCACCGTGCCGATGATGTAGAAGGTGTTCTCGATGTTGGTGACCCAGTCGCGCATGGCTTCGTTGAGCGCGTCCTTCAGGGTGCGCGAGCCGGACGTGACCGGCACCACCGTGGCGCCCAGCAGCTTCATGCGGTAGACGTTGGAGGCCTGGCGACGGACGTCTTCGCTGCCCATGTAGACCACGCATTCCATGCCGTAGCGGGCCGCCACCGTGGCCGTGGCCACGCCATGCTGGCCGGCGCCGGTTTCGGCGATGACACGCGGCTTGCCCATGCGCTTGGCCAGGAGCGCCTGGCCGATGCAGTTGTTGACCTTGTGCGCGCCGGTGTGGTTCAGGTCTTCGCGCTTGAACCAGATCTGGGCGCCGCCCACCAGGTCGGACCAGCGACGGGCGTGGTAGACGGGGCTGGGACGGCCGACGAAATGCTTGAGTTCGTAGTTGAACTCTTCCAGGAAGGCGGGATCGACACGGTAGCGGTCATAGGCGGCACGCAGCTCGTCGAGCGCGTGCATCAGCGTTTCTGCCACGAAAACACCGCCATAAGGGCCGAAATGGCCCTGGGCATCCGGAAAATCGTAAGGTTTCACCAAGCATCTCCCCCGGTATCACGGCCAGCGTCTGCCGCCCGCAAATCCGGTTTGCAACCCGTCATTTTACCTGACGCCGGCCACAGCGGGGGGTTGCACCCGAGCCCGCCGGGTACCCCCGGGGGCTCCGGGGAGAATGGCCCGGCCGGTCGCCGCGGTCCGTCGCCTCAGAGCGACTGACCCATGCGGCGCAGGAAGGTCTCGCAGGCGGCCAACTGGTCAAGCGCGACGAACTCGTTGGGCTTGTGCGCCTGCTCGATGTGGCCGGGGCCGCAGACCACCGTGGGAATGCCGATGCCCTGGAACAGGCCGGCTTCGGTGCCATAGGCCACCTTGCGGGTGGCGCGGTCCTCGGTCAGGGCGCGCACCAGTTGGGTGATGGCGGCTTCCTCGGAAGCTTCCAGGGCCGGCGCCGCGGCGCCGGTCTCGATCTCGATGCTGGCGCCGTCGAATTCGGCCTTCATGCGCGGCAAGAGCTCATCGCGCACGTATTTCTCGACTTCCGCCTGGATCTGGTCGGGTTGCATGCCCGGCAGGTTGCGGAATTCATAGGTGAATTCGCACAGTTCGGGAATGGTGTTGACCGCGATGCCGCCGCGGATCTGGTTGGTGGTCATGGTGGAGAACGGCACGTCGTAGAACTGGTCGTACGGGCCGTTGGCCTTGAAGCTGTCGGCCAGGTCGCGGATGCGGCAGATCAGGCGGGCGGCGTATTCGATGGCGTTGCAACCGCGCGGGGTCAGCGACGAGTGCGCCGCCTTGCCGTGCACTTTGCAGCGGAAAAGGTTGATGCCCTTGTGCGCCACCACCACCTGCATGCCGGTGGGTTCGCCCACCACGCAGCCTTCGGGGCGGATGCCGCGGTCGTGCAGGTCGGCCAGCATGTACGGCGCGCCGGCGCAGCCGACTTCCTCGTCGTAGGAGAACGCCAGGTGGATTGGCTTCTTGCGCGGCATGGCCAGGAATTCCGGGACCAGCGCCAGCGAACCGGCAATGAAGCCCTTCATGTCGCAACTGCCGCGGCCGTACAGCAGGCCGTCTTTTTCGACCAGTTTGAACGGATCGGTGCTCCAGTCCTGGCCATCGACCGGCACCACGTCGGTGTGGCCCGACAGGACGATGCCGCCCTGCTGGTTGCCGTCCTGCGCCGGCAGAGTGGCGAACAGGTTGGCCTTGGTGCGCTCGGGATTGTGCGCCAGCCATGCATCGACACCCTGGCCCTTGAGCCAATCACGGACGGTCTCGATGAGGGCAAGATTGGAATTGCGGCTGGTGGTGTCGAAACCGACCAGCGTCTCCAGCCAGGTGCGCGCGTTCATGTAGCAACTCTCTCGGGTAAAAGCAGCAGTGTAAAGCCAGGACGCGTCCGCGTCCCGCCCCCGCGGCCGGCGGGGCGCGTCGCCTGGGCCTAGAATGACGGCCTCACCACAGCAAGCCCCCCCAAGGAGAATCCGTGCAGCACAAAGCAGTTCCCACGCGCAACATCGTGGCGGCAGTCATCGGCAATGCCCTCGAATGGTACGACTTCCTGGTGTTCGCGTTCATGACGCCGATCATCTCGAAATTGTTCTTCCCCACCGACCCCAGCGTTCCCGGCAGCGAACTGAACGCGATCCTGATGACCACGGCGATCTTCGGCGTCGGATTCTTCATGCGTCCCGTGGGCGGCATCATCCTCGGCCTGTATGGCGACAAGAAGGGCCGCAAGGCGGCCATGGTGCTGGTGACCTCGCTGATGGCGGTGTCCATCGCCCTGATCACCGTGGCCCCCACCTATCACGCGGCCGGCATCCTGGCCCCCATCTTCATCCTGATCGCGCGACTGCTGCAGGGCTTCTCGGCCGGCGGCGAGTTCGGCACCTCGACCGCCCTGCTGATCGAGATGGCGCCCAACGGCAGGCGCGGCTTCTACGGCTCGTGGCAGATGGCCGGTCAGATGCTGGCGCTGCTGCTCGGCGCGGCCTGCGGCACGCTGATCACCGAGTTCTTCACGCAGGAGCAGATCGCGGCCTGGGCCTGGCGCCTGCCGTTCGCGTTCGGCCTGGTGATCGTGCCGATCGCCATCTATATCCGCCGCAACATCGACGAAACCGACGCCTTCAAGCAGATGAAGGAAGACGAGCGCCAGGCCGCCGCCCGCGGCGAGGTGCAGCGCCTGAGCCTGGGCGAGATGGTGCGCGCCCACACGCGCGAAACCTTGATCGGCGTGGGGCTGGTGGTGACGGCGACGGTGTCGATCTACATCACTTTCACCTACCTGGTGACCTACTCGACGCAGATCCTGAAGCTGCCGCTGAACCAGACCTTCCTGGTGCAGATGGCGGGCGCGGCGCTGATGGTGCTGCTGACGCCGTTCATGGGCGCCTGGTCCGACCGCATCGGCCGCCGCCCGCTGGTGATCGGTTCGCTGATCGGCTATCTGCTGGTGCTGTACCCGCTGTATCACTGGCTGTCGGACGCGCCGTCGATCGGCCGCCTGCTGACCGTGCAGATCGTGGTCTGCGTGTTCGTGTCGGCCTTCTTCGGCGTGTTCAGCACCGTCATGGCGGAGCTGTTCCCGGCGCGGGTGCGCTCGGTGGGTCTGTCGCTGGCCTATAACGTGGCGGTGATGATCTTTGGCGGTTTTGCCCAGTTCATCGTGACCTGGCTGATCAAGACCACCGGTTCGCCGATGGCGCCGGCCTACTACGTGATGTTCGGCGTGGCGCTGGGGCTGGTGGCGTCGTTCTTCATGCGCGAACGCGCCCACGAGAACCTGGATCGCTGATATTCCCGGGCCGCGATGGGCCCGGGTGGTCCATTGCGGGGCGCCCCGGGCAACGGCCATGCATGGGCGCCCTCTTCCGAGCCGCCCGTCCCCGGGGCGGCCCATCTTGCGCGTCGCAGGCTAGCGGCGCACCGCCGACGATACGCCCGGCACTTCGGCCAGCGCATCCAGCGCGCGCGCCAGCGATTCGCCGCCGCGCACTTCGACCGTGAACACCATATGGGCCAGCGACTGCCGGCTCTGGGTGTTCACGCCCACCACATTCAAGCGCAGGCGCGCGAACACTTCGGACAGGTCGCGCAGCAGGCCGGAGCGGTCGTGCGCGCGCACGCTGATGTCGACCGGGTAGAACGTGTCCGCGGGGGTCTCGCCCCAGGCCACCTCGATCACCCGCTCGGGCTCGCGCGCGGCCAGCGCCAGGTAGCTGTGGCAGTCGCTGCGGTGGATCGACACCCCGCGCCCGCGCGTCACGAAGCCGGCGATGGCATCGGGCGGCGCGGGCCGGCAGCAGCGCGCCAACTGCGTCAGCAGCGAGCCCACGCCCACCACCAGCACCCCGCTCTTGCCGCTTTTCTCGGCGCTGCCGGCACTGGCGTGGCGCAGCGCGGCCGGTTGCGGCTCGGCGGCGGGCGCCGGCTGCTGGAACACGGCGTCGATCTGGCGCAGGCTGAATTCTTCCTTGGCCGCCGCCACATACAGGTCGTCCGCGCGAGCGAAACCGAGGTTCTGCGCCAGTTGTTCCAGGTTGACGGCGGTCTTGCCGAGCCGCTGCAGTTCCTTTTCGACCAGCGCCTGGCCTTGCGTGATGCGCTGCTGCAGTTCGATGGCGTTGAACCACATGCGCACCTTGGCGCGGGCGCGCGGACTGGCGAGGAAACCGAGTTGCGGGTTGAGCCAGTCGCGCGACGGGCCGCCCGACTTGGCCGAGATGATCTCGACCGTCTGGCCGGTCGCCAGGCGCGTCTGCAGGGGCACCATCTGGCCATCGACCCGCGCCCCGCGGCAGCGGTGGCCCAGGTCGGTGTGCAGGTGATAGGCGAAGTCGACCGGCGTGGCGCCGGCCGGCAACTCGATCACGCGCGCCTGCGGGGTCAGCACGTAGATGCGTTCGTCCGTCGGTGTGGGCGCGGCGGCATGGCGGCTCTTGCCCGGGCCCGACTTGGCGGCAGACTTGGCCGCGTCGGGCTTGTCGGCGACGGGCGCCTCGCCCGCCTCGACATCGCTGTTCCAGGCCAGCAACTGGCGCATCCAGGCCAGTTGCCGGTCGTATTCGCTGGACGCCGCCACCTGCCCGCCCTTGGCGCCCGCTTCCTTGTAGCGCCAGTGCGCGGCCATGCCGTACTCGGCGAACTGGTGCATTTCGCGGGTGCGGATCTGCACCTCGAACGGCCGGCCGTCATCGTCCGCCACCACCGTGTGCAGCGAACGGTAGCCGTTGGGCTTGGGCCGCGAAATGTAGTCGTCGAACTCGTCGGACAGCGGCGTCCACATCTCGTGCACCATGCCCAGCGCCATGTAACAGGCGCGCACGTCGTCGACGATGATGCGCAGCGCGCGCAGATCGTACATCTGCGAGAAATCCAGGCGCTTGACCCGCATCTTGTTCCAGATGCTGTAGATGTGCTTGGGCCGGCCGCTGACCTCGGCTTCGATGCCATGTTTGGCCAGCGCCGTCTGCAGGCGCTCGATGGCGCCGGCGATGAAGGCTTCGCGCTCGACCCGCTTTTCCTCGAGCAGGCGGGCGATCTGCTTGTAGCGGTCGGGTTCCAGGAAGCGGAACGCCAGGTCTTCCATTTCCCACTTGATCTGCCAGATGCCCAGGCGGTTGGCCAGCGGCGCGTACAGGTCGAGGGTCTCGCGGGCGAAGTCGGTCGAACAGGGGGTCTTGCTTTCGGCGTGCCAGCGCAGGGTCCGCAGGCGCGAGGCCAGGCGCATCAGCACGATGCGCAGGTCGGCCGCCATGGCCAGCAGCATCTTGCGCTGCATTTCCTTCTGCGAGCCGGTCTCCGCTGCCGCGTCGCTGGCCTGGCGCGCCACCACGCCCAACCGCAGCAGGGCCCGGGTGCCCTGCACCAGGCGGGCGACCTCGGCGCCGAAGGCGGTGGCGACCGGGTCGTTGCGCAGCGCGGGAGACGGCGCGGTCAGGTCGGTCGGCAGGGCCGCCAGCAGGGCCGCCGCGCGCGTGGCCGCATCGGTATGCAGGCCCGCCAGGATCCGCGCCACGCCGGCGCCGTGCGAGGCCAGCGGTTCGCCCGTCAGGGCCTGCTGGCCCTCGAAACGGGGAACCGACCAGGCCACCGCCTGGTCGATAAGCGCAAGGCCATCGGCGTCGAGGCCCGCCCCCGCCTCCTGTCGCCAGGAAGCGTCGAAAGGCGAAGGCGCATCAGGAACGGGCGGGGCGGACATCGCGGGCGTATTGCGGTTACGGTAATCGAGGATTCCGACACTCTACACTAGGAATCAATGCTGAAAACCCCGGCCAACGCCGGGCACATATTCAAGGAACCCAAGCTTATGTTGCGCTGGCTCAAGGGCCGGGGCGCGCGCGCCGCCGAGGTGGCGCAGATGCAGGCCCGGATCGCACCCGACCTCTGGCGGCAGGTGCTGGACGCCCACCCCTTCCTGGCGGCGCTGGACGCCGACGAATCCGCGCAGTTGCTGGCGCGCTCGGCCTGGCTGCTGGCCAGCAAGACCATCAATGGCGCGCAGGGGCTGGAAGTGACCGACTTCATGCGGCTGTCGATCGCGGCCCAGGCCAGCCTGCCGATCCTGAACCTGACGCCCGCGCTGTACGAGGGCTGGGAGGAGATCATCGTGTACCCCGCGGGCTTTCGCATCCCGCGCAAGCAGATGGACGAGGACGGCGTGATGCACGAATACCTGGAAGACGCCGCCGGCGAGGCCTGGGACGGCGGTCCGCTGGTGCTGTCCTGGGAGGACACGCAGTTGTCCGAAGGCGGCTTCAACGTGGTGATCCATGAGTTCGCGCACAAGCTCGACCTGCAATCGGGCTTTGCCGACGGCATGCCGTCGCTGGCGGCGCACGGCGATATCAAGCCGCGCGAATGGCGCCGCATCCTGGACGACAGCCTGGATCGCTTCATCGCCGCGGTCGACGCGGTGGAGGCCGCCATTCCGCATGACGTCGATCCGGAAAGCGCCGAGGCCGACGCCTGGTACGGGCGCTTGCCACTCGACCCTTACGCCGCCACCGACGAAGCCGAGTTCTTCGCCGTCAGCTCCGAGCACTTCTTCGTCGATCCCCACCCGATGGCCGAGGCGCTGCCGGAATGGTTCGGCCTGCTGCGGGCCTATTACCGCCAGGATCCCCTGGCGCGCTACGCATGAAACGGCTGCTGATCGTGTGGCATTCCCGCACCGGCGCGGCCCGCCAGATGGCCGAGGCCGCCGCCCGGGGCGCGGCCGCGGCGGCGGCGCTGCTGGAACAGCCGGACGAGCTGGCGGTGACCCTGCGCCGCGCCGCGCACGCGGGGGCGGACGAGGTGCTGGCCAGCGACGGCTTGCTGTTCTGCGCGCCGGAGAACCTGGCCAGCCTGAGCGGCGAAATGAAGGAATTCTTCGACCGCTGCTACTACTACGCGCTGGACCGCATTGCCGGCCGTCCCTACGCCTGCCTGATCAGCGCGGGCAGCGACGGCGCCGGCGCGGCGCGCCAGGTGGAGCGCATCTGCACCGGCTGGCGCCTGCGGGCCGCGGCTCCGCCCCTGATCGTCAACCTGGGCGCGCAGACGCCGCAACAGATCGCCGCCCCCAAGACCGTGGCCCCGGCTGAGCTGGCGCGCTGTGAGGAGGTCGGTGGCCTGCTCGCCGGCCTGCTGCTGACAGCGGCTTGAGGCAGCCCTGCCGCCGACAGCGGGCCAGCCCAGGTCAGCCGCTGCGCGCTCCATAGCGCCCTCCCTCCCTGGCGGTCGGCGCGCCGTGACGCCACGCGGCGCGTCCAGGAATGAAAAAGCCCCCCGGCCTGCCGGAGGGCTTTTTCATCGCGCGGCCGCGCCAATCAGGCGACGGCGGCGGTGACGACGATCTCGACCTTGAAGTCGGGGTTGGCCAGGCGGGCCTCGACGGTGGCGCGCGGGGGCGAGTTGCCGTCGGCGACCCAGGCGTCCCAGGCCTTGTTCATGCCGTCGAATTCCTTCATGTTGGCCACGTAGATCTGGGCCATCAGGATCTTGGTCTTGTCGGTGCCGGCTTCGGCCAGCAGGCGGTCGATGGTGGCGAGCACTTGCTCGGTCTGGCCGGTGATGTCCAGCGTGGAATCGTCCGGCACCTGGCCCGCCAGGTACGCGACGCCGTTGTAGACGGCCATGTCCGACAGGCGCTTGGCGACGTGGAAGCGCTTGATGCTGCTCATGAATATTCCCCTAATGACGAGTTGCGGGTTGAACAATGCGAAGAATGGCGAACTTTACCCTGCCCGGGCCGAGGCCCGCTAGGCGGGCGGCAGTTGGAACACCTGGCGCAGATAGGCCAGGTAGGCGGGATCGTCGCACATGGTCTTCTCAGGCGCGTCGGACACCTTGGCCACCGGCTGGCCGTTGCAGCGGACCATTTTCATGACGATCTGCAGCGGTTCGTGGCCCAGGTCGTTGGTCAGGTTGGTGCCGATGCCGAACGACACCTTGCAACGCCCGGCGAACTGGCGCGCCAGTTCGATGGCGCGCGGGAAGGTCAGCGAATCCGAGAACACCAGCGTCTTGGCGCGCGGGTCGACGCGGTTCTTGCGATAGTGCTCGAGCAAGCGTTCGCCCCAGACGAAGGGATCGCCCGAATCGTGCCGCGCGCCGTCGAACAGCTTGCAGAAATACATGTCGAAGTCGCGCAGGAAGGCGTCCATGCCATAGACGTCCGACAGCGCGATGCCGAGGTCGCCGCGGTATTCCTTGGCCCACACTTCCAGCGCGAACACCTGCGAATCGCGCAGCCGCGGACCGAGCGCCTGGCAGGCCTGCAGGTATTCGTGGCCCATGGTGCCCAGTGGCAGCACCTCGTGCTGCTTGGCCAGCAGCACGTTGCTGGTGCCCGCGAAATGCGGACCCATCTGGGCCTTCATGGTCGAGACGATCTCTTCGTGCCAGACCTTGGAGAAGCGGCGCCGGGTGCCGTATTCGGCCACGCGGAAATCGGCCAGCGCCGGGTCGTCCAGCACCAGATGCATCTTGGATTGCAGGCGCTTGCGGCCCTCGGCCCAATCCGGGTTCTTGCGCGTGTTGCGGAAGTAGACCTCGTTGACGATGGCCAGCACCGGGATCTCGAAGAGAATGGTGTGCAGCCACGGGCCCTTGACCTCGATGCTGATCTCGCCCGGCCCCTCGCCCTCCTGGATGCTGATGCAGCGCTCGGGCAGGTGGAACAGTTCGAGGAAATCGACGAAGTCGCTTTTGATGAAACGCAAGCCGCCCAGATATTTAAGTTCGTCCTCGGTGAAGCGCAACTGGCACAGTTGGTGCACTTCTTCGCGGATTTCATCCAGGTAGGGGCGCAAGTTGACCCCCGGAGTCCGGCATTTGTAACGGTACTCGACCTGGGCAGCGGGAAACTGATGCAGCACCACCTGCATCATGCTGAATTTGTACAGGTCGGTGTCGAGCAGCGAGGTGATTATCATGATTACGCGTATCGTTTCGCGACACCATAGCACAGCGGGGCCCCGCGATACCCCAATGCGCCACGATGTCAACACGGGTATTGGCGGCGGTTTGGCGCCGCATTGGGTAAAATCCGCCCAACAAGACACACATGCCGCCTGCCCGGAGTTCCTGAGAATGACCCACGTAGTCACCGAAAACTGTATCAAGTGCAAGTACACCGATTGCGTCGACGTATGCCCGGTGGACTGTTTTCGTGAGGGTCCGAACTTCCTGGTGATCGACCCCGACGAGTGCATCGACTGTGCCGTGTGCATCCCCGAATGCCCGGCCAACGCTATCTACGCCGAGGAAGACGTGCCGCAGGACCAGCTCAACTTCATCGCCCTGAACGCAGAACTCTCGCCCGAGTTCGCCAGCATCAGCCGCGCCAAGAAGCCGCTGCCCGACGCCGACGAATGGAACGGCAAGCAGGACAAGCTGCAATACCTGGAAAAATAATCCGCGAGCGCGGGGCCGCCAAGGCCTCGCGACGCGCGATGCCCCGATGACCGACGATTCCAAATACACGCGCCAGACCGTTACCCACGTTCATACCTGGGTGCCCGACAAGCTGTTCTCGGTGCGCGTCACGCGCGACGACGCGTATGCCTTCCAGCCGGGCCAGTTCGCCCGGGTCGGTCTGCCTGGCGCCGAGGATCCCGCCGGCCCGCCCACCCTGTGGCGCGCCTACTCGATGGTGTCGGCCCCGCATCAGCCCTGGCTGGAGTTCTATTCCATCGTGGTGCCCGAGGGCCTGTTCAGCCCGCGCATGGCGCGGCTGCAGCCGGGCGATGCGCTCTATGTCGAAAAAGCGCCCTACGGTTTCCTGACGCTGGAGCGCTTCGCGCCCGGCGGCGACCTCTGGCTGCTGGCCTCCGGCACCGGCCTGTCGGCCTACCTGTCGATCCTGCGCGACCCGGCCGTCTGGCGCGCCTATCGCCGCATCGTCCTGGTGCACGGCGTGCGCACCGCGGCGGAGCTGGCCTACCGCGAGGAAATCGAAGGCTGGCGCAATGATCCGTCCCTGAGCGACCTGTTCGAGGCCGAACCGGACAAGCTGATCTATTTGCCCATCGCCACTCGCGAGGCCCTGCCCGGCATGCCGCAGGCGCGCCTGACCACCCTGATCGCCGATGGCGGACTGGAACGCCTGGCCGGCCTGCCGCTGGCCCCGGAGCAAGCCAAGATCATGCTTTGCGGCAACCCGGAGATGCTGGCCGACGCCCGCAAGTTGCTGGGCGAACGCGGTTTCAAGCCGGGCCGCCGCGGCGTTCCCGGCAACCTCGCGGTGGAAAACTACTGGTGATTCCCCGCCCCTGTCGGATCGGCCCCTGGCCCGTCCGGCCTAGGGCGAAAATCCCCCTTTTTATCCCGCCGGCGCCCCTTGATTTCGCCCTAAACTGGTGCGCAAGGGATGACGGGTCGCATTTTCGCAACACAAAATCCGGTTTTCAGGCGCTTTCGTCAGACAAATTGGAAATACCGTTACTCCCCGGCGCAATAATCGGGGCACACGCACGACCCAGAAGGACTTCCCCAAATGCTGTACCAATTGCACGAAATGCAGCGCGCCTTCCTGACTCCGTTCGCTGCATTCACGGATGCCGGTTCCCAGCTGTTCTCCAGCCCTTACAGCCCCCTCGCCTACACCCCGATCTCGCGCCAGATGGCCGCGGGATACGAGCTGATGACGCGCATCGGCAAGGAATACCAGAAGCCCGCCTGGAACCTGCCCGCCACGGAAATCAACGGCAAGTCGGTCCGGGTCACTGAATCGGTCGTGCTGGACAAGCCCTTCTGCCGCCTGGTGCACTTCCACCGCGACGTGCGGCAGGCGCCACAGGGCGATCCCAAGGTGCTGCTGGTCGCGCCGCTGTCCGGCCACCACGCCACGCTGCTGCGCGACACCGTGCGCGCCCTGCTGCCTGGCCACGATGTCTACGTCACCGACTGGATCGACGCCCGCATGGTGCCGCTGTCGGCCGGCCCGTTCCACCTGAACGACTACGTGCGCTACGTGCAGGACTTCATCCGCCACCTGGGACCGGACGTGCACGTCATTTCGGTATGCCAGCCCACCGTGCCGGTGCTGGCCGCCGTGTCGCTGATGGCCTCGGCCAACGATCCCTGCCAGCCGCGCAGCATGGTCATGATGGGCGGCCCGATCGATCCGCGCCAGTCGCCCACGCAAGTGAACCGCCTGGCCACCACCAAGCCCTACTCGTGGTTCGAGAACCAGGTCATCCACCCTGTGCCGCCGCGCTATCCGGGTTCGGGCCGCAAGGTCTACCCGGGCTTCCTGCAGCATGCCGGCTTCATGGCGATGAATCCCGACCGGCACATGAAGTCGCACTACGACTTCTACCTGGACCTGCTGCGCGGCGACGACAGCGACGCCGAGGCGCATCGCCGCTTCTACGACGAATACAACGCCGTGCTCGACATGCCGGCCGAGTTCTACCTGGACACCATCCGCATGGTGTTCCAGGAATTCGCGCTGCCGAACGGCACCTGGGAAGTCGACGGCCAGTTGGTGCGCCCGGCCGACATCAAGAAAGTGGCGCTGTTCACCATCGAGGGCGAGCTGGACGACATCTCCGGCCAGGGGCAGACGCGCGCGGCCATCAAGCTGTGCAAGAACATTCCGGCCGACCGCAAGATGCACTACACCGCGCCCAACTGCGGCCACTACGGGATTTTCTCGGGCCGCCGCTGGCGCGAAATGATCTGTCCTAAAATCGCGGAATTCATCCGGCAATCGGCCTGAGGCCTTTCACCGTCCGTCCACGGGGGCCCTCGCGGGCCCTTTTGCTTTTTCCGTTGCCCGCCATGTCCTGTCGTTCACTCGCCGATCGCATCGACGCCCTGCTGCCTCAGACGCAATGCACCAAGTGCGGCTATGACGGCTGTCAGCCGTATGCCGAGGCCATCGCCGCGGGCGCCGCCCCGATCAACCGCTGCCCGCCGGGCGGCGACGAAGGCATCGCCGCGCTGGCGGCGCTGCTCGAAACCCCCGCCCTGCCGCTGGACCTGAGCCGCGGCGAACCCGGTCCGCTGCTGGTGGCGCGCATCGACGAGGCGCATTGCATCGGCTGTACGCTGTGCATCCAGGCCTGTCCGGTCGATGCCATCGTCGGCGCCAACAAGCACATGCATACCGTGCTGCCCGACTGGTGCACGGGTTGCGACCTGTGCGTGGCGCCGTGTCCGGTGGATTGCATCGAGATGGTGCCGGCCGGTCGCGCCTGGAGCGCCGCTGACGCGGCCGCCGGTCGCCAGCGCCACCGCCACCATCAGGCGCGCATGGCACGACTGGCCGCCGACAACGCCCGCCTGATGGCGCCCGAATCCACGGCGGCCGCCGCGCCCGCCGCCCCCGCCGCCGACGCGCAAACCGAAGACCGCAAGCGCGCCGCCATCGAATCCGCGCTGGCCCGTGCCCGTGCCCGCCGCAACGCCCCGCGCCCATGAACGCCGCCAAACGCCGAGAAATCTTTGCCCGCCTGCAAGCGGCCAACCCGAAGCCCACCACCGAACTCGAGTACGACACCCCCTTCCAACTGTTGATCGCGGTGCTGCTGTCGGCGCAGGCCACCGACAAGTCGGTGAACATCGCCACCCGCAAGTTCTTTCCGCAATACGGCACCCCCCAGGCCCTGGTGGCGCTGGGCGAGGAAGGCCTGTCCGATTACATCAAGACCATCGGCCTGTACCGCACCAAGGCCAAGAACGCCATCGCCACCTGCCGCATCCTGATCGAACAGCACGGCGGCGAAGTGCCGCAGACGCGCGAGGCGCTGGAGGCGCTGCCCGGCGTCGGCCGCAAGACCGCCAACGTGGTGCTGAACACGGCCTTCGGCCAGCCGACCATGGCGGTCGATACGCACATCTTCCGGGTCTCGAACCGCACCGGCCTGGCGCCAGGCAAGAACGTGCTGGAAGTCGAACTGAAGCTGGAGAAATTCGTGCCGCGCGAGTATCTGCAGGACGCGCATCACTGGCTGATCCTGCACGGCCGCTATGTATGCGTGGCACGCAAACCGAAATGCCCGCAATGCGGCATTTCCGATCTCTGCGAATACAAAGATAAAACCCCCGCTTGAGAGGCTCGCCGCCCCTTTCGCGAACCCGCCGGATATTCGTTCGCGCAGTTGCAAAACCGGGTTTTCCCCGAGGCGGCGTTCAATGACGGATTGATGACGATCAATACGGTTTTGCTGCAACGCATCGGGTCCCGGCATAGGGTTTCGCCCAGTGGCCATGCGAATTGTCCGCCATTTGACAATTCACCTTTCCGCACCGCAAAACCTATGACAAACCCTCATGGAATTTTGATTCGGAGGTGCGCATACTCGCCGGCAACTCTTATAGAAAACCGTGGTGTTTCCATGATTTTCAATACCCCGCGGGGGCTCAGCGCATGACGCCGGGCAGGGTCCATATAAATACAACGCCGGTGCAGCGGACATGGACGACACGATCCTGGAGACAAAAGGCCTCACCAAGGAATTCCGCGGTTTCGTCGCGGTCAATGGGGTCGATTTGCGTATCAAGCGAGGCGAGATTCATGCCTTGATCGGGCCGAACGGCGCGGGCAAGACGACATGCTTCAACCTGCTGACCAAGTTTCTCTCTCCCACTTCGGGAACCATCAAGTTCAACGGCATCGACATCACTGGTGAGCGTCCGGCGCAGATCGCGCGGCGCGGCGTGATCCGCTCGTTCCAGATTTCGGCGGTGTTTCCGCACCTGACCGTGCTGGAGAACGTGCGCATCGGCCTGCAGCGCAAGACCGGGCTGTCGTTCCACTTCTGGCAGAGCACCAAACGCCTGGCCGCCCTGGACGAACCGGCGCGCGCCCTGCTCGAACAGGTCGACCTGGGCGCCTTCGCCAACGAGACCACCGTGAACCTGCCATATGGCCGCAAGCGCGCGCTGGAGATCGCCACCACGCTGGCGATGGAACCCGAGCTGATGCTGCTGGACGAGCCCACGCAAGGCATGGGCCACGAGGACGTGGACCGCGTCACGCAACTGATCAAGCGCGTCAGCGCCGGCCGCACCATCCTGATGGTGGAGCACAACATGAACGTCGTGTCCTCGATTGCCAACACCATCACCGTGCTCGCGCGCGGCGCCGTGCTGGCCGAGGGCACCTACGCCGAAGTGTCCCGCCATCCCGCCGTGATGCAGGCCTACATGGGCACCACCGACGGCGAACTCCAAGGAGCGCACGCATGAGCACCCCGGCACTGGAAATCTCGGGCCTGCAGGCCTGGTACGGGGAATCGCATATCCTGCATGGCGTGGATATGCGCGTGGGGCAAGGCGAGGTCGTCACGCTGCTGGGCCGCAACGGCGCCGGCCGCACCACCACGCTGCGCGCCATCCTCGGCCTGACCGGCTCGCGCAAGGGCTCGGTGCGCATCCATGGTACCGAAGCCATCGACCTGCCGACCTACAAGATCGCCCACCTGGGCGTGGGCTACTGCCCCGAGGAACGCGGCATCTTCGCCAGCCTGTCGTGCGAAGAGAACCTGCTGCTGCCCCCCGTGGTCGGCTCGCTCGGCGGCGGCATGTCGCTGGCCGAAATCTACGACATGTTCCCCAACCTGCAGGAACGCCGGCATTCGCCCGGCACGCGACTGTCGGGCGGTGAACAACAGATGCTGGCGGTGGCGCGCATCCTGCGCACCGGCGCCAACCTGCTGCTGCTGGACGAGATCTCCGAAGGCCTGGCGCCCGTCATCGTGCAGGCGCTGGCCCGCATGATCACCGCGCTCAAGCAGCGCGGTTACACCATCGTCATGGTGGAACAGAATTTCCGCTTCGCCGCGCCGCTGGCCGATCGCTTCTACGTCATGGAGCATGGCCAGATCGTCGAGCATTTCGAAGCGTCCGAACTTTCAGAAAAACAGGACACGCTCAACGAATTGTTGGGCGTCTGAATAACCTGTCATCCGCCGGGTTCCCGGCATCCCATATACCAAAGGGAAGAGGAGTCATCCCATGAAGCTGCACACCATCACTGCTGCACTGGCCATGGCGGGCCTGGGATTCGCCGGGGCGACCGCCCAGGCACAAGGCATCTCCGACGATGTCATCCGCATCGGCTTCATCACCGACATGTCCGGCGTGTATTCCGACATCGACGGCAAGGCGGGCCTGGAAGCGGTCCGCATGGCGATCGAGGACTTCGGCGGCAACGTCAACGGCAAGAAGATCGAAGTGCTGTCGGCCGATCACCAGAACAAGGCCGACGTGGCGTCGGCCCGCGCGCGCGAATGGTTCGACCAGCAGAAGGTCGACGTCATCATCGCCGGCACCAACTCGGCCACCAGCCTGGCCATGGCGGCCGTGGCGGCTGAAAAGAAGAAGCCCTTCATCGCCATTGGCGCGGGCGCTTCCGACCTGACCAACGCCCAGTGCTCGCCGTACACCGTGCACTACGCCTACGACACCGTGGCGCTGGCGCGCGGCACCGGTTCGGCGGTGGTGAAGGATGGCGGCAAGAGCTGGTTCTTCCTGACCGCCGACTACGCCTTCGGCCACGCCCTCGAACGCGACACCATGGCCGTGGTCAAGGCCGCCGGCGGCGAGATCAAGGGCCAGGTGCGCGCGCCGCTGGGCGCCTCCGACTTCTCGTCGTTCCTGCTGCAGGCGCAGTCTTCCAAGGCGCAGATCCTGGGCATGGCCAACGCCGGTGGCGACACCATCAACACCATCAAGGCCGCCAATGAATTCGGCGTCACCAAGACCATGAAAATGGCCGGCCTGCTGGTGTTCATCAACGACGTCCACTCGCTCGGCCTGGAAGCCACCAAGGGCATGTACCTGACCGACGGCTGGTACTGGGATCAATCCGACGCCTCGCGCGCCTGGTCCAAGAAATTCGAAGCCAAGGTGGGCCGCAAGCCGTCGATGCTGCAGGCTGGCGACTATTCGTCGGTCACGTTCTACCTGAACGGCGTGAAGGCCACCGGCACCGACGATGCCGACACGCTCATGAAGTGGATGAAGTCGAACAAGATCAATGACTTCTTCACCCAGGGCGGCTACGTGCGCGAAGACGGCCGCATGATCCACGACATGTACCTGATGCAGGTGAAGACGCCGGCCGAATCCAAGGGCCCGTGGGACTACTACAAGGTCGTGGCCACGCTGCCCGGCGACGAGGTCTACACCAAGCTGTCCGAGTCGACCTGCAAGCTGGTCAAGAAGTAATTCCCGTCGATGCGATCCCTTGATGCGACCCGGCCCGCGCGGCCGGGTCGCATCCTGAATTTGCCCGCTTCCCTTCGTACGCGCAGGATTTTCACAAGATGACTGATATTTTCGGCATCCCCATACAGGCCTTGTTCGGCCAGTTGCTGCTGGGACTGGTCAACGGTTCGTTCTACGCCATGCTGTCGCTCGGCCTGGCGGTTATCTTCGGACTGCTGAACGTCATCAACTTCGCGCACGGCGCGCTTTACATGCTGGGCGCCTTCCTGGCCTGGATGGGGCTGTCGTACCTGGGGTTGAATTACTGGGTCATGCTGATCCTGGCGCCGCTGGTGGTCGGGTTGTTCGGCATCATCATCGAAAAGCTGTTGCTCAGGCACCTCTACAAGCTTGACCACCTGTACGGCCTGCTGCTGACCTTCGGCTTGACGCTGCTCATCGAGGGCCTGTTCCGCAGCTTCTACGGGGTGTCGGGCCAGCCCTATCCGACGCCCGACGCCCTGCGCGGCGCCACCAACCTGGGCTTCATGGTGCTGCCGAACTACCGCGGCTGGGTGGTGGCGGCATCGGTGGTGGTGTGCCTGGCGACCTGGTTCGTGATCGAGCGCACCCGCCTCGGCGCCCTGCTGCGCGCCGGCACCGAGAACCCGCGACTGGTGGAAGCCTTCGGCGTCAACGTGCCGCGCATGATCACGCTGACCTACGGCTTCGGCGTGGCGCTGGCGGGCTTTGCCGGCGTGCTGGCGGCGCCGGTGCTGCAGATCTCGCCGCTGATGGGGTCCAACCTCATCATCGTGGTGTTCGCGGTGGTCGTGATCGGCGGCATGGGGTCCATCATGGGCGCCATCGTCACCGGCCTGGGCCTGGGCGTGATCGAGGGCCTGACCAAGGTGTTCTGGCCCGAAGCGTCCAGCACGGTCGTCTTCATCATCATGGCCATTGTCCTGTTGCTCCGCCCGGCCGGGCTGTTCGGAAAAGAGAAATGAATCGTCAATTCCTGGGCTATGCGGTCCTGGCCGTCGTGGTGGCCATTCTTCCCTTCGTCGGGGTGTATCCGATCTTCGCCATGAAGATCATGTGCTACGCCCTGTTCGCCTGCGCCTTCAACCTGCTGCTGGGCTTCACCGGCCTGCTGTCGTTCGGCCACGCCGCCTTCCTGGGCAGCGCCGCCTACGCCACCGGCCACGCGCTCAAGGTGTGGGGCGTGCCGACCGAGATCGGACTGCTGTTCGGCGTCGCGGTGGCCGCGCTGCTGGGCCTGGCGATGGGCGCGCTGGCGATCCGCCGCAGCGGCATCTACTTCGCCATGATCACGCTGGCGCTGGCGCAGATGGTGTTCTTCTTCTTCCTGCAGGCCAAGTTCACCGGCGGCGAAGACGGCCTGCAGAGCGTGCCGCGCGGCACGCTGCTGGGCATCATCGACCTGTCGAAAGACCTGAACCTGTACTACCTGGTGATGGGCGTGTTCATCATCGGCTACTTCATCATCTGGCGCACGGTGCATTCGCCGTTCGGCCAGGTGCTGCAGGCGCTGCGCGAGAACGAGCCGCGCGCGGTCTCGCTGGGCTACGACGTCGATCGCTTCAAGCTGCTGGCCTTCGTGCTGTCGGCCGCCATCGCCGGCCTGGCGGGCGCCACCAAGACGCTGGTGTTCGTGTCGGCCACGCTGTCCGACGCGACCTGGCAGATGTCGGGCCTGGTGATCCTGATGACGCTGATCGGCGGGCTCGGCACGCTGACCGGACCGATTCTCGGCGCGTTCATCGTGGTGCTGCTGGAGAACAAAGTGGGCGACTTCGGCCAGATGATGGCCAGCCTGACCGGCGTCGACTGGTTCCTGCGCCTGGGCGAGTCGGTCACCATCGTGATCGGCCTGATCTTCGTGATCTGCGTGCTGGCCTTCCGTCGCGGCATCGTCGGCGAGATCGGCGCGCTGATCGAGAAGCGGCGCGCCGCGCGCGCCTGATCCGCGCGGCCGCCAGCCGCATCGCCTGCCTGACCCTCGGGGCCGCTGAACGCGGCCCCGATTGCATGGGACCTTTACAATGACCGGCACGTAATCAGAAAGGTGCTCCATCATGCGCATGAAGCCTTTGCTCGCCGGCGCCCTGGCGCTGTCCGCCGCCCTGCTGGCGCCCGCCGCGGTCCACGCCGCCAAGCCGGTCTGCGAGGTCGACCGCCCGGTCCGTTTCAGCGGCCTGAACTGGGAATCCAACCTGGTGCTGGCCGGCATCGAGCGCTACGTGATGGAACACGGCTACGGCTGCAAGACCAGCGTCGAGATCGGCGAGACGCTGCCGATGCTGGCCGCCCTGCAGCGCGGCGACGTCGACGTCACGCCGGAGGTGTGGCCAGGGCAGATCGAGGTGGCCTGGAAGAAGGCGCTGGCCAGCGGCCGCGTGCAGGGCCTGGGGCATGTCTACGACGCCGGCGAAGGCTGGTACGTGCCGCGTTACACCGTGCAGCGCCATCCCGACTTGAAGTCGGCGGCGGACCTGGCGCGCTTCAAGCAGGTCTTCGCCGATCCGGAAGACCCGGGCCGCGGCCGCATCTACGGCTGCCCCGCCGGCTGGGCCTGCGGCACGCTGAACGACAACCTGTTGCGCGCGCTCGGCCTGGACCGCGACTACAGCCTTTTCGCGCCCGGTTCCGGCGCCGCGCAGAAGGCCGCCATCCTGTCGGCCTACAAGCGCAAGCGCGACATCGTCTTCTATTACTGGACGCCCACCGCGCTGGTCGGCGCGCTAGACTTGGTCAAGCTGGAACTGCCGGCCTTCGACCAGACCGCCTATACCTGCCTGACCGATCCCAAGTGCGCCAAGCCGGTGGCCACCGAGTTCAAGCCGAACCCCGTGGTGACGGGCGTGAACAGCGCTTTTGCCAAGGACGCGCCGCAGCTTGCCGCGTTCCTGGCCAAGCTCACCATTCCCAGCGACGCCATCGACGCCACGCTCGGTTGGCTCGAGAACGAAGGCAAGGAACCCGAGGAGGCCGCGCGCTACTTCCTCAAGCAGTACGGACCGGTCTGGCGGCAATGGATGCCGGCCGATGCGGCCGAACGGGTGCAGGCGGCGCTGGACAAGGAGTAAGCGGTCCGCGCCTCATGTATCCTGACGTTTCGGCGCCATTGTCGCGCCACCCGATACCCGCGAAGGAAACCCATCATGGATGCCTTGTTCTGGCACAACGGTCACTGGACCCCTGAAAACCCCAAACTGCTCGGCCCCGCCGACCACGCCTTCTGGATGGCCAGCATGGTCTTCGATGGCGCGCGCGCGTTCCGCGGCCTGACGCCCGACCTGGACCTGCATTGCCAGCGCGTGGTGCGCTCGGCCGAAAAGATGCTGATGAAGCCGCAGATCACCTGGCAGGAAATCCAGGCGCTGTGCCTGCAGGCGGTGGCCAAGTTCCCCGAGGGCAGCGAGCTCTACATCAAGCCGATGTTCTTCTGCGCCGACGGCTTCCTGCTGCCCGACGCCGACAAGACCCAGTTCGTGCTGCACGTGTTCAAGGTGCCGATGCCGGGCGACCAGGGCTTTGCCGCCTGCTTCTCCAGCTTCGCGCGTTCCTGGCCCAACATGGCGCCGACCGACGCCAAGGCCTCGTGCCTGTACCCCAACGGCCAGCGCGCCATCCGCGAGGCGATGGACAAGGGCTTCGACAACGCCATCATGCTGGACGGCGCCGGCAATGTCGCCGAGTTCGCCTCCAGCAACCTGTGGATCGCCAAGGACGGCGTGGTCTCGACCCCGGTGGACAACGGCACCTTCCTGAACGGCATCACGCGCCGCCGCGTGCTGGCGTTGCTCAAGGCCGACGGCGTCGAGGTGCAGGAACGCAGCCTGACGCGCGCCGACATCGAGGTCGCCGATGAAGTTTTCTCGTCCGGCAACTACGGCAAGGTGGTGCACGTGAACCGCGTCGAAGACCGCAAGCTGGAATACGGTCCGCTGGCGCGCCGCGCCCACAAGCTGTACATGGACTACGCCGAAAGCACCCGCAAGCAGTAAGCGCCCCGCGGCGCCATGGAATGCGCCGTCCCGACCGGGGCGGCGCCGCGTGACAAGGATACCCTGCAAGGACACCCAGCATGCAATCCCGACGCGAGTTCCTGCGCGGCGGCGCCGCGATCGCCGGCGCCGGCAGCGCCCTGGCGCTGCTGCCCGCCTCCATCCGCCGCGCATTGGCGATTCCCGCCAACCGCCGCAAGGGCACGATTGAAGACGTCGAACACATCGTCATCTTCATGCAGGAGAACCGGTCGTTCGACCACTACTTCGGTGGCCTCGCCGGGGTGCGCGGCTTCGGCGACCGCTTTCCGATCCCGGTGCCCGCCAGCCCCGACTTCGAACGCCGCACGGTCTGGGCGCAGTACAACGGCCGCCCCGACGAGGGCGCGCCGCGCAGCGTACTGCCATTCCGGCTCGACACCGGCGCGGACTACGAGGCCATGCGCGTGGCCAGCACCCCGCACACCTGGTCCAACGCCCAGGACGCCTGGGACGCCGGCCGCATGGGCCAGTGGCCGGCCGCCAAAAAGAACCATTCGATGGCGTACTACACCGAGGCGGACATGCCGTTCCAGTACGCCATGGCGCGCGCCTTCACCGTGTGCGACGCCTATCACTGTTCGTTCACCGGCGGCACCAACACCAACCGCCTGTTCGTCTGGACCGGCACCAACGACGGCCTGGGCCGCGGCCACGGCCCGGCGCTGGGCAACACCTACAACAAGCTGGGCGGCGGCGACCCCGCCGGCGCCTACACCTGGACCACCTATCCCGAGCGGCTGGAACGCGCCGGCATCCGCTGGCGCATCTACCAGGACATGGCGGACAACTACTCGCTCAATCCGACCGCGGGCTTCAAGGCCTACCGCGACGCCTACCACGGCGTGCCGGGCTCGCTGGCCGCGCTCAAGGACAAGGCGTTGACCACGCGCAGCCTGGACCAACTGCGCCAGGACGTGCGGGATGGCACGCTGCCGCAGGTGTCGTGGATCTGCGCCACCAAAGCCGGCTCCGAGCATCCCAGCCCTTCCAGCCCTGCGCAGGGCGCGGACTACACGGCAAGGGTGCTGGACGCGCTGACCGCCAATCCCGAGGTCTGGAGCAAGACCGTCCTGTTGCTGATGTTCGACGAGAACGACGGCTTTTTCGACCACATGCCGCCGCCGGCGCCTCCCTCGCGCGGCCCTGACGGCCGGCTGGCGGGCGCGTCCACCGTGGACACCGCCGGCGAATACCACGAGATCGTCACCGGCGCCGAAAAGGACGATACGGCCGCCCACCTGCACGGCGTCTACGGCCTGGGGCCGCGCGTGCCGATGTACGTGCTGTCGCCCTGGACCAAGGGCGGCTGGGTCAACTCGGAAGTGTTCGACCACACCTCGGTGCTGCGCTTCGTCGAGCGCCGCTTCGGGGTCGCCGAACCCAACATCTCGCCGTGGCGCCGCGCCGTCTGCGGCGATCTGACGTCGATCTTCGATTTCGCCACGCCCGACGAGGCCGACCTGACCCGTGGCCTGCCGGCCACCGCCACGCGCGCGGCCCAGGCCGCCGCGCTGCCGGGCACCGTCACCCCGCCCGCGCCCGCACGGCCCGCCCTGGCGCGGCAGGCGGCCGGCACCCGGCCGTCGCGCGCGCTGCCCTATGCGCTGTCGGTGCAGGCCAGCGCGGGCAAGGACAGCATCGCGCTGCGCATGGACAACAGCGGCGCCGCCGGCGCCGTGCTGCATGTGTACGACCGCCTGCGCCTGGAGGACGGCCCGCGCCGCTATACCCTCGAGGCCGGCAAGCATCTGGAAGCCAACTGGCCGGTGACGGGCAACGACGGCCGCTACGATCTTTGGCTGCTTGGCCCCAATGGCTTTCATCGTCATGTCGCGGGCCGGCTGCACGCGGACGCCGAGCCGCTGTCGGTCGAGGCCATCTGCGATGCCTCCGGGCCGACGCTGCGCCTGAAACTACACAACCCGGGCGCATTGCCGCGCGGCTTCCAGGTCGAAGCCAACGCCTACGGCTACGCCGGCCACCACGAGCCGGCATTGGCGCCCGGCGTCGGCGCCACCCTGGCCTGGAACCTGGCCGCCAACGGCGGCTGGTACGACTTCAGCGTGCGCGCCGACGACGCGCCCGGCTTCCTGCGCCGCCTGGCAGGACGCATCGAAACCGGCGCTCCCTCCACCTCCGACCCCGCGATGGGCCAGGAATTGATTCTGCATTGGACGCTGCCGGCATGAAACCGCCCGCCCCTTACGAGAACGCCGTGACCTTCCAATTCGGCGATTCGCCCGAGCTGGCCGATGAATTGCTGGCATTGGTGTTGTCGGGCGCCAAGACCGCGACCTGCGGCGCGCTGCGCGACTTCGACGAGAAGGAACCGGTGCCCGAGCCGGGCCGGCGCGACGTGGTGCTGGATGGCCGCCGCCGTCCAGCCTGCGCCATCGAGACGATCAGCATCGTGATCCAGCGCTTCGACGAAGTGGACGAAGCCTTCGCCGTGGCCGAGGGTGAAGGCCCCTACGACGTCTGGCGCACCGGACACATCGCCTATTTCGACCGCAATGGCGGCTACGCGCCAGACATGCTGCTGGTGTGCGAGCGCTTCCGGGTGGTCGAGGTGTTCAAGCGCGAGGCGGACTGACACGTCCGCCTCGCGGCGGAGATCAGGCCTCGGCCTGCTCCGCGCCCTTGCCCAGGCCGAGATAGCTCTCGATCACCTTGGGATCGCCGGCCAGCTCGCGCGCCGGACCATGCAGGATGACTTCGCCGGTCTCGAGCACGTAGCCGTAGTCGGCCACCTGCAGCGCCGCGCGCGCGTTCTGTTCCACCAGCAGGATCGCCACGCCGGTCTCGCGCAGGCGCGCGATGATGTGGAAGATCTCGCGCACGATGCGCGGCGCCAGGCCCAGGCTGGGTTCGTCCAGCATCAGCAGCGCCGGCTTGGCCATCAGCGCGCGGCCGACCGCCAGCATCTGGCGTTCGCCGCCCGAGAGCGTGCCGGCCTGCTGGGCGCGGCGTTCGCGCAGGCGCGGGAACAGGTCGAAGACTTCGTTGAGCGTGTCGCGCCAGCCGCTTTCGCGGGCGCGGTAGCGGCGGAAACCGCCCAGCAGCAGGTTGTCTTCGACCGACATGCTGCCGAACAGCTCGCGCCGCTCGGGCACCAGCGACATGCCGGCGGCGACGCGGCGCTCGACCGGCCAGCTCGACACATCGGTGCCCGCGTACTGCACGGAGCCGGCCGCGTGGCCGGTCTGCGGCAGCGATCCCATCATGGCGTTCAGCATGGTCGACTTGCCGGCGCCGTTGGCGCCGATCACCGTGACGATGCTGCCGGCCGGAACCGTCAGCGTGGCGCCGGCCAGCGCGCCGACCTTGCCATAGCGGGCCGACAGGTTGCTGACTTCAAGAACGGGTTTGGACGTCGTCATTGCACGCCTCCCGCGGACACCGGCTTGGCCTGGTCGGCTTCGGGCAGGTCGTCGTCGATGCCGCCCAGGTAAGCTTCCAGCACCGCCGGGTTCTGTTGCACCTCGGCCGGCACGCCTTCGGCCAGCTTGGTGCCGAAATCCATCACCACCAGGTGGTTGGTCAGGCGCATCACAAAATCCATGTCGTGTTCCACCAGCAGAATGCTCATGCCCTCGGCGCGCAGCTGTTCCAGCACGCGCGCCAGGTCCTGCTTTTCCTTGTAGCGCAGGCCGGCGGCCGGCTCGTCCAGCAACAGCAGCACCGGATCGCTGGCCAGGGCTCGCGCGATTTCCAGGATGCGTTGCTGGCCCAGCGCCAGGTTGCCCGCTTGTTCGTACAGGTATTCGCCCAGGCCGACGCGCTTGATCTGCTCGGCGGCCTCGTGCAGCAGTTGCGCCTCGCGTGCGCGGTCGGTGTGCAGGGCGCCCGCCCACACGCCCACGTCGGAGCGCAGGTGCGCGCCTAGCGCGACGTTTTCCAGCACCGTCATGCCCGGCAGCAACTGCACGTGCTGGAAGGTGCGGCCCACGCCCAGCTTGGCGATCTCGCGCGCCGAACGGCTGTCGATGCGCTCGCCCATGAAGGTGACCTGGCCGCGCGTCACCGGCAGCACGCCGCTGATCAGGTTGAAGGTGGTGCTCTTGCCGGCGCCGTTGGGGCCGATCAGGCCCATGATCTCGCCGGAGCGGACCTTGAAGCTGATGTCGTTGACGGCGACCAGGCCGCCGAATTCCTTGCGGATGGCATCCACTTCCAGCACCACCTGCCCGGCTTGCGGCCGCGCGCGCAGCGGCAGCGCCGGCGCCGGCTTGGGCGGGGCCAGATTGCGGCGCGAGCCATCGGCGCCGGTGAGGCTGCCCCACCAGCCCGCCAGGATCGGCCAGAGGCCGTTGCGGGCGTATTGCAGCATCAGGATCAGCAGCACGCCGAAGACGATCATCTCGAAGTTGGCGTTGGTGTCCAGCAGCTTGGGCAGCAGGTTCTGCAGCTGGTCCTTCAGCACCAGGATGACGCTAGAGCCGAGCAGCGCGCCCCAGACGTAGCCGGCGCCGCCGACCACGGCCATGAACAGGTACTCGATGCCGTAGTTGATGCCGAACGGGCTGGGGCTGACGGCGCGCTGCATGTGCGCGTAGAGCCAGCCCGAGACGCAGGCCAGCAGCGCGGCCCAGACGAAGATCACGACCTTGTAGGCGGCCGTGTTCACGCCCATCGACTCGGCCATGCCGGCGCCGCTCTTGAGCGCGCGGATGGCGCGGCCCGGACGCGAGTTCAGCAGGTTGCGGGTCGCCCACAACGCCAGCAGCACGAACACCCAGATCAGGTAGTAGATGTGGCGGCCGCTGGCCAGCGACATGCCGAAGATGCTGATGGGCTCGATGCCGGCGATGCCGTCATGCTTGCCCAGCCAGTCCAGGTTGCCGAACAGGAAGTACAGCGACAGGCCCCAGGCGATGGTGCCCAGCGGCAGGTAGTGGCCCGACAGGCGCAGCGTGATCGCGCCCAGCAGGTACGCCACCACGGCGGTCAGGATCAGGCCGGCGGGCAGCGCCAGCCAGGGCGACACATCATATTGCGTGGTCAGATAGGCGGTGGTGTACGCGCCCAGGCCGACGAACGCGGCCTGGCCGAAAGAGGTCAGGCCGCCGACGCCGGTCAGCAGCACCAGCCCCAGCACCACCAGGCTGGCCAGCCCGATGTAGTTCAGTTGCGTCACCCAGAACTCGGGCGTGACCGGCAAGAGCGGCAGCCCCGCCAGGACGACGATGAAGACGACAAGCAGAATGCGGTTCATGGCGTTTACTCCTCTTCGTCCACGTGATGGGTGCTGAACGAACGCCAGACCAGAACCGGGATAATCAAGGTGAAGACGATCACTTCCTTGTAGGCGCTGGCCCAGAAGGACGAGAACGATTCCAGCACGCCCACCAGCAGCGAGCCGGCGGCCGCCACGGGGTAGCTGGCCAAACCGCCGATGATGGCGCCGACAAAGCCCTTCAGGCCGATCAGGAAGCCCGTGTCGTAGTAGACCGTGGTGATGGGCGCGATCAGCATGCCGGACATGGCGCCGATGGCGGTGGCCAGCGTGAAGGTCAGGCTGCCCGACATGGTGGTGCTGATGCCCACCAGGCGCGCGCCGCGGCGGTTGACGGCGGTGGCGCGCAGCGCGCGGCCGTACAGCGTCTTGCCGAAGAACAGCCACAGCGCGATGATCAGCAGCGCGCAGGTCGCGACCACGAACAGGCTCTGCGCCGACCAGGTGGTGAAGCCCAGGTCGACCTGGCCGCTCACGAACGCGGGCGTGCGCCAGCCTTCGGCGCCGAAGAACACCAGGGCCAGGCCGGTCAGCGCGAAGTGCACCGCCACCGACACGATCAGCAGCACCAGCACGGTGGCCTCGGCCAGCGGCTGGTAGACGATGCGATAGACCATCGGGCCCATCGGGATCACCAGCAGCAGCGTCAGCAGCATGTTGAGCCACAGCGAATTGCCTGCGGCGGTATAAGTGGTCGTCAGCCACAGCAACGCGAGCGGCACGACGAGACAGGTCAACACGGCCTTGGGCAGGCCAGCCGCGCTGCGGGTCCGCAGCGCGCGCAGCAGCTCGAGCGCCAGGCACACCACGCCCAGCAGCGGCAGGAGATAGGCGGTGCCGGGCACCTTGCCGTCCACCAGCATCGCGAGCGTCAGGGCGCCGAACGCCACGAACTCGCCCTGGGGAATGAAAATGACGCGCGTAACGGCGAACACCAGCACCAGCGCCATGCCCAGCAGGGCATAGATGGCGCCGTTGACGATACCGTCTTGCAGCAGAATCAGCGCAATTGAGGAATCCATCTAACAACCTTATTGATTCTTGGTGTTCCGACCCCGCCCGGAACACTGATACGACACACCGGCCGGAGAGGCCGGTGCGAAGCATGGGGCGCCCGCAAGGGGCGCCCTTGGATCGGGCAATCCAGGGAGATTACAGGCCGGGCTGGTAGACCCACTTGCCGCCTTCGACCTTGACGATGACGCGCGAACGCTCGTCGAAGCCGGCGTGGTCCGTCGGCGACATGTTGAACACGCCTTGCGAGGCGGCCAGGTCCTTGACGTTTTCCAGGGCGTCGCGCATGGCGGCGCGGAATTCCGGGGTGCCCGGCTTGGCGCCCGTCTTCAGGGCCGCGGGCAAGGCCGCCACCACCAATTGGCCGGCATCCCACATGTGGCCGCCAAAGGTGTTGGTCGAGCCGGCGCCGTTTGCCTTCTCGTAGGTCTCGACGTAGGCCAGGGCCGACTTCTTGACCGGGTTGCTGTCGGGCAGTTGGGCCGCGACCAGCAGCGGGCCGGCGGGCAGGTACATGCCGTCGCAGTCCTTGCCGCAGACGCGCAGCACGTCGTTGTTGGCGGCGCCGTGGGTCTGGTAGATGGTGCCGCCGTAGTTGCGGGCCTTCAGTTCCTTTTGCGGCAGCGCGGACGGGGTGCCGGCGCCGGCGATCAGGATGGCGTCGGGCTTGGCGCCGATCAGCTTGAGCACCTGGCCCGTGACGCTGGTGTCGGTGCGGCTGTATTTTTCGATGGAGACGATCTCGATGCCCTTGGCCTTGGCGGCCTTCTGCATCACGTCCAGCCAGCCGTCGCCATAGGCGTCGGCAAAGCCGATGAAGCCCAGCGTCTTGACCTTGGACTTGGACATGGCGTCGGCCAGCGCGCCGGCCATCAGGGCGTCGTTCTGCGGGGTCTTGAAGACCCAGCGGCGCTTGTCGTCCACGGGTTCGACGATCTTGGCGCTGGCGGCCACGCTGATCATCGGCACCTTGGCTTCGGCGGCCACGTCCACCATGGCCAGCGAGCCCGGCGTGACCGACGTGCCGATCAGCACGTCGACCTTGTCGTCGGACGCCAGCTTGCGCGAGTTCTTGACGGCTTGGGTCGTGTCGGTGGCGTCGTCCAGGACGATCCACTCGATCTTCTGGCCCGCCACTTCCTTGGGCAGCAGCGCGACCGTGTTGCGCTCGGGGATGCCCAGCGATGCGGCGGGGCCGGTGCTGGACACCGTCACACCCACCTTGACCTGGGCGCTGGCCAGCAGCGGCAGGGTCAGGGCAACGGCGGCGGCGGCCGCGGACAAGCCGAAGTGCTTGCGCATGTTTTGTCTCCTGTGGTGGCTCTTTTTTTGCCCCGGACGAGGCGGAAGCGAGCCTAGTTAAAGTTATACAGAAAAAAATATTATAGGGTTAAAACAGTATCAGATGACTTCGCGCAACTACGGTAAATCCCTGACGTGCTACAGAAACCACAATTCAGCAAACGCATTCGTTAATGGCGAACTTGTACTTGAAAGGCTCGCGGGCGTCAGTTGGGGGATTCCCTTGGACAGGGCCCGCCGGCGCGACGTTCAGCGGCCGCGCATCGGCCACACCCGTTCGACCCGCGTCGCCACCCACGCCGCCAGCGCGGCCTTGATCAGGTCGCCCGGCACGAATACCGCCACCGCCACCGCGGCCTTGGCCAGCCCCATCTTGGTGACCGTCGCCAGCCATGGCACGCCGAACGCATAGACCACCACGATGCCGCCGAGGACGCAGGCGATGGCGCAGCCGGCCAGTTGGCCGCCGAATCCCGCCGCCCTGCCCGTCAGGCGACGCGCAAGCCAGCCGGTCACGAACGCGCCCGCCACCAGCCCCACCAGGAAGCCGCCGGTCGGCCCGAAGAACGCGCCCAGGCCGCCGCGCCCGCCCGGCAGCACCGGCAGGCCGATGGCCGCCAACGCCAGATACAGCAGGCAGGCGAGCGCGCCGCGCCCGGGCCCCAGCATGGCGCCGGCCAGCATCGCGCCCAGTGTCTGCAGCGTGATCGGCACCGGAATGCCCGGCAGCGGGATCGGCGGAATCAGGCTCAGCACCACGATCAGCGCGGCGAACAGCGCCACCAGCACGGTGTTATTGGATTTCATGGCAATGCCCTTTCTATCTAGTGGGACAGGGAATCAGGGATGAGGTTGGACAGTCACACGCTGCGGGCGTCGATGGCCTCGGCCACTTCCTGCGCGCGCTTCAACGTCAGCACCACCAGCGGCACGATCAGCGCCACCGGGTTGGCACCCAGTCCGCGCGCCGCCTGGGCCTCGCGGATCTCGTGGAAATTGCGCCAGATCTCCGGCACGAAGCGCAACGCCAGCGCCAACGCCAGCGACACCTTGCCGGCGTCCAGCAGGCCGACGCGCTGCAACGGCATCAGCACCCGTTCACACACGGCGATCAGGTCCGAACTGCGGGTCGACAGCGTCACCGCCAGTGCCAGGCCGACCATCGCCGCGATGCGCAAGAGCACCGTCAACGCCTCGCGCCAGCCCTGGAACCAGGCCGTGAAGGCGCCGACGGCCAGCAACACCCAGACCAGGCCGCGCACCTGGCGCCAGACGCCGCCGGGCGTGGCGCCGGCGCACCACAGCAGCAGGCCGGCGACCGCGCAGGCGCCCGCCAGGAGGGCGGGATCGCGCACCAGGAACAATCCGGCGCCGGCCGCGGCCAGCGCCAGCAGCTTCAGGCCGGCGGGCAGCCGGTGCAGTGGCGAGTCGCCGGGAATATATAGGGGTTCGATCACGCGCAGTGATTCCGGTACCAGCGCAGCGCGGCGGCCGGCTCGTCGTCGGCGGCGATGGTGCCATCCTGGATCACCAGCACCCGCTCGAAATCTTCCAGCAGCGCCAGGTCGTGGCTGACCACGATCGCGTCCTGCGGCATGGCGGCGATGGCGTCGCGCACCCGATTGCGGTTGCGCAGGTCGAGCTGGGTGGTGGGTTCGTCGAACACCACCAGCCCGGGCCGCATCACCAGCACCGCCGCCAGCGCCACCAACTGGCGCTCGCCGCCGGACAGCGTGTGGCTGGTGCGATCCGCCAGGTGCGCCACGCCCAGGGCGCCCAGCGCGGCCTCGATGCGGGCCTCGCGTTGCGCGCGGTCGGGCTCAAGGTGCTTCAGGCCGAACGCCAGGTCCTCGCGCACGATCGGAAAAACGATCTGGTTCTCGGGGTTCTGGAACACGAAACCCACCTGGCGGCGCACCGCCTTCAGTTCATGCCGGGTGTCCAGGCCGCCGACGCGCACGCTGCCGGAGGTCGGCAGCACCAGCCCGTTGACCAGCCGCGCCAGCGTGCTCTTGCCGGCGCCGTTGGGGCCGACGATGCCGACCCGGCGTCCGCCCAGCGCCACGCTCACCCCGCGCAACACTTCCGCCTGGGGCGTCGATACAATCGCCTGGTCAAACTCGATTAACATGGGGCGGGATTATGCCCGAACCATTTCGGGCATCGGGACTCCAAGAGCTGATATGGACAAAGTACGCAAAACCGACGCCGAATGGCGGGCCCAGTTGTCCCCGGAAGAATACGTCGTCACCCGCCAAAAGGGTACCGAACGCGCGTTCACCGGGCGCTACTGGAATACCTTCACCCCGGGCATCTACCGCTGCGTGGGCTGTGGCACGGCGCTGTTCGCGTCGGACACCAAGTTCGACGCCGGCTGTGGCTGGCCCAGCTATTTCCAGGCGCTCGACCCGGAACTGGTGCGCGAGGAGCGCGACACCTCGCATGGCATGGTGCGCACCGAGGTGCTGTGCAACGTCTGCGATTCGCACCTGGGCCACGTCTTCCCCGACGGCCCCGAGCCCACCGGCCTGCGCTACTGCATCAATTCCCTGTCGATGACGTTCGAACCCATAGAAGAATGAAGAAGTTCCTGTTCGACCTCTTTCCGCTGTTTCTTTTCTTCCTGGCCTACCGCTTCACGGATATCTTCGTGGCGACCGGCGTGGCCATGGCGGCGGCGGTGCTGCAGATCGTCTGGCTCAAGGTCACCGGCCGGCCGACCGAAGCCATGCACTGGATCAACCTGACCGTGATCCTGGTGTTCGGCGGCGCCACCATCTGGCTGCACAGCGACGTCTTCATCAAATGGAAGCCGACGGTGCTGTACTGGCTGTTCGGTGGCGCGCTGGTGTTCGCCCGCCTGCTGTTCGGCCGCAACCTGATCCGCCGCCTCATGGAAAAACAGATCCAGCTTCCAGACGCTGCCTGGGACAAGCTCAATCTGATCTGGGCTGGTTTTTTCCTGTTCGCCGGCGCCATCAATCTCTACGTGGCGTTTTCGGGGCATTTCACCGAATCCCAGTGGGTCAGCTTCAAGGCCTTCGGCCTGATGGGCCTGATGATCGTCTTCGTCATCGGCCAGTCCCTCTGGCTGGGCAAGCATATCCAGGCTGACGACTCCACTCCGCCCAAGGCCTGACGCCGCGGCGCCGAGGCATCTTTCCCCACACGGCGCGCCCCCGGCGCGCCGGAACTTTACGATCGACCCCATGTCAGAGACCACCGACCGCATCACCCTGATCCGGGAGCGCCTGGCCATCCTGGAACCGGTTTCCCTCGAGATCCAGGACGAATCGCATTTGCATGCCGGTCACGAAGGCAGTAAAAACGGCGCCGGCCATTATCGCGTGCACATCGTGGCGCCCTGTTTTGCAGGACTGAACCCCGTGGCGCGACATCGGCTGGTGTATCATCATTTGCAAGATTTGATCCCCTATCCGATTCATGCGCTTGCGCTAGACGCCCAGGCTCCCAAATAGAAAGTAAAAGGATATTCATGAAACGCATCGTCATGCTGGCCGCCGCCTGCGTCATCGCCGTGCCCGCTTTTGCCCAGAACGTCGCCACCGTCAACGGCAAGGCCATTCCGCAGAAGAGCCTGGATCAATTCGTCAAGCTGCTGGTCAGCCAGGGCGCCACCGATTCGCCCCAGTTGCGTGAACAGGTCAAGCAGGAAATGATCAACCGCCAGGTCTTCGTGCAAGCGGCCGAAGCCGGCGGCATCGCCAAGCAGGCCGACGTCCAGACCGAAATCGAACTGGCCCGCCAGGGCATCCTGGTCCGCGCCCTGATGGCCGACTACCTGGCCAAGCACCCGGTGTCGGACGCCAAGGTCACGGCTGAATACGAGAAGATCAAGAAAGAACAGGCCGGCAAGATGGAATACAAGGTCCGTCACATCCTGGTCGAAGACGAAAAAACCGCCAACGACCTGCTGGCCCAGTTGAAGAGCAACAAGGGCAAGTTCGACGACCTGGCCAAGAAGAACTCCAAGGATCCCGGCAGCGCCGAAAAGGGTGGCGACCTGGGTTGGGCCCCTCCCACCAACTACGTCCAGCCGTTCGCCCAGGCCGTGACCCAGCTCAAGAAGGGCCAACTGGTCGACAAGCCGGTGCAGACCCAGTTCGGCTGGCACATCATCATGGTCGACGACACCCGCCCGGTCGAATTCCCGCCGCTGGACCAGGTCCGTCCGCAACTGGAAGAAATGCTGCGCCAGCAAACCCTGGCCGACTACCAGAAGGAACTGCGCGAAAAGGCCAAGATCCAGTAAATCCGGCGTCTTCCGTCTTCCCCCCGAAAGAACTGCCCGCCCTGCGCGGGCAGTTTTTTTTCCCGCAGATGTCGACATGGCATCGTGGCGACCGGGCCGGAAATGAAAACAGGCCGTGCGCCAAGGGCGGGCGGCCTGTTTGACAGAGCGGGGGAACGGGCCGGCGTGCGGCCCCGGCGCGATCAGGACACGCCCAGCAACGCCTTCAGCGCATCCTCATCCAACACCGTAACGCCCAATTCCTGGGCCTTGGTGAGCTTGCTGCCGGCGTCTTCGCCCGCCACCAGATAGGCGGTCTTCTTGGACACGGAGCCGCTGACCTTGCCGCCCGCGGCCTGGATGCGCATGGACGCTTCCTCGCGGGTCCAATTGGGCAGCGTGCCGGTCAGCACGAAGGTCTTGCCTGCCAGCGTGGTGTCCTGCGGCACGGCTTCGGCCACCGGATGCACTCCCTGCGCCTTGAGCTGGTCGATCACGTCACGGTTGTGCTGCTCGGCAAAAAAGCGGCGGATCGAACCCGCCACCACCGGCCCCACGTCAGGCACCGAGGACAGCGCATCCTCATCGGCATCCATGATGGCTTCGATGCTGCCAAAATGCCGCGCGACGTCGCGCGCCGTGGTCTCGCCAACGTGGCGGATGCCCAGCGCGAACAGCAGGCGTCCCAGCGCCGGCGCGCGGGCCTTGTCGATGGCCTCGACCAGATTGTCGGCCGACTTCTGGCCCATGCGGTCCAGCCCCACCAGCTCGAGCGGACGCAGGCTGAACAGGTCGGCCAGCGACTTGACGCGGCCGCTGTCCACCAGTTGTTCCACCAGTTTCTCGCCCAGGCCCTCGATGTCGAGCGCCTTGCGGCTGGCGGCATGCCACAGGGTCTGCTTGCGCTGCGCGGCGCAGAACAGGCCGCCGGTGCAGCGGGCGATGGTTTCATCCTCCAGGCGCTCGATCGCCGAGCCACAGACCGGGCAGGCCTTGGGCATGACGAACTCGCGCGCGTCAGCGGGACGTTTTTCGAGCACGGCGCCCACCACCTCCGGGATGACGTCGCCCGCGCGCCGCACGATGACGGTGTCACCGATGCGCACGTCCTTGCGGCGGATCTCGTCTTCGTTGTGCAGCGTGGCGTTGGTGACGGTCACGCCGCCGACGAACACCGGCTTGAGCCGCGCCACCGGCGTGATCGCGCCGGTGCGGCCGACCTGCACCTCGATGTCCAACAGCGTGGTGGTGGCCTCTTCGGCCGGAAATTTATGCGCCAGGGCGAAGCGCGGCGCCCGCGCCACGAAACCCAGCAACTTCTGCGCCGGCAGCGAATCCACCTTGTAGACCACACCGTCGATGTCGTAGGGCAGCTCGGGGCGCAAGGTGCCGACCTTGGCGTAGAAGGCCATCAGGCCCTCGGCGCCGGTGGCGCGATGGTTGTGCTTGACGTTGACGGGCAGGCCGAGCGCCGCCAACCAATCGAGCATGGCGCCGTGCGATTTCTCGGGCAAGGTGGCGGCGGCCTCCGCCGCGCCGGCCGGCGCCTCGTCGAACAGGCCGCTCTGGCTGCCCGGCAGGCCCTGCACCTCGCCCCAGCCGTAGGCGAAAAAACGCAGCGGCCGCTTGGCGGTGATGCGCGGGTCGAGCTGGCGCAGGCTGCCAGCCGCCGCATTGCGCGGGTTGACGAAGACTTTTTCGTCGCGCTTGGCCTGCGCCGCGTTGAGCTTCTCGAAATCGGCGCGGTTCATCAGCACTTCGCCGCGGACTTCCAGCACCTTGGGCGCCGGACCGCTCAACTGCAGCGGGATCGCCTTGATCGTGCGGATGTTGGAAGTGACGTCCTCGCCCGTCTGGCCGTCGCCCCGCGTGGCTGCCTGGACCAGCCGGCCGTCCTCGTAGCGCAGGCTGATCGCCAGGCCGTCGAGCTTCAATTCACAGAAATATTCCGCCTGCTGCGCCGGGCCCAGCAGGCCGGCGCCGCGCAGCGTGTCGGTAACGCGGCGGTCGAATGCCACCACGTCCTCTTCGTCGAAGGCGTTGCCCAGCGACAACATCGGCACCGCATGGCGCACGCTGCCGAAGGCCGAAACCGGCGCCGCGCCGACCCGCTGCGTGGGCGATTCGGGCGTGACCAGTTCCGGATGCGCGGCTTCCAGGTCCTGCAGCTCTCGCATCAGCCGGTCGTACTCGGCATCCGAGATCGACGGGTCGTCGTAGACGTAATAGCGGACGTTGTGCTGCTCGATTTCCGCGCGCAGGCGGGCCGCGGTTTCCGCCGCGGGGGTCCCTCCGGCCTTGCTCATTATGCAAACACCCGCTGCGCGCGCTCGCTGCCTGCGGGCAGGCCGGCCTGCTCCAACTGGCCGAACAGCACCTGCAGCCGTTCGTCGATGACGCTTTCCGAGCCATCGGCCAGGGGCTTGCCCTGGTCATCGACCAGATCGGCGCGCAGGCGGGCGGCGAGCTCGCGGCCCACGTCGACCATGCGGCCAAAGGCGCGGCTGTCGGCCGGGCTGCAAGGCACATCGAGCAACAGGTACAGGCGCTCGATACCGCCCATGCCGGCGTCGAAGGCGGCGCCGTCGGCGCGCGCCAGGGTGAAGCGGGCCACGCCATTCTCCGCCGGCCAGGCCAGACGGTTGCCATCGGCGACGAAGCCGGCGTCGCGGGCGACGCTCAGCACCTCGGCGGCAGGCTGGGCGGCGCCCAGCAGCAACGTCAGGCCAACCTGGGTATCGAGCGCGGCGCAGGTATCGTCCAGGCGCGCGGCCTGTTCCAGCACGGCTTGCTGGTCGGGGCCTTCGATGGTGGCGTCGAAGCGCTCGGCCATGTCCTGGGCGCGGGCCCATGCCTGCGACCATTCGATCGCGGTCAGGGGACCGCTGCGGTTGGCCAGCAGCACGGCAAGCTGCATCGAGGCATAAGACTCCCCGGTGTGCACGCGCGCGCGGTGACGGCGCTGGTCGGTCTCGGCGAACACGCGCATGGGCTTGCGGCCCACCTGGCGCAGGCTCTGCATGTAGGGCAGCAGGTCGGCGCCGCGCACCGGCTCGGCGAAGTTGATCTCGATGACCACCTCGCAGGCGGGATCGGGCTCCTCGGCGTCATCGGCATCGCTGCCCGGGTCGACCGGCCGCGGCTGCTCGGGGTGCGCCTTGGGGGCGTCGCCCATGCCCGGCTCGCGGCGCACCGGCGCGCCGCCCGCGGCGTTGGCCGCCCCCGCCCCCAGCAGCGGATCCTGCTCGGAGGTGGGGAAATGGCTTTGCATCTTGCGGCGGACGCGGCGGTCCTGCCACCAGTTGAAGCCCAGCACCAGCAGTATCAGCAAGACGCCCAGGGCAATCAGCCCGATCTGCAAATCACTCATGTGTAAATCCCGCGCCATGAAGCCGGCGCCATTCTGAATATTGGGTTTATGCCGCTTCGGAGGCCATCATCTGGACGGCCGAATCTATGTCTACCGCAACGATACGCGAAACCCCCTGCTCTTGCATGGTGACGCCGATCAGTTGCTTGGCCATCTGCATCGCGATCTTGTTGTGCGAGATGAACAGGAACTGGGTCTGCTCGCTCATGTTGGCGACCAGGTTGGCGTAGCGCTCGGTGTTGGCGTCGTCCAGCGGCGCGTCCACCTCATCCAGCAGGCAGAACGGCGCGGGGTTCAGCTTGAACAGCGCGAACACCAGCGCGGTGGCGGTCAACGCCTTTTCGCCGCCCGACAGCAGGTGGATGGTGCTGTTGCGCTTGCCCGGCGGCTGCGCCATGACCTGCACGCCGGCGTCGAGGATTTCCTCGCCGGTCATGGTCAGCTTGGCTTCGCCGCCCCCGAACAGCTTGGGGAACAGCTCGCCGAAGTGGCCGTTGACGACGTTGAAGGTCTCTTGCAGCAGGTCGCGCGTTTCGCGGTCGATCTTGCGGATCGCGTCTTCCAGGGTCTCGATGGCGGTCATGAGGTCCTGGTGTTGATCGTCCAGGAAGCCCTTGCGCTCGCGCGAGGTGTTCAGTTCGTCCAGCGCGGCCAGGTTGACCGAGCCCAGCGCTTCGATCTGGCGCGAGATGCGAGTGACTTCCGATTGCAGCCAGCTCGCGCGGCGCCATTCGTCGGGCTGGTTGGCCAGGTCCTGGGCCAGGGCCTCGCGGTCGACCTCGCGGGCGTTGAGCTGTTCGGTGAATTGCTCCTCGGCCAGGCGCGCCGCCTGCTCCTGCAACTGCAGCTCGGTGATACGGGCGCGGCGCGGTTCGAGCGTGCGCTCCTGCTGCATGCGGTCTTCGTCGGCGCCGCGCAGCAGGGCCGCCAGGTTTTCCATCTCCTGGCGGGCGCGCGACAGCGCCTCTTCGCGCTCGGCGCGCAATTCCAGGGCATCCTGCAGGCCGGCCTGGGAGGCCGAGGCATCCAGGTCGACCAGGTCGGCCAGCAATTGCTCGAGCTCGACCTCGCCACGCTGGCTCTGGTCGGCCGCCAGTTGCCGGTTGCGCTGCAGGTCGGTGATGCGGACCTGGATGCCGCGTTCGGCAAATTCGGCTTCCTGCGCGGCCCGTTCGAGCTCGCGCAGGCGGGCGCGGGCGGCTTCGGCCTGGGCCGCCAGGGTCTCGCCATCCATTTCGGCGTCGGCAAAGCGCGACTGGTGCTCGGCCAGCTCTTCATCGAGCGCCTCGAAGCGGGCTTCGGCCTCTTCGCGGGTGGCCCGCAGGTCTTCCTCGTGCGCAGAGATCTCTTCGAGGTCCTGGCGCAGGCGCGCGGCGTGCTGGCCGGACTGCTCGGCCTGCTGCTGCAGGCGCGAGTGTTCCAGTTGGATGTCGTGCACCCGGCGGGTGACTTCGGCGACCCGCTGGCGGGCCGGCGCGATAGCCTGGCTGACCTGCTGCCAGGCCACCTCGGCGCGAGCGACGGCGGCGCGGGCCTGGTCGGTGATGAGTTGCTGGGCCTTGATCTCGCGTTGCAGGTTTTCGATTTCCTGCTGGCGCGCCAGCAGGCCCGCCTGCTCGGAATCCGGGGCATAGAAGCGTACGCTGTGCGCATCCACCAGATGGCCCGCCTTGACGACGCAGGCGGCGCCGGCCGGCAGCGTGGCGCGAGTGGCCAGCGCCTGGGCCAGGTCGGGGGCGGTGTAGATGCCGCCCAGCCAGTCATTGAGCAGCGTGCGCAGGTCGGGGTCGGTGATGCGCAGCAGGCTGGCCAGCGGCGTCAGCCCGGCGGGGGCCGCCGGCGCCGGGGCAGCGACCGGCAATTGGTAGAAGGCCAGGCGGGCGGGCGGCGCGTCCTCGGAAAAGGCGCGGGCCCAGTCCAGGCTGCGCACCTCGAGGGACGCCATGCGCTCGCGCAGGGCGGCTTCCAGGGCGGTTTCCCAGCCCGGTTCGATATGCAGCTTCTGCCACAGGCGCGGCAGGCCGGCCAGCTCGTGCTTGGCCAGCCAAGGCTCCAGCGCGCCCTGCTTCTGCACGTCTTCCTGCAGTTTCACCAGCGCCGACAGACGGGCTTCCAGGCGCGCCAGGTTCTGCGCTTCGGTCTGGGCGGCGGCCTGGGCGCGGCTGCGCTCGGCATCGGCGTCCGGGACCTGGGCTTCGAGGGTCGCCAGCGCTTCCTGCGCCTCCTCGAGCTGGTCTTCGCCGGCGAGGCGGTCGCCGGCCAGTTGTTCCAGGCGCGCCGGATCGGGGCTGTGCAATTCGCGCAGTTCCTGCTGCAGGCGCTCGCGGCGCTGCTCCAGGGCCTGCATCTGGCGGTCGGCGTCGCGCTGGGTCTGTGCCACCAGGGCCAGGTTCTGCTCCACCCGGGCCAGCGCGGCTCGCATTTCGTCGCGACCGGACGCAGCCTCGCGCACGCGCTGCTCGACCGCCGGCAACGCCGCCTGGGCATCCTCGGCGGCGGCGCGCGCCTCTTCGGTGCGGGCGGCGCCGGCGGCCAGGTCTTCCTCGGCCTGCGCGATCTGCTCGGTGCAGTGTTCGCGTTGGCTGGTCCATTCGGCGATCTGCTGCTGCAACTGATCGCGGCGGGCCTGCAGGCGGTTGCGGGAATCCACCACGTGGCGGATTTCAGCCTCCAGCCGGCTGACCTGGGCGTTGGCCTCGTACAGGGCGCCCTGGGCGGTGTGGACGGCGTCGCTGGCGGCGTAATGGGCCTGGCGCCGGGATTCGAGCGCGGCCTCGCCGGCCCGCAGGCCGGCGATGGCGGCTTCCAGCTCGTTCTGGGCCTGGGCCATTTCCTGGGCTTTCCTGGCGCGCTCTTCGCGCGCGCCGGTTTCCTTCAGGAACCACAGCGCGTGCTGCTTCTTTTCGCCATCGGCCTGCAGCTCGCGGTAGCGGGTGGCGACCTCGGCCTGCGCCTCCAGCTTTTCCAGTTGGCTGTTCAGTTCGCGCAGGATGTCCTCGACGCGGGTCAGGTTCTCGCGGGTGTCGGACAGGCGGTTTTCGGTCTCGCGGCGGCGCTCTTTATAGCGCGACACGCCGGCGGCCTCTTCCAGGAACACCCGCAGTTCCTCGGGGCGCGCCTCGATCAGGCGGTTGATCATGCCCTGGCCGATGATGGCATAGCCACGCGCGCCCAGGCCGGTGCCCAGGAAGATGTCGTGGATGTCCCGGCGGCGGACCTGCTGGTTATTGACGAAGTAGCTGCTGGTGCCGTCGCGGGTCAGCACGCGGCGCACCGCGATCTCGGCGTAGGTGCTCCATTGCCCGGCCGCGCGGCCTTCACTGTTGTCGAACACCATTTCGACCGACGCGCGGGCCGCCGGCTTGCGGTTGCCCGAGCCGTTGAAAATGACGTCCTGCATGGACTCGCCGCGCAGCTCCGAGGCCTTGGCCTCGCCGAGCACCCAACGCACCGCGTCGATGATGTTCGATTTGCCGCAGCCATTGGGGCCCACCACGCCCACCAACTGGCTGGGCACGGGAATCACGGTGGGATCGACGAAGGACTTGAAGCCGGCGAGTTTGAGCTGAGTAAGACGCACAGTACGATGACGACGGGGTGGGTTGAACGAAAGGCGTTAACGGACCTGCCGCACAGATTGCAAACCGGCCCGTGTAGGGCCGGCTTGCGTATGGGTCGTATGATACCGCAGGCAGTCTGTCCCCAAACGTGAGCAAAGGTCAAGCCGGGGACTGCCCGCCCCTTCGGCGGGCGCGCGACTGATCCGCCGCAACCCGCGGGCAAACGCTGAATAGCCCTCCCCCTGGCACGGGCTATACTCGCTGACACTTTTTCGCAAGACGCATAATTTTCACGCAGACCGACCGGGCTCAGGTCAAAGTACGGGGACATTCTTGAAACGAGGTTTCTATCTGGTCATGGCCGCGCAGGCCTTCTCGTCATTGGCGGACAACGCGCTATTCATCGCCGCGATCGCCCTGATACAGGAACTGCACGGCCCCGACTGGCTGGCCCCGATCATGAAATGGTCCTTCGCGCTGGCCTACGTGGTGCTGGCGGCCTTCGTCGGCGCCATCGCCGACTCGTACCCCAAGGGCCGCGTGATGTTCTCGACCAACGCCCTGAAGGTGGCCGGCTGCCTGCTGATGTTCTCTTACGCCAGCATCGGCGTGGCGCCTGAATACCAGACCTATCTGGTCTGCGCGGCCTACGCCGTGGTCGGCATCGGCGCCGCCGCCTACTCCCCCGCCAAGTACGGGATCGTCACCGAAATGCTGCCCCCCAGCATGCTGGTCAAGGGCAATAGCTGGATCGAGGGCCTGACCGTCTTCTCCATCATCCTGGGCACCGTGCTCGGCGGCCTGCTGATCTCGAACACCGTCTCCACGGCACTGCTGCAACATTCCTTCATCGGCAAGCTGGTGCACACCCCGGCCGAGGCGGCCATCCTGGTGATCGCCTTCGTCTACCTGCTGGCAGCGCTGTGCAACCTGCTGATCCCGCACACCCACGTGCGCTATCCGCCGCAGCAGAAGAACCCCATCAAGCTGATGGGCACCTTCTGGGGCTACGTCCGCGTCCTCTGGAAGGACAAGCTGGGCCAGATCTCGCTGGCCGTCACCACCCTGTTCTGGGGCGCCGGCGCCACGCTGCAGTTGATCGTCATCGAATGGGGCCGCAGCCACCTGGGCTACCAGCTCGACAAGGCCTCCATGCTGATGGGCGTGGCCGCCCTGGGCACCGTGGTGGGTTCGATCCTGGCCGGCCGCATTCCGCTGCGCCGCGCGCTATCGGTGCTGCCGGTGGGCGCGGCCATGGGCCTGGTGGTGCTGCTGATGCCGCTGGTCTATTCGCCCTGGAGCGTCTACCTGCTGCTGTTGCTGACCGGCGGGCTGGCGGGCTTTTTCGTGGTGCCGATGAACGCCCTGCTGCAGCATCGCGGCCACGTGCTGCTGTCGGCCGGCCACTCGATCGCCGTGCAGAACTTCAACGAGCAGCTCAACATCCTGCTGATGGTGGCCGTGTACACGCTGCTGCTATGGCTGCAACTGCCCATCAACATCATCATCGTGATCTTCGGCACCGTGGTGGCCGTGCTGATGGTGGTATTCATGCGCTGGAGCAAGCGCAACCTGGCGGCCAATCCCGAACTGCACGACCAGATCGGCCAGGAAGGCCACGGTCACGCGCTGGACTCGCACACCCGCTGAATCAGACGGCGGGCCGTCCGCGCGGCCCCGGCCCGGCGCCCCCCGGGTCTGCGCGACATCGCGGGCCTATGACTGCCGGGCCGCCAATTTCAGGTCCTGCCAGGCCCGCGCCTTCTCGGCCGGGCTGCGCAGCAGGTAGGCCGGGTGATAGCTCACCACCACCGGAATCTCGCGCCCCTCGTCCGTTTTCATCTGGTGCACGCGACCGCGCAGGCTGCCGATGGTGGCGTCCGTGCCCAGCAGCGTCTGGGCGGCAAAGCGGCCCAGCACCAGGATGCGTTCGGGCTTGAGCAGCGCGATCTGGCGCATCAGGTAGGGACTGCAGGCGGCGATTTCCTCGGGCTTGGGATTGCGGTTGCCCGGCGGACGGCACTTGATCACATTGGCGATGAAGACATCGCGCTCGCGGCTCATGCCGACGGCGGACAGCATGGCATCCAGCAATTGTCCGGAGCGGCCAACGAAGGGCTGGCCCTGCCGATCTTCCTGCTCGCCCGGCGCCTCGCCCACCACCAGCCAACGCGTGGGCTGGCCGCCGTGGCCGAACACCGCGTGGCGCCGGCCGCCGCACAGGCCACAGGCGGTGCAGGCCAGCACCTGCTCGCGCAATTCATCCAGGTTGGCATTCTTGACCGCTTCGGCGACCGGAATGACCACCGGCGCGGCCTCTTCGACCGCCGCCTTGGGGACCGGCTTCGGCGGCGGACCATTGCGCAGGCCCGGTCCCGGGCCGGCTGGCCGGGCGGCGGGCGCCTGGGCCTGCGCCACTGCCGGCGGCGGCGCGGCAACGTCGCGCGCCGGCGCGGGCGCCGCAGCCCGGCCGGCCTGTTCGACCGCCGGGGAATCTTTTTTGGAAACAACGACCTGCGGCGCGGGCGCGGCCACCGGCTGCGGCGTCGGCCGCAACCACAGGCGCTCCATGCCCAGCTCGCGCAGCCACAGGCGCTGCAGCGGATTGACGCGGGGCGCGGACGAGGCCGGCACGGTATTGGGCGCCGTCACGCCGACGCTCCCGCGGACGCCGCGGAGACAGGCGCATCCACGCGCTTCTGCATCACCAGCGCATCCTCGCGTCCGCCCTTCTCGGCCGGGTAATAACCGCGTCGCAGACCGATCTGCAGGTAGCCGCGAGCCTTGTAGAACTCGACGGCCGACACATTGGAGGGACGCACTTCCAGCAGCACGCCTTCAAGGCCGCGCTCGCGCGCCTGCTGCTCGCACCAGTCGAGCAACACGCTGCCCAGCCCCTGCCGATGCAGGTCTCGGGCCACGGCGATCACCAGCAGATGGGCCACGTCGGGGGCGAACATCAGGATGCAGAAACCCGCCACCCGGCCCGCGCGCCGCAGCGTCCACGCGCCATAGCCGGCGGCCAGCGCGTCGGTGAAATTGCCGCGGGTCCAGGGGAAGGCCTGGACGTTGGCCTCCAGAGCCACGACCTCGTCCAGATCCGCGTCGGTCAGCGGTTGCGGGCAGGCCGGCGCCAGCGTCGACTGCGCCTTGGGATTGCCGCCCTCGCCGCGCAGGCGTTCGGCCGTGGTGAAGGCAACCTTGTCGCGCACGTACAGCGGCGCGGCCAGCTCCGGGGGCACGGTTTCACCGCGCTGCCAGGCCAGGCGCGCCAGGCGCGCCACGCTGGCGGCCTCGGGCCGCCGCGCCTCGGCGGCGCGGCGCCAGCCGGCGGGAATCGTCATTTCGCCAGCGTAAGCATCCCAGGCGTCGCCCGCCAGCAGCGCCCGCAGCGGCTGCCCGGCGGAGCGCGACCAGGCCGGCAGGTGATGCGCCGTCCAGGGGACCACCTCGGCGGCCGCGATCAGCAGCGGCGCCTGCAGGGTGTCCCAGGCGGGCTCGCCCGTCGGGCTGGCGCCCTGACGGTACACCGCCAGATAGACTTCATTCATGCGGGCGTCCAGCGCCACCACGATGGCGTCGTCCGGCCCGCCGCCTGCCTGCGCGGCCACGGCCTGGTGCGAGACCACCGGCAATACCGGGATGCCCAGGCCCATGGCCATGCCCTGGGCCACGCCGCAGGCCACGCGCAATCCCGTGAAGCCGCCGGGCCCCTGGCCGAACGCCACCGCCTGCAGCGCGGCGGGCGCCAGGCCAGCCTCGGCCAGTAGCTCGTTGGCCATCGGCAGGAGGCGTTCCGCATGCTCCTGGGAGCCCTCGTGTTCGCGGACGGCAACCTCCAGCCGCCCATGGGAGACGCGCAAAAGGGCCACGCCGCAACGCGACGAAGAGGTTTCAAGAGCCAGCAGGTTTAGTTCCATAGATGCAGATTGTACGAAATACCGGGGCATTCACCCCGTATGTAAGGGGGATTTCAACCATGGTTCGCAATGTGTAATATCTTGTGAACGCCCACTAGCCGCTGGTTCTTGTCACTGTTACATTTCCGGCCATGAACACGCAAAACACCACCCCCACCCGAAAAATCCTCGTCGTTGACGATGATCCGCGCTTGCGCGATTTGCTGCGTCGGTATCTGTCCGAGCAGGGATTCAACGTTTTCGTTGCCGAAGACGCCAAAGAGATGGGCAAACTCTGGCAACGCGAGCACTTCGACCTGCTCGTGCTGGATCTGATGCTGCCCGGCGAAGATGGCCTGTCCATCTGCCGCCGGCTGCGCGGTGGCCACGACAATACCCCCATCATCATGCTGACGGCCAAGGCGGAAGAAATCGACCGCATCGTCGGCCTCGAGATGGGCGCGGATGATTACCTGTCCAAACCGTTCAACCCCCGGGAGCTGCTGGCCCGGATCAACGCGATCCTGCGCCGCCGCGGCACCGAGGAACATCCCGGCGCCCCCAGCCAGGAAAACGAATCCATCGCTTTCGGCCCCTACGTGCTGAACCTGTCGACCCGCACGCTCACGCGCAACGGCGAACAGGTGCCCATCACCACTGGCGAATTCTCGGTGCTCAAGGTGTTTGCCCGCCACCCGAAGATTCCGCTGTCGCGCGACAAGCTCATGGAACTGGCCCGCGGCCGCGAATACGAAGCCTTCGACCGCAGCCTCGACGTGCAGATCTCGCGCCTGCGCAAGCTGATCGAGCCGAATCCGTCCAAGCCCGTATTCATCCAGACCGTCTGGGGTCTCGGATACGTGTTTGTGCCGGACGGTGGTAGTTGATCGACACGCCCGCCCCGGGCAGGAGCGCAGCCTCGTGCCCCGCTTGCGCAGAACCTTCAGGAACCTGACTTCACGTTTGCGGCTTGGCTTGTTCGGCCGCACGTTCCTGCTGCTGGCCGCGCTCATGCTGGTCAGCCTGGGGGCGTGGCTACAAGTCTTCTTCAGCATGGAGCTGGGGCCGCGCGCCAATCAGATGGCGCAGCGGGTGATCACGGCCGTCAATATCACGCGCACCGCGCTGATCTATTCCCATAACGGCGAACGCAGCAAGCTCCTGCTAGACCTGGCCACCAACGAAGGCATCCAGGTCTATCCGCGCGAGGTCACCGACTTCGCCGAGGCCCTTCCCGACGACGATTACTGGCAGCGCGTGGCGCAGCACATCCGCACGCGCTTCGGCCCGGAAACCCAGATCGCCTGGGGCGTGAACCAGGTGCCGGGCTTCTGGGTCAGCTTCCAGATCGAAAAGGATCTCTACTGGCTGGTATTCGAGCGCGAGCAGATTGGCCTGACCGGCGGCATCGAGTGGCTGGGATGGGGCGCCACGGCGCTACTGCTATCCCTGGTGGGCGCGGCCGTCAGCGTCGGTTTCGTCAACCGGCCCCTGTCGCGACTGGCGCGCGCGGCCCAGGTGTTGTCGCGTGGCGAAACGCCGGCGCCCCTGCCCGAACAGGGCCCGCTCGAGATCCGCGACCTGAACGCCTCGTTCAACCGCATGGCCAAGGACTTGCGACAGGCCGAGGCCGACCGCGAACTGATGCTGGCCGGCATTTCCCATGACCTGCGAACGCCGCTGGCGCGCATGCGCCTGGAAATCGAACTGAGCGGGGTTTCGGAAGACGCGCGCCAGGCCATCGACGAAGACCTCGGCCAGATCGACCACAGCATCGGCCAACTGATGGAATATGCCCGCCCCGCCGGCACCCTGCCGCAACTGGCCACCGATATCTCGGCCGTGCTGGCCGAGCTGTACGAGCGTGAACGCAGTCATACTTCGTCACTGGGTGGCGAGCTCGAGGCCACGCTCGAACCCGGGCTGCGCGCCCGCATCACCGCGCTCGACCTCAAGCGCATCGTCAGCAACCTCATCGAGAACGCGCGCCGCTATGGCCGCTCGAGCGACGGGATGGCCCATCTGGTCATGACATTGCAAGCTGAGGGCGGCATGATCGTGATCGAGGTGTCCGACCGCGGCCCCGGGATCGCCCCCGAAGATGTCGATCGCCTGCTGCGTCCCTTTTCACGCGGCGAGGCAGCCCGCACCGGCGTCAGCGGCGCCGGCCTGGGCCTGGCCATCGTCGAACGCCTGCTCAAGCACGTCGGCGGCGCCCTGCGCATGCTGCCGCGCGAGGGTGGCGGCCTGACCGCCCGCATAGAGCTGCCCAAAGCGAAGTTTAGGAATTATCAATTAGACAACGATAATCCATAGCGTAGAATTTATGGTTTGAGGCACCGCCTTAATTCCACCAACAACTACTGGGAGTAAACATGAAAACTGTTGGCGACAAACTCGAGCCCTTCAAGGTTACCGGCGTCAAGCCCGGCTTCAACCAGCACGAAGAAAACGGCGTCTCGGCTTTCGAAGACATCACCGAAAGCTCGTTCCCCGGCAAGTGGAAGGTGATCTACTTCTACCCGAAGGACTTCACGTTCGTGTGCCCGACCGAAATCGTCGGCTTCAACAAGCTGGCCAAGGATTTCGAAGACCGCGACGCCGTCCTGCTGGGTGGCTCGAGCGACAACGAATTCGTCAAGCTGGCCTGGCGCCGTGAGCACCCGGACCTGAACAAGCTGGGTCACTACCAGTTCGGCGACACCACCGGCGCCCTGATCGACCAGTTGGGCGTGCGTGAAAAGGGCGCTGGCGTTGCCCTGCGCGCCACCTTCATCGTCGATCCGGACAACACGATCCAGCACGTTTCGGTGAACAACCTGAACGTCGGCCGTAACCCGGAAGAAGTCCTGCGTCTGCTCGACGGTCTGCAAACCGACGAGCTGTGCCCGTGCAACCGTACGGTTGGCGGCGCCACGCTGTAATTTCCAGCCCGGCCGAGGGACCTGCCCGCAGGTCCTTCGCCGGGCTTTAACTGCGCTAGATTATAGGTAAAAACTATGGAATTTCTGACGACCATTAAGGAACAACTACCGGATTGGGCCAAGGACATCCGCCTGAATCTGGACGCCGTGATCGCCCGCTCGACCCTGGCCCCGGAAGACGCCGTCGGCGCCGCCCTGTCGGCCGCCTACGCTGCGCGCAGCCCGGTGCTGGTCGAAGCCTTCAAGAGCGGCCTGTCGGAAGCTGACGCCAATGCCGCGCTGACCGCGTCGGCGCTCATGGGCATGAACAACACCTGGTACCCGTACGTCGAGATGACCGGCGACGCGCAGCTCAAGAGCCTGCCGGCGCAACTGCGCATGAATGCCTACGCCACCCACGGCGGCGTCGAGAAGAAGCGCTTCGAGCTGTTCGCGCTGGTGGCCTCCATCATCGGGAAGTGCCACTTCTGCGTCGCTTCGCACTACGAGAACCTGAAGAAGGACGGCCTGACGACGGAACAACTGCGCGACGCCGGCCGCATCGCCTCCGTGGTCAACGCCGCCGCCCTGGCGCTGGCCGCCCAGGGCAAGTAAGCCTGGCGCGCCTTCGCGCGAAACAATGAAAAAGCCCGCCTGTTCGCACAGGCGGGCTTTTTCATTTACCGGACGGCCGTTGCGCCGCCCCGCGAAGCGTCTTACTGCCCCTGCGACTTCACGGCGGTCGTCGGCAGGCCGTTGGCAACCCAGGCCTCCATGCCGCCGCGGTACCAGTAGACAGGCCAGCCCATCATGCCGGCGCGCAGCGCGGCGTTATAGGAAGAGCGATCATTCATGCCGGCGCCCATGATGATCAGGGGCACGTTGTGCTCTTTCTCGGTGCCGGTCTTCTTGTGCAGCCAGCCATCGAAGGCTTCCTGCATCTGGTCCGTAATGGCGCCATCCGAACCCGCGTCGCTCAGGGGGAACGCGCCGGGGATGGTCTCGCGCAGGCCGCTGGTATCGATCACCAGGAAGTTCTTGTTCTTTTCATCGGTCAGCAGGGCCACCACGTCCTTGGTGGTGATCACCTTGGCGCGCGGATGGGTGTTGGGCGTCGGGCCCTTGTAGGGCGCCGAGAACAGCAGCGTCGTCGGCGGCACGCCGCTGTCCTGCAGTTCGTCGAAGCCGCCGTTGCCGGGCGCGCGCTGCGGCTGGCCGGCGGGCGGCTGCTGGCGCGGCGGTTGCGGCGCCTGTTGCGGAGATCGCTGCGGCGCCGCCCCACCCTGCTTGGGCTCGCCGCCGACCGTGCCCATCTCGATGTCGGAGATCATCACTGCGATGTTCTCGATCAGCTCGTAGCACATCGTGATCGAGCCTTCGCGCGGGCTGTACCAGGCGTTGAGCTTACCGCAGTCCTTGAAGACCACGTTGACCGGCCGCGGCAGGACGTAGGTCTGGCCCAGCAGCTTGATGTCTTTAGAGATGGCTTCGGACAGATTGTTGGCGAACAGGTTGCCGATGCGGCGCGACGACGGCTCGAAGGTCACGTTCACCGGCGCGCCGGGCGCGTTCGCCGGCTGCTGGCCGTCGGGCGACCAGGTGCCAACGCGGGTATGCGGCGCCAGGATGCGGCGCCAGGCGCGGTTCTGCTTGGTGAACTCGTCGGCGCAACGCGACTTGGTGCGGTCTTCGAAGCCGACCTGCTCGACCAGCGATTCGAACACGCCCGGGTTGCCGCCGTACATGATGCACAGCATGTTGCGGAAGCGCTTGAGGTCGCCGGTATGCTCGTCCTGCCAGGGAGAATTGCCGGCACCCTGGGCCTCGGCCACCTTGCCGCTGTAGTACCACTGCAGCGCGGCGTATTTGGCGGCGCCCTGGGCCATGGCGTTGGTGTCCTTGTCGCTGGACGGGTACATGGTCGGCTCGACGATCTGCAGCGCCGAATAGATATCGACCGCGTCTTCCTCGGCGCCGGTCGAAGGCAGCTCCAGTTCACCGATCAGGGCGTGGCCGAACTCATGCATGAAAATACTGCGCATGATGCCGATGTACACCGCCACGATGCGCAGCGAGTCGCCGCCAAAGCGCGGATACGGACCCGAGCCCGGCAGGCCGCTGCTGGCGCCGGAATCCGGCGAGGCCTGGGGCGCGCGCGCCGGCTGCTGACGCGGTTGCGCGCCACCGCCCTGGCCGGTGTTGGCAGCGACGTTGGTGGCGATGGCGAAGTCCGCGATCCCGAAGGTGCCGACGTCATAGGCCATGATGCCGACTTCGGAGCCCAGCGCGGGTTCGTTCTCGATATCGCCGATCTTCTGGCCATTGACGATGAAGCGCGCCGCGCCCGGCACTTCGACGACCTTGATCCGGTCGGAGCCGTCCAGCTTGGCCACGTTGGGCACATTGGCGATATCGCGACGCTTGTCGCCGTTCAGACAGAACAGGATGGTCTGCTTGGCCGCCGTGAGCTCGAGCAGGCACAGGGCCTTGCGCGGGCGGTTGTTCAACACGACGCCGATCGAGGCTTTGGGGTTGGTCGAGTTCAGGACCACATTGACGTCGGTGACGCGGCCGCTTTCCGGCGGCTCGCCCACGTTGAGATAGAGCGTCTGTTCGCTGCCGGCCGCCGCCCGGTTGCGCAAGGTGAACCAGCCATCCTCGACACCCGCGGTCCAGCCCTGCAGCATCTGGGATCGGACAGCCCCGGAAAGCGGGCCGAGTTGCTGCTCGAATTCTGCATGTGCAGGCGAACCAAAGGCGACGAGGGCCAGAAACAAGGCAGCGCCACGTACATGCATTTCCAGTGTCCCTATTATTCAGACGTTGAGTAGCGGCAGCGTATTCCAGTTCAAATGCACCCGCAAGACGAAAGCACGGCCTGTTCCGGGCGCTGGCGGCCGAAACCAAGGGCAATCCTGGCCGAACCGCAGCAGGGGCGCGGCTCACGGCCTCTTTTGCGTTTTGTTAATTTATTATGGACATGTATCCGCACGTCTATCCGTGCGAATAAAACAACGCATGCGCGCAAAAAAATGGCGCGGAGATATCCGCGCCATTCGTTCAAGCATCCGTCAGCCAGGCGCCTTTCAGGCCCGCGCCAGCAGCGCCACCACCGTCGCCGCGATGCCTTCCTTGCGGCCCAGGTAGCCCAGGCCTTCGTTGGTCTTGGCCTTGATGTTGACCTCGCTTTCGGCCAGGCCGGTGTCGGCCGCGATGTTCCTGGCCATGGCCGGCGCATGCGGGCCGATCTTCGGCGCCTGCGCGTGCAGGGTCGCGTCGATGTTCACCGGCGTCCAGCCGGCCTGCCGTACCCGCGCCATGGCCTCGCGCAGCAGCACGCGGCTGTCCGCGCCCTTGAAGGCCGGGTCGGTATCGGGAAAATGGCGGCCGATATCGCCAAGGCCCGCGGCGCCGAGCAAGGCGTCGGTGATCGCATGCAGCAGCACGTCGGCATCGGAATGGCCCAGCAGGCCGTGGCTGTGGGGAATGGTCACGCCGCCGATGATCAGCGGCCGGCCCTCGACCAGCGCATGCACGTCGAAACCCTGTCCGACGCGAAAAGGAATACTCATAGCCATTTTTCCATCAGTTCGAAATCGTCCGGCCAGGTCACCTTGAAATTGCGCATCGCGCCGGGCACCAGCAGCGGCGCGTAGCCCGCGGCCTCGATGGCCGAGGCCTCGTCGGTCACCGCCACGCCATTGACCGCGGCAGCCGTCAGCGCATCGCGCAGCGCGCCGGCGCGGAACATCTGCGGCGTCTGGGCCAGCCACAGGCCGTTGCGGTCGAGCGTGCGCTCGACGCGCTCGTGGCCGGCCTTGACAGTGTCGGCCACCGGCAGCGCCAGCAGGCCGCCGACCGGGTCCGCCAGGCAGGCGTCGATCAGGCGCGCCAGCGCCGCGGCCGGCAGGCCAGGGCGGGCCGCGTCGTGCACCAGCACCCAGGTCGCGTCGGAAACCCCGCTTTCAGCGAGCGCCCCCGCCACGGTATCGGCGCGAGTGGCGCCGCCGCAGGCACGCCAGACGGTGCGCGGCAGGCCGGCCAGGGCCTGGTCGACCCAGCCGTCGCCAGGCGTCACCGCCACCCGCACCTGCGACACGCGGTCGTCGGCGAGCAACGCGGCCACCGCGTGGCGCAGCATGGGCTGTCCGGCCAACGGACGGTATTGTTTCGGCACGCTCTCAGCGCCGGGGCGGCTGGCGCGGGCGCCGACGCCGGCGGCGGGAACGATTGCGATGATTGAGTCAGACATGGTTCGGTGATTTTATAATCTTCCGCTTGATGCCTGCTCCCAGCCTGATGCCCGCTCCCACCTCCTCCGCCACGGCAGCGCCGCCCGTTCCCGCGACCGCCCCCACTCTCGCCGCGCTCAAGCCCGGCACGCGTTATGCGCAACCGCGCCCGCCCGGCTCGGGCGACGCCTGGCTGCTGGCCGACCTGGCGCGGCAGGCCGCGGCGCCGCTGGTGGTGCTGACCGCCGAGCCGCTGGAAGCGCAGCGCCTGGCCGAGGAAATCGCGCTGTTCGCGCCCGGCCTGCGCGTGCGCCAGCTACCCGACTGGGAAACGCTGCCGTACGACGCCTTTTCGCCGCACCAGGACCTGATCTCCGAGCGCCTGCACACCCTGCACTCGCTGATGATGAAGACGGTGGACGTGCTGACGGTGCCGGTCACCACCGCGCTGTACCGGCTGGCGCCGCCGTCGTTCCTGGCAGCCTACACCTTTTCCTTCAAGCAGAAGGACAGGCTCAACGAGGCGGCGCTGCGCGCGCAGTTGACGCTGGCCAACTACAACCACGTCACCCAGGTCACCGCGCCCGGCGAGTTCTGTCTGCGTGGCGGCCTGATCGACCTGTTCCCGATGGGATCGGCGCTGCCCTACCGGCTGGACCTGTTCGACGACGAGATCGAGACCATCCGCAGCTTCGACGTCGACACCCAGCGCAGCCTGTATCCGGTGCGCGAGGTACAGCTACTGCCGGGCCGCGAATTCCCCATGGACGAGGATTCGCGCAACCGCTTCCGCGCGCGGTTCCGCGAAGTGTTCGAAGGCGACCCGTCGCGCGCCCTGCCCTACAAGGACATCGGCAACGGCATCCCCTTCGCCGGGGTCGAGTACTACCTGCCGCTGTTCTTCGACGAGACCGCGACGCTGTTCGACTACCTGGCCGACAACGCCATCACCGTCACCGTCGGCGACATCGACGACGCCATGATGCGCTTTCACCAGGACACCGGCAGCCGCTACGGCTTCCTGAAAAGCGACCGCGAGCGCCCGGTGCTGCCGCCGTCGGCGCTGTTCCTGGACGAGCAGACGCTGTACGCCCGCCTGAAGGATTTCCGCCGCCTGGCGCTGGCCGCCGGCCAGCCCCATCCCGACTTCCGCGCCGCGCCAGACGTGAGCGTGGCGCGCCGCGCCGAAGACCCGATCGCCAAGTTGCGCACGCACGTCGGCAAGCCGCAAGGCCGTGTGCTGCTGTGCGCCGACTCGGCCGGCCGCCGCGAAACGCTGGTGCAGATGCTCAACGAGTTCGGCGTCACCCCCGACGCGCAGCCCGACAGCATCGAAGCCTTCCTGGCTTCCGACGCCCATTTCGGCATCGTCGCCGCGCCGCTGGCCACCGGCTTCGAGCTGCCGCAGGCCAATCTGGCCTTCCTGACCGAGAACGACCTCTATCCGGGACTGGCCAGCACCGGCCGGCGCGGCAAGCGCGACCAGGAACGCGCCAGCAACGTCGAAGCGATGGTGCGCGACCTGTCCGAACTGCGCGCTGGCGACCCCGTGGTGCACGCCCAGCACGGCATCGGCCGCTACCACGGCCTGGTCAACATGGACATGGGCGAAGGCGAGATGGAGTTCCTGCATCTCGAATACGCCAACGGCAGCACGCTGTATGTGCCGGTGTCGCAGTTGCACGTGATCGCCCGCTACAGCGGCGCCGATCCGGAAGCCGCGCCGCTGCACCAGCTCGGCTCGGGCCAGTGGGACAAGGCGCGCCGCAAGGCCGCCAAGCAGGTGCGCGACACCGCCGCCGAACTGCTGGCGCTGTATGCCCAGCGCGCCGCGCGCGAGGGCTTCGCCTTCAACCTGCCGCTCAACGACTACCAGGCCTTCGCCGAGGGCTTCGGTTTCGAGGAAACGGCCGACCAGGCCGCCGCCATCGAGGCCGTGATCGCCGACATGACCTCGGGCCGGCCGATGGACCGCCTGGTGTGCGGCGACGTCGGCTTCGGCAAGACCGAGGTGGCGCTGCGCGCCGCGTTCCTGGCCGTGGCCAACGGCAAGCAGGTCGCCCTGCTCTGCCCTACCACGCTGCTGGCCGAACAGCACGCGCAGACCTTCTCCGACCGCTTCGCCGACTGGCCGGTGCGGGTGGTGGAGCTGTCGCGTTTCCGCTCGGCCAAGGAAGTGTCGGCGGCCATCGAGGGCATCAACGACGGCCGCGTCGACATCGTCATCGGCACCCACAAGATCCTGTCCAAGGACGTGAAGTTTAAGCGCCTCGGGCTGGTCATCATCGACGAGGAACACCGCTTCGGCGTGCGCCAGAAGGAAGCGCTCAAGGCGCTGCGCGCCGAGGTCGACGTGCTCACCCTGACCGCCACGCCCATTCCGCGCACGCTCGGCATGTCGCTCGAAGGCATCCGCGACTTCTCGGTCATCGCCACCGCGCCGCAAAAGCGGCTGGCGATCAAGACCTTCGTGCGGCGCGAGGACGGCAGCACGCTGCGCGAGGCGCTGCTGCGCGAGCTCAAGCGCGGCGGCCAGTGCTACTTCCTGCACAACGAGGTCGAGACCATCCACAACCGCCGCGCGCGCCTCGAAGAGCTGGTGCCCGAGGCCCGCATCGCGGTGGCCCATGGCCAGATGCCCGAACGCGACCTGGAACAGGTGATGAAGGGCTTCTACCAGCAGCGCTACAACGTGCTGCTGTGCACCACCATCATCGAGACCGGCATCGACGTGCCCAGCGCCAACACCATCGTGATCCACCGCGCCGACCGCTTCGGCCTGGCGCAGTTGCATCAGTTGCGCGGCCGCGTCGGCCGCTCGCACCACCAGGCCTACGCCTACCTGCTGACACCGGGCGAGGACGCCATCACCAGCAACGCCAAGAAGCGGCTGGAGGCGATCCAGGCCATGGAGGAATTGGGCTCGGGCTTCTACCTGGCCATGCACGACCTGGAGATCCGCGGCACCGGCGAGGTGCTGGGCGATTCGCAGTCGGGCAACATCCAGGAAGTGGGCTTCTCGATGTACAACGAAATGCTCAACGAAGCGGTGCGCGCCCTGCGCGCCGGCGAAGAGCCGGACCTGGACGCGCCCTTCAACCTGGCCTGCGAGGTCAACCTGCACGCGCCGGCGCTGCTGCCGTCCGACTACTGCGCCGACGTGCACGCGCGCCTGAGCGTCTACAAGCGCCTGGCCCACGCCGCCGACGAGGACGACCTGATCCAGATCCAGGAAGAACTGATCGACCGCTTCGGCAAGCTGCCCGAGGCGGCGCAGACGCTGCTGACCACGCACCGCCTGCGCCTGGCCGCGCAACCGCTGGGCATCGTCAAGATCGACGCCAGCGAAACCCAGGCGCTGCTGCAGTTCGGCCCCAAGACCAGCGTCGATCCGGCGAAAATCATCGAGCTGGTGCAGCGGCAACGCCACATCAAACTCGCCGGACAGGATAAATTGCGGGTTGAGATCAAGGCCGCGCAGATCCCGGCCCGCGCCGACGCCGTGCGCGCCGTGCTGCGCGCCTTGAAGTAACCCGCCCCGACCTTCGCATTTTTATGACTATCCATCACCTCGTCGTCCAATCCCCCGGCCTGACGGTCGAACACGCCGAACAGCTCGCCGCGCTGGCGCAGGCGCAAGGCGTGGCCCGCATCAGCGCCACGGCCGCTCGCCTGCTCGACGTGCAGCACGACGACGCCACCCGCGCCGACGTGGTGGCGTGGGCCGAGCGCCATGGCATCGACACCGCCTTCGTGCCGGCCGGCCTGAAGCTGTCGCACTGCAAGGTGCTGGCGATGGACATGGACTCGACGCTCATCAACATCGAGTGCATCGACGAGATCGCCGGCGTGGCCGGCGTCAAGGACAAGGTTTCGGAGATCACCGAAGCCGCGATGCGCGGCGAGATCAAGGACTTCTCCGAGAGCCTGCGGCGCCGCGTGGCGCTGCTCAAGGATGTGCCGGCCGAGGCCCTGGAACAGGTCTACACCGAGAAACTGCGCCTGAACCCGGGCGCCGAGCGGCTGATCACCACCGCCCAGGCGGCGGGCATCAAGGTGCTGCTGGTGTCGGGCGGCTTCACCTTCTTCACCGACCGCCTGCGCGAGCGCCTGCGGCTGGACAGTGCGCACGCCAACACGCTCGAGATCGACAACGGCGTGCTGACCGGCCGCGTGCTGGGCGACATCCTGGACGCCGACGCCAAGGCCGTCTACCTGCGCGAGTTCGCCCGCACCCACGGCGCCACCAAGGAGCAGATCATCGCCATGGGCGACGGCGCCAACGACCTGAAGATGCTGGGCGCCGCGGGCTTTCCGGTGGCGTACCACGCCAAGCCGCTGGTGCGGCAGCAGACGCGCTACGCGCTGAACGTCTCGGGCCTGGACGGCGTGCTGAACTGGTTCGAAAGCTGATCGCGGCGCGCCCAGCGGAAAGCCACCGAAGGATGGCTTTCCTGACTGGCGGCAGCGGTCAATAACGCAAACTTACCGACAGCAGCGCCGCCCGCCCCGTGCCGAGCGCAGCATGGTTGCTTGGGCGGGCGCGTGTGTAGAACGTCCGGTCAAACACGTTCAACACATTGAGTTGCGCCGATACATTGGGACTGAATTTGTACTTGGCCATCGCATCGAAACGCCAGTACGACGGCACCCAGCGCGCCTTGGGCGCCCCCGTCGCGTCGACGCTCGCATCCGCCTTGCCGTAGACCTTGTCGACATAGTAGGCGCCACCGCCCAGCGTCAATTCGGGCAGCACCTTGTAGGAGGTCCAAAGGCTGAATGCGTTGCGCGGCGTGTTCGGCAGGTCGCGGCCTTCCGCGCCGACGTCCTTGCGTCCGCCGCGGATCAGCTTGCTGTCCAGGAAGGTATAGCCGCCATAGACGTTCCACGCCGGCGTGATGGCGCCCGAGAAGCCCAGCTCGAATCCACGCACGCGGGTCCGGCCCGCCTGCTCGTATTCGTTCGGCATCACCTCGATATTGGTGTTCGTGCGCGTGTCCTGGAACACCGCGCCCGACAGCGTCAGGCGCTCGTCCAGCACCTGCCATTTGACGCCCGCCTCGACCGTGCGGCTTTTTTCGGGCGCCGCCGCCTCGTCCGAGCTTTTCCTCAGGATGTCCGACGCGGTGGCTCCCGCCAACGAGGACGGCGTCGAAGACGTGCCGTACGAGGCATAGATCGTGCCCGCGGGCACCGGCTTGTACGCCAGGCCGAATTGATAGTTGAACAGGTTGTCGGCGCGGCGATAGCTCTGCTCTTTCCTGTCATGGCCGTGGGTACGGTAGTTGTCCCAGCGCAGCCCGATGCTGGCCTGCCAGTGTTCGTCGAGCTCGAGGGTATCGAAACCGTAAAGCGCCAGCGTGTCGGTGGCGTAGGGCGCCGGCCAACTGCGAACCGTGCGGCAGGGATAGGCCACGTTCGGGTCGGGGTCGCGCAGAGAGGTCTGCGTCAGGTCGGCCGGGCACTTGGTGATCCCGTCCGACTTCAGAACCTGATCGTTGTTGTAGGCCATGGTCTGTCTGACGCTGGTGTATTCGAACCCCAGGTCGAAGCCATGCTTGATCGCGCCTGTCAGGAACTCGCCGCTCAGGTCTGTCTGGTTCGCGAATGCCTTGGTGGTGTAGTACCTGCCATAGGCAGGCCGGTTGACGATACCTGCCGGCAGGTTGGCGAGCGTGAGGTCGGGCTGGGTGGCGAGATAGTCGGCGGTTTCGCGGCCATAGCGCACCACGTTGCGCAGCTTGAGCTTGTCGGAAAAATCATGCTGGAAATCGACCGTGGCCATGCCATCGCGCGTCTTCATGAAATCGCGCTTGGCCAGGCCGTAGAAGTTCTTGCGTTTGATCCCCATGGTTTCCGTCACCGGCTGGCCCGTCCGCGGATCGTAGGGGATGGAGTAGTCCGGCATGCTGTCGTTCTGGTAATGGTAGTAGCTCAGCGTGATGCGGGTCGGCGTGCCCATCCCCAGCGTCAGCGCCGGCGCCACCCCCCAGCGCGCGAAATTCACCGCCTTGTCGCGACCCGGCACGTCGCCCTTGGTGCCCATCAGGTTCAGGCGGAAGGCCGACTTTTCGCCCAGCCGCCAGTTGCTGTCCAGGGTGCCGCGGTAGTTGCTGTCGGTGCCGATCTGCCCGGTGACCTCGATAGCATCCTTGGCCTTGGGCGCCTTGCTGACCAGATTGATGCTGCCACCGGCGCCGCCACGGCCGGCGTAGACCGAATCCGGTCCCTTGATGATCTCGACCTGTTCCAGGTTGAAGGTGTCGCGCGCCTGCATGCTGACGTCGCGCACGCCGTCCAGGAACAGGCTGCTGGCGGCATTCTGGCCACGGATGACGGGCAGGTCGCCGCCCGCGCGCCCGCCCTCACCCGCGGCGAAGGTGATGCCTGGCGAGTTTTGCAGCACATCCTGCAGCGAGGTCGCGGACTGGTCGGAGATCACCTGCTTGGGCACCACCTGCACCGAGCGCGGCGTATCCAGCAGCGGCGCGGTCATCTTGGGCGACTGGACACTGTTCGGTTGATAAGGCGAGGCGTCCTCTCCCTCCACCTGCACCGGGGCCAGCAAGGGAGCGCTCGATTGCGCCATCGCATGGGGACTGACGAACAGCGCGGGCACCGCGATCGCGGCGGCCAGCGACCCGGCCAGTGAATTCAGCGCGTATGAGTCTTCGAGTTTCAAGATCAAGCTCTCCCGGAGGTGAATGACAACCATTTCTGTTTAAGACAGGTTGCGATTCTGGATGGGAAAGTTGATTGAGTTCGATCCTGCAGGGGAAATCGGACGCGCTAACGCGGGGATGCCGCGACTTGATGGCAATTCGCCACAGAATCGGCAATCAGCGGCAACACCGCATCCAAGCAAAACGCCCCTTGTGAACTGACCCCCAGAAGTTGGACAGTCAGCTAAAGCCCGAAGGCCTGAGCTCGGTATTGCACCGGGCTCAGGCCTTTTAGCTTGAGCTTGATGCGATCGTGATTGTAGTAACGGATGTACTGTCGAATGCCGGCTTGCAACTGCTCGATGCTTTCGAAGCGATTCAAGTGGAAGAACTCAGCCTTGAGCGTGCCGAAGAAGCTTTCCATAGCGGCATTGTCCAGGCAGTTTCCCTTGCGTGACATGCTTTGCGTCACCGATCTATCTGCCAGCATCCGCCTGTAGTTCTGCTGCTGGTACTGCCAACCCTGATCGGAGTGCAGCACTGGACGCTCCGTCGGCAGCAGCCGCGCCAGCGCCTTCTTCAGCATGCTGCCCACGAGCTTGAACACCGGCCGGCGGCTGGTCTCGTAGGCCACGATCTCGCCGTTGTATAGGTCCATCACCGGCGACAGGTACAGCTTCTCGCCTCGTACGTTGAACTCGGTCACATCGGTGACCCACTTTTGGTTCGGACGCGCCGCCTCGAAGTCGCGCGCCAACACGTTGGCCGCCACGTGGTGCGATTGGCCTCGGTAGGACCGGTACTTCTTGGCGCGCACCAGCGACTTCAAGCCTAGCGCCTGCATCAGCTTCTGCACGGTCTTGTGGTTCACTAGCTCACCGGCCTGGCGCAAGACCGCCGTAATCCGGCGGTAGCCGTAGCGGCCCTTGTGACGGGCGTAGACCGCGCTGATGCGCTGCTTGAGCTCGGCGTACGGGTCCACGGCTCCGAACGACTTCAGGTGGTAATAAAACGTGCTGCGCGACAGCTTGGCGACGCGTAGCAGTAGTGCCAGCGGATGCTTGGGCCTTAATCCTTGGACCACTTGCGCTTTCCAACCAGCGCCCGGGTCTTCTCCGCTTCGATCAAGGCCTTCATTTTTTTTAGGTAATCGTTCTCCGCGCGCAGATAGGCCAGCTCTTGCTCGAGTTCTTCCTTGGTCATGTCCTTGGACACCGGCTCTGGGGGGTACTTATGCGGCATGCTTGCTCCTCGGCGCTTGCGCGCCAGCGCCTCTATACCCCCAGCATCATACTGGGCGCGCCATTTCGTAATGTGCCCTGTATGACGAATCCCCAGCAACACCGCTGCCTGCGTGTCCGACAGACCTTCGCGCCGGATCTTGATCAGCACCGATTGTTTGAAGGCCGCGCTGTACGAGCCAGATTGCCTGCGCAACCCGTTAACGCCATGCGCTCGAAAACTCCCGACCCAGCGCCGCACCATTGAGTGCGGCACTTCGTATCGGCGCGCCACCGATTTGAAGCCGTCCGTGCCTTGCAGGTACGCCTGCACCACTTTGATCTTGAATTGCTCTTCATACTTCGCCATGTAAAAACCCCCGAAGGTCGGATCAATATCCAACTTTCGGGGGTCAGTTCATTGCGGGGCGTTTTCGGATATTGCGTGGCGCGGCCGGTCAGGTCCGCAGGCGCGGATGCCGCTTGAACAGATAGCGGTACACGAACCCGGGATAGGCCAGCACCAGGTACAGGCTCAAGGTGATGGCGTAGAACTCCCAGGTCTGCGCGAAGCGATTGCCCAGCGCGGACTCGAACGTGAAGCCCAGGGCGCCCACGATCAGGTAGAACACCAGCACTTCGACCAGGCGCATCCAGAACGGCTTGCCGGCTTCGGCCCCGCCCTGCTTCCACGGCAGCACGGCAAACACGCGCTCCGTCAGGAAGGGCAGGTTCGCGCTGACCAGGGCCAGCGCGATCAGGAGCCATACCGCCAGGGTCTGGTTCATGGCCCGCTTCGCTTACAGGCTGAGCGAGCTGCGGATGGCCTGCACGCACAGGGCCATCAGGCCGCCCGGCAACAGACCCAGCACCAGGATCAGCAGGCCATTGACCGACAGCACGCCGCGCTGGCCGCAGGTGGCCGCCATCGGGGCGGCATCGGCCGCCGGCTCGTCGAAGTACACGACCTTGACCACGCGCAGGTAGTAGAACGCGCCGATCAGCGAGAACACCACCGCGACCACCGCCAGCGTGACGTGGCCGGCGCTGACCAGCGCCTGCAGCACCGCCAGCTTGGCGTAGAAGCCCACCAGCGGCGGGATGCCGGCCAGCGAGAACATCAGCAGCAGCACGATGGCGGCATGCCACGGGCTGCGGCGGTTCAGGCCCTTCAGGTCGTCGATGTGCTCGCACTCGAAACCCTGGCGCGACAGCAGCAGCACGATGCCGAAGCTGGCCAGCGTGGTCAGCACGTAGGTCAGCATGTAGAACAGCGACGCGCCGTAGGCGGACGAGGCCAGTTCCGGCTTGCCGACCACCGAGCCCGACATCAGGCCCAGCAGCACGAAGCCCATGTGCGAGATGGTCGAGTAGGCGAGCATGCGCTTGAAGTTGGTCTGCGCGATGGCGGTCAGGTTGCCGATGGCCAGCGACAGCACCGCCAGGATCATCAGCATCGGCTGCCAGTCGGCCGCCAGGCCGTGCAGGCCGTCGACCAGCAGGCGCAGCGTGATGGCGAAGGCCGCCAGTTTGGGCGCGCCGCCCAGGATCAGCGTGACCGCGGTCGGCGAACCCTGGTAGACGTCCGGCACCCACATGTGGAACGGCACGGCGCCGAGCTTGAACGCCAGGCCCGAAACCAGGAACACGATGCCGAACACCAGGGCCAGCTTCTCGGCCTTGCCGGCGGCGATGACCTTGGAGACTTCGGCCAGGTCGAGGTGGCCGGTGGCGCCGTAGACCATCGACATGCCGTACAGCAGGAAGCCCGAGGCCAGCGCGCCCAGCACGAAGTACTTCATGGCGGCTTCGGTGGCGACGACGTTGTCGCGACGCAGCGCGATCAGCGCGTACAGCGCCAGCGACATCAGCTCCAGGCCCAGGTAGATCGAGATCAGGTTGCCCGACGAGATCATCACCATCTGGCCCAGCAGGGCGAACAGCGTCAGCACGTACAGTTCGCCGCCGCGCATCATGTCGCGCAACTGGGCGTAGACGCGGCCGTAGACCAGCGTGACCGCCACCGCGATGTAAGAGGCAATCTTGAGCAGGTGCGACAGCTCGTCGGTGACGTACAGGCCGTTGAAGGTCGAACCCGTGACGCCGTTCTTCCACTGCAGCGCCGACACCACGGTCAGCACGCCCAGCGCCAGCATGGTCAGCAGGAACGTCGGCTTGCGCTCGGGGTGATTGCTGACCGCGTCGACGAGCAGGATAGCCAGGCCGAAAACCAGCAGGAGGATTTCCGGTGTCGCCAGGGCGAAATCGATTTGGGATTGCATCATTGTCTTGTCTTACAGTTTCGAGACGGCAACGTGTTGCAGCAGGGCCTCGACCGACACGTGCATCACGTCGGTGAAGGGCTTGGGATAGATCCCCATGTACAGCACGGCGATCGCCATCACGCCAAGAATCACGAATTCGCGGCGGTTGATATCGGTCAGCTCGCGCACATGGTCGTTGGCGACATCGCCCAGGACCACGCGCTTGACCATCCACAGCGAATACGAAGCGCCCAGGATCAGCGCGGTGGCCGCCAGCAGGCCGATCCAGAAGTTGTGCTCGACCGCGCCCATGATCACCATGAACTCGCCGACGAAACCGCTGGTGGCCGGCAGGCCGCTGTTGGCCATCGAGAACAGGATGAAGAACGTGGCGAAGCGCGGCATCACGTTGACCACGCCGCCGTAGTCGGCGATGCGGCGCGAGTGCATGCGGTCATAGAGCACGCCGATACACATGAACATGGCGCCCGAGACGAAGCCGTGGGAGATCATCTGCACGATGGCGCCTTCGACGCCGGCCGTGTTGAAGATGAAGAAACCCAGGGTGACGAAGCCCATGTGGGCGACCGACGAATAGGCCACCAGCTTCTTCATGTCGTCCTGCACGATCGCCACCAGGCCGATGTAGATCACGGCGATCAGCGACAGCGTGATCATCAGGCCGGCCAGGCTGTGCGAGGCGTCGGGCGCGATCGGCAGCGAGAAGCGCAGGAAACCGTAGGCGCCCAGCTTCAGCATGATCGCGGCCAGCACGATGGAGCCGCCCGTGGGCGCCTCGACGTGGGCGTCCGGCAGCCAGGTGTGCACCGGCCACATCGGCACCTTGACGGCGAAGGCCGCCAGCAGCGCCACGAAGATCAGGATCTGCGGGGTGTAGCCCAGCTTGGTCTGCTGCCAGGTCAGGATGTCGAACGAACCGCCCGAGGCGTTCCACAGGTAGACGAAGGCCACCAGCGTCAGCAGCGAGCCCATCAGGGTGTAGAGGAAGAACTTGAAGGCCGCGTACACCCGGTTCGGTCCGCCCCAGACGCCGATGATGATGTACATCGGGATCAGCGTGGCTTCGAAGAACACGTAGAACAGCATGCCGTCCAGCGCGCAGAACACGCCCACCATCAGACCCGACAGGATCAGGAAGGCGGCCATGTACTGCGACACGCGGCTGGTGATGACTTCCCAGCCGGCCAGCACCACGATGATGGTGATGAACGCGGTCAGGAGCACGAACCACAGCGAAATGCCGTCAACGCCCAGGTGGTAGTTGACGTTGAAGGCTTCGATCCAGGAGGTCTTCTCGACGAACTGCATGGCAGCCGTCTTGGAGTCGAACCCGGTGTACAGCGGGATCGTGACGAGGAAGCCGGCGATCGAGCCGATCAGCGACAGGCCGCGCGTCAGGCCGGGACGGTCGTCACGGCCCACCGCCAGCACCAGCAGGCCGAATACGATCGGGACAAAGATCGCAAGCGTAAGCCAGGGGAAAGTGTTGGATGCCATCTCGCTTGCCATCATTGGGGAATCAGCACAAAGAAAGTCACCAGCGCCATGATGCCGATGATCATCGCGAACGCGTAGTGATAGATGAAGCCGGACTGCAGGTGGCGGCTGATCGCCGACACCCAGCCCACCACGCGGGCGCTGCCGTTGATCAGCAGGCCGTCGATGATGCCGCGGTCGCCGGTCTGCCACAGGCCACGGCCCAGGCAGCGCAGGCCGCGGGCGATGATCTGCTCGTTGACCCAGTCGACGTAGTACTTGTTCTCAAGCACCTTGTTCACGCCCGACAGGCTCGACTTGATCGCGGCCGGGACCTTCGGGTTGATCAGGTAGCAGTACCAGGCGATGACCGCGCCGGCCACGACCAGCCAGAACGGCAGGGTCTGGAAGGCGTGCAGGCCGAAGGCGACCCAGCCGTGCCATTCTTCGTGCAGCTCGTGCATGGCCGGATGCTGCGGCAGCACCGTGATCACGCCGTTGAAGAACTTGCCGAACAGCATCGGATCCACCGCCCAGGCGCCGATCAGCACCGACGGGATCGCCAGCAGGATCAGCGGCAGGGTCACGACCCAGGGCGACTCGTGCGGCTTGCCGCCGTGGTGGCCGTGGCCATGGTCGTCGTGACCGTGGTCGTCATGGCCGTGCGCGTCGTGGCCGTGGCCATGACCGTGTTCGCTGGTGTCGAAGCGTTCCTTGCCGTGGAAGACCAGGAAGTACACGCGGAACGAGTACAGCGAGGTCACGAACACGCCGATCAGCGTGGCGTAGTAGGCGAAGCTGGCGCCCCAGACGTGGGCGGCGCCGGCCGCTTCGATGATGTGTTCCTTCGAGTAGAAACCCGAGAAGAACGGCGTGCCGACCAGGGCCAGCGTGCCCAAGAGGAAGGTGATCCAGGTGATGGGCATGTACTTGCGCAGGCCGCCCATGTTGCGGATGTCCTGGTCGTGGTGCATGCCGATGATGACCGAGCCCGCGCCCAGGAACAGCAGCGCCTTGAAGAACGCGTGCGTCATCAGGTGGAAGATTGCCACCGAGTAGGCCGAGGCGCCCAGCGCGACGGTCATGTAGCCCAGCTGCGACAGCGTCGAATACGCCACCACGCGCTTGATGTCGTTCTGGATGATGCCCAGGATGCCCAGGAACAGCGCGCCGATGGCGCCGATCACGATGATGAACGACAGTGCGGTGTCCGACAGCTCGAACAGCGGCGAGAAGCGCGCGACCATGAAGATGCCGGCCGTCACCATGGTGGCGGCGTGGATCAGCGCGGAGATCGGGGTCGGGCCTTCCATCGAGTCGGGCAGCCAGGCGTGCAGGGGAACCTGCGCCGACTTGCCCATGGCGCCGATGAACAGGCAGATGCAGGCCACGGTCAGCAGCATCCAGTCCGAACCGGGCAGCGTCAGCTTGGACAGCTTGTCGGCCTGGGCGAACACTTCACCGTAGTGCATGGTGCCGGCATAGGCGAACAGCAGGCCGATGCCGAGGACGAAGCCGAAGTCGCCGACGCGGTTGATCAGGAACGCCTTCATGTTGGCGAAGATCGCGGTCGGGCGGGTGTACCAGAAACCGATCAGCAGGTACGAGACCAGGCCCACCGCTTCCCAGCCGAAGAACAGCTGCACCATGTTGTTCGACATCACCAGCATCAGCATGGAGAACGTGAACAGCGAGATGTACGAGAAGAAGCGCTGGTAGCCGGGATCGTCGGCCATGTAGCCGATGGTGTAGATGTGCACCATCAGCGACACCGAGGTCACCACGACCATCATCATGGCCGACAGCGGGTCGATCAGGAAGCCGATTTCCAGCTTGGTCTGGCCGATCAGGCTCCAGGTGTAGACCGCGCCATCAAAGCGCAGGCCGTTGAGCACGTCGCCCAGCACCACCACCGAACCGATGGCGGAGATGAGCACGCCCAGGATGGTGATGACGTGCGAGGCGCGGCGGCCGATCGGACGGCCCAGGAACCCGGTGCCGAAAAGGCCCGCGAGGATTGCTCCGGCCAGCGGCGCCAGCGCGATGAGCAGGTAGAGATTGGGTGAGCTAGACATTTTCTTCCAATACCCCGTCAGCCCTTCAGGCGATCGAGTTCGTCAACGTTGATCGTGTTCAGGTTGCGGAACAGCAGCACCAGGATGGCCAGGCCGATCGCCGCTTCTGCGGCGGCCACGGTCAGGATGAAGAACACGAACACCTGGCCGGCGGTGTCGCCGAACCAGCTGGAGAACGCCACGAAGTTCATGTTGACGGCCAGGAGCACCAGCTCGATGGACATCAGCAGGATGATCAGGTTGCGGCGGTTCAGGAAGATGCCGAAGATCCCGATGGCGAACAGGATCGCCCCCAGGATCAGGTAATGGGCCAGCGTCAGCGTCATTGTTTTTCTCCTTGGGGCGCGGCGGTGCCGTTCTGGGCCTGGGCGCGCTCGCTCTGGGCGGGCATGCTCACCATGCGGAAGCGGTCCTTGGCGCGCACGCGAACCGCGGCGACCGGGTCGTTGTACTTCACGTCGCGGCGGCGGCGCAGGGTCAGCGCGATGGCGGCGACCATGCCGACCAGCAGCAGCGCGGCGCCGACTTCGATGGCGTAGATGTAGTGCGTGTACATCGCTTCACCGAGCGCGCGAGCATTGTTGTAGTCGCCGGCGACCGGGGCTTGCGGGCCCGAGCCGTACCAGGTCGACCCCAGCACGAAGGCCATTTCCAGCACCATCACCAGGCCGATCACCAGGCCCAGCGGCAGGTAGGTCTTCATGCCCTGGCGCAGGGCATCCATGCGGATGTCCAGCATCATGACGACGAACAGGAACAGCACCATCACGGCGCCCACGTACACCAGCACCAGCAGCAGCGCGAGGAACTCGGCGCCCAGCAGCATCCACAGCATGGCCGCGTTGGCGAACGCCAGGATCAGGTGCAGGACGGCGGTGACCGGGCTGCGCGCGGTGATCACGCGGAACGCCGCGATCACCAGCACGGCGGCCAGTATGTAAAACAGGACAGTGGTAAAAGTCATGGATCAGGACCCTGGGCTCAACGGTAGGGAGCGTCTTCGGCCCGGCGGCGGGCGATTTCGGCTTCGTAGCGGTCGCCCACGGCGAGCAGCATGTCTTTGGTGAAATACAGGTCGCCGCGCTTTTCGCCGTGGTATTCGTGGATGTGCGTTTCCACGATCGAGTCCACGGGGCAGCTTTCCTCACAGAAGCCGCAGAAAATGCACTTGGTCAGGTCGATGTCGTAGCGCGTGGTGCGGCGGGTGCCGTCGTCACGCTGGTCCGACTCGATGGTGATGGCCAGCGCGGGGCACACGGCTTCACACAGTTTGCACGCGATGCAGCGCTCTTCCCCATTGGGGTAGCGGCGCAGCGCGTGCAGGCCGCGGAAACGCGCCGAGGTCGGCGTCTTTTCCTGCGGGTAGCGCAAGGTCACCTTGCGCTTGAAGAAATACTTGCCCGTCAGGCGCATGCCCTTGAGCAGTTCGGCCAGCATCAAGCTGCCGAAGAAATCTTTGATCGCTTCCATATCCTGCCTCTGCCTGGCGGCTTAGCGCCAAATGTTCCAGGGCGTCTGCATCCAGATCGCCACAATGACCAGCCAAACACCGGTCAGCGGGATGAAGATCTTCCAACCCAAACGCATGATCTGGTCGTAGCGGTAACGCGGGAACGACGCGCGGAACCACACGAACAACGAAACCACGACGAACGTCTTGAGACCGAGCCAGATCCAACCCGGGATCCAGGTCAGCGGCGCGATGTCGATCGGCGAAGCCCAGCCGCCCAGGAACATGATCGACGCCATGCACGACAGCAGGATCATGTTGGCGTATTCGCCCAGGAAGAACAGCGCGAAGGCCATGCCCGAGTATTCGACCATGTGGCCGGCCACGATTTCCGATTCGCCTTCCACCACGTCGAACGGGTGACGGTTGGTTTCGGCAACGGCCGAGATCACGTAGATCACGAACAGCGGCAAGAGCGGCAGCCAGTTCCAGGACAGGAACGTCAGGCCCTTGTCGGCGAACCAGCCGCGGTTCTGCACATGCACGATCTCGGACATGTTCAGGCTGCCGGACACCAGCAGCACCGTCACCAGCACGAAGCCGATGGCCAGTTCGTACGAGAGCATCTGGGCCGAGGCGCGCAGCGCGCCCAGGAACGCGTACTTGGAGTTCGAGGCCCAGCCGGCGACGATCACGCCGTACACGCCGATCGAGGTGATGGCCATGATGTACAGCAGGCCGGCGTTGACGTTGGCCAGGACCACGTCGGGGCCGAACGGCACCACCGCCCAGGCGGCCAGGGCCGGCATCAGCGTGACCACGGGGGCCACGACGAACAGCACCTTGTTGGCCTGGCTGGGGACCACGACTTCCTTGGTCAGCAGCTTGAACACGTCGGCGAACGGCTGCAGCAGCCCCTTGAAACCGACGCGGTTCGGGCCCATGCGCACGTGCATGGCGCCGATCATCTTGCGCTCCCAGTACGTCAGGTAGGCGACGCACAGGATGATGGGCACGGCGATGACCACGATCTTGATGATCGTCCAGAGAACCATCCAGACCGTCGGACCGAGCAATGCCGTTCCGTGGCTTTCAAGAACATTGAGCCATTCCATCAGGCACGCTCCACGCTGAGTTGACCAAATGCGCCACCCAGGGCTGCGGTATTTTCAAAGGCTGCGGCGATGCGCACGGCGCGATCGGCCACGGCGTCGTCCTGCACGGTTTCGAGCTCGACAGCGCCCTGCCCGCCCGTCACGCGCACCTTGACGCCGGCGGTCAGGCCGAGGCTGGTCAGCGTGTTGCCGTTCATGCGCGCGGCGGGCAGCTTCGAGGCCGGCGCGGCCTGCAGCGGCTCCGAGCGGCGCACCATGGCGTCGGTACGGTAGATCGGCACGTCGGCGACGCGCTCCAGCCCGGTCAGGGGCTGGCCCAGGCCCAGCGGGGCCTTGATGTCGTTGGACAGGCGGCCTTCGACGCCGCCGGCCAGCGCGGCATCGCGCACGGACTCGGAGGTTTCGTCATCGAAGCCGGCCAGGTGCAGGACGTTGCCCAGCACGCGCAGGACCTTCCAGGCCGGACGGGTCTGGCCGAACGGCGCGACCGTGCCCTTGAAGCTCTGGGCCAGGCCCTGGGCGTTGACGAACGTGCCCGAGGTTTCGGTGAACGGCGCCACCGGCAGCATGACGTCGGCCCATTCGGCCGCGGCCGAACGGTAAGGCGTCAGGGCCACGGCGAATTGCGCGCCGCGCAGCGCGGCAATCGCTTGCTGGCCGTTATCGGCATCCAGCAGCGGCTCGGCGTGCAGCACCACGTAGGCCTTGAGCGGCTCGGCCAGCATGGCGGCGGCGTTCTTGCCGCCCTTGCCCGGGATGGCGCCGGCCAGGTAACCGCCGACGGTGTTGCCGCCGGAGGTCAGGAAACCGAACTTGCCGCCGGCCAGGTCGGCCACGGCGCGGCCGTTGGCGGCCAGGGTCGAGGCCTGGGCGCTGGCCACGGCCAGGTTGCCCATCAGCACGGCGGTGTTGGCGCCCGACGCCAGGCTGGCGGCGATGATCTTGGCGTTCTCGCCCGGGGTGACCGAGGCGAACTCGGCCGGCACCGCGGCTTGCTTGGCTTGCGCCAGGGCCACGGCCACTTCGGCCAGGGCGCGCGGCAGCTCGGACGGGGCCACGGTGAGGCGGCCGGCGACCGGCATCAGGGGATCGTCGGCGGCGCTGTCGACCATCAGGATCTGCGTGCCGCGCTTGGCGGCCTGGCGCAGGCGCTGGGCCATCAGCGGGTGGTCCTTGCGCAGGAACGAGCCGACCACCAGGACGCGGTCCAGGTTGTCGAGTTCGGCGATCGGCATGCCCAGCCACGGCGCGCCGGTCAGCGCGGCGTCGAAGGCCGGGTCGGTCTGGCGCAGGCGGAAATCGATGTTCTCGGAACCCAGCGCGCGGACCAGGCGGCCCAGCAGCGCGTATTCCTCGGTGGTGGCGTATTCGGACGCCAGGGCGCCGATCTGGCCGGCGCCGAAGCTGTCACGCACGCGCGACAGGCCTTGGGCCACGGCGGCCAGGGCGTCGGCCCAGGAGGCTTCCTGCCACTTGCCGTCGGCGCCCTTGATCATCGGGGCGGACAGGCGGTCTTCGCTGTTCAGGCCTTCGTACGAGAAGCGGTCGCGGTCGCTGATCCAGCATTCGTTGATGGCTTCGTCTTCGAACGGCACCACACGCATCACGCGGTCGCCCTTGACCTGGACCACCAGGTTGGCGCCCAGGCTGTCGTGCGGGCTGACCGAACGACGACGGGCCAGTTCCCAGGTGCGGGCGCTGTAGCGGAAGGGCTTGGAGGTCAGCGCGCCCACCGGACAGATGTCGATCATGTTGCCCGAGAGCTCGGACTCGATCGAGCGGCCCACGAACGAGGTGATCTCGGAGTGCTCGCCACGGCCCAGCATGCCCAGTTCCATGACGCCGGCGATTTCCTGGCCGAAGCGCACGCAGCGGGTGCAGTGGATGCAGCGGCTCATTTCCTCGGCGGAAACCAGCGGGCCCAGGTCCTTGTGGAACACCACGCGCTTTTCTTCCTGGTAACGCGAGGAAGAGCCGCCGTAGCCCACGGCCAGGTCCTGCAACTGGCATTCGCCGCCCTGATCGCAGATCGGGCAGTCGAGCGGGTGATTGATGAGCAAGAATTCCATCACCGACTTCTGAGCGGCGCGAGCCTTCTCGGAGCAGGTGTGCACGACCATGCCGTTCGTCACGGGGGTGGCGCAGGCGGGCAGCGCCTTGGGCGCCTTTTCCACTTCGACCAGGCACATGCGGCAGTTGGCCGCGATGGACAGTTTCTTGTGGTAGCAGAAATGCGGCACGTAAAGCCCGACTTTCTGGGCCGCATGCATCACCATGCTGCCCTCGGGCACTTCTACCGTATTGCCGTCGACGGTTAGTTCAACCATTGCTGTTCCTGAGACCTACAGATATTGCGGAACCACACACGACTTGTGCTCGATGTGGTGCGCGAATTCGTCGCGAAAATGCTTGAGGAAGCCACGCACGGGCATGGCGGCGGCGTCACCCAGGGCGCAGATGGTGCGGCCCATGATGTTGCCCGCCACGTTGTCCAGCATGTCCAGATCTTCCGGACGGCCGTGGCCGTTTTCGATGCGGTGCACCATGCGGTACAGCCAGCCGGTGCCTTCGCGGCACGGCGTGCACTGGCCGCAGCTTTCCTCGAAATAGAAATACGACAGGCGCAGCAGCGACTTGACCATGCAGCGCGTCTCGTCCATGACGATCACCGCGCCGGAACCCAGCATGGAACCCGCCTTGGCGATGGCGTCGTAGTCCATCGTGGTTTCCATCATGATGTCGGCCGGCAGCACCGGGGCGCTCGAGCCGCCGGGGATCACGGCCTTGAGCTTCTTGCCGCCGCGCATGCCGCCCGCCAGTTCCAGCAGGGTCGAGAACGGGGTGCCCAGCGGGATCTCGTAGTTGCCGGGACGCTCGACGTCGCCGGTGATCGAGAACAGCTTGGTGCCGCCGTTGTTGGGCTTGCCGACTTCGAGGTAGGCCTGGCCGCTGTTGCGGATGATCCAGGGCACCGCCGCGAAGGTTTCGGTGTTGTTGATGGTGGTGGGCTTGCCGTACAGGCCGAAGCTGGCCGGGAACGGCGGCTTGAAGCGCGGCTGGCCCTTCTTGCCTTCCAGCGATTCCAGCAGCGCGGTTTCCTCGCCACAGATGTAGGCGCCGTAGCCGTGGAACGCGTGCAACTGGAAGTTGAATTCCGAACCCAGGATCTTGTCGCCCAGGAAGCCGGCGGCGCGCGCCTCTTCCAGGGCCTCTTCGAAGCGCTCGTAGACTTCGAAGATTTCACCGTGGATGTAGTTGTAGCCGACGCTGATGCCCATCGCGTAGGCGGCGATCGCCATGCCTTCGATCACGATGTGCGGATTGAAGCGCAGGATGTCGCGATCCTTGAACGTGCCGGGTTCGCCTTCGTCCGAGTTGCAGACGAGGTACTTCTGGCCCGGGAAGGCGCGCGGCATGAAGCTCCACTTCAGGCCGGTCGGGAAGCCCGCGCCGCCGCGGCCGCGCAGGCCCGACGCCTTGACTTCGGCGATCACGTCTTCCGGCTTCATGCCGGTGGTGAGGATCTTGCGCAGGGCTTCGTAGCCGCCGCGCTTGACGTAGTCGGCCAGGCGCCAGTTGGCGCCGTCGACGTCGGCCATGATCTGCGGCTTGATGTGGCGGCCATGCAGGCACATCGAGTTGGACAGGTCGTTCAGCGGGTTGGGCTCCAGGCCCTGCGCGAACTGCTTGTAGATGTCGGGCGCGTTCATGCCGACTCTCCTTGCGCCTTGAGGGCCGCGACCAGCGCGTCCAGCTTCTCTTCGGTCATGCGCACGCACATATGCTTGTTGTTCACGATCAGCACGGGGGAATCGCCGCAGGCGCCCATGCACTCGCCTTCGACCAGGGTGAACTGGCCGTCAGCGGTGGTTTCGCGGTAGTCCACGCCCAGCTTGCGCTTGAGGTAGTCGCCGGCGCGTTCGCCGTCGCGCAAGGCACAGGGCAGGTTGGTGCAGACCGCGATCTTGGTCTTGCCGACGGGCTTGACGTCGAACATGTTGTAGAAGGTGGCGACTTCCTGGACCGCGATGGGCGGAACGCCGATGTAGTTGGCCACATCTTCGATGATGTCGGTAGCCAACCAGCCCTTCTCTTCCTGCGCGATGGCAAGAGAGGCCATGATGGCGGACTGCCGCTGGTCGGCCGGGAACTTGGCGAGTTCTCGGTCGATTTTCTGGTAGGCCTGTTCGGAAAGCAGCATAGTTTGAATCCGGGTTATGCGGGCGTGCTCGTGACTGTCTGGCGGATCAGCGATCGATCTCGCCGAAAACGATGTCCTGCGTACCAATGATGGTGACGGCGTCGGCGATCATGTGACCGCGCGACATTTCGTCCAGCGATTGCAGGTGGGCGAAGCCGGGGGCCCGAATCTTCAGGCGGTACGGCTTGTTGGCGCCGTCCGACACCAGGTAGATGCCGAACTCGCCCTTGGGGTGCTCCACCGAGGCGAACGCTTCGCCCGGGGGCACGTGGAAACCTTCGGTGAAGAGCTTGAAGTGATGGATCAGCTCTTCCATGTTGGTCTTCATGGCGGTGCGCTTGGGCGGGGCGATCTTGTGGTTCTCGATCATGACCGGGCCCGGGTTGTTGCGCAGCCATTCCACGCACTGGCGGATGATGCGGTTGCTCTCGCGCATTTCGGCGATGCGGACCAGGTAGCGGTCGTAGCAGTCGCCGTTGACGCCGACGGGGATGTCGAAATCGAGCAGGTCGTAGACTTCGTAGGGCTGCATCTTGCGCAGGTCCCAGGCCACGCCCGAGCCTCGCAGCATCGGACCGGTGAAGCCCAGGGCCTTGGCGCGATCGGGATCGACCACGCCGATGCCGACCAGGCGCTGCTTCCAGATGCGGTTGTCGGTGAGCAGGGTTTCGTACTCGTCGACGCAGGCGGGGAAGCGGTTGGTGAAGTCTTCGATGAAGTCCAGCAGCGAGCCCGAACGCGCGTCGTTCATGACGCGCACTTCCTTCTCGCCACGGTATTTGCTGGTCTCGCCGTACTGCGGCATGGTGTCCGGCAGGTCGCGGTAGACGCCGCCCGGACGATAGTAGGCCGCGTGCATACGCGCGCCCGAGACCGCTTCGTAGCAGTCCATCAGGTCTTCGCGTTCACGGAAGGCGTACAGGAACACCGCCATGGCGCCCACGTCGAGCGCGTGCGAGCCCAGCGACATCAGGTGGTTCAGGAGGCGCGTGATCTCGTCGAACATGACGCGGATGTACTGCGCGCGCAGCGGGGCTTCGACGCCCAGCAGCTTCTCGATGGCCATGACGTAGGCGTGCTCGTTGCACATCATGGACACGTAGTCCAGGCGGTCCATGTAGGGCAGCGCCTGGATGTAGGTCTTGTGCTCGGCCAGCTTTTCAGTGGCGCGGTGCAGCAGGCCGATGTGCGGGTCGGCGCGCTGGATGACTTCGCCGTCCAGCTCGAGCACCAGGCGCAGCACGCCGTGAGCGGCCGGGTGCTGCGGGCCGAAGTTGAGCGTGTAGTTCTTGATTTCTGCCATGATTCAACGTCCCAAGCCGTAGGTGTCTTCGCGCACCACGCGCGGCGTGATCTCGCGCGGGTCGATCGTGACGGGCTGGTAAATGACGCGCTTCTGTTCCGGGTCGTAGCGCATTTCGACGGTGCCGGAGAGCGGGAAGTCCTTGCGGAACGGGTGGCCGATGAAGCCGTAGTCGGTCAGGATGCGGCGCAGGTCCGGGTGGCCTTCGAAGACGATGCCGTACAGGTCGAACGCCTCGCGCTCGAACCAGCCCACGGCCGGCCAGCATTCCATCAGCGAGGCGACCATCGGGAACTCGTCGTCCGGCGCCCAGGTGCGCACGCGCAGGCGCCAGTTGTTCTCGACCGACAGCAGGTGCGCGACCACGGCGAAGCGCGCGCGGTGCACCTTGGCGTTGGTTTCCTCGGGCAGTTGGCGCGTGCCGTTGCCCCAGGTCAGGTAATCGACGCCACAGAGGTCGATACAGATTTCGAAGCGCAGGCCGGCTTCGGTGCGCAGCTTGTTGCAGACGGAGAACCACTGCTCCGCGGGCACTTCGAGCGTCAGCTCGCCCAGCGCCTCGGTCAGCGCGATGTCCGCGCCGAGGGTGGTCTGCAAATTGTTTTTCAGGGTTTCGAGCCTGGTCATCATCTTGTACGCTTAGGTGAACCGATACGCTGTTTCGCGGGGTCCTGCGGCGGCGTTTGCGGCGGCCGCGGACCGGAGCGCAAACTCAGCGCGCAATCGTGTTGGTCAGGCGGATCTTGTTCTGCATCTGCAGCAAGCCGTAGACCAGCGCCTCGGCCGTGGGCGGGCAGCCCGGCACGTAGACGTCTACCGGTACGATGCGATCGCAGCCGCGCACCACGGAATACGAGTAGTGGTAGTAACCGCCACCATTGGCACAGGAGCCCATCGACACCACCCAACGCGGTTCGGGCATCTGGTCGTAGACCTTGCGCAGCGCCGGCGCCATCTTGTTGCACAGCGTGCCGGCGACGATCATCAGGTCGGACTGACGCGGGCTGGGGCGGAAGATGATGCCGAACTGGTCCAGGTCGTAGCGGGCCGCGCCCGCGTGCATCATCTCGACCGCGCAACAGGCCAGGCCGAAGGTCATGGGCCACATGGAGCCGGTTTTCGCCCAGTTAAGGAACTTATCGGCGCTGGTTGTGATGAACCCTTGCTTGAGAATGCCGTCTATAGCCATATTCGTCTCTGATAGCGTGCGGTGATGAAATAACCCGGCGGGTCATTCCCAGTCCAGCGCGCCCTTTTTCCATTCGTAGATGAAGCCGACGGTCAACACGGCGAGGAAAACCATGACCGTCCAGAAACCGACGAGCCCGACCGTACCTTGGGCGATGGCCCACGGGAACAGGAACGCGATTTCCAGGTCGAAAAGAATGAACAGGATCGCCACCAGGTAGTAGCGCACGTCAAACTTCATGCGCGCGTCTTCGAACGCTTCGAAGCCGCACTCATAGGGGGATAGCTTCTCGGCGTAGGGACGCCGCGGGCCAAGGAGGGAGCCGGCCGTCAGAAGCGCGAACCCGATAAGGGTGGCCACTACGATAAACAGCAGGACGGGGAAATACTGTTGCAGGTTCATTCAGGCGTCCGTCAAATGCGCAAACCTTAGGATTGTAGCATTCGCGCGGTTACTTCCGGCTGAACTCTGTAGCGTGAACAGCGGGTGAAAGACTGCATTTCTCCAGTGGAACAATCGCAGTATTCAAGGGGGACACGCAAGCTTACCGCCACGCGCGCCGATATGGCGCGCCGGCAGGGCAAAACGCCCGCACAGCGGTCGCGAATTACCGTAAAAAAACAGACTGATCGCAAACAAAAAACCACCCCGAAGGGTGGTTTCATATGAGCGGGCCGAAGCCCGCTCATGCACTAAGAATCTAGGCAGGACTTGCGCCCTGCTTTCGATTAGAAGCGGTGACGCAGGCCCACGCCAACAGCGGTCGCCTTGACGCCGTCGTTGAACGCGTAGTTCTTCGAGTACGAACCGTAGGCGTACAGGTTGGTACGCTTGGACAGGTCGTAGGTGTAGCCGGCCGAGAACACGTTCATCGTGGCATCGTCGCCAGTCAGCTTGTTGTTCGACGGGTCAACGCGCTGCCACGAACCGAACAGGCTCGAAGCGCCGCCGATCGGAGCCGACAGACCCAGCAGGTAGGAGTTGGCCTTGAAGCCATCAGCGAACTGGTTGGCACCGAAGCCCAGCTTGCGCGACGTACCGTCAACGGTAATCGAGCCCGAAGCGCCGGCCGGGTTGGACGTGGCGAACCAGCCGTCGGTGGTGCGAGCGTAGGCCAGGGCCAGCTTGACCACTTCGAAGTCATACGAACCGCCGATCATGTACGAACGGGGCGTCGCGTCGACTTCACCTTGAGCTTGGTTGTGCGAAGCGTTCAGTTGGTCGTACGACAGAGCGACGTTCAGGGGACCATTGACGTAGCGCAGGCCGGTCGTGATGGCACGGACGTTGTCGGCGGTCTTGAAGCCAACGCGAGCCGGGTCAGCCTTGGTCGAGCTGTCGGCATTGCCTTCGTCAGCGCTGAACGAGTAGCCAACGCCGAACTGGAAGCCGCTGAACGACGGGGTTTGGTACATGACCATGTTGTCGTAGCGTTGCGTGTTGGCAGCGCTCATGCCGGTACCGATGTTGGCGACGTTGAAGCCGGCGCCGAACGGATCGATCGAGCCGAAGTACTTCGACGCGATGTTGGTTTGGCGACCGAAGTCCAGTTGACCCCAGCTGTCGCTGGCCAGACCGACGGTGGCTTGACGGCCGAACAGACGGCCGTTTTGGCCCGACTTGCCGTTACCCGAGTCGAAACCCGATTCCAGTTGGAAAACAGCGCGCAGGCCGTCACCCAGATCTTCCGAACCACGCAGACCCCAGCGCGAACCGTTCTGGACGCCATTGATCATGCCGATCTTGCTGCCGTTCTTGGCATCGCCAGCACCGCTGATCTTGTTGTAGCCGATACCCGTGTCGATGATGCCGTACAGGGTGACAGACGTTTCTGCCTGGGCGACACCGGCGAAACCGGCGAGCAGGGCGGCAGCGAGCAGAGTCTTTTTCATTTAAGAAATCTCCGTTGATTTGAGTGACAAGAGCAGCAATCCAGCAAACCAGCCTGCCGCCCCCCTAACTCCGCGAAGGGAAGTTGACGCTATTGCATCAAAAATCGGGGGGGCTGGCTATGGTCGACACCAGAAAAGTGCAGGTTTGCGACAGCCCTGTTGGGATATTGCAACATCAGACCAACTCCCCATAGGGCTAACCCTGCGTTTTGCGAATGACCACGTATCCATGCGACTTTCAGCCCTGGCCCTAATAAATGAAGGGATCGCGTCGGGTTTCTTTCATATGTCTTTCCAGACCGAATAACCTCTTCGGCAAGACCGCTTCCCGGTCTGCCCGGGCGGCCTCCCCCACATTGGCGCCGTCAGCTTGGATAACGTTGTTATTTAAATAAAGCAGCGATATTATTTCGCAACATAGTCACCCCTTCGCTTCCTTGGCCATGACCACCGTCACTCCTCGCAGCGACCGCAATGAACGCCTGAGCGCGCTGCGCCGGCAGATGATCCTGGACGCCGCCCAGCGGGTATTCGAGCGCGACGGGCTGGAAAAGACCACGCTGCGCGCCATCGCCAAGGAGGCCGGCTGCACCACCGGCGCGATCTACCCCTGGTTCGCGGGCAAGGAGGCGTTGTACGGCGCCCTGCTGGACGAATCGCTGCAGCGCCTGCACACCCATCTGCTGGGCGCGACCTCCGGCGGCGCGCCCGCGTCCGCCGCGCGCCAGGCCATCCAGGCTTTCTTCGGCTACTACGCCGAGCGCCGCACCGATTTCTCGCTGGGGCTGTACCTGTTCCAGGGGCTGGGGCCGCGCGGGCTGGGGCGCGACATGGACGAACGGCTCAACGGCCGGCTGCGGCTGTGCGTCGACGTGCTTGGCCAGGCCCTGGCCCGCACCAAGTCCTGGACGGCCGAGGCAGTGCAGGTCGAGCAGATGAATGTCTTCACCTACCTGATCGGGCTGCTTCTGCTATTGCACACCCGCCGCCTGAAATCGCTGGGCCAGCAGGCCGACGTCCTGCTGGATCACTACTGCCACGCCCTGGAACAACGATGACCGCCACGACCCTGCCCTGCGCCGACACCGACGCGCCGCTGATCAGCCTGGCCGATTTCCGGCTGCTGCTGGCCGAGCAACATCCGTTTTCGCTACTGTTGGGGATCGAAGTGCAGCGCATCGGCCGCGGCACCGCGCTGGCCGTGCTGCCCGCGCGCGACAGCCACCAGCGGCTCGGCGGCATCGTCGCCGGCCCGATGCTGATGGGGCTGGCCGACCTGGCCATGTATGCGGCGGTGGTCGGCGCCACTGGCCAGGTCCACGCGGTCACGGCCAGCCTGACCATCAACTTCCTGCGCAAGAGCCCGGCCGGCGCAATCCACGCCGAGGCGCGGCTGCTCAAGGTGGGCCGCCTGTCCGCGGGCGAGGTCATCCTGACCGCCGCGGGTTCGGATGAGCCGCTGGCCCATATCGTCAGCACCTGGTCGGTGCCGAAGCCATGAGCCTGCGCATCAGCATCGTCGGCATGGGCCGCACCGGCACGCAGGCGGCGCGGCGCCTGCTCGCGGCCGAGCCGGACATCGCCCTGACCGTCTACGACATCGACCCGGACCGTTGCGAGGACTTCCGCGGCAGCGCCACCCTGGCGACCTCGGCGCGCGAAGCGCTGGCGGAGTCCGACACCATCGTGCTGGCCCTGCCGCGCGAACGTGAAATCGACCGGACCCTTGAGCGCTTCAGCGACGGCGAGGTCACCGCGCCCGTGGCCGGCAAGCTGATCGTGGACCTGGAGCCGCCGCCGCCCGAGCGGGCGCGCCGGCTGGACCAGGCGATCGCCACCGCCGGCGGCCGCTACGCCTGCGCGCCGCTGCGGCCAACGGCCGGCGGCGGGCCGGATGCGCGGCTATTGGAGGCCTTGATCGCGCCGCGCTGAGCCGCCCAGGCGTTCGGCCGCGGCCACGCACAACGCCAGCCAGGCGAAGCTGACGGCGAAGCCCGCCACCACGTCGCTGGCGAAATGCACCTGCAGCAGCACGCGGCTCAGGCCGATCGCCATCACCAGCGCCGCCGCCAGGGCCGCTGCCGGCAACCGCCAGGATGCGGGCGCCAGGCGCCAGGCCAGATAGCAGGCGGCCCCGTACACCGCCATGGCGGCCGAGGCATGGCCACTGGGAAAGCTCCAACCGAAGGCGGTGGCGAAACCATGATCATGCTCGGGCCGCACGCGTTCGAAACCCTGCTTGAGGAGGCGGTTGATGAGGCCGCCGCCGCCCGTGGCGGCCGCGCAGAAGGCCGCCAATTCCCACTGGCGGCGCGCCAGCAGCGCGAGGGTCATCAGGACTGCGAATACCGTCAGCACATTCCGGTCGCCCAGTGTGGTGAACCAGGACAGCAGCCACAGCAGGGAATCGCCCAGCGACATGCTGAGCGCTGCGGCGAGGGCGCTGTCGAATTCCACCACCGCCCCCTGCCGCGTGACGGCGAAGGCCAGCCCCAGGAACAGCGCGCCGGCCAACGCCACGGCGCCCGCGCCCGCCGCCAGGCGCGTGGCGGGCCGGGCCCGCATGCAGGCGCGCGCCAGCGCCACCGCCACGAGCGCCGCGCCCAAAGGCAAAAGCAGAAACAACGACAGCGCGTGGAACGAAACCCATGCCGCCCCGGCGTCGATCATGGCGCCCACTCCGTCCCGATTCCCGTTGCCACGCCCTACCCCGCCACCAGGGTCTTGTCGACCGGCGCGAAGGCATGGGCGCCAGCGGCGTAGTCCCAGCGCTCGACGTGGCAGACCCGGGTCTCGCCCTCGCCCTCGCGCGTGATCACATTGACCGAATTGGGGATGTTGCCGCGCACCCGGCGCGAGCACGCGGTGCCGGCCTGGACCGCCCAGCCGGCCATGACGCCCGGGTCGGCGCTGGCGGGCAGCACGTAGGGCAGATGGATGTGCCCGCCGAGGATCAGGTCGACTCCGGCCTGGGCCCAGGCCGCCAGCGCGCGCTCGCGGCCGATCAGCAGGTTGAAGCGATCGGACTCGACCTTGGCGCGCACCGGGTGATGCGCCACCACCACCCGCAACTGGCCGGGCCGGGCCTGGCGCAGCCGCTGCGCCACGCGCGCGATCTGCGCGTCGGAGATCTCGCCATCCTTGCGGCGGCGGGGCCGCGTGGTGTTGACGCCGATGGCCAGCAGGCCGGCGGTTTCATAGACCGGTTCGAGCACGGCGCCGAGCGCCCGCTTGTAGTTGCCGTAGGGGTTGAGCGCGCGCGCGAACACATTGAACAGCGGAATGTCATGGTTGCCAGGGACCGCCAGCACCGGCAGCGACAGGCGCTCGATGAACTTGCGGGCGGCGGCGAACTGGCCGCGGCGGGCGCGCTGGGTGATGTCGCCGCTGATCACCACCAGGTCCGGCGCGAGCGCGCGCGCCAGGTCCAGCGCGGCCTCGACCACCGGCTTGCGTTCGGTGCCGAAGTGGGTGTCCGACAATTGCAGGATGCGCGTCATGGGCGCTCCTCTTCGGCGTCGACCGGCACCACCAGCGGCAGCGGCGTATCGGACACCTTGAATTCCAGGGGCGTGTCCATCCAGGATATCTCGCCGTCCATGGCGACCTTGACGCGGCGGCGCCCGCGAATCGAGACCCTCAGGCGGTCGAAGGCGAAACTGACCACATGCTCGGCCTCGCCCAAGCGGCTGAACAGGCCGCGCAACAGCAGGCCATAGAGCGCCAGCGTGCCCACCGGCCGGGCGGCCATGGCCACCAGGCGGTTGCGATCGAGTTCGGAGGGGTCTATGCCGATGTGCTCCAGTTGCAGGCGGTTGTTGCCGACCACCAGCGTCGGCGAACGCAGATCGCGCGTCCGGCCTTCGTACTCGAGCCGCAGGCTGAGCTGGCGCGGCGCGCGCAGCAGCGTCACCAGCCCGGACCAGAGCGCCACCAGGCGGCTGCGGCCGAAACGCTGCTTGTAGGCCTCGCGATCTTCCAGCAGTTGCGGATAGAGCCCCAGGCTGGCGTTGACCAGGAAAAGGCGGCCATTGAGCAGGCCGACCTGCACCGGCCGCAGCTCGCCGCCCAGCAGGCCGCGCAGCGCGGCTTCGGTGTCCTGCGAGATGCCGTAGCGGCGGCCGAAGTAATTGAAGGTGCCTTGCGGCAGGATGCCGAACGGCACGCCCTGCCCCAGCACCTGGCCGGCGACGGCGTTGAGCGTGCCGTCGCCGCCGGCCGCGACCACGATGCCGCCAGCCTCGCGCGCCAGGGCCACGGCCTCGCGGGCGGTGTCGACCAGGCGCGATGGATCGTCGATTGGCATCAACTGGTAGCGCCGGCCGGCCTCGTCGAGCACGCGGCGGATGATGTCCTGCAGCACTTGCGCGTCGCCGCGCCCGGAGCCGGTGTTCAGGACGATGAAGAGAGGTTCGTGTCCCGCGAGGGGACGAGCCCCGTTCGCCGGGCTCTGCTGGATAGGCGTCATGGACAAAAGATAGCCCATGGCGGCAAATCGCCGCAACCGTGCCGGCGCGCGCCTGTCGGACGCGCCGGCACGCGGCTCAGCGGCCGACCGCGTAGGCCTGCATCAGGCGCGGCGTGGCGGCCGCGTGCAGCAGGCCGTCGGCGTCGCGCGAAGCGGCGGTCAGGCGGCCAACCGACCACTGCGGGACTTCCTCGATGTGGTGCCCGCGGGCGCGCAGCGCGGCGATGGTCTCGGCGCCGAAGCCGCTTTCCACCGCCAGGTGCCCCGGCTTGCGATCGCGCGGGTAGAACGAGGTGGGGAAATGCATGGTGTGCGACATCGGCAGGTCGATGGCTTCCTGCAGGTTCAGGCCGTGGTGCGCGTGGCGCAGGAAGAACAGCAGTTGCCATTGTTCCTGCTGATCGCCGCCCGGCGTGCCAAACGCCAGATAGGGCCGGCCCTCGCGCAGCGCCAGCGACGGCGTCAGCGTGGTGCGCGGGCGCTTGCCCGGCGCCAGCGTGCCCGGCAGTCCCTCTTCCAGCCAGAACATCTGGGCGCGGGTGTTCAGGCCGAAACCCAGTTCCGGGATCACCGGCGAGGACTGGAACCAGCCGCCCGACGGCGTGGCCGAGATCATGTTGCCCCAGCGGTCGATGACGTCGACGTGGGTGGTGTCGCCGCGCTTGACCGAGGCGCGCATGTCGGCCAGCGTCGGTTCGTTGGTCGCGCTGCCGGGGGCCGACACCTTGGACAGGCGCTGCAGCGTGTCCATCACCCGCGCCACCTGCGCCTCGAAGCCGGCAATCACGCCGGGCCGCAGGTCCTGCGAGGCCTGCTCGCCGATGAGCGCGCGGCGCGCGTCGTTGTAGTCGTCCGACAGCAATTGGGCCAGCGGCACATCGACGAAGGCGGGATCGCCGTAGTAGGCCTCGCGGTCGGCGAAGGCCAGCTTCATGGCCTCGGTGACGCGGTGCACGAACTCGGCGCTGGTCGGGCCGACGCCGGCCAGGTCCATCTCCTTGAGCAGCGCCAGGGTCTGCAGGAACACCGGCCCCTGGCTCCAGGCGCCTGCCTTGGCCACGGTGTAGCCGTGGTAGTCATAGGTGGCGGGCTGGTCGTAGCTGGCGGACCAGCCGGCCAGGTCGTCGGCGGTGATCACACCCCGATGGCACTGGCCGCTCTCGTCCATGACCTCGGTGCCGCGCGCGAACTTGTCGATGGCCTCGGCCACGAAGCCGCGGTAGAAGGCGTCGCGGGCGGCCTCGATCTGGCGCTCGCGGTCGCCGCCGGCCTGTTCCGCTTCCCGCAGCACGCGGGTCCAGGTGGCGGCCAGCGCCGGGTTGCGGAACAGCTTGCGGGCCTCGGGCACGTTGCCGCCGGGCAGGTAGACCTGCGCGGTGGTGGGCCAGTGGGCCTGGAAGAAGTCCTTCAGGCCGGCGATGGTGTTGGAGATGCGCGGCATCAGCGCGTGGCCGTGCTCCGCGTAGTAGATGGCCGGTTCCAGCACGTCGCGCACGCGCATCGTGCCGTGGTCGCGCAGCAACTGCATCCAGGCGTCGAACGCGCCGGGGATCACGGTGGCCAGCAGGCCGTTGCCGGGGATCAGACCGAGGCCTTCGGCGCGGTAGCGCTCGAGCGTGGCGGCGGCGGGCGTGGTGCCCTGGCCGCACAGCACTTCGAGGCGGCCGGTGCGGGCGGAATAGAACACCGCCGGCACTTCGCCGGCCGGGCCGACCAGGTGGGGCTCGACCACCTGCAGCACGAAGGCGGAGGCGACACAGGCGTCGAAGGCGTTGCCGCCGCGCTCCAGCAGCGACATGCCGGCCGAGCTGGCCAGCCAATGGGTGGAGGTCACGACACCAAAGGTGCCGAGGATTTCCGGGCGAGTCGTAAACATCATGATGCGATCCTGTTGCGGACGGCGCGAGGCCGGCGGCCGCGAGAGACAAGTAAAAACGGGACCCTCAACCGGGTCCCGTATCTGGCTCGATGCTACTTCCCGGCCAGGGTGACGCCCTTCAGGCGGATCAGGCCATCGGGATACGGCACGAAGCCTTCCAGCTTCTTCTGCGTGCCGAAGGTCCACGGCAGGTAGAACAGGTAGACGATGGGACGCTGGTCCTGCATCACCGACAGCACCTGGTCGTACAGGGCGCGGCGCTTGGCCGTGTCCGGCTCGGCGCGGGCCTCGTTGAGCAGCTTGTCGGCCTGGGGATCGCAGAACTTGCCGTCGTTCAGGTTGCCCTTGCAACTCAGGTACTGGTGGATGTTGCCGCTGGGATCGACGCGGCCGGACCAGCCGCTCTGCCCGACTTCGAAGTCACCGCGGGCCAGCGATGATTGCAGCGAGGCAAACTCCACCGGACGCAGGGTAATGTCGAAGCCGGCCTCGGCGCCCATGGCCTGCACCAGCTCGAACACCTGCTGCATGGTGGTGTTGTTGCCGAAGGTGATCTCGAACTTGACGCGGTCGAAGCCCGCTTCCTTGAGCAGGGCCTGGGCCTTCCTGGGATCGCGGCCGGCGTGCTCGAACGACTTGTTGTAGGCGAAGCTGGCCGGCGGGAACGGCTGGTAGGCCGGCTGGTACTGGCCTTCGCCGATGACCTGGTTGAGCACGTCGCGGTCGATGGCCAGGTCGAGCGCCTGGCGCACCCGCTTGTCCTTGGCCAGCGGGTTGTTGGCGCGGGCGCCGTTGCCCAGGTTGACCGAGATCGACTGGAAGCCCAGGCCGGTGACCGGGGCCAGGCGCAGATTGGCGTCGTCCTTGACCGCCTTGACGTCGCTGGGCGCCACGCGCTCGATGATGTCGAGGTCGCCGGCGCGCAGATTGTTCAGGCGCACGGTGTTGTCGGGGATCGGCGTGAACACCACTCGGTCGAAGTGGTAATTGGCGGCGTCCCAATACTTGGGAAATTTCTCCAGCACGATGCGGTCGTTCTGCACCCGTTCCTTGAACTGGTACGGGCCCGAGCACACCGGCTTGCCGCCGGGATCCTTGTCGAACGAGGCGGGCGAGATCATCATGCCGGCGCGGTCGGACAACTGCGACAACAGCGAGGCGTCGGGCTCGGACAGGTGCAGCACCACGGTGCTGGCGTCGGGCGCGTCGACGCTGGCCACGGTGGCCAGCTCGCTCTTGCGGTTGCTGTCGGGCAGCGTGCGGGCGCGATCCAGGTTGGCCTTGACCGCGGCGGCGTCGATCGGCGTGCCGTCATGGAACACGGCATCGGTGCGCAGCTTGAAGGTCAGCGTCTTGTTGTCCGGGCTGGTGCTCCAGGACTGCGCCAACTGCGGCACGAACTTCAGGTCCGGCGTGATGTCGACCAGCTTGTCGCACAGCGAGGCAAACACGATGCGGCCGACAAAGGTGCGGGCGCGGGTCGGATCGAGCACGTCCGGGTCGTCCTGCAGGCCGACCCGCAGGGTCGACTGGGCTTGGGCCAGCCCGCTGGCCAGCATTCCCGCCATGGCCATGGCGAGGCAGAGTTTACGCATGAATGATCTCCGTCGATTCAGGCGGCCTGCTTCCCCCCGCGCCGGACGGCGCGCCGCCCGGCGGTGAGGGAACAGACCCCGAGCCGTGCTGCATCGCCGGGCCCATCCCCCCGTTGCGCACGTTCTTGTTTGGATTCTGCGCCAGGCGCGCCACGATTGTATAGAGCGCGGGCAGTCAGCCGTCCAAACGCGCCCGCGGCGACCGCCTTGCGGACAGGTCGCCCGCGCGCCGCCGCCGGCCCCGCGGTCTCAAGGCAGGCGGCAAGGCGCCGAGAAGTCGACCGCCGCCAGCACGGATTCCCGCAGTTTGCCCACCAGCGGCCGGGTGTCGTCGCGGCGATACTGAAAGGAATACGGCAATGCCGCTGGCGCCGGATCGCAATCGAGCACCCGCAGGCTGCCCTCGTCCTGCAACGCCCGCGCCCAATGGCTGGGCAGCAGTCCCACCCCGGTGCCCTCGATCAGCAGGCCGGCGATGGCGCCCCAGTTGTTGCAGCAGAGCCGCTCGCCGGCCACGTCGCGTCCGGCCAGCCAATCGTCCACGATGCGGGTGGTGCCCGCGCCCGCCGGCAGGGTCACCAGCGGCAGCCGGGCCAGCAGGCCGGGCGACATGCGGGTCGCGCCCGCCAGCGCGGCAGGCGCCGCGGCCCAGGCGAACGCAGCCTCCCCGATCGGCGCGGATGCGATGTTGGGGCGCGAGGAACGCCCGGCGATGACGGCGAAATCCAGTTCGCCGTCGGCTACCCGCTGCTCCAGCACCTGGCCGATATCCACATAGGGCTCCAGCACCAGGTCGGGATAGGCGGCGCGGACCACGCCGATCAGGCGCGGCAGCCAGGTCAGCGCGGTCAGTTCGCCCACGCCGAAACGGCAACGGCCGCGCAGTCCCGGGGCTTCGGCCAGCGAAGCGCGGATGCCGTCGGCCGCCGCCAGCAGTTCGCGCGCTTGCGGCAGCAGCCGCTGGCCGGCGTCGGTCAGGACCGCCTTGTGGCCGCTGCGGTCGAACAACGGCCGGCCCAGCGCGTCCTCGAGCTCGACGATGCGCTTGGACAGCGATGACACCGACAGGTGCAGCCGCTCGGCCGCCACGGCGAAACTGGCGCAGGTGGCGGCCCAATAGAAGGCTTCGAGTTGCTTGAGGGTCATGCCCCGATTGTAGGATCAGGCGGCCTGCGATCAGGCGGCCTGCGGCAACCGCAGTTGCGGCGACAGCCGCAGCGTATCGATGGCGGCGCGGAGCATGCGCTCGACGCGCGGCCAGATATCGCCCTTGAGGCGATCGGACCAGCAGATAGTGCCGAACACGCCTTCGATCAGGGAATGCAGGTAGACATTGGACAGGCGCACGTCCAGGGCGGGCGGCAGGTCTTCGCGGCTGACGGCGGCGCGCAGCAGTTTCTCGGACGTGCGCAGGGCGTGGCGCTCCCACAGGTCGCGACGGCGCAGGAGGGGCGCGTTCTCGTCGCTGCGCTCGCATTTCAGGTAGAGGATTTCCAGCACGCGCTGAACCGAGCCTTCCTCGGCGTAGATCTGCACGTATTGGCGCATCGACGCGTAAAGCGCTTCCAGCGCCTCGCCGTCGGTCGACACGCGGGTCAGCGACACCGCTTCCCCCAGGGCCCGGTCGCACATGGCGATGCAGACATCGATCTTGTTCTTGTAATGGCCGTAGACGGCGCCCCGGGACACGCCCGCGAAATCGGCGATATCGCTCATGGTGGTGCTGGCCACGCCCTTGGACAGGAACACGTGTTCGGCGGCGTCCAGGATGCGGTCGCGGGTGCGTTGGGATTCTTCTTTCGTCTTGCGGGCCATACAGGGATCTCCTTGTGGAAAAAGGGTTGAAGGGGGGACATGAAAACGGCGGCCCGCCTTGCGGGGGCCGCCGTCTGCGCACTGTAAAGAAGTATGCAGCCGCCAGCATACTTTCGAACAAAACAATTAATCAAGCATGACGGATTAAATGATAGACTGCGGACCCCACAGGGAAAACCCGCGATTCTCCCGCTCTCGCCCGCAACGGGCGCCTCACAATAATTTTTAGAAATGACGCACCGAGTTCCCCTCAGAACGCTCGCATTCGCCTCCGTACTGGTTCTTGTTTCCGCATGCTCGAAGCAGGAAACGCCCGAAGCCGCCAAGGCCCCCGCCGAAGTCGGCGTCATCGTGGCCAGGGCCACGCCCACCGCCGTCGCCAGCGAGCTGCCCGGCCGGTTGGAGCCCTACCGCGAAGCCGAGGTCCGCGCCCGCGTGGCCGGCATCGTCACCCGCCGCCTGTATGAAGAAGGCCAGGAAGTGACGCGCGGCACGCCGCTCTTTCAGATCGATCCGGCGCCGCTGCAGGCCGCCTACGATTCCGAGGCGGCCTCGCTGGCGCGCGCCCAGGCCAACCTGTCCGCCGCCGCCGACAAGCTGCGCCGCTATGCCGACCTGGTGTCGGACCGCGCCATCAGCGAACGCGACCACGCCGAGAGCGTGGCCGAGGAGCGCCAGGCCCGCGCCGAGGTGGCCCTGGCCAAGGCCAACCTGCAAAGCGCCAGGCTGCGGCTGGAATACGCCCGGGTCACCTCCCCGATCGATGGCCGCGCGCGCCGCGCCCTGGTCACCGAGGGCGCGCTGGTGGGCGAAGGCCAGGCCACGCCGCTGACGGTGGTGCAGCAGCTCGACCCGATCTACGTCAATTTCTCGCAGCCCGCCGCCGAAGTCATGCAGTTGCAGAAACAGATCCGCGCCGGCGCCCTGCAAGGCGTCGCGCCAGACAAGATGCGGGTGCGCCTGCTGCTGCCGGACGGCTCCGAGTACGGCCAGGGCGGCACGTTGTCGTTCGCCGACCTGGCGGTCGATCCCGGCACCGACAACGTGACCATGCGCGCGCTGTTCGACAACCCGGGGCGCGAACTGCTGCCGGGCATGTACGTGCGGGTGCGGCTGGAGCAGGCGGTCAACCGCGACACTTTCCTGGTGCCGCGCAACGCCCTGCTGCGCAACGCCGATGGCGCGCACCTGCTGGTGGCCGGCGACGACGGCGAGCTGCGCAGCGTGCCGGTGGCCGCGCACCGGCTGCTGGGCCCGAACTGGGTCGTCACAGAGGGGCTGAAAGGCGGCGAGCGCGTGGTGGTGGAAAACGCCGCGCAGTTGGCCCCCGGCCAGAAAATCAAACCGGTCGAGCGGGCCGCGCCGAGCGCGCCCGCGGCGACCGCGGGAAATAACGAAAAAAGGTAAACCGCCATGGCGCGTTTCTTTATCGATCGCCCCGTCTTCGCGTGGGTGATCTCGCTGCTGATCGCGCTGATCGGCCTGTTGTCGATCCGTGCGCTGCCGGTGGCGCAGTATCCGGACATCGCTCCGCCCGTCGTCAACATCGGCGCCAGCTATCCCGGCGCCTCGGCCAAGGTGGTCGAGGAAGCCGTCACCGCCATCATCGAACGCGAGATGAACGGCGCGCCGGGGCTGATGTACACCTCGTCCAGCAGCGACTCGACCGGTTGGGCCAGCATCAACCTGACCTTCAAGCAGGGCACCAACCCCGACATCGCGGCGGTGGAAGTGCAGAACCGCCTGAAGGCGGTCGAGCCGCGCCTGCCGGAATCCGTGCGGCGCGACGGCGTGCGGGTGGAAAAGGCGGCGGACAACATCCAACTGGTGGTGTCGTTGAAGTCCGACGGCAGCCTCGATGACATGCAACTGGGTGAACTGGCGGCCTCCAACGTGCTGCAGGCGCTGCGGCGGGTCGAGGGCGTGGGCAAGGTGCAGTCGTTCGGCGCGGAAGCGGCGATGCGCATCTGGCCGGATCCGGCCAAGCTCACCGCCCTGTCGCTGACGCCGGGCGATATCGTCTCGGCCCTGCGCAGCCACAATGCGCGCGTCACCATCGGCGAGCTCGGCAACCAGGCCGTGCCCAAGGATGCGCCGTTGAACGCCAGCATCGTGGCGGGCGAATCGCTGCACACGCCCGAGCAGTTCGCCAACATCCCGCTGCGGGCGCTGCCGGACGGCGCGACCCTGCGCCTGAAGGACGTGGCGCGGGTGGAACTGGGCGGCACCGACTACATGTACCTGTCGCGCGTCAACGGCATGACGGGCACCGGCCTGGGCATCAAGCTGGCGCCCGGCTCGAACGCGGTCGAGACCACCCGCCGCATCCGCGAGACCATGCGCGAGCTGGCGCAGTATTTCCCGCCGGGCGTGAGCTGGGACATTCCGTACGAGACTTCCACCTTCGTGGAGATATCGATCAAGAAGGTGCTGATGACGCTGCTGGAGGCGGTGGCGCTGGTGTTCTGCGTGATGTACCTGTTCATGCAGAACCTGCGCGCCACGCTGATCCCGACGCTAGTGGTGCCGGTGGCGCTGCTGGGCACGCTGGGGGTGATGCTGGGGCTGGGCTATTCGATCAACGTGCTGACGATGTTCGGCATGGTGCTGGCCATCGGCATCCTGGTGGACGACGCCATCGTGGTGGTCGAGAACGTCGAGCGCATCATGGCCGAGGAAGGCCTGTCGCCGCATGACGCCACGGTCAAGGCGATGGGCCAGATCAGCGGCGCCATCGTCGGCATCACCGTCGTGCTGGTGTCGGTGTTCGTGCCGATGGCGTTCTTCGACGGCGCGGTGGGCAACATCTACCGCCAGTTCGCCGTGACGCTGGCGGTGTCGATCGCCTTCTCGGCCTTCCTGGCGCTGTCGCTGACGCCGGCGCTGTGCGCCAGCCTGTTGAAACCGATCCCGGCCGGCCACCACGAGAAGCGCGGCTTCTTCGGCTGGTTCAACCGCGCCTTCGCGCGCCTGACCACGCGCTATACGGCGCGCGTGGCCGGCGTGCTGGCGCGGCCGGCGCGCTTCGGGCTGGCCTACGCGCTGGTGATCGGCGTGGCGGCGCTGCTGTTCGCGCGGCTGCCGTCGTCGTTCCTGCCCGACGAGGACCAGGGCAGCTTCATGGCCATGGTGATCCTGCCGCAAGGCTCGCCGCAGGCCGAGACCATGGCCGTGGTCAAGGACGTCGAGCGCTACATGATGGAGCACGAGCCGGTGCAGTACGTGTATTCGGTCAACGGCTTCAGCCAGTACGGCAGCGGCCCGAACTCGGCCATGTTCTTCGTCACGCTCAAGGACTGGAAGGAGCGGCGCGATGCCTCGCTGCACGTCGATGCGGTGGTCAAGCGCATCAACGAGGCCTTTGCCGACCGCAAGAACCTGATGGTGTTCGCGCTCAACTCGCCGCCGCTGCCGGACCTGGGCTCGACCTCGGGTTTCGACTTCCGGCTGCAGGACCGCGGCGGCCTGGGCTATGAGGCCTTGACGCAGGCGCGGCAGAAACTGCTGGCGGCGGCGGCCGAGCATCCGGCGCTGACGGACGTGGTGTTCGCCGGCCAGGAAGAGGCGCCGCAACTGCAGTTGCGCGTCGACCGCGACAAGGCGCAGGCCATGGGCGTGCCGATCGACGAGATCAACACCGCGCTGGCGGTGATGTATGGCTCGGACTACATCGGCGACTTCATGCTCAACGGCCAGGTGCGGCGCGTGACCGTGCAGGCCGACGGCAAGCGTCGCGTGGATGTGGACGACATCTCGCGCCTGCACGTGCGCAACCTGCAGGGCCAGATGGTGCCGCTGTCGGCGTTCGCCACGCTGAAGTGGTCGATGGGGCCGCCGCAACTGAACCGCTACAACGGTTTCCCGTCGTTCACCATCAACGGCTCGGCGGCGCCGGGCCACAGCAGCGGCGAGGCCATGCGCGCCATGGAGGCGCTGGCGGCCGAGCTGCCGCGCGGCATCGGCTTCGACTGGTCGGGCCAGTCATACGAAGAGCGGCTGTCCGGCAACCAGGCGCCGGTGCTGTTCGCGCTGTCGGTGCTGATCGTGTTCCTGGCGCTGGCGGCCCTGTACGAAAGCTGGTCGATCCCGCTGGCGGTGATCCTGGTGGTGCCGCTGGGCGTGATCGGCGCGCTGCTGGGGGTGACCGTGCGCGGCATGCCCAACGACATCTACTTCAAGGTCGGCCTGATCGCCACCATCGGCCTGTCGGCCAAGAACGCGATCCTGATCGTGGAAGTGGCCAAGGACCTGGTGCGCGACGGCCAGGGCATCCTGTCCGCCACGCTGGAAGCGGCTCGGCTGCGGCTGCGGCCGATCGTGATGACCTCGCTGGCCTTCGGCGTGGGCGTGCTGCCGCTGGCGCTGGCCAGCGGCGCCGCCTCGGGCGCGCAGGCCGCCATCGGCACCGGCGTGCTGGGCGGGATCATCACCGCGACCGTGCTGGCGGTGTTCCTGGTGCCGCTGTTCTTTCTCATCGTGGGGCGCATGGTCGGCATGCGCGCCCGCCCCGCGCGCCCCGAGGGCCGCGAACCGCTGGAGACGACGCCATGAAACCCGTGGCAATGACCCTGCTGGCGCTGGCGCTGTCCGGCTGCTCGCTGGCGCCCACCCATGAGCGCCCCGCGGCGCCGGTGCCGGCGCGGTACGACACGCCGGCGCAGCCCGGCCAGGCCGCCGCGCCACAGGACTGGCGCGCCTATTTCAACGACCCCGCGCTGCAGGCCTGGATCACGGCCGCGCTGGCCAACAACCGCGACCTGCGGGTGGCGGCATTGCGCATCGAGGAGGCGCGCGCGCTGTACGGCGTGCAGCAGTCCGAGCGCCTGCCGGCGATCGACGCCAGCGGCGAATTCAGCCGCGGCCGCTTTACCGAACCGGGCCAGTCCGGCACGGCGGTGTCCAGCCGTTATCGCGCCGCCGTCGGCATCACCGCCTTCGAACTGGATTTCTTCGGCCGGGTGCGGAGCCTGTCGGAGGCCGCGCTGGCGCGCTACCTGGCCAGCGAGGAGGCGCACCGCGCCGCGACGCTGGCGCTGGTGGCGGAAACGGCCACGGCCTACTTCAACCAGCGCTCGCTGGCCGAGCAACTGCGCCTGACCGACGACACGCTGGCGCTGCGCGAGACCTCGCTCAAGCTGACCCGGCGCCGCTACGACGCCGGGCTGGAGACCGCCATCGGCCTGCGCACCGCGCAGATGCTGGTGGAAAGCTCGCGCGCCACGCGCGCCGAGCTGACCCGCGAAGCCAGCCTCGCGCGGCATGCGCTGGGCCTGCTGGCGGGCGATTTCGCGCTGCCGCTCGGCGTCGATCCGGCGCCGCTGGAGAGCCAGAGCCTGATGCCGCTGGCGGCCGGCCTGCCGTCCGAGCTGCTGACGCGCCGCCCCGACCTGCGCCAGGCGGAGCAGGCGCTGCGCGCGGCCAACGCCGACATCGGCGCGGCGCGCGCGGCGTTCTTCCCCTCGGTGCAGCTCACCACCGACATCGGCACCACCGCCGACCGCTTTTCGGATCTGTTCAGCGGCGGCACCGGCGGCTGGACCTTCGCGCCGCGGCTGACGCTGCCAATCTTCAACGCTGGACGCAACCGCGCCAACCTGTCGCTGGCCGAGACCCGCAAGCACATCGCGGTGGCGCAGTACGAAGGCAGCATCCAGGCGGCTTTCCGCGACGTGGCCGACGCCCTGTCGGCGCGCGACGCGCTACGCGACCAGATCGAGGCCCAGCGCAAGGTGCGCGACGCCGACCGCGAGCGCCAGCGGCTGGCCGAGCGGCGCTATGCGCGCGGGGTGGCGAACTACCTGGAGATGCTGGAGGCCCAGCGCAGCCTGTTCGAATCCGAGCAGGAGTACATCCGGCTGCAGCAGCGCCGGCTGGTCAATGCGGTGGATCTGTACAAGGCGCTGGGGGGATGGGACGACGGCGCATCGCCGGCGTCCTGACGCGGCCCGGCCTTGACGCCGCCAGGGGGAGTCGGCCGCGGCGATCAGGCGCGCGCGCTGACGCGGTAGGCGCAGCGGCGCGCGCCCAGCAGAATGTGCTCTTCTCGCTCGACGCGCACCTCATCCCCCAGCACCTGCCGGAACAATTCCAGTTCGCTGCGGCAAAAGCCCATGCAGGCCTGGGCCGCCGCACAGATCGGACAGTGGTTTTCGATGAACAGGAAGTCGTCGCCGTCGCGGCGCATCTCGGCCATGTAGCCCTCGGCCGAGCGCACCCGCGCCAGGCATTCGAGCCGTTGCGGCAGGTCTTGCGCGCCCTCGAGCCCCTGCCGGTAGGTCGCCAGCATGGCGGCCTCGCGCACCGCAATCAGCTTGTCAACGCCTTCCTCGCCGAACACCTGGCGCACGGCGTTGATCATCTGCACCGTCATGTCGGCGTGCGTGTCGGGGAAGCGGCGCTGGCCGGCATCGGTCAGGAACCAGATCTGCGTGGGGCGGCCGCGCCCCGCGCTGCGGCTTTCGGAATCCACCAGCCCATCCGCGTGCAGCCGCGCCATCTGCTGGCGCACCGCCTCGGCCGTGACGTCGAGCGCCTTGGCGATGACCGCGACCGACTGCGGGCCGCGCGTCTTGAGCGTCATGAGCACGCGGTCCGCCGGCTGGTGCGGTTGCCAGGAAATGGGATGGGACAGAGTGTCGTCGGACATGGAAGATCGGATGGGCGCCAAGCCCTTATGGTGCCACGAACCGCGCCCGTCAGTCAGCCGGCCGGCGCGGGCGCGGGCGACTGCGCTCGCGGGGTCTCGGTTTCCGACGGCGCCTCCCAGCCGCCGCCCAGCGCCTTGTAGAGCGCGACCAGGCTGGTGTAGGAGGCCGTTTCGGCCTGCGCCACCGCGTCCTGCGCCCGCAGTTGCGTGCGCTGCGCGTCCAGCACCGTCAGGTACGGCGTGCCGCCTTCGCGGTAGCGCAGGCGCGCCAGTTCCGCCGCCCGGGCGCTGTGGGCGGCCGCCTGCGCCAGATTACCGAGCCGCTGCTGGGTCTGGCCATACTGCGTCAGCGCGCCCTCCAGTTCCTCGACCGCCTGCAGCACGGTCTGTTCGTAGCGCGCCACCTCGCCCACCGAACGCGCCTGCGCCGCGCGCTTGCGCGCCAGCGCGGTAGGCAGGTGGAAGGCCGGCCAGTTGACGCCGGACGCCACGCTGAAGGCGCGGCTGGAAGCGCTGCCGAAATCGGCGCCGCGCAGGGCCACGAAGCCCAGGAAGCCGCCCAGGTCGATGCGCGGATACAGCTCGGCGGTGGCCACGCCCACGTCGGCACTGGCCGCCGCCATGTTGCGCTCGGCCGCCCGGATGTCGGGACGGCGCGACAGCAAGGCGCCGACGTCGCCGATCGGCAGGCGCGCCGCCAGCGGCGGCTGCGGCGTGGCCGCGTCCAGTTCGCCCAGTTCCACCGGCCTCAGCCCGGCCAGCACCGCCAGGCGGTACAGCGCCAGGCGCCGCGCGGTTTCCTGCGGCGGCACGCTGGCCTGCACGGTTTCGAGTTCGGCGCGCGCGCTGGCCAGGTCGCCCTCGTCGCCGCGGCCGGCCGACACCATGGCCTGGATAATGCGCAGGCTGTCGCGCTGACTGTCCAGGTTGGCGCGCGCCACCGCCAGGCGTTGTTCGGCGCCGCGCAGCTCGAAGTAGTTGCGCGCCACCTCGGCCACCACCACGATGCGGGCCTGCGCCAGGTCGGCGGCCTGGGCCTCGCTGCGCGCCGCCGCGCCCTCGGCCGCGCGGCGCAGGCGGCCGAACAGGTCGATCTCCCAGGCGGCGTCAAAGCCGGCGCGGTAGCTCTTGGCGAGGTTGCGCTCGCCCGCGTTGCCGGGATTGGCCTGCGACAGGCTGCGCTCGAAGCGCCCGCCCAGCGTCACGGTGGGGAACTGGTCGAGTTCCTTCTCATCCAGCACCGCGCGCGACTCGGCCAGGCGTGCCTGGGCGATGCGGATGTCGTGGTTGCGTTGCAGCGCCAGGACCACCAGGCGGTCCAACTGCGGATCCTGCAACTGCTTCCACCAATCCTGCTGCACCCGGTCGGTGGAGAACAGCGCCTGCTCGGGACTGGCCAGCGCCACCGGCGCGGCCTGGGGTTTCTGATAGTCGGGACCGACGGCGCAGCCGGCGGTGGCCAGCGCGGCCAGCAGCGCCAGGGTGCCGCGACGCAGGCGTTTGGACAGGTCGGGATGTTTCATGATCGGTTCCTCAATGCGATTCGGCCGGGCGCGACGTTGCCGCCGGCAACGCGTCCTCGGCCTGCGCCCGGGCCAGTTCACGGGCGCGCGGCGTGTCGTTGGCGGCGCGGTGGTCGCGCGCCAGCACGGTGTAGACGGTGGGCAGCACGAACAGCGTGAAGAGCGTGCCGACCAGCATGCCGACCACGATCACCAACCCCAGGCTGTAGCGGCTGTGGGCGCCGGCGCCGCTGGCGAACAGCAGCGGAATCAGGCCCACCACCATGGCGGCGGTGGTCATCAGGATAGGCCGCAGGCGGATGCGGGCGGCGTGCTCCATGGCGCTGCGCCGGTCCAGGCTGTGGCTGACCTGCATCTCGTTGGCGAACTCCACCATCAGGATGCCGTGCTTGCTGATCAGCCCGATCAGCGTCACCAACCCGATCTGGGTGTAGATGTTGATGGTCGCCATGCCCAGCGCCAGCGGGATCAGCGCGCCGCAGATCGACAGCGGCACGCTCACCAGGATGATGAACGGGTCGCGCAGGCTTTCGTACTGCGCCGCCAGCACCAGGTAGATGACGATGATGGCGAAGATGAAGGTGATCATCAGCGCCGAGCCTTCCTGGCTGAACTGGCGCGCGTCCGACTGCCAGTCGTAGCTGAAGCCGGCCGGCAACTGCTGCGCCTGGCGCGTCAGGAACTGCACCGCATCGCCCATGGTCACGCCCGGCATCGGGATGGCCTGGAAGGTGGCGGCGTTGAGCTGGTTGAACTGGGTCAGCTTGTTGGGCTCGACGCCCATCGACACCGACACGAAGTTCGACAGCGGCACCTGCGCGCCGCTGGCGCTCTTGACGTAGTACCGCGCCAGCGATTCGGGCGAGATGCGCTGCTGGCGCAGGCTCTGCGGGATCACGTCGTACGAGCGGCCGTCCATGCCGAAGCGGTTGACGTAGTTCTCGCCCACCAGCACCGCCAGCGTGTCGCCCACCGCCTTCATGGTGACGCCCAGGCTGTTGGCCTTGGCGCGGTCCACCTTCAGTTGCACCACCGGGTTGTTGTAGTCCAGGTCGCTGTCGACCACCATGAAGAGACCGCTGGCGCGCGCCGCCTGCTTCAGGTTCTCCATGGCCTCGTACACCACCGGATAGTCGGCCGCGCTCATGATGACCATCTGCACCGGCAGGCCGCCGGTCGAGCCGGGCAGCGGCGGCAACTGGAAGGCGAAGATGTTGCTGCCCTCGATCTGGTTGACCATCGACTGCATGTCGGCCTGGATCTGGTCGGCCGAGCGCTTGCGCTCGTGCCAGTCGACGAAATTGACGCCGCCGATGCTGTTGGAGACGCCGTCCGAGCCGTTGATGAGCCAGCGGCCCTTCTGCTCGGGCAGCGTCGCCATCACGTCGTCCCACTTCTTGCCGAACTTCTCGACGTAGTCGATGTTGGCGTGCTGCGGCGACTTGATCGCGGTGAGCACGGTGGACTGGTCCTCGACCGGCGCCAATTCGCGCTGGGCAGCGTTGTACAGGAACGGCAGGCTGGCCATCACCGCCACCGCCAGCAGGCCGGTGACCCAGCGATGATGCAGCGACACATCCAGCAGCCGGCCGTAGGCCTGGCCCAGGCGATTGAAGAAGTGCTCGGCGCGGCGCGCCATCCAGCCCTCGGACACGTGGCTGTTGAGCAGGAACGAACTCATCACCGGCGACAGCGTCAGCGCGATCACGCCCGACACCACCACCGCCCCCGCCAGCGTGAAGGCGAATTCCTTGAACAGCGAACCGGTGAGGCCGCCCATCAGGCCGATCGGCGCGTACACCGCCGCCAGCGTGATGGTCATGGCGATGACCGGGCCGGCCACTTCGCGCGCGCCGATCAGCGCCGCGCGCACCGGCGACTTGCCTTCCTCGATATGGCGGTGCACGTTCTCGACCACCACGATGGCGTCGTCCACCACCAGGCCGATGGCCAGCACCATGGCCAGCAGCGTCAGCAGGTTCACGCTGAAGCCGAACAGCGCCATGATGGCGGCGCCCCCGAGCATCGACAGCGGAATGGTGATCACCGGGATCAGCACCGCGCGCAGCGAGCCCAGGCACAGGAAGATCACCGCCACCACGATGACGATGGCTTCCATCAGCGTATGCACCACGCCGTCGATCGAGGCGCTGATGAAGCGCGCCAGCTCGAACGGCACCTGCACGCTGGTGCCCGGCGGCAGGTTCTGCTTGATATTGGGCAGCAGCTCGTTCAGGCGCTTGACGATCACCAGCGGGTTGCCGACCGGCGTGGCGTTCAGGCCGAAGTACACGGCCGGCTCGCCATCCATCAGGCCGCTGGAGTCGGTCGAGGCCGCGCCCAGCTCCACGGTCGCCACGTCGCCCAGGCGCACGATGGCGTCGCCCTCGCGCTTGATGACCATGTCGCGGAACTCGGCCACGTTGACAAGGTCGGTGTTGACCTTGATGTTGGACACCACATACAGGCCCTTGGCCTGGCCGGGCGCGGCCTGCACGTTGTTCTGGCGCAGGGCCTCGGCCAGCTCGCCGGCCGAGATGCCGCGCGCCGCCAGCCGGTCGGGATCGAGCCAGACCCGCATCGCCAGCTTCTGGCCGCCGTACAGTTCCACGCTGGCCACGCCGTCGATCGACGACAACTGCGGCTGTACCACGCGCGACAGGTAGTCGGTCAGCGCCGGCAGCGACATGGTCGAGCTGGAGAACCCCACGTAGGCCACAGCCGTCGCCTCGCCGGCGGACTTGACCAGCACCGGGTCGTAGGCGTCCTGCGGCAGGCGGTATTTGACTTCGTTGACCTTGGCCATGACCTCGGTCATGGCCTTGTTGGAATCGGCGTTGAGCTTCATGCGCACCGTGATCACGCTGCGGCCCTGGGTCGAGGACGACGACAGGTAGTCGATGCCTTCGACGGTGGCGACGGATTGCGCGATGGGTTGGGTGACGAAGCCCTGCATCAGGTCGGGCGAGGCGCCCGGGTACTGCGTGGTGATGGTGATGGTGGTGCTTTCGGTCAGCGGGTACTGGCGGATCGGCAGGCCGCTCAGGGCGCGCAGCCCCATCAATAGCAGCAGTGTGCTGACCACCAGCGCCAGCACCGGCCGGCGCACGAACAGATCGGTGAACTTCATGATCGGCTCCGCGGGTTCAGCGGGCTTGCGCCACGGAGTGCGGCGCGGCGTCCAGCGCCACGGTGTCCTGGGCGCTGATCTCGACCGGCGCGCCGTTATGCAGGCGCAACTGGCCCGAGGTCACCACGCGGTCGCCGGGCTTGAGGCCCTTGGTCACCACCACCCGGCCGCTGGCGCGCTCGGCGGTCTGCACGTAGGCCTGGGTCACGGTCGGCGGCGCCGATGCGTCGCCGGCCTTGGGCGGCGTCACCACATAGACCGAGTCGCCGTAGGCGCTGTAGCTGACAGCGGTTTCCGGCACGGTCAGCACGCCGGGCCGCGGCGGCAGCACCACCTGGCCGTGGGCGAACATGCCCGCCGCCAGCGCGCCGTCGGTATTGGCCAGCGTGGCCTGCACGCGCACGGTGCGCGAGCCCGGGTCGACCTGCGGCTCGATGGTGGTGACGGCGCCTTCGAAGACCCGTCCGGCGTGGGCGTCGACCGTCACGGTCACCGGCTGGCCGGCGCGCAGCGCGCCCAGCGCCTGTTCGGGCAAGGTGATGTTGGCGTAGACGCTGGTCGCGTCGGTCAGCGACACCAGCGGATCGCCGGCGCGGGCGAACTGGCCCAGATTGACGCGGCGCACGCCGAGCACGCCGTCGAACGGCGCCTTGACGCGCTTCTGTTCGATCAGCGCCTGGATGCGCTTGATTTCGCCGGCGGCCTGGTCGTAGTCGGCCTGGGCCTGGTCCAGTTGTTCGCGGGTCGCGGCCTGCAGCGGCACCAGGCGGCGGGTGCGCTCCAGCAACGCCCGGGCGTTCCTGGCCTGGGCCTGCAGGCGCGCCAGTTCGCCCTGCTCGGGCGCGTCGTTCAGTTGCACCAGCAGTTGCCCGGCGCGTACCCGCTCGCCGGGCGTGAACAGGATCTGCGCCACCCTGCCATCGACTTCGGCCGGCACCAGCACCTGCCGCGTCGCCTCGATCGAGCCGATGCCCGACAGCGCCGCCGGGAAGTCGGCCTGCAACACGGGCGCCACCGCCACCTTGGCCGGCGCCATGGCCCAGCCGCCCTTGTGCTGCGCGCCGCCGAATTTCCAGTACAGCCCGCCCCCCGCCACCACCGCCAGGGCCAGCACCCCGGCGACCCATGCACCCGATTTCGCCTTCATGATTCTCTCGCTATTTATCAAAGGAATTGCTTGGATAATCCTAGAAAAATCAGACGAAGTCAAAAAACCTAAAGTAATGTTGAGGATTGAGGAAACCTATCGGCGCAAACGGGCAAGAAAAAACCGCCGGCGAAAGCCGGCGGTTTGCGGGGAAACGGGTTGCGACGGGACGCGGGTAGCGCGCTTCCGGCGCCAGGGATCGGCGCCGCGCGACAGGCGGGCGCTAGCCTAAGTGCGCACCATGTGCAGGTAGTGGCGGTGGCGCTCGTACTGGTCGAGGATGTCGCCGATGACGGCATCACGGCTCCAGCCCATGATGTCGTAGTCCTGCCCGCCCTCGCGCAGGTGGACCTCGGCGCGGAAGTACTTGCGTTCCTCTTCGTCGGCGGCCTCTTCGGGCGTCAGGCTGGGCCGCACGAAGGCCTGCGGCTGCACCGAATAGAAGAAGTCCAGGTGTTCGCCATGGTTCACTTCCAGCACCACGCCGCCCTCGCCGTCGCCTTCCTTGACCGCCACCGCGTAGCCCTGCTTGCGCAGTTCATCGGCCACGTCTTCCAGGGCCGGGGTCACCACGTCCGCGATGAAGCGCAGCACATGGGCGCGGCGCGGCATCATGACCATGTTGCGCAGCCGCCGTTCCCACGACTGGCCGCCGCGCGCCGGGCGCGACAGCGTCAGCGACTGGTAGCGGATGCCGCGCTTGGTGGCGTCGAGCTTGAGCGCCTTGAACAACCCCCACAGCGACAGCAGCAGGATGACCGAGAACGGCAGCGCGCTGGCGATGGTGGCCGTCTGCAGCGCCGTCAGGCCATCGGCCAGCAGCAGCGCGATGGCCACGGCGCCCATCGACAGCGACCAGAAGATGCGCTGCCACACCGGCGTGCGGTCGGCGCCGCCCGAGGCCAGCAGGTCCACCACCAGCGCGCCCGAATCCGCCGAAGTGACGAAGAACACCGCCACCATGGCGATGGCGAAGATCGATATCACACCGCTCCACGGCAACAGCTCGAAGAACGCGAACAGGGCCAGGGAGTTGTCGTCCTTGACGGTGTCGGCGAACCCCTTGATGCCGTCGACCAGGATGAAGTGGATGGCGGTGTCGCCGAATACGGTCATCCAGAACAGCGTGAACCCGGCCGGCACCAGCAGCACGCCGCTGACGAATTCGCGGATGGTGCGGCCGCGCGAGATGCGGGCGATGAACAGGCCCACGAACGGCGACCAGGCGATCCACCAGCCCCAGTAGAACAGGGTCCAGCCGCCGATCCAGTCGGTCGGCTCATACGCATACAGGTTGAAGGTCTTGTTGACGATGTCCGACAGGTAGGCGCCGGTGTTCTGCACGAAGGTCTGCAGCAGGAACACGGTGGGGCCGGCCACCAGCACGAACAGCAGCAGGATCACCGCCAGCACCATGTTGGCTTCGGACAGGATGCGGATACCCTTGTCCAGGCCGCTGGCCACCGACAGCGTGGCCAGCCCGCAGGTGATGACGATCAGGATGATCTGCGGCATTACGCCCACGGGAATGCCGAACAGATGGTTCAGGCCGCTGTTCATCTGCGCCACGCCCAGCCCCAGCGAGGTGGCCACGCCCAGCACCGTGCCGATGATGGCGAAGATGTCGACCGCGTGGCCGATGGGGCCGTGGATGCGGTTGCCGATCAGCGGATACAACGCCGACCGCAGCGTCAGCGGCAGGCCATGGCGGAAGCTGAAGAAAGCCAGCGTCAGCGCCACCACGGCGTAAATGGCCCAGGCGTGCAGGCCCCAGTGGAAGAAGGTGATCTTCATGGATTCGCGCGCCGCCGCCGCGGTGGCGCCCTCGCCCACCGGCGGCGACATGAAGTGCATGACCGGCTCGGCCACGCCGAAGAACATCAGGCCGATACCCATGCCCGCCGAGAACAGCATGGCGAACCAGGTGAAGTTGCGGTAGTCGGGCTCGCTGTGGTCGGGCCCCAGCTTGATGTCGCCATAGCGGCTGATGGCCAGGAACGCCACCGACAGCAGGATGATGGCGACCACCAGGATGTAGAACCAACTGGCGTTGCCGAGGATCCAGCCCTGGATCGATTCGAACAGGTTCTGCGCGGTCCTGGGCGTCGCGATGGCGAAGCCCACCAGCAGCAGCGTGAACAGCGCCGCCGTGTAGAAGACCGGGCGATTGATGGTGGATGGTCGGGTTTCTGAAGACATGCTGCCGCTCCTTTCGCCCGAGGGATGCGCAAGGCAACGGCGCTGGCCCCCTCAGTCCAGCCGGCGCGCCGCCGTTATTACTATCATGCCGCCGCTGGCGGTGACAATGCCCGCGGGGCCCTAGCCGGGGTCGCGTTCGCCGAACACCACGCGGCGGAAGAATCCCTCCAGCACCGACTGGGTGGTCTCGGCGCTGACGTTCTGCGGGTCGAAGGCGAAGCTGAACTGCATGCCGTCGGACAGCGCCAAGAGGCCGATGGCCAGCTCACGCGCCGGCAGCGGCAGTGGCGTGCCGACGCGCTCGGAAAACTGGCGGATGTATTCGGTGGTGGCGTCGCGCAGCTCGCCCATGCAGGCGATGAAGCCGACCCGGAACTCGGGGTCGCGGGCGGCCTGCAGCTTGGCTTCCATCCACAGCAGGAAGCACTCGTTGTCGCGGAAATGATTGCTGTAGTAGTGCAGCACGCTGTCTTCCATCTGCTGGCGGGTTTCGCCGGCCTCGAAGATGGCGCGCATGTCGCCCATGACGTTTTCGTGGTCGCGCTTGAGCAACTGCAGGAACAGTTCGGACTTGCTGGCGAAATTGGAATAGAAAGCGCCGCGGGTATAGCCGGCCAGCTCGGCGATGTCCTCGACGCTGGCCGCCACGAAACCCTTGGTCAGGAAGATCGATTGCGCGGCATCGAGCAGACGCTGGCGCGTCTGGTCACGGCTTTGCTCTCGGGTAAGGCGGACTTTTGACATGCGCCGATTCTATCATCTGGAACGATTTCAGATTCATACTTGTATTTGAATACATAGCCGCATTAGAATCCATCCCGTATCGGATTGCCAGGGTGTCCCGCCGGCCTGGAACGGCCTGCCGCCTCGCGTCCCGCCCTCCTCCTCCTGCCCGCGTCGCGAGGTGTTTCGTGAATTCTTCAGGTTCTTGCGCGCCCGTCGCCGCGCGCAATCCCGCCGCCGCCGCGGCGTCTTCCCGCCTTTCCCCGCGCCGCCGCTGGCCGGCGCTCGCCCTGGCGCTGACGCTGGCGCTGGCCGGCTGCGGCAGCAAGGAAGCCGAGGCGCCGCCGCCGCGCCCGGTGGTGGCCATGCCGGCCAAGGCCGACGCCGCGCTGCCGGCCTGGACCCTGCCGGGTGAGGTGCAGGCGCGCTACAGCACGCCGCTGTCATTCCGCGTGGGCGGCAAGATCATCGAACGCAAGGTGCGCCTGGGCGACACGGTCAAGCCCGGCCAGGTGGTCGCCCGGCTCGATCCCGCCGACGCCACCAAGAACGCCGCCGCCGCCCGCGCCCAGTTGTCGGCCGCCCAGCACCAGTTGGACTACGCCAAGCAGCAACTGGACCGCGACCGCGCCCAGGCCCGCGAAAACCTGATCGCCGCCAACCAGCTCGAACAGACCCGCAACGCCTACGCCTCGGCGCTGGCGCAACGCGATCAGGCGGCGCAACAGGCCGCGCTGTCGGCCGACCAGCTCAACTACACCACTCTCGTGGCCGACCATGCCGGCGTCATCACCGCCGAACAGGCCGACACCGGCCAGAACGTGGCGGCCGGCCAGGCGGTCTACAACCTGGCCTGGTCGGGCGACGTCGACGCGCTCTGCGACGTGCCCGAAAGCGTGCTGGCGGGGCTGGCCATCGGCCAGCGCGCCACCGTCACCCTGGCGCCGCTGCCCGGCAAGACCTTCAGCGCCGTGCTGCGCGAGATCGCGCCGGCCGCCGATCCGCAGAGCCGCACCTATCGCGCCAAGCTGACGCTGGAATCGCCCTCGCCCGAGGTGCGGCTGGGCATGACCGCCAACATCAGCTTCGACAACCGCCAGGCCAACGGCGCCACCACCTACACGGTGCCGGCGACGGCGCTGTTCCATGACGGCACCGAGCCCGCCGTCTGGATCGTCAAGCCGCAGGAAGACACGCTGGAGCTGCGCCGCGTGCAGGTGCTGCGCTATGACGCGCGCAGCGTCACCCTGTCGCAGGGCGTGCAGGCCGGCGAGCGCGTGGTGTGGCAAGGCGTGCACGCCGTGTCGGCCGGCGAAAAGGTCCGCGCGGTGCCGCCGCTGCACCCCGAGGACTTCGCATCATGAGCGCGCCGGTTCCCGAGAATCAGAACGCCGCGCACCGCCACGAGGAAGGCAAGTTCAACCTGTCGGCCTGGGCCCTGCGGCACCAGCCGCTGGTGATCTTCCTGATCACGCTGGTGACGCTGTTCGGTGTGCTGTCGTATTCGCGCCTGGCGCAGTCGGAAGACCCGCCCTTCACCTTCCGCGTGATGGTCATCAAGACCCTGTGGCCCGGCGCCACCTCGCAGCAGGTGCAGGAACAGGTCACCGACCGCATCGCCAAGAAGCTGCAGGAAACGCCGTCCACCGACTTCCTGCGCAGCTACTCGCGCCCGGGCGAATCGCTGATCTTCTTCACCATGAAGGACTCGGCCCCGGCCAGCGAGGTGGCCAACGAGTGGTACCAGGTGCGCAAGAAGGTCGGCGACATCGGCGCCACCCTGCCGCAAGGCGTGCAGGGGCCATTCTTCAATGACGAGTTCGGCGACGTCTACACCAACATCTACACCCTGGCCGGCGACGGTTTCTCGCCGGCGCAGTTGCGCGACTACGCCGACAATCTGCGCACGGTGCTGCTGCGCGTGCCGGGCGTGGCCAAGGTCGATTACTTCGGCGAGCAGCCCGAGCACGTCTACATCGAGATCAGCAACACGCAGCTCACGCGCCTGGGCGTGTCGCCGCAGCAGATCGCCGAGGCCATCAACAGCCAGAACGCGGTGGCCAGCGCCGGCACCCTGACCACCGCCGATGACCGTATCTTCGTGCGTCCGAGCGGCCAGTTCCAGGACACCCGCGCGCTGGCCGAGACGCTGATCCGCGTCAACGGCAAGTCGATCCGGCTGGGCGACATCGCCACCATCCACCGCGGCTACGACGATCCCCCGGCCGAGCAGATGCGCACGCGCGGCGAGCCGGTGCTGGGCATCGGCATCACCATGCAGCCGGGCCAGGACGTGGTGCACCTGGGCAAGGCCCTGGAGGCCAAGTTCGGCGAGCTCAAAGCGCGCCTGCCGGCCGGCCTGACGCTGACCGAAGTGTCGAGCATGCCCAAGGCGGTGTCGTTCTCGGTGGACGAATTCCTGCGCTCGGTGGCCGAGGCCGTGGCCATCGTGCTGATCGTGAGCCTGGTGTCGCTGGGGCTGCGCACCGGCATGGTGGTGGTGATCTCGATTCCGGTGGTGCTGGCGGTGACCGCGCTGTTCATGGACATGTTCGGCATCGGCCTGCACAAGGTCTCGCTGGGCACGCTGGTGCTGGCGCTGGGCCTGCTGGTGGACGACGCCATCATCGCGGTCGAGATGATGGCGGTGAAACTGGAACAGGGCTGGAGTCGCGCGCGCGCCGCCGCCTTCGCCTACACCAGCACCGCTTTCCCGATGCTGACCGGCACGCTGGTGACGGTGGCCGGCTTCCTGCCGATCGCGCTGGCCAAGTCCAGCACCGGCGAATACACCCGCTCGATCTTCCAGGTGTCGGCGATCGCGCTGATCACCTCTTGGTTCGCCGCGGTGGTGCTGATCCCGCTGCTGGGCTACCGCATGCTGCCCGAGCGCAAGCGCGAGGCGCACCTGCCAGATGACCACGAGCACGACATCTACAACACCCGCTTCTACCAGCGCCTGCGTGGCTGGGTGGCGTGGTGCGTGGACCGGCGCTGGCGCGTACTGCTGGCGACGGTGCTGGTGTTCATCCTGTCGATGGCCGGCTTCGGCCTGGTGCCGCAGCAATTCTTCCCCAGCTCGGACCGCACCGAGCTGCTGGTGGACGTGCGGCTGCAGGAAGGCGCCTCGTTCGCGGCCACGCTGCGCCAGGTCGAGCGGCTTGAAAAAGTGCTGGACGGCCGGCCCGAGATCGCCCATTCGGTGAGCTTCGTCGGCACCGGCGCGCCGCGCTTCTACCTGCCGCTGGACCAACAGTTGGCCACGCCCAACTTCGCCCAGATCGTCATCACCGCCAACTCGGTGGAAGACCGCGAGAAGCTGGCGCACTGGCTGGAGCCGGTGCTGCGCGAGCAGTTCCCGGCGATCCGCAGCCGCCTGTCGCGGCTGGAAAATGGCCCGCCGGTGGGCTTCCAGGTGCAGTTCCGCGTGAGCGGCGACAAGATCCCCGAGGTGCGCCAGGTGGCCGAGAAGGTGGCCGCCGAAGTGCGCGCCGACAGCCGCTCGGTCAACGTGCAGTTCGACTGGGACGAACCGTCCGAGCGCTCGGTGCGCTTTGACATCGACCAGCAGAAGGCGCGCGAGGTCGGCGTAAGCTCCAACGACATCTCCAGCTTCCTGGCGATGACGCTGTCGGGCTACACCGTGACGCAATACCGCGAACGCGACAAGCTGATCAACGTCAGCCTGCGCGCCCCCGACAGCGAGCGGGTCGATCCGGGCCGCCTGGCCACGCTGGCCATGCCCACGCCCAACGGCCCGGTGCCGCTGGGCAGCCTGGGCCAGGTGCGCTACGGCCTGGAATACGGCGTGATCTGGGAACGCGACCGCCAGCCCACCATCACCGTGCAGGCCGACGTCAAGGCCGGCGCGCAGGGCATCGACGTGACCCACGCCATCGACAAGAAGCTGGACGCGCTGCGCGCCGAACTGCCGGTGGGCTACCGCATCGAGGTCGGCGGCCCGGTCGAGGAAAGCGCCAAGGGCCAGTCGTCCATCAACGCGCAGATGCCCATCATGATCGTGGCGGTGCTGACGCTGCTGATGGTGCAGTTGCAGAGCTTCGCCCGCGTGCTGATGGTGGTGCTGACCGCGCCGCTCGGCCTGATCGGCGTGGTGGCCGCGCTGCTGCTGTTCGGCAAGCCGTTCGGCTTTGTCGCCATGCTGGGCGTGATCGCGATGTTCGGCATCATCATGCGCAACTCGGTAATCCTGGTCGACCAGATCGAGCAGGACATCAGCGCCGGGCACAAGCGCGTGGACGCCATCGTCGGCGCCACGGTGCGGCGCTTCCGCCCCATCACGCTGACGGCGGCGGCCGCGGTGCTGGCGCTGATCCCGCTGCTGCGCAGCAACTTCTTCGGCCCCATGGCCACGGCCTTGATGGGCGGCATCACCAGCGCCACGGTGCTGACGCTGTTCTTTTTGCCCGCGCTGTACGCGGCCTGGTTCCGCGTGCGCCACGACGAGCGCGAGGAGCCCGAAGGCGTGCCGCCCGGCGCCCACGCCGGCGACAACGTAGAACGAGGAGCCTGACGATGTCCCTCCGTCTCCCGACCCCGGCCTGGCGCCTGGCCACCCTGCCGCTGCTGCTGGCGCTGGGCGCCTGCGCCTTCGCCCCCGACAGCAAGCCGCCGGCGATGGCGCAGCCCGCGCAATACGGCGTCGAAGCGCTGCCCGCCGCCGGCGCGCCGGCGCAGGGCGTGGCCCAGCGCTATGCGCGCGACGGCCGTCCGGTGCCCGAGTGGTGGAAACGCTTTGGCTCGGACGCGCTCAACGCCATGGTGGAAGAAGGCCTGGCCAACAGCCCGGACCTGGCCGCGGCCGAGCGCAATCTGGCCGGCGCGCGCGAACAGTTGCGCGGACAGGTCAATTCGTCGCTGCTGCCATCGGTGGATGCCGGCGCCGACGTCTCTCGCAAGCGCGCGCTGACCATGCCGAACCTGCCGCAACCCACGGCGCTCTACAACGTCTTCACCGGCCAGGTCCAGGCCAAGTACGACCTCGACCTGTTCGGCGCGGCGCGCTTCGAGAACGTGTCGCGCGCGGCCCAGGTGGAACAGCAGGCCTATCAGCTCGAATCGGCGCGCCGTTCCCTGGCCGGCAACATCGTCACCGGCGCCATCACCTCGGCGTCGCTGGCCGAGCGGGTGGCGTTGACCGAAAAGCAGGTGGTGCTGGCGCGCCAGGTGGCGCGCGACACCCAGCGCCGCTACGAACTGGGCTCGGCCTCGCAGAACGACGCGCTGCAGGCCGACCAGGACGCCGCCACGCTGGAAGCCTCGCTGCCGGGCCTGCGCGCGCAATGGCAGGCCACGCGCCACGCGCTGGCGGTGCTGATGGGCCGCAGTCCGGATCAGGCCCCGCCGGACCTGGCCTTCGCCATGATCGCCGTGCCCGAGGAGGTGCCGGTGCTGGTGCCGTCCGAACTGCTGGCGGCGCGGCCCGACATCCACGTCGCCGAGGCCGTGCTGCGCGCGGCGGCGGCCGACGTGGGCGTGGCCACGGCGCAGTTGTTCCCCAGCCTGTCGCTGTCGGCGTCGATGGGCAAAGGCGGCTTTAGCTGGCCGACGGCATTGTCGGGCGCGGGCTCGATCTGGGCGGTGGGCGCGTCGCTGACGCAGCCGATCTTCCACGGCGGCGCGCTGCTGGCCGAACGCAGCGCCGCCAAGGAGCGCTATGAGGCGGCGGTGCTGCAATACAAGCAGACCGTGCTGACCGCCTTCCGCGACGTGGCCGACACGTTGGCGCAACTGGAGGCGGACGGTCAGGCGCTGGCGTCGGCCGAGGCCTCGCGCCGGGCCGCGGAGCAGTCGCACCGCAACACCGCCAACCGCGTGCGCCTGGGCGCCCTGGCGCCCTACACCGCGTACGCCAGCGAACAGCATTACGTCGCGGCGCGGGTGCGGGAAGTGGAATACGCCAATGCCCGCCTGACTGAAACGGCGGCGCTGTTCCAGGCGATGGGTTCGCCGGTGCGCGCGCCGCAAGCGTCGGCGCAACGGCCCAACGAAGGTGCGGCGGCCAGTCCGCAAGCGGCTCAACCGCAGCAGCAGCAGCAGCAGCAGCAGCAGCAGCAGCAGCAGCAGTAGTGACCGCTACGCCGCGCTGCCCGCGCGGCGCCCACAGGCCCCCGGCGCCTACGGCGCGGGGGCCTGTTCCTTGATGCGGGTTGCCAGCGCCAGGGACTCGATGCGCCGCGCCGCCGCCTGCAGCAGCGCCGTGGTCTTGTCCTGCGCGATGGTGTTGAGCCGGGTCGCCAGGAAGGTCACGGTCAGCGCGCCGAAGATGCGCCGGTCTTCCTGGAACACCGGCACCGCGATGCCGGCGCGTTCCGGCGAAATCTCGCCCACCCCCAGATACGCCCCCCGCACCCGGATCTCGTCCAGGTGGCGGATGAACTCGGCCTGCGTCGCGCCCAGGCCCGCGGCCTCGACGTCGGCGGCATGCCCTTCGTAGAGTTTGCGCTGGTCCTTGCGCGGCAGGAACGCGAGGATGGTCTTGGCGGTGGCGCCGCGGAACAGCGGGTGGGCGCGGCCGCGGCCGTGCGGGATGCCGAGCGCGTCGGGACCGCGCTCGTGGTGGATGTTGAGGATCCGCAGGCCGTGGATGACGCTGAGCAGCACGTCGCCGCCGACCTGGTCCACGACCTCTCGCATGATCGGACGGGCCACGCCCAGCACCGGATCGCCGTCGATGATGAGATGGTCCAGCTCGATGATGCGCGGTCCCAGCTTGTAGCCGCCGCCCGTCATGCGCAGCAGGTAGCCCAGGTCCGACAGGTCGCGGATGTAGCGATAGCCGGTCGGCGCCGAGTAGGACAGCTTGGAGATGATCTCTTCGGCCGTCAGCACCGGCGTGGCCAGGCTGAAGAGGTCGAGGATCGCGAGGGCGCGCTTCAGGGTGGACATGGAATCGGCGGACATCGGGCGAGGCGGAATCGGCGCAGCGTATCACAGGGATCCCGGAGCCCCGCAGCGCCATAACCCACGGCTATCAGCCCAAGCGCGGCACTTCGACTCATACTATCAGCTTCGTTATTTTTATCATTTATAGATAAAAACTAATTGGTTAAGATTGTTTTTTATCGAATAATGATACTTAAGCAGCAGACCAGCAGACAGAAAAAAGTCCGCGGCCCGCCTCGCCCGGCATGCACATCCAAGGGGAAATCGCATGAAGCAGTCCAGCAGCAGGCCCGGCGGCATCAGCCGCCGGCAATTCATGGCGGCGTCGGCCGCCTCGTTGGCGGGCGCCGCGCTCGCCCGTCCCGGCGCGGCCCGCGCGGCCGGCTACCCGTCGGAACACCCGATCCAGTTCATCGTGCCGTTCCCGGCGGGCGGCGGCACCGACCTGGTGGCGCGGCCGCTGGCCCAGGGCATCGGCGAAGCGCTCAAGCAGAGCGTGGTGGTGATCAACAAGGGCGGCGCGGCCGGCATCATCGGCACCCAGCAGGCGGCGCGTTCGGCGCCCGACGGCTACACCGTCGCGCTCGGCTCCACCGGCACCCACACCGTGAACCAGAGCCTGTACGAGAACATCGCCTACGACCCCATCAAGGACTTCGAGCCGGTCTCGATGGTCTGCTACTACAACAACGTGCTGGTGGTGCACCCGTCGTTCCCGGCCAGGACCCTGCAGGAGTTCGTCGCCCTCATCAAGGCCAACCCCGGCAAGTACTTCTACGGCATCACGCAAAACGGCAGCTCGGCGCACCTGGCCATGGAACTGCTCAAGGCCACGGCCGGCCTCGACCTGCCCGGCGTGCCCTACAAGGGCGCGGCGGCGGCGGTCAACGATTTCCTGGGCGGCCAGTTCCCGGTGCTGATGGACGTGGTGATCAACCAGCAGCAATTCATCCAGGGCGGCAAATCGCGGCCGCTGGCGGTGACGTCCGCCGCTCGCTCGCCCGCCCTGCCCGACGTGCCGACGGTGGCCGAGTCCGGCTATCCGGGCTATCAGGCGATCGGCTGGAACGGCGTGTTCGTGCCCGCCGGCACGCCGCCGGCCATCGTCCAGACGCTCAACGGCGCGGTGCAGAGCGCGCTCAAGCAACCCGCCCTGGCCCAGCTTACGCAGAACGGGCTGGAACTGCACGGCGGCACGCCGGAAGAACTGCGCCGTTTCGTCGCCACCGAAAGCGAGAAATGGCGCACCCTGATCAAGAACGCCAATATCAAGGCCACCTGATGCAAGCCATTCCCTATGGCGTCCCGCTGGACGCCGACGCCAATCCCTGGCTGGCGCTCGACCATGAACTGCGCGCCGAGCGCCGGCGCGCGCCATCGGCCCCGCCGGTGCGGGCCGTGGTGTGCGTGACCGTGCACGTCGACGGCCCCGCCGTCGAGGTCGGCCGCAAGCAGTTCCCCGGCGGGGGCATCCATACCGCCGGCCGCTACGCCATCCGCCGCGGCGTGGCACGCCACCTGGAGATCCTGGCGCGCCACGCCATGCCGGCGACCTTCTTCGCCTGCGGCTACGACGTCGAGCATTACCCGGACACCTTCCGCGCCATCCTGGCCGCCGGCCATGAGATCGCCGCCCACGGCTACCTGCACGAAGCCTGGGACCTGGGCGAGGACGAACCCGCGCTGTTGGAGAAGACCCACAGCCTGATCCAGCAGCGGCTGGGCGTGACGCCGGTGGGCTGGTGTTCGCCGTCGGGCCGCAAGAGCCACCGCACCCTGCCCACGCTGCGGCGGCTCGGCTACCGCTACGACGCCAGCGAAAAGGACCGCGACCGCCCTTACCTGCCGGCCGGCGGCAACGATGACTTCGTCATGCTGCCGAACAACACGGTGTCGCTGGATGACTATCCGTTCTATTTCACCGGCCACAGCCTGGCCGCCGAGGCCTGCGACAACTGGATCGAGGAATTCGAAGCGCTGCGCCAGGCCGAGGGCTACATCCACCTGACGGTGCACCCGAAGGCCGCCGGCGGCTCCGGCACGCCGGCCCGCGCCGCCGCCATGGACCGCTTCCTGGCCTACGTCGGCGCCCAGCCGGACGTGCACTGCATGACGCTGGATGCGCTGGCCCGCCACTGCCTGGCCCGCCCCGACGCCTGGAGAACCGCATGATGGCCACCAAGACCGTACTGGTCACCCTCAACGTGCAGGGGATCGGCCCCGAAGCCGCCGCCCGCCCGGAACACGAGCTGCACGGCCGCGACGGTCACGGCCGCTACACCTATGGCGGCGGCCTGGCGCGGGTGCTGGACATGCTGCGGCGCCAGCAGATCCGCGCCACCCTGTTCTGGCCGGCCTTCGAGGCCGAACGCTGCCGCGACCTGCTGGACCAGAGCCTGCGCGACGGCCATGAGGCCGCCTCGCAGGGCAACGCCTTCGAAGACCTGGCCACGCTGGGCGAGCGCGAGGCCGAGGTGCTGCAACGCGGCCGCGACCGCCTGGCGGCGCTGACCGGCCAGGCGCCGCAGGGCTTTCGCTGGACCGGCGGCGGCTTCAGCCCGCGCACCCTGCCACTGCTGCGCGAGCTGGGCTACCGCTATGACAGCAGCGCCATCGACGACGACGCGCCCTACGCGCTGGACGCCGACGGCGCGCCGGGCATGGTCGAACTGCCCTGGAGCGAAGGCCTATGCGACGCCAGCCATTTCAGCCGCCGCGTCACCCAGGACCGCGCCTATGCGCACCTGGCCGAACAGGGCGAAGCCCTGCTCGCCGCCGAGGGCTACGCCTGCCTGACGCTGCACCCGCGCGCCGACAACGGCGTGGGACGCGCCGCGCGGCTGCAGATGGTCGAGCGGCTGCTCGACCGCCTGCGCGCCGCCGGCGCCGGTTTTGCGCGCTGCGGCGATCTGGCGCGCGAACACGCGGCGCGCCCCTGACGATGCTGCGCGCCCCTGCCGACACGCCTGTCCGCCCGCCCGGCGGGCGGCACCCCGGCAATGTGGCGGCGGTCTGCGCTCACGTCGTGCCAGCGCTTCATCCTCGGGCAAACCCTCGGTAATATTGGCGCCAAAATAAGCTAATATTTTTGCAACATTCTCCCCTTCCCCGACCTCACGGCGCCGCGCGCCGCTATCCGTCCATGACCCAGATCACCCAATTCCCCTTCGTATCGGTCTCCGGTACCCCCGAGGCCCGTGGCCGCGCCTATGGCCAGCAGGCCGCCGACCGCGTGCGCAAGAGCGCCGCCATGTACGGCCAGACGCTGGTCGATCTGGGTTATGACGCCATGGCGCGCACCCGCCTCATCGAAAGCTTCGCCCGCGAGATCGAGAACTTCGCGCCGCACTACCTCGAGGAAATGCGCGGCATCGCCGCCGGCGCCAACGTGCCCTTCGAAGACATCGTGATGGTCAACGCCCGCACCGAAGTCATCGCCAAGGCCCGCGCCGAAAAGAAGAAAGCCGCCGAACTCGAACCGGGCGACGGCTGCACCGGCGCCCTGATCCTGCCGACCCGCTCGGCCAACGGCCGCCTGATCCATGGGCAGAACTGGGACTGGCGCGCCGAATGCGCCGAGACCGCCATCGTGCTGCGCGTGCGCAACGACAACGGCCCGGACATTCTGACCTTCGTCGAGGCCGGCGGACTGGCCCGCAGCGGCCTGAACAGCGCCGGCGTGTCGATCACCGCCAACTACCTGGAATCCGACCGCGACTTCCGCCAGTTGGGCGTGCCGCTGTCGCTGATCCGCCGCAAGGTGCTGGAGCAGGAGCACTTCGCGCTGGCCATCAAGGCTGTCAGCACCACCCAGAAGTCGTGCTCGAACAACATCATGATCGGCATGGCCGCCGGCTTCGGCGTGGACTACGAGTGCACCACCGATGAAGCCTTCCCGATCTACCCGGGCGCCGATGACCTGATCGTGCACGCCAACCATTGGGTCAGCGAAGTCGCCCTGGGCAAGCTGCGCGACACCGGCCGCGCCAGCACCCCGGAGAGCGCCTACCGCGACTGGCGCGTGCGCCGCCTGCTGAACGAAAAGGACAAGCTGACGCGCGAAGACCTCAAGCGCGCGCTGTTCGACGACTTCGGCACGCCCTACTCGGTCTGCCGCCCGCCGCGCCCCGGCAGCCACGACAATCTGTCGGCCACCGTCGCCATGGTCGTCATGGAGCCGGCCGCCGGCCTGATGGAAGTGGCGCCGCTGCCGGCGCTGAACCGCACGTTTACCCGCTACAGCCTGGACGCCGATCCCGAGCTGCTGGCCGCGGCCTGAAGCTTTCCCGGTCCACTGACCGCCGGCGGCGGCCGGATCCCTCCGCCGCCCTCGCAACCCCTGGAAACGCATCGATGAAAACAAAACTCCTGAATACCGCGGTTGCCCTGGCGCTGGGCGCGCTGGCAGGCTCCGCGCTGGCCCAGGCGCCCGCGCCGCTGCGCATCTCGTTCACCGCCGACATCCGCTCGACCGAGCCCGGCGTGAACCGCGACAGCAACAGCGACGCGGTGGTGCTGCACATCGTCGAGGGTCTGGTGGCCTACGGCGAGGATGCCGAAGTGCGCCCCCTGCTGGCCGAATCCATCGACATCAGCCCCGACGGCAAGACCTACACCTTCAAGCTGCGCCAGGGCGTCAAGTTCCACAACGGCGCGCCGCTGACCTCGGCCGACGTGCTCTGGACCTGGCAGCACTACACCGCCGCCAACGGCGGCTGGCGCTGCGCCAGCGAATTCGATGGCCGCGGCACCGTCAAGGTCACCGGCGTCGAGGCGCCCGACGCCCAGACCGTGGTCTACCACCTGGAAAAACCCAGCAGCCTGTTCCTGGCCTCGCTGGCGCGCGCCGACTGTGGCGGCACCGGCATCCTGCAGAAAGCCTCGGTCAAGGCCGACGGCACCTGGGACAAGCCCATCGGCACCGGCCCCTTCGTCTTCGCCGAATGGAAGCGCGGGGAATATGTGCGCCTGACCCGGTTCGCCGACTACGCCAACCGCGACGGCAAGCGCGACGGCTACACCGGCTCCAAGCGCCCCCTGGTCGATGAAGTGCGCTTCGTCATCGTGCCCGACGACTCCACCGCCAAGGCCGCCCTGCAACGCGGCAATATCGACATCATCGAGGACGTCTCCAACAATGACGTGCCGGTGCTGCAAGGCACCCCCAACGTCAAGGTCGCCTACGCGCCGGTCATGAGCATGACCGCGCTGCTGCTGCAGACCAGGGACCCGCTGCTGTCCAATCCCAAGCTGCGCCAGGCCCTGGCCCACGCCATCGACTACGACCAGTTGGCCGCCGCCGTCACCGAAGGCCTGGCCAAGCCCAACAACTCCATCGTCCCGCTGGTCTCGCCTTACCACGACGCCACCCAGAAGGAAGGCTGGAAATACGACCCGGCACTGGCCCAGAAGCTGCTCAAGGAAGCCGGCTACAAGGGCCAGGAGATCGAGCTCATCACCACCAAGCGCTACCCGCAGTCGTACAACTCCGCCGTCATCATCCAGGCCATGCTGCAGGCCGTCGGCATCAACGCCAAGCTGTCCGTGTCCGAATGGGCCACCCAGCTCGACCGCTACAACGCCGGCACCTACCAGATGATGACCTTCCCGTACTCCGCCCGCCTGGACGCGGCGCTGAACTACGAAATGGTCACCGGCGACAAGGCCAAGCAGCCGCGCAAGGTCTGGGACAATCCCGACGCCCAGAAACTCCTGGACGCCGCCTCGGTCGACACCGACCACGCCAAGCGCCAGGCCTCCTTCGACCAGCTGCACAAGCTGTTCCTGGCCGACGTCCCCAGCATCCCGCTCTACAACGGCCTGGACATCGGCGCCTTCCGCACCGACATCAAGGGCTACACCCCCTGGGCCGTGAAGAAGCCGCGCGCCTGGGAAGTGGAGCGCGTGGCGAAGTAACCCGCGCAACGCCAAGCAAAGAGGCCGCGAAAAGCGGCCTCTTTGCATTGCAGCACATGATAGAAAAAAACCGCCCCGGCAACCGTCAAGCTTCAACGGTGGAGTCCGGGGCGGCGTTGGCCTGGCGTGCGCGGGGCGTGTAGATGCGCCCGAGGGAATCTGAAGGAACAGCCGCAGGCTGTGACGAAGATGACGAAGGGGAAGTCCGGAGCGAACGCTCCGGACCGCAATCGTAGCCCCGCGCACGCCAGGCCAACGCCGCCCCGGACGGCCCCAAAAAGAGACCGCCCGAAAAAAGCGACTTACTTGCCAACGATCTTGGTCTCCCAGGCCCGCGGCTTCCCCTCCCAGACCGAAAACCCCTGCACCCGCTTGTTGGTCGCCCAAGCATCCGCCCCGTTATAAAGCACCAACAAAGGCGTCTGCTCCAGCATCAACGCATGCAGTTGGTCAAACAGCTTCTGCCGCTTCGCCGGATCCGACTCCAGGAAACTCTCATCGATCAGCTTCTGCGCCTCGGGATCATCCCAGACCTTGCGCGGCTGCTTGCTCTTGTCGCCCGCGAACTGCTCGAAACTCAGCGCCGGATCGATCCGCGACGAGAACGTGAACGAACTGATCTGGTACTTGCCCGTGTTGTAGCGGTCCAACTGCGTGGCCCACTCCAGCACCTCGATCTTGGCATTGATGCCCACCGCCTGCATCATCGCCTGCGCGATCACCGCCACCTGGTAGCTTGGCACATGCGCGCGCTTGTTGGCGTAGATCACGATCGGCTCGCCCTTGTAGCCCGCTTCCTTGAGCAACTGCTGCGCGCGCGCCGGATCGTATTTGTAGGTGCGCTTCTCGGCTTCCTGGTAATAGGCCGAGCCGGCATACACCGCCGAATTGTTCAACTGCCCCAGCCCTTCGGAAGCCGCCGCCACCACCTGCGGAATATCCAGCGCCGCCGCGATCGCCTGGCGCAGCTTGACGTTCTTTAGCACCGGATCCTGCGTCTGGAACAGCAGCGTGTGCTTGGTGGCGTCGTGCGGGCTCATCACCGACACCGCCACATTGTTCTTCAGCTCGGCCACGTCGGTGATGGTGATCTGGCTCGCGTCGATCGCGCCCGACACCAGGCCGGCCTTGGCGGTCGACGGGTCAGGCACCACCAGGAAGCGGACCTCGTCGGCCAGCGGACGCTTGGCGCCGACGTAACCGTCCGGCTTGTCGCCCGCGCCGGGCGACACGTAGTCCTTGAACGCCGTCAACAACACGTACTCGCCGCGCTTCCATTCCTTGAACTGGTACGGGCCGGTGCCGACCGGCTGCTTCCAGGAGCCATCGGCGTTGACCGAATCCTTGCTCAGGATCGCCGTCATGCCGCAGTCGGTGCGCGCCAGCGAATCGAGAAACACCGCCGACTTGCGGTCGATCTTGATGACGACCGTCTGCGCGTCCGGCGCGGTCACGTCCGTGACCTTCAGGCCGTTGCGGCCGTCGAAGTCGCTGCGGCAGCGCCAGTCCGTCTTCGGATCCATGTAGCGCTGCCAGCTCCAGAGCACGTCGGCCGAGGTCAGCGTGGCGCCATTGTGGAACTTGACGCCGTCGCGCAGCTTGAAGGTATAGGTCAGGCCGTCTTCGGACAGGTCGACCGACTTGGCCAGCAGCGGCGCCACCGTGCCGTTCTCCCGGTAACCCACCAGGCCCTCAACCATGTTCAGCACCACGCCGTCGGTGGTGTTGTCGCGGTTGACGCCCGGATTGGTCGAGCGGATGTCGGCCGGCTGGGCGATGGTCAGGGTGGCGGCCTGGGCCGCGCCCGCGGCGGCCAGGGCCAGGCTGAGCGCGAGCGCTCGGGAAACAGGAAGGTGGTGCATTGTGGAAATCCCCCGGGGGCATGCGGCGCCGGATTCATAACTATATTGGCGCCAAAAATAGCTGCCCATTATGAAGACTTGCGGCTGGGGCGGTATCCGGGGTATCCCTGAAGACGGCCCCGAAATGACCGCGGCGGCCTCCTTTTCAGGAAGGCCGCCGCGAAAACCGGGCCATCGCGCCCACGGGGGGTCAGGAAATGTCCTGCCCGACGTGCTGGGCGATGATCTTCTGCAGGCGCTTGACGTCGCGCGCTTCCAGCGCCTCGACCATGTCGAAGTGCTCCCGCGCCGAGATCTCGATGCGCGAACGCGTCACCCATTCCTTGGCGGGGGCCGCCGGGCCGCGCGCCCGGGTTTCCTGGATCAGCGCCGCCAATTCGCGGTTGGAGCACATGTCGTACATCCCGGCGTGGAACGCCAGGTTGACCTCGTACTGCTCCAGCAGGGTGCCGTCCTGCAACAGCTTGGAAAACCGCTCGGCCAGCGCGCGCAGGGCGCGCACCTTGGCCGCCGTGACGTTGGGCATCAGGTCGGCCGCCGCGCCGGTTTCCAGCAGCACGCGGATGTCGCGGATCTGCAGGTGCTGATCGGGGTCCATCGTATAAACGTGATAGCCCCGGTTCGGGATGTGGGCGATCAGCCGCTTGGCGGTCAATTGATCGAGCGCCCGCCGCACGTCCAGGCGCTTGGCGCCGTAGCGTTCCTGCAGATCGATCTGTTTCAGCCACGCGCCAGGGCCGTATACCCCCGACTGAATATCCAGGGCAATACGGTCAACCAGGCCCGGCTGTGTCGCCGCCGCTTTCGGCATGGACCACTCCCGTGAATCAAATCCAAACCGCGTATTTTATGCATAAGTCCGCGCCGCAACGGAACTTCCGCCCGGCGCGGACCCGTCCCCTCAGGCCGTAACTCGCGACGGCTCCGGCTGGTCCAGCCGCCAGCGCAGGCGCACGCCGCCGGTTTCGGTCGATTCCAGCGCGGGAATCGCCGACAGCAGGCTGCGGGTGTATTCCTCGCGCGGCTGATCGAACACCGTGTCGCGCGTGCCCTGCTCCACGATGCCGCCGTCGCGCATCACCACCACCCGGTCGGCCACCTGTTCCACCACGCCCAGGTCGTGGCTGATGAACAGGCACGAGAATCCGTGGCGCTCCTGCAGGTCGGCGAACAGGTCCAGCACCTGTGCCCGCACCGTCACGTCCAGCGCCGACACCGGCTCGTCGGCAATGACGAAGGACGGCCGCCGCACCACCGCCCGGGCGATGGCCACGCGCTGGCGCTGGCCGCCGGACAGTTCGTGCGGAAAGCGCTTGGCGTATTCCGAGCCCAGGCCGACTTCGGCCAGCACTTCGTCGACGCGGCGGCGCTTGTCGGCGGCCGGCATGTCGACCAGCATGCGCAGGCCCTCGCCCACCAGCTCGCCGATGGTCATGCGCGGGTCGAGCGACGAATACGGGTCCTGGAACACCATCTGGCAGTTCAGGCGGTAGTCGCGCCAGGCCGGGGAACGGCGGCTGACCGGCTGGTCGCGGAACAGGATCTGGCCTGATGTCGGCGCCAGCAGGCCGGCGATGGCGCGGCCCAGCGTGGTCTTGCCCGACCCCGAGCCGCCCACCACCGCCACCACTTCGCGCGGCTTGACGTGCAGGTCGATGCCATTGAGCGCGCGCTTGGCGCCGGTGCGCGAGAACAGGCGCTGGTGGCCGGCGTAATCGACCACCAGGTTCCTGACCTCGACGATCGGCGCTTCCTGGATCGGCGGCCGCGCCGGCAGGCGGCGCGGCATGGCGTCCAGCAGCTTGCGGGTGTAGGGATGCTGCGGGCGCTCGAGGATGCCGGCGGTGGTGCCGGTTTCCAGCACCTTGCCATGCTGCATCACCACCATGCGTTCGGTGTAGCGCGCCACCATCGGCAGGTCGTGGCTGATCATCAGCACAGCGGTGTTGTGCTCGCGCGTCAGCTCGACCATCAGTTCCAGCACGTCGCGCTGCACCACCGCGTCGAGCGCGGTGGTGGGCTCGTCGGCGATCAGCAACGCCGGCTCCAGCAGCATCACCGAGGCCAGCATCATGCGCTGGCGCATGCCGCCCGAGAACTCGTGCGGCCACGCCTCGACGGCGGCCTTCGGATCGCGGATGCCGACGCGGCGCAGCATCTCCAGGATGCGTTCGCGGCGCTGCGCCGTCGACAGGTCGCGGCGGTGCAGCTTGAGGCCCTCGTCCAACTGGCGTCCGATGGGCATGGACGGATTGAGCGAAGTCATGGGTTCCTGGAACACCATGCCGATGCGCGCGCCGCGCAGCTTGCGCAGCTCGGCCGGGCGGGCCTGGGTGACTTCCACGCCCTCGAAGCGGATCGAGCCGCCGGCCACCACCAGCGGCGGCGGCGTCAGGCCCATGATGGCGCGCGCCGCCTGGGTCTTGCCGCTGCCGGACTCGCCGACGATGCCGACCATTTCGCCCGGCGCCACCTCGAAGGACACGCCGCTGACGATCTCGCGACCGCCGCGGCCGACGGTCAGGGACAGATTCGATACGGTAACCAGTGCGCTCATTGCACGCCCCTCATGCGGGGATCGAGACGGTCACGCACCGCGTCGCCCAGCAGGTTGATCCCGAGCAGCGCGAGCGCGATGGCCAGGCCCGGAAGAATGGAAAGATAGGAGGCCTGCGCCATGAACGGCCGGGCGGCGGCCAGCATGTTGCCCCAGGTGGGCGCCGGCGGCGGCACGCCCAGGCCCAGGAACGACAGCGCGCTTTCCGCCAGGATCACCCAGCCGAACATCGAGGTCGCCAGCACCGTCAACGGCGCGACGCAGTTGGGCAGCACGTGGCGCACCATGGTGTAGAGCTCGGAGTTGCCCAGCACGCGCGAGGATTCGATGAACTCCTTCTCGCGCAGCGACAGCACCGTGCCGCGCACGATGCGCGTCACCGACGGCGTATAGGCCAGGCCCAGCGCCAGGATGATGCCGTACTTGTTGGCGCCGACCACGGCCAGCAGGCCCAGCGCCAGCAGCAGGCCGGGAAAGGCCAGCAGGGCGTTGTTGAAGGCCATGATGATGCGGTCGGTCCAGCCGCGCACGAAACCGGTCAGGGTGCCGACAATGGTGCCGGCGATGATGGCGAAGCCCACCGTCAGCAGGCTGATCCAGACGCTGCTGGACGCGCCGGCGAGCAGGCGCGACAGTTCATCGCGGCCGAACTCGTCGGTGCCCAGCAGGAAGTCGCCGCCGGGCGGCTTGAGCCGCGCCACGAAGTTGATCTTGAGCGGGTCGTGCGGCGTCCAGAAGGCGCCCATGATGGCCGCGACGAGCATCGCCGCCACGATCACGCCGCCTATCAGCGCGTTAGCTGCAATTCGCTTTTTCATTCGGCGGTCACTCTCGGGTCGAAGATGGGATAGCAGAGGTCGATCAGCAGGTTGACGATCACGTAGATCACACCGACGAACAGCAGGCAGCCCTGGATCACGGGATAGTCGCGGGCGAAGATCGAATCCACCAGCAGCCGGCCCAGGCCGGGAATGGTGAACACGGTTTCGACCACGGCGATGCCGCCGAGCAGGTTGCCCAGCACCAGGCCGATCAGGGTCCAGGTGGGACCGAAGGCGTTGCGGAAGGCGTGGCGCATCAGCACCGCGGATTCCGACAGGCCCTTGGCGCGGGCGTGGGTGATGTAGTCCAGGCGCAGCACTTCCAGCGTGCTGGCGCGCGCCATGCGCATCAGCACGCCGATCTCGTGCAGGAACAGCGTCAGGATCGGCATGGCCAGGTACAGCAGGCCGGCCTTCCAGTCTTCGCCGATCGACACGTAGCCCACCACCGGCAGCCATTGCAGCTTCAGGCCGAAGAAGATCAGCAGCAGCAGGCCGAGCCAGAAGGTGGGAATGGACACCAGCAGCGTGGCGGTGCCGACCAGGATCAGGTCGGGCGCCTTGTTCTGCTTCCACGCGGCGATCATGCCGGCGGGCACGGCCACCAGGGCGGCGAACAGCACGGCCACCAGCACCACGCGGCCGCTGATCAGGAAACGGTCCCACACCAGCGGCAGCACGGGCTGGCCGGTGTTGATGGACGAACCCAGGTCGCCGTGCAGCATGTTGCCGAACCAGATGCCGAACTGGGTCGGCCAGGTCTGGTCCAGGCCCAGCCGCGCGCGCAGGTCGGCCAGGGCCGCCGGCGTGGCCAGGTCGCCCAGCAGCAATTGCGCGGGGTCGCCCGGAATCAGGCGGATCATGACGAACACCGCCACCGCCACGATCAGCAGTGTGGGAATGGCCATGACGATACGGGATAGCGCGAAACGCAGCATGGCCCTCTCCTATCGCGGCAGGCATGCGCTCGCGCGCCCGCCGATCGGGTTGTCGACGTTATTCATTGCGCAGCTTGCGCAGTTCGGCGGCCAGGAAGTCCTGCACCTGGCCGACGCACTTCAGGCCGTCGTGGGGCACGTTGTCGACCACGTCCAGCACGGCCTTGACGCCAGCCGCCTCGAACGAGCGGCGCAGCGATTCCAGGCGCTCGGGACGCGTGGCGCCGGCGGAGTTGGCCCCGGGCATGAAGAACTTGCCGCCTTCGCGGTGGGTGATTTCCCAGGTCTCCAGGTCCGCCTTGCCGACGATCATGTGCACCGCGACCTGGCGCAGGGCCTCGATGTCGACGGCCTTGCCGAAGCGGGCCTCGGCGCCGCGCACGCCGACCCACCAGTCCTGGGTGGGGTCGAGCAGTGTGACCGAGCCGGGCGCGCCGATCGAGGTGGCCCACAGGGTTTCGGGGTGCAGCAGGGTGTAGCGGTTGACGAACTGGCCGCCGCCCGAATAGCCGAACAGGGCGAAGCGGCTGAAGTCACGGCCGAATTTCTCGCCGACTTCGGCGACCATGCCTTGCAGGATGTGGTCGTAGCGGATGTCGCCTTCGATCAGTTGCTTGAAGCCGTCGCGGTTGCCGTCGCCGAGCGGGCTGACGGGGAACAGCGGGCACAGCACGATGCAGTCGTTCCAGCGGGCGAATTCGGCGAAGGCGTCGCGGTATTCGACGAAGGCGCGGCCGGTGCCGTGCATGATGACGACCAGCTCCATGGGGTGTTTGGCCTGGTCGATGTGCGGGGGGACGTACATGCAGTACGAGAAGCGCGGGTCGATGCGCGAGGCGAAGACGGTGCTGTGGCCGAGGTCGTAGATGGCGCGGGCGCGGGCGGCGTCGGGGGCCAGGGCGGGTGCTGCGGTGGACTGCATGGTTTCCTCGATTCCCGGGCGGGGTGTGCCGGGGGGGGTGTTGCGGGCGGGCATGGTTGACTAAATTGGCGCCAATTTTAGGAACCAGGTGTGGGTGGGGGCAAGCGGGGGGAATCCCTAACGGGTGGTTCGTGACGTTGCCCCGGGGGGATGGGTCGGGGGGCTAGGGTTGTGGTTCTTTTGACGCGTGGTGGCCGGGCCGGGCGGAGGGCGGGGCTACGATTGCGGTCCGGAGCGTTCGCTCCGGACTTCCCCTTCGTCATCTTCGTCGCAGCCTTCGGCTGCTCCTTCAGATTCCCTCGGGCGCATCTACACGCCCCGCCCTCCGCCCGGCCCGGCCACCACGCTGCGTCAGTGTCAAGCGAAGCGCCGCTGGGGAGTCTTGCTTGCTTGGGCTTCGTGGCGACGCTGGTTCGTTCGATGGAAGATCTTGCGGGGTCGCCCAACGCGGCCGCGCGGGCGGCCTTTTTGGGCGTTCAGTGGTGCGGCGTCGGCGTCCGGGTTTGCGGAGATGACGTAGGCGTCGTCAACAGGAAGGGCAGAGACAAGAGCGGCGATTTTGCGCTCTGGGAGGGACGGTCGCAAGGATGGGCGGCAGGGCTCAATCGAGCTTGTAGCTTTTCAGGTGGATGCTGGTTTCCGTGGCGGAGATGGCCTTGATGAGGCGGACGCGGTCCAGGACGCGGGACATTTCCTCGATGTTGGCGACGCGCAGTTCGGCCAGCAGGTCCCAGCGGCCGTTGGTGTCGTGCAGGGCGACGACGGCGGGATCGCCCAGGAGGATGCTGACGACGCGGCGGGTTTCGTTGCCGTCGACGGCGATGTTCATCCAGGCGCCGATCTGGTCGGGTTGGGATTCGGGGCGCAGCCGGACGGTGTAGCCCACGATGATGCCCTCGTCTTCCATGCGGGCGATGCGGTTGTTGATGGTGCCCCTTGATACGTCGAGCTTCTTGGCCAGGGTCGCGACGGTTGCGCGAGCGTCGGCGCGCAACAGACCCAGCAATTGCTGATCGAGTGTGTCCATGATTGTTCCCGCTAAAAATTGGCGCCAATTTCACATCTTATACGGATTCGACGCGATGCCGGCGCGCGCCATCGGGCGCACGGGCTTGGCGGGCGATGGCGTGTTTTTGCCACGACCCCAATTTACCGCGTTTGGATTGGCGCCAATTTTTGCTATATTTCGGGCCGGTCGGGCAAGGTCCGACTCGGCTCGTGAGCGCCCCTGGTAGTGGTCCGCGCCGAACCAGTAAAGATTCTCAATGTGATTGACGCTCGTATTAATGACGCGCGCCCTCCCCCGCTTCCTGGACTTCCGATGCCGATTCCTTTTCCCCCGCGACGCCTGGCGCTCGCGCTGGCCATGCTGACGCTGGCCGCCCACAGCCAGGCGCAGACCGCGGCAGACGCCACGCCCGCCGACAACACCCTGGGCGCGATCAGCGTCGTGGGCGACTGGCTGGAAAACCCGAATGAAGAGAAGGTGCTTGAACATGGCGGCGCGCGCACGATCATCGAGCGTTCGTCGTTCCAGGACACCGGCGCGACCAATGTGCGCGATGTGTTGCGCCGCGTGCCGGGCGTGCAGGTGCAGGAAAGCAATGGCACGGGCGGCAGCGATGTGTCGCTGAACGTGGGCGTGCGCGGGCTGACCTCGCGCCTGTCGCCGCGTTCGACCATTCTGATGGACGGCATTCCGCTGGCGGTGGCGCCCTATGGCCAGCCGCAGTTGTCGATGGCGCCGGTGTCGCTGGGCAACCTGTCGGCGGTGGACGTGGTGCGCGGCGCCGGCTCGGTGCGCTATGGCCCGCAGAACGTGGGCGGCATCATCAACTTCGTGACGCGCGCGATTCCGCGGGACTTCACCGCCGACGCCACGGTCGAGACCGACATGTACAGCCACGGCGGCGTGAAGACCTCGCCCAGCGCATTCATCGGCGGCACCAACGAACGCGGCCTGGGCGGCGCACTGCTTTATTCCGGCACGCACGGCAACGGCTTTCGCGAGAGCAACGACCGCGTGGACATCGATGACGTGATGCTCAAGGGCACCTATCGCATCGGCGCCGACGACAGCGTGTCGGCCGCGCTGCATCACTATGAAGGCCGCGCCGGCATGCCGGGCGGGCTGACCGCCCGGCAGTATTCCGAGGACCCGTTCCAGTCCACCCGGCCTTACGACAACTTCACCGGCCGCCGCACCGACGCCTCGTTCCGCTACAACCACGACGACGGCATCAACAAGTTCGAGCTGCTCACCTACTACACCGACAGCTTCCGCGGCAGCAGTATCGAGACGGAGGGCACCGGCGCCAACGCCGGCAAGCGCCGCCTGACGTTCAACCCGCGCAACTATCACACCTTCGCGATCGAGCCGCGTTATTCGCGCCTGTTCCGCGGCGCCGACGTGACGCAGGAGATCAGCGTGGGCTACCGCTACCTGAAGGAAGCCAGCGACGAACGCGCCTCGCGCACCGCGTTCTACGTGCCGGACAGCGGCTTCGACGCGCCCAACGCGCCCAATCCGCAGTACCAGTACCGCACCGGCGGCACCACGGCGCATGCGGTCTACATCGATGACACCATCAACGTGGGCAACTGGACCATCACGCCAGGCCTGCGCTATGAATTCATCGACTCGTTCCTGAACGACAAGTCCAATCCCGCGGCCAGGACCCATACCAGCATCAAGTCCGAAGAACCCCTGCCGTCGCTGTCGGTGGTCTACCACGTCAGCGAGCAATGGAGCGTGTTCGCCAACGCCGGCCAGTCATTCGGCCCGCTGCAGTACTTCCAGATCGCCTCGACCACCAACGGCCTGCATCCGGAGAAGGCCACCACCTATGAAGTGGGCACGCACTTCAATGGCGGCGGCTGGAAGGGCGAGCTGACGCTGTTCAACATCGACTTCGACGACGAACTGCAATTGCGCGGCGGCACCAACGGCGGTTCGGACGCCTGGACCAACCTGGGCGCCACCCGCCACCGCGGGCTGGAGACCGGGCTGTCGTACGACCTGGGCGAACTGTCGGCGGCGCTGTCGGGCCTGTCGTTGTACGGCACCTATACCTACACCCAGGCCACCTACAAGGCCGGCGTGTTCGAGGGCCGCGACCTGCCCTTCTATTCGCGCAACGTGGCCTCGCTGGGCGCGCGCTACACGCGCAATCAGTGGACCTTCAACGTCGACACCTTCCTGCAGTCCAAGCAGCGGTCGCCCGGCGCGCCCGACCCCGGCGCCCGCTACCAGACCGAGGAAAGCGCCAACGGCGCCTACGGCGACATTCCGGGCTACGGCACGGTGCACGTGCGCGCCGCCTACGACTTCGGCAAGCAGATGCACAACCTGAACATCGCGCTGGGCGTGAAGAACCTGTTCGACAAGCGCTACTTCACGCGCTCCACCGACAACAACGCGGGCAAGTACGTGGGCATGCCGCGCACGGTGTACCTGCAGGCGTCGCTGGCGTATTGATCGGGCGCCGGCGCATGCGGCGCCGCTTCGGCGCATGCGCCGGCGGCACGGCGGGCCGCCCCCGCGTGTTCATCGCGGGATCGCGGCGCCGCTATTTGCCCAACAGGCGCTTGACGCCAGCGACCACGCCCAGCGTCACCGCCCCGGCAACGATGCCGAACAGGGCGCTGAGCAGGGTCGACACCAAGGGCGGCAGCAGGCCGCCGCCGCTAGCCGCCGCGACGTGTTCGATGGCCGCGCCCAGCGGCGCGATGCCGTGCGTCAGGATGCCGCCGCCGACCATGAACATGGCGGCGGTGCCCACCACCGACAAGGTCTTCATCAGGTAGGGCGCGGCCGCCACGATGCGCTTGCCGAACCAGGCGGCCAGCGCGGCGCGGCGGGCGCTCAGGTAAAGGCCCAGGTCGTCGAGCTTGACGATGCCCGCCACCAGGCCGTAGACCCCCACCGTCATGACCAGGGCGATGCCGGCCAGCACCACCGTCTGGCGCAGCAGATCGGCGCCGGCCACCGCCCCCAGGGTGATGGCGATGATCTCCGCCGAGAGGATGAAGTCGGTGCGCACCGCGCCCTTGATCTTGTCGCGCTCGAACGCCACCATGTCCACCGCGGCGTCCTGCAGCGCCTCGACGCGGGCGGCGTGATAGCCCTCGGCGGTCTCGCCGTGCGGCAGGAACTTGTGGGCCAGCTTCTCGACACCCTCGAAACACAGGAACAGGCCGCCGGCCATCAGCAGCGGCGTCACGGCCCACGGCGCGAACGCGCTGATCACCAGGGCCGACGGCACCAGGATGAGCTTGTTGATGAGCGAGCCCTTGGCCACCGCCCACACCACCGGCAGTTCACGATTGACCGGCACGCCCGAGACCTGCTGCGCATTCAGCGCCAGGTCGTCGCCCAGCACCCCGGCGGTTTTCTTGGCCGCCACCTTGGTCATGACGGAGACGTCGTCCAGGATGGTGGCGATGTCGTCGAACAGTGCGAAGAAGCTGCTGCCTGCCATGGCGGATTCCGCAAAGTGGAGATGCCCGAGTGTACAGGCGCCCGCCGGCCAGCAGACGCGTCCCGGACATGGCCGTTTCCGCCCGTTACCTGTCCGGAGGCGGCGTGGGCGCCCACCCGCTGTCCGCGTATGCTGGCCACCAGTCCGCCCGAAGGAGACTTTCATGCTCGAATTGCGCCCTAGTTGTGAACACTGCGACGTCGACCTGCCGCCGGCCTCGACCGAGGCCCGCATCTGCAGCTTTGAATGCACCTTCTGCGCGCGCTGCGCCGACGAGGTGCTGGGCAACGTCTGCCCGAATTGCGGCGGCGGCTTCGCGCCACGGCCGGTGCGGCCGGCCACGGACCGGCGCAATGGCAATTTCCTGGGCAGGTATCCGGCGGCGGCCGAGCGCAAGCACCGCCCGGCCGACCTGGCCGCTCACGCCGCGCTGCGGCAGGCGCTGCGCGGCATCCTCGCGCAGGACCGCTAGCGCCCCATCACGTCGAACACAACGAAGGGCCACGCCACGCGTCCGCGTGCCGCAAGTGGCGTCGTCCCACCGTTGAACGACATGGCGCGGCCGGCGGGCCCCGGCGTTCAGGGACCCGGGATCTGCTTCAGGCAGACATTGACCACGGCCATCACCTGCGCGCCCAGCTTCTCGCTTTCGGCGTTGTTGACGTGCGTGGCCAGCAGCTCGTCATAGCGCAGAAAATCCTTCACCGGCACCTTGGACTGCAGGCCATCCATCACGCACTGGCAATAGCCCTTGGCCTTGGCGTCGACGTCGCTGGCGGCGATAGCGGGCGGCGCCTTCGCCTTGAAGGCTTCCAGGCAGGAACCGTAGGTGGCGCGCTGCACTTCGGGCGGGTATTCCGTCTTCTTGCCGCAAGCGACCAACAGCAGCAAAGCCGTTGCGCCCGCGCCCAGGGCGGCGCGGCGGGACCGGACTCTCATGGCGTTCCTCTGTATTCGATCGACCAGCGCCGATTGTGGCACGGCCCAGGCGCGGCCGCATGCCAGCGCGACCGCCTCGCCGGTGCGGCCTGAGAAGACGCCAGAACCGCCCCTTCAGGCCCGACCCGCCGAAAACGCAAGAACCGGATAGCGCGACCGACGCGGTCTGCCTATCGTTGCGGCTCATTTCTTCCAGGAGGAACCATCATGCAGCAACTGATCGGCAAGGTCGCCATCATCACGGGCGCCAGTTCGGGCATCGGTTACGAGACGGCCAAGCTGTTCGCGCGCGAGGGCGCGGACCTGGTCCTGGTGGCGCGGCGCCAAACCGAACTGGAACGCCTGGTGGCGGACATCGAACGCGACGGCGGCCGCGCCGTGCCGCTGGCCGGCGACGTGCGCGACGAGGCGGTGGCCGAAGCGGCCGTCGCCGCCGCCGAATCCCACTACGGCGGCCTGGACATCGCCTTCAACAATGCCGGCATGACCGGCGACGCCATGCCGCTGCACCAGGTTACGCCGGCGCAGTGGCGCACCATCCTGGACACCAACCTGGGCAGCGCCTTCCTCGGCGCGCGCCACCAGATCCCGGCCTTGTTGCGGCGCGGCGGCGGCTCGCTGGTCTTCACGTCCACGTTCGTCGGCCATACCGCGGGATTTCCGGGCATGGGCGCCTATGCCGCCAGCAAGGCCGGCCTGATCGGCCTGGTCCAGGCCATCGCCGTGGAATACGGCGCCCAGGGCATCCGCGCCAACGCCCTGCTGCCCGGCGGCACCGACACGCCGATGGGCCGCGCCTCGATGGACTCGCCCGAGGCGCGCCGCTACATCGAAGGCCTGCACGCGCTCAAGCGCCTGGCCACGCCGGCCGAGATCGCGCGCTCGGCTCTGTACCTGGCCTCGGACGCGTCCAGCTTCACCACCGGCACGGCATTGCTGGTGGATGGCGGGGTGTCGGTCAATCGGGGGTGAGCGCCGCCGTGGACATTCTCGCGCCGCAGACGCTCGGCGAAGAATCAGTCGATTGTCCTAGAAACACGCAACAAGCTTGATACGTGTGGGCAGGAACCTTAGAAAGTCTCAGGTTCCTGCTTCTTTTGCTTTGGCAGGGCGTAAACCTATATAGATTAAGCTATATACTGGACAGGCTCCGCATTGTTGTGTACGTCATCAACTGGGCAAAGAAGGCCGTCAGGCAATTGTTGAAACTCCCCGTCAGCGATCAACGACGCATCCTTGGAGAAGTCGCCAAACTGGAAGCCTTCCCGGCCATGCACAACATCAAGGCACTCAGCCAACACCAATATGGCTTCCGTCTGCGGATCGGCGCGTACCGCGTCCTGTTTGATGTCGCAACCGCCGTTCGCATCATTGACGTTCAGGAAGTGAAGCGACGCGACGACAATACCTATTGATACCAACCGTGGAACCTCCATGCGCCTGCACCCCACTATTCTCGAGTCCGACGGCAAGCCTGCGTTCGTCGTCCTTCCCTACGCGGAATACCTGGCGTTGACCGGCAAGAAATCGCGCCAGACCCGGCGCCCTGCGCGGGTGCCCGCGGATGGCTCGATTCCCCATGAGGTCGTCGCGTTGATGAGCGGAAATGGCTGGAGCATCGTACGCGCGTGGCGCGAGTACCTGGAGATCACCCAGATCGACATGGCCACCCGGCTGGGCATACGTCAACCCAGCTACGCGGCGATGGAAGCCCCCGATGCCAATCCTCGAAAGAGCACGCGTGAGCGCATCGCGGCAGCCCTCGGCATCCAGTTCGACCAGCTCGACGTGTAGCTCGGGAAAAGGAATGGCCCTTCAGGCGGGCCATTCCCCACAGTGATCACCGATTGCCTTAGGTCCGGACGACACCACCGACAGCAAACTCGCCAAGCCCCCTCAACTCATATACACGCCGCCATTGATCGCATAGTTCGCGCCCGTCACGAACGCCGCCTCGTCAGAAGCCAGCCAGGCGCACAGCCCGGCCAGGTCCTTGGCGGTGCCCAGGCGGCCCACCGGCACGCTTTCGATGATGCGGTCCAGCAGCGCCGGCGGGAAGGCCTTGACGGTGTCGTCGGCGATGAAGCCCGGCGACACCAGGTTGACGGTGACGCCGCGCGCCGCCACTTCCTGCGCCAGCGAGCGGGTGAAGCCGATGACGGCGCCCTTGGCGGTGGCGTAGTTGATCTGGCCGATCTGGCCCTTCTCGGCGGCGACCGAGCCGATGTTGATGATGCGGCCCCAGCCGCGCTCGGCCATGCCGTCGACCACCTGCTTGGTGCTGTTGAACAGCGTGTCCAGGTTGCTGCGCAGCACGGCCGACCAGTCGGCGTGGCTCATCTGGCGAAAGCGCATGTCGAGCATGGCGCCGGCGTTGTTGACCAGCACGTCGATCTCGCCGACCTCGCGCCGCACCTTGGCGAAGGCCGCCTCGGTCGAGGCCCAGTCGGTGGCGTCGCCTTCCGAGGCGATGAAGTCGTAGCCCAGCGACTTCTGTTCCTTCAGCCAGTGATCCTTGCGCGACGAGCGCGGCCCGCAGCCGGCGATGACGCGGTGACCGGCGCGGTGCAGGGTCTGGCAGATCGCGGTGCCCGTGTGGCCCATCCCGCTGGTGACGTAAGCAATGCGCAAAGCCATGAACGTGCTCCTTTCAAGAAACGTGGGAAAGCGCGGGCGTCAGGCGACGGAGCCGACCAGGGGGAACAGGCCGAACGCCAGCGCGGCCGCCAGCATCACCAGGCAGACCATCGTGGCCCACTTGAGCGAATAGCGCTGGTGGTCGCCAAACTCGACGCCCGCCAGGCCCACCAGCAGGTAGGTCGACGGCACCAGCGGGCTGAGCAGATGCACCGGCTGGCCGATCAGCGAGGCGCGCGCCATTTCCACCGGCGTGATGCCATAGCCTTGCGCGGCTTCGCTCAGGATCGGCAGCACGCCGAAATAAAAAGCGTCGTTCGACATGAAGAAGGTGAACGGCAGGCTGACCAGCGCGGTGATGCCGGCCAGGTACGGTCCGAGCGCGTCGGGGATCACCGCCAGCAGGCTGCGCGACATGGCTTCCACCATGCCCGTGCCCGACAGGATGCCGGTGAAGATGCCCGCCGCGAAGATCAGCGACACCACCGACAGCACGTTGCCGGCATGCTGCGCCACGCGGCGGCGCTGCTCGGCCAGGTTCGGGTAGTTGATGATCAGGGCGATCGCGAAGGCGATCATGAAGAGCACCGGCAGCGGCAGCACGCCCATCACCAGGCTCACCATCAGCGCCAGCGTCAGGCCGGCGTTGACCCACAGCAGCTTGGGACGGCGCAGGTCGTGGTCGACCTCGATCTCGGGCAGGTTCTTGGGGCCGTCCTCGTCGTAGCCGGCGTGCAGCGAGGCGCCGTCGGGCAGCGACAGCACGCCCAGGCGGCGGCGTTCGCGCAGGCCCAGGAAGAAGGCCAGCAACAGGATCGCGACGATGGCCACGCCCATCACCGGCACCAGCGGCACGAAGATGTCGCCGGCGTCCACGTGCAGCGCGCTGGCGGCGCGCGCGGTCGGCCCGCCCCATGGCGTCAGGTTCATGACGCCGCTGGCCAGCATCGCCAGACAGGTCATGGACAGCGCGTTCATCTTCAGGCGGCGGTACAGCGGCAGCATCGAGGCCACCACGATCATGTAGGTGGTGGAGCCGTCGCCGTCCAGCGAGATGACCAGCGCCAGCACGGTGGTGCCGACCACGATCTTGAGCGGGTCGCCCTTCACCGCGCGCAGGATGCGGCCGACGATGGGGTCGAACAGGCCGGCGTCGATCATCACGCCGAAGTAGAGGATGGCGAACATCAGCATGACGCCGGTGGGCGCGATCTTGCGGATGCCGTCGAGCATCATCTTGTCGATGCCGGCGCCGAAGCCGCCGAGCAGGGCGAAGAGGATGGGGACGAGGATGAGCGCCACCAGGGGCGAGAGGCGCTTGGTCATGATCAGCGTCATGAACGTGATCACCATGCCGAAGCCAAGCAGGGTCAAAAGCATGAGGGGGTATCTCCGGGCTCGTTGTTATTTGCACGCCGGTGGGGCGCTGGGGCGGAAGACTAGGAAGAAAAGCTGTCTGGAACCTGTCGTTTTTGGGGGGGCCGGGGTCGGGTGGGGAGTGGGTGACAAAGGAGATGTAGGCCGTCCGGGGCGGGCGGGTGTCGCGGGGCGCGCCTGCGATTGCGGTCCGGAGCGTTCGCTCCGGACTGCCCCTTCCTCATCCTCGTCCTCGCCTACGGCGACTCCTTCGGATTCCGTCGGGCGCATCTGACGGCGCGCCCCGCGACACCCGCCCGCCCCGGACTACCGGAATCTTGGTTTGGTGCTTTGCTGAACCTCGGCGGCATGGGAGCGGTTTGCGGGGCCCGCCTTTTTGGGCCGCGCGGGCGGCCCAAACGGCTTACGCGGTGGGGGATGGCGTGAGGTGTCCGCTGCGCGTGGGTGGAGGGAAATGCCAGCCTTAACAGGGGGTTACAGGGGGACGGATGCGTGGTGAGGGTGGCGTGGGACGCTATGCGACAATCTCGCGCATGCGGATTCTGGTGATCGAAGATGATGAGGACCTGGCCGACGCGCTTGTGCGTCGGCTGCGTCGTCTTGGGCATGCCGTTGATTGCCAGAATGATGGGTTGAACGCGGATGGGGTGTTGCAGTACGAGACCTTTGACCTGGTGATCCTGGATATCGGATTGCCGCGCATGTCGGGGTTCGAGATCCTGCATCGGCTGCGGGATCGGGGCAGCAAGACGCCGGTGCTGGCGTTGACGGCGCGCATCGATATCGAGGATCGGGTGCATGCGCTGGATACGGGGGCCGATGATTACCTGGCCAAGCCGTTCGACTTTCGCGAGCTGGAGGCGCGCTGCCGCGCCCTGCTGCGGCGGCCCAGCGTGCAGGCGGCGGGGGTGCTGCGGTTTGGCGAACTGGTGATCGACAGCGCGGCGCGGCAGGTCAGCCTGGCGGGGCAGCGCATCGATCTGCCCAAGCGCGAGTACAGCCTGCTCGAGATTCTGTTGGCCGGTATGAACCGCGCGGTCAGCAAGGCCGAGATCGCCAACAAGCTGTTCGCGTTCGATGACGACGCGGCGCCCAATGCCATCGAGGTCTACATCGCGCGGCTGCGCAAGAAGCTGGAAGGCTCGCCGCTGCGCATCGAGACGCAACGCGGCACGGGTTATCTGCTGACGGCGGCCGGGGATGCCGACGCCACCGCGGCGCCAAGGGACTGAAACGGTGCGGTCCCGCCGTATTTCCGTACGCCGGCGCCTGCTGGCGATGCTGCTGGGACTGTTCGTCGTGGGACTGGGCGCGCTCTACCTGCTGGTGCGCGGCTATGCGCAGCAGAACGCCGACACCACCTATGACCAACTGCTGCGCGCCTCGGCGCTGTCGATGGCCGACAGCCTGCAACTGGTGCAGGGCGAGTGGCAGATGGACATGCCCTACGCCGCCCTGGCGCTGCTGGAGCAGGCGCCGCGCGACCGCGTGTTCTATCGCGTGGCGGCGGCCGACGGCGCGCTGATCTCCGGCTACGCCGACCTGTCCGCTCCACCCGCTCACGGCGCCGACGCCGGCGCCGCGCCGCAACTGTTCACCGCCGACTACCAGGGCCAGGCCGTGCGGGTGGCGTGGATGGAGCGCAAGATCGCCGGTCCGCGCGCCACCGAGACCGCGCTGATCCAGGTGGCGCAGACGCGCGAGGCGCGCAATGCGCTGGCCGAGCGCATCCTGTGGCAGGGCACGCTGGCGCTGATCGGCTTTACCGCTGCGGCGCTGGCGCTGGCCTACTGGGGCCTGCGGCGCTCGCTGTCGCCGATCCAGCGCATCGAACGCGAGCTGGCCGCGCGCAGCGCCGCCGACCTGCATCCGATCGCCGCGCCGGTGCCCGAGGAACTGGACACGCTGGTGCATTCGCTCGACGGCTTCATGGCGCGGCTGTCCGAGAACCTCGACACCCTGCGCCTGTTCATCGCCGAGGCCGCGCACCAGTTGCGCACGCCGCTGGCCGCGCTGCACGCGCAGATGGAAGTGGCGCTGGACGAGGAAGACCCGGCCGAACAGCGCCGCAGCCTGCTGGCGGTGCTGCGCAACGCCGAAAAGCTGTCGCGGCTGGTGAACCAGTTGCTCAGTGACGCCAGCGTCATCCACCGCAGCAACGTGCGCAAGTTCGGTCCCGTGGACCTGGCCGAGCTGCTTTCGCAGGCCGTCTACGACACCGTGCCGCAGGCCGACCCGCAGCCCGACGTGCGGCTGCGCCTGCCCGCCGCGCAGGAGAACGCGCCGCCTTGCATCGCGGGCGACAGCCTGATGCTGCGCGAGGCCTTCAAGAACCTGGTCGACAACGCCCTGCGCCATGGCGCCTCGGCGGACGGCCACATCGACGTGCGGCTCGAACGCGACGACGCCGGCTGGCGCATCACCGTGGCCGACCAGGGGCCCGGCATCCCGCCCGCGCTGGCGCAAAGCGCCTTCGAGCGTTTCTCGCGCGGCCCCAATCCACGCACGCCCGGCGCCGGCCTGGGACTGTCCATCGTCAAGCGCGTAGTCGATATCCACCAGGGCCGGCTCAGTCTCAGCAATCGCCCCGGCGGCGGCCTCGAAGCCGTCGTCTACCTGCCCGCCAACGTTCATGACGCCTAGATTTCCCCTGCTCGCGCGCCTGGCCGCGGCCGGCGCCGCCCTGCTCCTGGCCAGCGCCAGCCCCGCCGCCGAGACCAGCGCCGACGGCCTGACGCTCGGTCCGGCCGACAGCAAGCACGTGCTGGTGCTGCACGCCTCCAACAGCGTGCGGGTGTTTCGCGGCGTGCTGGAGGACTTCAGCCAGCTCAATCCTGGCGTGCGCCTGGAATACACGGAACTGTCGACCCAGGCGCTGTATGCCGAAGTGGCCGCCCGCGCCGCGCAGGCGCCGGGCGAGAAGGCCGGCCCCGACCTGGTCATCAGCAGCGCCATGGACCTGCAGACCAAGCTGGTCAACGACGGCCATGCGCAGCCGCACGTGTCGCCGGACACCCGCGCCCTGCCCGCCTGGGCCAATTGGCGCGACGAGGTCTTCAGTATCGGCACCGACCCCATCGTGATGGTCTACGACACCCGCACGCTCGACGCCGCGCGTGCGCCCCGCACCCGCCGCGAGCTGCTGGCGCTGCTGCAGGCGCCCGACCAGCCGCTGGCCGGCCGGATCTCGACCTACGACGTCGAAGGCAGCGGCATCGGCTACCTGGCCGCCACCCAGGACGCGCGCCTGGACAGCCTGGCCGGCGCGCTGCTGGCCGCCTTCGGCCGCAACGGCGTCAGCGTGCACGAATCGACCGAGCATGCGCTCGACAAGCTCGAACGCGGCGAGATCACGCTGGCCTACAACCTGCTGGAATCCTATACCCGCCACCGCATCGACCAGGGCGCGCCGCTGGCCATCATCTACCCGCAGGACTACACCCTGATGCTGTCGCGCTCGGCCATCATTCCACGGCAGGCGCCGCGCGCCGACCTGGGCGCGCGCTTTCTCGACTACCTGCTGTCGCCGCGCGGCCAGGACATGCTCGCGCGCCAGTCCGGCATGCGGCCGGTCGGCGCCTCGGTGGTGCCGGCGGCGGGCGTGCGGCCGGTGGCGCTGGGCGTGGGCTTGCTGGTGTACCTGGATCCGCTCAAAAAGCGCCACTTCCTCGACCTGTGGCGCGCCGCGGCCCAGCCGCCGGGCAAGCCGGACTGAAGCGGGCCGGCCGCCCGCTCGCGGCGCATGGCGCCTGCCGATGACGGGGCGAGCCCTTCGTCTCCAGGCATTGCGCCTCGACGAGCGCCAGCCCAATGAGCGCTAACCGCCCAGTTGCCCGCCCGCGCGTACCAGGTCCGCCAGCGTGCGCACCTGCATCTTGCGCATGACACGCCCGCGCCGCACCTTGACCGTGATCTCGCTGACATTGAGTTCGGCCGCGATCTGCTTGTTCAGCATGCCTCGCACCACCCGCTCCATCACCGCCTTCTCGCCGTCGGTCAAAGTATCCCAGCGGGCCTGGACCTCATCAGAACCCGATGCGCTTGCCAGTTGCGCGCGATCCTTCTCGACCGCCGCGTGGATGGTGTCCAGCAGGTCCTGGTCGCGAAACGGCTTGGTCAGGAAATCCACCGCGCCCAGCTTCATCGCCGCGACCGACATGGGAATGTCGCCGTGGCCGGTGATCATCACCACGGGCATGCGCCGCCGCGCCTGCTGCAGGCTGCGCAGCAGGTCCATGCCGCTCTGCCCCGGCAGGCGCACGTCCAGCACCAGGCAGGCTGGGCCGGTGCCCGGATCGGCGTCCAGGAACTCCCGTGCCGACCCATAGCCGCGCACGGGCAGTCCGACCGAATGCATCAGATCCTCCAGCGACTCGCGCAGCGAGGCGTCGTCATCGACGATGTGGATGGTGGCGGGCTCGGGCCGCGTGCTTGCGATCATGAAGACTCATCCTCGGCCGCCGCTGGCAGCATGAAACAGAACACCGCGCCCTCGCGCGCGGCGGGTTCGGCCCACAACCGGCCGCCATGGCTTTCGATGATGCCGCGACTGATGGTCAGCCCCAGGCCGGTGCCTTCGGGCTTGGTGCTCCAGAAGGTGTCGAACAGGCGTTCGCGCGCCTGCGGCGTCAGACCCGGGCCGGAGTCCGTCAGCGAACACTGCACCTGCCCCGCCTCATGGCACGACAGGCGTAGCGTCAACTGGCGGGCGCCCGCCGGGGTCTGCTGCATGGCCTCGATGGCGTTGAGCACCAGGTTGACCAGCACCTGCCCAAGCTGGACGCGATCGCCCAGCACCGCCGGCACACGCTCCTGGATGCGGGTGGACACCACCACTTCGTTGCGCGCCAGCTCGCCGCCGGCCAGCTCCAGCACCTCGCCGATGACGTCGGCCAGGTCCAGCCGCTCGCGTTGCGGCGCGGCATTGCGCGCGTCGCGGCGGATGCGCGCCACCACTTCGCTGGCGCGATGCACGTCGCCGGTCATGCGCTGCAGCGCGCGCAAGGCCCTTTCGATGTTGGGCGGATCGTGCTCCAGCCAGCGCTGGCAGGCGCTGCCGCTGGTGGCGATGGCCGCCAGCGGCTGGTTGATCTCGTGGGCAATGGACGCGGTCAGCTCGCCCAGGCTGTGAATGCGCGCCATGCGCGCCAGTTGCGTGCGCGCCTCGAATGCGGCGTCCTCGGCCGCCGCCCGCTTGAGCGCCAGGTAGGTGGTCACGCCAATGGCGGCAATGCTGATGAGCGCGTTGATCAGCCCGAGTTCGCGCAGTGCGCCGCCATTTGGCGTGAGGTACAGGCTGAGCAGCGTCAGCGCCGCGCACGCCACCGCGACCAGGGTGACGCCCTGTCGCGGCAGGAAGCTCAGCGCCGCCAGGATCACCGCCACGTAGAACACGGCCACGGCGATTTCCAGGCGGGTGAAGGTGTCCGCCAGAAACACTATCGCCATCAGCGCCACCAGCAGCGCAACGCCCGCGCGGGGACGCTGCTTCAGATACCTGGCCGGCTTGAGGAACATGGCGCTACCACCCCGTTGAATGGACGCCGGCGCCGGGCCCCGATGGCCCCGCGCCGCGAGCTGCCATTGTAGAGACAGGCGCGGGCCGTGGCGCACTTTCGGAAAGCCGGCATATACCAAGGTATAGGTCCGCCATCCCAATGGCGGCTCGCCCGCGCGGGGGTCGGTTCCTATAATTTTCGGATCCCTCCCGGGCGCGTCCTTCGGCCGCGCCGCCCCGCCAACGCCTACTGGCAGCCTCCCCATGAAACCGTCCATCAAAGCCCTCTGGATCGTCCGCGGCGCCGTGCTCGTCGGCATCTGGATCGCGCTCGGCGTGATCCAGGCGCTGCACCGCGTCGCCTGAGACAATCGGGCGGCGCCCGGCCGCCCGATCCTCCCTCCCTTCAGGGCAGGAAACACAGGATCCCGCCCACGCCCAATGTCCACGCCAGCAGCATCGGCACCAGCAGCCGCAGCGGGATCAGCGGGCCATCCGGCAAGTCCGGCGCCTGCCCCGCCTGACGGAAGGCGGCCCGTTCGATCTCGTAGGCGTGCATGTCACGCGAGAATTTGCGCATTTCCTCGAAAGCCTTTTCCATGTCGTCTCTCCCGGCATGTCAGTACCACCGGCCGTAGCGGCGGATGTAGAGGGTCTTGACCTGCTGCGTCAGCGCGATGTAGCCCAGGATAGTCAGCGCCAGCCAGCCGAAGTAGATGGGCGGCAGCGACACGAATCCGATGGACTCGGCGATCGGCGAGAAGGGCAGCCAACATGCCAGCGCGATCGCGGCGGTGGTCGACAACAGCACCGGCAGCGACGCCGTGCTCTGCAGGAACGGGATCTTGCGGGTGCGCAGCATGTGCACCACGAAGGTCTGCGACACCAGGCCCTCGATGAACCAGCCCGAATTCATGATGGTCTGGCCGCGGTCGCCGCCATGCAGGGCATAGGCTGCGCCGGCGCCGAACACCGTCCACATCAGGAAATAGGTGGTGATATCGAACACCGACGAGGTGGGCCCCAGCCACAGCATGAAGCGCTGGATGTTGCCCGCTTCCCACTTGCGCGGCTTCTTCAGGAACTCATCGTCCATGCGGTCCCACGGCAGCGTCAGTTGCGAGATGTCGTACACCAGGTTCTGGATCAGCAGTTGCAGCGACAGCATCGGCTCCCACGGCAGCCACGCCGACGCCACCAGCACCGAGAACACGTTGCCGAAGTTCGAGCTGGCGGTCATGTTCAGGTACTTGAGGATGTTGCCGAAGGTCTCGCGCCCCTTGATGACGCCTTGCTCCAGCACCATCAGATCCTTTTCCAGCAGCACGATATCGGCGGTTTCCTTGGCGATGTCGGCGCCGCTGTCCACCGAGATGCCGACGTCGGCGTCGCGCAGCGCGGGGGCATCGTTGATGCCATCGCCCAGGAAGCCCACGGTGTGACCGTTGGCCTGCAGCGCCTTGACCACGCGCGACTTCTGCAGCGGCGTCAGCTTGGCGAACAGCACCGCGGTTTCGGCGCGGCGGCACAGCGTCACGTCATCCATCTGCTCGATGTCGGCGCCCAGCAGCACCCGCGCGTCGTCGTCACCCAGGTCCAGGCCCACGTCGCGGCAGACCTTGGCCGCCACGATGGGGTTGTCGCCGGTCAGCACCTTCACCGCCACGCCGTAGTCGTTGAGCGCACGGATCGCGGCCTGCGCCGAATCCTTGGGCGGATCCAGGAACGTCAGGAAGCCGCGCACCACCAACCCGCTTTCGTCGCTGGCCTGGAACTGCGTGCGGCCGCTGTCCTCCAGGCGGCGCGAGGCCACCACCAGCACCCGGAAGCCATCGCGGTTGTAGGCCTCGGCGCTACGCAGCAGGCGCTTGCGCATGGCCGCGTCCAACGGACGTTCCTGCCCGTCGATCATCACGCCCGTGCTCACCGCCAGCATTTCCTCGACCGCGCCCTTGGTGATCATCTCCAGGCCGCCGTCGACGCTGCGCACCACCACCGACAGACGCCGGCGCACGAAGTCGAACGGGATCTCGTCGACCTTCTCGTGATGCGCGCTGCGGTCCCAGCCGCGCAGCTCCCGCGCCCGGGCCAGGATGGCGCGGTCCATCAGGTTGCGCTGGCCGCTCTGGTTGGCGCTGTTCAGCCACCCCAGACGCAGCACCTGGTCGTCGACGTCGCCGTCAACGTTGAAGTGATGCTCCAGGATGATGCGGTCCTGCGTCAGCGTGCCGGTCTTGTCGGTGCACAGCACGTCCATCGCGCCGAAGTTCTGCACCGAGTTGAGCCGCTTGACCACCACCTTGCGCCGCGCCATCGCCACCGCGCCCTTGGCCAGGTTGGCCGAGACGATCATCGGCAGCATTTCGGGCGTCAGCCCCACCGCCACCGCCAGCGCGAAGGTCAGCGCGGTGACCCAGTCGCCCTTGGTGACGCCGTTGATGACGAACACGATCGGCACCATCACCAGCATGAACTTGATGAGCAGCCACGACACGCTGTTGACGCCGCGGTCGAAGCTGGTCTCGACGCGCTTGGTCGACACCACGTTCTTGGCCAGCGAGCCGAAATACGTATTCGGCCCGGTCCCCACCACCACCGCGGTGGCGGTGCCGCTGACCACATTGGTGCCCATGAAGCAGATGTTGGCCAGGTCCAGCAACTCGGCGTTCTCGCCCGCTTGCGCCTCGGCGCGCTTGGCGCTGACATTGCCCAGCGTGTCGTACTTCTCGACCGGCAGCGCTTCGCCCGTCAGGATGGCCTGGCTGATGAACAGGTCGCGCGACTGCAGCAGGCGGATATCGGCCGGGATCATGTCGCCGGCCTGCAGTTCGACGATGTCGCCAGGCACCAGTTCGTTCATCGGCAGTTCGCGGCGCACCGGCTCGCTGGACTGGCTGTCGCGGCGGACCACCGTGGCGGTGCTGCGCACCATGGACTTGAGCTTCTCCGCGGCGCGGCCCGAGCGGTACTCCTGGATGAAGCGCAGCAGGCCGCTGACCGTCACCATGGTCAGCATGATGACGATGCCGGTCCAGTCGCGGTCGGCGGGCGCGGCGAACTGGATATCGGTGAGGTACGAGACCGCCGCCAGGCCCAGCAGCACCAGCACGAAGGGGTTGCGGAACGCCCGCAGCAACTGCAGCCAGGCCGGCGCGGGCTTGTCGTGCGCGACCTCGTTCAGGCCGTCGACGGCGCGACGCGCGGCAACCTCGGCGTCGCTCAGCCCGGCGCGTTGCGTCTGCAGCGTCTGCAGGCTTTCGTGCACCGACAGGCCGGCATGTCGCGCCACCGGCATCGTGCGATTCTTGCCCGACGCGGCGCCGGCCGCGGGGGTCTTCTCGCTGCGAGGCCCGCGCGGGGCCGGCAACGAGGCTTCTTGGACTTGCTTCATGTTCGCTGCTCCCACCCGCGCACCGCCGGTGGGAGCCCGCCGTTTTTACGGCGCGAGCGTCCCCCGTCCACGGCCCGCGCGGGCTTGGTGGAAATTGAGAATCGGGTAAGGCGGAATCAATGCGGGACGGGAACGGCCGGCGCCTGCGCGCGCGGCGCTGGCGCCACGCCGACACGCAGCGTATGCACGCCAAGCTCGCGGCACAGGTCGCTGAGCCAGGTAATCACGGGCCAGGGATTGCCGCTGTCGCTGCGCAGGCTGATGGCGGTGCAGGCCTGTTCGCCGTCGGTCGAGTAACGCACGTCTGCCACGGTTTCCGACCGCTGCCGCAGTTCCTCGTAGAGGCGCTTGCGGATCAGGGCCAGCACCGCGGGGCTGCCGTAGAACGTCAGGTTGATGAAGGCCGGCGCGGGGGCCGCGCGGCGCACGGGATTGGGGGAAAGGGTATGGAACAACATGCGCGTCTCCTGGAAACGGGCGATTCCGCCCGCAGGGGTTCGGATGGCGCATGCAAGCCGTCGCGGCTCCGGATCGACCCGGACGGGCGTGGCGGCTGACAAAAAAATGCAGACCCGCTAGACCCGGCGTGCGCCGTGGGTTCTGGTACTTCCGTCGTCTTCCACGGCGGGCTCCTATAGGGTTGCAACAGGCGGCAGTGTAGGTCCGGGGCGGCGTTCCGAACAGATCATGGGGCGTATACCTTGGTATAGATGCCGGCGCGGGCAGGCCTCGCGTGCGGACTGCCCGCCCCCGGACGCCGCGCGCTCAGAAACGCGTCTGCATGCCGATCCGTACCGTCCGGCCCGGCGCCGGCATGAAACTCTGCGCCAGCGGATCCAGGTAATAACGGTTCGTCAGGTTATGCACCGAGAGGCTCACCATCACCCGTTCGCGCAGCCGGTAGGTCATGAACAGGTCGAACAGGGTCACGGGGTGGTACACGAGCTGTTTCGTCGTCGGTGTTTCCTGCCACGGCTGGTCGGCCTTGACCGTGGGGCCCGAGGTGTAGGCCATGCGCCCGCCCAGCGTCAGCGCTTCATTGAAGAAGCGCAGGCCGGCGGTCAGGCTCAAGGCCCGCCTGGGCGGATTCTGAGCGTTGGTATACGAACCCATGAAACTGCCAGGGGTGCACGTCGGCGTGTTTTCCGTATGCCGCATAGCGCTGGGGTTGTCACGCAAGTGCTGCGCGAAGGCGGCGTCGCAGGTCTCGGTCTTCAGGTAATACGTGGCCGCCAGATCGGCGAACACCCGCCCGGCGTCATAGCGCGACTGGAATTCCAATCCGCTGGTCTTGTAGCGGTCGGTGTTCCGCATCTGCAACGCCTTTTCGGTCAGCTCCTCCACCCCGTCATAGTCGTAGTAGCGCACGATGTAGTTCTTGATGTTGTTGTTGAAATAGACCACCTTGGCGGCGACCGTGTCGCCATCGGCCAACAGGTTGCCACGCACCGTGCTGGCGCCGAATTCCCAACTATTGGAACGCTCTGGCTTGAGCCCCCTGCCCGGTGACAGGCTCATCGTGCCAAGGCTGGTCTCGAACAGCGATGGCAACCGCAGCCCCTGGGTGTACGAGGCATAGACGAAAGTGTCCGGCACCAGTTCCAGGTTCAGGCCCACCGATGGGGCAAAGCCGCCGCCGCGGCTGCGCAGCCTGGGGGCATGCGCATAGCCGGTGACGACCTCTTTCACATCCTCGTCATAGACGCGGGTCGAGCCCGCCCCGAAGTCGTCGTACGGCACGCCGACCTCGGGGCGGTTGCTGTCCTGAAACACGATGCCGTTATGCAGGCGCGGGTCGGTGGCGTCCGTGTACAGGCCTTGCTCGTCCGGCCACCACGTCTGGTAACCGAAGTTGCCCGGCCACCACCACTCACCCGGCTTTTTCACCATGATGGGGCGATAGGAGCGCGGTTCGCGGATGGCAGTGGAATACACGCCGCGGTCCCTGACGTCAAAATGGCTGTAGCGGCCGCCGCCCCACAACGTCAGCGACGCCACCGGCCGGTATTCCAGCTTGCCATTCAGGCTGAACTCCCGGCGCGAGGCATCGCGCAGCACGCGGTTGCCGTCGATGTCCTGCTGCGTCGTCACCACGCTGCGCTGCGGCCGGAGATCCTCGACCTGGAATGAGCCGCCCAGGTTGAGGCTGACATCGCCGCGCGCCGTGCGCCACCGCGAGGTATTGGACAGATCGCCGCCAATGCGGCGGTCGGCCTGCCGGGTCCATCGGCGGTCCGTCACGTAGGCCTGGGACGCCGGCGCCCACACCGAGGTCAATTGGCTGGTCTTCGCATCCGTCATCCACAGGTTCACGCCCAGGTCCAGCAGCGGATTGTCCGCCGGCTGGAACTGATAGCGCGCCGTATAGGTGTCGATACCGATTTCCCCCAGCGGATACTGCGTGATGCCCGCCGTGCCGGACCGGATGATGTCCGACGGCATGATTTCGCCGATTTTGCCGTCGTAGCGGCGATAGCCCAGTTCCAATGCGTGGCCTTCGGCGGGTCGCAGCGTCAGTTTCAACAGCGTCGACTCGGTTTCGGCCGACGAATTCAACACTTCCTCGCCAGGGTTGTAGGACTTGGCCACGCTGTTCATCTCGTAGCGACCACCCGGGTAGTACATGCGATAACGCTCCCGCCCCTTCTTGCCCGAGAAGTAGTTGCCCTGGTTGCGGTGCGCGTAGGCCGCCACGAAGTCGAGGCGGTCGTTGGCATAGGCAAACGCCAGGCTGCCCGATTCCGCGCGCGACCCGAACAGGCTGCCATGGCTATCGTGCGGAACGGCACTCAGATCATTCGCCGAGGGCTCCCCTGTGGAGGACGATGGCGGATTGACGCCACGATGTGGCGGCGCCACGCCGTTGTTCCATAACTCGCCCTTCAGGCGCAGGCCGACCCGGCTGCCTTCCGTGAGGATGTCCCGCACGCCCAGCGTGCGCATTTCCACCGAACCGCCGATGGCGCCGGACGTCACGGAGGGACCTTTGTTGACGGTCACGTCGCTGATCAGGTCCGGGTCGATATAGCTGCGCTGGGCCGTGCCTCCGTATCCGCGGTACACGTCCAGCGCCTGCTCGGAGCCATCGACCCGCACCGCCACCCGGCTCTGCCCCTGGATGCCGCGGATGTTGACGTCCAGCGCGCCGCCGTTGCGGCTGTCGCCAACCTGCACCCCCGGTATGCCGGCCAGCAGGTCACCGACCGACACCCGGCCGAAACGGTCGAGGTCCCGGCTGGACAGATACACGGATGAACGTGGCGCGGCATAGACCTCTTTCCCGGCCACCGCATCGCCCTCGATCTCGACCGGCGCCAGGGTGACGGCTCCCGGCGACACCACCAGCACATAGCCGGATGCGCTGCGCCGGACCTGCAGGCCGCTACCGCGCAACAGCGCCGCGAAGCCTTCTTCCAGCGCGTAGCGGCCATGCAGCCCCGGACTCTCGCGACCGGCCACCTGTTCGGCAATCAGCGACAACGCGATGTCGGACTGTTGCGCATAACGGCTCAAGACGTCCGCCAGCGAGCCGGCGGGAATGTCGTATTGCCTGTCGACGCGCTGCGCCTGGGCAATCAGCGCGATCGACGCGCCCAACCCGGCCAGCACCAGGCGGGCGGCGGGGGGCAGGCCGCGGGGCTGCGGCGGCGGTGAAAATCGGAAACGGCGGCGCGGGCCTGCCGGGTGGAGCTTGTGCATGATCGTGGTCCTCAGCTCGGGCGCCGGGACCTGTCGATACGTCCCGGATCATCGCCATTCAGAAGACATGACGCGCCGGACTCCAAAACACGAACCACCCATCGCAGGGAATCTTCCCGGACTAGCGGGCGGCTTCGCCACCGGTCCTCCCCACCCACACGAAATAGGACGAGGCGAACCGCAGCGTCAGGCCGGGTACGCTCTCGGCCAGCAATCGCAACGCCCGGCCGGTATCGTCCAGTGGCAACACCACCGTCATGCGGATCCCCGCCAAGGCGGCCTCGTCATAGAAAATGCGGCCGGACCGGTGCCGATTCAGCTCCTCCAGCACGTCCGCCAGCGGCTGGTCCCGCGCCGCCAACTGATGGAATCTCCAGGCGTCCTCCACCTGGCCGGGATCGACCGCCGCAATCGGCCCGACGCCCTGCGCCGTAACCGCCACGCGCTGCCCGGCCCGCACCACCAGCGCCTGCGTCGGTGGCGTGCCGGCCGCCTCCACCCGCACGCGCGACTCGATCATTGCCAGCTTCGTCACGCCGTCATGCCGATCCACTGCGAAGCGCGTACCCAGCGCGACCAGCCGCGCCTCGCGCGTGCGCACCACGAAGGGACGCAGCGCGTCCTTCGCCACCTCGATCAGCGCCTGTCCCTGCACCAATTCCAGCTCCCGGCGCTGGCGGTCGAATCGCAGGTTTACCGCGCTGTCACCGGCCAGGGTGACGCGCGAGCCGTCCTCCAGCAGCTCGACGCGCCACTCGCCGGTCACGCTGCGCACATCCGCCATCAGATAGGACGCGGGATACACCCGCAGTGTCATCCCGCCCGCCGCGGCCACGAGCAACGCCGCACCGATCGCGAACAGCATCCGGCTCGCGCGGCGCTTGCCCGAATGGGCAAACGCCGCTTCGAATCCCGCCCGCGCCGGCGCCCCCGATTTCGCCCCCGATTTCGCTCCCGATTGCGCCGCCGAGCCGCGCAGATCCTGCATCCGGTCCACCACCAGTCGCATGCCCCGCGCCGCCGCCTCGTGCATGGGACTTTGCCGCACCCACGCCTCCAGTTCGCGCTGCGCGGCGTCGCGCTCGGCCGCGTCGTCAGAACTCAGGCGCACGACCCACCGGGCGGCCTGTTCGGCGATGGCATCGGGGATCGGCACGCGCCTCATGCGGCGGCTTCCGGTTGGCGACCGGATCGCCCGGCCATCATCAGGCCAGCACCCGGTGACAACGCAGCAGCCCCTGCGCCAGATACTTCTGCACCATCCGCACGGAGATTCCGAGACGCTCGGCCACCACCAACTGGCTGTGGTCTTCCAGGTAATGCAACAGGAACGCCTCGCGCCCTTTCGGCGCCAGCGCAGCCAGCGCGGCTGCCAGTTGCTCCACCACCTGTATCGCGCTCATCAGCGCCTCGGGTGATGGCGCCCCTTGCGGCAAGGCATCCGCCGCCAGCGTCATGGCTTCGAGATAGGCCTGTTCGACGCGCTGGCGCCGCAGGCGGTCGAGCATCAGCCGGCGCGCGGCCGTGGTCAGCCAGGCCCGCGGCTCGACCAGTTCGGCGGGAGGAACCCTGGCCGTCAGCAGCCGCAGGAAAGTGTCATGGGCCAGATCCGCCGCCTGCTCCGGACATCCCAACCGGCGGCGCAGCCAGGCAGTGAGCCAACCGTGATGGTCGACATAGAGCGCCTTGACGGCCGAGACCAGGGGATAGGCTGCAGTCACGATCCACTTCATTCCGACGCGAGCGACCGGCGAGCGTCTTGAGGAACTCAAATAAAAATGAGTTTCAATACTATGTGGATGAAAAGCGCTGCGCAAGACAAGAGAAACATCCGTCGCTCATCTGTTGCACCGCGTCGTGCCGGCCGCCCGCCGCCTTCGTTGGCCCGGCGCCGCCGCCTGCCGCTCAGGTCAGATACGCCACTACCTCATCCGCCGTCAGATAGCGCACGAACGTCATCGACGGCTGCTGCGCATCATGGATCGCGCCGTTGAAGCCGGACCAGTTGCGCTGCATGCCGTCCTCGGTCTCCAGCGCGATCAGCACCCGCTTGCCGTGCCTGGCCAGGTTGTCGCGCAGCGCCGCCTCGCCCCAGGCAAAGCGCATGTCGTTGACCAGCTTTCCCTGCGCATAGGCATCGGCCTGCAGCCACTGGAAATCGGCGCTGTCGCGCTCGGCGTCGGGCTCGCGCGCGGCGATCTCGCGGCGCACGCCCAGGGTCCGGACGTGGTCGCGCATCAGGTTCTGCAACAGCGTGAAGGCGTGGAAATTGTTGTTGATGCCGTGCGCCCGCGCCACGAAGCCCGTGCCGGAGGTGGGCAACACCACCACGAGCTCTTCCTCGTAGCTGATGCGCGAGGCCAGCCACAGGTAGTGCAGTTGCTCGAACGGCAGGTTGTCGTTGAGCGTGGTCATGGCATACAGCAGGTCCATCAGATCGGCGTCGGCGACGAAGGCCTGGTGATTGCGCTGGTCGCGCATCAGCATGGCCATCATCGGCAGCACCAGGGTGTCGATGGCGGCGACCTGCGCATCGAGTTCCCAGCGCCGGTCCTCGGGAATGGCTTCAAGCCGCGCCACCGCCTCTTTCCAGGCCAGGCGGTCGGCGTCCTCGACTTCGGCGTCGTCGTCCTCGACCTCCAGCGCGCAATACGGTCGCAGGGTCCGCAACCACGGGCCCAGCAACGCCTGCAACGCGGGGAATAGCAGCACGGGATCGGCGCCGTCCTCCACCAGCGAGCCGCACATCAGCGCCAGCGCCGCTGCCCGGCTGGGGTGCAGGGACGGCAGCAGTTCGGCGCAGAACCGCAGGCTGGCGGCGGTGTGCGCGGACGCCAAGGCATCTTCGTAGAACGCGCGCACCTCAGGCCGCTTGAAAAAGCCGTCGAGGGTTTCCGCGTCGTCGGCGGAGACGACCGGGGTGCGCAGCGCGGTGGCAAGCGTGGCGTGGGCAGCGGGCATGGCAGGGAATCCGTGGAATATCGTTGGCGCAAGGGCGGACGCCCCGCCCGCGTGGCTGCGGCGCGCCTCGCGGGAGGCAACCGCCCGGAGATCATCGCACCGGCAAGTGTACTGAATGGCGCGTCCCGTCCCGGGCAACCTGGCGGACCTATCCTAAACCGCGAGGACCGCGTCCCAATAGCAGACCTATCCGATGGCATCGCCGAAGCCTGCATCGCTACGATCCGCGAAGCCCTTCGTTAGCCGTTCCCGAGATAGTCCGATGTCGCAATTTCCCTCCCCCGCCCCTGCGGGCACCCACGCTGCCAGCGGCACGCACCCCCTCCCATCGGCGCCCGACGAAGCGTCACAAGCGCTGCCGCTGCAGTTCCGCGGCCGCGCGCGTGATTACTTTGGCGTGTGGGCGGTGAATGTCCTGTTGACGCTATGCACCTTGGGCATCTGGTCGGCCTGGGCCAAGGTCAGGACGATGCGCTGGTTCCGCGGCCACACCTACCTGGCGGGCGCCGGGTTCGACTATCACGCCACGGGCGGGCAGATATTCAAAGGGCGCCTGCTCGCCATTGCAATCATCGCCGCTGTCTCGCTCATCGGCGCGGTGTGGCCGCTTGCCGAACGGCTGCTATCGCTTTTCATCCTGTTGGCCGTACCATGGCTGGTCAATGCCAGCCTGGGTTTCCGCGCGTACATGACCTCCTGGAGCAACGTGCGGTTCGGCTTCCAGGGCAGCTACGGACGCGCGCTGCTCGTCTTCGTATTTCTGCCGCTGCTCTCTATCTTCACGCTCGGGCTGCTGACCCCGCTGGCCACGCAACAACGTGCCAGCTATGTGGCGGGAGGCCACCGTTACGGCTACGCCGCCTTCTTCAGCGCCCCTCGCCTGGCGATCCTGTATGCCGGGTTGCTGCGCGGCATGGGCATATTCATAGTCGTCTGCCTGGTCGGAATGTTGGCCGCGCAATGGGTCGGTCAGGCCGCAAATCCCGAGTTCTCGTTTAGCGAAATGCTGCGGGGGCTTACCGACCCGTCGCATCGCCATCCTTCGGCCGGACCGCACATGTTCCTCTCCGTTTTCCCCGTTCTGCTCGCGACACTCTACGCCGCGCTGATCGTAGCCGCGTTGTACTACGGCGCCTGCGCCCACAATGAAATTCTCAACCGATGCACGCTACAAGGCAGGCACCGGCTGCACAGCGCCGTGGCGCCCTGGCGCTACACCTGGATCACCCTGTCCGGCATCGCGGCCAGCATATTGACGCTGGGGCTGGCCTACCCCTGGGCGCGCGTGCGCCAGTATCGCTACGTGACGCAGCGCATCACCGTGCTGGCGGCGCCTGGCCTGGATGAATTCGTGTCACGGCAACTGGCCCATGTCCCCGGCGCCTTCGGTGCCGAGTTCAGCCAGCTCGAAGGTTTTGCCGGTGTCTCGGCCCTCTGACCACACGGATGAGCCGGCGGGCTCCCCGGCGTCGCCAGGCGACGCCGTATCGGTCATCATCCACGGCCGGCTCTACGCCGCCGGCAGCGCGGCCAGCCATCCGGCGAGCCTGCGATGGCAGGCGGATGGCTCCGTGTCGTTGCTGCACGGCCAGGCGCGCCGCACGCTGCCGGCCGGCGTGCTGCGATGGTCCAGCCGTATCGGCACGACAGCCCGGCGTGCCACGCTGCCCGACGACAGCGTCTTCGAAACCGATGACAACGATCAGGTCGACCGCCTGGAACGCCTGCTCGGCCGCCGCAGCCATCTGCTGCATCGCCTGGAGCGCCTCAATCTGGCCGCGCTCGGACTGGCGGCTTTGGCTACCCTGGCGTTCGTCGTCAGCCTGCGCTGGAGCATTCCCTGGCTGGGCGACAGCCTTGCACGCACCGTTCCCCCCGCCACCGAAGCGCGCATCGGCGCCAACGTCCTGCATACGCTCGATCGCCTCGTGCTGCGCCCTAGCCAACTCGCCCCCGACACCCGGCGGGCCATCCAGGCCGTATTCGATGAACTCGTGGCGCACGCCGACCTGGGCGCGACGCCACCGCAGTTGTTGTTCCGCCAAGGCGGCCCGTTGGTGGGTGCCAACGCGATGGCGCTGCCGGGCGGCCCCGTCATCGTCACGGACGAACTGGCGCGCCTGGCCGGAACAGCCCAGGCCCTTGCGGGCGTGTTGGCCCATGAACTCGGCCACATCCAGCACCGCCACGGCATACGCCGTCTTGGCCGCCTGGCGGGCCTGTCGACCGTGGCGCTGTTCTTCACCGGTGATGCCTCCAGCCTGCTGCACCAAGCCAGCGTGCTGGGCACGGGGCTGCTGGACCTGTCCTACTCCCGCGATTTCGAGCGGGATGCCGACGCGACCGCCGTCGCGCTCATGCGCAAGACCGGCAAGGACCCTGCGTTGCTGGCAAAGCTGCTGCAAGACCTGGCGGCGCAGTCCAGAGTGGCCGGCACCACCCCGAACTGGCTTTCCAGCCATCCATCGACCGAAGAACGCACGCGCCTGATGATGGAAGGCCGATAACTCGCGTATTGCAAGACAATCCGATCAATACCGGTAATTCACCCCCAGCATCGCGCTGAACGGCGCCCCGTAGTAATTGCTGTAGACGTTGGTGCTGGCGTAGTACTTCTTGTCCAGCACGTTGTTCAGGTTCAGCGTGGCCGACCATTGGCGGTTGAACTGGTAGCGCGCCATCAGGTCCACCAGCGCATAGCTGCTTTGCGAGGAATCGAATTGCTGCCCGCCGGGGCCGCGGCTGGTGAAGCCGCTCTGGCTTTCCCAGCGCACCCCGCCACCCACGGTCAGGGCGCTCCAGTCGCCCGGCAGGCGGTAGGTGGTGTACAGCTTGGCGATGTGGCGCGGCAGCCCGACCTGGGTCGAGAAGCCCGTCGGCAGGCGGCGGTCGACGTAGGCGTACGACAACTGCATTTGCCAACCGGGCGCGAGCTCGCCGCTGAGCTCGGCTGCGACGCCGCGCAGCACGGCGCCGTTGGCGGCGACATAGGCGTTATCGCCATTGGGGGCCAGCTTGTCGCCGTCCAGCATGGCGTAGTTGTCCTGGCGGGTGCGGAACAGCGCCAGCGCGCCATTCAGGCGGCCGTCCAGCCAGGCGCTTTTGAGGCCGATCTCGTAGGTATTGCCCTTGATCGGCGCGACGCCGCTGCCCGACACGGTCTGGGCCTGCTGCGGCAGGAAGATGCTGGTGTAGCTGGCATAGGCGGACAGCGTCGGCGTCAGGTCGTAGACCACGCCGGCATACGGCGTGTACACGCCCTGCTCGCGCATGTTGTCCGGATAGGCCGAGCCGTCGTTGTAGGTGTATGAGGCCTGCTGGTCCCACCAGGTGACGCGCGAGCCCAGGATCACCGACAGCGCCTCGGTCGGGCGCAGTCGCAGTGCGCCATAGACCGCGTTCTGCTTCTCGGTGTAGTAGCGCTTGCCCGTCGCCTGCCATTGGGGTTGCGGCATGTCGCCATCCCAGGCGCGCACGTCCGGGATGACCGGGTCATAGCCGGGCGCGGTCCACAGCGGATAGGTGTCGTAGTCGCCCCGGGTGCGCGACAGGCTCACGCCCAGCACCAGGTCGTGGCGGCGGCCCAGCGCGTCGAAGGCGCCGCTGAGGCTGGCGTCCAGCGCGTTCTGGGTCTTGGGGATCGGCCATTTGGCGACCCAGACCGAGGCGCCCTGCCCGGTCTGCGGATTGGCCCAGCCGTTGCTGCTGAACCAGCCATAGGTGCGGTCGTTGTCGTCGCCGGTGCGCGACAGCGTCAGCGACCCCTTCCACGATGACGAGAACTCGTGGTCGAGCGTGGCGAAGACGTTGTAGCGCGTGCGTTCCTGGCGGCTCCAGTTGGTGGCGGAATTGAACCGTTGCCGAAAATCGGTCTTGGAGCCATCGGCGTAGTACGCGGGAAAGCCGAAGTACGAGCACGCCGTGCACTTCTTGCGCTGGTATTCCGCGCCCAGGGTCAGCAGGGTGCGCTCGGTCAGGTCCGCCTCGACCACCCCATACAGCAGTTGCGAATCCTGCTTGACGCGGTCGATGAACGAGCCGCCTTCCTGCCAGGCGCCCACCAGCCGCCCGCGCAGCTTGCCCGACGCATCCAGCGGGCTGCCCAGGTCGAACTCGGTGCGCTTGTAGTCCCACGACCCGATGCTGGCGCCCACGCCGGCCTCGAACTCGCGGGTCGGCCGCTTGCGCACCAGGTTGATGGACGCGGCCGGGTTGCCCGCCCCGCTCAGCAGCCCGGTGGAACCGCGCACCACTTCGATGCGGTCATACAGCGCCGTGTCCAGCCCCAGGGCATTGAAGTCCTTGTGGGTCGGCACGCCGTCGACCTGCATGTTGGTGATCTCCATGCCGCGCGCATACAGGCCCTTCTCGTTGTCGTCGGCCGAGCCCTTCTTCTTGAAGGTCAGGCCCGGGGTGTTGACGATGGCGTCTTCCAGCGTGTTCAGGCCCTGGTCGGTGAGCCGCTGGCGCGTCATCACCGAGACCGACTGCGGCGTCTCGCGCAGCGTCATCGGCAGCCGGGTGGCGGTGTTCGACACGCCGACCGTGTACGAATCGGTGCCTTCGCTGGGCGCGGGTTCGCGCGCGCCCAGCACTTCGACCGGCGCCAGGGTCTGCGCATTGGCGGCGCGCAGGCCATAGCGGTTGCCGCCCTGGTTGACGGCCTCCAGCCCGGTGCCCGACAGCATCGCCGCCAGGCCCGCGGCCACGCCATAGTCGCCCCGCAGGCCGGCGCTCTGGCGGCCCTGGGTGAGCGTGGCGTCGAACGACAGCACCACCCCGGCCTGGGCGGCGAACCGGCTCAGCGCCAGGCCCAGCGGACCGGGCGGCACATCATAGTGACGCGACGCCTGCGCGCCGGGAACGGCCTGCGCCTGCGCGGACGGCGCAGCGCCCAGGACGGTCAACGCGATGACAACGGCGCGCGCCAGGGGCGCGAGTGTGGCGGAGTGACGAAGCAAGGGTACAGAAGGCATGGACTCAGGTTTCCGTGTGGCAGATCCGACGTAATCCCTGCTAAGTCGGACGAGCGCGGAAAAAGGACAATGCCGAGCGAAAAAAAATCAGTGGCGGGCGACGATGCGGACGTAATAACGGGTAAAGCGCGCGATGTTCACGGGCAGCGCGCGCGTCACGGCGGCCAGCGCCTGGTCGGTGTCGTCGACGGGAAACGCCCCCGACAGGCGCAGCGCCGCCACGGCATCGTCGCATCGCAACAGCCCGGGCCGATAACGGTCGAGCCGGGCAACGAAATCGTCCAGGCGCCAGTTGTCGACCACCAGCAGGCCGCGCGTCCAGGCGTCGGGTTCGCCGGTGATGGCGCCGGCCGCCTGCGCCCCCGCGAGCGCAAGCGTGCCCTGCTCGCCCGCCTTCAGGATCACGGGCGCGCCGCCCGTCGCGGGTTCCAGCGCCACCGCATGGCGCAGCACCGCGACCCGCGTCAGGTCATCCTGCCGCGTGACGATGAAACGCGTGCCTAAGGGTCGCACCGCGCCGTGCGCGGTGCGCACGCGCAAGGGCGGCAGGCCGGGACGGACGTTGTCGGTATCGACCAGGATCTCGCCGGCATGCACGAAGATGCGCCGCTGGCCGGCGTCGACGGTCACGTCGACCGCGCTGGCGCTGTCCAGCCAGAGCAAGGTGCCGTCCGCCAGCCGCAGTTCGCGGCGCTCGCCCGCCCCGGTGCGGTAGTCGGCCAGCATCCGCTCCGTCGGCAGGGTGCGCCAGGCCGCCAGGCCGCCGGCGCCCAGCAGCGCCACCGCGCCCAGCCCGTTGCGCAGCGCGGCGCGGCGGCGCGAGAAGTGCTGGTCGGCACGATTGAGCGTGTCCGCAGCCAGGCGCGCCGGCGCGGCTCCCAGCGTGCCGCGCAGCCGTTCCACCTGGCCCCAGATGCGCGCATGTTCGGGATCGGCCGCCAGCCAGCGCCCATGCGCCGCCACGTCGGCCGCGCTGACGTCGTCTGCGCAGAGCCGCGCGTACCATTGCGCCGCCGCGGCGATGGTCTTGTCCGCCATGGCCGCCTACTGCCGGGCCAGCGCGTACACCAGGCAATGCTCGGTGGCGCGCGCCATGTACTTCTTGATGGAACTGACCGTCACGCCCAGGCGGGCGGCTATCTCGGCGTAGCTGGCCCCTTCCAACTGGGACATCAGGAAGGCGCGCCGCACCTTGTCGCCCAGGCCGTGCAGCATGGCGTCGATCTCGCGGATGGTCTCGAGCAGGATGGCCCGGGTCTCGGGTGAAATGGCGCTGGCCTCGGGCTGCTGCGCCAGGGTTTCCAGCCAGGCGCGTTCCAGCACCTGGCGGCGGATGTGGTCGACCAGCGTGCGTTGCGCCACCGTGGCCAGGAAGCTGCGCGGCTGCCGCACGCCCTGCAATTGCGCCATCGATGCCGGCGAGGCCAGCAGCCGCAGGAAGGTGTCCTGGGCCAGGTCGGCGGCCTCGGCCGGCACGTTCAGCCGCCGCAGCAGCCAGCCGCGCAGCCAGCCGTGATGGTCGCGGTACAGCCTGCCCAGCTCGCGGTGTTCCAGGGATTCCGTGGACGACATGGCCGTCGCGTCAGCGCCTTGTGAATTTCGGGAATGGGAATTGTAATCATTATTGATGAAGGCGTTCAATCCGCCTCCTTCCCTTCCCTTTCCGCGATCGGGGCGCGCGGGGGAGCCGCTTGAGACGCCGCGCCCGAATGGGCGCGGCCGGCGTTTACTTCTTCTTGCCCGAGGCGTCCTGCTCGACCACCATGTCCAGCACGTACACCTTCGAGGGCGCGTCGGCCGGCGGGTTCTTCCAGTCGTAGCGCTTGACGCGCAGCACGGTGCGCACGCCATCACGGTGATCGTAACCTTCGATCGACTGGTACAGCGGGTGCCAGTCTTCCTGCGGCGGCAGTTGCACGCCGGCCTCGTTGTAGCGGCGCTCGCGCACCATCAGGCACTGGTAGCGTGGAATCATGGGATGGCTGCAATCGGCGCGCTTGGGCGCCACTTCCAGGAACATGATTTCGCCGGCGCTGCCGTACAGGGTTTCCGGCGTCGGCTCGCCGACGAACTTCAGCACGCTGCCGTCCTGCGCCACCAGTTCCAGGGCCGGTTCGGTGGACTCGCCGCTGAGCGTGGCGCGCAGGTCGCCCTTCAGGCGCTGGCCGATCTCGGCATCCAGTTTCATCAGGCCGGGTTCGCACGCCTTCATCGTCGAAGCGAGGTTGGCGACATGCAGCACGCCGTCCTTATACGTGTAGCCGCCGAACTGCGTGTTGCAGCCGCCGCGGATGTTCATGCCATCGGCCGAGAACGACAGGCGCAGCGGTTGTTCGATGCCCTTCTGCAAGGCGGGGATGGTCTTGCCCGAGGCATCGGTGGCGGACGCCAGGCGCCAGTGGTAGGCCGGCAGGCTCAATGCGTTGGCGGCGGGCGTCGAGGAAGAGGTGGACATGGTGGAAGATCCTTCGCCAGTGTGGGAAACCGGTGCGCAAGCCTGCAGCAAGGCGGCGCAGACCGACGCCAGGAGAATCGTTTTCTTCATGGTTTGTTCCTATCAGCCGTGTGGCACTGATGAAAACCGCGATTCTACGTCCGCGCCATGGACGAAATGGGCGGGTCCTGCCCACGGTCGTATCAAAATCTTGCCGTCCGATTGAACACAAGCTGACACCAAAAGCTGCGTCCGCCCCGCGCCGCCCCTGCGGCGGCGCCACGAATGGCGCGGCGCGGGCCGCTCGCGTCCCGCCGTGTGATTACAGACTGACACTTACGCGTCGCGCCAACCGCAACATTGCACGCAGTGATGCGGAGTTTTGCGGCGTCCTTCTTGCCCGCGGCGCGCCGCGGCGCCTCAATCCACCCGCAGCATCCCCGCCTCCTCGCGCACCCGGCCTTGCGCCAGCAGCGCCGCCAGCGCCAGGCCCAACCGCGCCTCGGCGTCCGCCGGGGTGCGCGACTGGCCCAGCAGGCGGCAGACCGACTTGATCACATCCGCGCGCGGGGCGTTGCCGGTCATGGCCAGCACCCGCAGCACGCCGTTGGCCAGTTCCTCCAGGCAGACGTCGTCGACGCGGCGGCGCGAGGCCTCATCGTCGCCCGCGCCGCGAAAGCCCGCCCAGTCCGCCGCCCGCGTGCCCGCGGGCCAGAGGAACGTGACCTCGCCTTCTTGCGTGCGGCCGCTGTCTGCCGGCGTCAGTTGCCGCAGGCGCTCGACGATGCGCGTGCCGGTGCGCTCCAGGCCCCAGGCCCGCGCCACCCGGCGATGCAGCACGCTTTCCGGCAAGGGGCCTTCGGTCTCGATCACCTGGCGCAATTCGGCGCTCAGCCGCGCGTTGCTGGCCTGGACGTAGAACGCCTGCGCATCGCCCGCTGGCAGCGCGGCCACCGCGTAGGTCTCGATGCCACTCGCCGGCGCGCCTGCCGGATCGGCCTGGCGCGGCTGCGCCTCGCCCTCGGTGGTGATGCTGAATGCCACGTCGTCGTCCGCGGCGTCCGGCGCCTCGGGCGCGACTTCCGGTTCTGCCGCGGCCTCCTCCTCCTCGCGCGCCAGTTCCGCCTCCAGGCGCGCCAGCAGCTTTTCCACTTCGCGTTCGGGATTGATCCACCAGTCGGTCGACCAGATCCGGTGCAAGCGCCACCCCAGGCCTTCCAGCACCACTTGCCGCAGCCGGTCGCGGTCGCGCGCGGTGGCGCCGGCGTGGTAGGCGCGGCCATCGCACTCGATGCCCAGCAGGTAGCGGCCAGGCGCGCGCGGATCGACCACGCCCATGTCGATGCGGTAGCCCGAGCAGCCGACCTGCGGATGCACCACCCAGCCGCGCTCGCGCAGCACCTTGATGACCTGGGTCTCGAAGGGGCTGTCGGGTTCGCGGCCGGTGGGCAGCGACTGTTCCACCAGCGCGCGCGGCCCCTTCAACGCAAACTCCAGGTAATGCTTCAGGTCGCGCACGCCGGCGGCGCGCACGCGCGACAGGTCGATCTGCTGCGGCAGCAGCGTGCTGTAGATCACCACGCCTTCGCGGGCCCGCGAGATCGCCACGTTCAGGCGGCGATGGCCGCCTTCGCCATTGAGCGGGCCGAAGTTCATCGTCATCTTGCCGGCCGCGTCGGGGCCGTAGGTGATCGAGAAATAGATCACGTCGCGTTCATCGCCCTGCACGTTCTCCAGGTTCTTGATGAACAACGGCTCGCGCGCCTGCGCCGAAATCGCCTTGTCCAGGGCGGCATTGGCGCGCCGGCGCGCGTCCAGCAGGGTTTCGATGAGCGACTGCTGCGGCTGGTTGAACGTCACCACGCCCAGGCTCTGGCGGCGGCGCGCCGGGTCCAGGTAATGCTGCTCGATACCCTGGACGATGGCCTCGGCCTCGGCGCGGTTGCTGCGGCTGCCGCCGCGGTCGTAGACCCCGGCCACGCGTTCCAGCCGCACCGCCACGTCGTCCGTGACCGGCGACGGGAAGGTGATCAACTGCGAATCGTAGTAGGTCACGTTGCTGAACGTGATCAGGCTTTCGTGGCGACTGCGGTAATGCCACTGCAGCCGCAGGCGGTTCATGTCGGCGCCCAGGCATTCGTCCAGGATGCTCTCCAGGTCTTCCACCTGGCCATCGTCGCCGGCGCCGTCGTCATCGTTGGCGGACTTGCTGAAGAAACTGGTGGGCGGCAACTGCTTGGTATCGCCCACTACCACCAACTGCTGGCCGCGCGCGATGGCGCCGATCGAATCCCACACCGGAATCTGCGAGGCCTCGTCGAACACCACCACGTCGAACTGCGAGTGGCCGGCATCGAGGTATTGCGCGACGGACAGCGGCGACATCAACAGGCAGGGCTTGAGGCGCGGCAGCAGCGAAGGCAGGCGCTGCATGAGCTGGCGCACCGGCACGTGGCGCGTCTTCTTCTGCAGTTCGCGGCGCAACAGGCCCAGCTCACTGTCGGGACTGACCAGGACGGCATTGTTGGCAGGCACCTTGCCGGCCAGCAATGCCGCGATATAGGCCGAGGTGAGCTGCTGGAAGCGGTCATCGGCCAGGCGGAACTCGCGGATCTTGCGATCGTGGTCAGCGCTGGAGAACGAACGCAGCAACGGCGACCGGTCAATGACCTTCTTGACCCACCAGTTGCGATAACTGAATTCGAAATGCGCCTCGACCCCGGCCAGCGGCACGCGCCCCGCCTCCAGCGTGGCCACAAGCCCCTGCAACTGCATGCCAACCGCCTGTTCGCGCGCCTGGCGCCAGACGCACCACGGCATCAGGCTCTGTCTGTTGAGCCGCCATCCGGCCAGCACGCCCTGGAGGCGTTCGAGCGCGCCGCTGTCCTGCGGCAGGCCTGCCAACGGTGCGGTGGGATGCGCCAGCGCCTCCACCACGGCGAGTTGATCGCGCAGCCCGCGCCACGCGTTGCGGGCGTCGAGCAGGCGCTGGCCGAGCGCGGCGCCCGGCTGCAGCAAGGCGCGGTTCTCGCCCACCAGCGGCTGCAGGCGCGTGCGCAGCGCGGACGCCATGGCCGGGTCGCCGGCCATCAGCGTGACCGCCTCGGCGAAACGTTCGGCCCACTGCTCGTGGCGCCCGACCTGCTCCCAATCCGTGTCCAGGCCGGCATAGTCATTCTGCAACAGGCGCTCGGCATCGGCCTTGAGCGCCGCCAGTTCGCGGTCCTCGGCGTTGACCCGCGCCAGCGGTTCCAGCATCGCGGCAATGGCGGCGTCGTTCGGACGGCGCGCATCGACGCGCAGCGCCGCCAGGCGTTTGCGCACCCCACGCCTGGCGAAGACCGACTTGGGCCACCAGGCGGCGCAGGCGGCCTGCCATTGCGCCCGCAGCGCCGCCGCGTCCAGGTCCGCCAGGCGCGCCTGCCATTGCGCGCCGACCTCGGCCCAATGCGCATTGCGCGCCAGGCCATGGCGGGCCAGGGCCTGCACCCGCAGGCGCGCGGCCGGGTCATGCGCCTGCGCGGCCAGGCCGGCGGGCACCTGCGGCGCGGCCAGCAGGACGTCGATCAGCGTGTCCAGGCGCGCGTAGGCGTCCAGGCTCAAGCCCGCGGCCGGCACGCCCAGTTCCTCGCCGGCGGCCTCCACGCAGGTCTTGAACGCGTCCACCGCCTCGTCCAGCGCCTGAGCCGCCGTCAGCAGCGCGTCCTGCCAGCTCGGGCTCCACTCGGTCATGCCGATGTGCGCCAGCGCGTGGCCCTGCAGCGCTCCCAGCTCGCCGGACAACGTCGACATGCGCCGCGCCGCCTCGCGCAGCCGCTCCAGGTCCTTCTCGTCGTGCGCCTGGGCATCGGGCCAGTACATCGGCGACGCCTCACGGCCAGCGTGCTGGATGCAGGTGCCGATGGCGTCATAGACCGTCAGGCCATTGGCGTGACGCTGGTGCAGCGCTTCGACCAGTCCGTTCAGCTCCTGGCGCAGCACGCCCAGGCGTTCGGCCTCGCGGTTCCACTCCTCGCTGGTGCGCTGGCCACCCAGTTCCAGCGCCCGGCCAAGCTGCTGCAGCACTTCGGATTTGCGCGCCTTGGACGAATGCAGCTCCAGGCAGAACGGCGCCAGCCCGATGTTGGCCAGGCGCCGGTGCACCACCTCCAGCGCCGCCATTTTCTCCGACACGAACAGCACCGTCTTGCCGCGCGCCAGCAGGTGCGCGATCAGGTTGGTGATGGTCTGGCTCTTGCCGGTGCCGGGCGGGCCTTCCAGCACCAGGTCGCGGCCGGCGTCCACCGCGCAGATCGCCTTCAATTGCGAGGAATCCGACAGCAGCGGCGTCAACAGGTCCTGCGGCCGGTAGCTGTCGTCCAGGCGCTCGAAACGCGGATCCCAGGACTCCTGTGCGAAGGCCTGGCCGGGATGGTCGATCAGGTGCCGCACCACGCGGTTGGCCTTGAGCTGGCCGCTGCGGTCCTGCAGGTCCTTCCACATCAGGTACTTGGTGAACGAGAAGATCCCCAGATGCACCTGCTCCAGCACTTCCCAACCGGCGATCTCGCGCACCGCCAGTCGGAACGCCTGCAGCACTCGCGCCACATCCACGCCCTTGTCGTCGGTCGGCAGCACGTCCAGGCCGGGGATGCGCAGCTCGTAGTTGTTGCGCAGCATCTGCAACAACGTGGGGTTGATGATGGTCTCGTCATCGTGGCGCACCAGCCGGAAACCGCTGCGCACCGACTGGCGATGCAGCGACACCGGCATCAGGATCAGCGGCGCCAGGTGGGCGCTCTCGGCGGCGGGATGCTCGGTCCAGCGCAACATGCCCATCGCCAGGTACAGCGTATTGGCGCCCCCCTCCTCCAGCCCGGTGCGCGCGGCGCCGAAGAGGGTCAGCAGGTTGGCATCCAGCGCCTCCTGCGGCACGCGCGCGATCAGCTCCTGGTTGCCCAGGGCCTCCAGCGCCATGTCGTCCAGCGGTGCGCGGCCGCCACGGTCGACATGCACCTGCGCCACGCGCGGATCGCCGCCCTCCATCAAGGCCGCCGGCAACGGACGGATGCGGAACTCGCTGCCATCGGCAATGGCGTCTTCCAGGCGGGCCAGGTCGGGCGCCACCAGCGGCAGCGTCGACTTGGTGTTCTTGAAATTCAGCAGCCGGTTGCGCAGCGTCAGGTCCAGCAGGCGCGACTTCCATTTGGCCAGGCGGCCTTCGGGGCTGTCGTCGGCCGGCTCCAGGCTGATGACGAATTCCGGGTCCAGCGGCGGCAGGTCGGGCGTCGGCTCGATCGCTGCGGGCGCCTCGGTGGCGTCGCCCCCCTCCGGCGCCGTGGCGCCGGCGCGCGACGGCAGCGGCTTGATCTGCAATTCGCGTGCGCGATGCACGTCGATGGCATAGCGGAAAGCCTCGTCTTCACGCAGGTGGGCCGCGCCCTGTTCCAACGCCAGCCGCAGCGACGGCCGGAAATTCGGATGCTGGGCGATGCCCGTGGTTTCGAACGCCAGGAATTCGCCGCTGTCCACGCGCTTGCGCACGGCCTGCACGTCGTCGGTCAGCGGATCGGCGAAGCAGGCCGGATGCAGCCACACGCCCACCCAGGCGTGGCCTTCCTTCATCAGGATCACGGGACGCAGCCCGGCCTGCTCCAGGCAGGACGAGAACAACATCGCCAGATCCAGGCAGGTGGCCACGCGGGCCTCCAGGATGCGGTCGGGCGTGCGGATCTTCTGGCCGTCGACGCCGAACGACGCGGGCGGCTCGGCGTAATGCAGCGTTTCGGCCGCTAGCGTGCTGTAGATGGCCGACACCTGCTTCCAGACCAAGTCTCGGCTCTTGGACTGGTAGCCGTTCATGGTCAGGTCGTTGTGCTGCTCGCGCAGCAGCCGGGCGGCCTTGCCGATGAGCCCGTCCACGGCCGGGTTGTTGGGCATGGAAAACGCGGCCAGCAATTCCGGCAGCGCGCGGGTGCCGGCCCACTGGTCATAGGCCAGCACCGCCACGGCCTGCGCGGCCCGGCCCACTTCGCGCCCGCCGGCCAGCGCCGTCACCTCGATGGCGGCGCGCTGCGCCTCCTGCAACTCGGCCAGGTAGGCATGGTCGGGCGCCAGGTCCAGCGGCGCAATGCGGCGGATTTCGCCCGGCACCAGCGCGTCGAAGCGCAGCCGCACGGGCTGCGCGAAGGCCGGATTGCAACGGATGTGGACCTCGACGTCCTCGAACGTCTCCTGCGAGCGGTTGATCAGTCGCAGCGAGCGCAGGACCGGCACCGCGTTCTGGATCGACGCGTAGCCCAGCGTCGGATCGGCCTCGATCTCGATCGCGACCGCGTCTGGCGTGCCCGGGGCCGGGCCGGCCGGCCCGGTGGCATGCGCCGCGCCTTCCTGAATCGCCGCGGGTTCCAGCTCTAGTCGCTTGTCCATCGATCGCTCTCTGCTCGGTTCATCGCCATTGGGCAGGGACTATAGACCGAATCGAGGGAATATTCGCGGCCGCCCCCAACGTTCACAGCAGGCGGAAGCTGCGCCGCCCGCGCGCCACGCCCCCCCCTGCCAACCCGCGGGCGCAGGCCTTCATCGATTACCTCGCCTGCGCCGAGGGCCGCGCGATCTTCAAGAAGGGGGAGCTGGAAAACAGACTGACGCCGACGGCGGCGTGTCAGCGGCGTTCAGCGATAATCGCGCAACCCCACTACCGCCCGGCTCGCCGCCGGGCCACGCCGATGCGTATCCGCGCCGCTTTGCTGCTCTGCCCGCTGGCCCTTGCCCTGCACGCCCCGATGGCGCGCGCCGACACCCGGGTGCAATCCCTGGACCAGGTGCCCGGCGCCATCAAGACGCAGGACGCCCGCAAGATGTACGACAGCCAGATGAGCGGCGCGCCCCGGCCCGACGGCCTGGGCGCGCAACTGCCGCCGGGCTTCAGCGACGCGTTCCTGCTGCAGGAGCTCGCGCCCGGCCAGAATCCCAAGCGCCTGCTCGTGGCCGGCGCCAAGGCCTGGCCGCAGCGCCCCGGATCCTATGTCGCGCTGGTGTGCCTGGCGGCCAGCGCCGAACGCGCGGAACGGCTCAAGCAGTTCGGCGGCGGCGATTGCGCCAACCTGTCGCGCGACCAGGACAAGAATGAAGTGTGGGTCGGGGTATTCGAATCGGCGCCCGGCGCGACGCCCCGGCTGGTGGCCCGCACCGAGGCGCCGGTGACGACGCCGACGGACTGGAGCGACACCGACATCGACCCGCCCATGGACCTGGCGATGCAGGATGCCGGCGCGCCGATGCTGTCCACGCCTGAAAGCTGGAAGCGCTTCGACCTGGCGCCCTACCGGATCTCCCCCGACGCCACCGCCTTCGGCCTGCGCGCCGGCTGGAGCGAAGGCTACGCTGGCGGCGGCGCCGACTTCGAGGCGCTGTACCTGTTCCGCATCGAGGGCGCGGCCCTGGAAGTGGTGTTCGCCCAGCCCATGTCGTTCGTCAAGAGCATCGCCGGCGACTGGAACCCGGACGGCACGCGCGAACACGACGAATCCGACGCCAGCAACGCGCTGGTGCTGCTGCCGGGCAAGACGGGTGGCTACTTCGACATCCAGTTGCGCCAGCAGGGCGGCAAGTGGAAGCGCACGTTCAAGTGGTCAACGCAGAAGCGGGCCTACGAGTAGACCCGCGCCGGCCCTCAGGCCGCATCCACGTAATTCGGTTTGCCGCCCAGGAACTTCAGCAGTTCCTCGGGCTGGCTGACCTGCGCCAGCGGAATGAAATACACCTCGTCCGGCACGTCCTGGCGCTGCACCGGAATGATCTGCAGATAATCCGGCGTCAGCGCGATCAATTCGATCTTGTCGTTCTCGTAGGCGGACTCGAAATGGCTGCCATTCTGATCCAGCACGAAGCGGTCCGCATAAAAACGCGCCGATCCCTTCAGGCTCGCGGCGCCCTTGAAGATGGTCTTGCGGATCATGCGCTTGAGCACCCACTTGGGCGTGGGCTGGCCGTTGCCCAGGCCCTTGATGATGCGGCGCGTCTTGGCGGCGGCGATGAAGCTCAGCGCCATCAACAGCATCACGCTGGCAAACACGGCGGTATGGGCGCCCACCTTGCCGGTGGTCAGCTTCTCGATGCCGACGATGACGATGGACGCGAGAAACGACCCATGGCGGATCCAGGTCCACGTGCGCGTGGCCGCGTTGACCACGTCGGCGGCGCGCTGGCGCTGCGCCAGCAGATGGGCCTCCAGCGTCTCGAGCGGCAGGTCGTAGTCGGCTTGGCTGATGGGTACGGCGTCGGTCACGGCAGGGCCTTTCTGGATACGGACAAAACCTCGGATTATGCCTGTCCGCAGCCCCGGCAGGCCCCAGGCCGCTGGCGTGTCCGCAGGGCCCGCGGGTTTTCCCGACCCATGCCGGGCGCACGCATTGCATGAAAAAACCCGCAGACCCCGTGAACGGGATGTGCGGGTCTTGCGGTCCGAAGCCGGGCGCGCCAGGCGCCCGCCGGATCAGCCGATCACGCGGAAACGCTCGGCGTCGTCCATGAAGCCCTTTTCGCCGAAGCCGTTTTCGTTCGAGCCGAACGGCATCTGCGCGCGCAGCTTCCAGCTTGCCGGGACGTTCCACTCGCGCGCCACGGCGGCGTCGATCAGGGGATTGTAGTGTTGCAGGCTGGCGCCCACGCCAGCGTTGGCCAGCGCGGTCCAGACCGACAACTGGGCCATGCCGCCCGCCTGTTCCGACCACACCGGGAAGTTGTCGGCGTACAGCGCGAATTTCTCTTGCAGGCTACGCACCACGTCCTGGTCTTCGAAGAACAGCACGGTGCCCACGCCAGCGGCAAAGCTCTTGAGCTTGGCTTCGGTCTTGTCGAAGCCTTCGGCCGGAGCGACCTTGCGCACTTCCTCGATGGCCAGGTTCCACAGCTTGTCGCTTTCGGCGCCAAACAGGATCACGGCGCGCGAGCTCTGCGAATTGAACGACGAGGGGCTGTGCTTGATCGCTTCCTGGATCAGGGTCGCCAGTTCCTCTTTCGAGGCGGACAGGTTACGGCCCAGCGAATACTGCGTGCGGCGCTTCTTCAGTGCGTCGATATATGCGTTGCTCATGAGGATATGCCTTTCGACTGGTAGATAGAGGGTGAGGAGTGAGCAAATTCTAACGGCCGAGGCCGCGAGCGGCCACCTTTCCGGGCCACAAAAAGGCGCTTTTCCCCGGAACAAACTGTTCCAGTTTTGTGGCGAATGGCCCTCGAGGGGGAGGATGGCGCTGGCGTCGACCGCCTGGGCCGCCCGCCGGCGGCGGCGATGCGATCACACCGGCAATAGCCGTCCGTTGCCCGCTGACGCGATACGGGCACCGGCCGTGGCGCTCGCTCCCCCCACGCGGAACGCCGAGACCGCCTGCCGCAGGTCGGCGGCCTGCTCGCGCAACGCTTCGGCGCCGGCGGAGGCTTCCTCGACGCGCTGCGCATTCTTTTGCGTGTCCTCATCCAACTGCGCGATCACCCGCGCCACGTGCTCGATGCGGCCGGTCTGCTCGACCGAGGCCTGCACGATGCCGTGCATGGTCGCGGTGGTCTGGGTGATCGAGTCCAGGATCAGATCCATGGTTTCCCCGGCGGCGCCGACTCGCTCGACGCCCTGGCGCACGGTTTCGGCCGACTGGCTGATCAGCGTGTTGATTTCCTTGGCCGCGGTGGCCGAGCGCTGCGCCAGCGAGCGCACTTCGCTGGCGACCACGGCAAAGCCCTTGCCCTGCTCGCCCGCGCGCGCGGCCTCGACCGCGGCGTTCAACGCCAGGATGTTGGTCTGGAACGCGATGCCCTCGATCACCGACGTGATCTCGGAAATCTGCGCCGATGCCCTGGAAAGATGCTCCATCGTGTCGACGACGGCATGCATGGTCTGGCTGCCTTGCCGCGCGGCATCCATGGCCTGCCCCGCCATGACGCCGGCTTCCTGCGCGTCGTGCGCATTGCGCTTGACCGCGCCGGTCAGCTCTTCCATCGAGTCGGCGGTCTGGCGCAGGGCGCGGGCCTCGTCGCTGGTGCGGGTCGACAGGTCGGCATTGCCCTCGGCAAGTTGTACGCTCACCACCGACACCGCGTCGGCATGCTGGCGCACGCCGCCGACCACCGAGGCCAGGTTGCGCTGCATGCCCGCCAGCGTCGCCAGGATGCTGCTCTCGTCACCCGGTTTGACCGCGATCGGGCTGGCCAGGTCGCCGGCGCTGACGGACTGCGCGATGCGCTTGAGCGCGGCCGGTTCCGCGCCCAAAGCGCGGGTGATGCGGCGGGCGATCAGCCAGGCCAGGCCCGCGCCCAGCAGGATGGCGGCGCCGGTCAGGGCCAGCATCAGTTGCTGGAAGTCGATCCCCACGCGGCGCGCCATGTCGCTCTGATCCTTCATCAGGCGCTCTTCCAGGTCGATCATGCGGTTGATGGCCGCAAGCCACTGCACGAACAGCGGCCGCGCCTGGTCCAGCAAGGGCCGCGCCTGGGCGGTATCGCCCCGCTCCAGCGCCGTCAGCAGGCGCTGCACCACGGGCAGCGTGCGCGTCTCGACGTCCTTGATGCCGGCCAGGGTCTCGCGTTCCTGGTCTGACACATCGGCGCCCTGCACGAACAGGGCGTCCATCGGCACGGCCGCCTCGTCATATTGGCGCTTCAGGCGCTCGATGTCAGCCACCAATGCATGCAGCTCGGCGGGATTGGCCAACACCGCGTCGCGCAGCGCGATCGAACGGTCATGGACGCTGCCGCGGAAGGTAATGGCGTAGCGCTGCTTGACGCCATGGACGTCGTTGATGGCGGTCAACGCGCCATTCATCCGGTTCACCTGGGTGATGCCGACCACGGTCAGCAACACCATCAGGCAGAGAACCACGGTGAATCCGAGCATGATCAGGCCGCCCGTGCTGCGCAGGGTGCGTGAGGGGGAATGGGAGTCCTGCATGAAAGCTCCTGCGGCAGCCGGCGGACCGGAAATGCCTATTTGATTGATTTATAAAAACTATTAACCATTAATAATTAATTATATATAACTATTGTTGCAAATAAACACCCTTGTCCATGGCGTGAACGCCGCCCGCAGGGACCTGCGGCTCGCATGCAAGGTGGTGGCGGTGGCGCCCGGTGCCCGCACGCCGGCGGGTTTCGGCGCTGGCGCATCGGTGTCAGACTAGGCGCCTGCCAACCCGGAGATCCCATCGATGCTGAAAGACCGACGATTCCAGATCTGGCTTGCCGTGTTCGTCGTGATCGTGGGCTGGCATGTCGCCCTGCTCTGGCCGAGAAGCGCCGGCCATCCCTCCATCGGAGGCGGCGGGTACGATCTGTCGAACTTCGTCTACACGCTGACCCTGCTGGCGTTCACGGCGCTGTGGTCCCTGGTCGCGGCGCTGATCGGCATGGCGCGGCGCGACGCCCTGGCGGCCAGGCGAGCTAACTGGCTGGCGGCGGCGGGCGCCATCACCTTCGTGGTGGCGGCCATCGTCTTCGGCCACCACCTGCGATAGCGGCGTTCCGCGCCCGCGCACCGTCCGCGCCCATAGGCGCGCACGACGCCCGCGCAAGAAAAAGCCGGCGCACAAGGCGCCGGCCGATACGTCATCAGGCATGCCGACGGCCACGGGACAGCCCCGCGGACGCGCTCGCGGCCTCAGGTGCCGACGGCGGTGCCGTCCTGCTTCCAGATCACCACCGTGGCCGGGCGCGGCCGGCTGGCGCTGGCGTCATCGGGCCACTTGGACGCCATCAGCGGATTGTTCTGCGCATCCGTCACACTCGGGCCTTCGCCCGGGTGCTGGATGTTGATGAACAGGTACTTCTGGTCGGGCGTCCAGGTCAGGCCGGTCACTTCACAACCGACCGGGCCCGTCATGAAGCGGCGGATCTCCTTGGTGGCCGGGTTGGCCACCAGCATCTGGTTGTTGCCCTGGCCGGCGTAGGCGCCGGTGTTGGAGTAGTTGCCGTCCGTCTCGATCCACAGCAGGCCGCGCTTGTCGAAAGCCAGGCCATCGGGGCTGTTGAAGGTGTTGTCGGCCGTGACGTTGGCCGAGCCGCTGCGCAGATCGGTGCGCGGATACAGCGTCGGGTTGCCGGCCAGCACGAAAATGTCCCATTCGAAACTCAGCGACGCCGGGTCGCCATTTTTCTCGCGCCAGCGCACGATCTGGCCGTACTGGTTGCCGGTGCGGGGGTTGGCGTCATTGGCGCCCGGATGGTTGGGGCCGCCCGGATAGCGCGCGCTGCCGCTGCCGCGCGAGCTGTTGTTGGTCAGCGTGACATAGGCTTCGCGGGTGGTCGGGTGGGTCGTGATCCACTCGGGCCGGTCCATCGGCGTCGCGCCCACCGCGTCGGCGGCCTGGCGCGTCTTGACCAGCAGCTCGCCCATGTCCTGATTGAACAGCGCGCCGAGCGTGCCGCCGGCCTGCGCAGGCGTGTCGAGCTTGAGCGGGATCCACTCGCCCACGCCCATGGCGTCACCCTGCGCGGCGCCGTCCAGGAAACGCGCAACGTACAGCGTGCCCTTGTCCAGCAACAGACGGTTCAACGCCGGGCGGGCCGGGTCGTACTTACCGTCGGACACGAACTTGTAGATGTACTCGCTGACCTGGTCGTCGCCCATGTAGACGACCACGCGCTTGTCGTCGGCCAGCGTCATCGCCGCGTTCTCGTGCTTGAAGCGGCCCAGCGCGGTCAGCTTCTTGGGCGTGGAATTCGGATCGAACGGATCGATCTCCACCACCCAGCCGCAACGGTTGTATTCGTTGGGCTCCATCGCCCAGTTGAAGCGGTTGTCGTAGTGGTCCCAGCGGTAAGAGCTGCTGGAGGTCTTGCCCGAACCCTTGTAGCGCTCCATGTGCGCCCGGTATTCGGCGTCGGGGTAGTTCACCGTGGCCGGATCCGCCGTGCCGACACCGAAGTAGTCGGTGAAGTTCTCTTCGCACGTCAGGTAGGTGTTCCACAGCGTGTAGCCGTTGCCACAATTGCCGAAGGTGCCGAAGCAGCGCGTGCCCGTCGGATCGGCATTGGTGCGCACCAGGCGGTTGCCCGCGGCCGGGCCCACCAGTTGCATGGCGACGTTGGCATTGACGCTGCGGTTGAACGGCGAATCCAGCACCGCTTCCCACTTGCCATTGGCCAGCCGCAAGTGACGCACCGACACGCCATGCGCGTGCTGCGACTTGCGCACCCAGTCCAGGTTCCACTGCGCGTTGCCGGGCTGCACGCCGACGGGATAGAAGTATTCCGGCGTGGTGTATTCGTGGTTGGTGACCATCAGGCCTTCCACGCTGCTGCCGTTGACGCTGTCGCTGCCGTCGATCGGGAAGAAGTGCAGGCCGTCGTGGTTGTAGCCCAGTTGGCGGGCCTGGTCGTCGCCGCCATTGCTGGCGTCGGCCTTGAACGCCGGCGCGCCCGCAAAGAGCGGATCGCCCCAGCGGCTGATCACGGCGAACTGGTAGCCCTCGGGCACCACCACGGTATCGGCGGTGCTGATGGGCACCGCCTTGAAATTGAGCTCGACCGGCTTGGCGGGCGTCTCGCCGCCCGGGTTGGAGCCAGGATTGCCACTGGACGAATCATCGTCGTCATCGCCGCCACAGGCCGTCAGGCCCGCGCCCATGAAGCCGACCGCGCTGGCGCCCAGGCCGGCCTTGAGAAAGCCGCGGCGCGAAACGGCGCGTCGTACCACTTCGTTGAAATGCGGTGCCTTGGAGGGGTTGGACGGGATGTCGTCCTGGTCCGAAGAACTCATCAGTTTTCCTGTCAATGTCGCTGTTATCGACTGGCTCACCCGCGACCCAGCCTGCCGGCATGATCGCTGTCCAAGATGACGGGTTAATAACAGCTAAATGAAAGGTTTGACAGGGGCACGGAAACCGTCCCGTCCAAAGCCGCGCGCACGGCGACAAGCGCTGCAAAAGCAAAAAGCAAAAAGCCCGCTGGAACTTGCGTTTCAGCGGGCTTTTCTTGATTCCTGGTGCCGACGGCGAGACTCGAACTCGCACAGCTTTCGCCACTACCCCCTCAAGATAGCGTGTCTACCAATTTCACCACGTCGGCTAACTTTTGCCAGAAAAGTCGTGCTTTCCTGGAAAGTCGAACATTCTATCACGCAATTGGCGATTCGCGTGAATCCGTCCCGCCATATCGCTCAAGCCTTCGCCGCCACCGGGCAACCCGCCCTGACGCGTCGCGCCCCACCTGGCATCAATCTGTCATGTGGACAGGCAATACTGGCGTGGCCATGCGCACACCCGGGCCGTTCCCGGGGAGTTCCCCCCGGATATTCATATGAAAGGGAATTCGTTGGCGCGCATGTCCGGCCGGCTTACGATGCCAGTCATACACAACAGGGCCTCAGGCCCGTACAAGGCTCCACCATGCAACGTCTGATATCCCCGATCCTGACCCGCCGTCCCACGCTGCTCGCCGGCCCGCGCAGCGCGCGCCGCTACGATGCCGTCGTGTCCCTGCGTGCCTACCGCGAAGCGCGCCAGCTACGCGAGTCCGCCGAGCGCATCCTCGCCGTCTCGGCGCGCCACATGCTGCCGGGCGCCTGAACGCCTTCCGCGCAAGACCAGCGTTCCAGGACGGAACGCCATGAAAAAAGGCCGGCGATAGCCGGCCTTTCTCATTGGGGCGGGACGCTTACTTGGCAGGCGTCTCGGCCGGCTTGTCGCCCGCGGCGGCCGGCGCCGACGGCACCGAAGCGTCCGGCTTGGCAGCCGGGGCCGGGGCAGGAGCCGAACCGGCGCCAGGCACCGACGAAGCGGCGCCGGGGACGGACGAAGCGCCCGGCACCGACGAGGCACCCGCGCCCGGTTGGGCCGGCGCGGCGCCCGGCACCTGCGGCACGGAACGGTCGGCCGGGAAGTTCTGCATCACGCCGGAGTCGACGGCGGGGCCGCTGGTGCCCTTGTGGCTGACATAGGCCAGGCCGGCCGTGGAGGCGAAGAAGACCACCGCGGCCCACTTGGTGGCGCGCGACAGGAAGTTGGCCGCGCCGGTGGCGCCGAACAGACTGCCCGACGAGCCGCTGCCGAACGCGGACCCCATGTCGGCGCCTTTGCCCTGCTGCAGCAGGACCAGCACGATGATAGCCAGCGCCGAGATCACTTGGACGGCCAGCAGAAGTTTGAGCATCAAGGGCATTACAGACTCCGGAACGGAAACTTAGATGGCGGCGATTCGCAAAAATTCTTCGGCCACGAGCGACGCGCCGCCGACCAGGGCTCCGTCGATATCAGTCATGGCGAACAAACTGGCGGCATTGGCAGCTTTGACGCTGCCGCCGTACAAAACTTGCACCTGGGCCGCGCCCAGCGCTGCCAGGGCGGCGCGGATGGCGCCGTGGACTTCCTGCGCCTGCTCGGGGCTGGCGGTACGGCCGGTGCCGATGGCCCAGACGGGCTCGTAGGCCAGCACCATGCGCGAGACGGCCTCGGCGCCCAGCGCCAGCACCGGCTTGAGCTGGCGCTCGATCACAGCCAGCGTGTTGCCGGCCTCGCGGTCGGCCAGGGACTCGCCCACGCACACCACCGGGGTCAGGCCGGCGGCCAGTGCCGCGCGCGCCTTGTCGGCGACCATCTGATCGGTTTCACCATGCAGCACGCGGCGCTCGGAGTGGCCGGCCAGCGCATAACGGCAGCCGAATTCCTTGAGCATGGCGCCCGAGACTTCGCCCGTGTAGGCGCCTTTGTCGTGGGCGCTGACGTCCTGCGCCCCCCACGACACGGCGCTGCCGGTCAGGGCCGACGCGGCCTGCGCCAGGTACGGAAACGGAACGCAGACGCCGATTTCGCAATGGCTGGCGGCATCCGCGGCGCGCAGTTCGGTCAGCAACGCGGCATTCTCGGCCAGGTTGCCGTGCATCTTCCAGTTGCCCAGCACGAGGCGGGCGCGGTGTTCGACTGAAGTCATGGCGCAAATGTCAGAGTGGGTGAACCCGGGGGAAAAGCACCCGCCCACGGGCTGGCCTGGAAATAATTCCAGGCGAAACCCGTGATTGTATCCTGTTGCGCGGCGCCGCGCCGAACGCCGCGCGTTTCTTACACGGTCAGGATGATTTTGCCGATGTTCTCGCCGCCTTCCATCATGGCGTGGGCCTGGGCGGCCTGGGCCAGCGGGAAGGTGGCGTGCACGATCGGCTTGATCGCGCCCTGCTCCAGCAGGGGCCAGGCGCGCTCGCGCAGCGCCCGGGCGATGGCGCCCTTGAAGGCCACCGGGCGCGGCCGCAGGGTGGAGCCGGTGATGGTCAGGCGGCGGCGCATGACCTGGCTGGTATCGACATTGGCCTGCGCGCCGCCCAGTTGGGCGATGATGACGATGCGGCCGTCGTCGGCCAGGCACTGCATGTCGCGGGCGATGTAATCGCCGGCCACCATGTCCAGGATCACGTCGACGCCGCGGCCGCCGGTGGCGTCCTTCACTTCCTTGACGAAGTCCTGCGTCTTGTAATTGATGCCGCGCGCGGCGCCCAGGGCCTCGACCGCGCGGGCGCGATCGTCGCTGCCGACAGTGGCGTAGACCGTGTTGCCCAGGGCGCGGGCCAACTGGATGGCCGTGGTGCCGATGCCGCTGGCGCCGCCGTGCACCAGCAGGATCTCGCCGTCGGCCAGGCCGCCGCGGTCGAACACGTTGCTCCAGACCGTGAAATAGGTTTCCGGCAGGCCGGCCGCTTCGATATCGGACAGGCCCTTGGGAATCGGCAGGCACTGGGCCGCGGGCGCGACGCAGTATTCGGCATAGCCGCCACCAGCGACCAGGGCGCACACCTTGTCGCCCAGCGCGAAGCCGCTGTCGGCCAGGTCGCCGCCGACGATCTCGCCGGCCACTTCCAGGCCCGGCAGGTCGGACGCTCCAGGCGGCGGCGCGTAGTTGCCCTTGCGCTGGAACACGTCGGGACGGTTGACGCCCGCGGCGCTGACCTTGATCAGCACTTCGCCCTTGCCGGGCTCGGGCGTGGGACGTTCGGCGGGAACCAGCACCTCGGGGCCGCCCGGGCGGGAGATTTCTACACAGTGCATCGCGTGCCTCCTTCGCAGCAAATGGATTATTATTGCGCCCTTTACGGCAAGTCGCGTTGTCGTCGGGTAGAGTGTTTGCCTGGCGGCCGGATTGCCGTCTCCGCAGGACATTGCGGCAGCAGGAAGCGTGGCAGAGTGGTCGATTGCACCGGTCTTGAAAACCGGCAAGGGGTTAAACCCTTCGTGGGTTCGAATCCCACCGCTTCCGCCAGAAGACCGCCCTCCGTCCCCATCCCCCTCGATTTGCCCGAGCCGCCCGCCGTCACCACGGTCCAGGACGTGTCCGCTCGCGCCCCTGTTGCGCAAATATCATTAACAACTGAACAACTCCTGAATAGAAACGATTTCGTCTACTATCTGGCGCATTCCGGGCGGCTCGCGGTGGCGAACCCGGTCAAAGAACCGGCGACACAGCCAGGCGCGATCCGTATGCCCAAACTCAAAGACGCATTCAAATCAGGCCTGTTCCGGTTGTCTCCGGCCCTGGCCGCGCGCTGCGGCGTGCAGTTTCCGCTGCGGGCGCCGAACCGGGCCTTCCTGGAACAACAGATCTTCGGCTATCTCAACCGCCAGGCGGACGGCCCGCAAGGCCCGGGGCGCTGCCTCTTCCTGGGCATGGGCGAATACACCTGGCACTATCCGCGGCTGCTGAAGCCGGAATTCCATTCGCTCGACATGGATCCGGAACAGGCCCGCTACGGCGTGCCTGGCCGCCACCTGACGGGCAGCGCCACCGAGATGGCGGCGCTCTACGAGCCGGGCTATTTCGACGTGGTGATCGCCAACGGCCTGATCGGCTACGGCCTGAACGAACAGGCCGACTACGAGCGCATGCTTGCGCAATGCCATGCGGTGCTCAAGCCGGGCGGCCTGCTCGTCCTGGGCTACAACGACACGCCCGAACGCGCGCCCTTCCCGGTACATATCGACGCGCTTGGCCTGTTCACGCCTTTCGTGCCGCCGATCGCCGGCGTCGAACAGCCGCGCCATCCGATGCGCGACAAATACCACCACGTGTTCGTCTTCGCCCGCCGGCGGGAACCGGACGCCATCACGGCCTGAGCGCGCGCGGGACTAACCACAACCCGTCCTATTTGTTGATGACGGCGCCGTCGCCGCGATGCTCGCGGCCGCCCGTCCTGGCGGGCGCCAAGGCTCCCACGGATGGCGCCGACTCGGCCGTCGGCGCGGCCTGCGGCCGCTGGCGCTGGATCTGCTCCAGCCGCGCCGCCGCCTCGTCGCCCTTCAGCTCCGCCATCCGGCCGCGCACGATCGCATCCATGTACTGGCGCGTGAACGGCTCGCCCACGCGCCACGCGTCCCCTTCCTGCAGGAATTCGAAGTCGCCTTCGAACACCTGCCAGTCGGCGCGGCCGATGGTGGACATCAGGCGGTCGCGGTACTCGACCTGCAGGCGGCATGACCACCTGCCGCCGCCGAGATCCTTGCAGTCGCCCAGCGGCTGGATATTGCGCACGGCGCGCGTGTCGGTTTCCGCCGGCAGGCCCATGCGTTCGCGCTGCCGGTCCTGGGCTGCCTTGCGCGCCGCGCCCCGGGCCAACTGGTCGAACGCCGCCACGCCCTGTTCGAAGGCGGCGGCGAGCCTTGCCGCGCCCGCCGGCTGGCCCACATCGCGCGGCTTGCCATCGGCATCGAGCTGGCCGTAACGGGCCCGCACCACGCGCGGATCCGCGCCGGCGATCATCATCTCGCCCTTGTCGTTCGGACCGATGGTGTAGGCCAGGACCGACGTGGCCTCGCCGACCTTCAGCGTCGCGGCGCAGCCGCGCGACCGTTCCGGCTTGATGTAGCCGATTTCGTTCACATCCGAAAACGTCGCCAGGTACAGGTCGGCCGGCGCCGCTCCCCCGGCCAGCGGATTGCGGGACATCTGCTGGAGGCGCGAGGTAAACAGGCTGGCGCGCAGGGTTTTCTGCACATCGGCATCATCGCACTGCGGCGGCGTGGCCGGCGCGAACAGATACCATCCCGCCGCGGCCACCGCGATCACGCCGCCGCCCAGCCATGCCCGGCGCGGGCCGGGAAAAGCACGCTTGAGCGCGACCCGGCGCACCTGCCGTTCATATTCTTCAAGCTTGCGCTGCATCAGCGCGTCCATCTCGGCCAGTGCCTGGCGACGGGTGGCGTTGCCGGCGAAGGCGGCTTCGGTCACGGAGAGCTCGCCGATGGCCGCCAGATCCTCGTCGGAAACGATGTGTTCGTCCACCAGCCAGAACAACGCCTCGCCGAGCGACGTCCACGGTTCGGCGCCGCCCTCGCCCAGACGCTGGCGCGCGGCGGCGTGGTGATCCGGGCGAATGACGCCGTCGGCAAGCAGGCGGTCGAGAAGCGGAGTCGATGCAGGGACCATGACCGTACGGCGGGTTGCCAAAACGAGGATGGCACATGATACCGTCGGCGCAGTCGCGCGCACGGCTGGCGCGGCCTCGTCCCGCGCCGGCCTCAGGCGGCGTAGGTCTCAAAGATGCACTGCCGGACCGGGGCCGCGTCCAGGCGCGTGGATGCGCACCCGCAATGCGATCAACAGCGCCGCCAGCAGCATCAGGATGCCGGCGGCCACGAACACGCCGACGATGCCGTTGGCGCTGAACATCGCGCCACCGGCCGCCGCGCCGGCCGCGATCGACGACTGCACCGACGCCACCACCATGCCGCCCGCGCTTTCGGCCTGGTCGGGCACCGCGCTGGCCACCCAGTTCGACCACGCCACCGGCACCCCGCCGAACGCCATTCCCCATAGCGCCACCAGCAGCGCCTGTCCCGTTACGGTCGTCGGCAGCAAGGCCAGCGCCAGGGCCGCCGCCCCCACCAGCGCGGGCATCAGCACCAGCGTGGCGCGGGCGCTGTGGCCCAGCAACCATCCCGCCAGCAGGGTGCCGGCGAAATTCGCCACGCCAAAACCCAGCAGCATCAAGGCCAGTCCGTCGGCGCCGACGCCTGTCGTGGTTTCAAGGAACGGCCGGATGTAGGTGAACAGCGCGAAGTGGCCGGTGTGCACCAGCACGCATCCCAACATGCCCACGGCGATGCCGGGACGCAGCAATACCTCCAGCACCGTGCGCAGCCGCGCGGTCCGACCCGGCGCCAGCCGCGGCAGCGTGAGCCACTGGAACGCCAGCGTCGCCACGCCAACCGCGGCCGCGGCGACGAAGGCGCTGCGCCAGCCATACCTGCCGCCCAGATAGCTGCCGAGCGGCACCGCCACCACGGTCCCCACGGCAATGCCACTGAAGATGATCGACAACGCGCGCGGCAGCAAGGCGGGCGGCACCAGGCGCATGGCCACCGCCGCCGCCATGCTCCAGAAACCGCCCAGCGCAACGCCGAGCAAAATACGCATCGCCAGCAGCACCGCCAGGCTGGAAGACATTGCCACCAACAGATTGGAGGCCACCATCAGGGTGCTGAAGGCCAGCAGCACCGCGCGCCGGTCGAGCGCGCGCGTCAGACCCGGCACCAGCAGTCCGGCAAACAACGCCACCACCGCCGTCACCGTCACCGCCTGCCCGGCCAGCGCCTCGGAAACGCCCAGGTCGAGCGCCATCGGCGTCAGCAGGCTGGCCGGCAGGTACTCCGCGGTCAGCAAGCCGAACACCCCCATCGCCAGCGAAAACACCGCCATCCAGGCGGGCGGCGCATCCGCCGCGCGCGACATGCGGCCATCGCAGACCGCTTCACAGACACCATGACTCATCGCAGAACATCCTCAGGAAAACATCACAGCGGCCAGTCTAGGGATGGTGCCCAGGATTATCTATGATGAAGAATCTTCAATTTTTGATCTAAACACCTGAATGAATGCCACGGATGCCTTTGCGCTTTCGTCCGACCTGATCAGCGAACTGCTGACCGGCATGCGCCTGCGCGGCGTGCAATACCGCCGCATCCAGGTCGGCGCGCCGGTCGGCCTGGGTTTCCGCGCCCGCCCCGGCCACGCCTACTTCCACTACCTGGCGGTTGGCAACGCTGTGCTGCGCAGCGCCGACGGCGCGCTGCATCCGCTGTCCGCGGGCAACGCCGTGCTCATTCCCCAGGGCGATGCCCATCACTTGCTATCCGACCCGCGCGCCCCGGTGCGCGATATCGACGAGGTGGCCGCGGCGCCGCTGGGCGAGCAGGTCAGCGGCGTCGACACCTGCCCCAGCACGCACGACACGCCCAGCGCCGTGCTCTTCTATGGCTGCATGGCGTTCGACCTGGGCGGCATGCGGGGCCTCGGCCCCTTGATGCCTGGCCTGATGCTGGTGGACGCCGCCAGCGAACGCTACCCGGGCGCGCTGGCGCTGCTGGACGCCATGAAGCGCGAAATCTGCGCCGGACGCATCGGCTTTGCCGGCATCCTGGCGCGCCTGGCGGAAGTGGTGGCCGCCATGATCGTGCGCGGCTGGATAGAAAGCGGTTGCGATGATGCCGCCGGCCTGGTGGCCGCCCTGCGCGACCCGCGGCTGGCGCGCGCCATCCTGGCCCTGCATCGCCAGCCCGGCAGCGACTGGACCGTGGAAGAACTGGCGGCGCAATGCAATGTCTCGCGATCGGTCTTCGCGCAACGCTTCCAGGCCACCATCGGCACGCCGCCGCTGCGCTACGCCACCGAATTGCGCATGCGCCTGGCCAGCCAATGGCTATCCCACGAGCGCTTACCGATCGACACCGTGGCCGAGCGCCTCGGCTATACCTCCCAAGCCGCCTTCAGCCGCGCCTATAAACGCGTCACCGGTCAATCACCGGGCGCCAGGTGCCGCGGCCCAACCGTAGCCCTGCAGCAGGCCCAGCAGGGATAGGCGAGCCACCGCCACGGCCTCATCGCGCAAGGCATCGGCGCGCCAGCCCATCTCGATGGCGTAGCGCGGCATGGCGACCGGGCACGGCAGCAGCCGCAGCCCCGTGACCGCCGCCAGGCCGCGCGCCGCGTGGGTCGGCAGGGTCGCCAGCGCGTCGCCACCACGCAGCAGAAACGCCAGCGCCGCAAAGTGCGTGGTCGCCGCCAGCACCCGCCGCGTCAATCCCTGCGCGTGCAGCACCTCGTCAACCACGCCGATGAATCCGCCCGACGACACCAGCACGTGCGCACGCCGGGTGAAATCCTCCACCGACAACGCATCCTGGCCCGGCGCCAGGCTGGCCGGATCGACCAGGCAGGCATAGTCGCCCTGCCCAACGGTCACGCGCTGCAATGCGGGCGCGATCAGTCCGCCGGACGCGATCACCAGGTCGACGTCGCGCGCCATCAGCATGTCGGCGGCCAGGCGGCTGTGGGTCTGGCGAAAGATCAGACGCAGTCCCGGCGCAGCCTCGGCCAGCGCCGCGATGGCCTCGCGCCCCAGCGCGATCTCGAAGTCGTCCGACAGCCCCAGCGTGACCGAACGCCCGGCGAACCCGGCCGGTCCAGGCCGCGCCAGCGACAGGCTCTGCCGGCACTTGTCCAACGCCTCGCCGATGATCGGCCGCAGCTCGCGCGCCCGCAGGCTGGGCGACAGGCCACGCCCGGTGCGCACGAACAGCGGGTCGGCGTACAGCGCGCGCAGCCGCGCCAGCGCCGCGCTGACCGCCGACTGGGTCACCCCCAGGCGCAGCGCGGCGCGGCCCGCGCCGCCCTCGTCGTAGATCGCCTCGAACACCTTGAGCAGGTTCAGGTCGGTCGACTCGATATCGATCTGGTTCATATCATTTATCGCCAGGCAGGATTGATTGATTTTAGGCCGCCCCCGACACTAGGACGCATCGACTCCCCTGTGAAAAAGGAACCCCCATGACCGCCACCACCGTCGCCGCGCTGCAGATCGGCGCCTCGCCCGAAGGCAAGGACGCCACCCTGGAACGGATCCTGGCCTTCGAGGCCGGGATCAGCGCCTCTGGCGCCGCGCTGGTAGTCATGCCCGAAGCCCTGCTGGGCGGCTACCCCAAGGGCGAGATCTTCGGCACCCGCCTGGGCTACCGCCTGCCCGAAGGGCGCGACGCCTACGCCCGCTACTACCAGAACGCCATCGATGTACCCGGCCCCGAGACCGACGCGCTGGCCGCGCTGTCGCAACGCACCGGGGCCAGCCTGGTGATCGGCGTGATCGAACGCGCCGGCAGCACGCTGTACTGCACCGCGCTGTACTTCGATCCGGCCACCGGCCTGGTCGCCAAGCACCGCAAGCTGATGCCCACCGGCACCGAACGGCTGATCTGGGGCCAGGGCGACGGCTCGACCCTGCCCGTGCTGGAGACGGCCGCGGGCCGCGTCGGCGGCGCCATCTGCTGGGAAAACCACATGCCGCTGCTGCGCACCGCCATGTACGCCAAGGGCGTACAGATCTGGTGCGCGCCCACCGTCGACGAACGCGACATCTGGCAATGCTCGATGCGCCACATCGCCCACGAGGGCCGCTGCTTCGTCATCAGCGCCTGCCAGGTGCAACCCTCGCCCGCCGAGCTGGGCCTGGACGTGCCCGGCTGGGATCCTCGGCGTCCACTCATCAACGGCGGCTCGCTCATCGTCGGACCGCTGGGCGACGTACTGGCCGGCCCGCTGCACGGCCAGACCGGCCTGCTGACGGCAACCATCGATGTCGACGAACTGGTGCGCGCGCGCTATGACTTCGACGTGGTTGGCCACTACGCTCGGCCCGACGTTTTCACCCTGGAGGTGGACGAACGCGCCCGCCAGACGGTGCGCTTCATCGGCTGAGTTTTCCACAGGGGCGGCCTTGCATGACGGGCCGCCCGCCCGCGAGTGGTATAGTCACGCCCGCCGGATACCGCTGCGCGCTCGCGCCGCACACCCAGGTATCCCATTGCGGTTTCCTGTCGGAACCCCAATGCCCGAGTGGTGAAATTGGTAGACACAAGGGACTTGAATCCATTTGAGCCCTCCGGAGGAAACTCCAGAGGTGTAGCCCGTCAAACTCGGCGAATGCCCTGGACTTGTTCCGAGCCAACGCCGAGCCAAGCCCGGATCGAAAGAACCGGGAAGGTGTAGAGAGCAGACGGCGGGCACCTAAGGCCGCAAGGCTATGGTGAAGGCGTGCTCCAGACCACGAACGGCGCTCCGCGCGCCGGCGGCGAAAGTCGAAGTGGTACGAAAATCCCTCGGCCGCGAGGCCGTACCGGTTCGATTCCGGTCTCGGGCACCACCCCTGAACCACCACCGGCCCGCGTTTGCGCGCCCTTTGCCGCAACCGCATTCCTCTTCCCCGCGAACGTCCGCCCCCTGCCCGCTTCCCAGGCATGCATGCAACAGTTAGAATTGCGTCTGATTCTTATTTGCATAAATTCTTCTTCAACGTGGAAGCGCCCTCAACTCCCGAGGCGGCCGACCGCAACGTGGTCGCGTCGATGTACCGCGAGCACCGCGCCTGGCTGTTCGCCTTCATGCGGCGCCAGACGGGACACCCGGCCGACGCCTGGGACCTGGTGCAGGACACCTTTGAACGCCTGCTGCGCCAGACCTACCTGGAATCACGCGGCTGGAACCGCGGCTACCTGGCCGCCATCGCCCGCCGCCTGCTGATCGACCGCCACCGGCGCCGTGAGCTGGAGGCCGCTTACCTGGCCGCGTTGGCGCAACAGCCCGAACCACTCTCGCCGTCGCCCGAAATGCTGGCCCAGGTGTCACAGCAATTGCTGGCCGTGTGCGCGGCGCTGGACCGCATGCCGCGGCGCATGCGCGAGGTGTTCCTGCTGGCGCGCCTACAGGGCCTGCCCTACGAAGCGATCGCGGACCGCCTGCAAATCACGGTCAACATGGTGCAGAAAGACATGGTCCAGGGTTGGCAACGCCTTTATCACGCGCTCGATGTCTAGACGCCAACCCGACGTAGTCGCGCAGGCGGCCGGCTGGCTGGTGCGCCTGGAACAGGACGGCAGCGCCGCCACGCGGCAGGCCTGGCAGCGCTGGTACGAAGCTTCGCCCGGGCACGCCAAAGTCTGGCGGCGCTTCGAGCTATTGCAGGACGCCGTGCCCGCAAGCGGCGATGCCGCTGCCGCCGCGCTCGGGGCCATCGACTTTCGCCACACGCGCCGGCGCACGCTCAAGTTGCTGGCGGCCGGCGCGGGCATTGCAGTGGGCGGCCCGCTGCTCTACCGCCAGGCCCGGGAGGCGGGGTGGCTCGCGGCCTACCGCAGCGCCACCGGCGAACAGCGCAGCCTGACGCTGAACGACGCTGTGGCGCTGATGATGAACACCGGCACTGCGCTGGACCTGAGGCAGGACGGAGGCCGCCTGGACATCGAACTGCACGACGGCGAGATCATGCTGGACACCCGCGCCGCGGACTCGGCGCCGCGCGTGTTGACGCGCGGTGGCTGTATCGTCCCGACCCGCGCTCACTTGGTGGTGCGCACGCAAGGCCCGTTGACCCGCGTGGCGCTCGATGCGGGGCAGGCCGTTCTCACCACCCGAGGCGATCTCGGCCTGACCCTGCGCGCCGGCGACGTGCGCCGCTTCTCGGCGCACCGCATCGAGGACGAAACAGGCTGGGCCGGGCGCGAGTTCGCCTGGGTGCACGGCATGTTGATCGCTGACGATATGCCGCTGGAGGCGTTTGCCGAAGAACTGGCGCGCTATCGGCCGGGCCTGATCCAGTGCGACGAGCGCGTGGCTGCCCTGCGCGTGAACGGCAGTTTTCGCCTCAAGGACACGGACCAGGTCCTGGAGGCGCTGGCCATCACGCTGGGCCTGCGGGTGCGATACCGCACGCGCTACTGGGTCCGCGTGGAACCGGCATGATGAGAAACAAAATGTAAGTTTCGGCAGATTCCCGGCACCCGCTCGTTAGGACAAGTTGAAACCCGCTGCGCGGGTCCCAACCAAAGAACCCATACCGATGTCCCAACGATTCCCTCCCGAGGGCGGCCGAATCCGCCGCTTCAAGCCAGCCACGCTTTGCCTGCTTCTGTGCGCCGTCGCGCTCGCCACGACGCTGCCCGCGCGGGCAGCGGAAAACGCCACCGTGGACATCACGCTGCCGGCGTTGTCCTTGCAGGACGCGCTCCTGCGGCTGGGCCAAGCCGCTCGCATCACCATCATCAGCGCCCCGCCGCTCACGGCAGGCAAGCAGGCGCCAGCCATGCACCTGCAGGGATCGGTGACGGACGCGCTGCGGCAGTTGCTGCGAGGCAGCAATCTGCGCGCGGTGCCCAACGCCAATGGCGAGGGATACCGCATCGAACGCGCGCCCGAACCCATGGGCGCAGGCCCGGCCCTGTTGCCCAGCGTGACGGTGACCGGCCAGGGCATGGGCGACATTGGCCCGCTGGCTCTCGACAGCAGCGTGGGTACCAAGACTGGCACGCCGCTCATCGAGACCGCGCAATCCGTGTCCGTGGTCAACCGCGAGCTGATGGACATGATAGGAGCGAAGAACACCGCCGACGCCCTGCGCTACAGCGCCGGCGTCTCGGTCGGCTCGTATGGCGTGGACAGCCGCGTCGACGAGATTTCCGTGCGCGGCTTCCGCACGGGCAGCTTCGCCAACAACCTCTACCTGGACGGCCTGCGTCCGCCGGGCAGCAGCAGCGGCGCCACCGCCTCGGCCACCCAGTTCGACGGCTTCGGCCTGGAGCGGGTCGAAATACTGCGCGGCCCCTCGTCGGTGCTGTACGGCCAGATCGCGCCCGGGGGGCTCGTCAACGCGGTGAGCAAGCGGCCCACCGATTACGCGCGCGGCGAGATCGGGGTCGGCACCGACAACTACGGTCTGGCGCGCCTGAACGCCGACGTCAGCGGGCCGATGGACGAATCCGGCGAATGGCTGTACCGCGTGGTGGGCACCGCCTACCACTCCGACACCCAGGTCGACTACGTCAAGCTGAACCGCGTGATGCTGGCGCCCAGCCTGACTTGGCGGCCGTCAGCCCGCACCTCGGTGACCCTGCTGGCCAACTATCAGCAGGACCGCGGCGGCAGCACCTACCAGTTCCTGCCTTCCCACGGCACCTATTATGCGACGGACCATGGCCGCTTCGGTTCTGGCCGCTTCCTGGGCGAACCCGGCTTCAACCGCTACGATCGCACCCAATACGCCATCGGCTATGAATTCAGCCATGCCCTGACCGACCAGGTGAAGCTTGGCCAGAAACTTCGCTACATGCGAGTCGATACCGACAACGCAGGCGTCTCGCGCCAGGGCGACCTGCAGGCCGACGGCCGCACACTGCGGCGCACGGCGTCCAGCAACCGGATTCGCTCTGAAGGCTTCACGGTCGACAATAACGCCCAATTCGATTTCGGCCTGGGCCGCACCGAACACACCCTGCTCACGGGCCTGGACTATCGCACCCAGACCATCCGCGTGGCGCAGGCGTCAGGCAAGGCTTCATCGCTCGACGTCTTCGACCCGGTCTACGGCACCCCCGTCGTCATGGGAGCCATGACGCCCACCCGGCGCAGCGACAGCGAGCAGACCGGCATCTACGCGCAGGACCAGATCCGCTGGGGCCAGTGGGCCGCCACGCTGGGCGTGCGCCACGACTGGTCGCGGGACAACTCGCTGGTGCGCGCCACCGGCGCCAAGACGCATTACGAAGACGAAGCCACCACATGGCGCGCCGGCGCGGTCTACCTGTTCGATAACGGCCTGGCGCCCTACGCCAGCTATGCCACCTCGTTCGAACCGGTAAACGGGGTCGGCTACGAGGATCGGCCCTTCAAACCGACCGAGGGCAAACAGGCCGAGATCGGCATCAAGTACCAACCGCCAGGTTCGCGCAGCATGATCACTTTCTCCGCGTATGAGATCAAGCAGCAGAACATCACCACGCCAGACCCGGATCCCACGCATTTGTGCAACGGCAGCCAGTGCCAGGTCCAGACCGGCGAAGGCCGCGTCCGCGGCCTGGAGCTGGAAGGAAACTTCGCGCTGACCGACCACATCACGGTCATCGCCTCGGCGACGCTGATGCGCAGCGAAGTCACCAAGAGCAATGGCACGGAGCAGGGCAACGAACTGCCGCGTGTGCCGCGCCACAGCTACAACCTGTGGGCGGACTATCGCCTGCCGCAGGAGATCGCCCCGGGCCTGAGCCTGGGCGCGGGCCTGCGCCATATCGGCAGCAGCTACGGCGACACCGCCAACGCGTACCGCAGCCCGTCGGTGAATCTGATCGACGCCGCCATCCGCTACGATCTGGGCGCGCTCTCTCCCAGCCTGAAAGGCCTGAAATTCTCCCTCAACGCCAGCAACCTGACCGACAAGGAATATCTGGCAAGCTGCTCGGGCAGCGCCAGTTGCTACTACGGTGCGCGGCGCAATATCTCGGCGAACCTGAACTACACCTGGTAGGCCTTCCATGAAAAACAAGATCCCGCGTCCGATTTCCGCCGCCGTGCTGGCGTGCATCCTGGTCACGGCGGCGCAAGCGCAAGCGCCTGCGGCGACGCCCGACGCCCCGCCGCGCCCCGGCATGCAGTTGCTGGGAGAAACCGTGGCCGACCATCCCTCGGCGGTGTACCGGTACGAAACGCACAATCTGGATTCGGACGACGGCAAGCGCCACTACCGCATCCAGATCGCCATCCCCAGAAAGGCGCCCGACAGCGGGGGCAGCCCGGTGCTCTACATGCTGGACGGCAACGCCGCCCTGGCCACGCTGACACCAGCCGACCTGGACACGCTGGGACGGGGCCGCACGCCGGTGCTGGTGGCGCTGGGCTACGACGTCGATACCCGCAACGACGTCGTGTCGCGGGCCTATGACTACACGCCGCCGGTATTCGTGAATGGCAAGCCCGTGCCCGACCCCGTGGTGCGCGGCCGCGTCGGCGGCGGCGCCGACATTTTCCTGGAGTTCATCCGCGCCAAAGTGAAACCGCTGGTGCGCGAACGCGCCGCCATCGACCCGCAACGCGAATACCTGTGGGGCCATTCGTACGGCGGGCTCTTCACGCTGCACGTGCTGTTTACGCAACCGCAGGCCTTCGCCCGCTACATCGTCGGCGACCCCTCGGCCTGGTGGCACGACGGCGCGTTGGTCGGGGAATGGCGGCGGTTCGACGCCCGCAGGGCTGCTGGCAAGCGGGTGGCCATCCTGGTCGGCACCAAGCCGCGCGATCCCAACCGTCCCCTGCCCGGCGGTGCGGTGCCCGCCGCGGGCGAGGATCCGCGCGCCGCCGTGCGCGAAATGGCCCAGGGCCTGAGGTCCGCGGGCGCCGACGCCAGCTACGAAGCCTTCCCGCAGTTCGGCCATGGCGAGATGATCCGGGCATCGCTGGAACGCGCGCTGGAGGTCGCGATGCAGCCTTGAAGCCTGGGGTTCCGGCGGATGCGCTTACACTGCACGGTCGCGGCCGCGTCCCGGCCGCTGCGAACACACTGCCAGCCTTGACCACTCCGACCGCCACCCCGCCCTTCATCGTCCTGGACGCCTGCGTCCTCATGTCCGGCATCCTGCGCCGCCTGCTGCTGCGCCTGGCCGAGGCCGGTGTGTTCCAGCCCGTCTGGACCGAACGCATCGGCGAGGAATGGCGCCGCAACGCCTGCCGCATCTGGGACATCCCGCCCGAGGTGATGGCCGAGTTCTGGGCCGAGATGAATGCCCGCTTCCCGCGGGCCGCCGAGCACGACACCCAGGTCTACGAAGCCGCGCTGCGTTACAGCGACCCCAAGGACTTCCACGTCATCGCCGCCGGCCTGGCGCGCCGCGCGCGCTGCGGCCTGGCGCAAACGCCCGTGGTGCAGGTGCTGACCTGGAACCTGAAGGACTTCAACCGCTCGGAGCTGCGCCGGCAGGGTCTGGACGTGTACAACCCGGACCGCATGCTGGCGCAATGGTGGCAGGACGGCGCCGACCGCATGCGCGAGGCCATCGCGCAGATTCCGGCGGACTACGTGGCGCTGGGGCGCGAGCCCGAACCGCTGGCCGCGACCTTGCATCGCGAGCGGCTGTACCGGCTGAAGAACCAGGTGGGACGCGACCCGGAACTGGGCCGCGCCTGAGTCAATGATCGTGGTTGCTGGCCGCGAAACCGGCCGCGTTCAGGATGTCGATCACTTCCTGGATATGCTCCGGGCCGCGCGTCTGCAGCACGAAATCCACTTCCACGTTGCGCACCGGCAATGAGGTGAACGCGCGCTGGTGATGCACCTCGGTGATATTGGCCTGGGCGTCGGCGATCAGCTTGGTGGCGTGGGCCAGCGCGCCCGGCAGGTCGCGCAGGTCGACGCGGATGCGGGCCAGGCGGCCGGCGCGCACCATGCCGCGCTCGATCAGCTCGCCCAGCATCAGGGGGTCGATGTTGCCGCCGGTCAGCACCAGGCCGATGCGCTTGCCCTTGAATTGCTCGCTGCCGGCCTCCTGCGCGCGCAGCAGCGCCGCCAGGCCGGCCGCGCCCGCGCCTTCCACCACGGTCTTCTCGATTTCCAGCAACACCACAATGGCGTGCTCGATGTCGGCCTCGCTGACCAGCTCGATGTGATCGACCAGTTGGCTGACGATCGGCTGCGTCAAGCCACCCGGCGACTTGACCGCGATGCCTTCGGCGATGGTGTATTGGCCATTGGGCATCGACACCCCCTTGACCGCGGCGTACATGGCGGGAAACCGTTCGGTCTGCACGCCGATGATCTCGATGCCCGGCTTGAGCGCCTTGGCCGCGGTGGCAATGCCTGAAATCAGCCCACCGCCGCCGATGGCGATCACCAGCGTGTCCAGTTGCAGCTGGTCTTCCAGCATCTCCAGCGCCACGGTGCCCTGGCCCGAGATCACGGCCTCGTCGTCGTAGGGATGGATCATGATCAGCCCGCGCTGCTTGGCCAGCTCGTAGCCATGCGCCTTGGCGTCGTCGAAGGTATCGCCGGCCAGCACCACCTCGGCGCCGAAGCGGCGCGTGTTGGCGACCTTCACCGTGGGCGTGAAGCGCGGCATCACGATCACGGCGGGCACGCCCATGCGCTGCGCATGGTAGGCCACGCCCTGCGCGTGGTTGCCGGCCGACACGGCGATCACGCCCGCGCGGCGTTCCTCGTCCGACAGCGTCAGCATGCGGTTGAGCGCGCCGCGCTCCTTGAAGCTGGCGGTGAACTGCAGGTTCTCGAATTTCAGCCAGATCTCGGCGCCGAAGATGTCGGACAGCGTGCGCGACAGGGTGAACGGGGTCTTGAGCACCTGGCCGCGCAGGTTCTCGCGGGCGGTCTGGATGGAAGCGATATCGATCACGGTGGAAAAATCCTGTTAGCGCACCGGCAGGAAATTGAACAGCAATAGCCCTTGCGCATAGTTGATGCCGATGCGCCGCGAGTTCTCGCCAAGCAGGTTGGCGATCAGGTCGAGCCGGCCGATGATGGCGCCGAACTCGCGCTCGAAACTGAGGTTGGTGGCCTGCGGCGACATCTCGTTGGCCAGCAGCAGCGGTTCGCCCTGGTTGTTGCGGCGCGACGCCAGCAGCCAGGCCGCCGCCTCGACGTTCCGTGCGGCATTGTAGACCCGCTGCCCGTCCAGCGCGTCGGTGGCGTACAGGCGGGTCTTGCCATTGTGGGCGGCGATGATGGTGTCGGCCAGGCCGTAGATGAAGGCCCCGACCCGGTCGCCGCTGTAGTTGGGATCGAGCGACACCGCCAGGATCTGGATGTCGTGCAGGCCGGCCAGGTCGGCGGGCGGGATGCGCACCTCGATCGCATGCTTGACCCGCGAGACCGCGGTGGCGTGATCCGGCGCGCCGGTCTTGCGCCATTCACGCGGATTGCGCCGGTAGAGCTTGTCCAGCAGGCTGTAGAGGCTGGCGAGGTTGTCGCGCACTTCCAGGGTGACGGTACGGTTGAAATCGGTCTGCACCAGTTGGTCGGCCGACATGCCCTCGCCCTTGGGCGAGCCCTGGCCCGGTCCCGGAGCGGACATGCATCCCGCCAGCAGCGTCCCCGCCAGCACGGCCGCCGCCGCGGCGAATCCTCGCCCTCGCGTCATGCTCGATCCATCCGAATCCCCCCCTGTTGGCGCCTTGCCGGCTTGCGCCGCGCCGGCGCTCGTGTCACGCGCAAGACTTTACCGTAAGCCGTGCGAAGATGGGAGATACCGGGGATTCAAAGACGAAAGGAGATGAATCAGCGCCGCGCCTGGGCAAAAAAAAAACGGCGCCTCGCGGCGCCGTTTGCTCCAGCAGGAAAGGCAGGCCTTATTCGGCTTGCGGTTCCGCTTGCGGGGCGGCTTCAGCGGCGGGTTGCTGCTGCTCGATGCCACCGATGGCCTTGATGGACAGGCGCAGGCGGCCCTTGTCGTCGGCCTCGATGACCTTGACGCGGACTTGCTGGCCGACCTTCAGCACATCGTTGATGTTGGCGATGCGGTAGTTGGCGATTTCCGAGATGTGCAGCAGGCCGTCGCGGCCCGGCAGCACTTGCACGATGGCGCCGAAGTCCAGCAGGCGCAGCACCGAGCCGTCGTAGACCTGGCCCACTTCGACGTCGGCGGTCAGCTCGACGATGCGGCGCTGGGCTTCCTTGGCCTGCGCTTCGTCGACGCTGGCGATCACGATCGCGCCGTCGTCGGAGATGTCGATCTGGGTGCCGGTTTCCTCGGTCAGCGCGCGGATGGTGGCGCCGCCCTTGCCGATCACGTCGCGGATCTTCTCGGGGTTGATCTTGATGGTCAGCATGCGCGGGGCGAAAGCCGACAGCTCGCCGCGCGAACCGTCCAGCGCTTCCTTCATCTTGCCCAGGATGTGCAGGCGGCCTTCGCGGGCTTGCGCCAGCGCCACTTGCATGATTTCCTTGGTGATGCCCTGGATCTTGATGTCCATCTGCAGCGCGGTGACGCCGTTTTCGGTGCCCGCGACCTTGAAGTCCATGTCGCCCAGGTGATCTTCGTCACCCAGGATGTCGGTCAGCACGGCGAACTTGCCGCCGTCCAGGATCAGGCCCATGGCCACGCCGGCCACGTGATCCTTGACCGGCACGCCGGCGTCCATCATGGCCAGCGAGCCGCCGCAGACCGAAGCCATCGACGACGAGCCGTTGGACTCGGTGATTTCCGACACGATGCGGATGGTGTACTGGAAGTCTTCCGGGGCCGGCAGCAGCGGGATCAGCGCGCGCTTGGCCAGGCGGCCGTGGCCGATTTCGCGGCGCTTGGGCACGCCGATGCGACCGGTTTCGCCGGTGGCGAACGGAGGCATGTTGTAGTGCAGCATGAAGCGATCGCGGTACTCGCCCATGAGCGCGTCGATGATCTGCTCGTCCTGCTTGGTGCCCAGCGTGGCCACGACCAGCGCCTGGGTTTCACCACGGGTGAACAGGGCGCTGCCGTGCGCGCGCGGCAGCACGCCCAGGCGCACGCTGATGGGACGCACGGTGCGGGTGTCGCGACCGTCGATACGCGGTTCGCCGTTCAGGATCTGGCCACGGACGATGGCCGATTCCAGCGAGAACAGGATGTTGTCGACGGTGACGGCGTCCGGCGCCGGCTCGCCCTTTTCGGCGGCGGCGGCGTTCAGCTTGGCCGACACGTCGGCGTAGACTTCACGCAGCTTGGTGGTGCGGGCCTGCTTTTCGCGGATCTGGTAGGCGGCGTTCAGGCCTTCCTGGGCGGCCGACGTGACGGCGGCGATCAGGGCCTCGTCCTTGGCGGGCGGCTGCCAGTCCCAATCGGGCTTGCCAGCGTCCTTGACCAGTTCGTGGATGGCGTTGATGACGGCCTGCATCTGCTCGTGGCCGTAGACCACGCCGCCCAGCATGATTTCCTCGGACAACTGGTCGGCTTCCGATTCCACCATCAGCACGGCGTTTTCGGTGCCGGCGACCACCAGGTCCAGCTTCGAGGACTTCAGTTGCGACGCGGTCGGGTTGATGGCGTACTGGCCATCGATGTAGCCCACGCGGGCGGCGCCGATCGGGCCGTTGAAGGGGATGCCGGAGATGGCCAGCGCGGCCGAGGCGCCGATCATCGCGGGGATGTCGGGGTCGATTTCAGGATTGACCGACAGCGTGTGGATGACCACCTGGACTTCGTTGTAGAAGTCTTCGGGGAACAGCGGACGCAGGGGACGGTCGATCAGGCGCGAGGTCAGCGTTTCCTTCTCGGACGGCTTGCCTTCGCGCTTGAAGAAACCACCGGGGATGCGGCCGGCGGCGTAGGTCTTTTCGATGTAGTCGACGGTCAGCGGGAAGAACGTCTGGCCCGGCTTGGCCTTCTTGGAGGCCACGACAGTGGCCAGGACGACGGTGTCCTCGATCGACACCACCACGGCGCCGGAGGCCTGGCGAGCAATTTCGCCGGTTTCCAGGACGACCGTGTGCTGGCCGTACTGGAACGATTTAGTCACTTTATTGAACATGACGATTATTCCTTACAAATGAAAAACCGTGGCCGTCGCGACATGCGTCGCACCGACCACGGTTGCGTCATGGGGAGCCAGCCCCGTCGATCACTTGCGCAGACCGAGTTTTTCGATCAGTGCGCGGTACGAATCGGGATTGCGGCCCTTGAGATAGTCGAGCAGCTTGCGGCGACGGCTGACCATACGCAGCAGACCGCGGCGCGAGTGATGGTCCTTCATGTGTTCTTTGAAGTGACCGGTCAGTTCGTTGATACGGGCGGTGAGCAGAGCCACCTGGACTTCGGGGGAGCCGGTATCGCCTTGAGCGCGTTGGAACTGCGCAACGATATCGGATTTCTTGATGTCAGCTACAGACATTGATGACCTCTTCGGACATGCGACAGGGCCGAGGCGCCCTGACGTGGTTTGGAAAAAAATCGCGGCCGGCGATAAGCGTTGTTGCGTTCTCACTGCTGCTTCGGGACCACCCTGGAAATGCCGGAGAACAAGGTTTGGCGCCTTATTTGCTCCCGCTCCAGCCAGCCCCGTTGCCGGCGCAAAGCATCTTGCAAAATCAATACACTTGATAAAGCCTGCTGATTATAGCCGATTCGCTAGAATTACCCCAGTGACGCCACCGCCCCGCCGCCGTGAGTCGCGCCGCCGACTCGACGGGAGGCCACAGGAGCAACAATATGTCGAATTATTACAAACTTGCCCGCACCACCCTGGCCGCTGCGGCCCTCGCCAGCCTGGGCGCCTGCGCCAACCTGGCCCAGGTCGCCCCCGGCACGCCCCTGGCCGACGTCCAGGCCCAGTTCGGCCGCCCCAACTTCGAATGCCCGCAGGCCAACGGCGGCCGCCGCGTGATCTGGACGCAGCAACCCATGGGCCAGTATGCCTGGGGCGCCAACGTCGGCGCCGACGGCCGCGTCGACCGCGTCATGCCGCTGCTGACCGACGCCCACTTCAAGGTGCTGGAACAAGGCCAATGGAGCCCCGAGCGCGTGCGCTGCGAGTTCGGCCCGCCGGCCCGCATCGACCAGGCCGGCCTGGGCGAAAAACGCGAGGTGATCTGGTCGTACCGCTACAAGGAAAACAGCGTCTGGAATTCGCTGATGTACGTCTACATGGGCCGCGACGGCAACGGGGTGACGCACTTCCATCCCGGCCCGGACCCGATGTACGACGATGACCGCTTCATGTGGCGCTGATGCCACCATGAAAAAACCCGCCTGCATCCAGGCGGGTTTTTCGTTTGGCGGGCGACGCGCTCAGGACGACTGGCCGCGGCGCTCCTGCTGCAGCCGGCGGGCGCGGTTCCAGCGCCAGGCCCAGATGACCCAGCCCGAAAAGCCGTACAGCACGAACAGGCCGAACAGCACCACCGGGGGATCGCTGGACACAAACACGAACACCGCCACCACCAGCAGGATGCCCCAGAACGGCACGCTGCGGCCCAGGGCGAAACTCTTGCCGCTGAAGAACGGCGCGTTGGACACCATGGTGATGCCGGCGTACATGGTCAGCGTGAACGCGACCCAGGCCATCACGCTGTCGTGGATCGGCAGCTTGTTGTCCACCGCCAGCCAGACGAAACCGGCCACCAATGCCGCCGCCGCCGGGCTCGGCAGGCCCTGGAAATAGCGCTTGTCGACCACCGCGATATTGGTATTGAAGCGCGCCAGGCGCAGCGCGGCCCCGGCCACGTAGACGAACGCCGCCAGCCAGCCCCAGCGGCCCAGGTCGTTCAGGATCCATTCGTACATCACCAGCGCGGGCGCCACGCCGAACGAGGTCATGTCGGACAGCGAGTCGTATTGCTCGCCGAAGGCCGATTGGGTGTTGGTGAGGCGGGCCACCCGGCCATCCATGCCGTCCAGCACCATGGCCACGAAAATGGCGATGGCGGCGACCTCGAAGCGGTTGTTCATGGCCTGCACCACGGCATAGAACCCCGCGAACAACGCCGCGGTGGTGAATGCGTTGGGCAGCAGGTAGATGCTTCGGTGGCGGTTCTCGGAATCGCGCATGGAAAAATTGGGCATGGTCTCAATTACTTACGACAGACATTGAAAGGTTAACTCATCTGGCCCCGCAACGGGCCGCAGCAAAGGCCATGCCCGCCGCGATCCGGCCCCGCCGGCGCGCTAAGCCCGCCCGCGCTCCCCGTGGCGCGCCCGCCTTCGCGCACATTCTGCGCAAAGAAAAACGGCATGCCCTCGCCAGGCATGCCGCTTTCGGCCGGCGCGCGCGGGGCGCAAACCCCGCGCGGAAACCGGAATCAGTTCTTGGACTTGTCCACCAGCTTGTTGGCGGCGATCCAGGGCATCATGGCGCGCAGCTTGCCGCCCACCACTTCGATCTGCGATTCCGCGTTGATGCGGCGGCGCGAGGTCAGCGTCGGGGCGCCGGCGGCGTTTTCCAGGATGAACTTCTTGGCGTATTCGCCGGTCTGGATGTCCGTCAGGCACTGGCGCATGGCCTTGCGGGTTTCGTCCGTCACGATCTTCGGGCCGGTCTCGTACTCGCCGAATTCGGCGTTGTTCGAGATCGAGTAGTTCATGTTGGCGATGCCGCCTTCGTAGATCAGGTCGACGATCAGCTTCAGTTCGTGCAGGCACTCGAAGTAGGCCATTTCGGGCGCGTAGCCGGCTTCCACCAGCGTGTCGAAACCGGCCTTGATCAGTTCGACGGTGCCGCCGCACAGCACGGCCTGTTCGCCGAACAGGTCGGTTTCGGTTTCTTCACGGAAGTTGGTTTCGATGATGCCGGCACGGCCGCCGCCGTTGGCGCTGGCGTACGACAGGGCCACGTCGCGCGCGGCGCCCGACTTGTCCTGGTACACGGCCACCAGGTGGGGCACGCCGCCACCCTGCTTGTAGGTGTTGCGCACCGTGTGGCCGGGGGCCTTCGGGGCGATCATGATGACGTCGATGTCTTCACGCGGCACGACCTGGCCGTAGTGGACGTTGAAGCCGTGGGCGAAGGCCAGGGCGGCGCCCGCCTTGATGTTGGCGTGCACTTCCTTGTTGTAGACCGAGGCGATGTTCTCGTCGGGCAGCAGCATCATGACGATGTCGGCCGACTTGACGGCTTCCGCCACTTCCTTGACCTGCAGGCCGGCGTTGGCGGCCTTGTCCCACGAGGCGCCGCCCTTGCGCAGGCCGACGATGACCTTCACGCCCGAGTCGTTCAGGTTCTGGGCGTGGGCGTGGCCTTGCGAGCCGTAGCCGATGATGGCAACGGTCTTGCCTTTGATGAGGGAGAGATCGCAGTCTTTGTCGTAGAAAACTTTCATGGGGTGCTCCAGATATCTTGGATATTCGTTGGTTCGTATGTAGGGTGCGGCTTGGCCTGGAAGGCCGGTCAAATCTTCAGAATCCGTTCACCGCGGCCGATGCCGGACACGCCGGTGCGCACGGTTTCCAGGATGGCACTGCGGTCCAGGGCTTCCAGGAAGGCCTGTACTTTTTCCTGCACCCCGGTCAATTCGATGGTGTAGGACTTGTCGGTCACATCGATGATGCGCCCGCGGAAGATATCCGCCATGCGCTTCATTTCCTCGCGTTCCTTGCCGACCGCGCGCACCTTCACGAGCATCAGCTCGCGCTCGATGTGCGCGCCTTCGGTCAGGTCCACGACCTTGACCACGTCCACCAGGCGGTTCAGGTGCTTGGTGATCTGCTCGATGACCTCGTCCGAGCCGGTCGTGACGATGGTCATGCGCGACAGTGTGGCGTCCTCGGTGGGCGCCACGGTCAGGGTCTCGATGTTGTAGCCCCGCGCCGAGAACAGGCCGACCACGCGCGACAGCGCGCCGGGCTCGTTCTCGAGGAGGACGGAAATCACGTGCTTCATGGTGGCCTCCTTACAGGTCTTCAGAGCCGAGCAGCATTTCGGTCAGCCCGCGGCCGGCCTTGACCATCGGCCACACGTTTTCGGTGCGGTCGGTGATGAAGTCCAGGAAGACCAGGCGCTCCTTGTGTTTCTTGAACGCTTCGCGCAGCGCCGGCTCGACGTCGGCCGGGCGCTCGATGCGCAGGCCCACGTGGCCGTAGGCCTCGGCCACCTTGACGAAGTCAGGCAGCGAATCCATGTACGACTCGGAATAGCGCGAGCCGTAGTCGATCTGCTGCCACTGCCGCACCATGCCCAGGAAGCGGTTGTTCAGGCAGACGATCTTGGGCGTCAGGCGGTACTGGGCGCAGGTAGACAGTTCCTGGATGTTCATCTGGATCGAGGCCTCGCCGGTGATCACGGCGATGTCATGACCCGGATTGGCCATCTGCACGCCCATGGCGTACGGCAGGCCCACCCCCATGGTGCCGAGGCCGCCGGAGTTGATCCAGCGGCGCGGCTTGTCGAACTTGTAGTACTGCGCGGCCCACATCTGGTGCTGGCCCACGTCGGAGGTGACGAAGGCGTCGCCGCCGGTCACTTCCCAGAGCTTTTCCACCACGTACTGCGGCTTGATGACCTCGTCCGAATTGGCGAACTTCAGGCATTCCTTGCCGCGCCAGGTCTCGACCTGCTCCCACCACTTGGCGATGGAAGCCGGCTTGTGCTCGGCCGAGGCGGCCTCGTACTGCGCGCTCAGGTCGGCCAGCACATCCTTGACGTTGCCGACGATCGGGACGTCCACGCGCACGCGCTTGGAGATCGACGACGGGTCGATATCGATATGGATAATCTTGCGGGCGTTCTGGGCGAAGTGCTTGGGATTGCCGATCACGCGGTCATCGAAACGGGCGCCGATGGCCAGCAGCACGTCGCAGTGCTGCATCGCCATGTTGGCCTCGTAGGTGCCGTGCATGCCGGGCATGCCCACGAACTGGCCGCTGCTGGCCGGGAAGCCGCCCAGGCCCATCAGGGTGCTGGTGCAGGGCGCGCCCAGTTGCGACACGAGCTTGTTCAGCTCGGGCGCGGCGTTCGACAGGATGACCCCGCCGCCGGTGTAGATCATCGGCCGCTCGGCGGCCAGCAGCATCTGCACGGCTTTCTTGATCTGCCCCTGGTGGCCCTTGTTGACGGGCGCGTAGGAACGCATCGAGATCTCGCCCTTGGGCGGGGTGTACTTGCACTGCGCGACGGTGATGTCCTTGGGGATGTCCACCAGCACCGGACCAGGACGGCCGGTGCGCGCGATGTAGAACGCGCGGCGCATGGTTTCGGCCAGGTCCTTGACGTCACGCACCAGGAAGTTGTGCTTGACGCAGGGACGGGTGATGCCGACGGTGTCGCATTCCTGGAAGGCGTCCTCGCCAATGGCCGCAGTGGGCACCTGCCCGCTGATGATGACCATGGGGATGGAGTCCATGTAGGCGGTGGCGATGCCGGTGACGGCATTGGTCACGCCCGGACCGCTGGTCACGATGCAGACGCCGACCTTTTGCGACGAGCGCGAATAGGCATCGGCCGCGTGCACGGCGGCTTGCTCGTGACGAACCAGGATATGCTGGAATTTGTCCTGCTTGAAAATCGCGTCGTAGATGTAGAGCACCGCGCCGCCAGGGTAGCCGAAAACGTGTTCCACGCCCTCATCGGCCAGGCAGCGCACGACGATATCGGCGCCATTCATTTCCATGTTGTCATTCCTTTCAAAACCGGCCCTGCAACCCTGACTGCTGCGCGCCCGGATACGGCGGCAACGGAACCCATGCCGGCTACGGCAACATGATCCGGCGCTTAGCGGCTCACGGAGCCACGCCACCCGGACACCCTGCCGACCCGACATACGTTCGACAGAACGCAGTGCAAACGCCCCTGGGGGACGCTGGAGGTCGAAATGGAAGCCTTGGCAACACACGCTTGTGGCGCGGCCAACGGCAAATAGGTCTGCTGCAAGATGGCTGGGAGGTGACCCTGGCCATCCGCCTCATCGCGCCGGTTTCGGATAGGCAGACCGGCGCAAGTGGAGCAATTTACCGCGTTGCGTCAAACGTAGCAAATCGAGGTTTCGCGGACGTTGCACGGAAGTCGCGCCGCGCCATGCGGGAAAGTCTGGTAACCATCTGGCCCCTAAAACGCGACCGGCCTCTCTATACTTGACGCGTCACCCGGATTCGAGTCCCGCCGCCCATGGATCTGCGCATTGCCAGCATTCGCCGTTTTCTCTACAGCCACTACTTCTTCGGCGGGGTGCGGCAGGGCGTCGGCATGCTGCTGCCGGTTCTGGTGCTGGGCGGCTTGTTCGGTCACTACACCACCGGCCTGGTGGCCACCTTCGGGGCGCAATGCCTGGCCATCATCGACCAACCCGGCGGGCCGCAGCGGCACCGCACCAACGAGATGCTGGGTGGCGCGGCGCTGGGCACGCTGACCGTCATCATCACCGGCCTGGCCTCGACCAACCCGGTGCTGATCTGGCTGGTGGTCATCGCGCAGTGCTTCGTCTATTCGATGTTCACGGTGTTCGGCAAGCGCGGCGGCCTGATCGGCTTTGCCGGCCTGCTGCTGATGACGTTGACCATGCATTCGCCGCTGGAACCGCACGAGGTGCTGGCGCACGCCGCCGCGACGCTGGGCGGCGCGTTGTTCTACGTGGCATTCAGTCTGGGATTTTCACGCTTGTTCTGGCTGCGCGAGGAACAACAGGCGATGTCGGTGGCGCTGTTCGCCACGGCCGACTACGTCGCCGCGCGCGCCGCCTTCTACGATGAGACCGCCGACCTGGACGAGGCCTACCGCAACCTGATCCAGCGGCAGTCGGTCATGACCGAAAAGCACCAGGCCGCGCGCGACATGGTGCTGCGCGCCCTGCCCCGTGGCAAGGGCCTGGGCGACCGCCAGCGCGTGATGATCTGGAACATGTTCGTCGACATGTTGCAGCTGCTGGACACGCTGGTGGCCACCCACACCGACTACGCCGCGCTGCGGCGCGCGCTGGCCGGCAACGATTGCCTGATGTTCATGCGCGACGCGCTGGTGAAGATGTCGCTGGAGCTGAACCGCATCGCGCTGGACGTGTCGCGCGGCCGCAAGGTGCAATACCGCAGCAGCGCCAAGGCCGAACTGCGCGCCATCGAATACGAGATCGAGCAGCTCAAGCAACAGGGCCTGGGCGAACGCGAGCCCGAGATGCTGGCGCTGATCGTGCAGGTGCTGCGGCGGCTGCGCAACTCGGCCCGCATCGTCGACCGGCTGGCCGACCACACCGCCGCCTCGCCGCACGCCAAGCCCACCGACGTGCTGCGCATCAACAAATCGCTGACGCGCTTCATCTCGCGCCAGGAATTCCGGGTCGGCCTGCTGACCAGCAACCTGCGCCTGGACTCGCCGCACTTTCGCTACGCCCTGCGCGTGACGGCGGCGGCCGCCATCGCCATGACGCTGGCCAGCCGCTGGCTGTCGCCGGCGTTCTCGGCGCACAACTACTGGATCATGTTGACCATCGTCATCATCATGAAGCCGGGCTTCGCGCTGACCCGCCAGCGCAATGGCTGGCGCCTGATGGGTACGCTGATCGGCTGCATCTGCGCGCTGCTGCTGTTCAACGTCACCGACAAGCCCGCCATCCTGTTCGCGGTGCTGCTGGGCGCCTGCATCATGGGCAACAGCATGGTGCAGCTGAACTACATGGCCAGCGCCATCTTCAATACCCTGTTCGTGGTGCTGGTGTTCCACTTCGTCTCGCCCGGCACGGTGTCGATGGCGGTGATCGGCGAACGCGCCATCGACACGCTGATCGGCTGCGCGCTGGCGCTGGTGTGCAGCTACATCCTGCCCTGGTGGGAGGCGCGCTACCTCAAGCCGCTGGCGGCGGCCGCCACCCGCGCCAACCGCGAATACCTGATGGCCGGCATGCGCTACGTGGAAGCGATGCAGGCGCATGGCGCCCCGGTGGGCGCGGCCGCCGACGCCACCCCGGCGGTCACCGACGCCGATCTGGCCTGGCGCCTGGCGCGCAAGAACGTGCACATCGCCTTCAGCAATTTCGCCGAGGCCTTCTACCGCATGATGAGCGAGCCCAAGTCGCACCAGGTCAGCGTGCCCGAACTGAACAACCTGCTGATCCAGAACCACGTTCTGGCCTCACAGATCACCGCCGCCATTCCCATCCTGGCGGCCCTGCCCGCCACGCCCGAGGCGGTGCAGCGGGCGCTGGCCGGCATGGTCGACCTGCTGGACGAGAACCGCGCGCAGGCGCCCGCCGACCTGCCGACCCAGTTCGACACCGAAGGCGAGCAGGCGGCGCTGGTCTATCCCGTCAAGCAAATGATCAAGGCCGCGCACATGATCCGCCAGGAACTGCTGGCGCTGGCCGATCCGCAGCACGCGCCGCCGGTCGCGGCGCCGGCCTGAATCGAGCCGCCGCGCTTCGCCGGGGGCAAAAAAAGCCGGCCCTTTCGAGGCCGGCCTGGCGTGGCACCCGCGTCCCGTTCAGAGCTTGCGGCGGAACACCAGCTTGTCCTCGGTCGAGGCCGAGGCGTCATACTTGTAGCCTTCCAGGTCGAAGCCGTGCAGGCCCTCGGGCTTGGACACCTTGTGCAGGATGGCGTAGCGCGCCATCAGGCCGCGCGCGCGCTTGGCGTGAAAGCTGATGATCTTCCAGGCGCCGTTCTTCCAGTCCTGGAACACGCACTGCACCACGCGCGCCTTGAGCGCCTTCAGGTCGACCGACTTGAAATACTCTTCGGAAGCCAGGTTGACGATGACCGGCGCCTTCTGCCCGGCCTGGCGCTCGTTCAGGTACTCGGCGATGCCGCTGCCCCAATACTCGTACAGGTTCTTGCCCTTGGGCGTTTCCAGGCGCGTGCCCATTTCCAGGCGGTACGGCTGCATCAGGTCGAGCGGCCGCAGCACGCCGTACAGGCCGCTGAGGATGGCCACGTGTTCCTGGGCCCAGTCCAGTTGTTTGGCCGACAGGGTCGAAGCCTCCAGGCCCTCGTAGACGTCGCCGTTGAAGGCCAGCACGGCCTGGCGCGAATTGGCCTGCGTGAAGGTGCGCTTCCAATGCGCATAGCGCTGCACATTGAGCTCGGACAGTGCCGGGCTCAGGCTCATCAGTTCGGCGATGTCGTCCGCGGTCTTGGTCTTCAGGACCTTGATCAGGCCGGCGGCCTGGTCCACGAACAAAGGCTGGGTGTGCGTCTCGACGTGCACCGGCGAGTCGTAGTCCAGCTTCTTGGCGGGGGAAAGCAGAAACAGCATTCGAAGGTTCCTTTGATCAGCGCGCCGTCCAGCCGCCATCGACGGAGACGGTGGTGCCGGTGATTTGCGCGGCGGCATCGGAGGCCAGGAAGACGGCCGTGCCGCCCAGTTGTTCAGGCGTGACGAACTGCAGCGACGGCTGCTTTTCGCTGAGCAATTCGCGCGCGGCGGTTTCCTGGTCGACGCCGTTCTTTTCGGCCAGCGCCGAGATCTGTTTTTCGACCAGCGGGGTGCGCACCCAACCCGGGCAGATGGCGTTGGCGGTGATGCCCTGGCCGGCGGTTTCCAGCGCGGTCACCTTGGTGAAGCCGACCACGCCGTGCTTGGCGGCGACGTAGGCGGATTTGTTGGCCGAAGCCACCAGGCCGTGGGCCGAGGCGATGTTGATGATGCGGCCGAAGCCCTGCTTCTTCATGTGCGGCAGCGCGGCGGCGGTGCCATGGAACACGGCCGACAGGTTCAGCGCCAGGATGGCATCCCACTTTTCGGTGGGAAAGTCCTCGATCAACGCGGTGTGCTGGATGCCGGCGTTGTTGACCAGGATGTCGATGCGGCCCATCTGGCGCACCGCGTTGTCGACCAGGCCGCGCACGGCCTCGCCCTTGGACAGGTCGGCGCCGTCATACAGCACCTTGACGCCATGCTGGGCCGCCAGGCCGGCGCGCACCTTTTCGATCTCGGCGGCGTCGCCGAAGCCGTTCAGGACGATATCGGCGCCCTGCGCGGCCAGCGCGGTGGCGATACCCAGGCCGATCCCGCTGGTGGAACCGGTGACGACTGCGACTTTTCCTTTGAGCATAGATGTTCTCCTGTGGCGGGGCGCGGAAGGCGGGCGGCGGCCGGAACATGCCGGTCGGCGCCGTGGGCGAAACACGGGCTGAAAAACAGGGTCAAGTGTAGCTGCCCGGTAAGGCGCCCATCATGCCATGCCCCCACGCGGCGCGGGGTCAAGGCCGCGGCGATGGGGAATCCGATGGCTCCGCCTGGCCCGGCGGCGGCGCGGAATCCGACCGGTCCTGCGCCGTCTCGGCGGGCGGCGGCGCCGGCAGGTCCGCCATGCCCCCGAGGCGCTCCGGCACGCGCTCGAGCAGCTTGATGAGGATCGGCACCACGCCCATCGACACCGCCACCACCACTGCCAGCACGTCGCGCTGGTCCAGGTCCATCAAACGGTTGCTCCAGGCTTCGTTGAAGATGGCGAAGCTGAATTCGCCGCCCTGCGCCAGCACCATGGCGAACAGCAGGCGGTGATAGCGCGGCAGGCCCAGGAACCGCGCAAAGCCATACAGCACCAGCGCCTTGACCAGCAGCAGCGCCGTCACGCCCGCCAGGATGAAAGCCCAGTGATCCGCCACCACGTGCAGGTTCACGGACATGCCGATCGCGACGAAGAACAGGCCCAGCAGCAGGCCCTTGAACGGCTCGATGGCGTTTTCCAGTTCGTCGCGATAGCGCGACTCGGCCATCAGCACCCCCACCAGGAAGCCGCCCAGGCCGGCCGACAGGCCGGCGTAGTTGAACAACTGGGCGGTGCCGATCACCATCAGCAGCGCCGCCGCCGTGAACAACTCCTTCAACTGCGCCTTGGCGGCCCAGCCCAGCAGCCGCAGCCGGTAGGCCACCGCCACCACTGCCACCGCGATCAAGGCCTCCTTGAAGGACGGCTCCGACGCGGCACCGCTGCCCAGCAGCCCGGCCGCCACCAGCATCGGGATCGCCGCCATGTCCTGGAACAGCAGCACTCCCAGCGCCGAGCGCCCCATCGGCGTGCGCGTCAGGCCGCGCTCCTCCAATAGCCGCATGGCCACCGCGGTGGACGACAGGGCCAGCGACAGCCCGCACAACACCGCCGCCTGCCAGCCCATGCCGGCCAGATGGCGCAGCGCGGCGCCGAACACCAGCCCCAGCAGCAGCCCGCAGGTCAGCATCTGCGACGCCCCCAGGGTGAACACTTCATGACGCATGGCCCACAGGCGCCGGGGCGCCAGTTCCAGGCCGATGATGAAGAGCATCATCACCACGCCCCACTGCGACACATTGACCATGTCGCCCACGTCGGTCACCAGCTTCAGGCACGACGGCCCCACCAGCACGCCGGCCAGCAGGTAGCCCGGGATCGCGCCCAGCCCCAGCCGCTGGGTCAGCGGCACGCACAGGACGGCGGCCAGCAACAGGATGAGGATCAGATTCATCGGCGCGAAGCGTGCAATTCGAGACAGTCCGATTCTGCGCAAAGATTACCCATGCGGGAAGCCGGGGAAACCGTCTGAAGCGCCCAACATCGAAAGGCTTTACACAAAACTTTTTTTTGCTGTAGAATTGCGGGCTTCGCTGCTCCGACAACGCAGATTCTTCCGACCAGGAATCTGATCGTGGGAAACCAGGAACCGCTGATGGGCTCGCCCTGAACCGGCCACTGGAATTTCACCGTTGCGGAATCCAGCCACGGAGAGGTGGCAGAGTGGTCGAATGTACCTGACTCGAAATCAGGCGTACGGTATCCCCGTACCGTGGGTTCGAATCCCACCCTCTCCGCCAGTATTCAAAAAAAGGCCAATCCCCCGGGATTGGCCTTTTTCTTTGCCTTCTTGCCGCAAGTCCTGCCCCTACCCCTCGGCCACGATCTTCGCGTCCTGGATGGTCTTGGCGTACTTGCGCTGCTCGTCGCGCATGAAGTCGGCGAAGCGCTGCACGCTGCCGCCACCGTCTTCCGCGCCGACCTGCGCCAGCTTTTCCTGCACGTCGGCCATGGCCAGGACGCGGTCGATGTCCTGGTTCATGCGCGCGACCATGTCGGCGGGCATGTTGGCCGGGCCCACCATGCCGAACCAGATGCTGGCTTCGAACCCGGGATAGCCCTGCTCGGCCACCGTCGGCACGTCGGGCTGGCTCCTGGAACGCTGCCGCAGCGTCTGGGCCAAGGCCAGCACCTTGCCGGACTGGATCAGCGGCGTGGCCGTGGTCATGCCCTCGAAGCAGTACTGCACGTGGCCGCCCAGCAGGTCGTTCATCAGCGGCGCCGAGCCCTTGTAGGGCACGTGCAGCACATCGATGCCGGCGCGGGCCTTGAAGATCTCCAGCGCCAGATGCTGCGCCGACCCGCTGCCGGCCGAGCCGAAGATGATCTTGCCGGGCTGCGCGCGACACAGCGCCACCAGCTCGGGCAGGGTCTTGGCCGGCTGCGCCGCGCCGCCAATCAGCAGCGTCGGCGTCTTGCCCACCAGCGCGATCGGCGAGAAATCGCGCTCGGCCGAATAGGCCAGCCTGGGCTGCAGGCCGGGCGCGATGCCGTGGCTGTTGACGTGCGCCATCAGCAGCGTGTTGCCATCGGGAGGCTGGCGCGCCACCTGCTCGGCGGCGATGATGCCGGCCGCGCCGGCGCGGTTCTCGACGATCACCGGGATGCCCCACATCACGCCCAGCTTCTGGCCCAGCAGGCGCGCCAGCACATCGGTGCCGCCGCCCGCCGGAAATCCCACCACGATCTTGACCGGGCCCGGCGGCAGCGGTTGCTGCGCCCTGGCCGACGGCAGGACGAGCGCCGCCCCCAGCGCCGCGGCGCCGGTAATGAATTCCCTGCGTTGCATGGTTGTCTCCTCGCGCGCCGGGTCCATGCCCGGCGACTGTTGGTAAGCCTTGCCGGCCGCGGCCGGCTGGGCCGCGGCGTCCTGCGGGTCCTGCTGGCGCGGTCAGGCGGCAGGGGCCGCCAGCCGCTGGGCCAGTTGCGCCGACTGCGCGGCGTCCAGCTCCACCAGCGGCGGCCGGACCGTGGCCCACACCGGATCGTTGCGCCGCTGCGCGATCGCGGCTTTCATGGCCGGGATCATCGGGTACGACTGGAAAATGGCGCGGGTCTCGTTCAAGGCGCGCTGCCGGTCCTCGGCGCCGGCCTCGCGCCACGACCGGTACAACGCGACGATCGGGCTTGCATTGACGTTGCCGGTGGCGGTGATGCAACCCGCGCCGCCGGCCCGCATCGTTTCCAGCAACACCGTTTCGGTGCCGGCGAACACGTCGAAGCCGCGCGGCTGGAAGTCGCGCAGCATGGCCGCGGTGTTGTTCCAGTCGCCGGAACTGTCCTTGATGCCAGCGACGATGCCGGGAAATTCGCCCAGCAGCCGATCGATCAGGCCCAGGCTGATCGGCACGCCCGACACCGGCGGGATGTGATACAGGTAGATGCGCAGGCGCTCGTCGGCGACCCGCTCGATCACGTGGGCGAAGGCGCGGAACAGGCCCTCGTCGCTGACGCCCTTGTAGTAGAACGGCGGCAGCATGAGCACCCCGCCGCAGCCGGCCTCGACCGCATGACGGGTCAGCTCCACCGCGTCGGGCAACGCGCAGGCGCCGGTGCCGGGCATCATGCGCGCGGCCGGCAGGCCGGCATCCAGCAACGCATCCAGCAGATGGCGCTTTTCCGCCACGCTGAGCGAATTGGCCTCGGAGTTGGTGCCGAAGATCGCCAGCCCCGCGCCCTGTTCCAGCAGGGCGCGGCAATGCCCGACGAAGCGCGGCACGCTGGGCGACAGGTCCGCGTTGAAGGGCGTGAGGACCGGGGAATAGACGCCTTGCGGCCGGTCTGCGGCGCGTGTGCTCATGAAAACTCTCCTGTCAGCGGCCGACGCGGGTCCACTTGCCGTAGCGCTCGACCATGCGTTCATCGAAACCGAATCCCAGCCCCGGCTCCTGGTGCAGCACCACACGCCCCTGTTTGTGGGTCAGTTGGCGGTCCACCAGCTTGCGGAAATTCAGGACCTGGTCGTCCCAGAAAAATTCAACATAACGCGCATTGGGCGTGGCGGCCACCAGCGGCGCGTGCACGTCGTGGAACCAGTGCGGGCACACCACCACGCCATAGCTCGCCGCGGTCGCCGCGATGCGCTTCCATTCGGTGATGCCGCCGCACACCGCCGCGTCGGTCTGCAGGATGCCGGCCGCGCCCTTGTCCAGCAGCTCCTTGTGATACCAGCGGCCATAGCCGATCTCGGCGGTGGCGATGGGCAGGTGCGTCAGGCGCGCCAGCTTGGCGTGGCTGTCGATGTCATCGGGGCCGAACGGCTCCTCGATGAAGTATGGCTCGTACTGCTCGAAGCGGCGGATGTACTGCATGGCCTGGGTCACGTCCTGCCAGGCGTTGTTGCAGTCCATCATCAGCTCGACATCCGGCCCGACGGCCTCGCGCGCCGCCTTCAGCCGCGCCTCTTCCTCGCGCGGCGACAGGCGCCCGGTCTTCATCTTGACGGCGGAGAAGCCCTTGGCCACGTAGCTGGCCATTTCCTCGCCCAGGTGCTGCGGCGTCTTGCCATCCAGGTAGTAGCCGCCGCTGGCATAGGCCGGCACCGACTCCAGCTCGACCGCGCCCAGGAACTTGTGCAGCGGCAGCCCCGCCGTCTTGGCGTTCAGGTCCCACAGCGCGATGTCGAGCGCGCTGAGCGCGCGCATCACCGTGCCCTGGCGTCCTTGCAGCAGCGCTTCCTGGTACATCGCCTGCCACAGCCCTTCGACCGCGTGCGAGTCCTTGCCCAGCAGCACCGGCGCCAGCAGGCTCTGCACGGCGGCCTCGAAGATCGCGCCGCCGGCGCTGCCGACGTAGCAGAAGCCAATACCTTCGACGCCATCGGCGCTGCGGACCTTGACCAGTCCGTAGTGGCGGGTGGAGACGGTGCGGTTCGAAAACGAGGTGACCTTGTCCAAGGGCACCGCGGCGGCGCAAACGTCGATGGATTCAATGATGGGCACGGCTGGCTCCTGATAACGGGAATAGTGCGGGTCGCGCTGCCGGCGCGCCTTGCGCTGGCGCAACGCTCAAGCGCATTCTTGCCGCCATCAAAGAAACAAACAATTATCTTCATCCATCTTTAGAATATGTAAAAAGCATCTTCTATGAGCGCCCGCCGATGGATTCGAGATTCCTGCAGACCTATGTACATGTGGTGGAACTGGGCTCCATCGCGCAGGCCGCGCGCCACCTGGGGCTGACGCCGGCCACCGTGCAGCAGCGCCTGCGCGCGCTGGAAGCCGACATGGGCAGCGCGCTGATCGCCCGCTCGGGCCGCACCGTCAAACCCACCGCCGCCGGCACCCGCATCCTGGAGCGCGCCCGCAACGTGCTGCGCGACCTGCGCGACCTGCGTTCGGCGGCAACCGAGTCCGACCTGCCGGCCGGCCCCTTGCGCCTGGGCGCCACGCCCACCGCGCTCACCGGCATCATGCCGCCGGTGCTGCGCACCTGGGCGGCGCGTTATCCCCACATCGAGATCTACATCGAACCGGCGCCCACCACCCTGCTCTACAGCAAGGTGCTGGCCGGCGAACTGGATGGCGCGCTGCTGGTGCATCCGCTGTTCGCGCTGCCCAAGTCCTGTGTCTGGCGCGACCTGCGGCGCGAACCGCTGGTGCTGGTGACGCCGGCCGACATGGCGGTGCGCGACCCGCTGGCGGTGATCGCGCGCGAGCCCTATATCCGCTACGACCGCAGCGTGGTGGGCGGCCGCATGGCCGACGACTACCTGCGCGCCCGTGACCTGCGGCCACACGTGCGCTTCGAGCTGGACGGCATCGACTCGATCGCCAAGCTGGTGTCGGAAGGATTGGGGGTGGCGCTATTGCCCGACTGGGCCACCACTGGCGCGTCGGCGCCAGTCAGGCGCTGGCCGCTGCCGGCGCCATGCCCCGTGCGCACGGTCGGCGCGCTCTGGCCGCGCTCCGGCGTGCGCTCTGAATTGATGCGGGTATTCGTGGAACTGGCGCAGAGCCAGGCGGCGGCGGACCGCTGACGGCGAGGCGACGCCTACGCCGCCACGCTATCCAGCAAGCGGCCGTCACGCGCCACCACCGCACCGCCCGAAATCACCAGACGACGGGGGACGCGCTGCGCCACGGCTTCGGCCACGCCGCTGGCCGCCACCAGCACCAGGTCGGCGCGGGCGCCGGGCGTCAGTCCGTAGTCGGCGAAGCCACAGGCGCGCGCCGCGGCGCCGCTGACGCAATCGAACGCCCAGCCGATCTCGTCATCGCGGCGCAGGTCGTTGCGCAACCCGATCATCATGGCACGCGCCAGCATGTCGGGGCTGCCGTACGGCGTCCAGGTGTCGCGGATGCCGTCGTTGCCGCCGAACAGCGTCACGCCGGCCTCGCGGCAGGCACGCAACGGCGGGACTGGCCGCGACGGCGGCGCGGTGGTCAATACCGCCACCTCCAGCGCGGCCAGCCGCTTGAGCAGCCCATCCAGACGCCTGGCATCCACACCGCCCAGGCAGAAGGCATGGCTGACGACGACACGGCCGCGCATGTCCAGCGCCTGCACCCGATCCAGGATCAGGTCGAGCGAAAACGCGCCCAGGTCGCCGGGCTCATGCAAGTGGATATCGAGGGGTTTGCCATGCTTGTCCGCCAAGCCGAACAGCACGTCGAGCGATTGTGCCGGGTCGCGGTCGATGGCGCAGGGATCCAGCCCGCCCAGCACATCCGCGCCTTGCGCCAGGGCCAAGTCCAACAGCGCGGCCGTGCCTGGCCGCCCCAGCAACCCTGACTGCGGAAACGCCACGGTCTGGATCTCGATCAGGCCGGCCAGTGCCTCGCGGGTGGCGTGCACCGCCTCCAGATGGCGCAGTCCGGCATCGGTATCGACGTCGACGTGGCTGCGGATGCGCGTAGTGCCTTCGCGCAGGAAGGCCAGCGCCAACGCGCGCGAGTGGCTGGCGGCGTCATGGCCGCTGGCGGCGCGCCAGGCCCGCTCGTTGTCGATACGGTCGGTCAACGCCGGCCCCACCTGATTCACATACCAGGGGGATTCCCAGGTGGTCTTGTCCAGGTGCGTGTGCCCCTCGACCAGACCGGGCAGCAGCAGCAGGCCGGCACCCGCTTCCCGCGCCACATGGGCCGGCGCCTGCAGATTCGGTCCGACGCGTTCGATACGGCCGCGGGATATCGCTACGTCGACCGCCGCGCCATCGGGCAGTCGAACGTCGTTTAACAACATGTCGGTCATGGATAGGTCCTCGGCCTCGCCTGCCCGCGTCGGGCGGCCGCGCCGGATCAGGCCTGCTGCGGCGGTTCGATCCAGAAGAAGCGCTGGCCCTGGCGGATCATGTCCGCCACGCCTTCGGCGCCGAGGCGATAGTCGGTGCCCATCAACGTGGCGCCGCCGTCGTCGTGTATGTGGATGACGGCCAGCGGGTCGTTGGCCATGGTGTACCAGTAGTAACCGGGCTTGAGATCGTGCAGGTCAGTATTCATACGTCGAGTATACAAACAACCTTGGAACGTATTCAAAAAGACACACTAGTAACCGTTTGCCTGACACGGCGATTGCCACGCGTCATACTGTTCCATGCGAGGTTTCGGATAACCCGCCATGTTGGCACGTGTCGACGCGGCCACAGCACTGCTGGTATGCAAGCGTCGAACGTGAGGGGAACAACAGGTATGAAAAGGCAAGCACTCCAATTCAGCGAGCCGCTCAAGCAAGCCATCCTGGATGGTTATAAGGTGCAAACCCGGCGCATCGTCAAACCGCAGCCCACCAAGCTGACGACCGCCTGGTATGCCGATGCGGCGGATTCCGGCAAATGGGTGGCCATGGGCCCGCCCCGCGAAGGCGCGACCGAACTGCGCAAAACCTCGCCCTGGGTCACCTGCCCCTATGGCCGGTCGGGCGAGAGCATCACGCTCGAAGATGAGTCCGGCAAGCCCTTCGCCACCGCCGTAATCGTGGGCGTGCGCATCCAGCGCCTGCAAAAATTGTCGGACGCCGACGCGCGCGCCGAAGGCACCCAGGCGCTCTACCAATCGTCGGCGCTGTTGCCCGGCGTTCCCCTGCAGACGGCCTTTGCCTTGACCTGGTGCGAACGCTATGGCGCGCACGCCTGGGCCGCCAACCCCTGGGTGTGGGTGGTCGAATTCCGCTGCCAGCAGCCGCAAGAGGCCTAGGCGTCCGCCGGCCCTGCCAGTCCGCTCCAGGCCGCCAACCGACTGGCGCTGGCGCACCGGTGTTGCTGCCAGGGGAAATCAGGCCCTAGGATCGTGACTGCCTGTAACTCGCCGCCCCCGCTTCACCGCATTCCACCTTATTTCAGTCGATTTCAGACGGGGGTTTACCAGAGTGAAGCCGGCCTGCCGCGACGCAGCATGGGGAACGTTCGTCGCCCCGCCCCCGTTGCGGATTGTCGCTATTGAGGGCCACCCGCTTACCCCTGCCGATCCGAAAAGACCGAAAATAGCGTCAACGAATACTCAACTTTGCTGCGTCACGCAGCAGGCAGGTGCAACATGAAAAAATGGCTCATCGCAGGGGCAGGTGTCGCGGGCCTGCTGATCTCCAGCGTCGCGTTGGCCCGGGTGGATGTCGGCATCTCGATCGGCGTGCCCGGGGTGGTATACCCGGCTCCGGTCTACGCCGCGCCCGCGCCCGTCTATGTGGCGCCGGCGCCGGTCTATGCCCCCCCGCCCCCCGTCTACTACCGTCCGGCGCCCGTCTATGTGGCGCCCCCGGTGGTCTATCCGGCCCCGGTCTATATCCGCGGCGGCGGCTACTGGGGCCCGCGCGGCCACTGGCGCGGCCCCGATCGCGGCTACTATCACGGCCGCGGCGGCTGGCATCGTTGATGCCGCGGGGCTCTCAGCCCACCGCAATAAATACAAAGGCCACTCTTGCGAGTGGCCTTTTTTCCACAGGGTAATTTCCGGTACCCCATGGAAGGCACGTCAGGCGACAGGGGCCTGGACGGGTTTGTCCGCCGTGACGGCGGGCGGCTGCTGCGGCACCGCGACGGGCTTGCCTGCGGCCCAACGCGGCGCTTCCTGAACAAGATCGATCCAACGACGCGGAGCACTCGACGCCCGCCACCAACCATTATGCGGACGCATGCGCAAACTCCGGTTCACCGTTGAAACGAACGCCGTTTATTTCTTCAAACAATTGCCGGCTTTCCTGTTCCGCTTCGTGCAAGCTGTTGAACGGCGCCTGTCCGGGCACCGTCCAGCATTTTTCCGGCGCGGTTCCGCCTACCCGGCGGGTCCATATCTGCACACGGTAGCCCTGCTCGTCATCTTGAGCCACAGAGCATCTCACACGAAAATCTCCAATCATTCTTGAAGTCATGGACAACTCCTTGTTATTTATGTGAATGAAGCGCGTTGAACGCAGGTGTATTGTGCCGAACTATCCGGCCCTTTTATTGAAAATACACAATTGCTCACATCAAAATCCAGTACTGGCGTCGCCAACATAATCCCTCGAGACGACAGGAATATGTCTCGATCATAAATAGGCCGGGTTTTCCGCCCCATCCACCATGTGGCCGACTTGCATCCTCAGCAAGCGGCGTGCCCACGCCGAGCGGCAATAAAAAACGGAGCCCGCGGGCTCCGTTTTTTATTGCCGGATCGCTCAGCCGGGCGTCAGGGCTTCAATACCGTCAGGCCGCCCATGTAAGGTTGCAGCGCCTGCGGAACCACGATGCTGCCGTCGGCCTGCTGGTGGTTTTCCAGCACCGCCACCAGGGCACGGCCCACGGCCAGGCCGGAGCCGTTCAGGGTATGCACGTATTCCGGCTTGCCCTGCGCGTTGCGGAAACGCGCCTGCATGCGGCGGGCCTGGAACGTTTCGCAGTTGGACACCGACGAGATCTCGCGCCAGGTGTTCTGCGCCGGCAGCCAGACCTCCAGGTCGTAGGTCTTGGCCGAGCCGAAACCCATGTCGCCGGTGCACAGCAGCATCACCCGGTACGGCAGCCCCAGCAATTGCAGCACGCGCTCGGCGTGGCCGACCATGTCCTCCAGCGCTTCGTAGGATTGGTCGGGCTGCGTGACCTGCACCATTTCAACCTTGTCGAACTGGTGCTGGCGGATCATGCCGCGCGTGTCGCGGCCGCCGCTGCCCGCTTCGGAACGGAAGCACGGCGTGTGGGCGGTGAGCTTGAGCGGCAGGTCGGCGGCCGCCTGGATGGTGTCGCGCACCACGCTGGTCAGGGTGATTTCCGAGGTGGAGATCAGGTACTGGTCTTCGCGCACGAACGGCTTGCCGTGCTCGTCGACCTTGGGGTCGTCGTCGCCGCCGCCCTTGGACACGGCGAACATGTCATCCTTGAACTTGGGCAGTTGGCCGGTACCGTACAGCGTCGAGGCGTTGACGATATACGGCGTGTAGCACTCGGTGTAGCCGTGCGTGCCGGTCTGCAGGTCGAGCATGAACTGCGCCAGCGCGCGGTGCAGGCGGGCGATGGGACCGCGCATGAACGAGAAACGCGCGCCCGACAGCTTGGCGGCGGTGTCGAAATCCAGGCCCAGCGGTTCGCCCAGCGCGACGTGGTCGCGGGGCTCGAACGGCAGCGCGGGCGGGTTGCCATCGGCGCCCGCGGCGGCCGGCAGCCAGCGGCGCACTTCGACGTTGTCGTCGGCGGATTCGCCCAGCGGCACGCTGGCGTGCGGCAGGTTCGGCACCGACATGAGCAGCTCGTTGAGCGGCTGCTGCAGGGCGGCCAGCTCTTCTTCCAGTTGCTTCAGGCGCTCGGGCACGGCCTGCGATTCGGCCATGACGGCGCTGGCGTCCTCGCCCTTGGCCTTGAGCTGACCGATCTGCTTGGCCAGCGCGTTGCGGCGGGCTTGCAGGGATTCGGTTTCGGTCTGGACCGCCTTGCGGCGAGACTCCAGCTCGTTGAACCGTTCCGTGTCGAAGGACACGCCACGGCTCTTGAGGCGGTCTACGACGGTTTGCAGGTCTTTGCGCAGCAGTATCGGGTCTAGCATGGTGATGTCGGTGAGATTGCGGGAAGCAACGGGCGGCGCCCGTTACCGTTTCTTGGCGCGTTCCTGCGCGTCCAGCTCGCGCAGGAATGCCAACTTCTGCTGGATTTTAGCCTCCAGGCCGCGATCGGTCGGCCGGTAGAAGGAAGGCTTGAGCCCATCGGGGAAATATTGCTCGTCCGCGGCGTAGCCATGCGGCTCGTCGTGGGCGTAGCGGTAGGCCTTGCCGTGCCCCAGTTGCTTCATCAGCTTGGTGGGCGCATTGCGCAGGTGGATCGGGACCGGCGCGCTGCCGTGCTCGGCGGCGAACTTGCGCGCCTGGTTGTAGGCGTTGTAGACGGCGTTGGACTTGGCCGCGCAGGCCATGTAGACCACCGCCTGGGCCAGCGCCAGCTCGCCCTCGGGCGAACCCAGCCGTTCATAGATGTCGGCGCCGTTGACCGCCAGGTCGGTGGCGCGCGGGTCGGCCAGGCCGATGTCCTCGACCGCCATGCGCACCAGCCGGCGCGACAGGTATTTGGGATCGGCGCCGCCGTCGATCATGCGGCAGAACCAGTACAGCGCGGCGTCGGGGTTGGAGCCGCGCACCGATTTGTGCAGCGCGCTGATCTGGTCGTAGAAGGCGTCGCCGCCCTTGTCGAAGCGTCGCAGGTTCTGCGACAGCGAGATCTCGAGCCAGGCCGCGTCGACCGTGTCGCGGCCGGCGGCCTGAGCCGATTCGGCCACCACCTCGACCGCGCTGATCAGGCGGCGCGCGTCGCCGTCGGCCCAGGCCGCCAACTGTTCGCGCGCGTCGGCGTCGATGTGGATGCGCGCGCCCTCTTCGTGGCCGTCGTTGAACGCCGTGATGGCGCGGTCGACCAGTTGCTGCAGTTCCTCGGGCGTGAGCGATTGCAGCACGTAGACCCGGGCGCGCGACAGCAGCGCCGAGTTGACCTCGAACGAGGGGTTCTCGGTGGTGGCGCCGATGAAGGTGAACAGGCCGCTTTCGACGTAGGGCAGGAACGCGTCCTGCTGCGCCTTGTTGAAGCGGTGCACCTCGTCGACGAACAGGATGGTGCGGCGGCCCTGGCCCTGCGCCACCTGCGCCACGGTGACGGCGTCGCGGATGTCCTTGACGCCGCCCAGCACGGCGGAAATGGCGATGAACTGGGCATCGAAACCGTCGGCCATCAGGCGCGCCAGCGTGGTCTTGCCCACGCCCGGCGGGCCCCAGAAGATCATGGAGTGCGGGCGGCCCGACTCGAAGGCCACGCGCAGCGGCTTGTCCGGCCCCAGCAGGTGCGACTGGCCGACGACGTCGGCCAGCGTTCGCGGGCGCAGGCGTTCGGCCAGGGGCACGTAAGGCCGATGGGCGGGATCGGCCGCGAAGAGATCGTTGCTCATTGGCAGCAGATGGGGGAAGACGGCAAGGAAATCAAGCCAGTATTACAACATGTCCGGCCGCCCCGCGCCCCGGGCGGCCCGGCCGGGAGCCCGCGTGCGGCGGCCCACCCGGCAGCCCCGCGAGAAACCGTCGCTTCAGGCCAGTTCCGGGGTCCCGAAACGGCGGTTGGCCAGCACCGGCAGCACCTTGCGGGCGTGCGCCAGGCGCTCGGGATCGATATCGGCGAACACCAGCGCCGGCGCCTCGCCGGCCTGGGCGGTGACCACGCCCAGCGGATCCACCACCATGCTGCAGCCGATATTGCGTTCGCCGCACTCGCCGGTGGCGGCGACGTAGCAGGTGTTTTCCAGCGCGCGCGCCGTCACCAGCACTTCCCAGTGCTTTTCCTTCAACGGGCCGCGCACCCAGGCCGCCGGCAGCGCCAGCAGGTCGGCGCCGTCCAGCGCCAGGCGCCGGGCCAGTTCCGGGAAGCGCACGTCGTAGCAGGTCATGAGGCCGACCTTCAGCCCACCGATCTCCAGCAGCGGCGGAATGTCGTTGCCGGGCGTGACGTTGGTCGATTCCTTCATGGTGAAGGCGTCGTACAGGTGCAGCTTGCGATACTGCGACACGATGCGGCCGTCCTGCAGCGTGACCAGCGTGTTCCAGACCCGGCCGTCGCCGGTCGGGACGTGCACGCACATCATGGTGGCCAGCGAGGAGCCGCGGCTGGCCTCGAGCAGCCGCGTCATGAAGGGGCCATCCAGCGGCTGGGCGGCCTTCAGCACGATCTGCGGATCGGTGATGTCACGCGCCAGGATGCCCTCGGGAAGCACCAGCAGGCCGGCCCCGCCATCACGGGCGCGCGCCATGAGATCGACGCACACCTGGGCGTTTTCTTCCCAGACGCGGCTGACGGCGAACTGGCCCAAAGCGACTTTCAGCATGAATCTTCCTTGTGTGGGGCGGCAAACAGGCATCGCCGCAGATTTCCTATTGTCGCGCCAATGGCCGCGAGAGTGCAGCCGCCTGTCGGTTCGCCTGGCCGGCGCCTGCCGGCGTCCGCCATGGCGGTCGCCGACTACGGGTAACTCCCAACTGCCGCTTGTAAATTTCTTTCAGGATAATTGAAAAAAACGGATTTACCGTAAATATTTTCCATAGAAGAATCGCGCCATGCCTCATTCCTCCACCACCGCAGCTCCCCTGGACGTCAACGGCAAGGGCCTGGGCGCGTTTCCCGCCTCCTGTACCAACGCCGGCGTGGCGGCGCTGAACTGGAACCTGCTGGCCGAGGACGTCAGCCTGCCGGTGGCGGTGTTGTACGAGGCCCGGGTGCGGCACAACCTGCAATGGATGCAGCGCTTCATGGAAGCCTACCGCGTCAAATTGGCGCCGCACGGCAAGACCACCATGAGCCCCGCGCTGTTCCAGCGCCAGATCGACAACGGCGCCTGGGGCATCACCCTGGCGACCGCGCCGCAGGTGGTGGCCGCCTATAACCACGGCATCCGCCGGGTGCTGATGGCCAACCAGTTGGTGGGCCGCGCCAACATGGCCTTGATCGCCAAGCTGCTGCGCGATCCGGCGTTCACCTATTTCTGCATCGTCGACTCGGCCGCCAACGCCGCCCAGTTGGGCCGCTATTTCGGCGAGCAGGGTCTGGTGCTGCCGGTCCTGATCGAACTGGGCCCGAAGGGCGGGCGCACCGGCGTGCGCGATGACGCGCAATTGCAGTCCGTGGTCGAGGAAATCGGCCGCTGGCCCGGGCTGGCGCTGGCCGGCATCGAAGTCTACGAAGGCGTGCTGCAGGAGGAAACCGCGATCCGCGCCTTCCTGCGCCGCGCCACCGACGCGCTGCGCGGCCTGGCGACCGCCGGCCGCCTGCGCAAGAACGGCCCCGCCCTGATCTCCGGCGCCGGCTCGGCCTGGTTCGACGTGGTGGCCGAGGAATTCTCGCAACTGGATATCGGCGCGCCGCTGGAAGTCGTGCTGCGCCCCGGCTGCTACCTGTCGCACGACGTCGGCGTCTACCGCTCGGCCGCCGAGCGCATCAATGCCAACAATCCCGTCGCCCACAAGATGGAGCCGGGATTGCAGCCGGCGCTGCAGGTCTGGGCCTACGTGCAGTCGCTGCCCGAGCCTGGCCGCGCCATCGTGGCCATGGGCAAGCGCGACGCCGCCTTCGACGCCGGCCTGCCGACGCCTTCGCTGCATTTCCGTCCCGGGCAAAACGCGCCCGGCGCCGCGCCGTCCCAATGGAAGCTCACCGCCATGATGGACCAGCACGCGTTCATGCAGATCGGCGAGCACGACGACATCCAGGTTGGCGACATGATCGCCTTCGACATCTCCCATCCCTGCCTGACGTTCGACAAGTGGCGCCAGGTCCTGCTGGTGGACGAGCAGTACCGCGTCATCGACGTCGCGGACACCTTTTTCTGAGCCTTTGCGCGCGGCTCGGCCGCGCGTTCCGTTGCGCTACCGACAAGCCCCGCGCCCGGGGGGCAAGAACGAACTCGGGCATCCGGCGCCTTACCGGCCTTTCACTGAATCACGCGACAACCTGTTTTTGACCCTCTGGAGAGAGAATCATGAACTTCCGCACCTCCCGGCAAGGCGGTGGGCTGAAAAGCCTGCTCGTGGCCGGCGCAATTGGCTTGACCGCATTGTCGTCCCCCGCCCTCTGTGCCACGCCGGTCAAGGGAGGCACGATTTCCGTCGCCACCATCGGCGAGCCGCCCACGCTCGACCCGATGAGCAGCACCGCCGACCTGGTCGGCATCCTGACGCAGCACTTCTTCGAAACGCTGTACACCTTCGACGCCAAGTGGAACCTGACGCCGCTGCTGGCCGACAAGATGCCCGAGGTGACGCCGGACGGCCTGGTCTACACCATCGCGCTGCGCCAGGGCATCACCTTCCATGACGGCTCCAAGATGGATTCGTCGGACGTGCTGGCCTCGCTCAAGCGCTGGACCGAGACCGCCACGCGCGGCAAGATGGCCGCCAAGGTCATCGCCAACATCGAGGCGCCCGACGCCAACACCATCCGCATCACGCTCAAGCAGCCCTACGCCCCCTTGACCGCGCTGCTGGCCATGAACAACGCCGCCGCCGTGATCATGCCCAAGGGCAAGATCGCCCCGGTGCTGACCGAGATCGTCGGCACCGGCCCCTACCAGCTCAAGGCGCGCGTGCCGGACCAGTACATCCAACTGACCCGCTTCGAGGGCTACAAGCAGCGCGAAGGCGAGCCCGACGGCTACGGCGGCGCCCGCAAGCAATACCTGGACGAGATCCGCTTCGTGCCGGTCGCCAACGCCAACACCCGGTCCGAAGCCGCCGCCGCGGGCCAGTTCGACTACGTCGACTCGCTGCCGGTGGAAGCGCTGGACAAGCTCAAGGGCGGCCGCTCCGACCCGATCATGCTCAAGCCCTTCGGCTGGCCGCGCCTGGTGCTCAACACCAAGCAGGGCATCATGTCCAACCTGGCGGTGCGCCAGGCGGTGCAACTGGCGCTGAACGAAGAGGACATGCTGTTCGCCGCGTTCGGCAACAAGGACTTCTACAAGCTCAACGGCGACCTGTATCCGGAAGGCTACCCGTGGGCCACGTCGCTGGGCGGCAAGGTCTACAACAAGGGCGACGCCGCCGCGGCCAAGAAGCTGCTGGACAGCGCCAACGTGGCCGACAAAAAGATCCGCATCCTGACCAGCCAGCAGTACGAGTTCCACTACAAGATGGCGCTGGTGGCCGCGGAATACCTCAAGGCCGCCGGCTTCACCGTCGACATGCAGGTGGTCGACTGGGCCACGCTGACGCAGCGCCGCCAGGACCCGGCCGTGTGGGACATCTTCATCACCCACAGCGTGTTCCTGCCCGAACCCGCGTTGATCGACTTCCCGTCCAAGGACGCGCCGGGCTGGTGGGACACGCCGCGCCGCGCGCAGGTGATGGATGCCTTCAACCAGTCCCGCACCCAGGAAGAACGCGTCAAGCGCTGGGCCGACGTGCAGCAGGCCGTGTATGACGAAGTGCCGTTCGTGAAGGTCGGCGACTTCAATGCGCAGGCGGCCCGTTCGCCGTCGCTGCAAGGCGTCAAGCCGGCGCCGTGGCCGTTCTTCTGGAACGCCTGGAAAGCGCAGAAGTAAGCCAGGCCGCGGGGCGGTCCGCTCAGGGCCCGCCCCGCCTGAACCACAGCGCCGGCATCGGCGCGCCGATCCTTAGGATGCCACTGTGTTGCGTTATCTCTTGAACCGGCTGGTCGGACTGGTGGCCGTGATGTTCATCGTCGCGACCATCGTGTTCGTCATCATCCGCGTCACGCCCGGCAACCCCGCCGCCGTGATGCTCGGGCCCCAGGCCAGCCAGGCCGACATCGCCGCGCTGGAGCACCAGTTGGGGCTCGACCAGCCGCTGGCGGTGCAGTATGTGTCGTGGCTGGGCAAGCTGGTCCAGGGCGACCTGGGCCAATCCATCTTCATGAACAAGCCGGTGCTGGCGGCCTTGGCCGACCGCGCCGAACCGACCCTGCTGCTGACGCTGATGTCGCTGTGCATCGCCACGCTGATCGCATTGCCGGTCGGCATCCTGTCGGCGGTCAAGCGCGGCACCACGCTGGACCAGTCGGTGCTGTCGTTCTCGATGTTCACCTCCAGCGTGCCGAGCTTCTGGCTCGGCCTGCTGCTGATGCAGGTGTTCTCGGTCAAGCTGGGCTGGCTGCCAGTGTCGGGTTACGGCGGCCCGGACGCCTCGTTCGCGACGCGGCTGTCGCACCTGGTGCTGCCGGCGGTGGTGCTGGGGCTGGTGAACTCGGCGCTGATCACCCGCTTCATCCGCGCCAGCATGCTGGACGTGCTGCGCGACGACTACGTGCGCACCGCCCGCGCCAAGGGCCTGCCGGAAAGCCGCGTGATCCTCAAGCACGCCGTGCGCAATGCGTTGATACCGATCCTGACGGTGCTGGGCCTGACCACCGCTCTGCTGATCAGCGGCGCCGTCGTCACCGAGACCGTGTTCGGCCTGCCCGGCGTGGGCAGCCTGGTGGTGTCGGCCGTGCTACGCCGCGACTACCCCGTCATCCAGGGCGCGCTGCTGATCATCGCGGCCATCTACGTGCTCATCAACCTGTTCATCGATCTGCTGTACCTGCTGGTCGATCCGCGCGTCCGTTATTGATGATGAACCCACCCACGACCCGCCTTCGGCGCCTCCCCCTCACAGGGGCGCCATGGGCGGCCCGGCAAAGCCGGCTCCGCGGTGGCCCCGCTTGGAAGTGTTGCGAACGAAACGACCGAAATGACTAGTCCAACTACCGTTAACGCCGGCGCGGACCGCTGGCAGGTGCTGCGCCTGCTGGTGGCCCGCAAGACCGTGCTGATCAGCCTGCTCGTGCTGATCGTGCTGGTGGCCGCGGCGCTGCTGGCGCCGTGGGTCAGCCCCTACGACCCGTTCAAGCTGTCCATCATGAACCGCCTCAAGGCACCCGGCGCCGCGCACTGGTTCGGCACCGACGACTTTGGCCGCGACGTGTTCAGCCGCGTCATCTACGGCGGCCGGCTGTCGCTGATGGTGGGATTCTCGGTGGTGATCCTGTCCAGCGTGCTGGGCATCGCGCTGGGCCTGATCGCCGGCTTCTTCCGCTCGGCCGACAAGTTCGTGTCGCGCCTGATCGACGCCATGATGGCGTTTCCCGACATCCTGCTGGCGATCTCGCTGGTGGCCGCGCTGGGACCGTCGCTGGTGAACGTGGTGATCGCGCTGGGCATCGTCTACACGCCGCGCCTGGCCCGCATCGTGCGCGCCTCGACGCTGGTGATCCGCGAGCTGCCGTTCGTCGAGGCCGCCCGCGCGCTGGGCGTGTCGACCTGGCGCATCGTCACCGTGCACGTGCTGCGCAACCTGCTGTCGCCCATTCTGGTGCAAGGCACCTTCATCTTCGCCTACGCGATCCTGGCCGAAGCCGGCCTGTCGTTCCTGGGCGTGGGCGTCTCGCCCGACATCCCCACCTGGGGCACCATGATCAACGCCGGCCAGCAGTACATGGGCTCGGCCGACTGGATCATGATCTTCCCCGGCATCGCCATCGTCCTGTCGGTGCTGTCGCTGCAACTGGTCGGCGACGGCCTGCGCGACGTGCTCGATCCGCGCCTGCGCAAGGAGCTGTAATCATGACCGCAAGCACCCGAGACATCGTGCTGTCGGTGGAAGGCCTGAAGACCTGGTTCCACAGCCGCGACGGCGTCGCCAAATCGGTGGACGGGGTCACCTTCGACCTGGCCCGCGGCGAAACGCTGGCCATCGTCGGCGAATCCGGCTCCGGCAAATCCGTCACCAGCCTGTCCATCATGGGCCTGCTGCCCAAGCCGGCCGGCCGCATCGAGGCGGGCAAGATCCGCTTTCGCGACCGCCGCGGCCAGGAACACGACCTGGCCCACGCCTCGCCGGCCACGCTGCGCCGCATCCGCGGCGCCGAGATCGCCATGATCTTCCAGGAGCCGATGACCAGCCTGAACCCGCTGTACACGGTGGGCGACCAGATCGCCGAAGCCGTGCTGCAGCACGAAGGCGGATCGCGCGCGGCGGCCATGAAGCGCGCCCGCGACATGCTCGACCGCGTCGAGATCCCGGCGGCCGACCGGCGCGTCAACGAGTATCCGCACCAGATGTCCGGCGGCATGCGCCAACGCGTCATGATCGCCCTGGCGCTGGCCTGCAACCCGGCGGTGCTGATCGCCGACGAACCCACCACCGCGCTGGACGTGACGGTGCAGGCCCAGATCCTGGACCTGCTGCGCCGACTGCAGGCCGAGATGAACATGAGCATCCTGTTCATCACCCACAACCTGGGCGTGGTGGCCGAGATCGCGCATCGCGTGGCGGTGATGTACGCCGGCCGCGTGGTCGAGGACGCCGGCGTCTACGACCTGTTCGAAAAGCCCACCCATCCGTACACGCGAGGCCTGCTGTCCTGTCTGCCGACCGCCGCGCTGCTGGCCTCGGGCGAGCGCCTGCGCGCCATCCCGGGCAACGTGCCGAGCGTGCTGTCGCTGCCGGCCGGCTGCACCTTCGCGCCGCGCTGCGCGCTGGCCGACGACAACTGCCGTCGCGACGTGCCCGAACTGGTGGCGGTGCAGGACCAGCACCGCGCCCGCTGCATCAAGGTGACCCCGCTATGACCGCAAGCCCCCAACCCGCGCGCGCCGCCGAACCGCTGGTGCGCATCGAGGACCTGAAGGTCCACTTCCCCACCTCGCAAGCGCGCAACGCGCCGGTGGTGCGGGCGGTGGACGGCGTCAGCTTCGACGTGCCGCGCAACACCATCGTCGGCCTGGTGGGCGAGTCCGGTTCCGGCAAGACCACCACCGGCCGCGCCCTGCTGCGCCTGTTCGCGCCCACCGCGGGCCGCCTGCTGTTCGACGGCCAGGACATCACCAGGCTGTCCGAGAAAGAGATGCTGCCGTGGCGCCGCCGCATGCAGATCGTGTTCCAGGACCCCTACGCCAGCCTCAACCCGCGCATGACGGTGGCCGAGATCCTGGGCGAAGCGCTCGACACCCATAAGTTGGCGCAGCACCGCCGCGCGGCCCGCATCGGCGAACTGCTCGAACGCGTCGGCCTGAACGCCGACCACAGCCGCCGTTATCCGCACGAGTTCTCCGGCGGCCAGCGCCAGCGCATCGGCATCGCCCGCGCCCTGGCGGTGGAGCCCGATTTCATCGTGGCCGACGAACCGGTGTCGGCGCTGGACGTGTCGGTGCAGGCGCAGGTGCTGAACCTGCTGCAGGACCTGCAGCGCGACCTGGGGCTGACCATGCTGTTCGTGGCGCACGACCTGGCCGTGGTCGACTACCTGTGCGACGAGGTGGTGGTGATGTACCTGGGCCGCGTCATGGAACGCGGCCCGACCAGCGAGGTCTACGCGCGGCCGCGCCATCCCTATACCCGCGCGCTGCTGTCGGCCGCGCCGGTGCCGGATCCGCGCGCGCCGCGTTCGCGTATCCTGCTCAAGGGCGACATTCCCAGCCCGGTCAACCCGCCGTCGGGTTGCGTCTTCCGCACCCGCTGCCCGCACGCCATCGATGCCTGCGCCACGACCGAGGCGCGCGACGTCAACGTCGGACCGGGCCACTTCGCGGCCTGTTCGCGCCTCGGCGACGCCGAACTGGCCGCGTAGCGCCTCGCCCACCCCGACCCAGGAACACCACATGAACATCATCCGCGACATCGTCTTCCAGATCCGCAGCCGCCGGGACGACCTGAGCGTGACCGAGCGCAAGGTCGCCGACGCCATCCTGGACAACATCATCTGGAGCGCCAGCGCCACCGTGGACCAACTGGCGGCCAAGGCCGGCGTCAGCATCGCCACCATCTCGCGCTTCGCCCGCACCGTGGGCTGCGACGACACCCGCGACCTGAAGATGAAGCTGGCGCAGGCCAGCACCGTGGGCAGCCGCTTCCTGGACCAGAGCACGCCGGCCGAGGAAAGCACGTTCTACGCGCGTATCTATGCTGACATCGAAAGCACCCTGCGCGCCCACCTGCCGACCTTCACCGAGCCGCTGTTCGAGGCCGCCGCCGCCATCGTCGACGGCGCCCGCATGGTCTACGTGTTCGGCATGGGCGGCGCCTCGGCCGTGCTGGCGCAGGAAGTGCAGTCGCGCCTGGTGCGACTGGGCTACCCGATCGCGGTGTACAGCGACGCCGTGCTGCTGCGCATGGTGGCCGCCACGCTCGACGAGCGCGACGCCGTGGTGATCCTGTCGGCCTCCGGCCTGACGCCCGAAATCGTCGGCGCGGCGCGCATCGTCAAGCAGTACCGCGCCCGCATCGTCGCCGTCACCGACGCCACCTCGGAACTGGCCAAGCTGGCCGACGTGGTGCTGCCGATCCGCACCGACGAAACCGACTTCATCTACAAGCCCTCGGCCTCGCGCTACGCCATGATGCTGGCGATCGACCTGCTGTCGACCGAGCTGGCCATGCTGAACCAGGAAGAAAACCGCGAACGCCTGCGCCGCATCAAGCTGGCGCTGGACGAACATCGCGGCGGCCCCAACCGGCTGCCGCTGGGCGATTGAATTTGGAAACCAAGATGTACGACACCCTCATCGGCAACGTCCGCGTGCTCGACGGCTCGGGCGGCGCCGAATACACCGCCGACGTGGCGCTGGCCGGCGGCCGCATCGCGGCCATCGGCGACCTGTCCGGCCGGCCGGCGGCGCAGATCATCAACGGCGCCGGCCTGGCGCTCGCGCCCGGCTTCATCGACGTCCACACCCACGACGACACCAACGTCATCCGCACGCCCGGCATGCTGCCCAAGCTGTCCCAGGGCGTGACCACGGTGGTGGTGGGCAACTGCGGCATCAGCGCCTCGCCGGTCTCGCTGCGTGGCGAGCCGCCCGACCCGATGAACCTGCTGGGCCAGCGCGACGACTTCGCCTACCCGACCTTCGCCGACTACACCCGCGCCATCGAGGCCGCGCAGCCCGCCGTGAACGTCGCCGCGCTGGTCGGCCACACGGCCCTGCGCAACAACCACATGGACCGTCTCGACCGCAGCGCCACGCGCGACGAAGTGATGGCCATGCGCGACCAGTTGCGCGAAGCCCTGGCGCACGGCGCCATCGGCCTGAGCACCGGCCTGGCCTACGGCTCGGCGATCGAGGCCGACACCGCCGAGGTCAAGCTGCTGGCAGAGATCCTGGACGAATTCGGCGCGCTCTACACCACGCACCTGCGCTCGGAATTCGCCGCCATCCTGGAAGCCATGCAGGAAGCCTTCGACATCGCCCTGCACGCCCGCGTGCCGGTGGTGGTGTCGCACCTGAAATGCGCGGGCGCCGGCAACTGGGGCCGCACCAAGGAAGTGCTGTTCAAGCTGGAGAACGCCGGCCGCATGCAGCACGTGGGCTGCGACTGCTATCCCTACTCGGCCAGCTCGTCCACGCTCGACCTCAAGCAGGTCACCGACGAATTCGACATCGACATCACCTGGTCGGTGCCACACCCCGAACAGGCCCGCCGCAAACTGTCCGCCATCGCCGCCGACTGGAACGTGACGCTGCTGGAAGCGGCGAAACGCCTGCAACCGGCCGGCGCCGTCTACCACAACATGCACGAGGACGACGTGCGCCGCGTGCTGTCGAACCGGCTCACCATGGTCGGCTCCGACGGCTTGCCCAACGACCCCATGCCGCACCCGCGCCTGTGGGGCGCCTTCCCGCGCGTGCTCGGCCACTACAGCCGCGACGTCGGCCTGTTCCCGCTGCCCGAAGCCGTTCACAAGATGACCGGCCTGTCCGCCGCCCGCTTCGGCCTGGCCGAACGCGGCCTGGTGCGCGAAGGCTTTCACGCCGACCTGGTGCTGTTCGACCCCGCCACCGTCATCGACCGCGCCACCTTCGCCGCCCCCGTCCAGACCGCCGCCGGCATCGAGGCCGTCTGGGTCAACGGCGTCCTGTCCTACCGCCACGGCCAACCCACCGGCGACCGCGCCGGCCGCTGGCTGCCCCGCAACGGCGACCTGCGCGCCAGCTTCGCCGCCTCCACCCCCGCCCTCCAGGAGCCCTGACATGAGCAGCACCACCCCCACCCCCGACAACAACGGCATCACCCGCTACGGCGTCGCCGGCGGCACCGGCCAAGGCGGCTCCCACATGCCCTTCGCCCGCGCCGTCGCCGCCGACGGCTGGCTCTACGTCTCGGGCCAGGTCCCGATGGAAAACGGCGAAGTCATCGAAGGCGGCACCGTCGCCCAATCCCACAAGGCCATCCAGCAGGTCCTCGCCATCCTCAAGGAAGCCGGCTACGGCCCCGAACACGTCGTGCGCTGCGGCGTCTGGCTCGACGACGCCCGCGACTTCCCCTCGTTCAACAAGGTCTTCAAGGAATACTTCGGCGACAATCCCCCCGCCCGCGCCTGCGTGCAGTCGCCGCTGATGGTGGATGCAAAGGTGGAAATTGATTGTGTTGCGTATAAGCGCCCGTGACCTGACGCGACGCTCAAGGCGTGAGCGGTAGTGTTTTCGGTTGCCCGCGCCTGCCAATAACTGGATGGTGTGCGGCAACCACGCCGCCGGATGGTGCACAGCTCCTCTTCGACCACTAGCAGCGCAGCGGTCCATCCATCCCCCCACTCACCGCAAGCGCGCAGCGACCAACACCCCGCCGCAAGACATCACGTATGCCGGAATCGGCCGCCCGCGCGGCCGACTCCGGCGGGCGACGCAAGCCTCTCGCATGCCCCCTAGGTCTAACAGCGCCACGCATCTCGAAACCGTAGCCCGGCGCGGGGCGCGCAGGCGGTGAGCGCGCCGTCGATGCGCCCGACGGAATCTGAAGGGAAGGCCGAAGGCCTGGACGAAGATGAGGACGGGGAAGTCCGGAGCGAACGCTCCGGACCGCAATCGTTGGCGCGCTCACCGCCTGCGCGCCCCGTGACGGGCGGCCTACGAAGCAACCACTGCACCAACCAAGAAAGAAATACTCAAGAACTCAAAGGCAAGTCAGCACAGACGCCGCAGGACTCCCTACATCTTGACGACATCCACACCCTTAGGCGCCACAAACCGAAACTCCCCCTCCCCAAGCTTGGGATTAGGAACGATCCCGGAAAGATCCACCCGCGTCGTCTGCCCGAACGAATCCAGCAACTCAACCCGCACCGGCAGATTGTCCTTCATCCCGATATCGACGCGCGAAAACCCCGCATCCGCCGTGCGCGGCTTCGCCCGCAGCCAATCGATGCCATCCTTGGACGGCAACGCCGACACATCGAACGACTGCTCCAGCGATCCCGAACCGAACAGAATCGCCGCCGGCGACGTCCCGATGGCCGCATCCACCTTGCGCTCGGTCACCTGCGCCAGATCCGGATCGAACTGGAACACCTGCTTGCCGTCGGAAATCACCAACTGTTCATAGGGCTTCTGCACCGACCACTTGAACTTGCCCGGCCGCTGGAACGAAAACACCCCCGTCTGCGCAGGCTGCGTGCGCCCCTGCGTGCTGACGGTGTACTGCGAAAAAGAGCCAGTCGCCGCCGTCACCGTGCTCACGAACGCGCGCAACTGTTCCTGCGCCGTGGCGGCAACGGCCGCGGTCGGCGCCAACGCCGGGGCCATGCACAGGGCCAGGCCGGCGGCCAGGCCACGAAACGTCTTCATCATGCTTCCTCTCGAGCGGCGGCGGGCACCAGGATCTCCCGGTTGCCATTGGACTGCATCGCCGACACGATACCCGATTGCTCCATCTGTTCCAGTAACCGCGCCGCACGGTTGTAACCAATGCGCAGATGGCGCTGCACCAGCGAGATCGAGGCGCGGCGATGCTTGAGCACCACCTCGCAGGCCTGGTCGTACATCGGGTCCGACTCGGCGTCGCCGCCGATGCCGGTGACGCTGCTGGCGCCTTCGCCGCCGTCACCGTCCAGCCCACCTTCCAGCAGGCCCTCGACATAGTTCGGCTCGCCCTGCGCCTTCAGGCTTTCGACCACGCGGTGCACTTCATCGTCACTGACGAAGGCGCCGTGCACGCGCACCGGCAGGCCGGTGCCCGGCGGCATGTAGAGCATGTCGCCCTGGCCCAGCAGGGTCTCCGCGCCCATCTGGTCGAGAATGGTGCGCGAGTCGATCTTGGACGACACCTGGAACGCGATGCGGGTCGGGATGTTGGCCTTGATCAGGCCGGTGATGACGTCGACGCTGGGACGCTGCGTCGCCAGGATCAGGTGGATGCCGGCCGCGCGCGCCTTCTGCGCCAGGCGGGCGATCAGTTCTTCGATCTTCTTGCCCACCACCATCATCAGGTCGGCCAGCTCGTCGATGACCACCACGATGGTGGGCAGCGGCGACAGCGGCTCGGGCTGGTCGGGCGTCAGCGAGAACGGATTCGGGATCGGCTCCTCGCGCTTGATCGCGTCGCGGATCTTGGTGTTGTAGCCGGCCAGGTTGCGCACGCCCATCTTGCTCATCAGGCGGTAGCGCTTCTCCATTTCGCCGACGCACCAGTTCAGCGCGTTGGCGGCATGGCGCATGTCCGTGACCACCGGCGCCAACAGGTGCGGAATGCCTTCGTAGACGCTCATTTCGAGCATCTTCGGATCGATCAGGATCAGGCGGGTGTGCGAGGCGTCGGCCTTGTACAGCAGCGACAGGATCATGGCGTTGATCCCGACCGACTTGCCCGACCCGGTGGTGCCCGCCACCAGCAGGTGCGGCATCTTGGCCAGGTCGGCCACCACCGGATTGCCGGCGATGTCCTTGCCCAGCGCCATGGTCACCACAGAATGGCTGGCGTGGTAGGTCTGCGAGCCCAGGATCTCGGACAGCTTGACCACCTGGCGGCGCGGGTTGGGCAGTTCCAGGCCCATCAGGTTCTTGCCCGGAATGGTTTCCACCACCCGGATGCTGACCAGGCTGAGCGCGCGCGCCAGGTCCTTGGCCAGGTTGACGATCTGGCTGCCCTTGACGCCGGTGGCCGGCTCGATTTCGTAACGCGTGATGACCGGACCGGCCTGCGCCGCCACCACGGTGACGGACACGCCGAAGTCGGCCAGCTTCTTTTCGATCAGGCGCGAAGTGAACTCGATGGTCTCGGCCGACACGGTTTCCTGGTTGGCCAGCGGCGGATCCAGCAGGCTGATGGCCGGCAGGTCGCCCTCGCCGCCCGGCGGCGGCGCGAAGAACAGCGACTGCTGCTTTTCCTTTTCGACGCGCTCGGACTTGGGCACCACGGTGATCGCCGGCTCGATGCGCACCGGTTGTTCGTGCACCAGCTTTTCCTGCTTGGCCACCACTTGCTCGGTGCGCACGGCCTTGGCCACCTCGCCGACCTTGCGGTCTTCGCGCGCGGCGTAGGAATTGCGCACCCGACGCACCAGGCCTTCGATCCAGGTGCCGACGCGCTCGGCCACGGTCAGCCACGAGAACGAGAAAAACAGGCTCAGGCCGATCGCCAGCATCACCAAAAAGGCCAGGGTGCTGCCGGTAAAGCCGATGCTGCGGCCCATCAGGTCGGCCAGGGTGTGGCCGATGACGCCGCCGGCGCCGCTGGCGCTTTCCGAGGCGCCCGGCAGGTGGGTGCCGCGGCTGGCCAGGCGCAGGGCTTCCATGCCCAGCGAGCCGACCAGCAGCAGGAAGAAACCGATGCCCTCTTCCCAGTGGACCCGCGGCAACACCTCAGGCTGCTTACCATTGGTAACACGAAGATGGCTGGCAAGGCGGCGGTAACCCGCCCGCACGCGGTGCAGCAGCAGGATCACCCACCACCAGGCGGAGAAACCGAACAGGTACAGCAGGATGTCCGCCAGGTAGGCGCCCAGGGTCCCGCCCTTGTTGTGGATGACGCCGGCGGGGACGGAGTGCGACCAGCCCGGGTCGGCGGCGCTCCAGGTGGCCAGCACCAGGGTGAGCCAGGCCGCCAGGGCGGCGAAGAGGATCCAGCGGGCTTCGCGCAGCAACGCGGAGATACGCGTCTGCAGTGGCGAGGGCCCGTTGCGGGTGTTGCGCGAAGCGCGCGGAGAAGCAGTCGAGATACGCGGCATGCGGCTCATTATAATTGGGCGTTAACCTAAAGATACCCGCCCATGTCCACGCCTACGCACGCTAAAGTTTTGATACTCGGATCCGGCCCCGCCGGTTACACGGCGGCCGTCTATGCGGCACGCGCCAATCTGAGCCCCGTCCTTGTTACAGGTTTGGCCCAAGGCGGCCAACTGATGACCACCACGGACGTCGACAACTGGCCGGCCGACGCCGACGGCGTGCAGGGTCCGGACCTGATGCAGCGCTTCCAGAAGCACGCCGAGCGCTTCAACACCGAAATGCTGTTCGACCACATCGCCAAGGTCGACCTGTCCAAGCGGCCGTTCACCCTGACCGGCGACACCGGCAAGGTCTACACCTGCGACGCCCTGATCATCGCCACCGGCGCCTCGGCCAAGTACCTGGGCCTGCCGTCCGAAGAGGCCTTTATGGGCCGCGGCGTGTCCGGCTGCGCCACCTGCGACGGCTTCTTCTACCGCAACCAGGACGTGGTCGTGGTCGGCGGCGGCAACACCGCCGTCGAGGAAGCCCTGTACCTGTCCAACATCTGCCGCAAGGTCACCCTGATCCACCGCCGCGACAAGTTCCGCGCCGAGCCGATCCTGGTCGACAAGCTGATGAGCAAGGTCGAAAACGGCAACATGGAACTGAAGCTGTTCCACACGCTGGAAGAAGTGCTGGGCGACGACAGTGGCGTCACCGGCGTGCGCGTGCGCCACGTCGACACCGGCGCCACCGAAGACCTGAAGGCCACCGGCGCCTTCATCGCCATCGGCCACCAGCCCAACACCGAGATCTTCCAGGGCCAGCTCGAAATGAAGGACGGCTACATCGTCACCAAGAGCGGCCTGTCCGGCATGGCCACCATGACCTCGGTGCCGGGCGTGTTCGCCGCGGGCGACGTGCAGGACCACGTCTATCGCCAGGCCATCACCAGCGCCGGCACGGGCTGCATGGCCGCCCTGGACGCACAACGGTGGCTGGAGAATGCGGGGCAATAAGGTCGGCGCGGCCGACCTGAAACGCCTCAAGAAAGACCTGCAGGCCGAGCAGGAGCGCGCCGCCCTCGCCCAGCGCGTGGCGGCGCTGAAGAAAACCGCGCCGGCGCCCGGCGCGGACGCCGATCCGGCCGACGACATGGCCGCGTTCCGGCGCAGCATGCAGACGGTCAAGCCGATCAAGCAGGTCGCGCGCGCCGAACACAAGCCGGTGCCGCAACCAGCCCCGGCCCTGCGCCGCGCCAACGCGCTGGGCGAAACCGCCACGCGCGCCGATGCCGGCGTCTCGGACGGCGGCGAAATCACGCACCTGCTGTCCGAAGGCGGCACCGCCTTCGTGCGCGGCGACGCCGCGCCCGACACGGCGCGCAACCTGCGCCGCGGCCAGTGGCGCGCCGGCGCCGAACTCGACCTGCACGGCCTGCGCGTGGAACAGGCGCGCCACGCCATGCTGTCGTTCCTGGACGAATGCCAGGAACACGGCATCCGCTGCGTGCGCATCGTGCACGGCAAGGGCTATGGCTCGCAGGGCCTGGAACCGGTGCTGAAAGACAAGGCCCGCACCTGGCTGGTGCAGAAGAACGAGGTGCTGGCGTTTTCCGAGGCGCCCGAGCGCGAAGGCGGCGCCGGCGCCCTGCTGGTGCTGCTGCGCCAATCCGAGGGGCCGCGCAAATGAAGTGGCTCTACCTGGGCATCGCCATCGTCGCCGAGATCTTCGCCACCAGCGCCCTGAAAAGCTCCGAAGGTTTTTCACGGCTGGTGCCGTCGGTGGTGACGGTGTTCGGCTACATGATCTCGTTCTATTTCCTGTCGCTGACGTTGCGCGAAGTGCCGGTCGGCATCGCCTACGCCATCTGGTCGGGCGTGGGCATCGTGCTCATCTCCCTGATCGGCGCGCTATTCTTCAAGCAGCACCTGGACGCCCCGGCGCTGGTCGGCATCGGCCTGATCATCGCCGGCGTGGTGGTCATGAACGTCTTCTCGAAGTCCGTGTCGCACTGAGCCGTTCCGGGCGCGAGCCCGGATCCGGCCCGCGCCGGGCGTATATCCGGGCCACCCGGCGCCTGCCTCCGTTTCAGACCGTGCCGTTCTCCGTTGGCGGCTTCGGCGCGCCCGGATGACGCAGATAATCCACCAGCGCCAGCGTGGCGCGATCCGGCGGCGGCGTCAGCAGCGACACCACGACGATCGTCAGGAACGCCACCGGCGCGCCGAACACGCCCGCCGCGATCGGCTGGATGCCCCACCACAGGTCCACCGGCTGGGTCCGCGAAATCCCCAGCACCCACTCGCGCAGCCACGGATGCGTGTGCGTCATGTAGGCGAAGGTCACCAGCAGGCCCGCCGCCATGCCGAGCGTGGCGCCCCATTTGTTGGCGCGGCGCCAGAACACGCCCATCACCAGCGCCGGGAAAAACGACGAGGCCGCGAACGAGAACGCCGCCGACACCATGAAGAGAATGTCGGCCGGCTTGCGCGCCGCCACCCAGGCCGCGCCGAACGCCACCACCAGCAGCAGGATCTTGGACACCATCACCCGCCGCGCCGCCGACATGCGCGGCGATACCATCCGGTACCACATGTCGTGCGACAGCGAATTGGACAGGGTCAGCAGCAGGCCATCGGCGGTCGACAGAGCGGCCGCCAGGCCGCCCGCCGCCACCAGCCCGGAGATCACGTAGGGCAGTCCGCCGATCTCGGGCATGGCCAGCACCACCACATCCGCGCCAATGCTGATCTCGCTGAGCTGCACCACGCCATCGCGGTTGATGTCGGTGACGTCCAGCAGGTTGCTGTCGACCGCGCTCCAGGCATGGACCCAGTTCGGCAGGCTGAGGAAATTCGACCCCACCACCTGCGTATAGACCTCGTACTTCACCAGCAACGCCAGCGCTGGCGCCATGAAATACAGCAGCAGGATGAACAGCAGCGACCAGCACACCGAACGGCGCGCCTCGATCACCGACGAAGTCGTGTATGACCGCATCAGGATGTGCGGCATGCCCGCGGTGCCCAGCATCAGGCACAGCACCAGCGCCAGGAAATTGATGCGCATGTTGCGCCGCTCTTGCGGGTCTTCGGAAGGAAATGGCTCGGCGTGCGGGGTCAGTGGCGCGGCACGCGCCTCGAAGGAGGCCTTGGCCTGAGACCAGGCGATCCTGGCCTCCTCGACATTGGGCGGAAAGGCCGCCAGCTCGCGCTCGACAGAGCGGATCTCGACCATCGGCGCATCACCGGCATTGAGCTGGGCCAGGCGGCTGCGCAGCTTGTCCTTCTCGAGCGCCCAGGACTCGGGCAGGTCGCGCACCCGCTGCGCCATTTCGTCGGCGCGCTCCTGCCACAGGCGACGCACCTCGATCTCGGCCGGATCGTTCTGCAGATAGACCTCTTTCTCGGTCACTTGCTGCAGCACCGCCCCAGCCGACAATTGCGGCACGGGCATGTCGGTATGCTTGATCGACAGCCACACCACCGGCACCAGGTAGGCGATGACCAGGATGATGTACTGGCCTACCTGGGTCCAGGTAACGGCGCGCATGCCGCCCAGGAACGAACAGACCAGCATGCCTCCCAGCGCCACGAAGATGCCCAGCTCGAACGAAATGCCGGTCATGCGCGTCGTGATGATGCCTACGCCATAGATCTGCGCCACCAGGTAGGTGAACGAACAGAGGATGGCGCAGGCCACGCCAGCCAGCCGCGGCAGGTTGCCGCCGTAGCGCGCGCCCATGAAATCGGGAATGGTGTATTGCCCGAAGCGGCGCAGGTACGGCGCCAGCAGCATCGCCACCAGCACGTAACCGCCGGTCCAGCCCATGATGTAGGCCAGCCCGCCGTAGCCCGTCAGGTAAAGCGTGCCCGCGACGCCGATGAAGGAGGCCACCGACATCCAGTCGGCGGCGGTGGCCATGCCGTTGTAGAAGGCCGGCACCCGCCGGCCAGCCACGTAGTATTCGACCTGGTCCGAGGTGCGGCAGACGATGCCGATGCCCGCGTACAGGCTGACCGTGACCAGCAGGAACACATAGCCGATCCAGTTGCGCGGCAGGCCCAGGATCTCGGCCAGCGCCATCAGCAGAATCATCAGCGCGAAGCCAGCCGTATACAGCACGTAGATGCGGCGCAGCCGGATGCTGAATTGCTGCGGGGTGTCTCCGCCGAACGGCATCAGGCGTCCCCCTTGCCCTCTTCCGAGCGTTGGTCGGCGCGGTTCATGATCCGCGCGTAGATGCCGATGAGGATGAGATAGGCCAGCGGCGCGCCGTAGGCCGCCATCCAGAACGAAAACGGCCAGCCGATGAAGTCGAACGACAGGCCGCGGGCGAAATAGGACGGGACAAAGGTCAGCGCCGCCCAAACGGCCAGCAACAGCACGATCAGCCGCACGTTGCGGCGCCAGTAGCGCGTGGGGACGGGTTTGGAGGAAGCGCGGGATTCCGGCATAGCTGGCGTGAGCGAAACCTGGGGAATAACGCGAAACGCGGCGCTGGAAAAAACCCTGGCGTGCGGAATACGGGCTTTTTATGCGACAACGGCCGGCACTGCCTGGTGCCAGCCGTTGTGCGTTTTGCTTTTCTTGAGTACTGCTACTTTTTTATGTACCGGTGCCGCCGGTAATTGCCCATGCAGGGCTTTGTCTCCTCACCTGCATGGGAAGAGATTCTGCACCAGATGCGGGAATGCCACACTAGGGGAATGCCCTAATTCGGCGCATTCATTTACATATTCCATGCACCACAGTAGTGCATTTTAAGGCTCGTGTTCTAAATATTGGGATTTATTCGGCCCCAACCCGCATTCCAGGGGCTGCCGGCGGGACCCATTTTGAGCCAGCCTCAACTACCGCCGACCCCGCTGCCCGCTTCCGGGCACCCGCGCCGCGCCATGGCGGCGCATCCACGAACCGGAGGATGACAGCGCGTCTTTACGTTCCGTTTACACCCCCCCGCCAAAGCTATACCCCGTTTTTACCCCCTGCTCCGTAACCTGCCGATGTCCTGATTGGTCACTTCGCCCGCGCGGTCCGCATCCCCTTTTGCCGCCCGGGCCCGTCGTTCGAAGGGAGCGCCGCTCCCGGGAGGAAAAACGTGGATGCCATCTATATCGCGATCTTCGCCGTCATGGCCGGGCTGACCTACGCCCTGGTCTCGTTCTGCGAAGCCTTGTCCTCGGGAGAGCAACCATGAGCTGGCTCTACTGGCTGAGCGGCATCACGTCCGCGCTGCTGTTCGTGTACCTGCTGGTCGCGCTATTCAAACCGGAGAAGTTCTGATGACTGCCGAATTCATCGGACTGCTGGTCGTGTACCTGGCGGTCCTGCTCGCGATCGCGCCCTTTCTCGGGCGCTATATCCGCGTCGCCATGGAAAACGGGCAATCCCGGCTGACCGCCTGGGGCCGCCCACTGGAACGTGGCATCTACCGGCTGGCGGGCATCGACCCGCAAGCCGAAATGGGCTGGAAGCGCTACGCGCTGGCCGTGCTCGCCTTCAACATCCTGGGCATCGTGGCGGTCTACGCGCTGCAGCGCCTGCAGGGCTTGCTGCCGCTGAACCCGGCCGGCATGGGCGCCGTCTCGCCCGATTCCTCGCTCAACACCGCCATCAGCTTCGTGGCCAACACCAACTGGCAAGGCTATGGCGGCGAATCGACGATGAGCTACCTGACGCAGATGCTGGCGCTGACGGTGCAGAACTTTGTCTCGGCCGCCACCGGCATCGCGGTGCTGTTCGCGCTTATCCGCGGGCTGGCTCGCCATTGCTCGGCCACGGTGGGCAACTTCTGGGCCGACATGGTGCGCAGCACGCTGTACGTGCTGCTGCCGCTGTCGCTGGTGCTGGCGCTGGCGCTGGTAAGCCAGGGCGTGATCCAGAACTTCAGCCCCTATCAGGACGTGCAGACGGTCGAAGCCCTGCACTATGACCAACCGCGCGTGGACGCCCAGGGGCAGCCGGTGCTCGATGCCAAGGGCCAGCCCGTGACCGACCCCGCGGTCACCCAGACGCAGACGCTGGCCATGGGCCCGGTCGCCTCGCAGGAAGCGATCAAGATGCTGGGCACCAACGGCGGCGGCTTCTTCAACGCCAACTCCGCGCATCCCTTTGAAAACCCGACGGCCCTGTCGAACTTCCTGGAGATGCTGGCGATTCTGGTGATCCCGGCGGCGCTGTGCTTCAGCTTCGGCGAAATGGTCGGCAACCGGCGCCAGGGCGTCGCCATTCTGGCGGCCATGACCGTGCTGTTCGTCGTATTCGCGCTGACCACGGCTTACTACGAACAACAGCCCAATCCGATGACCGCGCAAACAGGCGTCGACAGCGCCATGAGCGCGCTCTCGCCGGGCGGCAACATGGAAGGCAAGGAGACCCGCTTCGGCATCGCCGCCACCTCGCTGTTCGCCACCATCACCACCGCGGCCTCGTGCGGCGCGGTCAACGGCATGCACGATTCGCTCAGCGCCATGGGCGGCCTGTCGCCGATGCTGCTGATGCAGTTGGGCGAAGTGGTCTACGGCGGGGTCGGCTCCGGGCTCTACGGCATGCTGGCGTTCGCCATCCTGGGCGTCTTCATCGCCGGGCTGATGATCGGCCGCACGCCCGAGTACCTGGGCAAGAAGATCGAAGCCTATGACATGAAGATGGTCTCGATCGTGATCCTGGCGACGCCGCTGCTGGTGCTCGGCGGCACCGCGCTGGCAGTGTCGGTGACGGCCGGCCAGGCCGGCGTGCTCAACCCCGGCATCCACGGCTTCTCCGAGATCCTGTACGCCCTGTCCTCGGCCGCCAACAACAACGGCAGCGCCTTCGCCGGCCTGTCCGCCAACACACCCTTCTACAACGTGCTGCTGGGCATCGCCATGTGGTTCGGCCGCTTCGCCATCATCGTCGCGGTGCTGGCGATGGCCGGCTCGCTGGCGGCCAAGCGCCGCCTGCCCGCCGGCCCCGGCAGCATGCCGACCACCGGCCCCCTCTTCGTGGTGCTGCTGATCGGCGCGGTGCTGCTGGTGGGCGCCCTGACTTATGTGCCCGCGCTGGCCCTGGGCCCGGTCGCGGAACACCTGCAACCCTGAATGCAACAGGCTAGGAAAGAAAATGGCCAAGATTGATATGCCAACCCAAGGCGCCGGCGGCGGCGCCGCCCGCGCGCCGTCGGCCGCGCCGCTCGAACGCAAGTTCGGCATGTGGTCGGGCGCGCTCGTCGGTCCCGCGCTGCTGGACAGCCTGCGCAAGCTCTCGCCCGCGGCGCAACTGAAGAACCCCGTGATGTTCGTGGTCTACGTGGGCAGCATCCTGACCACCATCCTGTGGATCATGGCGTTGCGCGGCCAGGCCGAGGCGCCCGCGGGCTTCATCCTCGCGATCTCCGTGTGGCTGTGGTTCACCGTGCTGTTCGCCAACTTCGCCGAAGCGCTGGCCGAGGGGCGCGGCAAGCAGCAGGCCGCCACCCTGCGCGGCCTGCGCACCACCATCGATGCGCGCCTGCTAAAGGGGTTCCGCGATGAGGATGCCGCCCGCGCCGAGCCGGCGCTGTGGCGCAACCAGGCCGTCAAGCAGGCCTCCGGGCTGCTGCGCCGCAATGACGTGGTGCTGGTGGAAGCCGGCGAAACCATCCCGGGCGACGGCCAGGTCATCGCCGGCGTCGCGTCGGTCGATGAAAGCGCCATCACCGGCGAATCGGCGCCGGTCATCCGCGAATCGGGCGGCGACTTCTCGTCCGTCACCGGCGGCACCCGGGTGCTGTCCGACTGGATCTTCGTGCGCATCGCCGCCGACCCGGGCGAGAGCTTCCTGGACCGCATGATCGCCATGGTCGAAGGCGCCAAGCGCCAGAAGACGCCCAACGAGCTGGCGTTGACCATCCTGCTGGTCGGCCTGACGGTGGTGTTCCTGCTGGTGGTCGCAACGCTGATGCCGTTCTCGATCTACTCGGTCACGGCCGCTGGCGGCGGCAGCGCCGTCACCGTCACGGTGCTGGTGGCGCTGCTGGTGTGCCTGATCCCCACCACCATCGGCGGGCTGCTGTCGGCCATCGGCGTGGCGGGCATGAGCCGCATGATGGGCGCCAATGTCATCGCCACCTCGGGCCGCGCGGTGGAAGCCGCCGGCGATGTCGACGTGCTGCTGCTGGACAAGACCGGCACCATCACCTTCGGCAACCGCCAGGCCTCGACCTTCCTGCCCGCGCCCGGCGTATCGCCGCGCGAACTGGCGGACGCGGCGCGCCTGGCCTCGCTGGCCGACGAAACGCCGGAAGGCCGCAGCATCGTGGCGCTGGCTGACAAGGCCATTCACGCCCCCGCCGTGCGCGCCTCGGACGCCGAATACGTGCCCTTCACCGCCCAGACCCGCATGAGCGGCGTCAACCTGAACGACCGCATGATCCGCAAGGGCGCCATCGACGCGGTGCGCGCCTGGCTGGCCGAGCAGGACGCGACGGTTCCCGAACAGGTGCTGCGCCTGGCCGAGGACGTGGCGCGCCGCGGCAGCACGCCGCTGCTGGTCAGCGACGGCAACCGCGCGCTGGGCGTGGTCGAGCTCAAGGACATCGTCAAGCCCGACATCCAGTCGCGCTTCGCCGAGCTGCGCCGCATGGGCATCAAGACGGTGATGATCACCGGCGACAACAAGCTCACCGCCGCGTCCATCGCCGCCGAAGCGGGCGTCGACGACTTCCTCGCGGAAGCCACGCCGGAAGCCAAGCTCAAGCTGATCCGCGCCTACCAGGGCGAAGGCCGCCTGGTGGCGATGACCGGCGACGGCACCAACGACGCGCCGGCGCTGGCGCAGGCCGACGTCGCGGTGGCGATGAACTCGGGCACCCAGGCCGCCAAGGAAGCGGGCAACATGGTGGACCTGGACTCCAATCCCACCAAGCTCATCGAGATCGTCGAGATCGGCAAGCAGATGCTGATGACGCGCGGCGCGCTCACTACCTTCAGCATCGCCAACGACGTGGCCAAGTACTTCGCCATCATCCCGGCGGCGTTCGCCACGGTGTACCCGCAGTTGAACGTGCTGAACATCATGGGCCTGGCCACGCCGGCCTCGGCCATCCTGTCGGCCGTGATCTTCAATGCGCTCATCATCATCGTGCTGATCCCGCTAGCGCTCAAGGGCGTGCGCTACCGTCCGCTGGGCGCCTCGGTCCTGCTGCGCCGCAATCTGCTGATCTACGGACTGGGCGGCCTGCTGGTGCCGTTCGCCGGCATCAAGCTGGTCGACATGGTGCTGGCCGCCCTGGGCTGGGTCTGACCCGCGCTCGTCACTGGAAAGGAACTCCTCATGAAACAAGCTCTTCCCCTGCCGCGCCAAGGCGGCATCCTGCGCCCCGCGCTGGTCGTGTTCGCCGCCCTGTCGCTGGTGACCGGCCTGGCCTACCCCTTCCTGACCACCGGCATCGCCGCCGCCGTGTTCCCGCATGAAGCGTCGGGTTCGCTGATCCGCCAGGGCGACAAGGTGGTCGGCTCGGAGTGGATCGGCCAGTCGTTCAGCGCCCCCCAGTACTTCTGGGGCCGGCCGTCGGCCACCTCGCCGATGCCGTACAACGGCGCCAACTCCGGCGGCTCGAACCTGGGCCCGCGCAATCCTGCCCTGGCCGAGGCCGTGCAAGCGCGCATCGCGGCGCTGAAGGCGGCCGACCCGGACAATCCCACGCCAGTGCCGGTGGACCTGATCACGGCCTCGGGCAGCGGCCTGGACCCGCACATCAGCCCGGCCGCCGCGGCCTACCAGGCCGCGCGCGTGGCGCGTACCCGCCATCTGCCGCGTGAGAAGGTCGACGCCCTCATCGAGGCTAGCACCTCCAAGCCCTGGTTGGGCGTGCTGGGCGACCCGGTCGTCAACGTGCTCCAGCTCAACCTGGCGCTGGACCAACTGGCGCCGGTGAAATGACACGCCGGCGTATAGTATTGCCAGCCGCTCCCCCACTTCGCTTGCGCGTTCATGGCCGACAATCCTGACGAGCGTCCCGATCCGGACGCGCTCTTGAAAGACCTCGACGACGCCGCGCGCCAGGCGGTGCGCGGCAAGTTGCGGGTCTACTTCGGCTCATCCGCTGGCGTCGGCAAGACCTACGCCATGCTGGTGGCCGCCCGCGCCCACGCCGCGCAGGGCGCCCGCGTGCTGGCCGGCATCGTCGAAACGCACGGCCGCCGCGAAACCGCCGCCCTGCTCGAGGGCCTGGCGGTCCTGCCGCTCAAGGACGTCGCCTACCGGGGCCACGCGCTCAAGGAATTCGACCTGGACGGCGCGCTGGCCGCCCACCCGGACCTGGTGCTGGTCGACGAACTGGCCCACTCCAACGCGCCCGGCTCGCGCCACGCCAAGCGCTGGCAGGATATCCAGGAACTGCTGGCGGCCGGCATCGACGTCTGGACCACGCTCAACGTACAGCACCTGGACAGCCTCAACGAGGCCGTCGGCAGCATCACCGGCGTGCGGGTCTGGGAGACCGTGCCGGACGAGGTCTTCGACGCCGCCGACGAAGTCATCCTGGTCGACCTGTCGGCCGACGAGCTGCTGCGCCGCTTGCGGGAAGGCAAGGTCTACCTGCCTGAGCAGGCGCGCCACGCCACCCGCAACTTCTTCCGCAAGGGCAACCTGATCGCGCTGCGCGAACTGGCGCTGCGCCGCACCGCCGACCACGTCGACGACGACGTCCAGGCCTATCGCCGCGACCGCGCCATCGAGCCGGTGTGGCGCACGCGCGAAGCCGTGGTGGCCTGCATCGGCCCCGACGCTGACGCCGAATACGTCATCCGCAGCGCCCATCGCCTGAGCCAGCAGCTCGAATGCGACCTGCACGTGGTCACCATCGACGTGCCGCGCGCCGCGCCGCCGCCGCAGGCCGAGCAGGAACGGCTGCAACGCAGCCTGGCGCTGGCCGACTCGCTCGGCGCGCGTTGCGAAACCCTGGCTGGCGGCGACATGGTCGACGCGGTGGTGCGCTACGTGCGCCGCCATAACATCACCAAGGCCATCGTCGGCCGCACCCGCGCCAGCGGCCTGCAGCGCCTGCGGCTGTCGCTGTCGGCGCTGCTGACCGCGGCCATCAGCCCCGGCTGGCTGTGGCGCCGCCACAGCTTCGCCGACATGCTGGCCGCCGGCTGCCCCGAGATCGACATCATCCGCCTGGGCGCCCCGCCGCTGCCCGCCGCCAGCGTGCCGGGCCGCGATCCGCTGACGCTCGGGCGCCGCGGCCGCCAGGCGGCCGACGAACGCGGCCCGCAGGCGCTCGCCGGCTATGCCTGGGCGCTCTGCTATTGCACAGTGGCCACGGCGCTGTCGGCGCTGGCGTTCCCGGCGCTGCACCAGACCAACATCGTCATGCTGTTCCTGCTGGCGGTGGTGGCGGTGGCGCTGCGCCATGGCCGCGGCCCGGCCGCGCTGGCCTCGGTCGTCAGCGTGGGGCTGTTCGACTTCTTCTTCGTGCAGCCGCTGGCCTCGTTCGCCGTGTCCGACGTGCAGTACCTGCTGACCTTCGGCGTGCTGCTGGCCGTGGGCCTGTTGATCGGCCAGCTCACCGCCGGCCTGCGCTTGCAGGCCCAGGCCTCGGTCAAGCGCGAGGCCGACGCCCGCAGCCTGTACGAGTTCGCGCGCGAGCTGTCATCGGCGCTCTTGCCCGAGCAGATCGTCGCGTCCGCCGGCGCCTTCGTGCACGCCACCTTCGGCTCGCGCTGCGCGCTCTATATCCTGGGCCTGGACGACCGCCTGAAGCTGGCCTCGCCCGCCGCCGACGACATGCCGCCGCTGGAATCGGCGCTGGCCCAATGGGTCTACGACCACGGCCAGCCGGCGGGCGCCGGCACAGCCACGCTGTCCAACAGCGACCTGCTGTACCTGCCGCTGAAGGCGCCGATGCGCACCCGCGGCGTGCTGGCGCTGGCGGCGCCGCGCCGCAGCCTGTTCTCGCAGCCCGACTCGCGCCGCCAGATCGAGGCCTACGCCACGCTCATCGCCATCGCCCTGGAACGGCTGCACTACGTGGAAGTGGCGCAGCAGGCACTGGTCAGCATGGAATCCGAGAAGCTGCGAAACTCACTGCTGGCCGCGGTCTCGCACGACCTGCGCACGCCGCTCACCAGCCTGGTCGGCATGACCGACACGCTGACGCGGCGCCAGGACGCGCTGCCGGCCGACATCCAGGACACCATCCGCGCCATGCGCGACCAGGCGCAGCGCATGCACGCGCTGGTCGCCAACCTGCTCGACATGGCGCGGCTGCAGAGCCGCGACACCCCGCTGCGGCTGGAGTGGCAGTCGATTGAGGAACTGGTCGGCGCCTCGCTGGCCGCCATGCGCGAAGCGCTGGCGGCGCATCGGGTCACGGTCGACAGCCTGTCCGGGTTGCCGCTGGTCGAATGCGACGGCGTGCTGATCGAACGGGTGCTCTGCAATCTGCTGGAAAATGCCGCCAAGTACACGCCGGCCGGCAGCGCCATCCGCCTGCACGCCGTGGCGCAGGACGGCGAGCTGCGCGTCGCGGTCTGCGACAACGGCCCCGGCGTCGCGCCCGGCGCCGAACGCCGCATCTTCGAGAAATTCACCCGCGGCGAACGCGAATCCGCCACCCCCGGCGTCGGCCTCGGCCTGGCGGTGTGCGAAGCCATCGTCAGCGCGCACCACGGCCGCATCTGGGTCGAACACGCGCCGGGCCAGTCCAGCGGCGCGCAGTTCGTCTTCACCCTGCCGCTGGGCACGCCGCCCCCGATCCAACCTGAAATCGCCTGAGCCCATCGCATGTTCGACTTTCAGCCCACCGTCCTCATCATCGAGGACGACGCCAATATCCGCCGCTTCGTGCGCCAGGCCCTCGAGAGCGAAGGTTGCGCCGTGTACGAAGCCGACACTGTCAAGCGCGGCCTGATCGAGGCCGGCACGCGCCAACCCGACGCCGTGGTGCTGGACCTGGGCCTGCCGGATGAAGACGGCATGACCCTGATCCGCGAACTGCGCGGCTGGACCGAAGTGCCGGTGCTGGTGCTGTCGGCGCGCACCGCCGAGGCCGACAAGGTGGCGGCGCTGGACGCCGGCGCCGACGACTACCTCACCAAGCCATTCGGCGTCAGCGAACTGCTGGCGCGGCTGCGCGTGCTGCTGCGGCGCCATGCCCGCGGCGGGGCCGGCAGCGCCGCCGAAATCAGTTTCGGCGACGTGCGCGTGGATTTCGCCAGGCGCGTGGTCGAGCGCGGCGGCCAGCACGTACACCTGACCGCCATGGAATACCGCCTGCTTGCCGCGCTGCTGGCCCATCGCGGCAAGGTCATGACCCACCGCGAACTGCTGCGCGAGGTCTGGGGCCCATCGCACGTGGAAAGCAACCACTACCTGCGCATCTACATGGGGCACCTGCGGCAGAAGCTCGAGGCCGATCCGGCGCAGCCGGTCTACCTGCTGACCGAGATCGGCGTGGGCTACCGCTTCGCGGGCTGACGGCGGGAGCCGCGCGCAAGCGCTCGAATGAGCCAGGCTTGGCCGCGCGGCGCGTTGTGTTGCCGCGCGGCGCACGGGGCAGACGCGACCTGCCGCGCCATTGATGCGCCTTTTACGCGCGCCGCGCGAGTCTTGTCTCGCCGTTTATGCCGCTTCTCCTATTGTGGCGATCCCGTCCAACACAGGAGAATTCCATGTCCCGCAACACCCTGGCCGCGCTCGCGCTGTTCGCCCTTGCCGCCCCCGTGCACGCCGCCGATGCACCCACCGCCGGTGAGCCGGCTCCCGAGTACTCGCTGACCGCCAACGTCACCCTGGCCAGCCAGTACCGCTACCGCGGCCTGATGCAGACCAACAATCAGCCCGCGATCCAGGGCGGCTTCGATTTCACCCACGCCAGCGGCCTGTACCTGGGCAACTGGAACTCCAGCATCAGTTGGCTCAACGACAGCAACAGCAAGGTCTCGGCGCCGGTCGAAATGGACCTCTACGGCGGCTACAAGGGCAACCTGGCGCCTGACGTGCCGTTCGACCTGGGCGTGCTGCAGTACTACTACCCCGGCGACTACCCGTCGGGCTACACCAGCCCCGACACCACCGAGCTGTATGCCGGCCTGGGCTACGGCCCGGTCCTGTTCAAGTATTCGATCGCCATGACCAATCTGTTCGGCTTCGCCGACAGCAAGTACAGCCAGTATTTCGACCTGAGCGGCAACTTCGACACCGGGTTCTGGGGCCTGACGGTCAACGCCCACGTCGGCCGCCAGACGGTCCGCAACGTCACCGACGGCGCCTACACCGACTGGAAACTGGGCTTGACCAAGGACTTCGGGCGGGGCCTGGCGATCTCGATCGCCTATATCGACACCGACGCCGACCGCGCCGTCTACACCAACAGCCGCGGCCGCTACATGGGCCGCGCCACCGGCCTGCTGTCGCTGACCAAGACCTTCTGAAACGCCCGGGCGTTGACGCGCTTTTTACGCGTCTCGCCCGCATTTATCGGCAGGTTTTACGGCCCGCTTTCTATAGTGGAATCGTCATCAACCAACCGGATACGCGCGAGCCCGCCCTCACGGCTGCGCCCCCCGACCGCCATGATTTCCCGCCAAGAACGCAGCACGTACGCCTCGTTTGAACGTCCCGCTCCGGCCCATGCGCCGCAACCCGCGCAGATGGTTTCCCTGACCGTCAGGATCGACACGCTGGACGCCTTGAAGGTCCGGCTGGCCCTGCACCGCGAACTGGGCGAACGGATCGGCGTATACGTGCTGTCGGTGGATCACGCCCATGGCCAGAGCATCCTGCAACTGCATTGCGACCGCAACCAGGTCGACGCCCTGATGCACGCGGTGATGTGCGGCCTGCCCCAGGCCGAATTCGGCCCGCTGCGCCCCGCGACCGCCATCACGGTGCAATAAGCCATGGATACCCCGCTCACTCCCGCTTTCGAAGGCCTCTGGCTGCCGATGGTCACGCCGATGCGCGGTGGCTACGTCGATTGCGAAGCCGCCCAGGCGCTGGCGCGCTACTACCGCAACGCCGGCGTGGCCGGCCTGGTGCTGTTCGGTTCCACCGGCGAAGGCAATCTGCTCTCCATCCCCGAGAAGATCGAGATGATCGAGGCCATCCGCCGCGATCCGCACGCCCTGCCGCTGGTGTTCGGCGCGGGCGGCGTCGACACGCGCGGCGTGGCCGCCGCCATCCGCCGCCTGGACAAGTACGCGCCCGCCGGCTACCTGGTTCCCACGCCCTACTACCTGGGCCCGTCACAGCAGGGCATCCTGTGGCACTACCGGCAGGTCGCCTGGGCCACAGAGCGCCCCATCATCCTCTACAACATTCCCAAGCGCGCCGGCGTCACCATGACCGTCGAAACCATGGAATCGCTGGCGTTGCTGCCCAATTTCCGCGCCGTCAAGGAATGCAATGCGCCGGTGCTGATGGCGTTGAACGCACGGGGACACCTGGCGGCCCTCTGCGGCGAGGACATGGCGCTGCTCGACCATTGCCTGGCGGGCGGGCGCGGCGCCATTCCGGCGGCCGCGCACCTGTTCCCCGAGCGCTTCGTCGAAGTCATGCAACTGGCGCGCGACGGCCACGTCGAAGCGGCGCGCGAACTGTTCGAACCGCTGCGAGGCCTGATCCGCCTGCTGTTCGCCGAACCCAACCCGGCGCCGATCAAGCGCGCCCTGGCCCTGCAAGGCCTGATCGCCGACGAACTGCGCCTGCCCATGACCGGCGCCAGCCGCGAGCTGACCCCGCGTCTGCAGCGGGCCATGAGCGTGGTGCAGGGCTCCCCTAGCAGGCTGCAGACAGCTTGAACACCGCCACCGCGCGCGCCAGGTCGTCGGCCTGATCATGCAAGGTGGAGGCCGACGCCGCGAACTCCTCGACCAGCGCCGCGTTCTGCTGCGTCACACTGTCAAGGTGCGTCACCGCCTGGTTGATCTGCTCGATGCCCACGCTCTGCTCGGACGACGCGGTGGCGATCTCGCCCATCAACGGCGCACTGCTCGCCGCCGAGTGCAGCACGCTGCTCATGGTGGCGCTGGCCTGCGCGACGCGCTGGCTGCCGCGCTCGACGGAATCCGACGACGCCTCGATCAGCGTCTTGATTTCCTTGGCGGCGGTGGCCGAGCGCTGCGCCAGCGCCCGCACCTCGCCCGCCACCACGGCGAACCCGCGCCCCTGTTCGCCGGCGCGCGCGGCCTCCACCGCGGCATTGAGCGCCAGGATATTGGTCTGGAACGCGATTTCGTCGATCAGCCGGATGATCTCGTCGATCCGCTGCGAGCTCTGCGAGATTTCGCGCATCGCGTCGATCGCGTGCTGGGTCTCTTCGCTGCCCTGCCGCGCCAGTTGCGCCGACTGGCCTGCCAGCGAACTGACCTCGCGCACGTGGTCGGCGCTCTGCTTGGCGGTGGCCGTTATCTGCTCGACGCTGGCCGCCGTCTGTTCCAGCGCGGCGGCCTGTTTCTCGGTGCGGTCGTGCAGGTCCATGCTGCCGGCGGCGATCTGGCGAGAGGCCGCCGCGATCGAACCGGTGGAGTGCACAATGGTGCGCACCGCCACGTCCAGCCGCTCTTGCATCAAGGCCATGGCTTCGAACAGCCGGCCGATCTCGCCGCGATGATGGCGCGAAATGATGCTGGACAGGTCGCCGTGCGCCACCCGCTCACAGACCGCCACCGCCTCGTCCAGCGGACGGATGATGTGGGAACGGAAGAACCGCAGCGCCGCCGCCAGCAGTACCACCAGCAGCACCAGCGTCACGCCGCCCTGGCGCCACAGCGTCGCGCGAAAGGCGGCGTCGACGTCATCCACGTACAGGCCGGTGAACATCAGCCAACCCCATTCCGGGTCGTAGACGGCGTAGCTGGCCTTGGGCAGCGCCTCTTCGGCGCCCGGGCGCGGAAAGTGGTATTGGACGAAGCCTCCTCCCGCCTTGCCCTGCGCGTAGAGATTCTCGAAGATCGGCAGGCCGTCGCTGTCCTTGACCGCGCGCACATTGGTGCCGGCCAGCTTGGCGTCGGGATGCACCAGCAGCGTGTAGCTGTCGTCGAACACGCCGACATAGCCGTCAGCGCCATAGCGCAACTGCGCCAGGCGCTGCGCCACGTTGTGCTTGGCCTGCTCGGGCGAGAGGCGCTCGTCGATGGCGCGCTGCTTGCCGTTGCGCACGATGCCGGCGGCCAGGTCCAGCACGTTGCGCAGTTCCGTCTTGCGCTCGGCCAGCATCTCGGCGCGCCGCTCCCAGGCATCCCATCCTCCCAGGGCCAGCACCGCGACCCCGATCGCGAGCACGAACCACAGCAGCTCCCTGCGCAAGCTTGAATTCTTCATAGACCCTCTTCTCCATACCCACCGCCGTCGGAAACCAAAGACAGCAAAATGTGACTATTTATCTGTTGCGTCTGATCAGGATAAGGGGGAGCGCCAGGGTTTTCACCGGCGAGGGGAGACTGGCTTGATCTGCGTCAAACCCGGCAGGCATTTGGAATGCGCCCCGCGCGCACAAAAAAAAGCAAGGCCGCCAGGGCCTTGCTTTGCGGGGCGACATGCGGCTACGACGGGCCGCCGGATCCGCTATCGTTTCGCCGCCAGACGCTGCTGCGCCAGTCCGGTACGGGCCGATGTCAGGGCATACAGCACCACCACCGTCAACGCGTAGATCGGCACGCTGCGCATGTTGCGGAACATCATCTCCGACAAGCTGAAGACGAAATAGCCCAGGCAGAACAGCATGCCGATCTGTGAGCCCACGTGCACCACCGGGTCATCGCTGGCGGAGCGGCGCCAGAAGACCGCGGCGGGCACCAGGTAGAGCGCCAGCATGCTGAGCAGCCCCAACAGCCCGTATCCTGCCAACGCGCCCAGCATGTCGTTGTGAGGCTCGCCATAATCGGTCGAGACCAGCTCGGTTACGATGCCCTGCTTCTGCAACTTGACCAGCTCCGGCCGGAAATTGGGCACGCCCACGCCAACCAGCGGGCTTTCGCGGAACATCAGCCAGGAAGCCTTCCAGAGCTGGATGCGGATGCCAACCGAGGTATCGCGGTCATGCTGCTCATAGCGGCTCACGTCCGACACCACATACTTCCAGCGGCTTTCCTTGCTGTTCCAGGACAACACCGCTCCCGCGGCCATGATCACGGCCAAGGCCGCCACGAAGATGAGCTTGGTGCGGCGCTGCCATTGCCGCTTGGTCAGCAGATAAACCAGTGCGAACACCAGCAAAAGCGCCCAACTGCTGCGCGTTTGCGAGACCCAGACACCGTACAGGCAGATCGGCACCGCGGCGATTTTCAACGCGGCTTCCAACCTGGGCCAGGGCGACAACCGCCAGGGCAGCGTCAACACGGAGGCGAGGCCGAAGAAGATCGTCAGGTCGGCAAATGCCACCGCGTTGTAGCGCCCGCCATATTCGGACACCGCGCCCCGCCCCAGGCTGGGTTCGTGGATGATGTACACCAGCATCAGCGATCCGGCGAACGCGCCGAACAGCAGGCTCCACTGCACCTGCTGCAACCAATTGCGGGGCGCTCGCAACAACATCCAGCAGATCGGCACCGCCAGGGCGAAGCGCAGCAGCTTTTCAATTTCGGAAGAACTCCAGACGCCCAGGTAGACGCTGCTGATCAACATCGCCAATAGCGGCGCCGTCAGCGCCACGATCATCGCCGACATTTCCTTCAGCGCGAAGGGTTCCGAGCGTTGGACCAGATTGACGGCCATCGCCACCAGGGCGATCAACGCAGTCAGATAGAGGATGACGGGCCCACCTACGGCACTGGTCAAGGCCAAAGCGGGAATCAGCAGTGTCAGGAGCGCAACACCGCGCAGACATGGAATGGACATCATGGGATTCAATTCGACCTTTGGAAGGGCTAGTCGATAATACTTCAGGGGGAGAGGAGCCTTCGGCGCACAGGGACGAGATGGGTTATGCGGATCCGGCAGACCGTCACGCACGGCTGTCGCGCCGGGTCTAGATCAAGATCGAACGACCTTTGCGGCGGCCATGGACTTCTTGTAGTCCCGCGTCAGGCTTTCGAAAGCCGACATGACGCTGCCCGGCCGCAGCCATTCGCGCCACAAGCGATCACGCCAGCGGCCGCCCGGGATAAAAACGGGATACGCGATACGCGACATTGACCAGCCCGGGCGCCAGGCCTTGGTCCGGGTGGGTCTGCCCGTCAGCGTCAGCGTCGGCACGCCCACGCTAGAGGCCAGATGGCCAATGCCGGACTCGTTGCCGATGAACCAGCCGCACTCGTGAATGAATGCCGCCACGTCGGCCAGGGAGGGGGACTGCTGGATCGCCAGGCCCGCGTCGGTCAGGCAGGTCCATTCGGCGCGCTCATGAGGCGCCAGGATGAAAACAGGCTCGTAGCCTTGGCGCTGCAGGCGCAACCCCAATTCGACAAAGTGCCTGGGCGCCCAGCAACGCTGCGCCCCAGTGGACGACGGATGCACCGCAACCCTTTTCTCAAACGCCCGGTGCCTGCCCGCCACAGGTGGACGCAGGCCGATATCGGTGCCCGCCAGCGACAACCCCAGCGCATCACGGCAGTAGTCACGGATCTGGTTGAGCTTGATGAACCCCTTGCCGGTGATCACGACATGGGCGTCGTAATAGAAATAGGACGCGGCACAATCATGCAGGGCATATGGCCAGCCGACGTGCATCTGCGCCGCGCAATCGTAGTCGGCCAGCGCGGCCGGCGCCTGCTCCCGCGGCAGCGACGGCCTGATGTCCATGCCGGGGAACCAACTGCGCAGGCCATAGGCAAAATCGCCGAAGACCGTCACCTGACGTCCGTGCGCGGCAAGGTTGAACGCCATCGTCATCATCAACAGCGTGTCGCCCAACCTGGGAGCCATCAATAGCGCTACCCGCCTGGCATCGCGCAGGTTGCGGACGCACGCCAAGGCATCATAGGGTGGCATATTGGGAGCGGGCTGGGCCATGTCAGGGGAATATCAGCGAAACCGGGGCAGCAAAACCAAGCCAAGAGTATCAGCGGTGGAGGGAAAAATGCAGCATTTCTGAACGGACAAATTATACTGCTGCAACAATAACATACTGATTCTTTTTGTCTTGTTTTGGTATATTACGACTAAGGACTGCCCCCATTTCGATATGGATCTTCACAACGGTTGGCCGTGAAAAAGCCCGCAAGCCTTGCGGCTCACGGGCTTTCCGGTGACGAGCCCGATAATCCCGGTCACATATTCTCGATCATGACCTGGCCAAAACCGGAGCACGACACCTGCGTCGCGCCCTCCAGCAGCCGGGCGAAGTCATACGTGACCTTCTTGGACAGGATCGACTTCTCCATGCTCGAGATGATCAGGTCGGCCGCCTCGGTCCAGCCCATGTGGCGCAACATCATTTCCGCCGACAGGATCTCCGAACCCGGGTTGACGTAGTCCTTGCCCGCGTACTTGGGCGCCGTGCCGTGGGTGGCCTCGAACATGGCGACCGAATCGGACAGGTTGGCGCCCGGGGCGATGCCGATGCCGCCCACCTGCGCGGCCAGCGCGTCGGAAATGTAGTCGCCGTTCAGGTTCAGGGTGGCAATGACGTCGTATTCGGCCGGGCGCAGCAGGATCTGCTGCAGGAACGCATCGGCAATGACATCCTTGACGATGATCTCGCGGCCGGTCTTGGGGTTCTTGAACTTGCACCACGGGCCGCCGTCGATCAGTTGCGCGCCGAATTCCTTCTGCAGCAGCGCATAGCCCCAGTCGCGGAAGCCGCCTTCCGTGAACTTCATGATGTTGCCCTTGTGCACCAGGGTCAGCGAGGTACGGTCATTGTCGATGACGTACTGCGCCGCCTTGCGCACCAGGCGCTCGGTACCTTCGCGCGACACCGGCTTGATGCCGATCGACGAGGTGTTGGGGAAACGGATCTTCTTGACGCCGAGCTTGGTCTGCAGGAACTGAATCAATTCCTTGGCCTGCTCGCTTTCGGCCATGTATTCGATGCCGGCGTAGATGTCTTCCGAGTTCTCGCGGAAGATCACCATGTTGGTCTTCTCGGGTTCGCGCACCGGCGAGGGCACGCCCTTGAAATACGCCACCGGGCGCAGGCAGACGTACAGGTCCAGTTGCTGGCGCAACGCCACGTTCAGCGAACGGATGCCGCCGCCCACGGGCGTGGTCAGCGGACCCTTGATCGACACCACGTAGTCCTTGACCACGTCCAGGGTCTCGTCGGGCAGCCAGACGTCCGGTCCGTAGACCTTGGTGGCCTTCTCGCCGGCGTAGACCTCCATCCAGTGGATCTTGCGCTTGCCGCCGTAGGCCTTCTGCACGGCGGCGTCCACCACCTTGATCATGACGGGCGTGATGTCGGCGCCGGTGCCGTCGCCCTCGATGTAGGGCACGATGGGCTGATCCGGCACATTCAGCGAGAAATCAGCGTTGACCGTGATCTTCTGGCCCCCAGCGGGCACCTTGATATGTTGATAGGACATGAATGCTCCATTTGCTCCGAGTGGTTTTTCTGCACGCGCGCCGCATCGGCTGGCGTGTGGTCCGCGGGCCGCGCGGCCCTGGCGAAACGCACACTGGATAGCGGATAGCAACCAATTCTATATCGCATTGCGGCCGGCGGGCGGGCGCCGTGGCGGCGGGCGGTAAAATAAAGCCCTCTCTGGCCAGCATGGCATCCGTCTGACAATGTTCAACCCCTCCCGCGACCAAGTCCGCGAATTCTTCATCGAAACCTGGCGCAAGCACCGCGCCAACGAGGTCCTGACCCCGCTGGAGGCCATGGCCCTGGACTGGATCATCGAGCATCCGGAATACCACGGCGACCTCGAAAGCCCCGAGGCCATGACCGCCGAATACGCGGTGGAAAAGGGCCGCACCAACCCGTTCCTGCACCTGTCGATGCACCTGGCCATCGCCGAGCAGTTGTCGATCGACCATCCGCCCGGCATCCGCAGCGCCTACCAGCGCCTGGTGGCGCGCACCGATGCGCACCAGGCCGCGCACGAGATCATGGAATGCCTGGGCCGGGTCGTCTGGGAAGCGCAACGCCTGGGCACTCCGCTGGACAGCGATACCTACATCGACCTGATCCGCCAGCGCGCCGAGCGCTAGCCTTACGCAACGCGAAAGCCCATGTAAAAAACCCTCGGTCTCCCGAGGGTTTTTTACATGCGGGCCGGACCGTCCCGCTACTTGCGCACGCCCAGGTCGCTGGGCAGGGACGCCAGCCAGGCGGCCACATTGCTGATGTCCTGGTCGGAGAGCTGGGTGGCGAAGGCGCCCATGATGGGGTTCTTGCGCACGTTGGCCGTGGCCGCGCTGCCCGAGGCGCCGCGACGATAGGCCTTGAGCGCATGCACCAGGTAGTCGGCGTGCTGGCCGGCCAGCGTCGGATAGGCCGGGTCCACCGCTGTCTTGGCATCGGCGCCGTGGCACGACGCGCAATTGAATTTGTCGAAGACGGCCTTGCCGGCCGCCAGGTCCTGGGCCTGGGCAGTCGCGCCCGAAATGGCCAGCGTCGCGCCCGCAAGGGCAAGCATGATGCGGTTCATTGTGATTGCCCCCGGTTATTTCAGGTTCGAGTAGTAAGCGGCCAGGTCGGCGATGTCCTGGTCGGACAGGCTGCCGGCAATGGCATCCATGGTGGGATGGCTGCGCGCGCCTTTCTTGTACTCGTTGAGGGCGGTCTCGATGTACTTGGCGTTCTGGCCAGCGATCATCGGAACGTGATAAAGCTCGGGAAACGTCGCCTTGTAGCCTTCGATGCCATGGCAACCGATGCACATGGAAACCTTGTCGCGGGCGTTCTGGACATTACCGACCGGCGCTGCATCCGCAGCTGCTGCCTGGCCGGTGATCGCACAGGATGCCAATGCGGCCAGCAGGGAAACCGAGTACTTCAGAGAGAATCGCAACTTCATTGGGATGGCTCTTCTTGGTATGGCTTGAGGACTAGGGCCTGCTCACACGAAAAGGCCCCCGGCAAACACGTTGCGGGTCGAACCCAACTGCAAAACCGCCTGATTGTACGATAATTGTCTAGGATTAATACCCAAAAATGGCCTTGATCCCCATCAACCCCGAGAAGTCCGCCGATCCATGTCCGCTGCCCAGACCGCTCCTTCCGCACCGCAAACACGCTTCGATGGCACCGATCGCTACGTTGCCACCGATGACCTCAAGCTCGCCGTCAATGCCGCGCTCACACTGCAGCGCCCGCTGCTGATCAAGGGCGAACCCGGCACCGGCAAAACCATGCTGGCCGAGGAAGTGGCGCGCGCGCTGGACCGCCCCTTGCTGCAGTGGCACATCAAGTCCACCACCAAAGCGCATCAGGGTCTTTACGAATACGACGCGGTGTCGCGCCTGCGCGACTCGCAGCTCGGCGACGAAAAGGTCCGCGACATCCGCAACTACATCGTGCAGGGCACGCTGTGGCAGGCCTTCGAGGCCGAGCAGCCGGTGGTGGTGCTGATCGACGAGATCGACAAGGCCGACATCGAATTCCCCAACGACCTGCTGCGCGAACTCGACCGCATGGAATTCCATGTGTACGAAACGCGCCAGACCATCGCCGCGCGCCACCGCCCGCTGGTCATCATCACCTCCAACAACGAGAAGGACCTGCCCGACGCCTTCCTGCGCCGCTGCTTCTTCCACTACATCCGCTTCCCCGACCGCGAGACCATGCGCGACATCGTCGCGGTGCACTTCCCCGAACTCAAGCAGGACGTGCTGCGCGCGGCGCTCGACACCTTCTTCAGCCTGCGCGACGCGCCCGGCCTGAAGAAAAAGCCGTCGACCTCCGAACTGCTGGACTGGCTGCGCCTGCTGCTGGCCGAGGACGTCAGCGCGGCGCAGATCGACGCGCACACCGCCACGGCGGTGCCGCTGATGGCTGGCGCCCTGCTCAAGAACGAACAGGACGTGCACCTGCTGGAACGGCTCGCCGCCATGACCCGCGGCACCCAGCGCCGCTGACGCCCTCCTCGCGGCCATCATGCTGATCGACTTCTTCTACCTCCTGCGGGCACACAAGCTGCCGGTCTCGGTGCAGGAATACCTGACGCTGGTGGACGCGCTGCGCCAGGACGTCATGACGCCGACGCTGGACGACTTCTACTTCCTGGCGCGCACCGCGCTGGTCAAGGACGAATCGCTCTACGACCGCTACGACAAGGCCTTTGGCGCCTACTACAAGGGCATCGAGGCCGCGCTGCCGGCCGGCAAGGACATCCCGCTGGACTGGCTCATCAAGCAGTTCGAGAAGAGCCTGTCGCCGGAAGAAAAGGCCGCCATCGAGAAGCACGGCTGGGACAAGCTGATGGAGCTCTTCAAGGAACGCCTGGAAGAGCAGAAGGAACGCCACGCCGGCGGCAGCAAGTGGATCGGCACCGGCGGCACCTCGCCCTTCGGCAACGGCGGCTACCACCCAGAAGGTATCCGCGTCGGCGGCCAGTCGGCCGGCAACCGCAGCGCGGTCAAGGTCTGGGACATGCGCCAGTTCAAGGACTACGACGACCAGGTCGAACTGGGCACGCGCAACTTCAAGGTCGCGCTGCGCCGCCTGCGGCGTTTCGCGCGCGAAGGCGCCGAACTTGAACTGGACCTGGACGACACCATCGCCAGCACCGCGCGCAATGCCGGCCACCTGGATCTGCGCATGGTCCCGGAGCGCCACAATACGGTCAAGGTGCTGATGCTGCTGGATGTCGGCGGCAGCATGGACGACCACATCGGCCGCGTCGAGGAACTGTTCTCCGCGGCGCGCAGCGAGTTCCGCAACCTCGAGGTCTACTACTTCCACAACTGCCCGTACGAAAGCCTGTGGCAGAGCAACCGCCGGCGCCAGAACGAACGCTTCGACACTTGGGACGTGCTGCGCAAGTACAACCCCGACTGGCGCCTGATCATCGTCGGCGACGCCACCATGAGCCCCTACGAGATCCTGCAGCCGGGCGGCTCGGTCGAGCACTACAACAAGGAACCGGGCGCACAGTGGATGCGCCGGCTGCTGGATGCCTGGCCCAAGTCCGTGTGGCTCAATCCCGAGCCCACCGCGTCGTGGCAGTACCGCCAGTCGATCGCGCTGATGCGCGACATCATGCAGGACCGCATGTACCCCGTGACGGTCGCCGGACTGGAGCAGGCGATGCGGGTGCTGTCGAAGTAGCGCGACGGCCACGCAGCAAGACGCGGTCCCGGCGACGCGCTCAGCCGTCCACCGGCCGCGCCGGGGTATCCAGGGTCAATTGGTAGAACGCCAGGTCGAGCCAGCGGCCGAACTTGAAACCGGCCTCGCGGATGGTGCCGGCATGTACGAATCCGAGCTTCTCGTGCAGCTTGATGCTGCCCAGGTTGGCCGCGTCGATGCCGCCAATCATAAGGTGCACCTGGTTGGCGCGGGCGAGTTCGATGAGCACGCGCATCAGCGCCTCGCCCAAGCCCCGCCCGCGAAAGCGGCCGTCGACATAGACCGAATGCTCGACCGAATACTTGTAGGCCGGCCAGGCGCGGAACGTGCCGTAGCTGGCGAACGCCATCAGCTCGCCCGCCGCGTTCTCGAACCCCACCACGGGAAAGCCTCCGCCGGCCTTGGCCTGGAACCAGCCCAGCATCGCCTCGCGCGGACGCGGCTTGTAGTCATACAGCGCGGTCGAGGTGGCAATGGCCTCGTTGAAGATGGCCAGGATCTGGTCGGCATGGCGTTCGTGCGTGCAGTCGACCAGGATGGCGCCGTCCGGGGCGCGGTTATCAGCGTGGGAAGTCATGCGTCGGATTGTAGCGAGCCGCCCCGATCACAAGATAAAAAAAACCGGCGATCTCGCCGGTTCAGTGAGGGGACTGCCGCTTCTGGCCACTCTCAGGCGGCGCGGCTCTCCACAGATCGGTTGGCAGTGTCGGCCATGCTGCGCATCCCGGGACACTCGCGCCAGGACAATTCGTCCGCATCCATGTCCAGGTCGAACAGGTCATTGGCCGCGGGCCACGGATGCTGGCGCGCCTCGGCGCCCTCCATCTCGAGCACGTGCCCGGCAAAGCCTCGCGGCGACCCTCCGCACTCGGCGAAATAGCGCTGCGTGCTCAGGTCCACCACGTAGGTGGTCATGTCATGGGTCAGTATGGCCACGAATTGGCCGTCATCACTGGCATAAGCGTACTGAAACTGCCCTTTGATGCGGTCGCCGCTCATGGGGCTGCCGGTCAATTGGGACAAGGCACGCGTGACGATCTCGGTCAGCATGGGTCGTTCCTCCGAAAGATGCGCCGGCAGGATGCCGGCGGCGAAGGCGCGAACAACAAGCACCGTCGTCGCCCGCGGGGCGGGGGCGCGCGTTCCGGCATGCTGCCGATGCGACCCGGCGGGGCGGCGGCTGGCGTTGGACGGGAAACCTGTAGACGGCTGTCGCGCATCCCGTCGACAACAGCAACTACGTTCTGCAGAGCTTACACCCGCGCCCGCTTCGATCTCAAATCGGCCGCGCCACGCCAGGATGCTGCATCGCAACATCTCGGCAGGACGAGGCCTGCCGACGCTTATGCAGCGGCAAACGGCTCCCTGCCAGCGCCTGCGTCACCATTTTTCTGCGCATGCCACGCCTCTCGCGCCAGCCGGTACAGCACGTGCGTCTTCAAGGGATGGCCGTCCGGCACCGCCGGATGCTCGAAGCGCTGTGCATCTTCGCGCATGCCCAGGCGCCGCATCACCGCGCGCGATGGCTCGTTTTCCGGCACCGTGAACGCCACGATCTCGGGCACGCCAACCTGCTCGAACCCCACCCGCAACGCCGCCTGCGCGGCCTCGCTGGCATAGCCCCTGCCCCAGTAGGGCGCCGCCAGGCGCCAGCCGATTTCCACGCCGGGCGCGAACGGCAGCGTCGGCGCCAGCGCCTTGATGCCGACGAACCCGATGAACGGCGCGACGCCCGGCGCCTCGACGGCCCAAAAGCCCCAGCCGTATTCATCGATGCCGGCGGCCAGCCGGTCGGCCAGCGCGTCGCTTTCCGGCGCGGTCAGCGGCAACAGGTAACGCGTCACGCGCGCATCGGTATTCATGGCCGCGAACGGCTTGCGGTCGGCCGCCAGCCACTGCCGCAGCACCAGGCGGGGAGTCTCAATTTCAAGGGATAGCGACATGCGCGTTTTTTCCAGACGGAACGACAGGCCGGCGCGCCAGGGGCGGGCCCCTGAACCATTCACACCGTATACACTCCAACGGATTCTGCCATGCCAAAGGAATAGTCCGCCATGCGCCTGTCCATATCGAAGCTGCCGCGCCCCCTGGGCGCGCTGCTGTTCTCATCCTTCCTGGCCTTCCAGGCCGGAGCCGCCAGCCTGCCGGCCGGCGTCACGGAGGCCGCCTCGATTGAAGGCATCACCGAATACCGCCTCAGCAACGGCCTGCGCGTCCTGCTGGTGCCCGACGAATCCAAGCCCTCGACCACGGTCAACATGACCTATCTGGTCGGCTCGCGCAACGAGAACTACGGCCAGACCGGCATGGCCCACCTGCTCGAACACATGCTGTTCAAGGGCACTTCCACCACCCGCAACGCCATGGGCGAATTCTCGCGCCGCGGCCTGCAGGCCAACGGCTCGACCTCCAGCGACCGCACCAATTATTTCGCCAGCTTCGCCGCCAATCCCGACACCCTCAAGTGGTACCTCGGCTGGCAGGCCGACGCCATGGTCAATTCCCTGATCGCCAAGGAAGACCTCGATTCCGAAATGACGGTGGTGCGCAACGAGATGGAAAGCGGCGAGAACAGCCCTTTCCGCATCCTCATGCAGAAGATGCAGGCGGCCGCGTTCCAGTGGCACAGCTACGGCAAGAACACCATCGGCGCCCGCTCCGACGTCGAAAACGTCGACATCGGCCAGTTGCGCGCGTTCTATCATGAGTACTACCAGCCCGATAACGCGGTGCTGATCGTGGCCGGCAAGTTCGATCCGCAGGCCACGCTGGCCGACATCGAGGCCACGCTGGGCAAGCTGCCCAAGCCCGAGCGCAAGCTGCCGCCGGAATACACCGTCGAGCCGGCCCAGGACGGCGAACGCGCCGTCACGCTGCGCCGCACCGGCGGCACGCCGCTGGTCGCCGCGATGTACCACATCCCGGCCGCCGGCAGCCCCGACTTCGTGCCGTTCGACCTGGCCACCACCATCCTGGCCGATACGCCGTCGGGCCGCCTCTACCACGCGCTGGTGCCGACCAAGCTGGCCTCGGGCGTGTTCGGCTTCACCATGGAAAACCTGGATCCGGGCCTGGCCATGTTCGCCGCCCAGTTGACCCCGGGCAAGAACCAGGACGCCGCCATGAAGGCGCTGACCGGCACGCTGGAAGATCTCGGCAAGAAGCCCTTCACCCAGCAGGAACTGGACCGCGCGCGCAGCAAATGGCTGACCTCCTGGGAGCAGACCTACAGCGATCCCGAACAGGTCGGCGTGGCGCTATCCGAGGCCATCGCCGCCGGCGACTGGCGCCTGTTCTTCCTGCAGCGCGACCGCGCCCGCAAGGCCACGCTGGCCGAGGTGCAGCGGGCCGCCACCACCTACCTGGTGCAAAGCAACCGCATCGAAGGCCGCTACATCCCGACCGACAAACCGGTGCGCGCGCCGCAGACCCAGCGCGTCGATCTGACGGCCGTGTTCAAGGACTACAAGGGCGATCCCGACTTCAAGGCCGCGTCCGCCTTCGATCCCACCCCGCAGAACATCGACCGCCTGACCCAGCGCAAGACGCTCGACCTGCCCAACGGGCCGGTGCAGTTGGCGCTGCTGCCCAAGGCCACGCGCGGTAACCGCGTGCAGGCGCAGATGCTGATCCAGTTCGGCAACGAGAAAGACCTGCTCGGCCAGCGGGTGAATTCCAGCGCCGTGGCCGACCTGCTGACGCGCGGCACCGCCAAGCTGTCGCGCCAGGACATCCAGGACCGCCTCGACAAGCTGCAGGCCGAGCTCGGCTTCAGCGGCGGCGGCACCACGCTCAAGATCGCCATGTCGACCAAGCGTGAAAACCTGCCCGAACTGACCCGCCTGGCGCTGGACATCGTGCGCAACGCCAACTTCCCCAAGGAACAACTCGAGGAATACCAGCGCCAGCTCGAAACCTCGATCCAGAACGCCATGACCGAACCGCAGGCCCTGGCCGGACGCGCCCTGGCCCGCCAGGACAATCCGTGGCCCGCCGACGACCTGCGCTACGTGCCGACGTTCGAGGAATCGCTGGCCGGCGTGCGCGCGCTGAACCGCGATGCGCTGGTCAAGTTCCACGCCAAGTTCTATGGCGCCGGCAAGATCGAATATTCGGCCGTGGGCGATTTCGAGCCCGAAGCCGTCGAAAAGGCCGTCAAGGATGGCCTGGCCGGCTGGAAGCGCGCCCCCGCCTACACCCGTGTCGGCAATCCGTACCGCGACATCCCCGCCAAGCAGTTCGACATCGAGACCCCGGACAAGGCCAATGCGTTCTACATCTCGCGCATGCCGCTGAAGTTGCAGGATACGGACGCGGACTACCCGGCCCTGTACCTGGCCAATTACCTGTTCGGCGCCTCGGAAACCTCGCGCCTGTGGAACCGTGTGCGTGAAACCGAGGGTCTGTCCTACAACGTGCGCAGCTCGCTGTCGGTCTCGTCGTTCGAACCCAGCGCCAGTTGGACCATGTATGCCATCTACGCGCCGCAGAACCGCGAGCGCCTGGAAAAGGCCATCGGCGAGGAACTGGCCCGCGTGCTCAAGGACGGCTTCAGCGACAAGGAGATTTCCGACGGTATCACCGCGCTGCTGAACTACCGCAACCTGGCCCGCGCCCAGGACGACGTGCTGGCCGGCACCTGGCTCGACTACCTGCAGCGCGGTCGCACCTTCGAATGGTCGGCCGAGATGGACAAGAAGATCAGCGCGCTCACGCCCGACACGGTCAACGCCGCCCTGCGCAAGTACCTGCGTCCCGACGGCTTCAGCACCGCGGTCGCCGGCGACTTCAAGAAAAAGACGCACTGAAGCCAAGTCTTCCTGGCATCCCAAGCCCCTGCCTCGGCAGGGTTTTTTTTTGCCCCAAAGCGCATCTCGCGCCGTTCATGGGGACGGGGCACCTGCATAACTATGCCATAGACGGGGAAATATCTTATCCAAATGTTTATTACCCACCTATTTGGAAAGATGTTTTCAAGATATACGGGTTTATCCCAGGTGGGATGACGCGCACAATTCAGTCATCGGGAACAAACAACGAACCACGACGGAGGGCCGCCGGATTCGGCCCCGTCTAACAACATTGGAGGTCATTATGAAAACCCTGACGACTACCCTTCTGATTTCCCTAGCCCTGGCTGGCGCTGGCGCGCAAGCCGCCGGTGTCGAACAAGCCAAGTCGAGCGCCCAGGTGGCGACCGAACTGCAACAGGCCAAGGTCAGCGGCCAATACACCTTTGGCGAACTGGACTACCCGCCCGCCCTGCCCCAGGCCACCAGCCTGAGCTCGCAGGAAGTGCAGGCCCAGTTGCAACAAGCCAAGACCAGCGGCGAATACACCTTCGGCGAACTGCAGTACCCGCCCGTCAAGGCGGCCGCGGCCGGCGTCAAGTCGCGTGCCGAAGTCCAGCAGGAACTTGCCCAGGCCAAGGCCAGCGGCCAATACACGTTCGGCGAGCTCGAATACCCGCCGATCACCCGGTGAGCTGCTTGCTGTAGCCCGGCCGGCCCCGGGCGGCATCATGGCTCGGGGTCGGTTTTTTCAGGTTACAGCGGCGGACCTAGCAGTGGAAGTAGCAGTACCTGTAGTCAGCAGTACGAAGTCTGTTTGGAAGAAGCAGCACCTGTAGTTAGCAGTACGTTTCGCAGTACGAAGTCTGAAGCAAGAAGTTGCAGTACCTGCAGTGAAACCGCGGCGCAAGCCGCGGTTTTTTTTCATCCGTCCAACCGCCCGCCGGTGCGCGATTGTGGCAATTCAATATAATAATTCTCATTAGCAAATAAATGAGTCCGCCTTGAGTTGCCTCCCAATCGCCCCGCCGGATCCCGTCACGGACCTCTACCGTGATCACCATGGCTGGCTGCTGTCGTTCCTGCGCCGCAAACTCAACGGCGACCGCGACAACGCGGCGGACCTTGCTCACGACACCTTCGAGCGGGTGCTGCGGCAGGACATCCGCCCCATCCTGCTGGCGCCGCGCCCGCACCTGACCACCATCGCCAAGGGGCTGGCCATCGACCAGTTCCGGCGCGCGTCGCTGGAACGCGCCTACCTCGATGCGCTGGCCCAGCAGGCCGAACCCATCTCCCCCTCGCCCGAGGAACTGGCGCTGGTGCTCGAAGCGCTGGACACCTTGTGCGCCATGATCGACGGCCTGCCGCAGCGCGCCCGCGCCGCCTTCCTCATGGCCCAGCTCGACGGCATGCCGTACGAGCAGATCGCCCGGGCGCTGCGGGTGTCCGTCAACGTGGTGCAGAAAGACATGATCAAGACCTGGCAGCGCTGTTACCAGGTGATGTACGCCTGAGCGCCCGCGCCGACGATGAACACGCAACCCCTGATTGCCCCACTGCGGGCCGACAAGCGCGTGGCGGTGCACGCCAGCGTGGTGGCGCAGGCCGCTGAATGGCTGGTGCGATTGCATGGCGATGCCGACGAGCGCACCCGCCGCGCCTGTGACCAATGGCGTCAGGCCGATCCGAGCCACGAACTGGCCTGGCAACGGCTCAGCGCCATGAGCCGGGATTTCAACCGGGTCGGCAGTCGCGCGCCCGCTGGCGCGGCGTCAAGAACGGTGCTGGCGGCCGGCGCCGACCAGGCGCGCCGCCGCAGTCTCAAATGGATGTTCGCGGGCATCGGCGCCGGCGGCGCGGCGCTGTGGCTGTGCCGCGATCCGCAGGCGCTCTGGACCGACGGCGACCGCTACCAGACCGCCGTCGGCGAACAGCGCGAGGTCACGCTGTCCGACGGCAGCGCGCTGGCCTTGAACACCGGCACCAATCTCTACGTCCAGTTCACGCGCCACGAACGCCGCATCCTGCTGCGCGAAGGCGAGATCCAGGTCACCACCGCGCCCGACCCCGAAGGCCGCGGCTTCAAGGTGGTCACCCGCAATGGCGAGCTGGTGCCGCTGGGTACCCGCTTCATCGTGCGTGACCATGCCGACAACGGCCGCCAGAGCCTGGTCGCGGTGCAACAAGGCGCGGTGGCGATCCACGCCGGCGGGGTCGAGCGCGTAGTTCGGGCCGGCGAACAGGCGCTGTTCGGCCCGGCCGGCACATCCGCCGTCGCGCCGCTGGACACCGCGACCGCGGCCTGGACCGACGGCATGCTGGTCGCCAATCGCATGCGACTGGATCGGTTCCTGGCCGAACTCGGCCGTTATCGGCAGGGCCTGGTGCAGTGCGAGTCCGAACTGGCCGGCAAGCTGGTCACGGGCGCTTTTCGTTTGGACAATACCGACGAGGCCCTGGCGCTGCTGGCGCGCGTGCTGGGAGTGCGGGTACGTTACCGCACGCGGTATTGGGTCTCGGTGGTGCCGGCCTGATCCGCGGCCGGCCCGCGCAGAAAACAAATTTGTAACCGCCCGGCAGATTTTCCAGTCTCGTTCGAAAGACAGGTAGACGGACGCGAGGCGCACGCGTTCCCTTCGCCCTTCCACGAGACAGGACCTCCGACCATCATGGCCACACCGCAACACCCGCGCGCATCCCGGCGCGGCCCATCCGCCGCGCGCCGCGCGCGTCCGCAGCCCTTCCTCGTTTCCGCGCTGACCCTGGCATTGCGCGCCCTGCCGGCCACGGCCGGCGCCGCCCTGCTGACGGCGGGGGCGCAAGCCCAGGCACAAACCGCGCCCGTCGCCGAGATCGCCTTCACCATCGCGCCGGGTTCGCTGGACGTCGCGCTCGGCGCCTTCGGACGGGCCGCACAGATCAATGTCGCGGCCGATCCCGAACTGACAGCGGGCCGCGACACCGCCGGACTGCAAGGCCGCTATCCGATCGACCAAGGGCTGCGCCAACTGCTGTCCGGCACGGGCCTGATGGCCGTGCCGGCGCCGGCCGGCGGCTACCTGTTGCGCCGCTTGCCGGTCGCGCAAGGCGACGCCTCGGTGCTGGAGCCGGTGATGGTGGTGGGCAGCCACGAGGTGACGACCGAGGGCACGGGCTCCTACACCAGCGGCGCGACCAGCATCGCCAAGGGCGCGCAATCGCTCAGGGACATTCCGCAGTCCATCAGCGTCGTGACGCGCCAACGGCTGGACGAACAATCGCTCACCTCGATCTACGACGCTCTCGCAAACACCACCGGCATCACCCTGCAGCAAAGCCCCCAGGCGGGCAAGTACGTGTATTCGCGCGGCTTTCGCAATACCTCCTACCAATACGACGGCATCCCGCTCGACCGCAGTATGTACGGCCGCGCCAGCAATTTCGGCGGCGGCACCGCCATCTATGACCGCGTCGAAGTGCTGCGCGGCGCGGCCGGCCTGCTCCAAGGCGGCGGCGAACCGGGCGGCGCGGTCAACCTGGTACGCAAGCGCGCCCTGCCCGAAGCGGGCTTCAGCGTCATCGCCAAGGCCGGCCAGTGGGACCACTACGGCATGCAGCTCGACGGCGGCGGCCCGCTGAACGAATCCGGCACCCTGCGCGGCCGCGCAGTGGTGGACTACGAGACCCGCGGCTCGTATGTGGACTACGCCAACAACCGCGACCAGACCTTCTATGGCACCCTCGAATACGACCTGACGCCCGACACGCGCGCCAGCGTCGGCTTCAGTTCCGAAACCAGCCGCGGCCGCCCCAACATGCGCGGTTTCCCCGCCTATGACGACGGCTCGCCCCTGGACGTGTCGCGCGCGTACTACATGGGCGCCGACTGGAATCGCCGCAAGTCCACCACCGAGACGTTCTACTTCGATCTGTCGCACCGCTTCAACGACAACTGGCAGGGTCGTGTCGCCGCCATCCACCTGCGCGAACGCCACGACATGAAGTTCAACAGCCCCATCCGCGAGGCCGCCGTCGGCACGAACATCAGCGCGACAGCGGCGGACATCACCGAAGCCGACATCGGCATCACCGGCGTGGACGCCAACCTGCTGGGCAAGATCGACGCCTTCGGCCGTACCCACGAACTGGTGCTGGGCGCCAACTACGCGCGCAACGATGTCAACACCGACTACGGCAGCATCAACGACTACTGGGTCGGCAACGTCTATGACTACCGGCCCGGCTCGATTCCGGAGCCGACCAAGGGCCAGCTCTACGCCAACTTCCGCGAGCACCGCGACGGCCGCGGCCTGCAGTACGGCGTGTACGGCGCCGCCCGCCTGCAGTTGGCGGATCCGCTCAAGCTGGTGCTGGGCGGGCGCGTCAGTTGGTACGACACGATCTGGGACACCCGCACCACAGGCAGCCGCTACAGCGAGAACTCGACCTACGGCAGCCGCGAGAACGGCAAGTTCACGCCCTACGCCGGGCTGCTCTATGACCTGAGCCCGCAATGGACGGCATACGCCAGCTACACCGATATCTTCAAGCCGCAAAGCGAGAAGTCCAGCAGCGGCAGGCCGCTCGATCCCCTGCTGGGCACCAACTACGAGATCGGCCTGAAGGGCGAACTGCTGGACGGCCGCATCAACACCGCCATCGCGCTGTTCCGCGTCGACCAGAAGAACCGGGCCCAGACCGACTATCGCAGCAGCCCCGATTGCGACGCCGGCTGGTATTGCTCGATCGCGGCCGGCAAGGTCCGCAGCCAGGGCGTGGACGCCGAGATCAGCGGTGAAATCCTGCGCGGCTGGAACCTGTTCGCCGGTTATACCTTCAACACCACCCGCTATCTGGAAGACGAGACCAACCAGGGCAAGCCGCTGAATTCGCTGACGCCCAAGCACATGCTGCGCGTCTGGACCACCTACAAGCTGGCGGGCGCCGCGCACCGCTGGACCCTGGGCGGCGGCGTCAATGCCCAGACCAGCAGCTACGACGCCGGCACGATCCGCGTCAACAGCCCCGGCTACGCCATCTGGAGCGCCTACGCCCGCTACCAGATCAACAACCACTGGGCCGCCTCGGTCAACCTGAACAACCTGTTCGACAAGACGTATTACACCAGTGTGGGCAGCAACAACGGCAACTTCTATGGCGAGCCGCGCAATGTCATGCTGACCCTGCGCGGCGACTTCTAGGCGCCGATAGCGCGACGCCTGCGCTGGGCGTCATCCATGCGGCGCCAAAGCAAACGGCCCGGGACCCGGATGCGAGATCCGGGCCCCGGGCCGTGGTCCGCCAGCGGGCGGCGCGGTCAGGTCAGCCGATTCAGCTAAAGAATTCCTTGACGCGATCGGTCCAGGACTTGCTTTGCGGCGAGTGGCGGTCGCCCCCGTCGTTCAGCGAGGCCTCGAACTGGCGCAGGATGTTCTTCTGGTCGTCGCTCAGGCGCACCGGCGTCTCGACCACCACGTGGCAGTACAGGTCGCCCGGATAGCTGCCGCGCACGCCGCGGATGCCCTTGCCGCGCAGGCGGAAGGTCTTGCCGGACTGCGTGCCCTCGGGGATCGAGATCTCGGCCTTGCCGCCCAGGGTCGGCACCTGCAATTCACCGCCCAGCGCCGCCGTGGTGAACGGGATGGTCAACTCGCAGTGCAGGTCGTCGCCGTCGCGCTGGAAGATCTTGTGCTGCTTGATGTGGATTTCCACATACAGGTCGCCCGGCGGGCCGCCATTGATGCCCGGCTCGCCATTGCCGCTGGAGCGGATGCGCATGCCGTCGTCGATGCCGGCGGGGATCTTGACCTGCAGGGTCTTGTTGCGGCGGATGCGGCCGACGCCATCGCAGGCCACGCACGGGTCGGTGATTTCCTTGCCGTTGCCGTGGCAGGTCGGGCAGGTCTGCTGCACGCTGAAGAAGCCCTGCTGCATGCGGACCGCGCCAGAGCCGCCGCAGGTGCGGCAGGTCTTGGGCGAGGTGCCGGGCTTGGCGCCGGAACCGTGGCAGGTGTCGCAGTTTTCCCAACTCGGTACGCGGATCTCGGTGTCGAAGCCGGCCGCGGCCTGCTCCAGCGTGATCTCCAGCGCGTACTTCAAGTCGGCGCCGCGATACACCTGCGGACCGCCGCCGCGACGGCCACCGCCGCCACCGCCAAAGATCTCGCCGAAGATATCGCCAAAGGCGTCGGCGAACCCGCCGCCCATGCCGCCACCGCCCATGCCCGCGGCGTTGGGATCGACGCCCGCGTGGCCGTAGCGGTCGTACGCGGCGCGCTTCTGTTCATCGCCCAGGACCTCGTAGGCTTCCTTGGCTTCCTTGAACTTCTCTTCGGCTTCCTTGCTGTCCGGATTGCGGTCCGGATGGTATTTCATGGCCAGCTTTCGATAGGCCTTCTTGAGTTCGTCGTCCGAAGCGTTTTTCGCCACGCCCAGGACGTCGTAATAGTCGCGTTTTGCCATGATCGGTGGGCTCGGGGGAGAGCCTTCTTTTCAGTGCTACAGAATGAGTTCGCCCGGTAGGCGGATTTCTCCGGCTACCGGGCGGCAGAGGCAGGTCAGCGCCCGGCCATTATTGGTCGCGCTTGACTTCCTTGAAGTCGGCGTCGACGACGTTGTCGTCCACCGGCTTCGCGTTGTCGGCGGCCTGCTGCTGGCCGGCCGCTTGCTGCGCCTGCATGTCGGCGTACATCTTTTCGCCGAGCTTCTGCGAGGCGGTCGACAGGGCTTCGACCTTGGCGTCGATGGCGGCCTTGTCGCCGTCCTTCAGCGTGTCTTCCAGCGCCTTGATGGCCGCTTCGATGCTTTCCTTCTCGGACGCCTCGAGCTTGTCGCCGTACTCGGTCAGCGACTTGCGGGTGGCGTGCACCAGCGCATCGGCCTGGTTGCGGGCCTGGGCCAGCTCGGCGACGCGGTGATCTTCCTCGGCGTTGGCCTCGGCATCCTTGACCATGCGCTGGATCTCGTCTTCCGACAGACCCGAGTTGGCCTTGATGGTGATCTTGTTTTCCTTGCCGGTGCCCTTGTCCTTGGCCGACACGTGCAGGATGCCGTTGGCGTCGATGTCGAACGTGACTTCGATCTGCGGCATGCCGCGCGGCGACGGCGGGATCCCTTCGAGGTTGAACTCGCCCAGGGCCTTGTTGCCCGCGGCGATTTCGCGCTCGCCCTGGAACACCTTGATCGTCACGGCCGGCTGGTTGTCATCAGCGGTCGAGAAGGTCTGCGAGAACCGGGTCGGGATGGTCGTGTTCTTCTGGATCATCTTGGTCATCACGCCGCCCAGGGTTTCAATACCCAGGGACAGGGGGGTGACGTCCAGCAGCAGCACGTCCTTGCGGTCGCCCGACAGCACGGAACCCTGGATGGCGGCGCCAGCGGCGACGGCTTCGTCGGGGTTCACGTCCTTGCGCGGATCCTTGCCGAAGAATTCCTTCACCTTTTCCTGGACCTTGGGCATGCGGGTCATGCCGCCGACCAGGATCACGTCGTCGATGTCGGAAACCTTCACGCCGGCGTCCTTGATGGCCACGCGGCAGGGTTCGATGGTGCGTTCGATCAGTTCCTCGACCAGCGCTTCCAGCTTGGCGCGCGTGATCTTCAGGTTCAGGTGCTTCGGACCGGAGGCGTCGGCCGTGATGTACGGCAGGTTGATCTCGGTCTGCTGGCTCGACGACAGCTCGATCTTGGCCTTTTCGGCGGCTTCCTTCAGGCGCTGCAGGGCCAGCACGTCCTTGGACAGATCAACGCCTTGTTCCTTCTTGAACTCGCCGATGATGTAGTCGATGATGCGCTGGTCGAAGTCTTCGCCGCCCAGGAAGGTGTCGCCGTTGGTCGACAGCACTTCGAACTGCTTTTCGCCATCGACGTCGGCGATTTCGATGATGGACACGTCGAACGTGCCACCGCCCAGGTCATAGACGGCGATCTTGCGGTCGCCCTTTTCGGTCTTGTCCAGGCCGAAGGCCAGCGCGGCCGCGGTCGGCTCGTTGATGATGCGCTTGACTTCCAGGCCGGCGATGCGGCCGGCGTCCTTGGTGGCCTGGCGCTGGCTGTCGTTGAAGTAGGCCGGCACCGTGATGACGGCTTCGGTCACTTCCTCGCCCAGGTAGTCCTCGGCGGTCTTCTTCATCTTGCGCAGCACGTCGGCCGACACTTGGGGAGGCGCCATCTTCTTGCCGCGCACTTCCACCCAGGCGTCGCCGTTGTCGGCCTTGACGATGGCATAGGGCATCAGGTTGATGTCCTTCTGCACCGCCTTTTCCTCGAACTTGCGGCCGATCAGGCGCTTCACCGCGTACAGCGTGTTCTTGGGGTTGGTCACCGCCTGGCGCTTGGCGGGCGCGCCCACCAGGGTTTCGCCGTCGTCCATGTAGGCGACGATCGAGGGAGTGGTGCGGGCGCCTTCGGCGTTTTCAATGATCTTGACCTGACCGCCGTCCATGACAGCCACGCAGCTGTTGGTCGTGCCCAGGTCGATGCCAATAATTTTGCTCATGGTCGGGTTACCTTGGATAAATCTATGAAATTGGAGAGAAATTTCCTGTCCCCACATAACTGGGGCTGCCCACAGGGTTTTTCAAGACGCCTGGCTGGAATTTTCCGCCGGGGTTTCCTGCAGGCGCCGGATCGCCGCCGTGAACTGGGGCAATCCGGGCCAACCGGTGATGCGGCCGAGCCGTTTTCCGGCACGGTAAAGCACAAAAGTGGGGACACCATGCAGGGAGAAGCGGCGTCCCAGGGGTTCGTCGGCGTAGACATCGGCCTCGAACCAGGTCAGGCCCAGGCCCAGCAGGGTGTCCTGGTGCAGCAACGCCGCCTGCTTGAAAAGATTGCAGTTATAGCAATCCTGGCCCCACAGGAACACGCAACGCAAGTCCGATCCCGGCGCCTGGACCACGGCCTCGTCGAATCCCGCGGTGTCGACATGCCGCATGCCGAACACAGCGAAAACCTGGGCCGGATCGAACCTGGGGTCGGTCATGGCGCGCGGTCCGGTCAGCCTTGGCCGGCGGACACCACCACCAGGGCCGGACGCAGGGTGCGGTCGGCGATGGCGTAGCCCTTCTGCAGCAGTTGGACCACGGTGTTGGCGGGCTGTTCGGCCGGAATCGAAGAAATGGCTTGGTGCAGGTGCGGATCGAACTTGTCGCCCTGGACCGGCGCGATTTCCTTGAGCATGTTGCGCTCGAAGGCGGCCGCGAGCTGCTTGAGGGTGACCTCGACGCCTTCGCGCAGGGTGTCCACGGTCTGGTCGGCCTGGGCCAGCGCGGCCTCCAGGCTGTCCTTGACCGGCACCAGGCTTTCCGCGAACGACTCGATGCCGAACTTGCGTGCCTTGGACACTTCTTCCTGGGCACGGCGGCGCACGTTCTCGGCCTCGGCGCGGATGCGCAGAAGCTGGTCCTGCTGCTCATTGACGGTAGCCTGGGCCGCGTCCAGTTGGGCGCGCAACTCGTTCAGCTCGGCCTGCGCGGCGTCCTGGCCGGCGGGGGCCGCATCGGCGTCGTCGCCGAATCCGGGCGTCTGATCTACAGGCTCGTTGGGTGCCGTCATGGGGAATCCTCCAAAAAGAATGGCTTTCGCAGACATGAATGGGGGCCAATACCCCTATTTCAAGCCCGGGAAAGCAAATATTCCCCGTCGCGCACCGCCGGGGCAACCGGCAGCCACCCATGAAAATCCGGAAAGTCGTGCCTGAAAATCGGCTCCAACCACGAAAATTCCGGCAGTCGGCATTTTCGACACTCCGGACGATGTCAGGGACAGGTCATTTCTTGTGCGGCTGCGCCGGGGCGGCGGCGTCGCTGGCGGGAAAGCTCTCTTTCAGGGCGCGGTCGACGCGTGGATCATCGTCCGGTTCCGGATTGATCGCGATGGGATCGCTGGCGGGGAAGGTTTCGGCCAGCGCCTCGTCCAGCTCGTGCTCGACCTGATCCTCGTCCACCGGGGAGCTGACGTCCCCCTTTTTCACAACTTTGCCCGTCTTGGGATCATGGTGCATGCGCCCTCTCCTTCAAGTCCGTGAATGTGTGGGCCATCCCCGCAAGTGGCGTTCCGCCAGGGTGGCCAACCCTGCGATCCAGGCCGGATCATCATTCAGCGCCGGGATGTAACGGAACTGCTTGCCGCCCGCGCCGAGAAAGGCGTCGCGGCACTCCAGGCTGATCTCTTCCAGGGTTTCCAGACAGTCTGCCACAAATCCCGGACACACCACATCCACCTCGGTGACGCCCGAGGCGGCCAGCGCCTTGAGGGTCGGTTCGGTGTAGGGCTCGAGCCAGCGGGCCGTGCCGAACCGGCTCTGGAAGGTCACCTCGATCTGCTCGCGCGGCAGCGACAGGCGCTGCGCCAGCAGCCGCGCGGTTTCCATGCAGTCGCGGTAGTACGGGTCGCCCAGCTCGATGGAGTAGCGCGGCAGGCCATGGAAGCTCATGACCAGCTTCTGCGGTTTGCCATGCTCGCGCCAGTACGCTTCGATGCTGGCGGCCAGCGGATCGAGATAGATGGGGTCCTCGTGGAACCGCTTGATGAAGCGCATTTCCGGCTGGTCGCGCAGCCGGCCGGCATGTCGCGTGACAGCATCGACCACCGTGGCGGTGGTGCTGGCGGCGTATTGGGGATAAAGCGGCACGGTCAGGATGCGTTCGCAGCCCTGCGCCCGCAGGCGCGAGATGGCGTCGGGAATCGACGGGTTGCCGTAGCGCATGCCCAGCTCCACCACCGCCTCGACCCCGGCCGCGGTCAACGCGGCCTGCACGCCTTCGGCCTGGCGGCGGCTGTAGACCATCAGCGGCGAGCCGTCCTTGAGCCAGATGCCGGCGTAACGCGGCTCCAGTTTCTTGGGACGCAGCGTCAGCACCAGGCCGTGCAGGATCGGCTTCCACAGATAGCGCGGAATCTCGATCACACGCGGGTCCGACAGGAACTCGCCCAGGTACTTGCGGATGTCCTTCCTGCCCGGTGTGTCGGGCGTGCCCAGGTTCACCAGCAGCACGCCGACCTTGCCCGGCGCGCGCGGCGGCGGGTCTTCATTGAAAGGGTCGTCCTGCTCGGCTTCGGGCAGGTAGCGTTCAGGCCAGAGATACTTGAACAGGCGAAGAAACACAAAAACTCCCCTTCCTCCGCGAGGAGGATGTCGGTTCGAATGGAACTACTGGTTGTGGCTGAGGGCGTTGGACAGCAGACGCGCCGTGATGTCCACGATGGGAATCACGCGTTCGTAGGCCATGCGGGTCGGGCCGATCACGCCGAGCGTGCCGACCACCTTGCCGTCCACGCCGTAGGGCGCGGTGATGACCGAGACTTCTTCCATCGGCACCAACTGGGAATCGCCGCCGATGTAGATCTGCACGCCCTGCGCGCGGCTGGACACGTCGAGCAGTTGCAGCAGGTCGGTCTTCTTCTCGAACAGCGAGAACATCTTGCGCAGCCGGTCCATGTCGGAAGCGATGTCGGTGACGTCCAGCAGCTTGCGCTCGCCGGAGATGACCACGGCATCGCCGTCCTCGGCGGCCTCGGCACTGGCCTCGACCGCCGCCTGCATCAGCCGCGAGATGTCTTCGCGCAACTGCGCCAGTTCGGTGGACAGGGTGCGCCGCACCGCGTCGAAGGACTTGCCGGCGAAGTGGACGTTGAAGAAGTTGCCGGCCTCCAGCAATTCGGCCTCGGCGTAGTCGCGCTGCACGAACAGGATGCGGTTCTGCACGTCGCCGTCTGGCGTGACGATGATCAGCAGCACCCGCTTGTCCGACAGGCGGATGAATTCGATCTGGCGGAACACCTGGGCGCGCTTGGGAGTCAGCACCACGCCGGCGAACTGGGTCAGGTTGGAAAGCAGCGCTGCGGCGGCATTGACCGCGCGGGTGGGCTCGGCCGCGGCCAGCATCTCGCCCATGTTGTGCGGTTCGAGCTGGTAGGACTGCACCGCCAGCAGCGAATCGACGAACATGCGGTAGCCGCGGGGCGTGGGAATGCGCCCCGCGGAGGTGTGCGGACTGTGGATCAGGCCCAGCTCTTCCAGGTCCGCCATGACGTTGCGGATGGTGGCGGGCGACAGATCGAAAACCTTCGATAGCGTCCGCGAGCCGACTGGTTGCCCATCGGCGATATAGCGTTCGATCAACGCTTTCAGTAATGCGCGTGCGCGGTCATCCATAGCGGCTATTTTAGGGAATCTTTTCCAATTAAGGCGATTTTTGTCCCGCAAGCCAATATGCGGCCCCATATAATCGGCTAACAGGCCCGATTCCGGACCGATTTCGCTTTTTCTGATTCGCCTTGCCACCATGCACTTTCCTACCGTCGCGCTGATCGGCAGATACCAGGACGCCGGCCTGGCCACTCCGCTAAGGGCGCTCGCGCACGCGCTCACGCAGGCCGGGCGGCAGGTGCTCGTCGATGCCGACACGGCTCGCAACACCGGCCTGACGGAATACCCCGTCGCCACCTACGCGCAGATCGGTCAGGACGCCTCGCTCGCGGTGGTCATGGGCGGCGACGGCACGGTGCTGGGCGCCGCGCGCCATCTCGCCCCGTACGGCGTGCCGGTGGTCGGCATCAACCATGGCCATCTGGGCTTCATCACCGACATCCCGGTGCAGGACGCGCATGGCGCCCTGACGCGCGTGCTGGAAGGCAACTTCCAGATCGAGGAACGCATGCTGCTCGAAGGCAGCGCCTGGCGCGGCGACCAGCAGATGTACGCGGCCTCGGCGCTGAACGACGTGGTGCTGAACCGCGCCGGACGCGGCGGCATGATCGAAGTGCGCGTCGAACTGGACGGCGCCTTCATGTACACCCAGCGCGCCGACGGCCTGATCATCGCCACCCCCACCGGCTCGACCGCCTACGCGCTGTCGGCCAATGGCCCGATCCTGCACCCCGGCATGAACGCCATGGTGCTGGTGCCGGTGGCGCCGCAGACCCTGTCCAACCGCCCCATCGTCATTCCGGACACCGGCGTGCTGAACATGACGCTCACCGCCATGGGCCGCGTCGAGGTCGGCGCCAGCGTGCATTTCGACATGCAGACCTGGTCCGACCTGCAGCCCGGCGACCGCATCGTCGTGCAGCGCGCGCCCTACACCATCCGCTTCGTGCATCCGGAAGGCTACAGCTTCTTTTCCACCCTGCGCCGCAAGCTGCACTGGAACCTGATGCCGCAGGCCACCGACAACGTAGAGTAGTAAGCGCCCCGACATGCTGCGCACCCTGCACATCCGCGACTTCGTCATCGTCGAGCAGACCGAGATCCATTTCGGTCCCGGCTTCACCGTCTTCTCCGGCGAGACCGGGGCAGGAAAATCCATCCTCATCGACGCGCTGGCGCTGGCGCTGGGCGAGCGCGGCGACGTCAGCGTGCTGCGCGAAGGCGCCGCGCGCGCCGACATCACCGCCGTCTTCGACACGCCGCCGGCGCTGCGCGCCTGGCTTGCCGGACGCGAGATCGATGCCGACGATGAACTGGCCCTGCGCCGCGTGATCGACGCCCAGGGCCGCAGCCGCGCCTACATCAACGGCACCCCGGCCACGGTCGCGCAATTGCGCGAACTGGGCGACAGCCTGGTCGACATCCACGGCCAGCATGCGCACCAGAGCCTGATGCGTGCGGAGGCTCAGCGCGACCTGCTGGATGCGCATGGCGGCCACGGCGACCTGCGCCAGGCGGTGGGCCAGGCCTGGAAGCAATGGCGCGCGCTGGCGCGCCAGTTGGAATTGGCCGAAAAGGACGCGGCGGGCCTGGCCGCCGAACGCGAGCGGCTGCAATGGCAGGTCGACGAACTCGATCGCCTCGGGCTCGCCCCGGACGAATGGGAATCGCTGCAATCCGAGCACACCCGCCTGTCGCATTCACAGTCGCTGCTGGACGGCGCCACCCAGATCCTCGACGCCCTCGATGGCGAAGGCGACTCGGCCCACCACCGGCTGACTGCGGCCAACCACCGCATCCAGCAGATGCTGCGGCACGACACCGGCCTGCAGGGCATCTACGACGAACTCGAATCGGCCCGCATTGCCATCAGCGAAGCGGTGTCCGACCTGAACAACTACGTCAGCCGCGTCGATCTCGATCCGCGCCGGCTGGCCGACGTCGAGGCGCGCCTGAGCGCGGTATTCGAGACGGCGCGCAAGTTCCGCACCGAACCCGACGGGCTGTGCGCGCTGCGCGACAGCTTGCACGCCGAACTCTCGGCCCTGCAGGCCGCCGCCGACATCGACGCGCTGCGCGCCCAGGCGCAGGCGGCGCAGGCGCAGTACGACGCCGCCGCCGCCAAGCTCACGGCGGCGCGCCGCAAGGTCGCCAAGGACCTCGGCAAACAGGTCACCCAGGCCATGCAGACGCTGGCCATGCAAGGCGGCAAGTTCGAGCCCACGCTGGCAGCGGCCGCGCCGTCGGCGCACGGTAACGAGCAGGTCGAATTCCTGGTGGCCGGCCACGCCGGCACCACGCCGCGGCCACTGGCCAAGATCGCTTCCGGCGGAGAACTGTCGCGTATCTCGCTGGCGCTGTCGGTCATCGCCAGCCGCGCCGCGCGCGTGCCGACGCTGATCTTCGACGAAGTCGACAGCGGGGTCGGCGGCGCGGTGGCCGAAGCCGTCGGCAAACTGCTGCGCGAACTGGGCGAGCGCCACCAGGTGCTGTGCGTCACCCATCTACCGCAGGTAGCGGCCTGCGGCAACAACCAGTTCCTGGTCAGCAAGACCGAATCGCGCGGCACCACCCGGTCGCGCATCGAGGAACTGGACGACGGCGCCCGGGTCGAGGAAATCGCCCGCATGCTGGGCGGGATCAAGCTCACCGCGACCACCCGCGAACACGCCCGCGAAATGCTGGCCGGCGTCGGCCGCGCGCCGGCCTGAGCCTGCAGGGGCCAGGCAACCCGCTCCTCGCGGGCCTGATGCGGCGCAAGCACATCCGGGGCGCGTGCGCCTCCAGAAAAACCGGGCGCCGGCTGCCTTTGTGCCGACAGCCGTATCGCGATGGTCCGCAGCCGGATTCAGTCCGAGAATAAAAAAAGCCCCTTCCTATAGAAGGGGCTTTTGCTTTCAACTACCCACGGCGAGCGCGGCCGTGGGCAGGTCCGAGGCGAAGAAAGCTCAGCGGCCTTTCAGGCAGCTACCGCAGATGCCGTACAGCACCATGGCGTGGCTTTCCAGCGCGAAACCGTTGTCCTTGGCGATCTTCTGCTGGCGCTTTTCGATGTCCGGGTCCGAGAATTCAACCACCTTGCCGCAGTTGGTGCAGATCAGGTGATCGTGGTGGTCGCCGTCATTGAGCTCGAACACGGCCTTGCCGCTGTCGAACTGGCTGCGGGCAAGGATGCCGGCCTGTTCGAACTGGGTCAGCACGCGATAGACGGTGGCCAGGCCGATTTCGACGTTTTCGCCGATCAGGGCACGGTAGACGTCCTCGGCGCTGAGGTGGCGCTGGTCCGACTTACGGAAGATATCAAGAATTTTCAGGCGCGGGAAAGTCGCCTTCAAACCCATGTTTTTCAGTTCGCTTTGGTCGCTCATGGTGTAATCGCTCTCCGTCCGCGTTGGCATGGGCAAGGATACTCGGTAACCGCGAGCCGGCTCCCCAGAATTCCTGCCGCCCCGCAGAACTATCCTTATGAAACCTTTATGATAACGGTTTTGTCTGCTTCCAAATAATAGGGGCGCGTAGTGTCCATGATTGCACGAATTCCTTCCCGCTCGCTCAAGACCGGATTGGCCATCGCCGCCCTGGCCGTCGCCCTTGCCGGCTGCACGGGGGACAAGTGGGGCTTCCCCTACAAGGCCGGTGTCCAGCAAGGCAACTGGATCACCCAGGAGCAGGTGGCGCTGCTGCAGCCGGGCATGACGCGCGAACAGGTCCGCTTCGCGCTGGGCAGCCCCACCCTGACCAGCGTGCTGCACGCCAACCGCTGGGACTACCCCTACTATTACAAGCCCGGCTACGGTGAGGCCCAGGAACGCAAGTTCACGGTCTGGTTCGAGAACGACCGGCTGACCCGCTGGGAAGGCGACAAGCAGCCCGACCTGCAGCCCTACCAGATCAACACGCCCAGCGCGGCCGCCGATGAAATGGCCGACAAGCGCCTGAGCGAAGACGAGGCCCGGCTCAAGCAGGAAGAAGAGCAGAAGAAACGCGACGCCGCCGCCCCCACCAGCCCGATGAACCAATACCCCGGCCAGCCTGGCAACGCGCCCGAGCCGCTGCGCTAACCCAAGGATTTTCTTCATGCGTATTGCTATCGCCGGCGCCAGCGGCCGTATGGGCCAGATGCTGATCGACGCCGTCCTGAAGGCCGACGGCCTGCAACTGGCGGTCGCGCTCGACCGCAAGGGCTCGCCCTCGCTGGGCCAGGACGCGGGCGCCCCGCTCGGCCAGCAGACCGGCGTCGCCATCACCGACGACCTGGGCGCGCTGGCCAACGCCGACTGCCTGATCGACTTCACCCGTCCCGAAGGCACGCTGGAGCACCTGCAGGTCTGCGCCAGGCTGGGCGTGAAGGCCGTCATCGGCACCACCGGCTTCGACGACAATGGCCGCGCCGCCATCGAAGTGGCCGCGCAGAAAACCGCCATCGTGTTCGCGCCCAACATGAGCGTGGGCGTGAACGCCACGCTCAAGCTGCTGGACATGGCCGCCCGCATCCTCAATTCGGGCTATGACGTCGAGGTCTTCGAGGCCCACCACCGCAACAAGGTCGACGCCCCCTCGGGCACCGCGCTCAAGATGGGCGAGACCATCGCCTCGGCCTGGGACGTGGCCCTGCCCGACGTGGCCACCTGGAGCCGCCACGGCGACACCGGCGTGCGCAAGCCGGGCACCATCGGCTTCTCGGTACTGCGCGGCGGCGACATCGTCGGCGACCACACCGTGTCGTTCTGCGGCATCGGCGAACGCATCGAGATCACCCACCGCTCGGCCAGCCGCGCCACCTATGCCGAAGGCGCGTTGCGAGCCGCCCGCTTCCTGGAAGGCAAGCACAACGGCCTGTACGACATGCAGGCGGTGCTGGGACTCTGATCCCTTAGCGCCCATGAAAAAAAGGACCCGCGAGGGTCCTTTTTTCGTGCAGCACCAGGTCACACCACCACGGGCTCCGGCTCCAGCGCCACGCCGTAGCGCTCGGCGACCGCATCCTGGATCGCGCGCGCCAGCGCCAGGATGTCGGCGGCGGTGGCGCCCCCGCGATTCACCAGCACCAGCGCCTGCCGGTCATGCACCCCGGCCGCGCCCAGGCTGCGCCCCTTCCAGCCGCACTGGTCGATCAGCCAGCCGGCCGCCAGCTTGTAGCTGCCGTCCGGCTGCGCATACGACACCAGGCCGGGATAACGGGATACGAGCGCTTCGCGCTGCGCCGCGGACACGATGGGATTCTTGAAAAAACTGCCGGCGTTGCCGGTGACCGCCGGGTCCGGCAGCTTGGCACGCCGGATCGCGCAGACCGCCTCGAAGATGGCGCGCGCCGACGGCTCTTCCATAAGGCCGGGATGACGCTGCAGGTCCGGGTACGACAACACCGGCCGCCAGGGCCGCGGCAAGCGCAAGCGCACCGCCACGATCACCCAACTTCCGGGCGGCTGGTGCTTGAAAATGCTGTCGCGGTAGGCGAAGCGGCAATCGGCCGCGCTCAGGTCGACATACCGGCCCGCCTGCACGTCCCAGGCCGTCAGGCTGTCGAAGCGGTCGGCCAGCTCGACCCCGTAGGCGCCGATGTTCTGCACCGGCGCCGCGCCGACCGTGCCGGGGATCAACGCCAGGTTTTCCAGGCCGTCCCAGCCCTGCCTCACGCACTCGGCGACGAAGTCGTGCCAGGTCTCGCCGCCTGCCGCCTCCACCAGCCAAGCATCAGGCTCGGCCCGCAGCAGGCGCACGCCCCGCAGCGCCACGCGCGCCACCAGGCCCGGCACGGCCTCGGGCAGCACCACATTGCTGCCACCGCCCAGCACCAGCAGCCGGTCGTGCCGCGCGGCCAGGGCCGACAGGGCCGGCAGTTGCGCCACATCGTCGAGCGTGACGCAGGCCGGGGCCGTGGACGCCAGGCCCAGGGTGTTCAAGGCGGAAAGGTCCCGCGCCTCGGGAGTGAGGACAGCCGCGGTGGCAGAGGAATTTGACATGGATACTACCGGGTATGCTATATTTTCTGTCTTCGCTCATATTACTTGATTGAGCTTGGCAGCCAGACAGCACTCAGTTGCAGCCTTGGCCACGCGAAGTTCAGCGCGATCCGCCTGCCACGGCAATCTGCCAGCGGCAAGCACGATCGAAAAAAATCATGTAGAATGCGCGCCTTCTGATCGATAACCAAGTTGATCAGGCAACCACGAAAGTGGTTGGCAATAAGAAATGGTTTGCACTGGCACTGCGTGGAATTTTCACCAAGCCAGAGATTGCGGACCCATGCGGGAGTAGCTCAGTTGGTAGAGCGCAACCTTGCCAAGGTTGAGGTCGCGAGTTCGAGACTCGTCTCCCGCTCCAGATTTTATGGGCAGTGTCTTCACACTGCGCATGTTGCAAGAAAGGGCCTGCGGGCCCTTTTTTCATTTCCGCGGCGACAATCACACATTCGCGAGAACAACCGGAAATGGCCTGCATGACGACACTCATGACGACACCCATGACGACACCCCCGCGAACGGCGGCACAGGACGAGATCTGCGCCCGATACGGCATGCAGGGCATGGCGCCGGAAGAGATGGTCGCGGTCGCCCTGCATACCCTTGGCGCCATGCCGATTTACGGCACGCGCATCGCGTTGCCGCGCGACGGCACCGTCAGTTGGTTCATCCACGCCGGCGAATACTCGGACGCCGACGACTTCTACCAGCCCCTTCACACCGCGCACCTGGCGACGCTGCTGCCGCGGGTCGTCGATTACCTGCGCCTGCCGCCAGGCACGAAGTTCATCATCGACGACCAGGGCTACGAAGACGTGTGGTTGGACGCCTAGGGCCTATCTGTGCTGGAAAGGGAGTCCCCGCGCGGCGCCTGGACGGCAACCGCGGCCAGGGCGTCAGCCGCATCCGCGAAGTACGCCGCGATCTCCGCCTGGGTCCGCAGCCGGGCCGCCTCCAGCGCCTGCCCGCCCATCGCGGTGCCCTCCACCGAAAAGAACGTCAGGCGCTTCAGGCCGATGGTGGCCAGCGCCGCCTTCAGGTAGGGCGTCAGGAAATCCGGCTGGCGCGCCTCACCTCCGGAAAACAGGCCGCCCGACGCCACCGCCACGAACACCGGCTTGTCGGCCAGCACGCCGACCTTGCCTTCGCGCGTCACGCTGAACGTGCTGCGCACACGCACCACGTGATCGATCCACGCCTTCAACGCCGACGGCACGGTGTAGTTGTGCATCGGCGTGGCGATGACGACGTAGTCGGCATCGACCAGGGATTGGATCAGGTGGTCGGACTGATGCAACGATCCGGCGGGATCGCCGTCCGGGTCGGAGGGCGATCCCAGCGCCCACGCGTATTCGGCATCCACATGCGGCAACCGGTTGGCGTCGATCTCGACAAGGTCGCGGCCACGCGCGGCATCGGCCCGCGCCAGGCCGTCGACGATGAACTGCGACAGCCGGTGGCTTTCCGATTCCGCGCCGCGCGGGCTGCACGTCAAACGCAGGACGCTCATGCCGCTTGCTCCCCCAGCACCTTGCTGAAACGCATCGCGCCGGTCAGCAATCCCTGACGGAAGTAGAAGCGCTGTGCCAGCGCGTTGGCCAGCCCGGTGTCCAGCACCAGCTTGGCGCAGCCAGCCTCGCGCGCCATGCGCTCGAGCGCCTGCAGCAGGGCGGCGCCATGGCGCCCGCCGCGACTGCGCTCGGTGACGACCAGGTCGTCGACATAGAGGAAGCGGCCGTAGATCAGGTTTTCCTGGAAACGGTAGCCGGCCAGCGCCACGGGCGCGTCGCCTTCCCACACCGCCAGCAAGGCGTAGCGCTCGTCGCGCATGCGCGCGACGCGTTCGGCGAAATCACGCTCGTCGGCCAGGTGCGGGCGCAATTCGCGCATGACTGGAAAACAGGCGCGCAGCGCCTCGGCTGATTCGATAGTGCGAATGTCCGGTTGACTCATGAGGATCCTGTCTTGAAAGAAACCACCCGCCGCCAGGGCAGGCACAACCATGATGCTAGGGAAGCCATGCCATAATTTGAAGAACCATAAATTGACCTTTCGACTAGGCCATGACGCCCGCTTCCCTTGCCAGCCTGCCGCCCGCCGCTTCCGGCGACGAACCGCTGTACCGGCAGGTCTACGAGCGCTTTCGCGGCGCGATTGCCCAGGGCACCCTCAAGCCGGGCGACCGCATTCCGTCCGCGCGCGCACTGGCCAAGGACCTGGGCGTGGCGCGCGGCACCATCGAGATGGCCTATTCGCTGCTGCACGCGGAAGGTTATGTGCAGCCGCGCGGCCAGGCCGGCACCGTGGTCACCCCCGGCCTGCAGGCGCAGGCCGCGCCCCGGCCACTGCCGCCACCCGACAAGGCGGACCCCGACACCTGGCGCCAGCCGCCGACGCTGTTGCCGTTCCAGATGGGCCTGCCGGCGCTGGACGCCTTTCCGCGCAAGATCTGGGCGCGGCTCGGCGCCCGTCACCTGCGCGCCACGCAGGCGGCCGACCTGTCCTACCCGCCGGCCGATGGCCTGCCCGCGCTGCGCACCGCGATTGCCGCGCACCTGCAGGTCGCGCGCGGTATCCACTGCTCGCCGGCACAGGTGTTCATCACGTCCGGCTATCGCGAGAGCCTTAACCTGGTGATCCAGGCGCTGCTGCAGCCCGGCGACGAGGTCTGGGTGGAAGACCCTGGTTACCCGCCGACGCGCGAACTGTTGAAGCACTCGGGCCTGGCGCTGGCGCCGGTGGAAGTCGATGCCGAAGGCATCGTGGTGTCGCAAGGCATTGCGCAGGCGCCAGAGGCGAGCGCCGCGATCGTCACGCCCGCCCACCAGAGCCCGCTGAGCGTGACGCTGTCATTGACGCGCCGCCAGGCGCTGCTGGAATGGGCCGAGCGCAATCAGCGCTGGATCGTGGAAGACGACTACGACGGCGAGTACCGCTACGTCAGTCGGCCGCTGCCGGCGCTCAAGAGCCTGGACCGCCATGGGCGCGTGCTCTATGCCGGGACGTTCAGCAAGGTCATGTTTCCCGGCATCCGCCTCGCCTATCTGGTGGTGCCCGAGGCCCAGGTGCGGCGCTTCGAGGACGTGAACCGGGTGCTCGGCAACGGCATTCCGGGCCTGACCCAGGCGCTGGTCAGCGCCTTCATGCTGGAGGGTCATTTCGCGCGCCACATCCAGCGCATGCGGCGGCTCTATTCAGAGCGCCGCAACGCCACCGCCGCGGGGCTGGCCAAGGTCTTCGGCCCCGCCATGCCGATCAATCCGCAACCGGGCGGCATGCACCTGCTGGTGCGGATGCAGGGCCACCAGACGGACCGCCCACTGGCGCAGCGCATGGTCGAGCACGGCATCTACGCGCACGCCCTGTCGCGCTGGACGACCCGCGCGCCGTGCGGCGCCGGCCTGCTGATGAGCTTCACCAACATCGAGTCCCAGGAGCGCGCCGAGCAACTCGGCCGCCGCATCCTGGAACTGATGTAGCGACGGCACGCGCGCAACCGCCCGCGGACAAGGCGCCGCCGCCCCCTTCAATCCGGCTTACCTCAACCCAGCCTTATCCAGACCGAAAGCCGCGTCGGCGGAACCCGGTTCGGTGCGGAAGGCGACGTTCAGACGATTCCAGCCATTGATGCCCACCACCAGGAAGGTGAGGTCCGAGATTTCCTCTTCGGACAACTGGCCGCGGACCTGCTCGTACACCGCATCGGACACGCCGTGCGGGTGCAGCGCGGTCAACGCCTCGGTCCATTCCAGCGCGGCGCGCTCGCGCGGACTGAACAGCGTGGATTCACGCCAAATGGCGATGTGGTGCAAGCGCAGCTCGCGCTCGCCGCCGATCTTGGCCTGCTTGATGTGCATGTCCAGGCAGAAGCCGCAGCCGTTGAGCTGCGAGGCGCGGATCGTCACGAGATCATTGAATTCCCGGATGACGGCCTTCTTCTTCAGCGCGGCGCTGAAGTCGAGGTAATGCTTGGAGAGTTCGGCGGAAACCTGGAAGTAATTCAGACGCTGGGTCATGTCACGGACACCTTGTAGAGGGAATTGCGGACGACATCGCCGCACACCCACATAGTGCCGCCTGCAACCGCGGCGCAAAAGCGCCAAGAATCGCCATAGGGTCTGGGCCATGATGCCGCATGCCATGCGCTCCCTCGCGCCGCGTCCGCTTGCCCTGGCCGCAAATTACGGTATACTCTCGCCTCTTCGCAGTACAGCAGTATCCGCGCGGGAGTAGCTCAGTTGGTAGAGCGCAACCTTGCCAAGGTTGAGGTCGCGAGTTCGAGACTCGTCTCCCGCTCCAGCAGATGCGCCGTTTCACGAACGTCGCCGCATTGTTGGAACAACCGCCGGATCTCCCGACCAAAACGGATCGCCATCGGCTTGATCGGCGCCGCTTGCCTTCTCGACAGATTCCTGTCGCCTCCCCCGACATTGCCGTGATGTGCGCTTCGATGCCCGCATCGTCATTGCCCCGCATCCAGCCCGAGTGCACGATGCTGCCGCGCCGCCCGCAAGGTGCCGCGCTCGACACCATCTGGCAACTTTTTTTCTCGGACGCCCGGACAGACCCGCACAAGTCCTAAAAACTGTGTATAATCGCTGTCTTTGGTGGACACGGCCTCTTTCAAAAGAGACCGACAAAACAGGTTCATCAAACGCAGTGCCCACGCGGGAGTAGCTCAGTTGGTAGAGCGCAACCTTGCCAAGGTTGAGGTCGCGAGTTCGAGACTCGTCTCCCGCTCCAAATACAAAAAGGAAGCACCGGCCTATACCGAGCTTCCTTTTTTCTTGCAGTACTGGCGCAATGGCAGAGTGGTTATGCAGCGGATTGCAAATCCGTGTACGTCGGTTCGATTCCGGCTTGCGCCTCCAGTATTTCCTCCCCAGCATCTCGTTACCCATCCCTACGCCCAGTCAATCGTTTGATTGCTAAGGTGACGCCGTTTTCATTTGACGACGATCCCATGTACAACAATCAAACCTCGCGGCGCGCTTCCTCCACCCTGCTGGCGTTGTCCGCGGCCACGCTGATGACGTTGGCGCCGCTGGCCGCGGAGGCGGACTCCGACCGCCACCACCATCGCCATGGCCATGGTCATGGCCGCGGCGAGTATAAAGAGAAGTATTGGGACGGCGCCTGTGAAGTCGAGCGCAAGTGGAAGCGCAACGGCGACTACCGCGAAAAGCGCAAGTGCCGCGACGACTACCGCTACGGCTACGCCCCCCAGCCCGTGCTGGTGCCGGCCATGCCCGCGCCCGCCATCATCATCAACCCGCCCCCCATCATCATCCGCCCCTGACCATGGATGCCTCGGTGAAAGACGCCATCGCCCGCTGGCCCGACGTGCCTGCGGTGTTCGGCTGGCTGTCGCTGGATCCGCGCGGCCGCTGGCGTCTGCATCCGCAAGGGCAGGCCGCCGCGGGCGGGCCCGGCGAGTCCATCACCAATGCCCAGATCCAGGGTTTCATCGACCGCAATTACGAACGCGACGACGCAGGCCGCTGGTTTTTCCAGAACGGCCCTCAGCGCGTCTTCCTGCGGCTCGATGCCGCGCCATACGTGCTGCGTCTCGATGACGCCGGCCGCGCCCTGCTCACGCACACCGGCCAGGCGGTGAGCGCGGTAAGCGGCTGGTGGCTGGATGACGCCGGACAGTTGTACGCCATGGCGCCGCAGGGCCCCGGCGTGGTGCTGGACCGCGACCTGCCGCCCCTGATGGAGCGACTCGTCACGGAAGACGGCGCCGCCCTGCTGGACGCCATCGATCGCCTGGCCCCTGCGCGAGCACTGCGGATCGCGCTGCCGGGTATCTACGGCCCGGCGCCACTGCGCCTGATCGAACACGCCCAAGTGCCGGACGTCCTGGGTTTCCAGGCCAATCCAACCGCCTGATCCGGCGCGTTCGCGCAAGACGGCGCGCCAGCGGCAAGCCTCACGCCTCAGAACATGCCGTTGCTGTTGGCGGACTGTTCGGGAATTGGCTGCACCGCGTCCCAGTGTTCGACGATCTTGCCGCGCTCCAATCGGAAGATGTCGATGATGGCGTTGCCGCGCGTGCCCGGTTCGCGCACCGCGTGCACATGCAGGATCACATAATCGCCGTCGGTGAAGACGCGCTTGATCTCGCTTTTCGATTGCGGATATTTGTCGCGCAGGAAGGCGATGAACTTGCGGAACCCGTCGGGCCCGTCGGCCGCGTTGGGATTGTGCTGGATGTAGCGGTCGCCCAGATACTTCACGGCGGCGTCCGCGTCTTTCTGGTTCAGGCCCTTCTCATAGAAGGCCAACACGGCCGCCTTGTTGGCGGCCTCTTGTTCGGTCGAGGCCTGGACGGCGGGCGACAGGGCGGCGGCAAACAGGACTGCGCCGAAGACACGCGTGATGAACGACATGGAATCTCCAGAAAAGCCAAGGCGGCCGGCCCATTCTAGGTGCCGGCCGCCTGGCGGGCGATGCCCAATCCAGTTGACAGTTTGGTGCGCGACCCGGTCAGCCGCGACCGCTCTTGAGCAGCGCGAACTTGCCGTCACCCAGCAGCGCCAGGACCGCCGCGGCCACCGACAGGAACACCGGATATTCCCAACCGCCGTTGGGGTTGCTGAAGCCCCAGCCGTTGCCGAAGTGCACGGTGGAAGCGACGAACAACTGCACCGCCGCGATCACGGCGATCCAGCGCGGCCACACGCCCAGGATCAGCAGCGCGCCGGCGCCGATCTCGAAGAAGGTCACCGGATACGCCAGCCAGCCGGCAAAGCCGATCTTGGCGAAGAACTGCGCGGTGCCCGGCAGGGTGAACACCAGCAGCTTGGTCAGGCCATGGGCCAGGAACATCACGCCCAGCGCGATGCGGAGCAGGAGCGCGGCATAAGGCGCGGTACGGGTATCGATCATTGCATTCTCCGTGAGCGAATCGCCCAGAACGGGAAGATTCTTCATGGCCGCTATTCTTGCGATTCCAAAAACAAAGATAAACATGCAAAATCGCAACTTATTGTTCCCCATTAGGTAACAATCATGGACACCCACACTGCCATGCAGACCTTTGCCCGAGTCGTGGAACTGGGCTCGTTCGCGGCCGCCGCGGACAAGATGGGGCAGGCGCGCTCCGTGGTCACGCGCCAGATCGCATACCTCGAAGAAAAATACGGCGTGCGGCTGCTGAACCGCACCACCCGCAAGCTCAGCATGACCGACGCCGGCCGCGCCTTCTACGAGCGGGTGCGGCCGATCCTGGCGGAAGTGGCCGACCTCGAGCTGTCGCTGCAGGCCGAGGGCCAGGCGCCCAGCGGGCGCCTGCGCGTCAGCGCGCCGGTCTCGTTCGGCATCCTGCACCTGGGACCGGCCATCGCCGAATACCTGCTGCGCTATCCCGACGTCATCATCGACCTGGATCTGAACGACCGCGTCGTCGACCTGGTAGAGGATGGGTACGACGTCGCGGTGCGTATCGGCCCGCTGCAGGATTCGTCGCTGGTGGCGCGACCGCTGGCGCCGCAGCAGTTGCTGGTGTGCGCCGCGCCCGCCTACCTGGAACGCCATGGCGTGCCACAGACACCGGACGACCTGAAACAGCACCGCTGCCTGCATTACGCCTACGCCAGCACCGGCAACGAATGGCATTTCGAGAAGGACGGGGTCACCCACCTGGTGCGGATCAACGCCGCCCTGCGCGCCAACAATGGCGACGTACTCCGCACCGCGGCGCTGGCCGGGCACGGCGTGATCCTGCAGCCGGAATTCCTGGTGGGCGAGGACGTGCGCGCCGGCCGCCTGACCGCGCTGCTACAGGACTACGCCCACACCCCGATTTCCATGTACGCCGCCTATCCGCACCGGCGCTTCCTCTCGCCCAAGGTGCGTTCCTTCGTCGAACACCTGGAAGAACGCTTCGGCACCCGCGCGCCGATGGCGCCCGCGCGGCGCGCCAGCCGGCGCCACAGCCGTTAGAATCGTAGCCATGACCGCCAAATCGCCCCTCGAATACTTCCCCGCGCCGCGCCGTGCGAATTTCTGCAGCCAATGCGGCTCGCCCGTGAACCGCCGGGTGCCCGAGGGCGACAACCGCGAACGGGACATCTGCGACCACTGCGGCGCGATCCACTACCAGAATCCGCGGCTGGTGGTGGGCACGGTGCCGGTTCTGGACAACCGCGTGCTGCTGTGCCGGCGCGCCATCGAGCCACGCTACAACACCTGGACGCTGCCGGCCGGCTTCATGGAACTGGGCGAGAGCACCGCGCAAGGCGCCGGCCGCGAAACGCTGGAAGAATCCGGCGCACGCATCCGGCTGGGCGATATCTACACCATCATCGACGTGCCGCAGATCGAGCAGGTGCATGTCTTCTATCTGGCCGAGGTGCTGGGCCCCGAGCTGGATCCCGGCCCGGAAAGCCTGGAAGCCCGCTTCTACGACGAGGCCGACATTCCCTGGGACGACCTGGCGTTCCGCACCGTGGCGACCACGTTGCAACGCTATTTCGAGGACCGCAGGCGCGGCACGTTCGGCCCTCACCACTACACCCTAGAATCGCACCGTTGAAGCTGCCCTGGCTTGCCGCGGACACGCCGTTTCCACCGGCTGAATTCGCCCTGACGGATCCGGACGGCCTGCTGGCGGCCGGTGCCGACCTGTCCACGCCGCGCCTGATCCAGGCCTATTCGAACGGTATCTTTCCCTGGTATTCCGAGGGCGAGCCGATCCTGTGGTGGAGCCCGGATCCGCGCATGGTGCTGGCCTGTCGCGACTTCGCGCCCTCGCACTCGCTGCGCAAGCTGCTGCGCCAGATCGCCAGCCAAGAGCAGGAGGCCGCGCCGCGCATCGAGGTGCGGGTCGATACGGCATTCGCCACGGTGATGGCGCACTGCGCCGCGCCGCGCGATGGCCAGCCCGGCACCTGGATCACCGCCGCCATGCGGCAGGCCTACCTCGACTGGCACCGGGCAGGTTACGTCCACAGCATCGAAACCTGGATCGACGGCGAACTGGCCGGCGGCCTGTACGGCATCAACCTGGGCCGCATGTTCTTCGGTGAATCGATGTTCACGCGCGTGCCCAACGCCTCCAAGGTCGCGCTGGCCTACCTGGTGCGCTACGTCAGCGCGCAGGGCGTGCAATGGATCGACTGCCAGCAGCAGACCCGCCATCTCGCCAGCCTGGGCGCGCGGCCGGTGCCGCGCTCGCGCTTCCTGGAGCACATACGCGCCGCCACCGCGCAACCGCCGCTGACCTGGGGTCCGGGACGGCTGGACAGCGGGGGGCGGCTGCTGCCCCTGGCGCCGGGCGCCCCGGCCTGACGGCCTCCCCGCCGGGTGGCGCCGCGCGCCGCCCTCCCCGCACATCACCGGCCGTGTTAGGCGTTAATATGTAGTGGTCCCCGTCACGGACTTGGCGCCGGACGCCGGGATTCCACATGAGCCAGCTCAAAGAATTACCTTTCTCCACGCTGCAGTTCTACGCGACCGCTCCCTACCCTTGCAGCTATCTGCCGGGACGCCAGGCGCGGTCGCAGGTCGCCGCACCCGGCCACCTGATCAACGCCGGCACCTACTCTCAGTTGGTCGAGCAAGGGTTTCGACGCAGCGGCCTGTTCACCTACCGCCCGCACTGCGACAACTGCCACGCCTGTGTGCCGGTGCGGGTCGACACCGCCAGCTTCGCGCCCAACCGCAGCCAGCGCCGTGCGTGGCGAGACCATCGCAACCTGCAGTCGTTCGTGGCCGAATTGGCCTGGTCGCCAGAACACTATCGGCTCTATACCCGCTACCAGCAGGGGCGCCATCCCGGCGGCGGCATGGACGAGGACAGCCGCACGCAGTACGCGCAGTTCCTGCTAACCAGCCGCGTCAACACCCGCCTTGTCGAATTCCGCGATCCCGCGGGGGTGCTGATGATGGTCTCGATCATCGACGTGCTGGACGACGGCCTGTCGTCCGTCTACACCTTCTACGACCCCGACGTGCCGGGCAGCCTGGGCACCTACAGCATCCTCTGGCAGATCGAGCAATGCCGCACGCTCAATCTCCCGTGGCTCTACCTGGGCTACTGGATCGCCGACAGCCAGAAAATGTCGTACAAGGCCAGCTTCCATCCCGCCCAGTATCTGGTCGACGGCGCCTGGGGAGAGCCGCCCGCGCCCGCCGCGTCCGGTCCCCAGGCCTGATCCGCGACCGAGCCTGGCCCGCAGGGCGGGCCAAAGACGCTTTACAATCCCGCTCCATGTCGATCCTCTTCCACGCCTATCCCCTGGCCCGCCCGGCGCTGTTCGCCATGGACGCGGAAACCGCCCACGAAGTCACCTTGTCGGGACTGCAGCGGGCCTATGACTGCGGCGCCACGCGCAAGCTGCTGCACGCCCAGCCCAAGGCGCCCTGCACCTTGATGGGCATGCGGCTGGCCAACCCCATCGGACTGGCGGCGGGACTGGACAAGAACGGCGCCTATATCGACGCGCTCGGCAATCTGGGGTTCGGTTTCGTCGAGGTCGGCACGGTAACTCCCCGGGCACAGCCGGGCAACCCCAAGCCGCGCATGTTCCGCCTGCCGCGCGCCAACGCGCTGATCAACCGCCTGGGCTTCAACAACCAGGGGCTGGACGCGTTCCTGGCCAACGTGCAGCGCAGCCAGTGGCGCAAGCAGGGCGGCATCCTCGGCCTGAACATCGGCAAGAATGCCGACACCCCGATCGAGCGCGCGGCCGACGACTACCTGATCGGCCTGGCCGGCGTGTACCCGCACGCCGACTACGTCACGGTGAACATCTCATCGCCCAACACCAAGAATCTGCGCGCCCTGCAAGGCGGCGACGAATTGTCGGCCCTGCTGGCGCAACTGGCGGACAAGCGCCGCGCACTGGAAGACCAGCACCAGCATCGTGTGCCGATGGCGGTCAAGATCGCCCCCGACCTCACCACCGAACAGATCGACGCCATCGCCGACGCGCTGCCGCGCCATGGCATCGACGGCGTCATCGCCACCAATACCACGCTATCCCGCGACGCGGTCACCGGCCTGGCGCACGCCGAGGAAGCGGGCGGCCTGTCCGGGGCGCCGGTGCATGAACTGTCGCTGGCGGTGATCCGCAGGCTGAAGGAACGCCTGGGCGACAGCCTGGCGATCATCGGCGTGGGCGGTGTGCTGTCGGGCCGCCAGGCCCTGGAGAAAATGCAGGCTGGCGCCGACGCGGTGCAGCTATATACCGGCCTGATCTACCGCGGCCCGGCCCTGGTGGGCGAGTGCGTGCGGGCCGTCGCCCGCTGAACGCCGGCGCGCCCCGGAAAACGGGCAAAAAAAGAGGCCACCCGAAGGGTGGCCCTAATTCCAGCTCTGCTCTGTCACTCAACAGTACTACATTACTGCGATTTGCGCAGCATCACGCGCCAAATACTCAGGCGCTGCGACGGCTACGGCTGGCAACCTTGGTGGCGGCGTCGGCGGCATCCGTCGCGGCCTTGAAGGTTGCGTTGGCGGCGGCATTCAGGTTCGACTCGGCGACCTCGGCGGCCTGCTTGGCGGCCTTGGTCAGGGAATCGTAGGCGCTGTTGGCGGTGGCCAGCGAGGACTTGATCAGGGCGACCGCGCTTTCCGAACCCGTCGGCGCGTTCTTGGAGAACTGCTCGACGGCTTCGCTCAGTTGCTGCTGGCCTTCGGCGATCTGTTCTTCGGTCAGCTTGACCAGATTGCCCTGCACGCCAGCGACGATGTCATACACGTGCTTGGTGTAGGCCAGGGCCTTTTCGGCGCCCGGCTGCAGCAGGCCGGAGGCGAACGCCGCGGCTTCCTGCGGGTCCTTCACTTCAGCGGCTTGCTGCGACTTCTGGGCGACTTCGTCCAGGGTGGCGCGCACGACCTTCAGATTCAGCTCGACCAGCTTTTCGAAGCCGGCGAACACGGCCGACTGGGCGGCCACGAAAGTGTTGATGCTGGCTTTTTGACGGTCCAGGACTTGTTGCGGGATAGCGCTCATAGAATTGCTCCTTTTAGGGGTAGCCGGAGGCTGTCCGGCGAGTAAGGATGGTGTCTGCGACGAAATAAGGAACGTGCGCGGAAACTGGTACTACAAGCTACCGCCGGCCCGTTTGATGCACTGCACAATTGATATTCTACGGGCCTAAAAAACCTTGTCAAGCAATATTGGTGCAACGCAACAACTATTTGCACATTAACAGTGCAGGCGCCGGTGCAGGATTGATCCAACTCAAGCATTTCCCATGATTCGGGAAATACCGGACATGACGGCGTATCAATTCTTTTCTACACTGCTTGCACGCTGATGACAGATAAACACAAACGATAAGTCAGCGGTCAAAAACACATCGCAGCAAGCAAAACCCTGCAATTGGAGACTTCATGACCCTCATCCCCCGCACGCTTTCGGCCCTGCTCGCGGCCAGCGCCATGCTCGCGGCCGGCGCCGCCCACGCGGAATTCCCGGAACGCCCCATCAACATGGTGGTGCCTTTCGCCGCCGGCGGTCCGACGGACAACGTCGCGCGTTCGCTGGCTGAAGCCATGCGGCATTCGCTGGGCCAGACCGTCGTGGTCGAAAACAAGGGCGGCGCGGGCGGCACGATCGGCACCACGCAGGTGGCCCGCTCGCAGCCGGACGGCTATTCCGTGCTGCTGATGCACGCCGGCTTCTCGACCGCGCCGTCGCTCTACAAGAACCCGGGGTACGACCCCTACAAGAGCTTCGAGCCGATCGGCCTGGTGGTCGACGTGCCCATGACCATCATCGCGCGCTCCGACTTCCCGCCCAACAACATCCAGGAACTGGCCGACTACGTCAAAAAGAACAAGGACAAGGTCTCGCTGGCCAACGCCGGCATCGGCGCCGCCAGCCACCTGTGCGGCACCATGCTGGTCGAGGCCCTGGGCGTGCAACTGCTGACCATCCCCTACAAGGGCACGGCGCCAGCCATGAACGACCTGCTGGGCAAGCAGGTCGACCTGTTGTGCGACCAGACCACCAACACCACGCAGCAGATCGACAGCGGCAAGGTCAAGGCCTACGCTGTCACCAGCCTGCAGCGCGTGCCCACCCTGCCCAAGCTGCCGACCATGGACGAGTCCGGCTTCAAGGGTTTCGAAGTGGGTATCTGGCATGGGATGTGGGTGCCGAAGGGCACGCCCAAGCCGGTGGTCGACAAGCTGGTCAAGAGCCTGCAGGCTGGCCTGGCGGATCCAAAGTTCCAAGAACGCATGAAGCAACTGGGCGCCACGGTGCTGACCGCCGACGCCAACCCGCAGGCCCTGGACGCCAAGGTCAAGCAGCAGGTCCCGCAGTGGGCCGAGCTGTTCAAGAAGGCCGGCGTCGAACAGCAGTAATTCAGGGCGGGCCCCGCCGGGCGGGGCCTGCGCTGTGCATCGCGCCTGGCGGATAGTTTCGCCACGGCCATGAAAAAGCCCCTCGGTTGCTGAAACCGGGGGGCTTTTTCATGGCCGCGGCAACGCAGGCGATCAGGTGCGCATCGCTTCCGCCGCCATACCCAGGCCGTTGAAGCCGCTGGATACCGAGGGCTCGTAGCCCAGCGCCTCGGAAATGCTGGCGGCCGTATCCACCAGGGCCTTGATCCAGTCGTCCTGCAAGCGTTCGGCGGGCGCCGAGATCGACAGACCGGCGACCAGCTTGCCGGTGTCATCGAAAATGCCCGCCGCGATGCAGCGCACACCCAGCTCCAGTTCCTCGTTGTCGCGGGCGTAGCCATGGCGACGCACCAGCGCCAGCTCGCGTTCGAGGCGGTCGAGATCGGTCAGGCTGTTGCGCGTATGGCCGGCCAGGCCGGTGCGCAAGGCGTAGGCGCGCACCTGGCGGGCGTCGCCGGTGGACAGGAACAGCTTGCCGGTGGAGGTCAGGTGCAGGGGCGCGCGGCCGCCGATGGCGCGCACCACTTGCATGCCCGAGCGCTCGCTCCAGGCGCGGTCGATGTAGACGATTTCGTCGCCCTGCTGCACCGACAGGTTGATCGTCTGACCCGTGAGCTTGTGCAGCGACCGCATCGCCGAAATGGCCGCCTCGCGCACATTCAGCCGCCCCTTGACCAGCGAGCCCAGCTCCAGCAGGCGCATGCCCAACTGATACAGGCCGTTGTCGACACGTTCGACATAGCGTCCCACGACCAGGTCGTTCAGGATGCGGTGCGCGGTCGAGGCATGCAGGCCGGTGGTCGCGGACAATTCCTTGAGCGTGACGGGTTCGGGCTGCGCGGCCAGCGCATCGAGCAGGCGCATGGCGCGCTCGATGACCTGAATGGCGATGGGACTGCCCGAAGCGCCATCGGCCTCGGCGTCCAGGGCATTACGGGTGGAAGAAGGACGGGACATAGGAAAGGAAGGGCAAGCGCGGCGCCACCGAAAGAGACCAGACTTGCGGCAACGCAGCAAACAGTTCTTTCCCGTATTGTGAAATTTACCGGGCCGTTTGGCAATCGTTTTTTGGCCTTGGAAACGGGGACATGCCCCGTTTTCCTTAGCGCTCCCGATTCAACCCGCGGGTGGCGCCAGCTTGCCTCCCAGGCGCAGCACTTCGGCCCGCAGGAACGCCAATGCCTCGGCCGCCGCCTCGGGCTCGCCCTTCACGCCCAGGTCGATGTGCGGCGTGCCGCCGGCTTCGCCGACGCTCGGCAGGCTGAAGGCGCGCACCCCGGGCCAGCGGCTCTCGACGGTTTGCATGGCCGGCGTGATGCGCGATTCCGGCATGCTGAACACCAGGAACGAATGCTCCGCGTGGCGGCGCGTATGCTGCAACGCACGATAACGCGTATCGAGGGTCCATTCGAGCATCGGCCAGGCCATCACGGGAAAGCCTGGCACGAAGGTATGGTCGCGGATGAAGAAGCCCGGAATCCTGTTGTACGGATTGGGCACAATCTCGCAGCCCTCGGGAAACACGCCCATCTGCAGCCGCTGCTGGTTCTCGGGCGCGCTCATGTCGGCCGTGCCCTGCCCCTTGGCCGCCATTTCGGCGGTGCGCAGCGCGATCGCCTGCTCGGCCTCGGGATGCAGGGCCAGCGGCAGGTCCAGGGCCGCCGCGGCGGCCTGGCGGGTATGGTCGTCCGGCGTGCCGCCGATGCCGCCACAGGAAAACACCACGTCGCCGGTGGCGAAGCTGCGCCGGTAGGCGGCAACCAGCACGTCACGGTCGTCGGGCAGGAACTCCGCCCAGGCCAGTTGCATGCCGCGCGCGCCGAGCAGCTCGACGACCTTGGAAAAGTGCTTGTCCTGGCGGCGGCCCGACAGGATTTCGTCGCCGACGATGATGAGGCCGATACGGCGGGAGGCGGATTCTGCAGCCATGTCCGGTTCCAGAGATTGGCGGTTGAATGAAGGCGAAGGCGCCGCGTCAGGCGACGTCGATGGTGCGTTCCTGGCGCAGCCGCTGGAGCGCGTCCAGGCCGTAGTGCGCGTAGACCAGTGCCGAGAACACCGGCAGGATAATCCAGGCAGGCGGCAGCAGGTTCAGCAACGAACAGATCAGGCCGATGATCCAGAAGCCGCCGTTGTGGCGCTCCAGGATGAGCTTGCGCTCGGCCGGGCTGGCGTGTTCGACGATGGCGTCGACCCGCATCATGCGCGAAAAGGCGAAGGTCCACCAGAAGATCGGCAGGATCAAGGCCATCGGCGGGACCAGCCACAACGGCATGGTGAACAGCCAGCCAAGCACGAACGCGCCCGATACCCAGATCGCGTTCCAGACGCTGACGGAGGTCGCCAGCTTGCCCTGCCGGCTGAGGCCGGCGTACTCGCGGTGGCCCACGTGGCGCAGCACCAGCGGCATGACGAAAACGGCGGCGATCGCCAGGCCCAGCACGCCCGACAGCGGCAGCAGGATCGACACCGCGATCACCGGCACCAGGTAGATCTTGAGCGAGAACAGCCCCATCGCCAGCAGCCATTCCTCGGTGCGGTTGATGAAGTCCCAATGCGAGGCCTGGGCGGCAAGCCAGTCGGTCAGGGGCGTCCAGAACAGCCAGAACAGCAGCACCACCCCGACCAGCGCAATCAGGAACGGCAGCAGCACCGCGAACAGCATCGTTGGATGGCATTGCGACACCAGGGCGCGCTTGAACGCCAACCCGACGCCGGTGGCGGCACGGGCGAAGCGGCCGGCTTCGGGCGGCGGGGAATCAGTGCGCAAGGCGGTCATCGCAGGACGAAAGGAAGGTGGTCATCCCGGGTATGATAGTCAAACACGCCCCCCTGCGCTCGTATGACATTACTTGTACCCGGCTCCGACCTCACCGCCCTGCGCGCCCAATTGGCGGCCTCGCCCGATGCCTGGCTGGTCGCCTGTTTCTGCGCCGCCTGGTGCGACACCTGCGAGGAATACAAACCCAAGCTGCGGGCGCTGTCCAGCGCGCTGCCGCAGCATGTCTTCGCCTGGATCGACATCGAGGATCATGCCGAATTGCTGGGGGAAGTCGACGTCGAGAACTTCCCGACTCTGCTCATCCAGATCGGCGGCCGCGTGGTGTTCTACGGCCCGATGCTGCCGCACATCGGCCATCTGGAACGTCTGTTGGAAAGCCTGGACGAACGCAGCGCGGCGGTCACCTCGGCGCTACCCGACCTGCCCCGCCTGCTCGCCGCCTGACGGCCACGCCGGGCCGGACATCCACGCCCCCCGGGGAGGCTCGGCCCAATGCGTCGTTATTGCTGCAACAAGGCGCCGATGGCTTGCGCCGCCCCACGCAGCAGCGGCACGATCTCACGCACCCGGGCATCCGTCATGCGGTTGTGAGTCGCGGCGACCGTGACAGCGGCCAGCAACAGGCCACTCTCGCCATACACGGGGACACCCAGCGCGCTGATGCCGGGCACCGCGCGGTTGGCGATGTGCGCGTAGCCAACCTTTGCCACCAGCGCGCAATGCGCGCGGACGTCGTCGGCGTCCAATTCCCCATATGCCCCGAGCCGCGGCGCAACGGCCTCGATGATGCGTTTCTGTTCCGCGGCCGGTAACGCCGCCAGCAGCGCCAGGCCGCCCGCGCTGACCCCCAGGGGTTGGCGGCTGCCCAGCGGCAGCGCCGGCGTCTGCACGGGATAGGTCCCCTGGATGCGATTGATGCAGACGGCGTCGTCGCCGCTGCGCACAAACAGGAACGTCGTATCGCCCGTCACGCGGGCAAGGTCCGCCAGGGTGGCCGTGCTCAGGTCGCGCAGATTGAAACGATGCGCCGCCGCCAGGCCCAGCTCGAACACCAGGGGACCCAGCCGGTAACGACGGGTCGCGGCATCCTGCACCGCCATCCCTTGCGCGACGAGCGCTTTCAGCAGCCGATGCATGGTGGGCCGCGTCAATTGCGCGGCCTGCGCCAGATCGACCAGCCGCAGGCCGACATCGGCCTGGCGCGCCAACAGTTTGAGCACCAGCACCGCCCGGGTAATGCCTTGGGCGCCATCGACCCGCGCGAGGGAATCATTCATACCATTCCAATTAGTGGAATTATTTTCGGTTGTGTTGCGAGTGAATTTATCGCAACGCTAGCATTTATCGCCAGTTGCAGGAGTATTTCACTGAATCATTGATCTCCATTCAATTCCAAATAATGGAATAAAACGTGAACTGCTCCCGCGTGTTTCCTCACATGGAGCCTGCCGATGAATCACCCCTCGCCCGTCTGGTCCGCTCGCGATCGCGTCGCCTACGAGCCGATTACCCAACGTCGCCCATTCGTCCTGCCCGACGGCGCGCGCGTTGCCGTCTGGACCATCGTCAACGTGGAAAACTGGCTGCCGCAACACGCGATGCCGCGCGCCGTCCTGCCTCCGCCGATGGGACAGCCGTTGCTGCCGGACATTCCGAATTGGTGCTGGCACGAGTACGGCATGCGCGTCGGCTTCTGGCGCTTCCTCGAGACCTTGGGCGCGCGCGGGCTGAAGGCCACGTTGGCGGTCAATGGCACCGCCTGCCGCGAATACGCCCAGGCTTGCCAGGCGGCGCTGGCGGCCGGCTGGGAATTCATGGGCCACGGCCATGTGCAGCAACCGATGCACCGGGTGGCGGACCAGGCCGCGGCGATCCGCGACACGATCGCGGCCATCCGCGATGTCACCGGCCGGGCGCCGCGAGGCTGGGAAAGCCCCGGCCTGACCGAGACGGATGACACGATCGATCTGCTGGCCGCCGCCGGCATCGAATACGTGGCCGACTGGGTGCTGGACGACCAGCCGGTGCCCATCAGGACACGCACGGGAAACATGCTGTCGGTGCCCTACACCGTCGAACTCAACGATGTCGTCATCTCCGCCGTGCAGCAGCACCGGTCCGAGGAATTGCTGATCCGCGGCCGCGACCAGTTCGACCAGCTCTACCGGGAAGGGGCGAGCATCCCGCGGGTCATGGCGATCTCGATCCACCCTTATCTGACGGGCGCGCCGCATCGCATCCGCTACCTGGCCGAGCTGTACGACCACATCCTGTCGCACCCGGATGTGTGTCTGTGCACCGGCGGCGACATTCTCGATATCTATCGGAATCAAGCCGACCAACCCGAGCAGGCCTAGCCCGGAGCCGAACATGGACCTTCCCCGCGTTCTCCTGCTGGCCACCGGCGGCACGATCGCCATGACGCCCGGCGCCGATGGCGGCATCGCGCCCGCATTGGACGCCCATGCCCTGGTCGCCGCCGTTCCGGACCTGGCCGCGGTGGCCAGCCTGGAGGTCATCGCATTCTCCAACAAACCCGGGGCGTCCTTGACGCAGCAAGATCTCGCACGGCTGGCGGCGTTGATCGACGAAGGATTCGCGCGCGGCTGCCAGGGCGCGGTGGTGGTCCAGGGCACCGACACCATCGACGAGACTGCCTTCGCCCTGGAATTGCTGGCGCGCCGCCCGCTGCCCATCGTCGTCACCGGAGCGATGCGCGGCGCGTCGGCGCCAGGCGCCGACGGCCCCGCCAATCTGCTGGCGGCGGTCACCGTGGCCGCCGCCCCCGCGGCGGCCGGCATGGGCGCGCTGGTGGTGCTTGGCGACCAGGTGCACGCCGCCCGCCATGTGCAGAAAGCGCATACCACGCTGCCGTCGGCCTTCCATTCGCCCGGCCGGGGACCGCTGGGCACGCTTTGCGAGGGGCGCCTGCATCTGCACGCCCGACTGACGCCGCTACCCGCGCTGCTGTCTCCGCGCCCATTGCAGGAAGCGCCCATCGCGTTGCTGCGTATCGGCCTGGACGACGACGGCAGATTGCTGCCCGTGCTACCTGACCTGGGCTTTCGCGGCACGGTCATCGAGGCGATGGGGGCCGGCCATGTGCCAGGCCACCTCGCCCCGCTGCTAGGCGACCTGGCGGCGCGGATGCCCGTCGTGCTCAGCACCCGAGTGGCCGCCGGTCCGGTGCTGCGCGCCGCCTATGCCTTCCCCGGATCGGAAAAGGATCTGCTGTCCCGCGGGCTGATCCATGGCGGCGCGCTGGGCGGCCTGAAGGCGCGCCTGCTGCTGCGCCTGCTGCTCGCCACAGGCGCTTCCCCGGAGGCGCTGCCCGCCGAATTCGCCCGACGCTGCGACGCGCTCGCCTAGGGCCCATCGACATTCAAAGGAGACTGCCATGCAAACGCGCCGCTACGCGCTCGGGATGTTCGCCGTACTGCTTTTCTCATATGTCATCAACGCCATCGACCGGCAGCTGTTTTCGGTCCTTGCCACCGATGTACGCAACGCCCTGGGCCTGACCTTGCCCCAGGTCGGCCTGGCGTCGACGGTCTTCACGCTGGGCATGGGCCTGGCCGGCATACCCACCGGCTATCTGCTGGGCAAGGTGTCGCGCAAGTCCGTCACGCTGATCGGGCTGGTCATCTTTTCCGTGGCCACCTTCCTCACCGCCTATGCGAAAGGACTGCCGGACCTGCTGGCCTACCGGTTCATTTCCGGCCTGGGCGAAGCCATGCAGCTGACGGCGCTGCTCGCCATTGGCACGAGCTACTTCCTGCGGCACCGGGCGGTCGCCGCGAGCTCGCTGAATTTCACATTCGGCATTGGCGCCATCATCGGTCCCAATCTCGGCGCGGCGATCCTGGCCGCGAGCCACTGGCAGATGCCCTTCATCGTTTTCGGCCTGTCGGGCATCATCGCCATCATCCTGATCGTGCCACTGGTCAAACCCTGGTTCAGCGAAGCGCAAGCGCTGCCGACGCAGGTCGAAGACACCGCCAGCCCGGCGGCCGGGACAAGCCTGTGGGCGCGCACGCCAGTCATGCTGGCCATCGCGACCGCGTTCGCCGGTCTGTCGATCTATGGCTATCTGGGCTTGTATCCCACCTACCTGCGCGAAGCCCTCGGTTTTAGCCCCAAACAGGCGGCGGGCGCAGTGAGCTTCTACGGCCTGGGCGCCCTGCTATCGCTGCTGGGAGGCTGGCTCGGAGACCGCTACGACTACCGCAAACTGTTGTTCGGGTCGCTGCTGCTGTCGGCGTTGGCCGGAGGACTGCTGTTCACCGACCTGGAGAAATCGCTGAGTGCGCACGCCGCCATGTCGTTCATCTTCGGCGCCGCCATCAGCGGCATGGTGTATGCCAACCTGTCGGCCGGCATCATCAAATCCGTCAGCCGGGCCAAGGCGGCGCAGGCCTCGGGCCTGTTCGTGGCCAGCCTGTATGTGCCCGCGGCCTTCGCCGGGTATTTGCTGGGCCAATTGAAATTGACGCTGGGTTGGACTCAGGCCGGCATTCTCCAGGTAACGGGCTGCGCGATCCTTGCGGCCTTGCTCTCGATCGCGGCCGGCGTGCGGCGCCCGGATCCGATCCCCACAACGACGGCAAGCGCCCCATGAACGTCGCATCACCGTTGTCTTGAAATAAAAAAGCGTCCATCGAGGACGCTTTTCCTTTGGCGCGGGCCGCATCGGCGATGCGGGCGCGCGGCGCTGCCACTACTTGCGGCTGCCGCCCAGCAGGACGGCGATCTGGCGCTTGGGCGCAGACGAGTTGCCGCCCTGGCGCGGCGCGTCGGGCTCTTCGGCCGGGGCCGACGACGTCGACGGCTCGTAGGGCTTGAGGAAGAAATCGTCCACCGGCTGGCGCGACGAACCGCCGCTCGAACGGCGTTCCGACGAACGGCCACGCTCGCGGCCGCCTTCGCGCGGCGACGCGGCGCGCTCTTCGCGGCGGCCATGGCCATGATGGCTGCGCGCGACCAGGTCGGCGGGCAGCTCCAGCGTGCCGCGCGGCACTTCGCGCTTGATCAGCTTTTCGATGTCGAGCAGGAAGCGCTCTTCGTCGCCGGTGAACAGGGCGATGGCTTCGCCCGTGGCGCCGGCGCGGCCGGTACGGCCGATGCGGTGCACGTAATCCTCGGCGTTGTAGGGCAGGTCGTAGTTGATGACGCAAGGCACGCCGGCCACGTCCAGGCCGCGCGCCGCCACGTCGGTGGCGACCAGCACTTCAAGTTCGCCGGCCTTGAAGGCTTCGAGCGCCTTCATGCGGTCGGCCTGGGTCTTGTCGCCGTGGATCGATTCGGCCTTGACGCCGTCGCGCTCGAGCTCGCGCGCCAGGCGCGCCGTGCCGATCTTGGTGTTCGAGAACACGATGACCTGCTTGAGGCCGCGCGACTTCACCAGGTGCACCACCGCGGCGCGCTTCTGGTCGCCCGACATCTTGTAGGCGATCTGCGTGATGGTGTTGGCCGTGGCATTGCGCGCCGCGACTTCGATTTCGACCGGGTGGTTCAGGTACGAACGGCCGAGCTTGCGGATTTCGTTGCTGAAGGTGGCCGAGAACAGCAGACCCTGGCGCTGCGCGGGCAGCAGCCGGATGATGCGTTCGAGATCGGGCAGGAAGCCCATGTCCAGCATGCGATCGGCTTCGTCCAGCACGAGGATACCGACCTGGCTCAGGTTCACGTTCTTCTGCTCGACGTGGTCGAGCAGGCGGCCGGGCGTGGCCACCAGCACTTCGCAGCCACGGCGCAGCGCTTCCTTCTGCGGACCGATATCGACGCCGCCGAAGACCACCGCGGAACGCAGCGGCGTCTGCTTGCTGTAGCGCTTGACGCTTTCGTAGACCTGGTCGGCCAGCTCGCGCGTGGGCGTGAGGATCAGCGCGCGCACCGGATGGCGGGCGGGGGAGGCGCTGGTGTTGGCCAGCGGCATCAGGCGATGCAGGATCGGCAGCGTGAAGGCCGCCGTCTTGCCGGTGCCGGTCTGGGCCGCGCCCATGACGTCGCGCCCCTCGACCACGACGGGAATGGCTTGCGCCTGGATCGGGGTGGGCGTGGTGTAGCCGGTTTCGGCGATCGACTGCAACAGCAGGGGATGCAGCCCGAAGTCGGAGAACGTGGGCGTCGGCGCGGGCGCTTCGGCGGTGGGTGCTGCGGATTGAGTGGATTCAGTCATCAGGGTTAGGCAAGTACCGGGACCAGTGAAAAAGAACAAAACGAGAGTGCTGCAAGCACTGCACTGCATATGCATCGGGACAACCGGAACGCGCGCCACGCTCGCGCGGCCACGTGCGAACCACCCGAAGCGCAAGCGCGTCGCGGGCAATCGGCACCCTGCCTTGCAGGCCAGGTGGCGCATTCTGGTTTCGATACTTATGAGGGCAGTACCAGGCCCGGATTGCTGTGGATAACTTAATTTTAGCGCAGCCGGACGCCGGGGCGGTCAAGCCACTGCCGGGGAGCGACTCCTTTGGCCTGACGGAAGCTCTTGCTGAAATGGCTCAGGTTGCCGAATCCGGTGGCCAGCGCGGCGTCGGTGACGCTGTAACCGGCCTCCAGCATGGACGCCGCGGCGTCCAGCCGGACCGATTTCAGATAGGCGTGGACCGAACGGCCGGCGACCTGGCGAAAGCCGGCCTTGAGCTTCTTTTCGCTCAGGCCAACCTCGCGCGCCAGCCGCGATACCGTCCATTCCTCGCCGTAGCGGGCTTCTATCAGGCGCCGCGCCTGCGCCAGCAGGCGCCGTTCGCGCGGCGCCACCGGCGGCTCCGCGGCCGCGTCGCTCATGGTTTCCAGCACGATGGCCAGGGCTTCGAGCGCCTTGGCGCGCATATACAAGCGGCGCGCGGTGGCGTCTTCGTGGCGGCAGTCCAGTACGTCCGCCGCCAGCCGCAACAAGCCTGGCGGCGCGGGAAAGCCCGCCATCAGCGATCCCGTGGCCGGCACGCTGTGATCGAGCACGAAAGCGCCGCGCAGCGCGGCCAGCGGCCTGCCGCCGGCGCGCAGCAGCCCGGCGGGTGAATAACGAATGTCCACCAGACGGACATTCTGCCTGCCCGGCATGTGAAACCAGCCGCGTGTCCCGCGCTCGCCGGTTTGCACCACGGCCATGCCCGGCCCCACCGCCAACGGCTCTCCCCCCTGGATCGACATGCGCGCACGGCCATCCAGGAAAACCGCGATGCAGAACATCGGCGGGCCTTCGGCGTTGACGTTGAGCCCGACCGCGGGCGTACCGCTCCAGACGGTCAGGGCCAGGTCGTCGTCACGCGACTCCATGCGCAGCATCGTCATCCACTCGGGCGGCATGGCCACCGCCGACAGCAACGGATGGTCGGCGCGCGCGATAGGCCCGGCGGCGGGGGGCGCGATAGCGCCGATGGCGAAATCCAAATTTAGACCCCGATTTGAACAACGGCGGCACCGAAAACGTCAGCGCGACGCCCATCAAACAACAATAATTCTCATTAATGATTCTACCGAAAGCCCGGGCCGACACCATGACGACTGCGTTCCCTTTCCGACACACCGCCCTGGCGGCCGCCTTGTGCGCCTTCGCGGCGCCCGCCGCGGCACAGTCCGTCAGCGAGCTCGCTCCCATCACCGTCACCGCCAGCAAGCAGGAACAATCGCTGCGCGACGTCAACGGCGCCGTGGTCGTCGTGCCGGCCGAGGCGCTGCAGGCCGCGCAGGTCGACAACACCATGCAGTTGTCGCGCGTGCTGCCCGGCGTGCAGATGTCCAGCAGCGGCTCGTTCCTGTACCCGGTGATCTCGGTACGCGGCATCACTTCCGCGCAGGACTTCTACAACCCCGCCCTGACGGTCTACGTGGACGGCGTGCCGCAATTGCCGACGTTCACCTCGCAACTGCTGACCGACGTCGACCGCATCGAGCTGCTGAAGGGCCCCCAGGGCACGCTCTACGGCAAGAGCGCCATGGGCGGCGTCCTCGACATCGTGTCGCGGCAACCGGGCGACGAACCCTATTTCCGCGCCAGCGCCGGCGTCGCCAGCCGGGACGGGTACCTGTTCAAGGCCAGCGGCGGCGGGCCGCTGGTCGACAACCTGCTGTACGGGTCGGTCACCGCCGTGGCGAACGACGCGCCCGGCCGGCTGGACAACGCCGCCACCGGCGCCAGCCACGTCGGCGGGGCCTCGGCCAATGCGGGCGCCGCGCGGCTGCGGCTGGCGCCCGCCGGCAGTCCGTGGGAACTGGGCCTGGCCGTCAGCGGCGAATGCACCCGCGCCAGCCAGGACGCCTACGTCCCGTTCGACGATCTCCATGCCAGCCACGCGCCCACTGCGCCGGGAATGCCGGCGTCGCTGGCGGATTTCTACCAGAAGCGCTGCGGCAACAGCCAGTCGCTGACCGGCCGCTACGACTTCGACGGCTGGCGCTTGAACGCGGTGGCGGCCTGGCAGGCCCTGCACTACGACCGCCACTACCCCATCGGCCCCAGCTACACCAGTCAGCCCGAGCGTTGGCGCCAGCAGGTGCAGGAGCTGCGCCTGTCCACCACCGGCAAGCGCGCCGTCGACGGCGTGTTGGGCCTGTATCGCCAGCGCGTCACCCAATCGCGCGCGGTGTTCAACCAGATGCAGGGGCCGATGCCGCTGGACACGCACCAGTCCGACTCGCGCAACACCAGCGAATCGCTCGCCGCCTATGCCGACGCCACCTGGCACGCCACCGACGCGCTCGACCTGTCGGCCGGCCTGCGCTATTCCCGCGACAAGGCCGCCACGCGCTATGACGGCCAGACGCTGGATTTCTCCACCTTCGGCCAGACGCCGTTCGGCGGTTCGGGCGCCAGTGCGGGCAATAGCGTGCTCGGCAAACTGTCGATCGGCTACCGGCTGTCGCCCGAGTGGCGCGTGTACGCCAACGCCGCGCAGGGCTACAAGCCAGGCGGCTACAACCTGGCGCCATCCAACCCCAGCGATGCCCGCCCCTATGGCAGGGAAAAAGGCCTGAGCTACGAGGTCGGCACGCGCCATGACGGCGACACGCTGCGCCTGGGCGCCGCCGTCTACCGCACCGACATCCGCGACGCGCAACTCTACGTCGGCGGATTGGGGCAGCAGCACCTGCAGAACGTCGGCAATACCCGCGCCACGGGCGTCGAGTTCGACCTGGGTTGGGACGTCTCGGCGCAGTGGACGCTGGGCCTGGACGGCTTCGTCAACCACACCACGTTCCGCAGCTTCAGCGATGCCTCCGCCTGCCAGGGCTGCGACGGCAACCGGGTGCCGTTCTCGCCGGGCTACGGCCTGACCGCCAGCGCCCGCGGCCGCTTCGACACAGGCATCGGGCGGCTGTCCCCGACCCTGGCCGTGCGGCGCATCGGCGCGCAGTTCTTCGATATCGCCAACACCCTGCGCCAGGACGCCTACACGCTGGTCGACCTCAGCCTGGCCTGGCGCATCCGACCGCAGGTCGAGGCGACGCTGTATGCCAACAACCTCACCGACAAGCGCTACCGCGCCTTCGCCTTCGCCGGCGGGCCGATGGGCAACTTCGCCCAGCTCGACCCGGGCCGGACGGTCGGCCTGAACCTCGCCTTCGAATACTAGGATCGGCTTCATGCGCCCAGACGTGCCCGCGCGCCTGCCGACGGCGCAGGTGATCGCCGCCATCGGCGGCATCTGCATGGCCCAGAGCCTGGTGAGCGGCATCGCCTTCCAGGGCGTGCCCGCGCTGCTGCGCGACGGCGGCGCGCCGCTGGCCCAGATCGGCCTGGCCAACCTGGCGTTCCTGCCTTGGGCATTGAAGTTCCTGTGGTCCCCCTGGATCGAACGCTACCGGCTGCCGGCGGGGCAGGCCGAGCGGCGCACCCGCCGCATCGTGCTGCCCGGGCAATGGTTGCTGGCCGCGCTGCTGTTCCTGCTGGCGGGCCTGGGCCAGCCCTCCATGCCCGTGCTGCTGGCCATCCTGGGCCTGATCTCATTGACCGCGGCCACGGTGGACATCGCCGGCGACGCGTTCGCCGTCGAACAGTTGGCAGAGAACCGGCGCGGCTGGGGCAACGCCACCCAGGTCGGCTCCAGCTACCTGGGCATGTTCCTGGGCGCCGGGCTGTTCGTCGTCCTGGCAGGCAGCCACGGCTGGCGCGTGGCGGCGGCCACCATGGGCGGACTTGTCCTGCTGTTGACGCTGCCATTCGCGCTGGTGCGCGAGCCGGCGCGCGCGGCCCACCCGTCCGCGCACCGTCCCAGCCTGGCGCATGCGCTGGGCCGTCGCGACGTGCGCCTGGGCCTGATCATCACGATCGTGTTCCAGGCCGGCTCCCGGCTGGCTTATGGCATGACGCCCCTGCTGCTGCTCGACCGCGGCGTGCCGCTGGCGTCGGTGGGCTGGATCAATGGCGCCGGCGCGGTCGTGGCGGGCCTGGCCGGCACCCTGCTCGGCGCCTTGATCCTGCAGCGCCTCGCGGCGGCGCGGGCGGTAGTCGTGGCCCTGGCCCTGCAGACCACGGCGCTGGCCATCTTCCTGGCCGCCGTGCTGGCGTCATCCTGGCTGCCGCATGCCGGCACGCAGTGGCTGGTGGCGCTGGCGTTGCTGAAAGCGGCGACGGCGGCAACCGGCTTCGTGGCCTTGTACGCGTTCCTCATGGGCCGGGCCTCGCCAGCGCAGGCCGGCGTCGACTTCACCCTGTTCCAGTGCGCGGACGCCATGATCGCCACGATCGGCGGCGTGGCCGCCGGCTGGCTGGCGCAGCACTGGGGCTATGGCGTCTGCTTCGGCGCGGCGGCGGCCTTCGGCGCTGCCGGGGTGCTCGCCCTCCCTGCCCTGATGCGGCGCCTGGCGCCGCCTTTTTCCCCGGAGAACGAACATGTCTGAACGCACCGTGGTTATCGCCGGCGCCGGTATTGCCGGGCTGGCCTGCGCCTGGTGGCTGACGCGGCACGGCTGGCGCGCCGTCATCGCGGAACGCGCCGCGCATCTGCGCGACGGCGGCTACATGATGGGCCTGTCCGGCCCGGGCCTGCTGACCGCGCGCCGCATGGACCTGGTACCGGCGCTGCGCGCGGTGGAGCGCGAGATCGGCGAAAACATCTACCGCGATCGCCGGGGCCGCGAAGTCATGCGGATCCGCTATCGCGAATTGTTGAAGGATCTGGACTGGATCACCTTGCGCCGCACGGACCTGGTGCAGGTCCTGCATGAGGCGGTGCGCGATCACGCCGAGATCCGCCTGGCGACCACTGTCGCCCACTGTGCCCAGGACCTCGGCGGCGTCGACATCACGCTGTCGGACGGCAGCCAATTGCGCGCCGCCCTCCTGATCGGAGCGGACGGCGTGCGCTCGGCGCTGCGCGCCCAGGTGTTCGGCGCCGACGATCTCCCGCTGTCCACGCTGGGCTATCGCTACGCCGCCTACGACACCGAGGACGACACCGGCATGGCGCGGGACTTCGTGTCCTACGCGGCGCCCGGCCACCAGGTGGAATACCACGGGCTCGGCGGCGGCCGCAAAGCGGCCTTGCACGTCTGGCGCAGCCATGAACACGGCTGGGTCGAGGCGCCGCAGCGGCTTGGCCTGCTGCGCGAACTGTCCCGCGGCACGCACGCGGAAGTCGGCCGGCAACTGGCCATGCTGGCGCAGGACACCCCCATCGTCATGGACGACCTGGCGCTGGTCGAGGTGCCCTGTTGGCATCGGGGCCGCATCCTGCTGGCGGGTGACGCCGCGCACAGTCTGTCCCTTATTTCTGGGCAAGGCGCGGGGATGGCATTGGCTGGCGCTTACGTGCTGGCCCAGGAACTGGGCCGGCTGCCGCTTGAAGAGGCGCTGGCGGCCCACGAACGGCGGCTGCGGCCCGTGATCAACAGCCTGCAGCAGCGCAGCCGCAAACTGGCGCCCGTCTACGTGCCGACCTCGGCATTCGCTTTCGGCCTGCGCAATACGGCCCTGCGGCTGCTGCCCAGGCTGATCCTGAAGCGCTATTTCCTCAGTGGCCTGAAGTCCGAAATGGAAGCGGCCGCCGCGCTGGGCTGACCGGCCTCAACCCGCCAGCCAGCGCAGGCCCCACAGCACCAGCATGCCGACCACGATGACCAGCACGGCGCTGCGGGTGCGCAGAAAGACCAGGATGGCCACGATGCCCGCCACCAGCTTGTAGTCAAAAATGGGGCCCAGCCCCGCCTTCCAGGGCAGCAGATCGGGCACCACGATGGCGGTGAGCGCGGCGGCCGGCGCATAGCGCAGGGCGCGCCGCACGCCATCGGGCAGCGGAATATAGTCGCCGAACAGCATGAAGCCGGCGCGCGTCAGCACGCTGCACAACGCCAGCAGCAGAATGGCGGAGTAGACATAGATTTCGGAAGGCCAGAGGGTCATGCGCGCGCCTTGAAGAAGCGTTCGGCCCACATGCCGGCCACCACGCCGGCGATGACCGCCGCCGCCAGGCCCAGCCGCAGCGGCAGCACCTGGCCGGTCCAGGCGACCACGCCCGCGGCCAGCATCGAGACCAGCATGGGCTTGGAATTGGCCAGCGGCACCGTGATGGCCAGCAGCGCCAGCACCGCCGCGAAATCCAGCGACCAGCCGGTGGGCACCATGGTACCCAGGTAGATGCCGACGATCGACGAGGTCTGCCAGACGAACCAGCCCGGGGCAATGGTGCCGATGAAGTACCAGAGCTGTTCACGGGTGCCACGCTCGGCGGCATCGCCGAAGCGCGGCATGAACAACACGAAGCCCATGTCGGTGGTGAAATAGCCCAGCCCCAGGCGCTTGGGCCAGGACAAGTGGCGGAAATAGGGTTGCAACGCCGCGCCGAAGATCAGGAAGCGCAGGTTGACCACGCAGCCGGCGGCGAAGATCAGCCACAACGGCGCACCGGTGGCGATCAGCGGCAGGGACGTGAGCTGGGCCGATCCGGCGTACAGCAACAGGGTCATCGCCAGCGCCATGGACTCGGTCAGGCCCGACTTGACCATGGCCACGCCGGTCACCAGGCCCCACGTCGCCGTGGCGATGAGGGCGGGCACGATGGCATGCACGCCGGCGCGGAAGGCGGCCACGCGCTCCTGACGGACCTCCCGGGGGTCTTCGGTTTCGGGAAACGCTGACTCAGAGGACAACGGCGAGCCCCTGGGGATTCGAACGGAACGACATGGACACTCTGTGGGGAAGGAACCGCACGACAAGCTGCTCGCCCGCCGGGCCTGCGGACTCCCGCAGGCACCGTGCCGGTGCACGAATGGACCATTATTGTAACCTCGTCGCTTGATACAATACGGCCCTCAGGTTTATTGAGGGAGCAGACCATGTCGATGGCTGACCGCGATGGCTTCATCTGGTATGACGGCAAGCTCGTGCCCTGGCGCGACGCGACCACGCACGTCCTGACGCACTCCCTGCACTATGGCCTGTCGGTATTCGAAGGCGTGCGCGCCTACCGCTCCGAGATCGGCACCGCCATCTTCCGCCTCGAAGACCACACCAACCGCCTGTTCAACTCGGCGCACATCTACCAGATTCCCATGCCGTTCGATCGCGACACGATCAACGAGGCCCAGCGAATGGTGGTGCGCGAGAACCAGCTCGAATCCTGCTACCTGCGCCCGCTGGTGTTCTACGGCCCCGAAAAGATGGGCGTGTCGCCCAAGGGAGCCAAGGTGCACGTGGCGATCGCCGCCTGGCCCTGGGGCGCCTATCTGGGTGAAGAGGCCCTGTCGCAGGGCATCCGGGTTAAGGTGTCGTCGTTCGCCCGCCAGCACGTCAACGTAACCATGCCGCGCGCCAAGGTTGCCACCACCTACGCCAACTCGATCCTGGCCAACACCGAGGCCCTGCAGGACGGCTACGACGAGGCCCTGCTGCTGGACACCGAAGGCTTCGTGGCCGAAGGCTCCGGCGAAAACCTCTTCCTGGTCAAGGACGGCGTGCTGTGCGAACCCGAGATCGCCTCCGCCCTGACCGGCATCACCCGTTCCACCATCCACGCCCTGGCGGCCGATTTCGGCCTGCGCGTGGTGACCAAGCGGCTGACCCGGGACGACGTCTATATCGCCGACGAGGCCTTCTTCACCGGCACCGCCGCCGAAGTCACGCCGATCCGCGAGGTCGACAACCGCCAGATCGGCTCGGGCCGGCGCGGCCCCATCACCGAGAAGCTGCAGAAAGCGTTTTTTGACATGGTGAATGGCCGCAACCCGAAGTACCATCACTGGCTGAGCAAAGTCTGATCCACGCCGCCCTGCCCAACAGGGTGACATTACTGCCCCAACCTACCGATTTACCGGTATTTTTTATTCAGGAAATTCCATGACCGCCGCTGCCCCGGCCGCCGCCCCCCACGAAGTCATCGAAGTCGGCGCCGAAGACCTGCCTGTGTTCTGTCCGGGTCCGAAGGCCCCGCTGTGGAGCATGCACCCGCGCGTATTCCTGGACGTCGCCCGCAACGGCTCGGCGCGCTGCGCCTACTGCGGCGCCGAGTACAAGCTCAAGCCCGGCACCGTGCTGCACGGCCACCACTGAGAATCGCCGCTCAACAGCCATCCGCCCCGCCATCATGTTCGCCACGCCCGAAGAAGCAGAACACGCGTTCTACGAAGCCCTTGAGCAGGGGGACACCGTCCGCCTGATGCAAGTGTGGGCGGACGACGAGGAAGTCGTCTGCATCCACCCGGGAGGCCTGCGCGTCGTCGGCCACTCGGCTGTGCACGAGTCCTGGCAACACGTGCTGGCGAACGGTCCCCTGCACATCCGGCCGCTGCGCCCGCTGGTCATGCTGAGCATGATGTGCGCGGTGCACGTGCTGGTCGAGCAGGTCGCGGTGCGCACACGGGAAGGCACGCAGTTCGCCAACTGCTACGCCACCAACATCTATCACAAGGGCCCCACGGGCTGGCGCATGGTCATGCACCACGCCTCGTCGGCGCCCACTGAAGCCGGGGTGCTCGACTTGCACGACGTGCCCGACATGCTGCACTGATCCGGGTCGACTTTGGCTGCTGCACGTTTCGACACAACGCCCTGCCCTGTTCCGTCCTGGCTGCCCGGAGGCGATGCCCAGACGGTGTACGCCGCGCTGTTCGCGCAGTACCACCGCATCGCCTTCGTGCGCGACCGGGTGGAGACGCCCGACACGGATTTCGTCGACTTCGACTGGACCGGGCCGGGGCTGTTCCCGCACAAGGCCGCCAACGGCGCGCCCGTGAGCGGTCAACAGCCCGTGGCCAACGGCAAGACCGCCGCCGCGCGCTGGATGACCGACGCCGACTGGAAGTCGCTGCCGCAGACGGCCGACACGCCCGCGCTGCTGCTGTTCCACGGCCTGGAGGGCGGCAGCAACAGCCGCTATGCGCAATCCATCGCGCACCATTTCCGGGCGCGCGGCTGGATCGTGGTCATCGCGCACTTTCGCGGTTGCTCCGGCGTGCCCAACCGCCTGGCGCGGGCTTACTACTCGGGTGATTCAGCCGAGGTCGGCTTCCTGCTGAACACGGTACGCAACCGCATCCCGCATGCGCGCTGGCACGCCGTTGGCGTATCGCTGGGCGGCAATGCGCTGCTGAAATACCTGGGCGAGCACCAGGAGGACACCGGCTGGCTGACCGCCTGCGCGGGCGTCTCGGTGCCGCTGGACTTGGTGGCCTGCGGCAAGACGTTGTCCACGGGGTTCTTCAACCGCAAGGTGTACACGGGCCACTTCCTCAAGACCCTCAAGCACAAGGTGCTGGAGAAGGCCCATCGCTACCCCGGCGCCATTGACGTGATGCGCATCGCCCACGCGCGTGACCTGCGCGACTTCGACGACGCCTACACCGCGCCGATGCACGGGTTCCGCAATGCGCTGGACTACTGGACGCGGGCGTCCAGCAAGCCGTGGCTGCCGCGCATCTCGGTGCCCACGCTGGTGCTGAATGCGCTGAACGATCCGTTCATTCCGGCCAGCGCGCTGCCCAAGCCGGACGAGTGCTCGCCCACCATCCTGCTGCACCAGCCCGCCGATGGCGGCCACGCCGGCTTTCCGACCGGCGCCTTTCCGGCCCATTTGGGCTGGCTGCCGCAACGGCTCGGGCGCTTCTTCGAGACCGGGCTGTAGGCGCCGGAAGGCGTCGGCGGCCCGTCCACGGCGTCAGCCCGACTTGAAGCGTTCCAGCAGTTGGCGTTCTTCGGCCAGCTTGTCCTTGACTTCCTTGATCTGCACGTCGATTTGCGATTGCTCGTAGAAATCGCTCGACATGCCGCGCGCCTGCTGCAACTGTGATTCCGCCGCCGCGAAGGCGCCGGTCAGGACGTAATAACGCGCCAGGTCGCGGCGCGCCTGCACCGGCTTGCCGGTGCGCTCCTCGCTGTGCGCCAGCATCTGGTAGAGGCTGGGCTCGTCGCTGCCCCACTGCTTGATCTTGGCCCGCAGGTAGTCCTGGGCCTCGGCATGGCGGCCGTTGCTCTGCAACGCCGAGGCGTAGGCGATGCCCAGCGCGCGCTGTTCGGGCCAGCGCTTGGTGGCGGCCTGCGCCAGGTCCAGCGCGCGCCGGTTGTCCTTGCGCGCCAGCGCGATGTCGACGGAGAGCCTGGCCATCTGCGCCGACTCGCGCCCGTCGGCCGCGGCCAGGCCCAACTGGCGCTCGGCCTCGTCCAGGTTGTTGCGCTGGAACGCCTGCAACGCCAGCCCGTAGTAGGCGGCGGAGCGGCGCACCCCGGACAGGGCCTGGGCCTCGTCCTGCAGTTGCTGCGTGGCCGAACGCAGGCTGACCGCGTCGCGGCCCTGCACCACGCGCATCTTGGCGCGCACGTACCAGAAATCGTCGCTGTCGACGTGTCGCGAGGGCGGCAGCGAGCGCACGCGGTTCTGCACGTCGGACATCCGCTCGATAGACAGCGGGTGGGTGCTGGCCCAGGAGCCGCCGCCCGCCCCTTCGTTCAGGCGCGAGGCGTTCATCAGGCGCGAGAACATCTGCGCCATGCCTTCGGCGTCGTAGCCGGCCTTGGTCAGCATGGTGAAACCGGCCCTGTCGGCCTCGCGCTCGGCGTCGCGCGAAAAACCCAGCTGGCGGTTGATGGCGGCGGCCTGGCCGAACGCGGCCACGCCCATCGCCAGGTTGCCGCCGCCGCCGGCCAGCGCTGCCAGCAGCGCACCCGCCAGGCTGGCCAGCATGACCATGCTGTTCTGGCTCTGCTGCGTCATGCCGCGCGCGATGTGGCGCTGGACCACGTGGCCGATTTCGTGCGCCAGCACCGCCGCCAGTTCCGATTCGCTGCCCGAGGACACGATCAGCCCGGTGTTCACGCCGATGAAGCCGCCCGGCATGGCGAAGGCGTTGATCTCGGGATCGCGCACGCCGAACATCTCGACTTCGGGCACCGCGCCGGGCGCGAAGGCCGCCAGTTTGCGCCCCATGGTGGTGAGATATTGGCTCAGTTCGGGGTCATCGACATAGGTCGGGTCACGGCGCCCCTGCGACATGATCGCCTCGCCCAGGCTGCGTTCCAGCATCGGCGAGAGCTCCGCGGAGGAAGCCGCGCCCATCGAGGGCAGGCCCACGGGCTGGGCCCAGGCCGTGACCGGCAGGGCCGGCGCGGCCAGGGCGACACAGAGTCCGGCGATCGCGCCCCGCTGCGCAATCGAGCAAATGGATGGCATTTTTCTGCGATTCATGAACCTATGATAGCGATGCGCTTAAAATGTTTCATCGATTGCCCCTTATGAGGTTTAAATGCGCCCCGTCCGTAAAGCCGTTTTTCCTGTCGCGGGCATGGGTACGCGCTTCCTGCCCGCCACCAAGGCGATGCCCAAGGAAATGCTTCCCGTCGTCGACAAACCGCTGATCCAGTACGCAGTCGAAGAAGCCGTCGCCGCCGGCATCACCGACCTGATCTTCGTTACCGGCCGCAACAAGCGCGCCATCGAAGACCATTTCGACTCCGCTCCCGAGCTCGAATCCGATCTCGAAAGCAAGGGCAAGCATGAGCTTCTGGCAATGGTGCGGGGCATTCTACCCGCCCACGTCAATTGCCTCTATATCCGCCAATCGGCGCCGCTGGGTCTGGGCCATGCCGTGTTGTCGGCCGCCCCGGCCGTGGGCGATGAACCCTTCGCCGTGCTGCTGGCCGACGACCTGATCGACGCCGATACGCCGTCCATCAAGCAACTGGTGGATGTGGCCGTGGCCCGCAGCGCCAGCGTGCTGGGTGTGCAGGATGTCCCGCGCGAAGACACGCGCAAGTACGGCATCGTCGCGGCCCAGGCCGACAGCAGCCATGCCGACGGCCGCACCGAGCGCGTGACCCACATCGTGGAAAAACCCGACCCCGCGGATGCGCCGTCGACGCTGGCGGTGGTGGGCCGCTACGTGCTGGAAGCGGCGATCTTCGACCACCTGCGCTCGACCAAGCGCGGCGCCGGCAACGAGATCCAGTTGACCGACGGCATCGCCTCGCTGATGCGCGAGCGCGCCGTGTACGCGCACCGCTACGAAGGCACGCGCTACGACTGTGGCAACAAGGCCGGCATGTTCGAGGCCACGGTGGCGCTGGGCCGGAAGTACCACGGCCTGCTGCCGCAATAAGGCGGCCGGCGCCCGCCGGCCAGACCCGACGCGAGCGCCCCTGCGGCGCTCGCGACGCTTTTGGAGCGGCGCTCAGGCGGAAGCCGCGCGGCGCCCCCGGGCGCGCGCCATGGCGTCGCGGTCGGCCTTGCGCAGGCGACCCTTGGCCGACAGCCGCATCAGGGTCCCGAGGGCCACCATCAGGCCGATCACCTCGACCAGCGCCGCCGGGATCCACATGGTCAGCCCGCCGATCGTCTGGTCGGTCTGCGCGGACATGGCAATGGCGCGACCGCACAATTCGAACAGGGGATAGATGTCGCTTTCTGTGAAGGCGATGACCGCGCCCGCCACCATCTGCGGCAGCATCGTCAGGATCGGCGAGATCACCCGGCCGCCCGGCGTCATCGCGGCCGGCGGGGCGGGACGGCGGTCCAGGATCAGGTTCCAGTACATGAAGCCGCTGATGACCACGGACCAGTTCATCAGCCGGTACAGCCGCCAGTCGAGCATGGAATAGAACTGCACCGACGGAATCAGCCAGACCAGCACCAGGAACACGAACAGGGCCGGCACGAAGATCTTGTTGGTCAGCACCGCCACGGTGGCCCGGCCTGCGCCGGTGCGCAGGAAATCACGCAGGCGGATGCGCCACGACATCGGCAGCCCGGCGCGCATGACCTGGCCGGGGAAGGCCGCCATCACCAGCAGCGGGCCGAGGTGATGCAGCACCAGGTGCTGGATGCGGTGGATGAAGAACATGCGCTCGGCGTAATAGTCCAGGCGCGTGTGCATGGACAGATACAGCAGCACCATGCCCAGCCAGAACAGCGCGCGGCGCGCGCCCGTCACGTGGTGCACGCGCTGGCCGCGCACGAACAGCACGATGGCCACCAGGAAGGAGGCCACCAGCGTGGGAGAGAACTCCCAGGGTATGAGCCATTCGAGACTGTCCATGCGGGTCATCCGGAAAATGCCGACGGGGGCGTGGCGGGCCGTAACACGCAGCCGGGTCGATTGTAGTAGACCCGGCCGCCCCCTGTACGGCTCAGAACCGGTGCGAAATACCCGTACCGAAGCGCGACGTGTGGGAATGGCCAGGGTCGAACTGGTTGTCCAGGGTGTAATTGGACGCGTAGCCGGCGAACGCATAGAGCGTGGTGCGCGGCGACAGGTCATACGTATACCCCAATGTCACCAATTGCGCATTGCGCGCGCTCGAACCATCCTCCCATTTCCAGTCGGGACGCGCCAGCGACCACTGCACCACCACCGTGCCGTGGCCGACCGGCATGCTGGCGCCCAGCAGCCAGGCGTCGACGGTGCCGCCGCGCGCAAAGGCCGCCGGCCCCAGGTTCCGGCCCAGGTTGTCCGGATCGCCGCCGTCCAGGCCAACGTAGCCGTTGCGCTGGCGCGACCATCCCGCCGACACCTTGAACACCTCGAAGTCGTAGGAGGCGCCCAGTTGCACCGCCTGCGGCCGGCCGTTGCTGCCCTCGACCGGCTCGGCCAGGCGCAGTTGGTCCCAGGTGGCGACCGCCAGCAAGGGGCCGTCCTCGTACTTCAGGCCGAGGCTGAGGGCGCGGTTGTTGGCCGCGGTCTTGAAGCGGTCGCCGTCGTCGGCGTCGAAGGAATAGCCGACGCCCGCCTGGAAGCCCTGCCAGGTCGGCGTGTAGTAGTTGACCAGGTTGCTGAACTGGTAGTTGTCCGAGGCCTTGAAGGTGGCGCCCATGCCCATCTCCTTCCAGGAGGCCAGCTCCAGCGCATTGCCGTAGGTCTTGCCGACGGTGTACTGGCGCCCCAGGCGCAGGTCGCCGTAGCTGTCGTGGGCCAGCCCGACCCAGGCGCCGTAGTTGAACAGTCGGTCGTCATCGGCGCGCTTGCCGGTGGACGGGTCGAAGCCGCTTTCAAGCTGGAAACGGGTGCTCCAGCCGTCGCCCAGGTCCTCGGTGCCGCGCAGGCCCCAGAGGGAATCGGTCAGGCCGCCGTTGAGGATGCCATTGTGGGTGCCCTGTCCGGAGGTGTGGGTGGTGGCGATGCCCGCATCCACCACGCCGTAGAGCTGGACGCCCGGGCCATCGCCGGCCGCACAGACCGTCAGGGGAAGGCTGGCCGCGCCCGCCACGAGCGTCGTGGCAACAGTCGAGATTTTCATGCTTATCTCCAGAATCCGGGGTGGCACCGCCACCGCCGGTGGTATTGAATCGACGGCGGGCGCCTGCCCACCGCCAGGTGTATCAATAGTGACTATTGCCAGCCGTAGCGGCGCACCCACACGCCCTTGAGCAATTGGGTCAGCACGCAGTAGCTCAGCAGGATGCCGGCCAGCCAGGGGAAGTAGCTCCACGGCAGCGCCTGCAACTGGAAGTACTCGGCCAGCGGCGAGAACGGCAGGAACAGGCCCAGCCCGACCACCATGACCGTCATCAGCATCAATGGCCATGCGGCGCGGCTTTGCAGGAACGGGATCTTGCGTGTGCGGATCATATGCACGATGAGCGTCTGCGACAACAGCCCTTCGACGAACCAGCCGGACTGGAACAACGTCTGGTGCTCGGGCGCATTGGCCTGGAATACGTACCACATGAGCGCGTAGGTGGTGATGTCGAAGATGGAGCTGATGGGGCCGAAGAAAACCATGAAGCGGCCCAGCCCGGCGGGATCCCACTGTTGCGGCTTTTTCAGAAGCTCCTCGTCGACATTGTCGAACGGGATCGCGGTCTGCGAGATGTCGTACATCAAGTTCTGCAACAACAGGTGGATCGGCAGCATCGGCAGGAAGGGCAGGAACGCGCTGGCCACCAGCACCGAGAAGACGTTGCCGAAATTGGAGCTGGCCGTCATCTTCAGGTACTTGAGCATGTTGCAGAAGGTCTTGCGGCCCTCGATCACGCCGTCCTCCAGCACCATCAGGCTCTTTTCCAGCAGGATGATATCGGCGGCCTCCTTCGAGATATCCACCGCCGAGTCCACCGAAATGCCCACGTCGGCGGCGCGCAGGGCCGGCGCGTCGTTGATGCCGTCGCCCATGAAGCCCACGGTGTTGCCCTGGGCCCGCAACATGCGGACGATGCGCTCCTTGTGCGCTGGCGTCAGGCGCGCGAACACATTGGCCTCGCGCACCGCCACGGCCAGCCGGTCGTCGTCCATGGCCTCGATGTCGGCGCCCAGGCAGACCTTGCGGACCTCGAAGCCGACTTCGCGGCAGACCTTCTGCGTCACCAGTTCGACGTCGCCCGTGAGCACCTTGACCTCGATGCCGGAGCCGCGCAGCGCGGCCAGCGCCGGGCCGGTGGATTCCTTTGGAGGATCGAGGAAGGCGATGTAGCCGACCAGCACCAGTTCGGCCTCGTCGGCCACGCCATAGGCTTGCTGGGTCGGCGGCAGCTCGCGCACGCCCACGGCGATCACGCGCAGTCCGTCACGGTTCAGGTCGGCGGTGACGCGACGGATGTCGGCGCGGCGCGCGTCCGTCAGCGGATGCACGTCCTTGCCGATCCGCAGGCGGCTGCAGACGGAGAGCATTTCCTCCAGCGCCCCCTTGCATATCAGTTCGTGGTGCTCGCGGCCGTTCTCGGTTTCGCTGACCACCACCGACATGCGGCGGCGCGAGAAATCGAACGGAATCTCGTCGATCTTGCGGTAGCGCGCGGCCAGGTCCAGCTTGCGCTCCACCTCGGCGTGACGCAGCACGGCCACATCGAGCAGGTTCTTCAGGCCGGTCTGGTAGTAGCTGTTGAGATAGGCGTAGGCCAGCACGTCGTCACTGGTGGCGCCATACACGTCGGTGTGGCGTTCGAGCACGATGCGGTCCTGCGTCAGCGTGCCGGTCTTGTCGGTGCAAAGCACGTTCATGGCGCCCAGGTTCTGGATCGCGTCCAGGCGCTTGACCACCACCTTGCGCCGCGACATCCGCACCGCGCCCTTGGCCAGCGTGGCCGTGACGATCATCGGCAGCATTTCCGGCGTCAGGCCGACCGCGATCGCCAGCGCGAACAGCAGCGCCTCGAGCCAGTCGCCCTTGGTGAAGCCGTTGATCAGCAGCACGATGGGCGCCATCACCAGCATGAAGCGGATCAGCACCCAACTGACCCGGTTGATGCCCTGCTGGAACTGCGTCGGCATGCGCGAGGTCTGCGTCACGCGCCCGGCCAACTGGCCGAAGTAGGTGCCGGCGCCGGTGGCCACCACCAGGGCGGTGCCGGAGCCGCTGACCACATTGGTCCCCATGAAGGCCATGTTCTCGAGTTCCAGCGCGTTGGCGGTCTCGACGCGCTGCATGGCGTACTTCTCGACCGGCAGCGATTCGCCAGTCAGGGCCGCCTGGGCCACGAACAGATCCTTGGCGCTCAGGATGCGGCAGTCGGCGGGGATCATGTCGCCCGCGGAAAGCAGCACCACGTCGCCCGGCACCAGTTCGGCCAACGGCACCTCGATCTGGCGCGAGCCCGAAGCGTGCAGCGTGGCGCCGAAGAAGCGCCGCGCATCGCCCTCGCCCATGCCGGCGGCGTCGCTGCGCAGCACCGTGGCGGTGTTCTGCACCATCGCCTTCAGGGCCTCGGCGGCGCGGTTGGAGCGGCGCTCCTGCACGAAGCGCAACAGTGTGGAGATCACCACCATCGAGCCGATGATGATGACGCCCTTCCAGGACTGGTCGTCGGGCTCGGCCATGTACACGTCGGTGACCCACGACAGCGATGCCAGGCCGGTCAGCAGCAGGTTGAAGGGGTTGCGGAACGATTGCCACAGATGGGCGTACCAGGTCAGCGGCTTTTCGTGGTCGACTTCGTTGGCGCCATAGCGCGCGCGGGCCTCATCGGCCTGGACTTCGGACAGGCCGCCGCGGCCGCTGCGGAACATCGAGAACAGCGCATCGAAATCCATGCGCGCCACATCGAGCATGCGACGGTTGGCGCGGCGCGCGGCATCAGAAGAATCGGCCGCGGTGGCAAGTTGCGCGCCGCCCTGCTCCAGCATGGGGGAACGCCGAAAATGGCGCCCCGATCGCCGCAGCCCGGCCGCGGAGGAAAAGAAGGTCTTCAGGAATTTGAACATCGGAGTGTTCCAGTTATTGGTGTTGTTCTGGAAGACACGGGCTGCCCGCCGCCATGCCTTTGCGCGGGCAGCACGGGGCCGCGGCCCGCGCAAAGCAGGCCGTTTCCGCCACGTACAGGCGTGCGCAGGCACCGGGGCGATGTTGCCGGTGTCCGGATCGCGTCGAGGCGCGCCGGGTGCGGAAGGCGGAACGGGAAACTAGCGGAAGAACCGGGGCCGGCGGAACCGGCGCGCGCGGAGCGGGCCTGGCCGGGGGTTCAGGGCTGCGGATTCCGTACAGACCGGGTGACTATCCGGCCAGTCGGCTCGCAAGGGAGAGGACGGGTCAGACAGGCAGGCCGGCGCCGCGCACAAGGCGCAATCGAGGCTCGGGGTCTAAGGCACTGGGCATGGTCTCTCCTGGATTGGCGGACGGCGGCGTCAGGCCGCCAGCGGTTGCGCGCCGAAATGCACGTGACGCACAGCGGGGTTGGCGCTGAGCCGGCGGGCTTGCGACATCAGTTCGCCGCGCAGCTCAGGCGGGCAGTTCACGGTGATGCAGGCCGAAGCCATGCCGGGGTCGCGGCCCTGGTCGATCTGCACTTGCGACACGTCGAGTCCGGCCGCGCTGAAGTCAAGGCAGATCTGCTTGCGCAGGGCGCCCAGTTCATCGCGCGGGCAGATGACCGTCAGGCGCGAAGTGCCGCGGCGGCGGCCCATGGCGGTGGCGCGGTCCACGCCGGCGCGGCGCAGGAACAAGTCGAAGAAACGCATAGCGGCCTCCATTGCGTAATGGGGAGCGGCTTTCGCGCATACGCGCGCACGCAGGCACACGGCGCATGGCGGGCGGGCACGAAAAAGGCGTGCACGAACGCGGGCGCTGCGACTAGCGGCGGTTCTGGCGGTTTACGTTGGGGAGAATCCCGGCAAGCCGTGGGCTTGCGCTGCTGCCCGGCAAGAAGCCCGGGGCTTGGGATACAACCGCAACCTGCTCAACAGGCTGCGGCAGATGGAGTTCTGCGTGGTCCTGTCAAACAGCGACGTCGATGCAAGATCGACTACTTTCGCCGGAATCGGTATTCACGAAGACTGCTCCTGGGATGGATAACGGGCAAGATTTTACGCGGGTTTCCACTGATGGACAAGGTTTCTGGGCAGAAAAAGCCTCTTCGGTGCAAAAAAGGCGCGGGGCGGTTGCGTCCCGCGCCTTCAAACCCTTCCCGACTCGTCAGGCGTAGAAGTGCCAGCCCAGGTAGGCCGCGAACAAGGCGTAGAAACCACCCACCGCGGATAGCGCCGGCACGCTCATGCCGGCGCGACGGAAGCGCAGCCACAGCAGGCCGATGGAGAGCATGGTGAACAGGCCGGCGGCCAGCAGCGGGCCGTCGAGCAGCCAGGGCGTCAGGAAGATGCCGAGCGCGCTGGGGATGGTGGCCTGGATCATCATGGCGCCGGAGATGTTGGCCAGCGCGAGGCGCTCCTTGCCCTGGCGCACCCAGATCAGCGCGTTCATGATCTCGGGCAGTTCGGTGGCGACGGGCGCCAGCAGCAGCGCGGCCACGTGCGGCGAGGCGCCCATGGCAATGCCGAGCACCTCGATCTGGTTGACGAACACGTGCGAGGCGCCGGCGATCACGACCAGCGCCAGCAGCGTCTGGGTCGCGGCCCAGAACATCGACGGATTGTCGTCGCGCGGCCGCAGCTTGAGCGGCTCGAGGTCTTCGCAGTCAATGCAGTCTTCGTCGTTGCTCAGTTCGCGCTTGATGTACAGGCCGTACGTCGCCAGGAACAGGATGCCGAGCCAGGGCTTCCAGGCAAAGGCCAGCAGGCCGAGCCCGACCTTGAAGACGAAGATGCCCATGAACCAGGCCTGGTCGCGGGCCAGCCGGCGCTGGTCCGCGTTGATACAGTCGGCTTGCGCGGGCTGGCCGCGACGCGCACGCCACAGGGCCAGGCCGACCACGGCGTAGGCCAGCGTCGCCAGCACCAGCGGCCCGCCCATGGCTGCGCCAACGCCGATATCTTTCTGTTCGGGCGTGTCGCCGAACACCACGGCCATGAAGGTCACTGCGCTTTCCGGCAGGGCGGTACCGAAGGCGGCCAGCACGGTGCCGGTCGCGGTGGCGCCGAGCTGGAAGCGGTGTCCGACCCATTCGACGCCATTGACGAAGAATTCGCAGGCGAGGTAGATCACCGCCGCAGACAGGAAAAACAGGAAAAGGGTGAGCAACATATAGACGAGCCGGACGAGCAGAAACCAATTGGCGCGACATTGCGGCTCGCCCGGCCAGGGTGAACGCAACGCGGCCAAAGGTCTCGCCTGGCTGATCCATGCGCGGGCGGGCCGCGACATGGAGACCGTTAGCGCCATGGAGTTCTGGCTACCGCTACGCGGCACCGAACCACCAAGTCTGTTGACGCTAACTCCTTTGGGGACAAAGGATGGCTACTCCCCAATGACAGTGCCGCGATTGTAGCAGCCCGTCCGTGACAGTCCAGTGAATCCATGCGTCGGGCGCGGGAATGCCGCCAGACTGTCGCATCGGCGGCACGACGGGTAAAGTAAACGGCACCACAGCTTCCCGCCGGGCCTTGCGCCCCCTTGCCCATGAGCCTGCCTCCCACCGATATCGCTCCCTTCGCCGCCCGCCGCCAGCGCCTGATGGCGCGAATGCGCGCCGATGGCGGCGGCATCGCCGTCCTGGCCACCGCGCCCGAAGCCATCCGCAACCGCGACGCCGAGTACCCCTACCGGCACGACAGCGACTTCTTCTACCTGACCGGCTTCACCGAGCCCGGCGCCTGGCTGGTGCTGATCGCGGGCGCCACCGACCGCGCGCTGCTGTTCTGCCGTCCGCGCCATATCGAGCACGAGATCTGGGAAGGCCGGCGCTTCGGCCCGGAGGCCGCGGCCGAGCATTTCGGCTTCGACGACGCGCACGCGCTGGACGCGCTCGACGAACTGCTGCCCCGACTGCTGCTGGACCAGCCCACCCTGTACGCGCCCCTGGCCGGCGACAAGCGTACCGACGGCCGCCTGCACCGCTGGCTGGCGGCGGCGCGCGAGGCCAGCCGCGGCGGCCATCAGCCTCCCACGCGGCAACAGGACATCCGGCCGATCCTGGCCGAAATGCGGCTGATCAAGGACCCCAGCGAGATCGCCGCGATGCGGCGGGCGGCCAAGATCTCCGCCGGCGCCCATGCGCGCGCCATGCGAGCAACGCGCGCCGGCATGCGCGAATACGAACTGGAAGCGGAGCTGTTGTATGAATTCCGCCGCCATGGCGCGCAGGCAGTGGCCTACAACAGCATCGTCGCGGCCGGCGCCAATGCCTGCGTGCTGCACTACCCTGCCGGCGAGGCGGTGCTGCGCGATGGCGACCTGGTGCTGATCGACGCCGGCTGCGAGGTCGACAGCTACGCCAGCGACATCACCCGCACCTTTCCGGTCAACGGCCGCTACAGCGGCCCGCAGCGCGCGCTGTACGACCTGACGGTGGCGGCGCAGGAGGCCGCGGCCCAGGCAACCGCGCCCGGCCGCGGCTGGAACGACGGCCATGAAGCCGCGGTGCGGGTGCTGGCCCAGGGCATGCTGGACCTGAAACTGCTGAAGGGGTCGCTGGACGGCGTGATCGAGTCGGGCGACTACAGCCGTTTCTACATGCACCGCACCGGCCACTGGCTCGGCCTGGACGTGCACGATGTGGGCGACTACCGCCAGCCGGGCGGCGCAGCCGGCGCGGAACGCCCATGGCGCAAGCTGGAAACCGGCATGATGCTGACGATCGAGCCGGGCATCTATGTGCGTCCGGCCGACGATGTGCCCGAGGCCTACTGGAACATCGGCATCCGTACCGAGGACGACGCGCTGGTGACGGACGAGGGCTGCGAGCTGATCACTCGCGGCGTGCCGGTGCAGGCCGGCGAGATCGAGGCGCTGATGCGCGAATGAGCGAGCGGCGCGCGCAGGCCGGCATGGCGTCGGCCGCGCTCGTGAGGGCGGCCCCGGACCTACAGCGTCAGGCCGTCCAGCCAGCCCATCGCCACCCAGACGTAGACCACCACCATCGCGATCGCGAACATCGACACGGTGGCGCCCACCAGGCAGGCCAGGATGGCCACCAGCACCGGCCCCCAGCCGGTCCTGGGGGACGGCGGCAATCCGGGGTTGTAGCGGCGGTCGAACTTCTCGTCGGGCATCAGCGAGAACACCGCGCTCTCGATGAAGCCGTCGATCATGGGAATGAACACCAGGAAAAAGGCCGGGTTGTCGTACCAGACCGGGTAGTAGCGGAACGCGCAGAACAGGCTGAGCAGGGACAGCGTCGTCACCAGCCAGGCGTAACGCCGGCCCAGGTACCACCAATGAGCGCCGAGCCAGCCGAACAGACAGGCCAGCAGGCCGACAGCGACCTTGCCGCGAGGGCGGCGCGGGATTGCGGCGGACAGCGAAGAAGAAGCCTCGAGCTGCGTCATATCAATCAACCGGTGAAGGGTCCCGGGCGCCAAGCCGCGCCGGCAGACTCGGATTGTAGTGGACAGGTAAAATCGCGACATGACTATCTCCGCCTTCGACATTGCGATTCTCGGCGCCGGCCCCGTGGGGCGTGTCCTGGCGTTGATGCTGGCGCGCGTGGCGCCGAACCCCTCCCGCATCGCCCTGCTGCAAGGCGCCAGCCCGGCCGCCGCGACGCCAGCCGCCGCCATTCCCGCGGCCGATCCGCGCGTGCTGGCGATGAACCATGGCAGCCGGGTGCTGCTCGAATCGCTGCACGCCTGGCCCGCCAAGGCGGCGGACATCCTCAATATCCACGTTTCCCAGCGCGGCCGGCTTGGCCGCAGCGTGATCCGCAACACCGATTTCAACGTGCCACAGCTCGGCTGCGTGGTCGCCTACTCGGCGCTGCACGCCAGACTGGAGGAATGCGTGGCCGCCAGCGGCGTCACGCTGCTGTCCGGTCCGCCAGCCGTGGTCGACGGCCAGGACGCCGACGGCGTGCGCATCAGCCAGGGCGACACCGCCCTGGCCTGCCGCATCGCCGTGCAATCCGACGGGGCCGGAGGCAGCGACGTGCGCCGCGACTACGGTCAGCACGCCCTGCTGACCACCACCCACGCCAGCCTGCCGCGCCGTGGCTGGGCCTGGGAACGCTTCACCGCCGAAGGGCCGCTGGCACTGCTGCCGCATCCGCAGACGGCGGACGCCTATTCGGTGGTCTGGTGCAGCGCGCCCGGGCGCGCGGCCGAACTGGCGGCGCTGAACAACACCGCCTTCTCGCACGCGCTGACGGCGGCCTTTGGCGACCGCCTGGGCCGCCTGACGTGCCAGGCGCCGCGTCATGTCTTCCCGCTGGCGCTGAGCGCGCGCCGCGGCCTGGTGCAGGGCCGCGTGGCCGTGATCGGCAATGCGGCGCAGACGCTGCACCCGGTGGCCGGCCAGGGACTCAACCTGGGACTGCGCGACGCCGCCCGGCTGGCCCAGTCCCTGGGCGGCTGGCTGGCCCAGCCGAACGCCAGTCCCACCCAGGCGTTGCAAGACTTCGCCCGCGCGCGCCAGGTCGACCGGCTAATCACCGCCGGCGTCACCGACCTGATGCCGCGCATCTTCGCCACCGGCCTGGCGCCGGTAGAACACGCCTGTGGCCTGGCCTTGCTGGGCCTGGATCTGGCCGCGCCGCTGCGGGCGCCGTTGGCGCGCCATCTGCTGCAGGGTTTCCGGGCCTGATCCTCCCCTTTTTTCGTCGGCCTGTTACCAAGCTGTTGCGGACGAAAAAAGAGGGTTCGATCGAGCCGGTTAAAATGTGACCATGCGCATCGGCCCGTGGACTCTCCCCAACAACGTTCTGGTCGCGCCCATGGCGGGCGTGACGGATCGTCCTTTCCGACAGCTCTGCAAGAAATTGGGGGCCGGCTACGCCGTCTCGGAGATGGCCGCCAGCAACCCCAAGCTGTGGGACAGCGTCAAGACCTCGCGGCGCCTGAACCACGACGGCGAGATCGCCCCCATTTCGGTGCAGATCGCCGGCGCCGACCCCGCCATGATGGCCGAGGCCGCCGTATTCAACGCCAACAAGGGCGCGCGCATCATCGACATCAACATGGGTTGCCCGGTGAAAAAGGTCTGCAACGTGGCCTCGGGCTCGGCCCTGCTACGCCACGAAGACCTGATCGCCCGCATCCTGGACGCCGTGGTCGAGGCCTGCGCGCCGCTGGGGGTGCCGGTCACCCTCAAGACCCGCACCGGCTGGGACCGCGACAGCCGCAACGCCCTGCGCGTGGCCAGACTGGCCCAGGACGCCGGCATCGCCGCCCTGACACTGCATGGACGCACCCGCGCCGACCTCTATACGGGCGAGGCGGAATATGACACTATCCGCGCCGTCCGCGCCGAGCTGAAAATCCCGCTGATCGCCAATGGCGACATCGACTCGCCCGAAAAGGCCAGGCGCGTCCTGGATTACACTGGCGCCGACGCGGTCATGATCGGCCGGGCGGCCCAAGGGCGTCCCTGGATCTTCCGCGAGGTCGACCATTACCTGCGCACGGGCGAAACACTGGCCCCACCCAGCTATGGGGAAATGCGCGAACTGCTGCTCGAACATCTCGACGACCACTACCGCTTCTATGGCGAACACACCGGCGTACGCACGGCGCGCAAGCACATAGGGTGGTATCTGGACGGCCTGCCGGGCGCGGACTCGTTCCGCGACCGCATGAACCTCATCGACAACACCCGCGACCAGTGGCGGGCGGTGTCGGAATGGTTCCTCAATCTTTCCCGTGACGGCAACCCCAACCCGGCGCCTGTCGCGAAAGCCCTGCTGGCGGCATAACCGCCTCACCACCAACATAAAAATATCTGTACTCCGATGAGCAAGAAAGATGTCCTGGAAGAATGCGTGCGCGCCAGCCTGGAGCGCTATTTCGAAGACTTGGGCGAATCCGAGCCCCACGACATGTGGGACATGGTGATGCGCTGCGTGGAGCGCCCGGTCCTCGAAGTGGCGTTGGAACGGTCCGGCGGCAACCAGTCGCGGGCATCCGAAATGCTGGGCATCACGCGCAACACCCTGCGCAAGAAACTGCTGGCCCATAACATCCAGGTATAGCGCATCGCCGCGCGGGCGGGCCGGCTGGCGCGCCCCGCATGACAGATTTCCCATCCCGACCTGAAGCGAGACAGGCGCCCGCGCCCCACTCCCGTCCCTCACCATGAAAATCGAAACCGCCCTGCTTTCGGTGTCCGACAAGACCGGCATCGTTGAATTTGCCCGCGCCCTGGCCGCGCGCGGCGTACGCCTGCTGTCGACCGGCGGCACCGCCAAGCTGCTGGCCGAGTCCGGCCTGACCGTCACCGAAGTGGCCGCCCACACCGGCTCGCCCGAGATCCTGGATGGCCGCGTCAAGACGCTGCACCCGAAGATCCACGGCGGCCTGCTGGCCCGCCGCGACAGCGCCGAGCACATGGACACCATCAAGGCGGCCGGCATCGATCGCATCGACATGCTGGTGGTCAACCTGTATCCGTTCCGCGAAACGGTGGCCAAGCCCGACTGCACCTTCGCCGACGCGGTCGAGAACATCGACATCGGCGGCCCGGCCATGCTGCGCGCCGCCGCCAAGAACCACGGCACCGAGGCCGGCGGCGTGACGGTGGTGATCGACCCGGTCGACTACTCGCGCGTGCTGTCCGAAATGGACCAGGGCGGCGGCACCTCGTACGGCCTGCGCCTGGCGCTGGCCGCCAAGGTCTACGCCCACACCGCGGCCTACGACGGCGCCATCGCCGCCTACCTGACCAGCCTGACCGACGCCGAACCGGCGCAGGACGCCGTGCCGGCGCGCCAGGAATGGCCCGGCACCCTGACCCTGCAGGTCAAACAGGAACAGGCCCTGCGCTACGGCGAGAACCCGCACCAGACCGCCGCGTTCTACGTCGACGCGCAGCGTCCGGCCGGCCTGCTGGGCAACTACCGCCAACTGCAGGGCAAGGAACTGTCGTACAACAACATCGCCGACGCCGATGCCGCCTGGGAATGCGCGCGCAGCTTCGAGGCGCCCGCCTGCGTCATCGTCAAGCACGCCAACCCCTGCGGCGTGGCGGTCGCGGCCGACACGCTGGGCGCGTACCAGCAGGCCTTCAAGACCGACCCGACCTCGGCCTTCGGCGGCATCATCGCCTTCAACCGCCCGGTCGACGCCGCCACCGCCGAAGCCGTCAGCGCCCAGTTCCTGGAGGTGCTGCTGGCCCCGGCCTATGACGGCGCCGCGCTGGCCATCCTGGCCGCCAAGAAGAACGTGCGCGTACTGGAAGTGCCGATGGGCACGGGCCAGAACGCCTTCGACGTCAAGCGCGTCGGCGGCGGCTGGCTGGTGCAAAGTCCGGACGCCTACAACGTGCCGCGCGACGCGCTGAAGGTCGTGACCAAGCGCCAGCCCACCGAGCAGGAAATGAACGATCTGGCGTTCGCCTGGAAGGTCGCCAAGTACGTCAAGTCCAACGCCATCGTGTTCGTCGGCGGCGGCATGACGCTGGGCGTCGGCGCCGGCCAGATGAGCCGCATCGACTCGGCCCGCATCGCCTCGATCAAGGCCGAGAACGCCGGCCTGACGCTGAAGGGCTCGGCGGTGGCGTCGGACGCCTTCTTCCCGTTCCGCGACGGCCTGGACGTGGTGGTGGCCGCGGGCGCGACCTGCGTGATCCAGCCCGGAGGCAGCGTGCGCGACGACGAAGTCATCGCCGCGGCCGACGAGCATGGCATCGCCATGGTGCTGACCGGCACCCGCCACTTCCGCCACTGATGCGCGTCCTCGGCATCGATCCCGGCCTGCGCCGCACCGGCTTCGGTGTGATCGATGCCGACGGCCCGCGCCTGCGTTATGTCGCCAGCGGCACCATCGTGGTGCCGCCGGCGCTGACGCTGTCCGAACGCCTCAAGGTCATCCTGGACAACCTGCGCCAGGTGGCGCGCGACACGCAGCCCGACGTGGCCGCGCTGGAAATCGTCTTCCTGAACACCAATCCCGCCTCGACCCTGCTGCTGGGCCAGGCCCGCGGCGCGGCGCTGTGCGCGCTGGCCGACAGTTCGCTGGCGGTGCACGAGTACACCGCGCTGCAGATCAAGAAGGCCGTGGTCGGCACCGGCCGCGCGGCCAAGGAACAGGTGCAGATGATGGTGCAGCACCTGCTGGCGCTGGACGGCACCCCCGCCCCCGACTCGGCCGACGCGCTGGCCTGCGCCATCTGCCACGCCCACGTCGGCCCCTTGCAGGACCGGCTGACGGAATTGGGCACGCGCCTGAGCCTGAGCGGCAAGACCCGCCTGCGCAACGGCCGCCTGCTCGGCTGAGCCCCGCGCCCCCGCTTCGCGCGGACCCGTATAGAATCCCCGCATCCGCCGCGACTGACGCGGCCCCCCTCTTTTGCCAGGCCATTGCCACCATGATCGGACGCATCACCGGAACCCTGATCGAGAAACTGCCGCCCACCGTCTGCGTGGACGTGAACGGTCTGGGCTACGACATCGACGTGCCCATGAGCACGCTGTACTCGCTGCCGGAAACCGGCGCGCGCGTCACGCTGTACACGCACCTGACGGTGCGCGAAGACGCCCACATCCTCTACGGCTTCGCCACCGCGGGCGAACGCAGCGCCTTCCGTGAACTGATCAAGGTCAGCGGCATCGGCGCGCGCACCGCGCTGTCGGTGCTGTCCGGCCTGTCGGTGGCCGACCTGGCCCAGGCCATCACGTTGCAGGAATCGGGCCGCCTGACCCGCGTGCCCGGCATCGGCAAGAAGACCGCCGAACGCCTGCTGCTGGAAATGCGCGGCAAGCTGGGCGCGGACATCGGCGCCACCGCGCATCCGGTGCAGGATAACCAGTCCGACATCCTGAACGCCTTGCTGGCGCTGGGGTACTCCGAGAAGGAATCGTTGTCGGCCCTGAAGACGCTGCCCGAAGGCGTGGGCGTGTCGGACGGCATCAAGCAGGCCTTGAAGGCGCTGGTGCGCTGAACAGGCCCGCGGCTCGGTTCCGGGCCACAAGCGCCCGGGCGAAGCCCGCGTGACGCGGCGCCGGCTAACGCGCCTGCGCCAGGTAGCCGGGCGCCACCGCTTCCAGTCCCGTCGGCACCACGTTCAATTCGGGCGCCATCGGCGCGCCGCAGATATTGTCGTGGCGCAGGGAATCCAGGTTGTCGCGCGACATCAGGGGCTGGCCCGGCAGGCACTCGAACAGCATGGCCTGCATCCGCCCAAGCCCCATCGGCAAGCTGACCACCGGGCGCGGGTTGCCGCCCCAACCGGCGCACAGACGCGCGATCTCGCCCAGCGTGTAGACCTGCGGGCCGCCCAGTTCATAGGTCTTGCCCCAGGTGTGGGTGTTGCCCAGCGTCGCCAGCATCGCCGTCACCACGTCGCCCACGAACACCGGCTGCATGCGCACGTGTGCGCCGGCCAGGGGCAGCACGGGCAGCCAACGCGCCAGGCGCGCGAACATGTTGGTGAAGCTGTCGTCGGCCCCGAACACCACCGACGGGCGGAAGATCGTCCAGCCGCCCTCGCGCCAGTCGGCCAGCTCCTGCTTGATGGCGGCCTCGCCGTCGCCCTTTGAACGCTGGTACATGCTGGCGCCGTTGGAGTCGGCGCCCAGCGCGCTGACGTGCAGCAGGCGGTGCGCCCCCTGGCGGCGGCAGGCGCGCGCGATGCGCTGCGGCAGGTGCACATGGGCCCGCGCGAAATCGGAGCCATAGGGCCGGCCCGAATTGCCATGCAGGATGCCCACCAGGTTGACGACCGCGTCACAACCGCTCACCAGGCGGTCGAGCGCGTCGTCGTCATGCACGTCGCTGGCGAGCAGGGTGACGGTGGGCAACATCTGGAGTTCTCGCCCCTGGCCATAACGGCGGGTGGGCACCAGGATCTGGTGCTGCCCGCCCGCCAGCCGGGCGATGAGATGACGGCCGATGAAGCCAGTGCCGCCGATGACAAGGATACGCATGGAGCAGCCCCTGTTCTTCAGGATTCAGGCCCGATTCTGCCCTGCGTGCGCCGCCTCCGCAAGCAGGCGGCCAAAGCGCCGGACGATATCCCGCCGGCGCCTCGCCTCCGGGTCAGCCCGCCAGCAACTTGCCGTAGGCCGGAAGATCGACGTTGCCGCCGCTGATGATGACGCCAACGCGCGCGCCCCGCACCGGCACCACGCCCTGGAGCACGGCCGCGGCCGCCAGGCAGCCGGTGGGTTCCACCACCATCTTCATGCGTTCGGCGAAGAACTTCATGGTCGAAACCAGTTGGTCATCCGTCACCGTGACGATGTCGCGCACGTACTTCTGGATGAGGGGGAAGGTCAGGTTGCCGAGATGGGTGGTGGCGGCGCCGTCGGCCAGCGTCTTGGGCGCCTGGATACGGACGATCTCGCCCTTGCGCAGCGACTGCTGGCCGTCGTTGCCGGCTTCCGGCTCGACCCCGTAGACCAGGCAGCGCGGGCTGAGCGCGAATGCCGACAGCGCCGACCCCGACAGCAGGCCGCCGCCGCCCAGGCACACGAACAGGTAGTCCAGCTCGCCCACGTCCTCGAACAGTTCCTTGGCCGCGGTGCCCTGCCCCGCGATCACGTCCTCGTGGTCGTATGGCGGGATCAGCGTGGCGCCGGTCTCGGCCTGGATGCGGCGCGCGATCTCTTCGCGGTCCTCGGTGTAGCGGTCGTAGGTGACGATCTGGCCGCCGTAGCCTTCGGTGGCGGCGCGCTTGGCCGCCGGGGCGTCCAGCGGCATGATGATGGTGGCCTTGACGCCCTGCAGCCTGGAGGCAAGGGCGATCGCCTGGGCGTGGTTGCCCGACGAGAACGTGACCACGCCGGCGGCGCGCTGCTCGGGCGTCAGGCGGGCGATGGCGTTGAAGCCGCCGCGGAACTTGAACGCGCCCATGCGCTGGTAGTTCTCGCACTTGAAGAACAGCGAGGCGCCGGCGATGGCGTCGGCCGTGGTCGAGGTCAGCACCGGCGTGCGGTGCGCATTGCCGGCCAGGCGCTCGCTGGCGCGCGCGACGTCGTCGAATGAGGGCAGTTCGGGCAGCATGTAAACAGTCCTTTGTACGCGAAGAAAGTCGGATTTTATTTGCCGAACAGGTCGCCGCTGCTGCTGGCCGCGCCGGCGGGAGGCGTCAGGCCCAGGTGGCGCCAGGTGGTCAGGGTGGCGGTGCGGCCGCGCGGCGTGCGTTGCAGGTAGCCGTGCTGGATCAGATAGGGCTCGATCACGTCCTCGATGGTGTCGCGTTCTTCGCCGATGGCCGCGGCCAGGCTGTCCACGCCCACCGGGCCGCCATCGAACTTGTGGATGATGGCTTCGAGCAGCTTGCGGTCCATCAGGTCCAGGCCCTGCGGATCGACTTCCAGCATGGCCAGGGCGCGGCCGGCGACGTCGGCGTCGATGGTGCCGCCGGCCTTGACCTCGGCGTAGTCGCGCACCCGCCGCAGCAGGCGGTTGGCGATACGCGGCGTGCCACGGGCGCGGCGCGCCACTTCGGCGGCGCCGTCAGGCGTGATGCCGGCATTGAGCAGGCCGGCGCTGCGGGTGACGATGCGGCCGAGGTCGTCGGCGTTGTAGAACTCCAGCCGCGAAACGATGCCGAAGCGGTCGCGCAGCGGATTGGTCAGCATGCCGGCGCGGGTGGTGGCGCCGACCAGCGTGAATGGCTGCAGGTCGAGCTTGACGCTGCGCGCGGCCGGGCCCTCGCCGATCAGGATGTCGATCTGGAAATCCTCCAGCGCGGGGTAGAGGATTTCCTCGACCACGGGCGACAGCCGGTGGATCTCGTCGATGAACAGGACGTCGTTCTTTTCCAGGTTGGTCAGCAGCGCGGCCAGGTCGCCCGGGCGCTCGAGCACGGGGCCGGAGGTCTGGCGCAGTTGCACGCCCATTTCATGCGCGATGATGTGAGCCAGCGTGGTCTTGCCCAGGCCCGGCGGGCCGAACAGCAGCACGTGGTCCAGCGCCTCGCCGCGCTTGCGGGCGGCGGCGATGAAGATCTCGAGCTGTTCGCGCGCGCGCCGCTGGCCGACGTATTCTTCCAGCGCCTTGGGCCGCAGGGCGCGTTCGATCGACTCCTCGTTGGGCGACGCCGGTTGGGGCGCGACGATGCGAGGCGCGTCGGGGCGGGAGGAAAGCGAATCGGACTGGATGGCCATGGTGCGGGAACGACTGGATACTGAGCGGGATGCTGCATCGTACCGTAACCGCTGGGCCCGGGGCGGGGTCCGCGCCCAAAACGCCCCCGGGGCGGAATCAGGCGCCGTCCACGACCGGCAGCTTGACCCGCACGCACAGCCCGCCCGACTCGGCCTGCAATAGTTCCAGCGAACCGCCGTGCGCGCGCGCGATGGCCTCGGCCAGCGCCAGCCCCAGGCCGACGCTGCCGGTGCGGGTACGGGCGTCGTCCAACCGGCTGAAGGGTCGCAGCGCCTCCAGGCGCCGCTCCGGCACGATGCCAGGGCCATGGTCGGAGACATCCAGCACCGCGTAGCGGTCCTCGCGCCGCAGGCCGATGTCGACGGGCGGCGCGCCATGGTTCAGGGCATTGCCGATCAGGTTGTCGAGCAGGCGCCCCAGCGCCACTGCGTCCCCGTGCACGACCAGCGCGTCATCGCCGCCCGCGGTCTTGAGCGTAACGTCGGTGCCGGCGCCGCGCCAGGCATTGACGCGCTCGGTCAGCCAGTCGGGCAGCGCCATTGACGCATAGCGGTAGGCAGCCGGATCGGTGCCGCGCACGAAGCCGATGAACTGGTCGACCATATGCTGCATGTCCTGCAGGTCGGTGCGCAGGCCTTCCTTGAGGGCCGAATCGTCGGCCAGCTCGATGCGCAGCCACATGCGCGACAGCGGTCCCTTGAGGTCGTGCGGCAGGCCCGACAGCAGCGTGCGGCGCACGGAATCGGATTCGGACAGCGCGTCCAGCATGGCGTTGAAGCGTTCGCCCAGCACCCGGGTCTCGTGCGGACCGGAAGGCTCCACCCGCTGCGGCTGGCCCGCGGCCAGGCGGTCGGCGGCGTCGGCCAGACGGGTGATGGGGCGGGTGATGTGCCAGGAAAACCCCACCGCCAGCAACAGCAACAGGCCCAGGCCGCCCAGCCAGGCGGCGATGAAAGGCGTGGCCACGGGCGGGTCCAGACGGTCCAGCGGGATCACCAGCCACTCCCGCAGGCGCGGCGCATCCTCGCTGGCCGGGTTGGGCGCCAGCGAGATGAAGATCTCCGGCGTGGGGCCGCGCGACAGCGCCACCCGGGTGCCATCGTTCAGGCGCTCGTTGAGCTGCTGCACCAGCCCGCGCAGGTCGCGGCGGATGTCGTCGGGTTCGGGCTTGTAGCGGCGGATGTGCTCTTCGCGTTCACGCTCGCGTTCGGCGTGGCGTTCTTCGCGTTCGACTTCACGCTCGTCGCCGCGCATCTCGGGCGGCAACGGCGGCCCCTGGATCTGGGCGCTCGGTGGTGGCGGCGGCGGAGGCGGCGGATGCTGCGCATTGCGCGGCGGCGGCCGGCGGCCATTGAAGCGTTGCAGCTTGGCCTCGGCGGGCAGCACCCGCGACCACAGGCGCCACTGGTTCTGCGAGGCGGCGCGCACGAAGTCGGCGCGATCTTCGGCGGGCACTTGCGACACGGCGGCGCGCAAGGTGCGGATGGTGGTGGTGATGTAGCCGATGGCCACGTCTTCCATGAACTTGTGGCGGAAGTACGAGACCGTCACCAGCGTCGCCGCCTGTGTCAGCAACACCGATCCGAGAATCAGCAGGATCAGCCGCGCCCGCAGCGAACGGGGCACCAGAAAGCCGGCGGAGAAGCGCATCAGGGCGAGAACCGGTAGCCGATGCCCCAGACGGTCTGGATCCAGCGGGGTTGCTTGGGATCGTCCTCGATGACGCGGCGCAGGCGCAGGATGGCGATGTCGATGGCGCGATCGTTGCGCTCGCCGGCGTCGTCGTCGCGCGCCAGCGCCAGCAGGCGTTCGCGCGACAGCGGCTTGCCGGCGTTGCGCACCAGGGCTTCGAGCAGGTTGATTTCGCCGCCGGTGAGCTTGACCACGGTGCCGTCGCGCGACAACTGGCGGGTGGAAGGGTCGAAGAGGAAGGGACCAAACGCAACCGGGGCGTCCTTGGTCAACGCGGAAGGGCCGCGCTTGCGCCGCAGCACTGCCTCGATGCGGGCCAGCAGTTCGCGCGGATCGAAAGGCTTGCCGACGTAGTCGTCGGCGCCGGCCTCCAGGCCGATGATGCGATCGACGGCCTCGTCGCGGGCGGTCAGCAGGATGACGGGGATGTCTTCGCCCTGTTCGCGCAGGCGACGACAGGCGTCGGCGCCGTCGCCGCCGGGCAGCATGCGGTCCAGCACCAGGAGGTCCGGGGCGTAGCGGGTGATGCGCGACGGCAGGTCGCTGGCGTCCGGCGCGAGCAGCGTGTCGTAGCCGTGGCGGTTCAGGTAGTCGGCCAGCAGTTGCCGCAGGGCCGGATCGTCGTCGACGACCAGCAGCTTGGTGTGGTGATTGTCCATGGATGCCATAGTGGAGCCGACCGCCTCTGGCGGCAAGAGCCGGGAAATCATCTGAAATATACCTGTTGCACGATGTTTGCCGGCGATGCCGACCCGTTGCCGCCGACATCGCCGCCAGCCGGGACTGGCCCTAAAATACTGGACATTGCCCCGCATACGCTGGTCCGGTTTACTAAAAATCGTTTACAGCTGGGGCAACGTCCCCTTTCTACACTGTTGGTTATGGTCGCCCCTGCATCCTGGCGCAGGCGGCTGCTGCACACGGCGTTGACGGCTGGCCTGGCCAGCCCGTTGATCCCCGCGTCCGGCGCGCCCGCCGCCCCCTCGTCTCCCCCGCCGGCCCCGGCCTATGTGGCGCGCGGCATCGGCGCCCTGTCGCCGGTGCAGCCGGTGCCGGTGCGGCCCGCGCCCTCGATGGCGTCGCGGGCGGTGCCGCTGGACCCGACACCCTGCGACCTCCAGGGCGCCGAGCCGGCCATGGACACCAGCGTGGCGGGCGGCGGCGAGGACGAAACAATTCCGGGGACGGGACCCAGCCTGTCGGGGGATGCTGCGGCTGGCCCGCTCGGGTGCGAAGCGACCCAGACGGCCGCGGCGCCCGCCGATGCGCCGGATTACTCCTTCGACCTGGAAAGCGGGGACATACCTCGGGTGCCCGTGGTCGTGATCTCCGGCGTATCGCGGCCGAGCCGCCCCTGGTTCGCCTCGGTCAGCGGCCAGGACGGCCTGCGCTACGGCGGCGACCGCAACTGGGTCTACCGCAACACCACCGGTCCGTCATTTTCGGTGGGCAACATCAACGCCAATGCGCCCGCCTGGGGCAGCAGCGCGCCGGTCGGCGGCCTGCAGATCTCCAACCTGCCAAGCACCACGGCGCCGCTGGCCGAGGGCAGCTTCGGTTATTCGTCCTCACTCGGCCGGCTCAACCGCATGGATCCGTCGGCCACTTCCGGGGCGGTCGACTATGGCGCCTCGGTCGGCAACAGCACCGTGCGCTACGGGCTGACGCCGGTGCTGACGCTTGAAGGCCAGATGCAGAGCGCGCCGTCGCTGACCACCCGCGGCATGGGCACCACCTACGCCGCCGGCGACTACGGCACCTTCCAGGCCGGCGCCACCCAGAGTTCGTTCGATGCCGCCAGCGCCTGGCGCTACCGCTTCGGCTACAGCGTGGACGTGGCCGACGCGGTCAACCTGGGCTACACCAACGAGCAGATCGGCGCCGGCTTCGGCGACCTGTCGACCTATTCCGGCGGCGTGGCCGCGGCCCCGCAGACCCGCAACACCCTGACCGCCGGGGTGCCGATCACCGGCTGGGGCACGCTCAGCGGCACCTATTCGGGCCTGCACGAAGGTTCGGCGCTGGCCGAGCAGCGGGTCGGCCTGAGCCACAGCATGTTCGTGGCGCCCAAGGTCAAGCTGGCGGTGGGCGCCGACCGCGACATCATTTCGGGCAATTACGAGTGGCGCGCCAACCTCAGCATGCCGGTGGACACCTTCATGCGCGGCACCTGGCTGAGCTGGTGACGCGGCCGGGCCGGTGGACGAAAATGCCCCCGCGCGCCCGGGTCGCCGGATTTGCGGCTTAAAATCCCCGCCATGATGCTCACGGCCTACCCCCATGTCTGACACGCGCGCCCGCGGAGTCCTGCAGCGCGTTTTCGGTTACGAATCCTTCCGCGGCGACCAGCAAGCCATCGTCCAGCAAGTCATCGACGGCGGCGACGCGCTGGTCCTGATGCCCACCGGCGGCGGCAAGTCGCTCTGCTACCAGATCCCGTCCCTGGTGCGCGAAGGCACCGGCATCGTCGTCTCGCCCCTGATCGCGCTGATGCAGGACCAGGTCGACGCGCTGACCGAGCTGGGCGTGCGCGCCGCGTTCCTGAATTCGACCCAGGAATGGCGCGTGGCCCGCGACGTCGAACAGGCCTTCCTGGCCGGCGAGCTGGACCTGCTGTACGTGGCGCCCGAACGCCTGCTGACCGACCGCTGCCTGCAACTGCTGGAACGCGGCAACATCGCCCTGTTCGCCATCGACGAGGCCCACTGCGTGTCGCAATGGGGCCACGATTTCCGGCCGGAGTACCTGGGCCTGTCGATGCTGCACGAGCGCTGGCCCGACGTGCCGCGCATCGCGCTCACCGCCACCGCCACCGCCGAGACCCGTAACGAGATCGCCCAGCGCCTGTCGCTGACCGACGCGCACCACTTCGTCTCCAGCTTCGACCGCCCCAACATCCGCTACCGCATCGTCGAGAAGAACGAGGTGCGCAAGCAGTTGCTGGACATGATCCGCACCGAGCACGAGGGCGAGTCCGGCGTGGTCTACGCGCTGTCGCGGGCACGCGTCGAGGAAACCGCCGAATTCCTCTGCAACCAGGGCATCGACGCCATGCCCTATCACGCCGGGCTCAGCCCCCAGGTGCGCGCCGCCAACCAGGCGCGCTTCCTGCGCGAGGACGGCGTGGTCATGGTCGCCACCATCGCCTTCGGCATGGGCATCGACAAGCCCGACGTGCGCTTCGTGGCGCACATCGACCTGCCCAAGTCGGTCGAGGGCTACTACCAGGAAACCGGCCGCGCCGGCCGCGACGGCCTGCCCGCCACCGCCTGGCTGGCCTACGGCCTGCAGGACGTGGTGCAGCAGCGCCGCATGATCGACGAATCCCCCGGCGACGACGCCTACCGCCGCCGCCTTGGCCAGCAACTGGACGCCATGCTGGGCCTGTGCGAAACCGTGGAATGCCGCCGGGTGCGGCTGCTGGCGTACTTCGGCCAGCACATCACGGCCTGCGGCAACTGCGACGTCTGCCTCGACCCGCCGCAGGCCTGGGACGGCACGGTGGCGGCGCAGAAGGTGCTGTCCGCCGTGTACCGGCTGTGGAAGGAACGCGGCCAGCGCTACGGCGCCGGCCACATCATTGACATCCTGCGCGGCAAGGTCACCGACCGCACCAAGCAGCACGGCCACGAAACGCTCAGCGTGTTCGGCGTGGGCGAAGACCTCAGCGATACCGCCTGGCGCGGCGTGCTGCGCCAGTTGCTGGCGCAGGGCCTGCTGACCGTCGACAACGAAGGCTACGGCACGCTGGCCCTGACCGAAGGCAGCCGCGCCGTGCTCAAGGGCGAGCGCCAACTGATGCTGCGGCGCGAATCCGAAAAGAAAGCCCGCTCCGGCAAGACCGGCGGCAGCCGCGCCAAGGCCGCCGCGATCGACCTGCCCGCCGAACTGCAACCGGTGTTCGAGGCGCTGCGCGCCTGGCGCGGCGAAGTGGCCAAGAGCCACGGCGTGCCGGCCTACGTCATCTTCCACGACGCCACGCTGCGCGAAATTGCGCTGGCCCAGCCCGACTCGATGGACGCGCTCAGCCACATCAGCGGCGTCGGCGCGCGCAAGCTGGAAGCCTACGGCGAGGAAATCCTGCAGCGGGTGGCGCGGCCGGTGCTGTAAGGCCGGGCTTGGCGCGGCATCCCTGGGAGCCGGGGCGGCCGACGGCGGCGGCGCGCCACAGTGGATGGCATGGCCATCCGCCGTCGCCTCACCCCCGGCGGCATCAAGGCGACGGCGGCGGCAACAGCGGCACGGGCGCGCGCTCCTTGCCGAACACCGAGCGATAGGCCAGGATGTTGAACACCAGCACCACCGGGATCCCCACCACCGCGCCGGCCATCACCAGGCGCATCGAGCCCAGCGCGCCAGCGCCGTCCCACAGCGTCATGTCGTCCAGGATCAGATAGGGGAACAGGCTGTAGGCCAGGCCGCTCAGCATCAGCAGGAACAGCGCCACGCACAGCACGAACGGCAGCCAACTGAAGCGGTCGGCGCGGCCCGGCAGGCGCGCCAGCAGCATTTCGGCGGCAACGAAGCCCGCCAGCATCAGCACCCATACGGTGGCCGCGAGGCTCAGGTGGGCGATGTTGCTCCATTTGTAGAAGATGCCGGCGTTGGCCAGGCCCAGCGTGACGGCGATGGCGACCATGCCGACCGCGGTCCAGCGGATCGCGTGCCGCGCCCAGTTGGCCGCGCGGCGCTGCAGCTCGCCGTCGACCCGCATCACCAGCCACGACGCGCCCAGCAGCACATAGGCGGCCACGGCGCACAGGCCGACGAACAGCGCGAACCAGCCATAGCCGGCGTCGGATTGGTAGCCAGTGGCAATGCGCCCTAGCAGCATGCCCTGCCCAAAGGCGGTCATCAGCGAACCGGCCCAGAAGGCGAAGATCCAGCGCGGCTTGGCCTCGTTGCGGGCGCGGATGCGGAATTCGAAGGAGACGCTGCGCAGCACCACGCCCAGCACCATGAAGGTGAGCGGCCCGTAGAGTTTGCCCAGCACCGCGCCCCAGGCGAATGGAAAGGCGGAAGCGAACAGCCCCATGCCCAACAGCAGCCAGAATTCGTTGGCGTCGCGCCAGGGGCTCAGCAGGCTCATCATGCGGCCGCGTTCCTGCTCGGGCGCGAGCTGCAGCAGGATGCCCACGCCCAGGTCGAAGCCATCCAGCACCACGCCGGCAGCGACCACCACGAACAGCAGGCCCATGAACGCCAACGGCATCCAGAAGGAAGGATCATCGGGACTGAGCCCCTGCGAGGCGGCGAGCATGGCGATCATGGCGTTCCCCCGCCCAGTTTGCGCACCGGCACCACGCCGTAGCGCGCCGCATGGAACAGCATGCCGGCGAAGGCGGCCAGCAGCAACGCGTACAGAAGGCCGTACCCGACCAGGCCGTACAGCACGGTGCTGGAAGACATGGGGCCCAGCACCTCGGTCTGGGTGATCGTGCCGTTGACCGCGAAGGGCTGCAGGCCGATGATGGACACCCACCAGGCGGCCACGACGGCGATACCGCCGGAAAACATCATGCCGCACAGCACGCGCTGCCACCATTGCGGGACCGCCGCGACATCCATGCCGCGGCGCCAGGTCAACAGAAGCGTGACCCATGACACCGCCAGCATCAGCAGGCCCAGCCCCGCGGCCACCCGTAGCGACCAAAAGGTGAGCGCCACCGGCGGCAGCATGCCGGAATACTTGTCCAGCCCCTGGTAGGTGCCGTCTTCATTGCGGTGCAACCACATGCCGCCAGCGTTGTTCCAGGTCCAGTCGGCCACGTTGACATGGTTGCGGGCGTCCGGCCAGCCGAACAGCACCAGGCGCGGCTCGGCGCCGCTTTCCCAGTAGCCGGCGGCGGCGGCGGCCTTGGCGGGCTGGTACTGCGCCACCATCTGGCCGGCGCCCGAGGCCACCGGCAATTGCAGCACGGAAGCCAGCGCGGCGATCGCCAAGCCGGTCTTGAAGGTGCAGCGCTCGCCGTCGTCCAGCGGACGGCGCAGGGCCTGCAGGGCGGTCACGCCCATCATCAGGAAGGCGGCCGCCAGGGCCGAGCCCACCACCACCACGGCCATGCGCCAGCCGACCGAGGGGTTCAGCACCACCGCCACCCAGTCGTAGACCTGGTAGCGGCCATCGACCAGCACGGCGCCGTCCGGCGTCTGCATCCACGATTGCAGCGCCAGCACCCAGAACAGCGCCACCAGTTGCCCCACGGCCACCATCAGCACCGCCAGGGTGTGGGCGCCGTCGGACACGCGGCGCTGGCCGAACAGCATGACGCCCAGGAAACACGACTTGAGGATGAAGACCGACAGGATGCCGTAGCCCAGCAGCGGACCGGCGACGTTGCCGATCTTGTCCATCAGGCCGGCCCACAGGCTGCCGAGCTGGATCAGCACGGGCACGCAGGCGGCCAGTGTCAGCACGAAGGACAGGGCGAAAATGCGCACCCAGAAGCGGTAGGCGGCGGTCCAGCCGCCCTGCCCCGAGACGCGGGCGCGTATCTTGAAAAACAGCAGGACCCACGCAAGCGCCAGGGCCACGGCCAGGAACAGCGCCAGGAAGCTCAGGCTGGCCACGAATTGCGCGCGGGCCAGGGAAAGGGTGGAGATATCCATGATGGCCCGTAGTGTAGAGCCAGTTACACGACAATGGGGGCCAGTTTGAAACCGCTTGCAGCGAGCCAAAAATGGCTTGTCCCGGGAACGTGGCAAAATTGACGCTTTGTCGCTGCTTTTTCCTATTCTTTCAAGAATGACCTCCGCCACGACGCCGACCCCCGCCGCATCCAATTTCCTGCTCAACATCGTCGAAGACGACCTGCAAGCCAACCGCTTCCAGGGCAAGCGTTGGGCGGGCAAGCCTGGGCCGGCCTCCGTGCAGCAGCAGGGCGAACCCGATCCGGCGAAGATCCGCACCCGTTTTCCGCCGGAGCCGAACGGCTATCTGCACATCGGCCACGCCAAGAGCATCTGCGTGAACTTCGGCCTCGCCCGCGACTTCGGCGGCGTCTGTCACCTGCGCTTTGACGACACCAACCCCGAGAAGGAAGACCAGGAGTACGTCGACGCCATCATCGAGGCCGTGCACTGGCTGGGCTTCGACTGGAAGGCCGACGGCCGCGACAACCTGTATTTCGCCAGCGACTACTTCGGCTATATGTATGAGTTCGCCGAGGCGCTGGTCGAGGCCGGCCACGCCTACGTCGACGAACAGAGCCCCGACGAGATCCGCGCCAACCGCGGCACCCTGACCGAACCCGGCGTCGACTCGCCCTGGCGCAACCGCCCGGCCCCCGAGTCGATCACGCTGCTGCGCGAGATGCGCGACGGCAAGCATCCGGACGGCAGCCTGGTGCTGCGCGCCAAGATCAACATGGCGTCGCCCAACATCAACCTGCGCGACCCGGTCATGTACCGCGTGCGCCACGCCACTCACCACCGCACAGGCAACCAGTGGTGCATCTACCCGATGTACAGTTGGGCGCATCCGGTGGAGGACGCGCTGGAAGGCATCACCCATAGCGTCTGCACGCTGGAGTTCGAGGACCAGCGCCCGTTCTATGACTGGATCCTGGAACGCCTGGCCGAACTGGGCAAGCTGGCCCGGCCGCTGCCGCACCAATATGAGTTCTCCCGCCTGAACCTGAGCTACGTGGTCACCAGCAAGCGCAAGCTGCTGCAACTGGTGCGCGAAGGCCACGTGGATGGCTGGGACGATCCCCGCATGCCGACCATTTTCGGCCTGCGCCGCCGCGGCTACACGCCGGCCTCGATCCGCCTGTTCTGCGACCGCACGGCAGTGTCGAAGTCGGATTCGCGCATCGACTACAGCCTGCTGGAGCAGGCCGTGCGCGACGACCTGGACCCGATCGCGCCGCGCTCGGTGGCGGTGCTGGATCCGCTCAAGCTGGTCATCACCAATTACCCGGAAGGCCAGACCGAGATCTGCACGGCGCCGCGCAATCCGCACGATCCGGAGGCCGGACTGCGTGAGTTCCCCCTGTCGCGCGAACTGTGGATCGAGCGCGATGACTTCCGCGAGGAAGCGCCGAAGAAGTATTTCCGCCTGTTCCCGGGCAACCTCGTGCGCCTGAAGTATGGCTATGTGGTGCGCTGCACGGGCTTCACCAAGAACGAGGCCGGCGAAGTGGTCGAGGTGCAGGCCGAGTACCTGCCGGAGACGCGCAGCGGCACGCCGGGGGCGGACAGCGTCAAGGTCAAGGGCAATATCACCTGGGTCAGCGCGGCGCATGCGGTGCCGGCGCAGATCCACCTGTACGACCGCCTGTTCGCGGATCCGCGGCCGGACGGCGGCGACAAGGATTTCCTGGCCTGCCTGAATCCGAATTCGAAGGAGACGGTGACGGCGTGGCTGGAGCCGGGCACGGTGGCGGCGCCGGGGGCGACGTGGCAGTTCGAGCGGCTGGGGTATTTCACGGCTGACTTGAAGGAGTCGACGGTGGAGAAGCCTGTGCTGAATCGGGTGGTGACGTTGCGGGATTCTTGGGCGCAGGGGTGAACGTGGGTTGCTCTGCCGAGTGATGCAAAAGGCGCCTTCGGGCGCCTTTTTTCATGGCCAGCAGGGAGGGTTCTTCGTAGGCCGCGCGAGGCGCTACCGGTGTGGAGACATGGAGTGCTGCTGGACCTTGGGGTTCTGGAGAGGGTTGCGGGGCCCGCCAAAATCGGCCGCGCGGGCGGCCGGTTTTGGCATACGTGGTGTCTGGCGTCGGGGCGATGGGCGCTGCGCGGAGGGGGGCGTGGTGGTTGCTTGGGGGCGGGGACGCCCCCCGCCCTCTTTCAGTCCAGTTTGATGTTGGCGGCTTTTACTACGTCGGCCCACTTGGCGGTTTCGCTTTTCATGTAGGCCTCGAAGTCGGCGGGGGTGCCGCCCAGGGGTTGGCTGCCTTCGTCTTCCAGGCGCTTGATGACGGCGGGTTCCTTGAGGACGGCCTGCATGCGGGCGTTGAGCTGGTTGACCATGTCGGCGGACATGCCGGCGGGGCCGACCAGGCCGGTCCAGGCGGAAGCTTCGAAGCCGGGGTAGCCGGATTCGGCGACGGTGGGGACGTCGGGCAAGGCGGCCAGGCGAGCGTTGGAGGTGACGGCCAGGGCGCGCAGCTTGTTGGCGGCGAGCAGGGGGAAGGCGGTCTGCGGGGTGATGAAGTAGAGGTCGGTCTGGCCGCCGACCAGGTCGGTGACGGCGGGGCCGGCGCCCTTGTAGGGGACGTGCAGGAACTCGACGCCGGCGCGACGCGCGAGCATGACGCCGGACATGTGGCCGATGGTGCCGTTGCCGGCGGAGGCCAGACGCAGCGAGGCGGCGGGTTTTTTCCTGGCGTCATCGACGAGGTCGGCCAGGGTCTTGTAGGGCGAGTCGGCGCGCACCACCAGGACCACCGGCTGGGCCGCCACCAGGCCGACCAGGGTGAAGTCCTTCTTCGGGTCGAAGGGCATCTTCGGGTACAGCGCAGGGTTGATCGCGAGGTTGGCGGCCTGGCCCATGCCGACGGTGTAGCCGTCGGGCTGGGCGCGGGCCACGTAGTCCATGCCGATATTGCCGGTGGCCCCGGGCTTGTTCTGCACCACCAGGTTCCAGCCGGTGGCCACGCCCAGGCGCTCGGCCAGCAGGCGGCTGACGACGTCGGTGCCGCCGCCCGGCGGCATCGGCACGACCAGGTTGATGGGGCGTTCAGGATAGGCGGCGATGGCGGGCGCGGCGCCGGCCAGGGTGGCGACGGCGATCGCGGCCGCGGCCAGGCGGCGCGGCATGAGGCGCGAAAGGACTTGCATGAGGTTGTCTCCAGATGGGATGCGTAGCGGAACGGCCGGGGCCGGCCGGGTCAGTTCACGGGCCCGACGACGCCCGCTTCGGTCAGGGCCGCGATCTGCGTCGCGCTCAGCCCCAGGGTTTCCAGCAATTGGGCGCCATGCGCGCCCAATGCCGGGGGATCGATACGTACGCCGGGGCGGCGGCCGCCCAGCGTGATGGGCAGCAGCGGCACCTTGGCATGCGCGTTGCCCGCACCGCTGCCCGCACCGTCTTGCGGCAGGGCGATCTCGGCCAGGCCGCCGGTGGCGGCCAGGTGCGGATCGTCGAACAGGTCCTGCGGCTTGGCGATGGGCGCGTAAGGCAGGCCGTGCGCCTCGAAGCGGGCGGCGATGGCGGCGGCCGGCTCGGACGCCAGGCGTTCGCGCAGGATCGGCATGAGCCAGGCGCGGGCCTCGACCCGGTCGTTGTTGCCCGCCAGGCGCGCGTCGGCGGCCAGGTCGGCAAAGCCGAAGGCGTCGCAGAACAGTTTCCACTGGGTATCGGACACCACGGCCAGGAAGATCTGCTCGCCGTCCTTGACGGTGAAGACGTCGTACACCGCCCACGCGGAGATGCGGCTGGGCATGGGCGCGGCCGGCTTGCCGGTGACGGCGTACTGCATCATGTGGTGGCCGACCAGGAACACGTTGTTCTCGAACAGCGCGCTCTGCACTTCCTGGCCGCGGCCGGTGCGCTGGCGCTCGAGCAGCGCGGCCATGGCGCCCATGGCGCCGAACATGCCGCCCATGATGTCGTTGACGGCCGCGCCCGCCCGCAAGGGGCGTCCTTCGGGGCCGGTCATGTAGGCCAGGCCGCCCATCATCTGCACCACCTCGTCGAGCGCGGTGCGGTGCTGGTAGGGACCGGGCAGGAAGCCCTTGTGCGAGACGTAGATCAGGCGCTCGTTCAGCTTCGACAGCGTGGCGTAGTCCAGCCCCAGCCGGGCCATGGTGCCGGCCTTGAAGTTCTCGCTGACGATGTCGGCGGTGGCGATCAGCTTGAGCACCAGTTCGATGCCGCGCGGATCCTGCAGATTGACTGGCAGGCTCTTCTTGTTGCGGTTGAACATGGTGAAGAAACCCGCGCCCGAGCCTTTCAGGCGGCGCGTGTTGTCGCCCTGCACCGGCTCGATCTTGATGACCTCGGCCCCCAGGTCGGCCAGCATCATGCCGCAGGTGGGGCCCATCACCATGTGGGTGAATTCGACCACCCGCACGCCTGTCAGCGGCAGCGCCGGTTCGTCGCTGGCTGGATGTGCGTCATGCGTGCTCATGCGGCCTCCCGCGCGTAGGTGAATCCTTTCGGCAGGCCCGCGTCGGGCACGTGACCGTACAACGGTTCGCCCGGCAGCCCGTCGCGCAGCGCGGCGCGGGCCGCCATCAGCGCGTCGACGTCGATGCCGGTATCCAGTCCCATCGACTCCAGCAGGAACACCAGGTCCTCGGTGACGATGTTGCCGGTGGCGCCGGGCGCGTAGGGGCAGCCGCCCAGGCCGCCCTGGCTGGCGTCGAAGGTGTCGACGCCGGCTTCCAGCGCCGCCACCACGTTGGCCAGCCCCTGGCCGCGGGTGTTGTGGAAATGGGCGCCGCCGGCGCGCGCGCCGAGCTCGGCGCGCAGCGCCCTGAACAAGCGACGCACCTGCGCCGGATTGGCGTAGCCGGTGGTGTCCGACAGCCCGACCTCGTCAACGCCCAACTGTGCCATGGCCACCGCCATGCGCAGCGTGTCGGCTTCCGGCACCCGGCCGGCCAGGGTGCAGCCGAAGGCGGTGGACAGCCCCGCCTCCAGCGTCACGCCAGGAAAGCGGGCATCGCGCAGCGCCACCACCGCCGCGACTTCGTCACGCATCTGCCCGTGTGTCTTGCGCACGTTGGCCAGGGAGTGGGCCTCGCTCACCGACACCGGCAACGTGACCTTGGCCGCGCCGGCCTCGAAGGCGGCCTGCGCGCCGCGCAGGTTGGGGGCCAGCGCCGCGACGTGCAGGCCGGGCAGTTCGCGCGCGCCCACCACCACTTCGGCGGCATCGGCCATCTGCGGCAGCAGCTTGGGCGGCACGAACGAGCAGACCTCGATTTCGCGCAGGCCGGCCGCCGCCAGCGCGCCGATCCAGCGCAGCTTGGCGGGCGTGGGCATGACGGCGGCGATGCTCTGCAACCCATCCCGGGGGCCGACCTCGCTGACTAGAATCTGGGGCATTGACTTTCTCCTTATCGTTCTATAAGATAGAACTTCGTTCTATAAATTATTCCCCATCCGGATTCCGGGTGTCAACCCTGCCTGCCCGAAAGGCCGTTTCGCCATGCCGAGAAAAGCCAGCCAGCCCTCCCTCGCCGACCAGCACGCCGCGCCCGGCGGCGCCGCCGCGGTCGATCGCGCGCTGTCGGTGCTGTCCGCCTTCCGCGCGGGCGACGCCTCGCTGTCGCTGGCGGAACTGGCCGAGCGCACCCAGCTCTACAAGAGCACCGTGCTGCGCCTGCTGGCCTCGCTGGAACATGGCCGCCTGGTGCAGCGCACGGCGGATGGCCAATACGCACTGGGCGCGGAGATCGCGCGGCTGCACGCCGTGTATGCGGCGTCGTTCTCGCTGGAAGGGGTGGTGATGCCGGTGCTGCGGGAACTGACCCGCGTGACCCGCGAAAGCGCCGCGTTCCACGTGCGCCAGGGCGACCATCGCCTGTGCCTGTATCGGGTGGATTCGCCGCAGCCGGTGCGCGACCACATCAAGGCCGGCGACCTGCTGCCGCTGGAACGGGGCGCGGGCGGACGCGTGCTGATGGCCTTCGCCGGCGCGGCCGGCGAGCCGTACGAGAACATCCGCCACAGCGGCGTGGTCGTGCTGGAGGGCGACCGCATGCCCGAGTTGTCCGGCATCTCGGCGCCGGTCTTCAATGAAACGGGCGCCCTGGCCGGCGCCGTCACGCTGACCATGCCGACGCCTCGGCTGCAACGCGAGCATGCTGCGCTGGTGGTGGCCGCCGCCGCCGAAGCCACCCGCAACCTGGGGGGTTTTTACCCTTGGCCGACCGATTGAACGGGGCCTGGGCGGGTTATCATGCCCGACATTCCGCAGACGGTTGCGCGCGCCCCTTCCCGGCGCCCCGAGCCGCCAGCCCCAACCAAGATGAACACTGAATCCCTAGCCCTGGACTTCAAGAGCGCCACCCTGTATGCGATCCGGGTGGTCCTGCACAGTGCCGACCCCGAACGCCTGAACGCCGCGCTGGCCAAGCGCATGGCCGACGCCGGCAGCTTCTTCGAGAATGAGCCCGTGGTGATCGACGCCAGCCGCGTCGAGGACGCCATCGACTGGGCCGCGCTGGTCGCCGCCTTGCGCGGGCACAACCTGCCCCCTATCGGCGTGGTGGCCGAAGGCGCCAACCTGGCCGCGGCCCGCGCCGCCGGCCTGACGCCGGTGGAGCTGTCGACCCCGGCCGCGCGTCCGGCACAGGTGATCGACACCGCGCCGCCCAACGACGTCGCCACGCCGGTGCCGTCGGTGCCGGCCGCCGCCGTCGAGATCGCGCCCGCCCCCACGCCCGCCGCCGAAGCGCCGGCCGATAAGGCAACGGCAAAGGCAACCGAAAAGACGGCCGATCAATCCGCGGACAAGACTGCCGGCAAACCCGCCGCCGAGCCGCTGCCCGAGCGCGCCGCCGCCAGCACCACGTCGGCGCCGAGCCCGACGCCGGCCGCGCCGCAATCGTCGTCGGCGCTGGTCATCACCCGGCCGCTGCGTTCCGGCCAGCGCGTCTACGCGCGCCACACCGACCTGGTCGTGATCGGCATGGTCAGCCAGGGCGCCGAGGTCATCGCCGATGGCAACGTGCATGTGTACGGACCGCTGCGCGGCAAGGCCATGGCCGGCGCGCGCGGCGACACGTCGGCACGCATCTTCACCACGCACCTGGATGCCGAGTTGCTGGCCGTGGCCGGCGTGTACCGCGTGGTCGAAGACAAGCTCGACCGCTCGCTGCACAACCAGCCCGCGCTGGTACGGCTGGATGGCGACACCCTGCGCATCGAGGCCCTGAAAGCCTGAGATGCCCTGCCCGGGATCCATGCCGGCCGGACTGGCGCAAGACCGCGCCAGCGCGAAACGGTCCTGCAACGCAATACTCTGTCAGTCTCGAACGGGCCGTGCCCGTTCAACACATTCTGTAAGAAGCCTTACACGGGCTTTTTGCTTTACGATAACGCGATTTATTCGAACATAAGGGTTTGATCGTCATGACACGCATTGTTGTGGTGACTTCCGGCAAAGGCGGCGTGGGTAAAACCACGACGAGCGCCAGTTTTTCCGCGGGCCTCGCGATGCGGGGCCACAAGACCGCTGTCATCGACTTCGACGTCGGCCTGCGCAACCTCGACCTCATCATGGGCTGCGAGCGTCGCGTGGTGTATGACTTCGTCAATGTGATCCAGGGCGAAGCCACGCTGAACCAGGCGCTGATCAAGGACAAGCAGCTTGAAAACCTGTTCATCCTGCCCGCCTCGCAGACGCGCGACAAGGACGCGCTGACGCAGGAAGGCGTGGAAAAGGTCATCAACGACCTGAAGGAAATGGGCTTCGACTACATCGTCTGCGATTCGCCCGCCGGCATCGAGACGGGCGCGCTGATGGCGGCCTATTTCGCCGACGACGCGCTGGTCGTGACCAACCCCGAAGTCTCGTCGGTGCGCGACTCCGACCGCATCCTGGGCATCCTGGCGGCCAAGTCCAAGCGCGCCGTCGAGGGCGGCGAGCCGGTCAAGGAATTCCTGCTGCTCACGCGCTACAACCCCAAGCGCGTGGTCGACGGCGAAATGCTGTCGCTGGGCGACATCGAGGACATCCTGCGCATCAAGCTGATCGGCGTCATCCCCGAGTCCGAAGCCGTGCTGCAGGCCTCGAACCAGGGCCTGCCCGCCATCCACCTGAAAGATACCGACGTGTCCGAGGCCTACAAGGACGTCGTGGCCCGCTACCTGGGCGAAGACAAGGCCCTGCGCTTTACCGACTACGAAAAGCCGGGTTTCCTGAAACGCCTGTTCGGAGGCAAGTAAGCAATGTCCTTCCTGTCGTTTCTGCTTGGTCAAAAGAAAACATCCGCTTCCGTCGCCAAGGAACGGTTGCAGATCATCCTGGCCCACGAGCGGGGCCGTGGCGATTCGCCCGACTACCTGCCGCAGTTGCAGCAGGAACTGATCGCCGTGATCTCGAAATACGTGAAAATCAACCCCGAGGACATCAAGGTGCACCTGGAACGCCAGGACACCCTCGAAGTGCTCGAGGTCAAGATCGAGATGCCGCAAAGCGAGTCCTGACGCGTTCTCCGCGCGCCGCTGGCCGGCGCCGGATGCGCGCGCAACGCACGCAAAAAAACGCCCGGCGATGAACTGACCCCCAGAAGTTGGACAGTCAGCTAAAGCCCGAAGGCCTGAGCTCGGTATTGCACCGGGCTCAGGCCTTTTAGCTTGAGCTTGATGCGATCGTGATTGTAGTAACGGATGTACTGTCGAATGCCGGCTTGCAACTGCTCGATGCTTTCGAAGCGATTCAAGTGGAAGAACTCAGCCTTGAGCGTGCCGAAGAAGCTTTCCATAGCGGCATTGTCCAGGCAGTTTCCCTTGCGTGACATGCTTTGCGTCACCGATCTATCTGCCAGCATCCGCCTGTAGTTCTGCTGCTGGTACTGCCAGCCCTGATCGGAGTGCAGCACTGGACGCTCCGTCGGCAGCAGCCGCGCCAGCGCCTTCTTCAGCATGCTGCCCACGAGCTTGAACACCGGCCGGCGGCTGGTCTCGTAGGCCACGATCTCGCCGTTGTATAGGTCCATCACCGGCGACAGGTACAGCTTCTCGCCACGTACGTTGAACTCGGTCACATCGGTGACCCACTTTTGGTTCGGACGCGCCGCCTCGAAGTCGCGCGCCAACACGTTGGCCGCCACGTGGTGTGATTGGCCTCGGTAGGACCGGTACTTCTTGGCGCGCACCAGCGACTTCAAGCCTAGCGCCTGCATCAGCTTCTGCACGGTCTTGTGGTTCACTAGCTCACCGGCCTGGCGCAAGACCGCCGTAATCCGGCGGTAGCCGTAGCGGCCCTTGTGACGGGCGTAGACCGCGCTGATGCGCTGCTTGAGCTCGGCGTACGGGTCCACGGCTCCGAACGACTTCAGGTGGTAATAAAACGTGCTGCGCGACAGCTTGGCGACGCGTAGCAGTAGTGCCAGCGGATGCTTGGGCCTTAATCCTTGGACCACTTGCGCTTTCCAACCAGCGCCCGGGTCTTCTCCGCTTCGATCAAGGCCTTCATTTTTTTTAGGTAATCGTTCTCCGCGCGCAGATAGGCCAGCTCTTGCTCGAGTTCTTCCTTGGTCATGTCCTTGGACACCGGCTCTGGGGGGTACTTATGCGGCATGCTTGCTCCTCGGCGCTTGCGCGCCAGCGCCTCTATACCCCCAGCATCATACTGGGCGCGCCATTTCGTAATGTGCCCTGTATGACGAATCCCCAGCAACACCGCTGCCTGCGTGTCCGACAGACCTTCGCGCCGGATCTTGATCAGCACCGATTGTTTGAAGGCCGCGCTGTACGAGCCAGATTGCCTGCGCAACCCGTTAACGCCATGCGCTCGAAAACTCCCGACCCAGCGCCGCACCATTGAGTGCGGCACTTCGTATCGGCGCGCCACCGATTTGAAGCCGTCCGTGCCTTGCAGGTACGCCTGCACCACTTTGATCTTGAATTGCTCTTCATACTTCGCCATGTAAAAACCCCCGAAGGTCGGATCAATATCCAACTTTCGGGGGTCAGTTCACGATGCCGGGCGTTTTTGCGTGTGGGCTCGGCACGCCAGCCGACGCTGGCGACTGCCTCGTCCGCGGCTTAGTGCTTGCCCACCTGATCGCCGATGACGCCACCGATGGCGGCGCCACCCACCGTGCCGAGAATGCCGCCGTTGGTGATGACGGCACCCGCCACACCGCCGAGCGCCGCACCGCCCACCGTGCTTTTCTGGCGATGGCTCATGCTGTCCCACGACGAGCAACCCGCCATGGCCGCGGCCATGGCAACAGCGACACAGATTTTGGAAAGAGATGCGATTTTCATGATGAGGCTCCTATTCTTGTCCCCGGGGTCGCACCAAGATCCAGACGCGAGCGCACGATGCCCCTTGTGGGTTTAGAGCCTTCAGGATCGCAAAATATCCCGCCCCGCGCTGTGAAGTTTGCCCAGGAATTGTGTCAAACGGCGAGGGAATCCTTGCGCTTCCCAGGGACAGTGTTGCTGGAACGGGCCGCTATTTGACCAGACGTAACACGTCGCGGAAGCGTGCATGCTCGCAAGTCTCCATCCACTCGAAAATGGCCATTTCCGACGTGACGATCTCGGCGCCGTGGGCGCGCGCGCGGCGCAGCGCGGCATGATGGTCGGATGGCTTGCGCGAGCCCGCCGCGTCGGCCACCAGCACCGCCTTGTAGCCCAGCTCGGTCAAACCGATGACGGTCTGCAACACGCAGATGTGGGCTTCGCAGCCGGTCACCAGGACCGTCTTGCGCGCCGCCGGCAGCCAGGCCTCGAAGCCACGCTCGCGCGCGGCGGAGAAGCGCATCTTCTGGAACGTGGACTGCACCAGTTCGGCCAGCGGCGCCACCGTGACGCCCAGCATCTTGCTGTGATGTTCCGTCGCGACCACGGGCACATCCAGCAGCCGAGCGGCCCGCGCCAGCTTGGCGTTGGCCGCCAGCACCGCGTCGCCGTCGTGGATCACGGGCATCAGGCGGCCCTGCATGTCGACGATGAGCAGCGTGGAATCGGAGGCTTGCAGCAGCATGGGGGGTCTCCTGGGGTTGAAGGCGGTATCGACGATACGGTATGACCATCACGCCAAACCGCTTCATTCAATGATATCTCGGGGGATCAACCGCCAGGCTCAAGGTGTTGGCGAGTGTCCGCAGCCGTTTGTCCCTGGTCCATAGCGCAGCGCCAAGTGTCAGTCGCGTGGACGCCAACAAGTGTAAATCCACATAGCCGATGCCCTTTCCAAACAATTTCTCGCTATGAAGAAAGTGCATGACTTCGTCATGACTCGCACGCACGACTTGAGGCAATAGCGACATCGCGCCCAATACGACATCACGTCGGCCCAACGAACCCAGCGCCAATTCACCCGCGATGAACGGGTGCATCAATACACTTTCTTCCTCCAGCAAGCGCACCAGATATGGCTCGCCGTCGGATAAATGGTCTACCCAGATGGAAGTGTCAACCAGGATCATTGCAGGTTTCCGTCTGCCGCCGCGGGATAGGCTTCAACTTGGGCGAACTACCACCAAGCTTGGCCAACCGCTTCGCGGCCTCTTTCTGCACGAGCTGGGTCAACGCTCGCGTTACGAGCGCCGATGTCTCCTGGACGCCGGTATAGGTACGGGCCAATTCGAGCAGGTCGTCATCGAGCGTCACAGTCGTACGCACACTGGCCTCCTTGCAATGACTGGAGCAAAAATTCGCATCAAATGATGAACTTTTTGATTCTATCATCCGAAAAAAAATCCCGGCGCGCAATGGCCGGGATTTTCGGACCGCCTGGCAGGCCGGCTTACTTCAGCGCCTTGTAGCGCAGGCGCTTGGGCTTGGCGCCCTCTTCGCCCAGGCGGCGCTTCTTGTCGGCTTCGTACTCCTGGTAGTTGCCGTCGAAGAACACCACTTGCGAATCGCCCTCGAAAGCCAGGATGTGCGTGGCGATACGGTCCAGGAACCAGCGATCGTGGCTGATGACCATGACGCTGCCGGGGAACTCCAGCAGCGCGTCTTCCAGCGCGCGCAGCGTTTCGACGTCGAGGTCGTTGGACGGTTCGTCCAGCAGCAGCACGTTGCCGCCGGCGATCAGCGTCTTGGCCATGTGCAGGCGGCCGCGTTCACCGCCCGACAGCTGGCCGACCACCTTGTTCTGGTCGCCGCCCTTGAAGTTGAAGCGGCCCAGGTAGGCGCGCGAGGACATCTCGAACTTGCCCACGGTGATCACGTCGGCGCCGTCGGCGACCGCGTCGAACACGGTCTTCTTGTCTTCGAGCGCGTCGCGCGACTGGTCGACGTAGGCCAGCTTGACGGTCTGGCCGATCTTCACTTCGCCCGAATCCGGTTGCTCGCGGCCCGCGATCATGCGGAACAGCGTCGATTTACCGGCGCCGTTGGCGCCGATGATGCCGACGATGGCGCCAGCCGGAATCTTGAAGCTGAGGTTGTCGATCAGCAGGCGGTCGCCGTAGGCCTTGCTGACGTTGTTGAACTCGATGACCTCGTTGCCCAGGCGCTCACCCACCGGAATGAAGATTTCCTGGGTCTCGTTGCGCTTCTGGTATTCATAGGACGACAGTTCCTCGAAGCGGGCCAGGCGCGCCTTGGCCTTGGCTTGGCGGCCCTTCGGGTTCTGGCGCACCCACTCCAGTTCCTTCTTGATGGTCTTCTGGCGGGCCGATTCGGAAGCCTCTTCCTGCTTGAGGCGATCTTCCTTCTGCTCCAGCCACGAGCTGTAGTTGCCCTTCCAGGGAATGCCGTAGCCGCGGTCCAGTTCGAGGATCCATTCGGCGGCGTTGTCCAGGAAGTAGCGATCGTGGGTCACGCCCACGACGGTGCCCGGGAACTTGTGCAGGAACTGTTCCAGCCATTCGACGCTTTCGGCATCCAGGTGGTTGGTGGGCTCGTCCAGCAGCAGCATGTCGGGCTTGGACAGCAGCAGGCGGCACAGCGCCACGCGGCGCTTTTCACCGCCGGACAGGTTGCCGACGATGGCATCCCAGGGCGGCAGGCGCAGCGCGTCGGCGGCGATTTCCATCTGGTGTTCGATGTCGTCGGCGCCGCTGGAGGCGGCGGCCGCGATGATGGCTTCCAGCTCGGCCTGCTCGGCGGCCAGCGCGTCGAAGTCGGCGTCAGGCTCGGCGTAGGCCGCATAGACCTCGTCCAGGCGCTTCTTGGCGGTGACCACCGCGCCCAGGCCTTCCTCAACCGCCTGGCGCACCGTGTGCTCGGGGTTGAGCTGCGGTTCCTGCGGCAGGTAGCCGATGTTCAGGCCCGGCATGGGGATGGCTTCGCCTTCGATCTCGCGATCCACGCCCGCCATGATCTTCAGCAGCGTCGACTTGCCCGAGCCGTTCAGGCCCAGCACGCCGATCTTGGCGCCAGGAAAAAACGAAAGCGAGATGTCACGCAGGATCTGCCGCTTGGGCGGCACGATCTTGCCGACGCGGTTCATGGTGTAGACGTATTGGGCCATGGGCTCGTATAGGGAAAGAAAGCTGATGAATCGCTGATTGTAGGCCGGAACCCGGACAGGCGTGCGGGCGGGGTCCGCGCGCGGGTGGCAAGGCTATATTTACGGCTTGTGTCCGTTCCATGACGCCTTTCGCGGCGCCCTGCCCACCCCGATGACCGAAGCCGACCTGCTGGCCCGCACCCCGTTTCCCGCCACCCGCGACAGCCTCGCGGCGCAATTGCGCGAGGGCGGCCTGCGCCCCGGCGCCACGGTGCTCGTGCACACCTCGCTGCGCGCCCTGGGCTGGATCGCGGGCGGTCCCGTGGCGCTGATCCAGGCCTTGCTCGATTGCGTCGGTTCCGACGGCCTGGTGGCCATGCCGGCGCACTCCTCCGACCTGACCGATCCCGCGCAATGGCAGGCGCCGCCGGTGCCGGCCGCCTGGCTGGACACCCTGTGCGAGCACATGCCGGCCTACGATCCCGCCATCACCCCCACGCGTGGCATGGGCGCGGTGGCCGAACTGTTCCGCACCTGGCCCGGCGCCGTGCGCAGCCTGCATCCCACCTGTTCGTTCGCGGCCGTCGGCGCCGGCGCCGACGCGCTGACCGCCAACCACCGGCTGGACGACCCGCTGGGCGAAACCTCGCCGCTGGCAAAGCTGCTGCGCGCCGACGCCGAGATCCTGCTGCTGGGCGTCGGCTTCGATGTCTGCACCATGCTGCACCTGGCCGAACAACGCGCCTGGCCGACACGGGCGCGCCAGCCCGAGGCCTCGCCCATCATCGAGCACGGCCGGCGTGTCTGGAAGCGTTATGACCAGCCCGCGCTGCTCGACTCCGACCATTTCCTGCCGGTCGGCCAGTCGTTGATCGACGCCGGACTGGCGCGGCGCTTCGCGCTGGGCGCGGGCCACGGCCTGCGCGTGCCGGCCAGGGTGGCGGTGGAACACGCCCAGCGGTACTGGCACGGCAAGCCCGTGCCCGACTGAGGCGCGTGGCGCCCTACGAGGCTGCCCGCGCGCGGCGGGCCCCGGCGAAGGGCGCCCGCATCTGCGCCAGCATCACGCCGGCCAGCGCCATCGCGCCGCCAACGATGTGGAACAGGTGCGGTTTCTCGTCCAGGAACAGCGCCGCGATCGCCACGGTGGCCACCGGCATCAGGTTCAGGAACACGCTGGCGCGGGCCGGCCCCAGGTGGCGCACGCCCTGCATCCACAGGAACGGCGCGAACAGCGACGGGAACAGGCCGGCATACAGCACCAGCGGCAGATTATCGCCATTGAGCGGCGAGGCGGGCGCCATCAGAAAGGCGGGCAACTGGAACAGCACGCCGAACGCCACCTGCACGTACAGCGACACCCATGGCCCGGCCGGCAAACCCCAGCGCCGCAGCAGCACGCCGTACAGCGCGTAGGCCAACGCCGCCACGCCCATCAGCACATCGCCATGGTTCGCGCCCACCGACAACAGGCGCGCCGGATCGCCTTCGCCGATCAGCAACGCCAGCCCCGCCAGCGACAGCAGGCCGCCCAGCAGCGCCATCAGGGAGGGACGCTCGCGCAACACCACGGCGCCGACCGCGATGGTCAGCAACGGAATCATCGCGGTGATGATGCCCATGTTGGTGGCAGTGGTGCTGCCGGCCGCGACGTAGGCCAGGCCCTGGTACAACGCCATGCCCAGGCCGCCCAGCACCGCGAACTTGGGCAGGTACGGCCACAGCGCGCGCCGCTGGCGCCAGGCGGCCGGCAGCGCGAACGGCGTCAGCAGCAGCCCCGCCAGCGCCCAGCGGTAAAAGCCGATGGCGGCCGGCGCGATCACGCCGGCCGCCATCTTGGTCACGATCATGTTGACCGACCAGATCAGCGCCGCCAGCAGCGGGAACAGCAGATAGCGGGCGGGAGTGGGCGAAACATCGACGCGCGTCATGGGGATAAAACCAAAAGCAGATAACGGCCGGCCAGTGTAGGACCTGTCCGACTCGCTGTATATAATGAAAAACCGACAACCACCAGCGAACTTCGGACATGGACCTCGCCGCCGCCCCGCCCAGCCTTGGCCCGGGCCGCCCCTATCCGCTGGCCTGCCGCATCCTGCACTTCCTGCCGCACTCGCGCATACAACGCCACAGCTCGCCCTGGGGCGAACTGAATTTCGCCCTGTCCGGCATCATGGAAATCGGCATCGAGGACAGCACCTACCTGTCGCCGCCCCACTACGCCATCTGGATACCGCCGCACGTCTCGCACTGCTGCCAGAACCAGGGGGAAGTGCACTACGCCTGCATCGACATCCCGGCCGCCGCCTGCGCCGCCCTGCCCGCCAGGCCTTGCACGCTGGAGATCAGTCCCGTCATGCGCGCCATTCTGGCCGACTTCGAACGGCGCGGCATCGCCTATCCAGATACGCCGGACGACCGGCGCCTGGCGCAAGTGGTCATCGACCAGATCCGCGTCGCCCCGGTCTACGCCAGCTACCTGCCGTCCACGACCGAACCCGTGCTGGCCCCCATCCTGACCGCCCTGCAGCGCCAGCCCGGCGACAAGCGCGGCGCCGCCTACTGGGCCGCCACCGCCGGCATCACCGAACGCACCCTCCTGCGCCACTGCCAGCAACACCTGGGCATGTCGTTCAACGAGTGGCGCCAACGCTTGCGCGTGGTCAGCGCGCTGGAAATGCTCGACGCCGGCCAGTCAGTACAGGTGGTATCGCGCGAACTCGGCTACAGCACGCCGTCCGCCTTCATCGCCATGTTCCAGCGCCTGACCGGCCAGTCACCCGACAGCGCCCGCAAGCGCGCCCCGGCGGCCGCCTGAAGGCCGCGTAATCCAAGCGCCCGATGCAAGCCGCGCGCGATCGCGAGACAATAGCGTCTGCATTTTCTTCGTAACGCCGTCCCCGCGGCATCATCGCGCCAGGAACCCCCATGTCCGCCTCCGCCACGCCCCCGCCTTCCCTGACCCACTTCAGCGCGACCGAGCTGGACATGCTCGCCAAGACCGCCGACGCCCTCAGCGCCTACCTGGGCAAGCCCGTCCTGGCCGAAGTGGTGCTGGGCGAAGAAGGCACCGAATGGGTCACCTATGGCGTGCCCATTGACGAAAACGCCGAGCCCGACGAAGAACAGACCCACGTCCAGCTCGGCGGCCCCGGCGCCCGCCTGCTCGGCAACCGCGGCGGCCTGCCCCCGACCGGCGACGACACCTACGACTGCCTCTACCTCTGGGCCATCCAGATCTCGCTGAACGAAGGCGAACGCTTCATCAAGCTCGACCACGACGGCGAGGAATCCGCCTGGTCCGACAACCTGGAAGATGTCCTCCCCTTCGCCCTGACCGAGGAACCCCTGCCCGACCCGGATGAGGAAGACGAGGAAGACGACGACGAGGACGAGGACGACGCCCACGACCACGCTCACGACCACAACGATCCGGGTCACCGCCACTGAACCGGAAGGCAGGCGGCAGGCCCCAATGAGCCGCCCGCCACCAAGCAAAAAGGGCTTCCCAAAAGAAGCCCTTTGCCAAAACCACTCTCCCGCGACACCGCCCCGCCAAAAAAGCGGGCAAGCGAGCAAGCCAGCACCACCTCGACGCCCCACCCCTCAGACGCTGCAACGGGCCGCCCGCGCGGCCCCGTTGCAGCTGCCCCGCAAGACCCTCTCCCCCCACGACGGTGCCGGCAAACACGCCAAGCACACCAGTCGCCCCAGCACCCGTCATGAGCCGCTGACGCAAGTCTGTCGCGGCGGGCGGCGGGGTGTGCGGGGCGTGTAGATGCGCCCAAGGGAATCCGTAGATACCGTCTTGGCCGTCAAGTAGAAAAAGCGTAGTCAGGTCTGTAAGGCTGCCGCGTCTTGAGCACACCGAAGCACAGATGTACCACCTTGCGCATGCAAGCACCCAGCGCCGACATCTTGGTCTTGCCCGCCGCCAGCAGCCGTTGATATAACGCCCGCACATGGGGGTTGTGTTTGGAAGCAACAACGCCGGCCATATACACCTTGGCCCGTACATCAGCGGGACCTGCCTTGGACATGCGGCTGCGCCCGCGTAGCGACGTGCCCGACTGTCTCCGCACCGGCACCAGGCCTAGATATGCCGCCAGATCCTCGGCGCACTTGAACTGGTGCATGCGCATCGCTCGCAGCATGGTTCTGGCCACCTTCGGGCCGACCCCGGGGATGGAGGACAACAGCTTGGTGTCGTCCTTCAGGTCAGGGTGCCGGTCGATGTGGTCATCGATGGCCTTCTCCAGGCGAGCGATCTCCTTGTCATAGAAGCTCAGGGTGTCACTGATCGAACGCTCCACCAGCTCCGAGGCCGAACTGGCCTCGATCTTCTCTTGGCGGTTCATCGTGCGCAGCCGATCCTTGGACAGCGCGTCCAGCTGGGTAATCAAGGCGCGTAGCTCGCGCACATGTGCCGGCGGGGGCTGCCAAGCACCAGGCCTCATCGCCACGCCATAACGAGCCAACACCAGGCTATCGAGTGCATCTGTCTTGGAGCGCATCGCCATTGCCCGACTGAAGTCGTGCACGCTGGCCGGGTTGGCGATCGACACCGCGATGCCGCCGTCATGCAGCGTCGTGGCGGCCTGCTCGTGATACGGGCCCGTGGCTTCCAGCACGGCATGGGCCTGGTCGGCTCCCACCCCGTGCTTGGCGCACCATCGAACCAGTTCGTGCACTCCGTCCCGACTATTAGGCACAACCTTGCTCTTGCGCTTGTCGTTCTCTGGATCCAGCAACAACGTGCAGTCCAGCTTCAGCTTGGAGACATCAATACCCAGATAGATCATCGTTCATACCCCCTCATACAAGAAAGTATGCCAACTGCGCCCACTTACCTTGTGCATGCAGGGTCAATCAGCCCTAGGCTACCGTCCAGTGTCCGCGATGGCGTCAGAGGTGAGAGACAGGGGTTTGGTCTACGGAACAGGGTTAAGTCCCTCGGGAGCCAAAGAAACTCACCTGCCTCTCATGGAATGGTAGCTAACCATCCCAGGGATCAAGATACAAGGGAGCCGAAGGCGGACGAGGTTGAGCACGGGGAAGTCCGGAGCGAAGGCTCCGGACCGCAATCGTAGCCCCGCACACCCCGCCGACCGCCGCGACAGACGCCTCAAGAACCCAAACAACCCGCAGGACTAAGACAGCAAAAGATCACCCCGCAATCCGCCCCTCCTCCACCGCATGGCAAGCCACCACCGCCCCCCCCGCCATCCGCCCCACCGGCGCCTCCCCCCTGCACCGCTCATTCGCATGCGGACACCGAGGATGAAACGTGCACCCCGACGGCGGATTCAACGGATTCGGCACTTCCCCCGCCACTGCAGTGCGCGGCTTGCCGGCCCCATCGATATCCGGAATCGCCGCCAGCAGCATCCGCGTATATGGATGCCGCGGCCGCGCGAACAGCTCATCGCGCGGCGCCACCTCCACCATCCGCCCCAGGTACATCACCCCGACCCGATCGGCCACGTGATGCACCACCGCCAGATTGTGCGAGATGAACAGATAGGTCAGCCCCAGCTCGCGCTGCAGGTCCTTCATCAGGTTCAGCACCTGCGCCTGCACCGACACATCCAGCGCCGAGGTCGGCTCGTCGCACACCAGGAACTCCGGATTCACCGCCAGCGCCCGCGCGATCGAAATCCGCTGGCGCTGCCCACCCGAGAACTGGTGCGGATAGCGGCCCTGGTCGGCCGGATCCAGCCCCACCTGACGGAGCAGCTCGCCGACTCGCGCCGTGCGCTCGGCCGGCGTCATCTTCGTGTGCGTCAGCATCGGCTCGGCGATGATACGGCCGACGCGCCAGCGCGGATTCAGGCTCGCGTACGGATCCTGGAAAATCATCTGCAGCCGCTTGCGCAGCTCGCGCCCGCCCGGCTCCGCCATGCGCGACAGCGGCTGGCCGTCGAAACGGATATCGCCGCGCGTCAGCCCATACAGCCCCACCAGCATGCGCGCCACCGTCGACTTGCCGCAGCCCGACTCGCCCACCAGCGCCAGGGTCTCGCCGCGATTGATCTCGAACGACACGCCATCGACCGCGCGCAGCATCACCCGCGGCTTGCCCGCCAGCTTGCGCTCCAGCCAGGGCGGCGACACATCGAACCAGCGCGCCGCGTCCTTCACCTGCACCAACGGCGTGCTCATGGCGTCACCTCGACTTCGCTTTCATGCAACCAACAGGCCGCTCGGGACGTGCCCGCCGGCATCAATTCAGGCCGATCCTGGCCGCAACGCGGCAGGCGCCGCCCGCAACGCGGATTGAAGGCACAGCCCGGAGGAATCGCGTTCAGCCGCGGCATGCTGCCGTCGATCTGCACCAGCCGCTCGGCATGTCCTTGCAGCGACGGGATCGATCCCATCAGCCCCATCGTGTACGGATGGCGCGGCTGGTGGATGACGTCGCGCACGGGGCCGATCTCGGCCACGCGTCCCGCGTACATCACCGCCACCCGGTCCGCCGTTTCCGCGATCACGCCCATGTCGTGCGTGATCAGCATCACCGCCGTGCCCTGCTCGCGGCACAGGCGCTTGAGCAGCTCGATGATCTGCGCCTGGATCGACACGTCCAGCGCCGTGGTCGGCTCGTCCGCCACCACCAGCTTGGGCTCGGCCGCCAGCGCCAGCGCGATCACCACGCGCTGGCGCATGCCGCCCGAGAACTGGTGCGGGTAGTGATCGATGCGCTCGCGCGCCGCCGGGATGCCGGTGGCCGCCAGCAGCTCGACCGCGCGGTTGCGCGCCTGCGACCAGCTCATGTCCAGATGCGTCACGATGGTCTCGGCCAGTTGCCGGCCCACCGTGTACAGCGGATTCAGGGAGGTCAGCGGGTCCTGGAACACCGCGCCGATCTCGCGGCCGCGCACGCGGCGCATCTGCTCGTCGGGCAGGTTGTCGATGCGCCGGCCCGCCAGCAGGATCTCGCCGCCGGCGATGCGGCCAGGCGGTTCCAGCAGGCCGATGATGGACGCGCCGGTCAGCGACTTGCCGGCGCCCGATTCCCCCACCACGCCCAGGACTTCGCCCGCCTGGATCGAAAAGGACACGTCGTCCAGGGCCAGCAGCGTGCCGCGACGCGTGGGGAACTCCACGCGCAGGTTGCGGACTTCAAGTAATGCGCTCATAGGTATTTCTCAAATTCGTGTTCCACGTACAGCGCCCCCGAGGCCGATGAAATGCCGACGGGGCCATCGGGATGCCGCGGAGCCGGCTTCGCCGGTCCGCCAGCATGCCCCCTTGAGGGGGAAGCGCGCAGCGCTTCGGGGGTGGGCCATCACCCTAAGCGCGGGTTGAGTGCGTCGCGCAGCCAGTCGCCCAGCAGGTTGACCGACAACACCAGCAGCACCAGCGCCGCGCCCGGGAAGATGGTGATCCACCATTCGCCGGAAAACAGGAAATCGTTGCCGATGCGGATCAGCGTGCCCAGCGACGGCGCCGTCGGCGGCACCCCCACTCCCAGGAACGACAGCGTCGCCTCGGTGATGATGGCGGTCGCCAGGTGCACGGTGGCCAGCACCAGCACCGGCCCCAGCACGTTGGGCAGCACGTGGCGGAACATGATCACGGGCGAGGCCACGCCGATCACGCGCGCCGCCTGCACGTATTCGCGGTTCTTCTCCACCAGGGTCGAGCCGCGCACCGTGCGCGCGTACTGCGGCCAGCCGGCCAGCGCGATGGCGCCGATCAGCACCGGGAACGCGATGATCTCGTGCAGCTCGCGCGGCACCGCGGCGCGCGCCACGCCGTCGATCAGCAGCGCGATCAGGATCGCCGGGAACGACAACTGCACGTCGGCGATGCGCATGATGAAGGCATCGATGCGCCCGCCCGCGTAGCCCGAGATCAGCCCCAGCACGATGCCGATCAGCATCGACAGCAGCACCGAAGCCAGGCCGATCAGCAGCGACACGCGGGTGCCGTACAGGATCGCCGAATACAGGTCGCGGCCCTGGCTGTCGGTGCCCAGCAGATAGGTCGACTGGCCGTTGGGCGACCAGGCCGGCGGCAGCAGCGCGTCCAGCAGCTCGACCTTGGTCAGGTCGAACGGATTGTGCGGCGCCACCCAGCCGGCCCCGAAAGAGCCGATCAGCAGGGCCGCCAGCAGCACGGTGGCGACGATGGCCACGGGCGCCCGGCGCCAGGCCCAGGCAATGTCGCTGTCCCACCAGCGTTTCAGAACGGCACGCATCAGTGGCCACCTCCGCCGCGGGTCAGCCCGGAGCGCAGGCGCGGGTCCACGACAAAATACAGAAGATCGACGATCAGGTTGATCACCACGAACACCAGCGCGATCAGGCACAGGTACGCGGCCATCACCGGCACGTCGGCGAATTGCACCGCCTGGATGAACAGCAGCCCCATGCCGGGCCACTGGAACACCGTCTCGGTCACGATGGCAAAAGCAATGATGCCGCCCAGCTGCAGGCCGGTGATGGTGATGACGGGCACCATGGTGTTCTTGAGCGCGTGGCCGAAATGGATGGCGCGCCGCTTCAGGCCGCGGGCGCGCGCGAACTTGATGTAGTCCGAACGCAGCACCTCCAGCATTTCGGAGCGCACCAGCCGCAGCACCAGCGTCATCTGGAACAGCGACAGCGTGATCGACGGCAGGATCAGGTGCTTCCAGCCATTGGCGGTGAACAGGCCGGAGGTCCACCAGCCCAGCGCCACGGTATCGCCGCGGCCATAGCTGGGCAGCCAGCCCAGTTGCACCGAGAACACCAGGATCAGCAGGATGCCGATCAGGAAGGTCGGCAACGACACGCCCAGCAGCGAGCCGGCCAGCAGAAGCTGCGACAGCAGGCTGTTGCGCTTGAGCGCGGTGTAGACGCCCAGCGGCACGCCCACCACCAGCGCCAGCAGGGCCGCCACCAGGGACAGCTCCAGCGTGGCCGGCAGGCGCGACTTGAGCAGGCTCGAAACGGGTTCGCTCTGGCGCAGCGAAATGCCGAAATTGCCCTGCGCGGCGTTGGCCACGAAATGGCCGAACTGGACGATGGCGGGCTCGTTCAGCCCCAGGCGCTCACGCAGCTCGATGCGCTCGGCATCGGTGGCGTCCTGCCCCAGCATGATGGTGACAGGGTCGCCGACGTATTGAAAAAGTACGAAGGCCAGCAGCGCGACGGTGAGCATCACCGCTACGGCCTGCAACAGGCGACGCAGTATGAAAGCAAACATAGGCGGGAAAGGCAAAACGGCGAAGCCCCGCGGGGCTTCGCTGTCTGGTTAGCCGGAAGGGCGGGGTCAGTCGACCTTGACCCAGTCGGCAACGAGGCGGTTGTCCGCGCGGTGGATCACCGACACGTTCTTGCGCATGGCCCAGGGAATGACCTGGTCATGCAGCGGGATGTGGCCGAATTCCTGGGCGTGGACTTCCAGCACCTTGCGGATGTCGGCGTCGCGCTTGGCCGCGTCGGTTTCGGTCTTGATGCGGTCGATGATCGCATCCAGGTCCTTGTTGCTGTAGTTGCCCAGGTTGTACATGCCGTCCGCGCCCTCGCCCTTGGTGCGGATCAGGTTCTGCAGCGTGTACATGGCGTCGAACGTCGGCACGCCCCAGCCGAACAGGTAGGCGCTGGTGTCGGAGTTCTGCACCTTGGGGAAGTAGGTCGAACGCGGCATCGCGTTCATGGTCGCCTTCACGCCCACCTTGGCCCACATGCCGACCACCGCCTGGCAGATGGCCTCGTCGTTGATGTAGCGGTTGTTGGGACAGTCGAGCGTGAAGTTCAGCGTGCCGTCATAGCCGGCGTCCTTGAGCAGCGCGCGGGCCTTCTCGGGATCGTAGGGCACGCGCTTGTGCAGCGACTCGGCCCAGCCGTGGACCTGCGGCGCGATCATGGTGCCGGTGGGCGCCGACAGGCCGCGCATCACCGCGCGCTTGATGGCGTCGACGTCGATGGCGCGGTACAGCGCCTCGCGCACGCGGATGTCCTGGAACGGGTTCTTGCCCTTGATGTTGGAATACTGCAGCTCGGGACGCTTCTGGTCCAGGCCCAGATAGATGGTGCGGTATTCGTTGCCCTCGACCACCTTGGCCGACTGGCGCAGGCGGTCCAGATCCTGAGCGGCCGGATCGAGCACGAAGTCGATCTCGCCGGACAGCAGCGCCGCGGTGCGCGTGGCGTTCTGCTTGATCGGCGTGAACACCACTTCGGTCACGTTGCCGACCTTGCCGGCCTTGTTCCACCAGTCCTTGTTCTCTTCGAACACGGTGCGCACATCGACTTCGCGCGACTTCAGCTTGTACGGGCCGGTGCCGTTGGTGTTGCGCGCGCCGAAGGTCTCTTCCTTGTTGACGAAGTCCTGCGGCTTGGCGATGTTGTTCTTCTCCGACCAGGCCTTGTTCATGATGAACACGTTGGGCAACTGGCGCAGCAGCACCGGGTTGGGCGCGGTGGTCTCGATCTCGACCGTCAGGTCGTCGATCTTGCGCGCTTCCTTGATGCCGGTGGTGTACGCCTTGTAGTTCGAGGTGGGCGCCATGGCGCGATGCACCGAGAACACCACGTCGTCGGCCGTGAAGGCGGCGCCATCGTGGAACTTGACGCCGGGGCGCAGCTTGAAGCGGTACAGCGTGGGCGAAACCTGCTCCCACTCGGTCGCCAGGCGCGGCACCACCTTGAAGTCCTTGTCGTAGTCCACCAGCGGTTCATAGACATAGCTGTTGGCGGCAATCGTCATGCCTTCGTTCTGCGAGTGCGGATCGAAGGTGAGGATGTCGCCCTGGGCGGCCCAACGGAAGGTCTTGGCCTGCCCGATCGAGGGCACGGCCACGGCGGCGGCGATCGCGATGGCAATCAAAGTGCGGCGCATAGGTTCAACTCCTGACTGTAGTCTGAATACCGGCGCGATATTGCCTAGCCCCAAGACCCGCGTCAATTAAGGGTTTATGCGTACCGGAGGGGGTTTTCAGAGGGAGAACATATTTAGGGACGTATAAAAATATGACAAAAAAATCGCTGGCCCTGTATATAAACAGCGTTCGGTCGGGCCACCCCATCCCGACACCCCAGACCGGGGGCTCGTTTGCCGCCCTGCCCGCGCGCCGCCCTATTCGTCGGCGTCCAGCGGCAGGTCTAGCGGCACGTGCTCGGCCATCAGGCGGCGCAGCATGTCAATCAGCAGGACCGCCTGATCCTCGCCGAACGGCGCCAGCACCGCCTTCTGGTGCTGCATGGCCTGCTCGCATAGCGCGGCGATCAGATGGCGGCCCTTGGTGGTGATGACCACGCGCGTCTGGCGGCGGTCGGCGCGCACTTCGGTGCGCGTCACCAGCCCTTCGGTTTCCATGCGCTGCACCACCTTGCTCAAGGTCGGTTGCTTGGTGATGGCCAGCACCGCCAGGTCGCCGATGGTTTCGCCAGCGCTGCCTTCCAGGCTGGCGAGCACCCGCCATTCGGTCACCGACAGGCCGGCCGCTTTCACCTGCTGATGAAACTCCGCCGAGATGCGCTGGCTGGCCTGCGCCAGCAGATAGGCCAGGTAGTCATCGACGAACCGCGCACCGCCGTCCTGGGTACCGCCGCCGTGCTTGTCCGACCGCATGTTGTTCCGCTCCCACGCATCAATATTGAATAGGCGACCCGAGGCCGGCAGGCGCATTGCACCACGTTGGCGCGCGCCTGCGCCATGACACGGCGCAATGCTGTTGCGCAGCACAGGGTATACCCCGAATCGCGACCCGTTTTTGCACCATCAAAGCGCGTTTTCACGAGCACTCGGATAGAGAACAACCAGTATATACACCCTTGTTTTCGCATGATATTTTTTTGATTCCATGAAATTTCATCTTTTTTGTTGACAGCTAAAACGTTGACTCCTAAAGTATTTTTCAGAGCAAAATTTCGTGACATGGGCGTGCTGCGCGGCAGCATGACTTCGGGACCCGGATGCCGGTCCGCGTGGAGGAGTTCGAGATGGCTGAAAGGTCTTTCAAGAAAGAAGTCCAGCAGTTGCGCATCGGCGCGGGCGAAGAATTCCGCGGCGAGGGGATTCTCGCGGTCACCAAGGCGCTGCTGCAATCCGGCGTGGGCTATGTCGCGGGCTACCAGGGCTCGCCCATCTCGCACCTGATGGACGTGCTGGCCGACGCCAACGACATCCTGCAGGAACTCGGCGTGCACTTCGAGGCCAGCGCCTCGGAAGCCACCGCCGCCGCCACGCTGGCCGCCTCGGTCATGTACCCGATCCGCGGCGCGGTCACCTGGAAATCCACCGTCGGCACCAACGTCGCCTCCGACGCGCTGGCCAACCTGGCATCGGGCGGCGTCACCGGCGGCTCGCTCATCATCGTCGGCGAAGACTACGGCGAAGGCTCGTCCATCATGCAGGAACGCTCGCACGCGTTCGCCATGAAGTCGCAGATCTGGCTGCTCGATCCGCGTCCCAACCTGGAAAGCATGGTCAAGGCGGTGGAAGACGGCTTCGCGTTGTCGGAGGCCAGCAAGACGCCGGTGATGCTGCAACTGCGCATCCGCGGCTGCCACGTGCACGGCCGCTTCATCGCCAAGGACAACCAGCGGCCGGCGTTCTCGCTGGCCCAGGCGCTGGAAAGCCCGGCGCGCGACACCAGCCGCATCGTGCTGCCGCCCGCGTCGTTCCTGCACGAGCAGGAAAAGATCAAGGAACGCTGGCCCGCCGCCATCCGCTATATCAAGGAACACAAGCTCAACGAGCACTTCGACGGCGACCAGGACGATATCGGCCTGATCCTGCAGGGCGGCCTGTACAACGGCGTGATCCGCGCCCTGCAACTGCTGGGCCTGGCGGACAACTTCGGCAACAGCCGCATCCCGCTGTATGTGATGAACGTGGCCTACCCCGTGATCGAGGACGAGGTCATCGACTTCTGCCGCGGCAAGCGCGCCGTGCTGCTGCTCGAGGAAGGCCAGCCCGATTATCTGGAGCAGGCCCTGCACGCGGTGCTGCGCAAGGCCGGCGTCGACACGCGCCTTGCCGGCAAGGACGTGCTGCCGATGGCGGGCGAATACACCACCCAGGTGATGCGCGACGGCCTGCGCGCCTTCCTCAAGCGCGAACGCCCCGAATCGCTGCAGACCCATCCGGCCGTGGCCGCCGACGCCGCCGCCGAAGCCACATTGCAGGTCACCGAGATCACGCGGCCCAAGCCCGCGCCGCGTCCGGCCGAACAGCCCATCACCTTCCACAAGCACGTCGCGGAACTGGCCGCTGTGGTGCCGCCGCGCCCGGCCGGCTTCTGTACCGGCTGTCCGGAGCGGCCGATCTTCTCGGCCCTGACGCTGGCGCAGGAAAAGCTGGGCCAGCACCATATTTCCTGCGACATCGGCTGCCACCTGTTCTCGATCCTGCCGCCGTTCAACCTGGGCGCGACCACCATGGGCTACGGCCTGGGCGCCTCCAGCGCCGCGGCCTTCAACGTGCCGGCGGCCAAGCGGCCCATCTCGATCATGGGCGACGGCGGCTTCTGGCACAACGGCCTGGCCTCGGGCATCGGCAACGCGGTGTTCAACAAGTACGACGGCGTCATCGTCATCGTCGACAACTTCTACGCCTCGGCCACCGGCGGGCAGGACATCCTGTCCTCGCGCGCCGAGAATCCGGACCGCTCCACCAACAATCCCATCGACCAGGCCGTGCGCGGCGTGGGCGTGAAGTGGGTGCGCACGCTGGACCGCACCTATGACGTGGCCAAGGTGCGCGCCACCATCGAGGAAGCGCTGACCACCGACATCAAGGGCCCCAAGGTCATCATCGCCCAGTCGGAATGCATGCTGAACAAGCAGCGCCGCATCAAGCCGCTGTTCAACCAGGCGGTCAAGGCCGGCAAGCGCGTGGTCAAGGAACGCTTCGGCGTCGACCCCGACGTCTGTACCGGCGACCATGCCTGTATCCGGCTGTCCGGCTGCCCGTCGCTGACGGTCAAGGACAGCGGCGATCCCCTCAAGGAAGATCCGGTCGCCCACGTCGAGAGCAGTTGCGTCGGCTGCGGCAACTGCGGCGAAGTGGCGCACGCCGCCGTGCTGTGCCCGTCGTTCTACCGCGCCGACATCGTCCACAACCCCAGCGGCCGCGACCGTTTCCTGGCGCGTGTGCGCCAGGGCGTGATCGGCTACCTGCAGCGCCGCCGCGAAGCGCGCCTGGCCAAATTCGCCCTGTGAGGACCCGCCCCATGAACCCGGTGGCATTGCAGCAAGGCACTCCCATCAAGATCGCCATCCTGGCCATGGGCGGCCAGGGTGGCGGCGTGCTGGCCGACTGGATCGTCGACATGGCCGAGCACGCCGGCTGGTGGGCCCAGACCACCTCGGTGCCGGGCGTGGCGCAGCGCACCGGCGCCACCATCTATTACCTGGAGCTGCTGCCCGAGTCCGACGTGGCCCGCGCCGGCCGTCCGCCCGCGCTGGCGCTGATGCCCACGCCGGGCGACGTCGATCTGGTGGTAGCGGCCGAACTGATGGAAGGCGGCCGCGCCATCCAGCGCGGGCTGGTGACGCCCGACCGCAGCGTGCTGATCGCCTCGTCGCACCGCAGCTACGCGGTCAGCGAGAAATCGGCGCCCGGCAACGGCATTGCCGATCCCAACAAGGTGCTGGAAGCCGGCCGCGCGGCGGCCCGCCGCTTCCTCTGCTTCGACCTGCAGGATCTGGCCGACCGCGCCGGCAGCGTCATCAGCGCCAGCCTGTTCGGCGCCGTCGCCGGCAGCGGCGCGCTGCCGTTCTCGCGCGACGACTTCGAGGCCACCGTGCGCCGCGCCGGCGTCGGCGTGGACGCCAGCCTGCGCGCCTTCGCGCTCGGCTTCGAGGCCGCCGACCAGGCGCCCGCGCAACCGGCCGCGATCGACCTGACCCGGCCACAGCCGGTCGTGCCCGAACGCGCCGCCAGCCCGGCGGCGCAGGCGCTGCTGGACCGCATCACGCGCGATTTCCCCGCCTGTGCGCAGCCGATGTTGACGGCCGGCGCGCGCCGCCAGATCGAGTTCCAGGACCTGGCCTATGCCGAGGACTACCTGGCCCGCATGGCCGCGATCCGCGAACTCGACGCGCGCCACGGCGGCGAATCGAAGCAATGGGCGCTGACCTGTGCCGCCGCGCGCTACCTGGCCACCGCCATGGCCTATGACGACGTGATCCGCGTGGCCGACCTGAAGACGCGCGGCAGCCGCTTCGAGCGCGTGCGCGCCGAAGTCGGCGCCAAGCCGGACCAACTGGTCTACACCACCGAATTCATGCATCCGCGGCTGGAGGAAATCTGCGGCACGCTGCCGGCCGGGCTGGGCCGCTGGCTCGAACGGTCGAAGGCCTTCGGCGGCTTCGTCGAACGCCGCCTGGGCAAGGGCCGCCGCATGCAGAGCGGCACGCTGGTCGGCTTCCTGATGCTGTACACGCTGGCCGGCATGCGGCGCTTCCGCCGCCGCACGCTGCGCCACCAGATCGAATCCGAGGGCCTGACCCAATGGCTCGACCTGATCGCCAGCCTGGCGCCGCGCGACTACGACCTGGCCGTCGAGACCGTCAACTGCCGCCGCCTGGTCAAGGGCTACAGCGACACCCACGCGCGCGGCGGCGGCAAGTACCGCCAATTGATCGCGGCCGCTGCCCAACTGGCGGGCCGGCCCGATGCCGCGGCTTCGCTGCGCGCCTTGCGCCAGGCTGCGCTGGCCGACGAGAAATGCGGCCCCATGGAACGCCAACTGGCCGAGAAACTGGCCGCCTGACATCGAGATAGAGACGAACGCCGTGCAAACCCTGAAACTCATCGTCCGTGAAGTCCGCCAGGAATCGCCGCTGATCCGCTCGCTGCGCCTGGCGCGCGAAGACGGCGGCGCCCTGCCCGCCTTCGGCCCCGGCGCCCACCTTAAGGTCAGCGTGCCGGGCCTGCGCGAACCGCGCTGCTACTCGCTGGTGCAACTGACGCCGGAAGCCGGCCGCTTCGCCGAACCCGTCGAATACCGCCTGGGCGTGCGGCTGGAAGAAGCCAGCGCGGGCGGCTCGCGCCACATGCATGGCCTGGCGGTGGGCGACACGCTCAGCGTCGAAGGGCCGAAGAACGATTTCCCGCTGCACGAGGGTCCGGCTGGCGACGAACCGGTGGTGCTGATCGCCGGCGGCATCGGCATCACGCCGGTGGCGTCGATGGCCGCGGCGCTCAAGTCCGCCGGCCGCGCCTTCGAACTGCACTACAGCGGCCGCAGCCGCGACCAACTGGCGTTCCTGCCGGAATTGCAGGCGCTGGCCGGCGACGCGCTGGTGCCGCATGCGGACGACGACGCTTCCTGCCGCTTCGACCTGAAGGCGCTGCTGGACGCCGCCAGCCCGCGCCAGCACCTGTACGTCTGCGGCCCCAAGGGCCTGATCGACGCCGTCATCCAGGAAGCGCGCGCCCGCCACTGGCCCGACGCCCACATCCATTTCGAGCTGTTCGCGACCGCCGCGCCGCAGGCCGGCGACCAGCCCTTCGAGGTCGAGCTGCGCCAGTCCGGCCGGGTGCTGACGATTCCCGCCGACAAGACCATCGTCGACGTCATGGAAGAAGAAGGCTGCGACCCGATGTACGACTGCAAGCGCGGCGAATGCGGCGTGTGCCAGGCTACCGTGCTGGAGGGCGAGCCGGACCACCGCGACTACTACCTGTCGGATACCGAGAAAGCCAGCGGCAAGATCATCCAGATCTGCATCTCGCGCGCCAAGTCGGCGCGCCTGGTGCTGGACCTGTAGGGCCGGGCGCGACAAGAGGAGACTCCCATGGCCAAATACCGCGACAACCCCGACGCCATCCGCGCCCTGCTGCGCGAGACCGAGGTGCACAAGGACCTGTTCATCGACGACGAACTGTTCGACCTGGAGATGGAACGGCTGTACGCCAACACCTGGGTCTACGTCGGCCACGACAGCCAGGTGCCCAACCCCGGCGACTACATCACCACCACCGTCGGCAACCAGCCGGTGGTGATGGTGCGCCACAGCGACCGTTCGGTGCGCGTGCTGCACAACCGCTGCCCGCACAAGGGCACCATGGTGGCGGGCGACGCCTGCGGCAACACCGGCAAGTTCTTCCGCTGCCCGTACCACGCCTGGACCTTCAAGACCGACGGCAGCCTGCTGTCGATCCCGCTGAAAAAAGGCTATGAGAACACCGGCCTGGAGCAGTGTGAGGCCAGCCAGGGCATGGCGGCGGTGAAAGACGTGCGCAACCATCGCGGGTTCGTGTTCTGCCGCCTGAACCCGAACGGCCAGTCGTTCGAAGACTTCTTCGGCGACGCGCTGTCGACGCTGGACAACATGGTCGACCGCTCGCCCGAGGGCCGGCTGGAAGTGGCCGGCGGCGTGCTGCGCTACATGCACCGCTGCAACTGGAAGATGCTGGTCGACAACCAGACCGACACCTGCCATCCGATGGTGGCGCACGAGTCGTCGGCCGGCACCGCGGTCAAGGTCTGGGAACAGGCCCCGGCCGGCACGCCCAAGCCGATGGCGGTGGAACTGTTCGCGCCATTCATCTCGCCCTACGAGTTCTTCGAGAACATGGGCATCCGCGTCTGGGAAAACGGCCACGGACACACCGGCGTGTCCGATTCGATCCACGCCGCCTATTCGGGCATTCCGGGTTACTGGGAGTCGATGGTCGCCGCCTATGGCGAGGAACGCGCCCGCCAGATCCTGGGCGACGTGCGCCACAACACCGTGTACTTCCCCAACATCATGGTCAAGGGCCCGATCCAGACCCTGCGCGTGTTCAAGCCGATCGCCGCCGACCGCACCCTGGTGGAGTCGTGGACCTTCCGCCTGGTCGGCGCGCCCGACCTGCTGCTGGAACGCACTCTCATGTACAACCGCCTGATCAACGCGCCCACCTCGGTGGTCGGCCACGACGACCTGGAGATGTACGAGCGCGCGCAGGATGGCCTGCAATCGCGCGCCCGCGACTGGGTCAACGTCGGCCGCCTGTACGACCCCGCCGAAATCGGCCAGAAGAACGTCACCACCAACGGCACCAACGAATGGCAGATGCGCAACCAATACCGCGCATGGGGCCGCTACATGACGGAGCAGGCATGAGCTTGAGCGACCGCGACCTGATCGATTTCGTCTACGCCGAGGCGCGCCTGCTCGACGAGTTGCGCTTCGAGGACTGGCTGGATCTGTACACCGAGGACGGCCACTACTGGATGCCGCTGGCCCACGGCCAGACCGACGCCCGCCTGCACGCCTCGCTCATGTACGAGGACAAGCTGCTGCTGCGCGTGCGGGTCGAGCGCCTGGCCGGCCAGCGCACCTTCTCGCAGCAGCCCAAGAGCCGTTGCCATCATCTGCTGCAGGCGCCCACGGTCGAACACGACCATCCCGATTCGGCGCCGGACCAGGGCCGCCACGTGGTGCGCACCGCCTTCCATTACGTCGAGACGCGGCAGGACGCGCAGACGCTGTACGCCGGCTGGGCCACGCATCACCTGGTCGAGCAGGACGGCGCGCTGCGTATCCGCCTCAAGCGCGTCGACCTGGTGAACTGCGACGCCGCGTTCGGCAACATCCAATTGTTCATGTAGGAGCGGCTTGTGAGCACCACCGTCCACCAGGCTTTCCTGGACACCGCGGCCCGCCACGGCGCCCGGCCCTTCCTGTGCATCCTGCCGGAAACCGCCGACATCTACGGCATCGGCGCCGGCGAACTGGGCTATGCGCAGGCTGCCGCCGCCATCGAGACGCTGCGGACGGCCTATGCCCGCGCCGGCTACGGCCACGGCCACCGCGCCGGCCTGCTGCTGGAAAACCGCCCCGCCTTCTTCCTGCACTGGTTCGCGCTGAATGCGCTGGGCGTGTCGGTGGTGCCGATCAACCCCGATCTGCGCGCGGCCGAACTGGAGTACCTGACCGGCCATTCCGAAATCGCGCTGGCGGTGGCCCTGCCCGAGCGCCACGCCGACCTGCTGGCCGCCGCCGAGCGCGCCGGCCGGCCGCTGCGCGTGATGGGGCCGGACGACGCCCCGCCCGCCGCGCCCTTCCCCGCGCCGCTGGCGGGCGAGCCGGATGAACTGACCGAGTGCGCGCTGCTGTACACGTCCGGCACCACCGGCCGTCCCAAGGGCTGCATCCTGCCGAATCGCTATTTCCTGCACGCGGGCGGCTGGTACGCCCGCATCGGCGGCCTGGCCGAGCTGCGCCCCGGCGAGGAGCGCATGCTGACGCCGCTGCCGCTGGTGCACATGAACGCCATGGCCTATTCCGCCATGGCCATGGTGCTGACCGGCGGCTGCCTGATTCCACTGGACCGCTTCCATCCCAAGACCTGGTGGGACAGCGTGCGCGAATCCGGCGCCACCGTGCTGCACTACCTGGGCGTGATGCCGGCGATCCTGATGAAGGCCGAACCGTCGGCGCGGGACAGGCAGCCAGCCATCCGATTCGGTTTCGGCGCGGGCGTCGACCGCAAGCTGCACCAGCCCTTTGAGGAACGCTTCGGTTTTCCGCTGCTGGAAGCCTGGGCCATGACCGAAACCGGCGCCGGGGCCGTCATCATCGCCAACCAGGAGCCGCGCCACATCGGCAGCAGTTGCTTCGGCCGCGAAGAGGACGACGTAGAGGTGCGCATCGTCGCCGACCACGGCGGCGAGGCCGCGGCCGGCGAGCCGGGCGAGCTGCTGGTGCGCCATGCCGGCGATGACCCGCGCTACGGCTTCTTCGCCGGGTACCTGAAGGACGCCGAGGCCACTTCGCAGGCCTGGGAGGACGGCTGGTTCCACACCGGCGACATCGTGCGCCGCGAGGCCGACGGCGCGCTGCGCTTCGTCGACCGCAAGAAGAACGTGATCCGCCGCAGCGGCGAGAACATCTCCGCCGTGGAAGTCGAAAGCGTGCTGCTGCAGCATCCGCTGGTCAAGGCCGTGGCGGTGGCCGCCGTGCCCGACCCGGTGCGCGGCGACGAGGTGCTGGCCTGCGTGGTGGCGGAAACCGCGCCCGCCGACGCCGCCGCCCGCGCCGACGCGGCCCGCGACATCGTGCAGTGGAGCCTGCAACAACTGGCCTATTACAAGGCGCCCGGCTACGTCGCCTTCGTCGACAGCCTGCCGCTCACCACCACCAACAAGATCCAGCGCGGCGAAATGAAGGCGCTGGCGCCGACGCTGCCCGGCAGCACGAACTGCGTCGACACCACCGCGATGAAGAAGCGCCAGGAGCCGGCCCGATGACCCCGCCGCGCGCCCGCTACGACGGCGTGGTGGCGGCCCTGCCCGTCAGCATTCCGTACGAGCGCTATTCCACCCATGCCGCGCATTGGTGGCTGGGCCGCGCGCTGGGCGCGCTGATCCGCCAGGCCGGCATCGCCAAGACCGACGTCGACGGCCTGTGCGTGTCCAGCTTCACGCTGGCGCCGGACACCGCCGTGGGCCTGACGCAGCACCTGGGCATGAGCCCGCGCTGGCTCGACCACATCCCCATGGGCGGCGCCAGCGGCGTGGCCGCGCTGCGCCGCGCCGCGCGCGCGGTGCAGGCGGGCGACGCCGGCATCGTCGCCTGCATCGCGGGCGACACCAACCAGGTCGACTCGTTCCGCAACACCGTCAGCCAGTTCTCGCGCTTCGCCCAGGACGCGGTCTACCCCTATGGCGCGGGCGGCCCCAACGCCAGCTTCGCGCTGCTGACCGCGCACTACATGCGCAGCACCGGCGCCACTCGCGAGGACTTCGGCAAGGTTTGCGTGGCGCAGCGCGACAACGCGCTGCGCTATCCGCACGCGCTGATGAAGAAGCCGCTGACGCTCAAGCAATACCTGGACGCGCGCGTCATCACCGACCCGATCCACCTGTTCGACTGCGTCATGCCCTGCGCTGGCGCCGACGGCTTCCTGGTGATGAGCGAAGACCGGGCGCGGGCGCTGAACCTGCCCTACGCCCGCATCCTGTCCACCATCGAGCGCCACAACGCCTGGATCGAGGACCCGATCCAGACCCGCGGCGGCTGGACCATGGACATCGACGAACTCTACGGCATGGCGGACGCGGCGCCGGCCGACATGGATTTCCTGCAGGCCTACGACGACTACCCCGTCATCAACCTGATGCAGATGGAGGACCTGGGCTTCTGCGCCAAGGGCGAGGCGCCGCAATTCGTGCGCGCCAACACCTTCACCATCGACGGCAGCTTCCCCTTCAACACCAACGGCGGCCAGTTGTCGGTGGGCCAGGCCGGCGCCGCCGGCGGCTACCTGGGCATGGTCGAGGCGCTGCGCCAGTTGACCGGCACGGCCGGCGGCACGCAGGTGGCCGACGCGCGCCTGGGCCTGGTCAGCGGCTTCGGCATGATCAACTACGACCGCGGCCTGTGCACCGCCGCGGCCATCCTGGCCAGGAGCGACGCATGACCGAGCCGCTAGCCAAGCCGCCGCGCAAGAATCCCGTGGCGCGCACGCGCCAGCCCACCCTGCCGCCGGGCGCCCGCAGCCGCGCCGCCCTGGGCCTGACGGCCGCGGCCGCCGAAGGCCGCTTCGAGCTGCAGACCTGCGCCGACTGCGGCGCGGTGCAGTACCCGCCGCGCGAAGTCTGCGGCCATTGCCTGTCGGAACACCTGCCCTGGCGGCCGGTGGACCCGCATGGGGAACTGCTGGTCAGCACCACCCTGCACCACAGCAACGACCTCTATTTCCGTGAACGCCTGCCGTGGCGGGTGGGCACGGTGCGCATGGACGCCGGCCCGTCGGTCGTGGCGCACGTGCACCAGGATTGCGCCGACGGCGCCCGCGTGCGGCTGGCGCTCAAGCTCGACCGCGGCGGCCAGGCCGTGATGATCGCCCTGCCCGAAAGGAATACGCCCAATATGGAAGACGACAAGACCCTGCGCGAGACCTCGTGCGATCCGAAATTCCGCCGGGCGCTGGTCACCGACGGCAAGTCGGCGGTGGGCCAGGCGGTGGCGCGCGCCCTGCTCGACGCCGGCTGCCCGACCGTGTTCCTGGGCGACCCGCAGGCCTGGCGCCGCGACGCCGGCTTCGACGCGCTGGCGGCCGATCCGCGGGTGCAGGCGCTGGCGCTGGACGTGACCGACAGCGACTCGGTCGAACGCGCCGCCGCGTCGATCGGCGGCAAGGTCGAGATCCTGGTCAACACCGCCGACCTGGAACGCGAAGGCGGCCTGCTCGGCCGCAAGGACGTCAACACCGCGCGCGACGCCCTGGACGTCAATGTGCTGGGCCTGATGCGGCTGGCGCAGGGTTTCGGGCCAGCGCTGTGCGGCCGCGCCGCCGACGGCGTCAACAACGCCACGGCCTGGGTCAACGTGCTGTCGATCTACGCCCACGTCAACCTGCCGGCGCGCGGCATGTGGTCGGCCTCCAAGGCCGCCGCGCTGTCGCTGGCGCAATGCCTGCGCGCCGAAATGCGGCCGGCCGGCGTGCGCGTGGTGAACGTGTTCCCCGGCCCGGTCGACCACGAATGGGAGCAGCGCACGCCGCCCCCGCGCGTGGCGCCCACGGCCATCGCGAGCGCCATCGTGCGCGCGCTGAAGGATGGCGTCGAGGACGTGTACGTCGGCGACGTGGCCCAGGAATTCCGCGCGCGGCTGGCGGAGAACCCCAAGGGACTGGAACGGGAACTGGGCGCCTGACGCCCCGACACGAAAACCAAAGGAGCAACAGATGAGCCAACCCATACTTGCCCAATTCATGACCGAACTGGTGTCGGGCCGCATCCGCCTGGTGGACCTGACCGAGACGCTGACGCCCGAATTTCCCACCATCGTGCTGCCGCCGGAGTTCGGCCAGGCCTGGCCGTTCCGTATCGAGGAGATCTCGCGCTATGACGAGCGCGGCCCCGCTTGGTATTGGAACAATTTCTCGTGCTCCGAGCACACCGGCACCCACTTCGATGCGCCGGTGCACTGGGTCACCGGCAAGGACCAACCCGACAACACCGTCGACACCATCCCGGTGGAGGCCTTCATCGCCGGCGCCTGCGTCATCGACTGTTCGGCCGAGGCGCGCGACAACCCGGACTTCCTGCTGACCATCGACTTCGTCAAGAAGTGGGAGGAACAGCATGGCCGCATCCCGGCCCGTTCCTGGGTGCTGATGCGCACCGACTGGTCCAAGCGCGCCAAGCCGGCCGAATACCTGAACATGCAGGAAGACGGCGCGCATTCGCCCGGCCCCGACGCCGAGGTGGTGCCGTGGCTGATCAAGGAACGCGACGTGCACGGCTTCGGCACCGAATCGGTGGGCACCGACGCCGGCCAGGCCCATCACCTGAATCCGCCCTACCCCTGCCACTACTTCATGCACGGCAACAACCGCTACGGCCTGCAGTGCCTGACCAACCTGGACCAGCTGCCGCCCACCGGCGCGGTGATCTTCTCGGCGCCGCTCAAGATCCGCAGCGGCTCGGGCAGCCCGCTGCGGGTGCTGGCGCTGGCGCCGCGCGCCTGAGCGGCCATCAAGAACAACAGAACACAGGGGGATTCACCATGACGCAAACCAACGTCGCCATCGTCACCGGCGGCAGCGCCGGCATCGGCGCAGAAATCTGCCGCAGCATGCTCGACGCGGGCTACGAGGTGATCTCGATGGCGCGCCGCGCCGCCGACTTCAGCCACCCACGCCTGCACAACGTGCAGGTCGACCTGCTGGACGCCGACGCCACGGCCCAGGCCGGCGCCGAGATCGCGGCGCGCTTTCCGGTCAGCCATGTCATCCACAACGCCGGCGTCATCTGGCCCAACCTGCTGCCGCAGGTGACCCAGGAGGAACTGCACGGCCTGACCCAGATCCACCTGGGCGCGGCCATCAGCCTGGTGCAGGCGGCCTTGCCCGGCATGCAGGAACGCCATTTCGGCCGCATCGTCATGATGTCCTCGCGCGGCGCGCTGGGCCTGCCCACCCGCACCGCTTATTCCGCCACCAAGGCCGGCATGGTCGGCATGGCGCGCACCTGGTCGCTGGAACTGGCGCCCCATGGCATCACCGTCAACGTGGTGGCGCCCGGCCCGATCCAGACCGACATGTTCTACGAAGTGATCGAACCCGGCAGCGAACGCGAAAAGCAGCTTGCCAACGGCATCCCGGTCAAGCGCCTGGGACGCTCGGACGACGTGGCGCGGGCGGTGATGTTCTTCGCCGACCCGGCCAACAGCTTCGTCACCGGCCAGACGCTGTTCGTCTGCGGCGGCGCCAGCGTCAGCTCCATCACCATCTGACCGGCGTCCCACGCATCCGCTTCGGGTTTTGACGGATAGGTAAGCACGCAGACCGCGTCTACAGTGCAGTGCCAGAAAGTTGAAACCAAAAGCAATTTCCGCGGTATCCGTTTTCTCCGTTTTCCAGCCGCACCCACTCTGCCCCCTATCCGGAGGTTTTGCCATGCTGTCGAAGAAACTCCCCCTGGCCGCCGCCGTGCTGGCCACGCTGGTCTCCCTGCCCGTCCTGGCCCAGGTCAAGGTCGGCGTGGTCACCTCGTCCACCGGCCCCACCGCGCTGGTCGGCATCCCGCAAAAGAACACCGTGCCGCTGCTGCCCAAGAAGATCGGCGACCTGACCGTGGAATACATCTCGCTGGACGACGCCAGCGATTCCACCAACTCGGTCACGGCCTTCAAGAAGCTCATCACCGAACAGAACGTCGACGCCCTGATCGGGCCGTCGGGCTCGCCCAACGCCATGGGCGTGATCCAGTTCGCCGCCGAGGCCGGCGTGCCGATGCTGGCGCCGGTCGGCACCGCCGCCGTGGTGCTGCCGATGAACGAGCAGAAGAAGTGGGTCTTCAAGACCACCCAGAACGATGACATCATCGCCCGCGCGCTGGTCGACCACATGGCCAAGACCGGCATCAAGACGGTCGGCTTCATCGGCCTGAACGATCCGTATGGCGAGAACTGGTACAAGGTGTTCTCCGGCCTGGCGGCCGAGAAGGGCATCAAGATCACCGCCAACGAACGCTACCTGCGCTTTGACAGCTCGGTCACCGGCCAGGCGCTGAAAATCCTGGCGGCCAAGCCGGACGCCGTGCTGGTGGCCGCTCCCGGCGCCGCCAGCGTGCTGCCGCAGGCGACGCTGTTCGACCAGGGCTACAAGGGCAAGTTCTACCAGACCCACGGCGCCGCGCTGCCCGACTTCCTCAAGCTCGGCGGCAAGAAGGTCGAAGGCACCGTGCTGGCCGCCAGCCTGATGCTGGTGCTGCCGGAAATGCCCGACAGCAACCCGTCCAAGAAGGTCGCCAGCGACTACATCGCCGCCTACGAAAAGCTCAACGGCTCCAAGCCCGCCACCTTCGGCGCCAACGTCTACGACGCCGGCCTGCTGCTGGAGAAGGCCATTCCGCTGGCCGAGAAGGCCGGCAAGCCGGGCACCAAGGAATTCCGCAGCGCGCTGCGCGACGCGCTGGAGCAGACCCGCGAGCTGGTCGGCACCCAGGGCGTCTACAACATGAGCGCCGCCGACCACAGCGGCTTCGACGACCGCGGCCGCGAACTCATCACCGTCAAGGACGGCAACTGGACGCTGGTGAAGTAAACCGAAATAGCCCCCCCCCGAAGCGCTGCGCGCCTCCCCCCCAGGGGGCATGCCTGCGGACCGGCAGAGCCGGCTCCGCGGCATCCCGATGGGCAGGGTTCAAGCGGAGATAAAACCGCTGCAATGTTTTTCCGTTTTATCCGGAAGTACCGATGAATGCTCAGATCGCCCTGATACTCGGGCAGGATGGCATCACCAATGGCGCCATCTACGCGCTGCTGGCCTTGTCCATCCTGCTGGTCTTTACCGTTACCCGCGTGCTGTTCATCCCCCAGGGCGAGTTCGTCGCCTTCGGCGCGCTCACCATGGCCGCGCTGCAGGCCGGCAAGCCGGTGCTGCTGGTGTGGCTGCTGCTGGCGTTCGCGCTGGCCGAAGCCGTGGCCGACCTGATGGCGCGCGCCAGGCGGCCGGGACGCCGCGCGCCGCTGTGGCGCATCATCGCCAAGGTGGTGTATCCGCTGCTGCTGGCCGCGCTGTTCTACCGCCTGCCGCTGGCGCAGTTGCCGATGGCCGTGCAGGCGCTGCTGACGCTGCTGCTGGTGGTGCCGATGGGTCCGCAGCTTTATCGCCTGTTCTACCAGCCGATCGCCTCGGCCTCGACGCTGGTGCTGCTGATCGTGTCGATCGCCGTACACCTGGCGCTGGTGGGCCTGGGCCTGCTGGCCTTCGGCGCCGAAGGCGCGCGCACCGCGCCGTTCAGCGACGCCAGCCTGGCGCTGGGTCCGGTCAACGTCAACAGCCAGGCGCTGTGGGTGGTGGCGGTGTCGGCGCTGCTGATCGTGGTGCTGTACCAGTTCTTCGAGCGCTCGATGTACGGCAAAGCATTGCGCGCGGCCGCCTTCAACCGGCTCGGCGCGCGCCTGATGGGCATTTCGCCGGTGTTCGCCGGCAAGGCCACGTTTTTCCTGGCGGCGCTGATCGGCACCGTCTCGGGCATCCTGATCGCGCCCATCACCACCATGTATTTCGATTCCGGCTTCATGGTCAGCCTGAAGGGCTTCGTCGGCGCCATCATCGGCGGCCTGGTGAGCTACCCGCTGGCCGCCGCCGGCGCCGTGCTGGTCGGCTTGATCGAGGCTTTCTCCTCGTTCTGGGCCAGCGCCTACAAGGAGATCATCGTCTTCACGCTGATCATTCCCGTGCTGCTCTGGCGTTCCCTGAAAAGCCACCACGTCGAGGAAGAAGAAGAATGACCCCGCGCCACCTCGTCCTCGTGTTCCTGGCGCTGCTGGCGGCCGCGCCGCTGGCGTTGCCGCCGTTCTACGTCACGCTGCTGAACTACATCGGCCTGTACGCCATGGTGGCGCTGGGGCTGGTGCTGCTGACCGGCGTGGGCGGCCTGACCAGCTTCGGCCAGGCGGCCTTCGTCGGCGTCGGCGCCTACACCACCGCGCTGCTCACCACCCGCGCCGACGCCCTGCCCGCCTGGCTGGCGTGGTTGGGCGCCTCGCCCTGGCTGACGCTGCTGGCAGGCCTGCTGCTGACCCTGGTGGTGGCCTACCTGCTGGGCGCCATCACGCTCAAGCTGTCCGGCCACTTCCTGCCGCTGGGCACCATCGCCTGGGGCCTGTCGCTGTACTTCGCCTTCGGCTCGGTCGAGGGCCTGGGCGGCCACACCGGCATCCCCGACGTGCCGGCCATCCACCTGTTCGGCTGGGCGCTGACGCAGGGCGATGAGATCTACTACCTGATCTGGGCCTTCCTGCTGGTGGCCATGTGGTCGACCAGCAACCTGCTCGATTCGCGCGAGGGTCGCGCCATCCGCGCCCTCAAGGGCGGCCGCGTCATGGCCGAATCGATGGGCGTGGACACGGCCCGCTCGCGCATGGTGATCTTCATCATCGCGGCGTTGCAGGCCTGCGCCTCGGGCTGGCTGTACGCGCACATGCAGCGTTTCGTCAATCCGAATCCGTTCGGCCTGCAGATGGGCATCGAGTACCTGTTCATGACCGTCATCGGCGGCGCCGGCCAGGTGTGGGGCGCGCTGGTCGGGGCGGGCGTGTTCACGGTGCTCAAGCAATGGCTGCAGGACTGGCTGCCCAAGCTGCTGGGCCAGACCGGCAACTTCGAGGTGATCGTGTTCGGCTTCGGCATGGTGCTGCTGCTGCACCGCTTCCGCGGCGGCCTGTGGCCGGTGCTGGCGCGCTGCGTGCCGGTGCGCAAGCGCCAGCGCCAGATCGACAGCACGGCCGAGCCGCTGCCGCGCAAGCCCATGCCGCCGCGCGGCGAAGTGGTGCTGAAAGCGGTCGACGTGACCCGCAAGTTCGGCGGCCTCGTCGCCAACAACGCCATGAACCTGGAGATCCGCGCGGGCGAGATCCTGGCGCTGATCGGCCCCAACGGCGCCGGCAAGAGCACCATGTTCAACCAGATCTCGGGCGTGGACACGCCCACCTCCGGCCAGGTCACGCTGCTGGGCCAGCCAGTGGCCGGCGCCGGCGCGCGCCGCATCGCCCGCCTGGGCCTGTCGCGCACCTTCCAGCACGTGCGCCTGCTGGGCCGCATGAGCGTGCTGGAGAACGTCGCCATCGGCGCCCACCTGCGCGGCCATCGCGGCGTGCTGCCGGCGGCCTGGCGCCTGGACCGCGCCGAGGAGGCCCGCCTGCTGGCCGAGGCCGCGCGCCAGGTCGAGCGCGTCGGCCTGGGCAAACACCTGCACGACGAGGCCGGCTCGCTGGCGCTGGGCCAGCAGCGCATCCTGGAGATCGCGCGGGCGCTGGCGTCGGATCCCTGCATCCTGCTGCTGGACGAACCGGCCGCCGGCCTGCGCTACCAGGAAAAATGCGAACTGGCCGAGTTGCTGAAAAAGCTGAGGGCCGAGGGCATGGCGATCCTGCTGGTCGAGCACGACATGGATTTCGTGATGGGCCTGGTCGACCGCGTGGTGGTGATGGACTTCGGCGAGAAGATCGCCGAGGGCCTGCCGGCGGAGATCCAGCACAACCCCGCGGTGCTGGAAGCCTATCTGGGCGGAGTGGAATGATGAGCGCGAAACTGCTGGAAGTGCGCGACCTGCGCGTGGCCTACGACAAGGTCGAGGCCGTCTCGGGCGTCAGCCTGTCGGTGGACGAAGGCAAGATCGTCACCGTCATCGGCCCCAACGGCGCCGGCAAGACCACCCTGCTGTCGGCCATCATGGGCGTGCTGCCCTCGCGCGGCGAAATCGTGTTCGGCGGCAAGCGCCAGGAACACGCCGAGATCGAGGAAATGGTGGCGGCCGGCATGAACCTGGTGCCGGAGAAACGCGAGCTGTTCGCCGAGATGTCGGTGGAAGACAACCTGATGCTGGGCGGCTTCGACCGCTTCCGCCGCGGCCTGCGCGACCAGGACCAGACGCTGGCCGAGGTCTACGACCTGTTCCCGCGCCTGCGCGAACGCCGCGCGCAGTTGTCGGGCACGCTGTCCGGCGGCGAACGCCAGATGCTGGCGGTGGGCCGCGCGCTGATGGCCAAGCCGCGCCTGTTGATGCTGGACGAACCCAGCCTGGGCCTGGCGCCGCGCATCGTGCGCGAGGTGTTCCGCATCGTCGAGCAGTTGCGCGGTATGGGCGTGTCGATCCTGCTGATCGAACAGAACGCGCGCGCCGCGCTGCAGGTGGCCGATTACGCCTACGTGCTGGAAACCGGCAGCTTCACGTTGGAAGGCCCCGCCGCCCAGGTCGCCGAAGACCCGCGCGTGGTCGAGGTCTACCTGGGCCTCGGCCACGCCGCGTCAGCCCCGGCATAGCCTCGCATGGCGGCCCGGGTGAACGCCCGGCCACCCCTCATGCCACGCCGCGCCGCCGGTCGCGGCGGTACAGCGCATAGCCCAACGGCCACATCACGCCCACCATCAGGCGCGCCCATGGGTTTGTCAGGCGATAGGCCTGCAGCGCCGTGGGTACGCCGGAGTGCTTCAGATGCAGCCGGAAGCGCGTATAACGGGCCGCGGCCATGATGAATTCGCGCGGCCGAAAGCGGAAGAATTCCAGGTGGTGCTGTAGCATGTCCCAGGCCAGCAGGTACAGGCCCTGGGCGTTGTTGGCCACCGACGTCGTGCTCTGGCTCAGGCCGCCCGGCGTGTCGTGGTAGGTGCGCACCACTTGATTGATGAAGCGGCTGAGGTAACCGGCCCGCGCGATCGCCCACCACACCAGGCTCTCGGGCACGAACCCCGCCACGTTTTCCGGAAACGGATACTTCTTGAGGACGTCGGTGCGCATGCAACCGAATTTCTCGCCCTTGATGCGGTAGCGGAAATACACGTCCACCGCCGTGCTGTCGAACACGTCCTGCGGATAGCGGTCGCCCACGATGCTGCCGTCGGGCCGGGCGCACAGGCCGGTCACCGCCACGTATGAATCGCGCCGCGCCGGCGGGATGGCCTCCCACGCCGCCTTGAACGTCGCCAGCGCCTCGGGCGGCATCTCGTCGTCGCTGTCGAGCGCCACGATCAACTGGCCATGCGCCTCGCGCACGCCCCGGTTGAAGGCGGTTTTCTTATGCTGGTTGTTCTGCCAGATGTAGCGAATGGGGAAACGGGCCCGCTGCTGCCAGTCGAGCACGGCTTCGTGGGTATTGTCGGTGGAGCCATCGTCCACGATCACCCACTCGAAATCCCGGAATGTCTGGCGGGATAGGGATTCGTACACCCTGTGCAACGTCCCCGCCCGGTTGTAGGTGGGCGTCAGGACGGTGAAAAACGTCGGCGTATCGATCATGCGAACTGGGCCCCTTGGCGATTCCGGATAACCGCTGCGGTCTTGGTATGGTGTGTTCGCCTGAAGTTTAGGGGATATGCCCGCGGCAACTGATGGCATGGCATGCAAATTTGCAATCAAATCTGACAAGGCGCGGATTCTCGGACTGATTCTGGTCCGCGGCGCCGACGTTGGGACTCGCGCCGGAGTGGCGTAAACTCGGGCGGCCCACACCGGAACGCCTATGGAAGCCCCGACCGTCCAGCTCAACGACATCGCCCTGTTTGTAGAAGTGGCCAAGCGCAAGAGCTTCAGCCTGGCCGCCCGGGCGCTGAACATGCCCACCTCGACGCTGTCGCGCCGTATCAACGAGCTGGAACGCGCGATCGGCCTGCGCCTCATCAACCGCAACACCCGCCGCCTGGACCTGACGGAAGCCGGCGCGGCCTACATGAGCCGCTGCCAGGGCCTGATCGACGAGGCCCGCCTGGCGCACGAACAGTTGCAGGCGCTATCGGGCGGCCCCTCGGGCAATCTGCGGGTGTCTATGCCCTACAGTCTGGCGATCTGGCTGCTGCCGGAAACGATCAACGATTTCACGGACCGCTATCCCGAGGTGGAGTGCGAGTTCGACCTGAGCATGATGACGGCGTCCGACGCCCAGGGCACGCCGTTCGACATCGTGCTGCGTTTCGGCCGCAACAGCGACTATCCGGTGACGAACGCCGACCACGGCAATGGCAATGGCGCTGCGCCGGCGCCCCGCAGCGACGGCGCGGTGGTGCAGGAACTGGTGGCGCTGAACAACTATCTTTATGCGTCGGACCGCTATCTGGAACGTTTCGGGGAACCGAAGACGCCGTCGGACCTGACGCAGCATCAATGCCTGCGCACGACGATCGACGACGCCCATTCGCACTGGACGCTGCACAATGGGCGGGTGAGCGAGCAGGTGCCGGTGAAGGGGCATCTGGCGGCAAACAACATGAGCATCGCGGGGACGCTGGCGGGGCTGGATCTGGCGATCACGCGGATGCCGCATTGCCAGGCGCTGGATCCGATCATCAAGCGCAATTCGTTGCGGCGGGTGTTGCCGGGGTGGTCGGTGGATCCCATTTCGATCTACGTGGTGTATCCGTCGAGTATTCAACCGGCCAAGACGCGGGCGTTCATGGATTTCATTCGGCCTAAGTTGGGGCCGGCTGAGTAGTCGTTTTTTTCTGGACGATGCGGGGTTCTTGCGCCGCGCGTGGCGGGATCGGCGGGGGATGGCGGGGCTACGATTGCGGTCCGGAGCCTTCGCTCCGGACTTGCCTAGGCGGCCCCCCCCTTCCTCATCTTCGTCCAGGCCTTCGGCCTTCCCTTCAGATTCCGTCGGGCGCATCTACACGCCCCGCCATCCCCCGCCGATCCCGCCACGCGCTCACGATGAGACTTAGCGTCTGGCGTTGGGGCGGTCGGCTTGCTTGGCGTGCTGGCGACTATCAGGAGTGGAGCGGAGGATCTTGCGGGGTTCGCCTCAAACCGGCCGCGCGGGCGGCCTTTTGAGGCTTACGCGGTGTCTTGCGTCGGGATGATGGCGCTCTCGCGTGTGCGAAGGGGCCAATCAGCTGGCCTGTCGATGCATGTCCTGCATACGGAGCGGACCGAAAGGGGGCTTACCAAGCCAAATGCGTCCCTATTTTTTAACGTTCCCGGCCCTCCAGGCAAGCCGCCCAAATTGGCGCCCTCGCCACTTTCAGGCTAGAATGCCGAGTTACCCAATTTCCCCGCCAGCCCAGTTTCCGGTTGTGCGGCCGGGTCGAAGACACCCGCAAGCCAAGCTTGAAGGCGGCTTCGCCCCGCTAATTCGATTTCCGCAAATTCAACAGGAGAATCAACATGGCTGAACGCAAACGCGTGCGTCGCAACACCCTGGAACGCCGTTGCCTGGGCAAGGCCTTCAAGCGCTTGTTCGTCAAGTCGCCCAAGGGTGTGTTCAAGATGCTGGAAAAGATCAAGCGCGTCTAAATGACCCGCCCGCCGCGCCAGGTTCCTGGCATGCGGCCCGATCGAAAAAATCCCCGCTGGTGCGAACCGGCGGGGATTTTTGTTTGGGCGGCCGGGCACGCCAGCGCTAGACAAACGGCCCGGAGAAACTGGCGGGAGGGCGGCCCGCGCGGTGCCGGCAGGTCATTGTCGACGGGTCGCCCATGGCGCCGGCGGTGGGTGCCGGCCCCAATCGTTGGCACCCCCTTCAGCCCCAGGCCTCAACCCCGCAGCTTCGCCAGCACCTGCTCGGCGCGGGGCAACGGGTCGACCGCGCCATAGCCCAGCGTCGACAGCGCCGCCGCCACGTTGGCATAGCGCACCGCGTCGGCCCAATCGTCGCCCTGGCAGCGGCGCGCCAGCAGGCTGCCGGCGAAGCAGTCGCCGGCGCCGGTGGCGTCGACCGCGTCCACGCGCAGGGCCGCGACCGGCGTGCGGGTCTTGCCGTCGTCGATGATGGAGCCGTCCTTGCCCAGCTTCAGCACCACCACGCCGGTGGCGCCGGCGTCGCGGATCCAGTCGAGCGTGCGTTCGGGGTCGTCGTTGCCGGTCAGGTGCTGCATGTCGTCCATGCTCGGCAGGAACAGGTCGGCGTGGCACAGCGCTTCGCGCAGCACGGCGCGGGCGCGGTCCAGCGGCCACAGGCGCAGCCGCAGGTTCGAGTCCAGGCTGACCTGCACGCCGGCCGCGCGGGCGCGGGCGATGGCGGCGAAGACCGTGTCGCAGGCGCTGGTGCTGATCGCCAGGCTGATGCCGGAGACGTGCAGGAAGCGGGCGCGTTCGATCAGGCCGCCGTCGAGGCTGGCGGGCGTCATCAGGCTGGCGGCCGAGCCGCGGCGCAGGTAACTGAAGGCGTGGCCGTCGGGGCCGTGCTGCACGAAGTACAGGCCGGTGTGCGCAGTGGCGTCGACCTCGACGCCCGAGGTGTCCACGCCCTCGTCGCGCCACAAGGCCAGGAACTGCGCGCCGAAGGCGTCATCGCCGACGCGCGTCAGGTAGGCGCAGCGCGCGCCCTGGCGGGCGGCGGCGATGACGGCGTTGGAGGTGTCGCCGCCAAAGCCTTGCAGGTATTGGCGCTGGTCCTGGCTGGTCTGGTTCAGTTCGACCAGCGGTTCGCCTAGCGCGACGATATCGAAATCAGCCATGGGCGGCCTCGCGGGTGCGGGTGATCTGCGCCACCAGGGCGGCCGTGTCGCGCGCGGCGAAGGCGGCCTTGTCATAGAGGTTGCTGCCGATGCCGACCAGGCCCGCGCCGGCGGCGAAATACGCGGTCATGTTCTCGGCGGTGACGCCGCCGGTGGGGCAGAACACCGTGTCCGGATACACCGATTTCAGCGCCGCCAGGTGCTTGGGGCCGCCGGTGTCGGCCGGGAACACCTTGACGACATCGACGCCAGCGCGGCGCGCGGCCAGCACCTCGGTGGGCGTGAAGGCGCCCAGCAGGCAGAGGGCGTCGGCGGCATGCGCCAGGTCGACGATTTCGGTGGCCAGTGCGGGCGACACCAGGAAGTCGGCGCCGGCCACCAGGGCCTCGCGCGCCTGGGTTTCATCCAGCACCGTGCCCACGCCCAGCAGCAGCGCGGGGCCGTGCTTGTCGCGCAGCGCGCGCACCAGGTCGGTCACGCCCGGAATGGTCCAGGTCAGTTCCAGCGTGGTGCAGCCGGCGGCCACGGCCACCTCGGCGGCGTAGGCCGCCGTGGCGGCATCCTGGTAGCGCAGCACGGGCACGACCCGGGCGGCGAGCAAGGCGTCGAGTTTCGAGGCACGGGGAGCAGCGGTCATGGCATTCCTTTCGGGATGGATCGTTCAGGCGCCGCCGGATGGCAGCACGGCGAGTTTGGCGGCGGCCGCATCGCGCAGCCGCAGCAGGGGTTCGATATAGGCCGATTGCGGATCGTCGCTGCGCCGGAACATCAGCGTGCTGACGCTGACGCATGCGACCGGCTGGCCGCCGGCATCGCGCAGCGCCACGCCGTAGCAGACGATGCCGGGCTCGTTTTCCTCGTTGTCCAGCGCGTAGCCGCGCGCCGCCGTCTCGGCCAGCGCCGCGCGCAGCGCGGGCAGGCTCGCCACGGTGCCGGGCATGCGCGATTCCAGCGGCAGGTCGCGCAGCAGGTGTTCGCGCGCCGGCTCGTCCAGCGCGGCCAGGTAGGCCTTGCCGACCGCGCTCGAATGCAGCGCCACCGCCGCGCCCACGCGCGAGGCCATGCGCACCGGGCCCGGACTTTCAAGCTTGTCGATATAGATCATTTCGGCGCCGGCCGGCACCGCCAGGTGCACGGTCTCGCCGGTGGCGTCGCGCAGCGCCTGCAGGTCGGCCGCCAGCGCGGCGCGCAGGTCGAACTGCGACCAGGCGCGGCTGGCCAGGGCCAGGAGGCGCGGCCCGAGGCGATAGGCACCGTCGGCTTCGGCCACCATGCCCTGCTCGGCCAGCGCCGCCACAATGCGGTAGACGGTCGGCCGCGGATAGCCGCTGCTGCGCGCCAGCGCCGCCGCCGTGGGCGGCCGCGGCGCGTCGGCCACCGCCTGCAACACCGTCATGAACTTGGCGAACGCGGCCGCGCCCGCCACCTTGGATTCCGACACAACCGCCCCCACCTCGGGTAGATGCCCTGCGTTAACAACGCGCCCGCGGAAAGCACTCGGCAAACCGCGCTAATTTCAGACGAATCTGCGATACTGTTTATTTGTACAGCTTCGTCGCGCATGTTTGACCACATTGTGGACACATGCCTCACGATATAGGCAATTATTCCATATCGCCGCGCCCGGAACCAGCCATTGGCCGTCGTCCGGGGCCGCCCCCTCCCTCAGGCTACGATACCGTCCATGAGCTCCCAAATCCGCATCGTTGGCGCCCGCCAGAACAATCTCAAGAACCTGGACCTGACCATCGCCACCGGCGAACTGGTGGTCGTGACCGGCGTGTCGGGGTCCGGCAAGAGTTCGCTGGCCTTCGACACCCTCTACGCCGAGGGCCAGCGCCGCTACGTGGAAACCTTCTCGCCCTATGCGCGCCAGTTCCTGGACCGCATGGACAAGCCGCAGGTGGATCGCATCGAAGGCATCCTGCCGGCCATCGCCATCGACCAGACCAATCCGGTGCGCAGTTCGCGCAGCACGGTCGGCACGATGACCGAGCTCAATGACCACATCAAGCTGCTGTTCGCGCGCGGCGCGCGCCTGCACTGCCGTGGCTGTGGCAAGGTGGTGCAGCGTGACACCCCCGAATCGATCCACCGCTCGCTGGCCGAACGCTCGGCCGCGGCCGGCGATCCGCGCCTGGTGGTGACCTTCCCCATCGCCGTGCCGGCCAACTTCACCGAAGACGAAGTGCGCGGCTTCCTCGAGCAGCAGGGCTACACCCGCGTGCACGCCGAGGAAACCGCCGTGCCGAACGCCACCGCGCCGGCCAAGGGCGCCAAGAAGGAAAAGGGCAAGGCCAAGGCCGCCACCGAGGAGCGCCGCATCCTGCACGTGATCCAGGATCGCTTCCGCTTCGCCGGCACCGAACGCGAACGCGTGATGGAAGCGCTGGATACGGCATTGCGCATGGGCGCCGGCCATCTGGCCGTGTACGTCATGGACGCCGAGGGCGCCGACGCGCACATCTGGAAGTACAGCGACCGCCTGCACTGCGCCGACTGCAACATCGAATACACCGACCCGCTGCCCAGCAGCTTTTCGTTCAACTCGCCGCTGGGCGCCTGCGAGGCCTGCCGCGGCTTCGGCCGCGTGATCGGCATCGACTTCGGCCTGGTCATCCCGGACGAGAACAAGACCCTGCTGGAAGGCGCCATCAAGCCCTGGACCACGCCCTCGTACAAGGAATGCCAGGACGATCTGCAGAAGTACGCGCCGCGCGCCGGCATCCCGCTGGGCGTGCCGTGGAAGAGCATGAGCGAGGAGCACAAGCGCTGGGTGCTGTACGGCACGCCCGACTGGAAGGGCGGCAACGACGCCTGGAAGCACCAGTGGTACGGCGTGCAGCGTTTCTTCGACTGGCTCGAGACCAAGTCGTACAAGATGCACGTGCGCGTGCTGCTGTCCAAGTACCGCAGCTACACCCCCTGCCCTACCTGCAACGGCGCGCGCCTCAAGCCTGACGCGCTGCTGTGGCGCCTGGGCACCAAGGCCGAGGCCGACAGCGTGCTGCCGCCGGAAGACGGCCGCTACAAGCGCTTCATGCCGGTCGGCGCCAACTGGAGCCGCGAGCAGCTCGACAACCTGGACGGCCTGTCGATCCATGACGTGATGCTGCTGCCCATCGAACGGGTGCGCGCGTTCTTCGACAAGCTGTCGTTCGAAGGCGCGCTGGACGCCGCCACCGACCTGCTCATGACCGAGGTGCGCGCGCGCCTGAAATTCCTGTGCGACGTCGGCCTGGGCTACCTGACGCTGGACCGCCAGAGCCGCACGCTGTCCGGCGGCGAGGTGCAGCGCATCAACCTGACCACCGCGCTCGGCACCTCGCTGGTGAACACGCTGTTCGTGCTGGACGAGCCGTCCATCGGCCTGCACCCGCGCGACATGCACCGCGTGGTCGAGGTCATGCACCGGCTGCGCAACGCCGGCAATACGCTGGTGGTGGTGGAGCACGACCCGCAGGTCATGGTGGCCGCCGACCGCATCATCGACATCGGCCCCGGCCCCGGCGAACGCGGCGGCCAGATCGTGTTCGACGGCACGCCGGCGCAGTTGCGCGCGGCCCGCACGCTGACCGGCGACTATCTCGGCGGACGCCAGCGCGTCGAAGCGCCGCGCCCCATGCCGGTGGCGGCCAACACGCCGCGCCTGCTGCTCGAAGGCGTCAGCGCCCACAACCTGAAGTATGTCTCGGTCGAGCTGCCGCTGGGCCGGCTGGTGTGCGTGACCGGCGTGTCCGGCTCGGGCAAGTCGACGCTGGTGCAGGATGTGCTGTTCCCCGCCCTGCTCAAGCAGAAGGGCAAGCCGTCGGAAGCGCCGGGCGCCTTCGAGCGCCTGCTGGGCGCCGAGCAGATCGCCGACGTCGTCATGGTCGACCAGACCCCGATCGGCAAGACCGCGCGTTCCAACCCGGCCAGTTACGTGGGCGCGTTCGACGCGATCCGCAAGCTGTTCGCGCAGGCGCCGCTGGCGCGTGAACGCGCCTACACCGCCGGCACCTTCAGCTTCAACGGCGGCGACGGCCGCTGCCCCACCTGCGGCGGCACCGGCTTCGAACACGTCGAGATGCAGTTCCTGTCCGACGTCTACCTGCGCTGCCCCGATTGCGACGGCAAGCGCTTCCGCCCCGAAGTGCTGGAAGTGCGCGTCGAGCACCTGGGCAAGAGCGCCTCGATCGACGAGGTGCTGGAAATGACCGTGAGCGAGGCGCTGGAGTTCTTCAAGGGCCTGCGCGACGTGCAGACCGGCCTGGCGCCGCTGGCCGACGTCGGCCTGGAATACGTGCGGCTGGGCCAGCCGGTGCCGACCCTGTCGGGCGGCGAGGCGCAGCGCCTGAAGCTGGCCGGCCACTTGGCCGAGGCGGCGCGCAGCGGCATCTCCACCGCCAAGGTCGCCAAGAAGGGCAGCCTGTTCCTGTTCGACGAACCCACCACCGGCCTGCACTTCGATGACGTCGCGCGCCTGATGCGCGCCTTCCGCAAGCTGCTGGCCGCGGGCCACACGCTGCTGGTCATCGAGCACAACCTGGACGTGATCCGCGCGGCCGACTGGCTGATCGACCTGGGCCCCGAAGGCGGCGACGCCGGCGGCCTGGTGATCGGCGTCGGCACGCCGCAGGACCTGATGGCCAACCCCGCCTCGCACACCGGCGCGGCGCTGCGCGACTACGAGGTCAGCATCCTGCCGGCCGACGTGGTGGTCAGCAGCGACATCGACGCGCAGGAAGCCGAACAGGCCGGCCTGACGGCCCGCATCGCCGAGCCGACCGCCGCCTATGGCGCCGGCGAAGGCACGCCGCTGCAATCGGTCATGCGCAAGCGCCGCCAGGACAACATGGCGATCGAGATCCGCAATGCGCGCGAGCACAATCTGAAGAACGTCAGCGTCGAGATCCCGCGCGACAAGTTCACCGTGATCACCGGCGTGTCCGGCTCGGGCAAGTCGACCCTGGCCTTCGACATCCTGTTCAACGAAGGCCAGCGCCGCTATCTCGAATCGCTCAACGCCTACGCCCGCGCCATCGTGCAGCCGGCCGGCAAGCCGGATGTGGACGCCATCTTCGGCATCCCGCCGACCGTGGCCATCGAACAGCGCACCAGCCGCGGCGGCCGCAAGTCGACCGTGGCCACGATGACCGAGATCCACCACTTCCTGCGCCTGCTGTACGTGAAGCTGGGCACGCAATACTGCCCGGACTGCAACGTCGCGGTGGAGCCGCAGAACACCGACCAGATCGTGGCGCGCCTGCTGCGCGAGCGCAAGGGCGAGCACATCGGCCTGCTGGCGCCGCTGGTCACCGCGCGCAAGGGCTACTACACCGACCTGGCCAAGTGGGCCGGCTCCAAGGGCCACACGCACCTGCGGGTCGACGGCGAATTCATCCCGGTGGCGCCGTGGCCGCGCCTGGACCGCTACAAGGAACACACCATCGAACTGCCGGTGGCCGACGTGGTGGTCGACCCGGCCAACGAGGCTGACCTGCGCGCCGCGGTCAAGAGCGCGCTGGAAAACGGCCAGGGCGTGATGTCGGTGGTGTGGCCGGTGGACAAGCTGCACGAGGCGCTGAACAGCGAACTGCAGCAGCAGCATTTCTCGGTCAAGCGCGCCTGCCCCTCGTGCGGCACCAGCTTCCCCGAGCCCGACCCGCGCCTGTTCTCGTACAACTCCAAGCATGGCTGGTGCACCGGCTGCTTCGGCACCGGCCTGCAACTGCAGGGCTTCGACGAAGAGCAGACCGGCGAGGAAACCGCCTGGAACGCCTGGTACGAAGGCGAGGCCAAGGTCTGCACGCAGTGCGACGGCCAGCGCCTGAACCGGGTCGCGCGCGCCGTGCGCTGGCGCGACAAGTCGATCGCCGAGCTGGCCTCGCTGCCGGTGTCGGACGCGCACACCTTCTTCACCGGGTTGGTGGCGCGCGGCCGCGAAGGCGAGATCGCCCGCGACATCCTCACCGAGATCCGCGGGCGCCTGAACTTCATGCAGGAAGTCGGCCTGAACTACCTGGCGCTGGATCGCGCCGCCCCCACCCTGTCGGGCGGCGAGGCGCAGCGCATCCGGCTGGCGGCGCAGTTGGGTTCGAACCTGCAGGGCGTCTGCTACGTGCTGGACGAGCCAACTATCGGCCTGCACCCGCGCGACAACCGCATCCTGCTGGACGCGCTGGCGCGCCTGGAAGGCAACGGCAACACGCTGGTGGTGGTCGAGCATGACGACGACACCATCCGCCGCGCCTCGCACATCATCGACATCGGCCCCGGCGCCGGCATCCGCGGCGGCCGCGTGGTGGCGCAGGGCAGCGCGCAGGACCTGATCGACGCGCCCGAATCCGTCACCGGCCGCTACCTGGCCAAGCCCTTGCAGCACCCGCTGCAGGGCCGCCGCCCGGTCGAGGCCGACACCCCCATGATCGAGATCAAGGGCGCGCGCCTGCACAACCTGCGCAGCGTCGACGCCAAGATCCCGGTCGGCCGCCTGAGCGTGGTGACCGGCGTGTCCGGCTCCGGCAAATCGACCCTGGCGCGCGAAGTGCTGCTGGACAACCTGATGCAGGCCGTCTCGCAGGGCAAGGCGCCCGGCTGGGCCGGCTGCGAAAGCATCAAGGGCTGGGAAGCGATCGACCGCGTGTTGGAAGTGGACCAGACCCCGATCGGCAAGACGCCGCGCTCGTGCCCGGCCACCTACGTTGGTTTCTGGGACGACGTGCGCAAGCAGTTCGCCGACACGCGCGAAGCGCGCATGCGCGGCTGGACCTCGGCGCGCTTCTCGTTCAATACCGGCGACGGCCGCTGCCCGATCTGCGAAGGCCAGGGCATGCGCACCATCGAAATGAACTTCCTGCCCGACGTGAAGGTGCCGTGCGACGCCTGCAACGGCGCGCGCTTCAACAGCGACACGCTGAGCGTGCAGATGCGCGGCAAGAACGCCGGCGAACTGCTGGCCATGGAAGTCGATGACGCGATCGAATACTTCGCCGCGCACCCCAAGATCCATCGGCCGCTGCAGCTGATGCAGGACGTCGGCCTGGGCTACCTGACGCTGGGCCAGCCTTCGCCGACGCTATCCGGCGGCGAGGCGCAGCGCATCAAGCTGGTGACCGAGCTGTCCAAGGCCCGCCTGACCGACGGCCTGATCAAGACCGGCCGCGCCTCGCGCATCCCGCACACGCTGTACGTGCTGGACGAGCCGACCGTGGGCCTGTCGATGGCCGACGTGGAAAAGCTGATCCACGTGCTGCACCGCCTGGTGGAAGCCGGCAACACGGTGGTGGTGATCGAGCATAATCTCGACGTCATCGCCGAGGCCGACTGGCTGCTGGACCTGGGCCCCGAGGGCGGCACCGGCGGCGGCAAGCTGGTGGCGCAGGGGTCGCCGGAACACGTCATGACCTTGCGCGACCACTCCCACACGGGCCGGGTGCTGACGGAGTTCCTGGCGCAACAGTAAAGAGAGTCATGCATTGTCGTTTTGAAGACCGGCTGGCCGGCCGCGCGCTGCGGCTGGACGGCTTTCTGGCCCGCATCGAGGCGCGCGCGGCGGCCGAGGTCGGCCCCGCGCTGGCCGCCATCGACGCGGCGCGCCAGTGCGGCCACTGGGTCGCGCTGCTGCTGGACTACGAGCTCGGCGAATGGCTGTTGCCCGAAGCCACCCGGCCCGCGCCCGCCGGTCCCTGGACGCCGCCGCATGATGACGGCCGGGCGCGCCTGACGGCGTTGGTGTTCGAGCGCCAGATCGACGAAACGCCATGGGACGCGCCCGACGCCGACAGCCCGCCGGCCGCCCTCAGCATCCCCACGCCGCGCATGACCGAGGCCGGCTACGTGCGCCAGATCGAGGCCATCCGCGAACTGATCGGCGCCGGCGAGCTGTACCAGGTCAACTACACCCAGCCGCTCGACGTGCAATACCAGGGCGACGCCGCCACGCTGTACCGCCGCATCGCCGCGCGCAATCCGGTGGCGCACGGCGCCTATATCGAGGACGGCGCGCGCACGGTGCTGTCGTTCTCGCCCGAACTGTTCGTGACCCGCCGCGGCGCGCAACTGACCACCCGGCCGATGAAGGGCACCGCGCCGCGCCACCCCGATCCGGCCGAGGACCAGCGCCTGGGCCAGGCGCTGCTGGCCAGCGACAAGAACCGCGCCGAGAACCTGATGATTGTCGACCTGCTGCGCAACGACCTGGGCCGGCTGGCCGAGCCCGGCTCGGTCAAGGTCGAGGCGCTGTTCTCGCTGGAACGCTATCCCACCGTCTGGACCATGACCTCGACCGTGTCCGCGCAGGCGCCGCGCGCCACGCTCGAGGACGTGCTGCGCGCGCTGTTCCCGTGCGGCTCCATCACCGGTGCGCCCAAGGTCGCCGCCATGCGCCGCATCCGGCAAATGGAGGCCGCGCCGCGCGGTCTGTATTGCGGCAGCATCGGCTGGCTGGCGCCGGACGGCGACTTCTCGCTCAACGTGGCGATCCGCACGCTGGTGCTGGATGCGGCCGGCCATGGCGTCTACAGCGTCGGCGGCGGCATCGTGCACGACTCCGATCCGGCCGAGGAATGGCAGGAATGCCACTGGAAAGCCCGCATCCTGCGCGCCTGAATGCGCAATCCGTGTCCACGGGGTAGGATAGACCCCGGCCCCGCCCTCCTTCGCCCGCCGTTTACCAGGAGCCCGCATGCAACCCGAACTGATCGAGACCATCCTGGTCGACGCCGAGCGCCGCGTGCCGCTGCTGGCGCGCCACCTGCACCGCCTGGAGCATTCCTGCAAGGCGCTGGGCTACACCTGGGGCGGCAATGCGGTGCAAAGCGACATCATGATCGCCGCGCTCAGCCTGAACACCCCCGGCGCGCACCGCCTGCGCCTGTTGGTCGCGCGCGACGGCAGCCGCCACATCCAGACCGCCATGCTGCCGCCGTTGCCGGCGGCGCAGGAAATCATGCTGGCGCCCGAGGCGCTGCGCTCCTCCGAACCGCTGCTGCGCTACAAGACCACCTACCGGCCCTGGTACACCAAGACCATCGAATGGCTGCCGGCCCATCCGCACATCTTCGACCTGGTCTACCTGAACGAACGCGGCGAGCTGTGCGAAGGCAGCCGCAGCAACGTCTACCTGCGCCTGGATGGCGACTGGTATACGCCGCCGGTCGACAGCGGCTGCCTGCCCGGCGTGCAGCGCGCCGAACTGCTGGACACCGGCAACGTCAGCGAACGCGTGCTGACCCTGGCCGACCTGCACGCGGCCGACGAAATCCGGCTGTCCAACGCCCTGCGCGGCTGGTTCACGGTCACGCTGCGCGAAACCTGAACCCCGGCGCGCCGGGCGGTGAGTACGCGCCCCCCTAATCCGCGAACTGCTCCACCACCACCTGCCGCAGCCACTGGTTGGCCGGCTCGCGATGGTTGCGGGCGTGCCAGAACACATTGATGACGGACTCCGGGATCTTCACCGGACAGGGCGCGGTGGCCAGGCCGAACGGCTTGCAGGCGCAATCGGCGAAGCGCCGCGGCACCACCGCGATCATGTCGGTGGCCTGCAGCACCGGCCCCACCGCCATGAAGTGCGGCACCGTCAGCCGCAGGCGCCGGCGGATGCCGGCCTGCTCGATCACCTGGTCCACCACCCCGTGGCCGGTGCCTTCGGACACGATGGCGACATGCTCGGCGGCGCGGAACTGCCGCGCCGACACGCCGGTGCGCGCCAGCGGATGGTCCTCGCGGAAGATGCACACATAGGGCTGGCGGAACAGCCGGCGCTGGAAGAAGCCGTGCTTCAGGCCCGGCAGGAAACCCATCGCCAGGTCGATGCGGCCGCGCTCCATCTCGTCCTTCACGTCGATCGAAGTGGTGCGCACGGTACGGATGGTGACGCCGGGAGCGGCGTCGTCCAGCGCCCGCATCAGGCGCGGCAGGAAGTAGGTCTCGCCGACGTCGTTGACGCCGATGACGAAGGCGCGCTCGCTGCGCGCCGGATCGAAGCTGGCGCGCGCGTTGAGCGTGCCGTGCAGCGCCGCCAGCGCATCGGCGATCGGCTGCGCCAGCGCCTCGGCATAGGGCGTGGGCACCATGCCGCGCGAGGTGCGCAGAAACAGCTCGTCGCCCAGCAGTTTGCGCAACCGCCCCAGCGCGTTGCTGACCCCCGGCTGCGAAATGCCCAGGTTCTGCGCCACCGCCGACACCCGGCCGTGCTTGCACAGCTCGTTGAACACGACCAGCAGGTTCAGGTCCATGTCTTGCAGGTTCATGCTTGTCTCCACCAATATTTATTTTGGTGATTGTTGTCATCATCCAGATTCTATTTATTTATTTCACACCCTGGCCGATGATGCAACAAACGCCCGCGCCGATGTCGCGCGGGCCCCGATGGATGAAGGAGACAACCATGCGCCATCCCCCCGTCACGCCCTGTAGGCGCGGCCGCCTCGCCGGAGGCCGCCGATGAACGCTCCCCTGGATACCGCGCCGGACGCGATCGCCGGCGCCGCCGCCAACTCCGCCTGCCCCGCCAACTCCGCCTGCCCCGCCAGCGCCGCCCCCGAACAGCCGCTGTCGTTCATGCCCCCCTGGCAGGGCGACGGCAGCCACCGCATTCCCTTCGGCGTCTACACCGACGCCGCCCTGCACCAGCGCGAGCTTGAGCGTTTCTTCTATCGCGGCCACTGGAGCTACGTCGGCCTGGAAGCGGAAATCCCCAATCCCGGCGACTTCAAGCGCACCGCCGTGGGCGAGCGCTCCGTCATCCTGCTGCGCGACAACGACGGCCAGGTGCGTGTGGTGGAAAACGTCTGCGCCCATCGCGGCGTGCAGTTCTGCCGCGAACGTTCCGGCAACCGCAGCGAGTTCGTCTGCCCCTACCACCAGTGGAACTACGACCTGCAGGGCAACCTGATCGGCGTGCCGTTCCGCCGCGGCGTCAAGCAGGACGGCCGCGTCAACGGCGGCATGCCGCCCGACTTCAAGCCGGAAGAGCACGGCCTGACCAAGCTGGCCGTGGCCTGCCGCAACGGCGTGGTGTTCGCCTCGTTCGACCACGACGTCGAGCCGCTGGAAGACTACCTGGGCCCGGACATCCTGCACTACTTCGACCGCGTCTTCGACGGCCGCCAACTGGTCATCCACGGCTACAGCCGCCAGCGCATCCCGGGCAACTGGAAGCTGATGCAGGAGAACATCAAGGACCCGTACCACCCCGGCCTGCTGCACACCTGGTTCGTCACCTTCGGCCTGTGGCGCGCCGACAACCGCTCCGAACTGAAGATGGACCGCCACTTCCGCCACGCGGCCATGATCTCGACCCGCGGCCAGGGCGGCAAGGGCAGCGTCACCAGCGGCGTGTCCAGCTTCAAGGAACAGATGACGCTGAACGACGACCGCTTTCTCGACATCGTGCCGGAACCCTGGTGGAACGGCCCCACCGCCGTGCTGATGACGCTGTTCCCCAGCGTCATCATCCAGCAGCAGGTCAACTCGCTGTCCACGCGCCACATCCAGCCGGTCGGCCACGACGCCTTCGACTTCGTCTGGACCCACTTCGGCTTCGCCGACGACACCCCCGAGATGACACAGCGCCGCCTGCGCCAGGCCAACCTGTTCGGCCCGGCCGGCTTCGTCTCGGCGGACGATGGCGAAGTGATCGAGTTCTCGCAATCCGGCTTCGCGCAGAAGCCCTGGCACCGCAGCGTGGCCGAACTGGGCGGCAAGACCGCCGAGAACACCGACCACATGGTGACCGAAACCCTGATCCGCGGCATGTACGCCTACTGGCGTCGCGTGATGGAAGCGGAGGCGTGACGATGCTGGACTTTCCCCTCTACTACCAACTGACCCGGCTGTACGCCGACTACGCCGCCGCGCTCGACGCCGAGCAATGGGAGCAATGGCCGGAGTTCTTCCTGGAGGACTGCGTCTACAAGGTGCTGCCGCGCGAGAACCACGAACGCGGCTATCCGCTGGCGACCATGTCGTTCGAGAGCCGCGCCATGCTCAAGGACCGCATCTACGGCGCCACCGACACCATCTTCCACGACCCCTACTACCAGCGTCACGTGGTCGGCGCCCCGCGCGTGCTGTCGGTGCGGGGCGACCGCATCGAATCGGAAGCCAACTACGCGGTGTTCCGCACCAAGCCGAACCAACTGACCACGGTCTACAACGTCGGCCGCTACCTGGACGTGATCCGGCAGACGCCCGACGGGCTGAAGTTCGAGTCGCGGCTGTGCATCTTCGACAGCGAGCTGATCCCGAATTCGCTGATCTACCCCATCTGACCAGGACACCAAGACATGAGTACGAACTGGATCAAGGCCATCGCGCTGGCCGACGTGCCGGACGAAGACGTGATCGCCGTGCAGGCGGGCGGCCGCGAGATCGCGCTGTACGGCGTGGAAGGCAACGTCTACGCCACCGACAACCTCTGTACGCACGGCAATGCGCGCCTATGCGACGGCTTCCTGACGGGCCACGAGATCGAGTGCCCGCTGCACCAGGGCCGCTTCGACGTGCGCGACGGCCGCGCGCTCTGTTCGCCGCTACGCGACAACCTGGCGACCTACCCGGTCAGGATCGAGGACGGCGTGGTGTTCGTGGCGCTGTGACCCGGGCGCGGCGGCGTTCCGTGACGGGCCGTCGCCGCCCAGCTAGCCTTGCAACGCCAGCCGCAAGGCCTCGTTGGCGGCCGCCATGCCCATGGCGGCGGTCACGGTGACCACCGAGCCATAGCCGGCACAGGACAACCCCTGCGGCGCCACGGCCTGCGCCGAGGCGCCCATATCGTCCTCGGCCTCGGCCTGCCGCGTCCATTCATCGGGCAGGATGGCGGGCTGATCGAACCACAGGGCATGAATCCCCATCTTCGGCACGCGCTTGAGCGCCTTGCCATTCTTGTCCGATGCGCGTGGAAACCCATGCTCGCGCCGTAGCTTGTTGCGCAGCTTGGACAGCAAGGCGTCATTGACCGCGGCCGACAGGTCGCCGGCGCGCAACGCCAGCGGATCGGTCTTGCCGCCGGCGCCGCCGCACAGCAGCATCGGAATCCCCAGCGCCCGCGCATGCAGGATCATGGCGATCTTGGCGGCGGCCTGGTCGGTGCAGTCGATGATGGCGCTGTAGGGGCCGGGCAGCACTTGCGCGACGTTTTCCGGAGAAACGAAATCGTCCACACGGGTCAGGCGACATTCGGGATTGATGGCCAGGATGCGTTCGGCCATGGCATCCACCTTGGACTGCCCCAGGGTTTCCGTGAGCGCATGGATCTGCCGGTTGACGTTGGATTCGGCGATGTGGTCCAGGTCGATCAGCGTCAGGGTGCCGACCCCGCAGCGGGCCAGCGCTTCGACCGTCCACGAGCCTACGCCGCCCAGCCCGGCGACGGCGATGTGGGCATTCTGGAGGCGGGCGGGAGCCTCGGGGCCGTAGAGGCGGGACAGGCTGCCGAAGCGGCGGGCGATGTCGGCTTTTTCTTCTGGGGCGGTCATGGGGGGTATTTTATATGGGCGCGCGTCGGGCGATCCCCCCGGGTCTTTTCACGGCGAAGGTTGCCATGCATCCCGGACATAACCCGGTGAAAGGCCCGTCACGACCACCCCGTCCGGCGTGGCAGGCCCGGCCGAGACCACGATCGACCGCTCGGTGGAGCTTGCCGATTCACGAAACCGGACAAGGCTCTTTCCCGCGTCAGTACGAATCGCCGTGGCCGGCACCACCATCGCCTGCTCATCATGAAATATCACGATCGAGGCGCTCGCCGTCATTCCCAGCCGCACCACCGCCTGTTGCGCCGCCGTCAGCGGCGGCAATGCAATCACTACCCGATACATCGTGCCCGCCTGCGAGTCTCCCTCGAGTCCCTGCACCCCGATCGATTCCAATTCGCCGGAAAGCGCCAGGTCCCTGAATCCTTCGCCACGTATTTCCACCGGCTGGCCTGGACGCAGCCGATTCAGATCCGTCTCGTCGACCTTGGCCACGACATGGACCCGCGCGACGTTGGCAATGGCCAACAGCCCCTGGCCCTGCCCAACCTTGGCGCCCGCCAACAATGGCTCTCCGGCGGCGTCCCGCCTGCCATCGCCGTTGCCCGGGACCCGGATCACGACACCCGAAAACGGCGCCACCACCACGCCGGAGGCCTCATCGGCCAGCGCATTGAGCCGGGCCGTGGCATTGGCCACCTCCATTTCCGCGAGTTGCCGCGCTTGCCCCTTGCCGCGCTCCCGGGCGTCGGCGAGTTCCGCCTCTGCCGAGGCCACCGACAGGGATTGCATCTTTTCCTGCTGGATCAACGCATCCAGCTCCATGCGGGGCACGATTCCGCGCTCATAGAGCTGCCTGGTCTCAACCAGCTTCTGATGCGTGTCGCTCAGACTGAGACGCGCGCTCGACAGGGTTTGACGAGCGCGGGCGACGTCAGGGCCAGACTCCCAGTGGTCGATGTCGCTCAGGAGCTTGCGCGCCTTGATCTGTTCGCTCAGCGCCTGGCGTCGCTGTATGTCGAGTTCGGTCACATCCATCTCGAGCAGGCGCTGGCCCGCCTCCACCCGCTGCCCTTCCGACACCTCAAGCGACTTGATATTGCCATCGAAGGGCGCTGTGATTGTGACGATCTGCTCCGGAACGATCTTTCCCGCCACGCCCAGACGAATCTCGACCGGCCGTGGCGAAACCAATGTCCAGGGCGAGGGTTTATCTTGCGCCCTGCCGCCAGGCGGTCGATGCCATGCAAAGGCGATCGCCGCGACGGCAAGCAGGGCCACGCCCGCCGCCATCAGGCCGGATTTATAGGCAGAGAGCTTAGTCATTCAGCGAGATACCCCAACTTTGCAATGTCATGCCAAGCTTCAGGTCCAACTGCGCCTGTGCATCCAGATAGCCGATCAAGGCATTGAGTCGGGCGTTCTCCGCCCCGCGTAGATCGGTTTCAAAGGCCAGCACCTGAAAATTGCTCGATCGTCCTGCCTGCAGTTTCTGGCGTTCGATCTCGAGCTTCTTGCGTGAAAGATCGCGAACGCGCCCCGCGATTTCGTACTGGCGCCATCGAGAGGCCAGTTCCCGCACCGCGTTATTCACGTCCAGCGCCAACTGCTGTTCGGCGTCTTCGAGCAGCAGCGCCTGGTTGTCCGCGTCGGCTTTTGCATGGACGGCAGCCTGTCGCGCGCTCAGGTCCCCGATCGGTATCTGGACCTGGACACCCACATACCCGTCCCAATGGCGATCGGACACCGCCTCCGAATGGCTCGATCGCCTTGTCCGCCCTTGGCTGGCGCCGCCCATCAGGGAAACATCCCACAGGCGGTTGTCGCGCGCGACCGCAAGATTGATATCGGCCTGTTCCCGGGCGATCACCTGCTGCAAATACCGCGGTTGGTGCGTCAACGCGATGCGCTGGGCATCCTGCACGCTGAGCGTCGAGGGCATTTTCCCGGGCCTGTCGCTGGCCCGGATCCGGCTGCGCAGATCCAGGGCCAGCAGTTGCAGCAACATCAATCGGCTGGCGTTGAGATCGTTATCGGCATTCTCGACATTGAACTCCTGGGCGGCCACATCGGCCTCCGTCTGCACCAGGTCGACCCGCGCCATGCGTCCGGCTGCGATCAGCGCCTGGTTGATCTCCAGAAGCGCTTGGGAACGCTGCAATGCCGCCTTGGCAATGGTGACTTGCTCCTGCGCCCGCATCAATTGCCAGTAGGCCTGGACGATCTGCGTAACGGTCTGGGAAACCGAATCCTGCAAAGTCAGCCGATTGCTTTGCTCGATCAAGCGCGCCATGCGCAAGGGCGCGGTTGCCACCTCGCGGCCCGCGCCGCGCAGCAAGGGTTGGATGATCGCGAGCGTGACGCCGTCGTCGCGGAACCCTCCCGCCCGGTTGGCCTTGCTCAATTGGCTGGTCCAACCCAGGCTGAAACGCGTGCCGAATTCGCCTACCATCGTCGCCGCGGGCGAAAGCACCCCCTGCCGCGAACGATCGTCCTGATTGCGGTTGCCGGTGATCTGCCCGGTAACGAGAAGCTTGGGCGAAAAGAAATCCTCGGCCACGCGCAGGTCGAACTTCTGCGCCACGCGGGTCAGGTAGGCGCTGCGTATGCCGCGATTGGCGCGCAAGCCGAGAAAGACGGCATCGGTCAAGGTCAGATCGACGACGCCTTCGCCCAACACGGCCGGCGCCTGATACCGCATGGCCGGGCGAGACGGCAACGGCTCATCACCCGCGCGTGCCACGGGTGACAGCGCCGCCAACCCAAGCGCCACGATGAGCATCCGCGCCGCACTACGCATCGCGCAAGGCCTGGACAGGCTCCAGCCGCGAAGCCGCGACGGCCGGATACCAACCGAAGAACAACCCCGTCAGCAGCGCCGTGCCCATCCCCAAGGGCAAGGATGCGGGCGCCAGCACGAAATCCCAACCGGAGTAGCGCGCAAAAGCGTAGGCCGCGCCAACGCCGAACACTGCGCCCAGCGCCGCGCCCACAATGGCCAACAGACCCGCCTCGGCGAGGAACAACAGGCGGATGTCGCGCCGGGTCGCCCCGAGCGCCAAGCGAACGCCGATCTCGCGCCGCCTTTCGGAAACACTCATCAGCATCACGTTCATCACGCCCACGCCGCCCACCAGCAATGAGATCGCGCCCAGTCCCGCGAGCAGATATGAAAAGGTTCGGGACTGACGCTCGAGACCATCAATCAACTGCCGGGGAATATCCACCTGGACCTCCCTGCCGGGCACCTGCGTGCCGACATACCCGCGCAGCGCGCTGGCCGTTTCCACAAGGTCGGCCATAGGCGTCGCCCTGGCCAGGATGGCGCCGAGTTCAGGCTTGGGAAACAATCGGTGCAGCCCTTCAATGGGAACGATCACCGATCGGTCCGCATCGACCGGAATCAGCGGATTCCCCTTCATGCTGCGCGTGACGCCGATGACCTGATAGAAGTAGCCGCCAATTTGCAGCGAGGCACCCAGGGCGAGCGGATGCGCCGGACTGCCCAGTTCACGCGCGATTTCCGCACCGACGACGGCAAATGTGGCATGACGATCGAACGGCGACAGGAAACGGCCGCGCTCCATGCGCAGATTCATCGCGGCGGCAAGATCCGGCGTCGTGCCTACGATCCTGGGAACCATCGTACGTCCCGGGAAACGCAGCGGCACGTTGTAGACCGACAGGGGCGCCGCATGGCGGATGCCCGGCACGGCTTGCGCCAACGCGCCGGCATCCAGCGCGCGGGGCAGCGCGCGCGGCTTGGCGCCCGTCACCGGGAAAGTCACCACCAGGACGTCCGTACCCATGTCCTTGAACATGCGCATCACCTGTTCGGCGGCGCTATGCCCGATGTTCAGGAGCGCGATGATGGCGGTGCTGCCGACCATGATGCCGAGCAAAGCCAACAAGGCCCTGCGACCCATTTGGCGCAGGCTGTCAGCCGCTTGCAGCGCAGTTTGCGTCAGCGATAGACCGCGCATGCACCGGAACACCGGAAATCAACGCCTTTCGTCGCAGTGGCAGGGTTCATGCAGTACACCGTCGCGCATATGAATCTGGCGCGAGAAGCGGCCAGCCAGGTTGGCATCATGCGTCACCATCACGATCGTGACCGCCCGCTCGCGGTTCAGCCCCATGAGCAAGGCCATGATGCTCTCGGCTGAAGCCTGATCCAGATTACCGGTCGGTTCGTCCGCAAGAATGACGGAGGGATTGCCGACCAAGGCGCGGGCAATGGCGACCCGCTGGCGCTGCCCGCCGGAGAGATCGGCAGGGAGATGCCCGCCGCGATCGGCCAATCCAACTTGACGAAGCCAATCCATGGCCGTGGCCCGCGCCTGGGCTCGCGGGATACCACGATAGAACAGTGGCAAGGCAACGTTATCGAGGGCGTTCATACGGGGCAACAGGTTGAAGGACTGAAAAACAAACCCGATCTCTCGATTGCGAACCCAGGCGCGGGCGTTCTCGTCCCTAGCCAGCATGTCGCTTCCGCGAAACAGGAACTGGCCGGCCGACGGCCGGTCGAGCAAGCCCAGGATATTGAGCAAGGTGCTCTTGCCGGAACCGGACGCCCCAAGCAGCGCGCAGGTTTCGCCGGGGTGGAGCTCAAGTGTCACATCGCGCAGCACGCTTACTGATTGGCTGCCTTTGCGATAAGCATGGCGGACACGTGTGATTTGAATGAGCGGATGGCCCCACGAATCTGCAATCCACATCAGTCACAAGGTCCAGAATCGACTTATATCTCTTTATAGCGACTTATCGTCAAATTGAAGATAAGTCGCTATCCATTACAACTCTCTTAGTCGTTGTAATAAACCACCATCGTGGCAAGAATATAACGAGGATATGGCCCGACACCTGTCCCGGTATACGTTACAGAAAACGGCTTATCAGCAGAATTTCCGTCAAAATAATGGGATATCTGCCCACTCGAGGATAACGAGGCGCAACTGACCCCACCGTTATAGCAAACCAGCGCCGACACATTTGCCTGTGAGCTATCCTGAATTTGAATTTGAACGCCTTTAATTTTCTTTCCTACTGGTGAGACAAGAAAATTGCTAGGTTGATAACAACAGTAGCGGTGCCTCCTCTTCGTGACACATAGTCGCCACTTTTATAAGTGGACCACACATAATCACCGGCAAACGCACTACCGGAGAACAACAGCGAAGCAACAACCAAAAAACGCAGCAACTTATTTTTCATTAGATTTCTCCACAAAATACAGACAGCACATCAATCATTGACTGATGCCGGACTCACCCGCGGGATGGCTTCTACCGCTATCGCCTTATCAACGCACAAGGTGAACAGATTGGATAAACCTGTCCTTCAATTGGAGCGCATAAAGAACATCGCATATTTCTATTTTTGGAACACTAGTGACCAAATAGGTCAGACCACAGAAACATCGACCAAATCATTACCAGCAGCTTTTCAGCACATAAAAAAATCGCCATCAACGCACTTTGTCTAAAAAAACGCCCGACGATATTAATCGGGCACCATATCTTCCATGAGAATTACAGCAGAACAAATCCAGAGACAACAATCTACATTCAAAGACCAGATATCAACGTCGGCTTTTGATTCACACTACGATAGAGCAAATCCATCAGGATATATTGCCTATGCCTTTCCATATCATGCGCCATCTGTAGCAACATTCTGCGTGAAAACCCATCCTTAGCCTGCATCAGGGCCCCGTCCTTTGATTCGCCTGGCGGGTCATATTTGAAGGAGAAAGAACCGCCGCCCCCCTCGAACGGATCGCCATGTCCTCCCCATTGAGGCATAGACTCCACCTTCTCTCGAAACTTGACACTGAATCCGAATTTGTATGCGAAATCATCCGGCTGGGACAGAATCAATCTTCCTATTTTTTTATAGATATCCATCGCTGAGCTGCCTTTACTCATCTCGACTGCATACATCGATTTCAGGTCAGCAACAAATGCATTGGATTGTTTTTTATCTATCATCTCACTTTCAGGAGTAACCGGAATTCTAGTTGTTGCATAATATAAATCTCCTCCGTTAATATAATCAGAACAATCAAATCCAGGAGAATAATCATTAAAAACCCAGGTTTTTAGTTGTTCATACTGTTCGGCCTCTGTATATTGATTGGCAAAACGAGCCAACCAATCAGGTGTCCAGCACACCAACAAGCTCAGGTCTGCATCCGCGTCGTCAGCCTCCTGGCTTGACAGCGCCACCGCCTTATCAGACAGGGTCACGGCCTTCGATGCGGGGGAGCTTTCGATATATTTTTGCTTCGCAGAACCCATGACTTCGGTAAAGCGGGCCTCCCCATTCGCGTCCGTAGTGAACCGCGTCGACGAATAGTTGAAACCGAGCGGGCCGCTCGGACCTGACAGCGTTGAATTGGATACTTGCACAAGCAGCTCCTGATTGATTCCAGCAATTGACACCCCTGACTTCTTTTCCAAAAGCGCCACAAAGACAGGGAATTGGATCTTTCAATCTAGAACGGCGAGTGGCCCATGACGTTGCCTTATGAGAAACGCGCCAGACCGAAAAGGTAACGTACGGGCAACCCACCCGAAGGCGGTACCCACCGCGCAGATAGGCAGCAATTCGCCCCGCAATGGCTAGTTCAACCTGATGAAGTTTTTCTGTTGCCGGGAGTTGCCCCCCTAGCGGGGTTCCCCAGGTAGGAACCGGTCCGCCGAAAGCCACTCGAGCAAGCCCAGGAGGTTGAGCAACGTGCTCTCGCCGGAACCGGAAGCCCCGAGCATCGCGCATGTTTTACCGGAATGGACCTCGAATGCCACGTCACGCAGCACGGGTATGGACTGGCTGTCCATGCGATAGGTATGGCCGACACGTGTGATTTGAATGAGCGGAAGGCCCGGAGTGTCAGTAATTCGCATCGATCACATAGTCCGAAATCGACGCGAATAGCTTCGACAACAACTCAACGCCAGATCTACGAGTCGCCACTCAAGGAGTTAGTTAATCGCCGTAATAGACCACCATCGTGGCGATAACGTAGCGTGGATACGGACCAAGACCAGTACCGGTATACCTTACCGTGAACGGCTTATCGGCCGGCCTGCCATTAAACATTTTATAGATTTGTCCACTGTAGGTTATGGGATAGCAATCGATCGGGCCGTTATAGCAAACCTCCATTGATACGTTTGCCTGGGAACTATCTTGAAGCTGAACTTGCACACCAGTGACGGTTTTCCCCAGTGGCGAGACAAGAAAATTGCTGGGTTGATACACAACCGTGGCGGTTCCCCCTCTTCTCGACACATAGTCACCACTCTTATAGGTGGACCACACATAATCACCGGCAAACGCGCTGCCGGAGAACAAAAGCGAAGCAACAACCGAAACATGCAACAATCGATTTTTCATGAAATCTCTCCATGGGGTACGTTGACTATGCATCAATCATCGACTGATGCCGAACTCACCCTTGGGATGACTTATGCTTCAAAAACTTGGTCAACATGCAGGGTGAAGCAGGTTGACGACCTGCCACCTCAATTTGAACGCAGCCATGAACTCGCATATTGCTATTTTTGGAACACGCGTGACCTTATAAATCAGGCAAAACCGGCCAGATTACGAAATAAAAATGCCCGATGAAAATCATCAAGCACCACTTCTGCCAAGAATTTTTTCAAAAAACAGCCCGGGCACAGGACTTTTAAATTTACAACCTACACTCGGTGACTGGATGCAGATTTAGACCTAAAGCCTGCTTTCCCATGAAGCAGGTCCATTAATATCTGTTGCCGCTGCCGCTCTAGATCGCTCGCTTTTTGCAATACGGAATTATGCGCAAGACTAGTCTTCGCTTTCACCAATGCGTCAACCTTTGACTCATTCGAGAGTGGCATACTAGATGAGGAATGATCGACATGCCTGCCAAACTGGCTATTATGCGCACTGTTATAAGCCGCGGTAAGAGCATCCATTCTTTCGCGATATTTGACACTAATTCCAAATTTATAGGCAAAATCATCCGGCTGCGCCAAAATCAGCTTCCCGATCTTCTTGTAGATATCCATAGCCGAGCTCCCCTTACTCATTTCGGTGACATACAAGGCTTCCTGTTGAGCTGCAAATGTATCGTGCTGCCGCTTTAACGCGGCCTCCCTTTCGGGCGTGACCAGAATTCTCGTGGTCCCATAATATATGGGACCGCCCTCCGACGTGAGTTCGCTGCAATCGTGCCCTGGCGTGTATGCGCTATTGAAAACCATAATCTCGAGCTTCTGATACCGTTCGGCCTCTGTATAGTTATTTGCGAAACGCGCCAGAGCTTCCGGTGTCCAGCACGCCAACAAGCTGAGATCTGCATCCTCATCTTCGGTCTCCTGGCCTGACAGCGCCACCGCCTTATCAGACAGGGTCACGGCCTTCGATGCGGGGGGGCTTTCGATATATTTTTGCTTCGCAGAACCCATGACTTCGGTGAAGCGGGCCTCCCCATTCGCGTCGGTGGTGAACCGCGTCGACGAATAGTTGAAACCGAGCGGGCCGCTCGGACCTGACAGCGTTGAATTGGATACTTGCACAAGCAGCTCCTGATTGATTCCAGCAATTGACGCCCCTGACTTCTTTTCCAAAAGCGCTACAAAGGCAGGGAATTGGATCTTTCAATCTAGAACGGCGAAAGGCCTATCACGTTGCCTTATGGGCAACGTGATAGGCCCAAAAGGTAACGTGTGGATGTGATCGAGCCAGGCTCACGCACCGATAGTGGCCGTTTACCGCGCGCGGGAAGGTGGAGAGGTGTCTTCGCGCATGGCAATCACCCGCTCAACGAAGCGCGTCACGTTCTGGCGTGCGACGCGGGTTGAGCGCAGGAGCCAGGTCGTCAACGCCGCCGGCTCGGCCAGCGGACGGCTGAGGATGCCGAGTTCCCAGCTTGAAAGGGCCTGGGAAGCGCCCACCAGTGCGAGGCCGACGCCAGCGGCCACCATCGAAAGCATGAGATAGGTCGATTGCACCTGCGCCGCCACGAGAGGTTGGGCCGAACCCTTACTGATCAAGCGGTCGATTTGCCGGCGGCATCCCTCGCAATACTTCGGATCGCCAAGCACCAGGGGATGCCTGAGAACCGCGCTCAATGGAATCACTTCCATCGCCAGCAGCGGGTGGCCGGTGGGGAGAATCACATGGATCGGGTCTTGCCAGGCTCGTTCAGCCACGATGCCGCGGCCCACGTGGTCGGATGGAGCGAAACCCAGGTCGTAAAGGCCTTGGTCCAGGCCTGCGAGTTGCTGGGCGAACGGCACCTCCGAAAAATGGATGACCACGCGCGGCTCGTCCGCGCGGCAACCGGCCATCAACGCGGCCAATCGCGTCGGGTTCATTCCTTCTGACAGGGCAATATGTAGCGCGCCGCGATTGCCAACGGCCACGCCTAGGACGCTGTCGCGCGCCTGACCGATTGCGCTGAATATGGCCGGAATGTGCTCCCGTAGCGCTTCCCCCTCCGGCGTGAGCAGGGTGCCCCGGTTGGACCGCACAAAAAGAGACACCCCCAAGGTGGTTTCCAGCGATTGAATCGCCCGAGACAACGGCGAGATTTCAATATGCAGCCGTTCGGCGGCGCGGCGATAGTTCAACTCGTCGGCCAACACAGCGAAGTACTTCAGCAGTCGCAAGTTCATTCTGAGTATTTCGGTGACGGTGATCGTACGTTGCGGTGAACGTGATCAGTCTGGCGGGGTATTGCGCGGTCAATCGATTGTAGCGACGGCCTTCATGATTCAGCGTCGGCTGACGCTGCTTTCCGTCTTCTATTGCATCAGGTGAAACCGTCCGAATCTGACGGCATAGGCGACGATTCGGGAACAGGCCGAAGCGCTGCGGGTCAGCTTGCGAACTGCCCGAGCCAATATCGAAGTTGACGCGGCCAGGAGGATCGGACGCGATCGGATTTCAGCGCTGGCGCCGGCGATATCGCGCGCCGACGCCGGGGCTTTTTTCAACGCGCTATGGGCGCGATCCGCTCATCGGCCGTCCACCGCGCCAGCACCGGCCATGACGACGGCATCGTCCCCTCCCAGCGCCTGATAGACCTTCACCTGATTCACCAACCGATTCAGGGCATTCTCGTCCCGCGCGATCTCGGCTGCGCGCCGCTTCTCTTGCGCGTCCAGCCAGAACCGCAACGAGACCGAACCGGCTCGGTAGCGCACCTCGTACAGGCGCTCCGCCTCGCGCGCCGCCTTCAGCGACGCGTCCAACTGCTCAGCCTGCAGGCGCAACTGCGTCCGGTTCGACAACGCGTTTTCCACATCCGCCATGGCTTGGTACAGCGCCTGGCGGAAGCTCACCACCCGTTCGTCGAAATCCGCGCGCGAGACCTTCAGGTTCAGGTTCAGGCGGTTGAATTGCAGGAACGGCAGCGTCAGCGCCCCCGTCAGCGTGCCCACGGGGTTCTGCAGCACATTCGACAGCGTCGGGCTGGAGCTGCCCAGCGCGCCGGTCAGGGTCAGCGTCGGGTAGAAACTGGCGCGGGCCGCGTCGATGTTCGACAGCGACTCCCGCAGGCGCAGTTCGGCGGCGCGCAGGTCGGGACGGCGGCCCAGCAGTTCGGCCGGCACGCCTTCGCGCGCCTGCGGCAGCGGGTACTGCGGCAGGCGTTGCGGGTCGGCCATGGTGCGGTCGGGCGGACCGTCGAACAGGATCGCCAGCGCGTTCACGTATTCCACCCGTTGCTGCACCAGCAGCGCGTGCGCCGCCTGCTGGCTGGCCACGGTCTGTTCGGCCTCGGCCACTTCCAGCGCCGAGGCGCCGCCGGCGGCGTATTGCGCGCGCACCAGTTCCTGCGTCTTGCGGGCGTAGGCGATGCTCTCCAGGCTGCTGGCGATGCGCTGGTTGATGAAGGCGGTCTGCCAATACAGCGTGGCGGTGGTGCCCACCAGCGACAGCGCGGAGCTTTGGCGGTCCTGCTCGCTGGCGAGCGCTTCCCACTCGGCGGCGTCGAGCTGGCGCGACAGCTTGCCCCACAGGTCGACCTCGTAGCCGATCGACAGTTCGGCGCTGTTGGTGCGCGTGATTTCGCGTTCGCCGCGCAGGTTGCGCGCGCGCGTCACGTTGCCGGTGCCGGACAGTTGCGGGATAAGTTGGTCCTGTGCCAGTCCGGCCTGCAATTGCGCGCGGCGCACGCGGATGGCGGCGGCGGCCAGGTCGTTGTTGCGCGCCAGCGCGCCATCGACCAGGCCGTCCAGCACCGGGTCGTTGAAATTGCGCCACCAGGCGCCTCCAGCGGCCAGCGCGTTGGCCGGCGCGTCGGCGCCCGTGCCGTGGAGCCAGGCGGCCGGCGACTGCGTCCGCGGCGTTTCGTATTCGCTCTTGAGCAGGCCGCCGCAGCCGGCCAGGGCCAGCACCAGAGCCAGGGCGGCGGGTTTGCGGATCAGGGAAACAGCTTTCATCGTTCTCATTCCCGGGCCAGGGCCTCGACGGGATCCAGGCGCGCCGCGTTGCGCGCCGGGAGATAACCAAACAGCACACCGATCAGGGTCGAGCAGGTGAATGCCGCCACCATCGACGCGGTGGAATAGATCATGCGGAAGGACCCGCCGGTCGCTTTCGAGACCAGCACGCCCAGGCCCAGCGACAGCGCGATACCCACGGCGCCGCCGATCAGGCAGACCAGCACGGCTTCGATCAGGAACTGCTGCATGATGTCGCTGCGCCGCGCGCCCACCGCCATGCGCACGCCAATCTCGCGGGTGCGCTCGGTCACGGATACCAGCATGATGTTCATGACGCCGATACCGCCCACCATCAGCGAGATCAGCGCGATCAGCGATACCAGCAGCGTCATGGTGGCCGTGGTGCGCTCGATGGTCTTGCGGATGGCGTCGGTGTTGAACACGAAGAAATCCTTCACCACGTGGCGCCGCAGCAGCACCTTGGTGATGGCCTGCTCGGCCGCCGCCGGCGGCGCGGCGTCGTTGACGCGCACGGTGATGCTTTTGAGGTGCTGCTGCCCCAGCACGCGCGACAGCGCCGTGGTGTAGGGAATCCACACGTTCAAGGTCTCGTTGTTGCCGAACACGGTGTCGTTCTTCTTGGTGACGCCGATCACCCGCGCCGGCATCGACCCCAGGAACACCACCTGACCGATCGGGTCGGTGTGCGAACCGAACAGGGTCTTGCGGGTGCTCTCGTCGATCACCACTTCCTGGGCGCGCCGCGCCACGCTGGTGGAATCGAAGAACTTGCCCTGCGCCAGCTTGACGGCGCGCACCCGGAAATACTGCTCGCCCACGCCCTGGATCGAGCCATTCACCGCCACGTTGCGATAGCGCAGCGTGTTGCTGGTGGAAACCTCGGGCGTGACGCTGTCCACGTAGGACTCGCGTGACAGGGCCTCGGCATCGGCCGGCACCAGGGTGCGGATGGTCAGGGCCTTTTCGTCGCCGAAGTCCTTGCCGGGAAACACTTCGACGGTATTGGTGCCGATCTCACTGATGTCTTCCAGGATCTTCTGGCGCGAACCCTCGCCCAGCGCCACCACCGACACCACCGCGGCGATGCCGATGATGATGCCCAGCATGGTCAGCGAGGTGCGCAGGCGGTGCGCGTTCATGGCCAGCAGCGCCATGCGCAGCGCTTCGCCGCAGCGGTCCAGGTAGGCCTGCCAGGCCGGCCGCGGCGGCAGCGGCGCCGCCTCCTCGCGCTTGACCTCGATGCGCGGGGCGTCGGGATTGCGCCGGTCCGAGACGATCTCGCCGTCGCTGATCTCGATGATGCGCTGCGCGTGCCGCGCCACGTTCATGTCGTGGGTGACCAGGATGATGGTGTGGCCGGCGGCGTTCAGTTCCTCCAGGATGCGCAGCACTTCCTGGCCGGTGTGCGTGTCCAGCGCGCCGGTCGGCTCGTCGGCCAGGATGATGTCGCCGCCATTCATCAGCGCGCGCGCGATGCTCACACGCTGCTGCTGGCCGCCGGACAACTGGCCAGGCCGGTGGCCGGTGCGTTCGCCGAGCCCCAGGCGCTCGAGCAGGTCGGCGGCGCGTTCCAGCCGGGCCTCGCGGCGCTTGCCGGCGTAGACGGCCGGCACCTCGACGTTGCCCTGCGCCGTCAGGTCGGACAGCAGGTGGTAGCGCTGGAAGATGAAGCCGAAATGCTCGCGGCGCAGCTCGGCCAGCTCGTCCGGATCCAGTTCGCCCGTGCTGCGGCCGCTGACGCGGTAGTCGCCGCTGGTGGCGCGGTCCAGGCAGCCCAGGATGTTCATCAGGGTCGACTTGCCCGAACCGGACGCGCCGACGATGGCCACCATTTCCCCGGCCTCGATGGTCAGGTTGATGTCCTTGAGAACGGCGATGGTCTGCTCGCCCGCGGGGAATTCGCGCCGGACCCCGGACAGCGAAATCAACGGTTCGGCCATGTCAGCGTCCCGCCGCGGCGGCCACCGGCGCGGCGTCGGCCGACACCACGCGCTCGCCCACCTCCAGGCCTTCCAGCACCTGCGCCTGCACGTTGTTATTCATGCCGATCCTGACCTGGCGGGTCTCGGTCTGGTTGTTCTTGCCAACCACGCGGACCTCATAGCGGCCGTCCTGGCCGCGCTTGCCCAGGGCCGAGGCCGGCACCACCACGGCGTCGCGGGCCTCGCCCAGCACGATGGAAACCTGCGCGGTCATGGAAATGCGCAGCTTCTCGTCCGGGTTGGGCACGTCGAACAGACCGTTGTAGTAGACGGCCGCGCTGGTGGAGGTGGAGCTGGAAGAGGTCAGCGACGCGGTGGCATCGTCCTTCTGGATCGAATCCGGCGCCGGCTCCACCGCGCGCAGCGTGGCGTGGTAACGCTGGTCCGGCTCGCCCAGGATGGTGAAATAGACCGGCAGGCCCGGCTTGACGCGGGTCACGTCGGCCTCCGAGATCTGCGCCTTGATGGTCATGGTGGCCACCTGGGCCACCTTGATGATGGTGGGCGCGCTCTGGATCGCGTTGACGGTCTGGCCTTCCTTGGTGACCACCGCCACCACCACGCCGTCGATGGGCGACACGATGCGGGTGTAGCCCAGGTTGACCTTGGCCTTGTCGACCTCGATCTCGGCCTGGACGATCTGGGCGTCGAGCGCGGCGATCTCCGCCCGCGTCACGCTCAGCGTGGCCTCGGCAGATTCATACGCCTCGCGTGAACTGGCGTCGGCCGCCAGCATCTGGCGCTGGCGGCGAAACGCCAGCTCGGCCTGCTTCAGGGTGGCGACCTTGGCGGCGCGCTCGGCGCGGCGCGTCTGCAGCGCGGCCTGTGTATTGCGCAATTCATTCTGCTGGGTCAGGTCGTCGATCTCGGCGACCAACTGGCCTCGGGTCACCCGATCGCCCAGCGCCACCTTGAGCGACTTCAACTGGCCGGTGGCTTGCGCGCCGACGCTGACACGCTCGATGGCATCCATGGTGCCGCTGGCCAGCACACTGTCTTCGAGGTTGCCGCGGACGACCTCGGCCACGGCGAAAGTAGGCGGCGGCGGCGACGAGAAGAAGGCGGCGCGGACGCCAAAGGCGATGATCAGGAGAACGACGGCGATCAGGACGTAACGCTGGACTTTGCTACGAGGCTTTTTCATTGAACCAGTTCGGAGGAGGCGGCGGAGGCATCGTCCACCACTCGAATAACTCGATACGGATCGGGCCGGCTGTGCGTACCCATACTGCCCGCTCATCCTAAACGGGGGGCTGCGTCAAAGCATGGCCAATCTGTGGCGAAAGGGTGAAAAACGGTAAAGGCCCCGGCATGGGGTCCGGGGCGGGCAAAATTGTTCCGTTGCACGAACGATACATCTGTTGCGGCGCATTAGCGTTTCCATTCTATGGAACCGTGCCGCCAACATGGTGCCATCTTGCCGCATCCCTATCCCAGATGGGCCATAGATGGCGCCTATCTTGTCGCCACTGGCGATCGCGAAATGCGGCGACGCAAAAAAACCACGCCTCGACATAGGGCGACGATAGGGACAGAATGAATGCAGTTAAGCCGTATCCGTGTCCAATCCGCCCCCCTCCCCCTCTTCAAACAGCGCCGCCCCGGAGTTTTCCGGGGCGGCGCTGTTGTGCGTGCTGGCCATGCTGAACCACGTGGCGCTGACCGGTGGACGCATCACCGTGTCCCTGACGGCGCTGCAGATGGGCTTGTCGACCTTCAAGGTCGGCACCCTGGTGGCCGTGTTCGCGGTGCTGCCCATGCTGTTCTCGGTGCGCGCCGGCCGCTGGGTGGACCGGGTCGGCATCGTCCGGCCGCTGGTCATCGGCACCACGCTGGTGGCGGTCGGCACGGCGCTGCCGTTCCTGTCGCAGACCCAGTTCGCGCTGCTGGTGGCGTCCTGTTGCATCGGTATCGGCTTCATGCTGCACCAGGTGGCCACGCAGGACCTGCTGGGCCATGCCGAGCCGACCCAGCGCCTGCGCAATTTCTCGCTGATGTCGCTGGCCCTGGCCGGTTCGGGTTTCTCGGGTCCGCTGATCGCCGGACTGGCGATCGACCATCTCGGCACCCGGCTGGCCTTCGGCCTGCTGACGCTGGGCCCGCTGCTGTCGGCCGCCGGCCTGTACGCGCTGCGGCACCAATTGAAGGCGGTGGATTCGCAACTGGCCGGCGCCAAGGAAGCGCAGCGCCGCCGCGTGACCGAGCTGCTGGCGGTGCCCGCGCTGCGCCGCATCCTGATGGTCAACACCATCCTGTCCGGAGCCTGGGACACGCATCTGTTCGTGGTGCCCATCTTCGGCGTTGCCATCGGCCTGTCCGCCACCACCATCGGCGTCATTCTTGCGTCCTTCGCGGCGGCAACGTTCATCATCCGCCTGGTTCTGCCCCTGATCCAGCGCCGGGTGCGTTCCTGGACGCTGGTGCGGGTGGCGATGGCCACCGCCGCCATCGACTTCATGCTTTACCCGCTGTTCACCGACGTTGGCGTCCTGATCGTGCTGTCCTTCATCCTGGGGCTTGCGCTGGGATGCTGCCAACCGAGTATGCTTTCACTACTGCACCAGCATTCGCCGCCCGGCCGCGCCGCTGAAGCCGTGGGGCTGCGGATGGCGCTGATCAACGGTTCCCAGGTGTCCCTGCCGCTGACCTTCGGCGCGCTGGGTGCGGTCATTGGCGTCGCTCCCCTGTTCTGGGCCTATTCCGTGGCCCTGATGGCCGGGGGGTGGGTCAATCGCAACCCCCCGCTCGAGCCTGACCGGAAACCGTAGTCGTGAACATGCAGTCTTCTCCTCCCGTGGCCGGCGCCAGCCTGCCTTTTCGCCTGTGGACCCCTGAAGAACGGCAGGCATCGTTGCAGGATGCCTTGCGCCATTGGCGCGACGGCGAGGACGTCTGGGTATATGGGTACGGATCACTGATCTGGCGCCCCGACTTCGATTTCGAAGAGCGCCGCCTGGCCACTCTGCGCGGCCACCACCGCGCGCTGTGCCTGTGGTCGCGGGTCAACCGCGGCACGCCGGAATGCCCCGGGCTGGTGTTCGGCCTGGATCGCGGCGGCTCCTGCCGCGGCGTGGTCTACCGCCTGGCCGGCCGGCAGGTGCCGACCTATTTCCCCGCCCTGTGGGACCGGGAAATGTCCACCGGCGCCTACCTGCCCCGCTGGATCAATTGCAGCACCGAGGCCGGCCCGGTCCGCGCCCTGGTCTTCATCATGAACCGCGACAACCCGGCCTACATCCGCGCGCTGCCCGAGGCCGAGCTGCTGGCCATCGTGCGGCGGGCCGCCGGCCGCTACGGCCCCTGCACCGACTACGTGGTGCAGACCGCCCAGGCCCTGCGCGCCGCCGGCATCCACGACGCCCGCTTGGACGCCATCGCCCGGCGCCTGGAACAGGACAGCCACACCCTGCCCGAGGGCGCCTGAAGCGAGCCCGGCGCGGGGCCGCCAGGGCCGGCCGAAAGGCGCCGGAGGCCCTCGCGGCGCAAAAACTTGCCCAGCCCCTGCGCGGGGTCAATGAGGGGAGCGTTTCTTCGGCGGTATAAACTGCTTGTTATCAACGCTGAATCAAACGTCCCATGTCTGTCTCCGATCTGCGTCAAAGCTACGAAAAGAACGTGCTGCTGGAAAGCGAGGCCGCCGCGTCCCCGTTCGAGCAGTTCACCCGCTGGTTCGACGAGGCCCTGGCCGCCAAGGTGCCCGAGCCCAACGCCATGACCCTGGCCACCGTCGACGCCGCCGGCCAGCCCAGCGCCCGCATCGTCCTGATCAAGGGTTTCGACGAACACGGCTTCACGTTCTTCACCAACTACGAGTCGCGCAAGGGCGCCGACCTGCTGGCCGAGCCGCGCGCCTGCCTGCTGTTCTTCTGGCAACCGCTCGAGCGCCAGGTGCGCATCGAGGGCGTGGTGGAAAAAGTGCCTGCCGAGGAATCGGACGCCTACTACAACAGCCGCCCGGCCGGTTCGCGCATCGGCGCCTGGGCCTCGCGCCAGAGCCAGCCCATCACCCGCGCCGAACTCGAAGCCCGCGAGCAGGAATTCCGCGCCCGCTACGGCGACCAGCCGCCGCGCCCGCCGCACTGGGGCGGCTACCGCCTCAAGCCCACCTCGATGGAATTCTGGCAAGGCCGGCCCTCGCGCCTGCACGACCGTCTGCGCTACGTCGCCGACGGCCAGGGCTGGAAGATCGAGCGCCTGTCGCCCTGACGCCGCCGGGCGCCGGCCACGGCGCCCGCCCCATTTCTCAATTGCATGCCAGCCTCCTCCCCTGATTTCGACGCTGCCTTCTTCCGCACCGCGCTCGGCCGCTACGCCACCGGCGTCACGGTCGTGACCACCGCCGGCCTCGATGGCGCCCCCATTGGCCTGACGGTCAGCTCGTTCAATTCGGTGTCCCTGAATCCGCCGCTGGTGCTGTGGAGCCTGTCGCGCAATTCCTCGTCGCTGGCCGCCTTCGAGCAGTCCCAGCGCTACGTGGTCAATGTATTGAGCGCCGACCAGATTGCGCTGGCGCGGCGCTTCGCCACCGGCAAGACGCCGGACCGTTATGCCGGCCTGACCGTGCACCACGCGCCGGGCGGCACGCCGATGCTGGACGGCCATTGCGCCGCCTGGTTCGAATGCCACAACCGCAGCCGCTATGTCGAGGGAGATCACGTCATCATGGTGGGAGAAGTCGAACGTTGCGGCCATAGCGGCGAACCGCCGCTGGTCTTCCACGCGGGCGGTTTCGACCTGACGCCCGCCGGCGCCCGTGCGGGAGGCGGGAAGCCATGAGCGCCGACATCGATTGCGTCGTCATCGGCGCGGGCGTGGTCGGCCTGGCCATCGCCCGCGCCCTGGCCCAGTCGGGCCGCGAGGTGCTGGTGGCCGAGGCCACCGAGGCGATCGGCACCGGCACCAGTTCGCGCAATTCCGAAGTCATCCACGCCGGCATCTATTACCCGGCGGGCAGCCTCAAGGCCCGCCTGTGCGTGCGCGGCAAGCATCTGCTGTACGCCTATTGCGCCGAGCGCGGCATTCCGCACAAGCGGCTGGGCAAGCTGATCGTGGCCACCAGCGCCGAGCAGGCCGCCCAGCTCGAAGGCATCGCGCAGCGCGCCCGCGCCAACGGCGTGGACGATCTGCAGTTCATTTCCGGCGAAGACGCCATGCGGCTGGAACCGGCGCTGCGCTGCACGGCGGCGCTGGTGTCGCCGTCCACCGGCATCGTCGACAGCCACGCGCTGATGCTGGCCTACCAGGGCGATGCCGAGAACGCCGGCGCCCAGTGCGTGTTCCACACCCCGCTGGTGTCCGGCCGGGTGCGCCCCGAAGGCGGCTTCGATCTGCAGTTCGGCGGCGATGACGCCATGAGCCTGAGCTGCAACGTGTTGATCAATTCGGCCGGCCTGCAGGCGCCGGCGCTGGCGCGCCGCATCGAGGGCGTGCCGGCCGCCAGCATCCCCACCGATTACCTGTGCAAGGGCAGCTATTTCACGCTGTCCGGCCGCGCGCCGTTCTCGCGCCTGATCTACCCCGTGCCGCAACACGCCGGCCTGGGCGTGCACCTGACGCTCGACATGGGCGGCCAGGCCAAGTTCGGCCCCGACACCGAGTGGGTCGGCACCGAGGACTACACCATCGACCCGGCCCGCGCCGAGGTCTTCTACGCCGCCGTGCGCAGCTACTGGCCGGCCCTGCCGGACGACGCCCTGGCGCCGGGCTATACCGGCATCCGCCCCAAGATCTCCGGTCCGCACGAGCCGGCCGCCGATTTCGTCATCGCCGGCCCGGCCGCCCATGGCGTGCCCGGCCTGGTGAACCTGTTTGGCATAGAATCGCCCGGGCTGACTTCCAGCCTGGCACTGGCCGAGGAAACCCTGGCGCGCCTGGCGGACGACGCTTCTTCTCATTCTTCCCACTGAATCATGCAGCACAACGACTACATCCTGACCCTGTCCTGCCCCGACCGGACCGGCATCGTCTTCCGCGTCAGCGGCCTGTTGTTCGAATCGGGTTGCAACATCCTCGATTCGCAGCAGTTCGGTGACGAAGAGACCGGCCGCTTCTTCCTGCGGGTGCACTTCGACCTGCCGGCCGGCGCGGCCCCGGACGCGCTGCGCGCCCGGCTGGACGAGATGGCGGCCGAGTACGGCATGGATTTGCAGCTTCATGACGCGCGTCGCAAGGAACGCCTGCTGATCATGGTCAGCAAGCAGGGCCACTGCCTGAACGACCTGCTGTTCCGCGTGCACAGCGGCCAGTTGCATGCCGAAGTGGCGGCCATCGTCTCGAACCACAACGACTACGCCAGCCTGGCGGCGTCCTACGGCATCCCGTTCCACCACCTGCCCGTCACACCCGACACCAAGGCGGAACAGGAACGCCAGGTGCTGGCGCTGGTGGACCGCTACGAGATCGACCTGGTGGTGCTGGCGCGCTACATGCAGATCCTGTCGGCCGACATGTGCCGCGCGCTCAATGGCCGCGCCATCAACATCCACCACAGCTTCCTGCCCAGCTTCAAGGGCGCCCGCCCGTACCACCAGGCGCATGCGCGCGGCGTCAAGATCATCGGTGCCACCGCCCACTTCGTCACCTCGGACCTGGACGAAGGCCCGATCATCGACCAGGACATCGAGCGCGTCGACCACACCATGACGGCGCAGGACCTGACCCAGGTCGGCAGCGACATCGAGTCGCTGGTGCTGTCGCGCGCCGTGCGCAGCCACGTCGAGCACCGCATCCTGCTGAACCGCAACAAGACCGTGGTGTTCCGCTAGCACAGTACCGGCGCCCGCATTCCTTGGCGGGGCGCCGCCCGCCTCATGAACGCCGGCCCCCGTGCCGGCGTTTTGCTTGACCCGCCTCGGCTGCGGGAAACTGGCGCTCGACCAGCGCCAGCGCCTTTTCCTGCAGCGGCGAACGATCCTCGTCCGGCCAGATCACCTGGCTGACCGAGCGCGCCTCGTGCTCGAACGCGATGAACCGGGTGCCCGCCAGGCCGCTGTGCGACAGGCACGACGGCACGATCGACACGCCCAGCCCCTGCGACACCAGCGAGGCCACGCTGAGCCAGTGGCGCACCTCGTGCCGGACCACGGGCATGAAGCCCGCCGCCACGCACAGCGACAGCACGGTTTCGTAATAGCTGGGTGAAGCGGCGCGTGCGAAGAACACGAAATCGTCGCCGGCCAGGTCCGCCAACGCCAACGAACGCCGCCCGGCCAGCGCATGGCTTTGCGGCAGGCACACCACGAAAGGTTCGGCCAGCAGGTCGCGCGCCGCCACCCCGGCCGGCACGGGGTTGGCATGGATGAAGCCCAGGTCCTGCTCGCCGCGCCGCACCGCCTCGATCTGGTCGTGCGAATTCAATTCGGTCAGCACGTGTTCCACGTCCGGCAGTTCGGCCCGCATCGACGCCAGCAGCGCCGGCAGGCCGCGGTACAGCATCGAGCCCACGAAGCCGATGCGCAGCCGGCCGCGCAGGCCGGCGTCGACTCGCTGCACCAGCATGCGCACGTCCTCGGCCTGGCGCAGCAGCGTCAGGGCCTCGCGGTACAGCACCTGGCCGGCGGCGGTCAGTTCGACGTGGCGGCTGGTGCGCGCCAGCAGGCGCGCGCCGACGTTGTCCTCGAGCTGGCGGATGGCGTAGCTCAAGGGCGGCTGGGAGATGTGCAGGCGCGCGGCGGCGCGGCTGAAATGGCGTTCTTCGGCCACGGCGATGAAATAGCGCAACAAGCGCGGATCCAGGTCCATCGGTCTCCTCCCGGGGCGCGCCTGCCGACGGCGCCCGAGATCCATATTTTTATTGGATAGGTCTACACCAAAACGGTATTTGTATAGATTAATCCATCATCGCACCATGCCGGAAACTCCCCTTTTGCGCAGGATGCCGCCATGGATACCCCCGCCCAGCTCCCCGTCGCCCCCGCCCACGCCGCCACGCCCGTCCCGGACGCGCGCGGCCTGAACCTGTTCCGCGCCGATCCCTACGCCGCGCCGCTGGCCCGGCGCTACCTGCCGGCCGCGCTGCACGCGCACCTGCTGCCGCACCTGGACCGCCTGGGCGGACTGGCCGGCGGCCTGATGGACGAGCTGGCGGCCACCGCCGACAAGCATCCCCCCACTCTGTCGGTGCGCAGCCGCGCCGGCGCCGACGAGTCGCGCATCGACAAGCATCCGGCCTATATCGAGCTGGAACGCCTGGCCTACAGCGAATTCGGCCTGGCGGCGCTGTCGCATCGCGGCGGCGTGCTGGGTTGGCCCGAACCGATGCCGGCCGCCGCCAAGTACGCGCTCAGCCATCTGTTCGTGCAGGCCGAGTTCGGCCTGTGCTGCCCGGTCAGCATGACCGACTCGCTGGCGCGCACGCTGCGCAAGTTCGGCGACCCGGCGCTGGTCGAGCGGGTGCTGCCGCAGGTCACCAGCCAGGACTTCGACGCCCTGCGCCAGGGCGCCATGTTCATGACCGAACAGGGCGCCGGCTCGGACGTCAGCGCCACCGAGGTCACGGCCACGCGCCAGGACGACGGAAGTTGGCGCATCCACGGCGACAAGTGGTTCTGCTCCAATCCCGATGCCGGCTTCGCCATGGTGCTGGCGCGCAGCGAAAGCGAGCCCGGCCTGAAGGGCGTGTCGCTGTTCCTGCTGCCGCGCGACCTGGCCGACGGCACGCACAACCACTACCGCATCCTGCGCCTGAAGGACAAGCTCGGCACCCGTTCCATGGCCAGCGGCGAAATCCGCCTGGAAGGCGCGCTGGCGTGGCTGGTGGGCGAGCGTGGCAAGGGCTTCAAGCACATGGCCGACATGATCAACAACTCGCGCCTGTCCAACGGCATGCGCGCGGCCGGCCTGATGCGCCGCGCCGTCACCGAGGCCACGTACGTCTCGCAGCACCGCCGCGCGTTCGGCAAGCGCCTGATCGACATGCCGCTGATGCAACGCCAGCTCGTGAAAATGACGGTATGGGCCGAACAGGCCCGCAGCGTCATGTTCCAGACCGCCCGCGCGCTGGCCGACGCCGACCAGGGCCGGGGCGATGCGGCGCTGGCGCGCATCCTGACTCCCCTGATCAAGTTCCGCGCTTGCCGCGATGCGCGCAAGGTCACCGGCGACGCCATGGAAGTGCGCGGCGGCTGCGGCTATATCGAGGAATGGACCGAGCCGCGCCTGGTGCGCGACGCGCACCTGGGCTCGATCTGGGAAGGCACCAGCAACATCGTGGCGCTGGACGTGCTGCGCGCCATCAAGAAGGAAGGCTCGCTGCCCGCGCTGCGCCGCCATCTCGACCAGTTGCTGGCCGACGGCCTGCCCTGCCCGTCCGCGCTCGCCGCCACCCAGGCCGATGCGCTGGAGCGGACCTATGCGCTGGCCGAACACGCCGCGCAGGGCGACCACGCCGAACTGGCGCGCCAGGCCGCCTCGCTGCTGTACCACGCGGTGTCGATGGCGGCGCTGCGCTGGGAAGCCGCCGGCGAGGGCCTGGCCAGCCGCGCGCTGCTGGCCGACCAGGTGCTGCAGCACCGCCTGGCGCCGCGCGATCCCTACGCCATTCCCCCCGACGAAAGCGCCGCCTGCCGCGGCATCCTGCAACACGCGCTGTAGCCTGGCGCCCCCGACGCCGGCGGCACAGCCGGCGCGCCCACCACTGGAGACAACCATGAAACGCCTGTTCACCCCCTTGCTGCTGGCGGCCGCCGCCATCGCCGCCGTCCCTCCCGCGCTGGCGGCCGACGCCTATCCGTCGCGCCCCGTCACGCTGGTGGTGCCGTTCCCGCCCGGCGGCCCGACCGACGCGCTGGCGCGCCGCCTGGCCGAAAAGCTCAAGCAGCCGCTGGGCCAGACCGTCATCGTCGAGAACCGCGCCGGCGCCGGCGGCAACATCGGTTCCGAATACGTAGCCGCCGCCAAGCCGGACGGCTACACCATCCTGTTCGGCACCTCGGGACCGCTGGCCATCAACGTCAGCCTGTACAAGAACCAGGGCTACAACCCCGAGACCAGCTTCGCGCCCATCATCCGCATCGGCCACCTGCCCAACATCCTGGTGGTGAACCCGTCGGTGCCCGCCAACAACGCGCAGGAACTGATCGCCTACGCCAGAAAGAACCCGGACAAGCTCAGCTATGCCTCGTCCGGCAACGGCGCGTCCTCGCACCTGGCCGGCATCCTGTTCAACCAGATGGCCGGCACGCGCATCATGCACATCCCGTACAAGGGCACCGGGCCGGCGCTCAACGACCTGCTGGGCGGCCAGGTGTCGATGTCGTTCACCGACATCCTGACGGCGCTGCCGTACATCAAGGCCGGCAAGCTGCGCGCCATCGGCCTGGCCAGCGCGCAACGCTCGGACGCGCTGCCGGACCTGCCGACGCTGTCCGAACAGGGCCTGTCGGGCTATGACGTCAGCGTGTTCTTCGGCATCGTCGCGCCCAAGGCCACCCCGCCCGAGACCGTGGCCAAACTGAACCAGGCATTCCAGGCCGCGCTGTCGGACCCCGCGATCGAACAGACGCTGCGCAGCCAGGGCATCGTGCGCGCCCAGGACCAGACGCCGCAGGGACTGTCCCGCTTCATCACGGCCGAAGTGCCCAAGTGGCGCACGCTCATCAAGAGCGCCAACGTTTCCATCGACTGACCGCAGAGGCTCCATGGCTCCCAAGCTTCCCGATGCCGGCGCCCTCGCCGGCTGCAAAGTGATCGACCTGTCGCGCGTGCTGGGCGGTCCTTATTGCACCCAGATCCTGGCCGACCACGGCGCCGACGTGCTCAAAATCGAGCCGCCCGGCGGCGACGAGACGCGCGGCTGGGGCCCGCCGTTCCTGGGCGATACCGCGTCGTACTTCGTCGGCGTCAACCGCAACAAGCGCGGCATGACGCTGGACCTGTCGCAGGCGGCCGGACAGGAACTGCTGCGCCACCTGCTGGCCGACGCCGACGTGCTGGTCGAGAACTTCAAGCCAGGCACGCTGGAGAAATGGGGGCTGGGCTACGACACCTTGAAAGAACGCTTCCCGAAACTGATCCACTGCCGCGTCAGCGGCTTCGGCGCCGATGGCCCGCTGGGCGGCCTGCCGGGCTACGACGCCTGCGCGCAGGCCATGTGCGGACTGATGAGCGTGAACGGCGAGGCCGATGGCGACGCCACCCGCGTCGGCCTGCCGGTGGTGGACATGGTGACGGGCCTGAACGCGGCAGTGGCGATCCTGCTGGCGCTGAACGAACGCGTGCGCAGCGGCCTGGGCCAGTTCCTCGACATCACGCTGTACGACTGCGCGCTGTCGCTGCTGCATCCGCACGCGCCCAATTACTTCTACAGCGGCAAGACGCCGGGCCGCAGCGGCAACGCGCATCCGAACATCGCGCCCTACGAAACCCTGCCCACGGCCAGCGGCCCGATCTTCCTGGCGGTCGGCAACAACCGCCAGTTCGCGCAGTTGGCGCAGGCGCTGGAGGCGCCGGCGCTGGCGACGGACCCGCGCTATGCCGCCAACGCCGACCGGCTGGCGCACCGCCAGGCCCTGCGCGACGACCTGTCCGCGCTGCTCGCGCAGCACGACGCCGCGGCGCTGGCGGACCGCCTGCTGCGCGCCGGCGTGCCGGCCGCGGCGGTGCAGACCGTGGACCAGGCGCTGGCCCATCCGCACACGAAGCATCGCGGCATGGTGCTGGAACAGGGCGACTACCGCGGCGTCGGTTCGCCGATCAAGCTGTCGCGCACGCCCGCCACGCTGCGCCGCCTGCCGCCCGACCTGGCGCCGTCCCAGCCATAGCGGCCAGGACCGCCTTTCCCTACACGCGCTTGCATGTCTTGCATGCACAGACAATTCGTTGCATGACTGTTGCACTGCCGCGCGCGCGGCCGATTTAGACTTTTCCCCATCACACCGGCCCGCCCCTCCCGGCGGGCTCCGGGGGAGCGACGCGCGGCGACATCCGCGCAGCATGCCCGCTCCCTCGACGTTGCCCTGGCGCGACTCCCCCATCGAACGAGAACAAGGAGAAAGACTATGGCCACGAACGCCTCCAGCGGCGAGCCGCAACAGAACGCCCCGCTCAAGCGGGTGATGGGCCCCAAGCTGCTGCTGCTTTTCATCGTCGGCGACATCCTGGGCACGGGCGTCTACGCCCTGACCGGACAGGTCGCCAAGGAAGTCGGCGGCGCGGCCTGGCTGCCGTTCCTGGTGGCCTTCGGCGTGGCGCTGCTGACCGCGCTGTCGTACCTGGAACTGGTCACCAAGTACCCGAAAGCCGCGGGCGCCGCGCTTTACGTGCACAAGGCGTTCGGCGTGCATTTCCTGACCTTCATCGTCTGCTTCACCGTGATGTGCTCGGGCCTGACCTCGGCCGCGACGGCGTCGCAGGCTTTCGCGGCCAACCTGTTCGCGGCCTTCGGCATCGAGGCCAGCAAGACCTGGATCACCATGGGCGCGCTGGGCTTCATGGCGCTGGTGATGCTGGTGAACCTGCGCGGCGCGTCTGAAAGCGTGCGCGCCAATGTGGTCCTGACGCTGATCGAGCTGTCGGGCCTGCTGATGGTCATTCTGCTAGGCTTCTACGCCATGTCGGAAGGCCAGGCCGATTTCTCGCGCGTCATCGCTTTCGACACACCGGAAGACAAGGGCGTATTCCTGGCCGTCACCTCGGCCACGGCGCTGGCATTCTTCGCCATGGTCGGCTTCGAGGACTCCGTCAACATGGCCGAGGAAACGCACAATCCCAGCCGCATCTTCCCCAAGGTGATGCTGACCGGATTGGGCCTGACGGCAGTGATCTACGTACTGGTGTCGATCTGCGCGGTGGCGCTGGTGCCGGTGGGCGAACTGGCCAGCAGCAGCACGCCGCTGGTGCTGGTGGTCAAGCGCGCCGCGCCCGGCCTGCCGGTGGAATACATCATGCCGGTGATCTCGATGTTCGCCGTGGCCAACTCGGCCCTGATCAACATGATGATGGCCAGCCGCCTGCTGTACGGCATGTCGCGCCAGGGCGTGCTGCCGGCATTCCTGGCGCACGTGCATCGCCGCAACCAGACCCCGTGGACGGCCATCCTGTTCACCACCGCGCTGGCCTTCGGCCTGATCATCCTGGTGGCGCTGGCCGATTCCGAGGCCATCCGCGCCCTGGGCGGCACCACGGCGCTGCTGCTATTGGGCGTGTTCGCCTTCGTCAACGTGGCGGTGCTGGTGCTGCGCCGCGACCAGGTCAAGCACGAGCATTTCCGCATCAACCGCATCGTGCCGTGGCTGGGCGCGGCGGCCTGCCTGTTCCTGGTCACGCCGCTGACCGGGCGCGACCTGATCCAGTACCAGGTGGCGGGCTGGCTGCTGTTGCTGGGCGTGGCGATGTGGGGCGTGACCTACCTGGCGCGCAGCCGCGAGGACAAGATGCGGCTGGATCCGTCGGCGCTGGAATGAACCGTTGCGCCCGGCCCCGCCGCTCGCGGGGTCGGGCGGCCAGCGTTTCGGAAGCCGAGCGGCAGGCCCGCAACGAAAAACTTCAACCGCCTTGGGCCAGGCCCTCGCGGCGCGGATCGACACCGCCCTGCAAGCCTTCGGCATCGATCACGATGCCGTGGATACCGCTGGGGAACTCGGTGATCTTCACCGGATGCCCCATGCGTTCGAGGGCCGGCGCCAGCGCTTCCAGCGCGGTGCCCTTCTCCAGCTCGGTCTCCTTGTTGCGGCTGCCCAGGTTCGGCAGGGCCGCCGCGGCCTGGATGTCGAGTTTCCAGTCCAGCACCGCCACGATGGTCTTGGCGACGTAGTTGATGATGGCGCTGCCGCCCGGCGATCCCACCAGCAGGTAGGGCTTGCCGTCGCGCAGCACGATCATCGGCGCCATGGCGCTGCGCGGGCGCTTGCCGGGTTCGACGCGGTTGGCCACCAGCCGCCCTTCGGGATCCTTGAACGACGACGAAAAATCCGTCATCTCGTTGTTCAGCAGGAAGCCGCGCACGAAGATCTTGCTGCCGAATTCGTTCTCGATGGTGGTGGTCATCGACAACGCATTGCCGTCCGCGTCCACCGCCACCAGATGACTGGTGGAGGGTTGCTCCAGGGCGTTGTCCCGGCCCAGCGACAGCAGCTTGCCTTCGGGGTCGCCGGGCAGCGCGACCTTCATGCTGCGGTCGGGCCGGATCAGCGCGCCGCGCGCGCGCAGGTACGCCGGATCCAGCATCGCGCGCACCGGCACACGGACGAAATCCGGGTCGGCCACGTAGAAGTCGCGGTCGGCAAACGCCAGCCGGCCGGCCTCGGCGAAATAATGCACCGCCTCGACGCTGCCGGGCGCGAAATCGCCGATCGGATATTGCTCCAGTTCGCCCAGCATCTGCAGCACCGCGATCGGGCCGCTGCTGGGCGGCCCCATGCCGCACAGCTCGTAGCCGCGATAGGCGCCGCAGACCGGCTCGCGCTGCCGCGCCTGATAGCCCGCCAGGTCGGCCAGCGCCAGGTCGCCCGGCTTGGGATGCGCATGCACCGCGGCCACGATGTCGCGGGCGATATCGCCCTGGTAGAAGGCGTCCGCGCCGCCCTGCGCCACGGCCCGCAGCGTGGCGGCGAAGGCGGGATTCTTCAGCACGTGGCCAACCGGCCAGGCGCTGCCGTCCGGCGCATAGAAATAGGCCGCGGCGGCCGGTTGGCGCGGCAATTCCTTGTTGCCCGCCAGCAGTTTGTGCAGGCGCGGAGACACCGCGAAGCCCTGCTCGGCCAGCCGGATGGCGGGCTGGAACAGGTCGGCCCACGGCAGCTTGCCCTGGCGCTTGTGCGCCATCTCCAGGCCGCGCAGCAGGCCCGGCACGCCCACGGCCATGCCGTTGTTGACCGCCTGCGCGAACGGCAGCGGCTTGCCCTCGGCATCCAGGAAGCGATCGGGCCGCGCCGCCGCCGGCGCGGTCTCGCGGCTGTCGTAAGTGACGATGGCGCGGTCCTTGGCCGAATACACCACCATGAAGGCGCCGCCGCCGATGCCGGAGGATTGCGGCTCGACCAGGTTCAGCACCAACTGCGTGGCGATGGCGGCATCCACCACGCTGCCGCCGCGCTTGAGCATTTCATCGCCGGCCGCAGTCGCCAGCGGATTGGCCGACACCATCATGAAGTGCGCTGCGCGCACCAGCGTGCGCGCCTGGCTGCCGCTGGCGGCTTCCGGATTCAGGTCCTCGGCCGCGGTCGGCGTACGCGCCCAGGCCGAGGGCGCCACGGCCAGGACGGCGGCGATCAGGAAAGCGGCGGGGGAACGGCACACACGCATGGGACGGGCTCCAGGATGACGCCGGACGCCCGGCTTGGATGTCCATGATAGACAAGACCCGCGCCGCTGTCGCACGCGCGCCGCCGCGCCGTAGAATGCGGGATTGCGCCGATATCCCCCGTTGCTCCATGCGCCTGCGCCACATCGAGATCTTCGAAGCCATCCGCCGCACCGGCTCCCTGACCCAGGCCGCCGCGGCGCTGCACATCACCCAGCCCGCCGCCAGCAAGCTGCTGGCGAGCGCCGAGTCGCAGTTGGGCTTCAAGCTGTTCGAACGCGTCAAGGGCCGCCTGGTGGCCACGCGCGAGGCCGACATCCTGACGCCCGAAGTGGCGCGCCTGAACCAGGACCTGGACAGCGTGCGCCGGCTGGCCGCCAGCCTGCGCGACCGGCCCCATGCGCACCTGCGGCTGGGCTGCGCCCCGGCGCTGGGCCTGGGCCTGCTGCCCGGCGTGGTGCGCGACAGCCGCGATGCGCAACCCGGCCTGACCTTCGATATCCACACCTATCACAGCAGCGAGCTGGTGCGCGGCATGCTGACACGCGAGCTGGACCTGGCGGTGACCTTCGACACCGGCGAGACGCCGGGCCTGACGCGCACCGAACTGGGCCAGACCGAACTGGTCCACCTGGGCCGCGGCCCCGGCGGCGGCCCGCTGGCGCTGGCCGACATCGCCGGCGACAGCCTGATCCTGCTGGACGCCAGCGACGCCGCCGGCGCGTTGCTGCGGATGGCCCTGGACGCGCAGGGCGTGGACCCGCCCGCCGCGATCCGCGTGCAGACTCACTACGTCGCCTGCGCGCTGGCGCAGGCCGGCGCCGGTGATGCCATCGTCGACGCCATCACCGCCCAGGCGATGCTGCGGCCCGACATGCGCCTGCGGCGCCTGTCACCCACGCTGGGCGTGCCGATCAGTGTGCTGACGCGCAGCCAGGACCCGCTGACGGCGGTGCATCGCGACCTGATCGATCGATTGCGCGCGGCCTGCGAAGCAAGCCAGGCGGCGCTGGAACGCTGACCGCGCCGGCGCGGGTCCCTCGCGCCACAAAGCAAGAGGCGCCCCGCGGGGCGCCTCTTGCTCAGGCCGGTGGCGGACGGCCGGCAAAAAAGCCGCGCCGTTGCCCCATCAATCCAGCTTGATGTTCTGCTTCTTCACGACGTCCTTCGCCCAGTCGTACTGTTCCTTGATTTCCTTGGCGAACTCTTCCGGGGTGTTGCCCGACGGGGCCGAGCCCTGGTCGTCCAGCGCCTTGATCACCTTGGGGTCCTTCAGGGCCACGACGGCGGCGTCACGCAGCTTGTTGACGACGTCCATCGGGGTGCCCTTGGGCGCCAGCAGGCCGTACCAGACCGGCTGATTCAGCACCGGGAAGCCGGCTTCCTTGAAGTTGGGCACGCCCTTGAGCGAGGCGATGTTGTCGGGCCAGGCGATGGCCATGGCGTTCAGCTTGCCCGCCTGGATCTGCGGCATCGAGGACGGCAGGTTGTCGAAGATGATTTCGATCTGGCCGCCGACGGCGTCAGCCACGGCCGGGCCCGACCCCTTGTAGGGCACGTGCACGATGTCGGTGCCGGTGGCCATCTTGAACGATTCGCCCATCAGGTGCAGCACGCCGCAGGTGCCCGAGCTGCCGTACGAGTACTTGCCGGGGTTCTTCTTCAGTTCTTCGACGAAGCCCTTGAAGTCCTTGGCCGGGAACTTCGGGTTCACGGCGACCACGTTGGCGGTGTTGGCGAAGTTGGTGACGGCCTGGAAGTCCTTGATCGGATCGTAGGGCAGGTCATTGGGGCGGCACGCCGGGTTGACGGCCATCGTCGAGACGGTGGCGATCGACAGCGTGTAGCCGTCCGGCGCGGCGCGCGCGGCTTCGGCCGCGCCGATGGCGCCGCCGGCGCCGCCCTTGTTCTCGACGACCATCGGCTGGCCCAGTTCCTGGCTCATGCGCTGCGTCACGAGGCGCGCGATGATGTCGGTGGAGCCGCCGGGCGCGAACGGGACGATGACGCGAATCGGCTTGTTGGGGTAGTTGTCGGCGGCATGCGCGGCCGAAGCGCCGATCGTGCCGGCGGCCAACGCGACAGCGATAGCCAGGGAGCGAACTTTATTCATGTGTGTGTTTCCTCCTAATGTGCGAGCCCGCATGTGAACGGACCGTTTTGTGGCGCGCCCGTCTGTAGACGAGTCAGCAGTTAACGGTGGGGGCGCATCGCTTGGTATGCAGGGCAGAAAGCCGTGCTGTTTTGAGTTGCTTGTGGCACACGCGCCCGCCAGAATGACGGAGAATAGCAGCAAATGCTTACGATCGCATAGCGAGCCGATCCCCGGCCGACGCGCTCGAAAAACACATTATCGACATGTCGGTCGCACTGCTGGTTTTCCCTGATTTCATGCTGGTCGCGCTGGGTTGGGCGTTGCGGCACAAACTCAATTTCTCGCGCGAATTCTTCGCTGGCGCCGAGCGCCTCGTGTACTTCGTGCTGTTCCCCGCCCTGCTGTTCCAATCCATCCTGCGCACGCCGATCAGCGCGGGCAATGCCGCAATACTGTTGCAGGCGACGGCGGCGGTGCTCCTCTCTGGCGTGGCGCTGTCGTGGCTGGCGGGCCTCGTCCTCAAGCCCTCCTCGCTCGGCCTGGCATCTTCGGCGCAATGCGGCTTCCGCTTCAACACGTATATCGGACTGGCCCTATCGGCCAGCCTGGGCGGCACGCCCGGACAGACCGTGATGGCGCTGATCATCGGCTTCGCGGTGCCGATGGCCAACGTGGCGGCGGTGTACGGGTTGGCGCGCCACAACGGCGGCAACCTGCTGCGCGAGCTGGCGCGCAATCCGCTGGTGGTGTCGACCCTGGCGGGGCTGGCGTGCAATCTCGCGGGGCTGCATCTGCCGGGGCCGGTGGACACGGTGCTGGCGCGGCTGGGCGCGGCGGCGATCGCGCTGGGGATCCTGTGCGTGGGCGCCAGCCTGGCGTGGGAAGGGGGCAAGGGCTATGGCGGGTTGATCGCGTGGATGCTGGCGGTGAAGCTGGTGGCGTTGCCGCTGGTGGCGCTGGGCGTGGCCAGGTTGCTGGGGCTGGCGCCGCTGGAGGCGCGGATGCTGTTGTTGTTCGCGGCGTTGCCGACGGCTTCGGCGGCTTATGTGCTGGCGATGCGGATGGGGGGAGATGGGCGGATGGTGGCTGTGCTCATTTCCCTGGGGACGTTGTTTTCTGCTGTGACGATTCCTGCCTGGGTGTTGTTGGTGGGGAGCGCTTAGGGGCTTTCTTGGTTGCGCGGCTCGGGGGTTTTTGCGGCGGTTGCTTTCTTCGTAGGTCGCCCCTCGTGGCGGCGTTGGGCCGTGTGAGCGCCCACGATTGCGGTCCGGAGCGTTCGCTCCGGACTGCCCCGTCGTCATCCTCGTCTTCGCCTTCGGCGACTCCTCTCAAGAAACTCCACTTAAGTCATTGATACCTCATTGGTTTCTCCTGAGGCGGTTAACGGCACCAAGCTGTAGCCCATGGTCTCTGCACGTTTTGTCAGGTGATGCAGGACGCGTTGGCGGTGGCGTTCTTCGTAGTACAGCTCACCTTGGTCGACGTATTCGGACCCTTTGGTCAGTAGGGTGTAAATCAGTCGAGCCAGTTTGTGCGCGGCTGCGGTGATGGCGCGCCGCTTGTCCAGGCGAGCGCACAGCCTTCGGTAGTAGGCGCCTAAAGCGGACTGGCTGTGACGTAGCGCCATTGCCGCCAGACGCAGGGCCTGTGCGGCGCGGTTGGGTGAGCGTTTGGTGGCGCCGTTCAGAACCTTGCCTCCGGAGATGCGTGTGCCCGGGCACAAGCCTAACCACGAAGCGAAGTGCTTGGCCGAAGGGAAGCGGTTCATGTCCGGACCGACCTCGGCCAGGACGGTAAAGGCAGTCATCTCGTCGATGCCGTTGATGCGGGTCAGGTCCACGCCGCACATGGCAAATAGATGCGTGCGCAGATCGAAGGCCATGGCCTTTTTGGGCCAGCGGCGCTGCGACTTGCCCGGATCGCCGTCATGGCGGTGCAGTTTGTGCAGTTCGGCTTGGATGTGCTGATCGCAATCGTTGAGCAGTTGTTGATAGGTGTCGTACAGGGCCAGCGCTTGCCGCAGCGCGAACAAGTGCTCGTGACGCCAGTTGCCTTGCAGCGCGGCAGCGATATCGTCCTCGCTGGCCTTGACCTGGCGCTTCTTCAGGCGGGCCAGTGCATGCGGGTCGCGCTCGCCACCGACGATGGCGCGGATGATGGCCTGACCGGTGACCCCGACCACGTCCGACAGCACTTGCGTGAGCTGAATGTTCATCTGGGCAAGTGCCTTCTGCATGTGCTGCACGTGGCGCACCTGCGAGGCAAGCAGCATCTCGCGCTGGCGCGAGAACTCGCGCAAGACGCAAATCTCGTCAGAGGGACGGAAGGCGCCGGCCAACAGGCCATAGCTCATGAGCTGTTGCAGCCACTGGCAGTCCAGGACATCGGACTTGCGGCCCGAGACGTTCTTCACGTGACGGGCGTTGACCAGGTAAACGGTGAAACCCTGGCTATCGAGCAGCTCATAAAGCGGGATCCAGTAAACGCCGGTGGACTCCATGGCCACGGCGGTAACGCCGCAGTCCTTGAGCCATTGCGCTAGGCGATACAAATCGGCCGTAAAGCTCTTGAACTCGCGGACAGGTTGGTCGTCGCGGTCATGAGGCACGGCAACGAAGTGGCTGGCCGACCCGATGTCGATGCCCGCGGCATCGGGATGGGCCAGGCTTAGGGTTGCATCGGACTTGCGAGGTGACATGGCTTGCTCCATCATCGCTAACGGAATGCCGCCAGGCATGGGTACGTCGTTGTACTCACTCTCTCAAACGGGATGCACGCGCTAAGCGTGTGCTCGCCAATGTCGGTGACGTCACCCGGGGCCATGCTTCAGTACGGGCGTGGGCAAACACGCACCATTGGAAGGTCGGTCTTTACCTGAGCGGCATTCCACCTTGCCACAGGTGCAGCCACGAAGACAGTTTCTTCGTCACGGGCGTCGTGAATGACGACTATTGGGCTTCGGATTCCCTCGGGCGCATCGAGGTTGCTCACACGGCCCAACGCCGCCACGAGGGGCTACGGGGGTTGAGAAATGTCGCGCTGCTGGGCCGAGGGACAGGGAAGGGGGTGCGTTGCCCGCCAGGGCCGGCCGCGCGGGCGGCCGGACCTGGCATACGTGGTTGTGGGTGTCGGGGCGGTGTGCGCTGCGCGTTTGCGCGGACGGCGCACAATGGCAGCGATGACAGCGCGCGCAGTGCGTCGTGATGAGAGATTGGGGCGACGCAGAGGGGCCACATCCTCCTGTAGGTGGCGAGGTAGTCGGTCAGTGGCGGGGTGCGGCCGCGCCATCAAGCGCGGCGCGCAAAAAAAAGCCGCCCCAACTGGGGCGGCTTTTTTTTGCGGCGGGATTACTTGCCGGCGTTGGTCATGCTGCCGGGGACGACCCATTCGGCGAATTGGGCTTCGGTGACGTAGCCCAGGGCCAGGGCCGATTCCTTCAGCGACAGGCCTTCCTTGTGCGCCTTCTTGGCGATCTGGGCGGCCTTGTCGTAGCCGATGTGGGGGTTCAGGGCGGTGACCAGCATCAGCGAGCGGTCGACCAGTTCGGCGATGCGTTCGCGGTTGGGTTGGATACCGGCGGCGCAGTGCTTGTCGAAGCTGGCCATGCCGTCGGTCAGGAGGCGCACGGACTGCAGGAAGTTGTGGATCACCAGGGGCTTGTAGACGTTCAGCTCGAAGTTGCCGCTGGCGCCGCCGATGTTGATGGCGACGTCGTTGCCCATGACCTGGGCGGCCAGCATGGTGATGGCTTCGCACTGGGTCGGGTTGACCTTGCCCGGCATGATGGAGCTGCCGGGTTCGTTTTCGGGGATGCTGATTTCGCCCAGGCCGGAGCGCGGGCCGCTGGACAGCCAGCGCACGTCGTTGGCGATCTTCATGAGGCCGGCGGCGAGCGACTTGAGGGCGCCGTGGGCGAACAGCAGGGCTTCGTGCGAGGCCAGGGCCTGGAACTTGTTGGGCGCGGAGACGAAGGCGGTTTCGGTGGCGTGGGCCAGTTCGGCCGAGACCTTGGCGGAAAACTGCGGGTGCGCGTTCAGGCCGGTGCCGACGGCGGTGCCGCCGATGGCCAACTGGTGCAGGCCCGGCAGCGTGGCGCGGATCTGCTGTTCGGCCAGGTCGAGCTGGGCGACATAGCCGGACAGTTCCTGGCCCAGTGTCAGCGGGGTGGCGTCCTGCAGGTGGGTGCGGCCGATCTTTACGATGTCGTAGAACTCGGCGCTCTTGGCGGCGAAGGTGGCGCGCAGGGTCTTCAGCGCCGGCAGCAGGTGGTGCTCGACCTGGACGGCGGCGGCCACGTGCATGGCGGTGGGGAAGGTATCGTTGGACGACTGGCCGCGGTTGACGTGGTCGTTGGGGTGCACCTTGCGTTCTTCGCCGCGCACGCCGCCCAGCAGTTCCGAGGCGCGGTTGGCCAGCACCTCGTTCATGTTCATGTTGCTCTGCGTGCCCGAGCCGGTCTGCCACACGGACAGCGGGAATTCGTTGGGCCACTTGCCCGCGATGACTTCATCGGCGGCGCGGATGATGCCGTCGGCGATCTTGGGATCGAGTTCGCCCAGGTCGGCGTTGACCTTGGCGGCCGCGCGCTTCAGGCGCGCCATCGCAATGACCAGCGGCTCGGGCATCTTTTCGGTGGAGATCGCGAAAAAATGCAGCGAACGCTGCGTCTGCGCGCCCCAGAGGTGATCCTCGGGGACTTCGATGGGGCCAAAAGTGTCTTTTTCGATGCGGGTCTTCATGGCGCTTACTGCTCCGTGGCGGCGTCCGTCACGGCCGGCGGAACCCGCCTGGCCGGACGTATTTGAGAATAGCAATCACTTATAAGATTAGCAGAAACCCGAATTCCTATAATTGCGTTCGAACCGTGTTCCCATCCTGACCTTTTACCACTCGCCCCGCGACCCGCGCCATGTCCGCTCCCCTTCGCAGCCTGACCCTGCACCTGCCCGACGAAGCCGCCACAGAGGCGCTGGCGCGACAGCTCGCCCCGCTTGTCTCCGGCCGCGAAACCGGGCTGGCAGGCGCATGTATCCATCTTCAGGGAGACCTGGGGGCAGGAAAAACGGCCTTCTCCAGGGCATTGTTGCGGGAATGCGGCATCACAGGCCGAATCAAGAGTCCCAGCTACGCGCTGCTTGAATCCTATAAAGTTTCTAACTTATACTTCTATCACCTTGATTTTTATAGATTTAGTGATTCGCGCGAATGGCTGGACGCCGGATTCCGGGATTTGCTGCGTGAGGATGCGGTCGTTTTGATTGAATGGCCGGAACGGGCCGAGGGCCTTTTGCCCCCTCCCGACCTGCAGATTTCCCTGTCGTACGCCGGCCAAGGACGCGATGTCACGCTGACCGCGCACACCGCTCGAGGACAAACATGGTTGAACGCGATTGTCCCCCCGCCCGACACGGCGCCCTCCCTGCGGCAGGCGCCACCCGACGTCGCCTGATCAGCGTCGCCGCCACCCTGCTCGTCCTGCCGGTGGTGCCGCGGCTGGCGCAGGCCGCCACCATCCTGGCCGTGCGCACCTGGCCGGCCGACGAATACACCCGCGTCACGCTGGAGCTGGACAGCGAGCTCAAGGCTGAACAGTTCACTCTGGAAAATCCCCACCGCCTGGTGGTCGATATCGAGGGACTGACCCTGAGCGCAGCGCTCAACGACCTGGTGTCCAAGGTCCGCCCCGACGATCCCTACATCCAGAGCCTGCGCGTGGCGCAGAACCGGCCCAACGTGGTGCGGCTGGTGTTCGACCTGAAGCAGGCCGTGGCGCCCCAGGTTTTCACGCTCAAGCCGGTGGCGGACTACCAGTACCGCCTGGTGCTCGACCTGTATCCCAAGATCGCGCAGGACCCGCTGGTCGCCATCCTGAACAAGAGCGGTCCCGACGCCGACGATCCACTGGCGCGCATCCTCGAGGACATCCAGCGCAATCCGGCCACCCGCGCCGACCCGCCCGAACCGCCGCGCGTGCGCGGCCAGCAGCCGGCCGCGCCGCTGCCGGTGCCGAAGTCGCCGCCCGCCTCTGCCGGCCGTGGCAAGCAACGCATGCTGACCATCGCGCTGGATCCCGGCCACGGCGGCGAGGACCCGGGCGCCATCGGCGGCAGCGGCCTGCGCGAGAAAGACGTGGTGCTGCGCATCGCCCGGCGCCTGAAGGCGCTGATCGACGCCCAGCCCTACATGCGCGCCTACCTCACGCGCGACGACGACTTCTTCGTGCCGCTGCACGTGCGCGTACAGAAGGCGCGCCGGGTGCACGCCGACTTGTTCGTGTCGATCCACGCCGACGCCTGGATCAAGCCCTCGGCCAACGGTTCCTCGGTGTTCGCGCTGTCGCAGCGCGGCGCCACCAGCGCCCAGGCGCGCTGGATGGCCGACAAGGAAAACGCGGCCGACCTGATCGGCGGCGTCAACCTGGGCAGCCATGACCGCCAGGTGGCCAAGGTGCTGCTGGACCTGTCCACCACCGCACAGATCAATGACTCGCTCAAGGTCGGCAACGCCTTCCTGGACGAGATCAAGAAGATCAACCGGTTGCACAAGAACAGCGTCGAGCAGGCCGGCTTCGCCGTGTTGAAGGCGCCGGACATCCCGTCGGTGCTGGTCGAAACCGCCTTCATCAGCAACCCGCAGGAAGAGGCGCTGCTCAAGACCACGGCGCACCAGGAGAAACTGGCGCAGGCCATGTTGACGGGCATCCAGCGCTACTTCACCGCCAACCCGCCGCTGGCGCGGCTCGGCGACGTCAGCTAAGACCATGCCGGATACGAATTGGGCCATGCCTGCGCATGGCCCTTTTCTTTTGCGGCGCGCCGTCGTTGCCTTCGGACGATCTGGCTGCGGCTTGAATACGGTGCGGCTATCAACAGCGTCGGGTTACACCATCCTATATGCCGGCAAGTACGAGACTTGTCGCCGGAGTTTCAGACGGATCCATACAGATACCGGAAAGCGACCCCGGTAGATTAGCGGCCATCTTTTGGAAAGATCCATGGCCGTCCGCCTGCTATCCGCTCCGCCTTGCGTTCCAGCGCAATCCTGTATTCATCATGCAGGGATTCTGGAACATGAAACGCACGAAAATATCGCTGGCGGCAGCCCTCCTGTTGTCCACAAGCTCTTATGGCCAGACCGTCCCGAACGAGGCCACGCCCGGCGAGGCCAGGCACGACGCTCGTGATGGGCTGAAGATTTTTTCGCCGATCACTGTTAGCGCAACCATCAGGCCGGAAGATGTCACCACGCAATCCATTTCCGCCGATGAGCTGAAAAGGACGGGTGGCAACAACTTTGGCACCATCATGCGCTACCAACCGCTGATCAGCGCATCGGGCGTGAACAGCGGGTCCCGCAACGGCAAATCGGGTTTTGACCGTGGCGGTTACAGCAGCTACAACATTCGCGGCCTGGACGGCAACCGGGTGGCGCTGGATGTCAATGGCATCCCCTTGCCGGACGCCACCGGGCGCAGTTACGCGGTCTCCAGCGGTGAAGACACTTTTGGCATTGGCCGCGATTACATCGATCCCTATCTGTACGGCCAGGTGAACATCGCTTCCGGATCGCGCCAGAACACGGTCAAGAACGTGGTCGGCGGCTCTGTGTCATTCGTCAGCAAATCACCGGACGCCTATCTCACGGACGGTAAACGCAGCTACCTGGAATACACCGGCGAGTTCGACACCTCCGATCATGGCTGGCACAACGGCGTGACCACCGCGTTCGGCAATGACAGCGCCAGGGCATTGTTCGCCTACAGCCGACGTGATGGCAGGCAGACGCGGAACAACAGCGGCTATCTGGATACTTATCCGATGCGCTGGCATTCCGACGCCGCGCTGATCAACGGCGTGATCGACACCGGCGGCAGCGGCCGGATCATAGGCACCCTGGATTTCTATCGCAAGTCCAGCCGCGAAAGCGCGCCCATGTATAAAAAGCTGAACAGCCGCGCCCCCCACGAAAGCGTTGTCGGCGCAAGCAGGCAACGGAATTCCACGCAACGCGACTCGATCAGCCTGGCGCACGTTTTCACGCCGCGAAACAATGCGCTGATGGATACGATGGAAAGCAAGGTCTTCTATCAGCAAACGCGCGTTGGCGATGACACCGTTTCAGCGCAGGACATCGTCACCTCATCCAGGTCGTGGTCGACCGGAATGGAGACGGAGAACCCCTTGGAGAATGTTTCGACTTTCTCCAACATGAACACCAAGACTTATGGCCTGCAAAGCGAAATCACCAAGGACTATGGCGCCCAGGCATTGAATTACGGCGTGAATTTCTCGATAACGGATTTTTCCCGGCCGTTTGACCAAGTCGGCGCGGACTATCCCACCTTGCAGCCGCAGGGCAACAACAGAACCTATGACACGAATGTATGGCTGAGCGACACCATCACCATCGGCGCGTTTTCGGTGATGCCGGGACTGAAATACTCGCGGCACAAAATCAACCCGCAGGGCTTTGAGGCCCCGTCCGACGACAACGCGCTGGGCGCATTGACGCTGGCGGAAATCAACGAGATACATGGCAAGACGTTTACGGACGGGAAGCTATTGCCTTCGTTGACCGTCATGTATGCGTTCAAACAGGGGTTCAATACCTACCTGCAGTACAAACGCGGAGTCTCCTACCCCACCAGCAGCCAGATAGCGGGAATCTGGCTGCACCCCAGGATTGGGCGCGCCTCGCCCGCCATGGTGGGCAATTCCGACCTCAAGTCCGAAACCAGCAACCAGTTTGAATTAGGGGTGGTTGGCAAGGCAGCCCGTGGCCTTACGGTGCGCGGCAATGTCTTCTACAACAGCTACGACAATTTCATCTATAACCGGAAATACGCCTTGAGGGACTACCAGACAGGCGCGCCGAAACCGGGCGTGCAAAGCCTGCTGGCCAGGCTTCCGGCGTCGATCTCCAGCCTCACCATCGCGGAGAACCGCGACAAGGCATACATCTATGGCGCAGAGGTCGTCACCCGGATCGATTATGGCGCGCTGTTCGGCGCCGCTCATGGACTGAGCAGCACTTTTGCCGTGGGATACAACCAGGGCAAATCGAAATCATCGTATTCGGGTGATGGCTGGGTGGAGCTGGACAGCGTGTTGCCTGTCAAGGCCATTGCATCATTGGCCTGGGATGACCCCCAAAACCGCTACGGCGCGAGCCTTACCGCCACCTTCGTCAAGGGCAAGCAAGCCGTCGACCCTGTCCGCCAGAATTTCCCGAACAATGGCAGCCTCTCATTCGAGGAATATTCCGAAAAATACGAAAAGAACTACCTGCGCGTACCCGGATACAGCATTTTCGATCTGACGGCCTACTACAACGTGAAGAAACACCTGACAGTGGCGATGGGAGTCTACAACCTCACCAACCGCAGATACTGGGAATACGCCAGCAATAGAAAAATGACGACGACCTCGGAGCAGGATCTGCGTGATATCGCCTTGGGCACCGCGCCTGGCAGGACCTACCAGCTAAGCGTCACCGCGATGTTCTGATTCCGTCGCTTTTCCATTTCCGGGGTGGCCAGGCTCGGTTTGCCGCGGTCAGCCGCCCCGGCGCGCGCGCAGCAGCTTGAACAGGGCCGCGCCGACCACCGGCACGATGGCCGCGGCCAGGCCGATCAGGACGATGGTGTTCAGGTGCTCTTTCACCAGCGGGATATTGCCGAAGAAATAGCCCGCCGCCACCAGGCTGACCACCCACAGCAGTGCGCCCAGCACATTGAAAAGCTGGAAGCGCGACAACGGCATGTCGGCCACGCCGGCCACGAACGGCGCGAACGTGCGCACCACCGGAATGAAGCGCGACATGACGATGGTCTTGCCGCCATGCTTCTCATAGAAAGCGTGCGTGCGCATCAGGGCGCCGCGATCCAGGAAGCGCAGATTCATCGAGAACACGCGCGGCCCGATGTAGCGGCCGATGGCGTAGTTCACGCTGTTGCCGGTGATGGCGGCCACGATCAGCAGCGCCCCCAGCAACACCGGATCGAGGCTGCCCGTGGCGCCGAAGGCGCCAGCGATGAACAGCAGCGAATCGCCCGGCAGGAACGGCAACACCACCAATCCTGTCTCCGCGAAAACGATCAGGAACAGCACCAGATAGACCCACACGCCATACTGCTGGACCCAGACCCCGAGAGTCTGGTCGATGTGGAGCACCATTTGGAAAAATTCAAGCATCAATACGTCCCTGAAGGCGGAAGGGGAATCAGGCCACGACTATAGCCCACCGTATCCAGAGGCTAAAATCCTCCCTATGGCTACACCGGAACCCCCCATGACAGAACGCCGCTCCATTCTTGCGCTGCCCGATCTGCTGATCAGCCAGATCGCCGCGGGCGAAGTGATCGAGAGACCCGCCTCGGTGCTCAAGGAAATCCTCGAGAACGCCATCGACGCCGGCGCCCGCGCGATCGAGGTGCGCCTGGAGGGCGGCGGCATCCGCCGCATTGCCGTGACCGACGATGGTGGTGGCATTCCACCGGATGAGCTGCCGCTGGCGCTGGCGCGCCACGCCACCAGCAAGATCCGCAACCTCCACGAGCTGGAATCGGTCGCGTCCATGGGGTTCCGCGGCGAGGCGCTGGCCTCGATTGCCTCGGTGGCGCAGGTCTCCATTATTTCGCGCACGCGCGATGGCGAGCATGCCTGGCAGATCCAGGCCGGCAGCATGCAGGTCACCCCCGCCTCGGGCCCGCCGGGCACCACCGTGGACGTGCGCCAGTTGTTCGACGCGGTGCCGGCGCGGCGCAAGTTCCTGCGCTCGGAAGCCACCGAATTCGGCCACTGCGTCGACGCCATGGAGCGCATCGCGCTGGCCCATCCGCAGATCGCCTTCCGCCTGTTCCACCACGACCGCGCACAGCGCCAGTGGCTGCCGGCCGAACCGCCGCAGCGCATCCGCGACGTGCTGGGCGCGGAATTCGCCGAACACGGCCTGCTGCTGTCGCACAGCGTCGGCACGGTCAGCCTGGCAGGCATGATCACCCGCCCCACCGCGGCCCGCGCCCGCGCCGACCGGCAGTACCTGTACGTCAACGGCCGCTACGTGCGCGACCGCACCGTCAGCCACGCGCTGCGCGCCGCCTACGCCGACGTGCTGCATGGCGACCGCCAGCCGGCCTATGTGCTGTTCCTGGACATCGACCCGGCCGCGGTCGACGTCAACGTGCATCCGGCCAAGCACGAGGTGCGCTTTCGCGACAGTGGCGCGGTGCACCGCTTCGTCAACCACGCGGTCAGCCAGACGCTGGCGCAGACGGGCGGATCGTCGGCGGTGGCGCCGACCGCGGCGCCGCGCGATGACGATGACGGATTCGAGACCGTGGCGCCATCAGCGCCCACGGCGCCCGGCGGCTTGCCCGCCTCCGCGCCGGCCGACACGCCTCGCCCCGGCTATACCGGCGCCAGCCCGGGCGCCGCGCCCGCCTACGGCCTGCGGCCCTCGCCGGCGCCGCAGCGCCCGCATACGCAGGTGCCGTTCCGCCTGCACGCCGAGCCGGCCGGGATTCCCGCCGCCGACTGGCAATCGCTGTATCGCCCCCTGACCGAAGACACCGCCGCGCGCGTCGAGCCGCTGCGCGACGTGGCGGCGCTGGCGCCGCAGGCCGCCCCCGCGCCGACGCTGCCGGCCGACGAGGAACACCCGCTCGGCATGGCGCTGGGCCAGTTGCACGGCATCTACATCCTGGCGCAGAACCGCCGCGGCATGGTGCTGGTGGACATGCACGCGGCCCATGAGCGCGTGGTCTACGAACAACTCAAGCAGGCGCTGGACGCGCGCAGCCTGCCGCGCCAGGACCTGCTGGTGCCGGTGGTGTTCCACGCCCAGGAAAAGGATGTGGCGGTGGTCGAGGAATTCGAGGAACAGCTCGAAGACCTCGGCTTCCAGATGCGCCCCTCGGGCCCCACGTCGATCGCGGTGCGCTCGGTGCCCGCCATCCTGGCGCGCGGCGACATCGAGACGCTGGCGCGCGCCGTGCTGCGCGACCTGGCCGGCGTGGGCGTGTCGCGCCTGCTGACCGAACAGCGCAACGAACTGTTGTCGACCATGGCCTGCCATGGCTCGGTGCGCGCCAACCGCAAGCTCACGATCGAAGAGATGAACGGCCTGCTGCGGCAGATGGAAGCCACCGAGCGCGCGGACCAGTGCAACCACGGCCGGCCGACCTGGGTGCAATGGTCGGTGTCCGACCTGGACAAGCTGTTCCTGCGCGGGCAATAGGTCTTGTCCGTGTCCGCCCCTCCCCTCGTCATCTGCCTGGCCGGCCCCACCGCGGCCGGCAAGAGCGCCTCCACCCTGGCGCTGGCCGAACGCTGGCCGCTGGAAATCGTCAACGTCGATTCCGCCACCATCTACCGCGGCATGGACATCGGCACCGCCAAGCCCTCGCCGGCCGAACAAGCGCAGGTGCCCCAGCACCTGCTGGATATCCGGGATCCGGCGCAGTCGTATTCGGCGGCCGAATTCCGCGCCGACGCGCTGCGCCTGATCGACGCAATCCGCGCGCGCGGCCGCATTCCGCTTCTGGCCGGCGGCACCATGATGTACTACAAGGCGTTGCGCGACGGCCTGGACGACCTGCCGCAGGCCGATCCGGCCTTGCGCGCCGAGCTGGAAGCGCGCGCCGCCCGCGACGGCTGGCCGGCGCTGCACGCCGAGCTGGCGCGGCTGGATCCCGTCACCGCCGCGCGCCTGGCGCCCAACGACAGCCAGCGGATCCAGCGCGCGCTGGAAATCTGCCGGTTGTCGGGCCAGCCCATGTCGGCGCTGCTCGGCCGCCAGCGCGCCGCCGCCGGCGACGACGACCACCGCTACCTGACCATCAGCCTGGAACCCTCGGCGCGCGCCGCGCTGCACGCGCGCATCGAACAACGCTTCGACGCGATGCTGGCCAGCGGCCTGTTGGAAGAAGTGCGCGGCCTGCATGCACGCGCCGACCTGCACCCGGGCCTGCCGTCGGTGCGCTGCGTCGGCTACCGCCAGATGTGGGCCCATCTCGACGGCGAGATCAGCCTGGAGGAAGCCCGCGAACAGGGCATCGCCGCCACCCGCCAGTTGGCCAAGCGCCAGATCACCTGGCTGCGCGCCCAGCCCGAGCGCGTCATCGTCGACTGCCTGGCGGCCGATGCGGTGGCGCGGACCATCGACGCGGTGGCCACGGCGCTGGACGATGCATCCTGACGCAAGAGGCTGCCCGCCTTCGCGCCTGACCTTTTCGCCGCAGCCGGCCCTTGCGGCAGCGCCTGACCACGGGATATCGAACGGATGGAAATCAACGAAGCGAACCAGTCTTTTGCCGCCGGGCTGCGCAGGCAGAACGAGGCCTTGATCGGCGAAATCCAGCGGTTGCTCCGCGAACGCCCGTTCACGCTGGACCAGGGCGTTTCCAGGGAAACCGTGGACGCCATCCACTTCGAGTACGACTGGGAGTCGTTCGCTCCCGTCGCGATTCCCTTGAACACGCGTTCCGGCTACTGTGGCCGGGGCCTGCGGTTGGCATTGCAGTACCCGTTGATTCCGCCCGATGTCGACGCCGCGTTGACCGAAGCCATGGACAACGAGGACGACGATTTCGGCGATGAACTGCGCGAAATGATGACGGAGACCTACCTCGCCTGGTTCCAGGCGGCCTGGCGCGACGCGCGGGACGCCAACCGGGAGGTGCGTGGCTTTCTGTCCGTTCACGACACCATCTGGCGCACGGACCTGGATACGGGAGAAGCATTCCGCGAGGACGCGGGCCGGGTCAAGTTCTTCTAGCCGGACTGCGAAAGAAAAACCCGCCACCAGGGCGGGTTGTTCATTGCAAGGCCGGCAGGCTCAGACCACCACGGTCTGCGGCATGCCTTCGGTCTGGGCGACGATCTCGCCCAGCTTGCTGACGGTTTCGCCCTGCTCGCGCAGCGTGGCGGCGATGGCATCGGCCTGAGCCGGATCCACCACCAGCACCATGCCGATGCCGCAGTTGAAGACGCGGTACATCTCGGTGTCCTCGACGCCGCCCTGCTCCTGCAGCCACTGGAACAGCTTGGGCATTTCCCAGCTGTCGCGCCGCAGGCGGGCCGACAGGCCGTCCTGCAGGATGCGCGGCACGTTGTCGAGCAGGCCGCCGCCGGTGATGTGGGCCAGGCCCTTGATGGCGCTGCCGTGCTTGGCCAGCGCGGCCAGCACCTGCTTGACGTAGATGCGGGTCGGGGCCATGACCACGTCGACCAGCGGCTGGCCGTGGAAGTCGTCGTCGGGCTTGGCGCCGGCGCGTTCCAGGATCTTGCGCAGCAGCGAGTAGCCGTTCGAGTGCGCGCCGCTGGACGCCAGGCCCAGCACCACATCGCCGACCTTGATCGACTTGCCGTCGATGATGGCCGACTTCTCGACCGCGCCCACCGCGAACCCGGCCAGGTCGTATTCGCCATCGGGGTACATGCCCGGCATTTCGGCGGTTTCGCCGCCGATCAGGGCGCAGCCCGACAGTTCGCAGCCCTTGGCGATGCCGCCCACCACCGACGCCGCCGTGTCCACCGAAAGCTTGCCGCAACCGAAATAATCCAGGAAGAACAGCGGCTCGGCGCCCTGCACCAGGATGTCGTTGACGCTCATCGCCACCAGGTCGATGCCGACGGTGTCGTGGCGGTTCCAGTCGAACGCCAGGCGCAGCTTGGTGCCGACGCCGTCGGTGCCGGAGACCAGCACCGGCTCCTTGTAGTGCTTGGGCACTTCGAACAGGCCGCCAAAGCCGCCGATACCGGCCAGCACCCCGGGGCGCATGGTGCGCGCCGCAAGCGGTTTGATACGGTCGACCAGGGCGTCGCCCGCGTCGATGTCGACACCGGCGTCACGGTAGGTCAGGGGAGCTTTGGGTTGATTCGTCATGAGAAATGCCGTGGGATATGTAACAATTGCTGGGAATTGGGGTGGAACGCCCTGCATTTTACGATGTTGCGGCCCGGTCCTGGCCAGCGCCCGGCGAAAGCCGCCGGCGGCGGGCGGGACGGCCCCGGCCCGGCGCGGCGCCATTTTGGCGCAAACCCAAGCCAGGCAAAGGGCTTGGACGCGACACCGGCGCCCCGGGTGGTTTAAAGTGTAGGGTTGGCCGATAGCGATTTTGCCAGTTTCTGGCGGGCAACGCCGCCGCCGGCCGTGGGCTCACCCTGGAGCCTGGCTCTACCCGCCTGATCGATAACCTCTCATGAACCGCCAGCTGCTGCTCGACGTTCTTCCCGCGCCAGCGCCCTCGCTGAACAACTTCATCGCCGGTCCCAACGGAGAGGCGCTGGCGGCCGTGCGCACGCTTGCTCCCGGCCGCGCGCTGTACATCTGGGGCGCGGCCGGCTGCGGCCGCAGCCACCTGCTGCGCGCGCTGACCGCGCGCCCCGACGCCGTCTACATCGAAGCGGCCAACAGCGCCAACATCCTGCGCGTGCTGGCCGAGGCCGACTCCAAGTCGCCCATGCCCAAGTTCGTGGCGGTGGACGACGTGCACCTCATGGACGAGCACCGGCAGGCGGGCCTCTTTGCCCTATACAACCGCTGGCGCGAATCGGCCGCCACCGGCCGCGCCTTCGCGCTGGCCGTGGCGGGCGACCGCTCGACGCTGTCGATGCCGCTGCGCGAGGACCTGCGCACCCGGCTGGGCTGGGACTTGGTGTTCCGCCTCGACCCGCTGTCAGACGCCGACAAGCTGGCGGCGCTGGCGGCCCAGGCGGCCGAACGCGGCCTGCACCTGGCGCCCGAAATCATCAACTGGATGTTGACGCACCACGAGCGCGACATCCGCAAGCTGGCGGCCTTGCTGGACGCGCTGGACCGATACTCGCTGGCCACCGGCCGTCCCATCACCCTGCCCCTGCTGCGCGCCATGCTCGCAGACCCGGATTCACAACGCACATGACCTCCCGACGTCTCGCCCTGTTCGACCTGGATCACACCCTGCTGCCGCTGGACAGCGACTACCAATGGGCCGACTACCTGGCGCGCACCGGCCGCGCCGGCGATCCGGACGAGGCCCGCCGCCAGAACGACGACCTGATGGACCGCTACAACCGCGGCGAACTCACCGCCGAACAGGCCGCCGAGTTCATGCTGGGCCTGCTGGCGGCGCACGCGCCGTTCGATCTGGCCGCCTGGCACGAGGCCTTCATGGCCGAGGTCATCCGCCCGTCGATCACCCCCGCCGCGCGCGCGCTGGTCGAATCGCACCTGGAAGCCGGCGACCTGTGCGCCGTGGTCACCGCCACCAACAGTTTCGTCACCGCCCCCATCGCCCGCGCCTTCGGCATCCCCCACCTGGTGGCCACCGACGCCGAAGTCCAGCGCGGCCGCTACACCGGCCGCATCCTCGGCACCCCCAGCTTCAAGGAAGGCAAGGTGGTGCGCGTGAACGACTGGCTGGCCGCCATGGGCCTGGGGCTTGCGGATTTCCCCGAATCGTTTTTCTATAGCGATTCGGTCAATGATGTCCCGCTGCTCGAAAAGGTGACCCGCCCGATCGCCGCCAACCCCAGCCCCACCCTGCGCGCCATCGCCCAGGAACGCGGCTGGCAAGTGATCGATCTGTTCGACCACGTCATAGATGCCAAGTCCTAAATGATCACCGAAACCATAAAAAAATTCGTCGGCCGACTGTTCGCGCCGGCAGCCCGGGGGCCTTTGCGCATCGGACGCGACAAGCACGGCATCGACCGCCGCAATGTCTCGCGCCACGCCATCAAGGTATGCGAGGTGTTGCGCCAGCATGGCTATGAAGCCTATATCGTCGGCGGCGCGGTGCGCGACCTGATCGTCGGCCTGGAACCCAAGGACTTCGACGTCGCCACCAACGCCACGCCCGAACAGATCCGCCCGCTGTTCCGCCGCGCCCGCATCATCGGCCGCCGCTTCCAACTGGTGCACGTGGTGTTCGGCCAGGAAATCATCGAGACCTCCACCTTCCGCGCCCCCGCCTCGGAAGACCAGGAAACCGACGCGCACGGCCGCATCCTGCGCGACAACGTGTTCGGCACGCACGAGGAAGACGCGGCGCGCCGCGACTTCACCATGAACGCGCTGTACTACGACCCGCACAACGAGGAAGTGATCGACTTCCACAACGGCGTGGCCGACCTGAAGAAGCGCCAGATCCGCATGATCGGCGACCCGGCCAAGCGCTACCGCGAAGATCCGGTGCGCATGCTGCGCGCGGTGCGCTTCGCCGCCAAGCTGAACGGCACGATCGACCCGGCCACGCGCCAGCCGATCCGCACCATGGCAGACCTGATCGAAAACGTGCCGGCCTCGCGCCTGTTCGACGAGATGCTCAAGCTGCTGACCTGCGGCCACGCCATGGACTGCCTGCGCCAGTTGCGCGCCGACGGCCTGCACAACGGCCTGCTGCCGCTGCTGGACGTGGTGCTGGAACAGCCGGGCGGCGAACACTTCGTGGAACTGGCGCTGGAACGCACCGACGCCCGCGTGCGCGCCGGCAAGACCATCAGCCCCAGCTTCCTGTTCGCCGCGCTGCTGTGGCAGCAGGTGGAAGTGCGCTGGAAGCAGTTGCGCGCCCAGGGCGAACACACCATCCCTGCGCTGTCGCAGGCCGCCGACTCGGTGCTCGACGAGCAGACCGAGAAGCTCGCGATCCAGCGCCGCTTCTCGTCGGACATGCGCGAGATCTGGTTCATGCAGCCGCGCTTCGAGCGCCGCATGGGCAAGACCATCTTCCGCATGATCGAGCAGCCGCGCTTTCGCGCCGCCTGCGACTTCCTGCAACTGCGCGCCGCCGCCGGCGAGTTCGACAGCGTGCTGGCGCAGTGGTGGATGGACCTGGCCAACGCCGATGACGCCACCCGCGCCGACATGATCGAGGAAGTCTCGCGCCTGCCGCGCGACGCCAGCGACGGCCCGGCGCCGGCCGCGCGCAAGCGCCGGCCGCGCCGCCGCTCGTCCTCGCGTGGCGCGGGCAGCGCCGCGGGCGGTGCCGGCGGCGCCGAGTAAAGCCATGGCCGCCCCCGTGCGCGCCTACATCGGGCTGGGCGCCAACCTGGGCGACAGCGCGGCAACGCTGCGCAGCGTGCTGGCCGAGCTGGCCGCCACCGACGGCATCGTCGCGGTGACGGCCTCGCCGTTCTATCGCACGGCGCCGGTGGACGCCACCGGCCCGGATTTCGTCAACGCGGTCGCGGCGCTGGACACCACGCTGGCGCCTCTCGACCTGCTGGATCTGCTGCAGGCGCTGGAATTGCGCCATGGACGTGAGCGGCCCTACCGCAACGCGCCGCGCACCCTCGACCTGGACCTGCTGCTGCATGGCGACGCCGCCATGGCGCATGAACGCCTGATCCTGCCGCACCCCCGCATGCAGTTGCGCGCCTTCGTGCTGCGCCCGCTGCGCGACCTGGCGCCGACGCTGACGCTGGCCGGCCGCGGCCTCGACGCCTGGCTCGGCGACATCACCGACCAGCCGATCGAACGCCTGGACTGAACCGCGCCGGGCGGCGCGGTTGCCGCCGCCTTCCTGATTACCGTGAAGATCGGCCCTGCGGCCGCGTCACGCCTTGGGCGCGAACGCCAGCATGGCGCGTTCGACGTCGTCCACGCCGGGAAGCCCCGCCTCGTTGCCCAGGTGCTGGATCTTGTGCGCCGAGGCGGCGCGGGCGAAGGTGAAGTGTTCCTTCCAGGCCAGCTCGGGCCGGTTGAGGTACGACCAGACATAGGCGCCGTGGAACACGTCGCCCGCGCCGGAGGTATCGATGATGCGGTCCGCAGGCACGTCCAGCGACGGCAACGTGTCGACCTTGCCGCTTTCGTCGTACCAGAGCATGCCGCGCTCGCCCAGCGTCACCGCGCCGATGCGGCAGCCGCGCTGCTTGAGCAGGTCCAGCAAGCCGTGCGGCGACAGGTCGAGCTGTTCGCACATGCGTTCGGCGCAGACCGCCACGTCGATATGGCGCAGCAGTTCGTCGGTGTTCTCGCGCACGCCGCCGCCATCGAGGGAGGTCAGGATGCCGGCCTGGCGGCAGGCGCGCGCATAGTGCAGCGCGGCGTCGGGCTGGTGGCCGTCCAGATGCAGCGCGCGGTAGCCGCTGACGTCCAGGCGCGGAAAATCGTTCAGGTAGTCGGCATCGCGCGCCCGCACGATGGCGCGCTTGCCATGGTTGGGCATGATGAACGACAGCGACGAGCGCCGCACCTGGCGCCCGTGCAGCGTGACGCCGTGCGCGGCCGCCATGTCGGTGTACATGTGGCCGAGCCAGTCCGGCGCCAGCGAGCAGATCAGGTCGGGCTTCGTGCCCAGCTTGCCGCAGGCGAACGCCGCGGTGACGGCATTGCCGCCGAACGACACGGCGTAGTCACGCGCCACGCTTTTCTCGTCGCCGGTGGGCCATTCGTCGGCCAGCACGGTGACGTCGATGTAGGTATGCCCGATGAAAAGCGCTGCACTCATGAGACCGTCCGCGGAAAGATTTGCCGGATTGTAGGCCGGACACCGCCGGACGGGATCAAGCGGCGCTGGCTTCGCCGGCCTGCGCCAGCACGCGGCGGGCGCGGGTGATGACGGGCGCGTCCACCATCTTGCCGTCCAGCATGAAGGTGCCGGCGGCCTTGTCTCGATGCGCGTCAACCACGCGGCGGGCCCAGGCCAGCTCGGCCGGATCGGGCGCGAAGGCGGCGTAGATCACCGGCACCTGCGCGGGATGGATGCACAGCATGCCGCCGAACCCCATCTGCTGGGCGCGCGCGGCGGCGGCGGACAGCCCGGCGTGGTCCTCGACCCCCGGGAACACGCCGTCCAGCGCCGGCGCCAGCCCGGCGGCGCGGGTCTGCAGCAGCACCTGCACGCGGGCGTGGTCCAGCACGGCTTCGGCGCCGGCGGTGTCCGGCGCCAGGCCCAGGTCCAGGCCGTAGTCGAGGCTGCCGAACGCCAGCCGCGCCACGCCGGGCGTGCCGGCGACCTCGGCGGCGTTGAGGATGCCGCGCGCGGTTTCCAGGATCGGAATGACCGGCAGCCCCGCCTGCGCCACGTGGCGCACCTGCGCCAGGCTTTCGGCCTTGGGCAGCAGGATCCCGGCCACGGCGGGCTTGCCGCGGCAGGCCTTCAGGTCGTCGTCGTGCCACGAGGTGGAGGCGTCGTTGATCCGCACCCACACCCGCGCCTGCGGCTGGGTGCCGAGGAAGTCGCAGAGCGCTTCGCGGGCCGAGGCCTTGGCCAGGTGCTCGACCGCGTCTTCCAGGTCGACGATGACGGCATCGGCGCCGCTGGCCAGGGCCTTGGGGATGCGTTCGGCACGGGAGGCCGGCACGAACAGCGCGGTACGAACGACGGAATGCATCACACCACCTCCGAAGCATGGAATCGCGCCACCTGTTCGGGCGCGTATCCTAGTGATGCTAGCACCGCATCCGTGTTCTGGCCCACGGCGGGCACCGCCGCCATGCGCGGCGCGAAGGCGTTGCTGCTGGCCGGCGGCAGCAGCGCCGGCAGCGCGCCGGCCGGACTGTCGACCTGGCTCCAGCGGTCGCGCGCCCGCAATTGCGGGTGGGCCCAGACCCCGGCCATGTCGTTGACCCGGGCGTTGGCGATCTGCGCGTCTTCCAGCCGGTCGGTGACCTGCTGCACGCTGAGGTCGGCGAAGGCCGCGACGATCAGCGCGCGCAGGGCCTCGCGGTTGGCGGTGCGCAGCGAGTTGGTGGCGAAACGCGGGTCCTCGGCCAGCTCGGCCTGGCGCAGCACCTGGGCGCAGAACACGCGCCATTCGCGTTCGTTCTGCAGGCCCAGCATGATGGTGTTGCCATCGCCGGTGGGGAACGGGCCGTAGGGATAGATCGAGGCGTGGGCCGCGCCGGCGCGCACCGGCGGCGCCGCGCCCTCGAACGCGTAGTACATCGGGAAGCCCATCCACTCGACCATGCTCTCGAGCATGGAGACGTCCAGGCGGCTGCCCAGGCCGGTCTTCTGGCGCAGCAGCAGCGCGTTGAGAATGGCGGAATAGGCGTACATGCCGGCCGAAATGTCGGCGATGGAGCAGCCGGCCTTGACCGGGTCGTCGGCGGTGCCGGTGACCGACAGGAAGCCGCTTTCGCTCTGGATCAGCAGGTCGTAGGCCTTCTTGTCCTGGTAGGGGCCGCCTTCGCCATAGCCTGAGATGTCGCAGACGATCAGGCGCGGGTGCCTGGCGTGCAGCGCCTCGAACGACAGGCCCAGGCGCGCGGCGGCGCCGGGCGCCAGGTTCTGCACCAGCACGTCGGCCTGTTGCAGCAGGCGTTCCATGATGTCGCCGGCTTCGTCGCGCTTGAGGTCCAGCGTCAGGCTTTCCTTGGAACGGTTGGTCCAGACGAAGTGCGACGACAGGCCGCGCACGCGCTCGTCATAGCCGCGGGCGAAGTCGCCCGCGCCGGGACGTTCGATCTTGATGACGCGTGCGCCCATGTCCGCGAGCTGGCGGGTGCAGAACGGGGCGGCGATGGCGTGCTCGAGGCTGACGACGGTGATGCCGTCCAGCGGGCGGGGGGCTGGCGTGCTCATGCGGTGAACCTCAGTTCGGCCTGGTGGGCCAGCGTGCCGTCCTGCTCGGCCCAGAGCCGGGCCAGACCCGGCTCGTCGATGCGGCCGGCGACCTGGAAGGGCGTGGGCGCGATCAGCGGCCGCAGGCCGCGGTACGACAGGTGCGTGGGGCGCGCGCCGGGGTGGGCGCGCAGGAAGGCGGCGACCATCTCGGTGGCGATCAGCGGGCCGTGCACCACCAGGCCCGGATAGCCTTCGGTGGCGGTGACGTAGGGATGGTCGTAATGGATGCGGTGGCCGTTGAAGGTCACGGCCGAATAGCGGAACAGCAGCACCGAGGTCGGCTCGATGGTGTCGCGCCACTGCGCCTGCGGCGCCGGCTCGGTGCCGGCGAGCTTGGGCGGCGTGGGCTGGCGGTAGACGATGTCCTGCTCTTCCAGGATGGCCACCTCGCCGTCCTGGCGGTATTCGTGGCGCACCGTCACGAACAGCAGCGCGCCGGTGCGGCCGGCCTTTTCCTTGACGTCGGCCACCACCGAAACCCGTTCGGCCGGCACGCCCACCCTAAGCGGCTGGCGGAATTCGACGCGGCCGCCGGCCCACATGCGGTTGCGGTCCTGCGCCGGCGGCAGGAAGCCGCCGCGGGCCGGGTGCCCATCCGTCCCCAAGCCATCGGCCGCGACCGTGCTGATGAAGAACGCCCATTGCCACAAGGGGGGCAAGGGGTCGCCCACGGCGGGCGCGGGGCCGCCCAGCGTGGCGGCGATGCGCGCCGCATGGCCGGGGTCCATCGCGTCCGCCTGGCGCTCGCCGCTGCCGATCCAGCCGGCCGGGTCTGTCGATGTCATGCCGATATTCCTCTGATGATTGATCTGGTGGCTAGCATCCCGCATGGCGGGGACACTGTGAATTCATTTTTCCTCAAGGCCGGCTTTGGGGCGCCTGAATCGTGCGCCCGGCGCCCGCCGCCGTAATATAGGCGCCATGCACTTCGATCTCGCCGACCTCCGCCTTTTCATCCACATCGCCGAATCCCCCAGCCTGACGCAGGCCGCCAAGCGCGCCCACCTGTCGCTGGCCGCGGTCAGCGTGCGCATCAAGGCGCTGGAGAACCAGCTCAACACCCGCCTGTTGTACCGCGACAGCCGCGGCGTGGAAATCACCCCGGCCGGCCAGCGGCTGTTGCAGCACGCGCGGGTCATCATGCGCCAGGTCGATCACCTGAAGCACGACTTCCAGGAGCAGGCCGACGGCGATGCCGGCCACATCCGCATCTTCGCCAACACCACGGCGGTCACCGAATTCATGCCGGACATCCTGGCGCGGTTCCTGGCGGGCCATCCCGGCGTCACCGTCGACCTGCAGGAACGCCTGACGCGCGACATCGTGCGCGGCGTGCTGGACGGCACCACCGACCTGGGCATCGTCGCCGGGCCGGTCGACGCGCCCGAACTGCAGACCATCCACTTCAGCACCGACCGGCTGGTGCTGGTGGTGCCCAATGGCCATCCGCTGCAGGAGCAGGACAAGGTCAAGCTGGCCGACGCGGTGCGCTATCCGTTCATCACCATGCATGAGGGCTCGACCCTGGTGGCGTTCCTGCGCGACCAGCTCGAGCGCATCGGCCAGCGCCTGCCGCAACGCATCCAGCTTTACAGCTTCGATTCCATCTGCCGGATGGTGCAGGCGGGCGTCGGCGTCGGCGTGATCCCGGATTCGGCCGCGCGCCGCTACGGCGCGGAGATGAAGCTGCGCGTGGTGGAGCTGGACGAGCCCTGGGTGGTGCGCGAACGCAAGCTGCTGGTGCGCGACATCGACGCCCTGCCCGGCTGCGCGCGTGAACTGATCGAGCAGATCCGGCAGCCGGCGGCGGCCTGACGCGCTGGCGGCGGGAGGCGCCCCAACCGTCCCGCGCGCAGCGATGCCTCGTCCAGCAGGTTGTTCACACGACACGCCGCCTCGCGCCGCAAGCCCTAGCGCCCCGTGAACGCCGGCGCGCGCTTCTGCGCGAAGGCGCGCATGCCCTCCAAGTAGTCGTCGGTATAGCCCAGCTCGCGCTGCAAGGCGCATTCCAGGTCGAACTGCTGCGCCAGCGTGTTGCCGCTGGACGCATGCAGGGCGGTCTTGGTCGCGGCATAGGCGCGAGTCGGTCCGGCGGCCAGCGTGGCGCGCACGTCAGCCAGGGTGGCCTGCAGGTCCGCGTCCGGCACCACGCGCCAGATCAGCCCCCAGGCCTCGGCCTGGCGCGCGCTGACGGCCTCGCCGAACAAGGCGGCGCCCATGGCGCGCGCCGAGCCCACCAGGCGCGGCAGGAACCAGGTGCCGCCGGCGTCCGGCAGCAGGCCGATCTTGCTGAAGGCCTGGATGAAGCGCGCCGACTCCACCGCGAACACCACGTCGCAGGCCAGCACCAGGCTGGCGCCAGCGCCGGCCGCCACGCCGTTCATGACGCACACCACCGGCGCCGGCAGCGCGCGCAGCCGCAAGATGAGCGGCTTGTACAGTTTTTCCAGGTTCTCGCTCAGGTCGCGGCGCGAACCGTCCTCGGCCGGCTTGCGCTCGCCCAGGTCCTGGCCGGCGCAGAAGCCGCGGCCGGCGCCAGTCAGGATCACGCCGCGCAAGCCGGCGTGCGCCTCCAGCGCATCCAGCGCCCGCGCCAGCTCGGCGTGCATGACGGCGGTAAAGCTGTTCAGGCGCTCGGGGCGGTTGAGGGTGATGAGGCCGACGCCCTGCTCCAGCGTGAACGTGATCTCGGTGTAGCGGTCATGGCTCATGCCAGTTCCTCCAGCACCGCCAGTTGCTCGGCGCTGTCGCCCAGCAACAGGTCCGCCACCGTCAGGCGCTTGAAGTAGTCGCCCACCTCCAGCTCGTCCGTCATGCCCATGCCGCCATGCAATTGCACCGCCATCTGCGCCACCAGCCGGCCCGCGCGCGCGATTTCGAGCTTGGCCGAGGCCAGCATGCGGCGGCGCTGCGCCGGGTCGGGTTCGGTCAGCGCGGCCACCGCCACGTAGGCCATCGATAGCGCCAGTTCCTTGGCCACCAGCATTTCCGCCAGGCGATGCTGCAAGGCCTGGAACGCGGCCAGCGGCTGGCCGAACTGCTTACGCGTCTTGAGATAGTCGACGGTGATCTCCAGCAACCGCTCCATCGCGCCCGCCGCATGGGCGCACAGCGCCGCCGTCCCCCATTGCAGCGCCTGCGCCAGGGCCGCGTCGGCCGTCTCGCCCCGCGTCAGCAGCGCGTCCGCGCCAAGCGATGCCGCGTCGAAATCCAGCCGGGCGCAACGCGCGCCGTCCAGCGTCGGCGTGTCGGTGACGCGTACCCCAGTGACATCCGCCGGCACCGCCAGCAGCAGCGTGGCACCGTCGTCGGCGCGCGCGCTCACCAACCAGGCATGGGCCGCGGCGCCATGCCACACCAGGTGCTTGGCGCCGTCCAAACGCCAGCCGTTGCCGTCGCGCGTTGCGCGGCAGCCATTCGGATCGGCCTGGTAGCGGCGTCCGGGTTCCTGGTACGCCACGCTGACCACCTGCTCGCCCGAGGCGATGGCGGGCAACCAGCGTTCACGCGCGGCGGCGTCGCAGGCGCCGATCAGGGCCGCGCCCATCACGGCGCTCGGGATCACCGGCTCGGCCACCAGCCCGCGCCCCAGTTCCAGGTGCACCGGCAGCAGGCTGGCCGGCACTTCGCCGAAGCCGCCCGCTTCCTGCGGAATGTTCAGCCCCAGCACGCCCAGCTCGGCCAGCGCGCTCCAGGCCGCCGGATCGAGCCGGCCGGCGGCCTCGCGGGCGCGGCGCCGAGGCCGGGTCCACGCCTGGTCCACCAGGCGGCGCAGGCTGTCGGCCAGCATGCGCTGTTCTTCGGTATAGAGGAAATCCATGTGTCGTGCTCCTTGCGGCGCGCGCCTGTCTTGCAATCCAGGCGGGCGTCCGGATTGGCGGATTACAGGCCCAGCACCAGGCGGGCGATGATGCCCTTCTGCACTTCGGTGGTGCCGCCGTAGATCGAGGTCTTGCGCATGTCGGCATAGCCCGCGCCCGATGCCGCGGCCATCTCCGGGCCGGGGCCGTGATAGGCGGCCTCGGCCAGCATCCATTCGGGGTCGTACGGCCAGGCATCGGGGCCGGCCACTTTCATCTGCAGCATAGCCAGGTCCTGCTGAATCTCGGAGCCGCGGATCTTCAGCACCGAAGCCTCCGGGCCGGGCGTGCCGCCATTGCTCGCCGCCACGCGCAGCAACAGCATTTCCAGCGCCATGATGTCGACCTCGATACGCGAGATGCGGTCCCGCATGCGGCTGTCGGCCAGCAGCGGCCGGCCGCGCGACGTGGCGCGGGCCGCCATGTCCTTGAGGATGCCGAGTTCGCGATGGCAATGGCCCAGGCCGGCGATGCCGGTGCGTTCGTGGCCCAGCAGGTACTTGGCATACGTCCAGCCCTGGTTCTCCTCGCCCACCAGGTTGGCGACCGGCACCCGCACGTTCTCCAGCCACACTTCGTTCACATCGTGCCCGCCGTCGAGCGTGCGGATCGGACGCACGCTCACGCCCGGCGCGCGCATGTCCAGCAGCAGCATCGAGATGCCGCGCTGGGCGCGCGCCTCGGGGTCGGTGCGCGCCAGGCAGAACATCCAGTCGGCGTACTGCGCCAGCGTGGTCCAGGTCTTCTGGCCGTTGACCACGTATTCATCCCCATCGCGCACCGCGCGGGTCTTGAGCGAGGCCAGGTCCGACCCCGAGCCGGGCTCGGAATAACCCTGGCACCACCAGTCCTGTACCCGGGGAATACGCGGCAGGAAGCGCGCCTGCTGCTCGGCGCTGGCGTACTTCATCAGCACCGGGCCGATCATGGACAGGCCGAACGGCAACAGGCGCGGCGCGCCGGCCTTGAAGCACTCCACTTCGAAGATCAGCCGTTCCAGCGCGTTCCAGCCGGTGCCGCCGTGCTCGACGGGCCAGTTCGGCGCGCCCCAGCCCTGGTCGGCCAGGATGTTGTGCCAGCGCACGTAGTCGTCGCGCTCCAGCCGCTGGTGCCGGCGCACCTTGTCGCGGATGTCACGCGGCAGCCGGTCGGCGGCGAACGCGCGCACCATTTCGCGGAACCGGATCTCTTCCGGCGTCCAGGTCAGATTCATGGCCTACCTCCTTTGGCGGCTATCTAGCCATGCCGACCCGGCGCCGGACAATCTGCGGTTGCCGAAGGCGGGCTTTTGCCTCGGTGTAGGGCCATCGCGAACGGGCACTACGGGCCGGCAAAAGGCCTGCTTCAGCAATGAAGAATGGCACCTGCCGGCGCCAGCCCCGACACTGGCGGCTCATCCATCCGAAACCGTATGCCATGACCGCAACCGACCCACGCGCCACCGAAGGCGTCGAGGCGCAATACCGCCAGACGCTCGATCAGGGACGCTTCCAGATCCAACATTGCGACGCCTGCGACCGCGCCGTGTTCTATCCCCGCATGCTCTGCCCGCATTGCGGCGCGGACCTGTTGTCCTGGCGCACGCCGGACGGGCGCGGCACGGTCTATTCCACCACCACCGTGCGGCGCAAGCCCGAGGCGGGCGGCGACTACAACGTGGCGCTGGTCGACCTGCTCGAAGGCGTGCGCCTGATGAGCCGGGTCGAGGGCGTGGCGCCCGACGCCGTGCGCATCGGCATGGCGGTGCGGGCCCAGGTGGCCGTGACGGAAGGCCGCGGCCTGCTGGTCTTTGTTCCCAACAAGGAGGCGCAATGACGCTGAACGATCTGCGCGGCGCCGTCGCGGTGGCGGGGGTCGGCCATGCCGGCCTGGGCCAGGCCCACGGCTACACCGAAATGGAAATCCTGGTGCAGGCGGCGCAGCGCGCGGTGGCCGACGCCGGCCTGTCGATGCGCGACATCGACGGCCTCTGCACCGCCAGCGTGGCGGCGCCGATGTGGGCGATGCCGGTCATCGAGCACCTGGGCATCCGCCCCAGCTTCATCGACAGCACCATGCTGGGCGGTTCCAGCTTCGTGGCGCACCTGCTGCCGGCGCTGCACGCGCTGGCCTCGGGCCAATGCAACGCGGTGCTGGTCTGCTATGGCAGCACGCAGCGCACCTCGACGCTGAGCCGCGCCGAGATCGGCCGCGTGCGCAAGCAGTTCGATCCGCAACCCTACGAGACGCCGTACGACCCGTTGAGCCCGCTGTCGTCGTATGCGCTGGCCGCGGCGCGCCACATGCACCAGTACGGCACCCGCCGCGAACACCTGGCACAGGTCGCGCTGGCCGCCAATCAATGGGCCCAGCTCAATCCCGAGGCGCAGTTGCGCGAGCCGGCCACGCTGGAACAGATCCTGGCCGCGCGCATGGTGTCCGACCCGTTGAGCGTGCGCGATTGCTGCCTGGTCACCGACGGCGCCGGCGCCTATGTGCTGGTGCGCGCCGACCGCGCCCGCGACCTGCCGCGCCCGCCGGTCTACGTGCTGGGCAACGCCACCGCCGTGTGGAACCGGCAGATCTCGTCGATGGAGGACCTGACCGTCACCGCCGCCAGCGAATCGGGCCGCCGCGCCTATGCCATGGCGGGCGTCTCGGCCCAGGACATCGACGTGGTCGAGCTGTACGACGCCTTCACCATCAACACCCTGCTGTTCCTGGAGGACCTGGGCTTCTGCGCCAAGGGCGAGAGCAAGGACTTCATCGCCGACGGCGCCATCGCGCCCGGCGGCCGGCTGCCGGTCAACACCAACGGCGGCGGCCTGTGCTGCGTGCATCCGGGCATGTACGGCGTCTTCATCATGATCGAGGCCGTGCGGCAACTGCGCGGCGAGGCCGGCGCGCGCCAGGTGGCCAACGCCGAACTGGCGCTGGTGCACGGCAACGGCGGCACGCTGTCCAGCCAGGCCACCGCCATCCTCGGCACCGCCGCCACGCTTTGACTCCGACCGCAGCAACCATGTCGCACTCAGAACCGCTCACCCGCATCCACCAGTTGCTGGCCCGCCAGGCCGGCAGCCAGCCCGACGCCATCTGCCTGTACGAGGAAGGCGGCGGCATCCTGACCTATGCGCAACTGTGGCAACGCGCCGAGGACGCGGCGCGCTGGCTGGCGGCGGCGGGCGTGAACCCGGGCCACCGGGTGCTGATGGTCGGCGAGAACTGCGCCGCCATGATCGCCGCGTTGTTCGGCTGCGGCATCATCGGAGCCTGGCCGGTTGGCGTGAACGCGCGCTTGTCGACGCGGGAAATCGCCGCCATCAGCGCCCACGCCCAACCCGAGATCACGCTCTACACCAGCGGGGTTTCCGGCGCCGCCGCCGCCCATGCCGACGCGGCCGGCGCGCAACCCGCCGATGCCGCCGCCTGGGGGTCAGGCGTGCGGGCACGGCGCGCGGATTCTCCTACCCAACCCGAAACCGGCGCCCAGGCCGCCGAGGTCGCCACCGTGATCTACACGTCCGGCACCACGGGCGCGCCCAAGGGCGTCATGGTGCCGCACCGCGGCCTGCTGCATTTCGCCGGCGTCTCGGCCGCGTCGCGCCGCCTGACGCCACGCGACATCGGCTACGCCGCCCTGCCGCTGTCGCACATCTTCGGCATCGCCACCGTGCTGATGGCGACGCTGCACGGCGGCGCCAGCCTGGTGCTGCGCAGCCGCTTCGATCCCGAGGACGCCTTCAAGGCGCTGGCCCACCCCGGCGTCAGCATCCTGCAGGGCGTGCCGACCATGTTCAACCGCATGCTGGCGGCCGCGCCGCCGCGCGCTGAACTGCGCGCACCGGCGCTTCGCTACGTCTACACCGGCGGCGCGGCGCTGGACCCGACGCTCAAGCGCGACGCCGAACGCTACTTCGGCGTCGCCATGCATCACGGCTATGGCATCACCGAATACGCCGGCTCCATGTTCATCACCGACATCGACGCCCCGCCGACCGATTGCAGCGCCGGCTTCGCGGTGGACGGCGTGCAATTGCGCATCGGCCGTCCCGACGACGACGCGCCGCGCCCGGGCGAACGCGGCGACATCCTGATCCGCGGCCCCGGCGTGATGCTGGGCTACTACCGCGACCCGGCGCAGACCGCGCAGGCGCTGCTGCCCGGCGGCTGGCTCAACACCGGCGACATCGGCTACCTGGACGACCGCGGCGCGCTCTACATCGCAGGCCGCTCCAAGGACCTGATCATCCGGTCCGGCTTCAACGTCTACCCGATCGAGGTGGAGGCGGTCATCAACGCCTTTCCCGGCGTGCGCCTGTCGGCGGTGGTGGGCCGCCCCACCGAGGACCACAACGAGGAGGTCATCGCCTTCGTCGAACCCCTGGCCGACGCGCGCCTGGACACCCATCTGCTGATGCTGCACCTGCGCGCCCAACTGGCGCCGTACAAGCGGCCGGCGCAGATCCACTGCATCGACACGATTCCCACCACCGTCAGCGGCAAGATCCTCAAGCAGCCGCTGAAAGAAAGGCTGGCGTAGGCGCGGCCCCGCTGTTCCGCTCCGCGACCGGCTCATTCCACAAGGAGACATGAGCGTGAACATCAAGACCCTGCTCGCCGCGGCCGCCGCCGTGGCGGCCATGGCGACCGGCGCCAGCGCCGCCGCCGACAGCGCCTACCCCGACCGCCCCATCCGCCTGCTGGTGGGCTACGCCCCCGGCGGCCCCGTGGACACCACCGCGCGCGTCTTCGCCAAGTACCTGGGCGACAAACTGGGCCAGGCGGTCGTGGTCGAGAACCGCGCCGGCGCCAGCGGCATGATCGCCTCCGACGCCACCGCCAAGGCGCCGCCCGACGGCTACCTGCTGGGCTTTGCCGCCAGCCCCACGCTGACCATGTCGCCGCTGGTCCAGCGCAGTACCCTGTTCGATCCGCGCAAGGACTTCTCGCTGATCGGCCTGGTCGTCGACTACGCCAACGTGCTGCTGATCGGCCCGCAGGCCCCGGCCAAGAGCGTGGGCGAGCTGGTCGACTACGCCCGCGCCCATCCCGATGCCGTGTCGTTCGGCTCGGCCGGCATCGGGGCGTCGAACCACCTGTCGGCCGAACTGCTGAAGAAGCAGGCCGGCGTGCCGATGCTGCACGTGCCGTATCGCGGCAACTCGCCGGCGATGATGGACGTGGTCAGCGGCAAGATCACTTTCATGTTCGACATCACCAGCACCGCGATTCCGTTCATCAAGAGCGGCAAGGCGCGCGCGCTGGCGGTCACCTCCCGCACCCGCAACCCCGAGCTGCCCGACGTGCCCACCATGATCGAGGCCGGCATGAAGGACTACGAGGTGGTCGGCTGGTACGCGCTGGTCGGCCCGCGCAAGCTGCCCGATGCGGTGCAGGCGCGCCTGACCCGCGCCCTGTCCGAGGTGTCGAAGGACCCCGCCTTCCGCCGCGCCATGACCGACGGCGGCTACACCATCAACACCGGCGACGGCGCCGCGCTGCAACAGCGCATCGACCGTGAATATGCGCTGTGGGCCGATGTGATCCAGAGCGCCAACATTCAGGCCAACTGACTTTCAGGGAACACCGCCTATGACGCCAACCGCATTGCGCACGCAGACCCGATTGCCCATCATCGGCGCCCCCATGTTCCTGGTCTCCGGCCCGGACCTGGTGGCGGCGCAATGCGGCGCCGGCATCATCGGCACCTTCCCTGCGCTCAACGCCAGGCCGCAGGAGCAGCTTCACGAGTGGATCACGCGCATCGAGGACAGGCTGGCGCGCGCGCGCCGGGCGGCGCCGCACGCTGTGATCGCGCCCTATGGCGTCAATCTCATCGTCCATCCCAGCAACGCCCGCTGGCAGGGCGACCTGGCCATCTGCGCCGAGCGCCGCGTGCCGCTCGTCATCACCTCGCTGCATCCACCCGAAGCGGTGGTGCGCGCCGTCCACGCCTACGGCGGCCAGGTCTACCACGACGTCACCACGGTGCGCCACGCCCGCCGCGCCCTGGAGGCGGGCGTCGACGGCCTGATCCTGGTCTCCGCCGGCGCCGGCGGCCACGCCGGCCGGCTCAACCCGATCGCCCTCGTCAACGAAATCCGTGCCTTTTACGCTGGTCCCCTGGCCCTGTCCGGCTGCATCAGCCACGGCAAGGACATCCTCGCCGCCCAGGCCCTGGGCTGCGACTTCGCCTACATGGGCACCCGCTTCATCGCCACCCGCGAATCCCTGGCCAACGACGCCTACCGCGAAATGATCCTGCGCGCCCAGGCCGCCGACGTCACCTACACCCCGTACTTCTCGGGCGTGCCCGCCAACTACCTGAGCGAGAGCATCCGCGCCGTGGGCCTGGATCCCGCCCAGCTTCCCGACTACGACGCCGCGCCCCCGAACCTGGACAAGAACACTCGCCCCAAAGCCTGGAAAGACGTCTGGAGCGCCGGCCAGGGCGTGGGCGCCGCGCAGGAAGTCCTGTCGGTGGCCGAACTGGTGAACCAATTGGAAACGGAATACCAGGAAGCCAAGACCGCGCTGCTGCGCTGACGCGCTGACGCGCACTCACCCCCCAGCGCGCAGCGTCATCCCAAACCGCAAGACACCACGTAGGCCTCAAAAGGCCGCCCGCGCGGCCGCCTTGAGGCGGGCCCCGCAAGCTACTCCACCCCCACGCCGAAGATGGCCAAAATGCCAAGAACACCCCCCCTCCCCAACCCGCGCCGCTGAGTCACATCGCGAGCGTGTGCGGGGGCAGGCGGGGGACGGCGGGGCGTGTAGATGCGCCCGGCGGAAACCATAGGGAGCCGAAGGCGTACGAGGTTGAGCCCGGGGCAGTCCGGAGCGAACGCTCCGGACCGCAATCGTAGCCCCGCCGTCCCCCACCTGCCCCCGCACACGCGTCTAAAGAACCCAAAAGCCCTACTCCAACTTGATCCCCGCCTTCTTGATCACATCCCGCCACTTGGCCACTTCGCCGCGCACGAACGCCCCAAACGCCTCCGGGCTGCCGGGCTTGGGTTCCGCCCCCGCCGCCACCATCGCCTTGGCCGTCGCGGGATCCGACAACACCTTCACCATGTCCGCATTGACCCGCGCCACGATGTCGGCGGGCGTCCCCTTCGGCGCCAGCACCCCGCTCCACGAATACGCCTCGTACCCCGGCACGCCGGACTCGGCGATCGTAGGCACGTCCGGCAACATGCTCGACCGCGTCGGATTCCCCACCCCCAACGCGCGCACCTTGCCCGTCTTCAGATGCGGCACCGCCGACGGCCCGTCCGCGAACATCACCTGCACCTGGCCGCCCAGCAGGTCCTGCATCGCCGGCGCGCTGCCCCGGTAAGGAATGTGCTGAATCTTCACGCCCGCCATCGCATTGAACAGCTCGCCCGCCAGATGCGTGCCGCCGCCCGTTCCGGAGGAACTGAACGACAGCTTGCCCGGATTCGCCTTGGCATAGGCAATGAGTTCGCTCACCGTATTCACCGGCAGCGACGGATTCACCACCAGCACGATGGGGAACACCGCCGCCATGCCCACCGGCACGAAATCGCGCGTGATGTCGTAGGTCAGGTCGCCGCGCAGGCTCGGCAGCACCGCATGGTGGATGGAAGCGAAGAAGAAGTTGTAGCCGTCCGGCTCGGCCTTGGCGGCGAACTGCGCGCCAACGATGCCGCCGGCGCCCGAGCGGTTGTCCACCACCGTCGGCACCGACCACAGGTGGCCCAGCGGCTGCGCCGTGAAGCGCGCGGTGGTGTCCACCGGACCGCCGGCCGGAAACGGCACGATGAAGGTCACGGCGTGGCCGGGCCAGGCGGCGGCGCGGGCGAAGGTGGGCAGCAACGTCGTGGCGCACGCAGCGCCCAGCCCCGCGATCACGCGGCGGCGTTGAGGATCTAGCAAGGCAGTCTCCTGAGTCTCGTTCTTGTCGGTGGCGCGGCCGCAAACCACACCGGAACAACGCGGTGCCTTGCCGCCTGCCGGCCCCATTTTTCTACTGCCTGCGCGTCAGGCGCGGCCGGGGCTTTTTTTATTATTTGCCGCGCGGCCGCTTTTGCCGCTACACATTTTCAAAAGCCCCTCTTTCGCCGCGAAGCCGTGTTCGCTGAACGGACACTATCGCGCATCTGATGTGGCGCCACGGCGACGGCCATGCGGCCCGTCAAGCCGTCGGCGCGGGCGGAACGCCCCGCTCGCCGCGCCACGACACCGCCCCCGCCGCGGCTACTGTCCTCGCGCCGCGCGCTGCACGTGTTCGATGAAGCACTCGGCGAAGCTGGGCAGGTCGCGGCCGCGCTGGCGGCACAGCAGGCGGTCGCGCAGGGCCCAGGGATCTTCCAGTTTCAACACGTGCAAGGCATCGGGCCGGCTGTAGCGCGCCGCGCAGGCGCGCGGCACCACGGCGATGCCGGCGCCGGCCTCGACCATGCGGCACACGGCCTCGAAACTGCCCACGTGCACACGCTGGCAGATGCGCTTGCCCAGGCCGCTGGCGATGTCCTCCAGGAAGGTCTGGATGGCGCTGTCGGGATGGATGCCGACGAACTGATAGGCATCGATCAGGTCGGCAAAATGGGCGGACTTCGACGCCGCCAGCGGATGGTTCAGCGCCGTGACCACGGTGAGCTCATCGCGGAACAGCGGCGTCACATCCAGGCCCTCGACGTCGATGTTGCCGGCCACCAGCCCCAGGTCGCCGGCGCCCGCGCGGATCGCGATGACGATGTCGCCGGAGATCTTCTCTTCCAGCTCGACGTCCACGTCGGGGTTCTCGGCCAGGAAGGTCGACAGCGCATCCGCCAGGAAGGAATTGGTGGCGGTGGTGTTGGCCAGCAGCCGCAGCCGCCCTTTCAGGCCGCTGGCGTAGGGCTGCAGGTCGGCGTTCAGGCATTCGAGCTGGCGAAACACCGCGTTGGCGTGCTTGAGCAGCACCTCGCCAGCCGGCGTCAGCGCCACGCCCGTCGCCATGCGCACCAGCAGCCGCGCCTTGAAGGCCTCTTCCATGTGCTTGACGCGCGCGCTGGCGGCGGGCAGCGACAGGAAGGTGCGTTCGGCCGCGCGGGTCAGATTGAGCGTTTCCCCCACGTTCACGAAGAGCCGCAGGTCAGTCAGATCATGTCTCATGTTCCACCACACAGAAGGGGGGCATTTCTAATTTTGAATTCTTCGAATGCCGTGACGACCATACCATGGGGCAACCCCGTAAACCATACGGTTTGACGCGGAACTGTTTCCCACGCGGCGCGCGCCGCGGCATCTGGAGTAAGCCCCAATGAGCGGTATTGTTTCCGGCAAGGTAGTGGTCGTTACAGGCGCGGGCGGCGGCATCGGCCGCGGCATCGCGCTGGCCATGGCGCAGGCGGGCGCAAAGGTCGTGGTCAACGACATCGGCGTCTCGCTCACCGGCGAGGGCGGCGGCGAAGGCCCCGCGCAGGCCGTGGCAAGCGAGATCGTCGCGGCGGGCGGACAGGCCGTCGCCAACACCGACAGCGTGGCCGCGTACGACAGCGCCAGCCGCGTCATCCAGACCGCCATCGACGCCTTCGGGCGCATCGATGCGGTGGTCAACAACGCCGGCAACCTGCGCGACCGCGTATTCCACAAGATGAGCGAGGAGGAGTGGCGCCAGGTCATCGACGTGCACCTGAACGGCTCGTTCTTCATGAGCCGCGCCGCCGCGCCCTATTTCCGCGAGCAGGAATCCGGCGCCTTCGTGCACATGACGTCCACGTCCGGGCTGATCGGCAATTTCGGCCAGGCCAACTATGCCGCCGCCAAGCTCGGCATCGTCGCGCTGTCCAAGTCGATCGCGCTCGACATGGCGCGCTACAACGTGCGCTCGAACTGCATCGCGCCGTTCGCCTGGAGCCGCATGACCAGCTCCATTCCCGCCGAGACCGACGAGGAGAAGGCGCGCGTCGAAAAGCTGAAGAAGATGGAGGCCAACAAGGTCGCGCCCATGGCGGTGTACCTGGCCAGCGACGCGGCCAGCGCCATCACCGCGCAGGTGTTCGCGGTGCGCGCCAACGAGATCATGCTGATGAGCCAGCCGCGGCCGCTGCGCAGCGTGCACCACGGCGAAGGCTGGACGCCCGAGCTGATCGGCGAGATCGCCGTGCCGGCCATGCGCAAGCATTTCTACGCGTTGGAGCGCTCGCCCGACGTGATCGACTGGGATCCCATCTGAGGCCGCCATGCCACTCGATTACGCAACCGTGAAGCACTGGCGCTTCGACGACGTGCGCCAGCACTACGACGACAAGGACACGATGCTCTACGCCCTGGGCATCGGCCTGGGGCAGGATCCGGAAGACGAGCGGCAACTGCGCTACGTGTACGAGAAAGACCTGCGCGCCTTTCCCACCATGAGCGTGGTGCTGGGCTATCCGGGCTTCTGGATGAGCGACCCGCGCGCCGGCATCGACTGGGTCCGGCTGGTGCATGGCGAGCAGCGCCTGGCGGTGCACGCGCCCCTGCCCACGTCCGGCACCGTGATCGGCAGGAGCCGCGTCACCCACGTGATCGACAAGGGCGCGGACAAAGGCGCGATCGTGGTCACCGAACGCACGCTGCACGACAACGCCGGCACGCACCTGGCCACCTTGCGGCAAAGCACTTTCTGCCGTGGCGACGGCGGCTTCGGCCAGGGCGACGCCAGCCCCGAGCCGCTGCCCGCCGCGCCGCAGGGCGAGCCGGAGCGCCGCTGCGAACTGCGCATTCCGCCGCAGGCGGCGCTGCTGTACCGCCTGAACGCCGATCGCAATCCGCTGCACGCCGACCCCGAGGTCGCGCATCAGGCGGGTTATCCCAAGCCGATCCTGCATGGCCTGTGCTCCTACGGCATCGCCGCGCACGCGCTGGTCAAGACCTGGTGCGACTACGATGCCTCCCGCCTGACCCGGCTGGATGCGCGCTTCTCGGCGCCGGTCTATCCGGGCGAGACCTTGCAATGCGATATGTGGCGCATGCCGGACGGCCAGATCCGCTTCATCGCCCGCGCCGTCGAACGCGACGTCGTCGTCATGAGCCATGGCGCCGCCGAGGTGCAATCATGATGCGTCCGCCCGCATTGGACGGCATCCGGGTGCTGGACCTGTCGCGCATCCTGGCAGGCCCGTGGTGCACGCAGAACCTGGCCGACCTGGGCGCCGACGTCATCAAGATCGAGCGTCCCGGCGTCGGCGACGACACCCGCGCCTGGGGCCCGCCCTTCCTGAAGGACGGCAATGGCGTCGACACCAACGAATCCGCCTATTACCTCAGCGCCAACCGCAACAAGCGCTCGGTCGAGGCCGACATGGCCACGCCGCAAGGCGCGGCGCTGATCCGCGAACTGGCGACGGTCAGCGATATCCTGGTCGAGAACTTCAAGGTCGGCGGGCTGGCCAAGTACGGCCTGGACTATGCCAGCCTGAAGGCCATCAATCCGCGCCTGATCTATTGCTCCATCACCGGCTTCGGCCAGGACGGTCCGTTCGCGCAACGTCCCGGCTATGACTTTATGATCCAGGGCATGGGCGGGCTGATGAGCATCACCGGCGAACGCGACGACCTGCCCGGCGGCGGACCGCAGAAGGCCGGCGTGGCAGTCACCGATATCGTCACCGGCATGTATGCGACGGTGGCGATCCTGGCGGCGCTGCAGGAACGCCACCGCAGCGGGCTGGGCCAGCACCTGGACATCGCGCTGCTCGACAGCCACGTGGCGCTGCTGGCCAACCAGAATTCCAACTATTTCAATTCCGGCGTGGCGCCGACGCGCGCCGGCAACGCGCACCAGAACGTGGTGCCCTACCAGGTCTTCGCCGCCAGCGACGGCCATCTGATCGTGGCCACCGGCAACGAATCGCAGTACCGCGCCTATTGCAAGGCCATCGGCGCGCCGGAGCTGGGGGACGATCCGCGCTTTGCCACCAACCGGCTGCGCGTGGCCAATCGCGAGCTGCTGGTGGAGCTGCTGGCCGACATCATGCGCCAGGGCCGGCGCGATGACTGGATCGCCAAACTGGAGGCCGTGGGCGTGCCCTGCGGCCCGATCAACAATATCGCCCAGGCCTTCGCCCACCCGCAGACGCAGGCGCGGCAATTGCGCCGCGACCTGCCGCACCCGGGGGGTGGCGCGGCGCCGGTGACGGCCAGCCCGCTGCGGTTCTCGGACTCCCCCGTGGTGTACCGACGCGCGCCGCCGCTGCTGGGCCAGCACACCGAGGAGGTGCTGCGCGAGGTGTTGGGAAAATCGCCACGGGCCATCGCGGAATTCGTGTCGACGCGGATCCGCTAACGTGATTGAGGATCTCACTTATCAGACGATATAACGAATGAAGGCTCACATTCGGCCAGGGTTTTGACCTTATGATTTCGGCCACCGTCCGATCCACTCCCTATTGCGCCGAGCGAGCCACCATGCCAGTGACCAGACCCTTGAGGCGCGTGTTCCGGCGCCTGTTTCGGCGCACGCGCGACACACGGAATGCGGATCTTCTCGGCCAGATCGCGGCCATCCACAAGGCGCAGGCGGTCATCGAGTTCGACCTGGACGGCCATGTGCTCATGGCCAACCAGAATTTCCTCGATGCCATGGGTTACACGCTCGACGAACTGCTGGGGCAGCACCATCGCATCTTCGTCGCAGCCGATCGACGCGACTGCCCGCAATACCAGGCCTTCTGGGCCAAGCTCAAGCGTGGCGAGTACGACGCGGGCCGCTACCGCCGCATCCACAAGGACGGCAGCGACGTCTGGCTGCAGGCCAGCTACAACCCGATCCTCGACGCCTCCGGCCGGCCCTTCAAGGTGGTCAAGTACGCCACCGACGTCACCGAGCAGCAGCGCCGCCAGGCCGACACTGAGGGCCAGCTTGCCGCCATCTCCAAGGTGCAGGGCATCATCGAGTTCGGGCTGGATGGCACCATCATCCGCGCCAACGACCTGTTCCTGGACGCCATGGGCTACCGCGAAGACGAACTGCGCGGCCGCCACCACAGCATGCTGGTGCTGCCCGAGGAAGTCCGCGGCCCCGCCTACAAGGAATTCTGGCGCAAGCTGCGCGGCGGCGAATACGACACCGGCCAATACCTGCGCATCGGCAAGGGCGGCCGCCGCGTCTGGATCGAGGCCAGCTACAACCCGATCTTCGATGCCGAGGGCCGGCCCTTCAAGGTGGTGAAGTTCGCCACCGACATCACCAAGCGTTTCACCGCCGCGCAGACGCTGCGCGTGGCCGTGCAGGGCCTGACCGAGAACGCCGAGCGCGCCAGCCAGGCCAACACGCTGGCCCGCGACGCCTGCCAGGTCGCCGAGGAAGGCGGCAAGACCGTGGCCGGCGTGGTGGCCACCATGGGCGCCATCACCGACAGTTCCAAGCGCATTTCGGAGATCATCGGCGTGATGGACGGCATCGCGTTCCAGACCAATATCCTGGCGCTCAATGCCGCGGTCGAGGCGGCGCGCGCCGGCCCGCACGGCAAGGGCTTCGCCGTGGTGGCGGCGGAAGTGCGCAGCCTGGCCCAGAACAGCGCATCCGCGGCCAAGGAGATCAAGGACCTGATCACCACCTCGGTCCAGCAGATCGGCAACGGTGCCGAACAGGTGCAGTCCGCCGGCGCCACCATGGAGAACATCGTGACCTCGTCGCGGCGGGTCACCGAGATCATGGGCGAAGTGGTGGAGGTCTCGCTGGCGCAATCGGCCAAGCTGGGCGAAGTCACCGAGGACATCACCCAGATGACGGCCGAGGCGGCGCACGAACTGCAGAGCGCTTATGAGACCCAGGACCGACCCGAGGCGGCGCGCGAAGCGGCGTCGGCGCGGGCCGCGGCGCCCCGCGCGCCGGCGTCCTCGCAATCGGCGCTGGAGTACGTGCGCTACTGACCGGCCCTGATCGGGCGGCCACGGGCGCCCGCGCCGACGGCAGGCCGCGAATCGTCCCCGGGAAAAAAAGGGCGCCGTCACCGGCGCCCTTTTCGCGTTCCTGTCGCCCGTTTACGCGGCGGCGACCGGGATCTTGCCGATCCGGGCCTGCCATTCCTTCGGCCCGGTGGTGTGGACCGAAGTGCCCTGGGCGTCAACCGCCACGGTCACCGGCATGTCCTTCACGTCGAACTCATAGATGGCTTCCATGCCCAGGTCGGCGACACCCAGCACCTTGGCGCCGCGGATCGCCTTGGACACCAGGTAGGCCGCGCCGCCCACGGCCATCAGGTAGGCCGAGCCGTGCTTCTTGATCGACTCGATCGCGACGGGGCCGCGCTCGGACTTGCCGATCATCGCGATCAGGCCAGTCTGCTCCAGCATCATGTCGGTGAACTTGTCCATGCGGGTGGCGGTGGTCGGACCGGCCGGGCCCACCACTTCGTCGCGCACCGGATCGACCGGGCCGACGTAGTAGATGACGCGGTTGGTGAAGTCCACCGGCAGCGGCTCGCCCTTGGCCAGCATGTCCTGGATGCGCTTGTGCGCGGCGTCGCGGCCGGTCAGCATCTTGCCCGACAGCAGCAGGGTCTGGCCCGGCTTCCAGCTGGCGACCTCTTCCTTGGTCAGCGTGTTCAGGTCGACCTGCTTGGACTTGTTGTAGTCCGGCGCCCAGTGCACTTCCGGCCATTCCGACAGCGACGGCGGGTCCAGGCGCGCCGGGCCCGAGCCGTCCAGCTCGAAGTGGGCGTGGCGGGTGGCCGCGCAGTTCGGGATCATGGCGACCGGCTTGGAGGCCGCGTGCGTCGGGAAGGTGTTGATCTTGACGTCCAGCACGGTGGTCAGGCCGCCCAGGCCCTGCGCGCCGATGCCCAGCGCGTTGACCTTTTCGTACAGCTCGATGCGCAGCTCTTCGAGCTTGTTCTGCGGGCCGCGGGCCAGCAGTTCGTACATGTCGATGTCTTCCATCAGCGACTGCTTGGCCATCAGCATGGCCTTTTCGGCGGTGCCGCCGACGCCGATGCCCAGCATGCCCGGCGGGCACCAGCCGGCGCCCATGGTCGGGACCGTCTTGAGCACCCAGTCCACCAGCGAATCGCTGGGGTTGAGCATGGCGAACTTGGACTTGTTTTCCGAACCGCCGCCCTTCGAAGCCAGTTGCACGTCGACCTTGTCACCCGGGACAAGCTCGACGTGCAGGATACAGGGCGTGTTGTCGCGAGTGTTCTTGCGGGCGAACAGCGGATCGTCCAGCACCGAGGCGCGCAGGGGATTGTCCGGGTTCAGGTAGCCGCGGCGCACGCCTTCGTCGCACAGTTCCTGCAGGGTGCGCTTGGTGTCGAAGCGCACGCCCATGCCGACCTTCAGGAACACGTTGACGATGCCGGTGTCCTGGCACAGCGGGCGCTTGCCCTCGGCGCACATGCGCGAGTTGGTCAGGATCTGCGCCATCGCGTCGCGCGCGGCCGGGCTTTCCTCGCGCTCGTAGGCGCGGGCCAGGTGGCGGATGTAGTCGACGGGGTGGTAATAGCTGATGAACTGAATGCCATCGGCTATCGACTGGATGAAGTCTTCTTCTTTGATGAGGACGGACATGGCGATATGCGATTAACGAAGGGAACGTGAAAACGCGGCCGACCTACCGGCCAGCCGCGCTGGTGAAAGGATTGCTTTTGCCGCCGGGCCGCCCCAAGGCAAAAGAGCCCCCGCGGGGGGCAGCTAGCTCGCATGGCGAGCGCGGCGTGGGGGCACCCATTTATTTGCCTTGCCAGACCGGCTTGCGCTTCTCCGCGAAAGCCGTGGCGCCTTCCTTGGCGTCGGCCGACGAGAAGATGTGGGCGATCAACGGACGCTGGCGGCTGAACATCTCTTCCTGGGTCCAGTCGCCGGACTGCGCCACGATGCTCTTGGCGGTCTGCACCGACAGCGGGCCGTTCTCGACAATGGCGCGGGCCAGTTCCAGCGCGCCGGCCAGGGCGCCGCCCGGCTCGGTCAGGCGGTTGACCAGGCCGAAGCCGTAGGCGCGCTCGGCGCCCAGCATGTCGCCGGTCAGGATCACTTCCATGGCGATGTGGTACGGCAGGCGGCGCGGCAGGCGCAGCATGCCGCCGGCGCCGGCCACCAGGCCGCGCTTGACTTCGGGCAGGCCGAACTTGGCGTTGCTGGCGGCCACGATCAGGTCGGACGCCAGCGCCATCTCGCAGCCCCCGGCCAGCGCATAGCCTTCGACCGCGGCGATCAGCGGCTTTTTCGGCGGCGCTTCGTTCAGGCCGGCGAAACCGCGGCCCTCCACGTACGGACGCTGGCCCGACTTGGCGAAGGCCTTCAGATCCATGCCCGACGAGAACGTGCCGCCCGCGCCCGTCAGGATGCCGATGCGCACGTCGTCGCGGCTGTCCAGTTGATCCAGCGCGGCGGCCATGGCCTGGGCGGTTTCCAGGTTGATGGCGTTCTTGGCCTCGGGGCGATTGATGGTGATGATCTGGATGCCGTCGGCGACTTCCACCTTGATCAGGTCAGACATGCGGATGCTCCTTCCGGGGTTTTGGGGATGTTGGTTTTATATAAGACTGGTCAACCTGGAATGATACGACCAATGCCGGACAGCCGCAGGGCGCCGCGCCGCCGGTGTCCGCCTGGAGCACGCCTCGTCCGAGATGTAACGGCCAGGATGTAACCGCAATCCCGGGGTCCGCCCCCGGGGCCGCCCCGGGCCAGTTAAAATGCCCGGTTTCCCACGCCCACGGCAGACGTCGCCCGGCGATCGAATTCCAAGAATCCTATGCTCACCTTTCAGCAAATCATCCTTACGCTCCAGGAATACTGGGACAAGCAGGGTTGCGCCCTGCTGCAGCCCTACGACATGGAAGTCGGCGCCGGCACCTCGCACACCGCCACGTTCCTGCGGGCGATCGGCCCGGAGCCCTGGCGCGCGGCCTACGTGCAGCCCTCGCGCCGCCCCAAGGATGGCCGCTACGGCGAGAACCCCAACCGCCTGCAGCACTACTACCAGTACCAGGTGGTGCTGAAACCCGCGCCCCCGGAAATCCTGGACCTGTACATCGGCTCGCTCAAGGCGCTGGGCATCGACCCGACCCAGCACGACATCCGTTTTGTCGAGGACGACTGGGAAAACCCGACGCTGGGCGCCTGGGGCCTGGGATGGGAAGTGTGGCTCAACGGCATGGAAGTGACCCAGTTCACCTACTTCCAGCAGGTCGGCGGCCTGGATTGCACCCCGACCACGGGCGAGATCACCTACGGCCTGGAACGCCTGGCCATGTACCTGCAGGACGTGCAGAGCGTGTACGACCTGGTCTGGACCGAAGGCGCCAACGGCCGCCGCGTGCTGTACCGCGACGTGTTCCACCAGAACGAAGTGGAACAATCCACCTACAACTTCGAATACTCGTCGGCCGAGATGCTGTTCGCGCACTTCAACGACTACGAAGCCGAGGCCAAGCGCCTGATGGACGTGCCGCTGGCCCTGCCGGCCTATGAAGCCACGCTCAAGGCCGCGCACACCTTCAACATGCTGGACGCGCGCGGCGCGATCAGCGTGACCGAGCGCGCCGCCTATATCGGCCGCATCCGCAACCTGTCGCGCGCCGTCGCGCAGGCCTACTACGATTCCCGCGAACGACTGGGCTTTCCCATGCTGGGCCGCGACAAGGCCGCCGGGGAGGCTGCATAAATGACGACGAACATCCGCCCCCTGCTGGTCGAGCTGCTGACCGAAGAACTCCCGCCCAAGGCCCTGCAGAAGCTGGGCCAGGCTTTCGCCGAGTGCGTGCGCGCCACGCTGGCGCGCCACGGCCTGCTGGCCGACGGCTGCGCCGTCGAGCCCTACGCCACGCCGCGCCGCCTGGCGGTGCGCCTGTCGGCCGTGCTGGCCCAGGCGCCCGACCAGGCCTACGCCGAAAAGCTGATGCCGGTGAAGATCGGCCTGACCGAAGACGGCAAGGCCACCCCGGCGCTGCAGAAGAAGCTGGCCGCCAAGGGCCTGGAAAACATCGACCTGGCCACCCTGGAACGGGAATCCGACGGCAAGCAGGATTACCTGGTCGCCCGCGGCACCGCCCCCGGCGCCGCGCTGGCCGCCGGCCTGCAGGAAGGCATCGACGCGGCCATCGATGGCCTGCCGATCCCCAAGGTCATGCGCTACCAACTGGCCGACGGCGAGACCACGGTCAAGTTCGTGCGCCCGGCGCACGGCCTGATCGCGCTGTTCGGCGCCGACGTGGTCCCCGTGACCGCCCTCGGCCTGACCGCCGGCCGCGAGACGCTGGGCCACCGCTACATGAGCAGCGGCGCCATCGCCATCGCCGATGCCGACGCCTACGCCGCCACCCTGGCCGAAAAGGGCCGCGTGGTGGCCTCGTTCGAAGGCCGCCGCGACGAGATCCAGCGCCAGTTGCTGGACCACGCCGGCCGCCTGTCGGCCACGCTGGGCGACGACCCCGAAGTGGCCGCCCTGCTCGATGAAGTCACCGCCCTGGTCGAACACCCCACCGTCTACGTCGGCGAGTTCGAGGAACAGTTCCTGCAAGTGCCGCAGGAATGCCTGATCCTGACCATGCGCCTGAACCAGAAGTACTTCCCGCTGTTCGACCCGGCCAGCGGCCGCCTGACGCACCGCTTCCTGATCGTGAGCAACATGCGCACGGACAACCCGGTGAACATCGTCGAAGGCAACCAGCGCGTGGTGCGCCCGCGCCTGGCCGACGCCCAGTTCTTCTTCGAGACCGACCGCAAGACGCCGCTGGCCGCGCGCGTCGAGCAACTGGGCTCGATCGTCTACCACAACAAGCTGGGCACCCAGCTCGAACGCGTCGAGCGCGTGCGCGCCATCGCCCGCGACGTGGCCGGCAAGCTGGGCGGCGACGTCGCCGCCGCCGACCGCGCCGCGCTGCTGGCCAAGGCCGACCTGGGCTCGAACATGGTGGGCGAGTTCCCCGAGCTGCAAGGCATCATGGGCGCCTACTATGCCGCCGGCGACGGCGAGCCGGACTGCGTCGTGCAGGCGCTGCGCACCCAGTACCGCAACCGTTACGACACGCCGGTCTCGCAGGACGACCTGACCGCCGCCACGCTGTTCATCGCCGAACGCGCCGAGACCCTGGTCGGCATCTGGGCCATTGGCCTGGCGCCCACCGGCGAACGCGACCCCTTCGGCCTGCGCCGCGCCGCGCTGGGCCTGATCAGCGCCTTCGAGCAACTGGCCGCCGGCGGCTGGCTCAAGCTCAACCAGGACGGCCCGCTGTCGCTGGACGGCCTGCTGGCCGCCACCGCCGCCACCTTCCCGGCCGGCAAGATCCCCGCCGACACGCTGGCGGAAGTGCGCGCCTTCATCTACGAACGCTACCGCAACCAGTTGATCAACGAGCACGACCGCAACGCGGTCGAGGCCGTCATCGCCCTGACGCCGCCGCTGCACCAGGTGGGCGAGCGCGTGCGCGCCGCCGCCGCCTTCGCGCAGATGCCCGAAGCCGCCAGCCTGGCCGCCGCCAACAAGCGCATCGGCAACCTGCTCAAGAAGGCCGAGGGCGAGATCGGCGCGGTCAATGACGCCGCGCTGGTCGAGCCCGCCGAAAAGGCGCTGGCCGCCGCCATCGCCGCGCTGCGTCCGCAGGCCGAGGCGCAACTGGCCGCCGGCGACTTCGCCGCCAACCTGCGCACGCTGGCGCAGGCGCGCGAGCCGGTGGACGCTTTCTTCGCCGACATCATGGTCATGGCCGAAGACCCCGCGGTGCGCGCCAACCGGCTGGCGCTGCTGGGCCAGTTGCACACCCTGATGAACCAGGTCGCTGACATTTCCAGGCTGGCACAGTGAAGCTCATCATCCTCGACCGCGACGGCGTCATCAACCAGGACAGCGACGCCTTCGTCAAAAGTCCCGACGAATGGATCGCCCTGCCCGGCAGCCTGCAGGCCATCGCCCGCCTGACGCAGGCGGACTGGACGGTGGTGGTCGCCACCAACCAGTCCGGCCTGGCGCGCGGCCTGTTCGACATGGACACGCTGACCGCCATCCACACCAAGATGCGGCGCGAGCTGGCCGCCGTCGGCGGCAGCGTGGACGCCGTCTTCATGTGCCCGCACGGCCCGGACGATGACTGCACCTGCCGCAAGCCGCGTCCCGGCATGTTCGAGCAGATCGGCCACCGCTATGACGTCGACCTGGCCGGCGTGCCGGCCGTGGGCGACTCGCTGCGCGACCTGCAGGCCTCCACCGCTGCCGGCTGCGCGCCGTGGCTGGTGCTGACCGGCAACGGCAAGAAGACGCTGGCCAAGGGCGGCCTGCCCGAGAACACGCGGGTCTGCGACGACCTGTCGGCCGTGGTCGACGCCTTGCTCCAGGACAACTGATGGCCCGGCTGCGCTCGCTCCTTTATTTCCTGTTCCTGGCCATCACGGTCATCCCCTATGCCTTCGCCTGCGTGCTGTGGGCGCCGCTGCCGCTGCACCTGCGCTACAAGCTCACGGTGGGCTGGCCGCGCCTGGCGATCTGGGGCGCCAAGGTGTTCTGCGGCATCCGCTGGCAGGTCAAGGGCTGGGAAAACCTGCCTGACGGCCCGGCGGTGCTGCTGTCCAAGCACCAGTCGGCCTGGGAAACGCTGTTCTTCCCGGCCTACATGCCGCGCGAAGTCTGCTTCGTCTACAAGAAGGAACTGCACATGGTGCCGTTCTTCGGCTGGGGCCTGGCGTTGCTGCGCATGATCGCCATCGACCGCTCCAAGGGCCGCGACGCCTTCGAGCAGGTGGTCAAGCAGGGACAGGTCCGGCTGGACGAAGGCCGCTGGCCGCTGCTGTTCCCGGAAGGCACCCGCGTGCCGCCCGGCAAGACCGCGCGCTTCAAGATGGGCGGCGCGTTGCTGGCCTCGCGCACCGGCGCGGTGGTCATCCCGGTGGCGCACAATGCCGGCGAATGCTGGCGCCGCAATGCCTTCGTCAAATATCCGGGCATGGTTACGCTGTCCATCGGACCCGCGATAGAATCGAAGGGAATCTCCCCCGAGGAACTGAACCAGAAAGTGCAGGACTGGATCGAAGGGGAAATGCGGCGTCTCAATCCAGAAAGGTATGCCCAGCACTGACCAGCTCGAACTCCTGTTCGACGTGCAAGACTCCGACGCGTCTGCTGACGCGTCGCCCTTGAGCGCGTCTCCCGCGCCGCCCAAGGCGCCGGTGGCCACGCCGCCCGCGCCGCTGTTCCCTCCTCCTGCCTCTTCCGCGCCCAAGCCGGCCGGCGAACCGCTGCTGACGCTGTCGCCCAACGCCGCCGCGCGCGTGCCCACCCCCTGCCCCGATCCGCTGCCGCCCGGCGCGCGCTGGCGCGAGGTGGACACCGATCCGCAACCCATCGGCTTCGTGCTGCTGCGCTCGCGCCGCCGCAGCATCGGCTTCGTCATCACCGACGACGGCCTGCGCGTCACGGCGCCCAACTGGGTCACGCTGGCGCAGATCGACGACGCGGTGCGCGAGAAATCCCGCTGGATCGTCGCCAAGCTGCGCGAATGGCACACCCGCAAGCAGCAGCTCGCCATGGCCCACACGCGCTGGCAGGCGGGCGGCGAGCTGCCCTACCTGGGCAAGCGCATCGTGCTGGGCGTGGGCGGCGACAGCCGCCAGACCCGCCTGTCCGGCGATGCCGACGCCCCGGCCGACGGCGACACGCTGTGGCTGGCGCTGCCGGCCGACGCCGACCAGGGCCGCATCCGCGACGCCGCCCAGGCCTGGCTGCAGCAGCGCGCCGGCGCCTGGTTCGGCGCCCGGCTGGCGCACTTCCTGCAGATCAGCGGCCTGAAGATCCGCCGCTGGCGCCTGTCGTCGGCGGCCACGCGCTGGGGTTCGTGCACCAGCGACGGCAACATCATGCTGAACTGGCGCCTGATCCATTTCGCGCCGGCCATCATCGACTACGTCATCGCGCACGAACTGGCGCACCTGCGCGAAATGAACCACAGCCAGGATTTCTGGCGCGAGGTCGGCCAGATCCTGCCCGACTTCGAGGAAGCCAAGAACGTGCTGCGGCGCCACGACCCCGCCTCGCTGCCGCAATTCTAGGGTCGGTGCGAGAGACGCCCGCGCAACCGGCCCAGGGGCGTGTTCCCACTAAAAGAAGCCTCGCATGAGCACCCACGGAGACACACCATGCTTCTGCTGATTCCCGGCCCGGTCACGACCGATGCGCGGGTGAAGGCCGCCATGGCGCAGGACTATGCGCCCTGGGACAACGAATTCCGCGCGCTGTACCGCCAGGTCTGCGCCGACGTGCTGCGCGTGGCCGAGGCCGACGCGGACACGCACGTGGCGCTGGCGCTGCCGGGCTGCGGCCACTTCGCGGTGGAAGCCGCCATCCGCACCCTGGTGCCGTCCGGCGGCCGCCTGCTGGTGCCGTCCACCGGCGCCTACGCGGGCCGCCTGCAGAAGCTGGCCGCCGAGGCCGGCCGCGTCGCCGTGCCGCTGTACGTGGGCGCGCGTGACCGCGTCGACCCGCAGGCCGTGGCACAGGCGCTGGAGCAGGACCCGAGCCTGACGCACGTTGCGCTGGTCTACAGCGAGACCGGCAGCGGCATCTGCCACGACGTGCCGGAACTGGCCCGCATCGCCCACGCGCTGGGTCGCCGCGTCATCGTCGACGCGGTCTCGGCGTTCGGCGCATTGCCGCTCGACATGCGCGCCCTGCCCGCCGTGGACGCCGTGGTGCTGACGGCCAACAAATGCCTGGAAGGCCTGCCCGGCGCCGCCTTCGTGGTGGGCCGCCGCGACAGCCTGGAGGCCGCGCGCGGCAACGCCGGCAGTTGGTCTCTGGACCTGGCCGACATCTACCAGCACACCCTGGCGCCCAACGCCGGCCCGCGCTTCACCCCGCCAGCGCCGACGCTGGCGGCGCTGGCCGTGGCGCTGGAGCTGTATCATCATGAAGGCCGCGAAGCCCGGCTGGCGCGCTACACCGCCAACATGCGCACCCTCTACGACGGCGTGGCCGGCCTGGGGCTCCGCCCCTACCTGCCGCCCGCGCTGCAGGGCCCGATCGTCGTCAACGTGCATGCGCCCGACGCGCCGACCTGGAACCTGCAACTGTTCGTGGACGCGCTCAAGCAGCGCGGCTTCGTGCTCAGCAATTTCACCAACACCGAACTGCCCACTTTCCGGGTCGGTTGCATCGGCGCCTTCGGGCCCGACCAGATGCGGCTTGCGGTCGACGCCATGGGCGGCGCGCTGCAAGACCTCGGCATAACCGGGGAACCCCACGTCCAGGGTTTCCCGCCACCTCTCATCGCTTAAGGAATTCCACCATGCGTATGCTCCACACCATGCTGCGAGTCGGCAATCTCGACAAGTCCATCGACTTCTACACCAACGTGCTCGGCATGCGCGTCCTGCGCCGCAACGACTACCCGGACGGCAAGTTCACGCTGGCCTTCGTCGGCTACCAGGATGAATCGGAAGGCGCGGTGATCGAGCTGACCCACAATTGGGACACCGACAAGTACGACCTGGGCAACGGCTATGGCCACATCGCCCTGGAAGTCGACAACGCCTACGAAGCCTGTGACAAGGTCAAGGAACGCGGCGGCAAGGTCACCCGCGAGGCCGGCCCGATGAAGCACGGCACCACCGTGATCGCCTTCGTCGAGGACCCGGACGGCTACAAGATCGAGTTCATCCAGAAGAAAGGACGAGTGGACTGAACCCACCCGCCATCGCCATGATCCACTCCATCCTCAAAATGGGCGATCCCCGGCTGCTGCGCGTCGCGCCGCCGGTCGAGCGCTTCGATACCCCCGAGCTGCACGCCCTGATCGAAGACATGTTCGAGACCATGGCGGCGGCGCAAGGGGTGGGCCTGGCCGCGCCGCAGATCGGCGTCGACCTGCAACTGGTCATCTTCGGCTTCGACCGCAACGAGCGCTATCCCGACGCGCCGGCGGTGCCGCAGACGATCCTGTGCAATCCGGTCATCACGCCGCTGTCCGACGACATGGAAGACGGCTGGGAAGGCTGCCTGTCGGTGCCGGGGCTGCGCGGCCTGGTGCCGCGCTACCGCCACATCCGCTACCAGGGCAAGGATCCCTACGGCCGCGACATCGACCGCGAGGCCGAGGGCTTCCACGCCCGCGTGGTGCAGCACGAGTGCGACCACCTGATCGGCCGGCTCTATCCTTCCCGGATCCAGGATTTCTCGAAGTTCGGCTTCACCGAAATCCTGTTCCCGGGCATGGATCCGAATCAGGACGACTGATCGTTCTTCGGGGCGGGAGCCGGGTCCGGCGCCTGCCCCGGCGCCAGTTCCTCCGGCGCGAAATCATCCACCTGCAGCACCCGCGCGACGATCGCCTCGGCCTCTTCCAACTGCGCCGCCTGCGTCGCCGTGATGGCGCCGTGCCGGTGCGCCTCGCGCCAATCGCGCACGCCAGACTGGCGCAGCCGGTCACGGATCGGTTGCACCGCGTCGACCAGGGCGAAGGCGCGGGTCAGCAGCGCCAGCGGATCCTCATCGCCCTGGGCGCCCGCTGAACGTTGCAGGTCGGCCGCCAGCCGCGCATGGGTCGGCGACGGCTTGAGCAGCAGCTCCGCGCATTCGCGGCTGAGCGCGTCGTCCGGCCCCTTGGCCAGCCGCAACGGCAGGATGGCGGCGCGCAATGCCCAGGCCAACGGCCGGCCAGGCAGGTTCGACAACACCTGGTCCATGCGTTTTTCGATCTCGGCATAGCCCTGCGCCATGCACCAACGCACCAGCGGCAGGTCGTCGTGCTTGCGCCCCTCGTCTTCCCAGCGCTTGAGCACCGCCGACAACAGATAGAGTTCGGCCAGGATGTCGCCCAGCCGCGCCGAGATCATCTCGCGGCGCTTGAGGCCGCCGCCCAGGCGCGCCAGCGCGGCGTCGGCCAGCAGCGCGAAGCCGGCCGCATAGCGGCCCAGCCGACGGTAGTGGCCGGCGGTGGGGCCGGATACCGGCGACGGCGCCAGCAGGCCGCCGGTCCAGGCGCGGCCGATGGCGCGCAGCGTGTTCATGCCGGTATGGCGCAGGTGGCGCCAGAACACGTCGTGGAACACTTCCATGCCGCGTTCTTCGTCGGGATTGCCCAGCGCCAGGATCTCCGGCATCAGGTAGGGGTGGGCGCGGATCGCGCCCTGGCCGAAGATGATCAGGTTGCGCGTCAGGATGTTGGCGCCCTCGACCGTGATGGCGATGGGCACCGCCCGGTACAGCGCGCCCAGGTAGTTGCTGGGTCCGTCGATCACCGCGCGGCCGGCATGCACGTCCATGGCGTCGTTGACCGACACCCGCATGCGCTCGGTGGCGTGGTATTTCATGATGCCCGACACCACCGCCGGCTTCACGCCCTGGTTCAGCGCGGCGCAGGTCAGGCGCCGGGCCGCTTCCACCAGGTAGGCGTTGGCCGCCAGGCTGGCCAGCTTTTCCTGCACGCCCTCGAACTTGCCAACGGGGATGCCGAACTGCTCGCGCACCCGGGCGTACATGCCGGTGGCGTGCGCGCTCATCACGCACGCCGCCGCCGACAGCGACGGCAAGGAAATGCCGCGCCCCGCCGCCAACGCGCTCATCAGCATCTGCCAGCCGTGCCCGGCGCGCTCGACGCCGCCGATCAGCGCGTCCAGCGGCACGAACACGTCGCGGCCGCGATTGGGTCCGTTCTGGAACACCTGCATCGCCGGCAGGTGGCGGCGGCCGATCTCGACGCCGGGCGCATCGGTCGGCACCAGCGCCACCGAGATGCCGATATCGCGCGCGCCGCCCAGGATGCCGTCGGGATCCGACATCTTGAACGCCAGCCCCAGCACCGTGGCCACCGGCCCCAGCGTGATGTAGCGCTTGTGCCAGTTCAGGCGCACGCCGATCAGCTCACGACCGTCCACCACCTGGCGACAGACCACGCCGGTATCCACCATGGACGCGGCATCCGAGCCGGCCTCGGGGCTGGTGAGGCCGAAGCACGGCACCTCGCGGCCGTCGGCCAGCCGCGGCAGCCAATAATCGCGCTGGGCCTGGGTGCCGAACTGCATCAGCAGCTCGCCCGGCCCCAGCGAATTGGGCACCATGACCGTGACGCCGGCGGTGATGGAATAGGCGGAAATGCGCCGCACGATCTCGGAGTGGGCGTAGGGCGAGAAGCCCAGGCCGCCGTGGCGCTTGGGGATGATCATGCCGAAGAAGCGCTGCGCCTTCAGGAAGGCCCAGACCTCGGGCGGCAGGTCGCGCCGATGCCAGGTGATGTCCCATTCGTCCAGCATGGCGCACAACTGCGCCACCGGGCCGTCGATGAAGCGTTGCTCATCCGGCGTCAGGGCGGCGGCGGGCACGTCCAGCAGCTTGCGCCAGTCGGGATTGCCGGTGAACAGGTCGGCTTCCCACCAGGTGTCGCCGGCCTCGATGGCCTCGCGTTCGGTGGCCGAGAGCGGCGGCATCGCGTTGCGGGCCCAACGGTATGCGGGTTCGGAGATGCGGCGCCGGCGCCAGGCGTTGAAATCCATGTGCTCTCTCTCGTTCGATGCCACTGGGCATATCAGGGCAAAGTACCAGAATTGGGCCATCGGGGACAAACCCCATGGGTCCGACTCTGCGACAATGGGCCTCCCCGCGCTGGTGCGCATTCCCTTCGCTATCCGGGCACACACCGCATGCTGAACAAACTCTGGCTGGGCTTCTTCCTGACTGCCGCCGCGGCCGCGCTGTACCGCTGGCTGGCCATCGGCGACCCGGACGTGTTCCGCGCCATGGTCGCCAGCCTGTTCGACATGGCGCGGGTGTCGGTCGAGGTGATGGTGCTGCTGTTCGGCACGCTGACGCTGTGGCTGGGATTCCTGCGCATCGCCGAAAGCGCCGGGCTGGTGGAACGGCTGGCGCGGCTGCTGGGACCGCTGTTCGCGCGCCTGATGCCCGAGGTGCCGCGCAACCACCCCGCGATCGGCTTGATCACGCTCAACTTCGCCGCCAACGGCTTGGGCCTGGACAATGCCGCCACGCCCATCGGCTTGCGCGCGATGCGCGAACTGCAAGCGCTCAATCCCAAGCCCGACACCGCCAGCAACGCCCAGATCCTGTTCCTGGTGCTCAACGCCTCGTCGCTGACGCTGCTGCCGGTGACGCTGTTCATGTTCCGCGCGCAGCAGGGCGCGGCCGACCCGACCCTGGTGTTCCTGCCCATCCTGCTGGCCACCAGCGCCTCGACGCTGGCCGGCTTCCTGGCGGTGGCGGCGTGCCAGCGCCTGCGGCTGCTCGATCCGGTCGTGATGCTGTGGCTGGGCGGCGCGGCGCTGCTGCTGGGCGGCTTCATGGCGCTGCTGGCCAGCATGTCGGCCAGCGCCATCGCCGCGCTGTCGTCGCTGATGGGCAACCTGGCGCTGTTCGGCATCCTGCTGGCCTTTCTCATCGTCGGCGCCTGCAAGAAGGTGCCGGTCTACGAGGCCTTCATCGAAGGCGCCAAGGAAGGCTTCGACATCGCCAAGAGCCTGCTGCCCTACCTGGTGGCGATGCTGTGCGCGGTCGGCGTGTTGCGGGCCTCGGGCGCGCTCGACTTCCTGCTCGACGGCATCCGCTGGCTGGCCGCCAATGCCGGCTGGGACACGCGCTTCGTCGACGCGCTGCCGACCGCGCTGGTCAAGCCGTTCTCGGGCAGCGCGGCGCGCGCCATGATGCTCGAAACCATGACGCACTTCGGCGTGGACAGCTTCCCCGCGCTGCTGGCGGCGGTGGTGCAAGGCAGCACCGAAACCACCTTCTACGTGCTGGCGGTGTATTTCGGTTCGGTCGGCATCCTGCGCGCGCGCCATGCGGTGGGTTGCGCGCTGGTCGCCGATCTGGCCGGCGTGCTGGCGGCCATCGGCGTGTGCTACTGGTTCTTCGGCTGAACGGCGCCGGCCGCCAGCCACGCTGCCGCGACGGCGCGCCGGGCCTGCCTACAGGCGCCGCGCGCCGCGAGACCGCTCAATCCACCAGCAGGATCTTCATGCCGTTGGTGCCGCCGCTGTCGCGGTAGAAGTCGCCCTTGGTCAGGATCACCCAGTCACCCGCTTTCACCAGATTGCGCTTCTTCAGCTCGTCGATGGCGGCGTTGCTCAGATCCGCCGGCTCGTAGTCCGACGGCGCGAACGGGATGGTGTAGACGCCGCGGAACATGGTCACGCGGTTCTGCGTGATGCTGTGCGGGCTGTAGCAGTAGATCGGCACGCCCGAGCGGATGCGCGACATGATCAGCGGCGTGTGGCCGCTTTCGGTCAGCGCGATGATGGCCTTGACGCCCGGGAAATGGTTGGCCGCGTACATGGCCGCCAGCGCGATGGTTTCGTCGCAGCGCGTGAAGGTCTCGCCCAGGCGATGGTGCGACTGCGTGCTGGTGGGATGCTTTTCCGCGCCCAGGCAGACGCGCGCCATGGCCTGCACCGTCTCGACCGGATACGAACCCGAGGCGCTTTCGGCCGACAGCATCACCGCGTCGGTGTAGTCGAGCACCGCGTTGGCCACGTCCGAGACTTCGGCGCGCGTGGGCATCGGGCTGGAGATCATCGACTCCATCATCTGGGTCGCGGTGATCACCACCTTGTTCAGGGTGCGGGCATGCTGGATGATGCGCTTCTGGATGCCGACCAGTTCGGCGTCGCCCACTTCCACGCCCAGGTCGCCGCGCGCCACCATCACGCCGTCGCTGGCGCGGATCAGCGCGTCCAGCGCCTCGTCGTCGGCCACCGCTTCGGCGCGCTCGATCTTCGCGATGATCCAGGCTTCGCTGCCGGCGGCGCGCAGCAGTTCGCGCGCCTCGTCGATGTCGCTGCCATAGCGCGGGAACGACACCGCCACGTAGTCGAGCTGCATCTCGGCCGCCAGCTTGATATCGACGCGGTCCTTGTCGGTCAGGCTCGGCGCCGACAGGCCGCCGCCGCGCCGGTTGATGCCCTTGTTGTTGGACAGCGGGCCGCCCACCGTGACGGTGGTGTGGACTTCGTCGCCCTCGACGCGGTCGACCACCAGCACCACGCGGCCGTCATCGAGCAGCAGCTCGTCGCCGACGCGGCAGTCCGTCACCAGCTCGGGATAGTCGATGCCGACGATGCTGGCCGTGCCGGCGTCCTTCGGATGCACCCGAGACAGCGTGAACGGCTGGCCCACCTGCAACTGCACCAGCTTGTCGGTGAAACGCGCGATGCGGATCTTGGGGCCCTGCAGGTCGCCCATGATGGCGACGAAGCGGCCCTGCCGCGCGGCGCTCTCGCGCACCAGGCGGGCGCGCTCGCGGTGGTCGTCGGCGCTGCCGTGCGAGAAGTTCAGCCGCGCCACGTCCAGGCCGGCCTTGATCATGGCGTCGATGCGTTCCGGCGTCGACGTCGAGGGGCCCAGGGTGGCGACAATTTTGGTGCGGCGCAATACAGGCATGGCGATCCACTCTCACATGAACAACGAAAGCGCTATGGTACGACGGCGGCGGACACGCGGGTATCATGATCGACATCCCGACCCTCAACGCACCGTGGCCGACCTCGTGAAAATCGTCATCGCACCCGACTCCTTCAAGGAAAGCGTCTCCGCCCCCGACGCGGCCGCGGCCATCGCGCGCGGCGTCAAGGCCGCCTGTCCCGGCGCGCACACGGTCTGCATTCCGATGGCGGACGGCGGCGAAGGCACGGTCGAGGCGGTGCTGGCGGCGGCCGGCGGCCAGGCGCGCGAGCGCACGGTCAACGATGCGCTGGGCCACAAGGTCGACGCCGTGTGGGGCCTGCTCGAGGACGGCACCGCCATCATCGAGATGGCCGCGGCCGCCGGCCTCGAACTGATCGCGCCGTCCAAGCGCGATCCGATGCGCGCCAGCAGCCACGGCGTGGGTGAATTGATCCTGGCGGCGCTGGATGCCGGCGCCGAACGCATCATCCTGGGCCTGGGCGGCTCCGCCACCAACGACGGCGGCGCCGGCATGCTGACCGCGCTGGGCCTGCGCCTGCTCGATCAGGACGGCCGCAGCCTGCCGCCGGGCGGCGGCGCGCTGGGCCAACTGGCCAGCATCGACATGCGCGGCCTCGATCCGCGGCTGGCGAAGACAAGCATCGTCATCGCCTCCGACGTCGACAATCCCTTGTGCGGCCCGCAGGGCGCCTCGCACGTCTTCGGTCCGCAGAAAGGCGCCACGCCCGAACAGGTGCAGACGCTGGACGCCATGCTCGGCCACTTCGCCGACATCTGCGCGCGCCAGTTGGGCAGCGACCGCCGCCACGATGCCGGCGCGGGCGCCGCGGGCGGCCTCGGCTTCGCCGCCAAGACGTTCCTGAACGCGCACTTCCGGCCCGGCGTCGAGATCGTCGCCGAACTCGGCGGCCTGGCGCAGGCCATGGAAGGCGCCACGCTCGCCTTCACCGGCGAAGGCCGCATGGACGCGCAGACCCTGCGCGGCAAGACGCCGGCGGGCGTGGCCCGCATTGCACACCAGGCCGGCGTGCCGGTGGTGGCGCTGGCCGGCTCCCTTGGTGAAGGCTACGAAGCGCTGCACGCCGGCGGCATCAGCGCCGCCTTCAGCCTGGCGCCCGGCCCCATCACTTTGCAGCAAGCCCTGGCCGATGCCGAACGCCTGCTGCACGACCGCGCCCGTGACGTGATGCAATTGTGGATGGCGGCGCAGAAGCGCATGCTGTAGCGGCCACCGCGCGTCATCACGAAAAAAAGCCCGCTGTACGCGGGCTTTTGCTTGCCTGGCGGCGGTACGGCATCAACCGCCCTGCAGCACGCCGGCCTCGACCAGCGCATCCGACAGGCGGATGTAGCGATCCACCGAGATATCCTCGGCGCGCGCGGTGGGCGCGATGTCCAGCGCTTCCCAAGGCACCTGCGGCGCCCAGTCGGCCAGCACCCGGCGCAACATCTTGCGGCGCTGCGAGAAGGCGCGGGCCACCACGGTCTCGAAGGCGCGCGCGCTGACCGGGCGCAGGCGCTCGGCCGGCAACGGCACCATGCGCACGATGGCCGACACCACCTTGGGCGGCGGATCGAAGGCCTCGGGCGGCACGTCGAACAGCTTGTGCATGCGATAGCGCGACTGCAGCATCACCGACAGGCGGCTGAAATCGCCGCTGCCGGGCTGCGCGACCATGCGGTCGATCACTTCCCGCTGCAGCATGAAATGCTGGTCGCGGACATGGTCGGCCCAGGTCATCAGATGGAACAGCAGCGGACTGGAGATGTTGTAGGGCAGGTTGCCTACCACCCGCAGCCCCGCGCCGAACTGCGAGAAATCCACCGTCAGCGCGTCGGCCTCGACCACGGTCAGGCGACCTTCCTCGAACTGCTTGCGCAGGCGCGCCGCCAGGTCACGGTCGATCTCGACCGCGGTCAGGTGATCGAGCCGCTCGAGCAGCGGCCGCGTCAGCGCCGACAGGCCCGGCCCGATCTCGACCACGGTGTCGGTGCGAGCGGGACTGACCGCCCGCACGATCGACTCGACCACGCTCTCGTCGGTCAGGAAGTTCTGGCCAAAGCGCTTGCGCGCCTGGTGTTGAGACATGAAAAACCCGGGCTGCGATCAGCGGTTGTTCTGGTTGATACGGTCCTGCTTTTCCAGCCGGTTGTCGATGTACGCCTGGGCGCGCAACTGATCCAGCCAATCTTCGAAAGCGGGTTGGGCACGGCGCTCGAACAGCGTCTGGCGGGCGCGCATGCGGGCCAGGTCGTCGGTGGCGTCGTGCTGGCGGCGCTCTTCGACCTGGATCAGGTGCCAGCCGAACGGCGTCTGGATCGGTTGGCTGATCTCGCCCGGCTTCAGCGCATTCATCGCTGCCTCGAAGGTCGGCACGGTCTCGCCCGGATTGAGCCAGCCGAGGTCGCCGCCCTGCGGCGCGGTCGCGTCCTGTGAGTATTGACGCGCCATGTCCGAGAACTTGGCATCGCCCGCCACCAGGCGCTGGCGCACCTGTTCAAGGCGCTGGCGGGCCTGCTCGTCGCTCATGACGGTCGAGGTCTTGATCAGGATGTGGCGCGCATGCGTCTGCATCACCTCGACCGGACCTTGCGGCGCCTGGGCCTGGGGTTGCGGACGCGGCTGCGGTGCCGGCGCGGGAGCGGGGGCGCGGGCGGTGCGGCTGGGCGCCGGTTGCGCGGTGCCGCGGTCCATCACCTTGAGGATGTGGAAGCCGTTGCCGCTCTGGAGCAGCGTCGACACCTGGCCCTTCTGCAGATTGCCGAGGGCCTTGGCGAACAGGTCGGGCCAGCCGTCCAGCGGACGCACGCCCATCACGCCGCCTTGCAGGGCTTCGGGGCCGTCCGAATTGGCGGCCGCCAGGCTGGCGAAGTCATCGCCGCGCTTGGCGCGGGCCAGCAGGTCCTCGGCCTTCTTGCGCAACGCGGCGACCTGATCGGGCGACGAGCCTTCCGGCACGCGCACCAGGATCTGCGCCACGGCGTAGAGCATCGGACCGGCCGGCGCGGCGGCCTGCTCGGGCGCGGCTTCCGGCGCCGGTTGCGGCTGGGCCTGTTGCGCCGACGGGGGCGCGGCGCCGAACGCCGGATTGCGGCGCTGGTCCCTCAGGAACGCATCGACCTCGGCATCGGAAATGACGATGGTGGAGTCGACCGCGCGCTGGCGCAGGCGATCGGAGCGGATCTCGTCCTTCAGGGACTTGCGATAACTGTCCCAGGAGGTGCCGGACTTCTCGATTTCCTGGCGCAACTGGGCCGGGCTGATCTTGTTGCGGTCGGCAATGGTCTTGATGGCCTGGTCGACCTGGGCATCATCGACGCGGATGCCGAGACGGTCGGCCTCGTGGCGCTGCACCCGTTCCATGATAAGGCGCTGCAATACCTGGTGCTGCAGGGTCTTGTCGTCGGGCACCTGGATGCCGCGGGCCTTCAGTTCGCCGGCAATGCGCAGCGACGCATCGCGCAATTCGCGCAGGGTGATCACGTCCTTGTCGACCACGGCGGCGATGCCGTCGACGAACTGCTCCCCGGCGGGCGGCGCGCTTTTCTGCGTGGTCGGCGCATTCTTGGCGCCCTTGGCGTTCGGCTCGGCCGCGTGCGCGGCGGAGAAAGCGGCGCAAACGGCCAGCAACAGCGCGTTGCCGGAGAAGCGACGCAAAGAGTGCAACCTACGCATCATTCATACCTTTCAAATGTGGTCCCGGTGGGCGCAGGCGGGGTGATGCGCGAGTAACCGGGGATACTTCTGTTCAGCAGGTTCATCGGATCGGTTCCCAGGGAACCCAGTCCGGTCAACTCCAACTGGAAAAACAGCGCCGTGTTGGCGTCGGTGGCGGACACGGCGTAGCGTTGGAACACCATCCGGCCAACCCAGCAGCAATCGCCCTTGTATTCGAGGCCGGCGATGGCCTGCGTGATACGCGGGGAGTCGTTGGTACCGCTGACCGTGCTGGACGGACCGTCGCGCAGCGAATAGTCCACGCGGCCCACGCCGTACCAGCGCTTGGTGAACGGCCATTGCACTGCCAGGCTGATCTGGTTCTGCCCTTGCGGCTGATAAGCCACGCCCGGCTGCGGATCACGCTGATAACGATAGGCCAAGGCCACCGTCGTCAGGCGCTGCGGCGACCAACGGCCGCTGAGCAATCCGCGCGACCAGCGGTTGTCGTAGGGGTTGTACTGCGCCGCCACGTCAGTCGAGAACGTGTCGGTCAAAGCGGCGCTGGCGCCCACCAGGAAGTCGGAGCGCACGTTCTCGCGCGGCGTCTCGCCGGGCAACGTCACTTGCTGGTCGGCGAAATACAGTCGTTGCGCCACGGCCAGCGACGCGCGTTCGAAACCGGTGGAGGCATCGAGCCAGCGCGTGGTCAGCGCGGCGGTCAACTGATTGGCGTTGGAAATGCGATCCCAGCCACCGGTGTAGATATTCTCCTCGAAGGCCTGCGAAAAGCTGAAGTCGGACAGCGATGTGTCGTAGACCGGAATCTTGGATTGGTCGCGGTACGGCACACGCAGGTAGTACAACCGCGGCTCCAGGGTCTGGATCGAATCCTTGCCGAACAACGTGGTGTCGCGCTCGAAGATCAGGCCGGCGTCCAGCGACATGATGGGCACCGTGCGCGACTGCGAGCGCGGGTAGCCGAACGAGGTGCCGGCATTGGCCGTGCCCGAGTTCAAACCGAGCCAGTCACCGTGATACCAATCCGTCTGGTACTGGGTGTAATTGACCCCGGCCTTGGGAATCACGAACCAGCCCGGACGGACGATCGGATATGACACAGTCGGGTAGGTCTGCAGGCGGTCGCCGTTGGGACCGTTGCGATTGCCCAGGAACAGCGGCTTGCTGAAACGCACCGCGGTCGAGGTCCAGTCCACGTCGAAGCCGCCCCAGTCGTAGCGGGCGCCGCGCAGGTACAGCTCGGGCTGCTTGTCATAGGGCGGCGTCAACAGCGCATCCGGATCCTGCAGGGTCTGGTACTTGTAGACCTGCGCATAGGCGCTCCAGTATGTCGAGGACCAGCCCACCCGCGCGCGCTGCGGCAGGTAGGTGGTGGACGCCTGGTTCAGGCCCAGTTGCGAAATATCGCGGAAGTAGTCGTTATCCGAGACCTTGGCCACGTCCCAGTCGGCGTAGAAACCGTTGCCCAGCAACTGCTGATGGCGCCACCAGTACATCCAGCGGTCTTCGCCACTGACGTTGTCGTTCGGCAAATAAGCGCCGTAGAAGCTGCCAGCGTAGCTCGCGCCGAGGTAGCGGAACTCGCCGCCCAACTGCAAACCGCGCTTGGAAAAGTAGCGCGGCTGGATCGTCGCGTCATAGTTCGGCGCGATGTTCAGGTAGTACGGCAGAGAAAAGTCGAAACCGCCCTTGCTGGTGGTGCCATAAGTCGGCATCAGGAAACCCGACTTGCGTTCCTTCTTGACCGGGAAGGTCATGTAGGGCGACGCCAGGATCGGCACGTCCTTGAAGTACAGCACGCCATTGCGGGCCACGCCTTCGTTTTCATCGAAGTCGATGTCGACCGTCTTGGCCTTGATGTACCACGACGGCGTCTCGCACGAGCAGCCGCTGTAGGTGACCGTATGCAGCCGCATCTGCGACTTGCTGAAGATGTCGGCGTGTTCCGCCACGGCGAAGCCGCCGGTGGCGCCCAGCCAGAAATTCGGTTTCTCGACTTCGCCGGAGTACTTGTCGACGTTGAACTTGGCGTTGGGCCCCGTCACCAGGGTGCCGTCGCGCATCATGCGCGCGTTGCCCTGCACGTCCACCTCGCCGGTATCCTTGCGGTAGTTGATCCGATCGCCCTTGATGACGCCGTCGATGCGGCGGACCTGGGCCGCGCCGGTCAGGGTCAGGTCGGAATCCGGATCACCCTCGATGGTGTCCGCTTCCATATAGGCCGGGATGTTCCCGTCCGGCAGGCGGTGCACCCGCAGCCCGGGGGAAGTGCGCAGCTCAGGAGCCGCCGTGATCGACGTCGACGCGGGAGCCGAGCCTTGGCTGCCCTGGGCCTGAACGGCCCCGGCGACGCTGATAGCAGATAGGATCAACCACCGAACCTTGCGCACGAGTGAAAACAGCCCTTTTTGACGATGGGGGAACCAGGCGATGGCGCCCGGCAGGGGCCCATGCTAACGGAAACGAGCCGGTATTATAGAGAAGCCGCGCCAGACGCCCAGCCTTATGTGCGCGCAACCCAATTTTCCGCAATATTGCCCTTCTGACACGGATCTTCCTTGAAAAACGATCATGACCCCCGCCTGGAGCAGATCCGCGCCTGGCTGCAAGGCCTGCCCGCCGCCCTGGGACTGGCGGTGGACAGCCTGCGCCCCGCCTCCGCCGACGCCAGTTTCCGCCGCTATTTCCGCCTGGACGCCGCCGGCCGCACCCTGATCGTGATGGACGCGCCGCCCCAGCATGAGGACTGCCGCCCGTTCCTGCACGTGGACCAGTTGCTGCGCGACGCCGGCCTGAACGTGCCCGACGTGATCGCGCAGGACCTCGACCAGGGCCTGCTGCTGCTGTCCGACCTGGGCGAGCAGACCTATTACCAGCGCATCCAGGACGGCGTGGACGACGCCCGCCTGCAATCGATGTACCGCGACGCCCTGGCGGCGCTGGTGCGCCTGCAGCAGGCCCAAACCACCGGCCTGGCCCGTTACGATACCGGGCGGCTGGCCGACGAACTCAAGCTGTTCCCCGAGTGGTACGTGCAGAAGCACCACGGCGCCACGCTCGACGACAAGACCGCGCAGGCCCTGGAAAAGATCTTCGCGCTGCTCTCGGCCAGCAACGGCAACCAGCCCACCGTGCTGGTGCACCGCGACTACCACTCGCCCAACCTGATGCTATGCGACCAGCCGCAATACGGCCCCAACCCGGGCGTCATCGACTTCCAGGATGCGCTGGCCGGCCCCATCACCTACGACCTGGCGTCGCTGGTGACCGACGCCCGCACCACCTGGGAAGAACCGCAGCAGCTCGACTGGGCCATCCGCTACTGGGAAATGGCGCGCGCCGCCGGCCTGCCGGTCGACGCCGACTTCGCCGAATTCCACCGCGCCTATGAATGGATGGGCCTGCAGCGCAACCTGCGGATCCTGGGCGTCTTCGCCCGCCTGAACCACCGCGACGGCAAGGCCCACTACCTGGCCCACATGCCGCGGGTGAACGGCTACGTGCGCCAGGTGGCGCAGCGCTACGGCGTCTTCACGCCCCTGCTGCGCCTGCTGGACAAGCTCGACGACCGCCAGGTCAGCGTCGGATACACCTTCTGATGCGCGCCATGATCCTTGCCGCCGGCCGCGGCGAACGCATGCGCCCGCTGACCGACCGCCTGCCCAAGCCGCTGCTGCCGGTCGGCGGCAAGCCCCTGATCGCCTGGCACCTCGAACGGCTGGCCGCGGCCGGCTTACAGGACGTGGTCATCAACCACGCCTGGCTCGGCCACGAGATCGAACGCGCGCTGGGCGACGGCGCGGCCTTCGGCCTGCGGATCCGCTACTCGCCCGAGGCCAGCGCCCTGGAAACCGCCGGCGGCATCGCCCAGGCCCTGCCGCTGCTGGGGCCGGACCCGTTCCTGGTGATCAACGGCGACATCTGGTGCGACTGGGACCCCGCCGCCGCGCCGGCCCTGGCGACCGCGCTCCCGCCCGCCGGCGCCTGGCTGCTGATGGCCGACAATCCGCCGCAACACCCGGCCGGCGATTTCACCCTCACGGCCGACGGCCGGGTCGAGGACGGCGGCGAGGCCCGTTTGACCTTTTCCGGCATCGGCGTCTACCATCCCATGCTATTCGCGGGGATTGCCCGCGGCACGGCCGCGCGGCTCGCGCCCCTGCTCCGGCAAGCCATGGAACAGGGCCGCGTCCGTGGCGCCCGCCACGCCGGCCGATGGGCCGACATCGGCACCCCCCAGCGGCTGGCCGACCTGGACGCCGAACTCCGCCGCGGCGCGCCGTGAGTCCGGCCAATGCCCACATATTTCACAATATCAAGGTGCGCAACGAGGCTTGTCCGCGCGCCCATCGCCCCGGCTTAACCGGGTATTCTCTGACGCTTTGACTGGTGCGCGCGGCGCAGGGTCAGGCAACACACAGGACGTTTTCTAGGAATGGGGATGTTTGGAAGATCGCAACGGGCCGTATTCAAGCCCTCCGTTTACCAACCGGGCCAACGCACGCGCCGCATGCCGCGCTGGCTGGTCCTGCTGCTGGTGGGCATTGCCCTGGGCGCGGGCGGCGTGCTCTTCCTGCAGACCAACTACGGCCCGCAGCGGCTGACCGTCGAGCAATCCGAACAACTGCACAGCGAACTGAGCGCCTCCAAGCTCGAGAACCAGCGCCTGCAAAGCCAACTTGAAGAGGCCACGCAGCAACGCGACGCCAACAAGTCCGGCCACGAAAAACTCACCGCCGACCTGGCCGACGCCCGCGCCAGGCTGGAAACGCTGAACAAGGAACTGGTGCTGTTCCAGGACGCCATGCCGCCCGATCCCCGCGGCGGCAACCTGGGCATCCGCTCGGCCACTTTCAAGCGCCAGCCCGGCCAGCTCGACTACCAGGTGCTGGTGATGCGCGAAGAGCGCAATGGCGCGCCATTCAAGGGGACGCTCACCTTCTCCATCGACGGCAGCTACCCCAACGGCCGCGCCGCCACCATCACGCCGGAAGGCCCCACGCTCAACGTTGACCGCTACGACTACGCGCTGGGCCAGTTGAAGCTGCCCGACGGCTTCACTCCCAAGGTCGTGGTGCTGCGCGTCATGGACGGCAGCCAGAAGCAACAGGCCATGCGCATCTACTACGTGCGCAACTGAGCGCTGTCGCGCGCCGACAAGACCCGCCCGCCCCGGCGGGTTTTTTTTGCCGCGGCCAAATGGTTGCGCACACAACCAATCCGACGATATAGTTGCGCAAACAACTAATATCCTGGAGACAGCATGGCACTCCCAGCCCGCGTGCCCGTCCTGATCGTCGGCGGCGGTCCGGTCGGGCTCACCCTGGCCGCGCTGCTGGCGCATTACGGCATCGCCTCGCTCACGCTCGAGGCCGACGACGGCTATTGCAGCGGCAGCCGCGCCATCTGCATCTCGCGGCGTTCGCAGGAAATCCTGGGCTGGGCTGGCGCCGACGCGGCGCTGACAGCCACCGGCCTGCCCTGGAGCGGCGGGCGCAGCTACTACCGCGACCGCGAAGTGCTGCACTTCGAAATGTCGCACGACCCGACACAGCGCTTCGCGCCGATGGTCAACATCCAGCAGTACTTCGTCGAGGAATACGCGCACCAGGCCATGCTGCGCCAGCCCGGCCAGGCCGTGCTGCAGTGGTCGGCCCGGGCCGTCTCGGTGCGTCCGGGCCCGGACGGCGTCGACGTCGAGGCCGAGATCGACGGCCAGCATCACACCGTGCGCGCCAACTGGCTGGTGGCCTGCGACGGCGGCCGCAGCAGCGTGCGCGACGCGCTGGGCCTGAAGCTGGAGGGCATGCAGTACGACGGCCGCTACGTCATTGTCGATATCGAACAGGCGTCCGACCGCCCCGTCGAACGACTGGCCTGGTTCGATCCGCCGTCCAATCCCGGCTCCACCCTGTTGATGCACCGCCAGCCCGGCAACGTCTGGCGCGTCGACTACCAGATCCGCGACGACGAGGATGCCGCCGAGGCGGTCAAGCCGGAGAACGTGCTGCCGCGGGTGCAGAGCCATCTGGACATGATCGGCGAGACCGCGCCATGGAAGCCGCTCTGGATCTCGCTCTACAACGCCAAATGCCTGACGCTGGAACGCTACCGTCACGGCCGCGTGCTGTTCGCCGGCGACGCCGCCCACCTGGTGCCGATCTTCGGCGTGCGCGGCCTGAACTCCGGCCTGGACGATGCCGGCAATCTTGCCTGGAAGCTGGCCTGGGTGCTGCGCGGCCAGGCTTGCGAGGACCTGCTCGACAGCTACAGCGGCGAGCGCGTCCACGCCACCCGCCAGAATCTGGCCTACGGCGCCAAGAGCACCGAGTTCATGGCGCCGCCGGATTTCGGCTTCCGCCTGATGCGTGAGGCCGCTCTGCGGCTGGCCCTGACCGACGAACGCGCCCGGCCGCTGATCAATCCGCGTCAATCCGCCCCCATCTCGTATGACGGCTCGCCGCTGAACCTGCCTGACGGCGCGCAAGGCCAGCCACTCGCCGCGGCCCCCGGCCAGCCCGCGCCCGACCTGCTGCTGGCCGACGCCGACGCGTCGCCGCGCTACCTCAGCGCCTGTTTCGGCCAGGGTTTCGTGCTGCTGGCCTGCGCCGCGGACGCCCGCGCCGCCCAGACCCTCCGCACGCTCGCGGCCATCACCCGGCACAGCGCCAGTCCGTTGCAGGCCATCGTCGTCGACGGACCGGCGCCTGACGCCTGGCGCGACCCGCACCGCCACCTGCGCGAGCGCTTCGGCGCGCAGCCCGGCACGGTCTGGCTGCTGCGGCCGGACGGCTATGTGCTCGGCCGCTGGGCCATGGCGGACGAGCGCGTCCTGCGCGCCGCGCTGGCCCCCTACTATCCGATGATCGCCCCCTCGCCCCGGGAGCCACAAGCATGAGCAATGATGAACTGGACCGGGTGTACACCCTGATGGCGCAGGCCCTGACTCGCGTCGGCCCCACGCAGGCGCCGCTGTTCCTGTCGATCCTCGGCCTGTCGGCGCTGGCGCGCCTGCCGGATGCCGAGGCCGCAACCGCCCTGCTGGCGCAGGCCGAGGCGGCCAGCGCCGCCCCTGTGGCACACTATCCCGCCGCCACCGCCGATCGCCCGACGTGACCACGCCCGCCCTCGAACGATTCCTGACCTACCGCCTGCACGTGATCAACAAGATCACCGACCGCGACACGAATCGTGCCTATCTGGAAGACTGCGGCATCCCGCTGGGCGAGGCGCGCTGCCTGGCCGCGATCGGCCGCTACGCGCCGCTCTCGGTCAACGACCTGGCGCTGGCCGCCAACCTGAACAAGGGCCAGGCGAGCCGTTCGGCGCAGGCCCTGGTCGAACGTGGACTGATCAGGAAAAAGGACTCGGCGGCCGACGGCCGCGGCGTGGTGCTGTCGCTGACGGCCGCGGGCGATACCCACTACCGGCGCATCATCGATCTGATCGCGCGCCGCAACCAGGAGATCTTCGGCTGCCTCAGCGCCGACGAACAGCGCCAGCTCGGCGACATGCTCGACCGCCTGATCGCGCATCAGCGCGACCCCTCCGGCACGCGCGAAGGCTGATCCGTCTAAGCGGCCGCTTTCGGCGCGGTCGCGCCCATCTGCGCGGCGGCCTCGTCCATGAACTGCGCCATGCGCACGTCCAGCTCGGTCACGCCGCCGGCATCGTGCGTGGTCAGCATCACGTCGACCCGGTTGTAGACGTTGGTCCATTCGGGGTGGTGGTTCAGCTTCTCGGCGAACATCGCCACTCGCGCCATGAAACCGAAGGCGGCGTTGAAATTGGCGAAACGGAAGCGCTTTTCGATCGCGTCGCGCATCGCGACGGCCTGCCAACCGGACAGGGCCGCGATCGCGATATCGGTGCCGATGCGGGCAGGGGGAAACATGCTCATGGCGAACTCCAGGAAAAGCCAGGGAAGAGCGCCGCGCCGTTCGCGTCGGCGACGGCCCGGCGCCATCACGGCCATCGGCATGCCGTCGGCGCATGATGGGCGCGGCGCCCGCATGCTACTACTGCTTGACTGCGTACAGGTAGATCTCGACCCGGCGGTTCAACGCCCGGCCGTCGGCGGTGGCGTTGTCGCCGATCGGGTCGTTGGGCCCGCGCCCTTCGATCGTCAGCCGCGTCGCCGCCACGCCCTGCCGCGACAGATACTCCGTGACGCTGCGCGCCCGGTTCACGGACAAGGTCTGGTTGTGCGCCAGCGCGCCCGTGCTGTCCGTATGGCCCACCACCTTGGCGCGCAATTCGGGATGCTGGTTGAGCGAGCGCGCCACGCTGTCCAGCACCGGCAGCAACGCCGGCTTGAGGTCGGTCTTGTCGGTATCGAACGACACGTTGCTCGGGATGTTGACCTTCAGGCTGCCATCCGGCATCTCGACCACGTCGATGCCCAGCGAGGTCGCGCCGGACTTCTGCACGTCTTCCTTCACCACCTTCCAGTTGTAGCCGATCAGGCCGCCGGCCACGGCGCCGATGCCGGCCCCGACCGCCGCGCCGGTGCCATGGCCGATCAGGGCGCCGATGCCGGCCCCCACGGCCGCGCCCGCCCCGGTCCCCACCGCGGTGTTGGTCTGCTGTTGCGTGGCACACCCCGCCACCAGCACACCCATTGCCGCGACTACAGCGATACGCTTGAGCATTGTTCTTGATTGCATGACAACCTCCACGATCCTGTCGGTGCGCCGGCGGATGCCGGCAGGGACCATGTTAAGGCCTGTCCCGCCCGCTGCGGGAATCGCGAGCGCGCAACAGTTTGTACCGCCCCCGGCTAGCGCACCGCCGCGCCCGCGCCGAACCCGGCCAGCCACGGCAACGCGTCATCCAGTCGCGGCGACTGCGCCTCGGGCGCCGGCGCGCCTTCAGGCAAGGCCAGGCCCACGCGGTTGTGCCAATAGGTGCGCAGCCCCACCTTGCTGGTGCCGAACAGGTCGTAGCCTGAGCCGGCCACGAACGCCGCCTGCGTGGCCGGCACCTCCAGCCGCGCCAGCGCCAGTTCGTAGGGCCGGGGATCCGGCTTGTAAAAGCCCGCTTCTTCCGAAGTCACCACCACATCCCAGTCCACTCCGAGCAGACCCGCCGCGCGGTGCCCCAGGCGTCGCGAACAGTTGGTGACCACGCCCAATCGGCAGTGCGGACGCAGCGCCCGCAGCAGCTCGCGCGCGCCGTCCCAGACCGGCAGCCGGTCCCACTCCGCCTCCAGCGCCGCCGGCGCGCTGGCCGGCAGCCCCACCGCCGCGGCGGCGGTCTCGACCAATTGCTCATAGGGCTGGTAGGCGCCACAGCCATACGTCAGGCGCAGATACTCTGCGCGCCAGGCGCGGCCGCGCGCCTCGGCGCCGGCCGCGGCATTCCACACCGTCCAGGAATCCAGCAGCGCGGTCAACAGATCGAACAGCACCGCGCGGGGATAGGCGGCGGACGGGGCAATTACAGGCATGGGGGCACTCCTTGGATTCGATGCCCTCACTATAGAGAGGACATCGCTCGCGGTGATTTAGCCAGGATGCAATCACCATTCAGTCCAGGCTTAATCCTGTCTGCCCGCCGATGGCGTACTTCGCGGCGCCCGGACCCGGCGGTGCGCCGTGATACCGCCCCACGGGCCGCCCCACAGGCCGTCCCGCGATGGCGTTTGCAATTCCATCGGACAACGATACAATTGCCCGCCTAACGATTGCATTTGCAATCGTATTTCCCCTGGCGGGCCGACTGGCAACCAAACTTACGACGCTCGCCCCATCCGGACTTTGCAGCATGCGTCTCTTGAACATCGAATCTTCCCCCCGTGGCGCCCGCTCGGCGTCGATCGCCATCGCCCAGTCGTTCCTGGCCGCCTGTCGCCAGGCTCACCCCGAACTCGAGGTCGACACCCTGAACGTGTGGGAAGAAGACCTGCCCGACTTCGACAGCCGGGCGATCGGCGCCAAGTACAAGGGCGTCGCCAAAGCCCCGCTGGACGATGCCGAGGCCACGATCTGGGCCCGCATCACCGAACTCGCCCGGCGCTTTCAGCAGGCCGACCGGATCGTGCTTGGCGTGCCGATGTGGAATTTCGACTATCCGTACAAGCTCAAGCAACTGATCGACCTGGTCAGCCAGCGCGGCATGCTGTTCAGCTTCGACGGGCGGGCATACGGCCCGATGCTGAGCATCCCGCGCGCCCTGGTCATCCACGTCCGCGGCCAGGGCCACGACCCCATCGCCTATCCCGCCAGCCCCGGCTTCGCGCACCAGGCCGACTACCTCGACTTCTGGCTGAAGTTCATCGGCGTCAAGGAAGTGCGGCGCCTGATGGTCGAACACACCTGGGACGCCCTGGCCACGGACACCATCGCGCAGGCCAGGATCAGCGCGAGCGCGATCGCGCAGGATTTCTAGCGCGACGCCAGCGGCAGCGGCCGGCCCCGAGCCATGGGGGGCAAGCCCGAGGGCGCCCACAGGCCTGGAAAGTCACCGGCGCGCGGAAAATGAAAAAGGCCGTCGACGTGAAAAAGGCCGTCGACGTGAAAAAGGCCGTCGACGATTAACGTCGACGGCCTTCGAAATTTTGGTGGGCTGTGAGTGGCTCGAACACTCGACCTACGGATTAAGAGTCCGCTGCTCTACCAACTGAGCTAACAGCCCTGCATGTTCAATCACAACCACTACTCGGTAAACGCCGCTTTCGCGTTGTCGCCGCTGCGTTTGTTGTGTTTGACCAGCGAAGAAGCGAGATTATAGGGACCTTTTTTTAATTGTGCAAGTCCATTGCAGATAGACCCCAAAAAAAGACGCGGGCCCTTCGACGCGGGCGCCCTCGCCCTGGCCTCATGCCGCGCAGGGAGCGCCGGATCAGGCTGCGTACCCGCCGTCCACCGCCAGGCTCGCACCCGTCACGTAGCGCCCGTCGGGGCCGGCCAGGAACGCCACCATGCCGGCGATGTCGCGCACTTCGCCATAGTGCGGCAACGACAACACCGCCACCAGGTCGCCCGCACGCTCGCCATCGGCCGGATTCATATCGGTGTCGATCGGACCCGGATGCACCACGTTGGCGGTGATGCCGCGCGCGCCCAGGTCTCGCGCCAGGCCGCGCGTCATGCCCAGCAGCGCCGACTTACTGGCCGAGTACAGTGTCACGCCGGCGCGGCCCGAGCGTTCGGCCAGGCAACTGCCGATGTTGATGATGCGGCCGCCGTCCGGCATCGAGGCCTGCGCCGCCTGGATCGCGACAAACGGCGCGCGCACGTTGATGTTCATCGTGCGGTCATAGTCCTCCAGCGTGACCTCGTCCAGCGGGCCGGCCAGGAAGATGCCGGCGTTGTTCACCAGCACATCCACCGGGCCCAGTTCGCCGATGGCCTGCTCCACCGCCCGCCGCACTTGCGCCGGATCGGCCGAGTCGGCCTGGATGGCTCGCGCGCGTCGTCCCTCTGCCTCGAGTTCGCGCGCCAGCGCCTGCGCCGTGTCGCGCGACGAGGCGCTGACGTAGGTAAAAGCCACGTCCGCGCCTTCCGACGCCAGGCGGCGCACGATTGCCGCGCCGATGCCACGGCTGCCGCCGCTCACGAAAGCCACTTTTCCGATCAGGTTCTGCATGGATTCACCATAATTTGTAGTGTTCAGTACAAATATCATCGACTGCCGCCAAGCGGCCGTCAACGATTTTTTATCAATCAACACAAAATAACTCTCGCGAGTAAAATCCGGGTCATGGCAGAACGTGGGCGTCCCAGGAACTTCGACCGGGCCCAGGCCTTGCGCAAGGCCATGGAAGTCTTCTGGTCGAAGGGATATGAAGGAGCATCGCTAACCGATCTGACGGCCGCGATGGGCATCAACTCGCCCAGTCTCTATGGCGCATTCGGCTCTAAAGAGGGACTATTTCGCGAAGCGGTGCAGCTTTACCGCGACACCGACGGCGCCGCATCGCGCCGCGCGCTGACCGACGCCCCCACCGCCCGCGCGGGCATCTGCGGCATGCTGCTGGCGGCTGCCGAACGCTTCACCACCCCCGGCGCTCCGCCGGGCTGCCTGATCGTGCTGGGCGCGCCGGCCGGCGCCGACACCGACGCCGGCGTGGGCGTGTTCCTGGGCGACAATCGGCGCGAAATGCAAGGCCGCATCCTGGCCCGCCTGACCGCCGGCGCCGCCGCCGGCGAATTGCCCGCCGGCACCGACCTGAAAGGCTTGGCCGCGTTCTACACCACCATCCTGCACGGAATGTCGATCCAGGCGCGCGACGGCGCCAGCCGCAAGACCTTGCAAGCGGTCGCGCGCCAGGCGATGTGCGCCTGGGATGCGCTCGCCGGCCTGCCCCATTCCGGCCCGCCCCCAGGCCGCGCCCACGCCTGACGGTCCTACCTTCCATGCTCCGCCTCGACCTCCGGCGTCTCATCCTATGGATCAGCCTGCTGTCGATCTTCCTGGTGCTGGCCGCGGGTCTGCATGCCAGCTACCTGGTGCAACGCGACCTGCTGTTGCACAACGCGCTCGAAAGCAACCGTGTCTATGCCGCCAAGCTCGCCGCCACCACGGAATATTTCCTTGCTGACCTGCGGCGTCACCTGGCCTACAGCGCCGACATGCTGGCCGACATGGAGACCCACCCGGAACTGATGTCGTCGGAGACGCGGCGCCAGGAAGAGCAACTGGGCCATTTCAATTCCAGTTTCGTGGTGTCGGCGCAGGGCAAAGTGCTGGCGGTGTCGACCTCCTACCCGCAACTGATGGGCCAGCAGATGACCAGCGACGCCGCCCGGACCGCCCTGAGCACGCGCCGGCCGTTCATCAGCGAACCCTTCCGCGCCAGCACCGGCCGCTGGCTGATCCTGTACACCCATCCGATCTTCTCGCGCGACTACCGCTATCTCGGCTATATCGCCGGCACGCTCTACCTGCACGAAGACAACGTGCTGGATCGCCTGCTCGGCCAGCATTTCAACCGCGACGACTCGCTGCTGTATGTGCTGGCGCGTGACGGCACCCTGATCTATCACCCCGACCGCAGCCGCCTGGGCAGCATGTCCGCGAACAAGACCGCCTTGGCCGCGGCGCTGCGCGGCGAAACCGGCGAAGCGCGCTTCACCGACGCGACGGGCACCGAGATCCTGGCCGGCTTCGCGCCGGTGCCCAGCACCGGCTGGACCATCGTCGCGCAGCGGCCGGTGGCCAGCACCCTGCTGCCCCTGAACGACCTGCTGATGGCGACCGCGCGCAACACCCTGCCGCTGCTGCTGATCTCGATCCTGCTGATCTGGCTGCTGTCGCGCTGGATCGCCCGCCCGCTCGGGGAACTGGCCAGCATCGCCAAGCACATGCAGGATCCCGACTCGGCCGAGCGCATCCGCAAAGTGCGTTCGTGGTATTTCGAAGCCTCGCAGCTCAAGCGCGCGCTGCTGATGGGATTGAACTCGATCCAGCACAAGATCCGCGACCTGCGCCGCGCCTCCACCACAGACACCCTGACGTCGCTGCTGAACCGCCGCGGCCTGAACGAAGCCATGGCGCTGCTGCAGGCCGCCGAGACGCCGCTGGCCATCGTGGCGCTGGACATCGATCACTTCAAGAACGTCAACGATCTGTACGGCCATGCCGCCGGCGACCGCGCGCTGCAGGTGCTGGCGGCGTTGCTGATCGAGGGGTCGCGCAGCGGCGACACGGTCGCGCGCAGCGGCGGCGAGGAGTTCGTGATGCTGATGCCGGGTGCGCCGCTGGCGGCCGCGGTGGCCACGGCCGAGCGACTGCGCCAGAAGCTGGAGGCGCTCGGCACCGAAACCGGCCTGCCCGCGCCGATCACGCTGTCGGCCGGCGTGGCCTGCTACCCGGAGCACGGCGCCACGCTGGATGAGGTGATCCAGCGCGCCGACCGCGCCCTCTACTACGCCAAGAACCACGGCCGCAACGCGGTCTGCGTCGCCGACAACCAGGCGCGCGACGGCGCCCGCATGGCGTTGCCGCGCTGACGCCGCCTACTTGCCCTTGGGCGCCGGCGCCTTGGGCGGGGTGCGCATCTGCTTGAGCAGCGTGCCGCAGGAGTTGTCGTCGGAGGTGCTGGGCGCGATCAGCGCCAGCAGACCCGCCGCCGGCGTCAGGATCACGCCCAGCGCCACCATGCCCGCGCCGCGCGCCGCCAGCGGCCCCACGTGCACGCCCACGTCCGGCTTGCCGAAGGTGCCGCGCACATACAGCGGCGAACGCAGCGAGAAAATGCGGAAGCCCTTGCTGTCGGGCGTGATGTCCAGGTCGAGCCTCTCGTTCTTGAAGTCGGTGGTGCCGGTGATGTTGATCAGCGCGTTCTCGGTGTCGAACACGAACACGCGCGGCGTCATCACGCCGCTCTTCATCTCCAGGTCGGCCGCGCCGCAGTTGATCTTGACCTCGTCGTCGCCGAACAGCTTCGAGACGACGTAGTTGCCGACGTTCAGGCCGGCAATCTCCATCAGGCTGCGGCTGATGACGCCATCGTTGACCAGCATCTTCACATCGCCGCTGGCCGAGCCGAGCAACGCGGCCACGGAATTGCCCGTGCCCGACAGCGCCAGGTCGCCGTTCAATTCGCCCAGCGCGCTCTGCATCGACTCCGCCGACGGGAACAGTTGCTTGAGCCGCAATCTCCGCGCGTGCATCTCGACTCGCCCCGTCAGCGGCGCCTTGGATCCGTCCAGCCGCACGGTCGCCGCCATGTTGCCGCCGGCCATGCCGAAGCGCAGCGGATCGAGCGTGAGCTGGCCGTCCTGCAGGATCAAGTGCACCGTCAGGTCCGTCAACGGCAGCTTGGCATCGTGCACGATGCGGCCGGCCTCCAGCGCCACATCGGCGTCCATGTCGCGCCAACGGTCGGTGCGGAACGCCTGGGTCGGCAGCACCTTGCCGTTGGGCGGCTTGGCGGGGGCGTCCTTGGCTTTGTCCTGGGCCGGGGCGGGCTTGCCGGACTGCACGCCGATCAGCGGCCCCAGGTCGGCCATGCGCAACTGCTTGGACGACAGCTTGCCGGTCAGTTTCGGACGCGGGGCCGCCAGCGAGAACGTCACGTCGCCATGCAGGTCGCTGTTGCCGACGCGGCCATTGAAATCACGGTATTCGAACACCGCGCCGCCGGCGTGGCGCAGCCTGGCCACCAGGTGGCCATCGGTGGAATACGGTGGGGTGTCGGGCAGCGTCACGCCGGTCAGCGGATACAGTTGCGCCATCGAGCCGCCCGACAGCTTCAGACGCAGGTCCAGCGCGCCCAGGTTGGCCGGGTCGGTCAGGGTGCCGGTGATGGCCGCCTTGGTGCCGCCGATCGACACGTCGGCCTGCACCGGGAACGGTTGCTTGGGATCCTGCAACGCCAGCATGCCGCCGACCTTGCCTTCGCCTTTGGTGGGAAGGTTCTTGAATTTGCCGTCGACCTTCCAGCCGAAGACATAGTCGCGCGGCGCCGCGGCGGCGGCGTCTTCGGGCACGAAGGCCGCGCCGGCCACGTCGGCGAATGGCACGGGCTTGCCCAGCGGATCGACCAGCACGGTCAGGTCCGCCTGCAGGATCGCATCGGACAGGCCGACGCTGCCTTTGTCGAAGCCGATTTCATTGATGTCCAGCACCCACGGCGAAGGCTCGCCGGTCTCGGGCAGGGTGAATACCCAGTTCGCGCGACCGTCAGCCAGGCGCTCGAGGTCGGCGGCGGGCTCGGTCAACTGGATGCGCCGGATCACGACCCGGTGGGCCAGCAGCGGCAGCGGCGACAGGCTGAACTCACCGCGCTTGAGGGTCGCGAACTCCGGCACCCTGGCCCATTCGGTATTGGCGACGCTGATGTCGTTGGCCACGATGTGCGGCCATGGCACCCATGCGCGCCAACCGCTCTCGTCCGATTCACGCGACCATGTCACGGTCAGGTCGCCATTGATGGCGAACGGCCGTCCGATGGCCGCGCTGACGCGTTCGTTGATCATCGGCCGGGCACGGTTCCAGTCGAAGGTGGCGACCAGCACGACCAGCACCGCCACCAGGACGACGAGGCTGCCCACAATCCCGACCGCTATTTTTGTTTTGCGCGTCATCGTTATTATCCTTGCCGTTGCCGCCGGAGCGCCGATGCACCGGCCCTATTTACCCTAAAGGGTAGCGCGCCGCGCGCGGCGGGTTAAGCTTGCGGGCCCCATAATGTGTACGGATTTTTCCGTGTCATAGAGCGCGGTCGGCAAAAGTTACAAAGCCGCCCCCGCGGGATCCCGCCGTTTGCCCCCGCACGGAAGGATTTCCACCGTTTTTTTGACGCCCGCCCTGTTCAAATGCGCGGCGATCGACCGGCAACCGTCCTGGCGGCGGCGCAGTAGTATTACCTGGAGGCCCGATGCGGCATTCGAGCTTGATTTTCGTGGTGGCGGCGTTCGCGCTACTGACCCTCAGCCGCCTGGCCCTGGCCGCCTGGCAATGGCAGCGCGTGCGCAACGCCGGCGGCCTGGCTCCCCTGCTGCTGGGCGGGCTGCGCATCGACGCGCACCAGATCGGCGTGCTGGGCGCGCTGCCGATCGTGCTGTCGCCGTGGCTCGGCCACCTGCCGTTCGCCGCCACCGCCGCCGGCATCTGGTATCTGGTCGCGTTCATCCTGCTGGCGTTCCTGGAAGTCGCCACGCCGCCCTTCATTCTCGAATACGACACCCGTCCCAACCGGTTGTTCGTCGAATACCTGAAGCACCCGCGCGAAGTCTCGGGCATGCTGTGGCGCGGCTACAAGGGCGCGCTGCTGGGCGGCTTTGGCGCCCTCGGGCTGATCGGCTGGGGCGGCTATGCGCTGTTCGGCCACGCCGAGCCCGACGCGCAACTGGCCTGGTGGCAGATGCCGCTGGCCAGCCTGGCGCTCCTGGCGGTGGTGATCCTGGCGATCCGCGGCACCCTCGGCCACCGGCCGATCAACCCGTCGTCGGTGGCCTACAGTTCCGACGGCATGCTCAACACCCTGGCCCTGAACTCGCTCTATAACGTGTTCTACGCCGTCTACAGCATGAAAAACGAAAAGTCGGCCTCGGCTGTGTACGGCGGCATGGACGACGATGACATGCAGCGCCGCGTACTGACGCAGGCTGGCCTGCCCTATCCGCCGGCCAACGCGGAATACCCCAGCCTGCATCGCCAGCCCGCCAGCCGCAAGACCGCGCGGCCGCTCAACCTGGTCATCATTCTGGAAGAGAGCCTGGGCGCGCAGTACAGCGCCGGCCTGGGCGGCATGGATCTGACGCCCGAACTGGACGCGCTGGCGCGCGACGCCTGGACCTTCACCCGCGCCTACGCCACCGGCACGCGCTCGGTGCGCGGCCTGGAGGCGGTGGTGACCGGCTTCCTGCCCACGCCGGCGCAGGCCGTGCTCAAGCTGCCGCGCTCGCAACGCGGCTTCTTCTCGCTGGCCGACCTGCTGGGCCGCCACGACTACCACTCGCGCTTCATCTACGGCGGCGAATCGCACTTCGACAACATGAAGGGCTTCTTCCTGGGCAACGGCTTTCGCCAGATCGTCGACCGCGAGGACTTTATCGATCCCGCCTTCGTCGGCACCTGGGGCGCGTCCGATGAGGACATGTTCAACCAGCTCGACCGGCTGCTGCGCGAGGACGGCGACCAGCCCACCTTCACGCTGGCCTTCAGCGTCTCGAACCATTCGCCCTGGGAATACCCGGCGGGCCGCATTCAGACCGAAGGCAACCCGGCCACGGTGGAAAACACCGTGCGCTACGCCGACTGGGCCCTGGGCCGCTTCTTTGAACGCGCCAAGGCGGCACCGTACTGGGAAAACACAGTCTTCCTGATCGCCGCCGACCACGACTCGCGCGTGTTCGGCGCCAGCCTGGTGCCGGTGCGCCACTTCCATATTCCCGCCGTGATCCTGGGCGCCGGCATCGAACCGCGGCGCGACGACCGCCTGATCAGCCAGATCGACCTGGCGCCGACGCTGCTGTCGCTGATCGGCGTCGATACCGAACACCCGATGCTCGGCCATGACCTGACCCGCAGCACGCCGGGCCGCGCCATCATGCAGTACGACAACACCTATGGCTACCTGAAGGAAAACGACCTCCTGGTGCTGGCGCCGAACAAGACCCCGGTGCAGTACCGCTACACCGCGCCGGAAGACTATGCCCCGGCGCCGCTGGACCCGGCGCTGGCCGACGAGGCGCTGGCGCACGCGCTTTGGCCCAGTTGGGCCTACCGCGAAGGGCGCTACTGCATTCCGGGCGCGGCCGCCGTGGCGCAGGATGCAAAGGCGCCGGCCGCTGCCGGATAGGCGCCGCAGGAGACCGGCGATGCGTGCCGGCCCGCCGCCACGTTATGCACAGGCGCCTAGCCAACGGGCCGCCTCGTGCCAGCCCCCCTTGTGTCGGCCGCCTTGGACCAGCCACCTTACGCCAGCCACCTTACGCCAGCCGCCGGTTCGCCGGCCGCCGGAACGCCTTGCGCGCCTGCTCGCTGAGACCGTGGCAGTGGCAGTCGGGATGATGGTCGTTGACCATGCCGACCGACTGCATGAAGGCATACACCGTGGTCGGCCCAACGAACTTCCACCCCAGCTTCTTGAGGGCCTTGGACAAGGCCTCGGATTGCGCCGAGGTCGACGCGCCGCGCGTGGACGGGGATCCCGGGGGCGCCTCGAAACGCCAGAAGAACGCTCCCAGCGACCCTTCGCGCTGGATCATCTCCAGCGCCCGCTGGGCGTTGTTGATGACGGCTTCGATCTTGCCGCGATGGCGCACGATGCCGGCGTCGGCCAGCAGCGCCAGCACCTGCTTTTCGCCAAACCGCGCGACCTTGGCCGGCTCGAACGCGGCAAAGCCGCGGCGGAAGGCCTCGCGCTTGTTCAGGATGGTGCGCCAGCTCAGGCCCGACTGGAATCCTTCCAGGCACAATTGCTCGAACAGGGCGCGGTCGTCGCCTTGCGGACGGCCCCATTCGTTGTCGTGGTACGCCATGTATTCGGCGGACGTGTCGACCCAGGCGCAACGGGCGAGGCCGTCGGAAAAGTCGGAGTTGGCGGTCATGGGAAAGGGTCCTGGCGGCTATCGGGTTTCCGATGCTACCGCAGCAACGTCCCCAAAAAAAGTCGTAGCGGCCGCAAGCCGAATCCAGCTACTATTTCCCACCCTGATCCCGCGCCGGCCGTGTCCGAGCGCGTCCCGGATCGGCCAGGCGGGCTTGCGGCATGCAAGCCCGTTTTGCGTCATGCCGGGACCGGACAGGCTTTCGGATCCCCGCCATGTCCCTGCTCGAGACAGCCGCCCTGACCCTGGTGTCGCCCGCCCTGCTGGCCGGCGACAGCAACCCCGCCACCAATCCCTGTCTGGACTGCGGCGCCTGTTGCTCGCATTTCCGGGTGTCGTTCTATATCGGCGAGCTGGCCGGCGAAAACGGCGGCCAGGTGCCGCTCGACCTCGTGACGCAGATGAGCCCGCTGCGCGCCTGCATGAAGGGCACTGAAATGGGCGGCGGCCGCTGCATCTCGCTGCGCGGCGAACTGGGCCGACCCGGCATCCACTGCGCCATCTACGAGAACCGCCCGACGCCCTGCCGCGAGTTCGACATCTGGATGCCCGACGGCTCGCCCAATCCCGACTGCCAGCGACTGCGGCTGGCGCTGGGCCTGCCCGCGGTGCCGCCGCGGCCCGACGCGGAAAACGATCCCCAAGGCCCGTCGCACCCCAACCAGCCCGACCAGCCGGCCGCGGCCTGATTCGCCTGCCGCCCTAGCGGGCGGCGACCAGCATGCCCTCTGCGCCCGCCTGCGCCTCCTGCCCCCGCGCGAGCCGCGGCGCATTGTCGCGACGCCGCACGCGCACGATGCCCGGGTCCTTGCCCAGGAAACTCAGGACGTTCTGCATCACGCGCTCGCGCTCGTGATCGACGCAGATCATGTGATAGCTGTCCTGCAGCAGCACCACCGACGCGCCGGGAATGCGCGCCCCCAGCAGCCGCGCCGACCGCGGGCTGGTCAGCTCATCCTCGACTGCGTGCATCACCAGCGTCGGGCAGCGCATCCGCTCCAGGCCGCGCTTGACCATGCCGCGCAGGCGATCGACCTGGCGCACGCAGGCCAGCGGCACCCATTGGTAGTGAAAGCCGTCGCCGCGCGCAAAGCCCGCCTTGATGAAGGCCCGCACCAGTTCGCTCTTGACGCCGTAGGGGTCTTCTTCCTCGACCCGGATGCGTCGCGGCACACCCGGCACGTGATACAGCAGATAGCGCAGGCCGCGGTACCAGGGCGTGCTCCAGCCATCCAGGAAAACCGGCGCCGACAGCGACACCAGCGCGCCGCGGGTGTGCGACTCGCGCTTGCACAGTTCGACCGCCAGCAGGGCGCCCAGGCACATGCCGATGACGTGCACCACCTCGTACTGCTCGCACAGCTCGCGATAGCGCCGGGTGACGACGTCCATCCAGTCCTCGACCCGCACGTCCAGCAGGTCCTCGGGCCGCCCCGCGTGCCCGGGCAGCGTGACGCCATGGGTTTGCACCCCGGCGCGCGCCAGCACCTTGTGAAGCGAGCCCATGTCGAATTCCGTGCCGCCCAGGCCGTGGATCAGCAGCGCGCCGGTACGCGGGGTCGTCACGGCGTGCTCCCGGCGGCGGCGTCGAGCTGCCAGGCGGCGCGCGTGGCCGCCAGCAGGCGCGCCAGGACGTGGGCGAAGGCGAGGACAGCCGTCGGAGCCGCGGCGGCGCCGGCGCTCCCGGCCGGCGGGAAAGCGAGGAAAGGTTGGCAAGTCATGGAACACCCTTGATGCATGGCGGGCAGGACGAGAAGACCTGTCCTACCCTGCCGCCATGGTAGGCAAAGGGCATCCGCGAAGATCCGCAAATCTGTCGGGAAAAAGTGAAGATCCGTAAAGGCTGGCCAGGGCTGGACGGCAGCCAGCGGCGCGACCGCACCCCCTGCCTGGCGGCTTACTCCCGGCCGGCGAGGTAGCGCGTGGGCGTCATGCCGAAGGCGGCGCGGAAGCTGCCGATGAAGGCGCTGGTGCTCTCGTAGCCGACCGACAGCGCGGCTTCGGTGACCGAGCCGCCGCGGCACAGCATTTCCAGCCCGCGCAACAGGCGCGCCTGCTGGCGCCACTGGCCCAGCGTGACGCCGGTTTCCTGACGGAAGCGGCGCATCAGGGTGCGCGTCGACATGTTCAGCCGCTGCGCCCATTCGTCGATGCCGGAGGGGTCTTCGGGCGTGCCCAGCAGGGTGTGGGCCAGGTCCTGCAGGCGCGGATCGTCCGGCATCGGCAGCAGCACCGGGGCATGCTCGCGCTGCTTGACCTCGACCAGCAACACCTCGAACAGTTGTTCGAGATAGGCCTCGGGCAGCTCGCCGGGCGCACTGGTGGTAAAGCGCTCCATCAGCGCGTCGATCAGGCGCGAAGACGGCCACGAGCGGCAATGATCCGGCAGCCGGGCGCAGGCGTCGGGCCGCACGTACAGGAACGAACCGCGCGCCTCGCCGAACCAGCGCGCCGCGTGCGAGACCCCGGGCGGAATCCAGCCCAGGCTGCCCGGCAGCACCGTCCAGACCTCGGCGCCCGACTGCACCATCACCAGACCCTCATGCACCAGCACCAGCATGCCCTCGTTGTGCACGTGGTCGGGCACCGACAGCCCCTTGGATGCGCGCGGATGCCGCATGCTGAACGGGGTCAGCAGGACATCGGGCAAGGCGTTGTGGACCACGGTCACGCGCATGGTTGGCAGATTTGAGCTACAGGTTGACGGAATTCCGTTAGCGGGGCCACTTGAAAATGTACATCATTCTCATCATTCGGGCATCGCCCCCGGCATGGAGAATCTACATGGACCATACCCGCCTGCGCGTGGCCGGCATCAAAGCCACCTTCCCGCGCCTGAAGATCCTGGACATCTTCCACCAGCACGCGGACCAGCACATGAGCGCGGCGGACATCTACCGCAACCTCATCTCGGAACACAGCAGCATCGGCCTGGCCACGGTTTATCGCGTCATCACGCAACTCGAAGACGCCGGACTGCTCAAACGAACTCAGCTCGACTCGCACTGCACCGTGTACGAGTTGAATGACAAGGGACACCACGACCACCTGGTCTGCCGCCATTGCGGCCGGATCCTGGAGTCCAGCGACCCCGAAATGGCGCAACTGGTGCGTGATATCGCCAGGCAACGCGGTTTCGCGCTGGACTCCTACAGCCTGGTGCTTTACGGCGGCTGCGGCTGCCGCAAGGCCGCGCCCGCCCTTTCCATCGGAGAATTCGAATGAACCGCGACCAGTTTTTCTTCCACGACCTATCCCACTTCCCCATCGTCACCGCCAAGCACGGCGGCGCCCCGGCCGGCTATTCCGCCAGTTGGATCCGCGAGATGGAGATGCTGGTCGACAACCCCGAGACCTTCGTCATGGTGGTGCCCGACATGCGCACCGAGGCCAGCCACGGCGACCGCAAGGCGATGATCGACTGGCAGACCGCCAACATGCCGCGGCTGAAGGCCCGCTGCCGCGCGTTCATCGCCGTCGAACGCGACGCCGACGCGCTCGACAAGATCCGCAAACGCGGCGAAAAGATGGCGCGCGCCTTCGGCATGCCGTTCCTGGCCGTGGCCACGCCGCATGAAGCGGTGCAGTGCGCGCGCGAATTGCTCGGCCAGGCCGGCCCCGGCGGCTTCGTGATCGACTGACGCGCCACAACGCTTGCACGCTGCTTTCAAGCGCGCCTTCGGGCGCGCTTTTTTTGCGTCTGGGGCCTGCGCAGGGCCGTAAATCGCTGTGCCAGGGCTTATTGCCGAAATTAGAATGCAATATTGATAAATTTGCGATTGTGGCAAAAGGTGTTGCTGGAATAAATTCCACCACTGGCCCAATCGCCTGGCCCACAGGCCCCGGGGCTGGCATTGCAGCGCGCCGGGCTCCCGGAAAGCGCTCTTTCCGCGGCGCAACCCACCCTCGCTTGCGTGGTCCGACGCCGTTGGCCGTGGCGTTCACAAGACGGCACGGCGCGCGGCCATCCCAAGGACCGCCGCCTCCCGCGCCGTTCATAGCGGTTGCCAGCCGCCCGGACTCGACATTGAGATTTACGGCACGCACATCAATGAAGCGATTCCAATTCGACAGCACCGCGCTTCGTTACTTTCTCACTGTCGTCGACACAGGGTCCGTCAATGGCGCCGCCGCGCGGCTCAATGTCGTCAGCTCGGCCGTCAGCCGCCAGATCGCCGGCCTGGAGCAACGCCTGCACAACCAATTGTTCGAACGCCACCCAAAGGGCATGCGGGTCACCGAAGTCGGCCGCATCCTGGCCGACCACGCGCGCCGCGTCGAGGCGGATGCCGCCCGCACCTATGCCGAAATCGATGGCCAGAACGGCCGCTACACCCAGACCGTGAAGATCGCCGGCGCGCCCGGCTTCGCCGCCTACGCCCTGCCGCGCAAGTTCGCCGCCTTCCAGGCCGAACACCCGACCATCCGCTTCAAGCTGCACATCCTCGACGCCGGCCTGGTGTCCGAGCGGGTCCGCTCGGCGCAGGCCGACATCGGCGTCACCTACAGCCACACGGCGGAAAAGGACATCGCCGTGATCTATTCGCATCCCGCCGAGATCGTCGCGGTGATGCGCCCCGGCCACCCGCTGGCCGCCTGCGAATCGCTGCACATCACGCAGCTTTCGGCCTATCCGCTGGCGCTGCCGGATGGCGGCAGCGCCTTGCGGCAGGTGCTGGACATGGCCTGCAGCCTGTACAACGTCACGCTGTCACCGGCCTTCACTTCGAATCTGCCGGGCGCGGCCTACCACTACGTCCTGGCCAGCGACGCGGTCACCCTGTGCGCCCGCCTGACCGCCGTCGAGCACCTCGAAAGCGGGCGGCTGATCTGCCGGCCCATCAACGACGCGCTGCTCAACGCCGGCCAACTGCAGTTCCAGACGCACGCCTCGCGCCCCCTGTCGGACGCCGCGCACCGCTTCCTGCGCTTCATCCGCAGCGACGCCCCTCAACTGTTCTGACCCTGCTGCGACGCCCGCCAACGCGCGGGAAAGCCAGGCCGTACCGCAGCGTTGCCGAAAGCAGAATGCCGGGGTGAAAAATGATCAATTGTTAAATTTGTAATTCAAATTTACAGTCTGCCGGATTTTCCGCGACCACGCTTTGACGGGTCAGCCCCAAGACAGACACAGGAGCCCCCCACCATGCTTAAGAACCTGAAGATACGCACCGGCCTGCTGGCCGTGATGGCCATCTTCCTCCTGGCGCTGACAACGGCCACAAGCATGGGCTGGATCTATGCGCGGGACGCCGACGTCGCGGTGGACGACCTGAACTCGGTCGCCGCCGAGCAGACCCGGCCGCTGTACGAAACGCAGACGCTGCTGCTGCGCAGCCGGCTGATGCTGGTCGCCGCCTACCTGGACATCGTGTCCGGCAAGGGCAGCCAGGCCCAGGGCAGCGTCGACCAGGCCACGCAGTACCTGCAGGAAGCGCGCAAGCACTTCGCCATCTACCAGCGCGTGCCCAAGAGCACCGAGGCCGGCCTGAAGCTGGCCAGCGAACTGGACACCGTCTTCACCGCCTATGTGCGCAGCATCGAGGCGCTGGAGCAGGCGCTGCAGAAACAATCCGCCGATGGCTATGCCGCCGCCGTGGTGGACACCCGCGGCGCCGACGCCCGCTTCGCCGAACGCGTGACCGCCTTCCTGGCGCACACCGAACGCCGCAGCGCCGAGATCAATACCGCGTCCGACCTGCGCTACGAACGGGCCGAGCTGTCCACCATCATCATGCTGGCGCTGGCCGCCGCGCTGGCGCTGGGCTGCTGGCGCTTCATCGGCCGCCAGGTGCTGCAACCGCTCAGGGACGCCGCGGTGCATTTCGACCGCATCGCCTCCGGCGACCTGACCCAGCGCGTCACGGTCAATTCCAAGAATGAGATCGGCGTGCTGTTCACGGCGCTCAAGCGCATGCAGGAGAGCCTGACCCGCACCGTCAGCGAAGTGCGCCGCAGCGTCACCGAGATCAACACCGGCGCGGCCGAAATCGCCTCGGGCAACACCAACCTGTCGGCTCGCACCGAGGAACAGGCCGCGTCGCTGGAAGAGACCGCCGCGTCCATGGAAGAATTGGCCACGGCCGTCAAGCAGAACACCGAGCACGCGCACCAGGCCAACACCCTGGCGGCCGAGAGCCGCGCCATCGCCCTGCGCGGCGGCGAGGCGGTCGGCCAGGTGGTCCAGACCATGGCCCGCATCTCGGAAAGCTCGCGCCGCATCTCGGAGATCGTGTCGGTGATCGACGGCATCGCCTTCCAGACCAACATCCTGGCCCTGAACGCGGCGGTCGAGGCCGCCCGCGCCGGCGAGCAGGGCAAGGGCTTCGCGGTGGTCGCCGGCGAGGTGCGCACGCTGGCCCAGCGCAGCGCCCAGGCCGCCCGCGAGGTGAAGGACCTGATCGAACAGTCCTCCAGCAACGTCGAAAGCGGCGCCGACCAGGTCCGCGCCGCCGGCGACACCATGCAGGAAATCGTGGCGTCGGTGCAGCGCGTCACCCAGATCATGGCGGAAATCACCGAGGCCTCGACCGAGCAGTCCGTCGGCATCGACCAGATCAACGGCGCCGTGACGCAGATGGACGACGTCACCCAGCAGAACGCCGCCCTGGTCGAGGAAGCGGCGGCGGCGGCCTCGTCGCTGGAGGAACAGGCCAAGCGCCTGGCCGCCAGCGCCGCGTTCTTCAAGCTGCCGGCCGGGACGGTGATCGACGTCACGCCCCAGGCCATCTCCGCGCCATTGAGCCCTGCCTACGTGAACTGAAAGGGTCGGTAACGCGGACGCGCCGATTTAAGACTGCGCCCGATCGGCCGTTGTCCAGAAGGTCAGGCCCCGCTCCCCCTGCGGCCGGCCTTCCCCCGACCACGAGCCCCCCCCGCATGAGCCGCGCCCTCGCCTGTCATTTTTGCCTCTCGACGCTGGCGCAAGGCGCCCCGCTGCTGGAACGGAACGGCACGGCCATCTGCAAGGCCTGTGTCGACGCCTTCTCCGTCGAATTCACCGAGCGGGCCTGGGCCATGGCGTCATCGCTGGACGAACAGCTCGACGTGCTGCTGCTCGAAAGCAAGCGGGCGCTGGAACAAAGCGCCACCCTGGCCGAGCGCGCCCGGGGCTGCGGCCTGAGCCTGGCCGACCTGTCGGCGATGCCGCCGCGCACCCTGTCCTGATCCGTCGGCCCGGCCGACAAGTGATGGCGGTGGCCGCCGCCTTGACCTCAACCACGGTTGAGGTTTGATACTGCGGCTTCGTCAATACGCTTGTCCACGGAGCCTTCGCATGTCGTCCCGCATCACCCCAGCCCTGTCCTCGCTCGCCTTCATCAACCCGCCCGGCCTGTACGACCCCCGCCCCAATGGCTACTCGCACGTCGCCGTGGCCGACACGCCCGCCCGGCTGGTGTTCGCCGCCGGCCAGGGCGGCGAAAACACCCGGGGCGAGCTGTCGCCCGACTTCCTGGCCCAGGTGCGCCAGGCGCTGGACAACGTCCAGACCGCCCTGCAGGCGGCTGGCGCCACCCTGTTCGACGTCGCCAAGCTGACCGTGCTGGTGGTCGACCACAGCCAGGAGCGCCTGGCGCTCTTCTCAAACGAGATCAAGTCACGCTGGGGCGTGCACCTGGCGCCTGCCTGCACCCTGATCCCGGTGCCGCGGCTGGCGTTGGATGGCATGCTGGTGGAAATCGAGGCAACGGCGCTGCTGCCGCTCTGATCCACGCCGCCCCAGGCGGCGTGGACGCGCCGGCAATCAGGCGCCGCCGACCGGGCTGCGCTCCAGCAACGCCCGGATCATCTGCAACTGCGTCTCGAACCCCTGCAGGCGCGCATCCTGGTGCGCATTCACCGCCTGATTCCAGGCCTGCAGCGTTTCCAGTATCCGCGGCGCCTGGGCCAGCCCCTGCGCGCATTGATCCAGCACCTGGCTCTGCGCCTTCTGGACGTCGCCCAGCTCCGCCAGCACGCCGGCGGCGCGGCGCAGCTCGGCCGACTCCTCGGTTGACGCATCCGCCAACGCCCGTACCGCGCCGACCACGGCGCCACCGCGCTCGATCAGCAGCGTCAGCGCCTCGTCGATCGAGTCCGAGCGCGCCTTGACGGTGTTCACCTGCGCGATCGCCGCGTCTTGCCAGTCGCCGATCTGCTCGAAGCGCGCCTCGATCTGCGCCTGCACACGCTCGTCGCGTTCGCGCGCCTGCGCCAATTGCCGCTGCAAGGCCTCGTGCGACTGCAGCGTCTCGGCCTGGCGCTGCGCCAGCCGCTCGACCAGTTCGCCCAGGTGGTGCACCTGGCGCGCCAGCATCTGCTCGTTCACCACGTCGCCAGGCATGATGCTCAGGCGCTGGTTGCGAACGTCCAGGCACTCCAGCATGAACTTGCGGACGGCGCGGATGTAATCCTCGATCTGCCCCCGCAGCAGCACCATCATCAGGCCCAGCAGGATCGAGCCCACCAGGCCGAAGAGCGATGCCGCGAAGGCCGTGCCCATGGCGGTCAGCGGACTCTGCAACTGCGCCACCAGGCGCCCGAAGACCTGCTCGACCTGGGACCCATCGACGGAGTTCGTGTTGAGTTCCGCCAGCATCCCGCCGACATCGCCCAGCGTATAGATCAGGCCGATGAACGTGCCGACCAGGCCCAGCGCCACCATCAGGCCGACCAGGAAATCCGGCAATATCTGGGCCTGATAGACGCGCACCCGCAGGTCCTGTACGTCCTTTTCCAGGGCCTCCTGCCCCAGCGCCAGCGTTTCCTGGCGCAGCAGCACCTTGCCCAGGGTGGTCTTGACATAAGGCAGCGTGCGCCAGTCCTTGCCCTGGCCCTCGACCTCGGCGATGAATCGCCTCAGGGCATCCCATCGCGTGTTGATCCGCAGGCTCTGGTTGACGATGAGCAGGGTGCCCACCGCGATACCCGTCAGGATCACGAAGGTGATGGCATGGCCTGATCCCAGCGCCAGCTTGATCAGGTCCGGCCAGATGGCTGACGCCACCGCCGCGCAGATCAGCGGCGACAGCACCTTCGCCACTTGCCAGCGTATCGATCGGAAACGAATCATGATCGGCTCCTCAAGGCTCGACGGACATGGAGACCGTCATGTCTTTCTGCCCGGCGGGCGCCGGGGTCATGTGCATCCGGATCTGCCCGGGCGCCACTTTCCGCTTCATCAAATAGTCCTTGATAGAAATGAGATAGAACAAAGCCGTGCGCTTGTTTTCGGTAAGCGCGTAATTCGGCACATAGATCACCACGTCGATGCTGGCGCCGCTGTCGCGCCGCGCCTCGAACTCCTTGAGCGTGCGTTGCAGGTCGTCCTCGATCTGCTGGCGGAAACGGCGGTCTTCCTGCGGCATCGTCGGCCCGAACTTGTCGACCGGCTTCTGTTTGCCCGCTCCCGCCTCGTTGCGACCCGCCGCGTTGCCGCCCGCGCCATGCTCCAGCGCGGCCTGCTTCTTGCGCAAGGCAGCCAGTTCCTGCCGCAGGGCATCGTTCTCGCGGCGCAAGGTGGCATGCTCCAGGGCTTCCTCCTCCCTGGCGGCGGCAGCGCTTGCCTGCGCCTCCCGCCTGGGGGAGGCATCGTCCCGCGCCGCGCCTTCGCGCCCACCGGACACGGCCCTGACATCGGCGCTGGAAGCGGGCTCCGCGTGAACGGCGGCCGGTATGCCCGGCGCGTCACCGCCTGCCTCCGCCGTCTGTTCAGGCCGCGGGTCGTTGCCAGGCGGCGCCGATGCCGGCTGCGCGGGCGGCGAGGCCTGCGCCTTTACATCGTCGGCGCTATCGGAGGCATCCATCGCCTCCTCCGCATGTGCGTCCTGCGCCTGATCGCCCCCGTCGCGCGCCTGCGGCTGCGCGACAGCCCGCGCGGCGGGATCCTTGCCGCCCGCCGACGCTCCGCCCGTGCCATCCCCCGCCAGCGAGGCCGAGGCCGCCCGCGATTCATCCAGGCGCTGCTCGACCAGCGCCCGCTGGATCGCCATCTTGGCCATGATGCCGCTGAACATCCCCAGCGACATGGCCAGGATCACGATCACGAAGACCAGCGCCAGCACCAGGTTGGAGAAGGCGTCCACGAAGCCCGGCCAATAGTTGATGTTTGACGAAGATTGACTTTGCATCACAACCCTCTCAGATGACCGGATGGGCGCTGGAATGCAGCGCGCTGTCCAGCGCAAGCGCGACGTGGGTGTCCACGATCACCTGCAGCGCCAGTGAGGATTCGGTGAACACCGTGTAATCGGCTCCGTCGTTCCCTTTGATCTGGCCGCTTTCCGTCCAGAACCGCGCGCCACCCAGTTGGCCGAACTGCAGCACATCGTGCTCGCCTCCCTGTACCACCAACTGGCGGAACGCGCCGTTCAACAAGCCGTCGTTGCTCAGGGACATGGCCGACCCGACATCCGACATCAGCCGCACATCGGTAGAGTCCATGACCAGGGTGTTGCCCTGCTCATGGGCCGCCTTGTCGGCGTCCAGATCCACCGCGTTGATCGTGCCGTGGCTGCGCGCGAAATCGACCAACTGCCCGTCGCCCGTGACCTCGACTTTCTTGTCAACGATGCCGAAGGCGCCATTGGCCAGGAACACCATGCCGGGCTCGCCATGCGTCATCGGGTCGGACAGCGGCCCGTCCGCGCCGGCCGGGGTCACGGTCGCCAACAAGGTATGACTCTGGCCATCGTCGACCTGGGCCTGGAAGGAGAAGGCGGTGGGGTCCCCGGCCTCGTTGACCGCGTTGCCCAACACGGCGGACTCGAACTGCGCGAATCCGGTCAGCGGCGCGAAGGCGGTCTCTCCAGGCTTGATGACGCTGACATGCCAGTCATCTCTCAGGACCCCCTGCTGGAACAGCGTGGAATCCAGGTAGTGCCATCCCGCCTCCAGGTGCAGGGAGGCATACTGCCCGTGGGGCATTCCCCTGTCGGGCGACAGCAGGGTGTAGCCGTCGATTTTGAGCTGAACCTGATCGTCCCGGGTCGTGCTGCGGATCAGCCAGGTGCCGGCCTCCGCCTGCGCGACATGGAACCAACCCGTCGCCCGCCCGATCAGCGAAGCGTCGGACATGGTCACGCCGCTGTCGAACGCGTGCCGCCAATCGTAGGGCAGGTTGTCGGCCATGCGGGACACCACCGGCGCCACGGTCGCGGTCAACGCCAATGCGTCCGGGAAGCTGCGGTTGGCATCTTGGGGCAGGTTCCAGAACTGCACGCGCAGCCCCTCTGCCGTTCGATGCGCCGTCAAGTCCACCACCTGCAACGTCTCGCCCTTGCCCAGGGGCGCGCTCAACGTATAGTCCAGCTTCACGTGGTGCGCCGTGTCCTTCGCCCCCAGGGCCACGCCCTGCTCGGTCGGACCGGTTTGCACGTCGCGGATCACGCTGAACTCGGATTCGCCTGGGCGGCGCCATTGCATCACCCAAGACCCCACCCCGCCGGTGTTGCCGGTATCGACCCGCAGGTAGTGCCAGCCCGCATCCAGGCTGACGTCGCCTTGGATGCCATTTCGCAGATACTCGCGGCCGACCATCACCCGGTCGCCATCAACGCTGACGATCTCGAAATCGTCCACCACCGGCGATCGGAATGTCCAGATGCCGGCCTGTTCGGGGCTGACGTGGAACCAGCCGCTGCCAACGTAGTTGGCGATGGTGGCATACGGCACACCCGGCAGCAGCGCGCTGTTGTACCCCCTGAAGTTAAGCTCCGGCAACTGCCCCTGGCCAGCGGGATTGACCGTGGAAGTCGCCCAGATGTTGTTGATATTGGTCGCCTGCGCACTCCCCATATTCCACGCGAATACCGAGAACCCGCCGGTATCGAGCTGCACCGCGCTGCCCAGCGCCGCGTCGCCGTTCTGAACGCTGACCGGCGTGACGACCTGGCCCGGCGCAGGGGCGGCGATGGTCAACGCGAACGGCTGCGAGGTTGCCCCCTTGACGCCCGGTTCGTTCTCCACCGCCACGGTCAACGTGTGCGAGCCATTGTTCAGCCCTGGCGACACGTAGGTCCAGTTGCGGCCATTGGCATGGACGCTGGCGTAGCCCATCCGGGTATCGCCGTCATACAGGACGACCCGCTCGCTGCCCAGCAGACCGCGGTCCAGCGCCCCGCTCACCACCAGCGCGGCGCTGGCGATCGTCGCGCCAGACTCCACGCCGGACAATCCGCTGGCTTGGGGCGTCGACACGGACAATATCGTCGCCGCTGTCGCAATGGCAGCCTCGTCGATGAGCACGGGCAGCGCCTGCGCCGCGGCAACGCGCGTATGCGTCGGCCCCTCGACCTGCACGGTCAGGGTCTGTGCGCCCACGCCCAGCCCCATGCCCGCGGCAGGGGTGAACGACCACGCGAAGCGGCCGTCCTTGTCCGCGGCGCCCTGTACCGTGGCATCGCCCAGCCGCACGGTTTCGCCGTTCAGCGTGCGGTACACGCCCAGGACCTCGTCCCGTCCCAGCCCGTGAGACAACGATCCGTTCAAGGCTTGCGCCGGATCCACGCGGCTGGCGAGCGCATCGATGCGGATGGCGTCGTCACCCAGCACCACGACCGGATAGGCAGCGGCATGGACCGGATCCGGCGCGGGCACCGGCTGCTCGTTGATGCGCAGCGAGAACGTGTGTTCGCCCTCGGACAAGGGCGGCGCGTTGAAACGCCAGCGCGTGCCGACAACCGCGGCTGCGCCCAGCAGCACGTCGTTGTCGAAGACCTGCACCAGGTCGCCGGCGCGCGGCTCCCGCGCCAGCGTGCCGAAGATCCCGACCCGCTTGCCATCCAGGCTCTGGCCAGGTCGGACACTTTGCGCCGCAAGCGTGTCGAAACGGCTGCCGGCCGACAGCACCTGCCCGGTCGGCAGGACGATCACGGCCTCGATCAACCCCGCCTGCAAGGGGTCCGGCGCGGCGTCATGCACGTTGACGGCCAGCGTCTCGAACACCAACGGCGTCGTGGGGCTGTTGCCGGCGCCGCCGATCGAGATCTTGAAGTCGTGCTGGCCATTGCCCAGCGGCACCTCGATGTCGAAATGCCACTGCTGCTCTTGAACACTGGCGCGTCCCAGGAGCTGGGCGCCGTCGCGGACTTCCACGTACTCGCCATCGGCCAGCGGCGCGGCCAGCGCTCCGCTGATCGTGAACTGCCGCTCGCTGGTGTTCTGCCCCACCACGACGCCCTTGGCGTCCTTGACCTCGATGCCCTCCAGCCCTTGCAGGTGGAAGCTGAAGGTGGGCGAAGGCCTGCCATGGATCGCGCTATCCTGCGCGGTATAGGTGGTACCCGCCCGCGCCGCGTTGTCCACTGTCGCGAACAGATTGACGGTGCCGAGCGCCATGTCCACGTCGCTGCGCCATTGCCAATTGGTTCCGGTGACCGTGGCCTCACCCAGGTAACTGACGTTGCCCTGGCCGTCATCCTGCCAGAGGCGCAACACCTGCGCGTTCGACAACGCCGCGCTGAGCCTGCCGGAAACCAGCGGACGCCGGAAGTCGATGTCCCCACCCATCGGCACATTGCCCACGACCGGGCCGTCATCGTCGCGCACGGTCACGATCGACACGGTCTGGGCGGGCGTGCTGCTGTCCTTGCGGAAGGACACGCTGTCCCCGGTCTCGGCAATGGCGGTGGTGGCCCCCACCACTTCCACCGACAGGACGTGCCGGCCGTCCAGCAGCGGCGCATCCGGCCGGAAGGACCATTTCAGCGGGTCGGCCCTGTCGATCACGGCCTGGCCCAGCTCGGAGGTGGCGCCATTGAAGGTATCCGACACGCGCAGGCGTTGCCCGAACTCGGCCAGCGGCGCGCTCAATGTGCCTTTGATGAGCGGAGTGGCCTCGTCGGTCAGGCGCGAGCCTGGATCTTGATCCAGCAGGTTGCCCTGCAAGGCCCCCGTCTGGTCGTTCAGCTCGGTGATGGTGAGATGCTGGACCTGGAAATTGGCTATCGCCGCGGCGATGTCGTTGCCGATCCCCGTCAACCGGTTCTCGGGAATCGCGCTCAGCGTGTAGGAGCCCGACGGCAGGGCCTCGCCTATCCGGAACTCCCAGGTCGTGTCGGTCAACATCCGGGCCACGCCCAGCCGCTGCCGCTCGCCGTCCTGCGGTTGTCCGTAGACCACGATCTGATCCTGTCCACCCAAAGCGGTGCTGACGGTGCCGCGCAATGTCGCGATCTGGCCCTCGATGGTGGAATTGGCGCTCAACTGGCCCGGCCGCTGGCCGTCGATCAGCCCCGTGATCGACGCGAACAGATCCGGACTCGGCCCGCTTCCGGCCGCCACCAGCGTCAACGCCGTCTGCGCCGACAACGCGGGCGCCACGCTGGCATCCCCGGCATCCACGCCCGCTGGCAGCGCCACCACGCTGTACTGATGATCCCCCGCCAACTGATCGGAAGACGTCAGCGCATAGCTCCATTTCTTGCCTTCCAGCGTCGCGCTTCCCAATGCCACGCCATCGCGCCGTACCTGCAGCGTGGTCCCGGCCGGCAACTCGCTCGCCAGGTGGCCGGACAACATCAGGTCGCCGCTGCCGATCAACGCCACCAGTCCGCCGTCCGCCAGGAGCTGCGCGTTGTCAGGCGCGTCGATCGTGATCGCATTCTGGTAGACGGTGGTCCGCGCCTCGCTGTCCGGGGCCGGCGCCAGCGTCGCCAGATTGACCGGTCTGACAGCCACCTGGTGGGCGCCCGGCGACTGCGCCCACAGCGTGTAGGACCAATTGGTACCCGAGGCATCGAACCCGGCCAACCCCACGTCCTTGCCGTCGATGGACACCATGACGCCCATGCCCGGCGTCACCGCCTCGGTGGTGGTGCCGGTCAGCATCGTCAAGCCGCGGTCGGTGAAGATGGGCTCGGCGCCTGTCGTCAAGGTGACGCCGAACGCGGGCGCGTCGGCGCCGCTCACCATGACATTAACGGGCGCCAGGCTCCGTACCGCCTCGACCGGCACGCCGCCATCGAGCAACACGTATTCGACCCGGTGCATGCCCGTCGCCAGGTCCGCGCGCAGTTGGAACGTCCACGCGCCGTCCGCGCCGACGGACGCCTCGCCTGCCGCGTCACCATCGACCAGCACGCGCACCGACAGTCCCTGCGTTCTATCCGTATTCACCCTGGCCCGCAGGATCGGACGCAGCGTTTCGACAGCGCCCTGCGCCGACAGGTCCTGCACCGATATCGGCGAGAGCGACAGCACGTTGACATCGACCGTATCCGACCGCACCGCGCCGAAGCTATCCCCTCTGTTCTCGATGGCCGCGTAAATATGGCTTGCGCCGGCCGGCAGCGATACCGGCGGCCGCAACGACCAGGTCAGGCCGTCGGTATTGGCCGTGCCCAGCAGTTGGACAACACCGTCATGCTCGGCGTAGACCCGCAGCACCTCGAAGGCGTTCAGCGCCTGCCCCAAAGTGCCCGACAAGCGCGGACGCGTATCGTCGAGCACCGCCGTCGTCACCACCTCGCGCCGCGGCACCTCCTGCCCGCGCGCGGTCCGGTCCCACGTACCCAGCAGATTGTTCGAATCCAGCACCGACGTGATGGCCACCGCATGACCCGGCCGCAGCGTCGACACCGTGATTTCCGGGGTTTGCGCCGACATGCGCGACACCCCGTCGGACGTCAGCAGCACGGCGCTGAAGCGCTGGCTGCCCGCCTCCACGTCCGCCTGCGGCGTGAAGGACCACGACACTCCGTCGGCGTCCATCTGGGCCTCGCCGAGCCTGTTGCTGCCTCGGAAGATCGCCAGCACCTCGCCACTGCCGAGCGGCTGGGCCAGATGGCCCTTCAAGGTCGGACGCGCGTCGTCGGTGCGCATGAGGACCGGGCGTCCGTTTGCCCCGAGGGATTCAAGCGCGAACAGATCTCCGCGGACATCCCCCTGGTCATCGATCAGCGCCGTGATGCTCACGGACTGCTGGTGCACGACGAAGTCCGACGAAAGCGGGCCTTGCAGGGCCTGAGGATCCGCCCGGTTGACCACGCGGGCATTGAATACCGTGTCGCCAAAGGGAAGCTCCCGGTCGACCTGGAACGTCCATTCGGCATTCGCATCCACGGTGGCATAGCCCAGGAGGACCTGATCGGCCTGCCCGGGCAAGCGGCCGTACACCGCCACGCTCAGCCCCCCGGCCAGCCGCGCGGAAACACTGCCCTTGAGCTGTGGCAGCGCGTCGTCGGACGGCACCCCGGTGGCGTTGGCGCCCGTGAATGAGGATCCCGCCCCGTATATGTCGCGGGCCTGGCTGATCGTCGCGGTCTCGGTGGGCGCGCCACCGTCGATGTAGACCGTATGCGATGCCGACACCGCCCGCAGTTCGGCGCCGTCATGGTCCGTGACCTGGACCGCGATGACATGGGCGCCATCCCCGAGGACTTCGTCATCGGCCAGCGTGCCCGACCACGTCAGGCTGGCCTGATCGAACGTGACATGGCCATCGCGAGGCACATCGTCGATAACCAGCTTGAGGACTTCGCCCTCTCCCAGCGGCGCGCCCAGGTGACCGCCAAAAACGAACTTCCCCTGTTTCGAGGCGCCATCGACCCCGGGCAGCAGGATGTTCTGGTCCAGGTGCGCCGGATCCGCGATGGAGTCCAGGGTTACCTGTTGCACATGGATGGTGAATTCCGACGAGGCATCGCCCTCCTTGCCCAATACGATATTCTCGACTCGCGCCAGGAACGTATGGACACCAGCCCCAAGCGGTTCCCGGTTCTGGAAAGTCCACTCGGTGTCCGTGGCCAAGGCTTCTCCCAGCCGCACCATCTGACCGTCGATACGGTCATACAACACCACGCGGCGGGTATCGGCGTTGATCGGTTTGTCGAGCTTGCCGCGCACGATGCCGCGAGTGTCATCGGTGCTGACGCCCGCCTGCGTCAACAGGGCCTGCAGCGGCCCGGCGTGGTCTTCGTAGCCGACGATTTCCGCGTGTTCCTGGGGAACCTGGGTGTCGACCGTGAAGCCCACCTTCGTCACCGCCCGCACCGCGCGCGTGGAGGCATCCTCGATACGCGCCGACACCTCGTAGCGTCCCTCCTGCCAGACTCGCGGCGCGCCATTGCTTTGCGGCAGGCTGAAAGTCCAGTCGGTGCCGTTCGCCTCGAACTTCGCCACGCCAACCGGCGTGAACAGCGCGGCGCCCTCGCCCTTCACGTAGATCGTCACCCGCTCCGACGGCAGCAGCAGCGGCGCCCCGAGCTGGCCACGCAGCGTCACTTGGTTGTCGGCGGTGCCATGGCCATCCCGGCCCAGCACATTGACGCCCGTGGTCGGTTCGACCACTTCGGACACCTGGATGCTGTTCACGTTCACCGAGGTCGCCAGCGTATTGCTGGTCAGCCCCGAATTGACCGCCACCACTCGCGCGTGAAGCGTCGCGAGCCCATCCGGCAATGCTTCGGTCAGGGTGTAGGTCCAGTTGACGCCGTTCAGGGTTGCCGCGCCCAGGCGGCGCATGGCGCCGTCCTCGCGCGACAGGAACACCTGCACTTGCTGGCTCGCCCCCACCGCCTCGCTCAGAGTGCCGCTGACGACCGGCCTCCGGTCGTCGGTGCTGGCGCGAAAGCCGACCGGCCCCACCTGCGAGCCATCGGCGCCCACGCGATCGGTTACGTTCACCGTCAGCACCACCGCCGTCACCGGCTGGGCGACGGCGTCGATCGTGATGGGAACCGTCGAATCCGACAGCAGGACCTGAGGCCTTGCACCTGCGACGATCCGCTCCACCCTGACCTGGAACCCGTGCGCGCCGTTGCTCAAACCCGCGGTTGGCTGGAAGCTCCAGGTGGTGTCCGCCACGGTCGCCACGCCCAGCAGGACCGCAGCGGTGCCATCGACCGAATCATAGACCGCGACGCGCTCATTCGGCCCCAGCGGCATGCCCAGCCTGCCCGACAACTGCGGGCGCACGTCGTCGGTGAAGGGCGGCTGGGCAAACAGCTTCGCATCCAGCAGATTGCCCTGCAGCGCACCGACACTGTCCTGGACCGCGTTGATGGTCAGTTGGCTTTCCCTGGCGGTGAATGTCTGGCCCACCGGTCCCAATTGCCCGTTGGCCCGGTTGACGATCCGGGCCGAGAACGTATGGTCACCCAGTTCCAGGCCTCCGGGCGGCGTGAAGCGCCAACTGCCGTCGGCGGCGTCGGCATTGAGCGTGGCCAGGCCCAGTACGTTCTCGACCACCCTGCCATCGGGCTGTCTCACGGAATCTACGATCTGCACCGCGCGCGATGCCGGCAGCGTATTCCCGTCCAGCAGCACGCCCGAGATCAGCGGCCGGCGATCATCGGTGCTCTGACCGGGAGCCAGCGCGCCGACGAAGCCGCTGTTGCCCGGAATCTGGTCACGAACCTCAGTGATGTTGACGACCCCCGTGGGCGTGCCATCATCGAAGTCAATTTCCCGGTCCACCGCCAGACGAATCTGCCCGCTGGCCGTGTCCACCACTCGCACCGACAAGGTGGAATGCCCTTCCGGCAACTCACCCGCGCCGCCTTGCGACGCGCCCAGCTCCAGTTGCCAGGTGAATCCGCCCTGCGGGCGCTCGATCAGCGAAGCTTGGCCCAGCACCGTCTCCTTCCCTGCTTGCGCCGCCACGATCTGCAACGCCTCGCCCTCTCCCAGCGCGGTGCCCAGTTGGCCGCGCAGCACCGGCGCATGGTCGTCGGTCAGGAACGGACCGTCGCCGTCGAACACATTGCCCCTGATGGGGCCGGCGGCGTCATCCAGCTCGCTGAAGGTCAGGCTGTTGATCCGCAGATCGAATTCGGCATGCCGCGGTCCCATGGCGTCGCCGCCATTCACCACGCCCGCCATCAGGCGATAGTTGCCCTCGGCCAGCGGGGGATCGATCCGCAGCGACCAGGCCAGGCCCGTTTCATCAATCTGCGGCTGGTAGGAGAAGGACCGGCCGGGATTGTTGACGTCCTCCACGCGGACTTGCAGGCGTTGCCCCGCGAGCAACGGGCCTGACAGCGTCCCGGACAGCGAAGGTTGCGTGTCGTCGGTGGAAGCGCCGCTGACGATCAGGCCCGTGTAGACGCCCACGTCATCCATGACCTGGTCGATCACCACCTGCTGCTCGGGCAGCTCGGTGCTTACGATGACGGCAGGCGGAGCCGCGCTGAGCAGGGCCTGTGGCGCCCCATCCTCCGGCCCGGCGCGCTCGACCACGGCGCGCAGCCGGTGGACGCCATCCCTCAGTTCGCTGTCAGCGGGGAATTCGTAGCGCCACGTCGCTCCCGAGCCTTCGCTGGCAGGCGTGACGTCCGCCTTGCCCACCAGTGTCGGCGCGCCGCCATTGAGGGCGTCGTAGATGGCCACGTACTCGCCTGGCGCGGGCAGGCTGCCCAGCGCGCCCGTCAGGATAGGCTGGGTGTAGTCCGTCACGGGACTCGTGGTCTCCAACAGGTTGACTTCGGTCACGCCCGGAACGATCACGCCGTCGAACGACAGCGACTGCACGTTGACGTCCCAGGAGCCCCAGTTGGACGTTGCGTCCGGCGCATCGGCATCGACGCCCTCGGGATAGACCGGCGCGTACGCATCCAGGCCCGGCGAGAACACCTTGACCACGACGTGATGGCTGCCAAACGCCATGTCCGACACCGGCGTGAAGGACCATTGCGGCAATTGCCCCTCGCCGGCCGGCGCCACGTTGGCGTAACCCAGCAAGCGTTCGGCCCCGCCGTTCAGGCTATCGGCCAGCACCAGCACCTGGTCGCCTTCCAGCGCCGCGCTGAGCGTGCCGCTGAAGGAAGGCCGCCGATCGTCGGTGCTCATGTTGGAACTGAGCGCGCCCACGAAATCGTAGGGATCGGTGGATGGATCGCCGACGTCGTCGGCCACCATGACGATCTGCGCGGCCTGGGTCGGCTGTATGCCGACCAGCGTGGGCTCGGTGTACTGGTACGGGTGCGACACGGTTTCCGTCGTGTTGCCGGCCACGTCGCTGATGCGCGCCAGGATGTCGCCCGCGCCGTACCTGGAGAATCCCACCGCGACGCTCCATGACGCGCCGTCGGCCGACAGCTCGCCCACGGTCCACGTGGCGCCGCCGTCGATCGACACCATGATCCGGTCGTCACTGGTCACCGTGCCAAGCACCTTGCCGCGGATTGTCTGCGCCGGCTGCGTGAACAGGAAGCCGCCCGGCAGCACCGCGCCCGCGAACGGCGTGCTGATGCTGTCGATGGAAGCCACGCGGGCGTCCGGCGGCGTGACGTCCAGCACGAATGCATGCGAGGCGCCGGGCAGCGTCAACGGCTGCTCGCCGTCGACACCAGACACCGCCACACGCGTCAGCAGCCGCGCGTCCTCGCCTTCGCCGTCCAGCCGCAGGAAGCCGGAGACCCAGGTGCCGCCGCTCGCGCCATCAGCGGCGGGCGTCGCCTCGGCCTCCACCCAGGTCTTGCCGCCATCGGCCGACACCTCGATATGGGTGTTGGGCCCCAACGTGCCGAGATAGTGGCCGGACACGGCCTGCACCGGCTGATTGGTGATGAAGTCGCTGGGCGAAACGCCGGTATCGGCGCTCAGGCCGGTGATCTCATCGACCTCCACGCTGACCAACCCATAGGTCCGCAGGTCGGATCCGGCGATCAACTCGCCCTGGTCGTCGACGATTGCCGCGAACAAGCGCTTGGCGCCGTCCTCGCCCAATGTGTTCTCGCCGTAGTCCCCGGCCCGCAGCACCACGCTGCCGGCGGCCACGTCCTCCGCCGTCAACACGCGCGACAGGATGGTGCGGCCATCGAGCAGATGCAGCTCGACGCGCTGGCCGGCGCTGATGCGGTCGGCGCTGCCGGTCCATGACACCGTCACCGACGGCTGCGCATCCTTGCCCAGCGCATCGAGCGCGGGGAGGGGCGACGCCTCCGCGTCCGTGAACGTCGCCGCCACGGACGCCCAGGGCATCTGCGGCAACGTGAAGGTATCGAACAGGGCGGGATCGACCAGCCTGCCGAGCAGCACATTGGCTTCCTGCATGGCCGCCAGCAGGACCGCGCCCTCGATCGTCGGCGCGATCCGCAAGGCGCCATCGGCATCCGGCGCCAGGCCGCCGGCCAGGAGCTGCAGGGTGTTGCCCAGCGCGCCCGACACCGAATCCATGCCGGCCAGGGCCGCCAGCACCTTGCCATAAGCCTGCGCCGCGACCGACGCCTGCGCGAACGTGTCGGCATTGATGGCCACCACCGGCCCCAGGATGTCGACGAGCTGCGCATCGCTGGTGAACTGCGACATGAGCTTGGTCACCGCGGCCGCCATCGCGTTGACCTGCTCGGCCGACACCCCGTCCAGCGGCGCGGAGGGATCGGCCGGCGCGCCCACCAGGCGCGTGACGAGTTCGGTCAGCGGCGTCACCGAGATCGACAGTTCGGTCTGCCCCTCGGCGCGGTAGCCGATTGCGCTCAGCGTGGGGAAATCCGTCGCGGCGAATTGCGCCGCCTGCTCCGCCGTCATCCCCTGGGCCAGCGCCAAGGCCTGGCGATATTCATCGATATAGCCCTGGCCGTCGCGCGCCTTGTCGGACACCACCACGCGCACCAGGCCGACATAGTCGGACGGCAGTTCGGCGCGGTAGGACAGCACCTGGCCGCCGGGTCCCAGCACCAGGTCGCCCTCGCCCAGCGACTGCCCCTGGCCGTCGTACAGCGAAATCGACAGCGTCTGCGCATGGTTGAACACCCCGGCCGCGATGCCCCCCGTGACCGTGACGGCCGGCTTTGCCGGCGTGTCGCCGTCAGGGTCCGGCGTCGGCGACGGCGTGCTCCCGCCAGCCTCCGGCTGCTCCCCGGCGTCTGGCGCGGGCGCCGGCGCGGCCGGCCTGTCTTCTTCCTTGCCCTTGCTCTTGCCCTTCTGGCTGGACAGCCCCAGCGCCAGGCCAACGAGGCCGACCACGCCGAACATCCAGCCGTACTCCTGGTACCAGGCCAAGGGTTCCCCCGTGCCTTTGCCATCCTCCTTGGGCGCGCCCTGCGCGCTGTCCGACGGCACGGCCGCCGCCTCCTCGGCGAAGCCGAGCGTCTCTTGCGTCGTGGGTTCGGAGATCGGCACCTGCAGCGCCTCGGCGGCGTCCTTGAGCGCGGTGCTGTCGATATCCACCTTGGAGAACAGCTCCGCACCCGACAGCGATTGGTCATCGAACTGCAATTCGGGCGAGGGGCGCTCCAGGATCTTCACTGCCAGGCCGGGCAACAGCACTCGGCTGCCATCCTTCATCAGCGCGACCACGTCGACACCGACGATCGCCATGGCCTTGACGTCGGAGAGCTTGAAGTTCAGCGGAATGCGGCCGTCTTTGGCAAAGGTGGAGAGCGTCCTGAATCGATTTTTCATGGCGGTGGTTTCACAAAAGGAGAATCAAAATCCCGGGCCTGTCACGCCCGGCAAGACAAGGCAGGTCAGCGTTCACCCAGCGATTGCTGCAACCCCTTGGTGATGGGCTTTGCGAGGTACTGAAGCACCGTGCGCTCGCGCGCCTTGATGTCCACGGTGGCGGTCATGCCCGCCCGCAGTTGGATCTGTTCGGAGGAATGGCGCTTGAACTCCGCTTCCCGGATCAGGATGCGGACGCGGTAGTAATGCGAAGGCCCCTGGCGCGTCTCTTCCTGGAGCACGTCGGGGCTGATGTAGCTCACCTCGCCCGACATGACGCCAAAGATGGAGGAGTCATAGGCATCGATGCGCACGTTGGCGCTCTGGCCCACCTGGACAAAGGCAATGTCGGCGGGTCCGACCCGCGCCTCGGCCAGCAGGTCGCCGCCGGTCGGCAGGATTTCCATGACCGTCTCGCCGGGGCGCACCACGCCCCCTATCGTGTTGACGCGGATGTTGTTGACGATGCCATCGGCCGTGGCGATCAGCCGCGTCTGTTCCAGCACCTGATTGCGGTCGCGCAACTGCTCGGTCTGGCTGGTCAGGTCTTCCTGCGCCTTGGTCATTTCCGCCTGCGCGTCCTGGAAATACTTGTTGCGCCGGCTGGTCATCTGCGCCTCGATGTCGGCGACCGCGCGTTGCAGCCGCAGGATCTCCGCCTGGCTGACGTCGCCTGTGGCCACCAGCTTGCGGTTGATCGACAGTTCCTGGCGCGCGAGCGACAGCATGTTGCGCAGCGCCGCCAGGTCTTCCTTGATCGCGGTGCGGCGCTTCTGGTACAGGTCGCGCTGATTGCGCATGTAGTCCTTGTAATCCTGCAGATCCGAGGGGAACGCCAGCGGGGTGCCATAGACCTCGGCATGCAGGCGCGCCAGCGTGATCCGCAGCGCCGCCACCTTGGCGTTGCTGTCGCTGACGGCGGCTCGGGCCCGCTCTTCCTGCAGCGTCGCCAGCACGTCGCCGGCATGGACCACGTCGCCCTCGCTGACATGCAGTTGGGTGATGATGCCGCCATCGGGCGACTGGATCACCTGGGTGCGCGCGGCGGCGATGATCTGGGCGGGCGCCCGCGTGACCTGGTCGATCTTGCCCACCGCGGCCCAGGCCAGCAACGCGCACAGGCCGGCGAACATGGCACGCATGCACCAGCGCGCCCGGCGCGGCGGCGTGGCCAGCGAGACCCCATCCGATCCGTCCGCGGGCAACATCGGCGCCAGGGCATTCCCCTTGCCGCGCGAGCGGGAATCAATGATCAGCCGGCTCATGCCTGCGCTCCCGCCACGCCCAGCGAGGCTCCGGCGGCGCGCCGGGCATCATCATCGCGCCGGGCGGCCTCCAGGTCTTTCAATACAGCATCGCGCGGGCCGTCCCTGACGATGCCGTTGCCGATCATGACCACGACGCGCTCGACCAACGGCAGCACATTGGGCTTGTGGGTCACGACCACCAGCGTCGCGCCGGCCCGCGCCTCTTCGGCCAACACGCCGAGGCAACGGCGCTCCTGGTCGTCGTCCATCGACGCGGTGGGCTCGTCCAGCAGGATGATCCGCGGCCGGCACAGCACCAGGCGGGTGAACGCCACCAGTTGCCGCTGCCCGCCGCTCAATCCCCGCCCGCCTTCGACGATGGGCCGGTCCAGGCCCTTCGGATGCGCGGCCACGATGCGATCCATGCCGGTGCGGCGCATGGCGCGCAGGATCTCTTCGTCGCCGGGATCGGGCAGCCCGATCAGGAGGTTCTCGCGCAGGGTTCCCTGGAACAGGCGATGGTCCTGCTGCAGGTAGCCGATCTGCCGGCTCAACGCCAGCCGGCTGATGTGCGACAGATCCAGGTCGTCCAGCAGTACGCGCCCGGATTGCGGCACGTACATGCCGGTCAGTACGCGCAGCAGTGTCGACTTGCCCGACCCGATCGGCCCGACCACCGCGATTCTTTCACCCGGCTGGATACGCAGGTTCGGCACGCGCAGGGCCACGGGATTGTCGCCATAGGCGAACGACACGTCTTCGAGCGCAAAGCGTCCTTCGATCCGCTCCGGCGCCAGCGGACGCCGCACGCCGTGGTTGTCGGTCTTGAGTTGATAGAGTTTTTCCAGGCCGTCCTCGGCGGCCAGCGCATGCGCGCGCTGGATCATCAAGCCCGGCACCGCCAGGATCGGATTCAGGATCCGGCCGCTCAGGATGGAGCAGGCGATCAGGGCGCCGGTGGTCATCTCGCCGTGCATCACCGTCAGGGCGCCCACGACGATCAACGAGGCATAGCTGAGTTGCTGGATGGAGCCGCCCAGATACCCCACGTTTTCGCTCAAGTGGCGCATCTTGAGATCGTTGGCGATGGTCCGCGCGCTGACATCGAGCCAGCGCGACAGGAAGCGCCACCCGCCCGCGCCGGCCTTGATGGTCTCGGCCCCTTCGACGGCCTCCACCAGCAGGCCCGTCTTGAGATTGGCATACGCCGCGCCCTCCTTGGCCTGGCGCGCGATCCGGCGCTGCGATGCCAGGCCGATGAACAGCGCGACCAGCGCGAACCCCAGCAACACCAGGCCCACCGCCGGCGTAGCCAGCGCCATCACGATCGCCACGAACACCAAGGCCATCGGCAAGTCGACCAGCGCGAACAACGAAGACGCGGTGTAGAACGCGCGAACCTGTTCGTAGCCGCGGATCTGCGCCGCCAGCGAACCGACGGAAGCCGGCACCTGATCGATGCGCAGCGACATCAGGCGATGGAAGATGTCGCGCGAAAGCATGCCGTCGACCCCGACCACCACGTGATCCATCACGCGGGCCCGGGCGATCTTGACGGCGAGTTCGATCAGGACGCTGATCAATACCCCGGTCGCCAGCACGAACAGGGTGTACTCGCCACGCGTGGGGATGACACGGTCATACACCTGCATCGAGAACATGGAGGTGGCCAGCGCCAGCAGGCCGACCATCACGGAGCCCACGCACGCTTCGATCAACGCGCCGCGGTACGGCCGGATGGCCGCGTTGCGACGCGAGCGGAAGGTCTCGGCCGGTGCCGGCCCGACCGGATGGCCGCTGACCGCGGAAGAACCCGCCGGCGCCAGTTGCATCCGCGTGCAGCGGTCTTGCAGCGCGGCGCTCGCGAACGCCTGGGTGACGGTGCCGCATGCCACCATCCAGTCGCCCGTGGGCGCCAGGTCGGTCACGATGCCCCACTGGCCGTCCGGCAGATGGCACAGCAGCGGCAAATGCGCGGCATCGGGACGCCGCAACCCCTGCGGCGCCCCCACCCCCAACAGGCGGCACAACAGAACCAGCAACTCGGCGGGATGCTGGACGCCGGCGCATTGACGCAGGCCGGACCGCAATTGCAGCGGATCCAGCACCGCGCCCTGCAACGTGGCCAGCCGGTTCAATGCCCAGGCCAGCGACTCCAGCGGCTCCATCTTGGGGACGGCGCTCACGGCGCCAGCTCCGTCGCGCCCAGGCGCACCTGCAGGCGATAGGCGGCCGCGGCCAGCGCGGCCTGCGAGTCGGCCCGGGCGTACTGGTTCTGCGCCAGTTCCCGGACGGCATTCAACAGGTCGATCCAGGTCTTGCGCCCGGCGGTGAACTGACGGGAATAGGAGTCGAGCACGTGCTGCGAGCCGGTGACGGCGCTCTCCAGCGCCGCCAACTGATTCTCGGCCGCCGCGATCTGATCGATATCGCCGAGCATCGCCTCGCGCTGTTCGAGCCAGGCCGCGTCCACGGCCATGCTTGCCGCCGACACGCGCTCGCGCAGGGCATCGGCCTCGACACCGGTCGAGAACCCCGCGCCCGGCGTGTAGCGCAGGCCCACGAACACCGATACGCCACGGTCGGTGCGGGCGCCCGGATAGGCGTCGCCCAATGGGCGGTTGACGCGCAGGTAGGCCGTCGGCCAACGTTGCGCCGACTTGGCGTCGAGCTGGGCCCGCATGACGGCCACATCGCCCTGGGCCATTTTCACGGCCGCGCTGTCCCATGCCTGGGCGCCGACGTCTTCCGCCAGCAAGCGGGCCGAAACGTCTTTGACCTGCTGCGCGTCGGGCCACGCGGCCAGCGTGTCGGCCTCAGCGTCCAGCCCGGCCACGCCCGACAATTGCTCGATCCGTTGTGCCGCCAGCCGCAGGGCGGAACGCGCCGTCGTCAGGTCGACTTCCGTCTGCCGCAGGCGCGACAGCGCCAATTCGATGTCGACCGCCGGCGAAGCATCGGCCGCCACCCGGCGGCGCATCTGGGCTTCGTAGCCGCGCAGCCGGGTCATGGTTGCCTCGGAAATGGCAATCCGGTCTCGGGCGCTGATCAGCGACTGCCAGGCGCCGATGACCTGCAGCGCCAGTTGCTGGCGCTGCCATGTGACCCGCGCCTCGCTCTTGCTCACATCCGCGCGGGCCCGGTCGATATTGGCATTGATCTGGCCGCCATCCCATAGCGTCTGCTCGAGTTGGGCGCCCCGCGATGCGGGCGAGTTGACGGAAGTCGAGTGCGACTCCATGACCAGGGACGCCGAAGGCCACCAGCGCCGCCGGGCCGCGTCCACGTCCACCTTGGCCGCGTCCAGCTCCTGCTGCGCGCCACGCGCGAGCGGATGGCTGCGCATCGCCGCCTCGACCAGGGCCTGCAGTGTGATGGGAGCCTCCCCGGGCCCGGAGGCACCCGCGGGCGCGCCAACCGACGCTGTCTTGCCGCCGGTCACACCGGCCCCGGCCGTGCCGCCCGTCGCGACCAGGGCCATCGCGACGACGGCGCCCACGCACCAGCGCATTGCTACCCATGACCGGGATCGGCCCGCCCCGGACATCAGGACGACCATGACGTACCCGCATCCATTACGGACACGACAATCGTTGCCCATCGGTGCATTTGCCAATCGGCATTGCAACCCGCCTGCATTTCAGCTTTATATTTTTTCATTATTACGACGACAAAAAAACGGCCCTGCAAGCCATTATTTCAACCTGGATGAAATCCCGCGATTCCAATTGAAATCGCTACGTGCATTCAGCAAGGAAATAACCCCGTCAGCACGATTCCTTCGCGAGAATCGAGGCGATTTGGCTAATGAATTAGAGCACTTGCGGCACACGCATCATGCGTAACGCCATAGGTATTAATTTCGATGGAGCAGTCGAATATCAATGCGCACGCCGCACTCTAATAATTATTATTGCGGGAAGCAGGACAAATAAAACACATAGATATTTATAAAACCGCGGCTTGGTCTTATATTATCCGAAGCCATTTCCAATAATGGTATTTTCAGCTCGAATTATTTCCGTCGAGCTGCTCAGATGGCGTGATATTCGGATAAAAGGAAACCGCTCTTTCCCGGGAGTCTCATTCGTCCGCAAGAAAGTGGCCGATCAACAACGACTGCGGAATCGACCCGCACACCACGATGGCCATTGCGGCCAGATCGGTCGATCGGCGGGAGACGGCTCGATCAGAGCCCAAGGGTCGGTCGCGAATCCTGAAGCGGCGCGCCGCGCAGCGGCCTGCCGGGGAGCACCGGTACTCGGATACCGGCGCGGCTCCAGGCGAGGAGCCGCGCAAAAAAAAACGCCGCTTCGAAAGCGGCGTTTTTGGGTGCCATGGCATCAAGCTCCCCGGGGATGGAGAGCTTGGGCTCAAGCGAGAATTCGGGGTGGTGGGCTGAGCGAGACTCGAACTCGCGACCAACGGATTAAAAGTCCGCTGCTCTACCGACTGAGCTATCAGCCCGACCGAAGCCCGAAATTATGGCTGATTTCGTGGACCTTGTCAAAAAATAGAGGCCAGGATGCCTCCACGCCGGAACTGGCGATCGCTGTCCGCCAGCGGCGCCGGTGCACGCGACCCGCCGCGCGCTGCGGCGGGACCGTGAAACGGCCGTTCGGCCCGCCTCAATGGAAAACGGCCGCTTGCGCGGCCGTTCTGCATCGGGGAGGCGAACCTGGCTTACCAGGCAGCCACCACCGCGCCCTTGAACTTGGTCTCGATGAATTGCTTCACGGCCGGGCTGTGGTAGATGCTGACCAGCTTGGCGAACTCGGGACGGTCCTTGTCCTTTTCACGCACCACCAGCACGTTGGCGTACGGCGAGTTGGGCGATTCCTGGGCGATGGCGTCGGTGGCCGGGTTCAGGCCCGCTTCCAGCGCGAAGTTGGTGTTCACGGCCGAAGCGTCGGTGTCGTCCAGCGAACGCGGCAACTGGGCGGCGTCCAGTTCGATGAAGCGCAGCTTCTTCGGGTTCTCGATGACGTCGATCGGGGTGGCCTTCAGGCCGGCTTCCGGACGCAGCTTGATCAGGCCATTGGCCTGCAGCAGCAACAGGGCGCGGCCGCCGTTGGTCGGGTCGTTCGGCAGCGCGATGCGGGCGCCTTCCTTCAGCTCGGACAGCGACTTGATCTTCTTGCTGTAGATGCCGATCGGGAAGATCACGGTCTTGGCGATGCTGACCAGCTTGTAGCCGCGGTCGGCGTTGGCGTTGTCCAGGTACGGCTGGTGCTGGTAGCTGTTCAGATCCAGGTCGCCCGAGGCCAGCGCGACGTTGGGCTGCACGTAGTCGGTGAACTCGATCACCTGGATATTCAGGCCCTGCTTGGCGGCTTCCTGCTTGACCACGTCGAAGATCTGGGCGTGCGGGCCGGCGGTGACGCCAACCTTCAGGGGCTTGTCCTGGGCCAGCGCGGGCTGGGCCAATACGGCGGCGCCGAGGGCGAACGCGGCCAGCGACTTCAAAACCTTGATGCTCATGTTGCGAATTTCCCGGATGTCGGAAGGAGGAGAAGAATGTTCGGTGTGCTCAACGATGCGAGATGCGGCGCACGTAGCGGTCGCCCAGGCTCTGGATCAGTTGCACCAGCACGATCAGCACGATGACCACCGCGGCCATCACGTCGGACTGGAAGCGCTGGTAGCCATAGCGGATCGCCAGGTCGCCCAGGCCGCCGCCGCCGATGGCGCCGGCCATGGCCGAGTAGCCGATCAGGCTGACCACGGTGACGATGGTGGCGGCGATCAGGCCGGGCAGCGCCTCGGGCAGCAGCACCTTCATGATGATCTGCATCGGCGAGGCGCCCATGGCGCGCGCGGCCGTGATCAGGCCCGGATCGACTTCGCGCATGGCGTTCTCGGCGATGCGCGCCATGAACGGGATCGCGGCCACCGACAGCGGCACGATGGCGGCGGTGGTGCCGATCGAGGTCTGCGCCACCAGGCGCGTGAACGGGATGATGGCGACCATCAGGATCACGAACGGCACCGAGCGGGTGGCGTTGATGACCGCGCCCAGCGCGTGGTTGACGGCCTGGTTCTCCAGCATGTTGCCGCGCGCGGTGACGGTCAGGATCACGCCCAGCGGAATGCCGACCAGCACCGCGATGGCGCTGGCCACGCCCACCATCAGCAGGGTGTCAAGCAGCGACGTAATAAGCAGGTCGATCAGTTGCGGGCTCATGAGCGATTTCTTCAACGGTGATGTCACGGGCGGTCAACGCGGCGATGGCGTCCTTGACCGCGGCGGGCGCGCCCTGGGCCAGCACGAACATCGTGCCGACGGCCACGCCCTGGATGTCTTCGACGCGCGCCTGCACCAGGCCCACGTCCAGCGAATACTGCGTCGACAGGTCGGACAGGAACGAACCCGACGCGTCGGTGCCGGTCAGCGACAGGCGCAGCAGGCGCACGGCCTGGCCCGGCTTGGCGGCGGCCAGCGCCTCGATGCGCTGCTTGACGGCGGCCAGCGTGGCGTCGGTCAGGTCCGACGCCGTCGCGGCCGACACCATGGCGCGGGTCACTTCGTGGCGCGGCTGCGCGAACACTTCGCGGGTGCTGCCCATCTCGACCACTTCGCCCTGCGACAGCACGGCCACGCGGTCGCAGACCTCGCGCACCACTTCCATCTGGTGCGTGATCATGACCACGGTCACGCCGGTCTTGCGGTTGATGTCGCGCAGCAGCGCCAGGATGTTGTGGGTGGTCTCGGGATCGAGCGCGGAGGTGGCCTCGTCGCTGAGCAGCACGTCCGGATTGTTGGCCAGGGCGCGCGCGATGCCGACGCGCTGCTTCTGGCCGCCGCTGATCTGGCTGGGATAACGGTCGCGCAGGTGCTCCAGGCCCACCAGCGCCAGGAGGCGTTCGACGCGGGCCGGGATCTCGCTCTTGGCGACGCCGGCGATTTCCAGCGGCAGCGCCACGTTGCCGTACACCGTGCGGCGCGACAGCAGGTTGAAGCCCTGGAACACCATGCCGATGCGGCGGCGCTGCGCGCGCAGTTGCGCCTCGCTCAGCCCGGTCAGCGCCTGGCCGCCGATGGCGATGGAGCCCTCGTTGGGACGCTCCAGCAGGTTGATGCACTGGACCAGCGTGCTTTTACCGGCCCCGCTGGGGCCGATGATGCCGAAGACCTCGCCCTGCTGGATGTGCAGGTTGATGCCACGCAGCGCCTGGAACTGGCCGTGCGGCGTGGCGTAGGTCTTGGATAGGTTCTCGATCTGAATCATGGCAAGCGATTTTGTATCTTTTCTCTTCTAAAGAGAACGACCGTTTTTTCCATTTTTAATAACTAACAGTAATATAAGATGCGTCCGCGCAAAGACGTAAAGGGCAGTCGGGAAGGAAAGCCTTCCTGACTGCCCTTTTTCATCGGCGGCCGGCGAACCGGCCCCGCCTGGCTCAGCGAGCGCGCGAAATACGGACTTCCGCGCCGCGGCGCTTGACCTCCAGGCCCTCGGACGGCGAAATGCGCAGGCCTTCCAGCCCCTTGATGTAGCTGGAGCCCTGCATCTGCATGACGCGGATCTTGTTGCGCATGACCACCGGGTTGTGCACCGGCATGCCGAACATCCAGACCTCGTCGAGGATGCGGGCCGAATTGAATTCACCGGTGTGCTGCGCGGCCGGGCCGAGACAGAGCATGTGCCCTTCGCGGCCGAACACCGGGAACTGGCCCAGCTCGCAATCGATGGTCCAGGTGGTGCCGCCTTCGTAGCGATGGCCGGTGTTCAGGTCCCACCAGGCCTCGCCCTTGGGCAGGTACACCCGCACCTGCTTGCCCGGCGCGGTGATCGGCGCCACCAGCAGGGCCGGGCCGAGCAGGTACTGCAGGTCCCATTCGTGGGCATGCGGGTCGTTGGGGAACGACAGCGCCATGGAGCGCTGCACCGGCAGCCCGGTGCGGGCCGCGTCCTCGATGGCGCCCAGCACGTAGGGCACCAGGCGGTAGCGCCACTGCATCCAGGTCTTGACGTGCGCCAGGGTCTCGTCACCGAAGTCCCACGGCAGCAGGCCGGCGACGCCCTGGAACGAGAAATTGGCCGAGAACACGCCGGCGGTCAGCCAGCGCAGGTACAGCTCGGGCGTCATGTCGGCCGTGCCGCGCGAACCGGTGCCAATGCCGTGCACCTGCACCGGCAGGCCCGAGGCGCCGATCGACAGCGCGGTGCGCAGGGTATGACGCAGGCCTTCCCAGGTGTTGTCGACCTGCGGGCCAACCTGCCACGGCAGGCGCTGCGCGGCCGGGAACAGGTCGGTGCTGGGCACCACGCCCTCGGGCGGCACTTTCAGGCCGGCGACGGCGTCGAACAACGCGCGGCGCACCAGCAGCGGATACATGCTGCGCAGCGCGGGGCCGGTCTCGCCGTTGCGGGCGGAGACGCCATCGGGAATGGCGATCTGGGCGTCGCAGGCCGGCGCGTCCAGGCCGTCCTCGACCAGTTGGCGATGGCGCTCGACCCAGAGGTTGTAAATGTCGCGGTAGGTCAGGTCCAGCAGACCGTAGGGCTGGCCCGAGGTGGCGGCATTGCCGTCGAACACCTGCGCCGAGCCATCTTCGCGCGTCAGCAGCCAGCCGCGGTCTTCGAGTTCCTCGAACAGCGGGCTGGTCTTGATGACACCCGGGAAACCCGACGCCGCCACATGCACGTTGTGCTTGTGGAACAGCGCCAGCATCTGCTTGGCATCGGGGAAGCGCTGGGCGTCCCATTCGAACACGGTCTTGTCGGCCTGGAAGCCCCAGGCCGCCGGCTGCGCCAGGGTCACGGCATCCACCGGAATCTGGTTTTCGCGCATGCGGCCCAGCAGGGCCACGGTCTGTGTCGGCATCTCGCCGCTGGCCTGCTGCAGCCACGCGCCCATCGCCCACAGCACCGGCTGGCCGGCGCGGCCGGTCAGGGCGGTGTACTGGTTGAGGATTTCGGCGGGCTCGCCGGCGAACAGGAACACATCCAGCACCACGTCGTCGACGCTGACGACGTAGGCCGAATCGGCCGGCGCCGTGCCAACCGCGTGCTCGACGCGGCGCATCGTGTTGACGTACAGCCCCCAGCCGCGCGGGCTCCATGCCAGCGGCAGGGCGCGATGCTCGGGATCGTCGGAGACCACGGATTCTTCGCGGCGGTTCAGATCGCCCGGGGTTTCGCCCAGACCGTACACGCGCTCGCCCGGCAGCAGGGTAAAGCCCGCCGTCCAGGCCGCGGCGTCGGCCTGGTCCAGCGCGTTGTGCCCGAATGCGGGCGTATGCGCGGAAACCTCGGACTCGAACACCCGCTCTTCATTGCGGTAGAGCGCAAAGCGCACCGGGTTGGATTGGAGCTCCAGGGCCACGTCGCCCTGGGTGATGCGCCAACCGTCCCCGCCTTCGCGCGGGGCAATGGCGGCCTCGCCCACCGCCTCCTGGCGCGCGAGCAGCATCTCGGCCACGGCGCGCGCGCGCGCGCCGGGTTTGTCATCGGTAAGGTGGTTCGCCTCGCCGCAGCGCAGGCGGAACACACCAGGCGCATGCGCCTCGACTACCAGGTGCAACCCATCGCCCGCGTCGAAATCGATGCGACTGGGGCGGGACGTCAGCAGCTCGATGTTGTCGAGCTGGGTAGTATGGGCAAAGTCGAACTTGGGCGGCACAGAGCATCCCCCGGCTTAAGCCAAAAACCATCAAAAGACGCTATTTTGACGGATTTGAGCTTTGAAATAAACTCAGTCCCTCTTTTGGATGGCGATATCATCCGAAAAAAGGGGTCGCAAAGCCCCCGGCTGGCCCCCCGCAAGTCATCGCCAGAGCGCCACCGGAACACCAAACCTGCGCCCAACGCGGGTTCATTTGGCGCCAAATCCTGGCATTTGCCACAATTCTACGCCACCCCGCTCCGGGTTCTGCACGCCCCGGAAGTTTTTTTCAGCGTGGGGCGATCAACCGGGACAGATCGGTTTCAAGAGGTGACGGCTCGCCGCAAAGCCGGGCCGCAACCAGGTCCCCCATCAACGCGGACCAGGACAACCCGCGCGACGCGTAGCCCGCCGCCAACCACAACCCCGGCGCATGGGCCAGCTCGCCCACGGCGGGCAGGCGCCCCGGCAACACCGCCCGCCACCCCGCCCAGCCCGGCAGCGTGCCAGGCACGAGCGCGTCGAAGGCGGGAAAGTCGCCGCTGCTGAGCAATCCCGCCGCCTTGTCCAACGTCACGCGCTGGCCTTCGGCGCCGATACACGCCTCGCTGGCGCCATGCACGTACGTACTGCCCGCCACACAACCCGCGCCAGTGTCCGGCAACAGGTAGCCCTCGCCCCCGACCACGCAACGCGGACCGCCGCCCAGCGCCGCGGCCGGTATCAGTGTGACCTCGCCTGCCAGCGCATGCATCTGCGCTACCCGCGGCAGCGGCGCCAGCAGGCCACTGGCCGCCAGCACACCCTGGGCGCCGAAGGCGTTGGCCAGGATCACGACATCGGCCCGCGCCAGCTCCGCATCGGCGGCGTCGAGCGCGCGCCAACCCGTGCCGTCCGGCGCCACCCGCGCCACCGTCCCCGCCGCCACGCGCACGCCGGGCGTCGCCAGCAAGGCCGGAATCAACTGGGCGGGCTGCACCAGCATGCCCTGCCCGAAGAAAATACCGCCGCGCGCCAGCGGCAATCCGGCCAGCGCGCTGGCCTCGTCGCGGCTGACCGCGCGCACCCAGTCACGCGGAAACGCCAGCACCGACAGGGTTTCCTCCAGCGCGGCGGCGCGCCCGGCGTCACGTTCCAATTGCACGGTCCCGCACCGGATCGGCGCGGCGCCGCCGGCCAGCCCGGCCCAACGCGCCCGGGCGCGTGCACTGCCGGCGCGCGACAGGCGCGCGCGCGCATTGTCGTCGCGCGCCAGCACCGGCGTCAGCGCAGCCGCGGTGTGGCCGGCATGGGCCAGCGCGCCCCCCGCCAGCGCCGCATCCAGCACTGTTACCCGCCAGCCCCGCAGCGCCAGGGACTGCGCAATGCCCGCCCCCGCCAGGCCCGCCCCCACCACCAGCGCATGGCGGCCAGGGTCGGCCGTGGCGGCCGGCGCGGCGTCGGCGCCGACCGCCACCGCGCCTACCGTCATGTGCCATTTGCCGCCATAGCCCGGCGCCCGCCGCACGTCGAACCCCGCATCGCGCAGGGCCTGGCGCAGTTCACCCGTGCAGGCCCAGGTGGCCACCGTGGCCTGCGGCGCGGCCAGCCGCGCCAGGTCCTTGAGCAAGGCGGCCTGCCACATGCGCGGGTTGCGTTCGGGTGCGAAACCGTCGAGGAAATACGCATCGACTCGCGCGGCGAGCCGCGGCGCCAACACCTGCGCGTCGCCGAAACCCAGCGTCAGCGTCACCGCGCCGCCCTCGAATTCCAGCCGGTGCAGGCCGGGCAGCAAGGCCGGCCACTGGGCCGCCAGTTGCGTCGCCAGCGCAGCCACGGGTTCGGGCGCATGGCGCGCCAGCACGGCTCGCAGGTCTTCGCCGCCGAATGGATGCGCCTCCAGCGACACCACGTGCAGGGTGCGCGAACGCTGTGGATCGTCGCGCCAGGCGCGCCACAACGCCAGGAAATTGAGACCCAGGCCGAAACCGGTCTCGCAGACGGTGAAGGCGCCGCGACCGCGCCAGCGTTCCGGCAGGCCGTTGCCCCGCAGGAAAACGTGTTCCGCCTGGCCCAACGCGCCCGACGGCGAGTGATAGACGTCGCCATAGACCGGGCTGTACAGCCGGCCCTGGGCATCGAATTCAGCGACGGCGGGGGTCAGGGGCGCATAGGACGAGGACATGAAAACGGCGGCGATCGGAAAAGAAGGATTATCGGCTGGCGCAGCCGGCTGCGTTGGATATGCGCCACGGGCACGCGGGCTTTTGCCGCGTCGCCACGGATTTGACGCATGGCTGGGCTTACACTGGTTTCATGGAAACCTATGACCCGCCCCGCTCGCTCGCCTCGCCCGTAGACCTGTGCGCCGCGCTTGACGCCGCGGTCACGGCAGCCCACGCCGGCGCGGCCATCCTGCAATCCTACGCGCATCATCGCGCCGACCTCGTGATCGATCGCAAGGCGCGCAACGATCTCGTGTCCCAGGCCGATCGCGAGGCCGAGGCCGCGATCATCGAACAATTGCAGGCGCGCACGCCCAAGTTCGGCATCGTCGCCGAAGAGACCGGCGGCCAGGCGCAGGGCGCCGCCACCTGGTACATCGACCCGCTCGACGGCACCACCAATTTCCTGCACGACATTCCGCACTACGCCGTCTCGATCGCGCTCATCGCGCATGCCGGCACCGCGGTATCCCCCACCGAACGCCTGGCGCGCGACACGCCCGTGGCGGGCGTGGTCTACGATCCCTGCCGCGAAGAACTGTTCACCGCCGTGTACGGCCTGGGCGCCTGGCTCAATGGCCGGCGCATCAGTTGCTCGCGCACCCGCACGCTGGACGACGCCGTGCTGGCGACGGGCTTTCCCTTCCGTGATTTTTCCTTCGCCAGCCAATACATGCCGATGCTGCATGACGCCATCAACCGAGCCCGCGGCGTGCGGCGCATGGGCGCGGCCGCGCTGGATCTGGCATGGACCGCCTGCGGCCGCTATGACGGCTATTGGGAAATGGGATTGGCGCCCTGGGACGTGGCCGCGGGCACGCTGATCGTGCGCGAAGCCGGCGGCGCCTGCAGCGACATGCACCAGCAGGACTCCTGGCCCATCGGCGGACGCGTCGTGGCCGGCAACCCCGACATCGAGCGCGCCCTGCACGAGATGATCGCCCCCCACCTGGACCAGCCGGGCTGAGGCCCGGCCGTCCCCACGCCGCGCGCGCTCAGGCCGCCTGGCCCTGCGGCGCCGCGGCCTCGGCGTCCGGACGCAGTTCGCGCCGCAGGATCTTGCCGACGTTGCTCTTGGGCAACTCGTCGCGAAACTCGACGAAGCGCGGCCGCTTGTAGCCGGTCAGCTTGTCCTTGCACCACTGCTGCACTTGGGCCTCGGTCAGCGAGGCATCCTTCTTCACCACGAAGACCTTGACGGCCTCGCCCGAATGCCCGTCCGGCACCCCGATGGCGGCGCATTCGAGCACGCCCGGCATCTGCGACACCGCCGCCTCGACCTCGTTCGGATAGACCTTGAAACCCGACACGGTGATCATGTCCTTCTTGCGGTCGACGATGCGCGTATAGCCCTTGTCGTCCATGATGCCGATATCGCCGGTGCGGAAGAAGCCGTCGGCGGTCATCGCCTGGCGGGTCTCTTCCGGCTTCTGCCAGTAGCCCGCCATGACCTGCGGCCCGCGGATGGAGACCTCGCCGCGCTCGCCCAGCGCCACCTCGTGGCCCTCGTCATCCAGGATGGCGACGTCGGTGGAGGGCAGCGGCAGCCCGATCGAGCCCGAATACGCATCGGTATCGGTCGGATTGACCGTGGCCACCGGCGAGGTTTCGGACAGGCCATAGCCCTCGACCAGCGGCCGCCCGGTAACCTTGAGCCAGCGCTCGGCCACCGCCTGCTGCACCGCCATGCCCCCGCCCAGCGTCAGCCGCAGGCCGGAGAAATCCAGCTTGGCGAAGTCCTCGTTGTGGACCAGCGCATTGAACAGCGTATTGACGCCCGGGAACACGTTGATGGGCGTTTTGCGCCACGCGCCGATCAGCGACGGCTGGTCGCGCGGATTGATGATGAGCACGTTGCGCATGCCGGCGTGCAGCCCGTACAGGCCGCAGACCGTCATGGCGAACACGTGATACAGCGGCAATGCGCTCAGGATCGTGACCTGCCGCGCCGCCAGGTCATGCAGCGCGGGCGAGGCCACCGCTTCCATCTGCATCACATTGGAGGTCAGGTTGCGATGCGTCAGCATCGCGCCCTTGGGCACGCCGGTGGTGCCGCCGGTGTACTGCAGCACGGCCAGATCGTCCATCGAAATGGCCGGCGCGGTGAACGGCAGGCCCGCCCCCGAGGCCAACACCTTCGACAGCATCTGCGCGCCCTCGATGTGCCACGCCGGCACCAGTTTCTTGATGTAGCGCGCCGCCAGGTTCACCAGCGGCGCCTTCAGGCCGCCCAGCAGGTCGCCCGGCCCGGTCACCACCACGTGCTTGAGCTGGCCGCGGTCCGACACGCTCTGCAGCGTGTGGGCAAAATTCTCAAGGATGACGATGACCGCCGCGCCGCTGTCCTGCAACTGCCGTTGCAGTTCATCGGGGGTATACAGCGGATTGACGTTGACCACCGCGTGTCCGGCTCGCAGCGTGCCCAGCAGCGCCACCAGGTAGGCCGGCACGTTGGGCATCATCAACGCGACCCGCGACCCCTTGGGCAGCCCCAGGCTTTGCAGCCAGGCGGCGAACCCGCGGCCGTGCGCGTCCAGCTCCGCATAGGTGATGTCGCTGCCCATGGCGGTGCAGGCGATGCGGGTCGCGTACTGCTTGCAGGCCCGGTCCAGCAGGTCGGTCAGCGAGGTGTAGCCGTCGATGGAGATATCGGCGGGCACGCCTTTCGGGTAATGGGCAAGCCACGGACGGGTCATGGTGTTTGTCTCCATTAAATTGGTTTTTGATTGATGATAACCTTGTTGCGTTCCCATATTCCGCCTGATTCTTTCCATGAAACTGCTCGATCCCATCGTTGCCTGGCGCGACGATATCTCCCAGATCCGACGCGACATCCACGCGCATCCCGAATTGGCGTTCGAGGAATTCCGCACCGCCGACGTGGTCGCGGCCAAGCTCGAAGAATGGGGCATTGAAATCCATCGCGGCCTGGGCGGCACCGGCGTGGTCGGCATCATCCGCGGCGACCGTCCCGGCGAACGCGCCGTCGGCCTGCGCGCCGACATGGACGCCCTGCCGATGCAGGAAGCCAACACCTTCGCCCACGCCAGCAAGCACGCCGGCAAGATGCACGCCTGCGGCCACGACGGTCATACCGCCATGCTCCTGGCCGCCGCTCGCTACCTGTCGCAGCACCGCGACTTCGCCGGCACGGTGTACGTGATCTTCCAGCCCGCCGAGGAAGGCGGCGGCGGCGCCAAGCGCATGATCGACGACGGCCTGTTCACCCGCTTCCCGATGGAAGCAGTGTTCGGCATGCACAACTGGCCCGGCATGGCGCCCGGCCAGTTCGGCGTGACCGCCGGCCCCATCATGGCCTCCAGCAACGAATTCTCCATCGTGGTCAAGGGCAAGGGCACCCATGCAGGCATGCCCAACCTGGGCATCGACCCGGTGATGGCGGCGGTGCAACTGGCGCAATCGCTGCAGACCATCATCACGCGCAACCGCAATCCGCTCGACGCCGCGGTCCTCAGCATCACGCAGATCCACGCCGGCAGCGCCGACAACGTGGTGCCCAATCACGCCGAGCTGCGCGGCACCGTGCGCACCTTCACGCTGGAGGTGCTGGACCTGATCGAACGCCGCATGGAAGAGATCGCGCGCCACACCTGTGCCGCCATGGACTGCGAGGTGGAGTTCACCTTCCAGCGCAACTACCCGCCCACCATCAACCATCCCGACGAAGCCGCGTTCTGTGCCGACGTCATGCGCGACATCGTCGGCGCCGACAAGGTCAACGACCACGTGCAGCCCACCATGGGCGCCGAGGACTTCGCCTTCATGCTGCAGGAACTGCCCGGCTGCTACGTCTGGATCGGCAACGGCGTCGGCGACCACCGCGCCGCCGGCCATGGCCTGGGCCCCTGCATGCTGCATAACGGCAGCTACGACTTCAACGACGACCTACTGCCGCTGGGCGGCACCTACTGGGTGCAACTGGCGCTCAAGCGCCTGGCCAAGGCCTGACGCGCCGCTAGAAGTCGCCCGCCTGCGCCATCCGCACCGCCTGGCACATCGCCAGGAAGCGCTGGGCGGCGCGGGCGGCGGCATCCGCGTGCGGCACCAGGATGCTCAGCGTGCGCGTCAGCGGACGCGGCAACAGCCGCAAGGCCGCCAACGCGCCATCCTCGTGCCGCATCGACATGGCCGACACGAAGCCCACGCCGAGCCCGGCGCGCACCGCCTGCTTCACCCCCTCCACCCCCGCCAGTTCCAGCCCGATCGACGGCGCGAGGCCGGCGTCGGCGAACGCGCGCTCGACCAGCCGCCGCACGCCTGAGCCCGGTTCCCGCATCACCAGCGCCGACTGCGCCAGGTCGCGCAGCGTCACCGCGCCCTTGCCGGCCAGCGCGTGATCGGCCCGCACGATCGCCACCACCTCGTCCTGCCGCCACGCGTGCACCGCGGTATCGGCCGGCAGGCCCGTCGGCACGTCGCCCTCGATGAACGCCAGGTCCAGCGCGGGCAGGCGCTCCACGATCTCGCGCGTGTTGCCATCGGACAGGTGCAGGCTGACCGCCGGAAACGCCTGGCGGAAATCCGCCACCAGGGCGGGCAACAGGTAGCTGGCGGGCGTGGTGCTGGCCCCCAGGCGCAGCGCGCCGGTCTCCAGGCCGCGCCAGGACTCCCGCACCGCCTGGGCCTGGCGGTACACCTGGCGCAATTGCCGCGCCTGCTCGGCAAGGCGCTCGCCCGCTTCGGTGAGGGCGATGCCGTGGCCGCTGCGGCGGTACAGCGGCTCGCCGAACCATTCCTGCAAGGCGCGCAACTGGCCCGACACGGCCGGCTGTGACAGGTGCAGTTGCTGCGCCGCGCGGCTGATATTGCCGGCATCGGCCACCGTGGCGAAGGTGAGCAATTGATCGGGGGTCATGGGCGGTCCGGGCGGCGGCAGCCGTATTATCAGAATTTCCGATATTTCATATCAAAAATGAAAATTTTCCAAATAACGACCATGAAATTAATATTTCGCCTAGTTATTTAGATATGCACGAAGGCCCGCCATGAGCACCGCCAGCACCACCGCCCCCCACCATGCCGCCCCTGCCGCGCCGCCCGCCGCGGCCGCCGCGGCCACGCCCTGGCGCGACAAGCTCAACGGCGTGCTGTTCGTCGGCCTGATGTCGGCCGCGGTGATGCAACTGGCGGACCTGCCCGCCATCCGCCAGCTCGGTTTCTCGCCGCTGGTGGTCGGTATCGTGTGCGGCATGCTGTACGGCAACTTCCTGCGCGGCACCATGCCGGTCGATTGGGGCGTGGGCGTCAACTTCACCGCGCGCCGCCTGCTGCGCATCGCCGTGGCCTTCTATGGCCTGAACATCAGCATCCAGCAGATCGCCGCCGTCGGCCTGCCGGGCCTGGCGGTCTCGGTGGCGGTGGTGGTGGGCACGCTGCTGATCGGCACCTGGGTCGGCCAGCGCCTGCTCGGGCTGGACCGCGACACCGCCATGCTGACGGCAGCCGGCAGCGCCATCTGTGGCGCGGCCGCCGTGCTGGCCTTCGAGCCGACCCTGCGGGCGCAGCCGCACAAGAGCGCCGTGGCGGTGGCCACGGTGGTGCTGTTCGGCACGCTGTCGATGTTCCTGTACCCGGTGCTGTACCACGCCGGCTGGCTGCCTTTCGACACCCAGGCGCTGGGCATCTACATCGGCGGCACCATCCACGAAGTGGCGCAGGTGGTGGGCGCGGCCAGCAACATCGACCCCGCCACCACGGAAGTCGCCACCATCGTCAAGATGACCCGCGTCGCGCTGCTGGTGCCGGTGCTGCTGATCCTCGGCCTGTACTTGCGCAGCGCCGCCAGCCACGCCGGCGGCAACGCCAAGGGCGCCAAGCTGCCCATTCCCTGGTTCGCGGTCGGCTTCCTGGCCCTGGCCATCATCAACTCGCTGAACATCATCCCGGCCGACGTCGTCGCCGCCATCCGCCGCCTGGACGTCTTCGCCCTGACCATGGCCATGACCGCGCTGGGCATCGAAACGCGCTTCGCCAACATCCGCAAGGCCGGTCCGCGCGTGATGGCGCTGGGCCTGATCCTGTACGTCTGGCTGCTGGTCGGCGGCTACGGCATCGTCAAGCTGGCGTCCTGATCCGCGGGCGCTTCGAGAAAGCGTCCCGACGTGGCGCCGGCCCGCGCCGGCGCCACGTTTTTCCTGCATAATCGGCTGGTTGCCTTGCATTGGAGCCGGCCGCATGACCTCCAGCACCAAAACCCCCTTCACGACTTTGCCCGCCAATCGCGACGCGGTATTGCGCGTCATGCCAATGCCGGCGGACGCCAACATCCACGGGGACGTTTTCGGCGGCTGGATCATGTCCCAGGTCGACATCGCCGGCTCGATTCCAGCTGCCCGCCGCGCGGCCGGCCGGGTCGCCACCGTCGCCGTCAATGCGTTCCAGTTCAAGCAACCCGTGTTCGTGGGCGACCTGCTCAGCTTCTATGCCTCCATCGTCAAGACCGGCAAGACCTCCATCACCGTCTCGGTCGAGGTCTACGCGGAGCGCCAGCGCCTGGATGCCGAAGTCGTCAAGGTCACCGAAGCCACGCTGACCTACGTCGCCACCGACGAAGCGCGGCGCAGCCGCCCTCTCCCCATTCTTTGAGCCGTATCGCATGACGCAGTCCGCCGCCGCGCAGAAACCGCCCGCGACGCCCCGCCGCCTCGACCCGGAAGACGCGCAGCACGCCCTGGCGGAAGTCCAGGAGCGCCTGCGCCGCCAACAGTTGGTGGCCGACCTGGTGCATCGCCAGGAAGAAGGCGACGCCAAGGCCAACCTGGTCGAAGACCTGGTGCACCGCCAGCACGAGGCCGAGCTCAAGACCCTGCTGGACGGCCTGCATCCCGCGGACATCGCCTTCATCCTCGAATCGCTGCCCAAGGATGAACGCCAGGCGATCTGGAAGCTGGTCAGCCCCGAGCACGACGCCGACGTGCTGCTCGAGGTCGAGGACTGGGTGCGCGAGTCGCTGATCGAGGCGATGGACCGCCAGGACCTGGTGGCCGCCACCGGCAACATGGACGCCGACGAACTGGCGGACCTGGCGCCCGACCTGCCGCCGGACGTGGTGGCCGAGGTCCAGAAAGGCCTGACCGAGGAAGAGCGCGCGCAACTGCTGGAAGCGATGGGCTATCCGGAGGACAGCGTCGGCGCCATCATGGACTTCGAAATGGTCCGGGTGCGCGAGGACGTCACGCTCGAAGTGGTGCTGCGCTACCTGCGCCGCCTGCACGAACTGCCCGACCACACCGACCAGATCTTCGTGGTCGACCGCCAGGACAAGCTGCAAGGCATCCTGCCGCTGTCGCGCCTGCTGGTCAGCGAACCCGAAACCGAAGTGCGCGCGGTCATGAACGCCGACTTCCTGACCCTCAACCCGCTCGACTCCGACGCCGACGCCGCCGGCGCATTCGAACGCTACGACCTGGTGTCGGCGCCCGTGATGGACGACCAGGGCCGCCTGATCGGCCGCGTCACCATTGCGGACGTGGTCGACGTGATGCGCGAAGACTCACAGGAGCAGGCCCTGTCGCGCGCCGGTCTGCAGGAAGAGGACATCTTCGCCCCGGTCAGCACCGCGCTGCGCAACCGCGCGCCCTGGCTGCTGTTCAATCTCTGTACCGCCGCCACGGCCTCGTTCGTGGCCTCGCAATTCGAGGGCACGGTCAGTCAGATCGTGATCCTGGCGTTTCTGATGTCCATCGTCGCCGGCATCGGTGGCAACTCGGGCAACCAGACCATGACGCTGATCATCCGCGCCCTGGCGATGGGCCGGATCACCGGGCGCAACCTGTGGCAACTGGTCAAGCGTGAACTGTTCGTGACCCTCATGGTGGGCCTGTGCGGCAGCCTGGTGGCGGCCCTGTTCGCCTGGGTGATTTCGCACTCCCTGTCGATCGCGCTGGTGATGATGGCCGCCATGGTCTGCAACATGCTGGTCGGCGCGTCGGTCGGGGTGCTGGTGCCGATGGTGCGGGCCCGTTTCGGCAAGGATCCGGCCATGGGATCCTCGGTCCTGCTGACCTTCGCGACAGACTCGCTGGGCTTTTTCATCTTCCTGGGCCTGGCCACGATTTTCCTGCTGTAGCGCGTCCGCAACGGACCCGCGCACGAATGTTTCACCGGATGTCCTGAACACTCGTTTGACAGCGACATGACAGTCAATATGACGGCCGCTCCGTTACAGTAACGGGGTTGTCATCATTTTCTGTCCCCGCAATGACCGCCCGTTTCCGGGCAGCGCTTTTTTGCCTGCTGCTCTCCACTTTCAGCGCCGCCGCGCACGCCTGCGATAACCTTCCCTCGTGGGCCCAATCCGCCTGTCAACGCCTCGACCAGATCTGGACCGAAGGCGGCAACGACCTCTATTTCAGCGGCTACGCGTGGCACAACCGCGCCATGTACAGCCGCGAAAAGATCAACAGCTTCAACGAGCTGGCCTGGGGCGGCGGCTATGGCCGCAGCATCTACGACGAAGACGGCGACTGGCAGGGCCTGTACGCCATGGCCTTCCTGGACTCGCACAGCAAGGTCGAGCCGATCGCCGGCTATGGTTTCCTGAAGATCGGACGGGTCAGCGAGAACTTCCGGCTGGGCGCCGGCTATACGGTCTTCCTGACCGCGCGCCACGACATCATGAGCTACGTGCCCTTCCCCGGCGTGCTGCCGCTGGTCTCGGCCGGCTACAAGGACACCATGCTGTACGCCACCTACATCCCCGGCTCGCGCGGCGCGGGCAACGTGCTGTTCATGTTCGGCCGCTGGGCCTTCTGACGGCCCGGCGCGCCGCCGCGGAACGGCCCCGGGCGCCCGCCGCAAGGCGCTTCGGCGGCCTCGGGCGCGCCGCCCTTCAGCAGGGCTGCATGCCCAGGCGGCGCACCAGCTCGCCCAGGCGCCAATCGTCAATGCCGTGGGCGCGCAGCGCCTTTTCGGTTTCCACCACGTAATCCAGGCACGGGCCTGAATGCCCAACCGCGTTGCGCACCGATGCCAGCAGGCGGTCGTCGCTCAGGTCGGCAGCGTATTCCTGGCAGGCGCGGTTCAAGAGGAAAACCAGTCCGCGCACGGGCGCCTGTTCGGTGTGGCAGGCCAGCCAGCGCGGCGTGTAGGCGCCGGTGACCATCTCGCGGCGCCATAGCGCCTCGAACACCTCCGGCACGTCGCAGGCGGCAATCTGGAATGCCACGCCGCGGCAGCAGCCGCCGCGATCCAGGCCGAACACCAGCCCGGGGTTGTCGGGCGAGCCGCGGTGGTCGTGCGACCAAAGGCAAAGCGAGCGGTGATAGCCGCGCACCGTGGCCAGGCGCCGTTCGCGCCAGGCAAAACCGGGATGCCAGATGAGGGAACCATAGGCGAACACCCACAGGTCGTCGGTGCCGTTCCATCCCACCAAAAGATCTTCCACCGACGCGGGTTGCGTCTTCGCCAGTCCGGCGCAGCCGGCGGGTACTGCCAACGACATAGGGTCCTCTGATATCCCGGGTTCATTCCCATGGCGGGAATGACGGATATGCTACGCCGCCTGGCGCGCAAAAGAATTGCGAGATGGGCCGCGCGCAACACCCCGAAAGAAATTTGTATTCGCCGGAGGGCGGCGCCAGGGAAAAAAATTGCGCATCGGCGCCGGGGCCCGATTGCCACCGGCCGCCCCCCTGGGGACGGTCCCGCACGGAGCGCGTCGGCCGCCCGCGCCTAGAGCGCGTCCAGCGGCAATTCCGTGGTGCTCTTGATCACTTCCATCGAGAAACTGGCGCTGACGTCCAGCAGGTCGACCGCGCCGATAAGGCGGCGGTAGAAGCGGTCGTAGGCCGCCATGTCCTCGACCACCACCTTGAGCAGGTAGTCGATGTCGCCGGCCATGCGGTGGAACTCGACCACGTTCGGCAGCGCCATGACCGCATTGATCAGGCTCTGGGTCCATTTCTCGTTGTGCTGGCTGGTCTTGATCGAGACGAACACGGTCAGGTTCAGCCCCAGCGCGCGCGGATCCAGCAGGATCGCGTTGCGGGCGATGACGCCATCGTCCTTGAGCTTCTGGATGCGGCGCCAGCAGGGGGTGACGGACAGATTGACCTGCTCGGCGATCTCGGCGACCGAGCAGGTGGCGTCCTTCTGCAGCAACGCCAAGATCTTGATGTCCGTCTGGTCCATGGGGGTTCCTCAAGCGATATCGCCGCAATCTTGCCCTGACGCCCCGACCGCGTCCAGCCGTGGAACACCCTAAGCGGCCGTGGCTTCAGTACGTGCCGGGGTAGCCACCGCCGTCAAGCAGGATGTTCTGCGCCGTCATGTAGCCAGCGTGCGCCGAGCAGACGTAGGCGCACAGCGCTCCCAGTTCCTCGGGCTGGCCATAGCGGCCGGCCGGGCTGGCACGGCCCCGCTCGTCCCAAAGCTGTTCGAAGGTCTTGCCCCCCTCTTCCAGCATGCCGCGGATATGGCGCGCCTGCGCGTCGGTGGCGAAGGCGCCCGGCAGCAGGTTGTTGATGGTGACGTTGTGGCGCACGGTCTGACGCGCCAGGCCGCTGACAAAGCCGATCAGGCCGGCGCGGGCGCCGTTGGACAGTCCCAGCTCGGCGTGCGGCGCCTTGACGCTGCGCGAGACGATGTTGACGATGCGCCCGAAGCGCCGTTCGATCATGCCGTCGACCACGCGGCGGATCATGTCGATGGGGCCCAGCATCATGGAATCGAGCGCCGCGATCCAGTCTTCATGGCTCCAATCGCGGAAATCGCCAGGCATGGGGCCGTCGGCGTTGTTGATGAGGATGTCGGGGTGCGGACACGCGGCCAGCGCGGCGTCGCGGCCCTTGTCCAGCGTCAGGTCGGCCGAGACCCAGCCCACGCCGATGCCCGCGACGCGGGCGATCTCGGCGGCCGCCTGCTCCAGCGTCTGCGGGTTGCGGGCCGCGATCGTCACCGCCACGCCCTCGCGCGCCAACTGCAGGGCGCAGGCACGGCCCATGCCGCGGCTGCCGCCAAATACCAATGCCGTCTTGCCGCTGATCCCCAGATCCATGCCTGACTCTCCAGAGTGATGCCGTGAAGCGGATCAGTATAGGAGCGGCAGGCCGCGGCAGGGGTGGAATTTTTTTCTAATGTTCGGGCCCCGGCGGCCGAATTTGGCAAAGGCATTCCAGCGCAAATCCCTAAGATGAAACCTCGTCATTCAGGGGCCCGCCCATGACCTCCGTCCAACTTGCCGCCGCAGACCTGCGCTCGCTGTGCGAATCGGTGCAGGTCGCCCAGATGAACGCGGCCCGCGGCCTGCTGCGCGAGCTGGCCAGCAGCGTCGCCAATGCCGGCGACATGCTGCGCGGCCTGCCCGAAGACCTGCGCGCCGGCCGCGCCGACACCTACACCCGCCATATCGCCTACGCCGATCCGCATGGCGCCTTCACCGTCGCCTACCTGATCTGGCGCCCGGGGCAGTTCAGCCCGGTGCACGGCCACAAGACCTGGTGCACCTACCAGGTCCTGCAAGGCGAACTGGCCGAAACCCACTACCGCTGGGACCCTGCCGCCGCCGCGGCCATTGCCTGCGGCGAGATCAGTCGCCGGCCGGGCGATGTCGGCACCGCCGCCCCGGGCCTGCATCAGATCCACCGCCTCGGCAACGCTGGCCCGGGCGTCGCCGTGTCCCTGCATATCTACGGGGTCGACCAGGCCGATCTCTGCACCGGCGTCAACCATCTGGTGCCCACGCCCGCGCCGCACTGACGCCGTCCGCCGCAACCGGCATCCCGAAAAAAAGCGGGGCCTTCCAAGGCCCCGCTGCATATTTCCCGGCCGGGTTCTCAGCCCATCCACTGGCTGACCGGCGCCGCCGCGTCCTGCAGCGGCTGCGCCACCACGTCGATCAGCGCAGGGCCGTCATGCTCCATCGCCGCCTTGATCGCCGCGTCCAGCTTGGCCGGATCCTCGACCCGCCAGGCCTTCACGCCATAGGCTTCCGCGATGCGGGCGTGGTCGGTGCGGTCGAAGTCCACACTGTAGTAGCGCTTGTCGTAGCCGGCCTTCTGGCTGGCCTTGATCCAGCCATAGACCGAGTTCGAAAACACGATCATCAGCAGCGGCGCCTTGTGGCGCACGATGGTCTCGAGCTCGCCGACCGTGAAGCCGAAGCTGCCGTCGCCCATCACCGAGACGCACTTGGCGTTCGGCCGGCCGACCCAGGCGCCCAGCGCCGCCGACATCGAAAAGCCCAAGGCGCCATGGGCGCGGTTGGTGATGAAGTGGCGGCCGGGCCGCGACACGTCGTAGTAGGCCGAGAAGTACGGGCACGGCGTGCCGGGATCCGCGCACACCACGGCATCGTCGGGCAGCAGGCGATTGAGCGACTGCACCACGCGTTCGGGGCGGATCGGCGCCTCCAGGCTGCTCGCCAGCGGCTCCAGTTGCGCGCGCCGCGCGGCCTTGGCGCGGCCCGCCAGCACCGCGCCATCAACGGCGTCGGATGGCCGGTGCGCCAGGCGCGCCTGCACCTCGGCGCCCAGCGCCTGCAGGGCGAGCTTGGCGTCGCCCACCATGCCGACTTCGGTCAGGTAGTTGGCGCCGATCACCATCGGATCGATGTCGATGTGCAGGATCGGCACGTCGCGGTTCGGGAAGCGCCAGTGCTCGGTCGAGGTCGAACCCGCGCGGCAGCCGACGAACAGCACCACGTCGGCCGCGGCCACCACGTCGCGCGTGGCCATCACGCCGCCGTTCGAACCCACCACGCCCGCGTTCAGCGGATGGGTGTCGGCCAGGCTGCCCTGGCCGCTGACGGTCACGCAGACCGCCGCCTTCAGGCTCTCGGCCAGTTCCTGCAGCGCGCCGCTGGCGCCGGCGATCACCACGCCGCCGCCGCAGATGATGACCGGCGAACGCGCGCCCACCAGGCGCTGCGCCGCGCGCGCCACGTCCGACGGATCCGGCGCGTAGCGCAGCGACGGAAACTGCGCATGCTCGGGCTGGGCCCAGACGTCGGCGCCATCGACCTGCTGCTTCATCACGTCATACGGAAAGCACAGGTGCGCCGCGCCGGGCTTGCCGGTGGTCATGGCGCGGAACGCCGCGCGCACCATGCCGGGGATCTGGTCGGCGCGATCGATGGTGCGGTTCCACTTGGTCAACGGCCGGTACAGTGCCTCCTGGTCCAGTTCGGTCAGCGGGTACTTGCCGCGCGAGCCCACCGCCACGTCGGAGGTGATGCCCAGCACCGGAATGGACGATTCGTTGGCCTCCACCAGCCCCGGCAGCAGATAGGTCGCGCCGCCGCCGCTGGGCCCTTCGCACACGCCCACCTTGCCGGTCACGCGGGCATAGGCGTCGGCCATGTAGCCGGCGCTGCGCTCGTCACGGGTCAGGATGTGTCGCATGCCATGATCCAGCCGGTAGAGCGCGTCGTAGAACGGCAGGCTGGTATCGCCGCACAGGCCGAAAATATGTTTGACGCCGTTGTGTTGCAGCATCCGCACCATTGCTTCGGCGCCGGTCAAGGTATCCATGTCTTCTCCACGCGATGCGCGGACCGGGCGGCGCGCGAGGGCGCGCCGCCGCCGGCCGCTCAGTTATCCAGGTTGATGTTGCTGCTCTTGATGAACTTGCTCCAGCGGTCGTATTCCGCCTTCACGTAGGCATCCAGCGCCGGGCCGTTCGAGGCCACGATCTCGAAGCCGGCCTCCTCCAGCTTCTTCTTGACGTCCGGATCGGCCAGCACCGTGTTGAACGCCTGCGTCAGCTTTTTGACGGTCGCCTCCGGCGTGCCCTTGGGCGCGAACATGCCGCTCCACGAATAGGCGACGAAGCCCGGAAAACCGGACTCCGCCACCGTCGGCACGTTGGGCAGGTCCGGCAGGCGCTTCTCGCCGGCCACCGCCAGCGGCTTGATCTTGCCTGCCTGGATCTGGCCGCGCAGCGCGGCGAAGCTCAACCAGGTCATGTTGGCCTGGCCGCCCACCACGGCCTGGATGGCCGGCCCGCCGCCGCCGTACGGCACGTGCAGCAGTTCCACCTTGGACAGGCGCTTGAGCTCTTCGGGCGCCAGGTGATTCAGCGATCCCACGCCGGTGGAGGCATAGTTGAACTTGTTGGGCGGCTGCTTGGCCGCGGCCGCCAGGAATTCCTTCAGGTTGTCGCCCGGCACGCCCGGATTGGCGCCCAGCACCAGCGGAAAGCGCACGGTCTGGGTGATGGCGACGAAGTCCTTGAAGGTGTCGTAGGGCAGCTTGGGCTTCACCGCCGGGTTGATGCCGTGGTTGTCGAAGCTGACCAGCAGCGTGCTGCCGTCGGGCTCGGCCCGCGCCACGAAGGCGGTGGCGATCTGGCTGGCGGCGCCCGGGCGGTTTTCCACCACCACGGCGCGGCCGCCCAGCTCCTTGGACAGCCGCGGCTGCAGGATGCGGGCCAGGATGTCGGTGCTGCCGCCGGGCGGATACGGCACCACCAGGATCAGCGGCTTTTCTTCCGCCCGGGCGGGCGCGGCGGCCAGCCCGCCCCCCAGCGCGGCGAGCGCGCAGACGGCCGCCAAGGCGCGCCGCATCGTTGTGTAGGTCATGTGTTTTCCCCTGCTGTTGTGGTGTTGGCCGGCGCTGCGACAGCGGGTTCGGCCTGGTCCCGCATGTAAATCGTGGAAAAGCCGGTGCGGATGACATCGGTGATCTGGTCCAGCCGCCGGCCGATGTGGCTGCGCATCATGTCCGGCAGGGCATCCATGTCGCGCCGCTCCAGCGCCTGGACGATGCGCAAGTGTTCGCCCTGGGTGTGGCTGCGACGGCCCTGCTGCATGTCGATCCAGCGCACGAAATGGATGCGGGCGTTGACGCTCTCCAGCGCGCGCACGAATTCCTCGTTGCGCGAATAGCGCGCCAGCGTCAGGTGAAACGCCTCGTCCAATTCCAGCAGGCGGGTCGCGTCACTGTCCTCGGGCACGTCGCGCGAGCGTTCGACAAACGCGCGCAGCGCCACCAGTTCCTCATCGGTGGCGCGTTCGCAGGCAGCGCGCACAATGCCGGCCTCGAGCACCGCGCGGTATTCATAGAGGCTATGGATCTGCTTGGCGTCGAGCAGCCGCGCGATGAAACCGCGGTTCACCGAACGGGTCAGGAAGCCCTCCACCATCAGTTGGTTGAGCACCTCGCGCAGCGGCGTGCGGCTCACGTTCAGGCGCCTGGCCAGTTCGACTTCGTTGATGCGCTCGCCCGGCTTGAACTCGAAACTCACCGCCATCGCCTTGACGGCGTTGTACAGCTCGGCCTGGCCGGCCATGGTGCGGGCTGCGGGTCGGGATGAGGTCATGAGGGTGTCGGCCGCCGGGGCGCTCCGGGTTGGGGTTGAAGTGCATACTAAAGTGCATACACTTTGCCCCACAACCCGGGTTTGCCCGAAAGACGCACGTCAGCGTTCCGTCCCCGGAAAGACGGGGAGGAAAGTTGGACGAAGGGAAAGACCCGCGCGGCGACTGCGCGCGGAAGGCGGGATCAGACGCCGGTGTCGAGCGTGTAGTGAGCGCCGTCGCGGTTTTCCAACGTCAGCGTGGACAGCACCGGAGTCACGGCCGTGGCGTCTTCCCGCACGTGGATGCGCAGGTTGGCCAGCGGCACGTCCCAACCGCCGGCGGCGGCCTCGGCCGTCACCCCTGCCACCAGGGCCAGCCGTTCGGCCACCTGGCGCGGCTGGGCCGCGCGGGCGTCGATGCGCAGCAGGCTGCGGGCGCCATTGGGATGGGCCATCAATTCAGGCGACCAGACGCACTCGGGCGTCAGGTGACGGCAGAAATACATGCGAATGCCGGGCAGCGGTTGCTCGGCGAAACGCACGGTATGGAAACGGGCCTCGACTTCCCGGCCGTCCAGCATGGCGGGACGGGACAGTTCCTGCATCGGATTGACGGCGAAGCCGGCGGCGAGCAGGCGCTCGCGCGTGGCCTCGGCATCGTAGGTGCGGAACACCAGCGCCTCGAGCCCGAAGGGCGAATCGGCGATTTCCTTGCGCGCCGGCGGCGCGCCGGGCGGCCAGCCCAGCAGTTCGACGTAGGTGCCTTCGAGCACGATCAGGCGGTTGCACGAACCCAGGTTGTGCACCGCCTTGTCGCTCAGGTGGAAGCCCTGGCGCTCGAAGTGCGGCGCCAGCGCATCCAGGCGGTCCCGTACCATGACCACGGCGTGGTCGAACTCGGTCTGGCCGACGGCATGCAGCATGGCGTTATCCGCTCAGACCAGCTTGCCGTGGCACTGCTTGTACTTCTTGCCGCTGCCGCACGGGCACGGATCGTTGCGGCCCACCTTGGGCAGCACGTTGCGCACCGGCTGGGCGCCCGCGTCGTCGGCCGACTGGGCCAGGGCCTCGTCGTAGTCGGAGTGGTGGTACTGCACGTTCTGCACGTGCGGCTGGGCCGCTTCGGCCTCGGCCTGCTCGACCTGCTCGGACGACTGCACGCGCACCGTCATCAGCACGCGCACCACGTCGTCGCGGATGCGGTCCAGCATGCCCGAGAACAGTTCGAAGGCTTCGCGCTTGTATTCCTGCTTGGGGTTCTTCTGCGCGTAGCCGCGCAGATGGATGCCCTGGCGCAGATAGTCCAGCGCCGACAGGTGCTCGCGCCAGTGCGTGTCGATCGCCTGCAGCATGATCGAACGCTCGAACTGCGACCACGATTCGGCGCCGACCTGGTCGACCTTGCCCTGGTAGACGTCGCGCGCCGCCGCGATCACGCGCTCGCGCAGATCCTCGTCGGTCAGGTTGGCTTCCTTCTCGAGCATCTCGGTCAACGGCAGGTGGATCTGCCAATCAGCCTCCAGCGCCTTCTGCAAGGCCGGGATGTCCCACTGCTCTTCCACCGATTCCGGCGGCACGTAGGTATTGAACAGGTCGACCACCGCGGCGTCGCGCAGGTTCTCGACCGTGGCGCTGACGCTGGCCGCTTCCAGCACTTCGTTGCGCTGCGCGTACAGCACCTTGCGCTGGTCGTTGGCGACGTCGTCGTATTCCAGCAGTTGCTTGCGGATGTCGAAGTTGCGGCCTTCGACCTTGCGCTGCGCGGTCTCGATGGAACGCGTCACCATGCCGGCCTCGATCGGCTCGCCCTCGGGCAGCTTCAGGCGTTCCATGATGGCGCGCACGCGGTCGCCCGCGAAGATGCGCATCAGCGAATCTTCCAGCGACAGGTAGAAGCGCGACGAACCCGGGTCGCCCTGGCGGCCGGCGCGGCCGCGCAGTTGGTTGTCGATACGGCGCGATTCGTGGCGCTCGGTGCCGATGATGCGCAGACCGCCCGCGGCCTTGACCTGCTCGTTGAGCGGCTTCCAGTCGGCACGCACCTTTTCGATGCGGGCGGTCTTTTCGGCTTCGGACAGCGACTCGTCGGCGCGGATCAGGTCGACCTGCTTGTCGACGCTGCCGCCCAGCACGATGTCGGTGCCGCGGCCCGCCATGTTGGTGGCGATGGTGATGTGGCCCGGCTTGCCGGCCTCGGCGACGATCTCGGCTTCACGCGCGTGCTGCTTGGCGTTCAGCACCTCGTGCGGCAGCTTGGCCTTTTTCAGCAGGCCCGACAGCAGTTCGGAGTTTTCGATGCTGGTGGTGCCCACCAGCACCGGCTGGCCGCGCTCGTGGCAATCGCGGATGTCTTCGAGGATGGCGTTGTACTTTTCGCCGTCCGTCTTGAAGACCTGGTCGTTCTGGTCCTTGCGGATCATGGGCTTGTTGGTCGGGATGATGACCGTCTCGAGCCCGTAGATCTCCTGGAATTCGTACGCTTCCGTGTCGGCCGTGCCGGTCATGCCGGACAGCTTCTCGTACATGCGGAAGTAGTTCTGGAAGGTGATCGACGCCAGCGTCTGGTTCTCGTGCTGGATCTTCACGCCTTCCTTGGCCTCGACCGCCTGGTGCAGGCCGTCGGACCAGCGGCGGCCCACCATCAGGCGGCCGGTGAATTCGTCGACGATGATGACTTCGCCGTCCTGCACCACGTATTGCTGGTCGCGGAAGAACAGCGTGTTGGCGCGCAGCGCCACCATCAGGTGATGCATCAGCGCGATGTGGCGCGGGTCGTACAGCGACTCGCCCTCGGGCAGGATGCCCAGGCGCGCCAGGATGCCTTCGGCGTTGACGTGGCCGGCTTCCGACAGGTAGACCTGCTGGCTCTTTTCATCGACCCAGTAGTCGCCCTCGGGTTCCGGCTCCTGCGGCTTGGGCTCGCTGGCCATGCGGGTCAGCAGCGGCGGCACCGCGTTCATGCGGATGTAGAGTTCGGTGTGGTCCTCGGCCTGGCCGGAGATGATCAGCGGCGTGCGCGCCTCGTCGATGAGGATCGAGTCCACTTCGTCGACGATGGCGTAGAACAGGCCGCGCTGGCGCCGGTCCTCAACACGGTATTCCATGTTGTCGCGCAGGTAGTCGAAACCGAATTCGTTGTTGGTGCCGTAGGTGATGTCGGCGGCGTAGGCGGCCTTCTTTTCCTCGTTCGGCTGCTGCGGCACCACCACGCCCGTGGACAGGCCCAGGAAGTGATACAGGCGTCCCATCCATTCGGCGTCGCGGCGGGCCAGGTAGTCGTTCACCGTGACCACGTGCACGCCCTTGGCGGCGATCGCGTTCAGGTAGACCGGCAGCGTGGCCATCAGCGTCTTGCCTTCGCCCGTGCGCATTTCGGCGATCTTGCCGCTGTGCAGGGCGATGCCGCCCAGCAACTGCGCGTCGAAGTGGCGCATGCCGAACACCCGCTTGCCCGCCTCGCGCACCACGGCGAAGGCTTCGGGCAGCAGGTCGTCGAGCGACGTGCCCTGCGAATGGCGGGAACGGAATTCCGCGGTCTTGGCCGCCAGCTCCGCATCGGAGAGCGCGGAGATCTTGGGCTCCAGCCCATTGATCTGGGTTACCAGCTTGCGATACTGCTTAAGCAGCCGGTCGTTGCGGCTGCCTATGAGTTTTTTGAGCAGAGAAACCATGCGTATGTCGGCCGCACGAGCCCCGCCGCGCCCGCATGGGGCCAGGGCGGCGTCACCCGTGACTTGATTTATTTGGTTGAGCGGGGGTCCGCTGGGAAACGAACCAGTTTAACGCACCTGGCGCGTAAGAGCCTGAACCGATGGCCAGGGTGGCACTGTAGCCCGGATCGGGCGTCAGCGCGCGGCGCTGTCCGCGCCGGCCTGCGCCACCGTCGGCGGAGCGTTCTGCTGCGGGCCGAGGAACAGGCGCGGATCCAGCGGCTGGCCGGCCAGCCGCACTTCGAAATGCAGGTGCGGTCCGGTGGATCGCCCCGACGAGCCCACCCGGGCGATCTGCTGGCCGCGGTCGACCAGTTGACCCTGTTTGACCATCAGCGAGGAAGCATGCGCGTAGCGTGTGATAAGGCCATCGCCATGGTCGATTTCGACCATGTTGCCATAGCCGGGATGGAATCTTGCTTCCAGCACCACGCCACCGGAGGCCGCCAGGATGGGCGTGCCCGGCGGCGCGGCGAAGTCAAGCCCCTCGTGCATGGCCGAACGACCGGTCACGGGGTTGCGGCGCCAGCCGTAGGAAGAACTGAGATAGGGGTAATCGGTGATCGGCATCGCCGTCGGCATGCGGGCCTGGTCGGCCGAGCGCCGGGTCAGCGCCGCGTCCAGCAGCTTGAGATTGTCGGTCTGCAGGGCCAGCCGTTCCTGGATCTCGTCCAACTGACGGCCCAGGGCCTCGGCCGAGGCGGCGCTGGGCGGCGTGCCCTCGGTGAACAGGTCGTCCATCACCTGGGTGGCCTCGGGGGCATGCTGGGTGTCGGCGGGGGCCGATGCCAGTTGCTTGGCGACCTCGGGATCGGTGTAGGCCACGCCAGCCACCTTGGCCACCCGTTGGCCCAGTCCGTCGATGCTGGCCAGCTTGGCCTGCAGCGCGCCCACCTTGGCGGCCAGCAGGTTCATGTTGCCCCGCAGGAAGTCCGCATCGCGTCCCGGTTGTTCGGACAGCGGCCAGCCAACGGTGTGTACGGCGGGCAGGATGGGTGTAATGTAGCGCTGAAGGGCGGCGCCGAAGATGGCGGCCGTCATCAGCGCGCCCCCCAGAAACAACGCCAAATGCGCGCCTCCCAGGGTGAAATGCCCGTCCCGCCCGTCGCGGGCGTGCATAATCACGATTTTCAAGGTTTGCTTCCTAATTCTCAGAGCCGGGATGAATAGACCCACTTCATACCGTCAACGTTCCAGTTCCAGCCGGCGAGGGGAAAATACCGCCCTGGGATGGCTGGGTCATGACATGCGGGGCGCCGGCGTACTGGCAACCGCCCGCAAGCACTTGCAAATCCAATATGCGGTGGCGGCGATCCTGCCCGCCCCGTTGGGCTCCGTCTGCCAGGTCGGCAAGCTGGAAAACCAGCGCCTTCAACTGGTGGTGCCCAGCGCCGCGCACGCGGCGAAGATGCGCCAACTTGCCCCGCGCATCGCGCAGGCTTTGGCGGACCAAGGCTGGAACCTTAACGAAATTGCGGTGAAGGTACAAGCCGGCCTGCCCAAGCCCGGGGCCCGCAAGCCGCTGCCGCCGAAAGAGGCGCAGCCGCTGGGGGATGCCGCCCTGGGCGCCTTCGAAACCCTGCATGACAACCTGCGTCCCGGCCCGCTGGCCGACGCGGTGGCCAGGCTATTGAAGCACCACAAGAGTAGCTGAGATAGCCGGGCTTGTCCGGATGCCCGCCTTTCGGGTGACATCGATGGCCACATTGCCGGACGGGATGACCCTGCGGCGGGCGCGGGGATGGCGCCAGCGGGACGAGGCGTGCCCCCTTGGGATGCCATCCAAATGAAATTGGCCGGCTGCCAGCCGGGGACAGCCCCCCGGCGCACCGGCCATCAGCAGTCGACCGGCCTCAGGCCAGTTGCCATTCGTGCCGGAACGCCTGCGGCGCCTCGGCTTGCGATTCGTAGGTGACCATTTCCCAGGCATCGCGCTGCGCCAGCAGCGCGCGCGCCAACTGGTTGTTCAGCGCGTGGCCCGATTTGCATGCCACATAGCGCGCGACCAGCGGCTTGCCCAGCAGATACAGGTCGCCGATGGCGTCCAGGATCTTGTGCTTCACGAATTCGTCATCGTAGCGCAGGCCGTCGCTGTTCAGCACCCGGTATTCGTCCATGACGATGGCGTTATCCAGGCTGCCGCCGCGGGCCAGGCCCATCGAACGCAGCGCCTCGACTTCGTTGACGAAGCCGAAGGTGCGCGCGCGCGCGATCTCGCGCACGTACGAATGGGTGGCGAAATCGATTTCGGCGAAATTCGCGGTCGAGTCGATGGCCGGGTGGCGGAAGTCGATCGAGAAGGCCAGCGCGTACCCTTCATGGGGTTCGAGCCGGGCCCACTTCTCGTTGCGGCCTTCGCCCTCGCGCACTTCCACCGTCTTCAACACGCGGATGAACTGCTTCGGCGCGTTCTGCTCGACGATGCCCGCCGAGCGCAACAGGTACACGAAGGTTGCCGCACTGCCGTCCATGATGGGGACTTCTTCGGCAGTGAGGTCGATATGCAGGTTGTCGATGCCCAGGCCGGCCAGCGCCGACATGAGATGCTCCACCGTGGAAACGCGGACGTTGCCCTGCTGCAGGACGGACGCCATGCGCGTATCGCCCACGCCAGTGGCCTGCGCGGGCAGGTCGACGACTTCGGGCAGATCGACGCGGTGGAACACGATGCCCGTATTGGGCGCCGCCGGACGCAGGGTGAGCTCGACCCGCCGTCCGGAGTGGACGCCGACGCCTGTCGTGCGGACGAGATTCTGAATGCTGCGCTGTCGGAACATGAGACTAAGGTATTTTGAGCCAGGAAGCCGGCAAGATGACAAGAGATTGCCGGCGTAACTGACGTATTGTAACTCTGTCCGGTTCTCAACGCCATCAAAGCGTCAGGACCGACCGATAAAACCGTCCCCGATTCACGTCACACAATCAAAACACGGACCGCTCCGCCTCCGGCCTGCCCGCGGGGACAGGCAAGCCGGAGATGAGGGAGTGCATATAGAGCCTGAAACCAGGCTCCAGGTTCAATCCGCCTGCTTACGCAGGAAAGCGGGGATGTCGAAATGATCCATGCCCGAGCTTTCCAGCGCGCGCACCTGGGCCGACGCCTGGCTGCGCGGGTTGCGCATGACAGACGGCATGTCCAAATTGCGGTAATCACCCTGACCGGCGGCCGGCATCGTGCCCATGGGCATGTTGTCGGTGCCGGTGCGCAGCACTTCAGCGGTGCTCTGCACCAGTTGCGGACGCGCCTGCGCACGGCCCAGGCCGGTCGCAACCACGGTCACGCGCAGGTTTTCACCCATCGATTCGTCGTAGGCGGTGCCGAAGATCACGGTCGCGTCGTCCGAAGCGTAGCTGCGGATCGTTTCCATGATTTCGCGCGTTTCGCGCATCTTCAGCGAGCGGCTGGCGGTGATGTTGACCAGCACGCCGCGCGCGCCGTTCAGGTCCACGCCTTCCAGCAGCGGGCAGGCGATGGCGTGCTCGGCGGCGACGCGGGCGCGGTCAGCGCCCGAAGCCGATGCCGTGCCCATCATGGCCTGGCCCTGCTCGCCCATGATCGTCTTGACGTCTTCGAAGTCGACGTTGACGTTGCCTTCGACGTTGATGATTTCGGCGATACCCGCGCACGCGTTGTGCAGGATGTCGTCGGCCGAACGGAAGCAGTCTTCCTGCGTCGCGTCCTCGTCCATCAGTTCATACAGGTTCTCGTTGAGCACCACGATGAGCGAATGCACGTGCTTGGCCAGTTCGGCAATGCCGTCTTCGGCCATCTTCAGGCGCTTGTTGCCTTCGAACGAGAAGGGCTTGGTGACCACGCCCACCGTCAGAATGCCCAGCTCCTTGGCGACTTCGGCCACGACCGGACCCGCGCCCGTGCCGGTGCCGCCGCCCATGCCCGCGGTGATGAAGACCATGTGCGCGCCGTTCAGGGCGGCACGGATCTCTTCACGCGCGGTTTCGGCCGACGCGCGGCCTTGCTCGGGCTTGGCGCCCGCGCCCAGGCCGGTGCGGCCCAGGCGGATCTGCACCGGGGCGTTGGTCGCCGCCAGTGCCTGCGCATCGGTGTTGGCGCAGATGAAATCCACGCCGTGCACGCCGCTGCGAATCATGTGCGCGACGGCATTGCCGCCCGCACCGCCCACACCAACGACCTTGATTACGGTCCCTTTGGTGTTGTTCTCAAGCATCTCAAAGTTCATCATGATGACTCCCTCACAAGTCCGATTTTGCAAATCACAAAAATTCCCCAACAACCTATATTTTGTGAATCGCCTCAAAGCCGAAGCCGACTGCTTTGGTCCGCAACGGGTTTGAGACGCCTCCCCTTTCTGGCCCGGCCCGCCCTACCGCCGCGGATCGTGCCAAGGAGCAGGCCCCAACCTGCCCCCCTCTTCAATTCATGAACCATTCCTTCATGCGCGCCAGCAGGCTCTTGAAATTGCCGGTCTGCGCGGCGACCTTGCGGCCGCGCACGCGTTGCATGCGCGCCTCCTGCAACAGCCCCATCACGGTCGAGAAGCGCGGATTGCGCATCACGTCGGCCAGGCTGCCTTCGTATTCGGGCACCGCCACGCGGACCGGCTTGAGGAACACGTCCTCGGCCAGTTCGATCATGCCGGGCAATTGCGCCGAGCCGCCGGTCAGCACCACGCCGGAAGCCAGCAGGTCCTCGTAGCCGGAGTCGCGCACCACCTGCTGCACCAGCGTGAACAGTTCTTCGACGCGCGGCTCGATCACGGCGCCCAGCGCCTGGCGCTTGACCTGGCGCGGGCCGCGGTCGCCCAGGCCCGGCACTTCCACGGACTCGTCCGGGCTCGCCAGCACCTGCTTGGCCACGCCATAGCGCAGCTTGATTTCCTCGGCATCGGGCGTCGGCGTGCGCAGCATGGCCGCGATGTCGTTGGTGATCTGGTCGCCGGCGATCGGCAGCACGGCGGTGTGGCGGATCGCGCCGCCGGTGAAGATCGCCACGTCGGTGGTGCCGCCGCCGATGTCCACCAGGACGACGCCCAGCTCCTTTTCGTCGGCGGTCAGCACGGCCAGGCTGGAGGCCAGCGGCTGCAGGATCAGGTCCTGCACTTCCAGGCCGCAGCGGCGCACGCACTTGACGATGTTCTGCGCGGCGCTGACGGCGCCGGTCACGATGTGCACGCGCACTTCCAGCCGCAGACCGCTCATGCCGATGGGTTCGCGGATGTCTTCCTGGCCGTCGACGATGAACTCCTGCGTCAGCACGTGCAGCACCTGCTGGTCGGTCGGGATGTTCACCGCCTTGGCGGTCTCGATGACGCGGGCGACGTCGGTGGCGGTGACTTCCTTGTCCTTGACGGCGACCATGCCGCTGGAATTGAAGCTGCGGATATGGCTGCCGGCAATGCCGGTGTAGACGTCTCGGATCTTGCAATCTGCCATCAGCTCGGCTTCTTCAAGCGCGCGCTGAATCGAATTCACAGTGGTCTCGATATTGACGACCACGCCCTTGCGCATGCCGCGCGATTCGTGCTGGCCGAGGCCAAGCACTTCGAATCGCCCTTCGGGCAGGATTTCAGCCACCACAGCCACCACCTTGCTGGTGCCGATATCGAGGGCGACGATAAGGTCCTTGATGTCACGGGTCATGGCGTTAGCGTTTCTTGGGAGGTTTCGGTGTGGATTTGGGTTTGTTTGCCGACGCGGGCAACGGGGCCAGCGCCAGGGCGAAACCGTTGGGATAGCGCAGGTCGGCCTGCGTGATGGTGCGCCCTTCCAGGCGCCCCGCCACGGCCGGCCAGGCCTGAACAAAACGTTGAATGCGCGCCGCGAACGGCAGCGCGCCGGGCAGGCCGTGCGGATCCGGCGCATCGGCGCCCGGATCTCGGCCCAGGTCCAGCAGCATGCCGTTGGACAGCACCACGCGCCAGGCGTAGCGCGGACTCAGCTCCAGCTGCTTGACATGCATATCGAGCGGCGCGAACCAGCGCGCCAGCTCGGCGTAGCGTTGCACCACCAGCGACTCGGTGCCCTCGGGCCCGGAGAACTGCGGCAGCACCGTCTCGTCGTCCACTTCGCCCGTGTTGGCCGTGAACGCCTCGCCCCAGGTGTTGATCATCTGGTTCTCGTTCCACAGCGCCAGCGGCTGCTGCTCCTCGATGCGCACGCGCAGCACATTCGGCCAGATCCGCCGCACGGTGGCGTGGCGCACCCATGGCACCGACTCGAAGATCTCGCGCGCGTCGTCCAGGTCCACCGTGAAGAAGTTGCCCTTGAAGCGCCCCGCGATCGCCGCGCGCACCGCGCCCGGCGAGACATAGTGCAGCTCGGAGTCCGGCGTGGACTCCAGCTCGATGGCCGACAGGGTGAAATACGGACGCTGCGCCACCCACACCACGCCCGCCAGGAGCATGGCGCAGACCGCCAGCACGGCAAGCGTGTTGGCGATCAGGTTGGTCGTGCGAGCGTCGTTCCACACAGAATGTCCGGGTCAAGTATTGCGAGCGGCGCTGTGCAACTTGCACGAGGCGTCGGCCAGGATCGCCACGCACAGCTCGGCATAGCTCATGCCGGTGGCGCGGGCCGCCATCGGCACCAGCGAATGGCTGGTCATGCCGGGCGAGGTATTCATTTCAAGCAGCCAGGGGCGGTTGTCGGCATCCAGCATGAAGTCGGCGCGGCCCCAGCCTTCGCAGCCCAGCGCGCGATAGGCGCGCACCGCGATGTCGGCGACCTCCTCGGCCACGGCCGGCGGCAACGCGGCCGGGCAGAAGTACTGCGTGTCATCGGAGAAATACTTGTGCTCGTAGTCGTAGTTGCCGCCGGGCGCGGCGATCTCGATCACCGGCAGCGCGCGCGCGGTCTTGCCGCTGCCCAGCACCGCCACGGTCAGCTCGCGGCCCTGGATGAACTGCTCGGCCAGCACCTCGGCGTCGAACTTGGCGGCCAGGGCGTAGGCGTCCTTCATGTCGGAATAGCCCACCACCTTGGTGATGCCCACGGTCGAGCCCTCGTGCGGCGGCTTGATGATGAGCGGCAGGCTCAGGCGGTCCGGCACCAGGCGCAGTTCCGTGTCGGCGTCCAGCAATTCGAATTCCGGCGTGGGCAGGCCATGCTGCAGCCACACGCGCTTGGTCATGGTCTTGTCCATGGCCAGGGCCGAGGCCAGCGGGCCGCTGCCGGTATAGGGGATGCCCAGCAATTCGAGCGCGCCCTGGATCGAGCCGTCTTCGCCGAAGCGGCCATGCAGGGCGATGAACACGCGCTCGAAGCCCTCGGCGGCCAGCTCGGCCAGGCTGCGCTCGCCCGTGTCGAACAGGTGCGCGTCGACGCCGGCGCTGAGCAGCGCCTGGTGCACGCCAGCCCCGGACATCAGGGACACTTCGCGTTCGGCGGAACGGCCGCCGTACAACACACCCACCTTGCCGAATTTCGCGCTCATGCCAATTCTCCAACTTGGGCCGGGACCTTGCTGATCGAGCCCGCCCCCATGACGATCACCACGTCGCCGTCGCGCACGAAATCGACCACCGCCTGCGGCAGGTCGGCCACGTCCTCGACGAACACCGGCTCGACCTTGCCGGCCACGCGCAGGGCGCGCGACAGGGCGCGGCCGTCGGCGGCCACCAGCGGCGGCTCCCCGGCGGCATAGACCTCTGTCAGCAGCACCGCGTCGGCCGTGCCCAGCACGCGCACGAAATCCTCGAAACAGTCGCGGGTGCGCGTGTAGCGATGCGGCTGGAATGCCAGCACGATGCGGCGGTCGGGCCAGGCGCCGCGGGCGGCGGCCAGCGTGGCGGCCATTTCCACCGGGTGGTGGCCGTAGTCGTCGATCACCGTGAAGGTGCCGCCGCCATGCGCGGCCGGCACCGGGAATTCGCCCGTCTGCGTGAAGCGGCGGCCCACGCCCTTGAACGAGGCCAGCGCGTCGCGGATGGCTTCATCGGCCACGCCCAGCTCGGTTGCCACGGCGATCGCCGCCAGCGCGTTGCGCACGTTGTGCAGGCCCGGCAGGTTCAGCTCCACCTGCAGCGGCGGCAGCAGCGTGTCGCGGTGGCTGCGCTGCACGTTGAAGCGCATGCGCGTGCCGTCGGCCTGCACTTCGTAGCCGCGCACCATCGCGTCTTCGTTCAGGCCATACGAGGTGATGGGGCGCGACACGAACGGCATGATCTCGCGCACGTTGGCGTCGTCGGTGCACAGCACCGCGCTGCCGTAGAACGGCAGGCGCTGGGTGAATTCGATGAACGCGCTCTTGAGGCGGGCCACGTCGTGGCCATAGGTGTCCATGTGATCCGCGTCGATGTTGGTCACGATGGCCATCACCGGCAGCAGGTTCAGGAACGAAGCGTCGGATTCGTCGGCCTCGACCACGATGTAGTCCCCCTGCCCCAGGCGCGCATTGGCCCCGGCGGAATTCAGGCGCCCGCCGATCACGAAGGTCGGATCCAGATCGCCGGCGGCCAGGATGCTGGCCACCAGGCTGGTGGTGGTGGTCTTGCCATGCGTGCCGGCCACCGCGATGCCGCGCTTCAGGCGCATCAGCTCGGCCAGCATGATGGCGCGCGGCACCACCGGGATGCGGGCGGCGCGGGCCGCGATGACTTCGGGGTTGTCGCCCGCCACCGCGGTCGACGTGACGATGGCGTCGGCGCCGGTGACATTGCTGGCGACGTGGCCGATGGCGATATTCACGCCAAGGCCAGCCAGGCGGCGCGTCACGGCCGACTCGTTCAGGTCGGAACCGCTGATGGTGTAGCCCAGGTTGAGCAGCACCTCGGCGATGCCGCTCATGCCGGAACCGCCGACGCCTACGAAATGGATATACTGGATTCTGTGTTTCATGATGAACGCCCCGCTGCTTGTTCACAGACGTCGGCGATATGCGCCGCCGCTTCCGGGCGCGCGTGCGCGCGGGCCCGTTCTGCGACGGCTTGCAGTTCTTGGCGGGAACGCTGGCCCAGCCAGTCCGCCAGCCACTCGGGGCTGAAGGCGTTCTGCGGCTGCAGCCACGCGGCCTGCGCGTCGCTCAGGAAGCGCGCGTTGGCGGTTTGGTGATCATCGATGGCATGGGGCAGCGGCACGAACAGCGCCGCGACGCCGACGGCGGCCACTTCGGACACCGTCATGGCGCCCGCGCGGCAGACCAGCAGGTCGGCCTCGCCCATGGCGCCGGCCATGTCGTCGATGAAGGCGCGGCAGTCGGCCGTCACGCCCGCCTGGGCGTAGGCCTGCTGCAGCGCCGGCAAATGTTGCTCGCCGGCCTGGTGCACCACCACCGGACGGTCCGCCTGCGGAAGTCGAGCCAGCGCTTGCGGCACGGTGGTATTGAGCGCCTGGGCGCCCAAGCTGCCACCCACCACCAGCAGCCGCAACGGGCCGCTGCGGGCGGCATAGCGCCGCGCCGGATCGGGCAAGGCGCACAGGTCGGCGCGCACCGGGTTGCCCATGGCCTCGCCCTTGGGCAGCACGCCGGGGAACCCGCTCAGCACGCGGCGCGCCATCCTGGCCAGCCACTTGTTGGCGGTGCCGGCCACCGCGTTCTGCTCGTGCACCACCAGCGGCGTGCCACGCAACGTCGCGATGACGCCGCCCGGAAAGGCGACATAGCCGCCCATGCCCAGCACCACGTCCGGACGCACGGACGACAGTCGCGCCCAGGCCTGGGCGAAGGCGCGCACCAGCAGGAACGGCAGCTTCAGCAGCGCCGTCACGCCCTTGCCGCGCACGCCGGCGAAACGCAGCGGCACCAGTTCGATGCCGCGCGGCGGCACCAGCTTGCCTTCCATCTTGTCCGGGTTGCCCAGCCACAGCACGCGCCAGCCGCGCTGGCGCAGCACGTCGGCCACGGCCAGGCCGGGCATGATGTGGCCGCCGGTGCCGCCGGCCATGATCAGGATGGTGCGCGACGACGCGGTCATACCCGTCCTCCGCGCATCATGATGCGGTTTTCCACGTCCACCCGGATCAGCATGGCCAGGGCGCACAGGTTCATCACCACGCCCGAACCGCCATAGCTCATCAGCGGCAGCGTCAGGCCCTTGGTCGGCAACAGCCCGAGGCACACGCCCATGTTGATGAAGGCCTGCACCCCGAACCACATCGCCACGCCGTGCGCCACCAGGCCCGCGAACGTGCGTTCCATGGCAATGGCCTGGCGGCCGATGTCGAAACCGCGGTAGACGATGATGGCGAACAGCGTGATCACCAGCATCACGCCGGCGAAACCCAGTTCCTCTCCCACCACCGCCATCAGGAAGTCGGTATGGGCCTCGGGCAGGTAGTGCAATTTCTCGACGCTGGCGCCCAGCCCCACGCCCAGCCATTCGCCGCGCCCCAGGGCGATCAGGGAATGCGAAAGCTGGTAGGCGCTGCCGTAGGCGTTGTCTTCGTTCCAGGGATCCAGGTAGGCGAACAGGCGCGCGCGGCGCCACGGCGACAGCCAGATCAGCATGAGGAAGGTGCCGACCAGCACCGCCAGCAGGCTGCTGAAGTATTTGCCGTTGATGCCGCCCAGGAACAGGATGCCGATCGCGATCGCCACGATCACCATGAAGGCGCCCAGGTCGGGCTCGAGCAGCAGCAGCATGCCGACGCCGGCCAGCGCGAACGCCATCGGCAGGAAGCCGCGGGCAAAGGCCTGCATGTGTTCCTGCTTGCGCACGGTGTAGTCGGCGGCGTAGAGCAGCGCGGCCAGCTTCATCAGTTCCGACGGCTGGAAATTCAGCGGACCCAGCGGGATCCAGCGGTGCGCGCCGTTGACCTCGCGGCCGATGCCGGGCACCAGCACCGCCACCAGCAGCACCATTGCCACCACGAACAGCGGCACCGCCAGGCGTTGCCACACGCGGATCGGAATCGCCAGCACGACGGCGCCCGCCACCAGGCCGGCGGTGACGAACAGGCCATGGCGGATGACAAAGTAATAGCGGCCATAGGAGGCATAGCGCGGGCCGTCGGCCAGCGCGATCGACGCCGAATACACCATCAGCAGGCCGAGCAGCAGCAAGGTCGACGCCGCAATCGCGAGCGGCATGTCGAAATTGCGCATGCGGGTACGGCCGGGCCGTACGGCGTTGACGCTGGCGGTGAGATCGGCGATCAGGCTCATGCCACCTCTCCCCGGTCGCGGGCCAGGTCTTCGACCTCTTCCACGAACACTTGCCCGCGGTGCGGGTAATTGCGGAACATGTCCAGGCTGGCGCAGGCCGGCGACAGCAGCACCACGTCGCCGGCCTGCGCCAGGTCAGCGGCGCGGCGCACGGCGTCGCGCAGCGATTCGACGGCGATGCAGTCGACGCCGGTGGCGGCCAGCACCCGACCGATCTCGGGGCCGTCCTGGCCAATCAGCAACACGGCGCGCGCGTGGCGCGACACCACCGGGATCAGCGGCGAGAAGTCCTGGCCCTTGCCCTGGCCGCCGGCGATCAGCACCACCGGCTGGCCCATGCCTTCCAGCGCGGCCACGGTGGCGCCAACGTTGGTGCCCTTGCTGTCGTTGATGTAGTCCACGCCGCCGATACTGCGCACGAAGGCGGCGCGATGCGGCTCGCCGGCGTATTCGCGCAGGGCCCGCAGCATCGGGCCCCAGCCCAGATCCAGGCAACGCGCCAACTGCAACGCGGCCAGTGCGTTCAAGGCATTGTGGATGCCGCGGATACGCAAGGCATCGACCGGCATCAGGCGGCTCATGCGGCCCTTGGCGCGTGTCGGCTCGGGCGCATCCTTCTTGCGCCGCACAGGCGCCACGGGCTCGTCGAAATCGACCGGCTCGGCCGCGGCCAGCCAGGCCACGCCCTGCCCGAGCTCCAGGCCCATGTCGCCGACCAGTTCCGGCACGTCGCGGCCAAAGCTGCGCACCGGCATGGCAGCCAGCGACGGCACCATGTCCACGGTATGGGGGTCATCGCGGTTGACGATGGCGATGCGCGTCATCTTCAACAGGCGCGCCTTGGCGCGCGCATAGGCGTCCATGCCGCCATGCCAGTCCAGATGGTCCTGCGTCACGTTGAGCACGACGGCCGCGTCGGCCATCAGCGTATGCGTGGTCTCGAGTTGGAAGCTCGACAGCTCCAGCACCCACACCTGCGGCAGATCGTCGGCATCCAGCGCCTGCATCAGCGCGGTCAGCGCCGCCGGGCTGATGTTGCCGGCGGCCAGCACCGACAGGCCACTGGCCGCGACCAGATCGCGCGTCAGCGCGGTGACGGTGGTCTTGCCATTGGTGCCGGTCACGGCCAGCACGCGTGGGCGATATTCGCGGGTCTCGGCCAATTCGGCCAGCGCCCGCGCGAACAATTCGATCTCGCCGATGATCTCGATGCCGCGCGCCTTGGCCTCGCGCAGCAGATCGCCGGCCGGCGCGCCTTCGGGCGCCAGTCCCGGGCTGACGACGATCTGGCTCACGCCGTCCAGCAACGCGACGTCGAAAGACGTATCGCAGCCCAGGCGGTACTCGACCTCGGCCTGCGCCAGCGCATCGCGGAGCGCGTCCAGTCCACCCGGCTCCGCGCGCGTGTCGGCCACCCGCAGGCGGGCGCCCTGGCGGGCGCTCCAGCGTGCGGCGGCCACGCCCGACTCGCCCAATCCAAGGATCAGGACAAGCGGCGCATCGGCGCGGGAGGTTTCCATCGTATTCATCGCAACTTCAGGGTAGAGAGGCCAATCAGCACCAGCATCATGCTGATGATCCAGAAACGCACGACCACCTGGGTTTCCTTCCAGCCGCCCACTTCGAAGTGATGATGCAGCGGAGCCATGCGGAATATGCGTCGACCTGTTCCATAACGTCGCTTGGTGTACTTGAACCACGTCACCTGGATCATCACCGACAGGGTCTCGACCACGAACACGCCGCCCATGATGAACAGCACGATCTCCTGGCGCACGATGACCGCGATGGTGCCCAGCGCGCCGCCCAGCGCCAGCGCGCCGACGTCGCCCATGAAGACCTGCGCCGGATACGCGTTGAACCACAAAAATGCCAGCCCCGCGCCCCCGATCGCCGCGCACAGCACCATCAATTCCGAGGCGCCGGGGATGTAGGGGAACAGCAGGTACTTCGAATAGTCGACGCGGCCGACCACGTAGGCGAAGATGCCGAGCGCGCTGCCAACCATCACGGTAGGCATGATCGCCAGGCCATCCAGGCCATCGGTCAGGTTGACGGCATTGCTGGTGCCGACGATCACGGCCCACGTCAACGCCACGAAGCCGAGCACGCCCAGCGGATAGCTGACGGTCTTGAAGAACGGCACGATCAGGTCGGCGCGCGTCGGCAGCGACATCGTGAAGCCGCTTCCCACCCAGGCCTTGAACAGCGGCCACAATTCGGTGTTGGCCGGCGCCGACACGGCGAACGCCAGGTAGACCGCGGCCACCAGCCCGATGGTCGCCTGCCAGAAGAACTTCTGACGCGCCGGCATACCCTCGGGATCGCGATAGACCACCTTGCGGTAATCGTCCATCCAGCCGATCCAGCCAAAGCCGAACGTCACCAGCAGCACCACCCAGACGAAGCGGTTGGTCCAGTCGGCCCAGAGCAACGTGCTGATGGCGATGGAAATCAGGATCAGCACGCCGCCCATGGTCGGGGTGCCGGTCTTGACCAGGTGGCTTTCCGGGCCATACGAACGCACGGCCTGGCCGATTTTCATCTCGGTCAGCTTGCGGATCACGCGCGGGCCGGCCACCAGGCCGATCAGCAGCGCCGTGGCGCACGCCAGCACCGCGCGCAGCGTGATGTACTCGAACACGCCCAGCGCGCGCACATCATCGGAAAGCAGACGGGCGATCTCAAGCAGCATGGTTGTCCCCCTGCCCCTTGGACGCTTGCCCGTCATTCGAAATAAAAGCCGTCACTACCCGCTCCATGCGCATAAAGCGCGATCCCTTTATCAATACGCAGGACGCGCGCAGGCCGCGCAATGCGGCAACGACTTCGTCTACCGATGCGCAGGCGTGCGCGCCCGTGCCGTAGGCGGCCGCGGCCGCCCGGCTGGCATCGCCTAGCGTGATGAGCGCGTCGAGGCCAAGCTCGCGCGCGTAATTGCCCACCTCTTCATGCATGGCGGGGCCGTTGTCCCCGACTTCGCCCATGTCGCCCAGAACCAGGACACGCGTGCCGGCCATGCGGGCCAGCACATCGATGGCCGCGCGAACCGAGTCGGGGTTGGCATTGTAGGTGTCATCGATGAGCAACGTTCCGTCACTCAATTTCTTGTGCTGCATCCGGCCCGCGACCGGGCTGAAGCCGGCCAGCGCGCGCACGGCGGCATCCAACGGCGCGCCGGCGGCGATGGCGCTGGCGATTGCCGCCAGCGCATTGCGCAGGTTGTGCACGCCGGGCACCGGCAGCGTCAAGTCGGCGCTGCCCATCGGGGTCACCACGCGGCAGCGCGTCGAATCGACGTCCGCCAGGATCTGCTCGGCATAGACGTCCAGACCGGGCTGCAGGCCAAAACGCAAGACCCGGCGTGGAGCGGCCAGCTTGTCCCAGATGGCCGAGTAAGCCTCGTCGCCCGGATAGACGGCCACGCCGTCCGCCGGCAGCGCCGAGATGGCGGCGCCGTTTTCCAGCGCGACCGCTTCCACGGAGTGCATGAATTCCTGGTGCTCGCGCTGGGCATTGGTCACCAACGCCACGCTGGGCGCCGCGATGGCAGCCAGTTGGGCGATTTCGCCCGGATGATTCATGCCGAGTTCGAACACGGCCGCGCGATGCTCCGGACGCAGGCGCAGCAGCGTCAGCGGCACGCCGATGTCGTTGTTCAGGTTGCCGGCCGTGGCCAGCCGACCTGTCTCGCCGCGCCAGACCGCCAGCATGGCCGAGATCATTTCTTTGGTGGTGGTTTTGCCGTTGCTGCCCGTCACAGCCACCACCGGCAGCGTGAAGCGGGCGCGCCAGGCCGCGCCGATGCGCGTCAGCGCCACGCGGGTATCGCCCAGCACCAGTTGCGGCAGGTTCGATTCCGGCACGGCGTGCGCCACCACCGCGGCGCAGGCGCCGCGTTCGGCGGCCTGGTCCAGGTAGTTGTGCGCGTCGAAGTTCTCGCCCACCAGCGCCACGAACAGCTCGCCAACGCCGATGCGCCGCGTATCCGTGGAAACGCCCTTGACCAGCGGCAGCAGCAGCGCCAGCCGCGCCCATTCGCGATCGTCGAACGGCAGCTTCTCGCCGGCGATCTCCTGATAGGTTTCGTGACCCTTGCCAGCCAGCAGCACCACGTCCTCGGGCGCGCTGGCCCAGATGGCCTGCATGATGGCGCGGGCGCGGTCGACCTGCACCTCGACCGCCGCCGACGCCGGAATGCCGGCCAGGATCTGCGCCACGATCGCTTCGGGCGACTCGCTGCGCGGGTTGTCGCTGGACACCACCACGTGATCCGCGAGTTCGGCGGCGATGCGGCCCATCTCGGGGCGCTTGCCGGCGTCGCGGTCGCCGCCGCAACCGAACACGCACACCAGGCGGCCGGCGCGCGCCTGCGCCACCGGGCGCAATGCCATCAACGCGCGCGCCAGCGAATCTGGGGTGTGGGAGTAATCCACCACCACCAGCGCGCCACGACCCGAGTGGGCCTGCGTGCTGGCGGCAACCGGTTCCACGGTCTGCAGGCGGCCATCGACCGGATCGGTCGCGGCCAGTTCGCGCGCGATCTGCGCGAACGGCAGGCCCAGCTTGTACAGCACGCCCGCCACCAGCAGCAGGTTGGAAACATTGTGCGCCCCCAGCAGGCGCGTCACGATCTGGGCCTCGCCATGCGGCGACACCAGCGTGAAGATCTGGCCTTGCGCGGTGGCCTGCAGGTCGCGCGCGCGCATCGCGGCGGGAATCGCCGGGTCCGCGCTCAGGCTGTAGCCCATCACCGACAGGTCCGCCGGCAGCGAGGCGATCAGGCGGCGCCCGGCTTCATCGTCGGCGTTCACCACCGCCGCGCTCAGGCCCGGCCAGCGGAACAGGCTGGCCTTGGCCGCCTCGTAACGTTCCATCGTGCCGTGATAGTCGAGGTGATCGCGCGTCAGGTTGGTGTAGGCGGCCAGCGCCACCCGCACGCCATCCATGCGGCCCTGCTCGATGCCGATCGAAGACGCTTCCATCGCCACCGCCTTGGCGCCGGCGTCGCGCATGGCGGCCAGCAGGCGGTGCACGGTCAGCACGTCCGGGGTCGTGAGATGGCCGCCCAGCGTCTGCCCGTCGGGCAGCACGGCGCCCAAGGTGCCAATGGTGCCGCAGGGCTTGTCGTTGCGGCCCAGCGCGTGGGCGATCCATTGCACCGACGAAGTCTTGCCATTGGTGCCGGTCACGGCCACCACGGCCAGGGTCGACGACGGCCGGCCGTACCAGGTGTCGCCCAGCTCGCCCAGCAGGGCGCGCAAGCCGGTCACCGGCAGCATCGGCGTATCGCCGGCGGCGGCCGCGGCCTCAATGGCCTCGGTCGCGGGGGCCTCGAACAGCACCGCGCTGGCGCCCAGCGCCAACGCCTTCTCTATATATAGACGGCCGTCGCTGGACAGGCCCGGGCAGGCGACGAACACGTCGCCCGGCTCGATCTCGCGGGAGTCCAGCTTCAGGTGCGCGGTCAACGACACGCGCGAATGCAACCACGCCACGGCTTGTTCGACCGTGGCGGCGGGGGATGAGAGGAAGCCTTTGGCGCTCATCTGCCTGGCTCCTTGATACCAGCAACAATTGTCGATTCGAAGGGCGCGTCCGGCCGCACCCCCATCAGCCGCAGACTCCCGCCGACAATGTGGGAGAACACGGGCGCGGCGATCGCGCCGCCGTAATAACCACCGACCGTGGGCTCGTCGATCGAGACGGCCACCACGATCTTGGGATCGGACACCGGCGCAAAGCCCACATACGAACTGCGATACCGCTGCGTGCTGTACTTGCCGTCGACAATCTTGCGCGCGGTGCCGCTCTTGCCGGCCACACGGTAACCCTGGACCTGGGCGGCTTTGGTGCCGTCCGGCCCGGTGGCGGCCTCCAGCATCCCGCGCACCAGCGCGGTGGTCTTGGGCGTATAGATCTTGACGCTGGTCGGATCGCTGTCGCGCTTGACCAGGGTCAGCGACACCATGTCGCCATTGCGGGCGAAGACGGTGTAGGCGCGCGCCACTTGCAGCAGCGACACCGACAGGCCATAGCCATAGGCCATGGTGGCCTTCTCGATCAGGCGCCAGCGGTCCCACGGACGCAGGCGGCCGGGGGCCGCGCCGGGGAATCCCACTTGAGGGGCCTGGCCCAGGCCCAGTTCGGTGAAGCGGTCCCACATCTCGCGCGATTCCAGCTTCTCGGAGATCATCGTCATGCCGATGTTGCTGGACTTGCGCAGCACGCCGGCCACGTCCAGCGTGCCGTTGCGGCTGACGTCGCTGATCGTGCTGCCTTGATACGTAAAGCGGCCGTTGCCGGTCTCGAACAGGGTCGAGGTGGTGATGCGGCCCAGGTCCAGCGCCAGCGCGGCGGTGAACGGCTTCATGATCGAGCCGGGCTCGAACGTATCGGTGATGGCCTGGTTGCGCAGGTTGGCGCCGTGGAAGGTCTCGCGCTTGTTCGGGTCGAACGTCGGCACGTTGGCCAGCGCCAGGATCTCGCCGGTATGGACGTCCACCACCACGGCGGTGGCGCCCTTGGCCTGGTGCTTGTCCATGGCGTCCTTCAGTTCCTTGAACACCAGGTACTGCAGGCGGGTGTCGATCGACAGCCGCAGGTCGCGGCCGTCCACCGGCAGCGTCACGGCCTGCACGTCCTCGATGACGCGGCCCAGCCGGTCCTTGATGACGCGGCGGCTGCCCGGGCGTCCCGACAATTGCTGGTTGAAGGTCAGTTCGACGCCTTCCTGGCCCTGGTCCTCGACGCTGTTGAAACCCACCACGTGGGCCATCACGTCGCCGTCCGGGTAGTAGCGGCGGGTCTCGGGCTGCTGGTGCACGCCCGGCAGGCCGAGCTGCTTGATCTTGTCGGCCACGTCCATCGAGACCTGGCGCTTCAGGTAGACGAAGTTCTTGTCTTCCTCGACCCGGCGGCGCAAGTCGGCGATCGGCGTTTCCAGCAATTTGGCCAGCGAGTCCAGCTGGCTCGGGGTCGCCTGCTTCAGATCCTCGGGAATGGCCCAGATGGCGCGCGCCGGCACGCTGGAGGCCAGCACCGCGCCGTTGCGGTCCATGATCTTGCCGCGGGTGGCGGACAGCGTCAGGGTGCGCTCATAGCGACGCTCGCCTTGCTGCTGCAGGAATTCGGTGGACAACCCTTGCAGGAACAACGCGCGGCCGGCCAGCACGGTGAAACCGCCAAACAGCAGGATCAGCACAAGACGCGCGCGCCAGGTCGGCAGTTGCCCGCGCAGCACCGGATTGTCGAAGAACGGAACGCGCTTCATTGGGCACCTCCGCTGGCCGGCACCGGCGCCTGATTCAGATAGAGCGTGCGGTCAGGCACGATGGGAATCATCTTCAGGCTGTCGCGCGCAATCACGTCAACCCGGGCGTTGCGCGCCAGCTCGGCGCGCTCCAACTGCAGACGCCGCCAGTTGGTTTCCAGATCGCGCTCCTGCGCCTGATCGCGGCCCAGCTCGACGAAGAGCTGGCGCGACTGATACCGGCTGGTGACCAGGGAAATGGCCGACAGCATCAGCAAAGCCGCAACGATCAGGTTGACGCGACCCATCAGCGGCGCCCTCCCTTGCCGCCGCGGCGAGGCGGCGGAGCCAGATCGCTGCCCGGCAGCGACCCGATTTTCACGAACGCCATGCCGCCCTCGGCGGGCAAGGGCGTGGCGGTGCGTTCGGCCACGCGCAGCACGGCCGAACGGGCGCGGGCGTTGGCCGAGACCTCATCGTCTTCGGCCAGCACGCGTCCCAGCGAACGCAACACCGGCTGGGGCATTTCGCTTTCGCGCAGGGGCAGGCGCGCATGCGCGGCAGCCGGACGAGCCGCCGCCGCGATGCACTGCTTGACCATACGGTCTTCAAGCGAATGAAAGCTGATCACCGCCAACCTCCCCCCCGGGGCAAGCAGGTCTAGAGCTGACGCGAGGGTGCGCGCGAGCTCTTCGAGTTCCCGATTGATGTAAATCCGTAGAGCTTGAAAGGTGCGTGTGGCCGGATGCTGCCCCTTTTCGCGCGTGCGGACGGCGCTGGCGACGCACTCGGCAAGCTCGAGCGTGGTGCGCAGCGGCCTTGTTGCGCGGCGAGCAGCAATCGCCTTTGCAACCTGAAAAGCAAACCGTTCTTCGCCATAATCCGCTATGACCTCCCGCATCTCATCCACACTGGCTTGCGCCAGCCAATCCGCCACCGTGGGTCCACGAGTGGTGTCCATCCGCATGTCGAGCGGGCCGTCCCGCATGAACGAGAAACCGCGCTCGGCATCGTCGATCTGAGGCGACGACACCCCCAGATCCAGCATCACGCCATCGACCTTGTCGATGCCGAGCTGCCGCAATTCTTCGGCCATGGTGGCAAAGCCGCCATGCACCACCGTCACCCGGGAGTCCGCCGCCGCCAACGCATTGGCGACCGCGATCGCCTCGGGATCCTTGTCGAACACCACCAGGCGGGCCGCCGGCCCGAGACGGCCGAGCAGCTCGCGGCTGTGGCCACCGCGCCCAAAGGTGCCGTCCACGAAGACACCCCGTTCCGCTCGCGTAGCCGCGGCCGGCTCGTCCTGGACGTGCGACCGTGCCGCGCCCTTGCCGCCGAAATCGGCCAGCAACAGCGCGTCCACCGTCGGCTCCAGCAGGACGGGCCGATGTTCGAATTCCATAACTCTTTCAGAACGAAAACTGATTCAACACATCCGGCATACCCTTGGCCAGGTCCTCAGCCTCGCGGCTGGCCAGGGTAGCGGCATCCCACAGCTCGAAGTGGGCGCCCAGACCGAGCAGCATCACATCGCGCGTCATACCGGAAGCGTTGCGCAGTTCAGGCGCGATCAGGACGCGGCCGGAGCCGTCCAGTTCCACGTCCTGAGCGTTGCCCAGCAACAGCCGCTGCAACGCGCGCGCCGTCATGGGAAAGGCGGCAATCTGCTCGCGCTTCTTTTCCCACTCGGGCCGCGGGTACACCAGCAGGCAGCCGTCTGGGTGGCGGGTCAGGGTCAGGCGGCCTTCGGCCTGCGCCATCAGCGCGTCACGATGCCGGGTCGGAATCGAGATCCGTCCCTTGGCATCCAGCGTGAGCGCGCTGCTTCCCTGAAACACCACTTTTACCCCACTTAATTGCACAATTTCCTACTATTTCCCACTCTACGGTATGGCAATGGGGCGGTCAAGCGCGCGGTTGCAATTTTTTCAATCACAACAAGGACTTAGAGCAACTTGTAAATACGCAAAAAGAAAAACCTCCCAATAAATCAGGAGGTTGCGTCACTATCTAAAAGTGCTTCTTAAGAAGTGGCGGCTAACAATGCCTTTGCATTGTTTTACCCGGCCCGCTTGCCGAAGACTGGCGGGCGTTGCGCGCCAGGTGGCGGATATCGCGGCGAGAAAAAAGCGCCGCGGCGCCATGCGTCGATCGGAAATCCAATGCAAGACGGGTCTATAGGCCGGATTCTGTACACCAGGTTTCCCTGGCGGACGATCATTCCTCTGCGCGGATCATTGCTGAGCCGCTGTAGCCATCTACCCGCATGCTCGGACGGAGCCGCCCTTCGCGACCCGAAAGCCGCACGCATGCCTATTTGATGTTGCTCCGGATAGAGGTTGCCGCGTTTCACCCTGCGATGCCGCCGGCCGTTGCCGACCGGCGCGATACGGAGATGGCCGTATCGGTGCGCGACTGGCGCGCCCGCCCCGCAGACTCGTCTCTGTGGCCCTGTTCCTCGACCGCGTCCGAAGACGCGACCGGACGGCCGTTAGCCGCTACCCTGCCCTGTGGAGTCCGGACCTTCCTCGATGGACTCGCATCCACCGCGATCGCCCGACCCGCCTTGCGGTGCGTATTCTAGTACAGGTCGCCGCTCCGTCCCCGAACAGCGGCGCGGGTTCCTGCGACAATACCGGTCTGATCCGCTTATCCGCCGCAAGAACGACCCGACCCACATGGCCCTCGCAACGCTCATCACCCTGACCGACATCCAGCTGGCCTATGGCCACCACCCGCTGCTGGACCACGCCGACTTCGCCATTCAGGCCGGCGAGCGCATCGGCCTCATCGGCCGCAACGGCGCCGGCAAGTCCTCGCTGCTGCGGCTGCTGGACGGCCGCACCATGCCGGACGATGGCGACATCGCCCGCAGCTCGGGCCTGCGCGTGGCCACGGTCGAACAGGAACCGGAACTGGATGAGAACGCCACCGTGTTCGACGTGGTCTGCAATGTCGACGGCGACCATGAAGACTGGCAGCGCCCCTCGCGCGTGCGCGCCGTGCTGGAAAAGCTCGGCCTGCCTGCGGACGTCCAGATCGCCGGCCTGTCGGGCGGCACCCGCAAGCGCGTCGCGCTGGCCCGCGCGCTGGTCGAAGAACCCGATCTGCTGCTGCTGGACGAACCCACCAACCACCTCGACTTCGACGGCATCGCCTGGCTCGAAGAAATGCTGCGCACCTGGAAGGGCGCCGCCGTCATCATCACCCACGACCGCCGCTTCCTGGATTCCGTGGCCACCCGCATCGTCGAGTTGGACCGCGGCCGGCTGCTCAGCTTCCCCGGCAACTTCTCGCAATGGCAGGAGCGCAAGGCCCAGTGGCTGGAGTCCGAACGCCTCGAACAGGCCCGCTTCGACAAGCTGCTGGCCCAGGAGGAAGTCTGGATCCGCAAGGGTGTGGAGGCACGCCGTACCCGCAATGAAGGCCGCGTGCGCCGCCTGGAACGCCTGCGCGTCGAACGCGCCGAGCGTCGCGAACGGGTCGGCGACGTGTCGCTGGCGCTGGCCGAGGGCCAGCGCTCGGGCAAGCTCGTGGCCGAACTCGACCATGTCGGCAAACGCTTCGGCGACAAGATCGTGGTGGACGACTACTCCACCACCATCCTGCGCGGCGACCGCATCGGCATCATCGGCCCCAATGGCGCCGGCAAGACCACGCTGCTAAAGCTGATCCTGGGCGAGATGCAGCCGGACAGCGGCACGACCCGCCTGGGGACCAACGTGTCGGTGGCCTACTTCGACCAGATGCGCGCCCAGCTCGACGAGAACGCGACGCTGGTCGACATCATCAGTCCGGGCAGCGAGTGGGTCGAGATCGGCGGCACCCGCAAGCACGTCATGAGCTATCTCGGCGACTTCCTCTTCTCGCCCGCCCGCGCCGGTTCGCCGGTGCGCAGCCTGTCGGGCGGCGAACGCGCCCGTCTGCTGCTGGCGCGCCTGTTCGCGCGTCCGGCCAACGTGCTGGTGCTGGACGAACCGACCAACGACCTCGATATCGAAACGCTGGAACTGCTTGAAGAACTGCTGCAGGAATACTCGGGCACCGTGCTGCTGGTCAGCCACGACCGGGCCTTCCTGAACAACGTCGTCACGCAGACCATCGCCTACGAAGGCAACGGCCACTGGCGCGACTACGTCGGTGGCTATGACGAATGGGTAGCCCAGCGCCCCGCGCCGGCGCCGGTCGCCGCGGCGCAGGAAGACGCAGCCAAGGCGGCGCGCGCGGCCGACGAAGCCGCGGCCCGCGCCAAGGCCGCCAAGCCCAAGCCGGCCCGCGCCGCCAAGATGAATTCGTGGGAGCTGCGCGAACTCGAAGGCCTGCCCGAAGCCATCGCCGCGCTCGAAGCGCAGCAAGCCGAACTGGCCGGCAAGCTCGCCGACGGCAGCCTTTACCGCGATGCGCCCGCCGAAGTCGAACGCATCAACAGCGAGCTGTCCAAGCTGGAAAGCGAACTCGAGGAAAAGTTCGCGCGCTGGGAATTGCTCGAGGCGCGCCGCGAAAGCGCGCTCTGATCCCGTCCCGTCAGCGCCGCCGCCACGGCGACTCCTGCCCTCTATATATAGAGGGCAGTTGCCGCGCTCAGACCGACGCGCGCCAGGCCAGCGTCTCGCCGGCGGCCAGCGGCACCAGCGCGGTGTTGCCGAACGGCACCTCGTCCGGGATCTGGAAGTTTTCGCGCACCAGGGTCAGCTTGCCAGTATTGCGCGGCAGGCCATAGAAATCAGGGCCGTGGAAGCTGGCGAACCCTTCCAGCTTGTCCAGCTTGCCAACCGCATCGAACGCCGTCGCGTACAGCTCCATCGCATGCAGCGCGGTGTAGCAACCGGCACAGCCGCAAGCGTGCTCTTTCAGGCCGCGCGCGTGCGGCGCACTGTCGGTGCCCAGGAAGAAACGCGGGCTGCCGCTGGTCGCCGCTTCCACCAGTGCCAACCGGTGCGTCTCGCGCTTGAGGATCGGCAGGCAGTACCAATGCGGCCGCACACCACCCTGGAAAATCGCATTGCGGTTGTACAGCATGTGCTGCGGCGTGATCGTGGCCGCGATAGGCCCTTCGGCATCGCGCACGTATTCGGCGCCTTCCTTGGTGGTGATGTGCTCGAACACCACCTTCAAGGCCGGAAACGCGCGGCGCAGCGGCTTCATCACGCGCTCCACGAAGATCGCCTCGCGGTCGAACACGTCGATCGACGGATCCGTCACTTCGCCATGCACCAACAGCGGCATGCCGCACTTTTCCAGCGCTTCCAGCGCCTTGGCGCACTTGCCCAGCAAGTCGGTCACGCCGGCGTCGGAATTGGTGGTCGCGCCCGCGGGATACAGCTTGACCGCGTAGACCTGGCCCGACTCGTGCGCGCGGAAGATCTCCTCGGCCGAGGTATTGTCGGTCAGGTACAGCGTCATCAGCGGCGTGAAGGCGCCCGCATCGCCGCCCGCCTTGGTCAACGCCGCCAGGATGCGGCCGCGATAGGCCAGCGCCTGCTCGGTGGTGGTCACCGGCGGCTTCAGGTTGGGCATGATGATGGCGCGGGCGAACTGCCGCGCCGTATCCGCAACGACCGCTTCCAAGGCCGCGCCGTCGCGCAGATGCAGGTGCCAGTCGTCGGGGCGGGTGATGATCAGTTGATTGGTGTTTTGCGTGGACATGTAGAGGCTTCTTAATCTGCCAGGGGCATGCCCCGTTCGGCCAGCGCGCAGAACATCGCGCTGCCCAGGGGAATGACGGCATCGTTGAAATCGAAATGCGAGTTGTGCAGCACGCAGCCGGATTCGGCGCCGCCCTGCCCCAGGCGGAAGTAGGCGCCGGGCTTGCTCTGCAGCATGAAGGAGAAATCCTCCGACCCCATCGACGGCACCAGATCGCGCACCACGTTTTCCTTGCCGATCATCTCGGTGGCGATGTCGGCGACCAGGTTGGCATGCTGTGGCGTGTTCAGGGTCGCGGGATAGATGCGTTCGTAAGTCAGTTCGGCCGTGCCGCCGAAGGCGCCGGCGATCGCCGTCACCAGCTCGCGCATGCGCGTCTCGACCATCTCCTGCACCGACTTGCGGAATGTGCGCACCGTGCCCACCAGCCGCGCCTCGCGCGGGATCACGCTCATCGCGCCAGGGTGGCCCGCCTGCAGGGACCCGATCGACACCACCGCGGAATCCAGCGGATTGACGTTGCGCGACACGATGGTCTGCAATGCCGTGATGACCTGGCCGGCGATCGTGACCGGGTCAATCGTCTGATAAGGATGCGCGCCGTGGCCGCCACGGCCTGTGATCAGGATCTCGAAGCGGTCTGCCGCGGCCATCATCGGCCCCGGATTGATGCCGATGGTGCCGGGCCTCAAGCCCGGCCAGTTGTGCAAGGCATAGATGGCATCGCACGGAAAGGTATCGAATAACCCGTCCTCCATCATGGCCTTGGCGCCACCGCGTCCTTCCTCGGCCGGCTGGAAGATGAGCACGGCCGTGCCATCGAAATTGCGCGTCTGCGCCAGATACTTCGCCGCCCCGATCAACACAGCAGTATGGCCGTCGTGGCCGCAACCGTGCATCAGGCCCGGCTTGGTCGACTTGTGCCCGAATTCGTTGTCCTCCGTCATCGGCAGCGCATCCATGTCGGCGCGCAGGCCGATCATGCGGCCGCTGTCGCAGCGTTTGCCGCGGATGACGCCCACCACGCCGGTCTTGCCAATTCCGCGATGCACCTCGATTCCAAGCGCCTCAAGCGCACCTGCGACGATCCCGGACGTCCGGACCTCTTCGAAGCCAAGCTCGGGATGGGCATGCAAGTCGCGCCGCAGCGCCGTCAATTCGTCATGGAACAGGCGAATTGATTCCAAAGGAGAACGTGCGTACATAGGAGGTTACAGAATGACGTGAGAGGGGGGACAGTGGGGATATTTTAGTTGCTACAGAGGATAAATGCCTTTGTCTTTACGGGAGAGACACGTTATGCTCCGGCCGCAGGACAATTTTTCCAACAGCCAGAGAAGGAGCGCCGCATTATGGCCACAACCTCCAAACCCGCGACCGCGCGCAAGCCGAACGCTGCATTCATGAAGCCCCTGACTCCCAGCGCCGAACTGGCCGCTGTGATCGGTTCGGAAGCCGTGCCGCGCACCGAGGTCACCAAGAAGATCTGGGAATACATCAAGAAGCACAACCTGCAAGATGCGAGCAACAAGCGCAACATCAACGCCGATGCCAAGCTGCGCCCGATCTTTGGCAAGGATCAGGTCACGATGTTCGAACTGACCAAACTGGTCAACGCACATCTGAAGTAAGCAGGCAAAGGGCGTACCCTGTACGTCCCTGCCTCGATACTGTCGCGACGCCCTGGCTAGAACGCCGGGCGGACCCGACTTCCGAAGATCCCCGCCGCCACAGGCTTTGCGCCTTGTCCAGCCAGTCCCATACCCGCGATGGGCACGGCCTTGCTCCCCACCTCATCCATCTTGCATGCGAACGCTGTCGCGTCGAATCGCGTGGGCAACATCATTGCGGTCTCGATCGAGATGCATGAGCACCCTCACGCTGTCGTGGCAGCCGCGCGTACGGGTCGGCGTTCTGAACGCAATGCTGCTCAGCAAAGGTCCGCGATCTCTCATGGCTCGCCATGCTCGGCACGCGACGATCTGCGCTTCATCGAGCAAGCAGGCGCGAAACGTCAAGGCCGTCGATCGCTGTGCGGCCATACGCGAAGATACCTGCGAGTAGATATATGTCGTGGGGCCGCGCCCGATCGAACAAGCGAAGCAACTCGCCAGCGCTCCGGTCATCGGCCGCAACATCAAGCGCGGCATTGCTGAACTGCGGCCCTTGCGCCAGGTCCAGCAACACCTGCGCCATACGCACCAACGCCGCCAAGTCGCGCCGCGGTTCATCGTGCAGCAACATGACGCTCGCCACTACCTCCAAAAGGCCCCTCGTGGCGTTCGCGCCTTACCCTGTGATGGCCGCGAGACAGTCAATGGCGAGCGATCGCCCATCCAGATAGTTTTGCCGCCCGCGCGTCAACGCCACGGCGTGGTCCCGAACGAAAAAAAGCCGGCGTCAGCCGGCTTTTTAGTGCGAGCGCCCGGAATCAGGCGTAGGAGGTCGGCGCAGCGCCTTCCAGCAGGGCCAGCCAGCCCTTGATCAGGCGATACAAGCCCCACACTACCGTCGCGACTACACCGATCCAGCCAATGTAGATGATCAGCGCCAGGCTGCTGATGGCCAGCCAGAGCAACGCCCACCAGAAGGTGCGCAACAGCCAGTCGAAATGGGTGGCATAAACGGTGCCGGCGACGTCCGAGCGCTTCAGGTACATCAGCACGACAGCCGCCAGGGTGGCGATGCCCAGGAAACCACTGGTCAGAAAGCCCAGGGCGAACAAACCATAGGCGACATGGGTCAGCGTGCGCAGGTCTAATGCCGTACCGGGCGCGGGGGTCTGGGTATCACTCACGATTACGCTCCAACAATTGACTCGGTCAATCTTACCGCACAAAGCCAGCCATCCCACGAGCGTTGTTATTTGGGCACATTCAATGCTGGCGCGGGTTGCAGGCTCGCTGCGGGGGCTTATCGCAAGCGATTTTCAGGAGTCGAAACCACAACGATCAATGACAGGATCGCCCTGGAATTCCGTCGCGGGCGCTATGTGGAAAACAAAAACCCCCGTGCGGCGCAAGCCGCACGGGGGTTTCTTTTCGGGGTTTCTTTTCATGGTATGGCGCGCCCCAAAAGACAAAACCCCACAGGCGTTAGCCTGCGGGGTTTTGAGCAATAAAAGCCTGACGATGACCTACTTTCACAGACGTCCGTCCACTATCATCGGCGCAAAGGCGTTTCACTGTCCTGTTCGGGATGGGAAGGAGTGGTACCACCTTGCTATGGTCGTCAGGCGTAACGGGTTGAGAGATTGTCTTTGAGGACAACCGCTCCAATCTTGGAAGAAGCGCAACGTGTGGCGATCAGAGTGTGACTCGATGATCAACGCACAGTGGGTGTAATTGGTGTTGGCTGGCTGCTGACGGGGCAGCCAGATTTTGTATTGAACGACACTTGGAACGCTATACCACCAGGTCATAACCATCAGTGTTATAGGATCAAGCCTCACGAGCAATTAGTATCGGTTAGCTTAACGCATTACTGCGCTTCCACACCCGACCTATCAACGTCCTGGTCTCGAACGACTCTTTAGGGGGATCAAGTCCCCGGGATACCTAATCTTCAGACGAGTTTCCCGCTTAGATGCCTTCAGCGGTTATCTCTTCCGTACTTAGCTACCCGGCAATGCCATTGGCATGACAACCGGTACACCAGAGGTACGTCCACTCCGGTCCTCTCGTACTAGGAGCAGGCTCCGTCAAGTATCCAACGCCCACGGCAGATAGGGACCAAACTGTCTCACGACGTTTTAAACCCAGCTCACGTACCTCTTTAAATGGCGAACAGCCATACCCTTGGGACCGGCTACAGCCCCAGGATGAGATGAGCCGACATCGAGGTGCCAAACACCGCCGTCGATATGAACTCTTGGGCGGTATCAGCCTGTTATCCCCAGAGTACCTTTTATCCGTTGAGCGATGGCCCTTCCATTCAGAACCACCGGATCACTATGTCCTGCTTTCGCACCTGTTCGACTTGTCAGTCTCACAGTCAAGCACGCTTATGCCATTGCACTATCAGCACGATTTCCGACCGTACCTAGCGTACCTTCGAACTCCTCCGTTACACTTTGGGAGGAGACCGCCCCAGTCAAACTGCCCACCATGCACTGTCCCCGATCCGGATAACGGACCAAGGTTAGAACCGCAAACAAACCAGGGTGGTATTTCAAGGATGGCTCCACGTGATCTAGCGACCACGCTTCAAAGCCTCCCACCTATCCTACACAGGCCGGTTCACAGTCCAATGCAAAGCTACAGTAAAGGTTCATGGGGTCTTTCCGTCTAGCCGCGGGTAGATTGCATCATCACAAACACTTCAACTTCGCTGAGTCTCAGGAGGAGACAGTGTGGCCATCGTTACGCCATTCGTGCAGGTCGGAACTTACCCGACAAGGAATTTCGCTACCTTAGGACCGTTATAGTTACGGCCGCCGTTTACCGGGGCTTCGATCAAGAGCTTGCACCCCATCACTTAACCTTCCGGCACCGGGCAGGCGTCACACCCTATACGTCGACTTTCGTCTTTGCAGAGTGCTGTGTTTTTAATAAACAGTCGCAGCCACCGATTCTCTGCGACCCCATCATGCTAAGCGCGCAGGCGCTTCACACTACCGGGGTATACCTTCTCCCGAAGTTACGGTATTAATTTGCCGAGTTCCTTCTCCTGAGTTCTCTCAAGCGCCTTGGAATATTCATCCCGTCCACCTGTGTCGGTTTGCGGTACGGTCTCGTACAGCTGAAGCTTAGAGGCTTTTCTTGGAACCACTTCCAATCACTTCGCAAGCAATGCTCGCTCGTGCCATACCCTTGATTTACGCGCCCGGATTTGCCTAAGCGCCATCTTCGATATGTCAACAGGGACATCCAACACCCTGATGATCTTCCGCGATCCGTCCCCCCATCGCACTGTACGACGGTGCTGGAATATTAACCAGCTTCCCATCAGCTACGCATCTCTGCCTCGCCTTAGGGGCCGACTCACCCTGCGCCGATGAACGTTGCGCAGGAAACCTTGGACTTACGGCGAGGGGGCTTTTCACCCCCTTTATCGCTACTCATGTCAGCATTCGCACTTCTGATACCTCCAGCAGCCTTTACAAGCCACCTTCGCAGGCTTACAGAACGCTCTCCTACCGCGTGTACAAAGTACACACCCGCAGCTTCGGTTTATCGCTTAGCCCCGTTACATCTTCCGCGCAGGACGACTCGATCAGTGAGCTATTACGCTTTCTTTAAAGGATGGCTGCTTCTAAGCCAACCTCCTGACTGTCTATGCCTTCCCACTTCGTTTCCCACTTAGCGATAATTTGGGACCTTAGCTGGCGGTCTGGGTTGTTTCCCTCTTGAGTCCGGACGTTAGCACCCGGTGCTCTGTCTCCCAAGCTGTACTTGCGGGTATTCGGAGTTTGCCATAGTTTGGTAAGTCGCCATGACCCCCTAGCTATAACAGTGCTCTACCCCCCGCAGTAATACTTGAGGCACTACCTAAATAGTTTTCGGAGAGAACCAGCTATTTCCAGATTTGTTTAGCCTTTCACCCCTATCCACAGCTCATCCCCTAATTTTTCAACATTAGTGGGTTCGGTCCTCCAGCACGTGTTACCGTGCCTTCAACCTGGCCATGGATAGATCATCTGGTTTCGGGTCTACACCCAGCGACTGAATCGCCCTATTCGGACTCGCTTTCGCTACGGCTTCCCTATTCGGTTAACCTTGCCACTGAATGTAAGTCGCTGACCCATTATACAAAAGGTACGCAGTCACCCCACAAGGAGGCTCCTACTGTTTGTATGCATACGGTTTCAGGATCTATTTCACTCCCCTTCCGGGGTTCTTTTCGCCTTTCCCTCACGGTACTGGTTCACTATCGGTCGATCACGAGTATTTAGCCTTGGAGGATGGTCCCCCCATCTTCAAACAGGATTTCACGTGTCCCGCCCTACTTTTCTCACGCTTAGTTCCACACACAAAATTTCGTCTACAGGGCTATCACCTGCTACGGCCGGACTTTCCATTCCGTTCGACTATCTTGCATGCTAAAACGTGAAGGCTCTTCCGATTTCGCTCGCCACTACTTTCGGAATCTCGGTTGATTTCTTTTCCTCGAGCTACTGAGATGTTTCAGTTCACCCGGTTCGCTTCCACTGACCTATGTATTCAGTCAGGGATACTCCTTGCGGAGTGGGTTTCCCCATTCGGATATCTGCGGATCAAAGCTTGTTTGCCAGCTCCCCGCAGCTTTTCGCAGGCTACTACGTCCTTCATCGCCTGTGATCGCCAAGGCATCCACCATATGCACTTAGTCGCTTGATCCTATAACGCTGTAGGCTATAGGACCTGAGTATTAGCGTTTGTGCCGTTCATAAGTTTCAAAGCAGTCTGAGGTTATTCACCCCAGTCTTGAGAACTTGGAACAAAATTAATGCAATCACAACCCGTACCCATCTTCATCAGCAAGCTGATTACTTGATGAGCACATTTCGTTGTGCTTCTTCCAGATTGTTAAAGAACGAATATAGCTGTTGAGTAAAACCCAACTCATAAGACCGTGAAGATATTATTCCTCACGACGCTATGAGTTAGCCTCTACATCCCACCAGGCGCAGGTCTTGGTGGAGGTGAACGGGATCGAACCGATGACATCCTGCTTGCAAAGCAGGCGCTCTCCCAGCTGAGCTACACCCCCATATCCACGGCATCTCTACCTGCGAATACTTGGTGGGTCTGGTTGGATTCGAACCAACGACCCCCGCCTTATCAAGACGGTGCTCTAACCGACTGAGCTACAGACCCAAAACCTTCTCGGATCAGTAGTCAGAAGTCATGGACACAGGGAGGAGTCCCTCTACCCAAGCCCACAACCGATCCCAGCTATATCAAACAACCGATAAGAGTGGACGCTTAACACGAGCACTAAGCTCTGAAAGGAGGTGATCCAGCCGCACCTTCCGATACGGCTACCTTGTTACGACTTCACCCCAGTCATGAATCCTACCGTGGTAATCGCCCCCCTTGCGGTTAGGCTAACTACTTCTGGTAAAACCCACTCCCATGGTGTGACGGGCGGTGTGTACAAGACCCGGGAACGTATTCACCGCGACATGCTGATCCGCGATTACTAGCGATTCCGACTTCACGCAGTCGAGTTGCAGACTGCGATCCGGACTACGATCGGGTTTCTGGGATTGGCTCCCCCTCGCGGGTTGGCGACCCTCTGTCCCGACCATTGTATGACGTGTGAAGCCCTACCCATAAGGGCCATGAGGACTTGACGTCATCCCCACCTTCCTCCGGTTTGTCACCGGCAGTCTCATTAGAGTGCCCTTTCGTAGCAACTAATGACAAGGGTTGCGCTCGTTGCGGGACTTAACCCAACATCTCACGACACGAGCTGACGACAGCCATGCAGCACCTGTGTTCCGGTTCTCTTGCGAGCACTACCAAATCTCTTCGGCATTCCAGACATGTCAAGGGTAGGTAAGGTTTTTCGCGTTGCATCGAATTAATCCACATCATCCACCGCTTGTGCGGGTCCCCGTCAATTCCTTTGAGTTTTAATCTTGCGACCGTACTCCCCAGGCGGTCAACTTCACGCGTTAGCTGCGCTACCAAGGCCCGAAGGCCCCAACAGCTAGTTGACATCGTTTAGGGCGTGGACTACCAGGGTATCTAATCCTGTTTGCTCCCCACGCTTTCGTGCATGAGCGTCAGTGTTATCCCAGGAGGCTGCCTTCGCCATCGGTGTTCCTCCGCATATCTACGCATTTCACTGCTACACGCGGAATTCCACCTCCCTCTGACACACTCTAGCCCGGTAGTTAAAAATGCAGTTCCAAAGTTAAGCTCTGGGATTTCACATCTTTCTTTCCGAACCGCCTGCGCACGCTTTACGCCCAGTAATTCCGATTAACGCTTGCACCCTACGTATTACCGCGGCTGCTGGCACGTAGTTAGCCGGTGCTTATTCTGCAGGTACCGTCAGTTTCGCGGGGTATTAACCCGCGACGTTTCTTTCCTGCCAAAAGTGCTTTACAACCCGAAGGCCTTCATCGCACACGCGGGATGGCTGGATCAGGGTTTCCCCCATTGTCCAAAATTCCCCACTGCTGCCTCCCGTAGGAGTCTGGGCCGTGTCTCAGTCCCAGTGTGGCTGGTCGTCCTCTCAAACCAGCTACGGATCGTCGCCTTGGTGAGCCGTTACCCCACCAACTAGCTAATCCGATATCGGCCGCTCCAATAGTGCAAGGTCTTGCGATCCCCTGCTTTCCCCCGTAGGGCGTATGCGGTATTAGCTACGCTTTCGCGTAGTTATCCCCCGCTACTGGGCACGTTCCGATACATTACTCACCCGTTCGCCACTCGCCACCAGACCGAAGTCCGTGCTGCCGTTCGACTTGCATGTGTAAGGCATCCCGCTAGCGTTCAATCTGAGCCAGGATCAAACTCTTCAGTTTAATCTCTGTATTTGTTTCGTATTTCTTAGTTCCGAAGAACCGAGTCATACGTCGCTACTCAAAGGAAGTGAGGTATGTGCTTAGACTTGACATCTAAGGTACTTCACTTCTAGTGAGCACTTGATTTCATTGTGCTTGTGACGGGTTTTAAAACCAGTCACTGCGCACTCGCATCAAGCGCCCACACTTATCGGTTGTTTAATTGTTAAAGAGCGGTACTGCTAAATTCTGTACTACCAAACTACTTACTGCATCTTCTGCTTTCTTCGGCGATTTTGCTTTCGCGTCGATCGCTGTGTCAGCAGCAGAGAAACGAGATTATGAAGAAGTTTTTATCGTTTGTCAAGTCAGCGTTGCTTGCTTCACTTCGCTGTCTTGCCTACGACCCCTTCAGGTCTCACCAGGCCTGCACCCGGCTTTCTCTTTAGCAGCTATCGAAATATCAGGGTTAACCCTAAGTTTTCGGTAACTGCCAAGCCTGAAACTATAACACAACTTTTGCAGATTATGCAACCGGCTTTTGCCTAATTTGCACCCTATCCTGCAACCCCGCCGTTCTGTGAATCGCTTCACTTCGCAGCAGCTCCGGATCGCTCCAGAGGTTGGTTACCGCCCAGTCGGCTTGCAACGTTGTTCAGACCACCCTATCGGGTAAACCCTGATTCGCCGTCACCAGCCAAGCCCAAGACTATAGCACAATTTTTGCAGATCGTGCAACTGGCTTCTGCCTGATTTGCACCGACTTACGCAAAATTCGCTGACCGCCGGTTCGAGAGAATCATCGCTGACTCACCGCCTTGCTGCCCTGCGGCAGATTCGTCGCCATAGCGCCGAATCCGTTGCACTTGCCTGGCTTCGCGGCTCACAAGACTGCGTGAACTGCGAAGGAGCGAGACTATAGCACAGAAATTTGGCTTGTCACGCCGGCATGACACTCGTTTTGCAGAAAGATGATGATTTCCGGGGACGCACCCCGCATTTGCCATGGGAAAGCCATCCGTTCTGCGCCATCTGCTCTACATGGAATGCGTATCACCAGGCCCGAGCCCTGCGCGAAGCACCCCGCGGCTGACGGCACCCCTGTAGCGCGCCGAGGTGGATATACATCTCCACTCTATATAGAGGCGTCTCGGTTCTCCATAGGGCCATGTCCGATTTCGCCCCTACGCCCAGGCGCAGTGGACCTGGCCGAGGGTTTCGCCTGATCGCGGCCTATATAAGGAGGCGCCGTGGGCGGGGAACATCCGCCCACGGCCACGCGCTCTGGTCTCTCTATATATAGACATCCTATATGGAGGGGCCGATATAGAAGGCCTGATAGACACGAACGGATGCATCCCGCTCCGCTACAGCCGCAACTCTGTCGTTTCCTTGATCTGCTGCAGCGCGAAGAACGAGCGCATGTCGACCACCGCCGGATGGCGCATCAGGGTGTCCATGGCGAACTTGGAGAAGTGCGCGAGGTCCGCGACCTGGATGCGCAGCAGGTAGTCCATGTCGCCAGACATGGCGTAGCACTCGACCACTTCCGGCCAGAGCTGAACGTCGCGGGCGAAATCGCTCATGGGTGCGTGGCTGGAGCCGCTGTGCTTGTTCAGGCGGATGTTGACGTAGGCCAGCAGGCCCAGTCCGACCTTCTCGGCGTCGATCAGCGCCACGTACTTCTTGATGAAGCCCTTCTCTTCCAGCCGCCGCACCCGCCGCAGGCAGGGACTTGGGGACAGCGAGACACGATCGGCCAGCTCCTGGTTGCTCAGGCGACCATCCCGTTGCAATTCGGCCAGGATCCTTATATCTGTCCTATCCAGCTCCATGTCAGACATTTTCAGCCCCATATTTTTTATCCTGGGCAATATTATTGCTCAACCTTGCCCCTTTCGCGACATGTTTGCAATTGTCTGCCTGCCTTTCCTCCCTACAATCTTCATCCTAGACTTGAACGACAAGTCGCCTCTATAACGACTCAAGGGAGCAGACTCATGAGCAGCGCTTTCCAACCCTGGGACAACCCGATGGGCACCGCCGGGTTCGAATTCATCGAATATGCCGCGCCGGACCCCGCCGCGTTGCGCAAGGTGTTCGAACTGCTGGGCTTCAAGGCAATCGCCAAGCACCGCCACAAGGACGTGACGCTGTACCGCCAGGGCGGCGTGAATTTCCTGATCAACGCCGAACCCGATTCCTTCGCGCAGCGCTTCGCCCGCCTGCACGGCCCGTCGATCTGTGCGATCGGCTTTCGCGTGCAGGACGCGGCCGCGGCGTACAAGCGCGCGCTGGAACTGGGCGCGTGGGGTTTCGACTCACACAGCGGTCCGATGGAACTGAACATCCCCGCCATCAAGGGCATCGGCGATTCGCTGATCTACCTGGTGGACCGCTGGAACGGCAAGGAAGGCCATGGCGGCATCGGCGACATCAGCATCTATGACGTCGACTTCGTGCCGGTGGATCCGCAGAACGCGCAGGCCGACCTGAACCACCGCGGCGCCGGGCTGACGCTGGTGGACCACCTGACGCACAACGTGCACAAGGGCCGCATGGCCGAGTGGTCGGAGTTCTACGAGCGCCTGTTCAACTTCCGCGAGGTGCGCTACTTCGACATCGAGGGCAAGGTGACGGGCGTGAAGTCCAAGGCCATGACCTCGCCGTGCGGCAACATCCGCATTCCCATCAACGAGGAAGGCACCGAGGAGAAAGGCCAGATCCAGGAATACCTGGACCTGTACCGCGGCGAAGGCATCCAGCACATCGCCATGGCCACCGAGGACATCTACGGCACGATCGAGGCGCTGCGCGCCAACGGCGTGGTGTTCCTGGATACGCCGGAAACCTACTACGAGCTGCTGGATCGCCGCCTGCCCAACCATGGCGAGGACGTGGCGCGCCTGCAGAAGAACCGCATCCTGCTGGACGGCGCCCCCGACGGCGGCCTGCTGCTGCAGATCTTCACCGAGAACCAGATCGGCCCGATCTTCTTCGAGATCATCCAGCGCAAGGGCAACGACGGTTTCGGCGAAGGCAATTTCAAGGCGCTGTTCGAGTCCATCGAGCTGGACCAGATGCGCCGCGGCGTGGTGAAAGCCGTCGACTGACCGCTTCCCCCGCCAGCGCCGGCACCCACGTACCTGGCGCCGGCCTTGAAACCTCGCCTTGCGCGAGGTTTTTTTTCGCCTGCCTTATTTTTTCAGGCGATCCTGGAACTGCTTGCGGAACTTGGCGACCTTGGGCGCGATCACGAACTGGCAATAGCCCTGCTCGGGATGCAGCGCGAAATAATCGCGGTGATAGTCCTCGGCCTGCCAGAAGCGCGCGGGCGCCAGCAGCTTGGTCACAATGGGCGCGTCGTAGACCTTCTGCGCCTCGACCTCCGCGATGACGGCCTCGGCCTGCTCGCGCTGGGTGTCGTTCTGCCAGAAGATGGCCGATTCGTACTGCGGGCCGATGTCGTTGCCCTGGCGCCCCGGAGTGGTCGGGTCGTGGGTGGCGAAGAAGACGCGCAGCAGGTCGCTGTACGACAGCTCGGCGGGATCGAATTCGACGCGCGCCACTTCGATGTGGCCGGTGTCCTTGCCGCAGACCTGCTCGTAGCTGGGGTTGTCGACGTGTCCGCCGCTGTAGCCGGGCAGCACGCTCTTGACGCCGCGCAGGTCGGTGAAGACCGCCTCGACGCACCAGAAACAGCCGCCGCCCAGAACGGCGACTTCATTGCCCGGGGAGGGTTGTTCAGCCATGACGATTCCTTTCCTGAAACTTTCCAGAGACGATACGACTACTTCTTGGCTGGCGCCAGCGTCAGGATCCATTCGGCCAGCAGGCGGGCGTCTTCCTGGCTGACGTGGGTTTGCGCCGGCATCGGCACGGCGCCCCAGGCGCCGCGGCCGCCTCCGCGGATCTTGCCCGCCAGGTAATCCACCATGGCATCTCCCTGCCCGGCGTAGCGCTCGGCCACGCTGGCCAGCGGCGGTCCGACGCGCTTGACGTCGACCTGGTGACAGGCCATGCAGGCCTTGCTCTTGGCCAGATCCAGGCCGGTGGTTTGCCCCTGGGCCGCGCCGGCGGCCAGCAGGCCGGCGGCGACCGCCAACAGACTACGTATCAAATGCATCGGTTACCGCCCCACGGCTCGCGGTGCTGGCGAGCTTGCCGAACTTGGCAAGCACACCGCGTGTATAACGCGGCTTGGGCTGGACCCAGGCCTGGCGACGAGCCGCCATTTCTTCGTCGCTGATATTGAGCTGCAACAGCAGCTTGTGGGCATCGATGGTAACCGAATCGCCCTCGCGGATCAGCGCGATCGGGCCGCCGACGAAGGCCTCGGGTGCCACGTGGCCCACCACCATGCCCCACGTGCCTCCCGAAAAGCGGCCGTCGGTGATGAGGCCGACGGTTTCTCCCAGGCCCTGCCCCACCAGCGCGGAAGTCGGCGCCAGCATTTCACGCATGCCGGGTCCGCCCTTCGGCCCTTCGTAGCGGATCACCACCACGTCGCCGTCACGGATCTGGCGCGCCATGATGGCGGCCATGGCGTCATCCTCGGAATCGAAGACCCGCGCCGGTCCGGTGATGACCGGGTTCTTCAGGCCGGTGATCTTGGCCACGCAGCCTTCCGGCGACAGGTTGCCCTTGAGGATGGCCAGGTGGCCCTGGGGATAGAGGGCGCGGTCCAGCGGCATGATCACGTCCTGATCGGCGCGCGGCGTATCGGGCACGTCGGCCAGCGATTGCGCCACGGTCTGGCCGGTGATGGTGATGCAGTCGCCGTGCAGCAGGCCGGCGTTGAGCAGCAGCTTCATGACCTGCGGAATGCCGCCGGCGCGATGCAGGTCGGTCGCCACGTATTTGCCGGACGGCTTGAGATCGCACAGCACTGGCACGCGCTGGCGGATGCGTTCGAAGTCGTCGATGGTCCAGGGCACATCGGCGGCGTGGGCGATGGCCAGGAAATGCAGCACGGCATTGGTCGAGCCGCCCGTTGCCATGATGACGGAAACGGCGTTCTCGATGGACTCGCGCGTGATGATGTCGCGCGGACGCAGGCCGCGGCGGACGGCCTCGACCAATACCCGGGCGGACTCGGCCGCCGAGACGACTTTCTCTTCGTCCTCGTTGGCCATGGTGCTGGAATACGGCAGGCTCATGCCCATGGCTTCGAAGGCAGAGCTCATGGTGTTGGCGGTGTACATGCCGCCACAGGAACCCGAGCCGGGGATGGCGCATTTCTCGATCTGCTTGAAGTCGGCCTCGTCCATGCGCCCCATGGTGTATTCGCCGACCGCTTCGAACACCGAGACGATGGTCAGGTCCTTGCCCTGATAGCGGCCCGGCTTGATGGTGCCGCCATAGACGTAGATGCCCGGCACGTTCATGCGCGCCAGGGCGATCATGCCGCCCGGCATGTTCTTGTCGCAGCCGCCGATGACCACCACGCCGTCCATCCACTGGCCCTGCGCGGCGGTCTCGATACAGTCGGCGATGACTTCGCGCGACACCAGGGAGTACTTCATGCCCTCGGTGCCCATGGACATGCCATCGGAAATGGTGGGCGTGCCGAACACCTGCGGATTGGCCTTGGCGCCGCGGATGGCCTCGATGGCGGCATCGGCCAGGCGCTGCAGGCCGCTGTTGCACGGCGTGATGGTCGAATGGCCATTGGCCACGCCGATCATGGGATTGTCGAAGTCGGCTTCCTGGTAGCCCAGCGCGTAATACATGGCGCGGTTGGGCGCGCGGGCGACGCCGTGCGTGATGTGGCGGGAACGTTCGTTGTGCGACATGGTCTGTTGTCTCCTGTCGGCCGTCAGGACGCGGACATGGCGATCGCGCCCGGGTGGGTAGCCAGCTCGCTCGCGGGCGAGTCTCGGGATACACCGACATGCCTGGGCTTGCATGCCGATCTACCGCGGGGCTCGCCGGTTATTATCATTCAACTTCATTGTGTCGGGCGGAACATGCTGCAATATCCAAAATTCGACCCCGTTGCCCTGCAGATCGGGCCCCTGTCCATCCATTGGTACGGGCTGATGTACCTGGTGGGCTTCGCGCTGGTATACGTGCTGGGCCGGCGCCGCATCACGCGCGGCCATACCACCTCCCTGAACGTGCGCGACCTGGAGGACCTGATCTTCTACAGCGTGCTGGGCGTGGTGCTGGGCGGGCGGCTGGGCTATGTGCTGTTCTACAAGCCGAGCTATTACCTGGCGCATCCGCTGGAAGTGGCCTACCTGTGGGAAGGCGGCATGTCTTTCCACGGCGGGTTGATCGGCGTGATCCTGGTGATGCTGCTGTTCGCCCGCAAGAAGGGCCTGCCCTTCTTCGCCGTCAGCGATTTCATCGCGCCGCTGATCCCGCTGGGGCTGGGCTTTGGCCGACTGGGCAATTTCATCAATGGCGAGTTGTGGGGCCGCCCCACCGACGTGCCGTGGGCGATGGTGTTCCCGAGCAGCGGCGACGGCATCGCGCGCCATCCGTCCCAACTGTATGAACTGGGGCTGGAAGGCATCGTGCTGTTCGCGCTGATGTGGTGGTTTTCGAGCAAGCCGCGCCCCCTGGGCCAGGTGAGCGCGGTATTCCTGATGGGCTACGGAACGTTCCGTTTCCTGGTGGAATTCACCCGCGAGCCGGACAACTTCCTGGGCCTGCTCGCGGGTGGGTTGAGCATGGGACAGTGGCTGTCCCTGCCGATGGTCGCCCTGGGCGCCATCATGTTCGTGCTTACTGCAAAACGATCGTCCCGTTGACCGAAATGCTGACCGTGACGTCCCCTGCTTCCAGGGGGACGTCCGCGCTATAGCCGGCGCCGCCGGAGGCGTCCTTGGCCATGGCGCCCATCATGCGCGGCATCGGCGTGACACCGCCGGCGCCGCCGAGTTCGAGCTTGCTCAGGCGGTAGCCCGAGAAGCCGAAGGCGTTGGCCGCGGCCAGCGCGCGATCCTTGAAGGCCTGCGCGGCCTCCTTGAGCAGCTTGCGCTCCTCGGCCTCGCGCACTTCGCGCGACAGCGAGAAGCTGATGTTGGAAATGGCTGTCTTGTCGGACAGCTTCGAGGCCAGCGCGGCGGCCGCCGCAAAATCCTTCGATTCGAGAATGATCTCGCCCTGGCCGCGCCAGGTCGTGCTGGTCTTGCCCTTGCTGCTGCTGGTGGAATTGGGCCAGACGTTGAAGCTGCCGGTGCGCACGTCGACGCCCTTGGTGTCACGCGCGCGCTTGGCCACGTCGTCCAGCATTTCGGTCAGCTTCTTGCCGGCGGTGGGTTGGTCCGCCGCTTCGGTCTCGGCCGACAGCGAGATGCGCACCGTGTCCTGCTTGACCTCGGACGACGCAGTGGCCTGCAGGGTCAGTTCCGGCGACCGGTTGGCGGCGGACTCCGCAGCGGCGGACGTCGGCGCCGGGTTCTGTGCGAAGACGGGTTGCGCCATCGACAGAGCGGCCACGGCCGCACACGCCGCGCCAAGTTTGGTCAGCGAAAAAACGGGGGATTTCAACATGGACTGGTCCTATGAGGGAGGACGATGGGGGAGGTGCCCGGCGCGGACCTGCGCTTATGGCAGGTCCGCTGGGATAGATGCCCCGCCTGTGCCGTCAAGGCCGGCATCTCGAACCCTGAGGTTCAAGGTGGTCGCGTTCCGAAGAGCGTCGGGTTCGTCTACGAGAGACAATCGCTCCAGCTCTGCACTCCCGCAACCAATATGCCATAAGACATAGGTTCAGAGAATGTATGGCCAGGTCACGGACACGGCAGGGACAAACTGAAAAACTTGAAAAAACTGGGTGAAAACCGCTTATGAACGTCAGAGCAGCTTTTCTTGCCCTGACAGCGCGTCGTCCAGGACTGCGTTCATGTCCTCGATTCTACGCTTGAAGTCGCCGACCGCCAAACCACCCAGCGGACCATCCGGCGCTTTCATGGCGAGCAGCTCGCCAGCGACCTGCAGCGCAGCCATGACGGCAATGCGTTCGTTGCTGGAGACCTTGCCGGTGCCCTGGATGCGCAGCATGAGCTGGTCGACGTGGCGCACGGCGGCCAACAGCGTGGGCTTTTCCTCGGCCGAACACGCCAGCGAATAATCACGCCCGAGGATTGTTACGTCTACGCGTTCCATCAGTGTTGCTCTCCGGACGGCGCACCCGGCAGACGGGCCAGGACGGCGTCGATGCGCTCGCGGGCCGCGGCGGCGGCCACACGCAGGCGCTGTAGTTCGGTGTCGCGGCTCTGCAGGGTGCCCTGCATTTCGGTTTCCCGGGCCGCGAAGCGCGCCTCGAGCGACTGGCGCTCGGCGGTTTCGCGAGCGAGCTGTTCGCGCAGGGCCACTTCGGCCTTCTGCGCCTGCTCCAGCATCGCGGTGACGGCGCCGTCGTTGTCTTGCAGCTTGCCCTGCAGCACGGCGATGTCGGCCTCACGCTCGGCGGCGCGCTGCTTGAGCACACGCTGCTCGGCTTCGGTTTCATTCAGGCGCATACGCAATGCGTCACGCTCGGCATGCAGTTGCCGGGTGCGTTGCACCAGTTGCCCAATACGGGCGGCGAGTTGGTCTAGGTCTTGCAGCATGGGCGCTATCGTAAACCATCCAGTGGGGAATCGGGCCGCTTCACGCAAGGTGAGAAACACGGCAATATTCAGTAGGAAATGCAGGCGGCATTGCCGGCGGCGGGCAACATACCCGATCAGGCACAACTAGAAAAGTCCCTCGCGCCCGGCAAGCGGCAGATCAAGCGGCCCCGCTTTCGCATTTCTTTCTATCAACTTTCACTTAGCTTTCAAACAACCCTCAATCTGCCCGCCCCGTTACATCTGGGGATCGGGAGTTCCCCAATTTTAGGGAAAACCCCAGGCTTTCACCTAGCTTACAGGGTTTGCATCGTTGCGGGCGTCCATTACCATTCGCCCTTTCAAGAAGCCGCGCCGAAGCTTTCAGAAGAACACCGGGCACCGAGTCGTGCCTTTTTTGTGCCTGTCACATGGCTTTCTGCCAGTGCGGCGGACCACAAACCTCTTTTTATCTACATGCTGTAAACAGGAGCCAACCAATCATGCAGCTACGCAATCGACAGGACTTCTGGTCGGGGGTGATGTTCATCGCCCTTGGACTGGGATTCGCCTGGCAAGCCAGCAGCTACCAAATGGGTACTGCCGCCCGGATGGGCCCCGGGTATTTTCCTTTCTGGCTGGGCATTGTTCTCGCATTGCTGGGTGCCATCGTGCTGCTTGGCTCGATGTCGAAGAAGGCCCAGGAAACCCACGTCGACAAGTTCGACTGGCGCATCGTGTTCCTCGTGGTCGGATCCGTGGTCGTCTATGGCCTGGTCCTGAAACTGCTGGGCATCTATATCTCGGTGTTCCTGCTGGTGGTACTCAGCAGCCTGGCCAGCCACGAGTTCAGCCTCAAGGTCGCCGTCGCCAACGGCATCTTCCTGGTGGTGTTCTCGTATCTGGCGTTCGTCAAGGGGCTGGGGCTGATTTTCCCGCTGTGGCCGTCGTTTCTGGGCATGAACTGAGGAGCAACCGGTCATGGAATTGTTTGACAACCTGATGTTGGGTTTCTCGGTGGCGTTCACGCCCGAGAACCTGTTGTACGCGCTGCTGGGCTGCGTCCTGGGTACGCTGATCGGCGTGCTGCCGGGCATCGGCCCGGTCCCGACCATTGCGATGCTGCTGCCGATCACGTACGTGCTGCCGCCGGTGGCCGGCCTGATCATGCTGGCGGGTATCTATTACGGCGCCCAGTACGGTGGTTCGACCACGGCCATCCTGGTGGCATTGCCAGGGGAAACGTCCGCGGTGGTGACCGTGCTGGACGGTCACCAGATGGCCCGCAACGGCCGTGCTGGCGCCGCGCTGGCCATCGCCGCCCTGGGTTCGTTCTTCGCCGGTTGCGTGGCCACGCTGCTGCTGGCCGCCTTCGCGCCCCCGCTGGCTGAAGTCGCCTTCAAGTTCGGCCCCGCCGAGTACTTCTCGCTGATGTGCCTGGGCCTGGTCGGCGCCGTGGTGCTGGCCTCGGGCTCGCTGCCCAAGGCGATCGCGATGATCATCCTGGGTCTGCTGCTGGGCATGGTCGGCACCGACGTCAACTCGGGCGTGGCCCGCTTCGACTTCGGCGTGCCGGAACTGCAGGACGGCATCGACTTCGCCATCGTGGCCATGGGCGTGTTCGGCTTCGCCGAAATCATGACCAACCTCGAGCAGAAGGAAAACCGCGTCGACATCACCGACAAGATCGGCACCCTGTACCCGAACAAGCAGGAATTCAAGGAATCCGCGCCCGCCGTGCTGCGTGGCACGGCCCTGGGTTCGGCCCTGGGCATCCTGCCGGGCGGCGGCGCGGTGCTGTCGTCGTTCGCGTCGTACACGCTGGAAAAGAAGATCTCGAAGAATCCGGAACGCTTCGGCAAGGGCCATCCGGCCGGCCTGGCGGGCCCGGAATCGGCCAACAACGCGGCCGCGCAGACCTCGTTCATCCCGCTGCTGACCCTGGGTATCCCGGGCAACGCCGTGATGGCGCTGATGGTCGGCGCGATGACGATCCACAACATCCAGCCCGGCCCGCAAGTGATGACGAGCCACCCCGAGCTGTTCTGGGGCCTGATCGCCTCGATGTGGATCGGCAACCTGATGCTGGTGGTGCTGAACCTGCCGCTGATCGGCCTGTGGGTCAAGCTGCTCAAGGTGCCCTACCGCATCCTGTTCCCCGCGATCTTGGTGTTCTGCACCATCGGTGTGTACTCGCTCAACTACAACTCGTTCGACATCTTCACGACGGCCATGTTCGGTATCGTGGGCTATGTCTGGTCGAAGCTGAAGTGCGAAGGCGCGCCGCTGCTGCTGGGCCTGGTGCTCGGCCCCATGATGGAAGAGAACTTCCGACGCGCCCTGCTGCTGTCGCGCGGCGACTTCAGCACCTTCGTGACGCGTCCGCTGTCGGCCTCGCTGCTGGCCGTGGCGGTGTTCCTGGTGATCCTGGTGGCCCTGCCGGCGATCCGCAAGAAGCGCGAAGAGACCTTCGTCGAAGAAGATTGAGGACGGCGCCGCCGCGTTGCGCGGCGGTTTCGCTCCCCACCCGAACCCCCGGCTTGCCGGGGGTTTTTATTTGGATTCGCGGTTGCACCGGCGCCAACCGTACGCGTTACCAGAAACCAGTTGCTACAACGCAATACAGAGTGTGGATGCAAACGCCGGCATCTACGTTAAGCTACGGGTTTACCCCCACGCGATGATTCGAGATGAATTTCGACTGGAACAACCCCTATCCCACAACGCGCACGCCGGTCTTCGCCCGCAACATCGTGGCCACTTCGCAGCCGCTGGCGGCGCAGGCCGGGCTGCGCGTATTGGCCGGCGGCGGCAACGCGGTGGATGCGGCCATCGCCGCGGCCGCGACGCTGACGCTGACCGAACCCGTCAGCAATGGCCTGGGATCGGATTGCTTCGCCATCGTCTGGGACGGCTCCAAGCTGCATGGCCTGAACGCCTCGGGCCCGGCGCCGGCAGCCTGGAGTCCCGACTATTTCCGCCGCCGGCATCAGGGCATGATCCCGACCCGCGGTTGGGACAGCGTCACGGTGCCGGGCTGCGTGGCCGGCTGGGCCGCGCTGCATGAAAAACTGGGCCGCGTGTCGTTCGCCGACGTGCTGGCGCCCGCTATCGACTATGCCGAGCGCGGCTTCGCCGTCAGCCCCATGGTGCACCAGAAGTGGGCCGCACAAGCCGACGTGCTGCAGCCGCAACCCGGTTTCGCCGAACACTTCCTGCCGCGGGGCCGGGCGCCGCACATCGGCGAGCACTTCACGCTGAAAGGCGCCGCGGCGACGCTCAAGCGCATCGCCGCCAGCGGCGGCCGTGATTTCTACGAAGGCGAAACGGCCCACAAGCTGGTGGCCCATGCGCAGGCCCACGAGGCCGCCATGACGCTGGCCGACCTGCGCGACTACGCGCCGGAATGGGTGACGCCCGTCAGCCAAGCGTATCGCGGCCATACGCTGCACCAGATTCCGCCCAACGGCCAGGGCATCGCCGCCCTCATCGCGCTCGGGATCCTGCAGAACTTCGATCTGGCGGCGCGGCCGATCGATCATCCCGACACCCAGCATCTGTTGCTCGAGGCCATGAAGCTGGCGTTCGCCGATGTCTATGCGCACGTCGCGGACGCGCGCCACATGCGCGTGACGCCCGAACGGATGCTGCGCGCCGACTACCTGGCCGAACGCGCGCGGCTGATCGATCCGAATGTCGCCCAGGCATTCGCCTGCGGTCATGCGCCGCAGGGCGGCACGGTCTACCTGACCGCCGCCGACCGCAGCGGCATGATGGTCAGCTTCATCCAATCGAACTACATGGGGTTCGGTTCGGGCGTGGTGGTGCCGGGCACCGGCGTCAGCCTGCAGAACCGTGGCCATTGCTTCAGCACCGAAGCCGACCACCCCAACGCGGTGGCGGGTGGCAAGCGCCCCTTCCACACCATCATCCCGGGCTTCCTGATGCGCGACGGCGCGCCGGTCATGAGCTTCGGCGTGATGGGCGGCAACATGCAGCCGCAAGGCCAGGTACAGACGCTGGTGCGCATGCTCGACTACGGCCAGCAGCCGCAGGCCGCTTGCGACGCGCCGCGCTGGAAATGGAACCAGGGGCTGGCGGTGGATGTGGAGTCCTCGATGTCCGCCGCCGTGGCGCAAGGCCTGCGCGCCCGCGGCCACGTGCTCGAAGGCATCGATGACCCGTACATGGATTTCGGTTCCGGCCAGTTCATCTGGCGCCTGGGCGACCCGGCAGTGGATGGCTACGTCAGCGCCAGCGACAGCCGTCGCGACGGACTCGCCGCCGGCTTTTGATTGCGTTAAGGTTACTGCCTCAGGTTTTCCTTTCCAACGCGGAGTTCCCTGCATGGCATCGATCGGTACCAAGAGCTACGACGCAGTCGTGGCCCAGAAAGTCGCATTCCTCGGATTGGGCGTGATGGGCCTGCCCATGGCCGGCCATCTGGCCCGCGCCGGGCACGACGTCACCGTCTACAACCGCACGCCGTCCAAGGCGCAGGCCTGGGCCAGCGAATTCGGCGGCCACAGCGCGATGACGCCGCGCGAAGCCGTGGCGGGCGCGCAGATCGTGTTTGCCTGCGTCGGCAATGACGACGACCTGCGCAGCGTCACCCTCGGGCCGGATGGCGCATTCGCCGGCATGGCGCCGGGCGCGGTGTTCGTGGACCACACCACCGCCTCGGCGGACGTGGCGCGCGAGCTGTACGCGCAAGCCAAGGACCTGGGCCTGAATTTCATCGATGCGCCAGTGTCCGGCGGCCAGGCCGGCGCCGTCAACGGCGTGCTGACGGTCATGTGCGGCGGCGAACAGGCGGTGTTCGATGCCATCAAGCCCGTGGCGCAGGCGTTCGGCCGCGCGGTGACGCGCGTGGGCCCCCCGGGAGCCGGACAACTGGCCAAGATGGTCAACCAGATCTGTATCGCCGGCATCGTGCAAGGTCTGTCGGAAGCCGTGGCGTTCGGCCAGGCCGCCGACCTGGACATGAAACTGGTGCTGGATGTCATCAGCAAGGGCGCCGCGCAAAGCTGGCAGATGGAGAACCGTGGCGGCACCATGGTCGACGACAAGTTCGACTTCGGCTTCGCGGTCGACTGGATGCGCAAGGATCTCGGCCTGGTGCTGGCCGAGGCGCGCCACAACGGCGCCCGGCTGCCGCTGACGGCGCTGGTGGACCAGTTCTACGGCGATGTGCAGAAAATGGGCGGCGGCCGCTGGGATACGTCCAGCCTGATCAAGCGCCTGCGCGATTGACCTCCCGCTCGTGACCCGTCCTGCCCTAGGTTGACACCTACGGGACGGTATCCGTAGCGATTACGGACTGAGCACCCGATGAACTTCATCGGGTGTTTTGCATTGTAGGGACAGATGTGGGCGCTCGGTGTTGTAGATCTGGACAGACTGCCTGACCATGAGCCTGGCTTGGGCCAGATCAGCGGGTCTTTGGAGCAACAGCTCTCCCTTCAGGATGCCGTTGACCCGCTCGGCCAAGGCATTCTGGTAGCAGTCGTAGCCGTCGGTCATCGAGCAACGGATGCCATGGCGGGCGTGCAGGCGCTGGTAGTACGTCGAGCAGTACTGGATGCCTCGATCCGAGTGGTGCACCAACGGCTGACTCGAGCGCCGCGAGCGCAACGCCATCTCCAGCGCGCGGCGCACCCCTTCGGTCTGCAGATTCTCGGCCACGTGGTAGCCCACGATCTTGCGCGAGTAGGCATCGGTCACCAGGCTCAAGTAGGTGCACCGCTGGTCGGTCGGCAGGTAGGTGATGTCCGCCACCCAGACCTGCTCGGGGCCGGTCGCCACCACCTGGCCTTGACCCGCCTTGAGCAGGTTCGGGTGGCGCCGGAAGCGGTGATGGCTGTCCGTGGTCTTGTGATACGCCCGGCGCGGTCTGACCAGCATCCGGGCGCTGCGCAGGATGTCGAACAGCGCATCGCGCCCGGCCTTGATCCCCGCCTCGCGCAGCGGCTGGCGCAGCACGTGATGTAGCTTACGCGTACCCAACTTCGGTTGCCGGACCCGCAACGCCGTCACCATCGACACCACCTGGCAAGCCTGCTGCTGGCGCTCTCGCTCCCTGTGCCTGCCCTTGTAATAGGCCTGGCGGCTGTGCCCCATGTAGCGGCAAGCCCTTGCCACGCTCAACCCTTGGACGAGCTTTTGCGTGAGGACTTGCCCGAAGGCTTTTTTACGACGCGCACCCCGTAGTCTTTCTCCAGCACGTTGACCACGGCCTCGAACAACTGCGCCTTCTCGCGCGCCTCCTTGAGCTGAACCTCCAGCTCCTTGATCCGCTGCTCGGGCGTGAGTCCCTTGCCCTGACGATCCATATCCACTCCTCTGACCGTCGGCAAGCTCCAGCCACTCCAGCCCGGGCGACCATGCTTGCGCAGCCACACCAGCACCGTCGACCGGCCTTGGATCCCGTAGCGACGCTGCGCCTCTTTGTACGTCAGCTCGCCTTTTTCCACCTGCTCGACCACCGACAGTTTAAAAGCCAGGCTGTAATCCCGCTGGGTTCGCTTGATCCTTGATTCCAATTGACTCTCCTTTTTTCTCTCAAAAAGGTGTCAACCAAATTCAGGACGGGTCATCGACGTGAAAAAAAGCGGCCCCGCGGGGCCGCTTTTTTTTCATTGCATCAAGCCGCCTGCAGTGCGCCTCGCGCCGGGGCCAGGTCGAGGGCGTCGATGCGCTGGCGCGCCAGCGCCACGCCTTCGAGCGCCGCGACTTCGCCCATCGCCATGCCTTCGGCGGCGATGAACGTGACCTCGTTCATGCCCAGGAAGCCCAGCATCTGCCGCAGGTACGGCGTCATGGTGTCGTTGGGCGTGCCTTCGGCCTTGCCGCCACGCGCCGTCAGCACGAACACCTGCTTACCCTTCACCAAGCCCTCGGGAACGCCTTCCGGCGTATAACGGAACGTGACGCCGGCACGGGCGACATGGTCCAGGTAGGTCTTGAACTGCGCCGGCAGGTTGAAGTTGTAGACCGGCACGGCGAACACGATGCGGTCCGCCTGCATCAGCTCGGCCACCAGCGCGTCGCTGCGTTCGACGATGCGCTGCTGCTCGACGCTGCGGGCGTCGGCCGGCGTGAACAGGGCGCCGGCGGTCGCGCCGTCGAAATAGGGCAGCGGCTCGGCGCCGATATCGCGCACGGTGACGACGGCGGCCGGATCGGCCTGCTTGACGCGGGCAACCATATGGTCGGCCAATTGCTTGCTGTGCGAGCGCTCGCCCAGAATCGAGGACAGGATGACAAGGGTTTTCATAACGTGATCTCCAGTGCGGACCGCGAAAAGCGCGCGTCCTGAATGCATGACGTCACTGTAGATCGCTTAATTATTCACATAAACCCATGTATGATGAACTATTCGTTCCAGGTATAGAACAATCATGCAAGACCTAAACGACCTCTACTACTTTTCTCAAGTCGTCGAGCAGGGCGGTTTCAGCGCCGCCGCGCGGGCGCTGGATATCCCCAAATCGCGCCTGTCGCGCCGCATTTCGCACCTGGAGGAAAGCCTGGGGGTAAGGCTTTTGCAGCGCACCACCCGACGCCTGCGCCTGACCGCAGCCGGCGAGCGCTACCTGCATTACTGCCGGGAGATGGCCGCCTCGGCCCGCGCGGCCGACGATGCCATGCGCCAGTTGCAGTCCCAGCCCGCGGGGCCGGTGGTGGTCAGTTGCCCGGTGTCGATCGCGCAAGACGTGCTGGCGCCGCTGCTGCCGGAATTCCTCGATGCCTGGCCGGCAATCTCGGTACAACTGCTGGTGACCAACCGCCGGGTCGACCTGATCCGCGAAGGCGTGGACCTGGCCTTGCGCGTGAGGACCAAGCTCGATACCGATGCCGAACTGGTGGTACGCCACCTGGGCACCGCGCGCGGCACGCTGGTGGCCAGCCCCGGCTACCTGCAGCGCCACGGTGCGCCCGACACCCCGCAGGACCTGGCCTCGCACACGACGTTGAGCTTCAGCGATCCGCAGAATGAGGTGCGTTGGCCGCTGCGCAACGACAAGGGCGAAGAGGTGCATATCGAACTCAAGCCGCAGTTGTCGTGCAACGACTTCATCGTGCTGGTGGAGGCCGCCGTGCGCGGCCGCGGCATCGCGCTGCTGCCGTCGATCGCGACCCAGGAGGAACTGCGGCGCGGCCAACTGGTGCCGGTCCTGCCGCAGTGGCAGTCGCCGGAAGGCATCGTCCACTGCATCTATCCGTCCCGGCGCGGCATGATGCCGGCGGTGCGCACCCTGCTGGATTTCCTGTCGCAGCGCCTGCCCCCCACCTACCAGCGCCTGGAGAAGCAAGGCGCCACGGCGCCTGCCGCTCAGTAGCCGCGCTCGCGCTCGACCACGCCGGTGATGGGCTCGCCGCGCATCAGCCGGGCGACCTTGCCGGCAATCTGCTCGATGCTTTCGTCGCGCAGCGTGCGGGCGGCGATGTGCGGCGTGACATGCACGCGCGGATCGCGCCAGAACGGATGGTCCTTGGGCAGCGGCTCGGTATGGAACACGTCGAGCGTCGCGCCGGCGATCTCGCCCTCTTCCAGCATCCGCACCAGGTCGTCCTCGACCAGGTGTTCACCACGGCCGACGTTGACCAGGTGCGCCTCGGGCAGCAGTTGGCCAAGCGTGTCGCGGTTGAGGATGCCACGGGTGTCGGGCGTGAGAGGCAGCACGTTCACCAGGAAGCGGGTGCGCGCCAGGAAGGCCGGCAACGCGTCCTGCCCGGAGAAGGACTCCACGCCGGGGATCTCGCGCGGCGTGCGCGACCAGCCCGCCACCGGATAACCGAACTCGGCCAGCGTCTGCGCCACGCGCGCGCCCACCTGGCCCAGGCCCAGCACGCCCACCGGCCAGTCGGCCTGGCGCGTGCCTTCGCGGGTATCCCAGTGCTGGCGCGCCTGCGACTCGTCAAAGGCCTGAAAGTCGCGCGACACGCGCAGCAGCGCGTACAGCGCATATTCGGCCATCTGCACCGACATGCCCGCGTCCTCGAGGCGGACGATGCGCACGTGCGGCGGGATTTCCTTCATCTTGAGCAAGGCATCCACGCCCGCGCCCAGATTGAACAGCGTCTCGATGCGGGTCTCGTGCCGGAACAGTTCCGCCGGCGGCTTCCACACCAGGGCGACCTCGGCGCCGGAGGGCGGGCCATCGGGATTCCAGACGGAAATGCGACAGCCGGGCATGGCGGCTTGCAGGCGCGGGACCCAGACGTCGGGGTCGTGCAGGGGGCAGGCGAAAAGGATATGCATGGCGTAGATCCGGACAGGCTCGGGAAATCGCAAGCATGGGGGAAGATGGCGCACAAATCAAACGGCCCGGCGTGAACGCCGGGCCGTGTCTGACACGCGGAACGCGGAGCCGGTCAGGCGGCCTGGGTGACCTGCGGCTTGTTCTTGTTCTTGCCGCGGCGCAGGAAGGCCCACACCTGCAGCAGGATGAGCAGCGCGCTGGCGCCGATGAACCAGGCGCTGATCGGACGTTCGATGAACACCGCCAGGTCACCGCGCGACAACAGCAAGGCGCGGCGGAAGTTCTCTTCGACCATGGGCCCCAGCACGAAGCCGAGCAGGATCGGCGCGACCGAGAATTCCAGCGTCATCAGGACGGCGCCGATCACGCCAAAAGCCAGCACTTCCCAGATCTGGAAGAGGCTGTTCTGGGTGCTGAACACGCCCACCGCGATGAAGAACAGCGCCGACGGGAACAGGTAGCGGTAAGGCACCTGCAGCAGCTTGACCCAGACGCCGATCAGCGGCACGTTGAGCACCATGAGCAGCACGTTGCCAACCCAGAAGCTGGCGATCAGGCCCCAGAAGATGTCCGGATGCTCGGTGATCAGTTGCGGGCCGGGCTGGATGCCCTGGATCAGCAGCGCGCCCAGGATCAGCGCCATCACCGCGTCGCCGGGGATGCCCAGGCTCATCGTGGGGATGAAGTCGACCTGCGTCTTCGAGTGCGACGAGGCTTCGGGCGAGGCCACGCCGGCGATCATGCCGGTGCCGAACTTCTCGGGCGTCTTGGAGATCTTGCGTTCCAGCGCGTAGGCCACGAAGGTGGTGATGGTCGGGCCGGTGCCGGGCATGGCGCCGAACAGCGTGCCGACGGCGGTGCCGCGCACCATCGGCCAGAAGGCCGTCTTCAGTTCCTGCTTGCTGGGACGCATGTCGCGCAGGCGCAGCTTGGCGCCGCTGCCGATGATGGTCATGCGGTTGACGCTCATCAGGAAGTCGGCCACGCCGAACAGGCCCATCGAGATCGCCACCAGTTCCAGGCCGTCGGACAGGTCGAGCAGGCCGAACGAGAAGCGGATGGTGCCGGTGTTCACGTCGGTGCCGACCACGCCGCACATCAGGCCGAACAGCGTCATGGCCACGCCCTTGAGCGGCGAACCGCGCGACATGGTGGCGCCGGCCAGCAGGCCCAGCAGCATGATCGAGAAAATCTCGGTCGGGCCGAACTTGAAGGCGACTTCGACCAGCAGCGGCGAGGCGAAGATCATGACGATGATGCCGACCGAGGCCGCGAAGAACGAGCAGATCATCGTGATGCCGAGCGCCGTTCCTCCCTTGCCCTGTTTGGTCAATGGATACCCGTCAAGACACGTCACCGCGTGCGGCGGGTGCGAAGGCAGGTTGAGCAGGATCGCGCCGATGGCGCCGCCGTACTGCGAACCGTAGAAGATGCCGGCCAGCATCAGGATGGCAGGCACCGGCTGCATCACGTAAGTCAGCGGCAGCAGGATCGAGATGGCCGACAGCGCGCCCATGCCGGGCAGCACGCCGATGAGGTTGCCCACCAGCACGCCGAAGAACGACCACATCAGGTTGTGGAGCTGGAAGGCGACGCCGAAGCCGTACCAGAGGTCGGTCAAAGCTTGAGAAATCATGACGCATCAACCCCAGCGAAACAGCGGCAGCTGCAGTTGCAGCGCCCACCAGAAAACCACCACCGCGATCACGGACATGCCGAGCGACAGTACGAACGCCTGCTTGACCGTGTTCTTGCGGTCGCCCAGGGCGGAGATGAAGACGATAGCGAAGGTCGCTGGCAGCAGGCCGCCATAGTGGCCCAGCAGCAGGAACGCCAGCGTGCCCAGCAGGATGCAGGCGCTGCCGCGGAAATCCGGCAGGCCATGCGCGTGGCCGTCGCCCGGCGCCGGCGGCGTGGCCTCGCCGGAGCGTGCCGAGATGGCGATCAGGATCCCCGTCAATGCGAGCAGGCCGCCCAATGCCGCGGGAAAGAACCCGGGGCCCATGTGGCTGAGCGTTCCAATGTGATAGTCCGTACCACCGTAGATCGCCCCCAATCCGACTAGGACCATCAGGGCGCCGCCGTAATAGTCCTTTCTATTAATTGTTTTTTGCACTTCCATCCTCCTGAAGCAGGGCCGTGCGGGCCCCTGGGATGCCGCCCGGAACGAGCGCCACCCGGCCTTTTCAACAACAGGCCGGTTCGCAGGTTAAGGATGGAACCTGCTAATTCGCTTTCTATGCGCTGTCGAGTCCCTGAATTCGGGGGTTATCCCTGATGGGAATCCACGAGCGGCGCTATGAAGGCCAGGGAGAAAGATTGAAAGCTTTGGCGATTACTGGTCGCCGGTGAAGGGCACTTCGGCAGGCCGGGGATATTGCGACACGGTGGTGGCCAGGGGCAGCCACACGACGGAGGCCAGGCCGACGCCGCCCTGCGCGTTGGGTTCGCCGTCGCGCAGATCGATGTCGCCATCGTTGCGGCGGGCGTAGGCGCGCGCGATCGCCAATCCGAGGCCGGAACCGGAGGATGTGACCGGTTTGTCCGTGCCGACCCGCTCGAAGCGGGCGAAAGCCCGCGCGCGCAGGTCCGGATCGAGCCCCGGGCCGTTGTCGGACACGGCCACTTCGGCGCGATCGCCGTGGCGGCCGACCGAGACCGTGATGCGCGCCCCCACGGGCGCGTAGTGGATGGCGTTGTGCACCAGGTTGGAAAGGGCCTCGTGCAGCTCGGCCTCGTTGCCGGAGACCGGGACCTCGACCTCGTGGCCCTGCTCGTTGGTGGCCTGCACCCACCCCAGGTCCTGCTGTTTCTCGTGCGCCAGCGGCAGGTACTGCAGCACCACCTCGCGCGAGACAGCGTTCAGGTCGAGCAGTTGGCGGGGCACCTGGTCGGCCTGGTTGGCATGCGCCAGCGACAGCAACTGCTCGGTCAGGCGGCGGGTGCGCCCCAACTGGTCGACGATGGCGCGCAACCCTTCCTGGGCCCGGGCCGGGTCGCGCTCTCGCAGGGCGTACTGGGCCTGGGTCAGCATGATGGCCAGCGGCGTGCGCAGTTGGTGCGAGGCGTCGGCCAAGAAGTGCGACTGCTCGTCCAGCACGCGGCGGTAGCGGGCGATGTGGTGGTTGACGGCGTCGACCAGCGGCGCCACTTCGCTCGGCACGCGCGAGGCGTCGAGCGGGGTCAGGTCTTCGGGCCGGCGGTTGCGGATGTCGGCGCGCAGCCGCCGCAACGGCTTCAGGGCCCAGGACACGCCCCACCAGACCAACAACACGACCAGCGCCAGCATGCGGGCGTCGCGCAGGATTTCCTGGCGGCGGGCGCTGTCTTCGGCCTCGATGCGCTTGCCCGTGCTTTCGGCCACCAGCACCAGCACCTGGCGGTGGACGCCCTGGTAGTACAGATCGCGCACCAGCGACACCACCCGTACCGGATCGTTGCGGTAGACCCCGTCGTAGAACACCGGCAGGCCATTGGAGCGCGGCCAGGTGGGCGGCCGCGGCAGTTCCGGCATGCCCAACAGGGTCTTGCCCTGTTCGGCCGGCACCGGCGACTCATCCGGCAGGGGCGGGTCGATCTGCTCGATGCGGAAATACTTGCGCAGGCCGGCCCGCGATTCCAGCATGACCTGGGCGTACAGCGGCGTGGCCACTTGCAGCGAACCGTCGGGCGCGAACTCCAGGCTGCTCTCGAGCACGCGGGCGGGTTCGAGCAGGGCGCTATCGTAGGCCTCGTTGGTGATCTCGGACAGGGTACGGTAGTCGTTCAGGCTGTCGATGACCAGCAGCGCCACCACGCCGGGCAGCAGCAGGATGATCAGCAGCGCGCGGATGCCGACTCGCGGCAGCCCTGGAATCCGGAGGCTCACGAGCGAGTCAGGAGTCGGCGGCTTCGCTGGCCACGCTTTCCAGCATGTAGCCCAGTCCGCGGACGGTCACGATGCGCACGTCGCTGCCGGCCAGCTTCTTGCGCAGGCGGTGCAGCACCACCTCGATGGCGTCGGGGTTGGCTTCGCTGTCGTGGGTGAAGACCTTGCCGAACAACTGCGATTTGTCCACGGGATAGCCGCTGCGCGTCAGCAGCGCCGCCAGGGCGGCGTGCTCGCGCGGGGTCAGGAACAGCAGGGAGCCGTCGAGCGTGAAGGCGCGGCTTTCGCTGTCGTAGGACAGCGAGCCACATTGCAGGCGCGGATGCTGGCGGCCGCGGCTGCGGCGCACCAGCGCGGTCAGGCGGGCTTCAAGTTCTTCGAGGGCGAACGGCTTGGTCAGGAAGTCGTCGGCGCCCAGGTTGAGGCCGCGCACGCGGTCCTGCAGCGCGCCCTGGGCGGTCAGCAGCAGCACCGGGGTGCGATCGTCGCGGTTGCGCATCTCGCGCAGCACCACCAGGCCGTGCTTGTCGGGCAGGCGCAGGTCCATGACGATGGCGTCGTACTCGGTGCCCGCCATGAACGCTTCGGCCGTGCGGGCGTCGGCCGCGTGGTCCGGCACGAATCCGCTCTGCGCGAGCGCGCGCATCAGCCAGGACGCCATGTCCCGTTCATCTTCAACCAATAATATGCGCATGACCGTCCGTTCCTTCGGGCAAGTTCTCTGCCGCCCGCTGCCCATGCACGCGCTGACGCAGGTAGCGGGTTTCGTGGTGACGCCGAAAGAGGATTGCCGACAACTCGTTCAACGCCTGGGTATAGACGTCCCGCTTGAACTCGATCACGGCATCCAGCGGCACCCAGTACTGGCTCCAGCGCCAGGCGTCGAATTCCGGATGCTGCGTCGCGCGCAGGCATACGTCGCTGTCACGTCCCACCAGGCGCAACAAGAACCAAATCTGCTTTTGTCCTTTATAGTGGCCGCGCCACTCACGCCGGACGAAGTGATCGGGCACGTTATAACGTAACCAATCGCGTGTACGCCCCAAAATACGGACATGCTCGGGCTTCAGGCCCACCTCTTCATGGAGCTCGCGATACATGGCCTGCACCGGGCTTTCGCCGTACTTGATGCCGCCCTGCGGGAACTGCCAGGCATGTTCCCTGATACGCTTGCCCCAAAAGACCTCGTTTCTGCTATTGACGAGAATGATGCCGACATTGGGGCGGTAGCCTTCGCGGTCAAGCATGGGCCACCCCCACCGAATTCAATACAATTACAGTCGATTATACGTATCTGCTGCCACCTTTAAACATGCGCGCATCCAACTACCATATCAACACCCTCAAAGAAGCCCCTTCCGAAGCGGAAGTCGCCAGCCACCAGCTCATGACCCGGGCCGGGATGATCCGCAAGCTGGCGGGCGGCATCTACACCTACATGCCCCTCGGCCTGAAGGTCATCCGCAAGGTCGAGGCCATCATCCGCGAGGAAATGAACGCCGCCGGCGCGATCGAGCTGCTGATGCCGGTGGTCCAGCCCGCCGAACTCTGGATGGAATCCGGCCGCTGGGAACAGTACGGCGCGGAACTGCTGCGCATCAAGGACCGGCACCAGCGCGATTTCGTGCTGCAGCCCACCTCGGAAGAGGTGATCACCGACATCGCCCGCAACGAGATCCACAGCTACCGCCAACTGCCGGTGAACTTCTATCACATCCAGACCAAGTTCCGGGACGAGCGCCGTCCCCGCTTCGGCCTGATGCGCGGCCGTGAATTCACCATGAAGGACGCCTACTCCTTCGACCGCGACGAAGCCGGCGCCCAGAAGAGCTACGACACCATGTACGCCGCGTACATGCGCATTTTCGGCCGCCTGGGCCTGGAATTCCGCGCAGTGGCGGCCGACACCGGCTCCATCGGCGGCACCCGCAGCCATGAATTCCAGGTGATCGCCGACACCGGCGAGGACCTGCTGGTCTACAACGCCGACTCCGACTACGCCGCCAACATCGAGCTGGCCGAAGCGCCCAGCCTGTACCCCACGCGCGGCGCGGCCACCCAGGCGATGGCCGACGTGGCCACCCCGGGCGCCGCCAAGTGCGAGGACGTGGCCCGCCTGCTGGGCCTGCCGCTGGAGCAGACGGTCAAGTCGATCGTCCTGGCCACCGACGGCGACAAGGGCAAGGTCGACATCTGGCTGCTGCTGCTGCGCGGCGACCACGAGCTGAACGAAATCAAGGCCGGCAAGCTGCCGGGCCTGGCCGGCTTCCGTTTCGCGACCGAGACCGAGATCGTCGAACACTTCGGCTGCAAGCCGGGCTACCTGGGCCCGGTGCGCACTGCGCGCCCGGTGCACGTCATCGCCGACCGCACCGTGGCCAACATGGCCGACTTCGTCTGCGGCGCCAACCGCGAAGACTTCCACATCCAGGGCGTGAACTGGGGCCGCGACCTGCCCGAGCCCGAACTGGTGGCCGACCTGCGCAACGTGGTCGCCGGCGACCCCTCGCCGGACGGCAAGGGCACGCTGTCGATCCAGCGCGGCATCGAGGTGGGACACGTTTTTTATCTGGGTAAAAAATACTCCGAAGCCCTCAAGGCGACCTTCCTGGACGAGACCGGCAAGCCAGCCGTCCTGGAGATGGGCTGCTACGGTATCGGCGTGACCCGCATCGTCGGCGCCGCCATCGAACAGAACCACGACGCGCGCGGCATCATCTGGCCGCGCGCCCTGGCACCGTTCGAAGTGGTGATCTGCCCGGTCGGCTGGGGCAAAAGCGAAACCGTGCGTAACACCTCCCTGAAACTGTACGAATCGCTGCTGGCGCGCGGCGTGGACGTCATCCTGGACGACCGCGATGCCCGCCCCGGCGTGATGTTTGCCGAGTGGGAATTGATCGGCGCGCCGCTCCGTGTAACAGTTGGAGAACGCGGCCTGAACGACGGTGTGGTGGAATTGCAGGCCCGTCGGGAAACCGAAGCGGCCAAGATTCCGGTAGAGTCCGCGCTTGAAGCCGTGCTGACGAAACTCGACACGCTGTAAACCTTATAGCAACTACGGACTTTTCGCGTCCCGACCCGCATCATCGAAGCCCGCATCGTGACCGTTCCGAAGTCCGCCGAATCCCGCCTGCAGGTCCGCGTCTACTATGAAGACACGGACGCGGGCGGGGTGGTTTTCTACGCCAACTACCTAAAATTCCTGGAGCGCGCCCGCACCGAGTGGCTGCGCGACCTGGGGGTCAACCAGTCCGGCCTGGCCGCCAGCGAGCAACGGCTGTTCGTCGTCCGCTCGCTGGACATGTCGTACCGCAAGCCGGCCAGACTGGACGATTTGCTTACCATACGCAGCCGGGTCACACGACTGGGCCGCGCTTCGATACACTTCGCGCAGCGCGCAGAACGGGACGGGGAACTGCTTGCCGAAGGCAATATCCAAGTCTGCTGCGTCGATGCCGTCAACATGCGGCCGGTGGAACTGCCGGCCGACGTCCGCGCCAAACTGGAATCAATTCAGGAATAACCATGCAAGCCACCAACGACATGTCGTTGCTTTCGTTGATTTCGCACGCCAGCGTGCCGGTGCAACTGATCATGCTGATGCTCCTGGGCATCTCGATCATGTCCTGGACCTATATTTTCGCCAAGCGGCTGGCCATCAAGCGTGCCCATGCCCAGACCCGCCGCTTCGAGGATGACTTCTGGTCCGGTGGCGACCTGTCGATGCTGCAGCAGGCCGTGGCCTCGCGCCGCGACGAACAAGGCGCCCTGGCCCGCATCTTCGACGCCGGCATGACCGAATTCCTCAAGGCCCGCCGCGGCAACGCCAGCACCGACGCCACCGCCCTGCTCGACGGCCCGCGCCGCGCCATGCGCGCCGCCTACCAGCGCGAAATGGACGCCCTGGAGTCGCACCTGAACTTCCTGGCCTCGGCCGGTTCGGTCTCGCCCTACATCGGCCTGCTGGGCACGGTCTGGGGCATCATGCACGCCTTCATCGGCCTGTCGAACATGCAGCAGGCCACGCTGGCGTCGGTGGCTCCCGGCATCGCCGAAGCGCTGATCGCCACCGCCATCGGCCTGTTCGCCGCCATCCCCGCGGTGGTCGCCTACAACCGTTTCACCAACGACATCGACCGCATCTCGATCCGCTTCGACAGCTTCGTCGATGAATTCCTGAACATTCTGCAACGGCAGGTGCGCTAATGCCCTCGGTAAGCTCGCGCGGCAGATCCGGCCGCCGCATGAAGGCCGACATCAATGTGGTGCCGTACATCGACGTGATGCTGGTGCTGCTGGTCATCTTCATGGTGACCGCGCCGCTGATCACGCCGGGCCTGATCCAGTTGCCCTCGGTGGGCGCGGCGTCCGATGTCCCGGTCAAGCCGCTTGAAGTCCAGATTTCGGAAGACGGCAAGATCGCGCTGCGCATGCGCGAGCCTGGCGCCACGCTGCAGGACATCGCCCGCCCCGAACTGGTGGCGCAGGTGCGCTCGCGCATCACCGCGGAAACGCCGGTGGTGATCGCGGCCGACGGCAAGGTGCCGTACGAGACGGTCGTGAAGGTCATGGACGAACTGCGTACCAATGGCATCACCCGCCTGGGCCTGCTGGTGGACCAATCCGCCGGCGGCAACCAGCCCGCTACCGCGAAGAAACGCTAACGCGACGTCCTCCGCCGGCGCCGCCGGCTTGCAACGCTCATGACGCCACCCATCATTCGACACCACAGCGGCCCCCCGGCCACGCCGCCCAACAACGACAACCGGATCGCCCTGGTCCTGGCGTTGCTGGTGCACGCGCTGCTGCTGGCCGTGTTGATCTTCAACCTGAACTGGCGCACCGAAAACCCGGGGCCGGTGGAAGTGCAGTTGTGGGCCGACGGCAATTCGCCCGTCTCGCCCCCGCCGCAGCCACAGCCCGAACCGCCCAAGCCCCAGCCCAAGCCGCAACCCCAGCCGGAACCGGAAAAGACGCCGGAGCCGCCGCCCCCCCCTCCGCCGCCCAAGCCGGAACCGCAAGCCCAGCCCAAGCCTGACGAGGTGGATCCGGAAATCGCGCTGCAGGAAGCCAAGAAAAAGAAGGAGCAGGAAGAGCGGGCACGGCAGGCCGCCGAGGCCGCCAAGGAAAAGGCGCGCTTGGAGGAAGAGCGCAAGCAGGCCGAGCTGAAGGAAAAGAAGCGCCTGGAACAGGAACGCCAGGCCGCCGAGAAGGCCGCTGCGGACAAGGCCGCTGCCGAAAAGGCCGCTGCCGAGAAGGCTGCCGCCGAAAAGAAGGCCAAGGACGACGCCGCCAAGAAGGCGGCCGAGAAAGCCGCCGCCGAAAAGGCCGCAGCGGAGAAGGCCGCTGCCGAGAAAGCCGCGGCTGACAAGGCCGCCGCCGAAAAGGCCGCCGCCGAGAAGAAGGCCAAGGAAGAAGCCGCCAAGAAGGCCGCTGCCGACAAGGCCCTGAAGGACGCGTTCCGCAACGACGCCCTGGGCGCGGCCGGCATTCCCGGCGGCACCGCCGACCGCAACCAGGCCGGTGGCGGGCGCGATAGCGGCTACGGCGCCAAGGTGCGCGCCTGCGTGCAGCCCGGCGTGGCCTACCCGCCGCCGCCGCGCAGCGGATCGGACAATCCGACGGCCCAATACCGGGTACAGTTAGGTTCTGACGGGAAGGTTAACGGGGTCACGCTGACCAGTTCCTCCGGCAACCCGGGCTTCGACCGCGCGGTCGAGACCGGCATCCGCCGTTGCAACCCCTTCCCCAAGCCTTCGACCGGCCGCTACGAGCCCATCATTGACGTTGTGTACAGAATGTATGATTGACAGGAGATTGCTGATTATGACTCCCGCCCATAGCCGACGAGCTTCCCCCCTCGTTCTCTGGCGATCGTATGGATTCGGCCTGTTGCTGCTGGCGCTTGCCTGCCTGATGGCCATCAGGCCCGCCCAGGCGCAGTTGCGTGTCGATATCTCCGGCACCGGCGCCACCCAATATCCCGTCGCCATCGCCGATTTCGCGGTGGATGATGCCCACGGCCGCGCCCTGGCCGAAGTGATCCGCGCCGACCTGACCCGCACCGGCCAGTTCCGCCTCATCAACGCGGCCGGTTCGGGCCTGAACGTCGATTCGCCCATCGCCCATGACGACTGGCGCGCCAAGGGCGCCGACTTCATCGCCTATGGCAGCATCGTGCGCGGCAGCGACGGCCGCTACGACGTCCGCTACCGCCTGGCCGACACGGTCAAGAAAGGCCAGTTGGATGGCGTCGCGTTCTCCGGCACCGAGCAGGAACTGCGCCGCGTCGCCCACCAGATCGCCGACCGCATCTATGAAAAGATCACCGGCGTGCGCGGCGTGTTCTCGACCCGCATCGCCTACGTGCTCAAGCAAGGCGCCACCTATGAACTGCAGGTGGCGGACGCCGATGGCCAGAATCCGCAGGTCGCCCTGCGTTCGCGCGAGCCGATCATCTCGCCGTCCTGGTCGCCCGATGGCTCCAAGCTGGCGTACGTGAGCTTCGAATCCGGCAAGCCGGTGGTGTACGTGCACACGCTGGCCACCAGCGCCCGCGTGCCGGTCGCCAACTTCAAGGGCAACAACAGCGCCCCCGGCTGGTCGCCCGACGGCACCCAGCTTGCCGTGGCCCTGACGCGTGACGGTCTGTCGCAAATTTACATCGTTAGCGCGGCCGGCGGCTCGAATATGAAGCGAGTTACGCGTTCTCCCGGGATTGACACCGAGCCGAGCTTTACGCCGGACGGCCGTTCCATTATCTTTACCAGTGACCGCAGCGGCGGGCCGCAGATTTACCAAACCGGCCTGGACGGTGGCGATGCTCGCCGCCTCACGTTTAATGGTGGTTACAACATCTCACCCCGAATTTCCCCCGATGGATCGACGCTGCTGTACGTTGCCAGACGCGACGGCGCGTTCCGTATCGCATCGTTGAACCTGTCCTCCGGCTCGGAGAACTTGTTGACCGATGGTCGTGACGATCAGTCGCCAAGCTTCGCGCCGAACGGCATGCAAGTCCTCTACGCCGCGATCCAAAACGGACGTAGCGTGCTTGCAGGTGTTTCGAGCGATGGTCGCGTACGGCAGACGCTTTCGGTACTGAACGGGGAAATACGTGAACCGACTTGGGGCCCATTTACCCGATAACACGTGTGACTCTCTTTGCAAAGGAACTATCATGAAGTCGCGCATTGCCAAAAGCCTAACCATCGCCGCTCTGGCCGCCACCCTGGCAGCTTGCAGCTCCGTCCCTCTCGACGATAAAGCGGGTCAGGGCGGAGGCGCTGGCCAAGGATCCTCGGCCTCCGGCCAGATCCTTGATCCCTTCAACCCCCAAAGCATCCTGGCGCAACAGCGCTCGGTATACTTTGACTTCGACAGCTACACGGTGTCCGACCAGTACCGCGGCTTGGTGGAAACCCACGCCCGCTACCTGGCCTCGCACCAGCAGCAGAAAATCAAGATCGAAGGCAACACCGACGAACGCGGCGGCGCCGAATACAACCTGGCCCTGGGCCAGCGCCGTGCCGACGCCGTGCGTCGCATGATGACCCTGCTGGGCGTCAGCGACAACCAGATCGAAACCATCAGCTTCGGCAAAGAAAAGCCGAAGGCGACTGGCTCGTCGGAAGCCGACTTTGCGGAAAACCGCCGCGCCGATATCGTTTATCAGCGCTAAGCTTTCCGTATAGTTAAGTGCCCCACCACGCGTCGGGACGGTCAACCGGCCGTCCCGACGTTTGCTTTTATCCCCGGGAATTTTCATGCGCGATAACGTTCTGTCCCTGCGTCCCTTGATGGCGGCCACTGGCCTGGTGCTGGCCGCCCTGACGGCGCCCGCCCACGCTTTCTCCGATGATGAGGCCCGCAAGGCCATCCTGGATTTGCGCCAGCAGGTGCAGCAACAGAACGAGCAGAGCCAACGGGCCAAACTGCAATTGGCCGACCAGATCCAGGCGCTGCAGCAGGAAATCGCCCAATTGCGCGACCAGCTCGAACTGGTGTCGCGCCAGCAGCCCAGCGCCAATAAGCCGGGCGGCGCGCCAGGCGGCGCCAACCCGCCGGGCGCCACGGCCGGCGACCCGCAGGAGCAGGCCGCCTACGACGGCGCCATCGACCTGTTCCGCAAGGGCCAGTACAAGGAGGCGTCCGAATCGCTGGCCGCCTTCACCGCGCTCTACCCCGCCAGCCAGCTCGCGCCCAGCGCCCAGTTCTACCTGGGCAGCAGCCGCTACGCGCTGAAGGATTTCAAGGGCGCCATCGAGCAATTGAACGCCATGGTGCAGAAGGCCCCCGACAACGCCCGCGCCCCCGACGCCCTGCTGGTGATCGCCGGCAGCCAGATCGAGATGAACAACCGCGCCGGCGCCAAGACCACGCTGCAGCGCATCGTCCGCGACTACCCGACCACGCCGGCCGCCAACACGGCCAAGAGCCGCCTGCAACTGCTGCAGTAATGGCGCAAGCCGCTTCAGCGGTCGCCGCCTACCGGCATATCCTGCGCCGCCGCGCGGGGCTCATCGCCCTGCTGCTGGCGGCGATTTGCATTGGGCTGCTGCTCGACTTCACGCTCGGCCCCTCGGGCCTGGGCTGGGGCGAACTGTGGCGCACACTGAGCGCGCCGGCGTCGGCCGATCCGACGCTGCGCGTGATCGTCTGGGATATCCGGCTACCTTACGCCCTCATGGCCGCGCTGGTCGGCATGGCGCTGGGCCTGGCGGGCGCCGAAATGCAGACCATCCTGAACAATCCCCTGGCGAGCCCATTCACGCTGGGCGTGTCGTCGGCGGCCGCCTTCGGCGCGTCGCTGGCCATCGTGCTGCACCTGGGCGTGCCCGGCATCCCCGACGGCTGGCTGATCGCCGGCAATGCCTTCCTGTTCGCCATGCTGGCGGCCCTGCTGCTGGACGGCGTGGCACGCCGGGGCGGCATCAACACCTCGGGCGTGGTGTTGTTCGGCATCGCCATGGTGTTCACCTTCAACGCGCTGGTGTCGCTGGTGCAGTTCACCGCCAGCGCCGAGGCGCTGCAGAGCCTGGTGTTCTGGACCATGGGCAGCCTGGCGCGCTCGAGCTGGACCACGGTCACCGCCCTGGGACTGGCGTTCGCGCTGGCGCTGCCGCTGGCCATGCGCCAGTCCTGGAAACTGACCGCGCTGCGGCTGGGCGAGGAACGCGCCGCCAGTTTCGGCGTGGACGTGCGCCGCGTGCGCGTGACGGCGCTGGCGCGCGTCAGCCTGCTGTCGGCGCTGGCGGTGGCGTTCGTCGGCACCATCGGGTTCATCGGCCTGATCGCGCCCCATATCGCCCGCCGGCTGGTGGGCGAGGATCACCGCTTTTTCCTGCCGGGCAGCGCGCTGGTGGGCGGCGTCATCCTGTCGCTGGCCTCGGTGGCGTCCAAGAACCTCGCGCCCGGCGTCATCGTGCCGGTCGGGATCGTAACCTCGCTGATCGGCATTCCATTCTTCGTCGCGGTGGTGCTGCGCCGGAGGCTGCCATGACGGGCGCCACGCGTGCGCCGGCGCTGGCGATCGACGGCATCAGCGCCGGCTATGGCGGCACGGACGTGCTGCACGACCTGTCCTTGCCGCGCCTGGGTGCTGGCGAGGTCACGGCCCTGCTGGGCCCCAATGGCAGCGGCAAATCGACGCTGCTCAAGGCGCTGGCGGGACTGGTGAAGGTGCGCGCCGGACGGGCGCGACTAAACGACCTGGAGCTGGCGCGGATGGATTTCGCCACCCGCGCGCGCCATCTGGTCTATCTGCCGCAAAGCCTGCCGGCCGCCGTGCACCTGCGCGTGTTCGAATCGGTGCTGGTGGCGGCCCGCGCCAGTGAGGCCGAGGGCCCGCCCACGGACCTGCACGGGATCGACCGGCTGCTGGAAAGGTTGGGCATCGGCCATCTGGCGCTGTCCTACCTGGACGCGCTGTCCGGCGGCCAGAAGCAGCTGGTGGGGCTGGCGCAGGCGCTGGTGCGGCGGCCGCGCGTGCTGCTGCTGGACGAACCGCTGTCGGCGCTGGACCTGAATTACCAGTTCCATGTGATGCGGCTGCTGAAACAGGAAACCGCCGACCACGGCCTGATCACGGTGATCGTGCTGCATGACCTGAACGTGGCGCTGCAACACGCCGACCGGGCGGTGATGATCCATGGCGGCAGGCTGGTCGCCGCGGGCGCGCCGGCCGACGTCATCACGCCGGCCTCGCTGGCCGCCGTGTATGGCGTGCGGGGCCGGGTCGAGGCCTGCTCGCGGGGACGGCTGCAGGTGCTGATCGACGATCTGGAGGCCAATCCTCACTGACCCCGCGGCGGCGTTCGTCTGCCCGCGCCATGGCGCGGGGCTTTCCAGGCTGCGCTAGGCGCGCTGCGCCACGTCGGCGACCGGCGCGCCGGTCATGGCGGCCAATTGCCGCGGCGTCAGGTTGAAGACCGCGTGCGGGTGCCCCGCCGCCGCCCACAGGCTGTCGTACTGGAACAGGTCCTGGTCGAGCAGCATCACGGGCTTGACCGCGTGACCGATCGGGCAGACGCCGCCGATGGCGTAACCGGTCATCTCGCGCACGAACTTGGCGTCCGCCTTGGCCAGCGCGCCGACCTGCTCCGCGACCTTGGACTCATCGACGCGGTTGATACCGCTGGCGATGACCAGCACCGGCGCGTCGTCGGCGGCCCGGCGGAAGATGATCGACTTGGCGATCTGTGCCACCTCGCACCCCAGCCCTGCCGCCGCCTCGGCCGAGGTCTTGCCCGTCTGCGGTAGCACCACCACCGGCTTGTCATGGCCCATCTCGGCCAGCAGGCGGGCGACGCGTTGGGCGGACTCGGGAAGATCGGCGGGGGTGGCGAGGGACATCTGGCGAACTCCGTTCAAGACAAAAAGATCGGGAATCGAGTTTATCAGCCCGGCGAATGCCCCCGCCGCGGGCGCGGGCGTGCCGCTGCCGAGGGAGTGAAACGGCTAGAATGCGCGGCTGGCCTTCCCGACCCCGACCCGATGCGTTCCGAACCCGTCCTGCCCCTGCAAAGCGCCGATATCGGCGGCTATGCCATGTCCTACACCGAATACGGCGAAGGGGCGCCCCTGGTGCTGGTGCACGGCTCGCTGTCGGACTGTCGCTACTGGAAATCGCAGATGGCGCCGCTGGGCCGTTCGTTCCGGGTGCTGGCGGTGTGCCTGCGCCGCTATTGGCCCGAAAGCTGGGATGGCGAAGGCGACGGTTTCTCGGTGGCGCAGCACGGCGCCGACGTGCTGGCGTTCATCGACAAGGTGGCGGGCGGTCCCGCCCATCTGGTGGGCCATTCGCGCGGCGGCCGCGTGGCCCTGGAAGCCGCGCTGGCCCGCCCCGACGCACTGCGCAGCCTGACGCTGGCCGACCCCGGCCTGCCGCTGCCTGGCGGCGACGACGCCCGGGGCGGTTTTCGCCAGCGGGCGCTCGAACTGATCCGCGACGGCGCCGTGGAAGAAGGCCTGGCGCTGTTCGTGGACACGGTGACCGGGCCGGACACCTGGCAACGCATGGTGCCCTGGTTCAAGGAAATGGTGCGCGACAACGCCGGCACGCTGTTCGGCCAGGCCCGCGAGACGCCGGCCTCGCTGAGTCCGCAGGAGATTGCCTCGCTGACGCTGCCGACGCTGCTCATCGGCGGCGCGTTGAGCCCCGATCCCTACCCCGCCGTGCTCGACGCGCTGGAGAGCTGGCTGCCGCAATCGCGGCGGGTGGACATTGCCGGCTCGTCGCATGGCATGAACCTGGGCAACCCGCGCGCCTTCAACGGCGCCATCGAATCGTTCCTGCGCGGCTGAGCGGCGCGCCGTCAGGGCTCGACCGACGGCGTGTGCTTGAGGCGCTTGAGCACGAAGGTCGAGCGGCTGTGCCGCACGCCGGGCAGCTTGTAGAGCCGCTTGCGCAGGAACTCTTCATAACCCTCGGTGCCGGCCACCGCGACCTTGATCAGGTAGTCGTATTCGCCCGTCACCAGGAACGCTTCCACCACTTGCGGCAGGCGGGTGATCGCCTCGCCGAAGCGCGCCAGCGTGTCATCGTCGTGGTGCTCGAGCGTGACCTCGATCATGACCGTGTCGGGCAGGCCCAGCGCCTTCTGGTTCAACAGGGCAGCATAGCCCTCGATCACGCCCGCGTCCTCCAGCGCCTTGACCCGGTTCCAGCAGGGCGTGGGCGACAGGCCGACCTGCTCGGCCAGCTTCAGGTTGGTGAGGCGGCCGTCGGTGCGCAGCGCGCGCAGGATCTTGCGGTCGGTTTCGTCGATTTTGGGTGGCGTGGACACGGGGCGGAAAATCCGTAGAAGAGACTATCCCTGCAAAAGCTGATTCTAGAGGATATATATTCCCTCAATACCGCTAAATTGGCGGGAATCAGGAAACCTATTTTCCCGACCCGGTCGTAGACTCTCCATCAAGACGGGCATTACCCCGCCCGTCGGATCCAGCGCCCGCGCCGTGGCACAACCCGGCGCCGACGCCGGTGTAGTCCACCGCAGTGTGCCGCGCGCCGATCCGCGCGGCGGGAAATCATGTCTCACGCAGCAGCAGTCCCCGCAAGAACCGGCCTGGGCCTGTCCGGCACCGCCATGCTCCTGGCCGCGCCGGCGCTCTTCGCCTCCAACATGGTGGCCGCCCGCTGGGCCCACGACGCCGCCCTTCCCCCCGTGTTCCTGGCTTTCGGCCGCTGGCTGATCGCCTTCCTGATCCTGTTGCCGCTGGCCGCGCCGGCCTTGCTGCGGCATCGCCAGGCGCTGTGGCGCGGCCTGCCCACGCTGCTGCCGCTGGCGGTGCTGGGCATGGGCGTGGCGGTGGCGCCGCAGTACATCGGCGCCCAAAGCACCAGCGCCACCAATATCGCGCTGATCTTCTCGTGCAGCCCGATCCTGGTGGCGCTGCTGGAAGCGGTCATCTGGCGCAAGCCTCTCTCGCCCCTGCGCGCCGCCGGGCTGGCGCTGGCGCTGGGCGGCGTGCTGGTGGTGCTGACGCGCGGCGACGCCTGGGCGCTGGCGCGGCTGGCGTTCGGCCAGGGCGACCTGTGGGTGCTGCTGGCCGCCACCGGCTGGGCGCTCTATACGGTGCTGCAGAAGCGCCTGGCGCAGCCGGCTGTGCCGGATGGCGCGCGGCTGGCGGCGATGATGCTGGGCGGCGCGATCGCGCTGGCGCCGTTCGCCGGCATCGAGGCCGCCACCAGCGCCATCCCGCCCTGGAGCGATCCACGGCTGGCGGCGGTCCTGCTGTTCCTGGCGGTCGTGCCGAGCCTGGGCGCGTATTACGTCTACGGCCGGCTGATCAGCCGCGCCGGCCCCGCCACCGCGGGCCTGTCGATGTTTTTGGTGCCGGTGTATGCCGCGCTGCTGGCCTGGCCACTGCTGGGCGAGGCGCCGCAACTGTTCCATGCCTATGGCTTCGTGATGATCCTGCTCGGCGTGAAGCTGGCGTCCTCGCGCATGCGGACGGCGACGGCCGGCGCCGCCGCGCCGGCCTGACGTGCCAGCCTGAAGCGCGAGAAAGAAAAAAGGGCCACCGCGCGGGTGGCCCTTGTTACGAGCGATTCCGGATTCAGCGGCCCGTGCCCTGGGCCGCGATCACTTCCTGCGCCACCTGGCGCGGCGCTTCGGCGTAGTGCTTGAACTCCATCGTGTAGGTGGCGCGGCCCTGCGTCAGCGAGCGCAGCGAGGTGGAGTAGCCGAACATCTCGGCCAGCGGCACCTCGGCCCGCACCACCTTGCCGCCGCCCCCGGCGATGTCTTCCATGCCCTGGACCATGCCACGACGGGACGACAGGTCGCCCATGACGTTGCCGGTGAAGTCCTCGGGCGTTTCCACCTCGACCTGCATCATAGGCTCCAGCAGCACCGGGTCGGCGCGCCGCATGCCTTCCTTGAAGGCCATCGAACCGGCCATCTTGAAGGCGTTCTCGTTCGAGTCCACGTCGTGGTACGAACCGAAGAACAGCGTCACCTTCACATCGACCACCGGATAGCCCGCCAGCACGCCGGCGTTGAGCGCCTCGCGGATGCCCTTGTCCACCGCCGGGATGAACTCGCGCGGCACCACGCCGCCCTTGATGGCATCGACGAACTCGTAGCCCTTGCCAGGCTCCTGCGGCTCGAGCTTGAGCACCACGTGGCCGTACTGGCCGCGGCCGCCCGACTGCTTGACGAACTTGCCTTCGACTTCGTCACAGGTCTTGCGGATGGTCTCGCGATAGGCCACCTGCGGCTTGCCCACCGTGGCCTCGACGCCGAACTCGCGCTTCATGCGGTCGACCAGGATCTCCAGGTGCAGCTCGCCCATGCCGGAAATGATGGTCTGGCCGGACTCCTCGTCGGTGCGCACGCGGAATGAGGGATCTTCCTGCGCCAGCCGGCCCAGGGCGATGCCCATCTTTTCCTGGTCGGCCTTGGTCTTGGGCTCGACCGCCTGCGAGATGACCGGCTCGGGGAACACCATGCGTTCGAGCACGATGACGTGCGCCGGATCGGTCAGCGTATCGCCCGTGGTGACGTCCTTGACGCCTACCGCGGCGGCGATGTCGCCGGCATAGACCTCGGTGATCTCGCGCCGCTCGTTGGCGTGCATCTGCAGGATGCGGCCCAGGCGTTCCTTCTTTTCCTTGACCGGGTTGTAGACCGAGTCGCCGGACTTGACCACGCCGGAGTAGACGCGGAAGAACACCAACTGGCCGACGAACGGGTCGGTCATGATCTTGAAGGCCAGCGCCGAGAACGGCTCCTTGTCGGTGGGATGGCGTTCGATTTCGTGGTCGCGCTCGTCGTGGCCCTTGATGGCGGGCACGTCGACCGGCGACGGCAGGTAGTCGATGACGGCATCCAGCATGGCCTGCACGCCCTTGTTCTTGAAGGCGCTGCCGCACAGCATCGGCACGATCTCGTTGGCGACCGTGCGCTGGCGCAGGCCCTGCTTGATCTCGGCCTCGGTCAGCGCCTCGCCGCCCAGGTATTTCTCCAGCAGCGTTTCATTGGCCTCGGCGGCCTTCTCGACCATCTTGTCGTGCCATTCCTGCGCCTGCGCCTGCAGCGCCGGTGGAATGTCACGGTACTCGAAACGCACGCCCTGGCTGGCGTCGTCCCAGATGATGGCCTTCATCTTGACAAGGTCGATGACGCCCTCGAAGCCGTCCTCGGCGCCCACCGGCAGTTGCACCGGCACGGCGTCGCCCTTGAGACGTTCGCTGATCTGGCGCTGCACGCGCAGGAAGTCCGCGCCGACGCGGTCCATCTTGTTGACGAAGGCCAGCCGCGGCACGCGGTACTTGTTGGCCTGGCGCCAGACGGTCTCGGATTGCGGCTGCACGCCGCCGACCGCGTCATAGACCATGACCGCGCCATCCAGCACGCGCATGGAGCGCTCGACCTCGATGGTGAAGTCGACGTGGCCCGGCGTGTCGATGATGTTGATGCGGTGTTCGGGATAATTGCCGCCCATGCCCTTCCAGAAGGCGGTGGTGGCGGCGGACGTGATGGTGATGCCGCGTTCCTGTTCCTGCTCCATCCAGTCCATCACGGCGGCGCCGTTGTGCACTTCGCCGATCTTGTGGGTGATACCGGTATAGAAGAGGATGCGCTCGGTGGTCGTCGTCTTGCCCGCGTCGATGTGGGCGCTGATGCCGATGTTCCGGTATAGCTCGATAGGCGTCTTGCGAGTCATGGCCTCGTTCCTTGCAGTAATCACCAGGAGTAGGCGGCAGGTCCGACCGGATACTGCCGCGGCGGGCGCCATGCCGCGTTGAGAGGTGTGCTCGGGTGTTGCGAAACCGCGCCCGCACTTATCCGTAAATATTACGCGCCGCGGGCCGGTTTACAAGCTTTAGCCATATGGGTCATAGGGAATGGCGCGGACAAGAAAAAGCCCCTCGCCAGGAGGGGCCGGGCCCGGCATCGGCGCCGGGAGGCCTGACAGCGGCCTGACACGGGCAACGAGGCCGGATCTACTTCTTTTCTTCCTTGACGCGGTACACCAGCACGGCGGTGCTGGCCAGCGACAGCACCTTGGCGGTGACGCTGCCCAGCAGCAGGCGCGACAGGCCGCTGCGGCCGTGGCTGCCGATGAAGATCAGGTCGCAACCGGCGTCGGCGGCTGCCTGGACGATGCCGTCGGCCACGTTGAAGTTGGACACGGCGCGCGCCTCGGACTTCACGCCGGCGGTGTCGGCGCGGTCGGTGATCTGCTTGAGGTACTTGTCGGCCTGTTCGGCCGAGGCCTTTTCGTAGTCTTCGTCGGTGATGGCGTAGGCCGCGGCCATGCCGTCGAAACCGATGGTGGCGGCGAACGGCTGCGTCACGTAGAGGGCGACGACGTCAGCGCCCACCGAGCGCGCGAAGGAAATGCCGGCGTTGGCGGCTTGGGCCGACAGCGGCGAGCCGTCGGTGGGAATCAGGATCTTCTTGAACATCTTGCCTGCTCCTGTTTGAGAGGAAGCTCCATGCTACCGGAAACCCGCCAGGTTCACATCAAGCGAACCCGGGGTCCTTGATGCGCGTCAACCCAGTTGCTGGGCGGCGGCGAACAGGTTGGTGCAGCGGGTGCCGGTGCGGCAGTACGCCAGCACCGGGCCCGGCAGGGTGCGCAGCAATTCGGCGAAGCGGACCACATCGGCGGCGGTCATGGCGCTGCCGACGACCGGCTGGTATTCGATTTTCAGGCCGGCGGCGGCGGCGGCCTTGGACACGTCGGCGGCGGTCGGCTGGTCGGGGCCGCCCTCGAAGTCGGGACGGTTGATGATGACGCTCTTGTAGCCGGCGGCGGCCACGTCGGCCATGTCGTCGGGGCCCAGTTGCGGGGCGACGGCGAAATTCTCGGTGAGGGGTTTGATGGGTGCGGACATGGCGATTCCTTGATGGGGGTGACTGCGTATTATTGTAGGAGCCGTTTCAGGCGAAAAGCTTTTCCAGCATATTCCACACGCCCCGGTCATCGACCATCGGCACCGAGAACCGCAACATGGTCGACGGCCCCTGGGATGGCGAGAACAGCGTGCCGGGCGCCAGCAGCATGCCCTGGTCGGCGGCGGCGCGAGCCAGCACCTCGCTGTCGCGCCCGCAATCGGCCCACACGAACATGCCTGCCTGCGGCTCGTGCCGGATCGTCAGGCCGAGCTTCTGCAGGCCCTTCAGGCAGCGCTGGCGGGCCTCGTCCACCCGCAGCCGCACGCGCTCGATATGGCGCCGGTACTGTCCTTCCATCAGCACCCGGTGCACCACCCGTTCGCCCAGCTCGGGCGAAGTCAGCCCGGCCAGCATCTTCAGGTCGGCCAGCTTCTGCAGGATGTCGGGATTGGCGGCCAGATAGCCCACGCGCAGGCTGGCCGCCAGCATCTTGGAATAGCCGCTGACCAGGATCACGCGATTGAGCCGGTCCAGCACCGCCAGCTTCATGGCGCCGCCCGGATGCAACTCGCCGTAGGTGTCGTCTTCCACCACCATGAAATCGTGACGCTCGGCGATGCGCAGGATGTCGTAGGCGGCGCCCGCCGACAAAGTGTGGCCGGTGGGGTTGTGGACCGCGCTGTTGATGATGAACAGCTTCGGCTTGTGCTGCGCCGCCAGTTGCTCCAGCAAGGCGGTGTCGGGACCGTCGGGACCGCGCGGCACGCCGATCAGCCGGGCGCCGAAGGCGGCCAGGCGGCCAAAGATGACGAACCAGGCCGGATCCTCGACCAGCACGGTGTCGCCGGGCTGCACCAACAGGCGGGCGATCAGGTCCAGGGCATGGGTGACGCCATTGGTGGTGAGCAGATTGCGTTCGGGATGAGCGGGCACGCCGTCGCTCTGCAGCGAGGCGGCGATCTGCTGGCGCAGCGGCGAAAACCCCTGCGGATGGCCGTAGGAAACGAGATGGCCGCGCACCGAGCGGCCCACCGCACGCACCGCGCCCGCCACCATTTCGGGATCGAGCCAGTCGGCCGGCAGCAAGCCGGCGCCGCCCGGCATGCCTGGCCCGCCGCCCTCGCGGAACATGCTACGCAGCAGCCAGGCGATATCGACCCGCGCCGGCGGCGTGAAATTCTGCGTGGAAGCGGGCACGGCGACCGGGGCCAGCGGCCCGCTGCGCGCGCGCACGAAAAAGCCGGCGCCGCGCCGCGATTGGACCAGACCGCGCGCCACCAGCCGGTCGTAGGCTTCCACCACCGTGAAACGGCTGACGCCGGACTGCTCGGCCATCTTGCGGATGGACGGCAGGCGCGTCCCCGGCCGCAAGCCTTGCTCGTCGATGCGCCGGGCCAGGCCGTCGGCCAATTGCGCCACCAGCGTGGCGTCGGCCTGGCGCACCGGCTGCCAGGGCATGGAAGGCGAAGTAACTGTCATGGGGATTTCACCAGGCCAGCGGTTGAAGTGACATGTATAAGTGTACCGGTACTGTACCGATAACTATGCGTAGAGTGACAGCAATGGCATCAGCCCGCAAGCCCCGCGGACCGCTCCGCCGCATCGCCATGGCAAGGCTGCGGCCAGGGCTGCCACGGGGACCGGCCGCAGCCCTGTTTCATTGGAGTCAAGAAATGACGTTGTTCCCCGCCAGCCTGGCCGACGTGCCGCTCGCTTCCCTGTCCTTGCTGGGTCCCCTGGCAATGTTCGCCCTGGTCAGTTCGATCACGCCGGGGCCGAACAACGTCATGCTGGCCGCGTCCGGCCTGAACTTCGGCTTTCGCCGCAGCATGCCGCACCTGCTGGGCGTGAACCTCGGCTTCACGCTGATGATTTTCCTGGTGGGCGTGGGGCTGGGATCAGTGTTCCAACAGGTGCCGCAGCTTTACACGGTGCTCAAATACGTGGGCGCAGCCTACCTGCTGTACCTGGCCTGGAAGATCGCCAACTCGGGCGGCATGGAGGATGGCGCCGTCAGCGGCAAGCCGATGACCTTCCTGCAGGCCGCCGCCTTCCAGTGGGTCAACCCCAAGGCCTGGGTGATGGCCGTCGGCGTGATCGCCACCTATACGCCGCAGGCCGGCTTCTTCGCCAACCTGGTCATCGCCACGGTGGTGTGCGGCATCGTCAACCTGCCGAGCATCGGCATCTGGGTCACCTTCGGCACCGCACTGCGGCGCGTGCTGCACAAGCCGTGGGCGATCCGCGCCTTCAACGTCAGCATGGCGCTGCTGCTGGTGGCCTCGCTGTATCCGGTGGCGCTGGAAGCCTTCCACTGACGCGGCCGGATCAGGCCCGCAGCGCCACCACCACGGCGGGCGTGACCAGCACGTTGAACAGCCCTGCCATCACCATCACCAGGCCGGCCACCGCGCCCTCTTCCGCCGCCAGTTCACGCGCCTTGGCCGTGCCGGCGCCGTGGGCGCCCATGCCGAACAGGGCGCCCCGAGCCAGGGCTGAACGCAGGGGCAGCCAGCGGCGCATGAGCTGGCCGATGGCCGCGCCGAAGACGCCGGTGACGATGACGAACACCGCGGTCAGGTCGGGTGCGCCGCCGACGTGCGACGACACCGCCACCGCGAACGGCGTGGCCACCGAGCGCGGCAACAGGCTCAGCCGCAGATCCGGCGGCAGGTCCAGCAGGCTGCCCAGCAACCAGGCGCTGAGTCCGGCGATGGCGCTGCCGACCACCACCCCCGCCGCCAGCACCGGCCAGTAGCGGCGGATAAGCGCGCGCTGCTCGTACAGCGGCAGCGCGAAGGCAACGATCACCGGCCCCAGCATCAGCATCAGCCAGTGCGAGCCCGACATGTAGTCGCGATAGCCGGTATGCAGGAGCAAAGCCAGCATCAGCAACAGGGCCGGCGCCACCACCAGCGTCGACGTCCACCAGTACGCATAGCGGCGATAGAACAGGCGCGCGCAGGCATAGGCCAACACGGTGGCCAGCGGCCAGAACAGCAGATTGAATTCAGCCCGCATGGCGGTTCATCCATCGGTAGCCGAGGTCGATCGTCAGCGCTGTGCCCGCCATGACCAGCGCTGTGCCCAGCAGGATCACGGCCAACAGCTTGGCGCCCAGCACGCCCAGGAATTCGCGGTGGTCCAGCAACGACATCACCGCGGGCACGAAGAACAGCAGCATCTCGCCCAGCAACCAGCTCGCGCCCCGGTGCACGTTGCGAACGCGCAGCAGGCCCGAAGCCAGCAACGCCAGCACCAGCGCCATGCCGATGACGCCGCCCGGCACCGGCAGGCCGGCGGCATTGGCCAGCATCTGGCCCAACAGGGAAAACAGGGTGATGAGGACGATCTGCAGCAAGCGGCTGCGGCGCAGCAGGCTGCGCAGGAGAACGGGATAGCGTGGGCGAGACATGGGTGAAATTCCTTGGGATGGAAACGTTTTACGCCTGGCCAGGGCATAGATAAAATGAATTTGATGAATTCAACCCATTCCAATCAGGCATAGTTATGGATCTGCGCCCCTTGCGCGCCTTGGTGGAGGTGGTCCGCCAGGGCGGTTTTTCCCAGGCGGCCAAGGTCGTGTTCGCCACCCAGCCCACGGTCAGCAAGGCCGTGCGGCAACTGGAGGATGAAATCGGCATGCCCTTGCTCGACCGCCAGGCGCAGCCGCCGCGGCTGACCGAGGCAGGCGAGATCGTCTACCGGCGCGCGGTCAAGATGTTGGCCGAACGCGACGATCTCTACGCCGAGCTGGACGAGCTGCGCGGCCTGAAACGCGGCGTGTTGCGGCTGGGCCTGCCGCCACTGGGCAGCAACGCGCTGTTCGCGCCGATGTTCGCGCGCTTTCGCAGCCGCTATCCGCAGATCGAGATCAGCCTGCTGGAACATGGCGGCCATCGGCTCGAGGAAATGGTGATGGCCGGCGAAATCGAGCTGGCCGCGTCGCTGCGCCCGGAATCCGGCGAACTCGATTGGCAGCCGGTGGCGCGCGAGCCGTTGATCGCGCTGTTGCCCGCCGACCATGCTGGTGCGCGCGCCGCCGCTATCGACCTGGAACAACTGCGCGACTCGCCCTTCATCCTGTTCGAGACCGGCTTCGCGCTGAACCGCGTCATCCTCGATGCCTGCCAGCGGGCCGGCTTCACCCCGGCGATTGCCGCCCGCAGCGGCCAGACCGACTTCATCGCGGCGCTGGTCATGGCCGGCCTGGGGGTCGCCTTCCTGCCGCGCCTGAAGGCCAACGAGGAGCGGCATGCGGGCGTGGCGCGGGTGCCGGTGCGCGATCCCGGCACGGACTGGGAAATGGGCCTGGTGTGGCGACGCGGCGGCTATCTTTCGCACGCCGCCCAGGCCTGGCTGGCACTGGCGCGCGAGATGCATCCGGATACCGCTTGACGCGAGCCGTCAACAACCGCCGTTGTATGCTGGCGGCGGAACCGTGCCCGTCGGCGCGGGTCATATCCTCCATGCCCGCCCTGCCCCGCCTCACCCTGCGCCGCCTGATCGGCGCCGCCGTGCTCGCCGCCGCCAGCGTGGTCGGCTGCTCGCAGCTCGACTCCTGGCAGCGCCAGACCATCTTCTCGCCGCAATCCGAGCCGCAGACCTGGTGGCGCGAGCCGGCCAAGGGCACGCAGGTCTACGACCTGGCGCTGGCCAACGGCGACAAGGTTCGGGCCTGGTACTGGCAAAGCCCGCAGGCCGACGCGCCCACCGTGCTGTATCTGCATGGCGCGCGCTGGAACCTGAACGGCAGCGCCTTCCGCATCGACGGCTGGACCCGCAAGGGCTATTCGATCCTGGCCATCGACTACCGCGGTTTCGGCGCGTCGACGCCGCGCCTGCCGTCCGAGGCCAGCGCGCTGGAAGATGCCATGGCCGGCTTGAAGGAATTGGCCCGCCTGCAACCGGACCCGGCGCGCCGCTTCGTCTATGGCCACAGCCTGGGCGGCGCCATTGCGATCAACCTGGCGGCGCGCCCGGAGCAACCGGACTTCGCCGGGCTGATCGTCGAATCCAGTTTCACCAGCATCAGCGCGATGCTGTCCACCATGAAGTGGGGCCGCGTGCCCGGCGCCAGCCTGCTGGTCACGCAACCGTTCGACTCGGTGCAGACGCTGGCGCAGCTCCACACGCCGATGCTGTTCATGCATGGCACCGCCGATCGCGTAGTGCCGCACACCATGAGCGACGAGCTTTACGCCGCCGCCCGGGGAGTGGCGCCCGAACTGAAGCGGCTGGTCAAGATCGAGGGCGCGACGCATTCGGGCGCGTTCCGCAGCGGCGAGCAATACGACGACGCCGTGAAGACCTTCATGCGCGACGCCAGCCGCGCCTATCAACGCAAGGCCGGCTGACCCTCGCGCCGCGCCACCACGGGCCGAGCCATCCGTCGCGCCCGCGGGATCGGGCGTGCACGCCCGATCCCGCGGGCGCGCGCGGCATTCCGCTGGCTCCCTTCCCGCCCATTCCCCTGCGCCTTCGGGCGCCCACACCGTCCTCCCCGGGGAAACCCGCTCTCGGGAAACTCCCATATCAAAATATCTTCTAAATATATTTAACGGATATTAGACTTTCTCCCACCCGCCGCCCTTCCTTCGCGGCGCCGGCCATCCGAGGAGAATCCAGTTGAGTAACGTGCGTTGGCAGGGCGTCTTTCCTGCCGTAACCAGTAAGTTCCATGCCGACGAAACCCTCGACTTCGAAGCGATGCGCAAGCACTTCGGCTTCCTGATCGACAACGGCGTGCATGGCCTCGTCACCTGCGGTTCGCTCGGCGAAGCCAGCACCCTGACGCTGGAGGAAAAGCTGGCGGTGACGCGTTGCGCCGTGGAAGTCAGCGGCGGCCGCATCCCCGTGCTGGCCAACGTGTCGGAAACCAGCACCCGCGAGGCGCTGCGCTTCATCAAGGCGGCGGTGGACCTGGGCGTGGACGGCTTCATGCTGATGCCGTCGCTCATCTACGTGGCCGATGCGCGCGAGGCGATGCAGAGCATCCGCACCATGGCCGAGGCCGCCGCCAAGCCCTGCATGATCTACAACAACCCGGTCGCCTACCGCGTCGACCTCAAGCCCGAGCACATGGCCGAGCTGGCCGATTGCCAATGGCTGGTGGCGATCAAGGAAAGCAGCGACGACATCCGCCGCGTGACCGACCTGCGCAACAAGCTGGGCGACCGCTATCAACTGTTCATCGGCGTCGACGACCTGTCGTTCGAAGCCCTGGCGCTGGGCGCCGACGGCCTGCTGGCCGGCCTGGTGACCGCCTTCCCGCGCGAGACAGTGGCGCTGTACGACCTGATGAAGGCCGGCAAGTGGCAGGAAGCGCTGGCGCTGTACCAGTGGTTCACGCCGCTGCTGCACCTGGATGTTTCGACCAAGCTGGTGCAGAACATCAAGCTGGCCGAGACCCTGGCCGGCGTCGGCAACGAGCACGTGCGTCGTCCGCGCCTGCCGCTGGTGGGCGCCGAGCGCGAGCGCTGCGCCGGCATCATCGAAGCGGCGCTGGCCAAGCGGCCGCGGCAATACCAGTCGAAGTAAACGACCCAGCCCGAAGCAGGACCGGCGCGCCCGCAGGGCTGGGGCGCGCCATCCTCCCGCCAGCCTCTCGGACACCATGCACAGCGACATCATCCTTCAGACCCGGGGCCTCACCAAGGAATTCCGCGGCTTCGTGGCGGTCAACGACGTCAACCTGAGCGTCAGGCGCGGCGCGATCCATGCGCTGATCGGTCCCAACGGGGCCGGCAAGACCACGGTCTTCAATCTGCTCACCAAGTTCCACATCCCGACCCGCGGCCAGATCGTCTACGACGGCGTCGACATCACCGGCGAACGGCCGGCGCAGACGGCGCGGCGCGGCATCGTGCGCTCGTTCCAGATCTCGGCGGTGTTTGCGCAGTTGTCGGTGCGCGAGAACGTGCGCGTGGCCTTGCAGCGCAAGCTGGGCGTGGACTACTGCTTCTGGCGTTCGGAGCGCTCGCTGGAGCGGCTGCATGCGCGGGTCGAGGAGCTGCTCGACCAGGTCGGCCTGCGCGGGCAACTGGACGTGGCCGCCGGTGACCTGCCCTACGGCCGCAAGCGCACGCTGGAGATCGCCACCACGCTGGCGCTGGAGCCGGAACTGCTGTTGCTGGATGAGCCGACGCAAGGCATGGGCCACGAGGACGTGGACCGCGTCAAGCACCTGATCAAGCAGGTCTCGGCCGGCCGCAGCATCCTGATGGTGGAACACAACATGAAGGTGGTGGCCGACATCTGCGACACCATCACCGTCCTGCAACGCGGCGAGATCCTGGCCGAGGGTCCGTACGCCGAGGTGTCCGCGAACCCCGCGGTGCGCGAAGCGTACATGGGAGCGGAAGATGAATGACAAGACCCCGGCGCGGTCCATGCTGGAGATCCGCGATCTGCACGCCTGGTATGGCGAATCGCACATCCTGCACGGCATCGACCTGGACGTGAAGGCGGGCGAGTGCATCACGCTGCTGGGCCGCAATGGCGCGGGCCGCAGCTCGACCCTGAAGTCGGTGCTGGGCCTGGTGGGCCGGCGCAGCGGCTCCATCAAGGTGCAGGGCCAGGAAACCATCGGCCTGCCGCCGCACAAGATCGCGCGCCGGGGCATCGGCTATTGCCCCGAAGAGCGCGGCATCTACGCCTCGCTGACCGCCGAGGAGAACCTCATGCTGCTGCCCTCGGTGGGGCCGGACGGCATGTCGGTGGAAGAGATCTACGCGATGTTCCCCAACCTGAAGGAACGCGCCCACAGCCCCGGAACGCGGCTGTCGGGCGGCGAGCAGCAGATGCTGGCGATGGCGCGCATCCTGCGCACCGGCGCCCGCCTGCTGCTGCTCGATGAAATCACCGAAGGCCTGGCGCCCGTCATCGTGCAGGCGCTGGGCCGGGTGATCCGGCAATTGCAGGAGCGCGGCTACACCACCGTGCTGGTCGAGCAGAACTTCCGCTTCGCCCGGCACCTGGCGGACCGCCATTACGTCATCGAACATGGCCAGGTGGCCGCCGTGATCGAGCGGGCCGAGGTCGAGCGGTCGCAGGACCGGCTCAACACCCTGCTCGGCATCTGAAGGCCGTCGCGCGCAGTTCCCCGTCATTGCAGTTCCCGTGTTGCTTCCGACCGCAGTCCCCCCATTCCCCTACGGAGCGTAGTCAGATGAAATTGAATCGAATTGCAGCGGCGCTGTGCGCCATCGGCTTGGCGGGCGCCGCCCACGCCGAGACCGGCATCAGCGACGGCATCGTCAAGGTCGGCGTGCTGACCGACCTGTCCGGCGTCTATTCCGACCTGGCCGGCAACGGCTCGGTGATCGCGGCGCGCATGGCGGCCGAGGAGATGGGCAACAAGGTGCTGGGCAAGCCGGTCGAGGTGGTGGCCGCCGACCATCAGAACAAGCCCGACGTCGCCGCCAACCTGGCGCGCGAATGGTTCGACCAGGGCAAGGTCGACATGATCACCGACTTCCCCACCGCGTCGACCGCGCTGGCCGTGATGGAGATCGCGCGCCAGAAGAACCGCGTGACCATGCCGTCCGCGGGCCTGTCGACGGCGATCCTGGGCGAGAAGTGCTCGCCGCTGAACGCGCAATGGACCACCAACACCTACGCGCTGGCGGCCGGCACGGCGCGCGCGCTGGTCAAGGAAGGCAAGAAGAGCTGGTACTTCATCACCGCCGACTACACCTTCGGCCATTCGCTGGAGAAGGACGCCACCGAAGTCATCCAGGAGAACGGCGGCAGCGTCGTCGGCGTGTCGCGCCACCCCTTCCCCGGCAACGATTTCTCGTCGTTCCTGCTGAAGGCGCAGGCCTCCAAGGCCGACGTGATCGCCCTGGCCAACGCCGGCAACGACACCGTCAACGCGGTCAAGCAGGCCAACGAATTCGGCATCACCAAGAAGCAGATCGTGGCGCCGCTGCTCACCTACATTTCGGACGTGCACAGCATGGGCCTGGCCAAGGCACAGGGCATGTACCTGACCGAGGCGTTCTACTGGGACTACGACGACGCCTCGCGCGCCTGGGCCAGGAAGTTCTTCGAGAAGGCCAAGAAGATGCCGACGGCCTCGCAGGCGGGCGTCTACTCGGCCACGCTGTCCTACCTGAAGGCGATCGAGGCGGCCGGCACCGACGAGGCGCCGGCGGTCATGGCCAAGCTGCGCGAGATGACCATCAACGACGCCGTGATCCGCAACGGCAAGCTGCGCGCGGATGGCGCGCTGGTGCACGACATGCTGCTGTTGCAGGTGAAGGCGCCGGCCGAGTCCAAGGCGCCTTGGGACTACTACCACGTGAAGTCGGTGCTCAAGGGCGACGAGGTCTTTCCCAAGCCGCAGGCCGCCTGCGCGCTGAACAAGTCCTGACGCCCGCTGGCGCCGGGCGGCTTGCGCCCGGCGCCGGTTCGATCCGCCCGCGGCGCGCGGCAACGCGCGCCTCCCGCAAACCGACGCGTCCCGTGTCCGATCGCCGCCCACTATGTTCGACATCTCGCTTCCCGCCCTGCTCGCCCAACTGCTGGTGGGGCTGATCAACGGCTGCTTCTACGCCATCCTCAGCATGGGGCTGGCCATCATCTTCGGCCTGCTCAACATCGTCAATTTCACCCACGGCGCCCAGTTCATGATGGCGGCGTTCCTGGCGTGGATCGGCTTCACCCAGTTGCCGCAACTGCTGGGCCCGGGCGCGCAGATCAACTTCTGGGCGGCCCTGGTGCTGGCGCCGCTGATTGTCGGCGCGGTCGGGGTGGTTATCGAGAAGACGCTGCTCAAGCGGCTCTACCACCTGGACCACCTGTACGGCCTGCTGCTGACCTTCGGCATCGCGCTGATGATGGAAGGCGGGTTCCGCTACTTCTACGGCATCTCCGGCGTGGGCTACGAGCCGCCCGAGATCCTGCAGGGCGGCTTCGACCTGGGCTTCATGTTCCTGCCGGCGTACCGCGCCTTCGTGGTGGTGGCGTCGCTGCTGCTGTGCCTGCTGACCTGGTACCTGTTCGAGCGCACCCGGCTGGGCGCGCTGCTGCGCGCCGGCACCGAGAACGCCCGGCTGCTGCAGGCCTTCGGCGTCAACGTGCCGGTGATGATCACGCTGACCTACGGCTTCGGCGTGGCGCTGGCCGGCGTGGCGGGCGTGCTGGCCGCGCCCGTCATGCAGATCAACCCGCTGATGGGCTCCAACCTGCTCAATATCGTGTTCGCGGTGGTGGTGATCGGCGGCCTCGGCTCGATCATGGGCGCCATCGTCACCGGCCTGGCGCTGGGCCTGCTGGAGGGCCTGGCCAAGGTGTTCTACCCCGAAGCGTCCACCGTGGTCGTGTTCATCGTGATGGCGGTGGTGCTGCTGACGCGCCCCGCGGGCCTGTTCGGCAAGGAGAAATAAGGTGTCGCGCTTCCCTCTTTCCATCCGCATCCTCGCGCTGCTGCTGGTGCCGGCGCTGCTGGTCCCGTGGTTCCCGCAAGTGGTCTATCCGGTGTTCGTGATGAAGGTGCTGTGCTTCGCGCTGTTCGCGCTGGCCTTCAACCTGCTGACCGGCTTCACCGGCCTGGTGTCGTTCGGCCATGCCGCCTTCTTCGGCTGGGCCGGCTATGCCGCCGGCGAAATGATGATCCTGTACGGCGCGGCCGGCCTGCCGCCCGAGCTGGCAATGCTGTGCGGCGTGGCCATGGCCGCCGCCATCGGCTATGCCATCGGCTGGCTGGCGATCCGCCGCACCGGCATCTACTTCGCCATGATCACGCTGGCGCTGTCGCAGGTGGCCTACTTCATGGCGGTGCAGGTCCGCTGGACGCGCGGCGAGGACGGCATGCAGGGCATTCCGCGCGGCAAGTTCCTGGGCCTGGTGGACCTGAGCGCCGACACCAACATGTATTACTTCACGCTGGGCGTGTTCGTGCTGGGGTTCCTGTTCGTCTACCGGGTCATCCATTCGCCCTTCGGACAGGTGCTCAAGACCATCCGCGACAACGCGCCGCGGGCCATTTCGCTGGGGTACGATACGGATCGGTGCAAGCTGCTGGCGTTCGTGCTGTCGGCTTCGGTGGCCGGCCTGGCCGGTTCGCTCAAGGCGCTGGTGCTGCAACTGGTGGCGCTCAACGACGTGTCGCTGGCCACCTCCACCGAAGTCCTGCTGATGACGCTGCTGGGCGGGATCGGCACCGTGTGGGGCCCCGTGGTGGGCGCCACGCTGGTCGTCAGCCTGCAGAACTACCTGGCCACCCTGGGCGATGTCGTCACCATCGTCATCGGGTTGATTTTCGTGTTGTGCGTGTCGTTCTTCCGGCGCGGGTTCGTCGGCGAATGGCTGGCCTACACGCAGTGGCGCAAAACGAAGGAAAACAACCGTTGATGGCAGGAGCAGAACCCAAAAGGCGCGCGGCAGACGTCGCCTACGACCAGATCGAAAGCATGATCGCCACCCTGCAATTGCAGCCGGGCAGCGCGGTCGTTGAAGCGGATCTGATCGAAAAGACCGGCCTGGGCCGCACCCCGCTGCGCGAAGCGTTGCTGCGCATGGTGGCGGCCGGCCTGATCCGCCAGGAACCGCGGCGCGGCCTGCGGGTCTCGATGATCCAGCTTGCCGACCACATGGACCTGATCCAGACCCGCCGGGCGCTGGAGCAGTTGATCGCCGCCAGCGCGGCGCGCCGCGCCACGCCGGCGCAACGCGCCCAGATTGTCGAATGCGCGACGCAGATGGTGCGCGCGGCCGAGGGCGGCAACCTTGACGACTACATGCAGGCCGACCAGTTGCTCGACCACGTCTGCCACAGCGCCTGCCGCAACGTCTCGGCCGTGAATGCGGTGGAACCGCTGATCATCCAGTGCCGGCGCTTCTGGTACGCCTACCAGCACGAAGGCGACATCGCCGAGGGCGCGCGCCGCCACATGGCCATGGCCGCCGGCATCGCCACGGGCGACGAAGCGGCGGCCATCCAGGGCGCGGATTCGCTGATGGACTACCTGGAGATGTTTACGCGCAAGGTGATTGACGCGTAGCGCTCGCGACCGGGGCGGCGGCGTCCTTGGCGCCGCGCGCCAGCCAGGCCATGACGCGCGGGCGGGCGCGGTCGTAGCCCAGGTTGTAGAAGAAGGCGTACGGCAGGTAGAACAGCACCAGCGCGATGTCCAGCACGAAGGCCTGCCACAGGCTGATGTTCAGCCACCAGGCGGCCAGCGGGATCACGATCAGGATCAGCCCGAGCTCGAAGCCGAACGCGTGGATCACGCGCACGCGCAGGTTGCGGGTGATGCCCAGGCGATTTTCGAGGCGGTCGAAGCCGGCGTTGTAGATCATGTTCCAGACCAGCGCGATCCAGGCGATCACGGCGGTCAGCACGCCCATTTCGAACAGCGACTTGCCCATGGCCCAGGCGGCCACCGGCGCGCACAGGCCGATGGCGAGAATCTCGAACAGGAAAGCGTGGATGAAGCGCTCTTTGATGGTTTTCTTGGCTTGCGTCATGACCCACCTCTGAGGTCGTTTGTTTCAGTGACCGGGGGATTTTCGACGATATTTCCGGTACGATAAAGATAGAATCCATCGGAAATTCCGATACAACACCCATCCATGCGCCATTCCCTGGAATCCCTGGCCACCTTCGCCCAGGTGGCCGCCGAGGGCACCTTTTCAGCGGCGGCCCGCAAGCTGGGCAAGAGCCAATCCACCGTCAGCGAGACCATCGCCAACCTCGAGGTCGACCTGAACGTGACCCTGTTCGACCGCAGCCAGCGGCAGCCGGCGCTGACCGAGGCCGGCCAGGTGCTGCTGGGCCAGGCCTTGCAGGTGCTGGCGGCCAACGACCGCCTGAACCGTAGCGCCAGCCAACTGTCCGCCGGACTGGAGCCGCGCCTGACCGTGGTGCTGTCGGATACGTTTCAGTCCGAAACCTTTGAGAACATGCTCAGCCAGATCGACCAGCGCTATCCGGCGCTGCGCTTCGAGTGCCTGATCGCGGAATACGAGGACGTGGTGGCGCTGGTGCAGCAGGGCCGCGCCCACCTGGGGCTGATGGCGGCGCAGGAAAGCTATCCGCCCGACATGGCCCACGCGACGCTGCGCGAAGCGTCGGAGATCGTGCTGTGCGTCGGCCGCGGCCATCCGCTGGCGACGCTGTCGGGGGTCACCCGGGACCACCTGAAGACCGAGCGCGAGCTGCGCCTGAGCACCTATGAGCTGGACGACAAGGACCCCGCGCCGTCGCAGTCGACCTGGTCGGCGCCGGGCTACCTGATGCTGCTGGAAATGGCCACGCTGGGATTTGGCTGGACCGAGTTGCCGCGCTGGATGCTGCAGCGCTTCGGCCGCGGGCAACTGGTGGAACTGGCGGTGCCGGGCTGGCCGCGCCAGATCCGGGTGGACGCGGTGTGGTCGACCCGCCGACCGCTGGGACCGGCCGGCGCCTGGCTGCTGCAGAGCCTGACGCGGGCCTGATGTCGGCAAGCGTGGACGCCCTGGCGCACGACGCGCCTAGCGCGCGGTGTGCGGCAGGCGCGAAATGCGCACGCCGTTGGCGGCCAGCCAGTCGCCCAGCTTGGGGCAGGCCAGCACATCGTATTCGGCGCGGCGCTGGCGCGCCATGGCGCTGCCGCCCTGGCTGTCCTTGGCCGGATGGCACATCAGCAGATCGCAGTCGCGGGCATTGAACAGCCAGTTCTGCAGCAGGTCGGCATAGCGCCGCTTGCCCCCCTCGAAACCGTAGACACCCAGCAGCCGGCGGTTGGTGCGCAGGCCTTCACGGTTGGCGCGGCGGCCCAGTTCGGCCGCGCCCAGCGCGCCGATGATGCGCGCCTTGAGCGATTCCTTCAGCGGAATGCCGCAAAGCATGCCGGGCGCCGTCTGGCGCAACCACGGCATGCGGGCGCCGTAGCGCTGCTTGAGCATGACCAGCAGGCGTTCGCGGATCACGGGCAACTGGTGCACGTGCTGATGGCCGTCGACGTAGTCGGGAGCGCGGCCGAAGGCTGCCTCAAAGGCGTCGAACTGACGCGCCAGGTGCTGGTCGACCCAGGCCGCATCCAGGCGCCGCAGATAGGCACGCAGGATCAACTTCGACAGCGGCGGCAGGTCGGCATCGAAACCATTGCCCAAGGGCTCGGTGAAGTTCACGTGCAAGCCGAGATCGGCGTCCTGCGCCGCCAGCCGCGCCGCATTGGCGCGGAAGGTCGGTCCCAGCGACAGGCAACTGACCGCGCTCAGCCGGCCCATGCCGGCGAGCGCGATCATGCCTTCATCAATATCGGCATTCATGCCAAAATCGTCACCGCAAATCACTATGCGTTTGGTCAAGTCCTCACCCCGCTTTTTTTCATCGACACGCCCCACATGCGCGCCCTGCTTCAGCAAGTCATTCTGTTCGTCTTCGTCGGATGCGCAGCGGCCGCCACCCACTGGGGCGTCGCGGTCGCCTGCGTCGAAGGCCTGGGCGCGGCCCCGCTCCTGGCCAACCTGATCGGCTGGCTGGTGGCGTTCGTGGTGTCCTTCAGCGGACACTATCGGCTCACGTTCAGACATTCGAAGACACCCTGGACCATAGCAGTACGTCGTTTCTTCTTCATTTCAGCCGCAGGCTTCATCATCAATGAATCCGCTTACGCCTGGTTGCTGCGGGTAACGGCCATCCGCTACGACATCCTGCTGGCGCTCATCCTGATCGGCCTGGCGGTGGCCACCTTCATCACGAGCCGGCTTTGGGCGTTCCGCCACAAGCCCGCTGCTTGAACGCGGCGTCCGAGACCACCTGCCAGATCACGTATTTCACGCTGTTCGCCGCCGGTTCGAGGCCGGCCAGGGCGCGGTAGCTGCCCGCGTCCGACTTGGTGCCCCAGACCCAGTAGCGGGCGCCATCGGGCGCCGCGCACAGGCGGGCGTGGAATTCGTCGGCGCTGATCAGCACCTGCTTGCCCACCTGGGGCTCGAACTTGGCGGCGTCATAGAGTTCCTTGCGCCAGTTGTCGCGCACCGGCACTTCCGGATTGAGCCAGTCGTCCACCACCCAGGTCGGGTTGGGCGCCTTGGCGTACAGCGCCAGGTCGAACGGATAGGTGTGCAACGACACGAAGGTATCGGCAGGCTGAGCCAGCGAACGGATCTGCGCGGCCAGCGGGCCGGCGCTGCCACGGGCGGAGTGGGCCGCGATGCCGATGGCCAGCACACAGATGCCGGCGCCGACGGCCACGCAGATGCGCACCAGGCGCGGCGTCAGGACGTCGCTCTTCTGGCGCGCCGCGGCGACGATCACTTCCGCCAGCAGGAAGGCCAGCGGCGGCAACGCCGGCAGCACGTAGCCGACCAGCTTGGAGTTGGGCAGCGAGAAGAAGCCTACCACCACCACGAACCAGATCAGCGCCAGGCGCCGCAGGTCGCGCTGGGGGCCCTCCGCCCAGAACGCCTTGCGCAGGATGCCGCCGCCCCACAGGGACCACGGCAGGCTCAGGCCGACCACCACGGGCAGGTAGAACCAGAACGGCTGGGCGTTGTTGAAACCGGAGGCAGCGAAGCGCTGGAAATGCTGGTAGACGAAGAAGTAGTCGTAGAACCCGGGATAGCGGATCTGCATTAGCGCGAACCACGGCACCGCGACCACCGCAAACACCAGCAACGCGGGCGGCCAGACCAGCGCCCCCAGGCCACGCCAGCGGCGACTCCAGACCAGCCATACGAACAGGATTGCGCCCGGCAGCACCAGGCCGATCAGGCCTTTGGCCAGGACTGCCAGGCCGGCCAGCGCGGCGGCGGCCAGCGACATCCAGCGATAGGCCTCGCCGCGCTCGACACGCAGCACGGTGTCGGCCGCGGCCAGCACGCACAGGGTGATCATGCCGGCGACCAGCATGTCCAGGTTGGCGAATTGCGAACCGCCGTAGAAGAACGGCACGGTGGCCAGCACCAGCGCGGTCAGCGTCGCGCTGGCGGCGTCGCGGTAACGGCGCACGAAGGCGTACAGCCCGGCAATGGCGGCCCAAGAGGCCAGCAGCGACGGCAGGCGCGCGGCCCAGGGGTGCACGCCGAACACCGTGAAGGACAACTCGGTCAGCCAGTAGTACAGCGGCGGCTTGTGAAAATAAGGCATGCCGTCGAGCAGCGGCACCATGTGCGAACCGCTGCGCAGCATGTCCCAGGCGACGCCGGCGTAGCGGCCCTCGTCGGGCAGCGTCAGGGGCCGCACCCAGGCCAGGAAGGCCAGCCAGAAACCGATGGCGAGCAGGAACCTGCCCGACGGCGGGATCCAATCGGAACGCGCCGGCTGTTGCATCGCGGCGGCCATCAGTGCGCGACCTTGTCGGCGCGGGCGGCCTGCCCCTGGCGGCGGCGCACGACGAACAGCGGGCGCCCCTTGACCTCGTCGAAGATGCGGGCGACGTATTCGCCCACCACGCCCAGCGAGATCAGATTGACGCCGGCGAAGAACAGCACGGCCGTCACGATGGTGGTCCAGCCGGACACCGGGTTGCCGGACACGAGGAAATCGATCACCAGGTACGCCGCGTAGGCCATCGCCAGCACGGCGAACAGCACGCCGACGAGGCTGACCAGGCGCAGCGGCCAGGTGGTGAAGGCGGTCAGGCCGTCCAGCGCCAGCCGCGCCAGGCGCATGCTGCCGAAGCGGCTGTCGCCGTGCATGCGTTCGTCGGGGGTGTAAGGCAGCGCCTCGCCCTTGAAACCGACCCAGGCGTACAGCCCCTTCATGAAGCGGGTGCGCTCGGGCAGCGCGTTCAGCGCGTCCACCACGTTGCGGCTCATCAGGCGGAAGTCGCCGGCGTGGGCCGGCACGTCCACGCCGCGGGCGCCGCTCAGCAGCTTGTAGAACCAGCGGGCGCCGGTGCGCTTGACCCAGGACTCGTCGCTGCGGGTTTCGCGCACGGCGTAGACCATCTCGGCGCCGGCGGCCCAGCGGGCCAGCATCTGCTCGATCAGGGCGGGCGGATGCTGCATGTCCGCATCCAGGCAGATCACGACGTCGCCGGTGGCGCTTTCGAGCCCGGCGCTGAGCGCGGCTTCCTTGCCGAAATTGCGCGACAGTTGCACGTAGCGGAAGCCATCGTACTGGGACCATTCGGCCATCAGCGCCTCGGTGCCATCGGTGCTGCCGTCGTCGGCGACGATGATCTCCCAGCCGGAGCACAACGCCGACAGCCGGCTGCGCAGCAGCGGCAGCAGCACGCGCAGGTTCTCGCATTCATTCAGGCACGGAATGACGCAGGTGACGCAGGCGTCGTACGGCACATTGGCGGCCGCCGTCCCCCAGACCGCTTCCATGGGAAACGCTTTGGTCAGGACTTGCTGCCCCTGGGGCTCGGACCGGAATTGGATATGCATGATGCTCTGAAATTGGAATGCGGGACGTTATGCCGGGCAGTATGCGCAAGCCATCGTCGAATTTTCATCAAATGCCCTGGCTATAAGACTGGTCGCATTCCGGCGATTCTAGGCAGCGTGGCCGGCAGAGATATAAAGTCGCGTAAATCTCTGTCCCCGATTTGTTAAGAGACGTGAAGCGACGCCTTCCGGGCGTCGGTAAAATGCGGGAAGTTCTTGTTTTCACAGGGTGTTATGCAATATCGAGTCCGCCCCATGCTGGCCGGCGACGTGGACGCCATCCTCGAAGTCCAGGCCGGCGCCTATCCGGGGTTCCTCCTGGAAAGCGCTGATTTCTTCCTGAACCGGCTGGCGCTGGCCCCGGCGCACTGCTGGGTGGCGCAAGCCGCCACGCCGCGGGACGGGCTGCTGGGCTATCTGGTTTCGTATCCGTGGGACGCCGGTCTGCCGCCGACCCTGGACGCGCCGCTGACCACGCTGCCGGAGCCCGCCGACCACTGGTTCCTGCACGACTGCGCCGTGGCGCCCTCGGCGCAGGGCCTGGGCGTGGGCCAGGCCCTGCTGCGCACCGCGGCCGGGCACGCCACGCAGGCGGGCCTGCGACGCGCCAGCCTGGTGTCGCTGGGCTCGGCCGTGGGTTATTGGCTGCGTCATGGCTATGCGCCGGTCGCCGGCGGCGGCCGCGATCTGGCCGTCAAGCTCGAGGGCTATGGCCCGCAGGCCAGTTACATGGCGCGCGCCTTTCCGCTCTGACCTCCCCCGGGGGGCCACGCGCGCCCGCCTCTCTCGTCCGTTGCCCCGCGAGGCACGAAGGTTTCCATGATTTCACTCTCGCCCGTCCAATCCCTGCTGGCCTGCTGCCTGGTGCTGGCCATCGGCCGCGTCCTGACCACCCGCATCGGCGTGCTGGCGCGCTACAGCATCCCGGACCCGATCGTCGGCGGTCTGCTGTTCGCGATCGGCGCCTATGCGCTGTCGACCTGGGGCGGCCACGCCGTGTCCCTGGAAACCAGCATCAAACCGACCCTGTTGCTGCTGTTCTTCGGCTGCATCGGCCTGACGGCGAACCTGAAGCTGCTGGCCAAGGGCGGCCCGCGGCTGATCGCCTTCCTGCTGGCGTTGATCCCCTTCCTGGTGCTGCAGAACGCGGTCGGGCTGGGCATGGCCTGGCTGCTGGACATGCATCCGCTGATGGGGCTGCTGGGCGGCACCATCACACTGGTCGGCGGCCACGGCACAGGCGCGGCCTACGCCACCCGTTTTGCCGACGTCAACAATATCCAGGACGTCATGGCGCTGGCCATGACGGCGGCGACCATCGGCCTGGTGCTGGGCGGCGTGGTCGGCGGCCCCGTGGCGGAATGGCTGATGCGCCGCCACAAGCTGGCCGGCAGCCTGGATCGCCGCGCGACGGCGGGCCACGAGGCGCCCGACCTGACCGGGACGCAACCGCCATCGACGGCGGCCTCGTTCATCACCTCGATGACCGCCGCCTTCGTCTGCCTGGTGGCGGGCGGCTACCTGGCCACGCTGGTGGAGGGCGCGCCGGTCAGCCTGCCCAATTTCCTCTGGTGCCTGGCGACCGGCGTGCTGATCCGCAACGGCGGCGAGCGGCTGGGCCTGAAGCTGGATGACCGCGCCACCGAGATCATCGGCACCATCACGCTGTCGCTGTTCCTGGCCATGACGATGATGACGCTGGACCTGGGCAGCGTGGCGCGGCTGGCCGGGCCGCTTGCGCTGATCCTGGCGGTGCAGACGCTGTTCTGCGCGCTGTATTCGGCCTGGGTGGTGTTCCGCCTGCTCAGGAGCGACTACGAGGCCGCCATCATGTCGGCCGCGTTCTGCGGCTTTTCGCTGGGCGCCACCGCCACCGCCATCGCCAACATGCAGGCGCTGACGCGGCGCCACGGCCCCGCGCCGCAGGCCTTCATCGTGGTGCCGGTGACGGGCGCGTTCCTGGTGGACATCCTCAACGTGATCGTCCTGACCTCGTTGATTTCCCTGCCGTTCGTGGGAGGGATGTGATCATGCTCAAGCGCTTCTTCCTGCTGGCCCTGTGCCTGCTCCTGGCCGCCTGCGGCCGCGCCCCCGACGTCGATACGCTGCGCGCCGATGTCGAACGCGGCCTGGCCGCCACCTATGGCGCGGACCTGTTCCGCATCGATGAAATCAAGCGCATGGGGTCCGCCGCCGACAGCAATGCGCCGGCCGGCGAGACCCGCCGCGTGGTCTATTACGACCTGCGGCTGGAAGTGACGCGCGACATCGCGCTGGGCGCCTGGGACCAGCCTGGGGCCGCCGCGCTGGTGACGCTGCTGGGCGCGGGCCCGCGCAGTATCAGCGGCGTGAAATCCAGCGGCAACCAGGCCGGCGACCGGATCGTTGCGCATGCCAGCGCCATCTACCGCAAAGCGGGCGAGGCCTGGGAGCTGGTGACGCCCGCCGGCTTCAAGGCCGCCGAAGCGCCCTCGCTCGATACCGGCGCGCCGCCGCCCGTGACGCAGCGGCTGCTCGAAACGCTGGACCAGATCACTCATTCGGTCGCCTACAGCGCCTCCAGCACGGCGCAGCACGTGGTGCAGCAGGAACTGGAGCGCTCCGTCGCCCGCATCAACGGCCGGCTGGCGCGCATGCAGCAAGGCTATCCGCTGGCCGGCGGCCCAGACCGCGGCGAGTACGTCACCTTCGCGCGGGCGCTGGGCGCGGTGGGCCAGGCGCGCCAGATCCGCGTCACGCCGCTGATCACCGGCGGCGGCGCCGAAAACATCGCCCTGCTGCGCAGCGGCGACGCCGTGGTCGGGCTGGCCCAGGCCGACACCGCCAAACTGGCGTACGAGGGCCGCGGCCCGTTCGCCTCGCAAGGTCGGTTCGCCGGCCTGCGCGCGCTGGGCAGCCTCTATCCCGAAATGGTGCATATCGTCGTGCGCGACGACGCCCGCCTGCGCGGCGTGCGCGACCTGAAAGGCAGGAAGATCGCGCTCGGCGCGGAGGGTTCGGCGGTGCGGGCCACGCTGGAGGCGGTGCTGGCGGCGCAGCCTGCAGGCCGGACGCGACTACGAAGCGATTCCCACGCCTTTCACCGCCTCGCTGCCGGCGCTCAATGCCGGCGCGATCGATGCCGCGGCGCAGGTGATCGGCATTCCCGCCACGCCCCTGCGCGACGCGTTGACCCAGGCGCACCTGAAACTGCTGCCGCTCGATCCGGCCGCGGTCAAGGCGCTGGCCGCGCAGGACAACGGGCTGCTGCCGCTGGAGATCCCGGCGGGCACCTATCCGAACCAGCCCGACCCGGTCGCCACCATCGGCACCGCGGCGCTGCTGCTGACCACCTCGGCGCTGACCCGCGACGAAGCCCTGCAGGTGGTACGGGCGGTCTACCAGACCGGGCAGGACCTGCTGGCGGCCGGCTCGGCCCAGGGCGCCCAGGTAAACATCGCCAACGCCCGGCGCGGCCTGACCGTGCCGCTGCACGACGGCGCGGAAGAAGGCCTGGCCGCGCTGGAGAATGCCAAACCCCGCTGACGGCGCTTGCGCTTATGATGGCGCTCCCAATCAGGAATATCCATGAACAAATTCGATCTGCAAAAGAACCAGGCGCTGAAACTGGCCGGCCAACTCAAGCAAGCCGGCACGCCCGACCGTTTCGGCGCCGCCTCGCAGGTGCCCGACCGCCGTGAACAGCGCAAGCTCGACCAGGCCGCCGGCCTGGTGCCGTTTCCGCTGAAGCTGTCGCAGGCCCAGGCGGACCAGTTGCGCGCGGCGGCCGCCGAACGCGGCCTGAGCACCAACGACATCATCGCCGAGGCCTTGCAGAAGGCCCTGGGCTGATGCATATCTGGGTCGATGCCGACGCCTGCCCCGGGGTCATCAAGGACATCCTGTTCCGCGCCGCGCAGCGCTGGCAGGTGCCCCTGACCCTGGTGGCGAACCAGGCGCTGCATACGCCGCCCTCCCCGCTGATACGCGCGGTGCAGGTGCCGCGCGGCTTCGACGTGGCCGATGCCTACATCGCCGAACGCGCGGCAGCCGGCGACCTGGTGATCACGGGCGACATCCCGCTGGCGGCGCAGGTACTTGAAAAAGGCGCCATGGCGCTGAACCCGCGCGGCGAACGCTATTCGCCGGAGACCATCCGCGAACGGCTGGCCCTGCGGGACATGATGGAGGAATTGCGCGCGAGCGGCGTGGACACGGGCGGACCGTCTTCGTTCAGTCAGGCGGACCGCAAGGCCTTCGCCAACCAGCTCGACACGCTGCTGGCGCGCGCGGCGCGGCTGGCCGCGCCCAAGGCCTGAACCGCGCAGGACCACGCGCCCGGCGGCGTCAATAGAACGTGATGTACGCCTTGTAGATGATGGTGCCGATGGCCGTGATGAGGCCGATGCCCATCAACCCCATGCCGATGTTGCGGTCGCGCAATCCAAACCCGAGCAGCATGAGCGCCACGCCCGTGACGATGATGATCAACATGGTGTTGGTGCTGGGGTGCATGAAGGTCTCCCGGTAAACGACGCGTTTCGCGTCTCAGCCTGCGTTTGCCTTTGCTCTTGCTTTTGCATCCACATCCGGTTGCCGCGGCCTGACCACGCGCTTTGGGCTCGCGCTTTAGGCTCGCGCTTTAGGCTCGCGCTTTAGGCCGAGCTTTGGGCCGAGCTTTAGGCCGAAATTTGCGACTTCAGATTTCATCATAGACAACCCGGGGCACGATGGCGCGCAAATCGGGCGGTCGCGCTTGCGGCATATCAAGGCGGCGCGCAAAACAAAAAAGCCAACCGGCTAAGGTTGGCTTCATTGTCGTTCGGGTTTGCGTCTTTGCTTGAGCAAAGCGCTTGCACCGGTCTCGAGTCGCGTCTGCCGGCTTTCAAGCCTGGCGATGCGCTTCGAGGGTCTTTGGTGGGTAGTACTGGGTTCGAACCAGTGACCCCTGCCGTGTGAAGGCAGTGCTCTACCACTGAGCTAACCACCCCGAAAGAGGCGAAATATTAGCACGCTTTTTTGAAAGTGTGCAAGTCGCCGGGAAAAAACTTTCAGGCGGCCGCCACCGGCGCCTCGAGCTTGCGCCAGACGCACTCGCCGCCAACCGACTTGTCCAGCGCCGCCAGGTAGGTTTCGTGCTCGGCCAGTTCGGCCTCGCTGGCCTTGACCACCGGCAGGCCGGAGGCGTCGAACCTGGCCAGCACCACGCCACCGCCCGCGCCCGTGTCGTTGTCGTCGACGTCGATCAGCAGCGCGTCCTGGCCGCGGGTCATGGCCAGCCAGACTTCCGCCAGCAACTGCGAGTCGAGCAAGGCGCCGTGCAGCGTCCGGTGCGCATTGGAGATGCCGAAGCGGTCGCACAGCGCGTCCAGCGAGTTGCGCTTGCCCGGGAACAGGGAGCGCGCGTGCAGCAGCGAGTCGGTGACCGTTTCGCAGTACTCGGTGATCGGGCCGCGGCCGGTCTTGGCCAGCTCGGCGTTGAAGAACTTCACGTCGAACGCGGCGTTGTGCGCGATCAGCTCGGCGCCCTGGATGAACTTGACGAACTCGTCGGCGACGTCGCCGAAGCGCGGCTTGTCGGACAGGAATTCGGTGGTCAGGCCGTGGACCGCCAGCGCCTCGGGGTCGCTGTCGCGGTCCGGGTTCAGGTAGATGTGCAGGTTGTTGCCGGTGGCCATCCGGTTGACCAGTTCGACGCAGCCGATTTCGACGATGCGGTGTCCCTGGGCGGGATCCAGCCCGGTGGTTTCAGTGTCAAAGATGATCTGGCGCATAAAGCTATTCCGACGCTTGGGCCGCAGGCGCCGACGGCGCCTGGCCATCCGCCGGGCCGGCCGGGGGATGCGTTGCGCTGCCGGCCGGGCCGGGTTTCCTGCGTGCGGTGGCGATCAGGGTGTAGGCCACCGGCACGACGAACAAGGTCAATAGTGTACCCAGCATCAGGCCGCCCACCAGGACCCAGCCGATCTGCTGGCGCGATTCGGCGCCCGCGCCCGAGGACAGCGCCAGCGGCACGGTGCCCAGCACCATGGCGCCGGTGGTCATCAGGATCGGCCGCAGGCGCAGCACGCTGGCCTCGGTCACGGCCTCGAACAGCGCCTTGCCCTCGTCGCGCAACTGGTTGGTGAATTCGACGATCAGGATGCCGTGCTTGGTGATCAGGCCCACCAGCGTGATCAGGCCGATCTGGCTGTAGATCGACAGCGTGCCGCCGGTCAGCCACAGCGCCAGCAGCGCGCCGGTCATGGACAGCGGCACCGACAGCATGATGATGAACGGGTTGCGCCAGCTCTCGAACTGCGCCGCCAGCACCAGGTAGATGAAGGCCAGCGCCATGGCGAACACCAGGTAGATGCTGCCCGACGAATCGCGGAACTCGCGCGACTGGCCGTCCAGGTCGGTCACGACCGTGTTGGGCAGCACTTCGCGCGCCACCTGGTGCATGTGGGCCAGCACCTCGCCCAGCGCGTAGCCGGGGGCCACGGCGGCGTCGATCTTGACCGCGCGCAGGCGGTTGAAGTGGTTCAGCGACTGCGGCGACACGCCTTCGTGCACGGCCACCAGGTTGTCCAGTTGCACCATGCTGCCGTCGCGCGCCCGCACGTGGATGCCGGAAATATCCGTGGGCGTGGCGCGGTCGCGCGGCGTGACCTGCACGATCACGTCGTATTGCTCGCCCTGGTCCTTGTAGCGGGTCACCTGGCGCCCGCCCAGCATCGATTCGAGGGTGCGGCCCACGGTGTCGACATTGGCGCCGACGTCGGCCATCTTGTCGCGGTCCACCCGCACCCGCAACTCGGGCGTGTTCAGGCGCAGATCGGTGTCCAGGTTGAGCAGGCCGGGATACTTGCGCAGCTCCGCCAGGAACACTTCGGTCAGGCGCGACAGCTCCGCGTACGAGGCCTGGCTCATGATGATGAACTCGACCGGCTTGGAACGCGCCGACTGGCCCAGCGACGGCGGATTGGTCGGGAACGCGCGCACGCCGGGCAGCGACGAGAACAGCGGCTGCAGCTCCTGGGTGATGGCCTGCTGGCGGCGACCGCGCTCTTCCCAGGGTTTGAGGCGCAGGATGGCGGTGCCGTCGGTCACCGTGGGAAAGCCCACCGTGACCTGGCTGCCGCTGGCCTCGGGAATGGCCGCGTAGAACTGCTCGATGCCGAGCATGCTGTCGAGGGTGTAGTTCAGCGTCGCGCCTTCCGGCGCGCTGACGATGCCGAACACCACGCCGCGGTCCTCGACCGGGGCCAGCTCGCTCTTGACCACCTTGAACAGCACGCCGCTGCCAGCCGCGACCGCCAGGCCGATCGCCACCACCACCCAGCGATGGCGCAGCGACAGCGCCAGCGCCCGCCGGTAGCCGTTGCTCATGGCGTTGAGCCAGCCTTCGATCAGGTTGTACCAGCGGCTGTGGCTGCTCTGGTGGCGCAGCAGCACCGAGCACATCATGGGCGTCAGCGTCAGCGCCACGAAGCCGGACACCAGCACCGCGCCGGCCAGCGCCAGCGCAAACTCGATGAACAGCCGCCCGGTGCGGCCGGTGGCGAAAGCCAGCGGCGCGTACACCGTCACCAGCGTCATGGTCATGGCCACCACGGCGAAGCCGATCTCGCGCGAGCCACGCAGCGCCGCTTCCTTGCGCGGCATGCCGTCCTCGATGTGGCGGTAGATGTTCTCCAGCACCACGATGGCGTCGTCCACCACCAGGCCGATGGCCAGCACCATGGCCAGCAGCGTCAGCGTGTTGATCGAGAAGCCGAACAGGTACATCAGCGCGCAGGCGCCCACCAGCGACACCGGGATGGTGACGATGGGAATGATGCTGGCGCGCAGGTTGCGCAGGAAGAAGAAGATCACCAGCACCACCAGGACGATGGCTTCGCCAATGGTGTGGAACACCGAGTCGATAGAGCGCTCGATGAACACCGACGAGTCGTAGGCGATGGTCAGCTTCATGCCCGCGGGCAGGTTCTCGTTCAGGCGCGCCACTTCCTCGCGCGCGGCCTTGGACAGCTCCAGCGGGTTGGCGGTGGACTGGCGCGTCACGCCGATGTTGATGGCCGGCTTGCCATTGAAGCGCGACAGGATGCGGTCGTTGGCCGCGCCGATCTCGACCTTGGAGACGTCGCGCAGCCGCACCGGATAGCCCTTCACGTTGGCGACGATGACGTTCTCGAACTGCGCCGGCGTCTGCAGGTCGGTGGACGACACCACCGAGAACTCGCGCGCCCGCGACTCGATGCGGCCGGCCGGGATCTCCACGTTCTGGCTGCGCAGCGCCGATTCCACGTCCTGCACCGTCAGGCCGTAGGCGGCCAGCTTGTCGCGGTCCACGTAGATGCGCATGGACGGCAGGCGCTCGCCGAACACGCGCACCTCGGCCGCGCCGGGCAGCACCGACAGGCGGGTCTTGATATAGCGGTTGATGTAGTCGGAAGTCTGGATCGCCGAATACGCGCCGGACTCGACCGCGATGTAGATGATGGGCTGCGAATCGGCCTCGACCTTGCCGATGATGGGCTCGTCGATTTCGTCGGGCAGGAAGCGGCGCGCGCGCGAGACCTTGTCGCGCACCTCGGCCGCCGCCGCGTCCGGATTGCGCGACAGGTTGAACTTGATGTTGATCAGGCTGCGCTCGGAGCGGCTGCGCGAGGTCATCACGTCCACGCCCTCGATGCCCGCCAGCTGGTCCTCCAGCGGCTTGGTCACCTGCGACTCGATCACCTCGGGCGAGGCGCCCTTGTAGGTGGTGTCGACCGACACGATGGGCTCGTCGATCTTCGGATATTCGCGCACCGTCAGGCGCGAATACGAGATCAGACCGATCAGCACGATGACCAGCGACAGCACCGACGCGAACACCGGCCGGTTGATACAGGTTTCCGAGATACGCATGAAGGGCCGCCGTTCGCTGGAATGATGGCGTCAGGCGCCGTTGTTCACGACCTGCACGGCGCCGCCATCGGTGACGCGCTGCAGCCCCGACACCACCAGCTGGTCGCCGGCCGCCACGCCCGTCAGGATCTCGACCTTGCCTTCGCGGCGCTCGCCGATGGTGACTTCGCGGCGCTCGGCCACGCCGTCCTTGACACGGTACACGTACTGCGTCTCGCCCGACGGCGACAACGCCGCCTCGGGCGCGACCAGCGCCTTGTCCTGGTTGAACAGCAGTTGCACGCGCGCGAACATGCCCGGGCGCAGCAGCGAATCGGCGTTGGCCACGGTGGCGCGCAGCAGGATGGAGCGCCCGCCCGCGTCGACCAGCGGACTGACGGCATACACCAGGCCGGGGCGTTCCTGGCCGGGCAAGGCGTCCAGCCGCAGCGTGAGCTGCTGGCCCACGCCGACCTTGCTCAGATACATCTCGGGCACGCGGAAATCCACCTTGAGCGGGTCGATCGCTTCCAGCGGCGCCAGGTCCTGGCCCTGGTTCACGTAGTCGCCGACCGACACGCTGCGCAGGCCGGCGAAACCGGCGAACGGCGCGCTGATGGTCATCTTGTCCAGCCGCGCCTGCGCCAGCGCCACCGCGGCCTCCTGCACCTTGAGCGTGCTGGCCGACTCGTCGCGCGCCTGCTGGCTGACGAAGCCCTTGGCCTGCAGCGCCACGGCGCGGCGATAGTGGCTCTGCGCCAGCGCCAGGTTGGCGCGCGCCTGCGCCAGTTCGGCGCGCGGCACGGAATCGTCCAGGCGGATCAGCGCCTGGCCGCGCTTGACCGGCTGGCCTTCCTTGAACTCGATCGACTGGATGCGGCCGGCCACTTCGGGCCGCAGCATCACGGCCTCATCCGAGCGCAGACTGCCCACCGCCGACAGGCCGCGGGCGAACGGAATTTCCGTGACGGCGGAGACTTCGACCCGCACTGGAGCCGCCTTGGAGACGGGTTTGGCGGGCGCGGCGGCGCTGGCCGCCGGCGTAGCGGCCGGCGCGAGCCAGCGCGGCACGAATACGCCCAGAGCGGCCCCCGCGGCCACTCCTGCCGCGATGGCGGCCAGCAATGCAGCTTTTTTCATGCGAATGTGGCGGTATCGCGGCGCGTGCCAGGCATCCCCCGCTGGGACGGCGCCGCAAGAACAGGATCAAGGGTTGGCACTTTAGCACCGGATTTACAACCTGGAACAATCCTGAAGCGCGCTGAAAGCACTAAACCGGCCGACCCAGGGTATTTCCCGATGCGGGCGGCCACGCCCGCGCATCCGCATCGGTGAAAACACGCAGTCATTGACGGACACCAGGCGGCACGCCGCGCCGCCCGGCGGGTCGTTCAAGCGCGCCGGACCGACTCGACGCCCTGGTTGGCCAATTGGTCGGCGCGCTCGTTGCCGGGGTCGCCGGCGTGGCCGCGGACCCAGCGCCACGACACGGTGTGACGCCGCACCTGCTCGTCCAGGGACTGCCACAGCTCGGCATTCTTGACCGGCTTCTTGTCGGCCGTCATCCAGCCGCGCCGCTTCCAGTTGGCCAGCCATTCGGTCATGCCTTTCATGACGTACTGGGAGTCGGTGTGGATGGTGACCGTGCACGGACGCTTGAGCGCGCGCAGGCCCTCGATCACGGCCAGCAGTTCCATGCGGTTGTTGGTGGTCTGGGCCTCGCCGCCGTGCATGGTCTTTTCGTGCGCGCCGGCGCGCATCAACACGCCCCAGCCGCCCGGACCGGGATTGCCCTTGCAGGCGCCGTCGGTCCACATTTCCACTTTCTGGTCGTTCGCGTTGTTGTCCTGCATGGCGCTGCTTGTATGTCCTTGTTCTTTCGATATGAATCCGGCCCGCCGCTCAGGAGCGGTCGAAGCCGTCGCCGGCCTGGCGGTTGACCACCACCGACGCGGCGCGGGCGCGTTTGGGCTTGGTTTTCCAGGCGGGGCCGATGATACGCATGCCGGCCACGCGCTTGACGGCCGACACCAGGTAGACCGCGCCCCCCAGGCTCCACCAGCGCGCGCCGGCCGATTCCAGGAAGCCCCAGCGCTGCAGCCATTTCTCGCTGCGGCAGGCCGGCGCGTAGCAGCCGAAATGGCTTTGCTCGACCTCCAGCGACAGCAGCTTGAACCAATCCTTCAGGCGCGGCAGCGAGACCTGCGACGACGGCGGCTGCGGCAGCCAGGGCTCCATGCCGGGCATGCGGGTGCGCGCGCCCCACATGCTCCAGGGATTGAAACCGGAGATCACCACCCGCCCTTCCGGCACCAGCACCCGCTCGACCTCGCGCAGCACGTTGTGCGGCTCGCTGGTGCATTCGAAGGCGTGCGGCAGGATCAGCAGGTCGACGCTCTGCGATTCGAACGGCAGCGCTTCGGGCTGGGCCAGCACCACGCGCGACTGCCAAGCGGCGATATTCTCGGGCGCGGGGGTTTCCGTGCCGACATAGCCCTTGAAGGGCATGCGGTTCGCGCGCAGCAGATTCAGGTCGGCCAGGCCGACCTGCCAGGCGTAATATCCGAAGACGTCCGCCACGGCCGCGTCGAACTGCGCGCGCTCCCAGGCCAGGGCGTATTGCCCTGGCGGGGTCTGGAACCATTCGGCCAGTTCTACAATCGGCGGAGTTTCTTCTGCCACGTCTTCATTCCTTCGAATCCCATGCAAGCCTTGACCGCCCCCGCAGGCGGCCGCGAACGCAACGCCGCGGTCTTGCCCCTGCCCGCCTTCACCGACAACTATATCTGGGCCATCGTCCGCGACGGGCAGGCCGCCGTGGTCGACCCCGGCGAAGCCGGCCCGGTGCTGCAATGGCTGGCCCGCGAAGGCCTGAAGCTGCGCGCCATTCTACTCACGCACCACCACGGCGACCATGTGGGCGGCGTGCTTGAATTGTCCCGCATTGGCGATATCACCGTATATGGCCCGGCGCGCGAAAAGCTGCCGCGCTGCGATGTTCCCCTGGCCGAGGGCGACCGTGTGGTGCTGCCGGAGCTGGACCTGGACCTGACGGTGCTGGACGTGCCGGGGCATACCGCGGGCCACATCGCGTACACCGGCCGGGCGGCGGGAAAACAGCCTGTGCTGTTCTGTGGAGACACCCTGTTTGCCGGGGGCTGTGGCCGGCTTTTCGAGGGCACCCCCGCGCAAATGTCTGATTCCTTGGAAAAATTTTCTGTTTTACCGCCAGATACACAGGTTTTTTGCGCACACGAGTACACTCTAGCGAACTTGCGCTGGGCCATGGCGGTCGAACCCGCCAACCGCACCCTGCAACAGTGGTATCAGCGGGCCCGGCAATTACGCGCAGAAGGTCTCCCCACGCTTCCGTCGACCATCGGCCAGGAACGCGCGACCAATCCGTTTTTGCGCACGCAGCAAGCTGACGTCGTCCGCGCCGCAGGCAACTGGGCCGGCCACGACCACCCGACGCCGGTAGAGGTTTTTGCCTCCCTTCGTGAATGGAAGAACGATTTCAAGTGACCGCCCGATGAATTTCTCCCGACTCCTTCTGCCGCTTCTGCTGGCAGTCCTCGCCGGTTGCGCAGGAACCAAATCCCACGACAGCAAGAACCTCACCACCAACTCCCAAGGGCGCTACATCGCCCGCGACACGTCCCGCACGGTCGACCTGACCAATCCGCCGGTCGACGCCTGGGACCGCATCCGCCGCGGCTTCGCCATCCCCAACCTGAACACCGACCTCTCGCAGCAGTGGACCGACTATTACGCGTCCCACCCCGAGGCGGTGCAGCGTATGGCCGAGCGCGCCGGCAAATACCTGTATTTCATCGTCGACGAGATCAACCGCCGCGGCCTGCCGACCGAGCTGGCGCTGCTGCCGTTCGTCGAAAGCGCCTACAACCCCACCGCGCTGTCGCGCGCCCAGGCCTCGGGCCTGTGGCAGTTCGTGCCGGCCACCGGCCAGCACTTCAACCTGAAGCAGGACTGGTGGCGCGATGAGCGCCGCGACCCCATCGCCTCGACCAACGCGGCGCTGGACTACCTGGAAAAGCTGTTCGAGATGCAGGGCGACTGGTACCTGGCTCTGGCCTCGTACAACTGGGGCGAAGGCTCGGTGCAGCGCGCCATGGCCAAGAACGAGGCCGCCGGCCAGCCCACGGACTACCTGTCCCTGAACATGCCGGACGAGACCCGCAACTACGTGCCCAAGCTGCAGGCCATCAAGAACATCATCGCCGACCCGCAGCGCTACGCGGTGGCGCTGCCGCCGGTCGGCAACACGCCGTACTTCGTGACGGTGCAGAAGAATAGCGACATCGACCTGGAGATCGCCGCCAAGCTGGCCGAGATGCCGCTGGACGAATTCAAGGCGCTGAACCCGTCGTTCAACCGGCCCGTGATCCGCGGCGACCACGCCCCGACCCTGCTGCTGCCGGCTGACCGCGTCGAGATCTTCAACGCCAACCTGACCAACTACAAGGGCGACCTGAGCGCCTGGAAGGTCTACCACTCGCGCCGCGGCGAATCGTACGCCTCGATCGCCAAGCGTTTCGGCGTGACCGAAGCCAAGCTGCGCGAGACCAACGACATCGGCTCGCGCCAGAAGGTGGCCTCGGGCCAGTCATTGCTGGTGCCGGGCGCCCCCGGCGCCGGCGGCGTGCAACTGGCCTCGTTGGCCGCGCCGGTCGGCGCGCTCGATTCGGCCCCGGTCAACACCAGCAAGGCGCCGGCGCCGCGCGGCAAGGCCGCGGCCCCCGCCGCGCGCGGCGCGGCCGCCCGTCCCAACGTGCGCACGCACAAGGTGCGCCAGGGCGATACGCTGTTCTCGCTGGCCAAGCAGTACGGCACCTCGGTGGACGCGCTGCGCGCCCTGAACAACCTCAAGGGCAATGCCCTCAAGATCGGCGCCCAGTTGCGCGTGCCGGGCACCAACGCCCGCGGCTGACTCCCCCGCCGATCCGTCTTTCGCAGCGGCGCCCACCCGGGCGCCGCGCCGTTTTGTCCGCGAGGCCGCCAAACTCCTTAAAATAGGCGGTCTCCAGCAGGAAAAAAATCAAAGGAACCTCACATGGGCTTTCTCGCCGGCAAACGCATCCTGGTCACCGGGGTGCTTTCCAACCGCTCCATCGCCTACGGCATCGCGCGCGCCTGTCACCAGCAGGGCGCCGAACTGGCCTTCACCTACGTCGGTGACCGCTTCAAGGACCGCGTGGCCGAATTCGCCGCCGAATTCGGCAGCGACATCGTGCTGCCCTGCGACGTCGCCGAAGACAGCCAGATCGAAGCCACCTTCACCGAGCTGGCCAAGCGCTGGGACGGTCTGGACGGCCTGGTGCACTCGATCGGTTTCGCCCCGCGCGAAGCCATCGCCGGCAATTTCCTGGACGGCCTGTCGCGCGAAGGCTTCCGCATCGCCCACGACATCTCGGCCTACAGTTTCGCCGCCATGGCCAAGGCCGCGCTGCCGCTGATGGAAGGCCGCAACGGCTCGGTGCTGACGCTGACCTACCTGGGCGCCGAACGCGTGGTGCCCAACTACAACACCATGGGCCTGGCCAAGGCCTCGCTCGAAGCCAGCGTGCGCTACCTGGCCACGGCGCTGGGTCCGCGCGGCATCCGCGCCAACGGCATCTCGGCCGGCCCCATCAAGACGCTGGCCGCCAGCGGCATCAAGGACTTCTCGGCCATCCTGAAGTTCGTCGAGGCCCAGGCGCCGCTGCGCCGCAACGTCACCATCGATGACGTCGGCAACGTCGCCGCATTCATGCTGTCGGACCTGGCCGCCGGCGTCACGGGTGAAATCACCCACGTGGACGCCGGTTTCTCGACGATCGTTCCGGGCATGGAAGAGTAAGACCTGCCTGGCCGGGCGCCGCGCCCGGCCAAGCGGGCCGGCGGCGGCAGCGCCGCTGGCCCAGGACCGCCGGCCCCTCAGGCCGGCCGCACGATCAGCGTCGAGACCTGCACGTCCACCGCCGTCATCAGCTTGTGGATCGGGCATTTCTCGGCCACGGCCAGAAGCTCGTCGATCTGCGCGTCCGACAGTTCGCCATGCAGCGTCAGCTTGGCGGTCAGGCGATAGACGCCCTTGCGCTCCTCGCTGGCGTCGCGCACTACGTCCACCCCCACCGATTCCAGCGGCAGCCCCTTGCGCTGCGCGTAGACCATCAGTGTCATGGCCTTGCAGCCGCCCAGCGCCGTATCGAAGTAGTCGTGTGGATCCGGGCCCGCGCCCTGTGGCTGCGGCATGTCCAGCGGCAGGTCGTGGCCTTCGGCCGTGGCGGTGAATTGCAGGGTCTTGGGCGCGTTCTGGCGCACGTGGATAGTCATGGGCGGAATTCCTCGCGTTGCGGGCGGCGCGCATGGCCGCCCCAACCCCGGTTGTAGCATCCGTCGCCCGGGCCACGCCCCGACGCAACATCCATTTCTGACTGTAAGCTGAACTTCTGGACGAGACGGCGGTCGGATAGCCTGTCCGCAAGATCGATTGCATTCACCAGGAAACCCGCATGAGCGCCAGACAACTTCTCGACCAACTGCTGCAATCCGGCCAGGGCCTGCTGGCCGACGCCGGCGCCAAGGTGCAGAACGCCACCGGCGGCAAGGGCGGTTCGTTCCTGACCGGCCTGGGCGGCGGCGCCCTCGGCGCGGGCGCGCTCGGCCTGCTACTGGGCAGCAAAAAGGCCCGCAAGATCGGCGGCAAGGTCGCCATGTATGGCGGGATGGCGGCGCTTGGCGCCCTGGCATACCGCGCCTATGGCGACTGGCAACGCAACCAGGCCGGCGCGCCGGCCGCCCCGCCGCAGACGCTGGACCGGTTGCCGGCCCCCGAGGCCGAACAGCACAGCACCGCAGTGCTCACGGCCATGATCGGCGCGGCCAAGGCCGACGGCCACATCGGCCCGGAGGAACGCGCCCTGCTCGAAACCGAGCTGGCCAAGTTGTCCAGCGACGCGCAGGACCGCCGCTGGCTGGAAACCGAGTTGTCGCGCCCGCTCGATCCCGCCCAGATCGCGCAATCGGCCAGGACGCCGGAGATGGCGGCCGAGATGTACCTGGCCAGCCTGCTGGTGGTGGACGAGGAAAGCTACATGGAGCGCGCCTACCTGGACGAGCTGGCGCGCCAGCTCAAGCTGCAACCGGGGCTGAAGGAACAACTGGAGCAACACGCCCGCGCGGCGGCCTGAGCGCCGCGCGCCGTCTTGCCGGTCAGGTCGGGACGCTGACCATCAAGGCGCGGAAACGGGCGGCCCGGCCGTCCGCCCTGCCCGTCAATCGGCGCGCAGCCCGATCGCCTCGGTAAGCGCCGTATAGCGGTCAATGTCCGCATTGATCATGTCCTGGAACGCGCGCGGCGAACTGGTGGTCGGTGTGAAGCCCTGCTCGCGCAGCGCGGCCTGCACGTCCGGACGCAGCATGATGCGGGCCAGCGTCGTATTCAACTTCGCCACCACCGCCGGCGGCGTGGCCGCCGGCGCCAGCAGGCCATGCCATTGATCAAGCGCGTAGCCCGCCACGCCCTGCTCCGCCACCGTGGGGACCTCGGGCAAGAGCGGCGAGCGCTGCGGCGAGGTGACGGCCAAGGCCCGCAGACGGCCCGCCGCGATCAACGGCGCGGCGCTGGACGCGGTGACGACCCCCATGCCGACCTGTCCCGAGGCTACGTCGGTCAACGCCGGTCCGCAACCCTTGTAGGGAACATGCTGCAGCGGCGCGCCGGTGGCCCGCGCCAGCATCTCACCGGCCAGGTGCTGCGGCGTGCCATTGCCGCACGAGGCGAACGGCAGCGGCCGCTCCGGCCGCGCGGTGTTGCGCGCGTCGTCCAGGGTGCGCAGCGGCGAGGCCGCCGGCACCACGAACACGGACGGCACGAAGGCCACGTTGATCACCGCCGCGAAGTCGCGCTTGGGCGCGAAGCCCAGGTTGCGGTAGACGCCGGGGTTGATCGCGAACGAGCTGTTGACCATCAGCAGCGTGTAGCCGTCGGGCGCCGACTCGGCCACGGCGCGGGCGCCGATGTTGCCGCTGGCGCCGGGCCGGTTCTCGACCACCACTGGCTGGCCGAATTGTTCCTGCAGGCTGGCGCCCAGGCGCCGCGCCAGCAGGTCGGTGCCGCCGCCGGGCGGGAAGGTCACCACGATGGTGATGGGGTGCGTGGGATAGGTCGCGTCCCCGGGCGTGTCGCCCGACGGCGGATTGCCGCAGGCGCCGAGCGCCAGGGCCGACAACAGCAACGAGGATCGAAGCGCGCGTTTCATGAGGCTTGCCTGTCGTATCGCGCCGGCCTCAGGCGTCCAGCCCGATGTCCAGCACTTTGGCGCTGTGGGTCAGCCAACCCACGGCGATCTGGTCGACGCCGGTGGCCGCCACCGCGGCCGCGGTCTCGGGCGTGATGCGGCCTGAGGCCTCGGTGATGGCGCGGCCGCGCGCCATGGCGACGGCCTGGCGTAATTGGTCCAGGCTCATGTTGTCCAGCAGCACCACGTCCACCCCCAGCGCCAGGGCCGTTTCCAACTGCGCCAGCGTGTCCACTTCCAGCTCGATCTTGACCATGTGGCCGATGCCGGCGCGGGCGCGCGCCACCGCGGCCTCGATGCCGCCGGCCAGGGCGATGTGGTTGTCCTTGATGAGCACGGCGTCGTCGAGCCCGTAGCGATGGTTGCTGCCGCCGCCCACGCGCACCGCGTATTTCTGCACCGCGCGCAGGCCCGGCATGGTCTTGCGGGTGCAAGTGACGCGGGCGCCGTGGCCGGCGATGGCCCGCGCGATCGACGCCGTCGCCGTCGCCACGCCGCTCAGGTGACACAGGAAGTTCAGCGCCACCCGCTCGGCGGTCAACATGGCACGGGCATTGCCGCGAATCCGCGCGATTTCGGTGCCCGGCGCCAGGTCGGCGCCGTCGCGGTGGGCAACCTCGAACTCGATGGCGGGATCGAGCGCGCGAAAAGCGAGCCGCGCCAGGTCCAGCCCGGCCAGCACGCCTTCCTGGCGCGCCACCAGGCGCGTCTCGGCCACGGCGTCGGCCGGCACGATGGCGTCGGTGGTCAGGTCTCCGGCCCGCCCCAGGTCTTCAAGCAACGCCGCGCGCACCAGCGGCTCGAGCATGACATCCGGCAGGGAGGGAATGGCCAAACGGGCAACGGGCGCTTCAGCAATAATGCTCATTTTGAGTATTTTGTGGTTAAAAAAAGGCGCGCAAATAATGCGCATGCACTTATGCTAAAGATGAGTATATGGCCTTGTCAAGCGTCACAGCGCGCGTGACAGCGGCAGCTTGCTGCCCGCGATGGCGCGTTCGAGCAGCACGTCGCGGCGGAAGCGGAACAGTTTGGCGGGGCGTCCCGCCGTGCCGGTGGCCATTTCGCCGGTCTCTTCCACCAGCGCCTGCTGCTCGATCAGGCGGCGGAAATTCTGCTTGTGCAGGCCGCGTCCGGCCAGGGCCTCGACCGCCAACTGCAACTGCAGCAGCGTGAACTGCGCCGGCATCAGTTCGAACACCACCGGCCGGTACTTGATCTTGGCGCGCAGCCGCGCGATGCCGGTGGCCAGGATGCGGCGATGGTCATGCCGCATGGGCTCGCCCGGCAGCGGCGCGGCGGCCGCCTCCGAACGGCGGCGCGCCGCTTCCGGCACCAGGCCGGCCTCGAACAGCAATTCGTAGCGCTGCAGCACCATGTCCTCGTTCCAGGCGGCGCCGTCCAGGCCGAAGGTGATGGCGGCGCGCTGGCGGCGGCGCTGGCGCAAGGCGCCATCGCCGGTGTCGTCGCACCAGGCCTGCAGGCGCGGCACGATCAGCTCGTCCACCAGCGCCGGCGTACCGGCGCGGCGGTCTTCCCAGGGGAAATAGCGGTACCAGTCCTGCCAGCCGACCTGCGCCACGCCGGTCTCGCCAGCCTCGCGCGTCAGGCCCAGGTAGCTGACCGACATGACGCGCGCGCCCGATTCGTCGGAACGGTCGCCATCGGCGAAAGTGTAGAGCTGTTCGACGTAACCGAGCGGATGGTGCGTCTGGGTCTCGACCCAGGCCCGCAAGCCCGCCTGCAGCGAGCGGTGCGACAACTCGAAGGGCCCCGCCGGCAGGGCCCGCGCATCGTCGGTGGTCAGCACGCGCGGCTCGCCGTTGGTGACGGCGACCAGGACGGCAACGAGTTCGGCGTGGACGGAGCGTTCGACGGATTCGGTCAAGGTGGCGGATGAAAATGAGGAAAACCGGGCGTGGTGACGCGACGCCGCGAGGCGCTCGGCATTATAAGGTCGGGGCCCTGCAACAGCCCCTTGCAAACGTGACAGCGCAACCCGCCGCAAGGGCCGCGCGCGGCCCTAACATGAAGAGGAATCCCCGGCGCGTCGCCATCCTGGGACGCCCACAACCGGAGCCGTCATCATGCTGAAAACCGTCATCGATTCCTCCGCCGCCAGCAGCAAACCGGACACCGCCCCGGAGCCAAAGCCGTCCGTCGATCCCCGCAAGGGCACCGGCATCCTGCCCATGCCTGACCAGAGCGAGGTCGTCGCGGGCATGCCGCGCCACGGCCGCGCCATCGAGGCGCCCGGCGACCCCGGCATCATCACGCCCGAAGATGACGTGCTGGACACGTCATACGAAAACCACAAGCAATGACCGGCACGCGCCGCGCCGGCGCGCGCCGCGATCAGGCGACCTTGGCCACCGCGTCCTGGCGCGTGTCGACCACCGTCAGGATGGCCAGGAAGCCGCTGATGTCGAACACCTCGCGCACATGCGGCTGCATCGCGCACAGCGCCAGCGCGCCCGAAGCCTGCTTCAGGCGCTTGGCCAGCACCAGCACCACGCGCAGGCCGGCGCTGGAGATGTAGTTCAGGTTGGACATGTCGAGCACGAAACGGCGTTCGCCTTTTTCGACGTGCGACAACAGGTCGGCTTCGATGCCCGCGGCGTTGCCGCTGTTGATCTGGCCTTCGGGCGAGACAACCAACACTTCCCCGACCTTCTCGATTGCGAGATTCATAGTGGTTCCCGGTAAATGACCGACGCCCCGGATCCCGGCGCTTGCGGGCGGCGGCGCGATGCCGAGATGATACGCGAGGCGCCGGCGCAGCCAAACGCAAACGTGGAACGACACGCGCCAGTGGCTCACCCGTTCCGCCAGCGGGCCGCAATCGGGCATACTTCCACCTGCACGTGTACCACTGAACGCAAGGCGACCATGCCCCCTCAGCCCGATACGCTTGACCTCGTTCCCGACGCCCGCGCCGTCGCCTGCGCCATTGAATGGCTCGAGGCCATTGCCGAGCGCGACGCGTGGTCGCCCAAGCTGAGTTTCGGTCTGTCCTTGAGTCTGGACGAAGCGCTGACGAACATCGTTTCCTACGCCTTCGACGATCCCTTGCTCGCCCCCGATCCCGCCCACGTCAGCCTGGCCTGTCGCCAGGACGACGAATGGATCTCGCTGGAGATAATCGACAATGGCCGTCCGTACGATCCCACCAAGACCCCGCCGCCCCCACTGGCCGCGACGCTCGATGACGCCGACATCGGCGGCCACGGCGTGCGGCTGATGCAGCACTATCTGCACGACCTGCGCTACGCCCGCAATGGCAATGAGAACCGCCTGACGCTCGTGATGCGCGCCGCGTGACCCTGCCTGGCGCGTTCGATCAAGACGCGCTATCGACAACCAGCAGTGCATAGACAGAAAGTACCGAACGAAACCCGGTCGTCTGTCACTCATGCATAGCCCCGTGCGCCGGTCGCGCGCGGACCTCGCCCAGATGCCGCCCGTGAACGCTCCCTATCGTCCAGAAGGATTGCTTGCCCGGCCCTTGTACGCCCGCGTCGACGCGGGCGCGGTGGCCCACAATCTCGCGCGCCTGCGCGCCACCCTGCCCCGCGTCCCCGCGTCGGGCGCCGCCGCGCCGCGCCTGTGGGCCACCGTCAAGGCCGACGCCTACGGCCACGGCCTGGCGCGCGTGCTGCCCGCGCTGCGCGCCGCCGACGGGCTCGCTGTGCTGCACCTGGACGAAGCGCGCGCCTGCCGCCAACTGGGCTGGGACGGCCCGGTGCTGGTCTACGGCGGCCTCTATTCGCAGGCCGACACGCTGCTGCTCGACACGCCGGGCCTGCATCTGGTCATCACGCATGCCGCGCAACTGGACTGGTTGGCGCAATCGCCCGCGGCCGAGCGGCCGTCGGTCTGGCTGCGCTTTGCCGGCGACATCCATCACACCGGCTTCAGCGCCGACGACTACCGCGCCGCGTTCGAGCAGGCGCGCAACCTGGCCGCGCGTGGCCTGGTCGAGGAGGTCGGCCACCTGAACCACTATGCCCGCGCCGATGAGGCCGATGGCGTGGACAGCGCCGACGCGCGCTTTCGCGAGGTCATCCGCGACTTGCCGGGACCGGTGTCCACCAGCAATTCCGCCGCGATGCTTGGCCATGCGGCGCGCGCCGCGGCCACGCAATGGGTACGGCCAGGCCTGGCGTTGTACGGCGCCAGCCCGTTCGCCCACCGCAGCGCCGCCCAACTGGACCTGAGGCCAGCGATGTCATTGCATTCGCAGGTGGTAGGCATCCAGCGCGTGCCGGCCGGCGCCGGCGTCGGCTACAGCGGCGCATTCCTCGCGCCCACGGCGATGGCCGTGGGCATCGTCACCTGCGGCTACGCCGATGGCTACCCGCGCCACGCGCCCACCGGCACGCCGGTGGTGGTGGCCGGCATCCGCACGCGGCTGCTGGGCCGCGTTTCCATGGACATGATGGCGGTGGATCTGGGCCCCGTGCCGCACGCCGCGATCGGCTCGCCCGTGACGCTGTGGGGCGCGGACGGCCTGCCGGTGGAAGAAGTCGCGATGGCGGCGGGCACCATCGCCGCCCAGTTATTGACGGGCTTGAGCGCGCGCGTGCCGGTGGCGCTGGCCAGCGCCGGCGCGGCGCGCTGAATGGCGCGGCACGAGCGCCACGGTGACGACCTGACGCGAACCGCGGGCCAGCCGCCGCGCTCAGGCGGTCTCTTCACGCGGCCGGGCCGGCGCGAACAACAGGAACAGCAAAGTCGCGATCAGGTAGATCACGCCGGTCGCGGCCAGCCCCGCCCCCATGCCGGCGGCGCCGAACATGGCGCCGACCACCAGCGGCCCGGCCATCTGGCCGAGCTTGTCGGCGGCGCGCATGACGCTGGTGGCGCCCGCCGCGCCGTAGCGCTGCACGTCTGGCAGCGCCAGCATGTAGGGCGATTGCGACGCGCCGGCGAAGCAACTGGCCAACGCCAGCAGCAGCACCGCCGCGGCCGCGGCCAGCAGGCCGCTGTTGAAGTACAGCCCGAGCATGCCGAGGCTGCCGACCAGGCCGCCCAGCACGATCCAGCTCTTCTTGATGCGGCTGCGGTCCACCACCCGGCCCATCAGCGGCCCGACGTAGATGACGCACAGGCCGTAGATCATCAACACCCGGCCGATGCTGGACGCGGCCACGCCCTCGGCCTCCAGGTACAGCGGCAGCGCGAACGACAGCAGGCCGACCTGCGCGATCGAGAACGGAATCACGCTTCCGACCAGCAGCAGGCCGAAGTCGCGGGTGAACAGCAGCTTCAAGGTATCCGAAAGATGCGCGCGGGCGCGCCCCGCGGCCTGCGCGGCCAGTTGGCGGCCGCGGTCCATGTAGGGGCGCATCAGGATCAGCACGCCGGCCAGCGGCATCACCAGCATCACGGCGCCGACCGCGAACACCGCGCGGAAACCGACCTGTTCCATCAGCATCGCGCCCACCGCCGCGCCGGACAGGTGGCCGGCGAACAGGCCGGCGATCACGCCCGTCATGTTGCGGCCGCGATATTGCGCCGGACTGCGCGTGACGATGAAGCCCTGCAGCCCCATCCAGGTCAGGCCATAGCCCAGGCCCACCAGGCCGCGCGCGGCGCTGAACATCAACAGATTGGTGGAGGCCGCGCACGCCAGCATGCCGGCGGCCGACACGCCCAGGCCGGCCAGCACCGGCACCTGCCAGCCCTTGCGGTCGGTGAGGCGGCCGGCCAGCAGCGAGGTCAGCAGGCCGCAGCCCATTTCCACGGAGATTGGCAGCGCCAGCAGCAGATTGGCCGGCAGGTCGAGCCCGCCCGCGGACAGGCTGCGCGCATACAGGGGCAGGAAACCAAGCGGCAGGGCCCACGCGAACAGGAAGCCGAACATCACCGGTCGGGCGATGCGGCCCACCTCGGAGGCGTCGTCCGGGCCGACGCGGCTGCCATCGGGCAGCGTGGCGCGCGCGGCGAAAGCGCGGTTCATCAGCAGCGCCAGCAGCAACAGCATTTCGATCGCGGCCACCAGCGCCACCGCCACCACGGTGACGGCATCGAGCGCGCGGCTGCGCACGCCCGCCGCGATGACGTCGCTCGACAAGCGCAGCACCAGGTCGCCCTGCGCCTTCGGATCCGCCAGCGCCGCGCCCAGCGGCAACACCAGCGTCAGGTCATCGGCCTGCGGTCGGGCCGCCGGCAGCGCCGACACGTCGAGCGCGCCGTGCGCGTCGGCGCCATACAGCACGCGGCCGTCGCGATCGGCCAGTTCGATCTGCGCCACCGCCGGGAAGGTGCCGGCCAGGCGTGTGAACGGCGCTTCCACGCCGCGCAGCCGGTTCACCTCGAGGCCGTAGCCGAGCACGCGGTTCAGGTCGCGCTGCAGGCCCTCGGCCAGCAGCCCGACGTTGTTGCGCGTGACTTCCAGCCAACCGCTGCGGAACGTGGAAATGGTGTAGGCGGCATACACGCCCTGCGCCAGCACCAGCGCCAGCAGCGGCACCACGAAGCGCGCGCGGCCGCCCGCGGCCAGCGAGGTCAGCGGCACGATGTACTTGAAGACCGCGGCCAGGCCCAGCCCGACCAGCACCGTGACGACCAGCAGCACCTGCAGATTGTCGATGATGAGCTGGCGGCTGGCCTCGCCGTCCTTGGCTGCCGACAGCACCACGGCGCCGACGCTCTTGCCGCCGGCGCCGGCCAGCGGCACGGCCACCGTCACGCGGTCGTCGTCCACTGCGACCAGCGCGCCCGAGCCGCGACGCGCCAGGCCCGCGGCCAGCGGCCCGCCGGCGTCGAGCGTGCGCGCCAGTTGCGTGGCGTCTTCGGGCAGCTCGCCCTCGGCGGCCACGGCCTGGCCGTCGGCCAGCAGCACCGCCGCGCCCTGCACGCCGCGCGAGCGCGCGACCCCGTCATGCAAGGTGTCGCGCAGGCCGAAATACTGTTCCAGCGGCTTGCCCAGGCGCAGGCCGTTCTCGATATTGCCGGCGACGCGGCGCGCCACCACTTCGACGCGGTCGGCGGTGGTGTCCACCACCAGCCGGTTCAACGCCGACAGGCTCAGCGCGCCGATCAGTGCCTGCGCCAGCAGCAGCACGGCCAGACAGGCCAGAGTGACTTCCAGTACCGGGCGACGACGCAACCCATCGAGCACTACTTGTATTGGTTCGCTACGCATGGGGCCACGCCGTCGCAAAGTATTTACACACGGGCACTAATGGTATTTACAATTAATGCAAATTGCATCCTATTTCACGCCCTTACCTCATCCGCCGCCTATCGCCCCCATGTCGTTGCGCTCGCTCCGTAGCAAGATTTTTCTACTGGTCGTAGCGCTGCTCCTGGCGGTGGCGGCATTCGTGATGCTGACCTCGCAGCGCAACGTCACCCGCACGGTGATGAACAGCGAGCGCCACGCCGTCAGCAACGTCATGGAACTGGTGCTGCGCGACGCCGAGGCCCGCTGGGGCGCGCTGCTGGCCGACAAGATCTCCACCGTGCGCAGCGGCCGGCGCCAACTGATGCAGAGCGGCACCGTGGTGGCCGCGGCGCTCGGCACCTACGCCGACCTGGCCGAGCGCGGCATCATGACGCCCGGCGCCGCCAAGGGCATGGCGCGCGCCTGGATCAACCACCTCAAGCTCGACGACCGCCGCTACGCCTTCGTCTACGACGCCGACTTCCAGGTGCTGGCCAGCGGCAATCCCGACATGATCGACCGCGACCTGTCGTCGCTGTCCGACTTCAAGAACCGGCCGCTGGCGCAGGCGCTGCTGGAAGAGAGCCGCACGTCCGGCTACGGCTTCGCGATCTACCGCTGGCCGCCGTCGGCGCAGCGCGGCGATGGCGAGACGCGCTATGCGTATTTCGGTTATTTCCGCCCCTGGAACTGGGTGTTCGCCATTTCCGACAGCGCCCAGGACGTGATCGAGCAGATCCAGACGCGCCGCGAGCAGTTGGAGAATTCGGTGCGCGACACCTTGTCGAAACTGACCCTGGCGCAGTCCGGCTTCATCTTCATCGCCGCCGACGACGGCCGCATGATCGTGCCGCCGCCCGAGGCGCGCGCCGGCTTGCTGGACGCCAAGGACGGCAGCGGCGAGACCCTGCGCGCGCTGCTGGCGCGCCAGGATGGCGGCGGCAAGCTGCAGAGCCTGCGCTTCGAGGGCGGCGACGGCCCCTGGCAGATCGACAGCGCGCGCTTCGCCCCGCTGGGCTGGACCGTCGTGGCGGTGGTGCCCGAGAGCGACCTGACCGCCCCGGCGCGCGAACTGCTCAACCGCCAGGCGCTGATCTTCGTCGGCATGATGCTGGTGGCGCTGGTGTGCGCGTGGCTCGTGGCCGCGCGGATCGTGCGGCCGCTGGAAACGCTGACCCACTACGCGCGGCTGCTGCCCGAACAGGACCTGACCGCGGCATCGGCCGTGCCCGCACACATCGCCGCCCTGCCCGACAAACACAAGGACGAAGTGGGCCGGCTGGCGGCGTCGTTCCTGTTCATGGACCGCAAGTTGCGCGAGAACGTCGCCCGCCTGATGCGCGAGACCACCGCGCGCGAGCGCTTCGAGAGCGAGCTGAACATCGCCCGCGCGATCCAGCTCGGCCTGCTGCCGGTGCCGCTGTCGCCCATTACGCGCGAGCAGATCGACCTGAACGCCGTGATGCTGCCGGCCAAGGAAGTGGGCGGCGACCTCTACGACTACTTCACGCTGCCCGACGGCCGGCTGTGCCTGGCCATCGGCGACGTGTCGGACAAGGGCGTGCCGGCGGCGCTGTTCATGGCCGTGACCCGTACCCTGATCCGCGCCACCGCCGAGGACGAGACCGACCCGGCGTTGATCATGCAGAAGATCAACAACCGCCTGTCCGAGAACAACCCGAACATGATGTTCGTCACGCTGCTGATCGGCGTGCTCGACATGACCACGGGCGAACTGAAGTGGGCCAACGCCGGCCACCTGCCGCCCGCGGTGGTGGGCGCGGACGGCGTGGTGCGGCTGCTGGAAGGCCGCAGCGGCCCGGCCTGCGGCGTGCAGGAAGACCTGACCTACCGCTGCCTGTCGACGGTGCTGGCGCCGGGCGAAATGCTGGTGGGCTACACGGATGGCATCACCGAGGCCGTCAACCCGCAGAATGCGCAGTATGGCGATCCGCGCCTGCTGGCCGTGCTGTCCAATCCCCCCGTGCCGGCGGCCAATCTCGCCAAGCGTCTGCTGGAAGACGTGCAGGCCTTTGCCGACGGCGCGGAACAATCCGATGACATCACTTTGATCGTGATCCGCCGCCCATGAAGACCTCGTTGCCCACCTTATTGCTGAGCCTGGCCCTGCTGGCGCCCGCCGCGAGCCTGGCCCAGGCGGCATCGCCCCCGGCCAGCCAACCCACGGCAGGCGCGGCCGCCGCGCCCCAGGTCTTTCCCACCAAGCCGGTGCCGCGTCCCGACGGCAAGAAATGGCGCATCGGCTATTTCGAGAGCGGCGACTACAGCGAATACCCCCGCACGCTGCGGGTCACCGTGGACGGCCTGCAGAAGCTGGGCTGGATCACCGTGCCGACCATTCCCGACGGCCTGAATGGCAAGCAGATGTGGGAATACCTGGCCGACAACGCCCGCAGCGACACGCTCGAATTCGTGCGCGACGCCTGGTGGCAGCCTGGCAACTTCGACGCCGCGCAGCGGCCGGCGGTGCGCGCCGCGATCAAGCAGCGGCTGGAGGAAAAGAAGGACATCGACCTGATCATCGCCATGGGCACGTGGGCCGGCCAGGACATGGCGGGCATGGGCGCGCCGGTCCCGACGATCGTCGCCTCGACCAGCGACGCGGTCGGCGCCCGCATCACGCGCTCGGCGCAGGACAGCGGGCTGGACAATCTGCACGCCCGCGTGCAGCCCGAGCGGTATCAGCGGCAGGTCCGGCTGTTCCACGAAATCGTGCCGTTCAAACGGCTCGGCCTGGTCTACGAAGACAGCCCTGAAGGCCGCACCTACAGCGCCGTCGACGCGGTCGAGCAGGTGGCGCGCGAGCAGGGCTTCGAGGTGCTGACCTGCAACGCGCCGTCCAACGGCATCGCGCCCGAGGCCGCGACCCGCAACGCGCTCGAATGCTATGCCAAGCTGGCGCCGAAGATCGACGCGGCCTATGTCACGGTGCACCGCGGCGTGACGCCGGTGTCGATCGATACCGTGGCCGAAATACTGCGGCAGGCGCGCGTGCCCAGCTTCTCGATGCTGGGCTCGGAAGAGGTCAAGCACGGACTGCTGCTGAGCCTGGCCCAGGCGGACTACTCGTACGTCGGGCTGTTCTATGCCGAGACCATGGCGCGCATCTTCAACGGCGCCAAGGCGCGCGAGCTGAGCCAGGTCTGGATCGACCCAGCCAAGATCGCGCTGAACCTGCAAACCGCGCGCGTGATCGGCTTCGATCCGCCCGTGGATATCCTGCTGGCGGCCGACGAAGTCTACGAGGCCCGGTAACGCCCTGTTGCCACTCCAAGGCCGGAATCCGCGCAATGGCATAAAATCCGGCTACGTGCCGTGGCGAGGGAACTAAAGCGCCAACCGGGTTACTCAACCACAGGGGCTATTGAATCTCCCATGGGCCCGATCTCGGACACGCCGGATTTATTGGCTGCATGACAATTTCATCGGTTACCCCTTCATCGCCGTTCCTCTCTCTCGAAGCCTTCGCCAAGGCGGCGGAGAGCGGGCAGGACGTGTATGTCGACGTCGCGGGCGAAAGACTCCAGGTCCTGGGCGTGGGCGCCACGCCCGGCGGGCGCAGCGTGGCATGGGTGGCGCCCAATGTCGACACCACCGAAATGTTCGCGCAGGCGCTGGCCCGCACCTTTGGCCAGGGCATCGCCAGCGCGGTGTCGCGCGAACTCGGCCTGGAACCCAACCCCGGCAAGCCACTGTCCGCGCGCACCGTCGCGCAGGCGCTCGACATGGCGCAGACCTCGCGCGACGCGCTGTCGGGCGTCGATTTCCTCACGCGTCTGGCCCTGTCCGCCACCAGCGGCGCGCCCGCCTTCCAGCAAGCCTGTGCCGACGCGGGCGTGGCGCCCGCCAGCCTCGACGCCGCCCGCCGCAGCTCGCTGGACCAGGCCATGCAGGCCCGCTTCGACCAAGCCGCCCAGTCCGGCCAGAGCCCGGTCTCCCTGGGCACCGCCGCCGCCTGGCTGCGCGACATGCTCAAGGCCGGCTAAGGCCGGCGCCAGACCGCCGCCCCCCGGATTCCGGCATGCGGAATCATGCCGCGCGCTGCTTACTTGTTTTTACATTTCTGACATCAAAAACGCGATTTTTGCCGCAAGATTTCGATTTTCGAAATATTGTGACACGCGTAAGCTGCGATAATTCGCGGCACGCCGGTAGTAACTTGTAGCTTCATACACGTTTCTTTTCGCCTCCCATGACCAACCCCAGCGATTGCACAGCCGCTTCCCCGGAAGCGGATTTGCCGCCCATTCGCGCTGACGGCGAAGGGCAGGGGTGGGACACGGGCGAGGAATACCTGTTGCGCGACCTGGTGCGGGAACACTCCACCCGGCTGCAGCGCTTCATCATCAAGCACATCGGCAACACCACCGAGGCCGAAGACCTGGCCCAACAGGCCTTTGTCGAAGCGGCCCGATCCTACCGCAGCTTTCGCGGCGAATCGCAACTGTCCTCCTGGCTCTATGGCATCGCGCTCAACCTGGTGCGCAACTACCTGTCGCGCGCGCCGGAGCGGCGCCACGATTTCGTCAGCGACAGCGTGCTGGCCGAGCACGCCAGCGGCGATCTGCCCCCCGACCGCGCGCTCGAGCAGAGCCAGACCCTGGCGTTGCTGCAGGAATCGCTGGACGAGCTACCCGAGAACATGCGCGACATCCTGCTCATGGTCGGCATCGACGAAATCTCGTACGAAGACGCCGCGGCCCTGCTGACGGTGCCCGTCGGCACCGTGCGCAGTCGCCTGTCTCGCGCACGCGCGGCGCTGCGCGACAAGCTGGCCCATAAGGGGCTGCGGCTCGACGACTGAGCCGCCCGCCACTACGGCGCCCTGCCCGTTCCCGGCGCCGCCACCGGCTCGACCTGTATCACCGGCCCCTGCTGCGCGTTCGATTTGCCTTCGAGCACCGGCGTGGCCGTCGGCGTGCCATCCAGCCATTCCGAGGCGCGCACCGGGCCGCTGCTGCGGCGCAGCTCCACGTTCGGCCCGAACACGATGCGGGTGCGCTGGCCCTGCACCAGGTCGAGGTATTGGCCCGCCGTCATGCGGTCGCCACCCCAGGTGGCGTTGAGCATCGGGCCGGTGCCGGCCGCGCCGGGCGTGGCCACCACTTCGCCGTTGATCGCGACCACCTTGGGGCGGATCAGGAACAGGCGCTCGCGCCGCTGCACGGTCTTGGACTTGTTGGAGAACAGCAGCCCCAGGCCCGGGATGTCGCCCAGGATCGGCACCTTGTCGACCTGCTCGGAATTCTGGCTGCTGTTGTAGCCGCCGATCAGCAGCGTCTGGTCGTTGCCGACGATGGCCAGCGTGCTGATGTTGCTCTTGCGGACCGTGGGCAGGTTGTCGATCTGGCGCTCTTCCTGGATGCGGCCGTCCTCGATATCCACGGTCAGTTCGACGCGCGCGCCGTTCTTCGATTCGATATGGCGCGGCGTCACGCGCAGCGACGTGCCCACGGTCACCGGCGTCACGGTGGCCACGCGCTCGCCACGGGTCTGGATATAGAAGGTATCCGACAGGTCGATCATGGCGCCCAGGTTGTCGGCCGTCAGAATCGACGGCTGCGACAGGATGTTGGCCTGGCCCTTGGTCTGCAGCGCCCGCAATCGCGCGGCCAGGGTGTTGCCCACGCTCACGCCGATGGTGCCGGGCGACAGCGCCGCGCCGCTTTCCAACGGCAGGCCGCCGCTGGGGCTCAGGCCCAGGTTGCCATAGCCGAAGGTGGTGGAGCCGGCGCGCGCGCCCCAGGTCACGCCCAGCTCGCTGACAAGGTCGGAGTTGACGTCCACGATCATCGCCTCGATCTCGACCAGCGTGCTGGGCAGGTCGAGTTGCTCGATCAGGCTGCGGTAGATGGGAATGCGGTCCGGGATGTCCTGCACGATGATGGCGTTCAGGCGCGCATCGGCCTGCACGGTGGGCTCGCGCAGGCGCAGGCCCGTCTTGCCCGCGCTGGCGGGCGCGGCCGGCTGGCCGCCGGCCTGCCCGGCCGGCGCCGCGCCGCCATCGCCGCCGACCTGCGGGAACGCCGGCGGATTGTCGCGCAGCGGCGCCGCGATCGCGGCCAGGGTTTCGTTGTTGGCGCCGCCCCCGCCGCCCGTGATCAGGTTGCGCAGCACGGTGGACAGGCCCGGCGTCACCACCTTCTGGTCGCGGTAGCTGATGGTGCGGTCGTTGACCGAGGCGTGCTTGAGCCGGAACACCGCCACCTGCTGGCCGCCGGCGCCCATCGGCAAGGCCGCCACGGTGCGCTCGACCAGATCGACGTAGCCCGGCGGGCCCGACACCAGCGCAATGCCCTGGTCTGGCAGCTCGCCCCAGCCAAAGCGCGGGTCCAGCACGCCGAGCTGCTGCAGGGCCTGGCGCAGGGCGCTGATGGAACTGCCCATGGCGCTGACCGAACGCGTCTTCATGTCGTTGGTGCGGCTGACGAACAAGGTGCCGGCATAGACGAACCAGTTGAAGCCGTAGACGCCGCCCAGCCGGTCCATGAACTCGGTCGGCGTATTGGCGTTGAATTTGCCGTTGACCGTGCCCGTGACGTTGGGTCCGAGCTGCAACGACAGGCTGAAGCCGCCCGCGAATTCGCGCAGCAGCGTCTGCAGGTTCTCGTCGCGGGCATAGTAGCTGTAGGGCACGTTCGGCCAGTTCGGGGCGGCTTGCGCGCCGCTCGCCAGGCCCAGCGACAACGCAGTCGCCAGAATCATCCGCTTCAACACTCTCTCTCCTCGGGCGGCATGCCCGTCACGCGTATTCATGTGAGCCGCCGCACGGCGCCGGCCCAAAAGGACAGCGCATTGGCGAATGCGCCCATGGCTTCTTCCAGCGCCAGTTCGCCGCTGCCGGGCTGCAGCGACTGCTGCAACCACAGCGCGCGATCCTGCGGATCGACCACGCAGGCGGCCGCGTGCCGCGCCAGCATGCCCGCCGCCAGCTTGCCGATTTCCGTCACCAGCCGGTCGCGGTCGACGTCACTGGCCGGCAGCGCGCACAGGCGCGCGCTCATCGCCAGCCAACCATCGCGCGCCGGCTGCAGATGCACGCGGTAGGTCTGGTCGACCACCACGGTGAGGCGGCCATCGGCGCGCGTCGAAGGCGGCAGGCCGTGCCGCGCCGCATAGGCGGCTATCAGGGGATGCTGGGGTGCATTCATGTCGGGTCGTCCGGATTGCCGGCCAGCTTCCTGACGAGCCGCAGGACTTCGGCAACCGGCTCGATCAGTTCGCTGGGGATGTATTGGTCGGGCTGCGCGGACGCCATCAGCGCGCGCGCCAGGGGAATGTTCTGCATCACCGGCACGCCGGCCTCGCGCGCCGCCGCCATCATCTGCTCGGCCAGCGCGCCCTCGCCCTTGGCCAGCACCACCGGCAGCGGCGTCTCGTCGGGCTCGTAGTAGATCGCCACCGCCAGGTGGGTCGGGTTGGTCACCAGCACCGACGCCTTGCGCGTGCTGGCGACCGCGCCGTGCATCACCATTTCCTGGTGCAGGTGCTTGCGCTTGTGCTTGATGTGGGGGTCGCCCTCCATCTCCTTGAATTCCTGCTTGATATCTTCCTTGCTCATCATCAGCCCCTTGCGGTACTGCATGCGCTGCCAGACGAAATCGGCCAGAGAAATCACCACATAGGCCACTGCGATGTTCACGATCAGCGCGCGCATCATGCCGCCCACGCCCGCCTCCAGGCCCGCCAGGCCGCTGTGCGGCACCGCCATCAATTCCGGCAGCGCGTCGCGCACCACCAGCGTCACCAGCGCCGACAGGAAGGCGATCTTGATGATGGACTTGAGCAGCTCGACCAGATTCTTCTTCGAGAAGATGTTCTTCAGATTGCTCATCACGTTGAGTTTCTTGGCCGACGGCTTGAGCTTCTCGAAGGCCAGCACCACCCCCACCTGCAGGAATTCGGAGAACATGCCAATCACCAGCACGATCAGCACGAACGGCAGCACCAGGTAGACGGCTTCGCGCAGGGCGGCCTCCAGCGCCACGGGCAGCGCCTGCTCGAACGGCTGCCCCACCAGCGTTGACGGAATCAGGATCAGCCGGCCCAGGGCCTCGACGATGCCGTGGGCATTGCCCAGCATGTAGCCGAACAGCGCCAGCACCAGCAGCGTCTGCGTGAAGTCCTTGCTGTGCGCGACATCGCCTTTCTGGCGCGCGTCGCGCAGCTTCTTGTGGGTAGGCTGTTCGGTCTTTTCGCCGCTCATGGGGCCCGCCATTGGTTGTCCAGGAATGGCAAGGCCGAGCTGATATGGCCCGTGGCCTCGGCGGCATACTCGAACAGCGTGCTCATGTAGAGCACCATCACCAGCAACGCCAGCGCGCTCTTGATCGGCATCGCCAGGAAGAACACCTGCAACTGCGGCGCGAAGCGGCTGACCAACGCCAGCCCGACTTCGGCCAGGAACATCGAAATGATGGCGGGCGCGGCGAACAACAGCGTCAGCCGCAGGAAGCGGCCCAGTTGGTCCAGCATCAGCGGCACGCTCTCGCGCCGCAGGGTCGGCGCCCAGTCCCACAGGTCCCACAGGCGGAAGCTGTCGTAGAGCATGGTCAGCATCAGCATGAAGCCGCCCCCAACCAGGAAGAACACCATGAAGGCCTGGTTGAACAGGATGCCGAGCGGCGAGGAATCGTTGCCGGTGGCCGGGTTGATGGTGGCGCCCAGGCTGGCGCCGCGCTGGTTGTCGACCACGAAGCCCACCGCCTCGAAAATCCAGAACGGGATCGCCACCAGGAACCCCATCACCAGGCCGATGAAGACTTCCTTGGCCACCAGCAGCACCAATTCCACCGCGCCCAGGTCGATCATGGCGTAGCGCGGCGCCAGCGCCGGCACCAGCACCAGGCCGATGGCGGCGCAGATGGCGTAGCGCAGCATGCCGGGCAGCAACTGGCGGTTGAACAGGGGCAGCATCGCGCACAGCGCCAGGATGCGCGGCTGCGTCAGCGCCAGCGTGCCCAGGAAGACTTTCGCTTCCACGTAGGTGATGCCCGAGATCATGGTGGCCGGCCGCTCCTAGTGGATCTTGTAGAAAAGGTCGAACACGGAAATCGTGAAGTTGTACAGCTCCGCGCTGAGCCAGCGCGCCGTCAGCAGGATCGTGGCGAACACCGCGATCAGCTTGATGGCGAACGACAGCGTCTGCTCCTGGATCTGCGTCAGCGCCTGGAACAGGGAAAACAGCGTGCCCACGATCGCGGCGACGGCGATCGGCGGCAGCGACAGCCACAACACCAGGTAGAGCGCCTGGGTCATGTACGAAACGAGGTCGACGGTTCCCATGGCGGCCTCAGGTGTAGGACAGCACCAGGCCCTGGATCAGCCGCGTCCAGCCGTCGACCATGACGAACAGGAACAGCTTCAGGGGCATGGAAATCGTGACCGGCGACACCATCATCATGCCCATCGCCAGCAGGATGTTGGAGACGATCAGGTCGATGATGACGAACGGCAGGTACAGCAGGAAGCCGATCTGGAACGCGGCGGTCAGCTCCGACAGCAGGAACGACGGGATCAGCACCAGCAGGTCGTCTTCCTTCAGGTTACGGGCCTGCTGCTCGCCCCAGAGCCCGCGCGCGGTGCGCAGGAAGAAATCGCGCTGCTCGGGGCGGCTGTTCTTGAGCATGAAGCCGCGCATCGGCTCGGCGCCGCGCGCCACCGCGTCGAGAATGCCTTCGAGCCGGTCCGGCTCCGGCGTGCCCTGCGCCGCCGCCGCGGGCGGCGCGCGCAGCTCGTCGCCGATCTGCATCACCACCGGCCCCATGACGTAGGCGGACAGGATCAGCGCCAGCCCGTACAGCGCCATGTTGGGCGGCACCTGCTGCACGCCCAGGGCATTGCGCACCAGCGTCAGCACCACCGCGATCTTCAGGAACGAGGTGGTCATGACCGCGGCCAGCGGCACCAGCGCCAACAGCGCCAGCACGACCGCCAGGCTGATCGGATCCGCGCCGTTCATGCGCCCGCCTTGCCCAGCCGGTGCAGTGTCACGCCGATGCGGCCGTCTATCTCGACCAGCTCGCCGCTGCCCACCAGCGCGCCGTTGGCGCGCACCAGCACCGGGCCATCGGCCAGCGGCCGCTCCAGGTCGAAGGTCTCGCCGGGTTGCAGCTTGCGCAGCTCGCCCAACGTGATCTGGCGCTCGCCCAGTTCGAAAGTCAGTCGGACGGGAATGGCATCGATATCGAGCGGCGTCTGGGCGCCCGCTTCGGCATCCTGGGGCGGTTGCGGCGTCTCGGTCATGAGGGAAGTCCAGCCTTGGGTAACGAGGTATGAGGAATCCTGGCGGCGCACCCGCAGCCCCTGGCCGTCGGCGCCCAGCCACAGTTCGCCGTCGGGCGAGACCAGACAGTGGTCGAGGAAAAGGGTGTCGCGCGGCGCCAGGCCGCGCAGTTCGGCCGCGGTCAGATGGGTCCAGCCCAGGCAGGCGCGGATGCGCACCGGCACGGCATCGAGGTCGATCTCGTTGGCCGTCGGCGCGGCGCGCCCGACCAGACCGGCCAACAGCATCAGGCCCAGGCCGTCGGTGTCCAGCGTGGCGTAGATCGAGGCGCCGTTGACGGGATGGCGCGCCGCGACAGTCCAGCCGTGCGCCAGCGCCGACGCCGGGCCATCGCGGCCCACCACGCGCAACGGGCCGCCCGGCGACACCTCGGCCAGGCCTGCGACCACTTCGGCCACCAGGGTCTCGATGGCGGTCGACACCAGCGCCGGCGGCAGCGCGCCGACGTCGACGTCGGGCAGGCGCGCCGCCAGCCAGGCGTCGGCGGCGCTGGCGGGCAGCCCCAGCCGCAAGCGCGCGCCGGCCCATTCCAGGTCGGCCGACAGCGTGGCCGACTGGCGCAGGGCCTCGGCCACGCCGGGCGTGAAGCCCAGGCGCCATTGCGCGGGCTCGGCGTCGGCGCCGGCCAACGGCGCGAGCGTGACCTGCAGGTCGGCGCCATGGCGCGCGATCAGCGTGCGGGCCCGGGCTTCATTGGCGGACAGGCGCGGCAACGACGGCGGGGACGGGGACAAAAGCGTACTGGCGGTCATGGGTTCCAGGGATCAACGGACCGGCGCATCGGCGTCGGCTTCCAGCAGGCAGGGGTCTTCCGGGTCATCGGTGCCGACGCGCACGCGCGTCGGCCGCGCCAGGCTGTCGGCCAACTGCTCGGCCAGTGGCCGCGACATGGCGGCCAGGCGTTCACGCGAGGCTTCGTTGGCGCAGACGAATTCGGCGATGACGCGCCCGCCGTCTTCATAGACCGACACGCTGACGCCGGGCAGCACGTCGTCCTTCAATTCCACTCGCACCTGGCGCCGGCCCTGGCTGCCATCGGCCACCAGCAGTTGTTCGGCGCTGCCTTGCAGCGCCTGCGCCAGGGCCTGCGATGTCGCGTTGGCGGGCGCGGGCGCATCGGCCCGGGCCGCGCCGAACAGCGAGAACGGCGAGGGCGCGGAAGGCGGCGCGGCGGACGGCTCGTCCTTGCCGCGCGCCATGGCCTGCTCGAAGGCGCGCCTGTCGGCGTCGCTGGCCTGGCGGCCGGAGCTCTGCGCATCCGGTTGCGCCAGGCCCGAGCCCTGGGCGATCGCGGTATCCAGGCCGATGCGGCGGTCGATGCTCATGACGGCTCGAACTCCTCGTGCTGTTCCCAGTCCTCGCGGTCGCGCGACAGCGAGGCGGCTTCTTCCATTTCCATGTCTTCCTTGTGCTCCAGCGCCTTCAGGTGCTCGGCCAGGTGGATGCTGGCCAGTTCCACGAACTTGCCTGTCAGGCGCACGGCCTGCTGGTGCTGGTCGCGGCGCTCGGCCAGCGCCTGGGCCTCGTCGCGCAGGCGTTGCGCGGCCTGGTCCAGCGCCTGCTCGCGCTGGCGCTCGCCTTCGCGCAGGCCGGCCACGCCCTGCAGCACGCTCTCGATCTCGCGCACCCGCACCACCCGGCTGCACAGGTCGCGGTACATGGCGCGCTCACGCCGCTCCGACTCATCGCGGAAATCCGCCAGCGCTTGCTCGGACGCCTGGCGCGCGGCCTCGGCCTCGGCGTGCCGCAGGCGCTGGCGCGACACCGCGATCTCGGCCTGGCCTTCGCGAAAGCGCTTGATGGCGAGCAATTCGTCGAACACGCTCATGCCGTCCCCACGATGCCGGTCATCTGCGCCAACGCCTCGGGCAGCGTGGCCCGCTCATCGGTGCGCTGCCGCAGGAACTGGTTGATCGCGCCGATCTTGTCGATGGCCTCGTCCGTCACGGCGTCGCCGCCGCGCTTGTATTCCCCGATCTTCACCAGCAGCTCGACTTCCTGGTACTTGGCCATCAATTCGCGCAGTCGGCCGGCGGCGCGCTTGTGCTCGGGCGTGATGACCGCGTTCATGACGCGGCTGGCCGAGGCCAGCACGTCGATCGCCGGATAGTGGTTGGCCGCGCCCAGCTTGCGCGACAGCACGATGTGGCCGTCGAGAATGGAGCGGGTCTCGTCGGCGATCGGCTCGGTCATGTCGTCGCCCTCCACCAGCACGGTGTACAGCGCGGTGATCGAGCCATGCTCGTTCATGCCGGCGCGCTCCATCAGCTTGGGCAACGTGGCGAATACCGATGGCGGATAACCGCGGCGGGTCGGCGGCTCGCCTGCGGCCAGGCCGATCTCGCGCTGGGCTCGGGCAAAGCGCGTCACCGAGTCCATCAGGAACAGCACGCGCTTGCCCTGGTCGCGGAAATACTCGGCGATGGCGGTAGCCACATAGGCGGCCTTGGCGCGCTCCATCGACGACTTGTCGCTGGTGGCGCAGACGATCACGCTCTTGCGCCGGCCCTCGCGGCCCAGTTCGTGTTCCAGGAATTCGCGCACCTCGCGGCCGCGCTCGCCGATCAGCGCCACCACCGTCACGTCCACCGCCGCGCCCTTGACCAGCATGCCCATCAGCGTCGATTTGCCGCCGCCGGCGGCGGCAAAGATGCCCATGCGCTGGCCTTCACCGCAGGTCAGCACGCTGTCCAGCGCGCGCACGCCCAGCTCCAGCGGCTGCGAGATGATGCGGCGCTTGAGCGGGTCCGGCGCCTCGGCGAACACCGGATAGAACTTGCTGGCCTCCAGGGGGCCCAGCTCGGCCTCGTCCAGCGGCCGGCCCAGGCCGTCCAACACCCGGCCCAGCAGCCCCGGGCCCACGGGCACCATATGGGCCCGGCCGGTGGGGATGACCTCGGTGGCGGTGGAGATGCCGTACATGTCGCCGATCGGCGTGAGCAGCGCGGCGTCGCGCGCGAAGCCCACCACTTCGCCCTTCATCTCGAAGTTCTCGCCGGGATTGCGCAGGATGCAGACCTCGCCCACCTTCACCGACGGCACCACCGCCTTGATGATGGTGCCGATAACCTGGGTCACGCGGCCCTTGATGCGCAGCGTCGGCGTGTCCTGCAGCGCCAGCTCCATCATTTCGGAGATGTAGTCGAACTGGCGCATCGCTATACCCGGCTTCCCAAGGTGCGCTGGAAGGCCTGGCGCAGCGCCTGGAGTTGTCCTTCCAGGCTGGCCTCGACCATGCCGATCTCGCTTTCGAGGATGCAGGCGCCGCGCGCCAGCCGGCCGTCGGCCAGGATGTCGAGATAGCCCACGCCAGGATAGGCGGCCAGCAGGTCGTTGATCTGTTCGCGCACCGTGTCGACCTCGGCCGGGTTCAGCCGCAGGGTCATCTGCTTCTGGTTGCGCACCACCGCCAGGGCGTTGCGCACCACCACCATGACCTTCTCGCGGTCGTCGAAGCCATCCACCACCTTGCGCACGGCCGACATCACCAGTTCCACCATCTCGTTCTCGACGCCGGCGAAATACTCGACCGTGCGGCCGACGGTTTCGATCATCTTTTCGGCCTGGTCCAGCAGCGCCGCCTCGCGCCCCTCTTCGTAGCCGCGCTGACGCTCGGCCTCGAATGCCGCCTGGGCGCCGCCGACGATCTCGTCGGCCCGCGCCCGCGCCTGCGCGAGCAACTGTTCGGCATCGGCCCATGCCGCCAGCTCGGCGCCGCGCAACACGCGCGCGGCGGGGTCGACACGGCCGGCCGCGGCGCGCGGCGTCAGCGGATCGCGGGGAATGAGGAAAGCCATGCGGGCTCCGTTTTCTTCAGTAGCGACAGGCCCAGCGCCAGCGCCTGCGGCGCGGGCAGGGGCGCGGGCGGCGCGGGCAGGTCGGGCAGTTTCAGTTCGGCGCGTCGCGCCAGTTCGGGACCGGCGCCGCTCAGGGCCGCGCGCAGCGCGCCCTGGCCCAGCGCGTCCACCGCCGCGGTGGTCTCGGCCAGCGTCCAGGCGGCGCTGTCGGCCAGGCCGTCATGCAGGCTCGCGGCGGTGCGGCGGGTGAATTCCAGCAGGTCCGCGCCCAGATGCGCGATCAGCGCCCTCACCTCGTCGCCGGCGATGGCGCGGCGCAACCGCGGGCCGCACAGCACCGCGCCCAGCCGGCGCGCGCACTGCGCCAGCGCATCCGGCGCCAGCAGCGCCAGCGCCAGTTCGGGACGGTCGGGATCGGTCACCGGGCGTTGCCAGAGGCCCAGCGCGTCCAGGATCTCGCGCGACCAATGCCGATGCCATGCCGGCGCCAACGCGGGCGCGGCGGCAATCGCCGCCAGCGCGGCCGGCGGCGCGTAGACCGCGTGGCGGCTCGGGTGCAGCGTGCGGCTGGGCAACTGGTTGAATTCAACCAGCCTGCGGTCCAGCGCCGCCGATGCGGGCGCCATCCTCAGCGGGCCTCGGACACGGGTTCGCGGCGCTCGGGCCGGGCTCGGCCCGGCACGCCGTAGCGCCACAGCACGTAGGCCAGCGCGCCGGCCAGGGCCAGCACCAGCAGGATCAGCAGCGCCAGCCATGCCAGCAGCGTGACCGACGAGCCCTCGCCCACTTCGATGCCCAGCACCTGCCGCGTGGCGTGTCCGCCGCCCGAGGCCGCGGCGGGCTGCGCCGACACCAGCGCGATCGACACGCGGTCCTCGGTCAGCCCGGGAATCGCGTGCGTGACCAGCTTGCGGATCTGCGGCTGCAGCGCGTCCAGGTTGTAGCCCGCCTGGTGCTTGATGAACACCGCCGCGGTCGACGGCGTGGTGTTCTCGCCGACGCCGCCGCGTTCGGGCAGCACCACGTGCACCCGCGCGGCCAGCACCCCGTCCATCTGCGACAGGGTGTTGGTCAGTTCCTGCGAGAGCGCGTAGATATAGCGCGCGCGTTCTTCCAGCGGCGACGACACCAGGCCCTCCTTGCGGAAGATCTGCCCCATGCCGTCGAAGCGTTCACGCGGCAGGCCGCGGGCGCGCAGGATGTCCAGCGCGCGCGCCACCTGCTGGCCATCCACCGACACCGCCACGCCGGTCTTGGTGGTGGCCTTTTGCGCGGCGATGCCGGCATCCAGCAGCACCGACAGGACTTCGTTGGCCTCGCTCTCGCTGGCGGCCGAGAACAATTCCACGCGCGAGCCGCAGGCGGCCAGCAGCAAGGCCAGGCCCAGCACCAGCCAGCGCAGCCGCAACAGCGCCGAGGCCGCGCCGCGATCGGACGCGACGGGAAGAGACAGGGTTGAAACGGCGGGCATTAGGACATCCTGACGAGCGAATCGATGTTCTGCGTGGTGCGCGAGACGGCCTTGCCAACCAGTTCGTACTGCACCGACACCTGCACCAGGTCGGCCTGCAGCCGCAGCATGTCGGCGATCGCCGGCGCCGACGACATGGCGTCCAGGCGGCCTGAGATGTTCTGCCACTTTTCCGAATACTCGGTGGTGGTGTTGCGCAGGCTGGCCAGGATCTGGTTGCCGAGCGTGGCCGGGGCGGCGTCGACCGCGGGCGTGAAGGCAGTCTGCAGCGCGGCCTGCAGGCCGGTAAGCGCGGGCGCCTGCGGTTCGGGCGCGTTCATGATCGCGGCGAACCGCTGGGCGGCAAGCTCTGACGGCTGTACGCCTGGCGTGTTCGCCAACGGCGGCAAAGTGGCGGCGAGCGCTGTGATTTCCATGGTCCCTAGTTCCAGAATATCGATCGAAAAATCACCGGTTCCCGCCTCAGCCGTCGGCCGGGGCAAGCCCCAACAGCGCGCGCGCCAGGCGCGCGCCCTCGGTCCCGCCCTCAGCCAACGTTTCCAGCAGACGCGTGCTTTCCGCGCGGCGGCCGGCCAGTTGCAGTGCGAACCCGCGCCACGCGTCCAGCAGGATCCGCTCGGCGGGATCGGCCATCACCACGCTTTCCAGCAGACGCACCGCATCCGGCGCGCGACTGGCATTCATCCATGCCACCGCCAGCCCCACCACCGGATAGGCGCGGTCGGGCCGCAGGCGGCGCAAGGCGTTGAATATGGTCTCCGCGCGGGCACTGTCGCCCGCGCCCGCGGCCAGGAAGCCGACCTCGGCCAGCAGACGGGCGTCATCCGCAGAAAGCACAACAGCCGTCTCCTGGGAGACGGCTTGATCCGCTGAGGTCGACACGGAATGAGCGGCGCTATCGTTCATCTTTCATGACGCGGCCTCGCGCGAAGAGAGTTGCAACAATGCCTCGGCTCGCGCTCGCACCTGCGGCGGCGCGTCTGCCGCGCTCAGCAGTTGCAGGGTGCGTCGAGCCTGATCGAACTGGCGCGATGCCAATTGGCACTCTGCGATCCGCAACGCCGTGGGCAACGAATCGGGATAGAGCGTCAGTACCAGCGAATAGATGGTGACGGCCTCTTCCGCGCGCCCCAGCATCTGCAGGCACAGCCCCAACCCAATCAGGTAGTGCTTGCGCGTCGGGCCGTACTGCGCCAGGAACGCGAAGACCGGGAGTGCCTGCGCGTAGTGTTCCTGCGCCACGTGGGCGTAGGCCAGCGCATACACCACCTCGAGCTGCTCCGGCGTCAGGCGGGCGTTGGACGGCAGTGCCTCCATTCCGCGGTACAGCGCCTCGCCAAACTCGTCACGTTCCATTGCGCTATCGGCCATTTCCATTCCTCGATGCGGGTTCGGTTGCGGCTGCGGCATCAGACCGCCATCCGCTTGCCGATGTTGGCGGTGATCTGGGACATGCTGTCGGCGGCGCCGTTGATCATCTGCGACACCAGGCGCAGGCCGTCTTCCATCTGCTTGATCACCTTGGTTATCTCCTCCTGGGCCTCTTCCATCCTGGCCTGGAGCTTGCGGGCATAGGCGTCCATTTCCTTCTTGTCCGCCTGGATGTTGTCGGCTTCGTTCTTGGTCTTGGCCACGGAAATATTGATCGAGCCTTGCGCCACCTGTGTCGCGCCCTGGGTGATCTGGCCGGCGGCGCTTACCACCCGCGCCATCGTGCTGACGGCGGACGCCCCGCCGGATGCCGCGATAGTTACGGCGCCGACGGCGATGGTAGCCGCCAGGGAAAAGGCCATCGTCAAAGCCATGGTGGTGGTCTTGTCGGCGCCCGCGAGTTCGGCGACGCCGCCCGCCAGGTTGCCGAGCAGGCCGGGTTCGATCATCAGCAGCGCGGGCGAGGCCAGGCCCATGACGCCGGCCACCACCTTGCCGATGCGCTGCGCGGTTTCCTCGTCGACGCCGCAGGCCTGCAGGAACTTGCTGGCGATGGTCGTCATCAGATTGCTCAGGCTGATTTCCGGCCCGCCGCATTCCTTGGAAATCTGGTCCGCCAATGAAATCGTCGAACTGATCAGCGCCATCACGGCCAGGGCCAGCAAGGGCGTGGCGGCGCCACCCGAGGCCACCGCGCCGGCAGCCAGCACGGCCACGGCGATGGCCGAGAAAATCAGCGCGGCGATCTTGCCGATCCAGCCGAAGATCTTGCCCAGGATGCCCTTGCTCGCGGCCTCCTCGCACTTCTTGACGTAGTCCTGGATCTTCTGCAGTTGCGCCTCATTGTTCTTTTCCATCTTGGTGCGCGCTGTCGCCAGGTTCTCCTTGGCGCTCGAGATCTGTGCCTCGTCCGACTTGGAACGAATGCTGCGCAGCAGGTCAATCATGTCGTTGGCGGAGAACGACTGCGCCGGCGGCTCCAGCGTCGGCGCGCCGTTGCCATTGAACAGGCCATCGCTGCCGGCTGGCTGGCCCGCCGCCTTGCCGGTCGGCAGCGAACCAGCCATGCCGACGAAGGCGTCCAGCAGCTCGCGCACCCGGGCCGTGGCCTGGGCCGCCTGCGCGCCGGCGTCCGGCGGCATTCCTTCGTTGCCCGGCAACGCCCCGGCGCCGATGCCGGCGGGATTGGAAGAGATCGAAGTCATGTCGGCTTCCCCGTGGTTAGCGGACTCAGATATTGCGGGCGATGCCGCGGTTCGTTTCCATGCGGGACTGTTCGATCGACGCCAGCTTGTCACGCACGTCGCGGATCACGTCCATCATCTGCTGCGCCATCTCGCCAGCCTGCTGCATGCCCGACTCGTGCACCTTGGACTGGGCCTCCAGTTCGGAACGGCGCGCATCGTGTTCGGCCGCCTTCTGCTCCTGGGCGGCATTGATCATGGCGCCGATGCCACCAGCCACGCCAGACAGGCCGCCACCAGTGTCCGAGTAACTGCGGGCGCGCGACTCGGCGCCATCGCCGCCCTTGTTCAACACGCGCAACTGCAGCGCCCCCGAGCCGATCTGCGACAATCCGCCCGCGATCTGGAACGCGCCCTGCGTCATCGCGCCGATCATGCGTTCCTTGGCGGCATCGCGCATTTCCTGCGCGGCCCCTTTGAGGGTGTCGACCTGAGCCTGCAGTTCGTTGGCGCGCATTTCGCGGGCCGAACTGCGCATGGTCTGCGCCAGTTGCTGGAACAACGCCATGAAGGCATAGATATCCGTCTGCACGTCCTGTTCGCTCAACCGCGACAGGGCGTTGAACGCGTCGCCGGCGTCGGCGCCCCGCGGCACCTCCGGCGCCTGCAGGCCGCGCAGGCCGCCAAGCGTGTCCTGCAGCTTCTGGCCGATCTCGGCGCTGATCAGCGCCAGATCCTTGGGATCGACCGGGCCGGCCGCCCCCATGGCGCCCAGCAGCTTCTGCTTGATCGCCTCGTTTTCCGAAGCGATCTTCTGCGCGTTCTCCAGAACGCTCTTGATAACGTCGGGCGACGAGGCCAAGTCGTCGAGATTCTGCGGCAGATTGGCGCCGGCGCCGCCCGCGGAATTGATGTTCATGGAGTGACTCCCTCAACTGGTTATCCAGCGCCACCGGCGCGGGACATGCTTCAGGCACGCGGCCCCGTCAACGCCCCGCGCAACATCCTGGCCCTGGCGGCCACGGCCGCGTGCCGCTCCTGCCCTTCGCACAGGGCATCGACGGTGTCCAACGCCTCGATGGCCTCGTCGGTGCGCCCCATCTCCACCAGCGACTCGGCGCTGTAGTAGAGCGGCGCGGGGTCCAGCGGATCCGCCATGATGGCCGGCAGGTACTGGCGCAGCGCATCCTCGTGGCGTCCCAGCATACGGTTGGCGGCAGCCAGTGCCAGGCCGTAGCGCGGCTCGGTATGGTCATAGGTGACAAGCGCGGAAAACACCTTGAAGGCCTCGCTGTAGCGCTGCTGCTCGTACAGGGCGTGACCCAGCGAGTACATCGCTTGCAGTTCGGCGCCCGTCAGCCCCAGTACATCGCCGAGCTTGCCGCCCGCACGCAGGTAGCTGGCCAGGCCGCCGGTGGCCTCTTCCATGGCCGCGGTCAGGTTCTGCGTCAGCGCAGCGTTCTCTTCCGGAGTCAGACTCATCGGGATCTCCTTGGGGGGACGGCCTTGGGACTTAAACCATCGGGCGGATTTTCTTCACGCCGCCCGAGGCCGGCGCGCTGGCGAAGCGCTGGCGCGCCATTTCCTGCGCCACTTCGGCCTCGATGGCCTCCAGATCCTGCCGCACCAGGGTCTCGGCTTGCTCCCGTTCCTTGGGCCCCAGGCGGGCGGCCGTCACCGCACGCACTTTCTCCGGATCCAGTCCCTGGTCACGGTAGAAATCATCGGCCCGCTCCAGGGTTCGGCGGGCGTCATCCAGCACGCGCTCGGCTTCGGCGTGGATCTGTTCGGCGGTTTTCTTGAGACTCATGGCGCGGTTCCGGGATGGAGAAAAATGAGTGGGGCTGGTCAACGCATGTTGCCGATGATGGACGAACGGCTGTCCTGCATCTTCTTGAGGAAGTTCGTCATCACATCGAACGCCTCATTGCGCTTGTTGGTCATGCCTTGCAGGCGCGTCATGTCCATCTGCTGCGTGTTCGACAACGCATCCACCTTGTTCTTGATGGCCTGGATGGCGGTATCGAGGCTGCCCTTGGTGACCTTGCTGATGCCACCGTCCACCTGCAACTGGTACTTGTCGGTATTCAGGTCCATGCCGGCATCGCCCATCGCCTTCCACATGGCGTCGCGCATCTGGTTGTAGCGGTTGTCATTGGCGGTGCCCGCCTTGTTCCAGTCCGGAATGTCGCCATCCTGCATCTTGGTCGCGCCGTCCTTGCCGGATTTGAACAACCCCGCGAGCGCGTTCAGGCTGTTCATGGCCTCGTTCAGCTTGGCGATCTGCTCGTTGCGGCCCTGCACTTCCTTGATCTGGTTCTGCAACTGGGCATCCAGCAACTTGACGCGCTCGTTCTGGACCGCCATCAGGGCGGTCTCCAGGTCCATGCCCGAAATGTCGATGCCGCCGATGCTGCCGGCGCCGTTCGCGCCGCCCACGGGTGAATTCATGCCTATCTCCAATTGGTAAGGGGTTCCGGCGGCAGTGGCCTCGGGTTTTCCCCTGGCGCCGGCAGTTACCGGCCCCGCATGCAGCTTGAGTAACCGGGCCGTCGCGCGAGTTCCACATCCATGCCGCCTTTTTGCCCTCAACGCATGTTGCCGATGATGGACGAACGGCTGTCCTGCATCTTCTTGACGAAGTTCGTCATCACGTCGAATGCTTCATTGCGCTTGTTGGTCAATCCCTGCAGCCGCAGCATTTCCATCTGCTGGGTATTACCCAGGGCGTCCACCTGGTTCTTGGCGGTGGCGATTTCGTTCTTGTTGGTCTCGATGCTGGCGGTGTTTTCCTTGATGCTGGCCTCCAGGCCTGCCACCTTGGCCGAGATCTGGTCGACCCAGTCCTGCACCACGCGGCCCTTGGCATCCATCGTGCCGTTGCGATCCACGTCGCGCGGCGCATCGGCGCCTGCCGGCACGGTCAGCCCGGCCTGCTTGATCTGGTCCAGGGTGGCGTGGGACAGCGCCTTGTCATCGCCCTGCCCCCAGGACAGGCCGTACCAGCCTTCGGGATTGGGACATTTGCTGGCCGCCAGCCGCCCCTGCAGATCCTTGAGCTCGGCGATCTGCTGTTGCATCGACACATTGGACGCCTCCAGCTTGTTGTTCTCGGCGCCCTTGGCGGTGATCGACTCGTTCAAGCCCGCCATCTGCGCATTGCGGGCGTTGACCGAATCCAGTTGCTGCCGCAGCGAATTCTCCAGCAATTGCGCCCGTTGGTTCTGCACCGCCAGCAGGGCGGTTTCCAGATCCATGCCCTGAAAATCCATACCCGCAATACCGCTGGCACCCGCACCGCTTACCGTGGACATATTCGCTCTCCTTGCGCCGACGGGCCCGCCGCCTTGGGCGCAAAACCCGGGTTAACCCTGAAAGACCTTCACATTCCGCTGCCGATCGCCCCGGAATGCCCGCATGCCGTGTTGGTAACCAAACCCCTGCCTCGGTTCCATCAGCCGATGATGGAACTTTCCCCGCCCATCCGTTACTACCCCTGACTGTGCGCGGCCTTCGTCCGCCGTTCCTCGCGCCTTCATGAACCGTATCGACGCCGGCCTGCCTCCTTCCGCTTTCTCGTCCACGACCTCGCACGCCGACATCCAGCACGGCCAGCAGCAGGTCGGCACGATGCTGGGCCAGGCCGCCACGGCCGTCGACGGCGAGGTCTCGCTGGCCGATTCCGCCGAGGAACTCAGCCTGCACATGGCCGAGAAGACCGAGGACAAGCACCACGCGGAACGCAAGATCGGCCGCGACGCCCCGCTGCAGATGCTCAGCGCCGAGGCCATCGTGGCCTACCTGGCCGAGTCGCACGACGCCGACGCGCAGGAAAAGCTGATCGAGCTGGCGCGTCATCTGCTGGCCGGCCAGGCCGACCCGCGCCAGGCCGCCGCCCGGGCCTTCGGCGATGCCGCCGGCCAGTACCTTGGGCTGCAATACGCGCTGCGCCAGGGCGAACGCGACGGCGCGCCCGAGGACGTACTGGACGGCCTGCGCGAGGCGCTGGCCGACCTGGAACTGGAAAGCGGCCCGCAGATCCGCGCCAGCCTGAACACCATCGGCGCGGCCGCCGGCTATGCCGACGACGCCCGCGGCGTGGCCGACTTCCAGCGCACCTACCAGGACGTAGTGCTCGGCGAAGCGTCGCTGGCCAAGACCCTGACGCTGGCGCTGGAGCGCTTCGGCGGCAAGGACGTGGGCCGCGGCCTGCAGCAACTGATCCAGGCCCTCGGCCAGGACCTGGCCGCGGCGCGACCGTCCACCAGCCCGGACCGGCTGCAGGCGCTGATGCAGGATCTGTATCAGTTGGGCGTGGCGGTCACCGTGCTGGACGGCTGCGGCGAACTGGGTGAAAAGATGGCGCGGGAGCACGGCAAGCCGTTGGCGGCCGATCAATTGATGCGCGACCTGGTCAACGTCAGCAACGAGAAGTGGATCTCCGAATCGCGCTTCACGGCCCTGGCCGCCAGCCACGGCGCCGACAGCGTCGCCGCGCGCATCACCTTCCTGGGCGGCGTGCGCGCGGTGCTCAAGGACCTGCCGCTGCCGATGTACCCCGACCCGGATGCCCGCCAGTCCGTCCTGGGCGCGGCGCAACTGGCCCTGGACGCGGCCATCGACGAGGAATACGAATGAACAGCCTGGATCGCGCCCTGGGCGCCTTCGGCGAGACCATCGGCCTGGGGCGGCTCGCCCTGGGGCCGCACGGCAACCTGGCGCTGCAACTGGATTCGGGCCGTCGGGTCGTCATCGAGGCGGCCGACGGCGAAGTGTTGGTCTACGTCTCGGATCCGGTGCCCTATGACGCCCCGACGCGCCTGCTGCAGGCCTGGCGGCGGGCGCACCATTCGCGCCTGGCTGGCTACCCGGTGCAGGCCGCCCTGCGCGAGCAGGACGGCATTCCCCGTTTGCTGGCGCTGACCCGATTGCCCGCCGACCAGGCCGACGCCACCGAGCTGCGACGCGCGGCGGACACGCTGGCGCGCTGGCTCGACGACGCGCGCGCCAACTGAACCTGAAACGGAGACCCTCGCACCATGTCCGATATGCGCATCAGCGGCTTCGCCTTCGACCGAGGACTGGACGGCATCACCTACGCCGGCCGCGAGGCCGCCGGCCAGCACCTGCCCGAACGCCAGGAACTGGCCCCGCCGGCGGAGGGCGTCAAGGCGCAACTGGCCCAACTGCTCGACACGCCGAACATCGACCGCTACCTCGACAGCCAGTTGCGCCCCACGGTCGCCAACCGCGACCTGCTGCTGCCCGGCAAGTTCGCGCAGGCCCTGCAGGCGACGCTGGAAGGCCTGTCCGCCGCGGCCGAACAAAACCAGGACCACAATCCCGAGGATGCCCGGGCGCTGAATCGCGCCGTGCGGCTGCTCAAGGACGAGGCCGGCCTGCGCGACCTGGTCGCCATGTACCGCAGCGCGCTGTACCAGGGATGAGCGCCGCCATGCCCCTGCCCCCCGACGCCCGCGAGCTGCTCAGCCTGCTGGCCTATGTCTACCTGGAAAACAACCGGCCCGAAAAGACCGCGGTGGTGCTGAACGCGCTACGCACCCTGGGACAGGCCGACGCCCGCCAGCTCGCCACCCTGGCGCTGGCGCAATTGCGCGCCGGCAAGCCCGACGCGGCCCTGTCGACGCTGGACCAGTTGGCCATGCAGGGCGGCGTCGACGCGCCGTTCCACCTGATCCGCTCGCAGGCCCTGCTGGCCCTGGAGCGGCGCGACGAGGCCGCCGCGGCCATGCGCGCCTACGTTGCCCTGCGCCCCGCCCCGGCGGCCGCGCCCACCGAAGCGGAAACGACGTGAGCCGACCCATGCAAGCCCTGAACCGCGTCGTCGCCGCCGCCACCAGCCGCAACGATATCGTCCTGGCGGTCCTGATCGTCTCGATCATCTTCATGATGATCCTGCCGCTGCCGACGACGCTGGTCGACGTGCTGATCGGCGCCAACATGACGCTGTCGGCGATCCTGCTGATGGTGGCCATGTACCTGCCGTCGCCGCTGGCGTTCTCGTCATTCCCGTCGGTGCTGCTGGTCACCACGCTGTTCCGCCTGGGCATCTCGATCGCCACCACCCGCCTGATCCTGCTGCAGGGCGACGCCGGCCACATCATCGAGACCTTCGGCAACTTCGTGGTCGGCGGCAACCTGATCGTCGGCCTGGTGGTGTTCCTGATCCTCACCATCGTGCAGTTCGTCGTGATCACCAAGGGCGCCGAGCGCGTGGCCGAAGTGGCGGCGCGCTTCTCGCTGGACGCCATGCCCGGCAAGCAGATGTCGATCGACGCCGACCTGCGCGCCGGCACCATCGACATGGACGAGGCGCGCAAGCGCCGCTCGGTGGTGGAAAAGGAAAGCCAGTTGTACGGCGCCATGGACGGCGCCATGAAGTTCGTCAAGGGCGACGCCATCGCCGGCCTCATCATCGTCGCGGTCAACCTGCTTGGCGGCATTCTCATCGGCACCATGCAGCGCGGCCTGTCCGCCGGCGAAGCGGTGCAGGTGTATTCCATCCTGACCATCGGCGACGGCCTGATCGCGCAGATTCCGGCCCTGTTCATCGCCATCTGCGCCGGCATCATCGTGACCCGGGTGCAGACCGGCGACGGCCCCTCCAACGTCGGCAAGGACATCGGCGCCCAGGTGCTGGCGCAGCCGCGCGCTCTCTTGATCGCCGCCGCCATCGCCGTCGGCATGGGCCTGATCCCCGGCATGCCCACCCTGACCTTCCTGGCGCTGGCGGCGGTGGTGGGCACCATCGGCTTCGTGCTGCTGCGCGGCACGCGCAAGGTGGTGGACGAGAAGACCGGCGAGATCACCGAGATCCCGGCGCTGGCGGCCGACGGCCAGAAGCCGCAGGCCGGGCCGCGCGCCGACGGCAGCGCAGAATTCGCGCCCACGCTGCCGCTGATGATCGACGTGGCCGCCGCGCTGCAGCGCAGCTTCGACGCCGATGAACTGAACGAGGAACTGCTGAAGATCCGCCGCGCGCTCTACTTCGACCTGGGCGTGCCGTTCCCCGGCATCCAACTGCGCTTCAACGACGCGCTGCCCGCAGACACCTACAACATCCTGCTGTCCGAAGTGCCGGTATCGCAAGGCAAGCTGCGGCCGGGCGCGGTGCTGGTGCGCGACACGGAACAGAACCTGCAGGCGCTGCAGGTGCCCTACGAAACCGACAAGCGCTTCCTGCCCAACGTCCCCACGCTGTGGGTCGACGCCGGCCTGGCGCCGACGCTGTCGGCCGCCGGCATTCCGTTCCTGGACCCGCACCAGGTGTTGACCTGGCATCTGGCCTTCGTGCTGAAGAAATACTCGTCGGACTTCATCGGCATCCAGGAGACGCGCTTCCTGCTGACGGCGATGGAAGACCGCTTCCCCGATCTGGTCAAGGAAGCGCTGCGCGTGATGCCGGTGCAGAAGATCGCCGAGATCCTGCAGCGGCTGGTGTCCGAGGATATCTCGGTGCGCAACCTGCGCGCGGTGCTGGAAGCGCTGATCGAATGGGGCCAGAAAGAGAAGGACTCGGTGCTGCTGACCGAATACGTGCGCGTCTCGCTCAAGCGCCATATCAGCTACAAATATTCGAGCGGCCAGAACATCCTGCCCGCCTACCTGCTGGCGCCCAACGTCGAAGAGACCGTGCGCGGCGCCATCCGCCAGACCTCGGCCGGCAGCTACCTGGCGCTCGATCCCAATGCCTCGCGCAAGCTGGTGGACAACATCAAGCGCGCCACCGGCGACCTGGCCGCCGCCGCGCAAAAGCCCGTGCTGCTGACCTCGATGGACATCCGCCGCTACCTGCGCAAGATGATCGAACAGGACCTGTACGAATTGCCGGTGCTGTCCTACCAGGAGCTGACGCAGGAGATCAACGTACAGCCGCTGGCCAGGGTGGACCTGTGAACGCCCCCGCAACCGGAGCCCCCTCATGAGCGAAGCGCTGGAATTGCGCGTGCTGTCCGGGCTGCATCGCGATGCCCGCTGCCAGGTCGCGGACGGCGCGGTGCTGGGCGCCGACCCGGCCTGCGACATCGTGCTGGCCGACGACGGCATGGGTCCGCGCGCCGCGCGCGTGCGCATCGGCGAAGGCGGCTGGGACCTGTCGCTGGACGACGGCGCGCCCAACGGGATGCCCGGCACGCCGTTCAACCGGCCGGTGCCGCTGGGTCCGGTCTGGATCACGGTGGCCCGGCGCGGCGCCCCCTGGGCCAACGCCCCCGATGCCGCCAACGATGCGCTGGCGCGCGGCGCGGCCGAGCCGGATGCTGCCGCCACGGCGACATCGCCTCCCCCGCCTGCGGGCGCGGCGCCGACCAGCGAAGAAGAGCTTCAACTGGAGCGGCGCCTGCCGCTGCCGCCTGCGCAGGGTCGGCGTCGCAAGCGCGACTCCTGGCCCATGGTGCTGGGCCTGGCCGCGGTCGTGCTGACCATCTTCGTGGCCATCGCCCTGACCCTGATGCCGCAATCCAGCGCCACCCGCGCGCCGCAGGTGGATCCGCGCCTGGCGGCCGCGGAGAAATCCGTGGGGCAGATCTCGGCGGTGTTCGAGCGCATGGGCCTGGCCTCGCGCCTGCACGTCTCGATGGCGCGCGACGGCGTGGTGACGGTGTCGGGATGGGTGCGCAACGCCGCCGAACAGGACGCCGTGGCCTCGGCGCTGTCGCAGATCTGGCCCATGCCCGCCCTGCGCATCAGCAACGAGGACGAGGTGGTGCGCACCGCCCGCGCGGCCCTGCGCGCGTTCAATGTGCGCTATGACCCGCGGTATGAAGGCGACGGCCGCCTGAATGTCGTCGGCATCGCCAGCAGCGCGCGCGAACGCGCGTCTGCGCTGGATACCCTGCGGGCGCAGTTGCCCGGCATGACGGTGCTGGGCAATGGCATCGCGTTGACGCAGCAACTCAGCGACGCCCTCTCCAGCCAGTTGGTGGACGCCGGCCTATCCGGCGTCACCCTCGCGTGGAAGCCCGACCACCTGGAAATCGCCGCGGGCGCGCTCGACGACGATCAGCAGGTCCGACTGCAGGACGTGCTGAACGAATTCAACCAGGCCCATCTCGGCGTGGCCCGCTTGGCCGCGGCCAGCGCCTCGCCGGCGGCCGACAGCGTGCCGTTCGTGATCCGCAGCGTGGTCGGCGGGCCTCAGCCCTTCATCGTACTGGAAGACGGCAGCAAGCTGCTGGTGGGCGGCGTCTACCGCAAGTACCGCCTGGTCGCCGTGGAGAACACCCGAATCATTTTCGAAGGCCCGCGCAGCGCCATCGTGACGCGCTGACATCCCAACCGACTCTGCCGCCATGACCGATACGACCGCCCTGACCGAACTGGAACAACGCCTGGCCGCCCCTGGCGGCGCCGCGTTGCGCGCCGCGCTGGCGCAGCGCCTCGCCGAACTGGAGCAAAGCGCCAACCAGCGCCTGGCTTCTGGCCTGGTGCCGGTCGCGTTCCAGCAATACCAGGCGGTGGCACAGGCCGCCGCCGCCGCGCGCGAGGTGCTGGCCGCGCTGCAACTTGACCCCCGGGATGCCGGCGCCGCGCCGTCCGCCCCTTTCTCCCCCCTTAATCGCTAGGAGACGCATCATGGCATTGAACGGATTGACCGGCTCGTCCGGCCTGAATTTCAATAGCGTGAACAGCACGATCTATGACAGCATCCGGTCGCAGGAAAGCAACCTGCAGACGACGCTGTCGAACCTGCGCACCAACGCCGACGGCAGCGTGTCGCAAGCAGATATGCTGAAGATGCAGCAACAGGTGCAGCAATGGACCATGCTGATCGAGATCCAGAGCACGATCACCAAGCAGATCGCGGACTCGCTCAAGGGCGTGATCCAGAAAGCCAGCTAAGCCGGCCCCGGCGGCCGCCACGCGGGTTCAGACCGATTGCATCATGAAGGCGGGATTGCGCCACGGCGCGTCAGCGCCCGGCTCGGCGCGCGCGGCGCGCTTCTCCCAGGCCTCGACCTGGTTGAGCAGCGCATCGATCGCGGCCAGCAGCGCATCCGCGCCGCATTGCTCGCGCGGCAGGCCCAACTGCAGGTGCATGCGGCCGTCAGGGGCCGCGCACGCCACCACGCCGCCGCCTGCCTGCAGGAAGTTGCCCTGTGCGGCAAGCAGCGCCAGCGCGCCGTCCATCCTGCCCCCGCCGACCGCGCACGACAACAGGATCTGGCCGCGCGCGCCATGCGCCATCAATTGCACCAGATGGCGACCATCGAATGCCAACTGACACAGGCCACCCTCCGCGGGCGCCAGCGCGGGAATGCCCAGCGCCTGGCCGAGTTCGGAAAGCACTTGGGCGAATTGAGGGTCTGACACGGTAACAGGGGGCCACGCGGGCGCGGCCGCTCGAAGCGCAAGATGGATGAGCCGACATTATGGCACCCGCGCCGCGCGAATCCCAGGCCCCGGCACGGAACCGGAAGGCATAGAGCTGTTACTCAGGGGGTGATTCCCACTTCGCGAGCTTCCCATGGCGCACAACTCCCTCTCCGACTTCGCGCGGGCCGCGGCCCAATACGCGCAGGCGCATGTCGATTCCAGCGACACCGAACAGCCCGCGCAATGGGCCGTCCCGCTGGACGACCATCATCAACTCGGCATGACGCGCAACGCGCAAGACGGCAGCGTGGTGCTCACCGCCTGGCGCCACGCCTTCAACGACGCGCCCGGCTTCGATGACCCGCAGGGCGAAGCGCTGCTGCGCCGCAGCTTCGATACGCGCCTGGGCGCCGGCCTGATCGGCGGCATCTCGCCGGAGTTGGGTCCGAGCCTGAGCCTGCCACTATATGCGGCCTGCGACGCCCAGGCGTTGCACGACATCGCCGACGCGCTGCTGCGCGAACTCGACCGCCTGGCCCGTCCCGATCCCGACGCCACCCCGCCCGCGACGCTTCCCCGCGGCCCGCAAGGCGACGCGCGCCAGGCCGAGCGCGACCTGGCACGGCTGGCGCAGGCCTGCGGACTGGACACGCTGCCCAGCGGCGCGCGCCAGTTCGATCTGCTGTTCGACGACCTACCCGGCCGCGTCACGCTGCATCCCGACAACCAGCGGCTGCTCACCGACTTCTTCGTGCACGACGCCGCCACGCTGCAGGGCAGCCTGCGCCGCGCCGTCATCAAGGGCGCGCTGCTCATCAACCAGAACGCGTTGCGCGGCCACGCCTACGTGATGGGCCTGGACAGCCGCCAGTTCGTGACCGGCACCGGCCGGATCGCGCTGCACCGGCTCGATGACGACACCTGGCCGCGCTGGCTGCAATACCAGGTGGCGCAAGCGCAGGACACGCGCGCCCTGGTGCGCGACCTGGCGCTGGAAGGCGCGCAGATCTCCTTTGGCATATCGGCCGGCGCCATGGGCGTCGCCGCACCGGGAGCACTCGCATGAACGGTATCTCCAGCGCCATCCAGAACAGCGCCGCGGCCTCCGTATGGCAACCGCCGGCACAGGCGCCGACCTCGCTGCTGGGCCAGCTCAAGGGCCTGTTCGTCACGCCCGACACCAACGCCGCCCACGTCGACGCGGCCAAGCGCTCGTTCGAACAGTACTTCATGCAGGAGACCAGCGCGCTCGCCAACATGATGGGCCCCAAGGGCATCGAGAGCTTCGCCGGCGACGTGCAGACGCGCTTCGAGTCCATCGTCCAGCGCTCCTTCGACGCGCTGCCGCGCAGACAGGACGGCTCGGTCGATGGCAAGGACTTCGCCAGCGCCATGAAATCCGCCGGCAAGTCCGCCGCCATGGCGCTGGACCGGCTGAAAGTGGATGCGGCCCGCTCGGAACTGATGTCCAACCTGCCGCAGGCCGACACCCGTCCGCAGATCATTCCCCGCGGCGACAAATACGTCGTCATCCGCTCCGCGCCGCAGCTCGAGAATATGGCGCTGCGCGGCGGCGGCGCCAAGGGCATCGGCTACAGCGCCGGCCTGGACCAGATGGAAAAGACCGGCATGCTGGCCGGTCTCAAGCACCTGTCGGGCTCGTCCGCCGGCGCCCTCACCGCCACCTGCCTGGCGGCGGGCCTGAGCGCCGCGCAGTTCGAGCAGGGGCCGGCCGACGCCCTGTTCCGCCCGGGCATGCTCGATGCGCTCAAGGGCGGCAGCGACCTGGCGCGCATCTATCCCGACCTGAAGATGGAAGGCGGCCTGGCGCCCGCCGTCGCTTCCTTGAAGGTGGTCGACCAGACCACCGCGCGCAGCGTGCACGACTACCTGACGACGCACTGGAACACCCATGCGTTCCAGGACAAGCTGGTCGCGCTCGCCGGCCAGGGCCAGCTGAGCGACCGCCAGCTCGAACGCCTCAGCCGCCTGCAGCAGCTCCCGGACTTCGAGCAGGAACACAAGGACAGCATGATCACGTTCGGCGACCTGAAGCTGCTGAACACGCTGGCGCCCGACAAGTTCAAGCAGCTGACGCTCACCGGTTGGAACAAGACCGACCAGGTCGAGGAATACTTCGACGCCGACAGCACGCCGGACATGCCGATCGCCTATGCCGCGCGCATGTCGATGTCGTTCCCGATCGCGTTCAAGGCGGTGTCGGTGGAGACGGCCGACGGCGGCAAGAAGGTCTATGCCGACGGCGGCATCGGCAGCAACATGCCGTCCGAGGTCTTCACCCATCCGAAGGACGCGCAGGGCGTGCCCACCGCCCTGACCGGTGACGCGCTCGGCCAGACGCAGGCCCGCACCCTGCTGCTGACCTTCGACGAAAACGGCAAGGCCTACCAGATCATGCACGGCGGCCCGCCGCAGGCGCCGACGCCCGGCGTGCTGGGCAAGATCAAATCGTTCTTCGTCAACCTGATCACCAGCCACCCCGACCAGGCCGGCGCCGATTTCGCCGACAAGCAGAAGATCTGGACGGCCGGCCCGAACGCGCTGCCGGTGTTCCACGGCGGCATCAGCACGCTGACCTCGAACATCAGCGACGAGGTCCAGCACCAGGCCCACATGCTGTCGGCCTGGAAGTCGCTGGAGCAGATCGCGGTGCGCACGCATCAGGCCTACTCGATGGAATGCGACAGCCTGGCGGACCTGGCGGGCCTGTTGACCGACGGCGAAAAGCAGGCGCTGCGCACGGGCGCCGCGCCGGACGGCCTGCAACGGCAGTTGCTGGCGCTGCTGGACAACGTCCCGCCCCCCGGGCCGGGACTGATGCCGCAATTGGCCTGAACCGCGCCGGTCCGGCCGGGGACTCGCACGTTCAGAGCGGCACCACCGCCCTGGCCTCGCAGACCTTGGCCAGGCGGCGCGGATCGCCCTCGAGTTCGCGCCACAGGCGCAGCAGGCGGTCCGCGCCGCTGCTGCGCACATCCACCGCGTAATGCGCATAATCGAGCCAATGGCGCTCGTGCGGCGCCAGCCCGCCCGCGGCCACCGCCAGCACCTCGCCGGCCAGCGCATGCACCGCGGGATCGTGCAGCGCGTCGCGCATGGCGTCGGCGCGCATGGCCCGCAGCCGCAGCCAGCCCCAAGACCGCAGCAGATCCTCGGCTTGTGGCAGGTTGCGCATCAACCCCAATTGCAACGCGGACGGCGCCATCACCAGCGTCGCCGCGACCTCGCGCCCCGCCTCGCGCAGCAATTGCGCGTCGGCGAAGCCAGCGCCCGGCGCGCGGCCTTCGATATAGCCGCTGGCCCCCAGGCGCGCGTACAGCTCCTCGATGCCGCCGGGCCGGCGCCAGGCTTCGCGCAGCGCCTCCAGCGACGGCGGCGTCGCCAGCCGGTAGCGCCACCGCGCATCGAGGAAATGCGCGAACTGCGAATACTCGAAATGCGCGCCCTGCGGCGCGAGGGTGACTTCCTCGCCGGTGTCCGTGCGCAGGCCCGGCCAGCCCTCCGACGCCAGGAACGCCGACAGGCAGGGCGAACCACGCAGGTACACGCCGGTGGCCGACTTGTAGCCTTCCTCCGTCGCCAGCGGCAGGCAGCGGCTGGCGGTGCCGGGCGCGAACATCCAGCGGAAATAATCGCCCAGGTCGACGAACGGCCGTTCGGGCAGGCGCTGCAGGTGGTGGTCGCCGGCATAGCGCGAATGGCGGAACATGCGATCCCACACCGTCAGCCGGTTCTCCTTCAGGCCGGTCGCGCGGCCGTTCTCCAGCGGACTATTGGCGAAGATCGCGATGCTGGCCGGCGCCAGCGCCAGCACCACATTGAGCGCGCGCGCCGCCTGGGTCACGTCCACCGACGTGCAGGGGCTGTTCTGGGCTTTCGCATCGATCCCCACGCGATGCAGCCATTCACGATGGCCCACCAGCTCGCGGTAGATCGGCCGAGGCACGTGCACCGTCGCGTACCACGACGGGTCCAGCGTGCAGTCCGGATGTTCCGACGCATTCAGCAGCACCGCGCCTTCCGCTTCCAGCGCGCGGCAGGCGTCGTGCAGCTCCCCCGTGGCGCGCCGCGCCAGCTCGGCCAGCCCGCCGTCGTCCTCGGACACCGGCGCGAACGCGGTCTCGAGCAGATTGAAGCCGTTGTCCAGGCCGCTCTCGCCGGCCGCCACCGACACGCCCACGACGCGCTCGCCGATGCGCGACAGATCCGGCGCCTCGCCGCGCGCCGCCTTGATCGCGGCCAACGTCTCGAAGTAGCCGCCCACCGCATGGCTGGCGCCGGTATCGCGCCGCGCCACCGCCATTTCCATCTCCAGTCCCAGCGTGCGTCCCGCGCGCGGCGTCATCGCGCCGCTCCGGCGGCGCGCGGGCGGGGCCGGATACCCGGAACCCAAGGGATGGCGGCGAGCGTCAAGACTGTCTCCTTGTTCTTCTGGCGCAGGGCGCGCCGCATGCTGAGTAACACCGATGGCTCCGCCGTTCCCCGGCGGCCGCCGAGCTGGCCTCAGGCGGGCTCGGCCATATCGTGGAAGCGCCGCGTCAGGATGTCGACGAAGGCCTCGGTCACCACCGAAGGCGCCGTCTGCGCCGGATAGGCCATGCAGACGCGCACCGGCAGCTTCGGCGTGAACGGCCGTATCGCCAACTGCTGCGCGAAGACATCGGCGATATACGGATTGACGATTCCCAGGCCGGTGCCGGCCGCGGCCAGCGCGCAGATCGTCGATGAATAGGTGGTTTCGATTTCCGACACCGGCTGCACCTGGTGCGCCAGCATCGCGCCGCGCAACTGCAGGTAGACGTCATCGTCGGCGTTCAGCACCAGCAGCCGACGCTCGTTCAGGTCGGCGATGCCGATGGCCGGCAGCGCCGCCAGCGGATGGTCCGGCCGCATCACGCAGACCGCCGCGCTTTCGTGCAGGCTTTGCAGCGCCAGGTGCGCGCCGTCCAGCGGCACGGTCGTCACCACCACATCGTAGGTGCCGTGCAGCAGCCCCTCGCGCAGATACTGGCTGCCCACGGTCTGCATGTTGATGTGCACGTCGGGATAGCGCTGCGCGAATTCCTCGACCGCGCCGGGCAGCATGCCCAGGCCCAGCGCCGGCGTGCAGGCCAGCCGCAACACCCCGCTGCCGCTGCGGCGCATGGCGGCCACGCGGTCCTCGATGCGCTCCAGGCCGACGAAGTGCCGCTTGACCGTATCGAACAGGTCCTTGGCCTCGCGCGTCGGCCGCAGGCGGCCGCGCTCCATGTCGAACAGTTTCAGGCCGCTGGCCTGCTGCGCCTGCGCCAGCAGGCGGCTCACCGACGGTTGCGTGGTGCGCAGCATCTGCGCCGCGCCGGTGGTGGTGCCGGCCAGCATTACCGCGTGGAAGGCTTCGATCTGACGGAAATTCAGCGGTCGGCTCATAGGGTCACAGGGTATAGCAAACTTGCATAGACTATGCCGAAAAAAGAATTTTTTCAAATACTTAGCGACTCCTACACTCGTGGCTCCTCAGGTGCTCCTGCTCCCGCACCCCACCGAAAAACCAACCGCTGTAGGGGAAATACCATGCATTCATGCCGTCCCTGGCGCCGCCGCGTCCTGCAAGCCCTTGGCCTGACCTTGGCGAGCGCGGCCCTGCCGTTGAACGCCCTGGCCCAGGCCAATTATCCGGACCGCCCGTTACGGATCATCGTGCCGTTCACCGCCGGCGGCAGTTCCGACATCCAGGGGCGGCTGCTGGCCAAGTACCTGGGCCAGCTCTACAACCAGCCGGTCGTGGTCGAGAACCGGCCCGGCGCCGGCGGCCACATCGGCGGCAAATTCGTCGCCGAATCCGACCCCGACGGCTACACCCTGCTGCTCGGCTCCATCGGCCTGCACGCCACCTATGGCGTCTACAAGCATCTGAACTACCGCCCGGCAGACGCCCTCAAGGTCATCACCATCGTCGCCGAAATGCCGCACGTGGTCGTGGCCAGTCCGACGCTCCAGGCCAACACCCTGGCCGAACTGACCGCCCAGGCCAAGGCCAGCCCCGACAACCTGCATTTCGGCTCGGCCGGCGTCGGCTCCTCGGTGCATATGGTAGGCGAACTCTACAAAATGGCCGCGCAGGCCCCGATCGCGCACATTCCCTACCGCGGCAGCTCCGCCGCCATCAACGACCTGATCGGCGGCCAGATCCAGCTACTGTTCGAAAACGTGCCCACCACCATCGGCTACATCCAGACCGGCAAGCTCAAGGCCCTGGCCATCACCGGCGCCAGGCGATCTCCCGCGCTGCCCGACGTGCCCACCGCCGCCGAGGCCGGCCTGCCCGGCCTGACCGTGACCTCCTGGACCACCCTGGCCGCCGGCAGGGACGTGCCGGACGCGCTGATCGACAAGCTCAGCGCCGACCTGCGCCGCGTTTACGCCGACCCCGAGTTCCGCGCCGGCCTCGAGCACCTGGGCATGACGCCGGTGGGCAACAGTCCCGCCGAGGCGCGCGCCTTCGTCGAACGCGAACGCGCCCGCTGGAACAAGGTCATCGAGGCCGAGCACATCAGCGCTGGTTGAACCCATTTTTCATAGACAGACGAACCGCATGACCACTCCCGCCATCGCCTGCCGCCGCCTGGGCGGCCCGCCAGGCCATCACTTCTTCGGCTACTACAACAAGACCGTCTGGGATCGCGGCGGCCGCTACCTGCTGGCCAACCGCGTGCCCGTCAAGGATGCCCGGCTCACGCCCGAACTGCGCGCCGAGGTCGGCTACTTCGACCTGGGCGATGGCGAGCGTTATCACGCGGTGGGCGTCACCACGGCCTGGAACTGGCAGATGGGCTGCCAGTTGCAGTGGCTGGATGGCATGGCCGAGCCGCAACTGATCTACAACTGCCGTCGTGATGACGGCGGCGGCTTCTATCCTGGATTTCGCTCCGCGGTGCACAACGTCGCCACCGGCCAGACGCGCCATCTGCCGCTGCCGATCTACGTCGCCGCGCCCGACAGCCGCTACGCCCTGTGCGTGGACTACCGCCGGCTCTACATCACGCACCAGACCATCGGTTACAGCGAACACGCGCCCGCGCCGGTGACCAACGCGCCGGCCGACGACGGCATCCACGCGCTCGACCTGGAAAGCGGCGCGCACCGCCTGCTGGTCAGCTACGCCGACCTGCGCAACTTCCATCCGCGCGCCTCGATGGAGCGCGCGATCCACTGGGTCAGCCACATCGAAGTCAACCCGTCGTCGACGCGCATCCTGTTCCTGCATCGCTGGACCGAGCGGGTCGAGGACGAGACCTGCTTCCTGCACCGCCTCATCACCATGAACCCGGACGGCAGCGACATGCGTCTGCTGGAATGTTCCGACCATCCGCTGCCGCAACTGGCCGACGACTTCGACCCGGCCGCCGTCGGCACCTTCGACTACGAGAAATCGGAATACCAGATCTCGCACCCGCTCTGGCGCGACGACCGCTCGATCATCGTCTGGGGACCGCATGCCGGCAGCATCCATTACCACCTGTATGAAGATGCCGACGGCGGCCAGGTGCAGGTGGTGGGCGACGGCGTCCTCACCGAGAACGGCCACATGACGTTTTCACCGGTGGACACCCGCTGGCTGCTGAGCGATACCTACCCCGATCCTGTCACCCACGAACGCATCCTGTTCCTGTACGACATGCATACCGGGCAACGCCACGACCTCGGCAGCTTCTACGCCGATCCCGGGCTGTCCAAGGAAAACCGCTGCGACCTGCACCCGCGCTGGAGCCGCGACGGCACGCAGGTGTGCGTGGACTCGGTGCACGAAGGCGAACGCCAGATGTACGTGCTCGACGTGGCGCCGATCGTGACGGCCTGAACCGGCCGCCGCATCGAGAAACCGGGGACGGCCGTCGCGCGGCAACGGCGCGGCGGCTTCCCGCTCATGCGGACCACGGCGCGGCGGCCACGGCGCCGCCCGCCGCTCAGCCCTCGCGCGCCACCTGGCGCAGCGCCTGCTCGAACACGTCCGCCGGCTGGCCCCCCGAGACCAGGTACTTGCCGTTGAGGATCACCGACGGCACCGAGGTGATGCCGCGGTCGCGCCACTCGGCCTCTTCCTTGCGCACTTCCTCGGTGTAGCGGCCCGAGGCCAGCACCGCGCGCGCCTGCTCCGCATCCAGGCCGGCGTCCGCCGCCGCCTGCACCAGCACCTCGACGTCGCTGGTGTCCTGGTTGTCGTAGTGATAGGTCTCCAGCAGGAGCTTCTTCAGCGCCGTCTGGCTGCCCTGCCCTTCCAGGCCCGCCCAGTACAGCAGGCGATGGGCATCGAAGGTATTGAACGAACGGTTGTCATCCGCCATGCGCATGCGCATGCCGACGGCCGCCGCGCGTTCGCTGATGACCTTGCGATTGGCCTGCACCTGCTCGCGGCTGTAGCCGTACTTGGCCATCAGCCGCTCGATGGTGTTCTGCCCGCCCTTGGGCATGTCGGGATTCAGCTCGAACGGCCGGAAATGCAGCTCGACCTCGGCCTCGTCCTGTACGCGCCCGATGGCGGCCAGCAGGCCGCCCAGGCCCACCGCGCACCAGGGACAAGCTACGTCGGACACGAAATCGATGGTGATCTTGGACATGACTCTCTCCGGGAACAGGCCTCAAGCGTAGACCAACCCAGGGCGCCGCGACCAAGAAACCCTGGGCACGCCAGGGCCGCGCGCCTCAGGCCCCGGCGTCGCACCGCAATTGCCGAATGCCGCGCCCGAGCTTTCTGCGCAACAGAGTGCGCAGAGTCGATGTATCGGCGTAACCGACCAGCGCCGCCACGGTATCCAGGTCGCAACCATTGGCCACCAGTTGCCGCGCACGCTGTACCCGCAGGTCCTGCACGAACGCCAGGGGCGACTTGCCCAGGACCCTTTCGGTGCGTCGTTGCAGCGTTCTTGGATGCACGCGCAGCGCCTCGGCCGCCTCCTGCAACGCAAACCCCTTGGACAGATTCTCGCGCGCCCAGCGTTCGAAACGCGCCACCAGCGGGTCGGCGTGGGCCAGAAAGTCGGGGATGATGTATCGGGCCTGTGATGAACGGTTGTCGATCAACAGGAATCGCGCCACCCTCTCCGCCAACTGCGGGCTGGCCTGACGCATCAGCCACAGCGCCAGGTCCAGGTGCCCCATGGCCGCGCCCGCGGTCACCACGCCGTCGCCGGCAACAATCATGCGCGTGTCATCGAGGCTGACCGCCGGATAGCGTTCACGGAACAGAGGTGCCAGCGACCACGTCGTGGTGGCCTCGCGCCCGTCCAGCACGCCGCTCTCGGCCACCACGAAGGTTCCTATGCACGCCGCGGCCACCCCGATTCCCTGCCCATGCCAGGCGCGCAACTGCGCCTTGGCGCGCACCACGTCGGGCCGGACCAGTGCGTCCAGCAGCCTGGGCGGCGTCTTGGCATTCAAGGCCGGCACCACCACCCAATCCGGCCGCGCCACTTCGCCGGCCGGTCGCACCGCCATGGACAGGCCCAGCGCGGTGCGGATACGCCGGCCCACGCCTGCCACCGTCACATCGAACGGCGCGGGCGCGTCCGACTGCATCGACGCCAGTTCGTTGGCGGTGTCGAAAACGTCCAGCAGCGCCGTCAGGCCGGTATCGAAAGCGCCATCCAAGGCGAACAGACAGATACGCATGTCGTAAATAGCCCGAATATTGTCATTTACGACTATAGATCCCGACCCTTGCCGCTGTCTAGAATTCCCGCTGAATCAACGGCTTCGGCCTGGTTTCCCAGCCGGGCCGCGCTTATCCCGGCGCCTCAGCAAGCGAGACCCTCACCATGGAACATCCCGATCCCACTCAGCTCGACAATCCGGCCTGGTTCGCGTTGGCCGGCCGCCAGGCGCACCTGCGCCAGGGCGATGGCTTGGCCGCGCGCTACTTGCCCGACGTCGCCCCGTTTGCCGCCGTGCGCAACACCACGCGCGAGGCCTTCGATGCCCTGCGTCGGCTCGTCGCGCCGGACACCCCCGCGTTGCTGCAAACCCTGTACGTACCGCCCCCGCTCGACAGCCTGCGTTCGGAACCGCTGTTCTCTTTCTTCCAGATGGTCGACCATGGCCAGACTCCGATCGCGGCGGACGAGCCGGACTTCCTGACGCTGGGCGCCAGCGACGCCGCCGACATGATGGCGTTGGCGGCCGCCACGCGGCCGGGCCCGTTCGGGCCACGCACCATCGAAACAGGTCAATACCTCGGTGTACGGCGCCACGGCCGGCTGGTCGCCATGGCCGGCGAACGCATGCGGCTGGACGGCTTCGCGGAGATCAGCGCCGTGTGCGTCGATGCAAGCTGCCGCGGCCAGGGCCTCGCCGGCCGCCTGATGAACCGGTTGCGGCGCGACATCCGCCGGCGTGGCGAGACGCCGTTCCTGCACGTCCGCGACAACAACGCGGCGGCCCTCGCGCTCTACCAGCGCCTGGGCTTTCGCACCCGGCAGACGTTCCAGCTTCACCGCATCACGACTCCCGACGCGCACGAATCCGCCAGTCTGTGAGGACGCCCGTGGCGTCAGGCAAAGGCGCCGGCCCGACGCCACCGACGGGCCGGCCTGCGCGCTATCGCGCCGTGTCCCCGTCGAACAGGATGCGCTCGATCGCCCGCACCCGGTCGCGGCGGCGCCTGACCGCGCGCACCGGCCTGCCGAACGCGCGCTTGCGCTGCCGCGTTTCCCGGCTGGCCTGCAAATGCTCGATGAACACCTCGTCGCACGGCCCGTTGTCGGTCTTGTCGAAGATCCAGCAATAGGCGACGGGCAGCCGCGCCTGCCGGTAGCGCGGCGCGGCGGACGCGGCATCGCTGGCAAGCAGGCGCTCCAGCACCAACTGGTCCCACTCGTCGGGATTCTCCGCGCAGGCCTGGGCCCAGGCCTGCAACAGCTCGGCGGCGGCCGGCGTATGGTTGAGGAACAACGTGCCGCTCAGCAAGTGCCCGTCGGGCTCGTGGTACGCAGCGATATCGCAATCCAACGCAGCCAGCGCCGGCCACGGATCGCGGTGAAACACCGCATCCACGTCGACGTACAACAGCGGCCCGGTGTGCTTCTTGCGCATGGCGACCAGCACCGATGGCTTCATGGATGCGTTGCGCACCCAGGAACCCGTGGATGCGATCGGCTCGGCGTCAACGGCCAGTCCCAGCCTCTGCGCCGAGCGCAGCATGCGGTTCTTTTCCGTCTCGTAAATGCTGTCGCGGGTGAAAAACGCCACCACCATGCCCGTGGCCCTGCCTCGCTGCCGGCCAGGCCCGACCTTGTCGGGTCCCGGAAAGTCTAGAACCATCCGCGCCTGCTCGATGGACCAGCCGAACCACTTGCGTCGAAACCAATCGAACATGATGCGCCACGCTTTTCAAGATCAAGTGAAGCGGGCGTACCGGCAACGTCATGTCGACAGCGCGGCGGCAGGCTCGCACAGCGCTTTTCCCGCCCTAGCGCGACGCACGATGGTGCGGGGCGCGACCCAGGCGCGGGATCGAAGCGCAGGCGGAGTTTATGAATGGACGCGATACGCGTCGACGCTATTGCAATCAGTCGAAATCCAAATCGCCGCGCTGAAACATTCTTCGCGCGGCTTCCCTCTGAAACGCCTTTCCAGGCCCAACAGAACTTTCAGCCGGCTTTCTGGAATACCGCTCGCGCCGCGGGTGGCGGGACGCACGCGAGCGCGACCCGTTCAAGCGCAACATGCTGGCGGTGGCCTGCCTGGCCGGCGACCTATTCTGTTGTCGGCCGGGTCAGGCGTACTGCGCGAGGCCGCCTCCCAGCGACCAGTTTTCCTTCAGGACCTCGACGAGATTCACGAACACATCCTCGGGGCGCAGGCCGGGATTCTCGCCAAGCAATTGCGCAATCCGCCGGAACAGCGCCTTCTTCTGTTCCAACGTGCGCGTATTGTTCGCGGTGATCTGGATGAACACGAGATCGTCGCTGCGAGCGATATCCAGATAGGTCGCGCCGTAGCGGAAGTTGGCGGCCTCATGCTCGGTCATGACCATGAACTGGTCATCTTCGGGCACGTTGAACGTTTCGCGCAGCGCGCGGTAAACGCCGTCGAAGATGGCCTGACGGTAAGCCTCCGTCTTTCCGGAGCGCAACGAGATTTGAGCGAACGGCATGGGAAGTTCCTCCTTTGTAGTCCCGTCGCCTATTATCTATTCTGATAACTTATCCATTCTTATTTCAACAATAAAGCTTTGATATGACAAAGCGTGCCCTTGACCTGGAAGCCGTCAGAGCCTTCATCCGCATCGCCGAGCTGGGCAGCTTCACCCGCGCCGCCGAAGCGTCACGAACCACGCAGGCCGCGGTCAGCCTGAAGCTGAAACGGCTGGAAGAAAGGCTGGGCTTCAAGCTTGTCGAACGAACGCCGCGCTACGTGGAGCTTTCGGCCCAGGGCGCGACCTTTCTTGAACATGCGCGCAAGCTGATCGAGGCCCATGACCGGGCGGTCGCGGTCGTCGGCGGAACGCGGCAGCGCCTTGCCATCGGCATCAGCGACCACGTCGCGGGTCCGGAACTGCCCGCGCTGATCGCGCGCATGAATGCCCAGGATCCTCACCTGCTGATCGAAATCCGGATCGGATCGTCGGCGGAACTGCTTCAACGTTTCGACCGCCGCGAACTCGACACGGTGATCGTGCGCTTCCAGGCGGGGCGCGGCGACGGGGAAATCCTGGCCGAAGAAAAATTCGGCTGGTTCGCGATGCCCGGCTGGCAGCATCGCGCGGACGAGCCGCTGCCGCTGGCCACGATGGCGGAACCCTGCGGCGTGCGCGCCCTGGCCGGACAACTGCTCGATGAGGCCGGCGTCCCCTGGACCGAGGTGTTCGTGGGTGGCGGCGTGATGGCGGTCGCCGCCGCCGTCATGGCCGGGCTGGGGGTCGCCGCGCTTGCCCCGCGCATGGTGCCGTTCGGCGCGGTGGATGTCGGCCCCAGGCTGGGGCTGCCAGACCTGCCGCGGCTGCCCATCCTTCTGCATACCCGGGTCCGGGACAGCCGCGCGCGGGATGCGCTGGCCGCGCTCTCGGCGGCCTTTCGCGGCGTGGTGCGAAGCTAGGATCTTCAAGCGATGCCACGGCCCCCGGCACGCCCGAGAGAAGTGAATGCCGCTGCCGGCGACCCTCCGGACAACAAAAAACCCGCAGAACCAATGTTCATGCGGGTTTTCGGGGCAAAGCGCTGACGGGCTGCCCCGGGGCGACTCTTGCGAAATTCTTGGCGGACAGAGGGGGATTCGAACCCCCGATACGCTTTTGACGTATACACGCTTTCCAGGCGTGCGCCTTCAACCACTCGGCCACCTGTCCTGATCCGGTACGCATTGCTGAAAATGCGAATCCGCGATTCTAGCAGATCGGCAAGAAAGCTGCAGCGGCGCAGGGGCCCCAGAAAAAGGGGACGCTATTGCGTCCCCTTTTTGCCACGGGCGCCCGTGCACAGCCGGTGGCGACTGTCCCGGACGCGGTTGTCCGGGGCAGCCCATGGCCGCTCAAGCGTTGGGCGGATCCTGCTCGCGGTACGAACTGACGGTGCCGTCGGGTTCGGTCTCCTCCAGCCGCACCCGGAAGCCCCACAGCCGCGCCAGGTGCTTCATCACCTGCTCCGCGTCCTCGGCCGCCAGCGGCCGGCCTCGGCTCTTCAGGTGCCGCAGCACCAGCGAACGGTCGGTGTCGCGGTTGAAGCGGACCACCTGGATGTCCGGCACCAGATTGTCGCGGTTGTGCTGCGCGGCCAGCAGGCGGCGGATGTCGCGGTAACCCTCGTCGTCGTGGATCGCGGCGACCTCCAGTTTGGGATTGGCCTGGTGGTCCGAGATCGCGAAGAAGCGGAACTCGCGGATCAGGCGCGGCGACAGATACTGCGAGATGAAGGACTCGTCCTTGAAGTTGCGCATGGCGAAGTCCAGCGTCTTGAGCCAATCGCCACCCGCGATGTCCGGGAACCAGCGGCGATCCTCGTCGGTGGGCTTTTCGCAGATGCGGCGGATATCCGACATCATCGCGAAGCCCAGCGCGTACGGGTTGATGCCGCCGTAGCCGCGTTCGTCGAAGCCGCGCTGGCTGACCACGTTGGTGTGGCTCTGCAGGAACTCCATCATGAAGCCGTCGTTGACCAGTCCCTTCTCGTGCAGCCGGTTCAGGATGGTGTAGTGCCAGAACGTGGCCCAGCCTTCGTTCATCACCTTGGTCTGGGTCTGCGGATAGAAGTACTGGGCCACCTTGCGCACAATGCGCACCAGTTCCTTCTGCCACGGCGCCAGCTTGGGCGAATACTTCTCGATGAAGTACAGCAGGTTCTCTTCCGGCTCGGGCGGGAACACCGACGCGGCGACCCGCTCATCCTTGTCGGCCTCCAGCCGCGGCAGCGTGCGCCAAAGGTCGTTGTATTGCAGCCGCGCGTGCTCCTGGCGCTCGGCCTGGCGCGCGGCCTCTTCCTTGTACGAGATCGGCGTCGGCCGCTTGTAGCGGTCCACGCCATGGTGCGACAGCGCGTGGCAGGAATCCAGCAGCGCCTCCACCGCGTCGATGCCGTAGCGGTCCTCGCAGTCCATCACGTACTTGCGGGCGAACACCAGATAGTCCAGCACGCCGTCGGCGTCGGTCCACTGGCGGAACAGGTAATTGCCCTTGAAGAACGAGTTATGGCCGTAGCAGGCGTGCGCGATCACCAGCGCCTGCATCGTCATGGAGTTCTCTTCCATGAGATACGCGATGCAGGGGTTGGAGTTGATCACGATCTCGTAGGCCAGGCCCTGCATGCCGCGCCGGTAGTACTGCTCGTTGCGGATGAACTCCTTGCCGTACGACCAGTGCGGATAGCCGATGGGCAGGCCCGCCGACGCGTACGCGTCCAGCATCTGCTCCGAGGTGATGACCTCGATCTGGTTCGGATAGGTGTCCAGCCCGTACTCGCGCGCGACCTGCGAGATCGCGTCGTCATAGGACTGGATCAGTTCGAACGTCCATTCGGAACCTTGCGACAACGGCCGGGGGCTGTCGGCCGATTCCGGCTCCACCAGTGCGCCCAGGATGGCATTCATGCGGTTTCCTTCTTGAACAGGTCATGGAACACGGGATAGATTTCCCCGCGATCGCAAATCCGCCGCATCACGAAATGCGGCGCCAGCTTCTGTTCATATTCCGCCCACAGGCTGCTCTTGCGCGCCTCCTGCGAGTCGGGAACCTCGATATAGGCAAAGTAGCGCGTGGCCGGCAGCAGGTGCTCGGCCAAAAAGCGCGCGCTCTTGCCCGCGTCGGCGCCGAACGAGTCGCCGTCGCTGGCCTGTGCCGCATACACGTTCCAGGCCGAGGGCGGATAGCGCTTCTCGACGATCTCGCGCATCAGCTCCAGCGCCGACAGCACGATGGTGCCGCCGCTCTTGGGATCGTAGAAGAAGGTCTGCTCGTCCACTTCCTCGGCATTGTCGGTATGGCGGATGAAGACCAGGTCGACATGCTCATACTTGCGCGACAGGAACAGGTACAGCAGCGTGAAGAAACGCTTGGCCAGGTCCTTCTTGCCCTCGTCCATCGAGCCGGACACGTCCATCAGGCAGAACATGACCGCGCGCGCCATCGGGATCGCGACCGACACGCGGTTGCGGTAGCGCAGGTCCAGGTCATCCAGGAACGGCACGCGCGCCAGGCGCTCGCGGCAGTCCTCGACGTCCTGCTCCAGGGCCTTGATCTGGTCGGCGGGCGCGCCCGCCGCCTTGGCCTTGGCCAGGCGTTCTTCCGCGTCTTCCAGGTCGGCGCGCGCCTTCACGCTCAGCGCCACCCGCCGCGCCAGCGACGACTTCAGCGTGCGGCTGATGCTGAGCATGCTGGGCGAGCCGGTGGTGGTATAGCCGGCGCGTTGCCATTTCTTCTGGCTGACCTCACCCAGTTGGGTGCGCGCCAGGTGAGGCAGCTCCAGATCTTCGAAGAACAGATTGAGGAACTCGGCGCGCGACAGGCTGAAGGTGAAGTGATCGACCGCCTCGCCCTCGCCAGGCTCGGCGCCGCCCTGGCCTTCTCCCCCCTGAGGCCGGTCGAACGTGTCGCCCTTGGCGAACTCGCGATTGCCCGGATGCACCATTTCCCGGTCGCCGCCCGCGCCGTGCCGGAAGGTCGGCTCGGAAATATCGCGGGCGGGCAGGTTGATCTCGCCGCCCTGATCCATGTCCTGGATCGAGCGGTCGCGGATCATCCCGTGGACCGCCTTGCGGATCTGGTCCTTGTAACGCCGCAGAAAGCGCTCCCGGTTAACGGCGCTCTTGTTGCGCCCGTTAAGACGGCGATCGATCAGTGAATTCATGATTCACCTCGCTCAGGAAGACTTCCTTACACGGAGATACCACTCGCACAGCAGCCTGACCTGCTTTTCCGTGTAGCCCTTCTCCACCATCCGATCCACGAAGCTCTGGTGCTTGGACTTGTCCTCGGCCGACGCCTTGGCGTTGAACGAGATCACCGGCAGCAGGTCTTCCGTGTTCGAGAACATCTTCTTCTCGATCACTTCGCGCAGCTTTTCATAGCTGGTCCAGGTCGGGTTGCGGCCGTTGTTGTTGGCGCGCGCCCGCAGCACGAAGTTCACGATCTCGTTGCGGAAGTCCTTCGGATTGGCGATGCCGGCCGGCTTCTCGATCTTCTCCAGTTCGTCGTTCAGGGCGCTGCGGTCGAAGCTCTCGCCGGTTTCCGGGTCGCGGAATTCCTCGTCCTGGATCCAGCAGTCGGCGAACGTGACGTAGCGGTCGAAGATGTTCTGGCCATACTCCGAGTACGACTCGAGGTACGCCGTCTGGATCTCCTTGCCGATGAACTCGGCATAGCGCGGCGCCAGGAAGCCCTTGATGAACTCCAGGTAGCGCCGGCGGATTTCCTCCGGATAGTCCTCGCGCCCGATGCGTTGTTCGAGCACGTACATCAGGTGCACCGGATTGGCCGCCACTTCGGTCTGGTCGTAGTTGAAGACGCTGGACAGGATCTTGTACGCGAAGCGCGTCGAGACCCCGTTCATGCCTTCGTCGGTGCCGGCGTAGTCCTTGTACTCCTGCAACGCCTTGGCCTTGGGATCGACGTCCTTCAGGCTTTCACCGTCGTAGACGCGCAGCTTCGAGTAGATGCTGGAATTCTCCGGCTCCTTCAGCCGGGTCAGCACCGAGAACTGCGCCATCATGTCCAGCGTCCCCGGCGCGCACGGCGCCGTCGACAGCGAGCTGTGATGCAGCAGCTTCTCGTAGATGCGGACTTCTTCCGACACCTGCAGGCAGTAAGGCACCTTGACGATATAGATACGGTCGAGGAAAGCCTCGTTGTGCTTGTTGTTGCGGAAGGTCTGCCATTCCGACTCGTTCGAGTGCGCCAGGATGCAACCGTTGAACGGGATCGCCGAGAAACCCTCGGTGCCCTTGAAGTTGCCTTCCTGCGTCGCCGTCAAGAGCGGATGCAGCATCTTGATCGGCGCCTTGAACATTTCCACGAACTCGAGCAGCCCCTGGTTGGCCAGGCACAGGCCGCCGGAATAGCTGTAGGCGTCCGGGTCATCCTGCGAATGGCGATCGAGCTTGCGGATGTCGACCTTGCCGACCAGCGACGAGATGTCCTGGTTGTTCTCGTCGCCCGGTTCGGTCTTGGCGATCGCCACCTGGCGCAGCACCGACGGGTTCAGGCGCACCACGCGGAACTGCGAGATGTCGCCGTCGAACTCCTTCAGGCGCTTGACCGCCCATGGCGACATGATGCCCGTGAGGTAGCGGCGCGGAATGCCGTATTCCTTTTCGAGCGTGTCGCCGAAGCGTTCCGGATGGAACAGGCCCAGCGGCGACTCGTTCACCGGCGAGCCCTTGAGCGCGTAGATGGGGAAGCGCTCCATCAGCACCTTGAGGCGCTCGGCGATGGACGACTTGCCGCCGCCGACGGGCCCCAGCAGATAGAGGATTTGCTTGCGCTCTTCCAGCCCCTGCGCGGCGTGCTTGAAGAACGCCACGATCTGCCCGATGACGTCCTCCATGCCGTAGAACTCCTGGAACGCTGGATAGCGCCGGATGGTCCGGTTGGAAAACAAACGGGAAAGACGTGGGTCGTTGCGCGTATCCACGATTTCAGGTTCGCCAATCGCGGCCAGCATGCGCTCGGCCGGGCTGGCGTATGCCATCGGGTCGCGTCGGGCGAGATCCAGATACTCCTCGAGAGAGAGTTCTGATTCCTGTTCTCTTGCATACTGCGACTTGAAGCCTTCGACGATGTTTTGCACGGAAACCTCCTACAACACGCGAAAAAGCCATGACGTCCCTACGTGTCCCCATTGTGTGCCTCAGTGCTTCGGCGTGACTAGTCAATCTCGCTATTAGCAATTTCGGCACGGTCGTATGTTGCTTTCGCCACACATCGACCATGAGCACGATCGGGCCCCTTCCGTTTAGGCTGCACCCTTGAGACACAAGTTCCGTCAGGGATTGCAACCAACGTGAATAAGTTCACTCGTTCGCCTTCAGCATATCGCTGTAGAACGGGCGCATGACGCAGCCACGTACGAAATGGTCAGCAATGATTTGAAGGGATGAGATATCCCGGTGGATTCTTATGATCCGGCACACAAGGCCGGTGCGTCCGCTATGCGATGGCAGCGAACGGTCTGAACGGCGCAAGGCGACTGCGTTCAGCGACGTATCGGTCCGGTTTGTGAAAAGCGCCGGTACGCGACACTGGAATCCGTGGTGACGAGGGCGCGTGGCGGGTTATGGAGCAAGCCATGCGCGCGTAGCGCCAAGTCATGACCTAGCTTAAGCCGAATTGACGGTTTTGTGGCAATTCATTTGTGCTCACGCGGTAAAAAAAGCTGTGGGATGCTTCGAGACAGACACGCAAGAATCGCTCCCAAACTTGCTGCCATCCCGCCACGAACCGCGCGGGCAAACGCTATGCGGCCGATGGTCCGCGGCTATCACGCGGTGGGTTGGCAGCCAGGCATCGAGAGTGCTAATACCCCTAGCGGCGTCAAGGATAGAATCACGCATCCGCGAAACCGCGCACGACACTGCCTTAAAACGCTTTCGATCCCATCATGCCGCCCCGCCCGCGCCCCCTCATGCAAGGGCTCCGCATCGTCCGCGCGCCGATGCGCTGGCGGCGTCTGGCGGCTGTGTGCGGCGTGCTATTGCTGGCCGCGTGTGAACGCGCCGTCCCACCCCTGCCCAACGACGCCTATGTCTGGCAACGGCAATGGACGCCGGCGCTGGTCAGCGCGCTGGCCGAGGGCGCGGATGCGGTGCGGTCATGGCGAGTGCTGGCGGCCGGACTGCGCGCCGACGGCGCCTGGTTCGACGCGGCGCCCGATCTGGCCGCGCTGGCCGCGTCACAACGACCCGTGGTGCTGGTGTTGCGGCTGGATGGCCGCGTCAACGACTTGCCCGCCGCCGACATCGCCGATCGCGCCGCCGCCGCGCTGGCGGCATGGGGCCGGGCCGGCGTCACGCTGGCTGGCCTGGAAATCGATTACGACTGCGCCACGTCGAAGCTGCCGGACTATGCCGCCTTGCTGGCGAAGCTCAAGACCCGCCTCGGCGCCAGCCTGCCGTTATCGATCACCGCCCTGCCGACCTGGCTTGACAGTCCCGCGCTGCCCGCATTGCTGGCGGTGCCGGACGAAACCGTGCTGCAGGTCCATGCCGTGCAGAACCCCACGCAAGGCCTGTTCGACGCCAGGCGAGCCCGCGCCTGGCTCGATGCCTACGCCCGCCATGCCGACAAACCCTGGCGCGTGGCGCTGCCTTCCTATGGCAGCCGCGTCGCCTGGGACGAACGTGGCAGGATCGCCGCGGTCGAAAGCGAACGCCCGGCGTTGATGCCGGGCGGCCGTTCGGCCGAACTGCTGGTCACGCCCGACGCGATGGGGGCCTTCGTCGCGACGCTCGACCGCGATCGCCCGGCGGGACTGAGCGGCATCGTCTGGTTCCGCCTGCCGACCCAGGCCGACACGCGAGCCTGGAGCCTGCCGACCTGGCGCGCCGTGCTGGCGCGCCAGCCGCTGACGCCGCAGCTCGAAGTGACCGCCGCCGCGCCCGCCGCCGGCGGCGCGCGCGACGTGCGCCTGGCCAACCGCGGCAACGCCGACACCGCGCTCCCGTTTACCGTGCGGCTCGACGCCACTTGCAACGCCGCCGACGGCATCAACGGCTACACCCTTGAATACGACCGCGAGGGCAGCTATCTTCGCCGCGCGCAGGACGGACTGCTGCGCGCCGGCGCCGAACGCGCCATTGGATGGATCCGCTGTGACTCCGCAACCCCGAGCTTCCATGTACAACCGTAAATCGCTTGCCGCCGCGCTGCTGCTGGCCTGCGCCGCCGGCGCCGGCATCGTCATCGCCTGCGGCCCGGACTTCCCGCCACAATTGCTGGACGACCGCGCCGGCACGCTGCAAGGCACGCCCGCCAACTCGTTCGCGTACGAGGCGGCGCGGCTGCTGCCGGCCACGGACACACTGCGGGCCAACGAATCACCCTTGCTGCCGGACGGCAGCTACCGCTCCAACGCCATTCCTGAAGCGTTCGACACGGCGTTGACGCCGGCACAACGGGAACAGGCGCGGGCGATGCGCGCCCGTCCCGACGGCGACCAGGCCTATGCCGCCGGCGCAGGCCTGCCGGAAGCCGCGCGGCTCTACGCCGCCGCCGCGGTGGACTACCGCAGCGCCGCCCATGCGCCGGATGAACCGCGCCTGGAACGCGCGCGCCAGCGCCTGCTGGCCATCCTGGCGCTGCCAGCGGAGCAGGCCGCGACCCGCCGCGTCTGGGCGGCCTATCTGCTGGCCGAAATCGGGGACATCGGAACCACGCCGGCGACGGATCACCCGGCGCAGGCCTATGCCCGGGTGCGCGAACTGGCGCGGCAAGGCGCGCCCGACCCCCTGGGCCTGGCCGTCGCCAGCTACGGCCAGGAAGCGCGCCTGTCATTGTCCGGCAGCCTCGGCCAATGCGCCTACGAAGACCTGTTCAACGCCTCGCCCTGCATGGATGCGATCGCGCCGCGCGACTTGCAGCAGGCCGTGCGCCTGTATGCCGCCCAGGCCGCGCGCGGTTCAGTCAGCGGCCGCGAATCGTTGCGCCTGATGGCCGACTGGGCGCTGGCCGCGCCGACGCGCGCCATCCGCCTGATCGAGGACCCGGTCGGCCAGCGCCTGCTGGTGGCGTACGGTCTGGCCCGACTGGGCGACATCGTCGACGGCAAACCGGACAGCGCGCGCGACCCCTTCGCCAACTTCGAGGCGACCGGCCGCCTGAGCCTGGCCGACGCCGCCGACGGCACGCCCAACGTCACGCCCAACCCCGCGCTGCAATCGCTGGTGGCCGCGCTGCAGACACAAGACCCGCGACGGATCGACAACGCCGACCGGGTCGCGGCGCTGGCCTACCGCGTCGGCCGCTACGACCTGGCGCAAGCCCTGGCCTCCCGGCTCGACACGGCGCTGGCCTGGTGGGTGCGCGCCAAGCTGGCGATCCGGCGCGGCGACAACGAACTGGCCGCCCAGGCCTACGCCCGCGCGGTCGACGCATTTCCGCGCGGCGACGGCAGCGTCGAGGCGGAGGCCGGCGCCCTGCTCAAAGGCGAACAGGGCGTGCTGTCGCTGTCGCGCGGCCAATACGTCGAAGCCCTGGACCAGTTGTACCGGGCCGCGGCGGCCGGCGATGGCGCCCCGCCGCCGGAAGAGGGCTGGCCGCTCTCGCCCTATTGGAACGACGCGGCCTACGTGGCCGAACGCGTGCTGACGACCGATGAGCTCAAGGCCTATGTCGACCGGCTGCCGCCGCCCCCGCCCGCGCCATCGCGGCCGCCGGGCTTCAGCCGCTACACGACCGACCAGTTCTACGAATGGAGCCGGCTGAACCAGCCGCCCGTGCACGACCGCCTGCGCCAGTTGCTGGCACGGCGGCTGGTGCGCGAAAACCGGGTGGCCGAGGCCCTGCCCTACTTCCCCGCGGACTCCGATCCCCGCTTCGCCACGCTCGACTATGCCGATGGCAACTGGACGATCCGGGAATCCGATGTCCGCCAGCGCGCCGCGCAATACGGCGAAGCGCTGCGGGCCGCGGGCAACGCCTGGGGCCGCACCTCCCGCGCCGAGGCCTGGTACACCGCCGCCACCCTGGCGCGCCGCGACGGCATGCGCATCATGGGCTACGAACAGGGCCCCGACTACGCCGTCTATGCAGGCAACTATTCCGCCGGCGCCGGCCGCGATGCCAACCCCTGGTGGCGCGAGCCCCGCGCCGATACCGATGTGCCGATGGAAACGCCGCGGCAGCGTGCCGAGGCGGATCTGCCGGGCCCCTACGTGACGCAGGAGGAACGCGCACGCTACGCGGCCAGCGAGGCGCGGCCCAACGTGCGCTATCACTACCGCCAGATCGCCGCCGACTACGCGATGAAGGCCGCCGACGAACTGCCCACGCGCTCGCAGGCCTTCGCGGCCACGCTTTGCCGAGGCGCCCGCTACGTGATCGATGACACGCCGGAGCGTGCCACCGCCATCTACCTGCGCTATGTGGACCAGGGCGCCCAGGTGCCCTTCAGCGACACCTTCGGCCGCGAATGCCCCGAACCGGACTTCCACTCGGCCTCGCGCTTTCACTACATCCAGGCCTGGAAGGCCTGGGAACGTGTCCGCAAGCAGCATCCGGGCCTCCTGATCGCGGGCGGCCTGCTGGCGCTGGCGGCGCTCGGCGCCGGGCTGTGGGCCTGGCGCAATGGCACCCCGACGGGCGGCGACAGGCGGCGCCAGAACGGCCTTTGAATATCGACGCGCCCCAGGGCTACCCGGCGGCGGGCAGTTCGACCCTTCGCAGCAGACCGCGCCAATGCTCGGGTACCCGCGCCCGCACACGCAGATCGGCCGCCACCCGCTCCGCCTCGATGAATTCGTAGCGCGGGGCGGCGTCCAACCTTTCCAGCATGGGCAGCTTGACCACGCCGGCGGCGTCGCCCAGCAGCATCGGCGCCATATAGATAAGCAGCTCATCGACGCAGCCGGCCGCGACCAGCGCGCCGCTCAGGCCGGCGCCGGCTTCGACGTGGACTTCGTTGAACTGCTGCGCGGCCAGCCAGCGCATCATCGCCGGCAGGTCGACCCGGTCGGGCGTCTCGTCGGGCAGCGCCACCACCCGCACGTTGCGGGCCTCCAGCCGCGCCTGCTTGGCGGCGTCGGCGCGGGCCGTGAACACGATGACCTCGCCGCCGTCGAACAGCCGCGCGTCCTCGGGAATCTCGAAACGGCCGTCGACCACCGCCCGGCGCGGCTGGCGCGGCGTCTGGACGCTGCGCACGGTCAGTTGCGGATCATCCTTGAGCACGGTGCCGATGCCGGTCAGCACCACGCAACTACGGGCGCGCCAGTGATGGCCGTCGGCGCGCGCCTCGGGCCCGGTGATCCATTGCGACAGGCCGTTGTGCAACGCGCTGCGGCCGTCCAGCGACGTCGCCATCTTGAGCCAGGCCCAGGGCAACCCGCGGCTCATGCGCGAGATGAAACCGGCATTCAGGGCCAGCGCCTCTTCGCGGCAAATGCCGGTGGTGACGGCGATGCCGGCCTCGCGCAGCCGCGCCAGCCCCTTGCCGTTGACCAGCGGATTGGGATCGCCGATCGCCACCACCACGCGCGCCGGCGCAGCCGCCAGCAGCGCGTCGACGCACGGCGGCGTGCGGCCGAAATGGCTGCACGGCTCCAGCGTGACATAGACGGTGGCCCCCGCCACCGATTCGCCGCGCGCCTGGGCATCGCGCAGGGCGCAGACTTCCGCGTGCGGGCCGCCGGGCGGCTGGGTCGCGCCTTCGCCCAGCACCCGGCCGTCACGCACGATGACGCAGCCCACCCGAGGGTTGGGCGCGGTCGAGTACATGACGGTCTGCGCCAGGGCCAGGGCGCGCCGCATCCAGGACAGGTCGTCGGATTCGCTGGGGTTCTTCATCATGCAGCGATTGTATGTCCGCGGCGGATCGCCGGCACGCCACGCCCGCCGTCCCGGGCCGGCGCGCTATGATGATTCAAGCGACCCGAAAGCCATGTCCGTTTTGGGCCGATGCTGGTCTCGGGACGGCCTCGCCCGGGAGCCGGGGCAGGACCACAATACGCCACGTACCTCCCGAAATCCCACGGCACGGAGCCCGCCGCCATGAAACAAGCATTGATCGTCATCGACGTCCAGGATTCCTTCCGCCAGCGTCCGTTTTGGGACGAATCGGAATACCCGGCATTCGTCTCGCAACTGCAGGGCCTGATCGATGCCGCCCGCGCCCGCGACATCCCGGTGCTGCAGGTGTTCCATATCAGCGCCGCCAACGACCCGGCCAACCCGTTCTCGCTGGCTTCCGGCCACGTCAAGACGCTCAAGGAACTGCGCATCGCCCCCGACGCCGTGTTCCACAAGACCGTGCATTCCTCGCTCTACGCCAAGGACGCCGACGGCGCCACGCTGCGGGACTGGCTGCGCAAGCACGCCATCGAAGGCATCATCGTCAGCGGCATCCGCACCGAACAGTGCTGCGAGACCACCACGCGCCACGCCAGCGATGACGGCTTCAAGGTGGTGTTCCCGACCGACGCCACGCTGACCTTCGCGATGCAGAGTCCGTCGGGCAAGCACTACACGCCGGCCGAGATCCGCGACGCAACCGAACTGGTGCTACAGGGCCGCTTCGCCCGCATCGCCCGCGCCGCCGACGTCTTCGCCGACGCGCAATAGGACGGCATGGCCATGATTCCCGTGCACTTCGTCCTGCCCCGGGGAATCGTGCTGCTCGACGTGGCCGGGCCGGCCGAGGCGTTCCGGGTCGCCAACAAGCTGTGCCCGGACGCCTTCGCCCAGCATTTCTGCGGCCCGTCCACCGAAGTCGAAAGCGGCATTCCCGGCCTGCACCTGGCCCGGATCCAGCCGCTGCCCGAGAAACTGCCGCCCGAGGCGCTGGTGATCGTGTCCGGCGTGGTCGGCAAGCACATCCGCCTGGATGAGCCCGAGGCCCGTCTGATCATCGACTGGCTGGCGCAGCGCCATCCGGCCGACGGCTTCACGCTGATGACGGTCTGCGCCGGCGCCCTGTTCGCCGCGGCGGCCGGCCTGACGCGTCAACGCGAATGCACTACCCACCATAGCTGCCTGGCGCAACTGGCCGACCTGGATCCCAGCGCCCGGGTGCACGACAACCGCATCTTCGTGGAGGACGGCAACCTGGTCAGCAGCGCCGGCATCACCGCCGGCATCGACCTGGCGCTGCACATGGTGTCGCGCCATTGCGGCCCGCGCGTGGCCAGCGAAGTGGCGCGCGACATGGTGGTGTACCAGCGCCGCGCCGGCACCGACTCGGCGCTGTCGCCCTGGCTTGAACACCGCAACCACATGCATCCGGGCGTGCACCGCGTGCAGGACGCGGTGGTGCGCAACCCGGCGGCGCCGTGGTCGGCGCAGTCGCTGGCCGAACAGGCCCACACCAGCCCGCGCCACCTGACGCGGCTGTTCCGCGAGCACGCAGGCTGCACGCCCATGGACTACCTGTATCAGATACGCGTGGCGCTGGCGCGCGACATGCTGCGCGAAACGCGCTTGAACCTGGAGCTGGTGGCGGAGAAATCGGGCTTCGGCTCGGCCCAGCACCTGCGCCGCGTGTGGCGCCGGTTCCAGCCGCAGACGCCCAGCATGGCGCGGACGGTGGCGCCATAGCGCGCGCCGGACGGCAGGGCGCCGGTAGCGCCACGGCGGCCGCCTACGGGTCAGGCCGCCTACGGGCCAGGCCGCGTCGGGGTCGGCTGCGTCAGGCCGGGCCGCGTCAGGCCGGGCCGCGACAAGCCGCGCTGCGACAGGCCGACCCGCGCGACGGCGTCATTCCTTGCGCAACTTGCCGGGCAGCACCGGCCCCTGCATCTCGCGGATCGCCTCGACGAACTCGCCGATGTCCTCGAAGCTCTTGTAGACCGAGGCGAAGCGCACGTAGGCCACCTTGTCGAGCTTGCGCAGCTCGTTCATGACCAGCTCGCCGATGTGCCCGGAAGCCACTTCGCGCAGGCCGCTGGCCAGCAGTTGTTCCTCGATGCGGGCCACGGCCGCGTCCACGTCCTCGGTGCTGACCGGGCGCTTGCGCAGCGCCAGGCTCAGGCTGGCGCGCAGCTTGGCGGGATCGTAGTCGCTGCGGCTGCCATTGCGCTTGACCACGGAAGGCAGCGCCAGCTCCACCCGCTCATAAGTGGTGAAGCGCTTGTCACAGGACTGGCAACGGCGCCGGCGGCGGATCGCGTCGCCCTCTTCCGAGACACGGCTGTCGACGACCTGCGTTTCGGAGTTGCCGCAAAATGGACACCGCATGTGTGATCCCTGAAAACACGGAAAGCAATAATTCGCCGATATTGTAACGATGCGACAGTCTGTCCGCGTCGACTATGACAAATTCGTCCCTATTATTTTTGCCACGATGACCGCCGGCGCGCAAGCGCCATTGGCCTGAAAACAAAAGGACGGCCCCTCGCGGAGCCGTCCTTGTCAGCCACGGGCGGAAAAGATCCGCCGTCGCATTACTTCTTGCCGTACACCGGCAGGCGCGAGGTCAGTTCGTTGACCTTGGCGCGCACGGCGGCGATGTTGGCCTCGTCGCGCGGGTTGTCCAGCACGTCGGCGATCAGGTTGGCGGTCAGCTCGGCCTCGGCTTCGGTGAAGCCGCGGGTCGTCATGGCCGGGGTGCCCAGGCGGATGCCGCTGGTCACGAAGGGCTTTTCCGGATCATTTGGGATGGCATTCTTGTTGACCGTGATGTGGGCCTGGCCCAGCACCGCTTCGGCTTCCTTGCCCGTGATGCCCTTGGAGCGCAGGTCCACCAGCATGACGTGGCTTTCGGTGCGGCCCGAAACGATGCGCAGGCCGCGCTTGACCAGCGTGTCGGCCAGCACCTTGGCGTTCTTGACCACTTGCTGCGCGTAGGTCTTGAATTCGGGTTCCAGCGCTTCCTTGAAGGCCACGGCCTTGCCGGCGATGACGTGCATCAGCGGACCGCCCTGGATGCCGGGGAAGATGGCCGAATTGACGGCCTTTTCGAACTCGGCCTTCATCATGATGACGCCGCCGCGCGGGCCGCGCAGCGACTTGTGCGTGGTCGAGGTGACGAAGTCGGCGTGCGGCACCGGGTTGGGGTAGGCGCCACCGGCCACCAGGCCGGCGTAGTGGGCGATGTCGACCATGAACAGCGCGCCGTTGTCGTGGGCGATGCGGGCCATACGCTCGAAGTCGATGTGCAGGGCGTAGGCCGAGGCGCCGGCGACGATCAGCTTGGGCTTGTGTTCCTTGGCCAACTGCTCGACCTGGGCGTAGTTCAGGACTTCGTTTTCGTCCAGGCCGTACGAGATGAAGTTGTACAGCTTGCCCGAGGCGTTGACCGACGCGCCGTGCGTCAGGTGGCCGCCTTCGGCCAGGCTCATGCCCAGCACGGTGTCGCCCGGCTTCAGGACGGCCATGTACACGCCCTGGTTGGCCTGCGAACCCGAGTTGGGCTGCACGTTGGCGGCTTCGGCGCCGAAGATCTGCTTCAGGCGGTCGATGGCCAGTTGCTCGACCACGTCGACGTATTCGCAACCGCCGTAGTAGCGCTTGCCCGGGTAGCCTTCGGCGTACTTGTTCGTGAGCTGCGTGCCCTGGGCTTCCATGACGGCCGGGCTGGCGTAGTTCTCCGAAGCGATCAGCTCGATGTGCTGTTCCTGGCGAACGTCTTCCTTCTGGATGGCGGCCCAGACATCCGGGTCAGCCTTGGAGAGGGTGAGGTTGCGGTCAAACATGACGGGGGGTTCCTGAGGCGGTAAGAGAGGAGGAAACTGCGCCCGGGTGGGTAAACCCGGATAATGACGGATAGTTTACCGCGTCGCGCCGCTTCCCCTGTCGCCAAAATGCCCCGAATGGCGGCAAAATTCCCGCCAAGGGCGCGAAATTTCCGGCATTCCTCCTCGGCTGGAAAACGCACTCAACCCGACTTGAGAAACTTTCATGCAAACCCAGACTTTGGTCGCGTACACCCTGGTCGCCGCCGTCAGCGTCGTCACCCCCGGCCCCGCCAGCATCCTGGCCATGCGCAACGGCGCGGCCGGCGGCCTGCGCGCGGTGCTGCCGTCGTCGCTGGGCAACGTCACCGGCCTGTTCCTGCTCTCCGCCGCCGCCATGCTGGGCCTGGGCGTGGTGCTGCAATCGTCCGCCCTGCTGTTCGCCGCCCTCAAGGTCGCGGGCGCCGCCTACCTGATCTACCTGGGCATGCGCCATCTGCTGGGCCGCAGCAGCGTGGCCGCGCCGGCGCCCGACAGCGCCGGCCGCCCGCCGCGCGGCGCGCTGGCGCTGTACCTCGAAGCGACTTTCGTCGCCGGCCTGAATCCCAAGCCCATCCTGTTCTTCACCGCGCTGTTCCCGCAGTTCCTGAACGCGGCCGAACCGCTGCTGCCGCAGTTCTTCATCCTGACCGGCATCTTCATGGGCCTGTCGCTGCCCTCGCTGCTGGCCTACGGCCTGCTGGCGCGCCGCGCCCGCCGCCTGTTCCAGCAGCCGCGCGCGGTGCGCTGGATCAACCGAGCCGTGGGTTCGGTGTTCGTCGCCTTCGGCGTGGCATTGTTGCGCCTGAAACGCGCCGGCGTCTGAGGGCGCGGCGCATCCGACGGACATCTCGGAAATAAAAAAGGGCCGCATTGATGCGGCCCTTTTTGCTGATCGCGCCAATCAGGACGCCGAGGTCGCCCCGATCTGCTTGGGCGCCAGCTTCGGGTTGAGCGTATAGGTGCCCGTCAGCGACGCCTGCGCCAGCACGTGCTTCTGGATGGCGCGCAGCGCGTCCTCGCCGGTGAACGCACCCTGCAGGTTCAGCGTGTGGACGTCCAGCGCGTACAGCGTGAACACATAACGGTGCACCAGCGCGTCGTTCCAGGGCGGGCACGGGCCGTCATAGCCGAAATAGTCGCCGCTCATGTCGTGGTCGTTGGCGAACCAGGACGAGTAAGAGTTGATGCCCTGGCGGGCATCCAGCGGCGCCAGCGGGCCGCCCTTGCCGCGCGGCGTGATGCCGCTGGAAAAGGCGCCTTCGTCGATTTCGCGCATGTCGGCCGCCAGGTCGACCAGCACCCAGTGGAAGAAATCCACGCGCGGCAGGTCGGCGGGGACTTCGCGTCCCTCCTGGTTGACGTCGTCGGGCTTGGAGGGAACGTCCGGATCGTGGCAGATCAAGGCGAACGACTGCGTACCCGCCGGGACGTCGTCCCAGGAAAACTGCGGGTTGTAGTTGTCAGCCAGCGCGACGTGCGATTGCGCATCGATCTTGCCGAAGGCGTAGCGCTCCGGAATCGACTCGTGATCGGAAAAAGACAAACTCGAAAGTTTCATGTCGTGCTCCTTGAAGTGCTGCGAAGGCATCCCAGCCTTGAACGTCCCTCCAGCGTATCAAAATCTTCGCGATTATGGGTTCAACTTAACACGCGCGAACTTGCGCTTGCCCACCTGGACGACGTAAGTCCCCGCAGGCAGTTGCAACGATTTGTCTTCGACCCGGTCGCCATTGACGCGCACCCCGCCCTGCTCGACGTTACGCTGGGCTTCGGAACCCGATGCCACCAGCCCGGCCTCGCGCAGCAGCTTGAGGATGCCGACCGGCGCGCCGCCGATGCTGACTTCGGGCATGTCTTCCGGAATCGCGCCGTCGCGGAAACGCGCCTCGAACGCGGCCAGCGCGTCGTCGGCCGCCTTGGCCGAGTGGAAACGGGCGATGATTTCCTGGGCCAGCATGACTTTGGCGTCGCGCGGATTGCGGCCGCCGTCGATCTCCTGGCGCAGCGCGGCGATGTCTTCCAGCGAGCGGAACGACAGCAACTCGAAGTAACGCCACATCAGCGTGTCGGAAATCGACATCAGCTTGCCGAACATCGAATCGGGCGACTCCGAAATGCCGATGTAGTTGCCCTTGGACTTGGACATCTTCTCGACGCCGTCGGTGCCGACCAGCAGCGGCATCGTCAGGATGCACTGCGGCTCCTGTCCATACTCCTTCTGCAGTTCGCGGCCGACCAGCAGGTTGAACTTCTGATCGGTGCCCCCCAGCTCCAGATCGGACTTCAGCGCCACCGAGTCGTACCCCTGCATCAGCGGGTACAGGAATTCATGCACCGAGATCGGGATGCCGCCCTTGAAGCGCTTGGTGAAATCCTCGCGTTCCATCATGCGCGCCACGGTATAGCGCGACGCCAACTGGATCATGCCGCGCGCGCCCAGCGGGTCGCACCACTCGGAGTTGTAACGGATCTCGGTGCGGGCCGGATCCAGCACCAGGCTGGCCTGCGCATAGTAGGTCTTGGCGTTGGCCTCGATCTGCTCGCGCGTCAGCGGCGGGCGGGTGCTGTTGCGGCCGCTGGGGTCGCCGATGGTCGAAGTGAAGTCGCCGATCAGGAAGATGACCTCGTGGCCCAGGTCCTGCAACTGGCGCATCTTGTTGAGCACTACGGTGTGCCCCAGATGGATGTCCGGCGCGGTCGGGTCCAGCCCCAGCTTGATCCGCAGCGGCACGCCGGTGGCGCGGCTGCGGGCCAGCTTGCGGGCGAATTCGGACTCGACCAGCAGCTCATCGCATCCGCGCTTGGCAATACGCAGATCGGCTTCGACTTCGGGGGTGATGGGGGCTTCTGAAGGTGACATTTTTAGGGGGGCCGCGACGGCTTCAGCCGATAAAAAGGTGTAAAAAGTGACGAAAACTATCGAAAATTCTAGCCGAATCAGCTAGGATACCGCCCTAATCATACGCAACTGTCATATATACGCAGTTGCGCGTCCGGTTACCACCCGTTGTTCACAAGATGCGCCCCGCGCCAGCCCTTGCCCCGGAAAACGTGGCGCGCGGGGGCCGTTCGTGTCACGCACCCTGCGAGCTCATGCCACCTGAGAGGGTATCTTCACGATGAATCGTGGCCTCCACGACCTGGCGAGTAGCATCAAGCGCAAAGTTGCTGCCGTGTTTGCGCCCGTCGAACCCAAGCCCCATCGCTCGGGCCTTTTCCGCCGCACTCTCCTCGTCACCGCCATGGGTCTGTTTGCTGGCGCCGCCGCCTTGGGCATGGTGCAGCAACCCGACCGCAGCGAAATCCCCCCCACCCGCGTCATCCAGAGCATCCTGCCGCTGACCACCGACCAGGTCGAAGTCAGCACGCCCAGCGCCGCGCCCTACATCAGCGAAACCCGCATCCGCGCGGGCGACACGCTGGCCGCCGTGCTGCAGCGCCTGGAACTGGATTCCCCGGACCTGCAGACCTTCCTCACCCACGACGGCAGCGCGCGCAGCATCTACAAGCTGTACCCGGGCCGTTCGGTGCAGGCCGCGACCGACGCGGAAGGCAACCTGATCTGGCTGCGCTACATCCACACCCCCGGCAACGAAGCGGACGGCCAGGTCGTCACCCGCATGCTGCACGTGGCGCGCACCGACAACGGCTACAAGGCCGAGGAAATCACCGAGAGCACCGATCGCCAGACCCGCGTCGCCGTGGGCACGATCCGCTCCTCGCTGTTCGGCGCCACCGATGCCGCCGGCATCCCCGATTCGGTCACCATGCAGATGGCCGACATCCTCAGCGCCAAGATCGACTTCCTGCGCGACCTGCGCCAGGGCGACCAGTTCCGCGTGGTCTACGAAGTGCGCTCGCACGACGGCCGCTACGCCGGCGCCGGCCGCGTGCTGGCCCTGGAGTTCATCAACGGCGGCAAGACCTACTCCGCCGTCTGGTTCAGCGCCGACAACAACAAGACCGGCTCGTACTACGACTTCGACGGCACCAGCCTGCGCGGCGCCTTCCTGCGCACCGCCCTGAAGTTCAGCCGCATCAGCTCGACGTTCGGCATGCGCATGCATCCGATCCACAAGACCTGGACCGGCCACAAGGGCGTGGACTACGCCGCGCCCTCGGGCACGCCGATCCACTCCACGGCCGACGGCACGGTGGAGTTCTCGGGCTGGCAGAACGGCTACGGCAACGTGGTCATCATCAAGCACCATGGCAAGTACTCGACGCTGTACGCGCACCAGAGCCGCATCGCCGAAGGCATCACCAAGGGCACCAAGATCTCGCAGGGCCAACTGATCGGCTACGTCGGCGCCACCGGCTGGGCCACCGGTCCGCACCTGCACTACGAGTTCCGCGTCGACAACCAGCCGATCGACCCGTTGTCGGTCGACCTGCCCGTCGCCCGCGCCCTGGAGCCCGCCGAGATCCGCGCCTTCAACCAGGCCGTGGCGCCGTACAAGCAGCAGATCCAACTGCTCACCGAATTCCAGCAGACCCTGCCCGACGCGCTGACCAACGTGGCCAGCCGCTGAGGCGGACCTGCATGACGCACCCGCAAGGCGGCCCGCGCATCTCGATGCCGGGCCGCTTTTTTTTCCAGGCAGCCCCGACATGACCGTACCCCCGCACTTCATCGGCCTGATGTCCGGCACCAGCGTGGACGGCGTCGACGGCGTCCTGGCGCGCCTGCGCGACGGCCAGCCACCGCAGTTGCTGGCCAGCGCGAGCCTGCCGATGCCGGCGGCGCTGCGCACCGAATTCCTGGCGTTGAACCAGGCCGGCGACGACGAGCTGGCCCGCGCCGCGCTCGCCGCCAACGAACTGGCGCGCCTGTATGCGCAGGTAAGCGTGAACCTGCTGGCCACCGCCGGCCTGCGGGCCCAGGACATCGCCGCCATCGGCGCCCATGGCCAGACGGTGCGCCACCGCCCCGACAGCGGCTATACCGTGCAATTGAACGCGCCCGCCCTGCTGGCGGAGCTGACCGGCATCGACGTGGTGGCCGACTTCCGCAGCCGCGACGTGGCCGCTGGCGGCCAGGGCGCGCCGCTGGTGCCGCCCTTTCACGCGGCCGTGTTCGGCGCGCCGCAAGGCCGCGCGGTGCTCAACCTGGGCGGCATCGCCAACGTCACGCTGCTGGCGCCCGGCCAGGCGCCGCGCGGCTTCGACACCGGCCCGGCCAACGTGTTCCTGGACGGCTGGTGCCAGCGGCACCTGGGCCGGCCCTACGATGCCGACGGCCGCTGGGCCGCCAGCGGGCAGGTGCTGGCGCCGCTGCTGGAACAACTGATCGCGAGCGAACCCTGGTTCGCGCTGCCGCCGCCCAAATCGACCGGCCGCGACCTCTTCAACATGCGCTGGCTGGACGATCGGCTGGCGGCCTATGACGGTCCCAAGCCGGCGCCGCAGGATGTGCAGGCGACATTGCAGCGTCTCACGGCGCGCACCGTCGCCAACGCCATCGACGCCGCCGGCGCGGACGTGCGCGAACTCTATGTATGCGGCGGCGGCGCCTGCAACCCGGGGCTGATGCGCGAATTGGCGTACTGCCTGCAGCGCCCGGTGCATGCCACCGACGCACTGGGCGTCCCGGCGCAGCAGGTCGAGGCGCTGGCCTTCGCCTGGCTGGCGCAGGCCTTCCTGGCGCGCCAGCCGGCCGGTCTGCCCAGTGTCACCGGCGCCCGCGGCCCGCGTATCCTGGGCGCGCTATATCCCGCCTGACACGCGGCCCGCGCCCAGCAAAAAGCCCTTCGGAAAACCGGAGGGCTTTTTTTTGTCGGCCGGACGCCCGGTTCGCGCCGTCATCCCGGCGCGAAGACGCGAGGCTTACACCGAGAACGACGAACCGCAGCCGCAGGTGGTGCTGGCGTTGGGATTGCGGATGACGAACTGGGCGCCTTCCAGGTCTTCCTTGTAGTCGATCTCGGCGCCGACCAGGTACTGGAAGCTCATGGGGTCGACCAACAGTTGCACGCCGGCCTTGTCGAGCACGGTGTCGTCTTCGTTGACGACTTCATCGAAGGTGAAACCGTACTGGAAACCCGAACAGCCGCCGCCCTGCACGAACACGCGCAGCTTCAGCTCGGGGTTGCCTTCCTCGGCCAGCAGGTCCTTGACCTTGGCGGCCGCCGAGTCGGTGAACACCAGGGGAGCAGGCGGGGCGGCCTGCAGGTCGACGGTTTCGGTCACTGCATTCATGATTCACTCCTGGCCGCTGGGGCCGTATTCCGATGAGCGGCTGCGCCGCTCGCATGTAGTCACTATAGCGCAGGCGCCGCCGGACTCAAAGTTCGAGCTTGACGCTGCGGGAGGCACGGACCACATCGCCCTCCAGGATGCTGATGGTGACGCTTTCGGGGACAAATCCCTCGGGCACGGCAAGGACGCCCTGGCTGCGCTGGTACTGGTCGAACTGCAACGCCAGCGACGCCGCCGTGGTGGTTTCGCCGCTGACCGGCACCGGGCCGCTCTCGGCCTTGACCTGCATCGGTGCCAGATCGACGGTGACGATTTCGCCCTTGAGCGTGCCGGTGGCCTGGAACCGCAGCGTACCGGTGAACTGGGCGCCGCCGTTGCGGCCGCTGCGCATCAGCAGCACCTTGTAGCGCAGGCCGCCGCCTTCGCGGTCGATCTGGGCGCCACGGATATCCACGGTGCCCTCCGGACCCGGCGGCAGCAGTTGCTCATAGAACGCCAGTTGGTCGCGCACCCGGCCGACCTCGGCCTGGGCCGCGTGCAACTGCGTCTCCAGCTCCTGGCGCGCCGAGCGCTCGATCACCAGTTCGCCATCCGCGGTATCGAGCTGGCCGCGGAGGTAGCGCAACTGCACCGACTGCTGGCGCATGGCTTCGTCGCGCGTCTCGACCTGGGCGGCGCTGAGCACCACGGCATCCACCGGCTGATAGACGCCGCGCGCGTAGTAATAGCCCGCCGCCCCGCCCGCCACGACACCGGCCAGCACGCCGGCAGCCAGCCGCAGGCCGAGGCGGGGGATTCGAGGCGTGTCGCGGGAGTCGTTGGACATGGAAAGCGGGCCGGCGGACTTGCCGCCGGCCCGGCGGCGCATCAGGGCAGGATCGCGACCTGGTCCAGACCGACGGTCTCGGGCAAGCCGAACATCAGGTTCATGTTCTGCACGGCCTGGCCGGCCGCGCCCTTCACCAGGTTGTCCTGCACCACCATGATGATGAGCTGGTCGCCGCCACCCGGACGCGACAGCGCGATGCGCAGGTTGTTGGAAGCGCGCACCGAGCGCGTCTCGGGCAGGCTGCCGGCCGGCATGACGTCGACGAACGGCTCGTCGGCGTAGCGCTGCTCGAACAGGGCCTGGAAGTCCGTGTCGCGCGCCTCGGGCTTGATGCGGGCGTAGATGGTCGAGTACATGCCACGGATCATCGGCACCAGGTGCGGCACGAAGGTCAGGCCGACCTTGCCGCCGGCGATCTTCTCGAGCTGGGCGACGATTTCGGGATGGTGGCGGTGGCCGGCCACGCCGTAGGCCTTGAAGTTGTCGGATGCCTCGGAAAACAGCGAGCCGACTTCGGCCTTGCGGCCGGCGCCGGACACACCCGACTTGCAGTCGGCGATCAGGGTCTGCGCATCGACCAGTTGCTTGCCGCCTTCGAGCAGCGGCGCCAGGCCCAGCAGCACGGTGGTCGGGTAGCAACCCGGGTTGCCGATGACGCGCGCCTTGGAGATGGCTTCGCGGTTCAGCTCGACCAGGCCGTACTGGGATTCAGCCAGGATGTCCGGGCAGGTATGGGGAATCTTGTACCAGCGTTCGAAGGTGGGCACGTCCTGCAGGCGGAAGTCGGCGGCCAGGTCGATGACCTTGGTGCCGGCGGCGATCAGTTCCTGGGCCTGGGCCATGGCCACGCCGTGGGGCGTGGCGAAGAACACCACGTCGCAGTCGGTCAGCGTGGCCTTTTCCGGCGCGGAGAAGGCGATCTGCACGCGGCCGCGCAGGTTCGGGTACATGTCGGCCACCGGCAGCCCGTCTTCCTTGCGGGACGTGATGGCGGTCAATTCCACATGGGGATGCTGCGACAGCAAGCGCAGCAGTTCGACGCCGGTGTAACCGGTGCCGCCGACGATACCAACCTTGATACGGGAGTTCGATGCTTGGGCCATGATGTGTGCTCTTCGTAGAACGAGGCTCGATTGTATCGCTCGGACAACCGGCCTTGCCGCCACGCCGGAAACCGCGCGGCGACCGATGTCCGACCGGACGAAGCCCGCGGAGTTCCGCGGGCCTGGGCGGGGCCTGGGCCCCGGGATGACCCGTCCTGCCCTAGGTTGACACCTACGGGACGGTATCCGTAGCGATTACGGACTGAGCACCCGATGAACTTCATCGGGTGTTTTGCATTGTAGGGACAGATGTGGGCGCTCGGTGTTGTAGATCTGGACAGACTGCCTGACCATGAGCCTGGCTTGGGCCAGATCAGCGGGTCTTTGGAGCAACAGCTCTCCCTTCAGGATGCCGTTGACCCGCTCGGCCAAGGCATTCTGGTAGCAGTCGTAGCCGTCGGTCATCGAGCAACGGATGCCATGGCGGGCGTGCAGGCGCTGGTAGTACGTCGAGCAGTACTGGATGCCTCGATCCGAGTGGTGCACCAACGGCTGACTCGAGCGCCGCGAGCGCAACGCCATCTCCAGCGCGCGGCGCACCCCTTCGGTCTGCAGATTCTCGGCCACGTGGTAGCCCACGATCTTGCGCGAGTAGGCATCGGTCACCAGGCTCAAGTAGGTGCACCGCTGGTCGGTCGGCAGGTAGGTGATGTCCGCCACCCAGACCTGCTCGGGGCCGGTCGCCACCACCTGGCCTTGACCCGCCTTGAGCAGGTTCGGGTGGCGCCGGAAGCGGTGATGGCTGTCCGTGGTCTTGTGATACGCCCGGCGCGGTCTGACCAGCATCCGGGCGCTGCGCAGGATGTCGAACAGCGCATCGCGCCCGGCCTTGATCCCCGCCTCGCGCAGCGGCTGGCGCAGCACGTGATGTAGCTTACGCGTACCCAACTTCGGTTGCCGGACCCGCAACGCCGTCACCATCGACACCACCTGGCAAGCCTGCTGCTGGCGCTCTCGCTCCCTGTGCCTGCCCTTGTAATAGGCCTGGCGGCTGTGCCCCATGTAGCGGCAAGCCCTTGCCACGCTCAACCCTTGGACGAGCTTTTGCGTGAGGACTTGCCCGAAGGCTTTTTTACGACGCGCACCCCGTAGTCTTTCTCCAGCACGTTGACCACGGCCTCGAACAACTGCGCCTTCTCGCGCGCCTCCTTGAGCTGAACCTCCAGCTCCTTGATCCGCTGCTCGGGCGTGAGTCCCTTGCCCTGACGATCCATATCCACTCCTCTGACCGTCGGCAAGCTCCAGCCACTCCAGCCCGGGCGACCATGCTTGCGCAGCCACACCAGCACCGTCGACCGGCCTTGGATCCCGTAGCGACGCTGCGCCTCTTTGTACGTCAGCTCGCCTTTTTCCACCTGCTCGACCACCGACAGTTTAAAAGCCAGGCTGTAATCCCGCTGGGTTCGCTTGATCCTTGATTCCAATTGACTCTCCTTTTTTCTCTCAAAAAGGTGTCAACCAAATTCAGGACGGGTCAGATGTAAAAAAAAGCCCGCACGAGGCGGGCTTTTTTCGCAGCGATTAACGCTTGCTGAACTGCTTGCGACGGCGCGCCTTGCGGAAGCCGACCTTCTTGCGTTCGACTTCGCGGGCATCGCGGGTCACGAAACCAGCTTGCGACAGCGCGGGCTTCAGGGTCGCGTCGTAGTCGATCAGGGCACGCGTGATGCCGTGACGGACTGCGCCGGCCTGGCCGGTTTCACCGCCGCCGTGCACGTTGACCTTGATGTCGAACGATTCCAGGTGGCCGGTCAGTTCCAGCGGCTGGCGCACGACCATGCGGCCGGTTTCACGGGCGAAGAACTCGTCGACGGGCTTGCCGTTGACGACGATCTTGCCGGTGCCCTTCTTGATGAAAACGCGAGCCACCGAAGTTTTGCGACGGCCGGTTCCGTAGTTCCAGTTACCGATCATGGCGTTTCCTTAGATATCCAGCGTCTTGGGCTGCTGGGCGGTGTGCGGGTGCTCGGCACCGGCATAGACCTTCAGCTTCTTGATCATGGCGTAGCCCAGAGGACCCTTGGGCAGCATGCCCTTGACGGCCTTCTGAATGGCGCGACCGGGAAAACGCTCTTGCATCTTCTCGAAGTTCGTTTCGCGGATACCGCCCGGGTACGTGGTGTGGCGGAAGTACTTCTTGTCCTTCGCCTTGGTACCGGTAACGACGATATCGGAAGCGTTGATGATGACGATGTAATCGCCGGTATCAACGTGCGGCGTGAATTCAGGTTTGTGCTTGCCACGCAGACGACGTGCGACTTCGCTGGCCACACGACCGAGGACTTTGCCCTTGGCGTCGATCACAAACCAGTCACGTTGGACTTCATGCGGCTTGGCCACAAAGGTCTTCATGATGGTTCCTAGATATGAAAAATGGTCTCTGACTGGACGATCCAGCCAGGCTTTTTCCCTCAACTAGACAATGGAGCCGGCATCTTTCCAGCAACTGGGTTTCAGTGCCAGATTTCAGCCGATCGGGTTTTAGCCCATCGGGTTTTAGCCCATCGGGTTTTAGCCCATCGAGTTTTAGCCCATCCGTGTCCCTATCGACGTCCCGCCTAAGCGTTATTACCCGCCCGTGCAATGGTCAAAATGAGGGAAAGCCTGAAATTCTACCACGGATGCTCAAAAAATGGGCAGCCGTGGCCGGATCCAGGCGAATGAACAGCCGTTCCCGGGGGAACGACTGTCGCATTTTTAAAAGGGACGCAATTGCGCGCTGCCAGTGACCCTGCCCGCGCGCTCCTGCTCCCGTCCGCGCCGCGCGGATCAGGCGCCCAGGTAGGCTTCCAGCACCCGCGGATGGCCGAGCAGGCCGCGGCCGGTGCCCGACAGCGCCATGGCGCCGTTCTCCAGCACATAGCCGTGCTGGGCGATCTTGAGCGCCTGGCGCACGTTCTGCTCGACCAGGAACAGGGTCAGGCCGTCGGCGTTGATGGCCCGCAGCGAGCGGAAGATTTCCTGCACCACGATCGGCGCCAGGCCCATCGACGGCTCGTCCAGCAGCAGCAAGCGCGGCTTGGCCATCAGGGCGCGGCCGATCGCCAGCATCTGCTGTTCGCCGCCGGAGAGGTTGCCGGCGATGCCGGTGATTCGCTCTTTCAGGCGCGGGAACAGGTTGAAGACGTATTCCAGGTCCGAGTCGATGTTCTTCAGGCCGCGGCGGTAGGCGCCCAGCTCGAGGTTCTCCAGCACGGTCATGGTGGTGAGGATGGCCCGGCCTTCCGGCACCTGGACGATGCCGCGCGCCACCAGTTGGTGCGGCGCCAGGTTGGTGACGTCCTCGCCTTCGAACAGGATCTTGCCGCGCGCCTTGGGCAGCAGGCCCGACAGCGCCAGCAGCGTGGTCGACTTGCCGGCGCCGTTGGCGCCGACCAGGGCGGTGATTTCCTTGGCTTCCAGGTCCAGGTCGATGCCGCGGACGGCTTCGATGTGGCCGTAGTTGACCTCGAGTCCGCGGACTTCCAGCATTGCGCTGCTCATTGTGCGGCCTCCGCGTTGTCGGTATCGTCGTCGTCCTCGCGGCCCAGGTAGGCCTCGATGACCTGCTCGTTGTTGCGGATCTCTTCAGGCCCGCCGCAAGCGATGATCTTGCCGAAGTTCAGCACCGCGATGCGTTCGCACAGCCCCATCACGAAGCGCATGTCGTGCTCGATCATGAGGATGGTGTAGCCGCGGTCGCGGATCGCCAGGATCTCGCGCATCAGCTCGGCGCGCTCGCCGGTGTTCATGCCGGCGACCGGCTCGTCCAGCAGCAGCAGCTTGGGCTCGGTGGCCAGCGCGCGCGCCAGCTCCAGGCGGCGCTGCTCGCCGTACGACAGGTTGTCGGCCAGGTCGTTGGCCTTGTGGTCCAGGCGCATCCACGTCAGCAGCTCGTGGGCGCGCTCGCGGGCGCGCTTTTCGTGCTCGCGGTAGCCCGGCAGGCCCAGCAAGAGACTGGGAAAGCCGTAGTTCATGTGGCGGTAGGCGCCCACCACCACGTTTTCCAGCAGCGTCATCTCCTTGAAGAGACGGATGTTCTGGAAGGTGCGGGCGATACCCATGCGGGTGATGGCGTGCGGCTTGCGACGCAGCAGGCTCTCGCCATTGAAGGCGATGCCGCCGCCGCTGGGCGGCAGCAGCCCGGTGATCAGGTTGAACACCGTGGTCTTGCCGGCGCCGTTGGGGCCGATCAGGCCGAAGATCGCGCCTTCGGGCACCGACAGGCTGACGTCATGCAGCACGTGCAGGCCGCCGAAGCTCTTGGAAACGGAGGTCAGCTCAAGCATGGCGCTTGCCTCCTTGACGCATCCAGCGCTTGAAGCGCGCCGGATCCCAGATGCCTTGCGGCAGGAACAGCACAATCACCACCAGGATCACTCCGTTGATGACCAGGCGGAAATCCGCGAAGCCGCGCAGCAACTCCGGCAGCACGGTGATGATGAAGCTGCCCAGCACGGGGCCGGCCAGGCCGCCGATACCGCCCAGGATGGCCATCGTCAGGATTTCCACGCCACGGTCGAAGCCGTATTCGTTGGGGCCGATGAAGAAGGTCAGGTGCGCATTGAGCGCGCCGGCCAGGCCGGCGATCATGGCGCCCGCCACGAAGGCCAGCATCTTGTTGGCGCGCACGTCGATGCCCATCAGGCCGGCCGCGGTCTCGTCGCCGCGGATGGCCTCGAAGGCGCGTCCGATCTTGGAGGCGCGCACGCGCCACAGCACGAACAGCACGATGACGACCGCCAGGATGACGTGCCACCACTGCGTCAGTTGCGGAATGCCGTTCAGGCCCAGCGCGCCGCCTGTGATCGACTCGGTGTTCAGCACCGTCACCCGCACCACTTCGCCAAAGCCCAGCGTGGCCATGGCGAGGTAGACCCCTGACAGCCGCAAGGTCGGCAAGCCGATCAACGCCGCCACCAGGGCCGGCGCCGCCATGCCGCCGGCCAGCGCGACCGGGAACGAGACGTCGTAGTTCATGGTGAGCAACGCCGCCGCGTAGGCGCCGATGCCCATGAAGGCCGCATTGGCCATGGCCAGCATGCCGCAGGCAAGCGTCAGCCAGATGGAGAGGGCCAGCAGGGCGTTGGTGCCGAGCGTCAGCACCAGGTTGCCATAGATGGCCCAGAAGTTTTCGAATCCGCTCATACTCAAGCCTTGCGTTGAACCACTTTGCCGAACAGACCTTGCGGGCGCACCAGCAGGATCAGGAACAGCAGGCCGAATGCCACCGCGTCGCGCATGGTGGAGCCGATGTAGGCCACCGACAGCACTTCCGCGAAGCCCAGGAACAGCCCGCCCAGCATGGCGCCACGAATGTCGCCCATGCCGCCCAGGATGATGACCGCGATGCCCTTGTGCAGCATCGGCTGGCCCATCAGCGGGAACAGCGCGTTCGAGTACAGGCCGATCAGCACGCCCGCGACACCGCCCAAAGCGGCGGCGGCGAACGAGGTGGTGATGAAGAGCTTTTCGACGTTGATGCCCAGCAGCCAGGCGGCCTTGGGCGATTCGGCAATGGCGCGCAGGGCGCGGCCGAACTGCGTGCGACGCATCACGAACATCAGCAGGGCCATCAGCGCGAACGACAGGAAGATGATGCCAAGTTCGATCACGGTCAGGTGCAGGCCGGCGATCTCGATGACTTCCTCGGGCACGGTGCCGTGCGGGAAGCGCAGGTTGCTGGCGCCGAAGATGCCTTGCGCGCCATTGTTCAGGATGATGCCCACGCCGATCGTGGCGATCATGGGGATCAGGTGGGGAGCATTACGCTTGCGCAGCGGCTTGAGCACCAGGTAGTCGATGATGACCCCGGTGAAGCCGGCGACGAAAAATGCCACCATCAGCGCCGCCCACAGGGGCAGGCCGAAATGCTGCACCACGGAGAGCGCCGCGTAGGCCCCCACCATGAAGACGGCGCCATGCGCGAGGTTGATCACCCCGAGCACGCCGAATACCAGCGTGAAGCCCAGCGCGAACAGTGCGTACACACAGCCCAGCGACAAGGCGTTAACGAATTGTTGTTCCAACATGATGGGACATATTCCAAATCAAAAAAGAGCCCCCACGCCGCGCCCCCTGCGTGGACTTGCCGCTCGCCAGGCTCGGCTTCGGGACCCGGGGCAGGCCTGTGTAAGGCCTTCCACGCCGCGCATTGCGTGGACCTGCCGCCCTGAGAGAGCCGTTCTATTCCTGGGGAGTCCTACGATAAAAAGCGCCTTGCGGACCGCGGCCAGCCGCGGTCCGCAAGGCGCATCCCCCCGCGCGGGGATGCGGATTGCTTACTTCTCGATGACGTACTTGCCGTCCTTGGTCACGCTGACGATCGGCGCCTGGTCGGCGTCGTAGCCGGCGGGCTTGCCGGCGCGGTCGGTGGCCTGGCGGAACTTGAAGGCGCCGGTGGCGCCGGTCCATTGCACCGAGGGCAGCGCGTCACGCAGGGCGGCGCGGTCCTTGGCCAGTTCGCCGGTGATCTTGGTGTTCTTCAGGGCCTGGGCGACGATGTACATGGCGTCGTACGACTGCGCGGCGAACTGGTCGGGCGCGCCGTTGAACTTGGCCTTGTAGGCGTCGATGAACTTGACGTTCTCGGGGGCCTTGTTCTCGATCGACCACGGGCTGCCGATCCACAGGTTGTTCGACGCGCCGCCGGGGGCCAGGTCGAAGATCTTGACCGAGTTCATGCCGTTGCCGCCGATGACGGGCACGTTGATGCCCAGTTGGCGGGCCTGCACCATGATCGGGGCGCCTTCGGCCAGCAGCGCCGACAGCACGATGGCGTCGGGGTTGGTGCCCTTGATTTTGGTCAGTTGGGCCTTGAAGTCGACGTCGCCCTTGGCGAACGTTTCGGTCGTGGTGACCGGGATCTTCTGGTCTTCCAGGGCCTTCTTGAAGTTGTCGTAGCCGCTCTTGGTGAAGACGTCGTCGTTGCCGTACAGCACGGCCACGTTCTTCAGGCCGGTCTTGGCCTTGACGGTGGAGATGGTGGCGGGCAGCACGTCGGCTTCGGTGACCGAGTTGCGGAACACGTAGTTGCCGATGGAAGTGATGCCGTCGGCGGTGTTGGAGGTGCCGAAGGCGACCGTCTTGGCGGCCTGGGCGATCGGGTCGGCGGCCTGGGCCGAGTTCGACAGCGTCGGGCCGAACACCATCAGGACGTTGTCCTTGAAGATCAGCTTCTTGAAGACGTTGATGGCTTCTTCTTTCTTGCCCTGCTCGTCCTCGACCACCAGCACGATCTTGTTGCCATTGATCCCGCCCGCGGCGTTGATCTCGTCGGCCGCGAGCTGGAAGCCGTTGCGGATCGACGCGCCGTACTGGGCGGCGCCGCCGGACAGGGCTTCAGCCACGCCCAGCTTGAGGTCGGCCGCATGGGCAGCCGGGACGATGCCGGCGGCGATCAGCGCGGCCAGCAGCTTCTTGGTCTTGGATTGCATGGTTGATACCACCTTAAAGTCTGTCTCGGAATGTTGGTTATCCAGGCCGGGATGTTCCCGCCGGATTGACGTCCAATGGCGCCTGAAGGCGTCACGTTTGCGCGTCAAGACCCGGGATATTACTCCTTTGTATCAGGCCGAAACTCGAATGCCGTTCAACAAAAGGCGTAAAACCGCCCATTTTTTTGTAAAAAACACGGGGTTATCAGCGAAAACCCCACCTCCTACCGAATGCCATTCGGCACACGGACCTGCCATCAACTGCGGGCCGACAGCGCCACGCCCAGGTATTGGTCGTAGGCGCTGCGGGTCAGGCGGAACCAGGGCATCGCGCTATCGCGAAAACCCATGTAGTTGTCATGGATCGCCTTGAACTTCGGGTCTTTTTCGCTCAAGTCCTTGTAGACCTGCAGGGACGCCTCGAACGCGGCGTCCATGACCGAGCGCGGCAAGGCGCGCACCTGCGCGCCGGCCGCGACCAGTTGGGCCAGCGCGGCGGGATTGCGGGCGGCATAGGCCGCCGTGGTGCGCGCATGCGCGGCCAGGGCGGCGGCTTCGACCACCGCCTGGTAGTGCTTGGGCAGCTTGGCCCAGGCCTCTTCATTGATATAGAGAGACAACTGCTCGCTGGCGGCCCACCAACTGGGGCCGTAGTAGAACCTGGCAGCCTTGTTCAGGCCCAGCTTGCCATCGTCGTAGGCGCCGGCCCCGGCCACGGCGTCCGGTCCCGTCTTGGCGGCGGCCTCGGCGGGCTTGGCGCCATCGGTCGGCTTGGCGCCATCGGCGGGCTTCGTCCCTTCGGCAGGCTTGGTCCCTTCGGTGGGCTTGGTCCCTTCGGCGGGCTTGGCCTCCTCCGCAGGTTTGGCCCCCTCCGCGGGTTTGGCGGCTTCGGCGCCCTTCCCGTCGCCGGCCTGCGCGGCCGCTCCGGCCTGCTGCGGCACCACGCCCAGGTGCGCCAGCACCTGCGCCGCCAGGCCATCGACGCGCATGGTCAGGTCTTTCAGGTCGGTGGCGCGCTTGATCTCGCGGTTGGACCACAGGCCCATCTGCGAACCGGTGTTGCCGAGGGGGAAGTTGAGGATCTTCTGCGGCTTGAACAGTTCGCGCGTCAGGCGCAAGCCGTCGCCTTCGAGCATCCAGGCATTCATCTGGCCCGCGTCGAGCCCGAACGGCACCGCCGAATCGAAGCAGAAGGCGGGGTTTTTGGCGAAATAGATGCCCGAAGAGACGTGAGCGCACTCGACCTTGGCGGCGCCGACCGCGTCCATCAGCTCCACCGCGGGCGCGATCTCGCCGTCGGCCAGTTGCTTGATGCTGAACTTGCCGCCGGTGGCCTCGGAGACGAACTTGCGGAAAATCTCGCCGGCGCCGAAGCGCAGGTCCAGCGCGGCCGGGAAGCCCGACGCCAGGCGCCAACTGATCGAGGGGGAATCCTGCGCCAGGGCGGGAGCGCTGACCGCCGCCCCCGCCGCCACGGCGCCCAGGCCGGCCTGCTTCAAGAATGAACGTCGTTGCATCTCTTTGCTCCTCTACAGCGATACCAGTTTGAGCAATACCCGCCGGATATTACACGGTGCCATCGCCGCTGACGGCTAGAGGAATTCCCGAGCGGTCAAGGATTGCAAAGAGTGGCCCGGCCAGGCCCCGCGCAGGCGGGCGCTGGCCGCGCTCGCACCCGGGATCAGGTGCCCGCGATCGCCATCTGCTCGATCAGGATCGAGCCGGTGGTCTTGGTGCCGCGCGAGATGGTGTCCGCGCCCACCGCGACGATCTGACGGAACATGTCCGACAGGTTGCCGGCGATGGTGACTTCCTGCACCGCGTGCTGGATCTGGCCGTTCTCTACCCAATAGCCGAATGCGCCGCGCGAGTAGTCGCCGGTCACGTAGTTCACGCCCTGGCCGATCAGCTCAGTGACCAGGAAGCCCGTGCCCATCTTCTTGAGCATGGCTTCGAAGTCGTCGCCCCGGCGCGTCAGCGTGGAACTGAATACCAGGTTGTGCGAACCGCCCGCGTTGCCGGTGGTCTGCATGCCGAGCTTGCGCGCGGTGTAGGAGGACAGGAAGTAGCCTTCCAGCACGCCGGCCGACACCACGTTGCGCTTGCGGGTGCGCACGCCTTCGTCGTCAAACGGCGAGCTGCCCATGGCGCCGCGGATGTGCGGGTCTTCGGTCAGGTTGATGTGTTCCGGGAAGATCGGCTTGCCCAGGGCGTCGAGCAGGAAGCTGGCCTTGCGGTACAGCGCGCCGCCATTGGCGGCCTGTGTCAGGGCGCCGACCAGGCCGAGCGCCAGCGGCGCCTCGAACAGGACCGGGAACTTGCCGGTGCGGATGCGGCGCGCCGACAGGCGCGACAGCGTGCGCTCGGCGGCATAGCGGCCGACGGCCTCGGGCGTGGCCAGCTTGGCGGGGTCGCGCTCGGAGGTGTACCAGTAGTCGCGCTGCATGCCGTTGCCGCGCCCGGCGATGGGCGCCACCGACAGGCTGTGGCGCGAATACGGATAGCCGCCCAGGAAGCCACGGGTGTTGCCCATGACGAACTGGCCTTCGTAAGTGCCGACCGTGGCGCCGTCGGTATTGGTGATGCGGGCATCGACCTCGCGCGCGGCGCGCTCGGCGCGCAGGGCCAGTTCGGCGGCTTCCTCGGTGGAGACCGTCCAGGCGCGATGCAGGTCGAGGTCGGGGAATTCGGTGGCCAACTGGTCGGCGTCGGGCAGGCCGGCGGCCGGATCGGCGGCGGTGTGGCGGGCGATGTGCCAGGCGGCTTCGACCGTCTGGCGCAGCGCGGCTTCGGAAAAGTCGGAGGTCGAGGCGGAGCCGCGGCTCTGGCCGGCGTAGACCGTCAGGTCGAGCGAGCGGTCACGGGTCTGTTCGACGGTCTCGATGTCGTTCTTGCGCACCGACACCGACAGGCCCAGGCTTTCGGAGACTTCGGCCGCGGCATCCGAGGCGCCGATCTGTCGCGCGTAGGCCAGGGTTTGCTCGACGAGTTCGGAAAAACGGGCGTGATTGGCCGCCAGCGGCAAGGAGGAGGAGGATTTGACCATTGCTGTCCAATTTGCAGAGACGGTTATCATAGCCAAGTCTGTCATTGCGCAGTTTTCCATGAATTCCCACATCGAAGAAGAATCCTCCGACGGCTACGACGAGAACGGCTACGATCGTCCCAGCAAGTCCCAGGTCAAGCGTGAAATGCACGCGCTGCTGGACCTGGGCAAGCAACTGATCGAACTGTCCCCCGAACGCCTCAAGCAGTTGCCCCTGGCCGAACGCCTCTACGAAGCGATCCGCGAGGCGCAGCGCACCACCAGCCGCGAAGGCCGGCGCCGCCAGACCCACTTCGTGGGCAAGCTGATGCGCGACGCCCCCGCCGACGAGATCCGCGCCCAGCTCGATGTCTGGGAAAACGGCTCGCGCGAGGAAACCGCGGCCATGCACCGCCTGGAAACCCTGCGCGACCGGCTGCTCGACGACGACGACGCCCTGACCAAGCTGCTGAACGACAATCCGCAGGCGGATGTGCAGCAGCTACGCGCGGTGATCCGCGCCGCCCGCAAGGAGAAGGCAGCCAACGCCGTGCTGCTGCAAGGCCAGGAACCGCAGAAGAAGCACTATCGCGCCCTGTTCCAGGCCCTCAAGACCCTCACCCACTGATTGCGCCCGCCGTCCATGAACGCCCCCACCGACCTGCTCGATTGCATCGAGATCGAAACCGCCTCCAATCCCACGCACGCCGTGATCTGGCTGCACGGCCTGGGCGCCGACGGCAACGACTTCGCGCCCATCGTGCCGGAGCTGGACCTGCCGGCCGGCCTGGGCGTGCGCTTCGTCTTCCCCAATGCGCCGGTGCAACGCGTCACCATCAACAATGGCATGGCGATGCGCTCCTGGTACGACATCCTGGTGATGGACCTGGTGCGGGTGGAAGACGCCAAGGGCATCCGCGCCTCGGAAGCCGCGATCCACAAGCTGATCGCGCGCGAGAACGCGCGCGGCATCCCGACCTCGAACATCGTGCTGGCGGGCTTCTCGCAGGGCTGCGCCATGACGCTGCACACGGGCCTGCGGCTGCAGGACAAGCTGGCCGGCATGATGGGCCTGTCGGGCTATCTGCCGCTGCTGGACAGCGCCGAGGCCGAGCGCGCCCCGGCCAACCAGCGCACCCCGATCTTCCTGGCCCACGGCCTGTATGACCCGGTGGTATCGCTGCCGCGCGCGGAGGCCTCGCGGGCCGAGCTGGAACGCCTGGGCTACGACGTGCGCTGGCACACCTACCCCATGCCGCACTCGGTCTGCGCCGAGGAAGTGGCGGACATCTCGCGCTTTCTGAACCAGGTGCTGGTGTAACGCGGGCGGCGCGCGGCGCCGCCTTCCCCCGGGGCCCGGATTCGCCGGGCCGTTCGCACGGGGATTCCCTGCTTTGTATACCAAGTGGTATTCCAGCCTCGAATTTTCCGGGGCGCGACTTCGCTCGTCCATAGAGAAAAACGCCAATACCAAAACGCTTGTCGCTCGCGATTGTTGAATATAGTATTCAATCCAAGCCGTATTGGCCCGATCGCAATCGCCTCGGGCTTCCCTGTTGTTGCAGTCGATCCATCCCATTGGCCGTGCCGCGCCGGGTTTCGGCGAGGCATATAGACGCAGGAGAAAGTCCCGTGAAGCCCTTGCCATTGCCTCGCCTGGCGGCGGCGCTGCTTGCCGCCGTCCTCGCCCCTTTCGCCAGCCACGGCGAAGCCCTCAATCCCCCGGTAAAGGTACGCTACGAAGAGGTGGTCCGCTCCATCCTCTACGTGCCCAAGTACGTCGCCCTGTCGCAGGGCTATTTCAAGGACGCCGGGCTGGACGTGTCCATGAAGACCTCGCAGGGCACCGACAAGGGCATGACCGCCCTGCTCTCGGGCAGCGCCGACATCGTGCTGATCGGCCCCGAAGCCTCGATCTACGTGCAGAACAGCGAATCGCCGGTCAAGCCGAAGATCTTCGCCGGCCTGACCGCCACCGACGGCTTCTTCCTGCTGGCGCGCAAGCCGGTCGAGAAATTCGACTGGAGCATGCTAAAGGGCAAGGAGGTGATCGGCTTCCGGCCCGGGTCGAACCCCATCGTGTTCCTGGAGACCGCGCTGCGCAAGCACGGCCTCGACCCGCAGAAAGACGTCAAGCTGCTCAACAACATCGGCATCCCGGCGCGCGCCGGCGCCTGGATGGCGGGCCAGGGCGAATACGGCATCTTCCTGGAGCCCGAGGCCGGCGAACTGGTGCGCAACGGCAAGGGCTACATCGTGGCCTCGGTCGGCCATGAGGTCGGCCAGGTGGACTACACGGTCTTCACCGCCACCGACAAGTACATCCGCGACAACCCCAAGGTGATACAGGCCTGGACCAACGTGGTGGCGCGCGCCGAGAAATACGTCAAGGACACGCCGGCGGCCACGCTGGCGCCGCAGATCATGACCTACTTCCCCGGCATGGACGCGGCCGCGGTGACCGACGCGATCGAGCGCTACAAGCAGTACCAGATCTGGAAGACCACGCCGCTGGTGACGGCCGAGGCCATGAGCCGGTTGCAGGACATGCTGATCGCCAGCGCGGTGATGAAGGAAGGCGCCCGCGTCAAATATGAAGACGTGGTGGTGGCGGACTTCGCCAGGAAGGTGCCGTGATGAGCGCCGTCGTCCACAATCTCAAGCCGGACCCGGCCACCGCCAAGATCGAACTGCGCGATGTCTGCCTGAGCTATTTCACGCCGGAGGGCGAGACCGAAGCGCTGTCGCAGGTGTCGTTCGCGCTGGCGCCGGGCGAATTCGTCAGCCTGATCGGCCAGAGCGGCTGTGGCAAGAGCACGCTGCTGTCGCTGATCGCCGGCCTGCACGCGCCGACCTCGGGCACCGTGATGATCGACGGCCAGGCGGTCACCGAACCCAATCCGCGCATCGGCTACATGCTGCAGCAGGACTATCTTTTCGAGTGGCGCACCATTCTCGACAACGTCATGCTGGGCGCCGAGATCCAGGGCCGGCGCGATGCGCGCAGCGAAGCCCGGGCCGTGCACCTGCTGGAAAAGTGCGGGCTGGGCGCGTTCCTGTCGCATACGCCGCGCCAGTTGTCGGGCGGCATGCGCCAGCGCGCGGCGCTGGCGCGCACGCTGGTGACCGAGCCCGACGTGATCCTGCTGGATGAACCGTTCTCGGCGCTCGATTCGCAGACCCGGCTGGCGATCTCCGACGAGGTCGTCGACATCCTGCGGCGCGAAGGCAAGACGGTGGTGCTGGTGACCCACGACATCGGCGAGGCCATCGCCATGACCGACCGCGTCATCGTGCTGTCGCGCCGGCCCGGACGGCTCAAGAGCCAGTACCGCATCCATTATGGCGACGGCGCGCGGCCGACGCCGTTCCAGGCCCGTTCCCGGCCGGAATTCAATGCCTACTTCAAGCAGCTCTGGGACGAGCTGGACGTCCATGTGGAGGGTTGAGCCGTGAACGCCCCGATCGCCAACACCGTGCCGCTGCGCGCCGTGCCCGCGCCCAGCCAGAAGTACCTGGACTACCTGCGGCGCGACCGCGCCCGCCGCCGCAACATCCGCATCGCCCAGGCGCTGCTGCTGGTGGTGTTCCTGTGCGCCTGGGAGATCCTGCCGCGCATGCACATCCTCAACCCGCTGCTGACCAGCTATCCGAGCGCGCTGTGGCCGACCTTCCTGGAGCTGTGGCGCCAGGGCAACCTGGCGCACCACATCGCCACCACGCTGTCGGCCACGCTGGTGGGCTTCACGCTCAGCATGGTGATCGGCATCATCGTGGCCGCCGCGCTGTGGTGGTCGGACTTCCTGTACAAGGTGCTCGATCCGTTCCTGGTGGTGGCCAACGCCATGCCCAAGATCGCCTTCGTGCCGATCTTCTACCTGTGGCTGGGGTCGGACTACGCGGTCTACGGCATGGCCGTGGCGATCGCGGTGTTCGTGACCATCATGGTGGTGTATGCGGGCTTTCGCGCCATCGACCTGAACAAGGTCAAGCTGGCCCGCACCTTCGGCGCCAGCCGCTGGCAGGTGCTGACCAAGGTGGTGCTGCCCGGCAGCGTGCCGACCCTGATCGCCGCGGTGAAGATGAACATCGGCCTGGCGCTGGTGGGCGTCATCGTGGGCGAATTCCAGTCGGCCGACTCGGGCCTGGGCTTTCTCATCATGAACGGCAGCCAGGTCTTCAAGCTGAACATCGTCATGACCGCCATCGCCATGCTGGCGCTGATCTCCAGCGTCATGTACCTGGTGGTGTACCGCATCGAAGCCGCCGTGGCGCGGCGCTACGGATAAGGAACCGCCATGCAGATTCCGCAATGGGTGCAGGACCGCGTCATCGCCCGCCAGGGCTGCCTGCATCCCTACGACAGCCTGCCCGGCGCCCGCACCGCGGTGGTGGTGATCGACATGCAGCAGTACTTCACGCTGCCCGGCTACCAGGGCGAATGCGCCGCGGCGCGCGACATCATCGCGCCGGTCAACCGCCTGTGCGACGCGGTGCGCGCGGCCGGCGGCACGGTGGTCTGGGTGCAGACCGCGTCCGACAACGCCGACGCCTTCTGGTCGCACCACCATGGCGTGATGCTGACGCCCGAGCGCAGCGCCCGGCGCCTGGAAACCCTGCGCCGCGATGCGCCGGGTTTCGCGCTGCATCCGGACCTGCGGCCGGCCGACAGCGACTTGCGCGTGACCAAGCGCTTCTACAGCGCCATGGCCACAGGCTCGTCGGAACTGGAGCCGCTGCTGCGCGGACGCGGCGTGGACACGCTGCTGATCGCCGGCACGGTCACCAACGTCTGTTGCGAATCGACCGCGCGCGACGCGATGATGCGCGACTTCCGCACCATCATGGTGGACGACGCGCTGGCCGCGGTGACGCCGGCCGAACACGAAAACGCCCTGCATGGCTGGCTGCTGTTCTTCGGCGACGTGCTGTCGGTGGATGAAGTGGCGACGCGGCTGCGGCCAGCCCAGGCCGCGCGCAAGACGGCCTGAAGCCGGCATGGCCACGGCCGGGCGCGGGCCCGCGCCGGCCGCGGCGCTCAGCGCAGGTTGAGCCAGACCCGCCGCATGGTCGGGTCTTCCGGATCCGGATCGTTGGTGAAGCCCAGGCTGGTCATCAGCGCCAGCATCGGCCGGTTGGTCGACAGCACCAGGCCGTCGATGTATTCCAGCCCCTGCTCGCGCGCCGCGTCGATCAGCGCGGTCATCAACTGGCGGCCCAGGCCGCGCCGCTGCCAGTCGTCGCCGATCACCAGCGCGTATTCCGCGCCGCGCCCGTCGGGGTTGCGCAGGTAGTGCGCAAACCCCACCAGCACTTCGTGCGGATGGCCGCGGTTGGCCGGGTTGGGCACCTGGGTGGCGGCCACCAGCGCCAGCTCGCGGTGGTAGTCCACCTGGGTGTAGCGCGACACCATGCGCGGCGTCAGCTCGCGCATCATCGACACGAAGCGCATGTAGCGCGAGCGTTCCGACAGGCCGCGGATGAAATCCTGCAGCGGCTGGCCGTCCTCGGGGCGGATGGGCCGCAGCACCCACGGGATGCCATCGGCGAAACGGCGCACCTGCACCAGGCGCGCCGGGTACGGGTGAATCGCCATGTGCGGATAGCCGGCGGTCTGCGGCGTCTCGCAACCCGGCTTCTCGGCCAGCGTCATGCGCAGGCCTCCCGCGCGCAGATGGGTCTCGCCGGCATACAGCGGATCGATGTCGAGCGTTTCGATGTCCGGCAGCTCCGACACCATCTCCGAGACCAGCACCAGCGCCTGCTGCAAGGCCTCGGCGGCCAGGTGGCCGACGCGCGGCGCCAGCACCCGGCGCCACAGCCGGCTGCGCTCGATCATCTGGCGCGCCAGGAAGCCGTTGAGCGGCGGCAGGTCGATGCCGCGATCCGATTGCGACAGCACCGCGTCCGGGCCGCCGGCGCCGAAGCGGATGACCGGCCCGAACTGCGGATCGCGCCGCACCCGGATGGCCATGGGGCGGGATTCGGGCTCGGCCGCCGCCACGTCCAGCGGCATGTCGCGCAGCGGCACGTAGAACAGGGACAGCAGCGCGCGGACCTCGGACGTATTCAACTCGCGCCGGCAATCGGCCCGCACCCGCGCCAGGATTTCGCGCGCGGCGGCCAGGTCGGGCACGTGGGTGGCCGGCTCGGGCGGCTGGGTCTGCAGCAGCAACTGCTGGTTGTAATGATGCGTGGCCAGCACGCCGAAGGCGTCGGCGGCGGACTCGGGCGTACGGAACGCCGAGGTGCCGGCGTCGTCCAGCATGCGCCGCAACGGCCGCATGCCGGCGTCGCCCATGAAGCAGGTGACCACGGGCTTTCTGGCCTTGGGCGCGATCTGCGCCAGCTCGCGCGCCACCGCCGGCATGTCGGCCAGCGCGTCGGGCGCCAGCAGCACCAGCACGCCGTCCACGCCCGCGTCATCCAGCACCACGTCGAGGATGGCGCGGATGCGTTCCGGCGTCAGCGGCACGTAGGTGATGACGGGATTGGCGCTGGCCGCGTCCGGCTCCAGCATCGCCGCCAGCGCGCGCTGCGTGGCCGGCGCCAGCTCGGCGCGCAGCACCGCCGCGTCGGGGCCGATCAGGTCCATGGCCAATTGGGGCGGTCCGCTGCCGTTGGAGATCAGCGCCACGCGCCGGCCCTTGGGGCGGCGCGTGTAGCCCAGCACCTTGACCGCCGAGAACAGTTGCACGAAGTAGCGCACCCGCACCGCGCCGGCGCGCCGCAGCGCGGCGTCGAAGATGGCGTCGGCGCTGTCGGTGTCGGCGCGGCCGGCCTTGAGCACGATGACCGGCTTGACGCTGGCCGCGGCCCGCAGCGTGCTCATGAATTCGCGCGCCGGGCCCACGTCTTCCAGGTACAGCACGATGCTGTCGGTGCGAGGATCGCTGGCCAGGTAGTCCAGCACCTTGGACAGGCCCACCACCGCCTCGTCGCCCAGCGACACGGCGGTGGAAAAACCGATATGCACGTCCTCGGCCCAGTCCATGACGGCGGCCATGATGGAGCGCGACTGCGCCAGCAGCGCCACGCGGCCGGCGCGCGCCAGCACCGGATGCTGGCTCAGGTTCAGGCCGGCATGCGGGCGCTGCGCGCCGAACGAGCGCGGCCCCAGCAGTTCACAGCGGTTTTCCTCGGCCCAGGCGCGGCACAGCGCCAGCGTGCCGCGCGGATACGGGTCGGGCAGCTCGTGCGGCAACAGGATGACCGAGCGTGGGGCCAGCGGGGACAGCCGGCGCAGGGTCTCGGGCAGCACGGCGGGCGAAACGCAAACCAGGGCCAGATCGGGCCGCTCGCCAGCGGCCAGCCCCTGAAGCGTCTCCGGCAGGTCGGGCGCGGCGCCGGGGTCGCAGGCCACCACCGTGGTTTTCGCCTTGAGCGCGGGTGGCAGCGACGTCGCCGCCGGCAGCGGCCGATCGGCGACGATCACCAGCGAACCGGGTTCGAACATCGGGGCAAGAGCGTGTCGCAGCATGGCGGGAACAGGCACTAATCTAAAATAGCGTTCATCGTAACAAGACAACCCCCACGTCCGCTTGATCCAGGCCCGGTCCGCCGCCGCTTCGTGGCGCCGCAGCCGCTATCATTGCCACCTATGACCTCCAACGCCTCCTCCCCCATCCGCACCCGCTTCGCGCCTTCGCCCACCGGCTTCCTGCACCTGGGCGGCGCCCGCACCGCGCTGTTCTCCTGGGCCTTCGCGCGCCACCACAAGGGCACCTTCGTGCTGCGCATCGAAGACACGGACGTCGAACGCTCCACGCCGGAAGCGGTGCAGGCCATCCTGGACAGCATGGACTGGCTCGGCATGCAGCCGGACGAAGGCCCGTTCTACCAGATGCAGCGCATGGACCGCTACCGTGAAGTGGTCGCGCAGATGCTGGCCGCCGGCACCGCCTACCACTGCTACAGCTCGCCCGAGGAAGTCGAGGCCATGCGCGAGGCCGCCCGCGCCCGCGGCGACAAGCCGCGCTACGACGGCACCTGGCGCCCCGAGCCCGGCAAGACCCTGCCGCCGGTGCCCGAAGGCCGCAAGCCGGTGGTGCGCTTCAAGAACCCCCAGGACGGCGCCACCGCCTGGAACGACATGGTCAAGGGCCCCATCAGCTTCGACAACACCGAGCTGGACGACCTGATCATCGCGCGCCCGGACGGCACCCCCACCTACAACTTCTGCGTGGTGGTGGACGACTGGGACATGGGCATCACCCACGTGCTGCGCGGCGATGACCACGTCAACAACACCCCGCGCCAGATCAACATCCTGCGCGCGCTGGGCGCCACCCTGCCCGAATACGGCCACGTGCCCATGATCCTCGGCCCGGACGGCGAAAAGCTGTCCAAGCGCCACGGCGCGGTCAACGTCATGGAGTACGACAACGAGGGCTACCTGCCCGAGGCCATGATCAACTACCTGGCGCGCCTGGGCTGGAGCCACGGCGACGACGAACTCTTCAGCCGCGACCAACTGGTGGAATGGTTCGACACCCGCCACCTGTCCAAGTCGGCCTCGCAGTGGGACCCGAAGAAGCTGAACTGGGTCAACGCCCACTACATCAAGCAGATGGACAACGCCGAACTGGCCGAACGCGTGGCGCCGCGCGTCGCCCATCGCGGCGGCTATCCGGAAAAGATCGACCTGCCGGGCGTGATGGGCCTGCTCAAGGACCGCGCCGAGACCCTGGAACAACTGGCCGACGGCGCCATGCTGTTCTGCGGCGAGTTCAAGCCGGCCGCGCCGGAACTGGTCGAGCAGCACCTGACCGCCGCCGCGCGCGAGGCGCTGGCCGATTTCGCCCAGCGCGCCCAGGGCGCCGACTGGACCCGCGAGGCCATCTCGGCGCTGATCAAGGCCGTGCTGGCCGAGCGCGGCCTGAAGATGCCGCAACTGGCGATCCCGCTGCGTGTGGCCGTCACCGGCCAGACCCAGACGCCCGCGGTGGACGCGGTGCTGGCCCTGCTGGGCAAGGACACCGTGCTCAAGCGCCTGGCCGCCATCTGATCGGACTTCCCTCCGCGAAAAAGCCCCGTCCGGCCTGGCCGTTCGGGGCTTTTTTTCGCCTCATGGGCCGGTTGCCGTCCCGGCGCCGCGCGGCGGCGGGCATCCTAGACGGCCTTGGGCCGCGCCTTCAAGGCCCGCGAGAAGAACGCGCCCAGCAGCGGCAGCAGGACCGCCGAACCGCCGAACAGCACCGCCGCGCCGGCCTCGTCCACCACCGAGCCGGCGAGCGCCACGCCCGCCGCCTGGCCCATGAACAGGCAGGAGGCGAACCAGGCCACCGCCGTGCCGCGCGCCGACGGCACCATCTGGGTGGCGTTGGTCTGCAGTGTCGCGTGCAGCAGGTAGTAGCCGAAGCCCGCCAGCACGCTGGCCAGCAGGCTCCACAACCACGCCGGCCCCAGCAGGTACGACAGGAAGGCCGCGCCCAGCACCAGCCCGCCCGCCACCGCCAGGCCGCGTTCGCCCAGGCGCTTGAGGATGCGGCCCGCCACCACCGTATAGAGCAGCCCGCCCACCGCGTACACCGCCACCAGCGCGCCGGCCGCCGTCAGCGAGATGTCGAAACGCTCATGCAGGTAGGACGGCGCGAACGCCAGGGCGCCGAACACCAGCAGGCCCTCGATGAACACCGTGGCCAGCACCACGCGCGCCCATGGCGTGCCCAGCACCAGCCGCGCCTGTGCCACGAAGCCCTGGCGCGGCGCGTTCGGATCGACCACGCCCAGTCCCAGCGCGCGCTGGCGCCGCACCTCCCGATGCAGCAGCGTGCCCACCACCAGGTAGCCGGCCACCAGCGCCGCGAAGGCCCAGCGCCAACCGAGGGTATCGGCGAACAGGCCGCCGGCCAACTGCCCGGCCGCCATGCCCAGGATGGTGCCGGTCAGAAAGCGCGCCAGCGTCGCCTGGCGACGCTCATAGGGAACGGTGTCGCCGATCCAGGCCATCGACAGCGGCACGATGCCGGCGCCCGCCGCCCCCGACAGGGCGCGGCAGAACACCAGCACGTCCAGCGTCTCGGCCAGGAAAGCGCCGGCGCTGCCCAGTGCGCAGGCGAACGTCGCCACGCTGACGACGCGGTATTTGCCGTAGCGGTCGCCGACCGGTCCGAAGAACATCTGCAGCACGCCGTAGGCCACCGCGAAGGCGGTGACGGCGCGCGCGGCCTGGCCGGTGCTGGCGCCGAATTCGGCCGCCAGTTGGGGCAGCATGGGATCACAGATACGGAAGGCGCTGGCGCTGACGAAGGCGGCCAGGGCAAGCAGCGCGATGGCGCGCGCTTCGGATGACAGGGCGGGCATGGAGGGCCGGCGGCGCAATGGAGGACGAAGTCCGCACCTTACCGCAGCCGCGCCCGCTTGGCGACGCAGGCGCCCGGATTCCGTCCGCGCAACGGAACGCGGAATCGCCGGCCACCCCAGGGATCAATACGGCAGGCGATAGCCCTGCGGCATGCGGCGCGCGGTCACGATCTGGCCGCCGCTCTTGAGCTCGCGCAGCGTCAGCTTGGCCTGCTCGACCTTCTCGACACGGTAGCGGTTGATGTAAATCGGATCGGCGGCGTCGACGATCTCGCCGTTCGATTGCGTGGTCTGCATCGTGTAGACGCCGTCCACCACGCTCCAGCAACCGGTCTCGCGCAGCGCCGGACGCGTCTTGCGGCCGATCTTCAACTGGGTTTCATAGGCCATGCGGCCATCGGCATACAGCACCGTCAGGGCCTGGAAATCGCCGCTGACGCCTTTCGGCTTGGAATTCGAATACCAGGTGCCGACCATGGGATCGCCGCTCTTGGCGGGCACGCATGCCACCGGCTTGGGCGCCGCTTCCGGCTGGGCCTCGGTAATGGAGGCGGGTTTCCTGGCGGCGCAGCCGGCCAGGATCAGGAGGGCGCAGGCCACGCCCGCCGAACGCAAATACACACTGCTCATGAATTCCTCAACACGTCTGTCGACGCGCCGCGCCGCTCAAACCGGCACGCCCCTCGCGCAGCAAACATCACGCACTCTAAAGATGCGCAGGTGAAGAATCAACGACGATCGGCGGCGTGTGCAATTGCGCAACAGTCCTTGCCGGAAACCCCGTGTTTTAAGGGCTCAACGCGCAAAAATGCGTTGGTTTCAAGCGACACTGCGGGCGCCGCGCGCGGCCTTGGCGCGCAGCATTTCCTCCATGCGCGCCGCGGCCGGCGACAGGCTGCGGCCGGCCAACCGCGTGATGCCCAGTTCGCGCTCGATGCGCGGCCGCGCCAGCGGCACGAAAACCAGACCGGGAGAATCCGGCGGCACCCCCAGCCGCGCCAGCACCGTCACACCCACGCCGCGCTCCAGCATCGCCAGCAGCGACATCATGTTGGACACGAACACCTGACGCTCCATCATGAAGGCGGCCTGCGGATAGTCCGCCAATTGCCGGTGCGCCACCGTGCCCACCAGCGGCAGCCCCGCGATCTCGCGCCAGGTCACGGACTTGCGCCCCGCCAGGGGATGGCCGCGATGGCAGACCAGTCCGAAGGCATCGCGCAGCAGCGGCTCGAACGCCAGCCGCCGGTCGCGCAGCACCGGGCTGCACACCCCCAGCTCGACCTCGCCCGCCAGCACCATGCGCTCAACGCCTTCGGAGTTGTCGTCGAACAGGCGCAGCGCCACCGCCGGGTAGCGCTCGCGGTAGGTCGCCACCAGTTCGGGCAGCCAATGGGTCGCAACCGTCGCAACCGAGGCCATGGTCAGGGTGCCGGCCTCGTTGCTGGCCAGCCCCGCCAGCGTCCCGGCCACGCGGTCGTGGTGCTCGACCAGTTCGCGCGCCAGCGGCAGGCAGTCCTGGCCGAACCGAGTCAGCGCGTTGCCATTGCCGCGCTCGAACAGCGGCTGGCCCAGGCGCTGCTCCATTTCGCGGATCGACAGCGACAGCGCAGGCTGCGAGCGGAAGGCGCGCGCGGCGGCGGCGCGGAAGCGGCGCAATTCGGCCACCAGCAGGAAGTGGCGGTAGTGCGCAATGGAAAGTTCGGGCAAGGCGGGCATCGGGACACCTGATTTGATGAACTTATCAAATCATAGGAAAAATAAAGTTTTCTCATCATATGGCGGCACTTAACATGGCCGCAATGACTACCGCGACTCTCTCCCCCGCCCGCGCCCAGGCCGTCGATCCGCTCGACTTCAGCCTCGCCGACCGGCTGCCCGCCCGCGCTGCCGGCCAGGGCCGGCTGCTGACCGCCGCCGCGCCCAACAACGGCGGGCCCGGCCTGCTGCTCGTGCCCGGCGCCTATCACGGCGCCTGGTGCTACGCGCACTACCTGGACTATTTCGCCCGAGCCGGCCTGGCCTGCGCAGCCATCGACCTGCGCGGTCACGGCCCCTTGCCGCAGCCGCCCGGCTTCGTCGACACGGGCATCGCCGACCTGGCCGCCGATGTCGTCAGCGCGCTCGACCTGCTGGACGCGCCCATCGTCGTGGTGGGCCACAGCATGGGCGCCCTGCCCGCGCTGCTGGCCGCCAGCCAACGCGCCGTCGCCGGCGTGGTGCTGATGGCGCCCTCGCCGCCCGCCAACCTGCCCGGCGCGCTGGGCCTGCCGCCGGTGCCCGCCGACGCCGTGCGCGCCGCGCCCGCCGCCAGCGAGATCCGCGCCCGCTTCCTGGCCACCTCGCCGACGCGCGACGTCAGCGCCGTCACCCAACGCCTGAATCCCGAAAGCCCGCGCGTGCTCAACGACCGCTACCTGCTGCGCGTGCCCGTCGATCCCGCCGCCATTACCGCCCCCGGCCTGTGCCTGGAGGCCGGCCTGGATACCCACGACCGCCATCCGCCCGGCCAGGACCGCGCCATCGCGCGACTGTTCGGCTTTTCCCATGCCGTCCTCGCCGGACAGCCCCATTGCATGATGTACGGCGACGCATGGCAGGCCAGCGCGGACGCGATCCTCGGCTGGTATCGCCAACAGTTCGGCTGACCCGCGACGCCCCTGACGCCCGATACATCCTCAACCATCGACATCCGCCTACGACCGCCAGACAGATCCACCCGGCCCGCGTCCAGCGCGCCATGAAGCACACCGCAAGCCATAGAACATGACGGCGCCAGCGCCGCCCCAGGAGACAAGCATGACCCTCACCGCCTTCGCGCCCCGCGCCTTCCTGCGCCCTGCGCTCGCCGCCGCCAGCCTGCTGCTGGCCGCCACCACGCACGCCGCCGGCTGGCCCGAGAAACCCATCACGCTGATCGTGCCATCCGCCGCCGGCGGCGCCGCCGACCTCACCGCCCGCACCTTCGCCCAGTTCCTGGGCAAGCAGACCGGCCAGACCGTCATCGTCGAGGACCGCCCCGGCGCCGGCGGCATCGTCGGCACCAATGCCGCCAAGAACGCCGCCGGCGACGGCTACACCTTCCTCTTGTCCACCAACTCCACCCACGCCGCCAACCAGTTCCTCTACAAGCGCCTGCCCTACGACGCGCAAAAGGACTTCGTGCAGATCGGCATGCTCGGCACCTTCGGCACCGTCGGCATCGTCGCCCCCGACAGCCCCTATCGCACCGTGCCCGAGCTGGTCGACTACGCCAAGAAGCATCCCGGCGAAGTCTTCTTCGGCTACTACAGCTCGTCCTCGCAAGTGCCGTCCGAACTGTTCAAGCAACGCGCCGGCATCAACATCGGCGCCGCCGGCTACAAGAACATCACCCAGATCATCACCGACCTGCGCGGCAAGCAGATCGGCTTCGCCTTCGTCGATTACCTGACCGCCATGGGCCAGATCGACGGCAAGGGCCTCGCCCCCCTCGCCGTCACCGCCGCCCAGCGCCACCCCGCCTGGCCCGACGTCCCCACCATGTCGACCTACTTTCCCGACTTCGTCGTCGCCGGCTGGCTCGGCATCTCCGCCCCCGCCGGCACCCCGCCCGACATCGTCGCCAGGATGAACGCCGCCACCCAGGCCGCCGTCAACGATCCCGCCACCGCCGACAAACTCCGCGCCCTCGGCCTGACCCCCGAAGCCATGGACACCGCCCGCTTCGACACCTTCGTCAAGGAAGACACCGCCCGCTGGAAGGAATGGATCAAGATCTCCGGCATCCAACCCCAGTAACCGCCCGCAGCAAATAAAGAAACGCCCTCTATATATAGAGGGCGTCGCAATATAGAGACCATCACAAGATTGCGCCCATCGAATCAAGCGCGATGACGCAGGATTCACCAGCCCCTCCCATCAGGATCGCGCCGCGCCATTGCCCCCGAGCAACACCCCTCTCCAGCAGCGCGCAGCGTCCTCGCCTCGACGCAAGACACCCAAATGCCAAAAAAGGCCGCCCGCGCGGCCGCTTTTTGGCGACCCCGCAAGACCCTCCCTCCCCCCAGATTGACGGCAAAAACGCCAAGCACACAACCCGCCCCAAAGCCCGGCCGTTAAGTCTCATCAAAAGCGGGAGCCGGGGCAGGCGGGGGATGGCGGGGCGTGTAGATGCGCCCGACGGAATCTGAAGGAACAGCCGAAGGCTATGACGAAGATGAGGAAGGGGGGGGCCGCCGAGGCAAGTCCGGAGCGAAGGCTCCGGACCGCAATCGTAGCCCCGCCATCCCCCGCCTGCCCCGGCTCCCGCGACTAAAGAACCCAACCCGCCACAAGAGCCCACATAGAAGCCCCCCCTACAAAGGCAACTTCAACTCATGCTTGATCTCCCGCAACGCCACAATCGTCCGCGTCTGCCGAATCCCAGGCATATTGAACAAGAACCGATGCAAGAACCGGTCATAAGCCTCCGGACTCTCCACAAGAATCTTGAGCAGAAAATCCGAATCCCCCGTCACCGCATAGCACTCCAGAATCTCCGGCGCATCCCGCACCGACCGCTCGAAGTTCTCCACCGTGTTCGCCGAATGCCGCTCCAGGCTGATCTGCGCGAACATACAGCCCAGCCCCACCTTGCTGCGATCCACCTGCGCGCTGTAGCCCTGGATCACGCCGCTGGCCTCCAGCGCCTTCACCCGCCGCCACACCGGCGCCGCCGATAGCCCCACCTTGTCCGAAAGCTGCTGCGCCGAGGCCCGGCCATCCTCCTGCAAGGCCTTGAGGATGCCGATATCGGTCTTGTCCATCGTTTTGTCTCCTGTTTGGGTCGAAATTCCGCAAATACGAAATATTCATTGCGAATTATAGGGATAGCACGATCCGAAAACGCAATAAACCCGATGCCTCGCGAACCTATCATGGTGCCGACTACAGGAGCATTCATGATGGACGGCACCCCCGCCCCCGAGCCCACGCTGGACCTCGACTACCAGCTCGCCGACAACCTCACCCGCGAGACCGGCCGCATCTTCCTGACCGGCACCCAGGCCCTGGTGCGCATCATGCTGACGCAGCGCCGCATCGACCGCGAGCGCGGCCTGAACACCGCCGGCTTCGTCTCCGGCTATCGCGGCTCGCCCCTGGGCGGCGTCGACATGGCGATGTGGAAGGCGCAGAAGGCGCTGGACGCCAACCAGATCTCGTTCCTGCCCGGCATCAACGAAGACATGGCCGCCACCGCCGTCATGGGCACCCAGCAGGCCGGCATACGCGCCGACCGCAACGTCGATGGCGTCTTCGCCATGTGGTACGGCAAGGGCCCCGGCGTGGACCGCGCCGGCGACGCCCTGCACCACGGCAATGCCGCCGGCGCCTCGCGCCATGGCGGCGTGCTGGTGGTGGTGGGCGACGACCACACCGCCGTCTCCTCCTCGATCCCGCACGCCAGCGAAGCCTCGCTGATCGGCTGGCAGATGCCCATCGTGCACCCGGCCTCGATCGACGAATACGAGACCTTCGCGCTGTGGGGCTGGGCCCTGTCGCGCCACTCCGGCGCCTGGGTCGCCTTCAAGGCCGTGTCCGAGACCATCGAAAGCGGTCACTCGTTCACCCCCGCGCCGGTGCGCCACTACGACATGCCGGCCGATCCCGACCTGCCGCCGGAAGCGCTGGAATACTCCGCCCGCGACTTCCTGTCGCTGGCGGTCGAAACCCGCATGAACCTGCGCATGAAGGCGGTCGCCGCCTTCGCCCGCCGCCACAGCATCGACCGCCTCACCTGTCCGGCGCCCAAAGCCACCGTCGGCATCGTCACCGTCGGCAAGGCCCACCTGGACGCCATGGAAGCGCTGACGCGCCTGGGGGTGGACACCGTCACCGCCAACGCGCCGGTGCGCATCTACAAGCCGGGCCTGACCTGGCCGCTGGACGCCGAACGCATGCTCGAGTTCGCGCGCGGCCTCTCGCACATCCTCGTGATCGAGGAAAAAGGCGCCGTGGTCGAGACCCAGCTCAAGGACCTGCTGTTCAACCTGCCCGAGCGCGCCACCGTGGTCGGCAAGAAGGGTTTCGACGGCGAGACGCTGGTGCCGTCCGCCGGCCAGTTGCGCCCGTCGCTGCTGGCGCGGCCGCTGGCCCAATGGCTGTCGCGCAGCGCCGGCCTGCAGCCCGGCGTCGACCTGGCCACCTTCGACTGCCAGGACATGCTGTCCAACGACGCCGACGGCATGCGCCGCCGCCCCTATTTCTGTTCCGGCTGTCCGCACAGCACCTCGACCAAGGTGCCGGAAGGCAGCCAGGCGCTGTCGGGCGTGGGCTGCCACTACATGGCCGCCTGGATGGACCGCGACACCGGCGGCCTGACCCAGATGGGCGGCGAAGGGGTCGACTGGATTGGCCTGTCGCGCTACACCAGGATGCCGCACATTTTCCAGAACATGGGGGAAGGCACCTACTACCACTCCGGCTACCTGGCGATCCGCCAGGCCGTGGCCGCCAAGGCCAACATCACCTACAAGATCCTGTTCAACGACGCCGTCGCCATGACCGGCGGCCAGCCGGTGGATGGCCCGATCTCGGTGCCGCAGATCTGCCAGCAACTGCGCGGCGAGAACGTCGCCCGCATCGTCGTCACCAGCGATGAGCCCGAGAAATACCGGGGCGTGGACCTGGGCGCCGGCATCAAGGTGCATCACCGCCGCGAGCTCGACGCCCTGCAGCGCGAGCTGCGCGAGATTCCCGGCGTCACCGTGCTGATCCACGACCAGACCTGTGCCGCCGAAAAGCGCCGCCGCAGGAAGAAGAACCAGTTCCCCGATCCGGCCCGCCGCATGCTGATCAACAGCGCCGTGTGCGAAGGCTGCGGCGACTGCGGCGTGAAATCGAACTGCCTGTCGGTGGTGCCGCTGGAAACGCCCTACGGCCGCAAGCGCGCCATCGACCAGTCAAGCTGCAACAAGGACTACTCCTGCGCCGAAGGCTTCTGCCCCAGCTTCGTCTCGGTCATGGGCGGCAAGCCCAGAAAGAGCGCCGCGCCCAAGGCCGACCAGGAACGCCTGCAACGCCTGATCCAGCAACTGCCGCTGCCGCAGCCGCCGGCGCTGGAACGCCCTTACCGCCTGCTGGTGGCGGGCATGGGCGGCACCGGCGTCATCACCATCGGCGCCATCGTCTCGATGGCCGCGCACCTGGAAGGCCTGTCGGCCGCGGTGCTGGACCTGACCGGCCTGGCGCAGAAGGGCGGCACGGTCGTCAGCCACATCCGCCTGGCGCCCGCGGGCGCGGCCGCCGGCCCGGTGCGCCTGGACTGGCAGCAGGCCGACGCCGCCATCCTGTGCGATCCGGTCGCCGCCGTGGCGCCCGACTCGCTCGGCGCGCTGCGCCGCGGCCACACCCAGGTCACCGTCAACACCTACGTCGCGCCGGTGTCCGATTTCACCCGCAACCCGGACGCCGCCATGCGGCCGGAAGCGCTGCTGGCCAAGATCCGCCACGCCGCGGGCGAGGACCACACCGCCGCCATCGACGCGCACGAGGCCGCGCTGGCCCTGTTCGGCGACAGCATCCTGTCGAACATGTTCATGCTGGGCTACGCCTGGCAGCGCGGCGGCGTGCCGCTGTCGCAGGCCGCCATCAATCGCGCCATTGAACTGAACGGCGTCGCCGTGGCCGCCAACCGCGCGGCGTTCGACAGCGGCCGCCTGGCCGCGCACCAGCCCGACGCGCTGGACGGCGCGCTGCGCCCGCGCGCCCAGGTGGTGCAACTGCATGTGCCGGAAACGTTCGAGCGCGCCGTGGCGCGCCGCGTCGAGGACCTGACCGCTTACCAGGACGCCGCCTACGCGCAGGCCTATCGCGACGTGGTCGAACGCGTCGCCGCGCGCGAACGCGAGCTGGCGCCCGACGCCAGGACGCCGCGCCTGGCCATGGCGGTGGCGCGCGGCCTGTTCAAGCTGATGGCCTACAAGGACGAATACGAAGTCGCCCGCCTCTATACCGGCGAAGCCTTCCAGGCCCAGCTCAAGGGCCAGTTCGAAGGCGACTACAGCCTGCGCTTCCACATGGCGCCGCCGATCTTCGCGCGCAAGGACCCGCGCACCGGCGTGCCGCGCAAGCTGACGCTCGGCCCGCGCACCATGACCGCGCTCAAGCTGCTGACCCGCTTCAAGCGCCTGCGCGGCACCTGGTTCGATCCGTTCGGCCACACGGCCGAGCGCAAGATGGAGCGGGCCCTGGTGGTCGAATACCGCCAGACCATAGACCAGTTGCTCGCAGGGTTGAATCGCGACAACCTGGCGCAAGCGGCTACAATCGCCGCCCTTGCAGAAACCATCCGCGGCTTCGGCCACGTGAAGGCTGCGAACGTCGAGAAGTACAGGACGGAGCTGGCCCGCTTGATGCAAAGCTATACGGCGCCTGCCCCGCGCGATGTACCCCTGCGGAAAACCGCATAAACACTCGCGCTGAGCGGCATTCTCCTGGGCGCGCCTTGCTAGGCGCGCCCAGTGCATTTAGTAACAATGTTTTGGGAACCTGATCCTATCTTCTTCTTGTAGCTGTCGTACTCGATCACTAGAATTAGTGTCCAACGAGGGGTGCTACACTATATGTTGTGGTCGCCTAACCGCTGATACTCGTCGGCCACGCCATGCGGATTCGTCCGTCCAAGCGTTGCGACCCCCTCAATAAGATCCAAATTTCGTACCTGACATGACGTCGTCATGTCGCTATCTACGCGCTTTTCGCACAGGAGCTTCCATGCAGACTACGATCGCCTCTGTGACCCGGCCTTCGGCCGTGCCGCCCTCTCAAACCGATTCCCCGGCCGACGCCAACGGCGGGCAATGGGCCAGCTACAACATCATCCGCCGCAATGGCTCGGTGGTCGGGTTCGAACCCGGCAAGATCGCCATCGCCATGACCAAGGCCTTCCTGGCCGTCAACGGTGGCCAGGGCGCAGCCTCGGCCCGCGTGCGCGAGCTGGTTGAACAACTGACGACCCAGGCCGTCAACGCGCTGGTGCGCAACCGCCCGGGCGGCGGCACCTTCCACATCGAAGACATCCAGGACCAGGTCGAACTGGCGCTGATGCGTTCGGGCCAGCATGACGTCGCCCGCGCCTATGTGCTCTATCGCGAAAAGCGCACCCAGGAACGCGCCGCCGCGGCCGCCGAAGGCCAGCAGAAAGCCGACGCCGTGCCCCAGGAAAACGTGCTGCATGTCACGGACGCGGGTGTCCGCCGTCCGCTGGACATCGCCGAACTGCGCGCCACCATCGTCGCCGCCGGTGAAGGCCTGGCCGAATTCATCGACTCCGAAGCCATCCTGAAGGAAACGGTCAAGAACCTGTACGACGGCATCCCCGTCGACGAAGTGTTCAAGTCCGCCATCCTGTCGGCGCGCGCGCTGGTCGAGAAGGACCCGGCCTACAGCCAGGTCACCGCCCGCCTGCTGCTGCACACGATCCGCAAGGAAGTGCTGGGCGAGGAAGTCTCGCAGGACGGCATGGCCGCCCGCTACGCCGAATACTTCCCCACCTTCATCGCCCGCGGCATCGAAGGCGGCCTGCTGTCGCCCGACCTGGCCAGCTATAACCTGACCAAGCTGGGCAAGGCCCTGAACGCCAAGCGCGACCTGCAGTTCGGCTACCTCGGCCTGCAGACCCTGTACGACCGCTACTTCCTGCACATCCGCGGCACCCGCATCGAACTGCCGCAGGTGTTCTTCATGCGCGTGGCCATGGGCCTGGCGCTGCGCGAGACCGATCGCGAAGCCCGCGCCATCGAGTTCTACGAGATCCTGTCGTCGTTCGACTTCATGAGCTCGACCCCGACGCTGTTCAACTCGGGCACTCTGCACTCGCAACTGTCGTCGTGCTACCTGACCACCGTCTCCGACGACCTGGAAGGCATCTACGACGCCATCAAGGAAAACGCCCTGCTGGCCAAGTACGCCGGCGGCCTGGGCAACGACTGGACCCCGGTGCGCGCGCTGCGCAGCCACATCAAGGGCACCAACGGCGAAAGCCAGGGCGTGGTCCCGTTCCTGAAGGTCGTCAACGACACCGCCGTGGCGGTGAACCAGGGCGGCAAGCGCAAGGGCGCGGTCTGCACCTACCTGGAATCGTGGCACCTGGACATCGAGGAATTCCTCGAACTGCGCAAGAACACCGGCGACGAGCGCCGTCGCACCCACGACATGAACACGGCGAACTGGATTCCCGACCTGTTCATGAAGCGCGTCATGGAAGGCGGCGAATGGACCCTGTTCTCGCCGTCCGACTGCCCCGACCTGCACGACAAGTACGGCAAGGCCTTCGAAGAAGCCTATGTCGGCTATGAAGCGCGCGTTGCCAGCGGCGACCTGAAGCTGTTCAAGAAGATGCCGGCGCTGACCCTGTGGCGCAAGATGCTGTCGATGCTGTTCGAAACCGGCCACCCGTGGATCACGTTCAAGGATCCGTGCAACATCCGTTCGCCGCAGCAGCACGTCGGTGTGGTCCACAGCTCGAACCTGTGCACCGAGATCACGCTGAACACCAACGAATCCGAAATCGCGGTTTGCAACCTGGGTTCGGTGAACCTGGTCGCGCACATGAAGCCGGCCGCTGGCGGCGGTTTCGAACTCGACCACGAGAAGATCAAGCGCACCGTCAGCATCGCCATGCGCATGCTCGACAACGTCATCGACATCAACTATTACGCCGTCGACAAGGCCCGCAACTCCAACGCGCGCCATCGTCCGGTGGGCATGGGCATCATGGGTTTCCAGGACTGCCTGCAGATGATGCGCGTGCCGTACGCATCGCAAGCCGCCGTCGAATTCGCCGATCGTTCGATGGAAGCGGTGTGCTATCACGCCTACTGGGCCTCGAGCCTGCTGGCCGAAGAACGTGGCCGCTATCAATCGTACGAAGGCTCGCTGTGGTCGCGTGGCATCCTGCCGCAAGACACGTTGAAGATGCTGCGTGACGAACGCGGCGGTCATGTCGAGGTCGATGAATCGAGCACGCTCGATTGGGATGCGTTGCGCGCGCGCATCAAACAACATGGCATGCGCAACTCCAATTGCATCGCAATCGCCCCAACCGCGACTATTTCCAATATCATTGGTGTATCTGCGTGCATCGAACCCACTTTCCAGAACTTGTACGTCAAATCGAATCTCTCCGGCGAGTTCACGGTCGTTAACGATTACCTCGTGCGTGACCTGAAGAAACTCGGTCTCTGGGACGAAGTCATGGTCGCCGACCTCAAGTACTTCGACGGCAGCCTGTCCCGCATCGATCGCGTACCTTCCGAACTCCGCGAACTCTACGCCACCGCGTTCGAAGTCGAACCGAGCTGGCTGGTGGAATGCGCCTCGCGTCGCCAGAAGTGGATCGATCAAGCCCAGTCGCTGAACATCTACATGGCCGGCGCTTCCGGCAAGAAGCTGGACGACACCTACAAGCTGGCCTGGAAGCGTGGCCTGAAGACGACCTATTACCTGCGTACCCTTGGCGCCACCAGCGCCGAGAAGTCGACGGGACGCGGCGGCGAACTGAACGCCGTCAGCGCCGGTGGCCAGTCCACCGCGGCTCCCGTGTCCGCTGCACCTGTTTTGCCGGAACCCGAAGTTCTCGGGGCGGTTTGCACCATGCGGCCGGGCGACCCCGGCTTCGAAGAGTGCGAAGCCTGCCAATAACCGCCTCCGGAGAATGAATCATGATTAATTGGGAAGACGACACCCTCGCCACGCAACCTGCACAAGCCCCCGCGCCCGCGGCGGGCGGGCAGGCTGCGCCCGAAGTCCGGGCGGCGACCGGCGTGTTCGGCGACACCGCCATGCCGACCCCGGCCGCGCCGCAGCATGCGGCCGGCCTGGCGGCCAGCGGCAGCGCCACCTCGCAACGCGTGAAGGTCGCCGACAAGCGCATCATCAACGGCCAGACCGACGTCAACCAGTTGGTGCCGTTCAAGTACAAGTGGGCATGGGAGAAATACCTGGCCACGTGCGCGAACCACTGGATGCCGCAAGAAATCAACATGTCGCGCGACATCGCCCTCTGGAAGAACCCGAACGGGCTCACCGAGGACGAACGCCGCATCGTCAAGCGCAACCTGGGTTTCTTCGTCACGGCCGACTCGCTGGCCGCGAACAACATCGTGCTGGGCACCTACCGCCACATCACGGCGCCCGAATGCCGCCAGTTCCTGCTGCGCCAGGCATTCGAGGAAGCCATCCACACGCACGCCTATCAATACATCGTCGAAAGCCTGGACCTGGACGAAGCGGAGATCTTCAACGCTTACAACGAAGTGCCGTCCATCCGCGCCAAGGACGAGTTCCTGATTCCGTTCATCGACGCGATCGCGGACCCCAACTTCAAGACGGGCACGCCCGAAGCCGACCAGACGCTGCTGAAGTCGCTGATCGTCTTCGCTTGCCTGATGGAAGGCCTGTTCTTCTACGTTGGCTTCACGCAGATCCTGGCGCTGGGTCGCCAGAACAAGATGACCGGCGCGGCCGAGCAGTACATGTACATCCTGCGCGATGAATCCATGCACTGCAATTTCGGCATCGACCTGATCAACACCGTCAAACTGGAAAATCCGCATCTGTGGACGCCGGAATTCCGCGAAGAAATTCGAGAACTCTTCCGCAAAGCGGTCGAACTCGAATACGCTTACGCCGAAGACACGATGCCGCGTGGCGTGTTGGGCTTGAACGCTCCCATGTTCAAATCCTACCTGCGCTTCATCGCCAACCGTCGTTGCCAGCAAATCGGTATCGAACCGCTGTACCCGCAGGAAGAAAATCCCTTCCCGTGGATGGCGGAAATGATCGATCTTAAGAAGGAACGCAACTTTTTTGAAACTCGCGTGATCGAATACCAAACCGGTGGCACGCTGAGCTGGGAGTAACGCAGTTCGCCTTCGGGCCCGGCGCGGGCACGCTCTTGCAAGAGCGTTGCGTTCGCGCCAGGCCTTGAGGGCGATCTCCCAGGTCAGGGTGTTTTCGAACACGTAGAACAAGCGGTAGGCGGTCTGTGATCAGACTGCCCACCGGCGCCATTTGAAATGGCTCGCGCCAAAGGAGCGGGGGCCATATCAAATGGCTGTGCCGAATTCATTAGCGCAAACCGTAGTAGCTGTTGCTCGCACAGAACAGCGGCATGCGCCGATGAATAGCCCGGGCACGGTTCGCCTTGTTGGCGGATCGGGGCACGGGTTTAAGTTCTGGGACCCCTGAACCTAAGGAGCATGACCATGGCAACAGCCAAGAAAGCCGTAAAGAAAGCGGTGAAGAAGCCCGCCGCCAAGAAGGCAGTAGCGAAGAAGGCCGCCCCGGCCAAGAAAGCTGCCGTCAAGAAGGTAGCCGTCAAGAAGGTCGCCGCCAAGAAGCCGGCGGTGAAGAAGGTTGCCGCCAAGAAGCCGGCCGCCAAGAAGGTCGCGAAGAAAGCGGTAGCCAAGAAGGCCGTCGCCAAGAAAGTCGCGGCCAAGAAGCCGGTAGCCAAGAAGGCAGCGGCCAAGAAGGTCGTCGCCAAGAAGGCGGTTGCCAAGAAGGCCGTCGCCAAGAAAGCGGTTGCCAAGAAGGCCCCCGCCAAGAAAGCGGTAGCCAAGAAGGCCGTCGCCAAGAAGGCGGTTGCCAAGAAGGCCCCCGCCAAGAAGGCGGTTGCCAAGAAAGTCGTAGCCAAGAAGGCTCCGGCTGCCAAGAAGCCTGCCGCCAAGCCGGCTGCCAAGCCTGCCGCGAAGCCCGCCGCTGCCAAGAAGCCCGCTGCGAAGAAAGCCGCTCCGAAGAAGCCCGCCACGCCGCCGTCCACGGCCGCTGCCCCGGGCGCGAAGACCGCGCTGAACCCCGCCGCGTCGTGGCCGTTCCCGACGGGTGGCCGTCCGTAATCGGACCGGTCACAACGGTAGCAGTACCTCAAACCGCCTGGCTTCGGCCAGGCGGTTTTTATTCGCCCCCACCCCAAGAAAGAAAACGTATTCGCACGGCTCGGGCGCCACCGTTGCCGCATTGCCGTGAGACAATAAAAGCCGTCATCATTAGGTAGATCGCGCCCATGCTCGGTGAAATTCTTCGCTTCCTGCTCGAAATCGCGTTCACGCTGTTCGGCGCCGCGCTCATCGCCCGCGCCTGGATGCATGCGATTCGGCTGCATCCCTTCAATCCGCTGGCGCGCGTCATCTACCAGGCCACCAACTGGCTGGTGCTGCCGCTGCGCAAGATCATTCCGGCGGGCAACAAGATCGACTGGACCAGCCTGGTGGCCACCTGGCTGGCCGCGCTGGTGTACCTGGTGCTGATCTGGCTGGTCGCCATCGGCGCCCTGATTCCCGCGGTGCTGCTGCCCTCAGCCATGCTGTCGGCGCTGCTGATGGCGCTCAAGTGGGCGCTGAATCTGGTGGTGTGGCTGACCCTGATCCAGGCGGTGCTGTCGTGGGTCAACCCGATGGCGCCCATGATGCCGATGCTGCAGGCGCTGACCGCTCCGATGCTGGATCCCATCCGGCGGCTGCTGCCGCGCACCTCGATCGACTTCTCGCCGCTGGTGCTGCTGATCGTGGCGCAGGTCCTGCTGATGGTGCTGGCGCGGCTGAGCTACAGCATGATGGGCGTGTGAAACGACAACGGCCCGGCGAACTGACCGGGCCGTCCCTGGCGCACGCCGCGCGGCGGCGCCTTACGCCGGAATCGCGGCGTAGATATCGATCAGCTTTTTGCGATCGATCTTGTGATTGTTCGACATCGGCAGCGCCGCGCACGCCACCAGCTCGGACGGCACCATATAGGGCGGCAGGCGCTGCCCCAGCTTGTCCTTCCACCCTGTCAATGCGTCCTGCGCCAGCAGGCTGGCTTCGGCCTGCTCGGCGGCCACGCCGGCAACGAAGCCGATCAGGCGCACCGCGGTGCCGTCCGGCCGCCGCAGCACCGCGCAAGCGCCGCCTTCCACGCCCGGCAGGCCATGCAGGGCCTCGTCGATCTCGGCCAGTTCGATGCGATAGCCGTTCAGCTTGATCTGGTCGTCCATGCGGCCGCGGCAGAACAGCAGGCCGTCCGCGTCCAGTTGCCCCAGGTCGCCCGTGCGGAAACCACGGCGACCGTCCTCGGCCACGAACAGCTTGACCTCGTTCAGGTCCTGGCGGTTCAGGTAACCGCGCATGACGTGGTCGCCGATGATGCAGATCTCGCCATCCTCGATGCGCAGTTCGCAATCGGGCTTGGCATGGCCGACGGGCAGCGGATCATGCGCCGCCAGCACCGCGTCGGTGATGGCGATCCAGGTGGTGGCCACGGTGGCCTCGGTCGGCCCGTAGGTGTTCAGGATCACGGCGTCCGGAAAACGCTGGCGCAGCTTCTTCGCCAGCGCCGCCGGCAACGGTTCGCCGCAGAACAGGAAGGTACCCAGCGTCGGCAGCGTGACCGGCGAGAAATCGCGGTTGGCCAGTTGCTGGTGGGCGAAGGACGGGGTCGAGACCCAGGTTGTCACGCCTTGCTGCGCCAGCCGGCTCATCCAGGTCGCGGCCGCGCCAATCTGCTCGCGCGAATTCAGCACGCAGGTGCCGCCGGCGGCCAACGTGGCGAACACCTCGTACATCGACAGGTCGAAGCTGAACGGCGCCTGGTTCATGAACACCGGCGCATCGCCCAGGCCGAAGCTGCCCAGCATCCAGTCGCCCAGCAGGCCCACGCTCTCGCGGCCGATCTGCACGCCCTTGGGGTCGCCGGTGCTGCCGGACGTGAACATGACGTAGGCCAGGCCGCGCTCGGCCAGCTCGGCGCCCTCTCCCGGCTCGAAGCCGCGCGCGGCCGCATCGTACACGGCCGCAGCGCGCACGATCTCGACAATGCGGCGCAGGCGCTCCGGCGGATAGATGGTGTCGACGGGCACAAACGGCGCGCCGATCAGCAGCGCGCCCACCATGGCAACGAAGAACGAGGCTTCCTTGTGGCCGTAGATGGCCACCGGCACATCCGGCGCCGCGCCATGCGCGCGCGCCTCGTCGGCCCAGGCCGTGGCTTCGTCGCGCAGTTGCGCCCAGGTCAGGCTGCGGTCGGCGCCGACCACCGCGAGCGCGTCGGGCGCGCGCGCGGAGTCAACGAACTGGAAGGTCTTCAGGTCGAAACGCATGCCGAAACTCCGGGCATCAGATGGGGCTGCGACCGCTGAACACGTAGAGCGCCAGGGCAGCCAGGATCAGGGTGAGCACGCGTCCGAGGAAACGCATGACGGGCCGCGCCAGCGCGGCCTGCAGGGCAGGACGGGTACGCGCCGCGTTGATCAGCAGGTTGTGGCCCACCGAGTACGCGCCGAACATCAGGCCGCTGACGATGTAGTGCAGCGACAGGCCGTTCCATACGCCCATCGCCAGCAGCGTGGCAAAGATACCGATGTTCTGCGCCGCCATCCGGTGGCGCGAAAAGAACGAGGTCTTGCTCAGCGCCTTGTAGATCGGCATGAACACCACGTCGCGCAGCCACTCGGACAGGCTGATGTGCCAACGGCGCCAGAAGTCCTGCGGGTTGAGCGTCGCCAGCGGGTTGCGGAAGTTGATCGGCAGGGTGAAGCCGAACAGCATGCCGATACCGATGGCCATGGTGGAATAGCCGGCAAAATCGAAGAACAGGTAGGCGCTGTAGAGCGAGGCGTTCAGCGCCACGCCGGTGAACGAGTAGTCGTGCGCGTCCAGGGTCGACAGGCCGTAGCGCCAGATCAGTTCGGCCAGGCCGAACTTCTGGATCACGCCCAGCATGATCAATTCCAGGCCCGCCAGCCAGGTGTTCAGGTTCACGCCTTCGTAGCCGCGCTTGAGGTCGGCCTGGAAGGAGCGCCAGCGGTACATCGGACCGGCCAGCAGCGTCAGCGGGAAGAACAGGTAGATGAAGTAGTCCAGCGGCGACACGCGCTCGTTGCGCGGCGCGAACAGCAGCACGTCGATGGCGCGGAAGGTGGCGAACGACAGGCCCAGCATCGCGCCCAGGTGCGAGACGCCGGTCTTGACCAGCAGCAGCGGCGTCATGGTGATGATGACAGCCAGCCAGGTCGGGATGTAGTTGCGCCGCATGGCCCACAGCGCGCTGCCCGAAATGGCCAGCAGCGCGATCGGCTGGTAGGGACGCGCCCAGAACACCGCCATCCATACGCCCAGGCAGATCACGCCGATGACGTGCCGATAGCCGATGCGCAGCGGCATGCCGAACGAACGATACGCCAACAGACCCAGCCCGCCGAACAGGGCGCCGCCGAAGAAGCTCAAGCTTGCGAACAATTCCATGCTGCGGTCAGAACTGTTGATATTGGAATTCGACCTTGATAGGCCCGCCGCTACCCGTGGTGGGCTGCGCCTGCAGCACGAACACCAGGATCACCCCGACATACAGGCAGAGATGCCAGAAGAAGCGGCGCCCCCAGGCCTTGGCCGCCTTGCGGGCGTCCGGCCCCTGGGCGGCGCCGTCCGGCGTCGCATCGGTTTTCTGTTGGGGGGTCATCGGGAAAAGTACTCCGCTATGCCTTGGTCCGCCATCGCCCAACCGAGCTCGGCCAGATGCATGTCATCACGCACCATGCCCGGTTCGAAGGGAATGCTGTACATATCGAGGCAACCCATCTGGTAGCGTTGGCACATGCCGGTGATGGCGGCCACCACCGGGTCGAAACGTTCGACGTCCAGGATGAGTTTGGGATTGAACGGCTGGATCACGAAGTACGCCTTGACCTTGCGCCGTTGCAGCAAGGCCATGACACGCGACAGGTCGCCCAGCTCGGTGCGGGTGAGCGGATCGACGTTGGCGAACTCGTTGCGCGCCGGCGAATACAGCGGCGCCAGGTACTGCTTGTAGTAATCGTCGCGCACGTCGTAGGGATTGTTGCCGCCCAGTTGGTGCTCGACTTCGCGCGCCTCGTGCGTCAGGCGCGACCATTGGCCGGCATTGAGCCTGGCCGACGAGGGCCACGACACGAAACGATGCGCGGGCACCGACAGCTTGCTGCGCGGACGGTCGGGCGCGGGCTCCTTGCGCGCGTTCCACCACAGCGACAGCTTGTCCTTGAGTTCGGCGACCTGGCCATTGGCGATCAGCCACAAGAGCCCCCAATTGGCGTTGTCGCTGATCCAGGTCTGCATTTGTTCGCGCGTGCTGGGCTTGTCCCAGAGGCGATCCCAGACCGGTCCGGTGACGTGTTCGGCGAACGCGCTGCGCGGCAACTGGCCGCCCGAGGCGAACCAGGCCGGCGACACCATGATCACGAGCCGCGTGTTCGGCGTCAGCGAATCGGCCACCGACTCCAGCACGCTGACGATGCCATACGACTGGAACATGGCGTGGCCGTAGGCCAGCGTCGGCACCTTCAGTTCTTCGGGGAAGAAACGGTAAGGCACAAAGCGCAGGTCATGGCTGGACAATTCGGACGAGCCTAGCACCACCAGCGTGCCGTCGCTGAGCGCGTTGCCCAGGCGGGTCAGGTTGACGTGCTGCGTGCCCCAATCCGGCCCCAGATTGGGCAGGTAGTTGCTCTTGGACGCCGCCACCGTCGAAACCGGATGGACGATGTTGGACAAGACGTCATCCGCGCCACAGAAAGCCCCATACGCCAGCGCCACCGCCGTGGTGGCCGCTGCGACGTGGGACAACAGGCGGGTATTGCTAAATATTGGCAGCGACATAGCCGGCGAGCGTGCGGACCGACTGCAGATGCTCCGCGATCTCGGGAGCCGGGATGCTGCAGCCGTACTCCGCCTCGACCGCCAGCGTGATATCCACGGCGGCGAGCGAGTCGACCAGGCCAGTGGCAATCAGTTGCGTATCGGGAGTGACTTTCTTCATGACGATCGACTCGACGATGGAGCCGATCTTGGTGTGGAGTTCTTGCTCGGTATGCATAGAGAGTGCGGCGTTACATTGCCTCGTCGGCAAAATATTCCCCGCCCCGAGATACAGGACGGCGAGTATACAAAAAATCGCTGAAAATCGACTGACATTTACAGCATCCTGGAGGGTCGCGCCGATGCACTTGGTTACATCAAAATCAGGCGGCGAGATCGCTCACGGATGCAATCATGGCATTACAAGCGTCGAATCGCCATGAAACTTACAGACCAAATCGCTATAAAAAGCGCGTAAACGTAACGCTTGCGGGTAAACACCGGGTGCTGCGTTGCAGCGGAACGACAGATTTCCGCGCGCCACCCGTCCCCTACCTCGTTGACCGCGCCGCAACGACCGCCCAAAACGGAAAAGCCCGCTTTCGCGGGCTTTTCTTCTGGCTGGGGACCCAGCCTTTTACATCGGCGTGACGCGCGTGGGGCCGGCGCCGCTGATGACCTGCACCCGCTGGCCGACGCTGATCGGCACGTCGGCTTCCTGGGCCACGACTCGGGTTTCGCCGTTATCCAGACGAACCGTGATTTCGTAGCCGGAATTCTTGCCGACCTGGTTTTCCACCGCATTGCCCGCCAGGGCGCCCAGGATGGCGCCGCCAACGGTAGCGATGGTGCGGCCCGTGCCGCCGCCGACGGCGTTACCCGCCACGCCGCCCAGCGCGCCGCCAGCCAGCATGCCGACGCCGCTGGATTTGTCGTTCTGGATGACGATCGGGCGCACGCCCGTTACGGTGCCCGTGCGAACGATCTGCTCGCGCTGGGCTTGATCATAGCTATACACACCGCTGGACGCGCTGCGATTGGCGCAACCGCCCAGGACAGCCATCGAGGTCACGACGGCAGCCACGGCCAACCACCGGCCAGTACGCGGCGTCAACAAGGAAAAGGTTTTGCTTTGGTTCATTTGGACTCCTCGATCGGGCACTGCCGACGATCCGATCATACCCTGCCCAGACAGGACGGCAGCCTAACGTGCAACACACTGAAACTCACCGCCACGGGCGGAAAACGGATTTGCAAACCGGCCGCGGCATTCTCACGCCGCGGCCGGTCTCTCGTCTGCAATTCGACCATCCCGGCCGCTTCAGGTTCCCGAAACGGCCCCGGGCGGGCGACGGGGAGTTCAGGCCGGCAGATGGATGCCGTAGGTGGCGTGCAGCAGAGCGTCGATCTCGGCCCGCGTGGGCGCGTGGTTCTGCGGACCGCGCGAGGCGATCTTGATGGCGCCCATGACGTTGCCCAGCCGGCAACTGTCTTCCCAGCTCCAGCCGCTGGTCAGGCCGTAGAGCAGGCCGCCGCGCTGCGCGTCGCCGCAACCGGTGGGGTCGACCACCTGGGCCGCGCGCACCGGGGAGATCTGGATGGTCTTGCCGTCGGTCAGCAGCGTGGCGCCCTCGGCGCCGCGGGTCACCACCACCGCCTGCAGCTTGGCGGCGATGTCGGCCATGCTGCGGCCGGTGCGTTGCTCGACCACGCCAGCCTCGTAATCGTTCACCGTCAGGGCCTGCGCCAGGTCGAGCATGCGCTCCAGGTCGGCGCCGTCGAACAGCGGCATGGCCTGGCCCAAGTCGAAGATGAACGGGATGCCCTGCTTATGCAGGCGCTCGGCGTGGGCGAACATGCCTTCCTTGGCGTCCGGGGCGACGATGCCCCAGGCGGCCTTGGCGCCGCTCAGGTCGTTGCTGGCGGAGAAGGACATGGCGCCGGGGTGGAACGCGGTGATCTGGTTGTCGTCCAGGTCGGTGGTGATGAAGCACTGCGCGGTGAAGGTGCCGGGCACGACCTTGACGCGGCTGGTGTCGATGCCGAGGCCGTCCAGGCGCTCGAGGTATTCACCGGCGTCTTCGCCCACGGTGGCCACCGGCACGGGCTTGCCGCCCAGCAGGTTCATGTTGTAGGCGATGTTGCCGGAGCAGCCGCCGTATTCCTTGCGCATGCTGGGAACCAGGAACGACACGCTCAGGGACTGGATGCGGTCGGCCAGGATGTGTTCCTTGAAGCGGCCTTCAAACACCGCGATGGTGTCGAACGCCATCGAGCCGCAGACCAGAACAGGGGTTGCCATGAATGTCATCCTTCAGGGAAAGAACTTGTCGAGTTGGTAGCCGTTGACTTGAACGCCGGTCACTTCAATCGGCACGGAAATCTTCAGTTCGCCCGCCGGTCCGAAGGGACCGCGCAACTGCTCGGGCGTCAGGTAATTCTCGGGCATCAGCACCCGGCGCACCACCACGGTGTCCGATAAATCAGTCAGGTCCAGCACCAGCGCGGGCCAGTGCTGCGGCTTGTCGTAGCGGTTGCGCAGAACCAGGTTCAACACCAGGCGGGTACGGCCGTCGTCGATGGCGGCGGCGCCCGTGGGAGGCTGCAGCGACGACGAGGAAATGGCAATCCGCTCGAGGCGGCGCGCGTAGCCGACCGTGCATCCGAGCGGCTTGCAGACGGTCTCGAGCGCCGGCCGCAGGACGGGCACGGAGTTGGCGATATCGATGCGGTACACGTACAGCAGTTGCAGCCCCAGCGCGATCAGGCCGAGCAGGCAGGCATAGCCCCACAGCTTGCGCAGCAGGCCGCGGCGCTCCTGGCGGTCCTGGTCGAGGAATTCGGGCGGCGCACGGCCGACGTCGGTGGCGCTGGAGTAGCGGGTGCGCGTGTCGCCGAGGATCGGTTCCGGCGAGTCCTCGCCGCGCCCGTCATCGACGTCGTCGTGGTCTCTGTCGAAATCGTCGTCGCGATCCCCGTCGCGGCCATCCTCGTCATCGTCATGGCGCGAATCGGCAGCCTCGTCACGCACCACGAAGACCGGCTCGGCCGGCCGGGCAGCGTGCGGCGCCTCCCAACGCGCGCTGTCGCGCACCGCCACGATGGGCTCGTCGCGCGGCGCGGCGGGTTCCTGCCAGCGCGGCTGCCGGGCCAGGCGCGGCTCATCGTCGTAGCGATCGAGGTCTTCGTTCTCGTCTTCGTCGTCATCGCCCTCTTGCGCCAGCGCGGCATCGGGTTCGATGCGGCGGCGGATATCGTCGCGGCCTCGCAGCACCGCGGGCGGTACTGCGGGCGGCACAGCGGGCGGTACTGCGGGCGGCACAGCGGGCGGCGGCGTGACGGGCCGGATCGCCATTTCGCGCGGCGTCGCCAGGAAAGGTTCGTCGGGCAGGTCGTCCCAGGGGGGAACGGGGGGTTGCTCGGCGGACGGCCGCCGCACCAGGGGCGGGGCTTCGTCGGCCGGTTGGGCGGGTGGCGCCAGGACCGGCGCGGCGCTCGCCGGCGAGACAATGGGCGCGGCGGGCGGGATCGCGGCGGGCGGCGGAACCGCAGCCGGTACGCCCGATGCCGGTATGCCCGATGCCGGTACGCCCGATGCCGGTATGCCCGCCTCAGGCAGCAGGCAGGCGCGGCCATCGAACACGGTGGCGCAGGCGCCGCAACGCACCAGGCCGTTGCGGACCCGGAGTTGGTCGGGCACCACCTTGAATGACGTGCCGCATTGCGGGCAGCGGGTGGTCAGGGCCATGGCGCGATCCGGCGGAAACGGACTCAGGCCTTCTGGCCGTGCAGGCAGACCCAGCCGTCGCGGGCGCGCCAGACCGACATGGCGATCCAGGGCGCGTACGCGGCGGCGACTTCCTCGGCCTGCCGTTCCAGCACGCCGGACAGCACCAGGTGACCGCCCGCGGCGACGCGCCCGGCCAGCATGGGCGCCAGCACCTTGAGCGGGTTGGACAGGATGTTGGCCACCACCACTTCGAACGTGCCGTCGGCCAGGCCGTCGGGCAACATGGCCTGCAGTTCGACGTGGTTGACCTCGGCGTTGAAGACCGTGCTCTGCACCGCCTGGGCGTCGATGTCGACGGCCTGGGTCGGGCCGGCGCCCAGCTTGCGCGCGGCGATGGCAAGGATGCCCGAGCCGCAGCCGTAGTCCAGCAGCGTCGCGCCCTTGGGCAGCTCGGCTTCGAGCCACGCCAGGCACAGGTGCGTGGTCGGATGGCTGCCGGTGCCGAAGGCCAGCCCCGGATCGAGTTCGATATGGATGGCGCCATCCTCGGCCGCGGCCGCTTCCAGGCCCGGCACGTCCGGGCTGTCGCGGTGCCAACTGGGCACGATCCAGAGACGTTCGGCGATGTGGATGGGGCCGAACTGCGATTGCGTCAGGCGCACCCAGTCGGCGTCCGGCACGTCGCGCAGGCTCCAGCCGGCGAACAGCGCCGGGTCGAGCTCGCCCGCGGCGGCGGCTTCTTCCATGATCTGCGCGGGATCGGCTCCGTCCGGCAGCAGGGCCACGACGCGATTGCGTTCCCAGGCCTGCACGTCGGGCTCGGTGCCCGGCTCGCCGAACAGCGGACGCTCGTCGTCGGTGCCCAGGTCGGCGTCCTCGACGGACACCGACAGCACGCCCGCTTCCAGCAGGGCGTCGGACAGGGCCTCGGCTTGCGCCTCCTGGCAATGGAGCACGAGTTCACGCATGATGATTCTTCCATCTGGCCAACGGGCCGCGGCATGCGCCGCGGCCCGGTCAGCCCGGTTAAGGCAGTAAAAAAGGGGCCACGGGCCCCTATTGTGCTGGTCAGGGGCGCTGGGCCAGCTTGTTTTCCAGATAGTGGATGCTGGTGCCGCCTTCGATGAAGCGGGCGTCCTGCAGCAGTTCACGGTGCAGCGGGATGTTGGTGGAAATGCCTTCCACCACCATTTCCGACAGCGCGGTGCGCATGCGTGCCAGGGCCTGGTCGCGCGTGTCGCCGTAGGTGATGACCTTGGCGATCATCGAATCATAGTTCGGCGGCACGAAATAGCCGTTGAACGCGTGCGAATCGATACGCACGCCCGGGCCGCCCGGCGTGTGCCAGTTGGTGATGCGGCCAGGGCTGGGCACGAAGCGGAACGGATCCTCGGCGTTGATGCGGCACTCGATCGCGTGGCCCTTGAAGGTGATGTCGCGCTGGCGCAGCGTGAACTTCTCGCCGGCGGCGATCAGGATCTGCTGCTGCACCAGGTCGACGCCGGTGATCAGCTCGGTGACCGGGTGTTCGACCTGGATGCGGGTGTTCATTTCGATGAAATAGAACTCGCCGTTCTCATACAGGAATTCGAACGTGCCGGCGCCGCGGTAGCCCATCTTGCGGCAGGCGTCGGCGCAGCGGTCGCCGATGCGCTCGATCAGGCGGCGCGCGATGCCGGGGGCCGGCGCTTCCTCGATGACCTTCTGGTGGCGGCGCTGCATGGAGCAGTCGCGCTCGCCCAGCCACACGGCGTTGCGACCGCCGTCGGCCAGCACCTGGATTTCCACATGGCGTGGGTTCTCGAGGAACTTCTCCATATAGACTTCCGGGTTGTTGAACGCGGCGCCCGCTTCCGAACGCGTCATGGTGACGGCGTTCAGCAGCGCGGCCTCGGTGTACACCACGCGCATGCCGCGGCCACCGCCGCCGCCCGCGGCCTTGATGATGACCGGATAGCCGACTTCGCGGGCAACGCGGATGATTTCCTGCGGATCGTCGGGCAACGCGCCTTCGGAACCCGGCACCACCGGCACGCCGGCTTCGATCATGGCGCGCTTGGCGCTGACCTTGTCGCCCATCAGGCGGATGGTGTCGGGGCGCGGACCGATGAACACGAAGCCGCTCTTTTCGACGCGATCGGCGAAGTCGGCATTTTCGGACAAGAACCCGTAACCCGGGTGGATTGCCTCGGAATCCGTGACTTCGGCCGCCGAAATGATGGCCGGCATGTTGAGGTAGCTTTCACGCGACGGCGCAGGCCCGATGCACACGGATTCATCGGCCAGGCGCACGTACTTGGCTTCGCGGTCCGCTTCGGAGTGCACCACCACGGTCTTGATGCCCAGCTCGCGGCAGGCGCGCTGAATGCGCAGGGCGATTTCGCCCCGGTTGGCGATCAGGATTTTTTCGAACATTTTCAGCTATCAGCCAATGACGAACAGGGGTTGACCGTACTCGACGGGCTCGCCGTTTTCGACCAGGATTTCTTTGATGACGCCGGACTTGTCGGCTTCGATTTCATTGAGCAGCTTCATGGCTTCAATGATGCACAGCGGGTCGCCTTCCTTGACCGTGGCGCCCACGTCGATGAACGGCGCGGCGCCCGGGTTCGGCGAACGGTAGAAGGTGCCGACCATCGGCGCCTTGACCACGTGGCCCTGGACCACCGGGGCGGCTTCGGCCGCGGCGGGAGCGGGAGCGGGCGCGGCGGCGGCCACGGGCGCGGCGGCGACACCAGCTTCCGGCTGGTGGTAGGCCACCGGCTGCAGGGTCTGCGAGAACTTGACGATGCGAACCTTGCCTTCGCCTTCGGTGATTTCCAGTTCGGCGATGCCCGATTCAGCCACCAAGTCGATCAGGGTTTTGAGTTTTCGAAGGTCCATAAAAGCTGCTTCCCGAGATAGTGTCGGCAACGTCCCGATCGTCGGGTCCGCGCCATATAAGATGTAAAAGCTGAGAGTTGGTGCGAGATCAGTGCCGCACTGCGTAACGCAGCGCCGCTTCGTAGCCGTCCGCGCCCAGGCCGCTGATGAGGCCTACCGCCAAGTCGGACAGATATGAGTGATGCCTGAAGGGCTCTCGCTTATACAGGTTGGACAAATGTACTTCAATAAATGGGATCGCGACCCCGGCCAGCGCATCGCGGATCGCGACGCTGGTGTGCGTATATGCCGCCGCGTTGATGATGATGAAATCGGTGCCGTCTTGCCGGGCCGCCTGGATGCGGTCAACCAGCGCGCCTTCGTGATTGCCTTGCCACGCGGTCAGCGTGGCGCCCAATTCACCGGCCAGCCGCTCCAGGCCCTCGTTGATCTGGGGCAGCGTGAGGCTGCCGTAGATATGGGGTTCCCGGGTGCCAAGCAGGTTCAGATTCGGGCCATGCAATACCAGTATGTTTTGCGCCATGCGCTTGCCAGAGAGTGGATTGCCAATTGTTGGCAAAACAGCCGATAAACCAGCTTTTTACGCCAATTCCTACTATTTGTCCAACAGACTTACGCCTTCAAACCAGAGAGCGTTTGATTCAGGTCGTCGGGCTGGATTTCACCCAATATCTTCCGGTTAATGCTGCCATCTGCATTGAAAACAATGGTAAATGGCAGGCCACCGCTAGGACTTCCCAGCTTGCGCAGGGTATCGATGGCACCGGCGCCAATGACCCACAACGGGTACGAAACCTGTACTTTCTCGACAAATTTTTGCATGTTGGCGGCAGAATCCACGCCGATACCGACAAACTTGATTTGCGGGTATTTTTTCTGCAACGCGTCGAGTTCGGGCATCTCCTTGACGCACGGCGCGCACCAGGTGGCCCAGAAATTCACCACGATGGGCTGGCCCTTCCAGGCGGCCAGCGACTGCGTCGCGCCGTTCAGGTCGGGCAACTGCAACTGCATGAGCGCGGCGACAGGATCCTCGGCGGCGGGCGCCGCGGGTGCCTGCCGGGACTTGTTGCGCCCCAGCAGGGTGTAGCCGCCCGCGACCGTGGCGGCCACGGCCACGGCGGCGGAAAGGAGTAGGCGTCGATTCATGGCGCGATCATAACCGCTGCGGCCGGTTTTCGCCGCATCGCCCGCCGTGCCGGCTTGACCTGCGCCTATATATACAATGCAGGACAGGAGAGTTTTCAATGCACCTGCACATTCTTGGCATCTGCGGTACGTTCATGGGCGGCCTGGCGCTGATCGCGCGCGCCGCCGGCCACAAGGTCACCGGTTGCGACGCGGGCGTCTATCCGCCCATGAGCACCCAGCTATCCGAACAGGGAATCGAGCTGATCGAGGGTTTCGGCCCCGAACAGATGGCCCTCAAGCCGGACCTGTACGTGATCGGCAACGTCGTCAGCCGCGGCAATCCCCTGATGGAAGCCATTCTGGAATCCGGCGCCCGCTATGTGTCCGGCCCGCAATGGCTGGGCGACAACATCCTGCCGGGCGCCCACGTGCTGGCGGTGGCCGGCACCCACGGCAAGACCACCACCAGCTCGATGCTGGCCTGGATCCTGGAAGCCGCCGGCCTGGCACCCAATTTCCTGATCGGCGGCGTGGCCCAGGATCTGCATGTGTCCGCGCGCTATGATCCGGCGCGGCGCCCGTTCGTGATCGAAGCGGACGAATACGACACGGCGTTCTTCGACAAGCGTTCCAAGTTCGTGCACTATCGCCCGCGCACCGCGGTGCTGAACAACCTGGAATACGATCACGCCGACATTTTTCCCGATCTGGCGGCCATCGAGACCCAATTCCATCACCTGGTCCGCACCATTCCGGCGTCTGGCCGCATCATCCGCCCGGCGCGCTCCGAAGCGCTGGACCGCGTGATTGCGCGCGGATGCTGGTCCGAAATCGTCACGTTCGGCGCCGATGGCGCCTGGCAGGCGGGCACGCCCGACGACAGCGGCGCCTTCGAGGTGCGGCGCGACGGCGCCAGCATGGGCAGCGTGCGCTGGACCCTGGGCGGCGAACACAACCGCATGAACGCGCTGGCCGCGCTGGCGGCCGCCGAGCACGCCGGCGTGCCGGCCGCCGAGGGCGTCGAGGCCCTGAGCCGGTTCGGCGGGGTCAAGCGCCGCATGGAACTGCGCGGCACGGTCAACGGCGTCAAGGTCTACGACGATTTCGCCCATCACCCCACCGCCATCGCCACCACCCTGGAAGGCCTGCGCCGCCAGGTCGGGCCGGCGCGCATCCTGGCCGTGCTGGAGCCCCGCTCCAACACCATGAAGCTGGGCGCCATGGCGGCGCGCCTGCCCGACTCCCTGCGCGACGCGGACCTGGTGTTCTGCTTCGGCGCCCGCGAGGGCAAGCACGCCCTGGGCTGGAATCCGGCGCAGGTGCTGGCGCCCCTGGGCGAACGCGCTTCCAGTTACGATGATATCGACGCCCTGGTGGCCGCCGTGACGCGCGCCGCGCAACCCGGCGACCAGGTGCTGGTGATGAGCAACGGCGGCTTCGGCGGCATCCACGGCAAGCTGCTGGCCGCCCTGGAAGCGCGCGGCTGAGGCCGGGCGCCTCCATCCGCGCCCCCGCCCCACCGGAAAGGCACCCAATGATTCTTTACCTGCACGGTTTCCGGTCCTCGCCGATCTCCTTCAAGGCCCGCCTGATGGCCGACGCCATGGCCGCCCGCGGGCTGGCCGGCGCGTGGACCTGCCCGCAACTGCCGGCCAGCCCGCGCGAGGCCGCCGAGCTGGCGCTGGGCATCGCCCGCGAGCAATTGACAGGCGCCCCCGACCCGCTCGCGCTGACCGTGATCGGTTCGTCCCTGGGCGGTTTCTATGCCACCTGGCTGGCCGAGACGCTGGGCTGCAAGGCGGTACTGCTCAACCCCGCCGTCGAGGCCGCGCGGGACCTGGCGACCCAGGTAGGCGAGCACCGCATGTATCATTCCGACGCGCCGTTCATGTTCCTGCCGGAATATGTGGAGGAACTGGCCGCCCTGCACGTCGGCCGGATCACCCGGCCAGAGCGGTATTTCCTGGTGGCGGCGACGGGCGACGAGGTGCTGGACTGGCGTGAGATGCGTGATCGCTACGCCGGCTGCCGCCAGCGCATCGTGCAAGGCGGCGACCATGGCCTGTCCGGTTTCGCCGACTGGATGCCCGAGGTGCTCGAATTCGCCCTTGGCTCCACGCCGAATGGCCCCAAATAACACTGACATCAACGATAGATAGCTGCGCAAGGCGGCGCGTGCGCGCCGCCCAGGACGACCCTCACCATGTATGTGTTTTACGAAGACGACGGCAGCTTCAAGGCCGGCCATATCCTGTCCGAAACCGACGCCAGCCTGCAGGTGGAGTCGGAGTCGGGCAAGCGCAGCAAGATCAAGCGCGCCAACACGCTGTTCAATTTCGCCGCGCCCGAACCGGCCGCGCTGATGGCCCAGGCGGCGGCGCTGGCCGAAACCCTGGATCTGCAATTCCTCTGGGAATGCGCGCCCCAGGAAGAATTCGATTCGCCCGCGCTGGCGGCCGATTACTTCGGCCACGCCCCCACCCCGGTGGAACAGGCCGCGCTGCTGATGCGCCTGCACGGCGCACCCGCCTATTTCCACCGCCGCGGCAAGGGCAGCTACCGCCCCGCCCCGCCCGACATCCTGGCCGCCGCCCTGGCCGCGCTCGAAAAGAAACAGCGCCAGGCCGAGCAGCAACAGGAATGGGTCGACGAGATGGCCGCTGGCCGCCTGCCCGAGCCCATCGCCCAGGCGGCCGAATCACTGCTGATCCGGCCCGACAAGAATTCGCAGCAATGGAAGGCGCTGGACGCCGCCTGCGCCAAGCTCGGCAAGAGCCCCGACCGCCTGCTGCTGGAACTGGGCGCCTGGCCGCACGCGCTGGCCCTGCACAAGCGCCGCTTCCTGGCGGTGAACTTCCCGCGCGGCCTGGCCTTCCCCGAGCTGGAACTGCCGCCGATCGACCGTGACCTGCCGCTGTCGGATGCCGAGATCTACTCGGTCGACGACGTCACCACCACCGAAATCGACGACGCGCTGTCGGTCTCCACCCTGCCCGACGGCAATCTGCGCGTCGGCATCCACGTGGCCGCACCCGGCCTGACCGTGACACGCGACAGCGAGTTCGACAAGCTGGCGCGCGCGCGCCTGTCGACCGTCTACATGCCGGGCGACAAGATCCCCATGCAGCCCGACAATGTCATCAAGGCGTTCTCGCTGGACGCCGGCCGCGAGGTGCCGGTGCTGTCGCTGTACGTGACGGCCAACCCGGAAACCGGCGAGATCATCGAGTCGGACACGCGCCTGGAGCGCGTGGTGGTGCGTGAGAACCTGCGCCACAACATGCTCGACGCCCAGGTCACCGAAGAAAGCCTGAACGACGCCTCCACCGACCTGCCCTACGGCCACTGGCTGCGCCCGCTGTGGAAGCTGGCGCAGGCGCTGTCGGCGCAGCGCGAAAACGTGCGCGGCAAGCCCGAGAACAATTCGCGGGTGGAATACAGCTTCTACCTGGACGGCGACCCCGACGATCCCGACACCCCGGTGCGCCTGGTGCCGCGCCAGCGCAACGCGCCGCTGGACCGGATGGTGGCCGAGTACATGATCCTGGCCAACAATCTGTGGGGCGGCCTGCTGAACCAGCACGGCGTGCCCGGCATCTACCGCTCGCAACAGGCCGGCCGCGTGCGCATGAGCACGCAGGCGCTGCCGCACGAAGCCATTGGCGTGCCGCAATACGCCTGGAGCACGTCGCCGCTGCGCCGCTACGTCGACCTGGTGAACCAGTGGCAGTTGATCGCCGCGGTCGAGCACGGCGTCTCGGCGCGCCTGGTGGCCCCCTTCAAGCCGCGCGACGCGGACCTGTTCGCGATCATCGGCGCGTTCGACGCGCAATACGCGGCCTGGGCCGAGTTCCAGAGCGCGATGGAGCGCTACTGGTGCCTGCGCTGGCTCAAGCAGCACAACATCACCCGCACCGTGGCGCACGTGCTGCGCGAAGACCTGGTGCGCTTCGCCAACTGCCCGCTCGTGACCCGCATCGGGGGGATGCCCGAGCTGGAGCGCGGGACGGCGGTGGAGGTGGAGATCCTGGGGATGGATGAGTTGTCGCTGGAGCTGGATTGCCGGTATGTGGGGCAGGTGGGGCCGGCGGCTGAAGAGGCTGCTGCCTAGGGCGGTATTTGGCTTGTCGCTGGGTTGTTTCTGCTGGCGGCGGGGGGCTTTCTTAGGCCGCCCGTCTGGCAGGCGGCCCGGGCGGCGGGCGCCCACGATTGCGGTCCGGAGCGTTCGCTCCGGACTTCCCCTGCCTCATCCTCGTTGCCGCCTGCCGGCGGCTGCCTTCGGATTCCGTCGGGCGCATCGAGGTTGCCCGCCGCCCGGGCCGCCTGCCAGACGAGCTACGTTTTTCTTGGCCTGTGGCGCTGCAAGAGCGAGGACACTTCACGAGATTGCTGATGCCCGTTGCGGGTGGCCGCGCGGGCGGCCGCCCGCAACTTACGCGGTGTCTTGGCTTGGCGTGTTGGCGCTGCGCGCGGGTGGCGGGTTGCTTGTTTGGGGTGCCGTCCAGACGGGGGAAGAGAGTGGCGGCGCGTGATGGAGGGTGGCTTGCGCGTGACGAGCTTGGCGCACGCCTGATACTGGGGAAGAACGGCTGACGGGGAAGATGTCTGGCGATGCATCGCGGATCCTTCCACGGGAGGAGAACGCCCGATGCATCGCGGATCCTTCCACGGAAGACAACGCCCGATGCATCCCGGATCCTTTCCACGGAAGACAACACCCGATGCATCCCGGATTCTTCCAAACGTAGTACCGCCGGCGTTGCCTCTCCGATTCCTCCGCATCTCGCCCGACCTCTCCCCAAATGCCAAAGAAGGCCGCCCGCGCGGCCGGTTTTGGCGGCCCCGCCCAATCTTCCGTCCCGACCCGGTCTGCCGCCAGAACGCCAAGCACACGATTCGCCCCCGCGCCGGTGACGTGATCACGCTGTAGCCCGTGGCGTCGGCGGCCGGTGGGGCGCGGGGCGTGTAGATGCGCCCGAGGGAAACCGTAGGAAGCCGAAGGCGTACGAGGTTGACAACGGGGAAGTCCGGAGCGAACGCTCCGGACCGCAATCGTAGCCCCGCGCCCCGCCGGCCGCCGACGCCACGGGCGGCCAAAAGAACACCACAGCCCCCCCGACAGCGACAGCATCAAAGCCTCCCGTTAAACTCCCGAAAAAATCACAATCGATATCGGAGGACGGACATGCGCATTCTGCTGGTCGAGGACAACCTCGACCTGGGCGATGCCGTGGAGAGCAAGCTGCGCTCGGCGGGCCATAGCGTGCAATGGGTGCATGATGGCGTCGCCGCGCTGCGCTGGGGGCTGGACGAGACCTGGGATGCGCTGGTGCTGGACATCAACCTGCCCGGCAAGGACGGCTTCAGCGTGATCCGCGAACTGCGCGCGGCCGGACTCGAAGCGCCTGTGCTCGTCGTCACCGCGCGTTCCGAAATCGAAGACAAGATCGACATGCTCGACCTGGGCGCCGACGACTACCTCGTCAAACCCTTCGACCTGCGCGAACTCGAAGCCCGGCTGCGCGCCCTGCTGCGACGCCCCGCCGGACAGACCAGCAGCGTGACCGCCTACGGCAACCTGAGCCTGGACCTGGCCAATCGCCACGTCACGCTGGCCGGCGCGCCGCTGGAGCTGGGCCGGCGCGAGTTCCGGCTGCTGGAGATCCTGCTGGGCAAGCTGGGGCAGACCGTCGCCAAGGAACGGCTGATGAACCAACTGTTCGACCTGGATGATGGATCTTTGAACGCGCTGGAACTGCTGATCTCGCGCCTGCGCAAGAAACTGGCCGGCGCCTCCGTCGATATCGTCACCGTGCGCGGCGTCGGCTACCAGGCCCGCAGCCATGAGCCTGCCTGAAAGCGCCTCCATCCGCCGCCGCGTCTTCACACTGGGCGCGGTGCTGCTGGCCTGCGCGCTGATCGGGCTGGTGTTCTTCCTGCGCGACTACGCCCAGCGCGCCGCCGAGCAGGCCTTCGACCGGCTGCTGGCGGCGTCGGCGTTGACGATTGCCGGCTCCGTGCAGATCGAGGACAACGGCGTCACCGTCGAGCCGCCGGTATCGTCGCTGGCCATGCTGTCGGGCAGCGAACGGGTGTTCTACGAAGCCCGCGCGTCCAACGGCCGGCTCATCACGGGCTATGCCGACCTGGCGCCCGGCCTGCCGCTGGCGCAGTCGGCCACCCCGGTCTTCACTTACCTCAGCTACCACGACGAGCCGGTGCGCGTGGCCACGGTGGGACGGCTGGTGTCGGCCAGCCAGCATGCCGGCTGGGTCACCGTGCGGGTGGCCGAGACGCTGGGGTCGCGCGAGGAGCTGGCCGACGAAATCCTGGGCCGCAGCGTGCTGCCGCTGGTCGTGGTGTCGCTGGTGGCGCTGGGCCTGCTGTGGTTCGGCGTGCAGCGCGCCTTCGCGCCGCTGGCGGTGATCGAACGCGAACTGCGGCAACGGGCGCCGGACGACCTGGCGCCGCTGGTCACGCCGGTGCCGACCGAGGTGCGGCGGCTGGTCGAGGCCCTGAACGCCTTCATGCAGCGCCTGTCAGGGATCATGGACACCCTCAACACCCTGGTCGCCGACGCCGCGCACCAGGTGCGCACGCCGCTGGCCTCGCTGCGCGCCCAGGCCGAGGTGGCGCTGGATGAAACCGATCCCAAGCGCCTGCGCGAACGGCTGGGCCGCATCCACCTGAACGCCACCCACGCCAGCCAGTTGATCAATCAATTGCTGATGGACGCCACCATCACGCACCGGCTCGGCAAGGGCGCGCGCGCGCCAGTGGGCGTGGCCGAGACCATCAACGAAACGCGCCGCCGCATCGGGCCGCTGGAGGCGCAGCGCCTGCGCATCGAAATCGCGCCGCAGGTGCGGCGCGCCCGCATCGCCGGCGACCGCGTGGCGCTGCGGGAAATGCTGCGCAACCTGGTCGACAACGCGCTGCGTTATGCGCCCGAGGGCGCCGTCGATATCCAGGCGACGCCGGTGGCGGGCTACCGCGTGGCGCTCACCGTGTCCGACCGCGGCCCGGGCATCGCCGATGACGAAAAGGACGCCGTGCAGCAACGCTTCACGCGCGGCCGCGCCGGCGGATCGCAGCCGGGCTCGGGCCTGGGCCTGGCCATCGTGCGCTCGGTGGCCATGGCGCACGGCGGCTCGCTGTGGCTGCAGGACCGCCCCGGCGGCGGCCTGTCCGCGCGCGTCATCCTGCCGCTGGCGCGGCAGCGCGCGGGCCGCGCCGTGGCCGGGTTGCTCGGGGCCATCGGCACAACGCTGTTGCTGCTGGCCGCCGCGCCCGCGGACGTGCGCGCCGCCGAGATTCCCGAGATCGTCACCCGCTATCCCGCGCCGCAGCCGTCTTCGCGCGTGCTGACCATCGCCGGGCCCACCGACACGCCGGTGGTGGCGCCGCTGATCCTTGGCTTCCAGGCGCAGCGGCCCGACGTCACGGTGGTTTACCGCGAGATGGGCAGCCGCGAGCTGTACGAGGCCGCCATCGAGGACCGGCTCAAGGACGTGGACGTGCTGATGAGCTCCGCCTCGGACCTGCAGATCCGCCTGGCCAACGACGGCTATGCCCAGCGCTACGCCTCGCCCTACGCCGCAAAGCTGCCGTCGTGGGCGGTATGGCGCAACGAGGTCTACGGCTTCACCTTCGAGCCGGCCGTGATCGTCTACAACCCCAAGCGCTACACCGAGGCCACGGTGCCGCGCTCGCGCCAGGACCTGCTGCGCACGCTGGAGCACGACCGCGCTCGGCTGCATGGCCGCGTCGGCACCTACGACATCTCGCGCAGCAGCGTGGGCTACCTGATGGCCGAGCAGGACGAGCTGGTGTCGTCGAACTTCTGGGGCCTGGCCAACGCCTTCGGCCAGGTTGGCGTGCGGCTGTCAGCCACCAGCGCCGAACTGCTCGATGCCATCGAGAACGACGAGATGGACCTGGGCTACAACATCCTCGGCTCCTACGCCCTGTCGCGCCAGGCGGCGGGCAGCAAGATCGGCGTGGTGTTCCCGCAGGACTACGTGCTGGTGCTGGCGCGCTCGGTGTTGATCGCGCGGCGCGCGCCCAACCCGGACCTGGGCCGCGCGCTGGTCGACTGGCTGTTGTCGCCGGCCGGCCAGCAGGTGGCCTCCAGCCACGCGGCGCTGGGGTCGATCATGGAAGACACCCCCGGCCGCTGGACCTCGGAAGCGGTGCTGGCGCGCTCGCAGGGCATCGTGCAGCCGGTGGTGCTGTCGCCCGCGCTGCTGGTGGGGCTGGACCAGCGGCGCCATTCGCGCTTCGTGCAGAACTGGATCCGGCTGGTCACCGACACGCCTGAGCGGCCCTAGGCCAGGGCGGCCGCGGACACCGGGATTACCCTTATCCCGGCTGTCGTCCCATGACAGGACGACGACAGACGCCGAAACCTAAGATGGACGCCAAGCAGGCCCTTGCGCCTGTCGATACCAAATCCAAACGGAGACAAGACATGCTTGCCAAGTCCAGACTGGCGGCCGCCTGCGCCGCTGCATTCGCCATCGCCGCCGGCAGCGCCTACGCCCAAACGGTTCCCGCGGGCTACCCGGCCGATTATCAGAAGATCCTCGACGGCGCCAAGAAGGAAGGCAAGGTCGTGATCTACTCGACCACCGACACCAAGGCCGCCGGCCCCATCATCAAGGGCTTCGAAGCGCTGTATCCGGGCATCAAGGTCGAATACAACGACATGAACAGCACCGAGCTGTACAACCGCTACATCAGCGAGCAGGCGGCGGGCGGCAGCAGCGGCGACATCGTCTGGAGCTCGTCGATGGACTCGGCCCTCAAGCTGGCCACCGACTACGCGCTGCAGTACAAGTCGCCCGAAATCGGCAAGCTGCCGGCCTGGGCGGTGTGGAAGGATTCGGCCTACGGCACCACCTACGAACCGGCGGTGTTCATCTACAACAAGCGCCTGATCCCGGCCAACGAAGTGCCGACCACGCACGGCGCCCTGGCCAAGCTGATCGCCAGCCAGCCGGACAAGTTCAAGAACAAGGTCACCACCTACGACATCGAGAAGTCGGCCGTGGGCTTCATGCTGGCCGTGCAGGACAAGGCCAACGATCCCAAGTACTTCGAAACGCTCAAGGACATCGCCAAGGGCGGCCTGATCGTGCAGTCGTCTACCGGCACCATGATGGAACGCGTGTCGTCGGGCGAGAACCTGATCGGCTACAACATCCTGGGTTCGTACGCCGAGACCCGCGCCAAGACCGACCCGTCGCTGGGCGTGGCCTACCCGACCGACTACGCGCTGGTGCTGTCGCGCGTGGCGTTCATCAGCAAGAAGGCCAAGAACCGCAACGCCGCCAAGCTGTGGATGGACTACCTGCTGTCGCAGAAGGGCCAGGAAATCATGGCCAACCAGGCCGACCTGGCCTCGGTCCGCGACGACATCGAAGGCGACAACGACGTCGACGGCATGACCAAGAAGCTGGGCGCCTCGCTCAAGCCGATCCCGGTCAACGAGACGCTGCTGGACTACCTGGAGCAGAACAAGCGCCTGCAGTTCATCAAGGACTGGCGCGCCGCCGCCGGCAAGTAAGGCTGTCGCCGGTACCGCCGGGGGCCGCGCGCCCCCGGCCGCAAGCACGCGGGAGGGCGTAGCACCGCCGCCCGCCAGGCCGCCCGTGGCCCGGGTGTTCATGGCCAGTGGGCGCGACCCGCGTCTATCGAGATAACAGGATTTTCCCCATGCAGTCATTGCGCAGAAAATGGCAGTCCCTGCCACGCGGCGTGGTGGTGCTGATCACAGCCTTGGCCATCTACGTGCCGCTGTCGTTCATCATCATCCAGAGCTTTCTATCCGCGCCCTTCTTTTCGCCGTCCAAGGTCTTCAGCCTGGATGCGTTCCGCTTCATCTTCGCGGACCCCGATTTCTACAAGGCGCTGAAAAGCGGCTTCATCCTGGCGTTCGGGCTGGCCATCATCGCCATCCCGCTGGGCGGCATGCTGGCGTTCCTGATGATCCGCACCGACCTGCCGGGCCGGCGCTGGATCGAGCCGCTGATCCTGGTGCCGATCTTCGTGTCGCCGATGGTGCTGGGCTTCGGCTACGTGGTGGCGGCGGGCCCGGTCGGCTTCTTCTCGACCTGGGCGCAGAACATCCTGGGCTTCGTGCCCTGGAATGTGTATTCGCTGACCAGCATCGTCATCATCGCCGGCCTGACGCACGTGCCGCACGCCTACCTGTACATCTCGTCGGCGCTGCGCAGCATGGGCTCGGACGTCGAGGAAGCGGCCCGCGTCAGCGGCGCCTCGCCGCTGCGCGTGATGGTGTCCGTGAGCCTGCCGATGGTGCGCCCGGCCATGCTGTACGCCACGGTGCTGCTGTTCTTCCTGGGCCTGGAAGTGTTCGGCCTGGTGCTGGTGCTGGGTGACCCCGAAGGCAACCTGGTGCTGGCCACCTACCTGTACAAGCTGACCAACAAGCTCGGCATCCCGTCGTACCACCTGATGGCCGCGGTGGCCGTGGTGCTGATCTGCATGACGATCCCGCTGGTCATGCTGCAGCGCCGCCTGATGCGCACCGCCAACCGCTTCGTCACCGTCAAGGGCAAGGCCTCGCGCGCCCGTCCGCTGCCGCTGGGCAAGTGGCGCTGGGTGGCCGGCGGCGTAGTGGCGTTCTGGCTGCTGGTCACCATCGTGGTGCCGCTGCTGGGCGTGCTGCTGCGCGCCTTCGTGTCCAACTGGGGCATGGGCGTGTCGCTGTTCGACGTGCTGTCGCTGGACGCGTTCCGCACCGTGTTCTCGCAACCCAACCTGATGCGCGCGATCGTCAACTCGGTGGCCATCGGCGTGTTCGGCGGCGCGCTGGCGGTGATCTGCTACACCTTCGTCGGCCTGGCCATGCATCGCAAGCCGGACAACGTCACGCGCTTCATGGACTACAGCGTGCTGGTGCCGCGCGCCGTGCCCGGCCTGCTGGCGGGCCTGGCGTTCCTGTGGGTGTTCCTGTTCGTGCCGATGTGGCTGGACAACGCGCTCGACGCCGACCTGGGCGGCTGGCTGTCGGGCCTGCCGTTCGCCGAGTGGGCGCGCGAGAACTTCGTCGAATGGCTGCGTTCCATGCGCAGCACCATCTTCAGCGTGTGGCTGGCCTACACGGTGGTGTGGATGGCCTACGGGCTGCGGCTGATCTCGTCGACGCTGTTGCAGGTCGGCCCCGAACTGGAAGAAGCCGCCCGCAGCGCCGGCGCCCGCCGCGGCCAGGTCACACGCCACGTCACCGTGCCGCTGGCCAAGTACGGCCTGATCGGTTCGTGGCTGCTGATGTTCCTGATTTTCGAGCGCGAATACTCCACCGGCGTCTATCTGCTGTCGCCCGGCACCGAAACCATCGGCTCCATGCTGGTGTCGCTGTGGGCCTCGGGCGCCATCGACATCGTGGCCGCGCTTTCCTTCATCAATATCGTTCTGGTCGTGATCGGCCTGGGCATCGCCCTGCGATTCGGAGTCAAACTTCATGATTGAGCTTTCTGTAGAAGACCTGCACCTGGATTACGGCGACAACCCGGTGCTCAAGGGCGTGTCGATGCAACTGCGCCAGGGCGAAGTGGTGTCGCTGCTGGGCCCCTCGGGCAGCGGCAAGACCACCCTGCTGCGCGCCGTGGCCGGCCTGGAAGGCCCCAAGCGCGGCCGCATCACCATCGGCGATCGCACCGTCTACGACGGCGCCGCGCGCCAGGAGATCCCGGCCGAAGAGCGCAACCTCGGCCTGGTGTTCCAGTCGTATGCCCTGTGGCCGCACAAGACCGTGTTCGACAACGTCGCCTACCCGCTCAAGCTGCGCAAGGTGCCGTCGGGCGAAGTGCGCGAACGCGTACAGGCGGTGCTGGACCAGCTCGGCCTGGGCAAGCTCGGCCAGCGCCATCCGCACGCGCTGTCCGGCGGCCAGCAGCAGCGCGTGGCCATCGGCCGCGCCCTGGTGTACAGCCCGCCCGTGATCCTGCTGGACGAGCCGCTGTCCAACCTGGACGCCAAGCTGCGCGAGGAGGCCCGCGCCTTCCTGCGCGAGCTGATCATCCGCCTGGGCCTGTCGGCATTGATGGTGACGCATGACCAGAGCGAAGCCATGGCCATTTCCGACCGCATCCTGCTGTTGAACAACGGCAAGATCGAGCAACAGGGCACGCCGCAGGAGATGTACGGCGCGCCGTCGACGCTGTTCACCGCCGAATTCATGGGCAGCAACAACCGCCTGGACGGCAAGGTCACCGAAGTGCGCGATGGCCGCGCCCGCATCGAGGGCCGCGGCTGGGCGCTGTGGGGCAAGGCCGGCGAAGGCGTGGCCGCGGGCCAGGACGCCACCGCCGTGATCCGGGTCGAACAGGTCCGCCTGGCGGACGACCCCGACGGCAACCACATCGACATGCCGCTGCTGACCAGCATGTACCTGGGCGACCGCTGGGAATACCTGTTCCGCACCCCCGACGCGGATCCGGCCAACACGCTGGCGCTGCGCGCCTACGGTCCCGAGGGCCGCGAGCCCGGCCCCTGCCGCCTGGCCCTGCCGGCGGACAAGGTCTGGGTGTTCCCGCGCCCGACCAAGTAAGGTGACGGCGGCGGGCGGAGTGGCTCTACAATGCGTGCGTGCAACACGTCGCTGACTCCCCTCCCCCGCTGAGCCGTCCGCTGCGGTGGCTGGGCGCGCCCGCCCAGCATTACCTGCGCATCGGCCTCGCGATTTCGCTGTTGGTGCACGCCGGCGCCCTGGCGTGGCGCTTCGGCGCGCCCGCCTTGTCGCGGCCCCCGGCGACCAGCCTGGAGGTGGTGCTGCTGAACGCGCGCAGCGAGACGCCGCCCGATACCCCCCGCGCCCAGGCGCAGAACCAGATGAGTGGCGGCGGCAACGCCGAGCGCGGCCTGTCCACCACCCCGCTGCCCCAGACCGGCGCCTCGGCCGAAACCATCGTGCTCGAGGCCATGCGGCGCCGCCAGGTGCAGCTCGAGGCCGAACAGGCCCGCCTGATGACCCAACTGCGCGCGGCCGACAAGGCCGGCGCCGAGCGCCAGGCCGTCAATCCCTGGCCCGACGGCAACGAACGCGGCAAGGACGCCGAGGACCAGGCCAGCGTCATCCAGAACGCCCAGGTCGCCGCGCTGGCGGCAAAGGTGCAGCAGTACAGCGCCGAGCCGCGCAAGCAGTTCGTGGCGCCCTCGGCCGAGGCCTCGCGCTACGCCGCTTACCTGGACGCCTGGCGCGCCCGCATCGAAACGGTCGGCACCCAGCATTACCCGGAAGAGGCGCGTGGCCGTATCTACGGCTCGCTGCGCATCACCGTGTCGGTGCGCGCCGACGGCAGCATCGCCGACGTCGAGATCGACCAGCCGTCGCCGCACGCGGTGCTGAATCAGGCCGCCCGCCGCATCGTGCAACTGGCGGCGCCATTCCCGCCGTTCCCGCCCGAGATCGCGCGCGACACCGACGTGCTGGTCATCACCCGCACCTGGCATTTCGTCAACGACACCCTGGAAACCCAAGCCCCATGACCGAGGCGTCCCCTCTTGCCCGCTATGCCGTGATCGGCAACCCTATCGCGCACAGCCGCTCGCCGCAGATCCACGCCCTGTTTTCCCGCCAGACCGGCAAGCCGCTCAGCTACGAGCGCCTGCTGGCGCCGGTGGACGGTTTCACGGCGGCCGTGGCCGCCTTCGCCGCCGAGGGCGGCCTGGGCCTGAATGTGACGGTGCCGTTCAAGCAGGATGCCTATACGCTGGCCGCGGGCCGCCTGTCCAGCCGCGCCCGGCTGGCCGGCGCGGTCAACACCCTGTCCTGGCGCGACGGCGCCTGGCATGGCTGCAACACCGACGGCGTGGGCCTGGTTTCCGATCTGCTGCGCCTGGGCGTGCGCCTGACCGGCGCCTCGGTGCTGCTGGTGGGCGCCGGCGGCGCCGCCCGCGGCGTGCTGCAACCCTTGGCACAGGCCGGTTGCGCCCGCATCCATATCGTCAACCGCACCGCCGCCCGCGCGCTGGAGCTGGCCGAGGGCTGGCGCGAGACCGGCGCCGAGCCGCAGACCCGGGTCACCGCCGGCGGGCTGGCCGACGCCGCCCAGCCCGGCGGCTGGAACCTGGTGGTCAATGCCACCGCCAGCGGGCTGCAGGACGCCGCTCCCGACCTGCCCGCCGGCCTGTACGCCGAGGGCGCGGCCGCCTACGACATGATGTACGGCGCCCAGCCGACGGCGTTCATGCGCCAGGCCCGTGAGGACGGCGCCGCCCTCACGGCCGACGGCCTGGGCATGCTGGTGGGCCAGGCGGCCGAGAGCTTCTTCATCTGGCACGGCGTGCGGCCCGACCCCGCCCCGGTGCTGGCCGCGCTGCGCGAGGCGCTCATGGCCGGAAACTGAGCCGATGGCCGCCCGCGGCAAGAGCGGCAAGCGCCGCTCCTGGTTCCGGATCATCACCGGCGCGCTGATGGCGCTGGTGTGCGCGGTGCTGCTGTACCAGTTCTGGCTGTTCGGACTGGTGGTCTGGTACAACTACCAGAACCCGGGCAGCAGCGCCGTGATGCGCGAGGAACTGTCCCGGCTGCAGGATGGAAACCCCGATTTCCGCTTGAAATACGAGTGGGTGCCCTATGACAAGATCAACCGCAGCCTGAAGCTGGCGGTGGTGGCGTCCGAGGATTCCAACTTCACCGAGCATGACGGCGTCGAGTGGGACGCCATCCGCAAGGCCTGGGAATACAACCAGAAGCAGGAAGCGGCCGGACGCAGCAAGATGCGCGGCGGCTCCACCATCACGCAACAATTGGCCAAGAACCTGTTCCTGTCCAGTTCCCGCAGCTACCTGCGCAAGGGCCAGGAACTGGTGCTGACCTACATGATCGAACACGTCATGAGCAAGGAGCGCATTCTGGAGCTGTACCTGAATGTGGCGGAATGGGGCGTCGGCGTGTTCGGCGCCCAGGCGGCGGCCAAGCATTATTTCAACGTGCCGGCGGCCAGCCTGGGGGCCGCCCAGTCGGCCCGGCTGGCGGCCATGCTGCCGAATCCGCGCTTCTACGACAGCCACCGCAACTCGAACTACCTGAACTCCCGCGTCTACACGCTGACCCGGCGCATGCAGATGGTTGACATTCCCTGACACGGAAACCGGCGGCTTCGACAGCCCGGGCCCACCCGGGGCGGCCGGATTTGTTAAGCTTTCACGTTTAGCGCTACTTCGCCCTTTTTCATGCGTACCGCACGTCGCTACCTGGCCCGCGAGATCTATCGCTCTTGTGCAGTGGTCCTCATGGCCCTGCTGGGCCTTTTCACGTTCTTCGCGCTGGTGGACGACCTGGACAACGTGGGCGAAAAGTTCTCCATGATGGCCCTGCTGTACATGCAGGCGCTGGCCATCCCCACCCGGCTGTACGACCTTTTGCCCATCGGCCTGCTGATCGGCGCCATCCTGGCGCTGGCGGGGCTGGCCCAGCGCAATGAGCTGGTGATCCTGCGGGTCTCCGGCGTCAGCGGCATGCGTCTGCTGCGCATGCTCTGGATCGTCACCATTCCGTTGATGATCGGCGCCGCCCTGCTGTCCGAGTACGTCACCCCCTGGGCCGAGATGAAGTCGGGCGAGGCCAACCTGGTGTTCCGCGGCAAGGCCGGCGGCGACCGCCTGAACAGCGGCTACTGGTTCAAGGAGCCCATGGCCAACGGCGGCACCCGCATCATCAACATCGCTGAGCTCAAGGGCGACGGCCAGGTCACCGGCATCACCCTGTATGAATTCAAGAAGAACCTGACGCTGTCGGTGCTGTCCACCGCCCCGAGCGGCCTCTTTGCCCATGGCGACCTGGTGCTGAAAGACGTCGCCGAGACCCGCCTGGACGACAACGCGGCCGAGACGCTGGCCGATGCCCGGCCGCCGAAGAATCCTCCCGCGGTGGTGGTGAAGGTGCCCGAGCGCACCGTCGACACCACCCTGAGCGCCGAACGCCTGCTGGCCCGGATCCTGACCCCTGAGCGGATGTCGATCGCGACGCTGCTCGACTATGTGGATTATTTGCGCAACAACCAACTGCAATATGGTCGACAGGTGGTCGCCTTGTGGCGCAAACTGGCATATCCGTTCACGCTGCTGGTGATGATCACCATCGCCGCCCCCATCGGCCTGATGCAGACGCGCCGCGGCGGCGTGGGCGCCAAGGTGTTCATCGGCATCCTGCTGGGCGTGGGCTTCTTCATGCTCAACCAGTTGGCGCTGAACGTCGGCATGCTGGGCAAATGGCCGCCCTGGCTCACCGCCCTGGGGCCGAACATCGGCGCCATGGCCCTGGCGCTGGGCGCCATGAGCTACATGGAATACCGCCACACCATCACCCGAATCGTCCAACAACGTTGGCCCTGGAGCAAGAGTCCCGCATGAACGGCAGTATCTGGATGATCGGCGACGTGCAAGGTTGCTGCTCGCCGCTGGATCGCTTGCTGTCCCATCCCGATCTGGTCGGCGACCCGCAATCGCGCTTCTGGTTCGCCGGGGATCTCGTCAACCGCGGCCCGCAGTCGCTGGCGACGCTGCGTCGCATCATCGACCTGGGCGATCGCGCCACGGTGGTGCTGGGCAACCACGACCTGCACCTGCTGGCCGCCGCCGCGGGCGTGCGCAAGCCGTCCAAGTCCGACACGCTGGACGATATCCTGCGCGCGCCGGATTCGGCCGACCTGATCGACTGGCTGCGCTCGCGCCCGCTGGCGCATTTCGAGCAAAATCACCTGATGGTGCATGCGGGCACGCTGGCCAAATGGGACGTGGCCAAGACGCTGTCGCTGGCGGCCGAGGTGCAGGACGCGCTGCGCGGCCCGAACTGGCAGAAGGCGCTGCAGAAGATGTACGGCAACGAACCGTCGACGTGGAAGGAAGACCACAAGGGCGGCAAGCGGATGCGGGTGATCATCAATGCGCTGACGCGTATCCGCCTGTGCACGCCGAACGGCCACATGGAGTTCGCGACCAAAGTGACGCCGGGCGCCTGGCCGGCTGGCCTGGTGCCCTGGTTCGACGTGCCGAACCGCGCCACGCGCGACGTGACGACGGTATTCGGCCACTGGTCGACGCTGGGACTGATGCAGCGGCCGGACGTGATTTGCCTGGATACGGGATGCGTGTGGGGCGGGGCGTTGACGGCGTTGCGGCTGCAGGATCGGAAGCTGGTGCAGGTGAAGTGCTCGCAGTTCCAGGATCCGTTGTCCGAGTGACGATCGTCCTATTGCGACCGACGGCGGTGACCGCGGCTGCTCAGCATCTGCCCGTCGCGCGTTTCTGCCGCTGAGGCAGCCCCCTCAAAGCACCGCCTGGATCGCGTCCCGGGCCTGATGCGACAGTTCCAACCGCGTCGGCGCCGTCCCGTCCGCATGTTGCGTTGCCAGCACCGGCAAGAACACCACTTCGACCGCCAGCCCCGTCGTTCCCAGCACCCGCCAGAGATTCGCCACCAGCGTTTCCTCGCCCACGAAGGCCGCGAAGCCGCTGCGTTCGCCGTGTTGCAGGAAGCGCAGGGCCACCGGCTGGATTTCGACCGCGGCCGTGCGGGCCGGCTCGAACAGGCTCGCATGGAACGGACGCAGCGTGAAACCCTCGCTCGTCGTGCCTTCCGGGAACAGGCCGACCGCGTCGCCCTGCTTGAAGCGCGCCTGCATCGACTCGCCCATCGCGTGCACCGCGTGGCGTTGGCCGCGTTCGATGAACAGCGTGCCCGCCCCCGCCACCAGCCAGCCGATCACAGGCCAGGCGCGGATCTCGCTCTTGGCCACGAACGAGGTCGCGCGCGCCGAATTCAGCACGAAGATGTCGATCCACGACACATGGTTCGCCACCAGCAGCACCGGGCCCGTCATGCGCGGCTGGCCCTTGAAGACGACTCGCAGGCCGCAGGCCGCCATCAGGCAGCGCGACCAGGTGCGGTTGAGCCAGGCCCGCGGCTTTGGGCGCAGCAGCGGATACACCAGCCCCACGCACAGCAGGCCCAGAACGATCAACGGCACCACCAGCATCAGGCGAAGAACAAAGCGCAGCAGCTTCAAACAGGCGTCTCCCAGGCCGGACGGCCACCCACCAGGGTGGCGCGGACACGACCGGGCAGCATCATACCCGCGAACGGCGTATGACGGCTGTGGCTTTGCAGGGCGCCCGGCGCCACCAGCCATTCGGCCTCCAGGTCCGCAAGGCACAGATCAGCGGGCGCGCCCACGCCCAGTTCACCCAGGCCGGACAGCGCCGGAGACAACCCGCGCAGCACCGCCGCGGGTCCCGACGTCACCCGGGCCAGCGCCTGCGGCAGCGGCAGGCGGGCGTCGCGGGCCCATTTCAGCGTCAGCGACAGCAGCAATTCCAGGCCGGTCGCGCCGGGCTGCGAGTGCGGGAACGGAACGGACTTGCCGTCATCGTCCACCACCGCATGATCCGAACACAGCGCGTCCACCAGCCCCTCGCGCAGCGCCGCCTGGATCGCGTCGCGGTCTCGCTGGCCGCGCAGCGGCGGGCGCAGGTGGAAAGCCGTATTGAAATAGCCGATGTCCACATCGGTCAGGTGCAGGCTGTTGGCCGAGACGTCGGCGCTGACCGGCAGTCCTTCGCGGCGGGCGGCGCGCAGCAGGTCCAGGCCGCGGGCGGTGGAAAGGCGCGACAGGTGCACGCGGGCGCCGGTGGCGCGTTGCAACTCGAAAATCGTCTGCAGGGCCAGCGCCTCGGCTTGAGGCGGCTGGCCTTCCAGGCCCAGGCGGTCGGCGTAGGCGCCGGCGGCGACCACCGCCCCCTGCGCCAGCCAGGGGTCCTGCGGCCGCAGCCACAGCGCCAGGCCCTGCCCGGCCGCATAGCGCATGGCGCCCCACAGCACCCGGGTGTCGACGATGCCGGACTCGCCCGGCGAGAAGGCCACACAGCCGGCCTGCGCCAGCAGGCCCATTTCGGCCAGGGTCTCGCCGCGCAGGCCGACCGTGAGCGCGCCAAGCGGCAGCACCCGGCCATGCCCGGCGGGCGCCTCGCGCAGCAGCGCCTCGACCTTGGCCGGTTCGTCCAGCGGCGTGGCGACATCCGGCGGCAGGGCCAGCGTGGTCACGCCGCCCGCCAGCGCGGCGCGCAGCTCGGCGGAGGAAAAGCGGGCCTGCGCCGCCGCGCCGGCGTCCTGGCGCAGCACGCGCGCCGACAGGTCCACCAGGCCCGGCAGCACGGCCAGGCCAGCGGCGTCGATGCGGCGGTCGGCATGGAAACCGTCGGGGGCCTGACCGACCGCCGCCACTCGGCCATCGGCGATGAACAGGTCCTGGATGCCGTCGCGGTCGTGGGCCGGGTCGATCAGGCGGCCATTGGCGATGTGCAGCCTCATGCGGCGACTCCAGCCAGCACGCTCAAGGCGGCCAGGCGCAAATGACATTCAGAGCGGGCCAAACCGGCGTCAATGTCGCCCAGGCCGGCGGCGACATCGCCATCGACCTCGATGCCCGGCGTCAGCGCGGCGGCGGGCAGCAGCAGGGCATCGGGCCGGGCCAGCGCCAGGCGGTCCCGCGTCAGGCCATGACTGGCGGCGTATTCGCGCGCCGACGGCAGCAGCGCGCCGCTCATGCGCTCGGCGCGCAGGGGCAACACCATCACCACATCGGCGTCGGCCAGGCATTCGTGCAGCGTGGCGCAAGCCCGCACGCCCAGTTGCGGCAGGCCGTCGGGCAACAGGGTGCGTGGCGCGGCGGCGCGCACTTCGGGCACGCCCAGCGTGGTCATGGCATGGATCAGGCCGCGGGCCACGGCGCTGTGGCGGATGTCGCCCACCAGCGCCACGGCCAGGTTGGTCAGATCGTGCCTGGCCTGCAGCATCGCCTGCACGCGGGCCAATGCCGGCAGCGGATCGGCGTGCGCGCCGTCGCCCGCGTTGAGAATGCGCAGGCCCGGCGCGCAGGCGCCGGCGGCGCTGACGGCGGCGCCGCTGGCCGGATGCCGCAGCACCAGGATGCCGGCCGGCAGGCCGGCGGCGACCGCGGCGGGAGACAGCGCGGCGGCGGCAGGATCGCCGGCGCCGACGCCGTGGCCGCGGTCCACCCCGGCATCGGCGCCCGGGCCATTGGCCTGCAGCGACATGGGTCGCAGGCCCAGGCGCGCGGCGGCGGCCTCGAAATCCTGGCGCAGGGCGGCATCGCCGGCGGGCAGGCTCAGGAACAGGGGCAGGTCGGCGTGGGCGACGGCGGGCGTGCCGTCGGCGGCGAAAGCGGCCGCCGTCTCCAGCAGCCGCTCGACATGGCGTCGCGGCAACCCTTCCGTCGTCAGTAAATGCAGCAGTTCGCCACGGCGGTCGAGTTGTGGATTGAGCATGGGCGGGGCCGGCGGCGTCAGAGCGCCGGCGGCTTGTCCAGGTAGCGTTGCAGGATGACGGCCGCGGCCATGGCGTCGTCGGCCGCGTGCGTGCCCAGCAGGCGTTGCGCCTCCATGCTGGAGCCGCGCTCGTCGACCAGCTCCACCGCAACGCCGAAGCGGCCGTGCAACTGGTTGGCGAAGCGGCGGCAGCGGGCGGTGGCGGGCTGTTCGCCGCCGTCGCTGTCGAGCGCCAGGCCGACCACGACGCGATGCGGCTGCCATTCGCGCAGCAGCGCCTCGATGCGCGCGAAGCGCACGTCGCGCACCTCGCTGAAAATGATTTCGAGCGGCCGCGCGTGGCGCGTCAGCGTATTGCCGATGGCCACGCCGATTTTCTTCTCGCCGAAATCGAACGCCAGCAGGGTTTCTTCAGGCATGGCCCGCGTCGCCGGCCAGCATCACGGGATCGATGCCCAGCAGCTTGAGCGCGGCCGGATAGCGATCCTCGGGGGGCACGTCAAAGATGATGTGGTCGTCGGCGCCGACCGACAGCCAGGCGTTCTGGCCCATCTCGCTTTCGAGCTGGCCGGCGCCCCAGCCGGCGTAGCCCAGCGTGACCAGCATGCGGGCGGGCCCCTTGCCGTCCGCCACCGCCTGCAGCACGTCGCGCGAGGTGGTCAGGGCCATGGCGCCCAGCTTGATGCTGGAGCTGTAGTCGCCCGCGGGCGCGTGCAGCACGAAACCGCGATCGGTCTGCACCGGACCGCCGAAGAACACCAGCGTGTCCTTGACCGGAGCGATCTCGAGCGCCAGGTCGATGCGTTCGAACAGCGTGCCGAGCGTCAGGTCGGTGGGGCGGTTGATGACCAGGCCCAGGGCGCCACGTTCCGAGTGTTCGCAGATGTAGATGACCGAGCCAGCCAGGCTGCCTTCGACCATGCCCGGCATGGCGATCAGGAACTGGTTGGCGAAGTTGGCGGCCTGTGTGGTGGACTCTTCGTGGTGTTTTTCCGTCATGGCAACCCCTTTGTGGGTAGTCTGATAGAGCCGGGGGCCCGCCACCCTGGCGTGGCCCGTCGGGAGCGCGGGGCGGGCATGGCCCTCCCCCTCGTTGCAAGCCTTGGCGGAATACGTCAGTGCTGCGCGTCAGATTTCCATCAGTTCGAAGTCCTCTTTGCGGGCGCCGCATTCAGGACAGACCCAATTCGGCGGCACGTCTTCCCAGCGGGTGCCGGGCGCGATGCCCTCGTCGGGCAGGCCGGCCTCTTCGTCGTAGACCCAGCCACAAATCAGACACATCCAAGTACGCATAGTTCTCTCTTACATCAATTCCCTGCCGTCGTCCCCCCTACGGGGCAAAGGCGGGAGGCATCCATTAGAATGGGGACAATCTTACCGAAACCCAATAGGGGTTCCCCTGATTCTCCGCAAATGAGTCCGGGCACCCTAACTCTAGCGCTGTCCACGTGGCCCCCGTTACTCCCCCTCTCGTTTTGGTCTTCGGTCCGCTCGATCCCTCGGGCGCCGACGGTTTGCCCGCGGACGCCGTGACCTGCGCCCGCCTGGGCTGTCACGGCCTGGCGGCCGTCACGGCGCTGACCGTGCAGGATACCGCCGGCATCGAAGAAATCCATCCCGTTTCACCCGACCTGCTCGACGATCAGGCACGCTGCCTGCTCGAAGACATGTCGGTGCAGGCGATCAAGGTGGGCGGACTATACACCGCCGAAACGGCAAGCGTAGCCGCCCAGGTAGCCGCCGATTACAGCCAGGTGCCGCTGGTGCTGCACCTGGGCCAGCGCGCCCAGGTGCCGGCCGACGCCGCCGACGAGGACGACGCCGACGACCTGCTGGCCGCCATCCTCGAGCTGGTGCTGCCGCAGACCGACCTGCTGATCGTCGAGCACCTGCGGCTCGCGCAGTGGCATGCCGATGGCGATATCGATATCGGGGACGCACCGTCGCCGATGCACGCCCTGGTGGCCGCCGGCGCAGAATGGGTGCTGGTGCTGGGCAGCCCGCAACGGCCCGGTCACCACGCCAACGTGCTGCTCGGCCCCAACGGCCAGACCACCACCCTGCCGTGGCAGGCGCCCCCGGACCGCAACGGCGACGCCGGCGGGCTGGCCGCCACCGCCATCACCGCCCTGCTGGCGCGCGGCCTGGAAATGCCCGAGGCCGTGCGCCAGGGCCTGGCCCACGCCGACGCGGCGGTCGCCGCCAGCTTCCTGCCGGGCATGGGCCGGCGCATTCCCAACCGGATCCAACCGCAATGAAAGCCCTGCGTTTTCCCGCCGGCCTGTACGGCGTCACCCCCGAATGGGACGACACCGAGCGGCTGCTGCGCGCGGTGCGCCAGGCCGCCGAGGGCGGCATGCGCGCGCTGCAGTTGCGCCGCAAGGACGTGCCCGACGCGGTGCGCGCCGAGCAGGCGCGCGCCCTGGCGCCCCTGTGCCGCGAGCTGGGCGTGGTGTTCCTAATCAATGACGACTGGCGCCTGGCGCTGGAAGTCGGCGCCGACGGCGCCCACGTCGGCCGCGACGACGACAGCCTGGCCCGCATCCGCGCCGAAGCCGGCCCCGACCTGATCCTGGGCGGCTCCAGCTACGACGACCTGGGCCGCGCCCGCGAGCTGCTGGACGCCGGCGCCGACTACATCGCCTTCGGCGCCATGTTCCCCTCGCGCGTCAAGCCGGACACCGTGCGCGCGCCGCTGTCGGTGCTCACCGAGGCTCGCGCCCTGGTCGAGCAACGCGACGCGCCGCGCCCCGCCGTGGTCGCCATCGGCGGCATCACGCCCGGGAACGTGGCGTCGGTGGCCGCCGCCGGCGCCGATTCGGTCGCCGTCATCACCGGCCTGTTCGAGGCGCCCGCCATCCGCGCCGCCGCCGCGGCCTGCGCCGCGCCCTACTCCATCAACCGCAACCTGAAGCCCTGACCGCCATGTCCCGTAACGCCCAGCTTTTCGAACGCGCCAGCCGCAGCATCCCCGGCGGCGTCAATTCGCCCGTGCGCGCCTTCCGCTCCGTGGGCGGCACGCCGCGCTTCATCAAGCGCGCGCAGGGGCCGTACGTGTGGGATGCGGAAGACAAGCAGTACATCGACTACGTCGGTTCGTGGGGCCCGGCCATCCTGGGCCACTCGCATCCCGAGGTGGTGCGCGCGGTGCAGGACGCGGCCGTCAACGGCCTGTCGTTCGGCGCCCCCACCGAGGCCGAGATCGAACTGGCCGAAGTGCTGATCGCGCGCCTGCCGTCGCTGGAACAGGTGCGCCTGGTCAGCTCCGGCACCGAAGCCACCATGACGGCCATCCGCCTGGCGCGCGGCGCCACCGGCCGCAACAAGATCGTCAAGTTCGAGGGCTGCTACCACGGCCATTCCGACAGCCTGCTGGTCAAGGCCGGCTCGGGCCTCCTGACCTTCGGCAACCCCAGCTCGGCCGGCGTGCCGCCCGAATTCGTCTCGCACACGCTGACCCTGGAATACAACAACCTCGAAGCGGTGCGCGAGGCCTTCGCCCAGCACGGCGCCGACATCGCCTGCATCATCGTCGAGCCGATCGCCGGCAACATGAACCTGATCAAGCCGGCCGCCGGCTTCCTGGAAGGGCTGCGCGAGGTCTGCACGCAGCACGGCGCGCTGCTGATCTTCGACGAAGTCATGACCGGTTTCCGCGTCGGCCCGCAGGGCGTGCAGGGCCTGTCGGGCGTCAAGCCCGACCTGACCACGCTGGCCAAGGTGATCGGCGGCGGCATGCCGGTGGGTGCCTTCGGCGGCAGCGCCGAGATCATGAAGCACATCGCGCCGCTGGGCGGCGTCTACCAGGCGGGCACGCTGTCGGGCAACCCGGTGGCCGTGGCCGCCGGCCTGGCCACGCTGCGCCTGATCGCCGCCCCCGGTTTCTACGACAAGCTGGCGGCGCAGACCGCCAAGCTGGCCCAGGGCCTGCAGGAACGCGCCCGCGCCGCCGGCCTGGCGTTCTCGGCCGACTCGGTCGGCGGCATGTTCGGCATCTACTTCAGCGACAAGGTGCCAGCCACGTTCGCCGAGGTCTCGGCCTGCGACACGGCGCGCTTCAACCGCTTCTTCCACGCGATGCTGGACCACGGCGTGCATTTCGCGCCGTCGGCGTTCGAGGCCGGCTTCGTCTCGGCCACCCACGACGACGCGGTGATCCAGTCCACGCTGGATATCGCCGAGAAGGTCTTCGCGGCGATCTGAGCGCCGGCGCGGGGCTGTCGGCACGCGCTGGCCTCACGCTTGCCCCACAACGCCCTGGCGGCCCGACAGCGGCCGCCGGGGCGTTGTCGCATCCGCCCCTAGGGTGTCTTGTATTGCTGGTACAGCGCCGTGACGTTGCGCACGTACTGCTGGGTCTCGGCATAGGGAGGCACCGCGTCGTACTTGCGCACCGCGCCCTCGCCCGCGTTGTAGGCGGCCAGCGCCAGGTCCAGGCGGTTGGGATACTGATCGATCAGGCGGCGCAGCAGGCTCGATCCGGCCTTCACGTTGGTGGCCGGGTCCACCAGCGCCCGCTCGATGTCATCCGAGACCAGCAGGGTCGCCGCCGTCGCCGGCATCAGTTGCATCAGGCCCAACGCCCCCTTGGGCGAGCGCGCATCGCTGCGGAACCCGGATTCCACCGCGATGACCGCGGTCAGCAAGGCCCGGTCCACGCCCGAATCCCTGGCCGCCTGCGCGATCAGCTCGTCATGCGCCGTGGAGGGCGGCGCCGCCCCCCAGCGCGCGGCGCGGTCGCCCAGGGTCAGCAGGCTGGCGCCGTCCCCCGAGCGCGGCTCGCAGTCCAGGCAGGCCTTGATGCGGTTGCCGCGCAGCGCGGTACGAACCTGCGCGCGTTTGTAATACCTGGCGTAACCGTTGGGCACCTTCATGGCGCGCCAGACACCGAACGGATCTTTGTAACGGTAGATCTCGGTGGCGCGCGCGGCGTCCGTGGGCAGCAGCGCGCCGGCGGCCAGCAGGGCCGCCACCGCCAGACCGGCCAGGAAGGTCCGCCCGGCGCGTGGCCGTGCGGACGGAATGCATGAGAGTCGGAACATGGGGAAGGCGCTCCGGCGGCGTCCAGGGACGGGAAATCGAACGCCTATGCTGAGCCGGCGCGCCGGCTTTGTCGCTCCTGCCTATGCCCTAGTACCCGCCGCGCCGCCCGGCGCGGGCATCCCCGCACGGCCTGCGCCCCTGAAAGCCGGGGGCAAAAGCGTCATAGGAATAAGGGTCTGATCTACATCTTTTATCTTCATCCCCCCTCGTACTACTACGCAGTAGCCCAGCGTTCCTGGGTTAACATATGTCGCAATATTTCGTTTAATTACTAAATGAATGGAGAACCCGGCGCCAACTGCCGGGCAGGAGGCGGAGATGGGCGCAGACAATACGCTCCAGCTAGTGCTGGATGCCACTACCAACGTCCTGACGGCGATTTACTCGCCGCCACCTGCGCCGCAGAACAATGCCGCCACAGCCGACGCGCCGGCCGACGAGGCCCCGGGCCGGGAGGCCGACGCCCCGGAGACCGACACCCCTGACGCCGCCCCGGACGTCCCGCCCGCCGACCTGCCAAGCTGGGACACCCTCGCCGCCATGGCCACCGCGCAGGGCTGGTCGACCGAGGCGCTGGACAATCACGCCGTCATCGCCTTCATCGACCTGTGCCGCCATGCCACCGGAACCGTGCAGGTGCCGGTGGGCAAGCTGATCGACGGCTCGTTCGATCTGGAAGTGGACGCCGCCTGCATGTCGGCCCTGGTCACCCTGCACCCGCCCAAGGGCGGCAAGCCGGTGACCCTGCCCGTGCTGCGCCAGGCCATCGCCGACCAGGGCATCGTCCACGGCGTACTGGAAAAGGAACTGGCCGAGGCCGTCGAGCGCGGCGGCGCGCAGACCGTGCTGATCGCGCAAGGCACGCCGCCCACGCGCGGCACCCCCACCCGTTTCGAAAGCCTGCTGGACCGCCTGAAGCCGCGCGCCCAGGAAATCGACGAACTGGCGCAGATCGACTACCGCGACCTGGGCAGCCTGCTGCTGGTGACCCCCGGCATGCCGCTGATGCGGCGCATCCCGCCACTGCCGGGCATCGACGGTTGCAACGTGCTGGGCCAGCCGGTGCTGCCGGATGAACTGCCGGACACCCCGTTCAACGCCGAAATGTCCGGCGTCGAGATCGATCCGGAAGACCCCAACCTGCTGCGCGCCGCCATCGCCGGCTCTCCCAAGCTCATCCATCAGGGCGCGCAGGTCAATCCGGTGGTCGAGGTCGACGCGGTCGACCTGTCCACCGGCAACATCAACTTCCAGGGGTCGTTGCAAGTGCGCGGCGATATCAGCGCCACGATGGAAGTGCGCGTGACCGGCGACGTGGTCGTCAACGGCACCATGGAAGCCGCCCTGGTCGAAGCGGGGGGCAACGTCACGGTCAAGGGCGGCATCATCGGCATGGCCGAAGCCATGCAGGACGGCGCCAGCGAGTCAGCCAACAGTGCCGCCGCGCGCACCGCCCACATCGTCTGTGGCGGCGATGTGCGGGCCCGCTTCATCGCCAACGCCATCATCAGCGCGGGGCAGAACGTGGAAGTGGAACGCGAGATCCGCCAAAGCAGCATCGCGGCGGGCGGCAGCGTCAACGTGGGCGCGCCCAACACCCAACAGACCGCCATCACGGGCGGCCAGACCCGCGCCCTGCATTCGGTGCGGGCCGGCACCATCGGCTCGCCGGCCGGCGTGCCGACGCTGGTACAGGCCGGGCTGGATCCCCATGCCGACATCAAGCGTTCGGCGCTCACGCGCAAGCGCCTGAAGATGAACGAGGAAAAGGCCAAGCTGGAGCAGTTGCTGCTGTTCCTGCACGCCAACCCCGGCCGGGCCGGCGGCGACGTGGTCGAGCGCGCCCGCAACACCCACACCAAGCTGGGCCGCGACCTGATCGAGCTGGACGAAGAAGAAGCCCAGCTCATCCGCGACCTGCAGCCCCTTCATACCGCCACCATCATCGCGGCGCGGCGCTTCTGCGGCGGCACCAAGATCCAGGTGGGCAACCGCATGCAGGAGTTCCTGGAAGACCAGGTGGGCGGCAAGGCCGGCCTGGAAGAAGGCGAGATCGTCATCCGCTGACGCTCGCCCGGCGGCCGGGACCGCAGCCGGCTCAGGGCGCCAGTTGCTTGAACCAGGCGCGCGGCGAAATGCCGCGGTCCGGCCCGAGGATCGAGAAGCCGCCGTCCACCGGGATATCCACGCCCGTCATCCACGAGGCCGCATCGGAGCACGCGAAACACACCGCCGCCGCGATCTCCTCGCCCGAGCCGACCCGGCCCAGCGGATGAAAGTGCGCGCCCACCGCGTCGGCGGCTTCGCGCGAGCCGCCCGCCAGTTGTTCGACCGACGGCGACCAGGTCCATGCCGGCGACACCGCCAGCACGCGGATGCCGGCCGGCGCCAGCTCCACGGCGAAGTTCTTGGTGATCTGCAGCAAGGCCGCCTTGGAGGCCGGATACAGCGCGCGCCCGGCCGCGCCGAACTTGCCGCCGGTGCTGCCCAGGTTGACCACCACGCCGCCGCGCGGCAGCAGCGGCGCCGCCATCTGCGTGAAGATGGCGGCGGACACCAGATTGGTGTCGAGCGTGGCGTGCCATTCCTCGCGGCTGGAGGCCAGCCCGCGATCGTTGTACTGGCAGGCGTTGTTCACCAGGATGTCGACCCGCCCGAAGCGCGCCAGCGCGGCGTTCAGGCAGTGGCGGATCTGGTCGTCCTGGCCGATGTCGGTTTCGTGGAACAGCGCCCGCTCGCCGATCTCGCCCGCCAGCGCCTGGCCGGCCTGGGCGTTGCGTCCCACCAGCACCACGTTGGCGCGGGCCGCCGCCAGCCCGCACGCGATGTCGGCGCCCAGCCCCTGGGTGCTGCCGGTGACGATGGCGGTCTTGCCGGCCAAGCCGGGAAAGCCTGAGAAATCCATGAACAGTCCTTGATCAATGAGGCGCGGCGGCCCAGTGCATGGCCTGCGCCACCGAGCCGGTCTGCGCGATCAGCCGCATGCTGGCCAGCGAGGCGTCGTGCACCGCCGGATCGGCCGAGGCGCAGGCGTCTTCGGCCACCATGACATTGAACCCGATATCGGCGGCGTGCCGCACCGTGCCCTCGACCACCGAATGCGTCGCCACCCCCGCCACCACCAGCCGGCGCGCGCCCAGCAGCCGCAGGGTCTCTTCCAGCGGCGTGCCGTAGAAGGCGCTGATGCGCGTGTGCTTGACCACGAACTCGCGCGGACTGCCCGCCACCGGCTGCAGGCCTTCGTAGAAGGCGCTGCCCCATTGGCCCTCGGCCACGGCGCCGATGCTGGCGACGTTGCGGAAGATGTCGCAGTTGGGCAGCAGGTCGGCATAGTCGGGCCTGAAGGCGATGCGCACGTGCACGATCGGCAGGCCATGGCTACGGGCGCCGTCGAGCAGGTCGGCGGCGCCGCGCAGCACACGCTGGCGCACCACGCCATCGGCGTCCAGCCCGACGCGGATCTTGCCTTCGGGGTGCAGCACGTCGTTCTGGTAGTGCAGCGCCAGCACCGCGGCGTCGGCGGCACTCACACGAACACCTCGAACACATCGTGCGCGTCGTCGCAGTTCACCAGGTCCACCCGTTTCATGCGAATGCGCCAGTTGTCGCCATCGGCCGCCAGCTTGTGGGTGTAGCGGCCCGCCAGTTGGCGCGGCTGGCGCTTGCGCCACTCGGTCATCTGGAACGCCGAGTGCACCACCAAGTTGCCGCCGGCGTCCATGCCCTCGACCTGCACCCCGCCCACCAGCCGCGCGCTGCGCGTGGGCGGCTGCTGCGACCAGTTGCGCGGATGTTCCAGCCGGCGGATGCGCACGTCGCGCAGCATGCGGTCTTCCCAGAACAGCGAGATATGGTCGTAGGGGCTGGACTGGCCCGGCTCGCGCGGCATCCAGTACATGCCGTCGTCGGTCCACAGCGACTGCCAGTCGTCGTAGCGGCGCTCGTCCAGCAGCCGCGCCTCGCGATACAGGAACTGGGCGATGCGGTGGTAGGCCTCGGCCGGCACGTCGGCCGGCGCCAGGTTGGCGGTGGATACGTCGAATTCCAGGTCTAGCAGCATGCGCCTTCTCCTTGGCCGTGGGCGGACGCCACGGGACCGGCCTCCATATAGCGCTTCCAGGCGCGGAACTGGTTGCGCATCGGCAGCTCGCTGGTGCCGTTGATCGACACCATGCCGTCCGCGTCGCTGCGGTCGGTGCCGTGGTAGCGGTGCATGCTGACCCATTCGCCGCCACGGGTGGCGTTGCCTTCCTGGCAGCGGTTGTAGAGCTCGATGTCGTCCGGCATGACGTTGGACGACGGCGAGTTGATGACGTTGGCGTACAGCATGGCGCGCTTGAACACGCCGTCCGGCGCGCCCTTGCAACGGAAGGTCTGGATCTCGATCAGGGTGCGATCGACGGCGATCGGCCGGATCACGCGGAACTGCTGGAACACCGTGTGCGGCGAGCCGCTGCCGTAGATGACGGTGTTGTGGCGGTTCATGCCGAGGATCTCGCGGGCGCGGTCGGCGCCGTAGGCCGCGGTCAGCGCCTCGAAGTGGGCGCGCGACACCGGATCGCGTTCGGCCGCGCCCGGGTTGAAGATGCCTTCCATGTAGCCGTGGCCGTTGTCGTAGGCGCGCAGCTCCAGCTTTTCCCAGAACTCGTAGGGCTCGCCGTTGCCGTCCATGATGTGCAGCTCGAACGGCATCTCGCCGATTTCCTTGGCCTCGTCGCGCGCGGCGGCAAAGGACGATTCGTGCGTCACACGGGCATGCATGGTGTCGTGCAGGTTCTCGTAGAACACCTTCCAGTTGGAGCGCTGCATCACGCGGAAGATGCCGCCGGCCACCTCGACCTCGCCCACCGGCGAACGGTCGCACAGGTTGTCGATGGACGAGCGCACGCCGCCCAGGAATTCCTCCAGGCCCTGGCCGTCGCGGGCCTGGCTGGCGAAGACGAAGCCGCGATAGCTTTCCACGCGCGGCAGGCGCCGCATCGAGAAGCTGGGGTCGGTCGGATCGTACGAGGTGCCCTCCAATCCCTGCTTGAGCGGCACGCCCAGGTGGCTGCCGTCCAGCTTGAAGGTCCAGGCGTGGTAGGGGCAGCGGAAGAACTTGCCGACACAGCCGTCGCCGTCCGCCACGACCTTGGCGCCCTTGTGCGGGCAGCGGTTGTACAGGACGTGCACGCGGCCATCGCTGGCGCGCACCATCAGCACGTCCTGGTCGCCCAGCCGCGTGGTGTGATAGTCGCCCGTCTTGGGCACCTGGCTTTCGTGGCCGACGTAGACCCAGGCGCGGCCGTAGATGCGCTGCATCTCCAGCTCGAAGATCGCCGGGTCGGTGTACAGGGCGCGGTGCACGCTGTCGCCGCGCACCATCTCGCCCAATTGTTGATCGCTATACGGCATGGCGGTCTCCTACTTGTTCTCGCTGTCTTTCCAGCGCGCCATCAAGGTGTTGGAAGGCAGGGTCTCGTCCAGCAGCTTCTGCGCGGTCTCGCGGCCGGCCACCGGCAGGCCCTTGGGGTCGAGCGCGCCGATCTGCACCAGCACGCTGGCCTGGTCCCAATAGATGTGTTCGTGGCAGAGCTTGTCGCCGCGGAACTTGACGATGGCCACCAGCGGAATCTCGACGTATTTGCCGGTGGGCGCGACGCCGGGCAGCAGCCAGTCGATCTCGGTGGTGTGGGTGAAGCAGAACAGCAGCTCGTCGACGATCTGGGTCGCGCCCACGGTGCGCGACAGCGGCACCAGTCTGGTGTCGGGCGGATTGCTGTTGACGAAGTGGTGCTGGTAGAAGCGCGACAGCTCGCGGTAGCCCACGCCACCGGTCATGGTGGGGATGTGGTTGACGTAGGGCTCGGCCACCATCGTGGCCATGGTCGCGGCCACGTCGCGCGTGCCGAATTCGTATTCGCAGTGCTTGTCCCACAGGGCCGAATAGTCGAACTGCGGGCCGATCACGCGTTGCAGCGCGGCCATGCTGCGCTGGTGCGCCATCAGCGCCGACGGCTTGTCATAGTGCGCGCCGCCGGTGCGGGCAAAGGCGTGGTCCATCCCGGGGTACACATACAGCTCGACGTTGGCCTTGCCGCCCAGCGCCTCCAGGATGCGCTGGCGCGCCGGCGGCGGACAGAAGCCATCCTGCTCGGCGATGTGCAGCACCAGCCGGCCGCGCAGCTTGGCGGCTTCGTCCAGGCTGTCCTCGATGCCCACGCCGTAGTAGCCGATGGCCACGTCGGCATCCGTGCGGCAGGCGGCCAGATAGGCCAGCTTGCCGCCCAGGCAATAGCCCAGCACGCCGGCGCCGCCCTGCTGCTCGGGCAGCGCGCGCAACGCGGCCAGGGTCGCGGCGATGTCCTTGATGCCCAGATCGACGTCGAAGCCCTTGTACAGCTCGAACGCGCGCGGCATGTCGGCCGGGCCGTCGGTCAACTGGATGCCGGGCTGCTGGCGCCAGAACAGGTCCGGCGCCAGCACCACGTAGCCCTCCTCGGCCAGCGACTGCGCGGTGCGGCGCATGAAGTCATTGATGCCGAAGATCTCCTGGCACAGCACCAGCCCCGGCCCGTGGCCCGATGCGGGCACGGCCAGATAGGCGCTGAATGATTGGCCGTCGTGCGAGGCGATGGTCACCTCGCGCGTCGTGATGGTTGCGGTCATGCTTCTCTCCTTGATGCGTGCGTCGCCTGCCTCACTTCATCTGGCAGGCGGCGGCGAACGGGTCGTGATACTGCGTCAGCACCGTGCCCGACAGCTTGTTGGCCAGCTTGCCGTCCGCGCCCTTGACGATGGTGCGCAGGTAGTAGTTCTGGATCGGGTACTGGTTGCGGTTGAAGGTGAAGTCGCCGCGCACCGACTTGAAATCGGCGCGCCGCAGCGCCGGACGCAGCGCGTCGGCGCCCAGCTTGCCGCCGGTCTGCCTGACGGCGCTGTCCAGCAGCATGGCGGCGTCGTAGCCCTGCGAGGCGTACAGCGTGGGGGTGCGGTTGTAGGTTTTCCTGAAGTCCTCGACGAACTTGCGGTTGGCCGGGTTGTCCAGGTCGGCCGCCCATTGCGACGAGTTGTGCAGGCCTTCGATCGGCGCGCCCACCGCAGCGATCGTATCCTCGTCGCCCGAGAAGCCCGGCGCCAGCAGCGCGATCTCCTTGCCCAGGCCGGCGCCGTTGAACTGCTTGATGAAGTTCACGCCCATGCCGCCCGGCAGGAAGAAGAACACCGCGTCCGGCTTGCTGGCGCGCAGCCGCGTGATCTCGACGCCGTAGTCGAGCTGGCCGAGCTGGGTATAGATCTCTTCCGACAGCCCGCCCTTGTACAGGCGCTTGAAGCCGTTGAGCGATTCGCGCCCGCCGGGATAATCGGGCGCGATCAGCGCCACCCGCTTGAAGCCCTGGTCGGCGGCATATTTGCCCATCGCCGCCGGGATGTCCTCGTTCTGCCAGGCCACCGCGAAGAAATTCGGGTTGCAGCCGGCGCCGGCATAGTTCTCCGGCCCCGTATTGGTGCTCAGATAGATGGTGCCCGACTGCAGGATGGCCGGCATCACCGGCAGCAGCACGTTGGAAAACACGATCCCCGTCATGACGTCGACCTTGTCGCGCTTGAGCAGGCGCTCGACCGCCTGGCGTCCGGCATCGGCCTTCTGCTGGTCATCGGCCACCACCACCTCGGCCGGCAGCCCGCCCAGCTTGCCGCCGGTATGCTGCAGCGCGAGATTAAAGCCGTCGCGGATCTCGTTGCCCAGCGCCGCGCCCGGGCCCGACAGCGTGGTCAGCAGGCCGACCTTGATCTTGTCCGCGGCCGATACCCCGGCCGCGGCCGACATACAGCCCGCCGACACCAGCGCCGCCAGCGCGCGCCGGCCCCATAGCTTTCCCTTCATGAGCCACCCCGTTCGTGTCCGCCGGCGCCGCCGGCGCAATGCTGACAGAATCCGTCTGCCGTCGGTACACCCTGCCAACGATGAAAACTGCCAGCTTACGCGCCACGGCGCCGCCTTCCAACAACCCCCAGCTTAGGACGGGCGGGCGCGCGGCTCTATCCGAATCGGCGCACGCCTATCCGGGATTCACTTAATTCCAAACGCTTGACGATTGCATTACGCTCGACGGCGATACGGGAGCGTTCCCGTCCCGGAGGCATCCATGCACGGCTGGTCCCGCATCGAGCTGGCGCCATTGCTCAAACGACGCGTCTTCAGTTCCACCCAGCCGGCCGAAACCCGCGAGCGCGTCTCCGAAGCGCTCAAGGACCACCGCCTGACCTGGAAAGGCGGCCGCGTCGACGCCGAACTGAACCGCGCCCGCTTCGGCGCCCTGAGCGTCTGTACGCTGCGCTACGGCGCCGAAGTCCACATCGAACCCGACCGCCTGCAGGACTTCATGCTGGTGCAGGTGCCGCTGCGCGGCCGCGCCCGCATCGAATGCGGCAGCGACTGCGTCGACGCCCACCCCGACTGCGCCGCCGTCATCGCCCCCAACCGCGCCCTGAAACTGCACTGGGAAGCCGGTTGCGAACAACTGCTGCTGAAAATTCCGCGCGGCAAGCTCGAAGCCATCGGCCACCGCATTTTCGGCGACGCCGCCGCCCGCCCCCTGGACTTCAGCCCCGCGCTACGCCTGGACACCCCCGTCGGCGCCGCCTGGCGCAGCATGATGACCAGCCTGATCCACCTGCTCCCCACCCTGGACGACGGCGCGCCGAGACCGCCCGCCGCCTGGCTGGAGCACCTGGAAGACACCCTCGTCCTGCACCTGCTCTACAACCAGCCCAACACCTGGCAACGCCACGCCGGCCTGCCCCCCGCCCTGCCGCGCCGCGTCGCCCAGGCCGAAGCCTACATGCGCGCCCACCTGGCCGCCCCCCTGACCCTGACCGACATCGCCCGCGGCGCCGGCGCCAGCCCCAGCGCCCTCACCCGCCTGTTCCAGCAACACCGCGAGACCACCCCCATGCAGGCGCTACGCGTCCTGCGCCTGGACGCCGCCCGCGAAAAGCTGCAGCAAGGCGCCTGCGAAAGCGTCACCGAGGTGGCCGTCTCCGTAGGCATCAGCCACCTGGGCCGCTTCTCCGAGTACTACCGCGACCGCTTCGGCGAACTCCCCCGCGAAACCTTCCAGGCCAGCAGATAGGCCTGACAATTCTGGCGCCATGCGCCAACCCCCGCAGCCACAAGCGAAGAATCACAAACGTAGTTAAACCAACACATATGTGATAAAGCGCCCCGCCCGCGAGCGCGCAGCGTCATCCGCCCCCGCAAGACACCACGTAAGCTTCAAAAGGCCGTCCGCGCGGCCGCCTTGAAGCGGGCCCCGCAAATCGCTCTGAACCCGCGTCGCCGACCATCAGAACGCCAAGAACCCCAATCGCCCCAGCCCCCGCCATTAATTCTTATCGTGAGCGGGTGAGGGGGCAGGCGGGGGGATGGCGGGGCGTGTAGATGCGCCCGAGGGAATCCGAAGGAGTCGCCGAAGGCGAGGACGAGGATGACGAAGGGGCAGTCCGGAGCGAAGGCTCCGGACCGCAATCGTAGCCCCGCCATCCCCCCGCCTGCCCCCTCACCCGCGGCTCAAGAACCCACCTCGACGCGCATCAACACGTCAAGGCCGGCCCACCATCAAGCCGGCACCACCGCCGTAACTTCAATCTCCACCTTGGCCCGATCCTCCACCAGATCCGCCACCTCCACCGCCGTCATCGCCGGAAAATGCCTCCCGATCAATTCACGATAGTGCTTCCCGATCTCCGGATAAGCCGCCACATAGGCATCCTTGTCCGTCACATACCACGTCATCCGCACGATATGCTCAGGCCTGGCCCCGCCCTCGGCGAGAATCGCCACGATGTTGGCCAACGTCTGCCGCACCTGATCGGCCAGATCATCCGACTCGAACTGCTGTTGCCCGTTCCAGCCCACCTGCCCGCCCACGAACACCAGCTTGCTCCCCACCGTCATCTCGGTCAGGATCCCATTCGAATAGCCCCTCGGCGCCATCCAATCCGGCGGTTGCAGAATCTTCATAACGTCTCATCCTATTTTCAAAAAACAAACACCAGGGCGGCCCCGCCGAACTCACTCGGCGGCAACCAGATAATCCTGCATGCGCTCGCGCAGATCCGCCGGCAGCGGCATCGACTTCATCGTGCGCAGATCCACCGTCACGATCGTCAGCGTCGCCGACAGCCGCAACTGCCCGTCCGGCCCCTCGAACCGCACCAGCGCCTTGAACGACGCGCCGCCGATTCGCTGCACCTGCAGCGTCTGCCGCAGTTTCTCGTGCCAGCGGCTCGGCGCGCTGAAATCGCACGTCACCGACGCCATCGGCGTGCCGATGTGACGCTCCACGTGCAGCGCGTGAAATGGCAGCCCCATGCCCTTGTCGAACCACTCCTCGACAAAGTCATTGATCATCTCGAAATAGCGCGGATAGAAAACGATGCCCGCCGGATCGCAATGACGGAAGCGGACCTCTACCTGACTGATGAATGGTGCTGCCATGGCATTTCCTTGATGCAAAAAAATCACGCCATCTTGCGCAGCGCGAATCGCTGCAGCTTGCCCGTCTCGGTGCGCGGCAGCGCGGACACGAACTCGATGGCGCGGGGATACTTGTAGGGCGCGATCGTCGCCTTGACGAATTGCTGCATGGCCGCCACCAGTGCCTCGCTCGGCGCGAAGCCGGGCTTGAGCACCACGAAGGCCTTGACCAATTGGCCGCGCTCGTCATCGGGCGCGCCGACCACGCCGCATTCGGCCACCGCTTCATGGCGCAGCAGCGCGTCCTCGACCTCCGGCCCGGCGATGTTGTAGCCGGCCGAGACGATCATGTCGTCATTGCGCGCCTGGTAGAAGAGATAGCCGTCTTCGTCCTGCACGAACGTATCGCCGGGCAGGTTCCAGCCCTTCTGCACGAAGCGGCGCTGGCGCTCGTCGGCCAGGTAGCGGCAGCCGGTCGGCCCCTTGATCGCCAGGCGGCCCACCGTGCCGTTGGGCACCGGATTCATGTCATCGTCCACGATCTGCGCGATGTAACCGGGCACCACGCGGCCGATGGCGCCGCGGCGCACCGACTCGGGCGGGCTGGAAACGAACACGTGGATCATCTCGGTACCGCCGATGCCGTCGATCATCTCGATGCCGCTGGCCTCCTTCCACAACTGGCGCGTCGCGTCGGGCAGCGCCTCGCCGGCCGACACGCTCTTCTTGAGCGAGGACAGGTCGAACTTGCCCACCAGCGCCGCCATCTGGCGGTAGAACGTCGGAGCGGTGAAGACGATGGTGGCGCGAAAGTCCTGGATCAGTTGCAGCAGGCTTTCCGGCGTCAGGCGCTCGGCCAGCACGGTGCTGGCGCCGACGCGCAGCGGGAAGCACAGCAACCCGCCCAGGCCGAAGGTGAACGCCAGCGGCGGCGTGCCGCAGAAAATGTCGTCCGGGCCCGGCTTGATGACATGCTTGGGAAACAGGTCGCACATCGCCAGCACATCGCGATGGAAATGCATGCAGCCCTTGGGCGCGCCGGTGGTGCCGCTGGTGAAGGCGATCAGGCAGACGTCGTCGGCGGCGGTATCGCAGGCCGCGAAATCATCCGGCTTGGCCGCTGCCAGCGTGTCCAGCGCCTCGGGCGCCGTGTCGTTGAAATACACGATCTGCGCCAGCCCCGGGCAATGGTGTTCGTGATCCGGCTGGGCGCAGAACTGCGCCTCGTCCTTCAGGCGCACATCGCACAGCACCGCCTGGATCTGCGCCTTGTCGATGATCTGCTTGAGTTCCTTGGCGCGCAGCAGCGGCATGGTCGGCACCGTCACCAGGCCGGCCTTGATGGCGGCCAGCCAGGACGCCGCCATCATCGGGTTGTTGGGGCCGCGCAGCAGCAGGCGGTTGCCGGGCACCAGCTTCATGTCCTCGACCAGCACGCGCGCGATGCGGTTGGTCAGCGCCGCCAGTTCGCGATAGGTCATGGTGGCCGGCTTGCCGTCCTGCGCCCAGCGCAGCGCGACGCGCTCGCCGTGGCCACGGTCGACCATGGCGTCCACCAGCTCAACCGCGCAATTGAAGCGCTTGGGATAGGCCACGTCGGGGCCGTCCAGCAGGAACTCGGGCCATTGTTCGCCCGGGGGCAGATTGTCCCGGGCAAAAGTGTCGATGTGGGCGGATACTTCCATGAAATTCCCCTTGCTGATGCGGTGTAGTTGACTGCCGAAAGCGGAAACTCGATGGTTTCTTCAGGCCTTCAGCAGTTCCCGGGCGATGATCAACTTCTGCACTTCGGTGGCGCCTTCGTAGATACGCAGCGCTCTGATTTCCCTGTAAAGCTTCTCCACCGGCATCCCCGACACCACGCCCGCGCCGCCGAACATCTGCAGCGCGCGGTCGATCACGGTCTGCGCCGATTCGGTGGCCGTCATCTTGGCCATGGCCGCTTCGCGCGTGGTGCGTTGTTTCTGCACGTCGCGCATCCACGCGGCGCGATAGGTCAGCAGCGCCGAGGCGTCGATGGCCGTGGCCATGTCGCCCAGCGCGGCCTGCGTCAGTTGCAGGTCGGCCAGGGTCTGGCCGAACATGCGGCGCGACCTGGCGCGCGCCAGGCCTTCGTCCAGCGCGCGGCGGGCAAAGCCCAGCGCGGCGGCCGCCACCGAGGCGCGGAAGATGTCCAGCGTCATCATCGCCAGCTTGAAGCCCTGCCCCGCCTCGCCCAGCCGCTGCGACACCGGGATGCGGCAGTTGTCGAAGGTGATGGTGGCCAGCGGGTGCGGCGCGATCAGCTCGATGCGCTCCGAGATCTCGAAGCCCGGGGTGTCGGCATCCACCACGAAGGCGCTGATGCCGCGCGCGCCCGGCGCCTCGCCGGTGCGGGCGAACACGCAATAGAAGTCGGCGATGCCGCCGTTGGAAATCCAGGTCTTGGCGCCGTTGAGCACGTAGTGGTCGCCCTCCAGCCGGGCCTCGCAGGCCAGCGCCGCTACATCCGAGCCGGCATCCGGCTCGGACAGCGCGAACGCCGCGATGGCCTCGCCGCTGGCCACGCGCGGCAGGTAGCGCTGGCGCAGCGCGTCCGAACCCATCAGCGAGATCGCGCCGCTGCCCAGGCCCTGCATGGCGAAGGCGAAGTCGGCCAGGCCCTCGTGGCGCGCGAACGTTTCGCGCAGGATGCAGACCGAACGCGAATCCACCTCGGGCAGCGCGCCGCCCCAGGCGCCACCGGGGCCGCCGGCGACCGCGTAGCGCAGCCAGCCGGCCTGGCCCATGGCCTTGACCAGCTTGCGGCAGGCCGCATCGGCGTCGTGGTGGTCGACGTGGCCCAGGGCGCTCTCGCACCAGCCGTCGACATCATGCGCCAGTTTGCGATGGGCGTCGTCGAAGAACGGCCAGTCCAGCCAGCTTGCGTCGCGCATCATCAGTTCCCCTCGAAGACCGGCTTCTGTTTGGCCACGAAGGCCTCGTAGGCGCGATGGAAATCGCGCGTCTGCATGCAGATGGCCTGGGCCTCGGCTTCGGCCTCGATGGCCTCGTCCACGCCCATGTTCCATTCCTGGTGCAGCAGTTTCTTGGTCACGCCGTGGGCGAAGGTGGGGCCCGCGGCCAACTGCGCGGCCAGCTTGGCCGCCGCGTCCATCAGGGCGTCCGACTCGTGCAGCGCGTTGAAGAATCCCCAGCTTGCGCCTTCCTCGGCCGTCATGGCGCGGCCGGTGTACAGCAGTTCGGAGGCTCGGCCCTGGCCGATCATGCGCGGCAGCAGCGTGCAGGCGCCCATGTCGGCCCCCGCCAGGCCCACCCGCGTGAACAGGAAGGCGGTGCGCGCGGCCGGCGTGCCCAGGCGCATGTCGGAGGCCAGCGCCACCATCGCGCCGGCGCCGGCGCAGACGCCGTCCACCGCCGCCACGATCGGCTGCGGGCAGGCGCGCATGGCCTTGACCAGGTCGCCCGTCATGCGGGTGAAGTCCAGCAGTTCGGGCATGCTCATCTTGGTCAGCGGCCCGATGATTTCATGCACGTCGCCGCCGGAGCAGAAGTTGCCGCCGGCGCCCGTCACCACCACCACCTTGATGTCGGTCGCGTACACCAGCGCGCGGAACAGGTCGCGCAGTTCGGCGTAGGAATCGAAGGTCAGCGGGTTCTTGCGCTCGGGACGGTTGAGCGTGATGGTGGCGACCTTGCCGTCGGCCGACACCTGCCACAGGAACGTCCGGGCCTGGTAGCCGGCCAGCGGGCGCTTGTGGTGCTTCATGGTGTGCTCTTCGGGCTGCGTGCTCATGGTGTCTCCGTTCTGGAATCGTAGGGGTGGGCGCCGGCTCAGCCGGTCATCACTTCGCCGCCGTCGACGGCGATGGCCTGGCCGTTGATGGACGACGAGGCCGGCAGCGCCAGCCAGGCGACCGTCTCGGCCACTTCATCGGGCTGCACCAGGCGGCCCTGCGGGTTGCGCTCGGCCAGCTTGGCGCGGGCGGCGTCCGGCGTCATGCCGGTCTTCTCGACGATATTGGCGACCGCGCCGCGCACGATGTCGGTCTCGGTGTAGCCCGGGCACACGGCGTTGACGGTGACGCCCTTCTGCGCCGTCTCCAGCGCCAGCGAGCGGGTCAGGCCGATCACGCCGTGCTTGGCCGCGCAGTAGGCGCTGACGTAGGCATAGCCGATCAGGCCGGCGGTGCTGGCCACGTTGATGACGCGGCCCCACTTGGCCGCCAGCATGCCGGGCAAGGCGGCCTGGATGCAATGGAAGGTGCCGGTCAGGTTGACCGCCAGCATCGACTGCCACAGCGCCGCGTCGGTGCGGTCAAAGCGCTGGCTGACGGCCTGACCGGCGTTGTTGACCAGCACCAGCACCGGGCCCAGTTCGGCCTCGGCCTGGACGAAGGCCTGGCGCACCGAGGCCTCGTCGGCGATGTCGGCGCTGACCGCCTGCACCTGGCCCAGGCTGGCCAGGCTGTCGACGGCCGCCTCCAGCGCGCCGCCATCGCGGCCCAGCAGCGTGACCCGCGCGCCGCGTTCCAGCAGCGCGCGGGCGCTGGCCAGGCCGATGCCGCGGGCGCCGCCCGTCACCAGCGCGTGGCGGCCGGCCAGGGGAAGGGGGGACGTGCTCATTTGATGTCCAGTTGCGCCATGGCGGCGGCGCGTTCGAAATTGGTTTCCAACTGGCGCTTGCCGGCGAAGTACTGGCTCGGCCAGGCCACATCACGATAGCCCACGCGGGCCGCTTCGCGCAGCGTCCAGGAGGCGTCGGCCAGATGGGGACGCGCCAGCGCGCAGAGATCGGCGCGGCCCGAGGCGATGATGCCGTTGGCGTGGTCGGCCTCGAAGATGGCGCCCACCGCGATGGTGGGGATGCCGGCCTCGTTGCGCACGCGGTCGGCGAACGGCGTCTGGAACATGCGGCCGTAGACCGGCTTTTCTTCCTTGCTGACCTGGCCCGACGAGCAGTCGATCATGTCGGCGCCGGCGGCCTTGAAGTGGCGCGCGATCTCGACGGCGTCATCGGGGGTGATGCCGCCCTCGACCCAGTCGCTGGCCGAGATCCGCACCGACATCGGCTTGTCCTCGGGCCAGACGGCGCGCACCGCGCGGAACACTTCCAGCGGGAAGCGCAGGCGGTTTTCGAGGCTGCCGCCGTATTCGTCGTCGCGATGGTTGGTCAGCGGCGAGATGAAGCTGGACAGCAGATAGCCGTGGGCGCAGTGCAGTTCGAGCCAGTCGAAGCCGGCGGCCTGGGCGCGGCGGGCCGCGGCCACGAAGTTGTCGCGCACGTCGTCCATGTCGGCGCGCGTCATGGCGCGCGGCGTCTGCGACACGCCCTCGATGTACGGCAGGGCCGAGGCCGACAGCAGCGGCCAGTTGCCTTCGGCGAGCGGATGGTCGATCTTCTGCCAGCCCAACTGCGTCGAGCCCTTGCGGCCGGCATGGCCCAACTGCACCCCGATGCGGGCGTCGCTGTTGCCGTGCACGAAGCCGACGATGCGGGCGAAGGCCTGCTGCTGCTCGTCGTTCCACAGGCCCGGGCATCCCGGGGTGATGCGGCCATCGGGCGAGACGCAGGTCATTTCCACCATCACCAGCCCGGCGCCGCCCATGGCGCGGGCGCCCAGGTGCACCAGATGGAAGTCGCCCGGCACGCCATCGGTGCAGGAATACATGGCCATCGGCGACACCAGGATGCGGTTCTTGAGCTTGACGCCACGCGCCTGGTACGGCGTCAGCATGGGCAGCGGCGGCCGCTGGCCGGCCGGCGCCTGCGCGCCGGCGTGCTCGGCGATCCAGCGCTCGAAGCCTTCCAGCCAGGCCGGGTCGCGCAGCCGCAGGTTTTCGTGCGAAATGCGCTGCGAGCGGGTCAGCAGCGAATAGGCGAATTGTTCGGGTTCGAGTTCGGCGTAGCGCGCCACGTTCTCGAACCACTCGGTGGAGTTGCGGGCGGCGTTCTGGATCTTCAGCACTTCGACGCTGCGCACTTCCTCGTAGTGCTTCAGGCCGCGCTCGACGCTGCCTTCGGCGCCGCTCAGGCAGCGCGCCAGTTCGATGGCGTCTTCCAGCGCCAGCTTGGTGCCCGAACCAATGGAGAAGTGCGCGGTATGCGCCGCGTCGCCCATCAGCACCACAGGCACGGCGCGCTTGCCGCGGCTGGTTTCCAGTTGGTTCCAGTGGACCCAGGTGTTGCAGATGACGCGCGGGAAGCGGATCCAGATGGCCGAGCCGCGCAGGTGCGAGGCGTTGCTGATGAGCGCGTTGCCGTCCAGCCACGGCGCGAACAGCTTCTCGCAGTAGGCGATGCCCTCTTCCTGGCTCATCTGCTCGATGCCGGCGGCCTGCCAGGTTTCCTCGGGCGTCTCGACGATGAAGGTCGACATGCCGTCTTCGTAGCGGTAGGCGTGCGCCTGGAACCAGCCATGCTCGGTCTGCACGAAGGCGAAGGTGAAGGCATCGAACACCTTCTTGGTGCCGAGCCAGACGAAGCGGCAGCGGCGCTGGTCGATGTCGGGGTGAAAGGTGTCGGCGTAGCGGGTGCGGACCTGGCTGTTGATGCCGTCGGAAGCGATGACCAGGTCGGCGTCGTATTCGCGGGCGATGGCCTGGTCGTCCTGGACGAAGTTCTCGAACACCAGTTTGACGCCAACGTCTTCGCAGCGCGCCTGCAGGATGTTGAGCAGCTTCTTGCGGCCGATGCCGATGAAGCCATGGCCGCCGCTGCGGATGCTGCGGCCCTTGAAATGGATGTCGATGTCGTCCCAATGGTTGAAGGCGTCACCGATGGTCTGGGCGGAAACCGGATCGGCTTCGCGCAGGTTCTGCATGGTGGCGTCCGAGAACACCACGCCCCAGCCGAAGGTGTCGTAGGGGCGGTTGCGCTCGATCACCGTGACTTCGTTGGCCGGGTCTTGCAGCTTCATGAGCAGACCGAAATACAGGCCGGCGGGACCACCACCAATGCATACGATTTTCATTGCCGTAACGCTCCAAGAAGTGCGGCCCGGAAGCTTGGGGCGGGTCGCTGCTATTTTTAGGCCTTGATAGTTTAGGCTTGAAATATATACCTGGAATGGGAGGATCGCAAATGGGGGAAACGTGGGGGGTGGATTTTGGGGACGGGCTTGGGGTGCTGAGGGGATTGGCAGGGGGGGGTGCAGTGGAGGTTTGGGGCGTCGTTTGATCTTCGTAGGTCGCCCCTCGGGCGGGCGGACCCGATGGCGGGCGCCCACGATTGCGGTCCGGAGCGTTCGCTCCGGACTGCCCCGTTGTCATCCTCGTTGCCGCCTGCCGGCGGCTGCCTCTCAAGAAACTCCACTTAAGTCATTGATACCTCATTGGTTTCTCCTGAGGCGGTTAACGGCACCAAGCTGTAGCCCATGGTCTCTGCACGTTTTGTCAGGTGATGCAGGACGCGTTGGCGGTGGCGTTCTTCGTAGTACAGCTCACCTTGGTCGACGTATTCGGACCCTTTGGTCAGTAGGGTGTAAATCAGTCGAGCCAGTTTGTGCGCGGCTGCGGTGATGGCGCGCCGCTTGTCCAGGCGAGCGCACAGCCTTCGGTAGTAGGCGCCTAAAGCGGACTGGCTGTGACGTAGCGCCATTGCCGCCAGACGCAGGGCCTGTGCGGCGCGGTTGGGTGAGCGTTTGGTGGCGCCGTTCAGAACCTTGCCTCCGGAGATGCGTGTGCCCGGGCACAAGCCTAACCACGAAGCGAAGTGCTTGGCCGAAGGGAAGCGGTTCATGTCCGGACCGACCTCGGCCAGGACGGTAAAGGCAGTCATCTCGTCGATGCCGTTGATGCGGGTCAGGTCCACGCCGCACATGGCAAATAGATGCGTGCGCAGATCGAAGGCCATGGCCTTTTTGGGCCAGCGGCGCTGCGACTTGCCCGGATCGCCGTCATGGCGGTGCAGTTTGTGCAGTTCGGCTTGGATGTGCTGATCGCAATCGTTGAGCAGTTGTTGATAGGTGTCGTACAGGGCCAGCGCTTGCCGCAGCGCGAACAAGTGCTCGTGACGCCAGTTGCCTTGCAGCGCGGCAGCGATATCGTCCTCGCTGGCCTTGACCTGGCGCTTCTTCAGGCGGGCCAGTGCATGCGGGTCGCGCTCGCCACCGACGATGGCGCGGATGATGGCCTGACCGGTGACCCCGACCACGTCCGACAGCACTTGCGTGAGCTGAATGTTCATCTGGGCAAGTGCCTTCTGCATGTGCTGCACGTGGCGCACCTGCGAGGCAAGCAGCATCTCGCGCTGGCGCGAGAACTCGCGCAAGACGCAAATCTCGTCAGAGGGACGGAAGGCGCCGGCCAACAGGCCATAGCTCATGAGCTGTTGCAGCCACTGGCAGTCCAGGACATCGGACTTGCGGCCCGAGACGTTCTTCACGTGACGGGCGTTGACCAGGTAAACGGTGAAACCCTGGCTATCGAGCAGCTCATAAAGCGGGATCCAGTAAACGCCGGTGGACTCCATGGCCACGGCGGTAACGCCGCAGTCCTTGAGCCATTGCGCTAGGCGATACAAATCGGCCGTAAAGCTCTTGAACTCGCGGACAGGTTGGTCGTCGCGGTCATGAGGCACGGCAACGAAGTGGCTGGCCGACCCGATGTCGATGCCCGCGGCATCGGGATGGGCCAGGCTTAGGGTTGCATCGGACTTGCGAGGTGACATGGCTTGCTCCATCATCGCTAACGGAATGCCGCCAGGCATGGGTACGTCGTTGTACTCACTCTCTCAAACGGGATGCACGCGCTAAGCGTGTGCTCGCCAATGTCGGTGACGTCACCCGGGGCCATGCTTCAGTACGGGCGTGGGCAAACACGCACCATTGGAAGGTCGGTCTTTACCTGAGCGGCATTCCACCTTGCCACAGGTGCAGCCACGAAGACAGTTTCTTCGTCACGGGCGTCGTGAATGACGACTATTGGGCTTCGGATTCCCTCGGGCGCATCGAGGTTGCCCGCCATCGGGTCCGCCCGCCCGAGGGGCTACGCGTATCTAGGCTTGTCGCGCTGCTGGACCCGTGTGCGGGGAATGGAACTTGCGGGGCTGCCAGTTGCGGCCGCGCGGGCGGCCACAACTGGCGTCTGTTCATTTAAACGAGTTGCGGGTGCGCTGCGCGCTGGCGGCGGGCGGTTTTCTAATGATTCCGCACGTCAGGGGGAGGGGCGGTGGTGGTCGGCGCGGCGTAAAGCGTTCTGCGTGGGACGACCTCTCGCGCCGACCACAAACAGGCGTGGTGCGGGCGGTGTTTCATTGGCGCATGATTGCGATGTGCCCACGCCGCCAGGCTGCTCGTGCTGACTCGGCGGCATGTTACGCATGACGCGCCCTCCCGCCGACCACAAGCCGTCGGGATGCCAACAGACTATCAATAGCAAACGGTTCCGCCGTCCCCACACGCGAGAGCGCCATCACCCCGACGCAAGACGCCGCGTAAGCCGCAAAAGGCCGCCCGCGCGGCCGGCTTGCGGCGGGCCCCGCAAGACCCTCTCCCCGCATCATGACGGTCACCAGCATGCCAAGCACACAACCCGTCCCAGCGCCCGAGGCTAAGCCTCATCGCGAGCGCGTGGCGGGGTCGGTGGGGGATGGCGGGGCGTGTAGATGCGCCCGGCGGAAACCGTAGATACCGTCTTGGCCGTCAAGTAGAAAAAGCGTAGTCAGGTCTGTAAGGCTGCCGCGTCTTGAGCACACCGAAGCACAGATGTACCACCTTGCGCATGCAAGCACCCAGCGCCGACATCTTGGTCTTGCCCGCCGCCAGCAGCCGTTGATATAACGCCCGCACATGGGGGTTGTGTTTGGAAGCAACAACGCCGGCCATATACACCTTGGCCCGTACATCAGCGGGACCTGCCTTGGACATGCGGCTGCGCCCGCGTAGCGACGTGCCCGACTGTCTCCGCACCGGCACCAGGCCTAGATATGCCGCCAGATCCTCGGCGCACTTGAACTGGTGCATGCGCATCACTCGCAGCATGGTTCTGGCCACCTTCGGGCCGACCCCGGGGATGGAGGACAACAGCTTGGTGTCGTCCTTCAGGTCCGGGTGCCGGTCGATGTGGTCATCGATGGCCTTCTCCAGGCGAGCGATCTCCTTGTCATAGAAGCTCAGGGTGTCACTGATCGAACGCTCCACCAGCTCCGAGGCCGAACTGGCCTCGATCTTCTCTTGGCGGTTCATCGTGCGCAGCCGATCCTTGGACAGCGCGTCCAGCTGGGTAATCAAGGCGCGTAGCTCGCGCACATGTGCCGGCGGGGGCTGCCAAGCACCAGGCCTCATCGCCACGCCATAACGAGCCAACACCAGGCTATCGAGTGCATCTGTCTTGGAGCGCATCGCCATTGCCCGACTGAAGTCGTGCACGCTGGCCGGGTTGGCGATCGACACCGCGATGCCGCCGTCATGCAGCGTCGTGGCGGCCTGCTCGTGGTACGGGCCCGTGGCTTCCAGCACGGCATGGGCCTGGTCGGCTCCCACCCCGTGCTTGGCGCACCATCGAACCAGTTCGTGCACTCCGTCCCGACTATTAGGCACAACCTTGCTCTTGCGCTTGTCGTTCTCTGGATCCAGCAACAACGTGCAGTCCAGCTTCAGCTTGGAGACATCAATACCCAGATAGATCATCGTTCATACCCCCTCATACAAGAAAGTATGCCAACTGCGCCCACTTACCTTGTGCATGCAGGGTCAATCAGCCCTAGGCTACCGTCCAGTGTCCGCGATGGCGTCAGAGGTGAGAGACAGGGGTTTGGTCTACGGAACAGGGTTAAGTCCCTCGGGAGCCAAAGAAACTCACCTGCCTCTCATGGAATGGTAGCTAACCATCCCAGGGATCAAGATACAAGGGAGCCGAAGGCGGACGAGGTTGAGCCCGGGGCAGTCCGGAGCGAACGCTCCGGACCGCAATCGTAGCCCCGCCATCCCCCACCGACCCCGACACGCGCGACTCAAGAACCCAACTTCGACGCAAGCAAGCAAAAAAACCGCTCACCCCCTAGCCCGCAGCCACTCCTCAAGATCCCCAGCCGGCAACGGCGGCGAAAACAGAAACCCCTGCCCCGCCGCGCACCCCTGCTCGATCAGGAAGCGTCGCTGCTCCTCATTCTCTATCCCCTCCGCCACCACCGGCAGGCTGAGACTTTCGCCGATGCGGATGACGGCGCTGGTCAGCGCCCGCGCCGCGTCGTCGTTCTCCAGGCCCTGGACGAAACTGCGGTCGAGCTTCAGTTCATCGACGATCAGGCGTCGCAGGTGACCCAGACTGGAATAGCCCGTGCCGAAATCGTCCATCGACAGGCGCACGCCCAGACGATGCAGCTCGGCGATCGTGCGCAGCGTGCCCGCCGTCGCGTCCAGCACCACGCCCTCGGTGATCTCCAGCATCAGGTCCGACGCCGCCAGCCCGAACTCGGCCAGGGTCGCGGCGATCATGCGCGGCAAGTTCAGGTTGTGGAAATTGGTGGCCGACAGATTCACCGACACCGAGGGCACGCGCAGGCCGTTGTTGCGCCAGATGGAGAGCTGCGAGCAGGCCTCGCGCACCGCCCAGTCGCCCAGGTCGCCGATCAGGCCGCATTCCTCGGCCAGCGGCACGAAGCGCGCCGGCGAGATCTCGCCCAGCGTCGGATGGCGCCAACGCGCCAGCGCCTCGACCCCATACAGGCTGCCGTTCTTCAAGCCCACCTGCGGTTGGTAATGCAGTCGCAGCGCGCGCCCTTCCAACGCGTCGCGCAGCGCCGCTTCCAGCGCCAGGCGCTCCTGGGCCTGGCGGTTCATCTCGGCGCTGAAGAAGGAGATGCGGTTGCGGCCCGCCGTCTTGGCCTGGTACATGGCCATGTCGGCGTGGCGCAGCAGCGTGTCCATGTCGCGGCCATTCTCGGGGAACACGCTGATGCCGATGCTCACCGACGGATTGAGCGTGATCCCGCCCACCACGAACGGGTGCGACAGCGACACCAGGATGTGTTCGGCGGCGGCGGTCAGGCGGCCATGCTCGAAATCGGGCATGAGCATCACGAACTCGTCGCCCGACAGGCGGCCGACGATGTCGCTGGCGCGCGCCAGGCGGCGCAGGCGCTGGGCGATGTCGCGCAGCAGCGCGTCGCCGATGGGGTGGCCGAGCGTGTCATTGACCTGCTTGAAGCGGTCCAGGTCCAGGAACAGCACCGCCACGCGCTTGCGCTCCGGCTCGGCGCGGGCGATGGCCTGCTCGGCCTGGGCCAGCAGCAGGTTGCGGTTCGGCAGGCCGGTCAGTTCGTCGTAGAACGCCAGTTGGCGGATGCGGGCGCGGGCCTCTTCGCGTTCCAGCGCCAGCGCGCACAGATAGACGCAGACGTCCACCAGGCGATGGTGAAAGTCGTCCGGCAGGCGGCGTTCGCGGAAATAGAAGCCGAAGGTGCCGATGACACGTCCGTCGCTCGACTTGATGGGCGAGGACCAGCAGGCCTTGATGTCGTCCGGCAACGGCAGGTGGCGGTAGTCATCCCACAGCGGGTCGGTGGCGATGTCGGGCACGATCACCGGCCGGCCCAGGAAGGCCGAGGTGCCGCAGGCGCCCGACTGCGGGCCGATGGCCTCGCCGTCCAGCGCCTCGGTGTAGGCCGTGGGCATGCTCGGGGCGGCCAGCGGCCGCAGCTTGCCGGCCTCGTCCACCCGCAGCACCGTTGCCGCGACCTCGGGCGCCAGGCGCTCGACCTCGCGGCACACCATATTCATCACTTCCACCACCGAGGCCTCGTTGACCATGGCCTGCAGCACTCGCCGCTGCAGCACCTCGTGCACCTTGGTGGGCGTGATGTCGGTCAGCACGTCGACGACGTTCACCAGCGAACCGCGCTCGTCGAACACCGAATTGGCCATGACCGACACCCACAGCGGTTTGCCGCTGCGGTCGTAGACCAGCACGTCCTTGTGGTAGCCCTCGCGGCAGGCGATGCGGCGGTCCAGTTCCTCGCGGGTGCCGCCGTCGTGGCGGGTGCCGGCCAGCAGTTCGCCCAGCTCCTGCTCGAGCGCGTCGGCGCGCGAGAAGCCCAGCATGCGCTGGAACCCGTCGTTGACGTAGACGATGCGGCCGTCGCGGCCCGATACGGCCACGGCGTTGCCGGTTTCGTTGATGCCCAGCAGCAGCAGGCGGATTTCCTCCTGGCGCTCGGCGTCGGCGATCGACTTGCGCGAGATCACCGCGATGCGGCGCACTTCGCCGCTTTCGTCGCGCATAGGCAGGTAAGTCGCCTCGATCCACACGGACGCGCCGCTGCGCGTGCGGTAACGGCAGGTGCCCGAAAAGAACTCGCCGCGGCGCAGCCGCGCCCAGAGATGTTCGGCGCTGGCGATGCCCTTGCCCTCGTCCATGCTGTCGCACAGCAGGTCATGGCGCAGCCCGGGGATGTGGGCGCGGGTGTAGTCCAGCGCCGCCAGGAAGTTGTCGTTGGCGTTGATAAGGGAGCCGGCGGCATCGAAATCGAACAGCAGCAGTGCCCGGTCCATCGACGCCAGATAGTTGCTCACCTGCCACGCGGCGCCCTGCGGGGCCGCGCTCGAACCGCCTGGATGAGAATCAAGCATAAGGGGCTCCATACCGGAAAAACAGCGATTCCGGGTTCATTTCAGGGCCGGGGGAAACCAAGTGCGACACGGTCGCGTCCATCCTGTTTGGCCAGGTACAACGCCTGGTCCGCCCTGCTGAGCGTTTCTGAAAAGGTTTCTCCGAGCTGGTGACAGGCCATGCCGATGCTGACGGTCAGGCGCAACACGTCGGCGCCGACATCCAGGGCCAGGCCGCGCACCGCGCCGACCAGCCGGTCCATCACGCCCTGCGCCGTTTCCGGCGGGGTCGCGGGCAGCAGCACCAGGAACTCTTCGCCGCCCCAACGGCCGCACAGGTCGTACTCGCGCACGCTGCGGCGCATGGCGCCAGCCAGCTCGACCAGGGCGCGGTCGCCGATCTCGTGACCGTAGCGGTCGTTGACGGACTTGAAATGGTCGACGTCGAGCATGGCCACCACAAAGGCCTGGCCGCCGCGGGCGGCGCGCTGGACTTCCTGCTTGATCATTTCCATCAGGGCGCGGCGGTTGAGCAGGCCGGTCAGCGGATCGCGGCGCGAGGTTTCCTCCAGCGTGGCATTGAGGTCGCGCATCATGCTCTGGTAGTGATCCGAGATGCGCGCGATGCGCGCCAGCCGCCGCAGTTGGCGGTCGAACTGCTCGCACAGGCCCATTTCGCGTTGGTGCGCCATGGACTGGTAGGCGTCCGACAAGTGCGTGACGCGCTCGATCCGCGCCATCTGTTCGGCGGTGTGCCGCCACAGATCCTGCAACGCCTCGCGCAACGGATGCCCGGCGTACGCCGGATCCGCCAGCAGGCCGGCGATGCGGTCATCCAGCTCGGCGTTGCCGGCCTTCATTGGCGGCCGACGACCGAGAACGGGAAGGTGCAGTCTTCCTTGAATTCCTCGGCCAGCTCGCCGACGCGCTCGTTGCGCATGTCGTAGAACCAGGTGACGCTGACGCTGCGGCCCTTGCTGTGGGCGGCCTCCAGCAAGTCGAAGATGTCCATGACGGACTTGATGCTGCTGGTGTTCAGGTAGAGCAATTCGAGTTCCAGGTTCAGCGGCGCGGCGCTGCTGAGCAGGTAGGCCTCGACCCACTCGATCACCGGACCGAACAGCTCGAACGAATTCTCGGGGTAGGAGTCGCCGCGCATCGCCAGCACGCCGGCGGCGGCGTCCGCGGTGATGGCGGGCGTGGACTGGGTCCCCGCGATATTCAGGTCTTTCATCAGTAACTCCGAAAAGGTCTAAGGCTCAGGGGCGGCGGTCAGATCACGACGCTCAGGCTGAAGAACGCCCGGCCCTCGCCCGCGGCGGGCGTCAGGCTGGCCTCCAGCGGCGCGCCGGCCCGACGCGCGATATCGATCAGTCCCAGGCCGGCGCCGGAGGCCACGCCGGGGGTGCGGGGCTTGTGCAACTGGGTCTTGTACTCCGCCTTCAGGGCGGCCTTGTCCAGCCCGGCCAGCCGCTGGATGCGGGCCACCAGGCTGCGGCCATCCTCGGCCTTGACCAGGTTGCCGGCCGACACCACGTAGCGGCTCTCGTCGCGGCGCCCGATGACCACGGTGGCGGCGGCGTCCGTGTCGCCGTTCTGCGCGGCGTACTGGCGGATGTTCTGGATCATCTCGATGTAGACCGAGAACACGTCCATGGCCTCCGCCGGCCGGGCATGCTCGGCATTCAGGTAGTTCTTCAGCGCGTTGCCGATTTCCTCGATCAGGCTGCGGGAGATCGGCCCGTTGAAGCACAACAGCGTGCGATTCTGGTCGAACCGCTCGCCCAATGCGTAGAGATCGGAGGCATTCATGGGAGTTACCGCCCTGATAACGATTATTCGAAACGGAAAGACAGCAAGGTAATGTCGTCGCGCTGCGGCCGTTCGCCCTGGTAGCGAGCCAGGGCCTCGGTAAACGCGGCCGCCTGGTCAGTTAACGGCCGCCGCGCGTGTCTCTTGAGCATTTCGGCGAAACGCGTGTTGCCAAAGCCGAAACCATGCTCGCCGCCGGCCTGGTCCAGGAAGCCGTCGGTCGCCAGGTAGTAAGTCCAGCCCGGCTCCATGCGCAACTCGATATTCTGGTAGGCCCCGGTCCGCTTGTCGCCCAGCGCGCGCTTGCCCCCGGGCACCTCGCGCAGGGTTTCGCCGTTGCTGGCAAACAGGCTGATCTTGGCCCCGGCATAACGCAACATGCCGGATTGGCGGTCAATATATACCAGCCCCGCGTCGGTATTGGTCGCCAGAGCCCGCGGCAGTTGCGCATCGGCAAGCATGGCGCGGATGGCGCCGTCTGTGCGCGCCAGGATCCCGGCGGGGTCGGCAGGGCCGGCTTCGGTGATGGCCAGGTCGATGGCGGCGCGCGCCAGCATGGTCATCAGGGCGCCCGGCACGCCGTGGCCGGCGCAGTCCATGATCCCCAGCAGGCAGTTCGGGCCGTCCGAGCGGAACACGTAGAAATCGCCGCCGACCACGTCGCGCGGCTTCCACAGCACGAAGTGGTGGGCGCCGAGCGACTGGGTCAACTGGCGGTCTGGCAGGATGGCGCGCTGGATCAGGCTGGCGTAGTCGATGGAATCGCCGATCTTCTTGTGCGCGGCGGCCATCGCGCGGTTGGCATCCTCCAGCTCGGAGGTGCGCTCGCGCACCTTGCTTTCCAGTTCGGCGGTGTGCTGGCGCACCTTGTCGGCCATGACGCCGAAGGCGCGGCTCAGGTCGCCGATCTCGTCCTGGCCGCCCGGCGGCAGGCGCACGTCGTAGCTGCCGTTGGCGATGGCGCGGGCCGATTGCTGCAGGCGGCGCAGCGGCCGCAGCATCAGGCGCTCGATGGCGTAGCCGAAACACAGCAGCAGGGCCGCGAACAGCAGCACCAGGCCAATCGCGGCCGGCCACAGCCAGTCGGTGTCCAGCACCCGGGCCGCGCCCAGGTCGACCACCGTCAGCACGTGCCAGTGCAGTTCGGGCATGTAGGCCACCGACACCAGTTGGCGCACGCCGTCGATCGCGACCCAGGCGGTCTGCACCGATTGCGGATCGGCCTGGGCGGCGTGCAGCGCCGAGCGCAGCTCGTCGCGGCCGCTGCCGGCGTCGAACAGGTTGAACACCATGCCGCGACCGTTGGCCCCTTCCGTGCCGCTGGCTCCGGAGTTGTAGGCGATCAGCGCCGCATCCATGTGCGCCTGGATGGCGCCTTCCTCGTCGACGATGATGGGGGTGACGCCCGGCTGGCCGCTGTTGACGAAGTCGCGCAGGAAACCGCCCACGTCCAGGCCCGCGCCGGTCAGGCCGATGACCTTGTCGCCGTCGCGCACCTGCACGTTGATCCAGACCCGGGTGGTCTTGAGCTTGAGGTCCGGGTTGACGTTGATGTTGTAGCGCGCGCTCGCCTTGAGCGAGTTGTAGAACCAGCCATCGTCGGCCGCGTCGCGGCTGAGCGTGTAGCGCGGCGCCTCCGACAGCGGCTGGTCGTCATTGAAGTAATAGTGGCCGGTGGCGGCGCTGGCGATGAAATAGGCGCGGCCCAGCAGGTCGCGCCGGTAGCCGTCGGCCTCGCGGAAGAACAGTTCGCGCGCGGCCGGATCGCTTTCGTTGCGCAGCCAGCGGCGCGTGACCTCGCTGTCGGCCAGCCGCTGCGACAGCGCCAGCTCGCGCGACACCGGCGCCAGGATGCGCTGGCGGTTCAATTGCGTGAAGTTGTCGGCGAAGGCGCGGCCAAAGTGGTCGCGAACCCCGTCCAGCACCTGCCAGCCGATCAGCGCGGCTGGCGCCAGCGCGACCAGGCACGCCAGCAACAGCGCCATCAATGATTTTTTGCGCAAACCCCATTTCGCCATGCGAAGTCTTCCCTGACAGCTTGATAAGACGTGACGCATCCACGCGGTACGCACGGCGCGCTAAGTGTAGAGAACCACGAGATGAATTGAAACAGGCGTAAACACGCGGATTTGCCAAAGGTCAGCCTAATTCAGGCCCTGCCCCGCAAACCGCGTGTTTGTTGCGTTTTATATTGAAAGAAAATCCGCGCTCCGCGCCGGGATTGCGGCTTTCGCGCTACACGCCCAGGTAGCGTTCCCACAATCCGCGATCGGCATCGAGCGCGGCGGAGTCGCCCGTCCAGACCACCTTGCCGCGTTCCAGGATGACGTGGCGGTCGGCCAGGCTCAGCAGGCGCTCGACGTACTTGTCGATCACCAGGATGGTCTGGCCGGCCTGGCGCAGGCGCGCCAGGCAGTTCCAGATCTCCTCGCGGATCTTGGGCGCCAGGCCCTCGGTGGCCTCATCCAGAATCAAGAGGCGCGGGTTGGTGACCAGCGCGCGGCCGATGGCCAGCATCTGCTGCTCGCCGCCGGACAACTGGTTGCCCATGTTGCGGGCGCGTTCGCCCAGGCGCGGGAACAGCTCGAACACGCGTTCGGGCGTCCACGGCTCGCCGATGGCGGGATTGCGCGCGGCCACGAAGGCGGTCAGGTGCTCGCGCACCGTCAGGTTGGGAAAGCACTGGCGCCCTTCGGGCACGATGGCCATGCCGGTGCGGGCGATGCGGTCCGGGCTCCAGCCGCTGATGTCCTGCTCGGCGAAATGGATCCTGCCGCCGCGCAGCGGCAACTGGCCGAACAGCGTGCGCAGCAGCGTGGTCTTGCCCATGCCGTTGCGGCCCAGCAGCGTCACCACCTGGCCCGCGCCGATCTGCAGGTCCACGCCGAACAACACCTGGCTGGCGCCGTAGCCGCTCTGGGCCGATTCAATGCTGAGCATCAGGCAAGCTCCTGGCGCGCGGGCGCCGTTTCGTCATCGCCGAGGTAGGCCTGGCGCACATCCGGGTTGGCGCGGATCTCGTCCGGCGTGCCGGTGGCGATCACGCGGCCGTAGACCAGCACCGAGATGCGGTCGGCCAGCCGGAACACCGCCTGCATGTCGTGCTCGACCAGCAGCATGGCGGCGCGGCCGCGCAGGGATTCGATCAGGTCGGTCAGGCGCAGGGTCTCGTCGGGCCCCATGCCGGCCATGGGTTCGTCCAGCAGCAGCACGCGCGGCCGCGCGGCCAGGGCCAGCGCGAACTCCACCTTGCGCTGTTCGCCGTGCGGCAAGGTGCCCGCGGCGCGGTCCAGCAGGCTGGCGTCGATGGCGCATTCGCGCGCCAGCTCGCGGGCCTGCTCGTACAGGGCCGGCTCGGCCGCGCGCGGCCGCCAGAAGCGGAAGCTGCTGCCGGCGTGGGCCTGCACCGCCAGCACCAGGTTGTCCAGCACGCTGGACTGCTTGAAGATGTTGGTGATCTGGTACGAGCGCGACAGGCCCGCCGCCACGCGCTGGTGCGCGTTCATGGCGGTAACGTCGCGGCCGTCCACGGCCAGCGAACCGGAATCGGCCGCCAGCGTGCCGGACAGCAGGTGGATCAGGGTGGATTTGCCGGCGCCGTTGGGGCCGATCAAGGCGTGGATCTCGCCCGGGTTCAGCGAGATCGAGACATTGTCGGTGGCCACCAGCGCGCCAAAGCGGCGCACCAGGTTGCTGGCCTGCAGCGCGGGGGCCTGCGTGGGGGTATGGGTCTGGTTCATGATCCCGCCTTGCCGGTTTGCGCGGCACGGCCGCCGAACAGCGGGCCGAACAGGCCCACCAGGCCGCGCGGCGCGCCGAACACCACGCCCAGCAGCAGCACGCCCAGGGGCAGGTGCCAGTATTCGGTCCACTGGCGCAGCACTTCTTCCAGCACCAGCATCACCACCGCGCCGGCCACGCCGCCATAGCGCAGGCCGATGCCGCCCACCAGCACCATGATCAGCAGGTTGGCCGACTGGGTCCAGTGCATCAGGCTGGGCGAGATGAACAGGTTGTGGTTGGCCAGCAGCGCGCCGGCCAGCCCCGCCGCCGCGCCGCTCAGCGTGAAGGCGGTGAGCTTGATGCGGTAGACCGGGTAGCCCATGGATTCCATGCGCGACTCGTTTTCACGGATGCCTTGCAGCGCGGTGCCGAAGCGCGACAGCGTCACCCGCCCGAACAGCCACATCATCACGGCGAAGATCGCCAGCACCAGGTAATAGAACGCCACGTCGTTGGCCAGGTCGATGCCCGGCAGCGTCGAGTAGCCCGGCAGGTTCAGCCCGTCCTCGCCGCCGTACTGGCGCAGCGAGATGAAGATGTAGAACAGCATCTGCGCGAACGCCAGCGTGATCATGATGAAGTACACGCCGCGCGTGCGCAGCGAGATCGCGCCCGTGACGAAGGCCAGCAGCGCCGCCAGCAGCATCGCCACCGGCCACGACACCAGCGCCGAGGTCACGCCCGACATCGCCAGGATGCCGACCGCGTAGGCGCCGGCGCCGAAGAAAGCCGCGTGGCCCAGCGCCACCATGCCGCCGTAGCCCAGGATCAGGTTCAGGCTGGTGGCGGCCAGCGCGTAGATCAGCACGCGCCGCACGAAGGAGATATAGAAATCCAGGCCCAGCGCGGGCGCCACCAGCGGGAACGCCGCCAGCGCGGCCAGCAGGGCCAGGGTCCAGAGCATCGAAGAGGTCCGCATCATCAGCCTCGCGCCGGAAACAGGCCGGAAGGCCGGAACACCAGGACCGCCGCCATCAGCACGTAGATGGCGATGGCCGCCAGCGTCGGGCCGACGCTGGAGGCGACCGCGGGCGAGAACACCTGGCGCAGCAGCATCGGCAGGAAGGCCCGCCCGGCCGTATCGACCATGCCCACCAGCAGCGCGCCGACGAAGGCGCCGCGGATCGAGCCGATGCCGCCGATGACGATGCACACCAGCACCAGGATCAGGATTTCCTCGCCCATGCCGACCTGCACCGAGGTGATCGGCCCCAGCAGCGCGCCGGCCACGGCAGCCAGCATCGCGCCCAGCACGAACACGCCCAGGAACAGCAGCGGCACGCGCACGCCCATCAGGGTGGCCATCTGCCGGTTCGAGGCGCCGGCCCGCACCAGCACGCCGGCGCGGGTGCGCGTCACGAACCAGTACAGCCCCACGGCCGAGGCCACGCCGAAGACGATGATCATCAGGCGGTAGGCCGGATACAGCAGGTCGGGCAGCAGGCGCACCGGCCCGGACAGCAGCGCCGGCATGTTCAGCATGACCGGGGCCGGGCCCCAGATCATCTTGACCAGGTCATTGGCGATGAGGATGACGGCGTAGGTGCCCAGCACCTGTGCCAGATGGTCGCGCAGCGCCAGGCGGCGGATCAGCGTCAGTTCCAGCGCCACCCCGACCAGGCCGGTGGCGACGGCGGCCACCAGCACGGCGGCGGTGAAGGAACCCGTGCGCTGCATGGTTTCGGCGGCGACATAGGCGCCTGCCATATAGAGCGAGCCGTGCGCCAGATTCATGATGTCCATGATGCCGAACACCAGGGTCAGCCCGGCCGCGATCAGAAACAACATCAACCCAAACTGCAGACCGTTCAGCAATTGCTCGACGATGAGCGTGAACGTCATGAAAAATCCCCTGGTGGGCCCACCCCCGGAGCGCTGTGCGCTTCCCCCTCAAGGGGGCGTCGCGACGGACCGGCGAGAAGCCGGATCCGTGCGACCCCGCGGGGCCAGGCTACATTGTGTAGCCGCGACGCTTTACGCGCCCCGCCGCCTTTTATAGTTTGCAGTCGCCGACGTAGACGTCCTGGTACTTGTCGAACACCTTGCCCACCAGCTTGTTGGTGATGCGGCCGCTGGCGTCCTTGTCGACCACGCGCAGGTAGTAAGCCTGGATCGGGTAGTGGTTCTTGCCGTAGGTGTAGCTGCCGCGCACCGAGGGATAGTCGGCCTTGGCCAGCGCCTTGACGATGGCCTCGCGGTCGGAGGCCTTGCCGCCGGCCTGCTTGACGGCGGCGTCCATGGCCATGATGACGTCGTAGGCCTGGGCGGCGTAGACCGACGGGTAGCGGCCGTTGTATTCCTTGCGGAAGGCCTCGACGAAGGCCTTGTTCTGCGGCACGTCCAGGTCATGCGCCCACTGCGCCGTGTTGTACATGCCCAGCATCGGCTCGCCCACGGCCTGGATCACGTCCTCGTCGGCCGAGAAGCCCGGGCCGATCAGCTTGACGCTCTGCGACAGGCCGGCCGACACGAACTGCTTGACGAAGTTGATGCCCATGCCGCCCGGCAGGAAGATATAGACCGCGTCCGGCTTGGCGGCGCGGATCTGGGCGATTTCGGCGGCGTAGTCGATCTGGCCCAGCTTGGTGTAGACCTCGTCGCCCGGGGCGGTCTTGTAGCCGCGCTTGAAGCCGGCCAGCGCGTCCTTGCCGGCCGGGTAGTCCGGGGCCATGATGAACATCTTCTTGAAACCGCGGTCGGCCGCGACCTTGCCGGCGGCTTCGTGGAAGGCGTCGTTCTGGTAGGACGAACCGAACCAGTAGTTGTTGCACTGGGCGCCGGCGAACTGGCTGGGGCCCGGGTTGTTCGACAGGTACGGCACCTTGGCGGCGAACAGCGCGGGGCCGACGGCCAGCGCCACGTTCGAGCCGATCGGGCCGGTGAAGAAATCGACCTTGTCGCGCTGGATGTAGCGCGTCACCAGTTGGCGGGCCTGGTCCGGGTTGCCGCCCATGTCGGTCTGCAGGAACTCGGCGGGCTGGCCGCCCAGCTTGCTGCCCAGTTGTTTGATGGCCAGGTTGAAGCCGTCGCGGGCTTCGGCGCCCAGGGCCGAGAACGGGCCGGAAATGTCATTCGCGATGCCGACCTTGACCGGGTCGGCGTGCGCCAGTGCCGGAACCAACGCGGCGGCGGCAACGAGGGAAGTGATGAAACGCATGGTGGTGTGCTCCGTGCGCGAGCCGCGCAGAGGGTGTTTTTCTGGGATTGCGATTCGAAGGACTTCTATGCCCGGCCTGCCGACCCGTTCAGGCGGCGCGTCAGACCGGCGCCCGCAGCAGCCGATCCCGTGGTGCGGCAAGGGGAGAACTGGCGTGGTTCATAGTTTAGGTTTAAAGTATCCGGCAAAACAAGTCTAGGGTTTTTACCAGTGACTCACGAATACAGACCGATCCACGCATTCCCGGTAACCTCCCGACCATGACAGACGCCCCCGACCTGGAATCCCGCGCCGCCCCCGACGATCACCATGCGCTGCGCCTGTGGCTGCGCATGCTGACCTGCGCCAATCTCATCGAAGGCGAGATCCGCAGCCGGCTGCGCAACGAATTCGACACCACCCTGCCCCGTTTCGACCTGATGGCGCAATTGCAGCGCGCCCCCAAGGGCATGAAGATGGGCGAATTGTCGCGCCACATGATGGTGACCAACGGCAATATTACCGGTATCACCGACCAACTCGAAAAAGAAGGCCTGGTGGTGCGCACCAAGGTCGAGTCCGACCGCCGCAGTTCGCTCATCAAGCTGACCCCGCAGGGCAGGAAGAGTTTCGCCAAGATGGCGCGGGCCCACGAATCGTGGGTCAAGTCGATGTTCGGCGAGCTGCCCGAGGCCAGCCGCAACGCGCTGTTCCAGGCGCTGGGCGAACTGAAGCTGCAGGTGATCGCCACCCGCTCGGCCGCCGCCGCGGACTGAGCCGCCTCCTGCGCGCCGCCCGGCCCGGGGAGCCGCGGCGCACCGGCCGCCGGCCCCTCGGGCGGACGGAAAATGACAACGGTTTGGCGCATAATTGCCGCCATGATTCCGGTATCTCTTCCTGGCGGTAATTACTACGTGCTGATGGCAGTGTCGCTGGCCTGCCTCTCCACGCTGCTGACCTGGCTGGCCGTCCTGGCCACCAGCCGCGGCGCCCGGCTGTGGCTGGGCGACCATCGCCGCCGCGGCACGATCCTGATGACGCTGCTGGCCCTGGTCGGCGGCATCTTCCCTTACCAGCAACTGAGCCAATGGCTGGTCGCCCAGCGCGACGCGCGCCTGGGCGCCAGCCTCGAACGGGTGCTGGACCAGCCCACCCGCCTGGCCGGCGTCGACATGCCGGCCGGCACGGTATTGCGCCTGACCAGCGCCGGCGATCCGGCCTCGTTCGACCGCGCCACCTTCCCCGAGGGCCACCCAGCCAGCGTGCAGGGCATCAGCGCCACCCGCCTGTTCCACTACCCGGCCACCAGCCGACAACCCGAGACCCTATCGGCCGAGATCGCCCGCGATCAGGCCCTGGACGGCTGGCTCTGCGCCCACGGCCACCGGGTCGAATTCGTCATGCTGGGCGGCCAGCCGCGCTTTGCCAGTTGCCACCTGGCGATCGGCAACACCCTCAACCAGCAACCCATCCCGCCCGGCGCCTGGCTCAAGGTCGACGAGGCGGCCCGCGCCAGCGCCCCCGACCCGGCCAGCGCGGCGCCGCGCTGGCTGCTGCGCGCCGAGGGCAGCGAGCCCTTGTCCGTGGACGGCCTGCCGCTGCTGAAAGTGGACATGACGCTGGACGCCCAGCGCCGCCTGCTGGCATTCGAGGGCCTGTTGGGGCGCGAAAGCGCCTTCGGCGGCATCACCTACCCCACCGGCACGCGCATGCTGACGGCCGGCCCGCGGGTGCCCGGCATGCAGCCCGGCGACCTGCTGTTCTCGCCATCGCGTGGCCGCGCGGCGCGGCAGGCGGACGGCAAGGAGGTCGCCGCCGGCATGTCGGTGCTGCAGGCGCCCGACGGCACCGTGCGCCGCGTGCTGTCCAACCGCGAGGCCGGCGTGCTGGACGTGGCCGCCATGCGGACCGCCCCCTGACAGCCGACCTTCCGGCCGCCGCCGCCGGCTGTCGCAAAGCAGTGGGATAATACGAAGCTTTCCCCCGCGCGCCGCCTTGCCCTGGCGGCGATTTCCGTCCTGCTCATTCATGAGACGAAGTCATGGCCGTTAACCTGCAGATCCCCTCCGAGTCCGAAATTTTCCCTGTTGCCGGCGTTGAAATCGGCGTCACCGAGGCCGGCATCCGCAAAGCCAACCGACGCGACCTGACGGTATTCCGCCTGGCCGAAGGCAGCAGCGTGGCCGGCGTGTTCACCCGCAACCGCTTCTGCGCCGCCCCCGTGCAGGTGTGCCAGGCCCACCTGGCCGACGGCGGCCCGATCCGCGCGCTGGTCATCAACACCGGCAACGCCAACGCCGGCACCGGCGCCGAGGGCCTGAAGAAGGCCCAGGACACCTGCGCCGAGCTCGGCCGCCTGCTCGGCGTGCCCGCCGCCCAGGTGCTGCCGTTCTCGACCGGCGTGATCCTGGAGCCGCTGCCGCTGGACCGCCTGTTCGCCGGCCTGCCGGGCGCCATCGCCAACCTGGGCGCCGATCACTGGTCGAGCGCCGCGCACGGCATCATGACCACCGACACGCTGCCCAAGATCTCGTCGCGCCGCTCCCAGATCGGCGGCAAGACCGTCACCTTCACCGGCATCAGCAAGGGCGCCGGCATGATCCGCCCCAACATGGCGACCATGCTGAGCTTCCTGGCCACCGACGCCGGCATCGCCCAGCCGCTCCTGCGCAAGCTGGCGGTCGAGATCGCCGACGCCTCGTTCAACCGCATCACCGTGGACGGCGACACCTCCACCAATGACTCGTTCATCATCGTCGCCACCGGCAAGTCCGGGGTCGAGGTCAACGCCGAGTCCGACGCCGCCTACGCCGCCGTGCGCGAGGCCCTGACCGCCGCCGCGCTGGAGCTGGCGCAGAAGATCGTGCGCGACGCCGAAGGCGCCACCAAGTTCATGACCATCCGCGTCGAGGAAGCCGGCACCACCGAGGAAGCCCTCAAGGTGGCCTACGCCGTGGCCCACTCGCCGCTGGTCAAGACGGCCTTCTTCGCCTCGGACCCCAACCTGGGCCGCATCCTGGCCGCGGTCGGCTATGCCGGCATCGACGACCTGGACGTGTCGAAGATCCGCCTGTGGCTGGACGACGTGCTGGTGGCCAAGGACGGCGGCCGCAACCCGGCCTACCAGGAAGCCGACGGCCAGCGCGTGATGAAGCAGGCCGAGATCGCCGTGCGCATCGCGCTGGGCCGCGGCCAGGTCAGCGACACCGTCTACACCTGCGATTTCTCGCACGAGTACGTGTCGATCAACGCCGATTACCGTTCCTGATCAAGACCCGCCATCCGCCCGGTTGACCCCGGGCGCGAAGCGACGGCGTTCAGTTGCGCGCCGGGCCTCGCGGGATGGCGGCAGCAATGAAATCCAGTGGCTGCGCCTTACCCATCGCCGGTCACTGCCCCCGGGGAATCCGTGGCATCACCGCGGTCCCCGGCAGGTGACAGCCGTTGAGCGGCGCGCGCCCCCACGACGCCTTTGCGGCGGGACACGCGCCCTCTTCTTCCGACGATGCCCGCGAACGCGACGCGGGCCCGGTGCCGGGCCCGCCCGTTCGCTCTTCCAGGATCACACCGTGACCGCGAACGAATTCACCACCCTCATCCAGCGCGCCGAGCGCGTCCTGGCCCAGCTTGAAGCCTGGCTGCCCCCCGCGCCCCCCGACATCGACTGGAACGCCCACGCGTTCCGCTGGCGCAAGCGCGGTTCGCGCGGCTGGCTCGACGCCGTGCGCCACGTGGCCCGCATCGACCTCGAAGACCTGCAGCACATCGAGCGCCAGAAAGGCATCATCGACCGCAACACCGTGCAGTTCATCGAGAAGAAGCCCGCCAACAACGTGCTCATGACCGGCGCGCGCGGCACCGGCAAGAGCTCGCTGGTCAAGGCCATGCTGGCCGCCTACGGCGACCGGGGGCTGCGCCTGATCGAAGTCGACAAATCCGACCTGGGCGACCTGGCCGACATCGTCGAGCTGGTGGCCTCGCGCCCCGAGCGTTTCATCGTGTTCTGCGACGACCTGTCGTTCGAGGAAGGCGAGGCCGGCTACAAGGCGCTCAAGTCCGTGCTGGACGGCTCGGTAGCCGCCTCGGGCGACAACGTGCTGATCTACGCCACCTCCAACCGGCGCCACCTGATGCCGGAATACATGAGCGAGAACCTGCAGGCCAAGCACCAGCCCGACGGCGAGATCCACCCCGGCGAAACCGTCGAGGAAAAGATCTCGCTGTCCGAGCGCTTCGGCCTGTGGCTGTCGTTCTATCCCTTCAAGCAGGACGACTACCTCGATATCGTCTACCACTGGCTGCGCGAGCTGGGCTGCCCGGAAGACCAGATCGAACCGTCCCGCACCGAGGCGCTGCAATGGACCATCGAGCGCGGCTCGCGCTCGGGCCGCGTCGCCTACCAATTCGCCCGTGACTGGGCTGCCCGCCATGTCTGACAAAATCATCGATGTCGCCGCCGGCCTGATCCTGCGTCCGGACGGCATGCTGTTGCTGGGGCAACGCCCCGAAGGCAAGCCCTGGTCGGGCTGGTGGGAGCTGCCCGGCGGCAAGCTCGAACCCGGCGAGACCGTGCTGCAGGCGCTGGCGCGCGAGCTGCAGGAAGAGATCGGCATCCGCGTGACGCAGTCGCGGCCCTGGGTGACCTACGTGCACGCCTACCCCCACACCACGGTGCGCCTGGCGTTCTGCCACGTCACCGGCTGGGAAGGCGAGCCGCGCAGCCTGGAGAACCAGCGCCTGGAATGGGTCGACCCGGCCAACGCCGCGTCCGTCGGCGACCTGCTGCCCGCCACCCTGCCGCCGCTGCGCTGGCTGCAGCTACCGACCGCCTATGGCATCAGTTCGATCGGCTCGCGCGCCGGCCTGGCGGCGTTCCTGGGCCGGCTGGACGCGGCGCTGGCGCGCGGCGTCAGGCTGGTGCAACTGCGTGAACCGCAGTGGCCCGACGGCCCGGCCTCGGCCTCGCTGCACGAGGCGCTGCAGCAGATCGTCAAGCGCTGCCACGCCGCCGGCGCGCGGGTGCTGGTCAACAGCGCCCATCCGGCCGCCTGGTGGCGCGAGGCCGACGGCGTGCACCTGCGCGGCGCCGATGCCGCGCGCCTGGCCGCCCGGCCCGACCTGCCGGCCGGGGCGCTGGTCGGCGTCTCGGCGCATGACAACGCCCAGGTGGTGCACGCGCGCGAGCTGGGCGCGGACTTCGCCGTGCTGGGCCCCGTGCTGGACACGCCCAGCCACCCCGGCGCGCCGACGCTCGGCTGGGACGGCTTCGTCGAAGGCAACCGCGACGCTGGCATCCCGGTGTTCGCGCTCGGCGGGCAATCCACCCAGACGGTCTCGCACGCCCTGCGCCATGGCGCGCACGGCATCGCCGGCATCCGCGGCCTGATCTGAGGCCGTGGCCGCGGGGCGCGGCAGGCCCGCGCGGCCGCGCCGGCGCCTTTCCCTGCGCCTAGGGAAACTCCCCCCTTGCCGCGCGGGGCGCCCGCGCCCTATCTTGAGCATTGTTGTGACCATACGGTCACAACAAGGGATGGCTTGGGGCCGACACCTTGCCGCGCGGCCGCGGTTCCCGGACGGCGAAGTCTGGCAAGATGACACCCTCCCCTCACCAAGAAGGAACCGGCCAATGTCCCGACGTGAGAATACCGAGCGCCAGATCCTGCAGGCCCTCGAAGACCAGATCAAGGAAACCGGCATGGGAGGCGTAGGCATCAACGCCATCGCCAAGCGCGCCGGCGTCAGCAAGGAACTCATCTACCGCTATTTCGACGGCATGCCCGGCCTGATGCTGGCCTGGATGCAGGAACAGGATTTCTGGACTCGCAATCCCGACCTGCTGGCGGCGGACGAATCGAGCCAGCGCAGCCCCGGCGACCTGGTGCTGTCGATGCTGCGCGCGCAGATCGACGCGCTGTCCGGCAACGAGACGCTGCGCGAAGTACGACGCTGGGAACTGATCGAACGCAATGAGGTGTCCGCGCCGCTGGCGGATCGCCGCGAACGCGCCGCGCGCGGTTTCATCGACCGCGTCGACGGCCTTACCCCCGACATGGACGTGCCCGCCGTCGTCAGCGTGATGCTGGCGGGCGTGCTGTACCTGATGCTGCGCGCCAAGACCGAAAGCCATTTCCTGGGCGTGCCGCTGCGCACCCCGGAAGGCTGGGCGCGCATCAACGGCGCGCTGGAGCACCTGGTGAAACAGGGCTTCCCGGACGCGCTCAACCAGCAATCCCTCGCCCACCTGGAGACGCGCCGCAAGCAAACGCGGCCGCCCGCCGACCCCGGACCCTGACCCCATCCCATGCCCGCGCAATCCGCTTTGCAGGAATACGACCTCATCATCACCGGCGGCCTGATCGCCGACGGCCTGGGCGCCCCCGCCCACCGCGCCGACCTGGCCATCTCGGGCCAGCGCATCGCGGCCATCGGCGACGGCGCGGCCTGGCATGCCCTGCACCGCATCGACGCCACCGGCAAGGTGGTGGCGCCCGGCTTCATCGACTGCCATACCCATGACGACCGCGCGCTGCTGGCCGCGCCGCTGATGCGGCCCAAGGTCAGCCAGGGCGTCACCACGGTGGTGACCGGCAACTGCGGCATCAGCCTGGCCCCGGTGCACGCGCCCGGCGACGTCGTGCCGCCGCCCTTGAACCTGCTGGCGCAGCACACCGGCGAACTGTATGCGCGGATGCAGGACTACGCCGCCGCGCTCCAAGCCAGCCCGGCCGCGGTCAACAGCCTGGCGCTGGTGGGCCATTCCAGCCTGCGGGTGTCGGCGATGGACCGCCTGGACCGGCCCGCCGACAAGAAAGAAATCGCGGTCATGCGGCACGCGCTCGACCAGGCCATGGCGGCCGGCGCCGCAGGCCTGTCGACTGGCCTGTACTACCCCACCGCCATGCACGCCAGCACCGAAGAGGTCATCGGCGTGGCCGCGCCGCTGTCATCGTGGCAGGGCCTGTACACCACCCACCTGCGGGACGAGGCCGACCACGTCTGCGACGCCATGGAGGAAGCCTTCCTGATCGGCCGCGCCGCCGACGTGCCGGCGATTCTGTCGCACCACAAGGTCACGGGCAAGCACAACCACGGCCGCACCGCCGAAACGCTGGCGCTGTTCGACCGCGCCCGCGCCGACCAGCCGCTGGGCATGGATGTCTATCCCTACTCTGCCTCTTCCACCATCCTGGAGCCGCGCCGCGTGCCGGCCGGCGAAAGAATCATCGTCACCTGGTCACAGACGCGGCCCGAGATCCAGGGCGTGGATCTGCGCGAGCTGGCGGCGCGCGAAGGCAAGGACCCGCAGCGCCTGGCCGAGGAACTGTCGCCCGGCGGCGCCATCTATTTCTCGATGGACGAAGACGACGTCAAGCGCGTCATCGGCCACGGCAGCGTGATGATCGGCTCGGACGGCCTGCCGCACGACCAGCGGCCGCATCCGCGCCTGTGGGGCGCGTTCTCGCGGGTGCTGGGACGCTACGTGCGCGAAATGCGCGTGCTGGGCATGGAAGAGGCGATCCGACGCATGACCAGCCTGACGGCGGCCCAGTTCGGCCTGCGCGACCGCGGCGTGCTGCGCCCCGGCTGCTATGCCGACGTGGTGGTGTTCGATCCGGCCGCGGTGACCGACCTGGCCACCTTCGCCGAGCCGCTGCGTCCGTCCGCCGGCATCCAGGCGGTGCTGGTCAACGGCGAGCTGGTCGAGGCGCATGGCGTGGCCACCGGCGCCCGCCCCGGCCGCCTGCTGCGCGATGCCGACCGCGCCGCCCCCGGTTTCGAAACACCGGCCTGGGCCGCCTGAATCCCCGTCATCCGGCGCCCTGACGCGAGCGCCGCATCGTTCCCGGAGCATCATGCACACAATCGTCATCGGCGCGGGCGTGGTCGGCATGACCACCGCCTACTATCTGCATCGCGAAGGCCACCGCGTCAGCGTGGTGGAAGCCGGCCCCGGCCCTGGCCTGGTCACCAGCCGCGCCAATGGCGCCCAACTCAGCTACAGCTTCGTCGCGCCGCTGGCCGACCCGGCGGTGCTGCCCAAGCTGCCCGCGTGGCTGCTGGGGCGCGACACGCCGCTGAGCTGGCGGCCAAGGCTCGACCCCGCGCAATGGCGCTGGTGCCTGGACTTCCTTCGGGCCTGCACCCGCGGCCGCAGCCGCGCCACGACCCGTGAACTGCTGGCGCTGGGGCTGTACAGCCGCCATTGCGTGCACCAGTTGGTCGGCCATGAGCGGCCGGCGTTCGACTTCAGTTCGGGCGGCAAGCTGCTGGTCTACCAGGACGCGGCGGCCTATGGCCGCGCGCTCGCGCAGATGGACTACCAGGCCTCGCTGGGTTGCGAGCAACGCGCCCTGGACCGCCAGGCCTGCCTGGCGCTGGAGCCGGCGCTGGCCGACATCGGCGACAGCATCGCCGGCGCCATCCACACGCCGACCGAGGACGCCGGCGACTGCCTGCGCCTGTGCACCGAGCTGGAACGCATCCTGCGGGCCTCGCCCGGCGCGGCGCAATTCCATTTCGACACGCCGGTGTCGGCGCTGCGCACCGAAGGCGGCCGCATCGTGGCGCTGGCCACGCCCGCCGGCGACCTGCAGGCCGACCAGTACGTGCTGGCTGGCGGCATCGGCGCGCAGGCGCTGGCGCGCCGCATCGGCATGGACCTGCGCATCTATCCGCTCAAAGGCTACAGCCTGACCTACGACCTGACGCCCGACAGCATCGCGCCGCGCGCCAGCATCAGCGACATCGGCCGCAAGGTGGTGTATGCGCGGCTGGGCCAGCGCCTGCGGGTGGCGGGCATGGTCGACATCGGCGCGGCAGGCGGCGCCATTGACCCGCGCCGCACGCGCAGCCTGGAACGCGACGTGGCGCGCCTGTTCCCGCGCCTGAACGCCGCCGGCGCGCCGCAACCCTGGGCCGGCCTGCGGCCGGCGCGTCCCGACGGCAAGCCGTTGATCGGCGCCACGCCGTGGCGCAACCTGTGGCTCAACGCCGGCCATGGCGGCCTGGGCTTCACCCTGGCCGCCGGCAGCGCGCGCATGCTGGTCGATCTGATGCGCGGACAACCGCCCGCCGTGCAAGCCGCGAGCTTCGCGCTCGCCGCCTGACGGCGCGCCGCGCCGGGTTCAGCGGCGGGCCGGCCTCATTCGGCCTTGATGCCGCGGCCCTGGATCAGCTTGCCCCACTTGTCGCGCTCCTTGACCTCGAAGGCGGCCAGGTCGGCGCCGAACAGGTTGCCGGGCGTGGCGCCGCCTTGCGCCAGCGACTGCCGCAGAGCCGGCGATTGCAGCGCCTGCTTCATCGCCGCGATCAGCTTATCCACCACCGGCGCGGGCGTGCCGCGCGGCGCATAGAGACCCGACCAGGCGGTCACTTCGAAACCCGGCAGGCCCGCTTCGGCCATGGTGGGCAGGTCCGGCGCGGCCGGACTGCGCTCGGCCGACGTGACGGCGATGCCGCGCAGCCGGTCGCCGGCCTTGAGCGCCGCCATCGAGCTCGGCAGGTTGTCCATCAGTATGTCCACCTGCCCGCCGATCACCGCGGGGATCGCAGCCGACGATCCCTTGAATGGCACATGCAGCATCTGCAGACCCGCCATCGACTCGAAGTAGGCGCCTGTCAGGTGCACCGAAGATCCGATGCCGGGCGAGGCATAGGAATACCTGCCCGGGTCCTTCTTCACCGCCCGCATGACATCCTGCAACGTGTGCCATGGCGAGGCGGCCGCCACCGCCATCACGTTCGGCGTGGAGGCGATCATGCCCAGCGGCGTCAGGTCGGTCGCGGGGTTGAAGCCGATGTTCTTGTACAGGAACTGATTGACGCTCTGCGTGCCCACCGAACCCAGCACGATGGTGTAGCCGTCGGGTTGGGCCCGCGCGGCCGCCGCCACGCCCAGGTTGCCGGCCGCGCCCGGCTTGTTCTCGACCACGATGGACTGGCCCAGCGCCGGGCGCATGTGCTCGGCGATGGTGCGAGCGAAAATGTCGGTGGTGCCACCCGGCGGAAACGGCACGATCAGGGTGATGGGGCGTTCCGGCCAGGCCGCCGCCGCCGGGGCGACCAATGCACCTGTCAACGCGATCCCGCCCGCGAGCGCCATGGCGACGCCCTTTCCCGCACGAAAAAACCTGTCCATCCTCTTTCCCCTTCGTCAGAAGTGTTCGATCGATCAAACGGAATCCGGTGCGTCGGCGCGTCGCGATTCGGCGCGGCAGCCGGGCCGTGGACGGCGCCACGACCGGGCCTGGGCCTGACGTGACCATTCGGTCACTTTTGTCGCATTAGGAACCCGGGCCTGCGGCTTGTCAATCGGGGAGAGGAGGAGTTAGGCGTTATCCCTACCTGACGGCGGCAGGGGTCGGCGCGGCCCCCGACGTGGCGCCAGCGGCCGGCGCGGCGGCGCGCTCCACGCCTTGCGCCGCGGGCAGCCCGTTCCAGCCGCCGCCCAAAGCGACGATCAGGTTGACGCTGGCCACCAGGCGATTGCCGTACAGGCTGAGCGCGCTGCGTTCGTTGCTGAGCGCGGTGGCATCCACCACCGCCACGCTCAGGTAATCGACCAGCCCGGCCTTGTACTGGTTCTGGATCAGCCGCAGCGATTCGCGCGCCGACTCCAGCGCGCGGCGCTGCACGGTCTGTTCGTTCTCCATCACGCGCAACTGGATCAGGTAGTCCTCGACCTCGCGCAGCCCGGTCAGCGCCGCCTGGCGGTAGGCCGCCGCCTGGGCATCGTAGGACGCGCGCGCCTGCTCGACCTGCGCCTGGCGCGCGCCGCCATCGAAAATCGTCAACGCCAACGCCGGGCCCAGCGACCAGAAGCGCGCCGGCGCGGTCAGCAGTTCGGCGAACTGGCCGTTGCGGAAGCCTCCGTCGGCCGACAGGGTCAGGCTGGGGAACCAGGCCGCCTGCGCCACGCCGATCTGCGCATTGGCGGCGGCGGCGCGGCGCTCGGCGGCGGCCACGTCGGGACGGCGCTCCAGCAGCTCGGACGGCAGGCCCACCGGAATCCGCGGCAACTGCAGCGAGAACGGCGCCGGCGGCAGGCTGAAGTGCGACGGCGCCTGGCCCATCAGCACCGCGATGGCATGTTCGTACTGGCCGCGCTGCCAGTCCAGGTCGATCGACTGCGCGCGCGTGCTTTCGACCTGGGTGCGCGCCACCGCCACGTCCGACTGCCCCGCCACGCCAACGTTGTAGCGGTTCTGCGTCAGTTGCAGCGACTTTTCATAGGCCGCCACCGTGGCGTCCAGCAGGCGCTTCTGTTCGTCCAGCACGCGCAGTTGCAGATAGGCCTGCACCAGCGCGGCCTGCGCGCTCAGGCGGGTCGCGGCCAGGTCGGCCAGGCTGGCCGCGGCGCTGGCCTCGGACGATTCGACGCTGCGGCGCACCCGGCCCCACACATCCAGCTCCCAACTGACGCTGCCGGTCAGCGAATACTGGTTGGACACGTTGCCGCCGCCGCCCGACGAGGCGGACGACGAACCGCCGCTGCCGCCGCCACTGCCCGAACGGGTCAGGCCGGCGCCCGCCCCCACGGTGGGGAAGAAGCCGGCGCGGGCGCCGCGCACCAGGCCAAGCGCCTGGCGGTAGTTCGCCTCGGCCTGGGCAATGGTCTGGTTGGAGGCATTGAGGTTGTCCACCAGGCCATTGAGCGTGGCGTCGTCATAGACGCGCCACCATTGGCCGCGGTCGGCGTCGTCGCGCGGCTCGGCCCGCTTCCAGCCCGGCACCTCGTCCTGGCCTTCCTTGTAGGCCGCGCCCACGTCCAGCTCCGGCCGCTGGTAGTCGGGACCGACGGCGCAGGCGGCCAGCGCCGCGCACAGCGCCAGGGTGATGCCGGCGCGCGGCAGGAAGGCGGAAGGGAAAGGCTTGGCGTTGCGGATCATAGTTGTTCTATCGAAGCGGCCCCGCCGCGCCGGGCGCGCCCGCGCGCGGCCCAGAGGCGGAAACGGTCAAGGTAAAGATAGACTACCGGCGTGGTGTACAGCGTCAGGATCTGGCTCAGCACCAGTCCGCCCACGATGGTAATGCCCAGCGGCTGGCGCATCTCGACGCCGGCCCCCGTGGCCAACACCAGCGGCAACGCGCCAAAGATGGCGGCCATGGTGGTCATCATGATCGGCCGGAAGCGCGTCAGGCAGGCCTGGAAGATGGCTTCGCGCGGCGCCATGTGCTGGTTGCGCTCGGCCTCCAGCGCGAAATCGACCATCATGATGGCATTCTTCTTGACGATGCCGATCAGCAGGAACACCCCGATCAGCGCGATCAGCGTGAAGTCCATGCGCACCAGCAGCAAGGCCAGCAACGCGCCCAGCCCGGCCGACGGCAGCGTCGACAGGATCGTCAGCGGATGCACGAAGCTCTCGTACAGGATACCCAGCACGATATACATGGTGACCAGCGCCGCCAGGATCAGCCACGGCTGCTGCGCCAGCGTCTGCTGCAGCACCGCCGCCGTGCCCTGGAAGCCGGCCTGAATCTGGTCCGACGGCAGGCCGATGCGCGCCACCGCCGCATCGATGGCGGCGGTGGCCTGGCCCAGCGACACGCCCGGCGCCAGGCTGAACGACACCGTATCGGCGACGAACAGGCCCTGGTGCTGCACGCTCAGCGGCGCATTGGCGTTCTCGAAGCGGGCGAAGGCCGCCATCGGCACCCGCGCCCCGCTGGCGGTGATGACCTCGACCTGCTTGAGCGACTCGATGTCCTGCGCGAACTTCGGGTCCACCCCCAGCACCACGTGGTACTGGTTCAGCGGTCCGTACATCACCGACACCTGGCGCTGGCTGAAGGAATTGTTCAGCACGGTCGAGATCGTCGCCATGCTCACGCCCAGCCGGGTGGCGGCGTCGCGGTCGATCACCAGGTTGATCTCGCGGCCCTTGTCCTCGACGTCGGTATCGACGTCGGTGATCTCGGGCACCTTCGCCATGGCCTGCTGCACCTTGGGCATCCACGAACGCAGCAGTTGCAGGTCGCCGGACATCAGCGTGTAGTCATAGGAACCCTGGCTCTGGCGGCCGCCGACGCGGATGTCCTGCTGCGCCACCAGGAACATGCGCGCGCCCGGCATGTTCTGCAGCCGCGCCCGCAGGCGGTTGATGACCTGCTCGGCCGAGACATTGCGCTCGCCCAGCGGTTTGAGCTGGATCTGCATGAAGCTGCTGTTGCTGCCGCCGCGCCCGCCGGCGTAGCCGGTCATGCTCTGCACCGCCGGATCGGCCAGCACCACCTTGCGCAAGGCCTCCAGCTTGGGCACCGTGGCCTGGAACGACGTGCCCTGGTCCACCCGGAAAAAGCCCAGCAACTGGCCGGTGTCCTGCTGCGGGAAGAAGCCCTTGGGCACGACGGTGTACAGGTACACGTTCAGGCCCACCGCCGCCGCCAGGACCAGCATCATCAGCCGGCCATGGGCCAGCGCCCACGCCAGGCTGCGGCGGTAGCCGTCCTGCATCCAGGCAAAGCCGCCCTCGGCCCAGCGCGCCAGCCGGCCGGGCGGCTTCGGTTCCTTGGGCTCGGCCTTGAGCAGGCGCGCGCACATCATCGGCGTCAGCGTCAGCGACACCACCAGCGACACCATGATGGATGCCGACAGCGTCACCGCGAATTCCCGGAACAGGCGCCCCGCCACCCCGCCCATCAGCAGGATCGGGATGAACACCGCCACCAGCGACAGGCTCATCGACAGCACCGTGAAGCCCACCTCGCGCGAGCCGCGCAGCGCCGCCCGCATCGGCGACATGCCGTTCTCGACGTGCCGCATGATGTTCTCCAGCACCACGATGGCATCGTCCACCACGAAGCCGGTGGCCACGATCAGCGCCATCAGCGAAATGGTGTTGAGCGTGAAGCCGCACAGATACATGACGCAGAAGGTGCCGATCAGCGACACCGGCACCGCGACGCTGGGGATGATGGCCGCGCGCCAGCGCCGCAGGAACAGCAGCACCACCAGCACCACCAGGCCCACCGCGATGATCAACGTCAGCTCGGCCTCGTGCAGCGAGGCGCGGATGCTGGGGGTGCGGTCCTGCGCCACGGTCAGTTGCACGTCGGCCGGCATCAGCGCCAGCAGCGTCGGCAGTTGCGCGCGCACCGCGTCCACGGTTTCGATGATGTTGGCGTCGGCCTGGCGCCGCACGATCATCAGGATCGCGTTGCGCTGGTTGTAGAAGCCGGTCTGGTACAGGTCCTCGACCGAGTCCTCCACCCTGGCCACGTCCGACACCCGCACCGGCGCGCCGTCGCGCCAGGCCACGATCAGCGGCCGGTACTGTTCGGCGCGGCTGAGCTGGTCGTTGACCATGATCTGCCAGTGGTACTGGTCGTTTTCCAGCACGCCCTTGGGCCGGTTGGCATTGGCATTGGCCAGCGCCGTGCGCACTTCGTCCAGCGACACCCCGCGATTGGCCAGCGCGCCCGGCAGCACCGTCACGCGCACCGCCGGCAGCGAACTGCCGCCCACCGTGACCTCGCCCACGCCATCGACCTGCGCCAGCTTCTGCGCCACGATGGTCGAGGCCAGGTCGTACATCTGGCCCTGGCTCAGGGTGTCGGACGTCATCGCCAGCGTCATGATGGGCGCGTCCGAGGGATTGGACTTGTGGTACGTGGGGTTGCTGCGCAGGCTGGTCGGCAGCAGCGAGCGGGCGGCGTTGATGGCCGCCTGCACGTCGCGCGCGGCGCCGTTGATGTCGCGCGACAGGTCGAACTGCAGCGTCACGCGGGTCGAGCCCTGCGTGCTGCTGGAAGTCATCTCGGTCACGCCGGCGATGCTGCCCAGCGAGCGCTCCAGCGGCGTGGCGACGCTGGACGCCATGGTCTCCGGGCTGGCGCCGGGCAGGCTGGCCGACACCGAGATGGTGGGAATATCCATCTGCGGCAGCGGCGCCACCGGCAACAGGAAGAACGACAGCATGCCCGCCAGCACGACCGCCAGCGACAGCAGCGTGGTCGCCACCGGCCGGACGATGAAGGGCGCCGACAGGATCACGGCGCGCTCCCGGCGCGCGCCTCGCGCATGCCGCGCCAGCGCCGCGACATGCGGTCGAACATCAGGTAGATCACCGGCGTGGTGAACAGCGTCAGCACCTGGCTCAACAGCAGCCCGCCCACCATCACCAGGCCCAGCGGCTGGCGCAGCTCGGCGCCCGTGCCCGTGGACAGCATCAGCGGCAGCGCGCCGAACAGCGCCGCCAGCGTGGTCATCAGGATCGGCCGGAAACGCAGCAGCGCCGCCTCATGGATCGCCGCGCGCGGCGACAGGCCGCGCTTGCGCTCGGCGTCGAGCGCGAAGTCGATCATCATGATGGCGTTCTTCTTGACGATGCCGATCAGCAGGATGATGCCGATGATGCCGATCATGTCGAGCTCGGTGCCGCTGATCAGCAGCGCCAGCAGCGCCCCCACGCCGGCCGACGGCAGCGTCGACAGAATGGTGATCGGGTGGATGTAGCTTTCGTACAGCACGCCCAGCACGATGTACATGGTGACGATGGCCGCCAGGATCAGCCACAGCGTGCTCGACAGCGAATTCTGGAACGCCAGCGCCGCGCCCTGGAAGCGCGTCTCGACGCTGGCCGGCATGCCGATCTCGGCCTCGGCCGCGGTGATTGCCTCGACCGCGGCCGACAGCGATGCGCCCTGCGCCAGATTGAACGACACCGTCACCATCGGGAACTGGTCCAGCCGGTTCACCGCCAGCACCGTCTTGCCCTCGGTGATGCGGGCAATCGACGACAGCGGCACCTGCGCGCCGGTCGAGGTCGGGACGTGGATCTGGCCGAGCGAGGCCGGATTCATCTGGAACTGCGGCTGCACCTCCAGCACCACGCGGTACTGGTTGGACTGGGTGAAGATGGTCGAGATCAGGCGCTGGCCGAAGGCGTCGTACAGCGCCTCGTCCACCACCGCCGCCGTGATGCCCAGGCGCGAGGCCGCGTCGCGGTCGATTTCGACCCAGGTCTGCAGGCCGTCGTCCTGCAGGTCATCGGTCACGTCCTTCAGGCCCGGCACCTGGCGCAGCCGGTCGATCAGCTTGGGCGTCCATTCGCTCAACACCTTCAGGTCCGGATTGGACAGGGTCATCTGGTACTGGGTGCGGCTGACGCGGTCCTCGATGGTCAGGTCCTGCACCGGCTGCATGTAGACGGTCAGGCCGTCCTGCTTGCCGAAGGCTTCCTGCAGCCGCTCCATGACCGTGCGCAGGTCGCCGTTGCGCTCGGCCTGCGGCTTGAGCGCGATCTGCATGCGCCCGGCGCTGAGGGTGGCGTTGCTGCCGTCCACGCCAATGAAGGACGACACCGCCTGCACGTCCGGATCCTCCAGCGCCAGCCGCGCCGCCGCCTGCTGGCGCTCGGCCATGGCGGTGAACGAAATGGACTGCGGCGCCTGTGTGATGGCCTGGATCAGTCCCGTGTCCTGCTGGGGGAAAAAGCCCTTGGGAACCAGGATGTACAGCAGCACCGTCAGCGCGAAGGTGGCCAGGGCCACCAGCAGCGTCAACGGCTGGTGCCGCAGCACCTTCTGCAGCATGCGGTCGTAGGCGGCAATGGTGCGGTCGATAAAGGCGCCGGTGACCTGGTGAAAGCGCCCGTGCTTCTGCTCGGATTCGGCACGCAGCAGGCGCGCGCACATCATCGGCGTCAGCGTCAGCGACACCACCAGCGAAATCAGGATCGACACCGCCAGCGTGATGGCGAACTCGCGGAACAGCCGCCCCACCACCTCGGTCATGAACAGCAGCGGAATCAGCACCGCGATCAGCGAGAAGGTCAGCGAGATCAGCGTGAAACCGATCTGCTGCGCGCCCTTGAGCGCGGCCTGCAACGGCGTCTCGCCCTCTTCGATGTGGCGGGCGATGTTCTCGATCATGACGATGGCGTCGTCCACCACGAAGCCGGTGGCGATGGTCAGCGCCATCAGCGTCAGGTTGTTGATGGAGAAGCCGGCCAGGTACATGATGCCGAAGGTGCCCACCAGCGACAGCGGCACCACCACGCTGGGAATCAGCGTCGCGGTCAGGCTGCGCAGGAACACGAAGGTCACCATCACCACCAGCGCCACCGCCAGCAGCATCTCGAACTGCACGTCGGCCACCGAATCGCGGATGGTCTGGGTGCGGTCCGACACCACCGTCACGTCCAGCGTGGCCGGCAGCGCGGCGCGCAATTGCGGCAGCAGCGCCTGGATGCGGTTGACCACGTCGATGACGTTGGCGCCGGGCTGGCGCTGGATGTTCAGCAGGATGGCCGGCTTGTCGCCGGCCCAGGCCGCCTGGCGCGTGTCCTCGGCGCCCTCGACCGCGCGCGCCACGTCCGACAGGCGCAGCGGCGCGTTGTTCTTGTAGGCGATGATCAGGTCGTTGTAGTCGGTCGGCGACTTGAGCTGGTCATTGGCGTTGATGGTGGTCGAGCGCAGCGGCCCGTCCAGGTTGCCCTTGGGCTGGTTGACGTTGGCGCCCACCACCGCGGTGCGCAGGTCGGTCAGCCCCAGGCCGTTGGCCGCCAGCGCCTGCGGATTGACCTGCACCCGCACGGCCGGGCGCTGCCCGCCCGCCACGCTCACCAGGCCCACGCCCGGAATCTGCGACAGCTTCTGCGCCACCCGCGTATCGACCAGATCGCGCACCTGCGGCAAGGGCATGGTGGGCGAGGTGATGGCCAGCGTCAGCACCGCCGCGTCGGCCGGATTGACCTTGTTGTAGGTCGGCGGCACCGGCAGGTCGCTGGGCAGCAGGTTGGATGCCGCGTTGATGGCGGCCTGCACCTGCTGCTCGGCCACGTCCAGCGGCAGCGTCAGGTTGAACTGCATGGTGATGACCGAGGCGCCGCCCGAACTGGTCGACGACATCTGGTTCAGGCCCGGCATCTGGCCGAACTGCCGTTCCAGCGGCGAAGTCACCAGCGACGTCATCACGTCCGGGCTGGCGCCCGGATACAGCGTGGTCACCTGGATGGTGGGGTAGTCGACCTCGGGCAGCGCCGACACCGGCAACATGCGGTAGGCGATGAAGCCCGCGATCAGGATGGCCACCATCGACAGCGTGGTGGCCACGGGCCGCAGGATGAACAGGCGCGACGGGCTCACGGGGCGGCCCCTCGATCAGCGCGTGGCGGGCGTGGTGCCCGCCGGCGCGCCCCCGCCCAGCGACTTGTCCTTGGCGGCGGGGATCACCTCGCCCCCTCCCACGACCTCGACCTTGGCGCCGGCGCGCAGGCGGTCGGTGCCCTCGGTGACGACACGGTCGCCCGGCTGCAGGCCCTCGTTGACGGCGACCATGCCATTGTTGATGGCGCCCAGCTTGACCTGCCTGACCTGCACGGTATTGTCCGGCTGCACCAGGAACACGAAGGCGCCGGCCGAGCCCTGCTGCACCGCCGCCGTCGGAATCGCGGTCACGCCCTTGCGCGTCAGCACGTGCAGGCGCACGTTGACGAACTGGTTGGGAAACAGCGCGTCGTCCTGGTTGTCGAACTTTGCCTTGAGCTTGAGGGTGCCGGTGGTGACGTCGATCTGATTGTCCAGCGTCTCCAGCGTGCCGGACGCGATGCGGCGGGTGTCGGCGCGGTCATAGGCCTCCACCGCCAGGGTGCGGCCCTGGGCCAGTTCGGCGCGCACTTCGGGCAATTGCGTCTCGGGCAGCGTGAACACCACCGAGATCGGCTGGGTCTGCGTGATCACCACCAGGCCGTTGGTGTCCGAGCTGGACACCAGGTTGCCGCGGTCGACCTGGCGCAGGCCGAGGCGGCCGCTGATCGGCGCCGTGATGCGGGCGTAGTCCAGTTGCAGGCGGGCATTGTCGACATTGGCCTGGTCGCTCTTGATGGTGCCTTCGTATTGCCGCACCAGCGCCGCCTGGGTGTCGACTTGCTGCTTGGCGATCGAGTCCTGCTTGAACAGGGCCTGATAGCGCTGCAGGTCGCGGCGCGCGTTCTCCAGCAGCGCCAGGTTCTGCATCTGGGTGCCGCGGGCCTGGTCCAGGGCCACCTGGAAGGCGCGCGGGTCGACCTGCGCCAGCAGGTCGCCGGCCTTGACCTGCTGGCCTTCCTGGAACGGCACGTCGACCAGTTCGCCGCTGACGCGGCTGCGCACGGTGACGGTGTTGTAGGCCGTGACGGTGCCCAGGGACTTCAGGTAGATATCGATGTCCTGCGTGACGGCGCTGGCCACGCGCACCGGCACGGCCAGGTTGGCCATGGCCGCGGCCATGTTGGGCCGTCCGCCCGCGCCCGGACGCCCGCCGCCCGCGCCACCCGGCTTGGCGGCCGGCCGCAGCGCCAGCCAGGCGATGCCGGCGACCACCAGCAAAAGCACCGCCAACCCGATGATTCTGCGGCGGGTCCAGCGGGAAGGCGACGAAACGGGACGGCTATCGGACATGGGATACGGTTCCGGCACTGACGGAGAAAGCCGTATTGTGACCTAGACGACCGACATTTCAGCCATTGTCCGTTACCGCTGAAATCGGCCGCAACAGGAATCGGGGCGGGATGCCCCCCACCGCTCGCGCCCGACGGGCTACGAATTGCAGAGCGTGATCTGGAAGGGGATGCTGCGCGCCACCTGCTGGGGCTTGAATTCGCCGTCCTGCGTCGAAAAGCGGATCCAGATCATGTACTTATTCGCGCTGATCTCGGGAAAGACCCCCTGCGCCGGATCGACCCAGACGCGCAGCAGTTGGTACTGCTTGCCGCCCAGCATCTCCTGGTAAGCGCCCTGTTCGGCCACGATGTCGATCTTGCGGCCTGACTCGCGCAGCAGGCGCAGCGCCAGGGTCAGGCCGTCGTTCAGGGCGGTGAAGGGCGCCAGCCAGGCCTGCAGGTCCGCGCAGCGCGCGGCTTCGGACTTATGCTGCCAGGCGTAGTACGACGGCATGTCGACCTGAGTCGCGCCGCCGGGCACCGCCAGGCGCCCGCGCAGGCTGGTGAGCCATTCGTTCTCGCGCAGCGACTGGCCGGTCTTGCCGGGCGCCGCCAGGGCCGAAGCCACCTTTTCGAGTTCGCGCAGCATGCCTTCGAGCGCGTCCTGCGCCACCCCGGGGTGGTCGCGCAACCCAACCAGCGCGACGCGCTGGCGTTCGAGGTCCTGCAGCACCGAGCCTTTCACGTCGGTGCGTTCGCAGACATCGAGCAGATCGAACAGCGAGGTGACGGCAACCTGGTGCTGGCGTGAATCCCCCTCGCGCGCAAAGAAGAACAGCCTGTCGAACAGGTATTCGAGCCGCAGGTAGGCGCGGATGCGCTCGTTGAAGGGATATTCGTAAACAATCACGCTTGTAAACAGGCCCATCAGAGGTCGGCCGGCGGGCCGAGATTATTCAGGGGTGCCGGCCAAGCCCGAAGCTTGCCGGCCCGTGGTGGCCGCCAGCTTGAGCCAGCGATCATGCAGGGTCTTCGCCTGCGCGCGCAATTGCTCCGGCGATGTCGCGCCGCCATTGTCGATGACGTCGTCCGCGACCTCGAGCCGGTCCGCCCGCGCAGCCTGTGCCGCCATGATACGCCGGATGGCTGAGTCCGTCAGCCCGCTGCGCGAGCGCACCCGGGCCACCTGGGTGTCGGGATCGCAATCGACCACGCAGATGCGGTCGACGCGGCCGCGCCAGCGCCCGATGGACTCGACCAGCAACGGCACCACAAACACCAGATAGACGCCGCGCGCGGCCTCGGCCTGGCGTTCGGTTTCGTGGCCGATGGCCGGATGCAGGATGGCTTCCAGGCGCAGGCGGACCTGCGGGTCGGCAAACGCGCGCTCGCGCATCCAGTCGCGATCGAGAGCGCCTGCCGGCGTCAACGCGTCGGGCCCGAACTCGCGTTCGATGGCGGGCATCGCCGCGCCGCCGGCCGCGGTCAGCGCGCGCGCGATCTCATCGGTATCGACCACCGATGCGCCCCATTCCCCCAGCATGTCGGCCACGCGCGATTTGCCCGAGCCGATGCCCCCTGTCAGACCGATCTTGAACATGTTCGTCCTTCGTGTGCGCCCTGCTCCCCGCCGCCCCTGCGCCCCACCGGGCGCGCGCCGCCGCGGGGCGGACGCGCGTTCAATGCAGCAACCATCCCAGGCCTTGCTCGCCGCCCAGCAGCAGCACGGCCACGCCCGCCAGCGCCAGGTATGGGCCGAACGGCAAGGCCTGGCCGCGGCGTGCCCGGCCGCCGAGCGTCAGGGCGCCGCCCACCACCACGCCGACCACCGAGGCGCCCAGCAGCAGCATTGGCAAGGCGCCGACACCGAACCAGGCCCCCAGCGCCGCCAGCAGCTTGAAATCGCCGTAGCCCATGCCTTCGCGGCCGGTCAGCAGGCGGAATGCATGAAAGATAACCCACAGGAACAGGTAGCCGGCCACCGCGCCCACTACCGCCATCGGTAGCGGCGTGAAGGCGTCGAACAGATTCACGAGCAGGCCGGCCCAGGTCAGCGGCAGCGTGATCGCGTCCGGCAGCAGGGTCGATTCCAGATCGATCCAGGCCAGCGCCACCAGCGCCGCCGACAAGCCCATGGCGCACAACGCGATGGGCGTGGCGCCGAAACGCCAGGCGCAGGCGGCGAACAGGATGCAGGTGATCGCCTCGATGGCGGGATAGCGCCAACCGATCGGGGCGCCGCACGCGGCGCAACGGCCGCGCAGCGCCAGCCAGCCCAGCAGCGGCAGGCGGCGCCAGCCCGTCACCGGCGCCTCGCAGCTCGGACAATGCGCGGCCGGCGCCCGCAGGTCGGAGTCGATCGCCGGCCGGGCATTGCCCGCCGCTTCCTGGCACTGCGCCTGCCACTCGCGTTCCATCATGCGCGGCAGGCGGTAGGTGACCTGCGTCAGCCAGCCGCCGACCAGCAGGCCGGCCAGCGCGGCCAGCGCGACAAACGCCGCCAGGGGCACCGGCAAGACATGCCACAGCGTCATGCGCGCCCTCGCGGCGCGGTCCGCCGCGCCGGCGGACGAGCGCGGACGGCAGGACGGCGGGCGGGCTGCCAGGAGCCGTGTCGTAATTTGTGCATAAAGTGCCGGCAACGCCTTTCAGGATGGTGGGGAACGTATCGAATCTTCGCATAAGTGCGTAAAATCGGAGACAGACTCAACTTACGGATCAGCTGCCATGGCCGCGCGCGTCGAAATCCTTACCCGCCCCCGCAAACTCAGCATGATGGGGCTGCTGTTAGCGGGCACGGCGCTGGCAGCCGCGGGCTGCGCCCAGCAACGCACCGAAGGCTATTACGATCCCCCGGTCGAAAGCACCGTCACCGACGCCCAGTACCAGGGTTCCGGCGCCGGCTACCGCACCGTGCTGCGGGCGCCGTCGCAGGTGCAGATCGCGCTGAAGCCCGACCAGAAGAAGACCCCGACCCAGGCCGCCGCGGCCCAGGGCGCCACCACCGAGGATGGCCAGCCCGTGCCGGAAGGCGCGAGCAGCGGCGCCAGCGCCGGCGCGGCGCCCGCCCCGGCGCCCGCCGCGACGCAGAGCGCCGCCGCCAACAGCCTGGTGCCGCAGCCGCAGACCTACATGGGTACGCTGCCGTGTTTCTCGCCCGCCATGCAGTGCACGGCGCAACGCGTCACCCTGACCCTGGCGCCCAACGGCCGCTGGCGCGGCCGCACCGCCTACCTGGAAAACGATCCCCAGAAGGCCGCGCCGATCGTCGAGCAAGGCTGCTGGGACGCCACCGACGAGCGCCCGCCGCGCGTCCTGCTGCTCGACAGCAAGGGCAACATGCGGGTCGAATTCGTGGTCGCCGCCAACAACGTGCTGCGCGTGCGCTCCATCGGCGGCCAGTCGCCCAACCTGAACTACAACCTGACCCGCCAGCCGGACCTGGATCCGATCGACGAACTGGCCAAGGCCCAGGCGCCTCAATGCCCCTGAGCGCGGCGGGCCGGGTATCCAGCCCGGCCTGACCATCCCCCGCAGGGCCTGCCGGATGACGCATCCGCCAGGCCCTTGGTTTTTGGGGCGGCCTCCTGGACCGATGAAAGCCGAGGGGCGGCTGGCCACCCTCGAAAAGTAAGTGCCTACTTACTCCAGTATCCTTTATTGATAAGTGCCGCGCAGCAATCCGCGAGGATGGCATCGACCCGCTCCGCCCGCAGCGCATAGCGCGTGTCTGACGCGGGCGTATCCGCAGCGGGCTCGGGCGGCGGGGCGACCGGCGCCGCAGCCTCCGACCCGCACGGCAATGGCGCTCCCAGCACTGGCGACACGCCCGGTTGCCCAAAGGCGCACAGCCGGCAGGCCAGTTGCATGGCGTTGCGCACGCCCAGCTTGGCGAAGATCCGGGCGCGGTGGGCCTCGGCGGTGCGCAGGGAAATGTCCAGGTCAATCGCGATGACCTTGTTCGGACGGCCAGCCGCGACATAGGCGACGATCTGGCGCTCGCGCGGCGTCAGGGCGGACAGGAGGCGATCGAGGTCGGCGCGGGGAACGTGCATGGAATGGCTCTGCAATGATGACTTGCAGAGAGTCTGCCCCGCCCTCGCCGGCGACATAAGCTGGCAATTTTGCCAGGGGTGCGCGGCCCGGCCTGAGCCGGCCGCGGCGCAACCGGCTCAGGCCGTGTAGGCCAGCTCCAGGTTGTCGATCAGGCGGGTCGCGCCCAGCTTGGCGGCGGCCAGCACCACCACCGGCTCGCCCGCCTGGAGGTCGGCAGCTTCCGGACGCTTGAGGTCGCGCTGGCGGCGCAGGGCGATGTAGTCGACCTTCCAGCCGCGATCGGTCAGTTGCTGGGTGGCCCCGCGCTCCAGCCTCGCGGCGTCGCGCTCGCCGGCGGCCAGGCGCTGGCCGACGTTGTGCAGGGCGGCGTACAGGGCCGGGGCCTCGGCGCGCTCGGCCTCGCTCAGGTAGCGGTTGCGCGACGACAGCGCCAGGCCGTCGTCGGCGCGCACGGTCTCGTGCGCCAGCACTTCCACCGGCAGTTGGAACTGGCGGCACATGTTGCGCACCACCATCAGTTGCTGGTAGTCCTTCTTGCCGAACACGGCGACCCGCGGCTGGACACAGGAGAACAGCTTGAGCACCACGGTGCTGACGCCGGCGAAGAAGCCGGGGCGGAATTCGCCTTCGAGGATGTCGCCCAGGTCGTCCGGCGGCTGCACGCGGAAATTCTGCGGTTCGGGGTACATCTCGCGCTCGTTGGGCGCGAACAGCACGTACACGTCGCGCTCGCGTTCGAGCTTCTCGATGTCGGCGGCCAGGGTGCGCGGGTATTGGTCGAAATCCTCGTTCGGCCCGAACTGCAGGCGGTTCACGAAGATGCTGGCGACCACCGGGTCGCCGTGCTGGCGCGCCAGCTTCATCAGCGCCAGGTGGCCTTCGTGCAGGTTGCCCATGGTGGGCACGAACGAGACGCGGTTCTGGCCGCGCAGGTGGTCGCGCAATTCCTGGATGGTGTGGACGACTTTCAAGGGGGATCTCCGGGGTTGGGCGCACAGCCCGGGGGGAATCGGATCAGGCCGCGACCGCCGCGACGCTGGTGTAGGCCAGGCGCACGTAGATGGGCGCGTAAGGCTCGGCCTGGGTGATTTCCAGCAGCGATTCGCGCGCCAGTTCCAGCATGGCGATGAAGTGCACCACCACCACGGCGGCCGGCGCGCCCTCGCGCACCCGTTCCATGAACAGGTCGCCGAACTCCATGAAGCGCACGTCGTTCAGGCGCCGCAGGATGTGCGTCATGTGGTCGCGCACCGAAAGCTGTTCGCGGGTGATGTGATGGTGCTGGTTGAGCTTGGCGCGCTTCATGATGTCGGCCCACGCGGCGCGCAGGTCGTCGACGCTGACCTCGGGCAGCATGCGCTCGACGCTCAGGTCGGCAACCGCATGGCTGGTGACGAAGTCGCGGCCCAACTGGGGCAGGGCGTCGAGCTTCTGCGCGGCCAGCTTCATCTGCTCGTACTCGAGCAGGCGGCGCACCAGCTCGGCGCGCGGATCCTCGGGCTCTTCGCCGGTGTCGGTCTTCTTGACCGGCAGCAGCATGCGCGACTTGATCTCGATGAGCATGGCCGCCATCAGCAGATACTCGGCGGCCAGCTCCAGGTTGTGGATGCGGATCTGTTCCACATAGGACAGATACTGCCGCGTGACATCCGCCATGGGGATGTCCAGCACGTTGAAGTTCTGCTTGCGGATCAGGTAGAGCAGCAGGTCCAGCGGCCCCTCGAAGGCTTCGAGGAACACCTCCAGCGCGTCCGGCGGGATGTACAGGTCCGTCGGCATCTGGAACAGCGGCTCGCCGTACAGGCGCGCGAACGCGACGCTGTCAACGGTGTCGGGCGTGCTGTCGACGGACGGTTCCACTAGCGCGGCCAGGGCATCGCCCGGGACGGAGGGGGTGTGGGCCATGGCTGCCGCAACGGTATCAGTCGGCCTGATACACGTACGGCTTTTGCGGCACGCGGGCGGCGCGGAAGCCTTCCAGCAGCTCCGCGTCCTGCGGCTTGTCCCACAGACGCGCACGGCCTTCGCGCTGGCGTTCTTCGGTGCCAGGGTGCGACTGCTTGTAGTCTTTGAGGAACTTGGTGATCTCGGATTCGTAGTTGGTTGCCATGGCACCAATTTCAGTGGGTTTCGGATACCCGGAGTTTACTGCACGCGGGGCCGGGAGCCGGCGTTACAATCTTCCGGGTCCCACCGCCCCCCTCCGCCATGTCAGCCGAATCCGCAGCCGCAGTCAATCCCGCTCCTCCCTCGACCCCGGACGCGGTGCGCGCGGCGCGCATGATTCCCTTCATCGTCGGCTGTGCGCTGTTCATGCAGATGCTGGACGCCACGGTGGTCGCCACCGCCCTGCCGGCCATGGCGCGGGCCCTGGGATCGACCCCGGTGCGGTTGAACGTGGCCATCACCTCCTACCTGCTGTCGGTGGCCGTGTTCGTGCCAGTCAGCGGCTGGGCCGCCGACCGCTACGGCGCGCGCCGCGTGTTCATCGCCGCCATCGGCCTGTTCACCCTCAGTTCCGTGGCCTGCGCCCTGTCGCAGGACCTGCCGCAACTGGTCATCGCCCGGGTGGTGCAGGGCATGGCCGGGGCCATGATGGTGCCGGTGGGCCGCATCATCCTGCTGCGCACGGTGCCCAAGCAGGATCTGTTGAAAGCCATGTCGTTCCTGTCGATCCCGGCGCTGCTGGGGCCGGTGATCGGGCCGCCGCTGGGCGGTTTCATGGTCACGTACATGTCGTGGCACTGGATCTTCCTGATCAACATCCCCATCGGCGTGCTCGGCATCGCGCTGGTGCTGCGCTACGTGGCCGAGATCAAGGAAGAATCGGCGCCGCGCCTGGACTGGCTCGGCTTCCTGCTCAGCGCGGTGTGCCTGGCCACGCTGGTCAGCGGCTTCGAGGCCATCGGCCGCGACGTCATGCCGCTGCCGATGCTGCTGGGCCTGATCGCGGTCGGCATCGTCTGCGGCCTGCTCTACGGCTGGCATGCGCGCCGCACCGAACACCCCATCATCGATCTGGCGCTGATGCGCATCCCGACCTTCGCCATCTCGACGCTGGGCGGCAACCTGTGCCGCTTCGCGGTCGGCGCCACGCCCTTCCTGCTGGCCATGCTGCTGCAGGTGGGCTTCGGCCTGTCGCCGTTCTCGGCCGGCCTGATCACCTTCGCCAGCGCCGCCGGCGCGCTGCTGATGAAATTCGTCGCCACGCCCATCGTCCGGCATTTCGGCTTTCGCCGCGTGCTGACCGTGAACGCGGTGCTGACCGGCGCCTTCATCGTGGTCTGCGCCACGTTCACCCCCACCACCCCGGTCTGGCTGATGATCGCCATCCTGCTGGTCGGCGGCTTCTTCCGCTCGCTGCAGTTCACCGGCGTAAATACGCTAACCTATGCCGACATTCCCCCGGCCAAGATGAGCCGCGCCAGCAGCTTCGCCGCCATGGCGCAGCAGCTCGGCATCAGCCTGGGCGTGGGCGTGGCCGCGGTGACCCTGAACATCAGCATGACCCTGCGCGGGGCGGAAAGCCTGGTGGTGGGCGACGTGATCGTCGGCTTCATCGTCATCGGCCTGCTGTGCGCGGCTTCGGTCTTTTCCTTTAGACGCCTCGACCCGCTGGCCGGGGCACACCTGAACGGCGCCAAGAACAGTGACGACGAATGAATTTGTCCTAGCCCTGGACCAGGGCACCACCAGCTCCCGCGCCATCGTGTTCGATCGCGATGGCGTGGTGCGCGGCATCGGCCAACGTGAATTCCGCCAGCACTATCCGCGGCCGGGCTGGGTCGAACATGACCCCGGCGAGATCTGGCACAGCCAGTTGGACGTGGCGCGCGAGGCCCTGCGCAACGCCGCCGCCAGCGCCGCCGACGTGGCCGCCATCGGCATCACCAACCAGCGCGAAACCACCCTGATCTGGGACCGCGCCAGCGGCCGCCCCCTGGCCCGCGCCATCGTCTGGCAGGACCGCCGCACCGCGCCGATGTGCGACCAGTTGCGCCAGGACGGCCACGCCGACTTCCTGCAATCGCGCACCGGGCTGGTGCTGGACGCCTATTTCTCGGGCACCAAGCTGGCCTGGCTGCTGGATCACGTGCCCGGCGCGCGCCAGAAGGCCGAGCGCGGCGAACTGGCCTTCGGCACCGTCGACACCTGGCTGATCTGGCAGTTGACCGGCGGCGCGGTGCACAGCACCGACCCCAGCAACGCCTCGCGCACCATGCTGTTCGACCTGCACACGCAGGACTGGAACGACGAGATCCTGGCGCTGCTCAATATTCCGCGCAGCGTGCTGCCGTCGATCGCGCCCAGCAGCGCGGTGGTGGGCGAAGCCCTGCCCGAATGGCTGGGCGGCTCGATTCCCATCGCCGGCGTGGCCGGCGACCAGCAGGCCGCCACCTTCGGCCAGGCCTGCTTCCAGCCGGGCATGGCCAAGAACACCTACGGCACCGGCTGCTTCATGCTGATGAACGTGGGCGACAAGCCGGTGCAGTCGCACAACCACCTGCTGTCGACCGTCGGCTGGGGCCTGCCGGCGCAGGGCCAGCCAGGCTGGCGTCCGGCCTACATGCTGGAAGGCGGCGTGTTCGTCGCCGGCGCCGCGGTGCAATGGCTGCGCGACGGCCTGGGCATCATCCAGCGTTCCGAGGAAATCGAATCGCTGGCCGCCAGCGTGGCCGACACCGACGACGTCTTCATGGTGCCGGCCTTCGCCGGCCTGGGCGCGCCGCACTGGGACCCCTACGCCCGCGGCACCCTGGTGGGCCTGACGCGCGGCACCACCCGCGCCCACATCGCCCGCGCCACGCTCGAATCCATCGCGCTGCAGAGCGCCGAACTGCTGACCTGCATGAACGGCGACAGCGGTATCGCGCTGACCGAGCTGCGGGTGGACGGCGGCGCCGCCCGCAACGACCTGCTGATGCAGATGCAGGCCGACCTGCTGGGCGTGCCGGTGGTGCGCCCGCGGGTGCCCGAATCGACCGCGCTGGGCGCGGCCGGCCTTGCCGGCCTGGCGGTCGGCTTCTGGTCGGATCAGGACGAATTCGCCTCCAAGTGGCAGGCCGAGCGCACCTTCGAACCGGCCTGGCCGGACTCGGTGCGCGAGGCCCGCATGCGGCGCTGGCGCCAGGCGGTGGAGCTGTCCAAGGGCTGGTCCAACACCGCGAAGTGAACGGATGCCGCCCGGCGCGCCGCTGACACGCGCCGGCTGCCTGCGCGCGGATCGCCGCAAGGCATCGGCGGCCTCGGCCCCTCCCCCGCCACCCATCACGCGCACGCAGCCGGCCGCTTATGGCCGCCGCGCCTGCGCCTGCATCACCCGCAGCGCCACGCGATAGCCGGCGAACACATAGAACGCATTGCTGTTCATCAGCAGCCACGCGCCCGCGCCGCCCAGCAGCGCGACCACCGGGCCGACCGCGCGCATGTCGCCCTGCGACCAGGCGATCAGGCCCAGCACGCCGGCAGAGGCCAACGCCAGCGCGGTGCGCTTGAGCAGCACCAGCCCCAGGCTGTAGCCGCCCATGAAGGCCACCACGCCGATCGCCAGCGCCAGGGCCGTGACGGCGCAGGCCAGCACCAGCGCGAAGGCCGCCAGCGCCGGCCCGGCCGGCCGCAGCAGCAGGCTCAGCAGGCCGATGCCGACGCCGATGCCGCCAACCATGGTCAGCACCGCCAGCGCCAGCGGCGACCACAGCCCCGGCGGCGCGGCGCGCGCATCCATCTCGGCAACGAAACGGTGCATGGCCGCGGATGCGTCCGGCGCGCCCGCCTCGTCGCGCAGCGCCGCCTCCAGGCGGCGGCATTGCGCGATCAGCGCATTCAGCCCGGGGCCGGACGGCGCCATCACAGCCTCGTCACGCCCGGCGCGTGCTCGGCCACCGTGTTGCGCAGCGCGGCCATCGCCTCCTGCACGGCGGTCGGCCGGAACGCATCCTCGCGCCAGTACATGGCCACCGAGCCGAAGCCCGACAGGCGCATCGGAATGATGCGCATCGCCTTCATCTGCGTGAAGCGCAGCGCGGCGCGGTGCGAAGCGACGCCGATCATGTCGCTGTTGTTGATCAGCGTGAGGTTGATGGTGACCGAATTGGATTCGATGTGATCGGCCGGCGGCGCCTGGCCGGCCGCGGCCAGCGCGGCGTCGACCGCGTTGCGGATCGGCGTGCCCTTGGGCCACAGGATCCAGCGGTATGACAGCAGCTCCGGCCAGCCCGGCTGCTCCCGCGCGAACAGCGGATGGCGCGGCCGCGCCACCAGGTGGATCGGCTCCAGGTAGAGGGCCTCGAAGCGGATGGCCGGATCGTGATGCTCGGGCGCCGAGCGGCCCACCACGATGTCCAGGTCGCCCTGCGCCAGTTGCGCCAGCAGGCGGTCGGTGGTGCCTTCCACCAGTTTCACGCGGGCCTGCGGCATGCGTTCGAGCAGCTTCATCACCGCCAGCGGCACGGTATCCGACGCCGACGCGCCGGACGCGCCGATCACCACCCGCCCGCCGCCCCCTTCGCGCAAGGCGGCCATGTCGGCGCTGGCGCGGTCCAGTTGCGCCTCGACCCGCTGCGCGTGCGCGATCAGCACGTCGCCGTGCGGCGTCGGCCGCAGGCCGCGCGCATGGCGCTCGAACAGCGGCAGGCCGATGTCGTCCTCCAGATCCTTCAACCACTTCGACAACCCCGGCTGGGTCGTGTTGAGCATCGCGGCCGAGTGGCTGATGTTGCGGGTCTGGGCCAGGCTGAGCAGCATTTTCAGATTGCGCAGGCGCAACCGGTGAGTCCAGTCCATGGAGTCCCCTTTGGTCTCTTATCCATATAGTTATTGATATGGATAATAAGATAATTTCATTTCAAAACACATAGCTCGTTACGCATAATCGTCTCCATATCAGGCCCCGCCGCGCCCGCCGCGACGGGCCCACAGAAGCCGGCCCCGACGCCGGCCCCAGGAGACAGACATGCCCGACGGTCACCCCCCCGGCGCGGATCGCGCCGCCTATTACGCCCGCATTGCCCAGAAGCACATGGCCCCGCTGTGGGAGTCGCTGCACAACCTGGTGCCGCGCCAGCCCGCGCCGCGCTGCGTGCCCGCCATCTGGAAATACGACGAGGTGCGCGACGACGTGCTGGCCTCCGGCTCGCTCATCAGCGCCGAGGAAGCCGTGCGGCGCGTGCTGATCCTGGAGAACCCGGGCCTGCCCGGCCAGGCCAGCATCACGCAGAGCCTGTACGCCGGCCTGCAACTGATCCTGCCCGGCGAGATCGCGCCCAGCCACCGCCACACCCAGTCCGCCCTGCGCTTCATCGTCGAGGGCCGCGGCGCCTACACCGCCGTCAACGGCGAGCGCACCACCATGCATCCGGGCGACTTCATCATCACGCCGTCCTGGACCTGGCACGACCACGGCAACGCCGAGACCGTCGACGGCGGCGAACCGGTGGTCTGGCTGGACGGCCTGGACATCCCGCTGCTGCGCTTCCTGGATGCCGGCTTCGCCGAGAACTATCCGTCCGCCACCCAGCCGGTCACGCGTCCCGAAGGCGACAGCATGGCGCGCTACGGCCACAACATGGCGCCGGTGCGGCATCGCGCCACCGGCGGCACCTCGCCGATCTTCAACTATCCCTACGAGCGCAGCCGCGAGGCGCTGGACGCGCTCTACCGCCACGGCGAGCTCGACCCCTGGGACGGTGTCAAGCTGCGCTACCTGAACCCGGCCACGGGCGGCTACCCCATGCCCACCATGGCCACCTTCATGCAGCTTCTGCCGGCCGGCTTCCAGGGCAAGCCCTATCGCAGCACCGACTCCACCGTCTACAGCGTGGTGGAAGGCCGCGGCATCGCCCGCATCGGCGACGCCGAATTCCATTTCGGCCCGCGCGACGTGTTCGTGGCGCCGTCGTGGCAGCCGGTGCAGTTGGCGGCGCTGGAAGACGCCACCCTGTTCAGCTATTCCGACCGCCCGGTGCAGGACGCGCTGGGCCTGTGGCGCGAAGAACGCACCGCCTGAAGGCGGCTCCCTCCCATCATTTCAATTCCGGCCGGGGCCCGCACGGGCCCCGGCGCCGCATTCCAGAAAGGTGACCCATGTCTTTTGTGTTTGATCCCGCCGCCCCCGTTGCCGTGCCCGTCGCCGGCAGCCAGGACAGCTTCCCGGTGCGCCGCGTCTATTGCGTCGGCCGCAACTACGCCGCCCACGCCCGCGAAATGGGCTTCGATCCCGACCGCGAACCGCCCTTCTTCTTCTGCAAGCCGGCTGACGCCGTGGTGCCGGTGGCCGAGGGCAGCACGCTGTCGCTGCCCTACCCGCCCGAGACCGCCAACCTGCATTACGAGATCGAGCTGGTCGCGGCCATCGGCAAGGGCGGCGCCAACATAGCCGTCGACCAGGCGCTGCAACACGTCTGGGGCTACGCCGTCGGCCTGGACATGACGCGCCGCGACCTGCAGATGAAAATGCGCGAGGCCGGCCGCCCGTGGGAACTGGGCAAGGCCTTCGACCAGAGCGCGCCGATCGGTCCACTGATGCCCGCCGCACAGGCCCGCGACATCCACCGCGCCGGCATCTGGCTGCAGGTCAACGGCGCCGACAAGCAGCGCAGCGACATCGGCAAGCTGATCTGGTCGGTGGCCGAGACCATCGCCTACCTGTCCCGGTACTTCCGCCTGGAAGCCGGCGATCTGATCTATACCGGCACGCCCGAAGGCGTGGGCCCGGTGGTGCGCGGCGACACGATGGTCGGCGGCGTCGACGGCCTGGGCACGCTGAGCGTGCGAATCGCCTGAGGAAGCCCGCCCATGCAACTGCACAGCTTCTTCAACAGCTCCACCTCGTATCGCGTGCGCATCGCGCTGGCGCTCAAGGGCCTGCCGGTCGACATCACCCCGGTGAACCTGCGCAAGCAGGAACAGCGCGCCGCGGACTATGTGGCGCGGAATCCGTCGGCCGGCGTGCCGCTGCTGACCGACGGCGATTTCCAACTGTCGCAATCGCTCGCCATCATCGACTATCTGGACGCCACGCACCCCGAGCCGCGCCTGATCCCGGCCGCGCCGCGCGAACGCGCCCGCGTGCTGGAGCTTTCCAACGCCATCGCCTGCGACATCCACCCGGTCAACAACATGCGCATCCTGCGCTATCTGCAGGAAGAGCTGGGCGCCACCGACGCGCAGAAGAATGCCTGGTATCACCACTGGATCCGCGAAGGCCTGACCGCGGTCGAGACGCTGCTGGCGCGCCATGGCGGCGGCGCCTATTGCTTCGGCGACGCGCCGACGCTGGCGGACTGCTGCGTCGTGCCGCAGGTCGCCAACGCCCAGCGCATGGGCTGCGACCTGTCGGCCTACCCGCGCCTTGTAGGCGTCTACGAACATTGCCTCGCGCAACCCGCTTTCCAGCAGGCCGCGCCCGCCAACCAACCGGACTACATCAAGTGACCTCGCAAGTTTCCCCGGGCCAGGAGCCCGACACCCAGGGCGCGCCGCTGCGCGAATACACCGACCCGGACTACCGCCCGCTGTGCGCCAACCTGGCCGAAGTGCGCGCCAACATCGACCGACTGGACGACGAGATCGTGCGCCTGATCGCCGAACGCGCCATGTACGTCAAGGACGCCGCGCGCTTCAAGCGCGACGCCTTCCAGGTCAGCGCGCCGGCGCGCCAGGCCGAGGTGTTCGAAAAAGCGCGGCGCCTGGCCGAGCGCCACAACCAGGGCTTCGAAAACCTGGACCAGGTGGTGGACGCCGCCTACCGCGCCATGGTGGCGGCCTTCATCGCCAATGAGCAGACCTATTTCAACAATATGAAGATCGCGGGAGACAAGCATGCATAAGCCCTCAACCCTGGCGCGGGCGCGCGCTTTGACGGCGCGCGCGCTGGCGCTGGGACTGGTGGCCCTGGCGCCGCTGGGCGCGGCGCAGGCCGCCGACGCCTGGCCGTCGCAGCCGCTCAAGGCGCTGGTGCCGTTCGGTCCGGGCTCCAGCCCCGACCAGGTGGCGCGCATCGTCGGCGAGAAGGCCGGCGCCATCCTCGGCCAGACCGTGGTGGTGGAGAACAAACCGGGCGCCAGCGGCAACATCGGCACCTTCGCCATCGCCAACGCCAAGCCCGACGGCTACACCTTCGGCGTCTCGATCACCGGCCCGCTGGTGAACAACACGCTGCTGTTCGACAAGCTGCCCTACGCGCCGGCCACCGACCTGGCGCCGCTGACGCTGGCGGTGCACCAGCCCAACGTGCTGGTGGTGCCGGCCAACTCCGGCATCGACAACGTCGGCCAGTTGCTGGAGGCGCTCAAGAAGAACCCGGACAAGTACAACTTCCCCTCGCCCGGCGCCGGCACCGTTTCGCACCTGGCGGTGGAACTGCTGCTGCAGCGGATCGGCGCGCGCGCCACGCACGTGCCGTATCCGTCGTCGCCGGCCGCGCTGACCTCGCTGCTGTCGGGCGACACGCAGTTCGCCGCGCTGCCGCCGATCGCGGTCATGAGCATGGTCAAGGACGGCCGCCTGAAGGCGCTGGCCGTGACCTCGTCCAGGCGTTCCACCCTGCTGCCCGAGATCCCCACGCTGGCCGAAGTCGGCGTGCCCGGCATCGAGGGCTCGGCCTGGATCGGTTTCGTGATTTCGTCCAAGGTGCCCGCCGACATCCAGAAGAAGCTGTCGGACGCGCTGATCCAGGCGATCCGCGACCCCGAGGTGGTCAAGCGCCTGCAGGCGCAGTTCATGGATCCGGTGGGCAGCACCCCGGCCGAGTTCCGCGCCTACATGGACGATGAGCTCAAGCGCTGGGAACCGCTCATCACCAAGCTCGGCATCAAGGGCCAATAAGAAGGCCTGTGAACGGGCGGCCTCGCCGTCCAGCATTTCGCATTTCGCACCACCAGACAGTCAAGCAGGACAGCAAGGAGACAAGCATGACCCTCACCGAACCCGCCCGCCAGGTGCCGCTCTATGGCGAATACGACGTTGTCGTGCTGGGCGGCGGCCCCGCCGGCATCCTGGCGGCTGCCAGCGCCGCCCGCAACGGCGCCAGCGTGCTGCTGGTGGAACGCTATGGCTTTCTCGGCGGCATGGGCACGGCGGCGGGCGTCTCCAACTTCTGCGGCCTGCACGCCAACGTGCGCGGCGCCATCCGCCAGGTGGTGCACGGCATGACGGACGAGCTGCTGGACCGCATGCGCGCGCTGGACGGCCTGAACGACCCGCACCTGATCCTGGGCAAGATCCACGCCCAGGCCTACGACATCTCGGCCTTCAAGTGCGCCGCCGACGGCATGGTGCAGGACAGCGGCGCAAAAATACTGTTCCACGCATTGGCCACCGGCCTGACGCGCGACGCCGCAGGCAATGTCGACGCGCTGTTCCTGGAGACCAAGTCCGGTCGCTGCGCGGTGCGCGGCAAGGTCTTCATCGACTGCTCGGGCGACGCCGACATCGCGCAATGGGGCGGCCTGCCGTTCGAAAAGGGCGACGCGCACGGCCACATGCTCTACCCCACGCTGATGTTCAAGGTCGGCAACGTCGACGGCGCCCGCGCCCAGGAGGCCTGGAAGACCATTCCCCAACTGATGGACCAGGCCGCCGCCAGCGGCGAATTCACCTTCCCGCGGCGCGGCGCCATCGTGCGGCCGCAAAAGCATGACTACGAGTGGCGCGTCAACGTCACGCAACTGGCCAACGCCGACGGCAGCGCGGCCGACGGCACCGACGCCGCCTCGCTCTCGGCCGGCGAGCTGGAAGGCCGCCGCCAGATCACCGAATACCTGAAGTTCCTGCGCGCCAAGGTGCCGGGCTTCGAAAACGCCTATGTGCTCGACATCGCGCCGCAGCTCGGCATCCGCGAAACCCGCCGCATCGTCGGCGAGGCCATGCTGACCAAGGAAGACGTGCTGGGCTGCGCCGACTTCGAGGACAGCATCGGCGTGAACGGCTGGCCGCTGGAAATGCACACCGCCGGCGACGTGCAATGGCTGTGGCCGCCGATTCCGGAATCGCGCGGCTACAACCAGCTCCCTTTCCGCATGATGGTGCCGCGCCGCGGTCCCGGCGTCGCCGCCAACGTGCTGGTGGCCGGACGCTGCGCCTCGATGACGCACGAAGGCCAGTCGGCCGCCCGCGTCAGCGGCAGTTGCTTCGTCATGGGCGAGGCCGCCGGCACCGCGGCCGCCATGGCGCTGCGCGACGGCCATGCGCCCGCCGACGTGCCGGTGGCGGCGCTGCAGGCGCAACTGCAACGGCAAGGCGCCTTCCTCGGCCGTCAAGAATGAATACGCAAGGAACCTGGCAATGAATGCAACTCCCGCAAAGAACCCGCCCCAATCCGTCATCGTCGTGGGCGGCGGCATCGGCGGCCTGGCCGCGGCGCTGGCGCTGACGCGCCAGGGCATCGCGGTGCAACTGCTGGAACAGGCCGCGCACATCGGCGAGATCGGCGCCGGCATCCAGCTCGGTCCCAACGCCTTCGCCGCGCTCGACGCGCTGGGCGTGGGCGCCACGGCGCGCCAGCGCTCCGTCTTCACCGACCACATCATCATGATGGACGCGGTCGACGCGCGCGAAGTGGTGCGCATCGACACCGGCGAGGCCTTCCGCGAACGCTTCGGCGGCCCCTACGCCGTGATCCATCGCGCCGATATCCATCTGTCGATCCTGGAAGCGGTGCAGCAGAATCCGTTGATCCGCTTTCGCACCTCGACGCAGATCGCCGGCGTGGCGCAGGACGGCAAGCGCGTGGAGGTCACCGACACCGAAGGCAACCGCTACCAGGCCGACGCCGTGGTGGGCGCCGACGGCGTCAAGTCCGTGATCCGCGAACACCTGATCGGCGATCCGCCGCGCGTGACCGGCCACGTGGTCTACCGCGCCGTGGTCGAGCGCGACAACATGCCCGAGGAACTGCGCATCAACGCGCCGGTGCTGTGGGCCGGTCCGCACTGCCACCTGGTGCACTACCCGCTGCGCGGCGGCCAGCAATACAACCTGGTGGTGACCTTCCACAGCCGCGAGCAGGAACAATGGGGCGTACGCGAAGGCAGCAAGGAGGAAGTGCTGTCGTATTTCCAGGGCATCCACCCGCGCCCGCACCAGATGCTGGACCGCCCCACGTCGTGGAAGCGCTGGGCCACCGCCGACCGCGAGCCGGTCGAACAGTGGGGCCAGGGCCGAATGACGATCCTGGGCGACGCCGCCCACCCCATGACCCAATACATGGCCCAGGGCGCCTGCATGGCGCTGGAAGACGCGGTGACCTTGGGCGAGGCCGTCAAGCGTTGCGACCACGATCTGGAGGCCGCCTTCCGGCTGTACGAATCGGTGCGCATTCCGCGCAGCGCGCGCGTGGTCTGGTCGACCCGCGAGATGGGCAGGCTCTATCACGCGCGCGGTGTCGAACGCACCGTGCGCAACATGCTGTGGACCGGCCGCGGCCAGTCGCAGTTCTACGACGCGTTGCAGTGGCTCTACGGCTGGAAGGTGGAGAACTGTCTCGCGGGACCCATCCAGCCATAAAAAAAAGCAGGCACAGGAGGAGACAACCATGACGACACGCATCACCCGCGGCGGCGCCGCGCTGCTGCTGGCGCTGGCCGCCGGCGGCGTCCAGGCCCAGCAGAAACCCGTGGACATCGGCTTCATCGGCACGCTGTCCACGCCCGCCGGCTACATCGGCGAGGACGAGCGCGACGCCTTCATGCTGGCGGTCAAGGAAGGCGGCGGCAAGCTCGGCGGCGTGCCGGTCAACGTGCGCGTGGAGGACGACGCGCTCAAGCCGGCCAACGCCAAGCAGATCGCCGACAAGATGGTGCAGGGCGGCGTGCGCCTGTTCACCGGCGTGAACTTCTCCAACGTCATGGCGGCGGTCGGGCCGACGGTGCTCAACGCCGGCGGCTTCTACGTCAGCCTGAACGCCGGCCCCTCCAACTACGCCGGCAAGGCCTGCAATCCCAACTACTTCGCCGTCGCCTTCCAGAACGACTCGTACGCCGACACCGCCGGCATCGCCGCCAACGAGCTGGGCGCCAAGCGCGTCGTCGTCATGGCGCCGAACTACCAGGCCGGCCGCGACGCCGTCGCCGGTTTCAAGCGCACCTACAAGGGCGAGATCGCCGAGGAGATCTACACCAAGCTGGAACAGGCCGACTTCTCGGTCGAGCTGGCGCGCATCCGCGCGCTCAACCCGGACGCCATCTTCCAGTTCCACCCGGGCGGCGCCGGCATCAACCTGACCAAGCAATACGCCAACTCCGGCCTGGCCGACAAGATCAAGATGATCACGCCCATCTACTCGATGGACGAACGCATGCTGGCCGCCACCGGCACCGCCGGCAAGGGCTTCTACCTGAGTTCGCTGTGGAGCGCGGACCTGGACAACCCGCAGAACAGGCACTTCGTCGAAGCCTTCACCAAGGCCTACAACCGCGCGCCCACCGCCTATGCGGCGCAGGCCTACGACACCGCCAACCTGATCGCCTCGGGCCTGAAGGCCGTGGACGGCGACATCACCGGCAAGGCCGACGCGTTCCGCGACGCGCTGCGCCGTGCCGACTTCCCCAGCGTGCGCGGCAAGTTCAAGTTCGGCCCCAACCAGCACCCCGTGCAGGACTGGTATCTGCTGCACATCGAGGCCGGCGCGGACGGCAAGCTGGTCTACAGGAATCTCAAGGTCATCGCCCGCGACCACACCGACGTGCACGCGGCCGACTGCAAGATGTAGCCGCCGAGGACCTGGCGTCGCGGATCCGCCGGGAACGCTGGAGCGCGCGCGGCGCTACCTGGGCGTGCGCGCGCGCGCCCGGGTAGCGCGGCTCATGGACTCAGTCTTGCGATTCGCAGAACGTCAGGCGGTTGCCGAACGGGTCGGTCACCCGCAGCAGCCGGCCCCAGGGCGCGTCCTCGACGCCGGGCCGCGCGTAGCCGTACTGCTTGCCGATCAGTTCGGCCTGGTAATCGTCGACGCCGGTGGTGCGCACGAAGATGGCCGCGCCCGGCGTGGCATCGCCGTAGTGCTCGCTCAGGTGCAGCACCAGCTCGCCGCGATGCACCTGCGCGTACAGCGGCAGGCCCGGTTCGAAGCGATGTTCCCAGTCCCACTCGAAGCCGAGGAAATCCAGGTAGAACTCGCGCGCCTTCTCGACCGAAAAGATGCGCAGGATGGGAATGGCGGGGGACAAATGCATGATCAGGCCTTAGTATTCGAGGGATCGCGCCTGCCCACTACCGAGCGTGCGCGCATCTCGCCAGCATAAATCAAACCGGTTGCCATGCCCGACGCCCAAGCCGCATCCTGGAAACACCTGCCCGCGCCGAAGAAGCGCGCGGCGCTGCCCTTTGACGCCACCTACACGGCCGACCAGTACGCCCGCCTGCGGCAAGGCCGCATCCCGCGCGAAATGGAAGACAAGTGGTTCATCTATCTCGACGAGGGCGTGTTGCGCTTTCATCGCAGTTGGACCGGCATCTGGATCTACGCGCTGCGGCTGGAGGCCGCGGGCGACCAGTGGCGCGCGCATGAGGCGTGGGTGAACCGCGAGGCCGACCAGTACGGCTGCACCGACCTGGACACCGACCGCAGGCTGCTGACGCGGTTGGTCGACGGCCTGCTGGCCGCGCCGCGCGAATGATCGAACGGCGGGGATGACCGAAGCGTGGGGATGAAGCGCGGGCGCCGCGATCGCGGCGCCCGGCGGATACGCCGCCCCGACGGACAGGGGCGGCGTCAGGCCCGGCGCGTTCCCGACGAAACGCGCCAGGCGCGCCGGCCTCAGTTCAGGCTGGCGCCGGAAATCTTCACGATCTCCTGGTACTTGGCCTTCTCGTTCTTGACGAACTCGGCGAAGGCTTCGGGCGTCATGGGCGGCGCTTCCGAACCCATCGTCAGCAGGCGCTGCTTGACGTCGGGCTGCTGCATCGCTTCCGCGTAGGCCTTGTTCAGCTTGGCCACCACCGGCGCCGGCGTGCCGCCAGTCGTGAAGACGCCGAACCAGGTGCCCAGGTCGAAGCCCTTGATGCCCGACTCTTCCACCGTCGGCACGTCGGCCAGCAGCGACGAGCGCTTGGCCGTGGTCACGGCCAGCGCCTTGACCTTGCCGTCCTTGATCAGCGGAGCCGAGGCCGCCAGGTTGTCGAACATGAAGTCCGATTGGCCCGACAGCAGCGCCAGTTGCGCCGGGGCCGCGCCCTGGTAGGGAATGTGCTCGACGTTGATGCCGGCGCGCGCCTTGAGCAGCTCGCCCGACAGGTGGCCGGCGCTGCCGTTGCCACCGGAACCGTAGTTCAGCTTGCCCGGATTCTTCTTGGCGTACTCGATCAGGTCCGACAGCTTCTCGATCTTGTTCTTGGCGGCGAACTCGACGTTCATCACCAGCACGTTCGGTACCGACGCCACGATGGTGACCGGGGCGAAATCCTTCACCGGGTCATAGGGCAGGTTGGCGAACAGCCAGGGGTTGATGGCGTGGGTCGCGACGGCGCCCATCACCAGGGTGTAGCCGTCGGCCGGGGCCTTGGCCACCAGGTCGGCGCCGATGTTGCCGCCGGCGCCCGAGCGGTTTTCCACCACGACGGGCTGGCCGAGCGAGCCGCGCACCTTCTCGGCCAGCATGCGGGCCATGGTGTCGAGCGGGCCGCCGGGCGGGTAAGGCACCACGAAGCGCAGCGGCTTGGTGGGGAAATCGGTGTTCTGGGCCAGCGCGGGCGCGCCCAGGGCCAGCGTGGCGGCCAGGGCCGCGGCGCCGCCCAGCAGGACGCGGCGCATCGCGCCGCGGGGGGTCTGTTTCATCTGGTTTGCTCCTCTCATTGCATCGATGGCGGTCGGTAGCATACCGCAGCGGGATGAACGGCGTAACAAAGGGCTACCGGGAGAACCGAGCGCTTTTCCCGTGAACGGCGCGCCCCGGCCGACTGGAAACAACGTGCGCCGGCCACCCCGGCGTGCTCGGCGCCTTCCCTTTCGCGCCGCCTCGCCAACGGCCGGCGCCCAAAGAAAAGCCGCCTTCCAGGGAAGGCGGCTTTGGTCGGGTCGCGGCGCGCGGCGGCGCCCGGCCTCAATGCAGGATCTGGCTCAGGAACAGCTTGGTGCGCTCGTTCTGCGGGTGGTCGAAGAACTCGTCCGGGCTGTTCTGCTCGATGATCTCGCCGCGGTCCATGAAGATGACGCGGTTGGCGACCTTGCGCGCGAAGCCCATTTCGTGGGTCACGCACAGCATCGTCATGCCGCTTTCCTGGGCCAGGTTGACCATCACGTCCAGCACTTCCTTGACCATTTCCGGGTCCAGCGCCGAGGTCGGCTCATCGAACAGCATGATCTTGGGGCTCATGCACAGCGAACGCGCGATGGCCACGCGCTGCTGCTGGCCGCCCGAGAGCTGGCCGGGGAATTTCTTGGCCTGGTCCGGGATGCGCACGCGCTCCAGGTATTTCATGGCCGTGGCCTCGGCTTCGGCGCGCGGCTTCTTCAAGACCCACATCGGGCCCAGCGTCAGGTTCTCCAGCACCGTCAGGTGCGGGAACAGGTTGAAGTGCTGGAACACCATGCCGACGTCCTTGCGGATGGTCTCGATGTGCTTGAGGTCATTGGTGAGCTCCGTGCCGTCCACGATGATGTGGCCTTTCTGGTGCTCTTCGAGCCGGTTGATGCAGCGGATCATGGTGGACTTGCCCGAGCCGGACGGCCCGCACACCACGATGCGCTCGCCCGGCGCCACGTCCAGGTTGATGTTGCGCAGCACGTGGAACTGGCCGTACCACTTGTTCACGTCCTGCAGTCGAATGATGGCATCAGACATGCCTGTACTCCCGTAAATATCGCATTGCGGGTCCGCCGGTGGCGGACCCGCGGCAAGGTTCTAGCGTGCGTGGCCCGTGGCCAGGCGTTTTTCCAGCGCCTGGCTGTATTTGGACATGGAGAAGCAGAAGACGAAGTAGATCAGCGAGATGAACAGATACGCCTCCACCCCGAATCCGCGCCATGCCGCGTCGGACAGGGCCGCCTTGGCCGCCAGCGTCAGGTCGAAGATGCCGATGATCACCACCAGCGACGTGTCCTTGAACAGCGCGATGAAGATGCTGACCAGCGGCGGGATCACGATCTTGAGCGCCTGCGGCAGGATGATCTTGCGCATCTGCTGCCAGTAGTTCAGGCCGAGCGAATCGGCGCCTTCGTACTGGCCCTTGGGGATCGCCTGCAACCCGCCGCGCACCGTTTCGGCGATGTACGCGGCCGCGAACATGATGATCGCGATCTGCGCGCGCAGCAGCTTGTCGATGGAGAAGCCTTCGGGCAGGAACAGCGGCAGCATCACCGACGACATGAACAGCAGGCTGATCAGCGGCACGCCGCGGATCAGCTCGATGTACACGACGCACAGCGCCTTGATGGCCGGCATCTTCGAGCGCCGGCCCAGGGCCAGCAGCACGCCGATCGGGAAGGCGAAGGCGATGCCGAACGTCGACAGGATCAGCGTCAGCGGCAGGCCGCCCCAGCGCGCGTTCTCGACGTAGGTCAGGCCCAGCACGCCGCCCCACATCAGGATCGCCACGGCGGTCAGGCCGACGGTCCAGATGATGGCGAGCTTCCAGTTCCAGAAACGGCGGATGCCGCTGCACACGATCACCGCGACGAGGATGATGGTCGCGATCAGCGGCCGCCATTGTTCGTCGTAGGGATAGGTGCCGAACAGGATCAGCCGGTGTTTCTCGATGATGAAGGCCCAGCAGGCCCCGCCCACCGAGGCGCGGCATTCCTGCGCGTTGGCGGCGGTGAAGTTGGCCTTGATGAAGGCCCACTCGACCAGCGCCGGCACCGACATCAACAGGAACCACGCCAGCAGCACCGTGATCAGGATGTTCAGCGGCGAGGAAAACAGGCGCGAGCGCAGCCACGCCCACGCGCCGACATGGGTCTTGGGCGGCGGCAGCCCTTCGCTGGGGGTATGCGTAGTGCTGCTCATATCAACGCTCCACCAGCGCGATGCGCTTGTTGTACCAGTTCATGAAGATCGAGATCGACAGGCTGACCGTGAGGTACGCGCCCATGATGATGAGAATGCCCTCGATGGCCTGCCCGGTCTGGTTCAGCGTGGTGTTGACCACCGACACGATGTCCGGATAGCCAATGGCCACGGCCAGCGAGCTGTTCTTGGTGAGGTTGAGGAACTGGCTGGTCATCGGCGGGATGATCACGCGCAGCGCCTGCGGCAGCACCACCAGGCGCAGCACCTGCTTGCGGCGCAGGCCCAGGGCCCCGGCCGCTTCCCATTGGCCATTGTTGACCGCCTGGATGCCCGAGCGCACCACTTCGGCGATGAAGGCCGAGGTGTAGATCACCAGGCCCGCCAGCAGCGCGGCAAACTCCGGCGACAGCGTCAGGCCGCCGCTGAAGTTGAAGCCCTTCAGCTCCGGCATGTCCAGCGTCAACGAAGCGCCGCTGACCAGCCAGCCGATCACCGGCAGGCCGATCAACAGGCCGATGGCGGCGCGGCCCAGCGGGAACACGTGGCCGGTGGCTTCCTGGCGCTTCTTGCCCCAGTGGCCCAGGAACAGGATGGCGACGATGGCCAGGCCCAGGCCGGCCAGCATCCAGTCGAGCGAGTTGCCTTCCAGCGCCGGCACCTTGAGGCCGCGGTTGGAGATGAACACGCCCGGCAGCGGGTTGTGCGCCTGGCGCGGACCCGGCATGTTCTCGGTGATCAGCGCATACCAGAAGAACAACTGCAGCAGCAGCGGCACGTTGCGCATCACTTCGACGTAGACCGAGGTGATCTTGGCCACGAGCCAGTTCTTGGACAGCCGGCCGACGCCGATCAGCGTGCCGAGGATGGTCGCCAGCACGATGCCGAGCACGGCCACGCGCAGCGTGTTGAGCAGACCCACCCAGATGGCGCGGCCATAAGTGTCGGCGGGGGTGTAGGCGATGGGCGTTTCACCGATGGCAAAACCGGCCTCGCGTTGCAGGAAACCGAAGCCCGTGGCGATGTTGCGCACGGACAGGTTGTGAAGCGTGTTTGAAACCAGGAACCACACCGCCAGCGCGACGGCGGCCAGTGCGATCACTTGATAGACCACGGCGCGCACGCCGGGATCGTTCCAGTTCAGACGCCGGGGGGGTGCCGAAATCGGGGCGTTTTTATTTGAAGTCGTCATGAATGAATCTACAGAAGTCGGACACCGGGCAGCGGGGGCCTTGCGGCCCGCGCCGTCCACTCCTGCCGCCCGCTCGAAGGCGGGCTAGGCATGGCGCCATACTGGCGCCATGCCGGGCAGCCGTGTGTTAGCGCACCGGCCAGCCGTACATCAAGCCACCTTGCTTGTAGCTGGCGTTCAGGCCGCGCTCCAGCTTCATCGCGCTGCTCTTGCCGAGCGTGGCTTCGAAGCTTTCACCGTAGTTGCCGACCTGCTTGATGATGTTGTAGGCCCACTTGTCGTCCACGCCCAGGTTCTTGCCCATGCCCGGGGTCACGCCCAGGATGCGCTGGATGTTGGGATTGGTGCTCTTGGTCATTTCATCGACGTTCTTGGACGTGATGCCGTATTCCTCGGCTTCCAGCATCGCGTTCAGCGACCAGCGGATCACGTTGAACCATTGCTCGTCGCCCTGGCGCACCATGGGGCCCAGCGGCTCCTTGGAGAAGTCTTCCGGCAGGATGATGTACTTGTCCGGATTCTCCAGCGTGGTGCGGGTCGAGGCCAACTGCGACTTGTCGGTCGTGAAGGCATCGCAACGGCCGGCCGAGAAGGCGCGGATGATTTCGTCGTACTTGTCGATCACGACGGGCTTGAATTCGATCTTCTGGCCACGGAACCAGTCGGCCAGGTTCAGCTCGGTGGTGGTGCCCGGCTGCACGCAGATGGTGGCGCCGTTCAGTTCCTTGGCGCTCTTGACGTTCAGGTCCTTCGAGACCATGACGCCCTGGCTGTCGTAGTAGTTCACGCCCACGCCGATCAGGCCCAGGGTGGTGTCGCGCGTCAGCGTGACGGTGGTGTTGCGGGTCAGCACGTCCACTTCGCCCGATTGCAGGGCGGTGAAACGCTGCTGCGTGTTCAGCGGCGTGACCTTGAACTTGCTGGCGTCGCCGAACATGGTGGCGGCGACGGCGCGGCACAGATCCACGTCCAGGCCCTTGTACTCACCCTTGCTGTCCGCGATCGAGAATCCCGGAATGCCGGTCGAAACGCCGCATTGGACAAACCCTTTCTTCTTGACGTTATCGAAGGTCGCACCCGCATTGGCAGCCGCGGACGCAGCGAACAGGGCGGTGCCAATGGCAGCGAGTTTCAGTACTTTCATCTTGATCTCCGTAGGGGTGTTGCGAAGCCGAACGCAAGGCCGGGTTGGGCTTTACGCATGGGGCGGATGGTAGCGTCCGCAAAGCGGCCTCCGCATCCGGGAATTCCCTTGAAATATAGGGACACTGGACGAAATCAAATGGGGTTTTGCGATAAAAACGGGGACACATTTTCGTTCGAAAAAACGTGTCCAACCGGTCACTTTTATGCGGCGTCCGCGGTCACATCAGGACACTTTTTCCCGCGCGGCCCTCGCGCGGTTTTAGGCCAGCTTACTGTCCCCGAGTTAATATTGCGGCTTCATCCGACAGCCGCCATGATCGAATTCCAGCACGTATTCAAATCGTATGGCCGCGGCCGCAATATCCTGGCCGACATCAACTTCCGCGTGAGCGCGGGCGAGTTCGTTTTCGTGTCGGGGCCTTCCGGCGCCGGCAAGTCCACCCTGCTCAAGCTGATCGGCGGGCTCGAGCCCGCCAGCCGGGGCTCCATCCAGGTCAACGGCCAGCGGCTCGACAAGCTGCCTGCCCGCGCCCGGCCCTACCTGCGCCGCGCCGTGGGCGTGATCCTGCAGGACACGCACCTGCTGTTCGATCGCAGCGCGTTTGAAAACGTGATGCTGCCGCTGGCCGTCACCGGCCATCCCGGCGATTCGGCCGCCGCCCGCGCCCGCGCCGCGCTGGACAAGGTCGGCCTGTCGGGCAAGGAAGATCTCAACCCCATCGAACTGTCGGGCGGCGAGCAGCAGCGCCTGGCGATCGCGCGCGCCATCGTCAACCGACCCGCCATCCTGATCGCCGACGAGCCCACCGCCAACCTCGACCACGACAACGCGCAGCGCATCATGAATGTGTTCCGCGACTTCAACCGCGTCGGCGTCACCACGCTGATCGCCTCGCACGACCAGGAACTCATGGCGCGCTACGCCACCCGCACCCTGCGCATCGACCCGGGCAAGTTCGCCGACTCGCACGGCGCCGCCACGCCCCCGGCCGACGCCGGCCACGGCATCGCGGGAGAAACGGCATGAACGCCTGGCTGCGGCAGCATCGCTATGCGCTCATGGTCACCCTGCGCCGGCTGGTCAAGCAGCCGTTCTCGTCGCTCGCCAACCTGCTGGTGATGGCGCTGGCGCTGGCCCTGCCGTTGCTGGGCAGCGCCATCCTGGTGTCGGTGCAGCCGGTGGCGCGGCAGATGTCGGTCACCCCCGAAGTCACCGTCTTCATGCGGGTCGACGCGCCCGCCGGCGCCGCCGCCGACGTGGCCAGGCGCATCCAGGGCGAATACGCCAACGACGTGCGCGCGGTGCGCGTGGTCGGCCGCGACGACGCCCTGGCCGACCTGCGCGCCAACCCCGCCTGGCAGCAGGCGCTGGCCGTGTTGCCCGGCAACCCCCTGCCCGATGCGGTGGTGGTGACGCTGGCCGACGGCGAAGACCTGGCCGGCCGCGCCGACAAGCTGGCGCAGGCCTGGAAACAATGGAACCAGGTGGACCTGGTGCAACTGGACAGCGCCTGGGTCCAGCGGCTGGAGGCCATCCTGCGCTTTGCCCGCATCGGCCTGGGCTTCCTGGCCGCCTGCGTGGCGGTGGTGGTGCTGGCCACGGTGTTCAACACCGTGCGCATGCAGGCCCTGTCGCAGCGCGAGGAGATCGCCGTGGCGCGGCTGGTGGGCGCCACCGAGTCGTTCGTGCGGCGGCCGTTCCTGTACCTGGGCGCGCTGTCCGGCGCCCTGGCCTCGCTGCTGGCCATCGGCGTGGCGGCGGTGGCGCTGTCGCCGCTGAACAACGCCCTGCTCGGCCTGGCCCGCAGTTATGGGGCTGAATTCGCCCTGCATCTGCCGGGCACTCCCGTGCTGCTGGCCGCCATCGTCGCCTCCGCCGCCCTGGGCGCGCTGTCGGCGCGCTGGTCCGTCACACGCAGCACGCGATTCTGAAGGGCATCGGGCTTCGTCTGATTTCCCTCAAGATCGAGCCGCCTAAAGCCACGTATAGCCCCCGTTCTTCCCCGTGATCCGGGGAACGGCCCTACCCCGCCGTGGGTAGGATGGCAGCACCTGCCTGCCACGGCCCCGCGCGACCCGGCGCCAGGCGGACGGCCAACTCGTGTCGCGGCCGCCCGAGCATTGCCCCCGGGCGCCAGAATGACACCCGGTCGACGGCCAAACTGCCATATTTTTCAGGGACATAACAAAGTTGCGGTTACACAGGTTTTCCCCCTATTTCAGGCTAAATGTGTAAGAATAAAGCGACATTTTTTTACATATTTTGAAACGTTTTCCGTCCTACCGAGCGCCGCCCTTCGTGTTCAAACCGTTGTCCTTGCCCTTGATTCCGCCCCATGGTCGCCCGTCTTGACGCCCGCGCGACGCGCCACTATTTCGACAGCGCGTTCCAATCCCAGGCGGTGAAGGTACTCCCCAACGAGTACTACGTCACCGACGAAGACATCATGATCTCGACCGTGCTCGGTTCGTGTGTGGCCGCCTGCATCCACGACCCGGTCACTGGCGTCGGCGGCATGAACCACTTCATGCTGCCCGAGGGCGACATGCAGTCGCCCGCCTCGGCCACCATGCGCTATGGCGCCTTCGCCATGGAAGTGCTGATCAACGAACTGCTCAAGGCCGGCGCGGTGCGCGACCGCCTCGAGGCCAAGGTGTTCGGCGGCGGCGCGGTGCTGTCGGCCATGCAGCAGATGAACATCGGCGAACGCAATGGCCAGTTCGTGCTGAACTACCTGCGCACGGAAGGCATCCCCGTCAAGGCCCAGGACCTGGGCGACGTGCACGCCCGCCGCATCAACTATTTCCCGCGCGACGGCCGCGTGATGGTGCGCAAGATGGCGCCGCACCACCAGCGCGCCGAAGAAATCATCGCCAAGCGCGAACAGGCCGCCGCCGAAAGCGTGCAGGCCAAGACCCACAGCCCGCCGCGCGTCGAGCGTTTCACACGGCCCGGCGTGGAACGCTTCGACCGCCCGGCCGCCCGGCCGGGCGTGGAACGTTTCGATCGCCCCGGCGTCGAGCGTTTCGACCGCCCCGCCACGCGCCCCGGCGTGGAACGCTTCGACACCGGCGTCACCCGCCGCCGCAAGCCGGAAACCGCGGGCGGTTGAATCCGCCCGGCGCGTCAGCAGCCGAAACTGGCGCGATACTGGCTGGGCGACACGCCCAGCCGCCGCTGGAATACCTCGCGCAGGTGCCGCGCATCCCGGAAGCCGCAATCGAAGGCCACGGTCTTGAGCGGCGCCGAGGCGCGCTCCAGCCGCGCGCGGGCCGCATCCACCCGGGCGCTTTCCACGAAATCCGCCGGGGTGACGCCCGCATCGCGCAGGAACACCCGCGAGAAGTTGCGGCGGCTCATGTTGGCCACTGCCGCCAGCGCGTCCACGCCGAGATCCTCGGCCAGATGCCCCAGCACGTACTGCTGTACCTGCGCCACCGCCGAGGTCTCCTCGACGAAGGGCGTGAGGAACGGGCTGAACTGCGATTGCCCGCCAGCGCGATGCATGAACACCACCAGCCGTTTGGCCACGTTCAGCGCCACCTCCGGCCCATGGTCCTGCGCCACCAGGTACAGGGCCAGGTCGATGCCGGCGGTCACCCCCGCAGACGTATGCAGCCGGCCGTCCCGCGCGTACAGCCGATCGGTCTCGACGCGCAGATCCGGATAGCGCGCCGCCAGCGCCGGCGCGTCGTTCCAGTGGGTGGTGACGGTGGCGCCCGCCGGCAGGCCGGCGCGCGCCAGCAGGAAGACGCCGTTGCAGATCGAGCCGTAGCGTTCGGCCCGCGCGCAGGCCGCGCGCAGCCAGGTCCGTGCCTCGTCCGACTCCTGCGCCGCCGGCAGGCCGGGCCCGCCGGCGGCCAACAGCAGGTCGGGCGCGTCGGCGACATCGGCGTAATAGCGCTGCGGCGCCAGCAGCATGCCGTTGGAACAGGGGACCACGCCGCGCGTCAGGCCGATCAACTCCATTCGGTACTGCCGGGCAGGCAGCAAAAAGCGGTTGGCCTCGGCAAAGACGTCCAGCGGACCGCTGACGTCCAGCGACTGCACGCCGGGAAACACGAGAATGGCGACGGATTTCATGGGATCGGAGGGCGGGAGGCTCGGGCCCCGCGCGACACGGCGCGGGCACCAAGGCGGCAACGACGCCGCCAGACGCTACCTTAGCCCAAGGTCTGCGGCGCAAGGGGTCCCTGCCGTCCGGCCTGGCCGCAAACCGTGCCACGGCGGCCGCAATCCGCCGCCGTCCACGGCCATGGCCGCCGGACGCGCCAGGCTGGCCGGAATCCGTGCCGCGCGGCGCTGGTCGATGACCCGGCGCGCGCCCAGACTGCTTGCATCGCCCTCCGGGCTTGCCAAGCAAGGAACCCCCTCATGCAAACGCCCTCTTCCGACCCCAGCGAACGCGTCGGTCCCGCCTTCTCCGTGGACGGCATGCTGCTGGCCCGCAACAAGACACGCCAGGCCATCGAGGACATCGCCGCGCGCATCCGCCCCGGCATGATCGAGGAAGACGCGGTCGCCCTGGCCAAGCAGACGCTGATCGATGCCGGCATGGCGCTGAGCTGGCATCCCACGCGGGTGCGCTTCGGCGCCAACACCCTGAAAGCCATGCGCCAGGCGTCCACGCCCGGCGCGGTGCTGGGCGAACACGACATCTTCTTTCTCGACATCGCGCCGCGCCTGGACGCCTGGGAAGGCGATGGCGGCAAGAGCTACGTGGTGGGCGACGACCCCGGCCAGGCGCGTTGCGCCCGCGACGCCGAGGCGCTGTTCCATGACGTGCGCGGCGTCTGGCTGCGCGAGCGGCTGAGCGGACAGGCGCTCTACGCCTACGCCGACCGCCAGGCGCGCGCCATGGGTTGGGAGCTGAACTTCGACCTGCCCGGCCACCGCGTATCCGACTTCCCGCACGCGGCAATCCATACCGGCTCGCTCGCCGAGCTGGCGATCAGCCCATCGGAGATGCGCTGGATCCTGGAGATCCACTTGCGCGACCCGCAGGGCCGCTACGGCGCGTTCTTCGAGGACATGCTGCTGGACGACGCGCACTATCCGGCGTAGGGCTAGCCAGCCCCAGTCGCGCGCGGCTGCCGCGAGGGCGCATGGGCCGGCGGCAGGCATATGCCCGTCGCCGGCCATCGCCGCGCAGGCGGATCAGGCCGCCCGCGCGCCGCCGATCGACACCACGCTGGCGCTGAAGTCCTTGAGCAGCGCCTCGCGCCGCGCGGCGGCCTTCTCCATCGCCGCCTCCTTCACGTGGCCGTAGCCGCGGATCTCCTCCGGCACGCTGGCCAGGGCGACCGCGCGATCCAGGTTGCCGCGATTGAGCTTGGACAGGATCGCGCTCAGCGTCTCGCGATACTCGCGCGCCAGCTCGCGCCCGGCGCGGCGCTCGCGCGTGTAGCCGAACGGATCGAAGCGCGTGCCGCGCAGGCGCTTCATGCGCGCCAGCAGGCGGAACACCCGCAGCATGCCGGGGCCATAGGCTTTCTTGACCAGATGGCCGTCCGCGCCGCGGCGCGCGAACAGCGGCGGCGCCAGGTGGAAGCGCAGCTTCCAGTCGCCCTCGAACTGCTCGCCGATGCGCTTGAGGAACTCCCCGTCCGTGTACAGCCGCGCCACCTCGTACTCGTCCTTGTAGGCCAGCAGCTTGAAGTAGTAGCGCGCCACCGCCAGCGCCAGGCGCTGGGTGCCGGTGGCCTCGCGCTCGGCGTGCGCCACCTTGTCCACCAGGTCGGTGTACTGCCTGGCGTAAGCCGCGTCCTGGTACTGCGTCAGGAACGCGCGGCGCGTTTCGACGACGCGCGCCAGCTCGCCGGCCGGCTTCTTCAGCTCCACCACCGGTTGGACCGCGCGCGGCCGGCGGATCTCGATGATGCCCTCCGGATGCGCGGGCGCGCCGCCGCTTGCCAGCAGGCGCGTCACGCCGGCCAGGTCATGCGCCGCGCGGCGGCCCCAGGCGAACGCCGCCTGGTTGTTGGGCACCTGCTGGCCGTTCAGTTCGATGGCGCGCAGCAACGACTCGCGCGACAGCGGCAGCCAGCCCTTCTGGTAGGCGTAGCCCATCATCAGCGGGTTGGAATAGATGGCGTCGCCCAGCAGGCCCACGGCCAGCGCCGACGCGTCCACCGTGTGCAGGTTGTCCTTGCCGCAGGCGGCCTGCAGGTCGGCCGTCAGGTTGGCGCCCGGCAGCGTCCAGTCGGGGTTGGTGACGAACGCGGCGGTGGGCGCGGTGTCGCTGTTGAGCAGCGCGCGCGAGCGGCCCGGACGCAGCCGCGCCATGGCGTCGGCGCTGGTGGCCACCACCAGGTCGCCGGCCAGCATCAGGTCGGCCTCGCCCATCGCCACGCGCGTGTTCATCAAGTGGTCCGGCGTCTGCGCCAGCACCACGTGCGAATACACCGCGCCGCCCTTCTGCGCCAGGCCGGCCATGTCCAGCACCGAACAGCCCTTGCCTTCCAGGTGCGCGGCCATGCCCAGCAGTTGCCCGATGGTGACCACGCCGGTGCCGCCGACGCCGGCGATGAACACGCCATAGGCCTGCGCCAGCGCCGGCAGCGCCGGTTGCGGCACGTCGTCGTCGACCGCGCCTTCCGGCGCCAGCGCGCGCGGCTTGCGCAGCTTGCCGCCTTCCACCGTGACGAAGCTGGGGCAGAAGCCCTTCAGACAGGAGAAGTCCTTGTTGCAACTGGACTGGTTGATGGCGCGCTTGCGGCCGAACTCGGTCTCCAGCGGTTCCACCGACAGGCAGTGCGATTTCTGCGAACAGTCGCCGCAGCCTTCGCACACGCGCTCGTTGATGACCACGCGCCGCGCCGGATCGGGATAGGCGCCGCGCTTGCGGCGGCGGCGCTTCTCGGTGGCACAGGTCTGGTCATAGATCAGCACCGACACGCCGGGGTGCTCGCGCAACTCGCGCATCACCGCGTCCAGCTCGTCGCGGTGTTGCACCGGCACGCCCGGCGCCATGCCGGCCATGCCCTGGTATTTCTCCGGCTCGTCGGTCACCACCACGATCTTGTCGATGCCCTCTGCGGCCACCTGGCGGCTGATCATCGGCACGCTGATGGGGCCGTCCACCGGCTGCCCGCCAGTCATGGCCACCGCGTCGTTGAACAGGATCTTGTAGGTGATCGGCGCCTTGGCCGCCACCGCCGCGCGGATCGCCAGCAGGCCGGAATGGAAGTAGGTGCCGTCCCCAAGGTTGGCGAACACGTGCTTCTCTTCGGTGAACGGCGCCTGCCCCAGCCACGGCACGCCCTCGCCGCCCATCTGCGTGTACACCTGCGTGTTGCGGCCCATCCAGGTCACCATGTAGTGGCAGCCGATGCCGGCCATGCCGCGCGAGCCTTCCGGCACCCGCGTCGAGGTATTGTGCGGACAGCCCGAACAGAACCACGGCTTGCGGTCTTCCACCACGCGCGGCCGCGCCAGCGCCTGCTCACGCTCGGCGATGAAGGCCAGGCGCGCCTCGATGCCGGCGCGCACGTCGGCCGGCAATTCGAAGCGCAGCAGGCGCGCGGCGATGGCCTTGGCCACCATCGCCGGCGAGAACTCGTAGTGCGCCGGCAGCAGCCAGTTGCCCTGCGGCACCGCCCATTCGCCGCCATCCTTGTCGTCGAACTTGCCGACCACGCGCGGGATCTTCTTGCCGCTGCCGATCCAGCTAAACAGTTCCTCCTTCAACTGGTATTCGAGCACCTGGCGCTTTTCCTCGACCACCAGAATCTCGTCCAGGCCATCGGCGAAGCGCGCCATGCCGGTGGACTCCAGCGGCCACACCATGCCCACCTTGAACAGCCGCAGGCCGATGCGCTGGCACACCGCCTCGCTCAACCCGAGGTCGGACAGCGCCTGGCGCGTGTCCAGGTAGGCCTTGCCCGAGGTCATGATGCCAAAGCGCGCGTCGCGCGCCGGCACCTGCCACAGTTCGCGGTTCAGGTTGTTGGCGCGCGCGTAGGCCAGCGCCGCGTACAGCTTGTAGTCCAGCAGCCGCGCTTCCTGTTGCAGCGGCGTGTCCGGGATGCGGATGTTCAGGCCGTCCGGCGGCAGTTGGAAATCCCCGGGCAGCACGATCTGCACGCGGTACGGATCCACGTCCACCGAGGCCGACACCTCGACGATGTCGGTGATGCACTTCATGCCGACCCAGACGCCGGCATAACGGCTCATGGCCCAGCCGTGCAGGCCGTAGTCCAGCACCTCCTGCACGCTGGAGGGGAACAGCGCCGGGATCATGCAGGCCTTGAGGATGTGGTCGCTCTGGTGCGGCAGCGTCGACGACTTGGCCGGATGGTCGTCGCCGGCCACCACCAGCACGCCGCCGTGCGGCGACGTGCCGGCGGCGTTGGCGTGCTTGAACACGTCGCCGCAGCGGTCCACGCCCGGCCCCTTGCCGTACCACATGCCGAACACGCCGTCGTACTTGGCGCCTGGGAACAGGTTGACCTGCTGGGTGCCCCACACCGCGGTGGCCGCCAGGTCCTCGTTGATGCCCGGCTGGAACTCGACGTGGTGCGCCTTCAGGTACTTGGCCGCCTTCCACATGTTCTGGTCGACCCCGCCCAGCGGCGAGCCCCGGTAGCCCGACACGAACCCGGCCGTGTTCAGCCCCGCGCGCAGGTCGCGCAGCCGCTGCATCATCGGCAGGCGCACCAGGGCGTGGATGCCGCTCATCCAGGCGCGGCCGCTTTCGAGGGTGTATTTGTCGTCCAACTGGACGGATTCGAGCGCCGCGCGCAGCGCGGGCGTGAGGGGGGCATTCATGTCTACTCCGAGGGTCGTGGAACGCCCGCGGCAGCCAACGCACCACGCCCTCTTGAAGCGCATGCAGGCAAGCGGCGGGAGGTGAATTCCGGGCGCTCGATGCGCCTCTGTCCTACGGTTGTAACCGCTCGCCCCACCCCCGGCAATAGGGCGATGCGATAATTGCGGGCATGGACTTCGCCCCTCGCATCGTCGCCTGGCAACGCCAGCACGGCCGCCACGATCTCCCCTGGCAAAACACCCGGGATCCCTACCGCATCTGGCTCTCCGAGATCATGCTGCAGCAGACGCAGGTGGCCACGGTGATCCCCTACTACGAACGCTTCCTGCAGCGCTTCCCCAACGTGGCCGCGCTGGCCGCCGCCGCTCAGGAAGACGTGATGCCCTACTGGGCCGGCCTGGGCTACTACGCCCGCGCCCGCAACCTGCACCGCTGCGCCCAGGAAATCGCGCGCGACTGGAATGGCCACTTCCCGCCCAGCGCCGAAGCCATCGCCACCCTGCCCGGCATCGGCCGCTCGACCGCCGCCGCCATCGCCGCCTTCGCCTACGGCGAGCGCTCGCCCATCCTCGACGGCAACGTCAAGCGCGTCTTCACCCGTCACTTCGGCATCGCCGGCGACCCCGCCAGGCGCGAGATCGAACAGCGCCTGTGGGCCCTGGCCGACGCCCAGGTCGAGGCCGCGCCCGGCCTGGACATGGCCGCCTACACGCAGGGCCTGATGGATCTGGGCGCCACCCTCTGTACGCGCGGCAAGCCCGCCTGTGAACGCTGCCCGGTCGCCGACACCTGTGTCGCCAAGCGCGACGGCCGCCAGGCCGAACTGCCCACGCCCAAGGCGCGCAAGGCGATCCCGGAACGCGAGACCGCGATGCTGGTGCTGCAGCACCAGGGCGCCTTCCTGCTGCAGCAACGCCCCGAACCCGGTATCTGGGGCGGCCTCTGGAGCCTGCCCGAATTCGACGCCGCCGGCGACCCCCTGGCCGCCTCCCGCGCCCTCGGCCTGGACCCCGAACAGCGCTTCGAACTCGCCGCCTTCGCCCACACCTTCACCCACTACCGCCTGCACATCCGCCCCTGGTACGTGCCCGTGCGCAGCGCCTCGCTGCGCCAACCCACGCAACCCGAACGCTGGGTCACCCAGGCCGAACTCCCCGACACCGCCCTGCCCGCCCCCGTCAAGAAACTCCTGCTGGGCCTGATCGACGCCGGCCTCCCCGGCGACCTGCTGGCCAACAGCAAGTAGCGCCCTCCGACCGCCCCCCGCGCGCAGCGTCACCGCCCCGACGCCAGACACCCAAACGCCAAAGAAGGCCGCCCGCGCGGCCGCCTTTGGCGACCCCGCAAACCCTTTCCGCCCCGAAGATTGCTGGCAAGAACGCCAAGCACACCCCCCGCCCCAACAGCCGCCGTTAAGTCACGACGCGAGCGAGTGGCGGGGCAGGCGGGGGATGGCGGGGCGTGTAGATGCGCCCGGCGGAAACCGAAGGCAGCCGCCGCCAGGCGGCAACGAGGTTGAGCCCGGGGCAGTCCGGAGCGAACGCTCCGGACCGCAATCGTAGCCCCGCCATCCCCCGCCTGCCCCGTCACTCGCGCCTCAAGAACCCACCCGTCACTCATCCCCCAGCAACATCACCAACTTCAGATCCAGGTGAGTCGCCAGGCGGAAGGTAATCTGCTGAAACGCCATCCGCCCCCGCCGCGGATGCGCGAATTCACGCAGGCCGCCCTCGCGCTCGACCACCGCGTGCCGGTTCCACCAATGCGCGAACACCGCGCTCTGCCGGTTCAGGGCATCGATCAGCGCCAGCACCGCCGGCTCATCCAGATGCGCCCCCGCATCCGCCCGGAACTCGGCCACCACGCGCCGCGCCCGCTGCTCCCAGTCCACCACCAGCTCGCGCGCCGCCGGATCGAGAAAGATGTAGCGCAGCAGGTTGGGCTCCGGATCCCGGGTCGGCCAGTCGTCGAACAGTTCCCGCAGCGGTTCATTACAGGCCAGCACGTTCCAGGCCCGGTCCAGCACGTAGGCCGGCGCGGTGATGGCGTCCACGCACTCGCGCAACGACCCGGGCGCCCCCATCGCGTCGTCGCGCGCATGCTGCGGATCGGCGCAGTCGGCCAGGTCGAACAGATAGGCCCGCTCGGCCCGCGCCAGTTGCAACACCCCCGCGATGCGCGACCAGACCGACGGCGATACCGACACCTCGCGCCCCTGTTCGATCCAGGTGTACCAGGTGACGCTGATGCCGCACAGTTGCGCCACCTCTTCGCGCCGCAGCCCCGGCGTGCGCCGGCGCATGCCTTCGGGCAGGCCGGCCATCTGCGGCGTGATGCGCGATCGGGCGCTGCGCACGAATTCGCCCAGCGCCTGGCGGCGCAGGCGGGAGCCTTCGTGGCCGGCGGCGCCGGCCTGGGGGGAAGTGTTCATACCAGGATAAGAGAGGGACTTGTACGTGTATAAGCTCCATCTATCTTAGCGCCTGGCCGCCCGCGGGCGGTACCGCGCCCCGCCCGCGGGCGACCACGGGCCGGACCGGCATATCGACGAACGGCGCCCGGCCGCGCTACGGTCAACCCTGCACAGAACGGTATCGACCCGACGCAACCGCCCCAAAACCAAGGAGACAACCCCGCCATGACCGCCCACCAGACGTCCTCGAGCTGCCCCTCCGTGACCGAGGCCGCGGCGCTGTTCCGCGACGGCCAGATCACCAGCGAGGCCCTCACCCGGGCCTGTCTGGACCGCATCGCGTCCCGCCAGGACCTCAATGCCTTCATCACCGTCGACGCCGAGGGCGCGCTGGCCCAGGCAAGGGCCGCCGACGCGGGGCGCGCTGCCGGCCGCGCGCCCCGGCCGCTGGAAGGCGTGCCCTTGGCGATCAAGGACAACATCCATGTGGCGGGGCTGCCCAACACCGCCGGCACCCCGGCCCTGCATGGCTTCATCCCCAAGGAAGACGCGCCGGTGGTGCGCCGGTTGCGCGAGGCGGGCGCCGTCATCGTCGGCAAGACCCACATGCATGAACTGGCGTTCGGTGTGTCCGGCTACAACACGGCCTATCCCGGCCCGCGCGGCGCGGGCACGCGCAACGCCTATGACCCCGAACGCATCGCCGGCGGCTCGTCCTCGGGCAGCGGCGCGGCGGTGGGCGCGCGCCTGGTGCCGGCCGCGCTAGGCACCGACACGGGCGCTTCCGTGCGCCTGCCCGCCGCCCTCAATGGCGCCGTCGGCTTCCGGCCTTCCGTGGGTCGCTATGACGGTTCGGGCATTACGCCGATTTCGCATACCCGCGATACGCCCGGACCCATCGCCAACGGCATGGCCGACATCGCGCTGCTGGATGCCGTGCTGACCGGCGATGACACGCCACTGCCGGCGCTGCGCGCCGCCGACCTGCGCCTGGGCCTGCCCGGCTATTTCTGGCAGGACCTGGACCCGCGGGTAGAGGCCACGGCGCAGGCCGCCCTGGAGCGTCTGCGCGCGGCCGGCGTGACCCTGGTCCCGCTGGACCTGCCCGGCCTGGAAGCCAGCAACGCCGCGACCGGCATGCCGCTGTGCCTGTACGAGCAGAAGCACGATCTGATCGCCTATCTGCAACGCCACGACGCGGGCGTGTCATTCGAGGAACTGGTGGCTCGGATTTCCAGCCCTGACGTGAAAGCCATCTTCGACGACCTGGTCGTGCCGGGCGTGCTGCCCACGCCATCGGGCGAACTGCTGCCGCTGCAACCGCTTTACGACAGCGCCATCGCGCAGCATCGCAACGCGCTCATCGACGTCTACCGCCGTGCGTTCGCGCGGCACGCGCTGCACGGGCTGCTGTTCCCCACGGTGCCGGTGCTGGCGCCGCTCGCCGCGCCCGAGGCCAGCAGCCTGGAGTCGTTCCTGCGGCTGGCGCGCAACGTCGACCCGGGCAGCAACGCGGGCCTGCCCGGCCTGAGCCTGCCCGCCGGCCTGTCGGAGGGCGGCCTGCCGATCGGATTGGAAGTGGATGGGCTGCCGGGCGAGGACCGCCAGACCCTCGCGGTCGGCGTGGCGCTCGAACCGCTGCTGGGCCGACTGGCGCCGCCGCCAGCCTGACGCGCCTTTCCGCCCGGACGGCGGGCGAATATCAGTCCTGGTCCGCGCGCATCGCGGCCAGCGTCGCCTCCAGCGCGCCCGCCACGCCCAGCGTGCGCAACGACTGCGCCGCCTGCGCCACCTCGCGCACGAAACGCTCGTCGCGGCCCAGGTCGCCGAACACGGCGGCCAGGGCCGTCATCTCGCGCGCCCAGGCCAGCGCGGCGGCCGGTCCGGGCGAAGCATCGCGCGCCGCCTGCTCGGCCTGCGCCAGTCGCTGCGCCAGCGTCTCGGCCAACGGGTCATCGATGGGATAACGCCGTCCTGCCTGATCCACCCCGCGCAGGAAATGCAGCCAGCCGGCCAGCGCCAGCGCCAGCCCCGTGATCGGCCGGTCCGCCGCCAGCCGCGCCCGCACCGTGCCCAGCAGGCGCTGCGGCATCTTCTGCGATCCGTCCATGGCGATCTGCCGCGTCTGGTGCCGCAGCGCCGGATTGGCGTAGCGTTGCAACAGCCGCTCCTGGTAAGCCGCCAGGTCCAGGCCTGGCAGCACCGGCAGGGTCGGCGCGATTTCCATGCGCATCAGGTCCGCCAGATAGCGCCGCAGCGCCGGCTGCGCCACGGCCTGATCCACCGTGCCCCACCCCGCCATCACCGACAGGTAGGCCAGCGCCGAATGCGCGCCGTTCACCATGCGCAGCTTGAGGGTCTCGAACGGCGCCGCCTCGTCGACAAAGCGCGCGCCGCCCACGGCCCAGTCCGGCCGACCGGCGGCAAAGCGATCTTCCACCACCCATTCCAGGAACGGCTCGGCCTGCACCGGCCAGGCGTCCGTCATGCCCAGCGCCTGCGCCACGGCCGCGCGATCCTCATCGGTGGTGCGCGGCACGATGCGGTCCACCATGGAGCACGGAAACGTGCAGGCCTGGCCGATCCATTCGGCCAGGCGGGCGTCGACCTGCGCGGCGAACGCCAGCACCAGGCCGCGCAGCAGATGGCCGTTGCCGGGCAGGTTGTCCAGCGACAGCAGCGTCACCGGGCCCAGGCCCGAGGCGCGGCGCCGTTGCAGCCCCCACACCAGGAAGCCGATGGTGCTGCGCGGCGCCAGCGGCTGGCCCAGGTCGTGCACGATGTCGGGATGCGCCAGGTTCAACGCCCCGCTGGCCGGATCGTGGCAATAGCCCTTCTCGGTCACGGTCAGGCTCACGATGCGCGTGTACGGGCTGGCGATGCGCGCCAGCACCGCCTGCGGATCCTCCGGCGCCACCAGCGTTTCCAGCAGGCAGCCGATCACGGCCAGTTGCTGTCGCGGCCGGCCCTCGGCGTCGGCGCTGCGCAGCGCCAGCGTGTACAGCCCGTCCTGCGGCGCCAGCGCATCGCGGGTGTCGGCCTGGCGCAGCGACACGCCGCAGATGCCCCAGCGCGGGTCGCCGCTGGCGTGGATGGCCGCCTCATTCACCGCCGCCAGATGGCCGCGCGCGAACGCGCCCAGTCCCAGATGCACGATGCCGGCGCGCAACGCGCCCCTATCGTAGGCCGGTCGCGCCAGGCCGGGCGCCAGCGCCTGCAGGCGCGCCGGATGCAGCCGGACGGCCGCGGGGGCTACCAATTCCATAGCGTGCCGTCCTGCTGCAAGCGGTTCACCGGCAGGTAGGCGCGCTTGTACGGATACTTGGCGGCCAGCTTCTCGTCGATGTCCACGCCGTGACCCGGCACATCGCCCGGATACAGCATGCCCTGCGAGAAGGTGTAGGCGTGGGGGAACACCGCGTCCGTCTCCTCGGTGTGGCGCATGTATTCCTGGATGCCGAAGTTCGGCACCCACAGGTCGAAGTGCAGTGCCGCGCCCATGCACACCGGCGACAGGTCGGTGGCGCCATGGCAGCCGGTGCGCACCTGGTACAGCGAGGCCAGGTCGGCGATGCGGCGCAGGTGCGTGATGCCGCCGGCGTGCACCACGGTGGTCCGGATGTAGTCGATCAACTGGTTCTGCACCAGGTCCTTGCAGTCCCAGATCGAATTGAAGATCTCGCCCACCGCCAGCGGCGTGGTGGTGTGCTGGCGGATCAGGCGGAAAGCCTCCTGGTTCTCGGCCGGCGTGGCGTCCTCCATCCAGAACAGGTTGTACGGCTCCAGCGACTTGCCCAGGCGGCCGGCCTCGATCGGCGTCAGGCGGTGGTGCACGTCGTGCAGCAGGTGGTGCTCGAAGCCGAGCTTTTCGCGGATGCGATCGAACAGCTTGGGCGTGTGCCGCAGGTACTTCTCGGTGGACCAGTCGTGCTCGCTGGGCAGGTCGGCGTCGGCGGGTTCGTAGAACAGGTTGCCGCGGCCCACGCCGTAGACCTTGTCCAGCCCCGGCACGCCGCTCTGCGCGCGGATCGCGCGGTAGCCCATGTCGGCATAGCGCAGCACCTCGTCGACGGTGTGCTCGATGTCGCTGCCATTGGCGTGGCCGTAGACCATGACGCCGGTGCGGCTCTTGCCGCCCAGCAGTTGGTACAGCGGCAGGCCGGCGGCCTTGGCCTTCAGGTCCCACAGCGCGGTGTCGACCGCGGCAATGGCGGTCATGGTGACCGGACCCCGGCGCCAGTAGGCGCCCTTGTACAGGTATTGCCAGATGTCCTCGATCTGGTGCGCGTCGCGGCCGATCAGGCAAGGCACCACGTGTTCGGTCAGGTAGGCCGCCACGGCCAGCTCGCGCCCGTTCAGGGTGGCATCGCCGATGCCGGTCAGGCCCTGGTCGGTCTCGATCTTCAGGGTCACGAAATTGCGGCCCGGCGAACAAACAATGACGCGTGCGTTCGTAATTTTCATCATGGATTCCGTGAAACGGGAGGGTGTTCAGCCTTCCCAGCCCAGGTGGCTGAGGAAGTCGCGGGTACGGGCGACCTGCGGGTTGTCGAAAATCTGCGCGGGCGGGCCCTGTTCCAGGATGGCGCCGTTCTCGAACACCACCACCCAGTTGGCCACTCGCCGCGCGAAACTCATTTCATGGGTGACCACGATCATGGTCATGCCTTCCTGCGCCAGCTTCTTCATGACGTTCAGCACCTCGCCCACGGTCTCGGGGTCGAGCGCCGAGGTCGGCTCGTCGAACAACATCACTTCCGGCTCCATCGCCAGGGCGCGGGCGATGGCCACGCGCTGCTGCTGGCCGCCGGACAGGTTGGCGGGGAAGTTGCCGGCCTTGTTGGCCAGGCCGACCTTCTCCAGCAGCGCCATGGCGCGGGCCCGCGCCAGTTCCGGCGCCATGCCGAGCACGGTGATGGGCCCCATGGCGACGTTGTCCAGCGCCGACTTGTGCGGGAACAGCTCGAAGCTCTGGAACACCATGCCCATGCGCTGGCGCACCTTGCGCACTTCCGATTCGGCCTCCGGCACCGCCACGCCATCCAGCAGCACGCGGCCGCCGTCGATCTTCTCCAATGCATTGGTGCAGCGCAGGAGCGTGGACTTGCCCGAGCCGGACGGGCCGATCAGGCACATCACCTCGCCCTTGTTGACCTGCAGCGAGACGTCGTTCAACGCCACGAAGTCGCCAAAGACCTTGCGCACGTGCTCGTACACCAGCACCGGCGGCTGATCGGCGCCCTTGCGTGCGGCGGCCGTTGCCGCGCGGGTCGTTGCTGCGGCCGCCGCCGCGCCGGTCGTGCCGGCCACTTGTTCCAGGATCATCTCGTTCACTCCTTGACTCCGTATTTGCGGTGGATCCAGTCGACCAGCTTGGCCTGCGGATAGCCCATCAGCCAATAGATCACCGCCATCGCGGTCAGCATTTCCAGCACGCGGAAGCTCTGCGCGCGCACCTGCATCGAGGCATAGGCCAGCTCGCTGACGGCGATCACCGACACCAGCGAGGTGTCCTTGAACAGCGAAATCCAGGTGCTGGCCAGCACCGGCAGGATGCGCCGCGCCGCCTGCGGCACCAGCACCTTGAACATGGCCTGGCGGCGCGACATGCCCATCGCCAACGCCGCCTCCATCTGGCCCTTGCGGATCGAATTGATGCCGGCGCGGAAAGTCTCGGAGTTGTAGGCCGACACGTTCAGCACCAGCGCCACCAGTGCCGTGGTCACCGCCGAGAACTGCACGTCCAGCGCCATCGGCATCACGTAGAACGCCCAATAGATCACCAGGATCAGCGGCAGGTTGCGGAAGAACTCGACGATCGCCACCGCGATGCCATTGGCAACGCGGTTCGACGACAGCCGCATCAGCGCCAGCACCATGCCGCCGGGCACCGCCAGCGCCATCGTCACCACCGTCAGCATCACGGTCATGGCCGCGCCCTGCAGCAGCACCTGGCGCGAGTCCCAGATAATTCCCCAGTCCAGATTCATGAGCGCCCCAGGTGTGCGTAACGTTGGTACAGCCGGTCCACGCCGCGCGTCACCGGGAACAGGATCACGAAATACGCCACGATCACCGCGGTGAACACCTCGATCGGCCGGTAGCTCTGCCCGGCGATGGTCTCGGCCTTGTGCATCAGTTCGGGCACCGCGATCACCGTGGCGATGGCGGTGTCCTTGATCGCCACCGTCAGCACCGAGCCGAAGGCCGGCAGCATGCGGATGGTGGCCTGCGGCAGGATGATCTTGCGCAGCGCCTGGGCCCGCGACATGCCGAGCGCCAGGCCGGCGCGCATCTGTCCCGGGCGCACCGACTCGATGCCGGCGCGGATCACCTCGGCAGAATAGGCCGCGATGTGCAGCGTCAACGCCACCAGCGCCGCCCAGAACGGCGCGAAGGTCACCCCGGCCAGCAGCGGGAAGGCGAAGTAGATCCACACCAGCACCACCAGCACCGGGATGGCGCGCATGCTGTCGATGTAGAACACCAGCAGCACCCGCAGCCAGCGCGGCCCGTACAGGCGCAGCAGCGCGATCACCAGGCCCAGCAGGATGCTGGACACCGCCGTGACGGCGCTCAGCGCCACCGTGATGCCCAGGCCGCTGGCGAAGAAGCGCCAGTTATCGACGATGGGGGAAAAATCGAAGTCCATGGAATCTCCGTGCGGTCGCGAGCGCGGCCGGGCTCAGAACGTCACCATCACTTTCATGGCCTGGCGCCGGTCGGCCGCCAGCGCGAAGGCCTCGTGCGCCTGGCGCGCCGGCACCGCCGCCGTCAGCAGCGGCGCCACGTCCACCAGGCCGCGGCCCAGGTAGTCGACCGCCCAGGCGTATTCATCGACGAAGCGGAAGCTGCCGATGACGTTCAGGCTCTTGACCATGATCTGGTTGAACGGGCACTGCTCGCTGCTGCCGCCCAGCGTGCCCACCGTGACGATGGTGCCGCGCGGCCGCGTGGCGCGGATGCAGTTCGCCAGCCCGGCGTAGTTGCCGGAGGCCTCGAAGCACACATCGACCGTGCCCTTGCCCGCCGCCAGCTCGTCCAGCGCGCCCGGCTCGGCGGCGGCGTTGATGGTGCGCGTGGCGCCGACCTTGGCGCAGGTTGCCAGGGTCTGGTCGACGATGTCGACCACGATGACCTGGCTGGCGCCGGCCAGGCGCGCCGCCATCAGCACCAGCGCGCCGATCGGCCCGGCGCCCACCACCATCACCGTCTTGCCCAGCAGCGTGCCGGCGCTGCGCACCGCGTGCAGCGCCACCGCCAGCGGCTCGCCGAAGGCAGCCAGCTCGAACGACAGGCTGTCCGGCACCGGCACGCACTGCTTTTCCTGCACCACCACCTGCTCGCGCATCGCGCCCTGCATGTGCGGATAGCGGCTGGCGCTGCCGAAGAAGAACACCGCCTCGCAGTGGTTGGAATCGCCCTGGCGGCAGTAGCGGCACACGCCGCAGGTGCGCGCCGGATCCAGCGCCACGCGGTCGCCGGGCTTGACGGCGGTGACCGCCGAGCCGACCTCCAGCACCTGGCCCGAGGCCTCGTGGCCCGGCGTCAGCGGTTCGCGGATGACGAAGTCGCCGACCCGGCCGTGACGGTAGTAATGCAGGTCCGAACCGCAGATGCCGACCGCCTTGACGCCGACGCGCACCTGCGTCGGGCCCAGCGGCTCGGGCGCCTGTTCCACCAGCCGCAGGTCCTCGGCCCCATGAATCGCGCAATTGAGCATGGTGTGTCCGCCTTACTTCAGGTTCTGCGTCATGCGGCGTTCTTCGGCCACCAGTTCGGGATGCATGCGCGCTTCCACCTTGCGCAGCCACTCCAGGTACACCGGCTGGTTCTTGGCCACGCCCATGCCCGCGTCGATCGCGAAGATCTTGCTGTCCTGGCAATCGTTTTCCTTGGGGAACACGGCCAGGCCCTTGACCTTCCTGCTGATGTTGGGCCACAGCATGCGGTTCAGCGGCGCCACGTCGGAGCGGCCCGCCAGCACTTCCTCGATCGGCGCCACCGAACCCGAGTTGGTGACGCCGCGCAGCTTGGCCTTGGGAAAGTTCTCCAGCACCAACGGCTCTTCGCCCGCGCCCGAGAAGTACGCCATGGTGATGCCGGGCTGGTTGAAGTCCTCGACCTTGGTGGCGCTGGTGAACTTGGGGTTGGACGCCAGGCCGAACATGCAGACGCTGGTGTTCGAGAACGTGACGAAGTCGATGATCTTGGCGCGCTCGGCGTTCTGGTTCAGCGGCCCGATCATGATGTCCATCTGATTGGCGATCAGCGCCGGCACCTTGGTTTCGTGGCTGACCTGCACCGGCACGATCTTCACGTCCAGCAGGCGCGCGAATTCCTTGCCCAGCAGCCACGACGAGCCCATCCAGGGCTCGCCCGAGCCGGTGGTGTTCTGCACCAGCCACGGCGGGTTGTTGACCACGCCCACGCGCAGCACGCCGGCCTTACGAATGGCGTCGATGCGCGGGCTCTCGCCGGGCGCGGGCGGCGTCTGCGCCTGGGCGGTGGCGGCGCCGGCCAGCAGCAGAGCGGTGGCGGCGAAACGGGTGAGGAAGGACGGTTGCATTGCGGTCTCCTTGGAGGCAAGCCCGGCGGCGGACGCCGGATGCGGGCGCGCGAGGCCGCGGGCAGTCGCCCGGGCCGCGCGCCTTGCGCGGGGTCGGTGAATCCAGTGGGGTGGGGAAAGGCCGGAGCGGCCTACGGGGTCTGTTCGATGATGCGCATTTCGTCGGCGTCCAGGCGCGTCTTCATGCCGGCGGCCACCTGCCGCAGCCAGGCCAGGTATTCGGGCTGGTTCTTGTCGATCGCCAGGCCCACCGGCGAGGCCTTTTCGGTGCTCTGCTGGCAGTTGGCCTCGGCGGGCAGCGCGGTCAGGCCGCGCACCTTGCGGCTCAGGCCGACCCAGGGCACGCGGTTGATCGGCGCCGCGTCGGCGCGCTTGGCCATGATTTCCTCGATCGGCGCGGTGGCGCCCGAGTTGGCCACGGCGCGCAGCGTGGCGTTGGGAAAGCGCTGCTTGACCCAGGCTTCCTCGGCGCCGCCGGTGAAGTATGCGATGGTGACGCCGGGCCGGTTCAGATCATCGACCGACTTGGCCGCGGCCATTTTGGGATTGGACGCCAGGCCAAACAGGCAGACGCTGGTGGACGAATACAGCACGAAGTCGACCACTTTCAGGCGCTCCGGCGTCTCGGCCAGCGGGCTGATGGTCATGTCGACCTGGTTGGCCGCCAGCACCGGCACCTTGGTCTCGTGCGAGACCTGCACCGGCGTCAGCTTCACGCCCAGCAGGCGGGCGTATTCCTTGGCCAGCAGCCAGGCCGGGCCGCTCCAGCCCTCGCCGCCCTTGCCGGACACGTCCTGCAGCAGCCAGGGCGCATTCTGCAGCACGCCGACGCGCAGCTCGCCCGCCTTGCGGATCGCATCGATGCGCGCGCTCTGGCCCGCCGCGGGCGCTTCCTGCGCCATCGCCGGCGCCGCCAGCGCATAAGCCGTCAGCGCGCACGCCGACAACATCGCCGCCGCCCTGTGCCAGGCGCGGCTCCCCTTGTTCCTTTGCTGCATCCTGTTGTCTCCTGATGTGTGTCGCCCGGTTCCGGGGCGCGGTATCTTCCGCGCTCTGCCGGGGGCCGCCTGCCGGTATTACGTCAACGCCACCCCTGCGCGAACTCGCCGATCACGCGTTCGAGGTGATTGCGCATTGCCTGCCGCGCGCCATCCGCATCGCGCGCCACCAGCGCGCTGAAGATGCGCTGATGGTCTTCCTGCGAGGCCTGGCGCAATTCCTGCGTGTGGAAATGCTGTTCGATCTTTTCCCAGATGGGGCCTTGCGCCTGGTCCCACATCGCCGTCACCGTGCCCAGCAGCACGCTGTTGCCGGTGGACTGCGCGATGTACAGGTGGAAACGGCGGTCGGCCTCCTGGTTCTCTTCCTTGTGCATCATCTGTTCGCGCATGGTGGTCAGCGCCTCGAAGATGCGGTCCAGGTCGGCGTCGTTGCGCGTCGTGGCCGCCAGCGCCGCGATCTCGGATTCCACCAGGCAGCGCGCGCGCAGCAGTTCGAACGGACCGGCGCCCGGCTCCTGCGCGGCCGGCAGGCGCGCCACGCCCGGCTTGGGCTCACAGACGTAGATGCCCGAGCCGCCGCGCACTTCCACCACGCCCTGCAGTTCCAGCGCGATGATGGCCTCGCGCAGCGAGGTGCGGCTGACGTCGAAGCGCTCGGCCAGCGCCCGCTCGGCCGGCAGGCGCTTGCCCACCGCGAACTCGCCCTGCGCGACCAGCGCCTGGATCTGCGCGGCCAGCCGCAGGTAGGCGCGGTCGGCCACCGGCTTGCTGGCGGGTTCCTCGGGCTTGGGGATCAGTTGTAGTGTCATGGCGTTGAAAGTGGTTGGACCAAATATTATGTGGTTTACCAATTTGGCACATCATGGTTTACCACTATCCATTTGGTAAACCGTCCGAGTAAAACAAAGCGCCGCGCCGGACGAGCCGGGGCGGCGCTGGGGTGGCGCTGGGATACCGGGCGGGCCCGGCGCGGCGGCGGAACCCGCCTCAGCCCAGGTTCGGCGCCAGCGTGCGCTTCAGATCCTCGATGCTGCGGCCGCTGCGCGCGGCGTAGTCCTGCAACTGGTCTTCGCCGATGATGCCGACGTTGAAATACTGCGACTGCGGATGGCTGAAGTAGAAGCCCGACACGCTCGAGGCCGGGAACATGGCGTAGCTGTCGGTCAGCATCATGCCGATGTCGGCGCCGTCCAGCACGCGGAACATGTCGGTCTTGACCACGTGCTCCGGGCAGGCCGGATAGCCCGGCGCCGGGCGGATGCCGACGTACTTCTCGGCGATCATGTCGTCGTTGGACAGCGCCTCGTCCGGCGCGTAGCCCCACAGGTCCTGGCGCACGCGGGCGTGCAGGCATTCGGCGAAGGCTTCGGCCAGGCGGTCGGCCAGCGACTTGAGCATGATGCCGGAATAGTCGTCCAGCGCCTTCTCGAACTCGGCTTCCTTCTTCTCGATGCCGATGCCGGCCGTCACCGCGAACATGCCGATGTAGTCGAGCTTGCCGCTGGATTTGGGCGCGATGAAGTCCGACAGCGACTTGTTGCTGACGCCCTCGCGCTTGGCGCCCTGCTGGCGCAGGTTGCGGTAGGTGAACAGCACCTCGCTGCGGCTCTCGTCCTTGTAGACCTCGATGTCCTCGTCGTTGACGCTGTTGGCCGGATAGAAGCCGACCACGCCGTTGGCGGTCAGCCAGCGGCCCTCGACGATGCGTTTCATCATGGCCTGGCCGTCGGCGTAGACCTTGCGCGCCTGCTCGCCCACCACCTTGTCGTCCAGGATCGCCGGGAACGGCCCGAACAGACTCCAGGTCTGGAAGAACGGGCCCCAGTCCACGTACTTCGCGATCTCGGCCAGGTCATAGCTCTTGAAGGTGCGGCGGCCGATGAACTTGGGGCGCGGCGGCGTGTAGCTGTCCCAGTCGATCCGCGGGCGCGAGGCGCGCGCCTCGGCCAGCGGCAGGATCGGCGCGGCCTTGCGGTTGGCGTGGCGGCGGCGCACGTCCTCGTATTCCTCGGCCAGCTCCGCCAGGTAGGCGTCCGCCTGGTCGGACATCAGGCTGGTGGCCACGCCCACCGAACGGCTGGCGTCTGGCACGTAGATCACCGGGCCTTCGTAGTTGGGCGCGATCTTCACGGCCGTGTGCACGCGGCTGGTGGTGGCGCCGCCGATCATCAGCGGCACCTTGCGGCTGCGGAAATACTCGTCGCGCTGCATTTCCGAGGCGACGTAGGCCATCTCTTCCAGGCTGGGCGTGATCAGGCCGGACAGGCCGACGATGTCGGCCTTCTCTTCCTTGGCCTTCTCCAGGATCTGGGCGCAGGGCACCATCACGCCCATGTTCACCACTTCGAAGTTGTTGCACTGCAGGACCACCGAGACGATGTTCTTGCCGATGTCGTGCACGTCGCCCTTGACGGTGGCGATGACGATCTTGCCCTTGGCGCGCACGTCGCCGCCGGCGGCCGCGATCTGGCGCTTTTCCTCTTCGATGAAGGGGATCAGGTGAGCCACGGCCTGCTTCATCACGCGCGCCGACTTCACCACCTGCGGCAGGAACATCTTGCCGGCGCCGAACAGGTCGCCCACCACGTTCATGCCGTCCATCAGCGGGCCTTCGATCACCTCGATCGGACGGCCGCCGCGCGCGGCGATCTTCTGGCGCACCTCTTCGGTGTCCTCGACGATGAAGGCGGTAATGCCGTGCACCAGCGCGTGCGACAGGCGCGCCTCGACCTCCGCATTGCGCCAGGCCAGGTCTTCTTCCTTCTTCGCGCCCGAGCCCTTCACCGTGTCGGCGAACTGCACCAGGCGCTCGGTCGGCGTGCGTTCGTCGGCCGGGTCGGTCTTGCCGACCGGCTCGGCGCGGTCCAGCACCACGTCCTCGACCAGGTCGCGCAGCTTGGGATCGAGGTCCGCATACACGCCCAACTGGCCGGCGTTGACGATGCCCATCGTCATGCCTTCCTTGACCGCGTAATACAGGAACACGGTGTGGATGGCCTCGCGCATCGGCTCGTTGCCGCGGAACGAGAAGCTCACGTTCGAGACCCCGCCCGAGATGCGGGCGTGGGGCAGGTTCTCGCGGATCCAGCGGGTGCCCTCGATGAAGTCGACGGCGTAATGGTTGTGCTCGTCGATGCCGGTGGCGACCGCGAACACGTTGGGATCGAAAATGATGTCTTCCGGCGGGAAACCCTCTTCCTCGACCAGGATCTTGTAGGCGCGGCCGCAGATTTCCTTGCGGCGCTCCAGCGTGTCGGCCTGGCCCAGTTCGTCGAACGCCATCACCACCACCGCCGCGCCGTAGCGGCGGCAAAGGCGCGCATGGTGGCGGAACGGCTCCAGTCCTTCCTTCATCGAGATCGAGTTGACCACCGGCTTGCCCTGCACGCACTTCAGGCCGGTCTCGATGACGTCCCACTTGGAGCTGTCGATCATCACCGGCACGCGCGCGATGTCGGGTTCGGAGGCGATCAGGTTCAGGAAGCGGTGCATGCACGCCACCGAATCCAGCATGGCCTCGTCCATGTTGATGTCGATGATCTGCGCGCCGTTCTCGACCTGCTGGCGGGCCACGGCCAGCGCCTCGTCGTATTTCTCTTCGCGGATCAGGCGCGCGAACATCTTGCTGCCGGTGACGTTGGTGCGTTCGCCCACGTTCACGAACAGCGTGTCCTCGTCGATGTTGAGCGGCTCCAGGCCCGACAGGCGGGTCTTGACCGGGATCTCCGGCACCACCCGCGGCGTCAGCGCCGCGACCTTGTCGGCAATCGCGCGGATGTGGTCGGGCGTGGTGCCGCAGCAGCCGCCGGACATGTTCACCAGCCCGGCGCGGGCGAATTCCTCCAGCAGCGCGGAAGTATCGGCCGGGGTCTCGTCGAAGCCGGTCTCGGCCATCGGGTTGGGCAGGCCGGCGTTGGGGTAGACACAGACGTAGGTGTCGCAGATCTTGGACAGCTCGGCCACGTACGGGCGCATCAGCGCCGCGCCCAGCGCGCAGTTCAGGCCGATGGTGACCGGCCGCGCATGGCGCACCGAGTTCCAGAAGGCCTCGACGGTCTGGCCCGACAGGATGCGGCCGGAGGCGTCGGTGACGGTGCCCGAGATCATCACGGGCAGGCGGATGCCGCGCTGCTCGAACACTTCCTCGGTGGCGAAGATCGCCGCCTTGGCGTTGAGCGTGTCGAAGATGGTTTCGATAAGGACGATGTCGATGCCGCCGTCCAGCAGGCCGTTGAGCTGTTCAATGTAGGCCACGCGCAGCTCGTCGAAGGTGACGTTGCGGGCGCCCGGGTCGTTCACGTCGGGCGAGATCGACGCCGTCTTGGGCTGCGGGCCGAGCGCGCCGGCCACGAAGCGCGGCTTGTCCGGCGTGCTGTACTGGTCACAGGCCTGGCGCGCCAGTTGCGCGGACACCAGGTTCAATTCATAGGCCAGTTCCGGCAGGTCGTAGTCGCCCTGCGCGATCGAGGTGGCGCCGAAGGTGTTGGTCTCGATGACGTCGGCGCCGGCTTCCAGGTACTGGCGGTGGATCTCCGAGATCACGTCCGGCCGCACCAGCGACAGCAGCTCGTTGTCGCCCTTCAGGTCCTTGCCATGGCCGGCGAAGCGCTCGCCGCGGAAATCGGCCTCGCCCAGCTTGTAGCGCTGGATCATCGTGCCCATGGCGCCGTCCAGGATCAGGATGCGCTGGCCCAGCAGGCGGGCGAAATCGCCGCCACGGGTGAAACTCTCGGGCGGGTAAGGCAGGCGGGGATACGACACGTTCAGGTCCGAAAGGAGGGTTGGGCAACGAAAGCGGCCGCGCAAATGTCGCTAAAAAACGATAAAGGCCGAAAAATCAACCCCTGATCGTAACAAAACAGGCCCTGTTTCGCCCTCCGGTGATACAGTTTCGGCCCCGAACCGGTGCTTTCGGCGCACAGGGACAGGCAAGAACGCAACACTTGCCGGTCCGCGCGCGAAAGGTAAACGGGAAACAGGAAGACATCCGCCCCGCCGCCCACAAGGCCGGCTGGCCCGGATATCCAGCCTGTGCTGCCCCCGCAACGGTCCCCATGCGCGCGATGCGCCCATGGCAGCCCGATACCGGCCTGTTCGATCGCCAGGACGCCCGTCCGGCGCCCGCTCCCCAGGGATCGCGGCGTGGCCCCGGGTTTCCTCCCCATCGTGATTGACCTGCGGGGTCGCGGGTCGCATCGAGGTCTTGTAGATGAAATCCCGCTCCATCCGGCGCTACGCTGGCGCCCTGCTCTGTTCCGCCCCGGCCCTCTCGGCCGCCCAGCAAGCCGCCACCCCCGCTCCCGAACTCGACACCGTCACCGTCACCGCCCAGCGCGTGCCCAGCGACGGCCGCACCTTGCCGGTGTCGATCTCCGTCATCACCGCGGAAGACATCGCCGCCAGCAGCGCCCGCACCATGCAGGACCTGCTGTCGACGCAAGCCGGCATCCACCTGATCAACAGCTCCGGCTCGGCGGACGGCGCCATGGTCGACCTGCGCGGCTTCGGCGTGACCGGCGCCAGCAACACGCTGATCATGATCGACGGCGTCAAGCAGAACCCCAACGACCTGTCCGCCCCCAACCTGGGCGTGGTGCCGCTGGACCAGGTCGAGCGCGTCGAGATCGTGCGCGGCAGCGGTTCGGTGCAATACGGCGGCGGCACCACCGGCGGCGTGATCAACATCATCACCCGCAAGGACTTCGCCAAGGAGCCGGTCACGGCCCGCGCCACCGCCACCTTCGGCAGCTACGGCCTGCGCCAGTACGACGCCGCCGTGGCCCTGAACAACCAGAAGGTCGGCGTCGACGCCTACATGCAATCGCTGCACAGCGATGGCTACCGCGACAACAACGCCGAAACCCGCGAGGGCGGCGGCGGCGGCATCACCTTCCGCCATGCCGACGGTTCGATCCGCTTGTACGGCAACACCACCACGCAGCGCCTGGAACTGCCCGGCCCGCGCCAGATCAATCCGCTCACCGGCCTGAACCAGTACCAGGACGACCGCCGCGGCTCCAAGAACGACGCCGACTTCATCAAGTCCACGTCCACCACCATCGGTCTGCAACTCGAACAGGCGCTGGGCGTCGGCACGCTCTACGCCGACCTGGCCAGCCGCAACAAAAAGCTGCACGGCCTGACCTATGCCTCGCCGAGCATGTTCGACAGCGGCGGCGACACGCTGCGCGACCAGAAGCTGGTGGAAAACAGCGCCAGCCTGCGCTACCGCCTGCCGATCAGCGGCGGCCACAGCGTCGTCTTCGGCGCCGACGCGCTGGAGTCCCGGACCACGGTCACGCAGGACGCGTACTACGACCCGGTCCAATCCAGGATGCAGTCGCGCCAGCATCAGTACGGACTGTTCGCCGAAGGCCAGATCCGCGCCACCGAGAGCACCAACGTCACCATGGGCGTGCGGCGCCAGTATGCCTCGGACAAGCTGGAAATCCTGGCCGGCTCGGGCGGCAACCCCTCGGACAGCGGCCACCACCTGACTGCCTGGCAGTTGGGCGTGCGCCAGGATCTGAGCAACGGCTTCGGCGTGTACGGCAAGGTCGGCCGCAGCTTCCGCCTGGCCAACAGCGACGAATTGCTGTGGGTGCAGAACCCGCTGGCGCCGCAGACCTCCACCGACAAGGAACTGGGCGTGACCTGGCAATCGGAGCGCAGCAGCGCCCGCCTGTCGTGGTTCCGCTATGACCTGACCAACGAAATCCAGTACAACCCGCTGGCCGACATGTTCGGCGCCAACGTCAACCTGGACCCGACCCGGCGCCAGGGCATCGAACTGGAAGGCCATCACGAAATCGTCCGCGGCGTGACGCTGGACGCCAACGTGACCTGGATGGAGGCGCAATTCCGCTCGGGCACCTACAACGGCGTCGACCTGGCCGGCAAGACCGTGCCGATGGCGCCGAAGTGGCTGGCCAATGCCGGTGTGACCTGGCGTCCCACCGATGCGTTCCTGTGGAACGTGGCCGCGCAATACGTCGGCAAGTCGCGCCTGGACAACGACCAGGCCAACGAGTTCGACAAACAGCTGGACGCCTACGTGCTGTTCAACACCAAGGTCGCGTACAAATTCACCCGCAATATCGAAGGCGCGGTGGGCGTGAACAACATCCTGGACCGCAAGTACGCCACCTACGGCATCCGCAGCGGCAGCATGGGCGAAACGGGTCCGTACAACCTGTACCCCGCGCCCGGCCGCAACTTCTACGCCTCCCTCACGCTGCGCTACTGAGCGGCGATCCGATATAGTCGGCGTTGTTCCACGCCGACCGTATCGATCCCTCGCATGACCTTCGTCCGCGCCCTTCCGTTCGCCGTCCTGGGGCTGCTGTCCGGCCCCGGTCCGGCGGCGGCCGACACCCCTGCCGGCCCCACTGCGGCGATCCACGCGCGCGACGATCGCGGCCGCGACCTGACCCTGGCGGCCCCGGCGCGGCGTGCGGTGACCCTCGCGCCGCACGCCACCGAGCTGGTCTACGCGGCCGGCGCCGGCGCCTACCTGGTCGCCACCATCCGGGGCAGCGACTATCCGCCCGCGGCTCGCGCCCTGCCGGTCATCGGCGACGGCACCCAGCCCGATCCCGAGCGCGTGGCCGCCGCCCGTCCCGACCTGGTCATCGCCTGGCAACCATCGGCCGCCGCGCCGCTGGCGCGCGTGATGGACAAGCTGGGCGTGCCGCTCTACTACAGCGACCCGCAGACGCTGGCGGCCATCCCCGACGCGGTCGAACGCCTGGGCGTGCTGTTCGGCACCGAGGCGCGGGCGGCGCCCGCCGCCCAGGCCCTGCGCGCGCGGCTCGACGCGCTGGCCGCGCGCTACGCCGGCCGCGCGCCGGTGCGCGTCTTCGTGCAGGCGGGCCTGGACCCGATCTACACCCTGAACCACGCCAGCATCGTCAGCGACGCGCTGCGGCTGTGCGGCGGCGTCAACGTCTTCGAGCAGGCGCCGGTCGTGGCCCCGCAGGTCGGCCTGGAAAGCGTGTTGGCGGCGCGGCCCGACGCGGTGCTGGCCGGCGTCTCCGCGCCCGCGGACACCGCCCGCAACCTGGCGGCCTGGCGCGCCATGGGCCTGCCGGCGGCGCTGGCCGGCCACGTCTACGGCATCGACGCCGACGCGCTGTACCGCCCCGGCCCGCGCCTGATCGACGCGGCCGAGCAGTTGTGCGCGGACCTGGACGGCCTGCGGGCGCGCTAGGGCCGGCGGCTCGAAAGCCCCCGCCCGGCGCGGGGCCGGCGGCATACCCCTGTCCGCGACCCGCTCATTCGCGCCCGCCCGTCGTGCGCGGCAAGCGCGATTTGTGGAACGCGCCAGCGTGGCCTTGGTCGCAGCCGCGCCGCGCCGTGCTTTATGATTCGCCTAACCGTGATCAACCCGTTGATCCCCGATGATCAGCCAGCCCCCGCGGGTCCCGCTGCGCGCGCCCGCTCTTTGAAGCACCGCCATGACCACTCAAGACACTCTCACCATCGCCGGCCGCGCCTATTCGTCGCGCCTGCTCGTCGGCACCGGCAAGTACAAGGATTTCGAACAGACCCGCGCGGCGCTGGACGCCAGCGGCACCGAGATCGTCACGGTCGCCATCCGCCGCACCAACATCGGCCAGAACCCGGGCGAGCCCAACCTGCTCGACTACGTGCCGATGTCCAGGTTCACGCTGCTGCCCAACACCGCCGGCTGCTACTCGGCCGACGACGCCGTGCGCACGCTGCGCCTGGCGCGCGAACTGCTGGACGGCCACGCCCTGGTCAAGCTGGAAGTGCTGGGCGACCCGCACACGCTGTTCCCCAACATGCCCGAGACCCTGAAGGCCACCAAGACCCTGGTCGACGAAGGCTTCCAGGTGATGGTCTATTGCACCGACGATCCCATCCAGTGCCGCATGCTCGAAGACATGGGCGCCGTGGCCGTGATGCCGCTGGCCTCGCTGATCGGCTCCGGCATGGGCATCCTGAATCCCTGGAACCTGCGCCTGATCATCGACCAGGCGCGCGTGCCGGTGGTGGTGGACGCCGGCGTGGGCACCGCCTCGGACGCCGCCATCGCCATGGAACTGGGTTGCGACGCCGTGCTGATGAACACCGCCATCGCCGCCGCGCGCGACCCGGTGCTGATGGCCAGCGCCATGAAAAAGGGCGTCGAGTCCGGCCGCGAGGCCTTCCTGGCCGGCCGCATGCCGAAAAAGCTCTACAGCGGCGCGCCCAGCTCGCCCACCGAGGGCCTGATCACCGCCGCGCCCGGCGCCGCCAAATGAGCAGCCGCCAGCCGGCCGCCAACGGCCGCCCGATCCCCAACGCGCTGACCATCGCCGGCGTCGACCCGTCCGGCGGCGCCGGCATCCTGGCCGACGTCAAGGCCATGAGCGCCCTGGGCGCCTATGGCTGCGCCGTCATCGCCGCGCTCACCGCGCAGAACACCCAGGGCGTCAGCGGCATCTCGCCGGTGCCGCCGGCCTTCGTCGGCCAGCAGATCGACACCCTGTTCGCCGACGTGCGCATCGACGCGGTCAAGATCGGCATGCTGGGCCAGCAGCCGGTGATCCAGGTGGTGGCCGAAAAGCTGGCCAAGTGGACCCCGGCGCACGTGGTGCTGGACCCGGTCATGGTGGCCAAGAGCGGCGACCTGCTGCTGGAACGCGACGCCGTCGGCGCCATGCGCGAAGCGCTGCTGCCGCAGGCCACGCTGCTCACCCCCAACCTGCCCGAGGCCGGCGTGCTGCTGGAAGAGCGCCCGGTGGAAACGGTCAAGGAAATGCGGCGCGTGGCCGAACGCCTGCGCAACAAGCTGGCGCATTCGGGCCAGCGCTGGGTCATGGTCAAGGGCGGCCACCTGCCCGGCAACGACACCATCGACCTGCTGCACGACGGCGACCGCATGATCGAGCTGCCCGGCCACCGCATCGAGACCGCCAACACCCACGGCACCGGCTGCACCCTGTCGGCCGCCCTGGCCGCCCTGCTGCCCCAGGTCGAGGACGTGCCCGAGGCGGCGCGCCGCGCCAAGGCCTACCTGACCGAAGCCATCCGCCACGCCGAGCGCCTGTCGGTCGGCTCCGGCCATGGCCCGGTGCACCACTTCCACGCCTGGTGGTGAGACCGGCGGGGGGACTCCGTGCCGGATTCCCCCGCCCGCCTGGCCGTGATTGCGTCCGAAAGCGCCGCGACCGCCGGCCCGTTTCCGGGCGTGTAACCAGGCGGCCCGCTCCCCGGCGTCACAGGACGCTACGAATCGGTACAATGGTCGGCTGATTCCTCCGCTTTTTTCCTGACCGTCATGAACGCTTCGACCCTGCCCGACGTAGAACAAGCCCGCTTCAACATGGTGGAACAGCAGATCCGCCCGTGGGACGTCCTGGACGCCAACGTGCTGCAAGCACTGTTCGATGTGCGCCGCGAACAGTTCGTTCCGCCGGCCCTGCGCGCCCTGGCGTTTTCCGACCTGGAACTGCCGCTGGAAATCAACGCGGTCAATACCCGCCAGACCATGCTCGCCCCCAAGGTCGAAGCCCGCCTGGCCCAGGAACTGCAACTGAGCAAGTCCGACTGCGTGCTGGAAATCGGCACCGGCTCCGGCTACCAGGCCGCGCTGCTGGGCTACCTGGCGCAGCAGGTCACCTCGGTCGAGATCGACAGCCGCCTGGTCACGTTCGCGCAGCAGAACCTGCAGATGAACAACGTCACCAACGTCAAGGTCGAAACCGGCGACGGCCGCAACGGCTGGGGTTCCACCGAATACGACGCGATCCTGGTGACGGGTTCCGTGCCGGTCGTGCCCGACGCGCTCAAGTACCAGTTGCGCGTGGGCGGCCGCCTGGTCGTCGTCGTCGGCCAGGCCCCCATCATGACGGCCTGTCGCATCACCCGCACCACCGCCGCCAGCTTCGAGACCGTCAATCTGTTCGAAACGGTCATCAAGCCCCTGCGCGGCGCCACGGTGTCGCAGTTCAAGTTCTGAGTTCCCAGGCGGGGCCGTGCGGCCCCGCCACGCCGGCCCGCCCGCCACACGGGCCCCCGCCCTGGATTCCCTGGAGCAGCACCCCTCCCCCTGACAGATCATGCGCGTCCGACTGCTTACGGCTTTACTGGTTTTTACCTCCGCCGCAAGTGTCGGCCCGTCTGTCGCGTGCGCGCAGAATCTGCTGCAGGTGTGGCAATCCGCCCTGGGCAATGACCCCATCTATGCGGCGGCCCGCGCCAACTACCGCGCCGGGCTGGAAAAGGAACCGCAGGCGCGCGCCCTGCTGCTGCCCGAGGTCTCGGCCGGGGTCGGCGGCGCCTACCAGGAAACCCGCAGCACCCGCGGCCTGAGCATGGCCTACAGCGGCGGCCGGGGCGTCTGGGACCTGGCGCTGAGCCAGCCGCTGTTCGACTGGGGCCGCTGGCAGAACTACGAGCAGTCCAAGCTCATCGTCGCCGATGTCGAGGTGCAATTGCAGCAGGCCTACCAGGACCTGCTGCTGCGCGTGGCCGACGCCTATTTCAACGTGCTGTACGCCCAGGACGCCCTGACCGCGACCGAGGCGGAGAAAGCCGCCGTGGCCGGCCAGTTGGAGTCGGCCAAGCGCAACTTCGAGCTGGGCAACGCCACCATCACCGACACCTACGAAGCGCAGGCGCGCTACGACCTGGTGGTGGCGCAGGAACTGCGCCTGCAGAACGACCTGGACGTGCGCCGCGACGAACTGGCCAGGATCATCGGCGCGGCCCCCGGCGCGCTGGCCGAACTGCCGCCGGGTGTGCAGTTGCCCGCGCCGCAGCCGGCCCGCGTGGCCGACTGGAGCAACCAGGCCGAATCCTCCAGCCTGGAGGTGCTGCGCGCCCAGTTGCTGACGCGCATCGCCGGCCGCGAGATCCAGATCGCCAAGAGCGGCCACTACCCTACCCTGAACCTGCGCGCCACCAGCGGCAGCGCCAGCGACGCGGTGATGCGCAATGCCACCCCCGGCAAGCCGATCGACAGCACCATCGGCGTGGTGCTGTCGATTCCCTTGTATTCGGGCGGCGGGGTGTCCTCGCAGGTCACGGAAAAGGTGCAGCTCGAACAGAAAGCTCGCCACGATTTCGAGGCGGCGCGGCGCCAGGCGGTGCAGGCCGCGCGCCAGTACTACACCGGCGTCACCAGCGGCCTGGCGCGCATCCAGGCGCTGGAAGCCGGCGAGAAGTCCAGCCGCGCCGCGGTCGAGGCCAACCGCACCGGCTACGAGGTGGGCGTGCGCATCAACCTGGACGTGCTCAACGCCCAGCAGCAGCTCTACGCCACCCAGCGCGACCTGGCGCTGGCGCGCTACAGCACGGTGCTGTCGGGGCTGCGCCTGAAGGCCACCAGCGGCATCCTGGCCGAGTCCGACCTGGAAGCCATCAACCGGTTGCTGCGCGAACCGCGCTGAGCGTGTGGCGCCGGGCTCAGGCGCCCTGGATCTTCTTGACCAGCGCCGTGGTGGAGCGCTCGAACTCGAACGGAATGGCCACCGCGCGGCCGCCCCAGGTCTTGACCAGGGCGGTCTCGGGCAGCTTTTCCATGTCGTAGTCGCCGCCCTTGACGATCAGGTCCGGCTTGAGCTGGCCGATCAGGGCCTCGGGCGTGTCCTCGTGGAACGAGGTGACCACCGTGACAAAACCCAGCGCCGCCAGCAGCGCGGCGCGGTCTTCCATGCGGTTCAGCGGGCGCTCGGCGCCCTTGCCCAGGCGGCGCACCGATTCATCGGTGTTGACCGCCACGACCAGCGTGGCGCCCAGTTGGGCGGCCTGGTCCAGGTAGGTGGCGTGGCCCCGGTGCAGGATGTCGAAGACGCCATTGGTGAACACCAGCGGCCGCGGCAGGCGGCCGGCGGCAACGGCCGCGACGCAGTCGTCGCGGGACAGGACTTTGGATTCGAAACGGGCGGCTGGCATGCCGCGATTGTACGACGGCGCCCGGTCAGGCGCCGGCCAGCACGATTTCCTTTTCCTTGGGCACCACCAGCGCCGTCATTTCCTTGCGATAGCGGTTCAGGTCCTTGACCGTCTCGAAGCTGCGGTCCATCAGCTTGGACAGGATGTGCAGGATGCGGGTGGCGACCTTCTGTTCCCAGATGCCGTCGAAGCGGATCTGGCTGTCCAGCCAATGCTCCAGCCAGCCCGGCTCGGGCAGGCGCGACTGCACCGTGTCGTTGGGGAACAGGTCCTTGTTGACGTGCAGGTTGGTCGGGTGCAGCGCCTGCTGGGTGCGGCCGGCCGAGGCCATCAGCACGCCGATCTTGGAGAACGCCAGGCGCGCCTGGACGCTGGTGTCCTCGCCGCGGTTGTGCAGGGCGCGGCGCATGTACTGCAGGTAGGCGCCGGCATGGCGGGCCTCGTCCTGCGCCACGGTCTTGTAGATGGCCTTGATGACCGGCTCGGTATGCCATTCGGCGGCGCGGCGATACCAGTGGTTCAGGCGCACTTCGCCGCAGAAATGCAGCATCAGCGTTTCCAGCTCGGGCGCGACGTCGAATTCGAAGCGCACGTTGTGCAGCTCTTCCTCGGTGGGCACCAGGTCGGGACGGAAGCGGCGCAGGTATTCGATCAGCACCAGGGAATGCTTCTGTTCTTCGAAGAACCACACCGACATGAACGCGCAGAAATCGCTGTCGCCGCGATTGTCGCGCAGGAACATCTCGGTGGCCGGCAACGCGGCCCATTCGGTGATGGCGTTCATCTTGATCGTGTGCGCCTGCTCGTCCGAGAGCTTGCTGCGATCGAAGTCGCCCCAGGGAATATCGTGCGCCATGTTCCAGCGCACCGCTTCCATGGTCTTGAAGAGTTCAGGATAAAGCATGTTCTGCCCTTGTTTTGTCCCGCTGTGGGGCTATAGAAATTGATGAATGGCGCACGCACTTGCCGGCGTGACGCTGCACAAGTCTGCCCAGCGCTATTTTTCGCCGTCTCCCGCGAAGCTATGATGACCGTTTCATGAATGAAACATGACAGGGGGATCGCACTTACACCATCGCGCCGCCTATCGGGTCAATGCCCACAACGCCACCCCAATCGCCAGGGCCAGCACGCCAACCAGCGCCGCGACGAGCCGGTTGTTCTGTTCCTGGGCCCGCCGCAACTGCGCCATCTCGGCCAGCAGCGCCGGCGAGAGGTTCGGGCGGTTCAGGTGGTCGTGGACCAGCCTGGGAAGCGCCGGCAGCATCTGCGACCACTGCGCGGCTTCTTTTTCCAGGCTCTGCCGCAGGCCCTTGATTCCGACACGCTGGCGCATCCAGCGTTCCAGATAGGGCTTGGCGGTCTTCCAGAGATCCAGGTTGGGGTCGAGCTGCCGCCCCAGGCCTTCGACGTTCAGCAACGTCTTCTGCAGCAGCACGAGCTGCGGCTGGATCTCCACATTGAACCGGCGCGAGGTCTGGAACAGGCGCAACAGCACCTGGCCCAGGGAAATCTCGGACAACGGCCGGTCAAAATAGGGTTCGCAGACGGCGCGCACCGCGCCCTCCAGTTCTTCCTCGCGCGTGTCGGGCGGCACCCAGCCGGACTCGATGTGCAATTGCGCCACGCGGCGGTAGTCGCGGTGGAAGAAGGCCAGGAAGTTCTGCGCCAGGTAGTTCTTGTCGAATTCCGACAGCGAGCCGACGATGCCGAAGTCCAGGGCGATATAGCTGCCCAGCGTCTCGGGCCGGTCGGACACGTAGATGTTGCCCGGGTGCATGTCGGCGTGGAAGAAGCCGTCGGTGAACACCTGGGTGAAGAAGATCTCGACGCCGGTGCGCGCCAGGGTCGGGATGTCGATGCCGGCGGCGCGCATGCGCTCGACCTGGCCCACCGGCACGCCGTACATGCGCTGCATGGTGAACACGGTGGACGCGGTGTACTCCCAGATCACCTCGGGCACCATCAGCATGTCGCCGCGGCCCGATTCCGGGCCGAAGTTGCGGCGCAACTGGCTGCAGTTGGAAGCCTCGCGCACCAGGTCGAGTTCGTCGTGCAGGTATTTGTCGAACTCGGCCACGACTTCGCGCGGCTTGAGCCGGCGGCCATCGGCGCCCAGGCGCTCGATGATGCGGGCCACGATCTTGAGCAGCGACAGGTCTTTCTCGATGATGCCGAGCATGCCGGGGCGCAGCACCTTGACCGCCACCTCGCGGCCGTCGTGCAGCACCGCGAAGTGCACCTGGGCGATGGAGGCCGACGCCACCGGGTCCACCTCGAACTGCGCGAACAGCTTTTCGGGCGGCGCGCCCAGCGCGGCCTCGATGCAGGCCGCGGCCTGGGCCGACGGGAACGGCGGCACGCGATCCTGCAGCAGCGCCAGCTCGTTGGCGATGTCGGCGGGAATCAGGTCGCGGCGGGTGGACAGCACCTGGCCGAACTTCACGAAGATCGGGCCCAGCGATTCCAGCGCCAGGCGCAGCCGCAGGCCGCGCGGCTGGCGTGGCCGGGTCCCCAGGCGGATGACACGCAGCAGGCAGGTGGCCAGCGGATGGTTCAGGCTGGACAGCACCAGCTCGTCCAGACCGTAGCGCAGCGAAACCAGGATGATACGAAGCAGGCGAAGCAAGGGAAACATGGGTCAGGCGCCTCGCTTGGCGGCGACCGTGGCCAGTCGCGATTGCAGGGCGGCGGCCGAGCGCGTCAGGGCGTCGGCGCGGGCGTTCAGCTCGGCCAGGTCCAGGCGCCATTGCTCCAGCGCCGGGCGGCCCAGCAGCATGCCGCTTTCCTCGGCCAGGTACTCGGACACGTTCTCGGCCATGCGCTGGCCGGCCTCGCGCGCGCCGCCGGCGGCCGCGCGCAGCCCGCCCGCGATGCGCAGCGCGGGAATGTCGCCCACCAGCCGGGCCAGGCTGTCTTCCGGGTCCCAGCGCAACTGCTTGGACAGGTCCGCCACCACCTGGGCCAGGGCGGCGTCGCCGGAAATATGCGTGGCTTCGGCGAAATCGGGCGCCGCGCCGCCCGCGCCCAGGCGCGGCAGCGGCAGCTTCTCGGGCGCCACCGTCAGGGTCACATCGGGCACCACGGCGGCATCGGCCTGGGCCGCCAGCCCCTCGCTGTCGATGGTCAGGCCCAGCGTGAAGCCGCCCAGCGCGAAGCGCACGGTCTTGCCGGCGTGGCGGGCCAGGCGTTCGCGCGCCCAGTCCTCACGCTTCAACAGGGCGTTGAGCGCGCCGACGGCCAGCCGTGCAGGAGTGGGCAGAAACGAAAAGGGCAACATGACGGTCCGCGACCCCGCGCAACGGGGCTGACGAAGTTGATGGGTAAATCGGGAGTGTAACGGGTTGGATGGGGGTGTGTTCCGGACAGTCGGGACGCGGTTTGCGCCCGCGCATGGAAAAACCGGCCCTGAGGGGCCGGTTGTGGCGGACGGCCGCGAGGCCGCCGCGATAGCAGGAGATTGGCGCCAGCCGGATCAGCTGGCGTATTCCACCGGGATCTGCTGGATGCCGGCCAGCAGCCAGCCGCCGTTGGCGGGCTTGAACAGGTTCCAGACTTCCTCGAAGCGGAAGGCTTCGGCGCCCGGGGTTTCGCGCAGCATGCCCGAGAAACGCACGCTGGCCAGGTGACCGTCGGACACGGTTTCGATGCCCAGCAGCTCGGCGTTCAACAGCACCACTTCGGTCTTGTTGGGGGCCGCGCCACGCTCGGCCAGTTGCGGCTTGAGCTCGGTGATCAGGTCGTCGGTCAGGTAGTCGCGCAGGCGGTCGGTGCTGCCGCTGTCCCACACGGCCTGGATGCGCACGAACTGTTCCTTGGCCTGCTTCAGGAAGTTGGGCGTATCGAAGTCGCCGGGCACGAACCAGTTGTTGTCGTCACCCGCCTTGGGCAGCACGGCGGCCGGGGCGGCAGCGGCGGCTGCGACCGGCGCCGCGGTCGGAGCGGCCGGCTTCAGCGCCTCACGCCACATGGGCTGCTGCTGCGGCTGGCCAGGCGCGTTGTTGGCGCCGCCGAAGGCGCCCTGCGTGGCCGGACGCGGCGCCGCGCCGCGCAGGCGGCGGATGATGAACATCACGGCGAACACGACCACGGCGATCAGCAGCGCGGACGACAGGAACTCGGCGAAGGCGCCCGACAGGCCCATGCTCGAGAGCAGCGCGGCGATGCCCAGGCCGGCGGCGATGCCGGCGATGGGGCCGAGCCAGCGCGAGGCGCCGCTCTTGGCGGCGGCGCCCGCGGCGCCGGCCGTGGCGGCGCCGGCGGCCGCCGGGGCCGCGGTGGCGCCCGCGGTGTTGCTGGCGGCGGTCGGCGGCGTGGTCGCCTGGCGCTGCTGGGTCACATTGGAGGATTGGCGGCCGACGCTGCTGCCGCCGCCGGCGCGGCGGGCTTCGGCGTCAAACGACGCCGTCACCAGCGCAGCGCCGGAGATGGCGATGAGCGCCGCGGCGACAAACCGCGAGAAACAGAATTTGGTCATGGATTTGCTCCCTCGTACCCGCGCTTCCCGCTGCCCCGAGCAGCGGAAAGCCGCACGGATCGTGCGGCCGTTCAGCGCGACTTTCTTACAATAATCTGAATGACGTAAGAATAACGGACAAGCCGTCGCCCCACAAGTTCCCCCGGGGCAAAGAAAAGCCGTATCGGACCCAGGGCAGGTCAGCCCAGGCGCACGCCCTCATGCAGGGCGGCGATGCCGGCCGTCAGGTTGAAGTACTGCACCCGCTCCAGGCCGGCGGTGCGCAGCATCTCCGCCAGGGTTTCCTGGTCGGGGTGCATGCGGATCGATTCCGCCAGGTAGCGGTAGCTGGCCTCGTCCTTGGCCACGGTCTTGCCCAGCCAGGGCAGCACGTTGAAGGAGTACCAGTCGTAGGCCGGCGCCAGCGGCTTGGCGATGCGGGAGAATTCCAGCACCAGCAGCTTGCCGCCCGGCTTGAGCACGCGGGTCATCTCGGCCAGCGCGCGGTCCTTGTGGGTCATGTTGCGCAGGCCGAAGGCCACGCTGACGCGGTCGAAATACCCCGTCGGGAACGGCAGGCGCTCGGCGTCACAGACGGCCGTGGGCACCAGCAGGCCGGCGTCGGCCAGGCGGTCGCGGCCGACCCGCAGCATGGAATCGTTGATGTCGGTCAGCCAGACCTCGCCGGTGGGGCCGGCGCGCTTGGCGAAAGCCTTGGCCAGGTCGCCGGTGCCGCCGGCGATGTCCAGCACCTTCATGCCGGGGCGGATGGCGGCGCGGCCGATGGTGAAGGCCTTCCAGACGCGGTGCAGGCCGGCCGACATGAAATCGTTCATGATGTCGTAGCGCTGCGCCACCGAATGGAAGACTTCGGCGACTTTGCGGGCTTTTTCGCTTTCCGGCACCGATTGGAAGCCGAAATGCGTCGATTGGGACGCGGAATCCGCGGAATGTTGCGATTCGGAGGGGTTTTGCATGGTGAATTCCCGATATATCGTCCAATGGTAGCCTATCGGGGCCCGCCGGATGCCGCCCGCGGGCGGCGCAAGGCACCGTGCGGTCACATACCTGAAATATTGCGGCCATACTATCGCAATGTTCGCGCCGCGCCGGCGCTCCGAAGCGTGCCCTATCCGCCATGTCCAGCACCATCCTCGTCGTCGAAGACGAACCCGCAATCCAGGAACTGATCGCCGTCAACCTGTCCTTCGCCGGCCACAAAGTGCTGCGCGCCTTCGACGCCGACCAGGCCCAGACGCTGATCCGCGCCGAGCTGCCCGACCTGATCCTGCTGGACTGGATGCTGCCCGGCACCTCCGGCCTGGCCATGGCGCGCAAGCTGCGCAACGACGAGCGCACCCGCGCCGTGCCGGTCATCATGCTGACCGCCAAGGGTTCCGAGCAGGACAAGGTCGACGGCCTCGAAGCCGGCGCCGACGACTACATCACCAAGCCCTTCTCGCCCAAGGAGCTGATGGCCCGCATCAAGGCCGTGCTGCGCCGCCGCGCGCCGCAACTGACCGACGACGTGATCGACGTGGGCGGCCTCAAGCTGGACCCCGTCACGCACCGCCTGTCGGGCAACAGCCTGTCGCTGCAGATCGGCCCCACCGAATTCCGCCTGCTGCACTTCTTCATGACCCACCCGGAACGCGTGTTCTCGCGCTCGCAACTGCTGGACCAGGTCTGGGGCGATCATGTCTTCGTCGAGGAACGCACCGTCGACGTGCATATCCGCCGGCTGCGCAAGGCGCTGGAGCCCAGCGGCCACGACGCCCATGTGGAAACGGTGCGCGGCAGCGGCTACCGGTTTACGGCACAGGTCCCGGCGCGGTAAAACTCCCGCACGATGATCTGGCTGCGCACCCTTATCCTGGTCGCCCTGTGGGCGGCGATCGCGCTATTGGCGCAATGGCTCATTGGAGATCCGGCCGGTTGGGTGCTGTTCAGCGCCGCGCTGGCCACCATGCTGCTGTGGCGAAGTTGGCGCCTGCACCTGGTGTCGCACTGGGCCAGGCATCCCGACACCTCGCCGCCCGCCTCGGTCGGCCCCTGGGACGATATCCTCGCCCCCCTCTACCGCTACACCCGGGCCCGCGCCCGCGAGCTGGCCGAGACACGCGACACCATGCAGGGCATGCTGGCGGCCGCCCAGGCCCTGCCCGACGGCGCGGTCACGCTCAATGAAGACTTCCAGATCGACTGGTGCAACCGCATGGCGCGCCAGCACCTGGGCCTGCGCCTGCCGGCCGACCGCGGCCACAACCTGCTGAACCTGCTGCGCGCGCCGGAATTCGTCGAGTACGCCCACCGTTCCTCGTGGCCCGACCCGATCCTGGTGCGCCTGGGCCAGAACGGCCAGGAACGGCTGATGATGATGCAACTGACGGCCTACGCCAGCAACCAGCGCCTGCTCATCACCCGCGACGTCACCCAGATCGAGCGCCTGGAAACCACGCGCCGCGACTTCGTCGCCAACGTCTCGCACGAACTGCGCACGCCGCTGACGGTGCTGGCCGGCTTCCTGGAAACGCTGCGCGACATGCCCGCCGACGCCCTGCCGCCCGAGCAGCGCGCGCAGTACCTGGATATGATGCACGAGCAGGCCCAGCGCATGCAGGCCATCGTCGAGGATCTGCTGACGCTGTCGACGCTGGAATCGTCGCCGGGCAGCGACCCGCGCGCGGTCAACATGGGCGCGCTGCTGCAGAAGGCGCGCCAGCAGATCGAGGCCCTGTCCGGCGGGCGCCATGTCATCGAATGGCACATCGACGAAACGCTCGACGTGCTGGGCGCCGAGACCGAGCTGACCTCGGCGCTGTCGAACCTGTTGACCAACGCCGTGCGCTACACGCCCGACGGCGGCACCATCACCGTGCGCTGGGAACGCGAGGCCGATGGCAGCGGCCGCTACAGCGTGCAGGACACCGGCATCGGCATTCCCGCCCGCCATATCCCGCGCCTGACCGAACGCTTCTACCGCGTCGACCGCGGCCGCTCGCGCGCCGTCGGCGGCACCGGGCTGGGGCTGGCGATCACCAAGCACATCGCCATGCGCCACGACGCGGAACTGCTCATCACCAGCGAACCCGGCAAGGGCAGCGTGTTCGCGCTGCGCTTCCCGCCAGACCGCATCGCCGTCGATCCGTCCGCCTGAACGCTACACGCGCAACGCGCGCAGCGGGCAGGATCCGCGCCGCAATCGCGGCGCGGATGGTAAATTTCCCGCCATGCGCATCCTGGTCATCGAAGACGAACCCAAGCTGGCCGATTACCTCAAGAAAGGGTTGTCGGAGCAAAGCCACGTCGTCGACCTGGCGCGCGACGGCGTCAACGGCCTGCACCTGGCGCTGGAAGGCGCCCACGACCTGATCGTGCTGGACGTGATGCTGCCCGGCGTGGACGGCTTCGGCATCCTGGCCGCGGTGCGCGCCAACAAGGACACGCCGATCCTGATGCTGACCGCGCGCGACGCCGTCGAGGACCGCGTGCGCGGACTCGAAGGCGGCGCCGACGACTACCTGGTCAAGCCTTTCGCCTTCTCCGAGTTGCTGGCGCGCGTGCAGGCCCTGCTGCGGCGCGGCCGTTCGCAGGAGCCCACCGTGTTCCGCCTGGCCGACCTGGAACTGGACCTGGCGCGCCGCAAGGCCGCGCGCGGCGGCCGGCGCCTGGACCTGACCGCCAAGGAATTCAACCTGCTGGCCCTGCTGCTGCGGCGCCAGGGCCAGGTGCTGTCGCGCACCACGCTGGCCGAACAGGTCTGGGACATGAACTTCGACAGCGACACCAACGTCATCGACGTGGCCGTGCGGCGCCTGCGCAGCAAGCTGGACGACCCGTTCGAGGCCAAGCTGCTGCACACCGTGCGCGGCATGGGCTACGTGCTCGAATCGCGGCCGGAGCCGGCGCGCGAATGAAAGCGCCGCGCGTGCGCTCGATGCAGGCGCGCCTGACCCTGCTGCTGGGCGCCATCGCCCTGCTGGTCTCCAGCCTGGCCGGCGCCACCCTGTTCTGGGCCCTCAAGCGCGAGGTCGAACGCCAGGAGATCACCGAGGTCAGCGGCAAGCTGGAGCTCATCAACCACCTGATCGACATGCAGAACAACGCGCGCGGCCTGCACGACCTGGCCGCCACGTTCGACGACATGCGCACCGGCCAGAGCCAGCTAGGCATCTGGATCGTCGATGCGCAAGGCCATCCGGTCTACGGCGGCGATGCGCCCGAGACGCTGCAGACGCTGCCCGGCCGGCAGGTGCTGCTGCAACTGGCCGACGGCAGCCGCATGCGCGGCCTGCGCGTCGCGGTCGACGACCGCATCCTGCCGGGCGCGCACCTGACGGTGGCGGTCAGCACCCGCACCAGCTCGCAATTCCTGTACGCCTACGGCACGGCGCTGGCGTTGATCTGCGCGCTGTGGGTCGGCGCCACGGTGGTCCTGGCGGCCTGGGCCGTGCGCCGCAGCATGGCGCCCACCCGGCGGCTGTCGGAACAGGCCGCCCGCATCCAGCCCGACAACCTGGCCGTGCGCCTGCCGCTGCGCGACACCGACCGCGAGCTGCACGAGCTGGTGCTGTCGTTCAACCGCACGCTGGAGCGCCTGCAGGCCGCCTACCAGCAGATGGAAGGCTTCAACGCCGACGTCGCGCACGAGCTGCGCACGCCGCTGGCCACGCTGATCAACGGCACCCAGGTAACCCTGTCCAGCGGCCGCGACGCGGCCGAGCTGCGCGATGCGCTGGAATCGAACCTGGAGACGCTGGAAGACCTGAAGACGCTGGTCAATGACATGCTGTTCCTGGCGCGCGCCGACCGCGGCGAACGCGCCGCCGACCTGGCGCCGGTGTCGCTGGCCGCCGAGGCCCGGCGCGTCGCCGACTTCTACGAGGCGGCGCTGGAAGACAGGGGCGTCACGTTGCGTTGCGACGGCGACGCCGTCGTCGCCGCCAATCCCGGGCTGGTGCGCCGCGCGCTGGCCAACCTGATCTCCAACGCCATCAAGGCCACGCCGCGCGGCGGCGAGATCGTGCTGGCCTGCCAGCCGCGGCCGGCCGGCGCGCGGGTCGAGGTGCGCAACCCCGGCGCGCCGATCCCCGAGGCCGACCTGCCGCGCATCTTCGACCGCTTCTTCCGCTCGGGCCAGGCGCGCGCGCCGCGCAGCGAGGGCCACGGCCTGGGGCTGGCGATCGTGCGCGCCATCGCCCGCATGCACGGCGGCGAGGTCGATGCGGCCTCCGGCCCCGAGGGCACGGTGGTCGGCATCACCCTGCGCGGGCCCGCGCCCACGACCGCCGGCGCCAACATTACAAAGAAGTAATCTTCGCGACAGAACCGGGTCACCCCGGTTTTCCTAAAGTGCCTCTCATGGTCAACCCCCATCAAGGGAACAGCATGAACGGCACTTTGCTCCGCATCACCCAGATCACCGTCCTGGCCGCCCTGCTGGGCACCGGCACCGCCTTCGCGGCCGGCGCCCATGGCGAACACGCCGGCCACGCCATGCCGGCGGCCTCCGCCCCCATCGGCACGCCCGGCGACGCCGCCCGCGTCACCCGCAGCATCGACATCGACATGACCGACGCCATGCGCTTCACGCCCGCGCAGGTACAGGTCAAGGCCGGCGAGACCGTGCGCTTCAACGTGCGCAACTCGGGCCGCATCCGGCACGAGATGGTGCTGGGCAGCGACGCCGACCTGCAGGCCCACTACGCCATGATGATGAAGGACCCCGGCATGCGCCACGAAGAGGCCAACGCCGTGTCGCTGGACGGCGGCAAGAGCGGCCAGATCGTCTGGAAGTTCGACCGCGCCGGCACCGTGTCCTTCGGCTGCCTGGAGCCCGGCCACTACGCCGCCGGCATGAAGGGCGCGGTGTCAGTCCAGTAATTCCGCCGCGGATCCGTCATGAAAGTCCTCCCCATTCCCGCCCGCCGCCGCTTCGTGCAGGGGCTGGCCGCCGGTGGCGCGCTCGCGGCGCTGGGCGGCTGGCGCGCCGCCGCCGCGAGCCGGCACGCGGCCCCCGCTTTGCCCGCCGAACTGCGCGGCACCGAATTCCACCTGGAGATCGGCGAGACCCCGGTGAACTTCACCGGCGCGGCCCGCATCGCCACCACCGTCAATGGCCAGGTGCCGGCCCCGCTGCTGCGCTGGCGCGAGGGCGACACGGTCACGCTGCACGTCACCAACCGCCTGCGCGAACAGACCTCGATCCACTGGCACGGCATCCTGCTGCCCACGGAAATGGACGGCGTGCCGGGCCTGAGCTTCCCGGGCATCGATCCGGGCCAGACCTTCACCTACCGCTTCGACGTGCGCCAGAGCGGCACCTACTGGTATCACAGCCATTCGGGTTTCCAGGAGCAGACCGGCCTGTATGGCGCCATCGTCATCGACCCGAAGCGGCGCGACCCCATCGCCGCGGACCGCGACTACACCGTGCTGCTGTCGGACTGGACGGACGAAGACCCGATGCGGGTGTTCGACAAGCTCAAGGCCATGCCCGACTACTACAACCGCAACCAGCCCAGCGTCGAGAGCCTGATCCGCGAGGCCGGCGAGAAGGGGTGGCGGGCGGCGCTGTCCGAGCGCCTGATGTGGGAACAGATGCGCATGAACCCGTCCGACCTGGCGGACGTCTCCGGCGCCACGTACACCTTCCTGACCAACGGCGCGACGCCCGCCGGCAACTGGACCGGCCTGTTCAAGCCGGGTGAGCGCGTGCGGCTGCGCTTCATCAACGGCTCGGCCATGACGTACTTCGACGTGCGCATCCCCGGCCTGAAGATGACGGTGGTGGCGGCCGACGGCCAGGACGTGCGGCCGGTCGACGTGGAGGAATTCCGCATCGCCGTGGCCGAGACCTACGACGTGATCGTCGAGCCCGCCGAGGACCGCGCCTACACCATCTTCTCGCAGGCCATGGACCGTTCCGGCTACGCCCGCGCCACCCTGGCGCCGCGCCCCGGCATGCAGGCCGAGGTGCCGGCCGTCGATCGCGTGCAGTTGCTCGGCATGATGGACATGGGCATGAAGCACGACATGGGCGGCATGGACCATGGCGCCGCGCCGAAGGCGACCGCCGGCGCGATGGCCGGCATGAACCATGGCGCCATGCCCGGCATGGACCACGGCAGCTCCCACGGCGGCGGCGCGGACCAGGGCGGCATCGTCGAGGTCAGGCACCCCTATCCCGAGGAACGCGGCCCGGGCAATTCGATGCTGCCCGACGTGGTCTCCACCCGCCTGGACGACCCCGGCATCGGCCTGCGCGACAACGGCCGCCGCGTGCTGACCTACGCCGACCTGCGCTCGATCCGCGAACCCGACGACAACCGCGCGCCGACCCGCGAGATCGAGCTGCACCTGACCGGCAACATGGAACGCTACATGTGGTCGTTCAACGGCGTGACGTTCTCCGACGCCAGGCCCATCGTGCTGCGCCATGGCGAGCGCGTGCGCTTCGTGCTGGTCAACGACACCATGATGACCCACCCCATCCACCTGCACGGCCTGTGGAGCGACCTGGAATCGCCCGACGGCGCCTTCCAGGTGCGCAAGCACACCCTGTCGCTCAACCCCGCGCAGCGCCTGAGCTACCGCGTCAGCGCCGATGCGCGCGGCAACTGGGCCTACCACTGCCACCTGCTGTACCACATGGAGGCCGGCATGTTCAGGGCGGTCGTGGTGGAGTAGGCGATGAGAAACCGGACTATGCGCACTTCCCTTCCCCCGTTCCGCCATGCCGTGCTGGCCATCGCCCTGCTGGCGGCCCTGGCCAGCCAGCCGGCCCTCGGCCAGGCCACGGGCGACCACGCCGGCATGGATCATGGCTCGATGCCGGACATGAACCACGGCGGCGCCACGCCCCAGCCCGCGATGCCACCCGGCATGGACCATTCCTCCATGCCAGGCATGAATCACGACGGCGCCAAGCCACAGCCCGCGATGCCGCCCGCCATGGATCATTCCGCCATGCCCGGCATGGACCACGGCGCGCCCGCCGCCGCCCCGCCGGTCGGCAGCCTGCCGTCCAGCGACGGCGCCGGTCCGCGCGGCTACGACAGCTACGGCATCCATCCGCACATGATGGACAAGGACGCTTCATCGCGGCTGCTGTTCGACAAGTTCGGCTGGTCGCGCAACCGCGACGGCCAGAACGCGCTGGAATGGGATGGCCGCTTCTGGTGGGGCACCGCCACCGACCGGCTGGTGATCAAGAGCGAAGGCGCGCGCGAAAGCGGCGGCGGCTCCGAAGCCAAGGTCGAAGCCTTCTGGAGCCACGCCATCTCGCCGTTCTGGGACCTGCAACTGGGCGCGCGGCGCGACTTCGGCACCGGCCCCAAGCGCAACTGGGCCGCGCTCGGGATCGAGGGCGTGATGCCCTACAACATCGAGTTCGAGACCACCGCCTACGCCGGGCCGTCCGGCCGCACCGCGCTGGGCATGAAGGCCGAGTATGACCTGCTGCTTACCCAACGTCTGATTTTCACGCCCGAAATCGAGGCCAGCGCCTACGGCCGCAACGACCCCGAGCGCGGCATCGGCTCGGGCCTGTCCAGCGGTTCGCTGTCGCTGCGGCTGCGCTACGAGGTCACGCGCCAGTTCGCGCCCTACGTCGGGGTATCCTTTGAACGTAAGTTCGGCCGCACCGCGGACTATGCGTCCGCCGCCGGCCAAGGTCGCTCGCAGGCCGCCGTGCTGGCCGGCGTGAGCTTCTGGTTCTGATCTTTCTCGCGGAGACCCATGAAAACACCTCTCATCCCCGCCCGTCGCCTGCTGCTGGCGGCCGCGCTATCCCTGCCCCTGTACGCGCCGCTCCTCGCGCAGGCCCAGTCCGCGCCCAAGGTGCAGGTCTGGAAGACCCCCACCTGCGGCTGCTGTGAAGACTGGGTCAAGCACATGCGCGACAACGGCTTCGAGGTCACCACCCACGACGTGCAGGACACCGGCGCGGTGCGCCGCAACGCCGGCATGGCCGACTATGGCTCCTGCCACACGGCCGTGGTGGACGGCTATGCCATCGAGGGCCACGTGCCGGCCAGCGACGTGCGCCGCCTGCTGCTCGAAAAGCCCGATGCCGCCGGCCTGGCCGCCCCCGGCATGCCGCTGGGTTCACCCGGCATGGACGGCCCCGAATACGGCGGCCGCAAGACCCCGCATGATGTCCTGCTGGTGGACAAGCGCGGCGGCGCCAAGGTGTTCCAGGCGTATCGTTGAAGCACCGGGCCAGGGCAAGCCCCGGCCACCCGCCTGAAACAATTCATCCCCACCCGGGCAATGGGTACCTCTTGCACCGCAGCAAAAATGCGCCACAATAAATAAAACGCATTCTTCACCCGACCCCTGGCAGTCATGGCACACATCGTCCTGTTCGAGAACATCCACCCGAGCGCCCGCGCCGTCTTCGAAGCCGCCGGCTACACCGACATCGTCACGCATGCCGCGGCCCTGCCGCCGGCGCAGTTGCAGGACGCCCTGCGCGGCGCCCACGTCGCGGGCATCCGTTCTCGTACCCACCTGGATGCCGCCCTGCTGTCCGGCAGCCCCGACCTGCGCGTGGTCGGCTGCTTCTGCATCGGCACCAACCAGGTCGACCTCGACACCGCCATGCAGCGAGGCATCCCGGTGTTCAACGCGCCGTTCTCCAACACCCGCTCGGTCGCCGAGCTGGTGCTGGGCGAAGCCATCCTGCTGTTGCGCCGCATTCCCGAGAAGAACGCCCGCGTCCATCTCGGCCACTGGGACAAGAGCGCCGCCGGCGCCTTCGAGACCCGCGGCAAGACGCTCGGCATCGTCGGCTACGGCAACATCGGCTCGCAGATCAGCACGCTGGCCGAAAGCCTCGGCATGCGCGTCATCTACCACGACGTCGAAGCCAAGCTGCCGCTGGGCAACGCGCGTCCGGCCGGCTCGCTCAACGACCTGCTGGAACAGGCCGACGTGGTCACCCTGCACGTGCCCGGCGGCAAGTCGACCGAAAACATCATGAATGCGGAGACCATCGCGCGCATGCGCCGCGGCGCCATCCTCATCAACGCCTCGCGCGGCACCGTGGTCGACATCGACGCCCTGCACGCCGCGCTCAAGTCCGGCCACCTGGCGGGCGCCGCCCTCGATGTGTTCCCCACCGAACCCAAGGGCGCCGACGAACCCCTGGCCAGCCCGCTGATCGGCCTGCCCAACGTCATCCTGACTCCGCACATCGGCGGCAGCACGCAGGAATCGCAAGAGAACATCGGCCGCGAAGTGGCCGAGAAGCTGGTGCGCTTCCTGCAGGCCGGCACCACCAAGGGCGCGGTCAACTTCCCCGAGCTGCCCTACCTGGAGCCGGCCGGCGCCACCCGCATCCTGCACGTGCACCGCAACGCCCCCGGCGCGCTCGGCACGCTGGACAACCTGATGGCGCAGCACGGCCTGAACATCGTCAGCCAGACGCTGCAGACCAAGGGCCAGATCGGCTACGTGATCACCGACGTCGAAGGCCAGGTCGACGACCTGGTCATGACGACGCTGCGCGATCACCCGATCACGGTACGTTGCGACCGGCTGTAAAAGGCGCTCTGGACAAAAACAGGCCCGCTCGCGCGGGCCTTTTTCATGCAGGCGAGGCGCCGACGGCACCGGCGCGCAATCACGCCGAAGTTTGCCCCCGGGACGACGACGCGTCCCCGCCGCCTTACGGCCGGTCCGCGAAATGCGCCGCCACCCATCGTTCACAGACGTCCCACAATTGCGGGGCGCCGCGCTGGATCACCGGACCGTAGCGGGCCAGCACCTGCTCGCGCGACACGCCGTTCTCGGTCCAGGTGCCGCCGCCCGTGAACACGTTGATCAGCAGCGGCTGGAAGCGGTCCAGCGCCTTGGCGAAGCGCGCGTCCTCGCTCTCGGCCTGCTCGAATTCGCGCCACAGCGCCAGGAACTCTTCGCCCTGCGGCGGAGGCAGCAAGCCGAACAGCCGTTCGGCCGCCTTGTCCTCCTGCTCGGCCTGCCACGCCGCCGACGAACCGCCATGGATCGGATGGTCGCCGACGTCGATCTCGACCACGTCGTGCAGCAGCAGCATCCGCATGACCCGCTGGGTATCCACCGGACCGCTGGCGTATTCGCTCAGCACCAGCGCGTACAGCGCCAGGTGCCAGGAGTGCTCGGCGGAATTCTCCTTGCGGCTGCGGTCCAGCAGCGGCGATTGCCGGACGACGGTCTTGAGCCGGTCGATTTCGCGGAGGAATTGCAGCTGTTTTTCCAGTGAGGTCGATGCCATGGTGTCCTGCGTGGGTGGCGGTCCTGGCGCGAATGCCGATCGCGTTCCCGACACTGTACCGCCCTGACTGGCTCAGGGCGCCAACGTGGCCCCCGCCGCCCGCGCCAGGCATTCCGCCATCTTGCCGCGGACGCTGCCGGCGTCGAACGGCAACCGCCCGATGAGGCCGATCTCGCGATGAAACGCCGCATCGCCCAGCGACACCAGCCGCAGGCCATCCGTATCCAGGCCGCGCAAGCGCGGCAGCAGCGCCACGCCCAGTCCGTGGCGCACCATGTTGGCGATGGCCTCGATCTCGTCCAGCTCCACGGCCTCGTGCACCGTGATGCGCTGCTTCTTCAGGAACAGGTCCACCACGCGCCCGCCGAACGACGCGCGGTCGTAGCGGATGAAGGGCTGCGCCGCCAACACCTCGCGCCACGGCGCCAACGCCATCGCGGCCGGCATCGCCAGCACCACTTCCTCGCGCAGCAACGGCTGCCAGCCCAATTCCGGCGGCAGCGCGAACGGCGGCCGGATCAGCAGCGCCATGTCGACCTCGCCGGCGTCCACCTGCCCCAGCAGCGACAGCGACACCCCCGGCACGATGCGCACCCGCACGTCGGGATAGCCGGCGCGGAACTCGCCCAGCGCCCGCACCAGCAGGTCCTGCTGCACCGACGCGATGGCGCCGATGCGCAGCGAGCCGCTGACATGGCCGGCCCCGGCCGAAGATGCCATGCGCTCGGCCATGGCCACCAGTTCCTCGGCCTGCGGCAGCATCTCGCGGCCATGGTCGTTCAGCACGGCGGCGCGCGCTCTGCGGTCGAACAGCGCCACGCCCAGGTAGTCCTCCAGGCGCTTGATCTGGGCGCTGACCGCGGACTGGGTCAGGCCCAACTGAGCGCTCGCCCCGGTGAAGGTGCCGTCGCGCGCCACGGCAATGAAGGTCTTGAATTCTTTGATCACGATCAATATTTTCGATGCTAAGACACAAAAAATATCGTTTTTCAATCAAAAAAACAATTCATAAACTATCGACTCCGGACACGCCCCGATGGTGACGGTCCGCATTCTGAATTACCTTTTCCGCCTTATCCGGAGCTTTTCATGACCGCTCAAACCAACCTGCCGCCGTTCCACCTGGCCTTCCCGGTCCGCGACCTGGCCGAAGCCCGCGCCTTCTATGGCGAAAAGCTGGGCTGTCCGGAGGGCCGCAGCTCGCCCGACTGGATCGACTTCAACTTCTACGGCCACCAGATCGTCGCCCACCTGGCCCCCAGCGAGTGCGGCCACAAAGCCACCAGCGCGGTCGATTCGCACAATGTGCCCGTGCGCCATTTCGGCGCGGTGCTTTCCATGGAACAATGGGAAGCCATGGCCAAGCGCCTGACCGATGCCGGCACCGAGTTCGTCATCGAGCCCTACATCCGCTTCAAGGGCGAAGTCGGCGAACAGGCCACCATGTTCTTCCTGGACCCGTCGGGCAACGCGCTGGAATTCAAGGCGTTCAAGAACCTGGATTCGTTGTTCGCCAAGTAATCCGTCTCTACAGGTTTCGTGCCGTTGAACGCTACATCAGACACTTCTTCTCCGGCCGAAACCGCCTGGCGCATCCAGCCCCAGGGCGACCGCTGCCTGATCGTCTCTTTCGGTGACCAGATCGACGCCGCCATCGGCCGCACCTGCCTGGCGGCGGCGCGCAAGCTGCGCGACGCCGGCCTGCCGGGCGTGACCGACGTGGTGCCATCGTTCGTGGCGGTGGCGGTGCATTACCGGCCCGACGGCCTGGGCAACGGTCCCACCTACGCCGACCTGGCCGCGCGCATCGAGGCGCTGCTGGGCGACGGCATCCAGGCCGACGCCGCCGCCGGCCGCGAGGTCGACGTGCCGGTCTGCTACGGCGGCGAGCACGGGCCCGACCTCGACGACGTCGCCCGCGCCGCCGGCCTGACCCCCGACGACGTCATCGCGCTGCACAGCGGGCCGCGCAGCATGGTGTTCATGCTGGGCTTCGCGCCCGGCCACGCCTACCTGGGCGTGCACGACGAAAAACTGAACCTGCCGCGGCGCGCCTCGCCGCGCACCGCCGTGCCGCCCGGCGCGGTGGCCATCGCCAACCGCCAGACCGTGATCTACCCCAACCGCCTGCCCGGCGGCTGGCACATCATTGGCGCCACCCCGCTGACCATGTTCGACCCCGCGCGCGCCCCCGCCGCCTATTTGCAACCGGGCGACTCGGTGCGCTTCGTGCCCATCACCCCCGATGAATTCGAACGCCTGCGGGAGGGCCGGCCGTGAGCCTCACCGTCATCAAGCCGGGCATGCTGTCCAGCTTCCAGAACCGCGGCCGCGAGGGCTACCAGCACCAGGGCATCCCGGCCGCCGGCGCCATGGACGAACGCGCCCATCGCCTGGCCAACGCGCTCGCCGGCAACACCGGCGATCCCGCCACGCTGGAAATGACCCTGACCGGCCCGACGCTGCGCTTCGACGCGCCGGCCTGCTTCGCGCTGGCGGGCGCCGACCTGGGCGCCACGCTCAACGGTCAGGACATCCCCCAGCACCGGCCGCTGGTCGCCCGCGCCGGCGACACGCTGGCCTTTGGCGCGCGGCCAGCCAACGGCGTGCGCGCCTATCTGGCGGTGCACGGCGGCTTTGCGCTGGCGCCGGTGATGGGCAGCGAAACCACCTATCTGCGCAGCGGCTTCGGCGGCTTCGAAGGCCGCGCGCTGGCCAAGGGCGACCAGGTCGGCCTGCGCCACACGCTTGCCGGCCGCGACCTCGATGCGTTGCAAAAGGCCCTGTGGGACCTGCGCATCTACCTGCCAGGCGCGCTCGGCAACAAGCAACGCGACACCATCCGCTTCCTGCCCGGCATGCAGTGGCAGGAATTCTCCGAAACCTCCCGCCATGCCTTCGGCGGCGCGGAATTCCGCATCAGCCCGCAGTCCGACCGCATGGGCTACCGCCTGCAGGGCCCGGCGCTGTCCATGAGCCAGCCGCGCCAGATGCTGTCGGAGGCCGCCAGTTTCGGCACCGTGCAGGTGCCCTCTGGCGGCGAGGCCATCATTCTCATGGCCGACCGTCAGACCACCGGGGGCTACCCCAAGATCGCGCAGATCGCCACCGTCGACCTGCCCTTGCTGGCGCAGTATGCGCCGGGACGCGCGCTGCGGTTCGCCATGATCGAACTCGACGAGGCGCAACGCCTGGACGGCGAGCGCGAACGCGCCTTCGCCCAGTTGCTGGACGCGCTGGCGCCGCTGCGCGCGCTGCTGGGACCTGGCCACCCGTGAGGCCAGCTCGCACGCGCCCCCCCCGAATAACAGCCCGAACCTCCACAGGAACCTCATCATGAGCACAAGCATCGACCTGAACTGCGACATGGGCGAAAGCTATGGCGCCTGGAGCATGGGCAACGACGCCGCGGTGCTGGCCTTCGTCAGCTCGGCCAACATTGCCTGCGGCTTTCATGGCGGCGATCCCGCCACCATGCGCAAGACCGTGGCCGCCGCCCTCAAGCAGGGCGTGGCGCTGGGCGCGCACCCCAGCCTGCACGACCTGGTCGGCTTCGGCCGCCGCGCGATTCCGATCACGCCGGACGAGGCCTACGACATCACGGTCTACCAGATCGGCGCGCTGGCCGGCGTGGCCGCCTCGCAAGGCGCGCGGCTGCACCACGTCAAGGCGCATGGCGCGCTCTACAACATGGCCGCCAAGGACGAGGGCCTGGCGCGCGCCATCTGCCAGGCGGTCAAGGACGTCGACGCCTCGCTGCTCCTGTACGGGCTGGCCGGTAGCAAGCTGGTCGACGCCGCGCGCGCCATCGGGTTGGCGGCGGCCAACGAGGTCTTCGCCGACCGTTCCTACCAGGACGACGGCTCGCTCACGCCGCGTACCCGCGCCGGCGCCATGATCGAGGATGTCGACCAGGCGGTCGCGCAAGTGGTGCGCATGGTCCGGGAAGGCAAGGTGCGTTCGGTCGACGGCAAGGACGTGCCCGTGCAGGCCGACACGCTCTGTATCCACGGCGACCAGCCCAATGCGCTGGTGTTCGCCCGCGCCATCCGCGAAGCGCTGGAACGGGCCGGCATCGCCGTGCGCACGCCGGCGCGCGGCTAAGCCGCCCTAGCCGCGCCCGAAGCGCAGCGCCGACTCTTCCGCATCCTGCTGCGAGGCCTCGTGGTAGGCCCGCAGGATGCCTGGCAGCACATCGATCACGTAGTTGCGCGTCAGCTCGGCGGCGCGGTCGAAATCGCGCTTGTCCAGCGCCTGCGTGATGCCCTGGGTGTAGGTCTGCAGGTTGTTCGACGCCATCGTCTGCCGGGCCAGCAGGTAGCGCAGCGGCTCGACCTGCTCGTACAGCTTGGTCAGCACGTCCGCCAGCGGCGCATTGCCGGTGAAACGGGCGCCGGCCAGGTAGAACTCGCGCAGCGCGGCGATATAGGCGCGCACGTCGCGCTTGGCCATGGCGGCGGCGATCGCCTCGTCATAGCTGCGCAGCTCGGCCACCAGGGGCGAGATGTCGTCGATCTCGGCAACCTGGCGGATGCAATAGGCTTCCAGTTCCGCGCGCAACTTGTAGAGGTGGCGGATCTGGGTTTCGGAATACAGGGTGACCCGGAAGCCCTTGCGCTGGACATGCGTCACCAGGCCGCTCAGTTCCAGCAGACGCAGCGCTTCCCGGATGGGACTGCGGCTGGTGCCGAAACGCTGCTCCAGTTCCTGTTCCCGCAACGGCTGCCCGGGCCTGATAGTGCCATCCACTATCAACTCACGAATCTGTTCCTGTAGGAAGTACGGAATCGTGGCGGGCGCTTTGACGTCCAATCGGCTCCCCTTGTACTGCGTGATGCAAGTATTGCGACAGCGACAAGATACTAGAAATTTATTGAAACACAAATAGGAAAATTGTTGCAGGAAATCGCGCGCGGTCCGCTCAGTGCCAGTCGTCCCGATAGACAAACTTCGGCATCTGCCAATTGAAGCGCAGGGCCAGCAGGCGCAGCGCCAGACCGACCGCCAGCGCCACGGGCACTGCCGCGTTGGCCGGCATTCCCAGAGCCTGCGCGCCCAGGTAGAGCCCGCCGGTCACCACCGACACGCTGGCGTACAGTTCCTTGCGGAACAGCAGCGGCACCTCGTTGCAGAGCACGTCGCGCAATACCCCGCCGGCGCAGCCGGTGATCATGCCGCTGATCAGCACGACCGTGATCGGCAGTTGCATCAGTTGCGCCACCTGGCAGCCGATGACCGTGAACGCCACCAGGCCCAGCGCGTCCGCCAGCAGGAACACGCTGCGCAGACGCCGCATCACCGGCGCGATCAGGGCGGTCAGCAAGGCCGCGCCCGCCGTCATCCACAGGTATTCGGGATGCACCACCCAGGTCAGCGGATAGTGGCCCAGCAGCACGTCGCGCAGCGAGCCTCCGCCCAGCGCGGTGACGCAGGCGATGATGCAGACGCCCATCCAGTCCATGTCGCGCCGGCCGGCCGATAGCGCCGCCGTCATCGCTTCGGCCACGATGGCGACCAGGTACAGGGTGTGCAGCAGGGCAGGAGAAAGGTCGTAGAACATGAAACAGGTGGGCGATGGACGAAGCCGCGGCGCGGCAGGCCCCATTGTATTGACAGCCCACGGCCCGGGCGATTGCTCCCCGCCGGATCCTCCCTTACCCTGGAAGCGCGTTGATATCGGTCAAGCCCCTGTCCATGCCCCGGCGGGACAATGGGGATGTGCCCGCAAGGGCGATTTCGGCCACCGGCGGGCTAGCGGGAGCCACCGGCGGGCCCCATATCGGGAGAAACGTATGTCGCAACAACCTGGCCCCATCCTACTGGCCACGGACCTCAGCGCGCGGGGCGATCGCGCCCTCGATCGCGCGCTGCAACTGGCCAAGGAACTCGATACCAAGCTGGTCGTGCTGCACGTGATGGAAAGTCACGGCGTGTCGCCGCGCCTGACCACGCCGGTCTGGCGCCGCCTGGCCGCCGACCACAAGGCGGTGGCCGAACGCGAGCTGGCCGAGGACCTCGCCAACGCCGGCGTCGCCACCGAAGTCGTGGTGGTCTCGGGTGATCCGCTGGTGCGCATCATGGAAACCGCCGACAGCTTCGGCTGCTCGCTGATCATCGCCGGCATCGCCCGCGACGAGACCCTCGGCCGTCTGCTGCTGGGCACCACGGTAGAGAAGCTGGCGCGCCAGGCGCGCCAGCCGGTGCTGGTGGTCAAGAACCGGCCGCGCAAGCCGTACCGCGACGTGCTGGTGGCTACCGACTTCTCGGCCGGCTCGCGCCGGGCGCTGCGCGCCGCGCTGCAACTGGTGCCCAACGCCGACCTGACGCTGTTCCATGCCTACGATGTGCCGTTCCAGGGCAAGAACGTGCCGGACGATGCGGTGACCCGCAGCTTTTATCACGCGGCCGAGCAGAGCTCGCGCGAATTCATCGCCGAAACGCCGGAACTGGCCAACGTGGCGCCGCCCAAGGTGGTGCTGGAATGCGGCCAGCCGGAGACGGTGCTGTCGGAATACTCGTTCAACCACCGTTCCGACCTGGTCGTCACGGGCACCCATGGCCGCACCGGCCTGCTGCGCACGGCCATCGGCAGCGTTGCCGAGCGCCTGCTGGAAGCCCTGCCGAGCGACGTACTGATCGTGCGCCTGACCGAAGAGGCGTAACCCCCGCCCTGGCGCCGGGCCCAGGCGGGCCTGGCGTCAGGCGTCGCCGTCCTGCATCATGGCCTCGATGCGGCCGCGCAGCAGATACAGCAGCAACAGCCCCGGCAGCGCGATGACCACCGTCACCAGGAAGAACCCGGGCCAGCCCAGGTGCTCCACCAGTGGCGGCGTCAATGGCCCGGCCAGATAGGTCCGGCCCACGGCCGACAAGGCCGACAGCAGCGCGAACTGCGTGGCCGAGAAACGCTGACGGCACAGGGCCATCAGGAGCCCGACGAACGCCGCCGTGCCCAGGCCGCCGCACAGGTTTTCCAGCCCGACCGCCGCGCCCATCAGCCAGATGCTCTTGGGGCTGACCGCGATCAGCCAGTAGCCCAGGTTGGACACCGCCTGCAGCAGGCCGAACACCATCAGCGAGCGGTACAGCGTCCAGCGCGACATGATGAGTCCGCCGGCCAGCGCGCCGACCACGGTCGCGGCCATGCCCATGACCTTGTTGACCGCGCCGACCTCGGTGGGCGTGTAGCCGGCGCCGCGGATCAGGAAAGTGGTCGAGAGCGCGCCGGCAAAGGCGTCGCCCAGCTTGTACAGCACGATCAGCAGCAGCACCGCCAGGGCGCCGCGCCGGGTGAAGAATTCCTGCAGGGGCGCCGACACGGCCTCGCCTAGGCTGCGCGGCGGCTTGGCCACGTGCTCCGGCTCGGGCGCCCACAGCGTCGCCAGCGCGCACAGCAGCATCAGGCCGCCCATCACCACATAGGTATTGCCCCAGCCGATCCACTGGTCGGCCAGGATCAGCGCCAGACCGCCCGAGACGATCATCGCCACCCGGTAGCCCATGACCTTGATGGCGGCGCCGGCGCCGCGCTCTTCCTTGCGCAGCACGTCGGTGCAATAGGCGTCGAAGGCGATGTCCTGGGTGGCCGACAGGAACGCCACCAGCACCGCCAGCAGGGCCAGCGTCTGCAGCGCCGAAGACGGCGACAGCGTGCCCATGACCATGATCGCCAGCGCCAGCAGCACCTGTGTCACCAGCATCCAGCCGCGGCGCCGGCCCAGCAGCGGCGGCGCATAGCGGTCCACCAGCGGCGCCCACAGGAACTTGAGCGTGTAGGCGGTGCCCACCAGGGTCAGGAAACCGATCTGCTGCAAGGGCACGCCGGCCACCGTGGCCCAGGCCTGCAGGGTGCCGCTGGTCAGGGCCAGCGGCAATCCGCTGGCGAACCCCAGGACCAGCAGGGGCGCGACGCGGGGACTGGTGTAGACGTTGGATACAGCGGTAATGACGGTCTCCTGAAACGGCCCGGCCGGGCGCACGGGCGGGCACGGCGGGCTTGCGGCATTTTAGGCGCTGGCGCCCGGGCCGTCAGCCTGCGTTTCAGAATGTCAGGGCGAAGCGAAGCGGTACACCGCCAGCGTGCTGCGCCAGCTCGGAAAGGCCTTGATCTCGCGCCCCTCGTTGAAGGTGGCGCGTTCCAGGATGCGCAGGCCCAGCTCGCCGGCCAACTGCTCGAAATCGCGCAGCGTGCACAGGTGGATGTTGGGCGTGTTGTACCACTGGTACGGCATCTGGCCCGTCACCGGCATGCGCCCGCGCAGGATGGCCCAGCCGTGCGGCCAGTAGCCGAAGTTGGGAAACGACACCACGCCATGGCGCGCCACCCGGGCCATTTCGCGCAGGATGTGCTCGGTGCGATGCATCGACTGCAGCGTCTGCGACAGCACCACGGTATCGAATTGCTTGTCGTCGAACAGCGCCAGGCCGTCTTCCAGGTTCTGCTGGATCACCTCGACGCCGCGCCGCACGCAGGCGATGACGCAGGTGTCGTCCAGTTCGACGCCGGCGCCGCGCACCTGGCGATGGTCGCGCAGGTGCGCCAGCAGCGCGCCGTCGCCGCAGCCCAGGTCCAGCACCCGGCTGCCGAGTTCGATCCAACTGGCGATGCGCGCCAGGTCGGGACGCAGCGCAACGAGGGCCGGACGGGGAGTCACAGGAGTCATGCGGAGCGTCCTTCGGTCTGGGTGGCGCCGGTCAACGCCAGCTCGCGGGCGATGCGCTCGTAATAGCCGCGCACCACGGCATGGTAGCGCGCGTCGTCCAGCAGGAAGGCGTCGTGTCCGTGCGGCGCGTCGATCTCGGCATAGGTGACCGGGCTGCCGTTCTTGAGCAGGGCGCGCACGATCTCGCGCGAGCGCTCCGGCGGGAAACGCCAGTCGGTGCTGAACGACACCAGCAGGAAATCCGCCTTGGCCGGCGCCAGCGCGCGCGCCAGGTCGCCGCCGGTCTTGCGCGCCGGATCGAAATAATCCAGCGCGCGGGTGATCAGCAGGTAGGTGTTGGCGTCGAAATAGCGGGTGAACTTCTCGCCCTGGTAACGCAGATACGACTCGACCTCGAACTCGACGTCGTAGCCGTAGCGGTAGGCGCCGTTGGCGGCGGGTTCGCGCTGGGCGCGGCCGAATTTCTCGGCCATGTCGTCGTCGGACAGGTAGGTGATGTGGCCGATCATGCGCGCCACCGACAGGCCGCGGCGCGGCACGGTTTCCTGCGCGTAATAGTCGCCGCCATGGAAATCCGGATCCGTGATGATGGCGCGCCGCGCCACTTCGTTAAAGCCGATGTTCTGCGCCGACAGGCGCGGCGTGCTGGCGATGACCACGCAATGGGCCACGCGCTCGGGCAGCGTGATGGCCCAGCTCAGCGCCTGCATGCCACCCAGCGACCCGCCCATCACGGCGGCGAAGCGTTCGATGCCGAAGTGGTCCGCGACCCGCGCCTGCGCCTGCACCCAGTCCTCCACCGTCAGCACCGGAAAGGCGGCGCCCCAGGGTTTGCCGGTCTCCGGATTGATGCTGGCCGGGCCGGTCGAGCCGAAGCACGAACCCAGGTTGTTGACGCCGATGACGAAGAACACGTTGGTGTCGACCGGCTTGCCGGGACCCACCATGTTGTCCCACCAGCCGACGTCGCTGGGGCTGTCGGCGGCCTGGCCGGCCACGTGGTGCGAGGCGTTCAGGGCGTGGCAGATCAGCACCGCATTGCTGCGCGTGGCATTGAGCGTGCCATAGGTCTCGACCGCCAGCTCGTAGCTGGCCAGCGACTGGCCGCTGAGCAACGGCAGCGGCTCGTCGAAACGCAGGAAGACGGGAGCGACCAGTCCGACGGAACCGGGATCAGCGGCATCGGACTGCGTGAGAGTGGCGGCGGGCAGGGTCGCGAGCGCGGCGCTGGCCGAATCACCGGCCAAATGTTGGGCAGGAGTGGTCATACGGACCTCTTTAGCTGGATTTATTGGAAGGCGCCCGCAAGCGGATCAGGCAAATCGGCGCCGAAAATTGGATAGTGCGGCAGGAATTCTAGCACTGCTGGCGGCGGGGACGGCAAGCGGCCGGGAACAGCCGCGGCCGTCAGCGCCGTGATCGCGGGAAGGCCCGCGTCGGAATGCCAGCCCCCTTCCCCGCCGGCCGCATCCTCCCGCTGCGGGGCGGCAGGCGCCTCAGGCCCCCGCCTCCCAGGGCTCATGGCCCAGGTATTCGTAGCGTTCGGTATTGACGCGCGAGATGCGCCATTCGACCGGCTGGCGGTTGTACGAATAAGCCACGCGCCGGATCTCCAGCAGCGCCGCGCCCTCGGCCACGCCCAGCCAGCGCGCATGGGCGCGGTCCGCCAGGCAGGTGCGCAGGCGTTCGTCGGTGGCGATGACGTTGACGCCGAACACATCCTGGTACAGCGCATACAGCGTGCTGGCGCGCTCGCGCAGGTGCGCCTCGGTCATGCCGGGAAAGCGCGATTCCGGCAGGCAGATGTCATCGACCATGACCACGTCGCCGTTCAGCGACAGCATGTTGAGGAACTCGAACACGTAGGCGCCGGCCGGCAGCCCCAGCTTGTCGCGCGCCTCGGCCGAGGCCTTGACGCGACGAAAGCGCAGCAGCTCGGTGGTCGGGTACGACTTGTGGCCGTCCTGGCGCAGGATGCGGAAGAACTTGAAGAAGTGGTGGTTGCGGGTGTGCACCGCCACATAGGTGCCGCGGCCCTGATGGCGCACCAGGATGTTCTCGGCGGCCAGTTCGTCGATCGCCTTGCGCAGCGTGCCGATCGACACGCCGAAACGCTCGGCCAGGTTCTTTTCCGGCGGAATCGCCTCGCCCTGCTTCCATTCGCCTTGGGCCAGCGCGGCAAGCACGGCCTGCTTGACCTGCTCGTACAAGGGACTGCCCAAAGGCACAGTCGATGACAGGCTGGTGTTCATGGGTGCATCGCAATAAATCCGGGCCTCCAGTGTAGCGGCGCGAGCGGGCCTCGCTCAAGTCATACAATTCATATATATGATTTAGTTGACATGCAAAAAAGCCCGCCCTAAGATTTGCCGGACGTTGTGATCCGAAGCGTCCGCGGCACTCCGCCGCGGCGCTCACCCAGGAGAGGAAGACGATGATTCACGCCGTATTGCACGATGCCAAGGACACGGTGGCGGTCGCTGTGGTGGAAGGCCTGACCGCCGGAACGGAGCTAAATGCCTGGATCATGGACGAGGACAAGATCATCCATGTGCGGGCCTCGCAGGACATCCCCATCGGCCACAAGGTCGCGATGAAGGACATGGCCGTGGGCGACACGGTCTACAAGTACGGCGTGGACATCGGCCGCGTGGTCGCGCCGATCCAGGCCGGCCAGCACGCCCACGTGCACAACATCAAGACCAAGCGCTGGTAAGCCGATCCTTCGCCCACACAGGAAACCATCATGTCCGTCATCAATGCTCAGACCACCTTCCAGGGCTACCGCCGCGACAACGGCCGGGTCGGCGTGCGCAACCACGTCATCGTGCTGCCCGTGGACGACATCTCCAACGCCGCGGCCGAGGCCGTCGCCAACAACATCAAGGGCACGCTGGCCCTGCCCCACCCCTACGGCCGCCTGCAATTCGGCGAAGACCTGGAACTGCACTTCCGCACCCTCATCGGCACCGGCTGCAACCCCAACGTCGCGGCGGTGGTGGTGATCGGCATCGAGGAAGGCTGGACCAAGCGCGTGGTCGATGGCATTGCCGCCACCGGCAAGCCGGTCATGGGCTTCAGCATCGAACTGCACGGCGACCACGACACCATCATGCGCGCCTCGCGCTGCGCCAAGGAATTCGTGCACTACGCCACCGCCCTGACCCGCAGCACGTGTCCGATTTCGGACCTGTGGGTCTCGACCAAGTGCGGCGAGTCCGACACCACCTCGGGCTGTGGCGCCAACCCCACCGTGGGCAACGCCTTCGACAAACTCTACGCGCTGGGCTCGACGCTGGTGTTCGGCGAGACCTCGGAGCTGACCGGCGGCGAGCACATCGTGGCCGAGCGCTGCGCCAACGACGCCGTGCGCGAACGCTTCATGTTCATGTTCGACCGCTACCAGGCCATGATCGACCGCTGGAAGACCAGCGACCTGTCCGAATCGCAGCCGACCAAGGGCAACATCGCCGGCGGCCTGACCACCATCGAGGAAAAGGCGCTGGGCAACATCCAGAAGATCGGCAAGCAGTGCCGGGTCGACGGCGTGATCGACAAGGCCGAGATTCCCGACGGCCCGGGCCTGTGGTTCATGGACTCGTCCTCGGCCGCGGCAGAGATGGTGACGCTGTGCGCGGCCTCGGGCTACGCCGTGCACTTCTTCCCCACCGGCCAGGGCAACGTCATCGGCAACCCGATCCTGCCGGTCATCAAGATCTGCGCCAATCCGCGCACGGTGCGGACCATGTCGGAACACATCGACGTCGACACCAGCGGCCTGCTGCAGCGCGAGATCGACCTGAACCAGGCCGGCGACAAGCTGCTCGAATGCATGCTGGCCACCGCCAACGGCCGCTGGACCGCGGCCGAGGCCCTGGGACACCGCGAGTTCGTCCTGACCCGTATCTTCGAAAGCGCCTGACGGCGCCGGCGCGGCGCGCTCCGCAATGCGCGCCTGCCGCAGCGGTTTCATCGCGGCGCGCGCCGACCGTGCGCGCCGCGACAGCACACGGCGCCCGCGCCGTGCCGCAGTTCCCTCGCAGCACACGCACAAAAGCATGCAGACCCGGGCGCAAGCCGCCACGGCAGCACAGGCGTAAGCATTCCTACCCGGGCGCCACCCCCAAGGAGGAAGACAGATGAATCGCGAGCAACACCCCCCGATCGACGACGCGCAGCGCCGCCGCGCGCTGGCCGCCCTGGGCGCGGCCGGCCTCTGTGCGCTGGCCCCTTGGCGCCAGGCCCTGGCGCAGAAAGGCGCCTGGCCGGAACGGCCCATCAATTACGTCGTGCCGTTTCCCCCGGGCGGCCTGACCGACGTGGCTGCGCGCCAGGTCGGCAAGGCGCTGAACGATGCCGAACGCTGGAACATCGTGGTCGAGAACCGCCCGGGCGGCAGCGCCAACATTGGCGCTGCCCACGTCTCGCACGCCGCGCCCGACGGCTACACCTGGCTGGCCATCACCCTGTCGCACGCCGCCAACGCCACGCTGTTCGCCGGCAAGGCCGGCTACGACCTGACCCGCGACCTGGCGCCGGTGGCCGGCCTGGCTTCGTCACCCATCATGGTGGTGGTCAACGCCAAGAGTCCCATCAAAACCATGGACGACCTGGCCCGCGCGGCTGCCGCCAAGCCGTTGGCTGCCGGCTCCAGCGGCAATGGCACGCCGCCGCACCTGACGCTGGCGCTGTACCAGAAGCTGACCGGCGCGCCGCTGATGCACGTGCCCTACAAGGGCGGCGCGCCGTCGCTGACCGACCTCATCGGCGGCCACCTGGACGTGGTGTTTTCCAATTACCCCGAATCGCTCGCGCATGTGAAGAACGGCTCGCTGCGCGCCCTGGCCATCACCACCCGCGCGCGCAGCGCCGACCTGCCCGACGTGCCCACGGTGGCGCAGGCCGGACTGCCGGACTTGATCGTGGAGAACTTCACCGGCGTGATGGCGCCGGCCAGCACGCCGCCGGAGCTGGTGCAGCGCATCGGCGAAGCCATCGTCAAGCAGGTGTCGCAGCCCGCGATGCAGCAGGCGCTGCTGCAGTTGGGATTCGTGCCGCAGCCGCGCGGACCGGCCGAGTTCGGCAGCTACCTGCGGTCGGAGGTCGACCGCTGGGCCAGGATCATCCGCGACGCCAACATCCAGATCGCCTGACGCCGGAGCCGCCATGCACGTGCTTATCTCGGAATTCATGGACGCGCCCGCGGTCGACGCGCTGCGCCAGCGCTTCGACGTGCGCTACGCCCCCGACCTGGTGGACCAGCGCGACGCCCTGCTGCGCGCCGCCGGCCAGGCCGACGCCCTCATCGTGCGCAACCGCAGCCAGGTGGACGCGGCCTTGTTGGCGGCCGCGCCGCGGCTGCGGGCGGTCGGCCGGCTGGGCGTGGGGCTGGACAACATCGACCTGCCCGGCTGCGCGGCGCGCGGCATCCAGGTGGTGCCGGCCACCGGCGCCAACGCGCGCGCGGTGGCCGAGTACGTCATCGGCACGTTGCTGGCGCTGCTGCGCGGCGCCTACGGCGCCAGCGCCGCCGTGGCCGACGGCCAATGGCCCCGCGCCGCCCTGTCGCAGGGGCTGGAGGCGCACGGGCGCACCCTGGGCGTGGTGGGTTTCGGCGGCATCGGCCAGTTGACCGCGCGGCTGGCGGCCGGCCTGGGCATGCGCGTCGTCGCCTGCGACGCCGCCCTGCCGGCGACCCATCCCGCCTGGGCCGAAACCTGCGCCACGCGGCTGGAACTGGACGACCTGCTGGCGCAGGCCGACGCCGTCACCCTGCACGTGCCCCTGACCGCCGGCACCCGCCATCTGCTGGACGCGGCCCGCATCGCTCGCATGCGGCCGGGCGCGGTGCTGATCAACACGTCGCGCGGCGGCATCGTCGACGAGGCCGCGCTGGCGGCGGCCTTGCGCGGCGGCCGCCTGGGCGGCGCGGCCCTGGACGTGTTCGAACAGGAGCCGCTGCCGGCCGGCGGCCCGCTGGCCGGGGCGCCCAACCTGATCCTGACCCCGCATATTGCCGGCTTGACGCAGGAAGCCAACACCCGCGTTTCCGACATGGTGGCCGCCGGTGTGACAATAGCGCTTACCGGCGGCGCCCAATGAAACGCGGCGCGCCTCGCTGACAGGAAGGATATGGCTCACATCTATCTGGACGAACTTCAACACCTGGCCGCGGCCAGCCTGGCCGCCGCGGGCGCCAACCCGGCCATGGCCGACAGCACCGCCCGCGCGCTGGTCTTCGCCGAAAGCCAGGGGCTCAGTTCCCACGGCCTGTCGCGCGTGCCGTTCTACGCCGGCCACCTGCGCACCGGCCGCGCCATCGGCAACGCCGTGCCGCGCATCGTGCACGAGCGCGGCGGCGCGGCGCTGATCGACGCCGGCTCGGGCCTGGCGTTCCCGGCATGCGCGCTGGCGGTGGCCGAAGCCAGCCGCCGCGCGCGCGAACACGGCGTGGCCTTCATCGGCGTGGCCAACAGCCACCATTTCGGCGAGGCCGGCTATCACCTGGAAGCGCTGGCCGATGCCGGCCTGGTGGCGCTGGCGCTGAGCAACTCGCCCGCCGCCATGCCGGCCTGGGGCGGAAAGCGTCCGCTATTTGGCACCAACCCCATCGCCGCCGTCTTTCCGCGTCGCGGCGGCGGCCGCATCGTCATCGACCTGTCCTTGTCGCAGGTGGCGCGCGGCAAGCTCATGATCGCGGCGCGCGACAACCAGCCGATCCCGCTGGGCTGGGCGCTGGACGCCGACGGCCAGCCCACCACCGATCCCAAGGCCGGCCTGGCCGGCAGCATGCTGCCCGCCGGCGGCGTGAAGGGCGCGATGCTGGCGCTGATCATCGAGCTGCTGGCCTGCGCCCTGACCGGCTCGCACTTCGGTTTCGAGACCGAGTCGTTCTTCGTCGACGCGGGCGGCCCCGCGCGGCTTGGGCAGGCCTTCATGGCCATCGACCCGGGCGCGCTGGCGGGCAACGAGGCCTACCTCGAACGCGTCGAGACGCTGGTGGCAGCCATGCTGGAAGACGACGGCGTGCGCCTGCCCGGCGACCGCCGCCGCAAGCTGCGCGACGAGGCGCTCAAGCATGGCGTGGAAATCCCCGAAGCGCTGATGGCACAGTTGCGCGCCATGTCGGGCGTGGCCTGAATATTCCCCGGCGGTGGCTTGCCCGGCGGCCGGACGGGCCCCGCCCACTGCCGACCCGACGCACTTCGACCTGCTCGCCCTTCGCTATGACCGATGACGATCTGGCCGGCCTATATGCCGGCGGCGCCACCCACCTGGACGCGGCCACGCTGGCGACAGCGGGCCTCGATCCCTCCAGCCGCGCCTGGCTCGCCGACCACGGCCTGCCGTTGCGGCCCGAGCCCGCCATCCCCCTGCTGGAGTTCGTGCCGCCCCGCATGCACGCCGGCGGCAACGCCGCCGTCCTCGTGATCGCGCGCGAACCGTGGGCCGACGCGCTGTGGATAGGAATCGCGGCGGATGGCCGCGTGGTGACGGCAGGCGCGGACGGGCCACCGATCCTCATCAACAGCCGCATCACGCATTTCCTGCATTTCCTGGCCGCGTTCCAACGCTTCCAACGCGCGGCCAGCCGTGACGATGCGGGGCCCCGCGTGTACACCCAGGCCGAGATGCAGGCCCGACTCGACGCGTTGCGCCAGGGCCAGGGCCGGCGCGCGAGCCCGCCCGCCTCACGAGCACCCGCCACGCCGGCCCTTGACCGCCCTGCCGCGCTGCGCCGGCTCGAGCAGGCCTGGCGCGACTGTGATGCCGCCGCCCTGGCCCGCGGCGGTTGGTGGCTCCGTATCCGGGAACAACTGCGCGACGGCCTGCTGTAGCCTGCCGCACCCCGCCGCCGGCCGAACTCCCGGGGCGAATGGCCCTACCTCTACGGAGTCAACCGCTCAAGGCCAGGTGACCGTGAAACTCTTGTTCACCGCATGCCCGGCCGCATCGGTCACGGTCACTTTTATCGCCGACGACATGCCCGGCGCAGCGCCGGGTCGGACCCGCAGGTTCCGCGGAGCGCGGCTGTCCGTTCCGGCTTTCGTGAATTCCAGCAGGTCGGCAACGCCCAATGCTGCCGTCATGGCGACATCGCCGACCCCGCCAGATACCGTCACGAAAGAATCGAGCGTCACGTCGGGCTCTCCCACGGCAGGTCCAGCCAGGGCGTCCGAGGTGAGTTGCACGGCCAGCGCCGGCGCGATCTCCAGGTTGAAGAAGGCCGAGGTCGGCACCGCCTCCACCAAGGGGTCCGAGATCGCGACGGCAAAGGTATTGGAGGGCGACACTTCGAGCGCCGTACCGGTTATCTCGCCGGTCGTGGAATCCATCGTCAAGCCGGCCGGCAAGCCGCCATGGAGCATGCGGTACTCAAGCTTCCGTCCGCCCGCGCCCCCTCCCTGCACAGGGCTGTAGCTGACGGCGTCGCCAATCATGTAAGCCTTGACAGGCACCCGCACGTTCGCGGTGGGCCGCTCGAACGCCAGCAGGCCGAAGCGCTCCTGCACCGTGTGCGCCGGCGAGGCGGTATCGCTGATAGTGACGGTGTAGCGCGCAATGTTGGTGTCCAACTGCTCGACCGTCGGGGTGCCCGAAATGACGCCGGTCGCCCGATCCATCGTCAAGCCATCCGGCAGGGGCGGCGCCACGTCGTACGATAGCGACCCGACGCCGCCCGACGCCGTCACTGGCGCATAGGCCGTCAGCGGTTCGTTCAAGGCCTGCGTGGTGTACGGCAGGTTGAGCGCGGCCGCCAGGTTGCCATGCACCGCGAGCGTGAAGGTGGCGGTGACGGTCTGCAAGGGATCGGCGCTGTCGGTCACCGTGACCGTGTATTCCGTGGCAGGCGACACCGCGATCGGCGTTCCGGGGACATTCTTGATCTTGCCGTTCCGCTCCTCCATTTGCAGCCCGTCCGGCAAAGGGGGCTGCACGCTGAAGTGGAGCAGGCCCAGGCCGCCCACGGCATTGACCGGGGCCTCGTCGACGATTTCGGCGTCGACCATGATGGAAACGGCCGGCTTCACCGTGGCCGCCGTCAGCGCCGGTACGACCAGCAGGGAAAAGGTGCCCTTCGCCGAATGCTCCGGCATGGCGCTGTCCGTCACGGTGTAGGTATATGTGGCGAGCAAAGACGGCGTGGTCGTGACCCCGGTGATCGCGCCGGTTCCCGCGTTCAGGGCCAGGCCCGCCGGCAGTGCCGGCGTCACGCTGTAGCGATACGGAGGCACGCCGCCCCAGGTGAGGGCCGGCGTATAGGAAACCGTGTCATGTACCCGATGTACTTCGCCGGCGTTGGGTACATTGGTCTGGAGGATCGGAAAAACCCGGAGCGAGAAGGCCGAGCTGGCCCTCTGCCCAACGCTGTCGCTGACAGTGACGGTGTAGACGGTCTCGGCAGACTCGCCCACGGCGGAACCGGAGATGCCGCCGTCGCTTGCATCCAGGCCCAAGCCTGCCGGCAAGGCAGGTGAAATCTCGAAATGGCGCGCGCCGACACCCCCGGAGGCCTCGACGGGAGCCGCGACCGTCACGGGGTCCCCCTCCGTCACGGAGATCGCATCGACCCGGCTCGTCACCGAGATCGTCTCACCAACCTCCATCATGAAAGAGGCCGTGACCGTATGCGCCGGCGAATCGCTATCGGTGACCGTGACCGCGTACGTAGTCAGAGGCGCTACCGCGACGGCGGACCCCGTCAGCATGCCAGTCGCCTCGTCCAGCGCCAGCCCTGCCGGCAATGCGGGGGAAACGGAATAATGAAGCGCTCCCACGCCGCCCGCGGCGGTCACCGGCTGATAGCTGAGCTCGCGGCCGACGACGGCGTCCGTCGTCCCCGAGGAAGTGGCGACCGCTGTCAGCAAGCCCCTGATCTCCAGCGTGAAATTGGCGCTGACCTCATGCGAGGGCGAGGCCCCGTCAGTGACCGTCACGGTGTACTCGGTCCGGGGCGATGCCATCGCGGCGGATCCCGTGATGGCGCCGGTCGACGCATCCATTGTCAATCCGGCCGGCAGCGCCGGGGCGACCGCATACCCGAGCGTACCGATCCCCCCCACGGCCGACACCGGCGTGTCATTGAGCGGATCACCCGCCTGCGCCACCCAGGTGGCACGATTGACGGTGGAGAGCAAGGCTGCCCCGATCGCCAGGCTGAACCGGGCCGTGGCGGCCCCCGGCGGCGTGCCGCTGTCGGTCACTGTCACCGTATAGTCGGTCAGTGGCGACGGGACGAGGGCGCTACCCGTCACGGCGCCGGTTTCCACGGAAAATTCCAACCCCGCGGGCAAGGCGGGAGTGACGGCGTAGTGCAACTTGCCAATACCTCCGCCGCCGCTCACCGGAACCACATCGGCGCCGACCGCTACGCCGACCAGCCAGCTTCGCGACGTGAAATTGGCGCTGGCCGACAGCGGCCCGGCCACCGTCACCTGATAGCTGCCGGCGCCTGCCTCGAACCCGGGCAGGTCGGCCGCCTGCGTGGCGGAGATGGTGGCGGAGCCCGCCGCCACCGCGGTGACCGTGCCATCGGCGGCAACGCGCGCGATGGCGTCGTCGCTCGAACGATAGGTGATCGCGCCTTTGCTGGCCGGCTGGTCGCTGAGTGCCGGGTTGCCGACGGCATCCCCGACCGTCAGCGTGACGGACGCCTGCGCGAAGCCCAGCCGCGGCGTGACGGAGACCCTTTGCACGACCACGCTGATCACGCTCAACCGCGACTGCGCGACGGCGAGGTCGACCCAGGCCAGAGCGAGGACCAGGCAGGCCCCCGTCAGGGTGTAGAGCGCCAGGTAGAACGGCGTCTTGAGAAATTGGACGATCTTCTTGCGGCTTGTCATTTCCGGCCCACCGTGATCTTGACGTTGTAGGCGGACGTGGTGGCGTCGGTGACGCGCACCAGGTATTCATCCGTTGCCGTGGGAACCGGCAGCCTGGGCAGATCCACCACGAGCTGCTCGGGCGCCACCGAAAACTGCGGCGAAATGCCGATGTCGGCGCCGTTCTTCTGCACCGACGCCAGGACCAGCGCGCCGCTGCCGACGGCGATGGTGAGTCGTTGGCCATCGGCGCTGACCTCGGCGCCGGGCGGCAAGCCGGCCTTTTCGACGAAGACTTCCCGCACCCCGGTACGGTCGACCTTGGCCAGGAAGGTCTGTGGAATGCGGTCCGGACGCGTGATGGCCTTGTCGAGCAAGCGGGCGCCGGTGTATTGCTGCATCGACTCGCGCAGCGCCAGCGAGGTATCGTCGGCCGTATGGCGTGACGGCGAAATCAGTTTCATCAGGTCGACGTAAACCATGACCGTCTTGCTGTTGAGCGCGCCATCGCGGCCGCGCGACATGCCGAACGACAGGCGCGCCTTGTCGCCCGACAAGCTGGCGATCAGATCGCGCGACACGCCGGTGGATACGCGCATGTCGAACAGGTAGTCCTTGTAGAGCGCGAACTTCACGCCGCCGGAGAGATAGGGACGATGGCGGCTCTCGACCGAGCCGTCGCCCATCGGGTAGCGTTCGTGTTCCAGGCCGAGCGACGAGCTGAGCACCAGCGAGGAGGACGGCGCGTATTGCAGGTCCACACTGGCGCCGTACAGCCGGCCGGTGGAGATGCGGCGCGGGTCGTAGAGCACGCGGGTGTAGTTGGCATAGTCCTCGAGCACCGTGCGGCTCGACAGGTCGTTCCGGCTGTGCGCCCGCGCGCCCCAAGCGGACGCGCCCAACGCATGCAGGCCAAGGCCAGACTCGGGCGTGAACAGGCGGCGCGCCGACAGCACGCCCGCCAGTTGCGTGACCGGCACGCGCGCGCTGCCGGAATCGAAATCGAACGACGGCCGGCCTTTCATCAGCGACACCGCGGCGTCGAATTCGTATTGCTTGCTGGCGTCGACGAAAATGCCGCGGCCAATCAGTTCGCGCTGGTATTCACCGAGCTGCATGCTCGCGCCGAGGGCGAAACGATCGGTGATGAGCCGGGCGTATTCGATGCGGCCGATCGGCGCGTTGTCCATGGCGCCGCCGCCGACCCGGAACCGCGAATCGGACGTGGACAGCGCGAAGGAATCCCGCCCCAGCGACACGGTGCCGTCGCCCACGGGCACGGTCAGGTTTGGATTCGACGCGCCCATGCGCGTGCCGGTCGCCGCGGCCATCATGGGATTGCCCCGGGCATCGCGCCGCGCCTGCTCGGCCCGCGCGGATTCCTGCAGGAAGGCAGCGAAGGCACGTTCGAGTTCGCGCTTGTCGCCGGCTTGCGGCGCCGGCAGGTCGGGCAACCCGCCCGCCGCGGCAGGTGTGGTCAAGGCGAAGGCCGCGGCCAACGCCAAGAGGACCCGCACGCAGTGGCGGGACCGAAGCCCGCCACAGTCGACGGAGATCTTGCGAGGAGACGATTCCGTATTGGGATGGGGCGCCCGAGGGGCGATGGGCTTCCGCAAGGAAACGGACTGAGGCATCTTGATATTTCCAACATCGGCCGTGGCGATGTCGCCGGAACCTGAATCACGAGGAATGCGTTGATTCTAGGTATCTGGAAGGGGCGAAATGACCGCGCGGCCGACACACAAAATTAATTGAGTGAATCGACCATCACGGTCAATTGGACTAGCAAAATATCCGAATGCCTGCGGCGAAAGAAGCGCGCGCCCTCTAGAATCGGACGGCCAGAATGCGCAATCGTCAAAGGGCGAAAATCAGCGCCGGAAAATGACACCAGGGGTCACATTCCGGCGGCGCGGCTGAACCAGAGCATCAGCGGCGCCAACAGCAGGAACACCACGGTGGACACCAGCACCGCGCCGGCGGCGGTGTCGCCCATGTCCGTGTAGCGCTTGGCGTACATGTAGCTGACCACCGCGCACGGCATGGCCATCTGCAGCGTCAGCGCGCCGGCCAGCACCGGCTCCAGATCGAGGATCCACACGATCGCCAGGCCCGCGCCCAACCCGGTCACCAGCCGCATCGCCGCCACCTTGGCGCCGTCGCGCACGCCGTTGGCAGGGATCAGCGCCAGCGCGTGGCCCAGGCTCAGCAGCATCAGCGGCACCGTCACCGCGCCCAGCATGCGGGCGGTCTCGATCAGCCAGGCCGGCACCGGGATGTGCAGCATGCGCATGGCGACAGCCACCACCGAGGCCAGCAGGATCGGACTTTTCCAACTGCCCTTGGTGTTGACGCCAGGCAGCAGCCGCACCGCGATGGTGTGCATGACGAAGGAATTGACGGCGAAGAACGCCACCGCCACCGACAGGCCGGCATCGCCGAACGCCAGTTGCGAGATCGGCAGGCCCAGGTTGCCGGCATTGGGCAGGAACGCCGTCGGCAACAGGGTGCGCACCGGCAGGCGGCCCAGCTTGAGGAGCAGGGCGCAAACCAGCGCGCACAGCAGCAGCGCCAGCAGCGTGGCGGCCGCCACGTCGGCCAGCGCGCGGTCGTCCAGGTGGGTCGTGACGAAGGTGTGGAACACCAGCGCCGGCGTGGTGACGGACGTGACCAGCGTGGTGATGAAAGCGCCGCCGAACGGCAGGTCGCGCTTGCCCCAGAAGACGCCGATGCCGACGCACGACAGGAGCGGCAACATCAGCACGATGGCCGACAAATAGAACTGCGCGATGGCCAGCATCCGTTTATTCCGTCAGAGATTCAAAGGGCGATACGCAATGGCATCATCGCTTGTCCACGGCCGATGGCCGGCCGGAACATGGGTTGTCTTTTGCCAGGAACCCGCGTCCCCGCCGCCATGTCCGCCGACCCCATTCTCGTCGCCCCGCTTGCACCGCTCAGCGTCCGGCTGTCGCCGCGCGAATCGGCTTCGCTGCTCTGGAGCGCCGCCGGCAAGACCAGTTGGGAAACCGCCCGCATCCTGGACATCAGCGAAAGCACCGTCAATTTCCATTTGCGCAACGCCTGCCGCAAGCTGCAGGTGCGCGGCCGCCGCGCCGCGGTGGCGGCGGCGATCCGGCGGGGATTGGTGTGAGCCGTCACGGCTTGACCACGACCGACCTCAGGAATTCACGCGCCCGCTCCTGCGGCAGGCTGGCCTCGGTGCCCGCCGCCACCGCCTCGATCAGCATGGTGTCGGTCACCCACACCCGCGCCCGCAGCCAGCCGGGCTTGCCCATGGCCTTGCCCTGCACGTCGATGTCCTGCCCGTAGGGCGGCCACTCGGTGGGCGGCGGCGCCTGCATGTTGACGTACAGCGAACGCATCAGGGCCATGCCCAGCGCCTGCCTGGCCACGGGATCCGCCGCGATCTCCGGCGGCAGGGGCGCCGATCCGATCGCGAACACCGCCTCGCCAACGGTGGCCGTGGCCAGCGTGAATGACAGCGTATGGGTGTCCAGCCGCAACTGGCGGGTCTCGGTCTGCACCCGGTTCGGGAACGCCGCCCGCACCCGGCCGTCCGCCACGTCCACTTCGCGCCAGTTGTAACGGGGCGAGCAGGCGCTGACCAGCAGGGCCAACACAACAATCGGCCCGGCTTTCTTGAACATGAAACGAAACAGCGATGAAATCGTCATTACCGTAAAGACCCCACGGTCTTTTCATTTCGAGGACAGCCCCAAATTGTCGCCGATTTCGATGACCCCAGCGCCCGACGGCACGCCCCTGGCCAATTACGTGTGGTCCGCCGCCCCGAATGTGCCCTCGCCCGTGATCGGCGCGGGCACGCCCGGCATCTACCTGCTGCATGGCCTGAGCGAGCATGCCGGGCGCTATGACCGGCTGGCGCGCTGGCTGGCCGCCCGCGGCTGGACCGTGGGCGCCCATGACCATCGCGGCCATGGCCGCTCCGGCGGCCGGCCCGCCACGCTGGCGCGCCAGGAGGACCTGGTGACCGACGCCGTCGCACGCCTGGCCGACTGGACCGCCGCCCATGGTCGCCCGCCGATCCTCCTGGGCCACAGCCTGGGCGCCCTGGTGGCGGTGCGGATCGCGCTGCAGCGGCTGGCGCCGATCGACGCCCTGGTGCTCAGTTCGCCGCCGTTCGTGGTCAACGTGCCGCTGTGGGTGCGCCGCACCCTGACCTGGATGTCCCTGCACGCGCCCGACCTGCGCGTGCCCCACGGCCTGGCGCCCGCGCGGATTTCGCATGACCGGGCGGTGGTCAAGGCCTACCGGTCCGATCCGCTGGTGCGGCGCAGCATGACCGGCCGGCTGGCCCGCTTCGTCGATGACGGCGGCCGCGATTCCCTGCGGGAAGCCCACCTGCTGGCCTGCCGCACCCTGCTGATGGTGGCCGGCGACGACTCCATCGTGGCGGCCGAGGGCAGCCGCCAGTTCGCCCAGCGCGCGCCCGCCGAATTGCTGACATTGCGCTGGTACGACACCGCCTGGCACGAGATTTTCAACGAAACCGCCCCTATTGCCGACCCGGTCTACGCCGACCTGGACGAGTGGCTGGCGCGCACCGCCGCGCAATTGTCCCTGTCCCCAGTACTGGCTCCCTCGGCAGAGGAGGCCAGCACCCCGTAAAATCCGGCGACAGACCCCATCGAGAAGATTCCGTGACTGATACCGCCGCCCAACGCCTCTCCCGCCTGGAGGCCAACCGCTCGCTCCTGACCCAGACCCTGAGGGGCATCGAGAAAGAAGGCCTGCGCGTCGACGAGCAAGGCATCCTGGCCCGCACGCCGCACCCGGCCGGGCTCGGTTCCGCGCTGACCAACGAACACGTCACCACCGACTATTCGGAATCGCTGCTCGAACTGATCACCGGCACCCACGACAACGTCGACGCCCTGCTGGCCGAGCTGACCGCCACGCATCGTCACGTCTACAGCGTGCTCGACCACGAGCTGATCTGGAACCAGTCGATGCCGGCCACCCTGCCGGCCGAGGCCGACATTCCCATCGCCTGGTATGGCACGTCCAACACCGGCATGCTCAAGCACGTCTACCGCCGCGGCCTGGCCGAGCGCTACGGCAAGACCATGCAATGCATCGCCGGCGTCCACTACAACTTCTCGCTGCCCGAAACGCTGTGGTCCGTGCTGGACACGCAGCCCGGCACCGACCAGGACCGTCGCTCGCGCGGCTACATCGGCCTGATCCGCAATTTCACGCGCTACTCCTGGCTGCTGATGTACCTGTTCGGCGCGGCGCCGGCGCTGGCGCGTGATTTCCTGCGCGATGGCGAACACGGCCTTCAGCGCCTGGGCGACCACACCCTGTACCTGCCCTACGCCACCAGCCTGCGCATGAGCGACCTGGGCTACCAGAACAAGGCGCAGTCGCAGCTCAAGCTCTGCTACAACGATCTCGACACCTTCCTCGGCCGCCTGTACGACGCGGTCACCCAGCCCTGGCCCGACTACCAGAAGCTCGGCACGCATCGCAACGGCGAATGGATCCAGCTCAACACCAATGTGCTGCAGATCGAAAACGAGTACTACTCCAGCATCCGCCCCAAGCGCGCCACCGGCCGCTGCGAGCGCCCCATCACCGCGCTGGCCGAACGCGGCGTGCAGTACGTGGAAGTGCGCTGCCTGGACATCAACCCCGAATCGCCGGTGGGCATCGACGCCGACACCAGCCGCTTCGTGGATGCCTTCCTGCTGTTCTGCGCCGCCTCCGACAGCCCGTTCTTCCCCGCCAACGGCTACTGTCAGCGCAGCGCCGACAACTTCGCCACCGTGGTCAAGGAAGGCCGCAAGCCCGGCCTGCAACTGGACCGCGACGGCAAGGCCATCGGCCTGGCGCAATGGGGCCAGGAACTGCTGGACCAGATCGCGCCGTACGCGGCCCTGTACGACTCGGCCCTGGGCGGCAGCGCCTATGCCGACAGCCTGGCCGCGCAGCGCGCCAAGCTGGGCCAGCCCGACGCCACGCCGTCCGCGCGCCTGCTGGCCGCGCTGACCGACAGCGGCGAATCGTTCCACGACTATTCGCTGCGCCAGAGCCGCGCGCATGCGCAGGCGCTGCGCGCCCAGCCGCTGCCGGCGGACGTGGCGGCCGAATACCGCCAGGCCGCGCTCGACTCCAGCGCCGAACAGCGGCGCATCGAGCAAGCCGACGACGTCGATTTCGACACCTACGTGGCGCGCTATCACGCCGCGCTCAAGGCGCCGCGCAAATAAGGCGTATCGTTAGGGTTTTGGATCAGGAGGCTTTCCCATGCGCCGCATTGCAACATTACTGTTGGCCGTCGCCGCCAGCGCGGCCGGAATCGCCCACGCCGCGCCGCCGCCCATGCAGACCGTGGAGTCGGTCGACCTGAAGCGCTATGCCGGCATGTGGTACGAGATCGCCAACTTCCCGATGTTCTTCCAGCGCAACTGCGTGGGCGACACCACCGCGGAATACACGCTGCATCCGGACGGCACCGTGGGAGTCAACAACCGCTGCCGCACCAAGGACGGCGACATCGACTCGGCCACGGGCACCGCCACGGTGGTCGAAGGCAGTAACAACGCCAAGCTCGAAGTCTCGTTCTTCAAGCCGTTCAAGGGCGACTATTGGGTCATCGGGCTGGACCCGGACTACCGCTGGGCAGTGGTCGGCACGCCCGACCGCAAATACCTGTGGATCCTGTCGCGCTCGCCGCAACTGCCCAAGGAAGACCTGGATCGCGCACTGGCCGCCGCCACCGCGCAGGGCTACCAGCTCGACGAATTGCGCTACACGCCGCAGAAGTAGTGCGCGGCCGGCCCGGCGGCGATACGGCCAGGGCCCGGCCACGCGGTCCGCGACCGCGCGATACGCGCGGCGTTCAGACCGCGCCCACCGCTCGCGTGGTCAGCCCGCGTAGTCGCGCGCCAATCGCACCACCGTCACGCCCGGCTTGAGCTGACGCAGCGACGGCATCACCAGCGTGCAGCGGTCATAAGGCGAAACGATCGCCCGGCCGTCGGCCCAGCCGATCACCGATCCCGCCTTTTCCAGCGTCTCCAGGCCCTGCCAGGGCTGCGCGAAGCTCACGTCCATCGACGGCGCCACCACCGCGTCGGTCACTTCCAGCACCCGCTGCGCGGCGTCGGGCTGCCGCCAGCCGGCCGGGATGTCGGCGGCATCCACCACATCCGCCGCGACCAGCATGCGCGCCACCATGTCGCGCGCCACGTCGCGGGCCGCCGGATCGCCGTGAAAGCCGCATTCGATCAACAGCGCGCAGGCGTCGCCGCGCGCCGGATCCCCGAACTGCGCGAAGTCGCGCATGCGCACGCCGTCCTTGTGGCCGGCGTCCACGATGACGTGCCGCGGCGCCTTCAGGCGCCGCGCCAGCGCGATATTGCGCGGCAGGACGCCCGTCAACAAGAGCGGCGCGCCCGGCTCGTGCATGGAATGCAGGTCCAGCAGCCAATCGGCGCGCTCGACCCACGGCCGCAATTGCGCCGCTCGCTGGCGGTCGCGGGTCGTGGGGTTGTCCAGGCGCTCGGCGCTCCAGACCCGGTTCATGTCCTCGTCGACGAAACGCGAGGCGTCATGGCGCGCCAGATCGAAACGGTCGAAGGCTGGCAGGTTGCAGAACGCCAGCGTCAGGCGGCCGCGGCGCGGCCGCAGGCCCGCGGCCAGCAGGTCCTTCAGCGCCCAGGCGCCGCACAGCTCGTTGCCGTGCACCAGCGCGGACAGCATCAGCGCGCGGCCGGGCAGGCCCGAGTCGAAGTGCCAGACGCCCGGCGTATCGGTATTGCCCAGCCGCTCGGCGGCGAGATCGGGAACGGGCAGCGTGAAATCCATGATTACTGCGCCTCGATCTTGGCCGCCTTGACCAGCGCCCCGTACTTGCGCGCCTCGGCGGCCTGCGAGGCCACCGGATCCAGATCCGGCTGCGCCAGCACGCCGCCGGCCTCCAGCATCTTGGCGCGGAATTGTTCCGACTTGAGCGTATCGGCCAGGGCCTCGCGCAGCTTGGCGGCCACCGGCTCGGGCAGGCCGGCCGGGCCGTACAGCGAGAACGTGATGCTGAGGTCGACCGCCTCGAACCCCGGGGTCTCGGCCAGCGCCGGAATGTCAGGCGCCACCGCCGAACGCTTGGGCTGCGTCACGCCCAGCGCCACGATCTTGTCGGCGCGCACTTGCGGCAGGCCCGAGGACAGCACCAGCACGCCGAAATCCAGTTGGCCGCTCATCAGGTCGGTCACCAGCGGCGACACGCCCCGGTAAGGAACATGTTCAGCGCGCGTATTGGTTTCCTGGTTGATCATCTCGCCGGCCAGGTGCAGCGTGGTGCCGACGCCGGACGAGCCGTAGTTGAAGCTGCCCGGCGCGGCGGCGCGCAGCTTCTGCAGGTATTCGGCGGCGGTCTTCACGCCGGAATTCTTGCTGGCCGCCAGCATCATGGGCTGCGTGGCGATCACGCCCAGGGCGGTGAAGTCCTTGGCGCCGTCGTACTTGACGGCGCTGTTGATCATGCGGGCGACCACCATTTCATTGGTCGAGCCCAGCAACAGCGTGTAGCCGTCCGGCGTGGCGCGGGCCACGCGCTGCGCGCCGATGGTGCCGCCGGCCCCGCCGGCGTTCTCGACCACCACGCTCTGGCCGATGCGCTTGGCCAGCTCCTCGCCGAACAGACGCGCGGTCAGGTCGACGCTGCCGCCTGCCGGATAGCCGACGATCAACGAGACCGGGTGGTCGGGGTAACCGGCGGCGATGGCCGGCGAGGCGATCAACGAAACGGCGGCACAGAGCGCGACCGACGCGCCGCGCAAGGCGTGCGGAACGAATTTCATGAATTTCTCCCTGGGGTGCTGAGGTGGACGGCGGCGCCGTCTCGTTCGAGTTTCGGGAGACATTCTGCGCGTGGGCCGGCGGCATGATGTGCCAAGTCGGCACATTTCCGTGCTAATTCAGATTGCCGCCGGCCTGCCCCTGCGAGCAATGACGCGCCGCTTCAGGCCTTGCGATTGGCGGTGGCTTCCCAAGCCGCCTCGGCGAGGTCGGCCAGGCGCGCCCGCGAGCGGTACAGCCGCACCTCGAAGGCGATCTCGTCGCTGCGGCCGCCCAGCGACACCAGGACGCCGCGGCGACAGTCGGCCGCCACCATCGACCAGGGCAGCCAGGCCACGCCCAATCCCTTGAGCGCCGCGCCATGCGCGGCATCGAGCGAATCGATGCGCACGAACGGCGTCAGCGCATAGGGCGTGGATTCGAGCCTGTCGCCCAGGATGCGCTCCATCGACAGGCCGCCGGCGTAGGTAATCAGCGGCGCCGGCTGACCGCCCTCGCTCAGCACATAGCGGGCGCGGCCGCGGCCATCGGCCTGGCTGACCGGCACCAGCTTGTCGGTGCCCAGCGTCATGTAGCGATAGCGCACCGGGTTGAGCTGCATGGACAGGGCCGGATGCTCGTAGCAGCACAGCAGGTCGACCTTGCCCTGCTCCAGACGCATCGCCATGTCTTCCATCTTGCCGGTGGAAATCTCCAGTTGCGTGCCTTCGGTCAGCACCTTGGGTGCGCGATGGCGCAGCCGCGCGATCCAGTCGCCCACCACGGTACGCGACAGGCTGCGGCCGGTGGCGATGCGCAGCACCGCCTCGCCGCCCGCGCCGGAACTGCGGATGCGATGGCGCACCAGGCCCATCTGCTCGACCACCTGGGTGGCGGTCTTGAGCAGCGCCTCGCCCTCGGCGGTCAGCGTCACCGGCACGCGCTGGCGCTCCACCAGCGGCGCGCCGGCCCAGGCCTCCAGCGCGCGGATCCGGCGCCCGAAGGCCGGATGCGTGACGTGCCGCGCCTCGGCGGCGCGCACGAAGCTGCCGCTCTGCGCCAGCGCAATCAGGTCTTCGAGCAGTTTCAGGTCGGCCATGGCGCGCCCGTGTCCGTGAACGCGCTCAGGCTTGCGCCAGGCCCATCATCGCCAGGGTGGCGCGGGTCAGATCGCTGGCCGGGTCCTCCAGTTCGTTCACCAGGTCGAAGTGGTTGCAATGCGGCGTCGGGATGCGCGTGGCCTGCAGGCCGGCGCCGGTCCAGGCGCGCTCGAAGGCTTCGGTCTGGTTCTTGAAACCCTGCGTCTCCAGGCCGCCGACGGCCAGCAACATGGGGCCGGCGCGCTCGGGCAGGTTGAAGATCGGGCTGTGTCGCGCGGCCTGCTCCGGCGTCAACTGCAACCAGGTATTGGGCAGCACGTCGCACAGCGGTCGCAGGTCGAACAGGCCGCTCAGCGCCAGCGTGCCCTTGACCACGTCATCCGGCACGCCATAGCGCGCCGGCCAGGCGGGCGCTGCCAGCATCGCCGCCAGATGCCCCCCGGCCGAACTGCCGCCGACGTAGATACGCTCGGGATCGACGCCGTACGTCGCCGCGTTGTGGTACAGCCAGGCCAGCGCCGAGCGCATCTCGCGCACGATTTCCGGCAGCGTCGCTTCGGGCGCCAGGGTGTATTCCGGCACCGCCACCGCCGCGCCGGCCGCGTTGAAGGCCTCTGCCATCACCGGCGCGTCTTCCTTGCGCTGCGCGCGCCAGTAGCCGCCGTGGATGAACACGAACAGCGGCGCCGGGCCGCGGTTCGCCGCCGGCAGGAAAAGGTCCAGCCGCTCGTCCTGGCCCATGCCGTAACGCAGGTTCAGCAGGCCGGGGCGGCGCGACTTCACCGCGGCGGCCGACTCGGCGTAGCGGCGCACGCAGGCGTCGAAGTCCGCCACCGACTCGCGGGCGTTGTATTGCACCTCGCGCTCGGCGATGGTGGGGAAAAAGAGATCGATGTCCGCGTCACGCATGAATGGGCTGCCTGTCGTCCTGGGAAATGATGTGTTCGATGAATTGCGCCGTCTTGCGGTAATGCGCCGCCAGCATCGCCACCGAGCGCTCGACGTCGCGCGAGAGCGCGGCATCGAGCAACTGGCGATGCTCGTCGTCGACATTGCGTTCGGGGCCGTAGGCGGTGGCGCCGGCGCGCGCCGGGCGCCGGTAGCGTTCGGTCTGCGCATACAGTTGTGTGGACAGGTCCAGCAGCCAGTGCGAGCGGCAGGCGCCGATCAGCGCGTGGTGGAAGTCCAGGTGGCGCGCCTCGAGCGATTCCTCCAGCTCCTGGCTGGGCGGCACGGCCTCGCCGGCGCGCTGCGCCGCCAGCGTCAGCGCGTGGTAGGCGCCGACCAGCCGCGCCTCCCAGGCGTCATCGGCGTTGGCCAGCGAGCGCCGCAGAGCGTCGCAATCGATCAGGATGCGGGTCTCGCAGGCGTCCCACATTTCCTCGACCGACAGCGGCGCGATGCGAAAACCGCGCGAGGTAGTGGTGATCACCATGCGTTCGCTGCGCAGCCGGTTCAGGGCTTCGCGGATCGGGGAAAAGCTGCTGCCGTAGCGTTGCTTGAGCAATTCCAGGCGCAGCGACTGGCCCGGCGCGAACGCCCCGCTCATGATGTCGCGCCGGAGCAGGCGGTAGACCTGCTCGGACAGCGTGATTTCCTCTACCTCGGCGTTCCCGTCGGCGCCGGGCTCGTCCTGGCGGGAAGCTTTGATTCTTGGCTTCAACGTGCTCTCCAGATGTCAGCGGCCTTGAGGCCGGGGCCGGCGGGCGCTCAGGCGGCCCATTCTACCCGCGGCCCGGTCGCCCCTAGCCGCGCGCCTCGGGCAACGGCTCGAAGTCTCCGTCCAGCTCGGCGGCGCCCGATTCGGCCAGGTCGTCATAGCGCGCCGCCTGCAGCGGCCGCCGGTTCACGCGCAGGTCGAACACGTCGAAGCGGTTGTAGTGGCCGACGATGTCGTGCATCTGGCGCGGCTGGATGCAGCGCGACAGGTCGATCTCGGCGTAGACGATGCCTTCGTCGTCGATCAGCGGTTCGCCGATGACGCGGCCGTCCGGCCCCAATATTCCCGAAAACGCGCTGTTGCGGCGCGCCAGCATCTCGCGCGCTTCCGGATGGCTGGCGCTGATGGCGTCCTGGATCTCGGTGGAAATGGTCGAGCACGACACCACCGTGAACACCTTGCCCTCGAATGAATGCGCCGCCGCCCGCAGGCGGATGGCCTCGGCCATGTCGTAGTCGGGCGGCGCCACCGGCAGCGAGATATAGCTGGCGACGTGCACCATCTCGCCCTGCGCCAGCAGCGAGAAGCGCGCCAGCGTGTTGGTGTTCTCGCCGCAGGCCAGGCCGCCGAGCTTGCCGACGGACGTGTCATACACGCGCAGCGACTCGCCGTCGCCGTGGGCCCAGGTCAGCTTCTCGGCCCAGGTCGGCACCAGCTTGCGGTGGCGGCCCAGGACGCGGCCCTCTTCGTTGATGAAGACCATGGTGTTGTAGATCGTGCCGACGCCATGCCGGCTGCGCTCGTTCACCCCCACCACCACGTTGACGCGGTGCTGGCGCGCGGCCTGGGCGATGCGGCGGATCTCCGGCCCCGGCAGCTCGATGGCGCTCTTGCAGAGCTTTTCGAACCACGGGCTGCCCTGCACCGGGTTCATCACCCAGCTCCAGTAGGGATAGGCCGAGACGAACACTTCGGGAAAGGCCACCAGGCTGGCGCCGTTGCCGGCGGCCTCGGCGATCAGCGCGCAGGTCTTGTCGACGGTGGCGTCGGTGTCCAGGAACACCGGGGCGGCCTGGACGGCGGCGGCCTTGAAAACGGGCAGGTTCAACATGCGTGTGCTCCTATTGCGGTCAGATGCCGAGATAACGTTGCGCCAGGTCGGGCTGCGCGGACAGTTCCGCGGGCGCGCCCGACCAGGCCACGCGGCCCTTGTCGACGATGTAGTGACGGTCCACCAGCGTCGCCATCTCGGGCAGGTTCTTGTCGATCACCAGGATGGTCTGGCCCTCGGCCTTCAGCGCCCGCAGGCAACGCCAGATTTCCTGGCGGATCAGCGGGGCCAGGCCTTCGGTGGCCTCGTCCAGGATCAGCAGTTTGGGATTGGTCATGAGCGCGCGGCCGACCACCAGCATCTGCTGCTCGCCGCCCGACAGCGTGCGCGACGACTGCGCGCGGCGCTCCTTCAGGCGCGGGAACAGCGCGTAGACCCGCGCCAGGTCCCAGCCGCCAGGCGCGGCGCGCGAGGTCGCCACCAGGTTCTCTTCCACCGACAGCGAGCCGAACACGCGCCGCCCTTCCGGCACCAGCCCCACGCCCAGCCGCGCCACCGCGCTCGGCGCGGGCCGCGCCAGCGTCTGGCCGCGGAACTGGACCTGTCCGCCGGTGGCCGGCAGCATGCCCATCAGCGTCTTGATGGTGGTGGTCTTGCCCATGCCGTTGCGGCCAATCAACGAGATCACCTCGCCCTCGGCGGCCTCGAAGGCCATGCCGAACAGCACCTTGCTCGATCCGTAGCCGCCGGTCAGGCCCTCAACCTTCAACATGTTCTTCTCCCAGGTAGGCGGCGCGCACTTCCGGATGGCGCCGCACCTCGTCGGGCGCGCCGCTGAACACCACCTTGCCGTAGACCAGCACGCTGATGCGGTCGGCCAGCGCGAACACGGCGTCCATGTCGTGCTCCACCAGCAGGATGCCGTAGTCGCCCTTCATGCCCAGCAGCAGGCGCGTCATGCGCGCGGATTCTTCCGGCCCCATGCCGGCCATGGGCTCGTCCAGCAGCAACAGGCGCGGCGAACGCGCCAGCGCCACCGCCAGTTCGAGCTGGCGCTTCTCGCCGTGCGCCAGGTCGGCGGTGCGCACGTGGCGCCGGTCCGCCAGGCCGACGTGGGTCAGCCATTGCATCGCCTGCGCCTTCAGGCCGGCATCGCGGCGCGGATCCGACCAGGCGCCAAAGGCGCGGCCGCCCTTGAGCATGCTGGACAGGATGACGTTTTCCAGCGCGGTGTATTCCTGGCACAGCTCGGTGATCTGGAACGAGCGGCCCAGTCCCAGGCGGGCCCGCTCGAAGGCGCGCAGCGCCGTCACGTCGCGTCCGTCCAGCTCGATGGTGCCCGAGTCCGGCCGGATCTCGCCGCAGATCTGCGCGATCAGCGTCGACTTGCCGGCGCCGTTCGGGCCGATGATGGCGTGGATCTCGCCGGCGCGCACGTCCAGGTCCACGCCGTTGGTGGCGACGACCGCGTCGAAGGCCTTGCGTAGCTGCGTCAGGCGCAGCAGGGTTTTCGTCTCGTTCATTCCTGGTGTCGGCTTACTATCGGGATGCCACGGATCCGGCTCCGCCGGTCCGTCGGCATGCCCCCTGGAGGGGGAAGCGCGAAGCGCCTCGGGGGTGGGCTCAATCCGCATGGCGCGTCTCCAGCAAGCGACCGAACAGCCCTTTCTGCCCCCACAGCACGACCAGCACCAGCACCGGCCCCATGTACAGCAGCCAATGCTCGGTCAGCGACGACAGCATCTGCTCCAGTCCCAGGAACACCGCCGCGCCCGCGATCGGACCCAGCAGCGTGCCCACGCCGCCGAGGATGACGATGGCCATCAGCTCGCCCGACTTGGTCCAGGCCGCCATGTCCGGCGTCACCAGCCCAGCATAGTTGGCCCACAGCACCCCCGCCAGACCGGTGCCCACCGCCGACAGCACGAAGGCGCTCAGGCGGTACGGCGTGGGCGCCACGCCCAGGTTGATGGCGCGCCGCTCGCTCTGGCGTAGCGCCTGCAGCACCATGCCAAAGCGCGAGTTGGTGACGCGGATGCACAGCAGCGTCCAGAGGGTCAGCAGCGCCAGGCAGACGTAGTAGAACGTCAGCGGGTTCTCCAGGTTCAGGCCGGGCAGCACGTTGCGCTGCGAGATCATCAGGCCGTCGTCACCGCCGTAGAACTGCAGCGACACCAGGATGAAGTACACCATCTGCCCGAACGCCAGCGTGATCATGATGAACTGCACGCCGCGCGTGCGCAGCGCCAGGTAGCCGAACAGCCAGCCCGCCAGCGCGCACACCGCCAGCGCGATCGGCCACACCACCAGCGCGGCGTTGCTGCCGGCCCAGCCGAACAACGGGCCGGCTTCGGTGGTGTGGAAGGCGATGATGCCCACCGCATAGCCGCCCAGCCCGAAGAACATCGCGTGGCCGAAGCTGACCATCGCGCCGTAGCCGATCACCAGGTCCAGGCTGACCGCGGCCAGGCCGTAGATCAGGAAGCGCGTCACCACGCCGATCAGGAAGGGCATGTCGGTGGCCGCCGCCGCGCCCGGCAGCGCCAGTAGCAGGATCAGACCAGCCAGCCCCCAGCGCGCGCGATTCGAAAGTGTCTTTGCCATCATCATCCTCGCGCCGGGAACAGCCCGCCCGGCTTGGCGATCAGCACGATCGCCATCAACACATAGATACTGGCCGAGGCCAGGCCCGCCGCCAGCGGATCGGCCGTGGCCGGCGAGAACATCGCGCCCAGCAGTTGCGGCAGGAACGCCCGCCCCATGCTGTCGACCATGCCGACCAGCAGCGCCCCCGCCAGCGCGCCGCGCACCGAGCCCACGCCGCCGATCACGATGACCACGAAGGTGGTAATGAGGATGCGTTCGCCCATGCCGATCTCGACGGCCAGGAGCGGCGCCGCCATCACGCCCGCCAGCCCGCACAGCAGCGCGCCCAGGCCGAACACCAGGGTGTAGAGCTTCTTGATGTCCACGCCCAGCGCATCGACCATTTCACGGTCGTCGGCGCCGGCGCGGATCAGCATGCCGATGCGGGTGCGGTTTACCAGCCACCACAAGCCCACCGCCACCAGCGCGCCGACCGCGATGAACGACAGCCGGATCAGCGGATACTGGAACCCCGGCGCCAGCGTCACCGCGCCTTCCAGGAACGACGGGATGCCCACCAGCGGCGGCCGCCGGCCGAAGATCAGGCTGACCGCCTCGTTCGAGAACAGCAGCAGGCCGAAGGTGGCCAGCACCTGGTACAGGTGGTCGCGCTTGTACAGCTTGCGGATCACCAGCACCTCCACCGACAGGCCGTACAGCCCCGCCCCCAGCAGCGCCGCCAGCACGCCCGCCAGGAACGAGCCGGTGGTGCCGATGGCGTAGGCCGCGCAGTACGCACCCACCATGTAGAACGAGCCGTGGGTCAGGTTCACCACGCCCATGATCCCGAAGATCAGGGTCAGCCCGGCGGCGAGCAGGAACAGCATCGCGCCGAACTGCAGCCCGTTGAGCAACTGTTCGAAGAGCAGTGTCATGACGGCATCTTGCAGAATTGGGCGTAGGCGTCCTTGTCATCGGACACCAGCTTGCGCACCAGGCGCGGCGACAGGCCGCCGTCGGCGTCTTTCTCGATGCGCATCAGGTACAGGTCCTGCACCGGATGCTGGTTGGTGTTCATGCTGAACTTGCCGCGCAGCGAGGCGAACTCGGGCTTGCGCAGCGCGGCGCGGAACTCGGCCTGGCGCGACAGGTCGCCGCCGGTGGCCTTCAGGCCAACGCCGATCAACTGCGCCGTGTCATAGGCCTGCATGGCGTAATCGGTGGGCACGCGGCCATAGGCCTCCTTGAACGCCTGCACGAAGGCTTTGGACTGCGGATTGTCGAAGTCCTGCGACCAGATGCCGGTGATGTAGGCGCCCTGCGCCGCGTCGCCGGTGGCCTTGATCATGCGCGCATCCATCGAGAAGCTCGGCATCAGCATCGGCACGGTCTTGTTCAGGCCGGCCGCGGCATATTGCTTGACGAAGTTGATGCCGGTGCCGCCCGGATGGAACTGGTAGACGGCGTCGGGCGCCAGCGACCGCACCCGCGCCAGCTCGACCGAGAAGTCCGACTGATCCAGCTTGGTGTAGATCTCGGCCACCACCTCACCCTTGTAGGTGCGCTTGAAGCCCTCGATGGCATCGCGTCCGGCCTGGTAGTTCGGCGCCAGCAGCGCCACGCGCTTGTAGCCCAGCTCATTGGCGGCCACGCCGCCCGCCGTGTGGAAGGCATCGTTCTGGTACGAGGCGACGAAATAGTTCGGGTCGCACTTCTCGCCGGCGAAGCTCGACGGGCCGGGGTTCAGGCTGACGTAGAACGCGCCCGACTTGACCACGCCCGGCGCCACCGCCGCCAGCACATTCGAAAAGTTCACGCCCGTGAACAGCTTGATGCCCGACTGCAGCATGCGGTCGGCCGCCTGCTTGGCGTTGGCGGGCTTGAGGCCATCGTCCTCGATCACCAACTGCACCGGCACGCCGCCCAGCTTGCCGCCGCCCTGCTTGATCGCCAGATTGAAGGCGTCGCGCTCGTCCTCGCCGATGTAGCCGGCCGGCGTCGACAGCGTGGCGATGAAGCCGATCTTGACTGGCTCCGCGGCGTGCGCGATGCCCCCCAGCGTCCAGGCCAGGCCCGCCGCCAACATGGTTTGCTTGATCATTGTTTTCCCCTTGGAGACCGCCGCGCCCGCCGTTTCGTGGCGGGCGCTGGAATTTCGCCTAGACCGCCACCACCGGATGCCGCAACGTGCCGATGCCTTCCACGCACGCCACCACCACGTCGCCCGGCCACAGCCACTCCTGCGGCTTGCGGCCCGCGCCCACGCCCTCGGGCGTGCCGGTGGCAATGATGTCGCCCGGCTCCAGCGTGATGCCGGCGCTGATGTCCGAGATCAGGAAGGGCACCTTGAACAGCATGTGGCGCGTGTTCGAGCCCTGCTTCTTCTCGCCGTTGACCGTCAGCCACAGATCCAACACCTGCGGATCGGGAATCTCGTCGGCCGTGACGATGCAGGGGCCGAACGGCGCGTAGGTGTCCTGGCCCTTGGAATAGATCCACTGGCCGGCGCGGCGGCAGTCGCGCGCGCTCATGTCCAGCATCACGCTATAGCCGAACACGTACGACAGCGCGTCGGCCTCGGCCACGCGCGTGGCGCGGCGGCCCATGATCACCGCCAGTTCGACTTCCCAGTCCAGTTGCTGGGTGATCTTGGCGTTGTGCTCGATGGCGTCGCCCGGGCCGATCACGGTGGTGGGCGGCTTGGAGAAGATCACCGGCTGCTTGGGCAGGTCGGCCGAGGTATCGAGCGTGCGGCTCGATTCGGCCACGTGCTCGACGTAGTTCAGGCCGATGCCGAAGATGTTCTTGCGCGGACGCGGAATCGGCGCCAGCAGCTTGACGTTCTCCTGCGGCAGCGCGGTGCCCACGGGCCAGGCGCCGCGGTACGACTCCATCAGCTTCGAGGCCTGCGCCACGGCCACCGGGCCCAGGTCGATGAAGGCCAGCATGTCGTCCGGCAGCGCGACGCCGCCGGCCTGCCCCAGCAGGGCCAGGTCGATCACATAGCCTTCGGCCAGCGCGCCCAGGCGGGCGGCGGCGGTGGGATGGGCGCGAAAAGTTACCAAGCGCATAGGAACTCCAGGAAATTCAAGACGAGTTGAGACAGGCGCCCGGCCTGCGCCGGGCGGCGGATGAAAATTCGATGGGATTGGCGCCGGCCGCTAGATCAGTTTCTGGTGACCGTCGTTGTCCTTGACCGCTTCCTCGCGGTAGAGCGCCAGCGATCGCATCACCGGCAGGTCGTTGAAGCAGAACAGGCAGGCGTCGTCGCTGGACGACAGGTTGGCGTGCTCGTGCACGGCCCACGAGGGCACACAGAAGATGTCGCGCTCGGTCCAGTCGTAGCGCTTGCCGTCGATGACCGAAAAGCCGCTGCCCTTGGCCACCTGGTAGAGAAAGCTGCCGGTGTGGCGGTGGGCCTTGGTGTGCTCGCCCGGGCGCAGCAACTGCATGCTGGCGCCGATGGTCGGCATGACCGGGCCGCCGGTGGCCGGGTTGACGTACTCCATCAGGATGCCGTCATAGGGACTGCCCGCCGACACCCGCGCGTGGCGGCGCAGCGCCTCGTAGGTGGGTTCCCATTCGTACTTGAACAGCGGCGAATACGGCTTGGTCCAGCCCGTCGTCTGCGGCCGCAGCGCCGCGCTGCCCCACAGCGCGCTGGTGTCGTCCACCGGGTGCGTCACGGTCTGGTTCAGGTCGGGATGCACCGCGTAGAAGCCGGCCTCGAACGCGTTGACCAGCGGAATGTCCAGGCCGTCCTGCCAGATGCAGGTGGTGCCGTCCTCGGCCACGCCGTGCTCGTGCCAGGTGCCGTTGGGCGTGAGCACGAAGTCGTTCGCGCCCAGCGTCATCTTGTGGCCGTCCACCACCGTGAACGCGCCCTTGCCTTCCATGATGAAGCGCAGCGCCGAATGCGAATGCTTGTGCGCCGACGCCAGCTCGCCCGGCCGCATCACCTGCAGGCCCGAATACAGCCAGCCGACCGCGGCGGCGACGTCGCGCCGGCCCGGGTTGTTCAGGTAGATCACGCGGCGGCCCGCTTCCTCGGGCGACACCAGTTCGGCCGAGCGCAGCACGTGGCTGCGCAGGTCCTGGTAGCGCCAGACCACCGGCACCGACGCCGAACGCGGCGCCCAGGGCTCGATCTTGTTGGCCACCGTCCAGAGCGCCCCCGTCTCGAGCCGGGCCAGATCCTGGTAATAGGCGATGCGCTCCGGTGAATCCGCCACGTTGGCGCGACCGGCGGTGTCTTCCCGATAGGCGTCGTACCTGTTCGCTTCCATCCCTTGCCTCTTTTTTATAAAAATCAAAAGATTTTCGAAAATATTAGAGGCGAGCCGGCATTTGGGCAATCGTTGCGCGCTAGGGGTTTTCCTGGGGCGGCTGCCCCGTCCCGAAAATATTTGTGGAGCGACGAAAAACACTGTACAAAAACACAGTGCAACATGCTACATTTCGCTCGCCCGCACAACGTCGTCCAGGAGACTCCTGTGTCCGAAGCCGCTCAAATCGCCCAGACCCACGTCGTCCAATACATCGTCGTCCCTTACCGCGCCGCCGCCAATGGTGTCGCCCCCGGGGAAATCCGCCCCGCCAGCAGCGAGTTCGGCGCCATCCGCATCGCCAACTCCATGGCCGGCAAGTTCGCCGGCGTCGCCGCCTACGAGGTCATGATCGACAAGGAAACCGGCGACATGGAATCGCCGCGCATCCTGGCGCAGATCGGCACGGTGCCGTCGCTGGACGACTGACCCTCGACCGCAAAGCACTTGAAGTCCTTGGCCACGACGTTGGAGTTGTTGAGCGACTGGCCGTTGGACATGCCAACCTTCGATTCCTTGTAGCCGTCGTCCTTGTAGCCGTCGTTATCCTTGATGCGTTGGAAACCAACGCCAGTACCGATCTGTCGTGCAACGACTACACGCGACGTTATCTGCGTCGAGCGTCCCCGCCCCTCACATCCTTGCGGCAAGACAGCAATTACCTGCCGCGGGATGCAAAGCGCCAGCAGGCGGTCTGCGCCTTGCTACCCGCGGAGATCTGGCTCGAATCGAACGATTCGATCAACGGCTGCCCATCGATGCAGGCCACGATGAACGTGGACTGCGTCGCGTAGCGGTACGCCAGCCGATGCGTGGCGCCCGGCTCAAGGCCCAGGCCTTGCGTGATGTATGTGCGCTTCGTGCGCGAGAACTCGCTGCCGCGCGATTGGCAGACCGTGCCATCGCGCTGCCCATTGGCGGCATAGACGTTGCAATAGCCGACCGCCACGGGCACCTTGCAGATATTGGTGTAGGTGATGTAACCATCGGATGTCTGCCCGCGCTTCAGGCAATCACTGCGATTGGGACCGTATGCGAGCGCCTGGGTGCCTTGACCTGACTTGGCCACGCTTGCGTCCGCGCCCTGCGTTGGGGTCCTGCGGTCGGCCTGGCGCGCCGACGACCTGCTCAACTGCGCCACCTTCTGCGCCCAGGCCGTTTTCAGACAGCCCACCATGGGCGCCTCCGCTCCCTGCCGGCCAGCCTGCAGCGCCTCATACTTGCGCAGCGCCTCCTGCGCCTCGGCCAGCGTCGCGCCATTCAATTGCTTGTTGTGCCGAGTTATCGCGCTCGCAGCGCCCGCGGCATTATTCGGTCCATAGATTTGCCGTATCTCCGCCTCGCAGACGGGTTTTGCAGGGAAGGCCGGCGGCGGATTGCCGGACGCTGCCCGCAGCGACTTCGGCGCCCACTGGACGATCTGCGGCGGAAAACCGTTTTTCCTCATAACGCCAAGGCGATACTCATATTCCGTGCGCAGTGCATTGTCGTCCTTGTCCTCGCCCAGGCCCGCGATGGCGCAGTGATAGAAATGGGGGCTGCCGTAGCGTTCGCCGTTATCCTCGCGGTACTTGCCTATCCCCTTGAGATAATCGATCCATTGGACCCTGAGCGCTTTCCATGTTGCCTCATCGGCCCTTTCAACCTGGAATATCTCCGTTCGATAGAACTGGTCGGCGCCGATGCCCTCGCCAACGCGTGACAACAGGATCCCTGCCTCGCAATAGGCGGACGCGGCCACGGCGGCGTGCGCGGCCAGCATTCCGAACAGGAAGAAAATCGGACGAACCACAATACGGAAGGAAAGCGCGCGCATAAAGCCCTCCAAGCGCAGTAAGCGGATTGGGACGATATTCCCAATCCGGCCGCCCCCGCATCTCCAGGATTGGGGATACGGCGGGGCTGCCATCCCTACGCCTGCAACACCAATGCGCTCAACTGCGCGGCCCGTCTGATTCCCGTTTTGGCATAGATGGCTTTCAGTTGGAATCGCACGGTTCCGAGCGATACGCCGCGCACCTCGGCACACTCCCGCGGCGACAAGCCATCGCAGCAAAGCAGCATCGCCAGTTCGGCCTCGGCCCGGGTCAATCCATGGAACAAGCGCAGGCGCTCCGTCTTGGCCTTTGGCGCGGCCAAGGCCACGCCGCTCATCAGCGTCAGGCGGCCTTGCGCCGCCCGTGCAAGGCGCGACCGCTCGGGAACCGGCGTCAACGCCAGCGGCAACGGCGCACCGGAGCGCTTGCGCAACTGGATGCCGCCGGCCGCGCAGGCGGCTCGCCACTCGGCCTCGCTGGCGCCATGCGCGCTCACGAAGCGGCCGTCAACGAAACGCACCGCGGGTTCGCTCGCCATCAGCGCCTCGGCTGCCCGATTCGCGCGGATCAGCCGACGTTGTTCGTCCAGGATGAAAAGCGGCGTATCGATCCCGTCGAGCATGGATTCGGCGATGGCGAGCCGGGTTTCCAGAACCCCGACACGCGCCTGCAAGCGCAGGGCCCGGCTGACGTGCGGATAGAGGATATTGACGGCGTCGCGCTGGCCGTCGGACAAGCCGCGCGAATCCGCGGCGCCGCTCAGGCTCAGATAGGCGCTATCGAACGCGCCCCGGTGCAGGAATAACCCCGACAGGCTGCCCAGGCCGTGCGGCCGCAGGAAATCCTGGTAATAAGGATGGGACAGGCGCTCACGTTGTGAAAAGGCCCGCGTGTCCTCGAACCAGCGGCCGGCCTGCCAGGTGGACGCCACCGGCACGACCGGGTCGTCCTTGAAGAATGCAGCGTCATAGGCTTGCTGGAATGTGGCCGTCCAGGCCTCATCGTCTCCGGCCGCGACGTTGACCGAAGGCCGCAACGAGGAGGAATCCAGCGCCATCAGTACCACCAGACGCCGGTCCACCAGTTGCCGGATCCGCTGCAACGGCACGTCCCAGCCGTGCCCGCCCAGTCCCGCTGCGTAAATGTCTTCGATCACGGCATCCAAGGCCGCGCTGCGGATGCTCTCTGCTCTGGAATCCATGCTTGCGACGTTTCGCCTCGTGTGGATGAAGCAGGCGACCGCGGACAATGCGGCGGAACCGGTGGTGCGGGCAGGATAAGGAACGCGCTGGCGCCGCGTCAATCGGGAAAGACCGGGCAACGAGACACCCGCATGGCAGGAAAGCGGGACGCGGCCAGGCGATGGTGTGGATACGAGGAAAGAGGGGAGATCGGCGCCGGCCAGTCAGCATGATGGCGCTGGCATTTTCTGGCGGCCCGCCGATGCGGCATGGGCGTGGGCGCAAAGCGCCGCAACGTTGCTGATGGCGCGCCCGACAGGAATCGAACCTGTATCAAGAGCTTCGGAAACTCTCATTCTATCCATTGAACTACGGGCGCAGCGCAAGGAGGCGGTATTGTACCTAGTTTTGCGCAATCTGCATGAAGTGGATCGATTCGCCGGGCAAACTGCGTGAAAACCCCGTCCGTCCGTTGGACGCGCGTCCCTGACACCGTTATATAATCCAGCGTTTGCTTGCAAGGCGGTCTGCTTTTTGCCGCCCTTTGTGCAGTACTGATTTTCTGTTGCCGCCGCCAGGCGCCCCGGTACCCGTTAGCAGGATTTGGTCATGAGCAACGAGCAGGAACACATAGAAGAGCACTCCTCCCCCATCAAGACCCCGAAGCAACTGATCGTCACGGTCATACTGGCCTTCGTGGTGCCTATCGCCATCATCATCCTACTGGTGAACATGGTCGCCTCGGGCGCCAAGGTCGGCGCCGGCTCCGATACCCTGTCCACGGAAGCCGTCACGAAACGCATCGCCCCCGTCGCGGGATTCGAACTGGTCGACGCCAACGCGCCCAAGGTCTTCAAGACTGGCGAACAGGTCTTCCAGGCCGTCTGTACGGCCTGTCATACCGCCGGCGTGGCGGGCGCGCCCAAGGTCGGTGACAACGCCGCTTGGGCCCCCTTCATCAAGTCCGGCTTCGACGCGATGATGAACGTCGCCCTGCATGGCAAGGGCGGCATGCCCGCCAAGGGCGGCAACCCGACTCTGTCCGATTTCGAGGTTGCGCGCGCCGTGGTGTACATGGCCAACAAATCCGGCGGCTCGCTGCCGGAGCCGGCCGCCCCCGCTGAAGAAGGCGCCAAGAAGGAAGCCGACGCCGCGCCGGCCGCGCCCGCGGCTGCCGCTCCCGCCGCCGCACCGGCTGCCGCGGCTCCTGCTGCTGCCGCGCCCGCTGCCGCTGCGCCGGCTCCCGCGCCCGCGCCGCAACAGGCCGCCGCGGTCAACCCCGCTGGCGAGACGCTCTACAAGAGCGTCTGTTTCGCCTGCCACGCCACCGGCGTGGCCAACGCTCCCAAGTTCGGCGACAAGGCCGCCTGGGAGCCGTACATCAAGACCGGCATGGACGCCATGGTCAAGGTCGCGATGCAGGGCAAGCCGCCGATGCCGCCCAAGGGCGGCGCGGCCAACGCCTCGGAAGACGACATCCGCGCGGCCGTGCAATACATGGTGGACGCGGCCAAGTAAGCCGCACATAACCCGGACGCGACGCCGCGCCAGTCGAAAAAAAGCCCCTCGATGCATTCGAGGGGCTTTTTGTTTCGGGTCGCGCCGTCAGTCGGCGGCCGAGGTCTTGAGCAGCGACATGCCCAACTGCACGCGGCGTTGCAGCCACAGGCTGGGACGATAGCGCGGATCGCCGGTAACGCGCTGGATGTTCTTCAGGATCTCCAGGATGCGCTCCGCGCCCAGCGCGTCGCCCAGGGCCAGCGGCCCCACCGGATAACCCAGCCCCAGCGTCACGGCGCGGTCGATGTCCTCGGGGGTGGCGATCTGCTGTTGCGCGATATCGGCGGCGATGTTGACGATCATGGCCACGATGCGCTGCGCGACGAAGCCCGGAGAATCCTCGACCACCGACACCGGCACGCCGTCGCCGGCCAGCACCGCGTGCGCGGCATCGCGCCATTTGGCGTCGGTTCCCGGCGACACCATCAGGGTGCGGCGCTTGGCCTTGTCGAACGCGTGCAGCGTATCGAGGCCGACGCAGCGCGCAGGATCCAGCCCTTGCGCCGACACCGTGGTGGATACGTCTTCACCGAACGGCGTGACGATGATGAGCGCATCGGCCGCCGGCGTGGAGCCGGACACCAGCGGCGCGCCCAGCTTTTCCAGCAGCGCGGTGGCGCGTGCGTAGCCTTCCGGATGGCGCGGACTGACCCAGACCTTCAGGCCCTGCGGCAGCGCTGGCACGGGCGGCTCGGCCGGCACCTGCTTCTGTCCATCCACATACTTGTAGAAGCCCTCGCCGGCCTTGCGGCCGATCAGGCCGCCGGCCAGGCGCACGGTGGTGATGGGCGACGGACGGAAGCGCGGTTCGTCGAAGAACTGGCGGTAGATGGATTCCATCACCGGATGCGAGACGTCCAGCGCGGTCAGGTCCAGCAGCTCGAACGGGCCCATGCGGAAGCCGGCCTGCTCGCGCATGATGGCATCCACCTGCGCGAAGCTCGCCACCGATTCCTGCGCCACGCGCAGGCCTTCGGTGTTCATGCCGCGACCGGCGTGGTTGACGATGAAGCCGGGCATGTCCTTGGCGCGCACCGGCGTGTGGCCCATGCGGCGCGCCAGTTCGGCCAGCGCGTCGCCGGTCTCGGGCGCGCTGCGCAGGCCGTCGATGACCTCGACCACCTTCATCAGCGCCACCGGGTTGAAGAAGTGATAGCCCGCGACGCGCTGCGGCAGCTTGCAGGCCGCGGCGATGGCGGTGATCGACAGCGACGAGGTGTTCGAGGCCAGGATGCAGTCGTCGGCCACCACGCCCTCCAGGGCGGCGAACAGGTCGCGCTTGACGTCCAGGCGCTCGACAATGGCTTCGACCACCAACTGGCATTGCGACATGTCGGTCAGCGCCGTGGCGGACTCGACGCGCGCCAGCGCGGCCTGCGCGTCGGCGGCGGTCAGCTTGCCCTTCTCGGCCAGCTTGTCCCAGGTCTGGCGCAGCGACTCGCGCGCGGCGGCCACGGCATCGGCGCTGGTGTCGTACAGGCGCACGCGCAGGCCGGCCTGTGCCGCGATCTGGGCGATGCCCCGCCCCATGGCCCCGGCGCCCACGACGCCGATGGTTTGAATCTCCGTCATCAACTTCTCCTGCCTGTCATTGGAATGGTGTGTGCGCCGCGCCCAGCGCGGCGACGGGATGGCGCGGGCGGATCAGGACGGGCTTTGCGCCAGCGCCTGGATTTCCGCGGCCGACAGCCCGAGCTTTTCGGCCAGCACCTGCGCGGTGTGTTCGCCCAGCATGGGCGGCGCGCGGCGGTATTCGACCGGGCTGCCCGAGAACTTCAGCGGACTGGCGGCCATGGGCACGGTGCCCGCGGTCGGATGCGGCAATTCGCGCTTCATGCCGCGCGCCAGCACCTGCGGGTCTTCGTAGACCTGGTCGAGCGTATTGATCGGGCCGGCCGGCACGCCCACGGCCTCGAGCGAGGCGAGCCAGTGATCGCGCGCGCCGGTGGCCATGCGTTCGGCCAGCAGCGGCACCAGCGCCTCGCGGTTCTTGACGCGCTGCGGGTTGGTGGAAAAACGCGGATCGGCCGACAGCTCGGGCAGGCCGATGGCGCCGCAGTAGTTGCGGAACTGGCTGTCGTTGCCGACCGCGACGATCAGGTGGCCGTCGCTGGCGGCGAATACCTGGTACGGCACCAGGTTCTGGTGCGCGTTGCCGGCCCGGCGCGGCGCGTTGCCGGAGGTCATGAAGTTCAGGTTCTGGTTCGCCAGCATGGCGACCTGGCAGTCCAGCAGCGCCATGTCGATGTGCTGCCCCAGGCCGCTGACCGAGCGCTCGTGCAGCGCGGCCAGGATGCCGACGGTGGAGTACATGCCGGTCATCAGGTCGGCCACGGCCACGCCCGCTTTCTGCGGGCCGCCGCCGGGCAGGTCGTCGCGCTCGCCGGTGATGCTCATCAGGCCGCCCATGCCCTGGATCATGAAGTCATAACCCGGGCGGCTGGCGTACGGACCGGTCTGGCCGAAGCCGGTGATCGAGCAGTAGATCAGGCGCGGGTTCACTTCCTTGAGGCTGGCGTAGTCCAGGCCGTACTTGGCCAGGCCGCCGACCTTGAAGTTCTCGACCAGGATGTCGCTCTGCTGGGCCAGTTCGCGCACCAGTTCGGCGCCGCGCGGCGAGGCGATGTCGAGGGCGACGGAGAACTTGTTGCGGTTGGCCGAGAGGTAGTAGGCGGCTTCGGTGGTGTCGTTGCCGGCCGCGTCCTTCAGGTACGGGGGGCCCCAGGCGCGGGTGTCGTCACCGGCGCCGGGGCGCTCGATCTTGATGACTTCGGCGCCGAGGTCGGCCAGGTTCTGGGTGCACCAGGGGCCGGCGAGAACGCGGGTCAGGTCCAGGACGCGGATGCCTGTCAGGGGAGCGGGACGTTGCGACATCTTTTATCTTTTCGCCAAAGAGTATTAGGTCAGTGGGGATATTAGCCGGTGGGGGCTTGGGTGTGTTGGGGTGGTCGTTTTGGGGGGACGCGGGTGGGTTCTTTAGACGCCCTTTGCGGTGTGGCGTGGGGAATGGGGGGCTACGATTGCGGTCCGGAGCGTTCGCTCCGGACTGCCCCTTACTCATCCTCGTCCTCGCCTGCGGCGACTCCTTCGGATTCCGTCGGGCGCATCTACACGCCCCCCATTCCCCACGCCACACCGCAAAGGGCTGCATTTAGGGCTCATGACGGGCGCTGGGACGGACGGTGTGCTTGGCATTCTGGTGACGACCATCGGGCGTGGCCGGTGGATGCACGCCACGCCTTCTCCCTGCTTAACTGTTGGCCTTGATGACCTCGCGGGCGATGACCAGTTGCTGGATTTGCGAGGTGCCTTCGAAGATGCGGAAGAGGCGCACGTCGCGGTAGAAGCGTTCCACGGCGTATTCGGACATGTAGCCGGCGCCGCCATGGATCTGGACGGCGCGGTCGGCGACGCGGCCGACCATTTCGGTGGCGTAGAGTTTGCAGCAGGCGGCCTGCATGGTGGTGTTCTCGCCGCGATCGCGCAGGCGGGCGGCGTCCAGGACCATGCAGCGGGCGGCGTAGAGTTCGGCCTGGCTGTCGGCGATCATGGCCTGGATCAACTGGAACTCGGCGATGGGCTGGCCGAACTGCTTGCGTTCGGTGGCGTATTTGACAGCGTCGCGCAGCAGGCGGTCGGCGATGCCGACGCACAGGGCCGAGATGTGCAGGCGGCCCTTGTCGAGCACGCGCATCGAGGTGCGGAAACCATTGCCTTCCTCGCCACCCAGCAGGGCCGAGGCGGGGACGCGGCAGTTGTCGAACACCACGTCGCTGGTGAGCGCGCCGGCCTGGCCCATTTTCTTGTCGGGCTTGCCGATGATGAGGCCGGGCGTGCCGGCTTCGACCAGGAAGCACGAAATGGAATTGGCGCGGCGTTCGGGCGCGGTGCGCGCCATCACCGAGAACAGGCCGGCGATGGGCGCGTTGGTGATGTAGCGCTTGGTGCCGTTGAGCACGTAGTGGTCGCCGTCGCGTTCGGCCGACAGCCGCAGCGCCATGGCGTCGGAGCCGGCGTCGGGTTCGGTCAGCGCGAACGAGCCGATCAGTTCGCCGCTGGCCAGGCGCGGCAGGTAACGGGCGCGCTGTTCGTCGGTGCCGGCCAGCACGATGGCCTGCGAGCCGATGCCGATGTTGGTGCCGGCCAGCGAACGGAACGCGGGCGAGGTCTGGCCCAGTTCGAACACCACCTTCACTTCTTCTTCCATCGTCAGGCCCAGGCCGCCGTGGTCGGGCGAGATCGACAGGCCGAACAGGCCCAGCTCGCGCATTTCGGCGACGATGTCCGGCGGCACCTGGCCGCTGGCGGCCAGTTCATCCTCGGCGGGAATCAGGCGTTCGTGCACGAAGCGGCGCACGGCGTCCAGCAACAGGGTCAGGGTTTCGGTATCCAGGGCCATGATCTGAGTCTCTCGGGAGTGCGGGGCGGCCGGCGCTCAGGGGCGCATGCCGCCAACCAGTAAATCGAAATAGCCGGCGGCGATGGTCTCGGCGCTGTCGCCCTGGCCTGGCTTGTACCAGCGCACCATCCAGTTCAGCATCGACAGCACGGCGCGGCCGGTGGCGGGCACGTCCAGCGGCCGGAACGCGCCTTCGGCCACGCCCTGCGCGATCAGGTCGCGCAGGCGCTTCTCGTAGCCGTCGCGCAGCCGGGCGGCGTCCTCGCGCTCGGGCAGCGCCATGCCGGAATAGCCGATCAGCATGGTGACGAACTCGGCGTGGTGCTGCTCGAAGTAGCGGGCGTGGCCGACCATGAAGGCGCGCAGGCGGGCGGCGCCGCCCTCGGCGCGCGCCACGTCCTGGCCGACGCTCTGGTTCAGGCCATTGAGCACCGCCAGGATGATGGCGTCGTAGATGTCCTGCTTGGTGGTGAAGTAGTGATAGATGGCGGCCTTGGACACGCCAATGGCGGCGGCCAGGTCCGACACCGAACTGCCGTCGTAGCCGCTGCGCGCGAACAGCTTGGCGGCTTCGGCCAGGATGCGTTCGCGCGGCGCCGCCAGCGTTGGCGGGCGGCCGGCGCGGGCGCGTTTGGTGGCGGGGGCTGCGGAAGTCGCCATGAGGGAACCTGGTGAGGCGGCGTCGAGGCAGGCAATGCCGGACCGCGGGCGGTTCCGTTCCATTGACAGCGGTTCGGCGCTTGCCGTTAAATAAAGATTAATTAATTACCGGACGGTCGGTAGGTAATTGTAGACACATCCCTTTCCGCCACGCAAGCGCGGCTTGGGCGCTCAACCCGAAACCACACGTGACGCCGTTATGCCCCACTCCCTCGTGACAGATCTGTATGGCCAGATGTCCTTGCCGGTCATCAGCGCCCCCATGTTCATCGTGTCCAACCCGAAGCTGGTCGTCGCGCAATGCACGAGCGGCATCGTCGGTTCGTTTCCGGCGCTGAACGCGCGTCCGCAGAGCCTGCTGACCGACTGGCTGGACGAGATCCAGGCCGGCCTGGCCTCGTACCGCGAGGCCAATCCGGGCGCCGCGGTCGCGCCCTACGCCGTCAACCAGATCATCCACCAGTCCAACGACCGGCTCGAACAGGACCTGGCGGTGTGCGCCAGCCACCGCGTGCCGCTGATCATCACCAGCCTGCGCGCGCCCGGCGACCTGGTCAAAGGCATCCACGACTGGGGTGGCAAGGTGTTCCACGACGTCACCACCATCCGCCACGCCGAAAAGGCGCTGGAAGCGGGCGTAGACGGGCTGATCCTGGTGTGCGCGGGCGCGGGCGGCCATGCCGGCACGCTCAGCCCGTTCGCGCTGGTGTCCGAAGTGCGCCGCTTCTATGACGGCCCGCTGATCCTGTCGGGCGCCATCACCTCCGGCGCCCAGGTGCTGGCCGCGCTCGCCATGGGCGTGGACTTCGCCTACATGGGCACGCGCTTCATCGCCAGCGAGGAAGCCAACGCCAGCGAGGGCTACAAGTCCGCCATCGTCGAGGCCAGCGCGGCCGACATCCTCTACACCCCGTTCTTCACCGGCATCCCCGGCAACTACCTGAAGGCCAGCATCAGCGCCGCCGGCCTCGATCCGGCCAACCTGCCGCAGCCGGACAGCGGCGCCTCCAATTTCGGCTCCAGCCGCGTCAAGCCGTGGAAGGACATCTGGGGCGCGGGCCAGGGCGTGGGCAACATCGGCAGCGTGCAACCGACCCGCCAGATCGTCGAGACACTACGCCGCGAGTACGCCGAGGCCAAGACGCAACTGGCCGCCAGGACCTTCGCATGAGCGCCGGGCTGCGGGTCACGCGCGACGGCGCGGTGCTGACGCTGGTGATCGACCGCCAGGACCGCCGCAATGCGCTCGACACGGCCACCTACGCCGCACTGACCGAACAGCTCGCGCTGGCCAGCGCCGACACCGGCGTGTCGGCGGTGATCCTGGCCGGGGCCGGCGAACACTTCACGGCCGGCAACGACCTGCGTGACTTCCAGGCCGAGCGCGGCGCCGGCGACAGCGCCGGGCTGACCTTCCTGCGCGCTTTGACGCAGGCCGACGTGCCGGTCATCGCCGCCGTGGAGGGCTACGCCATCGGCATCGGCGTGACGCTGCTGCAGCATTGCGACTTCGTCTACATCGGCGAGGGCGCCACCCTGCGCATGCCGTTCGTGGCGCTGGGCCTGTGCCCGGAGGGCGCGTCCAGCCTGCTGATGCCGCGCCTGGCCGGCGCCCGCCGGGCCGCCGAATGGCTGTTGCAGGGCAAGGCGTTCTCGGCGCGGGAAGCGTGCGAGGCCGGCCTGGCCACCGCGGTCACCGCCAAGGGCGGCACCCTGGCGGCCGCGCAGGCCACCGCCGCCAGCCTGGCGAAACAACCGCCGACCGCGCTGCGGCTGACGAAGGCCATGCTCAAGCGCCCGGACCGGCAGGCGATCCAGGACACCCTCGATTACGAGGCGCAGCAGTTCCGCGCCCGCCTGCAGACGGAAGAGGCCCAGGCCGCCTTCGCGGCGTTCTTCAAGAAGTGAATCCGGCACGGCCGGGCGCCTTGCGCGCCCGCGCCGCCGTATGCGACGCCTGGGCCGGCTCGCTTGGCCAGATCCCGCCCGGCGCGGGGCCGGACGCGGCCGGCAACCGCCCTTGTCAGAACGGCGAGTCAGGCCGGAAGTTCGGCGCCCGCCGCTCGCGCAGCGACTGCACGCCTTCGCGCACGTCCGGGCCGCCGAACCCCATGAATTCCAGCGCCAGCGACGTATCGAAGGTCGGGCCGGCCATGCGCAGCCAGTTGTTCAGCGAATACTTGGTCCAGCGGATCGCGGTCTGCGAGCCGGCCGCCAGGCGGTTGGCGACCTCGAAGGCGCGGCCGATCAACTCGGCCTCGTCCACGCACAGCGACACCAAACCGATGCGCTCGGCCTCTTCGCCGCTCACGGTTTCGCACAGCATCAGGTAGTACTTGGCGCGCGCCATGCCGCACAGCAGCGGCCAGACGATGGCGGCATGGTCGCCGGCGGTGACGCCCAGGCGGGTGTGGCCGTCGATGATGCGGGCGTCGCGCGCGGCGATCGAGATGTCGGCCAGCAGGCCGGCCACCAGCCCCGCGCCCACGGCGGCGCCGTGCATCGCCGAGACGATCGGCTTGCTGCAATTGATGATGTTGTAGACCAGGTCGCGCGCCTCGCGCCAGACGCGGGTGCGCACGTCGAAGTCGTCCGCCATCTGCTGCACCAGGTCCAGGTCGCCGCCGCCCGAGAAACCCTTGCCCTCGCCGCGGATCACCACCACGCGGGTATCGGGGTCGGTGTCGATATCGCGCCAGATGTCGGCCAGCTCGCGGTGCATGCGGTCGTCGGCGGTGGACAGCTTGCCCGGCTTGCCGTCCTTGGACCCCATGATCAGCTCCAGCACGCCATTGGGATGGCGGCGCAGCTTGAGGGACTCGTAGGCGGAATAGTGTTCCAGCGTGATATCGGTCATCGTCGTCTCCGGTGGCGCGGGCGGAAGGCCGCGCGTTTTGGGGCACTATAGTGGATAGCCCCTGCGCCGACGATCCCGGAGCCTCAGCCCATGAACACCCCCGATTCCTTCTTTGTCGGCGAGATCCGCCGCGACGATCTGCCCGCCCTGTTCGCCGCGCGCGGCCCAGACACGCACAAAGGCAGTTTCGGCACCGTTGGCGTCGTGGGCGGCGGGCGCGGCATGGAAGGCGCGGCGCTGCTGGCCGCGCGCGCCGCGCTCAAGACCGGCGCCGGCAAGGTGCTGGTGGGCTTCGCCCAGGACGCGGCGCCGCTGCCCTGCGACCCGCTGCAACCGGAACTGATGCTGCGCGACGCGCGCTCGCTGCTCGACACGGACTGGGGCGTGACCGCCTGGGTCGCCGGGTGCGGCATCGGCGCCGGCCCGAGCGCGGCCAACGCCCTGTCCGAGCTGTTCGTTCTGCGCCATGGCGCGCCGCTGGTGCTGGATGCCGACGGCCTGAACCTGCTGGCCAACGGCGGCATCCGGCCCAACTGGGGCGACGGACCGGTGGTGCTGACCCCGCATCCGGCCGAGGCGGGCCGACTGCTCGGCCTGGACACCTCCCACATCCAGGCCGACCGCCCGGCCGCCGCCCAGGCGCTGGCGCGGCGCTTCGGCGCCTGGGTGGTCCTGAAGGGGGCCGCCACGCTGGTCTGCGCCCCCGACGGCACCTGGCGCCGCAACACCAGCGGCAACCCGGGGCTGGCCACGGCCGGAACCGGGGACGTATTGGCCGGCATGCTGGGCTCGTTATTGGCCCAGCGCCTGCCCCTCGAGCAGGCCGTGGCCGGCGCGGTCTGGCTGCATGGCGCGGCCGCCGACGCCCTGGTGGCCCGGGGCATCGGGCCGATCGGGCTGACCGCGGGCGAGCTGGCGGATGCCGCCCGAGGCCTGCGCAACGGTGGACCGACAGGCTAAGTCCCTGGGGGAAAAAACATTTTTACAACATACTAGGGTTTTCCCCTAAAAACGCGTTGCTTTTGATTTAGGGTTATCCCTATAATGGTTTACCCCAAGACGAAACGGACTGGAGAAAACCATGAGCGAACTGACCCTGAACCACACTGCCCGCCTGACCGACGCGCTGGAGCGCGACCTGCTCCGCGGCGCCCTCGAGAACCAACCGAATTCCCACCCGCTGACCAACCTGAAGAAGGCTGGCAAGGCGATCGCCGCCGCTGTCGCTGGCGTGTTCGCCTTCATCGACGAAGTCAACGAGTCGATGAACAAGGCCCGCGCCGCCAGCTCGCGCTTCTCCGGTTCGCAGTGGTAAGACCAGCCGTGCCGGCCTGAGTCGCGACCGATCTCCCGCGATTCAGCCTGGCGCGCTGCCGGTGCGACGCCCGCCGCCGATGCGGCGCCCGTTGCATCGGACCCGGCGCCCGGGTCTTCATTACCGGGCGCCATCGCGCCGCGCCGGCCCCCCTTGCGGGGCCCCCGCGACGCCCTCCACGATGCCATTCCCGATCGCCCCAGTGCGAAGCCGTCCCGAAGCGGGACCGCCTCGAACTGGGGCGATCGGCATTTTTCGCGCGGCTTCGGCCGCTATTCCCCCTCTCGGCGTTTACCCTGACGCCGGCCCGGCGCGCATTGACAGCGCGCGAAGCCCCTACCGATAATCGGCCCCTTGCCGTCGTGCCTGGCGCCAAAAACACCGCAAGCCCCCCCGGCCGACGTTGCGTTCCCCCGGTGGCCCCGCCCGCTGTTTCCCCCCGCCAGCACGATCCGGTTCGTTTCCCATCCGGAGTTGTCACCATGAAGTTGCGCACCACCCTGGCCCTCGTGGCCGCCGCCATTCCCTTGGCCGCTGCCCAGGCCCAGACGCTGAAGATCGGCCTGTCCGCCGAACCCACCTCGGCCGACCCCCACTACCACAAGATGACGCAGAACGACGCGTTCTCCGCGCACGTCTACAGTTCGCTGGTGGGCCGCAGTGCCGACATGAAGCTGGTGCCCGCGCTGGCCACGTCCTGGAAGAACCTGGACGACCTGACCTGGGAATTCAAGCTGCGCGACGACGTCAAGTTCTCCAACGGCAAGCCGTTCACGTCCGAAGACGTGCTGTTCACGATCTGCCGCACACTGAACAACGAGACCAACGTGTCGCAGTCCTACATGGACACGACCAAGCTGATCACCGACGTGCAGACGCCGGACGCCCACACCGTCATCATCAAGACCGGCGCCCCCTTCCCGCTGATGCCCGCCGAAATGGCGCGCTCGCTGCCGATCATCTGGAACGGCATCGTCGAGCACGGCAAGCTGACGTTCGACCCGAAGAAGGGTTGCGGCGTGACCGGCGCCTGGCCGACGGTGGCCGACTTCAATAACGGCAAGGACGCCATCGGCACCGGCCCGTACACCCTGAAGTCGTACGTCAAGGGCACCGGCATCGAACTGGTGCGCAACGAGAACTACTGGGGTCCGAAGCCCTACTGGAAGGAAGTGAAGTTCGTGCCGGTGCCGGCCGCCGGCCCGCGCCTGACCGGCCTGCTGTCGGGCGACTTCGACATGATCGAGAACCCCGCCGCGCGCGACCTGCAGCGCCTGAAGGACAACCCCAAGTTCGGTTTCGTGGCCACGCCCTCGACCCGCCTGGTGTTCTTCCAGCCCGACGTGGCGCGCAACCCGAGCCCGTTCGTCAAGAGCGCCGACGGCAAGAACCCGCTGCAGGACCTGCGCGTGCGCAAGGCGATTTCGATGGCCATCGACCGCAAGACCATCACCGCCCGCATCATGGACGGCATGGCCACCCCGGCCTACCAGTACATGCCCGACGGCATGTTCGGCGCGCTGCCCAAGGCCCCGGAAATCAAGTACGACCCGGAAGGCGCCAAGAAGCTGCTGGCCGAAGCCGGCTACCCCAACGGCTTCGAGCTGACGCTGTCGTCGACCAACGACCGCTACGTCAATGACGGCCAGGTGGCGCAGGCCGTGGCCCAGTACCTGGCCCGCGTCGGCATCAAGACCAACGTCGACGCCATGACCGCCTCGATCTACTTCCCCAAGCGCGCCAAGCGCGAGTTCAGCTTCTCGATGGGCGGCTGGCCGGCGGAAACGGGCGAAGCCTCGGCGCTGTTCCAACTGTGGGTCGCCTCGCTCGACTCGCCCAACAGCCTGGGCACCAGCAACTACGGCGGCTTCACCAACGCCGACTTCGACAAGGTCTACAAGCAGGCCATCGTCACCGTCGACGCGCCCAAGCGCGAGAAGCTGCTGCAGGAAGCCACCCAGATCGCGCTGGACAACGTGCCGCTGATCCCGCTGCACTTCGAAAGCAGCATCTGGGCCTTCCGCAAGGGCATCTCCTATGAAGGCCGCCGCGACCAGTTCACGCTGGCCACCTCGGTCAAGCCCGACGCCAAGTAATCCGGCGCGCGCGACATGAAAACGGCTGCCTTCGGGCAGCCGTTTTTCTTTGGATGCGCGTCGCGTCCCCACCGGACGGCCGTGGCGGTCTCAGGCGCCCGGCCCTTGCGCCAGCAGCACGTCCAGCTCGCGCGACAACAGGTCGATGAAGGCTTCCGTCTTGGGCGGCAGCTGGCGCCCCTGCATGACGTGCAGCTGCAAGGTGCGCGACTGCAACTGCGCGTTGGAGATCGGCACCGCCACCAGCTCGTCGCGCTTGAGGCTCCAGGCCACCGAGATGTAGCCGCTGAGCATGATGGCGTCAGAACCGAACACGAAGCCATGCAGCGGCGAGGAATCATTGCAGGTAAAGGTCGGCTCGAGCTGCACCGATTCCAGCAGGCAGCCCATCTCGAACAGATGGCGGGTAGTGGTGCCGGGGCCCGTCAGCGCCAGCGGGTAGCGGCCCAGGTCCTGCAGGCTGACGCTCTTGCGGCCGGCCAGCGGGTGGCCCGCGGCCATGACGGCGTGCACCGGCGCGCGCCGCGAATAGCGCACGCTGACGCCGCTGAGCCGTTCGACGTTGAAGGTCATGCCCAGTTCGACGCTGCCTTCGGCGACGCGGCGCGCAACATCGGCCGGCGTGCCCACGTGCAGGTCGAAGCGCGCCTCGGGCCAGTCGCGGCGAAAGCGCGCCATGGCCGACGGCAGGAAGATGCGCGCCACGCCCTCGACCGCCGCCATGCGGATCTCGTTGCGCGCCATGCCCTTGAGCGCGGCGATCTCTTGCAACACCGAATCCGATTCAAGCAATGTGCGGCGCGCGTGGGCCAGCAGCAGCCGGCCGGCCTCGCTCAGCACCATGCCGCGCGCGGCGCGCTCGAACAAGGCCGCGCCCGCCTCTTCCTCCAGCTTGGCGATCTGCCGGCTGATGGCCGACACCGCCACGTGCAGGCGTTCGGACGCCCCGCTCAGGCTGCCCGCCTGGGCGACCTCGACAAAGTAACGCAGGGCGATGCCGTGCATGTTTCCCCCTCGCTGGGGCCTGACGCCGATGAAAATAGCTTTGCCTTTTTTGCAAAGCTTCCGATAAATATTCTAATTGTAGAGAAAGCTTCCCTGATCCTAGAATTTGCGCAACGATTCAGCAGGGTGCGCAATGACGCGCCCTGCCAGACAAGGGGAAGTCCGTGCCAGCAGCAGTCACGAGCGCCAACCGCGCCGCCGCCATCGGCCGCGCGGTCGCATATGCCGATAGCGGCGCCTTGCAGCGCGACGTGGCGGAGCTGGTCGCGCACCGCACCGAAAGCCAGAACCCGGACCAACGCGCCGCGCTCCACGACTACCTGCGCGCGGCGGTCGCGCCGCGCCTGGAAGCGCTGGGCTGTTCCTGGCGCGTCGAGGACAACCCCGTCGCCGGCGGTCCGCCGTTCCTGCTGGCCGAGCGCATCGAGGACCCGGCCCTGCCCACCGTGCTGATGTACGCCCACGGCGACGTGGTGCGCGGCTATGACGAGCAATGGCGCGCCGGCCTGGCGCCGTGGCGCCTGACGGCCGAGGGCGATCGCTGGTACGGCCGCGGCGCCGCCGACAACAAGGGACAGTACTGCGTCAACATGACCGCGCTGGAACAGGTGCGGGCCGAACGCGGCGGGCGCCTGGGCTTCAACCTGCGCATGCTGGTGGAATGCGGCGAGGAAGTCGGCTCGCCCGGCCTGCACCAGGCGTGCGCCGACTGGCGCGACGCCCTGGCGGCGGATGTCTTCATCGCCTCCGACGGCCCTCGGCTGGCGGCCGACCTGCCGACACTGTTCCTGGGCTCGCGCGGCACGCTGCTGTTCGACCTGACGGTGGACCTGCGCGGCCACGCCCACCACTCGGGCAACTGGGGCGGCGTGCTGCCCAATCCCGGCATCATCCTGGCAAACGCGCTGGCCAGCCTGGTGGATGCGCGCGGCCGATTGCTGGTCGACGGCCTGCGTCCGCCGGCGATTCCGCCCGCCGTGCGCCAGGCGCTGGCGGACATCCAGGTCGGCCAGGACGACGACGCACCCGAGATCGACCCGGACTGGGGCGAGCCCGGCCTGTCGCTGGCCGAGCGCCTGTTTGGCTGGAACACGCTGGAAGTGCTGGCCTACAAGACCGGCAATCCCGACAACCCGGTAGGCGCGATTCCGCCGCGCGCCAGCGCCACCTGCAACCTGCGTTTCGTGGTCGGCACCGACTGGCGCCAGGCCGAGGGCATCCTGCGCCGGCACCTGGACGCGCGGGGCCTGCGGCAGGTCCAGGTCCGCGTGCGGCGCGGCACGCCGGCCACCCGGCTGGACCCGGACGATCCGTGGGCGCGCTGGGCCGTGGCCTCGCTGGCCGCCACCACCGGCAAGACGCCCGCGCTGCTGCCGAACCTGGGCGGCACCGTGCCCAACGACGCCTTCTCGGACGTGCTGGGGCTGCCCACCATCTGGGTGCCGCATTCCTATCCCGCCTGTTGCCAGCATGGCCCCGACGAACACCTGCTCGCCTCGGTGGCGCGCGAAGGCGCGGCGGTGATGGCCGGCCTGTTCTGGGACCTGGGCGAACAGGGCGCGGCCGTGGCCGCGCAACGCGAGCGCCTGACCGCCACCTGACCGCCTTCGGGCGTCATCCCTTATACAATCCCCCTCGCTTGATCGGAGTTCCCATGTCCTCGTCCCCTACCGCGTCCCGTCCGCGTCCCTTTTTGCTCGCCTGTCCGGATCTGGCGGCCGAGCGCGTGGGCAACACGGATACCCCCGGCGTCTGGCATTTCGACTCCGGCGCGCCGGGCAAGCGCGTGATGCTCAGCGCCCTGGTCCACGGCAACGAGCTGTGCGGCGCCTGGGCCCTGAAGGACGCGCTGGCCGCCGGCCTGCGCCCGCGCCGTGGTTCGCTGACGCTGGCATTCTGCAACCTGGCCGCGTTCGACCGCTTCGATCCGGCCAACTACGCGCCGGCGCGCTTCGTCGACGAAGACATGAACCGCGTCTGGAGCGACGACAAGCTGGCCCAGCCCATCAGCCAGGAACGCCGCCGCGCCGCCGCCCTGCGCCCGTGGGTGGCGCAGGCCGACTGGCTGCTGGACTTCCACTCGATGAGCAATTCCGACGTGCCGCTGCAACTGACCGGCATGGAACAGCGCAACATCGATCTGGCCCTGTCGCTGGGCAACCCCGCCACCATCATCGCCGACGCCGGCCATGCCGCCGGCGTGCGCATGCGCGACTACGGCCGTTTCGGCGAGGCCGGCGACAACGGCACCCGCTCGCTGCTGATCGAATGCGGCTTCCATGGCGCGCCCGAGGCGCGCGGCGTGGCGGTCGATCAGATGGCGCGCTTCCTGGTGGCGGCCGGCACCGTGGACGAGGCCGACCTGCCCGCCGCCTGGTTCGCCCCCCAGGCCAGCGCGCAGCGCGCGCTGCGCGTGACCCACGCAATCGCCGCCAAGAGCGCCGACTTCCGTTTCGCCGAGCCCTGGAAGGGCCTGGAGACGCTGGCGCGCGCCGGCACCGCCATCGGCTGGTCCGAGGGCGAGGCCGTGACCACGCCGTACGACAACTGCGTCCTGATCATGCCGTCGACCGCCAACCTGCGGGCCGGGGTGACGGTGGTGCGGCTGGCGCAACCGATCGTCTGATGCATCGCGCGGCGCGCCCTCGATGGCGCGCCGCCTCATAAAAAAACCACCAAGGGAAGCAGCATGTCCGCAAACGTTTTCATTCGCAGCGCGTTATCGACCTGTACGCTGGCGGCCGCCCTGGCCGCTGGCGCCATGGCCCAGGCCCAGTCGGCCCCGCAGACGCTGCGGATCGGCCTGTCGTCCGAACCCACGGCGATGGACCCGCACTACCACCAGGTCACGCCCAACGACGCGATGACCTCGCACATCTTCGAGACGCTGATCGGCCAGGACGCCAAGATGAATCTGGTGCCGCGGCTGGCGACCGCCTGGAAGGCGGTGGACGACACCACCTGGGAATTCACGCTGCGCGACGGCGTGAAGTTCTCCAATGGCCAGCCGTTCACGCCCCAGGACGTGATCTTCACGCTGTGCCGCGCGTTCCACAACGAGCAGTCGATCGGCGGCTCGTACCTGAGCGTGGTGCAGAAGCTGGCCAGCATCGACGTGCGCGACGGCAACGTGCTGGTCATCAAGACCCACCTGCCCTACCCGCTGCTGCCCAACGACCTGACCCGCAACGCCATGCTGTGGAGCGGCATCGTCGAGCATGGCCCGATCCGCTTCGATCCCAAGAATGGTTGCGGCGTGACCGGCCCCTGGCCCACCATCAGCGACTTCAACAGCGGCAAATCCGCCATCGGCACCGGCCCGTACACGCTCAAGTCGTACGTCAAGGGCAGCGCCATCGAGCTGGCGCGCAACGACGCCTACTGGGGCGACAAGCCGGCCTGGCCGAACGTGCGCCTGATTCCGGTGCCGGCCGCCGGCCCGCGCCTGACCGGCCTCCTGGCCGGCGACTTCGACCTGATCGAGAACCCCGCCGCGCGCGACGTCAAGCGCATCTCGGAAACGCCGGGCTTCGGCTACGTCATCACGCCGTCGGTGCGGGTGGTGTACTTCCAGTTCGACGTGGCGCGCAGCCCCAGCCCGATGGTGCGCGCCGCCGACGGCAAGAACCCGCTGCAGGACGTGCGCGTGCGCCGCGCCATCTCGATGGCGATCGACCGCAAGGCCATTACCGCCCGCATCATGGACGGCGCCGCCACCCCGGCCAACCAGTTCCTGCCCGACGGCATGTTCGGCACGCTGCAGCCGCCGCCAGAACTGAAGTACGATCCGGCCGCCGCCAAAAAGCTGCTGGCCGAGGCCGGCTACCCGGACGGCTTCGAGCTGACCATCTCGTCGACCAACGACCGCTACATCAACGACGCGCAGATCTCGCAGGCCGTGGCCCAATATCTGTCGCGCGTGGGCATCAAGACGACCGTGGACGCGATGACGCGCTCGGTCTACTTTCCCAAGCGCGCCAAGCGCGAGTTCAGCTTCGCCATGGGCGGCTGGTCGTCGGAAACCGGCGAAGCCTCGTCGTTCCTGCAGTACTGGGTCAGCGCCTTCGACAAGGAACACGGCCTGGGCACCAGCAACTACGGCGGCTATGACAATCCGGCCTTCGACAAGGTCTTCAAGCGCGCCCTGACCACCGTCGATCCGGCGGTGCGTGAGAAGCTGCTGCAGGAGTCCCTGACCCTGGCGCTGGCCAACCTGCCCAGCATTCCGCTGCATTTCGAAAGCAGCATCTGGGCGTTCCGCAAGGGCCTGACGTACGAAGGCCGCGCCGACCAATACACCCTGGCCATGTCGGCCAAGCCCGCCAATTAAGATCGCCGTTTCCGGCGCCTGCAACCCCGAGCCCACCAAGGAAATATCACGTGGCCCTTTTCATCCTACGCAGACTGATCCAGAGTCTGTTCGTGCTGCTGGCCGTCTCGGTCGTGGTCTTCTTCGCGGTGTATGCCGTGGGCGACCCGATCGAACTGCTGGTCAGCCCCGAAGCCAGCCAGGCGGCGCGCGAGGCGATGATCGCCCGCCTCGGCCTGGACCTGCCCGTGTGGCAGCAATACACAGGGTTCCTGTGGCGCGCGCTGCACGGCGACCTGGGCACCTCGTTCGTGCACGGCATCCCGGCCATCGAGCTGATCGTGCAGCGCATCCCCGCCACCTTCGAGCTGGTGATCGTGGCCATCGGCCTGACCTGTGTGATCGGCATACCGCTGGGCCTGGTGGCCGGCCTGTACCGCGATGAGCCCCTGGGCCGCGGCATCATGGCGTCGTCGGTGCTGGGCTTCTCGCTGCCCAACTTCTGGCAGGGCATGATGCTGATCCTGCTGTTCGCGGTGTGGCTCGGCTGGCTGCCCGCCACCGGCCGCGGCGACACCGTGACGGTGCTGGGCGTGCGCCTGTCGATCCTGACGGCCGACGGCTGGTCGCACCTGATCATGCCGGCCATCAACCTGGCGCTGGCCAACATCGCGCTGGTGCTGCGCCTGACCGCCTCCGGCGTGGTCGAGGCCCGCAGCCAGGACTACGTGAAGTTCGCGCGCGCCAAGGGCATCAAGCCCGGCCGCATCGTGCGCCGCCACATCCTGCGCAACATCCTGATCCCGGTGGTCACCGTCATCGGCATGGAATTCGGCAGCCTGATCGCCTATTCCACCATCACCGAGACCGTGTTCGCGTGGCCCGGCATGGGCAAGCTGCTCATCGACAGCGTCTACCAGCTCGACCGGCCTGTGGTGGTCGCGTACGTGATGCTGGTCACCCTGATCTTCGTGGTCATCAACCTGGTTGTGGACATCCTGTACGCCGCGCTCGACCCGCGCGTGCAGCTCGTGACCCCCGCTCAATAATCGCCATGGCTCAATCTCCCAATACCGGCCGCACCCGTACCGTCCAGCCCCTGGCCGATACGCCCAAGCGCGCCTCGATCCTGAAGAAACTGCGGGCCCGCCCGACCGTGCGCGGCTCGGTCATCGCCCTGACCATCCTGGTGCTGCTGGTGGTGTTCGCGCCCTACTTCGCGCCGCAGAACCCCTATGACCTGGCCAACCTGTCGCTGATGGACGGCCGCCTGGCGCCGCGCCAGGCGCTGATGGACGGCAGCATCGCCTGGCTCGGCACCGACGACCAGGGCCGCGACATGCTCAGCGCCATCCTGTACGGCCTGCGCATCAGCCTGATGGTGGGCCTGTCGGCCGTGATGCTGGCCACCGCCGTGGGCGGCGCGGTCGGCCTGGTGGCCGCCTACGTCGGCGGCCTGGTCGACACCGTGCTGATGCGCATCGTCGACTTCATCCTGGGTTTCCCGACCATCCTGGTGGCGCTGGTGCTGCTGGTGGTGCTGGGGCGCGGGGTCGACAAGGTGATCCTGGCGCTGGTGCTGGTGCAATGGGGCCACTATGCCCGCATCATGCGCAGCCGCGCGCTGCAGGAGCGGCGCAAGGAGTACGTGGAGGCCGCCGCCAACCTGGGCTTCCCGGCCTGGCGCATCATGGTGTTCCACCTGCTGCCCAACTGCCTGGGCCCCGTCATGGTGTTCGCCACCATCCAGATCGCCACCGCCATCGCGCTGGAAGCGACGCTGTCGTTCCTGGGCGTCGGCGTGCCGATCACCGAACCGTCGCTGGGCCTGCTGATCTCCAACGGCTTCCAGTACCTGCTGTCGGGCGACTACTGGATCAGCCTGTTCCCGGGCATTGCACTGCTGTTGCTCATTCTTTCAATCAATATCGTCGGCGACCGCCTGCGTGAAAGCCTGGACCCCAAGCGATGAGTGAAGTCCTTCTTGATGTGCGCGGCCTGCGCACCGCATTCCATACCGAGGCCGGCGCCTGGCTGGCGGTCGACGGTGTCGACCTGACCGTGCGCCGCGGCGAGATCGTGGGCCTGGTCGGCGAGTCCGGCTCGGGCAAGTCGGTCACCGGCTTCTCGCTGCTGGGGCTGATCGATCCGCCGGGGGAAGTCGTCGACGGCGAAGTGAAGTTCAAGGGCAACGACCTGCGCAAGCTCTCCGAAGAGCAGATGCGCCAGTTGCGCGGCAACCGCATCGCCATGATCTTCCAGGACCCGCTGATGACGCTCAACCCGGTGCTGCGCATCGGCGAGCAGATGATGGAAGCCATCCTGACGCACGAGGACGTGCCGCGCGCCGAGGCCATGGAACGCTGCCGCGAGGCGCTGGCCATGGTCGGCATTCCGTCGCCGGAGAAGCGCCTGAAGAGCTACCCGCACGAGTTCTCGGGTGGCATGCGCCAGCGCGTGGCGATCGCCATCGCCATGCTCAACAAGCCCGACCTGATCATCTGCGACGAGCCGACCACGGCGCTGGACGTGACCATCCAGGGCCAGATCCTGTACCGCATGCAGGAGATCTGCCGCGAGCACAACACGGCGCTGATCTGGATCACCCACGACCTGGGCGTGGTGGCCGAGCTGGCCGACCGCGTCGCGGTCATGTATGCCGGCCGCATCGTCGAGAGCGGCCCGGTCGAACAGGTGCTGGACGCGCCGCGCCATCCGTACACCCGCGGCCTGCTGGACTCGATGCCCGGCGCCACCACGCCGGGCGCGCGCCTGCACCAGATCAACGGCATGGCGCCCAGCCTGGCCGGCCGCCCGTCGGGCTGTGCCTTCCGGCCGCGCTGCACCCACGCGGTCACGCGCTGCACCGAACAAGCCCCCACCGTTACCACCGAAGGTTCGCGCAGCTATCGCTGTTACGTCCCGATCGCCCGCGAGGCCGAGCAAGCATGAGTCAAGCCGATACCCCCGTCATCGAGCTCAGGAACGTCCACAAGCGCTTCGAACAGCGTCCCGACCTGGCCCAGCGCATCCTGGCCCTGGGCGGCCGCCCGATCGACCGCCGCACCGTGTATGCCGTCAACGGCGTCGACCTGCGCATCGGCCGCGGCGAAGTCGTCGGCCTGGTGGGCGAGTCCGGCTGCGGCAAGTCCACCCTGGGCCGCGTCGTTGCCGGCCTGCACCGCCAGACCGAAGGCGACCTGCTCTACCAGGGCCAGGACGCGCGTCGACTGCGCGGCGCCGACAAGCTGGCCTACACGCTGGGCGTGCAGATGATCTTCCAGGATCCGCAGGCCTCGCTCAACCCGCGCCAGCGCCTGCGCCAGATCCTGGGCGAATCGCTCAAGGTGCACAAGCTGGCGCCGCCGGCCGAGATTCCCGCGCGCATCGACCAGGCCCTGAAGGAAGTGGGCCTGGACACCGAGTACCGCGACCGCTTTCCGCACCAGATTTCGGGCGGCCAGCGCCAGCGCATCGGCATCGCCCGCGCGCTGATGGTGGCGCCCAAGTTCCTGGTGTGCGACGAACCAGTGGCGGCGCTGGATGTTTCGATCCAGGCGCAGGTGATCAACCTGTTCATGGACCTGCGCGAGCAGCACGGTTTCACGTACCTCTTCATCAGCCACGACCTGGGCGTGGTGCGCCACATCTCGGATCGCGTGGCTATCATGTACCTGGGCAAGATCGTCGAGATCTCGACCTCGGCCGAGATCTTCGCGCGCGCCAACCATCCGTACACCCAGGCCCTGATGGCCGAGGTGCCGGACGTGGCGCGCCGCGGCCGCAAGTTCACGCCGATCAAGGGCGAGATCCCGTCGCCGCTGAATCCGCCGTCGGGCTGTACCTTCAACCCGCGCTGCCCGCACGCCATGCCGCGCTGCCGCGAGCAGGCGCCGACGCTGAAGGAAATCTCTCCGGGCCACTGGTCGGCCTGCCACCTGAACGAAGCCACCGCCTGAACGCCATGAAACCCTCTGACATGTCCAACGTGGACCGCATCGCCATCGAAATGGGCCATGCCGGCCGCAACGCCATCACCTATATCGACGAGGATCGCAATTCCGATCGCCCGTTCAAGCTGCAGACCTACCGCCCCTACGGCTACACCCCGGATCGCCCGGTGGTGATCGTGCAGCATGGCGTGCTGCGCAACGGCGACGAATACCGCGACTTCTGGGTCGAGGCCGCCGACAAGCACAAGCTGCTGATCGTGGCGCTGACCTTCTCCAACGAGATCTGGCCGGGCGTGGAAAGCTACAACAATGGCCGCGTGTTCTCGGCCGGCGGCAATCCGCGCCACATCGACGGCTGGACCTACGCGCTGGTCGGCAACGTGATCCGCGACATGATCGACGCCGAGATCACCGATGGCCAGAATGTCTACCTGTTCGGCCACTCGGCCGGCGGCCAGTTCGTGCACCGCCTGATGAGCAGCCAGTCGCACGCGCCGTTCAAGGCCGTGGCGGCCGGCAACCCCGGCTGGTACACCCTGCCGACCTTCGACTACCCCTTCCCCGAAGGCATGGACGGCGTCGGCCTGACCGAGGACCACCTGGTCAAGCTGCTGGCGTACCCGATGACGATCCTGGCCGGCGACCAGGACATCGCCACCGACGACCCCAACCTGCCGTCGGAACCGGCCGCCATGCGCCAGGGGCCGCACCGCTTCGCCCGCGCCCACAACTACTTCGAGGCCGGCCGCAAGGAAGCCGAGCGCCGCGGCGTGCCGTTCAACTGGACGCTGCAGGTGGTGCCCGGCATCGGCCACGACGGCCGCGCCATGTCCGCGGTCTGCGCCAGCCTGTGGTTCGAGGGCGGCATGCCGAGCGACGCCGAACTGGCCCGCCTGGCCGGCCAGCAGGTCGCCTGAACGTTCCCTTTCATTCCCGCTAGCAGAATCGCCATGTCCTCCACTTCCCGCACTGAACAACTCGTCGCCGGCATCCAGAGCTGGCTGCAATGCGAATCGCCTTCGAACTTCCCCGACGGCATCGCCGCGATGGCCCGCATCATCGCCGACTACGCCGCCGCGGCCGGCCTGACGGTGGAACTGTCGTCGCTCGGCCCCGCCACCGGCCCGCTGCTGTACGCCACCAACCGCGCCGCTGGCGACACCCGCCCCGGCATCCTGATCCTGGCGCACATGGACACGGTGCACCCGGTCGGCACGCTGCTGGAGAACCCGGTGCGCATCGAGGGCGACCGCCTCTACGGCCCCGGCAGCTACGACATGAAGGCCGGCATCTACCTGGCGCTGACGGCGCTGGCCAGCGTGGCCCGCCCCGGCGCGACGCAACTGCCGGTGGATTTCCTGGTGGTGCCCGACGAGGAAACCGGCAGCCATGCCTCGCGCGCGCACATCGAACGCTTCGCCGCCAATGCCAAGTACGCCCTGGTGTGCGAACCGGCCCGCCCCAACGGCGGCAAGTGCGTGACGGCGCGCAAGGGCACCGGCATGCTGAACCTGAACGTCAAGGGCCGCCCCGCCCACGCCGGCATGCAGCACGAGAAAGGCCGCAGCGCGATCCGCGAAATGGCGCACCAGGTGCTGGCGCTGGAAGCGATGACGGACTACGAGCGCGGCATCACCGTGAGCGTGGGCACGATCGCCGGCGGCACCGTCACCAACACCGTGCCGGCGCTGTGCCGCTGCGTGGTGGACTTCCGCGTGCCCGACATGGGCGCGGCCGAAGACGTGCTGCGCCGTATGCGCGAGCTGTGCGCGGTGGGCCCGGACGTGGAACTGGACATCGACGTGGAACTGAACCGCCCGCCGATGGTGAAGACCGAGGAAGCCGCCGCGCTGCTGGCGCTGGTGCAAGGCTACGCGGAACGCGCCGGCTTCCTGCTGGAAGACGCGCCGATGACCGGCGGCGGCAGCGACGCCAACTTCACCTCGGCCATGGGGATTCCGACGCTGGATGGTCTTGGGGCGGATGGGGACGGGGCGCATACGCTGAATGAGTACATCTTGGTTTCTACGTTGGAGCAGCGGTTGAAGTTCTGGGAGTTGTTGTTGAAGGAACTTGCTTAGAGTTCTTTTTGCGGCGGGTTGGGTTCTTTAGCCGCGGGTGTCGGGGCAGGCGGAGGATGGCGGGGCTACGATTGCGGTCCGGAGCCTTCGCTCCGGACTGCCCCGTCGTCATCCTCGTCCTCGCCTTCGGCGACTCCTTCGGATTCCCTCGGGCGCATCTACACGCCCCGCCATCCTCCGCCTGCCCCGACACCCGCTCACGATGAGACTTAGTGACGGGCTCTGGGGCGAATGGGGTGCTTGGCATGCTATTGCCCATCAGGGGTGGGGAGAGGATCTTGCGGGGCCCGCCTCAAGCCGGCCGCGCGGGCGGCCTTTTGAGGCTTACGCGGCGTCTTGCGTCGTCGCGTTGACGCTGGCGCGCGTGGATGCGGCGCTGTCGAGCACGACTGAGAGATTGCGCGCACCACACTTGTTTGTGGGCGGCGCGGCAGACTCGTGACGCGCAACATGACATCCATCGCGCCGCCCACCACCGCCCCTCCCCCTGATGCGCGGCCCAAATAGAAAACCCCTCAACACCAGCGCACAGCGCACCCGTCTCGCCTTCAAATGCGCAGACGCCCCTTGCGGCCGCCTGCCCGAGGGGCGGCCTACGAAGCGCCCCGCCGCCCCCGAATAGAAAGCCCCGCCCCCATCGCCTAGAATATTCCCAAGAAAATCCCAAAAAAAGCCCATGCAAGAACACCCCCAAAACAGCGCCATCGCCTACGGCCTGGCCACGATCGCCGCCGACGGCACCGTCCTCGATACCTGGTATCCGCGCCCGTCCCTGACCGACAAGACGCCCGCGGGCGGCACCCGGCACCTCACGCCTGAAGAAGCGCGAGCCGCGCTCGGCGAGCACGTGCCCACCTCGCTGGGGCGCGACACCCGGCGCAAAGTCGACATCGTCGCCGTGCGCACCGCCATCGCCTCGCTCGACCAGCCGCCCGCCGACGCACACGACGCCTACCTGCGCCTGCACCTGCTCAGCCACCGACTCATCCGGCCGCATGGCGCCAACCTCGACGGGTTGTTCAACGTGCTCGCAAATGTGGCCTGGACCTCCGCCGGCCCCTGCGCCGTCGACCAGGTCGACGCGCTGCGCTGGCAACTGCGCGCCACCGGGCAGATCCTTGAAATCCGCGGCGTCGACAAGATCCCGCGCATGACCGACTACGTCGTGCCCGCCGGCGTGCGCATCGCCGACACCGCCCGCGTGCGGCTCGGCGCGCACCTGGCCGCCGGCACCACCGTGCTGCACGAAGGCTTCTGCAACTTCAACGCCGGCACCCTCGGCGCCTCCATGGTCGAAGGCCGCATCAGCGCCGGCGTCATCGTCGATGACGGCACCGACATCGGCGGCGGCGCCTCCATCATGGGCACCATGTCGGGCGGCGGCAAACAGGTCGTGGCGATTGGCAAGCGCTGCCTGCTTGGCGCCAACTCCGGCATCGGCATCTCGCTGGGCGACGACTGCGTGGTCGAAGCGGGCTGCTACGTCACCGCCGGCACCCGCGTGCTGACGCCGGAAGGCGCGGTGGTCAAGGCAGTGGAGCTGGCCGGCCAGCACGGACTGCTGTTCCGCCGCAACTCGCAGACCGGCGCGGTCGAAACGCTGGTGCGCACGGCCGCCTGGGGCACCTTGAACCCGGCGCTGCACACCGGGCACTGATCGGGCGGCCCGTCACGGGCCGTCCGCGCGACGCCGTCGTCAGGCGTGCAGCAACCGCCGCATCGCCTGCGGCGACTGGCCGAACGCGCGCAGAAAAGCCTTGCGCATGCGGTCGCGGTCGCCAAAGCCGGTTTCGCGCGCCACCACCTCGGCCGCATGACGGCCGGACTGCATCATGTCCTGCGCCGCCTCCAACCGCAGATGTTCCACCGCCTTGGCCGGAGACTGGCCCGTTTCCTGGCGGAACACACGGCTGAACTGGCGCGGGCTCAGGTGCGCGGCGCGCGCCAGCTCGTCCACCGACAATTCGGCCTTCAGGTTGGCCTTGGCATAGGCCAGCGCGGTCTGCACCCGATCGGACTTCGCATCCAGCTCCAGCAACGCCGAATACTGCGACTGTCCGCCCGCGCGGCGTTGTGTCAGCACCAGCTTGCGCGCGACCGCGCGCGCCATGTCCGCCCCCAGGTCCGCCTCCACCATGGCCAGCGCCAGATCAATGCCGGCGCTCATGCCCGCCGAGGTCCAGATCGGGCCGTCAGCCACGAAGATGCGGTCCTCGTCCACCTTGACCCGCGGATACTCGCGCTGCAGGCGCCGCGCATAGAACCAGTGAGTGGTGGCGCGGCGGCCGTCGAGCAGGCCGGCCTGCGCCAGCACGAACGCGCCGGTGCACATCGAGGCGCAACGGCGCACCCGCTCGCTGGCGCCGCGCAGCGCGCGCAACAGGCTCTCGGACGCGCCCTCGCCGGTGTTGTCGCCGGCGACGATCAAGGTGTCGAACGCGCGCCGCCCCAGCTTCTGCGTGTCCTGCGCAAACCCCAGCGAACTGGCCACCGGGCCGCCATGCTCGGACACCAGGACGACGCGATAGGCCGGTTCGCCGCTCTGGCGGTTGGCCATCTCGAAGACCGCGCTGGCCGCCAGGCTCATGAGCTGGAAGCCCGGGTGCAACAGGATCGCGATGGTTTTCATGGCTGGACCGTCCGTTTTCATCGTATGTCCTGAAAAGACGTTTCTATGTCATTGAGGATATTCCATCCCGGTTCTACTCTGCAAGGGTACCGGCACTACCCGCCGTCCCCATTTCGGAGTCTTTCATGAGCAACACCCCGTCTGGCAAATCCCCCGGCCGCGCCCTGGTCACCGGCGCCTCGTCCGGCATCGGCGCGCGCTACGCCCACCACCTGGCCCATCGCGGCCACGACCTGACGCTGGTGGCGCGCAACGTCGAACGCCTGGAAACCCTGGCCGCGCGACTGCGCGCCGAGACCGGCCGTGACGTGCGCGTGCTGCCAGCCGACCTGTCGCGGACCGACGGTGTGCAACGCGTGGCGCAAGCGCTGCGCGAGGACGACTCGCTGACCCTGGTGGTGAACAACGCCGGCATCGGCGCGGTGGCGCCGCTGCTGCAATCCGATGCCGCCCAGATGCAGGCCATGATCGACCTGAACATCAGCGCCCTCACCCACCTGACCATGGCGGCCGCGCCCGCCTTCGTGGCGCGCGGCGGCGGCACCATCATCAATATCGCGTCGATCGTCGGCCTGCACCCCGAGCTGCTCAACGGCGTCTACGGCGCCAGCAAGGCCTATGTGCTGGCCTACTCGCAGTCGCTGCGCCACGAACTGGCGGACAAGGGCCTGCGCGTCCAGGCGGTGCTGCCCGGCGCCACCGGCACCGAGTTCTGGGACCTGGCCGGCAAGCCGGCCAGCGAGTTGCCGTCCGCCATCGTGATGAGCGCGGACGACATGGTGCGCAGCGCGCTGGCGGGCCTGGACCAGGGCGAGTTCGTCACCATCCCGTCGCTGACCGACCCGACCCTGCTGGAACGCCTGGAAGCGGCGCGCCAGGCCCTGGGACCGGAACTGTCGCGCAATACGCCGGCGGCGCGCTATGGCATTCAGGCGCCCGGCGGCACCGGCACGAACGGATAGTGCTCGACGCGGCCCCGGCCCGCGATGATGGCGGTGGATTCGGGCACCTCTTCCCAGGCGCCCGGCATCTCGCTCAGCGGCTCGGACAGCAACAGGAATGCGTCATCGTCCAGCGCCGCGACCTTCGGGTCGTCGGGATAAAGCTCGCGCAGATGCCGCACGCAGGTGTTGTGGAACAGCGTGCGCGAATCGCGCTCGCTGGAATAGCGCACCGCGATCAGGCGCTCGCCATCCAGCGCGCACACGGTCATGTTGATGGGCCGGGCCACCCCGTGGCGCCGGCCGGTCTCCTCGACCGCGCCGACCATGCGCGCCAGCGCCTGCAGCGCGTCTTCCTCCAGGCCGAAAGTCAGCGCCAGCAGGAACATCACCTCGGAATCGGTCGACCCTTCCAGTGAACCGAAGTAGGCCGGCGCGATCATCAGCATCAGGTCGCGCCGCAGCAGCGGATAGTCGCGGATCACGCCGTTGTGCACGAACAGCCAGTTGCCATGGCGGAACGGATGGCAGTTGGTTTCCTGGGCCGGCGTGTCGGTGGCGGCGCGGATGTGCGCCACGAACAGCGGCGAATGGATGGCGCGCGCGGCCTCGCGCAGGTTGCGGTCGTTCCAGGCCGGATGCACGCTGCGGTAGCGGAACGGCGGCTCGGGCGGTCGGCCGTACCAGCCCAGGCCGAAGCCGTCGCCATTGGTGGTGGTGGCGCCCATGCGCGCATGCAGGCTCTGGTCGATCAGCGAGTGCGTGGCCTTGAACAGCACGCTCTCCATTTGCAGGGGACTCCCGGTGTAAGCCAGCCAGCGGCACATGATGCGCTCCTTGAAAAACCGGCCCGGCGCGGGCTCGCCGGGTCCGCCCCAGTGTAGGAGCGAGGCGCAATTTTCTACAAGCCCGGCCCGGCGCCGGCGGGCATAGTGAGGACCTGTCTGTCTTCACCGGAGCCCCGTATTGGACACCCCCGCCGCCGCCTCGCCCCAACAGGGTTTCGCCAGCGACAACACCGCCGGCGCCAGCCCCCAGATCCTGGCCGCGCTGCTGCGCGCCAATGAGGGACAGGCCCCCGCCTATGGCGCCGACGACATCACCCTGCGCGTCGAACGGCGCCTGGCCGAGATCTTCGAACGCGAGGTCGACGTGCTGCTGGTGCCCACCGGCACCGCCGCCAATTCGCTGGCGCTGGCGGCGCTGACGCCGCCCTGGGGCAGCGTGCTGTGCCACGCGCACAGCCACATCGCCAACGACGAATGCGGCGCGCCGCAGTTCTACAGCGGCGGCGCGCGCCTGGCGCTGCTGGAGGGCGCGGCCTCCAAGCTCGACCCCGCCCGGCTCGCGGAACAAGCGCGCCACAAGGCCGGAGACGTGCACTCGATGCCGCCGGCCTGCGTCAGCATCACACAGGCCACCGAGACCGGCAGCGTGTACACGCTGAACGAGATCCGGGCCCTCGGCGCCGTCTGCCGCGATGCCGGGCTGCCCCTGCACATGGACGGCGCGCGCTTCGCCAATGCCCTGGTCAGCCTGGACTGCACGCCAGCGGAAATGACCTGGAAGGCCGGCGTCGCGGCGCTGTCGTTCGGCGCCACCAAGAACGGCGCGCTGGGCGCCGAGGCCATCGTGCTGTTCGAACCCGGACGCGCCGCCGAACTGGCCTACCGGCGCAAGCGCGGCGGCCACCTGTTTTCGAAGATGCGGCTGCTGTCGGCACAGATGGAAGCCTATCTGGCGGACGACCTGTGGCTGCGCAACGCGCGCCAGGCCAACGCCATGGCGGCGCGGCTGGCGGCGGGCATGGCGAACCTGCCGGGCGTTGAACTCCAGGGGCCGGTCGAAGCCAACATCCTGTTCTGCCGGCTGCCGATCGCCGCCATTGACGGCTTGCTGGCGCAGGGCTTTCGCTTCTACCACGACCGCTGGGGCCCGGGCGTGGCGCGGCTGGTGACGTCGTTCACCACGCACGAGCAGGACGTCGATCACTTCCTGGCGGCGTTGCGCGCGCTGGTGCGATAACGACCCGCGCCGTTCCTCCGGCGCGCCGCGCGCCAGCGCCAGGACGACGCGGGAATCGGCGCGCTCAGGCCGCGCGCCGGTAGGCCGAGGGCGGCACCCCATAGGCCGTGCGGAACGCGCGGTTGAAATGGCTCTGGTCGTAGAAGCCGACATCGGCCGCCACCTGCGCGATCGGAGCGCGCGCCCGCGCCAGCGCGGCGCAGGCCCGCTCCAGGCGCAGCCGCGTCAGCCAGGCGTGCGGCGTCAGCCCCACCGACAGCGCGAAGCGGCGCAGGAACTGGTAGCGGCTCAGGCCGCAGAGCCGCGCCAGGTCTTCCAGACCGATCTTGTCGCCCAGGTGGGCCTGGCAATAATCCCGCACGACCCGCTGGTGCGCGAGCGACAGGCCGCCGCGCACCGCCTGGGGCGTCACCGCCCCCGTGCGCGCGAACAGCGTCCCCATCAGGGCCAGCGAGGCGGACTCGTGCGCCAGCGGCCCGGCGGCCGCATCCGCCATCCAGGAAGCGTGCAACGCCTTGAAGCGGGCCGCCAGCGCGGGTTCCTCGATCAAGGTGCCCAGGAACCGCTCGTCGGATGCGCCGCCCGAGACTTCGGCGATGAAATCGCGCATCAGGTCGGGCGACAGACGGAAGGTCTTCAGGGTGTAGGACTGGCCATAGTCGGCCACGCCGGCGCCATCATGGACCTCGCCGGGCGGCATCAGGGCGATGCCCCCGGGCCCCAGCAGCGTGCTGCGGCCACGGAAGGTCTGGCGCTGCACGCCCTGGGTCACCAGGCCGATGTGGTAATCGACGTGGTAGTGCCGGTCGAACTGGAAGTCGACCAGCCGCGCCACGCCCAGCACCAGGCCCGGCGTGCCGGGCACCGGTTGGTAACGCACGTCATCCTTCATCGTCAGCGCCATGATGCAAAGCGGCAGGTATAGATCCTGGACGCTCCCCCGTCATGTAATTTATTGCGGGGCTATTTCTTCAGCAAGGCCTTGAGCATGGCCATGCGTTCCTTGGGATTCATGGCGGCGGTGGTCTCGTCTTCCTGGATGCCCGGAGCATCCAGGCCCATTTCCTCGATGAAGCGCGACGGTTCGCGCACCAGGTCCTCGCGCGCCCGGCGCCGGCGCTTGCACCAGCTCAGGTTGAGGCTGCGCTGGGCTCGCGTGATGCCCACGTACATCAGCCGCCGCTCTTCCTGGATACGGGTGGCCAGGTTCTCCGCGGCGCGCGCCGGATCGCCCACCTCGTCGTCCTTGCCCAGGTGCGGCAGCAGGCCTTCTTCGACGCCCGCCAGGTACACGTGCGGATACTCCAGGCCCTTGGAGGCATGCAGGGTCGACATCTTGACCGCGTCCGGCTCCTCTTCCTCGCCCCGTTCGAGCATGGTCACCAGCGCAACGTGCTGCACCAGTTCGAACAGCGACATGTTGTCCTCTTCGGCCTTGCGCTTGAGCCAACCGGTCAGCTCCAGCACGTTCTGCCAGCGGGTCTGCGCCGGGCGTTCGTCGAACAGCTCGAACAGATGGCGTTCGTACTGGATCGCCTGCACCAGGTCGTCCAGGATCACGCCGGCGGGTTCGGCGGGCGCGCCATCGGCGCCGGCGGTGGCGCCACGGCCGGCGCGCCACTGCATGCGGCGGATGAATTCGGTGAAGGTGCGCAGCGGTTCGAGCTGGCGCGGCGCCAGCAGGCTTTCCAGCCCGGTCTCATCGACCGCCGCCAGCAGCGACAGCTCGCGAGTGGCGGCATACTGGCCCAGCGTCTGCAAAGTGGCCTGGCCGATGCCGCGCTTGGGCGTGGTGGCGGCGCGGATAAAGGCCGGATCGTCCTCGTCGTTGGCCAGCAGCCGCAGGTAGGCCAGGATGTCGCGCACCTCGGCCTTGTCGAAGAAACTCTGCCCGCCCGCGATCGTGTACGGGATCTTCAGGTTGCGCAGCGCCTGCTCCAGGATGCGCGACTGGTGATTGCCGCGATACAGGATGGCGAAATCCTTCCACTGCGCCTGGCGCTCGAAGCGCGAGGCCGAGATCTTCATGGCGATGGACTCGGCCTCGTGCTCCTCGCCGTCCATCGCCGAAACGACGATCGGCTCGCCCACGCCCAGGTCCGACCACAGCTTCTTTTCGAACAGCTTGGGGTTCTTCTCGATCACCTGGTTGGCCGCCGCCAGGATGCGCTGCACCGAGCGGTAGTTCTGCTCCAGCTTGATGAGCTTGAGATTGGGATAGTCGGTGGTCAGCTTGGCCAGGTTCTCGATAGTGGCGCCGCGCCAGGCGTAGATGGCCTGATCGTCGTCGCCCACCGCCGTGAACATGGCGCGCGGGCCGGTCAGCAACTGCACCAGGCGGTACTGGCAGACGTTGGTGTCCTGGTATTCATCGACCAGCAGGTAGCGCACGCGGTTCTGCCAGCGCGTGCGCACCTCTTCGTTGTTGGCCAGCAGGATGGCCGGGATGCGGATCAGGTCGTCGAAATCCACGGCCTGGTAGGCGGCCAGCGTGGCGGCGTAGCTGCGATAGACGTTGGCGGCCTCGACGTCGCCCGGCGTGATGGCTTCGCGCGCGGCGTCGTCGGGTTCCATCAGCGCGTTCTTCCACAGCGAGATGATGCCCTGCACGTGGCGCAGGCGGCCCTTGTCGGTGGTGGCCAGCAGCTCCTGGATGATCGCCATGGCGTCATCGGCGTCCAGGATCGAGAAGGTCGGCTTGAGACCCGCGTTGCGCGCCTCTTCGCGCAAGAGCTTCACGCCCAGCGAGTGGAAGGTGCTGATGGTCAGGCCCTTGCCCAGCTTGCGGTCCACCAGCGTCTTGACGCGCTCATCCATCTCGCGCGCGGCCTTGTTGGTGAAGGTCAGCGCCACCACGTTGCGGCCCATGTAGCCGCATTCGCGCAGCAGGTAGGCGATCTTCTGCGTGATGACGCGCGTCTTGCCGCTGCCGGCGCCGGCCAGCACCAGGCAGGGGCCGTCCAGGTACAGCACCGCCTCTTTCTGCGCGGGGTTCAGGCCGTGGCCGATGGGTTCGTGTGCGGACATGGGAGTCGGGGAAAGGGGAACGACATAGAGTAAACGGACGAATGCGCGGCGCCTGTCAGATTTCCAGCGGGTCGACCTCCAACTGCCAGCGCACCCGGGCCTCGTTGGCCAGGTACGGCAGGTGGTGCGACCACGACGCCAGGAAAGCCTGCAACGCCGGACGGCTGGTGCTTTCCACCAGCAACTGGGCGCGCTCGATGTTGGCCACCCGCACCACGCGCAGCGGCACCGGGTCGTACAGCATGATCGCGTCCAGCCCCGGGAAGTCGGCGGCCCACTCGCCTTCGGGCAGCGCGCGCGCCTGTTGCAGGAACGCCTGCGCCACCGCCAGCTCGCGCGCCTCGGCCGTCAACAGCGCCTGGTAGGCGAACGGCGGCAGGCCGGTGCTTTCGCGTTCCTGCAGCGCATGGCGCGCGAAGCCCGCGTAGTCATGGCGCAGCAGCGCCTGGTACACCGGCTGCTCGGGGTAGCCGGTCTGGATGATGACCTGGCCGCTGCCCTGGTGGCGGCCGGCGCGGCCGGCCACCTGCATCAATTGGGCGAACAGCCGTTCGGGCGCGCGGAAGTCGTGCGCGAACAGCGCCGAATCGGGATTGAGCACGCCGACCAGTCCGAGCCGCGCGAAGTCGTGGCCCTTGGACACCATCTGCGTGCCGACCAGGATGTCGACCTCGCCCGCGTGCACCGACGCGAACAGGGCCTCGGCGCTGCCCTTCTTGCGGGTGCTGTCGGCGTCGATGCGCAGGATGCGCGCCTCGGGGAACAGTTCGGCCAGGTGTTCCTCGACCCGCTGCGTGCCACGGCCCATCGGCGCCAGGTCCTGGTCGCCGCACTCCGGGCACGCGTGCGGCACCGGCGCCTGGTAGCCGCAGTGGTGGCATTGCAGGCGATGGCCGCGGCCGGCGGCGCGGTGCAGCACCGTGAACGCGGTGCAGCGCGGGCAATTGCTGACCCAGCCGCAGGACTGGCAATGCAGCACCGGCGCGTAGCCGCGGCGGTTCAGGAAGATCAGCGACTGTTCCTTGCGCGCCAGCCGTTCGCCAAGGGCCTCCAGCAACTGTGGCGACATGCCGTGCTTCATCTGCAGGCGGCGCGTGTCCACCAGCTTCATGGCCGGCAGCGAACTGGCGCGGGCGCGCGCCGGCAGCGCCAGCCGCAGGTAGCGGCCGCGCTCGGCATGCTGCCAGGTTTCCAGCGACGGCGTGGCCGAGCCTAGCACCACCGGGATGTCCAGGTCGTGCGCGCGCCACACCGCCAGATCGCGCGCGGAATAGCGCAGGCCGTCCTGCTGCTTGTACGAGGCGTCGTGTTCTTCGTCCACCACGATGAGGCCCAGCTCGCTCATGGGCGCGAAGATCGCCATGCGCGTGCCCAGCAGCATGCGCGCCTGGCCACGCTGCGCCCGTGCCCAGGCCTGCAAGCGCTCGCCATCGGACAGGCCGCTGTGCAGCACCGCCAGGCCGTCCGGCCCGACCAGGCCTTCCAGGCGGGCGCGCAACGCGCCCTCCAGTTGCGGCGTCAGGTTGATTTCCGGCACCAGCAGCAGCACCTGGCGGCCGGCGGCCAGCACTTTCTCGGCGGCGCGCAGGTAGACCTCGGTCTTGCCGCTACCGGTCACGCCGTACAGCAGCACCGGCTTGAACTTGGTGAGTCCGGCGATGGTGTCCACGGCCTCGCGTTGCGCATCGTTCAGTTCGGGTGGCTGGTCGGCCTCGGCCGGGTTGCGGACCGCCTTGCGCTTGCGTCCGTCCAGCCGCGCCACCGGACCACCGGCCGAGCGCTTGCCCTGATAGGCGGTCGGCTTGCGCAGCGGCGGCGGCAACGTCGGCAGCATCACCTCGCCCAGCGGCCGCTGGTAATACTCGGCGGCGAAACGCGCCAGGCGCAGCCAGGCCTCGTCGAAGGGCGGCAGGTCGCGCAGCACTTCCTCGATCGGCTTGATCTGCTTCGGCTCATAGGACGGCTCTGCCGGGTTGTCCACCACCACGCCGATCAACTTGCGGCGCCCGAACGGCACGATCACCCGCAGGCCCGCCCCCACGGGTTCGTGGTGCCGGTAGTCGAACGGGCCGGGCAGCGGCACGTCGAGTGCAACGCGCACCCAGCAGACCACCGCAGGCGCGGCCGGCATGGATTCGACCAGCGCGAAGTCTTCAGACATGGAGAAGGGAACGGAACATGAACGGAACTGGCCCGAAAGGCGCGATGACGGTGGCTGGAAGAGCGGACCGGGCCGGCGCCCGGACCAGAGAGGATTGTCGCCGCAATCCCTGCCGGGATTCCAGCCCCGCCTGTGGATAACTTTGGGGAAAAGGCGAGAGCAACGTCAGAAATTGGAATAAGGCAAGATTGCATCAACTCTTGCAACCCTGTTGAAAACCCATTTTATTCCATTAAAAACATCGACTTAAGCAAACTTCCAAGATTGTAAAATAGCTTCCAGAGGGTTTTCCCCGAGTCTGATCTTGCTGTGCACAACTGCGATCGGGGGGCCTCGATGTCCGGCCCTGCGGGCCGAAGCGTTCACTCACTTACCCTCTGAGCGAACGGCTGTGACGGTGGACTTCGTCGACCAATTCGGCTACCGCTTCGGGCGGCGTGAAGCGCGAAATGCCATGGCCGAGATTGAAGACATGGCCGCCCTTGCCCACCGGGCCGAAGGCGTCGAGCACGCGGCGCGCTTCGGCGCGGATGGCCTCGGCGCCGCCAAACAGCGCCATGGGATCGAGGTTGCCCTGGAACGCGACCGAATCGCCGGTGCGGCGCCGCGCCGCGGCCAGGTCCACCGTCCAGTCCAGGCCGACGGCGTCGCAGCCGCAAGCGGCGATGTCCTCGAGCCACTGGCCGCCGCCCTTGGTGAAAACGATGGCGGGCACGCGGCGGCCTTCGTGTTCACGGGTCAGGCCGGCCACGACCTTGCGGGTGTAGGCCAGCGAAAACTGCTGGAACAGGCCGTCGGCCAGCACGCCGCCCCAACTGTCGAACAACATCACGGCCTGCGCGCCCGCGGCGATCTGTGCGTTCAGGTACTGAAGCGTCGCCTCGGCGTTGATTTCCAGGATTCGATGCAGCAGGTCGGGCCGCGCATACAGCATGGTCTTGATCAGGCGATAGTCATCGCTGCCCTGCCCTTCGACCATGTAGCAGGCGATGGTCCAGGGGCTGCCCGCAAAGCCGATCAGTGGCACCTTGCCGCCCAGGTCGCGGCGGATCGTGCTGACGGCATCGAACACATAGCGCAGCCTGTCCATGTCGGGCACGGCCAGGCGCGCCACGTCTTCCTCGGTGCGCACCGGCCGGGCGAAGCGCGGGCCCTCGCCTTCGGCAAAGTCCAGGCCCAGGCCCATGGCGTGTGGCACGGTCAGGATGTCCGAGAACAGGATGGCCGCGTCCAGATCGAAACGCTCCAGCGGCTGCAGCGTGACTTCCGAGGCGTAGTCCGGGTTCTGAGCCAGGCCCATGAAGGAACCGGCCCGGGCCCGCGTCTGGCGGTATTCGGGCAGGTAGCGGCCCGCCTGGCGCATCAGCCAGATCGGGGTGTAGGGCACGGGCTCGCGCAACAGCGCGCGCAAGAACACATCGTTCTTCAAGACGGAAGCAGACACGACTATCCTCGATGATCGGAAGCCGTGATTTTACTGCCCCAAGCTGACAGGGCATGGCGGCGGCGCGGACGGCATTTGCCGGCGCGCAAACCGGGCAAATTCAGCCGGCGTCGCCAACCCCTTCGGCCTGCATCGCGGCCTGGCGCCGATACGGCGCGGCATCGATGCCGTGCTTGCGCATCAGCGCCCAGAACGCCCGCCGATGCTTGCTGGAAGCGCGCGCGGCGCGCGCCACGTTGCCATGATGACGCGACAGCGCCAGGCGGATGTAGTCGGACTCGAACCCATCAACCACCCGCGCCTTGGCCTGCCGGAAGGCCTCCTGGGTGTCGCGGCGGGGTTGGTAACGCAACCCCGCCAGCCCCTGCTGCAACACCTGCCGCGGCACTGGCGGCCGGGTGCATGGCTTGCCGGCCGACAGCGCACCGCCCGCGGCATACGCCGCCTCGGGTTCCCGCAAGCCCTCGGCCAACAGGGGCGAGCGCCGGGCCAGCCGCCCCAACCGCACGCGCAGGCTTTCGAGGCAATATGGCGCGGCCAGGAAATCCGATGCGCCCAACCGCAGCAGATCCTCGATGGCGGGCGCGGTCATGTCGTGCACGAACAGCAGGATGGGCGTGGCCAGCGCGCCGGCGGCCTGCTGCAGCGACATGCGGGTCCAGGCCAGCGATGCCGGCGCGACCGGCAGGATGCAGTGATCGTAGCGCCGCAGGCCGACGGCCAGCCCCGCCAGCGCATGGATGTCGGGGCCGCCCGACGCGCCACCGGGCGTGCGCAATGGCACCAGGTGCAGGCGCACCCGCGCCAGCCGGGGCTGGTCGCGCGCGACCCAGTGGCCCATGGTGATTTCGTGGCCCGGGGCGAGCAGCACCCCGCAATCCATGGCTTCTCGCATGCAATCCCTCCTGGCTTGTGTTCCAAAGATTGCAGGCTACCGTTGCAGAACACGCCCGGCCATTCGTAGTGAGCGCAAGCGGGACTGCGGTCGACCGAGGGAAGCCGCCGCCGAACGAGCACGAAAGGCGGGCATGAAAAAAGCGGCCCAGGGCCGCTTTTTCCGGATCCGGGGCGAACCCCGGCAGGTCGTGCGCTCAGTGCGAGCGACCGCCTTGACGCAGCTTGCGCGCGGCGACGGCTTGCGCCGCCAGCATCGCCAGCTCGGCTTCGACAACCGCGATGTCGGCCTTGTCCTTGGCGTTGGCCAGGGCCTCTTCGGCGCGCTTGCGCGCTTCCAGGGCACGGGCCTCGTCCAGGTCGGCGGCACGGATGGCCGTGTCGGCCAGGACCGTCACGCTGCCCGGCTGCACTTCCAGGATGCCCCCGGCGACGAAGATGTTTTCCTCGCCTTGGTCGGCACGAACGATCTTGACCGTCCCGGGGCGTATGCGCGAAATCAGCGGGGTGTGACCGGGCAGAATGCCCAGCTCACCCGCCTCGCCAGGCAGCACCACGAACTTCGCCTCACCGGAGAAGATCGCTTCCTCTGCGCTGACGACATCCACATGCAGGGTAGCCATATCGGTTCCTTATTGCAGTTTCTTGGCCTTCTCGAAGGCCTCGTCGATCGAGCCGACCATGTAGAAGGCCTGTTCCGGCAGCGCATCGCACTCGCCGTTCACGATCATCTTGAAACCACGGATGGTTTCGGCCAGCGGCACGTACTTGCCGGGCGAACCGGTGAACACTTCGGCCACGTGGAACGGCTGCGACAGGAAACGCTGGATCTTACGGGCGCGGGCCACGGCCTGCTTGTCTTCCGGCGACAGTTCGTCCATGCCCAGAATCGCGATGATGTCGCGCAGTTCCTTGTAGCGCTGCAGCGTCTGCTGCACGCCACGGGCCACGGCGTAGTGCTCTTCGCCGACGACTTGCGGGTCGAGCTGGCGGCTGGACGAATCCAGCGGATCCACGGCCGGGTAGATACCCAGGGCGGCGATGTCACGCGACAGCACGACGGTCGAGTCCAAGTGCTGGAAGGTGGTGGCGGGCGACGGGTCGGTCAAGTCGTCAGCGGGCACGTACACGGCCTGGATCGAGGTGATCGAGCCGGTCTTGGTGGACGTGATGCGCTCTTGCAGCTTGCCCATTTCTTCGGCCAGCGTGGGCTGGTAGCCCACCGCCGACGGCATACGGCCCAGCAGTGCCGACACTTCGGTACCGGCCAGGGTGTAGCGGTAGATGTTGTCCACGAAGAACAGGATGTCGCGGCCTTCGTCGCGGAACTTCTCGGCCATCGTCAGGCCGGTCAGCGCCACGCGCAGACGGTTGCCCGGGGGTTCGTTCATCTGACCGAACACCATGGCGACCTTGTCCAGAACGTTCGACTCTTCCATTTCGTGGTAGAAGTCGTTGCCTTCACGGGTACGCTCACCCACGCCGGCGAACACCGACAAGCCGCTGTGCTGCTTGGCGATGTTGTTGATCAGTTCCATCATGTTGACGGTCTTGCCCACGCCAGCGCCGCCGAACAGGCCGACCTTGCCGCCCTTGGCGAACGGGCACACCAGGTCAATAACCTTGATGCCGGTTTCCAGCAGTTCCACCGACGGCGACAGCTCGTCGAAACGGGGAGCCGGTTGGTGGATGCCACGCTTTTCGTCGTGCTGGATTTCGCCAGCTTCGTCGATCGGGCGGCCCAGCACGTCCATGATGCGGCCGAGCGTGCCGGTGCCGACCGGCACCGAGATCGGGGCGCCGGTGCCGGCGACCTTCATGCCGCGGCGCAGGCCGTCGCTGGAGCCCAGGGCGATGGTACGCACCACGCCGTCACCCAGCTGTTGCTGCACTTCCAGCGTCAGACCCTTTTCGGCGAACGAGGAACCCTCGTCGACCAGAGTAAGCGCTTCGTAGATCTTGGGCATGTGATCGCGGGGGAACTGAATATCCACCACGGCGCCGATGCACTGAACGATGGTTCCGTTGCTCATGTCGATTCCTTGCTTGATAGCTTTTGACGGGATGCTGCCTGCCTCAGACGGCGGCAGCGCCCCCTACGATTTCCGAAATTTCCTTGGTGATCGCGGCCTGGCGGGTCTTGTTGTAGACCAGTTGCAGATCGCCGATGACCTTCTTGGCGTTGTCCGACGCCGCCTTCATGGCGACCATCCGGGCCGACTGCTCCGAAGCCATGTTCTCGGCCACGGCTTGGTACAGCAGGCCTTCCACGTAACGCTGCAGCAGGTCGTCGATCACGCTACGAGCGTCGGGTTCGTAGATGTAATCCCAGCTGTAATCCGATTTCACTTCCGAAGTCTTGGCCAGGCTTTCGGCGCCCGTCTGGTACGGATCTTCCAAACCGCTGGCCAGGGGCAGCAGACGCAGGAACAGCGGCTCCTGCTTCATCGTGTTGACGAAGCGGGTCGAAGCCACGTACAGCGCGTCGATGCGGCCTTCCAGGTAGGCGTCCAGCTGCACCTTGATCGCGCCCAGCAGGCGATCCAGTTGCGGCTTGTCGCCCAGTTGCACTTCCTGGGAAACCAGCTTGGCGCCGATACGGGACAGCACGCCCACGCCCTTGTTGCCGAAAGCGGTCGCTTGAACGGCGATGCCGTTTTTCTCGAACTCTTTCAGCTTCGACAGCACCACGCGGGTGATGTTGGTGTTCAAGCCGCCGCACAGACCCTTGTCCGTCGTCACCATGACCACGCCGACCGCCTTGACTTCGCGCTCGACCAGGTACGGGTGGCTGTACTCGGGGTTGGCCTGCATCAGGTGCGCGGCGATCTCGCGCACCTTGGTGGCGTACGGACGGCCCGCGCGCATCCGCTCCTGCGCCTTGCGCATCTTGGATGCGGCGACCATTTCCATCGCCTTGGTGATCTTGCGCGTGTTTTGCACGCTCTTGATCTTGGTTCGGATTTCCTTAATTCCGGGCATTGCGCTTTCCTGTGAAGACTGGCCGATGGGTTGGCGCTTGCGCCTCAACCATCCGATAAGGATGGGTGAGGCGCAGCTGACGCCTAACCCATCACTTTCTTAAAAAGCACCGTGCTTCTTGAATTCCTGGATGGCGGCGGCGAGTTCGCTTTCGTCATCCTTGGACAGTTCCTTGGTGTCTTCGACGCGCTGGATCAGGGCCGCGTGCTTGGCCTTGAGCTGGTCCTTCAGCGCCTTTTCGAACGACAGCACCTGGGCCACGTCCACGTCATCCAGGTAGCCGTTGTTGACCGTGTACAGCGTGACGGCCAGTTCCCACACTTGCAGCGGCTGGTATTGCGGCTGCTTGAGCAGTTCGACCACGCGCTTGCCGCGCTCGAGCTGGCGACGGGTGGCGTCGTCCAGGTCCGAGGCGAACTGCGCGAAGGCGGCCAGTTCACGGTACTGCGCCAGGTCGGTACGGATACCGCCGGACAGCTTCTTGACGACCTTGGTCTGGGCGGCACCGCCCACGCGCGACACCGAGATACCGGCGTTGATGGCGGGACGCACACCGGCGTTGAACAGGTCGGTTTCCAGGAAGATCTGGCCGTCGGTGATCGAGATCACGTTGGTCGGAACGAAGGCCGACACGTCGCCCGCCTGGGTTTCGATGATCGGCAGCGCGGTCAACGAGCCGGTCTTGCCCTTGACGGCGCCACCGGTGAACTTCTCGACGTAGTCTTCGTTCACGCGAGCGGCACGCTCGAGCAGGCGCGAGTGCAGGTAGAACACGTCGCCCGGGTAGGCTTCGCGGCCCGGCGGACGGCGCAGCAGCAGCGAGACCTGGCGGTAGGCCCAGGCTTGCTTGGTCAGGTCGTCATAGACGATCAGGGCGTCTTCGCCGCGATCGCGGAAGTATTCGCCCATCGTGCAGCCGGCGTAGGCGGCCAGGTACTGCATGGCGGCGGAGTCCGAAGCCGAGGCGGCCACGACGATGGTGTATTCCATCGCGCCGTGCTCTTCCAGCTTGCGCACCACGTTGTTGATCGTCGAAGCCTTCTGGCCGATGGCGACGTACACGCAGGTGACGCCCTTGCCCTTCTGGCTGATGATGGTGTCGACGGCCACGGCGGTCTTGCCGGTCTGGCGGTCGCCAATGATCAGTTCGCGCTGGCCGCGGCCGATGGGAACCATCGAGTCGATAGCCTTGATGCCGGTTTGCAGCGGCTGCGACACCGAGCGGCGGGCGATAACGCCGGGGGCCACTTTTTCGATGATGTCGGTGGCCTTGGCGTTCACGGGGCCCTTGCCGTCGATCGGCTCGCCCAGCGTGTTGACCACGCGGCCTTTCAGCTCGGGGCCGACCGGCACTTCCAGAATGCGGCCGGTCGTCTTGACCGCGTCGCCTTCGGACACGCCGGTGTAGTCACCGAGAATAACGGCGCCGACGGAATCACGCTCGAGGTTGAGCGCCAGACCGAAGACGTTGTTGGGGAATTCGAGCATTTCGCCCTGCATCACGTCGGACAGGCCGTGGATGCGGGTAATACCGTCGGTCACGGACACGACGGTGCCCTGAGTACGGACATCAGCCGAAGCGCCCAGGCCCTCGATGCGGCTCTTGAGCAGTTCGCTGATCTCGGAGGGATTGAGTTGCATATTGACTCCTGGAATCCTGTTAGTGCTGCCTTTAAGCGGCGAGCGTATCGCGCATGCGGGCCAATTGGGCTTGTACGGAAGTATCGAGCACCTGGTCCCCGACGGCCACGCGCACGCCGCCGATCAACGACTGGTCGACGGTGACGACGGGCTTGAGCTTCAGGCCGAATTTCTTCTCGAGGGCAACGACCAGTTCTTGGACCTGGGCGTCGCTCAGCTCGAACGCGCTGGTGATTTCCGCCTGCGCCGTGCCGTCGTGACGGTTCCGCAGCACCACGAATTGCGTGGCGATCTCGGGCAGCAGCAGCAACCGGTCGTTTTCGACCAGCAGCTCGATGAAATTGCGGGCGGCCTGGGGCAGTTCGGCCTTCACCAGGCCGGTAAACAGCTCGACGCGCTGCTTGTCGCCCAGACGCGGATCGGCCATGGCCTCGCGCACGTCGGGGTTGGAGGCGACCTGCGACAGCTCGCTGACCAGGTCGGCCCAAGCCTGCAGGCCGGCCTTGTCGTCGCGCGCGGCGGCGAACAAGGCTTCGGCGTAGGGCCTGGCAACAGTGGAAAGTTCAGCCATGACGGTCCCGGATTAAAGCTGCGCGCGGAGCTGGTTCAGCAGCTCGGCGTGGGCGCGGGCGTCAACCTCGCGCTTGAGGATCTGTTCAGCACCCTTGACGGCCAGCGCGGCGACGTCGTCGCGCAGCGAATCACGGGCGCGCTGGACTTCCTGCGCGGCATCCTGTGCAGCTTGCGCCACGATGCGGGCACGCTCGGCTTCCGCTTCACGGCGGGCCTGCTCGATCAGGGAGGCGGCTTGCTTCTCGGCCTCGATGATGCGGGCGTGGTTTTCGGACTTGGCAGAAGCCTCGATCAGACTGACACGCGCCTGGGCCTGGGCCAGATCGGCCTTGCCCTTCTCCGCGGCGGCAAGGCCGTCGGCGATTTTTTGGCGGCGCTCGTCCATCGCCTTCGTCAGAGGAGGCCACACGAATTTCATCGTGAACCAGCCCAGAACGAAGAACACGAGCATCTGGAAAATGATCGTCGCGTTCAGATTCACGGTCGTTCCTTTAACACCTTGCGGCTCCGACGGCGCCCGGGACGGGCAACGCGGAGCACTCGATACTTTGCCGGTCGGCGACGGGGCTCAGGCCCGCATCGCCGCCAGCGTCATGACCCGCCTTTTCGCCGGCGGGCGTGCCTTAGCCGACGAACGGGTTGGCGAAGGCGAACAGCATGGCGATACCCACGCCGATCAGGAATGCCGCGTCGATCAGGCCAGCCAGCAGGAACATCTTGGTTTGCAGAGCGTTCATCAGTTCAGGCTGACGAGCCGAAGCTTCCAGGTATTTGCCGCCCATCAGTGCGATGCCGATGCAAGCGCCGATAGCGCCCAGACCGATGATAAGACCGCAAGCGAGAGCAACGAAAGCGACGTTGGTCATGACAACTCCTTGGTTAGAAATCTGAAGTCAAAAAAATAAAAGATTGGGGTACTGCTCAATGCAAGAGGATCTTGCTATCCAGCGCCGGCCCGGAGGCCGACGCCGGAAATTCGGGGGATCAGTGGCCTTCGTGCGCCTGGCCGAGGTACACCAGGGTCAGCATCATGAAGATGAAGGCCTGGAGCAACACGATCAGGATGTGGAAGATGGCCCAGATCGAGCCGGCCAGCACGTGGCCGATTCCCAAGCCGATGCTGGCGCCGTTGAAACCGGTCCAGGCACCGCCCAAGAGGGCGATCAGCATGAAAATCAATTCGCCGGCGAACATGTTGCCGAACAACCGCATGCCCAGCGACACGGACTTGGCGGCGTATTCGATCAGGTTCAGCAGCAGGTTGAACGGCGCCAGGACGAGCGCGCCCAGGCCATGCGCGTGGAACGGCGCGGTGAACAGTTCCTTGACGAAGCCGCCCGGGTGCTTGATCTTGATGCCGTAGTAGAACATCAGCAGCAGCACGCCCAGCGACATGCCCATCGGCACGTTCAGGTCGGCGGTCGGCAGCACGCGGTGGTAGTAGAGGGGGTCGCCGTGGTGCGCGCCCAGGCCGGTCAGGCGCCAGATCGACGGCATCAGGTCGACGGGCAGCAGGTCCAGCGCGTTCATCAGGATGATCCAGAGGAACACGGTGAGGGCGAGCGGAGCGATGAAGAGGCGGCTCTTGGCATTGTGGACGATGCCCTTGGCCTGGTCGTCGACCATGTCGACGATCATTTCCACGAAGGCCTGGAAGCGGCCCGGAACGCCGGCGGTCGCGCGGCGGGCGGCGCGCCACAGGAAGAAGATGACGATCAGGCCCGTCAGGCCGGACCAGAACAACGAGTCGTAGTTGATGATGTCAAACTGAGCAATTGCAGTCTGTTTTTCGCCCGTATTGTTCAGGTGCACCAGGTGGTGCTGAATATAAGCGGACTGAGGCGACACGTCGCTGGCAGCAGCCATTTGAATCCTACCCTATTTGCTGTATGCCCGAGCCCTTGCGAGCCGGACGATTCCACGATTCCGTTTGCCGTAACCTACCCGGCGCGCTATGACAACTTGCGGAACATCAAAAGCAGGAGATATCCCTTCAGCGTGAGTATCAAGCCCAGCAGCGCGGCGGGCCAGACGAGACTGTCCTGCGCCACACGCGAAAGCAGCCACAACAGCAACGCCGTTGCGAACAACTTGATCAACTCACCAGAGAGAAAGGTAAAGGGACTGGCCTTACCGGCCCGAACACTGACAGCCAGGCGCAATGCGAACAACGCATTGGGTATGAAATACGCTCCTGCCCCCGCCAGCGCCGACCAACCTGCCGCCGCCCCTCCGACAAACCCCGCTATTACTGCTGCTGCGAGCCCCATGGCGCCTTGCGCCGCCAGTGCCAACAAGAGTCCGCGGCCAGCCTGCGCATTCAGCGCCGCGCGGTCCGCGTCGCTGAGAACCAGCACCCGGTCCACCGGATCCTGATCCGCCAGAACCTGGCGTGCCTCGCCCTGTTGCGCAAGGGGCTGATTCAACCCACAGGATGCATCCCGGGTTTTCTCATCCCAACCGCGCGCAGGTTCGTGCCGCACTGTGTTCTGCTGCATCAAACTTCCCCGCTTAAAGCCTCATACCGCAAGCCTTGCCCCTGTCAGAACCCTGGCGAAATCCCTGCCATGTGTTCTTATCCCGCAAGCGTCAAACCCGCAGAGTATAGCGTGATTCTTTTTACCCGAGCAAATGAACTTTCGGCGGTTTGTAAGGCGGCAACAGCGTCCGCCGAGTCGCCCGCGACGTGAAAAATTGGGGACGCGAAATCGGAGAGCCCTTGCATGCGCCAAGGCTCGCGCGGACCTCGGGCGGGCAAATAAAAACGGCCCCTCGCGGGGCCGTTGGTCGCGTCTCGGCGGCGAGGGCCGCGCCGCGTCGGATCGGTCAGTCGCGCTTGACCGGCGGCGGCGCCCACTGGCCGTCGAGCGCGACATCCTGCGGCCAGTACAGGCGCATGCTCAGCAGGAACTGGCCGTCGGCGGCGGGCGTCGCCAACCAGTTGGCGCGCTTGCGCTCGCCCGGATCGCGGCGCTGGATGTAGATGTCCAGGGAGCCGTCGGCGTTGTACTTCAGGCCGTCGGTGCTGCGCAGCGCATAGCGGTTGGCCGGGTTGTCGGCGAAGCCGTGCTTGTCGTTATAGACATGCAGCGACCAGAAGGCGTTGGCCGGCGGCAACTGGCCCTTCTCGAAATGCAGCACGTAGTCCTCGTTCGAGTTGAGCGGGCGGCCCTTGCTGTCGGCCACCGTGACCGGATAGAGCACGTCCTCGGCGGTCGGCGCGCCCAGGCCGGCATAGGCGATGGCGGCGCGGCGCGTGTAGTCGGTGCCATAGGTGCCGATGCCGGTGAGCACGGTGTTCCAGCCGTTCATCGGCGTGGCCAGGCGCGACACGCCATCGGCGATGCGGCGGCCGGCCAGCGGCTGCGCCTCGGTCAGCGCCTGTTGCACCGCGGGGCTCAAGCGGCCATACGAGAACGGTTGGCGGGCGTCCAGACCGATGCGGCGCATGCGGTCCAGAATCGGCGTGTCGTTGGCATGCGGCGGATTGTTGCGCATGACGTCGAAGAACAGCGTGAAGAACGACGCCGCATCCAGGCCCGCGGCCTGCTCGGCCGGCGTGCCCTCGCCCACCGTCACCGGGGTGGACATTGGCATCGGCACGTCGCTGCCGATCGGGGCCGTGCCTACGCCCGGACCTGTCTGCGGATACGGCGTGGCGCTGCCAGGACCGCGATGGCGGCCGGGCACCGGCGCCACCGGCGTCACCATGGGGCTGGCCGACATGTTGGCCTGGATCTGGTTGACCGCGGCGTAGTCCTGCGGACCGCCGGTCTGGGTCCAGCCGATCAGCCAGCCGGTCGAGGTGGGGCTGCGGATCACGTCCACGCCCGGCGGCGGCACACCGTCCCAATGGGGACCGACGATGGCGAACGATTGCGCGCCCTGGCCATTGGTGCGCGTGCCGCGCGAGGCGAACACGTCGCTCCACATATCCAGCGCCGAGAGCACGGTGTAGCGGTTGCCGGTGTCGGGCAGGCGCACGATCAGCGGTGCGCGCGAGACATCGAACCACAGGCTCGAATACAGCGCGTCGGCGCTGGGCCAGGGCGTGTCGGCGGCGCGCGGATCGGGGAAGGCGGCCTTGTGGCCGAACTGGTTGACGGGCGCCTTGCCTTCGAGCGGCGACTGCACCGCGGTGGCCTTGCGGCGCGCCAGCTCCATCACCACCATCGGATAGGCGTAGACATAGGCGTCGATCGCGATGTCGCGCAGTTCCTGCGCGCTCATCTGCGGCGCGGGCGCGTTGGCGGCGGGATACGGCGTTTCCGATACCAGCCGCAGCGTCGGCTGCGGCGATTGCGCTTGCGTAGCGGTCATGAAGCAGGCGCTGAGGGCGCCCGCGAGCACGGCGGCTGACCACCGGCGGTTGAAGGGGGAAGTACGCATGCAAGGCTCCTTGTTGCTATTGTTTGCAGACGAGCCGCCGCGCTTGGGGCTTACCAGTTCGGGCAAGCCTCTCTGGCGCGACATCTCGTTTTCAGAGTGACGCCTTTTCAGGATAGGGCCGATCACTGCAACAAGGTGCTGTCCAAAAGTTTCAAGGCGCAACGCGCCAACCCGACCGCGCAGGCATGAAAAACGCGCCCGGAAAGGGCGCGCACGGGAAAACAGGGCCGGACGTCGGGGCCACGCGCCCGGGATACCCGGCCCGGGCGCAGCCGGGCCGGCGTAACAAGGCTTAACGGTGTTTGAAGTCCGGTTTGCGCTTTTCGGTGAAGGCGGCCATGCCTTCCTTCTGGTCCTCGGTCGCGAACAGCGAATGGAAGACGCGGCGCTCGAACAGCAGGCCTTCGTTGAGCGAACCTTCGAAGGCGCGGTTGACGCATTCCTTGGCCATCATGACCGAGGGCAGCGACATCGAGGCGATCACGGTGGCGGCCTCCAGGGCTTCGTCCATCAGCTTGTCGGCCGGCACCACGCGCGACACCAGGCCGGCGCGCTCGGCTTCCTCGGCGCCCATCATGCGGGCGGTCAGGGCCATGTCCATGGCCTTGGCCTTGCCCACCGCACGCGGCAGGCGCTGGGTGCCGCCGGCGCCCGGAATGACGCCTAGCTTGATCTCGGGCTGGCCGAACTTGGCCGTGTCGGCGGCGATGATGATGTCGCACATCATGGCCAGTTCGCAGCCGCCGCCGAGCGCGTAGCCGGCGACCGCGGCGATCACGGGCTTGCGGATGCGCTTCAGAGTTTCCCAGTTGCGGGTGATGTATTCGCTGCCGTACACATCCATGTACGACCAGTCTTTCATGGCGCCGATGTCGGCGCCCGCGGCAAAGGCCTTTTCGCTGCCGGTGATGACCACGGCGCCGATGTCCGCGTCCGCCTCGAAAGCCAGCAGCGCCGCCCCGAGCTCGTTCATCAGTTGATCGTTGAGCGCGTTGAGCGCCTTGGGGCGGTTCAGCGTCAGCAGACCGACGCGGCCGCGGGTTTCGACCAGCACAAACGACTCGCTCATTACCTGTCTCCAGAGGATGGGATGAAATAAGATATACGCATGGAAAAAACCGATGCTTTCCCCATACTTTACCGCCTCGCGCCCCACGACCCCGCGGGGCACCGCTACCGGATAACCCTAACCATCCAGGCGCCCTCGCCGGACGGCCAGCGCCTGTCGCTGCCGGCCTGGATTCCGGGCAGCTACCTGATCCGCGATTTTTCGCGCCAGATCGAGTCGCTGACGGCCCATTGCGGCAATCGCCGCGTGGCTGTCGACAAAATAGACAATCACACCTGGCAGGCCGCGCCCTGCGACGGCCCGCTGCGGGTCGAGTACACGGTTTACGCCTGGGACCTGTCGGTGCGCGGCGCGCACCTGGACGAAACCCACGGTTTCTTCAACGGCACCAGCGTGTTCCTGCGCGTGCATGGACAGGACCACCTGCCCTGCCTGGTGGACCTGGCGCCGCCGCGCGGCATCGACGGCTGGAAGGTCTACACCAGCCTGCCCGAGGCCCGCGGCCACACGGGCGCGGCGCGCCGCCATGGCTTCGGCCTGTACCTGGCGCCGGACTACGACGCGCTGATCGATCATCCCGTTGAAATGGGCACGCCGCAGGTGGCGAGCTTCACGGCGCATGGCGCCGAGCACGAACTGGTGTTCACGGGCGTGGCGCCCAACCTGGACCTGGCCCGCATCACCGACGACGTGCGCAGGATCTGCGAAACCCAGATCGCCTTTTTCGAACCGCGCGGCAAGCGCGCGCCCTTCCTGGACAGCAGCGACCGCTATGTCTTCATGACGATGGTGACGGGCGACGGCTACGGCGGCCTGGAACACCGCGCCAGCACGGCGTTGATGACGGCGCGCAAGGACCTGCCGGTGCTGGGCCAGCAGGGCCAGGGCGAAGGCTATCGCGGCTTCCTGGGGCTGGTCAGCCACGAGTATTTCCATACCTGGAACGTCAAGCGCATCAAGCCGCAGGCGTTCGTGCCGTACGACCTGGCGCAGCCGGACCTGACGCGGCTGTTGTGGGTGTTCGAGGGGTTCACGTCCTACTACGACGATCTGCTGCTGCTGCGCTCCAACGTCATCACGCAGAACGATTACCTGCGCCTGCTGGCCAAGACCATCACCAGCGTGGCGCGCACGCCGGGGCGGCACAAGCAGTCGGTGGCGGAAAGTTCGTTCGACGCGTGGACCCGCTATTACAAGCAGGACGAGAATTCGCCCAATGCGCTGGTGAGTTATTACACCAAGGGCGCGCTGGTGGCGCTGGGGCTGGATCTGCTGATCCGGCAAGAGTCGGCGGGCGCGCATTCGCTGGACGATGTGATGCGCCTGCTGTGGCAGCGGTACGGGCGCGATTTCTATCGCGGCAAGGCGCAGGGGCTGGCGGAGGATGGCCTGCCGGCGCTGATCAAGGAGGCGACCGGGGTGGATGCGCGGCGCTTCATCGCGCGGCATGCCTACGGGACGGCGGATGTGCCGCTGGCGGAGCTGCTGGCCGCTCAAGGCGTCAAGCTGCAATGGAAAGCCTCGGTCAATATTCCTTCGCTGGATGTGCGCACGCGCAAGCAGGGGGATTCACTGGTGCTGGCGACCGTGCTGGAAGGCGGCGCCGGGCACAGGGGCGGGCTGTCGGCCGGGGATGGGCTGGTGGCGATCGATGGCTTGAAGGTCGAAGGAGCCTCCGGTGTGGAGGTGCTGCTGGGACAGTACCGGGCGGGGGATCGCGTGAGCGTGCATGTGTTCAGGCGGGATGAGTTGCGGGTGTTTCAGGTTCGTTTGAATGGGCCTGAGGCGCTGGATTGTGTGTTGTCGGTTGGGTGAGTATTTTTTTGAGGGCCTTCTTTATTGGAAGGCTCTTTTTGCATTGGGGCGGTGGGGTTCTTTAGGCGCGTGTGGCGGGGCAGGCGGGGGAGGGCGGGGCTACGATTGCGGTCCGGAGCCTTCGCTCCGGACTGCCCCTGCGTCAACCTCGTACGCCTTCGGCTCCCTTCGGTTTCCCTTGGGCGCATCTACACGCCCCGCCCTCCCCCGCCTGCCCCGCCACACGCTCGCGTTGAGACTTAACGGCCGTTGCTGGGGCGGGCTGTTTGCTTGGCTTTTTTGCCGTCTAGGTGTGGGGTGGGGAGGGTCTTGCGGGGCCCGCCGCAAGCGGCCGCGCGGGCGGCCTTTTGCGGCTTACGCGGTGTCTTGCGTCGCGATGAGGGCGCTGTCGCGTATGCGAGGATTTGCGTCTTGCGCGAGCGTTTTCTCGGGTATGCGGGTCTTGAGGGGGCTGTCTCGCTTGAACCTACAGTGACTTTTCCGGTTGCACACGGTGGGCGCGAAGCGCCCTGCCGGGTCAGTTCAACTTCGCGCCGGAGACTTCGACGGCTTGTTTCCAGGTGTCGAGTTCCTTGTTGATGTGGTCGGCGAAGGCGGCGGGGGTGGAGCCTACGGTTTCGTAGCCGTAGCTGTTTAGCTGGGCCTTCAGGTCGGGGGTGTTGATGGCGGCGGCGATGGCGGTGCTGAGGGTGTCGAGGACGGCGGGTGGCGTGTTGGCGGGGGCCAGGATGCCGTACCAGCCGTTGACGACGAAGCCGGGGACGGCTTCGGCGACGGTGGGGACGTTGGGCAGCAAGGGGGAGCGGTGCTCGCCGGTGACGGCCAGGGCCTTGAGCTTGCCGGACTGGACCTGGGGCAGCGAGGTGGAGATGCTGTCGAACATCAGGGAGACCTCGCCGCCCAATAGGGCGACGACGGCGGGGCCGCTGCCTTTGTAGGGGACGTGCAGCATGTCGGCGCCGGTGCGGTGCTTGAAGATCTCGGCGGCCAGGTGGCTGGTGTTGCCGTTGCCGGCGGAGGCGAAGCTGAGCTTGCCGGGATGCTGCCTGGCGTAGGCGATGAGTTCAGGGATGTTGTTCGCCGGCGTGGACAGCGGGGCCGAGACCAGCATGGGCAGGGTCGCGACCAGCGAGACCGGGGCGAAGTCGCGCCGGGTGTCGTAGGGCAGCGAGGGGTAGAGGCTGGGATTGATGGCGTGGGCGGCCAGGACCATCAGCAAGGTGTAGCCGTCCGGTTTGGCACGCGCCAGTTGCGAAGAGGCGATGGCGCCGCCGGCGCCCGGCTTGTACTCCAGCACCACGGGCTGGTTCCACTTCTTCTGCAAGGCCGCGCCGAGCGGGCGGGCCAGCATGTCGGCGCTGCCGCTGGGCGGGTACGGGATCAGCAGCGTAATCGGCTTGTCGGGATAGGCGCCGGCGGGTGCTGCCGCCGCGGGCTGTGCGCGGACGGTGGTCGCCGCGGCAAACAACAGGCTGGCGGTTGCCAGGACGGCTAGGACGGGACGGTGCATGGCGGACTCCGGGATGGCTCGGACAGGGCGGGTTGCGTCAGCCCCTGACGTAGCGCGGCGCGCCGGCGGCATCGAGCGCGAAGACCGATGGCGTATCGGTAAACCGCAAGGGCGCTTCGGTGGCGGCCTGCAGATCGTCGGCGCTGACGCCCCGCAGCATGGCGTGCACGCGCAGGCCGTCGGGCGTAACGTCGATCACGGCCAGGTCGGTGTAGATACGTGTGACGACGCGCGCGCCGGTCAGTGGGTAGCGGCATTGGCGCAGGATCTTGGGCGCGCCGTCGCGGCCGCGGTGTTCCATCATGGCCAGCACCTGGCGCGCGCCGACCGCCAGGTCCATGGCGCCGCCGACGGCCGGAATGGCGTCGGCGGCGTCGGTCTTCCAGTTGGCCAGGTCGCCGCGTTCCGAGACCTGGAAGGCGCCGAGCACGGCGTAGTCGAGATGGCCGCCGCGCATCATGGCGAACGACACGGTGTGTTCGGTGATGGAGGCGCCCGGCAGCAGCGTGATGGGCTGGCGGCTGGCGTTGATGAGGTCCGGATCGATGGCGTCTCCAGCCGCCGCGGGCCCCATGCCGGTGATGCCGTTCTCGCTGTGCAAGAGGATGTCCTTGTCGGGCGGCAGGTAGTCGCCCACCAGGGTCGGCATGCCGATGCCCAGGTTGACGACCGAGCCGTCGGGGATATCGCCGGCCAGCAGTTGCGCGACCTGCTGGCGGGTCATGGGGGTGATCGTCGGCATGTCAGGTCTCCACCCGCACCACGGTTTTCACGAACAGGCCGGGCGTCATGATGTGCTCGGGCGCGAAGGCGCCCAGCGGCACGACCTCGTCGACCTGGGCGATGGCATGGCCGGCGGCCATGCACATCACGGGGTTGAAATTGCGCGCGGCGTGGCGGTACATCAGGTTGCCCCAGCGGTCGCCCTGGTGCGCGCGGATCAGCGCGTAGTCGCCGCGCAGCGGCTGTTCCAGCACGTAGCCGACGCCGCCGATCACCTCCTGGCGGCGTCCTTGCGCCAGCTCGGTGCCGTAGCCGGTGGGCGTGTAGAACGGCCCCAGGCCCGCGCCGGCCGCGCGCAGGCGTTCGGCCAGGGTGCCCTGCGGCACGCATTCCAGCTCCACCTCGCCGGCGCGGAAGGCGCGGGCGAAGGCTTCTGAATTGGGCGGGCGCGGATGCGAGCAGATGATCTTGCGCACCTGGCGGCGATTGAGCAGCGCGGCGATGCCGCGGTCGTGGGTGCCGGCGTTGTTCGCGATGAGGGTCAGGTCGCGCCGGCCCAGCTCGGCCAGGCAGTGCAGCAATTCGTATGGCACGCCGGCCTCGCCGAAGCCCCCCACCAGCACGCTGGCGCCGTCGGGAATGACGGCCACGGCATCCCTCATGCAAGCCTGAATCTTGTCGATCACTTATTGCTCCTGCGCGATGCCCGCGGCGTCCACGATCTGTTTCCAGCGCGTGCGTTCCTGGTCGATGAAGGCGGCGAACTCGGCTGGCGTGTTGCCGCCGGCCTGCCCGCCCATGGCACGAAAGCGCTCGGCGATGTCGGGGCTGCGCACCACGTCGCGGGTGGCGGCATAGAGCGTGTCGATGACGGTGGCGGGCGTGCCGGCCGGCGCCACCAGGCCGAACCAGGCGGTGACCACCATGTCGGGCACGCCGGCCTCGGCCATCGTCGGCACGTCGGGCAATTCCGCCAGGCGCCGCGCGCTGGTGACGGCCAGCGCGCGCAGCTTGCCCGACTGGATGTAAGGCATGGAGCTGGGCAGGTTGTCGATCATGAAGGTGAACTGCTGGCCCAGCAGCGCCGCCACCGCGGGGCCCGCGCCCTTGTAGGGCACGTGCGTGCCACCGATGCCGGCGCGCTGCTTGAACAGCTCGGCCGACAGGTGCGGCGACTGGCCGCTGCCCGAACTGCCGAACGACACCTTGCCCGGGTCCTTGCGAGCCAGCGCCAGCAGGTCGGCCACGCTGTGCGCGGGCGAGGCCTCGTTGACCACCAGCACGTTGGGCACGGAAATCACCAGCGTCACCGGCGCGAAGTCGGCCGGCTTGTAGGGCAGCGTCTTGTAGAGCGCGTAGTTGATGGCGTTGGGGCCGATGTTGCCCATCAGCACCGTGTAGCCGTCAGGCTTGGCGCGCGCCAGGGTCTGCGCGCCGATGATGCCGGCGGCGCCGGCGCGGTTCTCGACGATGACCTGCTGGCCCAGCTTCGTGGCCAGCTTGTCGGCGATCAGGCGCGCCGCGATGTCGGTGGTGCCGCCGGGCGAAGCCGGCACGATGAGGGTGATGGGCCGTTCGGGCCACGCCGCCAGGGCGGGACCCGCCATGGCGAGCGACAGCGCGCTGGCGGCCAGCCAGCGTTGCGGGTGCGGCATGCTTGTCTCCCTGCGTGATCCTGGTGCGAATCAACTTGTGCGGGAGAGTGTGGCCGCGCTGCCGCGAAATGCCTATTCCGGAATCTGGAGGAGCGGCTTCGCCTGCGCAAAAGAGCACGCGTCTCAGCGCGGCGGGCGCGCCGCGATCTGTCCCGCCGTGCGCAGGAACGCCTGCAGCGCGCGGTTGCCGTCGTCGCGCCGCGTGACTGCGTAGACCGTGCCGCTGCCGACCGCGGCCGGCAGCGCGCACACCGCGATGCGCGCGCCGAAATGGCCGCACGCAGAGCCCGGCACCAGGGCCACGCCCAGCCCGGCCGCCACCAGCGCCAACTGCGCCGGCACTTCGGCCACGCGCTGCGCCACCGACTGCGCCAGGCCGGCGCGGGCACAGGTATCGGCCAGCTCGCGGGCGAAGGCCGAGGTCTCGGTGCGCAGCATCACGAAAGCGTCCTGCCTGAGGTCGGCCAACGCCAGGCGCTTGCGCCCGGCCAGGCGGTGCCCGGGCGGCAGGGCCGCCACCACGGGATCGGGCCACAGCGCCAGCGATTGCAGTTCGTCGTCGTCCACGGCGGTGCGCGAGATGCTGACGTCGATCCGGTGGCCGCGCACCGCGTCCAACTGCGCGGCGGGATTCATTTCATTGAGCAGCACCGACACCTGCGGGTGGGTCTGCGCATGACGCGCGATCAGCGCCGGCACCGGCCCCAGGAAGTGCGAGCCGGACAGGCCGATCTCGACCCGCCCCGCCCTGCCCTGGTCGACGGCGCGCGCCCGCACCGTGGCGTCCTTGAGGCCGGCGAGCGTGGCGCGCACGTCGTTCAGGAACGCGGCGCCGGCCTCGGTCAGCGTCACCCGCCGGTTGGTGCGGTCGAACAGCCTGACCTCCAGCTCGCGCTCGAGCTGGGCGATCTGCAGGCTCAGCGGCGGCTGCGAAATGTGCAGCCGGGCGGCGGCGCGGGTGAAGTTGAGTTCTTCGGCCAGCACGGCGAAATAACGGAGTTGGCGGATTTCCATGGCGGCCAATGATTTGCGAAAGATATGAAACCAGACAAAAACTATATTGGAAACTATCGTTCGCGGCGAGCAGAATCGGCTTCTCGCGCCCTCCCGGGCGCTGACAACGCTTACCGGAGACCCGCCATGACCCAGTCGCCCCGCGTCCTGCGCATCGGCCAGATCGTTCCCAGTTCCAACACCACCATGGAAACGGAGATCCCCGCCATGCTGCGCCGGCGCGAGACCATCGCGCCCGAACGCTTCACCTTCCATTCCAGCCGCATGCGCATGAAGCAAGTGACGGCGGCCGAGCTGGCCTCGATGGATCGCGAGTCCGACCGCTGCGCGCAGGAACTGTCGGACGCGCGCGTCGACGTGCTGGGCTACGCCTGCCTGGTGGCCATCATGGCGCAGGGCCTGGGCTACCACCGCGCCTCGCAGGAACGGCTGCACCAGGCCACCGTGGACAACGGCGCGCCCGCGCCCATCGTCTCCAGCGCCGGCGCGCTGGTCGAGGGCCTGCACGCCATCGGCGCGCGCAAGGTCGCCATCCTGACGCCCTACATGAAGCCGCTGACCAAGCTGGTGGTGGACTACATCGAACACGAAGGCATCGAGGTGCACGACAGCCTGTCGCTGGAGATCGCCGACAACCTGAAGGTGGGCGCGCAGGACCCGCTGGCGCCCGCCAGCCATGTCGAACGCCTGGATACGCGCGGCGTCGACGCGGTGGTGCTGTCGGCCTGCGTGCAGATGCCGTCGCTGGCGTCGATCCAGCCGGTGCAGGACCGCCTGGGCCTGCCGGTTGTGACGGCCGCCGCGGCCACGGTCTATCGCATGCTCAAGGTGCTGGACCTGGAAACGCGCGTGCCCGACGCCGGCGAACTGCTGACCGGCAAGTACTGAGCGGCGTGGCCGCCACCTGCGCGACAGGCAGGGCAAGCGGCTTTCGGATGCGGGATCAGGGCTTGCGCTTTTTTGCCGGCGACACAGCCTGTCGAATGGCGGGCGCGTGCGCGCGCAACGTGTCCCACAAGCGCGTCATGACCGGCCCCTGCGGCCGGTCGGCGCGGCGCGCGGCCGCCAACGTCTCGGTGCTGCCCGGCAGGTGACGATTGGCCAGCGACCACAGGCGGCCATCGCGCAACTCGTCTTCCACCAGGAAGCGCGGCATGTGGCCCCAGCCCAGGCCCTGCAGGATGATCTCCTTCTTCATCAGTTGGTCGGCCACGGTGCACTGACGCGCCCCCTCCACCATGAAGTAATCGCGCGCCGGCGTGTGGCGGGCGGTGTCGCGCATGACGCATTGGGTGTAGTCGCGCAGGTGCTCGGGCCGCAACGCGCGCGGGGCCGACGGCAGATAGCCGGGTGCGGCCACCGGCACGAATGGCACGCTGCCCAGTTCCAGGCATTCGACGCGCGCCTCGCCCGGCTCCACGCGGTGCAGGATCAGGTCGGCATCGCCGTCCAGCAGCCGTTCCCACGGCCCGGTCACGGCCTCGAAGTGCAGGTTCAGGCGCGTGGCCGACCATTGCGCGAAGAACTGGCCCAACAGTCCCAGCAGCAGCGGGCGTGGACAGAAGTCGCCAATCACCACGTTCAACTCGCTTTCCTGGCCCATCGCCAGTTGTTCGGCGTGGGCGCGCAGGCCGGCCAGTTCGCGCAGCAGGCCCTGCGCGCGCAGATGGAACGAATGCCCCGCGGCGGTGGGCCGCACCCGGTAGCCGCTGCGGTCCAGCAGCGCCAGGTCCAATTGGCGTTCCAGCTTGGCCACGGCGGCGAATACCGCCGGGTGCGAGCGGTGCAGGGTCTCGGCGGCGGCCTGGAAGCCGCCGGCCCGCACCACCGCGTCAAAGCACTGCAGGTCGTGCAGGGTGAACTCGCTCATGTCAGGTTTTCCTACAGTGACTGTGCGATCTTTGTAATTTCTTTCAGGCCGGGCGGCAACTACGATGTCTTCAACGACTACCCCGTTGCCCGGCCCGGCAGATGAGCGCGACATCCGCTCCAGGCCTCGCATCCCCTTCATGAACAGGACGCTCATCATGCCTGCCGACACGACTTTCATCACCACGGGCGACGGCGCCCGCATCGCCTACCGCTGGGACGGCGATGCCGGCCTGCCGCTGCTGGCCTTGTCCAACTCCATCGGCACCACGCTGCACATGTGGGACGACCTGGTGCCGGCGCTGGCGCGGCATTTCCGCGTGCTGCGCTTCGATACCCGCGGACATGGCAATTCCAGCGTGCCTGCCGGCGCCTACTCGCTGGACCGGCTCGGCCGCGACGTGCTGGAGCTGTTCGATGCGCTGGACGTGACGCGCGCCCACTTCCTCGGCCTGTCGCTGGGCGGCATCATCGGGCAATGGCTGGGCGTGCATGCGCCCGAGCGCATCGACCGCCTGATCCTGGCCAACACCTCGCCCTATCTCGGCCCCGGGCCGCAGTGGGATGAACGCATCGCCACCACGCTGCGGGCGCCGGACATGACACAGGCCGCCGAGACGTTCCTGGCGAACTGGTTCCCGGCGTCGATGCTGCGCGCCGGCGGGCCGGTCATCGACACCTTCCGCGACATGCTGCTGAACACCGATCCGCAAGGCCTGGCGGGCGCGTTCGCGGCGGTGCGCGACGCCGACCTGCGCCGCACCATCGCGCTGATTCCGCGGCCGACGCTGGTGATCGCGGGCCGCGACGACACCGTCACGGCCGCCAGCCATGGCGAACAGATCGCCGCGACCGTGCCGGGCGCGCAGTGGCTGCTGTTGGAGGCGGTGCACCTGTCCAACATCGAGCGGCCGGATGAATTCCGCGACGCGGTGCTGGGATTCCTGCTGGCGCGCTGAGGCCCGGGCGCGTCGCCCGATGCCGGCCGTTTGCAGGGTCGGACATTCGGCGACGCGATGGCGGCGTCGACGGGCGTGATGTCAGCGGCGCCGCAACGGCCCCGGCGTTATTCCCCGGCGCGTTCCCAGCGCCGCTGGATCGCCTTGGCCGCCACCACGCCGTCCGCCATCGACGTGACCACGCAGGGATGCATGCGGTGAGCCACCTCGCCGATGGCGTAGATGTCCGGCACGCTGGTCTCGGCGGTGGCGAAATCGGTGCGGATGTAGCCACGCGCGTCGCGCGCCAGTTGCAGGCCGTCGGCGAACGCGGCCTGCGGCTCCCAGCCGTAGAACACCAGGATCAGGTCGTAGCGCTGGCCGTCGACGCTGCGGGTGGCCGGATCGACCTGGTACGGACCGATGCGCACGCCTTCCTTGCCGGCGCGCAGCACCCACTGCTGCTGGGCGCGCACGCTGCGGGCGTACAGGTGCACGGCGCGGGCGCCGCGGTTGCGCACGTAGACATAGTTCTCGAAGGCGTTGTCGCCGCCCCCCAGCACCGCCACCGACAGGCCGGAGTAATCCTGCGCCACGATCGGCGAACCCGGCCCGATCAGCACCCCCGGCCACTGCGAGCCCGGCGGATGTTCCGGAAAGCCCTTGGCGCGCACGCCCGAGGCGATCACCAGGGTGCGGCCGCGCGCCAGCGATACGTCCCCATTGGCCTTGGAAAGGGTCGCCTCGATGCCGCCCTTGCAGGGCCGCACCGCCGTCACCCGGGTGTCCAGGCGTAGCGGAACGCCGGCGGCGCGCACGCTGGTATCGATATTGGCGGCCACCTGCTGGCCGGTCATGCCGGGCAGCACCGCGATCCAGTCGTCGGCGAAGGGGTTGTCCACGGCCAGGCCGCCCAGGCGGCCGCTTGCCTCGACCAGCAACGGCGCCAGGCCCAGCCGGGCCAGCCAGAGGGCGCAGGAGGCGCCGGCCGGGCCGCCGCCTACAATGACCGCATCGTGCATCTGTTGCATTTCATCCCTTGTTTGCCGTCGCCGCCCCCACGCGGGCGTCCGGCCATGGCCGAATTGTAGCCAGCGCGCCGGCCCGGTTCGCCGCCGCCTTACAATTCCGGCATTCCACCCAGGTTTTCATCATGCCCACTCGCCGCATCATCCTATCCGGGCTCGCGCTCGACGCCCGCATCGGCATCCTCGAACATGAACGCCGCGCCACCCAGCCGCTGCACGTCGACGCCGAGTTCGACGTCGACATCCAGCGCGCGGTCGACGACCACGATATCCACAGCGTGCTGGACTATCGCCGCCTGCGCGAGGCCATCGTCGAGGAATGCACCCAGGCGCACGTGAACCTGATCGAAACCCTGGTGGAACAAGTCGCCGCGCGCCTGTTGGCCGACTTCCATGAAATCCGCTCGCTGCGCCTGCGCATCAGCAAGCCCATGGCCTTCTCCGACTGTGCGGCGGTGGGCGTGGAAATCCAGATCTCGCGTTGACCATGAACGATATCGCCTCCCCCGACATCCGCGCCGTGGCGGACTCTCCCGACGCGGCGGCGCCGACCCGCGCCGTCTCCGTGGCCGGCCCCGACGACAAGAAGGCCCGCCACGAAGGCAACAAGCTCACCAAGCGCCTGGCGCGCGAGACCACCCGCGCCCTCTCCGACTACAACATGATCGAGGCGGGCGACCGCGTCATGGTGTGCCTGTCGGGCGGCAAGGACTCCTACGCCATGCTGGACATCCTGCTCCAGTTGCAAAAGCGCGCGCCGTTCCGGTTCGAACTGATCGCGGTCAACCTGGACCAGAAGCAACCCGGCTTTCCGGCCGACATCCTGCCGCGCTACCTGACCGAACTGGGCGTGCCGTTCCACATCGAGACGCAGGATACCTATTCCATCGTCACGCGCGTGCTCGAAGAAGGCAAGACGATGTGCTCGCTCTGTTCGCGCCTGCGCCGCGGCATCCTGTACCGCGTGGCCTCGGAACTGGGCGCCACCAAGATCGCGCTCGGCCATCACCGCGACGACATCCTGGGCACGTTCTTCCTGAACCTGTTCTACGGCGGCAAGGCCAAGGGCATGCCGCCCAAGCTGGTGTCCGACGACGGTCGCCACACCGTCATCCGCCCGCTCGCCTACGTGCCGGAAACCGACCTGATCGCCTACGCCGAACTCAAGCAGTTCCCGATCATCCCCTGCAACCTGTGCGGCTCCCAGGAAAACCTGAAGCGCAAGGAAGTCGGCCGCATGATCAAGCAATGGGACAAGGAGCACCCGGGCCGCTCGTGGAACGTCTTCAACGCGCTGTCACGCGTGGTGCCGTCGCACCTGATGGACCGCGACCTGTTCGACTTCGTCGGCCTCAAGCCGACCGGCGTGCCGGACGCCAACGGCGACACCGCGTTCGACACGGTCGATCCGTCGGATGAGGCGGACGAAGCCTGTGGCGATACGCCCGCCACGCCCGACGCCGCTGGCATCGTCGAAAAGAAAGTGACCTTCACGCGCGGCTGAACGCCGCCCTGTCCGCGCGCGGCGTGGATAGCAAAAGGCCCCGATGTTCCGACCCACGAGGGGCGAAATACCGGGGCCTTTTCCATAGTGGCGCTCAGGCGTTCAGCACCCTCACCGGCTGGCCGGCGCGCCAGGCCTTCACGGCCTCCAGCGCATTGCGGTAGAAGGCCTCGAAGTTCTCGCGGCTGACGTAGCCCAGGTGCGGCGTCAGGATGACGTTGTCCAGGTCGCGCACGCTGTCGGTGGGCGATAGCGGCTCTTCCGGATACACGTCCAGGCCGGCGCCGGCGATGCGGAACTTCACCAGCGCGTCCATCAGGGCTTCCTGGTCCACCAGCCCGGCGCGCGAGGTGTTCACCAGGTAGGCCGTCGGCTTCATCGCGGCCAGCGCCGCGGCGTCGACGATGTGGCGGCTGCGGTCGGACAGGATCAGGTGCAGGCTGACCACGTCGGAGGTGGCGAACAGTTCGTGCTTGTCCACCCGCGTGACCCCCGCCTCGGCGGCGCGCTCGTCGGTCAGGTTGGGGCTCCAGGCCACCACGTCCATGCCGAACGCGAGGCCCACCTTGGCCACCGCCGCGCCCAACTTGCCCAGTCCCAGTACGCCCAGGCGCTTGCCGGCCAGCGGCTCGGGCATGCCGGTCTGCCACATGCCGCGGCGCATGGCGGCGTCTTCGGCGGGCAGGTGCTTGAACAGGCCCAGGATGTGGGCCCACGCCAGTTCGGCGGTGGCGGTGTTGGCGTCGGCGCTGCCAGGCGCGCCACTGACCACGATGCCCTGCGCGGCGCAGGCCGGCATGTCGATGGCGTTGTTGCGCATGCCGGTGGTGACCAGCAGGCGCAGGTTGGGCAGCGCGCGGATGCGGTCGGCCGGGAACGGCGTGCGCTCGCGCATGGCCACGATCACGTCGAAGGGTTCGAGCGTGGCCTCGACCTGCTCGTCGGGGATGAAGTTGTTGAAGATCCGCACTTCGGCGTCGCCGCCCAGGGAACCCCAGTCCGCGTAGCGTTTGGCAACGTCGTGGTAATCGTCGAGTATTGCGATTTTCAAGTCTGTCTCCGGGTGGCGTGGCGCTCGCCGCGCCAGCCGCCCGGCCGACGCGACCCGCGCCGGTCAGTTCAGTCGTGCCTTGAGCTGGTCCAGCGGCAGCGCGCCGCTGATGCGCGTGCCGTCGGCGAAGAACAAGGTGGGGGTGCCGCGCACCATCAGTTGCTTGCCCAGCGCCAGCAGCTTGTCCTCGGGCACGCTGCAATTGGCGGTGGCCGGCTTCTGGCCGCGCAGCATCCAGTCGTCCCAGGCCTTGCCCGGGTCCGGCGCGCACCAGACGTCGCGCACCTTGGTGTTCGAGTCCGGCGACAGGATCGGGTACAGGAAGGTATAGACGGTGAGGTTGTCGACGTCCTCGAGCGTCTTGCGCAACTGCTTGCAGTAGCCGCAGTTGGGGTCCTCGAAAATGGCGACCTTGCGCGAGCCGTCGCCCTTGACCTGCTTGATGGCCAGGTCCAGCGGCAATTGGTCGAACGGGATGGAGCCGAGCTTTTCCTGCGCCTCGCGGGTGACGTCGCGGCGCGTCATGGCGTCGATCAACGGCCCTTCCATGACCCAGGTCACCTTTTCATCGGTGTACAGCAGATCCATGCCCAACTGCACCTCGAACAGGCCGTAGGGCGTGCGGCGCACGGCGGTCACGTCCATGCCGGTGAAGCGCTGCTTGAAACGTTCCTTGACCGCGTCCGCCACGGGGTCCGCCGGCGCCACCTGGGTGGTGGAATAGCTCTTGCCGCCCTTGTCCGCCTTGCCGACCGAATTGGTGGAGACGGACTTGTCGCCGCTGGCCTGCGCCTGGGCGCCGGCCGACAGGCCCAGCCCGGCGGCCATGAAGCAGGCCGCCAGCACGGCGGAAAAACGGAAATTCATGGGGACTCCTGTATTTGTGACGTCTCGCCTTCGATGGCCGAAAGCGTAACCGATCCGGCGCCCGGCCCGGGCCGGCCTTCAGGGAATCAGACACGCCCGCCGCGGGCGGGTTCCGCCCCCCGGGGACCGGTCCCTAATTCGTCGATGCGCCGGCGATCAGGCGCCGCTTGACCAGCGGCGCGCGCTCGACCCAGTGCATGCCGGCATTGCGCAGCCACACCAGCGGCGTGGCGCGCGAGCCGAACAGCTTGTGCAAGCCGTCGGTGGCCAGCCGCAACGCCAGCACCGGCTCGGCGCGGGCGCGCTGGTAACGGTGCAGCACGCGCAGGTCGCCGGCCTGGCGGTAGGGTTCGCGTCCGGCCACGGTGCGGGCCAGCGCCTCGACGTCGCCCAGGCCCAGGTTCAGGCCCTGCCCGGCCAGCGGGTGCAGGCGATGCGCCGCGTCGCCGGCCAGCGCGATGCCGGGCGCCACCATCTGGGCGCGCTCCAGCGTCAGCGGGAAACCGTGCAGCGTGCTGCGCACCTTCAGGCGGCCCAGGCGGCCCTGCGCCGCGTGTTCCAGCATCGATTCGAGCCGCGCGGCCTGCTCCTCGGCCGGCAGCGCCAGCAATTCCCGGGCCTGCGCGTCGCGCATCGACCAGACCATCGACACCTGCGGGCCGTCGGCCGTGTCCGGCAGCGGCAGCAGCGCCAGCACGCCGTCGTCGCGGAACCACTGGAAGGCGGTGCCCTGGTGGGCGCGCTCGGCGTCCAGGTTCACCACCAGCCCGGTGTCGTGGTAGGACACGGCCTCGTGCTTGAGGCCGGCGGCGGTGCGCAGCGGCGAAGCGGCGCCATCGGCGCCGACGAACAATTCGGCCTGGATGCGGGCGCCGCTCTCGGTTTCCACCGTGCCAGCCTGGTAGCCGGTGCAGCGGTCTTCCAGCCAGGGGATGCCGAACATGCGCACGGCCTGGATCAGCACCCGCTCGATCTCGCCGGACTCGACGATCCAGGCCAGTTGCGGCAGGGCCGCCTGCCAGGCGTTCAGGTGTACCAGGCCATCGGCGTCGCCATGGATCTCCATGGCCTGCACCGGCGTCAGGCGGGCCGACGGCAGCGCGTCCCACACGCCCAGCTCGGCCAGGAAACGCTGGCTGGCGGGCGAAATGGCGTAGACGCGCGCGTGGTAATGGTTGGGATCGGCCGGCGGCACGCTCATGCGCGGCGCCAGCAGGGCCACGCGCTGGCCGCGGCGGGCCAGCGCCAGGGCCGAGGACAGGCCGACGATGCCGGCCCCGCAAACCACGATCTGGTGTGTCATCTTGCGCTCGGCTCCCCGGCCTGTTTCGGCCACAGCAGCCACATCTGGCCGCGCTGCTTCATGCGCCCGGCCTGCTGGCCGGCCTCGTCGCCGTAGCCCCAGTAGAAGTCGGCGCGCGCCGCGCCGCGGATGGCGGTGCCGGTGTCCTGCGCGAACACCAGGCGCTGCAACGGCCGGTCGGAGGCCGGGAAGGTGGTGGCCAGGAACACCGGCGTGCCCAGCGGCACGAAGCCGGCGTCCACCGCGATCGCGCGTTTCGGCGCCAGGTTGACGCCATAGGCGCCCTTGGGGCCGAGTTCGGGGTCGATCACCGGCTCTTCGCGGAAGAACACCACCGCCGGGTTGGCGTTGAGCATCTCGGGCACGCGCTTGGGATTGCGCTGCGCCCACGCGCGGATGTTCTGCATCGAGGCCTGGTCGGCCGACAGCTCGCCGCGGTCCGCCAGCCAGCGGCCGATGGACACGTAGGGCTGGCCGTTATGGTCGGCGTAGGCCACGCGGATGGTCTTGCCGCTGTCGGGGCCGTCGGTCAGCAGCACGCGGCCCGAGCCCTGCACCTGCAGGAAGAAGTTGTCGACCGGGTCGTCGACCCACACCACCACCGGCGGGCGGCGGCCGGTCGACTCGATGGCCGCGCGGGTGTCATAGGGCACCACGCGCTTGCCGTCGAGCTTGCCGCGCACGCGCTTGCCGGCCAGTTCCGGATAGACCGACCCCAGGTCGATGGTCAGCAGGTCGGCCGGCACCGCGTACAGGGGCCATTGGTAGTTGCCGCCCTGGCGGCGCGAACCGCGCACCAGCGGCTCGTAATAGCCGGTGACGGTGTTGGTGGCCGGCTTGCCGTCGGCGGCGTTCAGGCGCCAGGGTTGCAGGTAGGTCTGCAGGAAGCGGCGCACGCCCTCGGGGTCGTTGGCGGCCGGCGCCCGCGAAGGATCAGCCGCCGCGGCGCACACCGGCTGCCAGGCGCGCGGTGTGGCGCGCGCCGGCGCGGCCAGGTTGCCGCTGGTCGGGCGCATCAGCCCCTTGCAATTGCGCAGAAACAGGGGCCAGATCTGCGCCAGATCGTCATTGGTCCAACCCGGCATCTCGGCCCAGGTGCCGGCCTTGTACTTGCCGGCCAGGGCGCGCGGCGGCGTATCGGGAAGGGACGACAGCGCCGGCACCACCAGCGGGCCGTCGACGGAGGCCGGGCGGGCGCCGGACGCGCCGGGTTCGCCGGATTCGGGCGGAATCTCGGAAGGGGTGGTACATGCCGCCAGCAGGACCGACAGCACGGACAGGCTAAGAATGCGCTTCATGAGCAGATGGAAAACCGTACAACGTATGACCGCGCCCCGTCAGTGCAGGGTGCGCGGCATGGCCAGGACGAATTCGGATATCGGCACTTCGAACGGAATGCCGTTCTCGCCGACGCAATGGTAGGTGCCGCGCATCGTCCCGACCGGCGTGGGCAGGGGACAGCCGCTGGTGTACTCGAAGGTCTCGCCGGGCGCCAGCAGGGGCTGCTGGCCCACGACGCCCAGCCCGCGCACTTCCTGCACGCGCTGGTTGCCATCGGTGATAATCCAGTGGCGGCTGATCACCTGGGCCGGATGTTCCCCGGTGTTGGTGATGCGCACGGTATAGGCGAACACGAATTGCTGCTCGCCGGGATCGGACTGTTCAGGCACGAAGCGCGGAGTGACAGAGACGCTCAGGTCGTAGGGTTTCACAGTCCTTTCCTGTGTGGCACGAGCAAGCTGCAATAATGGCACATTATGCCTTCACCCACCCCGAACACCATGTCTACCACCACCCGCATCACCCCCAGCATCCTGTCCGCCGACTTCGCCCGCCTGGGCGAGGAAGTGCGTGACGTGGTCGCCGCCGGCGCCGACTGGATCCATTTCGATGTGATGGACAATCACTACGTGCCCAACCTGACCATCGGCCCGATGGTCTGCGCGGCGATCCGTCCCCATGTTTCCGTGCCGATCGACGTGCACCTCATGGTCGAGCCGGTGGACGCCCTGGTGCCGATGTTCGCCAAGGCCGGCGCCAACTACATCAGCTTCCACCCGGAAGCCAGCCGCCACGTCGACCGCACCCTGTCGCTGATCCGCGAGAACGGCTGTAAGGCCGGCCTGGTGTTCAACCCCGCCACGCCCCTGTCGTACCTGGACCACGTCATGGACAAGGTCGACCTGGTGCTGATCATGTCGGTCAACCCCGGCTTCGGCGGCCAGAGCTTCATCCCCGGCGCGCTGGCCAAGCTGCGCGAGGCCCGCGCCCGCATCGACGCCTGGACCCAGGCTGGCGGCCACGAAATCGTGCTGCAGGTGGACGGCGGCGTGAAGATCGACAACATCGCCGAAATCCGCCGCGCCGGCGCCGACACCTTCGTGGCCGGCTCGGCCATCTTCGGCAAGCCCGACTACCCCGGCATCATCAAGTCCATGCGCGAGCAGATCGCCATCGGCGAAACCACCGCCGTCTGAGGAACCCCGCCATGACTCCCTTCCGCGCCGCGCTGCTGGACCTGGACGGCACCCTGCTCGACTCCATCCCCGACCTGGCCTTCGCGGCCAACGCCATGCGCGTGGAACTCGGCATGATCGCGCTGCGCGAGGATGTCGTGGCCACCTTCGTCGGCAAGGGGGTGGACAACCTGGTGCGCCGCAGCCTGGCCGGCAGCCTGGACGCCGCCGACCCCTCGCCCGAGGACTTCGCCCGGGCGCGCGAGGCCTTCTACCGCCACTATCACCTGGTCAACGGCGAACGCGCCCAGGTCTACCCGGGCGTCATGGAAGGGCTCAAGCACATGCGGGACCAGGGCCTGAAACTGGCCGTGGTCACCAACAAGCCCACCGAATTCACCCTGCCGCTGCTGCAACGCACCGGCCTGGCCGGGTTCTTCGACGCGGTGGTGTGCGGCGACACCTGCGCCCGCCGCAAGCCCGACCCCGACCAGGTGCTGCACGCCTGCGAACTGCTGGGCGTGACGGTGGCCGAGGCCGTCACCATCGGCGATTCCATCAACGACGCCCAGGCCGGCCGCAGCGCCGGCACCCAGGTGCTGGTGGTGCCGTATGGTTACAACGAAGGCCGTGACGTGCGCGAGCTCGATGTCGATGGTATAGTGGACACGCTCGTCAACGCCGCCCAGTGGGTGGAGCTCTGGAATCAGAACCAGAACGCCGCGAAAGCCCAGGCCTGAAGCCGGGGTCCGCGCCCTTGACGGCATACCTGACTATCGAACCGCTATCACCTGATGAACGTTTCCATCCAGAACCAAATGCTCGGCGCCTCGTGGCGCTGGTGGCGTTTGTCTTCCGGGTGGCGATGATTCCCTTCCCGGCCCTGGACGCGTCCCCGCCTCCCAGCGCCGATACTGTGTAGAACACAGAGCCAAGCCCGGAACCAGTAACCTGGACCGGGCTTTTTGTTGTGCGCCCGGTCCCAAGCAGATACCCATCGCCCACGAGACCCGCCATGACCGAAATCGAATTCAAAGCCCTCGCCGCCCAAGGCTACAACCGCATCCCGCTGGTGGCCGAGACCTACGCCGACCTGGACACCCCGCTGGGCATCTACCTGAAGCTGGCCCATGCCGGCCCGCAGGCCGGCCGCATGACCTGCCTGATGGAGTCGGTGGTGGGCGGCGAGCGCTTCGGCCGCTACTCGTTCATCGGCCTGCCGGCCCGCACGGTGATCCGCGCCAGCGGCACCCGCACCGAAGTGCTGCACGACGGCAAGGTCGTGGAAACCCATGACGGCGACCCGCTGGCCTTCATCGAGCAGTACCAGGCCCGCTTCAAGGTGGCCCTGCGCCCCGGCATGCCGCGCTTCTGCGGCGGCCTGGCCGGCTACTTCGGCTACGACACCGTGCGCCACATCGAACCGTGCCTGGGTCCCGCCGTGAAGCCGTTCCCGGCCGGCATGGAAGGCGGCACGCCCGACCTGATGCTGATGCACGTGGACGAACTGGTCATCGTCGACAACCTGGCCGGCCGCATCTACCTGATGGTCTACGCCGACCCGGGCCAGCCCGAAAGCTACAGCCGCGCCCAGCAGCGCCTGCACGACCTGCGCGCGCGCCTGCGACGCCCGGTGGAAATTCCCTACAGCCACGCCAGCATGCAGACCGAGGAGCGGCGCGACTTCAAGAAGGAAGACTACCTGGCGGCCGTGCACCGCGCCAAGGAACACATCGCCGCCGGCGACCTGATGCAGGTGCAGATCGGCCAGGTCATCGCCAAGCCGTTCCGCGACTCCCCCCTCTCGCTGTACCGCGCCCTGCGGTCGCTCAATCCCTCCCCCTACATGTACTTCTGGAACTTCGGTGATTTCCAGGTGGTGGGCGCGTCGCCCGAAATCCTGGTGCGCCAGGAGCGCGTGGTGGTGGACGGCGCGCCCAAGTCGCAGGTCACCATCCGCCCGCTGGCCGGCACCCGCAAGCGCGGCGCCACGCCCGAGGAAGACGCCGCCCTGGCCGCCGAGCTCAAGGCCGACCCCAAGGAAGTGGCCGAGCACGTGATGCTGATCGACCTGGCCCGCAACGACGTCGGCCGCGTCGCCGAGGTGGGTTCGGTCAAGGTCAGCGACACCATGGTGATCGAGCGCTATTCGCACGTGATGCACCTGGTGTCCAACGTCACCGGCAACCTGAACCCGGGCATGAGCAGCATGGACGTGCTGCGCGCCTCGTTCCCGGCAGGCACCCTGACCGGCGCGCCCAAGGTCGAGGCCATGAAGATCATCGACGAGCTCGAGCCCGTGCGCCGCGGCATCTACGGCGGCGCGGCCGGCTACCTCAGCTACGGCGGCGAAATGGACGTGGCCATCGCCATCCGCACCGGCGTCATCAAGGACGGCACGCTGTACGTGCAGGCCGCCGCCGGCATCGTCGCCGACTCCAACCCCGAAGCCGAATGGGCCGAGACCGAGGCCAAGGCCCGCGCCGTGCTGCGCGCCGCCGAGCAGGTCCAGCACGGCCTGGACGAGCCCATCTGAGACGCCCGCCGCCCCAATGACCGCCCCGGGCCGCGAATCGGCCCGCCTGGAGAAAAAAATGCTGCTGATGATCGACAACTACGACTCGTTTACCTACAACCTGGTCCAGTACTTCGGTGAACTGGGCGAGGACGTGCGCGTGGCGCGCAACGACCAGATCACCCTGGAAGAGATCGCCGCGCTCAACCCCGACCGCATCTGCGTGTCGCCCGGCCCGTGCTCGCCGGCCGAGGCCGGCATCTCGGTGCCCGTCATCCAGGCCTTCGCCGGCAAAAAGCCGATCCTGGGCGTATGCCTGGGCCACCAGGCCATCGGCGCCGCCTACGGCGGCAACATCGTCCGCGCCCAGCAGATCATGCACGGCAAGACCGTGCGCATCTCGCATACCGGGACGGACATCTTCACCGACCTGCCGACGCCGTACACTGTCATCCGCTACAACTCGCTGACCATCGACCCGGCGACGCTGCCCGAGTGCCTGGCCGTGACCGCCACGGCGCCGGACGGCGACATCATGGGCGTGCGCCACAAGACGCTGCCCCTGTACGGAGTACAGTTCCACCCCGAATCCGTGCTCAGCGAACACGGCCACGCCCTGCTGCGCAATTTCCTGAACCTCGCCTAAGAAGGACGCACCGTGACGATCTCCCCCTCCGAAGCGCTGACGCGCTGTATCGAACACCGCGAAATTTTCCACGACGAAATGCTGCATCTGATGCGCATGCTGATGCGGGGCGAGATGTCGCCGCAGATCGCAAGCGCCCTGCTGATGGGTCTGCGCGTGAAAAAGGAAACGGTGGGTGAAATCACCGCGGCCGCGCAGGTCATGCGCGAATTCGCCACGCCGGTGGTCACGCCCAACCCCGAAGACCTGCTCGACATGTGCGGCACCGGCGGCGACGGCAGCCACACCTTCAACATCTCCACCACCGCCATGTTCGTGGCGGCGGCGGCCGGCGTGCCGATCGCCAAGCACGGCAACCGTAGCGCGTCCTCGTCGAGCGGCAGCGCCGACGTGCTGGAAGCGCTGGGCGCCAACCTGGTGCTGACGCCCGAGCAGGTGGCCGAGTGCATCCAGGCCACCGGCATCGGCTTCATGTTCGCGCCCGCCCATCACGGCGCCATGAAGAACGTGGCCGCGGTGCGCAAGGAACTGGCGGTGCGCACCATCTTCAACATCCTCGGCCCGCTGACCAACCCGGCCGGCGCCGCCAACCAGTTGATGGGCGTGTTCCACCCCGACCTGGTCGGCATCCAGGTGCGCGTGCTGGAACGCCTGGGCTCGCGCCACGTGCTGGTGGTGCATGGCAAGGACGGCATGGACGAGGCCTCGCTGGGCGGCGCCACCATGGTGGGCGAACTCAAGGACGGCAAGGTCAGCGAGTACGAGATCCACCCCGAGGACTACGGGCTATCCATGATGTCCAACCGCAGCATCAAGGTGTCCAATCGCGAGCAATCGCGCGAGCTTGTCATAGAGGCGCTGGACAATGTCGAGGGCACCGCCCGCGACATCGTCGCGCTGAATGCGGGTCTCGCCATTTACGCAGGCAATAAAGCCGATTCCATTCCCGCAGCGTTAGCGCTAGCATTTGAACTGATTTCCACCGGCGCGGCGCGAGCCAAGCTGGAAGATTTCTGCGCATATACCCGGAAATTCCAGAAATGAACGATATTCTCGCGAAGATCCTCGCCGTCAAGGTCGAGGAAGTCGCCGCCGCCCGCCAGATGCGCAGCGAAGCCGAAGTCCTGCGCGAAGCGCAGGCGCGCCAGGACGTGCGCGGCTTCGCCCAGGCCATCGAAGACAAGATCTCGCAGGGCAAGGCCGGCGTCATCGCCGAAATCAAGAAGGCCTCGCCCTCCAAGGGCGTGCTGCGCGACACCTTTCAACCGGCTGAAATCGCGGCCTCCTATGCCGTGCACGGCGCCGCCTGCCTGTCGGTGCTGACCGACGTGCAGTTCTTCCAGGGCTCGCACGACCACCTGCGCCAGGCGCGCGCGGCCTGCTCGCTGCCGGTGCTGCGCAAGGACTTCGTGATCGATCCCTACCAGATCATCGCCGCGCGCGCGATGGGCGCCGACTGCGTGCTGCTGATCGTCGCCGCGCTCACGCCCACGCAACTGCGCGAGATGGAAACGCTGGCCATGGAACTGGGCATGGACGTGCTGGTGGAAGTGCACGACGCCCAGGAACTGGACATCGCGCTGACGCTGAAGACGCCGCTGCTGGGTATCAACAACCGCAACCTGCGCACCTTCGAGACCAGCCTGCAAAACACGCTGGATCTGCTGCCGCGCATTCCCGCCGGCAAGCGCGTGGTGACGGAAAGCGGCATCCTCAAGCCGGAAGACGTGAAGCTGATGCGCGCGCACAAGGTCGACGCCTTCCTGGTGGGCGAGGCCTTCATGCGCGCCGCGGACCCGGGCGCCGAGCTGGCGCGCGTGGTCGGCTGAGCCGCCGCCGGTCCCGCGCCACGCGCGATACGGGGCGCGGCCCGCCAGGGCGTCCTGGCATGTTCATGCCTGCGTGTTGATGCATGCGTGCTCTTGCATGCGCGTTCACGCAGCGTCGTTCAACCTGGCCGTGCCAGCCCCAGCGCCGCCGCGCGTCGGTACAAGGTGCTGCGGTGCACGCCCAGCGCGCGCGCCGCGGCGCTGACGTTGCCGGCGTGCGCGGCCAGCGCCGCGCGGATCGCGTCGTCGGCCATGGCCTGCAGGCTGGCCGCGCCCGCGGCCGCCTGCGCCGCCGGCATGCCGCGGATGTCCGCCGGCAGCATCTCTTCATCGACCCTGCCGGACGCGCCCGCCAGCACGTGCAGTGTGCGCAGCACCGCCGCCATCTGGCGATAGTTGCCGGGCCAGGCGTATTGCGCCAGCGCGTCCTCGATGCCCCCCGGCAGCGCCGGCCCGCTGCCCTGCGCGGCCCACAGCGTGCGCAGTAATTCGCGCAGGTCGGGGCGGGCGCGCAGCGGCGCGAGCGTCACGGTGTATTCGGCGATCCGGAAGTACAGGTCGGGGCGCACCGGCGCGTCCGGGCCATCGTGCGCCAGCGCGCGATGGGTCGCGCACACCAGCGCGAAGTCGACCGCCACCGGCCGCGCCGCGCCCAGCGGCGACACCTCGCGCGACTGCAGCACGCGCAACAGGCGCGCCTGCAGCGCCAGCGGCATGTCGCCGATCTCGTCCAGGAACAGCACGCCCCCGTGTGCCTGCCGCAGCAGGCCCTTGCTGCCCTGACGGCGCGCGCCGGTGAAGGCGCCGTCTTCATAGCCGAACAGTTCGGATTCGATCAGGCTTTCGGGCAGCGCGGCGCAATTGACCGCCACGAACGGGCCGGCCGCGCGCCGGCTGCGCGCATGCAACTGGCGCGCGAAGACCTCCTTGCCCGCGCCGGTCTCGCCCTGCAGCAGGATCGATACGCCCGCGTCCGACAGATGCACCGCGCGCGCCAGCGCGCCCAGCGTGGCCGCGTCGAAACTAGCGGCATCGCGCTGGACCAGGGGCGCCGGCAGCGCGGGCGTGGCCGGCAGGCGCAGCGCCGGTTGCGGGGCGACCGGCGGCCGCGACCGGGGCAGGCGCAGGCGCGCGTGGTAGACCGCGCCGCCGCGCGCATGCACCCGCCCGGCCGCGTCGGGCGCCTGTTCCATGACGCCCTCGAACAGGTCCGCGTAGCGATAGACGCCCAGCGCCGTGGACGCCAGGCCCAGCACCTGCATGGCGCGGCGGTTGGCGCCCACCAGCAGGTCGCCCTCGAAGGCCAGCAGGGCCTCGCCCGGCGTGCCCAGCGCGGAACGGTCGGCATGCAGGCGCAGCACCGCGCAGGGTTCGTGCGCGCTGTCGAACAGCCGGTGCTCGATCAGGTCGACGGCGGCCCGCACCAGCGCCAGCACGTCGGGGCGCACCTCGCGCGCGGGACTGGAAAGATCCAGCACGCCCAGCATGCGCCCTTCGCTGTCGGTGATCGGCACCGCGGCGCAGGTCAGGATGCGGTTGGGTTCGAAATAGTGTTCGGCGCCGTGCACCACCAGTGAACGGCCTTCCACCAGCGCGGTGCCGATGGCGTTGGTGCCCGCGGCGGCCTCGTCCCAGGCCGCCCCGGGCATCAGCGCGACGCGCGAGGCGCGTTGCGCGAAATCGATGTCGCCGTCGCTGTCCAGCACCAGGCCCTGGGCGTCCGACAGGATCACCAGGCCGTCGCTGCCGCCTTCGCGGCGCAGCAGCGACATGGCGGGTTCGGACAGCCGCCGCAAGGCCTCGTTGCGCTGGCGTGCCTCGCGCAATTCGGCGGCGGTCATGGGCTCGGCGCGGCGCTTGCCGCGCATGTCGAAACCCAGGTCGGCGCAGCGGCGCCAGGATCGCAGGATGGGTTCGGCGACCAGGCCGCCGGGCACCACGCCCTGCTGGTTGAACAGCTGGCGCGCTTGCGTCAGCGGGTGCCGACCGGATTGAGTGGCCATGCATGTCTCCTTGGACGGTGTTCTGCGACACCTGTTCCGCGACAGTGTCGCGAAACGCGACACACGGTAGCGGCGAAACGCCGCCCACGCCCCTGCCGGCGCGTGGCAATCTACTTTCGCACGCGGCATGCGCGCTTGTCCAGCCGCGTCCCCCGACATGGCACGCGGTTTGCTTGATACGAAGCAGGCACCCGACTGCCGTTACACCGACTATACGGAGACAAGCATGGACATCGCGACCCGCGTCACCCCCGAATCCTATGGCACGCGCCTGGACCTCAGGACGCAGTACGACAACTTCATCGACGGCAAATGGCAGAAGCCCGCCGACGGCGAGTACTTCGACAACGTCACGCCGGTCACCGGCCAGGTGCTGAGCCGCAACGCCCGCTCGAAAGAGCGCGACATCGAGCTGGCGCTGGATGCGGCGCATCGCGCCGCGCCCAAATGGGGTGCGACCCCAGCCGCCGAGCGCGCGCAGATCCTGATGCGTATCGCCGACGTGATGGAGGCCAACCTGGAACGCCTGGCCACCGCCGAGACCTGGGACAACGGCAAGCCGATCCGCGAGGCCCGCGCCGCCGACATCCCGCTGGCGATCGACCACTTCCGCTACTTCGCCTCATGCATCCGCAGCCAGGAAGGCGGGCTGTCCGAGATCGACCACGACACCGTCGCCTACCACTTCAACGAGCCGCTGGGCGTGGTCGGCCAGATCATCCCGTGGAACTTCCCCATCCTGATGGCCGCGTGGAAGCTGGCGCCGGCGCTTGCGGCGGGCAACTGCGTGGTGCTCAAGCCGGCCGAGCAAACGCCGCTGGGCATCCTGCTGCTGATGGAACTGATCGGCGACCTGCTGCCCCCGGGCGTGGTCAACGTGGTCACTGGCTTCGGCCTGGAAGCGGGCAAGCCGCTGGCCTCGAGCAAGCGCATCGCCAAGATCGCCTTCACCGGCGAGACCACCACGGGCCGCCTGATCATGCAGTACGCGTCGCAGAACATCATCCCCGTGACGCTGGAGCTGGGCGGCAAGTCGCCCAACATCTTCTTTGCCGACGTGGCGGCGCAGGACGACGACTTCCTCGACAAGGCGGTCGAGGGCTTCGTCATGTTCGCGCTGAACCAGGGCGAGGTCTGCACCTGCCCCAGCCGCGCGCTGATCCAGGAATCGCTCTACGACAGGTTCATGGAGCGCGCCCTCAAGCGCGTTGCCGAGATCAAGCAGGGCAACCCGCTCGATGGCGACACCATGCTGGGCGCGCAGGCCTCCACCGAGCAGTTGGAGAAGATCCTGTCGTACCTGGACATCGGCAAGCAGGAGGGCGCGGCGGTGCTGGCCGGCGGCGCGCGCGCGCAGTTGCCGGGCGCGCTCGAAGGCGGCTACTACGTGCAGCCCACCGTCTTCAAGGGGCACAACAAGATGCGCGTGTTCCAGGAAGAGATCTTCGGGCCGGTGGTGGCGGTGACCACGTTCAAGGACGCCGACGACGCGCTGGCGCTGGCCAACGACACGCTCTACGGCCTGGGCGCGGGGGTCTGGTCGCGCGACGCCAACACGTGCTATCGCATGGGCCGCGCCATCAAGGCCGGGCGGGTCTGGACCAACTGCTACCACGCCTATCCGGCGCACGCCGCGTTCGGCGGCTACAAGCAGTCCGGGATCGGCCGCGAGAACCACAAGATGATGCTCAACCACTACCAGCAGACCAAGAACCTGCTGGTGAGCTACTCGCCCAAGAAACTGGGTTTCTTCTGACCCACGGGCGATGCCCGCCGGTGCGTCGCGGATCGACCCATGCCGGGTCGTCCACGCCGCGCCGGCGCGGCGTCGCGGGAGTTGCATCATGCCAGGACCCACTCCGCGCGTGGTCGCCACCGACGCGGCGCGCGCGCTGATCGAAACCTTGGGCGCCAAGCACGGCCCGCTGATGTTCCACCAGTCGGGCGGCTGCTGCGACGGCAGTTCGCCCATGTGCTACGCGCAGGGCGAATTCCTCGTCGGCGGCTCGGACGTGCTGCTGGGCGAACTGGAAGGCTGCCCGTTCTACATGGGCGAGGACCAGTTCGCCTACTGGGAGCACACCCAGCTCATCATCGACGCCGTGCCTGGACGCGGCGGCGCGTTTTCGCTCGACAGCGCCGAAGGACAACGCTTCCTGCTGCGGTCGCGGCTGTACTCCGACGACGAGTGGGCCCACGTGGCCCCGGTCACGCGCGGCTGAAACCGGCCTGCGGAGCCGCCCGGCGGGCATGGCGCGTCAGGAACGCCGCGGTCCGCCGCCCTTGCGTGCCGGCTCGGCGCCACAGGTCACCTGCTGTTGCCACTGGAACGACACGCGGCGGATGCGCGCGGCGCGGAATTGCGTGAACGAACGGCCACCCGGCATGGGTGCGCCACGTAGCGGACTGCTGCTGTTTTTCATTGTGGGAAAAGCGTTGGCGGAGAAATTCTGCAAGATTGCCGCGTGGCCGCGGCCAGGAGGAAAAGCGGACCTGGCGGCCTCAGCCGGCCGCGGGGGCCCAGGCGCTGACGGGCGCGCGGCGGGTCCATTCGAGCGCGTCCTCGAGGCGGTCGTTGCCCCAGAACATTTCGCCATCCACCAGGAACGTCGGCGCTCCGAACAGGCCCAGGTGACGAGCCTCATCGACCCGGCGGCGCAGCGCTTCCTTGGCGGCTTCCGACTTGGCGCGCGCGATCAGCCCGTCGGCGTCCAGCGACAGCTCGGTCAGCAACGCGTGCACCACGTCCTCGGCCTGGATGTCCTCGTCGCGCTGGAAATTGGCGCGGAACACCGCCAGGCAGAAATCCCGGCCCCAGGGTTGGTCCTCGCCCAGCAGCGCGATGCGCGCCGGCAGCACGCTCATGCGCGGGAACAGGCGCGGCCGGTTGTAGGGCACGCCGTACTTTTCGGCCAGACGCGCGATATCGCGCATCATGTAGGCGCCCTTGCCGGGAAACAGGCGGAACGGCGTGTCATTCCAACCCTGGGCCTGGAAGATCGGACCCAACAGGAACGGTCGCAGGTCGACGCGCACGTCCGCCTGCGCCGCCAGGCCGGCGATGCGCTCGATCGCCAGATAGCTGTAGGGGCTGGCGAAATCGAACCACATCTCGAGGCGGGGCGTGGTGGACAGGGGCGCATTCATGGCACAAGCTCCAACGGCTGGGAAACCAGGGCGACCCGCGCATCCGGCAGGCCGCTGAGGACGACGTCTCGATCGCTGTCCACCGTGATGGACTCGCCGGCCCGCAGCACGCTGTCGTCCGGGCAACGGTATTCGGACAACCAGACCGTGCCGGCATGACACTCGATACGCAGGCCCGAGGCACGCTTGAGCAGCATAGTCGAACCCCGGGTCAAATGAAATGACATTCCCGCAGTGCAACATAACCGGATCATGGCGCATCCTCCGCCGCAACGGCGTCCAGCGTGCCGGGCGCGGTTGGCGTGTTGCCGCTTCGCCCGTCGTCTGAGTCATATTGGACGCCGCAGGCGTTATATTGCACAAGCGACATTTCCGCCGCCTACGCATGAGTTTTACGCATGTCATACCCGTTAGCCAAACTTCCCCCGCTTGATCTGGTGCGAGGCTTCGTCGCCGTGGGCCGGCGCATGAGCATCACGCTGGCGGCACAGGACCTGCACGTGACGCAATCGGCCGTCAGCCGGCAGATCCGCGCGCTGGAAGCGCACCTGGGCGTGCCGCTGCTGTTGCGGGGCTTTCGCAGCGTCTCGTTCACGTCCGAGGGCGCACAGTTGTTCCGCATGGCGGACGGATGGCTGAGCCAGCTCGGCGACCTGACCGAGCAGTTGCGCGCGCCGGAGCGCCGCACCCCGGTCACCGTCACCACCACCATCGGCGTGGCCTCGCTCTGGCTGCTGCCGCGGCTGGGCGACTTCCAGGCCGCCTATCCCAATATCGACGTGCGCGTCGCGGCCGACAACCGCGTCATCGACATCGATCGCGAGAGCGTCGACATCGCCATTCGCTACAGCCTGCGCGACACGGTGCCGGACGGCGCCGTCTGGCTGTTCGGCGAGTCGGTGGTGCCGGTGGCGCATCCTTCGCTCAAGGCCCGCGCCCTGGACGCGCGCGAGCTGCAGCGGCACGTGCTGCTGGAATTCGACGACCCCACCCGCCCCTGGCTGCAATGGTCGGAATGGCTCAACGCGCGCGGCCTGGGCCGCGTGCGGCCAAAGGGCATGCTGCGCTTCAACCAGTACGACCAGATCGTGCATGCGGCGCTGGCCGGCCATGGCATCGCGCTGGGGCGGCTGGCGCTGATCGCGCCGATGCTGGCGGACCGGCGTCTGGCCACGATCGGCGGCCAGCCCGCCGATGCCACCGAACACGCCTACTGGCTGGTGCGCAATGCGCGCCGCAGCACCCCCGACGCCGAGATCGTGACGCGCTGGCTGGTGCAGCAGGCCGCGGCCACCGCGCGCCTGTTGACCCCTGAACAAGACTGACAAATGCGGTTCGCCCGCGGACATGCCGGCCTTTTCAGACCAACGCACCGGCCGATGGTCTGGGCAGCCCGCTACAAGTTCTATACAAACCTTCATAGATTCGCGTTGCCCCTCCTGTAGATTGCGGCCTGCATCCCCGCACGGCTCCGAGCTCCCCTGCGAATGAACCCCGTACCCACCGTCCCGACGGCGGGCGCGGCCTGTTGCCGCCGTTTCGCGGCAACGCCCCGCATTTCTTTCATGACGCAGATGAAGCGCTTCCGTTCCGCGGACGCCTGGCAAGCCTGGTTCATCAACTTCCAGCGTTCCTTCCTGATCCTGCTGGCGCCGTGGCTGGTCTCGGTGCTGGCGCAAGGCGCCGGCCGCGTCTACCTGCTGGCGACCTATGCGCCGCCGGGCGCCTACGCCGCTTTGCCGCAGGACATCAACCGCACCCTGGCGATCGGCCTGCTGTTCGACATCAAGGTCGCGGCCATCGCGTTCTCCGCGCCGCTGCTGGCCGCCCTGCTGCTGGCCGCGCGGCCGGCGGCGCAGGCGCTGTGGATGCGTTGCCTGCCCTACCTGGGCGCCGTGATGGCGACGCTGTTCGCCGCCAGCACGGTGGTGAGCGTGTGCTACTTCGCCACCTTCTCGCGCTCGATCGACATCTTCGTGTTCGGCCTGATCGATGACGACACCCGCGCCATCGTGGCGACGTTGTGGCACGGCTATCCGGTGCTGCGCACGCTGGCGCTGCTGGCGGCGGTGCTGGCCGCGACCAGTTGGCTGGCGTGCCGCTGGCGCGCCCGGGTGCTGCGCGCGCGCCTGGCGCGGCGGCCGCTGGCGCCCAGCGCCTTGCGGATGCTGCTGATCCTGGGCGTGACCGTGCTGGCCTGCCGCGGCTCGCTCGGCACCTTCCCGCTCAACAAGGACGACACGGGCATTTCCTCGCTGCGGCTGCTCAACGACATCGCGCCCAACGGCATTTCGGCTTTTTTCTGGGCGCTGTCCGAGCGCGACAACGACAAGCGCTTCACGAACGTCACCGACGAGGAGGGCGCGCGGCTCTACCTGCGCTTCCTGGGTCGGCCGGACCACGGCCTGAGGCCCTTCATGGCCACGACCGGCGCCAACCCGCGGGCGCGCGAACGGCCGCCGCACATCGTGCTGCAGGTCATGGAAAGCATGGGCCACCACATGAACATGTACGACCGCCCCGGCCGCGACCTGCTGGGCGCGCTGCGGCCGCACTGGCGCGAGGACTGGCGCTTCGACCGCTTCCTGTCAGAGGGCAACGGCACCATCGACAGCCTCAGCCGCCTGCTGGTGCGCAGCCCGATACCTGCCACGAGCCAGTCGTCGGCGGCCAGCGCCACCTTCGCCAGCAACGCCTTCGCGCCGTTCCTGGCGCGTGGCTACCGCGTGGTGTTCGTCACCTCGGGCACGGCCACCTGGCGCAACCTGGGCCGCTTCGCCAGCCATCTGGGCGCGCAGGAGTTCGTCGACCAGTTGGGGTTGCGGCAGCACTACCCCGAGGCGCAGCCCGGCGTCTGGGGCGTGCCGGACGAATACATGTTCCGCTATATCGGCGAACGACTGGCGCGGGCCGACCGCGACGGCGAGCGCCTGCTCATCATAGCCCTGTCCACCACCCACCATCCGCCCTTCCTGGTGCCCGAGGGCGGCCAACGCGGCGGCCTCGACCTGGGCGAGATCGAACGGCTGCCCTACTACGCCAACTGGACCGGCCTGGACGAAGCCTTCGACACGTTGCGCTACGCGAATGATCAATTGGGCCGCTTCCTGACCGGTCTGAAGGCCTCGCCGAGCGGTGCCCGCACCATTGTCGCCGTCACCGGCGACCACAACATCCTGGGCGTCGACTATGCGCTCGACAGCGACGCCGTGCTGGCACACGCGGTGCCGTTCTACCTGTATGTCCCACCCGCCTATCGGGGGCAATCGACCTATGACCCGTCGCGTCCCGGCAGCCACAAGGACATCCTGCCGACGCTCTATCACCTGAGCCTGCCGGACACGCCCTATTTCCGCAGCGGCTGCGACCTGCTGGCCGCGTGGCCAGACCCGCAGTGGTGCTTCGGCTTCAACAATCCGCGCCTGCTGATCACGCGCGAGGGCGCTTACCAGCGCGACCGTCCCGGCCGCATCCGGCCGTGGGCGGACGGCACCGGCCTGGCGCTGGCGGACGAGCGCGACGCCACGCCGGAGCAGGCCGCCGAACTGGCCCGGCTCGACGCCTACGGCCCGCTGCTGCAATGGCAGATCAACTACCAGGTGCAGCACCAACTGCCATCGCGCCCGGAGCGGCCTTGAGCCGCGTCGCCGCGCGCCGATCGCAATCCGGCCGCCGGCAAGCCGGGCAGCGTTGCCGCAAGACCCGCTAGTCCACTCGCACCAGCGCGTCTCCCGCCGTCATCTCGCCGATTACCGCGGCGTCGGCGAAGCCCTGCTCGCGGAACAGGTCCAGCACCGCCTGCGCCGCTTGCGGCGCGCACGCCACCAGCAGGCCCCCGGAGGTCTGCGGATCGGTCAGCAATGCCCGTTCGACGTCGGTCACGCCCGCCCCCAGCCGTACCGATTCGCCGTACGAGGCCCAGTTGCGGCCGGAGGCGCCGGTGATCACGCCGTCGGCGGCCAAAGCCTGCACGCCCGGCAGCCACGGCAGGGCCTCGCGCCGCAGGGCCGCGGTCAGCCCCGCGCCGCGCGCCATTTCCAGCGCGTGGCCAAGCAGGCCGAAGCCGGTGACGTCGGTGATGGCGTGCACGCCGTCCAGCGCCGCGAGCGCCGCGCCCGGTCGGTTCAGGCGCGTGGTCGTCTCGATCATCACGCGGTAGCCATCCGCGTCCAGCCGGTTTTTCTTGAGCGCCGCCGACAGGATGCCCACGCCCAGCCCCTTGCCCAGCACCAGCACGTCGCCGGCGCGCGCGTCGGCGTTGCGCTTGATGCGGCCCGGATGCACCAGCCCCATGGCCGCCAGGCCGTAGATCGGCTCGACCGAATCGATACTGTGGCCGCCGGCCACCGGAATGCCGGCGTCCTTGCAAACCGACTCCCCGCCGCGCAGGATGTCGGCGATGACGTCGTGCGGCAGCACGTTGATGGGCATACCGACGATCGCCAGCGCCATGATCGGCGTGCCGCCCATCGCATACACGTCGGACAGCGCGTTGGTGGCCGCGATGCGGCCGAAATCGTAGGGATCGTCGACGATCGGCATGAAGAAGTCGGTGGTCGCGATCAGGGCCTGCTCGTCGTTGAGGCGGTAGACCGCCGCATCGTCGGCCGTCTCGGTGCCCACCAGCAGGTTGGGATAGCTGGCGGCCGGCCCGAAACGGGCCAGCAATTGCGACAGCACGCCGGGCGCGATCTTGCAACCGCAGCCGCCGCCGTGCGAGAGCGAAGTCAAGCGCGGCACCGCCGCGGACGCTGCATCCTGGGTCATGTCAGTCTCTCCGTAAGTGATGGGAAAAGGATAGCATCGCGCCCCCGAATGGCCCTATGATGATCCGGCAGCAGGCAGCAACGGACGGCCGCCCGCCACCGGGCGCACCGACAGCCAAACTTCACCGTGCGTGAGGGCTATATGGATCGCCGACTCTTCCTCCGTTTCTCAGGCGCCCTGTGCGCCGCCCAGGCGGCCTTGCCCCTGGCCGCGCGCGCCGAACAGACGCCCGTCAGCGCCGACTGGCGCAGCTTCGAACTGACCACCCACATCCAGGTGCTGGACCCCGGCGCCCATCCGCGCCTCTGGATCCCCCTGCCCTACGCCACCGACACGTCCTACCAGCGCGGCGCGCAAAGCGCCTGGCTGGTCAGCGGCGGCGGCAGCGCGCAACTGGCGCAGGCGCCAGGCTACGACGTGCGCATGCTGGCGGTGCAATGGCCCGACGCCCAGGCGCCACGGGAAGTCACGGTGACCAGCCGCTTCCAGACCCGCAACCGCCGCATCGACCTGACCCGGCCGCCGTCCGGGGCCCCGCGCGAAAGCGTCGCCACCCTGCGCGAATTCATTCAGCCCACTGCGCTGCTGCCCACGGACGGCATCGTCAAGGCCACCGCGGACCGCATCACTCGCGGCCACCAGGGCGCGCTGGCGCGAGCCCGCGCGATCTATGACTGGGTGGTCGACAACACCTGCCGCACCGCCTCCACCCGCGGCTGCGGCACCGGCGACGTGCGCTACATGCTCACCGCCAACGATCTGAACGGCAAATGCGCCGACATCAACGCGTTGTTCGTCGCCCTGGCGCGCGCCGCGGGCATTCCCGCCCGCGATGCCTACGGCCTGCGCGTGGCCGACTCGCAGCTCGGCTTCAGGAGCCTGGGCAAGGCCGGCGACGTCACCCGCGCGCAGCACTGCCGCGCCGAGTTCTACGCCGACGGCTATGGCTGGATCCCGGTCGACCCGGCCGACGTGCGCAAGGTCATGCTGGAAGAGCCGCCTGGCGACCTGCCCGCCACCGACCCGCGCGTGCGCAGCGCCCGCGTCATGCTGTTCGGCGCCTGGGAAATGAACTGGGTCGCCTACAACCACGGCCACGACGTCGCCCTGCCGGGCTCCGCCCACGGCCCGGTGTCGTTCCTGATGTATCCCAACGGCGAAACCGTCGACGGCCGGCTGGACAGCCTCGACCCCGACCGCTTCCGCTACACCCTGACCGCGCGCCCCCTGTCCGCCTGAGCAGGTCACGCCATGCTCAGTCGCCGCCAACTGCTGCAATCCGCCCTGTCGCTGGCGGCCCTGCCCGCCTGGGCGGGCGCCGCAAGCGACAGCGCCCTGAAGCTCGCCACCGGTCCCGACTGGGCGCCCTGGACCGCCGCCACCCCGCCCCTGGTGCTGCCCGACCTCGCCGGCCGCGAACAGAAACTCGGCAACTGGCGCGGCAATGTCGTTATCGTCAGCTTCTGGGCGACATGGTGCGACCCGTGCCGCGACGAAATCCCCCTGATGTCGGCCATGGCCAGGCGCCACCGCGAGGAAGGCCTGCGCCTGGTCGCCGTCAACGTCGGCGAGGCCCTCGGCAAGATCACCACCTTCCTGGCCAAATGGCCCGTCGCCGGCGCGGTGCTGCACGACCGCAACAGCACCGTTTCCAAGAAATGGGACGCCATCGGCCTGCCCGCCAACTACCTGGTCGACCGCGGCGGCAGCATCCGCCACTGGCACCTGGGCGCCCTGGACTGGAAGGCGGAGAACGTCAGCGGCGTCGTCACCCGGATGTTGCGCGCGTAGGGCCGGGCTACCGGCTGGCGGCCACGTTCGCGGCGACGGGGCCTGCGGCCCGGGCCATCCGTCGCAGGCGCCAATACGCCTTGAGCAGGCGCCGCAGATCGGTGAAACCACGCGCGTGGCGAACCAGGCGCGGCCAGGCGCGAAGATCGAGCATGGCCCGCGCGAGGTGGGCGCGCATCTGGGGACTGTCCACGCCCTTGCGAAGCAGATCCACGAAGCACAGCAGTTCATGCTGCGCATGGCGGACAATCGAAATCCGGGTGCCGCGGTCGAGTTCTCGCCGCAAGGACCGGACAAGCAGCGTGCCGATGATATGGACGTAGCTGACGCCGCGCCACTGGCGGACCTGGGGCGACGGCGAGAGCGTGGTCGAATCGGGGTTGCGGCGATAGCCGTACACGGGCTCGGGCGCGAAGCCGATCCGCCTGGCCACGAGGGCGAGGTCAACGGTCCAGAGAATGTCTTCGTGGAATATCGTGGGATCGAACGCCAGCCCGTGCCGGCGGATGAGGTCACGCCTGATGAGTTGCAGGCAGACGTAGTGCGGCCATTCGCCGACGCCTACGCAGTGGACGATCCAGTCCGTGCCGGCCATCGTCCGCCCCACCGGTTGCCGTGTCAGGACCGCGGGCCGGGGCGGGAGAGGCGGCGTGTCCGTGAACCGATATGCGTTACCGACCAACACGTCCAGCTCCTGTGAGACGGCCTGTTCGTGCCACGCCGCGAGCCCCGCCACGGGCAGTACGTCGTCGGCGTCGGCGAACGCGATCCAGGTGCCACGCGCCGCCTGCAAGCCCGCATTCCTTGCGGCGCCCTGCCCGAGATGGGCCTGCCTGATGATGCGCAGGCGCGCATCCTTGGCGGCATAGGCCTGCAGGATCGCCATGCCGCCATCGGCGGAACCATCATCGACCGCGATCACCTCCACGTCCATCGCGGCATCGCCCAACAGCGCATCCAGTTGGTGGGCAAGATACCGCTCGCAGTTGTAGACGGGGACGATCAGGCTGATCTGTGGCGCAATGGGGTCGACGTGGTTCATATCCGGTGATGCGTAGGCGCGTGAATCCTCGCGCCCTGAACCGGGTCTTGCCATTGGTCTTCGATATTCGATCCATCGTCCAACAGGCGCGGGTGGATCGGTACACTACGCCGTATCACGAGGCCAGAGGGACCAGACTCATCAATACAAGACCGGTCCGCCTGTTTCTGGCCGGACGACCATCGCGGAAAAGAATGGCGGAAGGCAGCAGGAGTCGAACCTACCTGGGAACGTCTGACGCCCCCAACCGGGTTTGAAGCCCGGCCGTGCCACCGGACACGGATGCCTTCCTCGAAAACCCGCCTATGATACCGCCTGCCCGGCCCCCAGGTACGCGCTGTCCGTGCGCAGCACGTGCGTGTCACGCAGCCGCCGTGTCAGCCCCGTCCGATCGAAGAATTCCAGGATCTGGATCGCGCGTTTGCGCCCCAGGCCGGTGGCATCCCGGAAGGCCGCCGCGTTCAACCCTTCGGGTTTGCCGGCAAGCGCGACCGCCAGCGCCGCCAGCTCCACCACCCGCTCGCGGTGATAGAACAGATCCTTCACCACCTGCGCCACCTCGCCACGCCGCAGCAGCTTGCGCAGCACCTGCCGCACGCGCTCCTCGGGCTCGCCCTGCGCGCGCGCCAGATCGCGCACCCAGGGAGGGTCGTAGGCGCCCGCGGCCAACAGCGGCAACAGGCGTTGCGCCAGTTGCGCCTCGGCCTCGGCCAGCGCCGCGGTGTGCCCCGGCAGATGCAGCCACGGCCCGTTGCGCAACACCCGGCCCTGCTGCTGCAGATCATCCAGCAGTCCCTGCCACAATGCCTCCGGCGCCGCCGGCAGCGCCATGCGGCGCAGGCGCGAACCGTCCGGCCCGGGTTCGTCCGGCGCGCCCTGGTGAAAGGTCGCCAGCGCCTGCTCCACCCGCGCCCGCAGCGCTTCCCTGTGCGCGGCCAGGATCAACGTGCGCGCGCCCTGCGGCGTGCGCGGCTCGATCCAGATCGCACCCTCGGGCGCGGCCAGGTCGCGCACCGCCCTGCCGGTCAGGCGTTGCAGCGCCGTCTCGTCCAGGCCCAGCGCAGCCTGCGCCAGCAGCGGTTGCAGCCCGCCACCGTCCAGCATGTCCGCCACGCCTTGCAGCCATTGCATTCGCGCCGGCGCGCGGCGCTTGCGGTCCGGCGCGTTCGGATCGAGCACGCGGCCGCCGCCGACCGTGCGCGTGGCCTGCGCATTGCGCACGATGTAGCGGTCGCCGGGCATCGCGCACACCAATTCGTCGAATACCAGTTGCACCCAGCCCGACTGGCCCGGCGCCAAGGCATCGGCCGACAGCGGCACCACGTGCGCCACGTGGCGCGCCGCGCCGATGTGCACGTGCAGCGGCGTCCAGGCCCGCAGCGGCGCGTCGGCCGAGGGCAGCAGCGTCAAGGCCACATCGACGTGGCGCGACGGCAGAAAGCAGCGCGCATCGGCAATCCAGTCGCCGCGCGTGATGGCGCTCTTGTCGATGCCCGCCAAATTCAGCGCGCAGCGCTGGCCAGCCGCGCCGGTCTCGCTCGGCTGGTTCTGCGCGTGGATGCCGCGCACCCGCACCCGCGTGCCCGCCGGCATCAGGCGCAGGTCGGCGTCGTCGTCGCCGACGCGGGCGCGGCCGCCGTGCGCGGTGCCGGTGACCACGGTGCCGTGGCCGGCCAGCGTGAAGACGCGGTCCACCGCCAGCCGGAACAGGCCCGCGCCGTCGCGCGCGCCCAGCGCCTGCGCCGCGTCATCCAGATGCTGTTTGAGGCGCGCCACGCCATCGTCGCCGACGCGCGCCGCGCACATCTCGAACACGGGCGCATCCCGCAGGAAGGTGTCGGCCGCCAGCGCCGCGATCTCGCCGCGCACCGCCGCCAGCCGGGCCGGGTCGGCGCGGTCGGCCTTGGTCAAGGCCACCGCGCCGCGCGCCACGCCCAGCAGCGACAGGATCGCCAGGTGTTCGCGGGTCTGCGGCATGACGCCGTCATCGGCCGCCACCACCAGCAGGCCGAAGTCGATGCCGCTGGCGCCCGCCGCCATGGTGTGCACCAGCTTCTCGTGGCCCGGCACGTCGATGAAGCCCAGCACGTCGCCGTTGGGCAGGGGCGTGTAGGCGTAGCCCAGTTCGATTGAAATGCCGCGCGCCTTCTCTTCCTTGAGACGGTCGGTGTCGACCCCCGTCAGCGCCCGCACCAGCGTGGTCTTGCCATGGTCGATATGGCCGGCGGTGCCGACGATCATGCGCGCGGCTCCGCGGATTGCGGCGCCGATGGCGCGGCAGAGGGTTCAGCGAGTCTGTCGGCGAGTTGTGCGGTGAAGGCGGCCTCGTCGCGCGCCTCCAGGCAGCGCAGGTCGAGCCACAGCGCATCATCGGCGATGCGGCCGATCACCGGCACAGGCAGGTTGCGCAAGCGCGTCTCCAGGCGGTCCAGATGGCGGCCGGGGCGGCCCTTGCCGCGATAGCGCACCGCCAGCCCGTAGCTGGGCAACTGGTCCACCGGCAATGCGCCGCTGCCGATCTGGCTGAACATCGGCACCGCCTCGACCTCGTAGTCCGCGCCCGCCGCATGCGCCAGCGGGCCGCGCAGTCGTTCGGCCAACGGCTGGATCTCGCGCTGCGGCCGCGTCAGCAGGCGCAGCGTGGTCAGGCGCTGCGCCAGGAATTCCGGCGCGCGGTATAGCTGCAATACCGGTTCGAGCGCGGCCAGCGTCAGCTTGCCCACGCGCAGGGCGCGCTTGAGCGGGTTCTTCTTGATCTTGCGGATCAGGTCGGCGCGCCCGACCAGCAGGCCGGCCTGGGGGCCGCCCAGCAATTTGTCGCCGCTGAAGGTGACCAGGTCGGCGCCGGCGGCGATGGTCTCGCGCACCGTGTCCTCGCGCGGCAGGCCGAACTGGGTCAGGTCCACCAGCGTGCCGCTGCCCAGGTCCACCGTGGCCGGCAGGCCGCGCGCATGCGCCAGCGCCGCCACCTCGGCCACGCTGACGCTCTTGGTGAAGCCGGTGACGGCGTAGTTGCTGCAATGGACCTTCATCAGCATCGCGGTGCGCGGGCCGATGGCGTTCTCGTAGTCGGCGGCGTGGGTGCGGTTGGTGGTGCCCACCTCGACCAGCCTGGCGCCTGCGCGCTTCATGATGTCGGGGATGCGGAAGGCGCCGCCGATCTCGACCAGCTCGCCGCGCGACACCACCACCTCGCGGCGGTCGGCCAGCGCGTTCAGCATCAGCAGCACGGCGGCGGCGTTGTTGTTGACCACCGTGGCGGCCTCGGCCCCGGTCAGTTCGCACAGCAGGTCGTCGATCAGGTCGTCGCGGTCGCCGCGGCCGCCGCTGTCCAGGTCGAATTCCAGGTTGGCAGGCGTGGTCAGCGCGCGCAGCACCGAGGCCACCGCCTCGTCGGGCAGCAGCGCGCGGCCCAGGTTCGTGTGCAGCACGGTGCCGGTCAGGTTGTAGACGGCGCGCAGACGCGGGGCGGCGGCACGCGCCAGGGCGCCGTCGACGGCCACCGCGACGGCGGTCTCGGCCAGTTCGGCGCGCGGCAGCTCGCCCGCCAGGGCGCGCTGCCGCAGGGTGTCCAGGTGCTGGCGCAGGGCCGCCACCACCTGCGTGCGGCCATGCGTGTCCAGCGCCGCGGCCAGCGCCGGCGCGTTCAGCAGCCGGTCGAGCGCGGGGATGTCGGCGGCGGCGGCGAGTCCGGTCATGGCTATTCCTCCTCGGCGCCGTGCCACAGCAGCGGATTGCCGCTGGCGCGCGAATAGCCGGCCTCGCCCACCAGCACGTCCAGCATCAGGCTGGCGAGGTCGTCGGCCACCGGCTCCACGTGCAGGTCCTTGTCCTGGTAGAAGATCTTGCGGTAGGTATGGCAGCGGTCGCAGGTCTCGGCCTTGATGGCGGGCGCGCGGCCCTCGATGGCCTGGTAGGCCACGGATTCGACGTCCTCGCAGTGCGAACACTTGACCCGCACCATGTGCCACTGGGTCGCGCACAGGCTGCAGCACAGGTAGCGGTAGCCCTCGAACTGCCCGCCCACCCGCACCACGCTGGCCACCGGCAGGCTGGCGCAGACCGGGCAGACGCCGAAGGGCGAGGCCACCGGCAATTGCTTTTCGTCGAAGCGGCTGGCCAGGTCGGTCCAGTACACCTGCAGGGCGGCCATGACGAACGGCGCGGCGGCGCCGTCGACGCCGCGATGCTGTTCCGACAACACCGCCTCGGCCAGGTCTTCGAGCGATTCGGTGTCTTCATCGAGCGCGCGGCGCAACGCCGCGCAGACGTCCAGCGCCTCGGCCGGCACGTCCTGGCCGCCGGCGACCTCGTCGACCAGTTGGCGCAGGATGTCGCGCCACAGCGGGTCGCGCGGCCAGCCCACCGCCTGCAGCGGCGGCATGCCATGGGCCTGCGCCAGGGCGATGCGGTCTTCCGAGGCCGGCGGCGCGTTGCAGCCGCGCAGGGCATTGTGCTGGGCGTCGACCAGCCGCGCCATCAGCAGCAGATAGTCGGCCACCGGGCTATCCACGGCCAGTTGCCGCAGGCGCGCCGCGCGCGTCGCGAAAACCGAATCGCGCGCCGGCAACTGGATGCGGGGGATGGTGTTGTGGTCTAGCGCTTCGATCTCGCCGCGCGGAAGAATTCGCTGCAATTGCGTCTCCAGATAAACGAACACGGCTGCCGCCCCGACAGGGGGAGGCAGCCGTGCGGTGGGATCGGGCGGGATCCACCCGGCGGCGCCGCCACCGCCAGGTGGCGCCCGCCGCGCGAGGCCCGCTTACTTCGTCGTGGACTGCTTGCCGATTTGTTCCCGGAACCAGGCGCGGTGGTGCTTCCATGCCCAGCCCGCGGTCACGTAGCCACGCAGCATCGCCGTGAGCGAGCCCTTGACCCAGATCGCCGCATAAATATGCACAATGATCGCGCAAATCAGCACCAATGCACAAACGGCATGCAGCACCGAGGCGGCGCGCACCACCCAGATCGGGAAATAGAAGGCGAAGAACTCGCGCCAGATCACGATGCCGCTGACGAACAGTCCCAGCATGCACAGGATCAGCACATAGAACAGCAGCTTCTGGCCGGCGTTGTACTTGCCGACTTCCGGCAGCTTGTCCTCGCGGTTCTCGACCACGTCGTTGAGCTGGCTGAGCCACTGGCGGTCGGCCTTGGTCATCAGATTGTGGCGCCACATATGACCGGCGAACACCACGAAGCAGAAGAACATCACCAGCCCGATGAACGGATGCAGGATGCGGGTCCAGGGACCGCCGCCGAACAGGTTGGTGAGCCAGAACATCGATGGATGGAACAGCGCCAGCCCGGACAGCGCCAACAGGATGAACGTGAGGGCGATGATCCAGTGGTTGGTGCGCTCGCCGGGGGAATAGCGCTTGATCCGGCGGTGATGGCGGTCGTCACTCATGGCGGATCTCCTGTTCGGCGCGACGTTCGTCTTCCTCGTCGACCTCGTTGCGGCCGACGCGGGCATAGTGGAAGAAGCCGGCCAGCGCCGTCAACGCCATGGCGGCCACGCCCAGCGGCTTGGCGATGCCCTTCCACAGCGAGACCATCGGGCTGATCTGCGGCTCCTTCGGCAGCCCGTGGTACAGCCCGGGCTGGTCGGCGTGATGCAGCACGTACATCACGTGCGTGCCGCCCACGCCCTGCGGGTCATACAGGCCCGCCTGCTCGAAACCGCGCGATTTCAGGTCCTCGATGCGCTCGGCGGCGTGCTGCTTCATGTCGTCCTTGGTGCCGAACACGATGGCGCCGGTGGGGCAGGACTTGACGCAGGCGGGCTCCTGGCCGACGGCCACGCGGTCGGAACACAGGGTGCACTTGTACGCCTTGTGGTCCTTCTTGCTGATGCGCGGCACGTTGAACGGGCAGCCGGTGATGCAGTAGCCGCAACCGATGCAGTTCTCTTCGTGGAAGTCGACGATGCCGTTGTTGTACTGGATGATGGCGCCCGGCGACGGACAGGCCTTCAGGCAGCCCGGATCTTCGCAGTGCATGCAGCCGTCCTTGCGGATCAGCCACTCCAGGTCGCCCTGCGGGTTCTCGTATTCCGAGAAGCGCATGACGGTCCAGGAATGCTCGGTCAGGTCGGCCGGGTTGTCGTAGACGCCGACGTTGGTGCCGATCTCGTCGCGCAGGTCGTTCCACTCCATGCACGCGCTCTGGCAGGCCTTGCAGCCGATGCACTTGGAGACGTCGATCAGCTTGGCCACGGACCCGGTGATGGGTTCGCGGATGCCGGGCGGCGGCGTGGTGGTGGCCGAGCGCCGTTTGATGTCGAGGGATTGCATAGACATGAGCGCTCTCCTAGATCTTCTCGACCTGCACCAGGAACGACTTGAATTCCGGTGTCTGCGAATTGCCGTCGCCCACGAACGGGGTCAGGGTGTTGGTCAGGAAGCCCGGTTTGGCAATGCCGACAAAGCCCCAGTGGATCGGGATGCCGACGTGGTAGACGGTCTTGCCCTCGATGGTCAGCGGGCGCAGGCGCTTGGTGACCAGCGCCACCGCCTTGATGTAGCCGCGGTTGGACGACACCTTCACGCGCGAACCGTTGGCGATGCCCAGTTCCTTGGCCATGACCTCGCTGATCTCGACGAACTGCTCGGGTTGCAGGATCGCGTTGATGCGAACGTTCTTGGTCCAGTAGTGGAAGTGCTCGGTGAGGCGGTAGGTGGTGGCCACGTAGGGGAACTTGTCCACCGTGCCCATCGCCGCCAGGTCGTCCTTGAACACGCGCGCCGCCGGGTTGCTGGTGACGCCCTTGGCCTTCGGATACAGCGGGTTGTAGCCCAGCGGCGTCTCGAACGGCTCGTAGTGTTCCGGGAACGGCCCCTCGGCCATGCCGGCGCGCGCGAAGAAGCGCGCCACGCCCTCGGGGTTCATGATGAACGGGCCCATGCCGCCGTCGGGGTTTTCATCCCCCTTGAAGTCGGGGATGTCGGCGCCGACCCAGGCCTTGCCGTTCCACGAGATCAGGCTGCGGCGCGGATTGAACGGCTTGCCCGCGACGTCACAGGAGGCGCGGTTGTACAGGATGCGGCGGTTGGCCGGCCAGGCCCAGGCCCAGTTCAGGGTCTGGCCGATGCCGGTCGGGTCGCTGTTGTCGCGGCGCGCCATCAGGTTGCCGCCGGGCCCCCAGGCGCCGGCGAAGATCCAGCAGCCGCTGGCGGTGGAACCGTCGTCGCGCAGCTCGGCAAAGCCGGCCAACTGCTCGCCGCCCTTGCGCGTGACCTTGGTCGGGTCCTTGGGGTCGACCAGGTCCACCAGCGCCTTGCCCGAGTATTCCTTGGCCAGCTCTTCCGCGGTCGGGCTCTGCGGGTTGGAGTACGGCCAGGACAGGTTGACGATGGGGTCGGGGTACTTGCCGCCCTCTTCCTGGTACATCTTGCGCAGGCGCGTGAAGATCAGCGACATGATCTCGATGTCGCTCTTGGCCTCGCCCGGAGGCTCGGCGCCCTTCCAGTGCCATTGCAGCCAGCGCCCGGAGTTCACCAGCGCGCCGTCTTCCTCGGCGAAACAGGTGGTGGGCAGGCGGAACACCTCGGTCTGGATCTGCCTGGGATCGACGTCGTTGGCCTCGCCGGCGTTGCGCCAGAATTCCGAGGTCTCGGTGACCAGCGGGTCCATGATGACCAGGAACTTGAGCTTGGCGAAACCGGCGTTCAGCTTGGCCTTGTTGGGCGCGGCCGCCAGCGGGTTGAAGCCCTGCGCCAGGTAGCCGTTCATCTTGCCCTGGTTCATCAGCTCGTAGACCTGCAGCATGTCGTAGAGCTTGTCGAGCTTGGGCAGGTAGTCGAACGCCCAGTTGTTCTCGGCGGTCGCGGCCTTGCCCCACCAGGCCTTCATCAGGCTCACGTGGAACTTGCCGTAGTTCTGCCAGTAGCTGAGCTGGTTCGGCCGCAGCGGCTTGAGCGCGCGCGCGGCGATGTACTTGCCGTAGTCCTGCTCGGGCTCGTTGGGCAGCGTCATGTAGCCGGGCAGCAGGTTCGACATCAGGCCCAGGTCGGTCAGGCCCTGGATGTTCGAGTGCCCGCGCAGCGCATTCATGCCGCCGCCGGCGATGCCGATATTGCCCAGCAGCAGTTGCACCATGGCGCCGGTGCGGATGATCTGCGAACCGATCGAGTGCTGCGTCCAGCCCAGCGCGTACAGGATGGTGGCGGCCCGGTCGGTGGTGGCGGTGGACGCCAGCATCTCGCAGACCTTCAGGAACTTGTCGCGCGGCGTGCCGCAGACGCGTTCGACCATCTCTTCGGTATAGCGCGAGTAGTGCTTCTTGAGCAGTTGGTAGACCGAACGCGGATGCTCCAGCGTCGGATCGGTCTTGACGTAGCCGTCGTCGCCGCGCTCGTAGTCCCAACTGGCCTTGTCGTAGGTCCGCTTCTCGGCGTTGTAGCCGGAGTACAGGCCCGCGTCGAACGCGAAGTCCTCGCGCACGATGTAGGAAAAGTCGGTGTAGTTGCGCACGTACTCGTGCTGGATCTTGTCGTGATCCAACAGGTACTTGATGACGCCACCCAGGAAGATGATGTCGGTGCCGGTGCGTATGGGCGCGTAGAAGTCCGCCACGGATGCCGAGCGCGTGAAGCGCGGATCCACGACGATCAGCTTCGCCTTGTTATGGGCTTTCGCTTCCGTGACCCATTTGAACCCGCAGGGGTGGGCCTCGGCGGCATTGCCGCCCATGATCAGTACTACGTCCGCGTTCTTGATGTCGACCCAATGGTTCGTCATCGCTCCACGGCCAAACGTCGGGGCAAGACCTGCCACCGTCGGGCCATGTCAGACACGGGCTTGGTTGTCGAACGCCAGCATCCCCATGCTGCGCACGGTCTTGTGCGTGATGTAGCCGACCTCGTTGCTGCTTGCCGAGGCGGCCAGCATGCCGGTGGTCAGCCAGCGGTTGACCGTCTTGCCGTCTTCGGTCTTTTCGACGAAGTTGGCATCACGGTCGGCCTTCATGAGCTTGGTGATGCGCGTGAGCGCGTCGTCCCAGGAGATCCGTTCCCACTTGTCCGAACCGGGCGCCCGGTATTCCGGGTACTTCAGGCGGTTGGGGCTGTGGATGAAGTCGATCAGGGCCGCGCCCTTGGGACAGAGCGTGCCGCGGTTGACGGGGTGGTCGGGGTCGCCCTCGATGTGCATGATGCTGGCGCGGGCATTCTTGGCGCCATCGCCCAGGCCATACATCAGCAGACCACAGGCGACCGAACAGTAGGGACAGGTGTTGCGCGTTTCCGTCATGCGCGCAAGCTTGTACTGGCGCACCTCGGCCATGGCCGTGCCGGGGGCTACCCCCAGCAATGCCAGGCTCGAGCCAGCCAGCGTGGTACCGGTCACCTTGAAGAACTGGCGGCGGTTCATGTTGACCATGAAGCACTCCTCTCCGGGTGAATAAGGGGAAAGCGCGGGCCGGTCCGGGGAAAAGCCCTACGATTTCCAAGGATTTGCAAGCAAGTATAGGCGCAGCGCGGGCGAGTTGCCATGCCTTGCGTCCCCGGAACGCAAAATCGGTCAATGAGAACGATTTACGCCCAGGATCGGCGTTTTTCGCGGATTTTGGATGATCGCGAGACTGCTACCATTGCCGACGGCGGGTTCCGGCCCGCTTTTCCGCCCGTCCCGCATTCCCGTTGGAGCGCCGATGCGCCGTCTTGCCCCCCTGGCCCTGTCCCTGTCGCTGGCCGCCCCCAGCCTGGCGCCCGTCCCCGCGACCGCCACGCCGGCGCTGAGCCCCGCCGCCGCCGCCACCGAGTCCGCCCGCGAAGCGGCGATGGAAGGCTATCTGTACTTCTATCCGCTGCTGACCCTCGACCTGACCCGGCGCCAGTTCACGCACCCCGCGCAAGGCGCCGACGGCGCGCCCGCCAACACCTTCCAGCACACGCGCACCCTGCCCCGCCCCGGCGCAGCCGCGCCCTGGGCCAACCCCGACATGCTGCGCAGCGCCGCCTGGCTCGACCTGACGGCGGGTCCCGTGGTGCTGTCGACGCCTGACAGCCATGGCCGCCTTTACACCCTGACCCTGCTGGACATGTGGAACGACGCCTTCGCCACGCTGGGCAAGCGCAGCACCGGCACGGCGCGCGGCAACACGGCGATCGTGCCGCCGGGGTGGAGCGGCACGCTGCCCTCCGGCATGCCGCGCATCGACGCGCCCACCGCCTACGTCTGGGCCCGCGTCCTGATCCAGGCCGACGGCCCGGCCGAGTACGCCGCGGTCAACGCGCTGCAGGACGGCTTCACGCTGACCCCGCTGGCGCAATGGAACCTGCCGCCGCAATCGCAGCGGATCAAGGCCGACCCCTCCCTGGATCTGAAGACCCCGGTGCGCGAGCAGGTCGATGCCATGCCGACCGACGCCTTTTTCGTCCGCGCCGCCGAGCTGCTGCGCCGCAACCCGCCGCACGCCACCGACCAGCCGGTGCTGGCCAAGCTGCGCCGGGTCGGGCTGATCCCCGGCCGGCCGTTCGATTTCGACAAGCTCGACAACCCGGTCAAGCAGGGCCTGCGCCGCGGCCTGCGCGAGGCGCGCGAACGCATGGAAGCCGCCGCTGGCGCCACCCTCAAGAGCGTCAACGGCTGGCAACTGGAGACGGCCAGCCTGGGCGCCTACGGCAATGCCTACCTGCGCCGCGCGCTGGCCGCCCAGGCCCAGCCGGGCTCGGGCCTGCCCGAGGACCTGACCGCATTGCTGCTGGCGGCCGACAGCCTGGGCCGACCGCTGGATGGCGCGCATCGCTATGTGCTGCATTTCGACAGCGGCCAGTTGCCGCCGGCCAGCGGCCTGTGGTCGCTGGCCGCCTATGACGGCCAGGGCCTGCCCATGGCCAATCCGGTGGACCGCTACTCGCTGGGGAGCCGCGATCCGCTGCAATACAACGCCGACGGTTCGCTCGACCTGGTGCTCAGCCGCGCCGCGCCGGAGCCCGGCGCCCAGGCCAACTGGCTGCCGCTGGCGGCCAGCGGCCCGGTCTACGTGCTGCTGCGCGCCTACGGCGCTGGCCCGGCGCTGTTGGACGGGCTGTGGACGCCGCCGCCCGCGGTGCGCGACGAGCCGGCGCCCGAACCCGAGGCGCAACCGGAGCCGGCGCCAGCCGCCCAGCCTCCGACGCCCGCGCCCGCGAAGAAACCCTGACAAACCTGCCGGGGACGGCGATATGACAGGGTTTCGCCACTACCATAGGCGTTTTGTCGCCGAGTAGAACGCCCGCCATGGACGAAGCCTTTAGCCACCAACTGTCGATGACCATCCTGATGACGCCCGATATGGCGAACTTTTCAGGCAATGTGCACGGCGGAACCATCCTCAAGTACCTGGACCAGGTCGCCTACGCCTGTGCGAGCCGCTACGCCGGCCAGTATGTGGTGACGCTGTCCGTCGACCAGGTCGTGTTCCGCGAGCCGATCCACGTCGGCGAGCTGGTGACCTTCCTTGCGGCGGTGAACTACACCGGCCGCACCTCCATGGAAATCGGCATCAAGGTGGTCACCGAGGACATCCGCAGGAAGCTGGTGCGCCACACCAATAGCTGTTACTTCACGATGGTGGCGGTGGACGACAACGGCGCCCCCACCGCGGTGCCGCCGCTGGCGCCGCGCAACCTCGAGGAAAGGCAGCGCTTCGAAGCCGCCCGCCTGCGCCGCGAGCTGCGCCAGGAAATGGAACGGCGCCACGACGAAATCAAGCGCGAAACCACCCATGAGGGGTGAATGCCCCCACGCCGCGCGTGCTTCGCACGCTAGCTGCCCCCCAAGGGGGCTGCCCGCCCTTGGGGCGGCCCGGCGGGCGGAAGGAAAGGGCCCCCACGCCGCGCGCGCTTCGCGCGCTAGCTGCCCCCCGCGGGGGCTGCCCGCCCTTGGGGCGGCCCGGCGGGCGGAAGGAAAGGACCCCCACGCCGCGCGCGCTTCGCGCGCTAGCTGCCCCCCAAGGGGGCTGCCCGCCCTTGGGGCGGCCCGGCGGGCGGGCGGCTATTCTTGCGACGAACGGCGTCCAGGTCACAGGTGAGCGGACATGAAAACCGGGCCTTGAGGCCCGGTTTTTTTTGGCGACGGCGCAACGCGGCGCGTCACGCGCCTTCGGCCGCGCCCGGCGGGCGCGATGGCGGCGCCGTCATGGCCGGTTCGCGGTCGCGGCCGACCATGCGCTTGAGGCCGAGCCACTGTTGCGACCAGAAGCCCTGGCCGTAGTCGCGGCCGCCCAGTTCCGGCTGCTGGTCATGGATGCCGGTGGGGCCATAGCCGACGCCGAAGCGGGCCGAGCGGAACAGTACGTCCCAGACCGGGAACAGCGCGGCGAAGTTGTAGCCGCCGGCCGGGCCCGGCGTCGAGGCGTCGTAGGCGATGGAATGGTGATGGCGGTGGAAACGCGGGCTGACCAGCAGGCGTTCGCCGATGGCGCCGAAGTGCATGCGCAGGTTGGCGTGCGAGAAGCTCTGCGCAAGCTGCGTGATGGCCACGATCGCCACGAACTGCGCGGGCGGCACGCCCACCAGTTGCGACACGAACACCACCACGACGTCGCGCAGCATGTCGTCCAGCAGGTGGTTGCGGTCGTCGCTCCACATGGTCATCTGGCGCTGGCTGTGGTGCACCGCGTGCAGCGCCCAGAGCCAGGCGAAACGGTGCTGGGCGCGGTGGTACAGGTAGTCCACCAGGTCGAACAGCAGCAGGTAGATGATCAGGCTGACCCAGGCCTGGTCGGTCACGCCGGGCCAGTACTGGTCGAGCTGGAACGGCGCGAAGCCCCAGATGTGCAACTGCCCGAAGATGCTGTCCCAGAACGGATCGATGGTGAAGAACAGCGCCAGGCGGAACACGCCCAGGCGATGGATCAGCGTGTAGAGCACGTCGATGCCGATCTGGCGGCGGTCGGTGACCGGCTCGACCGGGCGCAGGCGCTGCAGCGGGCCGAACACCAGCAGCAGCACGGCCACCTGCAGCAGGCCGACCAGCAGCCACATGGTGGCGTCGTAGCCGTCCTCGATGAAATTGCTCAAGCCCAGGTGGAACAGCGCCGGCTGCACCAGGGTTTCGAACAGCCATTGCTGGCAGTTCCCGAACCATTGACTAAGCGTATCCATGATCAGTGATGCGTGGCGATCCAGTCGCGGTAGGCGGGATGCGTATCCAAAGTGGCAAAACAATAGCCCTTGCGCTGCAGGCCTTCAATCAGCGGCTCCAGCACGGCGGGCGCCCAGGGGTCCTGGCGCGACCAGATGCCCAGGTGGGCCAGCAGGATGTCGCCGGGCTTGATGGTGCGCAGCGCCTGGTCCAGCAGCTTGGCGTTGGGGTACTTGTCGCTGGGCAGTTCGTCGCCCAGGAAGCCGGCCGGCGCCCAGCCCACGTGCTCGAAGCCGCAGGCCTTGGCCGCGCGCAACAGGGCTAGCGAGGTCTTGCCGCCCGGCGCGCGGTACAGCGGCAGCATCTGTTTGCCGGTCATCTGCGTGAAGCGGGCGGCGGAGCGCTTGATCTCGGCGCAGTACTGCTCGGCGGTCCAGGTCTCGCGCTTGCCCGTGTCGGGGCCGGCGCTGGGCTTGACGCGGAACTTGCCGTCCGGCAGGTCGCCCTGCCAGTAGACGTGGTCGTAGGTGTGCGAGCCGAACGCGTGGCCCTCGGCCGCGCGCGCCTTCCACCACGGCGCCCACTGGTCGTCCAGGCTGCTGCCGTCGGTCAGCGTGCGCTCGTTGGCCAGGAAGAACGTGACCTTGACGTGGTGGCGCGCCAGCACGTCGGCGATCAGCGGCGCCACGCCCATGTGGCCGGTGTCGAAGGTCAGGTAGACCGGCTTGTCACAGGACGCGGGGGCCGCCGTGGCGGCCTGCGCCGCCAGCGCCAGGCAGACGGCGGCGGCCAGTTGCCGTTTAGCGGGTCGGCGCATGGTTCAGCGTCCAGACGCCGTGCGGCGACTTGCCGACGTTGACCTGCTTGACGACTTTCTTCTGCTCCAGGTCGACCACGGTGAGCTTGCGGGCCCAGCGCGACGTGACCAGCAGGGTCTTGCCGTCGGCCAGCACGTCCATGCAATCGGGGCCGCCCGGCACCGGGAAGGTGTCGACCACGGCCAGCGTCTGCAGGTCGATGCGGCTGATGGAGTTGGCGGTGCGGTTGCTGACGAACAGGTGGCGCTGGTCGCCCTGGGCGCGGAAGGCGTGCGCGCCGGCGGCGGTCTTGATGCGCGAGATCAGCTTGGCGGGGCCTTTGCTGACGTCATAGGCCTCGACGTAGGAATCGCCGGTCAGCGCCACCAGCAGCGTTTTCTGGTCGGGCGTGAGGAACACGTCGGCTGGCGTCTTGCCCACGGAAACGGTCCACTTGGGCGTCTGCGTGGCCAGGTCGATGGCGATGAGCTGGTCGCTGTCCTGCAGCGTGACGTACGCCGTGGTGCTCTTGGCGTCGATCATGATGTGGCTGGGCGTCTTGCCGGCCGGGATGCGCTTGACCAGTTTCAGGTCGAAGCCCTTTTCCAGCGGCTTCCAGGCGTAGATGTCGATGTGGTCCAGGCGGTTGGCGGCCGTGACGAACCACTTCATGTCCGGCGAGAACTGCAACTGGTAGGGGTCGACGATGCCGGTCAGGGTGCGCTGCACCTCGCCGGTCTTGGGATCCATCAGCGTGATCGAGTCGCCGGTGGCGTTGGCCACCATCAGCGACTTCTTGTCAGGCGTGAGATACAGGTGATGCGGTTCCTTGCCCGTGGGGACGCGCCGCAATTCCGTGTACGTGGCGGGATCGACGATGCTGACGTTGGCGTCCAGGGAGTTCAGGACGAAGATCGGGGCCGACGCCGCGGCGGCGCTGAGCGCCATCCCTGCGCCCAGGATGGCGCAGCGGACAAAATGCAAGGGATTCAATTTCCAGGTCCGACAAAAGGGGATCGGGCACCGATCCCAGCGCTCGCCATTTTGGCATAGCCGCCTGTCAAAAAACCGTAAATCCGACCGTCCGGGCCATGCGACAGCCAGGTTGCGGCACGGCTACAACGCTCGCGCCGCCACACCTGCAACAATCGTAAAAAATCATTTGGCGCCAATGGGTTGCGGCGTGATGTTGTTCCAGGTTCCGAACGACACATCGGTGCCCTGGAGCGTGGCCGCGCGGCGTGCCGTGGCCGGGCCCAGGTCAGCCTCGCGCACCCCACCCCGCGCCCCGATAACAAAACTGCGGATGCCGGTATGCCCGTAGCGCGCGGGCCAGGCCAAGATCCCGTAGTCCTGCCCGTCGCGACCGGGCAGGACCTTGTAGCGATAGCCGTAGTAGGCGTCCGCCACCGGCACGTCCGGTCCCATCGCCAGCGCATCGGGGCCGAAGGCCTGCGGCGGGTAGCCGGGCAGTTCAGGCCAGTACAGTCCGTCCAGCGTGCCTGGCCGGCTCACCAGGCGGTCGGCGTAGCGGCCCTGGCCCACGCCGTCGCGGTAACGCGCCTGTGCCGCCTGCAACTCGCGCAGGGTGTCGATGGCGTTCAATTCGTTGCGGCCGATGCTGCGCCGCTGGATCTCCGCCTTGCCGGCGGCTGGATCGAAGCGCCATCCCCGCGCCACGCGCACAATGGGCACCGGCATGGTCCAGCCCGAATCGCCCACGCCCAGCCAGGCGCGCCGTTCGCCGTCGGCCACCACCTCGTGCTTGCGGGCCCAGGCGGCCAGGAAGCGGTAGACATCGTCCTGCCCGACCCCGCCAGGCACGATCTGGCGATGGTCCGGCCCCAACACCTTGGCGAGGGCCGCGGCATCGCTGGTAGCCAGCGCCTCGCCGAAGGCGTCGGCCGCGGCTTGCGGCGTGGGATAGACCGATTGCGCCACGGCGGGCGCGGCCAGCAGCGCCAGGGCCAGCCAGGCGGCGCCCGCAGCCCGGCGCGCCCATTGGCCGGGGGCACGGACGAGCGCATTCATCATCGAAACTCCGCTGATCATGGTGACTACCTCCGTCCGCCGAAATGTCCGCCACCGCCGCCGATATGACCGCCGCCTCCGCCATGCCAGCCTCCGCCCCCGCCGCGTGGCGCGACCCGGGACTCGCCGCCCCGCTGCACCTGCTGCCGCATGCGATCGCCATTGCCGGCGTCACGCAGGGCGCTGCCGCCGTTGTTGACGCGGGCGCGGTCGCGCGCGGCGGCCGCGTCGGCGCGCTGCCGCTGCGCCGCCGCCTGCCGGTCCTGCGCCGAAAGGTGGCCCGGCCCCTGGGCCCGCGTGCCCGCGCCGCCCTGCCCCAGGTTGCCGCCGCGCGGTCCGGTGTGTCCTTCGATGGGCTGGCCGGTGCGCCCCTGGAACGATTGCGCGGCGCGCTCGCGGGCCGCGTCGCGCGAGGCCGGCGCGGGCGTGGGCCGTCCCTGCGCCCGGTTCCGCAGCCCGGCCTGGCGCTGGCCGTCGAACTTCTGGCGAGTGGCCGCATCCGCGTAGGGCGCGTTGCCGCGGTTGGCGGCGTTATGCTGCCAGGCGACGTGGTTGCCGTTGATGTTGGCGGCGTTGATGCGCTGGTTGACGTTGATGTTGTTGTAGCGGTTGACGTTGATGTCCACGTCGTTGTGGCCCCAGTCGAAACCGCCCCACAGGGAATCGACCGCGGCCACGCCCAGCCCAAAGCCGATGCCGGCCACCAGCGAGGTGGCGAACACCGAGCCCGGCGGCGGCGGGTAATAGGCGGGAGGATAGGCCGGATACGGCCAGGCGCCATAGACCACGGTGGGGTTGTAGCTGGGCACGTAGATCACCTGCGGATCGGCCGGCTCGATCACCACCACGGTCTTGCCGCCGGTATCGGTCGAGGTGACCTTCTGCTGCGGCGTGCTCTTGAGGTTGCCGGCCTGCTTGGCCTGAGCCCGCAGCCGCTGCACCGAGTCCATGACGGCGTCAGGCTGCGCCAGGAAGGCGTCGCCCACCGATTTCACCCAGGCGGGCTGGCGCCCCATCATGTCCATGACCGAGGGAAACGCCACCAGCGACTTGACGCTGGGATCCCAGGATTCGCGCTCGACCGCCTTGACGGCCGCGTCGCCCGACTGGCCGGTATGCGCGGCCGACCATTGCGCCGCGGCGGCAATGTCGTCGGGATAGGTGGCCCCCATGAGGACCTGGGACAGAAGGGAGTCGGGGTAGAGCGCCACCGGCGCCAGCAGCTGGTCCAACTGCCCCTTGTCCAGCTTGGTCTGCGCCGTGGCGGGCAGGCAGATCGCCAACCCGAGGCACAGACAGCCGAGGAACCACGCTTGCAGTCGACGCATTTCCCGTTCTCCGTGATCGCAACGCAAAAGCCACAAACCTGGAGTGAACCGCCGGATACCGCGCAGACAATATATACCGAAACCGGCGCCGGACAAGCGCCGATTTCGGCGGCGGGCGCCTACAGCTTGGCGACCGAAACCTCGGTGGCCTTGACGAAGGCCAGCACCTCGGTGCCCACCTGCAGATCGAGTTCCTTGACCGAGCGGGTGGTGATGACGGACGTGACGATGCCGGCGGGGGTGTCCACGTCGACCTCCGAGACCACCGGGCCCAGGATGATTTCCTTGATCTTGCCGCGGAACTGGTTGCGGGCGTTGATGGATTGAATGCTCATGGTCCTGCTCCTGAAAAAAACCGCGGGTGAATTTCAGATACCGAAGCCGCCGGCCAGGGCGAGCTGGCCCAGGTTGAACGCCGCGGCGATCTGGCCGGGCGGCGGCTCCGTCAGCTCCGCCACCCGCTCGATGGATTCGTCCAGCCGCGCACGCACGTCTGCATCGATGAAAACCTCTCCCTCGCCGCCCAGCCGCACCTGCTTGTCGGTGGCATAGACCCCGGCCAGGATATGGCGCGCGCCCAACGCCGATAGCACCGGTTTGAGCCCATATTCCAGCGCCAACAGGTGCGCCGGGCTGCCGCCGGTGGCGATGGGCAGCACCACCTTGCCCGCCAACGCCTTCTCGTCCAGCAGGTCCAGCACGGCTTTCAGGCCGCCAGCGAACGAAGCTTTGTAGACCGGGGTCGAAATGAGTACGGCGCCAGCTTGCGACACACGGGCGCGCAGCGCCACAGCCGCCTCGCCGGCGTAATGGCCCTGGATCAGATCCTGCGCCGGAATGTCAAGCAAGCCCATCGCATCGACCACGCGTCCCAGAGTCTGCAAGCGCTCGCTGGCATGGCGCAGCAAGGCGGACGAGCGCGACCGCGCGGACGGGCTGCCGGCAAGAGCGAGAAGGCGCATTGGACGGGTTCCAGGGGATGACGAAGACGGGATGAGATGGGGACGAAGAAGGGATGGGGCGATTCTGTCATCGCCGGGCGGGCCGGGAAAATACTTACTCGGCATGAGGTTATGCGGGCCTGGGCACGGGCCTATACTGGATTCGCCCTTGCTGGACGTTCCTTTTCTCAAAGGAGACGCAACATGTACAGGCATCTGCTCATCGCCGTGGACGGCTCCCTGCTGTCCGAGTCGGCCTTCAAGAAGGCGCTCGTTTTCGCCAAGGAAATGAACGCCACCATCACCCTGCTGCGCGCCATCCCGGAGGATCACCTGACCGTCTACCAGGCGGAAATGCTGGGCGCCCACCAGCCGCAGCATACCGACCAGGCACGCAAGAACGCCACCGGCTACCTGGAAGGCCTGGAGGCCGAGGCGCGCCACGCCCTGGTGCCTTGCGAGAGCGCCGTGGTGGTCAACGACCACCCGCACGAAGCCATCGTCGACACGGCGCAGCAACGGGGCTGCGACCTGATCGTGATGGGGTCGCACGGCCGCCACGGCATGACCGGCTTCCTGCTCGGCAGAGAGACCCAGCGTGTGCTGGCGCGCACCAAGCTGCCGGTGCTGGTGTTCCGCTAGGGATCGCCGCGCGAGCCCGCGCTACGGCATCGCCGCCGTGGCCGGCGCATGCTGGAAGGTGAAGCTGTCGGCGTACACGTGGTCGAGGCTGGCGCCGCGCCCCGCCAGCAGCGTGGTCGCCTCGCTGATCATCGCCGGCGCGCCGCACAGGTAGAAAGCGTGTTCGGACAGGTCGCCGTGGTCCGCCAGCACTGCCTGTTGCACATGGCCGCGCCGGCCCTGCCAATCGGCGCCCGCGCGCGACAGCACCGGCACGAAATTGAACTCGTACAGGCGCCCGGCCCAGCCCGCGATCTGGTCGCGCAGATACAGGTCGGCCTCGGTCCGCATGCCCCAGTAGAGCGTCACCGGCGGGCAGTCGTCGTTGTCCAGCAACGATTCTAGGATCGCCTTGATCGGCGCGATGCCGGTGCCGGTGGCCATCATGATCATCGGCCGCCAATCTTCCTCGTGATAGCTGAACACGCCCAGCGGCGCCTCGATCTCGAGCGCCGCGCCCGGCCGCGCCTGCCCCAGCCACTGGTCGGTGTAGCGGCCGCCCGGAATGCGGCGCACGTGGAAATCCACCAGGTTGCCGGCGGGCGCCGAGGCCATCGAGAAGCTGCGGGTGGCGCCGTCGGGCAACACCACGTTCATGTACTGGCCCGGCGCGTAATCGAGCGGCGTGTCCGGCGGCAGCGCCAGCGTCAGGTGGATGACGTCGTCGCACAGCGCGGCGATGCGGTGCACGGTGGCGTCCAGGCGCCGCGGCTCGGCGAATTGGCGCGGGTTGGCGACGCTGATGCACAGATCGCTGCGCGGCCGCGCCTGGCAGGCCAGCGCATAGCCCTGGGCCGCCTCTTCCGGCGTCAGCGCCATCGGGAATTCTTCGTAGTCGACCGCCCCTTCGGCCAGCTTGATACGGCAGGTGCCGCAGCCTCCGAAGGTGCATTCGTGCGGCAGCCGCACCGAGGCGCGCTCGGCCGCCTGCAACACGGATTCATCCGGCGCGACCATGAAGGCCTGGCCGGTCTCGAGGATCTGGACACGGTATGCCATGACGACAGCGCCTATTTCTTGATGTCCGCCTGCACCAGCACCTTCAGGCCGCGCGGCTCCAGCATTTCGGCCAACGCCCCCAACGCGGCCAGGCCGGCCTGGGTGTCCTGCTCGCCGTTGCCGCCGCTCAGGCCCACGCCGCCGATGACCTCGTCGTTGACCACGATGGGAAAGCCGCCCACGAACGCGGCGAACCTGCCTTCGAAGCTCCATTGGATGCCGAAGGCTTCGTTGCCGGGCAGCGCCGGCCCGTTGGGGGGGGTGGTGAACAGGTGCGTCGAGCGCTTGTGGCCGGCGGCGGTGAAGGCCTTGTTCCAGGCGATCTGCGGGCCGGTGATGCGGGCGCCGTCCATGCGCTCCAGCGCGATCGGATAGCCGCCGTCATCAACGATGCACACCGATTCCAGCACGCCGATCTGTTCCGAGCGAGCGATGGCGGCGCGCACCATGAGGCGCGCTTCTTCGAGTTCCAGCCGATAGATCTGCTTCATGTTGCTTGACTCCAGGTAGGGCCGTCAGCCTGCGCGGTAGACGGTCTTGATCTGCGTGTAGAACTCCAGCCCGACCCGGCCCGATTCACGGAAGGTCGAGGTGCTGGAACTTTTCAGGCCGCCGAACGGCGCGTTGATGAGATTGCCGGTGGTGGTGCGGTTGATCTTGACGGTGCCGGCCTGGATGTCGCGGGCGAAGCGATGGGCGTAGCGCGCGTCGCTGGTGGCGATGGCGGCGGACAGGCCGTATTCGGTGTCGTTGGCGCAGGCGATGGCCTCGTCGTAGCCGTCCACCGCGATCAGCGCCAGCACCGGTCCGAAAATCTCCTCGCGCGCGATCCGCATCTGCTGCGTCACGTCGGTGAACAGGGCCGGCGTCACGTAATAGCCGCGCTCGAAGCCGGGACCGTCCAGGCGCTCGCCGCCGATCAGATGGGTGGCTTCCTGCTTGCCCAGCGCGATGTAGCTCAGCACCGTGTCGAGTTGTTTACGGGTGGCCAGCGGACCCAGGTCGAAATTGCCCTCCAGGCCATTGCCGATGGTCAGCTTGGCCATGCGCGCCAGCAGCTTCTCGGTGAACGCCGCCAGCACCTTGCGGTCGACCAGCAGCCGGCTGGTGCCGGTGCAGGCCTGGCCGCTGAGCGAGAACCCGCCCTTGACCGCCAGGTCCACCGCGCGATCCAGGTCGGCGTCGGCCAGCACGATCAGCGGGTTCTTGCCGCCCAGCTCCATCTGCGTGCGCGTGGTCAGGCCGGCGCCGCGGTGGATCTGCTCGCCAGCGGCGGTCGAGCCGGTGAAGGAAATGGCGCGCACCGCCGGCGCCGTGGTGATGGCCTGGCCCACCTTCGAGGCCGGTCCCGTCACGAAATTCAGCACGCCCGGCGGCAGGCCCGCCTCGACCAGCGCCTGCGCCAGCCGGTAGCCGGACAGCGGCGCGTCCGACGACGGCTTGAACACCACTGTGTTGCCGGTGATCAACGCGGGCGCGATCTTGCGCGCCGGAATCGAGATCGGGAAGTTCCACGGCGAGATCACCGTCACCACCCCCAGCGGCTCGCGCTGGCTGTAGACCACCATGTCCGGATCGTCGTTGACGAAGGTCTCGCCGGTGAACGACTGCCCTTCCACCGCGTAGAAACGCAGGGTCTGGGCCGAGCGCAGCACTTCGTCGCGGGCCAGCGCCAGGCCCTTGCCTTCCTCGCGAGTCAGTTCGCGCGCCACGCTGTCGGCGCGGTCCTCCAGCAGTTGGGCGGCGCGGAACAGGATGGCGGCGCGCTTGGAGATCGGCGTGTCGCGCCAGGCGGGAAAGGCGGCGGCGGCCGCCGCCACGGCGCGGGCGCCATCGGCCGCGTCCGATTGCTGGAACCGTCCCACCACGTCGGCGCTGTCGGCCGGGTTCAGGTTCGGCACTGTCGCGCCCGAGGCGCAGGCGACCCATTCGCCCCCGATGTGATTCAGAAATGCCTGCTGCGAAAGCTCGTCCACGGAAGTCCTTCCTTTGCCGGGCTGGCCGGGATGCCCGGAAATTGGCCGTCTGAGGTAATTTCTGAACATTGTATACTTTAATCTAAATGGTTCGATCCACGTAAACCCGAACCGGCGTCAATGCCAGATCAGCACGGCGCAGATCGTGGACACGAACAGCGCCAGCAGCACGGGCAGCAGCAGCGCCCGCACCAGCGACAGCACGTGGACCCGCGCGAACCCCGCCACCGCGATCAGCGACGACCAGGCGATCAGGGTGCCGCCCCCGGTCCACACCGCGCCCATCTGGCCCACCGCCGCCAGCGTCGCCGGATCCACCCCGACCACCGGTCCCAGCGCGCCCGACAGCGTGCCGGTCAACGGCAGGCCGGCGAAACCCGAACCGTCGATGCCGGTGATCATCCCCACCAGCAGCACGCCGAACGCCACCAGGAAATGGTTCTCCGGGATCAGGTGCTGGCCCGCCGAGATCACTTCGAACAACAGCCCGGGAGCCTGGGCCTGCGGCATGCCCAGGATCTGCGCGGCCGTCTCGTTGGCGCCGACGAAGAAGAAGCCGGCGATCGGCAGCACCGAGCCCATCGCCTTGAAGGCGAACACGAAGCCGTCGGTGACGTGCTCGGGGCAGACGTCCAGCATCTTGCGCGGCCCTTCGGCCGCCAGCGTCACCAGCATCATCACCACGAACGCCACGCCGCCCACCAGCGCCGCCGCGTCGCCGCCGCGCAGCGCAGGCAGCGACGGGAACAGCCGCGGCAGCACCATCACCGCGATCACGCCCAGGAAGGCCAGCGGCGTCACCACCGCGAACACGCGCGACCAGCGCACCCGGCGCCGTTCCTCGTCGTTCAGCCCCGGGCCGCGCGGCAGCGCCGGGTTCGCACCCATGGTGCCGCGCGCGAGTTCGGCCTTGTCGAACGATCCTGAGTGCTCGATCTCGGCCAGGCTGCCGTCCTGGGCGCGCGCCTGCCAGGCCGACAACAGGCCCGGGTCGGCCGGCACGATGTGCTTGCGCACCAGCAGGTAGGCGACGGTCAACGCCACCGCGCCGGTGATCAGCGACAGCACCAGCGCGCGGTCCGCCACCACCGCGGCGCTGACCGCGGCGCCCGCGGCCTTGGCGCTGATGCCGGGCGCCACGCCAATCACGTAGTCGGACGACAGCGCCATGCCCTGACCGGCGATGGCGATCGCCATGGCCCCCGCCAGCGGCGGCAGCCCGGCCGCGATGGCCGCCGGCAGCAGGATCGCCGAGACCAGGGGCACCGCCGGCGTCGGCCAGAAGAACAGCGAGATCACATAGGTACAGAGGGCGATGATGAGGAACGACGAATGGCCGCCGCGCATCACCCGCCGGAACGGCTGCACCATGCGCACGTCCGCCTGCAGCGTCTTGAGCGCATTGAGCAGGGCGGTCATGAAGGTGATGACCAGGAAGATGTTGAAAAGCTCTTTGGCGGCCACGAAGCTGGCCGAGAAGATGCCGATCAGCGCGCTGATCGGGTTGCCGGTGATGGCCAGCACCACCAGAAAGGTGCCGATGACCGACGGCACCACCACATTGGCCCGCAGGATCATCGTCAGGATGATGGCGGCGACGCTGACCAGGTACATCCAGTGAGCGGCGTTGAGGACGACGTCCGATTGCATGCGCTATTCCCCTTGTGACGTGGCTGTTGAATCGCCACTTCGGTATACTATATTTCGTTATGCGTCATACCAACCGAAATATGCATCGCCTAGGGAAACCGATAATTCTGAAATTTCGATGAATATTCGAGGAAAATCAGTGCATTAAGTTGGCGCATAGGCCCAATCTTGGTGCATGGGCGATTTTGATTCAGACTACGGTATACAAAAAGAGACTGCTGCATGCCCATCGCCGTTCCCGATCTCTGGCATTTCGCCGCCATGGCCGCGGTCGTCTTCGGCGCCGCGCTGGCGCAGGGCGTGGGCGGCATCGGCTTTGCCATGTTCGCCGCGCCGGTGGCGGCGCTGTGCTTTCCGCAGTTGGCGCCCGGCCCGCTGCTGACGCTGGGCGGCTTCATCTCGCTGCTGACCGCGCTGCGCGAACGCGGCGCGATCGACTGGCCGGCGGTCGGCTATGCCCTGACCGGGCGCGCCGCCGGCACCCTGATCGCCATCTACGCCATGGCGCGCTTCGCGCCGCAGGCGCTGGGCCTGCTGTTCGCCGCCATGATCCTGGCCGCCGTCGGACTCAGCGCCGCCGGCCTGCGCTTTGCCGCCACCCCCGGCCGGGTCTCGGGCGCCGGCGTGGCCTCGGGCATCATGGGCACCATGACCTCAGTGGGCGCCCCGCCGATTGCCCTGGTGTTGCAGCACGCCGAGCCGCCGCGGCTGCGCGCCACGCTGGGCATGGTGCTTTTCCTGGGGTCGATCTTCTCGCTGGCGATGCTGGCGCTGGCCGACCGCTACACCGGTTACCACGCCGCGCTGGCGCTCAGCCTGGCGCCGTTCCTGCTGGCCGGCTTCGCGGTTTCCGGCCGGCTGCGCTCGCGGCTGCCGCCGCGCGCGGTGCGCGCCGTGCTGCTGGCCGCCTGCGCCATCGGCGCGCTCGGGGTGATCGCCAAGGCCCTGTGGCTCGGCTGACGCCACTCGCCAACACCGTCGACGCGCCGCCCGGTAATACAATGAAGACTGTATCCATTCCGCCAGACCCGCTCGCCATGACCACTTCGCCCGTCAGCTCGCAAGCCGTAGACATGCAGCAATCTGCTCCGCTGAAGATCGGCGAGCAGCACCCGCAGTTGTTCGCGGTCATCCGCGACAAGCTGCGCGAGCGCATCCTCAGCGGCGAATTCACGCCGGGCGACCGCCTGGTCGAAGGACGCCTGTCGGAGGAAATGGGCGTGTCGCGCATCCCGGTGCGCGAAGCGCTGCGGGCGCTGGCCGCCGAAGGGCTGGTCACCATCGAGCCGCGCCGCGGCGCGTCGGTGTCGGTGCTGTCGGACGCGGTGGCCTACGACATGGTGGAAGTGCGCGCCACGCTGGAAGGCCTGAACGCCAAGCTGGCCGCGCAACGCCGCGACGACAAGACCGTCGAACGCCTGCAGGCGTTCCTGCGCGAAGGCACCGAGGCCGCGCGCAGCGAGCAGTTGGACAAGTTCCTGGCGCTGAATTCGCAGTTCCACGAAATGCTGGCCACCATCGGCGGCAACGTGGTGCTGACCGACCTGATGCGTTCGCTGCGCGACCGCACCGCGCTCTTGTTCGCCCCCAGCAACATGCACCGCGCCAAGCAGAACTGGGACGAGCACTCGCAGATCCTGAACGCCGTCATCGCCGGCAACGGCGACCTGGCAGCGCTGCTGGCCAGCCAGCACGTGCACAACGCCGCCAAGGCCTACACCGAGACGCGCCAGGCGCACTCATCGGCCGCCTGAGCGCGGGCGCGGCACCCCGGCGCGTTCGCCGCCGCCCGACCGTTGCGATGTGGCGGCCAGCGCGCGACCGTCATGGCGCGGCGGGCGCCGCTTGCGCCGCCGCGTCCGTCACCACGCCCTTGCCGTCGCGCACCACCCACGACACGGCCACATCGCCCAGCACGAAGGTCTGGCAAGCCATGCGATAGCCGGCCTCGAAGTCCTCGGGCCGCAGGTGCTTGCGTTCCTTGGGCTTGATGGCGTCGGTGTTCTCGATCCCCTGCTCGATGCGGCACTTGCAGGTGCCGCACAGGCCGCCGCCGCACTTGAAAGGAATGCCACCCTTTTCCTTCAGCGACACCCGCAGCAGATTGCTATTCTCCGGGGCCTCGGCCACCTTGCCGCCATTCGATATAAACGTGATCTTGACCATGCTGCTCATTGCTCCGCGGCGACGCGGTCGGGATGCCGCGTCAGGGTGGTATCGATGCTGCCGAAGCGGGTCAGGTGGATAAGCTCCTGGCGCGCGGCGTCCAGCGACGCGAAGGCCTCCAGGAACTTGGACGGCACCCGGTTCACCACATAGGGCGGCGTTTCCTCGGTGACCACCAGCCGGCTCGGTCCGCGCAGCCGCGCGATGCTGAAGACGGCGCGCAGGCGGCCATCGCAGGCGTAGTCGTAGGTCTCGACGATCTCGGCCAGCGCGTCCGCCTCGGTGCGGTACACGCCCGGCTTGGACGTCAGAATCACGAACACGGCGTCATTCGCGTCGCGGGTCATGCGGGGTTCCTTTGCGGATTGTGTTCGGGGAGGGCCTGGCGGCTGCCGCCGTGGACGACGGCTAGCGCTGCTCGGCGGCGGCAACGACCTCGCGCGGCGGCGCCGTCTCGACGTCCTGCGCCAGTTCGATATCGTGGTCGAGCCATAGCTGGCAGGCCAGCCGGTAACCCGCGTCGATGCGCTCGCCCAACTGCTTCTTTTCCTTCCAGTTCACCGGCGGCAGGTGTTCCCCCCCCGACAGCACGCGGCAGGCGCATTTGGCGCATTTGCCCATGCCGCATTCGTAACGCAGGTGCGGAAAGGGAAACTGCCGGATGCCGGCGCGCACCACCAGGTTGGCGTTGTCCGGCACCACCCCGGTATGGGTCTGGCCGTCTTTGTGGAATACGACGGTAGGCATGGATCAGGTATCCGGTAGCGCCCGCCGCCGCCCGCGCGGGCGGACGGCGGCGGGCTGGGGACTCAGGCGGCCAGGCCGAGCTCGGGCAGCGCGATTTCCTGCTGCACGTAGTCGGTATAGAGCGCGGTGGTGTAAAGCAGCCGCATCTGCGCGCCGATCTCGCAGATCTTCAGGCAGCGCTGCTGCAGCTCCACCGTGTTGGCGTGCTCCAGCACGATCTGGTAGCCGCGCTCGCCATGGATCTCGTCGGACACGATGTGCAGATCGAAGAACTCGACTTCCTCGTCGGTGAAGCCATATTTCTCGCGCAGGGTCGGCGTCTGCTTGCGGTAGATCGACGGCACCTGCGATTCCAGTCCCACCACCAGGCCGGCCACGGCCACGATCGGGTCTTCGCGCATCGCCACGGCGTAGCACCAGCTTTGCAGCGCTCGCGTGGTGGGCGACATGTTGTCCGGATTGGTGACCCGTTCGCGGGTGGTGCCGCAGGCCTCGGCGAAGCGGATCAGCAGGTCGGTATGGCGGTCGCCGCCAATTTCCTCTTCATACATGTTGGCCAGCAGAAAATCCTTGGCCTCGGTGTAGGTGTCAGGCGTGCGGGCGTACAGGTAGCCCAGGTAGTCGGCGAACGGGCCGACGTAGTGGTAGTGGTTCTCGGCCCAGCGCGACAGGTGTTCGCGGCTGAGCTTGCCTTCGGCCCAGGCGATCGAGAACGGCGAGGCATTGGCGCTCTTGCCCTTGATTGCGTTTTCCAACGCGGTACGGAATTCATCTCGGTTCATCAGTTCAGCCATGACACGCTCCAGGTCTGGTGAGGGAGGGGCGGCCGAAGTCTTCGACCGATTATGAACATTGTATACCGTCTACCGTTTTGATCGACTAGGGTATTCCCGTTGCGGGTCGCCCATAAAAGGGACGGCCTCCTCTGGTATCAAGGACTTGGCGCCGGTTGCCACGGTTGGCGGCGAGGGCGACCGACTGGTACAATGAATACACTTTCAATGCAATACGGAAATACCATGACCACCCGCCATCCCCTGGGAGACGCCCCCATCGGCCAGCAGTTGCTGGCGCACTACGCCGGCCGCGATGCCGTGCGCCATGCCACGCCCCTGTTCCCCTCGTCGTGGTCGGAATGCCTGGCGCCGTTCCGCAACGCCCGGCTGCGGCCGCAAGCCGCGCCGTCGGCCCAGGCCGACAAGCGCACCCCGGCCATCCAGCCGGGCTGACGCCGGCCGCCTGCGTTCCCGTCACGACGGGCGCGATCCATCCGGGGCGCCTCGCGCGCCCCGTCGCCTGAAAATTGATTGCTCGAGGCCCGACGGCCTAGGTCCCGGCGACCCGGGAGCCGACCGATTGGCGACCCGACTGCCACCGCCGCCGCGCCCCGGCCAGCAGTAGCACCAGGAAGAACCCCAGCGTGTAGGCCAGCACATCCCACCAGTCCGGCACGCTGCCCAGCAGGATGCGCAGCACCGGCTGTTCCAGGCGCCAGCCGAACAGCCGCGCCAGGTACTGTCCGAACTCCACCGCGTAGCCGGTCAACAGCGCGGCGATGGCCAGCGGCAGCACGCCGGCACGGATGAAGCTGCGATACACCAGATAGGCCCACCCCACCGCCACCACATCGCCCACGAACCCGCGCAACAGTGGGTAGGGCTTGCCCAGGGTGGCGATCAGCGCCTCCACCACGGTCACGGCAAGCAGGGCGGCGAACGCCGATCGGTCGAAGGTCAGTCGCATCGGGAGGTCAGGCGCGCGGGGCGCGGAAAACGCGGTTATTGGAACGGCCGACGCAACTGTTAACGCATTTGTCAGGCCGGCGGGCGTAGCCTGATTCGACCACGCCGCAGGCGAGGGTACTAGAAAAACACGAGGAGACATGCATGAGCGCATTCGATACGGATGGGCGCAGGCGCTTCCTGCGCCAAGCCTGTACCCTGGGCGCGACCGGCACACTCGCCGGCCACGCCCTCGCCAGCCTGGCGGCCCCCGCCACCGTCACCCTGCCATTCGCCAATGGCGAACGCGACCTGATCGCCTACCCCCAAAAACGCCCCCTGATCCGCCAGACATCGCGGCCGCCGCAGTTGGAAACGCCGTTCGCGGTCTTCAACGACAGCGTGATCACGCCCAATGACGCCTTCTTCGTGCGCTATCACCTGGGCAACATCCCCACCGCCATCGATGCCGCCGCCTACCGGCTGCGCATCGGCGGGCGGGTAAACACGCCGCTGGAACTGTCGCTGGCGGACCTGAAGCAGCAATTCGGCCAGCCGGTCGAGCTGGTGGCCGTAACCCAGTGTTCCGGCAACAGCCGCGGCTTCTTCGAGCCGCGCGTGGGCGGCGGCCAGCTCGGCAATGGCGCCATGGGCAACGCCCGCTGGCTCGGCATCCCGCTCAAGCGCGTGCTGGAGAAGGCCGGCATCCAGGCCGGCGCGCGCCAGGTCACGTTCCAGGGGCTCGACCGCCCGGTGCTGCAGGGCACGCCCGCCTTCGTCAAGGCGCTGGACGCGGCCCATGCGCTGGACGGCGAGGTGATGCTGGCCTACGCCATGAACGGCGCCGACCTGCCGATGCTCAATGGCTATCCCGTGCGGCTGGTGGTGCCCGGCTATTACGGCACGTACTGGGTCAAGCACCTGGCGGACATCCAGGTGCTTGACCAGGAGTTCGACGGCTTCTGGATGCAGAAGGCCTATCGCATCCCCGACAACGACTGCGCCTGTACGCCCGCGGGCAAGGCGCCGGAGAAGACCCGCCCCATCGGCCGCTACAACGTGCGCAGCTTCATCACCAGCCTGGCCGATGGCGCCCGCGTCGCCAAGGGCGCACGGATGCAGGTGCGCGGCATCGCCTTCGACGGCGGCCGCGGCATCCGCGAGGTGCAGTTCTCGGCCGACGACGGCAAGACCTGGCACGCCGCCACGCTGGGCCCGGATCTGGGACGCTACTCCTTCCGCGAATGGCATGCCGACTTCACGCCGGCCCGGGCCGGCCGCTACGCGCTCAAGGTGCGCGCCACCAACCAGGCCGGCGACACCCAACCACTGGAACCGCTGTGGAATCCGGCCGGCTACATGCGCAACGTGGTCGAAACCGTGCGCATCGACGCCGCCTGAGCCAGGAGCCCGCCATGATCCCCTTCGCCCGCCTTGCCCTGGCGCTGGCCGCCGCCGGCGCCGTCGCGCCCGCGTACGCCCTGGACATCCAGTTGCCCCAGGAAACCGCCACGCTGCATCCCGGCGCCGGCCCCGGCGCCCAGGCCGCCACCCTGTGCCTGATGTGCCATTCGGTCGATTACCTGTCATCTCAGCCGCCCATGCCCCTGGGCTTCTGGGATGCCGAGGTCAGAAAGATGGTCGGCACCTACGGGGCGCCGATTCCGGCCGAACAGGTCCCTCTGATCGTCGAGTACCTGAACCAGGCCTACCCCGGCCCGGCCCCCGCCAAACCCTGATCGCGTCCGCCGCGCCGCGCTCGACGGGCGCGCGGCGTCTTGCCTTAACCCGGACCCTCAATAGGCGTACCATTGGACAGCCCCCGCCCGCCGTCGCCGGGCGATCACCGAGGCTTCCATGCTCCAGCCCGTTTCGGCCAACAACGATCTGCCTCCTTCCTCGCCGGGCGCGGCCGCCGCCGCCCCCAAACCCGTCCTGCGGGTCAGCACGCTATCCCCCTTCGCCTTCCCGGCGTTCCGCATCATCTGGATCGCCAACCTGTTCGCCAACCTGGGCACCTGGGCGCAATCGGTCGCCGCGGCCTGGGTCATCACCACAGAGCAGAGCAGCCCGCTGATGGTCGCCATGATCCAGGTGGCCGCCGCCTTCCCGCTGGTGGCGCTGTCGATCCTGACCGGCGTGCTGGCCGACAACTACGACCGCCGCAAGGTCATGCTGGTCGGCATGCTCCTCGAGCTGGCCGGCGGCATCTTCATCACCGTGCTGGCGTTCATCGGCCTGCTGCACCCCATCACCCTGATCGTGTCGGTCTTCTGCATCGCCATCGGCAGCGCCATCGTCACCCCCGCCTGGCAGGCGGCGGTGGGCGAGCAGGTGCCGCGCGAGCACATCGGCAGCGCGGTGCTGCTCAACAGCGTCAACTACAACGTGGCGCGCGCGGTGGGGCCGGCCATCGGCGGCCTGCTGCTGGGCGCCGCTGGCGCGCCTGTCGTGTTCCTGCTGAACTGCGTCTGCTACGGCAGCCTGATCTGGGCCATCTGGCGCTGGCGCCGCGATGTGCCGCCACGGCGGCTGCCGCCCGAACGGCTGCTCGAAGGCGTGGTCGCCGCCCTGCGCTACACCCAGCATTCCACCGTGACGCGCGTGGTGATGCTGCGCGCCTTCGCCTTCGGTCTGTCGGCCAGCGCGCTGTGGGCGCTGCTGCCGCTGCTGGCGTACGCCCACGAAACCGGCAACGCGTTGCTGTACGGCTACATGCTGGGCGCGCTCGGCGTCGGCGCCATCCTCGGCAGCGCCGTGGTGCGTCGCCTGCAGGCGGCCTGGGGCGCCAGCGGGCTGGTGACGGTCGCCGCGGGACTGCTGGCCGCCTGCCTGCTGATGCTGGGCCTGACCAGCACGCTGTGGCTGGCGTTTCCGGCGCTGCTGGTGTCCGGCGCCTGCTGGATCGGCGTGCTGGCCACCTACAACACCACCGTGCAGATGCTGGTGCCCGACTGGGTCAAGGCGCGCTCGCTGGCGCTCTACCAGACGGCGATCTTCGGCGGGCTCGCGGCGGGCTCGTTCATGTGGGGCCACTTCGCCGGCACCATGGGCGTGTCCGGCGCGCTGTCGGCGGCGGGCGTGATGCTGGCCATCACCGTCGCGCTGCTGTACCGCTCGCGGCTGCCGGAGCAGGTCAACACGCAATCGCTGGCGCGCGCCGACGCCACCGAACCGGCGCTCTCGGCCGCCGGCTTCGACACCCGGCACGGCGCCGTGCTGGTGGCGGTGCAATACCTGATCCCCAGGGAAAAGCTGTCGGCCCTGATCGACGCGGCGCGGCCGTTGCGCCTGTTGCGGCTGCGCAATGGCGCGCAGCAATGGCAGTTGTTCCGCGACCTGGAGCGCGACGGCATCTGGCGGGAAGTGTTCCTGGTGGAAAGCTGGATGCAATACCTGCGCATGATCGACCGCATGACGCTGGCAGACAAAATGGTGCTGGACGGCCTGCTGGCGCTGCATGAGGGCGACACGCCGCCAGTGGTGTCGCGCAACGTCAGCTATCTGGCAATGAACGAGGCGCAGGGCTTCTCGCTGCGCCGGGAACCCGAATCCCTCTGACCCGCGAGGTCCGACCATGGCGATCTCCCTCTGGCGTAAATGGCGCGCAGCGCGCCATGGCGGCCCGCAACTGGACACCCTGCTGGCGAGCGCCGACCCGGACGCGCCCCTGGCGCAGCGCAACCTCTGGATGGTCGACCTGTGCCGCTGGATCGACCGCCCCGCGCGCGACCCGGCCGAGGACGGACGCCATCCGCAACACGCCCGCCTGCGCTACGTGCTGCAGGTGCTCGAGAATAATCCGGCGCTGGCGGCGCCGGTGGCCGCCACGCTGCGCTCGCTCATCACCGACAACGACCCCACTTCGCTGCTGTGCGATACCGGCGTGGCCTCGCACCCCGGTTTCTGGGGCGAGTTCTGGGAACGGGCGCAAGCGCGGCTGCTGCCGCCCCCGCCCAATCGCAGCGACATGTTCGGCCTGTTCTCGCTGATCTTCCGCAAGGCCCACGACGCCGCCTGGATCGAAGCCCTGGACGAGCAGACCCGCGCCCGCCTGCGCCGGCTGCTGCGGCAGGGCGACGGCCTTGCCCACGCCGACCCGATGGCGCCCGAGCCACCGCCGCAGCACCTGGTCGAGGCCCTGACCAGCAGCATCCAGGTCCTGGCCAGCCAGGTGCGCGCCACCGGCCTGAGCCAGGACATCCGCAGCCGCCTGCCGGGCCGGGTGCGCGAGAGTCCATTCTTCGCGTTGGCCGGCGCCGCGGCGGAACTCTGCGACAGCGGCCCGGATACGCCGCGCGACGTCTTCGGCAGGCGGCTGAACGTGTTCCGGGCGTTGCTGGACAGTTGCCGCGACGCCACCCGCGGCGTCTACGCCGAGCTGGAACAGAACGGCGTATCGGTCGAAGTGGTGTTCCAGATCGAGCGCATGAAGCTGCGGCTGGCCCGCATCGAACTGCTTCTGGGCGTGTGGGTCGATCCCACCCAGCGCAACAAGTATGCCCACCTGATCGCCGAACTGGTCCGTTCGACCCAGGCGCGCAGCAGCATCCGTCACCTGGCGGCGTCGTCGTTCGCGCAACTGGCGCGGCGCGTCATGGACCGCACCGCCGAGACCGGCGAGCACTACATCGCCCGCGACGCCGCCGAATACCTGTCGATGCTGAAGGCATCGGCGGGCGGCGGCCTGGTGATGGTGCTGACCGTCTACCTGAAGTTCTTCATCGTCTCGCTGCACCTGGACAAGTTCATCGAGGGCCTGCTGGCCTCGCTCAACTATGCCGGCGGCTTCCTGGCGATCCATTTCGCGCATTTCACGCTGGCCACCAAGCAGCCGGCCATGACCGGCCCGGCGCTGGCGCACCGGCTCGACGAGGCCAACACCCCCGAAGGTCGCGAGGCCTTCCTGGACGACACCCTGTCGATGATCCGCTCGAACGCGGCGGCTATCCTGGGCAACCTGGCCGTGGTGTTCCCGCTGGCGTGGGCCGTGCAGTGGGTGGCGCAGCATTGGCTGCAACGGCCCCTGATCGATGCCGAGAAGGCTCAGGCCACGCTGGACTCGTTTTCCCTGTGGGGACCGACGCCGATCTACGCCGCCGCCACCGCCGTGCTGCTGTGGCTGTCCAGCCTGATCGCGGGCTGGGCCGACAACTGGTTCGCCCTGCATCGCGTGCACGACGTCATGGCCTACGACCGCCGCATCCGCCATCTGTTCGGCGCGCGCGGCGCGGCGCGCTGGGCTGGCTTCTGGCAGCGCAACATCTCGGGCATCGCCGGCAACGTGTCGCTCGGGCTGATGCTGGGCCTGGGACCGGCCATCGTCAGCTTCTTCGGTCCCCACGTCGAAGTCCGCCACGTCACGCTCAGCGCCGGCCAGATCGGTTCAGCCATCGGCGCGCTGGGATGGGAAGTCGTGCACACGCATGCGTTCTGGATGGCGGTGGCGGGCACCGCCGTGACCGGGCTGTTGAATGTCGGGGTGAGTTTCGCGCTGGCCTTCAATGTCGCGCTGCGCTCGCGCAACCTGCGCCGCGGCGATCGGCAGGCGCTGGCGCTGGGAGTGCGCCAACGCATCTGGCAACGGCCGGCCACGCTGTTCTGGCCGGTCAAGCCGCGCGTCGCGCCGCCCGCGGCCTGATGCCGGGCGCGGCGCCACTCAGAAAGTGATGGTGACCAGCACGGTGTCCTTGTAATTGCCGGGGCGAGGCGTCGTCTGCGCGGGCACCCGCCCATACACGGTGAACACCTGATTGGCGCCGGTGCCTGTGCGGTTGAGCGTGGTGCCTCCGGTCACGCCGTCGCCCCAGACCGTCGCGTAGTTCGCATCCTGGTAAAGCTGATAGCCGACCGTATCGGCCTGTGTCTCATGCTTCATCTTGCGCGCCGACACATTGTTGGCCACCGAGCCGCCATTGAGCGCGACCGCAAACGCATTGCTGTTGGTGCATCGCACCGTGACCTGCGCATTCCCGGTGACGGCCTGATTGAGCAGACCCTGCGGCGGGAACGCCAGGTTGGTGGTGTTGATCGTGCAGTTCTTCTGCACCGTGGCCTGCACGGTCAGCGGGATGGACAGCCGCTGGGTCGGCGCGGCGATCGGGCAATTCACCAGCAGGGAGGCCAGCAACCCGATGGCGATATCCACATAGCCGGTGGTGGTGTAGCTCTCGCTGTAGAGCGTATTGGCGTTGCCGACGGTCGAGACCGTGTTCTGGCCGCCGGGCAGCTTGGCATAATAGGAAAACGTCGCCGACGCGTTGCCCCCCAGCGCGGGCCCGCTCAGCAGCACCGAGGTCGGCGCCGTCGTGCCCGCGGTGCTCCACACCTGAGTGTGGCCGCTGTCCGTGTATAGGTTGTAATTCATGCGCAAGGCGCCCGCGCCCAGGGCCCTTGCCGCGGTGCTGGGGCTGGTGTTGCCCACGCCCATGTAGAAGCACAGCCGCGCGCCCAGCGCCAGCGCGGTGAAATTGCAATTGACGACGACGCTGTTGGCATCCGCGAAGGTATCAGTGGCCAACAGCGGATTGACCGAGCCGAAGTTGATCGTCGACGTCGTGCCCGCCCCCAACGAGCATGAACTGGCCTGCGCATCGACGGTCGCGCCCAGCCCGAGCAAGGCACCCAGAACGAACAAGGCGGATTTCATTGGCCGGGCTCCTTCAGCGGCTGGCATACGAACGGCCCCAGCGTGGGCAGCGGGCGCGCCGGATCGTGACGGTATGGAAATTCCGCCACGCACGACACGCCGCTGCCTTTCACGCGCAAATGATTCTCGACCTGCAGGTCTTCGACAAAAGCGATGCCGTCGTAGCCCACCACCGACTGCTTGCCGCTTTCGACGTGCGCGACCCGCGCCCCCACCGGCAACACCGAGCCGTCCGGCAGGTGCAGGATGACCGACGCCGCGGCATAGCGTTGCAACTGGAACTTGACCAGCACGCCGGACCCCGCCTGCGGCACCGCCACCGCCTTGGTCGACTCCAGTTTCATGTCGACCGGCAGTTCGTCCGGATCGATGGACAGGCGGTTGATCTGATAGGAATTCAGGTCCGGCACCAGCAGGTGGCCCGCGCTGTTGGTGCGGCCCAGCTTGCGGTTCTCGTGCAGCACCGCCACGTCCGGCGTGCCGTCGGTGCTGACCAGCGCGAAGCCGTCGTTGATCCGGCGCGACGGCGTCAGCGAACCATCCATCAGCACCACCGCGCCGACGGCCTGCAGCGCCGCCTGACTCTTGCCGCCGTAGTCCTGCCCCAGCGCGGTCAACTGGCCATAGCGGCCCAGGAACTGCAGCTTGCCCTGGTTGTACTGCCTGCCGCCGCTGCGGCCATTCTCCACGCCCCAGCCCCAGCCGCCGTCGTAATCCACATTGCGCTGCGCGCCGGCGCTATAGGTATCCTGCTCACCCTGACGGCCGACCGAGGCGTTGAACTGCGTGTTGTCGCCCAGCAGGATGGAAAAGCCGAGATAGACGCCGTGTGAATTGGTCTGCGCGAAATCGTTGTACGCGCTGAGGTTCATGGATACGCGGCTGTGCAGATTGGCGGTGTACGAGGCCGACCCGATCTTGGCGGCCGGCACCTGCGGCATGCGAAAGCCGATGTAGCTCAGCGACACGCTCTGCGACTGGGTCAGCGGCAGCGAGAACGTGACGCGGTCGGTCTGCCGCGGCACCGGCGCGTCCTCGCGCGAGCCCAGGTCGCCGTAATTTCCCAGGGCGCGCACCGTTTGCAATTCGACGCTGAAGGCCGGCTCGACGTATTGGTAGCCCAGGCTGACCTGGCCGCCGTCGTAGTGGCCCGCGCTGCCGGACAGCGCGCCATTGACCACGCCCGCCTGTCCCAGCCTGACGAGCGCGCCCGCGCCGACGTTGTAGACGCCGGCGCTCATTTCACTGTGGCCCTCCAGGGTCAGCGCATCGTCCAGGCCATAACCCCCCGACGCCGTGACGGCGGGCCGCTTGTCGTAGTCGAACGAGCGCACGCTGAACTGGCGCCGCGCGAAGCCGGCCTCGACGGAATAGCTGGACAGGCCGGCCGCCAGCATGCGCGTATCGATGTAGAGCGGCACCGAGGTGCTGACGCTGCGTCCCAGCGCGTCGCGCGTGACCAGCGTGGCCTGGCCCGATCCCGTGACGCCGGGAATCTGGTTGACCACGAAAGGGCCGGCCGGGACGTTGCCCGAATACTGCTGCACGCCATTGACGTACAGGGACACGGAGGAGGGCACCACCGATGAAGCGCTCAGGGACGACACCGGGAATGTCACCAGATCCGGACGCAAGGCGAAATTGCGCCCCCACTGGACTCCGGCCACCCGCACCGAGCGCGACCAGTTCAACGACGAGGTGATGGTGTCGCCGACCCGCAGCGTGCGCAACGTGTCCTGGTCGGAATGGGTCCAGTAGGTGTCATAGCGGATGTAGCGGTCGGCCCGACCGCCGAGGTAGGCCGTGCCGGTGTTGTTGAACGTGCCGCGCGGATCGAAGTAGCGCTGCTCGGTGTACATCGACACCTTGTTGTAGGCATCGGTCTGCGCATAGGCCTCGTAGTTCAGGACCAGCCCGCGGCCCGAGGTGGCGCGCGGTGTCTGCGGCAAGCCGCGGGTATCCACCTGGAATGGGAGGCGCAACGCGTCGGGCACCACCAGATTCACCGTCTGCATGGCGGCGTTGTAGGTGTAGCGCAGGCCGGCAATGTCATCGAGCGGGATCTCGCTGTCGCGGGGCGCGCCGAGCTTGCTCACGTCCACCCCGATGGACCCCAGCGCCCCCGGGCTGGCGGACAGCCGGCCCTGCGCATCCCGGAAACGCAATAGCTGCGTGGTATTCACGCCGTTGATACTTACCTCCAAATACACATCGCGCTCGGCGATATTGCCGAACGACACCAGTTGGATGGGCAAATCCGCCGCCGCCGACGTCGCGCCGGACAGTGCGAGCGCGAGGCGGCAGGCGCAGCGCCCGCAAGCACGGATCGCACGTACTGCCATGGGCTGCCTTCTCTTACCCCAACGGCCGCCAAAAGGGCGGCGCGGGACGCAATCAGTCAGTCGACTCGCGGCGTGACGGTGACGGTGCTGCCGTTCACCATGGCCCGGATCCTGATCTGGCCGGCCGCGTCCTGTTTGGCGGGAAAGCGCCAGAGCCGCTCGCGGCGGGCCAGCGCATATCCCAGCAGGCCGTCCACTTTCGCCAGCGGCGCGTCGGCGCCGGACAGCAGTTGCAGCGACGCCACCTGCGCATAACGGGTGCCGGAGTTGTCGAGCCGCAGCACCCATTCCTTGCCCTGGCGCGACAGGTGCCAGGCCAGCTCGGGCACCGGCTCGGGCGTGGCGCCGGCCACGAAGACCGGCACGGAGTAGCGCATGCGCAGCACCACGCCATTGACCATTGGCGTGGACGGATCGGGAATCTCGTCGATCACCAGCCGGTAACTCTGTTCCAGCGCCGCCAGTTCCTTGCCGGCACGCACCAGACGCACCAGTTGTTCACCTTTGGGCGGCACCTGGATGATCGGCGGGCTGGCCAGGATCTCCTGCGTCGGCGTCAGCACGTCTTCACCCTGCGCCTGGTCCCAGGCGTAGACGCGCACCTGGCCGTAGACGGGCGTCACGCCCGGATTGCGCAGCATGATGCCGGTGGCGCTCTGCTGCGGCTGCAAGTCCACCAGCACGGGCGATATCTGCAGCGTCGCCGCCCGCGCCGGCACGGCCAGGACGCTCCAGGCGGAAACCGCGCCGACCAGTATGCGGAAGATACGCCCCACGAATGGGCGGCCCGCGAATGGGCGGCCCACTAGAAATACACCGTCGCGGTCACGGTCGAGGAATAGGTATCGGGCGCCGGCGTACTCTGCACGGGCACCGTGCCGTTCACGGTGAGCGCCTGCGATGAGCCATTGCCGACGCCGCCGACGCGATCGCTGGAGCCGGTATCGCCCCAGACCACCGTCTGGTTGGGCGCGGGCTGGTACAACTGATATCGCACCGTGCTGGCGGTATTGCCCGTCGCGGTCCCGTTCATATAACGGGTGGCGAAGGTGGATCCCGAACCGGTCCCGGCACTCAGGCCGACGGTATAGGGCGTGGTATTGGTGCAGGTCACGTTGACCGTGGTATTTCCCGTGACCGCGGTGGTGAGCAGGCCGTGACTGCCGAAGCTCAGGTTATTCGCGGCGATGGTGCAATTGGCGGTAATGGTCAGCGTCACCGTCATGTTGGCCGTGGTCTGAGCCAGCGCCGCCTGGGGCAGGGCGCCGGCCGCCGCAAGCGTCAAAGTCAGAGTCGTCGCGCACAAGGACAAGCGTTTCATGAATCACTCCCACGAAATACTGCTGCACTGTCAGACCTGCATAACAACCATGGTACGGCGAATAAAGTGGCCGGGCACAATTTGGTTAAATTCAAACTCGCATCGCTTACCACTTCTCACCAGACGGATTAAGAATCCCGGACAACGAATTGAATTATCTCTATGAAAACACGATTAATCCGGGATGGGATATTTTGTTGTAATTCAGCACACAGGACAATTTCAATTAGTAACCGGCGTTCCCAGAAACGAGAGAAATCCCGGCCGCGGGATTATTCGTTGATGATTATTCCGACGCCGCCGCGTGACCGCCCGGTCGCATTAATGCCGAGCGGCCGATAATCACCGCGCGTCCGCCATTGCGCGTGCCGTCCCGGCGCGCTGGCCGCCCCGGGCGCCCACGGCACGGCCACGTCCGCCCGGCTGACGAAGCGTTGAATCGACATGTCGCACTAGAATCAACGCTCGCCCACAGCCCTCGGCCCCGGCGTTTCGCCGCGCGTCTCCTCATGTTCTCCTTCTCAAGCAACACCATCCATCCGGCGGGCCGCGGCCTGCCCGCGTCCGAACGCCTGGGCGCGCTGCTGGCCGTCATGCTGGCGGTCTGCATGGCCAGCCTCGACACCGCCATCGCCAACACCGCGCTGCCCACCATCGCTCGCGACCTGCAGGCCAGCGACGCGGGTTCCATCTGGGTCATCAGCGGCTACCAACTGGCGATGGTCGCGGGCCTCTTGCCGGCGGCGGCGCTGGGCGAGATCCTGGGACACCGGCGCGTCTACATGGTCGGCATCGTGGTGTTCACCCTGGCCTCGCTGGCCTGTGGGCTGGCGCCCTCCCTGCCGGTGCTGGTGGCGGCCCGCATCCTGCAGGGCCTGGGCGCGGCCGGCGTCATGAGCGTGAACGCGGCCTTGCTGCGCTTCATCTATCCGGCCCCGGTGCTCGGCCGCGGCATGGGCCTGAACGCGATGGTGGTGGGCCTGTCGTTCGCCGCAGGGCCGACCGCGGCCTCCACCATCCTGCTGCTGGGGTCATGGCACTGGCTGTTCCTGATCAACGTGCCGATCGGCCTGCTGGCGGTGGCGCTGGGCCTGCGCGGCCTGCCCCTGACCACGCGCGCGCCGCACGGCTTCGACGGCCTGGCCGCGGCGCTGTGCGCCATGACGCTGGGGCTGTTCGTGCTCGGCTCGAACGAACTGGCGCATAGCGCGCCGTGGCCGCGCGTCACCCTGGAATGGGGCCTGGCGGCGGCCAGCCTGTGGCTGCTGATGCGGCGCCAGGCCGGCCACCCGGCGCCGATCCTGGCGGTGGACCTGTTGCGCCGACCGCTGTTCGCACTGTCCGCCGCCACCGCGGTGTGCGCGTTCGCGGCGCAGGCGCTGGCGTTCGTGTCGCTGCCGTTCCTGTTCCAGACGGTGCTCGGCTACACCCAGGTGCATACCGGCTTTCTCATCACGCCGTGGCCGGTGGTGGTGGCGATCATGGCGCCCATCGCCGGGCGCATGTCCGACCGCTATCCGGCCGGCATGCTGGGCGGCGTGGGGCTGGCGCTCCTGGCCCTGGGCATGGCGTCGCTGGCGCTGCTGCCGGCCGCGCCCTCGGCCTGGGACATCTCTTGGCGCATGGCACTGTGCGGCGCCGGCTTCGGTTTCTTCCAGTCGCCCAACCTGCGCGCCATCATGACCTCCGCGCCGCCCTCGCGCGCGGGCGGGGCCAGCGGCATGATCGGCACGGTGAGGCTGCTGGGCCAGGCCACCGGCGCGGCGCTGGTGGCCGCCTGCTTCAACGTGTCAACCACCCACGGCGCCGTGATCGCGCTGTGGCTGGGCGGCCTGTGCGCCGCGCTGGCCAGCCTGGCAAGCTTCGCGCGGCTGCGCTTTGGCGCGATCGAGCCGGCCGAAACGCCCGCCACGCGATGAAAAGACGCTTTTATTGCGGTTAATGTCGTTATATATCGCTGACAGGCCGACACATACGTAAGATGTGCAACACGCGCTAAATATCAAAGGGGCCGGGCCGTTGTCCGGGGTGAGGCAGTCTCCTACCCCCAAGAAAGACGCGTATGACACAGTTCCTGAAAGACATCACCATCCGCCGCATGATCCTGAGCACGTTGCTCCTGATCAGTGTCCTGTTCGCCGGCCAGGCAGCCATCAGCGTGAACGGGTTGCGCCACGCCAGCGACGCCCTCGAAGCCAGCAACGACCTGCTGAACGAAGTTTCCTCGCTTTCCCTCATCAACGACCAGATCATGCGCGCCCGCCTGCGGCTGGCGCGGCAGCTTGAATACGCCCGCGACGGCCTGGCCGCGCCCGCCGCCGAAGAAGGCCGCGCGATCGACGCGGCGCTGGAGGAAGCCCGCAAGAACCAGCAGGCATTCCTGGAGTCGGCCAAGAACGATACGCCCGCGTCGATCCTCGACCCATTGCGCAACGACTTCGATGCGCTGGTCAATGGCGGCATCGCGGTGCAGCGCAACTTCCTGGCGCAGGACGACATCGAGAAGGCGCGCGCCCACGCCGCCGGACCGGTCGTCACCGCCAGCCGCGCCTTCGGCAAAAGCATCGAAAACTACCAGGCCTACGCCAGGCAGCGCCAGGAGGCCCTGATCGAACGGTCCATGACCGAGCGCCGCGAAGCGTTCGCGGGCATCGGCATCGTGCTGGGCGTCAGCCTGCTGCTGCTGGTGCTGGGCGACCGCTATGTCGTGCACTTCATGCAGCGGCCATTGAACGTGGTCAAGCGCCACTTCCAGCATATCGCCGCGGGCGACCTGACCGCGCCCATTGCCCCGTTTGGCAACAACTGCGTCGGCCAGTTGATCCCTTACCTGCAGGAAATGCAGGCCAGCCTGGTGCGGACGGTGCATTCGGTGCGCGACGGCGTGGCTGAAATCAACACCGGCTCCAGCGAGATCGCCGCCGGCAACCAGGACCTGTCCAGCCGCACCGAGCAACAGGCCGCCGCGCTCGAGGAAACCGCGGCCAGCATGGAACAGTTGCTGTCGACCGTCACCAGCAACGCCGACAACGCGCGCCAGGCCAACGCCATGGCCGCCGAGGCGTCGGAAGTGGCCCGCCGTGGCGGCGCCGCGGTGCAGAGCGCAGTCGCCACGATGCGAGAAATCGCGCAGGACTCGGGGCGCATCGAAGACATCGTCGGCGTGATCGACGGCATCGCCTTCCAGACCAACATCCTGGCGCTGAACGCGGCGGTCGAAGCCGCGCGCGCCGGCGAGCAGGGCAAGGGCTTCGCCGTGGTGGCGGGCGAAGTGCGCTCATTGGCGCAACGCAGCGCCAGCGCCGCCAAGGAAATCAAGCAGTTGCTGGGCGCCTCGGGCGCGACGGTGCAGGCCGGCGCGGCCCAGGTCGAGACCGCCGGCCGCACCATGGAGGAAATCCAGGCGGCGATCGAGCGGCTGACCACGCTGGTCGGCGACATCGCCAGCGCCTCGCACGAACAGGTCACCGGCATCGATCAGGTCAACACCGCGGTGACCCAGATGGACCAGGTGACGCAGCAGAACGCCGCGCTGGTCGAACAGGCCGCCGCCGCCGCGGCCTCGCTGGAATCGCAGGCGCAGCGCCTGCAGCATTCGGTCAGCACCTTCCGGCTGCCGGCTGGCCAGCAGGAATACGCGCCGCCGGCCCTGCCGGCGCGTGAGCGCCTGGCGCTGTCGGCCTGATCCGCGCGCGCGGCGCCGGCCGCGGACCGGCGCCGCCGCGTCAGTCCAGCGCGGTCGCGCAGACCGGCTCGCCGTGGCGGATGACCCGCTTGGGCAGTTCGCCGCCGATCCAGTACGCCAGCTCGGCCGGATGGGCGATGTCCCACGCCACGAAGTCGGCGACCTTGCCCGGCGCCAGCACGCCGTGGCTGGCCTGCAGGCCCAGCGCGCGCGCCGCGTGGACCGTAGCGCCGGCCAGCGCCTCCTGCGGCGTCAAGCGGAACAGGGTGCATGCCATGCTCAACATCAGCCGCAGAGACAACGCAGGCGAGGTGCCCGGGTTGAGGTCGCTGGAGATCGCGATCGGCACGCCGTGCCGACGCAGCAGGTCGATCGGCGGCAGTTGCGTTTCAAGCAGCGCGTAGAACGCGCCCGGCAACAGCACCGCCACCGTGCCGGCCGCCGCCATGGCGCGGACGTCGGCCTCGGTCAGGTATTCCAGATGGTCGGCGGACAATGCGCCGTAGCGCGCGGCCAGGCTGGCGCCGTGCAGCGACGACAATTGCTCGGCATGCAGCTTCACCGGCAGGCCCAACTGGGCCGCGGCCTGGAATACCCGCTCGACCTGCGCCGGCGAGAAGGCCAGGTGCTCGCAGAAAGCGTCCACCGCGTCCACCAGCCCTTCGGCCGCCAGCACCGGCAGCATGCGACGCGCGACCTCGTCGATATAGTCATCGGCGCGGCCGGCGAATTCAGGCGGCAGCGCATGCGCCGCCAGACAGGTGGCGCGCACCGTCAACGGCAGCGTCTGCCCCAGGTGGCGCGCCACCCGCAGCATCTTGCGCTCATTGGGCAGGTCCAGGCCGTAGCCGGACTTGATCTCCAGCGTGGTGACGCCATCGCGCAGCAGATGCAGCGCGCGTCGCCGAGCGCTGGCGTACAACTGCGCCTCGGTGGCGGCGCGGGTGGCGCGCACCGTGCTGGCGATGCCGCCGCCCTGGGCCGCGATCACCGCGTAGTCCATGCCCTGCAGGCGCTGTTCGAACTCCTGGCTGCGGTCGCCGCCGAACACCAGATGCGTGTGACAGTCGATCAGCCCCGGCGTCACCCAGGCGCCGCCCAGGTCGTGCTCGGCCGCCTCGTCGCCGCGCGGCAGGTCGGCTTCCGCGCCGACCCACTCGATGTGCTGGCCGCGCGTCACCAGCGCGGCGCGTTCGACGGCGGCGTATTCGCCGCCGGCCATCGTCGCCACGTGGCAGTTGCGCCAGATCTGTTTCATGCGCGTACTCCCCTTATCGTCGATGCGCTCAAAGGCTGGGCAACAGGCCAGCCGGCATCAGCGCGTTCAGGTGACGGCCAGCGATCAACCGACTGGCGGCCTCGATGTCGGGCGCGAAGAAGCGGTCCTTTTCGTAGTGCGCGACCTGCTCGCGCAGCAGGCCGCGGGCGCGTTCCAGCTTGGGAGAGGTCTTCAACCCGGCGCGGAAGTCCAGCCCCTGGCAGGCGCCCAGCCACTCGATCGCCAGGATGTCGCGCACGTTGTCGGCCATCGGCCAGAGCCGCTTGCCGGCATTCGGCGCCATCGACACGTGGTCTTCCTGGTTGGCCGAGGTCGGCAGGCTGTCGACGCTGGCAGGATGCGCCAGCGCCTTATTGTCGCTGGCCAGCGCGGCCGCCGTGACCTGCGCGATCATGAACCCCGAATTGACGCCGCCGTTGCTCACCAGGAACGGCGGCAGTTGCGACATGTGCTTGTCCATCATCAACGAAATGCGGCGCTCGGACAGCGCGCCGATCTCGGCCAGCGCCAGGGCCAGGTTGTCGGCCGCCAGCGCCACCGGCTCGGCATGGAAGTTGCCGCCCGACAGCACGTCGCCCTGTTCGGCGAACACCAGCGGGTTGTCGGACACGGCGTTGGCCTCGATCTGCAGCACCTGCGCCACGTGGCGGATCTGCGTCAGGCAGGCCCCCATCACCTGCGGCTGGCAGCGCAGCGAGTAGGGGTCCTGGACCTTGTCGCAGTCCACGTGCGAATGGCCGACCTCGCTGTCTTCGGTCAGCAGGTCGCGGTAGACGGCGGCCACGTCGATCTGGCCTGGCTGGCCGCGCGCTTCGTGGATGCGGGCGTCGAACGGCACGCGCGAGCCGAGCATCGCTTCCACGCTCAGGCTGCCGCAGACCAGGCCCGCGGCGAGCAGGTCCTCGGTCTCGAACAGGCCGCGCAGCGCGTAGGCCGTGGACACCTGGGTGCCGTTCAGCAGCGCCAGGCCCTCCTTGGCCGCCAGCGTCAGGGGCTCCAGTCCGGCGCGGGCCAGCGCCGCCCTGGCCGGCAGCCACTCGCCGTCGCAGCGGGCGCGGCTCTCGCCCAGCAAAAGCAGCGACATGTGCGCCAGCGGCGCCAGATCGCCGGAAGCGCCCACCGAGCCTTTCAGCGGGATATGCGGATACACGCCGGCATTGACCAGCGCGATCAGGCTGTCGATGACCTGGCGGCGGATGCCCGAGCGGCCGCGCGCCAGGCTGTTGATCTTGAGCACCATGATGAGCCGCACCATGGCGTCGTCGAGCGGCTCGCCCACCCCGGCGGCATGCGACAGCACCAGCGAGCTCTGCAGCGCCTGCAGGTCTTCGCGGGCGATCTTGGTCGAGGCCAGCAGGCCGAAGCCGGTGTTGATGCCATAGGCCGTGCGGCCTTCGGCAATGATGCGCTCGACGCAGGCGACGCTGGCGTCGATCTGGCCGTAGGCGGCCGGATCCAGCGTCACGCGGCCCGCTTGCTGGTACACCTGGCGCAGTTGCGCCAGCGTCAGGTGGCCAGGATTCAAGTGCAGATCCATTTCTTATTCTCCAGGACGGATATCCGATGTCATGCGATGTCGTGTCCGCGCAGGGTCGGGTGGGGCGCAGGCGTCTGCCCGCGGCGGGCGAACACGTAATAGAGCAGGCCTGGCACGATCAGCCCGATGATCCACGAGATGTCCACGCCGCCCAGGCGCGCGACCATCGGACCGGTGTAGAGCCTGGTCGAGATGAAGGGCATCTGCACCAGCACGCCCGCCACGTAGACCAGGATGCCGGGCCAGTTCCAGCGCCCGTAGCGGCCATCGGGATCCGACAGCGCGGCGACGTCGTAGCGCTCGCGGTTGATGAAATAGTAGTCAACCAGGTTGACGGCGCTCCAGGGCGTGAAGAAGGCCAGCAGGAACAGGATGAACGATTTGAACGCGTTCAGGAACGAATGCTGCCCCACCAGCGCCACACAGGTGGCCGCGCCGACGATCAACAGCACGAACACCAGCCGCTGGCGTCGCGAGATCTCCACATGGCCGCGAAAGCCGCTGATGATGGTGGCGATGCACATGAAGCTGCCGTAAGAGTTCAGCGTCGAGATGGTGACCTTGCCGAAGGCGATGCTGAAGTACAACAGCGCAGCGGTGGCGCCGGCGCCGCCCAGTCCGACGATGTAGGCCACTTCGCGGCCGGCGAACTGGCCCGCCGCCATGGCCGCCGCCAGCACGCCGAGCGTCATCGCGATCTGCGCGCCCGCGACCGAACCCAGGCCCACCGCCAGGAAGGTCCTGGACGACGAGGTGCGGCTGGGCAGGTAGCGCGAGTAATCCGCCACGTAGGGGCCATAGGCGATCTGCCACGAGGCCGCCAGCGACACCGCCAGCAGGAACGAGGTCCAGTTGAAATGGCGGATCTGCAGCAACTGGCCCACGTCGCCCAGCGTCATCACACGGCTGAACAGGTAGACGAACGCGATCAGCCCCAGCACGCTGGCCACGCGCCCGATCATGTGGATCGTGCGGTAACCGAACACCGTGACCAGCACGATGACGGCGGCGAACAGCAGGATGCCTGCGCTGTCGCTGACGCCCAGCAACTGGCCGATGGCCTGCCCCGACAGCACGGCGCCTGTAGCCGTGAACCCCAGATACATCAGGCACACCAGCACGATCGGGATGGCCGCGCCGTAGACGCCGAACTGCACGCGGCTGGAGATCATCTGCGGCAGGCCCAGCCTGGGCCCCTGGGCCGCGTGCAGCGCCATGACGGCGCCGCCGAAGACCTGGCCGATGAACAGCCCGACCAGCGACCAGAACACGTCCCCGCCTAGCACTACCGCCAGCGCGCCGGTGACGATGGCGGTGATCTGCAGATTGGCGCCCAGCCACAGCGTGAACTGACTGTAGAGCCTGCCATGGCGTTCGGCCTCCGGAATGAAGTCGATCGAGCGCCGCTCGATCAGCGCTCCGTCGTGCGCCCCATTGCGCGCCTCGCTGTCCTGCTCCATGCGTTGTCTCCTGGCGGGCGCCGCGCGGCGGAGCCCGGTTGTGGTGCCGTGGCCGCCGGCCCCGGATCAGCGTTGCGCGTTGACCATGGGCAGGTCCAGGCCCTGCTCGCGGGCGCAATCGGCCGCGGCCTCATAGCCCGCGTCGGCATGGCGCATCACCCCGGTGCCCGGATCGTTCGTGAGCACGCGCGCGATACGCTCGGCCGCCGCATCGGTGCCATCGCACACGATCACCATGCCGGCGTGCTGCGAGAAGCCCATGCCGACGCCGCCGCCGTGATGCAGCGACACCCAGGTGGCGCCCCCCGCGGTGTTCAGCAGCGCGTTGAGCAGCGGCCAGTCGGAAACCGCGTCGGAACCGTCGCGCATGGCCTCGGTTTCGCGGTTGGGACTGGCGACGGAGCCGGAATCCAGATGGTCGCGGCCGATCACCACCGGCGCCGACAGCTCGCCGCTGCGCACCATCTCATTGAATGCCAGGCCCAGCCTGGCGCGCTGTCCCAGGCCGACCCAGCAGATGCGCGCCGGCAGGCCCTGGAACCGGATGCGCTCGCGCGCCATGTCGAGCCAGCGGTGCAGGTGGGCGTCGTCGGGGATCAGTTCCTTGACCTTGGCGTCGGTCTTGTGGATGTCCTGCGGGTCGCCCGACAGCGCGGCCCAGCGGAACGGGCCAACGCCGCGGCAGAACAGCGGGCGGATGTAGGCGGGCACAAACCCCGGAAAATCGAAGGCGTTGGCGACGCCTTCTTCCATGGCCATCTGGCGGATGTTGTTGCCGTAGTCGAACGTCGGCACGCCCCGACGATGGAATGCCAGCATGGCCTGGACGTGCACCGCCATCGACTGCTTGGCGGCCTTGACCACGGCGGCGGGCTCGCGCCTGCCGCGCTCGCGGTATTCGGCCCAGGTCCAGCCGGCGGGCAGGTAACCATTGAGCGGATCGTGGGCGCTGGTCTGGTCGGTGACCATGTCCGGGCGCACGCCGCGCCGCACCAGCTCGGGCAATACCTCGGCGGCATTGCCGCACAGCGCCACCGACACGGCGCGACGCGCCTTGGTATAACGCGCGATGCGGGCCAGCGCGTCGTCCAGGTCGGCGGCCTGTTCGTCGACATAACGGGTGCGCAGGCGGAAGTCGATGCTGGCCTGCTGGCATTCGATCGTCAGCGAGCAGGCGCCGGCCAGCGTCGCCGCCAGCGGCTGCGCGCCGCCCATGCCGCCCAGGCCCGCGGTCAACACCCAGCGGCCGGCGAGCTTGCCGTCGTAATGCTGGCGCCCCGCCTCGACGAAGGTCTCGTAGGTGCCCTGCACGATGCCCTGGCTGCCGATGTAGATCCAACTGCCGGCGGTCATCTGCCCATACATGGCCAGGCCTTTGGCGTCGAGTTCGTTGAAATGCTCCCAGGTGGCCCAATGCGGCACCAGGTTGGAATTTGCGATCAACACGCGCGGCGCGTTGGCGTGGGTCTTGAACACGCCTACCGGCTTGCCCGACTGCACCAGCAGGGTCTCGTCGTCCTCCAGGCGCTTGAGCGTCTCGACGATCTTGTCGTAGCAATCCCAATCGCGCGCGGCGCGGCCGATGCCGCCATAGACCACCAGTTCCTTGGGATTCTCCGCGACGTCCGGATCGAGATTGTTCATCAGCATGCGCAACGGCGCCTCGGTCAGCCAGCTCTTGGCGGTGAGCTGGTTGCCGCGCGGCGCGCGGATCTCGACGTCGCGGTAACGGTTCGATTGTTCCAAGGCGGTCTCCATGATCGATGGCGCGGCGCGATGCGCGGCCTGCTGGCGGAATCATAGGATGCCTATGCTTGTATATACAAGCTGGTCGGACCCGGTTACCGATCAGGGATTTCCCGTACGACGCCGCGCTCGGCGGGCGTCGCACCCCGGCATCAGCCCTGGCGCGGCTGCAGCTCGATCAGGCAGGCGTCCAGCACCGTGGCCGATTCCAGGCGGTATTCGGCCAGCCCTTCCGCGCTCTCCAGGTGCAGGCAGTCGTAGCGCGCCGGCTCCGGCAGCACATGGCCGTCGCGCCGCGCCGTGAGCGCGTCGCCCGCATTGAACAGCAGCACGGTGGTGGCCGCGCTGTGGAAGGTCCAGTCGCGCGCGCCGCCAATCCATTGCAGCCGCGCGTGGTGGTGGCGCGGCGAATAGATCAGGTTGAAATCGCGGATGGGGCCGTCCAGCAGGCGGCAATCGACCCGCGCGTCGCCCGGGAAGGCGTAGGCCTGGCGCGCCCGCAATGGCGCCTGCGCGCGGCCGTCGACGGTCAGCGCGATGCCCGCGCCTTCCAGCACGGTAATGACGCGCTGCAACCCATTGAACGCGGAAAAGCCGCCGTCCTGGGCCACCTCGGCGATCGACAGGCGCCAGGTGAACGCGGCGCTGCTGCCTCCGGCGTTGCACGCCACCTCCTGCGTGGTGCCCCCGCCATTGCGCCATGGCATGCGGGGATAGTCCTGTGCGCGGTACAGGCGCACGTCTGGCGAAGTCATGTGGAGAATTTTCCTTCCAGGCGGTGGCGCGAGCCAGGGTGGATCAGGCGCGCCAGGGTGACGGCGCGCTCGCCCGACCAGGTGCGCCGGCGGATCAGCAGGCACGGCTCGCTGCGCTCGATCTGCAGCAACTGGCATTCGCGCGGTTTGGCGACGATGGCCTCGACCACGTGCTCGCCTTCGGTCAGCGGCGCCACGCGCGTCAGGTATTCATAGGGCGTGTGGCGAGTGAAATCCTGCTTGAGGTAGTCGGGCGCCAACCGCACGTTGACGTAGCGGTCTTCGAGCTGGATCGGCACGTCGTCCTCGAAGTGCACAATGAGCGAATGAAACACCGGCTGGCCTTCGCGGATGTCGAGCGCGGCGGCCTGCTCGCTGCCGGCCGCTTCCTCGAGCAGCCGCACCACGCGGCTGTGATGGCGATGGCCGCGGGCCACGATCTCGTCGGCGATGTTGTTGACCGCGAACAGCGCCGAGCGCGTCTTGGGCTGGGCCACGAACGTGCCCACGCCCTGCATGCGCACCAGCAGGCCCTCGGCCGTCAGCTCGCGCAGCGCGCGATTGATGGTCATGCGGGAATAGCCCAGCTCCTGCACCAGTTCGCTTTCCGACGGCACGCGGTAATGCGCCGGCCAGGCGCCGCTGCGGATCTGCTGGGCGATCATCTGCTTGAGTTGCGCATAGAGCGGCGCGGGCAGGGCATTGGCCTGGGCCGGCAGCCGGGGCGGATTGGAAGCCACGGAATATCCTGTGTCGTGCCGTTGGACGAAAACCGATTATAGGGGCCACTAGACATGTACAGACAGGCCGCCCGCATTGGACGCGGACGCCATGCCTGCGTATACTCCCCCCCTGTATCTACCGGAGCCCAGTGTGCCCCATTCCCCCGCAGAGAAAAAGCGCGTCACAACACGCCTGCGCCGCATCCAGGGCCAGGCGCTGGCGCTGGAGCGCGCCGTCAACGAAGGCACGGAATGCGGCGCGCTGCTGCAACAACTGGCCGCCCTGCGCGGCGCGGCCACCGGCCTGATGGCCGAAGTGCTCGAAAGCCATCTCCGGGAGACCTTCCTCCAATCCGCCCAGGGCGGACGGCCCGGCGCCACGATCGAACCCGAAGCGGAAATCGATCAGATCATGCGCATCGTCCGTTCCTATCTGAAATAACGCCATCGACATCGTGGAGCAAGCTATGAAATCACGCGCAGCAGTTGCATTCGGACCCGGCAAGCCGCTGGAAATCGTTGAAATCGACGTCGCGCCCCCGCAGCGCGGCGAAGTGCTGGTGCAGATCACCCACACGGGCGTCTGTCACACCGACGCCTTCACCCTCAGCGGCGACGACCCCGAAGGCCTCTTCCCCGCGGTGCTGGGCCATGAAGGCGCCGGCGTGGTGGTCGAGGTCGGCGAGGGCGTGACCTCGCTCAAGCCGGGCGATCACGTCATCCCGCTCTACACGGCCGAGTGCCGCGAGTGCAAGTTCTGCCTGTCGGGCAAGACCAACCTGTGCCAGAAAGTGCGCGCCACCCAGGGCAAGGGCGTGATGCCCGACGGCACCTCGCGCTTCAGTTATGAAGGCAAGCCGCTCTACCACTACATGGGCTGCTCGACCTTCAGTGAGTACACCGTGGTCAACGAGATCTCGCTGGCCAAGATCAACCCGGCCGCGCCGCACGAGAAGGTCTGCCTGCTGGGCTGCGGCGTCACCACCGGCCTGGGCGCGGTGCACAACACCGCCAAGGTCAAGGAAGGCGACACCGTGGCCGTGTTCGGCCTGGGCGGCATCGGCCTGGCGGTGATCCAGGGCGCGGTGCAGGCCAAGGCCGGCCGCATCATCGCGGTCGACACCAACCCCAACAAGTTCGTGCTGGCCAGCGCCATGGGCGCCACCGACTGCATCAACCCCAAGGACCACGACAAGCCGATCCAGGAAGTGATCGTCGAGCTCACCGACGGCGGCGTGGACTTCTCGTTCGAATGCATCGGCAACGTGCACGTGATGCGCGCCGCGCTCGAATGCTGCCATAAGGGTTGGGGCGAAAGCATCATCATCGGCGTGGCCGGCGCCGGCCAGGAAATCAGCACGCGCCCGTTCCAACTGGTCACCGGCCGCGTCTGGCGCGGCTCGGCCTTCGGCGGCGTCAAGGGCCGCACCCAGCTTCCCGGCATGGTCGAGGACGCGATGAACGGCAAGATCGACCTGGATCCGTTCGTCACCCACACACTGCCGCTGGACCGCATCAACGAGGCCTTCGACCTGATGCATGAAGGCAAATCGATCCGCACCGTGATCCACTTCTGACACCGGCGGATGTTCCCGAGGGCCCGGCACATGCCGGGCCTTTTTTTCCGGCATGACAGATCTGCGACGGCGACAGGACCCTTGCCAACGTGCCTGCTGCGCGGCGCCAAAGCATCGGCGCGCCGGGCCCCGACGCCTCAGCGCGCGCCGCGCAGCCGCATCAGGCTCAGGATCTCGAACAGGATCTGCGCGCCCGCGTGCGCCGTATTGGCGGTGGCGTCATACGACGGCGCCACTTCCACCAGGTCACCGCCGACGATGTCCAGGCCCGCCAATCCACGCAGCATGGCCTGGGCCTCGCGCACGGTCACGCCGCCGACCTCCGGCGTGCCGGTGCCGGGCGCGAAAGCCGGATCCAGGCAATCGATGTCGAACGACACATACACGGGCGCGTCGCCGACCACGGCCCGCGCCTGGGCGATGATGGCGTCCACTCCCAGGCGCGGAATGTCCTCGGCGTGGATCACCGTCATGCCCGACTCGTACGAGAACTCCCACAGGTACTCGGCCGAGCCGCGGATGCCGATCTGGATCGTGCGGGTCGGGTCGAGCACGCCTTCCAGCACCGCTTGCCGGAACGGCCCGCCATGATGAAAGCGGCTGCCGTCGAACGGACCGCCGGTATCGCAATGCGCATCGAAGTGCACCAGCGCCACCGGCTGCCGCGCCCCCAATGCGCGCAGGATCGGCAGCGTCACGGAATGGTCGCCGCCCACCGACAGCGGCGTGACGCCGGCCGCCACGATCTTCTCGTAGGTCGCGTGGATGTCCTCGTGCGACTGTTCCAGGCTGTAGCGGCTGCGCATCGGCACGTCGCCGATGTCGGCCACGCGCAGCTCGCGCACCGGCGTGCATTTGAGCGCGTGGTTGTACGGCCCGACGCGCTCGATGGCGCGCAGCGCGCGCGGTCCGAAGCGACAGCCGCTGCGATTGCTGGCCCCCAGGTCCATCGGCACGCCCAGCAGCGCCACCTGCAGATCGCCGAAATCCGGCCGGCTCCAGTCGATCTGCCGGGCCGGCGCATCCAGCAGTGTCGGCATGCCGGCATAGGGCGCGCTGCGCGTGCCGCTGTCGTCGATGACGTTGGCCGCCACCGCGCGAAAGTGCGGATCGTGGATGACGGCTTCGTTGGCGCCGCCGAACCGGGCGCGCAACGCGGCCAGCTTCTCGGGGGTGAAACTCATGGGGTGCTCCTGGAAGATGAATCGCCGTGGACCGGCGCCGCCGCCTGTCCCATCAGGCTGACGATGATGAAGCTGACGGCGCTGACGGCCAGGCTGGCGTAGATCGGCGTATTGGCCGCCAGGCCGTCGCGGATCATGAAGCCGATCGCCGTGGCGCAGCCCAGCAGCATGCTGGCGATCGCGCCCGTGGTCGTTCCGCGGCGCCACCAGATGGCGCCCAGGATCGGCACCAGCATGCCGCCGACCAGCAGGTTGTAGGCGCAGGTAAGCGCGTCCAGCACGTCATCGACCACCAGCGCGATGCCGAGCGTGGCCACGCCGACCAGCAGTGTCATCAGGCGATGGCTGCGCACATGGGTGAAGCCGCGGCCGCCGCGCAAGGCCGGCAGCAGGTCCTCGGCCAACACGGTGGAAGACGCCAGCATCGCCGCGCTGGCCGTGGACATCATGGCCGCCAGCGCCGCCGCGATCACCAGGCCGCGGATGCCGGCGGGCAGCTCGGCCTGCACGATGGCGGCAAAAGCGTTGTTGACGTTGTCCAGGTCGGGCAGCAAGACCCTCGCCGTCATGCCGATCAGCGCGCCCACCAGGCCATAGACGATGCAATACAGCCCCGCCGCCGCCCCCGCCAGCCTCGCCACCCGCTCGCTGCGGGCGGTGAAGACGCGTTGCCAGATGTCCTGGCCGATCAGGATGCCGAAGAAATAGATCAGGAAATACGTCACGATGGTGGGCCAGCCGATCGCGGTCGGCGCGAAGCTGGCCGCCGGCAGTTTCGCCACCAGTTGGTCCCAGCCGCCGACCCGCGACAGGCAGATCGGCAGCAGCACGGCCATCAGGCCGACGGTCTTGATCAGGAACTGCACGATGTCGGTCAGGGTCAGCGACCACATGCCGCCCACCGCCGAATAGACCACTACCACGCCGCCGCCCACCAGTATCGCCAGCCAGAAGGGCATGTCGAACAGCACCTGCATCACCGTGCCGGTCGCGATCACCGAGGTCGCGGCCAGCATCAGCGCGTAGGCCATCATCACCAGCGCGCTGACATGCCGGGTGCGCGCGCTGTAGCGGAACTCCAGGATCTGCGTCACGGTGAAGATGCGCAGCTTCAGCAGCGGCCGGGCCAGGAACACGTTCAGCACGATGATGCCCAGGCCCAGCATGGCGCACAGCCAGAAGCCGGAGATGCCATGCACATACCCCAGCCGCACCGTGCCGACGGTGCTGGCGCCGCCGAGCACCGTGGCCGCCATGGTGCCCATGTAGAAGGCCGGTCCGAGATTGCGGCCCGCCACCAGGAAATCCTCGTGCGTCCTGGCCCGCCGCATGCCGTACCAGCCCAGTAGCAGCATCGCGGCAAGATAGGCCACGACAACGCCTATGTCGACAAACATGTCCTTCCCCTTGTCTCGTCGCGCGCGATCCGCGCGCTGAATGACCGCCGCCGGCTAAACAACTATTTACGTAGAAGTGAATCCGGAAAAAATCGATTCTCCGGGCTGCCGATTGCCTGTTGGCCGCCGACGGCACCGGCGCCAGGTTGAATCGGCAACACCGGTGGAATAATAGGAATCCACTCTTTTTCCATCCATATCTGGTTCGGAAAATTCACATCGATTTTCGTCAATGTTTTGTCGGTAGTTACCCTATGCTCTCGAACGTCTCCGACCTCGACCTGCGGCTGATCCGCGTCTTCCTGACCATCGTCGACGCTGGCGGCGTGTCGGCCGCGCAGGCCCTGCTGGGCGTGGGCCAGTCCACCATCAGCAGCCAGCTCGCCACGCTCGAAACCCGGCTTGGCTTCACCCTGTGCGAACGCGGGCGCGGCGGCTTTCGCCTGACCGCCAAGGGACAGCGTTTCGACAAGCTGGCGCGCCGCGCGCTGGCGTCGCTGGATGACTTCAGCGCGCAGGCGCGCAATATGCATCGGCAACTGGTGGGCAACCTGACGCTGGGCCTGATCGGCAACGCCACCATGGCGCAGAACGCGCGCATCGGCCACGCCATCGAGAGATTCCGCCGGCGCGACGAGGCCGTGCGCCTGTCGGTGCTGATCCGCAGCCCGCGCGAACTCGAAGAGCTGATCCTCAAGGACGAGATGCAGGTCGCCATCGGCTACTTCCTGCACCGGGTGCCGATGCTGGACTACACCGCGCTGTTCCAGGAACGCCAGATCGCTTACTGTGGCGCCACCCATCCGCTGGCGGCGCGCGCCGGCCGCGTCACCGAGCAGGATCTGGCCGACGCCGACTGGACCTGGCGCACCTACCCCTTGCCGGAGTCGTCGTTCGCCGGCCGGCCGCGCCACATCACCTCCGAGGCCGACAACATGGAGGCCGCGCTGATCCTGATCCTGTCGGGCGCGCACCTCGGATACCTGCCCGAGCACTATGCGGCGCCGTACGTGGCCGCCGGCCTGCTGCATGCGCTGGACGCCAACGTCTACCACTACGATGTCGAGATCAGCATGGTGGCGAAACGGCGCAGCCACCTGGACGACATCGCCGCGACCTTTCTCGAAGACATGCGCGCGGCCCTGCTGGAGGCGCCGGCCCCGCCGCCGTGATATACCTGTGCCGCGCGCGGCGTCCGCACCAGGCCCCGCGCGCCGCAGACCAGGAGCCCCGCATGTCCACCACCGCCACCCTGAATTCCGCGGCCGCCGCGCCGCGCCGCATGACCGTCCCGGCCTTTCGCGCCCGCAAGCGCGCCGAGCCGCTGGTCATGCTCACCGCCTACACCGCGCGCATGGCCGAATTGCTCGATCCCCACTGCGACGCGCTGCTGGTGGGCGACAGCCTGGCGCAGACCATCTATGGGCTGCCGTCCACCGTGCCCGTCACGCTCGACATGATGATCGCGCACGGCGCCGCCGTCGTGCGCGGCGCGCGCCAGGCGCTGGTGGTGGTCGACATGCCCTTCGGCAGCTATGAGGAAAGCCCCGAACAGGCTTTCCGCTCGGCCGCCCGCGTCCTCAAGGAAACCGGCGCCAGCGCCGTCAAGCTGGAAGGCGGCCAGGCCATGGCGCCGGCCATCGCCTGCCTGTCGGCGCGGGGCATTCCCGTCATGGCGCACATCGGCCTCACGCCCCAGGCCGTCAACATTCTCGGTGGCTACGGCGCGCGCGGCCGCGGCGATGCCGAATACGCCCGCATCGCCGCCGACGCCACGGCCGTGGCCGACGCCGGCGCCTTCGCGGTGGTGATCGAGGGCGTGGTCGAGCCACTGGCGCTGGCCATCACCGAAGCCATCGCCTGCCCCACCATCGGCATCGGCGCGTCCGCCGGCTGCGACGGCCAGGTGCTGGTGGTTGACGACATGCTCGGCATGTTCGACCGCACCGCCCGCTTCGTGAAGCGCTACGACACCCTGTCGGCCCGCATCCAGGATGCCGCCCGCGACTACGCCGCCGACGTGCGCGCGCGCCGCTTTCCGGACGCGGAGCACCTGTACGGCTGATCCCGCGTCGGCCGGGCGGTAAGGCCCAGTCCGCCCGGGCGGTAAGGCCCAGTCGGCGTTTGTCGCTAGAATCGAGCCATATCCGATCCCCGCGCCCGCCGCGCGCCCTGCCCTTGCCAACCATGACTCCGCCCCGCCACGACACGCCCCAGTTGCAGGACGCGATCGCCGATGCGATCAGCACCGCCACGCGCGGCGCCGGCCGCGTCAACATCCTGGTCGCCGGCAAGACCGGCGTAGGCAAGAGCACGCTCATCAACGCGGTGTTCCGCGGCGACCTGGCCAAGACCGGCGCCGGCAAGCCGGTCACGCAGACCACGCAGGAATTCTCGCGGCCCGGCCATCCGCTCACCATCATCGACACCCGCGGCCTGGAAGTTGGCGATTACGCCCGCTCGCGTCAGCAACTGGCCGACCTGATCCGCGAGCGCGCGGCTTCGGAAGACCAGGACCGGCATCTGCATGTGGCCTGGCTGTGCATCCAGGACAGCAGCCACCGTGTCGAAGATGCCGAGATCGAGCTGTGCGCGCTGCTGGCCGATGCCGGCATACCGGTCATCGGCGTGCTCACCAAGGCGCGCAAGAACAGCCCCTTCCTGGAACAGGCGCGGGCGCTGCTGCCGCGCGCGCGCCAGGTGGTGGCGGTGCGCGCGCTGCCCGAACGCATCGAGGAACTGGACGCCGACCTGCCGCCAATGGGGCTGGACGCGCTGATCGAAGCCACCGCCGCGTTCATTCCCGAATCGCAGCAGCGCGCCTACGCCAACGCGCTCTCGACCCGCAACCAGAAAGCGCTGGAAGTAAAAAAAAAGCGGGCTGAAATAGAGGTCAACGTCGCCGCCGGCCTGGCCGCGTCGGCCGCCGCCGCGCCGATCCCGTTCTCCGACGCCGTGGCGCTGGTGCCGATTCAGGTCGGCATGATCGCCAAGATCGGCATCACCTTCGGCATGGAACTGAACACCGCCGCCATCAGCACGCTGGTCACGTCCACGCTGGGCGCGTCCGCGGCCACGCTGGTCGGGCGCTCGGTGGTGTCGGGCCTGCTGAAGTTCATCCCCGGCGCCGGCAGCGCGATCGGCGGCACCATCGCCGCCACCACCGCCGGCGCCATCACCAAACTGCTGGGCAACGCCTACATCGCGGTGTTGTACGACTTCTGCCAGAAGCATCCGGGCCAGGATCTCGACATCCCCATGATCACGCAGGCCCTCAAGCAACGCATGAAACCCTGAGCCTGTTACGCCTGCCCACTCTCAATGATCATCGACCATTCCGACGTCATGTATCGGCACCTCGTGCAAGGTGTCGTTGACTACGCCATCTACATGTTGAACCCCGACGGCACCGTCGCCAACTGGAACGCCGGCGCCGAGCGCGCCAAGGGGTATACGCGGGACGAAATCGTGGGGCGGCATTTTTCCTGCTTCTACAGCCCCGCCGACCAGGCCTCGGGCCTGCCGGGACGCGGCCTGAGCATCGCCCGCGAGCAGGGCCGCTTCGAGGCCGAAGGCTGGCGCATCCGCAAGGACGGCGCGCCGTTCTGGGCCCACGTGGTGATCGACGCCATCCACGACGACGCTGGCGCGCTCATCGGCTACGCCAAGATCACGCGCGATTGCACCGAACGGCGCGAACGCGAACTGCAGGTGCTGCATGCCAAGGAACTGGCCGAGCGCTACAACAGCGAGCTGACCTCGCTGTCCAGCTTCCTGGAAGCCGTGGTCTCGCACATCCCGTCCTGCGTGCTCGTGCTGGACGCGGTGTCGCGCCGCATCCTGCTGGCCAACCGGCAGACCGAAAACGTCTTCGGCGCGCGCCGCGAGCAGATGCAGGGCCGCACCATGCAGCAATGTTTGCCGCCCGCGGTCCATGAATTCTTCGAGCGCCTGACCAATGACGCCCTGCGCTCCGACGGCGCCCTGCGCGAGGCCGGTCAGGAAGAGGTCGTCACCGGCCGCGGCCCGCGCACGCTGCGCAGCAAGACGCTGGTGTTTCACAGCAGCGACCCGCGTTCGCGCTACGTGCTGCTGATCGCCGACGACATCACCGACGAGAACGCGGCCCAGGCCCAGGTGCGCTACATGGCACACCATGACACGCTCACCGGGATACCCAACCGCCGCCTGTTCCGCGAGCGGCTCCTCAAGGCGCTGTCGCCCGAGGGCCGGGAACGCAGCGCCGCGGTGCTATGCCTGGACCTGGACAATTTCAAGAGCGTCAACGATACGCTTGGCCACCAGTACGGCGATGAGCTGCTGCGTCAATTGGCACGGCGCCTGGCCAAGAACCTGCGCGAGCAGGACACGCTGGCGCGACTGGGCGGCGACGAATTCGCGGTGGTGCTGCCCGGCATCGAGAAGACCGACGACCTGCGCCATATGGCGCAGCGCCTCATCGATGCGGTGCGCGAGCCGTTCCAGGTCGATGGCCACACGGTGCCGGTCAGCGTCAGCATCGGCATCGCCCGGGCTACCGCGCAGGAAGCCAGCGCCGATCACCTGCTGCGCTACGCCGATATGGCGCTGTACGAAGCCAAGCGCAATGGCCGCAACTGCCTGGCGTTTTTCAAGCCCGAAATGGAAGCGGCCGCGCTCAAGCGCCACGAAATGGAAATGGACCTGCGCCAGGCGATCCTGTCGCAGCAGCTACAGTTGTACTACCAGCCGATCAAGGACATCACCCACGTCCGCACGGTGGGGCGCGAGGCGCTGATGCGCTGGCAGCATCCGGCCAAGGGCCTGATCATGCCCAACGACTTCATCCCCATCGCCGAAGAGACCGGCCTGATCCACGAGCTGGGCGCCTTCACGCTGCACGAAGCCTGCCGCGAAGCCATGACCTGGGACGCGCACGAAACCGTGGCGGTGAACCTGTCGGCCACGCAATTCACCAACAACGCGCTAGTCTCGCTGGTGGAGTCCGCCCTGGCCACCTCCGGCCTGCCGGCGCGGCGGCTGGAGTTGGAAATCACCGAATCGGTGCTGCTGGCCAATTCGGAGGCCAACCTGACCACGCTCAACCGGCTCAAGCAACTGGGCGTCAAAGTGGCGCTGGACGATTTCGGCACCGGCTATTCATCGCTGGGCTACCTGCGCACCTTCGAGTTCGACAAGATCAAGATCGACAAGTCCTTCACGCAGGACGTCGAATCGAGCAAGGAAGCGCTCGCCATCATCCGCGCCATCAACGGCATCGGCCGCAGCCTCGATATCCCGACCACCGCCGAGGGGGTGGAGACCGCGGCCCAACTGGAAAGGCTGACGCAGGAAGGCTGCTCGCACTTCCAGGGCTTCCTGCTGGGGCGGCCGGTGTCGCACGAGCCGGCGCAATCCGAATAGGCCGCGGCGCCCTGGCGCGGCTCAGTCCTTGAGCAGCGCCGGGTTGGCGCGGGCCGCGGCCTGGCGGCCACGCACCAGTTCGAACAGATTCTTCGGATCGGCCAGTCTCGGCGCCACTTCCACGCGGGAGCCGATGCCATGCTTGACTGCGCTGTCGCGCAGCCAGCGCAGGGCCGAGAAGTCCTCGAGCGCGAAACCGACGGAGTCGAACACGGTGATGTCGTGATCGCCCTGCCGGCCGGCGCTCTGGCCCGTCAGCACGCGCCACAACTCGGTCACCGCGAAGTCGGCGGGCATCTGCTGCAGGTCGCCCTCGATGCGCGTCTGCGGCTCGTATTCGACGAATACCGGCCCAGCCCGCAGCACGTCGGCGTGCAGCTCGGTCTTGCCCGGGCAGTCGCCTCCCACGGCGTTGATGTGCATGCCCGGCTCGATCATGTCGACGGTCAGGATGGTGGCATAGGCCTTGTCGGCCGTCACCGTGGTCACGATGTCCGCGCCCTTGGCGGCGGCGGCGGTGCTGTCGCAGCGTCGCAGTCGCAGGCCGGGCACGCCGGCCAGATTGCGCTCGAGCTTGTCGGTGGCGGCCGGGTCGACGTCATACAGATGCAACGTGTCGATGCCGAGAATGTGATGGAACGCCAGCGCCTGGAATTCGCTTTGCGCGCCGTTGCCGATCAACGCCATGCTGCGCGAGCCCGGACGAGCCAGGGCGCGGGCGGCCAGCGCCGACGTGGCGGCGGTGCGCAGCGCCGTGGTCAACGTCAGTTCGCTGATCAGCAGCGGTTCGCCGGTGCTGACCTGCGCCAGCGCGCCAAAGGCCATCACGGTGCTCAAACCGGCCGCCGGATTGCCAGGATGGCCGTTGACATACTTGAAGCTGTAAAGATCGTTGTCGGCCGTGGGCATCAGTTCGATCACGCCGGTCGCCGAATGGCTGGCGACGCGCGCGCTCTTGTCGAACTCCTGCCAGCGCAGGAAATCGGCCAGCAGATAATCCAGCAGATCTTCGAATACCTTGCGCGGGCCCTGTGCGGCCACGATCTTCGCGACGTCGGTGGTGGTGAGCAGTGTCGTCATTATTTTCCCCTGATGTTTCGGTACAGAAATTCTGTCCGATGCCCAGGTCAATGCCTAGCGCCCACTTTCCACACAAAATGCAAGGAAGCTGCCATTCTGGCAACGGCCGATGCCACTTGTCGCAATCCGGCCGCGGCGCTGCTGGTAATCCCTGATATGCCGCGATCTGCGCCTAAACCGCGTCACTCGCGCGCAACTCCGCGGGCAGATGCTCGCGCATGACCTCGATGAAACGCCGCAGCCGCGGTGGTTGCAAGCGAGACGGGGCGTAGACCAGATAGACAGGCAAGGGCGGGGCGAACCAGTCCGGCGCCAACTGCACCAGTTGGCCGCTGGCCAGTTCCTCGCGCAGCGCCCAGGCCGACGCGATACCCACGCCCAGGCCTTGCAGCGCGGCCTTGCGCAGCGCGTACAGGCCGTCGGTGGACAGGCGCGGCACGATGTCGATGCGCACCACCTCGCCAGTGCGGACGTGCGTCAGGCTGACTTCGTCCCGGTAGAACGTGCGCAGCGCGAGCCACGGCAGCGCCGCCAGTTCGGACGGATGCCGGGGCAGGGGGCCGCCGCCCAGCAGCGACGGCGCCGCCATGACGCTGCGCGCCACATCGCCCAGCTTGATCGCGACCACCGAAGGATCCTGCACCGGCCCGACCTTGATCGCGCAATCGATGTTCTCGGCGATGAAATCCGGCACCCTGTCATGCAGCAGCCATTCCACCCGCATGCGGGGATACTGGCGCAGGTAATGCGCCAACGCCTCCATGAACTGGTTCTGACCGAACGCGTGCGGCGCCACCACTCGCAACGACCCGGTCAGGTCCTCGCCCGCGCCACTGACCTCGCTCTCGAGCGACTGCCAGGTGGTCGTCAATTCCCGGGCGCGTTCGTAGCAGCGCTGGCCATCGTCGGTCAGCCGGATGGCGTGGGTCGAGCGCTGCAGCAGCCGCACCCCCAGCGAGCGCTCCAGCAACTGCAGCCGGCGGCTGATCGTCGGCTGCGTCGCTCCCAACTGCAAAGCGGCCGCCGACAGGCTGCCAGCCTCCACGATGCGTATGAAGGTCTCCAGCAACAGCAGGCGGTCTGTTCCAGTTGCGGCGGGCAGGGCGGGCTTGGTCATACGCCTATCGTATAACGGATCTACCCGGGGGACGGCTACCCACGGCCCCCGCGGACGCTCAGAATCTGCCCCGTGCCCCTTCGCGGCCTATTTCCTGAACGGAACCCCCATCATGTCCTCCGATACCCGGGCGCACCCCGCGCCCACAACCCAAGATCCGTCCGCCGGACTGGTCCTGCTGCTCGCCATCGGCGCCGGCCTGGCCGTTGCGTCCCTGTATTACAACCAACCGATGCTGGGCATCCTGGGCGCGGACCTGCACGCCAGCGCCAGCCAGCTTGGCTGGATTCCGACGCTGACCCAGTTGGGCTATGCGTTCGGCATCCTGCTGCTGGCGCCGCTGGGCGACCGCTACGACCGCAAGCGCATCGTCCTGATCAAGGCCGCCGCCCTCGCCGCGGCGCTGTTGCTGGCCGCCGCCGCCCCCGCCATCGGCGTGCTGCTGGCCGCCAGTTTCGCCATCGGACTGTCCGCCACCCTGGCGCAGGACATCGTGCCCGCCGCCGCCACGTTGGCGCCACCAGCGCATCGCGGCCGCATCGTCGGCACGGTGATGACCGGCCTGCTGTTGGGCATCCTGCTGTCACGCGTCATCAGCGGCTTCGTCGCCGAACAGCTCGGCTGGCGCACCATGTTCCTGGCCGCCGCGGTGTCGATCGTGGCGCTGGGCGCGGCCCTGTGGCGCGGCCTGCCCGCGTTCGCCCCGACCTCCCGGCTGCCCTACGCCGAACTGCTGCGCTCGCTGCCCCGCCTGTGGCGCCAGCACGGCAAACTGCGCCGCGCCGCGACCGCGCAAGGCCTGTTGTCGCTGGGTTTCAGCGCCTTCTGGTCGACCCTGGCGGTCATGCTGCACGAGGCGCCATTCCACCTGGGCGCGGCGGCGGCCGGCGCCTTCGGCCTGGCCGGCGCCGCCGGCGCCCTGGCGGCGCCGCTGGCCGGCCGCTACGCCGACCGGCGCGGCCCCAACGCCGTCAGCCGCCTGGGCGCCGCGCTGACCGCGGTGTCGTTCGCCACCATGGCGTTGCTGCCGTTGCTGTCGGCCCAATCAGGCCTGTGGCTGATCGCGGCCAGCGCCATCGGCTTCGACCTGGGCATCCAGGTGGCGCTGATCGCGCACCAGAGCATTGTCTATGGCATCGACCCCGCCGCGCGTAGCCGGCTCAACGCGGTGCTGATGGTCAGCGTCTTCATCGGCATGGCCGCGGGCGGTGCGCTCGGCAGCCTGGCACTGGCGCACTGGGGCTGGATCGGCGTGACCGCGGTGGCCACGGCCGCGGCGGTCGGCGCCCTGGCCCTGCGCCTCTGGCCGGCCCGGCGCCGCGTGGCGCAGGGCGCGAACTGCGCGGCCTGACCGGACGGCCCGCGCCAGCGGACGTCGAATGCGACACAGCCCTCGAACCGAGCAACGGTTCGAGGGCTGTGCGACCCGATGCAAACGTCGGGGACTTACTGCGCGGCGTAGCGCGGCGAACGCGGACCGTACAGGATGCCGCCCGGCGTGCCGGCGCTGAGCAGCATGTTGTTGGTCATGCCCGCCACGCCGAAGCTGCGGTCGGACAGCGTGTTGACCACCTGGTCCACCACCGCCTGCACCAGCATGCCGATCAGGCCGCCGCCGCCATTGCTGGCCTGCACCACCTGCTTGCTGCCATCCCACAGCTTGGCGCCGGTGCGCAGATCGACCAGCGCGGCATCGATGGAGACCGTGATCGAACTGGAAAGGACGGCGTAGCTGGAGCCATACTGCTTGACGGTCATGTACAGCGCGGCATCGGCGCCGAAGATCTCGCGCAACCGCGGAGCCGGCAGCTCATGGATTTCTTCGGCGCTGGTCAGGCCGTTCTGCTTGAACGTCTCGTCCATCACCGCCACCGGGATCACGTAGTAACCCGATTCCGCCAGCGGCAAGGTTGCCTGCGACAAGACCGCGGCTGTCGCGGCCACGTCCACCGAGGTATTGAGCGGCGGCAGCACCAGGATCGACGCCGGCTTGCTCTCGCGGAAAGCGGCGTAGTCCACATTGCGTTGCGGCGCGGCGCAGCCGGCCAGCAAGGCCACCAGCGCCAGCACGGCGATACGGAGGGTCGTGGTCATGTCAGGCTCCCTTCTTGGTTGCTTGCTCAGGCGCGGCCTGGCTGGCGGGCGCCGCGGGTTTCGCCGCCTCGGGCTGGGCGGCCTGCGACGCGTTTTCCGCCGTCTTGCTGGCGTTGCGCAGCAGGAAGTCCATGAACGGCTTGGACTCCGGGAAAGCCGCCTTCTCGCCTTCCAACTGCTCCACGCCCTTGGCGCCTTCGCCCATCTTCAGATACAGCATGCCAAGATGCGCGCGGAAGCCCGGCGGCAGTTCCGCGTTGGTCGCCCGCGCGGTCTCGATGTTCTTTTCCATCGCCAGCGTCTGCGCCGCGTAATCGGCGCCGTCGTCCTTGAGGTAGGCGTAGACCGAAGGCTGGTATGACTGCCAGCTATACATGCTCTTGGGTTGCGCGCACGCAGTCAGCGCGCCCGCCAGGGCGGCCACCGCCAGGATGCGGCCGGCGCGCCCGAGCGCGACCGGGCGAACCATCGCCAGATTGTTCAACATGGGGCGCCCTTTCACTGTTGTACGGGCTGCCAGGCGCCCTGTTCGATACCGTCGACCAGGCGGTCGACGGCCTCGCGGATCGCCAGATCCAGCACCTTGCCGTTCAGCGTCGAGTCGTACCCGGCGGTGCCACCGAAGCCGATGACTTCGCGGTTGGACAGGCTGTATTCGCCGGCGCCGGACGCGGAATACACCACTTCGGACGTCGTCACGTCGACCACGTTCAGGTCGACCTTGGCATAGGCCACCTGTTCCTTGCCGCGGCCGAGAATGCCGAACAACTGCTGGTCGCCCGTCACCTTGCGGCCGAAGGCGGTCACGTCGCCCGTCACCACGTAGCGCGCGCCCTTGATCTGGCTGGCCTTCTTGTTGAAGGCGGCTTCCTGGGCGATCTCGGAGAGGTTCTCGCGATCCATCACCTGGAACCGGCCGCTGCGCTGCAGGTGGCTGACGAGAATCGTCTTGGCCTGGCCGCCCAGCCGGTCCACGCCGTCGGAGAACACGCCACGCAGATAGTTGGTGCGGTTGTCGAACTTGCCTACCGAGATCGGGCTGCGCACGCCTTGATAGGGCTTGCTGGCCGCCGCCACGGCGGGGACCGCCACGGACTGGGAGCGTTCGGTGGCGCAACCCGCGACCACCAGCGACAACATCGTTACCGCGCCAAGCTGTACTGCCTTCTTCAACATGCCACTCTCCTGCTGGCCCGCGCCAAACCCGCCGGGCGTCGTTTGAAAGAAAGAAATCCGGCGGCGAGTATATACAATTGAATACAGAATTTATATTTGGAAGTGACGGATTGAAATGCGCTATTTCGTATTAATGGCCCCAACTTCGGCCATTTCCTCCTATGTGCGCGCTTCTATTTGTCCGATTTTTGAAATGCTGTGCCAGGGTGGAATTTTCTTGGGCCGCAACGCATCGGCAAGCGGCAGAATAATTTCCAAATGAAACGCAGCGAGAGGCAAGCAAGGTCATGTGACGGCGCCCCGGCCGGGGCGCCAATGGGCCGGACGAACGCCGGCCCGGCGGGACGTCAGTGTTGGGGGCCGGCTTCGGGCTGATTGATCTGCGAAGCGTCGATGATCTCCGCCACCAGCACCGGGCCAGGCCCCTGCAGGTAGTACTCGGCCTCCCGCGGCTCGCGCAGCTTCATGTAGCGGGCCTCGCCGATCTGCATGGTATGTCCGGCGGCCAACTCGGCGCCGCTGTCCAGCATGTAGGCCATGATGTTATTGAACATGCCGGAATACTCCTCGCCCTGGTGGTGACCCTCGGCCAGCACGGCGAAATCCGGCAGGCCGAAACGGTCGCCGCCGTAGGTGCGCATCCATACGCCCTGCACGCCTTCGACCTCGTATTTCACGAAACCGCAATACAGCATGGTCAGCGGCAGCGAACGCAGCACCTCAAGGCTTTCGTCTCCCAGCGAATCGTCGGTGAACACGCCGGCGGGCAACGAGGTATGCGCATGCTCGTTCAGCACCGCGACCGCGTTGAAGCGACCCAGCGCGCCAGCCACCGCGGCCATCGCCACGTACTGCTCCAGCGGATTCTCGTCGAAGCCCGCGTAGTACAGCAGAATGTGGCTGACGTGGGCGCGCACCTGCTCCTTGACCGGCGCGGGGTAGTGCGCGGGCGCCACGCAGACTTCCAGCGCCTCCTGGGGCAACGGCGCGTTCCAGCCCACCATGCGCACCACATGCCTGCCCCAGCCGACCATGCCCACCAGTTCCGGCATGTCCGGCTCGATCTCGGCGCGCGCCTGGCGCATTTCCGGGTGGTAGGCGCGCAAGGCCGCCGCCAGCGCGTCGGCTTTCAGGGCCAGCGGCGCCGCGAACACGACCTGCAGGCTCGATGGATTGTCGATATCGGGATTGGCCGTGAGGGCCGCGGTCTCGCCGGGCGTATCGGAGCGGCCGAAAAAGCGGGAGAAGATACTCATGGTGGGCGACCTGCCTGTCGGGGAAAGCGGGGATGCTATCAAGCCCTCGCGACACATTGGCCGGCCAGATGCAACCAAAGTCCGCCGCCCGCAACCAGATGTAGGGCGGCCGCGCAACCCGCCCCCGGTGCTACTTCAATTCCCGCGTGGCCCCGATCACGCGCAAGGTCGGCATCAACTGGCGCCAGGCATCCTTGGCGATCGCGGCCGGTCGCTTCAGGTCGGCCGCCGCGGGATCATCCAGCAGGTCGCCCTTGCAGGCGAAGACGATGCTGTTGGTCATGTCGTCGTCCACCACCTCGAACATGGCGCTGCCGAACGCGGTCCGCACCCGGTCCAGGTACTCGTGGTGATCCGGATGGTTGACGTGGAAGTTGATCACGAGGATGCCGTCGTCGCGCAGGGCGCGATGGCAGTCCGCGTAGAAATCCGCCGAACACAGCGCGTCAGGAATCCCGGCATCGTCAAAACCGTCGAGCAGCAGCACGTCGGCGGCCTCGCACAGGCCGCGCACATAATCGGCGCCGTCGGCCTGCACCACCCGGAAGCGATCGCTGTCGGGCGGGACCATGAACGCCTCGCGCAGCGCGATCACGGCCGGGTCGATCTCGACCACCGCGATGCGCGAACGCGTCAGGTAGCGATGGCAGAACTTGGCCAGCGAACCGCCGCCCAACCCCACCATCAGAATGTCGGCGGGCTCCGGGGCGAACAGCACGAAGCCCATCATCATCCGCGTGTACTCCAGGTCGAGCGCGTCGGGATTGAGCGTCGACATGCGGCTCTGGATGACTTTCTCGGAAAAATGCAGGGTGCGTGTGGTGCCGGCGGCCTGCACGTAGGGCCGGGCGACGTCTGGCGCCACCGGCGCGCTGGACAGGGACAAGGAGGAATCACGGGCGGACATGGGGCAGAAGATACCACCGCCGCCCGCCCGCGACGCGATCTCGGACCGATCCCCACCGCCGCCGGTTAAAGAATGCGCGCCGGACAGCCGTACATATCGTGTCACCTCGCCATCGCGGGCAGCGGCCGACCCGGCCCGCCCCCGATGCCATGTGCCCCGCCTTACCGGAACATCCCCATGCAGCCATTGGCCACCGACAACCTCCTTCCTCCCGCCGTCCCCGCCGGCAGCGACCCGCGCGCCGCCAGACGCGACGCCGACGCCGATGCCAAGGCGCAGAACCTGGAAACCACGACCAGCGACCGCCCGGTCTCGGTACGCGTGGTGCTGAGCGACGACGCCCTCGAACGCGCCGCCAAGGCGCGCAAGGCCGCCTCGCAGATCGCCGTCGATGCGGCCCAGTCGCGCCAGGATTTCGCCCGTTCCCGCGTCTCGCAGATCAAGCAGCGCATCGAGATGCTCAAGAAAATGCTGATGTTCCTGGGCAAGGCCGCGGCCAAATCCATCCTTCTGGAACTACGTCAACTGGCCGGCGAACTCGGCCAGGCCGCCGCGGCGCTCAAAAGCAGCGCCAGCGCCGCGCCGGCCGCGAGCGCCGCCGACGCCACGGCGGCGCCCGTGGTGCAGGGTGCCAGCGGCCCCGCGACGGACGGCCCCGCCGCCACCGTCTCGCAGGCCACCACGGCCGAAGACGCCAACGCCGCCGGGCCCGCGTCAGCCGATGCCGGCGACGCAGCATCGGCCCAGGCCGCCGTGCCCAGCGCCGCCACCGCCTCGCGCGCCGTGGCGGCCTATGCCGCCGCCAGCGACACCGCCGTCGCGACCGCCGCCGACACGGCCGAAGCGGCGGATCCCGCCCCCGCGGCGCAAGCCGCGACCCCGGCGCCGCGCGACGCCGCCAAGGACGTCTCGGTGCCCGGCGAGCAAGACAAACCCAATGCCGCCAGCGGCGACGACGACAAGTCGACGTCCACCGCCGAATCCCGCCAGGAACGGCAGGTCGAGCAGAAGCGCCGCCAGGATGATGCCCAGGCGGTGCGCGACGCCATCCGCGCCATGAAGGAACTGCTCGCCATGCTCAAGAGCAAGCTGCGCATGCAGGACAAGGCCACCCAGAAACAGGTCGCCGAGGTGCAGGACGCCCTGGCCGACGCCGAGAAATCGGCCCATGCGATCGAAGGCGGCGGCCCGACCGGCGCCGGCCTGGACAGTGGCGGCGTGGGCGGCGCCAGCATGGAGGCCGGCGGCGGCATGACGGCGTCGGCCTGAGCGGCCGGCGGAATACCGCCACTCGCGGCGCCCGCGGTCGCCCCCTGACATTGCGCCCCGGCGGCGCGCACCCCGCGGCAAACGGCCTATGATGACGCTCCGTCCCTCTTGCCATGGCGGCCGCCGCCGCCCACCGCGATGTCCCTCATCCGCCCGCTCCTGCTCATCCTGCTGGCCCTGCCGTTTCCGGCCATGGCCCAAGCAGACGTCGATGACACCGCCGCACAGGCCCGTGCCACCCTGAAGCAGCGGTCGCTGGAACCCGAATGGATAGACGAGTGCTTCCTTGCCAGCAATCCATTCCGCTACTGCATCTATCTCGATAAACAAGCCGGCGGATTCCGTGTCGCCGACGTGCAATTGCGCGAGCCCTACCAGGTCTACCTGTTCGACAACGGGCCTGACTATCCACAGGACGGGCGCTACCGCATCCGCCTGAACGGCAAGATCGGCTATGCCGACGAAGAAACCGGCGCCATCGTCGTCGCCCCCGTCTACGACTGCGCCTTTCCGTTCAAGGACGGCAGGGCCAGCGTGGGCTTCGGCTGCAAGGAAGAAAGCGATGGCGAGCATCGCTGGTGGTCGGGCGGAAACTGGCAGGTCATTGATAAGAACGGAAAGACCGTCAAATAAGAACCCGGTTACACGCCCGCGCCTTCATGATCCGGCGCGCCCCACGACATCATCGCGTCCAGCAAAACCACCGCAGGCGCGCCTGCGAATCGTGCGCGTCCGGGTCGTCATGCTCGAACCCCACCTCCACCCCACCGGCGGTGGTCACAACGAAGTGGAACTCGATATCGCCACAGGCGGTGATCAACGGAAAGCAGCGCGGATCGTCCCGCCGATAGGCGCGGTCCAGATCGCTGGGGTTGTAGAGCTCGTCCGCCATGCCCAAGGCGACGAACACGGCTTCGGGCGTGTTCGGGCCGCGCGGCATCCGGCGCGGCAATCACTCCATCCGTAGCGTATCGATGGTCGTCGTCGTCCTGGCCCTGGGCGTCGTGCTCTCGACGACCAGCGCGACTCCAAGCTGACGCAGGAAGGCATAGCGCAGCTTGCGCACCGACAAACCGCTTTCATTGGTCTCCACGCAATCCAAATCGATGGCTTGCCCGGGAATTCGCTCATGCACTTGATTCGCGGGATAATCCGTGCCGCTGGCGCAGGTGAGCGTTTGCCTGGGCCCGGTTCGCCGCCCTTCCCATCCGCCCTCGCTCTCGAGCGTGAACCGGGCATTTTCCGGCGGATTGGCCAACACATCGCCCGGCCATTGCTGGATGTCGCGCGCCATCCAGCGCGGCGGCACCTGCGCGGCCTTGAATCCGCCGGCCTGATGGATCAGCAGCGCCAGGCTGCGATAGTTGAGCGCCAACACGTAGTTGACCGGCAGGCCATTGAGCTTGCCGATATAGATACTGCGCAACGTGCCGTCGTCGCGATCATTGTGGAACGTCAATTCGTACTCGCTGTCCACCGCGACGTGGTCGATGCCGACGGTATGCTGGGTGCCCGTCATGCGCAAGGCGCGAAACCCCATGGGCTGCGTGCCCGCCGCCGGCAGCCTGGCCCGCACCGCGGGCGGCAGGGCATCGGGCAACAGGGTGCGCGCGGTGTAGGCATCGGCATTGAGCGCGACTTCGCGGGTCGACACGGGTTGCGCGCAGCCCGCCAGCACGGTAACGGCGGCCAGCACGGCCAATCTGGAAATCGTCTCGATACGCATGGGATGGGCTCCACGTCAGGCAACAGGCAGGCAAACGCCAAGGCGTGGTGCATTCTGAGGGAGCGTCGAGGTATCAACCAGACTTTGGCAACGATTGGCAATCATTGCCCCGCGTCGGATCCTCCAGCTTGAACCATTCGGGCCACGAGCTGCGATGCCGGTCGCCCGCCTCGATACAGGGAATCAACGTCTGCGCCAGCGCAGGCAACCGATCCGCGGACTTGGCGATCCGATACTTGACGCTGTGCACGCATTCCCGGTCGCCGAATTCGCATCGATTGAGCCGGGTGCCGCCGCAGGGGCCGTTCGCCAGGCCTTTGGGACAGGTCTCGGGGCAGACGTAGAGTGTGTCCTGCAAGCGGCAGGTGCCACAGGTGTCACAACCCACCAGCGGCCGCTTGAATGTCCGTTCGACCGCGAGCAGCGCCCGCGCCGCCACGCCGGTCTTCCAGAACGGCCGCGTCACACTCCAGCCAAAGGCGCTGCCGAGCCATCCCGTGCGATCGAAGAGCTGTTCATGCACCGTGGAAAGCAGCGTATAGCGCAAACGCTCCCCGGGAGTGGCCGCGACATCGGACTGCCCCAGCTCCCACGCGTCAATGCCAGGGGCGAAGCCTGTCTGGGGTATCCCGGGCATCCGCCAACTCGCCTGCCATCGATCCATCCAGTCGGACAGCGAGGTCACCGCATCCCGTTGCTCGGCGATCGCCTGCTCCAGCAACAACAGTTCGTCCAGCGTGTGCACTCCGGACAGATGCACACCGGCATAACCCATCCATTGCAGGCCCACGATCTGCAGCGCCAGCCGCTCGAGGCTGCGCGCGCTGGCATCGGCGGGCGAAATCTCTTGCTCCCTGCCCAGCAATTCGCGCATGGCGTCGGTGATGACGATTCCGGGCACATCCTGCAACGCCGCCGCGCGCCTGTGGGTCAGCCGCATCACACAGGCCAGCATGGGTTTGACGCAGCCCTGGGCGCGCATCCAGGCCTGGGCTTCGAGATGCTTGGCGGCGTCGAAGCCCAGTTGCAGGGTCAGGAAATCCGCGCCGGCCAGCAGTTTCTTCTGCGCCTTCAGGTACTGCGCGGCGCCTTCTTCCTCACGGTATTTGAACGGGTTCAACGCCGCGCCCAGCAGCCAGTCCGGGCCGTGCTCGCGGGCAATCTGCAGCGCGGGCACCGACTCCAGATAGCGCACGGGCGCCCGTCCCGGATCATGGCCAGGCAGGCGGTCCCCACTGAGCAGCAGCAGTTGCGACAGGCCCCGCGCCTGCATCGCGTCCATCTGGCCCAGCAGGTCGGCGCGCGCGCGATCCTTGCCCGAGAAATGCAACAGCGATGAAGCCGGATCGCCCAGCGCCCCTGCCCCCTGCAGGGGGCTCAGGTCGGAATGCAGGCCGACGCGGTCGGCGAAGGCAGGCAGCAACGGCCAGCCGGCCAGGTGCCCGCGTTGCACGATCCGCTCGAGCGCGGCCCGGCGCGCGGGAGACTGTTGAGGAATGATCTCCAGCACGCAGGCGAAGCGTCTCGCGTTCAACGCCTGTTTCAATGCACTCAAGACAGCTCGATACCAAGTCGTTCAGGGGCGCCGCGCCACCTCGCGCCGCAACGGATTCGGCCAGCGGCGATTGGCGCTCAAGCCGCGCCGTGCGCGGCGATGTTGCGATATTGCCCTTTGAAATACAGCAATGGCTGCGTGGCCGCCGCTTCCTGCAGATTCAGCGCCTTCACTTCGCCAATCACGATCACGTGGTCACCGGCGGCGTATTCTGCGTGGATCTCGCAATCGATCCAGTGCAGGCTGCCGGCAATGAGCGGATTGCCCAGCGGCGATTCCTTCCAGTCGATGCCGCGCCACTTGTCTGTGCCACGCCGGGCGAACTGGTTGGACACCTCGACTTGCGCATCCGACAGGATGTTCACGGCAAAGCGGCCCGCCTGGCGGATCTTGGGATAACTGGCCGAATTGGACATCACGCTGAACGACACCAGCGGCGGGCTCATCGACACGCTGTGGAACGACTGGCAGGTAAAGCCGATCGGCTCGCCATCGATGTGGGTGGTGACCACCGTGATACCGGACGCGTAGTGCCCGAGCGCTTCACGAAAGCGCAACGGCTCGATGGCGGGACTGGGGAGTGACATGGTAGGGACTGCCAAAACTGGCGACTGGGTGCAGCGCGAATGCTATGTAAGGCCTTGCGGGCAGGGCCGTCGCAAGCAGCTTGCGACGGCCATTTCCCGTCTCGAAATCAGTTCGAGAGTTCGTTGCGGACGATCTCCGCGCCTGCGCTCAGCGAGCTCAGCTTGGCGCGCGCGATCGCACGCGACAGCGGAGCCATGCCGCAGTTGGTGCACGGATAGAGCTTGTCGGCGTCCACGAACTGCAGCGCCTTGCGCAAGGTGTTGGCCACTTCCTCGGGCGTCTCGATGGTATTGCTCGCCACGTCAATGGCGCCCACCATCACCTTCTTGCCGCGAATCAGCTCAATGAGCTCCATCGGCACGTGGGAGTTGTGGCACTCCAGCGAAACGATGTCGATATTGGACTTCTGCAGCTTGGGGAAGGCTTCCTCGTATTGCCGCCATTCCGAACCCAGCGTCTTCTTCCAATCCGTATTGGCCTTGATGCCGTAGCCATAGCAGATGTGGACGGCGGTTTCGCACTTCAGCCCTTCGATGGCCCGTTCCAGCGTGGCGACGCCCCAGTCATTGACCTCGTCGAAAAAGACATTGAAGGCGGGCTCGTCGAACTGGATGATGTCGACGCCGGCCGCTTCCAGCTCCTTGGCTTCCTGGTTGAGGATCGTGGCGAATTCCCAAGCCAGCTTCTCGCGGCTCTTGTAGTGATCGTCATACAGCGTGTCGATCATCGTCATCGGGCCGGGCAGGGCCCACTTGATCGGCTGCTTGGTCTGCTGGCGCAGGAACTTGGCATCCTCGACGAAGACCGGTTTCTTGCGCGCCACTGCGCCCACCACCGTCGGCACGCTCGCGTCATAGCGGTCGCGGATCCGGACGGTCTTGCGGTTCTCGAAATCGACGCCGTCCAGGTGCTCGATGAACGTCGTCACGAAATGCTGGCGCGTCTGTTCGCCATCGCTGACGATGTCGATGCCCGCGTGCTGCTGTTCCTGCAGCGACAGGCGCAGGGCATCCTGTTTGCCCTCGATCAGTCCGCCATCCTGCAATTTCCAGGGCGACCACAGGGTCTCGGGCTCTGCCAGCCAGGAAGGTTTGGGCAGGCTGCCGGCGGTGGAGGTGGGAAGCAGTTTTTTCACAATAAGACCTGATGCTCTTTATTAATCAATGTGGGGTGGCCGCGGACCACTGCTCAAGAACCGTCTGATACGGCTTGATGAAGTTTTCCTCGACGAACTTGCCCTGCTCGACAGCCAGCCGGCTACGCTCTTCCCGATCGTAGACAATGCGGGTCAGGGAATAATCCTGGTGCTTCAGGCTCGGCTGGTAGGACTTCCCGGCAGCCGAGTTGGCGTTGTAGATCTCGGGCCGATAGATCTTCTGGAAGGTATCCATCGTGCTGATGGTGCTGATCAGCTCGAGATTGGTGTAATCGCCCAGCAGATCGCCGGTGAAATAGAACGCCAGCGGCGCGGCGCTGTTGGGCGGCATGAAGTAGCGCACCTTCATTCCCATTTTCTTGAAATACTCGTCCGTCAACGAATACTCGTCCTGCAGGTATTCGACGCCCAGCACGGGATGCTGGTTTTCGGTGCGCTGATAGACCTTGCTGCTCGAAACGCTCAGACAGATGACGGGCGCCTTGTGGAAGTTTTCCTTATAGGTGCTCGAATTCACGAAGCTCTTGAAGAGCTTGCCGTGCAGGTCGCCAAAATTCTCCGGCGTGCTGAAGGCGGTCGTATTCTTGTTGTGCTCCAGCAGCAGCACGCTGAAGTCGTAATCCCGCACGTACGAGGAAAAGTTATTGCCTACGATGCCCTCGAAGCGTTCATTGGTATGCCGGTCGAAAATGCTCGTCTTCAGCACTTCGATCAGCGGCAGGCCGTTACCGCTGCTTTGGCCTTCGATATTCAATTCGACGGAAATGATCTCGAGCTTTACGGAATAGCGATCGCCCTTGGGATTATCCCAGTGCGCCAAGGCGTTGAAGCGATTGTCGATCATCCTGAGCGTATTGCGCAGATTCTCCTGACGGCTCTCCCCCCGGGCCAAATTGGCGAAGTTGGTCGTGATTCGCGTATTGTCCGCGGGACGATAATCCTCATCGAAACAAATGCTCTTGATGGCAAATGTAAACTCTTTACTCATTCTGATCCGGCGCTCAAATTTCTGACAAAAAGCTCGCGTCTATTTTCCGCCGTCATTTATTTCCAAATTTCTTCGGATTTTTGATTTGGCAGTCTTGACACTTTCAATATTCGAGCCGTATTTTATGTTGCGCCTTCCATGAATAAAAATGATTTTATTTGGATGAAATCATTAGTTCCGCTCATGCTCTGGCCGAGGCCGGGCGCCCCCATGCCAGCGGGACATGGTCCGGCAGGGCAACGTCCGGCCGCGCGGCGCGCCAGGGCGTCGCGCTAACATGGCCGTCATGGGGTCGTTCAATCGCCGTCAATTCACCGGTATCGAGGTCGCGCACATCGCGGACGGCACGCGCGGCTTTGCGCCCCATTTCCACGACGAATTCGTGATCAGCGTCAATGTGCGGGGCTGGGAAAAAATCACGCTCGACAGGAAATGCTTCGATGCCGCCGAGGGTGACGTCACGCTCTACAACCCGGCGCAGGTCCAAAGCTCCCATGTCATCAGTGAGTCGTGGCAATTCGCGAGCATGTATGTGGACCCGGCCGCCCTCCCGGTCCTGCTCGGCATCAACCCGGAAACCGTTTTCGACAAGCCCCTGCTGCAAGCGCCAGGCATTGCAGCCAGGCTGCGCGGCGCCATCCTGTCAGCGCTGAACCGGAACACGCCCGAGAGCGTGGCGCAGGAAGGGCTGGTCCACGTTTTCGACGAACTGTTGCAGATGGCGGGATCGGGCGGACCCGCGACATCCAGGCACGTGCCGGCGTCCATCAGCGGCATCGCCGACCGCCTGCGCGACGACCCTGCCTTGCCGACGCTGACGGACCTGGCGGCATCGGCGGGGATGACGCCCGTGCAGCTCGTTCGGGCCTTTTCCAGGGTCTATGGCATGCCCCCGCTGGCGTGGCGCTGGAACCAACGGGTTGCCGAAGCGCGCAAGAGAATCGCCCAAGGCGAGAACATTGCGGCGGTGGCGCTGGACCTGGGATTTGCCGACCAGTCCCACCTCACGCGCAGGTTCCGGGCCGTCGTCGGCGTCCCGCCCGGCCAATGGCGCGACGGCTGAAATAGCGTTCAAGACAGGGCCGCGCGCCCGCGGGCATAGTGCTGCCGTTACTGAACGAGCAGACTATGACCGCCGCCTCTTCGCCCATTCCCATCGGCTACACCGCCGTCCCCCGCGGACACATTGCCAGTGTCGTCACCGACCTCGAAATGCTGTCCAGGCCCGACTTGCCCGGCGCTTCCTTGCCCCAAGGTTTCGAGCTGGCCCCGGTTGCCGGAATCGGCCTGGATGCCTACCGCGCGCTGTTCCGCAAGGTCGGGGCCGACTGGCTGTGGTTTTCGCGCCTTTTCATGGAAGACGGCGAGTTGGCCGCCATCCTCGCGCACCCCGACGTCGACATCCACATTGTCCGGACCGGACTTGGGGACGTTGGCATTCTGGAGTTGGACTTCCGCACGCAAGGTGAATGCGAGTTGGCGTTCCTGGGGCTCACCGCGGAGTGCACGGGCCGGGGCGTGGGCCGCGCGCTGATGAGCAAGGCAGTGGAACTGGCCTGGGTGCGGCCCATCACCCGGATGTGGGTCCACACCTGCACCTACGACCATCCTTCGGCACTGCGCTTCTACATGAAAGCGGGCTTCAAACCGTACGCAATCCGGGTGGAAGTGCAGAGAGATCCGAGGTTGAGCGGCGACTTGCCGAAAACTGCCGCCGCGCACGTCCCGATTATCGACTAGCCGCCGCGGCCGGCTCGGGTCGGCGCCGACCGGCAATGGAAAGGGGCCGCCACGGCGGCGGCCCCGCGTCCTCGCCGCGATATCACTCCACCGTCACGCTCTTGGCCAGGTTGCGCGGCTTGTCCACATCGGTGCCGCGGGCGCAGGCCGTGTGGTACGACAGCAGTTGCAGCGGCACCGTGTGCAGGATCGGCGACAGCTTGCCGTAGTGCTCGGGCATGCGGATCACGTGCATGCCTTCGGCGCTCTGGATCTTGCTGTCGGCGTCGGCAAACACGTACAGCTCGCCGCCGCGCGCGCGCACTTCCTGCATGTTGGACTTCAGCTTTTCCAGCAGCTCGTCCTTGGGCGCGATGGTGACAACGGGCATGTGCTCGGTCACCAGGGCCAGCGGACCGTGCTTGAGTTCGCCGGCCGGGTAGGCCTCGGCGTGGATGTAGCTGATTTCCTTGAGCTTGAGCGCGCCTTCCAGCGCGATCGGGTAATGCATGCCGCGGCCCAGGAACAGCGCGTTTTCCTTCGAGGCAAAGCGGTCGGCCCAGGCCATGATCTGCGGTTCCAGCGCCAGCACCGAGCCGATGGCCACGGGCAGGTGGCGCAGCGCCTTCAGGTGTTCGGCCTCCTGCTCGTCGGTGAGGCGGCCGCGCACCTGCGCCAGCGCCAGCGTCAGCAGGAACAGCGCGGTCAACTGCGTGGTGAAGGCCTTGGTCGAGGCCACGCCGATTTCGACGCCAGCACGCGTGATGTACGACAGCTTGCACTCGCGCACCATGGCGCTGGTGGACACGTTGCAGATGGTCAGCGTGTTTTCCATGCCCAGCGAGCGGGCATGCTTGAGCGCGGCCAGGGTGTCGGCGGTTTCGCCCGACTGGGAGATCGTGACGACCAGCGAACGCGGGTTCGGCACGCTGTCGCGGTAGCGGTATTCGCTGGCGATTTCGACGGCCACGGGGATCTTGGCGATCGATTCGATCCAATACTTGGCGGTCAGGCCGGCGTAATAGCTGGTGCCGCACGCCAGGATCAAGAGCGAATCGATGTCCTTGAAGATCTTGTAGGCGTCGTCGCCGAACAGCTCGGGCGTGATGGACTCGATGTCCTGCAGCGTGTCGCCGACGGCGCGCGGCTGCTCGAAGATCTCTTTCTGCATGTAGTGGCGATAGGGGCCGAGCTCGGCCGCGCCCGTATGCACGTGCACCGTGTGCACTTCGCGCTTCACATCCTTGCCATTGGCGTCCACGATCCAGACGCGCGCCAGTTGCAGATCGACGACGTCGCCGTCTTCCAGGTAGATGATCTGGTCGGTGGTGCCGGCCAGCGCCAGCGCATCCGATGCCAGGAAATTCTCGTTCTGGCCCACGCCCACCACCAGCGGCGAACCCTGCCGCGCGCCGACCACGCGGTGCGGCTCGTCGCGGCAGAACACGGCGATGGCGTAGGCGCCGTGCAGGCGGCGCACGGCGTTCTGCACGGCCTCGAACAGGTCGCCGGCGTACAGATGGTTGACCAGGTGCGCGATCACTTCAGTGTCGGTCTGGCTTTCGAAGACGTAGCCCACGGCCTGCAGCTCGGCGCGCAGTTCGTCGTGGTTCTCGATGATGCCGTTGTGCACCAGCGCGATGCGCGGTTCGTCGTTGCCCAGGCGCGAGAAGTGCGGATGAGCATTGTGCGTGGCCGGCACGCCGTGCGTGGCCCAGCGGGTGTGGGCAATGCCGGTGAAGCCTTGCAGATGGTCCTGCGCGACCTGCTCGGCCAGCTCGGCCACGCGCTGGGTGCTGCGCGTGCGGCGCAGGTGGCCGTCGGCGTACACGGCGACGCCGCAGGAGTCATAGCCGCGGTATTCCAGCCGCTTCAGGCCTTCGACCAGGATCGGGGTGATGTCGCGCTGGGCGACGGCGCCAACAATGCCGCACATAGGAGAGACTCCTGAAAGTTCGAGTACGGAACGCATTGTGCGCGTCCCGACAAGAAATTTGATTTCTTTATCTGGTCATATTTGACAGTTTATTCACTTACATATTTGTGATTAAATAATATTTCACCAATCATCCATTCATGAATTAATCATGCAAAACCAGCCGATCACCCTGCCGGAATTGGACGATCTGGACCTGCGCATCCTGGAACAGCTGCAGGACGACAACTCGCTGACCAACCAGGAGCTGGCCGCGCGCGTGCACGCCTCGCCGCCGACCTGCCTGCGGCGGGTGCGGCGCCTGGTGGAAGAAGGGGTGATCGCGCGCCAGGTGGCCATCCTGGCGGCCGGGAAGCTGGGCAGCACGCTGACCGCCATCGTCGAGATCACGCTGGACGTGCAGGCGGCCGAAAGCCTGGACGCCTTCGAACAGATCATGTTGGCGGAACCGGCGGTGCTGCAGTGCTACCGCGTGTCGCCGGGGCCGGATTTCGTGGTGATCGCGCAGGTCCGGGACATGCCCGCCTATCACGCGCTGGCGCACCGCGCCTTCACCGCGCACGCCAACGTGCGCAACGTGCGCACGTTCTTCTCGGTGCACCGCGCCAAGTTCGAGACCCGCATCGACGTGCGGACGCCATAGCGACGCGCCTCAGCGGGCCGCCAGCAACCGCTCGAACTGCGCCAGATAACGATTGCCCATCTTCTGCACGTCGTGCTCGTCGCGCACGTACTGATACGCGCGCTCGGTGATCTCCTGGCGGAACGCGGCATCATCCAGGCAACGCGCCATGCCCTGGGCCATGGCATGGAAATCGGCCACCGCGCACAGCACGCCGCGCCCGTCGGCCAGGCTTTCCTTCAAGCCGCCAGCGTCAGTGGACACCACCGGCACCCGCTGCAGGAAGGCGTCCAGCACGCTGCTGCCCAGCGCCTCTTCCTCGGAACTCATGACGAACACGTCGAGGATGCTGTAGAAATCCTCGACGCCCTTGCGAAAGCCCGCGAAACGGTAGACGTCCTCGACGCCCAGCGCGCGCGCCTCGTCGCGCGCCTGCTGTTCGCGGTCGCCGCCGGCGCCGAAATGCAGGAAGACGAAATCGCGCCGCGTCCGGGCCAGTTCGGCCACCGCGCGCACCAGCGTCACCGGGTCCTTGTCGCGGATCAGCGCGGCCGACGTGGCCATGACCTTCTTGCCTTCCAGATCGAACTCGCGCGCCAGCGCGGCGACGTTCTCCTGGTTGATCTGGTGCGGCTCGACCGCGCTGCGGATGATGACCGGGTCCAGCCCCAGGCGCCGCGGCTCGCTCGCGGCCATGTCGCTGATCGCCACGAACAGGTCGGTGTGGCGCCACTTGAAGCCGGTCTTCCATTCCTCGTTGGGCTTGACCACGAACGAGGTGCGGCGCGAAAACGCCACCGGGCGCCGGTGCAGCCACTTGGTCAGCACCGCCCAGGTGATGGTGTTGGCGGTCTGGGCGTGGATGATGTCGTAGCCGCTGCCCGCGCGCGCCAGGAACGCCAGTTGCGCCGGCACGTTGCGGACGGTGTGCGCCACGAAGCCCTCCTGGCGCACGCGCTCGGCCAGCGGGCCGCCTTCGCGGCACAGCACTTCGACCTGGTGGCCGGCGTTGCGAAACGCGCGCATGCAGTACAGCGTCTGGCGTTCGCCCCCGCGCCAACCCTTTTCGAAGTTGAGCTGCAGGATCTTCATGCGCGGCCGATGCCCGAGTACTCAAAGCCCTGCGCGCGCACGTCGGCGGGCGTGTAGAGATTGCGGCCGTCGATGATCAGCGGCGTCTTGAGCAGCGCCTTGACGCGGTCGAAGTCGGGCGCGCGGAAGACCTTCCACTCGGTGGCGATCAGCAGCGCGTCGGCGCCGTCCAGCGCGTCGTACATGTCGGTGGCGAAGCTCACGCCGGGTTTGCCATCGAGGACGCGGGCGGCCTCGTGCATGGCCACCGGATCGTAGGCGCGCACGGTGGCGCCGCGGCGCGTCAGCTCGGCGATCACGGTCAGGCTGGGCGCCTCGCGCATGTCATCGGTATTGGGCTTGAAAGACAGGCCCCACAGCGCGATCCTGCGGCCGCTCAGGTCCTCGCCGTAGCGGTCCACCAGCTTTTCCGACAGGCGGAACTTCTGCGCGTGGTTGGCAGCCTCGGCCGCCTCGATGACGCGCATCGGCAGCGCATTCTCGGCGGCGGTGTTGACCAGCGCCTGCACGTCCTTGGGGAAACACGAACCGCCATAGCCGGCGCCCGGATAGAGGAAGTGATAGCCGATGCGCGGATCGGCGCCGATGCCGCGGCGCACCTGCTCGATGTCGGCGCCCAGCGCCTCGGCCAGGTTGGCCATCTCGTTCATGAACGAGATGCGGGTGGCCAGCATGGCGTTGGCGGCGTACTTGGTCAGCTCGGCCGAGCGCACGTCCATCACCATCAGGCGATCGTGGGTGCGCTGGAACGGCTCGTAGATGCGGCGCATGACGCCGATGGTGTAGTCGTCGTCGGCGCCGACGATGACCCGGTCCGGGCTCATGAAATCGTTGATCGCAGCGCCTTCCTTCAGGAATTCCGGGTTGGATGCGACGCTGAACGGCACCTCGACGCCGCGCCTGGCCAGTTCCTCGGCCACCGCGGCGCGCACCTTGTCGGCGGTGCCGACCGGCACGGTGGACTTGTCCACGATCAGCTTGCGGGTGGTCATGTGGCGGGCGATGTTGCGGGCCGCGGCCAGCACGTACTTCAGGTCGGCCGAGCCGTCCTCGCCCGGCGGCGTGCCGACGGCGATGAACTGCACGTCGCCGAAGGCCACGCTCTGGGCCACGTCGTCGGTGAAATGCAGGCGGCCGGCCTGCACGTTGCGCCGCACCAGGTCTTCCAGGCCGGGCTCGTAGATGGGGATCCCGCCCTGGCGCAGCAGGGCGATCTTGGCCGCGTCCACGTCCAGGCACATGACGTCGTTGCCCATGTCGGCCAGGCACGCTCCCGACACCAACCCTACGTAACCGGTACCCACGACCGTGATCTTCATGCCTGAACGCCTTAAAAATAGGTAATCGTCGCGCCGGGACGAACCGTCACCGCGCCGGCCGCCATTATAGAAGCCGTGCGGCCCACGGGTTTGGCGGCGGCCGGCGGTCCCGCGCCGCCTCCGCCCCGGCCGCTATGGTTCCGACGGCGCCCGCAGCTTGCTGAACCGCACGGTGTTCACGACAACCGCCAGGCCGGCGCAGATCGTGCCCAGCACCAGCGCCAGCCCGGGGCCGTGCGCTGCGCTGACGCTGAAGGCGATCGCCACCAGCGCGGTGCCGAAGCTCTGCCCGAACACCCGGGTGGTGGCCTGCAGGCCGCCTGCCGCGCCGCTGCGGGCGCGCGGCGCGGCCGACAGCATGGCGCGGTTGTTGGGCGTCTGGAAGAAGCCGAAGCCCACGCCGGCCACGAACATGCCGGCAATGATCGGCACGTTGCCCACGGCCGCCGGCAGCGCCGCCAGCCACAGCATGCCCGCCACCATGGTGGCCGCGCCGACGCCGCTCAGGGTGGCGGCGGAGTAACGGTCCGACAGGCGGCCCGCCACCGGCGCGATCAGCGCCGTGCCCACCGGCCAGGCGCCCATCAGCAGGCCGACCTCGAGATAAGGCCGGCCCAGCACCTGCTGGAAATAGAACGGCAGCGACACATACGACGCCATCTGCGCCGCGAAGGTGCAGGCCGACGCGCCCACCGCGAATGCCAGCGGCCGGATGCGCAGCAGGTCGACCGGCACCAGTGGCGCGGGCTGGCGGCTGGCGCGGCGCACCAGCACCAGGCCGGCCACGGCCGCGATCGCCACCAGGCCGATGCCGCGCAGCAGGTCCTGGCCCATCATGTCGATGCCGGAGATGAACACGCCCAGCGTCGCCATGCAGAGCAGGGCGCTGATCCAGTCCAGCTTGACGTCGTTGCGCGGCACCTCAGGCAGATGGCGCAGGCCGAACATGGCCAGCACGCAGATCGGCAGATTGACCGCGAAGATCCACGGCCAAGGCGCCACCGACAGGATCGCCGAGCCGATGGTCGGCCCCAGCACCGACATCACCGCCACCGTGGTGGCGTTCAGACTGATTCCGCGGCCCAGCATCTTGAGCGGATAGATATTGCGCACCAGGCCGCCAAACAGGCACATCAGCGTTGCGGCGCCCACGCCCTGGAATACCCGCGCCGCCGTCAGTTGCACCAGCGAGCCGGCCAGCGCGCAGCCCAGCGAGGCCAGCGTGAACAGCACCAAGCCGAAAGTGAACATGCGGCGAAAGCCGATGCGCTCGGCCAGCGCCGACAGCGGCAGCAGCATCATCACCACCGCCAGGTTGTAGGCATTGACCACCCACACCGCCTGCGCCGGTGACGCGTTCAGGTCGGCCGCGATGGTCGGCAGGGCGACGTTGGCGATGGTGGTGTCCAGCACTGACAGGCTGATGCCTGTCATGACGGTCGCCGCGGCCCAGTAGCGGCGCGGGACCGGCAGGCCGTCCGGCGCGGCGGGCTTGGCGCCGCCGGCCGGGGTTTGCGACGCCGGCGGCGTCACGACTTCTTGACCGGCCGTTGCCAACCGTCGATGGTGAGCTGCTTGACGCGCGACACCGTCAGTTTCTCGGCCGGCGCATCGCGGGTCAGCGTGGTGCCAGCGCCCAGCGTCGCGCCGCGGCCCACGCGCACCGGGGCCACCAGTTGCGTATCCGAGCCGATGAAGGCGTCGTCCTCGATGACGGTGCGGTGCTTGTTGACGCCGTCGTAGTTGCAGGTGATGGTGCCCGCCCCCACGTTCACGCGCGCGCCGATATCGGCATCGCCGATGTAGGCCAGGTGGTTGGCCTTGCTGTCGGCGCCCAGCACGCTCTTCTTGATCTCGACGAAGTTGCCCACATGGGTGCGGTCGCCCAGCTCGGCGCCCGGACGCAGGCGCGCATACGGGCCGATGCGCGCGTCGCCGCCCACCTGGGCCTGCTGCAGATGGCTGAAAGCCTCGATCTGCGTGCCCGCGCCGATGCTCACATCGCGCAGCACGCAATGCGGGCCGACGCGCACCCCGTCGGCCAGCGTCACGCGGCCCTCGAACACGCAGCCCACGTCGATAAAGACATCACGACCGCAATTCAGCGTGCCGCGCACATCGAAACGCGCGGGGTCGGCCAGCGTCACGCCTGCCTCGAGCTGGCGACGCGCCTGCTCGGCCTGCCAGCGGCGCTCCAGTTCGGCCTGCTGCACGCGGCTGTTCACGCCCAGCGTCTCCCACGAGGCGCCCGGCTGGGCCGCGCCCACCGGCACGCCATCGACCACGGCCAGGCCGACCACGTCGGTCAGGTAGTACTCGCCCTGGGCATTGTTGTTGTCGATGCGCGAGAGCCAGTCCTTGAGCCGGGCAGTCGGCGCGGCCAGGATGCCGGTGTTCACTTCCTTGATGGCGCGCTCGGCTTCGGAGGCATCCTTGTGCTCGACGATACGGCAGACATTGCCGCCGGCGTCGCGCACGATTCGTCCATAACCGGTGGAATCGGCCAGCACTTCCGTCAGCACCGCGGCGCCGGCGCCACGCGCCTGCAGCAGGCGGCGCAACGTCTCGGGTTGCACCAGCGGCACGTCGCCGTACAGCACCAGCGTCACGTCGTCCTCGCCGTCGCCTTCGCGCAGCAGCGGCACGGCCTGCTGGACCGCGTGGCCGGTGCCTTGCTGCGGCTGCTGCAACGCGAATTGCAGGTCGTCCTGGCCCGCGAAAGCCTGCTTGACGCGGTCGGCGCCATGGCCGACCACCACGATGACGCGGGCCGGCTCGAGCTGGCGGGCGCTGTCCAGCACGTGTGCCAGCATCGGTTTGCCGGCCAGGGTATGCAGCACCTTGGGCAGGTCGGACTGCATGCGCTTGCCGAGTCCGGCGGCGAGAATCACTACATTAAGCATAGGTTCCGGTATTTGAATGCGCCCGCTACCGCCATCCGGCGGTCCGGGACGGGATTGAAAAAATCAGGGCTTGCCGTCGGCAGGCCCGTTGTTCTTGGTGGCCGTCTTGGCCGCCGGCTTGCGCGCGGCCTTGCGAGCGGGCTTGGCGACCGGCTTGGCTGCCTTGGCCGCCGGGGCGGCCGCGGCTTGCGGGCCGCCCGGCTTGGCCTTGGACTTGTCGGCCTCGGGCGCCGGCTGGCTGCCCGGCATCGATGCGGCCGTGGCCGCCGCGATCTGGTTGAACTGCTGTTGCAGCAGGTCCCACCAGGCCTTGGAGGCCGATTGCGCCGCCGCGCCCATCTGCTCGCTCATGCCGGGCTGGGCGCCAGCCGCGCCGCCCTCGGGCTCGGACGCCTTGGCCTCGGCCTTCGCGGCGTCGGCGGCATCTTGCGACGCGCCTTTCGACGTGTTCCTGGCGGCCGGCGCGGGTTTCAGGCCCAGCACCACTTCCAGCGGCGACGCCGCGCCGCTTTCGCGCACCGCGCCCAGGTCCAGATTGGCGGCCGAGTCGACAAAGGCGCGCAACGTGCTGATGGTGGAGCGCTGCACTTCCATGCCCTGGATCGTGCTGGACAGCATCGACAGGTTCATGCGCAGCCAGTTTTCGACCGAGCGCAGTTCGGTGATACGGCGGTCCAGGTCTTCCAGGTTCATGGGCGGCGCCATCGGCAGGCTGCTCGCCAGCCCGCCCGGCCCGGTCAGGCCGGCCCAGGCCTGGCGCATCATTTCCATGCTGGCCAGCAGCGGATTGCCCGACAGGTCGGAATTCTGGCCCATGCCGGGCAGGACGAACGGGTTGCTGTGTTGGTCGCTCATTCCTGTCTTCCCATAGATCGCAAAGCGCCGCCGGCCTGACTGGTCACCCCGGCAGCAGCTGATTATTCTCCACGCGCACATGGTCGCCGGACGCAAACGCGAACGGTTGCGCGCTGCGGAACTGCCGCGTGCTGCCGTCGTTCATGCGAACCGTGAGCTCATAGTGCGTCACCGTTTGTTGCTGCCTGATATTACGCTCAACTTCACGGCCTGCCAAAGCGCCGCCCACCGCGCCCAGCACGGTCAGCGCCGTCTTGCCGTTGCCGCCGCCGAACTGGTTTCCGACCACGCCCCCGGCGACGCCGCCGGCGATCGTGCCGACCAGGTGGTCGCTATTGTCCTTGACCGGCACCTGCACCTGGCGAATGGTTTCCACCACGCCGCAGGTGCGGCAGGCCTGTGCCGCCGGCGCGGGAGCGGGCGCCGGCGCGGGACGGCCCTGGGCCTGGACCTGGGCCTGTGGTCGTGCGCCCGGGGCTTGCGGCTGGGCGGGCGCGGGCTGCGCCGGAGCCAGGTTGGCGGCCTCGGGCCCGGCCTGCGCGAGCGCCGGGTCCTCGGCGTGCGGCGTGGCCGATGGCGTCGGCAGCCAGCCCATCACGGCGGCGACACCGACCGAGCACATGACGATCACCGCGATGGCGGCGGCCGCGACCAGCGGATGCAGGCCGCGGCGGGAAGATTCGGTTGGGACGGGGTAATTCATGACGATGCTCCATCGTTACTAACCGGCAGTGGTATAGCACCCGGATGCGGTTTCGGCATGTTGCGATGGTGACGCTTCATTGCTGCGCCAGGGCGGGTGGACAGCCCGCGGCATTCGTGGACAATAGGACCATGAATGCCATCACCTTGCCTCAGATCGAAGCGGCCATCAACTATTGGCGCAATGTGTCGCCGTCGACCGGCGACGAATCACGCCTGTGCCCCGAAGCCGCCGCGCTGGCCGCCCCCTATGCCCTGATGATCATGTCGCACCGCCGCGAAATCCCCGCCGCCGAACTCAGCGACCAGGCCCGTGCCGCGCTGTCCGGCTGGACGGCGGCGGGCGGCGTGTAAAGCCGGCCGGCACGCGCCAGGCCTGGGATAAGCAGCCGGTGCGCCGCGGACCGCCTGAGGGCGGACCAGGCACAAGCGCGTCCCGGATCAGCCCTTGAGCAGGGCCTGGATATCGTGCACCAGGGCGTCGACCCCGATGTTGTTGTTGGCCAGCACGCGCGATTCGCCCTTGCCGTCCAGCAGGTAGAAAGCCGCGGTGTGGTCCATGGTGTAGTTGCCGTCCTTGGTCGGCGCCTTGGCGTAATAGGCCTTGAACGAGGCCGCCGCCTTCTTCACCTGGTCGGGCGTGCCGGTCAAACCCAGAAAACGCGGGTCGAACGCCGTTACGTATTGCTTGAGCACGTCCGGCGTGTCGCGCTCGGGATCCACCGTGATCAGCAGCACCTGCACGCGGTCGGCGTCCGGGCCCAGCTTCTTCATCACCTCGGTCAGCTCGGCCAGCGAGGTCGGGCAGACGTCCGGGCATTGCGTGAAGCCGAAGAACACCACCACCGCCTTGCTGGCGAAATCCTGCAACGTGCGCGTCTTGCCGTTGTAGTCCGACAGCTCCAGGCCGCGGCCCAGTTGGGTGCCGCTGATGTCGCTGCCCTTGAATTGGGGCGCGTTGTCGCCGCAGGCGGCCAGGGCGGCAGTGAACGCGGCGGCCGTGGCCAGGCGCAGGGCCAGGCGCCGGCTGGCGGAAAATACGGACATCGACTTATCTCCAGGGGGTCAGATCAGCGCGACCCAGTGGTCCACCAGCAGGGCGCCGAACAGCAGCGCCAGGTAGAGAATGGAAAAACGGAACATGCTGCGCGCCAGCTCGTCGCTGTAGTTGCGGTACAGCCGCCAGGCGTACGACACGAACATGCCGCCCAGCACCAGCGCCGACGCCAGGTACAGCGCGCCGCTCATGCGGATCGCGGTGGGCAGCAGCGTGGTGGCGACCAGCGCGATGCTGTAGAGCAGGATCTGCAGGCGCGTGAACTGCTGGCCATGCGTCACCGGCAGCATCGGCAGGCCGGCCTTGACGTAGTCATGGTTGCGATACAGGGCCAGCGCCCAGAAATGCGGCGGCGTCCAGATGAAGATGATCAGCACCAGCAGCCAGGCCTCGGCCGGCACGGAATCGGCCACCGCCGCCCAGCCAAGCGCCGGCGGCATGGCGCCCGACAGGCCGCCGATGACGATGTTCTGCGGCGTGCGCGGCTTCAGGATGATGGTGTAGATGACGGCGTAGCCGACGAAGGTGGCGAAGGTCAGCCACATGGTCAGGGGGTTGACCAGCGTGTACAGCACGAACATGCCGGCGCCGCCCAGCAGGCCGGACAGGCTCAGCACCTGGAACGCGGAAATGGTGCCGCGCGCGGTGGCGCGCCGCGCCGTGCGCAGCATGCGGGCGTCGACTTCCTGCTCGATCAGGCAGTTGATGGCGAAGGCGGCGGCCGCCAGCAGCCAGATGCCGAGCGTGCCGAACAGCACGCGGCGCATGTCCGGCACGCCCGGCACGGCCAGGAACATGCCGATCACCGCGCAGAACACCGCCAATTGGGTGACGCGCGGCTTGGTGAGAACGAAATACTGGCGGAGCAATCCGGATTGGGGAGCGGCAAGACTGGTCATCATGCACCCTATTTTAAACGCGCACCGAATTGGGGCCGTAGCCCCCGGCCGGCGCCCCGCCCGCGGTGGACAGGCGCACCATCAGGACCACCGCGGCCAGCGTCAGGCCGGCGGCCCCGCCATTGTGCAACACCGCGATCAACAAAGGCCACTGGAAGAAGATCGTCGTCAGGCCGGTCAGCAACTGCGCGCCCAGCAGCGCCAGCATGAGCGTGGCCGGTCCCCGCAGGCCGCGGTCGGCCCGCAGGCGCCAGGCCAGCACGCCCAGGTAGGCAAACACGACGAAGGCAAAATTGCGGTGCACCCAGTGGATCGCCGTCAGCGCCGGCTGCGAGATCATTTCGCCGGACGGCAGTTCGCCCAGCCCGCGGATGATGGAATAGCCGCCATGGAAGTCCATGTCCGGCACCCACTTGCCGTGGCACATGGGGAAATCCATGCAGGCCAGCGCCGCGTAGTTGGTGCTGACCCAGCCGCCCAGCGTCACCTGGATCAGCAGCAGGATGAAGCCGCCGACCACCCACGGTTTGAAGCGCCGCGCCGCGGCGGCCACCGCATGGTGCGGGCGTTCACGCGCCGACAGCCAGGTCATCAGCGCCAGCACCGACAGGCCGAACACCAGGTGCGCCGTGACCACGGCGGGCATGAGCTTGTGGGTCACGGTCCAGGCGCCGAACGCACCCTGCACGCACACCGCCACCAGCGTCGTCACCGCCAGGGCCGGCGAGCGGCCCAGTTCGCGGCGGTAGCGCCAGGCCATGTAGACGATGCCGATGATCAACATGCCCAGGATCGAGCCGACATAGCGATGGATCATCTCGATCCAGGCCTTGGACAGCGTCACCGGCCCGAACGGCATGGCCTGCGAGGCCTCGTGGATATCGCCCATCGCCCCCAGCGGCGTGACGCTGCCGTAGCAGCCGGGCCAGTCCGGGCAGCCCAGGCCCGAGTCCGTCAGGCGCACGAAGGCGCCGAACATGATCAGGTCCAGCGTCAGGAACCAGGTGAAGAAGACGAGTTTGCGATACCGCGCTTTGATGCGTTCCATGGAAATCAACTAAATACCGATTCAACCGATGCGCGAGTTATAGACCAGCTTGCTGATGTCCTTGCGCACCTTCACGCCGTCGGCGTCGGCGGGATACTGCATCATCAGGTTGCCCAGGGGGTCGATCACCCAGATCGGCTGCGCCAGGCCGGGCTGTCCGACCGCGGCATCGCGCGCCAGCAGGAAGCGCGCCAACTGGTCCGGATCGGCGCGCAGCATGATCGTGCCCTGGTAGGCCTCCAACACCTTGTCCGGCACCGGGCCATCGTCGGTGATGAACCAGACGCGCGCCAGGCGATCGACGTTCTTGCCCTGGCTGGCGTGGGTATTGCGGGTGATGTAGAGCTTGCGGGCGCAACTTTCCGGGCAGGCCGCGCCGTCGGCCGCGACCAGCAGCCACTTGCCCTTCAGGCTCTGCAGGTCGAACGGCTTGCCGTCCAGCGTGGTCAGCTTGAGCGCCCCCGGCGCCGGCACGGGCCGCTGCGGCTCGACCAGTTGGCCGTAGTTGCTGGCGTCCGCCGGCCACCATTGCGGGTTCATGTAGACCACGAAGGCCGCCACGATAGGCGCCAGCGTGCACAGGAACACCAGCACCATCGGCGTCAGCGAGCGCCGGGCGGGTTTGGAAGCAGTCATGTCGCGAGCCACGTGGGTCATGGATTCTATTGTCGGGAGAGGCGGTCAGGCCGCCGGATCGTCGGCCGCGCGCTGGCGCATGCGCTTGATGGCGCCCCCCAGCACCACCAGCCAGGCGATGGCGGCAAACAAGGCGAAGGAAAACCACTCGACGGCGTACACCGTGTTCTGCTGGAAATTCACCGACGGCTGCGGCCAGTCGTGCACCAGCCCGTCGTCCTCGCCCAGGCCGAACTGGCTCACCACCGTGGGCAGCAGGGTCAGTCCGGTGGCCTTTGCGTAGGCCTCCAGCGGCAGGTTCTGCACCTGCGGCACGACGCCGCCGGGCGCCGGCAGCGAGGCCGGCAGGCTGGAGGCGTCCTGGCCCCCCAGCGACCACAGCTCGAACATGCGCGGCACGCGCGGCGACAGCTCGCCCTTGATGGTCTGTACGCCTTCAGGCGCGGCGGGCAGCACCGGGGCGCCCTGGCCCTGGATCACCCGCGGCAGCCAGCCGCGCAGCACCAGCACCGCCGTGCGCTTTTCCGCATCCAGCAGCAGCGGCGTGGCCAGCCAGTAGCCCGGCTTGCCATCGTGGTTGCGGTTGTCCAGCAGTACACTGAATTCAGGCAGCCAGGTGCCGCTGGCCTGCGCCACGCGCCACGGCTTCAGGTCGGCCGGCGCGGTCGACGGCGCCAGCACCAGCGGCGCTTGCTTGCGGCCGGCCTCGATAGCCGCCAGAATGTCGCGTCGCTCGTCGGCCCGCCGCAGTTGCCATTGGCCCAGCGAGGCCAGGATCACCACGGCGATCCCCAGCAGGAGCAAAGCGGCTACCGTGTAGCGGGTTGAATGCGGTCGGGCCATCTGTATTGAATCAATCGATTTTGTCCGGAGACCATCATGCGCGTTTTCGTCGTACTGGCCTTCATCGGTATCCTGGCCAGTCTGGCATCCGCCCTGGTCTACCTGATGCGGGACAAAGGCAGCACCAACCGCACGGTCAACGCGCTGACGGTGCGCATCGGCCTGTCGGTGGCGCTGTTCCTGTTCGTGCTGTTCGCCCACCACATGGGCTGGATCGAAAGCACCGGGCTTAGATAGCCCCGCTGGCCGCCGGTTCCCGGCGCGCGTCCAGCCGCCTATTGGAACACGGACCGCCATCGAGCGAAGGGCGAGGCCGGCGGCGCCGGTTTCCCGGCGGCCCGCCAGCCTCGCCCCGTCCAGCCGCCGGCCCGGCAGCGCCGGGCCCGCGCCTCAGAACCAGTAGACGAACAGGTACAGGCCCAGCCACACCACGTCCACGAAGTGCCAGTACCAGGCGGCGCCTTCGAAGCCGAAGTGGTGATCGGGCCGGAAATGGCCGCGCATCAGGCGGATCAGGATGACCGTCAGCATCGTGGCGCCCAGGATCACGTGGAAGCCGTGAAAGCCCGTCAGCATATAGAACAGCGAACCGTAGGCGCCCGAATTGAACTTCAGGTTCAGCTCGGTGTACGCATGGTGGTATTCGGCGGCCTGGCAGGCCACGAAGATGAAACCCAGGATGACCGTGGCGGCCAGCCAGAACATGGTCTTGCCGCGATGGTTCTCGCGCAGCGCGTGGTGGGCGATGGTCAGCGTCACGCCCGAGCTCAGCAGCAGCGCGGTGTTGATCGTCGGCAGCCAGAAGGGGCCCACGGTCTGGAAGTGCTCGACCACGCCGGCCGGACCGAAGTTGGGCCACACCGCCTGGAAGTCGGGCCACAGCATCAGGCGGTGGTCCATGTCGCCCAGCCACGGCGTGGTGATGGTGCGCACGTACCACAGGGCGCCGAAGAACGCCGCGAAGAACATCACTTCCGAGAAGATGAACCAGCTCATGCCCCAACGGTACGACCCGTCGATGCGCTTGCTGTTCATGCCGGCCTCGGATTCCTGGATGGCGTCGCCGAACCAGTAGTACAGCACCACGATCAGCGCGATGAAGCCGACCAGCACCGACCACTTGGCCCAGCTCACGCCGTTGATCCAGCCGGCGGCGCCCAGGCCCATGAGCAGCAGCGCCACCGCCGTGCGCACGGGATGACCCGAATCGGCGGGCACGTAGTAATAGGGTGCCTCTTTACCTTGAACCGAGTGGCTTGCACTCATGGCTTTCTCCCTGGTACTGATTTATAGAATTAAGTGATTCAAGTCAGGCTGGAAACCGCCCAACGCACAATTAACACCAGCACGGTCACGAAGATCGCCGCCGCCAACAGTCCCGCCACGATCACGTGCACGGGATTGAGCCTGGCGCTGTCCTCGCGGTAGCCCGCGCCCTTGCGGACGCCGAAAAACCCCCACGCCACCGCCTTCATCGTCTGAAGAAAACTCAGCTTGCGCTGGGCGGATTCACGCAGGTCGTCGCTCATGGTTCGCTAGCCGCCGATGGCTTTGCCCGCCAGCAGCGCCGAACCGCGGAACACGGTCCAGGCGAACACGGCGATGACGAATACCAGCAGAACCAGTCCTGCGATCTTGTTGCGTCGGCGCTGCTCGGGGGTCATGGCCATGCTGCCTGTTGCGGGTTTCGGATCGGCGCTCACTTGACTTCGGGCGGCGTCTCGAAGGTGTGGAACGGCGCGGGCGACGGCACCGTCCATTCCAGGCCTTCGGCGCCTTCCCACGGCTTGGCGGTGGCCTTCTCGCCCTTGCCCATGTAGCAGCGCAGCACCGCCCACAGGAAGATCAGTTGCGACAGGCCGAACCAGAACGCGCCGATGGTGGCGATCTGGTGGAACGTCGTGAACTGCGCGGCGTAGTCGGCGTAACGGCGCGGCATGCCGGCCAGGCCCAGGAAGTGCATCGGAAAGAAGGTCACGTTGAACGAGATCAGCGTCGACCAGAAGTGCAGCTTGCCCAGCTTTTCGCTGTACATGCGGCCGGTCCACTTGGGCAGCCAGTAGTAGGTGCCGGCGAACAGCGCGAACAGCGAGCCGGCCACCAGCACGTAGTGGAAGTGGGCCACCACGTAATACGTGTCATGCACCTGGATGTCGATCGGCGCCACCGACAGGATCAGGCCGGTGAAGCCGCCCATCGTGAACACGAAGATGAAGCCGATCGAGAACAGCATCGGCGTCTCGAACGTCATCGAACCGCGCCACATGGTGGCGACCCAGTTGAACACCTTCACCCCGGTCGGGATGGAGATGAGCATGGTGGCGTACATGAAGTAGAGCTGGCCGGTCACCGGCATGCCCGTCGTGAACATGTGGTGGGCCCACACGATGAACGACAGCACGGCGATCGAGGCGGTGGCATACACCATCGAGGCGTAGCCGAACAGCTTCTTACGGGCGAACGCGGGCACGATGGCCGACACGATACCGAACGCCGGCAGGATCATGATGTAGACCTCGGGGTGCCCGAAGAACCAGAACACGTGCTGGTACAGCACCGGGTCGCCGCCGGCGGCGGCGTTGAAGAAGCCGGTGCCGAAGTGGCGGTCGGTCAGCACCATGGTGATGGCGGCGGCCAGCACCGGCATCACGGCCAGCAGCAGGAACGCGGTGATCAGCCAGGTCCAGCAGAACAGCGGCATCTTCATCAGCGTCATGCCCGGCGCGCGCATGTTCAGCACGGTCACGATGATGTTGATGGCGCCCATGATGGAGGACGCGCCCATGATGTGCATGGCGAAGATGGCCAGGTCCATGCCCGGGCCCATCTGCAGCGACAGCGGCGCGTACAGCGTCCAGCCGGCGGCGGTGGCGCCGCCCGGCACGAAGAACGAGGCCGTCAGCATGATCGCGGCCACCGGCAGCAGCCAGAAGCTGAAGTTGTTCATGCGGGCGAAGGCCATGTCGGACGCGCCGATCTGCATCGGGATCATCCAGTTCGCGAAGCCCACGAAAGCCGGCATGATGGCGCCGAACACCATGATCAGGCCGTGCATGGTGGTGAACTGGTTGAACAGCTCGGGGCGGAAGAACTGCAGGCCCGGCTCGAACAGCTCGGTACGCAGCAGCAGCGCCAGCGTGCCGCCTTCGAGCAGCATGACGAACGAGAAGATGAGATACATCGTCCCGATGTCTTTGTGGTTGGTGGCGAAAAGCCAGCGGCGCCAGCCGGTGGGGGTGGCGTGGTGGTGGTCATCGTGACCGTGGCCGTGGCCCGGCGACACGTGGTCTACAGTGACGCTGCTCATGATGGACTCCTTCCTGCTGAGTGCCGGCTCCGTTCCACGGAACCGGCAGGGTATCTCTGACTAAACGGAACCAGCTCTGCGTTGGGAAGCGGGCGCGATCAACGCGCGGCCGCCACGTCCTTCGGCATCACTGTCGGGTCCTGCCCCTTGCCGGCGTTGCTCCAGGCATGGCGCGTATAGCTGATGACCGCGGCGATCTCGACATCATTGAGCTGGGGACCGAACGCCGCCATGGCGGTGCCGGGCTTGCCCTTCAGCACGGTGTTGATCTGGGCGGCTTTGGGGCCCAGCACAACCTTGTCTCCATCGAGGGCGGGGAAGCTGCCCGGGATGCCCTTGCCGTTGGCCTGGTGACAGGCCACGCAATTGGCGGCGAAAACCTTCTCGCCACGGGCAACCAGTTCGGCTTCCGTCCACTCTTTATTGGGATCGTCGGCGTTTGCCGCCATCTTCTTCTTTTGGTCCTCAACCCACTTATCGTAGTCCGCTTGCGCCAGGACTTCCACGACGATGGGCATGAAGGCGTGGTCCTTGCCGCACAGTTCGGCGCACTGGCCACGGTAGATACCGGGCTTTTCGGCGCGGAACCAGGCGTCGCGCAGGAAACCGGGGATCGCGTCCTGCTTGACGCCGAAGTCCGGGATCATCCAGGAGTGGATGACGTCGGCGGCGGTCAGGACGACGCGCACCTTCTTGTCCACGGGCACCACCATGTGGTTGTCCGTTTCCATCAGGTAGAACTGGCCCTTGGGCTCGCGGCCTTCGATCTGGGCGCGCGGCGTGGACAGGGTGGCGAGGAACTTGACGCCAGCGGCGGGGCCGTCGAGGTATTCGTAGCCCCACTTCCACTGGTAGCCGGTGACCTTGATGGTCAGGTCGGCGCTGGAAGTGTCTTTCATGGCGACGACCGTCTTGGTGGCCGGCAGCGCCATGGCGATGACGATGATGAAGGGGATGACCGTCCAGGCCACTTCCACGCCGAGGTGTTCGTGGAAGGTCGCGGCCTTGTGTCCGCGGGATTTCCGGTGCGCCCAGATGGAGTAGAACATCACTCCGAAGACGCCCACGAAAATCACAATACAGATCGTGAGCAGTAGCCAGTGCAACCACATGACATCACGCGTGATCTGCGTAACGCCTTCATGCAGGTTCAGCTGATTGACCTTCGGGCCGCCGGGCATGTCTTGCACCTGGGCAATGGCCGCGCTGCCAATCAGCAGCGCACAAGCGCCCAGTATCCCTCTCCACTTCTTCATGCTTACCTCGAAACACGGCGCGAGGGCCCTTGTCGCCTGTTGGCACGGATGTCACTGCAACAGGACTACGCGCAATTATTAGATGGCAGGGTTAGGCAGGGGGAGATAGAGCGGCCCCCGCGTTCCCACTCGAAATCACAAAGAAACTGGCGGATTATAGCGGACGCGCAAATGGATGTAAGTTTGTGCTCTTGAATTCATACCGCCCGCCCCCATCTGCGCGCGTTCGTTCACGACCCAGGGTAAACAGGGGTGGCATAAAATCGCGGACAGTCTTATTAACACCGCCTCACGATGCCCAAACAGTTGTCCGATCTGTATGCCGCCCTGAGCGCACGGGCCCAGGAGCCTGCCCCGGTTGGCGCGCACGCGCTCTATATAGCGGGGCGCCGCTGCGGCTGGGCCACGCATGCCGCCTGCGATGCCTTGCGGGGCGCCGCCCATATCGAGTCCGATGCCGACGCCTTGCACATCGGCGCGAGGCTGTCGCCCGGCCCGGCCCTCGACGCGGCGCTCGAACAGGTCGCGCAACTGTTGCGCCAAGCCAACTGCCTGCGCGGTTGGCGCGATGAATTACTCGACGTGCTGGATGGCGACACCGCGCTCGGCGTCATCGAACGCGCGGCGATGCGGCCGCTGGGCCTGTTGACCAAGGCCGTCCACCTGAACGCCTGGACGCCCGATGGCCGCATCTGGATCGCCCGGCGCGCGCTCAGCAAATCCACCGACCCCGGCATGTGGGACACCCTGGTGGGCGGCCTGGCCGGCCGCGGCGAAGACCTGGACGTTGCGCTGGTGCGCGAATGCGGCGAGGAAGCCGGCCTGGACGCGCCGGACCTGGCGCAGCGCTCGCCGCTGCGCACCATCCTGCGCATCCACCGCCGCCTGCCCGAGGGCTACCAGGTCGAGGACGTGCTGACCAGCACCTGCGTGCTGGCGGCGGACGCGCGGCCCGCCAACCGCGATGGCGAAGTGATGGAAATCGCGGCCGCCGACGTCGACACCGTGGTGCGGCGCGTGGCCGACGGAGAGTTCACGCTCGAAGCGGCGCTGGTGATCATCGAAGACATCATGCAGCGCCGGGCGGCCGGCGAAATCTGAACCGGCGCTCCCGCGCGGCGGGCCGATGCGCCCAGCGGCGCGCGGCTCAGACAGCGCGCGGCACGACCGCGCCGGCCGGCCGGCGCGCACCTGCCCGCATCAGGCGCTGGCGCCTCCCGGCGCCGCATCCGTCTCGCGCGCATCGGCCTTGTGCGCGTCGGCCTGGCGCGTCTCCACTTGTTGCAACGGCGCGGCGTGCGTCTCGACCTGCAGCGGCTGCGCGGGATGCGCCTCGACAGGCCGTGTCTCGACCTGCCGCGGACGTTGTTGCTGCGGCTCCGACCCGCTTCCCACTGCCGGCAGCGCCACCGCTGCGCCCGGCTCGGCCGCCTGCAACGCCTGCACCGCCCGCGTATCGAGGCCGCTCTGCACCCCCGCGGCCTCGGCCGCTTCCGCCGCCTGTGAGGGCGAAGGCGCCGACGCCGGCGCGGGAGCGGGCGCGGGCGTCGCGTTGGCCTGCGAGAACTGCTTCCAGACCTCGATCGCCCGCAGGCGCTGCTTGGCCACCACCTGGATGCGTTCGCGCAGGTTTTCGTCGCGGGCAAGCAGGGCGTGGAAATCGCGCGACGACAGCATCAGCAGCTTGCTGTAGCCCAGCGAGGTCACCTCGGGCGCGATCTGCTGCTCGCCCAGCAGGCCGAGTTCGCCGAAGAACTCGCCGCTGCCCAGTTCGATCATGGTGTTGTCCGGCAGGTGCACCGCCACTGCGCCCGACGCCACGAAGCACATCTCTTCGCCATGCCGCCCCTTGGTCAGCACGCGCTGGTCGGGCAACGACAGGCGCGGCTTGAGCAGCTTGCTGATGGCGCGCAACGAATCGGCCGACAGCCCCTCGAACAGCGGCACGCGCTTGATCAGGTCGGCCGCGCTCATTTCGATGTCCAGCGGCGGATGCGTGTCGATGTGCGCCCAGCGGCTCTTCAACTGCGCCATCAGGTCGGCGTAGACCTCGCCGCTGATCAGGAACTGCTCCAGCATGTCGCGATAGCGGATCCGTTCCAGCTCGCGCGCCACCCGGCCGAGGTAGCTCTCCTGCAGCCACTGCGCGTACGACGGATATTGCAGGTTCAGCGCCTGCATCGCGTTTTCGATCAGGTCCAGGCGGCGCTGGTGCAGCGACACGATGCGCTGCGTGGCGGTTTCGCCCAGCAGCGGCGTGATCTGCTCGCGCGCGAACACGATCAGGCGCTGGGCCACCGATCGCTTGCTCATCAGGTTGGCGAAACGCTGGCCCAGTTCGCGCGCCAGCCAGCCCTGGAAACCGAACAGGTAGTGCAGCCGCAAGGCCAGCCGGAAGCCGGTGGAATAGCGCACGTCGGCAATGATGGCGCGCTCGAAGCCCGGCACCCCGCCCATTCGGATCGCGTCCTCCAGCCGTTCGGCCCGCGCCAGCAGCGTTTCCGCCATGCGCCAGTCGACGATCTGCGCCTTGAGGATGTCGAAGAACATTTCCTCCTCGCGCTGCGCCACGATCGCCAGCCCGACGGCCACCCGCTGCTCGTCGCTCATCTGGCTGACCTGGCCATCGTGCACGCTGGTCAGGCTGGCGTCGAACACCGCGCGGATACGGTCGCGCACCTCGCTGCCGATGTGCTCGGTCTTGGCCACTTCTTCGGTCTTGCCCTGCAGGTCCTCCAGCGCCACCGCCAGCGCCTGGTTGCGGATGGTGCGCTCGACCGGCGACAACTGGTTCAGCCCCAGCATGCGGATCAGCGGCCGCAGGCTGATGCCGTTGACGAACAGCGTCAACAGCACGAAACCGGTGGTGGCCACGGCGATGAACTGGCGCGCCTCCTCGGGCACGCCGGTCTGCTCGGTCACGGCCAGGGCCAGGGCCAGCGACACCGCGCCGCGCAGGCCGCCCCAGAGCATCACCACCTTGTAGGGATTGCTGACCTTGGTGCCCAGCTTGGTCAGCCCCAGCAACGGCAGCAGCCCGAACACCACGATGGCCCGCGCCACCAGCGTCGCCACGAACACCACCGCCACCAGCACCAGTTCCTGCCAGTCGGCGGCCGCCATCAGCTTGGGAATCAGCATGGCCGCGAACAGGAAGATGAGGGAGTTGGCCCAGAAGCCGAATTGTTCCCAGGCGCTCGACAGGTATTCGAAGGTGGTCGGCGACATGCGGGTGCGGCCGGTCGACCCCACCACCAGGCCGGCGATCACCGTGGCGACCACGCCCGACACGTTCAGGTAGTGCTCGGAAATGAAGAAGGACAGGTAGGCCAGCGTCAGCGTCAGCGTGATCTCGGCCGTGGGAAAGCCGCGCAGCCAGGCGAACAGGAAACAGGCCAGCCGCCCCATGGCGAAACCGGCGATGCCGCCGCCGATGAAGTGCACAATGAAGTCATTGAAGATGCCGCTGGCGGTCAACTCGCCATGGCCGCCCAGCACGGCCAGCAGCACCGAGTACAGGGCGATCGACGCGGCGTCGTTGAACAGGCTTTCGCCTTCGACCAGCGTGGTCAGGCGCTTGGGCGCGCCCACTTCGCGGAAGATGCCCACCACCGCCACCGGGTCGGTGGTCGCCACGATGGCCCCCAGCAGCAGGCAGACCACCAGGCCATAGGGCGAGATCGCGTCCAGCGTCACGCCCACCACCACCGTGCACACCACCACGGCGACGATCGCCATCATCAGGATCGGGCCGATGTCGTCCATCAGCCGCCGTACGTTCATGGACAGCGCGGTTTCGAACAGCAGCACTGGCAGGAACACCATCAGGAAGGTCTCGGAGGAAATCTCGAACCGCTCCAGCGAATCCAGGAAGTCGCCGATCCAGCTCGGCGCCCAGCCATGGACGTGCACGATGATGCCCAGCAGGCAGCCGACGATTGCCAGCAGCACCGAGTAGGGCAGCTTGAGGCGGCCAGCCAGCGGCGGCATGAAGCACACCAGGGTCAACAGCCCGGCCAGGCCGAATACGAGAAAACCTACATCCATGGATAACGCCGCGTCCCGATCATGAAGCTTGTGAGAAGTTCCACAAGAATAGCGGGTTTTCCAGTCGATTCCGGCGAACGGCTATTTCCGGCGCACGTTTCGTTACCCCGATCGGGTGGGGCGATACGCGCCGGGACATGTTTTTTAGGTAAGGTAGGAGCCCGTGCAGAAACTTCGCAGGAGCCGCACTTGGCACGCGTCCATACCCTGGCCCGGCGCACCGACGCCCCAGCCATGCTCGTCCAGTTGACCGATTGCCACCTGTTCGGCGAGCCGGACACCGTGATGCTCGGCGTCAACACCGATGCCAGCCTGCGCGCCGTGCTGCGCCAGATCGAGGCCGACGGCAAGCACCCCGACCTGCTGCTGGCCACGGGTGACCTGTCCCAGGACGGCGAGCCCGCCGCCTACCAGCGCCTGGCCGCCATCCTGGGCGCCGCGCCGGCGCTGGAGGGCGCCCGGATCCGTTGCCTGCCGGGCAACCACGACCTGCCTGTGGCGATGCGCCATGAACTGCCAGAATGGTCGGTGCCCGTGACGGACGTGGGCGCCTGGCGCGTGGTTTCGCTGGACACCACCGTGCCCGGCTCCAACGCCGGCCACCTGCCCGACAGCCAGCTCGATCTGCTGGAAGCGGCGCTGGCCGAGGCGCCCGGACGACACACGCTGCTGGCCATGCACCACAACCCGATGCAGATCGACAGCCACTGGCATGATTCGATGATGATCGACAACCCGCAGGCGCTGTTCAAGCTGTTGGCGCGCTGGCCGCAGGTGCGTGTGCTGCTGTGGGGCCACGTGCACCATGAGTTCGACCGCCGCCGCCACAACCTGCGCATGCTGGCCACGCCCTCCACCTGCTTCCAGTTCAGCATCCGCGACGGCAAGCATGTGGTCGACAACCTCGCCCCCGGGTATCGCTGGATCAAGCTCTACCAGGATGGCTCGATGGCCACCGGCGTGCGGCGCGTGCAGGACGCCCTGTGGCATGCAACGCAGCCCGGTCCGGCCAGCGCGCAGGCGGCCTGAACGGCCCGACGCGTTTCGCGCGCGCAATAAAAAACGGGGCACCATATGCGTGGTGCCCCGCAAGCATCCGTCTCATAGGGGAGGGGAAAGAGGAGAAGCCGAGACGGATGACAAGACTGCCAACCAAAGTTTGCGGTCTACGTGAAGTTAGGCGGGGCGCACTGCATTAAGTTTCTGAAATCGGCGGTTATTTCGCGGCGAATTTGTATCAATTTATTGGTGCGACGCGACAATGGCCGCCACGGCCCCTTCCCTGGGTCTGGGCGGTCGGCGGCGTAAATGGAAAGGGCCGCGAATCGCGGCCCTGGGCATGGATGCGGCGGGAAATCAGGCGGCCAGGTTGCCGCGCATCTTCTTCAACGCGGCGGCCTCGATCTGGCGGATGCGTTCGGCCGACACGCCGAATTCCTGCGCCAGCTCGTGCAGCGTGGCGCCGCCGTCGTCCTGCAGCCAGCGGGCCTCGACGATGCGGCGCGAACGCGGGTCGAGTGCTTCCAGCGCGCTCGACAGGCCCGAGCTCTGCAACTGGTCGCGGGCGGCGCGTTCCAGCACGCGGGTCGGCTCCTGGCGGCCTTCGTCGGACAGGTACGCGATGGGCGCGTAGCTGTCGTCATCGTCGTCCTGGTTCTCGAGCGACATGTCGCGGCCGGACAGGCGCACTTCCATTTCGCTGACATCCTCGCGGCGCACGTTGAGTTCGCGCGCGATGTGATCGACCTGTTCCGGATCCAGCGTCTGGCCGTCCGGCCGCATGCTGCGCAGGTTGAAGAACAGCTTGCGCTGCGCCTTGGTGGTCGCCACCTTGACCAGCCGCCAGTTGCGGATGATGTATTCGTGGATTTCGGCCTTGATCCAGTGCACGGCGAACGACACCAGGCGCACGCCGCGCTCGGGGTCGAACCGCTTGACGGCCTTCATCAGGCCGACATTGCCTTCCTGGATCAGGTCGGCGTGGGGCAATCCATAGCCCAGGTACTGGCGCGCGACCGACACCACCAGGCGCAGGTGCGACAACACCAGCTCGCGCGCGGCGCCCAGGTCTTCGCTGTCGCGCAGGCGGCGGCCGAGTTCGGTTTCGCGTTCGGCCGACAGGACCGGCAGGCGGTTCACGGCCGAGATGTAGGCATCGATCGTGCCGAGCGCGCCCGGATTGGCGATGGCCAACGCCAGAGCGTTGCCGGACGTGGCCAACGAGGTACTGGGTTGCTTCATTGCGGCGGTCTCCGGAAAGCGAAGGGGTAAAGACATGGATTCGATGTTAGCACTCTAGTAAAGGGAGTGCTAATTCGACTATTGCGACGCGTCAAAGTTTCCTCCACGCGATGCGACCCCATTTTAAATTCCGACCTGCCCGCAGGGCCATCCGCCTTGCCGGGCAGGCCATCACACGGCTCCGGACGCGTTGGCTACCACCCCAGCCGCTTCAGTCCCGCCGCGGTGGCCTCGCCATCCGGGCGTACGAACAACGCGCCGCGGGGATCCATATAGACCTGGTATTTCGCGCCATCGAACAGCGGCATGTAGGCCGCGCTGCCAAATTGGACATCGACGAAGGGAAACCAGTTCGGGAAGCTCTGTTTGAGCGACCCCAGGTCCGGCGCCGGCCAGTCGTCCAGCGCATGCACCGAACGCGTCGCCGAGGCCTCGCGCGCGGCGTCGCTGTAGCGGCCGGACAGGCGCTCCAGGCGATACAGCGGCGACACGCCCGCCATCAGGGCCGGCAGGCGCCAGCGCACCACGCGGGCGTCGATCTGCCATTGGTCGCCATACAGCACATATTGCTTGGCGCCCACGCCCGGCGCGGCGGCGCTGACCTGGAACTGGCCTTCCGCCTGCTGGCGGACCTCGATCCGGGCCACCGGTTCGTCGGTGGTCAGCTTGAAGAACTGGACCAGCGACAACGCCAGCAGCCCCGACACGCCGCCCAGCAACAGCAGCAACAGGCCGAACACGCGCCGCACGGGGCGGAACTGGAAGGTGCGCCGGCCGCGCTCGTCGCGCGGGCCGCCCTTGCCCAGCAGCATCGCCAGGCCCGGCAGGAAGACGACCACCGCGGCCAGCAGAATCCAGACGAAGGGAGCGATTCCGTTGATCAAATCAGCCGATCCTATGCAAAGGGCGCCGCGGCCAGGGGCCGGGCGGGAGCCGCCGCGGGCCTGCCACGGCAGGCCGCCCAGTATAGAAGCGAGGGGTCAGGCGACCGGCTTTCCAAGCCGCTCGACGTGAAACCGGATGTGATCCTCGATGAAGGTCGAGATGAAGTAATAGCCATGGTCGTAGCCGTCCTGGCGGCGCAGCACCAGGGGCTGGCCGGCGCTGGCGCAGGCCGCCTCGAATACCTCGGGATACAACTGCTCGGCCAGGAACTGGTCGGCGGTGCCCTGGTCGACCAGGATGCCGCCGGGGAATGGCTGGCGCAAGCCGCGCATCAGGGCCGAGGCGTCGTAGGCGGCCCAGTCGTCGCGGTTCTCGCCCAGGTAGGCGCCGAACGCCTTCTGGCCCCACGGGCACTGGCTGGGCGCGGCGATCGGGGCGAACGCCGAGACCGACCGGAACTTGCCCGGGTGACGCAGCGCCAGCACCAGCGCGCCGTGACCGCCCATCGAATGGCCGAAGATGCCGACGCGCGCGGCGTCGCCGGGCAGGGCGGTGGTGACGATGCCATGCAGCTCGCGGGTCACGTAGCTATCCATGCGGTAGTGGGCGCGCCAGGCCGCGGTGGTCGCGTCCAGGTAGAACCCAGCGCCGGTGCCCAGGTCCCAGCTCTCGTCTTCGCCCGGCACGTTGGCGCCGCGCGGACTGGTGTCGGGCGCCACCAGCATCACGCCCAGTTCGGCGGCCAGGCGCTGGGCGCCCGCCTTGATCATGAAGGTTTCCTCGGTGCAGGTCAGGCCGGCCAGGTAGAACAGCACTGGCACCGGGCCGTGCTCGGCCTGCGGCGGGACGAACACCGAAAACCGCATCGGCAGGCCGATCTCGGCCGACTCATGGCGGTAATAGCGCTGCGAACCCCCGAAACAACGATGCTGGGAAATGAGTTCCAGGGAGGCGGGCATGGGAGGTCTCCGGGTCTGAGGCTGAAGAAAATTCGGTCGGAATTAGGGTATATCCACGGTACGAGGATCCGTCGCCGAATGTTAACCTGCCCGAATCGGAGTCCTTTCCACAAAAAGTAGCGATTCCGCGCCCATATTGTGATCGCGGGGCTTGACCAGCGTTCACCGTGGCACTATTTATATACGTGAGAGAAGACAACCCGTTCTTCTGGAAGCGCAAGCCCTGACACTATGGCCCGTCTGCCCCGTCTGTACGCCCCTGGGCTGCCCCAACTGGTGCAGGCCAATTTCATTCAGCCGCTGGCGGCGGCATCGCAGCCCGCCCCGGCCGATATCCTCAATCAGCTTGCCACGTGGCTGGGCGAATCGGCCCAGCGCCACCGCGTGTCGGTGCATGGCTGGCTGCTCGCCAACGACCGCATCCTGCTGCTGGCCACCCCCGCCGACGAGGAAGGCCTGCCGCGCCTGATGCAGACGCTGGGCCGCAACCTGGCGGCGCGCCTGCGTGGCGGTCGGGTGTTCGCCGGCCGCTATCGATCCGCCCTGCTCGAGCCCGGAGCCTGGGTTCTGCCCGCGCTGGTCTGGCTGGAAACCTATCCGGTGCGCAGCGGCGCGTCGCAGGATCCCGATTCCTGGCCTTGGTCCTCGGCCTCCAGCCATACCGGCAATACCACGGCCGCGCCGGCGCAGTGGCAGTCCGACCATGCCGACTACTGGGCCTGCGGCAACACGCCCTTCGACCGCCAGGCCAACTACCGCAAGCGCCTGCAGGACGGCCTGTCGCGCGAGGAAAGCCAGCGCATCGACCAGGCTGTTTCTGGCCAGTGGGCGCTGGGCGGCCCGAGCTTCATCGCCAGCCTGGCCCATACCGCCAGCCGCCGCGTGGCCCCGGGCCAACGCGGACGGCCGCGCAAAAAGCCGGCCGCGCCGGCCGCCGCCGAGTCCGGCGGCGATACCGGGGGGGCCGCGACGCCGGCGTCACCGCCATCCAACGGAACCTCCGGAAGCGGATCATCCTCCTGACCAGGCGCCTTCGGGCGCTTTTTTCATGCCGCCGCAATCTCCGAGGCGGCAGGATCGCGTGCGTTCGCACGCCAGCCGAGAGGCGCCGACCGGCCTCCGAATTCGCCAAAAAGCATCACAATAATTGGGGACAAAACATGGCGAAATCGAGGGATTCACCCCCTTGAGGCCCGTGCGGGTCGGCGCACCGTCACCGCAAGCCTTGATTGGTGCGGGCCTTGTTATGTCCCCATATTAATGCTCTATGACGGTGCAATGAATAAATTAGGGTCGCACCCCTTATGTTTCTATTGCACCCTACTGCCTACGGGGGTATTGTCCGTTCCTGCACTGCAACATTAGAACGCAGTCTTACTGCGGAGCGCGCCATGCCCCAAATCACCCCGAACGAATCCTGTCCCACCCCCAAGGCGACCCCGATCGATGCCAGCCGCATCGGCCTGCCGCCGGCCCAGGGCCTGTACAACCCCAAGAACGAGCATGACGCCTGTGGCGTGGGCTTCGTGGCGCACATCAAGGGCAAGAAAAGCCACGCCATCATCCAGCAGGGCCTGAAGATCCTGGAAAACCTCGATCACCGCGGCGCGGTGGGCGCGGACAAGCTGATGGGCGACGGCGCCGGCATCCTGATCCAGATCCCGGACACGCTTTATCGCGACGAGTTCGCCCAGCACGGCATCACCCTGCCGCCGCCCGGCGAATACGGCGTGGCGATGGTGTTCCTGCCCAAGGAAACCGCCTCGCGCCTGGCCTGCGAACAGGAACTGGAGCGCTCGGTGCGCGCCGAGGGCCAGGTCGTGCTGGGCTGGCGCAACGTGCCCGTGGACGTCGACATGCCGATGTCGCCCACCGTGCGCGACTGCGAACCCGTGATCCGCCAGTTGTTCATCGGCCGCGGCGCCGATGTGATGGTGCCCGACGCGCTCGAACGCAAGCTGTACGTGATCCGCAAGACCGCCAGCCACGCCATTCAGAACATGCACCTGGCGCACGGCAAGGAATACTTCGTGCCCTCGGCCTCGGTGCGCACCGTGGTCTACAAGGGCCTGTTGCTGGCCGACCAGGTCGGCCGCTACTACCGCGACCTGGCCGATCCGCGCACCGTGTCGGCGCTGGCGCTGGTGCACCAACGCTTCTCGACCAACACCTTCCCGGCCTGGCCGCTGGCCCACCCGTACCGCATGATCGCCCACAACGGCGAAATCAACACGGTCAAGGGCAACTTCAACTGGCTGCGCGCCCGCGAAGGCATGATGCAGTCGGCCGTGCTGGGCGACGACCTGAAGAAGCTGTACCCCATCGTCTATGAAGGCCAGTCGGACACCGCCACGTTCGACAACTGCCTGGAACTGCTGGTGAACTCGGGCTACTCGCTGGCCCACGCCATGATGATGATGATCCCGGAAGCCTGGGAACAGCACACGCAGATGGACGAAAGCCGCCGCGCCTTCTACGAATACCACGCCGCCATGATGGAGCCGTGGGACGGCCCCGCCGCGGTCGCGTTCACCGACGGCCGCCAGATCGGCGCCACGCTCGACCGCAACGGCCTGCGCCCGGCGCGCTACCTGGTGACCGACGACGACATGGTCATCCTGGCCTCGGAAGCCGGCACCCTGTCGATCCCCGAGAACCGCATCGTCAAGAAGTGGCGCCTGCAGCCGGGCAAGATGTTCCTGATCGACCTGGAACAGGGCCGCATCATCGACGACGCCGAGATCAAGCTGCAACTGGCCAACAGCCGTCCGTACCGCCAGTGGATCGAACGCCTGCAGATCAAGCTCGAATCGCTGCCGGCCCCGCGCCAGGCCGCCGTCGCCACGCAATCGTCGGTGTCGCTGCTGGATCGCCAGCAGGCCTTCGGCTGGACCCAGGAAGACTACAAGTTCATCCTCGAACCCATGGCCTCGACCGGCGAGGAAGTGATCGGCTCGATGGGCAACGACGCCCCGCTGGCCGTGCTGTCCGACCGCGCCAAGCCGTTCTACAACTATTTCCGCCAGTTGTTCGCCCAGGTCACCAACCCGCCGATCGACCCGATCCGCGAGCAGATGGTGATGTCGCTGGTGTCGTTCATCGGCCCCAAGCCCAACCTGCTGGACATCAACAACGTCAACCCGCCGCTGCGCCTGGAAGTGTCGCAGCCGGTGCTGGACTTCGCCGCCATGGCGCAGATCCGCGACATCGAGCAGGTGACGGGCAAGAAATTCCGCAGCTTCGAGCTGGACATCACCTACCCGGCCGCCTGGGGCCCCGAGGGCATCGAAGCCCGCGTGGCCGCGCTGTGCGCGCGCGCCGTGGACGCGGTGCAAAGCGGCTACAACATCCTGATCGTGTCGGACCGCCTGGTCGACAGCGAGCGCGTGGCCATCCCCGCCCTGCTGGCCACCTCGGCGGTGCACCAGCACCTGATCCGCGCCGGCCTGCGCACCAACACCGGCCTGGTGGTGGAAACCGGCTCGGCCCGCGAAGTGCACCACTTCGCGCTGCTGGGCGGCTATGGCGCCGAAGCCATCCACCCCTACCTGGCGCTGGAATCGCTGGGCAAGATGAGCGACCCGGAAAAGGCCGTCAAGAACTTCATCAAGGCAATCGGCAAGGGTCTGAACAAGGTGATGTCCAAGATGGGCATCTCCACCTACATGTCCTACACCGGCGCCCAGATCTTCGAAGCGGTCGGCCTGCAGAGCAGCCTGGTGAACAAGTACTTCACCGGCACCGCCTCCAACATCGAAGGCATCGGCATCTTCCAGGTGGCCGAGGAAGCGCTGCGCCAGCACCGCGCCGCCTTCGGCAGCGACCCGGTCCTGGCGAACGACCTCGAAGCGGGCGGCGAGTACGCCTACCGCGTGCGCGGCGAAGAGCACATGTGGACGCCGGATTCCATCGCCAAGCTGCAGCACGCCTCGCGCGCCAACAACTACCGCACGTACAAGGAGTACGCGCAGATCATCAACGACCAGAGCCGCCGCCACATGACGCTGCGCGGCCTGTTCGAGTTCCGCTTCGATCCGTCGCGCGCCATCCCGCTCGATGACGTCGAGCCGGCCAAGGACATCGTCAAGCGCTTCGCCACCGGCGCCATGTCGCTGGGCTCGATCTCGACCGAGGCCCACTCGGTGCTGGCCGTGGCCATGAACCGCATCGGCGGCAAGTCCAACACCGGCGAAGGCGGCGAAGACGAACTGCGCTACCGCGCCGAAATGCGCGAAGGCCGCAGCACCATCAAGGACGGCGACACGCTGGCCTCGGTGCTCGGCTCCGAACGCATCGAAGCCGACGTCGCGCTCAAGAAGGGCGACTCGCTGCGCTCGAAGATCAAGCAGGTGGCCTCCGGCCGCTTCGGCGTCACCGCCGAGTACCTGTCGTCGGCCGACCAGATCCAGATCAAGATGGCGCAGGGCGCCAAGCCCGGCGAAGGCGGCCAGTTGCCGGGCCACAAGGTCTCGGAGTACATCGCCAAGCTGCGCTACTCGGTGCCGGGCGTGGGCCTGATCTCGCCCCCGCCGCACCACGACATCTACTCGATCGAAGACCTGGCGCAACTGATCCACGACCTGAAGAACGTCAACGCCAAGGCCTCGATCTCGGTCAAGCTGGTGTCGGAAGTCGGCGTCGGCACGGTGGCCGCGGGCGTGGCCAAGGCCAAGGCCGACCACGTCGTGATCGCCGGCCATGACGGCGGCACGGGCGCCTCGCCGGTCTCGTCCATCAAGCACGTCGGCACGCCCTGGGAACTGGGCCTGGCCGAAACCCAGCAGACGCTGGTGCTGAACCGCCTGCGCAGCCGCATCCGCGTGCAGGCCGACGGCCAGATGAAGACCGGCCGCGACGTCGTCATCGGCGCGCTGCTGGGCGCCGACGAATTCGGTTTCGCCACGGCGCCGCTGGTCGTCGAAGGCTGCATCATGATGCGCAAGTGCCACCTGAACACCTGCCCGGTGGGCGTGGCCACGCAGGATCCGGTGCTGCGCAAGAAGTTCCAGGGCAAGCCCGAGCACGTCGTCAACTTCTTCTTCTTCATCGCCGAGGAAGTGCGCGAGATCATGGCCCAGTTGGGCATCCGCAAGTTCGACGACCTGATCGGCCGCGCCGACCTGCTGGACATGCGCTCGGGCGTCGAGCACTGGAAGGCGCAGGGCCTGGACTTCACCCGCGTGTTCCACCAGACGCAGTCCGATGCCGAAGTGCGCCAGACCGAAGAACAGGATCATGGCCTGGCCGGCGCGCTGGACCACCAGTTGATCGAGCGCAGCAAGCCGGCGCTGGAGCGCGGTGAGAAGGTCTCGTTCATCGTGCCGGTTCGCAACCGCAACCGCACCATCGGCGCCATGCTGTCGGGCGCCGTGGCCGCGCGCTACGGCCACGACGGCCTGCCGGACGACACCATCCACATCCAGTGCAACGGCACCGCCGGCCAGAGCTTCGGCGCGTTCCTGGCCCATGGCATCACCATGGACCTGGTGGGCGAAGGCAACGACTACGTCGGCAAGGGCCTGTCGGGCGGCCGCATCATCGTGCGCTCGCCCAATGACTTCCGCGGCTTCGGCCCCGACCACATCATTGCCGGCAACACCGTCCTGTACGGCGCGCTGGCGGGCGAGGCCTTCTTCAACGGCGTGGCCGGCGAACGCTTCGCGGTGCGCAACTCGGGCGCCGCCACGGTCGTGGAAGGCACCGGCGACCACGGCTGCGAATACATGACGGGCGGCACCGTGGTGGTGCTGGGCGCCACCGGCCGCAACTTCGCCGCCGGCATGTCGGGCGGCGTGGCCTATGTGTGGGATCCGGAACGCACGCTCAAGCAGCGCGCCAACCTGTCGATGGTCGAACTGGAAGCCGTGCTGCCGCACGCGGAACAGCAGGCCCAGAACAACATCGACGTCTGGCACAGCGCGCAGCGCGGCGGCGAGCGCGAGACGGATGAAGCCATCCTGCGCCGCCTGGTGGAAGACCACTTCCGCTACACCGGCAGCTTCCGCGCCCGCGAAATCCTGGGCGACTGGGAAGCCTCGCGCGGCAAATTCGTAAAGGTCATGCCGACGGACTACCGCCGCGCATTGGGTGAAATGTGGCGTGCAGCCAACCCGCAACAACTGGCTGCGTGAGGGATACCATGGGAAAGATTACCGGCTTTATGGAATACCAGCGCCTGCAGGAGGCCTCCGAGGCCCCGCAGAAGCGGCTGAAGAACTGGCGCGAATTCGTGCTGCACCTGACCGACGACCAGGCCAAGCAGCAGGCGGCGCGCTGCATGGACTGCGGCATCCCGTTCTGCAACAACGGCTGCCCGGTCAACAACATCATCCCCGACTGGAATGACCTGGTGTACAAGCAGGACTGGCGCCGCGCGCTGGACGTGCTGCACTCCACCAACAACTTCCCGGAATTCACCGGCCGCATCTGCCCGGCGCCGTGCGAGGCCGCCTGTACCTTGAACATCAACAGCGACGCCGTGGGCATCAAGTCCATCGAGCACGCCATCATCGACAAGGGCTGGGCCGAGGGCTGGGTGACGCCGCAAGTGCCGGCGCGCAAGACCGGCAAGAAGGTCGCCGTGGTGGGCTCCGGCCCCGCCGGCCTGGCCTGCGCGCAGCAACTGGCGCGCGCCGGCCACTCGGTGACGCTGTTCGAGAAGAGCGACCGCATCGGCGGCCTGCTGCGCTACGGCATCCCCGACTTCAAGCTGGAAAAGCACCAGATCGACCGCCGCATCTCGCAGATGGAAGCCGAAGGCGTGGAATTCGCGCCCTCGACCTACGTCGGCAAGCCGACCGACCCGGTGGCCGACGGCCTGACCGTGCGCACCCCGGACTCGCTGCTGGCCGAATTCGACGCCGTGGTGATGAGCGGCGGTTCGGAAACCCCGCGCGACCTGCCGGTGCCGGGCCGCGAGCTGTCGGGCGTCTATTTCGCCATGGACTTCCTGCGCCAGCAGAACAAGGCCGTGGCGGGCGACCGCCTCACCAACCAGACGCTGGCCAAGGGCAAGCACGTGGTGGTGATCGGCGGCGGCGACACCGGTTCCGACTGCGTCGGCACCAGCAACCGCCATGGCGCCGCCTCGGTCACCCAGTTCGAACTGCTGCCGCAGCCGCCCGAGTCCGAGAACAAGGCCATGACCTGGCCCTACTGGCCGCTGAAGATGCGCACCTCGTCCTCGCACGAGGAAGGCTGCGAACGCGACTGGTCGGTGACCACCAAGCTGCTCAAGGGCAGCAACGGCAAGGTCGAGAAGCTGGTCGGCGCCCGCGTCGAGTGGTTCAAGGATGAATCGACCGGCCAGATGAAGATGCGCGAGGTCGAAGGCTCGGAATTCGAGATCAAGGCCGACCTGGTGCTGCTTGCCATGGGCTTCGTGTCGCCGGTGCAGGCCGTGCTGGATGCCTTCGGCGTCGACCGCGACGCGCGCGGCAACGTGCGCGCCAACACCGACGACTACCGTACCAACGTGGAAAAGGTCTTCACCGCCGGCGACATGCGTCGCGGCCAGTCGCTGGTGGTCTGGGCCATCCGCGAAGGCCGCCAGTGCGCGCGCTCGGTGGACGCCTACCTGATGGGGTCGAGCGACTTGCCGCGCTGAGCGCGCCGCGCTGCCGCGCCGGTCACCGACCCGGCCCCCGCTTTCGCCGCCCGGCACGTCGTGCCCGGCGGCGAAATTCTTTCAGCCAGCCGACATTTCGCATTGCGTAAGATGCGGTCATTGACCCCATCGCGCCGCCCGCCATGTCCTCCGCTGACCCCGCCGTTGCCGCCCCGCCGACACTGCCGCAGATTTTCCTGGCCTTCGCCAAGGTCGGCCTGACCAGTTTCGGCGGCGGCCTGAGCGGCTGGATGATGCGCGAATTCGTGCAGCAGCGGCGCTGGCTGTCCGAAGCCGATTTCCTCAGCGGCCTGGCGCTGGCGCAGTCGTTCCCGGGCGTGAACGTGGTGAACCTGGCCATCTGGATCGGCTTTCGCCTGCGCGGCGGCGCCGGCGCGCTGCTGGGCGGCCTGGGCATCACCGTGCCGCCGATGCTGGTGGCCATCGGCGCGGCCGCGCTGTTCGCCAGCATGGCGCAGTCGCAGGGCCTGCACGTGGCCATGGCGGGCGTGGCGGCGGCGGCGGTCGGGGTGTCGCTGCAGACCGGCCTGCGCGCCGCCCGGCGCGCGCTGCAGGGCTGGGTGCCGGCCGCCGTCATGGGCGCGACCTTCGCCGCCATCTTCCTGCTGCGCCTGCCGCTGCTGTGGGTGGTGGGCGCGATGGCGCCCCTGTCGATCGGCATCGCCTACGCGCGGCTGCGGCGCCGGGAGCGGCAACCATGAACCTGGCCACGCTGCACGACCTGTTCTCGGTGTTCACGCCGCTGTCGTTCCTGACGGTCGGAGGCGGCCAGAGCATCCTGCCCGACATCCACCGCCAGGCGGTGGACAGCTATGGCTGGATCAGCGAATCGCAGTTCCTGGATTACTTTGCGCTGTCCCGCATCACGCCGGGCCCGGCGTCGCTGCTGGTGACGCTGATCGGCTGGCAGGTGGGCGGGTGGCTGGGCGCGATTGCCGCGTCGATCGCGATCTTCCTGCCCTGCTCGCTGTTGATCTACGCGCTGGCGCGGGTCTGGGCGCGCTACCGCCAGGCCACCTGCGTCCGCGCCATCGAGGCGGGCCTGGTGCCGGTGGCCGCCGGCATGATCCTGGCCTCGTCGTGCACGGTACTGCGGGCCGCCGAAGGCGGCGCCTGGGCCTGGGGCGTGGCCGCGGTCTCCACGCTGGCGCTGGTCTACACGCGCATCAGCCCCTTCCTCATGCTGGCGCTGGGCGCGCTCGTGTTCCTGGCCGCGCTGGCCTGAGCCGGCGCCCCGACCAGCGAGGGACGCCGCGCGACTAGGCGCCGCCGCGCTGCATGCGCGGCCCCGAGACCGCCGCCTGCCCCAGCCAGTACACCGCGCCCGCCACCACAAAGCTGGCCGGCGCCGCGAAGGTCGCCGCAACGCCGTTCAGGTGCATCAGCACCAGGCCGCTGGCCGCGCCCGCGAACCAGGCGCCGAGGCCGCGGCGGTTGTAGGCGCAGCCCCCGCCTGGCGTCGGCGCGGCTTCGTCCACCGCCAGGATGTGCACCAGCGCCACGGCGACCCACGCCACCACGAAGATGCCCTGGTAGGCCAGCGCCTGCAGCAGATAGGCGAACACGTCGAACAGCATCAGCGCGTATGACACCGCGCCCACGATCACCGCCCAGGCGGCCTTGGACAGGCGCGCTCGGCCGAAGCGCGCGAAGAAGGCCTGCATGTTGATGGTGGCCAGGTAGTAGTTGGCGGTATTGATGCGGGTCTGCGTCACCCAGACGAAGAACAGGCCGCCCAGCCCCATCAGCTTGAGCAGCGCCAGCACCACCGACACTTCGCTCAGGGCGCCATCGCCGGGAATGATGGCGACCAGGTAGATGCCGGCCACGCCGTTTAGCAGGAAGGTCACCAGGTAGAACGGCATGCCGAAGTTGTAGCGGCCGTGGTAGCGCGCGTCTTCGCGGCGGCCGAAGCGCGCGTAGTCGAAGGTGAACATCATCAGGATCCACACGCCCATGTAGTACACGTAGGCGTCCCACCAGCCGCCCGCCACCGGCCCTCCGGCCGGGCCGAATGCCAGCCAGGCGTCGCTGTAGCCGTACTCGCGCATGGCCAGCGCCACTGCCAGCAGCAGGCCGCCCAGGTAGAAGGGCAGCAGCACGCCGTTGAACTTGTCGAGCCAGCGCTGCACGCTGCCGAAGATCAGCAGCACGCTGTAGACGACCACCAGCAGCGCGAAGGCCCAGTAGGGCACGGCCGGGAACATGTGGTGCGCGGCGACCGCCATCACCGAGCCCTCGAACACGGCGTAATAGATGGCGGTGGCAAAGAAGATCAGGGTGGCCAGCGCCGCGCCCGAGGTGCCGAACACGCTGCGAGAGAACAGCGCCACCGACTGGCCGGTGCGGATGGCGTAACGCGAGATCACGGCGTTGATCAGGCCATAGGAAATCACCGACAGCACCATGCCGATGATGGCGTTGCGGGCGCCGTAGTTGAGCGCCAGCGTGGCGCCGACCACGATGTAGAAGATGGCGCTGCACACGGCCCACCAGGCCATGGTGAGCGGGAATCGGCCCATGCGGTCGGCATCGGCCACGGTGGCGAGGGAAGTGTCCCGGTCGGAGGACGAGGAGCTGGAAGCAAGGTTGGCCATGGAGGCTCTCCTGACGTGCTGAAGAACCGCGGAATGCGGACGGGTACGGCGTGCAGCGTGTGAAACTCAAATGCACAGGCGCGAGCGCGCCCGTCCGGCCCGTCGGAACGGGCCGGAAGGAAAGCGGCAATCAACGGGAAAGCGGGGCGGAGATCAGCCCAGGGCGGCGCGCAGCCGCTCGAGGCGGGCGCGGTAGTCCTTGCGGGCCTGCAAGGCCGTCTCCAGCGTGACCCGCTCGAAGCGGGCCTGCTGGTTGGGCTGCATCTGGCCGACCTTGTCGAGGTCCGCGCTGATCACGGTGCCGATCATGGCGTAGCCGCCGCCGGACACGGCATCGCGATGCAGGATGATGGGTTCCACCCCCGCCGGCACCTGGATCGAACCAATGGGATAGCAGGCGTCGACGATGTTGGACGGATCGGCGCCGGCGCCGAACGGCTGTTCGCGCGGCTGGAACTTCAGCGCGCGGCCCTTCTTGTAGCGGTAGCCGATGCGGTCCGCCTCGGAGGTCACGCTCCAGGCGTCTTCGTAGAACGATGCAGCCGATTCCGGCATCAGGCGATGGTCGTACAGGCCCGGCACCACGCGCAGCACCTGTTCCTTCGGACACTCGCTGGCGAGCGCCGCCGGCAGCGCGCGGCCGACCCGCGTCCCGGGGCGCGGCGCGCCCACGCGCAAGCGGTCGCCGGCCTGCAGGCGGCGGCCCTCGAAGCCGCCGATGGCGCCCAGCGTGTAGGTCGAGCGGCTACCGAGCACCTCGGGCACGTCGATGCCGCCGGCGATCGCCAGGCAGGCGCGCGCGCCGGCCTGCACGAAATCGAATGACAGCCTGGCGCCGGCCGGCACCGCCAGCGCGGTGTTGCAGGCCTGTGCCTGGCCATCGATCTTGGGCGTCATGGTGGCGCCGGTGACGGCGATCACCGCCGCGCGGGTGAAGCGCAGTTCGGGCCCCATCAGCGTGCATTCCAGCACCGCCGCGTCCTCGGGGTTGCCCACCAGCAGGTTGGCGGCGGCCAGCGCGTACTGGTCCAGCGCGCCCGAGGGTGGAATGCCCAGGTGGTAGTAGCCCTGGCGGCCACGATCCTGGACCGACGTCGCCAGCCCGGGCTTGATCACTTCGATGAGCGGTTCGTCATGCGACATGGAGCGTCTCCAGAAGGCGGGCGTTGTACTGTTCGGGCGCCGCCATGAATTCGGACAGCGAGAACGACACGGGACGGATGTCGAGCTGGAAGGTGCCGGCCTCGACCCGCGCCACCGCGGCGTCGTACTCGGCGCGGCTGATCGGCTTGAACTTGACGATGTCCCCGGGACGGAAGAACACCATCGAGTCGCGCAGGTGCGCCTGGCGCTGCGCGGGCTCGAAGATCGGCGCCGGCGTCACGCCGAACATCTGGTAGCCGCCCGCGCCGCGCACGGAATAGATGCAGGCGAAGCAACCGCCATGTCCCACCGTGTGCTTGGGCGTGTCGGTGCGCGGCCGCAGGTACTTGGGCACTTCCAGCTGGCGTTCGCGTTCGACCATCTGGAACATGAACGGCAGCCCGGCCACGAAGCCGACCATCGACACGAACCACGGCGCGCTGGAATGCGCGGCGATGAATGCATCGGTATCGGCAAAGCCGTTGATGCGCGCCGCGTATTCCAAGTCGGTCGAGTCCGGGTCCTGGTGGCGCTCGCGAAAGCGCATCAGCGTCTCGTGAGTCCAGGGGTCGTTGTAGAGCACCGGCACCTGGATGACGCGGGTGTCGAGCCGCAGGTTATCCAGGTCGATGGTGGCCTCGATCTCGCGCAGGATGGCCAGCATGGCCTCGGGCGCGACCTGCTCGGGGTCGTAGCGGATCTGGTACGAGGCGTTGGCCGGGCAGATCTCGGTGACGCCGGGCACGGCGCGTTCGCGCAGCGCGCGCGTGATCGCCATGCCCTTGAAGAACGCGGCCAGCGACATCGATTCGCTGATCTCGGCGAAGATGAATTCATCTCCGCCATGGGTGTAGCGCACCGTCATTGGGTCCCCTCCCGCTGCTGCATCCAGCTTTCCAGATAGTTGGTGTGATAGTCGCCCGCCAGCACGCCCGCGTCGGCCACCAGGGCGCGATGCAGGGACAGCGTCGACGGCACGCCTTCGAATTCGGTTTCATCCAGCGCGCGCGCCATGCGAGCCAGCGCGGCGTCGCGGTCCTCGTCCCACACGATCAACTTGGCCAGCAGCGAATCGTAATAGGGCGGCACCACGCTGCCGGCATACACCATCGAGTCAATGCGCACGCCCGGACCGGCCGGCCAGCGCACGTGCGACACGGTGCCGGGGCCGGGCGTGAAGTTGCGCGCCGGGTCTTCGGCGTTCAGGCGGCATTCGATGGCGGCGCCGCGCATGACGATGTCCGCTTGCTTGAGACGCAGAGGCTCGCCGTCGGCGATGCGCAGCATCTCGCGCACCAGGTCGATGCCGGTGATGGCTTCGGTGATCGGATGCTCGACCTGGATGCGCGTGTTCATTTCTATGAAGTAGAACTCGCCGCGGGCCTCGTCGTACAGGTATTCCAGCGTGCCGGCGCCGCGATAGCCCACCGATTCGGTCAGGCGCAGCGCCGATTCGCACAGCGCCTGGCGCAGCGCGGGGCTCAGCGCCGGCGACGGCGCTTCCTCGAACACCTTCTGGCGGCGGCGCTGCAGCGAGCATTCGCGCTCGAACAGGTGCACCGCGCGCTCGCCGTCGCCCAGCACCTGCACCTCGATATGGCGGGCGCGCGGCAGGTAGCGCTCCAGGTAGACGCCGCCATCGCCGAACGCGGCGCGCGCCTCGGCCTGGGCCATGGGAATGGCCTCGCGCAGTTGCGCCTCGTCGGCCGCCACGCGGATGCCGCGTCCGCCGCCGCCGGCACTCGCCTTGATCATCAAGGGATAACCGATCTGCGCCGCATGGCTCAGGGCCTCGTCCAGCGAGCCGACCACACCCTCGCTGCCCGGCACGGTGGGCACGCCCGCCGCCTTGGCGCAGGCGCGCGCCGCGGCCTTGTCGCCCATGCTGCGGATGGTGCGGGCATCGGGCCCGACGAACACCAGGCCGGCGTCGGTCACGGCCTGCGAGAAGTCGGCGTTCTCGGCCAGGAAGCCATAGCCCGGATGGATCGCGTCGGCGCCGCTGTCGCGCGCCGCCGCCAGCAGGGCCTCGGCGTTCAGATAGCTGCGCGTGGCGTGCGCCGGTCCGATGTGCACCGCCGCGTCCGCCAGGCGCACCGCCAGGGCGTCGCGATCGGCGTCGCTGTAGACCGCCACCGTGCGCATGCCCAGCTCGCGCGCGGCGCGAATGACCCGCAGCGCGATCTCGCCGCGGTTGGCGACCAGCAGGGTGTGGATGCGGCGCGGCCGGTAGAAGGAATGCACGCCCATGCCTCAGCCCTCGATCCGCAGCAGGGCCTGGCCCGGTTCGACCGGGTCGCCATCGGCCACCAGGATCTCGGCGACCACGCCGCCGATCTCGGCCTCGATCTGGTTGAACTGCTTCATCACCTCGACGATGCCGACCACGTCGCCGGGCTGGATGGCGGCGCCCACCTCGACGAACGGCGCGGCGTCGGGACTGGGACGGCGATAGAAGGTGCCGGGCAGGGGGCTCTGGATTTCTTGCTGCGACATGGGTTTTCTCCTTGGAATGTATGGGAATGATGGGCGGATCAGGACAGCCGCGGCGGCGCGATGCGGATGCCGTGCGCCTCCAGGCGGGCGCGGGTGGCCTGCACCAGCGCCAGCGCGCCGGGGGTGTCGCTGTGGATGCAGACAGAGTCGAAGCCGATCGGAATGTCGCGGCCATCCACGGTGCGCACCTTGCCGTCGGTGCACGCGCGCAGCACCTTGTCGGCCACCTGCTCCGGATCGAGCGCCTGGGTGTAGCGCGTGAACACGATCGAGCCGCCGGCGTCGTAGTCGCGGTCCGCGTAGAACTCGCGCACCACCGGCAGGCCCAGCTCGCGCGCCACCTTGCAGGTCAGCGAGTTCTCCATGCAATACAGCATCAGCGTGGGCTCCAGGTCGCGCAGCGTCTGCACCAGGCGGCGCGACAGGGTTTCGTCGCGCGCGGCGCGCATGTAGAGCGCGCCATGCGGCTTGACGTGCTGCAGCCGCAGGCCATAGAGGCGGGCGAATTCGCGCAGGGCGCCGACCTGGTAGACGATGTCGTTGACCAGGCCCTCGGCGTTCTCGTTCAGGTCGCGGCGGCCGAAGCCGACCAGGTCGCGAAAGCCGGGATGCGCGCCGATGCCGATGCCATGCTCGCGCGCCATCACCACGGTGCGGTTCATGATGTTGGGATCGCCGGCGTGAAAGCCCGTGGCGATGTTGGCCGAGCTGATCAGCGGCATGATGGCGTCGTCGACGTCATCGCCGATCTTCCAGGAACCAAATCCCTCGCCCATGTCGGAGTTCAGGTCTATCGTCGCCTTGCTCATGAAACAGGATCTCCTTCCATCTGCGGGCCGGTGGCCCGCGCAATGCCTGCACAGTAGCGAAGCGCCCGAGGGATAAAAAGTTCTTTTTTCGGATCAACGGTTATCTGAATTTTTGATGCCCCGCATTACGCACCAAATCAGGGCGATTACCGGATTCCTATGAAATTTCAGGGATTTCCCTGAGATTCGGCGCACCCCCATGGCGCGGATAAACAGATATTCTGGTGGCTGACTATCTATTAATCAGATATTGCCGCCATGTCGCTTACCCTCCGGCAGCTCAAGTATTTCGTCGCGGCCGCCGAACTCGGGCAGATCTCGCAGGCGGCGATCCAGTTGGCGATCTCGCAATCCGCCGTCACCACCGCCATCCGCGAACTCGAGGAGATCGTGGGCTCGCCGCTGTTCCAGCGCAGCGCCAGCGGCGTGGCGTTGACCGAGACCGGGCGCGGCTTCCTCAACCACGCCTACAACATCCTGTCGTCGGTCGACGAGGCGCTGCGCATGCCCAGCGCCGACGGTCGCGAGAGCGGGAGGTTGCTGCTGGCAGCGTCCTATACCGTGATCGGCTACTTCCTGCCGTACCACCTGCAGCGCCTGTCGCAGCTCTATCCCAACCTGGACATCCAACTGCACGAACTGAACCGCAACGCCATCGAGGAAGGCCTGATCGCGCACCGCTACGACATGGCGGTGCTGCTGACCTCGAACGTGGTGAACCCGGAACTGGCCGTCGAGCATTTCTTCGGCTCGCCGCGGCGGCTGTGGGTGCCGGCGCGCCATCCGCTGCTGGCGCGCGACACGGTCACGCTGGAAGACGTGGCGCATGAACCGTTCATCATGCTGACCGTCGACGAGGCCGCGCACACCGCGCTGCGGTACTGGAGCGAGACGCCGTTCCGCCCCGACGTGCGCCTGCGCACCTCTTCAGTGGAAGCGGTGCGCAGCATGGTGGCCAATGGCGGCGGCGTGGCGGTGCTGTCGGACATGGTCTATCGGCCGTGGTCGCTGGAAGGCCGGCGCATCGAGACCATCCAGTTGAAGGATCCGATCCCGCCGATGAACGTGGGGCTGGCGTGGCGCAAGGGCGCGGACATCACCGGCCCGATGCGCGCGGTGCGCGACTATTTCCGCCACGCGTATGCCGTGCCGCGTGGCACCGACAACTTGCGTTGAGTCCGATTCGTACGTATTTGTGGCGCCGCTACCACGCGCCGCGTTGCCGCTTGATACACGTCAAGGCCCGCTTTTCCCGCCTCTGCGAACCTGAATGCCTGCATTCACGCAATACACGGAGAGAGGAAAATGTTCGCGATGTCTCGGCGCCTGCGCGCCCTTGCCCTGGCCACTGCCTGCGGCGCCCCCCTGATGCTTGCCGCCCCCGCCCATGCCCACGAAGCCGGCGACATCCTGTTCCGGGTCGGCGCGACCCAGGTACGCCCCGCGTCCAACAACGGCACGGTGCTCGATGGCACCGTCAAGCTCGACGCCAACAACAACGTGCGCCCCAGCTTCACGCTGGCCTACATGGCCACGCGCAACATCGGCATCGAACTGCTGGGCGCCTGGCCGTTCCAGCATGATGTGCGCGGCAGCGGCCTGGGCAAGATCGGTTCCAGCAAGCAATTGCCGCCGACCCTCAGCCTGCAATGGCACATCCTGCCCGACAGCATGGTTCAGCCCTACATCGGCGTCGGCATCAACTACACCAAGTTCTTCGACACCAAGGCCGAAGGCGCGCTCAAGGGTTCCGACCTGAAGATGGGCGATTCCTGGGGCGTGGCCGCGCAACTGGGCGCGGACATCAAGATCAGCGAACGCTGGTTCATGAACGCCGACATCCGCTACATCGACATCAAGTCCAAGGTGAAGCTCAACGGCGAACACATCGGCACCGCCCGCATCAACCCGTGGGTCGCCACGCTGGGCGTCGGCTACCGCTTCTGATACCCACGTCCCATCGGCTACTGGCGCCGCTGCGCCAGTAGCTGCCGCAACGCCTGCAATGCAGGCGTTTCGTCGTCCGCGCGCCAGATCAATCGCGTCTGCGCGCGGCCGTGTCTGCCAGCCAGCGGCGTCACGCGCAGCGACGGCTCCGCGCCCAGCAGCGCCAGCACCGAGCGCGGCACGATCGCCACGCCCGAGCCTGCCGCCACGCACGCGACGATGGCGTGGTACGACGCGAATTCCATCACCTTGCCCGGCGCCACGCCTTCCTGGCCGAACCAGGATTCCAGGATGCGTCGGTACGAACAGCCCGCCGCGAACGCGATGACACTGCGATCGCCGACATCCTTGGGGCCATGGATCTCGGGCCAGGCCAGCGGCGAGATCAGCGCCAGTTCTTCCTCGAAAGCCGGTTGCTGCGCCAGACCCTGCGCGTCGAAGGGCTGCGCCACGAAGGCGGCCTCGATCTCGTAGTTGCGCACCATGGCCGCCAACGCGCCCGACGTGCCCGTGACCAGTTCGATCCGCACCTTCGGCCAGGCCGCGTGATACGTCGCGAGGATAGGGGGCAGGCGCGCCGCGGCCGTGCTTTCCATGGTGCCGATGCGCAGCAGGCCCTGCGGCGCGCCGTCGCGCACGGCCGCCTGGGCCTCGGCCGACAGGCGCAGCATGCGGTCGGCGTAGGACAGCAGCACGCGCCCCTGTTCCGACAGCACCAGGCGCCGGTTCTGGCGGCGAAACAGCGGCGCCTCCAGCGTCGCTTCAAGCTGCTTGAGGCGGGTCGAGACGTTCGACTGCACCCGGTTCAGGTGGGCCGCGGCGCGCGCCACGCCCCCGTGGTCGGCCACCGCCTTGAAGATCTGCAGCGCGTCGAGATCCAAATTTCTCATTTCAAGAACTCATGTTCTTAATAATTCACTATTCAAGATATTAGTACAGCCGTAGAGTGGGAGCCATGTCAATAGCCGCCTACCCCGATCCCGCGTCCCCGCGCGGCGCCATCCGCCTGGCCTTGCCGGCCGCGCTGGCGCTGGCCGCCGCCATGGGCATCGGCCGCTTCGCCTTCACGCCGGTCTGGCCGTTGATGGCGCAGGAGGCCGGCCTGTCGCTGGCTCAGGGCAGTTGGCTGGCGTCGGCCAATTACGCGGGTTACCTGCTGGGCGCACTGGCGGCGGCGGTGCGGCCGCCGCGCCATCCGCGCGCCATGCTGGCGATCAGCCTGCTGGCCGTGGCCGTGCTGACGCTGGCCATGCCGGCGTTCCACGGCGTCCTGGCCTGGAGCCTGCTGCGGCTGGCGGCGGGCTATGGCAGCGCCAGCGCCTTCATCTGCGTGGCCGCGTCGCGCGCGGTCGCCCCGGGCGACCCGCGCGCGCCAGCCGTGTCGGCCATCACCTACGCCGGCGTCGGCGCGGGCATCGCGCTGACCGGCCTGGCCTGTCTGGGATTGATGGCCGCCGGCGTCGGCGCCAATGCAAACTGGATCGCGCTGGGCGCGCTGGCGCTGCTGCTGTCGGCCCTGGCCTGGCCCGGGCTGAAGCGCCCCGGGCCGGCCCGCCACCTGGCCGCCGCGCCCGCGCCCGGGCGCCTGCCGCCGGGTATCGGCCGCCTGGCGCTGCATTACGGCGTGTTCGGCGCCGGCTACATCATTCCCGCCACCTTCCTGCCCGCCATGGCGCGCGAGATCATTCCCGATCCCGCCGTGTTCGGCTGGGCCTGGCCATTGTTCGGCCTGGCCGCCGCGCTCTCCTGCCTGGTGGCGCCGCGCGTGGCGCAAGCCCGCGAGGACAAGACGGTGTGGCGCGGGGCGCAGGCGTTGATGGCGCTGGGCATGCTGGCGGCGGCGCTATGGCACGACATCGCCGCGATCATCGTCGCCGCGCTGCTGGTGGGCGGCACCTTCATGGTCATCACGCAATCGGGCATGCTGGTGGCGCAACGACTGGCCGGCAGCGCCGCGCCACGGGCCGCGGCCGTCATGACCTCGGCCTTCGCCGCCGGCCAGATCGTGGGGCCGCTGCTGGCCTCCGCCGCCGCGCGCTGGGGCGCCACGCTGCCGCAAGTGCTGGCGGCAGGCGCGGCATTGCTGGCGCTGTCGGCCTGGCGCTTGGGGAAAATCAGCACCACGGGCGGCAACGCTGGGCATAATGCGATCGGTTCCCGGGAACCATCACATTAAGAGAAAGAGGAGTCACCCAGCATGAAATCGCTACGCCCCCTGGTCGCCGCCCTGGCCACCTTCGCCGCCCTGAGCGGCACCGCCCACGCCCAGGCCGCCGACTGGCCCGCCAAGCCCATCACCATGATCGTGCCCTACGCCCCGGGCGGCTTTGCCGATACCCGTGTGCGCCTGCTGGCGCGCAAGCTGGGCGAATCGCTGGGCCAGCCGATCGTGGTCGAGAACAAGGCGGGCGCGGGCGGCGTGGTCGGCACCAACCTGATCGCCAAGGCGGCGCCCGACGGCTACACCATCGGCACCGGCAACCTGGCGCCGATGGCGGTCAACCCGTCGCTGATGAAGGACATGCCGTACAACCCGCAGAAGGATCTGGCGCCCGTCATCCTGATCGAGAACAGCCCCCTGGTGCTGAGCGTGAACAACGAGCTGCCGGTCAAGACCCTGGCCGACCTGATCGCCATGGCCAAAAAGCAGCCGGGCAAGCTGTCATTCGGTTCGTCCGGCGTGGGCGGCGCCCATCACCTGTCCGGCGAGATGTTCCGCGAGCAAGCCAAGATCGACATCGTGCACGTGCCCTACAAGGGCGGCAGCCTGGCCGCGACCGACCTGATGGGCGGCCATATTTCGATGATGTTCGAGATGGGCTACTCGGCGCTGCCGGCCATCCAGGGCCAGAAGATCCACCCGATCGCGGTGACCTCGGCCAAGCGCCTGGCGGTGCTGCCGGACGTGCCCACCATGGCCGAATCCGGCCTGCCGGGCTTCGAGTCGTACAACTGGCAGGGCATCGTCGCCCCCGCCGGAACCCCCGCGCCCATCATTGCCAAGCTCAATGCCGAGTTCAACCGCATCCTGAAGGAACCCGACGTGCAGAAGGCCATCGCCGACACCGGCAGCCAGGCCGGCGGCGGCACGCCCGAGGAATTCGGCGCGTTCATCAAGAGCGAAACGGACAAGTGGGCGCACGTCATCCAGGCTGGAAACATCCAGCTGCAATAAGCCAACCAGGAGGTTTCCCCATGACATCCCGCCTATCCGATCTGCTCAAGCTTGACCACCCCATCATCCAGGCGCCCATGGCGGGCGGCGCGACGACGGTGGAACTAGTGTCGGAGGCTTCCAAGGCGGGTGTCCTGGGTTCGCTGGGCGCGGCCTACCTGTCGCCCGATCAGATCGAGACGGCGGCCGCCGGGATCCGCGCGCGCACCGACCGGGCGTTCGGCATCAACCTGTTCGCGGCGGTGCCGGAGCAACCGTACCAGGGCGACGCCAGCCGCATGCTGGCGCTGCTGGCGCGCTACCACGCCCAACTGGGCCTGCCGGCGCCCGTCGCGCCCGGCCCGCAGGCCGACCCGCTGCCCGGCCAGATCGAGGCCGTGCTGCGCGTGAAACCGGCGGTCCTGAGCTTCACCTTCGGCCGCCTGCCCGCGGACGTGCTGGCGCGCTGCCGCGAACTGGGCATCCTGACGGTCGGCACCGCCACCACCGTGCGCGAAGCGGTGGTCCTGGAGCAGGATGGCGTCGATGCCGTCGTGGCGCAGGGAGCGGAGGCGGGCGGGCATCGCGGCACCTTCCTGGACGATTTCGAGCATTCGCTGGTCGGCACCATGGCCCTGGTGCCCCAGGTGGCCGACGCGGTATCGATCCCGGTGATCGCCTCCGGCGGCATCATGGACGGCCGCGGCATCGCCGCCGCGCTGGCCCTGGGCGCGGATGTCGCACAAATGGGGACGGCCTTCCTGACCACGGACGAAGCCGGCATCGGCGATGCCTACAAGGCGGTGCTGCCTGCCTCGCGTTCCGAACAGTCGCGGGTGACCCGGGCCTTTTCCGGACGCCCGGCGCGCGGCATCGCGAATTCGTTCATGCGCGACGCCGATCAACTTTCAGACGATATCCTGCCTTACCCGCTGCAGAACGCGCTGACCCGCCCCATGCGCACCGCCGGCGGCCAGGCCGGCAACGTCGCCGTCCTGTCTTTGTGGGCCGGCCAGGGCGCGCCGCTGGCGCGGCGGGAAAGCACGGCCGCGCTGGTGGCGCGGCTGGCCCGCGAAACCGCCGCGGCGCGCGGCCGCGGCCGGGCCTGAACGGGGCCGGCGCAAGGGATTCCGGGGGGCCGACAGGCCCCGCCGATTGTTCCCAATGCCGAAAACACTGTTCCATAGACAACCCTAACGCACTGCGATGACAGTTCGTCGGGCTACAATGGCCCCTCGCCGCCGGGTGCGACGGGTCTTTCCTCGTCCCCGGCATATGAGTAACAGGGCGCTTCCCGACGCAGCCCGTCTCGCTCGCGCCGGCCGGATGATCCGCCCAGGCACGAACGTGGCGGCAGGGCATTCGCCACCGAAACACCCTTTTGTTGCCCATGCCCGATCAAACCCGCAGCACCCCGGAATTCGCCCTGCGCCTGCAAGGTGTGGCGCTAGGCTACGGTGATTTCACCGTCTTGCGCGACATTTCCATGGAAGCGCGTTCGGGCCAGGTGGTCGCCATCATGGGCGGCTCGGGTTCAGGCAAGACCACGCTGCTGCGGGCCGCCACCGGCCAGCTCACTGCGCAACAAGGCACCGTGCTGGCGTTCGGCCAGGACATCGCCCGCGCCACCCCCGCCGAACTGCAGTCGCTGCGCAAGCGCATGGGCGTGCTGTTCCAGCAGGGCGCGCTGTTCACCGACCTGAACGTGTTCGAGAACGTCGCCTTCCCGCTGCGCGAACACACCACGCTGGCCGAATCCGAAATCACGGCGCGCGTGCTCGACAAGCTCGACGCCGTCGGCCTGCGCGCCGCCGCCCACCTGAAGGTGGCCGAGATCTCCGGCGGCATGTCGCGCCGGGTGGCGCTGGCCCGCGCGGTCGTGCTGGAACCCGAACTGATCCTGTACGACGAACCCTTCGCCGGCCTCGATCCGATTTCACTGGGTATCACCGCCCGCCTGATCCGCAGCCTGGCCGACCGCCTGGGATGCGCCTCGGTGCTGATCACCCACGACGTGCACGAATCGTTCGCGATTGCCGACCAGGTCTATCTGGTGGGCCAGGGCCAGCTCAAGGCCGCCGGCACGCCCGAGAGCCTCTCGGCATCGCAGGACCCCTACGTGCAGCAATTCCTCAAAGGCGAGCCCGACGGCCCGGTCGCGTTCCAGTATCCCGAAACGCCGGCTTTCCAGAAGTGGCTGTCGCAACAACAAGGGCGCAAGGCATGAGCGGATCCAACAACGCCGTGAGCGCGCTGGGCGGCTGGGTGCGCACCCGCATCGCCGGCATCGGCTACTTCACCCGTTTCTTCGGCGCCATGCTGGCCCGCAGCGGCATCGCGCTGTCGCGGCCGCGGTTGGTGTCGCAGCAAATTCATTTCATCGGCAACTTTTCGCTGCTGATCATCGCCGTGTCCGGCATGTTCGTGGGCTTCGTGCTGGGCCTGCAGGGCTATTACACGCTGAACCGCTACGGCGCCGAGGAATCGCTTGGCCTGCTGGTGGCGCTGTCGCTGGTGCGCGAACTGGGGCCGGTCGTGACCGCGCTGCTGTTCGCCGGCCGTGCCGGCACCTCGCTGACCGCCGAGATCGGCCTGATGAAGGCGGGCGAACAACTGTCGGCCATGGAAGTCATGGCCGTCGACCCGATGCGCCGCGTGCTGGTGCCGCGCCTGTGGGGCGGCATCATCGCCATGCCGATCCTGGCCGCCGTGTTCTCCATGGTGGGCATCCTGGGCGGCTGGGTGGTCGGCGTGCTGATGATCGGGGTCGATGCCGGCGCCTTCTGGTCGCAGATGCAGGGCGGCGTCGATGTCTGGAACGACGTCCTGAACGGCGTCATCAAAAGCCTGGTCTTCGGCGTCACGGTGACGCTGGTGGCGCTTTACGAAGGCTGGCAGGCCAAGCCCACCCCCGAAGGCGTCGCCCGCGCCACCACCCGCACGGTGGTGGTGGGCTCGCTGGCGGTGCTGGGGCTGGACTTCCTGCTGACCGCCTTGATGTTTGGAAACTGATTACGGATCGATCATGTCTCGCGAAAAAACCGATTTCTGGGTAGGCCTGTTCGTCTTGCTGGGCGCGGCCGCGCTGGCGTTCCTGGCGTTGCGCGCCGGCAACTTGAGCACCTTTTCTTTTGCCCCCACCTATACGCTGACGGCCAATTTCGATAACGTAGGCGGCCTCAAAGTGCGCGCGCCCGTGAAAAGCGCCGGGGTCGTGGTCGGCCGGATCTCCAAGATCTCCTTCGACGACAAGACCTTCCAGGCGGTCGTCGCGATGAACCTGGAAACCGCCTACCAGTTCCCCAAGGACTCTTCCGCGGCCATTCTCACCTCGGGCCTGCTCGGCGAGCAGTACCTGGGCCTGACGCCGGGCAGCGAAGACGACAATCTGGCCGAGGGTGGCAAAATCCGCTATACCCAAAGCGCCGTGGTGCTGGAACAGCTCATCAGCAAGTTCCTGTACGGCTCGGCCGAGAAGGAAGGCACGAACGCGGCTGGCGCGCCCGACGCGAAAGCCCCGAATTGAAGAGGACCCGTCACGCCCGGCAACAACCCGAAGCTTGACGCGCCGCACGCTGCAATAAAAATAGAAATCTGCTGATAGGGATGCCCTGATCATGAACACGAAAGCTCTTTCCCGCATTGCCACCGTCGCCGCCGCCGGCGCACTGATGGCGGGCTGCGCCGCGCCGCAGCACCCGGATCCGCGCGATCCCTGGGAAGGCTTCAACCGCGGCGTGTACAAGTTCAACGACACGGTTGACCGCGCGGTCTTCAAGCCGGTGGCGCAGGCCTACACCTACGTCACGCCGGAACCCGTGCGCAGTTGCGTCCACAACATCTTCAGCAACGTCGGCGATCTCTGGTCGGGCACCAACAGCTTCCTGCAGGGTCGCGGCCACGACTTCGTCAACACGCTCGGCCGCTTCCTGTTCAACACCACCATGGGCGTGGGCGGCTGCTTCGACGTCGCCTCGGCCAACGGCGCGCGCAAGATCCCGAACGACTTCGGCACCACGCTGGGCGTCTGGGGCTTCAGCCAGGGGCCGTACCTGGTGCTGCCGTTCTTCGGCTCGGCGAGCGTGCGTGATGGCGTCGGCCTGGTCGGCGACTGGCAGGGCCGCATGCGCGGCTACATGGGCGTGAGCGCCATCGACAACGTGGCCCTGCGCAATTCGCTGTGGGGCCTGGAAGTGGTCGACACGCGCGCCAGCCTGCTCAACGCCACCGACACCATCGACCGCGTGGCGCTCGACCCGTACAGCTTCGTGCGCGACGCCTACCTGCAGCGCCGCGCCGCGATGGTCAACGGCCAGCGCGTCGACGACGAATCCAGCCTGCCCAACTACGAGGACGACGAGGACGACGCCGCCAAGGCCAAGGGCGCGGCCGCGCCGGTCGCCAACCCCGCAACCAAGTAAGCTGTCGGATTGCGTTTTCAGTACAGCAAGGAGTTTCCATGCGGTTTTCTTTTTTTCCCCTGCTCCAACGCCTGGCCTTTGCCGGCCTGCTAGGGCTCGCGGCAACGCCCGCCGTGCAGGCGCAGCCCAACGCCAACGGCGCGCCCAACGATTTCGTGCTGGCGGCCGCCAATGAGGCGCTGGACGTCCTGAAGGCCGACGGCGCCGTCAAGGCCGGCAACACGGCCCGCATCAACCAGGTCGTGAACGAGCACATCCTGCCTTACGTCAACTTCCAGAAGACGACGCGGCTGGCCGCCGGGCGCTACTGGCGCCAGGCCACCGAACAGCAGCGGACCGCCCTGGCCGACGCCTTCCGCGGCACCCTGGTGCGCACCTACAGCGGCGCGCTGACGCGCGTCACGTCGGGCACCACCATTACGGCCCTGCCGTTCCGCGGCGACCCCAAGGCCGACGACGCGGTCGTGCGCACGCTCATCAGCCAGCCCAACGGCCAGCCGGTCGGCGTCGACTACCGCCTGGAAAAGACGCCCCAGGGCTGGAAGATCTACGACATGAACGTCGAAGGCATCTGGCTGATCGAGAACTACCGCAACCAGTTCGCCCAGCAGATCAACCAGAATGGCATCGACGGCCTGATCCAGGCGCTGAACCAGCGCAACCAGTAACGATCCCGTCCGGCTTGTCCCGGCCCGGCGCGCCCCTGCGGTCCGCCGGGCCTGTCATTTTGGGGACGGACCATTGCGCCACGCCCCCACGGCCGCCGGGGCTATCGGCGCCTCGCGTAGCGGGGCGCTTATATAATGATCAATTCGCTCTTTGCCGGGCACCCTCGCCGCCGTCATGTCTGCCGTCAGTCTTGAGAACGTCTCCAAAATCTACTCGCCGCGCCGCAGCGGCTGGGGCAAGCTCACCGGGCGCGCGCCTGGCGCCGGCTTCCAGGCCCTCGACAATGTCAGCCTGAACATCGAGCACGGCGAGTTCTTCGGCCTGCTCGGGCCCAACGGCGCCGGCAAGACCACCCTGATCTCCATCCTGGCCGGGCTGGCGCATGCCACCGCCGGCCGCGCCACCGTCTGTGGCTACGACGTCGTGGCCGACTACAAGTCGGCACGGCGGGCGCTGGGCGTCGTGCCCCAGGAACTGGTCTATGACCCGTTCTTCACGGTGCGCGAGACGCTGCGGATCCAGTCAGGCTATTTCGGCCTGCGCAAGAATGACGACTGGATCGACGAGATCCTGTTCAACCTGGGGCTGGCCGACAAGGCCAACTCGAACATGCGCGCGCTGTCCGGCGGCATGAAGCGCCGCGTGCTGGTGGCGCAGGCGCTGGTGCACCGCCCGCCCGTGATCGTGCTGGACGAGCCCACCGCGGGCGTCGACGTCGACCTGCGCCGCACCCTGTGGGAATTCATCTCGCGCCTGAACAAGGCCGGCCACACCATCATGCTGACCACCCACTACCTGGAAGAAGCGGAAGCCCTGTGCGGCCGCATCGCCATGCTCAAGGGCGGCCACATCGTGGCTTTGGACACCACCCAGGCGCTGCTGGCCCGCGTCGGCGGCGTCGACCTCGAGGACGCCTTCGTGCGCATCATGCACCAGGACGACGCCCCGCAACCCGAAGGTATTCCGCAATGACGCAGCCCGCCGCCAATGCCAGCCAGCCGCTGGTGCAGCCCCGACTGGACGCGGGTTCCGGCTTTCCGACCCTGCTGCGCAAGGAGTTGCTGCGCTTCTGGAAAGTCAGCTTCCAGACCATCGCCGCGCCCGTCATCACCGCGCTGCTGTACCTGCTGGTGTTCGCCCACGTGCTGGAAGGGCGCGTCATGGTCTATGGCAGCGTGCCGTACACCGCGTTCCTGATCCCCGGGCTGATGATGATGAGCATGCTGCAGAACGCCTTCGCCAACCCGTCGTCGTCGCTGATCCAGAGCCGCATCACCGGCAACCTGGTGTTCATGCTGCTGCCGCCGCTGTCGCACCGCGACATTTTCGCCGCCTACGTGCTGGCGGCCGTGGTGCGCGGCCTGGCCGTGGGCCTGTGCGTGTGGGTGGTGGCGCTGTTCTTCGTCTCGCTGGTGCCGTCCAACCCGCTGTGGCTGCTGGTGTTCGCGGTGCTGGCCTGCGGCATCATGGGCGTGCTGGGCCTCATCGCCGGCCTGTGGTCCGAGAAATTCGACCAGTTGGCGGCGTTCCAGAACTTCCTCATCATGCCGGCCACCTTCCTGTCCGGCGTGTTCTATTCCATCCATACGCTCCCGGCCTTCTGGCAGGGCGTGTCCCACTGGAACCCCATCTTCTACACCATCGACGGCTTCCGCTACGGATTCTTCTCGGTGTCGGACGTCTCCCCCTGGCGCAGCCTGGCGGTGGTGACGGGGGTGTTCCTCGCGCTTTCGATCTATGCGCTGCGGCTCCTGGCCAGCGGCTACAAACTCAGGAACTGACGTCCATGCTTCCCACTCCCGCGCAAGTCCGCCAATACATCGCGGACGGCCTGCCCTGTGAACACCTCGACGTACAGGGCGACGGCTCGCATTTCGACGCGGTCATCGTCAGCGCCGCCTTCGAAGGCAAGCGCCTGATCCAGCGCCACCAACTGGTCTACGCGGCGCTGGGCGACCGCATGAAAGCCGAGATCCACGCTTTGTCGATGCGCACCCTGACCCCGGCCGAATACACCCAGGCGGGCAAGTGACCATGGACAAGCTACGCATTACCGGCGGTGCGCGCCTGCATGGCGAAGTCACCATCTCCGGCGCCAAGAACTCGGCCCTGCCGATCCTGTGCGCCGGCCTGCTGACGGCGGACCCGCTGACCATCGCCAACGTGCCGCACCTGAACGACACCGCCACCATGCTGCGCCTCCTGGGCCGCATGGGCGTGCGCGCCGAACGCGCCAACGACGGCATCGTGACCCTGCAGGCCGACCGCGTCGACAGCCTCGAAGCGCCGTACGACCTGGTCAAGACCATGCGCGCCTCGATCCTGGTGCTGGGCCCGCTGGTGGCGCGCTTCGGCGAAGCCCGCGTCAGCCTGCCGGGCGGCTGCACCATCGGCCAGCGGCCGGTGGACCAGCACATCAAGGGCCTGGCGGCGCTGGGCGCCGACATCAGCATCGAGCACGGCTTCGTGGTGGCGCGCGCCAAACGCCTTAAGGGCGCCTCGATCCGCACCGACATGGTCACCGTCACCGGCACCGAGAATCTGCTGATGGCCGCCGTGCTGGCCGAAGGCCAGACCGTGCTGGAAAACGCCGCGCGCGAGCCCGAGGTGGTGGACCTGGCCGAGCTGCTCATCAAAATGGGCGCCCGCATCCAGGGCCACGGCACCGACCGCATCGTGATCGACGGCGTCGAACGCCTGCACGGCGCCGAGCACCGCGTGATTTCCGACCGCATCGAGGCCGGCACCTTCCTGTGCGCCGTGGGCGCGGCGGGCGGCGACATCGTGCTGCGCAACACCGACGCCGGCATCCTCGGCGCCACGCTCGACAAGCTGACCGAGGCCGGCCTGGCCATCGAGACCGGCCCCGACTGGATCCGCGGCGCCATGTCGAAGCGCCCCAAGGCCGTGGGCTTTCGCACCCATGAGTACCCCGGCTTCGCCACCGACATGCAGGCCCAGTTGATGACGCTGAACACGGTGGCCGAAGGCACTTCGGTGATCGTCGAGAACATCTTCGAGAACCGCTACATGCACGTGCAGGAACTGCGCCGCATGGGCGCGGACATCGACATCGACGGCCACACCGCGGTGGTGCGCGGCATTGCCCGCCTGTCGGGCGCGACGGTCATGGCCACCGACCTGCGGGCCTCGGCCAGCCTGGTGATCGCCGGCCTGGCCGCCGATGGCGACACGCTGGTCGACCGCATCTACCATCTGGATCGCGGCTACGATCGGATGGAAGTCAAACTGCGCGCCCTGGGCGCCAATATTCAACGCGTCGTTGAACGCACTAGCGGCAAGGAATCGGCATGAGCAATGCCCCGCTCGCCCCGCTGACCCTGGCTCTGTCCAAGGGGCGGATCTTCGAAGAAACCATGCCTTTGCTGGCGGAAGCCGGCATCGAGGTGCCCGAGAACCCCGAAAGTTCGCGCAAGCTGATCCTGCCGACCAGCGATCCCGGCCTGCGCCTGATCATCGTGCGCGCTTCCGACGTGCCGACCTACGTGCAGTACGGCGCGGCCGACCTCGGCATCGCCGGCAAGGACGTGCTGATCGAGCACGCCGCGCAGCAGCCCGGCGGCCTGTACCAGCCGATCGACCTGAACATCGCCAAGTGCCGCCTGGCCGTGGCCGTGCGCAACGGCTTCGACTACGAAGCCGCGGTGCACCAGGGCGCGCGCCTGCGCGTGGCCACCAAGTACGTGCAGTCAGCCCGTGAACACTTCGCCTCCAAGGGTGTGTACGTCGACATCATCAAGCTGTATGGTTCGATGGAACTGGCGCCGCTGGTGGGCCTGGCCGACTGCATCGTGGACCTGGTGTCCACCGGCGGCACGCTGCGCGCCAACGACCTGGTCGCGGTCGAGGACATCATGCCGATTTCCTCGCGCCTGATCGTCAACCAGGCCGCGCTGAAGACCCGCGGCGAACGCCTGCAACCGCTGCTGGACGCTTTCGAGCGCGCCGCCTCCCGCAACGCCTGACCCAGGCCGCCGCCCCGCGCGGCGGCCGCCACCCGCCTGAACGCCATGGCCCTGATCAATCGTCTCGACTCCCGCGATCCCGGATTCGCATCCGCCCTGTCCAAGCTGCTGGCCTTCGAAGCCACCGAGGACGAGTCCATCGACCGCGCCGCCGCCGGCATCCTGGCCGACGTGCGCGCCCGCGGCGACGCCGCGCTGGTGGAATACACCCAGCGCTTCGACCGCATGCCGCACGCGTCCGCGGACACGCTCGAAATCCCCAAGGCCGACTGGCACGCCGCCCTGGCCGCGCTGCCGGCCGCCCAGCGCGACGCGCTGCAGGCCGCCGCCGAGCGCGTGCGCCGCTACCACGAACGCCAGCGCGCCGAGACCTGGACCTACACCGAAGCCGACGGCACGGTGCTGGGCCAGCAGGTCACGCCGCTGGACCGCGTCGGCCTGTACGTGCCGGGCGGCAAGGCCGCGTATCCGTCGTCCGTGCTGATGAACGCCATCCCGGCCAAGGTCGCCGGCGTGCAGGAACTGGTCATGGTCACGCCCACGCCGGACGGCGCGCGCAACCCCATCGTGCTGGCCGCAGCCGCCATCAGCGGCGTCGACCGCGTGTTCGCCATCGGCGGCGCGCAGGCCGTGGGCGCGCTGGCCTACGGCACCGCCACCGTGCCGGCCGTGGACAAGATCGTCGGCCCGGGCAACGCCTACGTGGCCGCCGCCAAGCGCCGCGTGTTCGGCGTGGTCGGCATCGACATGATCGCCGGCCCCAGCGAAATCCTGGTGATCTGCGACGGCAAGACGCCGGCCGACTGGATCGCCATGGACCTGTTCTCGCAGGCCGAACACGACGAACTGGCCCAATCCATCCTGCTGTGCCCGGACGCCGCCTTCATCGCCGAGGTCGAGGCCGCCATCGCGCGCCTGCTGCCGACCATGCCGCGCGCCGACATCCTGCGCACCAGCCTGGCCAACCGCGGCGCGCTGATCCAGGTGCGCGACCTGGACGAAGCCTGCCGCATCGCCAACGACATCGCCCCGGAACACCTGGAGATCTCCACCGAGCAACCGGAAATCTGGACCGCCAGGATCCGCCACGCCGGTGCCATCTTCATGGGCCGCTTCAGCTCGGAAGCCCTGGGCGACTACTGCGCCGGCCCGAACCACGTGCTGCCCACTTCCCGCACGGCGCGCTTCTCGTCGCCGCTGGGCGTGTACGACTTCCAGAAGCGCTCCAGCCTGATCCAGGTCTCGCACCAGGGCGCCCAGACGCTCGGCCGCATCGCCGCCGAACTGGCGCTGGGCGAAGGCCTGCAGGCCCACGCCGCCAGCGCCCAGTACCGGATCGACCAGCCATGAGCGAGGTCGCCGGCCGCATCGCCGGCACCATCCGGCCCGATATCCGCAAACTGACCGCGTATCCGGTGGCGCACGCCGAAGGCTGCATCAAACTGGACGCGATGGAGTCGCCCTACGAGCTGCCCGAGGCGGTGCGCGACGACCTGGCCCGGGTGCTGCGCGATACGCCGCTGAACCGCTACCCGGCGGCCGACCTGTCCGAACTGCGCCAGGCCGTGAAGACGGCCTTCGGCGTGCCTGCCGGCGCGGGCGTGCTGTTCGGCAATGGTTCGGACGAGCTGATCCACATCGTGGTGCAGGCCTGCTGCAACCCGGGCGAGGTGGTGCTGGCGCCGTGGCCGTCGTTCGTCTATTTCGACATGGCGGCGCGCTTCGACCACGCCCGCTTCGTCGGCGTGCCGCTCGCCGAAGATCTGTCCCTTGATCTTCCCGCCATGCTGGCCGCGATCCGCGAACACCAGCCCAAGGTGGTGTTCCTGGCCGTGCCCAACAATCCCACCGGCGGCGCCTGGTCGGACGCCGACATGGCCGCCATCATCGCCGCCGCCCCCGGCCTGGTGGTGGTGGACGAGGCCTACCAGCCGTTCACCGACCGCAGTTGGATGCCGCGCCTGCTGGACGCGCCCAACGTGGTGGTGATGCGCACGGTGTCCAAGATCGGCTTGGCGGGCCTGCGTTTCGGCTACCTGGCCGGCCACCCGGACTGGGTTGCCGAACTGGATAAAGTGCGCCCGCCCTACAACCTGGACGTGCTGACCCAGGCCGCGCTGCTGACGGTGCTGCGCCACAAAGCGGTGCTGGACGAGCAGGCGGCCCGCCTGCGCGCCGACCGTGAACCGCTGGCGGCGGCGCTGGCGGCGCTGCCCGGCGTCAGGGTATTCCCTTCCGCGGCCAACTTCATACTCGCGCGCTTTTCCGGCAAGCTGGACGGCAACGCCGTGCATCTTGCCCTGAAACAGCGCAAAATATTGGTTCGAAACTTCTCCAACGCCCATCCGCTCCTGGCCGGCTGCCTCCGCATCTCGGTAGGTTCCCCGGACGAGAACGCCGCTTTGCTATCGGCACTGCAAGACATCCTGAGTGCCTAATCGAGTCCTGACATGCGTACCGCAGAGATCACCCGCAACACCAACGAAACCCGCATCCGCGTGGCCATCAATCTGGATGGCACCGGCAAGCAGACGATCGACACGGGCGTGCCCTTCCTGGACCACATGCTGGACCAGATCGCGCGCCACGGCCTGATCGACCTCGACATCAAGGCCGAGGGCGACCTGCACATCGATGCGCATCACACGGTGGAAGACGTGGGCATCACGCTGGGCATGGCCATCGCCAAGGCGGTCGGCACCAAGGCCGGCCTGCGCCGCTACGGCCACGCCTACGTGCCGCTGGACGAGGCGCTGTCGCGCGTGGTGGTCGATTTCTCGGGCCGTCCCGGCCTGGAATACCACATCCCGTTCACCCGTTCGCACATCGGCGCCTTCGACGTCGACCTGACGCGCGAATTCTTCCAGGGCCTGGTCAACCATGCGCTGATCACCCTGCACATCGACAACCTGCGCGGCACCAACGCCCACCACCAATGCGAAACGGTCTTCAAGGCCTGTGGCCGCGCGCTGCGCATGGCCATCGAAGTCGACCCGCGCATGGGCGACGTCGTCCCCTCGACCAAGGGCGTGCTGTAAGCTGCGCGACCTCCCGCCACGCATCAGGTAAACCGAAGTGACCACTATCGCCATCGTCGACTACGGAATGGGCAACTTCCACTCCGTCGCGCGCGCGCTCAAGTACGCCGCCCCGGACGCGGACATCCGCATCTGCAACCAGCCCCATGAAATCGACGCGGCCGACCGCGTGGTGTTCCCGGGGCAGGGCGCCATGGCCGACTGCATGCGCACCCTGAACGAATCCGGCCTGCGCGAAGCGGTCGTCAAGGCCGCCCGCAGCAAGCCGCTGCTGGGCGTCTGCGTGGGCGAACAGATGCTGTTCGATTCCAGCGAAGAGGGCGCCACCCCGTGCCTGGGCCTGTTCCCCGGCGTGGTGCGCCGCTTTGCCGGTCCGCGCTTCGCCGACCCGGTCGCGGCCGACGACGCGGCCTGCGAGGCCGACACCGGCACGGCCGGCCCGGTCGATGTCCGCCCCGAGCGCCTGAAAGTCCCGCACATGGGATGGAACAAAGTGCGCCAGACGCGCTCTCACCCTATCTGGGACGGCATTCCGGACGACACGCATTTCTATTTCGTCCATAGTTATTACGCCGACCCGGCCGATACGAGCCTGACTGTTGGTGAAACCGATTACGGCGTCGCCTTTACCTGCGCGGTGGCGGCAGCTAACATTTTCGCGGTGCAGTTCCACCCCGAGAAGAGCGCCGAGCACGGTTTGCGCCTGTATCGCAATTTTGTAGACTGGCAGCCGTAAGCCCACCCGGCCGACGCGCGCCAGCCCGTTCAACCCCATATTTTCCCGCTGCCCACCATGCTGCTGATCCCCGCCATCGATCTCAAAGACGGACGCTGCGTGCGTCTGCGCCAGGGCGACCTGGACGATGCAACGGTGTTCTCCGAAGACCCCGCCTCCATGGCCTCGCAATGGCTCGACCAGGGCGCCCGCCGCCTGCATCTGGTCGACCTGAACGGCGCCGTCGCCGGCAAACCGAAGAACGAAGCGCCCATCAAGGCCATCCTGGACGCCGTCGGCGACGACATCCCCGTCCAGATCGGCGGCGGCATCCGCGATCTCGACACTATCGAACGCTACCTCGACGCCGGCATCTCCTACGTGATCATCGGCACCGCCGCGGTCAAGAACCCGGGCTTCCTGCAGGATGCCTGCGGCGCCTTCCCCGGCCAGATCATCGTTGGCCTGGACGCCCGCGACGGCAAGATCGCCACCGACGGCTGGAGCAAGCTGACCCGCCACGACGTGCTCGACCTGGCCAAGAAGTTCGAGGACTACGGCTGCGAAGCCATCATCTATACCGACATCGGCCGCGACGGCATGCTGTCGGGCGTGAACGTCGAGGCCACCGTGCGCCTGGCGCAGCACGTGCGCATTCCCGTGTTCGCCTCGGGCGGCATCGCCGGCATCCAGGACATCGAGGCGCTGTGCGCCGTCGAGGAAGAGGGCGTCGAAGGCGCCATCCTGGGCCGCAGCATCTACGAAGGCACGCTCAACTTCCAGGCGGCGCAGGCCCGCGCCGACGAATTGGCCAAATGACCACCTCCAGCAGTACCTCCGGGGCGGGCGCGCCCGCCCAGAGCGCGCTGACCCGCCGCATCATTCCCTGCCTTGACGTCACCGCCGGCCGGGTCGTCAAGGGCGTGAACTTCGTCAACCTGGCCGACGCCGGCGACCCCGTCGAGATCGCCCGCCGCTACAACGAGCAGGGCGCCGACGAGCTCACCTTCCTGGACATCACCGCCACCAGCGATGGCCGCGACCTGATCCTGCCCATCATCGAGCAGGTCGCCTCGCAGGTCTTCATCCCCCTGACGGTGGGCGGCGGCGTGCGCCAGGTGTCCGACATCCAGCGCCTGCTGAACGCCGGCGCCGACAAGATCAGCATCAACAGCGCCGCCGTGGCCAATCCGGAACTGGTGCGCGCGGCCTCCGACTACCACGGCTCGCAATGCGTGGTGGTGGCGATCGACGCGCGCCGGGTCTCGGCCGCGGGCGAAGCACCGCGCTGGGAAGTCTTCACCCACGGTGGCCGCAAGGCCACCGGACTGGACGCCGTGGCCTGGGCCCGCCGCATGGCCGCCTACGGCGCCGGCGAGATCCTGCTGACCAGCATGGACCGCGACGGCACCAAATCCGGCTTCGACCTGGAACTGACCCGCACCGTGTCGGATGCCGTGCCGGTGCCGGTCATCGCCTCGGGCGGCGTCGGCACCCTGCAGCACCTGGCCGACGGCGTCACCACCGGCCGCGCCAGCGCCGTGCTGGCCGCCAGCATCTTCCACTTCGGCCAGCACACGGTCGGGGAATGCAAGCGCTTCATGGCCGAGCAGGGCATCGAAGTAAGGATATGACGATGAGCAACGAACCCAGTTGGATGGCCGACGTCGTCTTCGACGAGAACGGCCTGATCCCCGCCATCGCCCAGGACGCCGACAATGGCCAGATCATGATGGTGGCCTGGATGAACCGCGAATCGCTGGCCGAGACCGCCGCCACCGGCCGCGCGGTGTACTGGTCGCGCTCGCGCCAGCGCCTGTGGCGCAAGGGCGAGGAATCCGGCCACGTGCAGCAGGTGCACGAGCTGCGCCTGGACTGCGATGGCGACGTGGTGCTGCTCAAGGTGCACCAGGAGGGCGGCATCGCCTGCCACACGGGCCGAGCCAGTTGCTTCTACCGCCGCCTGGAAGGGCAGACCGACCAGGCCGCCTGGGTTACCGTGGACCCGGTGCTGAAAGACCCCGAACTGATCTACAAATGACCAACTCGCCCCTGACCGCCCACGACGTCCTGGCCCGCATCGCCGACACGCTGGAGACCCGCCGCCCCGAGAATGGCGGCGACCCCAAGGCCTCGTACGCGGCCAAGCTGCTGTCCAAGGGCCCCGACGCCTTCCTCAAGAAGATCGGCGAGGAAGCCACCGAGCTGGTCATGGCCGCCAAGGACGGCGTGCCCGAACGCATCGTCAGCGAAACCGCCGACCTGTGGTTTCATTGCCTGGTGGCGCTGACGCACTTCAACCTGCGCCCCGACGACGTGCTGGCCGAACTGGCCCGCCGCGAAGGGCTGTCGGGCCTGGCCGAAAAGGCCAGCCGTCCCCAGGACTGACACGGAACCGGAAAAATGAGCGCCAACTGTATTTTCTGCAAGATCGCCGCCGGCGAGATCCCGTCCAAGAAGGTCTACGAGGACGAGGACTTTGTTGCATTCCACGATATCAACCCGGCCGCGCCGGTGCATTTATTGCTGATCCCTCGACGTCATGTCACATCCATGCAGGATATTACGGCCGAGGACGCAGGTTGGTTGGGTAGAATGATGGCATTGGCGCCGCGGCTTGCCGCTGAAAACGGCTGCACCCCGGGCCCTGATGGCGGGTTTCGCATCATGATCAATTCTGGCGTCGAAGGCGGCCAGGAAGTCCCGCATCTGCATTTCCACATCATCGGCGGTCAGCGACCCTGGAAAGGGCGCATGGCCCCCACTGCGTAATACGGAGAACCATCATGGGTAGCTTTAGCATTTGGCATTGGCTGGTCGTTCTGGTCATTGTGGCGCTGATCTTCGGCACCAAGAAACTGCGCAACATCGGCTCGGACCTGGGCGGCGCCGTCAAGGGCTTCAAGGAAGGCATGAAGGACGCCAACAGCGACAAGCCGACCGAACCCATCGCCCAGCAGCGCGTGGCCGGCGACACCATCGACGTGCAGGCCAAGGAAAAGTCCAACTCCTGAGCGCCTGCGCGTCCCCGGGCCCGGCCTGCACCGGCCGGCCCTCATAGCCTCAATTCCCGAGCGGCCGTCGAATGTTTGATGTCAGCCTCACTGAACTGATGGTGATCGGCGTCGTCGCGCTGATCGTCATCGGCCCCGAACGCCTGCCCAAGGTCGCCCGCACGGTCGGCCACCTGCTGGGCCGCGCGCAGCGTTACGTCAATGACGTGAAATCCGATATCCAGCGCGAGATCGAGCTGGACGAGCTGCGCAAATTCAAGAGCGAAATGGAGACCGCGGCACAGGATGTGCACCAGTCGCTGAACGATACCCACAACGCCTTGCAGGAGCCGGTGCAGCAATTCCGCGCCGAACTCGACGAAGTCGCCCGGGAAGCCAGCGGCAAGCCCGCGCTGACGGCCGGCGCCGAAACCACCGCCCCCGCCGACCCGCACGCCGCGCCGGCCGCGTCGGCCGACCCGCTGATGACGCCGCACGCGGCCCAGCCGGCCGAGCCGCCGCGAACCATCGCGCCGCCCAACCCGAACCTGAGCCTGGACCTGGATCCGCCCGCCGCCGCGCCGGCCGCCCAGCCCGCGCCCGCCCCGCAACCGGCGCCGGCGCCCGGCGCCCCGGCCGCCAGCGAGACCCCGCCGGCCAACAAGCCCGCCACGCCCTCCGGAACGACAACGTGACCCAGGACGCCTCCCAAGAAGACGGCCAGCAGGAAAGCTTCATCTCCCACCTGGTCGAACTGCGCACCCGCCTGCTGCGCGCCGTCGGCGCGGTGGTGGCGGTGTTCATCATCCTGTTCATCTACCCCGGCGCGTCCGCCATCTACGACGTGCTGGCCCAGCCCATGCTGGCCTCGCTGCCGCAGGGCACGCGCATGATCGCCACCGGCGTCATCACGCCCTTCATGGTGCCGGTCAAGGTCACCATGATGGCCGCCTTCATCGTCGCTTTGCCGGTGGTGCTGTACCAGGCCTGGGCCTTCGTCGCGCCCGGCCTGTACAAGCACGAGAAGCGCCTGGCGCTGCCGCTCATCATCTCCAGCACGCTGCTGTTCATCGCGGGCATGGCGTTCTGCTATTTCGTGGTGTTCCGAACGGTCTTCCACTTCATCGCCACCTTCGCGCCGCAATCGATCACGCCGGCGCCGGACATCGAGGCCTACCTGAGCTTCGTCATGACCATGTTCATGGCGTTCGGCATCACCTTCGAGGTGCCGGTGGCGGTGGTGCTGCTGGTGCGCATGGGCGTGGTGGAGCTGTCCAAGCTCAAGAGCGCGCGCGGCTACGTGGTGGTCGGCGCCTTCATCATCGCCGCGGTGGTGACGCCGCCGGACGTGGTCAGCCAGTTCATGCTGGCGGTGCCGCTGTGCCTGCTGTACGAGCTGGGACTGATCTGCGCGCGCATGGTTACGCCCAAGCCCGGCGCCGACGACGCCGTGAACGACGGCTCGCTGACCGAGCGCCACTGAACCCTCGCTGCCGACCCTGACGGGGCCCCTTGCGGGCCCCGTTGTCATTGCATAAACGGACTGTTTCCGCTTGTCCGGCGGCGACTGCAAACTTACATTGCAGCCATGTCGCTCGCCCTACGCCTGCGCACCCTGATGCGGTGGCGCGGCATCAAAAGCCAGAACCAGCTTGCCCGCATCTCCGGCGTGCCGCAGTCCTGCATCCACCGTATCCTCACCCGCGATGAACACTACGCGCCCACCCGCGCCACGCTGCAACGGCTGGCGCGGGCGCTGGACACGCAGGTCCCCTGGCTGGCCGACGGCATGGTGGCGCAGGCCGGCGCGGCGCCCCTGGCCCAGGAAGACGCGCACTCCGACGCCTACAGCGCCGAAATCTGCGCGCTGCTGCGGCATCAACCCGAAGCCGTGCGCAAGCGCGTGCTGCAGGTCGTGCGCCTGGTGCTCGACGCCCCGTGCCGTCCGCGACGCGCCCCCGCGTCGCGACAGCCTCAGGCCCGACCGTAGCGGCATCGGCGGCCAGCGTGCCACCTGCGCCGCCCATCCACGGCCATCGCCGGCGTGCCAGGTGACCGCCCCGTTATCGCGGCAGCCCCGGCCGCGTGCCCACCATCACCGTCAGCTCGGCCACCTTGCCGCCGCGCAACACGCCCAGCGTCGCGCGCTGTCCCGGCGTCAGTTGCGCGATCTCGGCCAGCAGCGCCGACGTATCCATCATCGGCTTGCCGTTCACCGTCTGCACGATGTCGCCAACCCGCAGGCCGCCCTTGGCGGCCGGGCCGTCGCGCAGCACGCCGGCGATGATCACGCCGCGCGCATCGCGGTCCAACTGGAACGCGCGCGCCAGCTCGGGCGTCAGGTCCTGCGGCTCCACGCCCAGCCAGCCGCGCTTGACGCCGCCGGTCTTGACGATCTCGTCCATCACTTTGCGGGCGATGTCGATGGGCGTGGCGAAGCCGATGCCCATCGAGCCGCCCGACTCGGAATAGATCGCGGTGTTGATGCCCACCAGGTTGCCCTGCGCATCCACCAGCGCGCCGCCCGAATTGCCCGGATTGATGGCGGCATCGGTCTGGATGAAATTCTCGTAGGTATTCAGGCCCAGTCCGTTGCGGCCCAGCGCCGACACGATCCCCTGCGTGGTGGTCTGCCCCACGCCGAACGGATTGCCGATGGCCAGCACCACGTCGCCGACCCGCAGGCCGCGGTCCGGCGCCAGCGTGGCCGCGGGCAGGTTGCGCAGGCTGGCCAGCTTCAGCACCGCCAGGTCGGTGTCCGGATCGGCGCCCACGACCTTGGCCGTATCCTTGCGCCCGTCCGCCAGCGCCACCTCGATGGCGTCGGCCGCCTGCACCACGTGATAATTGGTCAGCACGTACCCGTCATGATTCACCACCACGCCCGAGCCCAGGCTGGTGCTGGCCTGGCGCCGGCTGACGCCAGGCACCTGGCCGAACAACTGGCGCAGGATCGGATCGTCCGGCAGCGGCACCAGCGGCACATCGACGTGCTTGGTGGTGTAGACATTGACCACCGAGGGCGCCGCGCGCGCCACGCCATCGGCGTAGGAAACCGCCCCCGCCAACGGCCGCACGGTCGCGGCAACCGGCTGCGGCGTCGCCGCGGGCGCGGCGTCCGGCCCGACCAGCCGCAGCAGATCCGGCCGCAAGGTGGTGACGACGAATAGAATACCCAGGCAGACCGTGACGGCCTGAGCGAAGATCAGCCAATATCGGCGCATGTTTCTGATAGGACTAGCAATGAGTAAAGTGGACTCCCACGTCCTGGCCGCCTGGCTGGACGACACCCTGCAAGCCGCCCGTTTCAAGGACTACTGCCCCAACGGGCTGCAGGTGGAAGGCCGATCCGAAGTCGGACACATTATCACCGGTGTCACCGCCAGCGAAGCCCTGTTGCGCATCGCCGTGGAACGCGGCGCCGACGCGGTGCTGGTCCACCACGGCTGGATGTGGCGCAACGAGGACCGCCGCATCATCGGCACACGCCGCACCCGCATGGCGCTGGCGCTGAAGAACGACCTCAACCTCTACGCCTACCACCTGCCCCTGGACGCCCATCCCACCCTGGGCAACAACGCCCAGTTGGCCCGCGTCCTCGGCCTCGAACCCAAACGCCGCGACGACGGCGCCCCCCGCACCTGTGGCCCCGACAACCTGGTCTGGCTCGGCACCGCCCCCGACGTGGCCACCGTCGGCCAACTCGCCGCCCGCATCCAGCAACGCCTGGGCCGCCAACCCCTGGTCGTCGGCAACCCCGACCAGCCCGTCGCTCGCATCGCCTGGTGCACCGGCGGCGCCCAGGGCATGCTCGCCGACGCCATCGACGCCGGCGCCACCGCCTACATCACCGGCGAAGCCTCCGAATCCACCTTCCACCTCGCCCAGGAAACCGGCGTCGCCTTCCTCGGCGCCGGCCACCACGCCACCGAACGCTACGGCGTCCAGGCCCTGGGCCAGGCAGTGGCCGAACGCTTCGGCATCAAGGTGGAATTCGTGGACCTGGACAACCCGGTGTGACGGCAACGAAAGGGCATGGCCGCAACGCTGATCCGTGCGCGTACCCGCCCACCCGCAGCCACGCAGCCACGCAGCGTCTGAACGCCGCCGGGCCACCCATAACACTCACCGCAAGCGCGCAGCGCACACCCTCCCACTCCCCAGAAGCACGTATGCCAAAACCGGCTGCCCGCGCAGCCGGTTTTGGCGGGCAACACAAGCCCCTCCCATGCCGCCTCGGTCCAGCAGCGCATGAAACCTCGAAACCGGTAGCCCGGCGCGGGTGGTCGCGGGCGGGGCGCGCCGTCAGATGCGCCCGGCGGAAACCGAAGGCAGCCGCCGGCAGGCGGCAACGAGGTTGAGCTCGGGGCAGTCCGGAGCGAACGCTCCGGACCGCAATCGCAGGCGCGCCCCGCCCGCGACCGCCCGCGCCGGGCGGCCTACGAAGCCCACACCCCCCGCAAGCAATCAACCACTGAACCAACAAAAAAGCGCCCCGCAGGGCGCTCTTCCATTCACTTCAAGGCTGCTTCTTCAACAAATCCCGAATCTCGCGCAACAACGCCACATCCTCGGGCGTCGCAGCAGGCGCCGCCGGCGCTTCCTCGGCCTTGGTCCGCGCCTTGTAGATCGCCTTCACCATCCAGAAGATCACAAACGCCAGCAACACGAAATTGATAATGATCGTGATGAAGTTCCCCCAGGCGAAAACGTTGGCTCCCGCCTTGGTCAGATCGGCATACGTCATCGGCCCGTTGTAACCGGCCGGCATCGACAGCACCAGGAACTTGTTCGAAAAATCGACGGATCCGCCAAGCACGAAGTTCACCAGCGGCATGACGATATCCTTGACCAGTGAGTCGACGATTCTGCCGAAAGCCGCCCCAATGATCACACCAACCGCCAAATCAACCGCATTGCCTTTGACAGCGAAATCTCGGAATTCTTTGACGAAACCAGTCGCTTTGCTCATAAAAGCACTCCCTTCGTGATACGCCCACCAGTAGGCTGGCGCTATAATACGCGGTTGCTATGTTGTTACATATTCCCGCGAAGCCGATGCCGCAGAAGTGATGCTACTCGTAGAGCGGGCGCATCAACAAGGATAGGAAGATGAGTCAGGATACGCTGGTGCATGATGATGACGGTGCGGTTGATCCAAATCTGCCGCCCGATCCTTCGCGACGTTTCTGGGTAACCACCGCCTGTGCTGTGGGTGGCGTAGCAGGTGTCGCAACGGCAATACCGCTTGTGAGCACGTTTTCCCCTTCTGAAAAAGCCCGCGCGGCCGGCGCCCCCGTCGAAGTCGACATCGGCGATATCCCGGTCGGCACCATGAAAACCGTGGAATGGCGTGGCAAGCCGGTCTGGATCATCCACCGGTCTCCTGAACAGATCGCCGGCCTCAAGACCCAGGACGCGCTCCTGGCGGACCCTCAATCCAAACGCCCCGGCTTCACTCCCAAATACGCAGAAAACGAAGGTCGCTCGCGCAAGCCCGAGATCTTCGTCTGTGTTGGCATCTGTACTCATCTGGGCTGCTCGCCCACCTCGCACTTCGAAACGGGCGGCGGTGGCGGCATGGGCGCCTCCTGGCAAGGCGGATTCCTCTGTCCGTGCCACGGCTCCACGTTCGACCTGGCAGGCCGGGTCTACAAGAACAAGCCCGCTCCCGATAATCTCGAAGTCCCGCCGTACCAGTATCTCACCGACTCCCGCATCATCGTGGGCGTCGATGAAGACAACAAGGCCTGACGCTCGCGTCGCGCTTTTTTCCCGAATTACGTAAGTAAAACAAATACGCCACGTATTAGAGAAGGAGCCGTTACATGGCTGGCGAGAAAACCGTCGAGACGACAGGCCTGTTGGGCTGGCTGGATCGGCGCTTCCCGGTGACCTCCACCTGGAAAGCGCATCTGTCCGAATACTACGCACCGAAAAACTTCAACTTCTGGTATTTCTTCGGCTCACTGGCGCTGTTGGTGCTGGTGCTGCAGATCGTGACCGGCATCTTCCTGGTCATGCATTACAAGCCGGACGCCGAACGCGCGTTCCAATCCGTCGAATACATCATGCGCGAAGTCCCGTGGGGCTGGCTGGTGCGCTACATGCACTCGACCGGCGCCTCGATGTTCTTCGTCGTCGTCTACCTGCACATGCTGCGCGGCCTGCTCTACGGCTCGTACCGCAAGCCGCGTGAACTGGTCTGGATCTTCGGCGTCGCGATCTTCCTCTGTCTGATGGCCGAAGCATTCTTCGGCTACCTCCTGCCGTGGGGCCAGATGTCCTACTGGGGCGCACAGGTGATCGTGAACCTGTTCGCGGCCATCCCGTTCATCGGCCCCGAGCTGTCGATCTGGATCCGCGGCGACTACGTCGTCTCCGACGCCACGCTGAACCGCTTCTTCGCCTTCCACGTCATCGCCATTCCGCTGGTGCTGGTGGGCCTGGTGGCGGCCCACCTGGTGGCGCTGCATGAAGTCGGCTCGAACAACCCGGACGGCATCGAGATCAAGGAAGGCCCGAAGGACAAGTACGGTCGCCCGAAAGATGGCATTCCGTTCCATCCGTTCTACACGGTGCACGACCTGGTCGGCGTCGCGGGCTTCCTGCTGGTGTTCGCCTTCATCGTGTTCTTCGCGCCGGAAATGGGCGGGTACTTCCTGGAGTTCAACAACTTCATCCCGGCCGACTCGCTCAAGACGCCGCCGCACATCGCCCCGGTCTGGTACTTCACGCCGTTCTACTCGATGCTGCGCGCCACCACCGACGAGTTCACGTGGGTGCTGGCCGGCGCTTCGGTGCTGGGCGCCATCGCGCTGCTCGTCAAGAGCAACCTGAAGGGCTTCATGCGCATCGCGGTGCCCGGCATCCTGATCGTCGTGGCCGTGCTGCTGCGCGTGATCGACGCCAAGTTCTGGGGCGTGGTCGCCATGGGCGGCACCGTGGTCATCCTGTTCTTCCTGCCGTGGCTGGACCATTCCCCGGTCAAGTCGATCCGCTACCGCCCCACCTGGCACAAGTGGATCTACGGCATCTTCATGGTCAACTTCCTGGTGCTCGGCTACATCGGTACGCAGCCGCCCAGTCCGCCGTTGAACATCACGTCGCAGATCGGCACGCTGCTGTACCTGGCATTCTTCTTCCTGATGCCGGTCTGGAGCCGCCTGGGCACTTTCAAGAAAGTGCCTGACCGCGTGACGTTCCACGCCCACTGAGCCCCACGAAAATAACGGACTGACCATGATCAAGAAGCTGATTGGTGCCGTGGCGTTGATGATGCTCACGTGTACCGCCACGTTCGCCGCCGAGGGCGGCTATCCGCTGGACAAGGCGCCTTACCGCGTCAACGACATGGCGTCGCTGCAAAACGGCGCCAAGCTGTTCGTCAACTACTGCCTGAACTGTCACAGCGCATCGTCGATGCGCTACAACAAGCTCAAGGACATTGGCCTGACCGACCAGCAAATCAAGGAAAGCCTGCTGTTCACCGGCGAGAAGGTCGGCGACATGATGAATGTCGCCATGACGCCCAAGGACGCCAAGAAGTGGTTTGGCACCACGCCCCCGGACCTGTCCGTGATCGCGCGCGCCAAATCCGTCAACGCCGGCCCCTCGGGTTCCGACTACATCTACACCTACCTGCGCACGTTCTACCGCGACACCTCGCGTGCCACGGGCTGGAACAACCTGGTGTTCCCGGCCGTCGGCATGCCGCACGCGCTGTGGGAACGGCAGGGTCCGCGCGAGCTGACCACGGTGGCGATGCACGAGGTCGAAGGCAAGGACGGCGCGCCGAAGTCGTGGGAACGGGTCACGACGGTGTACGATGCGCAAGGTTTTGCCACGGTCAAGGCCGAGCCGGTAGCCAGCTACCACGGCCATGCCACCTTCGAGGCCAAATTCAAGGCCGCCAACCCGGCCCAAACCGCAACATACGACAACGACGTCGCCGACCTGACCGCGTTCATGTCCTGGATGGCCGAGCCCGTCCAGACTTTCCGCGTCCAGTTGGGCGTCGGTGTCATGTTGTTCCTGCTCTTGTTCTTCCTGGTGATGTGGCGCCTGAACGCCTCTTACTGGAAACACGTGCGCTAACCGCAACGCCCCGCCAGGCTTATCCGCCCCCATTTTCGCCAGGGTGGATAATGGCGGGTTAGGGCTGTATGCCTACCCCCCGCCTGGCAATCGGGGCCAGCGCCTGCTAGATTAGGGCGCTGGCCTTTCGTTTTTCATAAAGGATTTTTCGCCATGATGGTGCTCTATTCCGGAACCACGTGTCCGTTTTCGCAACGCTGCCGCTTCGTGTTGTTCGAAAAGGGCATGGATTTCGAGATCCGCGACATCGACCTGTACAACAAGCCCGAAGACATCTCGGTGATGAATCCGTACGGTCAAGTGCCCATTCTGGTCGAGCGCGACCTGGTCCTGTACGAGTCGAACATCATCAACGAGTACATCGACGAGCGCTTCCCGCACCCGCAGCTCATGCCGGCCGATCCGGTCATGCGCGCGCGCACCCGCCTGTTCCTGTACAACTTCGAGAAAGAGCTGTTCGTCCACGTCTCGACGCTGGAAGACCGCAGCGCCAAGCCCGACGAGAAGAAGCTGGCCAACGCCCGCCAGAACATCCGCGACCGCCTGGCCCAACTGGCCCCGATGCTGCTCAAGAACAAGTACATGCTGGGCGAGGAATTCTCGATGCTCGACGTGGCCGTGGCCCCGCTGCTGTGGCGCCTGGACCACTACGGCATCGAGCTGCCCAAGAACGCGGCTCCGCTGCAAAAGTACGCCGAGCGCATCTTCTCGCGCCCGGCCTACATCGAAGCGCTGACGCCTTCGGAAAAAGTGATGCGTCGCTAAGGTTGTTGCGTGATGGGTGAAACTTCGACCAAACCGTATCTGATCCGCGCGCTGCACGAATGGTGCACCGATAACGGCTACACGCCGTACATCACCGTGCAGGTCGACGAGCACACCATGGTGCCCGTCGCCCACGTGCGCGACGGCCAGATCACCCTGAACGTGGGCACGCTGGCCACCAACCGCCTGGTGCTGGGCAACGAATTCATCGAATTCCAGGCCCGCTTCAGCGGCGTGACCGAAAACGTCTACGTGCCGGTGGGCGCCGTCAGCGCCATCTATGCGCGCGAAACCGGCGCCGGCATGGGCTTCGAAGTGCAGCCCTACGAACCGCCGGCCCCGGGCGCGCAGAACGCCTCCGAGACCGTCCCGTCCGAAGCCGAGGCGGATGCCGCCCCCGGCGATGACGGCGGCGACGACGAGCCCAAGCGTCCGCACCTGACGATCGTCAAGTAATCCGGCAGGTCCCCCGCGCCGCCCCGGCCCCAGGCCCGGGCGGCGCGGTCACGTCTGGCCGCCGCCAATGTGACGCCCGATTGCATGGCGATCTTCTGAAGCACGGGATAAGAGTGCGTATCATTTGCATATCCAGGAAAAATCCCGTCTCATACGCTTGAACCGGGTCCGCTGCGGCACGCGCCGCTCCCCGGCTTTCCAGGAGTGATGCACCGCCCATGCCGTACCTGATCGGAATGACGCCCGCCGGCGGCGTATCGACCCAGTTCATGCCGCAGATAGACCGCCAACTGGTTGCCAAGCTGTGCCTGTTCGATAGCCTGTCGGACGACGATCTCGCCCGCATCCCGCGTCAGATCCGACTGACCTTGCGCGGCACCGGCCGCGTCCCCGCGATCGTCGGATGGGACGGCGGGCCATTCCTGGTCAATGCCCGGGTGCGCGAACTCATGGAAACGCTCGAACCCGACACGCACCGCTTCCTGCCGGTCGAGGCCGAGACCATGATCGTGGGCCGCAAGAGCCGGCCGTTCCGCACCTACCACCTGCTGCTGTGCCCGCCGCGCGTGGACGCCGTCATCATCGAGAAGACCGAGTTCTCCAAAGGCATGGGCCGGGCGGGCTACGAAGCCGGCGGCTGCTTCTCGTTCCTGAAGGGCACGCCGCTGGTGCTGGACCGCGGCGCCATCCAGGACCGCTGCTTCTGGCGCCTGCCGCGGCAATTCGGCGTCCGGCCGTCGTATCCGCACAGCGGCATCAGCGGCTACTTCTGCTCGGATGAATTCTGGCGCGCCCTGCGCGCCGAGCGCCTGGGCGGCTGGGAAGCCAGGCGCCGCTGCGCGACGGGCGTGCGCCCGGAATGACCCGCATGCACGCCGGAAAGAATCTCCTTTTTTCATTACAATGCAGTCCCTGCGCGCGGCCCGCGCGCGCCACGCCGGTGTAGCTCAGTTGGTAGAGCAGCTCACTTGTAATGAGAAGGTCGAGGGTTCGATTCCTTTCACCGGCACCATCAGCATCCCCCGGGATCCTCCCTCAGCGCACAAGGTCAGGCCGAACGTCCCAGTTCGCCAATCAATCACGCGATTTCGCCGCGTGCCGTGCCACCGGTAAATGATCGATTCGATGAAGTCCGGCCATCCGGCCAGTCTGGCGTGGCTATACTTGTCTTGGTCCCTCGCACAGGCCCCGAACGCCGCGGTAACACGACAGTCCATGGCAGCGAGGATCGCTTGCCTGTGAAGCACTTGATTTGGGAAATGCGGATCCATGTTCAGTCACATCACGGTCGGCGTCAGCGATCTGGCCCGCGCCTCGGTTTTCTACGATGCGATCCTCGCACCGCTTGGCCTGCGCCAACGGCAGGTCACACCCGACGGCGGGCCGGCAGCGCTCTGCTGGGTGGTTCCCGGCGCCACGCTGCCTCGGTTCTACGCCTACGCGCCGTTTGATGGAAAGCCCTGCTCCGCGGGTAATGGCAGCATGGTGGCGTTCCTCGCGCCCGACGAGCAGGCGGTGAGGCACGCTCATGCCCTCGGGCTTGCCGCGGGAGGTGTGGACGAGGGGGCTCCGGGCCCGCGCCCCCACTATGGCAACGGCTACTATGGCGCCTACCTGCGCGACCCCGACGGCAACAAGATCCACCTCGTCTACCGGGGCGATATCGTCTAGAACGCCGAGACGGCAACTCCCCATACGGTGCACCCATGATGCCCATGGAATCCGACACCTGCGCCAGCTCCTGCGGGTCTACGCGACCTGTCTGATCGCCACGGCGAGCCGCGCTTGCGCGTTGTCTGATTGAGTTCCGGCGTGCAGCCGACAAAAAAAACGGCCATTCGGCCGTTTTTTTCGATTCCTTGCACGCAGGCAGCGGCCGCATTCCGGCCGGCCCGTGCCGCGGCTCACCCCAGCGCCGGCAGCATGTTGAACAGCAGCACCATCACCAGGCCGGCCACCGACACGATGGACTGCACCACCGAGATCGTCTTGGTGGCCTCGCCCATGGTCATGCCGAATGATTCCTTCACCATCCAGAAGCCGGCGTGATTGGCATAGTTGAAGAACAGCGAGCCGCAGCCGATCGACAGCGCCAGCAGCGGCAGGTTCAGCGAGGGATCGGCGCCGGCCAGCGGCGCCAGCAGGCCGGCGGCGCCGACGATGCCGACGGTGGCCGAGCCGGTGGACACCGACAGCAGCATGGCGATCAGCCAGCCCAGCACCAGCGGCGGAAACGCGAACTGGTGGGTCAGGTGGACGATGGCGTCGCCGACCTTGGCGCTGGTCAGCACCTGCTGGAACGCCCCGCCGCCGGCGATGATCAGCATGATGCCGGCGATCGGCTTGAGGCTCTTGCCGAGCCCGTCGCGCAACTTCTCGGCGTCGCCGCCGCGCGCCAGCACCAGCGCCACGGCTGCGAACAGCACGCCCAGCAACATGGCGACCAGCGGATTGCCCAGGAAGGCCGCCACGTGCATCAGGGGCGAGGTCTTGGGCAGCAGCATCTCGGCCACCGCGTGCAGCAGCATCAGCAACGCGGGCAGCAGGGCCGCCAGCACGCCCAGGCCCACGCCCGGCACCGAATGGCCGGCATCGGCCTGGCGGACGGCGGTGAATTGCTCGAGCAGGGCTTCGTCCGGGCGGGTCGTCATGCGCGGCGCGATGAAGGCGCCGTACAGCGGACCGCCCAGGATCATGGCGGGCAGGGCGGCGAGAAAGCCGTAGATCATGGTCGGGCCGACCGTGGTCTTGAGACTGGCGATAGCCGTCAGCGGGCCGGGATGCGGCGGCACCATGCCGTGCATGGCGGCCAGGGCCGAGATCACGGGCACGCCCACGTACACATAGGCCGAGCCCTTGAAGCGTTCCTGGCCTTCCAGCTTGCGCGCCACGCTGAAGATCAGCGGCAGCATCACCACCAGGCCCACCTCGAAGAACATCGGGATGCCGATGATGAATGCCACCAGCGTCATGGTCCACGGAATCATGCGCGGCGAGGTGCGGTTCAGGATCGCATTGGCCAGGCGCTCGGTGGTGCCCGAGTCCGCCAGGATCTTGCCGAGCATGGCGCCCAGCGCGATCACCACGCCCACCGCGCCCAGGGTCTTGCCGGCGCCGTCGGTCAGGTTCTTGACGATGGCGGTCGGCTCCATGCCGGTGGCGAAGCCGACGCCGATGGACACGATCAGCAGCGCCAGCAGCGGGTGCATGCGGATGCGCGAGACGATGAGTGCGACCAGCACCAGGACGCTCACCAGGGCGGTGAGCAACAATTGGATGTCGAACGAAGACATGTGTGAAACCCAGAAAAAACGTGAGAGGTCGCGAACCTTCTGGTTGCCATGATAAGGGATCGCCCTGGCGCCGAAGCGTCATAACCCCTCCAGTCATCCGGGCCGTTTTGCATTCCCCGCGAAATTTGTGCATAATTCGCCCCCTCTACCTGTTCCCCGATAGCTCAGTCGGTAGAGCGACGGACTGTTAATCCGCAGGTCGCTGGTTCGAGCCCAGCTCGGGGAGCCAAAGAATGCAGTACTGAAGGGCCCGCAACGTGTTGCGGGCCTTTTGCATGGGCGAACGCCCGCGGCACGCCGCCAAAGTCGGACGGTGTTCCGCCTCAATCGAGCGGTCCGGGCCCGAATGCGGGGTGAAATGGTTCTACGATTGGCGTCGAGTCAACCGTGATGCCCGGGTACCAGCCGCTCTCCCCATGCCTTCCCCAACGAAATCCGTCGACGCAAAGACCGCCTTTGAACTCGTGTTCGGGCTGCTGCAGAAAAATCCCTGGATCGTGCCCGGCGCCTCGGCCCCGCTGCCGGACATCGCGGTCATGAAGCGGCACCAGGCCGAGGCCGTCAATGTGATCCTGTGGATCTGTGAAACCGGCGACCTGACGGGCTGGCCCGCGCAGACGCCGCTGGACACCCAGGCCACGGCCGCGTATCTGCTGATGGATCTCACTTTCCGGCTGCTCGATCCGGCCTCGGCGCTGTCGGCAAGCACCTGGGACGTCCCGGCGGACGAGCAGGCGCAGCGCCAGGCGCTGCGGATCGTGCGGCATGAAGTGCAGCGCAGCAAGCCGATCAACGCGGCCGACCTGGCCCGATTCCCTGCCCACTCCTGATTTGCGAGAATGGGGCGCCCGCCGGATACTCCCCCAAGCCGGTCCTTCCGCCACCGCCTGCCCCATGCGATCCAATCGATCCCTGCCCGCCCTGGTCTCGCTGCGCGCCTTCGAGGCCGCCGCCCGGCGCCTGAGCTTCAGCCTGGCGGGCGAAGAGCTGTTCGTCACCCAGAGCGCCATCAGCCACCATATCCAGCGGCTGGAGGCGGAACTGGGCGTGGCGCTGTTCGAGCGCCGCACCCGTGCCGTGGCGCTGACCCCGGCCGGGCAGGCTTATTACGAGCAGGTCCACGCCGCGTTCACGCTGCTGCGCCAGGGCACCGACGCCATCCGCGCGCCGGCCCCCGCGCGCCGCGCGCTGCGCGTCGGCCTGCTGGCATCGTTCGCCACGCGATGGCTGGCGCCGCGGCTGCCGGACTTCGCCGCGGCGCATCCGGACATCGACCTGCAACTGCTGCCCGACATCGGCCTGGCCGACGTGGCGGGCGGCGAGGTCGACGTGGCCATTCGCTACGGCCGCGGCACGTGGCCCGGCGTGCGGGCGCGCCGCATCATGGCGGAGCGGCTGTCCGTGGTGTGCGCGCCCGCGCTGCTGGCGGGCCGGCGGCGTCCGCGCACGCCGGCGGACCTGCTGCGCCATTCCCTGCTGGTCTCGCATACCCGGCATCCGTTCGAGTGGGACACGTGGTCGCGCCATCATGGCCTGGATCTCGGCCGCGCCCAGACCGTGCACCTGCACGACTACAACATCGTGGTCGAAGCCGCGCTGGCGGGGCAGGGCCTGGCCATGGGCCGCCACCGCATGATCGCCGCGCAACTGGCCAGCGGCGCCCTGGTCGAGGCCCTGCCGGGCACCACCCTGGAAGATCCGCGTATCGGCTGGTGGTTCGTGAGTCCGCGCGGCAAGACCGATGCCGCCGCCCAGGCGTTCCTGGCGTGGCTGATGCGGGCCGCGGCGCAAGGCTGACGCATTACTTTTACTCATACGTCGCTCGCAATAATTGATTGGTCAGGCGCGACGCGCATCGATAGCATGGAGATCACCCTTTCTTTTCCGTTTCACAGGTGACTCCATGACCCGTACGATCTCCGGCCGCGTGGCCGAACTCGGCCTTGCGCTGGACCCCGCGGCCGCGCCCGCCGCCAATTACGTCCCCTTCGTGCAAGAGGGCAACCTGCTGTACATCTCGGGCCAGATCTCGCGCGCCGCTGGCAAGGCGACGTTCCTGGGCCAGTTGGGCAACCAGATTTCCGAAGCCGACGGGGTCGCCGCCGCGCGCCTGTCGGCGCTGGGCATCCTGGCGCAGATCGCCGCCGCCACCGACGATCGGCTCGATCGCGTGGCGCGCGTGGTGCGCCTGGGCGTATTCGTCGCCAGCACGCCGGACTTCAACCGCCAGAGCGCGGTGGCCAACGGTGCCTCGGACCTGATGGTCGAAGTGTTCGGCGACGCCGGCCGCCACGCGCGCAGCGCGGTCGGCGTGGCCTCGTTGCCGCAAGGCGTGGCGGTGGAAGTGGAAGCGGTCATCGCGCTCACCCCCGCCTGATGTCCCGACGCCGGGCCGCCGCCCGGCGCGATTTTCCTGGAATTGCCATGTCCGCCGCCCTGACCCCCGCCGCCCTGGAAGCGTTGCGCGCCGCCACGCCCGGCACGCGCACCACCGTCCATTTCAACCATGCCGGCGCCTCGCTGCCGTCCGCCGCCACCCTGGACGCCATCCAGGCCCACCTGCGGCGCGAAGCCGAGCAAGGGCCGATGGAGGCGGGCGTGGCCGCGCGCGCAACGACCGAACAGGCGCGCCAACTGGCGGCGCGCCTGCTCAACGCCCAGCCCGACGAGATTGCCCTGACCGGCGGCAATTCCCCCGGCTGGGGCGCGGCCTTCGCCGCGCTGGGCCCGTGGCGCGCGGGCGACCGCATCCTGGTCGGACGCCACGAATGGGGCGGCAATCTCTCCGCCATGCGGCTGACGGCGCAACGCGCCGGCGCCTCGATCGAGACCATCCCGTCGGACGACAGCGGTTGCGTCGATCCGGTCGCGCTGCAAGCCATGCTGGACGAACGGGTGCGGCTGATCGCGTTGACCTGGCTGCCCGCCAACGGCGGCCTGATCAACCCGGCCGCCGCCGTCGGCCGCGTGGCGCGCGCCGCCGGCGTGCCGTATTTCATCGATGCGGCGCAGGCCGTTGGGCAATTGCCGGTGGACGTGGCCGAGGTCGGCTGCGACGTGCTGAGCGGCGCCGGTCGCAAGGCCCTGCGGGGCCCGCGCGGCACCGGCCTGCTGTACGTGCGGCGCGATTTCCTGCCACGGCTGACGCCGGCGTTCGTCGACACCTATTCGGCGCCGCTGGGTGCCGACGGCCAGCCGCAAGTGCGCGCCGACGCGGCGCGCTTCGAATCCGCCGAGGCCTCGCTGGCGCTGCGCTGCGGCCAGGCCAATGCGCTGCGCGAGGCGCTCGATATCGGCCTGGAAGCGATCCGCGACCGTATCGACACGGTCGCCCAGGCCCTGCGGGCGGAACTGGCCGCGATTGCCGGCATCGAGGTCCTGGACCAGGGCCGCGAGCGCTCGGGCCTGGTGTCGTTCAACCTTGCCGGGCACGAAGCCACCGCGGTGCAGCGGGCCCTGGCGGCGCAGGGCATCATTATCGGCAGCAACGGCGTGCCGTACACGCCGCTGGACATGAACGCGCGCGGGCTGACGCAGATCGCGCGCGCCTCGGTCAGCTACCTGACGCGCGACGACGAGATCGACCGCCTGCTCGACGCGCTGCGCATGCTGGCGCGCCAGGGCTAGCGCTCGTCGCCCGGCGCCGATGCACACCGCGGCGCCATCGCCCTACACCGCGATACGGCGTGCGAACGGCGACCACTTGGTGAAAACCAGCAGATTGCCGAACATCACCAGCGCCAGACCCAGCAACGCGGCAGGGGTCCACTGATAGCCCTCGGCAAAGGTCGACACGCTCAAGGCCACCACGGGGAACAGCACGGTGCAGTACGCCGCGCGCGCCGGCCCCATGCGACCGACCAGCGTCAGGTAGGCGGTAAAACCGATCACGGACCCCGGAATCGCCAGGTACACCAGCGCGCCAACATAGGCCGTGGAGGTGTCGAAGCGGAACGGCACGCCCGCGGCCAGGCAGCCGGCCAGCAGCACCGCCGCGCCGTACAGCATGCTGTAGGCGTTGCCGGTGAGCGGCCGCAGGCCCGCGCGCTGTTGCAGCGACGACAGCATGTTGCCGGTCGAGAAGCAGAACGTGCCGAGCAGCGCGAAGCCCAGGCCCAGCAGGGTCTCGTGGCTGGCCTGCTGGCCCGCCAGTTCGGGCCAGAACAGCAACACCAGCCCGCTGAATCCCACCACGCCGGCGACCATCACGCGCGGCGCGATGCGGGTGCCGAACCAAAGCCGCGCGTTGAGCGCGTTCCACAGCGTCGCGGCCGAGAACACCACCGACACCAGGCCGCTGGGAATCCACTGCGTAGCGGTGTAGAAACAGAGGAAGTTCAGGCAGAACAGGCACAGCCCCTGACCCAGGCACAACAGGTGCCCGCGTCGGTCCATGCGCTGCAGTTTGCGCGTCAGCAGCAGGGCGGCGAACAGCACCAGCCCGGCCAGCGCGAAGCGGTAGAAAATGGACATGGGAATGGGCACCACGCCCAACTGCAGTTTGATGGCAATCCAGGTGGTGCCCCAGATGATGACGGTCAGGAAATACAGGAAGAGATTCACTTTCGGACGCTCGACAGGGCGAAAAGAGACATGGAATCCGGGCGCGCGAAAATGCGTCGCCCTGTCGCGCAGTCTGCGCCCGCGCGGGCCACGAAAATTGCCGGTTCTTGCGGTTTTTTCTTGCTCCGCGCGATCCACGCGCGCAAGGATCGCAGTAGCATTTCGATTCCATGGGCACCATCGCATCGGCTCCGTCCGACTTCTCCGTTTTCCGCACGCTGTCCGCGTCCACCGCGACGCTGGCGCGCGCGGCCTCGCTGGGCGAGGGCATCGCCATCTCGCAATGGAGCCGCAGCGCCCATGAGACGCTTGGCTACGACATGCCCGGGCATCACACGCTGTCGCTGTACCTGCATGGCGGCGAGAAATCCTTCCGCGTGGGCAACCCGCTGCATGGCGGCGCCGGCAAGTTCTGCGTGCTGCCGGCCGAGCACTATTCCCGCTGGTGCATGAACGACACGGTGCACTTCCTGCATCTGTACATCGCGCCGGAGCGGCTGGCGCGCGAGGCGGTGATGCGGCTCGATTGCGAGCCGCGCTCGCTCGAACTGCGCGACCGCACCTATATCCACGACGACTCGCTGACCGACGTCTGCCGGGCCCTGCTCGACACCGACTGGCGCGCGCCCGCCGACCGTCTGGCCGCCAGCAGCGCGGCCGAGACCGTGCTGCATCACCTGCTGCTGCAGGGTGTGTCGCGCAAGGTCGCGCCGCCAGCGCGCGGCGGCCTGGCGCCCGCGGTGCGCCGGCGTGTCATGGACTATGTCGACGCGCATCTCGCCGAGCCCTTGACGCTGGACCAGTTGGCCGGCGTGGCCGCGTTGTCCACCTATCACTTCGCGCGCATGTTCCACGCCTCGTTCGGCGAACCGCCGCACGCCTGGGTGCGCGCCCGCCGCCTGGCGCATGCGCGCGGCCTGCTGGCCGCCGGCAAGGGCGACCTGGCGGGCATCGCGCAGGCCGCCGGGTTCGGCAACGCCAGCCACCTGTCGCGCGTCTTCCGCGACGCGGTCGGGGTGACGCCGGGCCAGTACCGCGCCGCCCGCCGCGGCCACTGAACCGCCGACCCCGCCGGCGCGCCCGGTCTACAATGGCGCACCGCCCTTCGCGGCCTTGATCGCCTGCCCCGCCCGCGATGCCATCGCCGACTTCCCGCGACGTTTCCGCTGTCCCCGACGCCTCCCGCCCCTCGCCGCTGCACGCGCATTGGCTGGCCGAGCTGGTCCGGCTGCGCGAAGCGCACTGGGGGCCGCTGGAAGACGCCGCCGTGGTGTGGCGGGTGCGCCAGTTGGACGCCGACCTGCCAGACCGCATCCTGGCCCGCGCGCAACACCTGGCGCGACGCGAAGGCCTGGCGCCGCTGGTGGACGGCTGGCGCCGCAGCGCCTGGGCCGTGCTGGCGGTGTTGCTGCTGCTGGCGCTGCTGTCGGGCGCGGGCGTGGCCGCCGGCGCGCTGGGCGACGGCGCCCGTCCCGTCAATGTGCTGTGGGCGCTGGGCGCCTTGCTTGGCCTGCACGCGCTCACTTTCCTGCTGTGGCTGGCCAGCTTCCTGCTGACGCCCGCCTCGATGACCCCGCTGGGGCGCCTCTGGCTGTGGGCCACCCGCAAGCTGGCGCGCGGCCCGGACAGCGCGCTGGTGCCGCAGGCCCTGCTCAATCTGCTGGCCCGCGCGGGCGCGCTGCGCGCGCTGTTCGGCGCCGTCAGCCACGGGCTGTGGCTGGCCGGCCTGAGCGCGGCGCTGGCGACCTTGCTGGCGCTGTTGACCACCGCCAGCTACCGCTTCATCTGGGCGACCACGCTGCTCGCGCCGGACACCTTCGTCTGGCTGACCCAGGTGGCGGGCTGGCTGCCGGCGCATCTGGGTTTTCCGCTGCCCGACGCCGCCATGGTGCGCGCCAGCGACGGCGTCCAGGCGCTGGCGGCCGACGCGCAGGTGCAGTGGTCGTGGTGGCTGATCGGCGTGCTGGTGACCTACGGCATCCTGCCGCGCCTGGTGGCGTGGCTGGCATGCGTCGCCGTCGCCCGGCGCGCCTTGCGCGGCCTGCGCATCGATCCCGCGCTGGCCGGCTACGCGGCGCTGCGCGACCGGCTGGAGCCGCCGGCCCAATCCACCGGCATCGACCGCCCGGTCGATCCGCTGCATCAGCCCCGCGTCGAGTCTGCCGTCCCGGCGAGCATGGGCGGCCAGCCCGTGCTGCTGGGGCTGGAGCTGCCGACGGATCTGGACTGGCCGCCCGCCGGCCTGCCCGACGCCATCCGCATGGCCGGCAATCTCGATACCCGCGAGCAGCGCAATCGGCTGCTCGACGCGCTGTCGCAAGCCGGCGCCTCGCGCCTGCTGATCGCCTGCGACGCGCGCCAGACGCCCGACCGCGGCACGCTGGCGCTGATCGCCGAACTGGCCGCGCACGCTGGCCAGACCCGCGTCTGGCTGCGCGCGCCCGCCGCCGCCGACACGCGCGAACCCATCTGGCGCGAGCGCCTGGCGGCCCTGGGCCTGGAGGCTGGCGCCATCATCAGCGCCGGCGGCGCGCCGCTGGACTGGCTGGAGCACGGCGATGCGTGAGCCGCTCATCAGCATCGCCGTGGTCGGCCACACCAACACCGGCAAGACCTCCCTGCTGCGCACGCTGACGCGCGACACCACTTTCGGCGAAGTGGCCGACCAGCCCGGCACCACGCGGCACGTCGAGGGCGCGCGCCTGCGGCTGGACGGCCGTCCGGTGCTGGAATGGTTCGACACGCCGGGCATGGAAGACAGCATCGCCTTGCTGGAGTATCTGGAACGCCTCGCCCAGCCTGGCGAAAGGCTCGACGGACCGGCGCGCATCCAGCGCTTTCTCGACACCCCGGAAGCGCACGGCCGCTACGAGCAGGAAGCGCGCGTGCTCAAGAAAATGCTGGACTGCGACGCCGCGCTGTACGTGGTCGACGCGCGCGACCCCGTGCTCGGCAAGCATCGCGACGAACTGGCCATCCTGGCCGCCTGCGGCCGCCCCTTGCTGCCAGTGCTGAACTTCGTCAATGCGCCCGCGCACCGCGCCGGCGAATGGCGCGACGCGTTGGCCAGGCTCGGGCTGCACGCGGCGGTCGAGTTCGACACCGTCGCACCGCCGCTCGATGGCGAACAGCAGCTATACGCCAAGCTCGGCGTGCTGCTGGACCGCCATGCCGACACCCTGGCGCAACTGGCCGACAGCCTGGCGCGCCAGCGCCGCGAGCGTCATGAGGCGGCGTGCGAACTGCTGGCCGATCTGCTGGTCGACGTCGCCGCGCTGCGCCTGACCAGCGCCAGCGACGAAGCGGCGCTGGCCGCGACCGCGCAGCAACTGCGCCAGCAGGTGCGGCAACGCGAACAGGCCTGCGTCAGCGCCTTGTTGGCGCTCTACAACTTCCGTTCATCCGATTTCGATGACGACGCGCTGCCCCTGCAGGGTGAACGCTGGGGCATGGACCTGTTCCACCCGCAGGCGCTCAAGGACATGGGCGTGCAGGTCGGCATGGGCGCAGCCGCGGGCGCCATGGCCGGCGCCGCGGTGGACCTGCTCAGCGCAGGCTTGAGCCTGGGCACCGGCATGTTGATCGGCGCCGCCGCCGGCGGCCTGTGGCAGGGCGTGGAAAAGCTCGGCAAGCGCGTCGCCGGCAAACTGCGCGGCTGGCGCGAGATCAGCGTCGACGACGCGGTGCTGCGCCTGCTGGCGTTGCGCCAGCGGCAGTTGATCGACGCGCTCGAGCGCCGCGGCCATGCGGCCCGCTCGCCGCTGCGGCTGGAACGGCCTGATAACGAGGCGCTGCGCAGCGGTCCCTTGCCCGAGGCGCTCAAGGAAGCCCGCAGTCGCCCCGAATGGTCGGCGCTGGCGCCCGGCCACGAAGACAGCGAGCGACGCAAGCAGGTGGTGCGCGAATTGGCGAAAGCAAGCAAGTACTAACCCCAACCCAAACCGATTGACGCTTAAACGAATCGATCTATAAGATTCGTTCTGCATCGGTGCGGTCCATCCCGCCATGACAATCACAAGGGGTTGGATCTACCGTGAACCGCCTTTCCTCGTAGCAGCAACGCCATGCCCCGGCTCCCCGTGGGGCCAGGGCCCTATCACTTCTGTCGCGCTATCCGCGCATTACGGAGCATGAGGGCTATGCGTACTTTCCCCCACCTGAAACAAGCGGCGCTGGCGGCTGCACTGACGGCCTCGTTGGCGTTCAGCGCCGGCGCGGCCGCCAAGACTTTCCACTGGTCTTATCAAGGCGACGCCACGTCGATGGACCCGATGGCGTTGAACGAGACGTTCACGCTGGGCTTCCAGGGCAACATCTACGAAACGCTGGCCGGTTATGACGGCAACCTGAAACTGACGCCGCTGCTGGCCGAGAGCTGGGAAAACCCGGAGCCCACCAAATGGGTCTTCAAGCTGCGCAAGGGCGTGAAGTTCCACGACGGCTCGCCGTTCACCGCCGATGACGTGATCTTCTCCTGGAAGCGCAGCCTGACGCCGGGCTCCGACATGAAGGGCTACGGCGCCAAGGCCTCCGACATCAAGAAGATCGACGACTACACCATCGAGGTCACCACCCCCACGCCCAACCCGATCCTGCCGCGCGAATGGGTGTTCCTCTACATCATGAGCAAGACGTGGTCGGAGAAGAACAAGACCACCGAGGCCACCAACGTCAAGGGCGACAACCAGGGCAACTACGCCAATCTCAACGCCAACGGCACCGGCCCGTTCATGCTGGTGTCGCGCCAGCCGGACGTAAAGACCGTGCTCAAGCGCTACGACGGCTACTGGAACAAGGACATCAAGACCAACGTCGACGAGGTCATCTTCCAGCCGATCACGCAGGAGGCCACGCGCGTGGCAGCGCTGATCTCGGGCGAGATGGACCTGGTGCAGCCGGTGCCGGTGCAGGACTGGAAGCGCCTGGAAGACGCCAAGGGCGTCAAGCCGCTGACCGCGCCCGAGGCCCGGGCCATCTTCATCGGCATGGACCAGGACCGCGACGAACTGCTGTTCTCGGACGTGAAGGGCAAGAACCCCTTCAAGGATCCCAAGGTGCGCGAAGCGGTGGTGCTGGCCGTGGACACCAAGGCCATCAACGAGAAGATCATGCGCAACGCGGCCAAGCCGCTGGGTTCGCTGATCGCCACTGCCATCAACGGCTACGACGAATCGTTCGGCGCGCCCTACAAGCCGGATCCGGAGCGCGCCAAGAAGCTGCTGGCCGAGGCCGGTTATCCGAAGGGCTTCACCGTCACCATGGACTGCCCCAACGACCGCTACGTCAATGACGAGAAGGTCTGCCAGGCGGTGGCCGGCATGCTGGCGCGCGTCGGCATCAAGATCAACCTGCTGGCGCAGACCAAGTCCAAGTACTTCGGCAAGATCCTGCTGCAGGCCGGCAACCAGACCAGCATGTACATGCTCGGATGGACGCCCAGCTCGACGGACGCGCACAACACGCTGCTGAACCTGGCCGCGTGCCGCGACGCCAAGACGGCGGCGGGCCAGTTCAACCTGGGCGGCTACTGCAACAAGAAGGTCGACGAGCTCACCGCCAAGATCGGCGTCGAGACCGACCAGGCCAAGCGCAACGCGATGATCAAGGAAGCCTTCGGCATCGTGCGCAGCGACTTCGGCTATCTGCCGCTGCACCAGCAGCCGATGTCATGGGGCGTGAAGGACAACATCAAGGTCATCCAGCGCGCCGACGACGTGCTCGACCTGCGCGACGTGGTCCTGCCGTAGTCCCCGGGCGCCGCGCCACGCCGCAGGGCGTGCGCGGCGCCGTGTTGATGCGACCCCCGCGACGGCGCCAGCCGTCCGGGCGCGCCCGGCCCAGCCCCGCTTGCCGCGACCGGCAACGCGCGGCCCGGCGTTATCCGACCAAGAGGGCATCAAACCATGCTTTCCTTTATTGCGCAGCGGCTGATCCAGTCGGTGCTGGTGATGTTGACGGTGGCGCTGATCGCGTTCTCCATGTTCCGCTATGTCGGCGATCCGATCGCCAGCATGGTGGGGCAGGACACCACGCCCGAGCAGCGCGAACAGTTGCGTGAACAGTTGGGCCTGAACGATCCCTTCGTGGTGCAGTACGCGCATTTCGTCGCCAACGCGGTGCGCGGCGACTTCGGCATTTCCTATCGCCATCGCCGGCCGGTCAGCGAACTGCTCGAAGAACGCCTGCCGGCCACGCTGGAGCTGTCGTTCGTCTCCGCCGTGATGGCGCTGGCGCTCGGCATCCCCATGGGCATCTACACCGCGCTCAAGCGCCACGGCGTGCTGTCCAAGACCTTCATGGCGATCTCGCTGGCCGGGATCTCGCTGCCCACCTTCCTCATCGGCATCCTGCTGATCCTGTTCTTCGGCGTGCAGTTGCGATGGCTGCCCAGCTTCGGGCGCGGCGACGTGGTCGGGCTGGGCTGGTGGACCACGGGCTTCCTGACCAAATCCGGCCTGCTGGCGCTGATCATGCCGGCCATCACGCTGGCGCTGTTCCAGATGACCCTGATCATGCGGCTGGTGCGCGCCGAGATGCTGGAGGTGCTGCGCGCCGACTTCATCAAGTTCGCGCGCGCCCGCGGCCTGCCGGAGCGGCTGATCAATTTCCGCCATGCGCTCAAGAACACCATGGTGCCGGTCATTACCATCACCGGCCTGCAACTGGGCTCCATCATCGCCTTCGCCATCATCACCGAAACGGTGTTCCAGTGGCCCGGCATGGGCCTGCTGTTCATCCAGGCCATCAGCATGGTGGACATCCCGGTGATGGCCGCCTACCTGGTGCTGATCGCCTTCATGTTCGTCGTCATCAACCTGGTGGTCGATCTGCTGTATTTCGCCGTCGACCCGCGCCTGCGCGTGCAGAGCAAATAAGGGAACCGCCTCATGAACGCCCGCATCGCTCCCTTCTTCGCGCGCGCCGCCGACAGCGACCTCTGGCACAGCTTCAAGCGCTCGCCCGGCGCCATCGTCGCCGCCGCCGTCACGCTGGCCATCCTGCTGGGCGCGCTGTTCGCGCCGGTGGTGGCGCCGCACAATCCGTTCGACCTGGCTTCCCTGAACATCATGGACGCCAACACCCCGCCAGCATGGCAGGAGGGCGGCAGCCCCGACTTCCTGCTCGGCACCGATGACCAGGGCCGCGACATCCTCTCGGCCGTGCTGTATGGCTCGCGCGTGTCGCTGCTGGTGGGCTTCGCCTCGGTGCTGTTCTCGATGGTCCTGGGCGTCACGCTGGGTCTCATCAGCGGCTACGCCGGCGGCCGCGTCGACAGCTTCATCATGCGCATCGCCGACGTGCAGCTATCGTTCCCCGCCATCCTGGTGGCGCTGCTGATCGACGGCGTGGCGCGCGGACTGCTGCCGCGCGACATGCACGACGAACTGGCCCTGTACGTGCTGATCTTCGCCATCGGCATCTCGGGCTGGGTGCAGTACGCGCGCACCGTGCGCGGCTCGACGCTGGTGGAACGCAACAAGGAGTACGTGCAGGCGGCAAGGCTGATCGGCATCGGCCCGGTCACCATCCTGCGCCGCCACATCCTGCCCAACGTCATGGGGCCGGTGCTGGTGATCGCCACCATCCACCTGGCGATCGCCATCATCACCGAAGCCACGCTGTCGTTCCTGGGCGTGGGCGTGCCGCCGACCGCGCCGTCGCTGGGCACGCTGATCCGCATCGGCAACAGCTATCTGTTCTCGGGCATGTGGTGGATCTCGATCTTCCCCGGCATCGCGCTGGTCGCGCTGGTGCTGTCGGTCAACCTGCTGGGCGACTGGCTGCGCGACGCGCTCAACCCCAAGCTGCGCTGAGGATGCCATGGCCCTGTTGAACATCGAAGACATCCGCATCGAATTCCCCAGCCGCCGCGGCACGCTGGTGGCGGTGGACGGCGTGTCGCTGTCGCTGGAGAAAGGCGAGATCCTGGGCGTGGTCGGCGAGTCCGGCGCCGGCAAGTCGACCATCGGCAACGCCGTGATCGGCCTGCTCGAAGCGCCCGGCCGTCTGGCCGGCGGCGCGGTGCTGCTGGACGGCGAACGCATCGACACCCTTACCCCGGCGCAGAAGCGCAAGGTGCGCGGACGCCGCATCGGCATGATCTTCCAGGATCCGCTGACCTCGCTCGACCCGCTGCAGACCGTGGAAAGCCAACTGGTCGAAACCATGCTGGTGCACCTGGACCTGACGCACGACCAGGCCAGGCAGCGCGCGGTGCAATTGCTGGCGCAGGTCGGCATCGACCAGCCCGAGCTGCGCGTTCAACAGTATCCGCACCAGTTCTCGGGCGGCATGCGGCAGCGCGTGGTGATCGCGCTGGCGCTGTGCTGCGAACCCGAGGTCATCATTGCCGACGAACCTACCACCGCGCTCGACGTGTCGATCCAGGCGCAGATCCTGGAGCTGCTGAAAAAGCTCTGCCGCCAGGAGCAGGTCGGCATGATCATCATCACCCACGACATGGGCGTGATCGCCGACGTCACCGACCGGGTGGCGGTGCTGTACCACGGCAAGCTGGTCGAGCAGGGCCCCACCGCCAAGATCCTGGGCGATCCCGATCATCCCTACACCCGCAGCCTGATCTCGGCCGTTCCGCGCCCGGACATCAAGCTCAAGCGCTTTCCGCTGGTCACCTACATCGAGGACGTCAAGACGCCGGCCAAGCCGCTCGACCTGGCCACCCACTGGCTCGGCCAGCGGCGCGACTTCGGCGCACGCGGCGAAGGCCCGCTGGTGCAGGTCCGGGACCTGAGCATGCGCTTCGTGCTAAAGAGCGCCTTGTTCAAGCGCAACCAGCGCACGCTGGATGCCGTCAAGCGCGTCAACTTCTCGATCGGCGAAGGCGAGGTATTCGGCCTGGTGGGCGAATCCGGTTCGGGCAAGTCCACCGTGGCGCGGCTGATCTCGGGCCTGTACACGCCCAGCGGCGGTTCGGTCACGTTCGGCGGCACCGACCTGACCGCGCTCAAGGGCGAAAAGCAGCTCAACCCGTTCCGGCGCCAGATCCAGATGATCTTCCAGGATCCGTTCTCGTCGCTCAACCCGCGGATGCGGGTGCTGGACATCGTGGCCGAGCCGATCCGCTTTCACAAGCTGGCGGCCAGCGAGGCCGAGACGCGCCGCGTGGTGGCGGACCTGCTCGACGTGGTCGGGCTGGGCGAGCGCGCCGCCGAGCGCTTCCCGCACGAGTTTTCCGGCGGCCAGCGCCAGCGCATCTGCATCGCGCGGGCGCTGGCCACGCGGCCGCGCTTTCTGATCTGCGACGAACCCACGTCGGCGCTGGACGTGTCGATCCAGGCCCAGATCCTGAACCTGCTCAAGGACCTGCAGGAACAACTCGGCCTGACCATGCTGTTCATCAGCCACGACCTGCCCGTGATCCGCCAGATGTGCGACCGCGTCGGCGTGATGCGCTACGGCGAACTGCTGGAGGTGGCGGACACCGAGGCGCTGTTCGAGCATCCGCAGCATCCCTACAGCCAGCACCTGCTGGGGCTGATGCCCCGCTTGCAATCCATGTCCCGCGAGGGACTGGAGGTGGAAGGCTGAGCCTCACCCACACGAGAAGGAGCGAGACATGAGTGCGTTGCCACAGACCCTGTTCATCGGCGGCAAGGTGTTCGACGGACATGGCGCAATGCTGCCGGGCCATGGCGTGCTGGTCGAGGGCAGGCAGGTCACGCGGGTGGCGCCGGCCGCCGAATTCAACGGCTTCGCCGGGCGGCGCATCGACACCACGGGCATGACGCTGATGCCCGGCATGGCCGACTGCCACGTGCACCTGGTCTACACCGGCGGCGCCGACCCGCAGACGCAGATGTCGAAACAAGGCCCGGCCCAGATTACGCTGACCGCGCTGGAGAACGCGCAAGCCGCGCTGCGCGGCGGCTTCACGGCGCTGCGCGATTGCGGCGGCAAGGACTACCTGGAATTCGGCGTGCGCGACGCCATTGCGCGCGGCGTGTTCCCGGGCCCGACCATCAAGGCCTCGGGGCGCATCATCTGCATGACGGGCGGCCACGGCAACCGCATCGGCCGCGTCGCCGACGGCTGCGAAGAAGTGGTGAAGGCGGTGCGCGAGCAGGTCCACGCCGGCTGCGACCTGGTCAAGATCATGGCCACCGGCGGCGTCATGACGCCGGGCGTGAGTCCGATGGATGCGCACTACAGCTTCGACGAAATGAAGGCGGGCGTGCACGAAGCCAAGCGCTTTCGCAAGAGCACCGCCAGCCATGCGCAAGGCACGCAGGGCATCCTGAACGCGGTGCGCGCCGGCATCGACTCGATCGAGCACGGCATCTTCATGGACGCGCAGTGCCTGGAGGAAATGCTCGCGGCCGAAACCTACCTGGTGCCGACCATCGCGGCCGTGCGCAACATCGTCGCCAACGCCGACAACGGCATTCCCGCCTATGCCGTGGAAAAGGCGCGCGCGGTGGAGCAGCGCCATCGCGAATCGATCCAGATGTACTACAAGGCCGGCGGACGCATCGCGCTGGGCACGGATGCCGGCACGCCGTTCAACCTGCATGGCGAGAACGCGATGGAGCTGGCCTACATGGTGGAATTCGGCATGACGCCGGTCGACGCCCTGATTGCCGCCACCTCGCGCGGCCATGACCTGATGGGCATGGCCGGTCACGGCGTGGTGGAGACGGGCGCCGTGGCGGACCTGCTGCTGGTGCGCGGCGACCCGACCGAGGACATCATGCGGGCCGCCGACAAGCGCTTCCATGTGGCGGTGCTGCGCAACGGCGACGTGGTGGCGGGCGCCTTGCCGGCCTGACGCGCTGCGCCCGCGAGTCGGGCGCAGGCTTTACTTCACGCCCCGCGACATCAGCCAGGCCAGGAAGGTCTCGAGCGGCATGCGCTCTCCATTGAAATCGACTTGGCCGCCCGCGTAGCTCAGGCTCGCCAGCAGCTTGCCGTCTTCCAGGCGCCCCCATTGACTGCCCACGATGCGGTCGCGCACGCCATCGGCCTGCCGGCGCGCGGCGTCGCGGGCGGCGGCCTCGGCCATGCCGTCGGCCTGCAGGCGCACGGCGATGAGGTCGGCCACGCTGGCAACCGGCACCGACAGCCGCGCGTCGAACTTGCGCACGGTCTCCTTGACCACCGCGGCCGGCGAGTGATTCCACAGCGTCGGCGCGGCCAGGCCCACCGCCAGTTGCAGCGTGGCGCTGCCGTTGGCGGTATCGATCTGCAACGGCGCCAGCGAGAAGCCGGGTTCGGCCAACAGAAACTTCATCACATGACCTGCCCCCACCATCTTGTCGCTCATACTGCCGCCGCCATCTTTCGTGGCCTCCATGGTGTCGCGGAACCCGCGAAACGACACCAGGTCCAGGTTGTGCGCCTCAGCCGCCAGGCGCAGGTTGGCCACCTGTCCGGCGCGGGTGTCGATGCCCGCCACCTGCACGGCCAGCTTGCCTTGCATGGCGCTGTCGGCGCCGCTGGCGTCAAGGTTCACCGCGACGTCACGCAGGGTGACCGGCTCGCCGTCGATCTCGGCGGTCCATTGCTTGAGGGTCGCACGGGTCGTGGCCACGCCCGTCTCGTCGCTGGCGCGGGTCGCGTCGTACCTTATCGCCAGGTCACGCATGGCCAACCGGCGCGTGTGGTTCGCGCCGTCTTTGATGAACGGCTCGAACAGGTCGGCCCGGTCCGAGCGGATCGTCACGACGGTGTGTTTGCCGCCGGCGGCAACGTCGGTCTGCAGCGTCAGGCCCGAGAAACTGAAGCGGGACTCGTCGCGCGCGCGCTCGACAGGCGCCAACGCCAGGGAAGCCGCGATGTCGCGGCCATACCCCGCCACGGCCTCGGCCGTCATCGGCACGCCGCCCTGCGCGGCGGCGAACCAGGTTTCCAGCGACGGCGTGGGCGCCAACTCGGCGCGGGCGGCGGCCATGGCCGGAAACAGATGGCCCTGCAACAGGCGGTACCGCGGGAACGGCCCGTGATCCAGGCGCACCACTATCTCGTAGTCGCGTCCCGTCGCGCCGGGGCCATCCTTGGCCAAGGGCTGCGCCTTCAGCCGATAGCGCGCTTGCGACGTGAACACGCCGCGTTCGTACGACAGTTGTTCGAACGACAGCGTCTCGCCCAGCTTCGCGCCGATCAGCCGCGCCTGCGCGTCGGCGCTTTCGGCCAACTGCGCCATGCCGCTCTCGAGCTGCTTGCCGGTGTACCAGGCCGTGCCTGTCCAGATCGCGCCCAATGCCAGCACGGTGCAACCCACCGCCACCCATTTCCGCATAATGTCCTTCCCGCTTCCCAATTGCGCCGGTCCCGCATGAACCGAAGCCGCCAGCATACGCCGCGCATGAAAAACGGGCTGCCGCGCCCTAAGGCGCCGCAGCCCGCGTGGGGCGCCGGCATCATGCCGGCGCCGGGGTCTTGCCCGCGCCTTAGCGCATACCGCCCATCGCGCCGCTCATGACCATCATCATGAACTGCTGCAGCGGCATCTTCTTGCCGTTGAAGTCCACTTGGCCGTCGGCGTAGTTGAGGTAGGAAACGATGTTGTCGTTTTCCGCCTTGGCCACGCCCATCGCCACCGCCATGGTGCCGACCATTTCGGCCTGGCCCTTGGCGGTCTGGACGGCGCGGTCGGCCGGCACGCCGCGCGTCTGCGGCTCGATCGCCATCAGGTCGGCCAGATTGGCCTTGGACAGGATCAGTTTGGCGTTGAGCTTGCGAATGGCTTCCATGGCCAGGTCGCTTGCCGGCTTGTCGGTCGAGGCCGGCTTGGCCAGGTCCACGTCCAGGTTGAAGGTCGAGGTGCCGTTGGCGGTGCGCACCTGCAGCGGCGACACCGACAGGCTGGGATTGCCGGCCAGCAGCAGTTCGACGTTGGTCTTCAGGATCTGCTGTTCTTCGGGCGTGAACTCGGAAGAACCCTCCTGGCCGCCGCTTTGCATCATGCGGCGCGACGAAGACTCGTACACGTCGTTCAGGGCCTTGAGCGCCTTGGGGTCCATGTTCTTCATGCCGATGGCCAACTGCAGGCCCGCCATGTCCTTTGCCTGGACGTTGATCATGCCAAAGTCCAGCACCATCTTGGCATTCACGCCGGTATCGGCCTCGGACAGGTCCACGGCAACGCTGGTGTCCTTGAGCAGCACCGGCGGCTTGGTCTGGGACGTGATGGTCCATTCCTTGAGGACCAGCTTCTGGCTGCCCATGGCCATGTCGTTCTTGCCCGGGGTCAGGTCGCTGTTGAGCGTGATGCCCTTGACCGCCATGCCCACGATATCGCTATCGCCGGCGGGGCCGGCCAGCGTCACGCCATCGCTCTTGAGCGCCAGCACGCCGTGCTTGGTGTTGGTGTCGAAGTCGACATCGGCCGCCATGCCGGCGAAGGTCAGCTTGGTCTTGTCGGTCGAGGCTTCGGCCGGGGCCAGGTTGAACGTGCCGGTGACCTGCTTGCCGTAGCTGACGCTATAGGCGCCCGTCAGCGGCGTGGCGCCCTTGGTGGCGGCGAACCAGCCCTTGACGGCCGGGGTCTCCTCGATCTGGAAGCGGCTCGCGACCATGGCCGGGGCCAGCTTGCCCGAGGCCAGGTTCGAGAACGGGAACGGGCCGTGCGACAGGTGTTCGACGAACTGGAGTTCACGCTCCTCGGCCGGCTTGCCATCCTTGGCGGGCAGCGTGAACTTGACGCGGTAGCGCTCGGTGGACGAGAACACGCCGCGCTCGAACGACATCAGTTCGATCACCGGCGTCACGCCCCACTTTTCACCGAACTTGCGCAGTTCGACGTTGCCGTCTTCGATCGACTGCTTCACGAACGCTTCGGCCTTCTGGCCGGTGTACCAGGCCGTGCCGGTCCAAATCGCACCCAGTGCAACGACCAGACCCGCTATTGCCGCCTTTTTCATAGCAACCCTTAATTCTTGTGTGATGGAGGTAAGCGATCGGATTATAGGGAGACCGGCTTAGGGATTACACTAATTTCGTACACGATTAGTGCAAAATGTTACGCAGCTATACCGCAGACCGTGTGCGCCACATGCCGCGGCGCCGCATCGGCTACAATGGCTTCGCGTGCTTTGCCAATCTGCACGCGTCCGCTAGGCACTTCGCCGCCAAGCTTCGCCCTCAGGGGCGCTTCCCTTTTCTCCTTATTCGTCCGCCTGGATTGGAGTCTCTCAACTTGAGCGACGGGCTGCCGCTGGAGTTGTTTTGACTACCTCTTCCTCTTTCGCCGACCTCGGGCTGGCCGATTCCCTGTTGCGCGCCATTGCCGATACCGGCTACACCGCGCCCACCCCCATCCAGGCCCAGGCGATTCCGCAGGTCCTCAAGGGCGGCGACCTGCTGGCCGCCGCCCAGACCGGCACCGGCAAGACCGCCGGCTTCACGCTGCCCATCTTGCATCTGCTGATGCAGCGCAAGCCGGAAGCCCGCAAGGCCGGCCGCCCGCGCTGCCTGATCCTGACGCCGACGCGCGAACTGACCGCGCAGGTGGCCGAATCGGTGCAGACCTACGGCAAGCACACCTCGCTGACGTCCATGGTGATGTTCGGCGGCGTCAACATCAACCCCCAGATCTCCGCCCTGCGCAAGCCGCTGGACATCCTGGTGGCCACCCCCGGCCGCCTGCTGGACCACTGCGGCCAGAAGACGGTCGACCTGTCCGGCGTCGAGATCCTGGTGCTGGACGAAGCCGACCGCATGCTCGACATGGGCTTCATCCGCGACATCCGCAAGATCCTGGCCCTGCTGCCCAAGCAGCGCCAGAACCTGCTGTTCTCGGCCACCTTCTCGGATGAGATCCGCGCGCTGGCGCGCGGCGTGCTGAACAACCCGGGCGAAGTCTCGGTCACCCCGCGCAACACCGCCACCGAACTGGTCACCCAGACGGTGCACCTGGTCGAACAGCACCACAAGCGCGACCTCATCAGCCACATCATCCGCGAAAGCGGCTGGCACCAGGTGCTGGTGTTCACGCGCACCAAGCACGGCGCCAACCGCCTGGCCGAAAAGCTGGTCAAGGACGGCCTGACCGCCGCCGCGATCCACGGCAACAAGAGCCAGTCGGCCCGCACCCGCGCGCTGGCCGGCTTCAAGGACGGCACCGTGACGGTGCTGGTGGCCACCGACATCGCCGCCCGCGGCCTGGACATCGACCAACTGCCCCAGGTGGTGAACTTCGAACTGCCCAACGTGCCGGAAGACTACGTTCACCGCATCGGCCGCACCGGCCGCGCGGGCGCCACCGGCGCCGCGGTCTCGCTGGTGGACAACAGCGAGATCAAGCTGCTCAAGGACATCGAGCGCCTGATCAAGAAGACCATCGAGCGCAAGCCGGTGGCCGACTGGACCCCGCCCGCCACCAGCGCCGCCGCCTTCGAACGCCAGGAACGCGACGAAGACTCGCGCCAGCCGCGTGGCGGTGGCGGCCGTAACGGCGGCCGCGGCGGCAACGCCGGCGCGCCCCGTTCGCGCCCGGCCAACGCCGCGCCGCGCAGCGCCAACGGCGGCCGCGCCCCGGCGCCGGCCCGTGCCGGCGGCGACAACCGCGGCGGCCAGGGCCAGCGCGATGGCAAGCCGTCCGACCGTCCGGCCCACGCCGGCCGCGGCGACGCCCGCCCGCAGCAGAACCACCGCCGTCCCGAAGGCAGCGCCCGCCCCGCCGGCAACGGCAACGCCGGCCGCCCGGCCGGCGCCCCGCGCGCCGCGCTGCTCTCCAAGTAATATCAGCGGCATACCTGTTACTGCGACCCACGGACCCGCGCCATCATGCCCCTTTCCACCTGGTTGACGTTCTTCCTGGCCTCCTGGGCCATTTCGTTCTCGCCCGGCGCGGGGGCCATCTCCGCGATGTCCTCCGGACTGAAGTACGGCTTTGCCCGCGGCTACTGGAACACGGCCGGCCTGATCCTGGGCATCCTGTTCCAGTTCGTGGTGGTCGCGGTCGGCCTGGGCGCGGTGCTGGCCACCTCCGAGATGGCCTTCAACGTGGTCAAGTACCTCGGCGTCGCCTACCTGATCTACCTGGGCGTGCGCCAGATCCGCACGGACGCCGCGCCGGTCGCGGTCGATGCCGGCGATCCCAAGCAGGCCTCGATCCGCGAGCTGGTGATGCGCGGCTTCCTGATCAACACCATGAACCCCAAGGGCACGGTGTTCCTGCTGGCCGTGGTGCCGCAGTTCGTCGACACCGCCTTGCCGCTGACGCCGCAGTACGCGGCGCTGGCGGGCACGCTTGCCTTCACCGACCTGGTGGCGATGGGCGTGTACACGCTGCTGGCGGCGCGCGTGCTGCGCCTGCTGCGCGATGCCAAGCACATCCGCTGGATGAACCGCACCTTCGGTTCGCTGTTCATCCTGGCCGGCGTGTTCCTGGCGTCGTTCCGCCGCCATTCCTGAATTTCCACGCGCGGGGCATGCGCCAGCAACGGCGCGTGCCCCGCTTGTTTCGATGCACGATACCGGACCGCGCCGGGCTGAAGCCGCGGCGTCAGGTTGAATCCTCCGATCATGAACATCCCACAAGAAGTAGCGCGGCGCCGTACCTTCGCCATCATTTCCCACCCTGACGCGGGCAAGACCACGCTGACCGAAAAGCTGCTGCTGTTCGCAGGCGCGATCCAGATCGCCGGCAGCGTCAAGGCGCGCAAGGCCTCGCGCCACGCGTCCTCCGACTGGATGGAAATCGAAAAGCAGCGCGGCATTTCGGTGGCCTCGTCGGTGATGCAGATGGAATACCGCGACTGCGTCATCAACCTGCTCGACACCCCGGGCCACCAGGACTTCTCGGAAGACACCTACCGCGTGCTGACGGCGGTCGACGCCGCGCTGATGGTGATCGACGCGGCCAGCGGCGTCGAACCGCAGACCATCCGCCTGCTGCAGGTCTGCCGCGCGCGCAACACGCCCATCATCACGTTCATCAACAAGATGGACCGTGAAGTGCGCGAACCGCTCGAGCTGCTGTCGGAAATCGAAGGCCACCTGGGCATGGACGCCGTGCCGTTCTCGTGGCCGGTGGGCATGGGCAAGGCCTTCGGCGGCGTGTTCGATATCCGCCGCGACCGCATGCGCGTGTTCCGCCCCGGCCAGGAGCGCCGTTCGGACAACGACGACTTCATCGAAGGCCTGACCAACCCCGAGATCGCGCGCCGTTTCGGCTCGGCCTTCGACCAGGCCAGCGGCGAGATCGAGCTGATCAATGAAGCCGCGCCTGCGTTCGACCGCGACCAGTTCCTGGCGGGCAAGCAGACCCCGGTGTTCTTCGGCTCGGCCATCAACAACTTCGGCGTGCAGGAAGTACTGGACGCGCTGGTCGAGCAGGCCCCGCCTCCCGGCCCGCGCGTCGCGCTGCAACGCGAAGTGCAGCCCGAGGAACCCAAGTTCACTGGCGTCGTGTTCAAGGTGCAGGCCAACATGGATCCGGCTCACCGCGACCGCGTCGCCTTCGTGCGCGTGAGCTCCGGCCGCTTCGAGCGCGGCATGCGCCTGAAGGTCGCGCGCACCAACAAGGAAATGCGCCCCAACAACGTGGTGTCGTTCCTGTCGCAACGCCGCGAACTGCTGGACGAGGCCTATGCCGGCGACGTGATCGGTATTCCCAACCACGGCGTGCTGCAACTGGGCGACGTGCTGACCGAAGGCGAAACGCTGCAATTCACCGGCCTGCCGTTCTTCGCGCCGGAACTGTTCCAGGCCGTCGAAGTGAAGGACCCGCTGCGCACCAAGCAGTTGCGCACCGGCCTGACGCAGTTGGGTGAAGAGGGCGCCATCCAGGTGTTCCGCCCCGAGGCCGCCGGCGGCTCGCTGCTGCTGGGCGCGGTCGGACAGCTTCAGTTCGAAGTGGTGGCCCACCGCCTCAAGACCGAGTACGGCGTGGACGCCCGGATGATGCCTTCGCGCTACACAATGGCACGTTGGATTACCTCTGATAACCCCAAGGCGCTGCGCAAGTTCATGGATGCCAATGCCGCCCATATCGCCTATGATGTGGTCGATGCGGCGGCGTTTTTGATCAGTTCCCCCGCGCAGTTGCGCGTGGCCGAGGAACTGTATCCGGATGTGAAATTCCACGCCATGCGCGAGCACGGCGGCAAGGTTTTCGGAGACAAGGCGTAGACCCGTTCGGGTACCGCACGGCAGATTGAGGGTAGCAATGTCTTGGCGTTTATTATTCGCAACGCTCCTGCTGGCGCTTGGCGCGTCGGCGTGGGGCGGTATTCAATTGGGTGACTGGCTGGTGGCGCATGCGCCGCAGGCCGCGCCCGCGCCCGGCCAGGATGCGGCCGCGTCGCAGCAGCCCGTGCTCGATGCCAACGGGCGCCCCTACGTGGCGCAGCCGCCGCAGCCGCGCATCGATGGCACGCTCGGCGTGCCAGACAAGCCGGCCGACCGCGAGTGGGCCATCAATACCGTCTCGCTGTTCGACACCGTCAGCGATCCCGCCGTGAAGATCTCGCGCGAGCGCATCAGCCAGGACCAGGCCCGCGAAATCGCCGCCGCCTCGCAAGTGCCGCTGCCGCAAGGCACGTCAGACGTCAGCACGCTCGACCTGCAGGCGCCGGGCACCGGCACCGCCGTCAATGGCGGGCAGGGCCAGGCCCCGGGGCAGCAGGCGGCTGGCTATGGCAATACGCAAATGGTGCAGGCGCCGCCCCCGCCCAATTCGTCGCCCGCCCCCGGCGCGCCCGGCTGGCAGGATGCGCTCAAGCGCGAACTGGCCCACTGTGCCACGCAGGGCTTCTTCGAGCGCCCCTCGTGCTCGTGGGCGGCCCGCAACAAATACTGCGGTCCGAACCGGGCCTGGGGCACGATGGCCGAATGCCCGGCGCGGCCGCAATAAGCCGCATCGTCCGGATCGCGCCACCCGCGATCACCCAAAAAAATGGCGCCCCGAGGGGCGCCATTTTCATGCCGGGCCGATCGATCAATCGGGCACGGACATCTGGCTTTGCAGGTAGTTCTGCAGGCCGACCTTGTCGATCAGGTCGATCTGGGTTTCCAGATAGTCGATGTGCTCTTCGGTATCGTCCAGGATGTCCTGGAACAAGTCGCGCGAAACATAGTCGCGCACCGATTCGCAATAGGCGATGGCTTCCTTCACGGTGGCCTGGGCGCCTTGCTCCAGCTTCAGGTCACAGGCCAGCAGTTCCGGCACGTCCTCGCCGATCAGCAGCTTGTGCAGGTCCTGCAGGTTGGGCAGGCCGTCGAGCATGAAGATGCGCGCGATCAGGCGATCCGCATGCTTCATTTCGCCGATGGATTCTTCGTACTCGTGCTTGCCCAGCTTGTCGAAACCCCAGTGGTTCAACATGCGCGCATGCAGGAAGTATTGGTTGATCGCCGTCAGCTCGTTGGTCAGTTGCTTGTTCAGGAACTGGATGACGGTTTTGTCGCCTTTCATGATGGACTCCTTGCAGTCAGACGCGACGCGCACTGCATCGCGACAAGAAGCGCACGATGCCGCGAGTACGCAACCCCGGCAGACTAACATCGGCTGCGGGGCCGCGCCTAGCCTTGGCGCGCATTTGGTAAACCGCTTTACGAGCGCTACAAGAAAGCGACAGACGAATGAGAATGAGTATGCGTGCGCGATGTCCTGCGGGCAATGCATCGCGGTTTCGCGGGCTGGGCGGACACGAGCGGCACATTTGCCCCGGCATTTCAAGCACGCGGCATCGCGTGAATGGTGCGATAACGCCTTGAATCTATCGGACCGTTCCCACAGCGAGTCGCGTTGTGCGAACCCAACCCTGGCGACCGCATGTGCGTTGCGCGCGCAACGCACATGCGGCCATCGCAGAGCAAGGTGCGCGCGGTGTAACGGCGCCTAGGCGGCGCGCCGCGTCGCCAGCCAGATGCCGAACGCGATCGGCACGATGCCCAGCAGGTCGAGCCACGACACCGATTCACGCAGCACCACCCAGCCGAACAGCAGGCCCAGCGGCGGCATCAGGAAATGCAGCGCGCTGGCCGCGGTGGCGCTGGCGCGGCCCAGGATCATGAACCAAAGGTAGTAGCCGCCAATGGACACCGCCACGATCATGTAGGCCATGCTCCAGAACAGGCTGGCCGTCATGCGCGCGTCGCTGATGTTCTCGTGCAGCAGCGCCACCGGCATCAGCGCCACCGCCCCGGCCAGCGACTGGATGCCCGTCGCCATCCACAGGCCGGTGGTGGGCTTGAGGCGTTTGTAGAGCAAGGTACCAGCCACCAGCGCCACCAGGCCGCCCGTCACCAGCAAGGTGCCATGCAGGTCCTCCTGCATACCCGACAGGCGCGAGCGCAGCACCAGGGCCACCCCCGCCAGGCCCATGCACAGCCCGAGCATCTTGCGCCAACCCAGCCGTTCACCCAGCACGGGCCCGGCCAGCACCCCGATCAACAGCGGATTGGTGCTGATCAGCACCGCGGTGAATGCGGACGACACCGTCGTCATGCCACTCCAGCTCAGTCCCAAATAGGCCGCGTTGTTCAGCACGCCCAGCAACACCAGCGCCGCCAGGTCGCGGCCGGCGGGCCGAGCCCAACGGCCGCTGGCCGCGGCCACGCCGAGCATCAGGGCGCCGGCGATCAGGAAGCGGATGGTCAGCAGGGTCAGCGGCGGACAGTCGCGCACCGCGATCTTGGCCGCCGCGAACGCCGAGCTCCACAGGAAACAGAATGCCGCGATGGGCGCCCAGGCCACCCCCATCGGCGCGTCGGCGGGCAGGGCGGTGGCGGGCAAAGTCGATGACGCCTTCATGGCAGCAGGTCCGGGCAAAGGAAGATGAGCCCATTCTGGGCGCGGCCCTATCCATTGACAAACGCTTTATTTGGATCAAAAGTATTTGAAAAACCGATGCAAAGGCGCCTCCCATGCTCGATCTCGATCTATTGCACAGCTTTGTCTCCGTCGTCGACGCGGGCGGCTTCACCCGCGCCGGCGAACGGGTGCACCGCAGCCAGTCCACCGTGAGCCAGCAGATCCGCAAACTCGAGGAGACGCTCGAATGCACGCTGTTCGTGCGCGAAGGCCGCCAGGTCCACCTGACCGAGGACGGCGAACGCCTGCTGGGCTACGCGCGCCGCATGCTGGCGCTGTCCACCGAGGTGCGCGAAGCGGTCAGCGGCCGCAAGCGGGTGGAGGTGATCCGGCTGGGCATCCCCGACGATTTCGCGGCGGACACACTGACGGCCATCGTGGCGCAGTTCGCCCGCGCCCGGCCGGCGGTCAGGCTGTCGGTGCGCTGCGACCTGACCGTGGCCCTGACGCGCGGCCTGGAACGCGGCGACCTCGATCTGGCGTTGCTCAAGCGCGAACCCGGCGCCGGTCCGGCGCTGACGACCTGGCCGGAACACCTGCACTGGATCGCCGGCTCGCATGCGCTGCCCGCCAGCACCGAACCGGTGCCGCTGGTGGCTTTCCCGCAGGGCTGCATCTACCGCAACCGCGCCATCCACGCACTGGAACGCGCCGGACGGCGCTGGCGCATCGCTTACGAAAGTCCCAACCTGATGGGAATCCAGGCCGCGCTGGCGGGAGGATTGGGGGTGGCCTTGCTGGAACGCCGCTGCATCGCCGCCGGCCATCGGCTGGTCGACGACATGCTGCCGCCGGTGCCGCCGTCCGAACTGGCGCTATGCCTGTCGGAGCCGGCGCGCGAGCCGGTGCGCCAGTTGGCGGGGATGATCAGGGATTTTTGTGAAACGGAAACACAACGGCTTGCAGGGCTGGGCCTGCAAGCCGTGGCAGGTGGCGACGCCGCTCAGGCGACGGCGACCTGGATGACCGGATAGCTGCTGTTCGCCGCGGACGCGCCCGGCTCGGCCATGGTGGCCGGCGGGTTGACCGGAACGGCGATCGAGCGCACATCGCACACGCTGGAGCAGCGGCCGCCCGGCAGGTATTCGGCGGCGGTGGCCGCGCAGCAGCCGCAGCACGTGGCCACGCCCAGCTCGAACTGCAGGTCGGAAAGCGACGTCGCGCCCGCGTCCACGCTGGCGCGGACTTGGCGTTCGGTGATGGCATTACATACGCAAATGTACATGAGAATAATTATCGAGATTTATTCCTGCAATGGCAAGTACTCAGCGTAAATAATTTGCAACCATGCCGCCGCCTAACCCATTGAAATAAGGGACGTTTTTCCGCTGAAACGTCCCTTATTTCATCGCGCCGCGGCCTGCGCTTTGCGCAGCGCGGCCGGCGCGATCCGCAGCGCTTCGCGGTATTTCGCGACCGTACGACGGGCGATGACGATGCCCTGGTCGGCCAGCTTTTCCATGATCTGGCTGTCCGACAACGGCTTGGCGCGGTTCTCCTCGGCCACCATCTGGCGGATGAAGGTCTGCACCGCCGTGGCCGAAGTGGCGTCGCCGCCGTCGGTCGACACTCCCGCCCCGAAGAAGCGCTTGAGCTCCAGCGTGCCAAACGGAGTGAGCATGTACTTCTGTGTCGTGGCGCGCGAAATCGTGGATTCGTGCAGACCCAGTTCGCCCGCGATGTCCTTCAGGATGAGCGGCCGCATGGCCGCCGGCCCCTGGCTGAAGAAGGCGGTCTGACGGTCCACGATGGCCTGGGCCACCCGCAGGATCGTGTCGAAGCGCTGTTCGACGTTGCGGATCATCCACTTGGCCTGCTGCAGTTGCGCCTGCAGGCCGGCGTGGGCCGATTCCTTCTGGTTGCCCAACATCTGCGCGTACAAACCGTTGATCTGCAGGCGCGGCACGGCGGCGCTGTTCAGCGTCACCTGCCAGCCGCGACGGGTCTTGCGCACGATCACGTCGGGCACGGCGTAATCGGCCGCCGGCACCGTCCAGGCGCGGCCGGGCCGCGGCTCAAGCCGCAGGATCAGGGCGTGGGCGACGCGCAGGGTCGCCTCGTCGCAACCGACCGCCGCGCACAGGCGGGCATTGTTGCCGGTGGCCAGCAACGCCAGATGCTGGGCGCAGATGAGACGGGCGCAAGCCAGCGCCTTCGGGTCGGCGGCCTCCGGCAGCCGCGTCAGGTCCGGGTTGCGCAGTTGCAACAAGAGGCAGTCGGACATGTCGCGGGCGCCGATGCCGGGCGGATCGAACGACTGCAGCAGCGACAGCGCGGCGCGCAGTTCATCCAGGTCCGGCTCCATCTCGGCGGGCAGCCAGCCCAGGATTTCCTCCAGCGGCGAGCCCAGATAGCCGTTCTCGTCCAATTCGTCGATCAGCAACGCGGCCAGCGCGGCATCGCGCGGCGCCGCGCGCGTCAGCACCAGTTGGCCCAGCAGGTGTTCGCGCAGGGTATCGGGCCGGGCGGCCTCGGGGAGGCTGGAATCGTCATCGGGGTAGACCCCGCCCGAACCCGGCATTTCCTCCACCGGCGTGTCGCGTTCGGGCGCGGGCTCGTCGTCCTGCACCGACGATTCACGCTCGGATTCGGCCTGCGTTTCGGCCGATGAGGGTTCATCGTCGCGTTCCAGCAACGGATTATCGGCGAGCACCTGCGAGATTTCCGCCTCGAGGTCGAGCGTGGACAGCTGCAGCAACCGGATGGATTGCTGCAGTTGAGGGGTCAGCGTCAGATGCTGGCCGGGCCGCAGTTCTAAAATAGGACGGGTCATAGGTACAATATTTTGCATGATGAATCAGACTTCGCCCGCACGCGTTCGCCAGGATTGCCGACTTATCGGCCAGACCCTGCTCAAACTGGCGCTTCCCCGACTTCTCGTGCGCGCGATCGTGATCGCCGTTGCCGTGATCGTCTGGTATCTCGCCGCCTCCTGGATCCTGGATTTCGGCAAGCGCATCAACTACGAATTCCTGCATTCACTGGGCCAACCCACCATGGACATGGTGCAGAAGGTCAATCCATACATCTGGTGGGTCGTCGCCGGCATCTGGACCCTGATCGTCTTCTTCATCCTGCGCGCCTGGCTGTCGGCCAGCCTGGCTTCCGGCCGCGCCACCCCCGTGAGCACGGGCGTGCTGGCCGACCTGGCGCCACAGCTCTCGCAGGAGTCGCTGGGCGTACTGCGCTGGACGTGGGGCACCCGCGAGGAACCCTTCACCGTCGGCGACCTGCACCGCTCGCTGTCGGAAATCCGCCACAACCGCATCGGCAAGATCGCCATGGTGGCCGAACAGACCGACATTCTCGACGGCGCGGCCGCCAAGCCGTCGCGCGACGATCGCGATGACGGCCGCCGTAACGACGACCGCCGCGATGCCCGCGACAGCCGCGAACCCCGCTACATCGAGCCGCGCATCGGCGGCCCGGCCCGCTGAACCGGCGCGCACCGCCATCCGACCGATGATCCAGGCCGCCGCGAGGCGGCCTGGTTGTTTCAGTCCCCTGCCAGCCGGGCTCCCCTATACTGGCCCTCCAGGCTCGCGCAACCGCGGCCGCGCACCTTTAAAACCAGACCAAGCCGATTGCAGAGACCAGTCGGATGCGCGGCCAGCCCCTGGAGTTGCTTTACATGTTCCGTACCCCCGTCCGGTATGCCGCCGGCCTTCTGCTGGCCTGCTCGGCCGCCTTCGTCGCCGCCCCGGCATCCGCCGCCTGGCCCGACAAGCCCATCACGTTCGTCGCGCCCTTCAGCGCCGGCGGCGCCAACGACCTGGTCGCCCGCATCATCGCCAAGGCGGTGGGCACGACCCTGAACCAGCCCGTCATCGTCGAAAACCGTCCCGGCGCCGGCGGCGTGGTCGGCGCCGCGCACGTCGCGCGCAGCGCGGCCGACGGCTACACCTACCTGGTGGGCAGCAACGGCACCGTCACCAACAGCCTGATCCGCTCGGACCAGCCCTACAAGGACGAAGAACTGACCCCCGTCGCGCTGCTGTCGATCACGCCGTCGGTGATCGTGGCCAACCCGTCGAACCCCGCCAAGGACCTGAAGGACTTCGTCGAACGCGCCAAGCAGGCCAAGACCGACCGTATCACGTTCTCGACCGCCGGCAACGGCAGCACGCCGCATTTCGTGGCCGAGATGGTCAAGGAAGCCACCGGCCTGCCGGTCGAGCCGATCGCCTACAAGAGCGGCTCGGAAGGCGTGACCGCGGTGATCGGCAAGCAGGTCGACGCCACCTCGGAAGCCAGCATCGTCACGCTGCCGCTGGTGCAGAGCGGCAAGCTCAAGGCCCTGGCCACCACCTGGGACAAGCGCATGGCGAGCGCGCCCGACATCCCCACCACCGCAGAGTTGGGTTTCCCCGCCATCCGCATCGGCCACTGGGCCGGCCTGTACGCGCCCGCCGGCACGCCCGCCGACGTGCTCGACAAGATGAACGCGGCCGTCGAGAAATCGCTGCAGACCAAGGAAGTGCAGGACGCGCTGCGCCAGAGCAGCATCGAGCCGGGCGGCGGTTCCCGCGCCAGCTTCGTCGAGTTCGCCAAGAGCGAGCGCGAGCGCCTGGGCCAGGTGGTCAAGAACGGCCACATGCAGACGCAATAACGCGTGTGACGCCAGCCGGGGACGGATCGTCCCCGGCTTTTTTTATCGCCTTCCCGATTGCGCTGTCCGCAAAAGTATGTTTGACTAGCAACCTATGGCCGCTTACCGCACCTCCCTCGCGATTGCCACCGGACGCTCCGCCGCTCCGGTTGCCGGCCTGCGCGCTCGTACCGCCTTCATCGCGCTATCGCTATACCTACCGATCGGTTGCCGGGCCTAGTGTCCCCGTGGTAGCTCGGCAGCCACGCTTGCCACACGCGAATTCCCTTTTTCAAAACTGAATCTTGCGCCGCGCGAATGCGGCCAACCCTGGCATCAGGCCGCCATCCGGCCGCATGCCGGCCGAGGAAACCGATCCCGGGATTCACAAGAAACCGATCGAGGTGTAGTGATGATGCTTGCCAACCCCGCCGCCAAATACGTCCCCTTCACGCCGTTCGCTCGCGACTTTTCCGAGCGCACCTGGCCCAGCCGCCGCATCACGCAGCCGCCGATCTGGATGAGCACCGACCTGCGCGACGGCAACCAGGCCCTGATCGAGCCGATGAGCGTCGAGCGCAAGCTCCGCTTCTTCGAGCAACTGGTCAAGATCGGCTTCAAGGAAATCGAAGTGGGTTTCCCGTCGGCCTCGCAGACCGACTTCGATTTCGTGCGCAAACTCATCGACGAAAAGCGCATCCCCGACGACGTCACCATCATCGTGCTGACGCAGTCGCGTGAGGACCTGATCAGCCGCACGGTGGAATCGGCCGCCGGCGCCAAGCAGGCCATCGTCCACCTGTACAACGCCTGCGCCCCGGCGTTCCGCAAGGTCGTGTTCAACATGACCAAGGACGAGATCAAGAACATCGCCACGACCGGCACGCGCCTGGTCAAGCAGTACATGGCCAAGCACCCGGAAACCAAGTGGCGCTACCAGTACTCGCCCGAAGTCTTCAGCACGACCGAACCCGAATTCGCGCTGGAAGTCTCGAACGCCGTGGCCGACGTATGGGAGCCCACGCCGGACTGCAAGATGGTGCTGAACCTGCCCGCCACCATCGAAGCCACCACGCCGAACATGTACGCAGACCAGATCGAGTGGATGCACAAGAACCTGGCGCGCCGCGACAGCATCGTGCTGAGCGTGCATCCGCACAATGACCGCGGCACCGCCGTGGCCGCCGCCGAATTCGCCGTGATGGCAGGCGCCGACCGCATCGAAGGCTGCCTGTTCGGCAGCGGCGAGCGCACCGGCAACGTCGACCTGGTCACGCTGGCCCTGAACCTCTACACCCAGGGCGTGCACCCGGGCCTGGACTTCTCGGACATCGACGAAGTGCGCCGCTGCGCCGAGTACTGCAACCAGTTGCCCGTGCACCCGCGCCACCCGTATGCCGGCGACCTGGTCTTCACGGCCTTCTCCGGTTCGCACCAGGACGCCATCAAGAAGGGCTTCGCGCAGCAACAGCCCGACGCCGTGTGGGAAGTGCCGTACCTGCCGATCGACCCGGCCGACCTCGGCCGCAGCTACGACGCCGTGATCCGCGTCAACAGCCAGTCGGGCAAGGGCGGCGTGTCCTACCTGCTCGAACAGGAACACGGCCTGGTGTTGCCGCGCCGCCTGCAGATCGAATTCAGCCGCGCCATCCAGCGCGTCACCGACGAAACCGGCCGCGAAGTCACCGCCGACGACGTGCACACCATCTTCAACCGCGAGTACCTGGAGCAGAAGGCCCCGTGGAAACTGGTGCGTCACCGCATCGACGGCAATCCGGCCGCCGGCGAAGGCCAGCACTTCAGCATCGAGGCCGAGCTCGAGTACAACGGCGAACGCCGCATCGTGACGGGCAAGGGCGATGGCGCCATTTCGGCCTTCGTGGCCGCGCTGGACGTGCCCGTGCGCATCATGGACTACCACGAGCACGCCATCGGCACCGGCACCGACACCCGCGCCGCCTCCTACGTGGAACTGCGCGTGGGCGATTCGAGCACGGGCTTCGGCGTGGGCATCGACCGCGACATCGTGACGGCCTCGTTCCAGGCCGTGCTGAGCGCGGTGAACCGCCACATCAACGCCGGCGCCGTCACCACCGAACAGGAAGCCGCCGAGGCCGCGTGATCCGCCGCCAAGCCGCGGGCGTGGCGGTTACCGCCGCCGCGTCCCCCGCGCGCTTCTTACGGTGAAGCCGCTCCGCACAAACAAAGCCCGCCTTTATCCGGCGGGCTTTCTTCTTTTGCGCGACGCATTCGACCGCGCCACCACAGGCGCAGCGGGTCGGGTCAACCGCGCGGCCACATGTCGGAGGCGCCGATGTCGGGCTCGCGCGCGGCCAGCAGCCGCTCGTGGATCCAGGCGGCGATCGCCACGGTGCGGTGGTCGTCGTAGCGTTTGCCGATCAGTTGCAGGCCCACCGGCAGGCCCTGCGGGCCGGTGGCGAACGGCAGGTTCAGGCACGGCAGGCCGAACAGGGTCCAGGCGCGCGAGAACTGCGGATCGCCCGTGCCGAGGTCGGCGAACGGCGCCTCGCCGCTGGCCGCGGGCGCCAGCAGCACGTCGTACTTGTCGAACCAGCCGTCCACCCGCGCGCGCGATTCCGCGGCGCGCGCCAGATTCTTGATGTGCTCCTCGGCGGAGATCTGCGCGCCGGCCTCAAGAATCGCCTGGATCTTGGGGCTGAGCTGCGCGGCGTGTTCCAGCCGTTCGTAGGCCAGCGACTGTGAAGATTCGAACGCCATGATGTCCGCGTGCAGTTGCACCAGCATGCAATGCTCGGGCGGCAGCGGCACCTCTTCGACATGGGCGCCGGCGCGCGACAGCGTGGCGGCGGCCTGGGCGAAGGCTTCCTTGGTTTCCGACTGGGCGTGGCGCCATTGCAGGCTGCGGTACATGCCGATGCGCGGCTTGGCGTCGTAGCTCAGGTTCAGCAGGCGCGGATCGCGCATCAGGACCGAAGCGAACAGGGCCACATCCGGCACCGAGCGGGCAAAGCCGCCCACGGTGTCGAGCGATTCGGCCAGGCTCTTCACGCCGGCGCGAGGGATCGCGCCGAACGTGGGCTTGTAGCCGACGATGCCGCAATACGAAGCGGGGCGGATGATGGAACCCGCGGTCTGCGAGCCCAGCGCGAACGGCACCATGTCGTCGGCCACCGCCGCGGCCGAGCCGCTGGAGGAGCCGCCGGGCGTGTAGGCCTCGTTGCGCGGATTGCGCGTCGGGCCGGCCTGGTAGGTGGCGAATTCGGTGGTGACGGTCTTGCCGATCACGATGGCGCCGGCATGGCGGCACAGCGCCACGGCGGCCGCGTCCAGCCCGGGATGGTGGCGCTCGTAGATGGGAGACCCGTAGCGGGTGGGCAAGTCGACGGTGTCGAACAGGTCCTTGACGCCGATCGGCAGGCCATGCAGCGGGCCGCGCAGGGGGCTGCGATCCAGGGCTTCCGCGTGATCCAGGGCAGCCTGCTTTTGCAGCGCCGTCCAGGCATGGATGGTGTTTTCGCGTTGCTCGATGCGCGCAAAGCAGGCTCGCACCAATTGCACCGCGGTCAATTCGCGCCGTTGCAGCTTGCGCGCCGCTTCAAGCGCGCCAAGTCTGTTTAAGGCAGTAGACATGATCCTTTCCTCTATCCCGGTGCCGCGCGATATGCGCGGTACTGACTTCCGCACCCGGTCCCCTTGACCCTGGGGTTTGTCCCGATACGGGACGCAGCATGATGCGCGCCCGTCATGACAAACCCAGCCATTGTGCGCGCCGCGTCAATTGGGAAAACCACTGAAAAAACCAGGTTTTCACAGGGATTTCGAGGCACGCCGCGCCTTGGCCTTATGTTGTTGCGTTGTTATCAGCATAGCGCAAACGGGTGCAACACAAAGGTCATATTTGTCTTGTAAGATGAAAACGTTTTCAGCAAACCGGCAGCAATGTAGCCATGGCGTCGCGCGCATCGCCCCGCTTTTCCATCATCGAAGTGGCCCGCAAGGCGGGGGTTTCCCCCGCCACGGTTTCGCGCGCGTTCAACCAGCCCGAAATCGTTCATCCGGATACGCTGGCGCACATCCGCGCCATCGCCAAGCGCGCGGGCTTCCGGCCCAATCGCGTCGGCCGCAGCCTGCGTTCGGGCAGCACCCGCACGATCGGATTGATTCTGCCGACGCTGTCCAATCCGGTATTCGCCGAGTGCTTCGAGGGCGCCGAACGGCGCGCCCGCGAGTCCGGCTACAGCGTGATGCTGACCGCCACCGGCTATGACCCGGCGGTGGAATCGGCCGCGGTCCAGGGCCTGATCGACCACCAGGTCGACGGCCTGATCCTGACGGTGGCCGACGCGGCCCGCAGCGCCACGCTGGACGACCTGGACAGCGCCGGCATGCCCTACGTGCTGGTCTACAACGAATCCACCGACCACCCCTATGCCTCGGTCGACAATCGCGCGGCCGCCATCGACATGGTGTCGCACCTGGCGGCGCTGGGACATCGCCGCATCGCCATCGTGACCGGCCCGCTGACGGCCTCCGATCGTGCCCGCCGCCGCCTGTCGGGCGCGCGCGCCTGCGCCAAGAAGCTGGGACTGGAACCGATCCAGCACATCGCCATGGGTTCGCACACCGGCAGCGATGCCGAGGCGCTCAAGTCCGCATTGCGCGGCAAGCAGGCGCCGACGGCGCTGTTCTGCTCCAACGACCTGCTGGCCACCGCGGTGATTGCCGATCTGGTGGCGTTAGGTTTGTCGGTTCCGTCCGATATTTCCGTCTGCGGCTTCGACGGCATGCGCTTCGGCGCCTTGCTGACGCCGCCGCTGACCACGGTGGCGCAACCCAGCGACGGCATCGGCCAGGCAGCCTGCTCCAACCTGCTGGCGCAGATCCACGGCCAGCCGCCCCAATCCAATCGCCTGCCGCACTGCATCGTGGTCGGCGGCACCGCGGCGCCGGTGCGCCGCTGAACTTCATCCACAAAAATAACGATCGAGACACGCGTCATGCTCATCGCACAGATTACCGACCTGCATATGCGCACACCGGGCGACAAGGCCTACGGCATCATCGACCCGGCCGCCTTCCTCGGCCCGGCGGTGCGCGCGCTCAATGCCCTGGCGCCGCGCCCGGATTGCGTGCTGATCACCGGCGACCTGACGGACCTGGGCCGTCCGCACGAATACCAGGCGCTGCGCGACCAGCTGCAGGCGCTTGAAATTCCTTATTTCCTGCTGCCCGGCAACCACGATGACCGCGCGCAATTGCGCGCCGCCTTCCCCGACCACGGCTACCTGCAAGGCCAGGGGCCGTTCATCCAATACGCGGTGGAAACGTATCCGCTGCGCCTGCTGGCGCTGGACACGGTGGTGCCGATGAAGAGCCACGGCGAGCTGTGCGACGAACGCCTGGGCTGGCTGGCCGCGCGGCTGGCCGAGCAACCCGACCGGCCGACGCTGGTGCTGATGCATCACCCGCCGTTCCAGACCGGCATCGAGCACATGGACGACATCGGTCTGCTGGCGGGCGGCCCGGAACTTGAACGCATCGTGGCGCGCTATCCGCGCGTCGAGCGCGTGCTGTGCGGCCACCTGCACCGCACCATCTTCCGCCGCTTCGGCGGCACCATTGCCTCGACCTGTCCCGGCACCGCGCACCAATTGGCGCTGGAGCTGGGGCCCCGACCGACGCTGCAATACATCATGGAGCCGCCGGGCTACCAGTTGCACTGGTGGCACGATGGCGCGCTGGTCACCCACCACGCCGTGATTGGGGAATACCCCGGGCCATATCCCTTCGCCTGAGCCCCCGATCTCGATTACAAACACTAAGCCCTGCCATATCTCCGTCATGTTTGCGCTGCACAATGAAAAGGTTTTCATCGCACGCGCCGCAGACGGATCAGAAAACTAGATCCAAGAGACAGCATGTCATCCATCGTTCTGGATAACCTCACCAAGCAATACGGCGGCGCGGCCGCGATCCACGGCGTCAGCTTCACCGTGCCGGCCGGCAGCTTCACCGTGCTGCTGGGCCCGTCGGGCTGCGGCAAGTCGACCACCCTGCGCATGATCGCCGGGCTCGACACGCCCACGTCCGGCACCATCCGTATCGGCGACCGCGACGTCACCCACTTGCCGCCCGCCAAGCGCCGCATTTCCATGGTGTTCCAGTCGTACGCGCTGTTTCCGCATCTGTCGGTGCGCGAGAACATCCTGTTCGGCCTGAAGGTGCGCAAGGAACCGGCGCGCGACTACGACCGCCGCCTGCAGCGCGTGGCTTCGCTGCTGGGCCTGGGCCATCTGCTGGACCGCAAACCGTCGCAACTGTCGGGCGGCCAGCAGCAGCGTGTGGCGCTGGGACGCGCGGTGATTTCCGAAGCGCCGGTGTGCCTGATGGACGAGCCGCTGTCCAACCTGGACGCGCAGCTTCGCCACGAGATGCGGCGCGAGATCCGCGCCTTGCAGCAGGACCTGGGCATCACCATGGTGTACGTCACGCACGACCAGACCGAGGCCATGAGCATGGCCGACCAGGTGGTGCTGCTGCGCGGCGGCCAGATCGAACAGCACGACACGCCGGACGGCCTGTATGCCCGTCCGGCCAGCGAATTCGCGGCGCGCTTCATCGGCACGCCGCCCATGAACCTGATCAACCTGATGCCGCTCCAGGGCGCCACCGTGATCGCCGGCACCCAGAGTCCGGCCATCGCCGGCGCGCCGGAAGGCGCCGCCAAGCTGGGCGTGCGGCCCGAGCACATCCGCATCGACAACGAAGGCATCGCCGCCACCGTGGAAAGCGTGGAGTACTTCGGCGCCGATTCCATCGTGGTCTGCCGCATCGGCGATAGCGGCGGCGTGGCGGTGCGCGTGGGTGGGCACCTGCGGGCCCGCGCCGGCGAGGCGCTGCGCCTGTCGTGGCCGGCCGAACAACAGCATTTCTTTGCCGCCGACTCGGCGGTCATCGACACCGTCGGGCGCTGAAGACGCCCAATCCACAGGAAAGGAAACGCAATCATGCGACGCATCGTACTCAAGACCCTGGCCGCCAGCCTTGCCGCCGCCTGCCTGTCGCTGCCCGCGCAGGCGCAGCAAAAGCCCGTCGAAGTGGAGTTCTATTACCCGGTCGCCGTCGGCGGCCCGATCACCAAGATCGTCGATGACATGGTGACGGACTTCGAGAAGGAAAACCCCGGCATCAAGATCAAGCCGATCTACGCCGGCTCGTACCAGGACTCGATCGCCAAGGCGCTGACCGCCCTGAAGGGCGGCACGCCGCCGCAACTGGCCGTGCTGCTGTCGACCGACATGTTCACGCTGATCGACGAAGACGCCATCGTGCCGATCGACGGCCTGGCCAAGAGCGACGCCGACAAGAAATGGCTGGGCGGCTTCTACGACGCCTTCATGCAGAACAGCCGCACCGGCGGCCACACCTGGGGCGTGCCGTTCCAGCGCTCGACCATCGTGATGTACTACAACAAGGATCTGTTCAAGGCCGCCGGCCTGGATCCCGAGCGCGCGCCGGCCACCTGGGCCGAGCTGGTCGAGTACGGCAAGAAGCTGACCAAGCAGGACGCCAGCGGCAACACCACCCAGTGGGGCATCGAGATCCCGTCGGGCGGCGCTTTCGCCTACTGGCTGTTCCAGGCCCTGACCACGCCCAACGGCGCGATCCTGATGAACGAGGCCGGCAACGAGGTCTACCTGGACAAGCCCGCCGTGGTCGAGGCCGCGCAGTTCTGGCGCGACCTGTCGGCCAAGCACAAGGTCATGCCGACCGGCACGATCGACTGGGGCACCACGCCCAAGGACTTCCTGGAAAAGAAGGCCGCCATCATCTGGACCACCACCGGCAACCTGACCAACATCCGCAAGAACGCCGACTTCCCGTTCGGCGTGGCGATGATGCCGCAGCAAAAGCGCGGCGGCAGCCCGACCGGCGGCGGCAACTTCTACATCTTCAAGAGCGGCACGCCTGAACAACAGCAGGCCGCGCTCAAGTTCGCGCAGTGGGCCACCACGCCCGAGCGCGCCGCCGACTGGAGCATCGCCACCGGCTACGTGGCCGTGACGCCGGCCGCCTGGCAGACCGAGAAGATGAAGAAGTACGCGCAGGAAGTGCCGGCCGCCGCCGTGGCGCGCGACCAGTTGCAGGTGAGCGTGGCCGAATTCTCGACCCACGAGAACCAGCGCGTCACCAAGACCCTGAACGACGCCCTGCAGGCGGCGCTGACGGGGTCGAAGACGCCGCAGCAGGCGCTGACCGACGCCCAGCGCGAAGCCGACCGCATACTGCGTTCCTACAAGTAAATCCGCAAGCACGATGAGCCGCTCCTTGAATGCGCTTTATGGCTGGCTGCTGTTGCTGCCAGCCATCGTGCTGCTCGCCGCGTTCACGCATTACCCGGCGCTGGCGACGCTCTGGCACAGTTTCTATTCCACCCCCAAGGGCGCGCGCCCGGCCCGCTTCGTCGGGCTGGACAACTACGCCGTCATGCGCGACGACCCGGTGTTCTGGCAATCGCTCTGGAACAACCTGTGGTTCGCCCTGGGCACCATCCCGACCTCGATCGGCATCGCGCTGGTCATGGCGCTGTGGGTCAACCGCAACCTGCGCGGGCGCGGTTTCCTGCGCATGGCGTACTTCACGCCGACGGTGCTGCCTATGGTGGCGGTGGCCAATATCTGGCTGTTCTTCTACACCCCGCAGTACGGCCTGATCGCGCAGGTGATGCAATTGTTCGGCTCGCCCGGTCCCAACTGGCTCGGCAACCGCGAAACCGCGCTGCCGGCGCTGATGCTGGTGACGGTGTGGAAGGAATCCGGCTTCTTCATGATCTTCTACCTGGCCGCGTTGCAGACGGTGTCGCCGTCGCTGCGCGAGGCGGCGATGCTGGAAGGGGCCTCGCGCTGGCAGTACTTCCGGCGCGTGCTGTGGCCGCTGTTGATGCCGACCACGCTGTTCGTGCTGATCAATGCGTTGATCAACGCCTTCCGGCTGGTGGACCACGTGGTGGTCATGACCCGCGGCGGGCCCGACAACGCCAGCACGCTGCTGCTGTACTACATCTACCAGGTCGGCTTCAGCTTCTGGGACACCGCCTACGCCGCGACGCTGACCGTCGTGCTGCTGGTGGTGCTGGCGCTGACGGCGCTGGTCAAGTTCCGCTGGCTGGACCGCAGGACGCACTACCAATGAAAGACAAGCTCGATACCCTGGGCGCGTGGGCGCTTGGCCTGTTGTGGATCCTGCCGCTGGCGTACGCCGTGTGGGCCGCGTTCCACCCGCCGGCCTACGCCACCCGCTTCGACCTGTTCGCGCCCCTCACGCTCGACAACTTCGCGCGGGCCTGGCAGGCCGCGCCGTTCCCGCGCTACTTCGCCAACACGTTTTTGCTGGTGACGATGGTGCTGGCGGCGCAACTGGTGCTGTCGACCCTGGCCGGCTACGCCTTCGCGCGCTTCGAGTTCCGCGGGCGCGACTTCGTCTTCATGCTGGTGCTGCTGCAACTGATGATCATGCCGGACGTGCTGCTGGTGGAGAACTACCGCTCCATGAGCCAGCTCGGCATCCGCGACACGGTGTTCGCCATCGGCCTGCCGTACTTCGCCTCGGCCTTCGGCATCTTCCTGCTGCGCCAGACCTTCAAGACGGTGCCGCGCGAATTGGAGGAGGCCGCGCGCATGGAAGGCGCCAACGCGCTGCAGGTGCTGTGGAAGGTCTACGTGCCGCTGGCCAAGCCGATCTACGTGGCCTACGGGCTGGTGTCGGTCAGCCACCACTGGAACAACTTCCTGTGGCCGCTGATCATCACCAACTCGGTGGAATCGCGGCCGCTGACGGTGGGCCTGCAGGTGTTCTCGTCGACCGACCAGGGCATCGACTGGTCGGTGATCACCGCCGCCACGCTGATGTCGGCGGCGCCGCTGCTGATTGCCTTCCTGCTGTTCCAGCGCCAGTTCGTGCAATCGTTCATGCGCGCCGGCATCCGCTGAGCCTTCCCTGGAAAGCAAAAGACCCCGCGCTGTGCGGGGTCTTTTCGTTGACGCGGCCAGGCGGTCAGTAGCCGACCGTCAGGCCGGGCAGGTCCACCGTGATGCGCGGGCGTTCCAGCGCCAGCGCCAGGTGCTCGGCGAACTCGCGGGCTTCCTTGGCGTCGGTGGACAGGATGTCGTAGCCGAGCGCGTCGGCCACGCCCAGCACCTTGTCCAGCAGCAGCACCTTGCCGCTGGGGCGCAGGGGTTCACAGCCCAGGGTTTCCCAGGCGCCGTCGAACCAGTCGCGGGCGTCGTTCTGGCGCTGCGGGCTGGGTTCGACGTTGGCCGACAGGTCCAGCGAGCGCCGGGTGTCGAAAACGATGGTGATGTCGCTGCGCATGGCGGGGATTCCTTGAAATGGCGTCAGCCGCAAAGGGTAGGCAAAAAACGCCGGGCAGATTGTCCGTCCGGCGACATTGGCTTACCAGCCGCGGGAGACTTCCCAGGTGACCTCGGCGCCGGCGGCCTGCGACTGGCGCATCATGTCCAGCAGCGGGAAGGCGCGCTCCTTCAGGCCGACCGCGCGCGCCATGGGCGCCACCGCCGGCTTGTCCTCGTCTTCCTCGTCCTCGGCGGGATTGCCCTGGGATTCTTCAATGGCCCGTTCGATACCCTGGATGGCCGGACCGAGCTGGTCGACGGTGAACACGCCGCGCTCGGGGATCTTGTCGCCAAAGGACTTGCCCGCGGCTTGCAGCAGGACGCCGGCGTGGTCGGTGAGCATCAGGACTTCGGCCACGACCTTGGAGTGAAACGTAATCAGCATATTCCGGTCTCCTACGGATTGAATACCCTCAATACACTACCGCAACACCCTGGGGATGCCAACTGGCGCCCCCGGGCGAGGGTCGGCGGGCGGCCCGGCCGGCCGCGCCCCCGCGCGGTAACGGCCGCCAAATCAAGCTATGATTCAGGAGATTCCCGTGACGGCAGGATCCGCGGCGGCCGAGAATCCGGCGCCTCGCGCGGTCATGCCCCCGAGGCCCGCCAGCCGGCCGATCCCGCCCGCTGGCGCCGCGCGCGAGCCCACGGCCCGCCGCCCTCGTCACCCACCCAGAACTTCTCCAGACGCCCATGCTCCCCGAGCAACAAAAACAGCTTATCTCCCTGATCCAGGCCGCCGTCGCGCAGAGCCTGCCCGACGCCCAGGCCGATGCGGCCCGAGCCAACGTGCTGCTGGAGCGCCCCAAGGTCGCCGCCCACGGCGACGTCGCCACCAACGTGGCCATGCAGCTGGCCAAGCCGGCCAAGCGCAATCCGCGTGAACTGGCCCAGGCCATCGTCGAGGCCCTGCTGGCCCTGCCGGGCGCCCGCGACCTGGTCGAAAGCGCGGAAATCGCCGGTCCCGGCTTCATCAACCTGCGCGTCACCGCCGCCGCCCGCCAGGCCGTCATCACGGCCGTGGCCGAACAGGGCGAGGCCTTCGGCCGCGCCGCCCGCAGCGGCGAGAAGATCCTGGTGGAATTCGTGTCCGCCAACCCCACCGGCCCGCTGCACGTCGGCCACGCCCGCCAGGCCGCCCTGGGCGATGCCCTGTGCCGCCTGTACGACGCCATCGGCTGGGATGTGACCCGCGAGTTCTATTACAACGACGCCGGCAACCAGATCGAGAACCTGGCCATCAGCGTGCAGGCGCGCGCCCGCGGCCTGACGACCGACTCGCCCGAGTGGCCCGCCGACGGCTACAAGGGCGACTACATCCTGGACATCGCCCGCGACTTCCAGGCCGGCAAGACCATCCAGGCCTCGGACGGCGAGCCCGTCACCGCCACCGGCAACATCGACAGCCTGGAAGACATCCGCGCCTTCGCCGTGGCCTACCTGCGCCGCGAGCAGGACCTGGACCTGCAGGCGTTCGGGCTGAAGTTCGACAACTATTACCTGGAAAGCTCGCTGTACACCTCGGGCCGGGTCGAGGCCACCGTCAAGGCGCTGATCGCCGGCGGCCATACCTATGAAGAAGGCGGCGCGCTGTGGCTGCGCACCACCGAGCTGGGCACGGGCGACGACAAAGACCGCGTCATGCGCAAGAGCGAGGGTGGCTACACCTATTTCGTGCCGGACGTGGCCTACCACAAGGCCAAGTGGGAACGCGGTTTCCACCGCGCCGTGAACATCCAGGGCAGCGACCACCACGGCACCGTGGCGCGCGTGCGCGCCGGCCTGCAGGCGCTGGAAGAGGGCATTCCCAAGGACTACCCGTCCTACGTGCTGCACAAGATGGTCAAGGTGATGCGCGGCGGCCAGGAGGTCAAGATCTCCAAGCGCGCCGGCAGCTACGTCACCATGCGCGACCTGATCGACTGGGTCGGCCGCGACGCCGTGCGCTACTTCCTGATCCAGCGCCGCGCCGACACCGAATTCGTGTTCGACGTCGACCTGGCCCTGTCCAAGAGCGACGAGAACCCGGTCTATTACATCCAGTACGCCCACGCGCGCATCTGCTCGGTGATCAACAACGCCGGCATGCCCGCGGCCGACGTGGCCGCTGCCGACGCCTCCCTGCTGACCGCCCCCAGCGAATTCGCGCTGATGCAGCGCCTGGCCGAGTTCCCCCACGTGGTGGCGCTGGCCGCCCAGGAACTGGCCCCGCACCACATCGCCTTCTGGCTGCGCGACTGCGCCGCGGACTTCCACGGCTGGTACAACGCCGAGCGCGTGCTGGTCGACGACACCGCGCTCAAGCTGGCGCGCCTGCGCCTGGCCGCGACCACGCGCCAGGTGCTGGCCAACGGCCTGGCGCTGTTGGGCGTGTCCGCCCCCGAGCGGATGTAACATCGGTACATGGCCACCAAGCGCAAACCCACCCGCCGGTCCGGCGAAAGCGGCAGCACCCTGTACGGGGCGCTGGCCGGATTGCTCCTCGGCTTGATCGTCGCCGCCGTCGTGGCGTTCTACGTCACCAAGGCGCCCGTGCCCTTTGTCGATCGCGCCACCCGCCAGGGCGACGCCGGCAAGCTGCCCGATCCGCGCCAGGCGCCGGATCCCAACGCCGGCCTGTACGGCCGCGACGGCGCGGCGGGCTCCCCGCCCACCGGCCCGACCGCCACGGCGCCCGCGCCGCTGCCGGGCGCGGGCGGCACCGCGCCGGCGGGCAAGTCGGACGACCTGGGCGCGCTGATCGCCACCCTGCCGACCTCCAACAACACGCCCGCGGCCGCCCCCGCGCCGGCCGCCAGCGCGCCGCCCACGCCCATCGCCAAGGTGGCGCCGACCCCGGCCCCCGCAGCCAAGGCGCCGGTCGCCAGCGCCGCCCCGACCGCGTCGGCCAATGGCTCGTACTACCTGCAGGCTGGCGCCTTCCGGGGCCAGGACGACGCCGAATCGCTCAAGGCCCGCATCATCCTGCTGGGCCTGCCGGTGGCGGTGCAGAAAGCCGAGGTCAACGGCAAGCCGATCAACCGCGTGCGCGTCGGTCCGTTCGCCCGCCTGGACGACATGAACCGCGCCCGCGGCCGCCTGGGCGAAAACAAGATCGAAACGGCGGTGGTGCGCCAGTAACACGGCGCCCGCATCATGGTTTTTGATTGAACTAATCCGGGCCTGGCCCTGTCTGTAACCTCTTTGTTCAGGAACCTCACCCCATCATGCTGTCCCCCAAGCTCATCCGCATCCTGGCAGCCGCCGCGCTGACCGCCACCGCGTTCTTCAGCCCGGTCAGCCACGCCCAGGGCACCCAGGCCTATGTGCCGATCAATCCGCCGCTGCCGTCGGATACCCCGGGCAAGATCGAGGTCCTGGAATTCTTCGCCTACACCTGCCCGCACTGCGCCGCCATGGAACCCATGGTCGAGGACTGGGCCAAGACCAAGCCCGACGACGTCGTGCTCAAGCAGGTGCCGATCGCCTTCAACGCCGGCATGAAGCCGCTGCAACAGCTCTACTACACCCTGGTGGCCCTGGATCGCCCGGACCTGCACGCCAAGGTCTTCACCGCCATCCACGGCGAGCACAAGCGCCTGATCGACAAGAAGGCCATGGGCGAGTGGGCCGCCGCGCAGGGCGTGGACCGCGCCAAGTTCGACTCGGTGTTCGATTCGTTCAGCGTGCAGACCCAGGTCCAGCGCGCCAACCAGTTGGCCGAAGCCTATCGCATCGAAGGCACGCCGTCGTTCGCCGTCGGCGGCAAGTTCATGACCTCGCCGGTCATGGCGGGCAACAGCTACGAAGGCGCCCTGAAGGAAGTGAACCAACTGATCCCGATGGCCCGCGGCAAGTGACCCGCGCCTGAACCGCGTTCATGACGACGCCCCGAGCCGACCGGCCGGGGCGTTTTTCATGGGGTCATCCCCAAGGCGCGCGGATGCGGCAAAGCGCCCGCCGCGATATACACTTTCTCCCATAATTATTCGCCGCCACGCGCGGCCTACAAGGGGTGGAAGATGAGACAGCAATTCCTGCGCCGCGCGGCGCTAGGCGTGAGCCTGGCGCTGGCCGGCCTTTCAGCGCAAGCCAATGACGCCGACGGCGTGAAGATCGGCGTCCTGACCGACATGGCCGGCGTCACCGCCGATGCCACCGGGCGCGGCTCGGTCGAGGCCGCGCGCCTGGCGATCGAGGAACTGGGCGGCAGCGTGCTGGGCAAGCCCGTGGCGCTGGTATCGGGCGACCACCAGCACCGGCCCGACATCGGCAGCGGCATGGTGCGCAAGTGGTACGACACCGATGGCGTCGACGTGGTGGTGGACGTGCCCAATTCCTCGGTGGCGCTGGCGGTGCAGGGCATCGCGCGCGAAAAGAAAAAGCTGGTGCTGTTCTCCAGCCCCGGCACCACCGCGCTGACGCAGGCGCAATGCTCGCCCTATGGCGTGCAATGGACCTACACCACCTACGCGCTGTCGCGCGGCACCGCCACCGCCGTGGTCAAGGAAGGCAACAAGCGCTGGTTCATCCTGGCGTCCGATTACGCCTTCGGCAAGCAGCTGGCCGCCGACACCGAGACCGTGGTCAAGGCCAACGGCGGCGAAGTGGTGGGCACGGTGTTCCACCCGCTCAACGCCTCGGACTTCGCCTCGTTCCTGCTGCAGGCGCAGGCCTCCAAGGCGCAGATCATCGCCGTCGCCAACGCTGGCGGCGACACCATCTCGGCGATCAAGCAGGCGGCCGAATTCGGCATCGCCAGCGGCGGCCAGAAGCTGGCGGCAATGCTGTTGCTGCTGACCGACGTGCACAGCCTGGGATTGCAGGCCGCGCAGCACACCTACCTGACGGTGCCGTCCTATTGGGACATGAACGACGGCACGCGCGCCTTCAGCAAGAAGTTCGAAGCCCGCCTGGGCCGCCCGCCCACCTTCCTGCAGGCCGGCGTGTACAGCTCGCTGCGCCACTACCTGCGCGCGGTGCAGGCGGCCGGCACCACCGATTCGGACGCGGTGATGGCGAAGATGAAGTCGATGCCGATCGACGACCCGTTCAGCCTGAACGCGCACATTCGCGAAGACGGCCTGGTGGTGCGCGACATGATGCTGGCGCAGGTGAAATCGCCCGACCAGTCCAAGGCGCCCTGGGACTACTACAACATCGTGCGCACCATTCCCGGCGACTCGCTCGCCTGGCCCCTGTCGGAAAGCCAATGTCCGCTGGTCAAGAAGTAGGCCCCCTGGCGCTGGCCGATTTCGGCAGCTTCTACGCGGGCGGGCGGCAGGCGCATATCAGCGGCCGCCCGGTGCGCGAGATCGCCTTCACCAAGACCGCCTCGCTGACGTACGACCCCAACGGGCTGTACCACGTCGAACAGGCGTACGTGCAGTACTTCATCCCGGCCGAACGCCGCCATCCGCTGCCGCTGGTGCTGCTGCACGGCGGCGGCATGACCGGCGCGATGTGGGAACAGACGCCGGACGGCCGGCATGGCTGGCTGCAGCATTTCCTGCGGCAGGGCCACGCGGTCTACGTGGTCGACAACGTCGAGCGCGGCCGCGCCGGCTGGACGCCGTTCGAGGAGGTCTGGCCGGATGCGCCCATCGTGCGCAACGCCGAGGAAAGCTGGTCGCTGTTCCGCTTGGGCCGCGCCGAGGACTACGCGCAGCGCCGCGCCTTCGACGGCCAGCGCTTTCCGCTGGCGGCCTTCGACGATTTCATCCGCCACGCCGTGCCGCGCTGGCTGGGCAACAACGATGCGGCGCTGGCGGGCTTGTGCGCCGCGCTGGAACGCATCGGCCCGTGCCTGGTGCTGGCGCACAGCCATGGCGGCGAAGTGGCCTACCGCGCGCTGCAGGCGCGGCCGGCGCTGGTGCGCGGCGTCATCGGCATCGAACCGTCGGGGTTCTCGCAGGAGGTGGACCCGGCCGCGGTGGCGGGCAAGCCGTTCCTGTTCGTCTATGGCGACTATCTCGACGCCACGCCGCTATGGGCCAGGCTGGATGCGGCCGGGCAGGCCTACGCCGACCAGTTGGCGGCGCAGGGCGGCCGCGTCACCGGCTGGCGCCTGGCCGACATGGGCATCCGCGGCAATTCGCACATGCCGATGATGGACGACAACAGCGACGACATCGCCGCGCGCATCGGCGCGTGGATCCGCGCCAACGCCTGAAACGTCAGCCCTTGACCGCCGCGGCCTTTTCCAGCGCCTGGGTCAGGTCGGCGATGATGTCCTGCGGCGACTCCAGGCCGATGTGCAGGCGCACCAGCGCGTTGTCGCCCTCGCCCCAATAGCGATGGTGCGACAGGTCCTTGGGCGACACCAGTTGCACCAGGCTTTCGTAGCCGCCCCACGAGAAACCGATGCCGAACAGTTCCAGTTCGTCCACGAACACCCGCGCGGCCGCCGGCGACAAGCGCAGCTCGACCGACAGCATGCCGTTCGAACCGGTGCAGTCGCGCTGCCACAGCGCGTGGCCCGGGTCCTGCGGCCAGGCCGGATGGAACAGGCGCACGGTCTCGGGGCGCTGCTTGAAGAATTCGCAGACCTCCAGCGCGTGGCGCGCGTGCTGCGCCATGCGGATCGGCATGGTGCGCACGCCGCGCAGCGCCAGCCAGGCGTCGTCGGCGCTGATGGAATAACCCATCGCGTACTGGGTGCGATTCAGCTTCTTGGCAATCGCCTCGTCATTGGTGACGACCGCGCCCAGCATCAGGTCGGAATGGCCGCCCACGTACTTGGTGCCGGCGATGACCGACACCTGCGCGCCCAGCGTCAGCGGCCGGTAGATGTAGCCCGAGCCCCAGGTGTTGTCGGTGGCCAGCACCAGGCCGTGGCGCTGCGCAATGGCCGCCATGGCGCCCATGTCGAGCATCTCGAACAGCAGCGAGCCGGGCGATTCCAAGTACAGCAGCCTGGTGTTGGGCTGCACCAGCGCGTCCAGGTCTTCGCCGGAGGCGAAGTAGGTGACGGCGATGTTCATGCGCTTGAGCACGGCATCGTCCAGCTCGCGCATCGGGCCGTAGACGCAATCGGAGATCAGCGCGTGGTCGCCGGCCGAACATAGCGCCAGCATCACCATCGTCATGGCCGACAGGCCCGACGGCGCCAGGTAGGCGTGCGTGCCGCCTTCGAGCTGCGCGAAAACCTGCTCCAGCGCCGCGTGCGTGTCCATGCCCATGCGGCCATAGGTGGTGGCGCGGCCGCCGGCGGCCTTGCTGCGCTGGGCCTTTTCCAGGGCCGCCAGGTTCTCGAAGCGCACCGTGCTGGCCCGCATCGGCGGCAGCGGCACCGGGGCCGTGCCCGTCTCGGGGTTGAACGGGGCGGTGCCCGCGTGCTGCAGAACCGTATCGATGTGTTTGGTAGCCATCTTCAAGAGGGAATGCGTGCGTATTGGGAGAACCCGAACCGTAGCAGGAACGCGCGCGGCTGTCGCGCCCCCGGTCCGGTGTCAGTCGATCCAGCGCACCGCCGCGTCCAGGTCGGCGCGGCTGGTGCGATAGCTGTTGGCCGGATGCGCGGTATCGGCATAGCCGAACGAAATAGCGCAGACCACGCGCCGCTCGGGGCCGATGTCGAGCTGTTCGCGCAGCACCTCGGGATACATCGCCAGCGAGGCCTGGGCCACCGTGGCCACGCCGTTGGCCTGCGCCGCCAGCAGGAAATTGGCGACATAGCCGCCGCAGTCGATGGCGCCGTATTCGCCCAGCGCCTCGTCGGTGGTGATGATGGCCACGTGCGGCGCGTCGAACAACTGGAAGTTGCGCAGTTCCTGCCGCCGGTAGGCCTCGCGGTCGCCGCGCGCCACGCCCACGGCCCCATACAACTGGAAGCCCGACTCGCGGCGCCGCGCCAGGTAGTCGCCCCGGTACTCGCGCGGAAACGGGAAGTCGGGCGTGAAGCCCGCTTGCCCGGCGCGTTCCACAAGCGCCCGGCTCAGGCGCCGCGCGCCGTCGCCCGAGGCCACCGTCACCTGCCACGGCTGGCAGTTGCACCAGGACGCGGTGCGCTGCGCCAGCGTCAGGATGCGCTCGATGGTGGCGCGCGGCACCGGCTCGGGCAGGAAGGCGCGGCAACTGTGACGCGCGCGCAGCCAGTCTTCGAGCGCGGCGTCGGGACGCGCGGCGGCGGATTCGGGTACGGCGGACATGGTGTCTCCTTGGTTTCCTCGTATGATGCCACTTGATTGCCGGCGCGCAAGGCGCCGCCCGACCCGTGCGAGACCCCATGCTGCCCCTCGATTCCCTGATCGCGTTCTTCGGCATTGCCGTATTGCTGGCCCTCACGCCCGGGCCCGACAACCTGTTCGTGCTGATGCAATCGGCCATCTGGGGCCGCAAGGCCGGGCTGTTCGTGGTGCTGGGGCTGTGCACCGGGCTGCTGGGCCACACCGCCGCCGTGGCGCTGGGGCTGGCCGCCGTGTTCGCGGCTTCCCCTGTGGCCTTCACGGCGCTGAAACTGGCGGGCGCGGCGTATCTGGCCTACCTGGCGTGGCAGATCCTGCGGGCGCCGGTGCATGCCGAGGACGGCCAGCGGCCCGAGCCGATGAAGACCTCCGCGCTGTACCGGCGCGGCATCGTCATGAACCTGACCAATCCCAAGGTGCTGCTGTTCTTCTTCGCCTTCCTGCCGCAGTTCACCTCGCCCAAACTGGGTTCGGTGGGCTGGCAGACGGTGCAACTGGGCGCGGTGTTCATGCTGGCCACGCTGCTGGTGTTCGGCGCCATCGCCTTCTTCTCGGGCGCATTCGGCGAACTGCTGCAGCGCTCGGTCACGGCCAAGCGCTGGCTCAACCGCGTCGCGGCGCTGGTGTTCGTGGGGCTGGCCGTGCGGCTGGCGACGGCCACGCGCTAAGGCCGCCGGCCGGCGCGAGCCTGGCAAGGGCCGCCCCGGCGCAGCCACGCGCGCCGGATCGCGCCCGCGGGACGCCGCCGCGCAACGTGACTGGGAGCGGCGTCAGGCTGCCTTGAAGCGCACGATGCCGTCCGCGCCTTGGCTGCGCGTCAGCTTGCCTTCGAAATACAGCGCATGCAGGTGCGCCAGCGCCTCGCCCATGGCAAAGGTGAGCTGGTGCAGGTCGAGCTTGCGCTTGAACAGCACCGGCACGATGTCCGAGGTCGATTGCGGTCCGGCCTTACAGGCTTCCAGCACCTCGGCCAGGCGGTCGCGATGGTGCTCGTGCTGCTGCGCGATGCGTTCGTGCAGGCCCTTGAACGGCCGGCCATGCGACGGCAGCACCAGCGTGTCGCGCGGCACGTCGGCGTAGCCGTCGAGCGAGCGCAGGTACAGCGGCAGCGGATTGGCGTCGGGCTCGTAGTCGAACACACTGACGTTGGTGGAGATGCGCGGCAGCACCATGTCGCCGGAGATCAGCACGCCCAGGTCGGGCGAATGCAGCGAGGCGTGCTCGGGCGCGTGGCCGTAGCCGACGATGACGCGCCAGTCGTGCGCGCCGATGCGCACCGCGTCGCCATGCATGATGCGGGTGTAGCGCGACGGCACGGCCGGCACCAGGTTGGGAAAGTAGTTGGCGCGCTGGCGGATCTGCTCCTGCGCGTCCGGATCGGTCAGGCCGTGGCGGGCGAAGTGGTCGACCGCCGACTGGCCGCCGGGACCGGCGCCGGCGTCATTGCGGCGCGACGACCACAGCGACGCGACCATGAAGTCGGTCATGGTCATCCACAGCCGCGCGTCCCAGCGTTCACAGAGCCAGTAGGCCAGGCCGATGTGGTCCGGGTGCATGTGGGTGACGATGACGCGCAGCACCGGCAGGCCGTCCAGTTCGTTCTCGAACACCTGTTCCCACAGCGTCTTGACCTCGTCGCGCGAGATGCCGCAGTCGACGATGGTCCAGCCGTCGCGACCATCGATGCGATCGCGCAGCAGCCAGAGATTGATATGATCCAGCGCGAACGGCAGCGGCATGCGGATCCACTTGACGCCCTCGGCCACCTGGTGGGCGCGGCCGGCTTCGGGCTGGAAATCGGCCCAGGGATACTGCAGCTTCTGTTCGTTGGGGTTCATTGCCTCGCTCTCCACGCTTGACGATCGCGTCAAGTCATCATAATTTACGTTTACGTAAACTGCCACACGTCGCATGTCCCCGTCAACCTGGACCATCTCCGAGCTCGCCCGCGAGTTCGACGTCACGCCCCGCACGATCCGCTTCTATGAAGACCAGGGGATCGTCAGCCCGGCGCGCGAGGGCCGCAACCGCATCTTCGGGCCGCGCGATCGCACGCGCCTGAAGCTGGCCCTGCGCGGCAAGCGCCTGGGCCTGCAGTTGTCGGAGATCCTGACGCTGATCGACATGTACGACGGCCCTGGCGACACCGAGGTGCAGTTGCGCCAGTACCTGGCGGTGCTGGCCCAGCACCGCGCCACGCTGGAACAGCAGCGCCGCGACATCGAGGATACGCTGCAGGAAATCGCGGTGCAGGAACGCCAGTGCCGCGAGCTGCTGGCGCAGCAACGAGCCTGAAGCGCCTGCCATGGCGATGCTGCAAACTTTCGCGCTGTTCGTCCTGACGGCGCTGGCCGAGATCATCGGCTGCTACCTGCCTTACCTGTGGTTGCGCCGCGGTCATTCCATCTGGCTGCTGGCGCCGGCCGCCGTCAGCCTGGCCCTGTTCGCCTGGCTGTTGACGCTGCACCCGACCGCGTCGGGGCGCGTGTATGCGGCCTATGGCGGCGTGTACATCGGCATGGCGCTGCTGTGGCTATGGGCGGTCGATGGCGTGCGGCCCAGCGTCAGCGATTATGTCGGCGTGGGGCTTTGCCTGGCCGGCATGCTGGTGATCATGTTCGGGCCCAAGACGGCCTGACCGATTGCCGCGAAGGCGCGTGGGCGCACGACGGGCCAGCGCACGTTGGCGGGTCCGACTCACGCGGCGCGACGCCGGCCCGCCTCCCCGAAAATGAAAAAGCGCGCTCCCCGTGGAGCGCGCTTTGCATTGCTCGCGCGGCAGCCCGGCGGGGACACGCGCCCCGACGTCATTCCGCCTTGATGTTGCCTTCCTTGATGATGCGGGCGTTGTTGGCGAACTCGGCCTGCACCTGCTTGGCGAAGGCGTCGCCGGACGCGGTGCCCGGCTGCAGGTAGGACTTGGCCAGCAGGTCCTTGAACTCGGCGCTGGCCACGGCCTTGGTCAGCGCGGCCTGCAGCGGACCCGACACCGCCGGCGGCAGATTGGCCGGCGCGAAGATGCCGAAGTTCGAGTAGTACTGCGCCTGCGGCAGCTTCAGTTCGGCCATGGTGGGCACGTCGGGCCAGGCGGCCAGGCGCTCGGGCGCCATCACCGCCAGCGGTTTGAGCGCGCCGCTGGCCACGTGCGGCAGCACCACGTCGGTGTTGACCACCAGCAGTTCGACCACGCCGCCCAGGCCGTCGGTCAGCGCCTGACTGTTGCCGCGGTAGGGCACGTGCAGCATCCTGGTGCCGGTCTGCGTGGTCAGCGCCGCCATGCCGATGTGGGCCACGGTGCCCTGGCCCGGCGTGCCGTAGCGCACGCCGTCCGGGTGCGACTTGGCGTAGTCGATCAGGCCGGCGAAGTCCTTCACCGGCAGGGCCTTGGTGGCGACGATGGCCACGGGCGCCACGGCCACACTGGCCACCGGCGTCAGGTCCTTCATCGGGTCGTAGTTGGTCTTGGCCAGGTGCGGGAAGATGGTCAGCGGGCTGGTGGAAGCCAGCAGCAGGGTGGCGCCGTCCGGCTGGGCGCGCGCCACGAAGTCGGTGCCGACCGAGGCGCCCGCGCCGGGCTTGTTTTCGACGATGACGGTGGCGTTGGCCTCCTTGCGCAGCACGTCGCCCAGGCGGCGCCCGATCGCGTCGGCGCTGCCGCCGGCGGTGTAGGGCACGACCAGGGTGATAGGCTTGGCGGGCCAGCCCTGCGCCAGCGCGGCGCCGCCCGTCATGATCGCCAGGGCCGCCCCCGCGGCCGTGAACAGCATCTTCTTTTTCATAGCTTCCTTGTGGTGTTGCGTAGCACTGCGTCAGGTAATGCTTGAATCAGCCAGCCAGGTAGCGCTGCGTCAGCCGCACCCAGTAGCTCGCGCCCGGCGCGATCAGGGCGTCGTTGAAGTCATAGCTGGTGTTGTGCAGCATGCACGGGCCCAGGCCGTGGCCGGCCATGCGATGATCGCCGTCGCCGTTGCCCAGGAACACGTAGCAGCCGGGCTTGGCCTGCAGCAGGAAAGCGAAGTCCTCCGAGGCCATCACCGGCTCGATCACGCGGGCGTGATCGGCGCCAGCCACCTCGCGCATGACCTGCATGCAGAACTCGGTCTCGGCCGGCGTGTTGATCAGCGCCGGATAGCGGCGCTCGAAATAGACCTCGGCCTCGCAGCCATGGGCGGCGGCGATGCTGCCGGCGATCTCATGCATGCGGCGCTCGATCAGGTCGACCACGTCGGTGCTGTAGGCGCGCACCGAGCCGCCCAGCCAGGCGCTGCCCGGGATCACGTTGATGACGCTGCCGCCGGCCTGCACCTGGGTGATGGACAGCACGGCGGCGTCCAGCGGGCGCTTGCTGCGGGTCAGGATGGTCTGCAGCGACTGGCCGATGGCGAACAGCGCCGGCACCGGGTCGGCGCAGTCGTGCGGCGCGGCGGCATGGCCGCCCTTACCGCGCACGGTGATCTTGAAGCCGTTGGCGGACGCCATCATCGGCCCGGCGCAGACGCCGAACGAGCCGGCCTCCAGGCCGGGCCAGTTGTGCATGCCGAACACGGCCTCGCAGGGGAAGCGCTCGAACAGGCCGTCCTGGATCATGGCGCGGCCGCCGGCGCCGCCTTCCTCGGCCGGCTGGAAACAGAAATAGACGGTGCCGTCGAAGCCGCCTTCCTGTTGCAGGTGGCGCGCGGCGGCCAGCAGCATGGCGGTGTGGCCGTCATGGCCGCAGCCATGCATCTTGCCGTCGTGGCGCGAACGGTGTTCGAACTGGTTCTCTTCCTGCATCGGCAGGGCGTCCATGTCGGCGCGCAACATGATGGCGCGGTCGGAAGTGCCGCGCTTGATGACGCCGACCACGCCGGTCCTGGCGATGCCGGTGTGGGTCTCGATGCCCCAGCCGCGCAGGGCGTCGGCCACCACCTTGGCGGTGCGGTGCTCCTCGTAGCAGAGCTCGGGATGGGCGTGCAGGTCGCGCCGCAGCGCCACGATATCGTCAAGATTGGCCAGGTCGGACACCGCTGACTCCGTAACAAAATTTGAAGTTTCAAGGACCCGGGGAATAGTACCCAGGGCGCTTCCCGGGAACGCAAACATTTGCCTAGGGAAAACCCGACTCATATTTACGTTTACGTAAACGTAATATTTGCGCTGCATCATTGCGTAGCCAGCGTCGATCAGCGCATCATGGGGCCACGCGGCGAGATCCGGCGCGATCGCAGGCGCCCATAAGAATGTAAGTACCCACTATCACGGAGACAGCGATGAACCTTCCTGGCCTGAACTTCGATCTGGGCGAAGACCTGGACATGCTGCGCGACGCCGTGCGCACTTTCGCGCAGGCCGAGATCGCGCCGCGCGCGGCCGAAGTCGACCGCAGCGACCAGTTCCCCATGGACCTCTGGCGCAAGTTTGGCGACCTGGGCGTGCTGGGCATGACGGCCAGCGAGGAATACGGCGGCGCCAACATGGGCTACCTGGCCCACATGGTGGCGATGGAGGAAATCTCCCGCGCCAGCGCCTCGATCGGCCTGTCCTACGGCGCCCACTCCAACCTGTGCGTCAACCAGATCAACCGCAACGGCACCCCGGCCCAGAAGGCCAAGTACCTGCCCAAGCTGATTTCCGGCGAGCACGTCGGCGCGCTGGCCATGAGCGAACCGGGCGCCGGCTCGGACGTGGTCAGCATGAAGCTGCGCGCCGACAAGAAGGGCGACCGCTACGTGCTCAACGGCTCCAAGATGTGGATCACCAACGGCCCCGACGCCGACACCCTGGTGGTCTACGCCAAGACCGACCCCGAGGCGCACCAGCGCGGCATCACCGCGTTCCTGGTGGAAAAGGGCTTCAAGGGTTTCTCGGTGGCGCAGAAGCTGGACAAGCTCGGCATGCGCGGCAGCCACACCGGCGAACTGGTGTTCCAGGACTGCGAGATCCCCGAGGAAAACGTGCTGGGCCAGGTCAACGGCGGCGTCAAGGTGCTGATGAGCGGCCTGGACTACGAGCGCGCCGTGCTGTCGGGCGGCCCGGTCGGCATCATGCAGGCCGTGATGGACGTGGTGGTGCCGTACATCCATGACCGCAAGCAGTTCGGCCAGGCCATCGGCGAATTCCAGTTGATCCAGGGCAAGGTGGCGGACCTGTACACCACGCTGCAGGCCAGCCGCGCCTTCTGCTACCAGGTCGGCAAGAACCTCGACCGCCTGGGCGCCGAGCACGTGCGCCAGGTGCGCAAGGACTGCGCCGCGCTGATCCTGTACACCGCCGAGAAGGCCACCTGGATGGCCGGCGAGGGCGTGCAGATCCTGGGCGGCAATGGCTACATCAATGAGTACCCGGTGGGCCGCCTGTGGCGCGACGCCAAGCTGTACGAAATCGGCGCCGGCACCAGCGAGATCCGCCGCATGCTGATCGGCCGCGAGCTGTTCGCCGAGACGGCCTGAGTCCCCCCGGAAGTCGTTTGCCATGATCCGCACGTCCGACGTCCAGCACATCGAGCAGGCGCCCGTCCGGGGCCCCTCGCCGCTGGACGTCGCGCGCCGCATCCTGGCCGGCTTCGACCGCCACTACGCGCTGTTCCGCTACAGCGCGCAGCGCGCCAAGGCGCTGTTCGAATCGGGCGACTGGCACGGCATCCAGCACCTGTCGCGCGAGCGCATCGAGTACTACGACATGCGGGTGCGCGAATGCGCCAGCCAGCTCGAAGGCGTGCTGCGCGGCCGGCCCGAGGGCGCCGTCGGCGCCCATGCCCCCAATGGCGCGAACGGCGCCGCGGGCGCCGCGCTGACGGATGCGCAGACCGCCTACTGGCAGCAGATCAAGCAGGAATTCGTCGGCCTGCTGGGCGAGCACCGCCAGCCCGAATGCGCCGAGACCTTCTTCAACTCGGTGTCATGCCGGCTGCTGCACCGCGACTATTTCCACAACGATTTCCTGTTCGTGCGGCCGGCCGTGGCCACCGACTACCTGGACAGCCGCATGCCGTCGTACCGGGTCTACTACCCGGTGACCGAGGGCCTGCACAAAAGCCTCATCCGCATGGTGGCCGACTTCGGCCTGGCGCTGCCGTTCGAGGACCTGCCGCGCGACACCCGCCTGCTGGCGCGCGCCGCCATCGGCCAACTGCGCCGGCAGTTGCCGCGCCACGTCGGCCGTCGCATCGCCAGCGACTGCCAGGTGCATGCGCTGGGTTCGCTGTTCTTTCGCAACAAGGGCGCCTACATCGTCGGCCGCCTGATCAACCAGGGCACCGCCTACCCCTTCGCCGTGGCGCTCACGCGCAACCCGGCCGGGCAGGTGAACCTGGACGCGCTGCTGCTGGGCGCGGACGACCTGAGCACGCTGTTCAGCTTCACGCGCGCGTATTTCCTGGTGGACATGGAGACGCCCGCCGCGGTGGTCAACTTCCTGGCCAGCCTGTTGCCGCGCAAGCCCAAGGCCGAGCTGTATACCATGATCGGCCTGCAGAAGCAGGGCAAGACGCTGTTCTACCGCGATTTCCTGCACCACCTGGCGCATTCGCGCGACGCCTTCGACATCGCGCCCGGCATCAAGGGCATGGTGATGTGCGTGTTCACGCTGCCGTCCTATCCCTATGTGTTCAAGCTGATCAAGGACCGCATCGATAAGGACGGCATGGACCACGCCACCGTGCGGCGCAAGTACCAGATGGTCAAGCTGCACGACCGCGTCGGCCGCATGGCCGACACCTGGGAATACTCGCAGGTGGCGCTGCCGCGCGCCCGCTTCGCGCCCCGGCTGCTGGACGAACTGCGGCGCCTGGTGCCCAGTCTGATCGAGGAAACCGGGGACACGGTGGTCATCCGCCACGTCTACATCGAGCGGCGCATGACGCCGCTGAACCTGTACCTGAGCCAGGCGCCCGATGCGCTGCTGGAGCCGGCCGTGCGCGAATACGGCGACGCCATCCGCCAGTTGGCCGCCGCCAATATCTTCCCCGGCGACATGCTCTACAAGAACTTCGGCGTGACGCGGCTGGGCCGGGTCGTGTTCTACGACTACGACGAAATCCAGCGCATGACCGAAATGAATTTCCGACGGATTCCGCCCGCCCCCAATGAAGAGGCGGAAATGGCGTCGGAGCCTTGGTACGCGGTCGGACCGAACGACGTCTTCCCCGAGGAGTTCGGCCGTTTCCTGCTGGGCGACGCGCGCGTACGCGGCGCCTTTCTGCGCCACCACGCCGACCTGCTGGAACCGGAATGGTGGCAGGCCTGTCGCGCCCACGTGGCGCAAGGCCGGATCGAAGAATTTTTCCCTTACGATACGGACAGGCGCCTGCGCCCGGCACCCGCCGGCGCGGCCTCGTAAGCAGACGCTGTCCCGACCCTCACAGGAGCTAGTCATGTCAGATCCCATCGTTATCGTTTCCGTCGCCCGCACGCCCATGGGCGGCATGCTCGGCAGCCTGTCCGGCCTGGCCGCGCACGAACTCGGCTCGATCGCCATCAAGGCCGCCGTCGAGCGCGCCGGCGTCAAGCCGGAGCAGATCGAAGAAGTCATCATGGGCAACGTGCTGCAGGCCGGCCAGGGCCAGGCGCCCGCGCGCCAGGCCGCGCTGGGCGCGGGCCTGCCGCTGGGCGTGGCGTGCACCACCATCCACAAGGTGTGCGGTTCGGGCCTGAAGGCCGCCATGTTCGGCCACGACCTGCTGGCCGCGGGCTCGGCCAACATCGTCGTCGCCGGCGGCCAGGAAAGCATGAGCAACGCGCCCTACCTGCTGCTCAAGGGCCGCCAGGGCTACCGCTACGGCCACAACACCGTGTACGACCACATGGCGCTGGACGGCCTGGAAGACGCCTACGACAAGGGCAAGGCCATGGGCGTGTTCGCCGAGGACTGCGCCGCCAAGTATTCGTTCACCCGCGAGCAGCAGGATGCGTTCTCGCTGGAATCGCTGCGCCGCGCCCGCGCCGCCACCGAGGACGGCAGCTTCAAGTGGGAAATCACCCCGGTCACGGTCGCCGGCCGCAAGGGCGACACCGTGATCGACACCGACGAAGCCCCCACCAAGGCCATGCCGGAAAAGATCCCGACGCTCAAGCCCGCGTTCAAGAAGGACGGCACCGTCACCGCCGCCAACTCGTCGTCGATCTCCGATGGCGCCGCCGCCATGGTGCTGATGCGCGCCTCCACCGCCGAGAAGCTCGGTGTCAAGCCGCTGGCCCGCATCGTGGCGCACAGCCAGCACTCGCAGGAACCGAACTGGTTCACCACCGCCCCCGTCGGCGCCTTGAAGAACCTGTTCGCCAAGACCGGCTGGAAGGCCGAGGACGTGGACCTGTACGAGATCAACGAAGCCTTCGCGGTGGTCACCATGGCCGCCATGGCCGACTTCAAGCTGCCGCATGAAAAGGTCAACATCCACGGCGGCGCCACCGCCCTGGGCCACCCCATCGGCGCCTCCGGCGCGCGCCTGATGACCACGCTGATCGGCGCGCTGCGCAAGACCGGCGGCAAGCGCGGCGTGGCCACGCTGTGCATCGGCGGCGGCGAAGCCGTGGCGATGGCGATCGAGATGGTCTAAATCCGCATGTTCGGGAAGCGGGCCTCGGCCCGCTTCCCGAACCGGATTCCGCTGCGCCTTTCCTGCATGGCATTGTCCGCGACGGGTCGGTCGCGGGCCGTGCGGGAGAGGCGCAACGAAATCCGGACAAGCAACAAAAATCATCGACAACCATGCCCGGCCCACCGGGCGGCGAGACAAACCGCTCGATTCCGAGCGCCTTCAACATCCCAATCAGCAGGACGGGTGGTACCCCATGCCCATCATCGAATCCCGCATCAATCCGCGGTCGCAGGACTACACCGACAACGCGCGCGCCATGCAGGCGCAACTGGACGACCTGAGCCGGCAACTGGCGCAGACCGCCCTGGGCGGCAGCGAATCGTCGCGCGCCAAGCACGTGGCGCGCGGCAAGCTGCTGCCGCGCGACCGCGTCGAGAACCTGATTGATCCGGGATCGCCGTTCCTGGAACTGTCGCCGATGGCGGCGCATGGCATGTACGACGGCGACGCGCCGGGCGCGGGCGTCATCACCGGCATCGGCCGCATTGCCGGCACCGAATGTGTCATCGTCTGCAACGACGCCACCGTCAAGGGCGGCACCTACTATCCGATGACGGTCAAGAAGCACCTACGCGCGCAGGAGATCGCCGCGCAGAACCGGCTGCCGTGCGTGTACCTGGTCGATTCCGGCGGCGCCAATCTGCCGCAGCAGGACGAGGTCTTTCCGGACCGCGAACACTTCGGCCGCATCTTCTACAACCAGGCGCAGATGTCGGCGCAGGGCATCGCGCAGATCGCGGTGGTGATGGGGTCCTGCACCGCCGGTGGCGCCTACGTGCCCGCCATGAGCGACGAGTCCATCATCGTCAAGAACCAGGGCACCATCTTCCTGGGCGGCCCGCCGCTGGTGAAGGCCGCCACCGGCGAGGAAGTCAGCGCCGAGGACCTGGGCGGCGGCGACGTGCACACGCGCCTGTCGGGCGTGGCCGACCACCTGGCCGCCAACGACATGCACGCGCTGCAACTGGCGCGCGGCGCCGTGGCGCGCCTGAACCGCAAGAAGCCGGCGCCGCTGGCCACCGTGCCGGTGCGCGAACCGCGCTACGACCCGGCCGAGCTGAACGGCATCATCCCCGCCGACACGCGCAAGCCGTATGACGTGCGCGAGGTCATCGCGCGCATCGTCGACGGCTCCGAGTTCGACGAATTCAAGGCGCGCTTCGGCCCCACGCTGGTGACGGGCTTTGCCCACATCCACGGCATGCCGGTGGGCATCGTCGCCAACAACGGCATCCTGTTCTCGGAATCGGCGCAGAAGGGCGCGCACTTCATCGAGCTGTGCGCGCAGCGCAAGATCCCGCTGGTGTTCCTGCAGAACATCACCGGCTTCATGGTCGGCCGCAAGTACGAAAACGAAGGCATCGCGCGCCACGGCGCCAAGATGGTGACGGCCGTGGCCACCGCCAACGTGCCCAAGTTCACCGTGCTGATCGGCGGCTCGTTCGGCGCCGGCAACTACGGCATGTGCGGCCGCGCCTACTCGCCGCGCCTATTGTTCATGTGGCCCAACGCGCGCATCTCGGTGATGGGCGGCGAGCAGGCCGCCAGCGTGCTGGCCACGGTCAAGCGCGACGGCATCGAGGCGCGCGGCGGCCAGTGGTCGGCGGCCGAGGAAGACGCCTTCAAGGCGCCGATCCGCGAGCAGTACGAACGCGAGGGCCATCCGTACTACGCCACCGCGCGGTTGTGGGACGACGGCATCATCGCGCCGGCCGACACGCGCCGCGTGCTGGGGCTGGCGCTGTCGGCGGCGCTGAACGCGCCGATCGAAGACACGCGCTTCGGCGTCTTCCGGATGTAGAAGAAAGCCCACCCCCTACGCGCTGCGCGCGCCCCCTCAAGGGGGCGACACCGGCGGACCGGCGAAGCCGGATCCGCGGTGTCCCCGATAAGGTCGGCGTGATGCGACGTGTGAGGGTTTTGGATGCAACGCGCTCCGCTGCAACGTAGTCAACGAATCATCCCAGTCTGGATAACGCCATGTTCGATACCCTGCTGATTGCCAACCGCGGCGAGATCGCCTGCCGCGTCGCCGCCACCGCCCGCCGCCTGGGCATCCGCACCGTCGCCGTCTATTCCGACGCCGACGCCGACGCCCGCCACGTCGCCGCCTGCGACATCGCGGTGCACATCGGCGGCCCCGAGCCGCGCGCCAGCTACCTGCGCGCCGACGCCATCCTGCAAGCCGCGCGCGATACCGGCGCCCAAGCCATCCACCCCGGCTACGGCTTCCTGTCGGAAAACGAAGCCTTCGCCGAAGCCGCCGAACAGGCCGGCATCGCCTTCGTCGGCCCGCCGGCCTCGGCCATCGCCGCCATGGGCAGCAAGTCCGCCGCCAAGTCGCTGATGGAGAAGGCCGGCGTGCCGCTGGTGCCCGGCTACCACGGCGACAACCAGGACCCGCAATTCCTCAAGGAACAGGCCGACGCCATCGGCTACCCGGTGCTGATCAAGGCCAGCGCCGGCGGCGGCGGCAAGGGCATGCGCGTGGTCGAATCGACGGGCGCGTTCCTCGATGCGCTGGCCTCGTGCCAGCGCGAGGCCGCCTCCAGCTTCGGCGACGACCGCGTGCTGATCGAACGCTATCTGCAGAAGCCGCGCCATATCGAGATCCAGGTGTTCGCCGACACCCATGGCAACTGCGTCTACCTGTTCGAGCGCGACTGCTCGGTGCAGCGCCGCCACCAGAAGGTGATCGAGGAAGCGCCCGCGCCCGGCATGACCGAGGAACGCCGCCGCGCCATGGGCGAAGCCGCCGTGGCCGCCGCGCGCGCGGTGGGCTACGTGGGCGCCGGCACGGTGGAATTCATCGCCGAGCCCGACGGCCGCTTCTACTTCATGGAAATGAACACGCGCCTGCAGGTCGAGCACCCCGTCACCGAGATGATCACCGGCCACGACCTGGTCGAATGGCAGTTGCGCGTGGCCGCCGGCCAGCCGCTGCCGGCGCGCCAGGAAGACCTGCGCATCCACGGCCACGCCATCGAGGCCCGCATCTACGCCGAGAACCCCGAGAAAGGCTTCCTGCCGTCGATCGGCACGCTGGCCTACCTGGGCCTGCCGGCCCACGTCGCCTTCGCCAACGGCGATATCCGCGTCGATGGCGGGGTGCGCACCGGCGACACCATCACGCCGTTCTACGACCCCATGATCGCCAAGCTGATCGTGCACGGCGCCGACCGCGACCAGGCCCGCGCCCGCATGCTGCAAGCGCTGGCGCAGACCCAGGCGGTGGGGGTGCAGACCAACGTCGCCTTCCTGTCGCGCCTGATGCGCGACAGCGCCTTCGCCGCCGCCGACCTCGACACCGGCCTGATCGAGCGCCAGCGCGCCACGCTGCTGCCCGAGCCGACGCCGGCCGACGCCGCCACGCTGGCGCTGGCCACGGCCGCCGTGCTGGCCAGCCAGGGCCAGGCGCAATCGGCGCCGCATGCCGCCGCGCCGGCCGATCCGTGGGACACGCGCGACGGCTGGCGCCTGGGCGGCCGCTACCAGCGCACGCTGCAATGGATCGACAATGGCGAGACCCGTCACGTCACCGTCGCGCGCCAGGGCGCCGACTGGCTGCTGGACAGCGGCGACGGCGCCCGGCCCTTCGCCTGGCGCGCCGAGGACCGCGACGGCCCGGCCCGCGTGCTGCGCATCACCCTGGACGGCCGCGAACGCGCCGGCACCGTGGTGCTGCACGCCGACAAGGCCCACGTCTTCGGCGACGGCGGCGCGCGCGTGCTGGACCTGTACGACCCGCTGGCGCACGCCCAGGACACCCAGGGCGACCACGGCGGCGGCCTGACCGCCCCCATGCCGGGCAAGATCATCTCCATCGCCGTCAAGGCCGGCGACAGCGTCGCCAAGGGCCAGCCGCTGCTGGTGATGGAGGCGATGAAGATGGAGCACACCATCTCCGCGCCGGCCGACGGCAAGGTCGAGGAACTGTTCTACGCGGTGGGCGACCAGGTCACGGAAGGCGCGGAACTGGTGTCGATCGGCGCCTGAAGCGGCCGCCCCCCCCCGGCGGCGCGCAAGACCCCACGGCCGGCGGGCGCTTTAGTTTGGCGTCAGCCGGCTGTTTATAGAATGCGCATTCCGGCGCCGTCCGCGCGCCTGCCGCGCGTTCCGCCCCGATGCCCGCCCCCGACTCGCCCAGTCCGCTTTACCGACCCGCCTTCCTGCACTTCCTGTTCGCGCGCATCGGCGCGTCGCTGGCCTTCCAGATCGTCTCGGTGGCGGTGGGCTGGCAGATCTACGCGCTGTCGGGCAGCGCGCTCGACCTGGGCCTGATCGGTCTGGCGCAGTTCCTGCCGATGGCGGCGCTGACGCTGGTGGTGGGCCACGTGGCCGACCGCTACGACCGCCGCAAGATCGTCGCCATCTGCATGGCGGTCGAGACCCTGGCCACGCTGCTGCTGGCGATCGCGGCGCTGCATGGCGTCGGCGGCAAGACGCTGATCTACGCCACCCTCATCATCATGAGCTCGGCGCGCGCCTTCGAGGCGCCCACGCTGACCACGCTGATTCCCGCCATCGTGCCGCGCGAATGGCTGCCGCGCGCCACCGCGCTGTCGTCCTCCGGCGGCCAGATCGCGCAGATCGCCGGCCCGGCGCTGGGCGGCATCGGCTATGGCCTGGGGGCAGGGTGGATCTACTGCGTGGCGGCGGCGCTGTACCTGTGCGGCTTCGCCTGCATCGCCAGCATGTCGATCGACCGCGCCCCGCCGCGCAGGGAGCCGACCACCTGGCGCACGCTGTTCGCGGGCATCACCTTCATCTTCCAGCGCCGCATTCTGCTGGGCACGCTGTCGCTGGACCTGTTCGCGGTGCTGCTGGGCGGCGCCACGGCGCTGCTGCCGATCTTCGCCAAGGACATTCTCAACGCCGGTCCGTGGGCCCTGGGCGCGCTGCGCGCCGCGCCGGCCTGTGGCGCCATGCTGATGTCGCTGACGCTGGCGCGGCTGAGCCTGGGCGAGCACGTCGGCCGCCTGCTGTTCGGCGCGCTGATCCTGTTCGGCCTGGCCACCACCGTGTTCGGCCTGTCGACCTCGATCCCGCTCTCGGTGGGCGCGCTGGTGGTGCTGGGCGCGGCCGACGCCATCAGCGTGGTGGTGCGCTCGTCGCTGGTGCAGTTGAACACGCCCGACCACATGCTGGGCCGCGTCAGCGCGGTCAACACGCTGTTCGTCGGCGCCTCGAACCAGTTGGGGGAATTCGAGTCCGGCGTGATGGCGGCGCTGCTGGGCGCGGTGCCGGCGGTGGTGGTGGGCGGCCTGGGCACGATTGCGGTGGCGGGGCTGTGGATGCACTGGTTCCCGGAGCTGCGCAGGCTGCGTTCGCTGCATCCCGAAACCGAACCGGCCTGACGCTGCCTGCAGCGCCCGGCAAACCGCGATTGTTGCTGGGCGAAATTTTGTTGCGACGCAACTTTACCCTCGCGGCCGGCCTGCCTATCTTGTGACCATGTTCAGCCAACGGGTCCTGCCGCTGCCATGTCTACACCGGATACCAGCCTTGTTTCCGCGACGAAAAAGGTCTGCCGCGTCCTCGCCAGCCTGTCGAACCGGCGCGTCCAGCGCCTGACCGACATCGCCCAGGCAGCGCAGTTGGACGTGTCCACCGCGCTGCGCATCCTGAAGGACCTGGAGGCCGAGGGTTTCGTGGAGCGAGACCCGGTCAGCAAGCACTACATGCTCGGTCCGCAGGTCTATGCCATGCACCATGCCATGGTCGACGGCCTCGATCTGCGCGCCCTGGCGCGGCCAGCGCTGATCCGCCTGGCGCGCAAGTTCGGCGACACCGTCATCCTGTCGATGCCGACCGGCTGGGAATCGGTCTGCCTGGACCTGTGCTTCGGCGACTATCCGATCCGCGCCAACTACCTGGAGGTCGGCAGCCGCCGTCCGCTTGGCATCGGCGCCGGCAGCCTGGCGCTGCTGGCGGCCATGGACGAGAACGAAACCCAGGCGGTGCTGCCGCCGGTGCACCAGCGGTTGCAGGAACGCTACCCGCGCTATCCCGTGCGGCTGCTGGAACAGATGACGGCGCGCGCCCGCGAGCTCGGCCACGCCATGCTGCTGGACGTGGTGGTGGAAAAGATGGGGGGCCTGGGCGTGGCCGTACGCGGCCCCAGCGGCCGCGCCATCGCCGCGCTGAGCGTGGCCGCCTTGAGCGAGCGGGTCGAATCGCGCGAACAGGAACTGGCCCAGGCGCTGGCGGCCGAAGCCCGCGCCATCGAACGCGCCTGGATGCCCCATGCCTGATCTTCACCACGCCTGCCTGCTGGCCGCGGCCACCACGCGCTTCGGCCGCCACGAGGGCCGCTCGGCCCTGGACCTGATGGCCGAGGCCGCCAACGCCGCGCTGGCGCAGTCCGGCCTGCGGCGCGCCGATATCGACGGCGTGCTGTGCGGCTACGCCACCACCTTTCCGCACTTGATGCTGGCCACGCTGCTCAGCGAAAAGCTGGGCCTGGACCCGCGCTACGCCCACGGCATGCAGATGGGCGGCGCCACCGGCGCGGCCATGGTGATGCTGGCGCGCGAACTGGTGCGCGCCGGCCGCTGCCGCCGCGTGCTGGTGGTGGCGGGCGAGAACCGCCTGACCGGCCAGGCCGTCGACGCCTCCATCCAGACACTGGCGCAGGTTGGCGAAGCCGATACCGAGGTGCCCAACGGCGCGTCGGTGCCAGCCTATTACGCGCTGCTGGCCTCCGCCTACATGCACCAGACCGGCACCCGCCGCGAGGACCTGGCCGAGCTCGCCGCGTTGATGCGCCGCCACGCCGCCAGCCACCCCCATGCGCACCTGAACGAAGCCATCAGCGTGGACCAGGTGCTGGCGTCCCGGCCCATCGCCACGCCGCTGCACCTGCTGGACTGCTGCCCGATTTCCGACGGCGCGGTGGCGCTGGTGGTCGGCGCCGACGAAGGGCCGGTGCGCATCAGCGGCGCGGGGCAGGCGCATCGCCACCAGCACCTGTCGGCGCTGCGCGACATTCTCGACACCGGCGCGGCGCGCGCGCTCGGGCAGGCCTATGCCGACGCCGGCATCGGCCCGGACCAGGTCGACTACCTGGGCATCTACGACTCCTTCACCATCACGTTGGCCATGCTGCTGGAAGAACTGGGCTTCGCGCCGCGCGGCGGCGCGGCGGATCGCGCACGGCGCGGCGACTTCGACGCGGCCGGGCCGCTGCCGCTCAACACCCATGGGGGCCTGCTGTCGTTCGGGCATTCCGGCGTGGCCGGCGGCATGGCGCACGTGGCCGAGGCCTGGACGCAGTTGGCGGGCCAGGCCGGATCGCGGCAGGCGGGCGCGCCGCGCTGCGCGCTGGTGCATGCGGACGGCGGCGTGCTGTCCGCCCACGTCAGCCTGGTGCTGCAGGCGGAGGGCCATCGATGAACACCCGCGATCCGCTGGAATTGCAGCGCTGCGAGGATTGCGGCGCCTGGTGGGCGCTGCGCCCCTACGCCTGCGCCCATTGCGGCGGCAGCAACCTGCCATGGCGGCGCAGCAGCGGCGCGGGCGTAGTGCTGGCGCGCACCGAGATCCACCGCGCGCCCGACGCCTTCTGGCGCGCGCACGTGCCCTACGTGCTGGTGCTGGTGCGCCTGGAAGAGGGCGCGGTGCTGATGGGCCATGCCGACGCCGGCATTGCCATCGGCCAGCAGGTCATGGGCCGCGCGATCACGATCGACGGCCGCGCATTGCTCGGTTTCGAGGCGCGCCGGCCGCCTTGAAGCGCCGCCGGCAACACCATCCCCAGCAAAACAACATATCCGCACGACGGAGGAGACAATCATGCGCGCAATCGCAGCATGCCGCACGGCCCTGGCCGCGCTTTCCCTGGTGGCAGCCGCCGCCTCGGCCGCCCAGGACTGGCCGACCAAACCCATCACCCTGGTGGTGCCGTACCCGCCGGGCGGGCCCACCGACATCGTGGCCCGCGTGGTCGCGCAGGGCCTGGGCGACGAACTCAAGCAGACCATCATCGTCGACAACCGCTCCGGCGCCGGCGGCAACATCGGCGCCGACATGGTGGCCAAGGCCGCGCCCGACGGCTACACGCTGCTGCTGGCGACCACGGCCCACGCCATCAACATGTCGCTGTTCAAGAACCTGAACTACGACACCCGCAAGAGCTTCGCGCCCGTGTCGCTGCTGACCAGCGGCCCGCTGGTGATCGTGACGCGGCCGGACCTGCCCGCCGGCAACGTGCGCGAGCTGATCGCGCTGGCCAAGTCCACGCCGGGCAAGCTGACCTTCGCCTCGTCGGGCAACGGCCAGTCCACCCACCTGGCGGCCGAACTGTTCGGCGCCATGGCCGGCGTGCGCATGGTGCACGTGCCCTATCGCGGCAGCGCGCCGGCCCTGACAGACGTGATGGGCGGCCAGGCCGACATCATGTTCGACACCATGCTGTCGTCGATGCCCTACGTGAACGGCGGCAAGCTCAAGGCGCTGGCCGTGACCGGCGCAGCGCGCTCGCCCGCCGCGCCCAACGTGCCCACCGTGGCCGAGGCCGGGCTGCCGGGCTACGAAGCCACCGCCTGGAACGGGCTGCTGGCCCCGGCCGGCACGCCGGCATCGGTGGTGGACCGATTGAACGGCGCCCTGCAGAAGGTGCTGGGCCGCGCCGACATCCAGCAGAAATTCGCCGCCCAGGGCTTCGCCCCGGCATGGAAGACGCCCGCCGACACGGCGCGCTTCCTCGAAGTCGAGGTCGATAAATGGGCTGGCGTGGTCAAGACTTCCGGCGCCACGGTCAATTGACCGCGCGCGGCCGCCTTCATCCTACCCAGGGGAGTTTCATGGCTTCTGTACCCATCGGCGACGCCAGCCTCGCGCGCCTGCTCGATCCGGCCTCGATCGCGATCGTCGGCGCCTCCGACAATCCCGACAAGATCGGCGGCCGGCCGATCCACTACATGCGGCGCCACGGCTATGCGGGCACGCTGTACCCGATCAACCCGCAACGCGCCGAAGTCCAGGGCGAACGCGCCTGGCCCAGCCTGGCCGCGTTGCCCGCCGCGCCGGACCTGGCGATCGTGGCGGTGGCGGGCGAGCAGGCGTTGCGGGCGGTGGATGACTGCGCCGCGCTGGGCGTGGCGGCGGCCATCGTCATCTCGGCCGGCTTCTCGGAAACCGGTGAAGCCGGGCGCGCCCTGCAGGATGCGATGACGGCGCGCGCCCGCGCCGCCGGCATGCGCATCGTCGGCCCCAACTCGCAGGGCCTGGCCAACTTCGGCAACGGCGCCATCGCCAGCTTCTCCACCATGTTCCTGGAGGTGGCGCCGGGCGACGGGCCGGTGGCGGTCATCAGCCAGAGCGGCGGCATGTGCGCCATGGTCTACGGCCTGCTACGCCAGCGCGGCATCGGCGTGCGCCACGTGCATGCCACCGGTAACGAGGCCGACGTGTCGGTCGCCGAACTGGCCTGCGCGACGCTGCGCGATCCGGAAGTCGGCTGCGTGCTGCTGTACCTGGAATCGCTGCGCGAGGCAGGGCCGCTGGCCGAGGCGGCCGCGCTGGCGCGGGCGCGCGGCGTGCCGCTGATCGTGGTCAAGTCGGGCCGCTCCGAGGCCGGCGCGCGCGCCGCGGCCTCGCATACCGGCGCGCTGGCCAATGAGGACCGCGCGGTGGATGCGTTCTTCGAACACCACGGCATCCTGCGCGCGCGCGATCCGCAGGAACTGGTGCGCTACGCCGAACTGGCCCTGCGCAGCCCCTTGCCGCAAGGCCCGCGCGTGGTGGTGGTCAGCAACTCCGGCGCCAGCTGCGTGCTGGCCTCGGACGCGGCCGCCGAGCGCGGCCTGGAGATCGCGCCGCTGGCCGACGCCACCCAGCAGGCGCTGGCCGAGCGTCTGCCCGGCTATGCCACCACCGTCAACCCCGTGGACATCACCGCCGCGCTGCTGTCGAACAACGGCCTGTTCGGGCAAGTGCTGCCCGTAATCGGCGCCGACCCGGCGGCCGACATGTTCCTGCTCGATATTCCAGTGGCGGGGCGCGGCTACGACGTGGCCTCGTTCGCGGCGGATGCGGCCGGCTTCGCGCAAACCGCCTCCAAACCGGTCGTGGTGGTGGCGTGGCAGGACAACGTGGCCAGCGCATTCCGCGCGCGCGGCCTGCCCGTTTACGCCGACGAGATCCAGGCGATGGATGCCTTGTCGGCGCTGTTGCGCCTGCGGCGGTTGCGCGAACGCGGCCGCATGGCGTCGCCGCCAGCATCGCAAGGCATTGTGGCGGCCGATCCGGCGCCCGAAGCGGCCGGCGGCTTCCTGTCCGAGGCGGCCAGCCTTGCGCTGCTGGCCGATAACGGGCTGGCGGTAATCGAACACGCCGTCTGCCGCACGGCCGACGAGGCCATTGCCGCGTGGCGCCGCATCGGCGCGCCGGTGGCATTGAAGGCCTGCTCGGCGCAACTGCCGCACAAGTCCGAGCACGGGCTGGTGGCGCTGGGCCTGAACGACGAGGCCTCGCTGCGCACGGCTTTTGCCCATCAAGCCCAAACCTTGGGTAAGCTGGACGTGCGCGATGGCGCCTGGCTCGTCGCGCGGATGCAGCGCGGCCTGCAAGAATGCGCGCTGGGCGCGCGCGTTGATCCGGTGCTGGGGCCGGTCGTCATGATCGGCAGCGGCGGCAAATACGTCGAGGCGCTGCGCGACGTGGCGGTGCTGATGCCGCCGTTCGATGCCGCGCAGGTGATCGAGAAGCTGCGCGGCCTGCGCATCGGCACGCTGCTGCAAGGGGTGCGCGGCGATCCGCCGGCCGACGTGCAGGCCCTGGCGCAACAGGCGGTGGCGCTGGGCCGCTACGCCCTGGCGGCCGGTCCGCGCCTGGCGTCGGTCGACATCAACCCGGTGATGGTCGGCGCCGTGGGACAGGGCGCGGTGGCGGTGGATGCGCTGGTGGAACTCAACGCCGCGCGCCAGCCCGCCGCCAGCGAGGCGGCGTAATGCCGCCGGCACACAAACAAAGGAGACGCACCGATGTTTGAAGACCTGAAATCCAAGACCGCGCTGGTCACCGGCGCCTACAGCGGACTGGGCCGCCACTTCGCGCTGCGGCTGGCCGAGGCCGGCGCGCGCGTGGCGCTGTGCGGGCGCCGGACCGAACTGGGCGAAACCCTGGCAACGGAGATCCGCGCGCAGGGCGGCCAGGCCTGGGTCGCGGGCATGGATGTCACCCAACCCGACAGCGTGCTGGCGGCATTCACCCAGGTCGAGCAGGCGCTCGGCCCGGTCGACATCGTCGTCAACAACGCCGGCATCGCCATGACTCGCCCCGCGCTCGACATCAGCGAGGACGAGTGGACCGGCCTGATCGATGTCAACCTGAACGGCGCGTGGCGGGTGGCGCAGTGCGCCGCGCGCCACTTCCACGGCCACGGCCGGCCCGGCGCCATCATCAACATCGCCTCGATCCTGGGCCAGCGCGTGGCCTCGCACGTGGCCGCCTACACCGCCGCCAAGGCCGGCCTGCTGCACCTGACCCGCGCCCTGGCGCTGGAATGGGCGCGCCACGGCATCCGCGTGAACGCGCTGGCGCCCGGCTACATCGGCACCGACCTGAATCGCGACTTCTTCGCCACGCCCGCCGGCGAGGCCCTGGTCAAGCGCATCCCGCAGCGCCGCCTGGGCCGCCCGCAGGACCTGGACTGCCCCTTGCTGCTGCTGGCCTCCGATGCCTCCGCCTACATGACCGGCGCGGTCATCGACGTGGACGGCGGCCACCTGGCCAGCTCGCTCTGAACCCGCATCCCATCCGGAGACCCCGCCATGGATTTTTCGCTGCCCCCCGAACTCGAAGACTACCGCCAGCGCGTGCGCGCCTTCGTCGACCGCGAGCTGATTCCGCTGGAAGCCGACCGCGCCAACTACGACGACCACGAGAACATCGACGCCGCCCTGCTGGACCGCGTGCGCGCCAAGGCCCGCGAGGCCGGCCTGTGGGCCCTGCAGATGCCGCGCAAGCGCGGCGGCCAGGGCCTGCCGATGGTGGGCCTGGCCGCCTGCTACGAAGAGATGAACCGCTCCATCTTCGGCCCGGCCGCCTTCAACGCCGCCGCCCCCGACGACGGCAACATGCGCGTGCTGGCGCAGGTGGCGCGGCCCGACCAGCAGGACCGCTGGCTGCAACCCATCATCGACGGCAAGGTGCGCTCGTCCTTCGTGATGACCGAACCCAGCCCCGGCAGCGGCTCGGACCCGTCAATGATGCGCACCACCGCCACCCGCCAGGGCGACAAATGGCTGATCCATGGCCGCAAGTGGTTCATCACCGGCGCCGGCGCCGCGCAGCATTTCATCCTGATCGCGCGCACTTCGGACGACGCCCGCAAGGGCCTGTCGGCCTTCCTGTTCGACGCCGACCAGCCCGGCTGGCGCATTGTCCGCCGCATCCCCATCATGGGCCCGGAAGAACACGGCGGCCATTGCGAGCTGGAATTCGACGGCCTGGAAATCCCCGACGAGAACCGCCTGATGGAAGTGGGCGACGGCCTCAAGCTGACGCAGATCCGCCTGGGTCCGGCGCGCCTGACGCACTGCATGCGCTGGCTGGGCCTCGCGCGGCGCGCCATGGCGGTGGCGGTGGACTACGTCGGCGAACGCAGCAGCTTTGGCCAGAAGCTGGCCGACCGCGAGGGGGTGCAATGGCTGCTGGGCGACGCCGCCATGCAGATCGAGATCGGCCGACTGCTCACCATGCGCGCCGCCGCGCGGCTGGATCAGGGCGACTTCGCGCGCAAGGAAATCTCCATGGCCAAGATCGTGGTGTCGGAAACCCTGCACAAGGTGGTCGACACCGCGCTGCAGTTGAACGGCGCGCGCGGCTATTCCAAAGACACGCCGCTGGAATGGATCTACCGCTACGCGCGCCAGGCGCGGCTGGTGGACGGCGCCTCCGAAGTGCACAAGATGGTGCTGGCGCGTTACCTGATGGACCAGGGCGATGCGTTCTGGCAGTGGGACGACGCGGACGCGCCGCGCAAGGCGCTGGTATGAGCGCGCCCGATCACGCCACCAACGCCGCCCCCGATTGGCTGCCCGCGCTGGCCGCCTACCTGTCGGCGCAGGGCCTGGGCAACGCCAGCGGCCTGCGCGCGCGGGCATTGACGGGCGGCCAGTCCAATCCGACCTACCTGCTGGAAGATGACAGCGGTGCGCGCGTGCTGCGCAAGCAGCCGCCCGGCACGCTGCTGCCCTCGGCCCACGCCATCGACCGCGAGTACCGTGTCATGGCCGCGCTGGCCGGCACCGCCGTGCCCGTGCCGGCCATGCTGCACTACTGCGCCGATCCCGCCATCGTCGGCACGCCGTTCTACCTGATGAGCTATGCGCGCGGCCGCGTCTTCATGGACCCGGCGCTGCCGGGCCTGGCCCCCGCCGAGCGCGCCGCGTTGTATGCCGAGACCGGCCGCGTGCTGGCCGCGCTGCACGCGGTGGAACCGGCCGCCGTCGGGCTCGCGGACTACGGCAAGGCCGGCGACTACTTCGCGCGCCAGGTGGCGCGCTGGACCCGCCAGTACCGCGACACCGAAACCACGTCCATCCCCGCCATGGACGCGCTGATCGACTGGCTGCCGCAGCATCTGCCGCATGACGACCAGACCCGCCTGGTGCACGGCGACTACCGCATCGACAACCTGGTATTCGCGCCCGACGCACCGCGCGCCATCGCGCTGCTGGACTGGGAGCTGTCGACCCTGGGCCATCCGCTGGCGGACCTGGCCTATCACTGCATGTGCTGGCGCATCCCGCCGTCCCTGTGGCGCGGCATCGCCGGCCTGGACCTGGCGGCGCTGGGCATCCCCGACGAAGCGCAGTTCGTGCGCGCCTATTGCGAGACGCGCGGCATCGCGCCGCCGCCCAACTGGGATTTCTACCTGGCCTACAGCTTCTTTCGCATCGCCGCCATTCTGCAGGGCGTGTACGCGCGCGCCCGCGCCGGCAACGCCGCCGCCACCGATGCGCTGGAGATGGGCGCGCGCGTCGAACCGCTGGCCGCGCTCGGCTGGCAGGCCGCGCAACGCGAATCCGCACGCCTGGCCACCGCAGGCCACTAGGAGCGCATCATGACCGCATCGCCATCCGCGTCCGACGACACACTGCCCCGCAACGCCGCCAACCACCAGCCCCTGACGCCGCTGGGTTTCCTGGCGTGGGCGGCGGCCGTCTACCCGGAACGCGCCGCGCTGCTGCACGGCAGCCATAGCCAGAGCTGGCGCGCCACCTACGACCGTTGCCGCCAGATGGCGGCGGCGCTGGCCGCCTGGGGCGTGCGCCGGGGCGACGTGGTGGCGGTGCTCGCGCCCAACACGCCGGCCCTGTACGAAGCGCACTTCGGCGTGCCGATGGCCGGCGCGGTGCTGAACGCGCTCAACACCCGGCTCGACGCGCGCACGCTGGCGTTCATTCTGCAACACGGCGGCGCCACCGTGCTGCTGTACGACAGCGAATACGCGCCGCTGGTGCGCGAGGTGCTGGGCCACCTGCGCACACCGCCGCGCACCGTGCGCATCGAAGACAGCGAATACACCGGCTCGCACGGCGACCTGGGCGATGCGGAGTACGAAGCCTGGCTCGCCGCGCAACCGGCCGACGCGCCCTGGGAAGGGCCGCGGGACGAATGGGACAACCTCTGCCTGAACTACACCTCGGGCACCACCGGCAACCCCAAGGGCGTGCTCTATCACCATCGCGGCGCCTACCTGAACGCCACCGGCAACGTGCTGGCCTGCGGCATGCCGCCGCACGCCGTCTACCTGTGGACGCTGCCCATGTTCCACTGCAACGGCTGGTGCTTCCCGTGGACCCTGGCGGCGCTGGCGGGCACCAACGTCTGCCTGCGGCGCGTGGAGCCGGCGGCCATCTTCGAGGCCATCCGCCGCCATCGGGTCGGCTTCTTCTGCGCCGCCCCGGTGGTGCTGAACATGCTGGTCAACGCCCCTGCCAACGTCCGCCACCGCGCCACGCATCGCGTGCAGGCCATGACCGGCGGCGCCGCGCCCCCCGCCGCGATCATCGAAGCGATGGAGCAACTGGGCGTGGGCGTCACCCACCTGTACGGACTGACCGAAACCTACGGCCCGTCGATCGGCTGCGCCTGGCACGACGAATGGGACGACCTGCCGCTGGCCGAGCGCGCCGCGCTCAAGGCCCGCATCGGCGTGCGCAAGCTCAACGTCGAAGCGGTTCAGGTGATGGACGCCGCCATGCGGCCGGTGCCGGCCGACGGCGCCACGCTGGGCGAGATCATGCTGCGCGGCAATACGTTAATGAAGGGCTATCTGCACAACCCCGACGCCACCGCCGACGCCTTCGCCGGCGGCTGGTTCCATTCCGGCGACCTGGCCGTGGTGCATGCCGACGGCTACATCGAGATCAAGGACCGCGCCAAGGACATCATCATCTCGGGCGGCGAAAACATCTCGACCGTGGAAATCGAAAGCGTGCTGTACCGCCACCCGGACGTGCTGGAAGCCGCCGTGGTGGCGCGTCCCGACGCGGTGTGGGGCGAAACGCCGTGCGCCTTCGTCACGCTGAAAGAGGGCGCGTCGCGCAGCGCCGACGACCTGATCGCCTACTGCCGCGAACACCTGGCGCGCTTCAAGACGCCGCGCACCGTGGTGTTCGGCGCCCTGCCCAAGACCTCCACCGGCAAGATCCAGAAGTTCGTGCTGCGCGAGCAGGCGGCGGCGTTGGATGACGGCGAGCCTCCCGCATGACGCACAGGGCCGGGCGGTTCACGCCCGCCCGGCGCGATAGCGGCTCGCCGGCGACGCGTCAGTCGCATTGATACGTGACGCGCGCCAGATCGAAGCGGCGCGCCGCGATATCCTGCTCGCGCATCAGCACGTAATAGGCGCCCGGCTGCGGAATGCCGGCGTGCGGGTCGGCGCCGATCTGCAACACCAGCCGCCAGTCCCTCGCCCCCGGCAACAGGGCCTGCGCGGCCTCGCTGCGCCAGACCGCGCTGCCGCCGCAATCCAGGCCGTGCGACACCAGTTGGCAAGTGGCCTGCATGCCATTCTGCAACGACTGTGGATAGCCGCCGAGCTGATGGTTGTCGCGGCCATCCATGTCCGGCGTGCCAAACCGCGACCGCCAATCCTGGTAGTTTTCGTAGGCCTCGTCGTCCTCCAGGGCAAACGCATCCCAGCCCGCGTCATCGACACCGATCGGCGTCAGCACCGTGCGGGCCGAGACCGGCGCCGCGCGGAACACGCAGGTCCATTCGTCGTCCGACAGCGAGGCCAGCGCATGCGGCACCGGCGCCCGTTCCAGCCCCGCCGCGGGCGTGGTGTCCCACAGCACGCGCCAACCCACCGAAGCCGCCGGCGTGAAGCTCTCGGCCTGTTCCAGGAAATCGTAGAACACCAGCAGCCGGCCCTCGCGCGGCAGCGCGGCGTCGAATCCCGCTTCCCGCGACAACGCGGCCAGATCGAACTGCCCAAGGAACGTCAGCGGAAACGCCGTTTCCACCGCATCCGCCCGGGCGCGGGCATCCGCGCTGAAACGCTCGCCTTGCGCCGGCGTCATCCACGATCCTTTTTTCTTCGAATCCGCCAGCAGGCGCTCGGCCTCCTTGCGATGGCCGGCGGCGCGCTCGTTCGCGTCTGGATAGGCCGGCCGCGTCGGCCAGGCCATGCCACGCGGCAGGTCCGGGCGCCCGCCGATCTTGCTGGCGCCCAGGGGGATCGCGTCCTCCTCGCGGGCGGTGGTCGCCAGCACCAGCGCGGGACGCGCCTGTTCCAGCAGTCTGGAGATCACGCTGGCTGGCAGATCGGTGGCGTCGAGCGAACGGCGCAGGGCGTCCTGGTCCGAAGGCAACGGGGTGAAGTCCATGACGGCAATCCTCCTGGGGCGCGGCGCGCTGGCGAAAGTGCGGCGGGCGTCGCCGCATAAAGCGCCATTCTAGGACGGCGACATGAGGTACCCCGCGATGCCGCCCAGCGCCAACGCATTGCCGCGCAGGTCCTGGGCCTGCTGCATCCGGTCGTCCACCCGTCGTCATACTTCGTCTGGCTGCCGCTGGCGCCGGAAGTGCGCGCCGATGCCATCGCCATGGCGCTGATGCGCGAACGCATCGCCGTCTCCACGGCTCATCCCTTCGCCGTCTCACACGTGCCGCACGCGATCCGGCTGGCGCTGGGCTCGGTGGACCTGGACGCCTTGCGGCGCGCATTGGAAGCGGTGGCGCGGGTGGTGGCGGACCAGACGGACAGGTAGGGCGGGCAGGCCTGCGCAACGCGCAAGGGCGATTCGCCATCCTCGGCGGGAATGCCGGGCGGCCGCCTTGCCGGATGCGCCCACTGTTGCTTTTCCGCCCGCGCCATCGACGCGCCTGCGCGCAGGCCTTGCAGTCGGACACAATTGGCAAATTGCTGTCCGACGCCAGCCCCGGCCGGCCACTAAGATGGCGCCGCATCATGCGCCACGTGCGCTTACCGAAGACCGATGAGAACAAGTCCGACATGAAAACGCGTCTGAACGTCCGCCCGTCCCCCCGCCCGCTGCTGCGCGCCACGCTCGCCGGCCTGTTTGCCGCCACGCTGGCCGCGTTCGCCAGCCCGGGCGCCCTGGCGGCCAACGCCGCCGAGCCGGCCGCTCCCAAGCCCGCCGCCGCCCAGGCCACCGCCGTCACCCCGCCCGATGCCCCCACGGTGATGTACGCCATCTACCAGATCGACGGCAAGGGCGCCGACTCGTACGAAGTGGCCAACGGCAGCGTCGCCACCTACTGGTTCGGCCACGCCTTCGAACTGAACGGCACGCAATACTTCACCGGCTTCACCTGGGACACCCGCGAAAAATACGGCAAGCCCGGCGAAGACGAAGCCGGCCCCGAGACCCAGGTCAACCTGGCCGAAGCCACCTTTACCCTGACCGGCTCCACCGCCGAACGCCCCTGGAAGTTCCGCGGCATGGAGCACACCATCGGCATGTTCGGCGCCTACGAACGGGCCGAAGCCGTCGACACTAGCCGCAAGCCGCTCGACTACCGCACCCCGGAAGGCAAGCTGCTGCTGGCCGTGCCGACCCAGGGCTTTGACAACGGCACCAGCTTCGAAGGCTACGCCCTGTTCGTCTTCAATCCCGGCCCGCGCGACGAGCTCAAGGACAAGGTCTGGACCTACCTGGGCAGCATTCTCACCGGCGACGACAACAGCGCCGCCTGCGCCGACGGCGACGTCATGCCCTGCGTCGCCAAGACCGGCAAGCTGACCTTCACCGCGCAGAACGGCAGCGACATGCCGCGCCTGACCGTCACCCCCAGCGGCACCGAAATCTCCGGCCCGGGCAAGACCCGCAAACTGGGCCCCGCCGACGCGGTCAGCTACGTCTACGACGAAGCCGGCAAGAAGTACACCGAGAAGTAAACGATGACGCGGCAGGCGCGCCGGCCCGCGCCGCCGCCCGCCCAACCCGTCCCGCGACTGCCGCTACACTGACAGGTCATGCAGACCCTCTTCACGGAGCGAACCATGACCTCCCAGCCCCTGGCCATCACCCCGGCGCGCAGCGCCCTGCTGGTCATGCACTACCAGACCGACATCATGGACCTGTTCCCGTCGGTCGCCCCCACGCTGCTGGCCAACACACGGCAGCTATGCGACGCCGCCCGCCGCGCCGGTGTGAGCGTCTACTTCGCCAAGATCCATTTCAGTCCCGGCTACCCGGAAGTCAGCCCGCTCAACAAGAACGGGCAGGGCATCCGCCAGTTGGGCCGCTTCGTGCATGACCGCGTCTCACCCGAACTCGGCCGGCGCGACGACGAACCCATCATCCTGGCCCACCGCGCCAGCGTGTTCTTCGGCACCGACCTGCAACCGCGGCTGTCGGCCCAGGGCATCGACACCCTGATCATGGTGGGCGTCGCGTCCACCGGCGTCATGCTGTCGTCCATCGCCCACGCCAGCGACGCCGACTACCGCCTGCTGACCGTCAAGGACTGTTGCTACGACCCCGACCCGGTCGTGCACGACCACCTGTTCGCGACCGCTTTCGAGTCCCGCACGACCGTGCTGTCGCTGGACGCCGCCCTGTCCCTGCTGGGCGGCCTATCGAACCAATGAGTTGACCCATGCGTACCCTGATCATTGCCTCCCTTGCCATCGCCCTGAATTTTTCCCACGCCGCCGTGGCGCAAGCCGAACAAGGCTGCCCCGACGGCTACGCGCCCAGCGTCGGCACGCCCGGCCAGCAATGCGTGCCGATCCCCGTGGAGATCGCGCCCGCCGCGGGCGGCGCGTCCACCCCTGTATCGCGCGACGCCCAGCGCTGGGGCGCCGTGGCCTATGACGCGCTCTCCGGCGCGATCGGCATCTCGGCCGACCGGGCCAGCAAAGCCAAGGCCGAAAAAGACGCGCTGGGCCAATGCGCCACCAAGGGCGGCGCGCGCTGCGTCATCAACACCACCTATCACGACCAGTGCGTGGCCGTGGCCTACGGCCCGTCGCCCCAAGGCAGCGGCGTGCTGGTCAATTCCGCCACCGCCGCCAGCGAGGAACTGGCCCGCATGCGCGCCCTGGAAAGCTGCGAGAAAGGCGCTGGCGCCAGTTGCCAGGCTTTCTACACCGGTTGCAGCCTGCCCCCGCCGGCTCAATAATCGGCGTCTCGCCGGCCCGCATCCCTCGAAGGACCTCCCATGCTCGACCCCGCCACCCTCGTCCTCTTTGGCGGCGCCTGCGTCGCGCTGGCCATGACGCCCGGCCCCGACATGCTGCTGATCGCCTCTCGCAGCGCCGCGCAGGGCAGGGCCGCCGGCTTCGCCTCGCTGACCGGCATCCAGGCCGGCACCTACTGCCACGCGCTGCTGGCGGCCTTCGGCCTGTCGCAGCTATTCGTGGCGGTGCCCATGGCGTACGACGCCGTGCGCTTCGCCGGCGCGCTCTACCTGCTGTACCTGGCCGTGCGCGCGTTCCGCTCGCAGCCCGTGCCGCACGTGCCCGATGCGGGCCGGGCCCGCTCGCCCGTGCGCGAAGTCTTCCTGCAAGGCCTGCTGACCAACCTGCTCAACCCCAAGATGGCGCTGTTCGTGCTGGCGCTGTTCCCGCAGTTCGTGCGCCCGCAAGACGGCTCGGTGGCCCTGCAGATCCTGGTGCTGGCCACCATCCTCAACGTCATCGGCCTGTTCATCAACGGCGCCGTCATCCTGGCCGCGCACCAGCTCAGCCGGCGCTGGGCCGGCCGCCAACGCGTGTCGCGCTGGCCGCAGTACGTACTGGGATCGGTGTTCCTGGCGCTGGCGCTGCGCCTGGCCACCGCCAGCCGCAACTGACGCGCGCGCTCCATGCAAAAGATCGAAGGCAAGGAATTCCGCATGGCCCTGGACAAGGGCAACGCGCATTTCCACGACCTGCATCTGCACGACTGCGCCTTCGATAACTGCGGTCTGTCGATGGTCAAGTATCCGCAACGCATGTCGCGCGTGCAGAACGTGACGCTGTCGCAATGCCGCGTCGTGAATTCAGAGATCAAGCCGTGCGTGTTCGAGGACGTGGTGGTCGAAGACCTGTCCACCAACCCCATTCTGCTGGTGTGGGCCGCGTTCCTTCGCCGGGTCACGTTGAAGGGCAAGATCGGCAAGATCAACTTGAACCTGACGCCCGAAGCGTTCTGCACGGATGCGGACCGGCTCCAGCAATTCGAGACCGCCCGCGCCGCGTTCTATGCCGAGACCGATTGGGCGCTGGACATCAGCGAAGCCAGGCTGTTGGGGCTGCGTTGCGAAGGCGTGCCGCTGCACCTGATCAGGCGCGATCCGCAAACGCAGGTGATCCTGGACAAGCGCGGGCGCTATCGTGGGCAGCAGGCGCTGGATGCCAGCTTCGCCAAGGCCTTTCCCGTTGCCGACAGCGTGCTGCGCGGCTTCGACGGATCCGACAGGCCGGCCATGCTGCTGGCCGCATCAATGGGCGCGCCGAAGAAGCGGCGTGACGAGGAACTGGGCGCGATCGCGGAGTTGCGCACGCTGGGATTTCTGGAAGATTGAAGCGCGCGCCGCGTCAGCGCCATAGCCAGTAGCCGACCGCCAGCACCACCGCCACCCACAACACCACGATCACCACCGCGCCCACCCGGCTGCGCGGCTTTTCGCGCTTGGCCTGGATCCACGCGTCCGCCTGGCTGCGGCATTCCCGCAGCACATCTGGCGGCAACAACTTGATGACCAACCAGATCAGGCCCGGCAGCAACAGCACGTCATCCAGATAACCCAGCACCGGGATGAAGTCGGGAATCAGATCGATGGGACTGAGGGCGTAGGCCACCACGAACAGGCCCAGCGCCTTGGCGTGCCAGGGCGTGCGGGGGTGCTTGCCGGCGAACCAGAGGGTCAGGCCGTCGCGCTTGATGCGCCGGGCCCAGGTTTTGAGGCGGTCGCGGGTTGGCATGGAGCGCGGGGTAGGGGGCAGCGGGGATGGATTCCAGATTGAACCCGTGACTTGGCTTCAACGCAATCTGCTCGCTAAATCCGCAGCCGCTTGCATCGCGTGCTTTGACGCCCGATAGGGGGGCAATACCTTGGGCAATCGCCGGATGATGACCGCGACGCGTCTTTCCGAGGCAGCCAAGGCACGCACCAGGACGTCGCCGAACATCTTGCGAATGGCGGTATTCGTATCGATCGCGCCCACCTTCGCGTACAAGCGACCGCAGGTGGGGATCGCACCAGTACGGACCCAGCGTCGTTCATCACGGCACAAAAAGGCGAACATCATCAGTCTTCGCATCCTCAAAAGCTTGCTTTAGTTGATCTCGACGCGGTCCTTCGGGCTCGTTCTTCAGCGCATCTTCCAGCGCCTTGGCTTGCCTGGCCTGAGCCTCCAGGAACTGCCCGACCTGCTTCTGAGCCTCCGACGCGATCTCGAACCCCGCCTCGATCTTCTTCTCGTCGAAGATCGGCTTGAGCGCATTCAACGTATCCGACGACGTGTCGCGATTCAGCGCAGCGTTTGACTGGATATCGCCGCGCCGACCAAGGTCGTGTTTCGCGCGATATCCAACTGGAAGCCGCCGTCGCCCGCCTTCAGGCCCGCCTGTTCGCTGGCGGATCGGAAGTCGCCGTTCATCCGGCCTTGGGCGACGTGGCCCGACACCGAACGCTTGCAGTAGCCGTACACGCAGATGTTGGCCTTGATCGCGACGCGGTCCTTCAGGCTCGTTCTTCAGCGCATCTTCCAGTGCCTTGGCTTCCCTGGCCCGCGTTTCCAGGAACTGCCCGACCTGCTTCTGAGCCTCCGACGCAATCTCGAACCCCGCCTCGATCTTCTCCTTGTCGAAGATCGGCTTGAGCGCATTCAACGTATCCGACGACGTGTCGCGATTCAGCGCAGCGATCGTTTGAGTCGCCGTCAGTCCAGTTAAGTCCTGCTGCGCGACTTCATCGCGAATCACGACATTGCCGCCACTGATCGCGCTGCGCGTGGCCGAGCTGGCATTGCCGGAAGCGCCTACGACAACAGGCAGGCCTGCCGACGCCCCGCTCTTGTCGCCCGGGTCCCGCGCGTTGTCGGCCCCGCCCGCCGTCTGGCCGTTGGCGTTCGCGGCTACGTCCGCTTTGCCCGCATCGCCTTTCTTGGGTGCGCCCCCGCCGTCGCCGCCCCAGCTATAGCCCCCGCTCAGGGCAATCTGGTCGGCCTTGTACCGGGCCGTGTTCTTTACATCCTGAACATCCAGCGTGCGCGTGCCGAGCGCGTTTCGGCCTTCCAGCGCCGCGCGCTCGCTGCTGGATATCGCCGCGCCGACCAAGGTCGTGTTTCGCGCGATATCCAGTTGGAAGCCGCCGTCGCCCGCCTTCAGGCCGGCCTGTTCGCTGGCGGATCGGAAGTCGCTGTTCATCCGGCCTTGGGCGACGTGGCCCGACACCGAACTCTTGCAGTAGCCGTACACGCAGATGTTGGCCTTGACGCCGATGCTTTGCTGCTTGGCGTCGTAGGTGCTGGCATCCTGCAGGGTCTCCAGGCGCAAGTCCTTGCCCACCGACGCGATGATCCGGTCGGCTCGACCAGTTCCACCGATCAAGGACGTGTCAGCGCCGGATCGCAACGCCAGCATAGTGCCGGCGCCCACGAGGCGCTATCGACGAATCCCTACATAAGGCGACAGTAAAGCAAACCAGAGCCCTCCCGGATCACAATCCGTCGCACCCGAATTGAGCCATTCCCTTATTACGGCGTTCACAATCTCTTCATTTGATTTTCCATATTGAAGCTGAAGCAGCCAATCATATTCTGTCCCCCCTCCACCTACTACAGGCTTAGCTCCCCTGTCTAACAGTGCAAGGACACACCGGCGCACAAACTCCGTGAGATCGTCGCCACTCAATCCAAACTCTTGTCGACCTGTCGGGATGATCTGCCACATACCCACGGCATCGGTAGGCAATTCCCCCGCTATCGTGTTTATACATTCAGCCATTGTCTGGCCAAAAATTCCAACGGAGTGAAGATTCAAACTCATCTTTGGTGCACCTTAAATCCTGGTGGCAAGCTCAGGTTATTGCTCTTTACCACATCAATCGTGGCACCGCTTTTTACGCTGTTCCGAATGCCAAAGACAGTTCCATCTGCTCTTTGATACCAAGTACCGGCATATCCCGGCGGGGTTGGGACCGGACTAGCCCCGCTCATCAACTGTGCCTGTAGAGCGCCAAATTGTTCTGGTGTCACAGTCCTGATTCTTGGCCCGGCGCCAGGGTGCACATTTCCTACAGGAATGCCGTTCGGCATCAAAATATCACTCGTGCTCCCACGGTTTGTGGCATCGTTCAATATGACCTGCGGCCCTTGCGGCTCAGCCATCGGCGTAACGCTGCCGCCTAGATACGCATTCCCATCCGCGTCATAGCTCGGCGTGGCCAGACTCCCCTGATCCGCCTCATACCCCGGCGTACTCTGCGCATGCCGCCCATCTTCCGCATACCCCGGCACTCGCGTATCGCCACCCGGCGGCACAGCCGGTGTCTCCAACGGCCCATTCGCCTCTTCCGGTCCGCTATCCTTCTCGAATAGCCTGTTCCACACTCGCGTCAGATGCCGCGCAATGTTCTCATTCGCGCTTGCCACGCCGTTAGAGTCGCGCCGCCCCAAGCTTCCGAATGCGCCGCCGGCCGAGCCCGCGCCTATTACCGGCAACGGCAATGCAAGTTGGTTGTTCTCCAACTCCACCCGCGCCGCGTCATTCACCGCCGCCACGGCCTTCGGATCCAGCGCCGCAGTCAGGCCCGCCAGCACGCTCGTCACCAGATTGATGCGCGCCTCGCGCTTCACGGGATCGAGCTTGTTCGATGACTTGCCGGACACCTGCTCCATGAGCTGGCTGATGACGATTCCCGCGGATGCGCCGGTGGCGGCGGCGCCGCATCCTGTGCTTTTTGCCGCAGCCCCCGCGCATCCCAGCAAAGCATGCAGTGCCACATGTCCGGCGGAACCTTCCCCGCCAAGCAGCGGCGCGATTTCCTTGATCTTGGCCGCGCTCAAGCTCTGCAAGTAATTCACGGTTGCCGCTTGCACGAACCCGCTGGCGCTACCCGTCACGTTTGCGCCAGTGGCCAAGCTCACAGCCATCAGTGCTTCACGGTATCTGCCTCCTGGTCCCCATTTCTGGACCGCTTCGTGTTGGGCACGTAGTTGATCTCGACGCGGTCCTTCGGGCTCGTTCTTCAGCGCATCTTCCAGCGCCTTGGCTTCCCTGGCCCGCGTTTCCAGGAACTGCCCGACTTGCCGATTGACCTCCGACGCGATCTCGAACCCCGCCTCGATCTTCTCCTTGTCGAAGATCGGCTTGAGCGCATTCAACGTATCCGACGACGTATCCCGATTCAGCGCGCCGATCGTTTGAGTCGCCGTCAGTCCAGTTAAGTCCTGCTGCGCGACTTCATCGCGAATCACGACATTGCCGCCGCTGATCGCGCTGCGCGTGGTCGAGCTGGCTTTGCCGGAAGCGCCCGCGACAACAGGCAGGCCTGCCGACGCCCCGCCCTTATCGCCCGATTCCCGCGCCTTATCGGCGCCGCCCGCCGCCTGGCCGTTGGCGTTCGCGGCTACGTCCGCTTTGCCCGCGTCGCCTTTCTTGGGTGCGCCCCCGCCGTCGCCGCCCCAGCTATAGCCCCCGCTCAGGGCGATCTGGTCGGCCTTGTACCGGGCCGTGTTCTTTACATCCCGAACATCCAGCGTGCCCGTGCCGAGCGCGTTTCGGCCTTCCAGCGCCGCGCGCTCGCTGCTGGATATCGCCGCGCCGACCAAGGTCGTGTTTCGCGCGATATCCAACTGGAAGCCGCCGTCGCCCGCCTTCAGGCCCGCCTGTTCGCTAGCCGATCGAAAGTCGCTGTTCATCCGGCCTTGAGCGACGTGGCCCGACACCGAACTCTTGCAGTAGCCATACACGCAGATGTTGGCCTTGACCCCGATGCTTTGCTGCTTGGCGTCGTAGGTGCTGGCGTCCTGCAGGGTCTCCAGGCGCAAGTCCTTGCCCACCGACGCGATGATCCGGTCGCCTCGACCGGTCGCACCGATCAAGGACGTGTCAGCGCCGGTTCGCAACGCCAGCACGTTGCCGGCGCTCACGTCGGCATAGGTCCAACGGGTGTCCTTGCCATCGGCACGGCCACGAGCGCCGCTGACGCCGATGGTGACCATGACGCCAGCCCCGTTCTCGCTGTCGGCCGACACGCCGATGCCCACGCTTGCGCTGGAACTCTTGTTCTTCGTGTTCTGCTCGAAGGTGTTTTGCGCGGCCCGCAGCCGGATGTTCCCATCGGCCTCAAGCAGGGCATTGCCGCCCGCCGACAAGCGCGATCCCGTGAGCGTGATGTCCGAAGCCGACCCCGCGCCCTGGGCGAGGAGGGTGAGGTCCTGGCCGGCGGCCACCGTCGATCCGGCCGTGGACGAAGACGCGCGGTCCGTGGCGCTCTGGCTCTTGCTGGTGCCCAGGTCGATACTGAGGCTGACACCGCCCGCGCTCTTCGGGTCCGCCATCACCGCGTCGTAGGCATTGAGCGCGGCAAGGCCCGTGGTCGCCAGGGCCAGGCCCTGCATGACTTTGTTGTCGGTCTTGCCGGCGGCCTCGTTCATCCGACCGGCGGTCTGCATGGCGCTGATCAGCGGCGCGCTGGCGTTGATGCTGACGCCGGATTGCTTGACCTCGTGCAATTCCTTGTCGCGCGTGCTGTCGAGCGCCGCGGCGATATTGATGCCGCGCCCGGTCAGCGTCACATCGCCCTGGCGCGCCAGGACGTTGCTGCCCGTCACGTTCAGTGCGCGCTCCGCGCGGATCAGCGTATCGCCTTCGACGCTGCCGACGGTGCTCGCGGTATGGAACACGTTCTTGCCGTCGAGCGAGTCGGTTTGCCTGCGCGTGCCGTAGCTCAGCCCTCCCATCGCGCCTAGCCCCGACTTCCTGACCATCTTGTAGTCATAGCGGTCAGAACGATTCTCGCCAGGCAGAATGTTCACGTCGCGCTCGCCAGCGATGAGCAGGTCTCGCTGCGCGCCGACGTTCGATCCCGTCACGTTCAGGTCGCGGCCAGCCGACAGCACCGCCGTGTCGCCCGTGAAGGTGGCGGCCTGCGCCAGTATCTGGTCCACCGACTGAATCTTGTGGGTGGACTTGGATCGCAGAAAGCCGCGCTCCTTGTTATGGCTTTCGGCATACGCGTACAGCGTCCGCTCGCCGGCGGTTATCTGGATGTCACGGCCCGCATCGACGGCCAGTTGCTTGCCCGCGGTGACATCCGCCGCGCGCGCAATGACGTCTTGACCGGCAACCAACGCCAGGTTGCCACCCGCGGCGATTGTCGTGCCGGTCTGCTCACTGCTACGAAACTCGTAGCGATTGCGCGCGTCCCGCACATTGGTTTCGCCATGGCTTTGGGTCAGGGCGGTCAGCGACAGGTCGCGTCCGGCCTGCAGGCGCGCATCGTCCTGGACGGCTAGCTGCGCCGCCGTCAAGGCAAGGTCGCGCCCGGCCCGCATGTCCAGACTGCCTGCGTCAATACGCGCGATGCCGGTCAGGTACGAGCCCCAGGTCGTGCCGTGGTTCTCCTTGGCGGCGGTCGATGTCAGGCGTATATCGCGGCCGGCCAAGAGCGCAACCGTCTTGCCCACGATCCTGGATACCTGGTTGGTGAGGTCCTCGCGCGCGGCCAGATCGATCCGCCCGCCCTGGATGCGCCCGCCCGCCTGGTTGACGATATTGGCCGCGCCCATCACGAGCGCCTCGCGCGCGCCCAGGGTGCCGCTGCTGGCGATATCGCCTTGGGCCGCGAGTTCGACATTGCGCCCGGTTATCAACGTGCCGTCGCCTTTCAAATCGTCCGGCCGCACCAGCAAGTAGACCCTCGGGACAAGCACGCTCCCGGTGCTGCCATCGGCCAGTGTGATCGACTCCTCCTCCAGCCAGACGAGATCAGTGGTCAGCAGGCGCTGCTGCGCCTCGCTCAGCGCCACCCCGATCTTCAGGCCATTGCGTTGGGCGAAGCGAGCACCTTCGGCCATCAACGCCTTGTACTGCGCGTCGTAATCGCTGTAGTTCTCCAGGAAGCGCTGCCCCGAGGAAGCCAGGATCTGGTCAGACACGAGCTTCTGTTCGTAGAACCCGTCACCCAGGCGTCTGGGCTGGCCCGTGGGCGTCAGGAATCCGGCGCTTGCGGGAAACAGGGCGTCCCAATTCGGCGGGCGCGCGTCGGACGACCCTTTGCCTGTCGTCGCAGCGCCAATAGTGGTGTCCGGCGCCGCGCCGGGCTGGCGCAACAAGTCCAGCAGGTAATCGCTGGACACGAACGGACGCTGGCCAACGAAACGCGGGTCGGTAGCCACGATGTACGGCGCATCCGGCTTGCCGTTGACGGCAAAGAACTGACTGTCGGGAATACTCGCGGGATTGGCAACGACACGCACCGTGTTGCCACCGGGCAGGTCCACACTGGCCACCTGCACGGGGCCGGGTACGGCGATGCCGCTGGCCCCCGGCGTCTTGCCGCTCAGTGACACCACTGCGTTGCCGCCTGCGGCGCCCACCGGCAATTCGATGCTCTCTTCGCTTGCGGTGCGCCGGTAACGCGATTGGTTTTCTTTGCGGTGGTTCTTTCTGCCCGGATAGGTATGGGTTTGCGTGCCCTCGCGCGTCGTGATGCGGACCCCGCCGGCTCCTATATTCTGGATCGCCGGACCTTGCACGGACAGTGCGCCGCCCGCCGCAATCTGGCTTTTATCGTTGACGACAGTGCCGGCCAGTGTCATGGCGCCGCCGGCCAGGATCTTGCCGGGATCGGAGCTCAGCGTCCGCGTTTCGGTGACCGTTTCATCCAGGTAGTAGTAGGTAAAGTCATCGACCAGATGGCGCTGGAAGTCCGCATTGAATGCGTTGATGCGGGTATTCAGTTCGAGGAAGGGCGCCTGGTAAGCGGCGAACGCGCGCTTGTAGGCCTCCCGGCTGGCGTTCTCCTCGGCAATGCATCGGCCATCGCGTCCGCAGTAGCGCGGCGTCCACTGCGGCGCCGGGCCTGTCGGCGGCTTCACGTCGAAAACCTGCCAGATCTTCGCATCCACGCGGTAGGCGTAGGACGGCCCCGAGCTCCCGAACCTACCGCTCCCGAATTTCTTGGGCCGGGAACACTTCGGGCCGCTCCCCTCCAGGGCGCAGCGGTCCAATTGGGGAACCCGGATAGGCGTGACCGGAATATGCCCGTGCTTGTTGCGAATACCTGGCGTGTAATCGAACTGCGGCCCGTAGCGCGATGCCGGATATTGGTCGGACGGCAGCAGCAGCATGCGCTCGGCGTCGTCGTCCATGAAGCTTCGGGGATCCTGACTGCACAGCTTGGTGACCGAGTCGCAGACCCAGTTGTCCGCCATGTCGTACATGACGCCGGAATTCCATGGCTTGGCATAGACCTTTTTCTGCTCGGCCACCTTCACCATGCCGCTGGTGTACTGGGTGTTCTGGTTATCGATCCGCGCCGCGCAGATGTGCGCATCGCCGGCAGCCTCGATGGTGGCCGAGGCGTTCAAGAGCGAGGCGGCCTGATCGATAGCCGCGCCGTGCATATCCAGCGCGCCGCCGATGCGCAGGTCGGCGCCCGAGTAAATCAGAGCATGGTCGCGGTTGGTCAGCGATGCCACTCCGAGATTCATGTTCCCGCGCGAGGCGATGACGGCGCCGCCGCCCGCCCCGGCGCCATTGACCAGGGTGCCCGCCTGGATGGACAACGTGTCGCCATAGATGCGGCCGGTGTTCTCCACGCGATCCGCGGCGAGGCGCGTCGAGCCGCCGTCGATGAGGCCCGCGTTGGTCAGGCCGCGCGCGACCGTGATGGCATTGGCGCCGCCGGCCAACAGTTCGCCCGAGGCCTGGTTGTTCAACGAGCCTGCCGTGATGGTCAGATCGCGGACGGCGCTGATCCGGGCGCGGTTGTCCATGTCGCCGCCCACGGACAGCGCAAGGTCGCGGCCGCTGGCGATATCGCCTTCCTGGCTCAGGGAGCCGGCGTATTGGAACGACAGATCGCCCGCCGACTGCAATGTGCCCAACCCTTGCAGAACCTGCGTGACGACCGTCAGGCGCTTGTCCGCCAGCAGCTTGCCGCCGGCGTTGTCCAGCCGGTCGGCCAGGATTCGCGCATTGCCCTGGGAGGCGATTTCGCCGCCGGTGTTGTCCAGGTCCTGGGTGGACAGTGTCAGATCTTCGCGCGCCTGCACGGACCCCGTCTGGTTACCCACCCGGTCCGCCAGAATGTCGACCACCTTGCCCAGCACGCCCTTGGGGGGATCGCCAGCCGCGGTCAACGTGCCGCCGTTATCGAGGCTGGCCGCGCGCAGCGTCAGCGCGTTGTCGGCCTGGATCAGGCCTGCGTGGTTGTCCACCGCGTTCGTGGTGGCGGGGGAGGAGGTTGCGGTGATGGTCACATCACGCCCGGCCAGCGTGCCGCGGCGGTTGGCGATGGCGGCGGCCTCGATGCGCGCGGCGCCCGCTGCGGCAATCCGCCCACCCGTGTTGTCGAGATTTCCGCCAAGCTCGATCTCGGCATCGCTCGTCGCAATCAGCTCGCCGCCCTGGTTGCGCAGATTGGCGGCGGTGGCGATCAGATCGCCGCCAGCCAGCACCGAGCCCGTGTTGTCCAGCATGGTTCCGGCCTTCAGACTGGCACGCCCGGCTGCCGTGGCGATACCGGCGTTGCCCAGCGCACCGCCCGCGCTCAGGTCCAGCGCCGCGCCGGACTGCAAGCGGCCGTCCGTCGTGGCGCTGAGTGCGCCGGCGGCATGGATGTCGAGGTCGCCCGTTTGCGTCGCGGCGAGGCCGCCCAGCGTTGCGTCGGCGCCCGCGCGCAGCGTCATGCCGTGTTGCGCGGAAGCCGAGCCCAGCGCGGTGAGCGCACCACCGGCTTGAGCCGTCAGCCCACCGCCCGCCTGCTGCCGCGAGGCGGCGCGCAGCGCGATGTCGCCGCGCTGCGTGGTCAGCGAAAGATCGCCCTGCAAGGCGACGGCCGTGCCTTCGATGCTGAGCGTGTCGCCCGCGGTCAAAGATTGCGAGCCGCCCGCCAGCATGCGGCCAGCCACTTCCAGTGCCCCTGATGCTGAAGCGTTCAACGTGCGGCCAGCTTGCGCCAGCCCGGCAGTGCCCACCGCCACGTCACGGCCTGTCAGCGTCAGGCTCGCGTCGGTGGCGGTGGTCCCGTTCAAGTGCGCGTCGTGCGTGGCGGCAAGCCGCATGTCTCCCACGGAACCGAGGGCGCCCGCCACGAACAGGGAGCGCCGCGCGTGGACGGTCAGCGTACCGGCGGCCTGCAACGACCCGTCCTGTTTGACGACGACATCGCTCCCAGCCGTGAGAGAGGCATCGCCCGCTGCGCGCCCGCCCAGCGCAGCCGCCAGACCGCCCACGCGGACGTCGCCTTTTGCGGCAAGCGTCAGGCCGCCGCCGGCGGCAATGACGCCATCAGCGTCCAACTGGGCGCCGGCACTCGCGTTCAGGTTCTGCGACGCCTGCATCCTGCCGGTTGCCGCGACTTCCAGGTTTGCGCCCGCGTCAGCCGTAAGCCCGCCCGCCAGCGCAGTCGCGATGCCGGCGACACGGATGTCGCGCCGCGCGCCCAGGACAACGGGCGAGCCGGCGGTCGCCGCGCCGGTGATGAACAGATCGCGGCCCGCCTGCGCTTGCAACGTACCCAGGCTCGCACCAGACCCGGCGCCCTTGGCGGTACCCGCGATGCCGGCGATTCGCAGGTCCTGGCCCGCGCTCAGCAGCAGCTTGGCGCTGCCCTGGGCCAGGCCCGTCTCGCCGACGGTCAGATCATCGTTCGCCTCGGTGCGCAGGGTACCGTTGGCGACGGTCTTGCCGTTCAACTCCGCGTTCTTGCCAACTGTCAGGATGATGTCCCGCAGACCGGAAATCGAGCCGTTCGCCAGCAGCTTGCCGCTGGCCTGCGCCTGCAATGATCCGCCGGCCTGCAGCGCACTCGCACCACCCAGCGTCAAGGCGCCGCCGCTGCCGACCTTGAGCGCCCCCGTGTCCACCAAAACCGTGCCGTCCACGGTCAAGTCCCTTTCGACTCGCAACGTCGCGGCTTGACCCGCCACCAACGTGCCCGCCAGCGTCCCGGTCCCTACCCGTGCCAGGATCGAACCATTGGCCTGCTGTCGCGATCCCGCCAAGGTGGTCAGGCCGCCGGGCGTCTGAATGATCAGGTTGCCGGCGGCGAAGTGCTGGCCCGCAAGGCGCTGATTGGTCGCTTCCAGTATCAGGTCGCCCAGCGATGTCATCGTGCCGGTGGCCATCAGCGTGCTGCCCGCGCGTGCTTGCAATACGCCACCTGCCAGCGTCTGGCTGTCGGCAGACAGGTTCATACCTTTTCCGGCGATCAGATCCAGGGGCCCGTTGGCGGACGCAGCGGTGCCGGCCAAGTCCATCTGGCTGCCGGCCTCCAGGTGCATGCCCATGTCACCGCGCGTCGCGCCGGCCACCGATAAATCGCCTGCCGCGAGCAGGCGCGCCTTGCCGGATGCGTCTGCCTGCCCGGTGGCGCCGATACGTAGATTGCGTCCGGCGTCCATACCCAACGATCCACCGGCACTGAGCGTTCCGTCCACACGCGTATCGCGTGTCGCCCGCACCTGGAGATCGGCCGCGGACACCAATGCGCCGCCCAATGTGAGATCGCGGCCCGCAGTGGCCCGCACCTGCTTGCCTTGCAGCTTGCCCGCCGAACCCTGCGCCAGATCGTTGCCGCTTGTCAGGCTCAACGCCGCGTCGGTCAGGACGGCCCCGCCCAAGGATGCATCCCGGCCGGTTCGTAGCGTGACGTTGCCGGTCGACTGCAATTGCGTGCCGGCCTCCAGGGTCAAGTTACCGTCGGCCTGGGTCAGCAACGTCCCCGACGCGTACACCTGTTGCGGCAGTACCAGGTCGCGTCCCGCTTGTAGCGTGACGTAATCCTTTGCGGACACCACGCCGGCCACCAGGGATACGCCGCCGCGCGAGTCGGCCGGCGCGTCGGACGGCTTGCCCAACTGCGCATCCGCCTGCGCTGCGGCATCGGCACCACTATCGGTGGTTACGCCCTGGGCGGGTTGCGGCACGGCCGTCTGAAGGGCCACCGTCAGGTTGCGGCCAGATTGCACGCGCGCGTCCTGGCCCGACGTCAGCAGGCTTCCCGATAGCGAAAGGTCCCTGCCGGCGGCTACACGCAAGGCGCCCTGTGTACGCAGGCTGCCTTGTGCGCCCACAGTTGCGTCGCCGCGCGCGTCCACGTCCAGCGCCGCGCCCGCGCCGACCGCGCCCGACACCGCGACTTTACCTGCGGCGGTGAGCGCCACCGCGCCTGTCGCCTGCGCCGCGCCCTGCACGGCCAGGTCGCCGCCACTCTCCACGCGCAGATCCCCCGCTGCCTGCACGGTGGCGCGCGGCGCAATGCGGACGTCGCCGGCGGCATTGACCTGCAAATCGCCCGTCAGCGCCATCAGATTGCCGCCGATGTTCACCCCCACGCCGGCCTCGGTGCCGATCAGGCGGATGCTGTTGGCGTACATGCCGCCCAGCGCGGCGGTGTCCAGCGTTACCCCGGGTGCTGGGCCATCACCCGCCTGCGGCGATACGGCGCCCGTGCCATAGTCGACCTGCGACGCGCCGGCCGTCACGTTCAACCGGTTCGCCCAGACCTGCGCGTTGATCTCCAGCGTGCGCGCGATCAGTTCCACCTGGCTCAGGTTCATGCCGTTCAGGCCTTGCCCCTCGATGCCAAGCCGGCCTGTCGTCACGTCAAAACCAATGCCGCCGTCGGGCCCGACGCGCGGCTTGCCGGTGGTCAACGTGGCGCGGTCCGCGTTCAGGAATCCGCAGCCATTGCAGGTAATGCCCGCCGGGTTGGCGACGATGACGTTGGCCCGGTTGCCAGCCACTTCCAACGTGCCGAGCAATTGCGACGGATTGGGCGCGGTGACCTGGTTGAGAATGGTGCCCGCATGCCGATTGCCCAGCATGGGGTTGCCGTCCACTTGCCCGGCCAGTTGCGACGGGCTGGCGCCGCCGCTGTTATTGAGCACCACGCCGGATGGGCCGACGTTGAATTGCGTGTAGCGGTTGTTCGACACGCCACCGGCCGAAGGCGGCGCGATATTGACCACCGGCACGCCATGGCTGACGCTCACGAAGGGCTTGGCGCCCGGCACACTTCTGTCCACCGAGATCGGCAGGGTCTGCGCCATCACGGGCGACCAGACCTGCGTGAAGACCACGGACCACGCCATCAGGGAACGGAGCTTGGACATCATTCGTACTCGGTTGAAGGCGGCTTGGAGGGAGGGCGTCGCAATCGTCTTGATGACTGCGGGACTCCCCACATCCCGTCACCCGCCACGGATCGCCAGCGCTATCTGCGATCGGCAATTGCGTGTTTCGCGAAGCGCCATGCAGGGCTTCACTTTTAGCCGTGCCCCGTTCGTGCAAGACGTAGGAACGATCCGAGATTCAGCGTGACACGCGCGAAAATCGGATGAATGACGTGTTGTGTGGGTAATCCGCGCATCGGCGGAAATCACGGTGGATGGGATCGAAAGCCCCGCGCCGGTCTCGCGCAATGCCTTTCGTCCATTCAGTCCAGGCCCACCTTCGCCGAATGCTTCGGCGCCCGATAATGCGACGAACGCTTGCGTGATTGCCGTGTCGTGGCCTCAAGGGACCGCCCCGGCTTGGCCAGCGCCCGCGCCAGTTGCTTGCCTGACACCCTACGGCGGCCGACGGTGTCTTCGTCCACGTCCACCTTGACGTACAGCCGGAACAGCCAGAATTGCCGTTCGGCATCGCACCAGTAATAGATCACCCGCAGGCCGCTGCGCTTGCCCCGGCTGCGGTGAGGATCGGCGTAGCGCAGCTTGCGCAGTCCGCCCGTGCCTTCGAGCACCACGCCCGCCTCCGGCATTTTCAGCATCATGCATTGCAGCGCGCGAAATGCGTCATCGTCCAGGAACTTCTCGCGGTCGCGCGAGAACTCGGGCCGTTCGACAAACAGGGCATTCATGGCAATGCACGCGTATCACTATCGTGGATAGACTGAAACCCATTTTGAAGGGCTTCAACGTATCCATGCGCGTGCGGGCCGTGGGTTTCGGACGAAGCGAATGACTGCGCCTCACGGTGGAGGTCAGAACGGCTTCATCACCACCAGCAGAATGATCAGCACCGGCGCGGCCAGCACCACCGGCATCAACCGCGCACGACTCGCCTCAGTGACGTCGCCCGCCGCCTCCGCCAACCGCCGCAGCCGTCCCGCCTGCATCCCGTGCACCGCCGCCAGCAACAGCACCAACGCCAGCTTCACCGACAGCCACCCGCTGCCAAACCAGCCCGCGCTCGTCGCCAGATACACGCCGCTGGCCAACGCGCCCACCATCGACGGCGTGGTCAGCAACCGTTCCCACTTGCGCAGCAGGCGCAGGCGCGCCAGCTCCTGCGGCAAGGCCGGGCCCGGCAGCTTGTCGGCCGCCGCCAGCACGAACGCCTGCACCACCATCCCCGCCACCCAGAACAGCACCAGCGCCAGGTGCAGCGACTTGATCAGCAGATACGCCATCGCTCACGCCTCCCGCGCGCGGCGCAGCGAACGCGCGATCACGAAGCCGCCAAACGGCACCAGCGTCGCCACCAACGTCCACACCAGCCGCTGGCGCGGCCAACCCTGCGCCGACGCCACATTGCACGCCAGCGCGATATAGACCATGAACGCCACCCCATGCACCGGCCCCACCCACGAGACCCCTTGCGGCATCCCGGCCAGATGCTTCAACGGCACCGCGATGCCCAGCAGCGCCAGCAGCGTCACCCCTTCCAGCATGGCCGCCCACTTGAAGAGAGCAGGGGTCGAAGCATCGGCGTCTTTCAGGGGCATGGCAGCGTCTCGCAACAGGATGAGCGGCATTGTCCGGGCTGGCGCAATCGCCAGCCATTGGCCAAAATGCCAATCTTCGAAAGAAATCCGCCAACCGTGCGCCGCCGTCCGCCCGACCCATCTCGAGGCCCCAGCCCCATGCCCCCGCCCACCCCGCACCGCGTCGCCGTGCTCGCCTTCGACGGCCTCGTCGCGGGCGACCTGTCCATCCCCTGCGAGATCTTCCAGCTCGCCGAAACCCTCGACGGCCGCCGCCCCTACGCCGTGCAGGTCCACGCCGGCAAACCCCGCGTCCGCACCCACGCCTACGACCTGCACATCCGCCACCGCCTGGACGCCGCGCGCGGCGCCGACACCCTCGTCATCCCCGGCCTGGCCGACCCGGCCGACAGCGTCCCGGACGACATCCTCGACCTGGTCTGCCACGCCCACGCCCGGGGCGCCCGCATCGCCTCCATCTGCACCGGCGCCTTCGTCCTGGCCGCCAGCGGCATCCTCGACGGCCTCAAGGCCACCACCCACTGGAAAGCCGCCGGCCTGCTCGCGCGCCGCTACCCCGCCATCGACGTCAACCCCAACGTCCTGTTCGTCGACAACGGCCAGGTCCTGACCTCCGCCGGCGCCGCCGCCGGCATGGACCTGTGCCTGCACATGATCAAGCGCGACCACGGCGCCGCCGTCGCCGCCAACAGTGCCCGCCTGGCCGTCGTGCCGCTGGAACGCGCCGGCGGCCAAGCGCAATTCATCGTCCGGCCCACGCCGGCCTCGCACACCGACCTGACGCCGCTGCTGCACTGGATCGAACACCGGCTGGCCGAGAACCTGACCGTCGCCGCGCTGGCCGCCCAGGCCGCGGTCAGCGTGCGCACCTTGAACCGGCGGTTTCAGGAACTGCTGGGGGTGAGTCCGCTGCAATGGGTGATCCAGGCGAGGGTGAATCGTGCGCGCGAGATGCTGGAGACGACGGACCTGCCGGTGGAGCGGGTGGCGATGGAGGTGGGGTTCGGGTCAGCGGTGTCGCTGCGGGAGCATTTCACGGGGATCGTGGGGACGAGCCCGACGGGGTATCGACGGGCGTTCCGGCGGGCGGCGTGAGGGTGGCTTGTTGCTTGGGATGCGGCGGCCTGACGCTTGGCGGCCTGGAACTGGCCTGACGCGTTGCGCGGCAGGCCGTTGGTCTTTTTCGGGTTACTGGATCGAGCGCGGCGCGTTGTGCGTTGCGGCGTCGAACGCGGCGTCATCGGCGTAGGCGCGGGCCGATTCCAGCATGGCGTCGGTCAGGGTGCCGAGGTGATCGCACAGGCCCTCCACGCCGCCCATCAACGCGGCCACCGTCCATGCGTCCAGCGGCTGGCTGCCGGTGGCGGCGGGTTCCGAGGCGCTGTTGCCGACCAGGCGAGCGATGGTCTGGATGGCGTAGCGGGCGCGTTCGATGTTGTAGAGGTGGGAGAGGGGGACTGGGCCGAGTTCGGGGTCGGTGTCGACCAGCCAGGGGTTTTGGGTGAGGGGGTGGGATTGCATGACAGGCTCCAAAGACTGATGAAGCCCGCTCCCCACTTCCAAATGGGGTGGGCGGGCGCAAGGCAAGGTTGGAAGACCGGCGTCTTTGGAAACCGGCGTGCGCGAACGCACCCTCGCCAGGGCCCGCCCATAGGGACGTGCAGAGGCGTACGGACGTGAAAAAGCCGCCAAGCGGCGGCGGTCCGCCAAAGACATTGCCGGCTTCCAAACCGGGCTACCGTTGGTGACAGTAGTGTAGGGAGTATAAGGCGATGGGCAGCCCCTTATCTGCAAAGTGAGGCAATTTGGCCACTGGCACAGACACCAAGTGATGTCTGCTTTCGACCCGGAGCGGAAGTTCAACAGGTTAAGGCCAATGGCCGCTCCGCAACGGTAAGCAGACATCGAGTCACGCACCGTTCAGTTCGGATCACCGGTGCGTTGCCGACTTTCGCGCTGAACAACTGCGCACGCAACGGTAAGGTCAGCGCAGATTGCTACTTGAGCTGTGTGGACCAGCAACGCTCGAGCTCGGGCTAGATCGGTGTCGAAGTGGGCTTTAGCGCTCACCAGGATTGGCATACTCGTCTCTCAGCTCGCATCGAACACGTCGTTGATTGCCCCAAACAGTGCGGCGAATCTTGCGGACGTCGCGACGTCCAGTGACTTGGGAGGTGATGAAGCGAACTGAGATGCAACGGCATAGTGGTTGAATCCGCCCGACGGCCTAAGCGAGATCCCATTGGCTTCAACGTACTTTTCCAAGCGGCGCACGATCCGATCGCCTGCTGGCAAATCAGCTTCGTTCAATTCTCTCCCGGCAAGCTGCTTAGCAAACGTCGCGTTGAAGTACTTCAAGTAAAGGCTCGGGGTGAAGAGATCTTCGATGTCGGTCGGGGTTGTGCTCTGCCCAAACTTCTTCTCATCGCGAAACTGCGAAACGTTGAAAAGCGACTTGGCGTTGAGAAGCTTGTCGCGAACAAGTACAGCCAACTTTTGCTCCGGAGACCCCTTGTAGTCGTGGAGCACCGCAAGCTTCAACCCACTTGCACCAAGCAGAGATACAAACGTCGCGACGTTGTCCAATCCGCCCGTCGGTACGATCGTAAGGTCGGCGCGAAGTCCCGGCGTGCCTTTTGCGTCGAATAGGCTAGACACCACCTGCAGATAGATCAGTTCAGATGGCCCTTCGACCAAGAGATTGCGTTCAGATATGAACAGGTTCTGAGCGATCGTCCATCCCAAGGCGGCCTGCAGTGGGAATATTGTTCGTGGATCAGATCCGTTAAGGTTCGAGGAGATGACCGTGCCTACTTTGAGCTGGTCCTCCACCAGCCGTACCTGGTGGAGTCGGTCTGAGTGGATCATGAACGGTGAATGCGTCGTGTAGAGAACTTGATGGTCTTGTGCGAGGCGATCGATGTACCGAAGAAAATCAGCCTGAGCGAGCGCATGAAGAGCCAACCCCGGCTCATCCAGCAACAGAATCAGTTTTTTTCCTGCACTCTTTCCCGATGGGTCGAGTTGATGCTGGACACTGTCGAACCAGACCAAAAAACTAAAGAACCAGATGAATCCGCGGCTGCGCTGATCGAATGGCGTGCTAACTCCGCGATGCCTGCGATTCTTGATACGCAGGTAGAGGTTGGCCCCGTTGTTGAATGGCACAGCATCAGTTGGATCGGCCTTGAGGTCGACTTCCACTTCCAAGTCCTCGTTCTGCTTCCAGAACTCCATGACCTGATCTGTAAGGCTGATCGAGACGCCTTCGATCTTCGCCTTCAACTCCTCATAGCTGCCCGGGCTTACGAGGTCTTCCATCGAAATGTCGGCCATTCTCAGCAAGGCCAGTACCGAGCGGTGTGCCGCGGTCAGCTGCTTGGGATCGTTCTTCGCCGCCTCAGCACGTTGTGCGAGGTCGGCTAAATTCATTTTGCCGGGCAGTATGTCGTAGTCACTAAAGTAGAGGAACTTGGGTACGTTCGCCTGCACATGGGACCAGACTTCCCACTGAGAAACACTTGGCCACTTCGTCGCCTGAAGGCGCGTATTCAGGCTTGCAAGCGCAGCGTTGTCCTCGGCTGTCAGGCTGGCCTCTTTGAGCAGATCGGGAATTGCCCGGAGGGTTTTCGCTTCCTTCATAGCAGTCTGCGCGTCGGAGCTCAGCGTCTTGGCGAATGCTTGTATCACCGGTGTCTCGTCAACTGGCAGTGACAGCTGGATCGTGTTGTCGTACTTGTGGGTGACGGCAAACCGATATCCAGAGGGAAGTTTGGTCTTGAGCGCCTCATTTGCAGCGCCAACCTCCGACTCCTCCAGTTCGTATGTCAGAACTGTTGCAGTGGCGGGTGCCGTCTTGTGCTGCTTCAAGTACGACGAGAGATCCTTTCGCGGGTAGTCGTCAACTGGATCAAACTCATCCTCACCAACTGCGTCGGACGACTTATGAAGCGCCTTTAAGAGAACCGTCTTCCCCGCTTCATTCATACCAACGAAAACCGTGACGGTTGGGTCTATCTCAACCGTTTGTTCGCTGTTCATCGAACGGAACGGGCCCACTTTCGCCGATACAAGAATCATAGTGCCTCCAGTCGTTGAAGTTACACATTGTAAGTCAGCATATCGGGGGCCGCCATCACGGAGGAGGAACCTGGAAGATGTCCTTCAACGCAGTAAAGCGGTGACCACCAAAGCGACTCGCCTGCGCGACCAAGCAAACAAAAAGCCTTGTGGGGTCAGCACCTTGTCGCTTTGCAGACGGTCCCGCATCGCCACTCGAAGGGCTGCAACCGGCCTCATGCGGACAGCCGAGCGAGTGATGCCACGGGCTGCTCCTGGCCGAAAGCGGTCGTAATTCGATTTCGATGCCAAATAAATAGTCATATGGAAAAAACAAGGGCTGCAGAAGCAGCCCTTGTTTCACCTACGATAAAACAATACTCAAGCCTTACGCACCTGCGCAATCAACCCATCCAGCTGCGTCAGCATCGTATCGATTTCCTCAGCCGTCACATTCAACGCCGGCATAAACCGCAGCAAATTCCCCCGCGGCGCATTCAGCAGCAGCCCATTCGGCGCCAGATTGCGCGCGGCTTCGACGATGGCGGGGCCATCATCGCGATCCATCACCAGCGCACGCAGCAGCCCCATCCCACGCTCGCCCTTCATGCCGTACTTGGCCGACAAAGCCAGCAGGCCTTCGGACAATTGCTTGGCACGCGCATTAACCGCTTCCATAAAGCCCGGCGCAGCCAGGGCGTCGAACACCGCCACCCCGACAGCCGCCATCAACGGATTCCCGTTATACGTGCCACCTTGGTCCCCATGCGAGAACACGCAAACTTCCTGACGCGCCAACAGCGCAGCCAACGGCACCCCACCACCAATCCCCTTGGCCAGCGTCATGATGTCCGGCACCACGTCGGATTGCTGGTAGGCGAACAGGGTGCCCGTGCGCCCCATCCCCGTCTGCACTTCATCAACAATAAACAGCAGCTTGTGCTCATCCGCCAGCTTGCGCAGGCCCTGCATGAATTCCTTCGTCGCCGGGATGACGCCAGCTTCGCCCTGGACGGGTTCGAGCATGATGGCGACGGTCTGGTCGTCGATCAGCTTGCGCACCGATTCCAGATCATTGATCTCGGCCTTCGGGAAACCTTCCACCTGCGGCGCGAACATCTTGTCCCAGCCCGGCTTGCCGGACGCCGACATCGTGGCCAGGGTACGGCCGTGGAAGCCGTGGTTCATGGTGATGATCTTGTAGGCGCCTTTCTTGTTGACCTGGCCCCATTTGCGCGCCAGCTTGATGGCGCCTTCGTTGGCTTCGCCGCCGCTGTTGGCGAAGAAGACGCGGTCGAAGACCGACGCGCCGGTCAGGCGGGTGGCCAGTTCGATGGAGGGCAGGTTGTAGAACGCCGGCGACGGGTTCATCAGCAGCTTGGACTGGTCCAGCAGGGCCTTCTGCATTTCCGGGGCGCTGTGGCCCAGGGTGTTGACGGCCCAGCCCTGGACGAAGTCCAGGTATCGCTTGCCCGCGTGATCCTCCAGCCAGGACCCCTGGCCGCGCACGAACACGAGGTCCGGACGGGAGGTGATCTCCATGAGGGCGTTGACGTTGTACTGGCTGAATTCCATGGCGGTTCCTGCTGAAAGGAGAGAACAGGGGTTGAAAAAGAAGGGGAAACGCTAAATGCCGAATTTAGCACCGGCGGGGGAATGCTATCGTGTCGCACCCCCAGCCGATCCGCCCCACGGCCGCCCCAAAAGGGCCGCTTGCGCGGGGCTCTCTATTTTATGCAACAGGGCCGGCGCCGGACGCCGCGCTTTGTCGTTTTTTACTGACCGATCATGACACGAATTCTTTCCAGTCTTGCCGCCGGCCTGGTGCTGGCGGCGGCCGCGACGGCCGCGCATGCCGAGTATCCCGACCGTCCCATCCGCCTGATCGTGCCGTTCCCGCCGGGGCAGGCCACCGATATCTTCGCCCGCGCGCTGGCCGAGAAGCTGGGCACGGCGGTCAAGCAGCCGATCGTGGTGGAGAACCGCGCCGGCGCCGGCAGCAATATCGGCATGGAGCAGGCCGCGCGCGCGACGCCGGACGGTTACACGCTGGTGATCGCGGGCTCGGCCGCGGCGGTGAACCAGACGCTGTACAAGACCATCAACTACAGCCTGACCAAGGATTTCGCGCCGGTGTCGGGGGTGTTCTCGGTGCCGCTGATGTTCCTGGCGACGCCGGCTTCGGGCATCACGTCGCTGCAGCAGTTGGTCAAGCAGGCGCGCGCCAATCCGGGCGAGCTGGCGTATGCCAGCGCGGGCATCGGCGGCACGCAGCATCTGTCGGCCGAGATGTTCAAGGCGGCGGCCAATATCGACATCCGCCATATTCCGTACAAGGGCAGCGGCCCGGCGCAGGCGGATTTCCTGGGGCACCAGGTGCCGTTGATGGTGGATTCGGTGACGGCGGGGCTGCCGCACGTGCAGAGCAAGAAGGCGGTGGCGCTGGCGGTGACGACGGCCAAGCGCCTGCCGCAGTTGCCGGACGTGCCGACGGTGGCCGAGAGCGGTTATCCGGGTTTCGAGGCGATCGGCTGGGCGGCGGTGCTGGCGCCGCGTGACACGCCGCCGGTTGTGACCAACTACCTGAGCCAGCAGATCGGCCACGTGCTGGGCACGCCCGAGATGCAGAAGTTCTTCCGTGATCGCGGCGCGGAGCCGATGCCGATGAAGCCCGAGGCCACCGGCGCGTTCATCGCCGGCGAGGTCGACAAGTGGGGCAAGGCGGTCAAGCAGTCGGGCGCGCAGGTGGACTGACGACTGTCCCGCAGGAGCCGGTGGCGGGGCGGTTCCCGCCCCGGCGCTCGCCGTGGTGCCGATCCGGTGCCACGTATGCGCCGCAACGGCGCATGATGCACCACCCTGGTGCGCTGGGCGAGGAGCAATAGGCGCGCGCCACGGCGCCGCAAAATGGCACGGAACTTGCTTTTCCAGTTTTGTATACCGAATTGGTGTGCAACGCTCGACCCCGCTCCCGGGGCGGCGCGCCCTGGAGAGTTCCTCATGAACCGTAGAACCCTGTTGCTGTCCCTTTGCACCGCCGCCACGCTGCTGGCCGCGCCGCTCACGCATGCCGACACCCTGGACGATATCGTCAAGCGCGGCACCCTCAAGGTCGCGGTGCCGCAGGACTTCCCGCCGTTCGGCTCGGTCGGTGCCGACATGAAGCCGCTGGGCTATGACATCGACACGGCCGCGCTGATCGCCAAGCAGCTGGGCGTGAAGCTGGAGCTGGTGCCGGTGACCAGCGCCAACCGCGTGCCGTACCTGCAGACCCGCAAGGTGGATCTGGTGATCTCCAGCCTGGGCAAGAATCCGGAGCGCGAGAAGGCGATCGATTTCTCCGACGCGTATGCGCCGTTCTTCAATGGCGTGTTCGGGCCGGCCGATGTGAAGGTGGCGTCGGCCGCCGACCTGGCGGGCAAGACCATCGGCGTGACGCGCGGCGCGGTCGAGGACATCGAGCTGACCAAGATCGCCCCGCCCACCGCCACGCTCAAGCGCTATGAAGACAACAACGGCACCATCACCGCCTTTCTGTCGGGTCAGGTGCCGCTGATCGCCACGGGAAACGTGGTGGCGGCCGCGATCCTGGCGCGCAACCCGCCGAAGAAGCCGGAGACCAAGTTCCTGATCAAGGATTCGCCCTGCTATATCGGCCTGAACAAGGACGAGCCGAAGCTGCGCGCCAAGGTCAACGAGATCCTGGCCAACGCCAAGCGCGACGGCTCGCTGACGGCGATCTCCAAGAAGTGGCTGGGCGCCGATCTGCCCAAGGATCTGTAAGGCAGGCGCGCGCGCCGGAGCGCTGTTCATGGCTTATCAATTCGACTTCGCTTCCGTGTTCGACTACACGCCGGTGCTCATCAAGGGCATTGGCGTGACGGTCGAGCTGATCGCGTTTGGCGCGGTGGCGGGCGTGGCGCTGGGCATCGCCTGCGCCTGGGCCCGCACGCAGGGGCCGCGCTGGCTGCGCGCGCCGGTCACCGCCTATGTGGAGGTGGTGCGCAACACGCCGTTCCTGATCCAGTTGTTTTTCGTGTTTTTCGGGCTACCGTCGCTGGGCGTGCAGTTCAGCGAGATGCAGGCGGCCTGCCTGGCGATGGCGCTGAACCTGGGCGCCTACAGCGCCGAGATCATCCGCGCCGGCATCGACGCCACGCCCAAGGGCCAGTACGAGGCCGGCGCCAGTCTGGCGATGACGCGCTTGCAGGTGTTCCGCCATGTGGTGCTGAAACCCGCATTGGCGCGCATCTGGCCGGCGCTGTCGTCGCAGATCGTGATCGTGATGCTGGGGTCGGCGGTGTGCTCGCAGATCGCGGCCGAGGACCTGACGTTCGCGGCCAATTTCATCCAGTCGCGCAATTTCCGCGCGTTCGAGGTGTATTTCGTAACCACCGGCATCTATCTGGTGCTGGCGGTGTTGTTGCGCCAGTTGCTGCGCATGACGGGCAGGCGGTTGTTCCGCAAGGCGGCGCGATGATCGAGTTCACCACCTGGGACATTGTCCGCAACCTGCTGCTGGCGGCGCGCTGGACCGTCGTGCTGTCGCTGGTGGCGTTTGCCGGCGGCGCGCTGATGGGCATGCTGGCGCTGATGATGCGGACCTCGCGCGTGGCGCTGCTGCGGCGCGTGAGCTGGGCGTATATCGAACTGTTCCAGGGCACGCCGCTGCTGATGCAGTTGTTCCTGGCGTTCTTCGGTTTGTCGCTGGCCGGGGTCGAGGTGCCGCCGTGGCTGGCCGCGGGCGCGGCGCTGACGTTGTGGTCGGGCGCGTTCCTGGCCGAGATCTGGCGCGGCTGCGTGGAAGCGATTCCGAAAGGCCAGTGGGAAGCCTCGGCCAGCCTGGCGCTGGGCTACGTGCAGCAGATGCGCTACGTGGTGCTGCCGCAGGCGCTGCGCATCGCGGTGGCGCCGACCGTCGGCTTCGCGGTGCAGATCGTCAAGAGCACGGCGCTCACCTCCATCATTGGTTTCACGGAGCTGTCCAAGGCCAGCACGGTGATCACCAACGCCACCTTCAGCCCCTTCACTGTCTATGCCTGCGCCGCGCTGATCTATTTCGCGCTGTGCTGGCCCCTGTCGCGCCTCAGCCTGCTGCTGGAAAGGAAGTTGCATGCCCCTCATCGCCCTTGAAGACGTCCGCAAGAAGTTCGGCGACAACGAAGTCCTGAAAGGGGTGACGTTGCGCGTCGAGCCCGGCGAGGTCATCGCCATCATCGGCAAAAGCGGTTCCGGCAAGAGCACGCTGCTGCGCTGCGTGAACGGGCTGGAGCAAATCGACAGCGGCGCCATCATGGTGGCGGACGCGCAACTGGGCGACGACGAGTTGCGGTTGCGCGCGCTGCGGCTGAAGGTGGGCATGATCTTCCAGCAGTTCAACCTGTTCCCGCACCTGACGGTGGGGCGCAACGTGATGCTGTCGCCGATGGTGGCCAAGCGCATGCCACAGGACCAGGCCGCCGACCTGGCGCGGGCGATGCTGACGCGGGTGGGGCTGGCACACAAGTTCGACGCCTGGCCCGAGGAATTGTCGGGCGGGCAGCAGCAGCGCGTGGCGATCGCGCGCGCGCTGGCGATGCAGCCGCTGGCGCTGCTGTGCGACGAGATCACGTCGGCGCTGGACCCGGAGCTGGTCAACGAGGTGCTGGCGGTGGTGCGCGAGCTGGCCGCCGACGGCATGACGCTGCTGATGGTGACGCACGAGATGCGCTTTGCGCGCGAGGTGTGCGACCGCGTGGTGTTCATGCACCAGGGGCGCGTGCACGAGATCGGGCCGCCGGAGGAATTGTTCACCGCGCCGGCCACGCCGGAGCTGCGGCAGTTCCTGGGGATGACGGACCTGGCCGGATAGGGCGCGTGGATCCTGGCGGCGGCCATGGCCCGGCCGCCGAGGGTCAAGCGGCTGGCAATCGGCCCAACAATGCGTCGAAGCGACCCAGGCGCACGTGACGCAGTTGTCCCCCGACGACCACCCCGCCATCCGGCAAAATCCACGCGCGCTGGATGCCGCTATCCAGATCGAGCGCGCCGTGGCGGATGCGCAGGACCTGGCCGGAATCGGGATGCCACAACTGGCCCAGGTCCAGGCTGCGGTGCGGCGCATGCCAGTGGCCCAGCAGCAGCCAGCCTTGCGGCAGGGACTGCAGGATCATGCCGCCGGCGGGCATCTGCTGCGGCGCATGGCGGCTGACGGCAAGGGCGTCCAGGTCCGCGTGGCAAAGCGCGTCGTCTTCCAGCCAGGCGATGGCGCCGCTGCCGCAGGCGACGGGATGCGAGAGATCCCCCGATGCCGCCTCGGGATAGCGCAATGCCAGGGGATGCAACTGGCCGCCGCGCCACCGCAGAAGCTGGCCACGGCACAGCAAGCAGGCGCGGCCGTCGGGCGTCTGGATCACCGCCGAGCGGTCGCTGACGGGGCGGCGCTGCGGCGGCGCGGTGTACAGCAGTGCCGGCTCGATGGCGGCCGCTTCGTCCTGCGCGGCAAAGCCCCGGTACACGAACACCATGCCGCGATCCACCAGCAGCAGGTCGTCGCCCGCGAAGCCCAGGCTGAATTCGGGCGTGCGGCGCTGCGCCTGCGCCGCGCGCGGCGGCAGCGCAAGGCCGGGGCGGTTGAGCGGCGCGGCCTCGACCCGGGGCGCGCGCAGCAGGTGGGCATAGGGCGTGCTGGCGATGCCGTCTGGGCCTTGCTCGATCCAGGCATGGACGCCGTTGGCGGCGACGGCCGACGCCAGCAGGCCGCGATGCGGCTGGAACTTGCCGCCAACCTCGCGCAGGGCCGGCCAATCATGCAGGTCCACCAGTTGCGGCGCCGCCGTGTCACGGTTGGCCATGCATGCCCAGCCCGGCGCCAGCGGGACGCACTGCGCCATGTCCAGATAATCGCCAGGCTGCGCCAGCGGACCGGAAGCGGGGCGCGGCAATGCCGCCGGCGCGCCTTGCGGGGCGCCGGCCTGCCGATGCCGCGTACCTTGTCGGCCCTGTGCCGCGATCCGCGCCAGCGTGTCGCCGGCATCGGCCCGCGGCACGATCAGCAGGTGGATGGCGTCGTCGTCTTCGTCCTGCTCGATCAGCGCCAGCCCCAGCGCTTCCAGTTCCTGGCCCAGCAGCGGCAGGAAGTCGTCGGCGCGGTCATCGCGCAACGCCGCGCGCAGCGCATCGAGCCGCGCGGCGGCCAGCGCCGGGTAGCGCGCCGCATACGCCTGCCGCAACCCGTCCAGCAGTTCCGGCAGCGGCGTCTTCCAATCGAAGGACAACGGCTCCATCGCGATCGGCGCGGCCGCCATCAGCGCGAGAACCCGCGCGCCGAGATCTCCCAGATGTCCTGCACGATGCCGTCGCGATACACCACCAGCCCGTCGTGCAGGTTGAAGGTGGGATCGACGTGCGACGGCACCAGCAGCAGCGTGTCACCCAGCGCCGGCGGCTGCGCGCCGGATGCGACGCGCACCACGCCGTGTTCGTCGTTGATGGCGGCGTATTGCAAGCCCTGGGCGCCGTGGATCGCGGGCGGGCCGCATTCGGCGGTGGTGGATTTCAGGCCGGCGTCGAGGATGACGCGGTCGGGCGCCGGCGTGCTCATCACGGCGGACAGCACGAACAGGCTGTTCTGGAAGGCCAGCGCGCCGTCCCATTCGTTGGCGCCGTAGTCGCCGTCCATGAAGGCGTAGGAACCGGCCTGCAGTTCGGTGTAGACGCCGCTGGCGGCATCGAATTCGGCGCTGCCGGTGCCGCCGCCGGTGATGATGTCGCAGGCGATGCCGCTCTCGCGCAGCAGCAGTTGATACGACGCGGCGATGCGCGCGGCCTGGCGGCAGACGGCGGCGCGTTCTTCGCGGGTGCGCAAGTGCTGCACCGAGCCGTGATAGGCCTGCAGGCCGACGAAGGTCACGCCCGGCAGGTCGCGCGCCTGCTGCGCCAGCGCCAGCACGGTGGCGTCGTCGGACACGCCGCAGCGGCCCTGGCCCACGTCCACTTCCACCAGCACGTCGATCTCGGCGCCGGCCGCGGCCATGGCCTGCGAGATCCGCGCCAGGTTGGCGGCATTGTCGACACAGACGCTGAGCTTGGCGGCGCGCGCCAGTTGGGCCAAGAGGCGCAGCTTGGCCGGGCCGACCACTTCGTTGCTGATGTGGATGTCGGTGATGCCGGCGGCCACGAACGGCACGGCCTCGCTGACCTTCTGGCAACAGATGCCGCGCGCGCCCAGCGCCAGTTGGCGGCGCGCGATCTCGGGGCATTTGTGGGCCTTGGCGTGAGGCCGCAGCGCGACCTCGTGGCTGTCGGCCCAGGCCTGCATGGCGCGCAGGTTGGCCTCGAACGCGGCCAGGTCCAGCACCAGGCTGGGCGTGTCGACGCTGGCCAGGGGATCGCCGGCCTGGGCGGGCGGGGGCAGCGCAATGCCGCGTATGACTTCTTGGGACATCGAATAGCTCCGTGATCAAACCTGCGGCGTAACCGTGAACCGCCGCCGCGCGCGATGGCCCACGCCGGACCGTTGACGTTTCCGCACTGCGGCAACCCCTGGTAAACGATAGCTTCCAGGCCATTGGCGCAGGGCGGGTGGCGTGCCAGAATTTCAACACAACAATAGGTTACTTCCACTCATAACGGAGAAGCTCGCATGAAACTCAGGAATTGGATCGCCACCCTGGCCATGGCCGCCGCCGCTGTCGGCGCGACCGGGGCCGCGCAAGCCCAGCAGTTCTTCCGTATCGGCACCGGCGGCACCGCCGGCACCTACTACCCCATCGGCGGCATCATCGCCAACGCCGTGTCCCAACCCGGCAAGCTGATCGCCACCGCGGTCGCCTCCAACGGTTCGGTGGCCAACATCAACGGCATCATGGGCGGTTCGTTCGAAGCCGGTTTCACGCAGTCGGACGTGGCGTTCTGGGCCTACAGCGGCACCGGCACCTTCGAAGGCAAGCCCAAGGCGCAGGACCTGCGCCTGATCGCCACGCTGTATCCGGAGAGCATCCACCTGGTGACGCGCAAGGGCGCGGGCATCAAGAGCGTGGCCGACCTGAAGGGCAAGCGCGTCTCGATGGACGAGCCGGGTTCCGGCACGCTGGTGGACGTGCGCCTGATCCTGGGCGCCTATGGCATGACCGACAAGGACGTCAAGGCCGAGTACCTCAAGCCTAACCAGGCCGGCGACAAGCTCAAGGACGGCGGCCTGGATGCGTTCTTCTTCGTGGGCGGCGCGCCGGCTGGCGCCATCGCCGAACTGGCGTCCTCCGGCAACATCGAACTGGTGTCGCTGGTCGGCCCGGAAATCGACGCATTGCGCGCCAAGCAGGAATTCTTCACGCCGGACACCATCGCCGCCAACACCTACCAGAATCTGCCCGAGGTCAAGACCATCTCGGTCAACGCGCAGATGGTGACGTCGGCCAAGCTGTCCGAGCAGGTGGTGTATGACGTCACCAAGGCGCTGTACAGCGACGCCACCCGCAAGACCCTGGACAACGGCCACGCCAAGGGCAAGCTCATCACCCGCGACAACGCGGTCAAGGGCGCGGGCATCCCGTTCCATCCGGGCGCCGAGAAGTTCTACAAGGAAATCGGCCTGCTGAAGTAAGCGCCGATCCATTCCCATCGGGAAGCGCGCGGCCGCCGGCGCCGCGCTTGCACAGGGCCGCCTCGGGCGGCCCTGTTCGCGATTCACCTGAGAAACACGGCTATGGAAATAGACCACGAGAAAACACAGCAGCTGGCGGAAAAGTACGATTCCGAGATCCGCTTCCGGCCGCTGCACAAGAGCGCCACCTGGATCGTCTCGGGCCTGCTGGTGGCGCTGTCGCTGTTCCACTACTACACCGCCGGCTTCGGCCTGCTGCGCGAAGCCACGCATCGCGGCGTGCACCTGGCCTTCGTGCTGAGCCTGATATTCCTGGTGTTCGGCTTTTCCAAGGCGCACTACCAGCGCGAGCCGAAGTCCACCTGGTACGCGCCGGGCGGCGTGCCGCTGTATGACTGGATCATCGCCATCGCGCTGGCGCTGTCGGTGCTGTACATCCCTTACATCTTCGAGGATCTGGCGTTCCGCGTCGGCAACCCGCTGCCGATCGACGTGCTGATGGGCTCGATTCTGTTGATCGGGTTGCTGGAGGCCACGCGCCGCGCCATGGGCTGGCCGCTGCCGATCATCGCGCTGGTGTTCATGGCCTACGCCGCCTTCGGGCCGTATTTCCCCGGGCTGCTGCAGCACGCGGGCAATACGTGGTCGCAGATCGTCAACCACATGTACCTGACCAGCCAGGGCGTGTACGGCGTAGCGGTGGGCGTGGTGGCCACCTACGTGTTCCACTTCGTGCTGTTCGGCGTGCTGGCCACGCGCATCGGCCTGGGCCAGTTGTTCCTGGACGTGGCGTCCACCATCGCCGGACGCTATGCGGGCGGCCCGGCCAAGGTGTCGGTGTTCGGGTCGGCCATGTTCGGCATGCTGTCGGGTTCGTCGGTGGCCAACGCCGTGACGGTGGGCTCGCTGACCATTCCGGCGATGATCCGCATCGGCTATCCGCGCCACTTCGCGGCGGGGGTGGAGGCGGCCAGCAGCACGGGCGGACAGATCACGCCGCCGATCATGGGCGCGGCGGCGTTCCTGATGATCGAGTTCCTGGGCATTCCGTACCAGCAGATCGCGATTGCGGGCATCTTCCCGGCCTTTCTGTATTTCTTCGGCATGTTCATGCAGGTGCACTTCGAGGCCAAGCGCGAGGGCCTGCGCGGGCTGACGGCCGAGGAAATGCCCAAGCTGAAGCAGTCGTTCAAGATGCGCTGGCCGACGCTGATTCCGCTCATCCTGCTGATCGGCGTGCTGGCCAGCGGCCGCACGCCGTACCTGGCGGCGTTTGCCGGCATCACGGGCTGCATCATCGTGGGCCTGCTCAATCCGTTCCAGCGGCTGCACTGGCGCGATCTGTACGAAGCCTTCGAGACCGGCGCCAAGTACGCGCTGGCGGTGGGCGCGGCGGCCGGCACCGTGGGCATCGTGATCGGCGTGGTGACGCTGACGGGCGTGGGCTTCAAGATCTCGTACATCGTGATCTCGGCGGCGCAATCGATCGCCGGCGTCGCGGGCGCGATCATTCCCGAGACCATCGCCAACGCCCAGTCGCTGACGCTGGTCGCGGCGCTGATCATGACGGGCATCGTCTGCATCCTGATGGGCTGCGGCATTCCCACCACCGCCAACTACCTGATCATGGTGGCGGTGGCCGCGCCGACGCTGGTGCAGCTGGGGGTGCAGCCGATCGCGGCGCACTTCTTCGTGTTCTATTTCGGCATCCTGGCCGACATCACGCCGCCGGTGGCGCTGGCGGCCTACGCGGCGGCGGGCATGGCGGGCAGCGATCCCTTCAAGACCGGCAATACCGCGTTCCGGCTGGGCATCACCAAGCTGATCGTGCCGTTCGTGTTCGTGTTCTCGCCATCGCTGCTGATCTCGGTGCAGGGCTTCACGTGGTACGACTTCTTCGTGACGCTGTTCGGCTGCATGGTGGGGCTGGTGCTGCTGTCGGCGGCGTTCTCGCGCTACATGCTGGTGGGCATGAAAAGCTGGGAGCGCTGGCTGTGCACGCTGGGCGCGCTGCTGACCATCCTGCCGGGGCTGACCAGCGGGCTGATCGGACTGGCCATCTGCATTCCGGTGTTCATCCGCCAGCTGGCGCAGCTGAAACTGGAAACGGCGCCGAAAACCGTCTGAAGCGTAGGGGTATTAAAGAGGGGCGGACCCCGGAAGTCCGCCCCGGCCACATCGCGCAACCCCTTATTCTGTCAGCCTTTCCGCGCGGTTTTCATGACTGTCGCAAGGCCACTACGCCCCCCGTTCCCAGTCTTTCCGGCGGTTGCCCGGGCAAATAAATCAGCGTAAAGTAAAATTCATGTTTGCTGGTCTGCCGATATGCGGGCCGACTGTGCAAACAGGCACAAGACTGCGCCATATGTTCGATATCCTGGTTTACCTGTACGAGAATTACTACACGCCGCAAGCCTGTCCCGCCGCTGACGTGCTGGCCAAACGGCTGGCCGCCGCCGGGTTCGAGCACGAGGACATCGATGACGCGCTCGGCTGGCTCTACGGCCTGGCCGAAACCACCGAACGCTGCGTCGATCTCGCCCAAGCCCCCGCCACCGGTACCCGGATCTACACCGATAACGAATACCAGCAGCTCGGCTCCGAATCCATTGGCTTCATCGCCTTCCTGGAATCGGCCGGCGTGCTGCCCGCGCCCTTGCGCGAGATCGTCATCGACCGGGGTCTGGCGGCGCCGGAATCGCCCGTGCCGCTCTCCAAGATCAAGATCATCGCCCTCATGGTTCTCTGGAGCCAGGAAGCCGAGATCGACAACCTGGTCCTGGAAGAGCTGCTGGACGAAGACGGCGTGCGCTTACTGCACTGACGGCGCCGGCTCCGGCCGGCGTTCGTATCCCCGCGCCGCGCGCTTCCTGCGCGCGGCGTCGCCACGCCGCAACCCCCTTACTCCGCTTCGCCATCCCGTGACCTACACCGGCCGCTTCGCCCCCAGCCCCAGCGGCCCGTTGCACGCGGGCTCGCTGGTGGCCGCGCTGGCCAGCTGGCTGGATGCGCGCGCCCACCACGGCCGTTGGCTGCTGCGCATCGAGGACGTGGACACGCCGCGCACGGTGCCCGGCGCGGCCGAAACCATCATGGGCCAACTGGAGGCCCTGGGCCTGCGCTGGGATGGCGACATCGTCTGGCAATCGCAACGCGGTGACGCCTATCAGGCGGCCTTCGACGCGCTGGCCGCCCGCGGGCTGGTCTATGGCTGCGGCTGCACCCGCCGCGAGATCGCCGATTCGGCGCTGCGCGGCCAGGCGGCGCCGGGCGCGGACGGTGAACGCCCATACCCCGGCACCTGCCGCCACGGCCTGGCGCCGGGACGCGAGGCGCGCGCCTGGCGCGTGGTCATGCCGGAAGGGGTGGAGCGTTTCGAGGACCGCTGGCTGGGGCCACAGGAGCAGGACGTGGCGCGGGCGGTGGGCGACATCGCCGTGAAGCGCGCGGATGGCCTGTGGGCCTATCAACTGGCGGTGGTGGTGGACGATGGCGCGCAGGGCGTGACCGACGTGGTGCGCGGCGCCGACCTGCTCAGTTCGACCGCGCGCCAACGCGTGCTGGGCCGGCTGCTGGGCCTGCCGCCAGTGCGCTACCTGCACGTGCCGTTGATCCTGGACCCTGCCAGCGGCCTGAAGCTGTCCAAGCAGAACGGCGCCCCGGCCATCGACACGAGCGCGCCGCTGGCGTCGCTGCAAGGCGCCTGGCGCGCGCTGGGATTCGCGCCGCTGGACGCGCCGGACACGGCGGCCTTCCTGCGTGAGGCGACGGCGCGCTGGGCCGCGCGCTTTCCGCTGCCCTGATCCGGCCTGTCACTCCTACAACGGCTGCAGATCCTCGCCCAGCATGCGCACCAGCAGGGCCTCGCCGTTCTCGGCCACGCGCAGTTCGCCGAACTTGGCGACTTCATAGCGCTTGGCCTGGCCTTCGGGGAAGAAATAGGCGTTGGTGACGATGCGCACCTGGTTGTCGCGCACGCGATAGCGCAGCGGCACTTCGCCGTCGCCATGCGGCCTGGCGTCGGTCTGAATGCGCACGGGCTGGTACACGCCGCGCGAATCGCCCGTCAGCATGACGTAGCCGTCGGACGCTCCGCCCATGACGGAGTCCTCCGTGTCCTGGCGCTCGCCGCCCAGCCGCAGCCGGGTGACTTCGCGCCCGGCGGCGAAGTTGAGCGCCATGTAGTCGCCCTGCATCAGCGAGCGCGGGTCGACCGGCGCCAGTTCCAGGATCACCGGCTTGCCGCTGGCCAGCAGCTTTTCGCGCTGCCAGATACTGCCGTTGGCCACCACCAGCACCAGCGCCAGGCCGCCCAGGATCGCCAGGGTGCGCCAGCGCAGGGCCGGCGAGACCGGCGGCAGCGGCGCGCGGCGCGACGGGTCCTGGGTGCGCATCAAGCGCGGCACCAGCCACACCAGCACCCGCAGCACGAACAGCAGCACGGCGCCGCCGCCCAGCCACAGCGCCTTCTGCAACAGCGGCACGTCGAGCTGGTAGTAGTACACGCCCAGGTAGGCCAGCAGGCTCAGTACGCCGAAGATCGTGACGCCCAACTGGTTCAGGCCGAAACCCAGCAGCAGCCAGGCCAGCGCGAAGCCGACCCCGGGGCTGGGCAGCCAGAACAGCGCCAGCAACAGCAGGGCGATGGGCACGCCCCAAATGACGCCGGGGGTCAGCACATGCCGGCGCGGCCACAGCACCGCCATCGCGGCCGCCGCGGGCAAGACGGCGCCCGCGCACACCAGCAGCGCGGTCTGCGGATGCAGTTGCCACATGGCCGGCAGTTGCAGCACCGACAGGCCGCTGGCCAGCCACACCATGCCCTGCACCGACAGCAGAAAGGCCCAGGCCAGCGGTTGCAGCGCGTGGCCGCGCTTGCCGCCCAGCCGGTGCGCCAGGGTCAGGATCACGGCCGTGGCCCAGGCGCCGGTCACGGCGATGGGCAGCCAGATGAAGGCGGCGCGGGCCATGTCGAGATACAGCAGGGAGTCGATCATGTCCTCGCGCAGCAGCTCGGGCGCCAGGATGCGCCAGATCAGGCCGGCGCCGGCCAGGGCGATCAGCCCGCCACTCAGGAAGCGCAGGATCACGTCCGGCCCCAGCGCGTACACCGCCGTGGCCATCAGCAGCACGAACAGGCAGGCGCTGGCGAACGAGGTCGAGCTGGACATGCCGTAGATGATGAGGATCTGGCCGGCGAAGGCCATGGCCGTGCCGCACTGGCGCCAGAACGGGCCGGCGTCGCTGCGCAGCACCGCCACGCCGGCGGCGCACAGCACCAGGCCGGCCACCAGCGCGCCTTCCTCTGAATTGATGATGCCGGAGAAGGCCACGAACACCAGCAGCAGCAACGTGGCCAGCCAGGCGCTCAGGCCCAGGATGCACTGTACATACCAAGGCGGTTCGGTATGCGGCACGGCGGGCGGCGCCACCTGGGCGACGGGTTCGCCTGCGTCGGCGGGGTCGACCGCGTTGCCCGCCGAGGCGGCGGCCGGCTCGGCGTCGGCGGGCGCGGCGGCGGCGACCCGGGGCGGCTGGGCCAGCCCGCGCAGCCAGCGCGCGGCCCAGACGCCCTCGGCCATCAGCAACGCCGCCAGGGGCAGGGCGGCCCAGACGCCGGGCTCCAGCCGCAGCAGCCACTCGCCGACGATGCGCAGCGAGACGCAGATGGCGCCGGCCGCCAGCATGGCGAGAATGACCAGATCACGGCGGCCGCGCTGGTAAAAGAAACCCAGGCCCAGCGTCACGGCGATCCAGGCCAGGCTGTTGACGGAGCCCAGGCCGCGCAGCATGAAGTCGCCGAACATCAGCGCCACCACCAGCGGGCTGACCACCAGCGCCGCCAGGACCCGTGGTCCGATCAGGGTGCTGGCGCGCCAGCGGCGCGCCGCCAGTTCCCAGCCCAGCAGCAAAAGCAGGTTCCAGGCGGCCACGATCAGGCTGGCGACCTGGGGGCCGCCGAAGATCAGCCACCAGGCGAAGGCGCGCTCGCCCAGCCACAGGACCAGGGCGACGTTGGTCACCAGCGCCCACAGCAGCCAGACGGCCTGGCTGGCCGCCACCAATGCCCACGGCAGCAGCAGGACCGCCCACCAGGCGAACAATTCCCAGGTATCGGCGCCAGTCTGGTAAGTTTGGCCTAATAACGCGAGCAGGGCGCCGAGCAGGATGCCGGCCAGGGCCAGCAGCGCGCCGGGAATGCTGCGGCGCACGCCAGGGGTGGCGCGCAGGCGCAAACCGGTCCACGCGGCCGCCAGCGCGGTCAGGGCCAGCAGGCCCTGCGTGCCGGCGAAGCGCTGGATTTTTGTCATGTCCTGCCAGTTCGCCGCGACCCAGCAGATGGCGGCGCTGCCGAGCAGCAGGACCCCCAGCCAGAGGGTGCTGCGCGCCAGGAATTGGCGCCATGCGTGAAGTTCCGATCCCACTTGCCGTTCAATGCCGACTTGCATCTCGCGAAACTCCGATCTTATTATCCGCGCTACTACGGCGGGACTGCCGCCACTGGATACACATGAATAAAACGCTGATTATTGCCGAGAAGCCCTCGGTGGCCCTTGATATATCACGCGCCTTGGGAGGCTTTGCGCGCGAGGGCGACTATTTTGAAAGCGAACGTTACGTACTGGCGTCCAGCATCGGGCATTTGCTTAGCTTGGTCGCGCCCAACGATCCGGTCAAGGGGAAATGGAGCTTCACGCACCTGCCGGTAATTCCGCCTGAATTCGAGCTGGGGCCGACCGACAAGAAATCCGCCGAGCGCCTCAAGCTGCTGGTGCGCCTGGCCAAGCGCAAGGACGTCGATGCCATCATCAACGCCTGTGACGCGGGGCGCGAGGGCGAACTGATCTTCCGCTACATCATTCAGTATGCGGGCGTGAAAAAGCCGATCCAGCGCCTGTGGCTGCAATCCATGACCCAGGCCGCCATCCGCGAGGCCTTCGCCAACCTGCGCGACGACAGCCAGCTCAAGCCGCTGGAGGCCGCCGCCCGCTCGCGCGCCGAGGCCGACTGGCTGGTGGGCATCAACGGCACCCGCGCCATGACCGCCTTCAACAGCAAGGACGGCGGCTTCTTCAAGACGCCGGTGGGCCGGGTGCAGACCCCCACGCTGGCCATCGTGGCCGAGCGCGAGGAACGCATCCGCCGCTTCGTGCCGCGCGACTACTGGGAAGTGCGCGCCACCTTCGTGGCCGCCGCCGGCCTGTACGAAGGCCGCTGGATCGATCCGGACTTCAAGAAGGACGAGCGCGACCCCGAGAAGCGCGAGTCGCGCCTGTGGTCGCAGGCCGCCGCCCAGAGCGTGGTGGCGGCCTGCCGCGACCAGCCGGGCAGCGTCACCGAGGAATCCAAGCCGTCGACCCAGATGTCGCCGGCCCTGTACGACCTGACCTCGCTGCAGCGCGAGGCCAACGGCCGCTTCGGCTTCTCGGCCAAGACCACCCTGGCGCTGGCCCAGACCCTGTACGAACGCCACAAGGCGCTGACCTACCCGCGTACCGACTCGCGCTATCTGCCCGAGGACTACATCGGCACGGTGCAGGAAACCATGCGCGCGCTGGCCAAGGGCGGCTCCAACGCCGTCGGCGGGCTGTCGCGCCATGCCGAGACCGTGGTCAGCCAGCACTGGGTCAAGCCGAACCGCCGCATCTTCGACAACAAGAAGGTGTCGGATCACTTTGCCATCATCCCGACGCTGCAGATCCCGCACGACCTGAGCGAGGCCGAGGCCAAGCTCTACGACCTGGTGCTCAAGCGCTTCCTGGCCGTGTTCTTCCCGGCCGCCGAATACCGCGTCACCACCCGCATGACCGAGGTGCAGGGGCATCGCTTCCGCACCGACGGCAAGGTGCTGGTCAATCCGGGCTGGCTGGCCGTGTACGGCAAGGAAGCCCAGGGCGAGGACGCCAACCTGGTGCCGGTGGGCGACGGCGAGACCGTGCGCACCGAGGACGTCGAAGCCGTGGGCCTGACCACCAAGCCGCCGGCGCGCTTTAACGAAGGCACGCTGCTGTCGGCCATGGAAGGCGCCGGCAAGCTGGTGGACGACGAGGAACTGCGCGAGGCCATGTCCGAGCGCGGCCTGGGCACGCCGGCCACGCGCGCGGCCATCATCGAAGGCCTGCTCAACGAGGTCTACCTGCGCCGCGAGGGCCGCGACCTGGTGCCGACCGCCAAGGCGCGCCAGTTGATGACGCTGCTGTCGGGCCTGGACGTGTCGGAACTGACTTCGCCCGAGCTGACCGGCGAATGGGAACACAAGCTCAAGCAGATCGAGCAGGGCGCGCTGGACCGCCAGGCCTTCATGCGCGAGATCGCCCAGATGACGCAGGTGATCGTCAAGCGCGCCAAGGAATACGAGCGCGACACGGTGCCCGGCGACTACGCCACGCTGCAGACGCCGTGCCCCAAGTGCGGCGGGGTGGTCAAGGAAAACTATCGCCGCTTTGCCTGCACCAACTGCGACTTCTCGATCGGCAAGCACCCGGGCGGCCGCACCTTCGAGCTGCCGGAAGTCGAGGAACTGCTGGCCAAGCGCGAGATCGGTCCGCTGCAGGGCTTCATCAGCAAGATGGGCCGGCCGTTCGCCGCCATCCTGCGCATCAGCGACGAGTACAAGCTGGAATTCGACTTCGGCCAGAACGACGAGGACGACAACGAGGCAGTGGACTTCTCCGGCCACACGCCGGTGGGCACCTGCCCCAAGTGCCAGTCGCGGGTGTTCGAGCACGGCATGAGCTATGTCTGCGAGAAGTCGGTCGGCCCTGAAAAGAGCTGCGACTTCCGCTCGGGCAAGGTCATCCTGCAGCAGGAAATCTCGCGCGAGCAGATGGAAAAGCTGCTGACCGACGGCCGCACCGACCTGCTCGACGGCTTCGTGTCCAGCCGCACCAACCGCAAGTTCAAGGCTTTCCTGGTGCGCCAGCCCGACGGCAAGATCGGCTTCGAGTTCGAACCGCGTCCGGAGAAACCCGGCCGCGGCCGCGCCCCGGCCAAGACCGCCGGCGCCGCCACCAAGACGGCGGCGAAGAAGGCGCCGGCCAAGAAGGCCGCGGTGAAGAAGACCGCGACCAAGACCGCCACGAAAACGGCCACCAAGACGGCGACCAAGACCGCCGCCAAGAAAGCCGTGAAGAAGGCCGCGCCCAAGAAGACCGCGGCATAAGCCGCCACGGTCTACACTTGCGTGGCACGACGAGAACGCCCGGGCAACCGGGCGTTTTCCATTGTTGGACGGCAGGCGCCGCTGCGGTATTGTTGACGCCAAACAACCACACCCGATCGAGACCGAGGAAGACATGAGCACGAGCCCCCACTTCACCACCCGCCGCCGCGTGCTGGCCGCTACCGGGGCGCTGGCCGGCGTCACCCTGATCGGCGGCCGCGTCGCCTTCGCGCAGCCCAAGCTGGGCCGCGTGGTCTACGGGCAGGGCAGCATCGACCCGTTCTTCGCGGCTGGATACGTGGCGCTCAAGAAGGGTTACTTCGGCGAAGCGGGGCTGGAGGTCGAGTACCTGAATTCGCAGAGCGGCCCGCGCACCAACCAGTTGCTGGCGGCCGGCCAGATCGCGTTCGGCGCCACCGCGGCCACCGCCGCGCCGGCGCTGACGCTGGCCGGCAAGCCGGCTGCGCTGGTGTTCGGCTTCGACCGCAAGCTGACCTACGCCAACGTCATCGTGCGGCGCGAGGATTTCGACAGCGGCAAGATCAAGTCGCTCAAGGACCTGGCCGGCAAGCGCGTGGGCGCGACCCAGCCGCAGTCCAGCACCTGGCTGATGGCGCTGTACCTGATGCAGAAGGCCGGCGTGGCCGACAAGGTCGACATCCGCCCCCTGGGCGACCTGGCCACCATGCTGGGCGCGCTCAAGACAGGCTCGGTGGCCGCCAGCATGGCCACCATGTCGATGATGGAGCAGGCCCGGCAGGAAGGCTGGGGCGTGCCGATCTTCGACGCCACCACCGAGGCCTCGTGGAACGAATTCATGGGCGGCGACGTGCCGGGCATCGCCGCGCTGACGCTGCATGACACCATCCAGAAGCGGCCGGAAACCGTGCAGGCCTTCGTCACCGGCCTGGTGAAGGCACAGAACTTCATCACCGCCCACAGCGCCGCCGAGATCGCCGACGTGATCTACGACGATTACCTGAACGCCTTCCCGCGCGCCGCCATCGAGAAGACGCTGGGCGTGTACAAGGACACGGTGTTCCTGGGGGACAACGTCATCACCGAGGACGCCTACAACCGCATGACCGCCATCATGGGCGACGGCCGCCAGTTCTCGAACGACGAGATCAAGACGGTGCCGTACGACAAGTGCGTCGACATGCGCTTCGTGCGCCGCGCTCGGGGCTAGTGATGATCACGCTGGACCGGGTGGGCAAGGCCTACCAGACGCGCCAGGGCACCACCCACGCGGTGGGCGAGGTCAGCCTGGAGATCGCGGCGGGCGAGTTCGTGTCGATCGTCGGCCCCTCGGGCTGCGGCAAGAGCACGCTGCTGAACATGATCGCCGGCTTCCTGCCGCCCACCACCGGCCGCATCGTGGTGGACGGACGGGTAGTCGACGGCCAGGTGCCGCCGGCGCTGGGCTACATCTTCCAGAAGGACACGCTGCTGCCGTGGTTCAGCGTCAGGAAGAACGTAGCGCTGGGCCTGAAGTTCCAGGGCGTGCCGGCCGCGCGCATCGCCAGCCGGGTGGCCGAGCTGCTGGAACTGGGCCACCTGACGGCCTTCGCCGACGCCTTTCCGCACCAGCTCTCGGGCGGCATGCGGCGGCGCGTGGCGCTGCTGATGAGCCTGGCGGTGGAGCCGCGCATCCTGCTGCTGGACGAGCCATTCGGCGCGCTCGATACGCACACCAAGACCCACCTGCACCGCGAGCTGATGGAGATCTGGCGCAAGCTGGGCCAGACCGTGGTGCTGGTCACGCACGATCTGGACGAGGCCATCCTGCTGTCCGACCGGGTGGTGGTGCTGTCGGGCCCGCCCAGCCGCGTGCTGCTGGACGAGCGCATCGCCATCCCGCATCCGCGCGACGTCTTCACCCTGCGCGAGACGCCGCAGTTCGTCACCCACGTGCAAAGCCTCTGGAGCGTGCTGGGCCAGCAGTTCCGCGCCGCCGCCTGATTCCGCCATGACCGCTCCCGAATTCACCGATACCCTGCAGGACCAGTTGCGGCTGGACCGCCGCGCCAGCGCGCGGCGGCGCCTGCGCATCACCTTGTGGCAGGTGCTGATCCTGGCCCTCATCCTGGGCTCCTGGGAAACGCTGACGCGCATCCCGTGGTTCACCCAGAACACGCTGTTCGACCCGTTCTTCATCAGCCAGCCGTCGCGCGTAGCGGTGCGGCTGTGGGAATGGCTGCAGCCCGGGCCGCGCTCGGTCTGGCCGCACCTGTGGCTGACGCTGCAGGCCACGCTGGTCGGGCTGGTGGTGGGCGTGGGCAGCGGCTTCATCGTCGGCATGACGCTCAGCCGCAGCCGCTTCCTGGCGGACGTGTTCAACCCGTTCATCGTGGCTTTCAACTCGATGCCGCGCATCGCCTTCGTGCCGCTCATCACCATGTTCTTCGGCCTGGGGCTGGCGTCCAAGGTGGTGACCTCGTGGTTCGTGGTGTTCTTCCTGGTGTTCTTCAACACCTACAAGGGCGGGCGCAGCGTCGAGCGCGAACTGGTGGACTTCTGCCGCACGCTGGGCGGATCGCCGCGCCAGATCCTGTGGCGCGTGCGCATCCCGACCGCCGCCGCCTGGACCTTCGCCGCGCTGCCCAACGCCATCAGCTTCGCGCTGATCGGGGTGGTGCTGGCCGAGTTCGTCGGCTCCACCACCGGCATGGGCTACCTGATGATCACCGCGCTGGCTACACTGAACGCCACCGACATGTTTTCGGCGGTCACGCTGTTGTCCATCGTCGGCATCGCGCTGGTGTACTGCGTGACCTGGCTGGAACGGCGGCTGCTGCACTGGGCGCCCGAATTCCGCGAATGAACCGAGCCGCGACCATGACGACTTCCTTGCCCTATCTGCGCAACTTCGACCTGAGCGGCCAGGTCGCGCTGGTGACCGGCTCGGCCCGCGGGCTGGGCTTCTGTATCGCCCGCGCGCTGGCCGGCAGCGGCGCGCGCGTGCTGATCAACGGCCGCAACGAGCAGGCCGCGGAAAGCACCGCCGCCGCGTTGCGCGGCGACGGCCTGGACGCGCACGCGCTGGCCTTCGACGTCAGCGACGATGCGGCCATGGCGCGGGCGTTCGCGCGCATCGACGCCGAACACGGCCGCCTGGACATCCTGGTGAACAACGTCGGCGCGCGCAACCGCAAGACGCTGGCCGACACCAGCGCCGCCGAGATCCGCGAACTGATCGACACCGACCTGGTGGCCGGCATCCTGCTGGCCAAGCACGCCGCCGAGCGCATGGCGCGCCAGGGCGGCGGCCGCCTGATCGCCATCACCTCCGTGGTGGGCGAGCTGGCGCGAGCCGGCGACGCGGTCTATCCGGCCGCCAAGCAGGGCCTGACCGGCATGGTGCGGGCGCTGGCGGCGGAGTTCGGCGGGCGCGGCATCACCAGCAACGCGATCGCGCCGGGCACGTTCGCCACCGAGACCAATGCGCAGATGGTGGCCGACCCGGCGGTCGGCCCGCGCATCGCGGCCCGCAACCCGACCGGGCGCTGGGGCGAGCCGGAGGAGATCGCCGGCGCGGCGGTGTTCCTGGCGTCCAAGGCGGCGTCGTACGTGAACGGGCACGTGCTGGTGGTGGACGGCGGCCTGTCGATCCAGTTCTGACAGCGCGCTGGCCGTGCGGCAAAAATGAAGGGGCCCGCAAAGGGCCCCTTCATCATGCCGGCGGGCCCGGCAGGGATGTCCGCCTGCCCGGCAATCGCCGCCGGCTCAGGTCGTCTCGTCCTGGTACCAGACGCCCTCGGCCAGCATCATCTTGTGGTGGCCATGGCCGGCCGGCATCATGGGGAAGCAGTTCTCCTGCGCCGTCACCGCCACGTCGAGGAAGTAGGGGCCGTCGTGCGCCAGGCATTCGGCCAGCGCCGCATCCAGTTGCGCCGGGTCCTCGACCCGCGCCGCGCCCCAGCCGAAGGCCCGCGCCAGCGCCACGAAGTCGGGCAGCGAGGCGTTGTAGCTGTGGCTATAGCGGCCGCCGTGGATCAGTTCCTGCCACTGGCGCACCATGCCCATGTAGCCGTTGTTGCACAGCACGACCTTGACGGGCGCCTGGTGCTGCATGGCGGTGGAGAGTTCCTGGATGTTCATCAGCACCGAGGCGTCGCCGCTGACGCACACCACGGTCTTGTCCGGATGCGCGACCTGCGCGCCGATGGCGGCCGGCACGCCGTAGCCCATGGTGCCGGCGCCGCCGGAGGTGAGCCAACGGTACGGCTGGTCGAAGCGCAGATACTGCGCGGCCCACATCTGGTGCTGGCCGACGTCGGTCGAGACGATGGCGTCGCGCCCGGCCAGCGCCGCGTTCAGGCGCGACATCAGGTGCTGCGGCAGGATGGCGTCGGCCGCCGGGGTGTAGCCCAGGCAGTCCTGCGCGCGCCAGGCCTGCACCCGCGCCCACCACGGCGCCAGACGCGCCGGGTCCAGCGGCTCGCTCAGCTCGGCCTGCAGGGCGCGCACCAGCGGCAGGCAGTCGCCCACCAGGGCCACGTCCACGCGCACCACCTTGTTGATGGAAGCGGGGTCGATGTCGATGTGGATCTTGCGCGCATGCGGGCAGAACTCGGACAGCTTGCCGGTGATGCGGTCGTCGAAGCGGGCGCCGATGCAGACCACCAGGTCGGCGTTGTGCATGGCCAGGTTGGCCTCGACGGTGCCGTGCATGCCGAGCATGCCGACGAACTGCGGATCGGAAGCCGGGAACGCCCCCAGGCCCATCAGCGTCAGGGTGCAGGGCGCGCCGCTGGCGCGCACCAGCTCGGTGAAAGCGGCGCAGGCCTCGGGGCCGGCGTTCACCAGCCCGCCGCCGCCGTAGAAGATGGGGCGCTTGGCCTGGGCGATCAGCGCGGCGGCGCGGCGCACCGCCGATTGCGGCAGCTTGGGCGCCAGCTTGCCCGACTGGCGCCGCGCGCGCAGCGCCGCCAGCTTCTGCTGCGACGGGGTGTCGTCGTCGCCGTCCGCGTCGCGCGGCACGGCCAACTGCACGTCCTTGGGGAAGTCCAGCAGCACCGGGCCGGGCCGGCCCTGGCGCGTCAGTTCGAAGGCGCGGGCGGTGACGGCGGCGACGTCGTCCACCGAGCGCACCTGAGTATTCCACTTGGTCACGGAGCGCGAGATGCCGATGGCGTCGCATTCCTGGAAGGCGTCGGTGCCGATGGCGCTGGTGGCGACCTGGCCGCTGATGCACAGCACCGGAATCGAGTCGCACATGGCGTCCAGCAGGCCCGAGGTGGTGTTGGCCATGCCCGGGCCGGAGGTCACGAACACCACGCCGGTGCGGCCGGTGGTGCGGGCGTAGCCCTCGGCGGCATGCACGGCGGCCTGTTCGTGGCGCACCAGCACGTGGCGCAGGCGCGGCTCGGCGTAGAGCGCGTCGTACAGCGGCAGCACGGCGCCGCCGGGATAGCCGAACACGGTGTCCACGCCGTGCGCAATCAGCGTTTCCAGCAGAATCCTGGCCCCATTGGCGGGGGGAGTTTCAGGGGCGGCAAGCGCGGCGGCGACGGAGGGGTGCAGGCGATCGTTCATGCTATCCATCTTATTGGGAATCCGGGAGAATATTTATCTTCTTTTCCACGCATTGCCGGCAAACGCAGTAAATTTATCTTTGGATCGGAGGAATCAAAGAAAATGAACCTGGACAAGTTTGATTTGGCGATTTTGCGCGTGCTGCAAGAGAACGCCCGCGCCAGCCTCAACGACATCGGCGCGGCGGTCGGCCTGTCGTCCACGCCCTGTTGGAACCGTATCAAGCGCATGGAGGCCGCCGGCGTGATTCGCGGCTACACGGTCGACATCGACCCGGCCAGCCTGGGCTTCATGGACACCGTCATCGTCCACGTCACGCTGGAGAGCCACAGCGAGGAAACGCTGTATGAATTCGGGCGGGCGCTGGCGCAGATCCCGGAAGTGCTGGAAGCCTTCCTGGTGTCGGGCGACTACGACTACTACATCCGCATCGCCGTGCGCGACACCCGCGACTACGAGCGGCTGCTGCGCGAGCAGTTGTACCGCATCCCCGGCATCCGCCACAGCAAATCCTGCTTCGTATTGCGCCGCCTGAAGGAAACCATGCTGCCGCTGAACGGGCCGACGACCTGAACGAGCGCGGCCGGGCAGCGGAGCTGGCGCGCAGGAACCGTGGGCGCGCTGGCGCGCCGGGGCCGGTCAAGACAACGCATCCCGCGCCCAGACACGCGCAAGGCGCTTCGCGCCGCCTGCGCGGCGCCGCGGCGATGTCAGTGCAGCACGCAGTCCACCGGCTGCGCCGGCTCGGGCAGCGGCCGCACGCCCAGCCCGTCGAGCAGGTCGATCTCGATCACCCGCGCCAGCGCCGACAGCGGCAGATCGTTTTCCTCCAGGCCGAACGGGTCTTCCAGCTCGTCGCCCAGCGCGTCCAGCCCGAAGAAGGTATAGGCGATGATGGTGACCGCCACCGGCATCAGGTATTCCAGCGTGCCCACCAGCCCGAACGGCAGCAGCAGGCAGAACAGCCAGGCCGTGCGATGCAGCAGCAGCGAATAGGCGAACGGCGTCGGCGTGTACTTGATGCGCTCACAGGCCGCCTGGATCGCCGCGCACTGCGCCACGCGCTGGGTCAACGCCTGATAGAGGATGTCGGTCAATTCCCCGCGCCGCAGGCAGGCCGCCAGGTCGCGGTTGATCGCCAGCAGCAGCGCGTCGGGCACATTGCGATTGCCCGCCAGCGTATCCAGTTCCTCCGGCTGCACCCAGGGCCGCACGGCCGCCAACACGTCCTGGTCTCGCAGCCGCGCCGCCAGCGCATAACCGAAGCCGATGCAGCGCCGCACCAGCCTTTCCTGCACCGGATTGGCGGTGCTGGCCGCCAGCAGCACCGCGCTCTCGCGCGCCAGGCTGCGGGCCTGCACGATCAGGTCGCCCCATTGCTTGCGCGCTTCCCACCAGCGGTCGTAGCAGACGTTGTTGCGAAACCCCATGAACACCGACAGCGCCAGCCCGAACAGCGAGAACGGCACCGCCGACAGGTGCGTGGGCGAGAACCATTGACGGTGGTACATCCACACCACCACGCACGACAGCAGCGTAATGACCAGGATGCGGCTGAAGATGCGGGGAATGATCGAACCGCGCAAAACAAAGAACAAACCCAGCGCGGAAGGACGCGGACGGACAATCATGGTGCGGGTAAACAAAGAAACAAGGCGGCGCCCACTATACGCCTGTCATCCTGTCATGAGCGCGCCGATATAATTCTGTTTCGTCTCACCGCCACACTGCCGCCACTCAATGACCTCCGAAGACACCCCCATCAAGCCCTGGTACGTCGTGCGCCGCTCCAAGCTGCACGGCAACGGCGTCTTCGCCGCCCGCAAGATTCCCGCGGGCACCCGCATCATCGAGTACGGCGGCGCCCGCATCAGCGCCAAGGAAGCCGACCGTCGCCACCCCACCAACCCCGACGATCCCTTCCACACCTTCTTCTTCGCCCTCAGCTCCGGCCGCGTCATCGACGGCGGCGACCAGGGCAACGACGCCCGCTGGATCAACCACTCCTGTGAGCCCAACTGCGAGGCCCAGGAAGGCAAGCACGGCAAGCGCGTCTACATCGTCGCGCTGCAGGACATCCCGCGCGGGACCGAACTCTCCTACGACTACGGCCTGGTCCTGGACGGCCGCATCACCAAGGCCCTGAAGGAAGGCTACAAGTGCCTCTGCGGCACCCCGCCGTGCCGCGGCACGATGCTGGCGCTGCCCGAAAAGAAGAAGAAAAAGAAAAAGGCCGAAGCGCCAGCGGAACCGGAAACCGCGAAGTAAGCAAGCGGCGTGGGCGCCAACAGCACAGCAACAACGGCTGCGCTCGCCCAACACCCGATATCCGGCCCGCCCCAAACCACGCTCGCGCCACCGCCATGCGACCCGCGACCGTGGCGATACCCGCCAACCGCCGTCCCGCCCGCCCATTATCAAGACCACGCGGCGCCCGTCCCTAACACCAGCCGCTGCGCCGCCACGCCGGCCCAGCAGCCAACCCGGCACCGCCCCGACGCAACACACCCAAACGCCAAAGAAGGCCGCCCGCGCGGCCGCCTTTGGCGACCCCGCCCCCCCTCCGACCCAGCCCGGCTCTTGGCCAAAACGCCAAGCAAGCCACCCGCCCCCACGCCCGTGAAGTGACCACCGACCGAGCCGGGGGTGGCGGGGCTTGGGGGGAGCGGGGCGTGTAGATGCGCCCAACGGAAACCGAAGGGAGCCGAAGGCGGACGAGGTTGAGGCAGGGGCAGTCCGGAGCGAACGCTCCGGACCGCAATCGTAGCCCCGCTCCCCCCAAGCCCCGCCACCCCCGGCGTCTTAAGAACCCACCCCCACCCAAAACCCCACCCGCAATAAGCATATTCAGCGCCCCTCCCAAGACCAGCGTAAAATCCCCGATGTCGTTAACACGACAAACAAGCAGTACGTCTTCAGGGCGGGGCGAAATTCCCCACCGGCGGTATGCCAAGCAACTTGGCGAGCCCGCGAGCGCCCGGCGTCCTTCACGGAGGACACCGGGGTCAGCAGATCTGGTGAAATGCCAGGGCCGACGGTCACAGTCCGGATGAGAGAAGATGTGCCGTCACACGCCCCCTGTCCGCGCCCCATACGCGCGGGCAATCGGTTTGCGTTCGGCTGTCGATTAGCCCTGAAACGTTTTTCGCCCACTTTTTCGCGAGAGCGTTTCAATGTCCAACGTTACCCTTACCCCGCAGTCCCCCCTCCCCAGCCTGGCCGCCCAGCCCTTCGCCGCGCGCCTGCAACGCGCCCTGCATCACCTGCGCCTGGGCCGCCCCGTCATCCTCATGGATGACTTCGACCGTGAAAACGAAGCCGACCTCATCGTCGCCGCCGACAAGCTGACCGTGCCCGTCATGGCCCAGTTGATCCGCGACGGCAGTGGCATCGTCTGCCTGTGCCTGCCCGGCGAAACCCTCGACCGTCTCGACCTGGCCCCCATGGTCCAGCGCAACCAGAGCCGCTTCGCCACCGCCTTCACCGTCTCGATCGAAGCGCGCGAAGGCGTCAGCACCGGCGTGTCGGCCGTCGATCGCGTCACCACCATCCGCGCCGCCATCTCGCCCACCGCCCAGGCCGAGGACATCGTCAGCCCCGGCCACGTCTTCCCCCTGCGGGCCCAGCCCGGCGGCGTGCTGACCCGCCGCGGCCACACCGAAGGCTCGGTCGACCTGGCCACGCTGGCCGGCCTACGTCCCGCCGGCGTGCTGTGCGAACTGATGAACGCCGACGGCACCATGATGCGCGGCGCCGCGCTGGAGCGCTATGCCGCCCAGCACGGCCTGGTCGCCCTGACCATCGCCGAACTGGCCGACCACCTGCAGCAACTGCGCGACGGCCAGGCCCAGCCGGTCGATGACGAAGTGCTGGAAATGGCCGCCACGGTCTGAACGAAAAAGGCGCCCGCAATAGCGGGCGCCTCGATCGTCAAACCAGTCTTCGGACGCTTAGGCGGCGGCCACCCGGCCCCGCAGCGCCATCGCCACGAACACCGCGCCCAGCGCGCACGCACCACCCAGCGCATAGACCGCCCCATAGCCCCGCATCCCGGCCAACCAGCCGGCAACGGGACTGGCGATGCCCAGCGCCACGTCCAGGAACGCCACATACGCCCCCATGGCCGCGCCGCGGCTGGCCGGCGGCACGCGCCGCACCGCCTCCACACCGAAGGCCGGGAACGCCAGCGAATAGCCCGCGCCGCTCAACAGCGCGCCGGCAAACGCCCACGCCGGCGTCGGGCCCATCCAGATCAGCCATTGGCCGACCGCCTCGATCAGCACGCACACCAACGCCACGCGCGCGCCGCCCAGCTTGTCGGGCAACCCCGCGAAGAACAGCCGCGCCACGATGAAGCCGACCCCAAACAGGCTGAACATCCACGCCGCGCCGTCCCAGCCGCGCTGCGCGAACAGCAGGCTGATGAAGGCGGTGATGACGCCGAAACCCACGCTGGTCAGCGCCAGCCCCAGGCCCGGCAGCATCACCATGCCCAGCACGCGGTAGAACGGCGTGCGCACGCCGCCGGCCGCCGGCACGCCGCGCTGTGGCAGCACCAGCGCCAACGCCAGCACCGGGATGAACACCGTGGCCCAGGCGATGCCTTCGAAACCGGCTGCGCCGTAGAGACGCATGCCGGCGGGCGCGCCCAGCCCGAAAGCGGCGTAGATCGCCACGCCGATCCAGGCCATCACTCGGCCCGCGTTCTGCGGTCCGACGCGGCCCACGCCCCAGCTCAGCGCGCCGGTGACGATCAGGCTTTCGGCGCAGCCCATGAGGGCGCGGCCGGCCATCAACGCGGCCAGCGCCGCGCGTGGTTGCGGGGCCAGCGTATCGGCCAGCAGGTAGAGCAGGCCGGCCGCCGACCCGAGCAGAAAACCGGTAACCACCGCGCGCCTGGCGCCGCGACGATCGGCCAGCGAACCGGACCAGGCGCGCGACAGCAGCGCCGCCGCGAACTGCAGGCCGGCCACGATGCCGACCACCAGCGCGCCCTGCGCCAGCACGCCGTCGACGTACAGCGGCAGCACCGGCATGGGCAGGCCGACCATGAAAAAGCCGACGAAGACCGCCAGCGCCAGGGGCAATATCTGCATGAAAACGGGACGCGCGGTCCCGCCGGCCGCGGGCAGCGCCGTGGCCGTCGATGCATTCGACATGAGGATTCCTTGAAAGGGGGAAGCGGCACCGCATGGCCGGCTCGCCGTAATCGACGATGGCATAATCGGCCGGTGCTCGACGCAATTCCAGTTGCGTATCGAAATTTTATGAGCCGGTGCTCAGGTTTGAAACTCGCTTTCCCCGAACCCAATGACATCCATCCCGCAGCCCCGTAAATCGCCGCGCCAGCAACGTTCGCAACAGACCGTGGACACCATTTTGCAGGCGACAGCTCGCGTTCTGGCCGAGCACGGCTACGCAGGCACCAACACCAACCTGATCGCCGAGACCGCCGGCGTCAGCGTCGGCTCGCTGTACCAGTACTTCCCCAACAAGAATGCGCTGATCGCGGCGCTGCACGACCGCCATGACCAGCAGATGCTGGCGCTCATCGACGAGGTGTTGGACGGCAGTCCCGCGGCGACGCTGCGCGAGCGGGTCGCGGCGATCGTCGCCGCGTCGCTGCATGCGCATCTGCTGGAGCCAGCGCTGCACCGCGTGCTGGAGCGGGAATTCCCGCTGTTCGACCAGCCGCGCGAACACAGCCGCGCCGACCAGGACATCCACCGGCGCATGCGCCACCTGCTGGAACTGCATCGCGAGGAGATCGCGCAGCAGGACCGCGAGCTGGCGACCTACGTGGTGCTGCGCATCATGGAATCGTTGGTGCACGCGGCGGCGCTGGAGCCGCCGGCCGGCTTGAGCGCGCAGCAACTGGAGCGGGCGGTGGTGGATGCGGTGATGGGATACCTGGGCATGCCGCCCCCCGCCGCCAAGGCCCGGCCCGTGCGCGCGGCGGCCCGCAAGGCCGGCGCGGCCTGACACCACGCGAGGAGCGCGCGCCGACGGCGCGGCGCCGGCGTCCTAGCCGCGCGCCATGCGCGCCAGGCAGTCGGCCGCGTCGCCCACCACGATGCGGGCGCTGCACGCCAGCATCAGGTTCAGGTTCAGGCCGAAGTCTTCGACCGTGCAGCCCTGTGCGTCCACCGCGCGGTCCGGATCGTCGGCGGCCACGCCGACCGCGACCTGCTGGCGCACGCTGCCGGCTTGCGCCGTATAGCCCCACACCGGCTTGCCCAGGGCGATCGCATAGCCGACCTCGAAGGCCGTGCCCGAATCCGGTTCTGCGCCGCGGAACGTATTGAGATTGGCCATGACCAGGTCGGCGCGCTGGATCATCGCCACGTTGGCCTGGTAGATCCATTGCGCCAGGGCGGCGCCGGACAGGCCGGCTGGCGCCGCGTTGTCCAGCGGGTACAGGCCTTCGAAACCATGCGCGGCGGCCAGCGCCTTGAGCCGCTCGCCGTGCGCCACGGCATCGGGCAGGAAGACGTCGAAACCGGCCAGGTAGACGCGGCGCACGGGCTTACTCCGGATCGGCAACCGAGAACGCTTCGCCGGTGGCGAAGAACGAACCGCCCGCGACGTAGTGCACCGAGCGGCGCGCGTCGTCATCGAAGTGCCAGCGGTTGCCGGAGAACACGTCGGGCGCGGCCCAGGCGGCCACCACCTCGCCGATGAACAGGTCATAGGCCTGCTGGTTGTGCGGCTCGGGCACCACCTTGCATTCGAGCCAGCCGAGGCAGCCTTCGATCAGCGGCGCGCCGATCTTGCTGGCGGGGAAGGTGCCCAGGCCGCTGGCCTTGAACTTGTCTTCATCGCGCCCCGAGTGCGAGCCGACCTGCAGGGTGGCCTGGGCCTGCGCGCGCGACGGGATGCACAGCGCGAATTCGCCGGAAGCCTCGATCAGCGTGCGGGTGTAGGTGTTCTTGTCCACCACCACCAGCATCTTGGGCGGGCTGAAATCCAGCGGCATGGCCCAGGCCGCGGCCATGACGTTGCGTTCGCCGCCGTGGGCGCTGGTGACCAGCACGGTGGGACCGTGGTTCAACAGCAGGTAGGCGCGGGGCAGGTCGACGGGTTCGATGGCGGACATGGGCAGCCTGTTCAGAACATGCCGTTCTTGTTGGCGGGGTTTTCAGGGATTTCCTGGCTCACGTCCCAGTGCTCGACGATCTTGCCGTTCTCGACGCGGAAGATGTCGACCACGGCCTGGCCGCGGTCTTCGGGCGATTCGCGCCACAGGTTGTGGATCACCACCAGGTCGCCCTCGGCGATGACGCGCTTGATGTCGACGCTGGCCTGCGGGTGCTGCTCAAAGTAATGGGGGAAGAAATCCACCATCGGCTCGACGCCGTCGCGCATGTAGGGATTGTGCTGGGTGTAATTGTTCCTGGCGACATACAGGCGCACCGCCTCGTCGATCTCGCGGTCCTGGAACATCATGCGGAAGAACGCCACCACGATGTCCTTGTTCGACTGCGGCGCGGCGGCCTGGACCGGGGCCAGACAGGTGGCAGCCAGCAGCAAACACAGGGCCAACGATTTCAACTTCATGCTCATACTGACTACTCGGGTCGTGCGCCGGTTTGGCGGCCTGCCAGTTTACAAACAAAACCGGCCGAATCGACCCTGCCGCCAGTGCGGCCTTGCCCGAAAAGCGGACGCCCCCCCGGGGCGGGCGGGGGCCGTGGGCGGCCGGCTATCGCATGCAAACAACACCGCGCCACGGCCTGCGGGATATCAATAACCGACGGTGAAGCGGCGGCGGGAATGCCGGGGCGTCTCGATTTCGTCGGCCAGGGCGATGGCGTAGTCTTCCATCGAGATCCAGCTCTTGCCGGCCTCATCGACCAGCAGCGTGTCGTCGCCGATGCGGAACTTGCCGGTGCGCTCGCCCGGCTCGAACAGCGCGGAAGGCGACAGGAACGTCCAATTCAGAACCTTTTCCTGACGCAAGGCGTCCAGGAACACCACGCCGCCGCGGGCTTCCGGCTTGTACGCGTCGGGGAATTCGGGGGTGTCGATCAGCATCTTGCCCGGCGCCACTTCCAGGCTGCCGGCGCCGCCGACCACCAGCAGGCGCGGCACGCCCGCCTCCTTCACGGCGGCCAGCAGCGGCTTGGCGTCAGCCGACACGAAGCGCGAGGCGCTGACCACCGCATCGTGGCCCTTGAGCAGCGGCGTCAGGCCGTGCGGATCGGTGGCGTCGCCCTGGGCGATGGTCAGGCCGGGCTGGGGATTGACGTCGCCCAGGTTGCGGGCGATGCCGGTCACCTGGTGGCCGCGCTTGAGTAGTTCGTCCGCCACGCGGGAACCCACGCGGCCGGTAATTCCGATCAAAGCGATTTTCATGGTCTTGCTCCTTGGAGGGTGGGCGCCGGGCGGGGGCCGCGAGTTGCGGTCCTTGCCTGCCCGGGCTCAGGCAAAGCCATACTATTCGGCCCGACGGCATCCAGGAACCCACGGGCATGGAAGAGTTTTTTGCAATCCATGCACCAATCGGATTCCCGTTCCTTTGGCCTCAAGCCGCGGCGCGTTGCGCCTGGTAGACCTGCAAATGCGCGTAGGCCGTGCGCAGCGTGGTGGCATCCACCGCCAGCGTGCGCGCGCGCCGCACCATGTCGCCGACGATGTGGTCGGCCTCGACCGGCAGGCCCTGGCGCAGGTCGCGGAACATCGAGGCGGTCATGGCCTGGGACGGGTCGGTCAGGATCTTGAGCGCGTTGGCGTCGGCCTCGGGCCGCACCGCGTGGCCGCTGGCGGCGGCAACCGCCTGCGATTCGCGCAGCAGGCCGCGCACGATGTCGGCGCCGTCGTCGGTGGCGGCGATCTGGCCGACCGTGCCGCGCATCAGGCAGGTGGCGGCGGCCAGCGTCGTCAGGAAAACGTATTTTTCCCAGATATCCTGGTAGATGTCTTCGCTCAGGCGGCTGACGTATTCGCCGCCGGCCAGGGCCTCTGCCAGTGCCTCGCAGCGGGCGCTGCGGGCCGGGCCGGCGCGTTCGCCGAAGACGATGCTGGCGTGCTTGCCCAGGTGGATCACCTGGCCTTCGGGGCCGAGCGTGGCGTTGATCTGGCACAGGCCGCCCAGCACGCGGTGCGGCTCGAATTCGCGGTCCAGCACGTCGTACTGCAGCACGCCGTTCATGATGGGCAGCACCGCGGTGTCGGGACCCACGGCGGGGCGGATGGCGTCGATGGCGCTTTGCAGGTCATAGGCCTTGCAACTGAGCACCACCACGTCATAGAAGCCCTTCAGCGTGTCGGCGGTGGCCAGTTGCGGCTGCAGCGTGGCGTCGCCGAAAGGACTTTCGATGCGCAGCCCCTGTTCGCGCAGGCGCGCGGCGCGGGCCTCGCGCACCAGGAAGGTCACGTCCGCGCCCGCCTGGGCGGCGCGGCCGCCGAAATAGCCGCCGGTTCCGCCGGCGCCCAAGAACAACAACTTCATGCCTGTCTCCCCGGCCCGTCAAAGGCGCGGGCCGATGGAGCCATTATGCGCCCGTGGCGGCGCCGGGCGCGGGCCGAAACCGCGCGGGCGCCCATGGCCCAGACAGACGCCGCCGCGGCACGTCGTCAGGCCGGGTGCGCGTGCCGCGCCCAGGCTTCGTAGCCGCCGCGCAGCGCCCAGGTCTTGGGGTAGCCGGCGGCGCGCAGGCGCGCGGCCAGCATCGCGGCCGAAACCTCGTTGGGGCAGGCGCAATAGACCACGATATCGGCCTCCTCGCTGCCGGCTTCAAGCGCCGGCAGCGGGGCGCGCAGGTCAACGGCGATGGCGCCGGGGATGCGGTCTTCCTCGCGCACCGCCTCGGGGCGCACGTCGAACACCAGCGCCAGGCGGCCGTCCTGGCGCCACTGCATCAGCTCGTCCACCGACAGCCGCGGAATCACGCGCAGGTGGCGCTTGAGAACCCAGCGCCGCAGGGCGCGGGCGATGATGTACAGCGCCAGCACCGCAGCCAGCAGGGCCAGCCCCATGGGGCCGTAAGTGCCCAGCACGTCCAGCACGTCGTTGACCACGCCGTGGAACAGGCCGCCCAGCAGCAGGGCCGAGCCCGCCCAGATCATGGCGCCCACCAGGTCATAGGCCAGGAAACGGCGGTACGGCGTGCCGGTCAGGCCGGCCATCACGGTGGACAGGGCGCCGGCGCCGGGCAGGAACTTGCAGACCAGCAGGGCGCGCACGCCGATGCGCAGGTACAGGCGCTGGGTCTGGCGGATGCAGGAATCCTGCGACAGCGACATCCTGCAGATCACGCCCAGCAGGCGCGAGCCGTAGCGCTGGCCAGCCGCGTACCAGAGCGAGTCGGCCAGCAGACAGGCGACGGTGGCCGCCAGCCACGGCACCAGCCAGCCGGCCGCGCCGGCCAGGGCGCCGGCGGCGATCAGCATGGGATAGGCGGGCACGGGCAGGCCCGCCTGCTCGACCAGCACGTTGGCGAAGACGAGCCAGCCGCCGTACTGCTCGAGCAGCAATTGAATGTCTTGCATGATGGATTCCGGCTTGCCGCGCACGGGCGCGGCGCTATGCGGGGAATTTTAGGCCCGCGGCCGCGCCGATGGCCGCATGGCGATAGGCCTCCAGGGCCTTTCGGGCCCATTTCAGCCGCAACAGGCTGTTCCACGCCGAAAAGTGTCCACGCACCGCAACGGTGCGCACCATGCTGGTGCCACGCTTGGCCGCCAGGGTGCCTATAATCGCGCCCGGCCATCAGGATTCCCCCGACTTGTCGCGGGAATGCCGCATGGCATACAACTTGCTTCGCCAGGACTGGCCGCGAACCCGCCCATTCGGATGGGGCGCGCCGCCCCGGCGCTCCCCCATCCGATGACCGATCCCACGCCCTCGACCCCGCCCGCCCACGCGTGCCGCACCGCGACGCCCGGACATCGCCGCCATTCCTCCCATTCCCTTTCCATCCCCGCGAAGGAGACTTGCGCATGAAATCCCTTTCCCTCCCGGCCGCCGGCGGCATCGCCCGCCGTGGCCTGCTGAAGCTGGCCGCGGCCGCCGCCGGCGCGCTGCTGCTGTCGGCTGGCGCCCAGGCCCAGGCGCCCGCCAAGACCAAGGTTGCCGCCATCTACACGGTGCCGGTGGAACAGCAATGGGTGTCGCGCATCCACAAGGCGCTGACCGCCGCGCGCGACCGGGGTGAAATCGAATACACGTTCTCGGAAAACGTCACCAACGCCGACTACGAGCGCGTCATGCGCCAGTACGCCGAGCAGGGCAACAAGCTGGTGGTGGGCGAGGCCTTCGCGGTCGAGGCCGCGGCCCGCAAGGTGGCCAAGGACTACCCGCAGACCGCCTTCCTGATGGGTTCGTCGGGCAAGCCGCAGCAGCCCAACTTCTCGGTGTTCGACAACTACATCCAGGAACCGGCCTACCTGACCGGCATGATCGCCGCCGGCATGAGCAAGACCGGCAAGATCGGCCTAGTGGGCGGCTACCCCATCCCCGAAGTGAACCGCCTGATGCAGGCCTTCATCGAGGGCGCCAAGGAAATAAACCCCAAGACCGAATTCACCGTGACCTTCATCGGTTCGTGGTTCGATCCCCCGAAGGCCAAGGAAGCCGCCTTCGCCATGATCGACAAGGGCGCGGACGTGCTGTACGCCGAGCGCTTCGGCGTGTCGGACGCCGCCAAGGAACGCGGCAAGCTGGCCATCGGCAACGTCATCGACACCCAGCCGCAGTACCCCGAGACCGTGGTGGCCTCGGCGCTGTGGAGCATGGAACCGACCATCGACGAGGCGCTCAAGCAGGTCAAGGCCGGCACCTTCAAGGCCGCCGACTTCGGCCAGTACTCGCTGATGAAATACAAGGGTTCGTCGCTGGCGCCGCTGGGCACCTTCGAAAGCAAGATCCCCGCTGACCTGATCGCCAAGGTGCAGGCCAAGCAGAAGGCCATCCTGGACGGCAGCTTCAGCGTGCAGGTCAACGACAAAGAACCCAAGTCGTCGGCACGATGAATCAAGCGCCTCTCGCCCTGCGGCTGGCAGGGATCACCAAACGCTTCGGCAGCCTGACGGCCAATGACGATGTCTCGCTGACGCTGGCGCAAGGCGAAGTGCTGGCCCTGCTGGGCGAGAACGGCGCCGGCAAATCGACCCTGGTGTCGATCCTGTTCGGCCATTACGTGGCCGACGCCGGCAGCATCGACGTCTTCGGCCAACCCTTGCCGCCGGGCCGGCCCGACGCCGCGCTGGCGGCGGGGGTCGGCATGGTGCACCAGCACTTCACGCTGGCCGACAACCTGACCGTGCTGGACAACATCATGGTCGGCACCGAGTCGCTGTGGAAGCTGGCCTCGGGCCGCGGCCCGGCGCGCCGCCGCCTGGTGGAACTGGGCCAGCGCTTCGGCCTGGGGGTGGATCCGGACGCGCGCGTCGGCAGCCTGTCGGTGGGCGAGAAGCAGCGCGTCGAGATCCTCAAGGCGCTGTACCGCGGCGCCAAGGTGCTGATCCTGGACGAGCCCACCGCCGTCCTCACGCCGCAGGAAGTACAGGACCTGTTCGCCACGCTGCGCGGCTTCGTCGACGAGGGCCTGGCCGTCATCTTCATTTCGCACAAGCTGGACGAGGTCATGGCCGTGTCGCGCCGCGTCGCGGTGCTGCGCCAGGGCAAGCTGGTGGCCGAGCGCGACACCGCCGCCACCACGCCGGCCGAGCTGGCCGAGCTGATGGTGGGCCGCAAAGTCGCCATGCCGCACGCCGAAGCCATGGCGGCGGCCGGCCAGGCCGCGCCGGTGGTGACGCTGTCGCAGGTCACCGTGCGCGACCCGCGCGGCGGCGCGCCGCGCCTGGACAGCCTGGACCTGGTGGTGCACAAGCATGAGATCGTGGCCATCGCCGGCGTCGCCGGCAACGGCCAGCAGGCGCTCGTGTCGGTGCTGACCGGCCTGCGCCAGCCCGCCGACGGCACCATCCGCCTGGGCCCTGAACACGCCGCCGCGCCTACCACGCCGGCCGGCTGGACCGCCGCCCACGTGGGCCGCATTCCCGAGGATCGCCACGGCGAAGGCATGATCGGCGACAGCCCGCTGTGGGAAAACGCCATCGTCGAAGACCTGAAGGACCCGCGCTTCTCGCGCTTCGGGCTGATCCGCGCCAAGGCCGGCCGCGCCTATGCGGCGGCGCTGGCCAGGCAGTTCGACGTGCGCGCCGCTTCGCTCGACGTGCGCACCCGCAGCCTGTCGGGCGGCAACATGCAGAAGCTGATCCTGGGCCGCACCCTGGCGCGCGAACCGCGCTTCATCGTCGCCGACCAGCCCACCTGGGGTCTGGACATCGGCGCGGTGGCCTACGTGCGCGAACAGTTGCTGGCCGCGCGCCGGCGCGGCGCCGGCATCCTGCTGGTGTCGGAAGACCTGGAAGAGATCTTCGCGCTGGCCGACCGCATCGCGGTGCTGTGCGGCGGCAAGCTGGTCGCCGACAAGCCGGTCGCGCAATGGACGCCCGCCACCGTCGGGCTGGCCATGACGGGCACGCGCGCCTGACGCCGTGCCCCCTCTACTGAGCATTTCTCGAATGAAACTGATCCTGGAACGCCGCCCCGAGCCCAGCCGCGCCGCGCTGGCCCTGGCCCCGATCGCGGCCATCCTCTTTACGCTGGCGGTCTGCACGCTGCTGGTGGCCTGGGCCGGCGCGCCGGTGGGCCGCACCTACGCGCTGCTGTTCGAAGGCGCGTTCGGCTCCAAATTCGCGCTGTCCGAGACCCTGACGCGCGCCACGCCGCTGATGCTGACCGGCCTGGCCTGCGCCGTGGCCTTTCGCGCGCGCTTCTACAACATCGGCGCCGAAGGCCAGTTGTACCTGGGCGCGCTGGCCGCGGTGGCGGTGGGCGGCCTGCATGACGGCACCGGCTTCGACCTGCCCCTGCCGGCGCTGTTCGGCGGCATGATGCTGGCGGCGGCGCTGGCCGGCGCCTTGCTGCTGCTGATCCCGGCGCTGCTCAAGACGCGCCTGGGCGTGGACGAAGTGGTGACCACGCTGCTGGGCAACTTCATCGTGCTGCTGTTCGTCTCGATGATGCTGGACGGCCCCATGAAGGACCCGATGGCGATGGGCTGGCCGCAATCGGTCGCGCTCAACCCCGACCTGGAGCTGGGCAAGCTGATCGAGCGCACCCGCGCCCACACCGGCCTGCTGTGGGCCGCCGGCCTGGCGCTGGGCCTGTGGCTGCTGAACCGCTACACGGTGTTCGGCTTCCAGATGCGCGCGGTCGGCGCCAACGCCCACGCCTCGCGCTTCCTGGGCCTGCCGGTCAACCGCGTGATGCTGGGCACGGCCATGCTGTCGGGCGCGCTGGCCGGACTGGCCGGCGCCATCGAGGTGGCCGGCCGCACCGGCTACGTCACGCTCGACATGTCGCCGGGCTACGGCTACACCGGCGTGGTGGTGGCCATGCTGGCCGGCCTGCATCCGCTGGGCGTGATCCTGGCCAGCGTCTTCGTGGCCGGCATGCTGGTGGGCGCGGACAGCATGAGCCGCGCCATCGCGGTGCCGAACTACATCGCCGACGTCATCGTCGCCACCTCGTTGCTCGCCATGCTGGTCGCGACGCTATTCGCGCAGTACCGCCTGCGCCGCAACCGGGCTTGAGGAGCACGCCATGGAATGGATGGACCTGTTGAGTTCCGCGGCCTTCTGGGTCGCGGTGTTGCGGCTGGCGACGCCGCTGATCCTGGGCACGCTGGGCGTGCTGCTGTGCGAGCGCGCCGGCGTGCTGAACCTGGGCATCGAAGGCATCATGGCCGCCGGCGCCTTCACCGGCTGGCTGGTGGTGTACCTGGGCGCGCCGCTGTACGTGGGCGTGCTGGCGGCCGCGCTGGCGGGCGCCGTATTCGGCCTGCTGCACGCGGTGCTGACGGTGCCGCTGGGCCTGTCGCAGCACGTCTCGGGCCTGGGCGTGACGCTGCTGGCCACCAGCCTGAGCTACTTCGCCTACCGCGTCACCTTCCCCAGCGTGAACACGCCGCCGACGATCACGCCGTTCGCCGAAATGAAATTCCTGGACGGCATTCCGCTGATCGGCCCGGTGCTGGCCGGGCAGACGCCGATGACGCTGCTGGCGCTGGCCGCGGTGCCGATCCTGGCCTGGGTACTGAACCGCACCCCGGTCGGCCTGGCGATCCGCATGGTGGGCGAGAACCCCGCCGCCGCCGAGGGCCAGGGCCTGTCGGTGACCAAGCTGCGCATGGGCGCCATCGTCGCCGGCTCGGCGCTGATGGGCGTGGCCGGCAGCTTCCTGACGCTGGCGGCCTTCAACGCCTTCTTCTTCAACATGGTCAACGGCCGCGGCTGGGTCTGCGTGGCGCTGGTGGTGTTCGCCTCGTGGCGGCCCGGCAAGGCGCTGCTGGGCGCGTTGATCTTCGCCTTCTTCGACGCGCTGCAACTGCGGCTGCAGCAGGGTGGGGCGGCGCTGCCGGGGCTGCCCGAGCTGCCCTATCAGGTCTACCTGATGCTGCCCTATATTCTGTCCATCCTGGCCCTGGTGGTGATGGCGCGCCGCGCCGCCTACCCGCAGGCCCTGATGAAGCCCTACCGCAAGGGCGAACGGTAATCCAGAAGGTTTGACTATGCTCGATCTGATCCTCAAGAACTGCACGCTGCCGGACGGCCGCCAGCACATCGACATCGGCGTGGCCCAGGGCCGCATCGCGGCGCTCGAACCGGCGCTGAAGGCCGAGGCCGCGCAGACCATCGACGCCGCCGGCCAACTGGTGACTTCGCCGTTCGTCGACGCCCACTTCCACATGGACTCGACCCTGTCGTTCGGGCTGCCGCGCGTGAACCAGTCGGGCACGCTGCTCGAAGGCATCGCGCTGTGGGGTGAACTCAAGCCGCTGCTGACGCAGGAAGCGCTGGTCGAGCGCGCGCTGGCCTATTGCGACTGGGCGGTGGCGCGCGGCCTGCTGGCGATCCGCTCGCACGTCGACGTGTGCGACCCGCGCCTGCTGGCGGTGGAAGCGCTGCTGCACGTGCGCGAGCAGGTCAAGCCGTACCTGGACCTGCAACTGGTGGCCTTCCCGCAGGACGGCGTGCTGCGCGCGCCGGGCGCGCTCGACAACCTGAAGCGCGCGCTGGACATGGGCGTGGACGTGGTCGGCGGCATTCCGCACTTCGAGCGCACCATGCAGGACGGCGCCGAATCGGTGCGCATCCTGTGCGAACTGGCGGCCGAGCGCGGCCTGCGCGTGGACATGCACTGCGACGAAAGCGACGACCCGCTGTCGCGCCACATCGAGACGCTGGCCTATCACACGCAACGCCTGGGCCTGCAGGGCCGCGTCACGGGCTCGCACCTGACCTCGATGCACTCGATGGACAACTACTACGTGTCCAAGCTGATCCCGCTGATGCGCGAGGCCGGCGTGTCGGCCATCGCCAACCCGCTCATCAACATCACGCTGCAGGGCCGCCACGACACCTATCCGAAGCGCCGCGGCATGACCCGCGTGCCCGAGCTGCTGGCCGCCGGCGTGCCGGTGGCCTTCGGCCACGACTGCGTGATGGACCCCTGGTACAGCCTGGGTTCGGGCGACATGCTGGAAGTGGCGCACATGGGCCTGCACGTGGCGCAGATGACCGGGCAGGACGCCATGCGCGCCTGTTTCCAGGCCGTCACGGCCACGCCGGCGAAGATCCTGGGCCTGGACGAGACCGGGCTGGAAGTGGGCAAGCGCGCCGACATGGTGCTGCTGCAGGCCCGCGACCCGGTCGAGGCGCTGCGCCTGCGCGCCACGCGCCTGATGGTGCTGCGCGCTGGCGAGGTGGTGGCGACGACGCCGCCGGCCACGGCGACGTTGAACCTGCCGGGGCGGCCGGGGCAGGTGAGTTTTCAGGTGCGCTGAGGATGTAGGGGGGACTGGCCCATGGCGGCTTCGGCTTTGTGCTGTCCCCCTCCGAATGGAACAGCGACCAACCGACAGAAGCCTTTGCGTCAGAACAGGCCCGCGGCGTTGACGTGGGGGCACCCGTATTCTCCGCCATGGTGCTCAAACCCGACACGCTCAAGACGGTGTCTTGGGTCACCGCAACCAATCGCGACATGGTGACGCGGCACGGTTTATCCGTCCCCATATAAGAAGGGGTCCGCATGCGCGGTCCCAGAGGGCAATTAGTGATAAAAGGCCAAAAAGGGTAAAATTGACCAAGAGGCCATCAAGGCCGATTCGAAAGCCCTCGTTGGGAGAACGATCATGGCTGCTTCCGCATTGCTCGCTGAACCTATCGCCCGCCTGCCGGCGAAGCCTGCTTCGGCAGTCAAGAAGGACGGCTGGCGGGGTGTCGTCCGCAGTCTTGCCGCCGCCGAAGGAAAGCTCGTCGTCACAAACCACGATGAGCCGGAGGCCGTGATCATGACGGTGGCCGAGTACACGCGCATCATAGACGCGCTGAACGCTGCCCAGGCCGCCGTGCCGGACCCGGTCGAAGAGCTGCGCCGCAGCTTCGATCAACGACTTGCCGCGCTGTCCGCCCCCGACGCGGCTGAGCGCCTGCGAAGCGTTATGCGCAACCCAGGCCCGTTGGCTGGCCGAGTTAAGGCCGGCTCCACGTTTTGATGGAACGCCCAATTCTGTATGTGCTGGCGGGAGTGAATGGCGCCGGCAAAAGCTCAGTGGGCGGCCATATCCTGACTCAGGCCGGCATGGCCTGGTTCAACCCTGACACCTTCGCTCGTGAGCTTGTACAGCGCTTGGGCCGGTCCCAAGATCAGGCCAATGCGGAAGCGTGGGCGGAAGGGGTGCGGCGGCTGGACGCGGCAGTCGCGGCGGGCGGGTCGTTCGCCTTCGAAACCACCCTGGGCGGCCAGACCATCGTGGAAAAGCTCATCGCCGCGGCGTCGACCCACGATGTGCTGGTCTGGTACTGCGGCCTGCGCGACGCCGAGCACCATATTGCGCGTGTGCGGGCCCGGGTGGCGCGCGGTGGCCACGACATCCCCGAAGAACGCATCCGCGAGCGCTGCAAGACGTCCTACCGCAATCTGCTGAAATTGATGCCGCACCTGGTCAGTCTGCGGGTCTACGACAACAGCGTGGACGTGGAGCCTGGCGAGGCCGTACCTGAGCCGGCTCTGGCCCTCTACGTGGACGATGGCCAGGTGCTCTATCCCACTTCGCTAGCGGAGATGCGGGACACGCCCGATTGGGCGAAGCCGCTCGTTGAGGCCTCGTTGTCGGCCAGCGAGTAGTGCGGCCTGCGTACCGACGGTGGGGGGCCGTGTTCTTTACATCTCGAACATCCAGCGTGCCCGTCCCGAGCGCGTTTCGGCCTTCCGGCGCCGCGCGCTCGCTGCTGGAGATCGCCGCGCCGACCAAGGTCGTGTTTCGCGCGACATCCAACTGGAAGCCGCCGTCGCCCGCCTTCAGGCCGGCCTGTTCGCTGGCGGATCGAAAGTCGCTGTTCATCCGGCCTTGGGCGACGTTGCCCGACACCGAATCCTGGCCCGCGTTTCCAGGAACTGCCCGACCTGCTTCTGAGCCTCCGACGCAATCTCGAACCCCGCCTCGATCTTCTCCTTGTCGAAGATCGGCTTGAGCGCATTCAACGTATCCGACGACGTGTCGCGATTCAGCGCGGCGACCGTTTGCACCGCCGTCATCCCCGTCAGATCCTGCTGCGCGGCCTCATCACGGATCACGACGCTGCCGCCGCTGATCGCGCTGCGCGTGGTCGAGCTGGCATTGCCGGAAGCGCGCGCGACAACAGGCAGGCCCGCCGACGCCCCGCTCTTGTCGCCCCGGGTCCCGCGCCTTGTCGGCCCCGCCCGCCGCCTGGCCACCGAGATCGGCAGGGTCTGCGCCAGCACGGGAGTCCAGACCTGCGAGAAGGCCACGGACCATACGATCAGGGAACGGAACTTGGACATCATGCGTACTCGGTTGAACCGAGGATGGGCTGGCGTTGTGAATGTCTCGACAACGCAAGGCGGCGGGGTTCCGGCGTCGTCCCCGCCCACATAGGCGCGCCAGCGCTTGCCCGTGCCGGGCTTGATGATGATGATGTCGGAGTCGCCCAGTTCAGGGCCGGGCGCGCGGCGGCGGCGAACCCAGGGCACAGCGTCAGGCTGGCGGCGCTGTGCGCGGCGGCCCGCTTGTGACGCCGCCAGCCTCGCCGCGCACCATGATGGCCGCGGCAAGAGGGCTCGATATTGCGGATGAAAACCTGACCGGCTGGCACGCTACGAATTCCCGAAGGCCGGACTTGCCGGCCCATCCAAAGCACTTCCTTGTCAACGCGCCGATTATCAACAGCGAGGAAGCGCAAAACCGGGAAAATGCATCGCGGAATAACGAAATAAGGCGTGTCCGAGGCCGGACCTCGCCTTCACCCGCCGCTGTCAGGGTCGCGACGGGAGGCCACTCGAAAGATCCGGCAGCACGCTGCCGGATCGTTGTGGCCGGTCAGGCTTCCGACGCCGGCCCGCCGACGTATCCCGGCCGCTTCGCGGCCGTGACGATGATCTCGACCAGCAGATCGGGCGAGGCCAGCTTGGCCTCGCAGGTCGCGCGCGTCGGCAGCGCATTGGCCGGGGCCCACTCGGCCCACACCGCGTTCATGCCGGCGAAATCGCGCTCGATGTCCTTGAGCCAGATCTGCACCGACAGCAGCCGGGTCTTGTCCGAATCGGCCCGCGCCAGATAGCCGTCGATCTTGGCCAGCACGTCGCGCGTCTGCGCGGCAATGCCGCCTTCGGCCGACGAGGTCACGCCCGCGACGTACACAGTGTTGCCGTGAATCACGATGCGGCTCAGGCGCTCGTTGGAATCCTTGCGCACGATGTCATTCATGAGTGCTGCTCCTTTGAAGTGGATGCCGGCGCGCCCGCGGCGCCGGCGAAACGATCGATGGCGAACGGCGCGATCGGCAGATCGGTCGCGCCAGTGGCGATCAGATCGGCCATGATACGGCCGACGATCGGGCCCAACTCGAAGCCGTGGGCCGAGAAGCCGAAGGCGTGGAAGGCGCTGTCGTAACGCTGGCTGCGCCCGATCACCGGGATCTCGTCGGGCATGGCGGCCTCGATGCCGGCCCAGCCGCGGTTCACGACCGCTTGCCGCATGTGCGGAAACAGGTCGCAGACGGTGCGCGCGCCCTCGGCCAGTGAACGGAAGTCCAGCTCGGTCCATTCCGCGTCGCGATCGACCCAGGCGCGGCGGCCACCGCCGATCAGCACGGTGCCGTTGGCGCGCTGCTTGAACGACAACGGCCGGCCGGTGCCCAGCACCACCGCGTCCAGGAAATGATCCATGCGCAGCGTCACCAGCATCATCGGGCTGATGGCGGTCAGCGGCACCGGCTCGCCCCATTCGGCGGCGATGCGGTCCGCCCAGGCGCCGGCGCAGTTGAGCACCTGCGGCGCGGTGTAGACGCCGGCGTCGGTTTCGACCCGCCATTGCCCATGCTCATGCACGGTGCGCAGCACGCGCACGCCTTCCACGAAGCGCGCCCCCAGGCTGGCGGCCTTGCGGCGGAACGCCAGCGTGGTGCGGTAGGGATCGGCGGCGGCGTCCTCGCGCGCGATCAGGCCGCCTTGCACCGTGGGCGTCAGCGCGGGAATCATCGCCAGCAATTCGTCACGGTCGATCCATTGTTCATGCGTGTAGCCATGCTGTTGCATGGTCGCCAGACGCGCGCGCAGCGCCGCCGCGTCGGCCTCGTTCTCGGCCACGCGCACCTGCCCATGCTGTTCGAAACCGCAATCGTCATCGACCAGCTCGCCAATGCGATACCAGAGCTCGCGCGAGGCCAGCGCCAGCGGCACTTCGGCCAGGTGCCGCGCCAGGGTGCGCACGCCCCCGGCGTTCACGCCCGAGGCGTGGCGGCCGACGTAGTTCTTTTCGATCACCAGCGCCGGCACGCCGGCGCGCGCCAGGTGCAGCGCCGCCGAACTGCCGTGCAGGCCGCCGCCGATGATGATGACGGCGGCCGAGCGCGAAGCGTCCGTCATGGCGGGCTCCTATTTCTTCAGCCGCACCACCGCCTGGCGCGATTCGTCGGTCTGCGGCAGCGAGGCCAGCTCGCCCAGCGTCAACGGCTTGGTCGGGAAGCGCAGGCGGTAGTAGCCGACCTCGGGCACCGGCACGCCGCGTTCCTCGGCGATGATCTCCGACACCGTCAGGCCGCAGAAGCGGCCCTGGCACGGGCCCATGCCGCAGCGCAGGAAGGCCTTCATCTGGTTCGGGCCGCTGCAGCCGAGCTTGACGGTGTCGCGCACCTGCGCCGCCGTCACTTCCTCGCAGCGGCAGACGATCGTGTCGCCGGTGGGGCGGCGGAAGGCTTCGGGCGCCTTGTACAGGGTATCGAAGAAATCGCGTCCGCGCACCGCCCGCGCCAGCGCGGCGCGGGGCGCGGCGGCCTCGCTGTCGCGCCCCGCCGCGTCGATGCGGCCCAGCAGATGCGCGGCCTGCAATGCCGCCAGCCGGCCGCGCTGTTCGGCGGCCAGCGCGCCCGCGATGCCGGCGCCGTCGCCCGCCATGCCCACGCCGTCCACCGAGGTCAGGCCCCAGTCATCCACCTCCGGTTCCCAGCAATCGAGCGCCGCGTTCCAGCGATGCTCGGCGCCGATGGCGCGCGACAGGTTGACGTTGGGCACTACGCCCTGATGCAGCATCAACTGTTGCGCCGGCAGCGTCTTGGTGATGCCGCCGGCGGTGTAGCGCACGCTTTCCAGCTTGTCCTGCCCCAGCGCTTCCAGCGCCGTCACGCGCTTGATGATGGGAATCGCCGCCTTGACGGCGCGCAACAGCGACAGCCCTTTGCCCAGATACGGCGAGCGCAGGAAATCCCACACCTTTGGCAAGGCCTGACGCAGGCGGCCCGGCGGCGTGGTTTCGAGCAGCGCGTCGACCTTGACGCCGGCGTTCAGGTATTGCCAGGCCACCAGGTACAGCAGCGGGCCGCAGCCGGCCAGCACGGTACGGTCGGCCGGCACCACGCCGGCGGACTTCAGCAAGATCTGCGCCGCGCCGGCGGTGATGACGCCGGGCAGCGTCCAGCCCGGAATCGGGAACGGCCGTTCCTGCGCGCCGGTGGCCAGCAGCAGGCGCCGCGCATGCAGGATGCGCGCTTCGCCCGCCACCGAATACGCCACCTCGAAACCGCGCTGCGGCTCGGGCGCGGTGCGCTCGGCCACCGCCCACACGGTCGCGCCCGGCACATAACGCGCGCCCGACTGCCGGAACGGCTCGACCAGGGAGGCGCCGTGCCAGTAATCCGGTCCCAGCACCGCGCGGTCAGTGACCGGCGTGGTGGTGATGGCGCGGTAGATCTGTCCGCCCGGCGCGGGTTGCTCATCCAGCAGCACCGTGTCCACCCCCAGCCGGGCGGCGGTGGTGGCGGCGGCCAACCCGGCGGGGCCCGCGCCCACCACCAGCAAATCGCATTGCGTCGTCTCGATCATGCCTGCACCTTGCGCGCGCCAAGCTGGCGCTCGATCTTCATGCCGTCACGCACGGCCGTCATGCAGCCCTGCTGGTTGGCCTGGCCATCGATCGTGACCAGGCAGTCGTAGCACACACCCATCATGCAATAGGGGCCGCGCGGCACTTCACCGACCGCGGTGTCGCGACAGGCCAGCATGCCGCCGGCAAAGAGCGCCGCGGCCACGCTGTCGCCGGGGCGGCACTGCAGTTCGGCGCCGTTCACCGTCACCCGCACCGGCGCGCCCTGCGCCTGGCGCTGCGCCTCGTCAAGCCTCTTGAACATGGAACCTCCGGGTCGAGAAGGGCGCCATGTCGTCGGCCAGTTGGCCGGCGGCGATCATGGGCCCCAGTTTGAGCGCGTGCGCGGCCGCCAGGGTGACGCCGCTGTGACAGGTGGCGACGAAGGCGCCGGGGCACGTCTCGGATTGTTGATAGATGGGGAAACCGTCCTTGGACATCACCCGCAGCGCGGCCCAGCTACGCACCACCCGCACCTCGCGCAAGGCGGGCAGCGTGCGTACGGCGCGGTCGGCCAGCGTGCCCAGGATCGGCAGGCCGACCTGGTTGTCCACATAGCCGGCCTCTTCCTGCGAATCGCCGATCAACCAGGTGCCTTCGTCGGTCTGGCGCAGCGTCGACAGCGGCGTTTCCAGCAGGCGGCGGGTGCGCTCCAGCACCACGATCTGGCCGCGCTGCGGCCGCACCGGCACCGTCAGGCCGACCTGTTCGCCCAGCGCCTTGTTCGACAGGCCGCTGGCCAGCACCAGCTTACGCGCCCGCACCGTGCCGGTGGGCGTGGTCACCTCGAACACGCCGTCGCGCTGGCGGATCTGTTGCGCCGGACAGCGCGGCAGGTAATCCACAGCCCGCTGTGCAAAACTCATGTGCAGCGCCCGCAGCAGCTTGAGCGGATTGGCGATGCCGTCGACCGGCGTCCAGGTGGCGCCGCGCACCTCGGGGCCGATGCCGGGCACCATGTCGGCAAGCTCGTGGCGGTCCAGCATTTTCCAGTCGTACTGCGCCATGCCGGGCTGCGCCAGCAGCGTGCGCATGAAGGTGGCGCGCGCTTCCATCTCTTCGTCGCTCAACAGCGCGTGCAGGCCGCCGCGCTGTTCCAGGTGCACGTCCACGCCAGTCTGCTCCCGCAGCTCGGCCGCCAGTTGCGGCCAGGCGCCGGCCGAGGTCATGGTCCACACACCGTAGCGCGGCAGGCCCATGCCCTTGCTCTGCACCCAGACCAGCCCGAAGTTGCCGCGCGAAGCGCGATAGGCCACGTCGCCTTCGTCCAATACCGCGACGTGGTCCAGTTCGCGCCGCAGCCCGTAGGCCACGGCCGAGCCGACCAGGCCGCCGCCGATCACCACGGCGTCGTAGACGCCGCGATGCGCCGGCGCGCGCGGCGCCTGTTGTATTTCTTCCGTCATTAGCGTCCCTTTCCGACAAACAGCTTTTCCAGGCCGACCAGGCGGTCCAGGATGAAGATGGCGATGATGGTCACATAGATCAGCACGGCCGACACCGCCGTCACCAGCGGGTCGATGGTGTCCTCGATGTGCAGGAAGATGCGCACCGGCAGCGTGGTGGTGGACGGCGAGGCGATGAAGATCGACATGGTCAACTCGTCGAAGCTGGTGATGAAGGCGATCACCCAGCCGCTGACCACGCCCGGCAGCAGCAACGGCAGCACCACGCGCCGGAACGCGGTCCAGTGGGACGCGCCCAGCGACTGCGCCGCGCGCTCCAGCGCCGGATCGATGCCGGTGGCCGAGGCCAGCACCAGCCGCAGCGCATAGGGCATCACCAGGATCACGTGCGCCACCACCAGCCCCACGTAGGTGCCGGCCAGGTCCACCGTGGTGAAGAACTTCAGGAAGGCCAGCCCCAGCACCACGTGCGGAATCATCAGCGGCGACAGGAAGAACGCCACCAGCGCCTCGCGGCCGCGGAAGCGGTTGCGCGACAACGCCAGCGCGCTCGGCACCGCCAGCGCGATCGCCAGCGTGGCCGACAGCGTGCCCAGCCCCAGGCTGAACCAGAACGCCTCGATGAAGCGCGGGTTGTCGAGAATGGCGCGGAACCAGCGCAGCGACAGCCCCCCGCTGGGCAGCGAAATGAAGCCTTCGGACGTGAACGCCACCGCGCACACCATCACGATGGGCGCCAGGATGAACAGGATGAAAAGCGTATGGAACAGCAGGCCGATGGGACCGTTGCGGAAGTTCATGTCAGGCCCCCGACGGATTGAAGACCGCGCCATAGCGGCGCTCGATCAGCCGGTTGGCCGACAACAGCACCACCACGGTCGCCACCAGCAGCACCACCGCCAGCGCCGCGCCCAGCGGCCAGTTGAGCGTGTTCAGGAACTCGTCGTAGGCGGCGGTGGCCACGTTCTTCAGGCGCCGGCCGCCAATAATGGCGGGCGTGGCGAAGGAACTGGCGGCCATCGCGAACACCATGATCGACCCCGACAGGATGCCCGGCATGACCTGCGGCACGATCACGCGACGGATCACGGTGAACTGGCTGGCGCCCAGCGACAGCGCGGCGGCCTCGGTCGACGGATTGATCCGCTGCAACGACGCCCACACCGCGATCACCATGAACGGCACCAGCACATGCGTGAGCGCGATGCCCACGCCCAGGTTGCTGTACATCAGGTCGATCGGCGTGGCGATCAGGCCGATGCCCATGAGCGCCTTGTTGATGAGTCCGGTGGACCCGAACAGCAGCGCCCAGCCCAGCGTGCGCACCACCACCGAGATCAGCAGCGGCCCCAGCACCACCATCAGGAACAGGCCCTTCCACGGATTGGCCATGCGCGACAGCACGTAGGCCTCGGCCGTGCCCAGCACCAGGCAGGCCAGCGTCACCAGCGCCGCCACGCCGAAGGTGCGGGCGTAGATCTCGTAGTAATAGCCGTCGCTGAAAATCTCGATGTAGTTCTTCCAGGTGAAGGTGACCTGCATGCCGCCGTAGAACTGGAAGTCGAAGAAGCTGATCAGCAGCACCAGCGCCATCGGCACCACCAGGAAGGTGGCGTACACCGCCAGCGCCGGCGCGCTCAGCAGCCAGGGGTTGGCGCGCGCGCTCATTTTGCCGGCTCCTGGCCGGCCACCGCGCACATGTCCTGCGCGCGCCAGCGCAGGTGCACGGTCGCGCCTTCGGCAGGCACCGGCACGCCATCGTTCTGGCGGATCACCATGACTTCGCCCACCGAGGTCTCGACCTGGCACAGCCAGTGGTTGCCCTGGAACACGCGCGTCTTCATGCGGCCGGGCAGGGCACAGGCGCCGGCCTCGGCGAACAGGATCTTCTCGGGCCGCACGATCACCGCGCCCTGCGGCACGGGCTGCCCGTCCATGGCGATGTGGGCCTCGCCGACGCGCGCCCGCACCTCGCCGTCATAAGACTGCGGCGTGGGCGTGAACACATTGGCCTTGCCCAGGAAGCCGCCGACGAAGCGGTTCGACGGCCCTTCATACGCGGCGAACGGCTCGGCCACCTGCTCGACCCGGCCCTGGTTCATCACCACGATGCGGTCGGACAGCGCCAGCGCTTCGGACTGGTCGTGCGTCACCAGGATGGTGGTGGTGCCGACGGTGCGCTGGATGCTGCGCAGCTCCAACTGCATTTCCTCGCGCAGCTTGGCGTCCAGGTTCGACAGCGGCTCGTCCAGCAGCAGCACGCTGGGGCGGATCACCAGCGCGCGCGCCAGCGCCACGCGCTGCTGCTGGCCGCCCGACATGCGCGCCGGATGGCGGTCGGCCAGATGCGACAGGCCCACCAGCTTGAGCGCCTCCGCCACCCGCGCCTGCCGCTCGTCCTTGCCGACCCGCTGCATCTCCAGGCCGAACGACACGTTCTCGGCCGCGGTCATGTGCGGGAACAGCGCGTAGTTCTGGAACACCATGCCCAGCCCGCGCTTGTTGGCCGGCGTGCGGCTGACGTCCTTGCCGTCCAGCACGATGCTGCCGCCGCTGGGCTCGACGAACCCGGCGATCATCTGCAGCGTGGTGGTCTTGCCGCAGCCGGACGGCCCCAGCAGCGAGATGAACTCGCCGCGTTCGACCGACAGACTCAGGTCCTCGACCGCCGTCAGGTCGCCGTAGCGCTTGGACAGGCGGTTCAATACGAGATAACTCATGGATGCTCCCGCTGGCGGCACGCCCGCGCCGCCGTTGCGTCCTGGTGTACGAAACGTCAACGCTCGATTTCACGCGTCCAGCGCTTGTTCCAGTCGTCCCGGTTCTGGTTGACCGTGTCCCAGTCGATCACGATCAGGTCGGCGGCGCGCTTGCCGATCGGCAGCGGCACGCGCGGATCGTCGGCCACCTTGGCCTGCTTGTTGACCGGGCCATAGCCGTAGGCGCTGGCCAACTGCTCCTGCACCTTCGGGCTCACCAGGTAATTGACGAAGGCCTGCGCCAGCGGATTGGCATTGGCCTTGGCCACCGGGCATACCGACGACAGCAGCGCGTAGGCGCCTTCCTGCGGATAGACGAAGCCCACCGGGAAGCCAGTGTCGGCGAAGGCCTTGACGCGGCCACTGCCCCACACGGCGATGGTGGCCTGGCCACTGGAGAACAGCTCGGTCATCTTGCCCGGCGACGGTTCGTACACCAGCACGTTGGGGCCGACCTCGTCCTTGAAGGTCTTGAAGCCGGCGTCGATCTTCTTCTCGCCGCCGCCGCCCTCGCGGGCGTATTCCACCAGCGCGTGCAGGCCGTAGGTGTTGTTCAGCGGCGGCACCACCAATTGCTTTTTGTACTTGGGATCCTTCAGGTCCTTCCACGAGGTGGGCGCGGCCCACTTGCGCTCGTCGAAGACCTTCTTGTTGTACATGATGCCGGTGGCGACGATGCCGATGGCAACCGCCTTGTCGTCCTTGTAGCGCGCGGTGCCGTAGATGTCGTCGGCCGGCAGGCCCTGGATCGGCGCGCAGAAGCCCAGCGCGATGGCCTGGTACATGGGACCGTCGTCGATGATGGCGACGTCGATCTGCTGGTTGCTTTTCTGCGCCTGCAGGCGCGCCACCGTATTGGTGGAGTTGCCGGCCACGTAATCCAGCTCGACGCCGTGCTGCTTGGCGAAGGGCGGGAAGATGTCCTTGCGCATGATGTCTTCGAACGAGCCGCCGTAGCCGGCCACCACCAACTTCTGCTGCGCCTGCGCCGTGGCGCATACACCGACGGCCACTGTGGCCGCCGCCAGGACTGCGAGTACCTTGCCCATGAAAACCCCCGTTTATTGGAAGAGAACTGCAAGAACTGCCGGTGCTGCCTGAATCCGGGGATGGACTCGCCGCAGAAAAAATGCGGACCCGCTTGCCCCGCGACCTCATGTCCGCCGTACAATTTGTCCGTACATGAATGTCCGGACAAATAATGGATCCGCGAGGCGGGCCCTGTCAATGGGTTATTGTCCGTACAAACCCCGATAGAACGAGAAAAGGAGCCACCCCATGACCCGATCCTCCGAACGCGCGCCCGACCCGGCCGCCGCGCGCGAGGCCCGCGGCCAGGCCACGGGGCCGGACGACGAGGCTGGCGGTCCGCGCTACAAGAGCATCTACCAGCAGTTGGCGCGCGACATCGGCAGCGGCCGCTACCCGGTCATGACGCTGCTGCCGACCGAACACGAACTGTGCGAACAATTCGGCGCCAGCCGCCACACCATCCGCGAGGCCATCCGCATGCTGACGGTGGCCGGCATGGTGTCGCGGCGACCCGGCGTCGGCACGCGCGTCGAGACCGCCCACGCCAGCACCCGCTTCACCCAACGCATCTCGCAGTTTCCCGACCTGCTGCAGTACGCGCGCAACGCCGCGCTGCTGGTGCAGGACGTGCGCACCATCAAGCTCACCAAGCGGCTGGCCGAGAGCCTGGGCGCCGAGGCCGGCCAGCCGTGGCTGCACATCAACTCCATCAAGACGCTGGGCGACCAGGACACGCCGGTGGCGTGCACGCTGATCTATGCCGACCCGGCGCATTCCGATCTGCGCGCCGACATCCAGCCGCGCATTTCGCTGCTGCGGCTGATCGAAGATCATTTCGGCAACCGCATCCACGAGGTCAACCAGGAATTCTCGGCCACGCCCATCGCGGCGGGGATCGCCAGACAGCTCCAGGTCGAACCGCAGACGGCGGGCTTTGTCATCACCCGCCGCTACTACGGCAGCGGCGGGGTGTTGCTGCTGGCCACGATCACCACTTTTCCGCATGACAAGATGAAGTACTCGATGTCGCTCAACGTGGCGTAGCGGGGGCTTCGTAGCCATAGGCCGCGCGCGCCGCTTCCGGGCTGATCTTGCCGTCGGCCAGGTCGCGCTCGATGCGGTTGCGGGCCCGCTCGGCCGCGGGGCCGTAGCCGCCCGCACCCGGGGTCTCGATGCGCACGCTCTCGCCCGGCGCCAGCGTGATGTTGGCGGTCTTGGAGAACAGCTCCTCTTGGGCGGGCGTGCCGAAATTGCGCACCAGCCGCGCTCGGCGGCCGTCGGCGCCGCCATCGACACCGGCGGCCACGCCCACCGTGTGGCTGTCCGAGCGCGCCGAGAAGACGATGCCGGGTCCGACCGCGCGGATCTGCTTGGCGATACCCATGCCGCCGCGGGTGCGGCCGGCGCCGCCGGAATCGGGGATCATGGCGTACTCGTCCATCAGCAGCGGATACTCGTTTTCCAGCGCTTCCACCGGCAGGTTGGACGTGTTGGTCATGTGCACGTGCACCGCGTCCATGCCGTCGGCATCGAAGCGCGCGCCGGCCCCGCCGCCCAGCGTCTCCAGGTAGACGAAGTGCCCGGCGCGCTCGCGCCAGCGGCCCGAGAACACGATCGCCGGGCAGCAGTCGTTGCTGGACGCCATGGTCTTTTCCGCCGGCAGCAGGCCGCGGAACGCACCGAAGATGGCGCCCGCGACCTTCTGCGCGGTGATTGAGCGCGCGCCCACCGCCGCCGGATGCTCGGGATTGGTGATGGTGCCGACCGGGGCGGACACGCTGATCGGGTCGAACAGGCCGGCGTTGGGCGCCAGGTCCGGATCCAACAGCGCCTTGACCGCGTAATACACGCAGGCCCGCAGCGCGTTGAACGGCAGGTTCATGGCGCCGCGCGCCTGCTTGCCGGAACCCTCGAAATCGAAATGCAGGCGGTCGCGGCTAACCGTCAGGGTCACCTGGATCGGCACCGGATCGCCGCCCATGCCGTCATCGTCCAGGTCGCTGCGGAAGGTGTAGCTGCCCTGCGCCAGCTCGCCGATGCGGTTGAGCAGGCGGCGGCGCGTGTAGGTGATGACGTCATCGACCGAGCGCAGCACCGCCGCCAGCCCCATCTGCCGGATCAGGCCCTGCACCGCGGCCGCGCCACGGCGGTTGGTGGCCATCTGCACGCGCAGGTCCAGCACCCGTTCCTCGGGGTCGCGGGTGTTGGCGCAGATCAGGCGCAGCAAATCCTCGTCCACCTCGCCGGCGCGCGCGATGCGGCAGGCGGGAATGCGGATGCCTTCCTCGAAGATCGACTTCAGGCCGCCGGCGATCGACCCTGGCACCGCGCCGCCCACATCGGAATGGTGGGCGATGTTGGCGGCGAAAAAGCGCAGCGTGCCTTCCCAGAACACCGGCGTGACGATGTTGATGTCGGGCAGGTGGCTGCCATCGGCCAGGTAGGGGTCGTTGCAGATGAACACGTCGCCGTCGCGGATCTGATCGATCGGGAAGGCGCGCAATATCGCGCCCATGGCGCCGTCCAGCGAGCCCAGGTGCAGCGGGATCTGCGTGCCCTGCGCCACCAGCCGGCCGGCGGCGTCGAACAGCGCCACCGAGCAGTCCTTGCGTTCCTTGATGTTGGTCGAGAACGAGGCCCGCACCAGCGTGTTGTTCATGTCTTCGGTGATCGACAGCAGGCGGTTGCAGAACACCTCCATGCCGACCGGATCGGCCAGGGCCACGCCGGTGTCTTGATTGGCTTCATGGGCTTCACGCATGCGAGCCTCCTTGCAAACGGATGATCAGGTTGCCGTAGGCGTCGACCTCGACGTCCTGGCCGGCGCCGACCACGGTGGTCGAACTCATTTCCTCCAGCAGCGCCGGGCCGCGGAAGCGCGCCCCGGTGGGCACGCGGTCGCGGTCATAGACCGGCGTGTCCAGCCAGCCGTGGAGCTCGCCGAAATAGGCGCGGCGTTCGCCGATGCGGGCGCCGTCCAGCGTGCCATCGACCTGGCGCGGCGCCAGCGGCGCCTTCACCACCTGGCCCACCGCCTGCATGCGGCAGTTGATGATCTGCACCTTGCGGTCGTCGACGGTGTAGCCGTACTCGCGCTCGTGCGCCTCGGCGAAGCGGCGCGCGAACTCGGCGTAGCCGCCGGCGCCGGTGTCGTCCAGCGCCACCTGCACCTCGAAGTTCTGGCCCTCGTAGCGCGCGTCGATGGCGCTGCGGTACAGGCGCAGCGCCGGTTCCACGCGTTCCTCCTCCAGCCAGCGCTCGGCCTGATCGCGCAGCCCGTCGAAGATCGTCGATACGCCGTCCCAGCTTTCCGCGCTGGCCAGCGCGATCTCGCTGCGCACGAAGTCGAACGAGATGTCGCTGAGCAGGATGCCGCGCGCGCACATGGTGCCCGGCTCCTGCGGCACGATCACCGTGGGGATGCCGCATTCCTCGGCCACCTCGACCGCGTGCAGCGGGCCCGCGCCGCCATAGGCATACAGGGCGAATTGCGACAGGTCGTGGCCGCGCTCGGTCGACACGGCGCGGATGGCGCGGCTCATGTTGGCCGCCGCGATGCGCAGGATGCCTTCGGCCGCGGCCTCGCGCGTCAGGCCCAGCGGCCGCGCCACGCGTTCGTCGATCACCTGGCGCGCGGCCTCGGCGTGCACCGGCATGCGGCCGTTCAGCAGCGCCACCGGATTCAGGCGCTGCAAGGCGATCTCGGCATCGGTGATGGTCGGCTCGGTGCCGCCGCGGCCGTAGCCCACCGGCCCCGGCACCGCGCCGGCGCTGTGCGGCCCGACCTTCAGCGCGCCCGCGTCGTCGAGCCAGGCGATGCTGCCGCCGCCCGCGCCGATCACGTGGATGTCCACCATCGGCGTCTTCACCGGATAGCCCGCCACCTGGCGGTGCGAGGTGAACAACGGTCGGCCATCGCAGATCAGCGACACGTCGGTGCTGGTGCCGCCGACGTCGAACGTCACCAGGTTCAGGCTGCCGATGGCGCGACCCACCGCGGCCGCGCCCACCACGCCGGCGGCCGGCCCCGACAGGCAGGTGCGCACCGGATACTGGCGCACCGTGGCGATCGACATCAGGCCGCCATTGGAATGGATGGTGTGCGGCTCGTGGCCGATATCCAGCTCGCGCACGCGCTGCAGGAAGCGTTCCAGGTAACGCGCCATCTTCGGCCCCACCGCCGCGTTCAGCACCGTGGTCGACAGGCGTTCGTATTCGCGGAACTCCGGCAGCACGTCCGACGACAGGCTGATATACGCATCGGGCATTTCCTCGGCCACGATGCGCGCGGCCTGTTGCTCGTGCGCCGGGTTGCGGTAGGCATGCAGGAAGCAGATGGTCACGGCATCGATGCCGGCGGCGGCAAAGCGCCGCGCCGCCGCCCGCACCGCGTCCCCATCCAGCGGCGTCAGCACCTCGCCGTGCGCATTGACGCGTTCATTAACCTCGGCGCGGAACTCGCGCGGCACCGCCACCGGCGGCTTGCCGACGCTGTAGTCGTACAGGTGCGGCCGCGTCTGCCGGCCGATCTCCAGCACGTCGCGAAACCCCTGCGTGGTGATCAGGCCGACGCGCGCGCCCTTGCGCTCGATGATGAGGTTGGTCGCCACCGTGGTGCCATGGCCCACATGCGACACCTGCGACGGCGCCACGCCATGGTCCTTGAGCATCTGCGCGATGCCGGTGGCGATGGCTTCCGATGGGTCCGACGGCGTCGACGGCACCTTGTGAAAATGCACGATGCCTTGATCTTCGTCGATCATCGTGAAGTCGGTAAACGTGCCTCCGACGTCTATCCCTATGCGATACATGCTTGTGCTTCCCTGAATGAAAAGAAGGGCGCGGCGGCGCTCAGTCCAGCTTGATGCCGGCCTGCTTGACCACGCCGCACCATTTGTCGATTTCGCTCTTGATCATGGCGCCGAAGGCCGGCCCGGCCACGTCCGAGACCTGCGCGCCCTGTTGTTCCAGATAGGTCTTCATGGCGGGCGCGTGCAGCGTCTGCGCCAGCGCATCGGTCAGCTTGACGCGCAACGGCTCGGGCAGCTTGGCCGGGGCCAGCATGCCGAACCACACCATCGCTTCGTAACCGGGATAGCCGGACTCGGCCACCGTCGGCACGTCGGGCAGCATCGGCGAGCGTTGCGGCGACGTCACCGCCAGCGCCTTGATCTTGCCGTCCTTGATATACGGATAGGACGTCATCACCACGTCCATCATCATGTTGATCTGGCCACCCACCAGGTCGATCAACGCCGGGCCCGAACCGCGGTACGGCACGTGCACCATCGACACGCCGGCCGTGCTCTTGAACAGCTCGGCGGCCAGGTGGTTGGAGGTGCCCTGGCCGTTGGAGGCGAACGAATATTTCTCGGGCTCCTTCTTGAGCAGCGCCACGAACTCCCGCAGATTGTTGGCCGGCACCGACTGGTTCACCGACATGACGTTGGGAATGGTGGCGACGACGGTCAGCGGCGTGAAATCCTTGAGCGCGTCGTACGGCAGCTTCGAATACACGCAGGGCGCGCTGCCGTGCGTGCTGACCGAACCCATCAGGATGGTGTAGCCATCGGCCGGCTGGCGCGCCACGTACTCGGTGCCGACGGTGCCGCCGGCGCCGGGCCGGTTCTCGACAATGACATTGGCCGACAGGCGCTGGCCCAGGCCCTCCGCGATCTTGCGCGCGATCAGGTCGGTGGACCCGCCCGCCGCGAACGGCACCACGATGCGGATCACCTTGTCGGGCCACTCGGCGCGGGCCGGTAGCGCGGCGGCGGCCAGCGCGGCCGCCCCGAATGCAAGACAGCAACTGCGAATGAACGCTGCGTTCATGACTTCCCCTTGTTGATAGAACTTCCTTGCGGCCCGATCATGGACGCCGGGCCTGAGAGGCATTGCCTCGGGTTCACTGCAACAACGGGAACATCCTAGGCCTGGCCGGCGCGCGCCAGCAGTCCTTGCGGTTTATATTGATATAGATGCTATTTATAGGTGGGCGGCGGTGAAGCATCCGGACCTGAATCTGCTTGTGCATTTCGACGCGTTGATGACCTGCCGCAATGTGTCGCGCGCGGCCGAGCAACTCGGCATCAGCCAACCCGCCATGAGCGCCGCGATGAACCGTCTGCGGCAACTGTTCGGCGATCCGCTGCTGGTGCGCGAAGGCGGCGCGTGGCAGCCGACGCAGCGCGCGCATGAACTGCACCAGGGCTTTCTGCCGCTATTGGAAGGTTGGCGCCGCGCCACCCGCACGCGCGAGGTGTTCGACCCGGCACACTCGGCGCGCAGCCTGTCGTTCTACGCCACCGATTACGTGCAGTACACGCTGCTGCCCAAGCTGATCCCGCGCCTGGCGGTGGATGCGCCGCACTTCCAATTGCTGATCGTGCCGGCGCGGCCGCAGCACGGCCTGAGCATGCTGGACACCAACCATGTGGAGCTGATCGCCGGCTACTTTCCGGACCCGGCGCCGGACCTGCGCACGCGCTTCCTGTACCAGGAGCCGGCGGTGTGCATCGTGCGCGAAGGCCATCCCTGTCTGCGCAAGCGCTGGAACCTGGACGCCTACCTGAGCTACGGCCACCTGGACCTGGCGGCCCACACGCGCTACTTCAGCAAGGCCATCGACCGCATCCTGATGGGACAGAACCGCAGCCGCCGCATCGTGGCGACGCTGTCGAGCTACATGGTGTGCCCGTTCATCGTCGAGGCCTCGGACCTCATCGCCACGATGCCGGTGAGCATCGCCAAGGCCATGTCGGGCAGCGCGCGCATCGTCACGCTCAAGGCGCCGCTGAGCCTGCCGGCGATCACCGTGTCGCTGTACTGGCACGAGCGCTACCAGGATGACCCGGCGCATGCATGGCTGCGGCAGTACCTGGCGGGCGTGCTGGGGTAGCGGCGGCGCGAAGCCAAGCCCGTGCCGCGCGCGACGGCCACGTCAACGCGGGCCATCGCGCGGCTTGCGGCGCTTACTTCAACGGCATGCAGATGCGCGTCTGCAATTGCGCGGGCGGCGTGGTGCGCGGATCATTCAGGTACTGCTCGAACATGGGGAAGTCCGCCGGCACCATGCCGCTGGCGGGCAGCCATTCCGAGAACATCCAGTTGTAGGGCTTGTCCATCTCGTTGTAAGGGCCGGTATAGGTCAGCATCGCACAACGGGTGGCGGGGATCTCGAAGCGTTCCAGTTCGTCGCCCAGCTCGGCGTCGGGCGCGACCGCCACACCCGCCATCGAGCGCAACTGGGCCGGCGGCACCTGCTCGGGGTCGTCGAAGTAGACGCCGAAGCCGATGGCCTCGGGACGCGCCAGGCCGCGGCTGGCGGCGAGCATGAAGGCGCGGGAGAAGACCGGGCCGATTTCCTGGTAGCTGCCACGGTGCGGCAGGGCGGCCAGCACGGCGCCGGGGAAGGTCTCGATGGTGATGGGGTACATGCCTGGCTCCTTGGGGTTGAAGGGTCGGGAGCGGGTCGCGCGGTAGCGCCCCGGCGGGATGCCGAAGGTCGCGCCGAACGCGCGGTTGAAGGCGGCGTCCGACTCGTAGCCGGCGCGCTGCGCAACGTCACGCAAGGAATCCCCGGTACTGCCCAATGAAACGGCCGCGCGGTGCATGCGGATGCGCTGCACGGTGGCGTTCACGGTTTCGCCCATCACGGCGCGGTAGACGCGGTGGAAGTGATAGGGCGAGAGGCAAGCCAGATCGGCCAACTGATACAGGTCGGGGTCGGCGTCGGGGTGGCTGGCCAGCCAGCGCAGGACGGGGTCCAGGCGGTGGGCGTAGGTGGTGCGGGTTTGAGGTTTCAAGTGCGTGGCTCCTTGGGGAGCAAATGTAGGCGGCCTTGGTTTGCAGATTTTGCGGTTTTTTTGTTGAACCGTTTTTTGCTGGCGGGGAACGGGGTTCTTTAGACGCCCGGGGCGCCGTGGCATGGCGGTGCGGGGCTACGATTGCGGTCCGGAGCGTTCGCTCCGGACTGCCCCATACTCAACCTCGTCCGCCTTCGGCTCCCTTCGGTTTCCGTCGGGCGCATCTACACGCCCCGCACCGCCATGCCACGACGCCCCGGGCTGCGATTGATTTCACTTCGCGGATGCTGGGGACGAAATCGAGTTGTCCACAGGCCTTGGGATTTTGGCGCAAAGCGCAAGCTGTGGACAACTGCTTGGCGGTGTTTTCAGTAGCCGCGAACGGGGTCGTAGATGTTGGGCAAGGCCTCTCCGCGTTCGTTGGCGGTGATGAGCCAGGCGGTGTGGCGGGCGCGTTCCTGGCGGTCGGGGATGGCCGCGCAATGTGGGGTGATGATGATGTTGGGGTGGGTCCAGAGGGGGGATTCGGGCGGCAGGGGTTCGGGGTCGAAGACGTCCAGCAGGGCCTGGTGCAGGTGACCGCTGTCCAGGGCGTCGAGGAGGTCCTGCGTGACCATGTGGGCGCCGCGGCCGGCGTTGATGATGCTGGCGCCGCGCGGGAGGTGGGCGAAGGTGTCGCGGTTGAGGATGCCGCGGGTGGCTTCGGTGGCGGGCAGCAGGCAGACCAGCAGGTCGGTGCGGGACAGGAATTCGGGGAACTGGTCGGGACCGGCGTAGGAGGGCAGGCCGTCGGGCAAGGTGGTCGCGCCGCGCGACCAGCCGCTGACGGGGAAACCGACCTTGGCCAGCAGGCGGGCGGCGGCGATGCCGAGGTGGCCCAGGCCCATGATGCCGACGCGCATGTCGGCGGCCACGCGCAGCGAGTCGTACAGTTCCCAGTGGCGACGGGCCTGCTGGTCGATGGCGCGCTTGAGGTCGCGGGTCAGCATCAGGGCGCTGGTCAGCACGAACTCGGCCATCTCGGTTTCGGTGCGCGGGGTGACCATGCGGGCGATGCGCAGGTGGCGCGGCCAGGCGGGGTCGGAGACGATGTGGTCGACGCCGGCGCCGGCGCTGATGATGAGCTTGAGGTTGGGGAAGGTGGCCAGGCGGCCGGGGTCGGGGGCCCAGACCAGGGCGTAGTCGATCGAGGCGGGGTCGACGTCGTCGAACCAACTGACGATCTCCAGATCGGGCGCGTGGCGCTTGAACTGCTCGCGCCATTCTTCCATGGCCGAGTGGCCGCCAGACCTGATGATGAGCCGCATGCCTCGCTCCTGCGTGAAGGGCGCGCGCGCCCTGGGTGTGATCGGTGCCTTGCCGTCCGCGACGCGCGCAGCGTCGCGGACGAAGGCGCGCCTGTCCTCAGCGTTCGACCGTGCGGTTCCAGCGCGCGTTGAAGGCGGGACGGGTGGCGTTGATCTGGTCCCAGTCCAGGATCTTGGCGTTGGCCATGTAGCCCTGGAAGCGCTTGAGCGCCTCTTCGGTGCCGGCCGGCGGTTGAACGTTCTTATTGGACGGGAAATGGCCGCCCATTTCCAGTGCCTTGGCCTGCGCCTGCGGCGACAGCAGGTACAGCGCCAGCTTCTGCGCCAGTTCCGGCTCGCTGTTCTTGGCGATGACGCACTCGGCCACCATCAGGATCACCGAGCCTTCCTTGGGCTGGGCGTATTCCACCGGGATGTCGCGCTTCTTCAGGCGGGCGATGGCGGTGGGCGTGAGCGGGAAGATGGCGGCTTCGTTGGACTGGATCATCTCGGCCAGCTTGGCTGAGTTGGGGATGTATTCCAGCACGTTGGGGCCGATGGTGGACGGCCACTGCTTGAAGCCGGGCTCGGTGTTCTGGTCGTTGCCGCCCTGGATGCGGTTGAACATCAGGAAGCCGTGCAGGCCGAAGGTGCTGCCCGAGGCCGACTGGAACACCACTTTGCCCTTGAACTTGGGATCGGCCAGGTCCATCCACGAGGTCGGCGCGGCCCAGCCTTTCTCCTTGAACAGGCGGGTGTTGTAGCCCAGGCCGGTCATGCCGATGTCGATGCCCGCGGCCATGCGGTCCTTCATGACGGCGGTGGGGTACAGGTCCTTGAGCACCGGATCGTCGTTGAGCGGCTCGCACAGGCCCATGGAGATGGCGCGCGCCATGATGCCGTCGTCCAGGAACATGACGTGCATCTGCGGCTTGTCCTTGAACGCCTGGGCCTTGGCCAGCACGTCGGTGGACGTGCCGGGCACCACCACGATCTTGACGTTGTTGGCCTTCTCGAAATCCGGGAACACGTACTGCGTGAAGGCGCGCTCCATGTCGCCGCCGTTCATGCCGACGTACAGCGTCTTCTGCTGCGCCATGGCGCCCGCCGACAGCGCGGCCAGCGCCAGGCCCAGCAGCCACTTCCCCTTGGACGGGCGGCGAACGCCCTGTTTGTTATGCTTCATGGTGACTCCAGCGTTTGCTCACGAACAGGCCCCAACCGAGCCACGGCGCCGTGAGCGGCCCCCGTGTATCGTCCGATGCCGAAGGCGTCGATGGGAATGGAAGACCGGCCGTTAACGACCAGTTCGGAAAGCACTTCGCCCACGGCGGGGCCGATCTGGAAGCCCGCGCCGGACAGGCCGAAGGCATGGAACAGGCCCGGCACGGTGGCGCTGGGGCCCAGCACCGGGTTGTGGTCGGGCATGTTGCCCTCCACCCCGGTCCAGAAGCGGATGACCTGCGCCCCGCGCAACGGCGGCAGCAGGCGCGCGGCGTTGGCCATCAGCGGGCCCAGCGCCTCGCGGCCGGGACGGGCGTAATCGGGGCCGGCGGACACGGCGCGGCCGCCGCCGATGACACAGTTGCCGCGCGCCACCTGGCGCGCATAGATGCCGCCACCCTGCATGCCGAGGCTGACGTCCATGAACAGCGGCAGCGGCTCGGTCACCATCATCAGCGGATGAATCGCGGTCTCGGGCACGGCTTCGCCGAAGTCCTGTGCGAAGCGTCCGGCCCACGCTCCGGCGCAATTGAGCAGGAAGCGCGAACGCACCTCCAGCGCGTCGCCGACGCGCAGGATGAAGCGGTCGCCGTCATGGACCGCTTCGGTGACGCGGGTCGATTCGCGCACGTCTGCGCCCAGCGCGCGGGCGGCGCGGCCAAAGGCGGGCGACACGAGCCGCGGGTTGGCGTGGCCGTCCTCGGGACAGAACGAGCCGCCCACCACGTGCGCGCCCAGCCAGCCGAAACGCCGCGCCAGCGCCGCGCGGTCCAGCATTTCCAGATTCATGCCGAAGCCGCGGGTCTGCGCGCGGTAGGCGTGCAGGGCGTCCAGGTCCGCATCCGAGCACGCCAGCTTCAAGTGGCCCGAGCGCACGTATTCGCCGTCGATGCCGATCAGTTGCGGCAGTTGGCCCCAAAGCTCGTGCGCGCGGCGCGCCAGCGGCATCTGCTCCAGGCCACGGCCCTGGCGGCGCACGCCGCCGTAGTTGACGCCGCTGGCGCGGGCGCCGCACAGCGCGGCCTCCAGCAGCACCACCGGCACGCCCAGCCGGCGCAGGAACAGCGCGGCGCTGCCGCCGACGATGCCGCCGCCGAGAATGGCGACTTCGGTGTCGATGCGTTCGGTCATGGCGCGGCCTTCTCCGTGCGGTCGAGACAGACGATATCCACGGGGATCGGCTTGACCGGCGGCTGGCCACGCAGGCGGCCGACGCCGTCCGGCCCGGCGCCGCAGGCCTGCGCCAGCACTTCGGCCGCGCCGGCGCCGCACATGCGGCCCTGGCAGCGTCCCATGCCGACACGCGTCAGCGCCTTCAGGCGGTTCAGTTCGCGCGCGCCGGTGCCGTGGACCGCCGCGCGCAACGTGCCGGCGGTGACTTCCTCACAGCGGCACACCACGGTGTCGTCGGCGATGTCGGCGGCCCAATCCTCGGGAAACGGAAAGGCGCGTTCGAGCGCGTCGCGCACGCGGCCGTTGGCGGCCAGGCGGGCTTCGAGTTCGCGCGCCCGCTGCGCCGGCTGCGCATGGCCCGCATCCTCCAGCAAGGCGAGCGCGGCGCGCTCGCCGGCGAGCTCGGCCGCGTCGGCGCCGCCGATGCCGGCGCCGTCGCCGGCCACGTACACGCCGGCCACGCTGCTGCGTCCGGCCGCATCCAGGCGCGGCGTCCAGGCACGGTCACGCGCGTTGAAAATGAACTGGCAGCCCGCCAGGCTGGCCAGTTGCGTTTCGGAGCGCAGCGACAGGCCGTAGCCCAAGGCATCGCAATCGACGCGCCGCTGCCGCGATCCCTGGCGGTAGACCAGCCCGGTGACGCGCGTCTCGCCCTCGGCCCGCACCGGCCGCACGCCGCTGGCCATCGGCACGCCATGCGCGCGCAGCCAGGCCATGTAGTACAGCCCCTTGGCCAGCAGGCCCGGCGCGCGCAACATGGCGGGCAAGGCCGCCAGACGGTCGGCGAAGCGCGAGGTATCCAGCACCGCGACAACACGGGCGCCGGCCTTGGCGTACTGATAGGCGACCAGATAAAGCAGGGGGCCGGTGCCCAGGAACGCGACGCGCTCGCCGATGGCGCAGCCCTGGTGCTTCAACGCCACCTGCGAACCGCCCAGGGTGTACACGCCCGGCGTCAGCCAGCCCGGGAACGGCAGCACGCGGTCGGTGGCGCCGGTGGCCAGGATCAAATGGGTGTAGGGCACGGGCGCGCTCTTGCCGTCGCGCAGCACATCGAGCGTCTTGCCTTCGGCGTTCCACACCAGGCTGCCGGGCCGGTAGTCCAGTTGCGGCGCCAGCTCGTCCATCTTGCGGTGCAGCGCATCGGCCTTGCGGTGCTCGAAGCCGTACAACGCCGCCTTGGATCGCGCGAAGCCCGGCGGCGGCTGGCGGTAGATCTGGCCGCCAGCGCGCGGCGCCTCGTCCAGCACCACCGGCCGCAGGCCCTGGGCCGCCAGCGTCTGCGCGGCGCGGATGCCGGCGGGGCCGGCGCCCACGATCACGGGCAGGATCAGGTTCATGATGCCTCGCCCTCCGCCGCCAACGTGCCCGGCATGTATTCCGCACGCGGCGGCGCGCTGCGCAGGCGCATGCCCGCTTCGATGTAGGTGGAACAGGCGCGCAGCCGCGTGCCGTCCTCGCGCTGCATCCAGCAGTCCTGGCAGGCGCCCATCATGCAGAAGCCGGCGCGCGGCCCGCCGCCGAATTCCGAGACGCGCAGGCGTTCGGCCTGCGTCAGCACCGCCGTCAGCACGGTATCGCCGGCCAGCGCGCTGCAGGGTTTGCCGTCCAGCGTGAAGGCGACGGCGGGCCGGGCCGTTTCGGCCAGGCGTTTCAGTATTGCCATGATGGCGGGGTCTCCCGTTGCGTACCCGGCGTGATCGTCATTTCTGTCCCACCAGCACGCGGTCCAGGCCGTAGACACGGTCCAGCAGCAGCATGGTCACCGCGGTCAGGCCGATCACCAGCGCCGACACGGCCGCCATCATCGGGTCGATCGACTCGGTGGCGTACATGTACATGCGCACCGGCAGCGTGATGGTCGAGGGCGCGGTGATGAACACCGACATGGTCAGCTCGTCGAAACTGTTGATGAAGGCCAGCAGCCAGCCGCCCGACACGCCTGGAATGATGAGCGGCAGCGTCACCTGGAAGAACACGGTGGCGCGGCTCGCGCCCAGCGACAGCGCGGCATGCTCGACCGAGCGGTCAAAGCCCACCAGCGCGCCGATCACCAGCCGCATCACGTAGGGCGTGATCACCACCACGTGGCTGAACACCAGCCAGCCGAAGCTGCCGGTGGTGCCCATCAGCGCGAAAAAGCGCAGCAGCGCGACGCCCAGCACCAGGTGCGGGATCATCAGCGGCGACAGGAACAGGCCGTTGAGCGCATCGCGCCCTGGAAAGCGGTAGCGCGTGATGGCGATGGCCGCCGGCACCGCCAGGCACACGGCGATGCTGGCCGACAGGAACGCCAGCCACAGGCTGTTCTTGAACGCCTGCATGAAATTGGGATGCTCGAACACCGCGTGGAACCAGCGCAGCGAAAACCGCGTGGTCGGCACCGTCAGGGTCGACTCGGGCGTGAACGCCACCAGGCACACGATGGCCAGCGGCGCCAGCACGAACATCACCACCAGGGCATTGAAGGCCAATGCGAAAGGACCGTTCTTCTGCATGATTGCTGTCCTCGCTCAACCCAGGCTGCGCCGGTAGGAACGCTCCACCACGCGGTTGTACGCCATCATGATGACGACGTTGACCACCAGCAGCACGATGGCGATGGCCGCGCCCAGCGGCCAGTTCAATTCGGTCAGGAATTCGTCGTAGACCACCGTGGCCACCATCTTCAGGCGGCGTCCGCCCAGCAGCGCGGGAATCGCGAAAGAACTGGCCGACAGCCCGAACACGATCAGGCTGCCCGACAGGATGCCCGGCATGGCCTGCGGCAGCACGATGCGCAGCAGCGTCTGCAAGCGCGACGCATTGAGCGACAGCGCCGCGTGCTCCACGGTCGGGTCCAGCTTCTGCAGCGAGGTCCACACCGGAATCACCATGAACGGCAGCATCACGTGCACCAGGCCGATGATGACGGCGGTAGGCGTGTACAGCAGTGGTCCCAGGCCCAGCGCCGCGGCCGCGCGGCCGATGGCCCCGCCCGGCCCCAGCAGCATGCTCCAGCCGAAGGCGCGCACCACCAGCGAGATCAAGAGCGGCGACAGCACCACCAGCAGGAAGATCGAGCGCCACGGCTTGCCCATGCGCGACAGGATGTAGGCCTCGGGCGCGCCGATCAGCACGCAGATCAGCGTGGTCACGCCCGCGATCCAGAACGTGCGCCAGAAGATCTCCAGGAAATAGCCGTCGGTCACAACCGCCAGGTAGTGTTCGAAGGTGTGCCCGGGCAGGATGCCCGCGCTGTAATCGAACGGACGGAACGACAGCACCAGCGTCAACGCCAGCGGCGTCAGCACCAGCGTCAGGAACACGATCGCCAGCGGAATCGAACCGAGGATGGCCAGCAGCCCGTCGGTGCGCGGCTTGGGCGCGCTGGCGGCGCCGGGTTGGGTCAGCGTCGCCATGTCAGGCCTCTTCGGCAACGGCCGCGACGGGCAGCACGCGCAGCACCCCCTCGGCCCAGTCCAGGCCGATCTGTTCGCCATCGTCGTGCGGCGGGCGGCCGTCGTTGGGCGTCAGCACCGTCAGCGCCCCCACCGGCGAATCCAGCCCGTACATCCACTGGCTGCCCAGGAAGTAGCGGGTGCTGACCACACAGGACAGCTTGCCCTGGCCCGCCGGCACCGGCACCAGCTTCTCCGGCCGCAGCGACAACTGCACACTGTCGCCATGGCGCAGCCCCGCGCCGTCGACCAGCACGCGCAGCGCGCCGGTCTCCACCTCGGCCTGCGCGCCGCAGCGCGTCACGCGGCCCGGCAGCAGGTTGGTCTTGCCGACGAAACGCGAGATGAACTCGCTCTGCGGATGCTCGTACATGCGGTAGGGCGCATCCACCTGCGTGGCGCGGCCGTCCTGCATCACCACCACGCGGTCGCTGATCGACAGCGCCTCTGCCTGGTCGTGCGTCACCATCACGGTGGTGGTGCCGATCTGCTTCTGGATGCTGCGCAGCTCGAACTGCATGTCCTCGCGCAGCTTGGCGTCCAGGTTCGACAACGGCTCGTCCAGCAGCAGCACCGGCGGCCGGATCACCAGCGCGCGCGCCAGCGCCACCCGCTGCCGCTGCCCGCCCGACAGCTCGCGCGGAAAGCGGTCGGCGTGCTTGTCCAGCTTCACCAGCGCCAGCGCCTCGCGCACCCGCGCCTGGCGCTCGGCGCGCTCGACCTTACGCATCTTCAGCCCGAACGCCACGTTGTCCGCCACCGTCAGGTGCGGAAACAGCGCATAGCTCTGGAACACGATGCCCAGCCCGCGCGTGTTCGGCTTGGCATGGGTGATGTCGCGGCCATCGAGCGTGATGCTGCCGCGCGTCACGTCGGCAAAGCCCGCGATCATCTGCAGCGTGGTGGTCTTGCCGCAGCCCGACGGCCCCAGCAAGGACACGAATTCCCCTTTCTCGACCGCCAGGCTCAGGTCCGAGACCACCCGCAGGTCGCCGTAATTCTTGGAGACGTTGTCCAGCCGCAGAAATGACATATTCCAACCCCCTGCCCGGTAAGGCGCGGTGCGCGGGACCCGCCCGCGTTGCAATCGATGCTGGGCAGTCTAGGAGGGGCCGAAAAGGCCGGTCAATTAGGGTTTTCCGAACAATCGAATTTTTTACTTATTATTTCCGTATAACTGAATTTCCTGATAAAAATACAGTCGTATATTTTGATTATCGGAATTGAACAATGAAGAAATCAGAAGCCGCCGACGACGCCGGCGCCCAGGGCGTCCTGCAACGCGCCTTCGCCGTGCTGCGTGTCCTGTCCGACGCCAAGGGCGAAAAATTGCGCCTGACCGACATCGCCGCCCGCACCGGCCAGGCCCAGGCCACCGTGCACCGCGTGCTGCAGGGCCTGGTGCAGGAAGGCATGGTCGAACAGCCCGCGCAGAGCAAGGGCTACCAGCTCAGCGTCGCCTTCTTCTCCCTGGCCGCCGCCGCCGGCAACCACCAATCGACCCTGCGTTCGATCTACCGCCCCGTCATGCTGCGCCTGAGCGGCATGCTCAACGACACCATCTTCCTGCTGGTGCGCAGCGGCTTCGACGCCGTCTGCCTGGACCGCATCGACGGCGCCTTCCCGGTCCGCTCGCACACCGGCGACATCGGCGGCCGCGTCCCGCTTGGCCTGGGCCAGGCCGGCCTGCTGCTGCTGGCCAACCTGCCCGAAGCCGAACGCGAGGAAGTCCTGCGCTTCAACATTCCGCGCCTGCACCACCTGGGCTTCGTCGACGAAATCTCGATGCGCGCCGGCATCAAGGAATGCCAGGAACTCCAATACGCCCGCAGCAAGGGCCAGGGCATCTTCCCCAACATCGCCGGCCTCGCCGTCCCCGTGCACGACCCCAACGGCGTCACCGTCGCCGCCCTCAGCATCGCCGCCCCCGTCGAACGCATCAGCGACGAACGCCTGCCCCTCATCGTCGAAATCCTGCGCCGCGAAGCCGCCGGCATCAGCGCCCAACTCAACCCCTTCGACCCGGCGCTAAGACGCCCCAGCCAATTCCTTGGAACCGGCAACCGCGACTGAAACGACCAGCCAAACCGCCCCCTCTCCCCCCAAGGCCGGGCCAACCCAGCCCCGCATCAACGCCGCGCAGCGCACATCGCGCCACCACAAGACACCGCGTAAGTCATGGCCGGCTGCCCGCGCAGCCGACCATGACGGGCAACACACACTCTTCATGCCCCCTCCGCTCCAACAACGCCTCAACTCTCGACACACGCAGGCCGGCGCGGCGAGGGGCGGGCGGGGCGCGCCGTGTAGATGCGCCCGAGGGAATCCGTAGGCAGCCGCCTCAGGCGGCAACGAGGATGACGATGGGGCAGTCCGGAGCGAAGGCTCCGGACCGCAATCGTAGGCGCGCCCCGCCCGCCCCTCGCCGCGCCGGCCGACCTACGAAGCACGACTCGCCAAGCAAAAACCCCAAAGCAAGAAAACAAAAAAGCCGGCAAGCCGCAATCCGCGACCCACCGGCTTCCAGCCGATCAGAGAAACGCTCAAACGGGATAAGTCCCCGGCAGCAAGATGCTCCGATCCCCGACTTCGATATTGCGCCGCCCGCAAAGCGCCATCGTCGTATCCATTTCCTTGTACAGGATCTCCAGCACGCGCTTGACGCCCGCCTGCCCATATGCGCCCAGGCCGTAAAGGAACGCCCGCCCGATCATCGCCCCGCGCGCGCCCAGCGCCACCGCCTTGAGGATGTCCTGCCCCGAGCGCACACCGCCATCCATCCACACTTCGATCTTCGACCCCACCGCATCCGCGATCGACGGCAGCGCCGCGATCGACGACATCGCGCCATCGAGCTGGCGCCCGCCGTGGTTGCTGACGATCAGCGCATCCGCGCCGCTGTTGGCCGCCAACTGCGCATCCTCGACATCCAGGATGCCCTTGATGATCAGCTTGCCGCCCCAACGCTGCTTGATCCATTCCACATCGTCCCAGCTCAACCGCGGATCGAACTGCTCGGCCGTCCACGACGACAGCGACGACAGGTCGCTCACGCCCTTGGCGTGGCCGACGATGTTGCCGAAAGTGCGGCGCTTGGTGCCCAGCATGCCCAGGCACCAGCGCGGCTTGGTCGCCAGGTTGATCAGGTTGCGGATCGTCGGCTTGGGCGGCGTCGACAGCCCGTTCTTGATGTCCTTGTGGCGCTGGCCCAGGATCTGCAGGTCCAGCGTCAGCACCAGCGCCGAGCAGCCCGCCGCCTTGGCCCGGTCGATCAGGTTGCCGACGAACTCGCGGTCGCGCATCACGTAGAGCTGGAACCAGAACGGCTTGCCGGTGGCCGCCGCCACGTCTTCCAGCGAGCAGATGCTCATGGTCGACAGCGTGAACGGCACGCCGAAATCGGCCGCCGCCTTGGCCGCCAGGATCTCGCCATCGGCATGCTGCATGCCGGTCAGGCCCGTCGGCGAAATCGCCAGCGGCATCACCGCGTCCTGGCCCACCAGCGTGGTGCGCAGCGAACGGCCTTCCATGTTCACCGCCACGCGCTGGCGCAGCTTGATCTTCTGGAAATCGCTTTCGTTGGCGCGGTAGGTGCCTTCCGTCCAGGCGCCCGAATCGGCGTAGTCGTAGAACATGCGCGGCACGCGCTTGCGCGCAATCGCACGCAGGTCTTCGATGCAGGTGATCGTGGAGAGGTCAGCGGTCATGGTTATTTTTCTGGGGAAAGTGGGACGCGATCCCGCGGCGGCCAGCCCCGCGCGAACCCGCATGCGTCGTCCAGACACCCGCCGTTCACGCCGGGCGGCAAGGCCCGCGGCGCCGCCCAGTATACGCGCCGGGGCCGGCAAGCGCCCCTTGCCGGCCCCGGTTCCCCCCTTCATCGCGACCGCTTTGCGCCGCTGCCGACGCGGCCGCCGCCCCTGCCGCTAGCGCGGCCAGACCTTGCTCACCGCCCGGATCGTGGCCCATGCCACCCAGCGCGGGCTGGTCAGGCGCGCCCCCGGCAGGCGCCGCAGCACGTCCACCGCCAGGCCGCCGCGCCGGTGCCATTCCTTCTTGCGGGTCTGGCTGTCGGTCCAGCGGCCTTCGAGCCACGGAAATTCGCGCCGCCCCGGCTTGTAGACCGGCGGCGTGTTGTAGATCAGGATGTACGCCAGCCGCGGCTGCGGCGAGGTATTGGCGCCCGTGAAATGCAGCGTGCGCGCATCGTGCACGGTGCAGCCGCCGGGTTGCAGCGGCTCGGCCACCGCCTGCTCGCGCGGAAAATCGGCGCAGCATTCAAGCGGGTGCAGCGTCTTGTCGCCGCCGGGCGAGCGGTGCTCCAGCACCTCGCCTTTGTTCGAGCCCGGGATGAACTGCATGCAGCCGTTCTCCAGCGTGGCCGGCTGCAGCGCCAGCCAGATGCTCAGTTCGTTGTAGACGAAATCGGGCGAGCGGAACGCCTCGTCCTGGTGCCACGGCGTCTCGGGGCCGACCAGCGCCGGCTTGAGCAACGCGTGCTCGCCGTACAGCGCGGCGTCCTCGCCCAGCAACTGGCGCGCCAGCTCCAGCGTGCGCTCGTGATAGGTGGTCTTCAGCAGGCCCGGGGCATAATGGCGCGGATCGTGCAAACTGGGAAACTTGGCCGGCTTGGACGGGTCGTCGCGGCTGATGAAGTCGTATTGCGCCCCCTCGTTGTAGCCCGTCTTGTTCGCGAACAGTTCCAGCAGCGTGCGCCGGATATAGCCCACTTCGTCCTGCGGGCACATATCTTGCAGAGCCAGGTATCCCTGGTCCCTGTAGCGCGCTGTTTCTGCTTCCGACAACAAACTGGTCTCTTCCATAATGGCTTCTCCAAGCTTTGCTTGCGGGCGTTCCCGTTGGCACGTTTTGACATGTGCTCTAACGTATCGCTTCGATGCCCGAGGGGCCTATCGACCATCCGCTGTAGCCGGAACCGCCTAGGTCACCCGCGCGCCGCGGCGCATCATCCGAAGGAAAACCAATGCAAGACACCCATATCGAGACCGTCCACGTCACCGTCAGCGGTACCGTGCAGGGCGTGGGCTACCGCCATGCGGCGGTGCGGCGCGCGCACCTGCTGGGCGCCCGCGGCTGGGTGCAGAACATGCTGGACGGCACGGTCGAAGCCCTGGTGCAGGGCACTCCCGACCAGGTCGATCACATGCTGGAATGGCTGCGGCGCGGCCCGCCCGGGGCCGAGGTCGTCGAAATGGTCACGCGACGGGAGTACACCGATAAGCGTTATGCCCATTTCGAACAGCTGTAGGGCGCGCGCCGCGGCCTGCGACGCTCATCCGAAAGCGGGTAGGAGACGCGGCGCGAAGAAGGATGAGCTCAGCGGTTGCGCAGCCAACGCCCGCCGACCTGGTTGATGATCAGGCCGGCGAGCACGCAGCCCGCGCCCAGCCATTGCAGCGGCTGCAGCCGCTCGCCGAAGGCGGCCGACGCCGCCCACAGGCCCACCACCGGCACCAGCAGCGAGAAGGGCGCGATCTTGGCGGCCGGATGACGCGTCAGGAGCTGCGTCCACAGCGTATACGCCAACAGCGTGGCCAGCACCGCCAGGTACAGCACCGACAGCGCCTCGCCCCAGCCGATCCCCAGGATCATGCCCGCCACCGCGTCCCAGCCGTCGGCCAGCACCGCCAGTCCCACGAACGGCAGCACCGGCGCGGCGCTGCTCCAGGCAATGAAGGCAAACGGGTCGTAGCCGGGCGCCGTGCGGCTGGCCAGCCGCACGATGATGTTCGACACCGCCCACATCGAGGCGCCGCCCAACGTCAGCACGAATCCCAGCATGGGCATCTGGCCCGGCCCCTCGCCACGGCCGGCGGCAATCACCGCCAACCCCAGCGCCGCCACGCCCAGCCCAATCCAGTGATGCGGCCGCGCGCGCTCGCGCAGCACCGGCGCGGCCAGCAGCAGCGTGAAGAAGGCTTGGGTCTGGATCACCAGCGAGGCCATGCCCGCCGGCATGCCGAATTTCAGGGCCGTGAACAGCAGGCCGAACTGGCCCAGCCCCTGCACCAGCCCGTAGGCGGCGATCCACTGCCACGGCAGGCGCGGCGGACGCACGAACAGCACCAGGGGGAAGGCCGCCAGGGCGAATCGCAGGGCGCCCAGCATCATGGGGGAGAGGCCCTTGAGGCCGATCTTCATGATGACGAAGTTCAGGCCCCAGATCACCACCACCGTCAGGGCGCAGAGATAGTCTTTCTTGGAAAGTGGGGTAGCGGCGGACATCGCCCATTATCGCATTGCCCGCCCCCGAAAAACGCCGATTCAGCGGCTTGCCAGCACCTTTTTGAAGGCCTCGATGGCGCGGTCGATATCCTCGTCGTCGATATGGCGATGCGTCACGCAGCGCAGCCGCGTGCGGCCCCACGGACGGGTCAACAGGCCCGCGGCCTCCAGCGCGGTGACCCAGTGCGCATTGGTCATGCCGGTATCGGCGGTCTCGACCTGCACGATGTTGGTCTGCGGCACCGTCGCCGCCAAGGACGGGTCGAGCCGGTTCAGGCCATCGCTCAGGCGACGCGCGCGCGCGTGGTCCTCGACCAGGCGGTCGCCCATGGTCTGCACGCCTTCCAGCCCGGCCGCGGCCATGATGCCGGCCTGGCGCTGGGTGCCGCCAAGCATGCGGCGCAGCATGCGGGCGCGCGCCATCACCGGCCGCGCGCCGGTCAGCACCGCGCCCACCGGCGCGCTCAGGCCCTTGGACAGGCACAGCGACACCGTGTCGGCATGGCGCGTGATCTCGGCCGGCGCCACGCCCAGCGCCACCGCGGCGTTGAACAGGCGCGCGCCATCCAGGTGCACCGGCACGCCGCAAGCCTGCGCCATGCCGTGAACCGCCTGCATGTGGTCCAGCGGCAGCACCGTGCCGCCGGCGTTGTTGTGCGAGGTCTCCATCGCCACCAGCGCGGTCTTGAGCTTGTGGCCGCCGGACTGCAGCGCCTCTTCCAGGCGGTTCAGGTCCATGGCGCCATCGGTGCCCGGCACGCCCTGGTAGAACAGGCCGGTGAAGGTGGCGGCGCCGCGCTCGGACGTATACATGTGCGCGGCCGATTCCAGCACCACCTGCTCATTGCGCTGGGTCTGCGCCAGCACCGCCAGCAGGTTCGCCATGGTGCAACTGGGCACGAACAGCCCGGCTTCCTTGCCCAGGCGCGCGGCCACGTGGGCCTCCAGCGCGCGCACGCTGGGGTCGCCGTCGAGCCCGTCGTCACCGATCGGGGCGGTGCGCATGCGCTCGTACATGGCGGCGGTGGGGTGGGTCACCGTGTCGCTGCGCAGGTCGACGAGTGCGCTGGAGGAGTCGACGGAAATCCGCTGGGTCATAACGATCAGTGCTGCAAAATTTTGGAAAGAAACTGGCGCGTGCGCGGCGCGCGCGCCTCGACATCGTCGAAGAAGGCCGCTTTCGGGCAGTCCTCGACGATCTTGCCGCCGTCCATGAAGATCACCCGGTCGGCGACGCGGCGGGCGAATCCCATTTCATGGGTCACCACCATCATCGTCATGCCTTCGCCGGCCAGGTCGGTCATCACGTCCAGCACTTCGTTGACCATCTCCGGATCGAGCGCCGAGGTCGGCTCGTCGAACAGCATCACCACCGGATCCATCGACAGGGCGCGGGCGATCGCCACGCGTTGCTGCTGGCCGCCGGACAACTCGCCCGGATGCTTGTCCTTGTGCGCCGACAGGCCGACCCGCTCCAGCAGCGCCAGGGCGCGTGCGCGCGCCTCGTCCTTGCCGCGCTTGAGCACCTTGAGCTGGCCCAGGCACAGGTTCTCGGTCACCGTCAGGTGCGGGAACAGTTCGAAGTGCTGGAACACCATGCCGGCCACCGAACGCAGCTTGGGCAGGTTGGTGCGCGGATCGCCCACCTGGATGCCGTTGACCACGATATCGCCCTTCTGGAAGGGTTCGAGCGCGTTGACGGTCTTGATCAAGGTCGATTTGCCCGAGCCTGACGGACCGCACACCACCACGACCTCGCCCCGGCCAACGGTGGTGGAGCAGTCATCCAGCACCTGGAAGTCGCCATACCACTTGCTGACCTGCTTGATCTCGATCATCGGGGGTTTCGAAGAGAGTTGCATCGTTGGACCTGTGGATAACCTGGGCGCCTAGCGCAGCACCCGCACGCGCTTTTCCAGCCGTTTGACCAGACGGGATGCCGTGAAGCAGATCACGAAATACACCACCGCCACGAAGAGATAGAGTTCCACCAGCCGGCCGTCGCGCTGGCCGATCTTGGACGCCGCGCCCAGGAAGTCGGTCAGAGACAGCACGTACACCAGCGAAGTGTCCTGGAACAGGATGATGACCCGCGTCAGCAGCGCCGGCACCATGTTGCGGATGGCCTGCGGCAGGATCACGTAGCGCATGCCCTGCCAGTGGTTCAGGCCCAGCGCCATGCTGGCCGAGACCTGGCCGCGCGAGATCGACTGGATGCCGGCGCGCATGATCTCGCAGAAGTACGCGGCCTCGAACAGCGTGAAGGTCACCACCGCCGAATTGAAGGCCCCCACCCGCAGCGGCGTGGGCGAACCCACGATCCAGGCGGCGATGTAGGGCACCAGGAAGTAGAACCAGAAGATCACCAGCAGCAGCGGCACCGAACGCATCACGTTCACGTAGATGCCCGCCGGCACCGACAGGATCCGGAAGCGCGAGAGCCGCATCATGGCCAGCACCGTGCCCAGCGCCAGCCCCATCACCGCCGCCAGCAGCGTCAGGGTCAGCGTGAAGGTCATGCCGGTCTGGAACAGGTACGGCAGCGCGCTGCCGATGACGTCGAAATCGAATTTGCCCATGTCGATTCCTAGCGTCCGTTCTTGGCCGCCGCGCCGATCAGGCCGGGAACCGCCACATGGCGTTCAAGCAGGCGCATGCCCAGGACCACCATGCCGTTCAGGATCAGGTAGATCACGGTCGCGGCCGTGAAGGCTTCGAAGATATGGAAGCTGAACTCCGCCATCGAGCGGGTCTGCCCGGTCAGCTCCAGCAGGCCGATGGTCAGCGCCACCGACGAATACTTGATCGTGCCCATGAACTCCGAAGTCAGGGGCGGCAGCACGATGCGATAGGCCTCGGGCAGGATGATGTAGCGGTACACCTGCGTCTCGGTCAACCCCAGCGCCGTGCCCGCCTGGAACTGGCCGCGCGGCAGCGACTGGATGCCCGCGCGCAGTTGCTCGGCCACGCGCGCCGAACCGTAGAAGCCCAGGCACAGCACCGCCGGCAGGAACTGCCCCCAGGGCTGCGGCATCTGCTTCATGGCCAGCCCCCAGGCGTGCGGCAGCAGCTCGGGCAGCACGAAGTACCACAGGAACATCTGCACCAGCAGCGGCACGTTGCGGAAAATCTCGACATAGGTCGCGCCGACGGCATTGGCCAGGCGCGACGAGGCGGTGCGCATCACGCCCAGGCACGACCCCAGCAACAGCGAGAACACCCACGCCGTCAGGGCCAGCGCCAGGGTCCAGCCCACGCCGATCAGGATCGTCTCCAGGAAGGTATGCACGCCGTCGGGCGACATCTCCAGGAAGATGCTCCAGTTCCAGTTGTAATTCATGCTTCAGGACCTGTGGACAACCAAAGAAGAGGGCGCCGGCGGGCGGCGCCCCGGGTCGCGCGGCGCCGCGACGCCCATGACAGGGCCGCCGCGGCGGGCCGGCTTACTCGTAGGCCTTGGGGTCGCCGGAGTCGGTCGGATGCGCCAGCGCGCGCTTGAGCGCGTCGCTCATCGGGTACTTCAGGTTGATCTGCTTGGGCGGGATCGGCGAGTTGAAGTACTTGTCGTAGATCGCGGCGACGCGGCCGCTCTTCATCAAGTCCAGCACGGCCTCGTCCACCACTTTCTTGAAGGCCGGGTCGTCCTTGGGCTGCATGATGCCGTAGGGCGCCAGTTCCAGGCCCTTGGTGCCGATCACGAAGGCGTCCGGGTTCTTGGACGAGGCCACCACGCCATAGGCGATGCCGTCATCGTTGGCCGACCCGGCGGCGCGTCCGGATTCCACCATCAGCAGCGTTTCCGCCGTATCCTTGGTGGGCGCCATGGTGATGCCCAGGTTGCCCTCGGCGTTCAGGCGCGAGATCAGCTTGAAGGTCTGGCCGCCGGCCTGCGCGGCGATGGTCTTGCCGCGGAACGACGCCAGGTTGTTGGGATCGACGCCGCCGTCCTTGCGCGCCACCAGCACCACCTGCGCCACGAACGTGGTGGGCGCGAACGACACCAGCTTGTGGCGTTCGAGGTTGTTGGTGGTGTTGCCGCATTCCAGGTCGATGGTGCCGTTGGCCAGCAGCGGGATGCGCGTGGCCGACGTGGTCGGGTTGTAGCGCACGTCCAGCTTGGGCAGCTTCAGCGCGGTCTTGATGTGCTGGGCGATTTCCTGGCAGATTTCGACGGTATAGCCGATCGGCTTCTGGTTGCCGTCCAGGTAGGCGAACGGCACCGAGGTCTCGGGGTGACCGATGGTGATCACGCCGGTGTCGCGGATCTTGTCCAGGCGGCTGGGGCCTTCGGCGTGGGCGGCGGCGCTGCCGAACAGGACGGCGGCGACCGAAATCGCGGCAAATGCTTTCATCGTATTCCCTTGGCGCCGGTCGAGCGGCGCATGTTTATGTTCACGAACAGCGGTGCCGGATTGCATGCGACCCGCCGCGTCCCGCGATGAGCCCCGCGGCTGGCAAAAAGTATCAACTAGCGTTATGGTTTTATCCAGTTCCAATCGGGTATTCCTCTATACGGATTTGATATGGCCATTACACGAATGGGCTTGCGACACATCGAGGCTTTCCGTGCTGTCATGATGACCGGATCCATGACTGCGGCGGCGCGCCGAGTGCATACCTCGCAGCCGCACGTTAGCCGCTTAATCGCGCAATTGGAAGCAATCACCCAGTTTCCCCTGTTCGACCGCAACGGCAGCCGCCTGACCCCCACCCAGGACGGCTCGCGCTTCTTTCAAGAGGTTGAAAAGACCTTCATCGGCCTGGCCGGCCTGGAATCGGCGGCGGCCAGCATCCGCTCGTTCAGCGCCAGCCGCCTGAGCGTGGCGGCCATGCCGCGCCTGGCCGGCGGCCTGCTGGCGCGCATCGTGGCCGCCTTCAAGACCGAATACCCGGACGTCATGGTCTCGATCCACTCCGGCAACGCCAGCGCCGTGCACAACTGGATCAGCTCGGGCTTCTGCGACACCGGCCTGGCCATGCTGTCGGGCGACAGCCCGGGCATCCAGGTCGAACCGGTGCTGACCATGAACTGCGTGGCGGTGCTGCCCAAGGGCCACCGGCTGACCAAGCTGAAAAAGCTCAAGCCCGCCGACTTTGCCGGCGAGCCCTTCATCGCCTTCCCCAGCGCCACGCCGCTGCGGGAGAAGATCGACGCGGTCTTCAAGGCCGCCAAGGTCGAGCGCCAGACGGTGGCCGAGGCCGGGCTGGGTTCGTCGGTATGCGCGCTGGTCGGCGCCGGCCTGGGCGTGGCGCTGATCAACCCGCTGGCGGCGCGCGAGGAATACGAGGCCAACGGCGTCGAGGTCCGCCCCTTCAGCCCGGCGGTGCCGGTCACGGTGGCGCTGCTGTACCCGCCGTACCATACCCGTACCCGGCTGGTGAGCGTGTTCTCGCGCTATGCGCACCAGTTGATGCAGGAGGAAATGGCGGACCTGAAGGCGCGGCCGGGGCGATGAGGGCAGCGGCCCCTCGCCTGGAAACGACAAGGCCACGGAATCGGGGCCTTTTTTTGCCCACGGCGGCCCGCCGTCAGGCGGTCGCGCCTTCCGGGCGCGGCTCGCGCAGATCCAGCCACGCCACCAGCAGCAATCCCCCCGCCAGCCCAAGATGCTCATAGAACGCATTGGCGGCCATGAAGCGCTCCTGCCCGGGCGCCATTTCCCAATAGCGCAGCGCAATGCCCGTGGCCACCAGCGTGAAGGCGGCCAGCGCCAGCGCCCCAAGCCAGCGCAGGCGGCCGCTCAGGATCATGGCGGAGGCCGTCAGTTCCAGCGCGATCACCAGCACCGCGAACAACGGTCCGGGCGCCAGCCCGAAATGCGCCATCTCCGCCAGCGCGCCGGGAAAGTCGGTCAGCTTGACCAGCCCGCCCTGCAGGTACGCGGCGCACAGGCCCAGGTAGGCCAGGAACCGCACGGCGGAGGAGCCGAACAGCGGCCGGGCCAGGCTGGCCAGCCGCCGCTCCCATTGAAAGGTCGCGTTCATGGCCGGCCCCCTCAGACAGCCCAGCAGGAACAACCCAGGGCGCCGAAGAAGCCCTGGAGGTCGGAACTGGGCGCGTTCGAGGCCCAGGCCTTGGCATGGTCATGCCCGTGCAGTCCGCAGTTGCTGGCGCACGCGCAGGCCGCCATGTTGCGATAGCCCAGCGAATTGCGGCCGGCGCCGTCGGGGTCGCCCCAGGCGGCATAGCCGCCGAACAGGCGCGTGGGCGACCAGTCCGGCATGGCCGGCGGCAGCGCGTTGTCGTCCTCGGCCCCGAATTCGCCCGCGCCGTAGACCACGCGGCCGCCGACCACCGTCAGGTCCGAGGTCAGGAACGAGATCTCGTCCTCGCTACACCGGAAGTAATCCTTGCTCGGCACGATGAAGTCGGCCAACTGGCCCGGCTGGATGCGGCCGCGCTTGCCTTCCTCGTTGGCGAACCAGGCCACGTTCTCGGTCCACATGCGCAGCGCGGTCTCGCGGTCCAGGCAGTTGCGCGCCGGGTAGAGGCGGGTGCCGCCCACGGTCTTGCCCGTCACCATCCACGACAGCGACACCCACGGGTTATAGGACGCGACCCGGGTGGCGTCGGTGCCGGCCGAGACCTTCACGCCGCGATCCAGCATCTTGGCAATGGGCGGCGTGGCCTCGGCCGCGACCGCGCCGTAGCGCTCGATGAAATACTCGCCCTGGTAGGCCATGCGGTGCTGCACGGCGATGCCGCCGCCCAGCGCGGCGATGCGATCGATCGACTTGTCGGAAATGGTCTCGGCATGGTCGAAGAACCAGTTCAGGCCGGTCAGCGGCGTGTCCTGGTTGACCTTCTCGAACACGTCCAGCGCGCGCGAAATGGTCTCGTCATAGGTGGCATGCAGCCGCCACGGCCACTTGTTCTGCACCAGCACGCGCACCACTTCCTCCAGCTCGCCTTCCATCTCGGGCGGCATGTCCGGGCGCTCGACGCGGAAGTCCTCGAAGTCGGCGGCCGAGAACACCAGCATCTCGCCGGCGCCGTTGTGGCGGAAGTAGTCGGTGCCCTGCTTGTACTTCACGCTCGAAGTCCACTTGAGGAAGTCTTCCTTTTCCTGCTTGGGCTTCTGCGTGAACAGGTTGTAGGCCAGCCGCACCGTCATCTGGCCCTCGTCGGCCAGCTTCTGGATCACGGCGTAGTCGTCGGGATAGTTCTGGAAGCCGCCGCCCGCGTCGATCACGCCGGTCACGCCCAGGCGGTTCAGCTCGCGCATGAAATGGCGCGTGGAATTGACCTGGTAGTCGAACGGCAGCTTGGGGCCCTTCGCCAGGGTCGCATACAGGATGGTCGCATTCGGCTTGGCCAGCAGCAGCCCGGTGGGGTTGCCCTGCGCATCGCGGATGATCTCGCCGCCCGGCGGGTTGGGCGTGGTCTTGGTGTAGCCCACCGCGCGCAGCGCGGCGCCGTTGAGCAGGGCGCGGTCGTACAGGTGCAGCAGGAACACCGGCGTGTCGGGCGCGATGGCGTTGATTTCTTCGATCGTGGGCAGGCGCTTTTCGGCGAACTGGTGCTCGGTGAAACCGCCCACCACCCGCACCCATTGCGGCGCCGGCGTGATGGCGACCTGGCGCTTGAGCATCGCCATGGCGTCGGCCAGCGAGCGCACGCCGTCCCAGCGCAGTTCCATGTTGTAGTTCAGGCCGCCACGCACCACGTGGGTGTGGTTGTCGAACAGACCGGGCAGGGCGCTTCGCTGCTTGAGGTCGACGCGCCGGGTGCCGGGCCCGGCCAGCGCCATGACCTCGGCGTCGGTGCCGACGGCGACGAAGCGGCCGTCCTTGATGGCCACGGCGCTGGCCAGCGGCTTGGCGCGGTCCAGCGTGGTGATGCGGCCGTTGTGGAAGATGACATCGGGAGTGGCGTTCGAGGCATTTGACATGGGGGGTTCTCCTTTGGAACGGGCAGTGGCACATCCGCCCAACAGGCTGTTCAGAGCAAGCGTGGAAGCAACACCGATAAGGTCGCGGCGGGTCGGCATACGATTATCTCCTCTGGTGCGGGAAGGGAATCAGCTATGGTCCTTGTCTTTCCCCTGTCGGCCGGGCAGTTGCCCGAATACGTGGCTGACCGCCTTCTCCTTGTCGCAGGCGGCAACGAACGCCGTGCCGTTGAGCAGTTGCTTGCCCACCGGCACGATCTGCTCGCCGACCAGGATGCCGAGCAGGCCGATCAGCGCCACCAGCGGCGGCGCGGGCGAACGCACCTGCAGCAGGCTGTACACCACGCCGACCAGCAGGCCGGCGCCCAGGGAAAGTAGATAGATCTTCATGTGCGTCCTCGTGTGTGTGATGGGTCATGCATGGGTATCGGCCAACAGCAGCTCGGCATCGTCCAGCGCGGTGATGCGCACGTCGGTCTCGTCCAGGATCGCGGCGCCGTCGCCGCTGCCGATCTCGACATCGTTGACGGTCAGCCGTCCCTTGGAAGACACCAGGTAGCCACGGCGCCGTCCGTGCGCAAAGCGATACGTGGCGGCTTCGCCGGCCTTGAGCGCCACGGCCAGCAGCCGCGCGTCGCTGCGGATCGGCAGGGCGTCGTCGTCACCCTCGATGCCGCTGGCCAGCGTGACGAAGCGGCCGTTGCAGGCCTCGCGGGCGAACGACTTGCGGCCCCAGCTAGGCGGCACGCCGCGGCGGTCCGGCTCCAGCCAGATCTGGAACACCCGCGCGGGGCCGCCTTCCATATTGAATTCGGCGTGCGTCACGCCGCTGCCGGCGCTCATGACCTGCACGTCGCCGGCACGCGTGCGGCCGCGGTTGCCCAGGTCATCCTCGTGCGTCAGCGCGCCTTCGCGCACGCAGGTAATGATTTCCACATCCGTGTGCAGCAACGGTTCAAAGCCCGCGCCTGGCGCGATGGTCTCGTCGTTCCAGGCGCGTAGCGCCCCCCAGCGCATGCGCGCGGGATCCTGGTAGTTGGCAAAGGAGAAATGATGCTTCACGTCGAGCCAGCCGCGGCGGGCATGGCCCAGGGTGGTAAGGGGACGGCGCTCGATCATGACGAGACTCCAGGTCGGGGGAATGGGTGCCGCGCGATGCGGTCAGCGTTTCAACGCCAGGAAGTGATGCACTTCGGGCTTGTGGGGGCCGATATGGAAGCGCAGCGCCTCGGCCTGCAGGTCGGCATCGGCGTGCGAGACGCGATGATGCTGGCGCAGATGCTCGGCCCACGACTCCACGAAGAACCACTCCATCACGCGCTCCGGATCGCCCGTGTGCTCGACCACGCCCCAGGCGTAGGCGCCGTCGCGCAGCCGCTCCTGCGACAGGCGCTGCATCGCCTCCAGGAAGGCGGGACGATCCTCCTGCCGAACGCGATACTCGACCTGGATCAGCACCGGACCGCGGTCATTGGCCACCGGCGCGGACACCAGCGGCTCGGGCCAGTGGTTCGACGCCTGCAGGTCGGCCTCGCCCACCGGCAGCCGCACCCGGTGGAACAGCAGCGCCACGGCCACCAGGCCGACCGCGCTCACCACCAGCGCATACGGCACGCCGATCTCCCGCGCCACCAGGCCCCAGCCCAGGCTGCCCGCCGCCATCGCGCCGTTGAACACCATCAGGTACACCGCCAGGCCGCGGCCCCGCACCCAGTTGGGCAGAATCGCCTGGGCCACGCCATTGAACGTGGTCAACGCGGTAATCCAGCCCATGCCCAGCAGCACCAGCATCAGCACCGCCAGCCACTTGGGCGGCGCGAACACCAGCACGCCCATCACCACCGCGCTGACGACCGAGGCCAGCAGCACCAGGCCGTCCGCATTGAGCTTGGCGCCCAGCTTGGGCATGACCAGCGCGCCGATGATGGCCCCCGCGCCCACGGCGCCCAGCAGCACGCCATAGAAGCCCGAGGAGCCGCCCAGCATCTGCCGCGCCACCAGCGGCAGCAGGGCCCAGACCGCGCTGGCGAACAGGAAGAACACGGCGGCGCGAAGCAGCACGCGATGCAGTTCCTTGCTGGCCCGCGTGTAGCGCAGGCCGGCACGGAACGCGCCGAAGAAATTCTCCGACAGGGCGCTATCGACCTTGGCCGGCCGCTTCCACCACAGCAGGGCCGCGATCACGAACACATAGCTCAAGACGTCCATGCCGTAGGTCACCGCCGCGCCGAAGCTGGCCAGGATCAGGCCGCCCGCCGCCGGACCGATGGCGCGCGCGATGTTGATGCCCAGGGAATTGAGCGCCACGGCGCCCTTGAGGTCCTCGCGCGGCACCAGCTCCGGCACGATCGACTGCCACGTCGGGCCCATCAGCGCCGCGCCGATGCCGCCGACGAACGTCAGGGCGATCAGGTAGTCCACCGTCAACGCGCCAAAGTGCGACAGCAGCAGCAACGTGCCGCTGACCGATGCCAGCAGCAACTGCACGAAGATCAGGAAACGCCGGCGGTCGAGGATGTCCGACAGCACGCCGGCCGGAATCGCCAGCAGGAAGATCGGCAGCGTCGCCGCCGTCTGGATCAGCGCCACCGCCGCCGGGCTGGCCGACAGATCGGTCACCAGCCAGGAGCTGGCGACGTCGCGCATGAAGCTGCCGACGTTGCCCAGCACCGCGGCCGCCCACAGTACGGCGAAGACGGGTTGGCGCAGCGGCGCGAAGCCGCTGCCCGGGGAATGGGGGGGGTTGTTCGGCATGGAACGCTCCTGGATCGCTCGGGGTCGCCAGGGGCGTTCATCATGCCGCCTGCCGTGTTCGAAAGAGAATCACGCCGGGCCGGCCGGGGCGCTACCGCCGCCGGCCCGGCACGCGGCTTACTTGGCCGGGTTGGGGCCGATGCGTTCGCCGTGCGTCACGCGCTCGGCCAGCTTGTGCACATGGGTGACGGCGTAGTCGATGCCCATGCCGTAGGCGCCCGAGTGTTCCTTGGCGATGCCGGTCACGGCGTCATAGGTCTCCTTGCGGGCCCAGTCGCGCTGCCATTCCAGCATCACCTGCTGCCAGGTCACCGGCACCACGCCGGCCTGGATCATGCGGTCCATCGCGTACTTGTGCGCGTCGGCCGAGGTGCCGCCCGAGGCGTCGGCCACCATGTAGATCTCGTAGTCGCCTTCCAGCATGGCGCACAGGGCGAAGGTGGTGTTGCACACTTCGGTCCACAGGCCGGCCACGACGATCTTCTTGCGGCCGTTGGCGGCCAGCGCATCGCGCACGTTCTGGTCGTCCCACGAGTTCATCGAGGTGCGTTCCAGGATCTTGTTCTCGGGGAACACGGCCAGCAGTTCGGGAAAGGTGTTGCCCGAGAAGCCGTCGGTTTCCACGGTGGTGATGGTGGTCGGGATGTTGAAGGTGCGCGCGGCCTTGGCCAGGCCCACCACGTTGTTCTTGAGCGTCTGGCGATCGATCGACTGCACGCCGAAAGCCATCTGCGGCTGCTGATCGATGAAGATGATCTGGCTGTTTTGCGGGGTCAGGACTTCGAGGTATTTGTTGGCGGACATGGTGGCTCTCTCTTTCAAGGAATCGTTCAAGGAAATGCGGCTAGGTGAATTCGGGCACTGCGCAAACCGTTCCGGCCTGCCCCGCTGCCGTCGTGTCCGAATGCCGCTTGAGGGGTTTCGTTCACGTCGTCTGTCGGTATGGGCATATTAGGGATCCGCCCTTCGCCTGAGAATCCGCAACCGGGAATTGCATCCTTTCCATTTTTTGCATGATCCCCATGACCCGGGTGTTTCCGGCCCGGCCTTCCCCGGGCGTTCTTGTTCGTCACATAGCCAGCCGCTATCATCGACGCCACTTTCTTTGCGAGAATCATCATGAACAAACTGCCGGATCTGGAAGGCTGGGCGATCTTCGCCAAGGTCGCCGACACGGGCTCGTTCGCCAAGGCGGCGGCCGAACTGTCCCTGTCCCAGGCCACGGTGTCCAAGACCATCACGCGTCTGGAGACCAAGATGAAGACCATGCTGTTCCACCGCACCTCGCGCAGCATGTCGTTGACGGAGTCCGGCTATGCGGCGCTGGAGCGCGCCGCGCGCATCCTGGAAGAGGGCGAGGCGGTCGAGGCCGAGGTCACCGAGAAATCCACCAGCCTGCGCGGCAAGATCCGCCTGGCCGCGCCCATGTCCTTCGGCGTCACGCACCTGGCGCCGATGCTGCCGCCCTTCATGCAGGCACATCCCGACGTGGACCTGGAGATCGAATTCAACGACAAGCAGTCGGATCTGGTGTCCGAACGCTTCGACCTGGCCCTGCGCATCTCCAACCTGGTGGACTCGACGCTGCTGGCGCGGCGGCTGTGCTCGGTGCGCATCCTGCTGGTGGGCGCGCCCAGCTATTTCAAGCGCGCCGGCAAGCCCAAGCATCCGCGCGACCTGGCGCAGCACACCGCGCTGCAATACATGTACGCGCGCAACGGCTCGAGCTGGCGTTTCCGCCACGACAAGCACGGCGAGTTCTCGCAGTCGCTGCCGGTGCAGTTGAACGTCAACAACGCAGAAGCCCTGTCACCCGCGCTGCAGGCCGGCCTGGGCCTGGCGCTGCAACCGGAATTCCTGGCCTGGGAAGACCTGCAATCGGGCGCGCTGGAAACCGCCATGGACGACTGGCAGGTCGACCCGATCGCGCTGCACATCGTCACGCCGCCAGGCCGCCGGCGGCCGGCGCGGGTGCAGGCGCTGATCGAATACCTGGCGGAACGATTGACGGCGGAACCTTGGGCGAGTGACGTGCAGGGCTAGGCAACGGGCCGGGCTGGCGCCCCATGCAAAGGCGCCGGCAAATAAAAAAGGGGCTGCGCAAGGCAGCCCCTTTTTCATGCACGCCGCGAAGCCCCGTCGGGCTTGCGGGCAACCCTGCCGATCAAACGTCGATATTCCCCGCCGACAGCGCATGCGCCTCGATGAAGTTGCGGCGCGGCTCGACGTCGTCGCCCATCAGCGTGGTGAAGACCTCGTCGGCCGCGATGGCGTCCTCGATCTGCACGCGCAGCAGGCGGCGCACCTTCGGGTCCATGGTGGTTTCCCACAACTGATCGGGGTTCATTTCGCCCAGGCCCTTGTAGCGCTGCTTGGAGATGCCGCGTTCGGCTTCGCTGCGCAGCCACTGCATGGCCTCGCGGAAGTCGGAGACGCTTTGCTCCTTGCGCTTGTCGCCTTCGCCACGGGCGACCAGCGACTGCGGGCCGACCTTGCCGGAGAAGCTCTTGGCGGCCTTGGACAGGATGGCGTAATCCGAACCGCCAATGAAGTCGGCGTCGATGATGCTGACGCGCACGTTGCCGTGATGCATGCGCTGGATCGACAGGCGATGGCGTTCGGTGGCCGCGTCGAATTCGGGCACGACTTCGACGCCATTGCCGCTGATCGGATCGCGCATGGCATCGGCCAGGCGCTTGGCCGAATCGGCGGCGGCCTCGGCCGTGTCCAGGTTGATCTCGACGCCCTCGGCCATGGCCGACAGTGCGGCCACGTCGAACACGCGCGACAGGCGCGCGATGACGCCGTCGGCGGCCACGTACTGGCGCGCCAGTTCGTTGAGCTCATCGCCGCGGATGATGTTGCCGCCCGCGATGATCTCGGCATCCTTCAGGGCCAGTTGCAGCATGAACTGCGCTTCTTCCTGGTCATCCTTCAGGTAGCGCTCTTCGCGGCCGACCTTGACCTTGTAGAGCGGCGGCTGGGCGATGTACACATAACCGCGCTGCACCAGCTCGGGCATCTGGCGGTACAGCAGCGTCAGCAGCAGCGTGCGGATGTGCGCGCCGTCCACGTCCGCGTCGGTCATGATGATCAGGCGGTGGTAGCGCAGCTTGTCGACGTTGAAGTCCGGGCCGATGCTGGTGCCCAGCGCGGTGATCAGCGTGGCGATCTGCTCGCTGGCGATCAGGCGGTCAAAGCGCGCCTTCTCGACGTTCAGCACCTTGCCGCGCAGCGGCAGGATGGCCTGGAACTTGCGGTCGCGGCCCTGCTTGGCCGAGCCGCCTGCCGAGTCGCCCTCGACGATGTACAGCTCGCACAGCGCCGGGTCTTTCTCCTGGCAGTCGGCCAGCTTGCCGGGCAGGCCGGCGCCTTCCAGCACGCTCTTGCGGCGCGTCATTTCGCGCGCCTTGCGGGCCGCTTCGCGCGCGCGGGCGGCTTCGACGATCTTGCCGCACAGGGCCTTGGCGTCGTTCGGATGCTCCAGCAGCCAGGTTTCCAGCGTGCGGGCCACGGCTTCTTCGACCGCCGGACGCACTTCGCTCGAGACCAGCTTGTCCTTGGTCTGGCTGCTGAACTTGGGCTCGGGCACCTTCACCGACAGCACGCAGGCCAGGCCTTCGCGCATGTCGTCGCCGGAGGTCTCGACCTTGGCCTTCTTGGCCAGTTCGTTGTCGGTGATGTACTTGTTGATGATGCGGGTCATCGCCGCGCGCAGGCCGGTCAGGTGCGAGCCGCCGTCGCGTTGCGGGATGTTGTTGGTGAAGCACAGCACGCTTTCGCTGTAGCTGTCGTTCCACTGCATCGCCACTTCCACGCCCACCGGCACGCCGCCGGCGGTGGACTCGGTGGTGACCGAGAACACGTTCGGGTGCAGCACCGTCTTGGCGCGGTTGATGTATTCGACAAAGCCCTTCACGCCGCCGGAGAAGGCGAAGTTCTCTTCCTTGCCCTGGCGCTGGTCGATCAGGCGGATCTTGACGCCGTTGTTCAGGAACGAGAGCTCGCGCAGGCGCTTGGAGAGGATCTCGTAGTGGTATTCGACGTTGGTGAAGATGATTGGGTCGGCCAGGAAGCGCACTTCGGTGCCGCGCTTGTCGGTCGTGCCGGTCACGGCCAGGGGCGCGACGCGCTCGCCCTGGCGGAATTCCATCTGGTGCACTTCGCCGTTGCGGCGGATGGTCAGGCGCAGCCACTCGGACAGCGCGTTCACGCACGACACGCCCACGCCGTGCAGGCCGCCGGACACCTTGTACGAGTTCTGGTCGAACTTGCCGCCCGCGTGCAGTTCGGTCATGACGATTTCCGCTGCGCTGCGGTGGAATTCGTCGTCCTTGTGGATATCCGTGGGAATGCCGCGGCCGTTGTCGGTGACCGAGATCGAGTTGTCGGTGTGGATGGTGACGACGATGTCGTCGCAATAGCCGGCCAGCGCTTCGTCAATGGCGTTGTCGACGACTTCGAACACCATGTGGTGCAGACCGGTGCCGTCCGATGTGTCGCCGATGTACATGCCGGGGCGCTTGCGCACGGCCTCCAGCCCCTTGAGCATCTTGATCGAGTCGGCGCCGTAGCCGCCGTTCTCGGGAGTGGTGTTCTGCTGATCTGACATGTCTGTATCGATAACGCTTTAAAGAACGGCCTGGCGGCCGGACCGCCGGCGGGCCATCGGGCCCGCGGGCGGCACAAACCCACAGTTGCGCGGACTCAGATCCGCATGGGCATGACGACGTACTTGAACTGGTCGTCTTCGGGCAGGGTGATGAGCGCCGACGCGTTGGCATCGGGCATGACCGACCACTGGATGTTGTCCACCTTGACGTTGGACAGCACGTCGAGCAGGTAGCCGACGTTGAAGCCCACGTCCAGCGGCTCGTGGCCGTAGTCGATGTCGATTTCTTCCTGCGCCTCTTCCTGCTCGGCGTTGGAAGAAGAAATCTTCATCTGGTTCTGCGCCAGTTGCAGGCGCACGCCCTTGAACTTGTCGGTGGTCAGGATGGCGGCGCGCTGCAGGCTGCCCTGCAGGGCTTCGCGGCCCACCAGGAAGTGGCGCGTGTAGTTGGTCGGGATGACGCGGGTGAAGTCGGGGAACTTGCCTTCGACCAGCTTGGACACCAGCTCGACGTCGCCGAAGCGGAAACGGATCTGGCCCGGCGCCACGTCGATCGAGACGGGTTCGTCGGAGTCTTCCAGCAGGCGCTGCATTTCCAGCACGGTCTTGCGCGGCACGATCACTTCGTGGCGCTCGCTGATGCCGTCGGCTTCGGTGGAGCAGTGCGCCAGGCGGTGGCCGTCGGTGGCGACCGCGCGCACGCGGCCCGGTTCGAACACCAGCAGCATGCCGTTCAGGTAGTAGCGGATGTCCTGTTGCGCCATGGCGAAGTGCACCATGTTGAACAGGTGGCGCAGCGTGCGTTGCGGCATGGTCAGCGACACGTCCCACTGCTCGGGCTGGGCCACGGTGGGGAATTCGCTGGCGGCCAGCGTCTGCAGCGCGAAGCGGCTCTTGGCCGACTGCACCGACAGCTTGTTGCTGGCCAGCGCCAGGCGCACGTCGCCGGTGTCCGGCAGGGCTTTCAGGATGTCCAGCAGCTTGCGCGCCGCCACCGTGGTGGACTCGTTGTCGTGACCCACGCCGAAGTCGGCGTGCGTGGTGATCTGCACTTCCAGGTCGGTCGCAATGAAGGCAACCTTGTTGCCTTCCTTGCGCATCAGGATGTTCGCCAGGATGGGCAGGGTATGGCGTCTTTCGACGATGCCCGCCACGGTCGACAGCGGTTTCAGCAATGCATCGCGTGTGGTTTGTACGAGTTGCATGGTCATCCTTTTAGAGTTTGTTCCAACACGTGCAGGGTATGGTTGAGCTCCGCTTGCTTGGCGCGGGCGTCGGAAATCTTGCGTACGGCGTGCAGCACGGTGGTGTGGTCACGGCCACCGAACAGATCGCCGATTTCCGGCAGGCTTTTCTGGGTCAGCTCCTTGGCCAGGTACATGGCGACCTGGCGCGGCAAAGCGATATTGGCCGGCCGGCGTTTCGAATACATGTCGGCCACCTTGATCTTGTAGAAATCCGCCACCGTCTTCTGGATGTTCTCGACGGTGATCTGGCCGTTGGACACGGACAGCAGATCCTTCAAGGCTTCCTTGCAGACGTCCACGGTGAGCACGTCGCGGCCATGGAAGCGGGCGTAGGCCAGCACCTTGCGCAACGCGCCTTCGAGTTCGCGCACGTTGCTGCGCAGGTGCTTGGCGATGAAGAACGCCACTTCCTCGGGCATCGGCACGCCCTCGGACTCGGCCTTGCGCAGCAGGATCGCCACGCGCATTTCGAGTTCGGGCGGCTCGATCGCGACCGTCAGGCCGGAATCGAAGCGCGAGATCAGGCGGCTGTCGATGCCCGACAGTTCCTTCGGATAGGTATCGCTGGTGATGATGATCTGCTTGCGCTGCGCCACCATCGCTTCGAACGCATAGAAGAATTCTTCCTGCGTGCGGTTCTTGCCGGAGAAGAACTGGATATCGTCGATCAGCAGCAGGTCGAGCGAATGGTAGTAGCGCTTGAAGTCATCGAACGCCTTGCGCTGGTACGCCTTGACCACGTCGGACACGTACTGGTCGGCATGCACGTAGCGCACGCGCACCCCGGTGCCCGCCGCCACCATGGCGTTGCCGATGGCGTGGATCAGGTGGGTCTTGCCCAGGCCCACGCCGCCGTACAGGAACAGCGGGTTGTACGACGTGCCCGGGTTCTCGGCCACCTGCAGCGCGGCGGCGCGCGCCAACTGGTTGGCCTTACCCGTCACGAAGTTCTCGAACGTCAGGTCGGTGTTCAGGCGCGAGCGCTCGTACACGATGTTGGCGGCGTCCGCGTTCACGGCCGCGGCCGCCGCGGTGGTCGCGACGGGGGCGGGCGCGGCGGGCTGCGCCGGCATGCCTGGCGGTGGCGCGCCGCCCAGGGGCGAGGCGGCCGAAGGCGCGGTCTGCACGGGCGGCTGCGCGCGCACCGGCGCCACCGGCATGCGCGGGGTGGCGCCTTGCGTGGGCAATTCGAACAGGACCTGTACCGGACGCTCGAACCACTCCGCGGCCAACGCTTCGATCTGGTGGGAGAAGTTCTTGCGCACCCAGTCCAGCTTGAACCGGTTGGGGGCGGCAACGCGCAGCACCGCCTGCGTTTCGTCATACGCAAGCGGGACCAGCGGTCGTATCCACGCGCTGATTTGTTGGGGGGGGAGTTCCTGCTCAAGACGACTGACGCAGGTCTGCCAGAATTCTTTCAT